>NZ_CM155280.1:3027500-7485652 GCF_056680395.1 Pseudomonas sp. ASL4 | reverse complement strand
CTCAGTGGCATTTCATTGCCGCGGCACCTGCGAAGCATGCCCCGTCTGAAGCTGAACTTCGATCACGTGACCGAACTGAATTTGCGCGACACCGGGCTGACCAACGACGAGGAGTCTTTCCTGAAGCCGTTCCGTCGGTTGCGCTTGTTGAATCTTGAAGAAAACCGCTTGACGCGTCTGCCCTCGAAAATCGGGAAATTGCGTCAATTGACTGAGCTTTCCGTTACGCGCAACCAGATTGTCTTGACCGCAGGCGACGTCGGCCAGCTCAAGCAACTGACCCGCCTGCGCACGTTGGGGATGGCCTCGAATCCGTTGGGGCGGTTGCCCGATATCAGCAGCATGCCCGAATTGCATACGCTGATTCTGGCCGACACGGGCGCCAAGACCTGGCCGCCGGGGCTGTTTGAACAGCGGCGTTTTCGGCATTTCTACCTGGAGATGCAACTGAACAAGTTGACCAGGATTCCCGTGGTCGCCCCCGGTTCCGCCAGCGCCGAGCTGTTGGCGCGTACGGTGATCAGCCGTGAGCCGCAATGGATCTCGGCGCAAAACCTGGAGATTCTCAAAGGCTACATTCGCTCCATGGGCATGGACCCTGATCGGCCGTTTCCGCCACGGGGCGTACGCGACAGTCTCGACTGGGAGCAAGGCATGACCCGCCGGCAATGGACCAGAAAGCAAGACACCTGGAACGCGGTGGAAGATGAGTTTCACTCGCTGCAGTTTTTCGAGGAATTGAAGAAGCTGACCGGCTCGGCGGACTACACCACCAATCTGGAATACCGCGCCAACCTGACCAGCAAGGTCTGGCGAATGCTTGACGCCATGGCCGAGAACTCGGCACTGCGCGAGCGGTTGTTTGCAATGGCCACCTTACCGACCGCCTGTGTGGATGGGGGGACGGCATTGTTCAACTCGATGGGTGTCGAGGTGTTGATTCATGAAGCTTATGCACTGGGTAATGACGGTTTGATCGAAGCTGAGTTGGTGAGCCTGGCCCGCGGCAAATCGCGTCTGGATGAGTTACGCGCCATTGCCAGTCATTCGATTGATGAACGCTTGCTGGCGGGCGAAACGTTCAGGCGGGTGGGGGCGGACGGCAATGTCACTGGCACGATTGATGAAGTCGAGGTACATCTGGCGTTCATGACCGACCTGGCCGAGCGTCTGGAACTGCCTTGGCAGGCCCGCGGCATGCAGTTTCGACAGATCGCCGGGGTAAGCCGCGGGATGATCGACGATGCTTTTCAGCGTATCGAGGTACTGGAAACGGGCGAACTGCTGGCTGACTGGATTCTTCAGCAAAACATGTGGAAAACCTGGCTCGAACAAGCGAACGCCGATGCTTTCAAGGTGCTCAAACGCAAGGTCGAAGCCATCACCGAGTTCTGGACGGCCCTCGATGAGCGGGTGCAGCTTCAGGACCTGACCGGCCCGGAGGCGACCCGCCTGGAACAGCAACTCAAGACACTCGCCACGGAGCTGGGCAAACCCGCCGAAGACATCGCCCCCGGTCGTGTCATGGGCGAGGACGAGTACAGCGCAGAACTGTCAAAAATCGACAGCGAACACCAAGCGCTGTTCAAGCGCCTGACCCAACAGGCGATTGACCGGGCCAAGCTGCAACGGGTCGAGATACCGTTTACGGTTGAGCCAATTCCGGTTCCGGATGAACCGGACATCAATACCCATCTGTAACCCGTTCGCCCGCGGCAAGGCACTGCGCCTTGCCGTGGATTTTTTCAGTGCATCAGAACAGGAAATAGCGCTGGGCCATCGGCAGGGTTTCGGCTGGCTCACACCACAGCAACACGCCATCGGCCTTGACCTGGTAGGTCTGCGGGTCAACGTCGATGTTCGGCAGGTAGTCGTTGTGGATCAGGTCGGTTTTCTGCACCTCGCGGCAACCTTTGACCACAGCGATTTTCTTCTTCAAACCCAGCGCTTCGGGAAGACCGGCGTCCTGCGCGGCCTGGCTGATAAAGGTCAGGCTGGTGGCGTGCAGCGAGCCACCGTAGCTGGCAAACATCGGCCGGTAGTGCACCGGTTGTGGCGTTGGGATCGAGGCATTGGCGTCCCCCATCAGGCTCGCCGCAATGGCGCCACCCTTGAGGATCAACGTCGGTTTGACCCCGAAGAATGCCGGGCGCCAGAGCACCAGATCGGCCCATTTACCCACTTCGATCGAGCCCACTTCATGGCTGATGCCGTGGGTGATCGCCGGGTTGATGGTGTACTTGGCGATGTAGCGTTTGGCCCGGAAGTTGTCGTTGCCTTCACCGTCCTGAGGCAGCGGGCCGCGCTGCTTTTTCATCTTGTCGGCGGTCTGCCAGGTGCGGGTGATCACTTCGCCGACCCGGCCCATGGCCTGGCTGTCGGAGCTGATCATCGAGAACGCGCCGAGGTCGTGGAGGATGTCTTCGGCAGCAATCGTCTCGCGGCGAATGCGGCTTTCGGCGAACGCCACGTCTTCGGCAATGCTCGGGTCCAGGTGATGGCAGACCATCAGCATGTCGAGGTGTTCGTCGATGGTGTTGCGGGTGAACGGCCGCGTCGGGTTGGTCGAACTCGGCAACACGTTGGCAAACCCGCAGGCCTTGATGATGTCCGGGGCGTGACCGCCGCCCGCACCTTCGGTGTGGTAGGTGTGGATGGTGCGGCCCTTGAACGCGGCGAGGGTGGTTTCGACGAAGCCGGATTCGTTGAGGGTGTCGGTGTGGATCGCCACCTGCACATCGTACTGGTCGGCC
Organism: Pseudomonas sp. ASL4; assembly: GCF_056680395.1. NCBI lineage: Bacteria > Pseudomonadati > Pseudomonadota > Gammaproteobacteria > Pseudomonadales > Pseudomonadaceae > Pseudomonas > Pseudomonas sp. ASL4. The sequence continues at coordinate 7,482,899 of NZ_CM155280.1, read as the reverse complement.
ACGCTCAGGCAGTTGTCGATGCTGGCGGGCGTGGTGCCCCAGTCTTCGTGCAACTTGAGGCCAATGGCGCCGGCCTTGACCTGCTCGATCAACGGCTCCGGCAGGCTGGCGTTGCCCTTGCCGGTGAGGCCGATGTTCATCGGGAACGCATCCGCCGCTTGAAGCATCCGCGCCAGGTGCCAGGGCCCGGAGGTGCAGGTTGTCGCGTTGGTGCCGGTGGCCGGGCCGGTGCCGCCGCCGATCATGGTGGTGACGCCGCTCATCAGCGCCTCTTCGATCTGCTGCGGGCAGATGAAGTGAATGTGGGTGTCGATGCCGCCGGCGGTGAGGATCATGCCTTCACCGGCGATGACTTCGGTGCTGGCGCCGATGGCCATGGTGACGTTCGGCTGCACGTCCGGGTTGCCGGCTTTGCCGATGCCGGCGACGCGCCCGTCCTTGAGGCCGACATCGGCTTTGACGATGCCCCAGTGGTCGACGATCAAGGCGTTGGTGATGACAGTGTCGACCACTTCAGCGGCGAGCAATTGGCTCTGGCCCTGGCCGTCGCGGATGACTTTGCCGCCGCCGAATTTCACTTCTTCGCCGTAGGTGGTGAAGTCTTTTTCCACTTCGATCCACAGCTCGGTGTCGGCCAGGCGGACCTTGTCACCGACGGTGGGGCCGAACATGTCGGCGTAGGCTTGACGGGAAATCTTCATCGGAATTCCTTGCACAAATTTATTGTGGCGAGGGGGCTTGCCCCCGTTCGGGTGCGTAGCGCCCGCAATTTGGTTGATGAGGTTTATCTGATGAACCGAGGTGGCAGGTTTTACGACCGCTGCGCGGCCGAACGGGGGCAAGCCCCCTCGCCACAAGGACCGGCGTCAGTCGAGGTCGCCCATGATCCGCCCGGCAAACCCGAACACTCGTCGATGCCCGGCCAAATCCACAAGCTCGACCTCGCGGCTCTGTCCCGGCTCGAAGCGCACGGCAGTGCCGGCCGGGATGTTGAGGCGCATGCCACGGCTGGCGGCGCGGTCGAAGGTCAGGGCATCGTTGGTTTCGAAAAAGTGGTAATGCGAGCCGACCTGGATTGGCCGGTCGCCGCTGTTGGCCACTTTCAGGCTGACGGTGCGGCGGCCGACGTTGAGTTCGATGTCGCCGGGCTGGATCTGGTATTCACCGGGAATCATCCATTCACTCCTTGCAGAATCTTGTAGTAGAGGGCGGTTGGCCGGTAATTGCCGGCCGGGTCGCAAGCGTAGTCGGGGATTTGACCGGCGCGGGTGTAACCCAGGGCCTTGTAGAAGTCTTCGGCAGGGGAGCCGGCCTCGGTGTCGAGGTAGAGCATGCCGCGCTTGTGCTGGCGGGCGGCGAGCTCCAGGGCGCTCATCAATTGCTGGCCAAGGCCGCGACGGCGGGCGTGTTCGCGCACCAGCAGTTTCTGCACTTCGGCACGGTTCAGGCCGTTGGCTTTCTGGCACAGGGTCAGTTGCACACTGGCTTGCACCTGCTCGTCCTTGACCACCACCCACAGCAACACATTGCCAAGGTTCAGGTTGGCCTGGACGTCATCGAAATAGGCCCGGGCCTGGGTCGCATCCAGATCGGCCATGAAACCAACGCTGGCGCCATAGCCCACGGCGTCCAACAGCAAATCAATCAAACCCTGGCGATAGTGCGCAAAGCTTTCAACATTCACGCGGCGCAGTTGGGCGGCGTTCATCGGGTGTCACTCCTTGTTGGCGATTGGCGGCTCCGCGCCTGGGTTGAGGGTCAGTTGCATGAAGGTCAGGTCCAGCCAGCGCCCGAACTTGGTGCCCACCTGGGGCATCTGCCCGGTGATCGCAAAACCGGCGCGCTCATGCAGACGAATAGAAGCGGCGTTACCGCTTTCGATGGCGGCGACCATGATGTGTTTGTCGCAGCCTTTGGCGCGCTCGATCAACACGCTCATCAGTTGTGGGCCGAGGCCGTTGCCGCGCTGGTCGCTGCGCACATACACCGAGTGCTCGACGGTGTGGCGAAACCCGTCGAACGGCCGCCAGTCCCCGAATGAAGCGTAGCCCAGCACTGCGTTGTCGCCGTCGACGATCACCAGAATCGGATAACCCTGGGACTGCCTGGCGCTAAACCACGCCTGGCGATTGCCCAGATCCACGGCTTGTTCATTCCAGATCGCCGTGGTGTTGAGCACCGCATCGTTGTAGATGTCACGGATCGCGGGCAGGTCGGCGTGCAGCGCATCGCGAATGAGATAAGTCATGACGCGGCCTCAGACGATGGGTTGGTGAACGGTGACCAGTTTGGTGCCGTCGGGAAACGTCGCTTCAACCTGGATCTCCGGGATCATTTCCGGGATGCCTTCCATCACTTGTTCGCGGCTGAGCAGGGTGGTGCCGAAATGCATCAACTCGGCCACGGTGCGACCGTCACGGGCGCCTTCGAGCAACGCCGCGGAGATGTAGGCCATGGCTTCCGGGTAATTGAGTTTCACGCCGCGAGCCAAACGCCGCTCGGCAACTAGGCCGGCGGTGAAGATCAACAGCTTGTCTTTTTCGCGTGGGGTCAGGTCCATCGTTGGAATCCATATCGGCAGATAAAAAAGGTATTCGGATCTGTGAATACATAACCCCTGTGGGAGCGGGCTTGCTCGCGAAGGCGGACTTACATTCAACATTTGCGTTGTCTGATACACCGCTTTCGCGAGCAAGCCCGCTCCCACATTGGATCGTGTTTCAGGTGCTCCATATTCTTGGGGGCACGGCTTCTCGGCCGAGCAACGCCGGCCTGAGCAGTCGCCACAAATCGATTAGCCAACCCCGTGCCAACAACGCCTCACTGGCCAGGCATCGTGCGACTAAAAGTCCCGGCAACTGAGTCAAATCCCCGCGAACGTCATTGGGCAGCGCGCGACAGGTTTCCAGCAGTGCGCTGTCGATTTCCCCGGTCACCAACAACGTCGCAAACACCGGTTGCCCATCCAGCCCGATCGGCGAGTCGAGCAATCCATCAGCGCCGACAATGCGCTGGCGTTCGTGCCAGAGCAACTGGCCGTCACGGCGGATATCCAGCCGTGCCTGGAAATGCCCAAGGTCAAAACGTTCGCCACTGGCCGGGCGACCCAACGCCACCACGTCCCAGTAGAACAACCGGGCGTCGCCTTCAAGGTCGATCGAGGTGCTGAGTTCAGCCTGGGCCGCGCTGAAAATGATCGTCTCCTGGGGCAGCCATTCCAGTGTCGCACCGGCCGCCACTTTCAATTCCAGCTGCTGATAAGCGGGGCCGGCGGCGCGATACCACTTGGCGGCACCGGGGCTGGTGATTTGCGCCCAGGCATTGCTGCCGACACTGGCCGAAATGTCCAGCCGATCCCCCCCGGCAATCCCGCCCGGCGGGTGAACGATGATGTGCTGGCACACCTCGGGCCCTTCGGCGTACAGGTGCTTTTGCACCCGCAGCGGGCCTTTGTGTCGGCGCTGGACTGGGCGCGTGCTGTCGCCAAAACGGGCGTAGCCCAGCTCCAGTTCGGCGTGCCAACTTGGGGTGAACAGCGTGATAGGGGCAGGTAAATTCATAAGTTCTAATTATCGTTAGGACGCTACAGACTAGATCGTAACCAGCCCGCGCACACCCTCGGCTTCCATATTTTCTCCGCGACCCTGTTGCACGATCTCGCCCCGGGACATCACCAGGTACTGATCGGCCAGTTCGGCGGCGAAATCGTAGAACTGCTCTACCAGCAAAATCGCCATGTCGCCCCGAGCCGCGAGCTTCTTGATTACCGCGCCGATCTCCTTGATCACCGAGGGCTGGATGCCTTCGGTGGGTTCGTCGAGGATCAGCAAGCGCGGACGGCTGGCCAGTGCGCGACCGATTGCCAATTGCTGCTGTTGACCACCGGACAAGTCACCGCCGCGTCGTTGCTTCATTTGCAGTAACACCGGGAACAACTCGTAGATGAACGCCGGGACTTCCTTGGCTTCGGAGCCGGGGAATCGCGACAGGCCCATCAGCAGGTTTTCCTCCACGGTGAGGCGGCCGAAAATCTCCCGGCCCTGGGGCACATAGGCGATCCCGGCGTGCACCCGTTGGTGCGGCTTGAACGTGGTGATCGGTTTGCCTTCCCAATTCACCGCGCCTTCCTTGGACGGCAGCAAACCCATCAGGCATTTGAGCAGCGTGGTCTTGCCCACGCCGTTGCGCCCGAGCAGGCACGTGACTTCGCCGACCTTCACCTCAAACGAGAGACCGCGCAGGATGTGGCTACCGCCGTAATACTGGTGCAGCTTGTCGACTTGCAGCATTTCCAGAATCTCCTCAAATCCCCTTGTGGGAGCGGGCTTGCTCGCGAATGCGGTGTGTCATTCCGCATTGATGCTGGCTGATCCACCGCTTTCGCGAGCAAGCCCGCTCCCACATTGGATAGGTGTTTTCAGGCCTAGCGACCGAGGTAAACCTCGATCACCCGCTCGTTTTCCTGCACCTGTTCCAGCGACCCTTCCGCCAGCACGCTGCCCTGGTGCAACACGGTGACGTGGTCGGCGATGGAGCCGACGAAGCCCATGTCGTGCTCCACCACCATCAGCGAATGCTTGCCGGCCAGGCTCTTGAACAGCTCAGCGGTGAATTCGGTTTCGGCGTCGGTCATGCCGGCGACTGGTTCGTCGAGCAACAGCAATTGCGGGTCCTGCATCAGCAACATGCCGATTTCCAGGAACTGCTTCTGCCCGTGGGACAACAGGCCTGCCGGGCGATTGACCGAGGCGCTCAGGCGTATGGTTTCCAGCACTTCGCTGATGCGATCTCTTTGTTCGCCGCTCAGTCGCGCCCGCAAACTTGCCCAAACCGACTTGTCGGTTTTCTGCGCCAGTTCCAGGTTTTCGAACACGCTCAGCGCTTCAAACACGGTCGGCTTCTGAAACTTGCGCCCGATGCCGGCCTGGGCGATCTGCACTTCGCTCATCAGCGTCAAATCCATGGTTTCACCGAACCAGGCCTTGCCGTGACTCGGGCGAGTCTTGCCGGTGATCACGTCCATCAGTGTGGTTTTGCCCGCGCCGTTGGGGCCAATGATGCAGCGCAGTTCGCCGACGCCGATGTACAGGTTCAGATTGTTCAGCGCCTTGAAGCCATCGAAGCTGACGCTGATGTCTTCCAGGGTCAGGATCGTGCCGTGGCGAGTGTCCAGGCCGGGGCCGGCACTTTGGCCGAGGCCGATGCTGTCGCGGCTGGTGCCAGCGTCCTTGTTCGGTTCTGGCGGAAAAAAGACCGGTTCGAGCATGAATTCCGCCGTCGCAGTGACTCTCATTGTTCACCTCTTTTTTTCAGCAGCCCGATCACGCCTTTAGGCAGGTAAAGGGTTACGACGATGAACAGCGCGCCAAGGAAAAACAGCCAGTATTCCGGGAACGCCACGGTGAACCAGCTCTTCATGCCGTTGACCACGCCCGCTCCGAGCAACGGCCCGATCAGCGTGCCGCGACCGCCCAACGCCACCCACACTGCCGCTTCAATCGAGTTGGTCGGCGACATTTCGCTAGGGTTGATGATCCCCACTTGCGGCACGTACAACGCACCGGCCAAGCCGCATAACACCGCGCTCAGCACCCAGACAAACAACTTGAAACCGCGTGGGTCGTAACCGCAGAACATCAGCCGGTTTTCGGCATCGCGCAACGCGGTCAACACTCGACCGAACTTGCTCTGCGCCAGGCGCCAACCGATAAACAGACTCGCCACCAGCAACACCACCGTGGCGAAAAACAACACCGCCCGCGTCCCAGGTTCAGTAATGCCAAACCCGAGAATGGTGCGGAAATTGGTAAAGCCGTTGTTGCCGCCAAACCCGGTTTCGTTGCGGAAAAACAGCAGCATTCCGGCGAAGGTCAGGGCTTGGGTCATGATCGAGAAATACACGCCTTTGATCCGCGAGCGGAAGGCGAAGAAGCCGAACACCAAGGCCAACAACCCCGGCGCCAACACCACCAGGCACATCGACCAGAGGAAGCTGCTGGTGCCGGTCCAGTACCACGGCAATTCGGTCCACGACAGGAACGTCATGAACGCCGGCAAGGCATCGCCCGAGGCTTGGCGCATCAGGTACATGCCCATGGCGTAGCCGCCGAGGGCGAAAAACAGACCGTGACCCAGCGACAACAGCCCGGCATAACCCCAGACCAGATCCAGCGCCAGGGCGACGATGGCGTAGCAAAGAATCTTGCCCACCAGCGTCAGCGTGTAGGCCGAGACGTGAAAAACACTAACGGGCGAGAGCAGCGACATCAGCGGCATCGCCAATAGCAACACCAGAATGACGGCGCCGACAGCGAAGGTGATTTTTGGGCCGGCCTTTTGGGTGGCCGTGACTAGAAGAGGTTGGTTCATCAGTCGATCACCCGTCCTTTCAGTGCGAAGAGGCCTTGCGGACGTTTCTGGATAAACAGAATGATCAGCGCGAGGATCAGGATTTTGCCGAGCACCGCACCGATCTGCGGTTCGAGGATTTTGTTCGCGATGCCGAGGCCGAATGCCGCGAGCACGCTACCGGCCAACTGGCCGACACCGCCGAGCACCACCACCAGGAACGAATCAATGATGTAGCTCTGACCGAGGTCCGGGCCGACGTTACCGATCTGGCTGAGCGCTACGCCACCGAGGCCGGCGATGCCCGAGCCGAGGCCGAAGGCGAGCATGTCCACCCGCCCGGTCGGCACGCCGCAGCAGGCGGCCATGTTGCGGTTTTGAGTGACGGCGCGCACGTTCAGGCCCAACCGTGTCTTGTTCAGCAGCAGCCAGGTCAGCACCACCACAAACAGCGCGAAGGCGATGATCACGATGCGGTTGTAGGGCAGCACGAGGTTGGGCAGCACTTGAATCCCGCCCGAAAGCCAGGCCGGGTTGGCCACTTCAACGTTCTGCGCGCCGAACACCAGGCGCACCAGCTGAATCAGCATCAGGCTGATGCCCCACGTCGCGAGCAATGTTTCCAATGGGCGGCCGTAGAGGTGACGAATCACCGTGCGCTCCAGCGCCATGCCAATGGCGGCGGTGACGAAAAACGCTACTGGCAACGCGATCAGCGGATAGAACTCGATGGCTTGCGGGGCGAAGCGCTGGAACATCAGTTGCACTACGTAAGTCGAGTAGGCACCGAGCATCAGCATCTCGCCGTGGGCCATGTTGATCACGCCGAGCAGGCCGAAGGTGATCGCCAATCCTAGGGCCGCTAGTAACAGAATCGAGCCCAGCGACATGCCGCTGAACGCTTCGCCGAGAATCTCGCCGATCAGCAGTTTGTGTTTGACCTGCGCGAGGCTGGTTTCAGCGGCAGTGCGCACGCCGGCATCGGCTTCGACGCCGGGTTCGAGTAAACCTTCGAGGCGCGTACGGGCCAGCGGGTCGCCGGTTTCACCGAGCAAACGCACGGCGGCGAGGCGCACGGCCGGGTCGGTGTCCACCAGTTGCAGGTTGGCCAGCGCGAGGCTCAGGGCGGCGTGAACGCTTTCGTCTTTTTCGCCCGCCAATTGCTGGTCGAGGAATTTCAGCTGCGCGGGTTTGGCGCTTTTCTGCAATTGCTGCGCAGCGGCCAGACGGATTTTGGTGTCGGCGGCGAGCAATTGGTGGCTAGCCAACGCGGTGTCGATCAGACCCCGCAGGCGGTTATTCAGGCGTAGGGTTTTCGGCTGGCCGTCGACGGTCAATTCGCCTTGTTGCAAGGCGTTGATCAGTTCGACACGGGCCGGATCGGGCTGCGCGGCCCAGGTTTCCAGAAGCTTGGCTTGCTGCACGGGATTGGCGGCGACGAAATCTTCGGCGTCGCCGGCGTGGGCTGCCATCGGCAATAAAAGCGCGATAGCGAGGATGAGGCGGTAAAGGGCGGTGGGCATAGAAAGTCGCCTTGCGCGGACAATGTGGAAGCAGACTCATGTGGCGAGGGGGCTTGCCCCCGTTCGGCTGCGAAGCAGTCGTAAAACCATTACCCCCGGTGTACCGGATACACCGCGGTTGCAGGTCTTGGGGCTGCTTCGCAGCCCAACGGGGGCAAGCCCCCTCGCCACAACAGCCCGCTCCCACAGGGAATTGCGTCAGGCCCGGGCTTCGTGCTCGGGCCCTGACACCCAGTGGCTTAGTTGCTCTTCACCGCATAATCCGGCTTCTTGTCGTTGCCATCGATAAACGGGCTCCACGGCTGGGCGCGGATCGGCCCTTCGGTCTGCCACACCACGTTGAACTGACCGTCGGCCTGAATCTCGCCGATCATCACCGGCTTGTGCAGGTGGTGGTTGGTCTTGTCCATGGTCAGGGTGTAACCCGACGGCGCGGCAAACGTCTGCCCGGCCAACGCTTCACGAACCTTGTCGACGTCAGTGGACTTGGCCTTTTCAGCCGCTTGCGCCCACATGTGGATGCCGACGTAGGTGGCTTCCATCGGGTCGTTGGTCACCGCTTTGTCGGCGCCCGGCAGGTTGTGTTTCTTGGCGTAGGATTTCCAGTCCGCTACGAATTTCTTGTTCACCGGGTTCTCGACCGATTCGAAGTAGTTCCACGCCGCGAGGTTACCCACCAGCGGTTTGGTGTCGATGCCACGCAGTTCTTCTTCGCCTACCGAGAACGCCACGACGGGAACGTCGGTGGCTTTCAGGCCCTGGTTGGCCAGTTCTTTGTAGAACGGCACGTTGGAGTCGCCGTTGACGGTCGAGATGACGGCAGTCTTGCCGCCGGCCGAGAATTTTTTGATGTTGGCCACGATGGTTTGGTAATCGGCATGGCCGAAGGGGGTGTAGACCTCTTCGATGTCCTTGTCCGCTACGCCTTTGGAGTGCAGGAACGAGCGCAGGATTTTGTTGGTGGTGCGCGGGTAAACGTAGTCGGTGCCCAGCAGGAAGAAGCGCTTGGCGCTGCCGCCTTCGTCGCTCATCAGGTATTCCACCGCCGGGATTGCCTGTTGGTTCGGCGCGGCGCCGGTGTAGAACACGTTCGGCGACATTTCTTCGCCTTCGTATTGCACCGGGTAGAACAGCAAGCCGTTGAGCTCTTCGAACACCGGCAACACCGATTTACGCGACACCGAGGTCCAGCAACCGAACACCACGGCCACTTTGTCCTGGGTCAGCAACTGACGGCTCTTTTCGGCGAACAGCGGCCAGTTCGAGGCTGGGTCGACGACTACCGGTTCCAGCATCTTGCCGTTGACGCCGCCCTTGGCGTTGATTTCGTCGATGGTCATCAACGCCATGTCTTTGAGGGATGTTTCGGAGATCGCCATGGTCCCGGACAGGGAGTGCAGGATGCCGACCTTAATGGTCTCTGCGGCCTGGACAGTCCAGGTCATGCCCATCGCGGCAATGGATGCCGTGAGTGTGAAAGCCTTGATCAAGCTGCGACGCTTCATTGTGCGATCTCCATGAACGTTTAATTTTTTTTTGATTGGCAGATGCGGACTACTGAAAGCTGTTTTGCAAGGGCTGTGCCCGGTCGGCAAAAGGTAAGGAAATGTCGTATTAGAGCGGTAGAGCGACGAGGGTGGCGCACCATAAAAGGACGGGGCTGGGGCGACGGTGCGTCAGGATGCGCCACATCGGGGCGAAGGGCCGCAAATCTCCGTGGGAGCGAGCCTGCTCGCGATAGCGGTGGGTCAGTCACATTGATTCTGAATGTGCCGCCGTCTTCGCGAGCAAGCTCGCTCCCACAGGGTTTGCGGTGTGGCTAGGCCGGGACGACGTTGTCGAGGGCGCGGTTCACGGCCAGTTCGGCCTGCATGATGATTTGCTGGATCGCCAACGCGGTGTGGCGTTGCGGGCCGATCAGGTTGTTGGTGAAGTCGCTGGCCAGGACACTTGCTGAGGCCAGCGATTCACAGGCGTTGGCCAGCAGGCTTTCGGTGTCGACGTCCGGGGCGATCATGTACATGGTGCTCGGCCGACGCGGTTTTTCGGCGTAGGGGGCGGGCGGATTGAGGTAGAGATCGATCGCGCGGTTGATGGCTTCGCGGTCTTTGAGCACGTTTTCGGTTGAGGTGTTTGTGTTGATGGGTGGATCTGGAACTGGCTTCTTGGTCATTTAATTTCCCTGTTCATGTCTGGAGCCATCACTTTCCGTTTCTCACACGGAAAGGGGTGGCAGCTATGTGCAGGGTGAGAAAACCGGGAACAGAGAACCGGCCGGACCGAAGTCCGCCCGCACACAGCCGCCATAGAGCATTACAGGCAGCGGATAGCTGGCGGCAATTATGGTGGTACTTGCGCTTGATTCAAACAAATCTGTTTCCCGGGTTTCTCACACCCGATCGCTGAATGTTCAGCGACAGCCAAAGACTAGAGAATCTGCTTGCCACACGGCAACCTGAAAAAGCCGTGGGAAAGTTCAGGTGTTTTGGCATCCGCTTAAACACACAAAACAAACAGACGACCACAAATCCACTGTGGGAGCGAGCCTGCTCGCGATCGCGGTGGGTCAGTCACAGAGATGTTGGATGTGCCGCCGTCATCGCGAGCAGGCTCACTCCCACAGGGTTTTGGGGTGTGTTTGTGGGATTAGCGGCGGCGCATCAGGCCGATGAAGAACAGGCCGCCGATGGCGGCGGTGGCGACGCCAATCGGCAAATCTTCGGGGGCGATCAGGGTACGGGCGGCGACGTCGACCCAAACGAGGAAGAGGCTGCCGAGCAACACGCAGACGGGTAACAATCTGCGATGCTCCGCGCCGACCAACCGCCGCGCAATGTGCGGCACCATCAGCCCGACAAACCCAATCGACCCACTGATCGAAACAAGCACGCCGGTCATCAGCGAAGCAATCAAAAACACCCGCAACCGCACCGTGCGAGCATTCAAACCCAACGTCACGGCAGTCTGCTCACCCGCCATCAACGCATTCAACGGCCGTGCCATCCCCAGCAACAAAACCAATCCGAGCAACACACTGGCCGCCGGCACCGCCAGCAATTCCCAGCGCGCCAACCCGAGCCCGCCAAGCATCCAGAACATCACCGCGGAACTCGCGCGATGATCCCCCAGAAACAGCAGCAAATTGGCAATCGCCATCATCACAAACGACACCGCCACACCACACAACAGCAACCGATCACTGTCCAGCCGCCCATTGCGATTGGCGATCATCAGCACGATCAACATGCTCGCCAACGCGCCAATAAACGCCGCAATCGGCAAGGTCAGCAGGCCGACGATTTCCCCGACATGCAGCACCACAATCACCGCGCCAAGGGTCGCACCTGAAGTGACGCCAAGCAGATGCGGATCAGCCAGCGGATTGCGCGTCACCGCTTGCAACACCGCGCCGATCAACGCCAGCCCGGCCCCGACCAACGCCCCGAGCAACATGCGCGGCACGCGGATCAGCCAGACGATATGTTCCTGCCCGGTAGCCCAGTCCGGAGCGCCGACTCCCAACATCTTGTGCAGCAAAATCCGCCACACCACGTCCACCGGCACCCGCGCCGGGCCAAAGCCCAGCGACACCACGCACGACACCAGCAACAGTGCGCCGAGGGCGGTCAGCAACAAGGCATAGCGACGGTCGATCATTCGCCGTGGAACCCTTTGGCCAGGGTTTCCACCGCCAGCACGTTGTCGATCCCCGGCGTGGCTTGCACGTACGGAATGACGATAAAGCGCTGGTTCTTGATCGCGTCCACCGATTGCAGGGCTTTGTTGTTCAGCAGGAATTGCTCTTTCTGCTCGGCCGTAACTTCGCCGTAGTCGACGATCACGATCACCTGCGGATTGCGCTCGACCACGTTCTCCCAATTAACCCGCGTCCAACTGGCCTCGACGTCATCCAGAATATTTTGCCCTCCCGCCGCATCGATCAGCGCTTGTGGCATGCCGGGGCGCCCGGAGGTCATGGCCCGGTCTTCGCCGCTGTCGTAGAGGAAGACGCGTGGTTTGTCCGCCGGCAGATCCTTGCGCACCTCGGCGACTTGTTCCTGCATCTCGGCGATCAAGGCGTTGGCGCGATCCTGCACGTCGAAGATTTTGCCGAGGTTGCGCAGGTCGTTGTAGGTGTCGTTCAGGCTGGCCGCCGGGCGCTTCATGACGAAGGCGCAGGATTCGGTCAGCTCGTAGACGTTGATGCCCAACGGTTGCAGCGTTTGCGGCGTCAGGTCACCGCCGACGCGCATGCCGTAATCCCAACCGGCGAAGAAGAAATCGACGTTGGCGTTGAGCAGGGTTTCCACCGACGGGTACTTCGCCGCCAGTTCCGGCAGACCGTCGAGGATGGTCTGCATCTCGGGCGTCACCGACTTCCATCCGGTCACGCCGCTGTAGCCGGCCATGTGCGGTTTGAGGCCGAGGGCGAGCATCATCTGGGTCATGTTGATGTCGTGGCTGACCGCGTGTTTCGGCGCTTGCTTGAACGTCACGTCGCGGTTGCAGCTCTGAACGGTCAGCGGGTATTTCGTCGCCTCGGCAACGGCGTGGGCACTGCCCAGCAACAGAGCGACACAGAGCAGGGAACGCACAGTCATTATTGGGTTATCCAGGTGATTCGGGGGTAGCCGTGGAGGGGGTGTTCGTCGATCAGCGCTTCGACGCCGAAAACCTCGCGCAGCAGCAGCGCGGTCAGGACTTCTTTCGGTGTGCCGCTGGCGACGATGCGGCCGTGGTTGATTACGTACAAACGATCACAGAAAGCGGCGGCCAGGTTGAGGTCGTGGATGCTCGCCAGGGTGCCGATGTTCAGGCGTTTGACCAGTTGCAGCAGTTCGAGCTGATAGCGCGGGTCGAGGTGGTTGGTCGGCTCGTCGAGGATCAGCAGTTGCGGTTGCTGGGCCAGGGCGCGGGCGAGGATCACGCGTTGTTTTTCTCCGCCGGAAAGGGTGGCGAAGGCGTGGTCTTCGAAGCCTTTTAGGCCGACCGATTCCAGCGCCTGAGTGGCGAGGTTTCGGTCTTCGATTGTGTCGCCGTCGAACAGGCCTTTGTGCGGCGTGCGGCCCATGGCGACCACTTCCTCGACGGTGAGGCCGAAGGCGTCGGGGAATTCTTGCAGGACCACGGCAATGCGTTGCGCGCACCAGCGCGAGGATTGCTTCCAGACGTTGTGATGCTCGAGTTGAACCTCGCCTCTGTCGGGTTTGCTGAAGCGATAGGCGCAACGCAGCAGGCTGGTCTTGCCACTGCCGTTGGGGCCGATCAACCCGACAAACTCACCGGCGGCCACGTGCAACGAGGCGTCACGCAGTTGGAACTGGTGATGGCAGTGGCCGAGGCCCAGGGGTGTCCAGGCGAGGTTTGTGAGGTTCAGCGAGGTCATGCGTTTACTCTAAGATTTTTGGTGTTGCTGATGACGCCTTCGCGAGCACGCCCGCTCCCACATTTGATCGCATTCCAATGTGGGAGCGGGCTTGCTCGCGATGAGGGCTTTTAGGCTGCGATTAATACGGCATGCGTGCGTTATACAGTAACACCAAAAGTGACCGGGAGATAAGCGCGCGAAGTCTACAGATCCCTCTAACGCACGCATCTCGCCTGACTCATGATGAAGATGAAGCAGATTCAGTTTGTCGATTGAAGCGCGACAGCAGCAGCCGATCCAGCACCCACACGACAATCAACGAGGCGCCCACCAGCGGAAAAATCACCGCCAGCACCAGCATGATCGCTACGCCGGTTTTCCATTTCGGCAGGTCGTGGCGCAGCGGCGGAACACCGAACTGGCCGTCCGGCCGACGCTTCCACCAGATCACCACGCCACTGACCGCGCTGAGCAGAATCATCAGGCAAATCAGCAGCACGATGATCTGATTGAACGCACCAAACATCTTGCCTTCATGCAGCATCACGCCGATTTCCGTGGCTCGGGCGACGGCGCCGTATTGCTCGTAGCGCACGTCGGCGAGAACCTTGCCGGTGTACTGATCGACGTGCAGGGTGGCGTCGTTGCGCGGGTCGTCGGCGAACACCGCGATGGTGAACACGCCGGTGGCGGTGGTCGGCAAGGTGATGCTGTAACCCGGTTCGACCTTGCGTTGCACGGCTAGGTTTTGTACGTCTTGCAGGTTGATGGTTGGCGCCGCAGGACCGGCCGGCGCGGCACCGTGAGCCATGTGCTCGGCGTGGTCGCCGGACATTGGCATCGGCGTGTTTTCCATGGCCCAGGGCACGGTCTGGCGGGTGGCGCTGTTGAGGCTGCGGGCCTCGACGTCGGACTTCGGCATGTCGTTCCACATTGCCGCCGGGAAGCGGTTCCAGACTTCGGCGTATTGCTTGCCCCAGAAACCGGTCCAGGTCATGCCGCTGAGCAGCATCACCAGCAAGAATGCCGCGCCCCAGAACCCGGTTACGGCGTGCAGGTCGCGCCACAGCACACGACCGCGACGGCTGAAACGTGGCCACAACACGCCAGCATACTGACCGCGCGGCCACCACAGAAATACCCCGGACACCACCAGCACTACGCCCCAGCCAGCGGCGAGTTCGACCAGTCGATCACCGACGGTGCCGATCAGCAACTCGCCGTGAATTGCCCGGGCGAGGGCTTGCAGGTTTTTCTTGGCGTCTTGCTCACCGAGGATGTCGCCGTGGTACGGGTCGATGAAGACGTTGAGCTCGTGACCGGCATTGATCACGACAAACTGTGCGCTTCGTTCGGCGTTGACCGGCGGCAGGTATTGTTTGATCTGGCCTTGTGGATAGGCCTCTTTCACCCGCTTGGCCAGGTCATCGGCGGACACCGTGTGATGCCCGGCCGGGACGTTCATCAGGCTGGCGTACATCAGCGGGTCGAGTTGCGGTTTGAACAGGTAAAGGGTGCCGGTCAGGGCCAGCATCACCATGAATGGCGCGACGAATAGCCCGGCATAGAAATGCCAACGCCAGGCCAGGTTGTAGAAATTCGGTTTGGGTTGTTTCATCAGGTGCTCCGCTTGGCTTGAGTCTTTTGTTGTTGTCCGGTGACTGCTGCGCAGTCAATCGCGAGCAGGCTCGCTCCCACATGGCCGGTGTTGGACCTGTAGGAGCGAGGCTTGCCCGCGAAGCTTTTAGAAGCTCATATCGACCTTGGTCCAGAGCGTGCGGCCCGGTTCGTTGATGGCTTGCGGGTCATTGGCCGGATAGCCGAAACCGGCGTTACCGGCCAGGTTCAAATGCTCGGCGTACGCCTTGCCGAACAGGTTGTCGACGCCGCTGCTGACCTTCCAGTTCTTGTTGATGCGGTACGCGCCGTTAAGCGAGAACACGCCGAACCCTGCGCTCTTGTCGAAGTCCTTGCCGACCACGTTGCCCTTGTTCTGGTCGATGCGGTTTTGCGCCGCAACCACACGCCACAAGGCTCCAGCACTCCAGTTGTCTTCGCTGTAGGTCAGGCCGAAGCGCGCATCCAGCGGCGGCATTTGCGGTAGCGCTTTTCCGTCGCTGCTGTTCTTGCCCCAGGCATAGGCCAGGGTCGCGTCGGCCTTCCAGTTGGAGGTCAACTTGTAAGCCGCACCGAGTTCGCCGCCCATGATTCGCGCGTCGATGTTCTGCGCTTGCGAGGTCGTGCCCATCATCCCCGGTGTGTAGTTGAACAGGATGTAGTCGCGCACTTGGCCGACATAACCCGATGCCCAGGCTTCGAGGTCTTCGGTCTTGTATTGCAGGCCGAAGTCGAGCTGGGTGGTTTTTTCCGGTTTGATCGAATCAAAGGCATTCACTGAACCGGCCGGGCCGGACTTGGGCGAAAACAGCTCCCAGTAATCCGGGAAGCGCTCGCTGTGGCCGAGGCCGGCGTAGAGCGTGGTCGGGCTGTTGGCCAAGTCATGCTCATAACGGACGAAGCCGCTCGGCAGGGTGTCGGCGCGGGTCTTGTCGGCGGTCGGGTTCGGCATGCTCATCATCCCGGAGCCGATGGTCTGCCGATAATCCTTGGCCGAAGCACGGTCCACCCGCGCGCCGGTAATCAGCCGATCACGGTCGGCGGCGTACCAGGTCAGTTCGCTGAACACCCCATAGTTATGGAAGTCGGCGTCCTTGGTGTATGGCTGTTCCTTGTAGGCGTCGACGCCCATGGCGCTGCGTTGACGGTGTTCGTTGGTCTGCGCGTCGAGGCCGCTGATCAGTTGCAGATCGGCCCAGTGCCAAGTGGCTTTGATCCGTGCGCCGAGAGTGCGCCGGTCGACGTTGGAGGCCATCGGCCCGGACATCATCCCGGTGCCGGACGGTGTGCGCAGGGTGTAGTTGTCCATCACGTGGTCGGCGTAGTTGTAGTAGACCTGCGCCTCGACCTTATCCAGCACGTCGCCGATGTTGGATTTCTCGAACCGCAGGCCCAGGCTTTCGCGCTTGAATTGCGTACCGTCCATGCCCCGCCCGGCGTAACGCGCTTCGCCATCGCCCTTGCCGGCGGTCAGCTCCAGCAAGGTGTCGGCGTCCGGGGTCCAGCCCACCGCCACGTCGCCGTTCCACTTGTCGTAACGCGACGCTACGGTGTCGTTGTTGCCGTCCTTGTAGTCGTCCGAATGCGCGGTGTTGCCGATCACCCGCACGTAGCCCAACGACCCGCCGGCAGCGGCGTCCACCACTTTGTCGAAACGGCCGTTGGAGCCGGCCAGCACGCTGGCGTTCACGCGGGAGCCGAGTTCACCGAAGTGTTCCGGTTCGCGGTCGAAGAGGACTGTGCCGGCTGATGCGCCCGGTCCCCAAAGCACGGTTTGCGGGCCTTTGATGACGGTGAGTTTGTCGTAGGTTTCCGGCGAGATGTACGAGGTCGGCGCGTCCATCCGGCCGGGACAGGCGCCGAGCATCATGCTGCCGTTGGTAAGGATGTTCAGCCGCGAGCCGAACATGCCGCGCAGCACCGGATCGCCGTTGGTGCCGCCATTTCGGACTAAAGCGAAGCCGGGAATGGTCTTCAGGTAATCGCCACCGTCACTGGCCGGCACCGGTTGGCGCGGGTCCTTGGGGTTGGTGACGATGGTCAGCGGCGAGCTCGGCGCGATGGCGGTGATCACGGTTGGGCTCAGTTCTTCGGTGTGCTCGGCATGTTCATCAGCCAG
This sequence comes from Pseudomonas sp. ASL4, assembly GCF_056680395.1. NCBI lineage: Bacteria > Pseudomonadati > Pseudomonadota > Gammaproteobacteria > Pseudomonadales > Pseudomonadaceae > Pseudomonas > Pseudomonas sp. ASL4. Next base: position 7,465,924 of record NZ_CM155280.1, on the reverse strand, counting down.
CACTATCGGGGTCAGCAAAACGCCGCAAAGGACGGCAATAGCGTGCCTGAAACGCAGTCGGGATTCGTTCAGGGCAAAGGAGGTCGGGGTGCAGCTCAAGCGTGTGTCAGCAGAAAAGCGGGACATGAAAATTTCCATCGAACAGTCGTAAACGACACGGCCGGCAGCGTGCGCAATCCTTGTGGGAGCGGGCTTTTGTGGCGAGGGGGCTTGCCCCCGTTCGGCTGCGAAGCAGTCGTAAACCAATGCACGCGGTGTACCTGGTACACCGCGATTGCTGGTTTTTGGACCGCTTCGCGACCCAACGGGGGCAAGCCCCCTCACCACAAAAGCTCATTCCCACAGGTTGCTTTGGCTGTCTTCTAAACCGTGTGAGATCAAGGTGCGTGTTTACGAAACGATAGGCGGGGCGCGGGTTCGGGCGCCGGGGAAGAAGGTTTGCCGGGCGTGGCCCAAGCGGGTGGCAGGAGTGGTGAAGGTCGTGGCGTGCGGTGTATTGAATGCCGTGAAAGACTGCCCGCCTGTAAGCGCCGGGCAGTTGAACAGCAGGCTGCAATAGCCGCATTTTTCCCAGAGCGGGTGGTGCTCTGCGGCGGGTGGGCAATGTTCGGCGGCTTGTTCTTCAGCGTGTTCGCCGTGGCCGTCCATGCTCATGTCCATCGACATGCTCATAGACATTGAGGCGCGTTGATCCATCGGCATCGACTGAGAAATCAGCGGACCGATAAAGATCATCAGCATGGCGAACAGGCTGATCCAGCTGCCACGGGTCAGGCTCAAGGGCTGACGGCGGCGCACGGATAACCTGGCGCTAGGGGCGCGCACGGGCGTTTTTTGGGTTGGCGATTACTGGGCGTGCATATGCTTTTGCATGCCGTCCGGGGCCTTTTTCTGCACCGCGACTTCAACCGTCACGTCGCCGGACTTCTCGAAATGCATGGTCAGCGGGAAGCGTTTGCCGTCGCTCAGCAGGCTACGATCTTTCAGGTTCAGCAGCATTACGTGATAGGCCATCGGCGCAAAAGTAACGTTGCCGCCGGCAGGGATTTCGACGCTTGGCACCTGCTGCATTTTCATCAAATCGTTCTGCATGACGTGCTCATGCAATTGGGCTTCGCTGGAAATCGGCGAGTCGACGCTCAGCAAACGGTCAGCGGTTTTGCCGTTGTTGTGAATCACGAAGTAAGCCGCCACGGTCGGCGCGTTCGGTGGCAACTCTTGCGACCACGGGTGAGCGATTTCGAGCTCGCCGGCCTTGTATTCGTGAGCACTGGCAAAACAGGCAGGCAGCAGCAATGCGGCCAGAACGATGAGTTTGTTCAACATGGCAGTTCTCCAGAACGATTCAATACGCAGGTCAATTGCGAGAAGGAATCACACCAGAGGGGGCGCGCGGGGGTTGAGACTCGGCCATTGCTGGCGCGGTGTCGGCGTATCGAGAGAGGCGGCAGGCAGGCTTCGATTGGCCTCGTAGCGCGCGAAATACAGCTGCGGCACATGCCCCGGCAACGCCACCAACGGCGCAGAGCCCGAGCAGCACCAGCAATGCTGCATGTTGGAATGATCGTCGTTCTGTGGGGCTTTCTGCTCAAACGTGCCCAGGGAAATCGCCACCATCTTGGTGCCGCTGGACGTGCAGAAACTGCCCCACAGCAATTGCTCGGCGGGTGATTTCGCCGACTGCGCCATCGCTCCGGTCAACGGCATGGCGAGCATGTTGAACAGCACTGCGAAGCAGGCGATCCAGGCAAATGCGAGCCGTTGTCGGGACATGGGATAAATCCGGTTGGGTGGGCGATCAGGCGCGGCTATTTAGCCTGATCAGGGCCGATAAGTAAAAAAGCGGCGTGCGGTGTGGTGTCGCAGCGAACTTTCAAAAGAGTGTAGCGGCTTCGATTCGGAGTGCCGGAAGAGTTGAGGCGAGCCCACAATCCTGTGGCGAGGGGGCTTGCTGTGGCGAGGGAGCTTGCTCCCGTTGGACTGCGTAGCAGTCCCATCTTTTGTGAGCGCCACGCACTCAAGCGGGGGCAAGCTCCCTCGCCACGAATTATTCATTCGTCAGTCAGATGGCATTTGCCAGTGCTGCCAAGACATCGGCCACCGCCCCAAACTCCCGCTCAACCCCCGCCAACACCGGCCGCTTCAACACCAACACTGGCACCCCACGTTCCCGCGCCACTTCCAGTTTCGGTTCGGTAGCGGTGCTGCCGCTGTTTTTGCTGATCAGCACATCGATCTGTCGGCGTTCGAACAGTTCGCGTTCATCCTCGATCACAAACGGCCCACGGGCGCCGATGACTTCGCAGCGTTCGTTGCCGGGGTAAACGTCGAGTGCGCGCAAGGTCCAGAATTGCTCCTGCGGGATTTCGTGCAGGTGCTGCAAGGGCTCGCGACCGAGGGTGAACAGCGGTCGTCGGAATGGTTTTAGCGCTTCGATCAATTCTGCCCAGTCGCTGACTTCCCGCCAGTTGTCCCCAACCTGTGGTTGCCATGCCGGGCGCCGCAGCGCCCAGCATGGGACGCCGCTCAACTGCGTTGCGGTCGCAGCGTTTTGGCTGATTTGTGCGGCGTAGGGGTGAGTAGCGTCCAGCAGCAGTTCAATGCCTTGATCGCGAATGAATTGAGCCAGGCCTTCAGCGCCACCGTAACCGCCGACGCGAACCTGACAGGTCAGATCCGTCGGCACTCGACCGACACCGGCCAGGCTGTAAATGTGTTCCGGGCCAAGCGTCCGGGCAATGGCCAAAGCTTCCGTCACGCCACCCAGCAACAACACGCGCTTCATTGAAAGTCTCCCGGTCAGTTAAAAAAGCTAAGGCCAACCACATCACCTGTGGCGAGCGAGCTTGCTCGCGTCGGGCTGCGCAGCGGCCCCAAAATTCACGCAATGCCACCCATTTTGTGAGTGCTGCGCACTCAAGCGGGAGCAAGCTCCCTCGCCACAGGGGGGGCGGCATGGCCAACAATCCCACCCTGGCGATCAATCGCAAACACCTCAACCTGAACCTGCGCCGGCACCACGCTGCGAGCAAACTCCAGGGCATGCCGACACACTTCATCCCCAAGCGCGATCCCGACAGCGCTCGCCATCGCCAACGCCTGCTGACTGGTATTCGCCTCACGGATCGATTGCTGCAAAGAGGCATCAGCCCCAATCGCCGCCGCCCACTCAGCCAGTTGCGGCAAGTCGATGCTCGAATGCCGACTGTGCAAATCCATATGCCCCGCCGCCAGTTTGCTGATCTTGCCGAAGCCGCCGCAAATGCTGAGTTTATCCACAGGTACTTTGCGCAGGTGCTTGAGCACGGCGCCAACGAAGTCGCCCATTTCGATCAAGGCGATTTCCGGCAAGTTGTAGACCCGGCGCATGGTGTCTTCGCTGGCGTTGCCGGTGCAGGCGGCGATGTGCAGGTAACCGTTGGTTTTGGCGACGTCGATGCCTTGGTGGATCGAGGCGATGTAGGCCGCGCAGGAAAACGGCCGGACGATGCCGCTGGTGCCCAGGATCGACAGTCCGCCGAGAATCCCGAGGCGCGGGTTCATGGTTTTCAGCGCCAGGGCTTCACCGCCCTCGACATTGACCGTGACCTCGAAACCGCCGCGGTAATCGAGTTCTTCGGCCAGCAAGGTCAGGTGATCGGTGATCATTTTGCGCGGCACCGGGTTAATCGCGGGTTCGCCGACGCCCAACACCAAACCCGGCCGGGTGACAGTGCCGACGCCACGACCGGCGATAAAACGAATGCCCGGCTCGGTACCCAGCCGTACGTAGGAATAGAGCAGCGCACCGTGAGTTACGTCCGGGTCATCACCGGCGTCCTTGATCGTTCCAGCCTCGGCACCGTCATCGATCAATCGGCAGAATTCCAGGCGCATCTGCACCTGCTTGCCTTTGGGCAGGATGATCTCGACTGCGTCCGCATAAGAGCCGCTCAGCAACAAACGTGCAGCGGCGAGGCTGGTGGCCGTGGCGCAACTGCCGGTGGTCAGGCCGCTGCGCAAGGGCGCGGGTTGTTCGGCGGTTTCGTCACGCATCGAGCGGCTTCGTCACATCGAGCAAAGTGATCGGCAGCGCCTGGCGCCAGGTGTCGAACTCGCCAAGCGGTTGCGCCTGAGCGATATGAATGCGCGTCAGCTCACCGCCATGCAGTTCGCGCCAGGCCATCAGGGTCATTTCGCTTTGCAGGGTGACGGCGTTGGCGATCAGTCGACCGCCGGGTTTCAGCGCAGTCCAGCAGGTGTCGAGCACGCCGTCGCGGGTCACGCCGCCGCCGATGAAAATCGCGTCCGGCCGTTCGAGCCCGGCCAAGGCTTGCGGCGCGCTGCCGCGAATCAATTGCAGGCCTGGAACGCCAAGGGCATCGCGGTTGTGTTCGATCAACAGTTGCCGACCGTCATCGGCCTCGATGGCCAATGTCCGGCAACTCGGGTGAGCGCGCATCCATTCGATGCCGATCGAGCCGCTGCCGGCGCCGATGTCCCACAGCAGTTCGCCGGGTGTCGGTGCGAGGCGGGCGAGGGTGATGGCACGCACGTCGCGTTTGGTCAGTTGGCCGTCATGCTGGAAAGCTGAATCCGGCAGACCGGCCAGGCGTGAAAGCCGCGCGGTGCCGGGTTCGGCGATGCATTCGATGGCGATCACGTTGAGATCGGCAACGGCTGATGAGGTCCAGTCGCTGGCAACGCCGTTGATTCGCCGTTCGGTATCACCGCCCAAATGTTCCAGGACGCTCAGCCGGCTCGGTCCAAAACCGCGTTCACGCAGCAACGCCGCAATCGCCGCCGGGCTCTGTCCGTCATTGCTCAGCACCAGCAACCGCATGCCACTGGACACGTGCGCATTGAGCGCGGCGACCGGGCGCGCCACCACCGAAAGCGTCACCACCTCCTGTAACGGCCAGCCCATGCGCGCCGCCGCGAGGCTGCAAGAGGAGGGCGCCGGCAGGATCAGCATCTGCTCGGCGGGCACTTGCCGCGTGAGGCTGGCGCCGACGCCGAAGAACATCGGGTCGCCACTGGCCAGCACACAAACAGGCTCGCCATGGCGCTCAAGCACCGGGGCCAGGGAAAACGGACTCGGCCACAACTGCCGCTCGCCGCGAATACACACCGGCAACAAATCCAGTTGGCGCTGGCCGCCAATGATCCGCGAAGCGCCCAGCAGAGCCCGTCGGGCGTTTTTGCCCAGGCCCTTGAAGCCGTCTTCACCGATTCCTACTACTGTCAGCCAGGGTGACATCTACAGTCCTCAAAAATAGTCCTCAAACGGACTGTTCCGACGGGCAGGCTTTTCATGCCGCCTGACAAAGCAGGCATAATACCGCGCCTTCGCCCGCGAAGCGCCTTTCCCACTCTGCCGGTCGCCCCCTTGAACGAACGCCCGATGTCCACCGCCCTACGCCCCTCGGCCTGCCCGGGGTTGCTGCGTATCGTCCCGGCGCTGGATGGCGGGATCTGTCGGATCAAGTTGAATGGCGGCTCGATCAGTGCCGATCAGGCCGTCGCCGTCGCCGATGCGGCTGAACGCTTTGCTGGCGGGGTGATCGAGGCGACCAACCGCGCCAACCTGCAAATTCGCGGGATTGGCAGCGAGCAGTCGGCCTTGATCGACAGCCTGCTGGCCGCCGGGTTGGGGCCAAGGACGGCGGCGGGCGACGATGTGCGCAACCTGATGCTCAGTCCTAGCGCCGGGATCGACCGGCAGATGCTGCTCGATACGCGTCCGCTGGCGGGCCAGATCCTCGACAGCCTGCAAAGCCACCCGCGTTTCCACGAGTTGAGCGCCAAGTTCGCCGTGCAACTCGATGGCGGCGAAGCCCTGGCGATGCTCGAACATCACCACGACCTGTGGTTGAGCGTCGGCGAACAGGATGACGAGTACGTGCTGGCTTTCGGTCTGGCCGGTTGCCCGACGGATGCGCCGATCAGTGCGGTGCGGCTGAGGGATGGCCACGCGCTGGTGATCGCAGTGCTGGAATTGTTCCTCGATCTGGCACGTCCCGAGCAGACACGCATGCGGCATCTGCTGGAAGAAATTCCGGTGGCAGCGTTTGTCGCGCAACTGGCTGAGCGGGTGCCGCTGGTGTCCCTCGCTTATTGGTTGCGTTCAGCGTCCTCGGAGGCCCTGCACATCGGCGCGCATCCGCAGCGGGAAACTGCTCGCGTTTACATCGGCGCGGTGCCGCCCTTGGGCCGACTCGATCCCGCCATGCTCCGAGGCGCCGCCAAACTGGCCCTTGAACACGGCGATGGCAGCCTGCGTTTCACACCGTGGCAAAGCCTGTTGCTGCCCGGTGTCCAGGAACACGATGCCGCTCAAGTTATCCACAACCTGGAAAATCTGGGCCTGCACTGTTCGGCGGACGATGCCTTGGCGCACCTGATTGCCTGTACCGGTTCCGCCGGTTGCGGCAAAGGCCTGTCCGACACCAAGGGCGATGCGCTGCAACTGGCGGCGCTGCTGCAACGCCACGGCCAAATCCTGAATGTGCACCTTTCCGGTTGCCCGCGTTCCTGCGCCGCTGCGCACATCGCCCCCGTCACTTTGCTGGCGGTTTCACTCGGTCACTACGACCTTTATTTTCGCGATGCCACGCTGCCGGGTTTCGGCGCGTTGCACGCACGCAATCTTACTATTGAAGCGGTCGCAGCCTTGCTCGACGCCCGCTCACGGAGCCCCCTAGATGCTTGATTACATCCGCGACGGTCAGGAGATCTATCGCAACTCCTTCGCGATCATTCGTGCCGAGGCTAACCTTTCGCGCATCCCGGCTGACCTGGAAAAACTCGCGGTGCGGGTGATCCACGCGTGCGGCATGGTCGAGGCCATCGACGGTCTGCAATTCTCCGAAGGCGCCGGCAAGGCCGGGCGCGATGCGTTGGCGGCCGGTGCGCCGATCCTGTGCGACGCGCGGATGGTCAGCGAAGGCGTGACTCGTGCGCGTTTGCCTGCGAACAATCAGGTGATCTGCACGCTGCGCGACGACAGCGTTCCTGAGCTCGCTCGCGAGTTGGGCAACACTCGTTCCGCCGCCGCGCTGGAGCTGTGGCGTCCGCACCTGGAAGGCAGCGTGGTGGTGATCGGCAACGCGCCGACCGCGTTGTTCTACTTGTTGGAAATGATCGACGCTGGCGCACCGAAACCGGCGTTGATTCTCGGCTTCCCGGTGGGCTTCGTCGGCGCCGCCGAATCCAAGGCGATGCTTGCGGCGGACAGTCGCGGTGTGCCGTTTGTCATCATGCAAGGCCGGCTCGGCGGTAGCGCCATGGCCGCCGCCGCCGTCAACGCCCTCGCCACGGAGATCGAATGATGCAGCAACCTGGACGCTTGATCGGCCTGGGCGTCGGCCCCGGTGATCCGGAACTGATTACCGTCAAAGCCCTGCGCTTGCTGCGCGAATCGCCGGTGGTGGCGTACTTCGTTGCCAAGGGCAAAAAGGGCAATGCGTTCGGCATCATCGAAGCGCACCTTCAAGAAGCGCAAAACCTGTTGCCGCTGGTGTACCCGGTGACCACCGAAGCGCTGCCGGCGCCGCTGTCTTATGAACAAGTAATCAGCGACTTCTACGACACCGCTGCCGAGCAGCTTGCCGAGCATCTGGATGCCGGCCGCGATGTGGCGGTGATTTGCGAGGGTGACCCGTTCTTCTACGGTTCCTACATGTACCTGCACGATCGCCTGGCCGAGCGTTACATCGCCGAAGTGGTGCCGGGCGTCTGCTCGATGCTCGGCGGCGCTTCGGTGCTGGGTTCGCCGCTGGTGTATCGCAATCAGAGCCTGTCGGTGTTGTCCGGCGTGTTGCCTCATGAAGAACTGAAACGACGTCTGGCCGATGCCGATGCGGCGGTGATCATGAAGCTGGGGCGCAACTTCCCCAAGGTTCGTCAGGTGTTGGAAGAACTCGGTATGGCCGGGCGCGCGCTGTACGTCGAACGCGCAACCATGGCCAATCAGAAAATCGTCCCGCTGGATGAAGTCGAGCCGATGTCCTCGCCGTACTTCTCGCTGATCATCGTACCCGGCGAACGGTGGCAAGGTTGAAGGGCCGTCCAGCTCCGGCGATTGTCATTCTGGGCAATGGTAGCCTCGCCACGGCGCAGCGGATTCAGCAGCGCTACCCGGACGCGTTGATCCACGGTTTGGCCGAGCGGGTTGAAGGCGCTGACCGTACCTATCAAGAGTTCGGCGTGACCCTGCGCGAGCTCTATCAACAGGACACGCCGATCATCGCCCTGTGCGCGGCCGGCATTGTCATTCGCACCCTGGCGCCGTTGTTGCTGGAAAAAGGCGCCGAGCCGCCGGTGCTGGCCGTCGCCGAAGACGGCAGCGCCGTGGTGCCGCTGCTCGGTGGCCTGGGCGGAGTGAATGTGTTGGCGCGAGAGATCGCCGCAGCGCTGGACGTCGCAGCAGCCATTACCACCAGTGGTGAATTGCGTTTCGGCACTTGCCTGCTCAATCCACCGAGCGGCTATGCCCTCGGCGATCTGGAACTGGGCAAACGCTTCGTTTCGGATTTGCTCTCGGGTGAGTCGGTGCGCATCGAAGGTCTGGCCCCGTGGTTGGCCGAGGCGCAATTGCCGGAAGATCAACAGGCGCGATTGGCGATTCATGTCGGTCATGCCGAGCGTCAGCCGAGTGCCAATGAACTGCTGATTTATCCGCGCAATGTGCTGGTGGCGGTGACGGCGGGAACGGCTGATCTCGCTGGCGTCATTCGCGCGGCGTTGCATGAAGCGAACATCGCGTTGCAGTCGCTTGCTTGCCTGTTGGCGGATGAAAGCGACATGGCCAACGGCGCATTGCGCGAGGCCGCGCTTGAACTGGCCGTGCCGCTGCGTTTTGGCGCTCGGTCCGGCAGTGTGTTTGAACAGGCCCGGAGTGCCGCACCATCGCTGCTCACAACGATCGAGGTCAATGACTCGATGACCATCGCGGTCGCTGCCGAACCGCTTGATCCGCTGCTGATCGGCCGTCCTCGCGGACGGCTGGCGGTGATCGGTCTAGGCCCCGGCGCGGCTGAATTGATGGTGCCTGCGGTGAAGGCCGAACTGGCTCGAGCCAACGACGTGTTGGGTTATGAAACCTACGTGCGCATGGCCGGCCCGTTCCGCGCCGATCAGGTGATGCACTGCACCGACAACCGCGAAGAGATGCAGCGTGCCCGCCACGCTTTCGAACTCGCGGCCCAGGGGCGTTCGGTGGTGGTGGTGTCGTCCGGTGATCCGGGCGTGTTTGCCATGGCCGCTGCGGTGCTCGAAGCCCTGCACGAATCGAGCGATGCGAACTGGCACAACGTCGACCTGGAAATTCTCCCCGGCGTTTCCGCATCGCTGGCCACGGCTGCTCAGGCCGGAGCGCCGTTGGGCCATGACTTCTGCGTGATGTCGCTCTCGGACAATCTCAAGCCGTGGTCGATTATCGAGAAGCGTCTTGATCTGGCCGCCCAGGCGGATTTGGCCCTGGCCTTCTACAACCCGATCTCCCGTTCTCGGCCATGGCAATTGGGTCGCGCGCTGGAGATCGTCGCGCAGCACCGTACCGCCGAAACGCCTGTGGTGTTGGGACGTGACATTGGCCGCCCGGGTCAGACTCTGCGCGTGACCACGTTGGGGCAGTTGACCCCGGATCAGGTCGACATGCGCACGATGGTCCTGGTCGGTTCGTCAACCACTTGTGTGTTCCCTCGTGCCGAGGGAGGCGAGTGGGTGTATACGCCGCGGTGGTATGGCGACAAGCCTGTTGGTTAATTAAAAAAACGCCTCTTTTGAGGCGTTATTTATTTGTCTGTCGTTATATCTGGCATTGATTGTTCAATGCCAGATCGTCCCTGCTTGAGTTTCAAGTTGTGTAGACATTAATTGAATATCTTTGCGATTTGATAAGTTCGGTGTGAGTCGTTAGTTTGACTTCAAATAACGTCTGTTGCTGCCTGATGGGGCGGCTGTAAGTGTCGTCTTGTCGAAGCGCTGTCTGTTTGTTCGGTTTCGCTTGATTAATATGTTTCGTTAAATATGGATGTTTAACTATGAGTCAACAGGAAGTTGTCAGTGGTCATGCGTATGTCGGTATTGCCGATCTCTTAAAGCGTTCCGATCTGGAACGCCTGCTTGAACCCTACAAGAAGGCTGATCAGTACGAAGCCATTCTCCGCTATTACCAGGGTTGTATCGATGCGCAGGATGATCAGAGCCTGCTTCGCCCGCTGACATTGCTGGATGAAGCATTGGGGTCACTGGTCCCACCGGTACGCCGACGGCGAGACACGGACGAGCCGTTGTCCCCCGGCAACGGTGTGGAGGCGATATCTGAGCTCCAACAGAAGGTCAGCGACTACGGCAGTCGTGTGGCCCAGAGTGTCGAAACCCTGAAAAGCGCGCTACCGGAAGTTCCGAAGAAACTGCACTTTGTCTGGCTGGGCGGTGGCATTGGGGATATCCAGCGCGACTACATCAATGTCTGGAAGCAAGTCATGGTCAAGGACGGCCATAAACTGATGCTGTGGTATGACGCCGATGCGCTGCTGGCGCATGAGACCAACCGGATCATTGTCCAGGCGGCGAAGGCCAGCGCGATGGCGGCTGGTGGCGAAAGCCTTGCTGTCGCCATCGACCTCAACAACGTGTATGTAGAACGGTTGATACCGCTCAAAGAGCAACTTTATGCCCATATCCTCAGGGCTGGGGAGCAAGGTAAAAGTGCCGATGAGGCGCGTATCGACCTGCTGGTTCGCGGCTATGGACAAGACGAAAAAGCACTTAGGGTATTACGGGAGAAACACCTTCTCAGTATTGAAGCCTTGAAAAGTGAAGACCTGCTGTTATGCGATCTTCAACTGTTGAAAGAGCCGCTGCGCGTAGAGGATATCTATCAGCAGGAAATAAACTTGCGCGGTAACTTTGCCAGCGCTTCCGATGTCGTGCGTACAGAAGTTATGTTTATTGAGGGCGGATTGTATTCCGACGTGGACAATCTTCCACCTCTGATGGAAACATTAGGCGAGGTGGACATCAGCAAGTTTGATGAAACTAGGCGCCTGGGCGTTTTGCAGTTACTGCTGGATCACAACCTCGATTGGATGCCGGGCCGGCAAAACGTAGCGAGTCGGTATAAAAAGTATGTCGACTCCATTGCGCACGATCAACGTGCCGCTCTGGAGACGTTCGCCAGAAGCCGACCGGCGTTGAATGATGTGTTTCATGTTCCGGAAAATCGTCAAGTCCGGCTCGATGGTGTGCGCGCCGTGGCAGTGGGCGCTGCGGTCAATAACTCCTTTCTGATGGGGCATCCTGGCTCGGCAACGGTCAATGCGGTCATCAATCGCTTCCTGATCAATTACGAGGTGGTCAATACCACGGCACGCAAGGCTGTCGAGCAAAACGTCAGGTATTCCGATTTCCCGGTAATGGACAGGCTGGCACTGGAGACCGTCGTTGAACAGTTCGGGCCGCTGGACGAGCTGTCCGACATGGAGGCGTTTACCATCCAAAAATTGGCACAGGGGGCTGCCGACTACTACAGCGATGGCATCTACCCGGGTAGCGAGAACACCATTTTTTTAACCGGGCCGATTGCGATGCTCGAAGGTATAAGCGATTACGAGAAAAGTAACCTGACGCCGAGGACGGCCGAAAAGTTGCGTCAACTCGTCGGGATCAGGGGTAATGGCACGGTCAATCGGCAAACCGAAGAGGAACAGGATCATTCCTGGAAGGAGCAGACCGATTCGAAAGACCAATGGCTGATCGATGAGAAAAAACGCTGGCTGGAGGGCCGGTTCCAGGCGCGCTACCAAGGCGATATTACGCAACTGCTCGAACGCAATGCCATCGAGTTCGAAGCAGGCTGGCCGCTGATCGAAGGGCGGCATGTGTTGTCGACCGGCGTCCTCCAGCGTCTGCTGGATCACTTGGGCGAGCCATTCCTGAGGGCGATGAGTCAGGGAGGTGATACCCGCGTGACATTCGACAAACTGTTGCCGCTGAGTTTTGATGATCGTCAGGCCATCATCGCTCAGGACATCAGTGCTTTCCCGCCCGCCATGCCAGGTGATGTCACAACCCAAGGCCTTTCCATCATTGAAGTACTTGAACGCCTGGCCAGCGGTTCGCTGCTGACGGAACAGTTGAGCGCCGCGCAACGCCTGTCGCTCGGTCAATTGTTGGGGCTTGAGTCGCTGGACAACCGCAGCTTCGAAGCGGTGGCCGACGAACTCGAGAACCTGGCGAAAAGGGTTAGCGATAAAGGCGTCGCGGGGCGCTACGGAGTTATCGAGGAGCAGTTGTTCAAGTGCAAGGCCTCTGAATTCATCGCCGGACTTAAAAGCCCGGTTGAGGGCCTGCTGTCTCACTCCGAGACGGTGCTGGCCCTTAAGCAAAATGCCATGCAAACACCTATGAGCCTGCGTCAGTGGGGGCGCCAGGTGGCCACGATCCAGCTGGCGGCAAAAGCCGAATTCCGTGATCACCTTGCCGAGCGTTCCAGTGAACTGCTGGACAGTTTCACCGAGCCTTGCAAGTTGGTGCCCCAGGATCTGTTGTTCGATGGCTTCGGCGACACCATCGGCCGTCGGTGTTATCCCCTGTCACTGGCGATGGCGGCTGCGATTGCCAAGGGCGAGGCTGCGGTCACTCAACTGCGTGAGCGTTTTTTTGTGAGCGTGCTTTCACCTGATGACAGTGATTCGCGAACTTTTGTACAGGCCATCGAAACACTGCACAACGTGCAGGAGAGTGATGTCGGCACTGTCCTGGCTCGTTCCAGCCTTGAGCAAGTGGTGCAAATGCTGAAGTCCAGGACTACGACCAGCACGCTGATGCTTAACTCTGACAACCACTCCATGCTAATCGCCAAGACCGTTGTCGAGGATCGCAGTCGCTATCACTTCTACGATCCGAACCTGGGTGTTTTTCAGTTCAATCAACTCACGGAGATGCACCGCTCTCTCGAAGTTTTTTTCGAGGAGAAGGGCATGGCTACCTTTTATGGCGCCTATGTTGAGGGCAATCGAAGGACCTTCGACCTGATCGAACTGCAAGGCACGCAGATCGAGAAGGTGGAACTGTCTTCGGGCGTGCGGATTGCAGACGTACTGTTGCCTGGCGAATTGAAAGGTGCGGACATTGCCCGCGTGCGACAACGACTGGCCAGTGCCCGGGGCCAGTCTCTGGTGAACAACTCGCGACTGGGCAAAAGCCTGATGGAGCTGGACAGTCATTGGTGGAGCCAGCAAATCACCCAGGCGAGCAATGACTTGCTGAGCAAAAACAAACTGACCTCCGACTTTATTCCGTTGTTTGAAACCCTGGAAATAAATCCCCAAGGCGAATATCTGCTGAGTCTGATCAAACCTGAAAAACCCGGCATCCCCGAGCAATTGGTACGCGTCACCACCGACGATGCGCGGTTCTTGCGCATCAAGAATCATCTCACCGAACTCTTCGACAAATTGACCACGCGCCGGGTCAGCCCGCTTGATCCAACCAGCGTTGGCGCCGTACACACCCTCAACGCCGGTTTCGCGATTCAGGCCTTGATGAATGCATTGCGCAGCCGCGAGGGGGAGGACCGGAGCCTGACCCTGGCGGTGCGTCTTCACGCCTATGTGAACTACGCACAACTGGTCCATGGTCTGGTGATTGATATCGTCGGCGTTGTAAGTCTGGTACGTCAGGGGCTGGCTCAGGAACGGTTGATCGCGCAGGCCAGTTCCACGGTCGTGGGCGAAGCGCTCGGTCATGTGGCCGGCGAAGGCGTAGGCACCGTGCTGGGGATGGCCAATGTCGGTTTCGACGTCTACCAGTTGAGTCAGGCGGACAACGATGTGGACGTCGCCCGATTCAGCACCCAACTGGCCTTCGACTCGGCCAGTGTCGTGCTGGGTGCCGCGGGCATGGGCGCGGGCCTGGCCTCGGCAGCCACGGCGGCAGCGTTCCTGGGCGGAGCGTCAGTGATCGTGGGTGGGCTGGCCGTCGGTGTCGGTGCATTGGCCCAGGGTTTCGCCATGGTGGCCGAACGATCCAAGCAGGTCGGGGCGTTTTTCTATGAGCTGGATCAAGCGTATCGGGGTGCGCCCTTCAGTTGGAACACGCAGCAGAACGTTTGGCAGGCGCATCCGAAACTGGTGATCCAGAGCCTGAATTTGCGCGACGGCGTGGTGATGTATGACAGTCAGCGCCTGTTTGCGCTGCGAGATCATTTAGGCGTCCCGGATTTCGACGTGGACTACGATCGGGCGATCAATCTGCGTCAAAGCCTCGGGCTGCCTGGCTCAAGCAGGTTCCTCCCGGCGCCTGGCGAGGTGATTATCCTGCCGTGCACACCTCAAGCGTTTTACGGTTACGACTACCATTCGCTGCCCTTCGCTTCGACGCGACATGACAAGGGGTTCGATATTGCCCGCCGCCTGGAGAAGAAAAACGAGAAGGGGCAGTGGCGGTTTCTCTTCACGTTCTACTCGTTCCCGGGCGAATACATCGTCCAGGGCATTCACCCGGCTTACCGCCCCCACACCAGGACGGTCATCCGGGTAACACTCGACGACAAACCTCGTACGCTAGTCGTGCCGGAGTTGCTCGATAGCTGGCATGGCAAGATCGCCTATGAGATCGAGGCGGGCACTGAACCTTGCACGCTGGTGCTCAACCAGGGCGTAAATGTTGAGCTCAAGTCTTCGGCTCTCAAGACCTTGCAGTGGGCACTGCTGGCGACCTGGGCACAAGAGAGCGACATACAGTTCGTGCGCGGTGAAGGCCTCAAAATCGGTGAGGTCAGCATCAAGTACAGCGGCCACGCCGGTTTCGATGTCACGCTGCAGCTGGCGGGTAACAATCGCTATCGGATCGACCATCACCAACAGGTGTTGATTCTGGATGAGGTGGATGCGGTGCCGGGTACAGATGCGCAGACATTGCGCGCGCACTTCAAGGCACTGGCCCGCGAGCACCGACTGGAACAGCCCTACACGCCGGTGCACAAGTTTCTGATCCCGTTCGACAACCCCGAGGAGCAGCGCTACACCACTGCTTACTACGATTCGGCCGCTGACCGTTTCCTCTACATCCAGGACGATGACATCCCTGTGCCCGTCAATCCGCTATTGGGCGCCGTGGTCGATGGCTGCGCGTATTTCTATCATCCGCAGAGTGTTGAGGTACTCAAGACCGACGTGGCGAGCGGCCTGATCAGTCATCGCTATCGGCTGATGCTCAAGAGTGGAGAGTTCGCCGTCACGCAATGTACGGCGGTGCCCGGCGGCGGGGTCAAGGTTGTCCAGGAAGTCGTCCAGGGTAATCAGGGCTTCACCCTGGAATATTTGCTCACTGATGAGGGCGTATTTCTCAGTTCGCTGACCCGCGGCGTTGATACCTTCCTGGATGAGGTTTTGGACCAGTCGCCGATACTGGCCGACTGGAAACCGTTGCTCGGCGACTATATCGCCTGGCCCGCAGTGCCCTCGCCGGAGCGCTTCAAAACATCGACCTGGCAGCTGGCCGCTTTTGTTTCCGTTCATTGGAAACCGGAGGAAGGCCGATCTGACATGAGCTGGGTACGCAGCAGTGATGGCTTGATTATTCGACCGATACCGCAGCGACATCACGCCCGGGGCTGGAACGACTCGGACAAGGACAAGAACCAACTGAGCCTGCTGGCACCGGCGGGTCCTGAGGGGGATGTGTTTGTCGTGTACAAACGCAACAGTTCGCGTCTATACGTGCAACGACGTTCCCTCGTGGGTGAACAGGTAGAGCTGTCGGTCGAGACGAAGACGCTTAAGGGACTCAAGAGCGTTGTGGCGACGCAAGAAGGCTGCTTGGCCGTGACCGAGGAAGGGCTGTTCTATGAGGTGACGCCTCAGGGCGAGTTGCAGTTGGGCGGGCTGACCGAATTCTGGTTCAAGGACCGGCCGCAATGGTGGTCGCAGTTGCCAACCTTGGTTGCCGATGTCCCTTTCACCACGCTGGGGCTGATCGGATTGAGTAATGCTCGCGGTGACGCGCGTTTGTCTGCCTGGTACCTCGACGGTCGTCTGGTGCTGGCTGACCTGGGGCATGGCAAGGAAGTGCGGCTGCTAGGGGCGACTCCGGATAACGCGGCGGCGTGGCTGTTTGATGTAGCCACTGGCGAGATCTACCGCCAACCCTTTATCGACGGCAATCAACTGTCGAAGGCCTTTGGCGATGGTGCTCGGTTGCTGGCACCTGAAGCATTGCCAACGCCACAACCGCTATGGAACCCATGGACCTTCATCGACGTGACGCGCCGTGGCGCCGGCCTGCTGGCCACGACCGTGGAAGGCATACAGATGGAACTGAACCACCAAGAGCCTGCGTTGATCACCGGCGTCGACAGCCAATGGGTGCGGGAACACGACGATGCTCTGAGCGAACACCTGCGCGTGTTGGTGGATAACACGCAGCGTTGCGCCCCGTTACTCAACGTGGCTCACCCTTGGCGCCAACAATGGTTTGTCAGCAGCAGCGGGCGTTTGATCGACGCGGCCACTGTGCCTCGTCCTGACTCATCTGTTGCGGTGGGCACCCAACGGCACACCAACGTCTTGTTGTTCGATGCCGCCGACGGATTTCTACGCCGCTACCCGGTCACTGACAGCGTAGGCCCGTTGGCCTACGTGCGACGCAACGTCGATACGCTGACAGTCGAAAGCAACCAGCAACTCGATGACGTGTTGCCACTAATTCCCGACGACGTAAGTACCTTGATCCTGCGTCTGGGCCATACCGGCGCGACGTGCCGATTGTCACAGGCGGCCTGGCGTCGGCTGGAATCGGTGATCGTCGATTGCAGGCCGCCCCTGGGAAACCAAGTGTCTGTACCGGTCAAACTGGACTGGGCACTGGACTCGCCGGAGCAATTGATCGTCAGCCTCGTGGATGAGCACTTGGTGATGCTCGATCCAGTCACGTGTCATAGCCTGATCTTCCGTGAAGCCTATGCGAAGGATGTCACGCTGCGCGCTCGCGTGATCGTTGCCATCGGCGGTTATCGTTCTACGTCAGTATCGGATCTGGTCAGCGCTCTGATGGCTAAACCGTTGCCGGCGGGCAGTGTCCTGTTCAAGGATGTTATGCAGGATGACCCCGTCATGAGCTGATTGCGGCGAACCATGGCGGTTGCGCCACCTCAAGAACCACAAACAACAGGGCCGCGGGTTTTTCAACCCGCGGCCCTGTGCATTCCGGTGGTATCAGGGCACCAGGTAGCCCTTGACCCCGGTAAAGATGATTTGCGCCGCCAAGGCACACACGAACAAACCCATCAACCGGCTGACAATCTGCAACCCCTGATCGCCCAGAATCCGCTCGATGCGGTTGGACAGATAAAGCACCACCCCCACCGTGAAACTGGCCAGGGCAATGCTGAGGATGGCGGTGAGCTTGTCGTCCCAGTGTGGCTGGCTCACGCCCATCACCAGTAGCGCACCGATGGTGCCGGGGCCGACCGTCAGGGGGATGGTCAGCGGCACGATCGTCACGTCTTGCTGCACGTTGTCGGTCTGTACCGCGGACTTGCCTTGGGCCATGCCCAGCGCCGAGATGAACAGCACACTGCCGGCGCCAATGCGGAACGCATCCACTGTGATCCCGAACACACTGAAAATCACTCGCCCGAACAGGTACAGCAAAACGCTGGACACCAGCGTCGCGACGGCCACTTTCCAGGCCAGACGGCGTTGTTCCTTGCGCGAGTAGCCACGGGTCAGGCTGATGAAACAGGACAACACGAAGAACGGGCTGTAGAGCACCAGCATCTTCAGGTAAACGCTGAACAACACGTGGAGCATGGTCGGAGCCCGCAGCGATGGAAGTGGCTGGGAGTCTATCAGGCGCCGGGTCGTCTGTCGGCTTGGCAAGCCCGATTGGATTTCCATCATGCAACCTCGCTTGTTGATTAACGTTAACGGGTATTTCTAATGATTGGTGAGGTTGTTAGTTGTTATTTTTGGGGTTTTTATTAGTTGTTTGTTTTAAATAAAATGAAGTTACAGGTGCGAGCTTGTTAAGTGTTTGTTGGTTGGGTAGTTTGTTTCGTGAGTCCGGGATGGACTCTAATTTAAATAAGGGAATATTATGAATATCGAATCCAATGCCGTTGTAACCCTGGTTGATCGTCTTGAGCGACTGAGCGCTTATGATGTCGCTGTTGATGAGGTTTTTATTGCGCCACGTGGTCTTTCAGTTAATGCACCTCGACTGGTGGCGGAAGTGCAAGCACCTACACGTGCTTCTATTGTAGGTGATGCGATTCTGGCTTTTGTTTCGGGCATGAGTCCGCAGAATCAGGCCGATGTTCAACACGCTTATCTGTTTGCTTCGCTAGTGGCGAACAAAAAATATCCGCGTGATGAGCAGAGTAAAGAGTGGTATCAGCAGTTTCTTCAAGTGATGCAGGATTGCGGCTGGAACATCCTGAGCCGGTACTACGACAGCGTTTCGGCTTCTGGCAAGAGCCTCAAGGTAGACCAACTGGCGCTGAAAATTTTGGGTTCGGCCGTGGCCGCAGCCGCGGTTCCGGGACCTACCTCGGTGCTGATGCTCAAAGTGGCGGGCGATGCCATCGCGGCTCTGCAAACCAGTGACAAGCCGCTTCAAGTCTTTGACCGAAACACCGCCGAGTCTGGCACCGGTGGTGTGGGCGTTGCGTCTTGCCTTGAAACGCCACAGGGTGAAGTGATCATGGCGCTGGGCGTGGTGCGCTTTATCAAGCGTGCCAATCAAACCAGGGTTCTGTTTATAGATTGGGACGCCAGCAAGGTTGACCTGTATCGAGGCGAATGCCAGATGGTGATGGTTCCTTCGATTACAGCGCGCACTCGAAACATGATCCTCGATAAATTGGGTGATCGTGCGCAGAGCAAAATCGAAGAATACGAGATCTAATACCGTGTCCTGTATGGCGGCTACTGTGTAGTCGCCATTTATGAAAGTTATAGGAAAGTCATATGAGTGAAAGTTATTCGGCTTTTGTAAGCGCCGGGGCGGTTGTTTTGCTGTCGCCTGATATGACCGTGCAAGAGCGTCAGGATGTTTTAAATTCAACACTGTTTGCGCAGTTGGTGGCTGACAAAAAGTACCCCGGTTCGCGCAATGCAAATGGGTGGTATGAACGTTATCAGGAGGTCTTGAAGGATAGTTGGTTGCAGCGAACAGCGGCCTGGCACGACTGGTCGCTTAAGGCAGATTCAAACCTCACAGTGGCGGACTGGGTTAACAATCAATTGGCGCAGTCAGTTCCTCAAACCGTGTCGTCCCCGGCCGTGCAAGCCTTGAACATCATGGCAGAGCTGCCTGACGCACACCCGGCTATTGAGCTACTGCAAAAAAACGTCCTGAAAAATAGTGAAGAGCACCCTTCGAAAATAACGTTCGGCTGCCAGGTTAGCGTGCTCGTCATTCTGGCGCAGCGAGGCCCGACCCTGAATAGCGTCTACTTGGCGTTTGAAAGTGCAGCGTCAGTTGCGTCGAATCCGCTGAAGCAGGTCCTTTCCCTGGATAACGTGAAAGGCAATATTGTGCTGAAGCGCTTGCAGGCTGACTTGTCAGATGCACTCTACCGGCCCGTTCGCGAGCGGATCGTCAAAAAACTGGGCGATAAGGCGTCGCAAAATATTCTTGAGGTTTTAGAACCTGCAAAGAATGAGTCGCCTCCGAGTTCTGAGGCGCATTGATGAATCACGACAAGTTTCAAAGCAGCCAACAAGCATTCAGTGGCGGCAATATCCCGGATGCTGCCGTCGTGGGTGGGAGTGTCGTGTCATTCAGTGCCGGTATGTCTTCCCAGGATCGAGAGGACATTTATCTGAGCAACCTGTTTGCGCAAATGGCTACCCGTTCGGCTTATCGGGACGGACTGGTCGGCAATTGGTTTGATTACTACAGGAACAAACTCCGGTTCCTGGGATGGGATTCGGCGAGCCCTGTCCGCCCGGTGCCGGTGACCGCAGCGTTTATGGCTGACAACGTTTGCCAGCAGATATCGCATTCGTTCGGCGAGCGTTTTTCGAGCCCGGCCAGTCATGCCTTTGAGTCCCTCAGACGCAACCCCATTGCGCTGGATGGTTTTGAAGGGGCCAGCTTGTCACGGGACAGTGGTCTCTTTCAGATCATTCCCTGCGTCCAAAGTCGCCCTGGGAAAATCGAAATAGCCCTTTATCACAAGCAGTTCAGCACTCGCAGGAGTGGGTCACGGTTTTTGTACTGGCCGATGGACGACATCGTGAAAACCAGTGAGGAACAAATGGCGCTGGTTACTTTCAGTACGCTGCATTACGCCACGTTCAGGGAGAAAGTTGCGGCGGCCGTTCTCAGTGAGTCCATGCGCAATTTGCACGCCCTGGAGATTTGAGCCGCGTCGCCGAGTACGCAAAGGGCTAGAAAGGGCTCAGGACGTTTGCGTCGTGACACGGTTTTGCTGATCACGCTGAGCCACCCAGTGCTCGATCAACTCGCGCAACTGCGACAGCTCGACCGGTTTGGCCATGTGTCCGTCCATACCAGCCTGTCGCGCGCGCTCTTTATGCTCGGCGAGAATATGTGCGGTCAGCGCTACCACCGGCGTGCGAATCCGCTGATTGCCAACTTCCCACGCGCGCAATTGCTGGGTGGCGGAGAAACCGTCGAGAATCGGCATTTCGCAGTCCATCAACACCAGGTCGTAGCGCTGGGCCTTCATCGCCTGCAAGGCTTCTTCGCCGTTGCTGGCGGTGTCCGGTTGCAGGTTGAGCTTGCCCAGCATGCCGCGAATGACCTTGGTCGAGATGCTGTTGTCTTCGGCCACCAGGATGCGGAAATCGCTGGGCACCTTGACCGGCAGGGGCGGGCCGGAGGGCAGGTGATGCGACACGGCCAGGCCTTTGTTGCGCTGGTTCAGCTCGTCCGCCAATGTGGTCTTGAGGGTGTAGCCGGCCACCGGTTTGGCGAGGATGCGCTTGATCCCCGAGTTGCGTGCAATGATCTTGCTCGGCGCATTACTGATGCCGGTGAGCATGATCAACAGAATGTCGTGGTTGAGGCTCGGGTCTTCCTTGATCTTGGCCGCCAGTTGCATGCCGGTCATGCCGGGCATGTTCTGGTCCAGCAGGACCACGTCGAAGTAGTCACGCAAATGAGCCTTGGTGCGCAATAGCGCCAAGGCTTCCTTGCCGGAAGGCACCGCGCTGACATTCAAGCCCCAGGCGCTGCACTGTTGTACCAGCACTTTGCGGCAGGTGTCGTTGTCGTCCACCACCAGTACGCGCGCGCCTTGCAACGGGCTGTCGAGGTCGGAAGTCGGGTGTTCGAGACGGTCGGGGTCCAGCGGCAAGGTCAGCCACAGGGTGCTGCCCTGATTGGCGCCGCTTTTGATCCCGAACTCACCTTGCATCAGGCGGATCAGTTGGCGAGCGATCACCAGCCCCAGATTACCGCCCAGGCGAGTGGCCGACAGGAAGTGTTTGCTGTGCAGTTCGGCGTGCATCAGCGCATCGCGCTCTTCGGGTTCCATCGGCACGCCGCTGTCCTGCACGGCGATGCGCAGGCGTGGTTTGGCGCTGCGTTCGTCGAGGGCGACGACAATCAGGATCTCGCCTTCGTCGGTTTTTTTCAGGGCGTTTTCCAGCAGGCTCAGCAGGGTCTGACGCAAACGGGTTGGGTCACCGCTGATCACCCGTGGCACTTGCGGCTGGATAAAACTGATCAGCTCGACGTTTTGCTGTTCGGCCTTGGCGCGGAAAATACTCAGGCAATCTTCGATCAGGGCATTGAGGTCGAATTGCACGTCGTCCAGTTCAATCTGCCCGGACTCGAGCTTGGAGATGTCGAGAATCTCGTTGATCAGGGTCAGCAGTTCGTTGCCAGCGCTGTGGATGGTCTGCACGTAATCACGTTGCTTGACCGACAATGGCGTGCCCAGCAGCAGTTCGGTCATGCCCAGTACGCCATTCATCGGCGTGCGGATTTCATGGCTGATCTTCGCCAGGAATTCAGCCTTGGCGTTGATCTCGGCATTGCTGGCCGCCAGGTCGCGGCTGACGCTGAAACGGTCTTCGGTGATGCTGCGCTGGCGCTCGCCCAGAGCGATGCTCATCAACAGGCCGCTGATGCAGATGAACGCCAGCAGGGTGATGATCAGGCCTTGCGGTGCCACCAGGGTCAGCCCCAGCAGTGCCGGCAGGATGATCAGCGCGCCGATGTTGAACACCACCATGGCGGCGACGAACAGCCGGGCCGGACGATAGCCTTTTTGCCAGTGGTAACCGCTGACGAACAACATGCTCAGGCCCGCGAGTGCGACCAGGACGTAGGTGATGATGTTCAGCGGCAGGGTGTTGACGAACAACAGCAGCAGCCCGGCGACCACCGTGAACAGGATGTCGCCAAGCAGCAGCTTGTTCAGTGGGTGCGGGCCCAGCGGGGCAAAAAAGCGGTAGGCGAACATCAGGCCGCACGGTGCCGTCAGCAACAGGGCGAGGTAGGCACCGGGAGTCTGGATGGCGTGCCAGTTCGGCAGCCATGGCCCGGCCAGGTTCAGCAGCAGAACCAGACTGAGCAGCAGCAGAAACTCGCAGGCCGCCAGCCAGAGGCTGCTGCGCGAACGGGTGTAGGCGTAACGAACGACGTTGTGCAGGATCAGCATGCCGATGCAGCCGAACAGTAGGCCGTAGATCAGCGTGAGGTTCTGATTGGCCGCCGTCATCACCGCCGATTGCAGGGTGATGTAAGGCCGCAGCTGGTGCTCGGAAACCAGTCGCAAGTAAACGTCGAGGGTTTTATCGCTTTGGGGCAGCGGCAACATGAAGTCGCTGCTGGGCAGTGGCCGCTCAGCCTGAGGCTGCTGGGTGCCGGTGTTCAGTTGCTCGATCAGCTTTTCGCCGTCCAGCACATACAGATTGAGGTGCGACAGGTCGGGGGCGAACACGCGCAGCACTTGTTCGTGCTTGCCGGGGGCCAGCCTGAAGCGCAGCCATAACGCGCCGTCGGGCTCGGCGGCCGTGAGGCGGTCGAGTTCGATGGGGCTGAATTGATTGGTGAAGCGCGTGGAGCGGATATCGCTCAGTTGCAGGTCGCCCTGTTCGTCGAGCAAAACCGACCAGCCACTGCCTTGCGCGGCTTGGGCCGGGAGCATGCAGAGCAAGGTCAACAGAGTGACGGTAAGACCTATGGCAATCCTGAGCCAGCGCACGGCGAAATCCCTTCGTAGGTTGATGCCAGAATATAACTATGCGCGGCGCCGGAATAGTCCGGCAAGGGCATCACGCCCTTGCCTGGCCGAATGGAGGGCTTATTCCTGATTTTCGCCACGCTCGCGGGCAATGGCGCGGTAGCCGATGTCCTTGCGATAGAAGCAACCTTCCCAATCGATCTTGGCTGCCAGCTTGTAAGCTTGCTGCTGGGCAGCATCAACACTGGTACCCATCGCCGTAGCGCACAGCACCCGACCACCGGCCGTTACAACCTGACTGTCCTTGAGCGCAGTGCCAGCGTGGAAGACTTTGCCTTCCAGACCGGCGGCTGCGTCCAGACCGTTGATCGCCACGCCTTTGGCGTAGTCACCAGGATAGCCGCCGGCGGCCAGCACGATGCCGACGCTTGGACGTGGATCCCATTGTGCTTCGACTTTGTCCAGGGCTTGCGCCAGGGCCGCTTCGACCAGCAATACCAGGCTCGACTGCAAACGCAGCATCACCGGTTGGGTCTCAGGGTCGCCGAAACGGCAGTTGAACTCGATAACTTTTGGGTTACCGGCTTTGTCGATCATCAGGCCGGCATACAGGAAACCGGTGTAGACGTTGCCTTCGTCAGCCATGCCACGCACGGTTGGCCAGATCACCAGGTCCATGACACGTTTATGGACTTCGGCTGTTACGACCGGGGCAGGGGAATAGGCACCCATACCGCCGGTGTTCGGGCCGGTGTCGCCGTCGCCGACGCGTTTGTGGTCCTGGCTGGTGGCCATCGGCAGTACGTTCTTGCCGTCGACCATGACGATGAAGCTGGCTTCTTCGCCGTCCAGGAACTCTTCGATCACGACGCGCGAACCGGCTTCGCCGAAAGCGTTGCCCGCCAGCATGTCGCGCACGGCGTCTTCGGCTTCAGCCAAAGTCATCGCGACGATCACGCCTTTACCGGCGGCCAGGCCATCGGCCTTAATCACGATCGGTGCGCCTTTCTCACGCAAGTAAGCCAGGGCCGGCTCGATCTCGGTAAAGTTCTGGTAGTCGGCAGTCGGGATCTTGTGGCGAGCCAGGAAGTCCTTGGTGAACGCTTTCGAACCTTCCAGCTGAGCAGCGCCAGCGGTCGGACCGAAGCAATCGAGGCCGCGCGCGCGGAACAGATCGACGACGCCGGCAACCAATGGCACTTCCGGACCGACGATGGTCAGGGAAACGTTTTTCTCGGCGAAATCCGCAAGTTGCTCGAGGGCGAGCACGTCGATGGCGACGTTCTCGCACTTGGCTTCAATGGCGGTGCCGGCGTTGCCCGGAGCAACGAAAACCTTCTGCACGCGCGGATCCTGAGCCACTTTCCAGGCCAGGGCGTGTTCACGGCCACCGCTGCCAATGATCAAAACATTCATTTCAAAAACCTCGGATGACGCTAATTCTGGAGGCAGCACTGAAGCTGCTTTTCTGTGGGAGCGGGCTTGCTCGCGAAGACGACGGCACATCCAGCATCAATGTGACTGAAAGACCGCTTTCGTGAGCAAGCCCGCTCCCACAGTTGATCGAGTTAATCAGTGACGGAAGTGGCGCATGCCGGTGAATACCATGGCGATGCCGGCTTCATCAGCTGCAGCAATCACTTCGTTATCACGCATCGAGCCGCCTGGCTGGATCACCGCAGTGATGCCGACCTTGGCCGCGTTGTCCAAGCCGTCGCGGAACGGGAAGAACGCGTCGGAGGCCATTACCGAGCCTGCCACCTGCAAACCGGCGTGTTCAGCCTTGATCGCAGCGATGCGGGCGGAGTTCACGCGGCTCATCTGGCCTGCGCCGACACCGATGGTCTGACGGTTCTTGGCGTAGACGATGGCGTTGGACTTAACGTACTTGGCGACTTTCCAGGCGAAAATCAGGTCGTGGATTTCCTGTTCGGTCGGGGCACGCTTGGTCACGACTTTCAGGTCATCAGCGCTGATCATGCCGATGTCGCGGCTCTGTACCAGTAAACCGCCGTTGACGCGTTTGTAGTCCCAGGCAGCGGCGCGGTCAGTCGACCACTCGCCGCAGGTCAGCAGGCGCACGTTGGCTTTGGCTGCCACGATGGCGCGGGCTTCTGCGCTGACGGATGGGGCGATGATCACCTCGACGAACTGACGCTCGACGATGGCCTTGGCGGTTTCAGCATCCAGTTCGCGGTTGAAGGCGATGATGCCGCCGAACGCGGATTCGGTGTCAGTGGCGTAAGCCAGTTCGTAGGCCTGACGGATGCCGCCTTCGGCGTCCGGGCTTACGGCGACGCCGCATGGGTTGGCGTGCTTGACGATCACGCAGGCCGGCTTGACGAAGCTCTTCACGCATTCCAGCGCGGCGTCGGTGTCGGCCACGTTGTTGTACGACAGCTCTTTGCCTTGCAGTTGGGTTGCGGTGGCAATACCGACTTCGGCAGGTTTGGCTTCCACGTAGAACGCCGCGCTCTGGTGCGGGTTCTCGCCGTAGCGCATTTCCTGAGCCTTGACGAACTGGCTGTTGAAGGTGCGCGGGAACTCGCTGCGACCTTCGGTGCTGAGAGTCTCAGCAGCCTGGTTCACGGTGCCCATGTAGTTGGCGATCATGCCGTCGTAGGCAGCGGTGTGTTCGAAGGCCTTGAGCATCAGGTCGAAACGCTGAGCGTAGGTCAGGCCGCCGGCCTTGAGGCCGTCCAGCACGTTGGCGTAGTCGCTGGCGTTCACCACGATGGCCACGTCTTTGTGGTTTTTTGCTGCCGAGCGGACCATGGTCGGGCCGCCGATGTCGATGTTCTCGATCGCGGTCGGCAGGTCGCAGCCTGGCTTGTTGATGGTGGCTTCGAACGGGTACAGGTTGACCGCAACCAGGTCGATCGGCTTGATGCCGTGCTCGTTCATGATCGCGTCGTCGATACCGCGACGACCGAGGATCCCGCCATGGATTTTCGGGTGCAGGGTCTTGACCCGACCGTCCATCATTTCAGCGAAACCGGTGTAATCCGCGACTTCCACTGCGGCAACACCGTTGTCGCGCAGCAGCTTGAACGTCCCGCCGGTGGAGAGGATCTCGACGCCCAGGGCTTCGAGCTCCTTGGCGAATTCGAGGATCCCGGTCTTGTCAGAGACGCTGATCAAGGCGCGGCGGATCGGCAGGCGGGTAGTCTGGTCGGTCATTTCAATTTCCATCAAAAGCAAAGGAGTCAGCAAAAAAGGCGACCGGTTTTACGCGGGCGCCTTTCTGGTTTGATTGAATGCTTACAGCAAATCGTACTGCTTGAGTTTCTTGCGCAGCGTGCCCCGGTTCAGCCCGAGCAGCTCGCTGGCCTTGGTCTGGTTGCCCTTGACGTAGTTCATCACGCACTCGAGCAGGGGAGCCTCGACTTCGGAGAGCACCAGGTTGTACACATCCGTGACGGCAGCGCCCTCAAGGTGGGCGAAATAATTGTGCAGCGCCTTCTCGACACTCCCGCGAAGGGTCTGACCTTCTTCGCTCGGCGTATTGAGGTGCTGTTTCAAATTCACGTTGTCGCTCACGGGTGTTGTTCCACTCACTAAAGTCTCGGTCATCATCGTCATGCGGCCACCCCTTCTCCGTCCCCTGTCAGGCTCTTGTAACGCTCGGCGAAGAACTCCCGAACGTTGGCGCATTGTGTTTCCGTACCATCCAAACGATTGAAGTGGGCGCGGAACTCCCTGGCGCCCGGCAGGGTTGCGAGATACCAGCCCACATGCTTGCGAGCAATGCGTACGCCCATCACGTCTCCATAGAAGGCGTGCAGCGCGGCCAGATGCTCAAGCAGAATACGTTCCACCTCGATCAGCTCCGGCGCCGGCAATTTTTCGCCAGTACGCAGGAAATGGTCGATCTCACGAAAAATCCATGGCCGCCCTTGGGCTGCCCGGCCTACCAATAGGCCATCGGCACCGGTCGCGTCGAGCACGTACCGGGCCTTCTCGGGTGAATCGATATCGCCATTGGCGAAAACCGGGATCGACACCGCCTGCTTGATCGCGGCAATGGTGTCGTACTCGGCCTCGCCGGTGTACAGGTCGGCACGGGTGCGGCCATGGACCGCCAACGCCGTAATACCTGCCTGTTCGGCAATCTTCGCCACGGTCAGGCCGTTCTTGTTGTCCCGGTCCCAGCCTGTGCGGATCTTCAGGGTGACCGGCACATCAACCGCAGCCACCACGGCCTGCAGGATCTCGGTCACCAATGCTTCATCTTTCAACAGCGCCGAACCGGCGGCCTTGTTGCAGACCTTCTTCGCCGGACAGCCCATGTTGATATCAATAATCTGTGCGCCCAGTTCCACGTTGGCCCGGGCCGCATCCGCCAGCATCTGCGCATCACCGCCGGCGATCTGTACCGAGCGTGGCTCGGGATCACCTTCGTGGATCATGCGCATCCGCGATTTGCGGGTGTTCCACAAGCTCATGTCGCTGGTGACCATTTCCGAGACTACAAGCCCTGCGCCCAGTCGCTTGCACAGCTGACGAAAGGGCTGGTCGGTGACACCCGCCATGGGGGCGAGAATCAAGCCGTTGTGCAATGTATATGGACCGATGCGTACCGCCGACATAGGACTTCCCTGTTGTGGGGCCGGATCATGAGAGTTCGAAAAAGGGTTGGCATGATACCCGCTCTCGATGACTGGATAAAGGCTGAATTGAACAAAATCTGAACAGTTATTCTGTTATCGCCAGCGGTTTGGTCCGTACAGGCAAAGTCAGAAAACCGCCGTCAATCCCTGAGCACTGAAGCGTTTCACTCGGGCGAATGGAAGCTCAGGCTGTAGTTCACCGCTTTAGGGCCTGGATCGAGGATATCCAGCGCGATGTGGATCGGCGTTTGCGGGGGCATTTCCGCCAGGCCTTCGAGGTCGCCGTTGAGGTACTCGCCGGGCTTGAAGCGACGGCTGGCAATCAGGTGGCCGTTGAGGTCGGCAAAGCGCAACTCCAGCAGCGGAAAGGGCTGGGAGAAGGCCGCGCGGTTATAGATGATCGCATCCACCACCAGTGCCCCGCTGAAATCAGGATGGCTGCGCACCACCAGGTTGCTGCTTTTGATTTTGGCGATGTCAACTTTGGACGGCACCGTGCAGCCGAGTTGCGGGCACAACTCCTGGAACCACGGACGGTATTGATCCTGACGGGCCAACTCGTCGAAATGGTAAGCGACGTATTGCCCGACGAGGGCGCCGGCGCCCAGCAGGATCAGCAACAGCCAGAAAAACCGGCGGCCCCAGGGCGAGCGGCGTTTCTGCCAGTCCAGTTGCAGCGGGTCGTCAGTCAGGTCTTGCAAGGCTTCGTCACGTTCGGTCGCCTCGCTGCGTTCGTGTCGCTTGCGCAAGGGGGCAATCGGGGGCAGGTCGTCGTCAGTTGTATCGGTGGCTGACAGATGATCATGGCGTAGGGGCATGTCGAGTGGATCATTCAGGCGCAGTTGCGGCACCTGGGGCTCGTCGTCCAGATCAACCGGTTCCAGTGAGAACGAAGGTTCAGTGCGCGAGTGCTTGCCCGGGTCTGTCTGCGATTCCCGTTGGTCGGCTTCGACGGCCTGGGCGCGATCAGCCGCCGATTCGCTGAAGAGGCTGTCGGACCAGGGTTCATCCTCGTGCTCGACAGAGTCGCGGCGAGCACTGAGGCCGTTTTCACGGTGCCGGCCAAACTCCGTGGTCGGCTGTATTTCCCGATGTTCGAGCCGGGCGAGCTCCTGGTCCAGGTCAAGGCTGTCCAGATCCATCTCGGCGGCGGACCACTGCTTTTGGCTGATCGCCCGCTGTGCCGGCGGCTCGACGATGGCCGGGGCGACCGGTTTGACCGATTCCTGGCCGGCCCGTTGCTCAAGCAGTTGCTTGGCGGCGTTGAACACCTGCAAGCAGGAGCCACAGCGAACCACTCCACGGGCCACGCTCAATTGAGCGTGGCTGACGCGGAAGCTGGTTTGGCAATGCGGGCACTGGGTGACGAAGCTGTCGGTCATGCGGCGATCCGGATTATGCAGGTGCTCATTCTAGCGCCGACGGCCAGTGATGCGCACCCAGCCATCGCGATTGGCAATCGGGTCCAGATCGAAGTCTTGAGCGTAGGCCTTGGCGACGTCTTCACCTTGCTCGGCGAGGATGCCCGACAGCGCCAGACGGCCGCCCGGCTTGACCAGGCTGGACAGTTGTGGGGCCAGGGACACCAGCGGGCCGGCCAAAATGTTGGCGACCAGCACGTCGGCCTGAACCTGCGGCAGGTCTTCTGGCAGATACAGCGGGAACAGCGCTTCGGCAATGTTGTTGCGCCCGGCGTTGTCGCGGGAGGCTTCCAGCGCTTGCACGTCGATGTCGGTGCCGACGGCTTCCTTGGCGCCCAGCAGCAGGGCGGCAATTGCCAGAATCCCCGAGCCGCAGCCGAAATCCAGCACGTTGCAGTCCTTCAGGTCCTGGCCATCGAGCCATTCCAGGCACAGCGCGGTGGTCGGGTGGGTGCCGGTGCCGAACGCCAGGCCCGGGTCCAGCAGCAGGTTCACGGCGTCAGGTTCGGGCGCGGCGTGCCAGCTCGGGACAATCCACAGGCGCTCACCGAAACGCATTGGCTGGAAACCGTCCATCCAACTGCGTTCCCAGTCCTGGTCTTCGATGATTTCGCTGTGATGCTCGGGCAGTGGACCGCCGGTCAGCAATTCCATGTGGGCCAGCACGCTGGCGGCTTCGGTGCCGTCCTCGAACAGGGCCAGCAGATGGGTGTGGGACCACAGCGGCGTGGTGTTGAGTTCCGGTTCGAAGATCGGCTGATCTTCAGCGTCCATGAAAGTCACCGATACGGCGCCGACTTCAAGGAAAGCGTCTTCGTAGGTTTCGGCTTGTTCTGGGCTGATGGCGAGACGGACTTGCAGCCAAGGCATGGCGGGCACCTTTGAAAAATATTGATTGCAGCCTAGCGGGCTGCGAGAAGCGCGCAAGTTTACGCGAGCGCGCGGCAGAAGACGACCAACTCGACAGGGTTCGCAGGTGAACGAATAACCTGTGGCGAGGGAGCTTGCTCCCGCTGGAGCGCGAAGCGGTCCCGAAATGGCAGATGCGGTTCTGCCTGGCACAGCCGCGTTGAATGGTTTTGCGGTTGCTGCGCAACCGAGCGGGAGCAAGCTCCCTCGCCACAGTGGAGAGGTGTGCGGCAATCTCCAGAAACAACAAAGCCGCTTGAAAGCGGCTTTGTTGGTCTGGATCACATCTTAATGCTGACTCATCGCATTATTGCCTTTACGCCATTGCAGGCCTTTGCTGGTCAGGCGATAGCGTTGCAGGCGGCTGTTAGGTTGTCCTGGTAATGTCATTTCAAGGACTTCGGCAGCGATGGCCGGCAATATGTAAGCCTTGCGGAAGTGGTCAGCGTTTTTCAGAGTCATAGCGGTTTGTAGTTCTTGCCTGCTCATTTCACCTTCCACGACTTTCAGCAGTGCAGCGACTTCCATGGTGACTTCCATGGTGACTTCCATGGTGACTTTTCCTGTCCTTGTTTCTGTACTTCGTGTCAGTGGGTGCGCTGGCAACCGTACGACGTATGAAATCCGTTCATCGTCCGTTTCAAATAGTGGAGCGGGTGAACCATTGACGGCCATGACCTTGAGGATTTTGGGAATGCCTGTCGAGCGGCCTTCAGTCAGGTCCAGTTCTTTCAGGAACTCGCCAATTCGCCGGTTACGGTAGCGACGGCTCACGGCGCGGCCTGTTCGCAGGTCCTCCATTCGAATCGAGCGGTCTGGTCCCGGAAAGCTCAATATCACCAATTCTTCCTGACTGATGCGGACCTCGATAGGCTCGCGCTCCTCATAGGATCGATGGTAGACCGCGTTGACCAATGCCTCTTCAATCGCCGTGAAAGGGAAGTTCCAGGCTCGCGTGGCCTGCGCGCGGTCTGGGTGTTTGATCACCGTTTCATGTAGAAAATTGCGCTGGATATAGGCCAAGGCCTCGCGGGTAATGGTGGCCAAAGGGCCCTTGAAGATTTTTTCGTCAAAGCGATCTCCATCAGCACCTTCGGGAAACCACAGCACATCAATTTGTGTCCCGGGAAAGAACCGCTCAGGGGCGCTACTGAAGAACATCAAGCCTACGTTCTTGGGCCATGGCGATTCGGTCGGGCCGCCCACGATGTTCATTTGGCGGCCCAGCGCCTCAATAGGCAGGTTGTCAGCATCTTTTGCGAGGGCGCTGCCAATCTCTTGCAGAAAGCTTTGCATTAACGGTTTGGACAGATCGCTGACGCGAGCGCTCAGGTTGAAGCGATCATCGAATGGAACCTTGGCAGCAAGGCTCAAGAGTTCCTGCTCGACTTCGCCCTTGGCCTCGACTGTGCTGCTGTAGCGACGGATGTAGTAGTGCAGGCTTCTGTGTTTGGCTGTCACTGCGGTCGGGGCTTTATAGGGGCGATTTTGCCCGCCCGGTGCCCACAGTACGATTAGCTTGCGGCCTTCGACCTCTTCCACACTCAATACTGGAAAATAGGCGGGCTGAATTGATTGGCAAGCCGCCAGTAGTTCGAGTTGGATCTTGTCGAGTTGCTGATCGGCAAGGCCTCTCGGAGGAAAGATCGGCTGACCGTTGTCGTCACACTCCTGCCCAATCACCACATAACCACCGCCCAGGTTTTCAAAGTCATTGGCAAAGGCGCAGAGCGTACGAATGATCGGGTCGGGGTTCCAGCCGGTTTTGTATTCGATTCGTTCACCCTCGACTGTCCGCTGGCGCAGCAGATCATTGAGGTTGATGGGTAACTTTTGAGGCATGGGCAGGCTCTGGTTCGTCAGCGTTGCGCTGATCAGAGGGCGATTATAGTCAGCCCGGACAGGCCAGTGCCTGCCAGTTAAGCGCCATAGGGAGCAGATGAAACCTTCAGAAACAACAAAGCCGCTCGAAAGCGGCTTTGTTGGTTCGGATCACATCTTAATGCTGAGCAGCCAGCTTGTGTTCCAGGTAGTGGATGTTGACTCCGCCTTTGCAGAATTCTTCATCACGGACCAGATCGCGGTGCAGCGGGATGTTGGTCTTGATCCCGTCGACAACGATTTCGTCCAGCGCATTGCGCATGCGCGCCATGGCTTCGTCACGGGTTGCGCCGTAGGTGATCAGCTTGCCGATCAACGAATCGTAGTTCGGCGGAACAGCATAGCCACTGTACAGGTGCGAATCGACGCGAACGCCGTTGCCGCCTGGAGCGTGGAAATGCTTGACCGTGCCTGGGCTTGGCATGAAGGTTTTCGGGTCTTCGGCGTTGATCCGGCATTCCAGCGCGTGACCGCGGATGACGACGTCATCCTGGGTGAACGACAGCTTGTTGCCAGCGGCGATGCTGAGCATCTCCTTGACGATGTCGATGCCGGTAACCATTTCCGAAACCGGGTGCTCAACCTGAACGCGGGTGTTCATTTCGATGAAATAGAACGCGCCGTTCTCGTACAGGAACTCGAAAGTGCCCGCGCCACGGTAGTTGATGTCGATGCATGCCTTGACGCAGCGTGCGAGGACTTCAGCCCGTGCCTTCTCGTCGATGCCCGGTGCTGGCGCTTCTTCGAGAACCTTCTGGTGACGACGTTGCAGCGAGCAATCGCGGTCGCCCAGATGGATGGCGTGGCCCTGGCCGTCGGAAAGAACCTGGACTTCCACGTGACGTGGGTTGGTCAGGAATTTTTCCAGATAGACCATCGGGTTGCCGAACGCCGCGCCTGCTTCGGTGCGGGTCAGTTTTGCGAAAGAAATCAGGTCTTCTTCTTTATGCACAACGCGCATGCCGCGACCACCACCGCCGCCAGCGGCTTTGATGATCACCGGGTAACCGACTTCGCGACCAATGCGCAGAGCGGTTTCTTCGTCTTCCGGCAGTGGACCGTCAGAGCCCGGAACGGTTGGAACACCAGCAGCGATCATGGCGTGCTTGGCCGATACCTTGTCGCCCATCAGGCGAATGGTGTCGGCTTTCGGGCCGATGAAGGCGAAGCCGGAATTCTCGACCTGTTCGGCGAAATCGGCGTTTTCCGCGAGGAAACCGTAGCCTGGGTGAATGGCGGTAGCGCCAGTCACTTCAGCAGCGGCGATAATCGCAGGGATGTGCAGGTAAGACTTTGCAGCCGATGCCGGACCGATGCAGACGGATTCGTCCGCCAGACCCAGGTGCATCAGCTCTTTGTCAGCCGTGGAATAAACGGCGACGGTCTTGATGCCCATCTCTTTGCAGGCACGCAGGATCCGCAGGGCGATCTCACCGCGGTTGGCGATCAGAACTTTTTCCAACTTCGCAGTCATCAAAGTCTCTCCGCGGTTCAAACGATGGTGAACAGCGGTTGGTCGTACTCAACCGGCTGGCCGTCTTCGACGAGGATGGATTCGATCACACCGCTGGTTTCAGCTTCGATGTGGTTCATCATCTTCATGGCTTCGACGATACACAGGGTGTCGCCTTTCTTCACGGTCTGGCCAACTTCAACGAAGGACGGCGAGGACGGGGAAGATTTGCGATAGAAGGTGCCGACCATAGGCGAACGGGCAACGGTGCCGTTCAGAACAGGTGCGGCTGGAGCTGCAGGAGCGGCAGCAACGGGAGCTGCAGCAACTGGCGCAGGCGCCGGAGCGTGCATCGGAGCCGGAGCGTAGTACTGCTGAGCCGGGGTCTTGCTGTGACGGCTGATGCGTACGGACTCTTCGCCTTCCTTGATCTCGAGCTCGTCGATGCCGGACTCTTCCAGCAATTCGATTAGTTTCTTAACTTTACGGATATCCATGAATCATCAACTCCCAAGGGTCGGTCAGGGGCGTATAGCTTGTTGTTCAAGCTGTTCCAGGGCAGCCTCCAGGGCCAGTCGATAACCGCTGGCGCCAAGGCCGCAGATCACTCCCACCGCTACATCGGAGAAGTAAGAGTGATGGCGGAAAGGTTCGCGTTTGTGCACGTTAGACAAATGCACTTCGATGAATGGGATGCTCACCGCCAGCAGCGCGTCACGTAATGCGACACTTGTGTGCGTAAAAGCTGCTGGGTTGATCAAAATGAAGTCCACACCTTCGCCACGTGCGGCGTGGATGCGGTCGATCAATTCATACTCGGCGTTGCTTTGCAGGTGCAGCAAATGATGACCGGCTTCACGGGCACGGCGTTCCAGGTCCTGGTTGATCTGCGCCAGTGTCGTAGCGCCATAGGTGCCCGGCTCGCGGGTGCCGAGCAAGTTCAGGTTGGGTCCGTGCAGAACCAGTAGCGTCGCCATCTGCTGTTCCTTGTTATCTGTGTGCAATTGTCAGAACCCGGCGACTATGCCGCAAAGCCTTTGTGACTGTCCAGTTCTATGCAATAGCCAGCACGATGGCCGATGTTTGCGCGAAATATGTGACCGAGTGATTAAATCCGGTCATTTGCTTTCGCAACACGTTCGGCGAAGTCCGTGGCATTGATCTCGCCAATCACCCGCACATCGGCGCGTTCGACGCCGTCCGGGCCGAAAAACATCAGCGCCGGTGGACCGAAAAGCGTGTACCGGTCGAGCAGGGTGCGCTGTTCTGCATTGCTGGCGGTGATGTCGAAGCGAATCAACCGATAACCCTTGAGGCGTTCGACGACTTTCGCGTCGTTGAGCACTTCGTGTTCGATGACTTTGCAACTGATGCACCAGTCGGCGTACCAGTCCAACAGCAGCGGGGTGCCCGAGGCTTTGGCTTCGGCGAGGACGCGGTCCAGGTCGGCCGGGGTACTGACGGTTTGCCAGGCGCTGTTGCTTTGCGGCTGATTGCCGGTGGCAACGACGGCGGTTCTGCCGAGTGGATTCAGCAGGTCGCTCTGGCCGCTGAAAGCGCCGTACCAGCACGCCATGGCATAAAACAGCAGAAACAGGCCGAGCAATTGGCCAAGACGTTTTCTCGGCGGTTTATAAACAAACTCCAGCGCGCCGAGAAACAAGCCGACGCCGCCCAACAGCAAACCGACCAGCAACAACGTCACCTGGCCCGGCAACACGCGGCTCAGAAGAGCGATCGCCAATGCGAGCAGCAGCACCCCAATGGCGTTTTTTACATAAACCAGCCACGGGCCACTTTTCGGTAACCATGCCGCGCCACCAGTCGCCACCAGCAACAGTGGCGTGCCCATGCCCAGACCGAGCAAGAACAGTTTCAACCCGCCGCCAAAGGCATCGCCGCTTGCGCTGATATACAGCAATGCACCGGCCAGTGGCGCCGAAACGCAAGGTGAAACCAGCAGGCTGGAAACCACGCCGAGCACCGCTGCGCCCCACAGTGAGCCACCTTCGGTGCGACCGGCGATGTGGTGCAGTCGATGGCTGATGGCGTGGGGCAACTTGAGCTCGAACACGCCAAACATCGCCAGCGCAAACACCGCAAAAAACGTCGCGAACGGCACCAGAACCCAAGCCGATTGCAGGCGCGCCTGAAGATTGAGCTGCGCGCCGAACATTCCCATCAGTGCGCCGAGCAGGGCGAAGCAGGCCGCCATCGACAGCACGTAAGCCAGGGACAAGTTGAAACCACGCACCCCGCCAACCTGGCCGCGCAACACGACGCCGGAGAGGATCGGCAGCATCGGCAATACGCAAGGGGTAAACGTCAGGCCGATACCGGCGAGGAAGAACAGCGCCAGTTCGCGCCAGCTCCAGTTCGCTGTCGTGGTGGCGACCTTGTCGGCGACAACCTTGTCGTTGCCTTCAATGCTCAACCGCTCGGTTTCGGGCGGGTAGCACAGGCCTTTATCCGCGCAGCCTTGATAGGTCACTGCCAGGGTAAATGGGCGTTGATTGGTGCGCGGCAACTCTACATCGAGAATCCCGTGGTAAACCTCGACATCGCCGAAGTACTCATCGTGCTTTTTTTCACCGTCGGGCAGTTGCGCTGCGCCCAGGCCGACATCGGCCGGATCGGCGCGAAACTGAAAGCGGTGGCGGTAGAGGTAGTAACCCTCGGTGGCGACGAAGCGCAGCTTGATCGACTGCGGCGTGCTTTCTACCAGGCTTAATTGAAAGGCTTCGCGCACCGGCAGGAAATCGGCGCTGTTGTTGATCGAACCCAGCGTGGAGCTGGGCCGATTGTCCAGCAACCCGGTGGCAGAGGCCGGCAGGGCGAGCACTAAAAGCAGCAGGCAGAGCAAACGGCGCATGACAATCTCGCGAATCGGAAGTGGGGGCATGATAGCGGACAGTCGGAGGGAGTGCAGGCCTGGGGTTTTGTGGTGTTTGTTCTGGCGCCTTCGCGAGCAAGCCCGCTCCCACAGGAGGACGCATTCCTAATGTGGGAGCGGGCTTGCTCGCGAAGGCGATCTATCAGACGCGGAAGGCTTGAACGGCTGTGTGCAGTCGCCCACCCAACACCAACAAATTCTCCCCTTGCTCACGCCCTTCACCGATACGAAGCAAGTTATCCCCACCCAACTGGTGAATCCGCTCACTGTGATCACGGATCTCGCTGACGGCGCCGCTTTGCTGGGCCGTGACATCGGCAATGCGCACCGCCGTGTCGGCAATGGTCTGGATCGCCCCGACGATTTTATCCAGCGCTCCATCAGCGTCTTGAGCCTGATTGGCAGTGGCTTCGGCGTGCTCGACCTGGGCGCGCATGCCTTCCACCGATTGCCGTGCCGCGGTTTGCAGGCCGGCGATCAAGGTCTGGATCTCTGCCGTGGCGCCAGCGGTGCGTTGCGCCAGCGAACGCACTTCTTCGGCCACCACCGCAAAACCTCGACCCATTTCCCCGGCCCGGGCCGCTTCGATGGCGGCGTTCAGGGCCAGCAGGTTGGTCTGGTCGGCAATCGAACGGATCACTGTCAGCACGCCGCCGATGGTCGCGGACTCTTCAGCGAGGTGTTCAATCATCTGCGCGTTGCTTTGTACTTCGCCCACCAGCGCATGCAGCCCGGTGAGGCTCAGGCCGATGACTTTCTGGCCATGCTCGACCGCCAATCCTGCGTTGCGACTGGCATCTGCAGCCTGGCTGGCGTCGCCGGCCACTTGTTGAATGGTGGCTTCCAGCTCACCGAGGGAATCGCGGATCAACGCCGTGTCGCCGGCCTGATGTTCAGCGCCAGTGTGCAAGTCGTTGCTAAGCTCGGCCAATGTCCGACTGCTGCCGGCCACTTGTTCGGCATTGAGGCGAATGGTCCCCACCAAATCCACCAGATAGGCGCGCAATCGGTTGAGCGAAGCCTGGATGTCATGCAACTCGCGGTTGGTCTTGCCCAACTGAATGTCCTGGCTGAAGTCGCCCTCGGCCCAGGTCGACAGCGCCGGCGCCAGGTTGGTCAGGGTTCGGGCCAGGCGTCGTTGCAAGGTGTCGATCAACAGCGCGATCAGCAGAATCAGGCCGATCATCAGCCCTTGCATCAATCGCACTTCGCCCTGGATCTGCCCGTGCTGGGCGCGCACCACCGGTTCCAGCCCGGCGATGGCCTGCTGCACGGCGGTGATTTTCAGGTGTGTCGCGGCGCTCAGGTCGGCGCGCTTCTGGATTTGATCGCGGGTGCGCGCAAGCTCAGCCGGGTAGCGCGTGAGCAGGCTGTTGAGTTCGCGCTTGAGGCCGACCCCGGCATCTTCGGTCGCGGCTTTTTCGGTGTTTTCCAGGCCCATCATCGAGGCGAAATCGTCGGTGCTCGACTCCGTGCTGGCGGCCACGCCGAGCAGCGGCAAGGCATCCAGTTGCGTCGCTTGGGCGCGGATGCTGGCGACTTCTCGCTCGACATCGGCAGCCAGTTCGCTGCGACCGCTGCTGACCAGTTTGTCCCGGGCCAGGGACAGTTTGCCCAAGTGCTGGGAGGCGGCGAGCAGCGGCGTCAGATAGGTTGCATTGGTGCTGGCGTATTGGCTGAGCTGGTCGAGGCTGGCGCCCAACTCCCGTTCGGCCTGGAGCAACAGCGCCTGCGGATCCCCCGCGAGTTTGCCGGCGGCCAGCAGGTCGGACTTGCTGAATTCTTCAAGGCTGGACAGGCTCGGGCGCAACGTGTCGGCCAATGCCGGGGGCAGTTCGGTGAGTTCTTTTTGTAAGCCGTCGATGGCCTGGCTGGCACTGCTCAGGCGCAGGGCATCGCCGCTGGACAGATAATCCTCGACGTTACGCGCCACTTCATTTTGAAATTGCTGGGACAGTCCCAGGTAGCGCTCCATCAACAGATAGGGCCGCTCCAGGGCTTTTTGCGACCACCATAGCGTGGCACCGAGGGCGACGCACACGGCGACCAGCAGGAGGGTATTGAGGTTGGTCAGCAGCTTCAGGCGCATAACGGGTCTACCAACGGCAGAATGGTAAGCGCCTGAATTTATTGCGTTTGTATTACAGCGTTATGACCGAATCGGTGGATTCCGATGAAAAAGTGGCACTTTGCTTTGACTCCCGCGCTGCTTGCACGCGATTGCGTCCGGCGTCCTTGGCGCGGTACAGCGCCTCGTCCGCCTGGCTGGCCATCATCAGGCTGTCGGAATCTTCGCGCAGCTCGACCACGCCAGCGCTGAACGTGCACCAAAGGTCTTGCGGCTGGGCCGGATAGTGAATCTCGGCAAAGCGCTGACGGATTTCGTCGAGCACCTTGTGCGCTGATTCGACATCAGTGTCCGGCATGACAATCGCGAACTCTTCGCCGCCGTAACGGCCAATGAAATCGGTCTTGCGAAGTCGCTGCTTGAGGAACAGCGCCAGGCTCTTGATCACCCGGTCGCCCATGGGGTGGCCGTGGCTGTCGTTGACCCGTTTGAAGTGGTCGATGTCGAGCATCGCAAAGCTCAGCGGCTTGCTCTCGCGGCGGGCGCGGAACGAGCAGTCTTCGAGCAATTGCAGAATGTGGGTGTGGTTGTACAAACCGGTGAGGCTGTCGCGGACCATCCGCGCTTTCAGGTTGCGTGCCCGGGCCGCGCGGTTGCGCACGGTGGTGATCAGGTGCCGCGGCTTGATCGGTTTGGTCAGAAAGTCGTCGCCACCCTCGCTCATGGCGTCGAGTTGCTTGTCCAGGTCGTCTTCGGCCGACAGGTAAATGATCGGCACGCTGACGTAACGGTCGTTATGGCGGATCACTTTGGCCAGTTCGGTACCGGTGCAGGCCGGCATGTACATGTCGAGGATGATCAGGTCGGGCTGGAAGTCCGCCAGTTCAGCCATGGCCTGGATCGGCTCGATCAGCGTGCGCGTGACAATGCCGGCGCTGTTGAGCAGACGCTCGGTGTGCAAGGCCTGGGCGCGGGAGTCGTCGATGATCAGCACTTTATACGGTTCGTACTGGGCAACGCAGGTCAGGACTTCGATCTTCTCCAGCAGGCTCGAGGCTTCGAGGGTGCCGGTGAGGAATTCCTGGCCACCGGCGCGCACGGCGGCGAGGCGGGTAGGGGTGTCGGTTTCGTGCAGGCTGAAGAACAGCAGCGGCAACGGTTCATCGAGACCAACCTGGGCTTCGGCGGCCAGTTTCAAGCCGATGCCCGGGCCGCTGAAGTCCACGTCCATGACAATCGCCGCCGGCAGTCGCTCGACCATCGAGGAGCGAAACGCCGACACACTGTCCAGCGACTGGGCGCTGAGCCCGAAGAATTCCAGTTGCTTGGCCAAGCGTTCGGCACGATCGTGATCTTGCAGCATCACGTAGATTGGCTTGCGCAGTGGCGGCAGGAAGGTTTGGTCCAGTTGGTCGCCGTGACGCAGGCCGGTGCGGGACAGGCGCTGCATCAAACGGTTGAGGTCAGTGATCAGGCCGCTGCTCAGGCGTCCGCGATTAGCATCGACCGCCTCCAGCGACTGGCCGATGTGGCGCGCCAATTGCGAGTGTTCCGGTTGTTCAAAGCGTTCGGCAAAGCGCAGCAGGCGCAGGTTGGCCTCGCTCAGCTCGGACAAATCGGTAGTGGACCACTCGCTGCGTTGCAGGCGCTGCCATATCTCAAGAATTTGACGTGCCTGATGAATTACCCGCTGGGCAAAGTGGTGCTTGAGGCGCTCACGGCTGGGGTCTTCTGGCTCGGTCATATCCTGACTACTAGTTAGGGTGCATGCTGAGATCGACTGGTGGCTCTATGCTAGCACCTCTTTTCAGTCACATCAGTGTCGTATGTCAATAATCTGCAAAGCGACATCATTCAGTTTCTGACCGACTGGTCGCATAGGCTCGAAGGCTATGCTTCATTTATAGTGTCGCCTCGACCGATGCGATTGCATGGCTCGTTGTTTCGCGCAGATTAATGCGCGGCAAATTGAGGCACGATGGCGTAGGGTTGTGGTCGAACCGATGAACTCAAGTGATTGAAAGGATATCGCCATGCTGGACTGGAAGAACCGCGCGGGCAGCGCACCCGAACGTGCCGCTGAACCGAAATCGGCCACCCGCAGTTATTTCGGCGGCCTGCTGTTCAGCCGGGCGCTGGCCACTTTGATCGGCCTGTACCTGTTGGTGACCATCGGCCTGGGCTGGTACTGGAGTGAAGAGCCTGACTTGTTCCCGGTTCAACAAAACGCCCAGGTCGCTGCCGAGAAAGAAGGCAAGCAGATGGTCGTCGGCTACACCATGGTGGAAACCCTCAAGACCGTCGCCGGCACCTTGCTGAACAAGCCGGGCGGCTACATTTCCAACGACCGCTTCCCGCCGGGCCTGTGGATGGACAACATGCCGAGCTGGGAATATGGCGTGCTGGTCCAGGTCCGCGACATGACCCGCGCCCTGCGTAAAGACTTTGCGCGCTCGCAGTCACAATCGGCCGAAGACTCGGATCTGGCCAAGGCCGAGCCGCGTTTCAACTTCGATAACAAGAGCTGGGTCCTGCCATCCAGCGAATCGGAGTACCAAGAAGGCATCAATTCCCTGAGCCGTTACCAGGCCCGTCTGTCTGATCCGGCGCAGAAGAATGCGTTGTTCTATGCCCGCGCCGACAACCTGAACAACTGGCTGGGCGATGTCGGCACCCGTCTGGGTTCGTTGTCGCAACGCCTGTCGGCCAGCGTTGGCCGGGTCAAGCTCAACACCTCGCTGAAAACCGAAGTGGTGATGCCGGGCCAGGTGCCGCAGGTTGACGAAGAAATCGTCGAAACTCCGTGGATGCAGATCGACAACGTATTCTACGAAGCCCGCGGTCAGGCCTGGGCGTTGTCCCATCTGCTGCGCGCCGTCGAAGTCGACTTCGCCGATGTGCTGGCCAAGAAAAACGCCACCGTCAGCGTGCGCCAGATCATTCGTGAGCTGGAAGCTTCGCAAGCACCGGTCTGGAGCCCGATGATCCTCAATGGCAGCGGCTTCGGGATTTTGGCCAACCACTCGCTGGTCATGGCTAACTACATCTCCCGGGCCAACGCTGCAGTGATCGATCTGCGTCAACTGCTCAATCAGGGCTGAGTCATGGTCGATAGCGCCAAAGAGGCCGCCCACCGCGCGGCCTCGGATGCCGAACGCATCGCCTGGGTCGACGAGCAGGACAACCTGCTCGGCGCCCTGGTCCGCAGCGACCTGCGTGAGCGCGGGCTGATCGGGCGCGGCACCTACATCATGCTGTTCAACTCGGCCGGTGAGCTCTGCGTGCACCGCCGCACCCTCAGCAAAGCCATTTATCCCGGTTATTGGGACGTGGCGGCGGGGGGCATGGTGCAGGCTGATGAGAGTTACGCCGAGTCGGCCGCCCGTGAGCTGGAAGAAGAATTGGGCGTGAGTGGTGTGGAACTGAGCGCTCATGATCACTTTTTCTTCGAGGACACCGGCAACCGGCTGTGGTGTTCGGCGTTTTCGGCCGTGTGGGACGGTCCGTTGATCCTGCAGCCGGAAGAAGTGCTTGAAGCGCGCTTTATTCCGATTGATCAGGTGATGCAGGAAATCACCCAAAAGC
Source organism: Pseudomonas sp. ASL4 (assembly GCF_056680395.1). Lineage (NCBI taxonomy): Bacteria > Pseudomonadati > Pseudomonadota > Gammaproteobacteria > Pseudomonadales > Pseudomonadaceae > Pseudomonas > Pseudomonas sp. ASL4. Next base: position 7,423,949 of record NZ_CM155280.1, on the reverse strand, counting down.
CTTACTGCCCGGACTCTTTGGCCGCGTTGAAGCGTTATCTGAAGGCTCAGCAAACCGACGTCGCAAAGAAGGCATAAATTGGCGCCGATTGGCTCTTAGCAAGTCGGCTTTTTGCCGTTACACTGCGCGACCTTTTGTAGGAGCGAAGCTTGCTCGCGAAGGATGCATGGACGACTCGTTCTGTCTGATGCCGCGCGTTATCGTTGACGTCCTTTCGCGAGCAAGCTTCGCTCCTACAGGTCTGTACTGTTTCAGTAGCGCTGCCCCTGCCTGAGTGGGGCTTCGCGGTCGATAGCCTTGCCTAAGTGCTGCGACCAGTCTTTGTCCTCCCAAGAGGATTGCCGGTGGCCAAAAAAGCCGCATCCTTCGCCGCCCTTGGTGGCCTGGTATTTTCCACCGACGCAGGTCGTCATTGCCCGGATTGCAGCAAACCGGTGGATGCCTGTATCTGCAAACAAACCGTGATCCCTGCCGGCGACGGCATTGCTCGCGTGCGTCGCGAAAGCAAGGGCCGTGGCGGCAAGACGGTGACCACCATCACCGGCGTGCCGCTGGCCCTTGATGCGCTCGCGGCCCTGGCCACCACGTTGAAGAAACGTTGCGGCACCGGCGGGGCGTTGAAAGACGGAATCATTGAAATCCAGGGCGATCATGTCGAGCTACTCTTGGCCGAGCTGATCAAACTTGGTTTCAAGGCGAAGAAGTCCGGCGGCTAGCAGCCTCTGTGAAAACCACCCTCGGCTTGATCCAGTCCTGATTTCATTCTGGCCTGGCGTCGCCAACATGGTTTTCACAGAGCCTGTTCTGACCGGTTTCTAAACTCACTGCGGTCAGCGAGGTCTATCCCCTCGTTGACGAACCGTCATTTTCATTCTTTAGACTGCGCCGGCCTGAACCCAGGCGACGCTCTATGACTTCTTTATAGGGGACTTCAATGTCCGTAAGACGCACACGCAAAGACGATGGCAGCCAATGGACAGTTGCGGACAGCCGCAGTGTTTACGGGATTCGCCATTGGGGGGCCGGATATTTCGCGATCAATGACGCCGGTCGCGTCGAAGTTCGTCCGAACGGTCCGACCAGTTCGCCTATCGACCTGTTCGAGCAAGTCGACCAACTGCGCAAAAGCGGTTTGTCCTTGCCATTGCTGGTGCGGTTCCCCGATATCCTGCAAGACCGCGTGCGTCAGTTGACCGGCGCCTTCGATGCCAACATTGAACGCCTGGAATACCAGAGCAAGTACACCGCGCTGTACCCGATCAAGGTTAACCAGCAAGAAGCGGTGATCGAGAACATCATCGCCACCCAGGACGTGTCCATCGGCCTGGAAGCCGGCTCCAAGCCTGAGCTGCTCGCCGTTTTGGCCCTGGCACCGAAGGGCGGCACCATCGTCTGCAACGGTTACAAGGACCGCGAGTTCATCCGTCTGGCGCTGATGGGCCAGAAGCTCGGTCACAACGTGTTCATCGTGATCGAGAAAGAATCCGAAGTTGGCCTGGTGATCGAAGAGGCCGCCTCGCTGAAGGTCAAGCCTCAGGTTGGCCTGCGCGTGCGTCTGTCGTCCCTGGCCTCAAGCAAGTGGGCTGACACCGGTGGCGAAAAATCCAAGTTCGGTCTGTCGGCGGCGCAACTGCTGTCGGTGGTCGAGCGTTTCCGCGCAGCGGGCCTGGATCAAGGCATTCGCCTGTTGCACTTCCACATGGGTTCGCAGATCGCCAACCTGGCGGACTACCAGCATGGCTTCAAGGAAGCGATTCGTTACTACGGCGAACTGCGCAACCTCGGCCTGCCGGTGGATCACATCGACGTCGGCGGCGGTTTGGGCGTGGACTACGACGGTACGCACTCGCGTAACGCCAGTTCGATCAACTACGACATGGACGATTACGCCGGTGTCGTGGTCGGGATGCTCAAGGAATTCTGCGACGCGCAGAACCTGCCGCACCCGAACATCTTCTCCGAGAGCGGCCGCTCCCTGACCGCTCACCACGCGATGCTCGTGGTGCAGGTGACCGACGTCGAAAAGCATAACGACGACGTGCCGCAGATCGACAACAAGGAAGAACTGCCGGAAACCGTGCAGTGGCTGGTTGACCTGCTGGGCCCGACCGACATAGAGATGGTCACCGAGACCTACTGGCGCGCCACGCACTACATGAGCGACATCGCTAGCCAATACGCCGATGGCAAGCTGACCCTGGCAGAAAAAGCCCTGGCCGAGCAATGCTACTTCGCCGTCTGCCGTCGCCTGCACAACTCGTTGAAAGCCCGTCAGCGTTCCCACCGCCAGGTGCTCGACGAACTCAACGACAAGCTCGCCGACAAGTACATCTGCAACTTCTCGGTGTTCCAGAGCCTGCCGGACACTTGGGCCATCGGCCAGGTACTGCCGATCCTGCCGCTGCACCGTCTCGACGAAGAGCCGATGCGCCGTGCGGTGCTGCAAGACCTGACCTGCGACTCCGACGGCAAGATCAAGCAATACGTCGACGAGCAGAGCATCGAAACCAGTCTGCCGGTACACGGGTTGAATGACGGTGAAGACTACCTGCTGGGGATCTTCCTGGTCGGCGCTTACCAGGAAATTCTCGGCGACATGCACAACCTGTTCGGTGACACCGATTCGGTGAACATCTACCAGAACGCTGACGGCACCGTGTACCACGCCGGTATCGAAACCCACGACACCATCGAAGACATGCTGCGCTACGTGCACTTGTCGCCGGAAGAACTGATGACCCACTACCGCGACAAGTGCGCGAGTGCGCGCATCACTGCCGCCGAGCGTACCCAGTTCCTCGACGCGTTGCGCCTGGGTCTGACCCGTTCGTCTTACCTGTCGTCTTGAGGTAAGTCACTGCTCCCATCAGGTTGTCTGAAAATGTTCCGCACCCTCGCGGAAGTTTCAGATGACCTGGTGCGACACCTCTCTTTTTTTATCTGAAATGACTGACATCACGGCTATTAAAGTGATGTGGTCTTCTTTTCTCGTAGGTCATTTCCTAAGTTGTACTTCGGCACTCTACTCGGCCATGTCTCTCAGCGAGAATCCCCGGCCGCCCCTCCTGTAGAGAATCGCCGATGTTCGATCCAGTCAACGAGCCGTCATTTCGTCTGGACGTAGCGGGCCTGCCCGACGCCTTTGAGGTCCTGGCCTTTACCGGTAATGAAGCCATTAGCGAACCGTTTGTGTTCGAAGTGGACCTGCTGATCAATGATCCGACGCTGGACCTTGCGAGCCTGCTTTATCGTGCGGCGTTCTTGCAGTTTGAAGCTGCTGGTAACGGTATCCACGGGCAATTGCATGAACTCGTCCAACGTGAGCACGGCAGCTCATCCCGGCTTTGTCGTGTGCGTCTTGGGCCGAAACTGGCGTGCCTGGCCCAGCGCTTCAGCCAACGCATTTTCAGCGGGCAGTCGGTGCCGCGGATTCTCGGCCAGGTACTCAAGGAACACGGCATTGCCGGTAAGGACTGGCGTCTGGCGTTGAGTGGTGAATATCCACCGCGTGATTTCTGCACGCAGTACAGCGAATCGGACCTGCAATTTTTCCAGCGTCTGTGCGCCGAAGAGCGTCTTCATTACCATTTCGAGCACTCCAGTCGTGGGCACTGCTTGATCGTCGGTGACGGTCAGGGGCCATCGTGCCGCGCGCAAACGCTGGTGTTTCAGGACGACAGCGGGCCGCCAGCGTTGTGTCGGTTCGAGGTTCAGGTCAGCGCGCAGACGGCGCCAGTCGCCAGGGGCCGCACGGACCTGACGACGTTGCGCAGTGGTCAGTTGATGCCGCTGTCCGGTCATCCGGTCCGCGAGTGGAATCATCTGTGGCGGTTGATCCGGGTCGAGCACCAGGGCTGCCAGGATCCGTTGTTGCCCTATTCCAACACGATCCGCGCCGTGCCGTGGGAGGCGCCGTGGGTGGCGAGCCCAGCGGTGGTGAAACCGAAGATGCTCAGTTTGCAACGGGCCTGGGTGGTTGAAGTTGCACAGGCACAACCCGATCCGTCCCGCCCGGTTGCGGTGCAGTTCGACTGGCTCTATCAGGGCGAAGGGGCGAAGCCTGGACACTGTTGGCTACCATTGGCCCCTGAGCTGAAAGGCGCGGCCGTTTCGCAATGGCGGGCGGGGGCCGAGGTGGTGGTCAGTTTCATCGAGGGCGATCCGGATCAACCGCTGATCACCGGTCTGCTTCGGAACCAATCGGCTGTCGATGTGGTTGAAATGCCGCAACCGCATCCCACTCACGTGCCGCCGGCGATGGACGGTTTGCTGGCCTTGCTGCAATCCAGCGAGCCGTTGGTGTTGCTGTGCCTGCTGCCCGGTGGCGGAAGTTTCAGTCATTGTCGGGAGACGATTTGCACCTGCCGGGCGGCGACGCTATTGGGTCAGAGCGGTGCAGCATGAGCGACGTTCAGGCGCCTGATCCGACCTCACAATGGCTGTTGCTGGATGTGCCGGGTGCACCTAGGGCGGCGGCGACCTTGCAGCAGCGGTTTGCCGATGTTCGCCGGTTCTGGTTGTTCGAAGGGACGGAGTTGCACCCGTTGCGCGAGCAAGGCCCCGCCCTGGTCGAGTTGCAGGACTGCCCGGCGTTGATCGAACTTTGCTACAGCGAGCCGCATACCTGGCAAGGTTTACTGGTGGTCAGTGAGGCGTCGGCGCCGCCGTTGCTGGCGCATTTACGTCGCATGCTCACGGTCACGCTCGGCCTGCATCACCGGGCGCTACTGAGTTATTACAACCCGTACTGCGCCAGCTACTTTTTCGATGCCTGTGATGCCGAGGAACTGAGCCGCTGGCTCGGGCCCATCGCTCAGTTACGCTGGTTCGGCGGAACCTGGGCCGACCGGGCGATTGGCAGTCAGGGCTGGCAGCAGTTGCTCAATCCGGGGCTGGCGGTCCGCCCGTTGGCGGTCGAAGAAACCCTCAGCCCTCGTCAGCGGGAAAAACTGCAAACCTGCCTGCTGGAGCAACATGCCTGGTACTGGAGCCGATCCACCGGCACCGAATACAACCGCCTGTGGTCCCATGTGCAGGAGGGCCTGGCGCTGGGCTTCAGCGAACGCCCGGTTCTGGATGGCTGGTTATGGCTACGCTTGCAGTACCCCGGTGCTTTGCCTGCCCAACCTTTGCCGGGGCTGACCCAGCAGGAGCGGCTCGATAACCTGCGCAACCGGTGGCAGAGCGATCAACCCTGAACACGAGGTTTCACCAATATGGCGAGCACAACCCTGCGACTGTTCAAGGTGTTGATCGGCGGCTTTTTACTGGCTGTGATGACCGCGTGCTCGCCACTGAAAATGCTCAACGCGTTGACCCCCGACGGCACCTTCGACAAGACCGAAGGCATTGCTTATGGAAGTGATGCACGGCAGAAGCTCGATGTGTATGTGCCCCGGCACGCGGTGGAAAACGCTCCGGTGGTGGTGTTTTTCTATGGTGGCAGTTGGAACAGCGGTTCTCGCAGCGATTACAGCTTTGTCGGCGAAGCGCTGGCGTGCCGTGGGATTGTCGCGGTGCTGGCGGACTATCGGTTGTATCCGCAGGTGCGCTATCCGTCATTCCTTGAGGATGGCGCCAAGGCTGTGGCCTGGACCCACGAACACATTCGCCAGTTTTCCGGTGACCCTAAACGGTTGTACCTGATGGGCCACAGTTCCGGGGCCTACAACGTCGCGATGTTGGCGCTGGAGCCGCAGTTGCTGGGGGCCGTGGGGATGTCGCCACATGATCTGAGTGGCTGGATCGGTCTCGCCGGGCCGTATGACTTCCTGCCGATCAAGAATCCCGAGGTGCGCCCGGTGTTTTTCTGGCCGGACTCACCGCCACAATCCCAACCGATCAATCACGTCAGTCGCGGCGCGCCGCCAGCCTTGTTGATGGCGTCGAGGGACGATGACGTGGTCAACCCAACCCGCAACACTGGCGGTCTGGCGAGCAAACTGCGCGCCGCCGGGGTGCCGGTTCAGGACCTGTACTATTCGCGCACCAGCCACGCCACGCTGGTGGCGACGCTGTCCCGGCCCATGCGCGGATTGGCGCCTGTGCTCGATGAGGTGACGTCCTTCGTCAATGCCACGCCAACTCAGTGAGCGCGACCGGCAAACCAGCCGTCGTTCTGGCGCAAGTACCAGGCAAAGGCGCCGAGGGTCAGGCTGCGCAGTACCATAAACAACAGGAATGTTATCCACAGCCCGTGGTTGCCCAGACCTTGTAGCGCCCAGGCGAACGGCAGCAACAGCAGCACCGTCAACAACATGCCATTGCGCATTTCCCGGGCCCGGGTGGCGCCGATAAACAGCCCGTCCAGCAAGTAGCTCCAGACCGCGAGCAGCGGCAGGGCGGCGAGGTAGGGTAGGTAGATGAATGCGGTGTCACGCACGCTCTGGATGTTGGTCTGCATCTCGATGAACAAATGCCCGGCAAACAGAAACAGTGCGGCAAAGCCCAGACTTGCCAACAACGACCAACCGGTGGCTACCACCAATGAACGGCGCAGAGATTGTCGATCGCCAGCGCCGATGGCGTGGCCGCACAGGGCTTCCACCGCATGGGCGAGGCCATCGAGGGCGTGGGCGGTCAGCAGCAAACCATTGAGCAGCAGCGCATTGGCGGCGACCGTGGCATCACCCAGCCGCGCACCTTGCACGGTAATCAGGAAAAACACCGATTGCAGCGCCAGGCTACGGATGAAAATATCGCGGTTGACCGCCAGCAGCGGGCGCCAGCTCTGCCATAGCGCGAGGGCGGCCCAGGCGATGTGGCCCGGATAGGCGCGCAGGGCTTTGCGGGTCATGAACAGGCCGATCAGGGCGCCGGTCCATTCGGCGATCACCGACGCTCGGGCCGCGCCGACCACGCCCCAATCGAGCCCGAGGACGAACCACAGGTTCAGCGCGATGTTCACCAGGTTGGTGCTCAGCAGAATCGCCAGCGGTGCCCGGGCGTTCTGGGTACCGAGGAACCAGCCCACCAGCGCATAACTGGCCAGCGCCGCGGGCAGACCGAACAGTCGGGTGTGGAAAAATTCGCGGGTCAGTTGATCCAGTTCTGCCGAGGGTTGCATGAAGTGCAGCGCCACGCCGCTCAACGGAACCCCCGCCGCCCCCAGCACAATCGACAACCCCATCGCCAACAACAGCCCCTGCAACAAAATCTGCCGCAACGCCGCGCCATCCCCACGGCCGGTCGCTTGGGCGGCGAAACCGGTCGTGCCCATGCGCAGGAAACCCATGCCCCAGGCCAGAAAGGTGTACAGGCTGGCGCCCACAGCGACGGCACCCAACTGATGGGCATGGGGCAAGTGCCCGATGACGGTACTGTCGACCAGCGCCACCAGCGGTACGGAAATGTTCGAGAGGATCATGGGCGCGGCGAGTGCCCAGACCTTGCGATGGGTCGGGCGGTCGCGCCAGTCGGCGATCAGGTTGGACATGCGGGCTCCTTGGGGAGCGGGCATTGTAGCGGTACATCTGAATGTGCTGCGATCCAATATGGGAGCGGGCTTGCTCGCGAAGACGGACTGACATTCAACATTTACGTCGCCTGACACACCGCTTTCGCGAGCAAGCCCGCTCCCACAGGGTTATGGGCTGTCTTAATGAATAATCCAGCTCAACAACCAAAGCCCCAGCAGCAACCAGATAATCCCGGCGATGATCGACGCATTCATGAACGCCCGAATCGCCGACCACAACAGCATCAACCCGATGATTAGCGCGATGATGCTGATGATCGACGTGTCCATGCCCAGCGCCCGGGACAGCCCTTCGACAAAATTACCGCCCGCATGGCTCAAAATATTGAACAGGCCACTGAGGCCGTCGACGATAAAACGGATGACAGAACCGAGTGCCTGGCCGAGCCATTCGAAAAAACTTTCTACCTGCATGTGGGTGTCCTGATGAAAGAGGTGGCAGGGTTGCCGTGCCTGAGCCTTGGGCCATTGATCGCGGCGCCGAGTTCCCTACAAGCATAGAGGGTTTGCATTGCCCCGGTGGGAGTGAGCTTGTGTGGCGAGTGAGCTTGCTCCCGCTTGAGTGCGCAGCACTCACAAAAGGGGCCGCTACGCAGCCCGGCGCGAGCAAGCTCGCTCGCCACATAAGCTCGGCGCCCCCAGAAAGTGTCGTCAATCTCTGGCGCTTGCCTTCATCCGCCATCCCCCCGAAGCTATACGCCTTCAGGAGAGCCCGATGAACCTTGTTGAACTGACCGAACGCCTGCACGCCATCCGTGACCGCAATGACTGGCGGCAATTTCACAGCCCGAAAAACCTGGCCATGGCCGCGAGCGTGGAAATGTCCGAGCTGGTGGAGATCTTCCAGTGGCTGACCGAAGACCAGTCGCGGCAATTGCCGGCAGACAAACTCGCCCACGCCGGGCAGGAAGTCGGTGACATCGTGCTCTATCTATTATTGCTGTGCAGCGAGTTGGGATTGGACATGAACGAAGTAGTGCGCAGCAAACTTGCGGACAGCGAACGGCGGTTCAGCTGATGAGCGACCGTCATTTCGATCAGTTGGCGACCCGGTTTGCCGAAAAAATCTACGGCGGGGCCAAAGGCGCGATTCGTCTGGCGGTGCTGCAAGCCGACCTGGCCGAAACCCTGCCGGACCGGCCGCTGCGCGTCCTGGACATCGGTGCCGGGCTTGGCCACATGTCGTTGTGGCTGGCCCAGCGCGGCCACGACGTCACCCTCGCCGAACCGGCCGCACCGATGCTCGAAGGCGCTCGCCAACGCTTCGCTGACGCAGGTCAGACGGCGACCTTCATTCAAGCGCCATGGCAGGAATTGCTCGGTCAACTCACCGAACCCTACGACCTGGTGCTGTGTCACGCCGTGCTGGAATGGCTGGCCGAACCCCACGCGATCCTGCCGGTATTGCATCAACTCACCACCAAGGACGGCTGGTTGTCCCTGGCGTTCTATAACCGCGATGCGTTGATCTACCGCAATCTGCTCAAGGGCCACTTCCGCAAAATGCGCAAGAACGACATGGCCGGCGAGAAGCAGAGCCTGACCCCACAGCAGCCCCTTGATCCCCGGGAACTGGCGGCGCAACTTGAGGGTATGTGGCAGGTCGAAACCCAGAGTGGGGTGCGGGTTTTTCACGACTACATGCCGGTGGAGTTCCAGGCCCGCGCCGAACTGGTGGACTTGCTGGAAATGGAACTGGCCCACCGTCGTCACCCAAGCTTTGCCGGGCTTGGGCGTTACTTGCACTGGATCTGTCGGCCGGTCTGATCGGAGAACGAAATGAAAGCGCGTTCAGGATTACTGCTGATGTGCCTGGGTTTGGCGGCTTGCCAGGGCAGCAACCCTTATGTGGCGACGTCCAACCCCTTGCCGCCGGCGCCGCCACAAGCGGCGAATACCTTCGACCGCAGCGCCTACCCGGCAGCGCCTCGGGACTACGGGCGCTACCGCAGTTGGGCCTGGCTCAACGGGCAATTGCCACCGGGCTCGGCCTGGGCGGATTCGGCGCAAGTGGCCGAAGCGGTCAGCAACGCCCTCGACCAGCGCGGCTTGCGCCCGTTGCACGAAAACCGCCCGCCTGACTTGTTGGTCAGCGCCAACCTGCACCTGGAAACCCGTTTGCGTCAGGTTCAGGACGACGCCGGTTACTACGGCGGCGGTTATGGCGGTTACAACCGATATGGCGGTGGTTACGGCATGTACGAAACCGTGCCGGTGGTTCGCACTTACCAGGAACAGGTTGTGGTGGTGCGCGTCGACCTGTTCGACGCCGGCACCGGTCAACCGGTCTGGAGCGCGAGCGCCGAAACCGCTAACCAGGGCAATCAAAGTCAGCGCGCCGATGCGATACGGGAAGCTGTAGAAAAAGCGATGTCGGCGTATCCTCCTGGTTGAGAACAATTCCCATAGGTTCATCTCTTCAACCGGAGAACACTCATGTTCCGCCGCCTCGCATTACTGGCCATGGCCGTGTTGCTCAGTGCCTGCGCCGCCCACCAGGTCAATCATGACTTCGATGCCAGCCGCGACTTCGCCGCTTATCGCAGTTGGAGCTGGAAAGAACCCGCCCTGCAATACCGCCCTGATGATCCACGGATCAAGAGCGACCTGACCGAACAGCGCATTCGCCAGGCCGTTGCCGATCAGTTGGATCAGCGCGGCTTGCGTCCGGTCGCCGCGGGCAGCAAAGGTGATGTGAACGTGCAGGCCTACCTGATCATCGAAGACCGTCAGCAACAGGTGACCACCAACTACGGCGGCGGTTGGGGTAGCCCATGGAACGGCTACTGGGCCGCGCCGATGTACAACGAAACCCGCAACATCACCTACAAAGTGGCAACCATCCAGATCGACCTGCTCGATGGCAAAGACGGCAAACTGGTGTGGCGCGGCAGTGACGAGCAAATGCTCAGCAGCACGCCCAACCCGGCCGATCGCAGCAAAGCCGTGAACGAAACCGTGGGCCGGATCCTGGCCAACTACCCACCCAGATAAACACTCAGCTCTCTAACCCTGCACATCCCCTGTGGGAGCGAGCCTGCTCGCGAAGATGGCGGCACATACAAAATGGATGTGACTGACAAACCGCATTCGCGAGCAAGCCCGCTCCCTCATTGGTTTTGTGTCGTCGGAACTGGCGAGTTGCCAGCAGCCTTGTCAACCCTTGTCTACACTGCACTTCACCATTGGAGGCCGCACTCGGTAGTGCGCCGGCGAAGGAGTGCGCGATGCCGCAGTTTCGCAGTCCTGCCCGGCAACGGGGGGCTATCGGGTTGATGGCTGCCGCGACCCTCAGCCTGGCAATTGTGTTGATGTTGCTGGTGGTCGATACCGGCCGTCTCTACATGGAACAGCGCAAGTTGCAGCGCGTGGTGGACACCGCCGCCCTTGAGGCCGTCAGTCGCGGTGGCAATTGCCTGCCAGGTCTGACGGCGGCCAGTTACGCCGGCCAAAGTGCCACCCGCAATGGCTACACCGTCGATGCCACCGACACCCTTGTCACTACGTGCGGCAGCTTACTCACCGCCAACACCGGGCTGCGCACGTTCACCGTTGATGCCACGCAATCGGCTGCTATCAAAGTAGTCGCCAGCCGCACCGTCACCACCAGTTTTGCCGGCGGCGTGCAGGCGCTGTTTTCCGGGACGCCGGTCAGCCTCAACACCACGCTCAATGCCTCGGCCGTAGCGGCTCAGCCGCAACCGCCCATTGCGCAACTGAACATTCGCAGCAACCTGGTCAGCATCAGCACCTCCCAGTCGAACATCCTCAACCCGCTGTTTTCCGGACTGCTGGGCGGCAACGTCAGCGTGACGGCGCTGGGCTGGACCGGGCTGCTCAACACCAACATCAACCTGCTCAGCTACCTGAATCAGTTGGCGATCAACCTCAATGTGGCGGCGGGCAATTACACTCAGTTGCTCAATACCCAAGTCACCGCGACTCAACTGATTCAGGCTGCAGCGACGGTGGTCCAGCTCAATGGCGCGACGGCGGATGTAATGACCGCGCTGGGCAATCTGCAACTGGCGGCGAACAACAGCGTCCCGCTCACGCTGGGGCAGATTTTGCAGCTGCAAACCGGCACCACAGCGGCGGGCCTGGATGCCAATCTGCAATTGCTGCAATTGATTCAGGGCGTGGTGCAACTGGCCAATAGCAAAAGCGCAGTGGCCGCGACCTTGCCGATCAGCGTATTGGGGCTGGCCAACTTCACGGTGCGGGTCAAGGTGATTGAGCCACCGCAGTTCTCCGCCATCGGGAACCCGGCGCTGGCGGTTCTCAACCCGACGGGGCCGAACAGGATTTATGTGCGTACCGCCCAGGTGCGCACGATGTTGTCGGTGAATCTACCGGTGCTGTCCGGCGTGACGGGGCTGAGCAACGCAGTGCTGGGGCTGGTGGGCACCCTGACCCCAACCCTCAACGCGCTGTTGAGTCTGAATCTGGCGGCCACCATCAACTCGGTGGCCTGTTTGCTCGGCGCTGGTTGTCAGACGTTGGACCCCGAGCTATTGCCATCGCCTGAAATTGACATCAGCCTGGATGCTGGCGGGGCCATCAGTTATGTCACCGCGTACAGTTGCCCGGTCGGTGGCACCACCGGCACTAAAAGCCTGACGGCCCATACCATCACTTCGATAGCCGACCTAAAGCTTGGCAAGATCGATCCTACGGCAGCGTTCTCATCCACCGCCGAGCCGACGGTCACGCCGCTGCCGCTGATCGATAACGGCATCTGGATCTGCCACAAAGTTCTTGGATTGGGTAATTGCGGCCCGGCGCGTACCGCATTTGCCGCTGGCGGCATCGCGATCATGCTCAATACCAGCGTCGGGCAAAACACCCAGGACCTGGTGTTTTCCAGCACAACGCCCTTCGCAACACCGCCGAACCTTCTGCTGCCGCCGAGCATCATTTCAGCCGCCCCTACCACCAACATCGTCAACAGCCTCGCCAACACCCTGGCGGGCGTCAACCTGATCGTTTATCAACCGGTAGGCAGCAATCCGTTGGGTAGCATTATTGCGAATGTGGCCAGCGCCATCAGCGGTGTCACCACGCTACTGGTGCCGGTGATCACCAACCTGCTGAGCCCGCTGCTGGATCCGCTGCTCAACAACCTGCTGAGCGCCCTGGGCATCAACCTGATGGATGTAGACGTCGGCGCCAACATGACCTGCGGCCAGACCGGCGTGGCCTATCTGGTGATTTAGACGTCGAGCACAATCGGCAACTCGATACAGAACCGTGCGCCTTCCACCGAGTTGGAAACACTCAGGTGTCCGCCCATGTTCTCGACAATGCCGTAACTCACCGACAAGCCGAGCCCGGTGCCGACGCCCACCGGTTTGGTGGTGAAGAACGGCTCGAAAATCCGCTCCAGCAAGCGCGGGTCAATCCCGCCGCCGTTGTCCTCGACCCACAGTCGCACCGAACATTCGTCGCGTTCGGCGTATACCGAAATCCACGGTTTGAACTCACGGCCGGCGTCGCGCTTGCTCAGCAGCGCATCCCGGGCGTTGACCATCAGGTTGATCAACACTTGTTCAAGCTGATCGACATAGCCACGCACCTGGACCTCGAATCCGGTCTCGCTGACACGCAGTTCCACGCCTTTACCGCGCATGCCTTCGGCCAGCAGCGACAGCGTGCCTTCAATGGCCGTGGCTGGATTGAACGGCTGCTGCTCGACCTCTGAGCGCCGGCCGAACACCCGCATATGGTCAACCACCCGCGCCGCGCGCTGGACCTGCGTGTCGATGCGGTTGAGCTTGTCGGTCAGGTAATCAATCTGCACGTCGCCACTACTCAGGCGTTTGAGCACATTGACGATGGCCATGCGCATCACGTTCAGCGGCTGGTTGATTTCATGGGCCAGGCCGGTGGCCATTTCGCCGAGGGTGGCCATTTTTGCGCTTTGCGTGAGTTGCTGCTGCGTGCGGCGCACTTCGGTGTTGTCGCGGCCCACCGCTTGTACTTCGATCAGTTGCCCCAACTCATCGAACACCCCGCGATCCGACCAGACCCACCAGGCGTGCTCGCGCCCCGGTAATTGCAGGTTGATTTCGGCGGTGCTGACTGGCTGTTCCGGGGTCAACGAACTCAGCCGCTGCACGAACGTCTCGCGTTGTTCGTCGGACATCCATTCGCCCAGATTAATCCCCGGCAACTGCTCCGGGGCGCACTCCAGGTACATCGCCAACGGCCGATTGCCGAATGTCAGGGTCAGGTCCGGGCGATAACGGCAGATCATCGCCGGCGAGTCTTCCACCAGAATCCGGTAGCGCTCTTCGCTTTGCCTGACCTGCTCGGCGGCCAGGGTCGCCTCGGTGACATCCAGCCACAGCCCGACGGCTTCTACCGGCAGGCCGAGGTCATCGCGCAATAGTTTTGCTTCGTCGAGCAGCCAGTGGTAATCGCCCCGGCTGTCGCGCAGTCGGTAGCGGGCACGTACCGAACCCTCGCGCAGCAGCTGTCGGGTGCGTTCGAAGTACAGGTCGCGATCGTCGGGATGGACCCGCTCCACCAACGCGGTAGTGGTGCAGTCGTCCAGACTCCAGCCCAGTAAAGGTTGCAGGCTGGCACTGAAAAATGCCGGTTGCAGCGCGCCTTCGACGTAGTGCTGCACATAGATCACTGCTGGCGAACTGGCGATCAGGTTATCGAGACGGGCGTGAGCGGCAGCGGCGATTTGTTGCTGGTTCTTGATGTCACTGATATCGAGCATGAAACCCACCAGCCGCCGGTGCTCGCCGGTGCCCGTGACCTGGCCTTGAAGGCGATACCACAGGGGATGTTTCCAGTCATCAGGGCTGTGCAAACGCACACACAAGGTCAAGGCTTCGCCCTGCTGTTGCAGGGCTTGCAGGCGACTGTGCAATTCATCTCGATCAGCGCGATGAAACCGCGCCAGCCACTGTTCCCGCGTCAGTGACGCAGCGTCCAGTTGCAAGGCTGCGGCCAGGGATGGCGCCAGATGGACGTCATTGCCGACGATTTCCCACCAGCCGGTACCCAGCAGCGTTTGCAATGATTCCAGACGCTCCAGTTGCTGGTGATGCTGCTGTTCACGCAAGCGACCGAGCAACGGACCTGCCAGCGCACTGACCAACAGTAACCAGTCACGATCGGACAGGTACGGCGCGCCATTATTGATCGGGTAAAACCCGCACAGCAACCAGGCAACCACGCCCCGGTCATCGGCATAGGGCACGACGAAACCTTCGCTGTTGCCGAACGTGGCCTGCACTCGGGAGTGTTCGTCGAGGCCGTGATGAATGCCGACGTGTTGCGGCGCGGTGCCGTTCAAACTGTCGAGGGCCGTGCCAAGGTACTGGCCGTCATGCCACAGCGCCGGTGCATCGTGGGCGTGATGTTGGCGATGGATTTTCCAGCCTTGTGCCTGTTCGTCGAGCACCGCCAGGGCGAGACAGGGGATGTGCCAGCGCTGGGCGATGGTCTGTAATTGCTCGTCGACGATCACCGGCAGCCGCGCCAGGCTACAGGCGCGCAACTGTTCGCTGATCTGCCCGGCGAGCGTTTGGCAGGCCTCACGACTGCGTGATTGCTGGCGCTCGAGCAACAGGTCGGCGATGTCTATCAGTTGCATCCGCCAGCCATTGCCCAAGGGCTGAACCCAGCCCCGCAGGTGCAGTGTCTGGTCGCCGAGGCCGGGGAAGTCGAGGTCAAGGCTTTGGCCCTGCCATTCCACCGGTCGGCCCTCTATCGCCAGGGTGCTATGGGGCTGCACATAGCGGTGGAGCGGGAGAGGCTGGTCATGGGGTGGTTGTTGCGCCAGCAAATTGCGCAGTGGGCCGGCGACTTGCAAGACGCCGCCGTCGGCATCCAGGTGCAAATGCAAACCCAGGGGCGGCGAGCCAAGGTGATCGGGCAGGTCGGTGGCGGCGGTTGGCGCGCGTTTGAGCAAACGCCCGAAGAGTTTGTCCCCCGAATTCAAAATTGAAGGCTCGATGACGCCGTGAGATAGGGCGGCAAATTGGGCACCGCCCCCACCCCCGGCAACACCAGAAACGGAATCACTTGGTTGAGCTTGCTCACGGGGTATTTGACGGTGACGGTCAGCGTGCCATTGGTGCCTTTGGTGGGATCGTAAACGGCGCTGGTGTCGACACCGACCACCAGGTTCAACGGGGGGGGCACCCATGACAACTGCTGAGTCAGCGTGGCGTTCGCGGTAGTTACCAGCACGGTGGCATAGCTGGGCGTGGTGGGGTCTATCGCAACACTGCGGCGCACCGCTTCAGAGGTGGCTTCGTTGAACGACTGCATCAGCACAAACGGCAGGCTGTAACTGACCAGGCCATAAAACACGGCAAAAAAAACCACGAACACCAAGGCGAATTCAATCGCCACGGCGCCTTTCTGCGATTTAGGGAGGCCTGCTTTCATGACTGCGTCTACCCTGACTGGCACTGCGTAGTATCAGCATAGAATCATTCAGCAAAAACGGACGGTTTTTACCGGATGCAGAGTTTTGTCCTATTGATATGGCTGGCGTTGTGCGCTACGCAGGATGCACGGGAGCGGCGCATCGCCAATTCCTTGACCCTTGGGGTCGGTGCGCTGGCGCTGGTGTACCTGCTTTGGACCGGCAACACTTGGATGGGCGCCGAGGCGCGGCAGGGTGGCTGGGCCTTTTTGCTGGCGTTGGCATTCACTTTGCCGGGCTACGTCATGGGCAGGATGGGGGCCGGGGATGTGAAACTTATGACAGCTCTGGGCCTTGCGACGGACGGCATTTTCGTCCTCTACGTATTTATTGGCGCCGCCGTGGCCAGCGTGGTCTGGTTGCTACTGGCGCCAAGAGTCTGGTTGCATATGAGTCAAGGACTTAAAGAACGTCTTCGATATATGGCGCCTGGAGCGTCAAAAAAGCCGCCATTTGCGCCGTTCGTGTTCGCGGGTGCTCTGGCAGCACTGTGCTGGATCCATTAGTCGTGAAGCGCCACTAGTCCTATGTACATAGTCGGAAAGTGCGTCTACTTTCAAATGACTGGTTATACAGCCAAAGGCTGGCGGTACAGGAATGGTCAGCTTGACCTTGGCATGGAGTGGCACGTGAACAAAGTGACGTCTGCGGTAAAAGTCCTTGTGGTCGACGATCAGCCGTTGATTGTCGAAGAACTGTGTGAATTCCTTGAGAGCTGCGGTTATCGCTGTGTTCCGTGCGAATCCAGTCAGCAGGCGGTCGAGCGCTTCAGTGAAGACGCCGAGATCGGTCTGGTGCTGTGTGATTTGCACATGCCGGGCATGGACGGCATTCAACTGGTGCTGGAACTGCAGCGGCTGGCCGGCAAGGAGCGGGCGTTCGAGGCGATCATGCTGACCGGTCGGGCCGACAAGCAGGACGTGATCAAGGCGTTGCGCGCCGGGATCGCTGATTACTATCAAAAGCCGATTGATCTGAATGAGTTGCTCGAGGGTTTGCAGCGCCAGGAAGTTGTCCTGCAAGAACGGCAGAAGAGTGTGCAACTGGGGCATTTGAATCAGAAGCTGCAGTTTCTTTCCGAATCCATTGATGATCTTTACCAGGACCTGGACAAGGTGCGGCGTAGTCCTGCTGCGTCTTCTCGTGGTGTTTCGGGTGAAGAGGTCGGCGAGACGGACCGGTTGGAGATCCCGGCGATTTTCAATCAGTTGTCGCCTCGGCAGTTGGATGTGGCGCGGTTGGTGGGCAAGGGGCAGACCAATTATCAGATTGCCTGTGAGTTGGGGATTACCGAGAACACGGTGAAGCTGTATGTGTCGCAGGTTTTGCGGTTGACGCATATGCATAATCGGACGCAATTGGCTTTGGCGCTTTCTCCCAGTAGTTCTTTGGTTCGGCAGCGGGTTATTGCGCATTGAGCCTTTGGTCTTGGCGGCCTTTGGGCCGACCATGTTCTTGGTGGTTGAGTACATATCCGTTGCTGCGGTAGCGGCTACTTAGGGTTTCGCCCTTACGGCGAGGCACTTTTTTCAAACGCCAAAAAAGTACCCAAAAAGGCTCGCCCCGGCGTCCGGCCCCTCGCCTAGGCTCGGCGTGCCTTCGTTCCGGTATTCATCTGGGGGCATCGCCTACGGTCTGCTTCGCGACGACCTCCTCTCGATGTGTGCGGCTTCGCCGCACGGCGCTACGCGCCCACCCCCCAGATGAACACCTCCACTCAGCCTCCCGAAGGGGCGGGTAGAGCAAGATCAAGAGCAGGCGAGCTAACGCTCGGCCTAATGAGTGGTGAGGAGCGGTGCGGTGTATGCCGCTCTGCTTTTGATTCTGCTTTTGTAGGAGCGAGGCTTGCCCGCGAAGGCGGCCTGCCAGCCAACCCATCTCTTTCGGATGCACTCGGTCCAATTGTGGGAGCTGGCTTGCCTGCGAAGGCGGCCTGCCAGCCGACCCATATCTTTCGGATGCACTCAGTCCAATTGTGGGAGCGAGCTTGCTCGCGAAGGCGGCCTGCCAGCCAGCCAACCCATCTCTATTGGATGCACTCAGTCCAATTGTGGGAGCGAGGCTTGCCCGCGAAGGCGGCCTGCTAGCCGACCAATCTCTCCCGGATGCACTCGGTCCAATTGTGGGAGCGAGCCTGCTCGCGATGACGCCCTCACTAACGACGATGTTTAACGGTCAGTAAAATTTTCAGAACCGTCCCACAAGGTTTTCAGGTTGTCTGTCGGACGCGGTATCTCTAGTCTTTTGTCTGTCGCTGACACATTCAGTGATCGGGCTTCGCGGCCTCAATCAGATTCACTTGGTGCATAATCCGCCGGTTCAAACTGGGGTGCCTTGGCGCACGTCGTTTGATGTCATGGCGGCTGTGCGCGGGATACCTTCGGGTATGCCGAGTTGCCAAGTGTTCGGTCCGCGAACCTGCGCACGGCTGCCACCCTTAATTGCTTCGCGGCAATAGTCAGTGGCGGCTCCATTTCTCACTTGGAGTCTCACCATGTTCAAACCTACCCCCAATCCCCCTGCCTCCCGCAAACCCAGCACGATGTTCATGATCGTCCCCGAAGTGGACACAGAAAGCCTGCTAGCCCACACCTGTGAGTCCCTGGCCTCGGCGAGTGTCATGGCCAGTGATTTTGCCGCGCGCTTGCAAGGTCCCGACCGGCATACGGCGATGGCGCTTCAGCAGATTGTCATGCTGGCTGAGTTGGCGGTGAATCGGGCGCTGGATAACGTCGATCCTGCATAGACCGCGTTATCGCTGACCCCTGTAGGTGCTGCCGAAGGCTGCGCCTACAGGGGATTATCGACTTAGTTAGTTTTAATCTTGCCCCCTGTATCCGGGTCATACAGGTCCGGGATCTCATACTTGTATTTCTTTAACCAGCGCTGCATCGCCAGTTCCCGTTCCGCCGCGGTCGCTGTTTGCGGAGTAGGGGAGGCGGCTTTGTTGCTACTTTGCAGTACCAGCCAGCCTTCGGTTTCCTGTTGTTGCGGCGAGGATGGGCCGGCGTCGATGGCCTGAGCACTTAGTGGCAGGCTCAACAGGCTCAGGCAACACAATCGTTTCAAAGTGTTCATGGCGGCCTCACTTGATCGTTAACGGCAGCGGATCGGCCACTACGGCCACCTGGCTGCCGGTAGCGGGTTTGGCATGGACCGACGGGGTCTTGAGTTTTTCCGCACGCTCCTGGGCGTCGGTGAATTGTTCCGGGCTCAGGTGTGAGCGGCTGACGATTTCGGCGGCTTGTTGCCATTTGTCCTGATACAGCAGCAAGGTCACCAGGTTCAGCGAGGCCAGTTGATCGTTTTGCTTGAGTTCGATGGCGGTGAGGAATTCGAAGCGGGCATCTTCCGTGCGCAATTGGTTGAGGTAGACCACGCCCAAGTCGTTGCGGATTTTTTCGTCGGTCGGCGCCAGTCGCGCTGCCCGTTGCAGGTGCGCCTGAGCCTGGCCGTTGTCGCCACGAGCCGCGTAGAGCTGACCCAAACCGTGTTCGGCCTCAGCCGTCAGGCAACTGCCGAGCAGGCTGCGGTATAGCGGTTCGGCTTCGCTGCGGCCCAGCAGGCGATACACCTTGGCTTTGCGCAAGCGCACTTCGCCGAGGTCGTCCGGCAGGTTTTGCAGATTGGCCAGGCTGGCGTGCAGTTTGCCGTCGTTGACCAGGTCGTCTGCCAGGTTAAGGGCCAGTTCCTGTTCGGAGCTCAACTTGCTGCAACTGGTGGGACCGGTCAACGCCGCCCACGGTGTCTGGCCGTCAGTGGCGCAACCGCCCAGCATTAACAAACTTGCCGCGACAATCAGTGCTTTCATCAAACTCTCTCCGTGAGCCAACGTCAGGACGCGAATGCTCGGGATATGGCGGTAAAACCAGGGCCGGCCAGTACGATCAGTAAAGCCGGAAACAGAAACAGCATCATCACCACGGACATCTTGGCCGACATCTTTGAAATGTATTCCTGCAAGCGTGTCAGGCGCCTGTCGTCGAGCAGTTGCTTGAGCGACAGCAGCGACTTCATGGCGCCGCCGCCTTGATGAATCAGTTGCTGCAAGATGACGCAGGTGTCGGTGAATTCATCCACCGCGAGCATCGCCGCGGCCTTGTTCAGTTCCTGGCCCAGCTCAAGGCCGGAGTCGACACGGTTCAGGATCAGGCGCAGTTCGCTGGTCAGTTCCGGCAACAGCTTTTGCCCCTCGGTGCTGAGCACGCGCAACGCCTGTTCGATGGCCATGCCCGATTCGAAAAGGATGCGCAACAGCGGAATAAAGGTCGAAATCTCGATTGAAATGATTTGCTGCCGGCGAGCGGCGGCATACGCCAACAAGCGCTTGGGCAGCAGATAACCCGCGCCCGTGGCGAGCATCGGCAGCAGCCAGCCGTTGTCGGAGTGCGCAAAGAACACCTCTTGCAGGAACAGCCCCAGGCCGAGGGCCAGCAGCGGGGTGCCGATCTGGCAGGCCGCGTACAACGAGCGCTCGCTGGCGCGGCGCCAGCCCAGGCGGGCGAGCAGGATCTGGGTTTCGCTGTCGATGCTGACCGAGCGCTGGCCAAACTTACTGCCGCCCAGAACCCGCAGCCAATTGCCGAACCGGTTTCCCCGCACCAGTTGTCCCTGCAAACGTTGGGTTACCTGACGCACGCGGCGGCGTTCTTGCAGCAAGTGATTGGTCACCAGCAACAGGGCGCCGAGGAACAGCATGAGGCTTGCCAGAAGGATCATTTCAAACGCTCCTCAACATGCGCCACAGCGCCAGGCTGCCGAGGACCTGCAACACCAGCGCGACAATCAGCATGGTCTGGCCACCCGAGTCATGCCACATGCCGAGCATGTAACCGGGGTTGGTCAGCATGAAGTAACTCACCAGAATCACTGGCAGCAAACCCAGCACCCATGCCGTCATGCGGGTTTCCCCGGTCAGGGCACTCAGTTGGCGGGCGCCCTGGTCCCGCTCACGGATCAGTTTGATGAGGTTCTCCAGCAGCTCGCTGGCGTTGCCGCCGTAGCGATGGTTGACCTTCAGGCCCAGCGCAAACATGCGCAATTCGTCCTGTTCATAGAGTTCGGCGAAATCGCTTACGGCGTCCGGCAAATTAACGCCAAGCTGCACGTTACGCTGCACCCGCCCCATGGCTTTTTTCAGCGGGTCTTCACTGGCCTCGATGCCGCCGATGATGGCATCGGTCAAGGTCCGGCCGGACTTGAGGCTGCGCACGCTGTGATCGAGCAATTGCGGCAGTTGTTCGATCATGCGTTTGAGGCGGCGCCGATACAGCCAGGAAATGTACAGGCGCAGCAGCAGCGGCGGCGCCAGCACTGCGACCAGCAATCCGACCCAGTTCGCCAGCAGGTAACCGAGCAGCATTGCCACCGTCCACAGCATCAACCACAGGCCCAGACGCTCGGTCGGGCGCCCTAAGCCGGCGCGTAGAAACATGCGCTCAAGACCCACCCACGAGGTCTTGCTCGCGGCTTGTATCGGTTGACCCTTGGCCAGGCGATTGAGCACCCGTTCGTTGGCCTTCTTGTGCACGCCGTGCAGGAACAGGCGAATCGACAGCCCCAGCAAGATAAGGCAGACGAGGATAAGAATGATCGGTCCGATCATATTGAGTGTCCCATGCCGTCAGTCCAGGCTCGACTCGTGCCGCAACTTGTCGCCGGCCGGGTTGATCGCTTCGCGCAGGAAGCCGAAACCCGTCTTCCGATTGAGGCGGAACAACGTGTTGGTGACGTAGATGCCTTCACGCACGCCGACCACTTCCACCACCTCGCTGACGCAGCGGCGGCCGTCGGGCAAACGCGTCAGTTGGATGATCACGTCCAGCGCTGCGCAAATCATCTGCCGCAGGGTGCGTTCGGCCACGGTGCGACCTGTCAGGCCGACCAGGGTTTCCAGGCGTAACAACGCGTCCTGGGCATTGTTGGCGTGCACGGTGCTCATGGAACCGTCGTGGCCGGTGTTCATGGCGGTGAGTACGTCGAGCACTTCGACCCCGCGAATCTCGCCGAGGATGATCCGGTCGGGGCGCATCCGCAGGGCGTTGCGGATCAGGTCGCTGGCTTTGACTTCGCCGTGGCCCTCGGCATTGGGCGGTCGGGTTTCCAGGCGCACGACGTGGGGGTGGCCCAACTGCAATTCGGCGACGTCTTCGATGGTCACCAGTCGTTCATGGGGGTTGATCAATTGGCTGAGGATGTTCAGTAAGGTGGTTTTGCCGGTGCCGGTGCCGCCGCTGATGAGGATGTTGCAGCGCTTGCCGACCGCTTCCTGAAAAAACTCGAAGATCGACTGATCGATGGTTTGCATGGCCATCAGGTCGGTGCTTTTGAGCATGTCCTTGCGAAATTTACGAATCGACAGACACGGCCCGTCCAGTGCAATTGGCGGGATGATCGCATTGACCCGACTGCCATCAGGCATGCGCGCATCGACCATCGGCGAAGACTCATCTAGCCGTCGCCCCAGCGGTGCAAGAATGCGTTGCATGACTCGCTCAACGTGATGCGCATCGATAAAACGCAAGTCACTTTGATGCAGCACGCCGTCCCGTTCGATGAACACCCGGTGCGGGCCGTTGACCAGGATTTCGGTCACGGACGGATCGCGCAGCAACACTTCGAGCGGCCCGAAACCGGTCAGTTCATCGACGATTTCTTCGGCCAGGCGCTCCATTTCATAGCGGGAAATCGCCAGGTGCAGGCGAGCAATGTATTCGGCGACCTTGTCGGTGACGAACTGCGCCAACAACTGCCGAGAACCCTCCAGCAGGTTTTTTCCGGATTCTTCGATGGCATCGATGATGTAGCGGTGCAGCACCAGTTTCAGGCCTTCGTGGTCGGTGTTGCCGACGGGGCCGCGCTGGGGTGAGCCGAACAGTTTTTCTACGGTCATGGCGTGCCTCGCAACCGGTTGAACCAGTTGACCTTCGGCTTGGCCAGGCTTTCAGAACGTTTGGCCAGACGCTCGCCGAGGGCGCGCAGGCTTTGTGTGAGTTTTTCCCTGGGGCCCAGTTCGAATAGGCTCAGGCCCTGGTTTTTCGCGTTCAGGCGCAGTTCCGGACTGTAGGCCAGCACCGCGATCACTTCCAGATTGAAGGTTTTGCCGAGGGTGTCCGAGTCTGGCGCAACGTTGTTCAAGTAGCGGTCGACCAGCAAGCGCCCGTGTTCGAGCTTCATGCCTTTTTCCCGCCACGAGTTGAGCACCGCCAGATTGCGGCGGCAATCGAGGACGTTCTGGTCGGTGTACCACAGCAGTTTGTCGCAGTGGCTGACAAAGGTGCGCAGCGCTTCGCTGTCCGGCTGGCCGGTGAGGTTCACCACGATGTGCTGGAAGTGTTGGCGCAAGGCGCTGAGCAACATGTACAGTTCGGCGGCGCTGGTGCCTTCCAGCGGTGCATCATCGCCGGCATACGCCAGAATCCGCAGGCCTGCCTCGGCGCTGGTGAAGGCGCTGTCGATCAGCGTGGCGTCGAGGCGGCGCAAGTGGCGCAGGGCATCGCCGAAATGAAACGAACTTTCCAGCCCCAGCAACTCCAGGCTGTCACCGCGCGGCAGGCCGAGGTCCAGCAACAGGGTTTGCTGCCCGCTCTTTTGCACCACCAGCGCCATGTGATTGGCCAGCAGCGCGCCGTCGGCGTTGCTCTGCACGCCATACAGCACGGTCAGGCCGCCCAGTTGCGTGTTCGGCGCCACCGGTGGCAGGCGTTTACTCAAGCGCCGCACCAGCCCGGCGACTTCACTGGATCGCGAGCCATAGGCGACGAAATCTCGCGCTCCGGCGCGCATCGCATTCAGTACCAGTTGATTGTCCATGCCGTCGCCGAGCGCGACGATGGCAAGCATCGGCTTGGCCTCCAGTGCGCCTTCGATCAACGCGCTCTGGGCCACCACATGCTCACGGTCGAGGCCGACGAACACCAGGCTGGCGAAGGTCACGTCGACCAGCGCCAGCAATTCGTCGAGGCTGCCTCCCCCTGCGCTCACCACCTGACCCAGCGGCGTGAGGGCACCTTGCAGCCATTCCAGATCAGTGCTGTTGCGGGTGATGGCGAGAAACGTCTGGCTCAGGTTCTGGCTCATTGCGAGAGCCCGCTGCGTTTGTCGAAGTTGCCGTTTTCGAGGAAGAACATGCGGTAGAAATTCGGGTCATAGTTGCGCAGTTTTTCGCCCGGCAGCGACGGCAGTTGTGCATCCGCCGCCAGCGGTTGTACCAGGTGCGGGGTGACGATCATCAGCAGCTCACGCTCCTGGCGGTTGATTGATGAACTGCGGAAAAACGCCCCGAGGATCGGAATGTCGCCCAGCCCCGGAAACTTGTTCACTTGCGAGGTATTGGTGGTGCTGATCAAGCCACTGATGACGAAGCTTTCGCCGTCAGCCAGGGAGACGCTGGTGTCGGTGCGGCGGATGGTCAGGGCTGGCACCTGGGCGCCGGCGATGGTGATCGCGTTGCTGTAATCGAGCTCACTGACTTCCGGTGCGACCTTCAGCGCGATACGATTTTTACCGATGATGGTCGGGGTCAGGGTCAGGCGGATGCCGAATTCCTTGTACTCGATGGTCACGGTATCGCTGCCGGCGCTGGGCACGGGAATCGGGATTTCGCCACCGGCCAGGAAACTCGCGCTTTGTCCGCTCAGCGCCACCAGGCTTGGCCGCGCCAGCGTGTAGGCAAAGCCGCTGCCTTCCAGGGCGTTGATGATCGCCATGGTCTTGCCGCCAATCCATGAGAAGTTGAACTGCCCGTTATCCACCGGCAGTTTCGGCGTCGGTACGCCGCCGACGGTCGGCAGCGTGCCGGGGGAGCCGAGCAGGAAGTTGCCACGCGTACCAATCAGCGACGCCGTGGCTTCCTTGAGTTTGGTGCGGCTGACTTCGACGAAGCGGATGTCGGTCTGCACCTGTGATGGCAACAACGCGTCATCCGACGGCAGCACGCTGGCGTTGGTCAGGGCGGCGGTGGCTTTGCCCTGGACAAACACCATGCTCTGGCGCGGCTCGCTGGCGCAGGCGGTCCAGACCATCAGACTGGTGGCGCCGGGGGCCATGCCGGTGAGTAAAAAGGATGAGCTGCCATTGGCCTGCACATCGGCGATTTTCGGATCACCAATGGCCAGGCGAGTGATCGCCACCGGCGACTGCACATCCTGTTGCAGCCCTTCGCCGATTTCGATGACTGGCGGTAAGCGGCCCAGTGCAGTGCAATTGCCGGTCACCGCGAAGGCAGTGTTTATAGACAGTCCCATCAGCATCAAGGCCCCGAAAACAGGTTTGAACTTCGGCCAGGAACGACTTTGCATGCACTTGGATCCTTACTCAGTCATTGGGTTTGTTGGGTGAGTTGATTGCCGCGAATGATCTCCACTGCTGGCCGCGTCGCGCCAACGTGGCCGCCACTGGACGGAGCTTTCGGCGCGCCACCCAGGGCCAGTTGGGTGAACTGGAAAAGTTGACTGTTGGCGCTGTCGAGCTTGGCCGGTGACTCGCTTTCGCCGGCCCAGTATTTGGCCAGGCGCTGCTCTTCACTGCTGCGCACGGCCAGGCGCAACGTGCCGACCTGAGTGGCGAGCATCAGCCGGCTCAAGAGTTGTTCGGGGACAGCCAGCACCACGGTGCGTGCGGTGATGCGGCGTTGGTCCTGTTTGAGTTTGTCGTCGCTGCTCAGGGCCGGTGTGGCGGGTTGACCGTCGTTGGTCAGGCCGAACTGCTCACCCACCCCGAGCACGCGCATCGCGGGGACAACGATCTGCGTCGACTGTTGCAGGTTGCTGGCGTCCTGGCGCAGGTACAACAACACATCGACATAGTCGCCGGGGGTCAGTTGCCCGGCGGCACCGATCACTTCGTCCACGGCGACGGCGAGGGCACGTTCATCGCTGTGAATCATGCGCGCCAGGGCGCCGCCCGCAGCAAAGCTCTCATCGTTGAGCCAGGTGCCGGCGCTCAGGCGTCGCCACGGCGCGCGCCCCACGGCTTGCTCGACTTTGCTCAGGCTGCCGGCGGGGGCGCTGCGCAGTTTTTCCACGGTAAGGTCCGCGGCAGTGAGCGGGGTGAAGGGCGGGACGTCATGGACCAGCACAACCACCGGTTGACGGGTCTGGTCTTCGGCGACGGCAACGGTTTTTTCAACGGTGGCCACCGGGGCCGTGGAGGCCACCGGTGCGGTGACGGGCGCGGGTTGCCGACTGAGGACCAGGCCCCAATAACCGACAAAAATTGCCCCCAGTAAAAGGACTGCTGCAAGGCCCATGGTGACGCGACTGTTCATGACGGCTCCCTATCCTGCTGCACTACCAGCCGCACTTTCCAACAAGAGACCTCGCAATCAGGCAGCTATGAACTTCCAACTATTTCGCTATTTCCAAGCTAGCTGATCTATGACAAAACGCCATCATCGGCCCGAAAATAACTCACTAAAGTATGAGTTTTGGCCTATTAACTGTCGGAATCATGGCGTCAACATTCCGGTTAATCCTTTGTGATTAATCCGTTCTTACAGTTGTTGCCTAGGGGTTTGTTGACAATGCTCTGATGGCACGGTGGAACCTGCCGCTATACCGTCACATCGGCGCCAGAGGCGCAAAGGAGTAGAGGTATGTCTCGTATGATTTTCGATTATCTAGTGGCCAGGGCTCAGTTGTTCTTCAACAGTGAAGACGGGGCATCGGCCATCGAATACGCGATTGTGGTGGCGATGGTTGCAGTGGTGGTCGTGGCGTTTGTGACGCCGCTTGGTAACCGGGTCCTGCAGTACTTCAACGATATTCTGGTGGGCCTCGGTGGTGTGGCGCAGGTCAGAACAGCGCCGTGATCAAGACTTCAACAACGACTCGTTTGTCTTCTGAACCAGATCTGCGAAAGGTGCATTCAGGCATTGCCGGGATCATTGGATCTCTCTTTGTCTGGGTGACCCTAGACGCGTAAGGAGAACTTCGATGCTCTTTGAATACCTGATGTTGCGTGCTAGGCAGTTTCTGTCGAGTACCGAAGCGGCGTCGGCCATTGAGTACGCAATTGTTGTAGCAATGGTCGCGGTGGTGGTCGTGGTCTTCGTGACGCCCGTGGGCGCAAGGGTGCTGGTGATGTTCAACAATATGCTGGTAGCGTTGGGCGGGACTGCGGTGACGGCGCCCACGCCGTGACCTGAACACAAGTCGCGCATGGCTGATGGCAGGCTACACTCGGTCCTACCCTTCCGTTTTCAGGTATTGCCCATGAACGCTTCCTCATTTCCCCGCCAACAGTTACTGCTGGTTGACGACGAAGAGGATGCGTTGCTGGAGTTGGCGGAATTGCTGGAGGGCGAGGGCTTCAGTTGCTTTACGGCCACTTCGGTCAAACTTGCCCTGCATCATTTGACGTGCCATCCAGACATTGCCTTGGTGATTACTGATCTGCGCATGCCGGAGGAGAGCGGCATGTCGCTGATCAAGCGATTGCGTGAGCACACCTCGCGTCAGCATTTGCCAGTGATCGTGACGTCCGGGCATGCAGATATGGAAGACGTCAGTGACATGCTACGCTTGCAAGTGCTCGACCTGTTTCGCAAACCCATCTATCACGTGCGGTTGCTGGAAACGTTGAACAACCTGTTCCCGCAGGTTCATTCAAAATCACTGTGACTGACCTGCCGCTATCGCGAGCAAGCTCGCTCCCACACGTGTCTCGGTCGTACACAACATCTGTGAACGACACTGAACCCCTGTGGGAGCGGGCTTGCTCGCGAAGGCGATCTTAATGACACCAAAAGCCCCTGCCAAAACTCAGGCGACAGGCCGCCAATGCCCCACCATATGTTCCAGTTCCCCGGCACCCAACAACTGCAAATCACCACTGGACGCCGCCGCACTGGCCAGCAACGTCACCTCGCTGGGCAAGCGCACCGGTTTGCGAAACTGCACCGCAATCTCGATATTCGCCGTCGGCAAATGATCCGCCAGTGCCGCGAGGGTGCGTGCCTTGTTCCACAGCCCATGAGCAATGGCCGTAGGAAAACCGAACAACTTGGCACTGACCGCACTCAGGTGTATCGGGTTGTAGTCCCCGGACACCTTGGCGTATTGCCGGCCAATGTCCGCCGGGGCTTTCCAGCGAGCCACCTCGGTCAGCGCCAGCGTCGATGCCAGCACCTCTTCAACCGGTTCGCCTTCGAGTTTGACCCCGCGACAGAGCATCTGGCTTTCAGCCTCCCAAAGCGTGCCCAACTGATCATCCAGGGTCGTGACCAGGTCGAACGTCGCGCCCTTGGCGTGGGGTTGCAGGTTCTGCAGCTGCACGCTGACCCGCACACGATTCACCCCGCCCATGGGGCGCAGCACCCGAATGCGATTGCTCAGGTGAATCAGCCCCAACAGCGGAAATGGAAACTCCTTGGCCGTGAGCAATCGCATCTGCAGGGCAAACGCCAGGACGTGTGGATAAGTCGGCGGTAACAGACCGTTGTCGGCAAAACCACAAACCTTGCGATAGTCCGCCAGGCGTTTCGGATCGACAGTGAGCCAGCAGCGTAAACCCGAGTCGGGCAGGGTGGTGCCGGTGATTTTTCGGCGCAGGGCCGCCCGCAGGTACAACTCGGGCAGGCTCGGTTCTCGGTTGAGTGTGTGCCAGTCGATGATCATCGCTACGCCCCCAGGACACTTTGTCCGCAGACCCGCAACGCTTGCCCGGTGAACGCACCGGTGCCTGGTTGCGCGAGCCAGGCCACCGCTTCGGCGACGTCCTGCGGCAAGCCGCCCTGGCCCAGTGAACTCATGCGGCGCCCGGCCTCACGCAGGGCAAACGGAATGTGCGCGGTCATCTGGGTTTCGATAAACCCCGGCGCCACCGCGTTGATGCTGATGCCGCGCTCATGCAGCAGCGGCGCCCAGGCTTGGGCGAGGCCGATCAGCCCGGCCTTGCTCGCGGCGTAGTTGGTTTGCCCGCGATTACCGGCGATGCCGCTGATCGAGGCCAGCAAAATCACCCGGCCGTTGTCGCGCAGGGTGCCGGCGTCGAGCAGCGCTTTGGTCAGCACTTGCGGCGCATTGAGGTTGACCGCCAGCACCGCGTCCCAGAATTCCGGGGTCATGTTGGCCAGGGTTTTGTCGCGGGTGATGCCGGCGTTGTGGACCACGATGTCGATGCCGTCGGGCAAGTGTTCGATCAACTGCGCCGCGGCATCCTCGGCGCAAATATCCAGGGTGATGGCGCGCCCGCCGAGGCGTGCGGCGAGGGCTTCAAGATCGGTCTTGGCCGGTGGCACGTCGAGCAGAATCACATCTGCGCCATCACGGGCCAAGGTTTCGGCGATGGAGGCCCCGATCCCGCGAGCGGCGCCCGTCACCAGCGCTTTGCGGCCCGACAGTGGGCGAGTCCAGTCCTGCACCGGCGTGTCGCAAGCGGTCAGGCGAATCGCTTGCCCGGACACGAAAGCACTTTTGGGTGAGAGGAAAAACCGCAGCGGACCTTCCAGTTGATCCTCGGCCCCATCGCCGACGTAGATCAGTTGCAGGGTGCCGCCACTGCGCAGCTCTTTGGCGAGCGAACGGCTGAAACCTTCCAGGGCTCGCTGGGCGCTGGCGGCGAATGGGTCGGTCAAGGTTTCCGGCGCACGGCCCAAGATCACCAGGTGCGCGCTGTTATCGAGGTTTTTCATCAGCGGTTGAAAAAACTCGCGCAGCTGTTTGAGCTGATCGGTTTGCACCAGGTGACTGGCGTCGAACACCACGGCTTTGAGTTTCGGGCCATGGCCGGGAATCCATGCGGTAGCCAGGGACGGCTCGGTGCCGTAGCTGTAAATCGCGTCGGTCAGGCGGTTGGCGAAAACGCTGACATTTTCTGCCAGCGGGCCGCCGCCGATCAGCAGCGCCCCTTCGACAGGTCGCAGGCGTCCGGCCTGCCAGCGTTCCAGGCGAACCGGCGACGGCAGACCCAAAGCCCCGACCAGGCGGTGGCCGATGGACGAATTGGCGAAGTCGATATAACGGTCTGACATGGAACGCTCTCCGGCAGCTGGGGTTCAAAGTGTGGACCACGAATGGCGATCAGTCGTTCGATCCACGAGATAAGGCCTACGCTTGAACACAGAACATTGGTCTTAACTTGGGTTTAGCAGAGGTTTTAGCTTGGGCTCAGCAGAACTGGCAGGGGAATGCTGAACCTGTGGGAGCGGGCTTGCTCGCGAAAGCGGTGGGTCAGTCAACAAAGATGTTGAATGTGCCGGCCTCTTCGCGAGCAAGCCCGCTCCCACAGTGGACCGCGTTCACATTTTAATTTTTAGAAGGAGCTTTTCATGACTCAGCTGCGCCGCGTCGCGATTATCGGCGGTAACCGTATCCCCTTCGCCCGCTCCAACGGGCCGTACGCCACCGCCAGTAACCAGGCGATGCTCACCGCAGCGCTCGAAGGCCTGATCGAACGCTTCAACCTGCACGGTTTGCGCATGGGCGAAGTGGCGGCCGGCGCGGTGCTCAAGCTCTCGCGGGATTTCAACCTGACCCGCGAATGCGTGCTCGGCTCGCGGCTGTCGCCGACCACCCCGGCCTACGACATCCAACAAGCCTGCGGCACCGGTCTGGAAGCAGCGATATTGGTGGCCAACAAAATCGCCCTCGGCCAGATCGAGTGCGGCATTGCCGGTGGCGTCGATACCACCTCCGATGCGCCGATTGGCGTCAGCGAAGGTCTGCGCAAAATCCTTCTGGAAGCCAACCGCGCCAAAACCACAGGCGACAAACTGAAAACGTTCCTGCAACTGCGTCCGCACCACCTGATCCCGGAATTTCCGCGCAACGGTGAGCCGCGCACCGGCCTGTCCATGGGCCAGCACTGCGAGTTGATGGCCCAGACCTGGAACATCCCCCGTGCTGAGCAGGATCAACTGGCCCTCGAAAGCCATCAGAAACTGGCCGCGTCCTACGCCGAAGGTTGGCACAACGATCTGATGACGCCGTTCCTCGGCCTGACCCGGGACAACAATCTGCGCCCGGACCTGACCCTGGAAAAACTCGCCTCGCTCAAACCGGCCTTCGAGAAAAGCGCCAAGGGCACCATGACGGCGGGCAACTCCACGCCACTGACCGATGGCGCGTCGCTGGTGCTGTTGGGCAGTGAAGAATGGGCGAAAGAGCGCGGCTTGCCGATCCTCGCGTACTTGCGCGACGGCGAAGCGGCGGCGGTGGATTTCGTCAACGGCGCCGAAGGGCTGCTGATGGCGCCGGTGTACGCCGTACCGCGTTTGCTGGCGCGCAATGGCCTGACCTTGCAGGATTTCGACTATTACGAAATCCACGAAGCCTTCGCCGCGCAGGTGCTCTGCACGTTGAAGGCCTGGGAAGATCCCGAATACTGCAAAACCCGCCTCGGCCTCGACGCGCCGCTGGGCTCCATCGACCGCAACCGGCTCAACGTCAAGGGCAGTTCACTGGCGGCGGGGCATCCGTTTGCGGCTACGGGTGGGCGCATCGTCGCCAACCTGGCGAAGTTGCTGGACGCGGCGGGCAAGGGCCGCGGGTTGATCTCGATCTGTGCCGCCGGTGGCCAAGGCGTAACAGCCATCATCGAACGCTGAAATTGACCACAACCTGATGTGGGAGCGGGCTTGCTCGCGAATGCGGTGTGTCATTCAACATTGATGTCGGCTGATCCACCGCATTCGCGAGCAAGCCCGCTCCCACATGGGGAATGTGTTTGTCAGGAAGGGAGAGTTGGCCTAACGTCGCGTTATCTGCCGTCCTGCGACATAAGGCCCATCAATGACGTCCAACGGACAAATCTCCCTCGAACGGTCTATTCCCGCAATTACGGCATTACCGCGCCCGTTGTTCGCCCGCGCCGAAAGCCTCAACGCCGGGTCATGGACACCGCCCCATCGCCACGACTGGGTGCAGTTTTCCTACGCCATCAGCGGCGTTCTCGGTGTGCATACCGCCGAAGGCAGTTTCTTCGCACCGCCGCAGTGGGGCATCTGGATTCCGGCGGATCTTGAGCATCAAGTGGTGACCTCGATGCGTGCCGAAATGCGCAGCCTGTATGTGCGTCGCGAGGAGAGTGCCTGGGCGGACGGGCGTTGCCGGGTGCTGGAAGTCACGCCGCTGGCCCGGGAGCTGATCAAGAGTTTTTGCCTGCTGCCGGTGGAGTATCCACAGGGCGACAGCCAGGAGACGCGGCTGGTGAACGTGTTGCTGGATCAGTTGGCGAGTTTGCCGGAGGTGGAATTCTCTCTACCGTTGCCCCGTCATGAGCGGTTGCTCGGGTTGTGCAATGAACTGATCGAAAACCCGGAGCAGGTCGTGACCTTGCAACAATGGGCGCAGCGATTGGGCACTTCGGAAAAAACCCTGATGCGGCTGTTTCAACGCGAGACCGGGTTGAGCTTTCGCGGCTGGCGGCAGCGCATGCGGCTGCTGTCGTCATTAAGTTTGCTGGAGGAGGGCGACAGCGTGACCAATGCCGCGCTGGCGTGCGGGTATGACTCGACGTCGGCGTTTATTGCGGCGTTCAAGGGGTTGTTCGGGTTTACCCCGGGTGAATTGTTCCGGCAGTAACACACCGAACCAATGTGGGAGCGGGCTTGCTCGCGAAGGGGCCATTACATTCAACATCTCTGTTGGCTGTTACACCGCTTTCGCGAGCAAGCCCGCTCCCACACTGGATTTGTGGTATTGCCGGGGATCAGGTCCTGAACCGTCGAACCAACCCATCCAGCTCATTCGACAAGCCGGCCAGGCTCTGGGAATCCAGCCGCGCCGAGTTCGCCAGTTCCGCCACCAGTTGCGCATCGCCATGAATCTGGCTGATGTGCCGATTGATGTCCTCAGCCACCTGATGCTGTTCTTCCGCCGCCGTCGCAATCTGCGTGTTCATATCGCGAATCACGTCCACCGACTCACGAATCTGCCCGAAGCTGCTGCGCGCTTCACCAATGCGGGTGACCGACTGCTGCGACACTTCCAGGCTCGCATGCATCTGCTGTGTCACCTGGCTGGTGCGCTTGGCGAGGTTGCCGAGCAACCCGTCAATTTCCGCTGTCGAGTCGGCCGTGCGTTTAGCCAGGGCGCGAACTTCATCCGCCACCACCGCAAACCCACGACCCTGCTCACCGGCCCGTGCCGCTTCAATCGCAGCGTTCAGCGCCAGCAGGTTGGTCTGTTCGGCAATCGAACGGATGGTCCCGAGAATCGACTGAATGTCGTTGCTGTCGCGTTCCAGCTGCTGCATCGACTGGGCTGACTGTTCGATTTCCTGGCTCAAGCGATCAACGCTGGTCACTGCGGCATCGATCTGCTGCTGACCTTCCCGGGCCTGACGCTGGCCACTGTCGGCCGACTCGGCGGCCTGGCTGCACGAACGGGCGACTTCGTTGGCGGTAGCGACCATTTCGTGGAACGCCGTGGACACCATGTCCACCGCTTCACGCTGGCGCCCGGCGGCTTCGGCCATGTCGCTGGACACTCGGGTCGAGCTCTGGGACGTGGCGAGGATTTTGTTCGCCGCACCGCCGATGTTTTGGATCAGGTTGCGGATCGCCGCCAGGAACTGGTTGAACCAGTTGGCCAGTTGCGCGGTTTCGTCGTTGCCACGGATTTCGAGGTTCTTGGTCAGGTCGCCTTCACCTTGGGCGATGCCTTCCAGACCGCTGGCCACACTGCGGATCGGCCGCACGATGACACTGGCAAAACTGGCGCCGACGATGGCAAAGAACACCGCCAGCACTGCGGCGATGATGGCGATCAACCAGGTCAACTGGGTGGCCGAGCTCATCACGTCGGTTTGCTTGATCAGGCCGATAAAGGTCCAGCCCAGTTGCTCCGATGGCCAGACGTTGGCCATGTAGCGCTCGCCGTTCAGTTCGACTTCCACTAGGCCTTTGCCGGCCTTGGCCAGTTGCGCGTAGCCGTCGCCGAGGCTGCTCAGGGATTTGAAGTTGTGCTCAGGCTGCTTCGGATCGACCAGCACGGTGCCGCTGTTTTCCAGCAGCATCAGGTAGCCGGTTTCGCCGAGTTTGATCTGTTTGACGATTTCGGTGAGCTGCTTGAGCGTCACGTCAATGCTGACCACGCCGCCGTTGCTGCCCAACTTGTTGTCGATGGTGCGCACGGTGCTGACGTAGGACGCGTCGTCCTGAGCCCAGTAATAAGCCTCGGTGCGGAACGGCTTGCCCGGTTTGGCCTGTGCAGCCTTGTACCAGGGACGCTGGCGCGGGTCGTAGTTGTTCAGCTTCGCGTCGTCCGGCCAGGACACGTAGCCGCCGGCGGCGGTGCCGACGATCGCGTAGGCGTAGGACGGATGGCTGTTGCCCAGGTCCTGAAGGAGCGCGAAGACTTTTTTGTCCATCTCGCCCTGAGGAATGCTCTCGGCGTTGGCGGCCATGTAGGTCTTGAGGCTGTCGTCGGTGTTCTTGATCAGCGGCTGGGACGCCAGATAATCAACGTTTTGGCTGATACCGTCGAAAAACAGTTGCATGGCATTGCTGACCTGGCGGATCTCGCGGCCACTGCTGTCGACGAAACCTTCTTTGGCATCACTGCGCAGGTTCAGCACGACCAGCGTGGCGACCAGTACCACAGGCAAGCAGGCGATGATTGCAAACGCCCAGGTCAACTTCTGTTTGATGTTCATCCGCGCTCCAGATTTTTTTTGTAGGCCCACGCAGTGCAGATGACTCGCGGATTATTGGCAGCCGAAAACGGTGTTGATTGACTCGGTTCCTTGAGGGCGGCATCGTCTTTTTTGTCGAGACGATTGTCGGACAAATCCTTTTCTCTCTGATGACTTCGGCTGAAAAAATGGGAAATTGAGGCCTTCTAAGAAAAAACCTACAAATAGGGGGAATCCGGATGTCAGCTTCTGTCGCAAATGCCCTCGCATCCCTTCGCCAACAAGCGTTGGCGTCTCGGCTATGATCTCCGTGAGTCATTGATTGGTGCGGGATTTAACGGATAAATTCGGCACATTGTGTGCATCTGCAATGTTCATAGGTCGGCAACCCCTCCCCGACGCGCAAGGATTGCCGTATAACGAATGACTTTCGCGTGTTTGGTAATAAAGGACCCACAATAAAAGCTGATGAAGACTCCAAAACGCATTGAACCCCTGATCGAGGACGGTCTGGTCGACGAGGTGCTGCGCCCACTCATGAGTGGTAAAGAAGCAGCTGTTTATGTGGTGCGCTGCGGTAATGAGCTACGTTGCGCGAAGGTCTACAAGGAGGCGAATAAACGCAGTTTCCGTCAGGCGGCCGAGTACCAGGAAGGCCGCAAGGTGCGCAACAGCCGACAGGCTCGGGCGATGGCCAAGGGCTCCAAGTTCGGCAAGAAAGAAACCGAGGACGCTTGGCAGAACGCCGAAGTCGCGGCCCTGTTTCGTCTGGCCGGCGCCGGTGTGCGGGTGCCCAAGCCGTATGACTTCCTCGAAGGCGTACTGCTCATGGAGCTGGTGGCCGATGAATACGGCGATGCCGCGCCACGTCTGAACGACGTGGTGCTGGAACCGGATCAGGCCCGTGAATATCACGCGTTCCTGATTTCCCAAATCGTGCTGATGTTGTGTACCGGTCTGGTGCACGGTGACCTTTCGGAGTTCAACGTACTGTTGACCCCGACCGGCCCGGTCATCATTGACTTGCCGCAAGCTGTGGATGCGGCGGGCAACAACCACGCGTTCAACATGCTGGAGCGGGACGTGGGCAACATGGCGTCCTACTTCGGGCGTTTTGCGCCGGAGTTGAAAAAGACCAAGTACGCCAAGGAAATGTGGGCGCTCTACGAAGCCGGCACCTTGCACCCGGCCAGCGTGTTGACCGGCGAGTTCGACGAGCCGGAAGAGCTGGCGGACGTTGGCGGCGTCATACGCGAAATCGAGGCGGCACGCCTGGATGAAGAGCGTAAACAAGCGGTGCGCGCGGCTGATGATGCGCCACCGGGCAAAACCGAAGAACCGCCTCCACCTTGGATGCAGTGATCGGTTAACGAAAAACCCGGCGCAGGCCGGGTTTTTTGTGTCTGCCCGGCACCGCCCCAACATCCACTGACGACCCAACGTGGGAGCGGGCTTGCTCGCGAAAACGATGTAACAGCAAAAATGCTGTCGACTGACACGACGCCTTCGCGAGCAAGCCCGCTCCCACAGGGGATGTGTGGTGCTCATACTCATTTGTGCCCACCGCCAATCAATGTGGGAGCGAGCCTGCTCGCGATGGTGCGGCAGATTCAACATGGAAGTCGACGGACACACCGCTTTCGTGCGCAAGCCAGCTCCCACATACTGCGGCACTCGAAACACCCACACTCAAGGATTGATTGTGAACATCCCTTCCACGCGCAATGCCCAGCTCATCATCACCGCTCGTCTGATCTCCGACTTCGGTGCATTCCTCAACATGGTCGCCCTGGCCACTTACGTCTACGTGCTCAGCAACAGCGCCATGAGCGTCGCGATCTTCCTCGCCAGCCGCGTAGCCGGAGGGATTTTTGCCAGTCTGATCGGCACCACGTTCTATCGGCGCTGGTCTGGCCGTGTGCCGCTGATTGCCTTCGACCTGTTGCGTGCAGGGGTTCTAGGTTTGTTATTGATTCTGCCGGTGACCCAGCAAGCATTGCTGCTGCCGGTAATTGCGTTTGGTCTGGGGTTTGGCAATTCGATGTTCGCCATCGGCCTCAACAGCCAATTGCCGAACCTGATCGACCGCGAACACTTGCTCAAGACCAACGCCTGGATCACTTCGGCAGCGTCCATTGCGATGGTCGGTGGCAGTCTGGTGGCGGGGTTGGTGGTCGCGGCGTTTGGCTTTGAAGCGGTGTTCGCACTGAATGTGGTCACCTATCTGCTGGCGGCGTTGTTGATTGTGCCGTTGCGATTTCGCGCAATCGTTCCTGCTGCAGAATCGAATTCCGAACGCGGGGAATGGTCGGCGCTGCTTCAGGGGTTACGGTCCGCTCCGGTGCTGGCGGCGATGCTTGCAGTCGCCATGGCCGACACCCTCGGCAGCGCGGCGCACAACGTCGGGTTCCCGATCATCTCCCGACTGTTGACGCCGGAATCGGCCAGTACCACGTTGGGTCTGATGCTGGCGGTCTGGGCCAGCGGCAAACTCATCGGCGCGCGGATTGCCAGCCGTCTCAAAGGCTCGGACAACATCAATTTGGAGCGGCGGTTTTTCTTCGGCGTGCTGCTGATGTCCTGCGGCTTCATCCTGATGTTCCAGCAACAGACCCTTTACGGTTTGCTGCTGTTCTCGTTGCCGGCCGGGCTGGGCGACGGTTTTTCCGAAGTCGGTCTGATGTCGCGCCTGCAACGTGAGCCGGACCACCTGCGTCTGCCGATCTTCAGCTTCCTTACGCTGTTGCAAATGACCGGCTTCGGTATCGGCATGCTGATCGCCGCGCCGTTCTATGCCTGGTGGACGCCCGGCGCGGTGGTGATGTTGTTCCACGGTATTCCCCTCACCACGTTGCTGGTGGTGAAGGGCTTGTCGCTCAGGCGCGAGCAGGCTCGGCGCAGCAACCCGACGCCAGCTCCTTGAGGATCGGGCAGTCGGGGCGGTGGTCGCCCTGACAGTGCTCGACCAAATCCTGCAAGGTGTCGCGCAGTTGGCCGAGTTCGCGGATCTTCTGGTTCAGCTCGTCGATGTGTTGACGGGCCAGTGCCTTCACATCAGCGCTGGCCCGCTGGCGGTCCTGCCAAAGGGTCAGCAGTTTACCGACCTCTTCCAGTGAGAATCCCAAGTCCCGGGAACGCTTGATGAAGGCCAGTGTGTGCAGGTCATCATCGCCATAGACCCGGTAGCCGCTGTCGGTGCGATGGGCAGCCTTGAGCAAGCCTGTGGATTCGTAATAACGGATCATCTTCGCGCTCAGGCCACTGTGGCGGGCCGCTTGGCCGATGTTCATCGGTTGTCCTCCAGATCCTTGGGTTTCCAGGTTTTCAACAGTAACGCATTGCTCACCACGCTGACGCTCGACAGCGCCATGGCCGCGCCGGCCAGTACCGGGTTGAGGAAGCCGAACGCCGCCAGCGGAATGCCGATCAGGTTATAGACGAAGGCCCAGAACAGATTTTGCCGGATCTTCGCGTAGGTCTTGCGGCTGATCTCCAGCGCCGCCGGCACCAGCCGTGGATCACCGCGCATCAGGGTGATCCCGGCGGCGTGCATCGCCACGTCAGTGCCGCCACCCATGGCGATGCCGATATCCGCGGCGGCCAGCGCAGGGGCGTCGTTGATGCCGTCGCCGACCATCGCCACCACGCCGGTTTTCTTCAATTCGGCGACGGTGGCGGCTTTGTCCGCCGGGAGGACTTCAGCGTGAACATCTTTAATCCCCAAAGCGTCGGCCACTACTTTGGCGCTGCCACGGTTGTCGCCGGTCAGCAGGTGGCTGCTGATATTGCGTGCGTTGAGTTGCTGCACCGCTTGCAAGGCACCGGGCTTGAGGGTGTCGCCAAAGGCAAACAGGCCGAGCACGCGCGGTTCGGGGCTTTGCTCGATCAGCCAGGACAGAGTCCGGCCTTCGGTTTCCCAGGCTTTTGCGGAATCAGCCAAGGAGCCCGCGCTCAAAGCGCTTTCCTCCAGCAGACGACGATTGCCCAGCGCCAACCGACGCCCGTCGAGGGTGCCGGCAATCCCGCGTCCGGTCAGCG
The DNA here is from genome assembly GCF_056680395.1 of Pseudomonas sp. ASL4. Taxonomy (NCBI): domain Bacteria; kingdom Pseudomonadati; phylum Pseudomonadota; class Gammaproteobacteria; order Pseudomonadales; family Pseudomonadaceae; genus Pseudomonas; species Pseudomonas sp. ASL4. Next base: position 7,385,406 of record NZ_CM155280.1, on the reverse strand, counting down.
ACTGGCTGTCGCTGACATCGGCCACGATCAACCCACGCTCGGCGCAAGCATCCAGAACAGCTTTGGCCAGCGGGTGTTCGCTGCCCCGTTGCAGCGCGCCGGCCATTTGCAGCAGCGGCGCTTCATTACCGTCAACCGCGCTCAAATGAGCGATGCGCGGGGTACCGGAGGTCAGGGTGCCGGTCTTGTCGAAGACCACCGCGCTGACTTCATGGGCACGCTCCAGCGCTTCGCCGTCCTTGATCAAAATCCCGTAGCGCGCCGCCACGCCAGTGCCGGCCATGATCGCGGTCGGCGTGGCCAGGCCCAAGGCGCAAGGGCAGGCGATCACCAGCACCGCGACGGCGTTGATCAATGCCGTTTCGATCGGTGCGCCGTATAGCCACCAACCGATCAACGTCGCCAGGGCCAGGACCAATACCGTCGGCACGAACACCTGGCTGACTTTATCCACCAGTTTCTGGATCGGCGCTTTCGCGGCTTGAGCATCCTCGACCAGACGAATGATCCGCGCCAATACGGTTTCGGCGCCGAGCGCCAAGGTGCGAACCAGCAACCGACCTTCGCCGTTGATCGCACCACCGGTGACTTTATCGCCGGGTTGTTTTGGCACTGGCAGGCTTTCGCCGCTGATCAACGCTTCGTCGGCGTGGCTCTGGCCTTCCACCACTTCGCCGTCCACGGGGAAGCGTTCGCCGGGTTTGACCATGACCAGATAATTCAGGCGCAAGGCGCTGATGGCGACATCTTGTTCACGGCCGTCGATGACTTGAATCGCCCGCTCCGGACGCAAGGCTTCCAGTGCGCGAATGGCGCTGGCGGTCTGGCGTTTAGCGCGACTTTCCAGGTATTTGCCCAGCAGCACCAGGGCGATTACCACCGCTGACGCTTCGAAATACAGATGCGGCATACGCCCGGCGGCGGTGGCCCATTCGTAGAGGCTCAAGCCATAACCGGCGCTGGTGCCCAGGGCGACGAGCAGGTCCATATTGCCGGCCCCGGCGCGCACGGCTTTCCAGGCAGCGACGTAAAACCTTGCGCCGAAGATGAATTGCACCGGCGTGGCCAAGGCGAATTGTGCCCAGGCCGGGAGCATCCAGTGCACGCCTAAGGGCTGCAGCAGCATCGGCAGCACCAGTGGCAGGGCGAGGGCGATGGCCGCGAGCAAGATCCAGCGCTCACGATGAAGGCGGGCCTGTTGATTGTCGGTGGGGTGTTCGACTTCCCAGACGCTGGCGTTGTAGCCCGCCTTGGTGACAGCGGCGATCAGGATTTGCGGATCGATGTGGCCGAGCAGTTCGAGGTGCGCACGTTCGTTGGCCAGGTTGACGCTGACGCTTTTCACCCCTGGCACCTTGGTCAGCGCCCGTTCGACCCGGCCGACGCAGGACGCGCAGGTCATGCCGTCGATGCTCAACTCCAGACTTTGCTGCGGCACGCTGTAGCCGGCCTGCTGCACCGCGTCCATCAATGCAGGCAAGCTGTCGCTGGGCGCTTGGATACGCGCCTGCTCGGTGGCCAGGTTGACACTGACGGCTGTGGCGCCGATGACTTTGCTCAAGGCGCGCTCGACACGCCCGGCGCAACTGGCGCAGGTCATGCCGACAATCGGCAGGTCGAAAGTGGTGGATTCGGACATCGGTCACGCTCCCTGTAGAAAGTGTCTACAGGATCAACCTTGCCATGCTGGCAAGGTCAAGCGCCATGTTCCAGATCAATAGATCAAAAGATCGCAGCCTTCGGCAGCTCCTACATTGATGGTGTGGTAACCCAATCCCGTAGGAGCTGCCGAAGGCTGCGATCTTTTACAGGCGACTCAATACTCGAGAGCGGCCGGCCGCAGGTACATCCCTCTCGCCGTCGTCGCAATCCGGTACTTCACGACATCGCCGGCCTTGAGCGTGATTTCCTGCGCGGGCGGTGCCAGCATGCCAGGGCTGCAGCCCGGGACTTGACCGGGTTCCAGCTTCAGACGTACGGAAATCGTGCCGTGAGGCAGGTTGAACGAGATGGTCTGCTCCTGCAGCAATCGCCCCACAGGCTGGTCCTGTATGTACACGCCAATCTCGCAGGAGGTCGCCACTTCCAGGCGCTCACGCGAGATGATCAGAACCGCGTAATCCTCGCCGGCGGCGTTGGCCGAAGGCAGGGCGGCGAAAAGGCTGAGGAAGCCAAACAGGCTGAGAGTTGACCAGCGCATGGCTGAATCTCCAGAGGTCGAGTCATTGATGGACGCAGCTTGGCCGAGCGCGCGGCCGATTGCCAGCCCGGCAGTCTATTTCAGAACTTGACCTTGCCATGGTGGCAAGCTCGAGACTGCCGGCAGATCATCCAAAAGCCTCATTACAGGAGTCATCCCATGCAAGTGTTCAACGTTCAAGGCATGTCCTGCGGTCACTGCGTCAAGGCCATCACCCAAGCCCTGCAAGCCAGGGACCCGGCCGCCAGCGTGCGCGTGGATCTGGGGGCGAAGGAAGTCGGCGTCGAAAGCGCACTGACCACCGAGCAGGTGATCGCCGCGATCACTGAAGAAGGCTACGAAGCCAAAGTCGCCTGAAACATTTGCTTTTGTAGGAGCAAAGCTTGCTCGCGAAGAGGCCGGCACATTCAACATCGATGTCGACTGACACTCCGCGATCGCGAGCAAGCCCGCTCCCACATTGATTTGAGTTCATCCAGCAGTTTTTAATAGTTAGCGACCTATCGGAATGTTCAAGGCGTCCCCGCGCGGCTAGACTGTCGAGCTGTCGAACCACGCCCAACTGGATGCCCGATGAACTTGCGTACCATTTTGATTCTTGGCGCCCTGACCGCTTTCGGTCCGCTGGCGATCGATTTCTATCTGCCGGCGTTCCCGGCCATCGCGCAAGCGTTCGGCACCGACGAAAAACACGTTCAAATGACGCTCGCCGCGTATTTTCTTGGCTTGTCCATTGGTCAGTTGCTCTACGGCCCGGTGGCGGATCGTTTCGGGCGGCGTATTCCGTTGCTGACTGGCGTTGGCTTGTTCACCGCTGCTTCCCTGGCCTGCGCATTTGCGCCGAATCTGGAATGGCTGATGGGTGCGCGATTCATCCAGGCGCTGGGCGGTTGCGCGGGAATGGTGATCTCCCGGGCGGTGGTCAGTGATAAATGTGATGCGGTGGGCTCGGCGAAGGTCTTTTCCCAACTGATGCTGGTGATGGGCCTGGCGCCGATTCTTGCACCGATGCTCGGCGGATTGTTGGTCAACACCACGGGCTGGCAGTCGATCTTCCTGGTGTTGACCTGCTTCAGCGCCTTGGCCGCCCTGGCCGTGGCCCTCGGGTTGCCGGAAAGCCTGCCGGACTATGTGCCGCGCCAACCGTTGAAAGGGGCATTGCGGCAGTACGGTCGCTTATTAGCCGACCCGGTTTACCTCGGCCACGCCCTGACCGGCGGTCTCGCCGTCGCCGGGATGTTTGCCTACATCTCTGGTTCGCCGTTTGTCTTCATCAAGCTTTATGGCGTGCCGGCCGAGCATTTCGGCTGGCTGTTCGGCACCAACGCGGCGGGCTTCATTCTGGTGGCGCAGGTCAACGCGCGACTGTTGGCCAAGCGTGGCCCGGCGTTCCTGCTGGCGCGCACAGTCTGGATTTATCTGGGCGCGGGCCTGACATTGCTCGCTGTCAGCTCACTGCACACCGAACAGCTTTGGCCGCTGCTGATTCCATTGTTTGTCTGCATCGCCAGCCTCGGTTGCATCCTCCCCAACGCTTCAGCCTGCGCCATGAACGGGCAGGGCGCCCGCGCCGGCAGTGCATCGGCGCTGCTCGGCTGCCTGCAATTCAGCATCGCCGCCGGGGCGTCGGCACTGGTGGGCGTTTTACACGATGGCAGCGCCATGCCGATGGCTACGGTCATCAGCCTGTGCGGGATTCTGGTGGTGAGCGTCGCGATGCTCACCCGGCGTTTGCAAAATGCCCGGGCGCTGGCCCAAGCAGAGGCGTGATGAGGACTCAGCCAGCGGCACGCTGCTGGCGGTCTGGGATTTTATGAGGGGCGAGAAGCCGCGCTTCAAGGGTGCGGGTGAAAGCGAGCGCTTCAGCTTCGCTGCGGAACGTGACGGCGTGTTGGTCCAGGCGGACCTGCCATTGGGATGTTGCCACTTCTTTTATCAGGATCTTCATTGCTGACCTCCTTCAGTAAAAGACGGTGTCGCAGAGGTTTCGATTGTAGACCTGAATACGATCGCAATTGTGACAAGGGTCAACCTTCGGACTGACGGTTTGCAAGATCAAAAGATCGCAGCCTTTTGTCGAGCCGGGCTTACCCGCGATGGCGATCTCAAGGACGCTTTCGCGGGCAAGCCTCGCTCCTGCGGGAGCGGTTAGAACCCTTCCAGCACAATCTTGCCCTTGGACTTGCCGCTTTCCAGCAGTTCATGGGCGCGGCGCAGGTTGGTTGCGTTGATGGTGCCGAAGTGTTCGCCCACTGTGGTTTTCAGCGTGCCGGCATCGATCAGCCCGGCCACGCGGTTGAGCAGGTTGTGCTGCTCGATCATGTCGGCCGTTTCAAACAGCGAACGGGTGTACATAAATTCCCAGTGCAGCGAAATGCTCTTGCGCTTGAGCTTGGTCACGTCCAGCGCCTTTGGATCATCGATCAGCGCCAGTTTGCCCTGAGGCGCCAAGGCTTCGATCAGTTGATCCAGGTGTTCATCGGTTTGGGTCAGGCTGGCGACGTGGGTCACCTGCCCAACGCCGGCACGCTTGAGTTCTTCGCTCAACGGCTGGCTGTGATCGATCACCAGATCGGCGCCCAGCTCACGCACCCAACTCTGGGTTTGTGGGCGAGATGCGGTGCCGATGACCTTCAGCCCGGTGAGTTGCCTGGCGAGTTGGGTCAGGATCGAGCCGACACCGCCGGCAGCCCCGACGATCAGCAGACTCTGGCCTTCATCGGTTTTGCCTTCGCGCACTTGCAGGCGCTCGAACAACAATTCCCACGCGGTGATCGCGGTTAACGGCAGGGCGGCGGCTTCAGCGAAACCGAGGGTTTTCGGCATATGGCCGACAATCCGCTGGTCCACCACATGCAGTTCGCTATTGCCGCCAGCCCGGGCGATGGAGCCGGCGTAAAACACTTTGTCGCCGGTCTTGAACAGCGTCACTTCACTGCCTACAGCTTTGACCACGCCCGCCACGTCCCAACCCAGCACTTTTGCCGCGCCGCCTTCAGGCTGGACGTTCTGCCGAACCTTGGCGTCCACCGGGTTGACCGAGATGGCTTTGACTTCCACCAGCAGGTCGCGGGGACCGGGGACCGGTTCTGGCAGTTCGATGTCTTGCAGGGATTTTGCGTCGCTGATCGGCAGGGCGGCGTAATAGGCAATGGCTTTCATGGAGGGCTCCGGAACAGTAATAGAGGAAGGGATCAGGCCAGGGTGCGCAGGCGCTTGAGGTCGAAGTGTTCGAGAAAGTCACCGGCCTTGGCGCGGAAGTTCTGGATGTGGGCGCTGGCGTCATGGGCTTGCAGGGCTTGGTCGCTGCTCCATTGTTCGATCATGTAGAACGCCAGTGGGTTGGCCAGATCCTGATGCAAGTCGTATTGACCGCAACCGGCCTCGGCGCGGGTCGGTTCCAGTAGCGCTCGCAAGTGCTGTTCGAGGGCGTCCTGCTGGCCAGCTTTGGCGATGAGGGTGGCGATGGCGGTAAAAGGCTGGGACATGTTCGACTCCTGACGCTGAGTGATTTCGATGGGACAGATGATTGGCTATTTCTCTGCAAGATAAAACCCGCTAAAAGAGCACTCTCTTTCAATATTTTTTTGATAATCGAGGCTGAAGATGCTGCGTTTCGATGACTTGCAGTTGTTTGTCCGGGCGGCGGACCTGGGCAGCCTGTCGGCGGCGGCGCGGGTGATGGACATGTCGGCGGCAGTGGCCAGCGCGGCGCTGAAGCGCATCGAACAGCAACTCGGCGCGCGGTTGCTAGCCCGTTCCACCCGCAGTCTGCGCCTGACGGCCGAAGGTGAAGGCTTTCTGGAATATGCCCGGGCGGCCCTGAGCAATCTGGATGAGGGCCGCCGTCTGCTGGCCAGCGGACAGGATCAGGTCAGCGGTGTGCTGCAACTGTCGGCGCCGTCGGATTTCGGACGCAACCTGTTGCTGCCATGGCTGGATGAATTTCAGCGTGAACATCCGAAACTCACTGTGCGTTTACTGTTGGGGGATCGCATCGCCGACCTGTTCCGCCAACCGGTGGACATTGCCCTGCGTTACGGCGAGCCGGAAGATTCGAGCCTGGTGGCGCTGCCCATCGCCCCGCAAAACCGCCGGGTCCTCTGCGCCTCGCCCGGTTATCTGGCCCGGCACGGCGAGCCGCGCCAACTGGAGCAACTGGCGCAACACAATTGCCTGTTGTTCATGCTCGGCAGCCGGGTTCACGATCACTGGAGTTTCCACGATGGCAAGCGCGAAGTCGGGTTGACGGTCAGTGGTGACCGTTTCAGCGATGACGCTGACGTGGTGCGCCTGTGGGCCGTTGCGGGGGCGGGGATTGCCTATAAGTCCTGGCTCGATGTGGCTGCCGATGTGTTGGCCGGTCGCTTGAAAGTGCTGATGCCGGAGTTGCTCTGTGAGCGCGCACCACTGAATTTACTGTGTGCTCATCGCGCGCAATTGAGTAAGCCGGTGAACCTTTTGCGGGAAATGCTTGCCAGCCGATGTGCGCATTTGGGGCGTCAATTTCCAGCCCTACCGGGTGTAGATCAATAGTCGCAGGCAAATAGCGAAATTTCTGTCAGGAACTATCAGCACCGGAAGCGTCCCAAGGGCAGGAACCAGCGGTTAACCCGCTTATACTAGCGCCCGCTTCATGCCTGCACGGTCGAACCGGCCCTGACGCGTTCACAATCCTGTCGTCCTTGCCCGGGAGTCGGCCCGGGTTGTTCGACAGAACACATTGCGAGGGTGGTTTGCCTGACCCGGTTCATGGCGGTTTACGCGTCTTGGCCGACGACATATTACTGGTCAAGATGTCTGTGAGCAGTAGACGAAATGATTCAACAGGGAGTGAATACATGGAACATGCACCTTGCATTAGCCAGATCGCCACGTTGCTGGCTGACCCCAAGCGCAGCGCAATGATGTGGGCCTTGATGGATGGCTCGGCGCGGCATACCGAAGAGCTGGCCTTGCTAGCCGGGCTGTCGCCGTCTTCGGCCAGTGCACACCTGGGGCGTTTGTCCGCCGGAGGTCTGTTGAAAGTCGAAGAGCGCGGGCGAAAAAGGTTCTTCCGCCTGGCGGCCCCCGAAGTCGGCGCGGCGGTCGAAGCGCTGGCCAGCGCTTCCCTGGCCAGCATGCCTCGGGATATTGCGCAGACGATCAAACGTGGCAGCCTCATGGCCAAGCGCCAGGCGGCGCCGTCGTCGCTGTTGCAGGCCCGGCTCTGCGATGACCATTTGGGTGGCACGCTGGCGGCCGATCTATTCCAGCGTCTGCTGGATGCTGGCTGGATCGAGCAGTTCGATCAGCGGGTCGTTGTCACCCACAAGGGCGCCACGCAACTGGCCAGCCGGGGGGTGTTCATCCAGGCCCTGGCCCACCGCAACGCGCAAATCGCCTGCGCCTGCCCTGACTGGAGTGAACGCCGCCCGCACCTGGGAGGCTCGCTGGGCGCGGCGTTGTTGCAGTTGTTCATGCAGTCTGGCTGGTTGAGCCTGCCCAATGACTCACGAGCCTTGCAGATCACTGTTGTCGGGCAGCGTGAAGTTCATCGCTTTGCCAAGGAGGCCGAGCTGGAAATGGCGTTTTAGACACGTCGAGACCGACGTCTGAGGTCTCGGGCGTCGTTCAGGGATGCGAGCAGGTCGCATCCAGCAATAACCCCCAGCCGCTATCGCGCACACTCGTTCCGGGGACTTTCGGACGGGGGGATGTGGCATGGAAACACGAGGCTTCAGCGCGGCAGAACGATTGGAACGGCTGCCCATCAGCGGCTATCACCGCATCATTTTCATCATCATTGCCTTGGCGTTTTTCTTTGACTCCATGGACCTGGCGATGATGACCTTCCTGCTCGGCTCGATCAAAACCGAGTTCGGCCTGAGCAGCGCCCAGGCCGGGTTGCTGGCCAGTTCGAGCTTTTTTGGCATGGTGCTGGGGGCGTCGTTGTCCGGCATGTTGGCCGATCGCTTCGGACGCAAACCGGTGTTCCAGTGGAGCATCGTGTTGTGGGGCATCGCCAGTTACTTGTGCTCGACGGCGCAAAACGTGGAAACACTGACCTTGTTCCGAGTCCTGCTGGGGATCGGCATGGGCATGGAGTTTCCCATCGCCCAGTCGATGCTCTCGGAACTGATTCCGGCCAAGAAACGTGGGCGTTATATCGCGTTGATGGACGGGTTCTGGCCGCTGGGTTTTGTCGCAGCCGGGGTGCTGTCGTACTTTTTGCTGCCGGTGATCGGCTGGCGCGACATCTTCCTGGTGTTGGCGGTGCCGGCGGTGTTTGTCCTGGCGATTCGCTTCTTCATTCCCGAATCCCCGCGCTGGCTGGAACAGGCTGGGCGGCATGAGGCGGCGGACAAGGTTTTGTTGCGCATTGAAGATCGAGTCCGGGCGTCGCTGGGGCGTGCTGATTTGCCGGAGCCGATACGCCTGCCGCGCGTGGAAAGTACGCCGGGCCACTTCTTTTCCGCGCTGCGGCAGATCTGGTCGCCGCTGTACCGCCAGCGCACGATGATGATCTGGAGCGTCTGGTTCTTCGCCTTGCTCGGTTTCTATGGATTGACGTCGTGGCTCAGCGCCTTGCTGCAACAGTCAGGTTTTGCCGTGACCCAGTCGGTGTATTACACGGTGCTGATTTCCCTCGGCGGGATTCCCGGGTTCCTCATGGCCGCATGGCTGGTGGAGCGCTGGGGACGTAAACCGGTGTGCGTGGTGACGCTGCTGGGCGGCGGGGTGATGGCGTTTCTCTATGGCCAGAGTGCGGTATTTGGCGGCAACGTCAGCCTGTTGATTACCTCGGGGCTGTTGATGCAATTCTTCCTGTTCGGCATGTGGGCGGTGCTCTACACCTACACGCCGGAGTTGTACCCGACCTCGGCGCGGGCCACGGGCTCAGGATTTGCCTCGGCGATTGGACGCATCGGTTCGTTGCTTGGGCCGTTGGTGACCGGGCTGGTGTTCCCGATAACCGGGCAGGGCGGGGTGTTCGCCTTGGGGGCGATGTGCTTTGCGATTGCGGCGGCGGTGGTTTGGGTGTTCGGGATGGAGACGCGGGGCAAGACGCTTGAAGAGTTGACTGAAGCGACACCGATCTAAAAATGTGGGAGCGGGCTTGCTCGCGAAAGCAGTGTGTCAGTCGACATTGATATTGACTGACACGGCCCCTTCGCGAGCAAGCCCGCTCCCACAATGGTTATGCGGTGATGCTTATGGCTTTACCAGTCGAGCATCCAGGCTGTTCTGCGCCAAACGCTTGGCCTGATCCTGGGTCATGCCCAAGTCGGTATACAGCGCGTGGAAGTTCTCGGTGACATAACCGCCGAAGTACGCCGGGTCGTCGGAGTTCACGGTCACTTTCACACCACGTTCGAGCATGTCGAGAATGTTGTGCTGGGACATGTGATCGAACACGCAGAGCTTGGTGTTGGACAACGGGCACACGGTCAGCGGGATCTGTTCGTCGATGATCCGCTGCATCAGACGCTCGTCTTCGATGGCGCGCACGCCATGGTCGATGCGCTGGATTTTCAGCAGGTCGATGGCTTCCCAGATGTATTCCGGCGGGCCTTCTTCACCGGCGTGGGCGACGGTCAGGAAGCCTTCGTGACGGGCACGATCAAACACACGCTGGAACTTGCTCGGCGGGTGACCCATCTCCGAACTGTCCAGGCCGACAGCCACGAACGCATCGCGGAACGGCAGCGCCTGGTCGAGGGTTTTCTGCGCTTCGTCTTCGCTCAAGTGGCGCAGGAAGCTCAGGATCAAACCGCTGGTGATGCCCAGTTGCTGCTCGCCATCTTTAAGTGCGGCAGCGATGCCGTTGAGCACCACTTCGAATGGCACACCACGGTCGGTGTGGGTCTGCGGATCGAAGAACGGCTCGGTGTGAATCACGTTCTGCGCCTTGCAACGCAACAGGTAAGCCCAGGTCAGGTCGTAGAAATCCTGAGAGGTGCGCAACACGTCGGCGCCCTGGTAGTACAGGTCGAGAAACTCTTGCAGGTTGTTAAAGGCGTAGGCCTTGCGCAGGGTTTCGACGTCGTTCCACGGCAGGGCGATCTTGTTGCGTTCGGCCAGGGCGAACAGCAACTCAGGCTCCAGCGAGCCTTCCAGGTGCAAGTGCAGTTCTGCCTTGGGCAGGGCGTTCAGCCAGTCGTACATGTTCGAATTCTCATCAGGTGCAATGACGGCATTCTACAGATGCGCGCCGCAACAATTGGTAAAACCTGACCAACCGGTTCATCACACCGCTTCCTGTTCCCGTCGATAGGCGTAGGTATCGGCGAAGCGCGAGAGCAGAAATTCGGCGCAGGTGGTGGCCGGATATTTCGCCGGGTGCAGTTCGTCCTGGCAACCGGGCAGGCATTCGATGGCGGTGTCCGGGTGTGGCTCGGCGAAGAACGGCATCGAGTAACGGTCCACCCCCAGCGGGCTGATAACCCGGTGCGGCGTCGACAGGTAACGGTCGTTGCTCCAGCGCGCCATCATGTCGCCGAGGTTGACCACGAAGGTGCCTTCGATGGGCGGCGCATCGATCCACTCACCTTTGACGTTGCGTACTTGCAGGCCGCCGGCGGCGTCCTGATAGAGCAGGGTGATGCAGCCGTAATCGGTGTGGGCGCCGGCGCCTTGCTGGTCTTCAGAACTGGCGGTGTGGCGTGGCGGGTAGTGGATCATCCGCAGCACGCTGACGGGCTCATTGAAGCGGGTATCGAAGAAGTCGCGTTCGATGTTCAGCGCCATCGTCATCGCCCGCAGCAGGGTTTGGGCGAGGGCTTGCATGTCGACGTAATGCTGCTCCATCAGCGCTTCCCAACCCGGCATCGATGGATGGCGGTTGGGGCCGCGCAGCGGTTTTTCCGCCAGTACTTCCGGGTGATCGGCCGGAAAGTGCAGGCCCATGTCGAAGGTTTCTTTCAGGTCACTGGGTTTGCTCGGGTCCAGCTGCTCGGTGGCGATGGCGCCGTAGCCGCGATGGTGTTGGGTCTGGGTGATGTCGATCTTGAGCTTTTCGGCGGCGGGCAGGGCGAAGAAACGGTGGGCGTGGTCGAGCACGGCATCGATGCGCGCGGCGCTGATCGGGTGACCTTTGATGTAGAAAAAGCCCCAGTCGCGGCAGGCGCGGTCGATTTGCGTGGCGACGGATTGCCAGGTATGGGCGTCGTCGCTGTAGAGCGGAGCGATGTCGATGATCGGGAGTTGATTCATGCGCAGTCCTTATAAACGCCGGAATTCCAATGTGGGAGCGGGCTTGCTCGCGAAGAGGGAGTGTCAGTCGGCATTTTCGTAACTGACACACCGCTTTCGCGAGCAAGCCCGCTCCCACAGGGGGGGTGTGTTGAGGCTGAAGGATGAAGGATTACTTCGGAATCTCAGCCTTCATGCCTTCAACGTAGTAGTTCATCGACGCCAGTTCCGCATTGCTCGCTGTCGCCCCCGCCGCGATTTTCTCGACACCGGCCTGATCCTTGATCGGCCCGGTAAACGGGTGCAGCGCACCGCTCTTGATGTCGGCAATGATTTGCTCGGCTTCGGCTTTCACCGGCGCCGGCACCAGGTCGCTGATCGGCAGTTCAACCGTGCCTTCCTTCAAGCCGCCCCAGTAATCCTGGGATTTCCAGTTGTGGTCGAGCACGCTCTGGGTCGCCTGAATGTAGTGCGGGCCCCAGTCGTTGACGATGGAGGTCAGCACCGCCTTCGGCCCGAAGTGCGCCATATCCGAAGCGTAGCCCACGGCATACACGCCGCGACGTTCGGCCGCCTGGATCGGCGCCGGGCTGTCGGTGTGCTGGAACACCACGTCCACGCCCTGGTCGATCAGCGCGTTGGCGGCATCGGCCTCTTTGCCCGGATCGAACCACGAGTTGACCCACACCACCTTGATCTCGGTGCCCGGGTTGTACTTGTTCAGAGCCAGTTGAATGGCGTTGATGTCGCGGATCACTTCCGGGATCGGGAACGAGGCGACGTAGCCGATCTTCTTGGTCTTGGTCATCTTCGCCGCGAGGAAACCGCCGACGTAGCGACCTTCATACGTGCGCGCCAGGTAGGTGCCGAGGTTCTTGTCCTGTTTGTAGCCGGTGGCGTGCTCGAAGGTCACCTTGGGGAATTGCTTGGCGACTTTCAGGGTCGGGTTCATGTAGCCGAAAGAGGTCGTGAAGATCAGGTCGTAGTTGTCCTTGGCCATGTTGCGGATCACCCGCTCGGCGTCGGCGCCTTCGGCGACGTTTTCCACGTAGTTGGTGGTGATCTGCGCGCCGAATTTATCGGCGAGTGCCTTGCGCCCCTGTTCATGCTGATACGTCCAGCCGTGGTCACCGATCGGGCCGATATAGACGAAGCCGACTTTCAGCGGGTCGGTGGCATTGGCGGTCAGGCTGGCGCTCAGACCGATAGCCGCCGCAACGGCGCACAACAGCTTCTTCAACGGACGTTTATGCATGAACTCGAACTCCATTTTGTTTTGAGGTTGGCGAGGTCAATGCAAATTGCTGACCAACAGGACAACAATCAAGCCGAAACCGTGTCGCGGCCATCGCGAGCAAGCTCGCTCCCACATTGGGTTGCGTTCCCCTGTGGGAGCGAGCCTGCTCGCGATGGGGGCCTTGAGGCCAATAAAAGTGCATGGCCGAGCACAGCTGCCATCCACTGGTGCGCTAAGGTGTAACGAAACGTTAGCGCCGCCCCGCAGTCAGTAGCTCATCACCCTGTTTTCGCGCCACTGTGCAAAAGGCCCGCAATGCTCACACTCCTCAAGCAAGAAAAATTTCTGTTGCTGGCCGTTCTCGCCGCCGTCGTTGCGTACCCGCTAGAGCCGTGGATGTTGCACAGCGGCCAACCCGTCGCGCTCGCCGCCGGGCTGGTGCTGATCGCGTTCATCGTCGTCGCCTCGATGCGCGTGGCTCATCACGCCGAATTGCTCGCCGAAAAAGTCGGCGATCCTTACGGCACGATGATCCTGACCCTCGCCGCCGTGCTGGTCGAAGTGGTGATCCTGGCGATCATGATGAGCAACGAAGCCTCGCCGACCCTGGTGCGTGACACGATTTACTCGGCGGTGATGCTCGACATCAACGGCATTCTCGGTCTCGCCGCTTTGATGGGCGGGATCAAGCATGGCGAACAGTCCTACAACGACGACTCGGCGCGCAGCTACAGCGTGATGATCCTCACTGCCATGGGGGTTTCAATGGTGGTGCCGGAGTTCATTCCTGAAGCGAATTGGAAGGTTTATTCGGCGTTCACCATCGGCGCGATGATCGTGCTCTACACCTTGTTTTTGCGCATGCAGGTCGGGCCGCACAGTTATTTTTTCAGCTACAGCTATCCGGAAAAACGCCGCAAGAAAGTCCCGGAAGACAAACCTGAGCCGGTCAACGTGGCGCTTAGCGTCAGTACGCTGGTATTTGGCGTTGTGGTGATTGGCGCCTTGGCCGAGGTGATGTCCAAGACCCTCGACCTGGGGCTGGAAGGAACGGGAGCACCGCCGGTGATCACGGCGATCCTGGTAGCGGCGATTTCCGCTGCGCCGGAGATTTTGACCGCATTGCGCGCGGCATTGGCCAACCGCATGCAGTCGGTGGTCAACATCGCCATGGGCGCTTCGCTGTCGACGGTAATCTTGACGGTGCCGGTGATGGAAGCGATGGCGCTCTACACCGGCCAGCCATTTCATATGGCGATGACCCCGGTGCAGACGGTGATGGTTTTTCTGACCCTGCTCGTCAGTGCTATCAACCTCAACGACGGCGAAACCAATGCCATTGAAGGCATGACTCACTTCGTGTTGTTTGCGACGTTTATCATGTTGTCGTTGCTTGGCCTCTAAGCACACCACAAAACCACGGTGGAAACCGGATCAATGTGGGAGCGAGCAAGCCCGCTCCCACATTTTTGATTGTGTTGTGTCAGGTCCCGGCAATCAACTGCCGAGCCGCCTGGCTGTGATCGGCAATCAAGCCTTTGAGATCCAGCCCTTCAACCTGCCCATCAATCACCCGCCACTTGCCGCCAACCATCACCCGATCCGCCCGATCCGCACCACACAGCAGCAACGCCGACACCGGATCATGGCTGCCGGAAAACCGCAGCTCATCGAGTTTGAACAGCGCCAGATCCGCCTGCTTGCCCACCGCCAACTCACCGATATCGGTACGCCCCAGCAAACTCGCCGAACCCTTGGTCGCCCAGCCCAGGACCCGTTCCGGGGTGATCTTCTCGGCGCCATAACGCAGCCGCTGGATGTACAGCGCCTGACGGGTTTCGAGCATCATGTTCGACGCATCGTTAGACGCCGAGCCGTCCACTCCCAGGCCCAGCAACGCACCCGCGGCGGTCAGGTCCAGCGTCGGACAGATGCCGGACGCCAGGCGCATATTCGAACTCGGGCAATGGCAGATACCGGTGCCGGCCGCGCCGAGGCGGGCGATTTCGTCCGGGTTGAAATGGATGCCGTGGGCCAGCCAGGTGCGCGGGCCGAGCCAGCCGACGCTGTCCAGGTAATCCACGGTGCGCAGGCCAAAGCGTTGCAGGCAGAAGTCCTCTTCGTCGAGGGTTTCAGCCAGGTGTGTGTGCAGGCGCACATCGAGTTTGTTCGCCAGTTCGGCGCTGGCGGACATGATTTCCGGCGTCACCGAGAACGGCGAGCAGGGCGCCAGGGCGATCTGGATTTGTGCACCGTCGCCACGCTCGTGGTACTCGGTAATCAAGCGCTGACTGTCGGCGAGAATCACTTCGCCTTCCTGCACGGTTTGCTGCGGTGGCAGGCCACCGTCCTTTTCGCCGAGGCTCATGGAACCGCGCGTCAGCATGGCGCGCATGCCCAGTTCGCGAACGCTTTCGACTTGCACGTCGATCGCGTTTTCCAGGCCTTCCGGGAACAGATAGTGGTGATCGGCGGCGGTGGTGCAGCCGGACAGCAGCAACTCGGCCAACGCGACTTTGGTGGCCAGGGCGAGTTTTTCAGGCGTGAGGCGCGCCCAGACCGGGTACAGGGTTTTCAGCCACGGGAACAACGGCTGATTGACCACCGGCGCCCAGGCGCGGGTCAGGGTTTGATAGAAATGGTGATGGGTGTTGATCAGGCCGGGCAGAATCACATGCTCGCGGGCATCGAAGACTTGTCCACAAGGTGAGGACGGTTGCTGGCCAGCGGCGAGCACTTCGACGATCAAACCGTCTTGCAGCACCAGGCCGCCACGGGCATCGAGGCCATTGGCAGTGAAGATCGCGAGGGGATTTTTTAACCAGGTACGGGTCGCAGGCATGTTGGCCGGCTCCTCTGAAAGTTGGGTTCAGGTTAGCCAGCTCAGTGATTACCCTGTCTGCTGATCCAGGGTCGCGGTGAGGCGAGGTGCGAAGTTTCAAACAAAACGGCGTCGCGGGCAAGCCCGGCCCGACCAGACGACCCAAAACCCCTGTAGGAGTAGCCTGCGGCAGCTCCTACGGGGGAGGGCGGTGTTACCAGGGAATGGTCTCACCTTTGTAGTTCACAAAATAATGGCCGCCCTTACCGGTATACGCATTCACCTGATCAACCAACCCGCGGGTGCTGGTTTCCACATCCAGGTCTGCGCCTTCGCCGCCCATGTCTGTCTTCACCCAGCCCGGATGCAGTGACAACACGGTGAGTTTCTGTTCGCCCAATTGCGTCACGAAGGTGTTGGTCATCGAGTTCAACGCGGCCTTACTGGCCTTGTACAGCGCCAGCTCCGGTGCGTCCGCCACGGTTACGCTACCCAGCCCGGAACTCATGAACGCCAACACACCGCTGCCGTCACGAATCTGCCCGACGAAACGCTGGGCCAGGTTGATCGGTGCCACTGCGTTGGTGAAAAACAGTTGCCCGACTTCGGCCAGCGTCGCGCCGCCACCAGGCGTCTGAACTTCCGGGCCCTTGACGCCGGCATTCACAAACAACAGGTCAAACACTTCACCCTTGAGCTGTTGGCTCAGGGCGATGACGGCTTGCTGATCATCCATGTCGAGTTTTTCAATCCGCACCTTGCCCAGCGCTTGCAACGCATCGGCCTTCTGCGGGTTGCGCACGGTAGCGGTGACTTGCCAGCCGTCGGCCAGCAAGGTTTTCACCAACCCGAGGCCCAAGCCCCGAGAAGCGCCGATGATGAGTGCGGTTTTTGCCGTGGACATGAGTGGTTTCCTTGATAAATGAGGATCACGGATTCAGTGGACAACGCTGGCCGAGCCGTTGCTGCAACTCACTGCGCAACGCGCCGAGTTCGGCCATCCGGGTTTCGATCAACTTGAGCTTGTCTTGCAGCAGTTGCGTGACGGCGCTGTCCGGGTCGGGCGACTGCCATAACGCGGCGACGCTGTTGCCGATCTCGCCGAGGGTAAACCCCAGCCGTTGAGCGGTTTTGATGTACAGCACCAGTTGCACCATGTCCGCCGGGTAGTCGCGATAACCGTTGGCGCTGCGTTGCGCGGCGATCAACCCGCGCTGCTCGTAGAAGCGCAGCGTGTCGCGGCTGACGGCGCTGGCCTGGGCTAATTCACCGATGCGCATCTTGACGTCTCAAAGGGGCTTGACCCTGGAGCATACTCCAGGCTTTAGCCTTGTTGCTCCCTGAATTTATGGAGCAACGCCGATGTGGACTTCAACGCAATATCGCCGACTGGTGCGCGGCAGTGCCTGGTATGACTTGATCGTGACGGCGGCGTTTGCCACGCCTTGGAGTTTTGCCGCGTTGCATGGGGTGTTGTCGAGTGTGAGCCAGGCGTTGAATCTGCCGGGTGAGTTGCCGGCGTTTGAGCCGATGCACATGCTTATGGCGAATTTGTTAGGGTCGATTGTGTGTGTTTGGGCGGTGTTGCGGATTCGTGATCCGCAGCAGGTTTATGGGCGGTATGACGCGGTGGGGCGGTTTTTGTTTGCGGCTTGGCAGGCTTATGCCCTGGCCCATGGCGCCAGTTCGCTGTTGGTAATTTTCTTGTTCTTTGAAGTGGTGTGGGGCGTGGTTCAGGTGTTGCCGGTTCGGGCGCTTTCGCGAGCAAGCCCGCTCCCACAGGGAACTGTGTAAACCCGATCCAATGTGGGAGCGGGCTTGCTCGCGAAGAGGCCCGCCCGGCCGCCTCCTAATGCCCACCCTGCCACGGCTGCCCCAACGACACCGGCGCATACAACCGCGTGCGCACTGCATCCCGTGACAACAGCACCAGCACTACAATGGTCGCGACATACGGCAGCATCGCCAGCAGACTCGACGGAATCGCCAGCCCCAACCCCTGCGCCACCAGATGCAGGATGCTGGCGAGTCCGAACAGATACGCTCCGAGCAACAACCGCCACACCCGCCAACTGGCAAACACCACCAGCGCCAAGGCAATCCAGCCGCGTCCGGCGCTCATGTTCTCGGCCCACATCGGCGTATAGGCCAACGACAAATAAGCCCCGGCCAACCCGGCCATCGCTCCGCCAAACAACACCGCCAACGTACGCACAGCCAATACCGGCAAACCCATCGCACTGGCCGCGTCCGGGTTTTCCCCAACCGCTTGAATGATCAGCCCGACGCGACTTTTAAGAATCGCCCACGCCACCAGCGCAAACAGCGCGAACGACAGATACACCAGCAAATCCTGGGCAAACAGCATCCGGCCGATCAGCGGAATCTCGCTCAAATACGGAATCGCCACCGGCTCAAAACCCGCCAGCGGTTTACCGACCCACGCTGCGCCGACAAACGTCGACAGACCCACACCGAAGATCGTCAGCGCCAACCCGGTGGCCACCTGATTGGCGTTGAACACCAGCGCCACCAAGGCAAACAGCGACGACAGCAGCATCCCGGCGAGCATCGCCAGCAACACGCCAAGCCACAGGTTGCCGCTGTTCAGCGCGACGATAAAACCGATCACCGCGCCAAACAGCATCATGCCTTCCTGGCCCAGATTGAGGACGCCGCTCTTCTCGCAGATCAGTTCCCCCAGCGCCACCAACAGCAACGGCGTACCGCAGCGGACCATGGCGTAGAAAATATTGCTCAGCAGATCGATATCCATCACAGCGCTCCTGCGGTTACGGCGGTGGCGGGTGCGCGGCGTGCCCAGCGCAGGTTCAAACGCGGCCGATAGAGAATCAGCACGTCACTGGCCAGCAGGAAAAACAGCATCATCCCCTGGAACAGTTGGGTGATCGCTTGTGGCAGGTTCATGCTCATCTGCGCGCTCTCGCCACCGATGTACAGCAACGCCATCAACAGGCTGGAAAACAGAATGCCGATCGGATTCAACCGGCCGAGAAACGCCACGGTAATCGCTGCATAGCCGTACCCTGGCGAGACTTGCGGGACTAATTGGCCGATCGGTCCGGTGACTTCACAGACGCCGGCCAATCCGGCCAGGCCGCCGCTAATCAACAGCGCCAACCAGATCAACCGCTTCTCGCGAAAGCCGACAAACCCCGCCGCGCGCTTATCCAGCCCGAGCACTTTGATCTGGAAACCGACAAAGCTTTTCTGTAACAGCACCCACACAGCGACCAGCGCGAGCAGGGCGAAATAAACACCCGCGTGAACCCGACCGTCCTCCATCAACAACGGTAAACGGCTGGCATCACCAAACATCGCCGACTCCGGAAAGTTGAACCCGGCCGGGTCTTTCAACGGCCCGTGCACGCAGAACAGCAGCAGGTTCAGGGCGATGTAATTGAGCATGATGCTGGTGAGGATTTCGTTGGCGTTGAAGCGCGTGCGCAACCACGCCGTCAGCCCGGCCCACGCTGCGCCGGCCATCGTGCCGACGAGCAGGACGAAGACCAGCGCCCAACGACTTTGCATGTCGATGATGTTCACCGCCAGTGCACTGCCGGCCAGGGCGCCAAGCAGCAACTGGCCTTCGGCGCCGATGTTCCAGATCCGTGCTTGATACGCCACCGCCAGGCCCAACGCGCAAAGCAGAATCGGCAAGGCTTTGACCAGCAGTTCGGAAACGCCATACAAGTCGCTGATCGGCGCGATCAGCAAGGTGTGCAAGGTCAGCAACGGGTCGTGACCCAACGCGATAAACAACAATGAGCCGCAGCCCAAAGTCAGCGCCGCCGCCAGCAACGGCGAGCACCACAACATCAGGCGCGATTGCTGGCCACGGGGTTCGAGAGAAAGCAGCATGTGGAACTCCGTTAAAGCGTTGCGGGTGCAGGTGAATGAGGGACGTCGAACTGGCCGGCCATCCAGCCACCGACATCGGTCAGGCGAGTGTCGACGGTGGCCTTGAGCGGCGACAATCGTCCGCTGCACAAGGCGCCGAGGCGATCGCAAATCTGGAACAGTTCATCGAGGTCTTCGGAGATCACCAGGATCGCCGCGCCGGCATCGCGCAAGGCAATCAGCGCGCGGTGAATGGTTGCTGCCGCGCCGACGTCCACGCCCCAGGTCGGGTGCGCGGCCACCAGCAGTTTTGGCTGCTGAAGGATTTCCCGGCCAAGGATGAATTTCTGCAGGTTGCCGCCGGACAGGCTGCGGGCCGCCGTTTGGGTATTGGGCGTCTTCACCCCGAAACGGCGGACGATCTCTTCGGCCAGCGCCTCGACTTTGCCACGCTGGATCAGGCCATTGCTCACCAGCCCTTGCTGAAAAGCCGTGAGCAGGGCGTTGTCGGCCAGGCTCAGTTCCGGAACCGCGCCATGGCCCAGACGTTCGGCGGGGACAAAGGCCAGACCGAGTTTGCGCCGGGCATCGGGGCGCAAATGGGCGACCGCTTGCCCGGCGAAACGGACAGTTGCACCGTCGTTGCGGTTCAGCCGTTCCTCACCGCTGAGCAACGCCAGCAACTCATCCTGACCGTTGCCCGCTACCCCGGCGATGCCGACAATTTCACCGCTGCGTACTTCAAGGTTGATGTCCTTCAGCGAGCAGCCGAACGGGTCCGGGTTATGCCAGGACAATCCACTGACATTCAAAAATGCCTCACCACCGACCACCTTCGGATAGTCAGTAATCAGCTCGGCCGCTTCACCGACCATCAACCGCGCCAGTTGCTGATCCGAGCACTCGGCCGGCACGCAATGCCCGGCCACCCGACCGCCGCGCAGCACCGTGGCGCTGTGGCATAACGCGCGGACTTCGCCGAGCTTGTGGCTGATAAACAGAATGCTGCAGCCCTCGACCGCCAGTCGACGCAAGGTGACGAACAATTCGTGCGCTTCTTGTGGCGTCAGCACCGAGGTGGGCTCATCGAGAATCAGCAGACGAATGTCCTGCATCAGGCAGCGAATGATTTCGACCCGTTGGCGTTCGCCGATGGACAGGCTGTGGACAAGTCGTTCCGGTTCCAGCGCCATGCCGTAGCGTTGGGAAACCTCACGAATCTTCGGCTCCAATTGTTTTGGTGTCCCGGCCGCCGCGCCCATGGCCAGCGCAATGTTTTGCGCCACGCTCAGGGTTTCGAACAGCGAGAAGTGCTGGAACACCATGCCAATCCCAAGCCCGCGTGCCTGGGCAGGATTGCGCATGGCAACGCGTTGTCCTTGCCAGATCACTTCCCCGGAATCGGCGTGGGTGACGCCGTAGATGATCTTCATCAGCGTACTTTTGCCCGCGCCGTTTTCACCGAGCAGGGCATGGATTTCACCGGGAGCGATGCTCAGGTCGATGGCATCGTTGGCCAGGCAACCGGGGTAGCGTTTGCTGATTTTACGTAGCTGCAGGCGCGAGGCTTGATTGGGGATCGGATCGGGGATCGGCACGGGGTTGGGCATGACAGGCTCGGGTCGATTGAAGTTATGCCTGTGGATAAAGCAATTTTCTGGCCATAGAGTCAGGAATTTTCGTAAAGCCTTGCTGATCAGGGCTTTGCGGAGACGTCTGGAACTGTTTCGCTGATGAATCAGGCACCACTTGAGGGCAAGGTATTTGATCAGGCTCCGCTTTTGCCCGCGTCTATTTGATCAAAAAATGAGCAGTCGGCTGCAAGCTATGCCGGACACGGGGCTGAGCCAGCCATGAACGGGTTATCCACAGGTTGCTCCACAGTATTTGTGTGCAAGCGCAACGCTAGGGCATAAGCACTGTGCGGCTATCTTCTAAAGGCGATAAACCGAGCTAACTGTTTGTTTTTTCGTTGATTTCGAATTTTGGACAGGACTTTGGACGAAAAGTGAACAAAGCCCGCAAAGCCGCATGACAGAAGGGTTACAGCGGTATGTGCTCAGGTTATCCACAGCCGGGTGCACAGTAGATGTGGGCAACTGTTGAATACAGTGAAATTGGGGAATGCCCCAAAAGATCGCAGCCTTCGGCAGCTCCTACAGGGGATCGCGATTTCAACGTAGGAGCTGCCGAAGGCTGCGATCTTTTGATCTTCTAGCGTTGCAGCAAAATCCGGCCGCGGCTCAAATCCGCGAGGTGTGATTGCAAGGTGTCGATCATTTGTTCAGCGATGGCCAGTTTCAGCTCCACGCCATTAGCGGTGAAGGATTCCTCCACCACCAAGCCGCCGAGTTCCGCCACCCGCAACTTCACCAACGCCAACTCGCCAAACCCACATGCGCAACTCAACGGCACCCGGCTGATCAACTCAACCTTCGGCGCCGCTTGCAGGCACTTGTTCGCACCGCCGCCGTAAGCGCGGGCAAGTCCACCGGTGCCGAGTTGAATGCCGCCATACCAACGAATCACCAGCACCGCGACCTGATCGCAATCCTGCGCTTCAATCGCCGCCAGAATTGGCCGGCCAGCCGTCCCGCCGGGTTCGCCATCGTCGTTGCTGCGGTACTGGTCGCCGAGCTTCCAGGCCCAGCAATTGTGCGAGGCGTTCAAGTCACTGTGTTGTTCGATGAACGCCTGGGCATCCGCCGGGCTGCTGATCGGCCCGGCGAACGTGATGAAGCGGCTTTTGCGAATCTCTTCGCGGTATTCGCAAAAACCGCTGAGGGTAAAAGGCATAAAGGACTTAGATAGCCGGTGTCAGGCCGCAGCCCTTGAGGATGATGCGGATCAGGTTGGTGCCGGCGTCTTCCATGTCTTGCTTGGTCAGCTTGGTGCGCCCGCTGACACGGCAAATCTGGGTGGCGAAGTCGGCGTAATGCTGAGTGCTGCCCCACAACAGGAAGATCAGGTTTACCGGGTCGACCGGGTCCATCTTGCCGGCGTCGATCCACGCCTGGAACACTGCGGCCCGGCCCTGGAACCAGGCGCGATAGTCCTGGTTGAAATACTCGGTCAGGCACTCGCCGCCGCTGATCACTTCCATGGCGAAAATCCGCGAGGCCTGTGGCTGGCGTCGGGAGAACTCCATCTTCGCGCGGATGTAACGGGTCAGCGCCTCGGCCGGATCGTCTTCGGCGGTCAGGGTGTTGAACGTGCTGTCCCACAACTCGATGATGTTGCTCAGTACCGCCACGTACAGCCCAAGCTTGTTGGTGAAGTAGTAATGCAGGTTCGCTTTGGGCAACCCGGCATTCTGGGCGATGGTGTTCATGCTGGTGCCTTTGAACCCGTGGCGGGCGAATTCATCTTCGGCGGCTTTGAGGATCGTCTCTTCGTTCTTTTGACGAATGCGGCTGGCAGGTTTGCCGCCGTGGGCGGGGACTTCAAAGGTCATAGGCACTTCCGAAATAGTCTGTGGGTGCAACCAGTGCGTTGATAGCGCACCCACAGGTTTCAGACAAGTCCTGAGGCAATAAAACCCTTATAGCTGCTCGATTGGGTCGCTTTTTAACGGGGTATTGGCGTCAAGCATTTGGGTTTTCGATTCGGGCAGCAACAGGCACATCAGGATCGCTGTGATACCGCCGCTGGTGATCGCCGAGTCGAACAGGTTCTGCACCAGTTTTGGCAGCAGGTGCAAAAGGCTCGGCTGCGCGGCGATGCCCAGGCCAACACCAAAGGAAGTCGCAATGATCAACATGCTGCGACGATCCAGCGGCGCCTGGGCGAGGATGCGCACGCCGGCCGCCGCGACACTGCCGAACATCACCAGGGTTGCGCCGCCGAGCACCGGTTTGGGGATCTGCTGCAACACCGCGCCAATCAATGGAAACAGCCCGAGGCAAAACAGTACGGCGCCGATGTACAGGCCGACGTAACGGCTGGCGACGCCGGTCAACTGGATCACGCCGTTGTTCTGCGCAAACGTGGTGTTGGGGAACGCGCTGAAGGTCGCGGCGATCAGGCAACTGAAACCGTCACCGAGCACACCGCCCTTGAGTCGGCTTATATAAGAAGGACCGCTGATGGGCTGGCGGGCGAGCATGCAGTTGGCGGTGAGGTCGCCGACGGTCTCGATGGTGCTGATCAGATAAATCAGCGCCACGGGCAGGAAAGCCGTCCAGTCGAAGCTGAAACCGAATCGGAAAGGAATCGGAAGACTTACGAAGGGCACGTCAGGTAACGGTTGCGGCACCAGTTTTCCACTGAAGTACGCCGCGATGCTGCCCAGCACCAAGCCAATGATGATGGCCGAAAGGCGAATCCACGGCGTATTCGAGCGATTGAGCAGGACGATCGTCAACAGCACGAACACGCCCAGCGCCAGATTGCCCGGTGCGCCGAAATCCGCTGCGTTGAAACCACCGCCGAGGTCAGTGATGCCAACCTTGATCAGGCTGATGCCAATCAAGGTAATGACAATCCCGGTCACCAGCGGCGTGATCACCCGGCGCAGTTGGCCGATGAAACGGCTCAAAACGATCTGCACCACGGCGCCGAAAAAGCACACGCCGAAGATCATCGCCAGAATGTCTTCCGGGCTACCGCCCCGTTGCTTGACCAGGAAACCCGCTGACAGCACTGCGCCCAAAAACGCAAAACTGGTGCCTTGCAGGCAGATCATCCCGGCACCGATGCCGAATGGCCTACGGGCCTGGATGAACGTTCCTACGCCGGAGACCATCAGCGCCATGCTGATCAAGTATGGCAAATAGGCAGTCAGCCCCAGCGCCGAGCCGATCACCAGCGGCGGGGTGATGATCCCGACGAAGCTGGCGAGCACGTGTTGCAGGGCGGCGAGGATCGCGGCGAGGGGTTTTGGACGATCGTTGAGGCCGTAGATCAGATCGCTGGGGGTTGAGGATTCTGGCTGCATGGGCGTAGGAACTCATTGCTGACGGATCAAGGTGCTGATGCGTTGCAAAAAGCTGTCCAAGTGCTCAGGTTATTGATCGATTTGTGCTGCGTCGCCCAGCGTGGCTGGGCTGTACAGGATTCTTAGCGAGTCGCCGCCAGGCTCTCCAAAAAGCTTTCCAGCACCAAATGGGGGCGACGGCCCTTGCGTGTGACCGATGCGAGGCTCAGGTCATAAAAACGCGCGGTTGGCTTCAATGCACGCAATCGGCCCTGCTGGACCCAGAGGCTGGCGTAGTGATCCGGCAGGTAACCGATGTAGCGTCCGGTCAAAATCAGGAACGCCATGCCTTCGCGGTCCGAGGCGCTGGCGGTGCAATTGAGGGCTTGGTAATGCGCCTGGATCTCGGCGGGCAGGCGGAAGGTAGGGGCGATGGCGTCCTGGCTATTGAGGCGTTCATCGTCCAGTTGCTTGTCGTCGACATAAAACAACGGATGGCCGACCGCGCAATACAGCAGCGAGCGTTCACTGTAGAGCGGTTGATATTCCAGCCCCGACAAGGCGCTGGCCTGCGGCACTACGCCGACGTGAAGGCGCCCGTCGAGCACCCCTTGTTCAACTTCGTTGGGAGCGATCATGCGGATCTGAATTTGTACGTCCGGCCCGCGCTCCTTCAATTGCGCCAATGCGTGGGTAATACGCATATGGGGGAGGGTGACCAGGTTGTCGGTCAGGCCGATGGTCAACTCGCCGCGCAAATGTTGATGCAGGCCGTTGACCTCGGTGCGGAAACTTTCCAGCGCACCTAATAGTTGCAACGCCGAGTGGTAGACCTCGCGACCTTCTTCGGTCAGGGAAAACCCGGCGCGGCCACGTTGGCACAGGCGCAGGCCGAGGCGTTGTTCCAGGTCGCTCATTTGCTGGCTGATGGCCGAGCGGCCGATGCCCAGCACTGACTCCGCCGCAGAGAATCCGCCGCACTCCACCACGCTGCGAAAAATCCTCAGCAGGCGAATATCAAAGTCGCTGACTTGTGCCAGCGGATCGGGGCGGCGAGTGCTCATGCTTTCGTACTCAAAGTTTAGTGGCTGGCAGACTGAACGTTAGAAGAGTTGGATTTCACCGACTTTATCCCCGTGGCAATTTAGCTGCAAGAACGCTTTTGATCTCTATGCCGCTTATTGCCCTGCGAGGTTTTGCTCATGAACTTGCCCGAAAACGCCCAGTCTTCCCTGGCCAGCCAGCTCAAACTGGATGCGCACTGGATGCCCTACACCGCTAACCGCAATTTCCAGCGCGATCCGCGACTGATCGTTGCGGCCGAAGGCAGTTGGCTGACAGACGATAAGGGCCGCAAGGTCTACGATTCGCTCTCGGGTCTGTGGACCTGTGGCGCCGGGCACACTCGCAAGGAAATCCAGGAAGCGGTTGCCAAGCAGTTGGGTACCCTCGATTACTCGCCGGGCTTCCAGTACGGCCATCCGTTGTCGTTCCAACTGGCCGAGAAAATCACTGACCTGACGCCGGGCAATCTGAATCACGTGTTCTTCACTGACTCGGGTTCCGAGTGTGCTGACACGGCGGTGAAGATGGTGCGTGCCTACTGGCGCCTGAAAGGCCAGGCGACCAAAACCAAAATGATCGGCCGTGCCCGTGGTTACCACGGCGTGAACATCGCCGGCACCAGTCTCGGCGGCGTGAACGGCAACCGCAAAATGTTTGGTCAGGCAATGATGGACGTCGATCATCTGCCGCACACCTTGCTGGCCAGCAATGCTTACTCCCGTGGCATGCCGAAAGAAGGCGGTATCGCTCTGGCCGATGAGCTGCTGAAACTGATCGAGCTGCACGACGCCTCGAATATCGCGGCGGTGTTCGTCGAGCCAATGGCCGGTTCCGCTGGCGTGCTGGTTCCGCCTGAGGGTTACCTCAAGCGTCTGCGTGACATCTGCGATCAGCACAACATCCTGCTGGTGTTCGACGAAGTGATCACCGGTTTCGGCCGTACCGGTTCGATGTTCGGCGCCGACAGCTTTGGCGTGACCCCGGACCTGATGTGCATCGCCAAGCAAGTCACCAACGGCGCGATCCCAATGGGCGCGGTGATTGCCAGCTCCGAGATCTATCACACCTTCATGAACCAGGCGACGCCGGAGTACGCGGTGGAATTCCCGCACGGCTACACCTATTCCGCGCACCCGGTGGCCTGTGCTGCTGGCCTGGCGGCACTTGATCTGCTGCAAAAGGAAAACCTGGTGCAGAGCGTGGCCGAAATCGCTCCGCATTTCGAAAATGCGTTGCACGGTCTGAAAGGTTCGAAAAACGTCATCGATATTCGTAACTACGGCTTGGCTGGCGCGATCCAGATTGCCGGGCGTGACGGCGATGCGATTGTGCGTCCATTCGAAGCCGGGATGGCGCTGTGGAAAGCCGGGTTCTACGTACGCTTTGGCGGCGACACCCTGCAGTTCGGCCCAACCTTCAACAGCAAGCCGCAGGACCTGGATCGTCTGTTCGATGCGGTTGGCGAAGTGCTGAACAAGATCGACTGATTTCTCCCTCTATATATGTACAAACACCAGGCGCCCCTCGACGGGCGCCGGTGGACAAAAATTTCAGGAGTACCGCATGAGCCTCATCCCGCATTTGATCAATGGCGAACTGGTGACCGAAGAAGGTCGCACGGCTGACGTGTTCAACCCGTCGACCGGCAAGGCCATCCACAAGCTGCCATTGGCCAGCCGCGAAACCATTCAAAAAGCCATCGACGCGGCCAAAGCTGCATTCCCGGCCTGGCGCAACACGCCGCCGGCCAAACGTGCCCAGGTGATGTTCCGCTTCAAGCAACTGCTGGAGCAGAACGAAGCGCGCATCGCGCAATTAATCAGCGAAGAGCACGGCAAGACGCTGGAAGATGCGGCCGGTGAACTGAAGCGTGGGATTGAGAACGTCGAGTTTGCTTGTGCGGCGCCGGAGATCCTCAAGGGCGAGTACAGCCGTAACGTCGGCCCAAACATCGATGCATGGTCGGATTTCCAGCCGTTGGGCGTGGTTGCGGGCATCACTCCGTTCAACTTCCCGGCCATGGTGCCGCTGTGGATGTACCCACTGGCGATCGTCTGCGGTAACTGCTTCATCCTTAAACCGTCCGAGCGTGATCCGAGCTCCACGCTGCTGATCGCTCAGTTGTTGGTCGAAGCGGGTCTGCCTAAAGGTGTGCTGAGCGTTGTGCATGGCGACAAGACCGCCGTGGATGCGTTGATCGAAGCGCCGGAAGTCAAAGCGCTGAGCTTCGTTGGCTCGACGCCGATTGCCGAGTACATCTATGCCGAAGGTACCAAGCGCGGCAAACGTGTCCAGGCACTGGGCGGGGCGAAGAACCATGCGGTGCTGATGCCGGATGCGGATCTGGATAACGCCGTCAGCGCACTGATGGGCGCGGCTTATGGTTCCTGCGGTGAGCGTTGCATGGCGATCTCGGTGGCCGTGTGCGTCGGTGACCAGGTGGCGGATGCGTTGGTGGCCAAGTTGGTACCGCAAATCAAGGCGCTGAAGATTGGTGCCGGTACGTCGTGTGGTCTGGACATGGGGCCGCTGGTTTCCGGTCAGGCTCGCGATAAAGTCAGTGGCTATATAGAAGACGGCGTTTCTTCGGGTGCGACCCTGGTGGTGGATGGCCGTGGTCTGAGCGTGGCCGGCCATGAGGAAGGGTTCTTCCTGGGTGGCTGCCTGTTCGATAACGTCACGCCGGAGATGCGCATCTATAAAGAAGAGATCTTCGGGCCGGTGTTGTGCGTCGTTCGGGTCAACAGCCTGGAAGAGGCGATGCAACTGATCAACGATCACGAGTATGGCAACGGTACCTGCATCTTTACCCGTGACGGGGAAGCGGCGCGGTTGTTCTGCGATGAGATTGAAGTCGGCATGGTCGGGGTCAACGTGCCGTTGCCGGTGCCAGTGGCGTATCACAGCTTTGGTGGCTGGAAGCGCTCGCTGTTCGGCGATTTGCACGCTTATGGCCCGGATGGCGTGCGTTTCTATACCCGTCGTAAGGCCATCACCCAGCGCTGGCCACAACGGGCGAGCCATGAAGCTTCGCAATTCGCGTTCCCTAGCTTGTAAGTAGAAGGGAAGAAGGCCGGCTCCTTGGGGCCGGCCTTCGCGTTTCTGGGCTTTTCTGACTTATATGACAGAATTGTGAAAATAGGTGTTGACGGCAGATTCTGGAAGTCTATAATTCGCCCCACTTCCGGCGCAGTCGAAACGGAAAACTCCTTAGTAAACAAAGAGTTATGCGGTTTTCGACAGCGAGTTGCTTCAGGTCATCGAAGCCCAGAAGGAGTTGGTAGAGCGGTGTTGTAGGGCTCTATTAACGGTTCGATCTTCTCGGTCGAAAGTAGCGGAAAAGAGGTGTTGACAGCAGCGAGTAACGCTGTAGAATTCGCCTCCCGCTAACGAGAGATCGGAAGCGCAAGTGGTTGAAGTTGCAAAGGAAACTTTGAAAACTTCTGAAAATAACCGCTTGACAGTGACAGAGGCTGCTGTAGAATGCGCGCCTCGGTTGAGACGAAAGATCTTAACCAACCGCTCTTTAACAACTGAATCAAGCAATTCGTGTGGGTGCTTGTGGGGTCAGACTGATAGTCAACAAGATTATCAGCATCACAAGTTACTCCGCGAGAAATCAAAGATGTAACCAACGATTGCTGAGCCAAGTTTAGGGTTTCTTAAAAACCCAAAGATGTTTGAACTGAAGAGTTTGATCATGGCTCAGATTGAACGCTGGC
This sequence comes from Pseudomonas sp. ASL4, assembly GCF_056680395.1. NCBI lineage: Bacteria > Pseudomonadati > Pseudomonadota > Gammaproteobacteria > Pseudomonadales > Pseudomonadaceae > Pseudomonas > Pseudomonas sp. ASL4. The sequence continues at coordinate 7,356,411 of NZ_CM155280.1, read as the reverse complement.
GGCAGGCCTAACACATGCAAGTCGAGCGGCAGCACGGGTACTTGTACCTGGTGGCGAGCGGCGGACGGGTGAGTAATGCCTAGGAATCTGCCTGGTAGTGGGGGATAACGCTCGGAAACGGACGCTAATACCGCATACGTCCTACGGGAGAAAGCAGGGGACCTTCGGGCCTTGCGCTATCAGATGAGCCTAGGTCGGATTAGCTAGTTGGTGAGGTAATGGCTCACCAAGGCGACGATCCGTAACTGGTCTGAGAGGATGATCAGTCACACTGGAACTGAGACACGGTCCAGACTCCTACGGGAGGCAGCAGTGGGGAATATTGGACAATGGGCGAAAGCCTGATCCAGCCATGCCGCGTGTGTGAAGAAGGTCTTCGGATTGTAAAGCACTTTAAGTTGGGAGGAAGGGCATTTACCTAATACGTAAGTGTTTTGACGTTACCGACAGAATAAGCACCGGCTAACTCTGTGCCAGCAGCCGCGGTAATACAGAGGGTGCAAGCGTTAATCGGAATTACTGGGCGTAAAGCGCGCGTAGGTGGTTCGTTAAGTTGGATGTGAAATCCCCGGGCTCAACCTGGGAACTGCATTCAAAACTGTCGAGCTAGAGTATGGTAGAGGGTGGTGGAATTTCCTGTGTAGCGGTGAAATGCGTAGATATAGGAAGGAACACCAGTGGCGAAGGCGACCACCTGGACTGATACTGACACTGAGGTGCGAAAGCGTGGGGAGCAAACAGGATTAGATACCCTGGTAGTCCACGCCGTAAACGATGTCAACTAGCCGTTGGGAGCCTTGAGCTCTTAGTGGCGCAGCTAACGCATTAAGTTGACCGCCTGGGGAGTACGGCCGCAAGGTTAAAACTCAAATGAATTGACGGGGGCCCGCACAAGCGGTGGAGCATGTGGTTTAATTCGAAGCAACGCGAAGAACCTTACCAGGCCTTGACATCCAATGAACTTTCTAGAGATAGATTGGTGCCTTCGGGAACATTGAGACAGGTGCTGCATGGCTGTCGTCAGCTCGTGTCGTGAGATGTTGGGTTAAGTCCCGTAACGAGCGCAACCCTTGTCCTTAGTTACCAGCACGTAATGGTGGGCACTCTAAGGAGACTGCCGGTGACAAACCGGAGGAAGGTGGGGATGACGTCAAGTCATCATGGCCCTTACGGCCTGGGCTACACACGTGCTACAATGGTCGGTACAGAGGGTTGCCAAGCCGCGAGGTGGAGCTAATCCCAGAAAACCGATCGTAGTCCGGATCGCAGTCTGCAACTCGACTGCGTGAAGTCGGAATCGCTAGTAATCGCGAATCAGAATGTCGCGGTGAATACGTTCCCGGGCCTTGTACACACCGCCCGTCACACCATGGGAGTGGGTTGCACCAGAAGTAGCTAGTCTAACCTTCGGGAGGACGGTTACCACGGTGTGATTCATGACTGGGGTGAAGTCGTAACAAGGTAGCCGTAGGGGAACCTGCGGCTGGATCACCTCCTTAATCGACGACATCAGCTGCTCCATAAGTTCCCACACGAATTGCTTGATTCATTGAAGAAGACGATAAAGAAGCAGCCCGAAATTGGGTCTGTAGCTCAGTTGGTTAGAGCGCACCCCTGATAAGGGTGAGGTCGGCAGTTCGAATCTGCCCAGACCCACCAATTTTGCTTGTGTGGGACACCTGTAGAAATATGGGGCCATAGCTCAGCTGGGAGAGCGCCTGCCTTGCACGCAGGAGGTCAACGGTTCGATCCCGTTTGGCTCCACCACTACTGCTTCTGTTTGTTGAAAGCTTAGAAATGAGCATTCCATCCTGGTGATGGTGAATGTTGATTTCTAGTCTTTGATTAGATCGTTCTTTAAAAATTTGGGTATGTGATAGAAAGATAGACTGGACGTTACTTTCACTGGTAACGGATCAGGCTAAGGTAAAGTTTGTGAGTAATTGCGAATTTTCGGCGAATGTCGTCTTCACAGTATAACCAGATTGCTTGGGGTTATATGGTCAAGTGAAGAAGCGCATACGGTGGATGCCTTGGCAGTCAGAGGCGATGAAAGACGTGGTAGCCTGCGAAAAGCTTCGGGGAGTCGGCAAACAGACTTTGATCCGGAGATGTCTGAATGGGGGAACCCACCTAACATAAGTTAGGTATCTTAAGCTGAATACATAGGCTTAAGAAGCGAACCAGGGGAACTGAAACATCTAAGTACCCTGAGGAAAAGAAATCAACCGAGATTCCCTTAGTAGTGGCGAGCGAACGGGGACTAGCCCTTAAGTGGCTTTGAGATTAGCGGAACGTTCTGGAAAGTACGGCCATAGTGGGTGATAGCCCTGTACGCGAAAATCTCTTAGTCATGAAATCGAGTAGGACGGAGCACGAGAAACTTTGTCTGAATATGGGGGGACCATCCTCCAAGGCTAAATACTACTGACTGACCGATAGTGAACTAGTACCGTGAGGGAAAGGCGAAAAGAACCCCGGAGAGGGGAGTGAAATAGATCCTGAAACCGTATGCGTACAAGCAGTGGGAGCCCACTTTGTTGGGTGACTGCGTACCTTTTGTATAATGGGTCAGCGACTTATTTTCAGTGGCGAGCTTAACCGAATAGGGGAGGCGTAGCGAAAGCGAGTCTTAATAGGGCGTCTAGTCGCTGGGAATAGACCCGAAACCGGGCGATCTATCCATGGGCAGGTTGAAGGTTGGGTAACACTAACTGGAGGACCGAACCGACTACCGTTGAAAAGTTAGCGGATGACCTGTGGATCGGAGTGAAAGGCTAATCAAGCTCGGAGATAGCTGGTTCTCCTCGAAAGCTATTTAGGTAGCGCCTCATGTATCACTGTAGGGGGTAGAGCACTGTTTCGGCTAGGGGGTCATCCCGACTTACCAAACCGATGCAAACTCCGAATACCTACAAGTGCCGAGCATGGGAGACACACGGCGGGTGCTAACGTCCGTCGTGAAAAGGGAAACAACCCAGACCGTCAGCTAAGGTCCCAAAGTTATGGTTAAGTGGGAAACGATGTGGGAAGGCTTAGACAGCTAGGAGGTTGGCTTAGAAGCAGCCACCCTTTAAAGAAAGCGTAATAGCTCACTAGTCGAGTCGGCCTGCGCGGAAGATGTAACGGGGCTCAAACCATACACCGAAGCTACGGGTATCACTTAGGTGATGCGGTAGAGGAGCGTTCTGTAAGCCTGTGAAGGTGAGTTGAGAAGCTTGCTGGAGGTATCAGAAGTGCGAATGCTGACATGAGTAACGACAATGGGTGTGAAAAACACCCACGCCGAAAGACCAAGGTTTCCTGCGCAACGTTAATCGACGCAGGGTTAGTCGGTCCCTAAGGCGAGGCTGAAAAGCGTAGTCGATGGAAAACAGGTTAATATTCCTGTACTTCTGGTTATTGCGATGGAGGGACGGAGAAGGCTAGGCCAGCTTGGCGTTGGTTGTCCAAGTTTAAGGTGGTAGGCTGGAATCTTAGGTAAATCCGGGATTCTAAGGCCGAGAGCTGATGACGAGTGTTCTTTTAGAACACGAAGTGGTTGATGCCATGCTTCCAAGAAAAGCTTCTAAGCTTCAGGTAACCAGGAACCGTACCCCAAACCGACACAGGTGGTTGGGTAGAGAATACCAAGGCGCTTGAGAGAACTCGGGTGAAGGAACTAGGCAAAATGGCACCGTAACTTCGGGAGAAGGTGCGCCGGTGAGGGTGAAGCATTTACTGCGTAAGCCCATGCCGGTCGAAGATACCAGGCCGCTGCGACTGTTTATTAAAAACACAGCACTCTGCAAACACGAAAGTGGACGTATAGGGTGTGACGCCTGCCCGGTGCCGGAAGGTTAATTGATGGGGTTAGCTAACGCGAAGCTCTTGATCGAAGCCCCGGTAAACGGCGGCCGTAACTATAACGGTCCTAAGGTAGCGAAATTCCTTGTCGGGTAAGTTCCGACCTGCACGAATGGCGTAACGATGGCGGCGCTGTCTCCACCCGAGACTCAGTGAAATTGAAATCGCTGTGAAGATGCAGTGTATCCGCGGCTAGACGGAAAGACCCCGTGAACCTTTACTATAGCTTTGCACTGGACTTTGAATTTGCTTGTGTAGGATAGGTGGGAGGCTTTGAAGCGTGGACGCCAGTTCGCGTGGAGCCAACCTTGAAATACCACCCTGGCAACTTTGAGGTTCTAACTCAGGTCCGTTATCCGGATCGAGGACAGTGTATGGTGGGTAGTTTGACTGGGGCGGTCTCCTCCTAAAGAGTAACGGAGGAGTACGAAGGTGCGCTCAGACCGGTCGGAAATCGGTCGTAGAGTATAAAGGCAAAAGCGCGCTTGACTGCGAGACAGACACGTCGAGCAGGTACGAAAGTAGGTCTTAGTGATCCGGTGGTTCTGTATGGAAGGGCCATCGCTCAACGGATAAAAGGTACTCCGGGGATAACAGGCTGATACCGCCCAAGAGTTCATATCGACGGCGGTGTTTGGCACCTCGATGTCGGCTCATCACATCCTGGGGCTGAAGCCGGTCCCAAGGGTATGGCTGTTCGCCATTTAAAGTGGTACGCGAGCTGGGTTTAGAACGTCGTGAGACAGTTCGGTCCCTATCTGCCGTGGACGTTTGAGATTTGAGAGGGGCTGCTCCTAGTACGAGAGGACCGGAGTGGACGAACCTCTGGTGTTCCGGTTGTCACGCCAGTGGCATTGCCGGGTAGCTATGTTCGGAATAGATAACCGCTGAAAGCATCTAAGCGGGAAACTAGCCTCAAGATGAGATCTCACTGGGACCTTGAGTCCCCTGAAGGGCCGTCGAAGACTACGACGTTGATAGGTTGGGTGTGTAAGCGCTGTGAGGCGTTGAGCTAACCAATACTAATTGCCCGTGAGGCTTGACCATATAACACCCAAGCAATTTGCTTGCTTCGAGCTGAAAAGCGAAAGAGCACCAGATTGCGGTGTGTGAAGACGAAACGAACCGAAAGTTCGAGGCACTCACAAAACACCACGATCTATCACATACCCATTCGCTGGAGCGTACTCCGCAAGGAGAACGACCTGGCTACCGAATTTCTTGACGACCATAGAGCATTGGAACCACCTGATCCCATCCCGAACTCAGCAGTGAAACGATGCATCGCCGATGGTAGTGTGGGGTTTCCCCATGTGAGAGTAGGTCATCGTCAAGATTAAATTCCGAAACCCCTATCTGCGTATGCAGGTAGGGGTTTTGTTTTGCCCGCAGGAAAGTTCATACAGCATCTTCAGACGGCTCCCGGCTGTCACAGTCTCCCGACAGTGCTAAGGTTCGGCCCTAGCTTTTGTATTTTCCCAAGGAAGCCTTATGCCGGACGCCGCGTCCCTCAATGCTGGTTTTATGGTGGTTCAAAGCAACAGTTTGGATGAACTGCGTAGCCTTGTGATCAGCGTAATGCGGCACTACCCGTTGGCTCCCCTGGAAAATGAAATCGCCTTGGTGCAGAGCAACGGTATCGCTCAATGGCTGAAGCTCGCACTGGCCGAAGACCCTGAAGACGACGATATGGGCGGTTGTGGCATCGCGGCGGCAATCGATGTGCAATTGCCGGGTAGCTTCATGTGGCAGCTCTATCGCATGGTCCTGGGTCGTGACGAAATCCCGGTGAAATCCCTGCTCGATAAAGCGCCGCTGACCTGGCGTCTGATGCGCCTGCTACCGCAGCTAATCGACCAACCTTATTTCGAACCCCTGCAACGCTTCCTCACTCATGACACCGATTTGCGTAAACGCTATCAGTTGTCCGAGCGTCTGGCGGATCTGTTCGATCAATACCAGGTGTACCGTGCCGACTGGCTGGAGGATTGGGCAGAAGGTCGACATCAACTACGTAATGGCAGAGGGGAAGCCAAGGCGCTAACCCCGGCCAACTGCTGGCAGGCAGAGCTGTGGCGTGCGCTACTGTTGGATGTAGGGGAACAAGGCATGGCCCAAAGCCGTGCCGGCGTTCACCAACGGTTTATCGAACGCATCAACCGTCTCGACTCCGCGCCAGATGGATTACCGTCCCGGGTGATCGTTTTCGGGATCTCTTCGCTGCCCGCTCAAGCACTGGAAGCACTCGCCGGACTGGCTCGATTCAGCCAGGTCTTGCTGTGCGTTCACAACCCATGTCGTCACCATTGGGCAGACATCGTCGCCGATAAAGACCTGTTGCGGCATCAATACAAGCGTCAGGCGCGCAAAAGCGGCATGCCGGTTGTACTCGACCCGCAAACCCTTCACCAACACGCTCACCCCCTATTGGCCGCGTGGGGCAAGCAGGGACGGGACTACATCAATCTGCTCGACAGCTATGACGATCCCGGCAGCTATCGCGCGGCATTTCGTGATGGTCGCATCGACCTGTTCAGCGATAGCCAACCACAAAATATGCTCAATCAGTTGCAGGACGACATCCTGGAACTGCGTCCTTTAAACGAAACCCGCGAGCATTGGCTGGCCGTCGATCCACACATCGATAAATCGATCCGTTTTCACATCGCCCATAGCGCCCAGCGAGAAGTGGAAATCCTTCACGATCAACTGCTCGAGCGTTTCAGTGCTAATCCGGATTTAAGACCTCGCGACGTGATCGTGATGGTTCCGGACATTGACAGCTACGCTCCGCACATCCGCGCGGTGTTTGGTCAGCTAGAGCGCAACGATCAGCGTTTCATTCCCTTCACTTTGGCGGATCAGGGGCAACGCGGCCGTGATCCGTTACTGATTGCTGTCGAACACCTGCTCAAGCTGCCGGACAGTCGTTTCCCGGTTAGCGAGATTCTCGATCTGCTGGACGTACCCGCACTCCGTGCTCGGTTCGGCGTCGAAGAGCGTGACCTGCCAACGCTGCACCGCTGGATCGAAGGTGCCGGCATCCGCTGGGGAATGAATGCTGAGCAACGCGCGGGCCTTGGTCTACCCGAGGAGTTGGAGCAAAACAGTTGGCGTTTCGGTCTTCGGCGAATGCTGCTGGGTTACGCGGTCGGCGGCGCCAGTGCCTGCGAAGGTATAGAACCCTATGACGAAATTGGTGGGCTGGATGCTGCGCTCATCGGTCCGTTGGTGGCTCTGCTCGACGCGCTGGAGATTGCGCATCAAGAACTTACGCAGCCGGCTGCTCCAAAAGAGTGGGGCGTGCGTTTGCAAGGGCTGGTTCAGCTGTTTTTCAAGGCCAGTAACGAGCACGACGACTACTTGCTGGCTCAACTCGAAGAGCTGCGTGAAACCTGGCTCGATACCTGTGAATCAGTGGGATTGCAGGACAAGTTACCGTTAACCGTAGTCCGTGAAGCCTGGTTGGCCGGTCTTGACCAAGGCCGCTTGTCCCAGCGCTTTCTAGCCGGTGCAGTCAACTTTTGCACGCTCATGCCGATGCGGGCGATCCCGTTCAAACTGGTTTGTCTGCTCGGCATGAATGATGGAGATTACCCTCGAGCGCAACCGCCGCTGGACTTTGACCTGATGGGCAGTGATTACCGCCCCGGCGATCGCTCCCGGCGTGAAGATGACCGCTACCTCCTGTTGGAGGCTCTGTTGTCCGCCCGCAATCAGCTCTATATCAGCTGGGTAGGCCGCAGCATTCGCGATAACAGCGAGCGGCCGGCATCGGTACTGATTGGCCAATTGCGCGATCATCTCGCCAGCGGTTGGCGGCTGGAGGGCGACGCCGATGATTTGCTTGAGGCAATGACACAGGAACATCCCCTGCAACCGTTCAGCGCCCGCTACTTTCACGAAGGCGATGCGCTGTTCAGCTACGCCAGCGAGTGGCAAGTGCTTCATCAAGCCAGTGAGCAAGCAACTGATGTCGAGGTCCTCGAACCCTACATTCAGGAGGAGCCGCTGGGCTTGGGGCAATTGCAGGATTTCCTGCGCAATCCCGTACGACACTTCTTCAGCCAGCGGCTCAAGGTGTTCTTTGAAGCGGCCGAAGTCCCTTTGGCCGATGAAGAACCCTTCGTTCTCGACGCGCTGCAACGCTACAGCCTCAGCGACAGTTTGCTCGAAGCAGCACTGAGTCAGCTGGATCACTCCGATCAAGCGTTGGAAGCACAGGCCATACGCCTGCAAAACAGCGGCCTGCTGCCCATGGCCGGTTTCGGCGAATGTCTTCAACGAGAGTTGATCGAGCCACTGCCGGATCTGCTGCAACGTTATCAACAACTCCTGACGTTATGGCCGACACTGCTCGCCAGTGCCTTGCCGGTGAGTCTGGAATTGCACGGCTTGCGTCTTGAAGGCTGGCTCAGTGGCCTGCATCAACGCGCAGACGGTGGCTTGCTGTCGGTCACCACGATTCCCAACAGTATCGGCTCGATCAAGACTCGCAAATGGCATCGCTTGACGCGGCCATGGGTCAATCACTTGGTCGCCTGCGCCAGCGGCATATCGATGACCACCGCGCTGGTCGCCAGCGACGACAGCTTGCTGCTGGAACCTTTGGAAAAGGATGCCGCATTTCAGATCCTCGGTAACCTGCTGCTGGCCTGGCAAACAGGTATGCGTCAACCGTTGCCCATCGCGGTGAAAACTGCCTTCGCCTGGCTCAGTCAAACCGACCCGGTCAAAGCCGAAGCCGCCGCGCGAAAAGCCTACGAAGGCGATGGTCAGACTACCGATGGTGAGCGCCGCGAAAGCCCGGCACTCACCCGGCAATTCGCCGACTACGACAGCCTGACTGCCGACGAGACCTTCACCGATTGGTGCGACGCTTTGTACCGGCCACTGCTCGAAGCCCCTTGGCGCTCACTGACCAGCGAGGGCGCGCGCTCATGACGACGAAGACACCGTTGGCCCTGGCCTTTCCTCTGCGCGGCAGCCAACTGATCGAGGCCAGCGCCGGGACCGGCAAGACCTTCACCATCTCCGCGCTATATCTGCGTCTGGTCCTTGGCCATGGCGGCGAGTCGAGTGGTTTCGGGCGTGAGCTGTTACCGCCGCAAATCCTCGTCGTGACCTTCACCGACGCCGCCACCAAAGAACTGCGCGAGCGTATTCGCACCCGCCTGGCCGAAGCCGCACGGTTTTTCCGGGAAGAGACCCCCGCGCCGGACAGCCTTATTGCAGAGTTGAGGGAGCAGTTCCTTCCCGAGCAATGGTCCGGTTGCGCAAACCGTCTGGACATCGCTGCTCAATGGATGGACGAAGCGGCTGTGTCGACCATTCACAGTTGGTGCCAGCGCATGCTGCGCGAGCATGCCTTCGACAGCGGCAGTCTATTCACTCAGACCCTGGAAACTGATCACAGCGATCTGCTGGGCGAAGTCCTGCGCGATTACTGGCGACTGTTCTGTTACCCGATGCAGGGCGATGCGCTGAACTGGGTTCGCGGCAATTGGGGTGGTCCTGCGGCATTGCTGCCGCGGGTGCGAGGGCTGTTCGCCAGCGAACGCGAGAGCGTTGAAGGAAAAGAACCTGCCGAGCTCATTGCCGAGTGCCTGCTCGAACGTCGCACGGCGCTGCTCGAACTGAAGATGCCGTGGCGCCAATGGGCGGACGAATTGCTGGCGATCTGTCACCAAGGCGTGGCGAGTAAAAGCGTCGACGGGCGCAAAATGCAGGCGCGCTACTTCGAACCCTGGTTCGAAAAGCTCAAGGCCTGGGCCGACGACGAGGCCCTCGAACAACTGGACATCGGCACCGGCTTCACTCGCCTGACCAACGATGGCATGGCCGAAGCCTGGAAAGGCGAAGCACCTCATCATCCCGGGCTAGACGCTATGCCTGGCCTCAAGGTCAGTCTCGACAGTTTGCCGACGCCTGACGCTGCGGTTCTGCAACACGCTGCTCAGTGGGTAGGTGCCCGGTTCGAAGAGGAAAAACGTCGCCGTGCGGAAATGGGTTTCGATGACATGTTGCTGCGCCTCGACGCAGCGTTGCAGTCCGACGGTGGTGAGCGCCTCTCCACCCTGATTCGCGAACAGTTTCCGGTGGCGTTGATCGACGAATTCCAGGACACCGACCCGGTGCAGTACCGCATCTTCGAAAGCATCTATCGCATCGAAGAAAACAATCCCGAGTGTGGTCTGTTCCTGATCGGCGACCCGAAGCAGGCGATCTACGCCTTCCGCGGCGCCGACATCTACACCTATCTGCGTGCTCGTCAGGCCACCACCGGCCGTCTGCATACATTGGGCACCAACTTCCGTTCAAGCCATGGCATGGTCGATGCCGTAAACCATGTTTTCGAACGCGCGGAGTCTCGTGAGACCGGGCGCGGTGCATTCCTTTTTCGCGAGAAAAGCGGCGAAAACCCGGTACCTTTCCTGCCTGTCGAATCCCAGGGTCGCAAAGAAGTTCTGCACGTTGATGGTCAGAGCGTGCCGGCGCTGAATATCTGGCATCTGTCCGCAGATCAGCCGCTGTCCGGCGTGGTGTACCGACAACAACTGGCTGGCGCTTGCGCCAGTGAAATCAGCGCTCTGCTCAATGGCGGGCAACAAGGTCGTGCCGGCTTCATACAGGACGGCAAGGACTTCAGAGGCCTGCTACCCGCGGATATCGCGATTCTGGTACGCGACGGTAAAGAGGCCCAGGCCGTGCGTGGCGAACTCTCTGCCCGCGGTGTGCGCAGCGTGTATCTGTCGGACAAGGACTCGGTGTTCGCCGCCCAGGAAGCGCACGACCTGCTGACCTGGCTCAAGGCCTGCGCCGAACCGGATGTCGAGCGTCCACTGCGGGCCGCATTGGCCTGTATCACGCTGAACCTCTCGCTGGCCGAACTTGAGCGGTTGAATCAGGACGAACTGGCCTGGGAAGCACGGGTCATGCAGTTCCGCCGTTATCGCGAGATCTGGCGCAAGCAGGGCGTGCTGCCGATGCTGCGTCGTTTACTGCATGACTTCAAACTGCCCCAGGCATTGATCACCCGCAGTGACGGCGAGCGCGTGCTGACCAACCTGCTGCACCTGTCTGAATTACTGCAACAAGCCGCCGCCGAACTCGATGGCGAACAAGCCCTGATCCGCCATTTGTCCGAGCACTTGGCACTGTCCGGTCAGGCGGGTGAGGAGCAAATCCTGCGCCTGGAAAGCGACGAACAACTGGTCAAGGTCGTAACTATTCACAAGTCGAAGGGGCTTGAGTACCCCTTGGTATTTTTGCCTTTCATCTGTTCGGCGAAACCGGTGGATGGCAGTCGTTTGCCACTGCATTACCACGACGCCACGGGCAAAGCCCAGGTGACCCTGAGGCCGACAGCCGAGTTGATCGCCCAGGCCGATGACGAGCGACTGGCCGAGGATTTGCGCTTGCTCTATGTGGCGCTGACCCGCGCGCAGCATGCCTGCTGGCTTGGTGTGACTGACCTCAAGCGTGGCAATAACAACAGCTCGGTGCTGCACTTGTCAGCATTGGGTTATCTGTTGGGCGGTGGTGCGGCGCTGGCCGAACCTGCGGGCCTGAAGCGCTGGCTGGAAGACTTGCAAGAGGATTGCCCGGCGCTCCGTTATAGCGAGATGCCCGAAGCGACAGGCGAGCATTACCATCCGCCGCGTAATGAAGCGACTTTACTCGCGCCGTTGATTCCCAAACGCAAGGCCAGTGAAAACTGGTGGATCGCCTCCTACAGCGCCTTGCGCATTGGCGACATCTTGAGTGTGGGCACTGACGAAGCACCGGAAAGCCCGCAAGCGCAAAAACTCTTTGACGACGAACGTCTCGACCCCGAAGCACCACGGGACGTGGTCACTGGCGGCGCTGACATTCACCGCTTCCCCCGTGGTCCGAACCCCGGCACCTTTCTCCATGGTTTGTTGGAATGGGCTGGTGATGAAGGCTTCAGCGCAACGCCAAAAGCGGTGGAAGACGCCGTTGGCCGTCGCTGTAATCGCCGCGGCTGGGAAGGCTGGATCGTCACGTTGAGTGACTGGCTGCAGCACCTGCTCAGATCGCCGTTGCACATCGGCGGCGGGCAGCCTCCAGTGGTCTTTGAGCAACTCAACCAATACCGGGTCGAGATGGAATTCTGGTTCGCCAGTCATAAAGTCGATGTGCTCAAACTCGATGAACTGGTGCGCCAATACACCCACAACGGCGTGGCCCGAGTGGCCGCTGAGCCGGTGATGCTCAATGGCATGTTCAAAGGCTTTATCGACCTGACGTTCGAGCATGAAGGTCGTTACTACGTCGCCGACTACAAATCCAACTGGCTCGGCGTCGATGATTCGGCTTATACCGAGCAAGCCATGGAACAATCGATCCTCGATAACCGCTACGACCTGCAATACGTGTTGTACCTGTTGGCCCTGCACCGTCAGCTCAAGGCGCGGCTGCCCGATTATGACTACGACCGACATGTCGGTGGCGCGTTGTACCTGTTCCTGCGCGGAACGCGAGCGGCCAGCCAGGGCGTTTATTTCGCCCGTCCGCCTCGGGAATTGATCGAGCGTCTGGATCGTCTGTTCCAGGGCAAGCAGGAACTCAAGGCCGAGCCCGCCTGGGAACAGGGAGTACTGCTATGAGCCGCACCTTCGCCGATTTGTTGCCCACGCCATTGGCGGCCGAAAGTCTGGCAGACCTGGCGCCGTTGACTCGCGCGGACGACCTTTTGCTGCTGCTCACCCGTTGGGTCGAACGCGGTTGGCTGCGTGCCCTGGACAAGGCCTTCGTCGCCTTCCTTCATGAACTCGCCCCCAATGATGATCCGCTGGTGTTGCTGGCGGCAGCGTTGACCAGTCACCAGCTCGGTCACGGTCATGTCTGCCTGGACTTGTTCGAGACGCTCAAGGCGCCGGATTTCGCCCTGTCGCTGCCACCCGAAGGCGATCTGCAAAGTGGCGCGATGTTGCTGCCATCACAATTGCTTGAAGCGCTGGACGGCGCTCACTGGTGCAAGGTACTGGCCGCCAGCAGTCTGGTGGCACTGGTGGTAGACGGTTGTGAAGAAGCCCGGCATCGGCCCCTGGTGTTGTCGGGCAAGCGTCTGTACCTGCGCCGCTACTGGGCTTATGAACGGCGCATCGACAATTCCCTGCGTCAACGCCTGGCGGAACATGAAGCAACGCCGGCGGATTTGCTCCAGCGCCTGACCGGTTTGTTCGGCCCCGCCAAGCCTGGTGAGGTGATCGACTGGCAAAAACTCGCGTGCGCCCTGGCCACTCGCGGCGCGTTCAGTATCGTCACCGGCGGTCCGGGGACCGGCAAGACCACTACGGTGGTGCGACTGCTGGCGCTGCTCCAGGCGCCTGCCGTGGAGGCCGGAAAACCGTTGCGTATTCGTCTGGCCGCACCGACCGGCAAGGCAGCAGCGCGGCTGACGGAATCCATCAGTCAGCAAGTACAAACCCTGACGGTAGCCGAGGCAGTACGGGACAAGATTCCGTCCGACGTCACCACTGTGCACCGTTTGCTGGGCAGTCGGCCCGGCACCCGACATTTCCGTCACCACGCCGGTAATCGCTTGCCACTGGATGTACTGGTCGTCGATGAAGCATCGATGATTGACCTGGAGATGATGGCCAATTTGCTCGACGCGTTGCCGGCCCATGCGCGTCTGGTGCTGCTCGGTGACAAGGACCAACTGGCCTCCGTGGAGGCCGGTGCCGTGTTGGGCGATTTGTGTCGCGACGCCGAGGCCGGGTGGTACAGCCCGCAGACTCGCCAGTGGCTGGAGGCTGTCAGCGGCGAAAGTCTCGAGACCAGCGGTTTGCATGAGGACCTGGAGGGCACTCATCCCTTGGCCCAGCAAGTGGTGATGCTGCGACACTCACGTCGATTCGGCGAGGGCAGCGGCATTGGTCAGTTGGCGCGTTGGGTCAATCAGCAACAACCCGATGAAGCTCGCAAGCTGTTGGCCGAACGTAACTACAAAGACGTGTTTTCCCTGCCGCTCAAAGGTGAACAGGACAAAGCGCTGGAGCGTTTGCTGCTGGACGGCCATAACGACGGACCACCAGGTTATCGGCATTACCTGAGTCTGCTGCGCAACCAGCGACCACCCGTTGACTGCGCCCTTGATGACAAACGCTGGACTGAGTGGGCGCGGCAAGTGTTGCAAGCCTTCGATACCTTCCAGTTGTTGTGCGCTGTACGCAAAGGGCCTTGGGGTGTCGAAGGCCTGAATCAACGAGTCACCGACGCCTTGCTCAAGGCCCGGCTGATCGACAGCGATCAGCAGTGGTACGAAGGCCGGCCGGTGCTGATGACTCGCAACGACTACGGCCTGGGCTTGATGAACGGCGACATTGGCATTGCGCTCAAATTGCCGGAGCGCGAGGGGCCCGAGGCAGGCAAGCACGTACTGCGTGTCGCCTTTCCGCGCAACGACGGCCAGGGTGGCGTGCGTTTTGTTCTGCCGAGCCGACTCAACGATGTCGAGACGGTGTACGCAATGACCGTGCATAAATCTCAGGGCTCGGAATTTGCCCACACAGCGTTAATTCTGCCTGATGCCCTGAACCCGGTACTGACCAAAGAACTGATCTACACCGGGATCACCCGGGCCAAGGACTGGTTCACTCTGATCGAGCCGCGTGCCGGTGTGTTCGAGGAGGCCGTGCAACGCAAAGTGAAGCGTTTGAGCGGGTTGATGCTGGAGTTGGAGGCGGGTGATAAGTCTAGCCCTTAAAATGCCAATCGGTTGACGACGGATATCTGTCCGAAGTGCCCTGTTCCGCGGCCTCGCTGGCGTTTCGGTGCTGTGCTATCGTTGCGGCATCATTCCGTTAAGATCGAAGAGAATCCTGCATGAAGGTGGCTGTCCGAGCGACAGAGTGCGTTATTGGCTGCAAGCGCGTATTGCTTGTCGGCCTACTCTGTTTGCTAACTGGCGTCGCGTCCGCTCAGCCTGAAACGGCCGTCAGCATGGCCGATCAACGTGCCAAAGCGGTCACCCAAGTGGTGCTCGGGATTCTCAGTTATGCCCGCTGGCCCGTGGAGCCTGCGCAGTTGCGGCTGTGTGTGGTCGGTCCGACCGAATACACCGACGATCTGGTCAAGGGCTCGACCCAGGCCACCGGTCGACCTGTCACCGTAACCAGACTACTGGCCGACAATCCGGCAATTGCCAGTGAGTGCGATGCCGTCTATATCGGCAAGTTGACCGCCGATGAGCGCAGTCGCTTGTTCACCTCGTTGAACGGTCGCCCGGTGCTGAGCATCAGCGAAGGCAGCGATCAATGCACCGTTGGCAGCCTTTTCTGTCTGCGGGTCAGCGACGATCAGGTGTCCTTCGAGGTCAACCTCGACTCCGTCGCCCGCAGTGGTGTGCGGATTCACCCCAGCGTGCTGCAACTGTCGCGCCGCAAGCCGGCGGCACCATGAGTCTATTCAAATCGGGTAAGCGCCCAACCTTGCGTTCGGTCATCGGTCGCGGTCATTTGATCGTCGCGCTGGTCGGCGTGGCCATGGCCAGCGTCTCGCTGACGTTGCTCGGGGTTCTGGCGTTGCGGGTCTATGCCGACCACAACCTGCACCTGATTGCTCGCTCGATCAACTACACCGTCGAAGCCGCAGTGGTGTTCAACGACAAGGTCGCCGCCACCGAAGCGTTGGCTTTGATCGCGTCCACCGAAGAAGTCGCCGATGCCCAAGTGCTCGACGAGCAGGGTGTGCTGCTGGCCCGTTGGCAGCGACCGGAAACCGGGTTGTTCTCCGATCTCGAAATGCAGATCGCCAAGGCCTTTCTGGAAAAACCCATCAGCATGCCCATTCTTCATCAGGGCCAGGAGATCGGCAGCATTCAGCTCACCGGCCACGGTGGCAGCCTGATGCGCTTCTTGCTCAGCGGGCTGATGGGGATCGTCGTGTGTACGGCGGTCAGTGCCTGGGTCGCGCTTTATCTGGCGCGCCGACAGCTTCGCGGAATCACCGGCCCGCTGCGCAGCCTGGCGTCCGTGGCTCACGCGGCCCGCAGCGAACGTGCCTTCGACCAACGCGTGCCGCCGGCCGACATCGCCGAGCTGGATAACCTGGGCAACGACTTCAATGCATTGCTCGATGAGCTCGAAGCCTGGCAAACCCACCTGCAAAGCGAGAACGAAACCCTGGCTCACCAGGCCAGCCATGACAGCCTTACCGGGTTGCCGAACCGGGCGTTTTTCGAAGGTCGGCTGATTCGCGCGTTGCGCAATGCCAACAAGCTCAATGAGCGCATGGCGGTGCTGTTTCTCGACAGCGACCGGTTTAAAGAGATCAACGACAACTTCGGTCATGCCGCTGGCGATGCCGTGCTGGTGGCGGTGGCCACGCGGGTGCGTGCGCAGTTGCGCGAAGAGGATCTGGTGGCGCGTCTGGGCGGCGATGAGTTTGCTGTCCTGCTGACGCCGTTGCACAAGACCGAAGACGCTGAGCGCATTGCCGACAAGATCATTGCCAGCATGGCGGCGCCCATTTCGTTGCCAGGCAACACCTCGGTGTTGACCTCACTCAGTATCGGCATTGCCGTCTATCCCGATCATGGCGCCACACCGGGTGCCCTGCTCAACGCCGCCGATGCGGCGATGTACCAAGCCAAGCGCCTGTCCCGAGGCGCACAGCACACGGCCGGGTCGGAGCACCCTGTCGTCCATATTCAAACCAGGAGCTAATTTCTGTGTTCTCAATCCCTCAACGTTCCCTGCGATTTTTCACTCTCATTCTGTTCATGGGCTTATTGGCGTTGACCGGTTGCCAGACCGCGCCACAAAAAGGTCTGACCCCGGCGCAGATCGCCGTACTCAAGCAACAAGGTTTCGAGTTGACCGACGAAGGCTGGGCGTTTGGCCTGTCCGGCAAAGTGCTGTTCGGCAGCGACGTTGAAAGCCTGAATTCCCAGAGCACCGAGATCGTCCAACGGATCGGCAAGGCGCTGCTGGGTGTCGGCATTGAGCGGGTGCGGGTCGACGGCCACACCGATGCATCGGGCAAAGAGACTTACAACCAGCAGTTGTCCCTGCGCCGGGCGAAAAGCGTTCGCAACGTGCTGACGGCGGTCGGGATGAAGGAAGAGAACATCAAGCTTCAAGGACTTGGCAGCACTGAGCCGGTTGCTTCCAATGACACGACCGCTGGCCGCACCGAGAATCGCCGGGTGTCGATCGTGGTGATCGCCGATTAATCGGCGAACAACATCTCCCGAGTTTCCCCCATCAACAGGTCCTGATTTTGCTCTGTAACTTGGCGGATGTAATCCCACAAAAGGGTGATCCGCTTGAGCTTGCGCAGGTCCTCCCGACAGTACATCCAGAACTGTCGGGTGATGTTGATCTCTTCCGGCAACACCGGCAGCAGTCGTGGGTCCTGCGCCGCCAGGAAGCACGGCAGGATCGCCAGTGATCGCCCTTGCTGCGCCGCCACGAACTGCGCGATCACGCTGGTGCTGCGCAGGTTGGCGCTGGCGCCGGGCAGCACGTTCGCCAGGTACAGCAGCTCTGAGCTGAAGGCCAGGTCATCGACATAACTTATGAATGAATGCTTACCCAAGTCCGCCGGGCGGCGGATCGGTGGGTGTTTGTCGAGGTAATCCTGGGTCGCGTACAGCTGCAATTTGTAGTCGCAGAGTTTGCAGCAGACGTACGGGCCATGCTCCGGGCGTTCCAGGGCGATGACGATGTCGGCCTCGCGCTTGGACAGGCTGATGAAGTGCGGCAGCGGCAGGATGTCCACCGAGATCGCCGGGTAGGCGTCGACGAAATGGCTCAGCTGCGGGGTGATGAAAAAACTGCCGAAACCCTCGGTGCAACCCATGCGCACATGCCCGGACAACGCCACGCCGGAGCCGGAAACCTGCTCGCAGGCCATGTGCAACGTGCTTTCAATCGACTCGGCGTAACCCAGCAAACGCTGGCCTTCGGCGGTCAGGACGAAGCCGCTGGTCCGGGACTTCTCGAACAGCAATGTGCCCAACGCCGCTTCCAGCGAACTGATGCGTCGGGACACGGTGGTGTAGTCCACCGCCAGGCGCTTGGCCGCGGTGCTGGCCTTGCGGGTGCGGGCGACTTCGAGGAAAAACTTGAGGTCATCCCAGTTCAGCGAACCTAAAGACGTGATGTTTTTTTGCATGTTGGACCGGCTTTTATGTGCGTTCTTATTAGAAGTTTGCACATCTATACTCCAAAAACAGTCCGACAACCAATTCGCGACACACGCCTCATCTCAAGGCGACTTACCCGCCTTGGCTCCCTGCATAACAATAAGTATTGGAGACCAGCATGAACGCATCGCTCACGCCAAACGAAACCACCGTCCAAACCGTAAAGCTGTTGATCAACGGCGAGTGGGTCGAGTCCCAGACCACCGAATGGCACGACATCGTCAACCCGGCGACCCAGCAAGTGCTGGCCAAGGTTCCGTTTGCTACCGCGCAAGAAGTCGACGCCGCCATCAGTGCCGCTCACCGCGCCTTCCAGACCTGGAAGCTGACGCCAATCGGCGCGCGGATGCGCATCATGCTCAAGCTCCAGGCGTTGATTCGCGAACACTCCAAACGCATCGCCGTGGTGTTGAGTGCCGAACAAGGCAAAACCATTGCTGACGCTGAAGGCGACATTTTCCGTGGCCTGGAAGTGGTCGAGCATGCTTGCTCCATCGGCACCCTGCAAATGGGCGAGTTCGCCGAAAACGTTGCAGGCGGCGTTGATACCTACACCCTGCGTCAGCCAATCGGCGTTTGCGCCGGCATCACGCCATTCAACTTCCCGGCGATGATTCCGCTGTGGATGTTCCCGATGGCCATTGCCTGCGGCAACACCTTCGTGCTCAAGCCGTCCGAACAGGATCCGCTGTCGACCGTACTGCTGGTGGAACTGGCGATTGAGGCTGGTGTTCCGGCGGGCGTGCTCAACGTGGTTCACGGTGGCAAGGATGTGGTGGACGCGCTCTGCACCCATAAAGACATCAAGGCGGTTTCCTTCGTCGGTTCGACCGCCGTCGGCACTCACGTCTACGACCTGGCCGGCAAACACGGCAAACGCGTGCAATCGATGATGGGCGCCAAGAACCACGCCGTGGTGCTGCCGGATGCCAATCGCGAACAAACTCTCAATGCGTTGGTCGGCGCCGGTTTCGGTGCGGCCGGTCAGCGTTGCATGGCCACGTCGGTGGTGGTGCTGGTGGGCGCGGC
The DNA here is from genome assembly GCF_056680395.1 of Pseudomonas sp. ASL4. Taxonomy (NCBI): domain Bacteria; kingdom Pseudomonadati; phylum Pseudomonadota; class Gammaproteobacteria; order Pseudomonadales; family Pseudomonadaceae; genus Pseudomonas; species Pseudomonas sp. ASL4. The sequence goes on along the minus strand of NZ_CM155280.1, from coordinate 7,337,357 downwards.
CAAGCAATGGCTGCCGGACCTGAAGGCACTGGCGCAGAAACTCAAGGTTAATGCCGGTAGCGAAGCAGGCACTGACGTCGGCCCAGTGATTTCCAAAAAGGCCAAGGCGCGGATTCTGGATCTGATTGAAAGCGGCATCAAGGAAGGCGCGAAGCTGGAGCTCGATGGTCGCGAAATCAGCGTTCCTGGCTTCGAGAAAGGTAACTTTGTTGGTCCAACGCTGTTCTCCGGCGTGACCACCGAAATGCAGATCTACACCCAGGAAATCTTCGGCCCGGTGCTGGTGGTGCTGGAAGTCGACACCCTCGATCAGGCGATTGCACTGGTCAACGCCAACCCGTTCGGCAACGGCACGGGCCTGTTCACCCAGAGCGGTGCAGCGGCGCGTAAATTCCAGAGCGAAATCGACGTCGGCCAGGTCGGGATCAATATCCCGATTCCGGTGCCGGTCCCGTTCTTCAGCTTCACCGGTTCCCGCGGTTCGAAACTCGGCGACCTCGGCCCGTATGGCAAGCAAGTGGTGCAGTTCTACACTCAGACCAAGACTGTCACCAGTCGCTGGTTCGATGACGACAGCGTCAACGACGGTGTGAACACCACCATCAACTTGCGTTAAGGAGCCGGACATGAAAATCGCTTTTATCGGTCTCGGCAACATGGGCGCGCCGATGGCGCGCAACCTGATCAAGGCTGGCCACTCGCTGAACCTGGTCGATCTGAACAAAACCGTTCTGGCCGAGCTGGAGCAACTGGGCGGCAGCATCAGCGCTTCGGCCCGCGAGGCCGCAGAAGGTGCAGAGCTGGTGATCACCATGTTGCCCGCCGCTGTGCATGTGCGCAGCGTCTGGCTCGGTGAGGACGGCGTACTCGCCGGTATCGGCAAAGGCGTGCCAGCGGTGGATTGCAGCACCATTGATCCGCAAACCGCGCGCGACGTGGCTGCCGCGGCTGCCAAGCAAGGCGTGGCCATGGCCGATGCACCGGTCTCCGGCGGCACCGGTGGTGCAACGGCCGGGACGCTGACCTTTATGGTCGGCGCCACCCCTGAACTGTTCGCCACTCTGCAACCGGTATTGGCGCAGATGGGCCGCAACATCGTCCATTGCGGCGAAGTCGGCACCGGGCAAATCGCCAAGATCTGCAACAACCTGCTGCTGGCGATCTCCATGGTCGGCGTCAGCGAAGCCATGGCCTTGGGCGATGCGCTGGGGATCGACACCGGCGTGTTGGCCGGGATCATCAACAGCTCGACCGGGCGTTGCTGGAGTTCGGAGATGTACAACCCATGGCCGGGCATCGTCGAAACGGCACCGGCCTCGCGCGGTTATACCGGCGGTTTCGGTGCTGAGTTGATGCTCAAGGATCTGGGGCTGGCCACGGAAGCGGCACGTCAGGCGCACCAACCGGTGGTGCTTGGCGCGGTGGCGCAGCAGTTGTATCAGGCGATGAGCCAGCGCGGGGAGGGTGGCAAGGACTTCTCGGCGATCATCAACAGCTATCGCAAACCTCAGTAAAGGTATCCGAGTCTGGTGGTGAGTGAATTTTTTGTGGGGTGGAGGCTTGCCTGTGGCGAGGGGGCTTGCCCCCGTTGGAGTGCGCAGCACTCCCCTGCATTTCTTCCGTCACGACCTAGTCGTCAGGTTTTACGACGGCTTCGCCGCCGAACGGGGGTGAGCCCCCTCACCACAACAGCACTCAGCCGCAGGTAACGCGTCATCAGTATTTTTCCGAGAGACCACGTCGGGTGGTCTCTCGGTTTTTTGCATCAGGCAAACACAAAATACTTACGCACGGTCTCAACCACTTCCCACGTGCCTTTCATCCCCGGTTCGATGACGAAGATATCCCCGGCGCGCAGATGAATCGGCTCTTTCCCTTCTGGGGTGATGATGCAGTAGCCCTCGCGGAAATCGCAGTATTCCCACTTCACATATTCCACGTACCACTTGCCCGGCGTGCAGATCCAGGTGCCCATGATCTTGCTGCCGTCTTCGCTGGTATAGGCGTTGAGGTTGACGGTGTGCGGGTCGCCTTCGAGTTTTTCCCATTTGCAGGCGTCGAGCACCGGCAGCGGGTGGGTATCGCGAAGAACGGTGATAGGTGCGGACATGTGAACTCCAGACATAAGCAGAAGAACGAAGTCGCCACCCTATAGGGCTTGGTCCGGGATCAGTTGTCTGTACTCGACACTGAGCTATCCAGAAACGCAGCTACCCTCATCAATCCACGCAACGCTTGGCGGATGAGAGTGGCGTTTGAGCGATCTGCTTTTTCCCGTTGAAACTTCCTCTCAAAAAATCCCTGATTCCTGGCAGTTCCTGCGAAAGAACCAGGCGTTTTCGAAGGTTTTCGCAAGAATATTCACGGGTATCACTCGTATCATTCATTTCGGACCATGCCGAGAGTTTGCAATGAAAAAAATAAGATCGTGGTGGGATATCAGCCCGCCCTTGAGCGCGGCAACACCGACCTGGCCGGGTGATACGCCTTTTCAGGAAGAACGCGTCTGGACCTTCGGGCCTGAGTGTCCGGTGAATGTCGGGCGCATTACCCTGTCGCCTCACACGGGCGCCCATGTCGACGCGCCGCTGCATTACAGCGCTGATGGCGCGCCGATTGGGGAAGTGTCGCTGGACGTTTACATGGGGCCTTGTCGCGTAGTGCATTGCCTGGACAGCGGCCGACTGGTGCATCCTGAGCAACTGGCCGGTCGTTTGCTCGATCTGCCCGAACGTGTCCTGTTGCGAACCTATCGACAGGCACCGCTGACGACCTGGGATGCGGACTTCACCGCGGTCGCCAAGGAAACCGTCGACTTGCTGGCCAGCCTCGGCGTGCGCTTGATCGGCATCGATACGCCTTCGCTGGACCCGCAGCAATCCAAGACCATGGATTCGCACAATGCCGTCGCTCTCCATGGCATGGCGATCCTGGAAGGCATCGTGCTCGACGAGGTCCCGGAAGGGGACTACGAACTGATTGCACTGCCGCTGCGCTTTGCCAATCTCGACGCCAGCCCGGTCAGGGCCATTTTGCGTCCACTCAATCCACCGCCACGTGAGGAGCCTGCGCAATGAGCCAATGTCCGTATTCATCGGGTCAGCCGCCAGAGGAATGGCATGACGCCGAGCTGAATTTTTCCGACTCCATGAGCTATGGCGACTACCTGGATCTTGGGCGCATTCTCAGTGCCCAGCACCCGTTGTCCCCGGACCATAACGAGATGCTGTTCATCATCCAGCACCAGACCTCCGAGCTGTGGATGAAGCTGATGTTGCACGAGCTCAAGGCTGCCCGCGAACACCTGCGCCTGGGAGAGTTGCCGCCGGCCTTCAAGATGCTGGCGCGGGTTTCGCGGATTTTTGATCAACTGGTGCATGCCTGGACGGTGCTGGCCACGATGACCCCGACCGAGTACCACTCGATTCGGCCATTTTTGGGGCAGTCATCGGGCTTTCAGTCGTTTCAATACCGAGAAATCGAGTTCATTCTGGGCAATAAAAGCGCGACTTTGTTGCGCCCCCATGCCCATCGTCCGGAGCTGTTACAGGAACTCGAAAAGGCGATCGCCACGCCGTCGCTGTATGACGAAGCGATTCGTTTGATGGCCAGCGCCGGCCTGCAGATTGACCCGCAGCGCTTCGAGCGTGACCCGACCAGCGCGACGCAGCATGACGCTTCGGTCGAAGCGGCGTGGCGTGTGGTGTACAAAGATCCGTCGCGTTATTGGGACCTTTATCAACTGGCCGAAAAACTCATCGACCTCGAAGATTCGTTTCGCCAGTGGCGCTTTCGGCATGTCACCACGGTTGAGCGGATCATCGGCTTTCAACCGGGTACCGGCGGCACTGAAGGTGTCGGTTATCTACGCAAGATGCTCGACACGGTGCTGTTCCCGGAGCTGTGGCGCGTACGCTCGACGCTCTGATCCGAACCGGATAAAAAAAGCCCCGGCATTCATTGAATGCCGGGGCTTTTTGTTAAGCGGGGATTACTGAGCGACTGGCACAGCCCGATCCCGCGCCACACGCACCCGGTAGAACACGTAGATAATTAACACCCACACCGGTATCGCAATGACCGAGGCGCGTATACCCGGGATCATCCACATTACCCAGATGATCATGGCCATGAACGCCAGGCACAGGTAGTTGCTGAAGGGAAACCAGAACGACTTGAAGCCCGGCACGATGCCTTGCTGGCCCATGACTTTGCGAAACTTCAGGTGGGTCAGGCTGATCAGTGTCCAGTTGATCATCAGCGAGGCGACCACCAGGGCGAACAGCAGCTCCAACGCTTCATGCGGGGCGAGGTAGTTGACCAGCACCGACAACATCGTGATCAGCGCCGATATGCCCAACGCGCGCAACGGCACACCCTGTTTGTTCAGCTTCATCAGCGACTTCGGTGCATCGCCCTGTTCGGCCAGGCCGTAGAGCATGCGGCTGTTGCAGTAGACGCCGCTGTTGTAGACCGAAAGCGCCGCAGTGAGCACCACGAAGTTGAGGATTTGCGCCGCCGTATCGCTGCCGATCAGGGAGAAAATCTGCACGAATGGGCTGCCGCTGTAAGCATCGCCGGACGCACCCAGGGTTTGCAGCAGTTGATCCCATGGGTACAGCGAAAGCAGTACGGTGAGTGCGCCGACGTAGAAGATCAATACGCGATAAACCACTTGGTTGATCGCCTTGGGGATGACCTTCCTCGGTTCGCTGGCTTCAGCCGCGGTGATACCGACCAGTTCCAGGCCACCAAACGAGAACATGATGAACGCCATCGACATCAGCAAACCGGTGGTGCCATTGGGGAAGAAACCGCCGTGGCTCCATAGATTGCTGACTGAGGCTTGCGGGCCGCCTGAGCCGCTGAACAGCATGTAGCAACCCAAAACGATCATGCCGATAATTGCCACGACCTTGATGATCGCAAACCAGAATTCCATCTCGCCGAAGACTTTGACGTTCATCGTATTGATCAGGTTGACCAGCACGAAGAACACCGCCGCGCTGACCCAGGTGGGAATTTCCGGCCACCAGAACTGCACGTATTTGCCGACGGCCGTCAGCTCTGCCATGCCGACCAGCACATACAAAACCCAGTAGTTCCAGCCGGACAGAAACCCGGCATAGCCGCCCCAGTACTTGTGGGCGAAGTGACTGAAAGAGCCGGCAACCGGCTCTTCGACAATCATCTCCCCCAGCTGGCGCATGATCAGGAACGCGATGAACCCGGCAATCGCGTAGCCGAGAATCATCGACGGCCCGGCCGACTTGAGTACACCAGCCGAACCGAGGAACAGCCCGGTACCAATCGCTCCGCCCAGAGCGATCAGTTGAATATGGCGATTTTTCAATCCTCGTTTGAGCTCGCCCTGTTGCAAGATTTCATCCGCCATCTCGTTCCCTTTTGATTATTGTTGTCAGGTCTGATGTGAAGCGTCAGATATTACTCTCGGTGAATTTTTCGTAATACAAATGAACGCTCTCCAGTGCCTGGGATTGCAACCAGCTCTTGATCGATTCGACCATCGGCTGTGGCCCACAGACATACATATCGGCAGGTGCGTCGTGGAGTTCACTGATATCGAAATGTTCGGCAATGTAGCCGCGTTTTCCTGTCCATTGCGGCGTCGGGTCACTCACCACTTCAGTGTAGCGAAACCCTGGAATGCGCTCGGCATAGGCCTCGATGCGTGCTCGTTCGCACAGGTCGGCGGCGTCCCGCACGCCGTAATACAAATGCACCGGTTGCGGGCATCCACGCTCGGCCAATTCGTCGAGCATGCCCAGTAGCGCGGAAAGCCCGGTACCACCCGCCACCAGGATCAGGGGCTTGGCAACGTGACGAAGATAGAAGGCGCCCAGTGGTGCCTCCAGCCCGATTTTGTCGCCCACCTGACAGCGTTCACGGATGTAGTTGCTCATCACGCCGTCGGGTAACAGTCGAATCAGGAATTGCAGGTGATTGCCGCTGCTCGGCCGATTGGCGAACGAATAGGAACGCTTGCTTTCAGTCCCCGGGATCAGCAATCGGGCGTATTGCCCCGGCAGAAAGTCCAGCGGGTTGGTTGGGCCAAGATCCAGATGCAGGATCGCTGTGCTGGCTGAGATCTGTCGGACTTCAGTGACCGTGCCACTGAGTTGCTCAGGCCCCGGTGCATTGCACAGGCTTGAAGCAAAGTCGAAATAGAACGCTGCGTCGGATTTGACCCGGGTCTGGCAGCTGAGCATTTTGCGTTGCTGCAGGTCTTGGGCGGAGAGGGCTTCCTCGTCGACGTAATCCTGGCTGTAGTCTCCCGAGTCGCATCGACCCTGGCAGGTTCCGCAGACGCCTTCGCGGCAATCCAGGGGAATGTTGATGCCGTTGCGCAGGGCGGCGTCGAGCAGTATTTCGTTGGGTTGTACGGGAAAGAACAGCGTTTTTCCGTCGGCAAAGCTGAACGCGACCTTGTGGTTCATGCCCCGGTCTCCATGGTTTCAGAGGTGGTAGAAATCGAGCACCGAGTTGATGGTGTCGTTGAGCAGCAGCACATGCTTGCGGGTGATCCGCCAGCTGTCTGCGTGGGGCTTGAGGTGATACGTCGCACGGCCGAAGAACTGCTCGGAAGTGGCCAGGCGATAGAACAAGGTGTGCCAGTTCAGGCGCACTTCCAGCTCACCGCCGTCGAGCTCGCTGATCCGCACGTTGTTGATCAGGTGCGAGGTGCGCGGCATCGGTGTCGATGAAGCGGATTTACCAGTACGCAAGCGGAAAACCCGGTCTTCCAGCCCCGAACGGTTGGGGTAGTAGATCAGCGACATTTCGCGTTTGGGGTCGCGGGTGTAGACGTGTTCCGAGTCCCATTGCGGCAGGTGAAACTCACTCTGCTCGTCGAACAGGTTGATGTAGGCGTCCCATTCCTGGGCATCGCACAGTTCGGATTTGCGGTAGAAAAACTGCTCGATCTGGTACTGCAATTGCGCATTCATGTTCACACCTCACGCAGTTTCAGGGATTTCGCTTCCAGGCCATCGAGCAGGAATTTCTGCCAGTTGCTGTGCTGGTTGACGTAAAGCCCTTCGTGGGTGAATTCGGTGCCGGTCATGGCCGGTGCGATGCCGATGGACTCGCTGTTGGGCGTAGCGCCGGTTTCCCAGCGGTGGCTGCCGCGGGAAATATCGCTCCAGCGTTCCAGGCGCGCCTGGAAACCACGCTGGGCTTCGCGAAATTCCACCAGGTCATCCGGTGTGCCAAGGCCCGATACGTTGAAGAAATCTTCGAACTGACGAATGCGGTTTTCCCGATCCGCGTCCGACTCGTTTTTAACCCCCAGGCACTGGCTGATGATCTCGGTTTTGTTCCAGGCCACCGGGCGGATGATGCGCAGTTGCGAGCTGATCTGATCGAGGAAAAACAGGCTTGGATAGATGTTCAGATTGCGCAGCCGATGCATCATCCATTCGGCTTTTTCCTGGCCGTGCTCTTCGATCAGACGCGGCATGATCGTGGCGTAGCCGGAGCGCACGGCGGGGTTCGGCATGTCACTGAACAACAGGCTATGGCCATTGTTGAACGCGAACCAGCCGTCATCGGTATTGGCGTCGCCGGCGCCAAGTTTGCTGTAGTCCAGCGTGCCGCTGGAGCTGGTGCCATTCTCGGTGTTGACCTGCTGGCGGTGTTGCACGGTGGCCACGTAGTTATAGTGGACGGTGCTGACGTGATAGCCATCCAGGCCGTTTTCGTTCTGCAGCTTCCAGTTGCCGTCGTAGGTGTACGCCGACTTGCCGGGCAACACCTCCAGCTCTCCGGTCGGCGACTGGGCAACCATCATGTCGAAGAACACCTTGGCGTCGCCGAGGAAGTCTTCGAGGCTGTTATCGGCGTGTACATCCAGGCTGATAAACACAAACCCCTTGTAGCTCTGGATGCGCGCTTTTTTCAGGCCGCGTGTGGCCTTGTCGAAACCTTCGGGGTATTCGCCGGGCGCCTTGACCTTCACCAGGCGGCCGTCGCTTTTGTAGCACCACGCATGGAACGGGCAGGTGAAGGTCGACTGGTTGCCCTTGCCGACGCGGGTCAGCGTCGTGCCACGATGTTGGCAGGCGTTGATCAGTGCATTTAGCTGGCCGTCGCCGTCGCGGGTAATGATCATGGGCTGGCGGCCGGCGCGCATCGTCACGAAGTCGTGATTGTTGGCCAGCTCGCTTTCATGGCAGGCGTAAATCCAGTTCTTTTCGAAGATCAGTTCCATCTCCAGATCGAACAACTGCGGCTCGGTGAAAATATCCCGGGCGATCCGGAATACGCCGTCTGTCGGACGGAAGTCCAGGCAGCCTTCAATAAACGCTTTCCACTGCTCGACGTTCTTTTCGCCACTCATGGGTCTGTACCTTTTTTGTTCGGGCCAATCGGTTGTGCTCATTAGAGGGAGTGGGGCAGGTTGGGGTCTATCCGGTTTGTCGGCGAAGGCAGTCCATAAAATTGGCGGGCAGTGGCGGGCCTAAAAGATCGCAGCCTTCGGCAATCTCGTGCGCGTCGGGTAACAGGCCCGCGTATCAAACCGTGCAGCGCCTACCCAAATCCGGCACCAAGCGATAAACGGCCGCACCTGTTTGCAGCATTCAGGTACTGTTTTGTTGGGCGGGTGTACTGTTCGAGGACGCGCCCAAGGTTCAAAGCGACCGCTTTATCCACTTAGTCGGTGATTGCTATCCACTGGGTTGGACTGGCGGTTTAGTGGCTTGGAACTTGCTGTTTTCAAGCCGAATACGCGCCGTCAGAGCGCGCAGAAAAATATCGCCGTGAGTGCACCGTGATGAATAGCAAAACTGATCCGCAGTTTCGCGACATTCGTATTGATAGATTCGACCTTGAGGGTGCGAGGACCTGGATGTCCGGCATCTGCGGGCCGCATCGTCTCGTGACCGCGACCCCCGAGCGCATTCGCTTTCATCACAGCGCCAATGTGTTCAAGTCGATGGCCACCACGTTGGGCACTATCGAATACGGCACCGACGTCACCGTTGACATCGAAGACGCCGAACACTTCAGCAGCTACAGCCTGAGTTTGCCGCTGGTGGGCGAGCAGGAGTTGAGCAAGAACGGCAGTGTGTTGAAGTCCAATCGCGATCAAGGCGTGATCATTTCACCGAATGAAAACCAGGTGCTGGCGATCTCCGGCGATTGTCGCAAAGTCCAGGTGGTCATCACCCGCGCCGCCATGAGTGAGTCGCTGGAGGGCCTGTTACAGCGACCGCTGGAGGCGCCGCTGCGGTTCGAATCGGTAATGGACGCGGTCGACGGGGCATCGGCTTCGTGGTGGCGGATGGCGCGGTATTTCATCGCCGAACTGGAGCGCAGCAGCGAATTATATGAGCAGGTTGCGTTCACCCGGGACATCGAGAGTTCCTTGATCAAAGGCTTGATCCTCGCTCAGCCGAACAACTACTCCGAAGAACTGAGGAACGTGTTGGGCGTGAAGTTGCCGCATTATCTGATCAGGGCCCGGCAATACATCCACGCCAACGCCCGAGAAGCGCTGCACCTTGAGGACATCGAAGCCGCGACCGGGGTTTCACGCTTCAAGTTGTTCGAGGCTTTCAAAAAGTACTTCGCTTTGTCGCCGATGGTTTACCTGAAAAAATACCGTTTGAATGCCGTGCGCCAGGACATCCTTGAACACGGTTCTGCGCGCAATATTTCCGAGATCGCCCTGAGCTGGGGCTTCACCCACCTCGGGCGTTTTTCTGTTGAGTACCGCAAGTTGTTCGACGAATCCCCGAGCATGACCTTGCAGCGTAACGAAGCCCGCCGCATGCGCGGTTTCTAGGGGCGCAGCGGCAAATGCCAGTCCGTTAAGCATGACATTGAACCTGTGGCGAGGGAGCTTGCTCCCGCTGGGCTGCGAAGCGGCCCCGCTCTCTATCCAAAAGAAAGGGGACTGCTGCGCAGTCCAACGGGAGCAAGCTCCCTCGCCACGGGTTATTCGTCGCCCGCTCTATCGCTTAACTGATCGGCACTAGGCGCAGCGGCCTTTACTTGCGCACCACCAAATCCAGCAACTCCTCACGTTCCTTGATTTTTTGCAGGACGATTTCAGAGCGGATATCGGTGACGCCCGCGGTGCGGTTGAGCTGGTTGACGATGAAATCGGAGAAGTGTTTGAGGTTGCGTGCCTGGACCCGCAACACATAGTTGCTCGCCCCGGTAATCACATAGGCGGTGACCACTTCGGGCCACAACTGGACCTTCTTGATGAAGGTCTCATGCCAGTCCTCGACGTCCTGTCGCAACGACACATGGACGATGGCTTCCAGTTCAATTCCCAGCCGTTCGGCACTCAGTACCGCGCGATAACCCGTGATGATTCCCTCACTTTCCAGCAGGCGTAAACGGCGTAAACAGGCGGACGGCGAGAGGGCTACTTTCTCCGCCAATTCCTGGTTACTGATACGGCCATCCTGTTGCAGGTAATGCAGGATTCGCAGGTCTGTGGCGTCGAGAATCATGATTGAATAAATCCGCGTTTATTGGGGTTGGATTCGAATTTCCTGCGAGATAACTACTATATGGCTGGTTACTTTGCACGAAAATTCTCCAAAGCTTCGTTCATTATTTCTCCACCGAGGCGGTGCAGAAAACGCCTGAAATATGGCACTGAGCACCTTCCTCGACTCGATTATCGCGATCTGCCCGGACGGCACATCCTTCAAAAAAACAGGGCCCACAATGACTACAAGAAACGATTGCCTGGCGCTTGATGCGCAGGACACTCTCGCACCGCTGCGTCAGCAATTTGCGCTGCCCGAAGGGGTGATTTATCTCGACGGCAACTCGCTGGGTGCACGGCCGGTCGCTGCTTTGGCGCGCGCTCAACAGGTGATCGCCGAGGAATGGGGCAATGGCCTGATCCGCAGTTGGAACAGCGCTGGCTGGCGCGATCTCAGCGAGCATCTGGGCAACCGATTGGCTGGGCTGATTGGTGCGCGTGACGGTGAAGTGGTGGTGACCGATACGACCTCAATCAACCTGTTCAAGGTGCTCAGCGCCGCTTTGCGTGTGCAAGCCACAAGGTCGCCGACGCGGCGGGTGATCGTTACCGAAACCAGCAACTTCCCCACCGACCTGTATATCGCCGAAGGTCTGGCAGACATGCTGCAGCAGGGTTACACCTTACGTCTGGTCGATAGCCCCGAAGAGCTGCCGCAAGCGATTGACCAGGACACTGCCGTGGTCATGCTTACCCACGTCAACTACAAAACCGGCTACATGCACGACATGCAGGCCCTGACCACGCTGACCCACGAATGTGGCGCGCTGGCCATCTGGGACCTGGCGCATTCTGCTGGCGCGGTCCCGGTCGACTTGCATCAGGCGCGCGCCGATTACGCAATCGGCTGCACCTACAAGTACCTGAATGGCGGTCCCGGTTCGCAGGCGTTTGTCTGGGTTTCACCTGATGTGTGTGATCTGGTGGCGCAGCCGTTGTCGGGCTGGTTCGGGCATTCGCGACAGTTCGCCATGGAGCCTGGCTACGAGCCGAGCAGCGGTATCGCTCGCTACTTGTGCGGCACTCAGCCGATCACCTCATTGGCGATGGTCGAATGCGGTCTGGATATCTTTGCCCAGACCGACATGGCCAGCCTGCGCCACAAATCCCTGGCCCTGACCGACCTGTTTATCGAACTGGTCGAGCAGCGCTGCGCCGCTCACGAACTGACCCTGATCACCCCGCGCGAACATGCAAAGCGTGGCAGCCATGTCAGCTTCGAACATGCCGAAGGTTACGCCGTAATTCAGGCCCTGATCGCCCGTGGTGTGATCGGTGACTACCGCGAGCCGCGGATCATGCGCTTCGGTTTTACCCCGCTGTACACAACCTTCACCGAAGTCTGGGATGCGGTGCAGATCCTCGGCGAAATCCTTGATCAGAAAACCTGGTCGCAAGCGCAATTCCAGGTCCGCCACAGCGTTACCTGATACATCCGCCTGCTTGTCTTGCAGCTGGGGTTTTGCCGGCAGCAGGGCTTCGCTCGCCTCAAATAAACAGTTCTGTGAAAACACAATAATAAGGAGCACGCAGAATGAAACTGTCCCTCTGGCCCGCCTTGCCGCTCGCCATCAGCAGTTGCCTCGGTCAATTGGCCTACGCCGCCTCCGACAATGGATTCGTCGAAGACAGTAGCCTCACGCTGACCAACCGTAACTTCTATTTCTACCGCAACAACCTCAACAACCCTGGCGGTCAAAACTATCGGGACGAATGGGCGCACGGGATCTCGCTCGATTACCGTTCCGGTTATACCCAAGGCATCGTCGGTTTCGGGATCGACGCCTACGCGCAGTTGGGGATCAAACTCGACAGTGGCAAGGGTCGTACCGGCACCGGGTTGCTGCCGGTTGGTGCCGATGGTCGTGCCGAGGATGATTACTCCGAAGCGGGTGGCGCGCTGAAGGCGCGGATCTCGCAGACCGAACTCAAGTACGGCAACCTGACACCGCTCAACCCGGTGTTTGGTACCGGTAATGCGCGACTGTTCACCCAGCAGGCCAACGGCTTCCAACTGACCAGCCGCGAATTGAAAGGACTGCTGCTCGACGCCGGGCACTTCACCTCTGGCAATGACAGTGCGTCGACCAATAGCGACGGCGCCCTGAAAGCGCTATATGCCGGCGTGGAAACACGTAGCGTCGACTACCTGGGCGGCAGCTACGCGTTGAACGATCAGTTGAGCGTCAGTCTCTACGGTTCACAGTTCACCGATATCTGGCGGCAGTACTACGCCAATGCCAACTACACCTACCCGGTGAGTGAAAACCAGTCGTTGAACCTGGACTTCAACATTTACCGCACCAACGACACTGGCCAGAGCCTGGCGGGCAAGATCGACAACACCACCTGGTCGATGGCCGCCGCCTACAAGGTCGGCGCTCACCGGTTGACCCTGGCTTACCAACGCGTCGACGGTGATGAACCGTTCGATTATCTGGGGTTCGACCAGCAGCCGGGCGCTTCGATTTTTCTCGCCAACTCAATACAGATCGTCGACTTCAACGCCCCCAACGAACGTTCCTGGCAACTGCGTTATGACCTGGACATGGCGCCTTTCGGCGTGCCGGGCCTGAGCTTCATGTCGCGTTACGTTAATGGCAATCATATCGACGACAGCCACTATGACGGCGGCGTCAACGGCGCGTACGGACGTTACGGCAGTGACGGCAAGCGCTGGGAACGTGACATCGAAGCCCGCTATGTCGTGCAATCGGGCACGGCCAAAGACCTGTCGGTGCGCGTGCGTCAGGCCACGTTGCGATCCACCCGTCAGGTCGCCCAGGCAGACACCACTGACAACGATGAAATCCGGGTCATCATCGAGTATCCGCTGAGTATTTTTTGATCCGTATGCTGCTGTGTATGGCTGATCCCAACGACGTGCTCTCCTCAAGAAAGACAATATTCAGAGGCTGGAAAAATGACCGACAAAACCGGTTTTGAAACCATATCCAAACGTGAGCAGGGACTGCGGCGCCAACTGACTTCGGGCCAGATGAGCATGATCGCCATCGGTGGTGCGATTGGCACCGGGCTGTTTATGGGCAGTGCCTACGCCATTGGTTATGCCGGGCCGAGCGTGCTGCTCAGCTACGCCATTGGTGCCGTCATCACCTTGCTGTTGATGGGCTGCCTGGCTGAAATGACCGTGGCCCATTCGACCTCGGGTTCGTTCGGCGCCTATGCCGAATTCTATGTCAGCCCGTTGGCCGGGTTTCTGGTGCGCTATGCCTATTGGGCCGCGATTGTGCTGGCGGTCGGCACGGAAGTGACGGCGGTGGCGATGTACATGAAGTACTGGTTTGCCAACGTGCCGGAATGGATCTGGATCGTCTCGTTCTCCAGCATCCTGATCGTACTCAACGCGATCAGCGTGAAGACGTTCGGCACCTTCGAGTATTGGTTCTCGACCATCAAGATCGGCGCGATTGTCGGCTTTATCATTCTCGCGGTGTATGTGGTGTTCGGGTCTGGCAACCCGGCGTACGGCGTCCACAACTACACCGCCCATGGCGGCTTCTTCCCAAATGGTCTGCAAGGCATGTGGATCGCGGTGATCGTCTCGATCTTCAGCTACCTGAGCGTGGAAATGATCGCGGTGGCGGCGGGTGAAGCGCAGGATCCGGAGCAGGCGGTGAAGAAGGCTTTTCGCGCGACCATCGTGCGGCTGGTGGTGTTTTACCTGCTGACCCTGGCGCTGATGTTGGCCATCGTGCCGTGGGTTCAGGCCGGTCACGCGCAAAGCCCGTTCGTGACGGTGATGCAAACCATCGGTATTCCCGGCGCTACCGGCGTGATGAATTTCGTGATTCTGATCGCGGCATTGTCGGCGATGAACAGCCAGCTCTACATCACCACGCGCATGATGTTCAGCCTCTCGCGTGGCGGCTATGCACCAAAATCGATGGGTGTGTTGAGCAAGAGCGGGATCCCGCTGAATGCCTTGTTGCTGTCGAGTTCGGGCATCGCCCTGGCCACCTTGCTCAACATCCTGTACCCGGAAAGCTCCTTCACCTTGATGATGGCGATCTCGATGTTCGGCGCCATTTTCACCTGGTTCATGATCTTCCTGACGCACTACTGCTTCCGTCGCTATCACGAGCGCAACGGTGAGCGAAAACTGTCGTTCCGCATGCGCCTGTTCCCCTACACCACCTTGTTGGGGCTGGTGCTGATGGGGGCGGTGATGATCACCACTTACTTCACCGAAGCCTTCAAGATGACGCTGGTTTTTGGCGTGCCGTTCCTGCTGATCCTCTCGCTGGTTTATGGCCTGTTTTTTAGAAAAGCCAAAGTTGCCTCACCCAGCGAGCAAGGCCTCGAGCAAGGCTCTGGCATAACCGGGCAGGCTGGTGAATGAGCGGGCGCACAGCAGCAGTTTTCGCTGTGCCCAGTCGTCGTTCAGGGCAACGCTTTTGAACGATTGATCAACGCCCCGGCGCTGGATCGCGGCCAGCGGCACAATCGCCAGCCCTGCGCCGCGAGCGACCATGCGAATCACCCCGTCGAAACCTTCCGCACGGATGCGGATTTGCATGCGGATACCGGCGTGTAACGCCTGTTCTTCGAGGTACACCGCCAATGCGCTGTTGGCGGGTAGCCCGACGTAATCGTGAAACAAGGTGTCGCTCAAACTGGGTGTCTGGACGTCGGCCAAGGGATGGTCGCGGGGCATGATCAGCACCAGTGGATCATCACGAAAGGGCAGCGTTTCGAGGGTATGGGTGTCTACCGCATCGGTGACGATACCGAGGTCCGCCGCGCCCTGGCGCAGGGCGTGAGTGATGCGGGCGCTGGGCAGTTCTTGCAGGTCGATGTCGAGGTTAGGGTGCTCGCGCAGGAAGTCTGCGAGCAACTCCGGCAGGTATTCGGTGATCGCGGTGGTGTTGCACAACAACCGCACCTGGCCTTTGACCCCTTTGGCATAGTCGGCGAGGTCCTGTTGCATGCGTTCAGCCTGTTGCAGCAGAACCCTGGCGTGTTGCGCCAGGGCTTTGCCGGCCGGCGTTGGCGTGACGCCGCGGCGATTGCGTTGTAGAAACTCGATGCCCAGCGAGGCTTCCATGGCTCGGATGCGCGCGCTGGCGGCGGCCAGGGACAGGTGACTAAGCCCGGCGCCGGCGGTGATGTTGCCGGTGTCGAGGATGTTCAGATAGAGACGCAGGTCGGTCAGGTCGAAGTGCATCGTTACACCTTCAGGTTTTTTGTTGTCCCATCGGGCGCCATCGCGAGCAAGCTCGCTCCCACCGGGGATCTCTGTATGGCGCAAATCCCTTGTGGGAGCGAGCCTGCTCGCGATGGCGTCATCAGCCTCTACGAATTCCTCAAGCCTATTGCAAAACAAGAGGCAACCTCAGTATATGGCAGATTTTCAACCCAACCATCCGGGCCCACCATAGCCCCATGAATACTCTCGCCACGTTCTACCAAAACCTCGGTCTGGCCCTGTCTATATTGGTCATCGCCACCTTCCTGCTCGCCGGCATGATCAAAGGTGTAATAGGCCTCGGCCTGCCGACTATCGCCATGGGCCTGCTCGGTCTGGCTATGGCGCCGTCGCAGGCTGCGGCGTTGTTGATCATCCCCGCGACCCTGACCAACGTTTGGCAACTGGCATTCGGCGGGCACCTGCAAGGGCTGATCAAACGCTTGTGGCCGATGCTGCTGGCGATCTTCATCGGCACCGGCGCTGGCACAGTGTGGATCGGCATGGCCGGTGGTCATTGGGTGGTACGGGGATTGGGCGCGGCGTTGTTGATCTACGCCTTGAGCGGTCTGTTTCTACCGACGATGCGCGTCGGCAGTCGCACCGAGCGTTGGCTCGGACCACTCTGCGGCGTACTGACCGGTGTCATTGCCTCGGCCACCGGCGTTTTCGTGATTCCGGCAGTGCCCTATCTGCAAGCACTGGGTCTGAACAAAGACGAACTGGTGCAGGCGCTAGGCCTGTCGTTCACCGTCTCGACCCTGGCACTCGCCGCCGGCCTGTTCTGGCGCGGCGCCCTCGGCGGTGGTGAGTTGAGCGCCTCGTTGCTGGCGTTGATCCCTGCGGTGCTCGGCATGTTGCTCGGGCAATGGTTGCGTCAGCGGATTAGCGCCGTGTTGTTCAAGCGAGTGTTCTTTATCGGCCTCGGTGTGCTCGGCGGCCACTTGCTGGTCAGCGGCTAGCCGATGACGAACTGAGCATGTCGATCGGGCGGATGTCGAAATCCTGCTCCAGATAGTCCATGCGCTGATCGCGGAACTGCTGCATGTGCGGCAGGTTCGAGTGCACGTCCAGGTGGGCCTGGGACTGCCAGATCTCGTAGAAGATAAACAGTGTCGGGTCCTGCTTGTCGCGCAGCATGTGGTACTCGATGCAACCGGGTTCGGCGCGGCTCGGCTCGACGTAGGCGCGAAACAGCGTTTCGAAGGCCTCGGCTTTTTCCGGGCGGGTCTTGGCGTGCAGGATGAAGCCTTGTACGTCACTCATCGAAAATCTCCCTCAAGTTAAGAATCGGCGAAAGTCTATGGCAACAATCGCCTGTCGATTCGTGCGTTTTGGTCAAATGAATTTTGTGAATCCGGCGCTTATTCCGCGCGAGGTGGGTCGTTACTCTGCCGCCATCAAATTCCAGCCTTCTGAGACCTCTCATGAAAAAAGTCCTCTTGCTCAACGGCGGCAAAAAGTTCGCCCACTCCGATGGCCGCTACAACGCCACCCTGCACGGCACCGCGCTCAGCGTGCTGGATCGCGGCGGCGTGGATGTGAAGAGCACCTTCATCGACGAGGGCTACGACCTCGCGGAAGAAGTCGCCAAGTTTGTCTGGGCCGATGTGATCATTTACCAGATGCCGGGCTGGTGGATGGGCGCGCCGTGGACCGTGAAAAAGTACATCGACGAAGTCTTCACCGAAGGCCACGGCAGCCTTTACGCCAGTGACGGCCGCACCCGTTCCGATGCGTCGCAAAAGTACGGCAGCGGTGGTTTGTTGCAGGGCAAGCAATACATGTTGTCCCTGACCTGGAATGCACCGCAGCAAGCGTTTGACGACCCGACTGACTTCTTTGAAGCCAAAGGCGTAGACGCGGTGTACTTCCCGTTCCACAAGGCCAACACCTTCCTCGGCATGACCGGTTTGCCGACGTTTCTGTGCGTGGACGTGATGAAACGCCCGGACATCGAACGCGACATGGCGCGGTATGAGCAGCATTTGATTGAGGTGTTTGGTCTCAAGGCCTGACTGTCAGCTACTATCGAAAGCCTGACCTGTGGCGAGGGGGCTTGCCCCCGTTGGGCTGCGAAGCGGCCCTGAAACCAGCGAGTCGGTTTTTTCTGACACACCGCAAGCACGGGTTTTGCGACTGCTGCGCAGTCGAACGGGGGCAAGCCCCCTCGCCACAGTAATCCCATGCCATTAGGGATTTGCCACAGGAATATTCGATAAGGGACCCACGTGAAAGCCAGATCCGATGAATTGCAGATTTTCGTCTGCGTGATTGAATGCGGGTCGATTTCGGCTGCGGCGGAGCAGGTCGGGCAAACGCCGTCGGCGGTCAGTCGCACGCTGTCGCGGCTCGAAGCCAAGCTCGACACCACGCTGATCAACCGCACCACCCGGCGCATGGACCTGACCGAGGAGGGCAAGTATTTCTTCGAACACGCCAAGCTGATTCTCGATCAGATGGACGAGCTCGAAGAGCGCCTCAATTCCCGTCAGCAAACCCCGTCCGGGCGCCTGCGCATCAACGCCGCATCACCCTTCATGCTGCACGCCGTCGTGCCGTACATCGATGAGTTCCGCCGGCTCTACCCGGACATCCAGCTCGAACTCAACAGCAACGACCTGATCATTGACCTGCTGGAACAAAGCACCGACATCGCCATCCGCATCGGCACCTTGGCCGACTCGACCTTGCACGCCCGATCACTGGGTTGCAGCCCGCTGCACATCGTGGCCAGCCCGGCGTATCTTGAGCAACACGGCACACCCGCCGCCGTTGCCGACCTCAACGGCCACGCGCTGCTCGGTTTTACCCAGAACGAAGGCCTCAACCAATGGCCGCTGCGCCATGTGCACGGTGATCGCTGGCCGATCAACGCGGCGATCAACGCCTCCAGTGGCGAGACCGTGCGGCAACTGGCGCTGGAAGGCCAGGGCATTGCCTGCCTGTCGCATTTCATGACCATCGAAGACATTCGCGCCGGGCGCCTGAAGGTGGTGCTGGCGGATTTCAACAGCGGCTATCGCCAGCCGATCAACGCGGTGTACTACCGCAACTCGCAACTTGCCCTACGCATTCAGTGCTTCCTGGACTTCATCCAGGGCAAGTTGGCGGTTTACGCGAATGCGGATTTCAAAGGCTGATTCGTGACCCCTGCGCAAGAGTGAATTGGGCCAGCGGGTATGTTTCGACAGGGATCGGTCCTTGATACTCGTGGCATCACTTATTCACGCAGGGAGTTTCTCCATGAACGTATTCGTTACCGGCGCCGCCGGTTTTATCGGCGGCTCCATCGCCACCGGTCTGGTCCAGGCCGGCCATAAAGTTACCGGCCTGGTGCGTAGCGCCGAGCAAGCCCAAGAACTGACCGCGCTGGGCATCACTGCGGTGATCGGCACGCTGGATGACAGCGCTCTGCTGGCCGAACAGGCCCGCGCCGCCGACGCCGTGATCAACGCGGCCAGCAGCGACCATCGCGCGGCCGTGGAAGCCTTGCTCGATGCGCTGCGCGGTTCGAACAAAGTGTTCCTGCACACCAGCGGTTCGAGCATCGTCGGCGATGCGTCGGGCGGTAAGTCCAGCGACGTTATCTACTACGAAGACAACCTGCCGGAGCCGACTGTAGACAAAGCCGCACGCGTGGCCATCGACAACCTGATTCTCGCCGCCGCAAAGGACGGAGTGAACTCCGCCGTCATCTGTAACACGCTGATCTACGGCCACAGCCTGGGCGTCAAGCGCGACAGCGTGCAGTTGCCGCGCCTGCTCAAACAGGCACGCAAAAGTGGTGTGGTCCGCCACGTCGGCACGGGCCAGAACATCTGGTCCAACGTGCACATCGAAGACGTGGTTGCCCTGTACCTGCTGGCGCTGACCAAAAACGTACCGGGCACGTTCTATTTCGTTGAAAGCGGCGAATCCTCGTTCGTCGACATGACCACCGCCATGGCGCAAGCCTTGAAGCTCGGCAAGCCACAAGACTGGCCGCTCAAAGACGCCGAAGCCGAATGGGGTTATGAAATGGCCAACTATGGCCTGGGTTCGAACAGCCGGGTTCGCGGCAAGCATGCGCGGGAACTGCTGGGCTGGGCGCCGAAGCGGACTTCGGTGACCGAGTGGATCCTGCACGAAATGGTGTGATGTGATCGATGGCTGAATCTGCTTGAAGTTTCAATGTATGGCCTGCCCGTGAGCAATATGCTCTCGGGCGGGCTTTTTTATGTCTGAAGATTAATATTTTATTTGCTATTTAAGTCCCCGGAAATAAAGGGGCTTAGGGTGATATTTAATTTGTGCATGGGGTGATATTTAATTTTTAGCGGGTGATGTACAGAGGTGTTCGGAAAATTCCTACTAGGCTGTTACCTGAATCAACATAGTCAACTCCGATGGCAAGCCTGTGAAGTGTCCGTCAACAACTTGTTATCCCGGCATCAGGCCGGGTACACAGGTAAATGCGCGTGGATTTTTTTGCAAAAGGAACTTGCGATGGCAACAAATACTCTTGACGCCTTCTCGTAAAGGCCTATCCCGGCGAGCCACATGACGTCGCCTTCCCACGCTATATGACGTTCGGCACTTGATGCCTGAAATTCGTTCATAAGCACCAGGCTAGAGCACTGCACTCCTCGAGTATGGGCACAGTCATCACTGCAATTGGCAAGAACAAGGAATAGTTATGATCATTTTAGGCATTACTAACAATGATTTGTCGGGTGCCTGCCTGGTACGTGATGGTCAGATTCTTTCGGCGGTCAGTGAAGAGCGCTTTACCCGAATTAAAGATCATAAGATCTGGCCTGCTAAGTCCATTGAGTTTGTATTAAGTCAGGCTGGCTTGTCGCTGGAAGATGTCAATTATGTTGCGTATGGCTGGAACGCCGGTTTCAGTGCCGATAAGCACCTTGAGTTGTATTTCGATCGAATCGTTGAAGAGGTCAGGAATAATCCTCAGGGCCTCGCACAATTTCGCCAGCGTGTGACTGACGAAGTAAAGAATGATAAAGAGAAAAGAGCCGAGTTTGACGAATACATTGCAGCCAATGGTTTGGCCGGCAAGGCTTATTACATTGATCACCATGAGTGTCATGCCCTCGGTGCTTATGTCTGTTCACCGTTCGACGAGGCGTTGACCCTGACCTGCGACGGGCGCGGCGATTTCCAGTCCTTGACCGTGACCTGGTACAGCCCGACCGAAACCACTGTGCTGCAACGCGAAACCAGCGTCGACAGCCTCGGTTATTTCTACGGCCGGATTACTCACTTACTCGGTTACAAGCCCAATCGGCATGAAGGCAAGGTCACGGGCCTGGCTGCGTTCGGCGATCCGCAAAAGCTGCTGGGGGTCATGCAGCAGATGATTCGTTTTGAAGACGGGCGCATCAAGGCTTGCTGCGGTGACTTGTTCCTGCCGTCCTACAACCACTTCAGCGAACCGCTGGAAACCCTGTTCTCCCGGGAAACCCCCGAGGATATCGCCGCTGCCGTGCAACGCCATACCGAAGACCTGCTGGTGGCGACGGTCACGCATCACCTGGCCCTACGGGGCAGCACCAATCTGTGCCTGGCCGGCGGGGTGTTCGGCAACGTGAAACTCAATCAGCGCCTGCGCGAGATTCCGGGGGTGAAAAACGTCTACGTGTTGCCGTGCATGGGCGATGGCGGCCTAGCGTTGGCAGCGGCGGTCGGGGCGGCTTACCTTGAGAACGGCACTCGCTTCAAGAACCCGGCGATGACCCTCGGGCCGCAGTCGCGCAGCGTTTCGCAGAACATCAACCTGATCCATCGCGACTACCCCGAACTCGGTTACCACACGCCGTCGAACATCATCGAGGTCCTGACCGAGGCGCTGCTGGAAAATCAGGTGCTGGGCATGTTCAAGGGCAAGATGGAATTCGGGCCGCGTTCGCTGTGTAACCGCAGCATCGTCTATCACGCCCAGGATGCCGACGTGAACGATTGGCTGAACAAGCGCATGCACCGCACCGAGTTCATGCCGTTTGGCCCGGTCACGGCCATTGAACAAGCTGCAGCCTGTTACGTCGGTTGGGAAGAAGACCATGTGGCGGCAGACACCATGACCATGACCTACGATTGTCATCCGCAGTTCAGCGAGGCCAGCCCGGCGGTGGTGCACATCGATGGCACCGCCCGGCCGCAGATCATTCGGCCACAAGGGGATGCCTTCATGCATCGCCTGCTCAATGCCTGGTACGACAAAACCGGCCAGGCAGCCTTGATCAACACTTCGTTCAACCGGCATGAAGAGCCAATCGTGTGTTCTTCTCAGGATGCACTGGATGCGCTGAAAGAAGGCATGGTCGATCTGGTGGTGATGAGTGAATCGCTGATCGTCTGGCGCAAAGGCAAAAACAGCTTCACCCAACAACGCTTCGAGTAATGGATGGATGTATTCAGGGCTCCGCTTGGAGCCCTGCTTTGGAGTGTCGAGCGTATGGTTAACGAATGTATTTGATCTTTTTCGGGTTCTTTGCCGCAGAGGGGATCATCTATCCGTTCTGGCCGACCTGGCTGGATTCGCTGGGCTTCAGCGCCAGTCAGATAGGCCTGCTGATCGCGGCGGCTTATTGGCCTCAGGTGTTTACCGGGGTTTTTATTACGTACGTGGCCGATTGGCGCGTGGACCAACTGCGTCTCGCGGCTTTTCTCGGTTTCTCGGCGGCGTTCTGCACGTTGCTGTTTTATTTCATGCCGGCGCACCTGTGGATATTTGTGTGCCTGAGTATTCTGTTTGGCGGGCTGTGGATGGTGGTGCTGCCCTTGTCCGAGTCCTATCTGCTCAAGCGTGACAAACAAGCACTGCAGAACTATGGCTGGGTCCGGGCGGTGGGCTCTTCGGCGTTTATCCTGACCTCGACCCTCGGTGGCTTGTTGTTCGCGCAGTACAGTCAGTCCTGGGTGCCGATCGTGATAGCAGCCAGCATGTTGTTGACTGCTTTGGCGTGTCTGCGTTTGAAAAGGCGAGTCTCCAGGGAGCATTTGCAGTCGGTTAGCCGCGCGATTAAACGACCTGACTGGAAAGCGCTGTTTGCGCACAAAAGCCTGTTGATCGCGATTGCCGCCGCCAGTTTTATTCAACTGAGCCACACCTTGTACTTTTCCACGGCGTCTATCGGTTGGGGCGTGAGGGGTTACTCTTCGGCTTATATCGGTGCGTTCTGGTCGGTGGCAGTGATGGCGGAGATCACCTATTTCGCGCTCTCCAATAAGGTCCTGGCTGTGTGTTCGCCCTTGGCCATCGTGATGTTTTCCAGTGTCTGTGCCGCGCTGCGCTGGGCGCTGTTTTCCAACAGTGACGCGGTGTCGGTGATTCTGCTGGGGCAGTGCCTGCATGCCTTGAGTTTTGCCGCGTATCACTCGGCGATCATGCGGTTTATTCGCGATCACGCGCCGCAGGATATTCAGGTCTTTACCCAGGGCGTTTATTACTCGCTGGCCGTTGCGTTACCCATGGGGCTGGCCACGCCTTTTGCCGGGTATTTGTACGAAACACAGCCGCAGTGGTCCTACTACGTGATGGCGCTGTTTGCCTTGATCGGAACATTGTTGGCGTTTATTGCTCACCAGAGGATGCGAAGTTCAACTCATGACACAACGAACGTTTACAGCCGTCTGCTTTGATATGGACGGTGTGCTGATCCAGTCTCGCGAAGTCATTGAGTTCGCCTGGACCACCGTCGCGCGACACCACGGTATTGCCGTCGACCGGGCGTTTATCACCGAACACATTCACGGTCGTCCGGGCGGCCACACGATGCAGGCTCTGTTCGGTCAGTTTGACGAACAACAGCGTCTGGCAATCAAGAAGGAAGTCGATGCCATCGAGCAGGTCTCGGCCTGTTCGCTGGTGCCGGGCGTCGCCACATTTATTGCCCGACTGAAGGATTGCGCCGTGCCGCTGGCCTTGGTGACCAGCAGTTGGCGTGAGCGTGTCGAGTACGTCTTGCAGCAACACGGCCTGGCCTCGACCTTCGATAGCATCATCTGCCGCGACGACGTGCGCAATGGCAAACCGGCGCCCGACGCCTATCGGTTGGCGGCCGCGCAACTGGATCGTCAGAGCGATGAATGCCTGGTGTTCGAAGACTCGGTCAGCGGCGTGCGGGCGGCGATCAGCAGCGGCGCGCTGTGTATCGGCATTGGCGATGATCAATCGTTGACCACTCACGGTGCTGCGCAGTTATGTGCCGATTTCTTTGCGCTACCGGTCTCGCTGACCGAGTCAGGTACACACACTTATGCTGACGGCGGTCTGTTCATCCGTCGGCACGCGGCGCAAAGGATTGCTCGTTCATGACACCTACACTGGAACACGCCACCGTCCTCTGGGACTTCCTCGGCGCTGGCCGTAAACACAGCCCGTGCGAGCTGATTGTCGTCTGCGGGTCTTACGATTTGCGGGTGTGTGATTACGCCTGTGAGTTGCTGAAAAAAGGCGTTGCGCCGCATCTTCTGTTTACCGGCAATACCGGAAACTGGACGAAGTATTTGTGGGCGAGAACCGAAGCCGATATTTTCGCGCAACGGGCCATGGCGCAGGGGGTATCGGCGGATCAATTCACCCTTGAATCGCGCGCTACCAACTTTGCCGAGAACATTGCGTTTGCCAAAGCGCTGTTTCCCTACGTGCGCCGCGCGACATTCCTGACCAAGCCGAACTCGATCCGGCGCGTGGCGTTGACCTTGCCCGTTCAGTGGCCCGGGATTGAGGCTTGCGTAGATGCGCCGTCGTTCAGTTTTCCGGGCGAGGTCAGCAACCTGATTGGGGTCTTGGGGTTGATCGACGAAATGGTCGGCGATGTGCACCGCATCATGGTTTACCCTTCGCTGGGCTTTCAGGCCGAGCAGGTGATTCCCGAGGATGTCCAGGTAGCGTGGCGCTATCTGGTGGAGCAAGGATTCGATCACCATTTGATCAAGGGCAGGAGCTGACGCTGAGCTGCTGCCGGGAGACTGATATGTTGTACGACACGCTGATTCGCAACGCCCTGATCATCGATGGCAGCAACAGCCCCGGTTATCCCGCTGACGTGGCGATTCTGAACGGGCGCATCGAGCGCATCGGCGACTTGCACGACGCCCGCGCCACTGAAGAAGTCGACGCCGCCGGCCGAGTGCTGGCGCCGGGTTTCATCGACGTCCACACCCACGACGACACCGTGGTCATCCGCCAGCCGCAGATGCTGCCCAAGCTCAGCCAGGGTGTGACGACGGTGATCGTCGGCAACTGCGGGATCAGCGCTTCACCGGTCAGTTTGCGCGGCGATCCGCCGGACCCGATGAACCTGCTCGGTCCGGCGACGGTGTTTGTTTATCCACGCTTCAGCGATTACCGCGCCGCTGTCGAAGCGGCCAACACCACGTTGAACGTGGCGGCGCTGATCGGTCATACGGCGTTGCGCAGCAATCACCTCGACGACCTGTTTCGCACCGCCACGCCGGACGAAATCAGCGCGATGCGCGAGCAACTGCGCGATAGTCTGGCGGCGGGCGCGTTGGGTTTATCCACAGGCCTGGCCTATGCGAGTGCCTTCTCGGCGTCCACCGATGAAGTGATGCAACTGACTGAAGAGCTGACCGCATTCGGCGCGGTCTACACCACCCATTTGCGCAGCGAGTTCGAACCGGTGCTGGAGGCCATGGACGAAGCCTTCCAGATCGCTCGTCATGCCCAATCCCCGGTGATCATTTCTCACCTCAAGTGTGCGGGCGTCGGTAACTGGGGCCGCAGTCCGCAACTGTTGGCGTCTCTTGAACTCGCCGCGAAAACCCACCCGGTGGGCTGCGATTGTTATCCCTACGCGGCGAGTTCTTCGACCCTGGACCTCAAGCAAGTCACCGACGCCCACCGCATCACCATCACCTGGTCGACGCCGCATCCTGAGCTGGGTGGCCGCGACTTGATCGACATCGCCGCCGAGTGGGGTGTGCCGTTACTCGACGCCGCCCGACGCCTGCAACCTGCCGGTGCGGTGTATTACGGGATGGACGAGGCGGATGTGCGGCGGATTCTCGCGCATCCGTTGTCGATGGTCGGCTCCGACGGTTTGCCGGAAGACCCGTTTCCGCACCCGCGCTTGTGGGGCGCGTTCCCACGAGTACTCGGACATTTCAGCCGTGACGTCGGGCTTTTTCCGCTGCACACCGCCGTGCACAAAATGACCGGGTTGTCGGCGGCGCGCTTTGGCTTGAAGGAACGGGGCGAGATTCGTGAAGGGCATTGGGCGGATTTGGTGTTGTTTAATCCGCTGACCATTCGCGACGTGGCGGATTTTCATGATCCGCAGCGGGCGGCGGAAGGGATTGACGGGGTTTGGGTTAATGGCGTTCTAAGCTATGTCGATGGGCAGGCGAACGGCCGCAGGGAAGGGCGGTTTCTGGCGCGGGAAGGGGATTTGCGTTTGGGGTTTTAAGATCAAAAGATCGCAGCCTTCGGCAGCTCCTACAGGGCGAACTTTTGAACTATGTCTCATGGTGGCACTGTGAGATTAAAGAAACCTCGCGCCGAGCCGAAGCGCTGACATCCAGCCCAGCTACACTGGGTCTTTTCAATCAGGAGCAACCCATGAGCTTCGGCAAAGTCACCCCGATCCTGCGGATTTTCGATGAAACCAAAGCCGTGGAGTTTTACGTCGACTTCCTGGGCTTCAAGATCGACTGGCAGCATCGCTTCGAAGCCAACTTCCCGTTGTACCTGCAAGTCTCCCGGGGCGAATGCGTGCTGCACCTGTCCGAACACCACGGCGACGCCACACCGGGCTCGGCATTGCGCATCGAAACGGATGAACTGGAGGCGTTCCAGCAGCAGTTGCTGGCCAAGGAATACACTTTCGCCAAACCCCAGATCCAGGCCATGCCGTGGGGTAGCCAGGACATGACCATCGCCGATCCGTTCGGCAATCGGTTGGTGTTTACCAATGCGATCAGTGTTTGAGTTTCAGCCTTCGTCCGACGACCGGTGGGTCTGGCGAAACTCGCCGGGCGGCATCCCGCGCCGGCTTTTGAACGTACGGTGAAATGAGCGGGGTTCGGTGAAACCCAGGTACTGGGCGATGTCCTGAATCGGCAAGTTGCTGTTCAGCAAGTAATGCTCGGCCAGTTCCTGGCGCAGGTCATCGAGGATCTGCTGGTATGAAGTGCCTGCCTGATGCAACTGGCGTTGCAGCGTGCGCACCGACACGGCGCACTGCTCGGCCACCTGTTCTTTGCGGGGCAACCCTTCCTTGAGCAACTGGCGCAGGATGCTTTTGACCCGCTGCTCAAGCGACGCGTCCTCCAGCGTGGCCATTAATCCCAGGGCATGTTCTTCCAGGGTGCGCAGCAATTGCGGATCGGCCTGGCGCAAGGGCAACTGCAAATACGGCAACGGCACAATCAGCGCCGAATAAGGCTGGTCGAACAGCACCGGGCAGTCGAAGAACCGTTCGTACTGCGCCAGCGTCGTGTCGGCCGGACGTGCATGTTCGAGCCAGACGGCGGCCGGCGACAGCTGGGTATCGGCGATCCAGCGCGCGTATTGCAGCCAGGAACCGAGCACGTTTTCCACCAGGTGCCGGCGGATTCGCGGCCGTTGATGACGGCACGTCCAGATCAGGTGCACGTGACTGTCCTGCACCTCGGCGCGGCTGACCCCCATGTCTCCCACCAGCTTTTCGAACGGCATGATGCGGCTCATGGCATCGCCCAGCGTTGCGCAGTTCATGGTGATGTAACCCAGCACACTCCAGGAGTTGGGCAACACAAAACGCGCGGCGTTGAGGCCGAACAACGGATCGCCCGAATGTTCGCAGAAATAATCGAGCAACCGTTCATGAGCTTCGCCCGGCAATCGCAGGCTGTTGTCGCTCAACTGCTGCGCCTGCAACCCGGCCGCCGCCAACGCAGGCTCGATGGCCATGCCCAGTTGTTCGGCATGGCGCAAGTATTTGAGCAGCGGAGGGACCGAGGTGAAGCCCAGGGATTGCATGATCGTAGTCCTTTGATCAAAGCCCGCGTGCGCGGGTGATTGCCCTGAAAGGTAAGTTGAAACCACCGCTAAAGTAAATGGCTGACGTTTGCGCGACGTTTGACTCAATTGGCTACTCGAACTGGCCGGATGCGACCGTGACACTTTTCGGCAGCTGACTAGTATGGAGCTCTGAAATATCACTGATCAGAACCGCAAAAGGACACACGCATGCGACGCTGGAACGGCTGGGGAGATGCAACCACGGTGGTCGAGCTGCCGGCTCAGGGCGCGGGATTTCTCGCTGAACGGCTAGGTGCTGGCCGAGCGCTGCCCGATGCAACGCTCGAGACGGCACTGACCCGCGTGCCGGCCTCGCGGTTGCCGGAACATCCCTCGTACAGCGTGACTGCGCATGACCGTTTGCTGCACGCGCGGGGGCAGAGCCTGCCGGACTGGCTGGCGTTGCGCGAAGGGGCTCCGGGGATTTATCCGGACGCCGTGGCCTTCCCCGAGAGCGCCGAACAGATTCGCCAGTTACTGGCGCTCGCCCAGTCGCAGGACCTGTGTCTGATTCCTTATGGCGGCGGCACCTCGGTGGCCGGGCACATCAATCCGCCGAGTTCCGCACGGCCCGTGGTGACGGTTTCCCTGGCCCGCATGAATCGCCTGCTGGACCTCGACGAACAGAGCCTGCTGGCTACTTTCGGCCCCGGTGCGACGGGGCCGCAGGTGGAAAGTCAGCTGCGCGCCCGTGGTTACACCCTGGGGCATTTTCCGCAGTCGTGGGAACTGTCGACCCTTGGCGGTTGGGTCGCCAGTCGATCCAGTGGCCAACAGTCGCTGCGCTACGGGCGAATCGAGCAATTGTTCGCCGGTGGCACCCTGGAAACCTTTGCCGGTCCTTTGGAAATCGCCACTTTCCCGGCCTCGGCCGCCGGTCCCGATCTGCGCGAGGTGGTGCTGGGCTGTGAAGGCCGTTTCGGGATTATTTCCGAGGTCAAAGTGCGGGTCAGCGCACTACCGGCCGATGAGCGTTTCTATGGGGTGTTTTTGCCCGATTGGCCGCAGGCGCTGCAAGCCATTCGCCAGTTGGCCCAAGCGCGCGTACCGCTGTCGATGCTGCGCTTGTCCAACGCGGTGGAAACCGAGACCCAGCTGGCGCTGGCCGGTCATCCGCAGCAAATTGCCTGGCTGGAAAAGTACCTCACCCTGCGTGGCGCCGGTGCGGGCAAATGCCTGCTGACGTTCGGCGTGACCGGCAATCGGCGGCAAAATGCGCTGTCCCTGAGTCAGGCCCGGCAGCACTTGAAGGCCTTCGGCGGCGTCTTCACCGGCACCTTGCTCGGCAAGAAGTGGGCGCAGAACCGCTTCTGTTTCCCTTACCTGCGCGAGAACCTGTGGAACGCCGGTTATGTGGTCGACACCCTGGAAACCGCCACCGACTGGAGCAATGTCGACAACCTGCTGAGCCTGGTCGAAAACAGCCTGCGCGACGCCTTGGACGCTGAAGGCGAGCGGGTGCATGTGTTCACTCACCTGTCCCATGTCTATGGCGAAGGCTCGAGCATCTACACCACTTATGTGTTTCGCCCGGCAGCGGACTACGCTGCCACCCTGGCTCGCTGGCAGGCGCTCAAACAGGCCGCCAGTCAGACCATCGTCGACAACCACGGCACCATCAGTCACCAGCATGGCGTGGGCAAAGACCACGCGCCGTACTTGCTGCGGGAGAAGGGCGCGCTGGCGATGGACACCTTGCAGGCGCTGAGCCGGCATTTCGATCCGGCCGGGCGACTGAACCCTGGCACGCTGTTGCAGGAGTGACGACCATGAGTCTCGACTGGAACGCGGCGTGGAGGCAGCACGTGCTGCCGACGCTGGCGGATGAAACCTGGGACCTGATTGTCATTGGCGGCGGCATCAGCGGCGCCGGCATCTTGCGCGAAGCCGCGCGCCGTGGCTGGCGTTGCCTGCTGCTGGAACAGCGCGATTTCGCCTGGGGCACTTCCAGCCGTTCCTCGAAAATGGTCCATGGCGGCTTGCGTTACATTGCCAAGGGCCAGTGGCGCCTGACCCGCGATTCGGTTCGCGAACGCCAGCGCCTGCTCGACGAAGCGCCGGGGCTGGTGGAGCCGATGAGTTTCTTGATGCCGCATTACCGTGGCGGCTTTCCCGGCCCGCGGGTGCTGGGTGGTTTGTTGAGCGTCTATGACGCGTTGGCCGGGCGGCGTAGTCATCGCTTCCATGACGCGCAGCAACTGGGTTATCTCGCGCCGGGGGTGAAGCAACATGACCTACTGGGCGGCACCTGTTTTGTTGATGCACTGACCGATGACGCCCGTCTGGTGATGCGCGTTTTGGGCGAGGCGCGAGCCGACGGCGCCATGGTGCTCAACGGGATGCGTGTGCAGCAGTTGCTGCGTGAAGAGGGGCGGGTGTGCGGGGTTCAGGTCGAGGACTGCGAGGGCGGTGCGTCGCTGCAATTGCATTGTGCTGTGTTGGCCGTGGCCACTGGCGCCTGGGCCGAACGCTTGCGGCCGTCCGATGCTCCGCGTCAGTTGCGCCCTTTGCGTGGCAGTCATTTGTTGCTGCCGGGCTGGCGGCTGCCAGTGGCGCAGGCCTTTACCTTCCTGCACGAGCGCGACCGTCGACCGGTGTTTGTTTTCCCTTGGGAAGGTGCCACGGTGGTCGGCACCACGGACCTCGATCATCAAGAGGATCTGGACCAGAGCGCGAGCATCAGCGCCGAGGAACTCGACTACCTGCTGGCCGCCTGTGCCCAGCAGTTCCCCCAGGCTGAAGTGGTCGCCGCCGATGTGTTGTCGACCTGGTCGGGCGTGCGCCCGGTAGTTGGCAGCGCTGCGGGTGAGCATCAGGGCAAACCGTCCAGTGAAACCCGCGAGCATGTGCTGTGGCTGGAACCCGGTTGCGTGACCCTGGCTGGCGGCAAGCTGACGACCTTTCGCCCGCAGGCCATCGAAGTGCTCAAGGCCTGCGCGACCATGCTCGGGCGCGCCCTCAGTGATGACGGCGCGCCGGTGTTTGCCGTCGTGCCACCGCTGGCGATTGCGGGGCTCAGTGGCAGTCAATGGCGGCGCCTGGCCGGACGGCATGGCCGTGACCTGCCGAGGCTGGCGCAACTGATCGCCGAGTTGGGCCATGACAGCGTTGGCGCCACTGACACCTTGTGGGCGGAACTGGCCTTTGCCTGCGACACGGAAATGGTCCTGCACCTGGATGACCTGTTGTTGCGTCGCACCCGTTTGGGTCTGTTGCTGCCTCGTGGCGGCGAGGATT
The DNA here is from genome assembly GCF_056680395.1 of Pseudomonas sp. ASL4. NCBI lineage: Bacteria > Pseudomonadati > Pseudomonadota > Gammaproteobacteria > Pseudomonadales > Pseudomonadaceae > Pseudomonas > Pseudomonas sp. ASL4. Next base: position 7,306,355 of record NZ_CM155280.1, on the reverse strand, counting down.
ACTTTGCGGCCATTCGTCACCTCTGTCAGCCGCGACTGGGCTGGGACGATGAGCATTGGCAACAGGAGCTGCAGCGTTACCGAGCGTTGTGGCAACGCCATCACGGTTTGCCGGAAGCCTCGCAAAATGCCCATTGAAGAGAGCTCCATGGATAACCCCCCGAACAAGCGTTACCTGCTGGCGATCGACAATGGGACCCAGAGCGTGCGCGCGCTGCTCTTCGACTTGCAGGGCAATCTGCTGGGCAAAGGCAAGGTTGAATTGCAGGCGTATTACTCGACGCAACCTGGCTGGGCCGAGCAGGACCCGGAATATTACTGGGCGAAACTGGGGGAGGCCTGCCAGCAGTTATGGCAGCAAACCGGCATCGACCGTTCACAGATTGCCGGCGTCTCCCTGACCACCCAGCGCGGCACAGTGATCAACGTCGATGCCCAAGGCAAGCCGCTGCGCCCGGCGATTCTGTGGCTCGATCAACGCCAGACCGAAGTCGAAGGCGGGATCAAGGGACCGTGGGGCTGGCTGTTCAAACTGGTCGGCGCGCAAGCCACCGTGGATTATTTTCGCGCTCAGGCCGAGGCCAACTGGATCGCGCGCCATCAGCCTGAAGTGTGGGCGGCGACTGACAAGTTTTTGCTGCTCTCGGGGTTTCTCACCCATCGTCTGTGCGGGCGCTTTGTCGACTCGGTGGGCTGTTGCGTCGGCTACCTGCCCTTCGACTTCAAACGCCTGCGCTGGGCCGCTCCCGCCGACTGGAAATGGCAGGCGCTGGCGGTGCGTCCCGGGCAATTGCCCACGCTGCACAAACCCGGTGAAACCCTTGGCCACATTAGCGCCGAGGCCAGCCGCCAGACCGGCATTCCCGAGGGACTGCCTCTGATCGCCGCCGGTGCCGACAAGGCCTGCGAAGTCGTGGGTTCCGGAGTGGTCGACGCGGACACGGTGTGCCTGTCCTACGGCACCACGGCGACGATCACCAGCACCCGTTCGCGCTATCTGGAAATCGTCCCGTTGATTCCGCCTTACCCCTCTGCGGTGCCGGATCAATACAACTGCGAGGTGATGATTTATCGCGGCTACTGGATGGTCAGCTGGTTCAAGAACGAGTTCGGCCTGCGGGAAATGCAGCAGGCCAAAGCGCAAGGCGTGGAGCCTGAGCAACTCTTCGACGCGTTGGTCAACGCCGTGCCGCCAGGCTCCATGGGCCTGATGCTGCAACCCTACTGGTCGCCCGGTATTCGCGAACCGGGTGTGGAAGCCAAGGGCGCGATGATCGGCTTCGGCGACGTGCATACGCGCGCGCATATCTATCGGGCGATCCTCGAAGGTTTAGCGTATGCCTTGCGTCAGGGTATGGAGAGCATCGAGAAGCGTTCGAAGGTCTCCATCAAGCGCTTGCGAGTCGCCGGTGGTGGCTCCCAGAGTGATGCGGCGATGCAGCTCACTGCGGACATTTTTGGCCTGCCGGCCGAGCGTCCACATGTCTACGAAGCGTCCGGTTTGGGAGCGGCCATTTGCTGCGCGGTCGGGCTTGGATTGCACGCGGATTTTCCCACGGCGATGACGGCCATGACCCGCGTCGGCGCGGTATTCATGCCGCAGCCTGAGGCGCAGCAGATCTATCAGCGACTGTACAAAGAGGTCTACCTGCGCATGTACCGACAGCTTAAGCCGCTGTACCAAAGCATTCGCAAGATCACTGGCTACCCGGCCTGACGTTTGCTTCGCGCACGACGCAATCCCTGAGCTGCCGAAGGCTGCGATCTTTTGATCTTCGGGACCGCCAGGATCAAAAGATCGCAGCCTTCGGCAGCTCCAGGGGCGAATCGCCAGCGGCGCTCTTGGCCGTTCGGCAGTTTGGCAGGTTTTGGTAAAACAGGTTGTGTTAGCCTCAATCAATGATTTCATTGATTGCAGGAGGCATCATGGCCAGCATCACTATTCGAAACCTCGACGATCAGATCAAGGAACAGCTGCGTATTGCAGCGGCCCATAATGGACATTCCATGGAAGAAGAGGCTCGCCTGATTCTGGGGCGAGCGTTGGCGACGGTTGATCGCGCGGGTGGTCTGGGCAGTCGGATTCGCCAGCGATTCTCTACGAGTGGCGGGATAGAACTCGATCTGCCTTCGCGGCAGGAAAAAGCGAGCGCGGTGGATTTCTCCGAATGATAGTGCTCGATACCAATGTTCTTTCCGAGTTCATGCGAGTCGAGCCCGATTCACACGTCCTGGCTTGGGTCGATGCGCAACCGGCGATGGACCTGGCGATTAGCGCAATTACCGTGGCAGAAATTCTTCATGGAATCGCTCGGCTGCCGTTTGGCAAGCGCAAACAGAAACTTGAGGCGCATGCGATGGCAATGTTCGAGGAAGACTTTGCAGGAAGGATATTGCCTTTTGATGCCCATGCCGCCGTCGATTACGCGACGCTGGTGGCGGGCTGTGAAGCAAGTGGTCGAGCGGTGTCGATGGCCGATGCACAGATTGCCGCGATTTGCCGACGACATGGAGCGCCGATTGCTACTCGCAAAGTTCGGGATTTTGAGTTTTCCGGGGTTGAGATCATTAACCCGTGGGAGGCCTGAGTATCTTCGGTGACTGGTAGATCGCTTTCGCGGGCAAGTCGGACCGCCGCATCGCTCGCTCCTACAGGTTTGAGGTTGATCGTTCCCACGTGGGAGCGTGGGAACGATCAGCGGTGAATATCAGACCCTGAAGTGGCTGACCATCTGCTGCAACTGACCACCCAACCGTGCCAGTTCAACACTGGATTTAGCCGTTTCGTCGCTGGCGGCGGCGGTCTGTTCGGACACGTCGCGCACGTTGATGATGCTGCGGCTGATCTCTTCGGCCACGGCGCTTTGCTGTTCGGCAGCGGCGGCGATTTGCTGGTTCATCGACTGGATGTTGGACACCGTGCGGGTGATGTTTTCCAGTGATACGCCAGCCTTGCGAGTCAGCGCGACGCTACTGTCGGTCAGGGCGCGGCTGTTGTTCATCACCGCCGACACTTGTTGGGTGCCGTTCTGCAGACCGGCCACCAGGCCTTCGATTTCTTCGGTGGATTTCTGCGTGCGCTGGGCCAGGCCACGGACTTCGTCGGCCACCACGGCAAAACCACGACCGGCTTCACCGGCACGGGCGGCTTCAATCGCGGCGTTGAGGGCCAGCAGGTTGGTCTGTTCGGCCACGGCCTTGATCACGTCCATGACGCTGCCGATCTTGTCGCTTTCCTGTTGCAGCACGTTCATGGCTTGCGTGGAACGCGCCACTTCGGTGGCCAGGCGTTCGATCTGGGCGATGGCTTCGTTGACCACTTTGTCGCCTTCACGAGCTTCGCCATCCGCCGCGGCGGCTGCCTGGGAGGCTTCTTCGGCGTTGCGCGCGACTTCCTGCACAGTGGCAGTCATCTCGTGCATCGCGGTGGCGACCTGATCGGTTTCGATCTTCTGGCTGTTGACCCCGGCGCTGGTTTGCTCGGTCACGGCCGACAACTCTTCGGCCGCGCTGGCGATCTGGGTGACACCGTCGCGGATGCCGCTGATCAGGTCCCGCAGGGTCACGCCCATGCGACCAATGCCTTGCTGCAACACGCCGAGTTCGTCGCGGCGGGTGACTTTGACGTCCTGGGACAGGTCGCCGCTGGCGATACGGTCAACCACGGTCATGGTTTCGCGCAGCGGGCCGGTGATCTGACGGGTGATGACCACCGCGGCAATCACGCCCACCAGCAACGCCAGCAAGGTGCTGATCAGCTGAAGGGTGCGGGCCTGGGCGCTTTCGACGTCACGACGGTCGAGCTGGAATTGATAGAGCTTGTCGCTCAGGTCGACGATGGCATTGCCTTGGTCGGTCATGTCCTTGCGCACTCGCACAGCGTCGGCGGTGGCGACCTTGAACGCCTGCAAGGCGCTGCGGTAATTAGTCAGCGCTGTTTCCAGCTGACGCAGGTTGTCTGGCTGGGTGTCGGCAAAATGCACGTTCAGTTGTTTAAGGCTGGCGATGGCCGCATCCAGTTGGGCGACAGCCTTCTGTTCGGTCTCGGCATTAGAGTTGGCGGTGTAACCGCGCACTTCGTAGCGCGCCAGCATGAACGCTTCCTTGGCCGCCGTAACAGCCTGGAACTGTTCGAAGCGTTGATCGCTCAGGGGCATCTCCTGAACTTGCTTGCTGATCGTGTTGATCAGCGTGTTGGCTGACTCGGCATTGGCGCCCATGGCGTCGCGGGCGTTGTTACCGGTGCGGTAAGCGCTGCGCATTTCTTTCAACGATGCCTGATACGCGGCGATGACCGCGGCCTGCTCTTTGAGTGTTTTCAGGTTGTCAGCATTTTTGAAACTGCCCAGCAGTGCGGTTTGTTGAGCCGCAAAACTGTCGAGGGTGGTCTGTACATTCTGCGCGGCGGTTTCGTCGCCGTTGGTCAGCATGTATTGCAGGCGAACCACGCGCAATTTGGTCAGGCCGGCGTTGAGCTGGGTGATGTCACTCATCCAGTTGCTGCGGTCAATCAACCCGCCCAGGCTTGTCCAGCCGGTGAGGGCCAGGACGCAGGTCAATGCCAGAACCAGACCGAATCCCAGGCCCAGTTTCAGGTTTACGCTGATATTTGCGAACCAGCTATTCATCACAATTCCTCCAGGAACGTTGTATTTCTTTATCGTCATTTGGCTGGAAGATTGTTGTTTTTAGGGTGCCAGCAAGGTGTGTTGCCAACCTGTATCGGCAGTAATCCCGAGAGCTGAAAGGTTTTTGTAGGACGGATCCTGTAACAAGATTTTTAGAGGCTTAAGCTTTTTTTCACAATTGTTTCACTTGTCGCCGACGCACGCCTCTCTACCCTCGTCGCCTTAAACGACAGGTGCGGCATGCCGGCGAGGCGGCTTGATGTGGAATTGAGACTGAGTCTGTTCGGGGTAAAACGCTCGATTAACGTGAGCCGTTTGGCCCGTTATCGAAACACCGCCGTCATCCTGGCCGCTTCGCTATTGGTTATTCCACTGACGATCTGGCTGTTGCGGCCCGCCTCGGTACCGGACCTGGCCCATGGCAACGTGGCCGGCGCCAAGGCGTTGGTGTCCGGCTGGGCCAAGGGCGACATGATCGTTCTGGTACGCCACGTCGAACGTTGCGATCACTCCACGGCCGTTTGCCTGAGTGGTAACGATGGCATCACTGACCGTTCCCGCGGCGTCGCCGTTGCTGTTGGTTCGCACTTCGAACGTCTGGGCCTGACCAGAGCCGACATTTACAACAGCCCGATGCTGCGCACGGCGCAGACCGCCGGCTACATGTTCAACTCGGTGGGTGTGGGCGAAGACTGGTTGATCAGTTGCAAGGGCACCATGTTGCGCGACGCGCTGGCGCACAAAGTGCCAGGCAGGAACCTGATTCTGGTGACCCATAGCGAATGCATGGCAGATCTGGCGAAAGCGCTCAACCTGTCGCTTTCCACCCCCGGTTATGGCGCCTCGCTGTTCATCTCCGCCGAAACCCCTCAAGCGCCGCGTATGCTTGGCTTCATCGAGGCCTCTGACTGGCGGTCGGTGACGACCCAGTAAGTTGCCCTTCATTTTTCTGAATCAGGATGTTCATGCTGACTTCTTCTCCTTACCGCTTTTACTGGGTGAACTTTGGTATTCCACTGTTCTGTGCGGCCGTGGTTTTTCTGATGTTCGACATGACGAAAATCGACATCGCTTTCAGCAACCTTCTGTTTGATCCTGTCACCCAGAGCTTCCCGCTGGACAAGGTTCATTTCTTCGAACAGCTCACCCACAAGTGGGCGCGCATCATTCCGAACTGGACGGCTGAAATCGCCTTGATCGGCGCGATCCTCTCGTTTGTCTGGCCGCTGATCAACACGCAAAAGTACCCGCGACTGGCTGGTTTTCTGGAACGCAGCAAAGTCGCACCGGTACTGCGGTTTGCCAGCGGGCATCGTCGGGATTTCCTGTTTGTGGTGTTTGCGTTTGCCATTTGCACCGGCGTGATCCACTTCCTCAAGGCCCACACCAGCGTCTACTGCCCGATTGAAACGACCCTCTATGGCGGCAAAATCGCCCACATGGAGTGGTACAACAACTTCCAGCTGTTCAAGGAAGCTGGCGACGGACGCTGCTGGCCGGGCGGACATGCCTCGGGCGGTTTCACCATGCTTGCGTTGTATTTCGTGGCCCGTCGTTACCGGTGGCGCTTCTCGAAAGCGCTGATGTGGGGTTCGTTGTTGCTTGGCTTCATCTACGGCACCACACGGGTCCTGCAGGGCTGGCACTACATGTCCCACACCTTCTGGGCCGGGATCTTCGTGTGGCTGGCGTGTTTGCTGACGGCACTGGCGTTCTACGGGCGAGCGCGGCTGGAGCAGCCGGTGCTGCAACGGCATGAGCAGGCTGATCGGGTTACGCAGCCGCAGACGGCTAGCTGATTGATAAAGCCTTGAACGACAAAAAACCCGCCAGCCCTGAATGGGGTGGCGGGTTTTTTATTGTCTGGCCCAGGGCTAGCGGTGGCTGGGACATTGCTTTCGCGGGCAAGCCTCGCTCCTACAGGGGATTTTCGGCGCTCACACAATCCCTGTAGGAGCGAGGCTTGCCCGCGAAGAACGATAACGCGGTATCACTCTCCAACGAAGTAGTAAGCCTGCCGCCCCACCATCATCACCTTGAGTACCTTCAACGGCGCAGCCGGTTCGCTTTCGCCAGACATCACGGCCACATTGGTCGGTGATGCCTTCAGAAACGCATGCAATTGTGCCTCGGTGTCCAACCCCTTGAGCACATGCTGGGTGTAGAACACGGTGGCGCCGCCAACCCGTTCATTGGCCTGGAACAGGGCGACTTCTTGCCCATTGGCCTGTAGCGTCTGAATCTGCTCGGTCAGTGGCAGGAAGGACAGCTCGACGTCGGCCCGGGGCATGGCCCATTGGGCGGCGGCCAGGTAGCTGGCGATGATTACCGTGAGCAAACCGGCGGCCAACGCTTGCCGGTGTCGGGCGATGCGGCCGAGCAAGGTTGAGGCGCCTTCACGGGCCTTCAGCCGGTCAAACAAGACGCGCGCATACTCCGCCGCAATCACCGCCGCGGCAGGCGTCATCGACATCAGGTACACCGTGCGCTTGCTCGACGCCAACGTCAGCATGACGAACTGCGCCAGGATCCACAGGGTGAAAAACAGCAAGTAACGGTTGGCCATCAGGCTTTTGCGAAAGTGCCACAGCCCCAGGTACACCAGAATGTTCCAGGGCAGGAATGCTTCCGGCAATTTGGCCAGGTAGTAATAGAACGGTTCGTAATGCCCGGCTTCGACGAAGGAGCCGCTGAAGCGCCCGACGCTGTTGGTCAACAGCACTTCGCCCAGGGCATGTGCGCCGCCGCGTTGATACAGCACGGCGAGCCAGATCAGCAGCGGAATCAACCCCACCAGCGTCAACACGCCGGGGCGCAGCCAGTCGGCGACTTTCAGGCGTTTGTCCATCAGGCTCTCGGCCAGCAGAAACGCGAAGATCACCACCCCCGGCATCGCCAGGCCCAACACGCCTTTGCTCAGCGTCGCAATGGCAATCCCCGCGACGAACAGTAACGCGTTACCGACCGTGGAGTGCCGTTGCCCCTGGAAAAACGCCAACAGCGCCATGGTCACGCCGAGGGCGAGCAAGGCGTCTTCACCGACACCGCGCACGTTGCTCCAGTAGCTGGCCATGGTCGCCAGCAGGATCCCGGCGGTCCAGGCAACGGTCTTTGGCCGGCCAAACCGGCGCAGCATCGCGTACAGCACCATCACGCTGAACAACCCGGCAAACGCCGAGGCCAGTCGCACTGCCCACGGCGTGCCGCCGAACACGCGAATTGCCCCGGCATCGAGCCAAAGGCTCAGGGGCGGTTTCTCCAGAAACGGTTCGCCGAACAAACGGGGGGTCACCCAGTCGTCATCCAGGTGCATTTCCATGGCGATCCCGGCAACCCGGGCTTCGGTAGAACCTTGCAATTGATGATTGCCAAGTGCGAAGAAAAACAGCAGACAGCCAAGCAGGAAAAGCAACGGGGCAGGACGCGACATAAGGTTCTGGCTACCGAAGAAAGAGGGCCGTAAAAAAAACGGGCTGGAAAAAGTATACGGGGCGACTTCTTAACAAAGTGTGAACAATCAGTGTGATCTATTAACGGTACACGTTAGCCCGCGTTTTTTCCTTATGCCTGGCTGGCCATGCCAAGTGAGCCCTTGATTGAAACGTACCAAAACTTCATCGCCTGCCGCCAGACGTTTTGTTCCCGGAAAAGCCGCTCGCCGGTCAAGCATTGCCGGGGGCATCCTGCTGATCGCCGTGGCGATTGTCGGTTACTGGATGTTCACACCGCCATCGCCGTATGTTCCGTTGAGTGGCCTGGACCCTTCGGCCGTGTCGATGATTGCCTTGGGTGATCAGGGCAGCGGCAACCTGCAACAGTGGCGAGTCGGGCAGGCCATGGAACGGGTCGCGGTCCGAGACGGGCGACTGGACATGGTTGTGTTTTTGGGCGACAACTTTTATGGCAAGCCGCTGACCGGTACCCACGACTTGAGCTGGCAGATGAGGTTCGAGCGCGTCTATTGGGGGCAGTGGTTGAGTCATGTGCCGTTCTTCGCGGTGTTGGGCAATCACGATTACCCGCTGTCGCAGAAAGTCGAACTTGAGTACGCCCAGCAGCACAAGGGTTCGGGTCGCTGGCAGATGCCGAGCAATTTCTACGTCAAGGATTTCGGCAGTGTCGATGGGCGTCCGTTGGTGCGAATGGTGTTCCTCGACACCTCGGCGCCCCGTGAAGCCTTTCAACAGCAGATCGACCTGCTGGATCAAGCCTTCCAGCAACCAGGGCCGCAGCCGGTGTGGAGAATCGCCGCCGCTCATCACCCTGTGCGCAATCACGGCGAACACGGGGAGGACTCACAACTGGTCGCCACGCTGTTGCCTGCGTTGCAACGCAACAAGGTCGATGTCTTCCTGGCCGGACACGATCACAATCAGCAGCTGGTGTTGCGCGCTGCGGAGCCGGCCTGGGTGGTTTCCGGAGCCGGCGGCCAGAAGCTCGACGTCGTTGGCGCCGCAGCTCAGGACGCCTCGTTTGCCACTGGCCGCGCCGGTTTTGCCAAACTTGATATGAGCGCCAGCCAACTGCGATTGACCTACTACGACGACCGAGGCAACCCGGAAACCGGTTATCGCTGGGCCAGGGATTGTCAGTGGATGGCCAAAGGGTGCCTGTTGCCCGATGCCGCGGAGCAGGTCGTCGAGCAATAAAACGATGAGCGCTTAGCGGTATCCGGCATTCGTCGCCGGGTTGATCAACGCCGTCAGCACGTGGTCCTGCCAGCGCCCGGCGATACTCAGGTAGGCCTTGGCATAGCCCTCGCGTTCAAATCCCAGACGGTCCAGCAGCCGCGCACTGCGCTCATTGCCAGGAATGTAATTGGCCATGATCCGGTGCAGACTCTGCTGTTCGAACATATAGCGAATGCCTGCTTCCAGCGCTTCCTGCATCAAGCCCTGGCCCTGATGAGCTTCGTCGATGTGGTAACCGAGGTAGCAGGCCTGAAACGCCCCGCGAGTGATGCTGCTGAAGTTGCAGGCGCCGATCATCTGGCCGCTGTCCGGGGTCAGCAACGCAAAATGCACCGCCAGGCCGGCCTGGAACGCGCTGGCTTGCACCTCAAGGCGCGGGCGGATGTTTTCAGTGCTGTGGTAATCGCTGGGGCGAATCGGCGACCAGCGGGCAAGATGCCTCAGGTTGCGCCGGTAGAAGTCGCTCTCCAGCGCCGCCTGTTCAGGGTCGAGCACCGCCAGGGTCAGGCGATTGCAGGGCAGGGTCAGCAGCGGCATTGGGCGCTCCGGGTCGCGGGAATCGAAGCGCAAGCATTACGTGGCCAGCCGGAAAACTCAAACCGCCAACGGCAACGTCACGATAAAGGTACTGCCTTTGCCATCGCCGTCGCTCATGCCGACGACCGTGCCGCCATGGGCTTCCACCAACTCACGAACCACCGTCAGGCCTATGCCCAGACCGGCGCCGTTGAAGCCGACGGCATGAACGTCCTGCACAAACGGTTCGAAGATAAACGGCAGCGCCTGGGCGGAAATGCCAATGCCGTCATCGCAGATGCTTATTTCCAGCACCTGGTCCTTGGCCGTGACCGACAGCGTGACATTACCGCCCGACGGCGTGTACTTGGCTGCGTTACCCAGCAGGTTGCCGAGAATCTGTGTGAGCCGCACCGGGTCACCGTCCACCGAGAGTGCACAGGTTGGCAGTTCGGCGGTGAAGTGCAGGTGGCGGGTGTTCATCACCGGGCTGCACACGTCGATCGCCCCGCGGATGATCTGCACCATGTCGACGATACGGCGATCGAGGCGCAGTTTGCCGGTGCTGGCGCGGGACACGTCGAGCAAGTCGTCCACCAGCCGCGACATGTGCTGTACCTGGCTTTCGATCAAGGCCTGCATACGCGGCAGCTCTTCGCTGGGCACTCGCACCAGTCGGCCGGCGATCATGCTGATGGGCGTCAGCGGGTTGCGCAGTTCATGGGCGACCAGCGTGAGGATATTGCGTTGCTGCGCCAGCGTGTGTTCGGCGGAGGCCTGCAGGTTTTGCGCGCTGAGGGCCGCAATCACCAATTGCGCGTTGGCCTCGCGCATCTCCAGGAACAGTTTTTGTTCTTCTTGTGTGCGCAGGGGTTTTTTTGCATCCGATTGCGCCGTAAGAATCGCCATCACCAATTGCTCATTGGCTTCGACCAGCAGTTCTATTTGCTGGACGCCCACCAGCCGGGTGTTGGTGTCGCGTAATTCTTTTTGCAGCGCCGCCAGCACCGCACGGGCCTCGACGGTTTTTTGGCCGAGCAGGAACAACTCACGAGCGGCCGTAGCCATCGCTTGTGCATTCGTGCCATTGGCCTCCGTCATGGTCTGTGCTTATGCCTCCTCTTTGCCGACACGCCGCCGGGTTGGCCGGCCGCCGAGTAACCCTTCCTGATCCGGCAACATTTCGCCGATCTGCAAGCCGTTATTGTCGATGCGGTACAGGCGCAACTCATCGGAGTGAGCGCTGGCCCGCACCTTGACCACGGCCATGATCCGCAACAAGCGGCTCTGCACTTCAATGTAGCGCTGAACGATGATCGCGTCGGTAAGAAACGCGGTGCCGTAAGGGCTGAAACGCAGGTCGGTGTAGCGGTCTTCCAGCTCCGAGGTCATCAAGACGCTGACCCCGGCGCCGGTCAGCGCGCTGACCATGCGCGATAGCGACTCGCGGAAGTCCTCGCGGAAGGTCGGTGCAAGCGCCAGTTCGAAGCCCGATAGCGAATCGATCACCACACGAGTGGCTTTCAGTCGGCTGATCTCGCTGAGCAGCAACTGGACGATCTCGTCGATGGACAGGTCCGGCGCCCGGCTATCCACCAAACTGACCTGACCGCTCTGGATCAAACCGGCCAATGTAGTGTTTTGTGAGTGGTTAGGCCGTTGCTCGAACACCGCGATCACGCCGGTTTCTCCATTGCGCGCGCCTTCGGCCAGGAAGGTCGACGCCAGAATGCTTTTGCCCGAACCCGAAGGCCCGGCTACCAGCAACGAATAACCCTGAGGCAGTCCGCCGCCGAGCATCTCGTCGAGTTGTGGCACGCCCATTTTCAGGCGTTTGATCGGGGATTTCTGTGGTGCTTCAACCGGGTTGAGTGGCGCAGGCGCGAAGACCTTGATTCCCGATGTGGCGATACGGAAGGTATGCAGCCCCGGCAATGTCGGCTGGCCGCGCATCTTCATGATTTCCATCTTGCGCACCATCGAGTTGCGCTCGACGCTTTGGCGCAGCCAGATCAGGCCGTCGGCGACGGTGAAAATCGGGTTGGTATCGGTTTCGGTGAAATATTCGCCGATCAGGAAGGTCGTTGCCTGCCAGGTGGTCATCAACATGCCCAGTTGCTGAACGAACTGCGGCAGGTTGTTGTTGGGGTTGTCCTGGGTCTGGCTGGCCAGCACCACGGAGCGGAACGAATCGACAAACACCAGCGACGGGGAGTGAGCCTCCACCTCGCTGACGATGCGCCGCAGCACCTCGTCCAGGTTCCCGGCCAGGGTGTCGTCGGCCAGGTTGATATAGCGAATCGACTGATTGATCGCTTCGCTGTCGAAAAAATCGAATTGCTGCTGATAACGCAGCATCTTCAGCGGCGGCTCGCCGAGTACGGTAAAGAACAGCGCCGGGCGTTCAGGGGTCGCCAGGGCAAACATCATTTGATGCGCCAGGGTGGTTTTGCCGCAGCCAGGCGGGCCAGCGATCAGGTTGAACGAAAACTCCGGCAAACCTCCGCCCAGCACCTCGTCCAGCCCCGGCACACCAGTGGCCAGGCGGTTGATAGTCACTTTGGTGCTCATGGCGAAGTTTCCTGCGAAAGGGTGTCGCTCAAAGAAGGTTCCCACACGCCACGAAGCAAACGTGCGGTGAGCGAGGGCCCGATCAGCGTGGTCAATAACTCATAAAACGTGGTCAGCAACACGTCGCCGAAAAACAGCGCATCGGTTTCGTTTTGCTCAACGAGTATGAACTTGAGGGCAATCAGATCCAGCGACGCCTGCACACTGTCATAAGTGCCGGCCAGACGCGGATGGGTGGAGACGCATATATGAAGGCTGCGGCGGTACAGCGCGACAACCCCTTGCTGGCCGATGATGGGCGTAAGGGCTGCGCCCATATCCTGCAAAATTGAAACGATCGCTTGGGCGATCCTTGCAATGTCAGCGTTGGGACCAACACGGTGCGCCAGAGACGCTACGATCTGGCGGCTCTCTTCGCTTAGCGTGGACATGGCTAACTGATATCTGATTGACAGGTATTGATGGTACACCCTATGGAGGGTGGGGGAGTGATTTGCATCAGCGATTGCAAAAGGACTCGCAAATTGAGCACTTTAAAACTCTTGGGTCTATAAGTTCCCCGGAACTGCTGCACAAACATTTAAATCTCGCTGTGGTTGGCGAACATGGAAGCCGTTTTAAGGATGAAATATGCAGTTGTCGTTACCCGAAGGCCTGCTTTCAATGAGTTTGAGGGCGCCCGATCCTATGTTGAGTACATCGCTGCAGAATGCGTTAAATGCGAGTTTTGCGGCTCATTCCGAGTTTTTGCCTTGGGCCAAGCCTTACATCAGCGAGGATGAAGCGCGGGCTTTCATGTTGCGATCGGTCGATGAGTTCGAAAGCGAAACCGGCGAGCGGCGGTTTTTTATCGTTGCGGACGAAGACCAGGCGATTATTGGCTGTATTGGCCTGAAGCCTGGCGGTCGCAATCGATATGTCGTGGGTTATTGGGCCAATACCGAGTATGCGGGGAAAGGCCACATGCGACGGGCGCTGGAGGCGTTGGTCAAAAGCCTGCCTGGCAATACGTTTTATCTGACGACATCTTCGGCCAACTTGCCCAGTCAGCGCCTGGCGGTTGCGGCGGGATTTCAATGGGTCAGGATTTTTCCACGAGCGCGTCAGACAGAGCAGCATGGCGTCCAGGACACCTACCTTTATCGATTGAAACACCCGTAGGAGCTGCCGAAGGCTGCGATCTTTTGATCATTGCCGATTTCAGCATCGTCGAAGATAAAGATCAAAAGATCGCAGCCTTCGGCGCCTCCTACAGGGGGGCGAGGTAATCAGCAGGCAAAAAAAAGCCCGCGGGAGGGCGGGCAAACCGTAGTTTCTTGAATGAGCGAGGGCAATGTACCGTTTGATGGAGGCGCGTGTAGTGAAGAAAAATTTATCTACCTCAACGCTCACCGGGCCATTACGGTGACTATGGCAAGTGATCCGCCGCAAAGTCGGCCTCGGAACGCGCCCGCAAACGGCCCTTGCGGCAAGCCTGTTGGAAGCGCTCGAAATCCTGCTCATTCTGCTTGGTGTAGCCTTCGGCATACTTGAAGAGCGCATCGGCCAGTGCCGCGCTTTTGCCAATGTAACCGCTGATTTGCGCGGCTTGCCCTGACGATTTGGCGTGGGCACGGGCCAGGGCTCGGCCGCAGGTTCGTCCATAGGCTGCAAAGGTTTCGGCGTCGAATGTCTCGATTTCAGCCGAGACTTTCATGTCGCGTAACTGGCGTACATAAAACTGTCGACCGCCGGGGCCGGTCGTCCAGCCGAGAAACAGGTCACTGGCCGATTGCATCAACCGCTGGCCGTTCACCACCCGCTGACCGTTGTGCTGCACCCGCGACTTGCTCTTGACGTAACCGGCGAGCACCGAGCGCCGCGCCTCCTTGAATTGCAGGAACAGCGGATTTTCCTGTTCGTCGGTCAACAGTGCCACCAGGCAACGCGTGCCGACACTGCCGACACCGACCACTTTGAACGCCATGTCGTGGGCATGAAACCGCGACATTAGCTCACGCCGGTCAGCCTGCAGTGTGGTTCGATAGTCGCCCATGAACGTGTCGTAAAGCGGCTTCCAGTCAGAGAACCGCAGCCAGTCATCGTCGGCATCCAGCAGCGTCGTGGTGGTGTGCAGGTGAAAAATTTCCGGCAAGTCATCGCGAATGGTCAGACGGCCCTCGGCGTCACGTTCGCATATTTTTGGCAGCAACTCGGCATGCGTGCGCCGCTCGGCTTTCTCGATGGCCCGCTCCACGTGTTCCAGCGTGGCTTTGCTCGCTTGCTCCAGCAAATCGTCGTAACTGATGGACCCGTACCAGGTTTCCAGTGCGCTCTGTTGGGCGCACTCCGCCATGGTTTTCTGATAGGCCGCGACCACCTGACGGCAGACGTCTTCCTCGACCGTATCGCCGTGGCGCAAATCCTTGGCAGCTACCATAAAACTGGCCACCAACCTTTTGAGGTCCCATTCCCAAGGGCCGGGGTGTGCTTCGTCGAAGTCATTGACGCTGAACAGCAGATTGCGCTCGGGCGTAGCAAACCCGCCGAAGTTCATCAGGTGACTGTCGCCGCAGATGGGCGATATCAACCCCATGTTGGAAGTGCCGGCCAAATCGTGGGCGTGTAGCAGCGCATTACCGCGATAGAAGGTGAACGGGGAGACCAGCATGCGGCCGTAGCGCAACTCGACCAGCGACTTTATGCGGCCCTCGCTGGACGCCTTGATCAGCGGCAGCGGATCGCGGTCGATATTGCCTAGGGCCGACTGGGTGTTGCGGGGGCAGGCTTTGCGCGCGTCCTTGCCTTGCTTCAGGCGGTCTTTGAGGAGGGTCATGGGGGCTCATTCGGTCGGCGTTGAAGGGCGTATGCGAACTGAGTGTAGAAGGGCTTTGGATGTTCATCCGAAGTGTTTTGGCTGCGACTAACCTGTCCCTTATGCACCCGCTTAACACTGCGCCCGGAAACAAGGAGGCCTGTGCTTTCACTGCTGATATCGCTGCTGCTGAGCTTCCTGATCGGCTGGGTATCCCAGCGTATGGGCATGTGCCTGGTCAAAGCCATCGGGCTACTGCTCAACCGCCGACCGACGCTGTTCGTGTCACTGATTGCTTGCGGCTTGTTCGGTCTGTTGCTGGCGCCGTTCTACAGCCTGTTCGGCATCAGTCAGCCATTGTTTATCCCGGAAGTCGGCTACCTGTCGTTGGTTGCCGGCGGCCTGCTATTCGGCCTCGCCTCGGTCCTCAACGATGGCTGCAGCGTCGGCACCCTGACCAAACTCGCCAGCGGCAACCTCACCAAGGTCTTCACCATCCTCGGTTGGGTGCTGGGCATCGTGCTCTGGCACCACCTCAACATGCTGCCCGAACACAAAACCCTGCAAATGCCGACCATCACCAGCGGCCATTACTGGCTGACCCTCGGCATTTTGTTGGCGGCGTTACTGTTCTTGATCCGCGTCCACGGCGACAAACACCTGGTGCTGTCCAGCATGCTCCTGGGCGCACTGACCAGCGCGCTCTACACCTTTGAACCGCTGTGGACGCCCAGCGTGTTCTTTTACAACCTGTCGCAGATGTTTTGGATGCCAGGTGAAGGCTCGCTGACCGGAGAGCGCATGGCGGTGTTCGGCATGCTGATCGTGGGTATGTTGAGTTACACGCTGCATCGGCGGACGTTCAGTTATGAGCGGTTTGAGTGGCGCGCGGCGGTGAAGCATTTACTGGCTGGCGTGCTGATGGGGATTGGGGCGTCGATGATGCTTGGAGGGAATGACTCGCAGATTTTGTTGGTGTTTCCGACGCTGACCTGGGTGGGGGTGGTGCCGTTAGGTGCGATTGTGGTGGGGATATTGGTTGGGGTTGCGGGGCGGCGGTTGGGGTTGAGAGTGGTGTCGGCAGGTGAGCGTTAGGCGCTTTCGTTGTGCTGTAAGACCAGCGGGCTTTGAAAGGTGCTCAACGGTAAGTTACATTAAGTGAAACCTTCTGTAGAGTCATTGGCATGCAGCCACACTCAAAATCTAGCCAGCCAATGGGACGACTTCTGCGGGAGTTGACCCGTCTGGCCAGTGAAGAGAGGTACTTGTTCACTCCGGACGACCTCCGGGTACTGGTCCCAGATATCTCCGACGGTGCCTATAAAACGCTGCTGAGCCGCGCCGCGTCAGAAGGTCATCTAACGCGAGTGTGTCGAGGGCTTTATATGTTTGAGGCTGCCAAGCCCTCAAGCGGTCTGGTGTTGTTTCATGCGGCGGCAAGGCTGCGTGCCATGCAGTTCAACTACATCAGCCTGGAAACAGCATTGAGTGATTGCGGCGTCATCTCACAGATCCCCATCAGCTGGATCACGCTCATGTCATCCGGGCGCAGCAGCACCATCTCCTGTGGTCGGTGGGGCACGATTGAATTTGTGCACACTCGTCAGCAACCTCAGGATTTACTTGGACAGTTGCATTACGACACTCGTTGCCGATTATGGCGGGCAACACCGCAACGAGCATTACGAGACATGAAAGTCGCGAAACGGAATATGGATTTGATCGATTGGAGCGTTGCCAATGAGTTTGTTTGATGAACTGGTAGATGAGGCATTAAAGAACCAGCAGGCCTTGGCACCCTTGCGGGTCGTAGTCGAAAAAGAATTACTGCACCACGACATAATGCTCGCGCTGAGTTCTGCTGGAATGCTCGCCAAACTGACCTTCATCGGTGGCACCTGTTTGCGTGCCTGTTATGGCTCAAATCGTTTGAGCGAGGATTTGGACTTTACCGGCGGTGCCGATTTCAATCGTGAAAGCCTGACTGAACTCGCCCATGTTCTAGTCACCACGCTTAAAATCAAATACGGCCTTGAAGTAGAGGTGGGTGAACCTGTCCGTGAGGAAGGCAACGTCGATACCTGGAAGCTGAGGGTTCAAACGCGCCCAGGACGCAGAGACCTGCCGGCACAGCGTATCAACATCGATGTGTGCTCAATTCCGAGCTATCAACCTCAGCCCATGCAGTTGCTTAACCCGTATGGGGTCGACATGGGCACCAGTGGTCTGATCTTGCAGGCAGAAACACGTGAAGAAATTTACGCAGACAAAATCGTGGCTTTTGCGCTGCGACCTAACCGAATCAAGAATCGTGATCTCTGGGATATGGTTTGGTTGCGTCAGCAGGGCATAACCCCGCAATTGGATTTGATCGCAAAAAAACTTGACGATCACCATTGCGAGCAAAATGAGTTCCTGGCTTTGTTCAAGGATCGCTCTACCCAGCTGGATGTAAATCCGAAAGTCGTTATTGAGTTTCGCAAGGAAATGAGTCGGTTCCTGCCGGCAGAATTAGTCGCGCAAACCGTGAACGAACCGGCGTTCTGGACGTTTTTGGTTGGGCACATACGGGATTTGTATGTGATTACAGAGAAGGCGCTGCGCGGCGATAAGGGCATTCAAGGCTTTGAGTTCAAAATGTGAGCCCGAGTGACGGCAGTTGCAAAAATGGGCGACCTGCATGAGGTCGCCCATTTTCTTTTCTTGGCGAGTAAACCCACTCAGTGGCAGATGGGCTTGATCGGCGATTGAGGATAATCGAGGTTCTCCAGTGCTCGGTTGATCAGGATTTCAGCCAACCCCGCCAACTGCTGAATCGCCAAGACCACGTTGCGGTGCGGGCTATCGAGCTGGGTCGCCAGTTTGCTGGTCATGACGCTCAACAAGGCGAGGTTCTCGCTGGCGTGAGCGAGCAGGGTGATGGTGTCAACATCCGGTGCAACTTTGAAGATCTTGCTCACGGGGGCAGACTTTTTCGGGGTGCGTAAGCGGGCGCCGCGATCTATTCGGGTGACATTGGACACTCGGGTTGGACCAAGGTCTTCCGATACGGTTGCGATCGGGTTTTCAGTTGAGTCTGGGTCGTTCTTTTTCATGGAGGAACTCCGGAAGGTGAGGGATCCCTACGCTTTTCGGTCTGTTAAAACCGCCGCCGGGCTACAGCGAAAACGGGAGGTTATCCCCCCGAATCGCTGCCCGCTAGTTCATGAAGTTCGACACAACTTGAAGGAAATTTCCTAGGACGTGCGTCTCTAGAGAAGACTCAGATTTATATTCACGCTTTATCGGAAATGGGCGACCTCGATGATGCCGCCCATTTTCTTTCCTAGGCTGAAACCAGCCTCTGCAATCGCCGTCCAACCACATCCAGCAAATCGCAGCCGTCGCGCAGCGAAGTGACTAACACCCGCGTCAACTCACTGTGAATACCTTCGTCTGCCGCAATGCTTTCCAGCAATTGAGTCGCTGTACGTATGCGGTAGGCCGCCAATTCATGAAGCACGTCCAGCGGCGCTTGGGTGTCGATCAGTAGCGACGGCACGTTGCAGTCTATGCCTGTAATTGGCATGTATCGTTCCATGACAAAACCTCCTTCTGACTAACGATTGCGACCACTCAGTGGCAGACGGGCTTGACCTTCGATTCTGGCGAATCGAGGTTATCCAGCGCTCGGTTGATCAACATTTCTGCCAGCACTGCCAATTGCTGGATCGCCAACGCCACGTTGCGATGCGAGCCTTCGAGTTGATCGGCAAGGTCGGTACTCATGACATTCAGCGAGGCCAGGGTTTCGCTAGCGTGAGCGAGCAGGGTGGGCGAGTCGACGTCAGGAAGGATGGTAAAGATATGGCTCACGGGATCGGGTTGTTTCGGGTCGCGCAGGCGGGCGGTGACACGACGTTGGATGGCTTCGGAGAGTTGGGTTATGTCGAGGGTTTCGGTTTCCGAAGAGGTATCGGTTTCCGGTGGATTCGGGGTGATCTTCTTCATTGCGTAGCTCCTGGTTTGCTAGAGGAGCTGCCACCGCGCTGCTGTCAAACAGTATTGGGTGGCAGCTGTACGCGGGTTGACAGACCGGAAACGCAGGAAACCGGTGCATCCGAAGATGCCCCACGCACAGCCGCCATAAAAGCTGCACATGCGAAAGCATGCCGTTTTATGAGAAGGAGTGGAAGTTGGCGGTTTTCAGCCTGTCAAAGCCGATCGCTGATTTGCAGCGACACCTGAAGGCTATCCGTGAAGAGTGGCGGTTGCTAGTTCATGGAAGTCGACGCGTTTTGAGGGGAATTTCCTAGGACTGTGAATAAACACGAGCAAGGAAAATAACGGATCAGATTTTACCTGATGAGATATTTTTGGACTTCGTTTTTTCAGAGCCGACCTACGAACTGGAGGTGTAACTCCTACACATTCTGGCAGGTGGTTGGTTTGCTTTGCGAGCAAGCCCGTTCTCATATGGAGAGCTGCGGGGCACGAATTACCAAACCCCAGATGCAACAAAACCCGCACTTGGCGGGTTTTGTCTTGCTTCGTATTTGGGCCGGGGTAATCTGAATTGGGTTCTTAGGTATTTGATTTAATTTATTAATGTGAGTTTGTATATTTCTTTGGAATACCAACTGGAATACCGCGAGAAGTTGGATTGAGCAATATGCTTCGTATCCGTATCTTGCAAAGGGCGCCAAAGGATCATCTGTTTACTCGAAACCGGGCAAGCTGAGCATGCCACCCTTGGTACGCTTGCCAAAGCCGGTGGGCAACAGAATTTTGTGCTTCTTCATCTCTGCGAGTATCGCCAACCATTCGGTTTTGCCAAAGCGCAGCTTGGTGTCGTTCCAGCTATGCATGACTTCGTCCACGATGGATTCATCGGAAACCGGGCGGCCTTCGAGAATAAAGTCGTTCCAGGCGGCATAGAGCGTCACAGTCATTTCGCAACGATCTGTATCCCAGTCCCGCATTAGTTTGATGACTTGCTCAATGGTGGCGCGCTCAGCGACCGGCCAGGCGCTGTAATAGGCCTGCCGATGCTGCCCTGCTTGGGAGAGCGGGCGGTAAGCATGGCCAACAGTCTCGCGTTCGATGCGCTCGTACCACTGTCGGTTTTGCAAATTACCTTCGATCTGATTCATCAACTGACGATCATGCGGACCGGCAGCGTCCCGCAGGTAAGCGCCCTGGATAGCGGCAAGCTTAGCTGCATGCTCGGCCAGGTAAATCACTTTCTGCAGCTTGCGTTGGCCGAATGTACGTTGGCTATGTAGCCGATGAGTGATTTCTGCTGCGAGTAGGGTGCGAGCTACTTGCCGATCTGTGGCAATTGGAGCCTGCTGGCGATCTTCGGTAAGGGCACGCTCGACGAGGGTGCTGGCCAACTGTTCGTTGAGTTGGCGGGCCTGGATTAGGCGGGTTTTGAGTTGGTCGCAGAGGGTCATCAGTTGATCGACTTTGACGACGATGCGGTATTGTTCAGAGAGTGGAGCTAACGGGATCGGTGCCATTCTCAGTTTTTCTTGCGAGATATTGACCTGGCTGGCGGCCATGCCTGATTTGGCTTGCTCTAGGTATTTGGCGGTTTCTCCAGCGTTTAAGCAAAGAGCAATAAATCGCCCATAAGCACCTAGCTCAACGGGGTGGAACCTGATGATTTTGTCGGAAATCATTAGCTTCGGACGCGTACTTTCAATTAAGCAGGAAATCCCTACGCGATTCATAGGGCCCGCGCGCGTGAGCAGAATGTCACCAGCCTTAGCCTCTGCCTCGGGACGAGGTTCAAGATGGCTAGGAAGCTCCTTATTTTCATGCTCTAGATAGCTCATTATTTGAACTGCTGTTGTTTTGAGAACGCCCCATGCGTCATCAGAAGGCGAACTATTGCCTAGGCAAGCAGGGCTCCACCCTGAGTCCATTCCAGTCGTTATTTCTAGAAGCGGTACCCATTTCCATGTTGAAGGCAATGTGAGTTGAATGTCCTCGGCCGCGATTTTCGCCATTGTTTTCTGTTTTTTCAGCACTCCTTCCGTCACCAACCGGTGCCTTTCCGCTTGGATACGTTCGTACAACTTTTCAGCTGGCTCATCGTTGGCATCTTGCGGCACCAATTTACCCATCACGGCCAATTGCAGCAGGGTTTGTTTGAACGCGTCGATGCTGGCTTCTGTGGTGAACAGGGGGTGGACGTTTTTGGCCAGGCGTTGCCAGTTGGTGGCGAAGTCTGTGGCGTCGCTGGCTTGGGTCAGGCTGTCGAGCAGCGCCTGCACCAGTTGGGTATGGGCGCTTTCGGCGTCTGCTTGCCGGGCTTCCAGGCGGTCGCATAGGGCCATCAGCTCATCGACTTTGGCGACGATACGGTGTTGTTCCAAGAGCGGAGGAACTGGAACGATCATTTTCCGTAAATGTGTTGGACCAAAGTGAGAAATTGCCGCCCCTCTCTTATTACTATCGACCTGCCTCGCAAACTCGCTTGAGCCAAGAAATCGAATTAAGTATTCATCAAATACAACACTAAAGACCTTAAATCTAATCAAACCGGTGTAAGCAATACCACCAACAGCTTCATTTCCGACCTTTGCAACTTTCCCCAAGGACGCACTGGCAGAAAGTATGACGTCATCCAGCTCCAGCCTGAAGTGATTCCACTTTTCATTAACCATCTCTTCTTCAAGAAAATTACATCCATCCAACGTGACGAATGCATTGCGCATGCCTGCAATCCGAATCAATGGAATTCCGGCGGACCTGAAGTCCTTGGCCATGATCCCAGGTCCTTCCTGAAAGAATGAAATATTCGGCAATCGCTCCCATACCCAGCCTTCGGGCAATTCGAAAGGTTTCTCGTCGCTGTCAATAGGCGCCAGTGATTTCCCTACTTTAAACTTTCCATCCTCCTCCAGCTGCGCTCTTTCAGGCACGAATTTCTTTAGCAACTCACTGGCCGGCTCATCATTGGCAACTTGCGGCACCAACTTGCCGCAAACCGCCAACTCCAAAATCAGCTCACGCAGCTTTTTGATGCCATTGGGCGTACCGGCCAGCAGCGGCAGGTTTTCGGTCAGCAGCGCGGTCATACATCGCGCTCCAAGGCTTCTGCCAGCACGGTCTTGAGCTGGTCGCGCAGCTCGCCGATCTCGTCTTGCAGCTTGGCGTAGTCACGCAGCAGTTCGTCCGGGTCGTGGCTGACCTGTTTGCCGATATGCGGGTTCTTGCAGTCTAGGTCCCAGTTGCGAGCTTGCAGTTCTTCAACACTGACCTGCCAGGCGAATTCGTTTACCACCCGTGCGGCAAAACCATCGGCCTCGCTGCCCCACCAGGCTTCCTCCACGGCGAATTCTTCGATGCGCATGGGGCGGGTCTTGGAGTAGTTCTTAACGCCGGCCGGGTACTGGTGTTCATAGAACCACACCTGTTTGGTCGGCGTGCCCTTGGTGAAGAACAGCAGGTTTGTCTTGATGCTGGTGTAGGGGTTGAACACGCCGTTGGGCAGGCGAACGATGGTGTGCAAGTTGCACTCGGTCAGGAGTTTTTCTTTGATGCGGCTTTTGATGCCATCGCCAAACAGAAAACCATCGGGCAGTACCACGGCTGCGCGACCACCGTCTTTCAGCAACTGCATGATCAGCACCAAAAACAGGTCGGCGGTTTCGCGAGTGCGGAAGGCAGCAGGGAAGTTGGTTTCGATGCCATCTTCTTCCATGCCACCGAACGGCGGGTTGGCAACGATGCAGTGGACGCGCTCACTCGGCCCCCAGCTGATCAGCGGTTTGCTCAGGGTATTGTCGTGGCGAATCTGGTTGGGCACCTCGATGCCGTGCAGGATCATGTTCGTGGTGGCCAGCAGGTGCGGCAGCGGCTTTTTCTCCACGCCGAAGATGCTGGCCTGCAGGATACGTTCGTCTTCGGCGGTTTTTACGTAGCGGCTGCGCTTGTGTTCGATGGCGCAGGTGAGGAAACCGCCGGTGCCGCAGGCCGGATCCATCACCTTTTCGTCCAGCTTGGGGTCGACCATGCGTACCATAAATTCGGTGACCGGGCGCGGAGTGTAGAACTCACCAGCGTTGCCCGCGTTCTGCAGGTCTCGCAGCAGTTGTTCATAGAGATTACCGAACTCGTGGCGCTCCTGGGCTTTGTTGAAGTCCACGCCGTCCTGAATCTTGTTGATCACCTGGCGCAGCAGTTGCCCGGACTTCATGTAGTTGTAGGCGTCTTCAAACACGCTGCGCACTACAAAGGCCGAGGGCGTGTTGCTGTACTCGTGCAGGTTCTGCAGTTGGGGGAACAGGTTGTTGTCGATAAAGTCCTTCAGCGCCTCGCCGGTCATGCCTTCCGGATCGGCGGCCCAGGTACGCCAGCGGCAACTTTCGGGAATGGGCGAGCGGTAGTTGTCGTCCATCAGCTCCCATTCTAGCTCGCGGTCATCGAAGATTTTCAGGAACAGCAGCCAAACCAACTGTCCGATGCGCTGGGCGTCGCCGTCTACGCCAACGTCTTTGCGCATGATGTCTTGGATGGACTTGATGGTGGAGCTAATGGACATGAAGTTCTCTCAACGCGTACCGCAAGGGGGCCAAATTCTACCGGATAGTGCGAATGACTGCTTTGGCATGTCGTCGGCGTAGCCCTTAGCTTGCGTAAAGTTCGTCTTCCAGTTCGTGGATAGCCTTGTTGTAGCCAGCCTTGCCGCCAAAGGCTTTGACCAGCTCGATGGGCGCACCGAACTGGCTGAAAGGGTCAAGCTGCAGGATTTTGATGTCCTCGATATGCTCGATGCCGGTATCGGCGTATTTATCCAGCAACGCCTCCAGCACCTGGCGTGCTGCACCAGAATACTTGGCGAAATAGTTGCGCTTTTTCACCTGCTCGGCTCGCTCGCGGCGTGATAGGGCAGGCTGATCGAAGGCGACGTGACAGATCAGGTCGAACGGATCGAGCGGCTTGCCCTGTTTCTTTTCCACCTCTTCGGCCAAGGCTTCCCACATCACACCCTGGACGGCCATTTCCTCGATGATGACTTTCTTTTGCTCGGAATCACTCCAACGCCTAAGGAAGTCATCCAGCGAGGCAAATTGCTTTTTCACGCAGGTGCGGGTGTAGTCGTGCAGCGATTCGGTGATCAGTCGGCCATCCGGGCCGTAGTACTGCACACGCTCGGCGATGACATAAATCGGGACGTTGTCGATGACGTACTTGATGCGTTTTTCGCCCTCATCTTCGCCGGTAAAATCCAGGTCATCACCCTCGTTATCGTTGCCTGCGCTGATGCCATCTTCATCGGCTAGTGGGTCATCCGGCGGTACGGGGGAGTCATCGCCTTCTGGGGCGTAGATCACCACTGGGTCGCCGTCGAAGGCGGGGTCGGCAAACAGCTCGGTGGCTTTTTTGAAATCCATGATGGTGAACCAGTACTTTCCGTAGTCCTCGTTGATGCGAGTGCCGCGACCGATGATTTGCTTGAACTCGGTCATCGATTTGATGTGCTGGTCGAGCACGATCAGCTTGCAGGTCTGAGCATCGACACCGGTGGTCATTAGCTTGCTGGTGGTGGCAATCACCGGGTAGCGCTCTTCCGGGTTGATGAAGTTATCCAGTTCGGCCTTGCCTTCCTGGTCATCGCCGGTGATACGCATGACGTATTTTCGATTCTCGGCCACACGCTCGGGGTTTAGGTTGACCAGGGCCTGACGCATGCGCTCGGCGTGATTGATGTCGTCGCAGAAGACGATGGTTTTTTGAAATGGATCGGTGGCCTTGAGGAGTTCGGTGACTTTCTGCGCCACCAGTTGGGTGCGGGCCTCGATAACCAGGATGCGGTCCATATCCTTAAGGTTGTAGATGCGGTCTTCGATCAGCTCGCCATTTTTATCGAGCATGCCTTTGGGGGGGCGCCAGCCTTGCAGGTCTTTGTCGAAGTCGATGCGCACCACTTTGTAGGGGGCGAGAAAACCGTCTTCGATGCCTTGCTTCAAGGTGTAGCTGTAAATCGGTTCACCGAAGTAGGTGATGCTGGATACCTCTTTGGTCTCCTTCGGTGTGGCGGTAAGGCCGACATGGGTGGCGCTGGAGAAGTAGTCGAGGATTTCACGCCAGGCTGAATCCTCGGAGGCGCTGCCACGGTGGCATTCGTCGATCACGATCAGGTCGAAGAAGTCGCGGGAGAACTGCTTGTAGATGTTCATCTCTTCATCAGTGCCGGTGACGGCCTGATAGAGCGACAGGTAGATCTCGTAGGAGGTATCGATCTGGCGTTTGGCGATTTTGGTCATCGCCTGGCCGAAGGGCTTGAAGTCGTTGTTCTTGGTCTGGTCGACCAGGATGTTGCGGTCGGCCAGAAACAGGATGCGTTTCTTCTGTTTCGATTTCCACAGCCGCCAGATGATTTGGAAGGCGGTGTAGGTCTTGCCGGTGCCCGTGGCCATCACTAGTAAGATACGGTCTTGGCCACGCGCTACGGCTTCGACGGTGCGGTTGATGGCATTCATCTGGTAATAGCGCGGCATGCGCCCGGAGCCGTCGTCGTAGTAGGGCGCTTCGATCTTGTGTTGGGCTGTTGTATCCAGCCCCTTCCACTGGCAGTAGCGGTGCCAAAGTTCGGCAGGGCTGGGGAATTGATCAAGGGTGAGTTCGGTTTCTACCTGGCTGCCTGTGCCACTGCGGTCGTGAAACAAGAAGCCATCGCCATTGCTGGAGAACACGAACGGTACGTCCAGGGCCTCTGCATAGCCCAGGGCTTGTTGCATGCCGGAGCCAACGGAGTGCTTGTTGTCCTTTGCCTCGATCACAGCTATAGGCAGGTTGGCCTGGTGGTAGAGGATGAAGTCTGCGCGGCGTGCTTCGCCACGGCTGTGAAGTTTTCCCCGGACGATAATGCGGCCTTTGGTAAAGCTGACTTCCTCGCGCACCTGCTTGTGCATGTCCCATCCAGCTTGCTGAACGGCTGGGGCGATGTACTTGCTGCAGATATCTCGCTCGGAAAGCGACTTTTTGTCCATAACCCAATTCCCTTTCAAGCCGGCCTGGTCGCTCCATTCCGGCACCGCTGATCGTGCTCGATGGGTGTAAATGTACCTTGTTTAATAGTGGCACGGGGGAAGATCGGATTTTGGTGATGGAGTTGTAGGCAAGATAAGCCGAGGCCATAGCAGGACTAGTGTTTCACGTCGTCCCTGCAGTGCTTTTATCTTGGATCGTGCCCTAGGGCAGGGTGAAGGTGGCTAGGAAGCAAAGCCGTTAGGCAATCGGCAAAGAAGCCTAAAAATTTGGGGCTCTGTACTTTCCTGCCGGACTCGACAGGTATCCAAAGGGATGGTCGATTCTAAAAATGTTAGTAGTGGTTTTTGGCGGCGGACTCAACCTTTCGACGTGAAGCCGAGAATTGTATGCCGTAGACCCCAAGTCATAAGTGGCATTATGCTACCCATTATCAGAATTTCCACGGAAGGGTGCTTGATGTCGCAAGATCTCCTGCTTACACAGAATGCCCAATTCTACCGCCCTACGGCCCCTTTTACTAAGGCTACGCTCACGGTAATCCTCGAAGCTGCCAGTTCCAATATGACTATTGGTAGCGCGCTTATCGCGGACATTCTGGACCAGGATGATGCGCTTCCAGACGGCAGCAAGTTCTCCTATAGCCTCCGCGTCTTCAAGACCGACCGTGATGTACATTTTTGGCAGCAGCCACTCAAAGATACGATCTATGCGTTCATTTTGATCATTGCAATAGATGACTGTATCGCTATATTCAAAAAGTCTTGTGCCAGCATAACGGAAAGCATGGACAAGCATGCGATGCTAATTCGGAGTAGTGAGCTGACCTCGGCTTTTAGCGACGTCGATGCGCAGTATCAAAAGATGGCGACCCGCAACATGACTGTGTCCGATCGAGCAATGCGTGGCCGGGCCTTTGAAGCTTCAGATCTGAAAGGGCTTATGTCTGTACACGCTGCGGGGAGATCAATACCCTACTTCTTTAAGCTTAAATTGAAGGGGCGTACTAAAACTATTTCCGCGCAAAGCGGTCGCGTGGTCGAGGCATCGGAACGGAAATCGGTACATCACGCCGTGGAATGGGCTAAGGCACAACTGCACGACATCCATAATCCTTCTACTGAAAAAGACTTTCTCAATAATTTCGCAAAATTTATCGAGCTTGATTTAGTCTGGAAATCGAGTGCGCCAAACGCAATTCTGCTGGAATATTCGTTTTTTGTTGAAAACGTAATAGATCAAGGTATCCCTGTTTTTTACACAACCAAACATGGTCGTGTTATTGAGATGACATCTAAGCAGATCAAGTCCTTGATTGCGGAAATGGAACAGGTTTACGAAATTGGTCCGGGGCCCGATTACGAACTCCTAGGTAGTTTTAGGGCGGCCACACTCAAAAAAAATCTTCACTCGATTGCCGTCAATAGCCGGGCACTCCGAAATATTCATTTTGAGCAGAACGGCAAACGGATCACACTCCAGGCGTACATCAAGAAGCAGAGTTTGGCAACTATCACATTCTCCGATCCAAGGTACATGTACTTTATGGGGCAGTGTTTTGAGGATGGTGCGGGGATCAACGAAATCCCTTCAATGCTTCGGACTTTAAAAGTCCTACCTACGCTAGCCTCAGCGACCTCTGAGAAAGGTGAAATTACAAAGAAGATAACCAAGTTTGATTCCACCTCGGTATTTGATATCGTTGAGATAGCTCATGGTGCTGACGACTATGTTTTCTGCGATGATCTAGGCAATGAGTGGGCGGATCACATCACTTTTAACCAAACTGATTTTTCCGTGTCTTTCATACACTCCAAACATGGCAGGCCTAGCAAATCGGCCAGTAATCTCCATGATGTCGTGGGCCAGGCCATCAAAAACATCGGTAATATGGACGTTGACCCTAAGCTGTTTCTAAAAAAGCACAAGGAAAAGCTTCAAAAGAAATATAGTGGTGGTCTTTTGAACCGCACGAGAAAAAGTATTCCTGGCAAGTTTGAAGACTATCTTTACAAGATCAGGCAGGACTATCGATTCAATCGAAGGTGTATCATCTGTTGTTCGTTCATATCGAAGAAAATTATTGAGAAGGAGTTCAAGAAAATCCAGAAAGGAAAGAGTGTGGCAGGTAACATAACCCAGCTCTACTGGATCTTATCGTCGTTCGTGCATGCCGCTAAAGAAGCGGGTATACATCCCATCGTTTATTGCCAAGAATAATTTGATAAAAATCACTTATATTCGAGCGATAGATCAGTATTTTCTATCATTCCCTAATCGCTTCCAGATCAATAGAGCGGTGAGTTCATAGTAATACCGGGTAGCGTCGGAATGGTCTTTCAGGTGTTGAGTGAAAAGCCAGCGCACATGCTTGAGCTGCCAGGTCCAGGGATTGTCTCGCTGCCATCGCTGTTGAATGGCCGCTTGCATGACTCGGGCTTGCCTTAGGTGGCGTTGCTGAGTGGCCTTTGAGCCGGTCAGTACGCCGCTCAGGAACAGCGCCATATCGAAGGGTTTGGTCACGCTCGACCTCCAATGTAGGCCGACACTACATCGATCCGGTTATGCCCGAGCTCAAGGCTGATCTGTTGCCGCGCCTGTTGATCAAGGACGCGGTCAATGCGATAGCAGTGTCCACCATTGACCGGCGCGGTGTGGCCGGTGAGCTGTTCGTAACGCTCGCAGGCGTATGCTGCTCGCAGTTCATGAAAACCCTTCAGCCCTTGTTCATGCAGCACTTCGCGGGCGGGGAGTACGGTCCGTTGCAGGAATACGGCGTAGCTTTCGTCTCGGGCCAGCAAGTTGCGGCTGCTGGGCGGCGACGCATTTCGGGCGAGCTGTAGCGCCGCCTTCACCTCATCTTTAGCATTGATCCATCGCGGCGCTAATGCCCCTGAGCGGCCGCCTTTGGTGCCGTCTTGGATGTTGATGCGACCGAAGTGCTCGGCTTCGCGGTGGAGACGTGGCAGATCAGCAAGGATCGCTTCGCGCAGGCGCATACCGGTTGCTCGGGCCAACAGGACAATCGCGGCCACCCGCTCGTGTTGCTGTTCGCCAAGCGCCTCGAGTACTCGCCGCACCTGTTGATGGTCTTGGCCATCCGGCGCGCGGGTGCGTACGCTCGAGCGCTGCTGTCCTAACGCCTGACTCGGGCTGGCGATCCTCACGTCCTGATCACCGCGCAGCGCCGCGAGGGTGCGGTTGACGCTGCTCAGGCGGTTCTGCGCGGTAGCGATGCAGAGTTCACCTTGCAGGATCTGCTGGCGCAGGTACGCGGCGTAGTCGTGCAGCGTCCGGCGATTGATCTGGCGCGCATCGTTGTAACCGGGGCCGTCCTTTGATCGACACCAACGCACGAACGCTTGCCAGCGATCGCTATGCGCTTTGACCGTGGCGAAGTGGCCGCCGGCAAACAGATCCTTGAGCGCTTGCGGGCCGGCGTAGCTCAGCTGGCGGCCATAGCCAAAGTTGCGACCCTCACGCCGACCGACCAAGGCCATCGTCATCACCGTTTTCGTTTGTTTGCAGAAAAAGCAGCAGGGCTTTCCAGTGGGGGCTGAGCCTGTCCACCTGCTGCCAGTGTGTCGGGCGGACCAGGAGGGTGTTCTCCTGGTGTTGCAGCAGCGCCCCTTCCTCGCGCAGTTGCTCGATCAGCAGGGCAATGTGGGCAGGCTCAACAGGTGGTGTGGCGACAGCGGCGACAGTGGCGACAACCCGCGTCGTTTCTGGCCTGGGGCGTGGCGACAGGGTGGCGACAGAAGCGGCGACACATCGCGATTCTGGCGGCGCTTGATGTTGCGCTTGGTAACGGCGCACCGCGTCATTGAGGCGGAACATGACGGACCTCGAAGGTTCTTCCATCGCGGCTGCTCAGCCAGCGATGAGTGATCATTACGACCAATAAAGAGGCGGTATGGTCAGCGCTCTTGCGGGCAAAACGAGGGCCGTTACGATTGACGTCTCGGATGCTGAAGTGGGTCCAGCCTTTCTGTACCAGCCAGCGCAGCAGCCGATCCGCTTCTTCGCATCGGCTATTTACCGGCTCCTGTTCGGTCAAGCGCTGGATCTCGGCCAGGTAGTAATCCATCAGGGCGGAGGCGCGCTGGATGTGTGTTTCGTCCAACGTACTGGCCTCTTCAACCATGGCCAGCACGCCCGCGATGCGCAGCACATTCGCCGCCGCTTTGCCCGCGGCAGGCTGGACGCCAGCCAGCTCGCCGAACTCGCCAGACTGGCACTCGATGGTGTCGTGAATATCAATCCAGGCCCGGCGGGCACGGGAAGTCAGCTCCAGTGTGGCGGGATTGAGCGATCCATCCTGGTGAAGTGACCAGGGCTTTTGCAGCAGGGCGGTGATCCGTTGTTGGTAGCGCTGGACTTTGGCATCCAGGCTCAGGTCGATCGCCTTGTAGAGCCGCTGGCCGGCCAGGCGCTCAGGCCAACTGATCAGACAACGGCCGAGGATGCCTTGGCCATTGATCACAGGGTCTTTGAACAGTTGATTGGCCAGGTAGGGCTGAAGCATCAGATGCAGGCTGAGACGGCGGTCATAGGCCCGCAGGCTTTCTCCAGCCATGGAGCGCGCCCGGTCGATCGGGTTGCCATCCCACAGTGTCGACAAGGTAGTGATCGCCTTGAGCCGATTCTCTTTGCTCATGGTGCTGCTGCCCAAGAACTGGCCGCCCTCATCATTGAACAAGCCCATGCTGGGCAAGCCCAGGCACAGACTTTTGACCAGGGCCTCAATGGTCGGTTCGGCAATGATCAGCCTCGGGGGTACTGGCTCAGATAGTTCGCTGCCTTCCGACTCCGCGTGTTTCTTTGCGGTTTTGGGTTTAGCCATGATGCTGGTAGCGGCGCGATAGGCTTTGAGCTTTTCCGCATACAGGGTCCACTGCTGGCGCTCCCAGTCGCGGGCCGCCTTCAGTGCCAGATGGTCCACCGCGCTTTTGCGATCACCCGAGGACGCCACCGTCAGTAGGTAGAGGGACAGCGGATAGCTTCGGCCATCGAGTTGGACATTGGCATGGCCCTGGCTCACCAGGGCAGCGCTGGCCAGCACCGATTGTGCAGCCATGGCGCAGGGCACGCCGATCACCTCGGCCAGTCGCTCGACCGCAGGGCCCAACAGATCCCCGAGTGCTTCGACCGGGTAGGGCAGTGGCGCCTGCTGGTATTCCAGCAATGGTTGTGGGGGCTCGAACGATTCGCACAGTTGCATCGAAATTCTCCTGAGATTATCGACTTCGTCCTCACTCATCCCGCCACGGTTGTTGAGTGTTATCAGGGATCAAGGCCCCTGCGACCTGTGAGGGTTGTCCACTAACGTAGGACTGGCGGCTCCTTACGACCGGGAGCTTGGGCATCTCATGATCTGGCCTCCTGAACACCGATAGCGGTGGGCGGGTGGAGGCTGCACTGGCTGACGAGGCCGGTGTCGCGAGATCCTGAGTCGGGTGAAGGCAGTGAGGCGATGACTGGGGCATGCCTGACTGTCAGTCAGGTGCAGTCCATTTCATGGGCTGCGGCACCATCATCGGCATCGCTGTGGCGAGTGAGCATTCGGTGTTTGTCACGCCGATTGTCACGAGGGGGAAAGCCGCAAAGGCCCGTGCGAGCAGGGCTGCAGCAGTGTGATATGCGCCCGTCTCTTTAGGGGGCAAAGAGACGGGCAAAAGGTTGGCGCAAGAAATAGCCAAGCGGATAAGTTGCTGCAGAGCAGCCAGGAGGGGGCATGAGTTGCCGCAGTGGGCATTCTGGAAGAAGTGGCATCCATCACATCGCTGTGACCGTGCGAGCCGCCGGACGCTAATCGCACTTGGGGAAAACCACCACGATGTGGCGTAGCCTCAAAGGTTCTGGCTACCTGGGTGCTGTCGAGGACAGCGCTTGTACGGTTCTGGTTTAGCGCTCGTTCTGCTCGCGGTCAACAGTTTTTGGGGGCGCTGTTGCGCCAATTGGTAGCGCTGGAAAACCTTGGAGGCCGGTGGTTTTCTATGGCCGGGTGGTCGTTCGTCGGTCTTTAATGTGAGCCTGCGTAATTGCATGGACTTGACCAGCACACGCCGTAGTGACGACCGGCGGAGAACGGCCAATAGCAGCCCGCTGGTGAAGATCATGGTGGCGAGGGTTGCTACCCAACCTCACTGGCGCTAGCCTGCTGGCAATGTGCCCAACTACCGCCCACTTCGTTCGCTGGACAGCAAATAACTACGTTTCTGTCTGCCCTTTATCTTAATTGTCGGCCTCAACATGGAGTTAAACGTTAAATAATGAAAATGCATCATAGAACCGGGGTGTACGCTGCTTACAAGATAATAAAGAGCGCCCAGATCTGGAGTAAAGACGGTTTTGGCCAAGCCAATTTCCACACAGAAATTTATGGCGGGGGCAATGATTGTAAAAATGAAATCACTCTGCACTTTGAGTGGGATGGTGAAATAGAAGAACGGTCAGTAAATATATGGCCAGGCGAAAGAGACGTCTTGTATAGTTGCCCTTGGGATGGGAATCCTGAGCGCTTGTGGTCTTTGGTTTTGTTCCAAGGAACATCTAAGCATCTAACGTTAACCGGCTGCTCGAACTTTGAACCTACAGAAGAAGACATAGAACATAAGGAATATGTAAAAATCCTTATCGACGAGATGACTCGTCAGCGCATCTCGTTTTCTGTCCCAGTCCCAGCTAGTAGAGCATCAGTAGCTATTCCACAGATGAGGAAAAAAATTTTCTGGTCGAGATTCTTGTCGTGGCAAGCCTAGGTCGATTTCAGCCTATCACGACCGTCAAAGAGTGAATTGATGCCGCATGATTGGACCGCAGGGATGGAGTGATCTCGACCCTTGGTGACAGGTAGCAATCGTTCAGTATCGGTCGTTTCCAGCCGGTCGTGACAGGCAGAAAACGGCCAGAAGCGGACCTTCCCAGCAGCCCGACCTCAGATAATCGCACAGTATCGAGGATGTGCAGTGGCCGAGTACCATGTGACGGATTGGTCCGTCGTCTTTTACAGGCATTGATTTCATAGCCTACAACCTTGATGGCTCCCTCAAATACCAATTTTGTACCATCCTCACGTCCTCGTCCCCCGGCACACTTGCTTAAACTCAATCGAAGCACTTATCTTGGCACAGTGCTTCCTGCGCTAAGCGGATACGCTTCTTGAGGGCAAGAGGGCAATGTCTGCTCAAATCAACGCAAGCAGGACAATTTAGCGCCCCTCCAAGCATGTTTGTTTTTGCAGTTTCAAAGCAAGACTAAAAATTTTTGCCAAATTAGGCTGGCGCTTTATTGAATAGAGTTTAAGGACTGTTTATGACTAGGAAATCACTCCCAACTAACATTACCCGTAAACTGTGGTCTCAATGCGGTGGGTACTGCCAGAGACCTGACTGCAATAAGTTGCTTTTCGCAGAAAGCGGGGGTAAAAACGTTAGCTTGGCTAATGTGGCTCATGTAATAGGTCACGGCGCTGACGGCCCTCGCAGTGAACACGAATTAGCTGAACAAATTGACAAAGATGGGTTTGACAACCTCATCATGCTTTGTTTGGCATGCCATAAAATCATCGATGAGCTTCAGTCTCAGTACCCAGTAGAAGAAATTCTAACCTGGAAGACCCAGCACGCCGAAAAAATTTCCGCATTATTCACCTCGCCAAAATTCCCAGATGAGGACCACCTCCTACAAGCAGTTAATGATCTACTCGAAGAAAACCGAACCATCTTCGAAGAATATGGCCCATATTCCGACCTGGTTATCAACAGCGACTCTGGGGATGCCTTAGAAACCTGGCGACTTCGAAGTCTTGATACTTTAATTCCAAACAATCGAAAAATAATAAATTTGATTGAAAGCAGCAAATCTAAATATGGTTACCCATGGGAACCGTACAAACAAATGCTCAGGTATAAAATGCATGCCGACGCTTTTCAGGATAATTGCCTGAGCGACAAAAAAATTAGCGAATACAAAACATTCCCCATTGAATTTGACCACTTCATCAAGGCGAAACTCGGTATTCCCACGCCATCAATAGAAACAATCAAAGACGAAGAACTTGAATTTCGACACAATCAAATCCAAACCTTTATCAAAAGATTTTTAGGTGACCACAACTATATTAGCAAGCTCGAAGAGCTCAACAAATCTACAATGATAGTAGATTTGCTGGACGGTCGAATGTTGAAAGTTTTTGTCACCAACACCTACTACTTCACCGAGCACACGCTAGACAAAGTCACAGAAATCGACCCAGGTATTGACGCAATAATTTGCTCATGCCCATCAGGACAATACGCCCCATCCGCCAAAGCACTGTGCATTCAAAAAGGAATAGGTCTTTTCATGCTGGGTGAGTTCATGGGGGCCATTCGGCTGACTGGCGAAAAGTATCTTAATTACCTAACCAGTGGCGACAGGAAAACTCGCATAGAAAGACTTGGAAGTGCGGTTCAAGCACTCCGCCCTGCTGCTGGCACCGAGGTATACCTTTTTGGATCCTACCTACGTCAGAAATCACACAATGACATTGACATCATGATTGTATA
Organism: Pseudomonas sp. ASL4; assembly: GCF_056680395.1. Lineage (NCBI taxonomy): Bacteria > Pseudomonadati > Pseudomonadota > Gammaproteobacteria > Pseudomonadales > Pseudomonadaceae > Pseudomonas > Pseudomonas sp. ASL4. The sequence continues at coordinate 7,271,624 of NZ_CM155280.1, read as the reverse complement.
CAAGGACGCCGCTGCGAAAGCAGCAATGATTGCACTCGAAGCAGGCTTAAGGGGATGCACAAGATACGAGGATGAGGCGCTAGATATCACAATCGCATCCAAAGATGAATTCGCCAAATTAAGATTAGATCAAGACAACTTGACCCGAGCATTCCCCTAACAACACAGAGTCCGCTTTTGGCCGTTAGCTGAAAGTGGCGACCGACAGAAATCGGCCGATTCTGTGAAAAAGTCGGCTTCGGTTTCCATGACAGAAAAATACGCGTCTGATATTGAAGTCTGTGCTTTGCGCAGAAAGTTAAGGGCTCAGCTTTGTGCCGCCAACTACAGGCCTCGACATATCACGAAGCAGTTGGGATAAAATCGTGAAAACTCAAATCCCAAAATTTTATTTTCTAACGGGAGCATGGGCTTTTTTGGTGAATAGCTTTTCAACTTTGGCCTCATAAGTCCAGCTGGAAAGTTTCTTCTGCGACTGCTCAAACTCAGTTATATGGATCCAGTAATCTCTGTGGTGGGCCTTATTTGGAGATTCAATAATATCTTCTATTATTGCCGCTAATTTCTCCAATGCATGTTTTCGGCGATAAAGCTCTACTACCGTATGCGCCTCTATCTCACTTGTGATTTCTTGATTGATTGCGGTATTTTGACGATTAAGCGCAATAGTCCACTGACCGTGAGCCAATTTGTTCCGCAAGAGGCTGGGGTCAAAAATATAGAGCTCGATCATCTGGGATAATTTTTTTAGTACATTGTGGCCGTGACCAGACTTGGCTCCCTGTACACGCAGCATCGCCAACTCTGAGCATTTCAGCCACCCAGATTTAACGCCGTTAGCGTTAGTGCAACTTTTCACTTGCTCTAGATTGTCGAGCGGTAGACCATTGGGTGTGTGGATTAATTTTGAGAAAATTGCTTCCGCTAACGCGCAATAGATCAAAGCAAGAAGCTTCGTGGTAATTTCAATAGCTTTTGAGTTTTTCTGAAGAATTAGAGCGTTAATTTGGCGATTGGTATGACTCCAAGCCTTTTCTAGCTCTCGAACATTTATGGTTTGTGCGTCAAAAATGTTAACTCGTTGATGCTCATCCATTAGGTACCCTCAAGGTGGGCAAAAAGCACTTGAGAAAATGCTCTTTGCCCACCCGGAATCGAACCGGGATCTCCCAAACAGGAGGTCTTGCCATATTAGACGATAGGCCAGCAGCGAATTAATCATAACCATATGATTTTGACCAGCTTTTTCACAAACAATGTAGTGGAAATTTTCCATTCCGAGATCGCTGGATTGGTGTATGGCAGTGCAATACTGCGCGGTCGCTGCCAACCGTTACCAGTATCGGAGAAGGTGGGACGGACTATCTATATTGGGTCGGTTGCAGTCCTTCAGTGCTTGGCTGACGCACTCGCGCTGAGTGGCACCCGCTGACACCCATCAACTGCAAACGGCTGGTCAGCGCGAATGCAGATGACTGGTCAGTGGCAATGCAATCAGCTGGTCAAGTGAGATGTAATTACGCAGAGCCCATGCGAGTGGGAATGCGGAGCCTTCCCGCTCGCGTGGGCTTGGCCGAGAAAGCCCCAAGAGAGAGGCTTGCAACGGCGACAGTCGCCACTTCTGTCGCCATGCTGCAAACCAGGTATTACGTGAATTGTCGCCGGTGTCGCCGCTGTCGCCAAATCAACCATCACTCCATCTGGGGAGTCATCCTCGGTTACCGGCGGCGTCCGGTGAGCGCTCACCGTATCGGCACGACGTTGTGGTCCCTGGTTTGATTGATCGCCGACGCCGACAGGTTGCCAGTGGCCGCTTTCTGGATGTGCTCACTCCACCAAGCCATCATCGGACGCCGGCGCTCGATGTAGTCCGCTCGGTTGTAGGCACTTCGGACTTCGTCTTTGTCGACATGCGCCAGCGCGACTTCGATCAGCTCCGGATCCCACCCATGCTCGTTCAGGATGGTGCTGGCCATGGAGCGCATGCCATGGCTGACCAAGCGGTCCTGGAAGCCCATGCGTTTCAACGCCATGTTGGCGGTCTGACTGTTGGCGTGGGTGCGCGGGTTTCTATCTGCCGGGAACACGTATTCCCTATGGCCGCTGAGGGACTTGAGCGCCTCCAGTAACGCGAGTGCCTGTTCGGTCAGCGGGATGGTATGCGGGCGCCGCTTTTTCATGCGCTCCGGCGGGATGGTCCAGATGCGTTTGTCGAAGTCGATATCTGCCCATCGGGTGGTAGCCGCTTCGGCAGGACGGGTCATGGTGTGCAGTTGCCATTCGATCAGGCAGCGGGTGACCCGCTTGATGCTGGCGTTCGCGATTTCGATCATGAGCTCGGAAAGCTCATCGGGTCGTAGCGCGGCCATATTCTCTTTCTTGGGCTTCTTGAATACCGCTCGAATACCACTGAGGGGGTTAGAGAAAATCAGCCCGGAGTTTACCCCGTAGGTCATGATCTCGTTGAGCCGTTGGCTCAGTCGCTTCACTGTCTCGAGACTGCCTTTGGCTTCGATGGGGCGAAGGAGCTTGATGACCATCGGGGCGCTGATCTGCGAGAGAGGTGTTGTTTTCAAGTCGGGAAAAACATGCAGCGTTAGCGAGCGCCAAATGTCTTCGGCATATGCCCGCGTCACGGAGTCCTTCTTTAGCTCGAACCAGGCGGTGGCCACCTTCTCGAAGGTGTGCTCGGTCTCAGCGAGTTTGGCTTGCCTTACCTCATCGCGTTGAGCTTTGGGATCAATGCCCAGAGCGAGCAACTCACGCGCTTCTGTGGCTTTCTTCCGGGCGTTGGCTAACGAGAGGTCGGGGTATGGACCGAGTGCCATATTGATTCGGCTTCTGGTCAACGGTTCGCGGTAATTGAAATTCCACATCATCGAGCCGCTGGCGCGTACTCGAAGTTGTAGGCCGTCGCCGTCACTAAGGACGAAGTCTTTACCAGTTGCCTTGACCGCCTTGAGCTGGCGATCGGAGAGACGGCTTGCTTGAGTAGGCATGGGAGCTACCTCGGGCACCGTTTTGGTATCCTAAAAATAGCACCGGGTAGCCCGGGATACCACCTGGGATACCAAACTGTCTGGAACTCCAAAAACCTCGTTGGCCCCCAGAAGCGCTGGAAACCCTTGATTTAACTGGATTTCAGGCACAAAAAAAGACGTCCGTGGACGTCTTTAGATGATGAAGTGGTGGAGCCGGGGGGATTTGAACCCCCGTCCGCCAGTACTCCGCTGTCGGTACTACATGCGTAGCCGTTTCTATTAAGTTAACCCTCAGCGACCCGAAGGGCAGGGTGCTTTGGGCGAGTTGTGTAAGTTTTAGCCGCTTCGTCCACAACGTACTGCACGGCGATTCTGTTCTATATGACAATCACTTTGGGTTTACAGACATCCCCTGATGATTGCTGGACCCGAAGGTACCAGGAGGGAAGGGCTAAGGCTGCTTACGCAGCGAGAGCGTATTCCCCGTAGGTTTCGTCATTGGCAACTATAGAAAGTTGCAACAGTGGATTTACGAGTTCTGTTACCAACTCGGCATGCACCTAAAGTTTCGCGACCGGCGTCGAATCCTAAACGGCCCCGTGCCTGTTGCTCTGTGAATCAAAGTGAGCAACAAGCCTGCGCAGTGTACGCCAACGCGCCCCAGAAGGCCAACCGGAAGGTTGGCCGCGATTGATTTTGGGCTGGGGTCATTGTTCAGTTTGCCATCGACAATGCCTGGCTGGCCTCGGTAGCGCACTTTTTGTAGTCCTTGGCGGCTTCTGACGCTTGGGCGCTGGCCAGCAGTCTTTTGATCTCATTTAAGTTGTTCGAGGTCGCTGGCAGCGTATTCACTTTGGCTTCGAGCTCTTGCAGCTTGCTTGTACAGAGGTTGTTGTCCGCAGCAAATACGGGAGAGGCCAACATTGCAGCAGACATGAACAGACCAGCGAGTGCGGTACGTTTCATGGGTATCTCCTTGTGCTGATGGTCTCGGTGCTGCCGTATGATCGGGCGGCTCGGCCGAGGTCGAAAAACAAGCCACGATTGAAATGGCCTACTTAAAAGACTACGAAGCTTCGCAGGAATTCGGTTTTCTCACAAAGGCTATGAAAAAATTGTTTGATAGGAGCAATGGCACTAAAAAGGGGCGCAATTGCCCCTTGCCGCTGGTGAACATTTCCCGGGCAAGCTTCGCTCCTTCTGCGGATTTGGGCATGGTGTCGATTTCTTTCACCGCGACGCGGGCAGTTGGCAGTACCAAACCCCAGATGCGACAAAACCCGCACTTGGCGGGTTTTGGTTTGCTGCGTATTGGGTAGTGCTGGAGGGTAATTTTAACTTCAGTCCACCAGTACTCCGGTTACTTCCCGCCTTTGTTCGCGTTCTTGATGTCTTGGATAGTTTGGGTGGTCTCGGCGATGCAATCATCAGTGCCTTTCTTGGTGCCTTTTGCCTGATCGGCCTTGGCTTGCTTGACGCTGTCCATTACCTGATCAGTCATCTCCGGAGAGATCTGTGCTTGGGCATTTTCGATGGTTTTCAAGTTGACCGCACAGAGGTCTTCGGCCGCGAACGAGGTGGACGCCATCAGTGAGGCAGTAACGAACAGACCTAACAGTACAGAACGTTTCATGTGTATCTCCTTGAACTGAGGGTCCAGGCATCGCTGGCCATCAGGACGGGCTGCCGAGTTTGGGGTAGGTCCCAAATGTGCGGGACTTGATCAGTGGACTGCGGCGCGGCGTCAGGGTTCTATTTTTTCTTTAGATGGCCCGTGTCCGCGTTACCCGATCCACCAGGTAGACCAACCCGTGGTAGTCAATTCCACCGTGTTGCGTCAGGCCAATCTCACAGGTGCGACTGGTAGAAATCCCCTCACCACAGTGCTGCACCGCATCCTTGAGCGTGCGCAGTGAATGGGCGTTCAGTTCCGGCGTGGTAAAACCCTTGTCCCCCGCAAACCCGCAACAATGGATGCCTTCGGGGATGACCACGTTGTTGCTGCATTTTCGCGCCAGATCAATCAATGCCTGGCTCTCGCCGAGGTGTTGAGTACTGCAGGTGACGTGCACCGCAATCGGCGCTTCCTGCGGTGTGAAATCCAGTCGATCCATCAAGTGCGTACGAATGAAACGCACCGGGTCGTACAGGTCGAGTCGAACATCGCCCAGGTCCTGAACCAATCGCAAGGTGCACGGGCTGGTGTCGCAGTAGATCGGATCGAGCCCGCCGCGGCTGGCGTGCAGCAGCGCGCCAATCAATTCCTGGCGCTTGTGTTCGGCTTGTTCGGCGTAGCCTTTGGAGGCGAATGGCTGACCGCAGCAGAGGTTGTCCTGATTGTCCGGGAAGACGACCTGGTAACCGGCCTTTTCCAGCAGCCCACGGGTTTTGTCGTAGAGCGACATTTGTTCTTTATCACCCGCCGTCGGGCCCATGACCCGCGAGACACACGCCGCGAGATAAACCACCCGAGGGCGTTCGTCCGACACGCTCGGGCTGAAGCGAATGGCTTTTTCCGGCTGCGGCATGGCGTTGGTCCATTGTGGGACCTGGCCTTTGGACAACCGCGTCAGCGTTGCCGACAGCTTCGCCAGGCGTGGCGCTCCCAGCAGCATTCGCGCACCGTTGGCCACGTGCAGGGTAAAGCGCGCACCTTGCAGCGCAGTGGCGAAGTTGCCTTCCAGCCAGTTGGCGGTTTTCGTGTGTGTCGCGTTACGGCTGCGGAGCTTTTTCACCAGCTCGCCGGTGTTGATTCCTACAGGACAACGCTGTGCACAAAGTCCCGTGGCGGCGCAGGTGTCGATGCCCTGGTATTCGTAAGCGGCTTCGAGTTCGGTGGTATCGACGCCGGCGCGTTTCTTCGCCTGAATGTCCCGCCAGATCACGATGCGCTGGCGCGGGCTCAGGGTCAGGCCTTTCGACGGGCAGACGGGTTCGCAGAAGCCGCACTCGATGCACTTGTCCACAATCTCATCGGCGGCGGGCAGCGGTTTCAGGTGTTTAAGGTGGATCTGCGGATCGTCGCTGAGCACCACGTCCGGGTTGAGAATGCCGTTCGGGTCGAGCAGGCGTTTGAGCTGCCACATCAATTGATAGGCATCACTGCCCCATTCCAGCTCAACGAAGGGCGCCATGTTACGGCCAGTGCCGTGCTCAGCCTTCAGCGAGCCACCGAACTCCACGGCGACCAGTTGCGCCACGTCGTCCATGAACGCCTGATAGCGTGCGACTTCTTCCGGATTGTTGAAGCCTTGGGTGAAGACAAAGTGCAGATTGCCTTCCAGCGCGTGTCCGAAAAGGATCGCTTCGTCGTAGTGATGTTTGTCGAACAGCTCGATCAAGCGGTTCACGCCGATGGCCAGTTGCTCCACCGGGAAGGTCACGTCTTCGATGATCACCGTGGTGCCGGTTTTGCGCACCGCACCGACGGCGGGGAAAGTGTCTTTGCGGATCGCCCAGAGCCGGGCGTTTTCCAGCGGATCTTCGGTGAAGTCGACCTGTTTTTCCACTGGGAACGAGGTCAGGGACGCCATGATTTGCGCCAGTTGTTCGCGTAGTAACGTGGACGATGCAGCGCGGGATTCGATCAGCAGGGCACAGGCATTGTTCGACAGGTGCTGTACGAAATCCGGCATGCCGGGTTTGTCCTGCACTGAGCGCAGGCTGCGACGGTCCAGCAGTTCCACGGCGGACACCGGTTGGCTTTTCAGCACGGTGACGGCGTTGCAGCAGGTTTCCACGTCCGGGAACACGATCAGCGCCGAGGCCTTGTTCGGATGGTCGATGACCGTGTCGTAGGTCACCGCGCTGATGAAGCCGAGCGTACCTTCGGAGCCCACCAGCAAGTGGCTCAAGATATCCACAGGCTCGTCGAAATCCACCAGGGCGTTGAGCGACAGGCCGGTGGTATTTTTCAGACGGTATTTGTGGCGAATTCTCGCGGCTAATTCGGAATTGGCGCGGGTCTCTCGGCCCAACGTCGCCAGACGCTCCAGCAGTTCGGAATGGCTCTGACGAAACGCCGTAACACTGGCAGCATCTTCGGTATCGAGACGGCTGCCATCAGCCAGCACCAGACGAATGCCCGCCAGTGTGTGATAGGTGTTCTGCGCCGTGCCGCAGCACATGCCGCTGGCATTGTTGGCAACGATGCCGCCGATCTTGCAAGCATTGATCGAGGCCGGGTCCGGACCGATCTTGCGTCCGAATGGCGCCAGCCACGCGTTCGCCTGCGCGCCGATCACCCCCGGTTGCAGGCGAATCTGTGTGCCCAAACCACGAATCTCGCGCCCGTTCCAGTTATCCCCGAGTACGATTAATACTGAGTCACTGATGGCCTGCCCGGAGAGGCTGGTGCCGGCCGCACGAAAGGTCACTGGGACCTGATCCCGTTGCGCCAGTTTCAGCAAGGCAACCACTTCATCTTCGGACTCGACGCGGATCACCAGTTTCGGAATCAGCCGATAGAAACTCGCATCGGTACCGAAGGCCAATGTCGACAGCTGGTCGTCGAAACGTCGGTCTTCAGGGATCAGTTGCTGCGCATCACGCAGGAAAGCAGTCGGTAGCGTCATTGGTTCTCCAGGATCAGCACAACCAGATCTTTCGGGCCGTGGGCGCCGTAGGCCAGCACTTGCTCAATGTCGGCGGTTTTCGACGGGCCGGACACCAATAAAGCGTTGGTCGGCATGCCTTGGGCCCACTCGAATTCCTGCTGCACTTGATAGAAGTTGTCGCGGATTTCACTGGCCTTGAGCAGGGCGAAATGTACTGGCGGCACCAGGCTCATCAGGCGCGGTTCTTCCCGCGTCGGCCAGAGAATCAGACTACCTGTCGCAGCGATTGCGCCGAGGGTAGTCGTGAGGCTGGCCGGGGTGTCGTTAAACAGTTCGGCTTTCCATTCCTCTACCGGGCGGTCGTAGGATTTGAGCGTTGGCAGGTCGGGATTTTTCGACCAGTGCTGAGTGACCCGTTGACCGTGAGGTGTGGTCGGCGCGATCAGCAGGCTCGGCAACTGACGATCCCTTACAAGCTGCGCCAATAGTTCGGGCCAATCTTCGCCCGTGGTCATATGGATTTCGGTGTGCACCGCTTCCATCAGTTTGCGCAGTTGCGGGATGCGTTGTTCAGGCGTGTAGGTGTAGGGCGCAGTCACCAGTTCGACGTCGAATTCGTCAGGCACCGGCGTAGTGCCGATCAGACTGTTCCTCAATTTAGCGAGGATGTTTTGCTTGGCGTTCATCAACGATCTCCCTGTTTGGCCAGATGCTCGCGGGCCATGTCATGCAGCGAGCGGGCAGCGGGTTTTGGCGCGCTGTGGTTTTGCGTCCACGGGCCTACATTACTCGGTGCGAGGGCACGCAGGCGCGTGGCGAAGAAGCCGAACAGGCGATACAACGTCGGCGAGCTGTTGAGCCTGGCCCAGGCGTTCCAGATAAAGCGCTCTTTGCGCGAGTACTTGCTGCCCTGGCCGCGCATCACTTGATGCGGGCTATCCGGGGCTTTGACGTTCTCTTCCCGCAGGCGCCGCAGCAGTGCGGGGATCGGGATTTTTACCGGGCAGACCTCACCGCAGGCACCGCACAGCGACGACGCACTTGGGTGGTCCGGGACCTTCGCCAGGCCGACCATGTGCGGGGTGATGATTTTTCCGATAGGCCCAGGGTAAACCTCCCCATAGGCGTGGCCGCCGATTCGGGTGTAGACCGGGCAATGATTCATGCAGGCGCCGCAGCGGATGCAGTTCAGGGTCTGGCGCAATTCGCTGTCGGCGAAGGCCTGGCTGCGGCCGTTGTCGAGCAATACCAGGTGGACTTCCTGCGGGCCGTCGAGCTCATGCTCCTGGCGCGGGCCGGAGATCATGTTGACGTAGGTGGTGATCGGTTGGCCGAGGGCCGAGCGGGTCAGCAGCGACAGCAGCGGTACGACGTCCCGCAGGTTTTCAACGACTTTTTCGATGCCGGTAACGGCAATATGCACCGGCGGGACCGTGGTGGTCATGCGGCCGTTGCCTTCGTTTTCCACCAGCAGCAGGGTGCCGGTTTCGGCCACGGCGAAGTTGACGCCGGAGACGCCGATGTCCGCTTCGAAGAATTTCTGCCGCAAGACTTTGCGACCGATCTGAATGAGTTGGTCAACGTCCTTGGTGTATTCCACGCCAAGTTTGTCGTGGAACAAGGACGCGACCTGACCGGCATTCTTGTGGATCGCCGGCATAATAATGTGTGAAGGCTTCTCGTGGTCGAGCTGGACGATGTACTCGCCCATGTCCGATTCCAGGCATTCAATGCCCTGTTCAGCGAGGAAATGATTCATCTCCATTTCTTCGCTGACCATCGATTTGCCCTTGATCACTTGCCGCCCCTCGTGAGCGCGGATGATCGAGAGGACGATGCCATTGGCCTCGTCCACCGTTTCCGCCCAGTGCACTGTCACACCGTTGCGGGTCAGGTTCTGTTCAAGCTGCTCGAGCAGGTCGGGCAACTTGGATAACGCACGGGCGCGGACAGCATTGCCCAGCGCTCGCAAATATTCTCTTTCGTGGGCATCGCTGAAGGACGCTGCCCGTTTGCTCATCAGTGAATCCATCGCGCTGCGAAAGTTATTTCGCAGTTGCGTGTCAGCCAAAGCCTCGTGAGCCCGGCTGCGAAAATCTTCTTCTACGGCAACCGTAGGAATAATCACGGAAGCGTTCATTGAACACCTCCGGTTCGCTGCCAAAGGAAGCTGGCCAGGTGTTGGCCGCGCAACGCTTCCTTCTGTTTTTCCAGCGAGCCGTTGATGTTCATCAAACAACCGCAATCGGCGCTGAGTACCTGGTGCGCGCCGGATTCCTTCAGCGACCGGGTCTTGTCAGCTACCATCGCGCCGGAAATGTCTGGCATACGGACGCTGAAAGTCCCACCAAAGCCACAGCATTCACTTTCGTGGCTGTGATCGACGCGCTCCACGTTGCCCAACTGCGCCAACAACTCACGGCCGTGCAAGTGGGTGTTCATCTCCCGGCGTGCCGAGCACGATGTGTGCAGCGCCACTTTCACCGGTTCGCCGCTGTCCTTGAGCTGCACCTTGCAGACAAACAGCAGGAACTCCGCCAACTCATACGTCCGGGCCGCGAGGGCCTGGACTTGTTTCAACGTGTCCGGCTCGTCCTTGAACAAGTCGGCGTAGTGTTCGCGCAACATGCCCGCGCAAGAACCCGACGGCACCACCACCGGATAATCCCCGGCAAACAGCGCCAGTTGCGAGCGCGCCACGGTCCGGGCCTGCTCGGTGTAACCCGAGGTGTAGGCCGGTTGCCCGCAGCAGCTTTGCCCTTGCGGGTACTCGACACGAATGCCTTCGCGTTCCAGCAGGTGGATCGCGTCCATCCCGGCTTCGGGGTAGAACAAATCCACCACGCAGGTCCCGAACAGGTACACCCGTGAAGGCTTCTCGCTGGGGTATTGCCGAGGCTTGGGCGGTGGCGGGGCGACGCGGGTCGCGTTCGGCACAGCGTTGTAAAAAAGCTCGCTCATCAGGCGTGTCTCTCGGCCGGTTATCCGTCCGTTGAGGCTGCTGAATATAGAGCCGGAAGCTTTCAGCAGCCTTACAGACCGGGTGGTGAATAGCTGACGCCGGAATCGTGGTCCAGCGTCGGTTTTATCAGTGCGGCTTGTAGTCCTTAGTGCACCAGCATCCCGGTGAGCCAATAGGCCTGGATGTAGGTGATCAGGCCAACGATCGTTGCGAAGAACAGGCTGTGCTTGAGGGTGAAACGGAACAGGTCCGATTCCTTGCCCACCAGGCCGGTCGCGGCGCAGGCCACGGCGATCGATTGTGGCGAGATCATCTTGCCGGTCACGCCGCCGCTGGTGTTCGCCGCGACTAGCAGCACATCGCTGACACCGATCTGGTGCGCGGTGGTTGCTTGCAACGAACTGAACAGCGCGTTGGACGAGGTATCGGAGCCGGTCAGGAACACGCCCAGCCAACCGAGGAATGGCGAGAAGAACGGGAACGCCGCGCCGGTCGCCGCCAGCACCAAGGCCATGGTCGAAGACATGCCCGAGTAGTTGGTGACGAAGGCGAACGCCAGCACCATGCCGATGGACAGAATCGGCCAGCGCAGTTCGTAGAAGGTCTCTTTCAAAGTAGTAAGACCAATTTTGAAATTGATCTTCAGCACCAGCATCGAGATCAGTGCCGAGAAGAAAATCGCCGTGCCGGTTGCGGAAATCGGATCAAGTTTGAACACCGCTGGAATGGCGGTCGGCGCGGTCACGATCGGCGCGACCTTGATCACCATTTGATCCAGGTGCGGGATGGCGAAGTTAAACACCCAGCTGTACATCGAGCCGCCCGCAGCGAACATCGCCTTGAACGGTTTTAGCGTCCAAATGGTGACCAGTACGGTGAGGATCAGGAACGGCGACCAGGCTTTGAAAATTTCCAGGAGGCTGTAGGGCGAAGCCACAGTGGTGCGCTTCTGGCCGAAACCGCCGACGCTGGCGGTGACCACGGACGCCGAAACGGCGCCGGCGATGTGTTGGCCGGCGGCGCGTTTTGGCTGCCAGACTTTCAGGAACAGCGTCAGGGAAATCAGGCTGACCAGCGCAGAGGTGATGTCTGGCAGCTCCGGGCCGATGAAGTTCGAGGTGAAGTACTGGGTGATGGCAAAGCTCAAGCCCGCCACCAATGCTGCCGGCCAGGTTTCCCGAACGCCGCGCATACCGTCCATCATGAACACCAGCCAGAACGGCACGAACAGCGAAAGCAGCGGCAGTTGGCGGCCGGTCATGGCGCCGATCTTGAACGCATCGATGCCGGTCACTTGCCCGGCGACGATGATTGGAATCCCCAGTGCGCCGAATGCGACGGGCGCGGTGTTGGCGATCAGGCACAAGCCTGCGGCGTACAGCGGGTTGAAGCCCAGTCCTACAAGCAGCGCGGCGGTAATCGCTACCGGTGCACCGAAACCGGCTGCACCTTCCAGGAAGGCGCCGAAGCAGAAGCCGATCAGCAGCACTTGCAGGCGCTGGTCGTCGGTGATCGACAGCACCGAGCTGCGGATGACTTCGAACTGGCCGCTCTTGACCGTCAGTTTGTAGAGGAACACCGCCGCAACGATGATCCAGGCAATCGGCCACAGGCCGTAGGCGAAGCCATACCCGGCAGCGGCGAAGGCCATATCTACCGGCATCTGGAAGGCGAAGATCGCTACGGCAATGGACAAGGCCAGAGTGATGCTGCCGGCCACATGGCCTTTGAGGCGAAACACGGCCAAGGCCAGGAAGAAAAATACGATGGGGATAACGGCCGCGAGCGCGGACACGCCGAGACTGCCGAGCGGGCTGTAGAGCTGTTGCCAGGTTTGCATATGGGGTGGCCCCTAATTGTTGTTGGTCAGGCACTGCCAGCGTTCTTGGTTAATTGGTAATACCAATTTACAATCGCTGTTGGCTAGGGTAAAAGCCTTGTATGGGGTGTGTCAATTTGCCGCCCTAAAACTTTTGTCGAATAAGCGGTGCAGAACGCATCTGATCTGTTCGCTCAAGCGTCGTCTGGTAGGTGCCGCGACAGCGCCGATAGGCCAGAATAGAGAGCCCGGCGAGCTGCCGGGATCGTGGAGAGATGAGTTATGGGGTTTGATCAAATTCGTCAGCGCCGTTTGTCTGACGATATTGTCGAGCGGCTCGAGGGGATGATTCTCGAAGGCACGCTGAAGTCTGGTGAGCGCTTGCCTGCCGAGCGCGCGTTGGCCGAGCAGTTTGGTGTGTCACGCCCTTCGTTGCGCGAAGCGATCCAGAAACTGGCGGCCAAGGGCTTGCTGGTCAGTCGCCAGGGCGGCGGCAATTATGTGGTGGATTCCCTGGGCTCGACGTTCAGCGATCCGTTGCTGCATCTGCTGGAAAGCAACCCCGAGGCGCAGCGCGATCTACTGGAGTTTCGCCATACCCTTGAAGCGTCCTGTGCTTATTACGCGGCGTTGCGCGCCACTGATGTGGATCGCGAAAGGCTGACCGCGGCATTCGACGAATTGCAGGATTGCTACACGCGTCACGATGAAGTGAGCCGGGAGCAGGAGGGCGCGGCGGATGCAAAATTCCATTTGGCGATCGCCGAAGCCAGTCACAACGCGGTGTTGCTGCACACCATTCGCGGATTGTTCGATCTGCTCAAGCGCAACGTGGTGACCAACATTGGCGGCATGTACAAACAACGCACCGAGACGCGTGACATGCTGATCAGTCAGCATCGGGAGTTGTACCTGGCAATTATCGAAGGGCGGGCGGAGCAGGCGCGGGAAGTTTCCAGTCGACACATTTTGTATGTGCAGGAAGTGCTGGAGGAAGTGCGTCAGGAAGTGCAGCGCATGGCTCGGGCGGAGCGGCGCAAGGGGATGTAGTTTCAGTTTACTGTGGCGAGGGAGCTTGCTCCCGCTGGGGCGCGGAGCGGCCCTCTCGCGTCGCCGCCATCTCGAAGAATGCCGGCGACTGCTTCGCAGCCGAACGGGGGCAAGCCCCCTCGCCACAAGACCCGCGATCAGGCAGGAAAATTACTCTTCCTTGCCCTTGTTCCGCACCGCACGCTGCAACTCACGACCGGCATCGCGTTCGCGTTCGGTATCACGCTTGTCGTATTCCTTCTTGCCCTTGCCCAGAGCGATCTCGCACTTGACCATGTGCTTGCTCCAGTACCAGGACAGGCATACGCAGGCATAGCCTTTTTGCTGCACTGCCGTGGCCAGCTTTTCCAGCTCGCGGCGGTTGAGCAGCAATTTTCGGGTGCGGGTCGGATCAGCGATGACGTGGGTGCTGGCGGTCATCAGCGGCGTGATGTGGCTGCCGAGCAGCCAGGCTTCGCCATCCTTGAGCAGTACATAACTGTCAACCAGTTGTAGCTTGCTTGCCCGCAGACTTTTTACTTCCCAGCCGGCCAGGACCAGACCAGCCTCGAACTTGTGTTCGATGAAGTAATCGTGCCGCGCCTTTTTATTCTGCGCGATGGTCCCTGTTGGGTGTTTCTTCTGTTTAGCCATAGGGGCGGCATTATAGGGAGTTGCACGCGAGTCGGCTACGGTATCGCTACGTGCTTGAGCAGGTTGATTGAATCCCGGACAATGCGGCCTCTTTTTTGAATGCTTGGACGTGGTAACGATGTCGACAGACAAGGTTTCTGTCCACGGCAGTTGGGCTAGCCGCTGGGTCTTCATACTCGCCGCGACCGGTTCGGCCGTGGGGCTTGGTAGCATCTGGAAATTCCCGTACATGGTCGGCGTCTATGGCGGCGGCGCGTTCGTTCTCATGTTTTTGGTCTGCATCGCGCTGATCGGCGTGCCGGTCATGCTGGCTGAAACCCTGATCGGCCGCCGCGCCCGTCAAAGCCCGGCCAACGCCTTGAAGGTGTTGGCGATAGAGGCGGGGCATTCGGGCAAGTGGTCCTGGGGCGCATTCGCCGGGATGATCACGGCGTTGCTGATTCTGTCTTTCTATAGTGTGGTCGGCGGCTGGTCGCTGGACTACATCATCGACATGGGCCGTGGTGACTTCCAGGGTGTGACGTCAGATCAAGTCGGTGCTTATTTCGGCAATGTGATCGCTGATCCATGGCGCCTGACACTTTGGCACACGATTTTTATGCTGCTGTCCGCCGTGGTGATCGCCAAAGGCGTGGTCGCCGGGCTTGAACGCAGCCTTCGCATCATGATGCCGCTGCTGTTCGTGATGATTCTGGTGCTGCTGGGTTACAGCATGACCACCGGCCATTTCATGGAAGGCGTGCATTTCATGTTCGACTTTCACCCGGAAAAAGTCCTCGACGGCTTGCTGCCCGCCATGGGTCACGCCTTCTTTTCTCTGAGCGTGGGCGTGGGTTCGATCATGATCTACGGCGCCTATATGCCGAAGAACTCATCGCTTTCCGGCACCGTGGTCGGTGTGGCGCTGCTCGATACCTTCGTTTCGCTGGTCGCTGGCCTGGCATTGTTTCCGATTGTGTTCGCCGCCGGCCTGAACCCAAGCGAAGGCCCTGGCCTGATGTTCGTCAGCCTGCCATTTGCCTTCGGTAACGTAGCGTTCGGCCAGTTGATGGGCGTAGTGTTCTTCGTACTGGTGGCGGTTGCGGCCTGGAGTTCGGCGATTTCATTGCTTGAGCCGATGGTTGCTTACCTGGTTGAACGCACGAAAATCAGTCGCGCCTGGGTGACTTTTTGGCTGGCATTTATTTGCTGGTTCGTCGGTCTGGGTACGGTGTTTTCCTTCAATATCTGGAAGCAAGCCAAATTTTTCGTGAACGAAGGCGGGATGTTCCATCTCTACCAATGGGGAGCGGCCGGTGGTCTGGACTTCTTTGGTGTGATCGATTTCTTCACCTCGCGGATCATGCTGCCACTCGGTGGTTTGTGTTTCGTGGTGTTTGCAGGCTGGATCATGGGGCGTGAAGCGGTGCGTGACGAGTTGTCGATTCGCAGCCCGGTTCTATTTGCCCTGTCCCTGTTCTTGATGCGCTATGTGGCGCCCATCGGCATTCTTGTAGTGTTTGCCGCCCAGCTGTGGAAGTGACGCTGACATGACGACCCATATTCAACGCTCGGCTCTGCTGCCGTATCCGGCGCAAGCCCTTTATGACCTGGTTAATGACGTGGCGCGTTATCCGGAATTCCTGCCATGGTGCTCGGCTGCCGAAGTGCTGGAAAGCTCCCCTGAGCACATGCGTGCCAGTGTCGGCGTGGCCAAGGGCGGCCTCAGTCAGCATTTCGTGACCCGCAATACGCTGGTGCCCGGACATTCAATCGAGATGAATCTGGAGGAAGGACCGTTCAACCAGTTGCATGGCGTCTGGGTGTTCAAGCCTTTGGGTGAGAAGGCCTGCAAGATTAGCCTGGACCTGTCGTTCGACTACGCCGGGCCAATCGTGCGCGCGACGTTGGGGCCTTTGTTCAATCAGGCGGCGAACACGCTGGTCGATGCGTTTTGTCAGCGCGCCAAACAGATACATGGTTGAGTCGGTGATTGAGGTTGAGGTGGTGTATGCCGCCGTTGATCGTCAGGTGCTGCTGACAGTGGCGGTGCCAGCCGGTTCGACGGTTCGGGGTGCGCTGCTGAAGTCCGGTATGGGGGCCGAGTTTCCTGAGTTGGATCTGGCCAGTTGCCCGGTCGGGATCTTCGGCAAGGTGATTTCTGACCCTGACACTCAAGTGGTTCAAGCAGGTGATCGCATCGAGATTTACCGGCCGTTGCTCGCCGATCCTAAAGAGGTGCGCCGCTTGCGCGCCGCCAAGGCTGCCGAGGCCAAGGCGCGAAATCAGTGATTCAATAAATGCCAGACAATAAAAAACCCGGACGTGCCGGGTTTTTTATTGCGTCGCAAATTATTGCGGCGTGGTTTCCAGTGGTGTTGGAGTCGGGACTGGAACGGTTTGTACGCCGTCGACGTCCTTCTGGATCTGGTCCAACAACGAACCTGGTTTCACCGGTTTTTCCGGTTTTGGCTTCTCGGTGTTTTCTGCAGGAGCGGTCACAGGAGTGCCGGTGTCCTTGCCGAGAATGGCTTCGTCGCGGCTCACGCCAGGCATAAAATCGCCCGACAGGCTGACGAGTTGGTCATTAGGGTTAAAGACAACGCTTATGCGTTCCTGTTGGCGTTCACCACCACCCGGTTGCAGGCTATACAGGTAATCCCAGCGATCGGCATGGAACGTGTCGGTCAGCAGAGGGTTACCCATGATAAACCGTACTTGCCGGCGGGTCATTCCCGGGCGTAACTGGTCTATCATGTCCTGCGTGACGACATTGCCCTGCTGGATGTCGATTTTGTAAACCCCGGGGAATGAACAACCGGCGAGTGCGAGCAGTCCCACGAAGGTGAAACTGGTTAGCAAGAGCTTGGTGTTTTGCATCGGTGGGCGACTTCCACTATCTTGGCTGGGACAACGTAAACGCCGATCATACCCGCATTAAGAGAAGCTGCGAAGCAGCATCGCGAGAAAGCTGACCATGGTTGAAAATAGCGAACTACGCAAAGCCGGCCTCAAAGTGACCCTGCCACGGGTCAAAATTCTGCAAATGCTCGATTCCGCCGAGCAACGCCACATGAGTGCCGAGGATGTTTACAAGGCGCTGATGGAGGCTGGTGAGGACGTCGGTCTGGCCACGGTTTACCGTGTACTGACTCAGTTCGAGGCAGCTGGGCTTGTGGTGCGACACAACTTCGACGGCGGTCATGCCGTCTTCGAACTGGACGACGGCAAGCATCACGACCATATGGTCAACGTCGAAACCAGTGAAGTGATCGAATTCTTCGACGAAGAAATCGAGCGTCTTCAGAAGGCGATCGTCGACAAATATGGCTTCGAGATGGTGGATCACAATCTCGTGCTGTACGTACGCAAGAAAAAGTAAGCATGTCGCGCGAACATGATGTTCGCGAAACGAGCGAAGGCGACCCCAGGGTCGCCTTCGTGCTTTCTACCGGTCTTAAATTTTTGCGGTGATGACCATTTTTTTCGCGTGAGCCAGAGATTCTTTGGTGAGATCGATGCCCCCCAGCATGCGCGCAACTTCTTCGACGCGATGATTCTTGCTCAGCTTGGACACCGCCGTATGGGTGGCATCCTCACCGCGCACCTTGTGCACGAATAGATGCTGGTGACCTTGCGCCGCCACTTGCGGCAAGTGCGTGACTGTCAGCACCTGTCCGCGCTCCCCGAGCCGACGTAGCAACTGGCCGACGATCTCGGCAGTCGGGCCGCCGATGCCAACGTCCACTTCGTCGAACACCAGGGTCGGAACCCGGGAGGTCTGTGCGGTGATGACCTGGATTGCCAGGCTGATCCGTGACAGCTCGCCGCCCGAGGCTACTTTTGCCAGGGCTTTCATCGGTTGCCCGGGGTTGGCGCTGACCAGCAGTTCCACCTGTTCAAGCCCGTTGGGCAGCAACTCGTTGCTGCTATTGGGGCGCAGTTCGATGGTGAAGCGGCCGCCGGGCATACCCAGGCGCTGGATTTCCTGCTCCACGGCGCTGGACAGGTTGCCAGAGGCTTGATGACGCAGGTCGCTCAAGTCGCGCGCCTTCTCTTGATAATGACGGGCGTAGGACGCGAGTTCATCGCTCAGGCGTTCGATGGATTCGTCGTTGGCATTCAGGGTTTCGATCTCATCCAGCAGCTTTTGCTGCATCTCGGCGACTTCGGTCGGCTGGATGCGGTGTTTGCGCGCCAGGGTGTAGATCGCATCGAGGCGTTCTTCCAGGTATTGAAGGCGCGCCGGGTCGGCGTCGAAGTTATCGAGGAAGCGGTTCAGTTCGCCGACGGCCTCTTCAACCTGTATCTGGGCGCTGGTCAGCAGGCTGCTGGCTTCGCCCAGCGCACCGATCGAGTTGTTCACGCTCGACAAGCGGTTGAGGCTGGCGGTCAGGGCGTTCAGTACATTGCCGGAATCACTTTCGCTGCATTGTTCGACCACTTGTCGGCAGATACCCAGCAAGGTTTCGGCATTGGTCAGGTTCTTGTGCTCCTGCTCCAACTGCTCCAGCTCATTTTCACCGAGGCCGAGGTTTTCCAGTTCTTCGAGCTGATAGCTCAGCAATTGATGGCGGGCGCGCTGCTCGTCGCCGGAGTTGGACAGACGGTCCAGCTCCTGGCGGGTCTGGCGCCAGCGCTGGGCGGCCAGTTGGACCTGGCGGGCCAGGTCTGTCGCGCCGGCGTACTCGTCGAGCAAGCGGCGGTGGGTGTCGGTCTTGAGCAGGGATTGGTGTTCGTGCTGGCTGTGGATATCGATCAGTAGCTCGCCCAGGGCCTTGAGATCACCGAGGGGGCAGGGCGTGCCGTTGATATAGCCGCGTGAACGACCTTCAGCCGTAATCACCCGGCGCAGGATGCACGGACCGTCGCTTTCCAGGTCGCGTTCGGCAAGCCAGGCACTGGCTTCGGGGATGTCGATCAGGTCGAAAGTCGCGAGGATATCGGCCTTGTCGGCGCCGGGGCGAACCACGCCGCTGTCGGCGCGATCGCCCAGGGTCAGGCCCAGGGCGTCGAGCATGATCGATTTGCCGGCGCCGGTTTCCCCTGTGATCACGCTCATCCCGCGATCAAGTTCGAGATCGAGATGTTCGACGATGGCGTAGTTGTGTACGGACAGGTGCACCAGCATAAAGGCCGCTCCCAGGCTTTAGGTCTGGTTATTTATACAGTGTTTTATTTGTGGCTGACAATGCCCTCCATTAGCTCGATTTGCTTGATCCGACGAAATCGTTAGTGCATTGGGGAATGACAATGCAGCTCTTTTTGTAGGGTTAATCACAGCAAACCCCTTGAAGCTCAATTTTGCGGCCCCATATAGCTGGGCAGAAGCGCGAGTTGAGCTCGCGGACGATATTGAAAGGAGAAAATCTATGGCTGACGAACAGACAGTGGATACGCAAAATCTCGACGCCGATCAGGCTGCCCAGGTTGCGGGTGATGAGCTGGCGGCTCGTGTACAAGTGCTCGAAGAGCAGTTGGCTGGTGCTCATGATCAGGCTTTGCGTGTAGCGGCTGATCTGCAGAACGTCCGCCGTCGCGCCGAGCAGGATGTCGAAAAGGCTCACAAATTCGCGCTGGAAAAGTTCGCTGGCGACCTGCTGCCGATCGTCGACAGCCTGGAGCGTGGCCTGGAGTTGTCCAACCCGGACGACGAAAGCATTCGCCCAATGCGTGAAGGCATCGAGCTGACCCTGAAAATGTTCCAGGACACCCTGAAGCGTTATCAGCTGGAAGCGATCGATCCGCACGGCGAACCGTTCAACGCCGTTCATCACCAGGCGATGGCCATGCAGGAAAGCGCCGATGTAGAGCCGAACAGCGTGCTCAAGGTGTTCCAGAAGGGTTACCAGCTCAACGGTCGCTTGCTGCGCCCGGCCATGGTTGTGGTCAGCAAGGCACCTTCGCCGGTTTCGCCTTCGATTGATGAGCAGGCTTGAAATTAGCCGCAAGGCCCCCATTTAGAAGTCAAGCGTTTAAGTGCTACCGCAGTTAGCCACCACTGCTGCGGCAACCAAATCCAAAGTTTCGGGAGAGTTAACATGGGCAAAATTATCGGTATCGACCTGGGGACTACCAACTCCTGCGTCTCCGTCATGGAAAATGGCAAAGCAAAAGTTATCGAAAACGCTGAAGGCGCGCGCACCACGCCGTCGATCATCGCTTACGCCAACGATGGCGAAATTCTCGTTGGCCAGTCGGCCAAGCGTCAGGCTGTGACCAATCCGCACAACACCCTATACGCGGTGAAGCGTCTGATCGGTCGTAAGTTCGACGAAGAAGTCGTTCAGAAAGACATCAAGATGGTCCCGTACAAAATCGCCAAGGCTGACAACGGTGACGCCTGGGTTGAAGTAAACGGCCAGAAAATGTCGCCGCCGCAAATCTCGGCTGAAATTCTGAAGAAAATGAAGAAGACCGCCGAAGACTACCTCGGCGAGCCAGTGACCGAAGCGGTAATCACCGTTCCGGCCTACTTCAACGACAGCCAGCGCCAGGCGACCAAAGACGCCGGCCGCATCGCGGGCCTGGACGTTAAACGGATCATCAACGAACCAACCGCAGCCGCTCTGGCTTACGGTATGGACAAAGCGAAAGGCGATCACACCGTGATCGTTTACGACTTGGGCGGCGGTACTTTCGACGTTTCCGTGATCGAAATCGCTGAAGTCGATGGCGAGCACCAGTTCGAAGTATTGGCCACCAACGGCGACACGTTCCTGGGCGGTGAAGACTTTGACATTCGTCTGATCGACTATCTCGTTGACGAATTCAAGAAAGAAAGCGGCATGAACCTTAAGGGTGACCCGCTGGCCATGCAGCGCCTGAAAGAAGCTGCTGAAAAAGCCAAGATCGAACTGTCCTCGAGCAATTCGACCGACGTGAACCTGCCGTACATCACTGCAGATGCCACCGGTCCTAAGCACTTGAACGTAAAAATCTCCCGCGCCAAGCTCGAAGCGCTGGTAGAAGACCTGGTTCAGCGCACCATCGAACCTTGCCGCATCGCTCTGAAAGACTCCGGTATCGACGTTGGCGCGATCAACGACGTGATCCTGGTGGGCGGTCAGACCCGTATGCCACTGGTTCAGAAGCTGGTGACCGAGTTCTTCGGTAAAGAAGCTCGTAAAGACGTGAACCCGGACGAAGCTGTTGCCATGGGTGCTGCTATCCAGGGCGCGGTATTGGCTGGCGACGTGAAAGACGTTCTGCTGCTGGACGTTAGCCCGCTGACCCTGGGTATCGAAACCATGGGTGGCGTGATGACTGCGCTGATCGAGAAAAACACCACGATTCCTACCAAGAAATCGCAAGTGTTCTCGACGGCCGACGACAACCAGGGCGCTGTGACCATTCACGTGCTGCAAGGTGAGCGTAAGCAAGCCGCTCAGAACAAGTCCTTGGGCAAGTTCGACCTGGCCGAGATTCCACCAGCACCACGTGGCGTGCCACAAATTGAAGTGACCTTCGACATCGACGCCAACGGCATTCTGCACGTAGGCGCCAAAGACAAGGCTACTGGCAAGACTCAGTCGATCGTGATCAAGGCCAACTCCGGTCTGTCCGAGGAAGAAATTCAGCAGATGATTCGCGATGCTGAAGCCAACGTCGACGAAGATCGCAAGTTCGAAGAGCTGGCCGCTGCCCGTAACCAGGGCGATGCGCTGGTTCACTCGACGCGCAAAATGGTCGCTGATGCTGGCGACAAAGTGACCGCTGAAGAGAAGACTGCAATCGAAGCTGCCGTAGTTGCCCTGGAAGCCGCCGTCAAAGGCGACGACAAGGCTGCTATCGACGCCAAGGTTGAAGAGTTGTCGAAAGTCTCCGCGCCAGTGGCTCAGAAAATGTACGCCGAGCAGGCTCAGCCGGCTGAAGGCGCTGCACCGCACGACGAAAAAGCTGAAAAAGCCGACGACGTTGTCGATGCTGAGTTCGAAGAAGTCAAAGACCACAAGTAAGTTGTTGGTCGGCCGGTTGACTGCCTTTAGGCGGTGACTGGTAGGATGTCGCCGCGCGGGAGCTTGCTCCCGCGTTGGCGTGTCTGGAGTAAGCGAATTTTTACAGCATGCGACAAAGGCGGAGTGAGTGGCTTGTTCGTTAGAGCAAGTTCGGATGCCAGGGCGCCATAGCCAAGGCGCCGCGACGACTCATAGCTTGCTATGGGGAGGAGCGGCAACGCAGGGTATGGGGCTCGGACGCCGAGGTTGCCTAACGAACAAGCCATTCAGTCCGCCTCAGTGTTGGTGGTATGGCCGGGAATGCTCCTGCTTTTCGAGCCGCAAGTACTGCAATGAATCAAAGACCAGGATCGTTGAATTGACGTGAGTTGGGTCCGGGCCTGTATTGGGGCTCAACGAGTTTGGCGAAGCTCAGGAGGGGTTTGCCGAACGTCCTTAAGAGTGCAAAGACTTATGGCAAAGCGTGACTATTACGAAGTATTGGGTGTTGAGCGCGGCTCAAGCGAAGCGGACCTGAAAAAGGCCTATCGTCGCCTGGCGATGAAGCATCACCCGGACCGTAATCCCGATGATAAAGCGTCGGAAGAGATGTTCAAAGAGGCCAACGAGGCCTACGAAGTGCTGTCCGATTCCAGCAAGCGCGCGGCGTACGACCAATACGGTCATGCCGGTGTCGACCCAAGCATGGGCGGCGGCGGTGCCGGTTTTGGCGGTCAGAATTTCTCCGACATCTTTGGCGATGTCTTCAGTGACTTCTTCGGTGGTGGTCGCGGCGGTTCCCGTGGCGGCGCTCAGCGCGGCAGCGACCTGCGTTACACCCTGGAGCTGAACCTGGAAGAAGCGGTGCGTGGCACGACCGTGAATATCCGCGTTCCGACACTGGTCAACTGCAAGCCGTGCGACGGTTCGGGCGCCAAGAAAGGCTCGGCGCCGATCACTTGCCCGACGTGCGGCGGGATCGGTCAGGTCCGCATGCAGCAAGGTTTCTTCTCGGTGCAGCAGACCTGTCCGCGCTGCCATGGCCAAGGCAAGATCATTTCCGATCCGTGCGACTCCTGCCACGGCGAAGGTCGTGTCGAAGAGTACAAAACCCTTTCCGTCAAAGTGCCGGCCGGTGTTGATACCGGCGACCGCATTCGCCTGTCCGGCGAAGGCGAGGCGGGCGCCCAGGGTGGTCCGACTGGCGACCTGTACGTGGTGATCAATGTGCGCGAGCACGCGATCTTCCAGCGCGACGGCAAGCACCTATTCTGTGAAGTGCCGATTAGCTTCGTCGATGCGGCACTGGGTGGCGAGCTGGAGATTCCGACCCTTGATGGTCGGGTCAAACTGAAAATCCCGGAAGGGACTCAGACCGGCAAGCAGTTCCGTGTTCGCGGCAAAGGCGTTGCTCCTGTACGTGGTGGCGGTGCTGGCGACCTGATGTGTCGTGTGGCGGTCGAAACCCCGGTCAACCTGGGTCGTCGTCAGCGCGAATTGCTGGAAGAATTCCGCAGTTCGTTGGCGGACGACAACAGTCATTCGCCAAAAACCACTGGTTGGTTCGAAGGCGTGAAGCGCTTCTTCGGCGATTTGTAAGGAGTCGGCATGCGACGTATAGCTGTGATGGGCGCTGCCGGGCGCATGGGCAAAATCCTGGTCGAGGCGGTGCAGCAACGCGCGCCGCTGACGGGCCTGACGGCAGCCATCGTGCGCCCCGGCAGCACGCTGATTGGCGTGGATGCTGGCGAGCTGGCTTCGCTCGGGCGTATCGGCGTGCCGCTGTCCGGTCATGTGGAAGCGGTGGCTGAAGAGTTCGATGTCTTGATCGACTTCACGCTGCCGGAAGTCATGCTGAAAAACCTGGCGTTCTGCCGTAAGGCAGGCAAAGCCATGGTCATCGGTACGACCGGGCTGGACGCTGCGCAGAAGCAGTTGCTGGCTGAAGCGGGCAACGACATTCCGATTGTGTTTGCGGCTAACTTCAGTGTCGGTGTGAACCTGTCGCTGAAGCTGCTCGACATGGCTGCTCGTGTGCTGGGTGATGAGGCGGATATCGAAATCATCGAAGCCCATCATCGGCACAAGATCGATGCGCCTTCAGGTACAGCGCTGCGCATGGGTGAAGTGATTGCCAGTGCGCTGGATCGTGATCTGCAGAAGGTTGCAGTCTATGGGCGTGAAGGTCATACCGGTGCTCGCGAGCGGGAAACCATCGGCTTCGCCACTGTTCGCGGTGGTGATGTGGTGGGTGATCACACGGTGTTGTTCGCCTGCGAGGGCGAGCGCCTCGAGATCACGCACAAGGCGTCCAGCCGCATGACCTTCGCCAAGGGCGCGGTGCGCGCTGCATTGTGGCTTGATGGGCGAACGCCTGGCCTCTACGACATGCAAGACGTGCTCGATTTGCGTTAAGATGCGCCCGAAATCGGGTTCAAACAGCGTGTTTGAACCCGGTTTTACACTGCCAAGCGACGTCCTGTCGCATTCCCCGGCCTTTAAGGCTCATTGGCGGTAGACCAAAAATGCCTTTTTCTGTAAGCTACAGCTTTAGTGTGTCCACTAAAAGCGCGCAGAATAATTCAGTGAAGAAGCGGGGTGACGTGTCCATACGTCACTCCGCTTTTTTACAACCTGCGATCGCCCTTTCAGGCTTTATTTACGGGAGGTCTTCTTGACTAAGCCAGCCATACTCGCCCTTGCTGATGGCAGCATTTTTCGCGGCGAAGCCATTGGAGCCGACGGTCAAACCGTTGGTGAGGTGGTGTTCAACACCGCCATGACCGGCTATCAGGAAATCCTTACCGATCCTTCCTACGCCCAACAGATCGTTACCCTGACTTATCCGCACATCGGTAACACCGGTACGACACCGGAAGATGCCGAGTCCGATCGCGTCTGGTCCGCTGGACTGGTCATCCGTGACCTGCCACTGGTTGCGAGCAACTGGCGTAACACGATGTCCTTGTCCGACTACCTGAAAGCCAACAACGTTGTGGCGATCGCTGGTATCGACACCCGCCGCCTGACACGCATCCTGCGTGAAAAAGGCGCGCAAAACGGCTGCATCATGGCCGGCGACAACATCTCCGAAGAAGCTGCCATCGCCGCTGCTCAGGGTTTCCCTGGTCTCAAAGGCATGGACTTGGCAAAAGTCGTCAGCACCAAAGAGAAGTACGAGTGGCGCTCGACTGTCTGGGACTTGAAAACCGACAGCCACGCGACCATCGACGCCTCCGAGCTGCCGTACCACGTGGTTGCCTACGACTACGGCGTCAAGCTGAACATTCTGCGCATGTTGGTCGCGCGCGGTTGCCGCGTGACCGTAGTGCCGGCGCAAACCCCAGCCGCTGATGTTCTGGCCATGAAGCCGGACGGCGTGTTCCTGTCCAACGGCCCTGGTGACCCGGAGCCTTGCGACTACGCGATCCAGGCGATCAAGGATGTGCTCGAAACCGAGATTCCGGTGTTCGGCATCTGCCTCGGTCACCAACTGCTGGCCCTGGCCTCCGGCGCCAAGACCCTGAAAATGGGTCACGGCCACCACGGTGCCAACCACCCGGTCCAGGATCTGGACACCGGCGTTGTGATGATCACCAGCCAGAACCACGGTTTTGCGGTAGACGAAGCCACCCTGCCAGCCAACGTCCGGGCGATCCACAAATCGCTGTTCGACGGCACCCTGCAAGGGATCGAGCGTACCGACAAGAGCGCCTTCAGCTTCCAGGGTCACCCTGAAGCCAGCCCTGGCCCGAACGACGTAGCGCCGCTGTTTGATCGCTTCATCAACGAAATGGCCAAGCGACGCTAATCGCTAGCCCTGATGCAGCAAAGCTTGAGGGTGGTCCCGACACCGGCGGCCCCCTCAAGGCTTCACAGATTGAACAAGACGGCTTGCCGACTGACCTGCGGATTTGAGTGACAAACCCATGCCAAAACGTACAGACATAAAAAGCATCCTGATTCTCGGCGCTGGCCCGATCGTTATCGGCCAGGCCTGTGAATTCGACTACTCCGGCGCCCAGGCCTGCAAAGCCCTGCGCGAGGAGGGTTACCGCGTCATCCTGGTGAACTCCAACCCAGCGACCATCATGACCGACCCGGACATGGCTGACGCCACGTACATCGAGCCGATCAAATGGCAGACCGTTGCCAAGATCATCGAGAAAGAGCGTCCGGACGCGCTGCTGCCGACCATGGGCGGCCAGACCGCTCTGAACTGCGCACTGGACCTGGAACGCGAAGGCATTCTGGAGAAGTTCGGCGTAGAGATGATCGGCGCCAACGCTGACACCATCGACAAGGCTGAAGACCGTTCGCGCTTCGACAAGGCGATGAAATCCATTGGTCTGGACTGCCCGCGTTCGGGCATCGCCCACAGCATGGAAGAGGCCAACGCGGTGCTCGAGAAGCTTGGCTTCCCGTGCATCATCCGTCCGTCCTTCACCATGGGCGGCACCGGCGGCGGTATCGCTTACAACCGCGAAGAGTTCGAAGAAATCTGCGCCCGTGGTCTGGACCTGTCGCCGACCAAAGAGCTGCTGATCGACGAATCCCTGATCGGCTGGAAAGAGTACGAGATGGAGGTTGTCCGCGATAAGAAGGACAACTGCATCATCGTCTGCTCCATCGAAAACTTTGACCCGATGGGCGTGCACACCGGTGACTCGATCACTGTTGCGCCAGCACAGACCCTGACGGACAAGGAATACCAAATCATGCGTAACGCCTCCCTGGCGGTACTGCGTGAGATCGGCGTGGAAACCGGCGGCTCCAACGTCCAGTTCGGCATCTGCCCGGACACTGGCCGTATGGTTGTCATCGAGATGAACCCGCGGGTATCCCGTTCCTCGGCCCTGGCCTCGAAAGCCACCGGTTTCCCGATTGCGCGTATCGCTGCCAAACTGGCGATCGGCTACACCCTGGACGAACTGCAGAACGAAATCACCGGCGGCGCTACTCCTGCATCCTTCGAGCCGTCCATCGACTACGTCGTGACCAAGCTGCCACGCTTCGCCTTCGAGAAATTCCCGAAAGCCGACGCGCGCCTGACCACTCAAATGAAGTCGGTGGGTGAAGTCATGGCCATCGGCCGGACTTTCCAGGAATCCCTGCAGAAAGCCCTTCGCGGTCTGGAAGTGGGCGTTTGCGGCCTGGACGAGAAGCTCGACCTGAGCAATCCGGAAAGCATGAGTATTCTCAAGCGCGAACTGACCGTGCCGGGCGCCGAGCGTATCTGGTACGTGGCTGACGCGTTCCGCGCCGGCCTGTCGGTCGAAGACATCTTCGGCATGAACATGATCGACCCGTGGTTCCTGGTGCAGATCGAAGATCTGATCAAGGAAGAAGAGAAGGTCAAGACCCTGGGTCTGGCCAGCATCGACCGCGACGTGATGTTCCGCCTCAAGCGCAAAGGCTTCTCCGACATGCGTCTGGCCAAGCTGCTGGGCGTGACCGAGAAAAACCTGCGTCGCCACCGTCACAAGCTGGAAATCTTCCCGGTCTACAAGCGCGTTGACACCTGCGCGGCCGAGTTCGCCACCGACACCGCTTACCTCTACTCGACTTACGAGGAAGAGTGCGAAGCTGCACCGTCGGGCCGCGACAAGATCATGATCCTCGGCGGCGGTCCTAACCGTATCGGCCAAGGCATCGAGTTCGACTACTGCTGCGTACACGCGGCACTGGCCCTGCGCGCCGACGGGTACGAGACCATCATGGTCAACTGCAACCCGGAAACCGTCTCCACCGACTACGACACCTCCGATCGCCTGTACTTCGAGCCAGTGACCCTGGAAGACGTGCTGGAAATCGTCCGCGTCGAGAAGCCGAAAGGCGTGATCGTCCAGTACGGCGGCCAAACCCCGCTGAAACTGGCGCGTGCCCTGGAAGAAGCCGGCGTGCCGATCATCGGCACCAGCCCGGACGCTATCGACCGTGCTGAAGACCGTGAGCGCTTCCAGCAAATGGTTGAGCGCCTGAATCTGCGTCAGCCGCCAAACGCTACCGTTCGCAGCGAAGACGAAGCGATTCGCGCTGCTGCCAAGATCGGTTACCCGCTGGTGGTTCGTCCGTCCTACGTACTGGGCGGTCGTGCGATGGAAATCGTCTACGAAGAAGAAGAACTCAAGCGCTACCTGCGTGACGCGGTGAAAGTGTCCAACGACAGCCCGGTGCTGCTCGACCACTTCCTCAACTGCGCCATCGAAATGGACGTGGATGCAGTTTGCGACGGCACCGACGTGGTGATCGGCGCGATCATGCAGCACATCGAGCAGGCCGGCGTTCACTCCGGTGACTCCGCGTGCTCCCTGCCGCCGTATTCTCTGCCTGGGCACATCCAGGACGAGATGCGCGAACAGGTCAAGAAAATGGCCCTGGAGCTGGGTGTTGTCGGCCTGATGAACGTTCAGTTGGCGCTGCAAGGCGAAGACATCTACGTCATCGAAGTCAACCCGCGCGCTTCCCGTACCGTACCGTTCGTGTCCAAGTGCATCGGTGTTTCCCTGGCAATGATCGCGGCTCGCGTGATGGCCGGTAAAACCCTGAAAGAAATCGGCTTCACCAAAGAAATCATTCCGAACTTCTACAGCGTGAAAGAGGCGGTGTTCCCATTCGCCAAATTCCCTGGCGTGGACCCGATCCTGGGCCCAGAGATGAAGTCCACCGGTGAAGTGATGGGCGTGGGTGATACCTTCGGTGAAGCGTTCGCCAAGGCCCAAATGGGCGCCAGCGAAGTGCTGCCGACCGGCGGTACCGCGTTCATCAGCGTGCGTGACGACGACAAGCCGCTGGTTGCAGGCGTGGCCCGTGATCTGATCAACTTGGGCTTCGAAGTGGTTGCCACTGCCGGTACTGCCAAGCTGATCGAAGCCGCAGGCCTGAAAGTGCGTCGTGTGAACAAGGTGACCGAAGGTCGTCCGCACGTGGTCGACATGATCAAAAATGACGAAGTCACCCTGATCATCAACACCACCGAAGGTCGTCAATCGATCGCTGATTCGTACTCCATTCGTCGTAATGCCTTGCAGCACAAGATCTACTGCACCACCACCATTGCTGCTGGCGAAGCTATCTGTGAAGCGCTGAAGTTCGGTCCCGAGAAGACTGTGCGCCGCTTGCAGGACCTACACGCAGGATTGAAGGCATGATCAAATACCCAATGACCGTCCAGGGTGCCAAAGCCCTGGAAGAGGAACACGCTCACCTGACCAAGGTCGTCCGTCCGAAGCTCAGCCAGGACATCGGTACGGCCCGCGAATTGGGTGATCTGAAGGAAAACGCCGAATACCACGCTGCTCGCGAGCAGCAGGGTATGGTCGAGGCGCGGATCCGTGACATCGAAGGCCGTATGCAGAATGCGGTGATCATTGATGTCACGACCATTCCTCATACCGGCAAAGTGATTTTCGGTACCACCGTTGAAATCGCCAACGTCGAAACTGACGAGACCGTCATTTACCATATCGTTGGTGAGGACGAGGCTGACTTCAAGCTGGGCAAGATTTCGGTGGGTTCGCCACTGGCTCGCGCCTTGATCGCCAAGCAAGAAGGCGATGTGGTCGCCGTGAAAACGCCAGGTGGCGTTATCGAGTACGAGATTGTCGAAGTCCGTCACATCTAAAAGAAGGCGCCCGCTACGTGCGGGCGCCATGCTTTGGCAACTGACCCAGATGTTGTGGGTTGGGGGCCTGTGGCTGTTGCATATCGGTTTGCTGCCGGCGTTGGGCAAAATTGGCCTGGCGCCGCTGCTGATCGATGAAATTGAAGGCATGCTTGATGCGCTGATGGTGGGATTCGCCACAGCGTGTGTGATTTTTCAGGCTTTGGTGCTGGTTCAGGCCGAGGGCCTTGTCAGTCTATGGCGGGATATTCGCGGGCAACTGCTGCTGATGGCGCTCTATGCGTGCGCGATGTATTTCGTCGTGCGCTTCGATTGGCCGGATGCAGTGCGCTGGGAAGAGTTCAGCTATCTGGTCCTGGGGTTTGCCGGGCTGGTGCTGGTGTTGCAGCCGGTGCCTGGATGGAGTGGCAGGGTGCGCGAAGCACACCCTTGACCCTTGCCATCACTTGAAGCGATGGACGTTCGACAGCTGCTTGTTGACGCTGAAGTTCTTGCGGTAAATCAGTGCCATCTTGCCGATAACCTGAACCAGGTCCGCTTTGCCGACCTTGCACAGTTCTGCAATGTTCGCCAGGCGCGACTCGCGATCGAGGATGTTGAGCTTGATTTTAATCAGCTCGTGATCCGCCAACGCGCGTTCAAGTTCGGCTAACACACCTTCAGTCAAACCGTTATCAGCCACAGTCAAAACTGGTTTCAGATGGTGGCCAATGGATTTGTACTGTTTCTTCTGCTCTTGAGTGAGCGGCATAATCTGACCCCTGCGTCTGATCTTGTAAAAAGCGGCGGCCAGTTTACCCGAGCGAGTCCGGGACCGCCCAGTTAATCACGACCCGTTTTATTTTCGAGGTGGCCCGTGGCCCGTTCCAAGACAAGTCTTAAATGGCTGCAAGAGCATTTCAACGACCCATTCGTCAAAATGGCGCAAAAAGACGGGTACCGCTCCCGTGCCAGCTACAAGCTGCTGGAGATCCAGGACAGGGATCGTCTGATCCGCCCCGGCATGAGCGTGATCGACCTGGGCGCCGCCCCGGGTGGCTGGTCCCAGGTGACCAGTCGTCTGATTGGTGGGCAAGGCACGCTGATCGCTTCCGACATCCTGGAAATGGACAGCATCCCTGATGTGACCTTTATTCAGGGTGACTTCACCGAGGATGCAGTGCTCGCGCAGATTCTCGAAGCTGTCGGAAAAAACGAGGTGGACCTTGTGATTTCCGATATGGCCCCCAATATGAGTGGATTGGCGTCTGTAGATATGCCGCGATCAATGTTCCTGTGCGAGTTGGCACTGGATCTTGCGGTACGGGTATTGAAGCCAGGTGGTGATTTTTTGATCAAGGTCTTCCAGGGTGAAGGCTTCGACGAATACCACAAGAGCGTTCGCATGCAGTTCGAAAAGGTCACGACGCGCAAGCCTAAATCGTCGCGCGATCGCTCTCGTGAGCAGTACCTGCTGGGCCGCGGTTTCCGCGGGCGTAGCGAGGAATAAGAGGTTTTTCGACCGGGGTGATAGGTTTTTCGCATTTCGCCTCGTGAGCATTAGCGAATATTGTGTAGAAAGTGTTTCACAAAGGGTTACAGACGGCGCCTGCCAGAGCCGTAGGTAATGTAGTAAGTTAGGCCGGTGAATATCATGCGAAGCGCGCGCCAGTAGCGGAGCTTGCTTCAGAGGGTAGTTAATTGAACGATATGGCAAAGAATCTGATCCTGTGGTTGATCATCGCGGCTGTCCTTGTGACGGTGATGAACAACTTCTCCAGCCCTAACGAGCCGCAGACCCTTAACTATTCCGACTTCATCCAGCAGGTCAAGGATGGCAAGGTCGAGCGCGTAGCCGTGGATGGCTATGTGATTACCGGCAAGCGCAACGATGGCGACAGCTTCAAGACCATTCGTCCGGCAATTCAGGACAATGGCCTGATCGGCGACCTGGTGGATAACCACGTCGTAGTCGAAGGCAAGCAGCCGGAACAGCAAAGCATCTGGACTCAACTCCTGGTCGCAAGCTTCCCGATCCTGGTGATCATCGCCGTGTTCATGTTCTTCATGCGGCAGATGCAGGGTGGCGCTGGAGGCAAGGGCGGGCCGATGAGCTTCGGCAAGAGCAAGGCGCGCCTGCTCTCCGAAGATCAGGTGAAAACCACCTTGGGTGACGTTGCAGGTTGCGACGAAGCCAAGGAAGAAGTCGGTGAGCTGGTCGAGTTCCTGCGTGATCCGGGCAAGTTCCAGCGTCTGGGCGGTCGCATTCCTCGCGGCGTGCTGATGGTCGGTCCTCCGGGTACCGGTAAAACCTTGCTTGCCAAGGCGATTGCCGGTGAAGCCAAGGTTCCGTTCTTCACGATCTCCGGTTCCGATTTCGTCGAAATGTTCGTCGGCGTTGGTGCCAGCCGTGTTCGTGACATGTTCGAACAAGCCAAAAAGCACGCGCCATGCATCATCTTCATCGATGAAATCGACGCTGTCGGTCGCCACCGTGGCGCCGGCATGGGCGGTGGTCACGATGAGCGCGAGCAGACACTCAACCAGTTGCTGGTAGAGATGGACGGCTTTGAAATGAATGACGGCATCATCGTGATCGCTGCAACCAACCGTCCGGACGTTCTGGACCCTGCGTTGCTGCGTCCGGGCCGTTTCGACCGTCAGGTTGTGGTCGGCTTGCCGGATATCCGTGGTCGTGAGCAGATCCTCAAGGTTCACATGCGCAAAGTGCCGATGGGTGACGATGTCGCTCCGGCCGTAATTGCTCGTGGTACGCCTGGTTTCTCTGGTGCCGACCTGGCCAACCTGGTAAACGAAGCGTCGTTGTTCGCTGCCCGTACCGGCAAGCGCATCGTTGAGATGAAAGAGTTCGAACTGGCCAAAGACAAGATCATGATGGGCGCCGAGCGCAAATCGATGGTCATGTCCGAGAAAGAGAAGCAGAACACCGCTTACCACGAGGCTGGCCACGCTATCGTCGGTCGCGTCGTGCCTGAGCATGATCCGGTCTACAAGGTGTCGATCATTCCGCGCGGTCGTGCGCTGGGTGTGACCATGTTCCTGCCGGAAGAAGATCGATACAGCCTGTCCAAGCGCGCCTTGATCAGCCAGATCTGCTCGTTGTACGGCGGTCGTATCGCTGAAGAGATGACCTTGGGCTTTGATGGCGTTACTACCGGTGCGTCGAACGACATCATGCGTGCAAGTCAGATTGCACGAAACATGGTGACCAAGTGGGGGCTGTCGGAAAAACTCGGTCCGTTGATGTACGCCGAAGAAGAGGGTGAAGTGTTCCTCGGTCGTGGCGGCGGTGGTCAGAGTGCAAGCTTCTCCGGTGAGACTGCCAAGCTGATCGACTCCGAAGTGCGCAGCATCATTGATCAGTGCTACGGCACAGCCAAGCAGATCCTCACGGATAACCGTGACAAGCTCGACGCCATGGCGGACGCCCTGATGAAGTACGAGACGATCGACGCCGATCAGATCGACGACATCATGGCCGGTCGTACGCCTCGTGAACCACGCGACTGGTCGGGCGGCGGTGCTGGTACCTCCGGAACACCTCCGGTGGCGCAGGATCCGCGTCCGGAAACACCGATCGGCGGTCCGGCTGCTGACGTTTAAGGTTTGAAATGACTTCTGTTCAGTCCCTGACCCGGTTGCCTTGCGGCAACCGGGTTCTTGATTTGGCCCATACGCATGTCATGGGCATTCTCAATGTCACTCCCGATTCCTTTTCCGATGGCGGCCGATACAGCCAGCTCGATGCAGCGCTGCGCCACGCCGAAGCGATGGTGGCGGCTGGTGCAACGCTTATAGATGTCGGTGGTGAGTCGACCCGGCCTGGCGCCAGGGCGGTTTCACCGCTCGAAGAGCTTGAGCGCGTTGCGCCGATTGTCGAGCGCATCAATCGCGAGCTGGATGTGATCATCTCAGTTGATACTTCCACGCCAGCAGTCATGCGCGAAACTGCGCGACTGGGTGCTGGGTTGATCAATGATGTACGGTCATTGCGACGTGACGGCGCCCTGGATGCTGCGGCGGCGACCGGTCTTCCGGTGTGTCTGATGCATATGCTCGGCGAGCCGGGCGATATGCAGGACGATCCGCAGTATCGCGACGTGACGAAAGAGGTGGGTGAGTTTCTCGCCGAGCGCATGGCACAGTGTGCGTCAGTGGGGATTCCGGCTGAGCGGATCATTCTTGATCCGGGTTTCGGTTTCGCGAAAACCCTGCAGCACAATCTAAGCTTGTTCAAACATATGGAGGCCTTGCATGCCTTGGGGCGGCCCCTGTTGGTAGGGGTTTCGCGAAAGAGCATGATAGGTCAGGCCTTGAATCGTCCGGTTGGCGAACGTCTGTATGGCGGTCTGGCGTTGGCAGCGCTGGCTTCGGTTAAGGGCGCGCGCATATTGCGCGTTCATGATGTGGCCGAAACAGTCGATCTCGTGCGGATGATTGCCGCAGTGGAATCAGCCGAATAAGAATGATGGAGCACTTATGACTAAGAAATATTTTGGCACCGACGGCATTCGTGGTCGGGTCGGCGAATATCCGATCACTCCAGACTTTATGCTCAAGCTCGGTTGGGCTGCCGGCATGGCGTTCCGCAAGATGGGTGCCTGCAAGGTGCTGGTAGGCAAGGACACTCGAATTTCCGGGTACATGTTCGAATCGGCACTTGAAGCCGGGCTGACTTCGGCCGGTGCCGACGTGATGCTCCTGGGGCCAATGCCGACACCGGCCATCGCGTACCTGACGCGTACTTTCCATGCCGAGGCCGGCATCGTGATCAGTGCTTCGCACAATCCACACGATGACAACGGCATCAAGTTTTTCTCCGGGAAAGGCACCAAGCTTCCGGATGAAGTCGAGTTGATGATCGAAGAGTTGCTCGATACCCCGATGACCGTGGTTGAGTCGAGCAAGATCGGCAGGGTGTCGCGCATCAACGATGCCTCGGGTCGTTACATTGAATTCTGCAAGAGCAGCGTCCCGACCGGCACCAGCTTCGCGGGCCTGAAAATCGTAATCGACTGCGCCCATGGTGCGACTTACAAAGTCGCGCCTAGCGTATTCCGTGAGCTGGGTGCCGATGTTGTTGTGTTATCTGCTCAGCCAAACGGCCTGAACATCAACGAAAATTGCGGATCGACTCATATGGGTCCACTTCAAGCTGCCGTATTGGCCGAACATGCCGATCTGGGTATCGCCTTCGATGGTGATGGTGATCGGGTGCTGATGGTCGATCACACTGGCGCTGTCGTCGATGGTGATGAGCTGCTGTTCATCATCGCTCGCGATCTGCATGAGCGTGGCAAGTTGCAGGGCGGCGTGGTCGGTACGTTGATGAGTAACCTGGGCCTGGAACTGGCCCTGGCAGATCTGTCGATTCCATTTGTGCGCGCCAATGTCGGCGACCGTTATGTGATCGCTGACCTGCTGGAGCGCAACTGGTTGGTCGGTGGCGAGAACTCCGGGCACATCGTCTGCTTCAATCACACCACCACCGGTGATGCGATCATCGCGGCGTTGCAGGTGTTGATGGCGCTGAAGACTCGCTCCGAAGGACTGGCTCAGGCCCGTCAGGCGCTGCGCAAGTGTCCTCAGGTGCTGATTAATGTCCGTTTCGGCGGCGGTGCGAGCCCTCTCGAACATCCGTCGGTTATGGAAGCCAGCGAGCGCGTCACGCAGGCCATGGCGGGTCGTGGGCGTGTGCTGTTGCGCAAGTCCGGTACCGAGCCACTGGTGCGGGTCATGGTCGAAGGCGAGGACGAAACACAGGTTCGTGGTTATGCCGAAGAGCTGGCAAAACTGGTTACTGAAGTTTCTGCCTGAATTCGGCTTGCCAGCCATGATTGTGTTGGGTAACATCTGCGCCCACTTTGACCGACGAGGTACAGCATGCGTCGCCCTATGGTAGCTGGTAACTGGAAGATGCACGGTACCCGCGCCAGCGTCGCTGAGCTGATCAATGGCTTGCGTAATCTAGCCTTGCCGAGCGGTGTTGATGTAGCGGTATTCCCGTCCTTTCTGCATGTCAATCAAGTGATTGATGGTCTGGAAGGAAAGTCGATCAAGGTCGGCGCGCAGAACGCTGCGGTGGAATCCAAACAAGGTGCGTTGACCGGTGAAGTTGCGCCGAGTCAGCTGGCCGAAGAGGGTTGCTCACTGGTACTCGTGGGTCACTCTGAACGTCGCCAGATCATCGGCGAGAATGATGAAACACTCATTCGCAAGTTCGCAGCGGCACAGGCATGTGGCTTGATTCCGGTGTTGTGCATAGGGGAAACCCTTGAGCAGCGCGAAGCCGGGAAAACTCTTGAGGTTGTCGGGCGTCAGCTGGGCAGCATCATTGAGGAGCTGGGTGTTGGTGCTTTTGCAAAGGCAGTAATTGCTTACGAGCCGGTCTGGGCCATTGGCACCGGGCTGACTGCTTCGCCGCAACAGGCGCAGGATGTGCACGCAGCCATTCGCGCTCAGTTGGCAGCAGAGAATTCTGAGGTCGCACAAGGTGTGCGGCTTCTATACGGCGGCAGCGTGAAGGCGGCCAATGCGGTCGAACTGTTCGGCATGCCGGATATCGATGGGGGGCTCATTGGTGGAGCTTCCCTGAATGCAGATGAGTTCGGTGCGATTTGTCGCGCCGCGGGAAACTGAAAAAATGCTGGAAACAGTCGTAGTCGTTTTTCATCTGCTGGGCGCATTGGGCGTAGTTGCTCTGGTATTGCTGCAGCAGGGTAAAGGTGCGGATGCTGGCGCGTCTTTCGGAGCAGGTGCTTCAAATACTGTGTTCGGAAGCCAAGGTTCCTCTACCTTTCTTAGTAAGTTTACTGCTATACTTGCCGCAGGTTTCTTCATAACCAGCTTAGGGTTAGGTTACTTTGCTAAAGAGAAAGCTCATCAGCTGACTCAAGTAGGTTTGCCAAATCCAGCAGTGTTGGAAGTACCAAAGCAAAAACCGGCTTCTGATGATGTCCCGGTGCTTCAAGAGCAAAAGTCGGCTACTCCAGCGACTGACGTGCCTCCAGCTCAAGAGCAGAAGTAAGAAGGGTTTCAAACGTAGTATTGCCGAGGTGGTGGAATTGGTAGACACGCAACCTTGAGGTGGTTGTGCCCATAGGGTGTAGGGGTTCGAGTCCCCTTCTCGGTACCAATTATCAGGAGAGCCCGCTGTTGCGGGCTTTCTTGTAGGTGGAAGGTTACATTGACCCTGTCAGGGATCGGTCGTATACTTCCGCCCCAGCTTTGTCGCGGGGTGGAGCAGTCTGGTAGCTCGTCGGGCTCATAACCCGAAGGTCGTCGGTTCAAATCCGGCCCCCGCAACCAGTTTAAGGAGCCCCTTTTAAGGGGCTTTTTGTTAGCTGGACACTTTCAACGCCGCTGTTCGACGGCGTTTCAAGGATGGGCGTTTCGCCCATTTTTTTATTTTGCATAGCATGCACATACATGCACGAGGGGGTTCAGGTGTCGAGCAAGCTAGAAGAGTTGCAGGCCTTGCTGGCCCCGGTGGTCGTGGCCCTAGGCTATGAATGCTGGGGTATTGAGTTTTCGGCTCAAGGTCGCCACTCAATGTTGCGCGTTTATATCGATAAAGAAGGCGGTGTGTTGGTGGACGACTGTGCCATCGTCAGCCGTCAGATCAGCGGTGTTCTGGATGTTGAAGATCCAATCGCCGTTGAGTACACCCTTGAAGTTTCCTCGCCAGGCATGGAACGCCCACTGTTCACTCTTGAGCAGTTTGCAAAATTTGCCGGTGAACAAGTGAAGATCAAGCTGCGCTCGCCTTTCGAAGGCCGACGCAACTTTCAGGGCCTTCTGCGCGGTGTAGAAGAGCAGGACGTCGTGGTGCAGGTAGACGACCATGAGTTCCTGTTGCCGATCGATATGGTCGACAAGGCCAACATTATTCCCAGTTTTGACTGAGACGCGGATCCCGCGGATCCAATGGCTTGCGAAAGGCGAGGCGTACGATGAGCAAAGAAGTACTGCTGGTTGTTGAGTCGGTATCCAATGAAAAGGGCGTACCGGCAAACGTAATTTTTGAAGCGCTGGAGCTGGCTCTGGCCACTGCTACCAAAAAACGTTTCGAGGACGAAGTCGATCTGCGTGTGGAAATCAATCGCCACACCGGTGCTTACGAGACATTCCGTCGCTGGACGGTCGTCGAAGAAGCAAACCTGGACGATCCGGCTATCGAAACCTGGCCGAGCAAGGTTGCAGAAACGCATCCTGGTGCCCAGGTTGGTGATGTAGTCGAAGAAAAGATCGAATCCATCGAGTTCGGCCGTATCGCTGCACAGACTGCCAAGCAAGTCATCGTGCAGAAAGTTCGCGAAGCCGAGCGTGCTCAAGTTGTTGATGCTTACCGCGAGCGCCTGGGTGAAATCATCTCCGGCACCGTGAAGAAAGTGACCCGCGACAACGTGATCGTTGACCTGGGCAACAACGCTGAGGCGTTGCTGGCTCGTGAAGACATCATTTCTCGCGAAACTTTCCGGGTTGGCGTGCGTCTGCGTGCGCTGCTCAAGGAAATCCGCACCGAGAACCGCGGCCCTCAGCTGATCCTGTCGCGTACCGCGCCGGAAATGCTGATCGAGTTGTTCCGCATCGAAGTGCCGGAAATCGCTGAAGGCCTGATCGAAGTAATGGCTGCGTCCCGTGACCCGGGTTCGCGCGCCAAGATCGCGGTCCGCTCCAAGGACAAACGCATTGACCCGCAAGGCGCTTGCATCGGTATGCGCGGTTCGCGCGTCCAGGCAGTGTCGGGCGAGTTGGGCGGTGAGCGTGTGGACATCGTCCTGTGGGACGATAACCCGGCGCAGTTCGTGATTAATGCAATGTCGCCGGCTGAAGTGGCGGCAATTATCGTTGACGAAGATGCCCATGCAATGGACATCGCCGTTGGCGCAGACAATCTGGCTCAGGCCATCGGTCGCGGTGGTCAGAACGTGCGTCTGGCTAGCCAGTTGACTGGCTGGACCCTGAACGTGATGACCGAATCGGACATCCAGGCTAAGCAGCAAGCAGAAACCGGCGACATCCTGCGCAACTTCATCGACGAGCTGGAAGTCGATGAAGACCTGGCGCAAGTGCTGGTAGATGAAGGCTTCACCAGCCTGGAAGAGATTGCCTACGTACCGTTGGAAGAAATGCTCAACATCGACGGCTTTGACGAAGAAACCGTCAACGAGCTTCGCGCTCGCGCCAAGGATCGTTTGTTGACCAAAGCCATCGCTACTGAGGAAAAGCTGGCAGACGCCCATCCGGCCGAAGACCTGCTCTCGCTTGAGGGTATGGACAAGGATTTGGCGATGGAACTGGCGGTGCGCGGCGTAATTACCCGCGAAGACCTGGCCGAGCAGTCTATTGACGACCTGCTCGACATCGACGGCATTGACGATGATCGTGCCGGCAAGTTGATCATGGCCGCCCGAGCCCACTGGTTCGAGTAATTAGGCGCGGCCTGAGGAGAGAAGTGCATGACGCAAGTCACGGTGAAACAACTGGCCGATGAGGTCAAAACACCGGTAGAGCGCCTGTTGCAGCAGATGCGTGAGGCAGGTCTGCCGCACACCGCCGCCGAAGAACATGTGACTGACAGTGAGAAGCAATCTTTGCTGACTCACTTGAAAAGCAGCCACAAGGCGAAAGTGGAAGAACCACGCAAGATCACGCTGCAGCGTAAAACCACCAGCACCCTGCGTGTTGCTGGCAGCAAAAGCATCAGCGTTGAAGTCCGTAAAAAGAAAGTTTTCGTACAACGCAGCCCGGAAGAAATCGAAGCCGAGCGCAAACGCGAACTGGAAGAACGTCGCGCAGTAGATAATGCTGCCCGTCAAAAGGCTGAAGAAGAAGCCAAGCGTCGCGCCGAAGAAGAAGCGCGTCGCCAGCCTGCTACTGCGCAAAACGCTACTAACGATGCTGTCGCAGCGCCTGCTGCGGTTGCCGAGCCAGTACGCGAAAGCGCACCGGTTGTGGCGGCTGCACCGGCTCCTTCTGCCGACCGCAAGCCAAACGATCAGCGTCGTCCGGACAAACCACGTGCCGACGATAATAATCGTCGTAGCGGCGGTGGCGATGGTGAGCGCAAAAACGCTCCGCATCGTGCTTCGGTTAAAGAGAAAGCGCCTGCTCCACGTGTTGCGCCACGTACTACCGACGAAGAAAGCGATGGCTTCCGTCGTGGTGGTCGCGGCAAGGCCAAGCTGAAGAAACGCAACGCTCACGGTTTCCAGAGCCCAACCGGCCCTGTCGTGCGTGATGTGCAGATTGGCGAGACCATCACTGTTGGCGATCTCGCCAATCAGATGTCGGTCAAGGCTGCTGAAATCATCAAGTTCATGTTCAAACTGGGTACCCCAGCGACCATCAACCAGGTGCTTGATCAGGAAACTGCTCAGCTGGTAGCCGAAGAACTGGGCCACAAAGTGACCCTGGTCAGCGACACCGCCCTGGAAGATTCCCTGGCCGAGTCCCTGAAGTTTGAGGGTGAGACGTTCTCCCGTGCACCGGTTGTGACCGTAATGGGCCACGTTGACCACGGTAAAACCTCGCTGCTCGACTACATCCGTCGTGCCAAGGTAGCTGCTGGCGAAGCCGGCGGTATCACCCAGCACATCGGTGCGTACCACGTTGAAACTGATCGCGGTATGGTCACTTTCCTCGATACCCCGGGTCACGCTGCGTTTACCGCAATGCGTGCCCGTGGTGCCAAGGCGACCGACATCGTGATCCTGGTCGTTGCAGCGGACGACGGCGTAATGCCGCAGACCATTGAAGCTGTCCAGCACGCCAAGGCTGCCGGTGTTCCATTGGTAGTTGCAGTGAACAAAATCGACAAGCCGGGCGCCGATCTCGATCGCATCCGTAGCGAACTGTCGGTTCACGGCGTGACCTCGGAAGAGTGGGGCGGCGACACCCCGTTCGTATCGGTTTCGGCGAAAGTCGGTACTGGCGTGGACGAGTTGCTCGAAGCTGTTCTGCTGCAAGCCGAAGTTCTGGAACTGAAAGCGACTCCATCGGCCCCAGGTCGTGGTGTCGTGGTTGAATCGCGTCTCGACAAAGGTCGTGGCCCGGTTGCAACCGTTCTGGTTCAAGACGGTACCCTGCGCCAAGGCGACATGGTCCTGGTCGGTTCGAACTATGGCCGTGTACGTGCCATGCTCGACGAGAACGGCAAGCCAATCAAGGAAGCCGGTCCTTCCATCCCTGTCGAGATCCTCGGCCTGGACGGTACCCCGGACGCTGGCGACGAGATGAGCGTGCTGTCGGACGAGAAGAAAGCCCGTGAAGTGGC
Source organism: Pseudomonas sp. ASL4 (assembly GCF_056680395.1). Lineage (NCBI taxonomy): Bacteria > Pseudomonadati > Pseudomonadota > Gammaproteobacteria > Pseudomonadales > Pseudomonadaceae > Pseudomonas > Pseudomonas sp. ASL4. Next base: position 7,230,805 of record NZ_CM155280.1, on the reverse strand, counting down.
TCTGTTCCGTCAAGGCAAGTTCCGCGAAGTCAAGCTGGCCCGTGCTCACGCCGGCAAGCTGGAAAACATCTTCGAAAACATGGGCCAGGCAGAGAAGAAGACGCTTAACATCGTCCTCAAATCTGACGTCCGTGGTTCGCTGGAAGCGTTGAACGGTGCCTTGAACGGCCTGGGTAACGACGAAGTGCAAGTGCGTGTTGTTGGTGGCGGCGTCGGTGGTATCACCGAGTCCGACGCTAACCTGGCGCTGGCCTCCAACGCTGTACTGTTTGGCTTCAACGTGCGTGCCGATGCTGGCGCTCGCAAGATCGTCGAGCAGGAAGGTCTGGATATGCGTTACTACAACGTGATCTACGACATCATCGAAGACGTCAAGAAAGCCCTCACCGGTATGCTGGGCAGCGATGTTCGCGAGAACATCCTGGGTACCGCTGAAGTACGTGACGTGTTCCGTTCGCCGAAGTTTGGCGCGATCGCCGGTTGCATGGTTATCGAAGGTGTTGTTCACCGTAACCGTCCAATCCGTGTACTGCGTGAAGACATCGTTATCTTCGAAGGCGAGCTGGAATCCCTGCGCCGCTTCAAGGATGACGCTTCCGAAGTACGTGCCGGCATGGAATGCGGTATTGGCGTCAAGAGCTACAACGACGTCAAAGCTGGCGACAAGATCGAAGTCTACGAGAAGGTTCAGGTTGCTCGCAGCCTCTAACTCGCGCACTTCAAGGGCCACGGCGAGCCGCCGCATGCAAGTGCGCGGCACGGCGTCAGGACTCTAAACGCAACGCCCGGTCTGGCTTTTGTCAGGCCGGGCGTTTGCCGCTTTCAGACCCCACGGGTTTCACCGTGAGGCAGTAACAGGTAACAAGACATGGCAAAAGAATACAGCCGTACCCAACGTATCGGCGATCAGATGCAGCGTGAGCTTGCACAGCTGATCCGTCGTGAAGTCAAAGACCCGCGCGTCGGCCTGGTCACCATTACCGCTGTTGAAGTCAGCCGTGACGTCGGTCACGCCAAGATCTTCATCACCGTGATGGGCCAGGACAACGCCGAAGACATCGCGCAAAGCATCAAGGTGCTCAACTCCGCCGCCGGCTTCCTGCGCATGCAGTTGGCTCGCGAAATGAAGTTGCGCAGCGTTCCACAGTTGCACTTCCACTACGACGAAAGCGTCGTGCGTGGCGCGCACCTGTCGGCCCTGATCGAGCGTGCAGTGGCTGAAGACAATCAGCACCCGGTAGCGGCTGAACCCGAAGACGCCAAGGAGTAATCGGTGGCTCAGGTCAAACGTATCCGTCGTAACGTCAGCGGCATCATCCTTCTCGACAAACCGCTGGGGTTCACCTCCAACGCGGCGTTGCAGAAGGTTCGCTGGTTGCTGAACGCCGAGAAGGCCGGGCACACCGGTAGCCTTGATCCGCTGGCCACCGGCGTGCTGCCGTTGTGCTTCGGTGAGGCCACCAAGTTCTCGCAATACCTGCTCGACTCCGACAAGGCTTATGAAACCCTGGCGCAACTGGGCAAGACCACCACCACGGCGGATGCCGAAGGTGATGTTCTGCTGGAGCGCCCGGTGACCGTTGGTCGCGCCGATGTCGAAGCTGCTTTACCCGGTTTTCGTGGGCAAATCAGTCAGATACCGCCGATGTACTCGGCGCTCAAGCGTGATGGCCAGCCGCTGTACAAGCTGGCCCGTGCAGGCGAAGTAGTGGAGCGCGAACCGCGTTCTGTTACTATTGCGCGCTTGGAATTGCTGGCCTTTGAGGGTGATACTGCGCGGCTTGCGGTGGATTGCAGCAAAGGCACCTATATCCGCACCCTGGTGGAGGATATCGGTGAGCAACTCGGTTGTGGCGCTTACGTTGCTGAATTGCGACGTACCCAGGCCGGGCCTTTCACGCTGGCGCAGACTGTCACGCTTGAAGAGTTGGAAGCGGTACATGCCGAAGGCGGCAACGAAGCGGTCGACCGCTTCCTGATGCCATCGGACAGCGGCTTGCTGGATTGGCCACTGTTGCAGTTCTCGGAGCACAGCTCGTTCTACTGGCTTAACGGCCAACCGGTACGGGCCCCGGATGCACCGAAGTTTGGCATGGTACGGGTACAGGATCACAACGGTCGCTTCATCGGTATCGGTGAAGTGAGCGAAGACGGGCGCATCGCGCCGCGTCGACTGATTCGGTCGGAATGACCGAAACCGGTCTGCGTAACAGCAGGCTGGCGAGGGTGGCTGTTAGCAGGCACGGTCACTACTCATTTTTAGATACAGGGATTTGTCCCTGGCCTGTTGAAGCTGTTTCTCTGAAACAGTTTCCTGATAAAAGGATTGCCTCATGGCTCTCGACGTTCAAGAAAAAGCTCAAATCGTAGCTGACTACCAGCAAGCTGTTGGTGACACTGGTTCGCCAGAAGTGCAAGTTGCACTGCTGACCCACAACATCAACAAACTGCAAGGTCACTTCAAGGCCAACGGTAAAGATCACCACTCCCGTCGTGGTCTGATCCGCATGGTAAACCAGCGCCGTAAGCTGCTGGACTACCTGAAAGGCAAGGATCTGGGCCGTTACCAGGCTCTGATCGGTCGCCTGGGTCTGCGTCGCTAATAAGCGATTGCGCTAGAGGTTGGTTGTCTGTCTTGCGTCAGTGGGTTTCCCGCTGGCGCATGGCAGGCTCCCAGCCTCAAGTTTTATCTGGATACACGTTTTACCCTGGACAGACGTTGGGCCGACTCCCGACATTGCCCAAGAATTTCGCAAGAAGACAAGTTCCCCAAGAGCCACAAAGAAGGTAGGACACCGTGAACCCGGTAATCAAAAAATTCCAGTTCGGTCAGTCGACCGTTACCCTCGAGACTGGCCGTATCGCCCGTCAGGCCTCCGGCGCAGTATTGGTCACCGTTGACGACGACGTCAGCGTATTGGTGACCGTCGTTGGTGCCAAGCAAGCCGATCCAGGCAAGGGCTTCTTCCCTCTGTCCGTTCACTACCAGGAAAAGACTTACGCTGCCGGTAAGATCCCTGGCGGTTTCTTCAAGCGCGAAGGCCGTCCTTCCGAGAAAGAAACCCTGACTTCCCGACTGATCGATCGTCCGATCCGTCCGCTGTTCCCAGAAGGCTTCATGAACGAAGTGCAGGTTGTCTGCACCGTCGTTTCCACCAGCAAGAAGACCGATCCGGACATCGCTGCGATGATCGGTACCTCGGCTGCCCTGGCCATCTCCGGCATTCCTTTCGATGGCCCTATCGGCTGTGCACGCGTTGCGTTCCACGAAAGCACCGGCTACCTGCTGAACCCGACTTACGAACAACAGAAAGCTTCGAGCCTGGACATGGTCGTTGCCGGTACTTCGGAAGCTGTGTTGATGGTTGAATCGGAAGCCAAAGAGCTGACCGAAGACCAGATGCTGGGCGCGGTACTGTTTGCTCACGACGAGTTCCAGGTTGTGATCAACGCCGTTAAAGAACTGGCTGCCGAAGCGGCCAAGCCAACCTGGACCTGGACTCCACAGCCAGAAGCCACCGCTCTGCTGGGCGCCATCCGTGCCGAGTTCGGCGACGCGATCTCCCAGGCTTACACCATCACCATCAAGGCCGACCGTTACGCTCGCCTGGGTGAGCTGAAAGACCAGGTTGTTGCCAAGCTGTCCGGTGAAGAAGGCCAGCCTTCTTCCAGCGAAGTCAAAGCTGCTTTCGGCGAAATCGAATACCGCACCGTTCGCGAAAATATCGTAAACGGCAAGCCACGTATCGACGGCCGCGACACCAAGACCGTACGTCCTCTGAACATCGAAGTCGGTGTTCTGCCAAAGACCCACGGTTCGGCACTGTTCACCCGTGGCGAAACCCAGGCTCTGGTTGTTGCAACACTGGGCACCGCCCGTGACGCACAACTGCTGGACACCCTGGAAGGCGAGAAAAAAGACCCGTTCATGCTGCACTACAACTTCCCTCCGTTTTCGGTAGGTGAGTGTGGTCGCATGGGTGGCGCTGGTCGTCGCGAAATCGGTCACGGCCGTCTGGCCCGTCGTTCGATTGCAGCCATGCTGCCTGCTGCCGACGTGTTCCCGTACACCATTCGTGTTGTGTCGGAAATCACCGAGTCCAACGGTTCGAGCTCCATGGCTTCGGTCTGCGGCGCTTCCCTGGCCCTGATGGATGCCGGCGTTCCGATGAAGGCACCGGTTGCCGGTATCGCCATGGGTCTGGTTAAAGAAGGCGAGAAATTCGCCATCCTGACCGACATCCTGGGTGACGAAGACCACCTCGGCGACATGGACTTCAAAGTAGCCGGTACCGCCAAAGGTGTTACCGCGCTGCAGATGGACATCAAGATCAAAGGCATCACCGAAGAAATCATGGAAATCGCTCTGGGCCAAGCCCTGGAAGCGCGCCTGAACATCCTCGGTCAGATGAACCAGATCATTGGTCAGTCCCGCACCGAGTTGTCGGAAAATGCTCCGACCATGATCGCGATGAAAATCGACACCGACAAAATCCGTGATGTTATCGGTAAAGGCGGCGCGACCATTCGTGCGATCTGTGAAGAGACCAAGGCTTCGATCGATATCGAAGACGACGGCTCGATCAAGATCTTCGGCGAAACCAAGGAAGCTGCTGAAGCTGCACGTCAGCGCGTTCTGGGCATCACCGCAGAAGCTGAAATCGGCAAGATCTACGTCGGTAAGGTTGAGCGCATCGTCGACTTCGGCGCATTCGTCAACATCCTGCCTGGCAAGGACGGTCTGGTTCACATCTCCATGTTGAGCGACGCTCGCGTTGAGAAAGTGACCGACATCCTGAAAGAAGGCCAGGAAGTGGAAGTACTGGTACTGGACGTGGACAACCGCGGCCGTATCAAGCTGTCCATCAAAGACGTAGCAGCAGCCAAGGCGTCGGGCGTTTAAGACACCCCTCGCTTGACCGCTTCAACGTTGTAAAAAAGGCCCCGCAGTGAAAACTGCGGGGCCTTTTTTTGCCTGCGATAATCCGGGAAGGTACTCGCGGTTGCGACACTCCGAACCTGTGCTAGGTTTAGCTCACCGCCCGTGTAGCTCAGCCGGTAGAGCAGCGCACTCGTAACGCGAAGGTCGCAGGTTCGATTCCTGTCTCGGGCAAAGAATTACTGCTATTTCACCTTCCGGCTCAGATCCTCGACGGAGCGTTTGAGCTGATCCAGTTGATTGCCCTGTTCACTGACCTTTTGCTTCACGCTGGACAGGTCACTGGAGCTTGAGCTGGAACTCGATCCGGCGTTGCGCTTGAGATCATCCACCTGACGGGCAATATCTTTAAGGCCATTCTGTTGTTCGCTGACACTGCGCTTGAGGTCGCTCACTTCACTAGAGCTGGAGCTTGAACTTGAGCCGTTATTGCGCTTGAGATCGTCCATCTGCGAGGCGAGTTTTTTCAGGCCGTTATCCTGCTCCTCGACGGTGCGCTTGAGATTGGACAGTTCAGTCGAGCTGGAGCTTGAACTTGAGCCGTTATTGCGCTTGAGCTCCTCCAGTTGCCTGGTGAGGTCTTTGAGGTCTTTATTCTGTTCCTCGGCGGTACGCTTGAGGGTGGTTATTTCACTGGTGCTCGAACCGACGTTTGTGCCGGTGTTGCGTCTGAGTTCTTCGATGAGGCGCGCTTGTTCGCTGACGGTTTTCTTCAGGTTGTCGATTTCAGCTGTATTGGTTTTAACGATGCCTGGTAATTTTTCCAGCTCACTGACTTCCAGATTGGTTCTGACCAGTACGGTTTTGCCATATGAGGTGTGGGTGGCGGTGAGCGTGTCGTTGAGCGAAGGGTTGTCGGAGCTAAGCTCGATAGCCTGAGCCGTATTGGCCAGTGCCAGGTTGCCGAGCAGCAGGGCAGCCATGCCAGTTGCAAACAGGGTAGACGGAAGCTTTGGAAAATTGCGCATCACCTGAATTCCTTGTGAAGTGCCTATATGGCACATCGCTATGACTTCGTTTTCTGAAACATGTTCCTGTGGGCCTCACAAAATAAGCGTGGTCAGTGACGGCAATCGGTTTTTTGTAGATTTGATGTAAACATGCATATAAATCGTCAGCTAAAGGTCCTATATTCGGAGCTTGCATGAGCACCACCGAGCTGTTTTCAGATGATCCCGAATGGTTCTGAAGGCCAGACAAACCAGGCTTCACGCGGTTTTTTGCGTCAGAGAGATCCTTGATGATCCAGATCCATCTTCCATTCCCCAGATCAGCGAGAACGACATGACCGTTAAAGAATTGACCCAAGAAGCCAGACACGAAGAAGCGCTCAAGAAGTACTTGCTGGAGTCGCCCCAGCTAGCCGAAGAGATCAAGGACCTGCCCGCCGACGATCAGAAAGACCAGGTCCAATGGGCGTTCGAGGATGAAGCGGAATCGCAAGGCTTGCAGCCTTGGGAGCTGACGCTCAAGTACACCTCAAGTCCTGAAGAGTTCGAGGCGGCACGCCTGGTTCTGCACAAAGAGGCGGCCGAAGTATTGGGTGTCAAGTGGGAACAGTACTGCGAGGACAATAATCTGGTGGTCTGACCTGTGGGAGCGGGCTTGCTCGCGAAGAGGGTGTATCAGTCGACGATTTTTATCGTCTGACTCACCGCTTTCGCGAGCAAGCCCGCTCCCACATTTTTCAATCAGAGGCTGAGCCGCATCGATAGGTCGACGGCTTTTACATCCTTGGTCATCGCACCAATCGAAATGTAATCAACCCCGGTTTCGGCAATCGGCAGCAACGTGCTTTCGTTGATACCGCCGCTGGCCTCCAGTTTTGCCTTGCCGCCGTTCAGGCGCACCGCTTCACGCATGTCATCCAGGCTCAGTTCGTCGAGCATGATGATATCGGCACCGGCCGCCAGGGCCTCTTTCAGCTCATCCAGGCTTTCCACTTCGATTTCCACGGGCTTGCCTGGGGCGATCTTGTGCGCGGCCTTGATCGCTTCAGGAATGCCGCCGCAGGCCGCGATATGGTTTTCCTTGATCAGGAAGGCGTCATACAGACCAATACGGTGGTTGTGGCAGCCGCCGCAAGTCACGGCATACTTCTGCGCCAGACGCAGCCCCGGCAGGGTTTTGCGGGTGTCGAGCAGCTTTACCTGAGTCTCGGCGACGAAATCCGCCAGAAATTGCGCGCGCGTTGCCACGCCTGACAGCAATTGCAGGAAATTCAGCGCACAGCGCTCACCCGTCAGCAGCGAACGCGCCGGGCCTTCGAGGTGAAACAGCGGCTGGTTGGGCTGCACCCGTTCGCCATCGCGCACCTGCCAGTGCACCGCAACCCGTGGGTCCAACTGCCGGAAAACGGCGTCAACCCAAGCAGTGCCGGCAATGACGGCCGCGTCGCGGGTGATGATGGTGGCTTTGGCCAGGCGTTCGGCCGGGATCAGCTGTGCGGTGATGTCGCCGCTGCCGATATCTTCGAGCAACGCACGGCGCACGTTGGCTTCGATTTCGGCGGTCAAATCGGCGAGACGTAGATTCGGCATAACGGGCTCCACAAACTAAGTGGCTCGATTATAGGGCCATGGCGCGAACCAACCCAAGGCATCCACGGTGTTCACATCGCTCTGAAACCTGCATTTGGTCGATTCGCCTGAGCATTTGGCGTTAAGCAGGGGTCTGCCTTGTACGTCTATTTCAATGAGAAGCGCAGAGTCTGCTGGCACAAGCCGTGTGTTTTACAGATAATTCGCCTTGCATTTGACGTCATAGCTTTGACGTCCCTTTGGGTCCCCGATTATTGAATGACAGCGGGTGGGCGGTGATCCCCGTTGAGCACCGCCCGTGAGGCTTGCACCCGCCGTCGATCTTTCTTACCGAACCGAAGAATCACCGTTTCAGGAGGCTTGGATGCACAACGACGGGAATGTAGTGCCTTTGCACAAGGCGGCTACCGATCAGGCGACCCACTCGCCGCTCGCCCGCCTGCCTGTGATTCTGCTTCAGGTTCGCGACAAGGCTGCTCAGTTACTCAGGCATGGTTTGCAGGAGCTGTTCGATAATGCAGATGACACGCTGTTCGAAATGGCCGACCGGGCCCGCAACGACGTCGAGCAGAACCTCTTTTTCGAAGCCATGCGCGACTTGCGCCTCAAGCGTAAAAGCATTGAACGCGGCTTTCTCGAACAGTTTTTTGAGGCATTCGTCAGCCTCACTCAGTACGACATCACTCACTCGACCTTGCCCCAGGCATTGGCGTTCGATGCTAATGCATCGCTGCCCAATGACGACCTGGAGCGCAACGTTGCGGTGGAGGCGATGGTCAGCAAAGTACTCAACCGCGAAGGGTTCGCCCTCGATCAACTGACCACCCGACTCAGCGTGTTGTTGGGCAAGGAGTTGCTCGAACAGCACAACCCGATGGGCCCGGCGATGCTGTGCGAGTATTTTCTGCAGTCCGGGCGCAATCTGGGCGTGGAGATCAAGGTCAAGCTGATCATTCTCAAACTGTTCGAGCGCTATGTGCTCAGCAGCGCCGATCAGCTCTACGCCGAAGCCAACCAATTGCTGATCGCCACCGGCGTGCTGCCCGAGCTCAAGCCGGCCCCGGCGCGGCGTGCTGCTGACCGTGCGGCGGCCAGTGCCCATGCCGAACCGGTCGAAGCGGTTGTCCGGTCCGGCAATACGCAGATTGATGACGGTGTCCAGGAAGTCTTCGCCGCCTTGCAGGAACTGCTTTTCCACGTGCGTGGCAGCGTCGCGCCGACGCTTGAGCTCAGTGCCCAGGCCCAGCCGATTTCCACCCGCGACTTGCTGCGCCTGCTGTCGCACTTGCAGCAATACGTGCCGGCCCTGGCAGCTCAGGACGACTTTGACCTGCGCAACCAACTCGAACAACTGTTAACCCGCGTCAGCGTAAAAAGCGGCAAGTCGCGGGTGGTCGGGGTGGCCGACGAAGACGTGATCAACCTGATCGCCATGCTCTTCGAATGCATTCTCGATGACCGTAACCTGCCGGATTCGCTCAAGGCGCTTATCGGGCGCTTGCAGATCCCGATGCTGAAGGTCGCGGTGCTCGACAAGAGCTTTTTCAGCCGCAGCAGCCACCCGGCGCGACGTCTGCTCAATGAAATCGCCACCGCGGCCATGGGTTGGGGCCAGTGTGACGATCATGAGCGCGATTCGTTGTACCTGCGCATTGAGCAAGTGGTGCAGCGGCTGTTGAATGACTTTGTCGACGACCCGGCGATTTTCTCCGAGTTGCTGGCGGACTTTCTGGCGTTTACCAGTGATGAACGCCGTCGCAGCGAGCTGCTGGAACAGCGCACCCGGGACGCCGAAGAAGGCCGGGCCAAGACTGAATTGGCGCGTCAGCGGGTCGAACGGGCGCTGAATGAGGCCTTGTTGGGCAAGCTGCTCCCGCAAGGCGTGGTGGTATTCGTCCAGGACGCCTGGAGCAAGCTGCTGTTGCTGACTTACCTCAAGCACGGCGATCAGTCCGCCGAATGGCACGCCGATGTGCAAACCATGGCGCAATTGATCTGGAGCGTGCAGCGTCACGACGAAGCCGACGCGAGCCTGCGTCTGCTGTCGCTGGTGCCGGGGCTGCTCAAATCCCTGCGTGATGGCCTGAGCAGTTCGGCGTTCGACCCGTTTGCCACCAGTGAATTCTTCAGTGAGCTGGAAGCCTTGCACGTTCAACTGTTCGAGCGGCCAGCCCGGACACCGGAACAGACGACACCCCGCGATGAGCCAGTGATGGTCGAAGTGCGGGAGGAAATCGTCTTGCGTACTGCCGATGAAGGTCCGGTCGACACGGCGTCGGTACGTTTGCCGGCGGACGATATTGGCCTGCTCCAGGTAGATCAGCTGCGCCTGGGCTGCTGGGTCGAGTTTCAGGAAGACGAAGAAAACACCTTGCGTTGCAAGCTGGCGGCGGTCATTGACGCCACCGGCAAGTACATCTTCGTCAACCGCACCGGGATGAAAGTGTTGGAGCGCAACCGTATCGGTCTGGCCCTGGAGTTTCGCCGTGGTGCGGTGCGTGCGCTGGACGATACGTTGCTGTTCGATCGGGCTCTGGAATCGGTGATTGGCAACTTGCGGCGTCTCAATCACGGCAAGTGATCGCGCGCAGAGGGTCTATCGCGGCATACTGGGCGCCAACACGGTCGTCGTTGAAGGAACCTGTATGCAGTTGGACCCCGCGAGCGGTTGGTGCCAGGGCGTAAACATATGCCCCTCGCCCAACTTCAATGCGCGCCCCACGGATGAAATTTCCCTGCTGGTGATCCACAACATCAGCCTGCCGCCGGCGCAGTTCGCCACCGGCAAGGTGCAGGAATTTTTCCAGAATCGTCTGGATGTCACGGAGCATCCCTACTTTGAGGGGATTGCTGACCTGCGGGTGTCTGCGCATTTTCTGATCGAGCGTGACGGCACCGTCACTCAGTTTGTCTCCTGTCTTGAGCGTGCCTGGCATGCCGGTGTCTCGAATTTTGAGGGGCGGGAAGTCTGTAATGATTTTTCCGTGGGCATCGAGCTCGAAGGTACGGATGATCTGCCCTTTACGGACGCGCAGTATCAAGCATTGACGACACTGACCCGCCAGTTGCAAAACACGTTCACCGGCATTACCGCGCAGCGCATTTGCGGGCATAGCGACATCGCACCCGGGCGCAAAACCGATCCGGGACCGGCGTTCGACTGGACACGCTATCGCGCCGCTCTGGCAAAAGAGGAACAACAATGAGTTTTCTGGTGTTGCTGTTGGCGGTCTGGATCGAGAAGTTCTCGGCCCTGCGTCATCGGGTTCAGCGTGATGGTGGTTGGGTCCGCGAGTTGCACAAGCTTGAGGCCAGCCCGCGTCTGAAAGACCGTCCGTGGCTGGTATTGGTGCTGTTGGTGTTGTTGCCGGTGGCGCTGCTCGGTTTGCTGTTGCTGGTCCTGGAGCCTTTGGCTTATGGCTTGCTGGCGCTGCCGGTGCACCTGTTGGTGGTGATTTACAGCCTGGGGCGTGGTGATCTGCTGGCGGGTCTCGGACCGTTTCGCGATGCCTGGCGCCGCGAAGACCTGCAAGCCGCTGCACACGTGGCCAAGCGTGACCTGGACATCTGCGCTGACAATGGCGAGCAACTGCTGGAGCGGGTTCAGGCCCATCTGATTTGGGAGGCCTACCAAAGCTTTTTCGCGGTTATTTTCTGGTACTTCCTGCTGGGCCCGGTAGCTGCGCTGAGCTATCGCTTGCTCGCGCTGGCCGAAGAGCATAGCCAGAACCCGGCGGTGGCTGAGCGTGCTGCGCAATTGCGCCATGCCTTCGATTGGGTGCCCGTGCGGTTGCTGGCGGCGAGTTTTGCCTTGGTCGGTAACTTTGTTGCGGTCGGGCGGGTGATGCTGCACGAGTTGCTGAACTGGAACATCAGCGCCGCCCAGTTGATCGAAAAGGTCGGGCTGGTGGCCGGTGAGATACCAGCGCCGATGGTCGGCCCCGACGGCATCAACAGCCTGGATCGCATCTGGGAATTGCTGCTGCGGGCGGCGGTGCTCTGGTATGCCGGGTTTGCGTTGTGGACGGTGTTGCCTTAACCACCTCAAATCTGAAGTGAACTTCATTGTGGCGAGGGAGCTTGCTCCCGCTGGGGTGCGAAGCGCCCCCGAAACCTGCCAAGGTGATTGATCAGGAAACCTCGCCCGCTCATTTTGCGACTGCTTCGCAGCCGAGCGGGAGCAAGCTCCCTCGCCACAGGCAAGCCCCCTCGCCACAAGGGTTTCATCAACCTCGATCACGGCATCCTCCCGTTAACCTTAAGTTACAAAACCTCCCTTCGATTTGAGCTATACAGACATAGCGCCAAATAGTGGCTATCTGCTGTCGCTGCGCGCCTGCCAATAAAAATAAGAAATCAAAAGGGAGACTTCACAGTGAAGAGCTTGCTCTATCCCGCTGTCGCGCTGATGAACCGTCTGAGCTTCGGCATGAAGTTCAGCCTGATCAGCGTGCTGTTCCTGGTGCCGATGCTGGTGACCAACTTCTATCTGGTGCGCGATTCTTATCGCGAATTCCAGGGCACCCAGGTCGAACTGCAAAGCCTCGACCTGCTGGGCAGCAGCCTGACCCTTCGGCGGGATCTGGAAACCCTGAACAACCTGGTGCAGATCAACGTCACCCTCGGTCAGTCCGGCAAGGCCGGTGATGTGGAGTCGAAGATCACGGCGCTGGGACAAAGCATTCTGACTCGCTTGCAAGGTCTGGTGGCCATGAGCACCGACCCGGAACAGATCAAAGTCTTCGATGGCAAACGCGATGAAATGATCGCCGCGTTCAAGGCCCAGCAAGCGGAAAATTCCCTACAAAGCAAAAGTGCGCTGATTGGCAAGTTGCTCGGCAACGCGCAGGTTTTCAGCCAGATCATCGCCAGCCAGGCCGGCCTGAGTCGTGACACCCAGAGCGACATGCGCCAGCTCAGTGAACTCATCACCAGCGTCACCCCGCCGGTGACCCAGATTCTGGGCGAAGGCCGGGCGATGGGCTCATTTTCGCTGGGGCAGGGCTTTCTCAATTCGGCGTCAAGCACCCGTTTCGACGAGTTGCTGGCGCAGATCGAAAAGCTCCAAGCCGAATACGGGTTGAAGTTGCACGATGCGTTGGGCGCAAGCCAAGCGGCGCACGACACCCTGGCCGCTCAGGCTGAGAGCAGCAAGGCCTCGCTGAAAAAGGCCGGCGAGCTGTTCGAAACGCAGGTGGTTGTGGCCGACACGCTTGATGCACCGTGGCAGGGATTTTACGATCAGGTCACCGGCCTGATGGACCAGACTTACCAGCTCAATGAAGCCACCCTGACGTTTCTCGGCACCCAGTTGCAGCAGCGGCTGGAGCAGAACCGCACGCACATGGTCTTGCAGGCCGTAGCGCTGTCGGTGGTGTTTGTGTTGATCTTCTATCTCTACGGCGGCTTTTACGCCTCGACCCGCACCACCCTCAAGCGCCTGGGCGCGGTGATGGATAAAGTGGCGGCCGGCGACATGACCGTGACGTTCAGCGCCCACAGCCGCGATGAGTTGGGTGAGTTGGGCGAGGTGTTCAACGGGACGGTGAAGAAAATCCACGACTTGATCGAGCGGGTCGGCCAGACCGTCAGCGAAGTCGAGCGCCAGGCCGGGCAAGTGGAAAGCGTTTCCGCCCAGAGCAATCAGGCCGTGGCCGGGCAGCGGACGCAGATCGAACAGGTCGCCACTGCCATGAACCAGATGTCAGCCACATCGCTGGAAGTGGCACGCAGCGCGGCGGCGGCAGTCAGCAGCGCCCACAGCGTCAATGACGAGACCCTCAACGGTCGTGGGCTGGTGGAGTCCCAGCAGGGCAGCATTGCGGCACTGGCTGGCGAGATCGATCAGTCGGTGATGGTGATCAATCAACTGGCCAGCGACAGCCAGTCCATCAGCCGCGTGCTGGATGTGATCAAAAGCATTGCCGAGCAGACCAACCTGCTGGCGCTGAACGCCGCCATCGAAGCCGCGCGGGCGGGGGAGCAGGGCCGTGGTTTCGCGGTGGTGGCGGATGAAGTCCGGACCTTGGCCAAACGCACCCAGCAATCGACCGAAGAAATCGAGCAGATGATCGCCAAGCTCCATGGCGGTGTCGGTGCGGCGGTGAAAGCCATGGGCGTCAGCCATCAAATGGCTAACGGCACCGTGGGGCAGTCGGAAAAGGTCCAGCAAGCACTGGAAAACATCCTCGGCGCCGTGGGTATGATCGTCGACCAGAACCAGCAGATCGCCGCTGCCGTGGAGCAACAAACCGCCGTGGCCCATGACATCGACCAGAACATCGTCGAGATCAACCGTGCCGGCGAGCGTACCGCCGAAGGTGCGCACCAGACCGAAAATGCCAGCCGCGCATTGTCGGCGCAGGTGGTTGAGTTGAAACAGTTGATCTGCGCGTTCCGGGTCTAATCAACACCCCAATGTGGGAGCGGGCTTGCTCGCGAATGCGGTGTGTCAGTCACCATCATGCTGAATGACGAACCGCATTCGCGAGCAAGCCCGCTCCCACAGGGTATGCGTTCCAACGTTAATGCGAACAATCTGTAGTACTTATCCTCTTTTCTGGCGGGCAGATTCCTGTTTCCCTGCGCGCACTGGTTTTTCGTGACTACCAGTTGAACAGCTCGCAGGCATTGGCCGTGCTGGCGGTGGCCAATTGTTCAGGGTTGATCGCCATGATGCCGGCCAGTGCCGAGCAGATCGCCGGCAAGTGCGCCGGGCTGTTGCGTTGGCCGGGGAACATGACAGGTGCCATGTCCGGGGAGTCGGTTTCCAGTACCACCGAGTCCAGTGGCAACTCGGCCAGCACCCGATGCATGCGCAAGGCTTGAGGCCAGGTCGCGGCGCCACCGAGGCCCAGTTTGAAACCAAGCTTGATGTATTCCCGCGCCTCTTCCTTGCTGCCGGCGAAGGCGTGGATGATGCCTGCGCGTTTCAAACGAAAGCGTTTGAGGGTAGCTATCACCGCGGCATGACTGCGCCGCACATGAATCAGCGCCGGCAGATTGAAATCCACCGCCAGTTGCAGCTGCGCATCGAACAACGCCTGCTGGCGCTCGCGATCAAGGGTTTCGATGAAGTAGTCCAGACCGATTTCGCCCACGGCGCACAACTGCCGATGACCGGCCAGCCGAGTCAGCCATTCGCCGAGAACCGTCAGGTCCTCAGGACGATGGTCATCCAGATACACCGGATGCAAGCCGAACGCTGCATGCAGATCAGGATCACTCAAAACCAGGTTCCAGACCCGCTGCCAATTACCCTGGTAAACCCCCAGCACCACCATCCGCCGTACCCCGAGGGCGCGGCTTTCGGCCAACAACGCCGTGCGATCGGCGTCGAAGTCCGGAAAATCCAGATGAGTGTGGCTGTCGATCAGCTCCACGGTTCAGTCCTGGCGAATGCGCTGCTTGAACGTCCGCGCAATGGCGAGCACGCCGGGTTGGTAGTCCGACTGTTCGATGGCGGCCAGGGCCAGCTCCAGGGCTTTGTCGGCGATCAACTGATGCTGCTGGGCCATGGCGTTGACCGGCAACGGCAGGAAATCCAGCAACTGCGTGTCGCCGAACGTGCCGAGACGCAGCGGCCGGGTTTTCAGCGGGAAGTCGTGCAACGCGTCGAACACGCCTTGAAGCAGCACGTAGGACGTGGTCACCAGCGCATCCGGCAAATGCCCCAGACGCTGGAGTAATTCTTCCATCAGTTGCTTGCCGCACTCGCGGCTGAACGACTCGCCCTGTTCGATCAGGATTTCGCCTTTGAACCCGGCCAGCGCCTCTTTGAAGCCCGCCGTCCGCTCCTGGCTGATGCTCAGCTCGGGACGGGCGCCGATCAGGGCGATTTGCTTGGGCAATGGGTCGAGCAGGCTGCGGGTCAGTTGCAGGCTGGCCTCGCGGTCGTCACTGATCACCGAGCAGAAATGCTCGGGTTCCATAACCCGGTCGATGGCGATGATTGGAATGCCTTTGGCCTGCAACTGGCGATAGCTGTCATCATCGGTCGGCAGGCAACTGGCGACGATCAAGGCGTCGCAACGCCGGGCCCGGAACAGTTTCAGCAGTTGCCGTTCGCTGTCCGGTGCATCATCGGAGCTGGCGATCAGCAACTGATAGCCGCGCGCCCGGGCGCCTTGCTCCAGGAGTTTGGCGATCCGCGCGTAACTGGGGTTTTCCAGGTCCGGCAGGATGAACCCCAAGGTGCGGGTATGCCGACTGCGCAGCCCGGCGGCTTGAGGGTTGGGTGTAAAGCCATGTTGCTCAACCACGGCACGCACACGCTCGACGGTAGCGCTGCTGATGCGTTGCTGTGCGGCTTTGCCATTGATGACATAACTGGCGGTGGTTACGGACACACCGGCCAACTGTGCGATATCACTGAGTTTCAACTCGGGATTTCCTTGTTTTTTCGAGCTTGCCCCGACATTTTCGCCAATCCTACCTGATTCAGGCAGGCAACCATTGTCGCAGCGCATCCGACAAGTTGGACTTCAAGGATGAGACATTATCGAGTAACGTGCCAAACTTTCTAGATTAAACGTTTCAGCAAGCGTATTTTCTACGTTATAGGTGCCTTTGGCCGGTTCTGCCGCGAAACTGCCAAAAGTCATGATCAAGCGCCTAAGCTGAAACATTCAAAACAATACCTGGCACCCCAAGGGCGCCAAAAAGGAGAAAGCATGCTCGAGCTCACCATAGAGCAGATATCCATGGGCCAGTCGGCTGTGGATAAGTCAGCCGCGTTGCACCTGCTGGCCCAACATCTGGTCGCCGATGGCTTGGTCGCCGAGGGTTATCTCGCCGGTTTGCAGGCGCGTGAAGCCCAGGGCTCGACCTTTCTCGGTCAAGGTATTGCCATCCCCCACGGTACTCCGGAAACCCGCGATCAGGTGTTTTCCACTGGCGTGCGGCTGATGCAATTTCCTGAGGGCGTGGACTGGGGCGATGGCCACATTGTCTACCTGGCGATTGGTATCGCTGCCAAATCCGATGAACACCTGCGCCTGCTGCAACTGCTGACCCGTGCCCTCGGCGAGACCGATCTGGGCCAGGCCCTGCGTCGCGCCAGTTCCGCCGAAGCGCTGCTGAAACTGCTGCAAGGCGCGCCGCAAGAATTGGCGCTGGACGCCCAGATGATCGGCCTCGGTGTGTCCGCCGATGACTTCGAAGAACTGGTCTGGCGCGGCGCGCGTTTGCTGCGTCAGGCCGATTGCGTGAGCAATGGTTTCTCCGCCGTGCTGCAACAAGTCGAAGCGCTGCCCCTGGGCGATGGCCTGTGGTGGCTGCACAGCGAGCAAACCGTGAAGCGTCCGGGGCTGGCCTTCGTCACGCCGGACAAACCGATGCGTTACCTAGGTCAGCCGTTGAGCGGTCTGTTCTGTTTGGCCAGCCTCGGCGAAGCGCATCAGGCCTTGCTCGAGCGCCTGTGTGCGTTGCTGATCGAAGGCCGTGGCCACGAATTGGGCCGCGCCACCAGCAGCCGCAAAGTCCTTGAAGTACTGGGCGGTGAAGTGCCTGCCGACTGGCCGAGCGCGCGCATTGCCCTGGCCAACGCCCACGGTTTGCATGCGCGCCCGGCGAAGATCCTCGCGCAACTGGCGAAAAGTTTTGAAGGCGAAATTCGTGTGCGCATCGTCGATGGCCAGGACAGCGCCGTGTCGGTGAAGAGCTTGAGCAAGCTGCTCAGCCTTGGCGCCCGTCGCGGTCAGGTGCTGGAGTTCATCGCCGAACCGAGCATCGCCGCCGATGCCTTGCCGGCGTTGCTGGCAGCCATCGAAGAAGGTCTCGGTGAAGAAGTCGAGCCGTTGCCAGCCGTCAGTCAGCAGCGCGAAGTGTTTGCCGATGTCGCCGAAGTGTTGCTCGCGCCAAAGTCCGGCAGCCTGGTCCAGGCCATCGCCGCCGCGCCGGGAATCGCCATCGGCCCGGCGCACATTCAAGTACTGCAAGCCATCGATTATCCGCTGCGCGGTGAATCCGCCGCCGTCGAGCGCGAGCGTCTCAAGCAAGCGCTGACCGATGTCCGTCGCGACATCGAAGGCTTGATCGAACGCAGCAAATCCAAAGCCATTCGCGAGATTTTCATCACCCACCAGGAAATGCTCGACGACCCGGAATTGACCGATGAAGTCGACACGCGCCTCAAGCAAGGCGAAAGCGCCGAAGCGGCGTGGATGGCGGTGATCGAAGCCGCCGCTAAACAACAGGAATCGCTGCAAGACGCCTTGCTCGCCGAGCGCGCTGCTGACTTGCGCGATATCGGTCGCCGGGTGCTGTCGCAACTTTGCGGCATTGAAACCCCGAGCGAACCGGAGCAACCGTACATTCTGGTGATGGACGAGGTCGGTCCATCCGACGTCGCCCGTCTCGATCCAGCGCGGGTGGCCGGCATTCTCACTGCCCGTGGCGGCGCTACCGCCCACAGCGCCATCGTCGCCCGCGCCCTTGGGATTCCGGCGCTGGTCGGCGCCGGTGCCGCAGTGTTGCTGCTGGCACCGGGCACGCCGTTGCTGATTGATGGGCAACGCGGTCGCCTGCATGTCGACGCCGATGCCGCAACCTTGCAGCGTGCCACTGAAGAACGCGACACCCGCGAGCAGCGATTAAAAGCGGCGGCCGAACAACGCCACCAACCGGCGCTGACCACCGACGGTCATGCAGTCGAAGTGTTCGCCAACATCGGCGAAAGCGCCGGTGTGACCAGTGCGGTAGAGCAGGGCGCCGAAGGCATCGGCCTGCTGCGTACCGAACTGATTTTCATGGCGCACTCGCAAGCACCGGACGAAGCTACTCAGGAAGTTGAATACCGTCGCGTCCTCGATGGCCTCGCCGGTCGTCCGCTGGTGGTGCGTACCCTTGATGTCGGCGGCGACAAACCGCTGCCGTATTGGCCGATCGCCAAGGAAGAAAACCCGTTCCTCGGTGTGCGCGGCATTCGCCTGACCTTGCAACGTCCGCACATCATGGAAGCGCAGTTGCGCGCGTTGCTGCGTGCGGCGGACAACCGTCCATTGCGGATCATGTTCCCGATGGTCGGCAGCGTTGATGAGTGGCGTCAGGCCCGGGACATGACCGAGCGCCTGCGTCTGGAAATCCCGGTGGCAGACCTGCAACTGGGGATCATGATCGAAGTGCCGTCGGCAGCATTGCTGGCGCCGGTTCTGGCCAAGGAAGTCGACTTCTTCAGTGTCGGCACCAACGACCTGACGCAATACACCCTGGCCATCGACCGGGGGCATCCGACCTTGTCGGCCCAGGCGGACGGCTTGCACCCGGCGGTGCTGCAACTGATCGACATCACCGTGCGCGCGGCCCATGCCCATGGCAAGTGGGTTGGCGTCTGTGGCGAACTGGCGGCGGACCCGCTGGCGGTACCGGTGCTGGTCGGCCTCGGTGTGGACGAACTCAGCGTCTCCGGCCGCAGCATCGCCGAGGTCAAGGCGCGTATCCGCGAACTCAGCCTGGCCCAGACTCAAACGCTCGCTCAACAGGCCCTGATCGTGGGCAGCGCCAATGAAGTGCGCGCATTAGTGGAGGCCCTGTAATGGCCAAGATTTTAACCCTGACCCTCAACCCGGCGCTGGACCTGACCGTCCAGTTGCCACGGTTGGAACCCGGTCAGGTCAACCGCAGTGACGAGATGCACACCCACGCCGCTGGCAAAGGCGTGAACGTGGCCCAGGTGCTGGCCGATCTCGGGCATCAACTGACGGTCAGCGGTTTTCTCGGTGAAGACAATCTTCAGGCGTTTGAAACCCTGTTCGTCAAACGCGGTTTTGTCGACGCGTTCATTCGCGTGCCAGGAGAGACTCGCAGCAACATCAAACTGGCGGAAAGCGACGGGCGCATCACCGATATCAACGGCCCAGGCCCGCAAGTCAGTGAAGCGGCGCAGCAAGCGTTGCTGGACCGACTGGATCAGATCGCGCCGGGGCATGATGCCGTTGTCGTCGCCGGTAGCCTGCCGCGAGGCGTTAGCCCGCAATGGT
Source organism: Pseudomonas sp. ASL4 (assembly GCF_056680395.1). Classification (NCBI taxonomy): domain Bacteria; kingdom Pseudomonadati; phylum Pseudomonadota; class Gammaproteobacteria; order Pseudomonadales; family Pseudomonadaceae; genus Pseudomonas; species Pseudomonas sp. ASL4. The sequence continues at coordinate 7,211,348 of NZ_CM155280.1, read as the reverse complement.
TGCAGGCGTTGATCGCTCGCTTGAAAAACCTCGGTTTGAACGTGGCGCTGGACACCAGCGGTGAAGCATTGCGTGCAGGGCTGGCGGCCGGTCCATGGCTGATCAAACCCAACACCGAAGAGCTTGCGGATGCGCTCGGTTGCGAAGTGATTTGCGTAGCTGCACAAGCCAAAGCCGCGAGCCGCTTGCACGCTCAAGGTATCGAGCATGTAGTGATTTCCCACGGCGCCGAAGGGGTGAACTGGTTCAGTGTCGGCGCGGCGATGCATGCCACGCCGCCCAAGGTCAGTGTGGCCAGCACGGTGGGTGCGGGCGATTCGTTGCTGGCCGGCATGCTTCACGGTTTGCTCAGTGCCGACACGCCTGAACAGACCCTGCGCACCGCCACGGCGATTGCCGCGATGGCCGTCACGCAGATCGGTTTCGGCATCAGTGATGCCGCGCAATTGGCGCAGCTCGAACAGGGCGTGCGCGTGCGCCTCCTGACAGAACAATAAGAGGGGTTGTCATGAAGTTAGCCATTGTTACGGCCTGCCCGAACGGTATGGTCACCAGTGTGCTGTGCGCGCGGTTGCTTGACGCCGCCGCCCAGCGTCAGGGCTGGAGCACTTGCGTCGAAGTGAACGACGCGGCACATCCGGAACGCCAGTTGTCGGCGGCCACCATTGAGTCCGCCGAATGGGTGCTGCTGGTGACCAGCGCGCCAGTGGACATGGCCCGATTCGTCGGCAAACGCGTATTCCGCAGCACCCCGGCCCAGGCCCTGCAAGACGTTGAAGTCGTGCTGCGCCGTGGCGCGGAAGAGGCCGAGATTTACGTCGCCGCTGAAGCAGTCGCCGAGCCTGTCGTGGCCGCTAAAAACGCTCCGCGCCTGGTCGCGATCACCGCGTGCCCGACCGGTGTTGCCCACACCTTCATGGCTGCCGAAGCCTTGCAGCAAGCGGCCAAGCGTCTGGGCTACGACCTGCAAGTGGAAACCCAGGGCTCGGTCGGCGCGCGCAATCCGCTGAGTGCCGCAGCGATTGCCGATGCTGACGTGGTGCTGCTGGCTTGCGATATCGAAGTCGCCACCGAGCGTTTCGCCGGCAAGAAGATTTACCGTTGTGGCACTGGCATCGCGTTGAAACAAGCCGAAGCCACGCTCAACAAAGCCCTGGCCGAAGGCAAGCAGGAAACCGCTTCGAGCGGCGCCAAAGGCCCGGCCAAGCAAGAGAAGACCGGCGTCTACAAACACCTGCTGACCGGTGTGTCGTTCATGCTGCCGATGGTGGTGGCGGGCGGGTTGATGATCGCGCTGTCGTTTGTGTTCGGCATCACCGCGTTCAAGGAACCGGGCACGCTGGCGGCCGCGCTGATGCAGATCGGCGGCGAGACTGCGTTCAAGTTGATGGTGCCGTTGCTGGCGGGCTACATCGCTTACTCCATTGCCGACCGTCCGGGCCTGGCGCCGGGGATGATTGGTGGCTTGCTCGCGAGTACCTTGGGCGCCGGTTTTATCGGCGGGATCGTTGCCGGTTTCATCGCCGGTTACGCGGCCCAGGCGATCAATCGTTATGCGCGGTTGCCGCAGAGCCTTGAAGCGCTGAAACCGATTCTGATCATCCCGTTGCTGGCGAGTCTGTTCACCGGGTTAGTGATGATCTACGTGGTCGGCAAACCGGTGGCGGGGATGCTCGAAGCGTTGACGCACTTCCTCGATAGCATGGGCACCACCAACGCGATTCTGCTCGGTGTGTTGCTCGGCGGCATGATGTGCGTCGACCTCGGCGGGCCGATCAACAAGGCTGCTTACGCGTTCTCGGTCGGGCTGTTGGCGTCGCAGAGTTATGCACCGATGGCCGCGACTATGGCCGCCGGTATGGTGCCGCCGATTGGTCTTGGGATTGCGACGTTTATTGCCCGGCGAAAATTTGCCCAGACCGAGCGCGAGGCCGGTAAAGCGGCGTTGGTGTTGGGGCTGTGCTTTATCTCTGAAGGCGCGATTCCGTTTGCCGCCAAAGACCCGTTGCGGGTGATTCCGGCGAGCATTGCTGGCGGCGCGCTGACCGGTGCGTTGTCGATGTACTTCGGCTGCAAGTTGATGGCACCGCACGGTGGGTTGTTCGTGCTGATGATCCCGAATGCGATCAACCATGCGCTGCTTTATTTGCTGGCGATTGTGGCGGGGAGTTTGCTGACTGCGGTGGCGTACGCGGTGCTCAAGCGACCGGAAGTGGTGGAGTTGGCTCTGGAACCAGCCAAGGCCTGACACCCAGCCCCTGTGGGAGCGAGCTTGCTCGCGATGACGGTTTAACATTCAGCATTGATGTTGTCTGACACGCCGCTATCGCGAGCAAGCTCGCTCCCACAGGGGATCGCGTTTCACACGGGCGTCATGCGCACATGCTTTAGTTTCCCTTTTACAGGGAGAACACCATGAGCGAATTCAACCTCGGTCGCCGTCGTGTCATGCAAGCGGTCGGCGCTGGTTTGTTGCTGCCGGGCCTGGCCCCGGCGGTGATTGCCTCGGTCCAGGATCGGCCGCAACTCACCGACGGCGTGCAGTCCGGCGATCTACTGGGCGACCGAGCGATGGTCTGGAGTCGCAGCGACCGTCCGGCGCGGATGGTGGTGGAATGGGACACCCGCAGCCTGTTCACCAACCCGCGTCGTTTTGTCTCGCCACTGGCCGACGCCCGCACCGATTTCACCGCTCGAGTTGAACTCACTGGGCTGCCAGCCGACCAGGCGATTTTCTATCGAGTGCACTTCGAAGACGCCCAAAGTGGTGCCGCCAGTGAACCCTGGTTCGGCCACTTGCGCAGCGTGCCGACGGCCCGTCGCGACATTCGTTTTGTCTGGAGCGGCGACACCGTCGGCCAGGGCTTCGGCATCAACCCGGACATCGGTGGCATGCGCATCTACGAAGCCATGCGCCTGCGCCTGCCGGACTTCTTTATCCACAGCGGCGACACCATCTACGCCGACGGCCCGGTGCCGGCACAGCTTGTTACTGAAAGTGGTCGGGTGTGGCGCAACATCACCAGCGAAGCCAAGAGCAAAGTCGCCGAAACCCTCGACGAATATCGCGGCAACTATCGCTACAACCTGATGGACGAAAACATCCGCCGCTTCAACGCTGAAGTGCCGCAGATCTGGCAGTGGGACGACCATGAGGTGGTCAACAACTGGTCGCCGGGCAAGCAGTTGGACGACCGCTACAAGAGCAAAGATATCCACAGCCTGGTCGGCCGCGCGCGGCAGGCCTGGCTCGAATACGCGCCGATGCGTTTGCAAGCCGCCGACAACGGCGGACGGATTTATCGCAAGCTCAGTTACGGGCCGATGCTTGATGTGTTCGTGCTCGACATGCGCAGTTATCGTGGGGCGAATGACGACAACCTGGGCGGGGAGAAGCCGTTCCTCGGCCGCGAGCAACTGGACTGGTTGAAGGCCTCGTTGAAAGCTTCAAACGCGCAATGGAAAGTGATCGCGGCCGACATGCCGATTGGTCTCGGTGTGCCCGATGGTGAAGTCAGCCCAGGTGTCACCCGTTGGGAAGCGGTGGCCAATGGTGACCCGGGACCGGCTCAGGGCCGCGAGCTGGAAATCGCCGAGTTGCTCGGTTTTCTGCGCGCCCAGCAAGTGCGCAATTTCGTCTTCCTGACTGCGGATGTGCATTACTGCGCTGCGCATCACTATCACCCGGAGCGTGCGGCGTTTCAGGATTTTGAGCCGTTTTGGGAGTTTGTCGCCGGGCCGTTGAATGCCGGGAGCTTCGGGCCTAATCCGCTGGATAAAACCTTTGGGCCGCAAGTGGTGTTCGAGAAAGCACCACCGGCGCAGAACACCTCGCCATTTGCCGGGTTTCAGTTTTTTGGCGAGGTGAATATTGATGGGCAGAGCGGGGAGATGAGTGTGGTGTTGCGGGATTTGGATGGGGTGAGTGTGTTTGAGCAGAAGCTGGCGCCGGTTTGATACTTTCAGGCAGGGCGTAGATCAACTGTGGGAGCGGGCTTGCTCGCGATGACGGCTCAACATTCAACAGAGATGTTGGCTGTCAGACCGCTTTCGCGAGCAAGCCCGCTCCCACAGGGAGGGTGTGTTTTCAGTAAACGTCGCGGCGGTAGCGGCCTTGTTCGATCAATCGATCGACTTCTTCGATCCCCAGCACTTGGTTGAGCACGTGATCCACGCCCGAAGCCATGCCTTGCAAGCTGCCGCAGATGTAGATCACGGCGCCGTCGGCCAGCCATTTTTTCAGCTCGGCGGCGGATTCGCGCAGGCGATCCTGGACGTAGATTTTCTCGGCCTGATCCCGGGAAAACACTAGGTCCAGCCGCTCCAGGTCACCTTCAATCAGCCAACCTTCCAGCTCATCGCGACACAGGAAGTCGTGCTCGCGATTGCGCTCGCCAAACAACAGCCAATGCCGTTGCTGCCCATCGGCAATCCGCGCCTTGAGCAAACTGCGCAGCCCGGCGAGGCCCGTGCCGTTGCCCAGCAGGATCATCGGCACCGGTTCGTTCGGCAGGTGGAAACCGCTGTTGCGCCGTACCCGCAAACTGATGCTGCCGCCCACTGGGGCGTGTTCGGTCAGCCAGCCGGAGCCGATGCCGAGACTGCCGTCGGGATGCAGTTCCTGACGCACGATCAGTTCCAGCACGCCGTCGGCGGCAATCGAAGCAATCGAGTATTCACGCATCGCCAACGGCACCAACGCCTGCACCAATGCCTGGGCGTGCAGACCAACCAGATGTGCCCGGTTTTCGGGCAGTTGTCGACTGGCGAGGGCTTGATCCAGCGGTTGCGAGAGGCCGTCGAGTTCTACACTGGCCCGGCCATCAATCCCCAAGCCATCGAGGAAATGCTCGATCGCCCACGTGCAATTGCGCGGCATGACTTCCACCAGATCACCGGCCAGCCAACTGCTGGTGCTTGGGGCAATCAGACCCACCAAGTACACCGGCGAGCCGCAGCTGTCCGGGTTGAGCAGTTCGCGCCGGGCCAGCGTCCAGTTGTCGTAGCTGGGCGCTTGCCAGGTATCCACAGGCGCCTGTCCGGTCAGCAGGCCAAGTTGCTGCTGCCAGTGACGCAAGGCGTAGGGGTCGCCGCTGTCGACTTCCACCGGGGCAAACAGGGTCTTGCCGCCGTGTTCGCCGAGCCAGGTGTGCAAGCGCCGGGCGAAGCCGCAGAAGTGCTGATACTGTCGATCACCGAGACCAAGCACCGCGTAGTTCAAACTCTCAAGGCTCAACGCCCGACCCAGCACTTTGCGCTCAAAACCACGGGCGCTGTCCGGTGCTTCGCCGTCGCCGAAGGTGCTGACCACGAACAGTGCATTGCTCGAATCACGCAGATCCTGTTCGCTGACATTCGCCAGCGGCTGCACCTTCACCGGCAAGCCTGCGGCCTGCAATTGCCCGGCAGTCTGCCAAGCCAATTGCTCGGCAAACCCGCTCTGACTGGCGAAGCCGATCAGCCAGGCAGGTGCGTCGCCGCCCGGTTGCACCAGGCCTTTGCGCGCGTCCTTGATCTGACGCTTTTTGCGTCGACGATCCAGGTACAGCAACCAGCCCGTGACGAAAAACAGCGGCATGGTCAGCGCGGTGATCGTCAGGATGATCCGCCCGACAATGCCGAAGTAACTGCCCGTGTGCAGCGCATAAATGCTGGTCAGCAATTGCGCCTTGAGGCTCTTGTCACTGTAGCGATCATGACGTTTGGTGATCCCGGTCGCCGGATCCAGGGTGATCTGGTTCAGCGCGCGGTCATGGGGCGAGGTATTCAACAGGTAGAACACCGTGGCCGGTTGGCCAGCCACCGGCGGCATGCGGATGTTGTAGGCAGACAAGTGCGGGCCGGCGGCGCTGTAGATGCTGCTCCACATCGCGGCGTAATCGGCAGTCGGCGCAGGACCGCTCGGCGCCGGCCCGCGGTTGCGAACCCGCTCGTTTTGCGGTGCGTCGGACAGCAGTTTGGTCAGACCTTGGTTGTACCACTCGTAAGACCAGGACAACCCGGTCAGCGCGGCCAAGAGGTAAAACACCAGGCACCAGGTGCCCGCCACCGAGTGCAAGTCCCAGTTGAAGCTGCGGCCCTTTTTCTTCCAGTCCAGGGTCAGCCAGGCTCGCCAGTTCTTCCATTGGCGCGGCCAGCGCAGGTACAGGCCTGAGAGGCAGAAAAACACCAGGATCAACGTGCACGCGCCAGTGATTTGCCGCCCGGTATCGCCCATCGCAAGGAAGCGGTGCAATTGCAGCATCAGGCCGAAGAAGTCCTGGCCGGTGACGTCGCCCGTGAACTCGGCGGTGTACGGGTCGAAATAACGCATCTCGCCGCGACGCTCGCCCGGCGGCGCCGTGAAGATCACCCGCGCAGCGTTGCCGCTGTCGGTCTCGACCCAGAGCATCGAGACTTTTTTGCCGGATGCGGCTTCGATGCGCTCGACCAGTTCGGCGGGCGGGAGGACGCCGGCGACCTGTTTCTCGACCTGCAGCACAGAGGGATTCAACGCCCGCAGGATTTCATCCTGAAACGACACCGTTGCTCCGGTGATGCCCATCAAGGCCAGGATCAGCCCGGCGCTGATGCCAAAAAACCAGTGCAACTGGAACAGGGTTTTCTTCAACACGTCGCTCGCCTTGTTCGTTCGAAAGTAATCATCACGGCGCGCATTATGCCGTGGGTTGTCGAGAAACATTCTTTATTACGCACAAAAGCCCCGTTCACCTGGATGAACGGGGCCTGTTGCTGATTACCGCCGTTGTCCGCTCCCACAGGGGATTGCGGTGTGACCAGCAATCAGAAGTGGAAGTTGGCGCTCAGCAGTGCAGTACGACCTGCTGCAACGTGGGCATAGTGCGTCTGGAACACCTGGTCAAAATAACGCTTGTCGGTCAGGTTCTGCACGTTGAGTTGCAGGTCGACGTTTTTGGTCAGGGCGTAGCTGGCCATTGCGTCGTAACGCCAGTAGGACGGGATCTCCACCGAGTTGGCTACGTTGCCGAACTGCGAATCGACGAAGGTCGCGCCGCCGCCGACGGTCAACTTTTCCGGGATCAGGTCGTAAGTCGACCACAGGGTGAAGTTGTTCCGTGGGGTGCTTGGCATATGGTTGCCTTTGTCGGCCGCGAGGGTGGTCTTGACCACTTCGCTTTCCATGTAGGTGTAGCCGCCGAAGACTTTCCAGTTACGGGTCAGTTTGCCGGTGTAGGTCAGTTCCAGGCCGTTGACGGTTTGTTCGCCGTCCAGCACTTGGGTGGTGGCGCCGTCCGGATCGTCGATACGGGCGTTGGTTTTCTCGGTGCGGAACAGCGCAGCGGTCAGCGACAGGTCGTCACCGAAGAAGTCCCACTTGGTGCCGACTTCGTAGTTGCGGTTCTTTTCCGGCTCCAGGTCGCTGTTGTTCGCCGCCAGTTCCATGCTGCCGTTACCGCTGGTTTCACCGGCCGGGTTGCTGGAGGTGGAGTAGGCCGCGTACACGCTGCCGTTAGGCAACGGGTTGTAGACCACGCCGATCTGGTAGTTCAGCAGGTCGCTGGTGTTCTCCCGGGAGAAACTGCCCGCTGGCGTGGTACGGCCCGCATTGGCGTAGCCGCTGGATTCGGTCTGGTAGTTGTCGTAACGCAGGCCCAGGTTCAGGGACCATTGTTCGTTGAACTTCAGGGTGTCGAACACATAGGCGGCAGCAGTTTTGGTGTCGGTGTCGGTGAAAGCGTTGCTGTCGGTGATGGTGCCCGACCAGTTATCCCCAGGCGTCGGCTTGTACAGGTTGGTGCAGTCGCCGGAGTTGAACAGTGCGCGGTTGCACGTGGTACCGCTGGCGGTCGAGGTCAAGATGTATGGGCGGTTGTGGGTGTCCTGATAAGAGAACTCCAGGCCGGTGACCAGGCTGTGTTCGATACCGGCGGTATTGAACTTGGCGCTCAGGTCGGTCTGGTTGACCCAGCCGCTGGACGTCGAGTTACGGCTTTTCGCGCCACGGTACACACTGCCGTTGGCCACGTTGCCCTTGCTGTCGTCAGGGTTGCTGACGATGTAGTCCAGGGTCGAACGGGACATGCGGAAACTGTTGGAAACGGTCAGGTCATCATTCAGATCGTGCTCGATCTTGATGGTGCCGCTGTCATCACTGGTCTCACGATAGTCGCGACCGGTGAGGCCGTAGAAATTGTCGCGATTGACGTTGGCTGGTTTGTCGACCTGGTACTTGCTGCGGTTCGGGCTGAGGGTCAACGGGATGCCGTAGTCCGGGATATCGTTGCTCTCGTTGTGGTAGTAACCGACGATCACGCGGGTGTCGGTGCCCAGGCCGAAGGAGAAGGTCGGCGCCACGCCCCAGCGGCTGACGTCCACGGCGTCACGCCCGGCGACGTTCGCTTCGTGCTTCATCAGGTTCAGGCGGAAAGCCGAGGTGTCGTTGATCTGCTGGTTCAGGTCGAGGGTGGTGCGCTTGGTCTGGTCCGAGCCCCAGGTGAAGCCGCCGTTGTAGAAATTGCCGAGTTTTGCGGTCTTGCTGATCAGGTTCAGGCTGCCACCGGTGGAGCCGGCGCCGGTGAAGGCCGAGCCTGGGCCTTTGCTGATTTCGACCGATTCAACGTCGAAGATCTCGCGGCTCTGGGACGCCGGATCGCGCATGCCGTCGATGAACACATCGCTTTCAGCGTTGAAGCCGCGAATGATCGGACGGTCGCCGGCCGGGTTGCCACCTTCGCCGGCACCAAAGGTGATGCCCGGCGTGGTGCGCAATGCGTCGACCAGACTGGTAGCGCCGGTGTCGCGGATCACTTGCTGCGGGATCACGGTCACGCTTTTTGGCGTTTCGCGAAGTGGCGCGGTGTACTTCTTGGAGGCCGAGGTATCGGTTTTGTAGGAGGTGTCTTCCTGGTCGCCAACAACGCTGGTGGCGTCGAGGGAAATCGCATTGCCCGGAGCCTTGTCGTCGGTCTTTTCAGCAGCGAAAACCATGTGGCCAGCGGAGCCGGCGGTGATCGCCATGCCAATCGCAGAGGCGAGCAAGCGCGGTGAACTGACGGGTGATTGTAGTTGTTGGCGTGACATTTGAATTCCCCTCCCCAAGGATTTGAGGCCGCGGAATATAGGGTAAACAAGTATCTGTATCAATTGCGAAACGTTGCTATTCGTGACGAATTTACATTCTTTACAATTTGACCTTACGGTTTTTGGTGTCTCGTTCGTCTATGGGGTTTTACACGGGCAATAAGAATCAATACCATTGGCGCTCCTCTGTTTTCAGGTGTCGTCCCCATGTTGCTGCACATTCCCGGCGTGTTCGCGAAAGAAGAAGTGCAGCGCATCCGTGAGGCGCTGGAACAGGCCGATTGGGCCGACGGCAAAATCACCGCCGGCTTTCAGTCGGCCAAGGCCAAGCACAACCTGCAACTGCCGGAAGGTCATCCGCTGGCCAAGGAAATCGGTGCGGCGATGCTTGAGCGGTTGTGGAAAAATCCACAGTTCATGTCAGCGGCGTTACCGAGCAAAGTCTTCCCACCGTTGCTGAACTGTTACACGGCGGGCGGCAGTTTCGACTTCCACATCGACAACGCCGTGCGTCAGCCCAAGGGCAGTATCGAGCGCGTGCGCACCGACCTGTCGGCGACGCTGTTCTTCAGCGAACCGGACGACTACGACGGCGGTGAACTTGAAATCCAGGACACCTTCGGCACTCAACGCGTCAAGTTGCCCGCCGGCGACATGGTCCTGTACCCCGGCAGCAGTCTGCACAAGGTCAACGCCGTCACCCGCGGTACGCGCTATGCGTCGTTTTTCTGGACCCAAAGCCTGGTCCGCGAAGACAGCCAGCGCGCGTTGCTGTTCGAGATGGACGGGGCGATCCAGCAACTGACCCAGGACATGCCTGATCACCCTTCGCTGATTCGCCTCACCGGCACCTATCACAACCTGCTGCGCCGCTGGGTCGAGGTATGAGTTATCAACTGCACCGCGAGGAAGTGCTCGACGGTGATCGGCTCAAAGCGATGCTCGAGGAAAGTCCGGCACGGGCGGCGCAAGCGATTTTGATCGCGGCTGGCGAAGGTGTTCTCGATGCTCAGGCCTTGCTGGGGCAGATTCTGCTGGACGGGCTGGGCATTGAGCAGGATCAGCCGCTGGCGGTGCGCTGGTTCGGGATCGCCGCCAAGGGCGGGCATTTGATGGCGTGCAACATGCTCGGTCGTTGTCATGAGCATGGCTGGGGATGTACCGCTGATGCCACGGTCGCAGCGAAACATTATCGCGACGCCGCCGAGGCCGGGCTGGATTGGGCGATGTACAACTACGCCAACCTGCTGGCCACCGGTCGTGGGGTGGCTGAAGACCAGGCACAAGCGCTGAGTCTTTATCGCCGCGCCGCGGAATTGGGCCACGCGAAATCGATGAACTTGCTGGGGCGTTATCTGGAGGAGGGGTGTCATTGCCCGGTTGATCCCCAGGGGGCCGTTGACTGGTATCGACGTTCGGCGGTCTGCGGTGATTTTCGTGGTCAGTTCAGTTATGCGGCGGTGCTGGCCGACGAGGGGCACATCGAAGCGGCGCTGGGTTGGTTGCACAAGGCGTTGGCGGGAGGGAATATCAATTTTCTGCGGGTCAGCAGCGAGTCATTGCTGGATGCACCGCACCCGGAAATACGCGCCATGGCCGAGCCTTATCGGCAACGGCTGGCCGAGCTGGCCAGCCACCTGATTTAAAGACTGCGCACCGACCCCTTGCCTGAGGGACCGATGCGCAGCATGGGCTGATAATCAGCCGCGCATCCAGCGTCCTTGCAGGACATTCATGTGGGCGCGCAGCGCTTGGCAGTGCTCGATCAGACGATTGCCGATGCTCAGCATGTCTTCATTTCTGGACGGCATGACCGCCTTGAGGAACGCCGCCAACGAATCGACCAGTTTTCCGGCTTCACGCACATAAACCTCTCGGTGCGGCACGACTTTCTGAGTGTCATTGAGCTGCCGGGTCTTGTCGTGGACGTCCCGCAGCTGGGTTTTCAGCGAAGTGATTCGCTCCTGTCGCTGGTCGATCCGCGTCTGGATGATTTGCCGGGTTTTGAGCAAGTCCCTGTACTTGGTCAGTTCGTTGGCTTCATCGAGGAATTTGTTCGCCACAATCAGCCCGGCCTTCATGGCGGCGGTTTCAGGTGTTTCGGGCTTGTTGCCGATCAGCGCAGTGAGTTGTTCCAGCAAGGGCTTGAGGCGATCGATAAAACTCACCTTTTCGAAGACCTTGATGGCTTCGTTCAAGATATCTTCATCGCCGCGCAGGGCGTTCAGGGGCACTTGCTCTGCGCTCAATTCCTTGTCCAGGCTGACCTGTTTGTCTGCCAGTTCCGCCAGCCTGAACCGGTTGTTGCTGATGGTGATGCTCTGGACATTGAACACGCCGATTTGCAATGTCGAGTGCAAATTCGAAATCTGATCAGTGCACAGCTCCATCAACTGGTTCGCCGTTTTCGAATAGATTTTAATGGCGTTTTTCACACTGGCGTCGGCTTCACGAGCGTTCAATACAGCAAGGGCTTCGAGGTTTTCTTGAAGATCCTCGGTTTCCAGGACGGTGATTGCCGATGTAATCGCGTTGGCGACCAGTTGGTCGGTGCTGCTGACGGCGGCATTTAATCCGACCAGCTCATTGCTCAGCGCTTTGATGTATAGGTTGGAGGAGCCGACAATCGATTGATAACGAATCGATTCGCGGCTGTCGCGAACAAGGGCGAAGTCGGGGGTAACATAATGTTGGGTGCTCATAGGGAAATCCTTTTCCTGTTTGTATGTGGATTGTTTAGTCGAACGCGGTAACAAGGGCATTTGCGTTGTTTTGAATGCTTTTCCAGTTTTTCAGAATGACTTTCAGGCTGGAAACAAAGCTTCTGAGTGTGAGAAAGTCGTTAATGCCGGTTACTTTGTTTCGGGACGAATTAATGTATTCGGATGTCGAGATCCATAAGGTTTCCAGTTGCGCTGTGCTGGTAATGGCGCCTTCCACGTAAGTAATCAGGCTGTCCAGCTCACTATGAAGTTCAAGCAGTGTCCCGGCGAGAATGTTTTTCTGTTTGATTGTTTCCGTGAGTTGTTCCCGTTCTCTGATTAGAGGCGACAGCTGCACTTTCTGCATGTCGGCAACCAGCCTGTGGTGGAACGAGCCCAGCGGGTTGATAAAACCCATGACGTGGTCGAAAAAGTTAGGCGATGTTTCTCTGGTTTTTTCGTCTATGCGCTTCTGGGTTTCATCAATTTTCTGATTCAGTTGGGTAATTTGTCGATTAATCTCTTCGTTGCTGGCCAGCTTCAGCTTTGAGCCAATACCCATGTGTACTTCTTCGGAGAGTTCAACCTTGAAATACTTCAAGCGTGCCAGAACGTCCATGCTGCTCAGCTTTTTGTCATCGATGGAGCTGGCGATGAACGTCAGGGAATCCTTGATGGAGCCAAAACGGTTTTTCTCTGTTTTGCCGATTTCCAGCGGTGGAAGGCTATTGATTTCTTCCTCGCTCATATCTTTGATAGTGCCGGTGTAGTTTTGGTAACCCGGCATTGTCACAATGGCATCAATGATGTCTTGCCCGAAACTTTCCAGATCCTCGGAAAATGCGGAAAGACTTCCGCCTACACGCTTCATGGACGACTCGATGTCTCTCCACGAGTTCGCGTTATTGATGATCTTGTGATACAGGCTGACAACGTCGTACGGTTCCAGGCCAACAATGTTGGTCTTTTTGGTTCTTAGTTGTTGTTCGACTTCTTCAATGGTGGTCGGCAGTGCCTTGGCGGTCGCAATATAATGTTTGATTTTGCGAATGTCGTCTTTTGTAATGATGGGGGTTGAGGTGTTGTTGCTCATTTGCATTTTTCTAATTCCTTTTAGAGTTTGCGTTGAGTTCTTAGGGTAATAGTGTTTTTTGAATAAGTGTATGTTTAGTCTGTAACTGTTTTTTAGTTATTGTTTGTCGGGGTTAAGTAATAACGGCGCCCATAAAAAAACCCGTGATTAATCACGGGTTTTTTATGGGGTTTGGCGTTTACACGTAAAACGACTTCAGCGGCGGGAAGCCATTGAATTCAACGGCGCTGTAACTGGTGGTGTAGGCACCGGTCGACAACCAGTACATACGATCACCAATGGCCAGGTTCAGCGGCAAACCGTACTTATAGTTCTCGTACATGATGTCGGCGCTGTCGCAGGTCGGGCCGGCGATGACGACTTCTTCCATCTCGCCTTTCTTCTCGGTCCAGATCGGGAACTTGATGGCTTCGTCCATGGTTTCGATCAGACCGGAGAATTTGCCCACATCCGTGTACACCCAGCGCTCTACCGCAGTACGGGATTTACGCGCGACCAATACCACTTCGCTGACCAGGATACCGGCGTTGGCGATCAACGAACGGCCCGGTTCCAGGATGATTTCCGGCAGGTCGTCGCCGAAATCTTCCTTGAGGAAACGGATGATTTCTTCAGCGTAGGTTTCCAGGCTGTTGGTGCGGGTGATGTAGTTGGCCGGGAAGCCGCCGCCCATGTTGATCAGCTTCAGGTGAATGCCGTCTTCTTCTTTCAGGCGTTCGAAGATCACTTTGACCTTGGCGATCGCTGCGTCCCAGACGCTGATGTCGCGTTGCTGCGAGCCGACGTGGAACGAGATGCCGTAAGGCACCAGGCCCAGGTCACGGGCTAGGATCAGCAAGTCCATGGCCATGTCGGTCTGGCAGCCGAATTTGCGCGACAAAGGCCAGTCAGCAGTGGTCGAGCCTTCGGTGAGGATGCGCACGTAGACTTTCGAACCCGGCGCAGCCTTGGCGATGTTGCGCAGGTCGGCTTCGGAGTCGGTGGCATACAGACGCACGCCCTTCTCGTAGAAGTAGCGAATGTCCTTGGATTTCTTGATGGTGTTGCCATAGCTGATGCGATCCGGGCCGACGCCCTGGTTCATCACTTTGTCGAGCTCGTAGATCGACGCGATGTCGAAGTTCGAGCCTTTCTCTTTGAGCAGGTCGATGATTTCGACGGCCGGGTTGGCCTTGACCGCGTAGTAGACCTTGGCGAATTCGAAACCGGCACGCAGGTCGTCATAGGCCTGGCTGATCATCGCGGTGTCGATCACCACGAACGGGGTTTCTTGTTTGTCGGCAAACGCCTTCATTTTGTTGAAGGTTTCACGCGCGAAATAGTCTTCGACGTTGATCGACATGCTGGGAACTCCTACTGGCAAACTAGATTAATCAATGGGTGCAAATGAACGTCCTCCGTATCCCCACTTTGGTTCGCCTACTTCCCAAGGCATGTCGCCGAAAGCAAAAAGGCCATGGGAAATGGTGCTTCCCTTGGCCTTGCTGTCTCGTCGTCAGTACTTGAGCCGGATGGATCGTTTCCAGCATGGACGTTCGGCGCGAACTTTAGGGCGTGAGGGGCTTGAGATCAACAAAAAATGTCGCGTTTTTACACGCTTCCGTCGTGCGGTCCCGGACAGCTACTGATGTAACCGACCTGCATGACAGTGTGATGTTCCCGTAGAAGGGAGATTTGAAGGGGATTGGATGGCCCTTGTGGCGAGGGAGCAAGCTCCCTCGCCACAAGGGCACTGGTGCCTCAGACAGATCAGGCGACCGCAGCCTCAGCCGGCGAAACAATGCTGGTCTTGCCGCCACGGGACTTACCGGAGCTCAAATACTCGGCAATCGACTCCTGGGTCACTTCCCCCAGGAACACCCGCTCGGCATCCATCACCGGCAGCCACGAGCGATTGAACTCGTACATGCGTGACAGCAGGATGCGCAAATGTTCGTCGAACGCGGCCGTGGCGTTGAACTCCCGAAGGTATTGCGCGCAGGTGCCGGTCTGACGGTGCAGGTCGCGACGTCGTACGTAACCCAGCGCCTTGTTGTCGGAGCAAGTCACCACGACATAACGACGGTCCAGTTCGTCCATCAACTCCAGGGCCTCGGCCACCGGGGTTTCCGGGCTCACCGACGGTGCGTTGTCCGCAGCGTCTTCGGCTTTCACCAGCAACAGGCGCTTGAGCGTGCTGTCCTGGCCGACGAAGTTGCTGACAAAGTCATCCGCCGGGTGCGCCAGCAGCGTGTCCGGGTGATCGATCTGCAACAGCTTGCCGGCGCGGAAGATCGCAATCTTGTCGCCGAGCTTGATGGCTTCGTCGATGTCGTGGCTGACCATGATCACGGTCTTGTTCAGCGCGCGTTGCATCTCGAAGAACTCGTTCTGGATCATTTCGCGGTTGATCGGGTCGACCGCGCCGAACGGTTCGTCCATCAACAACAGCGGCGCATCCGCCGCCAGCGCACGAATCACGCCGATCCGTTGCTGTTGACCACCGGACAACTCACGCGGGTAGCGAGTCAGGTACTGCTTGGGTTCCAGCTTGATCATGCTCATCAACTCGCGGGCGCGGTCGTGGCATTTCTGTTTGTCCCAGCCCAGCAGGCGCGGAACGATGGTGATGTTTTCCTCGATGGTCATGTTCGGGAACAGACCGATCTGCTGGATCACATAACCGATGTTGCGACGCAGGGTCACCGCGTCGAGGTCGGTAGTGTCTTCGCCGTTGATCAGGATCTTGCCCGAAGTCGGCTTGATTAACCGGTTGATCATCTTCAGCGTGGTGCTTTTGCCGCAACCCGATGGCCCGAGGAACACACAGATTTCGCCTTCATTGACGGTCAGGCTTACCGAATCCACGGCTTTCACATCTTTGCCGTTGCTTTGGAAGGTCTTGCTGAGGTTTTGAAGTTCGATCATTTCAGGAGTCCTTTTGGAGTCAGCGAGCGTTGCAGCCATTGCAGAAGCAGGTCGGCGAAGATGGCCAGGAGACTGACCAGCACGGCGCCGACGATCAGCATCGACATGTCGCTGCGGCTGATTGAAGCGAGAATAAGTACACCGAGGCCACCGGCGCCGATGGTCGCGGCGATGGTCATGACACCAATGTTCATGACCACGGCGGTGCGCACGCCAGCCAGGATCACCGGCACCGCGATCGGCAGTTCGACCATGCGCAAGCGCTGATAGAACGTCATGCCGATGCCGCGAGCGGCTTCGCGAATGCCGGGTTCGACACCGGTCAGCGCCAAGTAGGTGTTACGCATGATCGGCAACAGCGAGTAGAGAAACACGGCGGTGATTGCCGGCATCGGGCCCAGGCCCTGGCCGAACTTGGAGTAAAACGGCAGCAGCAGGCCGAACAGCGCAATCGACGGCACGGTCAGCAGCACCGTGGCGCTGGCTTGCAGTGGGCCGGCCAGCGACGGGAAGCGCGTCATCAGCACGCCCAGCGGTACACCAACGAGGATTGCCAACGTCACAGCGATGCCGACCAACGTGATGTGCTGCCAGGTCAGGTGCAGGACCAGCGGCCAGTCGAGATGGGAAAAGGCGTTCAGAAATTCCATGGCTTTTCCTCCTCAGTTGATCGGGTGCTGGCGCAGGAAATCTGCGGCAACGGATGAAGGGCTTTCATGATCGACATCGACCCGCGCGTTGAGCTGGCGCATGGTCGCGTCATCGAACAGTTCCGCCAGTGGCTTGAGTTCTTCGGCAAGCTTGGGATGCGCGTCGAGGTAAACCTGACGCACCACCGGGGCGGCGGTGTAGTCCGGGAAGTAGTGCTTGTCGTCTTCGAGCAGTTTCAGCTTAAAGGCGTTCAATCGACCGTCGGTGGTGTAGACCAGACCGGCAAACACTTGGCCGTTACGCAAGGCGGTGTAAACCAAACCAGCATCCATCTGCCGGATGTTTTTGCGGGTCAGGTTCATGCCATAGAGCTTGACCATGCCGTCCAGGCCGTCGGAACGGTTGGCGAACTCGGTGTCCAGCGCCACCAGGTGATTGTCCTTCTGCTCAGCCTGCAACACCGTGTTCAGCTCGCTGATGGTGTTGATCTGCGGATAAGCCTTGGCGGTGGTTTCCGGCAGGGCCAGGGCGTAGGTGTTGCTGAATTTCGACGGCGTGAGCCAGACCAGGCCTTTTTTCGCGTCGAGTTCTTTCACCCGGGCGTAGGACTGTTCGCTGTCGAGCTTTTCAGTGACGTGGTTGTAAGCCACCAGCGACACGCCGGTGTATTCCCACATCAGATCGAGCTGGCCACTTTCGTGAGCGCTGCGGGCCAGGTTACTGCCCAGACCGCCGGTCACCTGGGTGTCGTAACCCTTGGTGCGCAGGTATTGGGAAGTGATTTCCGCGAGCAGGGTTTGTTCGGTGAACACCCGGGCGCCGATGCGGATCACCGGTTTTTCAGCGGCTTGGGCAAATCCTGCGAACAGCAGGGCGCAGCCTAGTAATAGGGTCAGTCTTTTCATAAATATTCCTTTGCCGAGGCTTAAGACGGGCGTAGGCCGCGTTCGAGCCAGAGGCGGCTGGCGAGTGTCACCAGACCGTCGAGCAGCAAGGCCAGCAGGGCGGTGCAAGCGGCGCCGAGCAGCAGTTGCGGCTGATTGTTCAGGGCGATGCCAGGGAAAATCAGGCTGCCCAGGCTGTTGGCGCCGATCAGGAACGCCAGCGGTGCGGTCCCGACATTGATCGCCAGGGCCACGCGCACACCACCGATGATGATCGGCACCGCGTTCGGCAGTTCGACCCGCCACAGCACTTGAGTCGGGGTCATGCCGATGCCGACGGCCGCTTCCTTGAGTGAACCCTGGACGTTTTTCAGGCCTTCATAGGTGTTGCGCACGATCGGCAACAGCGAGGCGAGGAACAGGGCGAAGATCGCGGGGCCGCTGCCGATGCCCAGAATCCCCAGGGCGATGGCCAGTACGGCGAGAGGCGGAACGGTGTTGCCGATGTTGAAGATCTGCATGAAGCGTTCAGCGCGGCCAACCATGGTCGGGCGGCTGAGGAAGATACCGGCGGGGATGCCCACAACGAGGGCGGCCAGCATGGAGACAAGGACGAGAATCAAGTGAGCTTGCAGGTAAAACAATAAATCGTCGCGGTAATGTTCGATCGTGTTGATGCCAATCCAGTGGACCAGCAGGGCCAGGAGTGCGACGACAACCGCACCTCCTATAAGCCCCTTGCCATAGCGAATCGCCACAGGCGGACTCCTTTTTTTCTTAGTCGGCGAACGCAGTCCTTTGTGGCATGCCATTGCTGGCTGCCGGGATATCAACGTTCGCGAAAAGCAGCGCGTTCTATGTCCGCAAAGGGACATGAATCGAGCCATAAGCGCAGCCTCGTCAGGCTAACTTGCTGATTTTTCAGCCCCTGGTACGAGTGCAGTAACAGGGGAGTGGACGTCTGCACCTTTTAAAAGGTTCCATATTTAGCAGCATTTAGCCACCCTTGATGTCCCAACGGTCGAATTGATCGGTGTTGCGGCGGGGAAATATCAGAACGCTAAAGCCCCCTGTTCAGGCTGTTTGGGCGTGCGCGGTGGAACAGCCTGAAACGGGTTTCCAGAAGGACTTGCCGGTTCACACCCTCTCTTTTCGGGGAGCTGCCATGAAGGCATGACAGGCATCGCGAAACCGGGCCCAGATCAATTGTCCGAGTGGAGACGTCGGGACATTCCACTCCGGGTGCCACTGCACCCCAAAAATCGGCAAAGTGACATGGGATATCGCCTCGACTGTCCCATCCTCGGCGTACGCGTCTGCCTGCAGAGAGTCCGCCAAGCGATCAATACCCTGACCATGCAGCGAGTTCACGGAATAAGATTTCTGCTCGGGAAAAGCAGTTCCCGCGTTTCGCGCAAGCCACCCTTTTGCGGGAAGAGAAACTCTGTGTACGGCTGAATAGCGTGCCTGAAACTCACGGTCACGCTGCGCACGATGATCGAAGTGATCGCACACCTCATGTAGCGCCGTGTACAACGTGCCGCCCAAGGCAACATTGATTTCCTGCATACCCCGGCAAATCCCCAGCACCGGCAGCCCAGAACTTGCGGCGTGTTGTAAAATCCGCATCGCAGTCTGGTCTCGCGCGCAATCGCGATCCCCCACATGTGCTCGCGCTGGGGCATACAACGCTGTGTCTATGTTGCTTCCTGCGCCCGGAAGCAGCACGCCATCTAACCGGTCCAGGATGTCGGAGATTTCCCATCCCTCGGCGCCGCTCAAGAGGGAGGGGATAAGCACGGGAGAGCAGTCGCTGAATTGTGTCATGGCATCTAGATATTTCACAAAAACGGCTTGATGCGATAGCTCTCCCCAGCCAGCAATCGCGATTGTTTCAGTAGAACAAAGCACACCGACCACAGGTTTCTTCACGCGAATCCCTCCTTGAAGAACGCCTCTGTCAGGTCGGAAATCGGCTGATATTTTCTTCCCATCTGCGGCCGTCAAATGGCACGACGTTGAACGAGTGAGTGTCGTGCAATTCGAGGCACCGCACGTTGACGCTGAAGTCTTCCGGATGCGAACGCGGTCGATAAAATGGCTTTACGCCACAGATTCGACAAAAGGTGTGCTGTGCGACCTTCGTGTTGAACCGATAGGTCGTCAACACATCATGTCCCTCGATCAGTTGAAAATCCTCCGCGCGGACGGGCAAATGAAGAAAACCCGAGGCGAAACAGATTGAGCAATTGCATTCGATGGCGGTCGATTCAGTCGCAATCCGAATCCGAAACTGAACGGCGCCACAATGGCACTGCCCATCGATGTCTCTGAAGTGTTGAACCATGTTCCTCTCCGAGGCGCGGTTACCTTCCAGTGGTAGATGCGTCATGCACTGACGTCTCTTATTTAGTTAAGTGCAGTGGCGAGATCGATAAGGAGCGTATCCACATCCTCTAATCCGACGCTCATGCGCAGGCCCATTCGAACTCCGCCCTCTGGGCCCGTGAGCGTCGCGGGGCAAATAACCGATTCGTACCCCCCCCACCCCCAACCTCGTCCGATTACGGACACCCTGTCGATGAATCGTTGAAGAGCATCCGTATGACCACCTTTCAGCGTGAAGGTAAACACTCCACCAGCCCCCGAAAACTGCGCTTTCCACGCAGCATGATTGCGGTCTGATGGTAGGGCTGGATAGAAAACGCTCTCAACCGCGGGGTGTTTCGAGAGCCAGGCACAAATCCGACTTGCCGATTCGTAGTGGCGATTCATTCGAACGGCGAGGGTGCGTAGGCCTCGCAGGGCGAGATTGGCATCATCTGCGCCCACAGCCTGACCGAGAAGGCGTGCGGTATCACGTGTTCGCTCGAAGGTCGGCACATCGGCGAAAACCGCAGCTCCCATGACAGAGTCGGAATGTCCGCTGATATATTTCGACGTGCTATGGATGACGACACTCGCGCCGTGCTTCAGAGGATTGAAAAAGTATGGCGTCGCCCAAGTGTTATCGACAACAACAGGGACCCGGCCAGCATAGGCCGTCAACTCGCGCAGGTTGCAGACATCGAACGTCACAGATCCAGGAAGATCGAGATAAATCAAACTGACGTTGTCGGTAAGCGTTTGACGAAGTTCGGAAAGTAGATCAAGCGAGAAATATTCGACCTCGATTCCAAGCGGGCTCAACATCTGTTCGCAGAACTTTCGGGTCGCAGCATACGACGACTGCGCGACCAGAACTCTTGAACCGGGGCGTGCCAGCGCTATAAGAGTCGTTGTTATTGCGCCGAGGCCCGAACACATGGCGAGAGCACCAACACCATACTCGATCTCTGCCATTGCTTCGCAAAAGGCATCAGTGGTTGGTGTTGCCCATCTTCCGTAATGATAGGGGGCGGCACCCGGCGCCATTTCGGAGTAGGAATCAAACAAAACGGTGGAGCCCCGATACACAGGTGGATTGACGAAGCCCATCTTCATCCAGTTACGGCGTCCCGCCTCAATAAGACGAGTCTCTGGCGCTACTTGCTGCGCGTGGTCAATTTTATTTGTCATGTTCACGCCTCCTGAAACAAAACAACCCGATCATGCTGACAATGGCGAACATGAACCAACCCAAGCTGATCGGCGTCCATTGAGCACTTATGCTGCCCAGATAGTTCCCCAATGCCCCGCCAATCGCCCAAGAGACTGCGGACGCTCCGAAATAACTTCCAGCGTTGCTCTCGGTTGTTAATTCTGCGAGAGCAATGTTCGACGCGGGCAAGATGAGGCTTTCGCCGAATGTGAAAATCAAGGCTATGACAACGAGGAAGACCATCGACTGCTGCGAGCTCCATTCGCGCAAGAATATGAGTGCCGCCAGTGCGAAACAGGCGAGCAGCGCGAGATGACCGATTGACATTAACGATCGCCACTTCGCTCGTTGAAACCATTGCATCCCTAAAAGTGCGGTCAAAACACCGAACAAAGCATTCGCGATGTAGAACGGTCGAACACCGTTATACCCTGATGGTCCTTGAGCGAAAGTCAGCGGGATGAACACATAAATTTGCGTGTAAACAGCCCAGAACGGGATAAGAGCGATGCAGAGTTTTAGAAATTTCCTGTCGCGGAAAGCTCCAAAAAGCGCAGACGCGACACGCTTGGGTCTTTCAATTACGCGCGTTCGTACAGCCGCAAACGGTGCCACCAAAGTCAATACAGCGAATACATAACCGCTCACTTCAAACGGAAAAGCTCCGCTATGGGCAGGTAGCAAGAACAGTACCGTTGGCCCGACCAGCGCACCCAGGTTAAGTACAAGATTATTCAAAACGAATACACGCGAACGAATGCTTGCTTTAAGGGTGCCGAACACTGAGTACGCTGTCGTTTCGTAGAGCGCTGCGCCGAGTCCATTCAAGAACGCACACGAGACCAATGAAGGGAAATCGAGAACATGGCCCAGGCCGAAGAATCCCGCAGCACGACACGCCAGACCCAATGAAGCTAAAACCCTGCTATTGAAGCGGTCGGTAGCGGATCCGAGAATAAGCGGCAACAGCCGACTGGACAGCAGACTCACCGTGAGCACGTACGCGACGTCGCCGGCGCTCAGATGTCGCTCGATGCTCAGAAAGGTCGCCAGCAGCGGAAAAGACCCGAACACCGAGAGATTAACGAGGAACTGCAGAAAGAGCAGGACCATTGTTGCTAAGCCGACGCCACCCGTTAATCGGTCAAAAAGCGGCAAGACAGGGCGTATCTTCATTGATGTCATAGAGTCACTCGCAGACCGACTCTTCGATTGGGCTGGGTGCGAGCGCATCAAGGAATCCCCGCTCCATGGAAAACGCCTCGTTTTCGTCTCGAGCATAAGTCATGTACTCGATGGTGCCAGTGCCGCCGAGGTCTTCGGTAAGGACAACCACGCCAGCCCGTTCCCGCCGGTGTGTCATGGCGTTGGCAGCAGCAAGCGCTGCGTCAAGGTCATTCACAGGTACGCGATTGCGGGTTAACACCGTATGAGTGCGCAGGTAATCCTCGCCCGCAAGCTTTCGCAGCACACCATCAAGATGACTGCAGCCCCCGAGACGACCGTTTATTTCGGTGAACACTAGCGCTCCCTCGTCGGTCACGATGGCGTCGAAGTTAACGCGCCCGATATAGCCGAGGCTTCTTGTTATCTCTGCCAACACATCACACTGGCGGTGAAACTCATTCAGCGCGTAACCGTGCGGCTGGCATGGGATCTGAAATCCAGTCCACATCACCATGCCGTTGCCGCGTTTGTCTCCAGATGCGTCCATGCGAAGGTCCCCGAAGCTAATGCGCCTGGAACCCGCGGCCATGATGTCGTACTCGGAATAGAGAACCGTCGAGCTCCGATAAAACTGCTCGACGACCACCTGACAGTTGCCGGCCGTATCCGTCTGCCGTTCCCACATCGCCTGGGAGAACGCGTCCGTCAGGTCGGCGATCCCTGCAAGCGCGTAGACTTGATGGACGCCCGGATAGACATCTCTTTTCTCGAGCGTCACCGCAATATTGCCATCGCCACCGGCATTGACGTCCTGTTTGACTATGACGCTCGCATGTCTTGAAAGCATCTCGCGCAGTACAAGGTGCAACTCACGCGCAGTGCGACACACAAAGCCTTCGGCGCAGTTGACTCGGCCAGCGCACAGCGCGCGAAACACGGCTTTGCGATTTAGAAGTTCGGCCCCGGCCTGCGCCATGAAGTTCGGCGTTCCAGTCGATTGGCCGATGCGTAACTCTTCGCACAATATCCCAATCGATGACGTGTAAAAGTACGGGAGAACCTCCCAATCGCCAGCGCCGACACCGGCGGCTTTTAGCGTAGACAACATGACTTCGCTTAATAGCACGTCAGAGGTAAGCACCACGGGTGTCACCAAATCCATCGCCGGAGAAATAACCTGCGAAGACAACAGTTTTCGGCCAATCGTCTCAGCTACATACGCCATCATTGGCTCCGAAACCAAGGAGGGCAGGACCGCAATGTCCTGTTCGCCGAGTTGCCATACGAGTCGTCTTGCTGCGATCGCAGAAACTTGCCTCAGCGGCAGTGTTGCCCGATTCGTGTCTCCGATCATTGCTTCGTTATCGACGTTTCCAACGATAAGTTTGCGCATAGGTTTCTCTAGTGAGTGATCATTTGTGACGCATGAGAGAACGGATCAGATTCAGGTGCCATCTTGCATAAGAGCGCTCTCGGTATACGGCTTGCCCCATCTCTTCTAATGCGATTGTTTCAAGCAGTGATGAAGGCGCGGCAGGGTATCGATGATGTTCCGCATGAAAGTTGGCGTTCCACATAAAGTAACGCACAACCCAATTGCTCGTTATTGTTCTTGCGCAGAGATAGCGCGGAACGGTGGCGCTGCAACCATAGTGCTCAGGTAACCCAATAAATATAATCCAGAAATAAGCGACGGCAAGAGGTGCCAGATACAAAGAAAGCGTGTTTTTCGGAAATAGGGTCAGAAGCACTAAAACAACAACAATCCATAGCGTAATGCCCCATGCCTCTCGACGTGCCAAAGACATTCTCTTTCGTCCCCTCATATATGCCGGGAATTTGAAGAAAATAATCTCTACACCCAGGCGTATCTGGGAGATTAAAAAAGAACATCCTGAGAGCGTAAAAAAGTAACTGGATACTGAATTAAACTCCCCGCTCGACTCAGTATCATTACTTGTGCCCAGGTGCTGATGGTGCTTAAGGTGCTTGTCGGTATAGGCTGTGTAATTTATAAGTAATATACCAGCAGCGATCGAGCCGATAAGATAATTAGTATGCTTGCTTTTAAAAATATTCTGATGCAGGCATTCATGGGCCAGATTTAGAAAGCCAGCCAATATGAAACCCATTGCCATAACTATGCATAGTTTTTCAAGGAGCGATAAGTCTTGAAGCATTAAAGCGCCAAGGGCGCAATAGATCGATAGGATGATGAGTATTTTTAGCGGAAACTTGATGTTGCTCGCATGAGACCGGCCCGAACGGTATTTTTTTATTGCATCAGTAACGAGATCTGAATGCATGCCGCCGAGTCGGCTAGTCATTGAGAAAGTTCCGTCAGCGCCGCACACCAGTTGATGTTTTCCTGCATTGCCTTTAGCGAATCGCTAACGAACTGGGCCTCGTCTTCAGGGCTCACCAGAAGGTCCACCATTTGTCGTGTCATGGCAACGTGATATGCCTCGGCAGGGTCGTCACCACCTACATGGCACTCGAAATACTTGAGCTGATTACGATCAACGCCATAGCTGGAACTGACCGCATCCCAAAGCGCGGAGATCATCGTATTGGCATGCATTTCGAACGAAACCATGTAGGCACAGCGTGTCACCGCCGATAAGGACGCAAGCCCCTCAAACAGATTAGTCAGGTAGGAGCCGGTAGGGTCGCCAAATTCCGGTGATACAGGCTTACCCGTTAGCTTCTCAATATCGGTCTTTAATAGATTGGCGTGAAACCATTTTTCAGTATCGAGAATTTTGCTTAAACCAGGCTTGCCGTAGCGATCCATAACATAGGCTCCGCCTGTCTCGTCCCAACTTAGAAAGTTACCAACCACGCTGGTGATCTCGAGACTTCGAGGCACCTCATAATTGCTCTTTATCGCCGTGAGTATTGAGTTTGCCTGCGAGCCTGCCTGGAGGTACGGAAAGGCCTGAGACATGGCCAGATAATGAGGAAGGATCTCATTGACCTGTCTCTCGGTATGAACACTTCGAAACGGATGATCGTCAAGCAGATAGCGAACGTTGGCTTGCGCTTCGTCTATTACGGATACCGAGAACTCATCTTGAATGCACATAACACCCTCCCATCTTAATGTTTTTCAGGGGCAGTCGCCAAAGCCGTTACTCTGAGCCTGGCGAGTGACTTTAAGAAAAAACGAAACGCATGAGGTTCTTCGAAAAAGATTCGAAGACTGATACTGCACAACATGGATCACCACATCAAGGCATCGATCGCCAGCCCCATCTCAACATAGAAAGAGCTCCGTTACAGTGAGCGTCATCGTCTTGCCTGGCACTAAGTTAATGCTTGGGGCCGATTTGATTTAAATCATCAGCCGATGTGCTTGCAGTCACGGCTCTAAAATAGCTAATAAGTCATGTGTGACGGCTGTTGAAATTACCAGGCACTTCGGCGTCGCCCAGAGTGCCTGGCGTATGATTTAGAAGATCAACTGTTTTAGTGCAGCAGAAAGTTGTATTGTTTCAAGCGCTTAAACGGTCTAAAGCAAAAAACCGTTCCGAACATCACTTGCCAGCAAACCGTTTTATAATCATTCGCAGGTTTGGTAGAGCGAACAGCGTGGTCAACTGAGGAGTGGCCTTCATCAACCCTCGTAACTTCACTTTCAAATTAGCAAACTGCCGCTTGATCCCCCGGAACGGATGCTCAACCTTGACTTGCTTCGGTGCTTTGCAATATCGATCTTGCGCTCGGCCCTGTAGTACAGCCCGCGTTATTACAACTTGGATAGGTACTGTTACGAGCGGCGATCTGCCAAATTGCTTTATGAATTTCGTGCTCTTCGACACCGGTGTGTCCGAGGTCTTTGTACACGGCGAATTCTTCACCTGGCAGCAAATCGGTGACCTGTGTGACGTCGGCAATGGTGGTGCCCTGTCTTTCATCCGACTCGTGGGGGGCTTGGACCAGGTGGTGACGGTGCATTTCAGCACCTCTGGGGACTTGTTCGGAGAGTCCCGAAAACCGTCGATATGATCCCAATTGAATTGTCAGATGACGATGCAATTTGCCTCGCGCAATACCGGTCTCGCGTCTCGTGAAGAGAATCGCAGTTATTTCGAGGCATGAAATCATTTGAAATACACTCCTCCTTGTGTTGTTCGGTCGGATATGATTTCCGTATCATTGGATCCAATATTGGAGCACGAATTTTGAGCCGTCAATACCTTTTAGAGAGCATCCGAAAATATTCATATTCGGATATTTACAGGGGAAATTCGGGCTGTTGGGGACGGTGCAGAGCGCGCCTCTGATCGATTGATTTCAACACCGTTCGAAAGCTCACCCCCCCGCAGTGATTGAAGTTGCGGGTCTACACCACGCCGCCATGCTTGTAGCGTTTATAGGGGAGAGCACCCGCCGAGCATTTTTCCAAGACGAGATGCGGGCGCTGTGACCTTCAGCGGGAGGAGGCATTGCATCGGGCATTCCCGGCGGCTGTTTGTTACAATGCCCGGTTATCTGTGTTGGCCTTTGCAATCGGCCAAAGGTACTTTTTTAACTGTGTACATACCTGCGTACACAATCGAGATTTGAAGCGATGTCCGATAGTAAAATTGTCAATGAAGTCAACGCCAGACGAACGTTTGCCATCATTTCCCACCCCGATGCCGGTAAAACCACCATCACCGAGAAGCTCTTGCTGATGGGGAAGGCGATTGCGATTGCTGGCACGGTGAAATCCCGTAAATCCGACCGCCATGCCACCTCCGACTGGATGGAAATGGAAAAGCAGCGTGGTATCTCGATTACCACGTCGGTCATGCAGTTCCCGTATCGCGACCACATGATCAACCTGCTCGACACCCCGGGCCACGAAGACTTCTCTGAAGATACCTACCGCACCTTGACGGCAGTGGACTCGGCATTGATGGTCCTCGACGGCGGTAAGGGTGTAGAGCCACGCACTATTGCGCTGATGGACGTCTGCCGTCTGCGGGATACGCCGATTGTCAGCTTCATCAACAAACTCGACCGTGACATCCGCGACCCGATCGAACTGCTCGACGAAATCGAAGCCGTCCTGAAGATCAAGGCCGCGCCGATCACCTGGCCGATCGGTTGCTACCGCGACTTCAAGGGCGTTTATCACCTCGCCGACGACTACATCATTGTCTACACCGCCGGTCACGGCCACGAGCGCACCGATGTGAAAATCATCGAGAAGCTCGACTCCGATGAAGCCCGCGCGCACTTGGGTGACGAATACGATCGCTTCGTCGATCAGCTGGAACTGGTGCAGGGCGCCTGCCACGAATTCAATCAACAGGAATTCCTCGACGGCCAACTGACCCCGGTGTTCTTCGGTACTGCTCTGGGCAACTTCGGTGTCGATCACGTGCTCGACGCCGTGGTCAACTGGGCGCCGAAACCCCTGGCCCGTGTTGCCAATGAGCGCACCGTGGAACCGGTTGAAGAGAAGTTCGCCGGTTTCGTGTTCAAGATCCAGGCGAACATGGACCCGAAACACCGCGACCGTATTGCCTTCATGCGTATCTGCTCCGGCAAATACGAAAAAGGCATGAAGATGCGCCACGTGCGTACCGGCAAGGATGTACGGATCGGCGACGCGCTGACGTTCTTCTCCTCCGAGCGCGAGCAACTGGAAGAGGCGTTTGCCGGCGACATCATCGGCCTGCACAACCACGGCACCATCCAGATCGGCGACACCTTCACCGAAGGCGAAGTCCTGGGTTTTACCGGCATCCCGCACTTCGCCCCGGAACTGTTCCGTCGCGTACGCCTGCGCGATCCGCTGAAATCCAAGCAACTACGCCAGGGCCTGCAGCAATTGGCCGAAGAAGGCGCGACCCAGGTGTTCTTCCCGACGCGCAGCAACGACATCATCCTCGGCGCCGTCGGTGTGCTGCAGTTCGATGTGGTCGCCAGCCGCTTGAAAGAGGAATACAAGGTCGAATGCTCATACGAGCCGATCACGGTGTACTCCGCCCGCTGGATCGATTGCAGCGATAAGAAGAAGCTTGAAGAGTTCAGCGTCAAGGCTGTGGAAAACCTGGCTATCGATGGCGGCGGTCACCTGACCTACCTGGCCCCGACCCGGGTCAACCTGGCACTGATGGAAGAGCGCTGGCCGGACGTGAAATTCCGTGCGACGCGTGAGCATCATTAAGCGCTGATTGGCGACACCCAAAACCCCGTTGCGAAAGCTGCGGGGTTTTTTAATGCCCCGATTTCGGCCCGTTAACGCAAAAACCCTGTGGGAGCGGGCTTGCTCGCGAAAGCGGTATGTCATTCAACAGTGATGTCGACTGATACGGCCTCTTCGCGAGCAAGCCCGCTCCCACAGGTTTTGTGGTCTGAGCCGAGCGGCGGTGGGGCTGTTCAATTGCCATGTGACTAGTGAATGGATGGCTGTTTTTCTGCAGGTCCTACAGCGGTTTCCGATGGTTACATGTTTGGGCTACGTCACCTTGCGTCTTTGCCTACAAGTCCGCCAGAATCGGCCGGCTTGTGGGTATTGCGGGCTGCCTCTATCGTTTCCCTGTCGCTGAAAAACACAGCGGAACGGGCTTGGCGGTCCGCGGTTTTATACTCCAGGCATCTCGTCCAAAAATGGTTTCGGGCACTTAAGTGTCAGACCTCAATGTTATGGCGGGTTGCTCAAGGATCCCCTCGGGGATGCCGGGTTTGGAGTGTTGACCGGTCCGCCAATCTTGTGCAATCCGCCACCCAATCTGCTTGGCGGCAGGCGGTGGTGATCTCAACATTCTTAATGAGGTTCATCATGATCAAAGATTCGCCGAATCCCCCAGAAACCGACGAAGATTCCCCCGAGTCCATCGACTCCAAAAAATACGCAGACATCGCCGACCGCGTCCTCAGGCATTACCTCAATCCCTCGTCGCTCACCGACACCCCACGCAAACCCAGCCCCCTTTTTCACATCGACCCCGACGCCGATAACGAAACCCTGCTGGCCCACGCCTGCGAGTCGTTGGCCTCCGCGAATGTCATGACCAGTAACCTCGCCGGGCTAGTGGAAGGCACCCATCGCAATACCCTGTTGGGA
The DNA here is from genome assembly GCF_056680395.1 of Pseudomonas sp. ASL4. NCBI lineage: Bacteria > Pseudomonadati > Pseudomonadota > Gammaproteobacteria > Pseudomonadales > Pseudomonadaceae > Pseudomonas > Pseudomonas sp. ASL4. Next base: position 7,182,259 of record NZ_CM155280.1, on the reverse strand, counting down.
ATTGCGCAAGTCATCATGCTGGGTGAACTGGCCGTGAGTCGGGCCCTCGATAACCTCGACCCGCAAAAATAGACGCGGCCCTGTGGTGAGGGGGCTTGCCCCCGTTGGGTCGCGAAGCGGCCCTATAACCGGCGACCCATTTCTCCTGGCACATCGCGCGAACCGGGTTTACGACTGCTTCGCAGCCGAACGGGAGCAAGCTCCCTCGCCACAGGTCATCATTGATTTTTGAAATTGCTGTTTGGCATAACCTTTATTCCAAACCAATCTGTCCATTGGCGGCAATTACCCTCCTTCGTTAGCGTCCTATCTGGAGAACCCGGCCGATAGGAACTAGATTTCATTCAGCGCCACGGCAACCGGGTTACGCGCCGGCAGGCACCCATGCTGCATCTCAGAAAGGATGGAATCGGCTATGAGCATTTTTCAACGCGTTGTGCTGTTGCTTAAGGTTTTGGTGATGCTGTCTCTCGGAACGTCCTCGGCGTGGGCGTCCAGCCCCAGTCATCCACAGGGATTTAACGGCGTACCAGGGCATGACAGCAGCGGCCTGATGATCGCCGCGTCGGAGCCCGAGGGGAGCAAGGGCGACGACGACTCCACGACTGACGAGCCTGATCCTGATTCAAGTGATGACGAGGAAGGCGATAGCCAATCGTAAACCCCGGACAAAAGAAAACCCCTTCTACCGGACTGATGCGCAATCCAGGAAAAGGGGTTTGGACAACTGGTCAGGAAGACCGCAATCCCTGTGGGAGTGAGCCTGCTCGCGAAGAGGGTGTGTCAGCCAACATTAACGTGTCTGACAAACCGCTTTCGCGAGCAGGCTCGCTCCCACATTTTTATGCCGCGCCGTCGAGGAACTGCTCGGCGTAATGGCAAGCCACCTGGCGGCTGTCGAGCAGGCGCAGGGCCGGCTCTTCGGTGCTGCAGCGCTCGGTGGCGTACGGGCAGCGCTTGTGGAAAGCGCAGCCGGACGGTGGGTTCAGCGGGTTGGGCAATTCGCCGACGATCTTGATTTTCGGCTTGTTCGGGTCCGGGTGAATGGTCGGGGTGGCCGACAGCAACGCCTGGGTGTACGGGTGCAGCGGACGCTGATAGATGTCGTTCTTCGGGCCCATTTCCACCGGGCGACCGAGGTACATCACCATCACGTCATCGGCCACGTGCTGGACGACCGCCAGGTTGTGGGAGATGAACACGTAGGCGGTGTTGAACTCTTGCTGCAAATCCATGAACAGGTTCAGCACCTGCGCCTGGATCGACACGTCCAGCGCGGAGGTCGGTTCGTCCGCCACCAGCACTTTCGGTTGCAGCATCATGGCGCGCGCCAGGGCGATCCGCTGGCGCTGACCGCCGGAGAACATGTGCGGATAACGCTGGTAGTGCTCAGGACGCAAGCCCACCTGCTTCATCATCGCCTGGACTTTCTCGCGACGTTCGGCGGCCGACAGGTTGGTGTTGATCAGCAGCGGCTCGCCGAGCTGGTCACCGACTTTCTGCCGTGGGTTCAACGAGGCGTACGGGCTCTGGAACACCATCTGCACGTCTTTGCGCAATTGCTTGCGCTGAGCCTTGTCAGCGCCGGTCACTTCTTGCCCGGCGATTTTCAAGGAACCGGAGGACGGCTCTTCGATCAGTGTCAGGGCACGGGCCAGAGTGGATTTGCCGCAACCCGATTCGCCTACAACGGCGAGGGTCTTGCCGGCTTCCAGTTCGAACGACACACCGTTAAGCGCGCGAACCAGCGCATGGCCCTTGAACAGGCCGCGGGACACTTCGTAATGACGGGTCAGGTCGCGGGCGGTAAGTACGACGGCCATTACGCCACCTCCTGATTCAGCGGGTAGAAGCAGCGGGCGAGGCTGTTGCTTTTCGGGTCAAGGCCAGGACGCTGTGCGCGGCAGGAATCCTGCACGTACGGGCAACGCGGCGATAGCAGGCAACCCTGCGGGCGGTCGTAGCGACCGGGAACGATGCCCGGCAGCGTGGCCAGACGCGTGGCGCCGAGGCTGTGTTCCGGAATCGCCTTGAGCAGCGCTTCGCTGTACGGGTGCGCCGGAATGTCGAACAGTTGTGGCACTTGACCGACTTCGACCGCTTGGCCGGCGTACATCACGCACACACGCTGGGCGGTTTCGGCCACGACCGCGAGGTCGTGAGTGATCAGCACCAGGCCCATGTTCTGCTCTTTTTGCAGGGCCAACAGCAGGTCCATGATCTGGGCCTGAATGGTCACGTCGAGTGCAGTGGTCGGTTCGTCGGCGATCAACAGTTTCGGTTCGCCGGCAATCGCCATGGCGATTGCAACACGCTGGCTCATACCGCCCGACAATTGATGCGGGTAGGCCTCCATACGGCTGGCGGCCCCCGGGATTTCAACTTTTTCCAGGAGCTCGATGGCACGCTTGCGCGCTTGCTTGCTGGACATTTTCAGGTGCAGGCGCAGCACTTCTTCGATCTGGAAACCGACGGTGTAGCTCGGGTTCAGCGCGGTCATTGGGTCCTGGAAGACCATGGCCAGGTCTTTGCCGACGATTTGCCGACGCTGACGGTTGCTGAGCTTGAGCATGTCCTTGCCGTCGAAATTCAGGGCGTCAGCGGTGACGATCCCCGGATGTTCGATCAGGCCCATCAGCGCCATCATGGTCACGGACTTGCCGGAACCCGACTCGCCAACGATGGCCAGAACTTCGCCCTTGTCCACGGTAATGTCGAGCCCGTCGACCACCGGAACGGCGTTCTTGTCGCCGAAACGAACGTTGAGATTCTTGATTTCTAACAGTGACATTTGAATCTCCTCAGGCGGCGTTCTTGAGTTTCGGGTCCAGCGCATCGCGCAGGCCGTCGCCCATCAAGTTGATTGCCAGCACGCTGAGCAAAATGGTCAAACCAGGCAGACTTACCACCCACCAGGCGCGTTCGATGTAGTCGCGAGCCGAAGCCAGCATGGTGCCCCACTCAGGGGTTGGCGGTTGGACGCCAAGACCCAGGAAGCCCAGGGCGGCGGCATCGAGAATCGCCGAGGAGAAGCTCAAGGTCGCTTGAACGATCAGTGGCGCCATGCAGTTGGGCAGCACAGTGACGAACATCAGGCGTGGCAGGCCGGCACCGGCGAGGCGCGCGGCGGTCACGTAGTCGCGGTTCAGTTCGCCCATCACCGCGGCGCGGGTCAGACGAACATAGGACGGCAACGAAACCACGGCGATCGCAATAATGGTGTTGATCAGGCCAGGGCCGAGGATGGCGACAATCGCCACAGCCAGCAGCAGGGACGGCAGGGCCAGCATGATGTCCATCAGACGCATGATGGTCGGGCCGAGCATTTTCGGGAAGAAACCGGCGAACAGACCCAGCAGGATCCCCGGGATCAGCGACATGACAACCGACGACAAGCCGATCAGCAGGGACAGGCGCGAACCGTTGATCAGCCGCGACAGCAGGTCGCGACCCAGTTCATCGGTACCGAGCAGGAACTGGATGTGCCCACCTTCCAGCCAGGACGGCGGGGTCAGCAGGAAGTCACGGTATTGCTCGCTCGGGTTGTGCGGGGCAACCCACGGCGCGAAGATCGCGCAGAAAATCACCAGCAGCATGAACATCAGGCCGGCGACGGCGCCTTTGTTCTTGGAGAATGCTTGCCAGAATTCTTTGTACGGAGACGGGTACAGCAGGCTTTGATCGACTGCTACCGCTGGAATTGGAGTGCTCATGGTCATGATGATCTCAGCGCTGGTGACGAATGCGTGGGTTGGCAAAGCCGTAGAGGATGTCCACTACGAAGTTGACCAGAATCACCAGGCAGGCGATTAACAGGATGCCGTTTTGCACCACGGGATAGTCCCGTGCGCCAATGGCTTCGATCAGCCATTTGCCGATGCCGGGCCAGGAGAAGATGGTTTCGGTCAGGACCGCACCGGCCAGCAACGTGCCGACTTGCAGGCCAACCACGGTCAGCACCGGAATCAGTGCGTTGCGCAGGCCGTGGACGAATACCACGCGAGCCGGCGACAGGCCTTTGGCGCGAGCGGTACGGATGTAATCCTCACGCAGCACTTCGAGCATCGACGAACGGGTCATCCGCGCAATAACGGCCAGCGGGATGGTGCCGAGCACGATGGCTGGCAGGATCAGGTGATGCAGGGCATCGAAGAATGCACCGACGTCATCGGCCAGCAAGGTGTCGATGAGCATGAAGCCGGTGCGCGGCTCGATGTCATAGAGCAGGTCGATCCGCCCGGACACTGGCGTCCAGCCCAGGGATACCGAGAAGAACATGATCAGGATCAGGCCCCACCAGAAGATAGGCATCGAATATCCCGCCAGGGAGATGCCCATCACCCCATGGTCGAACAGGGATCCTCGCTTGAGTGCCGCAATCACCCCGGCCAGAAGGCCCAGGACGCCAGCGAACAACAGTGCGGCCATGGACAGTTCCAGGGTCGCAGGGAATAGAGAGCTGAACTCGGTCCAGACACTGGTGCGTGTGCGCAGTGATTCGCCAAGGTCGCCGTGGGCCAACTTGCCGATGTAATCCAGGTATTGGGCATACAGGGGTTTGTTCAGACCTAGGCGTTCCATTGCCTGGGCGTGCATTTCGGGGTCGACCCGACGTTCGCCCATCATTACTTCCACGGGGTCGCCCGGAATCATGCGAATCAGTGCGAAAGTCAGCAGGGTGATGCCGAAAAACGTGGGGATCAATAACCCCAGTCGGCGGGCAATAAAACTAAACATCTTGTGTGGTACCTCATCAGCCGGTTAGGCGTGCCTGGCGTCCCTGGGGTCAGGGACGCCGGGAGTTTTCTTATCTACTTCACCTGGGTGGTGGCGAAGTTATTAGTGGTGAGGGGGCTAATGTGATAGCCCTCTACGTTGTTGCGCATTGCGGTAAACATACGGGTGTGGGCCATGCTGATCCACGGTTGATCCTGGTTAAAGATCACCTGAGCCTGCTCGTACAGCTTGGCCCGTTCGGCCGGGTCAACTTTAGCGCGTGCTTCGTCCAGCAGTGTCTGGAATTTCTCGTTGCACCAACGGGCGTAGTTTTCGCCGTTTTTGGCAGCCTCGCAACTGAGCATAGGCGTCAGAAAATTATCCGGGTCGCCGTTGTCGCCCGCCCATCCGGCGGAAACCATGTCGTGCTCGCCGTTTTTGGCGCGTTTGAGCATTTCGCCCCATTCCATGACGCGAATATCAATCTTGATTCCGACCTTGGCCAGGTCGGCCTGCATCATCTGCGCGCCGAGCATCGGGTTCGGGTTGGTCGGGCCGCCGCCGTTACGGGTGAACAGGGTGAGCACCGTGCCTTCCGGTACGCCGGCTTCCTTGAGCAGGGCGCGAGCCTTGTCGAGATCACGCGGCGAGTTCTTCAAGTCGTGGTTGTAACCCAGCAGGGTGTCCGGGTACGGGTTGACCGCGACCGTGGCGTTACCTTTGCCGAACAGCGCATTGACGTAAGCCGCTTTGTCGAAGGCGATGTCGATGGCCTTACGCACCCGCACGTCACTCATGTACTTGTGGGTGGTGTTCATGGCGATGTACGAAACGGTCATCGCGTTCAGTTCATCGACCTTCAGGTTCGAGTCTTTCTTGATGCTCGGGATGTCATCCGGTTTCGGGTACAGCGCGATCTGGCACTCGTTGGCCTTGAGCTTTTGCAGGCGCACGTTGTTGTCGGTGGCGATGGCCAGGATCAGCGCATCAGCCGGAGGCTTGCCACGGAAATACTCCGGGTTGGCCTTGAAACGGACCTGAGCATCCTTGGCGTAACGCTGGAAGATAAACGGGCCGGTGCCGATTGGCTTGCTGTTCAGATCGCTGGTCTTGTCGGCCTTGAGCAACTGGTCAGCGTACTCGGCGGAGTAGATCGAGGAGAAGGCCATGGCGATGTCAGCCAGGAATGGCGCTTCGCGACGAGTCAGGGTGAATTTGACGGTGTTGTCGTCAACTTTCTCGACGCTTTTCAGCAGTTCCTTGAAGCCCATGCTTTCAAAGTACGGGAAGCCCACGCTCGACAGTTTGTGCCATGGATGGTTTGGGTCCAGTTGACGCTGGAAGCTCCAGACCACGTCGTCGGCATTCATGTCGCGGGTCGGCTTGAAGTATTCGGTGGTGTGAAACTTGACGCCTTTGCGCAGATGGAACGTGTAGTTCAGACCGTCCTCGCTGATGTCCCAGGAGTCGGCCAGTGCCGGAACCACTTCGGTGGTACCGGGCTTGAACGCCACCAGACGATTGAAGATGGTTTCGGACACTGCGTCGCCTGTGACTGCAGTCGTGTACTGGACCATATCGAAGCCTTCCGGACTGGCTTCGGTGCAGACCACCAAGGGTTTGGCCGAGACGCCAACAGCGACACTCAGCAACGCGGCAGCGATGGCCGCACGTAGGGGAAGCATTTTCATCAAGAGCCCTCTGCAATCAGTTGAACAGGAAAAAACCGAACGGCCGACTCTTCATGAGTCAGCCGTTGGGCGGTGTTTTTACAGAATGTTGAACGGGATGGTGGTTACGAGACGGAACTCGTTGATGCTGCCGTCAGCCTGGTTTTCGCTGGCACGGTGAGCGGTGTAGGTCGCGCGAACAGTGGAGGCCTTGAGTGGGCCGCTCTGCACTGCGTACGAAGCACCGATGCCGTATTCGTAGTGATGCTCGCCGTCCATGTTTTTCACGTCATACGCAGTGCCGGTGTAGTGAGTACCGTCGATGCCCCAGCCGCGAGCCTGGTAAATGTTGAACTTCAGGCCTGGCACGCCGTATTCGGCCATGTTCAGACCGTAGGCGATCTGGAAGGATTTCTCGTTCGGACCGTTGAAGTCGGACAGCAGGGAGTTGGCCAGGTAGATGCCGTTGGTTTCATGCAGGTAGTCGAAGTACTCGTTGCCGTTAATTTCCTGGTACGAGAAGGTCAGGCTGTGGGCCTGGTGAGTCAGGCCGAACGACAGGGAGTAGGCGTCGTTGTCGATTTCACCCATCTCTTTTTTGCCGGTATCGACGGTTTTGTAGTAGTTCAGGCCAGTGGTCAGGCTCAGGACATTGCTGTCACCCAGTTCATGGGTAGCGCCGAAGTAGTACTGGTTCCAGAAGTCTTCAACCTGGGATGCATACAGGCTGGTCTTCAGGCTTTTCAGCGGCTGGTAGTTCAGGCCGACGATGCTAACGCGATCGGTTTCAGCGTTGTTGTTGGTGTACTCGGAGCGGAATTTCGACAGGCTCTCTTCGGTACGCGGCGATACGCGGTCGAAGGTGCCAGCGTCGAACGACAGGTTGTTCAGCTCTTCGCTGTGCAGGCTCACACCTTCAAAGCTCGAAGGCAGTGGACGGTTGCCGATGGTGTCGACGATTGGCGTGCTGAAGTTCTGGCGACCGGCGGTCAGGGTGGTGTTCGACACGCGGAACTTGACGTTGGCCAGGCCCAGTTTGCTCCACTGACCTTCAGCGTCGCCGCCTTCGGTGGTCAGGGTACGGTTGTTACCGGCGCCTGGACGGGAACCAGGTGCGCCACCGTTGTTGGAGGCCAGGCTCTTGCGATCACGTTCCAGTGCAACGGCGTTGTACGCGGCCACTTCAGTGCTGACACCGACGGTGCCCTGAGTGAAGCCGGAAGTGAAATTGACGATGGTGCCCTGAACCCAGTTGATCCGGCGATCGGTCGGGGTTGCTACACCGTCTTTACGGTAGGTGAACTTGCCGCCACGTTTCAGTTGCTCGTTGGCGTACCAGTTACGGGTGGTGCCTTTGATCGTTGTACCTTCGACAAAGCCAGGTGCTTCGGCTTGGGCGCTGGCGGTGTTGACGGTCACCGGGGTGAAATCCTGGCTCTGGGTTTCCGCATACGCCGTGGCGGTGATGCTGCTGATGGCCAAGGCCAGGATCGCGGTGCTGCTCAGTTTCATGGGTGAAGCTCCTTTACTTTCTTTTTTTAGTGCCGGTTTTTTTGTGGCCCGGCTATTGGTTTAGAACTCATTCAGCGCTTCGCAAACGTTTGCTGTAGGCCCAATTGGCGAATTACGGCAATACGCTTGCGTGAGGGCGAAATCCGCCCCCAGCGTTTTTGGCTTATCGGTTATTGATCGATGCTGACACCCGAGAACACGTTGCGACCAAACGGGCTCACCTTGAACCCTTCTATTTTGGCGCTTAACGGCTGGTTGACCGTCGAGTGAGCGATAGGCGTGATCGGCACTTGCTGCTTGAGCAATTGCTGCGCCTGTTTGTACAGCACGGTGCGCTGGTCCCGATCAGTGACGACCTTGGCCTGCTTGACCAGCTTGTCGTAAGCCGGATCACACCACATGGAGTAGTTGTTGCCGCCAATGGCGTCGCAGCTGTACAGCGTGCCGAGCCAGTTGTCCGGGTCCCCGTTGTCACCGGTCCAGCCGATTAGGCTGATGTCGTGCTCGCCATTCTTGGTGCGCTTGATGTACTCGCCCCATTCGTAGCTGACGATCTTCACTTTGAGGCCGATTTTCGCCCAGTCAGCCTGGAGCATTTCGGCCATCAACTTGGCGTTGGGGTTGTAGGGGCGCTGGACCGGCATGGCCCAGAGGGTGATTTCGGTGCCTTCCTTGACGCCGGCAGCCTTGAGCAACTCTCTGGCTTTTTCCGGATCGTAGGCAGCATCTTTAATGGTTTCGTCGTAGGACCACTGGGTCGGCGGCATGGCGTTGACCGCCAACTGCCCGGCGCCCTGGTACACGGCGTTCAAAATGCTTTTTTTGTTCACCGCCATGTCCAGCGCCTGACGCACTTCGAGCTGGTCGAACGGTTTGTGGCGCACGTTGTAGGCGATGTAGCCGAGGTTGAAGCCAGGCTTCTCGATGAGCTGGAGTTTCGGGTCGTTCTTGAGTGCTGTTACATCGGCCGGGCGCGGGTGCAGAGTGATCTGGCATTCGTTGGCCTTGAGCTTCTGCACCCGCACCGACGCGTCGGTGTTGATGGCGAAAATCAGGTTGTCGAGCTTGACCCGGCTCGGGTCCCAGTACTGCTTGTTGCCGGTGTAACGGATGTTGGAGTCTTTCTGGTAACTCTTGAACACGAACGGCCCGGTGCCGATCGGCTTCTGATTAATATCGCTTGGTTTGCCAACCGCCAGCAGTTTGTCGGCGTATTCGGCCGACAGGATGGCGGCGAAGCTCATGGCGATGTTCTGGATGAACGCGGCGTCCACGCTGTTGAGCGTCATGACCACGGTCAGCGGCCCGGTCTTCTCGACCTTGGCGATGTTCTTGTTCAGGCTCATCCCGTTGAAATACGGGAACTCAGTCGGATAAGCCTTACGGAAAGGTTGTTGCGGGTCGAGCATGCGATTAAACGTGAACAGCACGTCATCGGCATTGAAATCACGGGTTGGCGTGAAGTAAGGCGTGGTATGGAACTTCACCCCTTCGCGCAGGTGGAAGGTGTACGTGAGGCCGTCTTCGGAAATATCCCAGCGGGTTGCCAGGCCAGGAACGACGTTGGTGGCGCCTTTTTCAAACTCTGCCAGTCGGTTATACAGCGGCTCGGCGGCGTCGTTGTCGGTCGCAGTGGTGTACTGCGCCGTGTCGAAACCGGCGGGGCTGCCTTCTGAGCAGAATACCAGGCTGTTGTTGGCGGCCTGGCTGATGGAAGTGGCGGCCAACAGGCCGGTGCCCAGCAATGCGGATAAAACCAAGGTATGGCGCATAACGCTCCCTCTTTATTAGTGTTTAACAATGAGCCTCCGTCCCGTCCAGGGACGTGGGGGCTGCATTGAGTTCAAACCATTGCGCGCAGCAAACCGAGAGCCCACGCATGCACTGGTCAGATCCCGACGGTATGAGCCGCGGGTCTGGCAGTAAATGCGGAAAGGCCTGAAAAACGCGTAGGAAAAGCCGACACGTCCTAAACCTCTGCTGTGGTACGCAGTGGATTTGGCTGTCAGAGAATTCCTACTTTCCCGGCAGATAAAGCAACGGCGACGTCATAAACGTCGCCGTTGCCAAACCTTATTTGCTGACGCTGACGCCGTAGAAGGAGTTCAAGCCGAATGGGCTGATCTTGAAGTCCTGCACGTTGGCGCGCATGGGTTGATACACCGTCGAGTGTGCGATAGGTGTCATTGGAACTGCATCTTTGAGGATGTGTTGTGCTTGCTTGTACAGCTCGATGCGCTTGGCCTGATCAGGCGTAGCCTTGGCTTCTTTGATCAGAGCGTCGTACGGCTTGTCGCACCATTTGGAGAAGTTGTTGCCGTTCAGCGCGTCGCAGCCGAACAGGGTGCCGAGCCAGTTGTCCGGGTCCCCATTGTCACCGCTCCAGCCGATGATCATCGCCTGGTTTTCGCCACCTTTGGAACGCTTGATGTACTCGCCCCATTCGTAGCTGACGATGTTCACGTTCAGGCCGATTTTCTTCCAGTCGGACTGCAGCATTTCAGCCATCAGTTTGGCGTTCGGGTTGTATGGCCGCTGAACCGGCATGGCCCACAGAGTGATCTGGGTGCCTTCCTTGACGCCAGCTTCCTTGAGCAGCTCTTTGGCTTTCTCAGGGTCGTACTTGGCATCTTTGATGGTGGTGTCGTAGGACCACTGGGTCGGAGGCATGGCGTTGACGGCCAGTTGGCCGGCGCCCTGGTAAACCGAGTCGATGATCTGAGGCTTGTTGACGGCCATGTCCAGCGCCTGACGGACCTTGAGGTCGGCCAATGGGTTTGGAGTGGTTTGGCCCTTCAGAACAGGCATCACGTTGTAGGCGATGTAGCCCAGGTTGAAACCGGCCTGGTTTGGCAGTTTCAGCTCTTTGTCTTCACCCAGTGCCTTGAGGTCGGCTGGACGCGGGAAAAGAGTGACCTGGCATTCGTTTTTCTTCAGCTTCTGAATACGTACCGACGGGTCGGTGGTGATAGCGAAGATCAGGTTGTCGATCTTCACGTCTTCAGGCTTCCAGTAGTCCTTGTTCCCGGTGTAGCGGATGTTGGAGTCTTTCTGGTAGCTCTTGAACACGAACGGGCCAGTGCCGATTGGCTTCTGGTTGATGTCGGCTGCCTTGCCTTCCTTGAGCAGCTTGGCAGCGTACTCGGCGGACTGGATGGAAGCGAAGCTCATCGCCATGTTCTGGATGAACGCAGCGTCAACGGTGTTCAGGACAAACTTGACCGTGTGATCGTCGACCTTCTCGATCTTGGCGATGTTGGTGTCCATCCCCATGTCGGTGAAGTATGGGAATTCGGTCGGGTACGCTTTGCGGAACGGATCATCCTTGTTAATCATGCGATTAAAGGTGAACAGCACGTCATCAGCGTTGAAGTTGCGAGTCGGGGTGAAATACGGAGTGGTATGGAACTTCACACCTTCACGCAGGTGAAAAGTGTATTCCTTCACGTCCGGGGAAATATCCCAACTGGTCGCCAAACCAGGAATCACGGCGGTGCCGCCGCGCTCGAACTGGGTCAGGCGGTTGAACATGGTTTCTGCAGAGGCGTCGAAGTCGGTTCCGGTGGTGTACTGACCAGGATCAAAACCGGCCGGGCTCCCTTCGGAGCAAAACACCAGGTTAGTCGCCGCTTGGGCGAAAGGTGCGCTAGCTAACAAGCTTGCGCCGACTAAAAACGGAATGACCGCGTGTTTAAGCATGGTGGCCTCATGATTTGTTGTCATTTTTGGAATTAGAGGACGACCTCGTGAGTCGTGCCTGCGGATACTTATGCAGGGGCCATACCCATTGCAAGATCCAGAGCGGCCACAAGTCTTAAACAGTGGCACGAACGTACCTTAATGTCGCATATGTATAAATTTTGACGCATTTGACCGTTTGCGCACGTTTTTTACGGTGCAAATGGCGCCCCACAAGGGGGCAACCGGGGCGCCTGGCGCACCCGGTTGGCGCGCGGTGTTACTTATTTATACCCACGCCATAGAAGGGTGTGAGGCCAAAAGGACTGATCTTGAAGTCGGTAACTTCCTTGCGCAAAGGCTGGAACACCGTCGAGTTGGCGATCGGTGTGATAGGCACCTGTTGCTTAAGGATTTTCTGCGCCTGTTGGTAGAGCTTGACCCGTTCGTCACGATCGGTTGAAACCTTGGCTTGCTGAACCAGTTTGTCGTACGCCGGATCACACCACTTGGCGTAGTTGCTACCTTTCACCGCAGCGCAGCTGTAGAGCACGCCGAGCCAGTTATCCGGGGCACCGTTGTCGCCGGTCCAGCCGTAGATCATCGCGTCATGCTCGCCGTTCTTGGCGCGTTTGATGTACTCGCCCCACTCATAGCTGACGATATTGGCCTTGATCCCGACCTTCTCCCAATCCTGCTGGATCATCTGCGCCGACATCCGCGCATTCGGGTTGGAGGCGCGCTGCACGGTCATCGCCCACAAATTGATCGTCGTACCGGGTGCAACCCCTGCTTCTTTCAGTAGCGCCTTGGCTTTGGTCGGGTCGTAGGGCGCGTCCTTGATGGTCGGGTCATACGACCATTGCGCCGGTGGCAGGGCGTTTTGCGCGAGTTGGCCGGCACTCTGGTACACGGCTTTGATGATCGCCGGTTTGTCGATGGCCATGTCCAGGGCCTGGCGGACCTTGAGCTGATCCAGTGGCGGATGCGTCACGTTGTAGGCCAGGAAGCCGAGGTTGAATCCGGCCTGCTTCAGCACCGTCAGGTTCGGGTCTTTCTCCATCACCTCGATATCGGCCGGGCGCGGGTAGCCGCTGACCTGACACTCGCCGGTCTTGAGCTTCTGCAAGCGTACGGCGGCGTCCGGGGTGATCGAGAACACCAGGTTGTCGATCTTCACGTCCTCAGGTTTCCAGTACGCCTTGTTGCCGACGTAGCGGATCTGCGAGTCCTTCTGATAACGCTTGAACACGAACGGGCCAGTGCCGACCGGCTTCTGGTTGATGTCCGCGGCTTTGCCTTCCTTTAATAGCTGCGCGCCGTACTCGGCGGACTGGACCGAGGCGAAGCTCATGGCCAGGTTCTGGATGAAGGCGGCGTCGGTGTTGTTCAGGCTGAAGCGCACGGTGTGCTCGTCGATCTTGTCGACGCTCTTGATCGTTTTGTTCAGGTCCATGTCGGTGAAATACGGCGACTCGGCGGGGTAGGCCTTGCGGAACGCATTCTCCGGATCGAGCAGACGCTGGAAGGTGAACAACACGTCGTCGGCGTTGAAATCCCGGGTTGGGGTGAAGTAGTCGGTGGTATGAAACTTCACGCCGTCGCGCAGGTGGAAGGTGTAGCTGAGGCCGTCCTTGCTCACGTCCCAACTGGTCGCCAGGCCAGGCTCGACTTCGGTGCCGCCGCGTTTGAATTGGGTGAGGCGGTTGAAGACGGTTTCCGCCGAGGCATCGAAGTCGGTGCCGCTGGTGTATTGGCTGGGGTCGAAGCCGGCGGGGCTGGCTTCGGAGCAGTAGACCAATGTTGTGGCGGCTTGGGCGAAGGGAGCGGTGGTGGCTAGGGCGATTGCGAGCAGGAGAGGTTTGACGGTGGTTCTTTCCATGGAGTCCCCGGGGGATTTGGGTAGCGGTGTATTCCTGAGAGTAGCTTTGTTGACCGGGCGCGCGGAAATATCGTTTTTTGAGGGGGACCCCTCTGTCTGGGCATAGTTGGCCGTTTTCCTTCGGATGTGCTCGGTTAAAACTGTGGGGGCTGGCTTGCCTGCGAAGGCGGCCTGATAGCCGACCTGTTTTCTGTTGACCGAGTACATATCCATTCCTGCGGTAACGGCCGCTTAGGGTTTATCCCTTACGGCGAGTCCCTTTTGGCAAACGCCCCAAAAGGAACCAAAAGGTCTCGCCCCGAGCGTCCGGCCCCTCGCTTAGGCTCGGCGTTCCTTCGCTCCGGTATTCATCTGGGGGCATCGCCTCCGGTCGGCTTCGCTTCGACCTCCTCTCGATGTGTGCGGCTTCGCCGCACGGCGCTACGCGCCTAACCCCCAGATGAACACCTCCACTCAGCCTCCCGAAGGGGCGGGCAGAGCAAGATCAAGATCAAGAGCAGGCGAGCTAACGCTCGGCCTAATGAGTGGTGAAGAGCGGGGCGGTGTATGCCGGTCTACTTTTGATTTTGTAGGTGCATGGCTTGCCCGCGAAGGCGGCCTGACAGCCGACCTGTCTCTCCCGGTTCTATACGGATCATTGTGGTAGATCGCTCCCACATTGGATCGGTGTGAACGCATTATTTGTTCACGCCAACGATCAGCGATGTGCGAGCTTGTCCGTGTTTCAGGAATTGGAATCCCATAGGGAAGATTTGGAATGACTCGAATTGTTGAAGTCCTGATGTACACCTTGAAGCCAGGGTCAGGATTGGATTTCCATCGGGTAATGCACGAAATAAGCGTTCCGCTGCACTTGAGGGCGGGCATGGATGTTGTTTCTTACGGCTGCTCATTACATGACGATGACAGCTATCACTTGATTCGTTCCTACGAAAACGAGGGCCATCGGCTGGCATCTCAAGAGGTTTTTTATTCAAGTTCGGAGTGGAGGCAAGGTCCGAGAGCGGAGATCGTCAGCAGGATTTTGGTCAGTACCATGACGGTGATGACCCTCACTCAAGAAGCGGTAGATGCCGTCAGGCTTTCCCGAGTATTGGATAGCGTCGTCGACTTGGCATAAGACCGCGTCATCGTTCTTCGCGAGCAAGCCCGCTCCTACAGTTGATTTATGGCAGACACAGCATTTTTGAGCGCCCATGAGCCACGTGGGAGCGGGCTTGCTCGCGAAGGCGGTAGATCGATCACCACAAAATCATCAGACAGACCTACCCTGACTTTCCCCAGGCAATAAAAACGGCGATCACTCCAGTGATCGCCGTTTGTGTGTCCGGGCCTATCGCCTCAAGGCGTCATCAACACTTCAATCGACCCATCCGCCGTCATGCTGACCTGGCTGGTGCCGGCTTCAACATCCGGCGTTACCGGTGCCGAGTCCATGCCTGCTGCCGCTTTCATCATCATCGGCGCGCGCATGAAGGGTTGTGGATAGCCGTTGCTGTTCAAATTCAGGTTAACGATTTTGTAGCCCTTGCCGCCCAACGCATCGGTGGCCAGTTGCGCTCGGGCCTTGAATGCGGTGACGGCTTCTTTAAGCAGCGCGTCTTCGCTGGCTTTGCGGGTTGGCGTGGCGATGGCGAAGTCCATGCCGCCCATTTTCAGGTCGGTCAGCAGTTCGCCGGTCAGTTTCGACAGGGCGGCGAAGTCGGAGCTTTCCAGGCGCAGTTCGGCGCGTTCACGCCAGCCGGTGATTTTCTGGCCTTTGGTGTCGTAGATCGGGTAGCTGTTGCGGCTGCCCTGGCGCAGGGTGATGTCTTTGACTTGCTTGGCCTGGGCCAGTGCCTTGTTCATGGTGGTGCTGACGTCGGCGGCGAGTTTGGCCGGGTCGGTGTTTTGATCTTCGGTGTAGAGGGTCACGATCATCAGGTCGCGGGCCACTTCCTGACTGACTTCGGCGCGCAGGGAGATCTGGTTGTAATGCAATTCGTCGGCGGCCAGGGCCGGGAGGCTGGCGACGGTGCCAACGCTGAGGGCGAGGAGGGCGGCGCTGCGGCGAAGTGTGTGCATGGAAAGCTCCTTGAAGGGGCGCAGGGGTTAAGGTCCGAGCCTGCGTGAAACCATCAGACTCTAGCTTTTATGATCCGGTTCGCCCAGTTACAACTTCTATACAGATGAATCAACTCGGTGGTGAAAAGCTTGTGTGGCGAGGGAGCTTGCTCCCGCTGGACTGCGAAGCAGGCCCAAAACCAGTCACCGCGATTTAACCGTCAAACCGAGTCAGCCGATTTGCGTCTGCTGCGCAGCTGAGCGGGAGCAAGCTCCCTCGCCACAGGAGTTATTCATCACAGATGGATCGTGGGTAACTGTGGCGGTTTGCCGCACTTTTGCCTGCCAGCCCCCGCGCTTGGTTATACTCCCTGCGATCCGCCTGGAGCGCTCATCAGGAGAGCTCATGCTCGCCCCCGTTCAACTCACTTCCGCGACTCGCCAGAATCTCTGGCGGCTGACGTTCATCCGCACTTTGGTATTGGCCGCTCAGGCCGGTTCCGTGGGGCTGGCCTACTGGTTCGATTTGCTGCCGTTGCCCTGGTTTCAACTGGCAATGACCCTCGCGTGCTCGATGCTGCTGTGTGCCTTCACGGCCATCCGCTTGCGCACTTCGTGGCCGGTGACCGAACTCGAATACGCCGTGCAACTGGCCTGCGATCTGTTTATCCACAGTGCCTTGCTGTATTTCTCCGGCGGTTCGACCAATCCGTTCGTCTCTTATTACCTGGTGCCGCTGACCATCGCCGCCGTGACGTTGCCATGGCGTTTTTCGGTGATCCTGTCGGGCATCGCCCTGACCATGTACACCCTGCTGCTGGCGCGGTTTTACCCGCTGCAAACCTTTCCGATTGCCCGGGAAAGCCTTCAGGTCTACGGGATGTGGCTGAGTTTCGCCCTCGCTGCTGCGGTGATCACGTTCTTCGCCGCGCGTATGGCCGAAGAGCTGCGCCGTCAGGAAGAATTGCGCGCGATCCGCCGCGAAGAAGGCCTGCGCGATCAGCAATTGCTGGCCGTCGCGACTCAGGCTGCCGGTGCCGCCCATGAACTGGGCACGCCGCTGGCAACCATGAGCGTGCTGCTCAAAGAGATGCAGCAGGATCATCCAGACCCGCTGTTGCAGGATGACCTGAAGGTGCTGCAGGATCAGGTCAAACTCTGCAAGGAGACCTTGCAGCAACTGGTGCGCGCCGCTGAAGCCAATCGCCGCTTGGCGGTAGAGATGCAGGACGTCACCGACTGGCTCGACGAGGCGCTGAACCGCTGGCACCTGATGCGTCCGGAAGCCAGTTACCGCTTCCAGCGTCTGGGCCAGGGCGCGGTGCCACGCATGGCGCCGCCGCCAGACCTGACCCAGGCACTGCTGAATTTGTTGAACAACGCCGCCGACGCTTGCCCCGAAGGGCTGCAAGTGACGCTGGACTGGAATGCCGAGGACTTGACCATCAGCATTCGCGACCACGGCGCCGGTGTGCCGCTGGCCATTGCCGAACAGATCGGCAAACCGTTCTTTACCACTAAGGGCAAAGGTTTCGGCCTGGGCCTGTTTTTGAGCAAGGCCAGCGTGACACGCGCCGGCGGCTCAGTGAAACTCTACAGTCATGAGGAAGGTGGCACGCTTACCGAGCTGCGCCTGCCCCGTGTCGCCCGAGGAGACGAACATGAGTGACGAGATCCAAGTAGAAGGCGAAGAACTGCCGCATTTGCTGTTGGTAGACGATGACGCCACGTTCACCCGCGTGATGGCCCGCGCCATGGCCCGCCGTGGTTTTCGCGTCAGCACCGCCGGTTCCGCCGAAGAAGGCCTGACCATCGCCCAGGCCGACCTGCCGGATTACGCCGCGCTCGACCTGAAAATGGACGGCGATTCGGGCCTGGTGCTGCTGCCAAAACTGCTCGAACTCGATCCGGAAATGCGCGTGGTGATCCTCACCGGTTACTCGAGCATCGCCACCGCCGTCGAGGCTATCAAGCGCGGCGCCTGCAATTACCTGTGCAAACCGGCCGACGCCGATGACGTGCTGGCCGCGCTGCTGTCGGAGCACGCCGACCTCGACACCCTGGTGCCGGAAAACCCGATGTCCGTGGATCGCCTGCAGTGGGAGCACATCCAGCGGGTGTTGACCGAGCACGAAGGCAACATCTCCGCCACTGCCCGCGCCTTGGGGATGCACCGTCGCACTCTGCAGCGCAAACTGCAGAAGCGCCCTGTTCGTCGCTGAACCTGCGCTGAACGAATGCAGGCCACGCCTCGCGACAAACCGAACCGATCATCTATGATCGGTTCGTGCGTGTTCTTTTCTCTATCGAGCCTTATCCATGAATCAGAACGCTGAATATTCCGCGGTCAATGATGCTGTGCGCGGGCAGTTTTTCCGCAAAGTCTGGGCGATGACCACGCCGTATTGGTTCAGCGAAGAGAAGGGCAAGGCCTGGACGTTGCTGATCGCTGTGATCGCGCTGTCGCTGATCAGCGTCGGCATCTCGGTGTGGTTCAACACCTGGTACAAGGATTTCTACAACGCCCTGCAAAAGAAAGACGAGGCGGCGTTCTGGAAGTTGATTCTGTATTTCTGCGTGATTGCCGCCGTGGCGATTGTCGGCGCGGTGTATCGGCTGTACCTGACGCAGATGCTGACCATCCGCTGGCGGGCCTGGCTCACCGAGAAATACTTCGACCGTTGGCTTGGCGACAAAAATTACTATCAGTTGGAGCAGGGTGGTTATACCGATAACCCGGACCAGCGGATTTCCGAAGACCTTAACAACTTCACCTCCAACACCCTGAGCCTGGGCCTTGGGCTGATCCGCAACGTCGTCAGCCTAGTGTCGTTCTCGATCATTTTGTGGGGTGTCTCGGGCAGCATCGAGGTGTTCGGCTATGAGATTCCCGGCTACATGTTCTGGTGCGTGCTGGTGTACGCGGCGGTCGGCAGTTGGCTGACGCACTTGATCGGTCGTCGCTTGATCGGCCTGAACAACCAACAACAACGCTTCGAAGCTGACCTGCGTTTCTCCATGGTGCGGGTGCGCGAGAACGCTGAAAGCATCGCGCTGTACAACGGCGAACCCAACGAGAACCGTCGCCTGAGCAACCGCTTCGGGATGGTCTGGCACAACTTCTGGGACATCATGAAGGTGTCCAAGCGTCTGACGTTCTTCACCTCCGGTTACAGCCAGATCGCGATCATCTTCCCGTTCATGGTCGCTGCGCCGCGTTACTTCGCCGGCAAGATCGAACTCGGTGAACTGATGCAAATCAGCTCGGCGTTCGGCAACGTGCAGGAGAGTTTCAGCTGGTTTATCAGCGCGTACTCGGACCTCGCCTCGTGGCGCGCCACCTGTGATCGTCTCCTGAGTTTCCGTCAGGCCATGGCCGATAACGAAGAGCGCGAGCCAGCCATCGATGTTCAAAACCAGGGCTCGGACTTGAAAATCCATAACCTGGGCCTCGATCTAGCCGACGGTCGCCACTTGCTGACCAGTGGCAATATGACCGTGGAGGAGGGCGAACGCGTCATGCTCAGCGGTCGTTCCGGCAGCGGCAAATCCACCTTGCTGCGGGCGATGGGGCATTTGTGGCCAGCGGGTCACGGCAACATTCGACTACCGGCGGCGCGTTACCTGTTCTTGCCGCAGAAGCCATATCTGCCGATTGGCACCTTGCGCGAAGCGTTGAGTTATCCACAGCCCGGCGACACGTATGCGCCTGAGCGTTATGTGGAAGTGTTGGAAACCTGCCGTTTGCCGCACCTTGTGTCGCGTCTGGATGAAGCCAATCACTGGCAACGCATGTTGTCGCCGGGTGAGCAGCAACGATTGGCCTTTGCCCGTGCGCTGCTCTATGCACCGCAATGGCTCTACATGGATGAAGCCACGTCGGCGATGGATGAAGAGGACGAAGCGTCGCTGTATCAGGCGTTGATCGATGAGTTGCCAGGGCTGAGCATTGTCAGCGTCGGTCATCGCAGCAGCCTGAAACGTTTCCACCCACGGCACATTCGTATCGACAATGGGCATTTGGTGGATCAAGCCGTAACCGCCTGACCACCACAAATCCCCTGATGGGGCGCGCTTTTGTGGCGAGGGGGCATTCCGACAAGCCCCCTCGCCACAGCTCGCTCCTACAGGGGGTGTTGGTGATCGTACAACCCGCTTGCGCTATGATGCGCTTTCAGCCGAATTTTTCGAGACAGACGTTCACCATGGAAAACCCGATCGACGCACCTCGCCTCCCTCGCAAGCGCCGCAGCCTCGCTCAGGAACTGGTGACGGTGCTGTCCGAGCAGATCCGCGACGGTCAGCTCAAGCGTGGCGACAAGTTGCCCACCGAGTCGGCGATCATGGATGCCCATGGCGTCAGCCGCACCGTGGTGCGCGAAGCGATTTCCCGTTTGCAGGCCGCCGGGCAGGTTGAAACCCGTCACGGCATCGGCACCTTCGTGCTCGACACCCCGAGCCCGAGCGGTTTCCGTATTGACCCGGCCACCGTCGTCACCTTGCGTGATGTGCTGGCCATTCTGGAACTGCGTATCAGCCTGGAAGTGGAGTCCGCCGGCCTCGCCGCGCAACGCCGCAGCGCCGAGCAGCTTGGTCTGATGAGAGCAGCGTTGGACGCCCTCAACGAAAGTGCTTCTCACGCCAGCGATGCCGTAGCCTCGGACTTCCAGTTCCACCTGCAAATCGCCCTGTCCACCGGCAACCGCTACTTCACCGACATCATGACCCACCTGGGCACCAGCATCATTCCACGCACGCGCCTGAATTCTGCGCGCCTGGCCCATGACGACCAACAGCACTACATGAGTCGCCTGAGCCGTGAACACGAAGAGATTTACGACGCGATCGCCCGTCAGGATTCCGATGCGGCGCGGGCCGCGATGCGTTTGCATTTGACCAATAGTCGCGAGCGGCTGCGCCATGCGCATGAAGAGGCTGAGGCGCAGCGGGGGTAGGTTTTCAGGTCAGAAGGTTTGTCGCCTGACAGACCGCTTTCGCGAGCAAGCCCGCTCCCACATTTGATCTGCGGCGTTCACAAATAGTGTGTTCACCGAAGATCCATTGTGGGAGCGGGCTTGCTCGCGAAGAGGCCAGATGCCGTTACGCAATGCCCTCAGCCAGCCTTCAAAATCCCCCGATCCACCCGCACCGCCAATTCAGCCGTCCCAGGCTTGGCATCAAAAACTACCTGCCCCTGAGCATCCACCACCGCCCGTGCAATCGGCAGACCCTTGGACAACAACTCCAACGGTGCACCCTTCAGTGATTGGCCCGAGGCCAGTTCCAATTTCAATTTAATCGTCATCTTCAGATCTCCTTATCAGGCAACGTTGCCAGTTGGGTGGTAGTCCTTGAGCAGCAGATAAGTGCTCCAGCCCCACCAGTCGTCGACGGTGGCGGTGTCGTTGAGGTTGTTCACATCCTTGCGTCGCAGCACTTTGCTGCCCTCGAGCCGGAACAGCGGCGAGAAGTTGGTCGCCAGGTTCAGCACGGCTTGCAGGTCAGGCAGTTGTTTCAGCGCCGCAAAGCTGCTGGGTGCTGGAACAGTTCCGCTGAGGTAAGTCGCGAACACTTCATCCGCTGACACCTGAACCGCTTTGTTGACGTGAATACGGTTGGCACTGTCGATAGCATCGAAGTAGCGCTTGTCCCCATACGCACGCCATTGCTCGCCGTTGCCATTGCGCACATTGAGGCCGAATTTGCTGTCTTCGTCGTGCATGAAGCGGGTAATCAGCGAGCCCAGGTCACTCGGCGTCACCGCTGCTGCCATTGCTTTGCGCGGCACCCGCAAGTGGCCGGCGGAAAACAGGTCAGTAAGGAAGTGATCGGCAAAGGCATTCATCGCATAGGCGACTTCCAACTGTTTTTCATCTTGAGCGGTGCGGGCCGCTGCGGCGTGCTGAAGCGCGGCGGTGTGGCCGGCGATGTAAGCCTGCTGTGCCCATTCGCCAAAATGGTCGGCGTTGTTCGCCGCCAGTTTCAAGTAACGCCCCAGCGGGATCAGTGCCGAGACGAAACTGCCACCACCGGTGATTTTGTTCCACTCTTCCGACAACGTATCTCCGAGGGCGTCGTAGGCTTCGTGGGGCTGCTTACCGTCCTTGATCGCCTGGTTCACGGCGTCGATTTCTTTTTGCATCACGGCGAGGATGTTTACCGCCTCTGCTTTTGATGCGGACAACACGGCCAGCGTGTCGAAAGCGGCGATAAAACGGTTCAGGCGATCCGCCGGGGTGGTGCCGTCGCTGATCGGGCGATCCGGGGTGCCATAGAAATCACCGCCCAATGCCAGCACCTGGCCGTAAGTCGGCGCCAACCCGTTGGTTAGATGCAGTTGCACGTTATGGGCGAGGATCGGTTCGGCGTTTTCGACGAAGCGCAGCAGGGTGTTGTCGCCAATGGCTGTGTGTTCACCGCCCTCGAACTTCAGCGGTGGCTTGCCGATCAAGGCTTTGCCGGAGGCCGGAGTCGGCTGCTGCGGATGACTGTGATGCTCGGCAATGTGCAGCACCAGGTGATCGTTGTCCCCGGTGATGGCGATGCCGCGTTCAGAAAAAAGATCATCGAACCGGGCGATCACCTGTTTCGGTTGGTCCTGGGGTTGCGTGTGTAGACCTGACATTTCTAGCTCCTTGATATGTCGTAGGTAAGTCCGTATTTAGCTGTATGTATATACAGTTAAATCAAGCTTAGTCGAGAATCTTCCTACGTCAAGGAATCACCTTTTCTGACTAAAATTTTGAGGTCGGCGATGAAATGCAGTTGACGGTTATATTTTAAGTTGTACGATGACCTACAACTTCGGCGAAGGCTGAACGGTTTTCTCACACATACGTTGCTATCCAGGGTGTTCGAATAATGAATCCACAAGAACTGAAGTCCATCCTCTCTTCCGGCCTGCTGTCTTTCCCGGTCACCGATTTCAATGCTCAGGGCGATTTCCATCGCGCGGGCTACATCAAACGTCTCGAGTGGCTGGCCCCATACGGCGCCACGGCACTGTTCGCCGCGGGCGGCACCGGTGAGTTCTTCTCTCTGGCGGCCAGCGAATACTCGGAAATCATCAAGACCGCTGTCGACACCTGCGAAACCAGCGTGCCAATCCTGGCCGGTGTAGGCGGTTCGACTCGTCAAGCCATCGAATACGCTCAAGAAGCCGAACGTCTGGGCGCCAAAGGCCTGTTGTTGCTGCCGCACTACCTGACCGAAGCCAGCCAGGACGGCGTTGCCGCCCACGTTGAAGCGGTCTGCAAGTCGGTGAAAATCGGCGTCGTGGTCTACAACCGCAATGTCTGCCGCCTGACCGCGCCGCTGCTGGAAAGTCTGGCCGAACGCTGCCCGAACCTGATCGGCTACAAAGATGGCCTGGGCGATATCGAATTGATGGTGTCGATCCGTCGCCGCCTCGGTGATCGCTTCAGCTACCTGGGTGGTTTGCCGACCGCCGAAGTGTATGCCGCTGCTTATAAGGCGCTGGGCGTACCGGTTTACTCCTCGGCGGTGTTCAACTTCATCCCGAAAACCGCGATGGATTTCTACCACGCCATCGCTCGCGACGATCACGCCACCGTCGGCAAGATCATCGACGACTTCTTCCTGCCGTACCTGGACATCCGCAACCGCAAAGCCGGTTACGCGGTGAGCATCGTCAAGGCCGGGGCAAAAATTGCCGGCTATGACGCAGGTCCTGTGCGTGCACCGCTGACCGATCTGACGGGCGCAGAGTACGAAATGCTCGCCGCGCTGATCGACAAGCAAGGTGCTCAGTAACCATCCCGATTAAACAAGGCCGCTGAGTGATCAGCGGCCTTTTGCGTAGGAGAAATTCTGTGGCTGATTCAAAGCGTTTTGATAACTACATCAACGGTGAATGGATTGCGGGCAGCGATTACTGCCGCAACATCAACCCGTCCGAGTTGACCGACACCATCGGTGAATACGCCAAAGCCGATCTGGCTCAGGTCCACGCCGCCATCGACGCCGCTCGCGCTGCGTTCCCGGCCTGGTCGACCTCGGGCATCCAGGCTCGCCACGATTCGCTGGATAAAGTCGGCACTGAAATCCTCGCCCGCCGTGAAGAACTCGGCACTTTGCTGGCCCGGGAAGAGGGCAAGACCCTGCTGGAAGCCATCGGCGAAGTGACTCGCGCCGGCAACATCTTCAAGTTCTTCGCCGGTGAATGCCTGCGTCTGTCCGGCGACTACCTGCCGTCGGTGCGTCCGGGTGTGAATGTTGAAGTCACTCGCGAAGCCTTGGGCGTGGTCGGTCTGATCACCCCGTGGAATTTCCCGATCGCCATCCCTGCGTGGAAAATCGCCCCGGCCCTGGCCTACGGCAACTGCGTCGTGCTGAAACCGGCGGATCTGGTTCCAGGTTGCGCCTGGGCCCTCGCTGAAATCATCTCCCGCGCAGGTTTCCCGGCCGGCGTGTTCAACCTGGTGATGGGCAGCGGTCGTGTGGTTGGCGATGCGCTGGTGCAGAGCCCGAAAGTCGACGGCATCAGCTTCACCGGTTCGGTCGGTGTCGGTCGTCAGATCGCCGTCAGCTGTGTCTCGCGCCAAGCGAAAGTTCAGCTGGAAATGGGCGGCAAGAACCCGCAGATCATTCTCGACGACGCCGACCTCAAGCAAGCGGTCGAGCTGTCGGTACAGAGCGCGTTCTACTCCACCGGCCAGCGTTGCACCGCCTCGAGCCGTTTCATCGTTACTGCCGGGATTCACGACAAGTTCGTTGAAGCCGTGGCCGAGCGCATGAAGTCGATCAAGGTCGGCCACGCACTAAAAACCGGCACCGACATCGGTCCAGTGGTGTCCCAGGCTCAGCTTGAGCAAGACTTGAAGTACATCGACATCGGCCAGTCCGAAGGTGCGCGTCTGGTCAGCGGCGGTGGCTTGGTGACGTGCGACACCGAAGGCTACTACCTCGCGCCAACGCTGTTTGCCGACAGCGAAGCAGCGATGCGTATCAGCCGTGAAGAGATCTTCGGCCCAGTAGCCAACGTGGTTCGCGTGGCGGATTACGAGGCAGCACTGGCCATGGCCAACGACACCGAGTTCGGTCTGTCGGCGGGCATCGCCACCACCTCGTTGAAGTACGCCAACCACTTCAAACGCCATTCCCAGGCCGGAATGGTAATGGTCAACCTGCCGACCGCCGGTGTGGATTACCACGTTCCGTTCGGTGGCCGTAAAGGTTCATCCTATGGCTCACGTGAGCAAGGTCGTTATGCGCAAGAGTTCTACACCGTGGTGAAGACCTCCTACATCGGATCGTAAACGCAATACCCCTGTGGGAGCGAGCTTGCTCGCGATGGTCTTGAGGACGCGGTGGTAAACCTGATGCCCCGTGTCATCGTTGACCACCATCGCGAGCAAGCTCGCTCCCACAGAAAAACTAAAGATTCACCCCGCATAAAAATAATCAGTGGGAGTACATCTACATGCCATCGACCAAGCCGACTCACGTCCGCTATTTGATCCTGCTCATGCTGTTTCTGGTGACCACGATCAACTACGCCGACCGGGCTACGATCGCTATCGCCGGCTCCAGCCTGCAAAAAGACCTCGGCATCGACGCGGTCACCCTCGGCTTTATCTTCTCTGCGTTCGGTTGGGCCTACGTGGCCGGGCAAATTCCCGGTGGCTGGTTGCTGGACCGTTTTGGCTCGAAAAAAGTATACGCACTGAGCATCTTCACCTGGTCGCTGTTCACCGTGCTCCAGGGCTATGTCGGTGAGTTCGGTGTCTCCACCGCCATCGTCGCGCTGTTCATGCTGCGCTTCCTGGTGGGCCTGGCCGAAGCGCCGTCGTTCCCTGGCAACGCCCGCATTGTGGCGGCCTGGTTCCCGACCGCTGAACGCGGTACCGCTTCGGCAATCTTTAACTCGGCGCAATACTTCGCCACGGTGATCTTCGCGCCGCTGATGGGCTGGATCGTCTACACCTTCGGCTGGCAGCATGTATTCGTGGTCATGGGCGGCATCGGCATCGTGTTCTCGCTGCTCTGGCTGAAACTTATCCACAGCCCGCGCCAGCACCCAATGATCAACGACGCCGAGTTCCAGCACATCGCCGACAACGGCGGCCTGGTGGACATGGATCAAGACAAAGGCAAAG
Organism: Pseudomonas sp. ASL4; assembly: GCF_056680395.1. Taxonomy (NCBI): domain Bacteria; kingdom Pseudomonadati; phylum Pseudomonadota; class Gammaproteobacteria; order Pseudomonadales; family Pseudomonadaceae; genus Pseudomonas; species Pseudomonas sp. ASL4. The sequence continues at coordinate 7,156,640 of NZ_CM155280.1, read as the reverse complement.
GCCAAAAGGTCGACGGTCCGAAGTGGGACTACATTCGCCAGTTGCTGACCAACCGCATGATGCTCGGCGTGTACCTGGGCCAATACTGCATCAACGGCATCACCTACTTCTTCCTGACCTGGTTCCCGGTGTACCTGGTGCAGGAACGCGGCATGACCATTCTCAAGGCCGGTTTCATCGCGTCGTTGCCGGCGATCTGCGGCTTCATCGGCGGTGTACTCGGCGGGATCATTTCCGACTACCTGCTGCGCAAGGGCCACTCGCTGACCTTCGCCCGCAAGGCGCCGATCATTGGCGGTCTGCTGCTCTCGACCACCATCGTCGCCTGCAATTACGTGGACGTGGAATGGATGGTCGTCGGCTTCATGGCATTGGCATTCTTCGGCAAAGGCGTTGGCGCGCTGGGCTGGGCCGTGGTCTCGGACACCTCGCCGAAACAGATCGCCGGTTTGAGTGGCGGCCTGTTCAACATGTTCGGCAACATCGCCTCGATCACCACGCCGATCGTCATCGGCTACATCATCGCCACCACCGGATCGTTCAAGTGGGCGCTGGTGTTTGTCGGTTGCAATGCGTTGGTGGCGGTGTTCAGTTATCTGGTGATCGTCGGCCCGATCAAACGCGTCGTGTTGAAAGAGCCACCCGTCAATGGTCCTGAAATGACCAACAAATTATCCCGAGCGCATTCCTGAGGAGCGGCGTCATGCAGTTGATTGAACATTCCGACTCGCCGCGCTACATCCGCCTGCACGAGCGGGACAATGTGGTGATCGTGGTCAATGACCAGGGCGTGCCGGCCGGCACCGAGTTTCCCGATGGTCTGGTGACGGTGGACTTCGTGCCGCAGAGCCATAAAGTCACCCTCGAAGACATTCCCGAGGGCGGCCAGGTGATTCGCTACGGCCAGACCATCGGCTACGCCTTGCAGCCGATTCCGCGCGGCAGTTGGGTCAAGGAAGATCAACTGCGTATGCCCACCGCGCCACCGCTGGACAGCCTGCCGCTGTCCACCGAAGTGCCGGCGGCGCAGGCACCGCTGGAAGGCTTTACATTCGAGGGTTACCGCAACGCCGACGGTACCGTTGGCACGCGCAATATTCTCGGGATTACAACGACCGTGCAATGCGTCACTGGCGTGCTCAATCATGCGGTCAAGCGCATCAAGGACGAGTTACTGCCGCGTTATCCGAACGTCGATGACGTGGTGGCGCTGACCCACAGTTACGGCTGCGGCGTGGCGATCACCGCCACCGACGCGTACATCCCGATTCGCACCGTGCGCAACCTGGCGCGCAACCCGAACCTGGGTGGTGAAGCGCTGGTGATCAGCCTCGGTTGCGAAAAATTGCAGGCCGGGCAGGTGATGCACGACAACGACAGCTCGGTGGATTTGAGCGAGCCATGGCTGTATCGCTTGCAGGATTCGAGTCATGGTTTCACCGAGATGATCGAGCAGATCATGGCGCTGGCCGAAACCCGTTTGAAGAAGCTCGATCAACGTCGCCGGGAAACCGTGCCGGCGTCCGAACTGATCCTGGGCATGCAGTGCGGCGGCAGCGATGCGTTCTCCGGCATCACCGCCAACCCGGCGCTGGGCTATGCCTCGGACTTGTTGCTGCGGGCCGGTGCGACGGTGATGTTTTCCGAAGTCACCGAAGTGCGCGACGCGATTTACCTGCTGACCTCCCGGGCCGAAAGCAAAGAAGTCGCCGAGGAGCTGGTGCGGGAAATGGACTGGTACGACCGTTACCTGGCCAAGGGCGAAGCGGATCGCAGCGCCAACACCACGCCGGGGAACAAGAAGGGTGGGTTGTCGAACATTGTCGAGAAGTCGTTGGGTTCGATCGTCAAATCCGGCAGCAGCGCGATCAATGGCGTGCTTGGCCCTGGCGAGCGCTTCAAGCGCAAAGGCCTGATCTTCTGCGCGACCCCGGCCAGTGACTTTGTCTGCGGGACGTTGCAACTGGCGGCGGGGATGAACCTGCACGTGTTCACCACCGGGCGTGGCACGCCGTATGGTTTGGCGATGGCGCCGGTGGTGAAGGTCTCGACCCGGACTGAACTGGCGCAGCGTTGGCCGGACCTGATTGATATCGATGCCGGGCGGATTGCGACGGGTCGGGCTTCGATTGAGGATTTGGGCTGGGAGTTGTTTCACTACTACCTGGACGTGGCCAGCGGCAAGAAGCAGACGTGGGCGGAGCGGCATAAGCTGCATAACGACATCACGTTGTTCAACCCGGCGCCCATCACCTGAGACCGAGTCGCCTGCATCGCGAGCAAGCTCGCTCCCACATTGGATTTTCGTCGCGCACATATGTTGTGTTTGGCATTGGACAAATGTGGGAGCGAGCTTGCTCGCGATAGCGGTCTAACAGACGCCAAAGGACCGGGTGGCTTATCATTAGCCCCCTGACAACGCCCACCCAAGGTTCCCCCCGGCATGCTGGCAATTTTCCTCGAAACCCTGAACATCACCGCGCCGGTGTTTGCCATGCTGTTTCTGGGTGTGCTGCTCAAGCGCATCAACTGGATCAACGACAACTTCATCCATACCGCGTCGGCCCTGGTGTTCAACGTCACCATGCCGGCGCTGCTGTTTCTGGGCATCTTGCACGCGGATCTGCACGCCGCGCTGCAACCGGCGCTGCTGATTTACTTCTCCGTTGCCACGCTGGTGTGTTTCGCCATCGCCTGGGGTTGGGCGATCTGGAAGTGTCCGAGAGAAGACCGGGGCATCTACACCCAAGGCGCGTTTCGCGGGAACAACGGCGTCATCGGCCTGGCCCTGGCGGCGAGCATGTACGGCGACTACGGGATTTCCCTCGGGGCGATTCTTGCGGCGCTCGTCATTCTCTTCTACAACACCCTCTCGACCATCGTGCTGGCGGTGTACAGCCCGGTGATCAAGTCCGATCCGTGGAGTATCTGCAAAAGCGTGATGGCCAACCCGCTGATCATCAGCGTGATTGCGGCAGCGCCGTGTGCCTATTTCAAGATCAGTTTGCCGGGTTGGCTGGAGGCGTCCGGTCAGTATCTGGCGCAAACCACGTTGCCATTGGCGCTGATCTGCATCGGCGGCACGCTGTCACTGGCGGCATTGCGCAAAAGCGGCAACATGGCGCTGAGTTCAAGCCTGGTGAAGATGATCGGCCTGCCGCTGCTGGCGACCGCTGGTGCCTGGCTGTGCGGCTTTCGTGGGGCGGAGTTGGGGATTCTGTTTCTGTACTTCGGCAGCCCAACGGCGGCGGCGAGTTTTGTCATGGCGCGTCAGGCCAATGGCAATCATGAACTGGCGGCGGCGATTATTGTAATCACCACGTTGATGGCGGCAGTGACCACCAATCTGGGGATATTTGTGTTGCAGTGGGGTGGGTGGATCTGACTTCAGGATTTGTGGTGTTCTTTAGGGCCTCTTCGCGAGCAAGCCCGCTCCCACAGTGGATCTCCAGTGGACACAAAATATGTGTACGACTCAAATCCACTGTGGGAGCGGGCTTGCTCGCGAAGACGGCCGAACAGTCACCACAAATGCCAGCGACTTATTCCGGCTTCTGATAGCTATCGATCACTTCCTGCGCCGCCCGAAACGCATCAATCGCCGCCGGCACTCCGGCATACACCGCGCAATGCAGCAACGCCTCGCGAATCTCTTCCACGGTGCAGCCGTTGTTCAGTGCACCGCGCACGTGACCTTTCAGCTCTTGCGGGCACTTCAACGCGGTCAGCGCGGCGAGGGTGATCAGGCTGCGGGTTTTCAGCGGCAGACCTTCACGATTCCAGACGCTGCCCCAAGCATGTTCATTGACGAAATCCTGCAGCGGCTGACTGAACTCGGTGGCATTGCCCAGCGCCCGGTCGACGAAAGCATCGCCCATCACTTGGCGTCGAACTTCAACGCCGGGCTTTTTGTGGTCGGTCATTGCACATCCCTCTTGTGGTGTTGGCGACGCCAGGCGCGCAGCGACGTGAACAGCAAGAACGCCAACAGCGCCGGCAATACGAAAAACAGCATCAGGTGTTCAAGTTTGCCGGCCAGCGGCATCCCGGTGGTGAACGACACCATGTGCAGGCCGTACGCCAGGTACAAACCCAGGCACAGCAATCCTTCGGCCCGGGTTATCCGGTAGCCGGTATAAAACAGCGGCAGGCAGAGTACGGCGACGCCGAGCATCACCGGCAAATCGAAGTCCAGGGCATTGGGCGAAACCGACAGCGGCGATGGCGCCACCAGTGCGGTAAAGCCGAGCACGCCCAACAGGTTGAACAGGTTACTGCCGATCACGTTGCCCACGGCAATCTCCCGTTGACCGCGCAGCGCGGCGATCAGCGAGGTGGCGAGCTCGGGCAGGGAGGTGCTGATGGCGACGACGGTCAGGCCGATGATCCGCTCCGACAGCCCCAAGTCGCTGGCGACGGAAACGGCCGCGCCCAACAACAAGTGACCGGCGTACACCAACATTGCCAGCCCGGCGAAGATCATCAGCAGGCTGCTGAACCACGGGGCTTGTGACGTGGCTTCGTGGTTCGTTTGCGGACGGGCCGAGTGCCGTGACTGGCGAAGCAGCAGGCCGAGGTACAACACCAGCGCGGCCAGCAGAATCACACCGTCGAGGCGGGTCAGTCTTTCGTTCCAGGCCAATACGCACACCAGCAGGCTGGCGCCGATCATCAGCGGAATGTCCAGGCGTACCAACTGACGCGACACCCGCAACGGAATGATCAGCGCCGACAGGCCAAGGGTGACGAGGATGTTGAAAATGCTGCTGCCGATCACGCTGCCGACGGCAATGTCGGCGTTTTGCGCAAGCATGGCTTGCAGGCTGACGGCCATCTGCGGGGCGCTGCTGCTGAGGGCGACGATGGTCAGGCCGATGATCAGCGGCCGCACATGCAGGCGCGCTGCCAGGCGTACGGCGGCGCGGACCATCAGCTCGGCGCCGGCGATCAGTAGAAACAGGCCGCTGAGCAGTTCGATCACGCTCAGCAGGGGGATGTCGGCTAATCCGTAAATGGCCTGGGCTCCATCAGTGGCAGGGGTCAGTTATCGAGGGCTTGCACGCGAACCCGTGCGGTGCCGCTGCTGACCATACCCAACTGCGCGGCGGCTGCGCGGGACAGGTCGATCAAGCGTCCGCGAGTATGCGGGCCACGATCATTGATGCGCACCACACAGGATTTGTCGTTGTTCAAATTCGTGACCTTCACCCGGGTGCCGAACGGCAACTGGCGATGGGCGGCGGTCAGGGCATTCTGGTTGAACGGCTCGCCACTGGCGGTCCGTTTGCCGTGGTGCTTGGCGCCGTAATAGGACGCCGTGCCGGTCTGGTCGTAACCGTGCGGGTCGATGATGTCGTTGCTGGCGCAACCGGCCAGCAAAGAGAGCAGGGCGCAGGCACTCAGTAGACGCTTCATAAAAGGTTTCCCTGAAACAAATGTGGGAGCGGGCTGTGTGGCGAGGGGGCTTGCCCCCGTTGGACTGCGCAGCAGGCCCAAAACCTGAAAACTCGGTGTGCCAGAGATGACCCGAATTCAGATATTGGGGCCGCTTCGCGACCCAACGGGGGCAAGCCCCCTCGCCACAAAAGCCCGCTCCCACAGGGAATTGAGCCAGTTTTGAGTGCTGGCTCTATTCTCATCAGCCTTCGAGCTTGCTTTTCAGCAGTTCGTTGACCTGTTGCGGGTTGGCCTTGCCTTTGGAGGCTTTCATGGCCTGGCCGACGAAGAAGCCGAACATCTTGCCGCGTTTGGCTTCGTCTGCCGCGCGGTACTGTTCAACTTGTTCGGCATTGGCTGCGAGCATTTCGTCCAGTACCGCCGAGATCGCGCCGCTGTCAGTCACTTGCTTGAGGCCGCGCTTGTCGATGATCTCGTCCGCGCTGCCTTCGCCGTTGGCCATCGCTTCAAACACAACCTTGGCGATTTTGCCGGAGATGGTGTTGTCGGTGATGCGCAGCAACATGCCGCCCAGTTGCTCGGCCGAGACCGGCGACTGCTCGATGTCCAGGCCCTGTTTGTTCAACAGGCTGCCCAGTTCAACCATCACCCAGTTGGCCGCCAGCTTGGCGTCGCCGCCGATGCTCGCGACTTTCTCGAAGTAATCGGCTTGCTCACGGCTGGTGGCCAGGACACTGGCGTCGTAGACCGACAGACCGAACTGCGCCTGGAAGCGCTCGCGTTTCTGCGGCGGCAGTTCCGGCAGGGTAGCGCGCACGTCATTGAGGAACGAGTCCTCGATCACCACCGGCAGCAGGTCCGGATCGGGGAAGTAACGGTAGTCGTTGGCTTCCTCTTTGCTGCGCATTGGACGGGTTTCGTCCTTGTTCGGATCGTACAGGCGAGTCTGCTGGATCACTTTGCCGCCGTCTTCGATCAGCTCGATCTGACGGCGTACTTCGCTGTTGATCGCCTTCTCGATAAAGCGGAACGAGTTGACGTTCTTGATCTCGCAGCGCGTGCCGAATTCGACCTGGCCTTTCGGACGGATCGACACGTTGCAGTCGCAACGCAGCGAGCCTTCGGCCATGTTGCCGTCGCAGATCCCCAGATAGCGCACCAGCGCGTGGACGGTCTTGACGTAGGCCACGGCTTCCTTGGCGCTGCGCATGTCCGGCTCGGAAACGATTTCCAGCAGCGGCGTGCCGGCGCGGTTCAAGTCGATGCCGGTGGCGCCGTTGAACTCTTCGTGCAGGCTTTTACCGGCGTCTTCTTCCAGGTGCGCACGGGTCACGCCGACACGTTTGATCGTGCCGTCGTCCATGGCGATGTCCAGGTGGCCTTTGCCGACGATCGGCAATTCCATCTGGCTGATCTGGTAGCCCTTGGGCAGGTCCGGGTAGAAATAGTTTTTACGGGCGAACACGTTGTGCTGGCCGATCTCGGCATCGATTGCCAAGCCGAACATGACCGCCATGCGCACCGCTTCCTGGTTCAGCACTGGCAGTACGCCGGGCATGCCCAGGTCTATCAGGCTGGCCTGGGTGTTCGGCTCGGAACCGAAGGTGGTGGAACTACCGGAAAAGATTTTCGACCGGGTGGTGAGCTGGGTATGAATCTCCAGCCCGATCACGACTTCCCATTGCATGTGTTTCTCCTCAGAAGCCGGTTGGGGTGCGGGTGTGCCAGTCAGTGTGTAACTGATACTGATGGGCAACGTTCAACAGGCGACCTTCCTGGAAATACGGGGCGAGCAATTGCACGCCGACCGGCAGACCGTCGACAAAACCAGCTGGCATGGACAAGCCCGGCAGGCCCGCGAGGTTGGCGGTGATGGTGTAGATATCTTCCAGGTACTCGGCGATCGGATCGTTTTTGTTGGCACCAATCTTCCAGGCCGGGTTCGGCGTGGTTGGGCCGAGGATGATGTCGACCTCAGTGAAGGCGGCCATGAAATCGTTCTTCACCAAGCGACGGATCTTCTGCGCCTTCAGGTAGTAGGCGTCGTAGTAACCAGCCGACAGCGCGTAGGCCCCGACCATGATCCGGCGCTGCACTTCCGGGCCAAAGCCTTCGCCACGGGAACGTTTGTACAGGTCTTCCAGGTTCTTCGGATCGGCGCAGCGGTGGCCGAAACGCACACCGTCGAAACGCGACAGGTTGGAGGAGGCTTCTGCCGGAGCGATCACGTAGTACGCAGGAATCGCGTGCTGCATGTTCGGCAGGCTGATTTCCTTGATCACGGCACCGAGCTTTTCCAGCTCCTTGACGCTGTTGTGGATCAGCTCGGCGATGCGAGGGTCGAGACCGGCGCTGAAGTATTCCTTCGGCACGCCGATGCGCAGGCCTTTGAGCGACGTATTGAGGCTGGCGCTGTAATCCGGCACAGGCTCGTCGATGCTGGTGGAGTCCTTGGTATCGAAACCGGCCATGCCTTGCAGCAGGATCGCGCAGTCTTCAGCCGTGCGCGCCAACGGGCCGCCTTGGTCGAGGCTAGAGGCATAAGCGATCATGCCCCAACGCGAAACACGACCGTAGGTCGGTTTCAGGCCAGTGAGGTTGGTGAACGCCGCCGGTTGGCGGATCGAGCCACCGGTGTCGGTAGCCGTCGCGGCTGGCAACAGACGAGCGGCAACCGCGGCAGCCGAACCACCGGACGAACCGCCCGGCACGTGTTCCAGGTTCCACGGGTTTTTCACCGCGCCGTAGTAACTCGACTCGTTGGCCGACCCCATGGCGAATTCGTCCATGTTGGTCTTGCCCAGCGTCACGGCGCCGGCAGCGGCCAGTTTGGCGACCACGGTGGCGTCGTACGGTGCTTTAAAGTTGTCGAGCATCTTCGAGCCACAGCTGGTGCGGATGCCTTGCGTGCAGAACAGGTCTTTGTGGGCAATCGGCGCGCCGAGCAGGGCGCCGCTCTCACCATTGGCGCGGCGTGCGTCAGCGGCTTTCGCCTGCTGGAGCGCCAGGTCTTCGGTGAGGCTGATGAAACTGTTGAGCTGTGGATCGAGCTGGGCGATACGCGCCAGCAGGACTTTGGTCAGCTCTTCGGAAGAAAACTTTTTATCGGCGAGTCCGCGGGCGATCTCGGCCAGAGTCATTTGATGCATTGCAGGCTCTTTCCCTTTAGTCGATGACTTTCGGAACCAGGTACAGGCCGTTTTCGACCGCTGGTGCGATGGACTGATAGGCCTCGCGATGATTGGTCTCGGTCACGACGTCTGCACGCAGGCGCTGGCTGGCTTCCAGTGGGTGGGCCAGCGGCTCGATACCATCGGTATTGACTGCCTGCATTTCGTCGACCAGCCCGAGAATGCTGTTCAGGGCCGAAGTGATGTGTGGAAGATCGGCATCATTCAGGCCAAGGCAGGCCAGATGTGCGATTTTTTCCACGTCGGAGCGTTCAAGCGCCATTGCGATTCTCCAGTGGAAAACAGAACGGACGGCGTCCGTGTGTTAGATTGTCGGAACACTACCGCATTTCTACGGTCATAAGGCCGCGATTGTGGGGGTTGGTGCACAGAAAAGCGGCCAATTTAACATATTGGCGCCTTGCCCAAAATCCCTGTCGTTGTTAGAGTTTGCCGCACTTTTTTACCCACGCGTTGCCTAGGGTCCCTTTCCCATGTTCAAGAAACTGCGTGGCATGTTTTCCAGCGATCTTTCCATTGACCTGGGCACTGCCAACACCCTTATTTACGTGCGCGAGCGCGGAATCGTCCTGAATGAGCCCTCCGTTGTGGCTATTCGGACACACGGTAACCAGAAAAGTGTCGTTGCTGTCGGCACCGAAGCGAAGCGCATGCTTGGTCGTACGCCGGGCAACATTGCTGCCATTCGTCCGATGAAAGACGGCGTCATTGCCGACTTCAGCGTCTGCGAAAAGATGCTGCAGTACTTTATCAACAAGGTTCACGAAAACAGCTTCCTGCAGCCTAGCCCTCGTGTGCTGATCTGCGTTCCGTGCAAATCCACCCAGGTGGAGCGTCGTGCCATCCGTGAATCGGCCCTTGGTGCCGGTGCTCGTGAAGTGTTCCTGATCGAAGAGCCAATGGCTGCTGCGATCGGTGCCGGCCTGCCAGTTGAAGAAGCACGCGGTTCGATGGTTGTCGATATCGGTGGTGGTACCACTGAAATCGCGTTGATCTCCCTGAACGGTGTGGTTTACGCCGAATCCGTACGGGTTGGCGGCGACCGTTTCGACGAAGCGATCATCACCTATGTACGTCGCAACTACGGCAGCCTGATCGGCGAATCCACCGCCGAGCGCATCAAGCAGGAAATCGGTACTGCCTACCCGGGCGGCGAAGTGCGTGAAGTCGACGTTCGCGGCCGTAACCTGGCTGAAGGCGTTCCACGCGCATTCACCCTGAACTCCAATGAAGTGCTGGAAGCTCTGCAAGAGTCCCTGGCCACCATCGTTCAGGCTGTCAAAAGCGCGTTGGAGCAATCGCCTCCGGAACTGGCTTCCGATATCGCCGAGCGTGGCCTGGTACTGACCGGTGGTGGCGCCTTGCTGCGCGACCTCGACAAGTTGCTGGCCCAGGAAACCGGTCTGCCGGTAATCGTTGCCGAAGATCCGCTGACCTGTGTTGCTCGCGGCGGTGGCCGTGCATTGGAAATGATGGATAAACACACCATGGACCTGCTCTCCAGCGAATAAGTCGTTGGGTTGCATCTATGCTGTGAGCGCGCAGGCAGCACTTTGCAGTGCTGCCTGTTGGCGTTTATCTTCTGTCAGTCTGCATCCAGGCCGGTTTGATGCCGTATGAATAAAGAGAACATTTGCCTGGGAGGAGCGGCTTATTAAACCGCTTTTCGCCAAAGGCCCCTCACTGGGCGTGCGCTTATTGGTGCTGGTCGTGCTATCGGTCGCGCTGATGGTGGTCGATGCCCGCTTCACACTGCTCAAGCCAGTGCGTAGTCAGATGTCGCTGGTGCTGATGCAGTCTTACTGGATCACCGACCTGCCGCAGCGGCTATGGCAAGGTGTGGCCAGCCAATTTGGCAGCCGTACCGAACTGGTTGCCGAGAACGAAAAACTCAAGACTGAAAACCTGCTGCTGCAGGGTCGCATGCAAAAGCTTGCCGCCCTCACGGAGCAGAACGTTCGGCTGCGCGAGTTGCTCAATTCCTCCGCGCTGGTCAACGAGAAGGTCGAAGTGGCCGAGTTGATCGGCATGGACCCCAACCCCTTCACCCATCGCATCATCATCAATAAAGGTGAGCGCGACGGTGTGGTCCTCGGTCAGCCGGTGCTCGATGCCCGCGGCCTGATGGGCCAAGTGGTGGAGTTGATGCCGTACACCTCCCGCGTATTGTTGCTGACAGACACGACCCACAGCATCCCTGTGCAAGTGAACCGTAACGGCCTGCGGGCGATTGCCAGCGGCACGGGTAATCCGGAACGCCTGGAACTGCGTCATGTCGCCGACACTGCCGACATTAAAGAAGGCGACTTGTTGGTTAGCTCCGGCCTCGGTCAGCGTTTCCCGGCGGGTTACCCGGTAGCAACGGTCAAGGAAGTGATCCACGATTCCGGCCAGCCGTTTGCCATTGTGCGCGCCGTGCCGACCGCAGCCTTGAACCGTAGCCGTTATCTGCTGCTGGTGTTCAGCGATGGTCGCACCGCAGAAGAGCGCGCCAACGACGCAGCCCAGGCCCAGGAGGCTCTGGATCAACACGGCGGCGGGCCGATCATCCCGGCAACCGTGCCGAAGCCGATTCCTGCGGTCGTGCCGACTCCAGCTATTGCTGCGCCGGCCACAGCGCCAGTTGCCACAACGCCTGCCAAGCCTGCGGCAACCACCCGTCCGGCCAAGCCTGTCGCCAAGCCGCCTGCTGTGAAACCTGCTGCCAAACCGCCTGTCTCTGCACCGGCCACCACTGGGGGAAGAGAATAATGGCCGGTGCGACTGCATCCCGAAACGGCTGGATCGTCTGGCTGACCTTCGCCATCGGTCTGTTGCTCAGCGTTTCGCCGTTGCCACAATTCATGGAAATCCTGCGCCCGCTCTGGCTGGCGTTGCTACTGGCATTCTGGGCGCTGGCCATGCCGCAAAAAGTCGGCATGGTGACCGCTTTTTGCCTGGGGCTGGCTGAAGACGTGCTCTACGGCACATTGCTTGGCCAGAATGCGTTGATCCTGACCCTCATCACTTTCCTGGTGCTGTCGCTGCAACAGCGTCTGCGGATGTTCCCGATGTGGCAGCAGTGCCTGGTGCTTCTGGTGATTTTCGGCCTGGCCCAACTGGTTCAACTGTGGCTCAGCGCCCTGACCGGCAACCGCCAACCCACCCTGGCGTTGGTACTTCCAGCCTTGGTGAGTGCGTTGCTCTGGCCGTGGATCAGCTTCGGTTTGCGTGGTTTGCGTCGACGTTACAAAATCAATTAAACGGTCAGGCATTAGCCCGTACTGGACAGGGAGATGTCTTGATGAGTAAGCCGCTGTACCTCGCCTCTGGCTCGCCGCGTCGACGTGAACTGCTCACGCAGATCGGCGTGCCGTTTTCCGTCATCAGTGCGGACATCGATGAAACCCCTTTAAACGACGAAACCCCGTCGGCTTATGTCGAGCGTCTGGCGCGCGGCAAGGCCGAGGCCGGGCGCGGCACAGTCGTGTCCGATGCGTCGTTTTGCGTGTTGGGCGCCGACACGGCGGTGGTGCTGGATGGAAAAATTCTCGGCAAACCGGTGGACGAAGCCGATGCGTGCGCCATGCTTAAAATATTGTCCGGTCATGAGCATGAAGTCCTGACGGCCATCGCGGTGCTCGACGACGAGCGTTGCGAGTCTTTGGTGGTGCGCAGTCTGGTGCGTTTTCGCCCGATCAGCGCTCAGGAAGCGGCGGCCTACTGGGCCAGCGGCGAACCCCGGGACAAGGCCGGCGGCTATGGTATTCAAGGACTGGGCGCGGTGTTTGTCGCTGGGCTCGATGGCAGCTATTCAGCGGTGGTCGGACTGCCGCTGTGCGAAACCGCAGAACTACTCGGCCGTTTCGGCATACCCTGTTGGCAAACCCTTAACGCGCGCTAAGCGTCGTACTGACAAGATGCGGCCATTATCGTGAACATGCCTGAACGAGACCCTGCCATGAGTGAAGAGATTCTGATCAACATCACGCCGATGGAATCGCGCGTGGCGGTGGTCGAAAACGGTGTTCTGCAAGAGGTTCATGTCGAACGCACGCAAAAGCGCGGGATCGTCGGCAACATCTATAAAGGCAAAGTCGTACGTGTTTTGCCGGGCATGCAGGCGGCCTTCGTCGACATCGGCCTGGACCGTGCAGCGTTCATTCATGCCTCGGAAATTTCCCTGCGTGAAGGCCCTGCGGTAGAAAGCATCAGCAGTCTGGTGCACGAAGGCCAGAGCCTGGTGGTGCAAGTCACCAAGGACCCGATCGGCTCAAAGGGCGCGCGCCTGACCACGCAACTGTCGATTCCATCGCGTTATCTGGTGTACATGCCGCGCACGGCCCATGTCGGCATTTCCCTGAAGATTGAAGACGAAGCCGAGCGCGAACGCCTCAAGCAAGTGGTCACCGACTGCGTGGCCACAGAAGGCATCAAGGAAGCCGGCGGCTTCATCCTGCGTACCGCCGCCGAAGGCGCCGGGGCCGATGAAATCCTCATGGACATCCGCTACCTGCGCCGTCTGTGGGACCAGATCAACGCCCAGATCCAAACCATCGGCGCCCCGAGCGTGATCTACGAAGACCTCGGCCTGGCCCTGCGGACCTTGCGTGACCTGGTGAGCCCGAAGATCGAGAAGATCCGGATCGACTCCCGGGAAACCTTCCAGAAGACCACGCAATTCGTCGCCGAGCTGATGCCGGAAATTGCCGATCGCCTTGAGCATTACCCTGGCGAGCGGCCGATTTTCGACCTGTACGGTGTCGAAGATGAAATCCAGAAAGCCCTCGAGCGCAAGGTGCCGCTCAAGTCCGGTGGTTATCTGGTGGTGGACCCGGCGGAAGCCATGAGCACCATCGACGTCAATACCGGTGCGTTTGTCGGCCATCGCAACCTCGAAGAAACCATCTTCAAGACCAACCTCGAAGCCGCCACCGCTATTGCCCGTCAGCTGCGCCTGCGCAACCTGGGCGGGATCATCATCATCGACTTCATCGACATGGAAGACGAAGAGCATCAGCGCCAGGTGCTGCGCACGCTTGAGAAGCAACTGGAGCGCGATCACGCCAAGACCAACATCATCGGCATCACCGAGTTGGGCCTGGTGCAGATGACCCGCAAGCGCACCCGCGAAAGTCTCGAACAGGTGCTGTGCGAACCGTGCAGCAGTTGCCAGGGTCGCGGCAAGCTCAAGACCCCGGAAACGGTCTGCTACGAAATTTTCCGCGAAATCCTCCGCGAAGCCCGCGCCTATCAGGCTGAAGGCTATCGTGTATTGGCGAACCAAAAAGTGGTGGACCGTTTGCTCGATGAAGAGTCAGGCAACGTCGCCGAGCTGGAAGGCTTTATCGGTCGCACCATACGATTTCAGGTAGAAACCATGTATTCCCAGGAACAATACGACGTGGTGCTGCTCTGAATCTCCAGGTTTCACCGCGACTAGAACGGCTGGCCTCAGCTTTTTGCAGTATTTATGCCATGGGAGCCAACTGACATGGACCGTCTGACACGCATTTTGGCTGCAATGACCCGCTGGGGGCTGGGCCTGTGTGCGTTGGTTCTGGTGCTGATGGCGTTGTACGTCAGCCTCGGTCGGGAACTGACGCCGCTGGTGGCCGAATACCGCGCCGACATCGAGACCAAGGCCAGTGACGCGTTGGGCATGCCCCTGCAAATCGGCAGGCTGGAAGGTAGCTGGAGCGGTTTTGCGCCGATTCTGCTGGCTCACGACGTGACGGTCGGCGAGGGCAGCAATGCCCTGCACCTGGATAACGTGCGCGCCGTGCCGGATCTCTGGGCCAGCCTGATGGCCCGGCAAGTACGCATTGCTCACCTGGAACTCAATGGTCTGAAGATCAGCCTCAAGGAAGGCGAGGACGGTCAATGGGCGCTGGAAGGTTTGCCGGTGCGGCAGGACCAGCCGCTCGACCCGGAACAACTGCTCAATAGCCTGCAAATGATCGAACAGCTGTCGGTACTCGATAGCCAGATCACCTTGCAGCCCATGGACCATGAGCCGTTGACGTTGACCTACGTCGGCCTGAACCTGAAAACCGGCGCCTCCCGCCAGCGCCTCGACGTGCGCCTGACCTTGCCCGATGGTCAGCCAGTGGCCATGAGCCTGCGTACTCGCGTGCGTGCCAGTGCGTGGAAGGACGGCGAAGCCGAGGCTTACCTGAGTCTGCCGCAAAGTGACTGGTCGAAATGGTTGCCCGGACGCCTGACCCGGCAATGGGGTTTTTCCGAGATCAAGGCCGGCGGCGAGCTTTGGCTGAGCTGGGGTGAGGGCGCGGTGCAAAGCGCGGCGATTCGCCTCAACGCCCCGCAACTCAAAGGCGCCTACGCCGAGCGCAAGCCAATCCAGATCAACAATCTGGCGCTGAACGGTTACTTCCAGCGTAGCAGCGAAGGCGCCGTGGTAACCCTCGATTCCCTGGCCATGAACCTGGGCGACACACGCTGGGAAAGCCACCTGCAACTCAAACAAAGCGAAGCCACCGACAAGACCGAAGAGCTTTGGCATCTGCAAGCCGACCGTCTGGACCTGGCGCCGCTCACGCCGCTGCTCAATGCCCTGGGGCCACTGCCTGAAGGTGTGGCCACCGCTGTCGAGAAGCTCAAGGTCACGGGTGCATTGCGCAACGTGTTGATCGACCTGCGGCCCAATGCCACGGACGACAGCAAATTCAGTTTCGCCGCCAATCTGGAGCAGGTCGGTTTCGACGCCTATCACGGCGCACCGGCAGCGCGGAATGTCAGCGGCAGCATCAGCGGTGACCTCGGTCACGGCGAGTTGCGCATGGACAGCAAGGATTTCGTCCTGCACCTGGACCCGATTTTCGCCAAGCCATGGCAGTACATCCAGGCCAATGCCCGGCTGACCTGGAAACTCGATAAAGAAGGCTTCACGCTGATCGCGCCATACCTGAAGGTGTTGGGCGAAGAGGGCAAGATCGCCGGCGACTTCCTGATCCGCCTGCATTTCGATCACACCCAGGAAGACTACATGGACCTGCGGGTCGGCCTGGTGGACGGCGATGGCAAATACACCGCCAAGTACTTGCCGCAAGTCCTCAGCCCGGCGCTGGACGAATGGCTGCGCACGGCGATTCTCAAAGGTGCCGTGGACCAGGGTTTCTTCCAGTACCAGGGTTCGCTGAACCATGGCGCCCCCGAAAACGCTCGCAGCATCAGCCTGTTCTTCAAGGTTCACGACGCCGAACTGGCATTCCAGCCGGGTTGGCCGCACGTCAGCAAGGTCAGTGGCGATGTGTTTATCGAAGACAGCGGTGTGCGGATTCTGGCCAGCAAGGGCCAGTTGCTCGACACTCAGGTCAGCGATGTCTACGTCAATATCCCGCATGTCCCTGCCGGGCAAAACGTCCATCTGTTCCTCGACGGTGCGTTTGCCGGAGGCTTGGGCGATGGCCTGAAAATTCTTCAGCAAGCACCGATCGGCACCGCCGACACCTTTGCCGGTTGGGAAGGCGATGGCGACCTGCAGGGCAAGCTGAAACTGGACATCCCGCTGGCCAAAGGTGATCTGCCGAAGATTATCGTCGACTTCAAGACCGCCAGGGCCCGGCTGAAATTGGCTGAGCCGACGCTGGAACTGACTCAGCTCAAAGGTGATTTCCGTTTCGACAGCAGCAAGGGTTTGAGCGGTCAGAACATCACCGCGAGAGCCTTCGACAAACCGGTGACCGCGCAGATTTTTGCCGATGGCAGCCCGGGCAAACTCAATACCCGGGTCAGCGCATCCGGTCAGGTCGAGGTCAAGAAACTCACGGACTGGCTCAACGTGACCCAGCCGTTGCCGGTGTCCGGCGTGGTCCCTTACCAACTGCAACTGAACCTCAATGGGCCGGACAGCCAATTGATGGTCAGCTCCAACCTTAAAGGCGTGGCCGTCGATTTGCCGGCGCCGTTCGGCATGGCCACTGATGTGGGGCGTGACACGGTGTTCCGCATGACCCTGCAAGGGCCGGAGCGGCGCTATTGGGTCAGCTATGGTGACCTGGCGAATTTCACTTTCGCGGCGCCGCCGGGTAATTTCGGCGACGGTCGCGGTGAGTTGTTCCTCGGTGGCGGCAATGCCGTGCTGCCGGCCACCAAGGGCTTGCGCGTCAGTGGGGTGCTGTCGGAACTGGACGTCGGCCCATGGAAAGACCTGGTGGACAAGTACGCCGGTCAGGACCCGGGCGGTAGCGCCAAGCAGTTGCTCAGCGGCGCGGACTTCAAAGTCGGCAAGCTCAGTGGTTTCGGTACGACACTGGATCAAGCATCAGTGCAGTTGACCCGCAAACCTTCTGTCTGGGCCTTGCAGCTCGACAGTCAACAGGCCAAGGGCAGCGTGACTATCCCGGACGCGAAAGCCACGCCGATTGGCATCAATCTGCAATACGTGAAATTGCCGGCTCCCGACCCGACCGTGCTGGCCGATGAAAACTCGCCGGACCCGCTGGTTTCCGTGGACCCGACGAAGATTCCCGCGCTGGATATCCTCATCAATCAGCTGTTCCAGGGCGATGACCTGGTCGGCGCCTGGTCGCTGAAAGTCCGCCCTACAGCCAAAGGCATTGCGCTCAATACGCTGGACATGGGTCTCAAGGGCATCCTATTGCAGGGCAACGGGGGCTGGGAAGGAACGCCGGGTGCCACCAGCAGTTGGTACAAGGGCCGAATCAGTGGCAAGAACCTGGCCGACTCGCTCAAGGGCTGGGGCTTTGCCCCGAGCGTCACCAGTCAGGACTTTCACATGGATGTCGATGGCCGATGGCCGGGCTCCCCGGCCTGGTTGGCCACCAAGCGGTTCTCCGGCAGCCTCGATGCATCGTTGAACAAAGGTCAGTTTGTCGAAGTCGAGGGCGGTGCCCAGGCATTGCGGGTATTTGGTCTGCTTAACTTCAACTCGATTGGTCGGCGCTTGCGCCTGGACTTCTCCGACCTGTTTGGCAAAGGTCTGAGCTACGACCGGGTCAAAGGCCTGTTGGTGGCGAGCAGCGGGGTTTATGTCACTCGCGAGCCGATTGTGCTGACCGGTCCGTCGAGCAATCTGGAGATCAACGGCACGCTGGATCTGGTGGGCGATAATGTCGACGCCAAGTTGCTGGTGACGCTGCCGCTGACGAACAACCTGCCGATTGCTGCGCTGATTGTCGGCGCGCCAGCCATTGGTGGTGCGCTGTTCCTGATCGACAAACTGATCGGCGACCGCGTGGCGCGATTCGCCAGCGTCAAATACACCGTCAAAGGCCCATGGAAAGAGCCGAAGATCACTCTGGATAAACCTTTTTGATGTTCTTTTTCAAAAGCCACTCTCCAAACCGATGGAGTAGCATGGCCGTAAGCCCCTTGTAGGAGCTGCCGCAGGCTGCGATCTTTTGATCTTGTGAAAATCAAAAGATCGCAGCCTGCGGCAGCTCCTACAGGTATGTGTTGATTCCAGATAAGGAAATGGCCATGTCTGTAGCGGTGATTCAAATGGTCAGCCAGAGCGATGTGCTGGCCAATCTGGCCCAGGCCCGTCGCTTG
Organism: Pseudomonas sp. ASL4; assembly: GCF_056680395.1. Taxonomy (NCBI): domain Bacteria; kingdom Pseudomonadati; phylum Pseudomonadota; class Gammaproteobacteria; order Pseudomonadales; family Pseudomonadaceae; genus Pseudomonas; species Pseudomonas sp. ASL4. Next base: position 7,138,539 of record NZ_CM155280.1, on the reverse strand, counting down.
CTGGAGCAAGCGGCGAACGCTGGCGCTCGGCTGGCAGTGCTGCCGGAAAACTTCGCCGCCATGGGGCGTCGCGACATCGCCGATATCGGTCGCGCCGAAGCCTTGGGCGAAGGTCCGATCCTGCCGTGGTTGAAACAGACCGCCCGCGCCCTCAAGTTATGGATAGTAGCCGGCACCTTGCCGTTACCGCCGGCTGACCAGCCGATGGCGAAAGTGCATGCCTGCTCGCTGCTGGTGGATGATCAGGGCGAAACCGTTGCACGGTATGACAAGTTGCACTTGTTCGACGTCGATGTGGCGGACGATCGCGGGCGTTATCGCGAATCCGATGACTATGCTTATGGCAGTGGGGTGGTTGTGGCAGACACACCCGTCGGTCGAGTCGGCCTGACAGTGTGTTATGACCTGCGTTTCCCGGAGCTGTACAGCGAATTGCGGGCTGCCGGTGCAGAGTTGATCACCGCGCCATCGGCCTTCACCGCCGTGACTGGCGCGGCCCATTGGGATGTACTGATCCGCGCACGGGCCATCGAGACCCAATGCTACATACTCGCGGCCGCCCAGGGTGGCACCCATCCGGGACCGCGAGAGACTTATGGACATGCCGCCATCGTCGACCCATGGGGGCGCGTGCTGGCGCAACAGGATCAAGGCGAGGCCGTGTTGCTGGCCGAACGCGATAGCAGCGAACAGGCGTCCATCAGGGCGCGGATGCCGGTGTCCAGTCACCGGCGCTTTTTCTCGCAGGGCGCGCAGCGACCTGCCTCAGAACGATGAATTTAAGGCGTAAAGCATATGAGCGAGTTGTTGTCCTCAGTCAGTGACCACCTGTTAGCGCCCGGCGGCGTGACCATCGAGAGCCTGCAAAGTGTGCTCGGCGATCTGGCCGGCCCGGGCATCGATGCTGCCGATCTGTATTTCCAGGGCCAGATTTCCGAGTCCTGGGCGCTGGAAGACGGCATCGTCAAGGAAGGCAGCTTCAACCTCGACCAGGGCGTCGGAGTGCGGGCGCAATCGGGTGAGAAAACCGGTTTTGCCTATAGCAACGCCATCACCCTCGAAGCGCTCGGCGCGGCGGCTCGTGCCGCGCGTTCGATCTCCCGAGCCGGGCAGAACGGCACGGTGCAAGCGTTCACCACCCAGGATGTCGCCCAGTTGTACGGTCCGGACAACCCGCTGGAAGTGATGACCCGCGCCGAAAAAGTCGAACTGCTCAAGCGTATCGACGTCGCGACCCGTGCCCTCGACCCGCGTATCCAGCAAGTCACCGTGAGCATGGCCGGGGTTTGGGAGCGCATTCTCGTGGCTTCCACCGACGGCAGCCTGGCGGCGGATGTGCGGCCATTGGTGCGCTTCAACGTCAGCGTGATCGTTGAACAAAACGGCCGCCGCGAGCGCGGTGGTCATGGCGGCGGCGGTCGTACCGATTATCGTTATTTTCTCAGCGACGACCGTGCCATGGGTTACGCCCGTGAAGCGTTGCGTCAGGCGCTGGTGAACCTGGAAGCGATTCCGGCGCCGGCTGGTACGTTGCCGGTGGTGTTGGGTTCGGGTTGGTCCGGTGTGCTGTTGCACGAAGCGGTCGGCCACGGCCTGGAAGGCGACTTCAACCGCAAGGGCAGTTCGGCCTACAGCGGGCGCATGGGCGAGATGGTTGCGTCCAAGCTCTGCACCATCGTCGATGACGGCACCCTGGCGGGTCGTCGTGGCTCGTTGAGCGTCGATGACGAAGGCACCCCGACCGAGTGCACCACGCTGATCGAAAACGGCGTGCTCAAAGGCTACATGCAGGACAAGCTCAACGCGCGCCTGATGGGCGTGGCCCGCACCGGTAACGGTCGTCGTGAATCCTACGCGCACCTGCCGATGCCTCGGATGACCAACACCTACATGCTGGCGGGCGAAAGCGACCCGGCAGAAATCATCGCCTCGGTGAAACGCGGCATCTACTGCGCCAACCTCGGCGGCGGTCAGGTGGACATCACCAGCGGCAAGTTCGTGTTCTCCACCAGCGAGGCGTACCTGATCGAAGACGGCAAGATTACCGCCCCGGTCAAAGGCGCGACGTTGATCGGCAACGGACCGGAAGCCATGAGCAAGGTGTCGATGGTCGGTAACGATCTGGCGCTGGACAGTGGCGTGGGGACGTGCGGGAAGGATGGGCAGTCGGTGCCGGTGGGTGTCGGCCAGCCAACGCTGAAAATCGATGCGATCACTGTGGGTGGCACAGGGTCGTAAGGAGATGTAGGAGCTGCCGAAGGCTGCGATCTTTTGATCCTGATTTTGATTTTGCAAAACCAACGTCAAAAGATCGCAGCCAGCGGCAGCTCCTACAGGGGCCGCGATAACTTAACGCAGACCGCGTTGAGTCTCGTCCAGCTCACGGATGTACTTGAACATTTTACGGCTCGATGCCGGTGGCTTGTTGGTCGCCAGTTCGTGCTGGGCCTGACGGATCAGGGAGCGCAACTGTTGACGATCAGCCTCCGGGTAATCGACAACGAATTTCTCCAGGACCGCGTCGTCGCCTGCGATCAAGCGATCGCGCCAGCGTTCCAGGCCGTGGAAACGTTCGTTGTACTGCCGGGTGGAGGCATCGAGTTGATCGAGCAAGGTCAGAATGGCGTCAGTGTCCTGGTCGCGCATCAGTTTGCCGATGAACATAAGGTGCCGTTTACGCGCGATATTCGCGGTGTGCTTGGGCGCATCGGCCAGGGCCCGGCGCATAGCGTCGGTCAACGGCAGTTTTGCCAGCAAGTCAGGCTTGAGTGTTGTAAGGCGCTCGCCAAGGTCAACCAGAGCATGCAGCTCGCGTTTAACCTGGGATTTGCTTTTTTCTCCCGTATCGAGGGAGTCGTCGTAAGAATCAACCATGGTGGCCGTCCGCAAAGAAACGCCGCCATGATAACCAGTCGGGGGCCGCTTGTCCGGCCCGGTCGCTCGAAGGCCCTAGCCGAAAGCAGAATTTGAGTGGAGAACAGCATGAGTGCAGTTGAAAGCGTCGGCCCACAAGCGTTGCCGGCACTGCAAGAGCAAGTCGAGCAGATCATTGCTGAAGCCAAGCGCCAAGGCGCCAGCGCCTGTGAAGTCGCGGTCTCGCTGGAACAAGGCCTGTCGACATCGGTTCGTCAGCGAGAAGTCGAAACCGTCGAATTCAATCGCGATCAGGGCTTTGGCATCACCTTGTACGTTGGCCAGCGCAAAGGATCGGCCAGCACTTCGGCCAGCGGTCCGGAAGCGATTCGCGAAACCGTTGCTGCCGCACTGGCCATCGCCAAGCACACCTCTGAAGACGAAGCCTCAGGCCTGGCCGACGCCGCGCTGATGGCCAAGGATCTGCACGATTTCGACCTGTTCCACCAATGGGACATCACCCCCGAGCAAGCCATCGAGATGGCCCTGACCTGTGAAGCGGCGGCATTTGCCACCGATAGCCGGATCAAGAACGCCGACGGCACTACCCTCAGCACCCACCAGGGCTGCCGCGTTTACGGCAACAGCCACGGGTTTATCGGCGGTTATGCGTCGACCCGCCACAGCCTGAGCTGCGTGATGATCGCCGAGGCCGAAGGCCAGATGCAGCGCGATTATTGGTACGACGTGAGCCGTCAGGGCACTTTGCTGGCTGACCCGGTGAGCATTGGCCAGCGTGCCGCGCAACGGGCAGCGAGCCGTTTGGGCGCGCGTCCGGTGCCAACTTGCGAAGTGCCGGTGCTGTTTTCGGCCGAGTTGGCCGGTGGGTTGTTCGGCAGCTTCCTGTCGGCAGTGTCTGGCGGCAGTCTGTATCGCAAGTCATCGTTCCTTGAAGGCACGCTGGGTCAGAAGTTGTTCCCGGAATGGCTGACCCTTGATGAGCGTCCGCACCTGATGCAGGCGATGGGCAGTTCGGCGTTCGATGGCGATGGCTTGGCGACCTATGCCAAACCGTTCGTCGAGAACGGCGTATTGGTGTCGTACATCCTCGGTACCTATTCCGGACGCAAGCTGGGAATGCCGAGCACCGCCAACGCGGGCGGCGTGCACAACCTGTTCGTGACCCATGGCGATGAAGATCAGGCTGCCCTGTTGCGTCGCATGGGGCGTGGTCTGCTGGTCACCGAGTTGATGGGCCACGGCTTGAACATGGTCACCGGCGATTACTCCCGTGGCGCGGCGGGTTTCTGGGTCGAGAACGGTGAAATCCAGTTCGCGGTCCAGGAAGTCACGATCGCCGGCAACATGCGCGACATGTTCAAACAGATCGTTGCCGTGGGGAATGACCTGGAACTGCGCAGCAACATTCGCACCGGTTCGGTGTTGATCGAGCGGATGACGGTGGCGGGTAGCTGACCCACACCGTTACACAAAAAGGCGCGTCATCCAAACGGATGGCGCGCCTTTTTTTATGGCGTTCACACCGTCCCCTGTGGGAGCGAGCTTGCTCACGATAGCAGTGTGTCAGACGACACATATGTTGAATGGTCGACCGTCATCGCGAGCAAGCTCGCTCCCACAATGGATCTCATCTAATTTCTCGGGGTTGTTTTGGTTCTCATTATCATCTAATAATAAATCTCATTACCGAATGAGCCCGGATCATGAGTTCTGCCTTGCACGAGCAGCCTTACCTCGAAAGCTGGCGCTGGATGAGTCGCCAGATCCGTTGCGCGATGGACCCCGATGAGCCTCGCCTGATCGACCATTACCTGGCCGAAGGTCGGTATCTGGCCTGTTGCACGGCAACGTCTCCCTGGACCATCGCCGAAACTTCCTTCCGTTTGTTGCTCGACACCGCCGCCGATGTCGCGCTGCCGTGGCACTGGCGCACCTTCTGCCTCGACCAGGCCTGGCGCCCATTGCGCGAACTGGAACGCCTCTCCCTGTGTAAGTGCCGCCTCAAGCGCTGGCAAAGCTACACCTGGCAACTGGCGACCTGCGAGTTGCAGCCTTCGATTCCTCTCATAGAACTGGTGCAAGGATTTCCCGATGAATAACACGCGTATCGAACGTGACAGCATGGGCGAGCTTCAGGTCCCCGAAGACGCCCTCTATGGCGCGCAAACCCAGCGCGCGGTGGATAACTTCCCGATCAGCGGCAAACCTATGCCGGTGCAGTTCATCCGCGCGTTGATCCTGGCAAAGGCTGCCGCCGCCGGGGCCAACGTCGAGCTCAAGCAAATCAGCGAGTCCCAGGGCAAAGCCATCGTCGACGCGGCGCAAGGGCTGCTCGAAGGCAACTTTATGCAGCACTTCCCGGTGGATATCTTCCAGACTGGCTCTGGCACCAGCTCCAACATGAACGCCAACGAAGTGATCGCCACCCTGGCCAGCCGACTGCTCGGCGAGCCGGTGAACCCCAACGATCACGTCAACTGCGGCCAGAGCAGCAACGACATCATTCCGACCACCATCCACGTCAGTGCCGCACTGGCGCTGCACGAGCAATTGCTGCCGACGCTGGTGCATCTGGTGCAGGTGATCGAGCACAAGGCCGAGCAGGTTCATCATCACGTCAAAACCGGCCGCACTCACCTGATGGATGCCATGCCGGTGCGCATGAGTCAGGTGCTCAACGGTTGGGCGCAACAGCTCAAGGCCAATATCGGCCACCTGCAAGATTTGCTACCGAGCCTGCAATCCCTGGCGCAGGGCGGCACAGCGGTGGGCACCGGGATCAACGCGCATCCGGAGTTCGCGGCGCGATTCAGTCAGCAGTTGAGCAAACTGACTCAGGTGCAATTCAAGCCTGGCAAGGACCTGTTCGCGCTGATCGGCTCGCAGGACACGGCGGTCGCGGTCTCCGGACAGCTCAAGGCCACCGCCGTGTCGCTGATGAAAATCGCCAACGACCTGCGCTGGATGAACTCCGGCCCGTTGGCCGGCCTCGGCGAAATCGAACTCGAAGCCTTACAGCCTGGCTCCTCGATTATGCCAGGCAAGGTCAACCCGGTGATCCCGGAAGCCACCGCGATGGTCGCCGCTCAAGTGATCGGCAACGACACGGTGATCACCATCGCCGGCCAGTCGGGCAACTTCGAATTGAACGTGATGCTGCCGATCATCGCCCAAAACCTGCTGAGCAGCATCGAATTGCTGGCCAACGCCAGCCGTCTGCTGGGTGACAAGGCCATCGCCAGCTTCAAGGTCAACGAGGCCCGGCTCAAGGAAGCGCTGTCGCGCAACCCGATTCTGGTTACCGCACTCAACCCGATCATTGGTTACCAAAAAGCCGCTGAGATCGCCAAGAAGGCGTATCAGCAGGGCCGTCCGGTGATTGATATCGCTCTGGAACACACCGACCTGTCGCGCAGCCAGCTGGAAGAGTTGCTCAATCCAGAAAAGCTCACCGCAGGCGGCGTGTAATCACCGCTACCGCTTTGGAGGCTCACCATGGAGCACTGGAAACGCACGATCGAAAGGGCTAATCGCTGTTTCATGCTGGGCGAATTCGTCGATGCCCGCGAGGCTTACTTGCAGGCACTGGCGCTGGCCCAGGTGTTGTTTGAGCGTTGGGCGGATGCCGATGAAGCGGTGGCTGCTTGCGTGATTTCTCACCACAACCTCGCGGATCTGCACTTGCGTCTGAACCAGCCGGAGGAGAGCGCCGAGTACCTGTGCGCCATCCATCAACGGTTGTTGCAGACGATGCAGGACGCGCGACTGGCTCCGGCGCTGCGCGAGGCGGCGTTGCGCCAGAGCAGCAAGACCTACGTCGAACTGCTGAATTTCATCAGTGAGTACGGCGAATACCCGCGCACCCATCGGCTGTTGCACATGGATGCTGCATCGCCCCGGCATCAGCCCGCCTCTCATCAACATGGAGTCCATTGAACATGGCTTTTACCTTGCCTGCCTTGCCCTACGCCTACGACGCCCTGGAACCGCATATCGATGCGCAGACCATGGAAATCCACTACACCAAGCACCACCAGACCTATATCAACAACCTCAACGCGGCCGTCGAAGGCACCGAGTTTGCCGAATGGTCGGTGGAAAAACTGGTGGCCAGCGTCCAGCAACTCCCGGAAAAGCTTCGCGCAGCGGTGATTAATCAGGGCGGCGGCCACGCCAACCATTCGCTGTTCTGGGAAGTCATGGCGCCCAATGCTGGAGGCAAGCCTGACGGTGCGCTGGCCGAGGCTATTGATGAGCAACTGGGTGGCCTGGATCGTTTTAAAGAGGCGTTCACCAAAGCAGCGTTGACGCGTTTCGGCAGTGGCTGGGCGTGGTTGAGCGTCACGCCGCAAAAGACCCTGATCGTGGAGAGTAGCGGCAATCAGGACAGCCCGTTGATGAATGGCAACACGCCCATCCTCGGCCTCGACGTCTGGGAGCACGCTTATTACCTGCGCTATCAGAACCGTCGACCGGAATACATCAACGCGTTCTACAACGTGATTAATTGGCCTGAAGTCGCGGCGCGCTATCAGGCTGCACTGGTTTAAGTCATCGATAACAAGAATCCAAGGCCGACTATGGGCACTGAAACATTGGCGATCGGAAGTGGACGAATGTTTCGTTACGCACTGGGATCGTTGTTACTGCTGGCGGGTATGACGTTGTTGGCAGCCCAAGGGTTGGCATGGCTAGACCTGGAACCGAAGCTGTCGCGTGCCCTGCAAGGAGGGGTGATCTGCGCCTTGGGTACTGCGCTGGGGGCGGTGCCGGTGCTGGTGATTCGGCGCATGCCGCGGACGCTCAGCGATACCCTGCTCGGTTTCGGTGCCGGGGTGATGCTCGCGGCGACCGCGTTCTCGCTAATCGTCCCGGGCATTTCTGCGGCCGAAAGCCTGGGGCTGACGCCTTGGGCGGCCAGTGGACTAATCAGCTTCGGTATCATGTTCGGCGCATTCGGGCTGTTTCTGGTGGATCGCAAGGTTTCCGGGGCCAGCCCGGAAATGCTCGTCGGCACCTTGCAGCGACCGGTGATTCCACCGCGAATCTGGCTGTTTGTGTTCGCCATCATCGCCCACAACATTCCCGAGGGCATGGCGGTCGGGGTTTCGGCCGGCGGCGGTATGCCCGACGCCGACAGCCTGGCCATGGGTATCGCCTTGCAAGACGTACCCGAAGGGCTGGTGATCGCGTTGATATTGGCCGGGGCCGGGATGTCGCGGGCCAAGGCGTTCCTGATCGGTGCTGCGTCAGGGCTGGTAGAGCCGGTCTTCGCACTGTTATGTGCGTGGCTGGTTAGCCTGGCTGAATTGTTGTTGCCATTGGGTTTGGCGCTGGCGGCCGGGGCGATGCTGCTGGTGGTGACCCATGAAATCATCCCAGAGTCGCGGCGTAATGGTCACGACAAACTGGCGAGTCTGGGGTTGCTGCTGGGGTTTTGTTTGATGATGGTGATGGATACGGCACTGGCTTGAAAAAGATCGCAGCCTTCGGCAGCTCCTACGAGATAGGGAGCGGGGCTGCCGAGGGCTGCGATTTTTTGATTTATTCGCCTTCGTCGAAGAAGTTATTGATCAGCGCCACCAGTGCATCCAGCGCTTCTTGCTCTTGCTCACCTTCAGTACTCAGATGGATTTTGCTGCCCTTGCCGGCGGCGAGCATCATCATGGCCATGATGCTTTTGCCATCGACCATGGCTTGCGGGGTGCGTCCCGCTCTGATCTGGCAGGGAAACTGACCGGCAACCCCAACGAATTTCGCTGAAGCACGGGCATGCAGGCCCAGTTTGTTGATGATTTCAATTTCCAGAGCAGGCATCGCGTTGTGAATCCTTTAGCTGAGGTCGCGGTGGCGAACCTGGACGTTCTTCAGGGATTGTTGCAGGGCCTGGCCCAGACGTTCGGTCAGGTAGACGGAGCGGTGATGACCGCCGGTACAGCCAATGGCGATGGTGACGTAAGCGCGATTGCTGGCAGCAAAACGCGGAAGCCACTTGAACAGATAACCATAAATGTCCTGGAACATTTCTTCGACGTCCGGCTGTGCTGCCAGGTATTCGGCTACCGGTTGATCGAGCCCGGACTGTGCGCGCAGCTCCGGTTTCCAATAAGGATTGGGCAGGCAGCGCACATCGAACACCACGTCGGCATCTACTGGCATGCCACGCTTGAACCCGAAAGACTCCACCAGGAACGCCGTGCCGGGCTCAGGCTGATTCAACAGGCGCAGCTTGATGGTGTCGCGCAGTTGGTACAGGTTCAGGTTGGTGGTGTTGACCTTGAGGTCGGCCAGGTCTGCAATCGGCCCCAGCAGTTGAGTTTCGTCTTCTATCGCCTCGGCCAATGAGCGGTTGGCGGTGCTCAGCGGGTGACGGCGGCGGGTTTCCGAGAAACGCTTGAGCAGGGTTTCTTCATCGGCGTCCAGATACAGCACATCGCATTGGATATGCCGACCGCGAACTTCTTCAAGTAATTCGGGGAATCGCGTCAGGTGACTGGGCAGGTTGCGGGCGTCGATGGAAACGGCGACCAGCGGCTGAGCCAGCTCTGTATGAATCAGCGCGCGTTCGGCCAACTCCGGCAGCAGGCCGGCCGGCAGGTTGTCGATGCAGTAGTAGCCGTTGTCCTCAAGGACATCGAGTGCAGTACTTTTACCTGAGCCGGAGCGGCCACTGACAATGATCAAACGCATGATTAGTGACCGTTTTGCTCGCTCAGGACAACCTGATACAAGGCTTCGTTGCTCGGGGCACTGCGCAGTTTTTCGCGTACTTCCTTGCGATCAAGCATGCTGGCGATCTGGCGCAGTAATTCCAGGTGCGCATCGGTGGCGGCTTGCGGGACCAGCAGCACGAACAGCAGGTCAACCGGAGCGCCGTCGATGGCGTCGAAATCGATAGGTGCGTCAAGGTGCATCAAGGCACTGATGGGCGAGGTGCAGCCCTTCAGGCGACAGTGGGGGATAGCAATGCCGTTGCCAAAACCGGTGGAACCGAGTTTTTCACGGGCAATCAGAGCCTCGAAGACATCTTGCATCTCCAGATCCGGGACTTCCCGGGCGATCAGGTTGGCAATTTGTTCGAGGGCTTTCTTTTTACTGCCGCCCGGCACTTTCACGAGGGAACGGCCGGGGGTCAGGATACTTTCAAGTCGGATCATGGGTTGGGAGTGTTAACGACCGGTTGCGCCCTGAAGGAGGCTCTGGGTCTTTTCCTTATGCTTTTTAAGTTGGCGATCCAGCTTGTCGGTCAGTAGGTCAATAGCGGCATACATGTCGTTATGCTCGGCATTGGCGACCACTTCTCCGCCGGGGATATGCAGCGTGGCTTCGATTTTCTGCAGCAGCTTCTCGACGGTCATCGTGACTTGCACGTTGGTGATCTTGTCGAAATGCCTCTCTAATCGGTCGAGTTTTTCGCCGATGTAGGTGCGCAGGGGTTCGGTCACTTCCAGTTGGTGTCCACTGATGTTGACTTGCATACAGCTTCTCCTTCGTTGCCAGTGCATAAAGCGGCAGGTAAAGGTACCTGCCACTGGAACGCTGTGGCGTGGCTTACATCAACCGCTTGCGTTCGCTCGAAGGCGCGATCCCTAAGGACTCGCGGTACTTGGCGACGGTGCGGCGAGCCACCTGAATGCCTTGTGCCTCCAGTAAACCAGCGATCTTGCTGTCACTCAACGGCTTTTTCTGATTTTCCGCGGCAACCAGTTTTTTGATGATCGCGCGGATCGCTGTGGACGAGCATTCGCCGCCTTCAGAGGTGCTGACATGGCTGGAGAAAAAGTATTTCAGTTCATAAATGCCCCGTGGGGTATGCATGAACTTTTGGGTGGTCACCCGTGAAATCGTCGATTCGTGCATGCCCACCGCTTCGGCGATGTCATGCAGGACCAGCGGCTTCATGGCTTCGTCGCCGTACTCCAGGAAACCGCGCTGGTGCTCGACGATCTGGGTGGCGACTTTCATCAGGGTTTCGTTACGGCTTTGCAGGCTCTTGATGAACCAGCGGGCTTCCTGCAACTGATTACGCATGAAGGTGTTGTCGGCACTGGTGTCGGCGCGGCGCACGAAGCCGGCGTACTGGGCGTTGACCCGCAGCTTTGGCACTGACTCTTGATTCAACTCCACCAGCCAGCGCTCATTATCCTTGCGCACGATGACGTCGGGCACGACGTATTCGGCTTCGCTGGACTCGATCTGCGAGCCTGGACGCGGGTTCAGGCTCTGGACCAGCTCGATCACCTGGCGCAGTTCATCTTCCTTGAGCTTCATGCGGCGCATCAGTTGGCTGTAGTCGCGGCTGCCGAGCAGGTCGATGTAATCGGTGACCAGGCGCTTGGCCTCGGCCAGCCAAGGTGTTTTGGCGGGCAGTTGACGCAATTGCAGCAACAGGCACTCGCCCAGGTTGCGGGCGCCGATGCCGGCCGGTTCGAATTGCTGGATGCGATGCAGGACGGCTTCGATTTCGTCCAGCTCGATGTCCAGTTCCGGATCGAAGGCTTCGAGGATTTCCTCGAGGGTTTCGTCCAGGTAGCCCTGATTGTTGATGCAATCGATCAAGGTCACGGCGATCAGGCGATCGGTGTCGGACATCGGCGCCAGGTTCAGTTGCCAGAGCAGGTGGCTTTGCAGGCTTTCGCCGGCGGATGTACGGGTGGTGAAATCCCACTCGTCGTCATCGTTGCTCGGCAGGCTGCTGGCGCTGGTCTGGTAAACGTCTTCCCAGGCGGTATCGACGGGCAGTTCGTTGGGAATGCGCTCGTTCCAGTCCCCTTCCTCGAGGTTATCCACCGTCGGGGCGGTTTCCTGGTAGGAGGGTTCCTGAATGTCGGCGTTGGGTGGTTGTTCGGCTTTGTCGGCCAATGGGTCGGCGTTATCGAAGTCGTCGCCTTCTTCCTGGCGTTCGAGCATCGGATTGGACTCCAGGGCCTCCTGGATTTCCTGTTGCAGGTCCAGGGTCGACAATTGGAGCAGGCGGATGGCCTGTTGCAGCTGAGGTGTCATCGTCAGCTGCTGGCCCATTCTCAAGACTAGCGATGGTTTCATGGCAGGGGCTTAACACCTTATTCGCCGGCGCGCATGCGCCATCCACTACAGGGCGCCGAAGCGCCAAACTTAAGCAAATTATATGCCTGAAACTGAAGTGTTTGCCTAGAGCGCCGTAACAATAAAAAACACAGCGATGTGTTAATTGCGCCATGCGCTCTGTCGACTAGCCAGACACCTCGGTGCTTACAGGCGGAACTCGTGGCCCAGATACACTTCCTTGACCAGTTCGTTGGCCAGGATGGTGGCGGAGTCACCTTCGGCAATTAGCTGACCATCGTTGACGATGTAGGCGGTTTCGCAGATATCCAGTGTTTCACGGACGTTGTGGTCGGTGATCAGCACGCCAATGCCTTTGGCCTTGAGGTGATGGATGATCTGCTTGATGTCGCCAACCGAAATCGGGTCTACACCGGCGAAAGGTTCGTCGAGCAGGATGAATTTCGGGTTGGTGGCCAAGGCCCGGGCGATTTCCACTCGGCGTCGTTCACCACCGGACAGGCTCATGCCGAGGTTGTCACGGATGTGGCTGATGTGGAATTCCTGCAGCAGGCTTTCCAGCTCTTTGCGGCGAGCGGCCTTGTCGAGTTCCTTGCGGGTCTCGAGGATGGCCATGATGTTGTCGGCGACCGAGAGTTTGCGGAAGATCGACGCTTCTTGCGGAAGATAGCCGATACCGGCCTTTGCACGACCGTGCATCGGCTGGTGGCTGACGTCCAGATCGTCGATCAGTACGCGACCCTGGTCGGCTTGTACCAGGCCAACGATCATGTAAAAGCAGGTGGTCTTGCCGGCGCCGTTCGGGCCAAGCAGGCCGACGATCTGACCGCTGTCGATGGACAGGCTGACGTCACGCACGACCTGGCGGCTCTTGTAGCTCTTGGCCAGATGCTGGGCTTTCAGAGTTGCCATTACTGGGCCTTCTGCTTCGGCGGGATCACCATGTCGATCCGTTGGCGCGGCGTTGTGATCGGCGAGCCAGTGGCGCGGCCGGCCGTAGCCACCTGTTTCACCGTGTCGTAGACGATTTTCTCGCCTTCGGTGGTGCTGCCGTCATCGCTGATGACTTTGGCTTGATCGATCAGCACGATGCGGTTTTGCTGGGCATGGTACTGGACAGTCTTGCCATAGCCTTTGACTGGCTGTGGGGAGGTGGTTTTTTGCAACTGCTCGAAGTACGCCAGGTTGCCCACCGACGTTACGACATCGATCTGGCCATCCTTTGTACGAGTGATGGTCACGGTATTGCCGGTAACCTTCATCGAACCCTGGGTGATGATTACATCACCTTTATAGGTGGCGATACCTTGCTTGTCATCGAGCTGGGCATCGTCGGCCTGGATACGGATCGGTTTCGTACTATCGTCCGGCAGAGCCCAGGCGCTCACGCTTCCCAGTGCTGCGCCCAGACTGAGCAAAATAGGGAGGGTTTTAACGAGCCTCATACTGTCCTCTTACGTTCGATAGCAGGTGTATCCTGCTTTCTTTCAAATACGCTTTCATTCCGTTGCCAGTCGATACACCGCCAGCGCCGTCGATTCTAACGGGTTGCTCGGTCTGCGCATATTGCTGCTGCGGGAACACTGTCATGCGAGTACTGGTAATAATCATCTCGCGGTTCTTTTCATCGGTCCGTGCGATACGTACCGAGTCGATCAGCTCTACCTGAGTGCCGTCCGGATTCACCTCGCCACGCAAGCTTGTGACATGCCACGGAAACTCGGTGCCGCGGTACATGTTCAGGTCGGGGTTGGTCAGCAGTGACACATCGCTCGCCTTGAGGTGTTCGACCTTGTCGGACGTCAAGTCGTACTGCAAGCCGCCGTCCGGCAGGTACTGCACGCTGTGGGCGTTGAGTGCGTAATAGTCGATCTGGCTGACATCGACCTTGGCCACTGGCTTGTCGAGGAAGCGTTCCGGGCTGATGTTCCAGTAGCCGACCGCTGCGAATATCGCGGCGATGCAACAGAACATCAAGAAATTGCGAAACTTTTTGCTCAGCATAATGGGCTCACAGGTACGCGGCGTTAGCCGCATCGAGGCGGCCCTGGGCGCGCAGGATCAGTTCGCAGAATTCGCGGGCAGCACCTTCGCCGCCACGGGCCAGGGTGATGCCGTGGGCGTGTTCGCGCACGAAACTGGCGGCATTGGCCACCGCCATGCCCAGCCCGACGCGGCGAATCACCGGCAGGTCAGGCAGGTCGTCACCGAGGTAGGCAACTTGTTCATAGCTTAGGTTGAGTTGGGCAAGAAGCTCGTCGAGTACCACCAGTTTGTCTTCGCGACCCTGGTAGAGGTGTGGAATGCCGAGGTTTTTTGCCCGCCGTTCGACCACAGGGGTCTTGCGGCCGCTGATGATAGCGGTCTGCACGCCGGCTGCCATCAACATCTTGATGCCTTGGCCGTCGAGGGTGCTGAATGTCTTGAATTCACTGCCGTCTTCGAGGAAGTACAGGCGCCCGTCGGTCAGGACGCCATCGACGTCGAACACGGCCAGTTTGATTTGTTTGCCGCGTTGCAGCAGGTCGTTGCTCATTACATTACTCCTGCACGCAGCAAATCGTGCATGTTCAAGGCGCCGACCGGACGGTCTTCGCTGTCGACCACTACCAGTGCGCTGATTTTGTTGTCTTCCATGATCTTCAGGGCTTCGGCGGCAAGCATCTCGGCGCGTGCGGTCTTGCCGTGAGCGGTCATCACTTCATCGATGGTCGCCCGGTGAATGTCGATCGTGCGATCCAGGGAGCGGCGCAAGTCGCCGTCAGTGAAAATCCCAGCCAGCTTGCCGTCGGCTTCCAGAATGACGGTCATGCCCAGGCCCTTGCGGGTCATTTCCATCAGGGCATCCTTGAGTAGCGTGCCACGCTGGACTTGCGGCAACTCTTCGCCGGCGTGCATGACGTTTTCCACTTTTAGTAGTAAGCGTCGGCCGAGCGCGCCGCCCGGGTGGGAAAATGCGAAGTCTTCTGCGGTAAAACCGCGGGCTTCGAGCAGCGCCACGGCCAGGGCATCGCCCATGACCAGCGCGGCGGTGGTCGATGAGGTCGGCGCCAGGTTCAGCGGGCAGGCTTCGTGCTCCACGTGAACGTTGAGGTTGACCTCGGCAGCCTTGGCCAATGGCGAATCGGGATTGCCGGTCATGCTGATCAACTGGATGCCCAGACGCTTGATCAGCGGCAGCAATGTGACGATTTCATTGGTAGAGCCGGAGTTTGAGAGCGCCAGGATGATGTCATCTTTGGTGATCATGCCCATGTCGCCATGACTGGCTTCGGCCGGGTGTACGAAAAACGCCGTGGTGCCGGTGCTGGCCAGGGTGGCGGCAATTTTGTTACCGATATGCCCCGACTTGCCCATGCCGACCACGACTACGCGGCCTTTGCTGGCCAGAATCATCTCGCAAGCGCGTACGAAATCAGCGTCGATATGGGGCAGTAAGCCTTGTACGGCTTCCACTTCGAGGCGGATGGTACGTTGTGCCGATTGAATCAGGTCGCTTGATTGGCTCATGTCAGAATCGTATAGCCCGATGAAAAGGCGGCGATTATAGCGGTAATGATCGAAACCCTCACGTTAGTTCGTCGTGCTTTGTTAATACCTGTTACCGAAATACTCCAAATGCGGCTTTTTGCCTGTCCTCTTGCTGAACATGCCCCGGCTTGGGCCTTGGGCGCTTGGCTATTGCAGTGATATAGTTCGCCGCCAGTTCGGCCTGCCCGGGGAGGTATGTGCTTTCGTCAGAAAGCCAGGCGTCCGAGTGAGAGGCTGCATCGCAAGGAGTTTAGATGAGTGCCGATAACGCCTACGCGGTCGAGCTGAAGGGACTGACCTTCAAGCGCGGTGCGCGCAGCATTTTCAATAACGTCGATATCCGCATCCCACGCGGCAAGGTCACCGGTATCATGGGGCCTTCCGGGTGTGGCAAGACCACCCTGTTACGGCTGATGGGCGCCCAGTTGCGACCTAATAGCGGTGAAGTCTGGGTCAACGGTCAGAACCTGCCCAAGTTGTCGCGCAGCGATTTGTTCGATGCGCGCAAGCACATGGGTGTGCTGTTCCAGAGCGGGGCGTTGTTTACCGATCTGGATGTGTTCGAGAACGTCGCCTTCCCGCTACGGGTTCATACCGAGCTGCCGGAAGAAATGATCCGTGACATCGTCCTGCTTAAATTGCAGGCCGTTGGCTTGCGCGGCGCCATCGATCTCATGCCCGACGAACTGTCTGGTGGCATGAAGCGTCGTGTCGCGCTGGCGCGAGCGATTGCCCTCGATCCGCAAATCCTCATGTATGACGAGCCCTTTGTGGGGCAGGACCCGATCGCCATGGGCGTACTGGTGCGCCTGATCCGTCTGCTCAACGATGCGTTGGGCATCACCAGCATCGTGGTCTCCCACGATCTGGCAGAGACCGCGAGCATTGCCGATTACATTTATGTAGTGGGTGATGGGCAAGTGCTGGGGCAGGGCACGCCTGACGAATTGATGAATTCTCAGGAGCCACGTATCCGTCAATTCATGACAGGTGACCCCGATGGTCCGGTCGCCTATCACTTTCCAGCGACGGATTACCGCGCAGATCTTCTGGGGAAGCGCTGATGCGCAAGATTTCACTGATAGAAAAAGTGCGCCGGTTCGGCCACGGGGCTATCGATGCCGTCGGGGTGTTCGGGCGGGCGACGATTTTCCTGTTTCACGCATTGTTTAGCCGCGGCGGTATTGGCGGCGGTTTTGGTTTGCTGATCAAGCAATTGCATTCGGTCGGCGTGATGTCCCTGGTGATCATCGTCGTCTCCGGGGTGTTCATCGGCATGGTGTTGGCGCTGCAAGGCTTCAATATCCTGTCCAGCTACGGTTCGGAACAGGCTGTCGGGCAGATGGTTGCCCTGACGTTGCTGCGTGAACTGGGGCCGGTGGTGACTGCATTGCTGTTTGCCGGGCGCGCAGGTTCGGCCCTGACTGCCGAAATCGGCAACATGAAGTCCACCGAGCAGTTGTCCAGTCTGGAAATGATTGGCGTCGACCCGCTCAAGTACATCATTGCCCCGCGCCTGTGGGCCGGTTTCATTTCCCTGCCGGTGCTGGCGATGATTTTCAGCGTCGTCGGGATCTGGGGCGGTTCGTGGGTGGCAGTCGACTGGCTGGGTGTCTATGACGGCTCCTACTGGGCGAACATGCAGAACAGCGTGACGTTCAATGGTGATGTGCTCAACGGCATCATCAAAAGTGTCGTCTTCGCCTTTGTCGTGACCTGGATTGCCGTATTCCAAGGCTATGATTGCGAGCCTACTTCCGAGGGGATCAGTCGTGCCACAACCAAGACCGTGGTGTATGCCTCTTTGGCAGTGCTCGGCCTGGACTTTATTTTGACCGCCCTGATGTTTGGAGATTTCTGATGCAAAACCGCACCCTGGAAATCGGTGTCGGCCTTTTCTTGCTGGCTGGCATCCTGGCTTTGTTGCTGCTTGCGTTGCGGGTCAGTGGCCTGTCCCCGACCGCAAACACCGATACGTATAAACTTTATGCCTACTTCGACAATATCGCCGGTTTGACTGTCAGAGCTAAAGTGACCATGGCCGGTGTGACTATCGGCAAGGTTACGGCGATCGATCTGGACCGCGACAGTTTCACCGGCCGGGTGACCATGCAATTGGAAAAGCGCGTAGATAATCTGCCGACTGACTCCACTGCATCTATCCTGACGGCTGGCCTGTTGGGCGAGAAGTACATCGGTATCAGCGTGGGCGGGGAACAAGCCTTGCTCAAGGATGGTGGAACCATCCACGACACCCAGTCGTCGCTGGTGCTCGAGGACTTGATCGGTAAATTCCTGCTCAATACCGTTAGCAAAGACGCTAAATGAGGAGCTTTTGAATGATTTCTACCTTGCGACGTGGCCTGCTGGTACTGCTTGCAACATTGCCGCTGATGGGCAACGCCGTGGCGGATTCTTCCGCGCACGCGCTCGTGCAGGACACGACCAATCGGATGCTTGCCGATCTGTCGGCCAATAAAGAGAAGTACAAGCAGGACCCGCAGGACTTTTATACGGCGCTGAACACCATCGTCGGACCTGTGGTGGATGCCGAGGGCATTTCCAAAAGCATCATGACGGTCAAGTACTCGCGCAAAGCCACGCCTGCGCAAATGCAGACCTTTCAGGAAAACTTCAAGAAAGGCCTGTTCCAGTTCTACGGCAACGCCTTGCTGGAGTACAACAACCAGGGCATCGTCGTTGATCCTGCCAAGGATGAGTCGGGCGACCGCACCAGCATTGGCATGACGGTCAAGGGCAGCAACGGCGCGATTTATCCGGTGCAGTACACGCTCGAGAAGATCAATGGCGAGTGGAAGCTGCGCAACGTGATCATCAACGGCATCAACATTGGCAAGCTGTTCCGCGATCAGTTTGCTGACGCGATGCAGCGCAATGGCAACGACCTGGACAAGACCATCAATGGTTGGGCCGGGGAAGTCGCCAAAGCCAAGGCCAGCACCGAGAAGCCAGCACAATGAGTGTATCGGCCATTCGCATGAGCGAGTCCGGCGAGCTGCGGTTGAGCGGCATGCTGGATTACCGCACCGGCCCGGGTCTGCGCAAGCAGGGCCAGGCGCTGATCAAAGCCAGTACGGCCCCCGCCGTGGTGGTCGATTGTTCGGCGGTGTTGAAATCCAGCAGTGTCGGCTTGTCGCTGCTGCTGTGTTTCATGCGTGATGCAGAGGCGGCCGGCAAGGCCGTCAGCATCCGCGCAATGCCCGAAGACATGCGCGAAATCGCTCAGGTCAGCGAATTGACCGAGCTGTTGGCGCACCCCTAACCGGCATCTATAAAGAAGCCCCCCGTCAGAGTCCTGTGAATGCGGGGTTCGCAGGCGCGGGGCTTTTTTGTATGATGTCCGACCCGCGCGCGCAGAGCGCCGATTGAGGTTGAGCATGCAGGCCACCGAAGTGAAGAGCTTTCTCGAAGGAAAGCTGTCCGAGACTTTTTTATCTGTGCAGGTTGAAGTTGAGGGCGAAGGCTGCAACTTTCAACTGAACGTGATTAGCGATGAACTGGCGGCGTTGAGCCCGGTGAAGCGTCAGCAGCAGATCTATGCCCATTTGAACCCATGGATCACCGATGGCAGCATCCATGCGGTCACTATGAAATTTTTCAGCAGCGCGGCCTGGGCCGAGCGCACCTGAGCCCAAGGGCGTCGAGATTCTTATGGATAAATTGATTATTACTGGTGGCGTTCGTCTTGATGGCGAAATCCGCATCTCCGGGGCAAAGAACTCTGCCCTGCCGATCCTTGCGGCCACTCTGTTGTGTGATGGCCCGGTCACCGTGGCCAACCTGCCGCACCTGCACGACATCACCACCATGATCGAGCTGTTCGGTCGCATGGGCATCGAGCCGGTGATCGACGAGAAGCTGAGCGTCGAAATCGACCCACGCACCATCAAGACCCTGATCGCGCCGTACGAACTGGTGAAAACCATGCGTGCCTCGATCCTGGTATTGGGGCCGATGGTTGCCCGTTTCGGTGAAGCCGAAGTCGCGCTGCCTGGCGGTTGCGCCATTGGTTCGCGTCCGGTCGACCTGCACATCCGTGGCCTCGAAGCCATGGGCGCAGTCATCGATGTCGAGGGCGGCTACATCAAGGCCAAGGCGCCTGAAGGCGGCTTGCGCGGTGCGCACTTCTTCTTCGACACCGTCAGCGTGACCGGTACCGAAAACATCATGATGGCCGCCGCTCTGGCCAAGGGCCGCAGCGTTCTGGCTAACGCCGCTCGCGAGCCTGAAGTCATCGACCTGGCGAACTTCCTGATCGCCATGGGTGCCAAGATCACTGGCGCCGGCACCGACACCATCACCATCGATGGCGTTGAGCGTCTGCACCCGGCCACCTATAAAGTGATGCCGGACCGTATCGAAACCGGCACCTACCTGGTGGCAGCTGCCGTGACCGGCGGCCGTGTGAAGGTCAAGGACACTGATCCGACCATCCTCGAAGCCGTTCTGGAAAAACTCCGTGAGTCGGGTGCCGAAATCACCTGCGGCGATGACTGGATCGAGCTGAACATGCACGGCAAGCGGCCAAAAGCCGTCAATGTGCGTACCGCTCCGTACCCGGCGTTCCCGACCGATATGCAGGCGCAGTTCATCTCCCTCAACGCCATTGCCGAAGGCACCGGTGCGGTGATCGAGACGATCTTCGAAAATCGTTTCATGCACGTGTATGAGTTGCACCGCATGGGCGCCAAGATCCAGGTCGAGGGCAACACCGCCATCGTTACCGGCACCGAGAAGCTGAAAGGCGCGCCAGTCATGGCCACCGACCTGCGTGCTTCGGCCAGCCTGGTAATCTCGGCACTGATCGCCGAAGGCGACACCCTGATCGATCGCATCTACCACATCGACCGTGGTTACGAGTGCATCGAAGAGAAACTGCAGATGCTCGGCGCCAAGATCCGCCGCGTACCGGGCTAGTTTCTGCTGCATGGGCGCAGGGACGCGCCCGTTGAATTGTTCAGTCGAGCCGGTTACCGGCTCGATGTGTGTCCGGCGCCGTTTGCGACCGGACATGAGTACCTTGATAAGGACTGACGTTTCCCATGTTGACCATCGCACTGTCCAAGGGCCGCATCCTTGACGACACCCTGCCGCTTCTGGCTGAAGCAGGCATCGTGCCGACCGAGAATCCGGACAAGAGCCGCAAGCTGATCATCCCCACGACCCAGCCCGACGTACGTCTGCTGATCGTGCGCGCCACCGATGTGCCGACTTACGTCGAACATGGTGCCGCGGACCTGGGCGTCGCCGGTAAAGATGTGCTGATGGAATACGGCGGCCAGGGCCTCTACGAGCCGCTGGACCTACGAATTGCCCTGTGCAAGCTGATGACCGCCGGCAAAATTGGCGCAGTCGAGCCCAAGGGCCGACTGCGCGTTGCCACCAAGTTCGTCAACGTTGCCAAGCGTTACTACGCCGAGCAGGGTCGTCAGGTCGACATCATCAAGCTCTACGGCTCGATGGAGCTGGCACCGCTGATCGGTCTGGCCGACAAGATCATCGACGTGGTCGACACCGGTAACACGCTGCGGGCCAATGGCCTGGAACCACAGGATTTCATCGCTGACATCAGCTCCCGTCTGATCGTCAACAAAGCTTCGATGAAAATGCAGCACGCCCGTATCCAGGCGTTGATCGACACCCTGCGCAAGGCAGTGGAGTCTCGACACCGCGGCTGATTCACCTGCGCGACGTTAAGTCGCGCCCGTCTATCCGCCTCATAGCCAGAATTCTCAGGTGCCCAAGCGGAAACGACTGCTAAGTTAGGGCGCCTGAGTTTTTGCCATTCCTATGAGGCTCTCGCTATGACCGCACCGACTGCAATTCGCCGACTCAACGCTGCTGACCCGGATTTCGCACATCATCTGGATCATCTGCTGAGCTGGGAAAGTGTGTCTGACGACTCGGTCAATCAGCGGGTGCTGGACATCATCAAAGCCGTGCGCGAGCGTGGCGATGCGGCGCTGGTGGAATTCACCCAGAAGTTCGACGGCCTGCAAGTCGCCTCGATGGCAGACTTGATCCTGCCGCGTGAACGTCTGGAGCTGGCCCTGACCCGCATCACCGCGCCCCAGCGCGAAGCATTGGAAAAAGCCGCGGCCCGAGTGCGCAGCTACCACGAAAAACAGAAACAGGACTCCTGGAGCTACACCGAAGCCGACGGCACGGTGCTGGGCCAGAAGGTCACGCCGCTGGATCGCGCCGGTCTGTACGTGCCGGGCGGCAAGGCGTCGTACCCGTCGTCGGTACTGATGAACGCGATTCCGGCCAAGGTCGCTGGCGTGACCGAAGTGGTCATGGTCGTGCCGACCCCGCGCGGTGAAATCAATGAACTGGTATTGGCCGCGGCCTGCATTGCCGGCGTGGATCGTGTGTTTACCATCGGTGGCGCCCAAGCGGTTGCCGCGCTGGCTTACGGCACCGAAAGCGTGCCGAAGGTCGACAAAGTGGTTGGCCCGGGCAATATTTATGTCGCCACCGCCAAGCGCCACGTGTTTGGCCAGGTCGGCATCGACATGATCGCCGGTCCGTCCGAGATCCTTGTGGTCTGCGACGGCCAGACCGATCCGGACTGGATCGCCATGGACCTGTTCTCCCAGGCCGAGCATGACGAAGACGCCCAGGCGATTCTGGTCAGCCCGGACGCCGAGTTCCTCGACAAAGTCGCCGCCAGCATCAGCAAATTGCTGCCGACGATGGAACGTGCCGAGATCATCGAGACGTCGATCAATGGCCGCGGCGCGCTGATCCTGGTCCGCGACATGCAACAAGCCATCGAAGTGGCCAACCGCATCGCGCCGGAGCACCTGGAGTTGTCGGTCGCCGATCCACAAGCCTGGCTGCCGCAGATCCGCCACGCTGGTGCAATCTTCATGGGCCGTCACACCTCCGAAGCGTTGGGCGATTACTGCGCCGGGCCGAACCACGTCTTGCCGACCTCCGGCACCGCGCGATTCTCTTCGCCGCTGGGTGTGTACGACTTCCAGAAACGCTCGTCGATCATCTTCTGCTCCGAGCAGGGTGCTTCCGAATTGGGCAAAACCGCTTCCGTGCTGGCCCGTGGCGAGTCGCTGACCGCTCACGCCCGTAGCGCTGAATACCGCATCGTTGATGATCAAGAAGGGAAATAAAGATGAGTAAATTCTGGAGTCCCTTCGTCAAGAGTCTGGTGCCTTACGTACCGGGCGAGCAGCCGAAGCTGGCGAAACTGGTGAAGCTCAACACCAACGAAAACCCGTACGGCCCATCGCCTAAAGCCTTGGCCGCGATGCAGACCGAACTGAACGACAACCTGCGCCTGTACCCGGACCCGAACAGCGATCTGCTGAAGAATGCGGTCGCCACTTATTACGGCGTGCAGGCGAACCAAGTGTTCCTCGGCAATGGCTCCGATGAAGTCCTGGCGCACATCTTCCACGGCTTGTTGCAACACGACAATCCGGTGCTGTTCCCGGACATCAGCTACAGCTTCTATCCGGTCTACTGCGGGTTGTACGGCATTGCCTTCGATGCGGTGCCGCTGGACGCGCAATTCCAGATCAACCCGGCAGACTACGCCAAGCCGAACGGCGGGATCATTTTTCCGAACCCGAACGCACCGACCGGTTGTCTGTTGGCGCTGGATGCCGTGGAGCAAATCCTCAAGGCCAGCCCGGATTCCGTGGTGGTGGTCGATGAAGCCTATATCGACTTCGGCGGCGAAACCGCGATCAGCCTGGTGGACCGTTACCCGAACCTGCTCGTGACCCAGACCCTGTCCAAGTCCCGTTCTTTGGCGGGCCTGCGGGTCGGTCTGGCGGTTGGGCATCCAGACCTGATCGAGGCGCTGGAGCGGATCAAGAACAGCTTCAACTCTTATCCGCTGGATCGCCTGGCGAATGTCGGGGCAGCGGCGGCGTTCGAGGATCGCGAGTACTTCGACAAGACTTGCCGGTTGGTCATCGACAATCGCGAGAAGGTTGTCGCGCAGTTGGAGGCCAAGGGCTTTGAAGTACTGCCGTCGGCGGCCAACTTCATCTTCGCCCGGCACCCGCAGCACGATGCGGCGGCTCTGGCAGCGAAGTTGCGTGAGCAGGGCGTGATCGTTCGGCACTTCAAGCAGGAACGGATTGCCCAGTTCCTGCGGATCTCCATCGGCACGCCGGAGCAGAATCAGGCGTTGATCGACGGCCTCGGCGATCTGTAATCACCGCTGACCCTTGTAGGAGCGAGCGGTGCGGCGATCCGACTTGCCCGCGAAGGCGGTCGGTCAGTCGACATCATCGCTGACTGACCTGATGCCTTCGCGGGCAAGCCTCGCTCCCACAGTAGTTTTGTGGTGTCTGTTTACTCTTCTTCTTTGACCGGTGCCGGCGGCGGACGCAAACCAATCTCCGCGCTCAGCTTCAATTCCTTGCCGTTACGCATCACCTGAATCGAGACCTTGTCGGTCGGTTTGATCCGCGCCACCTGGTTCATCGAGCGGCGACCATCGCCGGCCGGTTCGCCGTCGATGCTGAGGATCACGTCACCCAGTTGCAGGCCGGCCTTCTGCGCCGGGCCGTCACGGAAAATCCCCGCCACCACAATCCCCGGACGCCCGGACAGGCCGAACGACTCCGCCAGTTCCTGAGTCAACGGCTGCACTTCAATCCCCAGCCAGCCACGAATTACCTGGCCGTGTTCGATGATCGACTTCATCACTTCCATCGCCAGTTTCACCGGAATCGCAAAACCGATGCCTTGCGAGCCGCCGGACTTGGAGAAAATAGCCGTGTTGATGCCGGTCAGGTTGCCGTTGGCATCCACCAGCGCACCTCCAGAGTTGCCGGGGTTGATCGCGGCGTCGGTCTGGATGAAGTCTTCGTAGTTGTTCAGGCCCAGTTGATTGCGGCCAGTGGCGCTGATGATGCCCATGGTCACGGTCTGGCCGACACCGAACGGGTTGCCGATGGCCAGCGCGACGTCACCGATGCGGATGTTGTCGGAACGCCCGATCGTGATCGACGGCAGGGTTTTCAGGTCGATCTTCAATACCGCGAGATCGGTTTCCGGGTCGCTGCCGATGACCCGGGCCAGGGTCTCACGGCCATCCTTGAGCGCCACGACAATCTGGTCGGCGCCGGTGGTCACGTGGTTATTGGTCAGGATGTAGCCTTCCGGGCTCATGATCACGCCGGAACCCAGGCTTGACTCCATGCGCTTCTGCTTGGGCGAGTTGTCGCCGAAGAAGCGGCGGAACTGCGGATCTTCGAACAGCGGGTGATTGGGTTTGTTGATGACTTTGGTGGTGTACAGGTTGACCACCGCCGGCGCGGCAATGACCACGGCATCGGCATAGGACACGGGCCCCTGTTGCACGCTGGTGGTTTGCGGAGCTTGCTGCAGGTTGACGTCGAGGCTCGGAAGCCCGACCCATTGCGGGTAACGCTGAATGATCAACAGAGCGATAAGCACGCCGGCCAACAACGGCCAGCCGGAAAAACGCAGCGCCTTAAGCATTAAACAAGTCCTACAGAGGTTGCAGGTGGTATGAGACCGCCCATAATGTCGCGCATTATAGAGGTCGCGCGTGCCTCTGAACGGGATATTTAGGAGTCTTTTATGGCCGTCGCCCTGAGCACCCTGGTCGAAGAAGCCGACCGTTACCTGAACAGTTCAAAGATTGCCGACTACTGCCCCAACGGGTTGCAGGTCGAAGGCCGCCCGCAAGTGATGCGCATCGTCAGCGGCGTCACCGCCAGCCAGGCGCTGCTGGACGCTGCGGTGGAAGCCAAGGCCGATCTGGTGTTGGTGCATCACGGCTATTTCTGGAAGGGCGAGAACCCGTGCATCACCGGCATGAAGCAACGCCGGTTGAAAACCCTGCTCAAGCACGACATCAGTTTGCTGTCGTATCACTTGCCTCTGGACCTGCACCCGGACGTCGGCAACAACGTGCAGCTTGCGCGTCAGTTGGACATCACCGTCGAGGGCCCGCTGGACCCCGATAACCTGAACGTCGTCGGTCTGGTCGGCTCGCTGAGCGAACCGATGAGCCCGCGTGACTTCGCCCGTCGTGTGCAGGAAGTCATGGGTCGTGAGCCGTTGCTGATTGAAGGCAGCGAGATGATCCGTCGGGTCGGCTGGTGCACCGGTGGCGGTCAGGGTTACATTGATCAGGCGGTTCTGGCGGGTGTCGATCTGTACCTCAGCGGCGAAGCGTCCGAACAGACCTTCCACAGTGCCCGGGAAAACGACATCAGTTTCATCGCCGCGGGCCACCACGCCACTGAGCGCTATGGCGTTCAGGCGCTGGGGGATTACCTGGCACGCCGGTTTGCCCTGGAACACATCTTCATCGATTGCCCGAACCCGATCTGAGATCGACCACTGATCAAAATGTGGGAGCGGGCTTGCTCGCGAAGGCGGCGTATCAGTCGACATCAATGTTGAATGTGAGTCAGCATTCGCGAGCAAGCCCGCTCCCACATGAGATCTGTGGTGGCCAAACGAGGGGGTATATTCATATACCCTTTCGATCTAGTTGGCGTCCTGATTAGAAGGGGGCCGCTGTGCTAGGATTCCCCGCTCGAACACGGCCCGCTGGCCGTCCATAAGATCGTTTTCGTGAGTAGCCATGGTCGACAAACTGACGCATCTGAAACAGCTGGAGGCCGAAAGCATCCACATCATCCGCGAGGTCGCCGCCGAGTTCGATAACCCGGTGATGCTGTACTCCGTCGGTAAAGACTCCGCCGTGATGCTGCACCTTGCGCGCAAGGCATTCTTCCCGGGCAAGCTGCCGTTCCCGGTAATGCACGTCGACACCCAGTGGAAGTTCAAGGAGATGTACACGTTCCGCGACCGCATGGTCGAAGAACTGGGCCTGGACCTGCTGGTGCACGTCAACCCCGATGGCGTTGCGCAGGGTATCAACCCGCTGACCCACGGCAGTGCCAAACACACTGACATCATGAAAACCGAAGGCCTCAAGCAGGCCCTCGACAAGTACGGCTTCGACGCCGCATTTGGTGGTGCCCGCCGTGACGAAGAGAAATCCCGCGCCAAAGAGCGCGTGTATTCCTTCCGCGATACCAAGCACCGCTGGGACCCGAAGAACCAGCGCCCGGAGCTGTGGAACGTCTACAACGGTAACGTCAACAAGGGCGAATCCATTCGTGTGTTCCCATTGTCGAACTGGACCGAACTGGACATCTGGCAGTACATCTACCTCGAAGGCATCCCGATTGTGCCGCTGTATTTCGCCGCCGAGCGCGACGTTATCGAGATGAACGGCACCTGGATCATGATCGACGACGAACGCCTGCTCAATCACCTGAGCGACGAAGACAAGGCGCGCATCGTCAAGAAAAAGGTCCGTTTCCGTACGCTGGGCGACTACCCGTTGACCGGTGCGGTCGAGTCCGAGGCCACCAGCCTGACCGACATCATTCAGGAAATGCTCCTGACGCGAACTTCCGAACGCCAGGGCCGGGTCATCGATCACGATGGCGCAGGCTCGATGGAAGAAAAGAAACGTCAGGGTTATTTCTAAGGGGTTGTCATGTCGCACGTATCTGATTTGATCAGCGAGGACATCCTCGCCTACCTGGGCCAGCACGAACGCAAGGAAATGCTGCGCTTTCTGACCTGTGGCAACGTCGACGACGGCAAGAGCACCCTGATCGGGCGCCTGCTGCACGACTCCAAAATGATCTACGAAGATCACCTGGAAGCCATCACCCGCGACTCGAAAAAAGTCGGCACCACCGGCGAAGACATCGACCTGGCATTGCTGGTCGACGGCTTGCAGGCTGAGCGTGAGCAGGGAATCACCATCGATGTCGCTTACCGCTACTTCTCCACCGCCAAGCGCAAATTCATCATCGCCGATACCCCTGGCCATGAGCAGTACACCCGCAACATGGCCACCGGTGCGTCCACCTGTGACCTGGCGATCATCCTGGTCGATGCCCGTTACGGCGTGCAGACCCAGACCCGTCGCCACAGCTTCATTGCCTCGTTGCTCGGCATCAAGCACATCGTGGTCGCCATCAACAAGATGGACCTCAATGGCTTCGACGAAAGCGTGTTCGAGTCGATCAAGGCCGATTACCTGAAGTTCGCCGAAGGCATCGCGTTCAAGCCGACCACCATGGCCTTCGTGCCGATGTCCGCTCTGAAGGGCGACAACGTGGTGAACAAGTCCGAGCGCTCGCCGTGGTACACCGGCCAGTCGCTGATGGAAATCCTTGAAACCGTCGAAATCGCCAACGACCGCAACTACACCGACCTGCGTTTCCCGGTGCAGTACGTCAACCGTCCGAACCTGAACTTCCGTGGTTTCGCCGGCACCCTGGCCAGCGGCATCGTGCACAAGGGCGACGAAGTCGTGGTGCTGCCGTCGGGCAAGAGTAGCCGCGTGAAATCCATCGTCACCTTCGAAGGTGAACTGGAGCACGCAGGTCCAGGTCAAGCGGTCACGCTGACCATGGAAGACGAGATCGACATCTCTCGCGGTGACTTGCTGGTGCACGCCGACAACCAGCCGCAAGTGACTGACGCCTTCGACGCCATGCTGGTGTGGATGGCTGAAGAACCGATGCTGCCGGGCAAGAAATACGACATCAAACGCGCCACGTCCTACGTGCCGGGTTCGATCACCAGCATCGTCAACCGCGTTGACGTGAACACCCTGGAAGAAGGTCCGGCCAGTTCGTTGAACCTGAACGAGATCGGTCGGGTCAAGGTCAGCCTCGACGCCGCCATCGCGCTGGACGGTTACTCGAGCAACCGCACCACCGGTTCGTTCATCGTCATCGATCGCTTGACCAACGGCACCGTCGCCGCTGGCATGATCATCGCCCAGCCGTTGAGCCATGAAAGCGGCACTCATCATGGCAAATCGGCCCATGTAGCCACCGAGGAGCGTGCCCAACGCTTCGGCCAGCAACCGACCACCGTGTTGTTCAGCGGCTTGTCGGGCGCAGGCAAAAGCACGCTGGCCTATGCGGTTGAACGCAAGTTGTTCGACTTGGGCCGTGCGGTGTTCGTGCTCGACGGTCAGAACCTGCGTCATGACCTGAACAAAGGTCTGCCACTGGATCGCGCCGGCCGTATCGAGAACTGGCGTCGTGCGGCGCACGTAGCGCGTCAGTTCAACGAAGCCGGTTTGCTGACCCTGGCGGCATTTGTTGCTCCAAGCGCCGAAGGTCGTGAGCAGGCCAAGGACCTGATCGGCAAGGAGCGTTTGCTGACGGTTTACGTCCAGGCCTCGCCGACGGTTTGCGCCGAGCGTGATCCGCAAGGGCTGTATACCGCCGCTGGCGATAACATCCCGGGCGACTCCTTCCCGTACGACGTGCCACTGGACGCTGACCTTGTAGTCGACACCCAGTCGCTGTCGCTGGAAGAAAGCGTCAAGCAAGTGCTGGATCTGCTGCGTAGCCGCGGCGCGATCTAAGCGTTAGCCGCTCATAAAAAACCCGCCGATGAGTGATCATCGGCGGGTTTTTTTGTGTCTTGCGATATCCAAATGTGGGAGCGGGCTTGCTCGCGAAAGCGGACTGACATTCAACATTGATGTCGACTGATACACCGCTTTCGCGAGCAAGCCCGCTCCCACAGGGGATCAGTGTTTGGTTGGATACTCGCGATGCATCTGTGCCAGCTGCGCATCCTTGTCTTCCCACAACTTATTGATCCAACCCTGAAACTCCAGTCGGTATTCCCCATCCTGGTCGTAATTCTTGCCAATGAACTGCGGCGGAATCTTCAACTCTTCAAAATTCACCACTACATCTTTCACGTTCCCGCAGAGCAAATCCCAATAACCCGGACGCCCGCCCGGATAGTGAATGGTCACATTGACGATGGATTCCAGCTGCTCACCCATCGCATCCAGCACAAACGCAATGCCGCCAGCCTTGGGTTTCAGCAGATAGCGAAACGGTGATTTTTGCTGGGCATGCTTGCCCTCGGTGAAGCGTGTGCCTTCGACGAAATTGAAAATCCCCACCGGGCTATTGCGGAACTTGTCGCAGGTCTTGCGGGTGGTTTCCAGGTCTTTGCCTTTCTTCTCCGGGTGTTTTTCCAGGTAGGCCTTGGAGTAGCGCTTCATGAACGGAAAGCCCAGGGTCCACCAGGCCAGACCAATCACTGGCACCCAGATCAGTTCTTGTTTGAGAAAGAACTTCAGCGGCTGGATACGGCGGTTGAGTACGTATTGCAGCACCATGATGTCGACCCAGCTCTGGTGGTTACTGGTGATCAGGTACGAGTGTTCGTAGTCCAGCCCTTCAAGGCCCGTGAGGTGCCAGCGGGTACGGCAGACCAGGTTCATCCAGGCCTTGTTGTTGCTGATCCAGGCTTCATGGGTGTGGCCCATCAACCAACGCGTGAAGCGCTGGGTGAGGGCGAACGGCAACACCTTGAAAATCGCTACGCAGAACAGAAACGAGCACAGCAAAATGGTATTCAGTGCCAACAGCAGCGAGGCGATCACGCCGCGCACGGGTGCAGGTAGGAATTGCAGCATTTAAAGATCCAAAGGTCGGTTGGCAGCTTGAATCGCGGTCAACGCGATGGTGTAGACGATGTCGTCGACTTGCGCGCCGCGCGGCAGGTCGTTCACCGGTTTGCGCAGGCCTTGCAGCATCGGCCCGAGGCTGACGCAGTCGGCGCTGCGTTGCACGGCTTTGTGGGTGGTGTTGCCGGTGTTCAGGTCGGGGAACACGAAGACCGTGGCGCGACCGGCCACCTGACTGTTCGGCGCCAGTTGCCGGGCCACGGTTTCGTTGGCGGCGGCGTCGTACTGCAACGGGCCGTCGATCAGCAACGAGTTTTGTTGTTCGTGGGCGAGCAACGTTGCTTCGCGGACCTTCTCGACTTCTTCACCGCTGGCTGACTCACCGCTGGAATAGCTGATCATCGCCACCCGTGGGGTGATGCCAAACGCGGCGGCCGAGTCGGCGCTTTGCAACGCGATCTCGGCCAATTCGCTGGCGCTCGGGTGTGGGTTCATCACGCAGTCACCGTAAACCAGCACTTCCTCGGGAAACAGCATAAAGAACACCGATGACACCAGCGTGCAGCCCGGCGCGGTCTTGATCAGTTGCAGGGCCGGGCGGATGGTGTTGGCGGTGGAGTGGATGACCCCGGAGACGAGGCCGTCGACTTCATCCAGCGCGAGCATCATGGTGCCGATCACCACGGTGTCTTCCAGTTGCTGCTCGGCCATCGGTGCGTTGAGGCTTTTGGTCTTGCGCAGGGCAACCATCGGTTCGATGTAGTTACCGCGAATCAGGTCCGGATCAAGAATCTCCAGGCCGGGCGGCAACTCGATACCTTGGGCGCGGGCCACGGCTTCGACGTCCGCCGGTTTGGCCAGCAACACGCAACGGGCGATCCCGCGCGCCTGGCAGATCGCGGCGGCTTGCACGGTCAGCGGCTCGCTGCCTTCAGGCAACACAATGCGCTTGTTGGCAGCCTGGGCACGCTGGATCAGTTGATAGCGGAACACTGCGGGCGACAAGCGCATTTCCCGTGGCGTACCGCAACGCTGGTGCAGCCATTTGGCGTCGAGGTGGCTGGCGACGAAATCGGTGATGATCTCCGCGCGCTCGCGGTCGTCGATCGGGATTTCCTTGTTCAGGCCGTTTAACAGGTTGGCGGTTTCGTAGGACCCGGTGCTCACCGACAACACCGGCAGGCCAGCCTGCAAGGCACCACGGCACAGGTCCATGATTCGCGGGTCGGGCAGGGTGTCGCTGGTCAGCAACAGGCCGGCCAGCGGCACGCCGTTCATGGCGGCGAGGCTGACGGCGAGAATGATGTCGTCACGATCGCCGGGGGTCACCACCAGCACGCCGGGCTTGAGTAGCTCCACGGTATTGCGCATGGTGCGGGCGCAGATGATGATTTTGGTCATGCGCCGGGTTTCGTAGTCACCGGCATTGAGAATTTGCGCGCCCATCAGGTCGGCGACGTCACGGGTGCGCGGGGCGTTCAGTTCCGGCTGGAACGGAATGCAGCCGAGCAACCGGAAGTCGCCGCTGCGCAGCAAAGGCGAGTGCTCTTTCAGGCGCGAGGCGAAGGCCTCCATGCTTTCGTCGGTCTTTACCTTGTTCAGGATCACGCCGAGGACCTTCGGGTCTTTCGGGCCGCCGAACAACTGCGCCTGCAATTCCACCCGGCCGGAGAGTTCGGTCAGCACTTCGTTTTCCGGTGCCGAGACCAGAATCACTTCGGCATCGAGGCTCTTGGCCAAGTGCAGATTGACCCGTGCGGCGTAGCTGGCGCTGCGGGTCGGAACCATGCCTTCGACGATCAGCACGTCTTTGCCGATGGCCGCCTGCTGATACAGGGTGATGATTTCTTCGAGTAATTCGTCCAGCTGACCGTCGCCGAGCATGCGCTCGACATGGGCCAGGCCCAGTGGTTGCGGCGGCTTGAGGCCGTGGGTGCGCGCCACCAGTTCAGTGGAGCGCTCAGGGCCGGTGTCACCCGGATGCGGCTGGGCAATCGGTTTGAAAAAGCCGACTTTCAGCCCGGCTCGCTCAAGGGTACGCACCAGCCCGAGGCTGATGGAGGTCAGACCCACACCAAAATCGGTGGGCGCGATAAAAAAAGTTTGCATGCGGATTCCCTGGAGGTGCATGGCAATGGTGAACGCCTATGACTGGCCTTCTACCGAAATTCAGTCGCCAAGGTTATCGCTAACCGAGCCTTGTGCGCACCAACCGCAGTCAAAGGGTTGGCCTATTTTTTCAATACGTTGCGCCGGGTCCAGGACCCAGGCCCGGGATTGCCAGGGCGGCTGGTGGCGCAGGTGCTGGGTATGACCGCAGGAAAGCTCGACCACCCAGTGCCCGTCCTCGTCCTGATGAAAGCCTGTGACCGTCGAGAACTGCGCCGCAATCCGTCTGTCCGGGTTGTGTTCGCTTTCGGGCGATTGCTTCGCTAAACTTGGTCTTTCTATATTCTTCTGCAAAAGGTCTCGCCCCATGCTGATCGCCGCCAATAAGGCTGTCTCCATCGACTATACCCTGACCAACGACGCTGGTGAGGTCATCGACAGCTCCGCCGGCGGCGCGCCGCTGGTCTACCTGCAAGGCGCAGGTAACATCATTCCGGGCCTGGAAAAGGCGCTGGAAGGCAAGAAAGTCGGTGACGAACTGACTGTCGCCGTAGAACCTGAAGATGCTTACGGCGAATACGCTGCCGAACTGGTCAGCACCCTGAGCCGCAGCATGTTCGAAGGCGTCGACGAACTGGAAGTGGGCATGCAGTTCCACGCTTCCGCGCCGGACGGCCAGATGCAAATCGTCACTATCCGTGACCTGGACGGCGACGATGTCACCGTCGACGGCAACCACCCGTTGGCCGGTCAGCGCCTGAATTTCCAGGTCAAGATCATCGACATCCGTGACGCCAGCCAGGAAGAAATCGCTCATGGTCACGTCCATGGCGAAGGTGGCCATCACCACTGATTTCTGCGCTAAGCTCAGAGAACTGGAGAGGCGCCCGAGGGGCGCCTTTTTTAGTCCGCGGCTGTCCCAGGCGGCGCCGCCAAGTGGCTGTTTCGAGAAGAATATGGGAATTTGGAGTTCGTCATGAGTGCTTTCCACGACCTTAAATTGACAGCCCTGGATGGTCAGGAGCTACCTCTGGCGCCCTTCAAAGGGCACGTCGTGCTGGTGGTCAACGTTGCCTCCAAATGTGGTTTGACCCCACAGTACGCGGCGCTGGAAAACCTCTATCAGCAATTCAAGGGCCAGGGCTTCAGCGTGCTGGGTTTGCCGTGCAACCAGTTTGCGGGACAAGAGCCAGGCACCGAGAAAGAGATCCAGGAATTCTGCAGCCTCAACTATGGCGTGACCTTTCCGTTGTCCAGCAAGCTGGAAGTCAACGGTCACGAACGTCATCAGTTGTACCGTTTGCTGGCGGGCGAGGGCGCGGAGTTTCCGGGCGATATCACCTGGAACTTCGAAAAATTCCTGCTGGGTAAAGACGGGCGGGTGCTGGCGCGTTTCTCGCCGCGGACGGCGCCGGATGATCCGACGATTGTTCATGCAATCGAAAAAGCACTGAGCTGATTCCGCAAGATCAAAAGATCGCAGCCTTCGGCAGCTCCTACGGTTGTTCACATTCCCGCGTAGGAGCTGCCGAACGCTGCGATCTTTTCGTTTCTAATCCTTAATCACTTAAATCAATAGTGCTGTTCAAGGCTTACGACTCTCCATATTATCGCCGTCATAAAGTCTATATTCCCGTGGAGCGTCCCATGCCTGTCAAAGCCCTGTTCAAACCGTTCCACCTCGGCACCCTCGAACTGCCGTCCCGCGTCGTCATGGCGCCGATGACCCGCTCCTTTTCCCCAGGCGGCGTGCCTAATTCCAAGGTGATCGAATACTACCGTCGCCGCGCCGCCGCCGGTGTTGGCCTGATCATCACCGAAGGCACCACCGTCGGCCACAAGGCCTCCAACGGCTACCCGAATGTGCCGCATTTCTACGGCGAAGCAGCGCTGGCGGGCTGGAAAAAAGTCGTCGATGCAGTGCACGCCGAGGGCGGCAAGATCGTTCCGCAGCTGTGGCACGTGGGCAGTGTGCGTCGCATTGGCACCGAGCCGGATGCCAGCGTTCCGGGCTATGGCCCGTCTGAAAAATTGAAGGACGGTCAGGTCGTGGTTCACGGCATGACCAAGCAGGATATCCAGGACGTGATTGCTGCGTTTGCCCAGTCTGCCAAGGACGCGCAAAGCATCGGTATGGACGGCGTGGAAATCCACGGTGCTCACGGCTATCTGGTCGACCAGTTCTTCTGGGAAGGCACTAACCAGCGCACCGATGAATACGGCGGCAGCCTGGCCAATCGTTCGCGGTTCGCCATCGAGTTGATTCAGGCGGTACGCGCTGCGGTAGGCGAAGGTTTCCCGATCATCTTCCGTTTCTCCCAGTGGAAGCAGCAGGACTACACCGCGCGCCTGGTGCAAACCCCGGAAGCCTTGGGCGAATTCCTCAAGCCGTTATCCGACGCTGGCGTGGATATTTTCCACTGCTCGACGCGGCGTTTCTGGGAACCAGAGTTCGACGGTTCCGACCTGAACCTGGCCGGCTGGACTCGCAAGCTCACCGGCAAACCGACTATCACCGTGGGCAGCGTCGGCCTGGATGGCGAGTTCCTGCAGTTCATGGTCAACACTGACAAAATCGCCCAACCGGCCAGCCTGGAAAATCTGCTGGAGCGTTTGAATAACGAAGAGTTCGATTTGGTAGCGGTTGGCCGTGCGCTGCTGGTGGACCCGGACTGGGCGCAGAAAGTGCGCGATGGCCGTGAAGAAGACATCCTGCCGTTCAGCCGTGAGGCGTTGATGACGCTGGTTTAAGCGGCGATTGGTAGGGCCTATTCGCGGGCAAGCCTCGCTCCTACAGGTCAGTGGCGATCAAACTGACGCATACCCTGTAGGAGCGAGGCTTGCCCGCGAAGCTTTTAAGGCAACAACGCCGCATCAGGCAGGGCCTGTCCCAGTACGCACGCCCCCCGCAACTGCCCCTCGAACTGTTCGATAATAGCGCCCCAGCCCTGACGACTCGCATGCTGGCGCGCATTGAGCCGCACGCAACGCAAGGTCTCGTCTTCCTCCAGCAACCAGCGCGCCGCCTCGCAGAACGCCGCTTCATCCCCCGGCATTGCCAGTACGCCGTTGTAGCCGTGGCGAATGTGCTGACCGGCAGCCGCCAGATCGTAGGCCACCACGCCCAGCCCCGAGGCCAGCGCTTCAAGCACCACATTGCCAAAGGTCTCGGTCATGCTCGGAAACAGAAACACATCCCCCGACGCATAGTGACTGGCCAGAGCTTCGCCGCGCTGCGAACCGCAGAAAATGGCCTCGGGTAATTCCTTCTCCAAAGCCATGCGCAACGGACCATCGCCAATCACGATCAACTTCAGGTTTCGCTGTGGGAAAGAGCTCTTCAGCGCGTCGAAACTGCGCTTGAGCAACCCCAGGTTTTTCTCGTGAGCCAGGCGTCCTACATGGATAACGGCAATGTCATCTTCGCTCAATCCCCATTGCTCACGCAGCGCGTTCAGACGCTTGCTGGGGTGAAACAACTGGCTGTCGACGCCGCGGGACAGCAGCGCCAAGCGCTCGAAATGCCGACGCTCCAGTTCCAGCCGCTGACTGACGCTGGGCACCAGGGTCAAGGTCGAGCGGTTGTGAAACCAGCGCAGATAGTGGGTCAGCATTCGCGTCAGCAGACCGAGCCCATACTGGCTCGAGTACTGCTGGAAGTTGGTGTGAAAGCCGCTGACCACCGAAATCCCCAGCCGCCGCGCGGCGCGCAACGCCGACAAACCCAGCGGGCCTTCAGTGGCGATGTACAGCACGTCAGGGCGATGGCGTTTCCAGCGCCGCAGCAGTTTGTGCATCGACGACTGACCCCACTGCAATCCGGGATAACCGGGCAACGGCCAGCCGCGACAGAGCAACAACTCATCGTCGCTGCCCAGTTGCCGATCACAACCCTGGCGCGGTCGCACCAGTTCCACTTGATGCCCGCGCGCGCGCAAACCGTCGCACAAGCGGCCAAGGGTATTGGCCACGCCGTTGATTTCCGGGGGGAAGGTTTCGGTGATCAGAGTGATATGCAGAGCTGTCGTCATGACCTCAGTGTCGGCTGAGGCCATGTCGCCATTGTGGCGTTTCGATGATGGATTTGTGACCGACTCAGCGTTGGGGCACCAGGTTCTCTGCGCCTCGTTCGCGCACCCAGAACAAGGTCGCCCCGGCCACGGCCGCCGGCATCATCAAAATGTTGACCACCGGAATCAGCAGTACGAGGTAAACAATCCCGCCAAAACTCATGCTCTGCCAGCGTTTCTGGCGCAGCCAGGCGAGCATCTCGTTCCAGCCGAGTTTGTGGTTGTCGGCCGGGTAGTCGATGTACTGGATTGCCATCATCCACACCCCGAACAGCAGCCACAGCGGCGCGGCGATGATGTTCACCACCGGGATGAACGACAGGATGAACAGGCCAATGGCCCGCGGCAGGAAGTAGCCGAGTTTGCGCATTTCCCGGGCCAGGGTGCGGGGGATCATTTCGATCAGTTCGCCCCAGCTGAAGGACGGGAAGTCGTCGGTGCCACGCACCACCACTTCGACTTTCTCCGCCAGGAAGCCGTTGAACGGCGCGGCGATGACGTTGGCCAGCATGGTGAAGGTGAAAAACACCATCAGCGCCACCAGCACCACAAAAATCGGCCAAAGGATGTAACTGAGGAAACTCAGCCAGTCGGGCAGGGACGGCATCAACGTGTCGACCCACATACTGAATTGATGGCCAGCGAGGTAAATCAATCCGACGAACAGCACGAGGTTGATCGCCAGCGGCAACAACACGAACAAACGCAGGCCCGGGCTCAGGACCAGCTTGAGGCCTTCGCGCAGGTATTGCGGGCCGGACAGAACAGGGGCGGGCATAACGTGCTCCGAGCAGAAGGGAAACGCGCCGACCTTACCGACTTTGCCTCAAGGGTGAAAGCGCGGTCGCAGCATCGACATTCACTGTAACAAAGGCGTCTATAAAATCGCTGCCATGGGATAGAGACCGCCTATGAGCTGGATTGTTAAACCGTATTTCCTTAATCTTCGCCCCCTCGATACGCTGCACCCATTCTTTTACAGGACTGTCGAGCTCAAGCCTTCCCCAAGTGCTTTCAACAGTCCTTTTTTATTCCCGCCGGCAAACCGGCGTTCCGCGCCAGGTGTTTCGGGCCGGTTAACAGGAGCAGGTCATGTCTGAAGTCCGTCATTCGCGAGTGATTATTCTCGGTTCCGGCCCTGCCGGTTACAGCGCCGCGGTCTATGCCGCCCGTGCCAACCTCAAGCCGCTGCTGATCACCGGCATGCAGGCCGGCGGTCAACTGACCACCACTACTGAAGTCGACAACTGGCCGGGCGACGTCCATGGCCTGACCGGCCCGGCGCTGATGGAACGGATGAAAGAGCACGCCGAACGCTTTGAAACCGAGATCGTGTTCGATCACATCAATGCCGTGGACTTCGCTGCCAAGCCGTACACCCTGACTGGCGACAGCGCGACTTACACCTGTGATGCACTGATCATCGCCACCGGCGCTAGCGCTCGCTACCTGGGCCTGCCGTCGGAAGAAGCGTTCATGGGCAAAGGCGTTTCGGCCTGCGCAACCTGCGACGGTTTCTTCTATCGCAACAAGCCAGTGGCTGTGGTCGGTGGCGGTAACACCGCTGTCGAAGAAGCGCTGTACCTGGCCAACATCGCCAGCACGGTGACCCTGATCCACCGTCGCGAAACCTTCCGCGCCGAGAAGATCCTGATCGACAAGCTCAATGCCCGGGTTGCCGAAGGCAAGATCATCCTCAAGCTCAACTCGAACCTGGACGAAGTCCTGGGCGACAAGATGGGCGTGACCGGTGCTCGCCTGAAGAACAACGACGGCAGCTTCGACGAGCTGACAGTCGACGGCGTGTTCATAGCCATCGGCCACACACCGAACACCTCGTTGTTCGAAGGTCAGCTAACGTTGAAGGACGGCTACCTGGTCGTGCACGGCGGCCGTGAAGGCAACGCTACTGCGACCAACCTCGAAGGCATCTTCGCCGCCGGTGACGTCGCTGACCACGTTTACCGCCAAGCCATCACCTCGGCTGGCGCTGGCTGCATGGCGGCACTGGACGCTGAGCGTTACCTCGATGATCTGCAGAACGCCAAGTTCTGAGAACGTTGAAATAAAAAAAAACCGGCCTCGGCCGGTTTTTTTGTGCCCACGATTTCACTGGCGATAAAGCTCAAATGCGGGAGCGGGCTTGCTCGCGAAAGCGGTGTATCAGTGGATAACAATGTTGACTGTTACACCGCTTTCGCGAGCAAGCCCGCTCCCACAGGTTGAATGGTGTTCTGGATTCAGGTTGTTTTTCAGGTCAGCTTTGCGAGGCACACCTCAAGAATATCCAGCCCTTCCTCCAATACCCCTGATTCAGTGGTCAACGGCGCCAGCAGGCGAATGATGTGTCGCGACTTGCCGCTGGGCATCAGCAGCAAACCCGCGTCGCGGGCCAGGGCCAGCAACTGCGTCAACTGCGCCGCTGCCGGTGTGCCGTCGGGATTGCTCAGTTCGATGCCGCGCATGGCGCCGACGCCGGTCAAGCGCCCCAGATACGGTGAAAGCTTGCGAGTACGCCAGGCTTCGTAACGGCTGACAATCGCCTCTTCCTGTTGCGAGCCCCAGGCGTGAAGATTCGCGTCGGTTATCTCATCCAGCGTCGCCAGTGCCGCAGCGCAGGCGATCGGGTTGCCCGAATAGGTGCCGCCCAGTCCGCCCTTGGGCAACGTGTCTAGCAACGCTTTGCGCCCGACGACTGCCCCTAGCGGTACGCCGCCGGCGATGCTTTTACCGAGCAGGATCAGGTCCGGCTCGATGCCCAGTCGCGAGAACGCAAAACGCTGGCCGGTACGACCGAAACCCGACTGGATTTCATCGGCAATCAGCAGGATGTTTTTCTCATCACAGAAGCGCCGCAGTGCTTGGGCGAACTCCATGTCCATTGCGAGGAAACCGGCTTCGCCTTGCACCGGTTCGACGATAAAGCAGGCCACGTCATCGACGTCGATCTCGACGCTGAACAACCGATCCATCGCCTTCAGCGCCTCGGCACAGGTCACGCCGTTGTCCTTGCTCGGGAAGGGCAAGTGAAACACCGGGCCCGGTAGCACGCCGACTTTCTGCTTGTACGGGGCGACTTTGCCGTTGAGGTTGAGGGTGGCGAGCGTGCGACCGTGAAAGGCGCCGTCAAACGCGATGACGGCCGTACGCCCGGTAGCGCCACGGACGATCTTCAAGGCGTTTTCCGCGGCTTCCGCGCCGCTGTTGGTGAGCATGCCGCTGACCGGGTAGTCCACCGGAATAAACGCTGTCAGGCGATCCATCAGTTCGATGTAGGGCGCGTGCGGGGCGGCGTTGAACGCGTAGTGGGTCAGCCGGGTGGCTTGTTCTCGAATGGCGTCGACGATGTGCGGATGGCAATGGCCGAGGTTCAGCACGCCGATGCCACCGACAAAGTCGATGTAGCGTTTGCCATCGGTATCCCAGACCTCGGCATTTTTGCCGTGGCTGAGCGTGACGGGATGAACGATGTTGATCGACCGACTGATGTTTTCGCTGCTCATGGATGCCTGACTCAGAAGAAGGGTTGCTTCTTTTTATCTAAGCCGCGAGCAGCGGTGCCCGGCAAACGAAATAAAGTCGCCGGGTCAATCTTAAAAGTCGGGATGTGCCGTAGAAGCGAAAAGATCGCAGCCTTCGGCAGCTCCTACATGGGAATGGGGACGCCCTGTAGGAGCTGCCGAAGGCTGCGATCTTTTGATTTTGATCTTTCGTGAATCAGCGGCGATTCAGCGGTTGCTGCGAGAACTTCACGCCGGCCAGACCATGGGCAATCAACGCGCGGATATTGCCGTGATCGCTGCCTTCAGGTGTCGCCACTACCGAACGGTAATGTTCGCCAAACGCCAACAGCGCTTCTTCATCGCTCAAGCCTTCCAGCAGCGCCAGGCCCAGGGTCTTGCACGAACCTTCGTTTTGCC
Organism: Pseudomonas sp. ASL4; assembly: GCF_056680395.1. Taxonomy (NCBI): domain Bacteria; kingdom Pseudomonadati; phylum Pseudomonadota; class Gammaproteobacteria; order Pseudomonadales; family Pseudomonadaceae; genus Pseudomonas; species Pseudomonas sp. ASL4. Next base: position 7,098,481 of record NZ_CM155280.1, on the reverse strand, counting down.
CGGCGGCGTTTTCCACGCCACCGTTGTTGAAGGCCTGTGGTTGATAGTCGTAACCGGCGGCAATGAATGCCAGGGTGTCGGCGAAAACGTGTTCGCCGCTGTTGAGGCTGGCGCGCAGGGTGTTCAAATCACTCATTGGGTTTTCCTTTGGCGAACGCCGCTTGTTGTTCGGCGCTGGCTTCTTGCTGGTATTGGGCTTTCCATTCAGCGTACGGCATGCCGTAGACCACTTCGCGGGCGTCGTCGAGGCTGACCTCGATCTGGCGTTCGTCGGCAGCGGCCTTGTACCACTTGGACAGGCAGTTGCGGCAGAAACCCGAGAGGTTCATCAGGTCGATGTTCTGCACGTCTTTGCGGCTGTCCAGGTGGGCGACCAGTCGGCGGAAGGCGGCGGCTTCAAGTTCCAGGCGTTGTTGATCGTTCATGGCGGGCTCTGTGCAATCAAATCGTGGCGCGGATGATAAAAGCCTGACGAACAATGCGCCAGACGCGCTTAGCGGCTCGCCGCGAGGGTGATCGACACCGACTCGGCAAAACGCAGGGCGTGGGGTTTGTCGACTTCGACTTCGGCGTATAGCACTGATTCGTTGGCCATGACCAGGTCCAGCAATTCCTGGGTCAGGCGTTCGAGCAGGGCAAAGCGATTGCCCTCCACGTGGGCGATGATCGCCTTGGTGATGGTGCGGTAGTTCAGCGCGTGATCGATGTCGTTGTCGCGCACGGCTTCTTGCGCCGCGTACAGGATGGTCAGGTTGATCAGCACATCCTGCTTGTTGAGGATTTCGTCCTCGTTGATCCCGATAAAGGTGCGCAGGCACAGGTCCTTGACCCGGATGCGCGCCATTCCTGGTTGAAGTTGTGGCATTGCTACTTGCTCCGTCCAATCAATTGCAGGAACTCCTGGCGGGTGTTGCTCGACTCGCGGAAGGCGCCGAGCATCACCGAGGTGTTCATGGTCGAATTCTGTTTCTCGACACCGCGCATCATCATGCACATGTGCTTGGCCTCGATCACCACGGCGACACCAGCGGCGTCGGTGACTTGCTGTACCGCGTCGGCGATCTGCCGGGTGAGGTTTTCCTGAATTTGCAGGCGCCGGGCGAACATGTCCACCAGGCGTGCAATCTTCGACAGGCCCAACACCTTGCCGGTCGGAATATAAGCTACATGCGCCTTGCCGATGAAGGGCAGCATGTGGTGCTCGCACAACGAATAGAGCTCGATGTCGGCAACGATGATCATCTCGTCGGTGTCCGACGAAAACAACGCACCGTTGACGATCTCTTCGACACTTTGCTCGTAGCCGTGACACAGGTACTGCATGGCCTTGGCCGCACGCACCGGGGTGTCTAGCAGTCCTTCGCGGTCAGGGTTTTCACCGAGACCGATGAGAACCTCGCGATAGCTCTCGGACAGGGCGTTTTGGGGCAGGGATAACGTCATGAAATATCCTCGCGGGGCGGCTTACTTGACGTGCCGTCCGCCGTTGACGGTCAGGGTCGTGCCGGTGACATAAGGGTTGTCGAGCAGATAGCGCAGGCTCTGGTAAATCACTTCGCTGCCGGGTTCGATGCCCAGCGCGGACTTGGCCAGGGCCTTTGCGCGGTACGCCGCGTCGTCGTCGGGATTGAACAATAGCAGGGCTGGCGCGATGCCGTTGACCTTGATCGTTGGCGCATATTTCGCGGCGAACGACAGGGTCAGGCTGTCGAGCCCGGCTTTGCTGGCGCAGTAGCCGATGTGCTGGCTGCTGCCCTTGCGGGTCACGTCGTCGCTGATGTGCACGATGTCGGCGGGGCTCGAGCGTTCGAGCAAGTCGACGCAGTGCAGGTTGATCAGGTAGGGCGCGAGCATGTGCACAGTGAACATTTGGGTAAATGCCTGTGCGTCGGTGTCCGGTGTTTCGGCCAGCCATTCGGAGGCGTTATGGACTATCGCCCGCAGGCTGTCGGTGTGGGTTTTGAGTTCGGTGATGAACGCGAGGATGCCGGCTTCGCTGGAGAAATCCGCGAACACCGCCGTCGCCCCCAGATCGCGCAATGTTTGTACGCCGGGGCGTTCGCTGCGGTAGCTGAAGATCACTCGCTGGCCGTCTTCGAGCAAACGCTGCGCACAGTGCAGGCCGACACGCTGGCCGGCACCGGTGATGAGGATAGGGGCTGCGGAAGAGGTCATGAATGGCTCGCGTCGCGGTTAGAGCAAAACTATACCAGCGACGAAGCGTGAGGTGGTTTTTGTAGGAGCGAGGCTTGCCCGCGAAGGCGGTGTGTCAGGCAACATTGATGTCGACTGTTTCACCGCCTTCGCGGGCAAGCCTCGCTCCTACAGAGATCAGCGGTTTTGGGTGGTGGGGGCGGCGGGCAACGGCCGCGTCGGTGTGGTGTGCAGCCAGTTCGCCAACAGATGGGTCGACAACGGAATAAAGAAATAAACCATCAAGGGCGTCAGGCACAGGGTGCTGATGAACACCCGAGGCAACAGGCTCATTTCGCCGAGCAACGGCCCCAGCACAAAATTGAACAACAGCGAGACCGGGAAGAATGCCAGCCAGATCGCCACAGCCTGTTTCCAGCGTGGCGGGCGTTGGCCAACCGCTCCGAACCAGCCTTCGATGCCACTGACCCGATGTTCTGTCGGGTGGGCGAACAAGTCGCTGCCGCGTCCCAGCCAGGCGGTACGCGAAGCGGAGTGCTCCCAGGCGTGCAGGGTCTGCTCGTCGGCGAAGCGGAAGATAATCTGGAATTCGTTATCATCGGGCGGCGGAGCGAGCACGCCAGACCCGAGATAGCCGGGGAAGTCGGTGGCCAGCTGTTCGCCTTCACGCAACCAGGCGATCAGGTCCTGATAACGTCCATCGGCAACGCGGCGCGCCACCATCAGCGTGACGGGTGAGGTAGACATTGTGTATCTCCGTAAGGCAATCGCGTCGCTCCGGGTAGGAGTTTCGCCAGACGCAACGCCGGGGTGGTGGGCTGCGTCTTTGAACAAGCAAGGATTATTCCCGAATATGAAAATTACGCCAGTGGCATTCGTCGTCCATCAATATCTTGTGTGTTATCCATCAATGTCTTGAATGATTGCGGGAGATAGGCGCTAGAATGGGATCCAACTTGCCCGTGGACGATCACCCCCCAAATGCCTGTCCTGACTGACGTTGTCCACGGCTTGTTGCCAGCTGCCTCCCTCGAGCGGGAAGAACTTTTTCCGATTCGAGAAGTGTCACGCCTGACCGGTATCAACCCGGTCACTTTGCGGGCATGGGAACGTCGTTACGGTCTGATTCAACCCACGCGCACCGAAAGTGGGCATCGACTGTATTCAATGGTCGATATCGAGACGGTTCGCAGCATTCTCGGCTGGATCGAGCGCGGTGTGGCGGTGAGCAAGGTCGGCAAGATCCTGGCAAAGACCGAACCGTTCAAAGCGCTCTCGCACATCATTCCCAATGAACTGGTGCTGGCGGATTATGCTCAATGGCAGCAGCAGGTTCAGACCGCTGTCAGTGCCTTTGACGATCTCCAGCTGGAACGGGTCTATGGGCAGATTTTTTCCAGCTACTCACTGCCTGTGGTGTTCCAGGACATTCTGATGCCGCTCTGGAAGCTGCTGTTGCAGCGACAGGATATGTTCGGCCAGACCAGCGAGTGGTTATTCTTCGATGCATTCTTGCGATCACGGGTGTCGCAGCGCTTGTTGCTGATACGTGATACATCGCCGCGCCGGGTCGTTATCAGCGCCCTGCCCGGTCAGTGCCGTGAATTTGAACTGCTGGTGGCAGCGCTGTTTCTGAGTGGGGCCGATTCAGGCGTGCGTGTGCTCACGATCGGCCAGCCATTCGATGAACTGACGCTGGTCTGCGAAAGAATCAAACCCGAGGCGCTTGTGCTGTTTTCCAATCACGCGCCTTCACCGGAGCTGCCGAGGCGCCTGAACCGCTTGGCCATGAGCCTGGATTGTCAGCTGATGCTTGCCGGTGATGCGTCTGACCTGGCGCAGGAAAGCCTGGCCGGATCATCGATTGGTTGTCTGGGTAACGAGGGTTTGTTGATGCGTCAGCGCCTGAAGCAGTTCCTGGCGGGCAACCTGGATACTTGAAATTCAGACGTGCAGGGCAGGATGGGTCAGACGATGTTGCTGAAGAATGAACTGACGCAGACGTTCGGTTTCGTCCTTGTCGCTCTGGCTGAGCTGATAAGCGAAGAAGCCTTGCTCGGTTTCCCGTTCGAATGTGCCGCGCAACGCGATTCGCTCATAGCCTGACGGGCTGAACCACAACGCGAAATGCTTCGGTGGCTTGGTTTTGTTGCGAACTTCCAGCAAAACCCCTTTGAACGACACTTCGTGGACCCACATCGTGCCGGGCTGCCCCTTGGCATTCTCCAGCGCAACCGGTTCCTCAAGTGTCAGGCGCCACGGTCGCACCATTGGCCCATCTTCAAAAATGCTCGGCACGCCCAGGCGCAAATGCAACGCGTGAAACTCGTCCTCGACCAGGTGCAGCGGGAAGGTCATTTGCTGATTTTCAAAGTTGGCCTGGATGGTGACTTGCTCATGGGCTGCCAGGCGAGTGAGCAGGTCACGGATCTGCGATCCACCGTTGACGAGCAGGCTCGACGTTGCATCCCGCACATTGAGTTGCGGGTTGTGCTGCATGGTCTGGATAAAATCCAGCTCATCCTGGGTCAGGAGTGCGTCGCGTTGCATGGCTTGCTCGAAAGAAATAGTTACAAAGTCATTGGTGATTGTAGTTAATGACACTTAGTTCGCTGGTTTGTTTGCGCCGTTCGTCGCTTTGAGTGCAGCCAGTTCAGTCTGCAATTCAGCCACTTGCGCCTCTAGTTGCGTAACCCGCTGCTGTGCCTTGACCTGAGCGGTCACGTCTTTTTGTACACCGACAAAATACGTTTGTCCGTCGCTTTCGTTTCTAACCGTCGAAAGGGACAGTTCGTTCCAGAACGGCTTGCCGTCCTTGCGGTAGTTACGCAGCACCTCCCGACACGAGCCGCCGCTGTCCAGGGCCTTACGAATCAACCCCAGCGCTTCTTGATCCCGATCCCCGGCTTGCAGGAAGCGGCAGTCCTGATAGAGGATTTCTTCGCTGGTGTAACCGGTCAGGCGTTCGAACGCCGGGTTGACGTAAATCAGGATGTTATCCAGCTCGCCTTCCTTTTCGGCAATCACGATGCCGTCATTGGAAGCATTGATCACCATTTGCAGCAGTTGAGCGTTGATCATCAGAGAATCCTTTCTGAGTTGATTAAGCGCTGCATTCTAGAAGAACAATAAGGGCTGTCTACTGGCCATCAGCACTTATTGAGAGGCAATCGCAGGTTTTTTGCCGGTGCTGTTAATATCGCCAGTCTTTTTCCCGCTTCAGGATCAGATTGATGAAAGTCGCCATCCTTTCCGGCTCGGTGTACGGCACGGCTGAAGAAGTCGCCCGGCACGCTGCGAATATTTTGAAAGCCGCCGGTTTCGAGACCTGGCACAACCCGCGCGCCAGCCTTGCCGATGTTCAGGCGTTCGGCCCTGAAGCCTTTCTGGCCGTGACCTCGACCACGGGCATGGGCGAATTGCCGGACAACCTGCAACCGTTGTACTCGATGATTCGCGACCAGTTGCCTGCCGCCTGGCGTGGTTTGCCGGGGGCCGTGATTGGCCTGGGCGATGCGAGCTATGGCGACACCTTCTGCGGTGGTGGTGAGCAGATGCGCGAATTGTTCGGCGAACTGGGTCTGCGCGAGGTCCTGCCGATGTTGCGCCTGGATGCCAGCGAAAGTGTTACCCCGGAAAGCGACGCCGAGCCTTGGCTGGCCGAGCTGGTCAGTGCTCTGCGGGGCTGACCGGATGCTCGCGCAATAGTGCGAGCCAGGCTTGGGCGGCTTTTGACAGGTACGCGCCCTGGCGCCAGATAAAGGCAATGTCCCAACGCAGATACGCCGGCGCGTTCAAGGTCAGGCGCACCACGCCTGGCCGCACCAGCCCGCGCGCCACCACGCGGGGCAACAGCACTACGCCTTGCCCGGCGGCCACCAGCGCCGCGAGAAAATCCGCCTGACCGCTGCGTCCACCTTCCTTGGGCGTAAATCCCAGCTGTTGGCAGGCCTGAAGCAATCGGTCGTTGAGCACAAAACTGCGCTGGTACAGCAGGAACGGCGTGTCGGCCAATTCCTCCAGACCAATCACTGTCTTCGTCGCCAATGGATGATCGGCCGGCAACAGGGCGTCCAGCGGTTCGTCGCAGAACGGCTGAAAAGCGAATTGAGGATCCTTCGTCAGCAGGCTGCCACCCAGTTCCAGTTCTCCACTTAATACGGCTTGCTCTATGTTCAGGCTGCCGCCTTCGAGCAATTGAATGCTGATGTTCGGGTGGCGCCGCCGGTACTCGGCGAACAGTCCGGCGAACAACGCGTCACTGCCCAGCAGTGGCAAACCCAGACGCAACTCCCCACGGGCCAGTTGGCTCAAATCGTCCAGCTCGCTGAGCAATTCATTGCGCAACCGCAGCATGCCTTCGGCCCGTTGTAACACCACGCTGCCGGCGGCGGTCAGTCGCAACTGCGAGCCCAGGCGTTCGAGCAGCGGGGTACCCAGGCTTTGCTCAAGTTGTGCGACCTGCTTGCTCACCGCCGATTGACTGATGTGCAAGGTCTTGGCGGCTTGGGTGAATCCGCCTTGATGCATCACTTCGATGAAGCTGCGTAGCTGTTTGAATTCCATGGGCCTGATTCCATATTGGAATGGCTTTGAGTCTAACAATTCGCTTCGGGGATAGCAGCCCGCTCCGTAAAATGAGCGCCTGTGAGGACCGAAACCATGAACGCATCAATCCTGAACTCTCCAACGCTGAGAAAGCTTTCCCGACTGGTCGCTGAATTAGCCGTGCTGCTGGCGATCTACCTGCTCGGCTGCCAGTTGGCCGCGTGGTTTGCCTGGCCGATTCCGGGCGGGGTGATCGGCATGGCGTTGTTGTTGCTGGCGTTCGCGTTCGGTTGGGTGAAACCTGCCGCGTTGCAGATGGGGGCCGGGTTGTTGATGGCCGAGATGCTGCTGTTCTTTATTCCTGCGCTGATGAGTCTGCTCGATTACGGCGGCCTGCTGCGCGACGACGGCTGGCGGATTCTGTTGGTGATCGGCGTCAGCACGTTGATGGTGATGCTGGTGACGGCGTTTACCGTGGAATTGGTCGTGCGGTTGAGGAGGTCCCATGAAGCTTGAACTGATGCCGATGTTCTGGCTGGCGTTCACCTTGCTGGCCTATTTGTTCAGCCGCTGGATCTATCGGCGCACCGGTCGATACTTGCTGTCGCCGCTGATTCTGGTCCCGGCCTTGCTGCTGGCGCTCGCCGTGCCGCTGCATACGGCCTACGCTGAATATTCAAGTAACACCCATTGGCTGATGGCGGTGCTGGGGCCGGTCACCGTGGCCTTCGCGGTGCCGATCTGGCAGCAGCGGCAGATGCTGGCGCGGCATTGGTCGGCGTTGCTGCTGGGGATGCTGGCGGGCAGCGCGGCGTCCATCGGCAGTTCATTCGGTCTGGCCAAGGCGTTGGCGCTGGACAGCTCAGTGACGATGTCGCTGGTGCCCCGTTCGATTACCACCCCCTTTGCCATGCCGTTGGCCCACGACCTCGGGGGCGTACCGGAATTGACGGCGGTGTTTGTGATGTTCACTGGTGTGTTCGGGGCGATGCTCGGCGGCATCCTGCTCAAGTGGTTACCGTTGCGCAGTGCCTTGGCGCGAGGCGCATTGTTTGGTGTCGGTGCTCACGGTGCCGGGGTCAGCCGGGCCCATGAAGTGGGCGGTGAAGAAGGCTCGGTGGCGGGTCTGGTCATGGTTCTGACTGGGTTGCTGAATCTGTTCGCAGCACCCTTGTTGGCGTCGGTGCTTTGACATGGATCCAAGCCCGGTGCCGCACTGACTCGCTAGGCCATCAAGCTGGCTGCTAATGCAACTACACGAAGTCCGGGGGCTGACTAGACTGCTGACACGTCAGTAAAACAATAAAAAAAGAGAGGTCCTTGCCGTGAGTGTGACCCACGTTCAATCGCCCCACAGTGTCAAAGACCAGGTCAGTGCCGCCGAGTGGCAGACCCGCGTCGATCTGGCCGCCTGTTATCGCCTGGTAGCCCTGCATGGCTGGGATGATCTGATCTTTACGCACATCTCGGCGAAGGTGCCGGGTACCGAAGACTTCCTGATCAACCCGTTCGGTTTGATGTTTCACGAAATCACCGCGTCAAGCCTGGTCAAGGTCGATCAGGCCGGCAACAAGCTGATGGACAGCCCTTACGAGATCAACCCGGCGGGCTACACCATCCACAGCGCCGTGCATGAAGTGCGTCACGACGTCGTCTGCGTGCTGCATACCCACACCGCTGCGGGTGTTGCGGTATCGGCGCAGAAACAAGGCGTCCTGCCGATCAGCCAGCAATCGTTGTTCGTCCTGTCCAGCCTGGCTTATCACGCCTACGAAGGTGTTGCGCTGAACCACGAAGAGAAGGCGCGGCTGCAAGCCGACCTCGGCGAAAACAATTTCCTGATGCTGCACAACCACGGTCTGCTGACCTGTGGCGGCACCATCGCTGACACCTTCTTGATGATGTTCACCTTCCAGCGTGCCTGCGATATCCAGGTGCTGGCGCAAAACGGTGGCGCCGAGTTGATCGCCATCGAACCGCAGATTCTGGCAGGCGCCAAGGCGATGATCGCTGGCGTCACCAAAAGTGCTCAAGGGATGGGCGGCGCACTGGCCTGGCCAGCGCTGCTGCGCAAACTCGATCAACAAGCCCCGGGTTATAAACTCTAATGCCACTCGCCGAGATTCCCCTGTGTGTCTGGCGCAAACGCGGCCAGACGTTTGTCTTCCGTGGCCAGGCCATCCGCTACTGGACGGCCGGGCAGGGTGAGCCGCTGTTGCTGATCCATGGCTTCCCGACCGCCAGTTGGGACTGGCATTACCTGTGGCAGCCGCTTGCACAGCGCTATCGGGTGATTGCCTGCGACATGCTCGGCTTCGGCGATTCGGCCAAACCGGTGAATCACGACTACAGCCTGCTGGAGCAAGCCGATTTGCAACAGGCCTTGCTGACGCATCTGAACATCGAGCAGCCGGTGCACCTATTGGCCCACGATTACGGCGACAGCGTGGCCCAGGAACTGCTGGCCCGGCATCACGAGGCCCGGGTGAACATCGCCAGTTGCGTGTTCCTCAATGGCGGCCTGTTCCCCGAAACCCATCGCCCGGTATTGATGCAAAAGCTCTTGCTCAGCCCGTTGGGCTGGATGATCGGCCGCGCCTTTACCCGCGACGGCCTGGTGAAAAGTTTCCGGCAGATTTTCGGTCCCCAGACCCGGCCCACTGAAAGCGAAATGGATGATTTCTGGAGCCTGATCGACAGCAATCACGGGCCGCGGGTCATGCATAAACTCATTGGTTACATTCCGCAGCGACGGGTTCAACGGGAACGCTGGGTGAGCGCCATGCAGCGCGGCGACGTGCCGTTGCGGGTGATCGATGGCGAGGTCGATCCGATTTCCGGAGCACACATGGTCGCGCGCTATCGCGAGCTGATCCCCGACCCCGACACGGTGCTGCTGAACGGTATCGGCCACTACCCCCAGACCGAGGCACCGGTGCAGGTGCTCAAGCACTATCTGGCGTTCCGCGACCGGCTGGTTTCAGCGCCGCTGAAGCGGGCGTGTTCCTGAAAAGATCGCAGCCTTCGGCGGCGCCCACAGGCGCGTAGGAGCTGCCGAAGGCTGCGATCTTTTCAACATTCACCTCATCATCCCCCTGCCTTATCGCACACCATTCAGCCCCCTCGTCTTGATTGTGACCCGCCGCCCGGTGCCTGACACTCGAGGTCATCGTCCCCTGGCCTGCTGGAGTTCCCCATGAATGAGTCTGTGCGCTTCGAAGATAAAGTCGTGATCATCACCGGCGCCGGTGGCGGCCTCGGTCGGGCGCATGCGCTGCTGTTCGCCAAACAGGGCGCCAAAGTGCTGGTCAACGACCTCGGCGGCTCGACTCAGGGTGAAGGTGCCAACGCATCGGCAGCGGACCGTGTGGTCGCTGAAATTCGCGAGGCGGGCGGCACGGCCGAGGCCAACCACGACTCCGTCACCGACGGCGACAAACTGGTGCAAAACGCCCTCGACGTGTTTGGCCGCGTCGACGTGGTGGTCAACAACGCTGGCATCCTGCGGGACAAGACCTTCCACAAAATGGACGACGCCGACTGGGACCTGGTTTACCGCGTCCACGTCGAAGGCGCCTACAAAGTCACCCGCGCTGCCTGGCCGCATATGCGTGAGCAAAATTACGGTCGAGTGATTTTCACGGCTTCGACGTCAGGCATCTACGGCAACTTCGGCCAGTCCAACTACGGCATGGCCAAACTCGGCCTCTACGGCCTGACCCGCACCCTGGCCATCGAAGGCCGCAAGAACAACATCCTGGTCAACGCCATCGCGCCAACCGGCGGCACCCGCATGACCGAAGGCCTGATCCCGCCACAAGTGTTCGAACAACTGAAGCCGGAACTGGTCAGCCCGTTGGTGGTGTACCTGGCCAGCGAGAATTGTCAGGAAACATCAGGACTGTTTGAAGTGGGTGGCGGCTGGATGGGCAAGGTGCGTTGGGAGCGCAGCCTCGGTGCCGGGTTTGATCCGCGGGTGGGGTTCTCGCCGGAAGATGTGGCGGCGCATTGGCAGCAGATTTGCGATTTCGAAGGGGCGGCGCATCCGAAGGATAATATTGAGGCGTTGAAGGAAATGATGGGGAATTTGCAAAAATATGCCCTCTGACAATGCTCTTTCGCGGGGCTTGCCTGAGTCCTGCGATCCCCTCCGGGACACCCTCGCTCAAAACCATCGCCCATAAAAAAGGCCGCTGCAAACGCAGCGGCCAAAGTAAGACGTTTGATCAAGGAGCAATAAATCAACGTCAGTGAACACGGAGTGATGAGTCGAAGAACGCTTCAATCCATCTGAGATCTTCGCGAATGACGTGGGCTGATCACAGGCCTTCGCTTCGTGCTTTGCGCCGGTTTCCCGTGAAAGCCCGGCAAGAATAAGGCCTTGAGCCCAAAGGAAAAATAGCGAATCCGGACATGCACTGTTACGGGGCATGTAACAGTCAATATTTGTGGGGTGCTCCTTCTCCCTGTAGCAGCTGCCTTCGCCAGCTGCTACAGATCGCGTGACGGTTTAACTGACGTCGGCTGCCGGGTGATAACCCATCCGCCAGCTCACGGCCCGGGTCGCCGCCAGCAACCGCTGCGCCGCCGGGCCATCTTCATCTGCGTGGAACAGCGAAGTCGGACCAACGATGGTCAATACCGCTGCCACGTTGCCGACTGCATTAAAGACCGGGGCGGACAACGCGTCCACGCCGGGCATCAGCAAGCCATGAACATGGTGCAAGCCGCGTTCGCGGATCTGCTCGCACAAGGTCGCATAGACCTGATCGTCAGCCAAAGCATGCGCCGCGCTGGCCTGGATTTCCCGCTCGCGCAATTCCACGGTTTCCCGATTCGGCAAAAAGGCACTGAACACCAGCCCTGTCGAAGAACTCAGCAGTGGTAGCACCGACCCCAGTTGCGTCACCACCGTCACTGCGCGCACCGCCGGTTCGATGTGCACCACGGTCGCGCCCTGATTGCCCCACACCGCCAGAAAGCAGGTTTCGTTCAAGTCATCGCGCAACTCGGCCAGGGGCAGGGCGGCGACTTTCAGCACGTCCATGCTGTTGAGTGCAGCGAGGCCCACGCGCAGGGCTTCACGGCCGAGGCCGTAGTGGTTGGTGGTGGTGTTCTGTTCGGCAAAGCCGCTGGCGATCAGCGCCTGCAAATAGCGGTGAACCTTGCTCGCCGGCATCTGCACGTGTTCGGCCAGGCGCGACAACGAGGTCGAGGGTGACAGTTCGGCCAAGGCCTTGAGGATGTCGGTGCCGACCTCGGCCGAGCGGACTTTTTGTTTATCGTTGTTGCGCGGCTTTTCCATGGAGGCGGTGTGATCCCGGGACGAATGGGCGTCTTTATAGCTTGACGGTCAATACCAATCAAATTACGTTAAGCGTAATTGGATTACGATAAAAATAACCCGGGCGTGCCAAGACCTCTGCAACAGAGCGACAGGCCATTGCCTACTCCCTGTTCAGGAGGCTCCATGAACCTCGATTCAACGGCGCCGGCGCTGGCTTACCAGTCAGGCTTCGGCAACGAATTCAGCAGCGAAGCGTTGCCCGGCGCACTGCCCGTCGGCCAGAACTCCCCGCAAAAAGTCCCGTACGGCCTCTACACCGAGCTGTTCTCCGGCACCGCGTTCACCATGGTCCGCAGCGAATCACGGCGTACCTGGATGTACCGCATCACGCCGTCGGCCAACCACCCGGCATTCGTCAAACTGGAGCGGCAACTGGCCGGCGGCCCCTTGGGTGACGTGACCCCTAACCGCCTGCGCTGGAACCCGCTGGACATTCCGAGCGAACCGACCGACTTCATCGACGGGCTGGTGAGCATGGCCGCCAACTCCGGCGCGGAAAAACCGTCCGGGATCAGCATCTACAGCTACCGCGCCAACCGCTCCATGGAGCGTGTGTTCTTCAACGCTGACGGCGAACTGCTGTTGGTGCCGGAGTTGGGCCGTCTGCGCATCGCCACAGAGCTCGGTGTGCTGGACCTGGAACCACTGGAAATTGCCGTACTGCCGCGCGGACTGAAATTTCGCGTCGAATTGCTCGACCCGCAAGCCCGCGGCTACATCGCCGAAAACCACGGTGCGCCGCTACGCCTGCCGGACCTCGGGCCGATTGGCAGCAACGGCTTGGCCAACCCACGGGACTTCCTGACCCCGGTGGCGCATTACGAAGACCTCAAGCAACCGACCACCCTGGTGCAGAAATTCCTTGGTCAGTTGTGGGGCTGCGGACTCGATCATTCGCCGTTGAACGTGGTGGCCTGGCACGGCAACAACGTGCCGTACAAATATGACCTGCGCCGTTTCAATACCATAGGCACCGTGAGTTTTGATCACCCGGATCCGTCGATTTTCACCGTCCTGACCTCGCCAACCAGCGTGCAGGGTTTGGCGAATCTGGACTTCGTGATCTTCCCGCCGCGATGGATGGTGGCCGAGAACACCTTCCGTCCGCCGTGGTTCCACCGCAACCTGATGAACGAATTCATGGGCCTGATCAAGGGCGAATACGACGCCAAGGCCGAGGGTTTCGTGCCCGGCGGCGCGTCCTTGCACAGCTGCATGAGCGCTCACGGCCCGGATGGCGAGAGCTGCACCAAGGCGATCAATGCCGAACTGGCCCCGGCGAAAATCGACAACACCATGGCCTTCATGTTCGAGACCAGCCAAGTGTTGCGCCCGAGTCAGTTCGCCCTCGATTGTCCGCAACTGCAAACCAACTACGATGCTTGCTGGGCCACGCTGCCCGTCACCTTCGACCCGACCCGGAGATAACCCATGACTCAGACTTCCATCACTCGTAGCTGGGTTGCCTCCGCCAACGGCCACACGGATTTCCCATTGCAAAACCTGCCTCTGGGTGTGTTCAGCGTGAATGGCTCTGCACCACGTAGTGGCGTGGCCATCGGAGAACATATTTTCGATCTGGAAGCGGCCCTCGACGCCGGCCTGTTTGACGGCGTGGCGCGCACGGCGGTTGAAGCGACCCGTGGCGGTCAGCTCAATGCCTTCTTCGAACTGGGCCGCGAAGCCCGCGTTGCCCTGCGCGAACGCCTGTTGGAGCTGTTCGCCGAAGGCAGCACTCTGCATGGCAAGATCGAAGCCCAAGGCGCCAAACTGCTGCCACTGGCGGTGAATTGCGTGATGCACCTGCCGGCGAAAATCAACGACTACACCGACTTCTACGTCGGCATCGAGCATGCGCAAAACGTCGGCAAACTGTTCCGTCCCGACAACCCGCTGCTGCCGAACTACAAGTACGTGCCCATCGGTTATCACGGTCGCGCCTCGACCATCCGTCCGTCCGGCACTGACGTGCGCCGTCCGAAGGGCCAGACCCTGCCGGCCGGTCAGACCGAACCGACGTTTGGTCCGTGTGCACGCCTGGACTACGAACTGGAACTGGGTATCTGGATCGGCCAGGGCAACGACATGGGCGACTCCATCGCCATTGGCGACGCCGCCGATCACATCGCCGGTTTCTGCCTGCTCAACGACTGGTCCGCGCGGGACATCCAGGCCTGGGAATACCAGCCACTGGGGCCGTTCCTGTCGAAGAGTTTTATCACCAGCATCTCCCCTTGGGTTGTCACCGCCGAAGCGCTGCAGCCATTCCGTCGCGCGCAACCTGCGCGTCCTGAAGGTGATCCGCAACCGCTACCATACCTGTTCGACAAGCGCGATCAGGCGGGCGGTGCTTTCGACATCGAGTTGGAAGTACTGCTGCTCACTGAAACCATGCGCGAGCAAAACCTGCCGGCCCATCGCTTGACCCTGAGCAACACAAAACACATGTACTGGACCGTGGCGCAAATGGTCGCGCACCACAGCGTCAACGGCTGCCAATTGCAAGCGGGTGATCTGTTCGGTTCTGGCACGTTGTCGGGCCCGGAAAACGGTCAGTTCGGCAGCCTGTTGGAAATCACTGAGGGCGGTAAAAAGCCGATCGAACTGGCGTCGGGCGAGGTGCGAAAATTCCTTGAAGATGGCGACGAAATCGTCCTGCGCGCCCGTTGCAGCCGTGACGGGTTTGCCTCCATTGGTTTCGGCGAATGCCGTGGCAAAGTTGTGTCGGCACGTTAAGAGGATTGGGTCATGGAACTCTTTACCTACTACCGTTCGACCTCGTCTTACCGGGTGCGCATCGCGTTGGCGCTGAAGGGGCTGGATTACCAGGCGCTGCCGGTCAACCTGATCGCACCTTCCGGTGGCGAGCACCGACAGCCGGCGTATCTGGCGGTCAACCCGCAAGGTCGGGTGCCGGCCTTGCGTACCGATGAAGGTGAACTGTTGATCCAGTCACCGGCAATCATCGAGTACCTGGAGGAACGTTATCCACAGGTGCCTCTGCTGTCCAAAGACCTCGCTGCCCGCGCTCACGAGCGCGGCGTGGCGGCGGTGATCGGCTGCGATGTGCATCCGCTGCACAACGTCAGCGTGCTCAATAAACTGCGTCAGTTGGGGCACGATGAACCGCAAGTGGTGGAGTGGATCGGTCACTGGATCAGCCAAGGCCTGGCGACGGTGGAGCAGTTGATTGGAGATGCCGGTTACTGCTTCGGCGATCAACCGGGGCTGGCGGATGTTTACCTGATCCCGCAGCTGTACGCGGCTGAGCGTTTCAACATTTCACTTGAGGCCTATCCGCGGATTCGCCGGGTTGCGGCGCTGGCCGCGACACACCCGGCCTTCATCAAGGCCCATCCGGCGAATCAGCCGGACACCCCGTAAATCAGGTACGGACGCAGGCTGCTTTTGTGGCGAGGGGGCTTGCCCCCGTTGGGCTGCGAAGCGGCTCTAATCCCGGCAACCGTATTCGTTCAGGCTCTCCGCGTCAGCCAGTTTTGCGACTGCTGCGCAGCCGAACGGGGGCAAGCCCCCTCGCCACAAGTGATCATTTGAGACACGGGCGCCACGAATTCACAAAACCATAAAAACAAAACAGGTACCTTGCGATGCACAACCAGATTGCCAGCTTCCGGGCGGCACTCGACGCCCGTCCTGTGTCCCGTTATCAATGGTTGCTCCTTTTGCTGTTGGCATTGCTGCTGGTGACCGACGGTTACGACGCGCAAGTCCTCGGTTACGTAGTCCCGGCCCTGGCCCAGGATTGGGGCCTGGAAAAAGCCGCGTTCGGCCCCGTGTTCAGCGCCAACCTGTTGGGCCTGACCCTGGGTTCACTGGCTGTCACTCCGCTGGCGGATCGCTTTGGCGTGCGTCGTATTCTGCTGTGTTGCGTGCTGATCTACGCCACGCTCACGGTGTTGATGGTGTTCGCCAATTCCCTGAATACCCTGATGGCCGCGCGGTTCATTTGCGGGATCGGCATGGGCGGGGCGATGCCGAGCGCGATGGCGCTGATGTCGGAGTATTCGCCACCGCGACTGCGCACCTTGATGGTGACGTTGGCCGCTTGCGGGTTTTCATTCGGCGGTGCGGCGGGTGGGTTTGTCGCGGCGGGTTTCATCGACAGTTTCGGCTGGCAAGCGGTGTTCCTCGCCGGCGGCGTCACGCCCTTGCTGCTGTTTCCGTTCCTGGCCTGGTTCCTTCCTGAATCCCTGCCGCGTTTACTTCGCGATGCACCGCCCTACGCACGCTTGCGCAAAGTCACCGCGCGGATGCTGCCGGACTGGCAACCGCCCGCCGCCTCGGTTGAACAAAACGAGCAAGAGCAGGGCAGCAAACTCACGGTGCTGGAGTTGTTCCGCAACGGTTATGCGCGCCCGACGTTGCTGATCTGGGCAACCTTTTTCGTCAGCCTGATCCTGCTGTACTTCATGATCAGTTGGCTGCCGACGCTGTTGCTGGAAAGTGGCTTGAAACTTAATGAAGCCAACCTGGTGACGTCGATGTTCCTGTTCGCCGGCACCATCGGTGCGATCTGCATGGCCTGGTTTGCCGACCGTCTCAAAAGCAAAGTACGTCTGCTGTCCTGCGTGCTGGCTGCGGCGGCGCTGTGCACGATTTTGCTGGGCCTCAATCACGACAATCCGCGTTATCTGGTGGCCAGCGTATTTGCCGCCGGGTTCTGCATCATCGGCGGGCAACTGACCCTCAACGCCTTCGCGAGTAACTTCTACCCGGCGCAGGTGCGCGCCACCGGCACCGGTTGGGCGCTGGGCGTGGGACGTTTCGGTTCGATCCTCGGGCCGCTGTTTGGCAGCATGCTGCTGGCGATGCACGTTCCGGTGCAGCAGATTTTCTTCTTCTGTGCGATACCGGCGGTGATTGCGGCGTTGTTCATCATCCAGGTGCGCTCACCGGTTGATGCAACATCGGGTGATCCGGCGGGGGTGGTGGTTAAACCTTGAAGATCAAAAGATCGCAGCCTTCGGCAGCACCTACATTGGGACGGCGTACACCCTGTAGGAGCTGCCGAAGGCTGCGATCTTTTGCGTTTAATGAACCACAGAATTTGGTGGCAGGTGGCCCAAACGTTCGGTCAGGCGAATCCGCTGGATCGGGTCATCGCTGAGCAGCAGCGCGTGCTCCAGGTCGAAACGCTCGGCGTTCGGGCAGTCGAGGCGTTGATAGAGGCTGGCCCGGGCCAGGTAGTCGGCGGCGTTGCCATTGCCCAGTTCCAGCACTCGCTCAGCGTCAATCAACGCGCCGATGTAGTCATCGTTGGAAAGGTGCAACTGGCGCAGGTTGCGTGACAGGCGCTGGAGCATGTGCGCCGGCTCCGCCGTCAGTAAATGCTCGGCGCTGAGTTTGATGTTCGGGCCGTACTGACGTTGCAGCAAGTCGCGGCAGTCGTTGGGGTACAACCGGCGCCCACCGCAGGGATCCAGCAGGTGATCGGCGCCTTGCACCCGCAGCAGGAAATGCCCGGGAAAGTTGACCCCGACCAGAGGGATCTCCAGTCTTCTGGCCAGCTCCAGTGCAATCAGCCCCAACGCCAGCGGTTGGCCTCGACGACGTTCCAGCACCTTGTGAATCAACGCCACTTGCGGGCGCAATGGAGTGAAGTCGTCCTGGGCGAACCCCAGGTCATTCATGCGGCGCAACAACGGCTGGGCCAGTTCGCTCACCGGTAGCATCGGCAGGCCTGAGCTGACCCGTTGTTGCAGGTCCTTGAAGTCCGCCAGACCGTCCTCGGGGTTCATCTCGGCATCATGTTCGGCCGCAATCCACAACGCCGCCTCGAACAGGGCGGGCGGTGAGCGTTGCAGGCAGGCGAAAAAACGTTGGCGCGGGGTCATCAAAATCTCCGGGGCATGCCTCGTTTTAGCCCCGCCACAGGTTTTCGTCCAGTGTCGTAAACAGGCGGTTACAGGTTATGTCCTAAAGCCCTGAAAGGCTCGTTGCTTATTCCGGTGCGCTTCAGCAATTTTCAGGCGCAAGCCTATACTGGCGACTACAAGAAGTGATTCGGGAGCCCGACGATGTTCGCTCTCATGCAAAGCACTCGCCTTGAATCGCTGCACCTTAGCGTAGACCCGGTCACCGGGTTGAAGGCGGTGATTGCCATTCATAACAGCCGCCTGGGGCCTGCCCTGGGCGGATGTCGTTACCTTGCCTATCCCAGCGACGAATCCGCAGTCGAGGACGCCATGCGCCTCGCCCAAGGCATGAGCTACAAGGCGGCCTTGGCCGGTCTTGCCCAGGGCGGCGGCGTGGCGGTGATTGTTCGCCCGGTCCATGTCGAAAACCGCGCGGCGTTGTTTGAAGCCTTCGGGCGTTGCATCAATCAGCTCGACGGTCGCTACATCACCGCCATCGACAGCGGCACCTCGGTGGCGGACATGGATTGCATCGCCCAACAGACCCAGCACGTCACCAGCACCACTTCGGCGGGAGACCCGGCACCACACGCCGCAATGGGCGTGTTCACCGGCATTCGCGCCACCGCCATGGCCCGGCTCGGCAGCGATAACCTCGAAGGTTTACGCGTTGCCATCCAGGGCCTGGGCAACGTCGGTTATGCGCTGGCTGAACAACTGCACGCCGCCGGCGCCG
Source organism: Pseudomonas sp. ASL4 (assembly GCF_056680395.1). Lineage (NCBI taxonomy): Bacteria > Pseudomonadati > Pseudomonadota > Gammaproteobacteria > Pseudomonadales > Pseudomonadaceae > Pseudomonas > Pseudomonas sp. ASL4. The sequence goes on along the minus strand of NZ_CM155280.1, from coordinate 7,079,820 downwards.
AACTGTTGGTCAGCGACATCGATCACGGCAAAGTGCAACTGGCGATGGAGCAGCTCGGCGCGCATCCGATCGCCAACGAAGCATTGCTCAGTACCCCGTGCGACATCCTTGCGCCTTGTGGCCTGGGCGGTGTACTCAACAGTCATAGCGTGACGCAACTGCGCTGCTCGGCGGTGGCCGGGTCGGCGAATAATCAACTGACGCATCTGGATGTCGCCGATCAGCTTGAACGGCGCGGGATTCTGTATGCGCCGGATTACGTGATCAATTCCGGCGGGCTGATCTACGTTTCGCTCAAACACCGCGGCGAAGAGCTGTCGACGATCACCGCCCACCTGTCGAAAATCGCTTCGCGGCTGACTGAAGTGTTTGCCCATGCGCAGGCGGAAAAGCGCTCGCCGGCGAGAGTGGCGGATGAGTTGGCGGAGAAGGTTTTGTATCGGTGATTTGCAGAGCAAGATCAAGATCAAAAGGTCGCAGCCTTCGGCAGCTTCTACGGTGTTTTGTGTACACCTGTAGGAGCTGCCGAAGGCTGCGATCTTTTGATCTTCAGCCATTAAAAAGGCCCGGAGTCCAATGACTCAGAGCCTATTCAATTCGGGCGTTGCTTATTTTGCAGGCTTGGCTGCTTTCGCTGGCTTGACTGGCTCGGCGGCTTCAGCCACCTCGACAGGTTTAGCAACTTCAACGACTTCAGCCGGCGCGCTCAGCAACTCGGACAGTGCGTCCGGCTGGCTCTTGAACGCCTTGGCGAACACATCGCGGTTCTTCGCCATGTAAATCCCGGCTTCTTCGACTTGCTGCTCGCTCAGGGACGGAACGGCTTTTTGCAACACTTCAGCCAGCAATTCGGCCAGTTCGAGCATTTTGTCATGACGGTCAGCTTCGGCTTTATCCATGAACAAGCGCTCCAGATCTCGGCTGCTGCGGTATACCACTTCGACGGCCATTCACCACCTCACATGCCTTCACATTAAGTTGTCTTTGCGACTACTGTATCTATATACAGCGAAAAGGATAAGCGAATCCCTGCGCTTTGGGTAGTGGCTTTTTAATGTAGACCGAATTTGGCGTTTGTCAGGTGGACCGTGTTGTTCCATTCGCGGGTAAGCCTCGCTCCTACAGGTCGGTGTGATCCGTAGGAGCGAGGCTTGCCCGCGAAGGCGTCCGTCCCGACAGCACAAAAGTGTCCAGTGGCAGCCTATCGCCATCTCACTCAACAGCCTCTGGCCTTTTTTCTGCATGCAGAACAACCGTCACGTCCAACCCGCATCATCCGCTCGAACCGAGCTAAGGAAGAACCATCGTGAAAATCAATTGGGCCGAGAACCTGCGGCAGAACGTGCATCAACTCGCCGAGTCCCTGGGCAACCTGTTCGTCGAGACCTTCCATTACGCGGCGTTGTTCGCCATCGGTGCGGTGACCGCGTGGGCGGCGGTGATGGAGTTTTTGCAGATGATCGAGGCGGGGCACATCAAGATCGATGACATCTTGCTGCTGTTCATCTACCTCGAACTGGGGGCGATGGTCGGGATTTACTTCAAGACCAACCACATGCCGGTGCGCTTCCTGATTTACGTGGCGATCACTGCGCTGACGCGGCTGCTGATCTCCAACGTCTCGCACCACAACCCGCCAGACATCGGCATCATCTACCTGTGCGGCGGGATTCTGCTGTTGGCGTTTTCGATTCTGGTGGTGCGATACGCCTCGTCGCAATTTCCCTCGGTGAAGATCGAACACCCGCAGCGCAAGATCGGCGCGGGTTCCGGTGAACATCCCGAAGTGGAGAAGGGCGAGCTTTAAAGCCCGAACGCTACGCGAGGCTGGCCTTTGATTTGTGGCGGCGGGAGGTTGCGATTGTCGCCGTCGGTCATCGCTTCGAGGATCGCCACGGCGCTGTGGCCCTGTTCGATGGCGATGCCGAACTGAATGCTTTGCACCAGGCGCTTCAGGCGCTTGGGATCATTGCGCTGCTCGGCGCTGATCATCCGTTTGGCGACCACGCGGCCGCTGTTGGACAGGGTCAGCATGATGCTGCCGTCCAGACCCTGAATGCTCAGGTTGATCTGATAATCCGGTGCAAAGGCATCGGTAATGAGCTGAAAAGGGTTGTCCATGATGCGTCACCGCCTGATTGAACGTGCAGTTGTTGACCGGCCATGATCGGGTTGGTTCGCAATACCGGACCATCGGCATTCCATGTTCATGTACTTTCATCCGTGTCGTGTAGGAGGGCATAGCAAGGGCCATGCCGGGAAAACTGTCGAACAATGATCACGGCAAAAAGCAGGCGGGCACCATGGCCCGCCTTCTTTTTGCCTGCCCGATTCAGGGCAGGAATGAATAGATGATCGCTGACAGTGCAATCAAACCGATCAACACCACGAACACGTTCGAGGCCTGGCCGCAGTACTGGCGCAAAGCCGGCACGCGGCGGATGGCGTACATCGGCATCAGGAACAACAGGCACGCGATGATCGGCCCACCGAGGGTTTCGATCATGCCGAGGATGCTTGGGTTAAAGGTCGCCACGGCCCAGCAGCAGAGAATCATGAACAGTGCGGTCGCGCGGTTCAGCCAGCTCGATGACATCACTCGGCCACGGCCGCGCAAACTCTTCACGATCAGGCCCTGAAAGCCTTCGCTGGCGCCGATGTAATGGCCGAGGAAGGATTTGGTGATCGCCACCAGCGCGATCAACGGCGCGGCGTAAGCGATGACCGGGGTCTGGAAGTGGTTGGCCAGGTACGACAGGATCGAGATGTTCTGCGCCTTGGCAGCCGCCAAATCCGCTGGGGACAGCGCGAGCACACAGCTGAAGCAGAAGAACATCACCGTCACCACCATCATCCCGTGGGCGATAGCGAGGATGCCGCTGCTTTTGCGCTCGGCCTGCTCGCCGTAACGCTGCTTCTGATCGACGGCGAACGCAGAAATGATCGGCGAATGGTTGAACGAGAACACCATCACCGGGATCGCCAGCCACAGCGTCTTGAAGAACAGCGGCAGCGGCATGCCTTCGCTGGCGCTGGCGAAGAACGCGCCGTTCCAGTTCGGGATCAGGCTGAGACCGAGCAGCAGCAATGCCGCGACGAACGGGTAAACCAGCACGCTCATGCATTTGACGATCACGCCTTGACCGCAACGCACGATGGCCATCAAACCGAGGATCAGCACTAGCGACAGAATCGCCCGGGGCGGCGGCGCGATGTGCAACTGGTGCTCCATGAAGCTGCTCAAGGTGTTGGTCAACGCGACGCTGTACACCAGCAGAATCGGGAAGATCGCGAAGAAATACAGCAGCGTGATCAGTTTGCCGGCACCGATGCCGAAGTGTTCTTCCACCACTTCCGTGATGTCCCCCGAACGGCCGGACAGCACGAAGCGCGTCAGGCCGCGGTGGGCGAAGAAGGTCATCGGGAACGCCAGAACCGCCAACACCAACAGCGGCCAAAAACCACCGACGCCGGCGTTGATCGGCAGGAACAACGTGCCGGCACCAATTGCCGTGCCGTAGAGGCCGAGCATCCAGGTGGTGTCTTGTTTGCTCCAGCCCTTGGTGACTGTCGCGGTGTCGCGTTGCAGGTCTACAGCAGGATTATCGGCAGCAGGTGTACGTACATCGGTCATCGTTTTGGCCTCGTTATTATTGTTGCTCGGGCTCACGTGTTACGGACGGTCGGGAATGCTCCTCAGCACTCCACCCAGCTCACCGCCAGGCCGCCCCGTGAAGTCTCTTTGTATTTGTCATGCATGTCGGCGCCGGTATCGCGCATGGTGCGGATCACCCGGTCCAGGGAAATGAAGTGTTTGCCGTCGCCGCGCAGGGCCATTTGCGTGGCGTTGATCGCCTTCACCGCGGCGATGGCGTTGCGCTCGATGCACGGCACCTGCACCAGGCCGCCGACCGGGTCGCAGGTCAGGCCGAGGTTGTGTTCCAGGCCGATTTCTGCGGCGTTTTCCAGTTGCTCCGGGGTGGCGCCGAGCACATCGGCCAAACCGGCAGCGGCCATCGCGCAAGCCGATCCAACTTCACCCTGACAGCCGACTTCGGCACCGGAGATCGACGCGTTTTTCTTGCAGAGAATGCCGACCGCCGCCGCGCCCAAAAAGAACGCGACCACGTCATCGTCCGACGCGTCCGGGTTGAATTTCATGTAGTAGCTCAGCACTGCGGGAATGATCCCGGCCGCACCGTTTGTAGGTGCGGTGACCATACGTCCGCCGGCGGCGTTTTCTTCGTTCACGGCGAGGGCGAACAGGTTGACCCACTCCATCGCCGACAGCGTCGAGGTGATGACATTCGGTTTGCCGATTTCCAACAGGCTGCGGTGCAATTTCGCCGCGCGACGCGGAACATTCAGACCGCCAGGCAGGATGCCTTCGTGACGCAGGCCTTGCTCGACGCATTCGCGCATCACCGACCAGATATGCAGCAGGCCCTGACGAATCTCGGCGTCGCTGCGCCAGGCCCGTTCGTTGGCCATCATCAGTTCGGAAACCCGCAACCCGTGCTGGTTGCAGAGCTTGAGCAATTCGGCGGCGCTGGAGAAATCGTATGGCAGTACCACGTCGCTGCTCGGCGCAATGCCGGACTCGGCTTCGGCCGCTTCGATGATGAAACCGCCGCCCACCGAGTAGTACGTTTGCTCATACAGTTCGCCGGTTTCGCCGAAGGCTGTCAGAGACATCGCATTGGGGTGGTAGGGCAAGCTCTCGTCGAGCAGCAGGAGATCGCGTTGCCAGTTGAAGGCGATGGTCGATTTGCCTGCCAGCGACAATTCGCCGGTCTCGCGCAGCGTGTGGATTCTGCTTTCGATGGTGGTCGGATCAATGCTGTCCGGCCATTCGCCCATCAGGCCCATGACGCAGGCGCGGTCAGTCGCGTGACCGACGCCGGTCGCCGACAGGGAGCCGTAAAGTCGGATTTCTACTCGCCGTACGTCAGCCAGTAAATGTTGGTCAATCAGGGTTTGGGCGAAGGTCGCGGCGGCGCGCATCGGGCCGACGGTGTGGGAACTGGACGGACCGATGCCGACTTTGAAGAGATCGAAAACACTGATAGCCATGCTAAAGCCTATACAAGCAATGGAAGAGAAATCGCTGCCATTTTTGTAGGACAAGCGCAATGTCGGCGATACTGCCCACCTCGGTCCACCATGACCAACGAAACTTCCTAAGACAGCCTTTAGCAGGACTAAACGATGAGTCGTCAATTGCACGCCCAGACCTACGTCTGGCTGCACGTGTTTTCCTGTGCCGCGCGGCACTTGTCGTTCACCCGTTGTGCCGAAGAACTGCACATCACGCCGGGTGCGGTGAGCCAGCAAATCCGACAGCTGGAAGAGCGCCTCGGCTTTCGTCTGTTTCACCGGCGTGCGCGGGGTGTGGAATTGAGTGCCGAAGGCCAGCGACTGGCCATCACCGTCAACGAGGCGTACGGCAGCATCGATGCCGAATTGCGACGACTGGACGCCGGAATGATCAGTGGGATTCTACGGTTGCGCTCGATTCCGTCGTTCCTGAGCAAGTGGCTGACCCCGCGCCTGCCGCGTTTGCAGCAGCGCTTTCCGGATATTCAGTTGCGGCTGGTGGCTGAGGACAGCAGCGTCCCGCTGCACGAGGGCGACTTCGACCTGGCCATCGACCTGAACGACGGCAGTTACCCCGGATTGTTATCCACAGCCTTGCTCGACGAGCAGATTTTCCCGGTGTGCGCCCCGAGCCTGTTGCGCGGCCGCCCACCGCTGCACGGCCCGGCCGACCTGGTGCATTTTCCGTTGCTGCACGACATCACTGCCTGGCGTGGCAGTTACGAGTACGCGGAGTGGGAGTTCTACCTCAATGCCATCGGCTTCGAAGGCGCCGACGTACGGCGCGGGCACACCTTCAATCGCAATCACCTGACCATTGAGGCGGCGATTGCCGGGATGGGCGTGGCGATTGCGCGGCGAACATTGCTGAACGATGAACTGGAGCGGGGCACGCTGATTGTGCCGTTCGGGTTGGCGGTGCCGAATCACAAACGCTACGTGCTGCTCTATGCGCCGGGGGCGTTGAGCCATCCGGGCGTGCGTGCGGTGCATGATTGGCTGGTAGAAGAGGCGGGGATTTTTCGCAGTCTGCACCCGTCGGCGGAGCAGCAGATGTGAGCAATTGTGACAAAGAAGTGAAGCGACCGAACTCCCGACCTTAACAGCGCTTTTGCTCCTTGTCCGGCTTTTTTTGCGTCTGAAAAATTATCTTTTTTTAGGGGTTGAAATGTTCTGCGCACAGACCGATTGTGTAAGTAAGAGGTCACGGTGATGACGCCCAAGGGCTAGCCGACCGGCCTCTCGCGAGCTAGCTGAAATAAGGGATGAACTATGCAAATCCAAGTCAACAGCGATAACCATATTCAAAGCAGCATCCGACTGGAGGAGTGGGTACGTACTACCATTGAGAGCACGCTCGAACGTTATGAAGAGGACCTGACCCGCGTCGAGGTTCACCTGCGGGACGAAAACGGCGACAAGCCCGGACCGCATGACATGCGCTGCCAGCTGGAAGCGCGGCCTAAAGGCCATCAACCAATTTCTGTGACCCATAAAGCCGATACCCTTGAACAAGCGATCGACGGGGCGGCCACCAAACTGGAACATGCGCTGGATCACCTGTTCGGCAAACTGCGGGGCAAGCCACGTGCCGCTGTAGTCCCATTTGAAAGGGGTGCACATGCTGACGTGCTGCTGGAAGAAGAGTTTCTCGAGAACGAACAGGCTGCTCAAAACGGCTGAGGCCTGATTCACTTTTTACCTTTCCACTGACAAACGGGTCTGCTTATGCAGGCCCGTTTTTGTTTCCGGTGTTCGCCGGTCGCTACGGCGAAGGCGATCTCACCGGGCACCTTTGCGTGTGAGAATTTTTATCATTAGTATTGCGACCTTGTCGGTTCCGTGACGTTCACTGGACCTCACCCGGTTTCAAGGTCGAAACATGAAAGGCAAAATCAGCACGCTCCCCGTTTCCTGCAGGCTGGCGGTCACTTCGTGGGTGCTGGCTGCCGTGCCGGGCGGTTACGTTGCCGCCGCTGTTGCGCAGGGCTGAGCGGATGATCGCCCATCCTCCGGAATCCCATGACGATGAACACCGTGGTGCCCGCGCACATTTTCTTCAGGTGTTCCTATCCCAGCGTTCGCAGATGGAAGCGTTGGTGAATCGTCGTGTCGGCTGCCGGGCGACGGCGGCGGACCTGGTGCAGGATTTGTTCCTGCGGTTCTGGCGCCGGCCACTGGTGCAGGTCGAAGAACTCAGCACCTATCTTCTGCGTTGCGCCGGCAACATCGCCATCGACCACTTGCGCAGCGAAGGCACGCGGGTTCGGGTCAACGAAGGCTGGATGCCGGACGAACCGGACAGCCAGGGCAGTGAACCGCAAGCTGCGCTGGAGGCGGGCAACGATTTGCGCCACGTCGAAGCGGCCCTGCGAGCATTGCCCGAGCGTACGCGGCAGATTTTCCTGCTCAACCGCATTCACGGTCGCAAGTACGCCGAAATCGCCAGGGCCATGGGCTTGTCCCAAAGCGCCGTGGAAAAACATATGATGCGCGCCCTCGACGCCTGCAAGGCCAGCCTGCGAGAGCCCGAACCGCGCACGCCAAGGAAAGCACCGTGAACCACGCCGAACGCGTCATCCCGACGCCCGCCCAGGAACAGGCCGCTTTCGCCTGGCTGAGTTTGCTGCACGATCAGCCCGGCAGTGGCGATCAGCTCACCTTCAGTCATTGGCTGCAGGCCGATCCCGCCCACGCCGAGGCGTATGCCCAGGCGCAAGTGGTGTGGGAATTGAGTGAAGTGCCGGCGCGGACCTTGGCCGACGAACAGGCGTTTGCCCTACAGGGTTACCTCAATGCGATGAACCGTTCGCGGCGCACCAGCGTGCGACGTTGGTCCGGTGCGTTGGTGATGGCTGCGTGCCTGTTGCTGATGGTTGGCCTCGGTGCGGGTTGGCAGCCGTTGCGTTGGGCTGATGATCTGGGCGCGGATTATGTTTCGGCACCGGGGCAAATTCGCACCGTCACCCTGGCCGATCAATCCCAAGTCACCCTCGATGCCGACAGCGCGATTGCCGTGGATTTCAGCCGTGGCGAGCGGCACGTGCAGTTGCGTCGAGGCGCCGGTTTTTTCAGCGTGACCCATACCGGCGAGCCGTTTGTGGTCGAGGCCGAAAAAGGTCAGGCGCGGGTGCTGGGCACGCAGTTTGAAGTACGCCTGCAACCCCGTGGCGCGCAGGTGACGGTGTTGTCCGGGCGGGTTGGCGTGATGGCGGACCGCAATGCCGAGCAGCAAATTCTCACCGCCGGCCAGCAAGTGGCATATGGCGAGGGCTCGGCGGAAAAACTGCATGCCGTGGACAGCGAGGCGCAACTGGCTTGGCGCCAGGGCTGGCTCAATTACTACAAGGCGAGCCTGGCGGATGTGGTGCAAGACCTGCGGCGCTACTACCCGGGGCGGATTCTGCTGCTCAACGATGAACTGGCGGCGCGGCGGGTCAGCGGGAGTTTTCCGAGCAAGGACCCGCAAGCGGTGTTGAATTCGTTGCAAGGGGTGTTGGGGTTTGAGCAGCACAGCGTGATGGGGCATTTGATTATTTTGCGGTGAAGCAAAGTCAAAAGATCGCAGCCTTCGGCAGCTCCTACATGAGTACGCATTCCCCTGTAGGAGCTGCCGAAGGCTGCGATCTTTTGATTTTCTAAAAATATTTTCAAAATATTAGTGAGGTAAACCCAACCCAGATCCGTGTAGTGACTGAAACTGCGAGTCATTCGCATTCCGTAGCGGTTCTACACAGGTCACTAGCAATGAAGTCCAGGGCAAAATCGGGTTCGGTCAAACAGTGGTTCGGCGCATCTGCACTGAGTTTTTCGGCATTGGCGCTGCTGCCGCTCAGCGTGGCATTGGCCGCTGAAGCCAGCAGCACGCAACAGCGCACGCCGTTCAACTTTGCCATGGCCGCCAAACCGCTGCCCCAGGCCCTGAGCGACTTCAGCCGCATCACCGGCACCAGCGTGGTCTATACCGACGAAGCGCCCTACGGCCTCAATGCCCCGGCAATCAGCGGGCAGATGAGCGCCGAACAGGCGATGCAGCGTTTGCTCAGTGGCTCGGGCTTCACCTTCCGTCGCACCGACGCGCACACCCTGGCGCTGGAGCCCATCCCCACTGCCGGCACCCTGAACCTCGGCGCGACCACCATCACCTCGGCGATGGACGAAACCCAGAGCTACCAGCCACCGCCGACCAGCAACGTGATGCGCAGCTCGGCATTGATTCAAGAAATCCCGCAGACCATCAACGTGATCCCGGCCCAGGTCATTCGCGACCAGGCCCCGCGCAATCTCGATGACGCCTTGGCCAACGTCAGCGGCATCACCCAGGGCAACACCCTGGCCAGCACTCAGGATTCGGTGATGACCCGCGGCTTCGGCGATAACCGCAACGGCTCGATCATGCGCGACAGCATGCCGATCGTGCAGGGTCGCGGCATGAACGCCACTGTCGACCGGGTCGAAGTGCTCAAGGGCCCGGCGTCCTTGCTCTACGGCATCCAGGACCCGGGCGGCGTGGTCAATATGGTCAGCAAAAAACCGGAACTGACCCCATACAACGCGCTGACCCTGCGCGGTTCGAGCTACGGCGACGGCAAGAACGGCAGTGGCGGAGGCCTCGACAGTACCGGCGCACTCGGTGATTCCGGGTTGGCCTACCGCATGGTTCTGGACCACGAGGACGAAGACTACTGGCGCAACTTCGGCACCCGCCGCGAAACCCTGGTGGCGCCGTCCCTGGCCTGGTTCGGCGAAAGCACCAAGCTGTTGTTCTCCTACGAACACCGTGAGTTTTTGACCCCGTTCGACCGTGGCACCGTGATCGATCCACGCACCAACCACCCGTTGGACATCTCGCGCAATGAGCGTCTCGACGAGCCGTTCAACAACATGGAAGGACGTTCGGACCTTTACCACTTCGAGGCCGATCACGAGCTCAACGACAACTGGAAGGCCCACTTTGGCTACAGCTGGAACCGCGAAACCTACGACGCCAGCCAGGTGCGCATCACCGCCATCGACACCAAGAATGGCACGCTGACCCGCAGCATGGACGGCACGCAGAACGCCATTAGCACCGACCGTTTCACCACCGCCAGCCTCGAAGGCAAAGTGAACGTGCTGGGCATGCAGCACGACCTGGTGTTCGGCGTCGACGACGAGTACCGCAAGATCTACCGCGAAGACCTGATCCGCCAGAAAAGCCTGAGCACCTTCAGCTACGTCAACCCGGTCTACGGCCGCGAAGTCGCCGGCACCACCGTCAGCCCGGCCGACAGCGCCCAGACCGATTTGCTGCGCAGCGATTCGATCTTCATGCAGGACTCGATTCACCTCACCGACCAGTGGATCCTGGTGGCCGGCGGGCGCTTCCAGGAATACGACCAGTACGCCGGCAAAGGCGTGCCGTTCCACGCCAACACCGACAGCAACGGCCAGAAATTTGTGCCGCGCGCCGGTCTGGTCTATCGCTACACCGATGAACTGTCGTTCTACGGCAGCTACACCGAATCGTTCAAACCCAACTCGACCATCGCACCGTTGAGCGGCAGCAGCGTCGTGCTCGACGGCAGCGTTGCGCCGGAAGAAGCCAAGTCCTGGGAAATCGGCGCCAAGCTCGACATGCCGGGGCGCATCACCGGTAACGTCGCACTGTTCGACATCAAGAAACGCAACGTACTGATCGCCAACTCCGAAGGCCCGACGACCATTTATAGCGCCGCCGGCGAAGTACGTTCCCGGGGGCTGGAAGTGGACCTGACCGGTCAGCTCAGCGACCGCTGGAGCATGATCGGCAGCTACGCCTACACCGATGCCGAAGTCACCGAAGACCCGGACTACAAGGGCAAGAGACTGCAAAACGTCGCCAAGAACACCGGCTCGCTGTCGGCGGTCTACGACTTCGGCACCATCGTTGGCGGCGATCAACTGCGGGTCGGCGCCGGAGCGCGTTATGTCGGTGAGCGGGCGGGTAACGCGGTCAACGATTTCGACCTGCCGGGCTACACCGTGGCCGATGCCTTCGCTACCTACGACACCAAAGTCGAAGGGCAGAAGGTCAAGTTTCAACTCAACGTGAAGAACCTGTTTGACCGCACCTACTACACCTCGGCGGCGAGCCGGTTCTTTGTGTCCATGGGCGATTCGCGGCAGGTGTCGCTCTCCAGCACTCTGGAGTTCTGACAGTAGACCGCGTCATCGTTCTTCGCGAGCAAGCCCGCTCCCACATTTGATCGCATTCGCGTGGACGAACGCGGTCACCTGTGGGAGCGAGCCTGCTCGCGAAGACGGCCTCAAAGCCACCAGCAATCTTCGGGATTACCGCAAAAACGCCTGGCGATATTCGCCAGGCGTTCCACCCAACACCTGCCGAAACCGATTGGTGAAATGACTCGCACTGGCAAACCCACAGGCCAATGCAATTTCCCCCAACGGCTGCGATGTTGAACGCAATAATTCCCGCGCCCGGCTCATGCGTCGTGCCAACACATACTGATGGGGCGGTAAGCCAAAGCTCTCCCGGAACATCCGCGCAAAGTGATATTCCGACAGCGCACACAACCCCGCCAACTGCCCCAGGCTGATCGCTTCGGCCAACTGACTGTCGATGAACTCCACCAACTGCCGCCGCTGATGCGCGGCCAGTCCGCCCTTCAATCGCAAACCCTGTCGCATGCCGACCTGATGGAGCAGCGCATGGCTGAGCATTTCGTGGGCCAGACTGCTGGTGAGCACGCGCTCGCCGGGTTCATCCCAATTGAGCGTGAGCATCTGCCGAAAGCGCCGGGCTTGTTGTGGGTCGTCGAGAAAGGTCGCTTCGCGCAATTGCAGCTCACGCGGTTCGCGGTCCAGCAGCGTGACGCAGCCGAGGGCGAATTGTTCGGGGCTGAAATACAGGTGGGCCAGGCGAATGTCGCCGTTGATCACCCAGCCGGACTGGTGCTCGGCCGGCAGGATGCACAGTTTGTCCGGGCCACCCTTGTTGCCGGGCTGGTCACGGCGAAAGGTCCCGGTGCCGCCGGCGATGTAGCAAGAGAGGGTGTGGTGAGTCGGCGCTTCGTAGTCCTGGGCGTCGTGATGGTTGCTCCACAAGGCTGCAGCCATGCCGTCACCGAGCTCGGCACTGTGCTCGAGGCGAGCATTGGGCGAGCGGTTGAGGGCTTGAAAGACTTGCAGCGTTTCCAGTGCGGGCATGATCGTTTTCTCTCCAACGCCTTGCATCCTACTCCGTAGACCTTGGCCTGCCAGCCTGTCGGCCGACAAAAGCGCAAGTTTATGCAAGTGCGTTCACCCAGGGCGCAGCACACTGGATCCTTAATCAAGCAGTGCTGACGAGCATAGTATTTGTGACAAGTGAGCTTTTGTGGCGAGGGAGCTTGCTCCCGCTTGAGTGCGCAGCGCTCACAAGATTGGCGATAGTTATCGAGATTTTGGGGCCGCTTCGCTGCCCAGCGCGAGCAAGCTCGCTCGCCACAAGAGCCCTTCTTGCCACAAACGTGCCTTTGCCACAAAAGATTGCTCGCCACAAAAGCGCGCCGCGTTGCCCCATCCAGGAGTTTTACCATGAACCTGTCGTTGTATTTGTTGACCGTGCTGATCTGGGGCACCACCTGGATTGCCTTGAAATGGCAACTGGGGGTGGTGGCGATTCCGGTGTCGATTGTCTATCGCTTCGGCCTCGCCGCGCTGGTGTTGTTCGTGATGTTGCTGCTCAGCCGGCGCCTGCAAGTGATGAACCGCCGCGGGCATTTGATCTGCCTGGCGCAAGGGTTGTGCCTGTTCTGCGTCAACTTCATGTGTTTCCTGACGGCCAGCCAATGGATCCCCAGCGGTCTGGTGGCCGTGGTGTTTTCCACGGCTACGTTGTGGAACGCCCTGAATGCGCGGGTGTTCTTCGGCCAGAAAATCGCTCGTAATGTTTTGATGGGCGGCGCACTGGGTTTGTTCGGACTGGGGTTGCTGTTCTGGCCAGAGCTGGCCGGCCACACCGCCAGCCCGCAAACCCTGCTCGGCCTGGGCCTGGCCCTGTGCGGCACGTTGTGTTTCTCGGCCGGCAACATGCTGTCGAGCCTGCAACAGAAGGCCGGGCTCAAACCCCTGACCACCAACGCCTGGGGCATGGCTTATGGTGCGGCGATGCTGTCGGTGTGGTGCCTGGTCAAAGGTATTCCGTTCGACATTGAATGGAATGCGCGCTACATCGGCTCGCTGATGTACCTGGTAATCCCCGGTTCGGTGATCGGCTTCACCGCTTACCTGACACTGGTCGGGCGCATGGGCCCGGAGCGCGCGGCGTATTGCACGGTGTTGTTTCCGGTGGTGGCGCTGAACGTCTCGGCGTATGCCGAAGGCTATCAATGGACCGCGCCGGCGCTGATGGGGTTGGTGCTGGTGATGCTGGGTAACGTGCTGGTGTTTCGCAAGCCCAAGGCGCCGGTGGTGCAGGGCAACGGCAAACTGGCCTGAAGCGATAGAAAGATCGAGCGCCGAGTTTCTTAGCGCTCGATCTTCAGTGTCAGGTAAATCAATAAAGGAAGAATAAAGTCGACAACATGCCGGGCCCAGTCCTTGGCATTCCAGACTTGTGATTCGTCCATGTTGAACCATTCAACGCCGATAACTTGCAGGCACACGTAGTAGACGAAGATGGCAATCAATAAACCGACAATCGATAACTTCTTGGATTCGTGAAAAACGTCAGCGGTTGCATGTCTGTTTTTAAACAGTTGGTAGGTGCCCATCAAGCAGTAGGTGGTGTACATGACTTCCAATGTAATGATGATCCAGTAAATACGGTGATGGAGCATCGGCGAAGTAATCGCCCGGTAGCTGATGTTGGTGTTTTCCCGGGTGGTGTCCATGCTCAGGATATGGCCGACGTACTCATAGTTGGTGCTGTAGTCGATGAAGTTGCTATACATCACCAACAGTCCGAAAAAACTTAAAAATGCCATGAGTATGACTTTGCTGTTTCTGATGAGTTGGTCTGTGGTCAGGTCATTCAATGCAGGGGCTCTCCGTAGCCTGAACTCGTGATAGTCGAGTTAATGGCGCGGAGTTTATAGGGCGAATGGAGGTTCTGGTGGTGGACTGAATTTCAAGGTGTGTATCGAACTTAAAGGTTGGAAGTTAATAAAGCGGGCAGGTGTTTATACACCTGCCCGTTTTTTTAGCCGTTCCAGACCTGCGGGTTAACCAGGTCCTGCGGTCGTTCGCCCAGCAGGGCGCTGCGCAAATTGGTCAAGGCACGATTGGCCATGGCTTCGCGGGTTTCGTGTGTAGCAGAGCCGATGTGCGGCAACGTCACGGCGTTTTTCAATTGGAACAATGGCGACTCGGCCAGCGGTTCTTTCTCGTAGACATCGAGGCCTGCGCCGCGAATCTGGTTGTTCTGCAGCGCTTCGATCAGAGCGGGCTCATCCACCACCGGACCGCGAGCGATGTTCACCAGGATTGCACTTGGCTTCATCAACGCCAGTTCGCGGTGGCTGATCAGGTGTTTGGTTTTCTCGCTGAGCGGCACCACAAGGCAGACGAAATCGGCTTCGGCCAGCAACTGGTCGAGGCTGCGGAACTGCGCGCCGAGTTGCTGTTCCAGTTCAGTCTTGCGGCTATTACCGCTGTAGATAATCGGCATGTTGAAACCCAACCGACCACGACGGGCGATGGCCGCGCCGATGTTGCCCATGCCGACGATGCCCAACGTTTTGCCGTGCACATCGCAGCCAAACAATGGCGCGCCGACGGTCGCTTGCCACTGGCCGGCCTTGGTCCAGGCGTCCAGTTCGGCGACGCGGCGGGCACTGCTCATGAGCAAGGCGAAGGCCAGGTCGGCGGTGCTTTCGGTGAGCACGTCGGGCGTGTTGGTGAGCATGATCCCGCGTTCGTTGAAGTAGGCGACGTCATAGTTGTCGTAGCCGACCGAGACGCTGGAGACCACTTCCAGTTTGGCGGCGTTTTCCAGCTGCGCGCGGCCAAGTTTGCGACCGACGCCGATCAGCCCGTGGGCGTGGGGCAGGGCTTCGTTGAACTGGGCGTTGATGTCACCGTTTTTTGGGTTCGGCACGATCACGTCGAAATCCTGTTTCAGGCGTTCGATCATTTCCGGGGTGACACGGCTGAAGGCGAGGACGGTTTTTTTCATGGTCGCGGGGCTCGGCGAGTCTGGAGAATGCCAAGCACGCTAACATTCTTCCCTGGTTTTGCGCGAGTGCCCGGATGTACACGATCCAACTGTGGGAGCGGGTTTGCTCGCGAAAGCGGTCGGTCATCCAACATCAATATCGCCTGACACACCGCCTTCGCGAGCAAGCCCGCTCCCACAGGGGGATGTTTGGTCAGTTTTGTGGATCGAGGTTGTCCAGTGCGCGATTCACCACCAGTTCACCCAGCATGATGACCTGCTGGATTCCCTGCATTGTGTTGCGGTGGGTGCCTTCGAGAAATCCGGCGAGGTCACTGGCCATGACGCTGGCCGAGGCGAGGGATTCGCAGGCGTAGACCAATAAGGTTTCGGTGGTGGCGTTGGGGGCAACCTGGAACAGGTGGCTGGGGGTGTGAGGGGGATTCGGTGTTGGCTTGAACATAAGGGCGTTACTCCATGCGGGCATAATGGAGCTGCCACTTTCGTTTTCCAGACGAAGGTGGCAGCCGTGCGCGGACTGGAAAAACCGGTAACGCCCAACAAAACCCGGCAGACCCGAAGGTCTCCCGCGCACAGCCGCCATAACATTGCATGCAGAAAAAAGCGCCGCAGTATGCCATGTGCAGAGGTCAAACGTTGATACGGGTTTTCCAGACCCGGTCACTGATGCGTCAGCGACCCCCAAAGCCTACCCATCTCCCGTCCCACACACCAACCGTCAAAACGCGTCGGAAACGTCCTCAAATATTCGAGATTTGTAGGACCGTCTGTAGCTCAATTCGCCACCCGAACCCCACCCAAACTCCCGCTCAATTCATACGCCGCCAATTCCGCCTGATGCGCCGCCAATATCTCCGGCAACGACCCGCGCAAATACTCGACCCAGGTCTTGATCTTCGCATCCAGGTACTGCCGCGACGGGTAGATCGCGTACAGGTTCAATTCCTGCGAGCGGTAGTTCGGCATCACCCGCACCAGCGTGCCATTGCGCAGCCCTTCAATCGCCGCGTACACCGGCAACACGCCAACGCCCATGCCGCTGGTGATCGCGGTTTTCATCGCATCGGCGGAGTTGACCAAAAACGGTGAGCTATTAATGGTGACCATTTCCTGGCCTTCGGGGCCGTCGAAGGTCCATTTCTCCAGCGGGATCACCGGGCTGACCAGGCGCAGGCAGGCGTGGTTGAGCAGGTCGCTGGGTTTGTGCGCGCAGCCGTTGGCTTTTACATAGGCCGGCGAGGCGCAAACGATGCTGTAGGTGATGCCCAAGCGTTGGGAGACGAAGCCCGAGTCCGGCAGTTCGCTGGCGAGCACGATGGACACGTCGTAGCCCTCGTCCAGCAGGTCCGGTACGCGGTTGGCCATGGTCAGGTCGAACGTCACGTCCGGGTGGGTCTTGCGGTAGCGGGCGATCGCGTCGATCACGAAGTGCTGGCCGATGCCGGTCATGGTGTGCACTTTGAGCTGCCCGGCCGGGCGGGCGTGGGCGTCGCTGGCCTCGGCTTCGGCTTCTTCGACGTAGGCCAGGATCTGCTCGCAGCGCAATAGATAGCGCTTGCCGGCCTCGGTCAGGGCGATGCGGCGTGTCGTTCGGTTGAGCAGACGGGTTTGCAGGTGGGCTTCCAGGGTGGAGACCGCGCGCGAGACATTGGCTGTCGTGGTGTCCAGCTGCACGGCGGCGGCGGTGAAGCTGCCGGCCTGGGCCACGTAACTGAAGGCGCGCATGTTTTGCAAAGTGTCCATGGGGTGCTCTCGGGTTCGATGGCAAATTGTGACACGAAGTTTCGTGGTCTGAGACCCCGACCAAGGGATTATCGCGTTAACGGTAACAAAGATTCACAGGAATCCCAGCTTATCGCCGTTCGGGTCGCCCCATAGAATTGCGCCACCGCAGGAACTGGCGTACGGCACAAACCCTGTGGGAGCGAGCTTGCTCGCGAAAGCGGTGGGTCATTCAACAATGATGTCGACTGACAGGGCCTCTTCGCGAGCAAGCCCGCTCCCACAGGGGGCAGTGTCCGTTCCCCAAAATCTCATGCCTCCCTCACTCAGGAATTTGCAGCAGTGCCGCGTCGCATCAACAGAGCGCTCAAGACGTTCAGTGTTTTGGCTTTAACCCTGGCAATCAGCGGCTGCGTCGGTACCGGAGGTATTGCCCCACAGGGCAAGGCGCTGGAGGCCGATTCACTGGCCACCGACGAAGCCATCCAGAACGCTGCACAGGACGCTCACTGGCCCACCGCGCAATGGTGGCAGGCCTATGGCGACCCGCAACTGAATCGCTGGATCGACCTCGCCGTGCAAGGCAGCCCGACCATGGCCATGGCTACCGCCCGGGTGCGTCAGGCCAAGTCCATGGCCGGTATCGCTGAGGCCGCGGAGTCGGTGCAGATCAATGGCGAGGCGACCCTCAAGCGCCACAACTGGGCGACCGATCAGTTCTACGGCCCCGGCGAGTTGGCGAATACGACCACCTGGGACAACAACGCCTCGCTGGGCTTCAGTTATGCCCTGGACCTCTGGGGCCGCGAAAGCAACGCCACCGAACGCGCCGTGGACATGGCACACATGACGGCCGCCGAAGCGCGGCTGGCCCAGCTCGAATTGCAGAACAACATCGTGCGCGCCTACATCGAGCTCTCGCTGCATTACGCGCAGCGGGACATCGTCGCCGCGACGTTGAAGCAGCAACAGCAAATCCTCGATCTGGCGCAAAAGCGCCTGAACGGCGGGATCGGCACCCATTTCGAAGTCAGCCAGGCTGAAACGCCGCTGCCGGAAACCCATCGGCAGATCGATGCCCTGGACGAAGAAATCGCCCTGAGCCGCAATCAACTCGCCGCACTCGCCGGCAAAGGTCCGGGCGAGGGCGCGCAGTTACAGCGGCCGACCCTGGCGTTGGGCGCCGCGCTGAAATTGCCGTCATCGTTGCCCGCGCAATTGCTCGGCCAACGCCCGGATGTGGTCGCCAGTCGCTGGCAAGTCGCGGCTCAGGCCCGAGGCATTGATGTGGCGCACGCCGGTTTCTACCCCAACGTTGACCTGGTCGGCAGCCTCGGCTACATGGCCACCGGCGGCGGGGCGCTGGAGTTTTTGACCGGCAAGAAGCTCAACTACAGTGTCGGCCCGGCGATCTCGCTGCCGATTTTCGACGGCGGCCGTTTGCGCTCGGAGCTGGGCGAAGCCTCAGCCGGGTATGACATCGCGGTGGCCAAGTACAACCAGACGCTGGTCAATGCGCTGAAGAACATCTCCGATCAGTTGATCCGCCGTGAGTCGATGGACAAGCAACAGGTGTTCGCCGCCGAGTCGGTGGCCACGGCGCAGAAGACTTACGACATCGCGATGATTGCCTACCAGCGTGGGCTCACTGATTACCTCAATGTGCTGAATGCCCAGACGTTGTTGTTCAAGCAGCAGCAGGTTCAGCAGCAGGTTCAGGCGGCGCGACTCAGTGCTCATGCTGAGTTGGTAACAGCGCTCGGCGGCGGATTAGGCGCCGGCAACGACGTGCCGACAGCCAGCCAGACCGCCGCACCGCAAACCCCGGCGCTGCTGAAGACCCTCACAAATTGAACACAAATTTTCAGGCTCACACTCATCTGTGGCGAGGGAGCTTGCCTGTGGCGAGGGGGCTTGCCCCCGTTGGGTTGCGAAGCAGCCCCAAGACCTGCCAACGCGGTTTTTCAGGCACACCGCATTTACCGATTTGGCGGCTGCTTCGCAGCCGAACGGGGGCAAGCCCCCTCGCCACAAATTTTCGGGAGTGCCTGAAGTGAGTGTTCATCCTTCAAGCCCTCGACCACTGAGCAGGATTTAATGACTCCCTTGCCCGCACCTCTGCGCTGGCTACATTCCCTTGAATGGCGCCGGGGTTTCTATGACTGGGCGCGCAGCGATGGCGTGACCTGGGTCTACATTTTCAAGGTGCTGATCGCAGCATTCCTGACCCTGTGGCTGGCCATGCGCCTGGAGTTGCCGCAACCGCGCACAGCGATGATCACCGTATTCATCGTCATGCAACCGCAAAGCGGCCACGTGTTGGCCAAGAGTTTCTATCGCTTCCTCGGCACGCTCGCCGGGTCGACGGTGATGGTCGCGCTGATCGCATTGTTTGCGCAAAACACCGAACTGTTCCTCGGCTCGCTGGCGATTTGGGTCGGGATCTGCACGGCCGGTGCCGCCCGTTATCGCAACTTCCGCGCCTACGGTTTTGTGCTCGCCGGCTACACCGCCGCAATGGTCGGTTTGCCGGCATTGGCTCACCCGGACGGCGCGTTTATGGCGGCGGTCTGGCGGGTGCTGGAAATCTCCCTCGGGATTATTTGCTCGACCCTGATCAGCGCCGCGATCCTGCCGCAAACCGCCAGCGCCGCGATGCGCAACGCCTTGTATCAGCGCTTCGGCGTGTTCGCGTTGTTCGTCACCGACGGCTTGCGCGGTCGCAGCCAACGCGAAGCTTTTGAGGCGAGCAACGTGCGTTTCATCGCCGAAGCGGTGGGCATCGAAGGCTTGCGCAGCGTGACGGTGTTCGAAGACCCGCACATGCGTCGACGCAACGGTCGACTCAGTCGCTTGAACAGCGAGTTCATGAGCATCACCACCCGCTTCAACGCCTTGCACCAATTGCTCGAACGCTTGCGCAGCAGCGACGCGGACCACGTGGTGGCAGCGATCAAACCGGGTCTGCAGGACCTCGCCGAATTGCTCGACGGCTTCAGTGGCCGGGCGCTCACCAACGCCGATGCCGCGCGTCTGGTCGCGGCGTTGACCGCTTACAAGGAGGGCTTGCCGGCGCGGGTTCGCGGTCTTCGGACGATCTTCCAGGAGACCGACCCGAGCGACGCCGAGCAGCTGGATTTCCACACCGCATACGAGTTGCTCTATCGCTTCGTCGATGACCTGCACAGTTATGCACAGACCCACGCCTCACTGGCCGATCACACCCACGCCCGTGAGCAATGGGATGAACCGTTCACCCCGCAAACCAACTGGCTGGCGTCGGCAGCGTCGGGGATTCGCGCGACATTCATTCTGGTGGTGCTCGGCAGTTACTGGGTGGCCACTGCATGGCCGAGCGGGGCGACGATGACGATGATTGCTGCCGCCACCGTCGGCCTGTCCGCCGCGACGCCGAACCCGAAACGCATGGCGTTTCAAATGGCTTGCGGCACGTTGCTCGGGGCGTTGATCGGCTTCGTCGAGATGTTTTTCATCTTTCCGTGGATCGATGGTTTTCCGCTGCTCTGCATGATGCTCGCGCCGGTGATCGTGCTCGGCTCATTCCTGACCTCACGCCCGCAATACGCCGGGGTCGGCCTCGGTTTGTTGATCTTTTTCAGCACCGGTTCGGTGCCGGACAACCTGACCATTTACAACCCCTACACCTTTATCAACGACTACATCGCCATGGTGCTCGGCATGTTGGTGTGCGCCGCCGCCGGGGCAATCATCCTGCCGCCCAACAGTCGCTGGTTATGGCGTCGGTTGGAGCAGGATTTGCGCGGGCAAGTGGTCTACGCCATCAGCGGCAAACTCAAGGGCTTGGGTTCGAGTTTCGAAAGCCGCACCCGGGATTTGCTGCACCAGGCTTACGGCTTGGCGGTGGGCCAGCCGCAAGTGCAACGGGACTTGCTGCGCTGGATGTTCGTGGTGCTGGAAGTCGGTCACGCAATCATCGAGTTGCGCAAGGAACAGGCGATTCTGCCGGTGCACCCGGCGTATGCCGAATCCCAACCGTGGCGCCAGGCGATCCGCGTCATGGGCCGTTCGCTGGTGCGGCTGTTCCTGCAACCGAGCCAGAGCAATCTGGAGCGCGGCTTGATCGCCGTCGACCATGCGATCAGCCGCGTACAAGCCACTGACGAACCGTTCGCCCCGCACTTCGACACCTCGGCGTTGCGTCGGGTGAAGAGCTATCTGCACTTCATCCGCACCTCGTTGCTCGACCCGCAATCACCGCTTGCAGGCTTCATAAACGTGGCCGCAAAGACCAAGCCCCAAGGAGTTGAACATGCCGCGTGAAATCGCCTTCCACGGCGTGTACATGCCGACCATGACGCTGATGTTTTTCATCGCCGCAGCGCTGGCCTGGGCGCTGGACCGGTTTTTGTCCGGGTTCGATTTGTACCGCTTCTTCTGGCACCCGGCACTGCTGCGCCTGAGTCTGTTTACCTGTCTGTTCGGCGCCTTGTCGCTGACTGTCTACCGTTGAGAACGTTCTGATGAAAAAGCTCTTCAGCCTGCTCGCCACCCTGTTGGTGCTGGCCCTCGCGATATGGATCGGCCGGACCCTGTGGGTGCATTACATGGACACGCCGTGGACCCGCGACGGCCGCGTGCGCGCCGACATCATCAACGTCGCCGCCGACGTCACCGGCGAAGTGGTGGACGTGCCGGTGCGTGACAACCAACTGGTGAAGAAGGGCGACCTGCTGATGCAGATCGACCCCGAGCACTACCGCATCGCGGTCAAACAGGCGCAATCGATGGTGGCGTCGCGCAAGGCCACATGGGAGATGCGCAAGGTCAACGCCCACCGCCGCGCCGACATGGACGCGCTGGTGATCTCCAAGGAAAACCGCGACGACGCCAGCAACATCGCCGACTCGGCCCTGGCCGACTACCAACACGCCCAGGCGCAACTGGAAGCTGCTGAGCTGAACCTCAAACGCACCGAAGTGCGCGCGGCGGTGGACGGCTACGTCACCAACCTGAACGTCCATCGCGGGGATTACGCACGCATCGGCGAAGCGAAAATGGCCGTGGTCGATATGAACTCGTTCTGGGTCTACGGTTTCTTCGAAGAGACAAAATTGCCCCACGTGCGAGTGGGCGATAAGGCTGACATGCAACTGATGAGCGGCGAAGTGCTGAAGGGGCATGTGGAGAGTATTTCCCGCGGGATCTACGACCGCGACAACCCGGAGAGTCGCGAGCTGATTGCTGACGTGAACCCAACGTTCAACTGGGTGCGGTTGGCTCAGCGGGTGCCGGTGCGGATTCACATTGATGAAGTGCCGGAGGGGGTGCTGTTGGCGGCGGGGATTACGTGTACGGTGGTGGTGAAGCAGGACGTTGTGGATAACTAGGTAGACCGAGTCGCTGCCATCGTAGGCAAGCCCGCTCCCACAGGTTTTGTGTTTGCTGAGAAGAGGCCTGGGCTGCACCCCGGGCCTCTTCGTTGGTAAGGCGCCTTACTGTTGCGCCTGTCTGAGACTGACTTCGGCCTTCTTCACTGCATCAGCCACGTCCAGTTCTTTGTCACTGAGCAGCGCCATGACCTGCGGATTCTGCAGGACGTCGGCATTGGTGCTGTGCAACTGAGCCTGTCGTGAAATGATCACATACGCGTAAAGCTGATCACGGGTGCTGAACTCGGGACGAGCACTCACCGTGGCCACTGCGTTCTCCATAAAGGCATGGCGATCTTTCGGCGACAATCCCTTGAAGGTGTCGGGGAACTGCATATGGATGTTCGCCGAGTACACCGCGATGTTTTCCTCTCGCGCCTCCTTGCGCACCTCGTCCTTGCTGGTCACGTTCTTGCTCAGTTGCTCGTAACCTTTTTCTCCTTCGCTGAGTTGCTGCGGGTTCATTCGTTGTTTCAGCGAGTCGATCTGTGCCGTATCGTCGAGGACTCTGGCCCAACTGTAAGCCACGGGCAGATTGGCTTTGTTGGTATGCATACGAATCAGGGTTTGCTGGGAGTCCGGATCGCCATGGCGTGCCGAGCGTTCCAGCCAACGTAAACCGAGCTCGGTGTCCGGCGTCTGTCCGCGCATGCCATAGGCAAAGTTCTGGAACATGCCGAACTCGGCGCACGAGTCATTTCTGACCGCGGAATACGCCATATAGCTGAAGGCTTCTCGGTCGCGCTGGGCGCTGTCCTTGCTCGTGTCCTGTTCCGCGATGCTTGCCAGATAACACAAGGCCCGGTCATGGGTGGGCGCGGCCATGATCAGGCAACTGCGGGCTTGCTCGGGCTTTTCGTCGTTGTACAACTGGTAGCCGATGCCGTAGAGCAGATCGCTGTCCATGTAGAGGTTGCAATACTCGTTGGCGACGGCTTGCGGTAACAGCTCCCTGAGGCTGAGCTTGGGCAGGGTGGCGTTCAGCGTCTCATCCGGTGAAGCCCCGCAGCCGACCAACAGGCTGGCCATGATCCATGGCAGTACGTTTAGCAATTTCAATGAGAATTTCCTGATCGCAATGATGTAACAGCGAGCATGGAACGAGGGAGCAAACTCCCTCGCCACCGCTGTGTCGGTTTACCTGTAGAACTTGTTGACCACCAGCAGGCCATGCTCGATGGTTTCAGCGACCGACAACTCGTCATCTTCCATGAGGGCGACGATCCGCTGGTCATTCGCGATATTCGCATCAGGTTTTTTCAGCTGAGCGGCGCGATTGATCACGATATAGCTCAGCACGTGACCACGGCTCTTGGTGAACGGCAGGTCAATGGCTTTGTACATCGACTGCTTCACGTAGTCGTAGCGCTCGGCAGACGACAGGCCTTTGAAGGTGTCCGGATAGTCTTGATAGATTTCGGCGGAGTAACGGCCGACGTCTTCTTCCCGCGCTTCGGCGTACATGGCTTTTTTGCTGGTGACCTGGCCAGCGAGCTCGGTATAACGCTTTTCACCGTCGACGATTTGCGCGGCGGTCATCTTCGTTTTCAGGGTATCGGCAGCAGTCGAGTCATCGTCCTTGGCCATGATCTTTGTCCAGGCGTAGGCGGCGACCAGGTTGCCTTGCTCTTCGTACTGCTCGATCAGTTCCTTCTGAGCCTCGGGGTAACCATGCACCGAAGAACGCTCAAGCCAACGGCTGGCCAGCGCAGGATCTTGCCTGGCTCCGCTGCTGCCGTATTGGTAGACCTGATACAGACCGTATTCTGCGCACCAGTCATTCTGCATCGCCGAATAGGCCATGTAATTGAAGGCCTCGCTGTTGCGTTGATCCGGGGTTTTGCTTTCGTCCTGGCCGGCGATCATCGACAGATAGCAGAAGGCGCGAGGGTGTTTCGGCGCGGCCAGTTCCAGGCAGCTTTTGGCGGTGTCCCATTCCTGATCGCCGTACAGTTGAAAACCGAGGCCGAACAGAATGTCGCTGTCCATTTGCGCGTTGCACTGTTCATTACTGGACGGTGACGGCAGCACACTTTGCAAGGTCAGCTTGGGCAGCGTGTCGTTGAGGGAGGACTCTTTGCTGGTGGTCTGTTCAGAGTTGGCGCTGCAGCCGGCCAACAAGGCAACAAAGGCCAGTGGCAGCACGTTGAAAACGTTCAATGGATATTCCCTGATCTGCGATTGAATAAAGGTCGCATGGAACGGGCAGGGAAGAGTTGGAAGGCAAAGCAATCCGTGCTTCAGTTTTAATGCCAGCGATTCCATGCTGCTTGAGTCGGCGTAAACGCGTCGAATGTCTCAAGTGCGCGCATTCTACTGAAAGCACCCGGGCATACAAACCTGTATGGATGGAGCACCGGCGGTGTGATCGAGTTGTTGTTGCGATGTCGGGTCGCTATATTGCCGCCCCTTCCAAACCGGCAAGGAGCGCGTGGATGAAGTACATCGCAGGCTTGTTCTTCGGTCTGATGCTGCTGAGCACGGCCGGTGCCGTTTATCAGGGTTACGATTTCTTTGATCTCAGAATCAGAGGCGTCAAGGTACACGCTGAAGTCGTGAGCACATCAAGCTCTCGAATGATCGGCGTGCAGAGCGGCCACAGCTATACCTCCGTCAGAAAAGTTGCCTTTGTCACGGCCGACGGCACACCGTTCATTCATGAGTTCAGAGACGAGTTTTCCGGCGTTGAGGCTGGGGACAAGGTGACCGTGTTCTACAACCCGGCCGATCCCCGTGAAGTGATACCCGGCACTTTTTTCACTCTGGGCCTGAGCCTCGCCATGGGCACCATGGCGCTGCTCAGTTTGATGATGATCGTGACGGTCTGGCGCGATTAGACCGGTTTGCCACACTCAGAGTTGGCGATTCAAACCGAAGCGCTTCATCAAGGTCGACTCCAGCAACCCCTTGGGCAGCAGCGTCGCCAGCAGTGGCAGCGCCCGGCTGCCATTGCCGATGCGGATCAGCCGTGGCGGTTTTTCCTGCTGCACAGCCTTCAACAACACAGCGGCAAAGCCACGGGTTGGCGTTGGTTTGTCTTGCGAGGCCTTGGCCCGTGCGCGAATGCCCTCACGCAATGGAAACCACGGAGATTGTTCGGTAATCAATTGTTCGGCTTCCTGGCCGGCATTCTTGGCGAAGCTGGACGCGATGGCGCCGGGCTGGACTTCCATCACGCGGATACCGAACGGCGCCAGTTCCATGCGCAACGCATCGCTCAAGGCATGCACCGCCGCTTTCGAGGCGCAATAAGCGCCGGCGAACGGCGTGACCAGAACCCCAGACACGCTTCCGATGTTCACCACCAATCCCTTCGCCCGGCGCAACACCGGGAACAGTGCGCGGGTCACGCCGACCACGGCAAACACGTTGGTTTCAAACTGGCGCTGCATGGCCGGCACGCCGCCATCGAGCAGCGGTCCCATGGCGCCGTAACCGGCATTGTTGATCAGCACGTCGAGGCCACCATGTTGCTGGTTGATCCGCTCGCTCAACGCGTCGAGCGCCGGCCCATCGTTGACGTCGAGTTGTACGGCGATAAACCCGGCGGCCTCCAGCGCTGCCACATCGTCAGCCTTGCGGGCACTGGCCCAGACTTTGTAACCGGCCGCTTTGAACACATCAGCCAGGGCGCGGCCAATGCCGCTGGAACAACCGGTAATCAACGCAACGGGCATGGCGCGGTCCTTGTGCAATGTGAAGAGAGGGGATTAGTCGGAGAAACTACCCTGCAAACGCTCGGCGCGAAACTCCAGGGTTTGCGCGCGGTAACCGGGGCGCAATGGCGGCATCGGCAAACAGTCTTCCCAATTGGCGCCAGCCTGCAATTCGCCGGGGCCGCGATAGCGCGGGGCGGCGTATTGATTGTCGGCCAGGTTGACCGTATCGCCCGGCGCGTAGGCTGCGATGCGCCAGCGCAGTTCGGTCAGCGGCACGTCGTTGCCGTTGTTCATTTTCAGTTGCAGCGGCCGATCTGCCGGGCACTGGTCCGGGGCATAACTGATGCGCAACTCAAGGCGCGCCAGTTGCTTGACCTCGCGGTTGTCCAGCCAGATCACCCACGTGGCGACCAGGCCCAGGCCAACGGCGGCGGCCACGGACACTGGCAAGGCTTTGGCGGGGTAGCGCAACAACAGGATCAGCCAGGTGATGATCAGCAGGATGCCGATGAACATGTCGCACAACCTCGGGAGAAGAGAAGGCCATCCTACCTAAGCGTAGACGTGGTTGGCGATGGGCAAGCGCGGCGTACCGTCCGTCCGCCCTGTAATTTCTGACAGTAGCCAGCGATTCAATCGCGGGTATTAGATGGGCGCACTGTTCAAGGAAGATCCGTCAATGCTGACGCTATCGCCTGTCCACCGCCAAACCCCAACCCTGACGGCGCTGGACCCGCGCGGGCTGACGGTTCGCGCCGTCGGTTACTGGCGTGACGACGGCGACCAGTCTGCCCAGGCGCGGATCAATCGCATGGCCCATGATCCGCAGGGGCGCTCGGTTGCGCAGTGGGATTCGCGTTTGTGGCGGATGACGCAGGCCAATCTGGCGACTGCCTATTCGTTGTCTTCCATCGTGCTCAGTACCGTCAGTGTCGACGCCGGATGGCGGGTTGGTTTGGTGGGGGAGGGCGCGCAGTTGCTGGAACAGTGGGATGGGCGCGGCACGTTGCGCCAGACTCGTTACGACGACCAGTTGCGGCCCGTGGCGGTGTTTGAGAACGGTGATTCCACGGAGCAGCTTGCTTATGGTGACGAGACGCTCAGCGGCGGCAACCAGTGCGGGCGATTGATTCGTCATGATGATTCGGCAGGTGTTTTGCTGTTCAACGGCTATGGGTTGAGTGGTGCGCTGCAGGAGCAAGAACGGCGTTTTACCAGCGAATCGAGTCCGGGATTTGTCAGCCAATCACGATTGACCCCGTTGGGCGACATGCAGTCCCGAATAGATGCGCAAGGGAACGAACAGCGATTCCGGCACACCGTTGATGGCCAGTTACACACGGTGGACTTGCGCCTGAGCAACACAACGCAATGGCTGCCGATGGTCAGCGCCATCCGTTACAACGTCTTTGGTCAGGTTGAAAAGGAAGTGGCGGGGAATGGCGTGGTTACGCGCCTTGAATACACCGCTGAAGACGGGCGACTGAACCGTTTACTGTCCCAGCTCGGGCAGGAAGATCCATTGCAGGATCTGCATTACGCCTACGATCCAATCGGCAATGTGTTGAGCATCGAAGACGCGACGCTGCCGGTCCGCTACTTCGCCAATCAACGCATCGAACCGATCAACCGCTACACCTACGACAGCCTGTCACAGTTGATCGAAGCCACCGGTTGGGAGGCTGGCACGGTCAAACAGGGGCCGTTATCCGAGCCAACGGAAATCCTCGCCAATTACCGCCAGATCTATCGCTACGATGACGGCAACAACTTGCTCGAATTGACCCATGTGGGCGCGCAGAACCCCGGCCACCGATTGGTCGCCGCCGCTCACAGCAATCGCTGTTTGCCGGTGCGCGATAGCGTGGGGCCGGGCGAAGAGGATTTTCGCCATGGTTTCGATGCCAACGGTAATTTGCTGAATCTGCAACCGGGGCAGGCGTTGAGTTGGGATTTGCGTAATCAGCTAAAGGAAGTAATACCGGTCGAACGCGATACTGGGCCCGACGACAGCGAACGTTATATCTACGGCGCCGACGGCATGCGCGTACGCAAGATCCGCTCGCTACAAACCAACGCCAAAATCAACCTCATCGAAACTATTTACCTGCCAGGCCTGGAAATTCGTACCCACAGTGGCACTGGTGAAGAGTTGCACGTTATCGAGGTAAAAACCGGGCGCGGCAGTGTGCGGGTGTTGCATTGGGAGGCGAGACCACCTTCGCAAATCGCCAACAATCAACAACGCTATAGCCTTAGCGATCATCTCGGCTCCACCACCCTTGAGCTGGATCAGCACGCCAACCTCATCACGCAGGAACACTATTACCCGTTCGGCGGTACAGCCTGGTCGAACGGTGAGGCCATACAAGTCAGTTACAAGACAGTGAGGTATTCGGGGAAGGAGCGGGATGCGACTGGGCTTTATTACTATGGGTTCAGGTATTACGCGCCGCAGTGGCAGCGCTGGTTGAATCCGGATCCGGCGGGTGATGTGGACGGGTTGAATTTTTTTGGCATGGTCCGAAACAACCCAATGCTCTTGACGGATGCCGACGGTGGGCAAAGTAACTTCAAGGAGTTGTTCAAGCCTGAACAAGGGGATTTGATTTTCGGTTTAGCGAAGGTACTGGAAAAGGGCTATTTGAGTTGGTGGGGGGCTCTGAGCAACCGCGGAGATTACTTGGCCAAGTATTTGAACGGAGATGATATCGCTCAACTGGAAGAAGATCTGGACGCCAAACGTCAAAGCTACAGCTCTATTCGTGACGCCAGTCGGTGGATGAACCTAAGTCAAACCGGGGGCGCAACGAGCGGTAGTCAAGCATTCTGGACAGGGCAGTATTCGTCTATTGCCCAATTGGTTTTCAAGCGAGAAGAGCGGTATTACATGCAAATAAAGGCGAGGTATGCGGGGGTGACTGCGACGGCGGCTAACAAGAACTTTTCAGAGCGCTACGCCACTGAGCTTGCTGGCGGTCGTTACTCTGTGCGCAAGACGTTTGAAAAGTATGTTGATGCTGACGATAAATTTGGTCAAAAGTTGATCAGTCGAGCCAGTAAAACCGGGTTGGCAACGATATTGAATTCGGGTCTTACGGATGTCATTCATTTCATGCTTGATGATCTGGATATGGATCAAGTCGTGATGAAAACGCGACCCTCTGCCACTTCCTCGGAGTTGCGTTATCTCTTCCGTAATCGCGAAAAACTCGCAGACAAAGTGTTGTTTTATCAAAACAACATGCTTGTAGACGCCCCTTGGCGAACGGATCGAGCAGGATGGAGTCGTTACAAACCCACCCAGGTACAGCAAGCGACGCGGGCTGCTTAGTTATTTCAATCTCGACAATCGGGGTGCAGGTCGACTGATCTTGCCCCCCTTTATGGCCAGAACTGTAATTTCTGACAGTAGCCATATCCGAGCTATCGGTGTTTGCTCTGTTGAAAGGAATTGGATCAGTGCGATGCACGTTCAACAGCAGACCACGCATAGCCACACCCCGACATTGGCGGTCATTGATCCACGCAGGTTGACGGTGCGTTCAGTGGGCTATTACCGCCCCGAACCCAGCGAAACGGCGCAAGCGCGGGTCAACCGAACGGCGTATGACGTAGCCGGACGGGCGACGGCCCAGTGGGACCCACGGCTATTCCAGAACCTTTCGGCCCCGGCCAACCTGCGCACGATTACGGGTATGAGCGGCGCAGTTTTGTGCTCTGTTAGTGTGGATGGCGGATTACGAGTCAGTCTGTTGGGGGAGGCGGGGCAGCCAGTCCACACTTGGGACGGTCGGGATTCTCGGCGCCGGATGCACTATGACGATCTATTGCGACTGAGTGCATTGTTCGAACAGGTGGAGGACGGCGAGGAAGTTTGCGCGGAGTGTTTGAGTTACGGGGCAATCGATCCGGCATTTGCCGATCACAACCAGTGCGGTCAACTCATCCAGCATGACGATCCAGCGGGTACGCTGCTGTTCAATCACTATGGTCTGAACGGCGCCGTGCTTGAGCAAGTTCGGCGTTTTACCCATGACTCGCCCACGGGTTTGACCACGTATTCATGGGTAAACCCGCTCGGTGACGTGATCGCCAAAACGGATGCCAAAGGCAATGAACAGCGACTCCGGCACACCGTCTATGGCCAGTTAAACGCGGTGGATTTGCGCCTGACCAAAACAACGGAATGGCTGCCGATGGTCAGCGCCATCCGTTACAACGTCTACGGCCAGGTTGAACAGGAAGTGGCGGGTAATGGCGTGGTTACGCTGCTTGAGTACACCACTGAAGAGGGGAGGCTCAAACGTCTACTGTCCCGGCTCGGACTGGAAGAGCCATTGCAGGATCTGCATTACGCCTACGATCCGGTCGGCAATGTGCTGAGCATCGAAGACGCGGCGCTGCCGGTCCGCTACTTCGCCAATCAACGTATCGAACCGATCAGCCGCTACACCTACGACAGCCTTTCACAGTTGATCGAAGCCACCGGGTGGGAAGCTGGCACGGTCAAACAGGGCCCCTCATCCGAGCCAACGGAAAGCCTCGCCAATTATCGCCAGACCTATCGCTACGACGACGGCAACAACCTGCTCGAATTGACCCATGTGGGCGCGAAAAACCCCGGCCATCGACTGGTCGCTGCCGCTCATAGCAATCGTTGTTTGCCGGTGCGCGATGGGGTGGAACCGGGCGAAGAGGATTTTCGCCATGGTTTCGACGCCAACGGTAATTTGCTGAACCTGCAACCGGGGCAGGCGTTGAGTTGGGACTTGCGCAATCAGCTAAAGGAAGTAAGACCGGTCGAACGCGATTCTGGCCCCGATGACAGCGAACACTACGTCTATGGCGCCGATGGCATGCGCGTACGCAAGATCCGCTCACTGCAAACCAACGCCCAAATCAACCTCATCGAAACTATTTACCTGCCAGGCCTGGAAGTCCGTACCCACAGCGGCACCGGCGAAGAACTGCACGTAATCAACGTCCAGACCGGGCGCGGCAACGTGCGGGTGTTGCATTGGGAGGCGGAACGCCCGCCGCAAATCGCCAACAATCAACAGCGCTACAGCCTGACTGATCATCTGGGTTCCAGCACCCTGGAACTGGATCAACACGCCAACATCATTACTCAGGAGCGCTATTACCCGTTCGGCGGCACGGCTTGGTCCAACGGCGAAGCGGTGCAGGTCAGTTACAAGACCGTGTGTTATTCAGGCAAGGAACGGGATGCGACGGGGCTGTATTACTACGGGTTCAGGTATTACGCGCCGGAGCGCCAGCGATGGTTGAATCCCGATCCGGGCGGCGTGATTGATGGCCTGAATCTCTATGGTTTTGTAAAGAACCGACCCATTAGCTTGTCCGATCAAAACGGCTTGTTCAGGCAGTCACGTTATCACCGCAGCGACTCGACTCAGGCAGTTGCTGAACTGATTGAAATTTTTAATCGCCCAACTGAAGGCCAATCTCGAGTCTATCGCGGTAACGAGCGCGAGGTGCTGGGTAGGAGGATTGAAGGGCTGGCGGCGCTAAGCCAAAACTTACCCGGGCTCATGGAGTATGCCGAAGGTGGAAACGGAGTCTCTGACCAAATTAATTTCCATCTTCGTGGTTTAAGTACTTCAGAAACAGAAATCAAAAGTATCGTGGAAAATTTCAAGGCTGAGGTGAAAACCCTACCTGATTACCAAGGAGTGGCTTATCGGGCATTGAGAGTCAATGCAGGCGTTTTTGGTGGCACGGTAAAGATTGGAAGTATTGTGGCAGATCGAGGATTCATGTCGGCCAGTGTAGTGCCTCATAGTGTGATTGGTTGGTTAGAAAACTGGGCCGATCACAAGGCGGAATCAACGCCCGGCCAGCAAAGGGTTATCTTGGTATTTGATGAACAGACGCCGAAGAAAGTCGCCGCTACTGGCTTTCTTGCCGATCATCTGCTGATTGAGCCGCTGGCCCAGTTCAAGGTCAGTGAGATTCACCACACTGGGGCAGTCGAGGCGGGTAATCGATTGACTGTCGTCGGCCTCCAGAGTGCGAAAGACACAAGTCGCCATAAAATTAGAGACCTGAGATCCGGAGAGGTTTTACTACCGGCAATCAATCCAGGATGGTTATCAAGAGTTCGAAGCAGACTGTCTCCGGTGTAAAAAAAGCCCCCACCCAACCCACTGCGGATAGGGACGCAGCGGGCTGGACGAGGGCTTCTTGTGTTACCGGTTAATCACTGCGCGATGGTTTTCACCGACACGCCGCGTTCGATCGGGGTGGAGCGACCGTAGATATCTTCAAACCGCTCGATATCGTCTTCGCCCAAATAGCTGCCCGATTGCACTTCGATGATCTCGAGTGGAATCTTGCCCGGGTTGCGCAGGCGGTGGACCGAAGCAATCGGAATGTAGGTCGACTGGTTTTCACAGAGCAGGAACACGTTTTCGTCGCAGGTCACTTCAGCGGTGCCGCTGACCACGATCCAGTGTTCGGCGCGGTGGTGGTGCATTTGCAGCGACAGGCATGCGCCCGGCTTGACCGAGATGTGCTTGACCTGGAAACGCCCGCCCATGTCCACCGAGTCGTAGGAGCCCCACGGACGATAGACTTCGCAGTGGTTCTGGGTTTCGCTGCGGCCCTGTTCGTTGAGAGTGTTGACCATTTGTTTCACGCCTTGGACCGAGTCCTTGTGGGCGATCATCATGGCGTCCTTGGTTTCGACGACCACGATGTTTTCCAGGCCGATCACCGACACCAGTTTACCGTTGCCGTGGATCATGCAGTTTCTGCTGTCCTGGATAACCACGTCACCTTTGGAGACGTTGCCGTTGGCGTCTTTTTCATTCACTTCCCACAGCGACGCCCAGCACCCGACATCACTCCAGCCGGCGGTCAGCGGCACGACGCAGGCACGCTGGGTTTTTTCCATCACTGCGTAATCGATGGAGTTGTCCGGGCAGCAGGCGAAGGTGGCTTCGTCGAAGGTGATGGTGTCGGCATCTTGCTCGCTGCGCTCAAGGGTCAGCAGGCAGGTGTCGTAGATGTCCGGGTCGTGCTTTTTCAGCTCTTCGAGGAAGCGGCTGGCGCGGAACAGGAACATGCCGCTGTTCCAGAAATAACCGCCGGACTCAACGTATTCGGTGGCGCGTTTGACGTCGGGTTTTTCAACGAAATGCGACACGCGGCTGACGCCTTCGGGCAGCAGCGAATCATTGGTCGACTTGATGTAGCCGTAACCGGTTTCCGGTTTGGTAGCCGGTACGCCGAACAGCACCATTTCGCCGTTTTCGGCAGCGACGGTGGCCAGGGCCAACGCACGTTGCAGGGCTTTCTGGTCTTCCAGCACGTGGTCGGCCGGGAGCACCAGCATCAACTCGTCGCGACCTTCATTGACCAGCATCATCGCGGTCAGGGCTACCGCCGGTGCGGTGTTGCGACCGAACGGTTCCATCAGGATGCGCTGCACTTGCAGCTTACGGGTACTCAGTTGCTCGTTGACGATAAAGCGGTGGTCCTTGTTACAGACCACGATCGGGGTGTCCATGCCCTCGAACACCAGGCGCTCCAGGGTTTGCTGGAACAGCGTGTGCTCGCCGGTCAAGGCCAGGAACTGTTTGGGGAACTGTTTACGCGAAAGCGGCCAAAGACGTGAGCCGCTACCACCTGACAAGATTACCGGAATCATGTTGTTACTCCTTAAAATCGATTGGTTAGAGCTACTGCGTTCTGTCGTTTCACTCTTGTTCTTATTCCGCATCTGGATTGGCACCTCGGTCCTGGGTGGGAGCGGGCTTGCTCGCGAAAGCGGTGTGTCAGGCAACATCAACGTCGACTGACACGCCCTCTTCGCGAGCAAGCCCGCTCCCACAGGGGAATGGGCCAATCCGAAAAATCTTTAGCGCGTCGAAACCGGGCGTTTTACCCAGACTGGCGACAGGCTGCTGCCGCTGCCGGTGACGTACAGCACGGCCGCTTCACCGCGTTCCAGGGCAACCGGTTTTACGTCGCCGACTTTGGTCGCGCCGTCATACAGGGCCAGGCTGACTTTCACCGGGTTGATTTCACGCTCGCCACGCCCCTTGGCCGCGACCGACGGAACCACTTCAGTCTTGCCGTCGGCGGTTTTCAGGGTCAGGGCCTTGTCGCTCAGGTTCTGCACGCGAACCAGGGATTTTTGCTTGTTCTTGAACGGCGGCTCTTCGATCAGTTGTGGCGCGCCGCTGGCGTTGTTGACCAGGGTGTAATAGTGGTCACCGGCGAGTTTCACCGGCAGGCTCTGACTGCCGACCTTGGCGCTGTAATCGCCGCCCGGCATGAAGCTGAAATCGCTGCTGGCCAGTGGTGCCACATCGTTGAGCGCAGTGGTGCCGACGGTGGCGCTGACTTCAGCGTTACTGGCGTTGTAGATCCGCACGAAGGTCGAACCTTTCGGTGCGGTCGGGCCGTAGAGTGCGGCGTCGCCAGCGAAGGCGGACATCGACAACACGCTCATGCCAGCGACGAGAGCAAAGGTCTTGGCGAGACGGCGAGGAGTAGTAGTGAAAGTCATGGGTGTACCTCTCTTTCAGTTTTGCGCCCGGTCGGGCGTCTCGGATTTAGTGGTTGCAGCTACGTTTTGTTGGCGAACGCCGGCTTCTTTAAGCTCTGCGACCCACTGCGGGTCGGCGTCACCGATTTCGTTGTTCACAGGCAGATAACGTTCAGGAAACTCCCAGATCAGCACCTGTGGCGGGCTGTTCTTGAAAGCATCGCTTTCCAGGTAGGTGAGCATCGGCAGGATCGGGCCGTGGCCGTCTTCGGAGTAATTGACCACGTCGCTGTGCAGCGCTTGTTTCAGCGCACCGACGAAGTTCCAGTTCGGGTTGGCGCTGTAGCTGGTGCCGATCAGGGCCACCGGCACTTCGTTGTTGGCGAACAGGGCGTCATCACCGGCAGGCGGGTTGTCAGCGGCCACGGTGTTGCGCTTCTGCAACGGCTCGGTGGCCGGCATCAGGTTTTCGAACAGCGGGTCCAGCGGCAGGAACAGTCGCAGGTCGCCTTTGTGGGTGACTTTTTCCGCAGGTGTGGTGACGAACTTTTGCGGTTCGCCGCTGAGCGGGGTTTTCGCGGAAATAGTCTTGGCCAGGGTTTCGGCGGCGATTTGCGCGCCTTCCGGGGTCCAGTGAGTGTCGGTGCGCAGGAACACTTGCTGACCGCTTTGCTTGGCCTGTTGGAACGGGCCGAGCAGGTCGGGGGCGAGGATCTTGTCGGCCGCCACACGCGCATGGAAGTCCTGGTAGAGATTGGCGTGGATGCTCGCCGGTTTCACTTCACCCAGGTGTTCCGGGTACAGGCGAACCTTGGCCGGGACAATCGCCATCACCAGTTTTATGCCTTTGGCTTTCAGGGTTTGGCGCACGCCTTCGACCAGCGCGTAGTTGCCTTGCAGGTTCAGCTCTTCGTTGACGATCGGGTTGAACTCTTCATCGCTGTACAACCATTGATCGCGACCGAGCACCACGCCCGGACGACCTTCATTGAACAGTTTGAAATCCAGCGCAGCCCAGAGGTTGGTGCCCAGGCGCTTGATCGGGAACTCGGCGTCGTAGTGCGTCTCCACGGCTTTGGTCCAGCGACCGTTGAGCACCGTGGTTTCGGCACTGGTGTTGAAGCCGAAGAAGCTGCGCGTCGACCAAACGCCCAAGGCGAACAGCGTCAACAGGAACAGGGCGATGTAGAGGATGCGTAATGAGCGGGTCATGGTCAGATCCCTCAGAACTGGAAGTAAAGGAACGGCGAGAAGCTTTGCGCCGAGAGTTTGAAAATCGAGGCGATGAACAACACCAGTACCAGCGTGCGCATCACGTAGCGCGACCAGTCAGCGGTCCAGTAAGCCGGTTGCACGGTGGCTTCAACGCCGACGGTGTAGCCCGGTTCGTGGATGCTGGCCGGGTTGTCGCCCGGTACGGCTTTGATCATTCCAGGCGTGGCGCTCGCCGGGCCATCGGCCTCGACATTCACGGCAGGCTTGGTCTTTTCCGGCGGACGATTGGTGTAGAAGTCACGAATGCCGAAGAACGCCAGGGTCATGTAAGCCACGATCAGCGTCGCGACTTGCAGGCCGGTGAGGCTGGCCTGGTTGAGTTCCGACAGTGACCATTCGCCGAAGCTGAACATCGCGCCGTACATGCGACCGGCGACGTGCAGGTTTTCCGAGCGGAAGATCACCCAGCCCATCACCACCAGCAGGAAAGTCAGCGCCCAGCGGATCGGGTTGATGCTGCGCGGCGAGGTGTTCAGGCCCAGGGCCTTTTCAATCGCCAGCCACATGCCGTGCCAGGCACCCCAGACGATGTAGGTGATGTTCGCGCCGTGCCACAGACCACCGAGGAGCATGGTCAGGAACAGGTTGCGATAGGTCATCAACGTACCTTTACGGTTACCGCCGAGGGTGATGTACAAGTAGTCACGCAGCCAGGTGGACAGGCTGATGTGCCAGCGCCGCCAGAACTCGGTGATCGACTGGCTGATGTATGGCTGCTTGAAGTTTTCCATGAAGCGGAAACCCATCATCAAGCCCAGGCCGATGGCCATGTCGCTGTAGCCGGAGAAGTCGAAATACAGTTGCGCGGTGTAGGCCAGGGCGCCGAGCCAGGCATCACCCGTGGTCGGGGCTTGCAAGGCGAAGCAATGGTCGGCCACCACCGCGAGGGTGTCGGCGATAAAGACCTTTTTGATGAAACCCTGCATGAACCGCGTGCAACCCTCGGAGAACTTGTCGAGGGTGTGGGTGCGGTTGTTGAACTGGTCGGCGAGGTCGCGGAAACGCAATACCGGGCCGGCAATCAAGTGCGGGAAGATCGCCACGAACGCCGCGAAGTCGATCAGGTTACGGGTCGCCGGGGTGTCACCACGGTAGACGTCGATGATGTAGCTGATGGACTCGAAGATGTAGAACGAGATCCCGATCGGCAACAGCACGTGGGTCAGGATGAACGGCGATAGCCCAACCGAGGTCATCATCGCGTTGATGCTGTCGACGCCGAAGTTGGCGTACTTGAAGTAGCCAAGAATGCACAAGTCGACGGCCACGCCCAGGAGCAACCAGCGCTGGGCCGGTTTGGTCCGCACGCCAGCGGCACCGACCTTGAGGCCGATCCAGTAATTCCATAGCGTGACGGCGGCGAACAACGCGAGGAAGTCCACGCGCCACCAGGCATAGAACACGTAGCTGGCGATCAGCAGCAGCAAGTTGCGATAGCGAATCCCGCTTAGGTAGTACAAGCCGAGAAAGATCGGCAAGAACAAAAACAGGAACACATTGGACGAAAATACCATCCCGATCTCTCCATGTTTAACCAACAGTCAAGGGCCAACGGCCCCCCCAAACCCCCCACCAAAAGCCGGGGGACACATCACACAAAAAACTGGGCCTCACACTTACCCTGTGGCGAGGGGGCTTGCCCCCGTTCGGCTGCGAAGCAGTCGTAAACCGGCCAACGCGTTTTGCCTGTTTCACCGCGTTGTCGGGTTTTGGGGGCGCTGCGCACCCCAACGGGGGCAAGCCCCCTCGCCACAGTGGATAGTGCTAAGGCTTATGAGCCCTTGTTACCTTTTTCATTGGCCGGGTCGTAGACCTTGGTCAAATCCCCACCCAAACGGAACGTCTTGAACGGCTGCATCTTGTGCTTCTGTGCCAGCACATCCGGCGAGCAGGTGTAGAGCGAGCAGAACGGTTCGAGCCAGGCGAATTTCGAGTCGACCTTGAGGTCTTTCATGTCCTGTTCCTTGCCGTTCTTTTTCTCGAACTCTTGCGGATCTTTCACACCGGAAAGCACGCGATCCCCCAGGCGTTTAAGCGCGCCGTTGTTTTCCTGACGCAAATCCACCCCGTTGACCAAGGCAAAACTGGCGATCATCGACAGCGGCGGCAGGGCGTAGTTGTGATAGGAGAGGGCGCGTTGCTGGCGCTTGAGTTCGTTCGGCAGGAAGCCATCGGCGTCGATCTGATTGGCGCCGATTTTGTATTCCTTCACCGACCAGTCGAACAGGTCGCGGCGGTTGGTGGCGATGGACGTTGCCATCACCGACCAGGCGGACCAGTACGAATGGTTGTTGGTTTTGTCGAGCGGCAGGTTGTCCCAATCGCTGACCACCTGGTCGGCCATTTTGCTGAACCAGGCTTCGATCAACTGCGACTCTTGCTGGTGGTTGGCCAACGGATGCGAGTCGGAGAACTTCAAGCGAATGTACGAAGAGGCCATGCTGCCCAACGCCCATTTGCGCATCGACTTGCCGGTGTGGTTGAAGTCCTTGGACATCAACGCATCAGCCTTGGCCCAGGCGGTCAACCAGTTGAGCGTGCACTCGAGTTGTTCCGGGCGACCGTCACGCATGAACTGCATCACGCGCTTGCTGGTGCCGCGTTCCAGTTTGGTGATGTCGGACGTGGTGTCACGGAAGGCTTTTTCCGACTGCACGTTCAGTGTCGAACGGGCCTTGTCGGAACCTTCGTATTTGCTGCGAAATTGCAGCGGGCCGGTGTACGGCGTCGGCATCGGATCGCAGCCTTCGCTGTTGTCGCCGGTCTTCATCTTTTCAATCGGCGCGAAGTAACCCTGTGGCGGGCGCAATGGCGCGGCGGCCTGGGTGGCGCCGGCGAACATCGCCAGCGTCAGCAGGGATGGGGCGAGTAACTTTTTCAGCGTTCGGGTTTGCATGCATGTCATAAGAGGTAGCCTCATTGTCCGGCTTGAGCGGTGTGTTGCTCAGCGCCAGGGAACACGTTGCGTTTGCAGATTTTCGCTTCGACTTTTTGCGGCGCGGCACCCGGTTCTTCAGGGCCTTGGACTTCGACGGCCAGCAAGTTCTGCGTGGCCCAGTCTTCGTCGGTGCGCAACTCAAAGGCGAAACGCCCGTCAGTGTCGGAGGTTTCCGGTTTTTCGATTTTGATGTCCTCGTGGCGACCGTTCATGTACCAGAGGGTGGCGTGCAGGACTTTCACCGACGCGTCGGCAAACTGGATGTCGACCTGATGCCCGCTGTTTTGCAGGTTCAGGTTCTTGCTGTTGACCATCAATTCATTTTTGCCCGGCTTCAGTGTGGTGCTGCCGGTCATCTGGGTTTCCTTGCCTTCGCAACCGTTGTCCAGCAGCGCCATCATCTGGCGGTAGATGGTTTGCTGGTCGAGGCGATAGAGCGGCGAGAATTCCCAGATCAGGATTTTCGGCGGTTTTTTCTGGAACTCTTCGCTGCCCAGGTACTGCAGCATCGAACCTTCCAGACCGCCGCCAGGGAACGCCACGTTGAGGATGTCGGCGCCGATGGCCTCTTCGAGGAAACCGGCGAAGTTGTAGTTCTTGCCACTGTGGCTGGTGCCGACCAGGGTGATCTCCGGATTGCCGGAGTCACCGAACAGATCGCCATCCGCCGCTTCGCCCTTCGGCTCCGTGGTGAACTGATCCATGTACTGGATCGCGTAGCTGGTGCCACAGAGTTGACCGGCCATGTTGTGCAATGTTCCGGTCTTACCCATGCGACCCGACTTATGGCTCTCGAATTCGCGTTTCGGCACGTCAGCGAAGGCCGGCATTTTCTTGATTTGCTCACCGACGATTTTCGCCGTGCGCTGGGCGCCATACGGCGTCCAGTGTTGGTCGCCGCGGAAGTAGAAATCGTGGGCCGGCAGGGTGTCGGGCAGCGTTTCGTTGGTCAGTGGCGACAGGTCCGGCACGGTATAGCCCATGGCGGCGAAACGGCCGAGCATGGTCTTGTAATTCTTCAGGGCCTTGTCGAAATCGTACTTGGCCTTGTCTTCCGGATTGAGTTTGTTGCGGTTCACCAGGCCTCGGGTCGGCTGGTAGACGACCACCAGTTCCACGCCTTTGCTCTTGAACGCATCGTGCAGTTCTTTCATGCGTTTGTAGCCGGCCGGGGAGGTGTCGAACTCGGTGCGCAAGTCTTCTTGCGTACGGAACAACCAGTCGCCCTGGGCCTGCACCAGCGTGGTGAAGTTCTGCTGATAACGGGTGGTGTAGTTCTTCGCGTCGTGGGCTTCCGGGCACAGGTTGCAGCACGGGTCGGCGGTGAACTTCGGCGCCGTTGCGCTGGCGGCGGCATCGTCGGCACGGGCGCCGGCGCTGGCCGCGAGAATGCCGGCGGTCAGGGCCGACAGGCTGAGTAATTTGATCAAGTGTGGGTGCATAAAATTATCCTCAGTCCCGCATTTCGGTCTGGCGTTCGACAGGGTCGATCAGCACGGCTTTCTGCTGGCGCACCAGCAGGTCGAGAATTTCATCCTGACGGTCGCCAAGAATCCCGTTGAAGCTGATGCCGCTGGATTTGGTCGGCGCGAGCATGGACACGCGATACAACTCGACGCTCAGCGGCGAGTCGATGGACAGCGGTCCACTGCCATTACCGGCCAGTTCGCCGCCGACCACGATCAGCGACACTTGCGCGTCGAACGGGTCGAGCTTGATGTCCCGGTCGGTGTCGCTCAGGTCCTTGATGTGGCCGTAGACACCGGTCAGGCCGTTGGCCAGGGCGAGGTTTTCGTAGAGGCGAATGTTCACGCTGTTACGAATCCGGATGCCGTGGCGCTTGTTGCTGATCACCTTGTTGCCCCACAACAGGTTGTCGCCACTCTCGTAGAGGGTGATGCCGTCGGTGTGGTTCTTGTAGATCTCGTTGTAGGCGATCAGGTTGTTCACGCTGTTACGGTCGATCACCAGCCCCGAAAGGTGGTTGTCGTAGCTGCGGTTGTTGAAGATGAAGCTGTTGTTGACCTCGCGGGAAATGATGATCCCGTGCTTCTTCTTGGTCCCGTGAACGGTGTTGTCGGCAATGATCAAACCGTGGGAACGGTCATGCGGGTCAATGCCGTAGACGATGTTGTCTTTGTAGGTGTTGCCCTTGACCACGAAGTCGCGGGTTTCGTAGCAGTAGAAGCCGTACCACATGTCCGAGAACTCGGAGCCGACGATCCAGCCAGTCGGTTCAGGACGCTTGAGCACCTTGGCCATGTTCGGCGTGTATTGGGAAATACTCACGCCGTAGGACTTACTGTTGGCGTAGCCGAAACTGGCGATCTTGCTGTTGGCGATGTAGGTTTCGGTGCCGCCCCAGGACAGCAGGAACGGACGGAATTCCTTCGGCGTCTTGAAAAGCGCCGGGCCATTGTTTTTCTCGCTCCACCCAGTGATTTTGGTATCACGCACAAACAACTGGCCGTCGTTGACCAGGAACGAACCGGCCTCTTGGGACAGGCGCAATTCCTGGGTTTGCTTATCGATTTCGAGGATGCCCTTGCGGCCGACCACGATCGGTAACTTCGCCAGGAACACACCCGGCGAGGTTTCGCTGAAATACTTCGGCTCTTTCTTGGCCAGGTCCTTGAGGTTCATGTAACCGTCGTCGACGAAGATCGCCTGCGGGATGCCGTGCTGACGCACCACCCACTCGGCCATCTTGTTGTCGCCGCCGATGAAGTCCTTCAAGGCGTCTTCTTGCATCATCCGGCGCACGCTGATCTTGCCCGGTTTGGTGCGGACGATTTTTGCGGCAATGGCCTCCGCGGTGTAGCCGGACAGGTCTGGCAGTTTCGGTGCGGCCAGGTCCAGCGGCGCGGTCGGTGCGCTGCTGACGGTGTAGGTCTTGGCTTGCTGCAAGCCCTTGGCCAGGGTCGCCGGTTGGCCTTTTTGCACAGGCGCAGCCGGTTCCGCATTGGCGAAGGCCACCGAGCTGGCCAGCAACATCGCGCCGGCCAGCAAGGTGATCGAGCCTCTCTTCGGATGGGTCATGTCGGGGACTCCCTTCGCGGTTCGCATCAGAAGCGCCAGATCACGTCGATGAACGCGCGGTGCATGTACGAATCAACTTGTTTGCCATAGGCATCGCCGGGCTTGAACACGCCGCCGCGGAAACGCACCAGGGCCGAAGGCTCATCGATCGACTGGCTCAAAGCGGCGGGCAACAGCCCTTGCTTGAAGTACTTGGTGACCACCAGGTCCATTTCCTGACCGAGGTCTTTGTTGCCATCTTCCAAAGGCAGCGAGGTGCTGGAGAGGATCGCTCCGGTGGCGTCGTCGGTGTTGTTCTGGACGGCGTTGATGCCGTTGCTGCCCACCGGTTTGTTGCCGTCCACGCGCCAGAATTTGTGGTAGATCAGGCTGGCGTCGTATTCGTCGTTGAGCATCCACGAGCCGAACAGGGTCGCGGTTTGCATGTTGTTCATTTCGCCACGGAAGGCTTCGCCGAAACGGTGAACCCGCGAGCGAGTACCGGTGTAGTTCGAGCGGTTGCTTTCCAGGCCGTTCTGTTCGTAATCGGCGCTGGCGCGGGCATACGCTGCACCGACTTGCCATTGCGGATCGAGGCGCAGGCGCACGCCGATATCGGTGGC
Source organism: Pseudomonas sp. ASL4 (assembly GCF_056680395.1). Taxonomy (NCBI): domain Bacteria; kingdom Pseudomonadati; phylum Pseudomonadota; class Gammaproteobacteria; order Pseudomonadales; family Pseudomonadaceae; genus Pseudomonas; species Pseudomonas sp. ASL4. The sequence goes on along the minus strand of NZ_CM155280.1, from coordinate 7,037,421 downwards.
CCAGCCATTGAGGTCTTCACCACGCTTGGCTTCGGCCGGGCGGGTGCCATCGGCGTTGAGCGCGTTGACCGTGTCGGTGTCGCCGCTCATGCCGGTGATGCTGCCCCAGTAATTAACCGTATTGGTGTTGCGCCAGTTGTAGGCGTCGCTGTCGGCGGTGAGGCCAAGCCAGGTGAGGTCGCCGTTCTGTTTCTTGTCCAGCGAGTCGCCGGCCACGCCCGGTTCCGGGTAGTCGAGCTTGCCGTCATCGTGGGTGTGATGACCGCGAATGCCGACCCAGTTGCCCGGCGTCCACTGGTACGCCGCATCGGCGTAGGTGTGCAGGCGATCCTTGTCTTTTGGTGCCAGCTCTTTCAAGTCGGTGCGGTATTCGCTGAAGCGTTCGGCGACACCGGCGTTGGCGCGCAACAGGGTGGTGTCGAAGGTCCAGTTCAGGGCTTCGATGTTGGTGTCGCGCCATTGGCCGTCGTCATTGCGCAGGCGTTGGCGACCGAACTTGAGCATCTCGCCGGGGTAAGGCGTGAGGCCGCTGTAGCCGACCCAGAACTCGCGCATGGCCAGGTAGTTTCTCTTCGACGTGCGATCACCGCTGTTGGTGGTCTGGTTGACGTCGTCGGCCTGTTGCAGGGTGTCGGTTTCGATGATGTCGGTGGACGTCACGGCTTGACCCATGGCGTAGGCGCTCCACGCACCGCGTTCACCGTAGACCCATGGACGCAGGTCGAGGCCGATGCCATTGACGTCGCCGCCGGGCGCGGTGCCGAGGTCGGCGTCATCTTCGGACTGGCCGGTGATCTTCACTTCCAGGCCGTAGTTCTTGGCTTCGGTCATGGCTGCCAGGGTCGGACACGACCACAGCAGGGCGAATGTCAGGCCAATACCGGCCTGTACAAATGGATTCAACTTCATAGGGATTCCTCGCCGTCTTCTTCTTGCAGGGCATGCAAATCCAGCTTGTTCTGGCTCGAGGCACCCCGAACGGCCTGTTCTTGTTTCAACAGGCGTTGGGCCTCGGCGAGCTGGGCAGGCGGCAGTTGGGCTTCTAATGTTGTCGCGAGCTCATTGGCTTGCGGGGTGTCCTGAGCCTTGGCCAACTGGCTGAAGACGTAAGCGTTGAGCGGGTTGGGCTTGGTGCCCTTGCCTTGGGAAAACAGTTGGGCGATGGCGAAGTCGGCGCTGTTCTGGCCGTTGCGCGCAGCGGTCAGCAGGTGGTCCAGGGCTTTCTGCGAATAGACTTTGCCCAGGTAACCACGGCGGTAAATCTGGCCGAGGTAGTAATCGGCGGCGACTTCGCGGCCGACGGCTTTCTGGAAATGTTCTTCGGCGACCTTGGCGTCCGCCGGCACCCATTTGCCTTCGTAGTAGAGCTTGCCCAGCAATAGTTCGGCGCGGGGTTGATCCGCCGCGCGACCGTTGTCCAGGTACTTCATCATCGTGTCGATGTCACCGAGTTCCGGGAAGTCGTAGAGCAACTGCGCCAGGCTGACCCAGGACGCGGGGTAGCCAGGCGCGATGCCTTCGAGCAGCGACTGCGCGGTTTTCTCGTCGGTCTTGCCGAGGGTCGCATCGCCCAGTACGCGGGCCACGCTGTCCACTCGCTGAGCGGAAACCGTGCCACGCGCATGAGCGGCTTGCATCTGCTTGATCAGCTCGGCTTGTTTTTCTGGCTCGGCTTTTTTCTGATAAACCGTGGCCAGTTCGACGTAGCAGACATCGGTGGTGTTCAACGCGGCTTTGCAGATGGATTCGACTTCATCCAGGTGCTGGTCGTAAGTGCCTTGGGTGCGATAGAGCAGCACCTGGGCCAGGCCCGCTTCCGGTTTGCCTTCGGCGCGCCACTTGCTGATTTGCTGCTGGGCGTTGATGTTCGGGAAACTGTGGGGATATTGCAGGTACAACATCGCCAGCGGGATCAGGGTGTTGCCTTCGCCATTGGCCGAGGCTTTTTTCAACAGGCCTTCGGCTTCGTGCTGTTCGGCTTCGGTCGAGCCGGGCTTGGCCACCAGCAGACGACCCAGGCGAGCCTGGGCGCGGGGCGAGGTGTCGGCCGCGGCACGGTACGTCGCCTCGGCCAGTTTCATTTGGGCCGGGTCACGGCTGTCGACCTGAATATCCGCTAGCCCGACCTGGGCTTCGGTGTAACCCATGGCCGCCAGTTGCTGGTAATTCTGCTGCGCCAGCGCGGTGTCGCCGCGCTTGAGGGCTTCGTTGGCCAGACGCTGGTCGGGCAGGCCGGCGCAACCGGCCAGACTCACGGCCAATGCCACGGCACACAGAGAGCCCATGTGGGAGCGGGCTTGCTCGCGAAGCAGGCGCTGCGGTGTATCAGACAAACCGAGTTGACCCTTTCGCGAGCAAGCCCGCTCCCACAGGGACTGCGGTGTGTTCAGGATTTTTTGGATGGTCACAGGCATGTCCTCGACTTAAAGACCGGCGGCCATGGCTTTGTCGATCAGCCAGTTCAGGTTCGGGCCACGATCGCTGTTCACTTCCACCGGGCGACCGGCGAGGGTGGTGTCCAGCGGCTCGTCAGGCTTGATCTGTACGCGGATGTCGGAGGACAGGTCGGCGCTTTTCAGGCTGGTGCTGCTGACGATTTTGCCAGTGCGGGTTTTGTCTTCGCCGGCGATTTCGAAGGTCACTGGCGCACCTGGACGCACGTCGGCGAACTGGCGATAGGTGAAGCGCGCGTCGATGTTGGCTTCGCTGTTGCGCGGCACCAGGTTGAAGATCACGTCGCCCTTGCTGGCGTACTGACCGTTGGCGACCAGTTGCTGGGCGACGGTGCAATCGCACGGCGACGTCAGGGTGCCGGTCATTTGCTTGCCGAACAGTTCTTCAACCTTGGCCGGTTGCAACTGCTCTTCGTCCAGATGGCCCTTGAGGACATCGAGCATGCTGGTGCTGAAGGTCGCCAGTGGGGCGCCTTTGGCGGCGACGCCGTCGGCTTTGATCAGGCTTTGCACAGTGCCGTCGCGCGGCATGGTGATGTTCATGCCCGGTACGCTGACGATGCCGGCCTGGGCGTGGCTGACGAAGTACATGCCGTACACCGACTTGAAGATAAAACCGAACGCCGCGAGACCCACGAGGAAGATCGCGAAGCTGAAGGTCACCGCACGCAGACGCCCGAACGGGGTCATGCCGTGGCCGCCATCCTTGACCTTGCGCGCCTTGGTGAAGTTGTCGCGCTGCAGCGTTGCCAGCACTTCACCCATGCTGACGATGTCGCCGGCCAGGTGAGAGGTGATCAGGTGGCGCAGGGTCGAGATGTCCTGGGTTTCCAGGTTCTGGAACTGGCAACCGGTACGGCCGGTCTGGCGATCGTAGGAGCGGATCTGCAATTCCACGTCCATCGCCAGGCCCAGGTTATCGATGACGAACTGCAAGCGAGCCTTGTGCACTTCACCGACGGTCAGGGCTTTCTGGGTACCGGCGTTAAAGCACAGGCCGCCAGCGGAAAGGTCTTCGACCCGCGCTTCGAGCGGTACACCGGTGGTCCCGAAAAAGCGCAGCTTGGCCGGGATTTTCACGCGGGCGTGTTGGCGCTGGGCTTCGGATTCATGCACTACGTTGGTGTTCACGGCGGTATTCATATGGGCTATTTCCTGGCTAATTCAATAAGGGGGCGGTCAGACCATCATCAGCAGCACGGCGACAAAAATGCTGCCGGCGGAGAAGGTCATGGTCCGAGACGACCAGGTGTTGAACCAACGTTGAAAGCTGGCGAGATCACGGGTCAATTTGGTGTCCTGGCGAGTCCAGGATTGTTGGTCGAGGCGGAAGAAAACGTAGATCTTCACCAGCGCGCCGACGATCTGGTTGTAATAGAGAATGATCGGGTAGGCCGGGCCGATCCGGTGACCGGAGCACGACAGCAGCAGGGTCAGGATCAGGCGGGTGATACCAATCCACAGCAGGTAAGCGAGGATGAACGCGCCGCCGTACTTGAAGCTGGCGATGATCGCCACGGTCAGTCCCAGCAAGGACGTCCACATCGATACGCGTTGGTCAAACAGCACCACCGAAGTGAACAGACCGAGGCGTTTCATCCCCAGGCCCAGGGCGCGGGAGTTCTGGCGCAGGTTGTTGCCGTACCAGCGGAACATCAGTTTGCGGCTGGCCTTGATGAAGCTTTTTTCCGGCGGGTGTTCCACGGTGTGGATCGCGGCGTCCGGTACGTAGAAAGTGTCGTAGCCCAGGCGCATCAGGCTGAACCAGCTCGACTTGTCATCACCAGTCAGGAACTTGAAGCGGCCCAGGCGCCAGTGTTGCAGCGAGTCGCTTTCCACGTCGGCGATAAAGTCCGGGTCGGTGACCACGGTGGCGCGGAATACCGACATCCGGCCGGTCATGGTCAGGACGCGCTTGGACAGGGCCATCGAGCACATGTTGATGTGGCGCTGGGCGAACCGCAGTTTGTGCCATTCAGCCATGACGTAGCCGCCGCGCACTTCGCAGAACTCGTTGGTGGTCAGGCCGCCGACATTGCCGAACAGCTGGAACCACGGCACGGTCTTGAGCACGACGCCTGGGGCGAGCACGGTGTCGCCATCGATCACTGCAACCACTGCGCGGTCGTCCGGCAGGTGGCGGGAGATGGCGCGGAAACCGTAGGCCAGGCCATCGCGCTTGCCGGTGCCGGGAATACGCACGAAGTCGAGCTTGACCCGATCCGGCGGGTTCATCCGGGCCCAAAGACTTTTCACCAGCAACTCATCGGACATTTCGACGATTGAGCAGACCATGGTGGCGGGCAGGCCGCAGTCGATCGCTTCGCGAATCACCGAGCTGTAGACCTGGGCGGTGGTCAGTGCATCGATACGAAAACTGGTGACCATCAGGTACACATGGGACGGGTCTGCCGCTTTACCCAGCTTGCGCACTTTGCGCCGCAGGTGCGGGTAGACGATGTACAGAAAAATCATGCCGCGCACAAAATGCGTGGCACCCATCGAGTAACGCCAGATCCCGATGAAACCAATCAGGAAGATGAAGTCCTTCGACTCGGAGTCGAACGTGGACGCAGGCAACGCCATGGCGATGCCCATCAATAAACTTAGGTAAAACAGCCAACCGGCGGCCTGAAGTAGGCCGTGCTTTAGCCTGTGCATAATCTGCATCCGTCTCTATCTCGGGCGAGCCTGTTGGGTGGCCCGATGGGGTTAAGGCAGGCGAAAAAGCCAGATCAGTTCCCTCGGACCTGTAGGCGCGAGGCTTGCCCGCGAAGGCGGCGAACCTGACACATCACGTCGTCTGGTTCGCCGGCAAGCCTGGCTCCTACAAAGGGCGGTTTGTTACCAGCAGATGCCTTCGGTGCGATCGGTGACGCTGGTGGCTTGAGACATGAAACCGACCAGGTCGACCACTTGCTTGCCGTGTGGAGCCTTTTCCGCCAGGGCGCGGAATTTCTCGTCACGGTTGCCGAGGATGATCACGTCGGAGTTGCTGATCACTTCGTCGAAGTCGGAATTGAGCAGGGACGAGACGTGCGGGATCTTCGACTCGATGTAGTCCTTGTTCGCGCCGTGGACACGGGCGTATTCGACGTTGCTGTCGTAGATGCTCAGGTCGTAACCCTTGCCGATCAGCATTTCCGCCAGATCCACCAATGGGCTTTCGCGCAGGTCATCGGTGCCGGCCTTGAAGCTCAGGCCCAGCAGGGCGACTTTGCGTTTGTCGTGGCTGGAAACGATGTCGAAGGCGTTCTGCACTTGCGACACGTTGCTGCGCATCAGCGAATTGAGCAGCGGCGCGTCAACGTCCAGGGAACTGGCGCGGAAGGTCAGGGCACGCACGTCTTTGGGCAGGCAAGAGCCGCCGAACGCGAAGCCCGGACGCATGTAGTACTGCGACAGGTTCAGGGTTTTGTCCTGGCAGACCACTTCCATCACTTCACGACCATCGACGCCGACAGCCTTGGCGATGTTGCCGATCTCGTTGGCGAAGGTCACCTTGGTGGCGTGCCACACGTTGCAGGTGTACTTGATCATCTCGGCGACAGCGATGTCCTTGCGGATGATCGGCGCGTCGAGCTCTTCGTACAGGGCTTGCAGCACGTCGCCGCTGGCGGTGTCGAACTCGCCGATGACGGTCATTGGTGGCAGGTCGTAGTCGGCAATCGCGGTGCTTTCACGCAGGAACTCAGGGTTGACCGCCACACCGAAATCGACGCCTGCTTTCTTGCCGGAGCAGTCTTCGAGAATCGGGATCACTACGTTGGCTACGGTGCCTGGCAGTACGGTGCTACGAACCACGATGGTGTGGCGGGAGGTCTTGTCACGCAGGACAAAACCGATCTCGCGGCACACGGCTTCGATGTAGTTCAGTTCCAGATCACCATTTTTCTTGCTCGGCGTACCAACGCAGATCATCGACACGTCGGTGTCGCGAATCGCTTCTGCGAAGTTGGTGGTGCCGCGCAGACGGCCGGTCTCGATACCTTTGGTCAGAAGCTCGCCCAAACCCGGTTCAACGATCGGCGACTTGCCGGCGTTGATCATATCGATCTTGTCTTTGGCGACATCTACGCCAATGACGTCATGGCCACGTGCAGACAGGCAACCGGCACATACTGCACCGACGTAACCCAAACCAAATATGCTGATGCGCATCGCATTTACCTCTGTAATGATCAAGCCATTAGATGGCAGGAGTTAATGGTGTTCAGCGGTGATAGTGCACTCGAAAGTGCGGCTTACAGGCGCCACAGTGCCGCATGCAGGCATACTAAGTTCTGAGTGACTCGCTCTAATGAATAGAGAGGTGCACTCAAAATGTGCGCAACGTGGCCTTATTATTATGGTGTGCCCTGTAATGCCGCCCATCCCCTGTTCAGAAGATGTTCGTGCAAAGGTCTTTCGCACTCGATACCTGGCGCTTAGCCAGTGAAATCAAGCGTTTCAATGCTCAAATGAGCATTTTTATTGGGGCGCAGCCTTGGCCTTGTAGGGGATAGTAATGGTGCATATCTCCTGTCCTTTATGTGTTGCCCAAATAAAAGACTCGGCGGCGGAAGTTAATATGACAACTTCGCTACATGAGTCTCGTCTCTGCGTAAGTTATCTCTTACAAGCTCGGTGAGAATAGTTACCGGTGGTATGAGCTACGCATTTGGACATAGTTCCAGCCCGCCCATCGCGAATTCTGAAATTTCTTGAAATATTGAAAAAGATGGCACTGCTTTCATATTGATAGCACTTACCATTTGGGCCTTTATATAAAGGGTTATTATCGAATTAGATGGGTAAGTGCCACTATCGATAAAAATATTTGGTGCCACTACTGAAAAAAATGGCAATTGTCGAGTGAAATAAAATTTAAGAAAGGGTGCGGTGTTTTTCTGGCGCCAATAAATCGGCGAAAGGAGGGGGAAATTGTTGGACTATCAGACGGCGGCGCACGACGAGCGTCGTGCGCCGAATAAGTGCATTACTCCGGCGCGTGATCGCGCAGGAATACCAGATTGTCCGGTTTGGACTGTTCGGCGTTGTAGCGGTAGCCCTGGACATCGAACTGCTTGAGGGCGGCCGGGTCGTTGATGCGCTCTTCGATGACAAAACGGCTCATCATCCCGCGGGCCTTCTTGGCGTAGAAGCTGATGATCTTGTACTGGCCGTTTTTCAGGTCCTTGAACTCGGTATTAATGATGCGTGCGTTCAAGGCGCTGCGTTTGACCGCCGAGAAGTACTCGTTGGACGCCAGATTCAGCAGCACGTCGTCGCCCTGGTCGGCCAGCGCTTCGTTCAACCATTCACTGATCCGTGTGCCCCAGAAGGCGTATAGGTCCTTGCCACGGGCATTCGCCAGTTTGGTACCCATCTCCAGCCGATAGGGCATCATCAGGTCCAGCGGGCGCAGCAGGCCGTACAGGCCGGACAGCATGCGCAAATGTTGCTGGGCGTAATCGAAGTCGGCTTCGCTGAAGGTCTGGGCGTTCAGGCCGGTGTATACGTCGCCCTTGAAGGCCAGCAGTGCCTGCTTGGCATTTTCCGCGGTGAACGCCGGGGTCCAGCTGCCGAAACGCGCGGCATTGAGGCCGCCGATCTTGTCGGAGACGTGCATCAGCTCGCTGATCTGCGCTGGTGTGAGATCACGCAGTTGCAGGATCAGTTCCTGGGAGTGGTCCAGGTATTGCGGCTGGGTAAAGCGCTGGGTGGCCGGCGGTGTTTCGTAATCGAGGGTCTTGGCGGGGGAAATCACCATCAGCATGAAGTCGTCTCCTTTAATCGTGGGGGCGATTCTAGGGGGTTGTCCGTGTTGACTCCAGCTATCAAGTCCATAGGTGATCGGTGGTTTGGCCATAAGGACTTTTGTGGCGAGGGAGCTTGCTCCCGCTCGAGCGCGAAGCGGTCGCAAAATCCATGTGCAGGTTCTATCTGGAAAGATGGGGCTGCAGCCTTTAGGGCCGCTTCGCAGCCCAGCGGGAGCAAGCTCCCTCGCCACAATGAGTTCCGCGCCGCTGCGGGAGTTGGGTCTGGATCAGCTATAGTGCCGCGCGGGTTTTGTTATGGAGACATCCCATTGCGTATCGTTTTTTTATTCTCGGCCTGGCTATTGAGCTTTGGTGCCATGGCGGCGCCGGGCGATGTGGCGACCCTTGATCGCAGCACCTGGCCAGAACAACTCAACAGCCCGACCTTGTTCGACGTCGCGTCACGGGCTGAAATCCTCATGTTCGCCCGCGTCCTGCTGGCCAGCGAATCCCTGGACGAGGCGGGCCTGGCCCAGCGCCTGGGCCTGCGCACGGTCAATCTGGACTCGGTCAACAGCCTGCGTGAACGTATGTGGCAGCGTCTGCTGGCCAACTACAACTTCGCCCAGCAGAGCTGTGATCAGGATGCATCGTTCTGTTTCCTGGTCGAGGACATACCGACCCTGCGCGAGCAAGCTGCCAAGTTCCAGGTCAGCGATGACAGCTATTACACCAAGTGGGCCGAGCCGAGCCGACTGTTCCATGCCCAGTACCTGGACGAGCAATTGCGCAAGGCCGCGCTGTTTCCGCAAACCAGCAGTGAAGTCGATCGTTTTGGCGACTATGAGCGCAACGGCGACGAGATGCATGACCGGTTGTTTTTGCTGACCTTCGACAGCGCGGCCAACGCCGTCCCGGACAATACGGCCTGGGCGACCGAGTACCTGCGCAAGTCGAACATGAACGGCACCTTCTTCGTCCTCGGCAAGGACATTCAGGCCCGTTTGGCCGAGCGTTCGGTGTCTGGCCTGCAAGCGCTGTATTCACAGCAATGCATTGGCGTGCAGGGCTGGGAGTTCCGTTCCCATAGCCATTGGCAAGACTGGCAGGACTCGGTGAAGCGCAGTGTCGAACTGGTGAAAAACAAACTGCCGGAGAATTACGTGCCGCTGTTTCGTCCGCCCGACGGTCAGCGTCGCTCCGATGCGCAGGGCTTTTTCGAGTCGCAGGGTTTGCAGGTGGCGCTGTGGGACATCGATCCCCAGGACGGTGCCGGCAAGCTCAAGGGCAGCCAGAGTGCTCAGCGGTTGCTGACTTTGATGTTGCTGTGGCGCCACGGCGTGATCAATTTCAACGTGAAGCAGGATGCCGTGAAAACGTCGATGCCCTGGCTCATCACGCAAACGGCGCAAAGCGGGATCGGTTGGGAAGACTGTCAGGGTGCGTTTCGCTGAAAACTGAAAAAGCCCGCAAACATTGGGGCAGAGGGCAGGGCGGGGTGATTTTCGAGAAGATTTCGATGCAGGCGGACTTCCGACTTTAACGGCACAATGCCTGCACGCCAAGGGCTATTCGTCACTCTGAAAAATAAACTTCAAAAAAACGTCAAAGTGCTTTTTCCTGTCACAGGTTTTGGAGTATTACGAAGACAGACCGCCGAAACCTGCAACACAGGTGGCGTCTTCCAAGACCCTACTTGTTTGCAGTTCACTTGAGTCCCAACAGGTGAATTCGGTGGCCACTTCGAGGCGCAGCACTGTCACGGTATTGCGTCGACTGGCTCCCACAAAGGTGACCGAGTATGGATGATCACGGACGTAGTTCTTCCTCCAACCAGCCAATCCTTTATGTACTCGATACCAACGTACTGATTCACGATCCAAACGCCCTGCTTAACTTCGAAGAACACCACGTTGCGATCCCGATGACCGTGCTTGAAGAGCTGGACAAGCTCAAGAGCGGGCATCACAGCGTTGCGGCCGAATGCCGTCAGGCAATTCGCCTGATCGACAAGACCTTGGGCGATGCCAGCCCCGAGGATGTCGAACTCGGTGTGCCGATCCAGCGCGGCAAGAGTGGGCCCAAGGGTTTGCTGTCAATTCTGATGAGCAAGCGCGCTGAGCCGAACATCATTCTGCCCGAGCACCTGAACGACAACATCATCATCAACCAGTTGATTGACCTGCACGCGCGCGAACCCAAGCTGCCTGTGGTGCTGGTCACCAAAGACATCAACATGCGCCTCAAGGCCCGGGCCTGCGGGATTGCGGCCGAGGACTACAGCACCGATCAACTGGTTGACGACGTATCGCTGCTGCCCAATGGTTACCACAACATGACCGGCTCCTTTTGGGACCTCGTGAGCAAGGTCGAGACCCGTCAGGATCATGGACGCACCTGGCACCAGGTGAAGCTGATCGACAACCTGCCGGCCGTGCACATCAATGAATTCATCATCGACGAACAAGGGTTTGTCGGCTGGATCAAGGAGATTGAAGAAGACCGTCTGCTGATTCTCGACCTGCATCAGGAACCCCTATTGCACCAGGAGGCCTGGGGCCTGAAACCGCGCGACATCTATCAAAGCCTGGCGCTGTACGCCTTGCTCGATCCGGATATCCATCTGGTCAATCTATCCGGCGCGGCCGGTTCCGGTAAAACCATCCTGGCCCTGGCCGCTGCGATCGAGCAGACCATGGTCAGCAAACGCTATCGCCGGATCATCGCCACCCGCAGCGTGCAGGGCCTGGACCAGGAGATCGGTTTCCTGCCCGGCACCGAAGCGGAAAAAATGGAGCCTTGGCTGGGCGCCATCACCGACAACCTCGAAGCCTTGCACATGGATGACGAAAACACCCATGGCAGCGTCGACTACATCCTCAGCAAAGTGCCGTTGCAGTTCAAATCCCTCAACTACATTCGGGGCCGCAGCTTCCAGCAGAGTCTGATTTTGATCGATGAATGTCAGAACCTGACACCGCACCAGATGAAAACCATCATCACCCGTGCCGGTGCCGGTTCCAAAGTGGTGTGCCTGGGCAACCTGGCACAGATCGACACCCCTTACCTGTCCGCGACCAGCTCCGGGCTTACGTACCTGACTGAACGCTTCAAGGATTTCCCTAACGGTGTACACATCACCCTGCAAGGGGTGCCACGTTCGATCCTGGCCGAATACGCCGAAACGCATTTGTAACCGCTTCACCCGAACCGGGCGGCCTTCACGGGTCGCCCGGTTTTTTGTGCCCGACACAAAACCCAATGTGGGAGCGGGCTTGCTCGCGAAAGCGGTGTGTCAGTCACATTGATATTGGCTGACACGACGCCTTCGCGAGCAAGCCCGCTCCCACAGGAGGATTGCGGTGGTCCAATAATCAAGCGTGCGAAAATTTGACCCGCAGGTTTACAATCGACGCTCCTGATCAGGAGTAACCCTGTGCTGACTCATCTCGATTCCCAAGGTCGCGCCAACATGGTCGACGTCACTGAAAAAGCCGTGACGTTCCGTGAAGCGACGGCCCAAGCGCTGGTGCGCATGCTGCCCGAAACCCTGCAAATGATCGTCAGCGGTGGTCACCCAAAAGGTGATGTGTTCGCCGTGGCGCGCATTGCCGGCATTCAGGCGGCGAAGAAAACCAGCGACCTGATTCCCCTGTGCCATCCGTTGATGCTGACCGGCGTCAAGGTCGAACTCAGTGCCGAAGGCGACGACACCGTGCGCATCGTTGCGCGTTGCAAGTTGTCCGGGCAGACCGGCGTCGAGATGGAAGCCCTGACCGCTGCCAGTGTCGCGGCACTGACCATCTATGACATGTGCAAGGCTGTGGACCGCGGCATGACCATTGAAAGCGTGCGGTTGCTGGAGAAGGTCGGCGGCAAGAGCGGCCATTTCCAGGCAGACCCGTCATGAAGCTTACGGTGAAGTTTTTCGCCCGATACCGTGAAGCGCTGGGCGTGGACTTGGTCGAGGTTGAAGGCGATTTCGCCACGGTGGATGACGTGCGTGCGTTGCTGGTCCAGCGCGACGGTGCCGAGGTACTGAGCGAGCAAAACCTGATGTGCGCCCGCAACGAAGACCTCTGTCAGCTCGACGAGCCGGTGGTCGAGGGTGATGAAGTGGCGTTCTTTCCGACCGTGACCGGGGGCTGATCATGGCGATTCGCGTGCAGTCCACGGCGTTCGATCCGGGCGCTGAAGTCAACGCCATGCACGCCGCCAATGTCGGCGTCGGCGCGGTGGTGAGTTTTGTCGGCTACGTGCGCGACTTCAATGACGGGCTCGACGTTGCCGGGATGTTTCTCGAGCACTATCCGGGCATGACCGAAAAGGCCTTGGGCAAAATTGCCGTCGAGGCCGAGCAGCGCTGGCCGCTGCTCAAGCTTGAAGTGCTGCACCGCATCGGCGCCCTGGAACCGGGTGAGCCGATCGTCTTCGTTGGAGCCGCCAGTGCCCATCGTCAGGCTGCATTCGATGCCTGCGCGTTCGTGATGGACTACCTGAAAACCCGCGCGCCATTCTGGAAGAAAGAAAACACCAGCGACGGCCCGCGTTGGGTGGAAGGGCGGGACAGCGATCATGCGGCGGCGGATCGCTGGAAGAATTAAGCGGTCAGTTGTTTCTTTGTTGGCTGTCAGTCCGCCTTCGCGAGCAAGCCCGCTCCCACAGGGAAACGCATTCCAATGTGGGAGCGGGCTTGCTCGCGAAGAGGCCATCAGCAACCCCCAAATCCCCCAGGCTCACCTCCCGATCAAAGGCGCGGCCGATCTGAGCGCACCCGATTGACGATTTATACATAAAAGTCCAGTATGGAATTATAAGTACAAAAAAAGGCGTTTCCCCCGTTTCTGCTCTTTCTTCTGTCTTGCCAAACCAACAACAACCCGCGAGAGAACGAACATGAAGAAATTCCCCCTCATCACCGGTCTGGCCCTGAGCCTGTTGGCGTGCAGCACTGTGTTCGCCGCCGAGAAAACCCTGCGCATCGGCATTGAAGCGGCGTATCCACCGTTCGCGTCCAAAACCGACAAAGGCGAAATCGTCGGTTTCGACTACGACATCGGCAATGCCCTGTGCGCGCAGATGAAGGTCAAGTGCACCTGGGTCGAGGGTGAATTCGACGGTCTGATTCCTTCCCTGAAGGTGAAGAAAATCGACATGGCGCTGTCGTCGATGACCATCAATGAAGACCGCAAGAAGTCCGTGGACTTCACCCACAAGTACTACTTCACTTCATCGCGCCTGGTGATGAAGGATGGCGCGGTGGTCGATGACCAGTACGCGAGCCTGAAGGGCAAGACTATTGGTGTGCAGCGCGCCACCACCACCGACCGTTACGCCACTGAGGTGTTCGAGCCGAAGGGCATTAACGTCAAGCGCTACGGTAACAACGAAGAAATCTACATGGACCTGGCGGCCGGTCGTCTTGATGCGATTTTTGCCGACACCATCCCGCTGAGTGACTTCCTGTCGATGCCGCGTGGTAAAGGCTATGCGTTTGTCGGGCCGGAGTTGAAGGATCCGAAGTACGTGGGCGAAGGCGCCGGGATTGCGGTGCGCAAGGGTAATGCCGAGTTGGTCAGTGAGCTGAACACTGCCATCGATGGGATTCGCGCGAGTGGTGAATATCAGAAGATTTCTGACAAGTACTTCAAGTCCGATATCTACGGCGACTGATCAGCCGGCTTCGCGAGCAAGCCCGCTCCCACAGGGAAATGCATTCCAATGTGGGCGCGGGCTTGCTCGCGAAGAGGCCCGATCAAACAACACACATCCAAATGCCTAACCCTTCAATTCCTTCAAATGCTTGTACACAGTCGCCCGCCCCATGTTCAGCACATTGGCCACATAGTTGGAGGCGCTTTTGCCCTTGAAAGCCCCTTCGGCGTGCAGCGCCAGTACCAGCTCGCGTTTGTGGTCGCGGCTCAGCACATTCAGGCTCAACTGACGTTCGCGTAGCCAGGCATGCAGGAAGGTGTTGATCCGTTCCTGCCAGTCATCGCGAAACAGTGAGTCCGGTTGCGGAATCAACTTGGTCGGCGACAGGAACAAATCCAGCGCAGCCTTGGCATTCTCGAACAGCGAAATATTCAGATTGATGCACAGCACTGCCAGCGGATGACCTTCGCTGTCGCGCAGTACACTGCTGAGGCTGCGAATCTTCTGGCCATCCCAATTGAGTTTTTCGTACGGCCCGATGTTTCGTTCGCTGACATCCTCGCTGAGCATGTCCTCCAGCGCCGCGTCATCGCCGATTTCCCGTTTCGACAGGTTGTTGGCGATGTAGTCGATTTTTTGCGTGCGCAGATCGTGCAGTACGACCTCGGCGTGCGGAAAGAACAGGGTGGCGATCGCGTCGGCAATCGCCCGGTAGTTGTCCAGGGCCGGGTCTTTTTCGGGGGCGTTCATACAGGGAGCTCCAGGCAACGTCAGCGCCCTATCAAAAAGGGCGCTGGAAGTTTGCCGCAATCGCGTCGACACGTCACCCAAGTCCGAAACTCAACCCAGGCGCGCAGGGGAGAGCATCGCGGCGTCCAGGCCGAAACGGCTGAGTTGCTCGGGCAAGTCTTCACCGCGAACAAGTGCAGCGCTGGCCTGGCCCATGGCCGGCGAGGTCTGGATGCCATAGCCGCCCTGCGCGGCGACCCAGAACAGTCCTGGCACCTTGGGATCGAAGCCAGACAACAAATCCCCATCACGCACGAAACTGCGCAGACCAGCCCAAGTGCGGGTCGGACGGCGGATGGTCAGGGTGGTGGCTTCTTCGATTTGGTAGATACCCATGGCGATGTCCAGCTCTTCGGGCTGTACGTCATGCGGTTCCACCGGGTCGGCGTTGGCGGGCGAGCCGAGGAACATGCCGGCATCGGGCTTCATATAGAAGGATTCGTCGAGGGCCACCAGCATTGGCCAATGGTGGATGTCCACACCTTCGGGGCCGGCGAAGATAAACGCCGCACGGCGCTTCGGTTGCAAACCCAGCGACGTGGCGCCGGCCAGCGTGCCGATTTTATCGGCCCAGGCGCCCGCGGCATTGATGATGATAGGTGCACTGAAGGTCTGACCGTTGGTTTGCACGTGCCACAGCCCTTCAGCATCACGGGTCAGGCGCAGCACTTCGCTGTCGGTGTGGACTTCACTTTTGTTGCGGCGAATGCCACGCAGGTATCCCTGATGCAAGGCGTCGGTATCAATGTCGCTGGCGGTCGGGTCGTAGATCGCGCCATGGACTTTTTCCCGGCGCAGGATTGGCAGACGCGCGCAAGCTTCATCGGCGCTGAGCAGTTGCATCTCCGGCACCGTGGCTTTGGCGCTCAAGTATTGATTGTTCAGTTCGGCCGGGTCGCCGGTAAAGTCCACGGTCATCTCGCCGCGCGGGGTCAGCAGCGGGTGCTCGCAGAAACCTGCAGGCGGGGCGTCGAAGAAGTCGCGGCTGGCCTGGGTCAGCGCGCGCACTTGGGGCGTGCCGTAAGCGGCGGTGTACAGCGCCGCGGAGCGTCCGGTGGAGTGATAGGCCGGATGGGATTCACGTTCCAGCACGATGACTCGCCCGTGCTGCGACAGCCAGAAACCGGTGGAAGCGCCGGCGATCCCGCCGCCGATAATGATGAAATCTGCCTGGCTCATGAACCTCTCCTGAAAGGGCGTAAATGCTGAAATTGTGGTGATCCCTATGTAGGAGCTGACGAGTGAAACGAGGCTGCTCCTACATGGAGCGGGGGGTTAGCGGTTTAGTTGGTAGATCGCATTGGCCAGCGCGATGTCTTCCAGGCCCAGACCGATGGAGCGGAAGAACACATGACGGTCATAGCCTGGGCGCAGGACCCTGTCGCTGAGCAGCTCGGGCAGGTCGCCAACAATCGCGCTTTTGTCCCAGCCATGTTGTTCGCCGGCTATCAGCATTTCACCGGCCGAGCCCGGGGTGGTCTGACGATAGTCGCAGAACACCTGCATGTCATTGAGGCTCTGGGGCGGTACTTCGTGGGCGCGGGGGGCGTTGGTGCTGATCGAGGTGATCAGCGCCGGTTTGGTCAGTGTCGACGGATCAATCACCGGGCCGGCGGAGGAGGTGCAGAGCATGATCACATCGGCGTCATGAATGGCCGCTTCACGACTGTCGACCAGGGTCAGGCGCGAGTCGAGTCCTTTGAGTTGTGCCAAGGCTTCGGGAGCCAGTTCGTTCAGGCCGGGTGAGTACAGGCTAATGCTCTGCCAGTCGCGCAGGTCCTTGACGTAGTGCAAGTGCGCCTGGGCCACCTTGCCGCTGCCGATAATGGCCAGGCGTTGGGCCTTCAGCGGGGCGAGGGCATCGACCGCCACGGCCGTGGTCGCGGCGGTGCGGGCGGTGGTCAGCTCGGCGGCATTGCAAAGCATCAATGGTTGGCCGGTTTGCATCGACATCAACAACGTCCACGCCGTTACCAGTGGCCCTTGTTCGCGCACGATGTAAGGCGAAGTCTTGACCCCGTAGACCCCATCCTCTGCCAGCACGCCCAGGTAATTGATGAAGTCGCCGGCACCTTTAGGAAATTCCACGAGTTGCTGCGCCGGTTGTACGGCTTGCCCTGCGGCCAGGTCGCGGAACAGCTTGCGCAGGATCTTCGGCACGTCGACCTGCGCCAATAGCTCACGGGCCTGGGGTTGGGTGATCACATAAGGCGTACTGGGCATGGTCGGCTCCGGGAGCGATAAGTAAACTAATTTGTCCATTATGGACTTTTAGTCGTCTCGAGCAAGCTCCTGTTGAAAAAAGCCAGGCGAAAAAAAAGCGCAGTCCGTTGCCGGCTGCGCCTCTTTCACTACGTTCCGATTTACGGACGTTTGCGCTCAACCGCCCGCAGTAGATGCGTCGGTGGCGTTTCACAGCTGATTTTTTTACCCAGCAGCGCCTCGATGGACGGTAGCTGGTAGGAGTCGTCTTCACCGGCGAAGCTGATGGATACACCATCGGCACCCGCGCGACCGGTACGACCGATGCGGTGCACGTAGTCGTCCGGGACTTCCGGAAGGGTGAAGTTGATCACGTGACTGATGCCGTCGATGTGGATGCCGCGACCGGCAACATCGGTGGCTACCAGTACGCGGATCTTGCCTTCGCGGAAACCTTCCAGGGTCTTGATCCGTTTGTGCTGTGGCACATCGCCCGACAGTTGCGCGGCGTTGACGCCATCGCGCACCAGGCGTTCTTCGATGCGCCGCACTTCATCCTTGCGATTGGCGAAGACCATCACCCGCTCCCAACCGTTGTCGGTGACCAGGTTGTAGAGCAGCTTGTACTTGTCGGCACCGGCTACGGCGTAGATGTGTTGCTCGACGTTTTCGCTGGCCACGTTCTGCGCTTCGATCTCGACGATCGACGGCTCGGTGGTCCATTGCTTGGCCAGGTTCATCACGTCTTCGGTGAAGGTCGCGGAGAACAGCAGTGTCTGACGCTCGTTCTTCGGCGGGGTCTGGCGAATGATCTGACGCACTTGTGGGATGAAACCCATGTCGAGCATCCGGTCGGCTTCGTCCAGGACCATGACTTCGACCATGTCCAGGTGCACGTCGCCGCGCTGGTTAAAGTCCAGCAGACGGCCCGGCGTAGCCACGAGGATGTCGCAGTGACGGGCTTCGAGGTGCTTGAGCTGCTTGTCGAAGTCCATGCCGCCAACAAACGTCATGACGTTGAGGCCGGTGTACTTGGTCAGGTCGGCGGCGTCCTTGGCGATCTGCACCACCAGTTCGCGGGTCGGCGCGATGATCAGCGCCCGCGGTTCACCCATGTAGCGTTCTTTGGGCGGCGGGGTTTCCAGCAGTTGCGTGATGATCGAAATCAGGAACGCGGCGGTTTTGCCGGTGCCGGTCTGGGCGCGACCGATGGCGTCTTTGCCGGCCAGGGTGAAGCCGAGGACTTGCGCCTGGATCGGCGTGCAGTACGGGAACCCGAGGTCCTGGATGGCGTGCATCAGTTCAGGAGCGAGTTTGAAATCGTGGAAGCGGGTTTTGCCTTCCATGGGCTCGACGGCGAAGTCTTCGAGTTTCCAGGGAATAACCGGTGCCTTGGGCTTCGGTTCGCGACGCGGTTTAACAGGTTTCGGGGCTTCGATGAGCGGTTGCTCTACGGCGATGGCCTCGACAGGTGGGGCGGTCGGTGTGGTCACCGGCTCGTGTTTCGGTGCCGCTGCGGCTGCGGTCCTGCCAGGCTGATGACCGTCGGTGCGGTGGCTGGGTGTGTGAGACGGAGCGCTGGCGACTGGCGCGAGCTGCTCAGCCTCGCTCTTACCGAACATTTTTTTGAGTGCTTTGAGCACGGTCATCTCATCAATTGGTTAAGGAATATACGCCGGCCAGTGTAATGCAAGAACCGGGCGCGGCGTAGCAGGATGATCAATGGAGGCTAAAGGAGGTTCTTTTCATATAAAGAGTTAACGCAAACGCTCGGCCAGCCAGACGCCAATGTCGCGAATTTCTTCGGGTAACACTTCGTGACCCATTGGGTATTCTTGCCATGTCACGGTGACACCACGCAGCTTTAAATGCTCATAAGCACTGCGACCCATGGCGTTCTGAACCACGTCATCGTACTGGCCGTGCAAGCAAAGAACGGGAATGCGCTGCTGGCTGGCTGAAAGCTCCAGTTCATCACTGAATGTCGGTGCATAAGTAGAGAGGGCGAGTACGCCACCCAGGGCTCCCTGCCATTTCAGGAAAGCGCTGTGCAAGACCACGGCGCCACCTTGGGAAAAACCGGCCAGGAAGATCCGCGAGGCGTCTATTCCGCTGGCTCGCTGCTCTTCAATCAGTTCAATCACCATTTTTGCCGACTCGTCCAACTGCTCAAGACTGATGGCGCGCGCCGGGTTCATGGCCAATATGTCGTACCAGCTCGGCATCTCGTAGCCGCCGTTGATAGTGACAGCGCGAGTCGGTGCTTGTGGCAGAACGAAACGAGTGGTCAACAAGCTTTCCTGCAGGGCTTCGGCCACTGGCAGAAAGTCATAGCGATCGGCGCCCAGGCCGTGCAGCCAGATAACGCAGGCGTCTACGGGCTTGCCGGGCTGAAGAATCAAGGGCTGGGTCATGGTTGCTCCAATAATGTGCGGGCGCTCTCATTAAGTGCGTGATGTGAGTGCGTACCGTGTTGATCAGTTAAGAAGATGTCGCAAGGCTACAAGTTTTGCTATTGACCTGTCGCTGAATCGCTTAAGCGTCCGGTGTGGTACGGGCTTTGCTATGGAAAAACCTGTGCAACCAATCTCGTGCCTGGCGGTAACACTATCAGTGTACTGCTGACGACGGGATAGCAAAGAATCCGGTGATGGATGTTCGCCAGTGGCCGTTACGGGCTTAGCGAACGTGAAAGGGCTACAGCCCGTTCGGCCGATTGGTGAGAAGTGAGTAATCCATGATGTGGATTTTCTCCTACTAGACTCATAGCTAAAGTCTTACGTCGGTTGACCCCAAAAAAAGCCAACACGGGTCAACAACGCCTCAAAAGGGTGCGACGGGACTCACGCTCCGACACAACAAGAGCAAAACTGGAGGTTTGAATGAAAATGTTGAAATCCACCCTGGCTATCGTGACTGCTGCTGCAGTGCTCGGTGTCAGCGGGTTCGCTCAGGCGGGTGCAACCCTGGATGCAGTGCAGAAGAAAGGTTTCGTACAGTGCGGCGTGAGTGACGGTTTGCCGGGCTTCTCGGTTCCGGACTCCACCGGCAAGATCCTCGGGATCGACGCTGACGTCTGCCGCGCTGTGGCAGCTGCCGTTTTCGGCGACGCTACCAAGGTTAAATTCAGCCAGTTGAACGCCAAGGAGCGCTTCACCGCGTTGCAGTCCGGCGAAATCGACATCCTTTCGCGTAACACCACCATGACTAGCTCCCGTGACGCGGGCATGGGCTTGAAATTCCCTGGCTTCATTACCTATTACGACGGCGTTGGCTTCCTGGCCAACAGCAAGCTGGGCGTGAAAAGTGCCAAGGAACTGGATGGCGCAACCATCTGTATTCAAGCCGGTACCACCACCGAGCTGAACGTGTCCGACTACTTCCGCGCCAACAACCTGAAGTACACCCCGATCACTTTCGACACCTCCGATGAAAGCGCCAAGTCGCTGGAGTCCGGTCGTTGCGACGTGCTGACCTCCGACAAGTCGCAGCTGTACGCACAGCGCAGCAAACTGGCTTCGCCAAAAGACTACGTCGTACTGCCGGAAACCATCTCCAAAGAACCGCTGGGCCCTGTCGTGCGTAATGGCGATGACGAGTGGCTGGCGATCGTTCGCTGGGTTGGCTACGCAATGCTGAACGCCGAAGAAGCCGGTATCACTTCGAAAAACGTTCTGGAAGAAGCCAAGTCCACCAAGAACCCGGATGTTGCTCGTCTGCTGGGTGGCGACGGTGAATACGGCAAAGACCTGAAACTGCCGAAGGACTGGGTCGTCAAGATCGTTTCCCAAGTCGGTAACTACGGCGAAATCTTCGAGAAAAACCTCGGCAAGAGCACTCCGCTGGAAATCGACCGTGGCCTGAACGCGCTGTGGACCAACGGCGGCATTCAATACGCACCACCAGTGCGCTGATGGTTCTATCACCCGGTGGGCCAACCACCGGGTGATGTTCTGTTCCATTCTTTGCGGGGCACTTCATGCAAAAATCAATCGGCGCACCAAAGCAGAGGTTCAGCCTCAGCGATCCAAAAGTGCGTGCGTGGCTCTTCCAGATCATCACGATTGTCGCGGTCGTCGCGATGGGCTGGTATCTGTTCAACAATACGCAAACCAACCTTCAACACCGGGGCATTACCTCCGGCTTCAGCTTTCTGGATCGCAGTGCCGGGTTCGGCATCGCACAACACCTGATCGACTACACCGAATCGGACACGTATGCCCGGGTGTTTGTCATTGGTCTGCTTAACACGTTGCTGGTGACCGTCATTGGTGTGGTTCTGGCGACCCTCCTCGGTTTCATCGTTGGCGTTGCACGGCTGTCACCGAACTGGATCGTCAGCAAGCTGGCGACGGTTTACGTGGAAGTCTTCCGTAACATTCCGCCGCTGCTGCAAATCCTGTTCTGGTACTTCGCGGTGTTCCTGACCATGCCGGGGCCGCGTGCCAGTCACAACTTTGGCGACACCTTCTTCGTCAGCAGTCGTGGCCTGAACATGCCGGCCGCGCAAATGTCGAGCGGGTTCTGGGCATTCGCGATCAGCGTGGTGATAGCCATCGTTGCCATCGTGATGATGTGCCGCTGGGCCAACAAGCGTTTCGAAGCCACAGGCGTGCCGTTCCACAAGTTCTGGGTGGGCCTGGCGATCATCGTGGTGATCCCGGCTTTGTGCGCGCTGATCTTCGGTGCCCCGTTGCACTGGGAAATGCCGAAGCTGCAAGGCTTCAACTTCGTTGGTGGCTGGGTATTGATCCCGGAACTGCTGGCGCTGACCTTGGCCCTGACCGTGTACACCGCGGCGTTCATCGCCGAGATCGTGCGTTCGGGCATCAAGTCGGTCAGCCACGGCCAGACCGAAGCGGCACGCTCCCTCGGGCTGCGCAACGGTCCGACCCTGCGCAAGGTGATCATCCCGCAAGCTCTGCGCGTGATCATCCCGCCACTGACCAGCCAATACCTGAACCTGGCGAAGAACTCCTCGCTGGCGGCCGGTATCGGTTATCCGGAAATGGTGTCGTTGTTTGCCGGTACGGTGCTGAACCAGACCGGGCAGGCGATCGAGGTTATTGCCATCACCATGAGCGTGTACCTGGCGATCAGTATCAGCATTTCCCTGCTGATGAACTGGTACAACAAGCGCATTGCGCTGATCGAACGGTGAGGAAACGCGCATGACATCCCATACTTTCAAACCTGACATGCCACCACCGAGCCGTAGCATCGGTGTGGTGGCGTGGATGCGCGCCAACATGTTCTCCAGCTGGATCAACACCCTGCTGACTCTGTTCGCGTTCTACCTGATTTACCTGATCGTTCCACCGCTGCTGCATTGGGCGATCCTGGACGCCAATTGGGTCGGTACTACCCGCGCCGACTGCACCAAGGAAGGCGCTTGCTGGGTGTTTATCCAGCAGCGTTTCGGCCAGTTCATGTACGGCTACTACCCGCCGGAACTGCGCTGGCGCGTCGACCTGACCGTGTGGCTGGCGGTTATCGGCGTGGCACCACTGTTTATCTCGCGTTTTCACCGTAAAGCGGTGTACGGCCTGAGTTTTCTGGTGGCGTTCCCGATCATTTCCTACTTCCTGTTGCATGGTGGGATCTTTGGCCTGACCAATGTCGCGACCAGTCAGTGGGGCGGCCTGATGCTGACCCTGGTGATCGCTACCGTCGGTATCGCCGGTGCGCTGCCGCTGGGGATCATCCTGGCGTTGGGGCGTCGTTCGAACATGCCGGCGATTCGAGTGGTCTGCGTGACCTTCATCGAGTTCTGGCGCGGCGTGCCGTTGATCACGGTGCTGTTCATGTCCTCTGTGATGCTGCCGTTGTTCCTGCCTGAAGGCATGAACTTCGACAAACTGCTGCGGGCGCTGATCGGCGTGATCCTGTTCCAGTCGGCCTACGTGGCCGAAGTGGTGCGCGGTGGTCTGCAAGCGATCCCTAAAGGTCAGTACGAAGCGGCTGCGGCGATGGGCCTCGGTTACTGGCGCAGCATGGGCCTGGTGATTCTGCCGCAAGCCCTTAAGCTGGTAATCCCTGGCATCGTCAACACCTTCATTGCGCTGTTCAAGGACACAAGCCTGGTGATCATCATCGGCCTGTTCGACCTGCTCAACAGCGTCAAGCAAGCCGCCGCCGACCCGAAATGGTTGGGCATGGCCACCGAAGGTTATGTGTTCGCGGCCCTGGTGTTCTGGATTTTCTGTTTTGGTATGTCCCGCTACTCCATGCATTTGGAACGTAAGCTGGACACTGGCCACAAGCGTTAGGAGCGTAGTTTATGAGTGAAGCGATCAAACAGCCTGTGAGCCCTGAAGGCATTATTCAGATGCAGGGCGTTAACAAGTGGTACGGCCAGTTCCACGTGTTGAAAGACATCAACCTGAACGTCAAGCAGGGCGAGCGTATCGTCCTGTGCGGCCCTTCGGGTTCCGGCAAGTCGACCACCATTCGTTGCCTCAATCGCCTGGAAGAACACCAGCAGGGCCGCATCGTGGTCGATGGCGTGGAACTGACCAACGACCTCAAGCAGATCGAAGCGATCCGCCGCGAAGTCGGCATGGTGTTCCAGCACTTCAACCTGTTCCCGCATCTGACCATCCTGCAGAACTGCACCCTGGCACCGATGTGGGTGCGCAAGATGCCGAAACGCAAGGCCGAAGAAATCGCCATGCACTACCTGGAACGCGTCCGCATTCCGGAGCAGGCGCATAAATTCCCGGGGCAACTGTCCGGCGGCCAGCAACAGCGTGTGGCGATTGCCCGTGCCCTGTGCATGAAACCGAAAATCATGCTGTTCGACGAACCAACGTCGGCACTCGACCCGGAAATGGTGAAAGAGGTTCTCGACACCATGATCGGCCTGGCCGAAGACGGCATGACCATGCTCTGCGTAACCCACGAAATGGGCTTCGCCCGCACCGTGGCCAACCGCGTGATCTTCATGGACAAGGGCGAAATCGTCGAACAGGCTGCGCCGAACGACTTCTTCGATAATCCACAGAATGATCGTACCAAGCTGTTCCTGAGCCAGATCCTGCATTGATCCTGCACAGGCGTTGAAATAAACCCGGACGTGTTCCGGGTTTATTTTTGCCTGGGATTTATCGCCGAACACATCCCCCTACGAAGCGGGTGCTGTGTCGCGCTTGGCGAGTAACTGACGCAAATCCTCACCATCACTCAGCGCATGCACTTCGGCCATCAGGTGCGGATGCCGATCAAGCAGGCGCATCAGCGTAAACAGCGGCTGAGGCGGGGCAAGTTCGCCACGCTCGTAGCGGGAAAATGCATTGTGCCCGCCGCCAGACAGCAACTTCACCGCGTCTTTTTGCGTGAGGTGCAGTTTGCGCCGTATGCGTTTCATCTCGTTTGCCAGGAGCTGACGGCAGTCCATCAGCAACTGATCGCTAGCGTCCGAGTAGCGCTCGGCACTGCCGTCATCGAATTCGATTTCACCGCAAACCCTGCATTCCCAGCCTGAAATATCCTCAACCTGACGGGTCATTTGTTTGAAGTCGATGGTAATGCTGCGCGGCTCGAAATGTTGCAGCCCGTCATGGGTGCCGCAGCTGAAGCATTGCTTTGTATTCATGCGTCTTTCTCCTTGAAGGAGATAATCGGTGGCCCACCACCCGGGCGATAAGTCACTTTGATGCGGATCTCCAGACCGTGAGTCTTGATGTGGTACACGTCCTGCCAGATGCGATGGTCGGCGCAGGTGGTCATCGATTTGTGCAACATCCTGTACTCCAGCGAGTAAACGATTCGCAGCATTTGAGAAAGACTCAAGTCCATTCTGCGACCGCCTTCGCGGGCGGTGCCCGTAAATGCCCTGGTTCCCAGTCTGATCGCTTGCGCCTTCACCACTGACAAGTCGTAATGAGGTGTGTTCTTTTCCATAAGACACTTCAACCTTGAACATAAAATTACCCTTTAAGGGTAATTTTGACAATCGAGAATCCCGCTCCATTTCCTGCCCTTTAACCCTAGGCGCTTGTCCTCTCGGAAGATGCTGACTAACATGTCAGAAAATTCATCCTATGATTGGATGAAAGGGCGAATCCTATGTCAGACATTTCTCCACTCGTTAAGCGATCCTTGGTCGATCAGGCCTTGGACCTGTTACGTCAGCGCATCACCGAAGGTGTTTGGGTGGTTGGTCAGCGCCTACCCACAGAGCCCGAGCTGTCCGCCGAGCTGGGCATCAGCCGTAACACCGTGCGCGAAGCCATGCGGGTGTTGGCGTTTTCCGGGTTGATCGAAATCCGCCAGGGCGACGGTAGTTACCTGCGGGCCGTATTCGATCCGTTGGACACGATGAAAGCGCTGTCCCGCTGCACCCACGAACAAGCCCGGGAAACCCGGCACATTCTGGAAGTCGAAGCCATCGGCCTGGCGGCATTGCGCCGTACCGACGAAGACCTGGCGGCGCTGCGCGAAGCCTTGGGCGTCAGCGGTAGTCATTACCACGGCGATCTCGACAGCTACATCGCCTGCGACCTGGTGTTCCACCGCCGTCTGGTGGACGCCGCACACAACCCGACCCTCAGCGAGTTGTATCGCTACTTCTCCAGCATCATCGGCGCGCAACTGCGCAAGACCCTGAATATTTCCCCGCGACGCCAAGAGGTGTTCGATCTGCATATCGAACTGCTGGATGCCGTCGAGCAACGTGACCCGGAACGGGCCAAAGCCCTGTCGAGGCAGTTGATCAATGAACCTTGAAACCGAGAAAACCATGCCTGCCAATCACAGCAACATCACGCAGCCCAAGCGCACGGCAGAGCTCGAAGAGCTGCTGATCGACGCCGAGGCCGATGACGAACAGGTCCAGCAAAGTCACCCGATCCTGCGTCGGCCGTGGCTGTTGTTACTGGGGCTGATCCTGGTGGCGCTGAACCTGCGCCCGGCGCTGTCGAGCATGGCGCCGATGCTCAGTGAAGTGTCGAAGACGCTTGGTTTGTCGGCTGCTCAGGCCGGTTTGCTGACCACATTACCGGTACTCTGCCTCGGCTTGTTCGCACCGCTAGCGCCGATTTTGGCGCGACGTTTTGGTGCCGAGCGAGTGGTGCTCGGGATTCTGCTGGTGCTGGCCGGCGGGATCATCCTGCGCAGCTCCTTCGGTGAAGTCGGGCTGTTTGCCGGCAGCGTTCTGGCCGGGGCCAGCATCGGTGTGATTGGCGTATTGCTGCCGGGGATCGTCAAGCGCGACTTCCCGAAACAGGCCGGGACCATGACCGGTGTCTACACCATGGCCCTGTGTCTGGGCGCGGCGATGGCGGCGGGCGCGACCGTGCCGTTGAGCGAACATTTCGACAAGAGCTGGGCATTGGGCCTGGGGTTTTGGGTGGTGCCGGCGCTGGTCGCGGCGATTTTCTGGTTGCCGCAAGTGGGTCAAAAACATGGCTCGCACAACGTTGCCTACCGCGTCCGCGGTCTGCTGCGTGATCCGTTGGCCTGGCAAGTAACGCTTTACATGGGCCTGCAATCGTCGCTGGCCTACATCGTGTTCGGCTGGTTGCCGTCGATCCTGATTGGGCGTGGACTGACGCCGACTCAGGCCGGTCTGGTGCTGTCGGGTTCGGTGATCATTCAATTGGCCAGCTCCCTCGCCGCACCGTGGTTGGCAACACGCGGCAAGGACCAGCGACTGGCGATCGTCGTGGTCATGCTGCTGACCCTCGGCGGTTTGTTCGGTTGCCTCTACGCGCCGATCGAAGGTCTGTGGGGTTGGGCGATCCTGCTGGGTCTGGGGCAGGGCGGTACGTTCAGCCTCGCACTGACGCTGATCGTGCTGCGCTCACGTGACGCGCATGTCGCCGCCAACCTGTCGAGCATGGCCCAGGGCTTCGGTTACACCCTGGCGTCCATGGGCCCGTTCGCCGTCGGCATCGTGCACGACTGGACCGGCGGCTGGAACGCGCTGGGCTGGATCTTCGGCATCATCGGTTTGGGCGCGATCATCGCCGGGCTCGGTGCCGGGCGTTCGCTGTACGTTCAGGTAATCAGCGAAAAAGTCTGAATCCGCGCACTACTGGCATTCGGCCCACGAATGCCGGTGGTTTTGCGATCATTTGCAGACTATCGTGCAGGCAATCTTTTGAAGCCATTTTGCGAACGGAGCCTGCCCATGAGTGATGTCCACAACGCCCTGATCACCCGGTTCTACCAGGCCTTCCAGCGGTTGGATGCCGATG
The DNA here is from genome assembly GCF_056680395.1 of Pseudomonas sp. ASL4. Classification (NCBI taxonomy): domain Bacteria; kingdom Pseudomonadati; phylum Pseudomonadota; class Gammaproteobacteria; order Pseudomonadales; family Pseudomonadaceae; genus Pseudomonas; species Pseudomonas sp. ASL4. The sequence goes on along the minus strand of NZ_CM155280.1, from coordinate 7,010,382 downwards.
CCATGGCTGCCTGCTACACCGACGACGTGGTGTTTAGTGATCCGGCGTTCGGCGAGTTGCGCGGCCGTGACGCCGGCGACATGTGGCGCATGCTCACCACTCGGGCCAAAGATTTTTCCCTGATTTTCGATAACGTGCGCAGCGACGAGCGCACGGGCGGTGCTCACTGGGTGGCGACGTATTTGTTCAGCCAGACCGGCAACATCGTGATCAACGACATCCAGGCGCGTTTCGTGTTTCGCGATGGCAAGATTTGCGAGCATCACGACAACTTCGATCTGTGGCGTTGGTCGCGTCAGGCACTGGGCACAAAAGGCTTGTTGTTGGGCTGGACGCCACTGGTGCGCAACGCCGTTCGCGCCCAGGCCTTGAAGGGGCTGAAGGCATTCCAGGCCAGTCGCTGATAAGATCGCGGCTTGTTTCCTTTCAAGCCTTGATCGCCACGTGAACACCCTCAGCGAAATCCCCGCCGACACCCCGGTGAGCAAACCCTGGTTCGTCTACCTCGTGCGCGCGGCCAATGGTTCGCTCTACTGCGGGATCAGCGACGATCCGGTGCGCCGTTTTGCCAAGCACCAAAGCGGCAAGGGCGCGCGGTTTTTCCTCTCCAGCCCCGCCATGGCACTGGTCTACACCGAAGTCTGTCGCGATAAAAGCGAAGCGCTGCGTCAGGAACGGCTGATCAAAAAACTCAAAAAAAGCGCCAAAGAGTGCCTGGTGGGCACTTATCAACCTGACTGATCAGTTCCCATAAAGCAGATCTGTAGGCCGCTCACCGATTGAGCGCTAAGCTGCGAACTCCTTATCCGTGGGTTGGAGCCGAGCATGTCAGAGTTGATTCTTCACAATTACCCGACGTCCCCTTTTGCAGAAAAGGCTCGCCTGCTGCTGGGCTTCAAGGGCTTGTCCTGGCGCTCGGTGAAGATCTCGCCGGTGATGCCAAAACCCGATCTGACCGCGCTCACGGGCGGCTACCGCAAGACGCCGGTGTTGCAGATCGGCGCCGATATTTATTGCGACACCGCACTGATCGCCCGTCGCCTGGAGCAAGAGAAAGCTCTGCCGGCGTTCTTCCCGGAAGGTCAGGAGATGATCGCCGCGACCTTCGCTGCCTGGGCGGATTCGGTGGTGTTCCAGCATGCGGTCAGTCTGGTGTTCCAGCCGGAATCGGTGGCCGTGCGTTTCGGTAAGTTGGCGCCGGAAGCGATCAAGGCGTTCCTGGCCGATCGTGCCGGGTTGTTCAGCGGTGGCAGCGCTACGCGGTTGTCGGCGGAGCAGGCTCGGCACCAGTGGCCGACGATCATCGGGCGCCTCGAACAACAGCTTCAGCGCGAGCAGGGCGACTTCCTGTTTGGCGAGCCGTCGATTGCCGACTTTTCCCTGGCTCACTGCCTGTGGTTCCTCAAGGCGACGCCCGTGACTTCACCGTTGGTTGACGCCTATCCGGCGGTTTCGGCGTGGTTGGGTCGGGTGATGGGTTTTGGTCACGGTGCGTTTAGCGAGATGACGGCCGAGGAGGCGCTGGAGGTGTCGCGCAATGCCACGCCGGCTGCGTTGCCGGGCGAGTCGTTCGATGAGCCTAACGGGTTTGAGGTGGGCCAGCAGGTGGTGATCGCGGCCACTGACTATGGTGTTGATCCGGTGGCGGGTGAGCTGGTGTTTGCGGGGCGTGAGGAATTGATTTTGCGCCGTGAAGACGAACGTGCGGGTGTGGTGCATGTGCACTTTCCGCGGTTCGGATTTCGGATCGAAAAACACTGAACCCTGTAGGAGCGAGGCTTGCCCGCGAAGGCGTCATCACTGGCGCTAAAAGCTTCGCGGGCAAGCCTCGCTCCTACGGGTTTTGTGTGAGGCATTGATTTACTTCAGGGCGGCGAGAATTTCGTCAGGGTCATACCCGCGAATCAATGTGCCGTTGACGTCGATCAACGGTATCCCACGCCCACCCAGCGCTTCATAGGCCTTGCGCGCCTCGGCGTCCTTCTCGATATCGAATTCCTTGTATGGAATCCCCTTCTGGTCGAGAAAGCGCTTGGTCAGCTTGCAGTAGCCGCACCAGTCGGTGGCGTAGAGCACGACGTTGGCCTTGGCCTGCGTTTGCTCGGACACCACTTGCGCCGGGTGGATGTACCGCTCGATCTTGCCCCAGTTCTGGTAAACCACGACCACCAGCAAGATCAGCAGGAATTTCTTCAGGATGCCGTTCAGCATCAGTTGCGCCGCTTGAGCTGGTCAGTCAGTTGGGTCGGCAAGCCCTTGATGATCAGCGTGCCGGCTTCTTCGTCGTATTCGATCTTCGAGCCCAGCAGGTGCGCTTCAAAGCTGATGGACAGCCCTTCAGCGCGCCCGGTGAAGCGGCGGAACTGGTTCAGGGTGCGCTTATCCGCCGGAATCTCCGGGGACAGGCCGTAATCCTTGTTGCGGATGTGATCGTAGAAGGCTTTCGGGCGTTCTTCGTCGATCAGCTCCGAGAGTTCTTCCAGGCCCATCGGCTCGCCGAGTTTGGCTTGGCTGCTGGCGTAATCAACCAGGGTTTTGGTTTTCTCGCGGGCGGACTCTTCCGGCAAGTCTTCGCTTTCGACGAAGTCACTGAAGGCTTTGAGCAAGGTGCGGGTTTCGCCGGGGCCGTCGACGCCTTCCTGGCAGCCGATGAAGTCGCGGAAATACTCCGAAACCTTTTTGCCGTTCTTGCCTTTGATAAACGAAATGTACTGCTTGGATTGCTTGTTGTTCTGCCACTCGGAGATGTTGATCCGCGCCGCCAGGTGCAACTGGCCCAGATCAAGGTGGCGGGACGCGGTGACGTCCAGCGCTTCGGTCACGGCAACGCCTTCGCTGTGGTGCAACAGGGCGATGGCCAGGTAATCGGTCATGCCTTGCTGGTAGTGCGCAAACAGCACGTGGCCGCCCACCGACAGGTTCGACTCCTCCATCAGCTTTTGCAGGTGTTCCACCGCCACCCGGCTGAACGCCGTGAAATCCTTGCCGCCGTCGAGGTATTCCTTCAGCCAGCCGCTGAACGGATGCGCCCCGGACTCGGCATGGAAGAAACCCCAGGCCTTGCCTTGTTTGGCGTTGTAGCTCTCGTTGAGGTCGGCGAGCATGTTCTCGATGGCGGTGGACTCTGCAAGTTCCGAGTCGCGAGCGTGAAGAACTGCAGGTGTGCCGTCGGGTTTTTTGTCGATCAGGTGGACGATGCAATGACGGATCGGCATGGGCTTCTCGGCTGATTGAAGAGAGGAGGGCGTGCTCCCCCAAAAAGTGCCAAGTGTACCGCAAACAGGCCAGCACGCCCCCTTTGTAGGAGCTGCCGAAGGCTGCGATCTTTTGATCTTGTTTTTTAAAATCAAAGTCCAAAGATCGCAGCCTTCGGCAGCTCCTACAGGGGCGGGAAGGCAAAATCGCCGGTGCGCGATGGCCCTTATGCAGTTTTTTACCGGTTTAGAGCAATAAAGCTGACCAAATGGGTAGCAAGAGGCGGATATTTCCCCGTCTCTGTGCTAGTTTTGCCCCGTCTTACGCGAAGTCACTGCGTTAAGCGTGCATTCAGCATTTGTCAGGTCGAACCAAACCCTGATTTCGGTATCTATAACCCCGACTCGTCGCGGTTATGGCCGAGGGTGCCAGATCCAGAAGATCGGGCTCGATGGCTGACACTGCACTCTGCAATCCATATGAATTTGATAGGGAAGGAACACTACATGGCTCTTACTAAAGACCAACTGATCGCCGACATCGCTGAAGCTATCGACGCGCCAAAAACCACCGCGCGTAACGCTCTGGACCAACTGGGCCAAATCGTTGCCGATCAGCTGGAAAACGGCGGCGAAATCACTCTGCCGGGTATCGGCAAACTGAAAGTGACCGAGCGTCCTGCCCGCACTGGCCGTAACCCTTCGACTGGCGCGGCCATCGAAATCGCTGCCAAGAAAGTTATCAAGCTGGTTGTGGCCAAAGGCCTGACCGACGCTGTTAACAAGTAAGACGCAGTAAAAAAAGCCGTGCACCGGAGTGATCCGGGCACGGCTTTTTTGTGTCTGCGATTCGGCCCTTAAAACACCTCGAAACCAATGTGGGAGCGGGCTTGCTCGCGAAGGGGCCTTAACATTCAGCATCAATGTTGAATGTTAGACCGTATTCGCGAGCAAGCCCGCTCCCACAGTTGATCTGCGTCGCTAGTGACTCAGCCCTTGCGAACCCAGCGCTCGCGCCAGACTTGCTGCTCGGATTTGGTCTGGAAGGTCCAGGCAACGAAGCGACTTTGCTTCTGCCCTTGGGACATTTCCACGACCTGGCTTTCCAGGACGCCGGCCTTTTTCAGCGCGGTCTGGATCGCTGGCAGGTTCGAGGCTTTCGACACCAGCGTGCTGAACCACAGCACTTTGTGTTGGAAGCTCGCGCTTTCGGCGATCAGTTGGGTCACAAAGCGTGCTTCGCCACCTTCACACCACAATTCGGCGGATTGACCGCCAAAGTTCAGCACCGGCAGTTTGCGTTTCGGGTCGGCACGGCCCAGGGCGCGCCATTTACGCTCGCTGCCCTTGGTGGCCTCGTCCATCGACGCGTGGAACGGCGGGTTGCACATGGTCAGGTCGAAGCGTTCGCCGGGCTCGAGCAGGCCCAGCAGAATGTGCTTGGGATTGCTTTGCAGTCGCAGCTGGATGGCTTTGTTCAGCCCGTTGGACTGGACGATGGCTTTGGCGGCGGCCACGGCCGTAGGGTCAATTTCCGAACCGAGGAAGTGCCAGCGGTAGTCGCTGTAGCCGATCAGCGGATAAACGCAGTTGGCGCCCATGCCGATATCGAGCACTTTGACCGGAGCGCCACGCGGGATCTCGCCGTCGTTGACGCTGGCCAGCAGGTCGGCCAGGAAGTGCACGTAGTCGGCACGCCCCGGAACCGGTGGGCATAGGTAGTCAGCCGGGATGTCCCAGTGGGCCACGCCGTAGAACGACTTGAGCAGCGCCCGGTTGAACACCCGCACCGCGTCAGGGCTGGCGAAGTCGATGCTTTCCTTGCCATACGGGTTGAGGATCACGAACTTCGCCAGTTCCGGCGTGCTCTTGATCAGCTCCGGGAAGTCGTAACGACCCTGGTGACGGTTGCGCGGGTGCAGGCTGGCCTTCGGACGTGGTTCCACGGCGTTGGCCGGGGTGGCGGAGTCAGGCTTCTTGCGCGCAGGGCGGGGTGTGCGGGGGGCGTTCATGGGTGTGGTCGATTCGGGTATGGCTGAAAGTGGGGGGCATTGTCCCACAGACGATGGCCGCGCGGGGATCCTGTAGGAGCGAGGCTTGCCCGCGAAGGCCGCGACACGGTCAATAAGATACACCGCGTTATCGTTCTTCGCGGGCAAGCCTCGCTCCTGCGGACAGCATGGGAGAATGTGGCGGGCATAAAAAAGGGAGGCCACAAGGCCTCCCTCCTTCATTGCGATTTAGCAGTTACAAACTGGCAATCCGCGCATGTTGCTCCGCCAACTTGCCCAAGGCCTGTTCAGCTTCGGCCAATTTGGCGCGTTCCTTGTCGATGACTTCAGCCGGGGCCTTGTCAACGAAACCAGCGTTGGACAGTTTGCCGCCCACGCGCTGGACTTCGCCCTGCAAACGCAGGATTTCCTTGTCCAGACGCGCCAGTTCGGCGTCCTTGTCGATCAGGCCGGCCATCGGCACCAGCACTTCCATCTCGCCAACCAGAGCGGTAGCGGACAGCGGTGCTTCTTCGCCAGCAGCCAACACCGTGATCGACTCCAGACGCGCCAGCTTCTTCAGCAGCGCTTCGTTCTCGGTGAGACGACGCTGGTCTTCGGCACTGACGTTTTTCAGAAACAGGTTCAGCGGCTTGCCTGGACCGATGTTCATCTCGGCGCGAATGTTGCGCGTGCCGAGCATCAGCGTCTTCAGCCACTCGATGTCATCTTCGGCGCCCTGATCGATGCGTGCTTCGTTGGCCACAGGCCAAGGTTGCAGCATGATCGTCTTGCCTTCGATACCGGCCAGCGGCGCGATGCGCTGCCAGATTTCTTCGGTGATGAATGGCATGAACGGGTGCGCCAGACGCAATGCGACTTCCAGCACCCGAACCAGGGTGCGGCGGGTGCCGCGCTGGCGTTCAACCGGGGCGTTTTCGTCCCACAGCACAGGCTTGGAGAGTTCCAGGTACCAGTCGCAATACTGGTTCCAGATGAACTCGTACAAGGCTTGTGCCGCCAGGTCGAAGCGGAACTGGTCGAGTTGACGGGTCACTTCGGCTTCGGTGCGTTGCAGTTGCGAGATGATCCAGCGATCCGCCAGGGACAGTTCGTAGGCTTCGCCGTTCTGGCCGCAGTCTTCGCCCTTGTCCAGAACATAACGCGCAGCGTTCCAGATCTTGTTGCAGAAGTTGCGATAGCCTTCGACGCGGCCCATGTCGAACTTGATGTCACGACCGGTGGACGCCAGCGAGCAGAAAGTGAAGCGCAGAGCGTCGGTGCCGTAGCTGGCGATGCCGTCGGCGAACTCGTCGCGGGTCTGCTTCTCGATCTTCTTCGCCAGTTTCGGCTGCATCAGGCCGTTGATGCGTTTGTGCACCAGGTCTTCCAGCTCAATACCGTCGATGATGTCCAGCGGGTCCAGGACGTTGCCCTTGGACTTGGACATCTTCTGGCCCAGGCCATCGCGTACCAGACCGTGAACATAAACGGTCTTGAACGGAACCTGCGGCGTGCCGTCTTCGTTCTTCACCAAGTGCATGGTCATCATGATCATCCGGGCAACCCAGAAGAAAATGATGTCGAAACCGGTCACCAGCACGTCGGTGGAGTGGAATTTCTTCAGGAACTCGGTTTGCTCAGGCCAGCCGAGCGTGGAGAAGGTCCACAGGCCCGAACTGAACCAGGTGTCGAGAACGTCGTTGTCCTGCTGCAACGCAACGTCCGGGCCGAGGTTGTGCTTGGCACGTACTTCGGCTTCGTCGCGACCGACGTAGACTTTGCCCGACTCGTCGTACCAGGCCGGAATCCGGTGGCCCCACCACAGCTGACGACTGATGCACCAATCCTGGATGTCGCGCATCCACGAGAAGTACATGTTTTCGTATTGCTTTGGCACGAACTGGATGCGGCCGTCTTCAACGGCAGCAATCGCAGGCTCGGCCAATGGCTTGGTCGACACGTACCACTGGTCGGTCAGCCACGGCTCGATGATGGTGCCGGAGCGATCGCCTTTCGGCACTTTCAGGTTGTGATCGTCGACGCTGACCAGCAGGCCGGCCGCATCGAACGCAGCAACGATCTGCTTGCGCGCTTCGAAGCGGTCGAGGCCAGCGTATTCTGCCGGGATCTTGCCGTCGATGCTTTCGTTCAGCGTGCCGTCGAGGTTAAACACCTGACAGGCCGGCAGGACGGCGGCGTTCTTGTCGAAGATGTTCAGCAGCGGCAGGTTGTGGCGCTTGCCGACTTCATAGTCATTGAAGTCGTGGGCCGGGGTGATTTTCACGCAGCCGGTGCCGAATTCAGGGTCGCAGTAATCGTCGGCGATGATCGGGATGCGGCGGCCAACCAGTGGCAGCTCGACAAACTTGCCGATCAGGGCTTTATAGCGCTCATCGTTCGGGTTAACCGCGACGGCGGAGTCGCCGAGCATGGTTTCCGGGCGAGTGGTCGCGACGATCAGGTAATCGTTGCCTTCAGCAGTCTTGGCGCCGTCGGCCAGCGGGTACTTCAGGTTCCACAGGAAACCTTTCTCGTCGTGGTTTTCCACTTCGAGGTCGGAAATCGCCGTGTGCAACTTAGTGTCCCAGTTGACCAGGCGCTTGCCGCGGTAGATCAGGCCGTCTTCATGCAGGCGCACGAAGGCTTCTTTAACGGATTCCGAGAGGCCGTCATCCATGGTGAAGCGCTCACGGCTCCAGTCTACGGACGAGCCAAGGCGACGGATCTGACGGCTGATGTTGCCGCCGGATTCATCTTTCCATTCCCAGATTTTCTCAAGAAATTTCTCGCGGCCCAGGTCGTGGCGGCTCTGGCCTTTGGCTTCGAGCTGACGCTCCACCAGCATTTGCGTGGCGATACCGGCGTGGTCGGTGCCCGGCTGCCACAGGGTGTTGCGACCCTGCATGCGACGGAAACGGATCAGGGCATCCATGATCGCGTTGTTGAAGCCGTGACCCATGTGCAGGCTGCCGGTGACGTTCGGCGGCGGGATCATGATGGTGTAGGACTCGCCCGCGCCTTGCGGGGCGAAGTAATTCTCGGACTCCCAGGTGTTGTACCAGGAAGTTTCAATGGCGTGCGGCTGGTAGGTCTTATCCATGCGCGGCGGGACCCTATTGGCATTTATTCAGGAAAAGCCGGCAAGTATAGCGGGGCATGGGGCATAGGGCGAGCAGGGGCGGACAGCACGCATTTTCTGTCAGTGGCGCAAATCAATGTGGGAACGAGCCTGCTCGCGATGCAGGCGCCTCGGTCTTTCATGAGACCGAGGTTATGCAATCGCGAGCAGGCTCGCTCCCACAGGGATAGATGCTTATTCGTACTGGCTGAGCAACCGCTCCATCCGCGCATCCAGCCGACGTTTGATCTCGGTTTCAATATGCGGAGCGAAGTCGTCGATCACGTCTTGCATGATCAATTGCGCGGCGGCGCGCAGTTCGCTGTCCAGGTGCAGCAGGGCGTCGGGGCCTTTGCTGGCGGCCGCTGCCGGTTGGGCGGCAGGGGCGGGAGGCGGTTCGACGGCTTGCGGCGCGGCGCTAACGTTATCGAACAACATCGGAATCTGTTCCTGATCACCGTCATGGACCGTGTCGGTCAGCAACGGCGGTTGCAGGTTGTCATCACCGAGCAGTTGGCGGATCGACTCAAGGTCATCCAGCAGGTGCGCGGACTTTTGCTGCGGTTTTGGAGTGTCCATCGGAATGCTCAGAGTCGCTGTAAACGGTGATCTTGCAGAGGATAGCCCTGTTCGCGGTAGAAACGGAAACTCTCCCGCGCAGCCGCACGAATCGTCGGATCTTCCACCACCACTTCCGCCACTCGGGCGAATTTGTTGGCAAAGGCCGGGACTTTCAGGTCGAGATTGACCAGCAGATCCTGATGCGCACCGCAGTCATCGCCAAGTCCCAGGACAATCAAACTGTCCGGTTCGCTTTCAGCGGGACCGTGAGGTACGAAGGTTTCACCTTTGAACGTCCACAGGCGTGCATCGAGGTCGTCACGCTGGGCGGCATCGCTGCAATGCAGGTAGATGCGGTGCCCCATGCGCCAGGCTTTTTCGGTGAGCTTGCAGGCAAAGTCCAGCCGCGCTGATGGATCGGCGCTGGGCAGGATATAGAAGTCGACTTTGGTCATTGCGGTTCCTGAGCCTTGTACGGCGTCACTCGAAAGTGACGCCGTACAAGTTCATTGGTTTCAGGCTTTGGCGCGGTCCAGCAGGTATTGGGTCAGCAGAGGAACCGGACGGCCAGTGGCGCCCTTGTCCTTGCCACCGCTGGTCCACGCGGTGCCGGCGATGTCCAGGTGCGCCCAGTTCAGGTTCTTGGTGAAGCGCGACAGGAAGCAGGCCGCAGTGATGGTGCCGCCCTTCGGGCCGCCGATGTTGGCGATGTCGGCGAACGGGCTGTCCAGCTGCTCTTGATACTCATCGAACAGCGGCAGTTGCCAGGCGCGATCGTCAGCCGCTTGGCCGGCGCTCAGCAGTTGACCGATCAGTTCGTCGTTGTTGCCCAGCAGGCCCGAGGTGTGGGCGCCCAGTGCAACGACGCAAGCGCCGGTCAGGGTTGCGATGTCGATCACGGCTTGTGGCTTGAAGCGCTCGGAGTAGGTCAGTGCATCGCACAGCACCAGACGGCCTTCGGCGTCGGTGTTGAGGATTTCCACGGTCTGGCCGCTCATGGTGGTGACGATGTCGCCAGGACGCGAAGCGTTGCCGCTCGGCATATTCTCGGCGCAGGCCAGGATGCACACCAGGTTGATCGGCAGTTTCAGCTCGAGCACAGCACGCAGGGTGCCGAACACGCTGGCCGCGCCGCCCATGTCGTACTTCATCTCATCCATGCCGGCGCCCGGCTTCAGGCTGATGCCGCCGGTGTCGAACGTGATGCCCTTGCCAACCAATGCGTACGGCTTCTCGGATTTCTTGCCGCCGTTGTATTGCATGACGATCAGGCGCGGTGGCTGGGCGCTGCCCTGGCCAACGGCGTAGAACGAGCCCATGCCCAGGTCCTTGATCTTCTTCTCATCGAGGACTTCGACTTTCAGGGTTTTGAATTCTTTGCCCAGGTTCTTGGCTTGTTCACCAAGGAACGTCGGGTGGCAGATGTTCGGCGGCAGGTTGCCCAGGTCGCGGGTGAATGCCATGCCGTTGGCGATAGCGGTGGCGTGGGCCACGGCGCGCTCGACTTCAGCCTGGGCAGCCTTGATGGTCACCAGGGTGATTTTCTTCAGGGCGCGAGGTTCGGCTTTCTGGCTCTTGAACTGGTCGAAGGTGTATTCGCCGTCCACCAGGGTCTCGGCCAGCAGGCGGGTCTTGCCGTAGCTATCGCGGCCCTTGACCACCACTTCATCCAGCGCCAGCACAGCGTCAGTGCCGCCCAGACCTTTCAGGGTGTTGAGGACGCCGGCGATGATTTTGCGGAATGGACGGTCGCCCAGTTCTTCATCCTTGCCCACGCCAACCAGCAGCACGCGCTCGGTTTTGAGGTTTGGCAGGCTGTGCAGCAACAGGCTCTGGCCGACTTTGCCGGCCAGGTCGCCGCGCTTCAAAACGGCGCTGATGGCGCCGCCAGTCAGTTCGTCGAGTTGTTTGGCGACGGCGCCGAGCTTGCGGTTTTCGCCGACGGCGACCACCAGAGTGGCGGTTTTCAACGTTTCTGGGCTAACGCTTTTTACAACCAGTTCCATGTCCGGGTCCCTGAATTAATGGTCAACACGCAGCGTTCGGCAGTGTGCACAAACGCCTGCTTATATAGATAGAAAGACGCAGGTCACGGCCCGCGACAAAGGCCGCAGTTTGAACCCCGCTACCGGCGCCTGACAACCCTCGGTTGTACGATCTTCGGTGCTTTGACCACCTGCTTGAGCATGCGCAGTGACAGGCGCACCCAATCACAGGATAATGCGCCATCTTTTTCGGTGGCTCTGCCCTGCGGGCCACCCGATACGTTTGCTTGTTTGGCCGCCTTAGCCTGACAACCCTGGAGTGTCTGGTTTGATTGTCTTCCGTTATCTATCCCGCGAAGTCCTGTTGACCTTGAGCGCCGTCAGCGCCGTGCTGCTGGTCATCATCATGAGCGGTCGCTTCATTAAATACCTCGCGCAGGCGGCTTCGGGCCAATTGGACCCGAGTTCACTGTTCCTGATCATGGGCTTTCGCCTGCCGGGCTTCTTGCAGCTGATCCTGCCATTGGGTCTGTTCCTGGGCATTCTGCTGTCGTATGGCCGGCTGTACCTGGAAAGCGAAATGACCGTGCTGTCGGCCACCGGCATGAGCCAGCAGCGTCTGCTTCGCATCACCCTGTTTCCCGCCACCCTGGTGGCGCTGGTCGTGGCCTGGCTGAGCCTGAGCCTGGCACCGCAAGGGGCTAATCAGTTCCAGTTGTTGCTGAACAAGCAGGACGCCCTGACCGAGTTCGATACCCTTGAACCGGGTCGCTTCCAGGCCTTGCGTGACGGTACGCGGGTGACCTACACCGAGCAGCTGTCGGCGGATCGCGTCAATCTGGCCGGCGTGTTCATTTCGCAGAAGAATATTTCCTCCGACCAAAAGGACCGCGGGATTTCCGTGCTGGTGGCCGAGAAGGGTCGTCAGGAAATCCGTCCCGATGGCAACCGCTACCTGATTCTCGACAACGGCTATCGCTACGACGGTAATCCGGGGCAGGCCGACTACCGGGCCATCAAATATGACGAGTACGGCGTTTTGCTGGCCAAGCCGGACGTCAGCGACGAAGTCACGGACCGTGATGCAATGACCACCAACTCCTTGCTGGCCAGTGACGATGTGCGTTCGCGCGCCGAGCTGGAGTGGCGCCTGTCCTTGCCATTGCTGGTGTTTATCGTGACCCTCATGGCTGTTCCGTTGTCGCGGGTCAATCCGCGCCAGGGCCGATTCCTCAAGCTGCTGCCGGCGATTCTTCTATATATGGCTTACCTGACCATCCTGATTGCCGCGCGCGGTGCCCTCGAGAAGGGCAAGATCCCGACAGCACTTGGCCTGTGGTGGGTGCATGCGATCTTCCTGGTCATCGGTCTGGGGTTGCTCTACTGGGAGCCCATGCGCTTGAAGATGGCGAGTCGCCGCGCTGCGCTGGAGGTGGCTCGTGGTTAAGCTCGATCGCTACATTGGTGGCAGCGTTCTCATGGCGATCCTGGCGGTGCTGGGGATCATTCTCGGTCTGGCGACGCTGTTCGCCTTCATCGATGAAATGAGTGACGCCAGCGATACCTACACCTTGATGGATGTCTTGAGCTACGTGCTGCTCACGGCGCCGCGACGTCTTTACGACATGTTGCCGATGGCGGCGCTGATCGGTTGCCTGATTGGTCTCGGCAGCCTGGCCAGCAACAGCGAACTGACCATCATGCGCGCCGCCGGTGTATCCATCGGCCGGATCGTCTGGGCGGTGATGAAGCCGATGCTGGTCCTGATGATCGTGGGTGTGTTGATCGGCGAATACGTGGCGCCCGCCACCGAGAATGTCGCTCAGGCCAATCGCTCCCTGGCACAGGGCAGTGGTGATGCACAAAGTGCAAAGCACGGTTTGTGGCATCGCCAGGGTGATGAGTTCATTCACATCAACTCCGTGCAGCCCAATGGGGTGCTGTATGGCGTGACTCGTTATCGCTTCGACAAAGAGCGTCACATGTTGTCGGCCAGCTTCTCCAAGCGTGCGGAGTTCGACAAGGATCACTGGACGTTGAGCGACGTCACTACCACGCTGTTCCATGAACAGGAAAAGCGCACTGAAGTGGTGAGCGCCCCGGTCGAACGCTGGGATGTGGCCTTGAGCCCGCAATTGCTCAATACCGTGGTAATGACCCCTGAGACGCTGTCGATCAGCGGTTTGTGGAGTTACATCCACTATCTGGCTGACCAGGGCCTGAACAATGGCCGTTACTGGCTGGCATTTTGGGTCAAGGTATTGCAGCCGTTGGTCACTGCCGCGCTGGTGCTGATGGCCATTTCCTTCATCTTTGGTCCGCTGCGTTCGGTGACCCTGGGTCAGCGGGTGTTTACCGGCGTACTGGTCGGCTTCACCTTCCGCATCGTTCAGGATTTGCTCGGGCCTTCGAGCCTGGTGTTCGGTTTCTCGCCGCTATTTGCGGTGCTGGTGCCGGCCACTGTCTGTGCCTTGGCCGGGGTCCTGTTGTTGCGTCGGGCCGGGTGATTCCGGGTCTTTCCTGACTTTTCCGGTTGCTCGAAACGCCCTTGTCGCAAGACCGGGGCGTTTTTGTATTCTCCGTCTGACCTGCGAACGTGACGCTTGCGCCGTGGATCAGGTACAATTCCCGGCTATTTTTCGGCGGGCTATGCCTGCAGCCTTTTTGAGTGTTGATCCGTGAGTGATTTGAGTCATATCCGCAATTTCTCCATCATCGCCCACATTGACCATGGCAAGTCGACGCTGGCCGATCGCTTCATCCAGATGTGCGGCGGCCTTGCCGAGCGCGAAATGGAAGCCCAGGTTCTGGACTCCATGGACCTGGAACGTGAACGCGGGATCACCATCAAGGCCCACAGCGTTACCCTTTATTACACCGCCAAAGATGGCATCAAATACCAGCTGAACTTCATTGACACCCCGGGCCACGTCGACTTCACCTATGAAGTCAGCCGGTCGCTGGCAGCGTGTGAAGGTGCATTGCTGGTGGTCGATGCCGGTCAGGGCGTCGAAGCGCAGTCGGTTGCCAACTGCTACACGGCGATCGAGCAGGGCCTGGAAGTCATGCCGGTCCTGAACAAGATCGACCTGCCACAGGCCGATCCGGACCGCGTCAAAGAAGAAATCGAAAAAATCATCGGCATCGATGCCACCGATGCGGTCGAGTGCAGCGCCAAGACTGGCCTGGGCGTCGACGAGGTGCTCGAGCGTCTGGTCAAGACCATTCCTGCGCCAACCGGCAACTACGAAGATCCGCTGCAAGCGTTGATCATCGACTCCTGGTTCGACAACTACTTGGGCGTTGTCTCCCTGGTTCGCGTGCGCCACGGCCGTGTGAAGAAAGGCGACAAGATCCTCGTCAAATCCACCGGCAAGATCCACCTGGTGGACAGCGTCGGTGTCTTCAACCCGAAACACACCGCCACTGTCGACCTGAAGGCCGGCGAAGTGGGCTTCATCATCGCCGGTATCAAGGACATTCACGGTGCGCCGGTCGGTGACACCCTGACCTTGAACACCACCCCCGACGTTGACGTGCTGCCCGGCTTCAAACGCATTCAGCCGCAGGTTTACGCCGGCCTGTTCCCGGTCAGCTCCGACGACTTCGAAGATTTCCGTGAAGCCCTGCAAAAGCTCACGCTCAACGACTCGTCCCTGCAGTACACCCCGGAAAGCTCCGACGCTCTGGGCTTCGGCTTCCGTTGCGGGTTCCTCGGCATGCTGCACATGGAAATCATCCAGGAGCGCCTTGAGCGCGAGTACGACCTGGACCTGATCACCACGGCGCCGACGGTTATTTTCGAGCTGTTGCTGAAAACCGGTGAAACGATTTACGTCGACAACCCGTCCAAGCTCCCGGACGTGTCTTCGATCGAAGACATGCGTGAGCCGATCGTGCGGGCCAATATTCTTGTACCGCAAGAGCACTTGGGCAACGTCATTACCCTGTGCATCGAGAAGCGTGGCGTGCAGCACGACATGCTGTTCCTCGGGACCCAGGTCCAGGTGACCTACGATATTCCGATGAACGAAGTGGTCCTGGACTTCTTTGACCGTCTGAAATCCACCAGTCGCGGCTATGCTTCGCTGGATTACCATTTCGATCGTTACCAATCGGCTAGTCTGGTGAAGCTGGATGTGCTGATCAACGGTGACAAGGTCGACGCCCTGGCGTTGATCGTGCACCGAGATAACGCGCACTACAAAGGTCGCCAGTTGACCGAGAAGATGAAAGAACTGATTCCGCGCCAGATGTTCGACGTCGCGATCCAGGCCGCCATTGGCGGGCAGATCATTGCGCGAACCTCCGTCAAGGCACTCAGAAAGAACGTATTGGCCAAATGCTACGGTGGTGACGTTAGCCGTAAGCGCAAGCTGTTGGAAAAGCAGAAGGCCGGTAAAAAACGCATGAAGCAAGTCGGTAACGTGGAAATTCCACAAGAAGCCTTCCTTGCAGTGCTCAGGTTGGATAGTTAGGTCCTATGTCACTAAATTTCCCGCTGTTGCTGGTCATCGCCGTATTCGTTTGCGGCCTGTTGGCGTTGCTCGATCTGGTTTTCCTGGCACCGCGTCGGCGTGCTGCCATTGCCTCCTATCAGGGCAGCGTCAGCCAGCCCGATGTGGTGGTGGTCGAGAAACTGAACAAAGAGCCGCTGCTGGTCGAATACGGCAAGTCGTTCTTCCCGGTGTTGTTCATCGTGCTGGTGCTGCGTTCGTTCCTGGTGGAACCGTTCCAGATTCCTTCCGGCTCGATGAAACCGACCCTGGACGTTGGCGACTTCATTCTGGTGAACAAGTTTTCTTACGGGATCCGCCTGCCGGTGATCGACCAGAAAGTCATCGAAGTCGGTGATCCACAGCGTGGCGATGTGATGGTGTTCCGCTATCCAAGCGATCCGAACGTCAACTACATCAAGCGTGTCGTCGGCTTGTCGGGTGACCAGATTCGCTACACCGCTGACAAGCGTCTGTTCGTCAATGGCGAATCGATCGCCGAGCAGCTGGTCGGCTCCGAGCCGGGCACGTTGGGCAGCGCCGAGCTCTACAAGGAAAAACTCGGCGCAGCCGAGCACTTGATCCGCAAGGAAATGAGCCGTTACCGCGCAACGCCGGACCATACCTGGACCGTGCCTGCCGGGCACTACTTCATGATGGGCGACAACCGCGACAACTCGAACGACAGTCGCTATTGGGATGATCCGACTATTCCCAAGGATCTGCTGGGCATGGTTCCCGACAAGAATATCGTCGGCAAGGCCTTCGCAGTCTGGATGAGCTGGCCGGAACCCAAACTCAGTCACCTGCCGAATTTCTCGCGGGTTGGCCTGATCAAGTAATCACCCACGGCGCTGTTGAACACAGCGCCGAATGCATTTCTGGATCCGACACAATCGACCACGAAAGCATGAAGCCAACGATATTCAGGACGTTATTTTTGAACACAGCGTTAATTGTCCCAAGCCTGCGCCGCATCACGGCGATGGCGGTGGAAACCAGCCACGAACTCAGCGTGGGTAAACCGTGAGCGTCTCCTTAAGCCGTCTAGAGCGTCAGCTCGGCTACACCTTCAAGGATCAGGAACTGATGATCCTGGCCCTGACTCACCGCAGCTTTGCCGGGCGCAACAACGAACGCCTGGAATTCCTCGGTGATGCCATCCTTAACTTCGTCGCTGGCGAGGCGCTGTTCGATCGCTTCCCGCTGGCCCGCGAAGGCCAGTTGTCGCGTTTACGCGCACGCCTGGTGAAAGGTGAGACCCTGGCCGTATTGGCCCGTGGTTTCGATCTGGGCGACTACCTGCGTCTGGGTTCCGGCGAATTGAAGAGCGGCGGTTTCCGTCGCGAGTCGATTCTGGCCGATGCCCTGGAAGCGCTGATTGGTGCGATCTACCTCGACGCCGGCATGGACATGGCGCGCGAACGCGTGCTGGCCTGGCTGGCCGGGGAGTTCGAGGGCCTGACCCTGGTCGACACCAACAAAGATCCAAAAACCCGCCTGCAGGAATTCCTGCAGTCGCGCGGTTGTGAGCTGCCACGTTATGAAGTGGTGGATATCCAGGGTGAGCCGCATTGCCGAGTCTTCTTCGTCGAATGCGAAATCACCTTACTGAATGAAAAAAGCCGAGGTCAGGGTGTGAGTCGTCGTATTGCCGAACAGGTAGCGGCCGCCGCAGCACTGATTGCCCTGGGCGTGGAGAATGGCCATGACTGATTCAACTGCAACTCGCTGTGGCTATGTCGCCATCGTCGGCCGTCCTAACGTGGGCAAGTCCACGCTGCTGAACCACATTCTGGGTCAGAAGCTGGCGATCACCTCGCGCAAGCCGCAAACCACCCGTCACAACATGCTGGGCATCAAGACTGAAGGCGCCATTCAGGCGGTTTACGTCGATACCCCGGGCATGCACAAAGGTGGCGAGAAGGCCCTGAACCGCTACATGAACAAGACCGCTTCAGCGGCGTTGAAAGACGTCGACGTGGTGATCTTCGTGGTTGACCGCACCAAGTGGACCGACGAAGACCAAATGGTCCTCGAGCGCGTCCAGTACGTGACCGGCCCGCTGATCGTGGCGCTGAACAAGACCGACCGCATCGAAGACAAAGCCGAGCTGATGCCGCACCTGAGCTGGTTGCAGGAACAGCTGCCGAACGCGCAGATCATGCCGATCTCGGCCCAGCACGGGCACAACCTCGAAGCGCTGGAGCGAGTGATCGCTGGCTACCTGCCGGAAAACGAGCACTTCTTCCCGGAAGACCAGATCACCGACCGCAGCAGCCGTTTCCTCGCCGCTGAACTGGTGCGTGAAAAAATCATGCGCCAGATGGGCGCCGAGCTGCCGTACCAGATCACCGTCGAAATCGAAGAGTTCAAGCAGCAGGGCAAAACCCTGCACATCCACGCCTTGATCCTCGTCGAGCGCGATGGCCAGAAGAAGATCATCATTGGCGACAAGGGCGAGCGCATCAAGCGCATCGGCACCGAGGCGCGCAAGGATATGGAGTTGCTGTTCGACTCCAAGATCATGCTCAACCTCTGGGTGAAAGTGAAAGGCGGCTGGTCCGACGACGAACGCGCCCTGCGTTCGCTGGGTTATGGCGACCTGTAACACCCAGATTTCTGCTACACCGATGAACCCCTGTGGGAGCGAGCTTGCTCGCGATGAGGCCCTGAAATTCAACATCCGTGTTGACTGACAGACCGCAATCGCGAGCAAGCTCGCTCCCACATTGGTTTCTGGTTGTTCATAAGATCGCGTTCCACTATTGAGAACCCTGACTTCCATGTCCCCAACCCCACCCATCGGCCAACTCGCCTACGTGCTCCACTCCCGCGCCTACCGCGAAAGCAGTGCGCTGGTGGATTTCCTCACGCCGCAAGGTCGGCTGCGGGCGGTGTTGCGCAGTGCGCGGGGCAAGGCTGGAACCTTGGCGCGGCCATTCGTGCCGCTGGAAGTCGAGTTTCGCGGGCGCGGTGAGCTGAAGAATGTCGGGCGCATGGAAAGTGCGGGTACTTCGACATGGCTCATCGGTGAGGCGCTGTTCAGCGGTCTTTACCTCAACGAACTGCTGATTCGCCTGTTGCCGTCAGAAGATCCCCATCCCGGGGTGTTCGATCACTACGCCGCGACCCTGATCGCCTTGGCCGAAGGCCGTCCGCTGGAGCCGTTGCTGCGCTCCTTCGAATGGCGACTGCTGGACGATCTCGGGTACGGCTTTGCGCTGAACACTGACATCCACGGCGAGCCTATCGCGCCGGATGGGCTCTACCGTTTGCAGGTGGATGCGGGTCTGGAGCGGGTCTACCTGCTGCAACCCGGGCTGTTCAACGGCACTGAATTATTGGCCATGGCCGAAGCCGACTGGTCTGCGCCCGGTGCGTTGTCTGCTGCCAAGCGTTTGATGCGCCAAGCGTTGGCCGTGCATCTCGGCGGTCGTCCTCTCGTTAGTCGCGAGTTGTTTCGCAAGCCCTGATCACCCCGTATGCTGTGCACCGAACTTTCCCCTCTTCAGGAGCGCTTCCGTGACCACCAGCAATCGCATTCTTCTTGGCGTGAACATCGACCACGTTGCCACCCTGCGTCAGGCCCGGGGCACGCGTTACCCGGATCCGGTCAAGGCAGCACTGGACGCGGAAGAGGCGGGCGCCGATGGCATCACCGTGCACCTGCGCGAAGACCGCCGGCACATCCAGGAGCGCGACGTGCTGTTGCTCAAGGACGTGCTGCAAACCCGCATGAATTTCGAAATGGGCGTCACCGAAGAAATGATGGCGTTCGCCGAGCGCATCCGCCCGGCGCACATTTGCCTGGTGCCGGAAACCCGTCAGGAGCTGACCACCGAGGGTGGCCTGGACGTGGCTGGGCAGGAAGCGCGGATCAAGGCTGCCGTGGAGCGCCTGTCGAAGATCGGTTGCGAAGTGTCGCTGTTCATTGATGCTGACGAGCGGCAGATCGAGGCATCCCGTCGTGTCGGTGCGCCGGCCATCGAGTTGCACACCGGCCGTTACGCCGATGCCGAGACGCCGACTGACGTGGCTGAAGAGCTGAAGCGCGTGGCGGATGGCGTGGCGTTTGGTTTGACTCAAGGGTTGATCGTCAACGCCGGTCACGGCTTGCACTATCACAACGTCGAAGCGGTAGCGGCGATCAAAGGCATCAACGAACTGAACATCGGCCATGCGCTGGTGGCACATGCGTTGTTCGTCGGGTTCAAGTCGGCCGTGTCTGAAATGAAAGCGCTGATCCTGGCCGCCGCTGCAAAAGCTTAAGCATCAACGCATAACCCCTGTGGGAGCGAGCTTGCTCGCGATTAGGCCCTAACATTCAGCAGAGATGTTGACTGGCAGGCCGCCATCGCGAGCAAGCTCGCTCCCACATCTATGGTTCCCCCCTTTTCTGCAATACTGTTTTTGATGATGTGTTTGGCTTGCTTTCATCTATCCGGCGTCTGAGTGGAGGTTGGTCCATTCGCGCCTTGATGAGAATCGATGCCCGGCGATCCTAATTACTTGGACGGCCTTTCAGCCGTGTGGGAGCTCAGGGTTTTCGTCAGGCCGGTTGGCCGTTCACGTCATCTGTTATCCAGCATCGCAAACCAGGTGGGTGGTGCTCGGGTGACAGCGGGGTCAGGCGTTCATCGCGCCTGGCCCCGCATCGAATTCGGTGTGGTGTGCTGCAATCGCCCAGGCGATTCTCGCCAGTTTGTTGGCCAGTGCGCAGACCACATGATTGGAGTGATGGTTGTCCCATAGCCGTCGGACCCAGTCCGCCAGCGCTCCTTTCTGTCGATCCAACTGCATCAGATAGACGCGGGCACACTGGATCAGCAGACGTCTCTGGTTTCGGTCACCCCGCTTGCTGATGCCTAAAAGTACGGTTTTTCCGCCCGTGGAGTGTTGTTTGGGCACTAGCCCGATCGAGGCCGAATAGCCTCGGCCGCACTTGAACTGTTTGCCATCGCCCAACTCGGCAGCCAGGACGCTGGAGGTGATCGGGCCGACACACGGCATCGTCATCAAGCGAACAGCCAGATCATCTTCAGCGGCTTGGCACTCCACTTCCTTATCCAAAGCTTTGACCTGCTCGTGCAAGTAATTGAAGTGCTCACGCAGCCTGGTCAGTAGTTTTTTGATGGAATCGGGAAGTGGATGTGCTTCAAGCAGCGCTGGAAGATCTTTGATGGACTTGAAGCCTGGGGCCAAGCTGATTCCGACTTCCAGGAGGGCTGCGTGAATCCGATTGACGGTAGCAGTACGTTCTTTGATGAACGAATCACGTGTCGAGTTGAGCATGGCCAGCGCCTGCTGAGCCTGATTCTTAGGCGGCACAAAGCGCATTGTTGGACGAGTTGCAGCCTCGCAGATCGCTTCGGCATCAGCGAAGTCGTTCTTGTTGCTTTTCACATACGGACGCACGAGATGCGGAGCAATGAGTTTGGGTATATGCCCCAGTCTTGAGACTTCCTGCGCCATGAAGTGGGCTCCGCCGCAAGCTTCCATCGCAACGGTGCAGGGGTCGAGATTGGCCAGATGCTGGATGAGCGCCGCCCGATTAAACTTTTTGCGGTAAAGCTCATGACCACGATCATCTTGTGCATGCAGATGAAAGGTGTGTTTTCCCAGATCGATGGCGACAACAGCTACTTTGTTCATGGCAACGGTCTCCGATGAGCCCCCTGTGAAAGCTTAGTGGGTGATCACAGGGGGCGGCGGGGGGAGCCATTTCATTATTTGATTGGTGGTGACTGTTAAAGCGGCGGGTTTTCCTGACTTGGCTTGGTCTTGTCGATTCCCGGCACATGCAGGTTGCCTTCGGCCACTTGATCGCCTTCAAGCTGCGGCTGCGTGACCCACGTCAGGATGTCGTAGTAGCGACGGATGTTCGCCACGAAGTGCACGGGTTCGCCGCCCCGGGCGTAGCCGTAGCGGGTTTTGCTGTACCACTTCTTCTCGGACAGGCGCGGCAGGATTTTCTTCACGTCCAGCCACCTGTTGGGGTCGAGCCCTTCCTTGGCCGTCAACTTGCGTGCGTCATCCAGGTGACCACTGCCGACGTTGTAGGCCGCCAGCGCAAACCAGGTGCGATCCGGTTCCTTGATCGAGTCGTCCAACTGATCCTTCATGTAGGCCAGGTACTTCGCGCCGCCCATGATGCTCTGCTTGGGGTCGAGGCGATTGGACACGCCCATGGCTTGCGCGGTGTTCTGGGTCAGCATCATCAGGCCGCGCACGCCGGTCTTGGACGTGACTGCCGCTTGCCATAGCGATTCCTGATAACCAATTGCCGCCAGCAGGCGCCAGTCAACTTTCTCTTTCTTGGCGTAGGCCTTGAAGTGCTGTTCGTATTTCGGCAGCCGCTGCTGCAAGTGCTGGGCGAAGGTGGTGGCGCCCATGTAGCCGAGGACGTCGACGTGGCCGTAGTAACGGTCTTTCAGGCGTTGCAGGGTGCCGTTCTTCTGCACCTTGTCGAGGTAGGCGTTGATCTCGTTGAGCAGGCTGTTGTCTTCGCCGGCGGCCACGGCCCAGCTCTGGTTACTGGCATCGCCGAGGTCGAAGGCGACCTGGATGTTGGGGAAGTAGACCTGGTTCATCGCCACTTCGTTGGAATCGACCAGGGTCAGGTCGATCTGACCTTCATCCACCATCCGCAACAGATCGACGACTTCAACCGCGTCGGACTCTTCGTATTCAATGCCGGGGTATTTCTTTTTCAGCTCGGCCAATTGCTCGGCGTGGGTGCTGCCCTTGAGCACCATGATCTTCTTGCCGACCAGATCGCGGGCCTCCGTCGGCCGTGACTGGCCGTTGCGGTAGATGACCTGTGGGGTGACTTCCAGGTAGGAGTGGGAAAACCGGACCTGCTTTTTGCGTTCCTCGCTGCTGACCAGGCCGGCAGCAGCCAGCACCGGGCCGTTAGGCTTGCCCACCTGATTGAACAGGTCGTCGAGGTTGTCCGCGGTTTCGATTTTGAGCTTGACCCCCAGATCTTCGGCAAAGCGCTTCACCAGCTCGTATTCGAAGCCGGTTTCGCCGTTACGATCCTGGAAGTAGGTGGCAGGGCTGTTTCGGGTGATCACCCGCAGCACGCCATCCTCCTTTACGCGCTCAAGCGTGTTGGGTTTATCAACACAGCCACTGAGCATCAGGAAGAGTCCGGTTGCGATCAGCCATTTGGCGTACCGCGGACGCAAAGCCGTTGGGGAAAACATCTGCGCAGTATACGCAAAGGACCGCGAGCGCCATATCTCGACAGCGAAGGGCTTGTCTGCTAGGCAACCAAAAACCTGTCTGGAGCCCGCAGGAATGGGCTCGAGCGGAAATTTATGACAGTAAAAATAACCCCCGGACAGGGGCTGTTTGAGGCCTGAATACCCCGCCCGACGCCCGGGTGACACCGCCCGTACCGTTTCGAGTGATGTCGCGGGCGGTTTAGGCTAGAATGCACGGCCTCAAAGCACACCCCTTCCCGAGGCTGTCCCGAAGATGTTGATCCTGCGCGGCGCTCCTGCCCTTTCTGCCTTTCGCCACAGCAAACTCCTTGAGCAACTGAGCCAGAAGGTATCGGCTGTCAGCGGCTTGTATGCTGAATTCGCTCACTTCGCCGAAGTCACCGGCGTCCTGACCGGCGACGAACAGCAGGTGCTTGCGCGCCTTCTGAAGTACGGCCCAAGTGTCCCGGTGCAAGAACCGACCGGTCGTCTGTTCCTGGTGTTGCCGCGTTTCGGCACCATCTCGCCGTGGTCGAGCAAGGCCAGCGACATCGCTCGCAACTGCGGCCTGGCAAAAATCCAGCGCCTGGAGCGCGGCATCGCGTTCTACGTGGCCGGCCAGTTCAGCGAAGCGCAAGCCCAGCTGATTGCTGATGTGCTGCACGACCGCATGACCCAGATCGTATTGGGCAACCTCGAACAGGCCGCCGGCCTGTTCAGCCATGCCGAGCCCAAGCCCCTGACCGCCATCGACGTGTTGGGTGGCGGCCGCGCCGCGCTGGAAAAAGCCAACACCGAGCTGGGCCTGGCCCTGGCCGAAGACGAGATCGACTACCTGGTCAATGCCTTCGTCGGTTTGAAGCGCAACCCGCACGACATCGAATTGATGATGTTCGCCCAGGCGAACTCCGAGCACTGCCGTCACAAGATCTTCAACGCCAGTTGGGACATCGACGGCCAGAGCCAGGAAAAAAGCCTGTTCGGCATGATCAAGAACACCTACGTGATGCACAGCGAAGGCGTTCTGTCGGCTTATAAGGACAACGCTTCGGTCATCGTCGGCAACGTCGCCGGCCGTTTCTTCCCGGACCCTGAAACCCGCCAGTACGGCGCGGTGCAGGAGCCGGTGCACATCCTGATGAAAGTCGAGACGCACAACCACCCGACTGCGATTGCCCCGTTCCCGGGTGCAGCCACCGGTAGTGGCGGCGAGATTCGCGACGAAGGCGCAACCGGTCGTGGCGCCAAGCCAAAGGCTGGCCTGACCGGTTTCACCGTATCCAACCTGCAAATCCCGGGCTTCGAACAGCCGTGGGAAGTGCCGTACGGCAAGCCTGAGCGCATCGTTACTGCGCTGGACATCATGATCGAAGGCCCACTGGGTGGCGCCGCGTTCAACAACGAATTTGGCCGTCCAGCCCTGACCGGTTACTTCCGTACCTTCGAACAGTCGATCACCACCCCGCGTGGCGACGAAGTTCGCGGTTACCACAAGCCGATCATGCTGGCCGGCGGCATGGGTAACATCCGTGCCGAACACGTACAGAAAGCCGAAATCACCGTTGGCTCCAAGCTGATCGTCCTCGGCGGCCCGGCCATGTTGATCGGTCTGGGCGGCGGCGCAGCTTCCTCCATGGCCACCGGCACCAGCTCGGCCGACCTGGACTTCGCTTCGGTACAGCGCGAAAACCCGGAAATGGAACGTCGCTGCCAGGAAGTCATCGACCGTTGCTGGCAATTGGGTGACAAAAACCCGATCAGCTTCATCCACGATGTTGGCGCGGGCGGTCTGTCCAACGCCTTCCCGGAACTGGTCAACGACGGCGACCGTGGTGGCCGTTTCGAGCTGCGCAACATTCCAAACGACGAGCCGGGCATGGCCCCGCACGAAATCTGGAGTAACGAATCCCAGGAACGCTACGTTCTGGCAGTCGGCCCGGCCGACTTCGAACGCTTCCAGGCGATCTGCGAACGTGAGCGTTGCCCGTTTGCCGTGGTCGGCGAAGCCACTGCCGAGCCGCAACTGACGGTCACCGACAGCCACTTCGGCAACGATCCGGTCGACATGCCACTCGAAGTGCTGCTGGGCAAAGCCCCGCGCATGCACCGTTCGGCCGTTCGTGAAAACGAACTGGGCGACGACTTCGATCCAAGCACCCTGGAAATTGCCGACTGCGTCGAACGCGTTCTGCATCACCCGGCCGTGGCCAGCAAAAGCTTCCTGATCACCATCGGCGACCGCACCATCACCGGCCTCGTGGCCCGTGACCAAATGGTTGGCCCGTGGCAGGTTCCGGTGGCCGACGTTGCCGTCACCGCCACCAGCTTCGACGTCTACACCGGTGAAGCCATGGCCATGGGCGAGCGCACTCCGCTGGCCCTGCTGGACGCTCCGGCGTCGGGCCGCATGGCCATCGGCGAAACCCTGACGAACATCGTCGCTTCGCGCATCAACAAGATCTCCGACATCAAACTGTCGGCGAACTGGATGTCGGCTGCCGGTCACCCGGGTGAAGACGCGCGTCTGTACGACACCGTGAAAGCGGTCGGCATGGAGCTGTGCCCGGACCTGGGTATCACCATTCCGGTAGGCAAGGACTCCATGTCCATGGCCACACGCTGGAACGATGAAGGCGTCGACAAGACCGTTACTTCGCCGATGTCCTTGATCGTGACCGGTTTCGCACCAGTGGCTGACATCCGTCAGACCCTGACGCCGGAACTGCGCATGAATAAAGGCACCACCGACCTGATCCTGATCGATCTGGGCCGTGGCCAGAACCGCATGGGCGCCTCGATCCTGGCCCAGGTTCACGGCAAGCTCGGCTCGCAAGCGCCGGACGTCGATGATGCCGAAGACCTCAAAGCCTTCTTCGCGGTGATCCAGGGCCTCAACGCCGACGGTCACCTGCTGGCTTACCACGACCGTTCCGACGGTGGTCTGCTGACCAGCGTGGTGGAAATGGCCTTCGCTGGTCACTGTGGCCTGAGCCTGAACCTCGACGGTCTGGCTGAAACCTCCGCCGACATCGCCGCGATCCTGTTCAACGAAGAATTGGGCGCTGTGATCCAGGTTCGCCAGGACGCCACCCCGGACATCCTCGCGCAGTTCAGCGCGGCCGGTCTGGGCGACTGCGTGTCGGTGATCGGTCAGCCGATGAACAACGGCCAGATCAACATCACCTTCAATGGTGAAACCGTATTCGAAGGTCAACGTCGTCTGCTGCAACGTCAGTGGGCTGAAACCAGCTATCAGATCCAGCGTCTGCGCGATAACGTCGACTGCGCCGAGCAAGAGTTCGACGTGCTGCTGGAAGAAGACAACCCTGGCCTGAGCGTCAAGCTGAGCTACGACGTCAACCAGGACGTCGCTGCGCCTTACATCAAGAAAAACATCCGCCCACAAGTTGCCGTACTGCGTGAGCAGGGCGTCAACGGTCAGGTGGAAATGGCTGCCGCGTTCGACCGCGCCGGTTTCAACGCGATTGACGTGCACATGAGCGACATTCTGGCCGGCCGTGTCGACCTGAACGACTTCAAGGGTATGGTCGCTTGCGGCGGTTTCTCTTACGGCGACGTACTGGGTGCCGGTGAAGGCTGGGCCAAGTCCGCGCTGTTCAACAGCCGTGCTCGCGATGCGTTCCAGGGTTTCTTCGAACGTAACGACAGCTTCACCCTCGGCGTGTGCAACGGTTGCCAGATGATGTCCAACCTGCACGAACTCATCCCGGGCAGCGAGTTCTGGCCGCACTTCGTGCGTAACCGTTCCGAGCAGTTCGAAGCCCGCGTGGCGATGGTTCAGGTCCAGGAATCGAACTCGATCTTCCTGCAAGGCATGGCCGGCTCGCGCATGCCAATCGCCATCGCTCACGGTGAAGGTCATGCCGAGTTCGAAAGCGAAGAAGCGTTGCTGGAAGCCGATCTGTCGGGTTGCGTAGCGATGCGTTTCGTCGACAACCACGGCAAGGTCACCGAGAAATACCCGGCCAACCCGAACGGCTCGCCGCGCGGGATCACCGGTTTGACCAGCCGTGACGGTCGCGTAACCATCATGATGCCGCACCCGGAACGCGTGTTCCGCGCCGTGCAGAACTCGTGGCGTTCGGAAGACTGGAACGAAGACGCACCTTGGATGCGTATGTTCCGTAATGCGCGCGTCTGGGTGAACTAAGGGCTGTGTATAAGCTCAGCTTTTTTGTTCCGGCCAGTCATGTGGAGCAGGTCAAAAACGCCGTATTCGCCGCCGGTGGCGGGCGGATCGGTGCTTACGACCACTGCGCGTGGCAGGTGCTGGGTCTGGGTCAGTTTCGACCTTTGGATGGCAGTCAGCCGTTTATTGGTGAAGCGGGGCAGGTCGAGCAGGTTGAGGAATGGAAGGTTGAGCTGGTGGTCAGCGACGAGTTGATTCGGGCGGTGGTGGTGGCTTTGAAAGAAAGCCATCCCTATGAGACGCCGGCTTATGAAGTGTGGCGGTTGGAGGATTTCTGATTCGCCGACCGCTGTACAAAAAACCCGCTGGGCCATCACGGCCAGCGGGTTTTTTGTTGGGCCTGATATTTACGCGCCGGCACTTGATGAGTGCCGGCTCTGTTCAGGGGACAGGGGTCAAATTTACCTCTCTTTCAAGCATGCCGACCAGGGTGTGCAGGTACTTGAACCGCTGTTCCTTCTTGCCCCAGCGATCAATAAAGAACAGCCCGCTGTCGTCCACCTGAATCGGCGTAGCGATAATTTCTCCGGTGGTAGAACGGTGCACCAGTAGCGTCTCCGCAGCGGATGGGCGTTCGATCAAGAAGTACCCGGGCCTGGTCAACCTTGATCTATCGATAGGAACAAAAGGCGAAGGTGCGGGCATCCCGGCAGTACCGACTTCCAGTTTGAAGTCGCTGCGCAGTGCTATCGACGAAGGATTCCTGATATCCGTTTCCCAAGTGCCAAGATGAATGCCTCTGGATAACGTTGGGGCCGTATCCCTGACGTGCAGACTGACCGCCCCCAGCATCTCCGCCAGCCCCGGTACCCCCAGGTTGTTGTTGGTATGCCTGCTGCCGACGAAAGCTATCCATTTATGCGGGCCCTGTGCCGCCTGATCGGCCTGAATGACCTGGGCGGCAAAGTAGCTGAACATCTGATTTCGCGCCGTGTCTGTCGGTGTCGGCAACCCTTTCAGGTGATAGCTGGCGGTACAGTCAAGCGCCCGGACGCGGATGCTATATTTGCCTGCGGCCTGGACCACTTCCGAATAAGTATTGGGGCCGCTGTACAAAGGCATATGGCCTCGGTCCTGTCTTCTGAGATAGGCCTTGAGCTTGCGGGGAAGTTGCTGGGTGCGATGGAATATATCCAGTTCGGCCTGATGCAGGTCCGTGAGCAGGTGTTCAACGTAGAGTGTCTTGAAACCCGCCTCCTGGATTTGTTTCATATGCTTTCTCAGCAGGGCCTTGCTCGACTCATGAATGTGACCTTCACCGATCACCAGCCCCGCCAGGTCGCTATCGCCAATCTGTTTCAGGAACGATTGCGGCGTGGTGCTGGAGGTGATCGCCGGGAGTGTCGGCCTGGAAGGCGGCACGTAATCGGCAAAGAAGCTTTCGGCCTTGGTCTTCAGGCTTGAGCGTGTCTCGACGAATGTGCGAAACGCTTCATGGCGAGCCGGATTGAATGGTGCATAGCGGGTGTCCAGGCCATGTGGATCATCAGCCAGATGGACAATATCGTCTCTGAGCGACGGAGCAATGTCGAAGTCGCTGAAATGCTGCACATCGGAAGTGGACGCAACGGCTACCGGTGCCGCGGGTTCGGGCGCCTTGTATGGCGTTTGCAGTGTCATGCGGTAGTCGCCTCTGGCCAGCGCGTCGCCGGGTATCGCGCCCGGCGTGTCCGTCCAGACGCCCACGGGCTGATTCGGGCCCACATCTTCAATGCGCAGTGCCACGGCTTTTTGCAGTTCATCCAGGCCGAGGGCCTGATTGAACGTGGTCATGCGCGACTGATCGACCAGGGCAATCCAGCGTTCGCCCGGTGCGTCTGCCGCATCGGCTTCAATCACTTTGTGGGAATAGAAGTTTCTCAGGCGGTTGTCCCGTGTCGTCGTCGGCGGGGTCTCGCCCATGACCAGGGCATCGTCCAGTTGATAAGAAGTCGAGGCGTCGAGCGCCATGACTTTCACGCCCTTTTCCCGAGCCTGGCGCACAAGCGCGAGGTATGAGTATTCAGCGTCCGGGGCGAAGCCGAAAGATGTGTCGATAGCCTTCAAATGCTGCTCGATGTGTTGCCACGATTGGCCGTTGTTGAGCTTTACAAGTTTTGGTCTGAACACGTCGCCCGGCAGGTATTCCACATACAGGCGCTTAAAGCCTTGTTCGACCAGAGTGTCCATGTTCGTGATCAGTGCCTGCTTGCTGGCGATGGAACCCGGTACGGCGCCGACGATCAGGTTTTTGTTTTCGCCAAGGGCGTCGCTGGCAATCAGTTGTGCAAATGAAGCACTGGCCTCCACGGGCGGAACGTCAGCACGGGCCGGCAGGGGAGCGAGGGTTTCGAAAAAGCTCTGTGCGTCCTTTTTCAGGCGCTCGACCTGTTGCAGGTAAACAACGCGCAAATTTTGCAGCTGCTCGGCAGCTGATTCCAAAATGACGTGTGGACTGTTAAAGAGGTTTTCGCTGTTACTCATCAGGCTGGCCCGCAGTTGCGGATCCAGGACAGACTCAAGCCGGCCCCAATATTTCGGTGGCATCCCGTAGTCTTTATGTGGCCCGGGTGTTTCAGGCATGGATTCATACTTGGGTGCTCCTCCGGACATTCCGCTGCGAACCAGAATACCTTCCGAATTCGGCGTGACCAGCCGACCGGTCGAGACCCACGTGCCATTGACCGGGTGAAGGCGATACAGCAAGTAGCGGCCGATGGCATCCGGCGTCTTTGGCGCCCAAAGGCGTCGCCCTTCGAAGAACACCGGGCGCATGTTCGTCGAATCCAGCGTAACGGGTTCCAACTGACTGATGAGTTTCATGGCCTGGCTCTCTTCAGCGCTTGCCGCAGCCAGACGCAATGATTTGCCGACGGGTTTGAGCGAGCGCAGTGCCGGACGCAGATCGGTAAACAATGCGCCGGCACTGTTAAACAAATAACCGATGAAGTGCTCAAGCGCCGCCGAGGTATCGCCCTGGTTGTAGGCATGCAGCGCGAGCATGGCGTCCTTGAAAGCCAGCAACAGGCCGGTACTCAGACTCAGGATGGGGAACGGGGCCGTGGCAATGGCGGCCACCCATTCCACGCAAGTCCAAAGAATGCCGGCAATCATTTGTGTGCGGTTGAGGGTGGTTGCAGCAACGTTGTCGATCTTGCGTTGCATCTTCATGTCATACAGCGCCCGGCGCAGGTCCAGCACCGGTGCTGTTGAGCGGATCGAGTCGTAACGCGCAGGGCTGACGCTGGTTTTATCAAGCTGTTCAGGCAGCCCTCTTTTTGCTTCTTCCAGAAAAGCCTGGACCCTGACCTGGGACTGGACGCCGACCCGGCCGGTGAAGTAAGCGATCATGCCGGGTTGTTTTTTTAGCAGGTAATTGAACAGCCGGGCTTCACGAAAGCTGATGCCGTCCGGTGCCTGTGGGGTGTAGAGCAGGACGGGGTTGTTGCCGTGGCTGAACAGCCAAGTGTCGATAACCCATTCGCCATCGATCAACAGGCGATGGATGGCGTAATTGTTACGCGCCTGCACCGAGGTTTCGCCCATGCTGGCGATGCTTTGTTTAAGCCATTGCAGGTCAACCCCTGCAATATGCCCCTGCAGGTGGCACTCAAGTGCGGCGCTTTGCAGTTGCCGCTGGGTGATGGCCAGGATCGCATTGCGCCTGAAGGAGTAGTTCGGACTGTCGGCATTGAGCTGTTCGGTCTTGAGTTTGTCGATATAGCGCTGGCCGATCCAGACGCCAGTGACCGAGCGCGCGACTTTTTCGGCAGTCAGGGGGCTCAGATCGATACCTGGCGGGCCTTTGAAGCGTGCCGAGCGCGAGAATTTTTCATCGAGAATGCCCACGCCGTCAGCGTACCCGTCGCGATACAACTGGGTATACGTCAGCGGCGGCGGTGTCCAGACGCCGACCAGCGCGGGCGGCGAGTAGGCCCATACAGAGTCCGGGTCAACATCGTTGCGGGTGCGGCCCAGCAGTTCGTTCAAGCTTTTCCTGGCCTGTTCATGCAGGTAGGTGGCAAAGGCGGGAAAACGGCTTTCAGACGCGGGATGGTCGGTGTAGGTCCGCAGTGTGCCGTCGGCGTCTTCGGCCAGTGTCGTGAGTTTCCTGCGGACCTGGGCGGAGGCCGAGCGATACCAGTTTGGCGTGCTGAATTCATAGTCATCAGCCCGTGTGGCCAGCACATGTTCTGCCATCGCTTGCAGGCACTGACTATGGCTGCCGGCATTGTTCAACGTCAGCTCTTTATAGTCCTGGGCATGAGGCTTGAGGCTCAGCCCGGTCAGGACATTCTTCATGCTGTTGCGATAACGCAGAGGGGCCCGGCTGATCAAGTAGTCGGTCATGCTGCCGGGAACGGCCTTGAGACCATTGTCCTGAGTCCAGCCAAGGATGTGTTGCTGGCACGCGAGCTCATTGTCGAAGACCTGAAAGTGCTGATCGCCGGGTGCTTGCGGCGTGCAGAGCAATACGCGTTTGACCGTACCGCGAGCGTCAGTCTGGCGCAGTATCCAGATGTCGAGGAGTTGCGCGCCGTGGAGCGACAGTGCGTTGGCGCTGAGTGTTGCTGCGCTCAACTGCGTATCGGCGCCCGCCCGCAGACGCTGGATCAATTCAAAGTCATCTTCGCGCAGGTGACCTTGCAGTACGGCAGTCCAGGCCAGTGCGTTGATGCGCTGATCGAGCATGTGTTCTATGGTGAGTCTGACTTCAGCCCGGCCGTGGGCTTGTTGCTGCACTTCGGCAAAATCGACCCTGGGTTGCAAGGTGAGCAACTGCTGCGCGAGCCACGCGGATGTCAGGTCCTTGTACGACTCGGCCAGGGGCGTCCCGTTGTAAGTGAGCAGAGTTCTTGTGAGGAAGTCCGAGCCGGGCAATTCGTCGCCGGTGTGCAGGCCCCGCAAGGCCAGGTCAATCAGGTTTTGCTGATGCCCGTAGAAACCAAAACCGGCGACATGGCGGCGGGTACTGACTTGCAGGTGTTCCGGGTTCAGGTCATCAATTTCCAGTTCATCGCTCAGCCGTTCAAGCCATTGATAACGAGCCAAGGTTTCGGGGGTCGCGGCAGGGCCGAGCAGACCCAGCAAGCTCTGGCGGGCCTGGTTGTAGCGGCCCAGGTGTTCGGCCAGCGTGGCCCGCCGAGCCTCGCTGGCGCTGCGATACCAATCCGGAGCGCTATTGCGCAGGCACCGTTCGAACAGGGCCTGGGCACGCAGTTCGAGGCGGGCGGTAAGGTCGGGCAGTGCGGCGCCGATGGCACGGTCCAAGGCGCTGATCAAACGGGCGGAGTCTTGCGCCGGGTTGTCCGCGAGGCTCAAGGCTTGCTCGATATCCTGTGTGCGTTTGTCAATCAGTGCGCCATAGGTGTGTTCAAACAACGGTTCGGCGTCGATGGGCGAAAGTTCCAGGGGCCAGATCCCCGCAGTACTCAAGGGGTGATAGCGGGTGGGCAGCATCGCCTTGAATTCGTTGCTCCCTGCTGCGTGCTCCATGTTTCGCAACAAATGAGCGTTGAGTTCTGCCAGGGAATCGAAGGATTCGATGCCCCGTGACGGCGTGAACAGCAAGACCTGACCAACCTCTTCGGTGGACATCAGATCCTTGACCACGGGGTTGTTTTTTTCCGTGGCGACAAAGGCGCCGGCCAGTTCAACAGACTTCTGCTGATAACTGAATTTCACGGCATACAGGCCCGGACGCAGCGTAGGTCCCAACGTAAGGTTGTCTATTAGCGTGCCGGTCTGAGGGTGTAACAGACGGTCCTGAATACCCATCCTGGCTTCATGGCCGATGGCGGTGAATCCCGCTTCATAAGTCATGAAGGCTTTGCGACCCATGCCGTCGATCTGCTCGCGCAGGTCCATGTCCAGCAATTGTGCGTTTAGCGCGGCCTTCAGGGTTACGAGCAGACTCAGGCCTGCCTGGCTTCGCAGATCGTTGTGTTCCAGTGCTTGATAGTGCGCACGGCTTTTGCGCAGGAATTGCTCGCGGTCGTTCTTCAGGATGCCGTTCAGGCGCTTCAGGTAGAGCTGTTCGGTGGAGGGCTTTTGTTCAGGCAGCAGCGAAGTATCGGTCCTGAACAGATGATGGCCGATCTGATTGAGATAGCCTTTGATCTCGTCAAAGGAAGGGGAGGTAGCAGGGGGGCTCATTGGCACAGGCTCCATACGGGTGGCGGAAACCATCAGCATGGGGTGGGCGGCTGGGGTGGTGGCGGTACATATTTACCGCATTTCGTGGTGTGGGATGTGCATGTCAGATCACTAAACAGCGCTGGAGGGTGCTCGTTTAAAACACCCTCTGAGTAACTTCCTGAGAGCTACAAGATCTTGCGTCGTTGCCTACGGCTACGCCAGAATCCGCCGGCTTGTGCGCCTTGGGGCTGCTCGGTAACTTGATTCCTGTCACTGACCATCAGTGATCGGGTTTAGCAGCCCGGGGTATCTAGTGAGTTGCACAAGCTCC
The DNA here is from genome assembly GCF_056680395.1 of Pseudomonas sp. ASL4. Lineage (NCBI taxonomy): Bacteria > Pseudomonadati > Pseudomonadota > Gammaproteobacteria > Pseudomonadales > Pseudomonadaceae > Pseudomonas > Pseudomonas sp. ASL4. Next base: position 6,977,165 of record NZ_CM155280.1, on the reverse strand, counting down.
GTCAGTCAGGCATGCCCATGCCTGCACTCGATGGTAGCTGTGCGCAGGGCGCCTTCGGGCGCGCCGGCTTTGCTAGATCCCCGGTCTGCTAACCTGCGTACAGCTGCCTCCCACGCGAGTAGAGCCGGGCCGCCTGACACACCGCCTTCGCGAGCAAGCCCGCTCCCACATTGGATCTAGGTACACCGAACCATTGTGGCGAGGGAGCTTGCTCCCGTTGGGCTGCGAAGCGGCCCGAAAACCATCCGCCCGGTTCTGTCAGGTGAACCGCCTCTGACCGATTGACGACTGCGGCGCAGCCGAGCGGGAGCAAGCTCCCTCGCCACAGGTTTTTTGTGGGCTCAGACTTTGGCACTCACCTCACTGCTATTCACCAGCGCCTCCAACGCCCCACTCAAACTCGGCGCTTTATCGCCAACCAGCAAATGCCAGACACCGCCCTCAAGTTGGCTGACGCCATGGCATCCCAGTTCCTTCAACTGACACTCCGACAACGCCTTGCCATCCGCCAGTTGCAGCCGAATCCGGGTCATGGCGATGCAATCCATCTGCAACACATTCTCCCCCCCTCCCAGCGCATTCAGCCACTGCTGCGCTTCGGGCAGAGCGACAGGTTTTGCCACTTCAACAACCAAAGCGGGGTTAGCAATAACCGTGCGACCCAAAGCAGGCATCGCCAACCGAATCTCATCGGCAATGCTGTCGGCCATCGGCCCAACGACCACCTGCAAGCTCCCGCCCTTGCCCGGACGCACCACCGCCATCGCCCCGAGTGCTTTCAACTGCGCATCGTCTGCCTTGTTGCGATCCACCATGTCCAGACGCAACCGGGTGGTACACGCACCCACGGTGATCAGATTCTCTGCACCGCCCAACGCCTTGATATACGCCCCGGCCCGTTCGTTTTCAGCGAACACCACTTTGTCGCCAGTCGGCACATCTTCACGTCCCGGCGTCTTCAGGTTGAAGCGGCGAATACAGAAATCAAATACCACGTAGTAGATCGCCGCATACGCCAGCCCTACCGGCACCACCAGCCAGCCATTGGTGGATTTACCCCAGCCCAACACCATGTCGATGAAGCCGCCAGAGAAGGTGAAGCCCAAATGGATGTTCAAGGCGTTGGTGATGGCCATCGACAATCCCGTCAACAGCGCATGCACCAGGTACAACATCGGTGCGAGGAACATGAATGCGAACTCGATCGGCTCGGTCACCCCGGTCAAAAATGAGGTCAGTGCCATCGACAGGAAGATCCCGCCCATGACTTTGCGGCGTTCCGGCAGGGCGTTGCGGTACATCGCCAGGCACGCGGCGGGCAGGCCGAAGATCATCATCGGGAACATGCCGGTCATGAACTGGCCACCTTTCGGGTCGCCGGCAAAGTAGCGCGACAGGTCGCCGGTGACGATGGCGCCAGTGGTCGGGTCGGTGAAGTTGCCGAACACGAACCACGCCATGTTGTTGAGGATGTGGTGCAGGCCAGTGACGATCAGCAAGCGGTTGAACACGCCGAAAACGAACGCGCCGAAACTGCCACTCTCCATCATCAACGCGCCGAAGCTGTTGATGCCTTGCTGGATCGGCGGCCAGATCAGGCCGAAAACCAGCCCGAGGCCAACAGCGGCGAACCCGGTGACGATGGGCACAAAGCGCCGGCCACCGAAGAATGCCAGGTACTCCGGCAGCTTGATGTCCTTGAAGCGGTTGTACAGCGCGCCGGCCATCAAGCCGCTGACGATCCCGGCGAGCATGCCCATGTTGATGCTCGCATCGAGCACCTTGAGCGTGGAGATCATCACCAGGTAACCAATGACCCCGGCGAGGCCTGCAGTGCCGTTGTTGTCCTTGGCGAAGCCGACTGCGATGCCGATGGCGAAGATCATCGCCAGGTTGGCGAAGATCACCTGACCGGCGTCGTGGATGATCGCGATGTTCAGCAGGTCGGTGTCGCCCAGGCGCAGCAACAGGCCGGCGATAGGCAGGATCGCGATCGGCAGCATCAGCGCGCGGCCGAGGCGTTGCAGGCCTTCGATGAAGTATTGGTACATGGCGTTTCTCCCTGATTCTTTTTTGTTATAGAGCTTTTGTTGTTCAGCTCAGAGGCCAATGTTGGTGACAGGCATGACGCACAGCGGCGGCGCTGCTCAACTTGAGCAAGCCCTGGCTGATGCGTCGGCATTCGCTCGCGTCCAGATGGCGCACGCGGTCCTTGATTTCACCGATCTGCACCGGGCTTACAGACAACTCGCTGATACCCAAACCGATCAGTACCGGCGTGGCCAGCGGATCGGAGGCCAGCGCACCGCACACCCCGACCCAACGGTTATGCACCGCCGCACCCGCGCAGGTCTGGGCGATCAATCGCAGCAGCGCCGGGTGCAACGCGTCGACTCGTGAAGCGAGGCCGGCGTGGTCGCGGTCCATGGCCAGGGTGTACTGGGACAAATCGTTGGTGCCGATGGACAGGAAGTCCGCATGCTCTGCAAGCTGCTCGGCCAGTAGCGCGGCGGCCGGGACTTCGATCATCACGCCCAGCTCCGGGCGCTGCGTCAGTTCCAGCTCGGTGCACAAGGCGTCGAGGCGTTGGCGGATGTGCAGCAGCTCATCGACTTCGGTGACCATCGGCAACAGGATCCGGCAGCGCGATAACGGGCTGACGTGCAGCAGCGCGCGCAGTTGTTGATCGAGCAGTTCCGGCCGTACCTGAGCCAGGCGAATACCGCGCAGACCGAGTACCGGGTTCGCTTCGACCGGCAGCGGTAGATAGTCGAGTTGCTTGTCGCCGCCGACGTCGATGGTGCGGATGATCACCGACTTGTCGCCCATGGCGTCGAGCACGGCTTGGTAGGCGAGGCGCTGCTCCTGTTCGTCCGGCGCGGTGTTGCGATCAACGAAGAGAAACTCGGTGCGCAACAGACCGACGCCATCGGCGCCATTGGCCAGCGCATCGGCTGCTTCAGAACTTGATGCCACGTTGGCTGCGATTTCAATGTGCACGCCGTCGAGGGTTCGCGCCGGGGTGTGCGCCTGGGCCTGTTGCTCGGCGCGACGTTGTTGGTGATCGAGCTGTGCCTGACGCACCTCGGCCAAGCGCTCGGCGGTCGGCGTCAGTTCGAGGCGACCGCCGTCGGCATCCAGCACCACCGCTTGGCCTTGCTTCTGATCCAGCAGCGCCGAACCCAGCGCAACCATGCACGGCAGACCTTTGCCGCGAGCCAGAATCGCCACGTGGGACGTCGCGCCGCCCGCCGCCATGCACAAGCCAGCGACACCTTGCTGGCTCAGTTGCAGCAAGTCCGAAGGCGTTAATTCGTGGGTGACGACGATGGCAGCGGCCGGCACGTCGTAGTGCCAGGCTTCACCCAGCAAGGCACGCAATACCCGTTGTTTGAGGTCGCGCAGATCGTTGCCGCGTTCGGCTAGCAATGCGCTGCCGAGTTGCTGAAGGACGTCGCATTGCACGTCGATCGCTTGGCTCCAGGCGTGGGTTGCGGCCATGCCTTGGCCTATTGATTGCGCCGCCGCATCCAGCAACGCCGGGTCTTCGAGCAACGCCACGTGCGCGGCGAAGATCGCTTCTTCGTCGGTGTTTTTGTGCTTTCTGGCCTGGGTCAGGGTGTGATCGATTTCGCTGCGCACGACGTTCAGCGCAGTGTCGAGGGCGCGCAGTTGTTGCTCGGGATCGTGGCCGCCGGCGTCCACAGGCAGACTGATCGCGTTCAACTGAAACAGTGGCCCAGCGACCAGACCGGGCGCCGCGCAAACACCGTGCAACACACCCACTTCAGCCGCGCGATGACGCTGGGCAATCGATACTGGCGCCGCAGCGTGACTGTCTTCGACCAGGGCTGTGGATAACGCGCTCAACAACGCCTGCAACGCCGCTTTAGCATCCGGGCCCTGAGTGCTGACTTGAACTTCTTCCTGCTCGCCGATGGCCAGGCTCATGAGCCCGATCAAACTGTCGCAAGACGCCGACTTACCGGCGAAATGCAGCAGCGACTTGCTCTTGAAGCCTTGCGCTGTCTGACGAATCAGCGCGGCTGGCCGTGCATGTAACCCACCGCGATGAGCGATGCGCACATGGCCGTGAACTTCAATACCGGACACTTCGACTTCAGCCTGGGCACCATTGGCCAGTCGTCGAACGATGTGCAGGAGCGGATCACCAACCTTCACCGATTTCAATGTAATCGGCCGCGCCTGAAAGTCCTGGCTGTTGGTCAGGATCATCAGGCTGACCAGGCTTTTGCACTGCTGTGCGACCTTGTCCAGGTCATAGCGCAGCAACGGCTGGCCATTGCTGACCCGCGCGCCTTCCTTGACCAGCACCGAGAAGCCTTCGCCCTGCAACTCGACGGTGTCGAGGCCCAGGTGCAGGAGCAATTCGGCGCCGTTGTCGGCGCGCAAGGTGATGGCGTGGCCGGTGCGGGCGACGTGCACCACGACACCGGCGCAGGGTGCATGCAGCGTGTCGTTCAGCGGGTCGATGGCGATCCCGTCACCCATGGCGCCACTGGCGAACACCGGGTCCGGGACTTTGGCGAGCGTGAGCACCGGGCCGCTGAGCGGGGCGCTTAAGGTCAGCTCTTTATTATTGTTGTGCATGGCTCGGTACTCATCAGGAATGCAGTCAAAGTTCAGGCTTAGTGCGTGCGCGTCACTTTACTCAAGTGCCGCGGCTGGTCCGGGTCCATGCCGCGGGCGACGGCCAAACCGGCGGCCATCACGTAGAAACTCTGGATCGCCAGAATCGGGTCGAGGGCCGGGTGCTCGGCGCGGGTCAGGGTCAGGTCGCGCTCAGTGACGTCATCCGGCGCAGCCAGCAATACGCGGGCGCCGCGCTGGCGCATGTCGGCGGCCAGACTCAGCAAACCGGCCTGCTCGGCACCGCGCGGGGCGAACACCAGCAGCGGGTATTGCTCGCCGATCAACGCCATCGGGCCGTGACGGACTTCGGCGCTGCTGAAGGCTTCGGCCTGGATCGCCGAGGTTTCCTTGAATTTCAGCGCGGCTTCCTGAGCGATGGCAAAACCGGCGCCACGGCCGATCACCATCAGGCGCTGGCAATCGCGTAAGGCGTCGATGGCCAGGCTCCAATCCTGCTGCGCTGCATCGCGCAGACCTTGCGGCAGGGCGTTGCCGGCCTCCAGCAATTCCACGTCGTCTTTCCAGTGCGCAATCAGCCGCGCGCTGGCGCTGAGGGTGGCGATAAAGCTCTTGGTTGCGGCGACGCTGCTTTCGGTGCCGGCCAACAGCGGCAAGCTGAACTCACACGCCGCTTCCAGCGGTGAACCTTCAGCGTTGACCATCGAAATGCTCAGGGCGCCACGTTTGCGCAGCAGACGCAGGCTGTTCACCAGGTCCGGACTTTGCCCCGATTGCGAGAAGGCGAACGCGACCTGGCCGCTGACCTTCAACGGCGCCTGTTGCATGGTCACCACCGACATTGGCAACGACGCCACCGGAATGCCCAGTTGCTGCATGGTCAGGTAGGCAAAGTAACTCGCCGCGTGGTCGGAGCTGCCACGGGCAATGGTCATCGCCACTTGCGGTGGCTGACGGCGCAGGCGTCCGGCGATCTCGATCATCTGTGGGTCGAGTTGTTGCAATTGGGCTTGCACGGCCTCGAACGAGGACAGCGCCTCTTCAAGCATTTTTGAAGTCAATGTCTTCTCCTTCGACCATGACGGCGGTCAGTGTGAGTGAGCGATCCAGGCGCACGCAGTCGGCCCAGCTGCCGGGTTGCAGGCGGCCGCGTTCGGTGATGCCGAGGTAGTCGGCGGGGAATTGCGAAAGACGTTGCGAGGCCTCGGCGATTGGCAAACCGATCTTCACCAGGTTGCGCAACGCCTGATCCATGGTCAGGGTGCTGCCGGCCAGGGTGCCGTCGGCCAGGCGCACACCGCCCAGGCATTTGGTCACGGTGTGGCTGCCGAGCTTGTATTCACCGTCCGGCATGCCAGCGGCGGCGGTGGAATCGGTGACGCAATACAGGCACGGGATCGAGCGCAGTGCGACGCGCATCGCGCCGGGGTGAACGTGCAGCAAGTCTGGAATCAGTTCGGCGTATTTGGCGTGGGCCAATGCCGCGCCGACGATGCCCGGCTCGCGGTGATGCAGCGGGCTCATGGCGTTATAGAGGTGGGTGAAACTGGTGGCGCCGGCATCCAGTGCGGCCACGCCTTCCTCGTAACTGCCGAGCGTATGGCCGATTTGCATGCGCACGCCGCGAGCGCTGAGGGCCCGGATCAAACCGTCGTGGCCGGCGATTTCCGGGGCGATGGTGATCACACGGATCGGCGCCAGCGCCAGGTATTCTTCGACTTCGGTCATCAACGCGGTGTGGGCGAAATTCGGTTGCGCGCCGAGTTTGCCGGGGTTGATGTACGGGCCTTCAAGGTGCACGCCGAGCACCCGGGCGCTGCCTTTCGGCCGCTGCTCGCAGTATTCGCCGACGGCTTTGAGCACGCTGGAAATCTCTTCCGATGGCGCGGTCATGGTGGTCGCCAGCAGCGAGGTGGTACCGAAACGCACGTGGGTTTTGGTGATGGTTTCGAAGGCTGTGGCGCCTTCCATGATGTCTTTGCCGCCGCCACCGTGAACGTGCAGGTCGATGAAACCTGGCAGCAGGTAAGGCAGGTCGTTGTCGGCCGGATCGCAGGGCACGCCTTCGATGGACACGACTTTGCCGTGTTGGTGAATCAGCCGGCCGCGAACCCAGCCGTGGGCGGTGAGGATGTTGTCTTCGGACATGATCGGTTCTCGGTTGCGTATTTATCGACGACGCTCTTTATCTACGGAGCTCTGCGACAAAGTCGTAGTAGTCGTTGCGGCAATAGGTGTCGGTGACTTCGATCGGGGTGTTGTCTTCCAGATAGCCGACCCGGGTCATCAGCAACATGGCAGTGCCGGGGGCGATGCCGACCAGCGCGGCGAATTCGTCCGAGGCGTTGATCGCCTGAATGTGCTGCAAGGCGCGGACGATCGGTTTGCCGATGCCGTCGAGGAATTCGTAGAGGGAATCGCCCACCGCTTGCGGCTTGGGAATGATCGAGGCGGGCAGGGTGCTCATCTCGATCGCCATCACCGTGTCATCGGCTTTGCGCAGGCGTTTGAGCCGCGCGACCTTGTCGTTGGGCGAGAGGCCGAGGCGGATCAGTTCTTCGTGGGTTGGCGGGGTGATTTCCCGCTCCAGCCACTGCGAGCCGGGGACGAAGCCTTTGAGACGGAGCATTTCGCTGAAGCCGGAGAGGCGCGACAGCGGTTGTTCCAGGCGTGGGGTGATGAAGGTGCCGGAACCCTGGTTGCGGCGGATCAGGCCTTGATCGAACAAGACTTCCAGCGCCTTGCGCGCGGTGACGCGGGAGATGCCCAGCAATTCACTGAGGCTGCGCTCCGACGGCATGGCTTGTTCGGCTTTCCATTGGCCAGCGTGGATCGCCGCTTCCAGGTTGCGCGCCAGTTGCAGGTACAGCGGCGTCGGCTGGGAGTCGTCAGGACGTAGGGCCTGGATGTCATTCATGTAGGTTGTTTCCGATGCGGATATTGGATTGTTGTCGCCCGGTTGTAGGACGAAACGTAATACCACTTAAATACCATGTCAATGAGACCACTTTGCTCGGAGCGCAGGAAAACCGGGCCTGTTGGGCTGGTTTAGTAGGGGTTGGCTTTAAGTGGTATTACGGGCGGGGATTACAGAAGCAAATATCGCAGCCTGCGGCAGCTCCTACAGTGGGAATTGGTATCTCCACCGTGGGAGCTGCCGAAGGCTGCGATCTTTTGATTTATTTTTTCGGAGGGCGACAGAAGGTAGCGGTCGAGAGAGGGGATTTGCGGCGACGCGATGCTTTTGTGACGAGGGAGCTTGCTCCCTCGCCACAAAAAGCCCCCTGGCCGCAAAGGCTCGGCGCAATTGCAGAAGAGGGGTTAAGGCCGAATCTCGATCATCGTGCCATCCGGCACAAGTCCCCAGACCTCGCGCATGTCCATGTTGCGCATGGCGATGCAGCCGTCGGTCCAGTCCAGGGTGTGGAACAGGTTTTCCGGGTAGTCGTAGGTGTCGGGGGTGCCGTGGATCATGATCATGCCGCCGGGATCGACGCCTTCGCGCCGGGAGCGAGCGGAATCGGCAATGTTCGGGTAGGAGATGTGCATCGCCAGGTTGAAACGGTCACTGACCTTGCGCCAATCCACCCAGTAAAAACCCTCTGGCGTGCGCTTGTCGCCTTCCATCAGCTTCGCGCCCCGGGGTTGTTTGCCCAAGGAGATACGGTAGGTTCGTAGCGGCTTGCCGTCGGCGATCAATTGCAATTGATGGGCGGATTTGAGTATCAGCACTTTTTCGATGGGCTTGCCATCCAGAGTGACCACGGTGGAGGCCTGGGACACGACAACGAATGACAGGCAAAACAGGGCAAGCAACCAGCGCATTGAAACGATATCCCTAGAGGTGTCGCGACTATTTATAAGTACTGATAAGAGCTTAGATGATGGCTGGCTGAGTCAGTGGCGGAATCGACTCGGAACGCACCGGGTAGACCTCCGTCTGCCGGTCAGCGAAGAAGCATTCTAAAGTACGGCCCACCGTGCGGAAAGCCAGCTCGGACCAAGGGATATCGGCTTCTTCGAAAAGCTGCACTTCCAGGCTCTCGGGGCCGGCGCAAAAGTCCAGGTCCACCAGCTCGGCGCGGAAGAATACATGCACCTGACTGATGTGCGGCACATCAATCAGCGTATAGATGCTCAGGTTGCGGACCCGGGCGCAGGCTTCTTCGGCGGTCTCGCGCACGGCGGCCTGCTCGACAGTCTCGCCGTTTTCCATGAAGCCGGCAGGCAGCGTCCAGTAGCCGAGTCGTGGCTCGATGGCTCGCCGGCACAGCAACACCTTCGAGCCCCAGGTCGCGACGCAACCGGCGACGATATTGGGGTTCTGATAGTGAATGGTCTGACAGCTGTCACAGACAAATCGCAGGCGCGAATCGCCTTCGGGAATGCGCTGGGTGACCGGGTTGCCGCACTGGCTGCAAAATTTCATGCTTGGGTTCCTGAATGCTGCGCCTATCTTGGCGTGCGGCAGTGTCTGTCGGCAAGTTGTCGTTTCGCGACATGCGGTGGTTCGGGGGTTGGGCGGTCGGTGTGATTGGTGCATGATGCATAGGGTCTGTTGACGTTTGCTGGCGAACCGCGTTGCAGTGCCAACGCGTGCGAGGCAAGGCGCGGGATGCAGCTAATGTCTGTTCCCTTGGCAAATCCCGCAACGCAGCATCGCGCGCGTTGGCGCGCAACGCGGTCGTCAGCAAACGTCAACAGACCCTACAGGCACAGATCGAGAACACTCATGCTGGACGAGCTACTGCATCGGGTAAGCAACCACACGCCACGCACCCTGGAAACCGACAAGCGTTTCCCCGAGGCGGCGGTACTCGTGCCGATCACCCGCAGTGACGAACCGGAACTGGTTCTGACCCTGCGCGCCAGCGGGCTCTCGACCCATGGCGGCGAAGTCGCCTTCCCCGGCGGGCGACGCGACCCCGAAGACCCTGACCTTATTTTCACTGCCTTACGCGAAGCCGAAGAAGAAATCGGCCTGCCGCCGGGGCTGGTGGAAGTGATCGGCCCGCTCAGTCCGCTGATCTCCCTGCACGGCATCAAGGTCACGCCCTATGTCGGCGTCATTCCTGATTACGTCGAATACCTGGCCAACGATGCCGAAATTGCGGCTGTGTTCAGCGTGCCTCTGGAGTTCTTTCGAGAAGACCCGCGCGAACACACGCATCGCATCGATTACCAGGGTCGCAGTTGGTATGTGCCGAGCTATCGTTATGGTGAATACAAGATCTGGGGTTTGACCGCGATCATGATCGTCGAGTTGATCAACCTGCTTTATGACGCCGACATCAGCCTGCACCACCCACCCAAAAGCTTTATCAATATTTGAAGCCATCTTTCGTATGGCAAGACAGCGCGGCTGCCTGAGCCTTGAGGATAATAAGATGAAATATCGCCTGGGCGACGCCCGCGTCGAAACCCATCCACAGAGCTGGGTTGCCCCCAATGCTGTGCTGGTGGGCAAGGTCAAGCTGGAAGAGGGCGCCAATGTCTGGTTCAACGCCGTGTTGCGTGGCGACAATGAACTGATCCTGATCGGCAAGAACAGCAACGTCCAGGACGGCACGGTGATGCACACCGACATGGGCTACCCGCTGATCATCGGCACCGGCGTGACCATCGGCCACAACGCCATGCTCCACGGGTGCACGGTGGGCGACTACAGCCTGATCGGCATCAACGCGGTGATCCTCAACGGCGCGAAAATCGGCAAGAACTGCATCATCGGCGCCAACTCGCTGATCGGTGAAGGCAAGGAGATCCCGGACGGTTCGCTGGTCATGGGCTCGCCGGGCAAGGTGGTGCGCGAACTCACCGAGCCACAGAAGAAAATGCTCGAAGCCAGCGCCGCCCACTATGTGCATAACTCGCAGCGCTACGCCCGCGATCTGGTCGAGCAGGAAGAATGAACGCCACTGAACGACCGGTGCTATCCCCCTGCGTAAACATTTGCGCACTGGATGAGCAGGATATTTGCACCGGGTGCCAGCGCACGGTGGAAGAGATTACCCGTTGGAGCCGGATGGACAATGCGGAGCGGCGCAAGGTGTTGGGTTTGTGTCATGAGCGGGCCAAGTCGAGCGGGTTGCTTTGGATGATCGGGGTCAAATCCGATAATTGAGGTGCGGCCTTCGCGAGCAAGCCCGCTCCCACAGTAGACCGAGTTGTCTTGGCGGGCGCGGTCCAATGTGGGAGCGGGCTTGCTCGCGAAGAGGCCATCACCCTCACTACCTCTCTTGGCCCAATTCACCTGTCTGAAGTACCCTGTCCACCAAACTGACAGGTATCCCCACGCCCCATGCTCTTCCTGATCTCCTACATCAGCAGCGTCGTGCTGATCAACTACGCCTTTTCCACCGCCCCGCACCTGGACATCATCTGGTCGGCCTGGGGCGGGCTGGTGTTTGTGCTGCGCGACATGGTGCAAACCCGCTTCGGCCACGGCGCCATCGCCGCGATGCTGGCGGCGCTGGTGCTGTCTTACGTGACGTCCGATCCATCCATCGCCCTGGCCAGTGCCACGGCATTCGCAGTGTCCGAGTGCATCGACTGGCTGGTGTTCAGCATCACCAAGCGCCCGTTGCACGATCGCCTGTGGATAAGTTCGGCCCTGAGCATTCCCCTCGATACCTTCATCTTCTTTGGCATGATCGGCGCGTTCACCCCGGCCGTCATCCTCACCGCCATGGGCTCGAAGTTCGTCGGGGTGACGGCCGTCTGGCTGATCATGGCCTGGCGCCTGCGCAAACAGGCCGTCGCCAGCTAAAGCCAAACCCTCAGGTTCATGTAAAATGCCGCGCTTTCTCCCCATGGGAAGCGCGCCAAGCGTTGTTCCCTCGATGATCCGCTTCTTTGAGGACCTGAGATGACCCGTATCGGAACTCCATTGTCGCCAACCGCGACCCGCGTATTGCTGTGTGGCTGTGGCGAGTTGGGCAAGGAAGTGGTGATCGAGCTGCAACGCCTGGGCGTTGAAGTGATTGCCGTCGATCGTTACGCCAACGCGCCGGCCATGCAAGTCGCCCATCGCAGCCATGTGATCAACATGCTCGACGGCGCCGCCCTGCGTGCCGTAATCGAAGCCGAGAAGCCGCACTTCATCGTGCCGGAAATCGAAGCCATCGCCACCGCGACCCTGGTCGAGCTGGAAGCCGAAGGCTTCACCGTGATCCCGACCGCGCGCGCCGCGCTGCTGACCATGAACCGCGAAGGCATCCGTCGCCTGGCCGCTGAAGAGCTGGACCTGCCGACCTCGCCGTACCACTTCGCCGACACCTTTGAGGATTACAGCAAAGCTGTCGAAGACCTCGGTTTCCCATGCGTGGTCAAACCGGTGATGAGTTCCTCGGGCAAAGGCCAGAGCCTGCTGCGCAGCGCCGCTGACGTGAAAACCGCGTGGGACTACGCCCAGGAAGGGGGGCGTGCCGGTAAAGGTCGGGTGATCATCGAAGGCTTCATCGACTTCGACTACGAAATCACCTTGCTGACTGTGCGTCACGTCGGCGGCACCACGTTCTGCGCGCCGGTCGGTCACCGTCAGGAGAAGGGCGACTACCAGGAATCCTGGCAGCCACAAGCCATGAGCCCGATTGCCCTGGCTGAATCCGAGCGCGTCGCCAAAGCCGTGACCGAAGCCTTGGGTGGTCGTGGTCTGTTTGGCGTCGAGTTGTTCATCAAAGGTGATCAGGTGTGGTTCAGCGAAGTGTCGCCGCGCCCGCATGACACTGGCTTGGTGACCCTGATTTCCCAGGACCTGTCGCAGTTCGCGCTGCATGCTCGGGCGATTCTGGGGCTGCCGATTCCGTTGATCCGTCAGTTCGGGCCTTCGGCTTCGGCGGTGATTCTGGTGGAAGGGCAGTCGACTCAGACCGCTTTCTCCAACCTCGGTGCGGCATTGAGCGAACCGGATACGGCGTTGCGTCTGTTCGGTAAGCCTGAAGTTAACGGTCAGCGCCGGATGGGCGTGGCGTTGGCACGGGATGAATCGATTGAAGCGGCTCGTGCTAAAGCGACCCGTGCATCTCAGGCTGTTGTAGTAGAGCTGTAAACCGAGGCGCGGCTATCGCGAGCAAGCTCGCTCCCACAGGGTTCTTGGTTGTCCACAGATTGTGTGTACACCCCCGATTCCCATGTGGGAGCGAGCTTGCTCGCGATGGCGGTCTATCAGGCCACCCGATTCAAATCGTTGTGACGCGTCTCTTTCAGGCACAGCACCGCTATCAAGCTGAGCACCGCCGCCCCCGACACATACCCGCCGACATAACTCAAACCCCCCATCGCCACCAGTTTCTGCGCAAAGAACGGCGCCGCTGAGGCCCCGACTATGCCGCCGAGGTTGTAGGCTGCCGACGCACCGGTATAGCGCACGTGAGTCGGAAACAGCTCCGGCAACAACGCGCCCATCGGCGCAAATGTCACGCCCATCAGAAACAGCTCGATGCACAAGAACAGCGCCACGCCCCAGGTCGTGCCGTGGGTCAGCAGCGGTTCCATCAAGAACCCGGACAGAATCGCCAGCACGCCACCGATGATCAGCACTGGTTTGCGCCCGTAACGGTCACTGGCCCACGCCGATAAAGGCGTAGCGGCGGCCATGAACAGTACGGCAAAGCACAGCAGCGCGAGGAAGGTTTCGCGGGTGTAGCCCAACGTCGATACGCCATAACTCAGGGAAAACACCGTCGAGATATAGAACAGCGCGTAGCAGACCACCATCGACCCGGCACCCAGCAACATCGGCGCCCAGTATTGGCTGAACAACTCGACCAGCGGGATCTTCACCCGTTCCTGACGGGCCATGGCATTGGCGAACACCGGGGTTTCGTGGAGTTTGAGGCGCACGTACAGGCCGACCATCACCAGTAAGGCGCTCAACAGGAACGGAATCCGCCAGCCCCAGGCGCGGAACTGTTCGTCGTTCAGGGTCATGGCCAGCGTCAGGAACAAACCGTTGGCCGCCAGGAAGCCGATCGAAGGGCCGAGCTGCGGGAACATGCCGAACCAGGCACGTTTGCCCTTGGGCGCATTCTCCGTCGCCAGCAGTGCCGCGCCGCCCCATTCGCCGCCCAATCCCAGGCCTTGGCCGAAGCGCAGCACACAGAGCAGGATCGGCGCCCAAGCCCCGATGCTGTCGTAACCCGGCAGCACACCAATCAGCGTGGTGCAGACGCCCATCAGCAGCAACGACGCGACCAGTGTCGATTTGCGCCCAATGCGGTCGCCGAAGTGGCCAAACAGTGCTGAACCCAATGGTCGTGCAAGGAAGGCAATGCCGAACGTGAGAAACGCCGAGAGCATCTGGGCAGTGCCGGAGGTCTGCGGAAAGAACACCGGCCCGATCACCAGCGCGGCGGCGGTGGCATAGACGTAAAAATCGTAGAACTCGATGGCAGTGCCGATGAAGCTCGCGGTGGCCACGCGGGTGGCGGAGTTCGTCGGTTGGACAGGCGCGGTGTCGCTGTAAACGGTGCTGGTCGTCATGCGGTGATCCCTGACAGTCATGCTCCAGTGGAGCGAATTATTATGGTCGAACACCCAGGGATGTGGGTTTAACGCAGCGTGCGGGTAGCACTGGGGTAGGGCGGGGCTTGGGTAAGCGGCTCGATTATAGGAAGGCGGCTAATGATTCAACAAGGGGCTTAGAGTTTGCGGGGGCTTAGTGGTTATGGGGGCAACCCCAATGCCAGTCAGTCAGGTGAATTCCATGTGGGAGCGGGCTTGCTCGCGAAAGCGGGCTATCAGTCAACATCTCTGCTGAATATGAAATCGCCTTCGCGAGCAAGCCCGCTCCCACTGGGTTCTGCGCCTTAAGCAAAAGGACCGCGTCAGATTTTGGAAAGCACCGGAACCGAACTGGTATGCCACACCATCACCCGAGTAACCCGGTTGTCTTCGGTCTCGAGAATCTCCAACCGATAACGCCCGATCTTCAGGCAAACCGCGCTTTCGGGAATGGTTTCCAGCGCCTCGGTCACCAAGCCGTTCAGGGTTTTTGGCCCATCGCTGGGCAGGTGCCAGCCCAGGCTCTTGTTCAGTTCGCGAATCGACGCCGCGCCCTCAATCACCAGTCGACCATCGGCCTGCGGGTGGACATGTGGGTTGTCCAGGCTGTGCTCGCTTTCGAACTCGCCGACGATTTCCTCGAGGATATCTTCCAGGGTGACGATGCCAAGCACTTCGCCGTACTCGTCCACCACCATGCCCAAACGCCGCTGTTGCTTGTGGAAGTTCAGCAGTTGCAGTTGCAGCGGAGTGCTTTCCGGGACGAAGTACGGTTCGTGGCTGGCCGCCAGCAACGCTTCGACCGTCAGGCTTGCGTCCGGCAGCAGATGGCGGATCTGCCGGGTGTTGAGCACGGCTTCGACCTGGTTGATGTCGCTATGGAACACCGGCAGGCGCGTGCGGCGGTTTTTGCGCAACTGTTCGATGATCTCTTCGATGGAGTCGTCGAGGTTGATCCCGTCGACCTCACTGCGCGGCACCAGGATGTCGTTGACCGTGATGTTGTCCAGGGCGTGAATGCCCGACAGCGCGTGCGGGCGGCAGTTGGCGTGTTCCTGATCGTCGTGGCGCTCCGCCGGCGCCTCGTCTTCGCTCTGTTGCACCACGTTGACCTTGCGGGCGAACGGTCGCATCAGCAATTGACTGAAGCCATTGAGCAGCCAGGCGATGGGATAGATGATTTTCAGCGGCGCGCCGAGCAAGGTGTTGCCCAGGCTCAGAATCGCGTCCGGATAGCGTACGGCGAGGGTGCGAGGCAGGTAGTCGGCGAGCACCAACAAGATGGCGCCGGCTCCGAGGCAGGCGGCCCATGGGCCCTTTTCCGCCCAGGCGAAAATCGCCAGCAATGTGGCGATGACCATGACCAGTGCACGGCACAGGGTGTTGCAGAGGATCAGGCTGTTGAGCGGGAAGTTCAGCTTCGCCACAGGTTTGTCACTGGCGCGCGACGCCGTGCGTTGGGCCAGCAGGTGCTGTTGCGCGACTTCGATGGCGGTAAACAGCCCCGACCACAGAATCAGCAGAACCATCACTGCGAGCATCGGCCCTATGGGCAAGTCGTCCATTATTGCCGCCCGTCAGATGTGCAGAATGTATTCACGAACCAGCTTGCTGCCGAAATAGGCCAGCATCAGCAGGCAGAAACCGGCGAGGGTCCAGCGGATCGCCTTGTGCCCGCGCCAGCCGAGGCGATTACGGCCCCAGAGCAATACGCTGAAGACGATCCAGGCCAGGCAGGCCAGCAGGGTCTTGTGTACCAGATGTTGGGCAAACAGGTTCTCGACGAACAGCCAGCCTGAGATCAGCGACAGCGACAGCAGCGTCCAGCCGGCCCAGAGGAAGCCGAACAGCAGGCTTTCCATGGTTTGCAGCGGCGGGAAGTTCTTGATCAGCCCGGACGGATGCTTGTTTTTGAGCTGGTGGTCTTGCACCAGCAACAGCAAGGCCTGGAACACCGCGATGGTGAACATGCCGTAGGCGAGGATCGACAACAGAATGTGGGCGAGGATGCCTGGCTCCTCATCGATGATCTGCACCGTGCCGGCCGGGGCGAACTGTGCCAGCAGCACGGTTGCGGCCCCGAGTGGGAACAGCAACACCAGCAGGTTCTCGACCGGAATCCGCGAGCAGGCCAGCAGGGTCAGGGCGATAACCGCCGCGGCAATCAGGCTGGCGGCGCTGAAGAAGTCCAGGCCCAGGCCGATCGGCGTCAGCAAATGAGTGAACAGACTGGCGCTGTGGGCCAGCACGGCCAATACGCCGAGCGTGACCAACAGGCGCTTGTTCGCCTTGGCGCCACTGGCCAGACGAGTGCCCTGATAGAGGGTCGCAGCGGCATATAAGCAGGCGGCGGCGAGGGTAGTAAGCAAACTCGGTGACAAGGGGAGCATAAATCCTGTTAGGCAAGCCCGAAAGGCGCTGAGTTTGGCATAGAACCCTCATTGCACGAAAGACCATACAACCTGACAGCGAGGTGTCCGCCGGACGCAGTCTTCGCTATAATCCGCGACCTGCCCACGCCGCAGGCTCGCCGAGCACATGTTTATTCCGGTCTGGGCCGCCATTATCCCGGTCTACACAGGGCCTGAAAGGATCGCGCAATGTTTGAAAACTTAACCGACCGTCTCTCGCAGACGCTGCGCCATGTCACCGGCAAGGCCAAGCTGACCGAGGACAACATCAAAGACACCCTGCGCGAAGTGCGCATGGCGTTGCTCGAAGCCGACGTCGCCCTGCCGGTGGTCAAGGACTTCGTCAATTCGGTCAAGGAACGCGCCGTCGGCACCGAGGTGTCGCGCAGCCTGACGCCGGGCCAGGCCTTCGTGAAGATCGTCCAGGCCGAACTCGAAAGCCTGATGGGCGCGGCCAACGAAGACCTGAACCTGAGCGCCGTTCCGCCAGCCGTCGTGCTGATGGCCGGTTTGCAGGGCGCTGGTAAAACCACCACCGCCGGTAAACTCGCGCGCTTCCTTAAAGAGCGCAAAAAGAAATCGGTCATGGTCGTGTCCGCGGACGTTTACCGTCCGGCCGCGATCAAACAGCTGGAAATGCTTGCCGCTGAAGTGGGTGTTACCTTCTTCCCGTCCGACCTGAGCCAGAAGCCGGTCGACATCGCGCAAGCAGCTATTAAAGAAGCAAAACTGAAATTCATCGACGTGGTGATCGTCGATACCGCCGGTCGTCTGCACATCGACGAAGAGATGATGGGCGAGATCAAGGCGCTGCATGCCGCGATCAACCCGGTCGAAACCCTGTTCGTGGTCGACGCCATGACCGGCCAGGACGCCGCCAACACGGCCAAGGCCTTCGGTGATGCGCTGCCGCTGACCGGTGTGATCCTGACCAAGGTCGACGGCGACGCTCGGGGCGGTGCCGCCCTGTCGGTCCGCGCTATCACTGGCAAGCCGATCAAGTTCATCGGTATGGGCGAGAAGAGCGAAGCGCTCGAACCGTTCCACCCTGAGCGTATTGCTTCGCGCATCCTCGGCATGGGCGACGTGCTCAGCCTGATCGAACAGGCCGAAGCGACCCTCGACAAGGACAAGGCCGACAAACTGGCCAAGAAGCTGAAGAAGGGCAAGGGCTTCGACCTCGAAGACTTCCGCGATCAGCTGCAACAGATGAAGAATATGGGCGGCCTCGGCGGCCTCATGGACAAGCTGCCGAACATCGGCGGCGTGAACCTGGCGCAAATGGGCAATGCCCAGGGCGCGGCAGAGAAACAGTTCAAGCAGATGGAAGCCATCATCAATTCCATGACCCCGGCCGAACGCCGCGACCCTGACCTGATCAGCGGTTCGCGTAAACGTCGGATTTCGTTGGGTTCCGGCACCCAGGTGCAGGACATCGGTCGCTTGATCAAGCAGCACAAGCAGATGCAGAAGATGATGAAGAAATTCTCCGCAAAAGGCGGAATGGCCAAAATGATGCGCGGCATGGGCGGTATGTTGCCCGGCGGCGGCATGCCGAAAATGTAAAGAATTCGCGCCGGCAGTCATGTCGGCGCAGTACCACAGAAATGTGGGAACTCCAGCAAACCCGCACTTGGCGGGAGCTGACTGGCCGTTTTCAACGACGGCTCTATAGCAAATCTGGATGACGACCGAAAGGCCGTCGGAAAAAGACATTTGCAAAAGTCCGGATATTCCTTAGAATATGCGGCCTTTCGGGCACCTATGCCCGCTGTGCCTTTAGATTTGCAGCACCGACTACAGGAACGATGTTCACATGCTAACAATCCGTCTTGCCCTTGGCGGCTCCAAAAAGCGCCCGTTTTACCACTTGACCGTAACCGACAGCCGCAACCCGCGCGACGGTTCGCACAAAGAACAGGTTGGTTTCTTCAACCCTGTTGCTCGTGGTCAAGAAATCCGTCTGTCCGTGAACCAAGAGCGCGTAGCCTACTGGCTGAGCGTTGGTGCACAACCTTCTGAGCGTGTTGCTCAGTTGTTGAAGGATGCATCTAAGGCTGCGGCCTGAGCAATATGAACGCGACGCCAGCCATTGCTGATGATTTGATCGTTATCGGCAAGATCTATTCTGTTCATGGCGTTCGCGGCGAAGTGAAGGTTTACTCCTTTACTGATCCGACTGAAAACCTGTTGCAATACAAAACCTGGACGCTCAAGCGCGAAGGCAGCGTCAAACAGGTTGAGCTGGTCAGCGGACGAGGGAACGACAAGTTCCTGGTCGCAAAGCTCAAGGATCTTGATGACCGTGAAGAAGCTCGTCTTCTGGCCGGTTATGAGATCTGCGTGCCGCGCAACCTGTTCCCTGAATTGACCGACGGCGAGTACTACTGGTACCAGCTGGAAGGTCTGAAGGTTATTGACCAACTCGGGCAATTGCTCGGGAAGATCGATCATCTTCTGGAAACCGGCGCCAATGATGTAATGGTGGTCAAGCCTTGCGCTGGCAGCCTGGATGATCGCGAACGCCTGTTGCCCTATACGGAGCAATGCGTGTTGGTTGTCGACCTTGCCGCAGGCGAGATGAAGGTGGAATGGGATGCGGACTTCTAAGCGTGGCTAACTTGCGCGTAGAAGTGATCAGTTTGTTTCCCGAGATGTTCTCCGCCATCAGCGAGTATGGCATCACCAGTCGTGCGGTGAAACAGGGGCTGTTGCAGCTCACCTGTTGGAATCCGCGAGACTACACGACGGATCGACATCACACTGTGGACGATCGCCCATTTGGCGGTGGCCCGGGCATGGTGATGAAGATCAAGCCCCTGGAAGATGCTCTGGTTCAGGCCAAAGCAGCAGCCGGGGAGGCGGCGAAGGTAATTTACCTGTCCCCCCAAGGCCGTCAACTGACTCAGTCGGCGGTACGCGAGTTGGCGAATTCGGATGCATTGATCCTGATTGCCGGCCGCTATGAAGGCATTGACGAGCGTTTTATTGATGCTCATGTCGATGAAGAGTGGTCGATTGGCGACTATGTACTGTCTGGCGGCGAGCTGCCGGCGATGGTCCTGATCGATGCGGTTACACGACTGCTGCCTGGAGCTTTAGGGCATGCAGACTCCGCCGAGGAAGATTCCTTTACGGATGGTCTGCTGGATTGCCCGCACTACACCCGACCGGAGGTGTATGCGGATCAGCGTGTTCCCGACGTGTTGCTAAGTGGCAATCACGCGCATATCCGGCGATGGCGTTTACAGCAGTCCCTTGGTAGGACCTTTGAACGACGCGCCGATCTTCTGGAAAGCCGCTCGCTTTCTGGAGAAGAGAAGAAGCTGCTCGAGGAATACATCCGCGAGCGGGACGATAGTTAACAACGTATCGATGGTAGATCCGACGATTTACCTTAGGAGCACAGCATGACTAACAAAATCATCCTTGCACTCGAAGCAGAGCAGATGACCAAAGAGATCCCTACCTTTGCCCCGGGCGACACTATTGTCGTTCAGGTGAAAGTGAAGGAAGGCGACCGTTCGCGTCTGCAAGCGTTCGAAGGTGTTGTTATCGCCAAGCGTAACCGCGGCGTAAACAGTGCATTCACCGTTCGTAAAATCTCCAACGGTGTTGGCGTAGAGCGTACTTTCCAGACCTACAGCCCGCAAATCGACAGCATGGCCGTTAAACGTCGCGGTGACGTACGTAAAGCCAAGCTGTACTACCTGCGTGACCTGTCCGGTAAAGCAGCTCGCATCAAGGAAAAACTGGCTTAAGTCCAGCTTCCGATGCAGAAAAAAGCAGCCTACGGGCTGCTTTTTTGTTGCCTGCGATTTACCTCGGATAAGCCTGTGGGAGCGTGGCTTGCCCGCGAATCGATCCATTAAACGCCACAATGACAACAGGCCCTGTAAAGCCACAGCAGGCTATGAAAGACTTGCCGTCAGTTTTCCAGTTGCCTGAGCCTCTATGCCCGCCATCGACCATCCCCTCATAGACCAATTCCTCGACGCCCTGTGGCTGGAGAAAGGCCTTTCCGACAACACCCGCGATGCCTATCGCAGTGACCTGGCGCTGTTCAACGGTTGGTTGCAAGAAAAGAACCTGGAGCTGATCAACGCCGGCCGCGAGCTGATCCTCGACCACTTGGCCTGGCGCCTTGAGCAAAACTACAAACCCCGCTCCACCGCGCGTTTTCTTTCTGGCGTGCGTGGCTTCTATCGCTATCTGTTGCGGGAAAAGCTGATCGGCGTCGATCCGACTTTGCGCGTCGATATGCCGCAACTCGGCAGGCCGCTGCCAAAATCCTTGTCGGAAGCGGATGTGGAGGCTCTGTTAAAAGCCCCGGACTTGAGCGAAGCCATCGGCCAACGTGACCGCGCCATGCTTGAAGTGCTGTACGCCTGCGGCTTGCGGGTGACCGAATTGATCAGCCTGACTCTGGAGCAGGTCAACCTGCGTCAGGGTGTGTTGCGGGTGATGGGCAAGGGCAGCAAGGAGCGTCTGGTGCCAATGGGCGAGGAAGCGATTGTCTGGGTCGAGCGCTATATGCGCGACGGCCGTGGCGAACTGCTCGGTGGGCGCCCCAGCGATGTGATGTTCCCGAGCCAGCGCGGCGAACAGATGACCCGCCAGACCTTCTGGCATCGCATCAAGCACCAGGCCAAGGTCGCCGGGATCGGCAAGTCGCTGTCGCCGCATACCTTGCGCCATGCCTTCGCCACGCACCTGCTCAACCACGGCGCTGACCTGCGGGTGGTGCAAATGCTGCTCGGCCACAGCGACCTGTCGACCACCCAGATCTACACTCATGTCGCTCGAGCGCGCCTGCAAGACCTGCACGCCAAACACCACCCGCGCGGCTGACATAATTCCTGAAATTGAAATGCTGACCTGTGGCGAGGGGGGTTTACCCCCGTTGGGTTGCGAAGCAGCCCAAAAAATTGTTACTCGGTTTAACTAAAGACACCGGGAGTATCGGTTTGCGACTGCTGCGCAGTCGAAAGGGAGCAAGCTCCCTCGCCACAATGAGTATTGCCAATCGTGCATCGTGTTTTCTCTTGCATCACCCGCATTCGGCCACGCCAGCCTTATGTGGTAGGCTTTGCCGGTTTGCACGATGGGCGTTTATGACCCGGTGTTTCGGCACGGGCGTTCTGATCGTCCCATTTGTCCGCCTTCAGGAGTTCTCATGCGTCTGACCCATATTTTCGCCGCCGCAGCCATTGCGTTGGTCAGCACCTTTGCCGTCGCCGATGACGCGGCAGACAAAGCCATTCGTAAAAGCCTGGAAAACCTCCAGCTGGATACACCGATCGACAGCATCAGCGCGAGCCCGCTGGCCGGTCTGTACGAAGTCAAACTCAAGGGCAGTCGTGTGCTCTACGCCAGCGCCGACGGCCAGTACGTGGTTCAGGGCTATCTGTTCCAGCTCAAGGACGGCAAGCCGGTCAACCTGACCGAGAAAACCGAGCGCCTGGGCATTTCCAAACTGATCAACGACATTCCGGTCGCAGAAACCGTGGTCTACCCGGCCATCGGCGAAACCAAGTCGCACATCACCGTGTTCACCGACACCACCTGCCCGTACTGCCACAAACTGCACGCCGAAGTGCCTGAGCTGAACAAGCGCGGCATCGAAGTGCGTTACGTGGCGTTCCCGCGCCAGGGCCTGGGCTCGCCGGGTGACGAACAGCTGCAAGCTGTGTGGTGCTCGAAAGACAAGAAATCCGCCATGGATAAAATGGTCGATGGCAAGGAAATCAAGGCCGCCAAGTGCGATAACCCGGTTTCCAAGCAGTTCGCCCTTGGTCAGTCGATCGGTGTGAACGGCACGCCGGCCATCGTTTTGGCCGACGGTCAGGTCATTCCGGGCTACCAGCCTGCGCCACAAGTCGCCAAACTGGCGCTGGACGCGAAATAATTCGCATCGTCACGGTCAGCCTTTGACGATCATGGTTCGGCGGTAACTTCGCCGGACCATTAATAGAGAGCCGCAGCATGCGGCTGTTTTCACGGCCGACCTTGCGTCGGCCGTTTTATGGGGAGTTCACAGTGAAACCGGTCAAAGTAGGCATCTGTGGGTTAGGGACCGTCGGTGGCGGTACCTTCAACGTACTTCAGCGCAACGCCGAGGAAATTGCTCGTCGTGCCGGGCGTGGAATCGAAGTGGCACAAATTGCCATGCGCACGCCAAAGCCTCAGTTCCAAACGACCGGTATTGCGATTACCAACGATGTCTTCGAAGTGGCCACGAACCCTGAGATCGACATCGTTATAGAGCTGATGGGTGGCTACACCGTTGCCCGTGAGCTGGTACTCAAGGCCATCGAGAATGGCAAGCATGTGGTCACCGCGAACAAGGCACTGATCGCCGTTCACGGTAATGAAATTTTCGCCAAGGCTCGTGAGAAGGGCGTAATCGTTGCGTTCGAAGCGGCGGTTGCCGGTGGCATTCCGGTGATCAAGGCAATCCGTGAAGGTTTGTCCGCCAACCGCATCAACTGGGTCGCCGGCATCATCAACGGCACCGGCAACTTCATCCTCACCGAAATGCGTGAGAAGGGTCGCACCTTCGAAGACGTACTTGCCGAGGCGCAAGCCCTGGGTTACGCCGAAGCTGATCCGACCTTCGACGTTGAAGGCATCGACGCAGCTCACAAGCTGACAATCCTGGCGTCCATCGCGTTCGGCATTCCGCTGCAATTCGACAAGGCCTACACCGAAGGCATCACCAAGCTGACCACTGCTGACGTGAACTACGCCGAAGCGCTGGGCTACCGCATCAAGCACTTGGGCGTGGCCCGCAGCACTGCGGCCGGTATCGAACTGCGTGTGCACCCGACGCTGATCCCGGCTGATCGCCTGATCGCCAACGTCAACGGCGTGATGAACGCGGTAATGGTCAACGGTGACGCTGCCGGTTCGACCCTGTTCTACGGCGCTGGCGCCGGCATGGAGCCGACCGCTTCGTCGGTGATCGCCGACCTGGTGGACGTGGTTCGCGCCATGACCTCGGACCCGGAAAACCGTGTGCCGCATCTGGCCTTCCAGCCGGACTCGCTGTCGGCGCACCCGATCCTGCCGATCGAAGCTTGCGAAAGCGCTTACTACCTGCGGATTCAGGCCAAGGACCATCCAGGCGTGCTGGCCCAAGTGGCGAGCATCCTGTCGGAACGCGGCATCAACATCGAATCGATCATGCAGAAGGAAGTCGAGGAACACGACGGCCTGGTGCCGATGATCCTGCTGACCCACCGTGTGCTGGAACAGCACATGAACGACGCGATCGCCGCCCTCGAAGCGCTGGCGGGCGTGGTCGGTCCAGTTGTGCGGATCCGCGTCGAGCACCTGAACTAAGCCGTTATCGTTCACCGGGCTCGCGTGCGGGCCCGGGTTTGCGAACACTGTCTATTGGAGCCAGTCATGCGTTATATCAGTACCCGCGGCCAGGCACCGGCCCTGAATTTCGAAGACGTTTTGCTGGCCGGTCTGGCCACTGACGGCGGCCTGTACGTGCCGGAATGCCTGCCACGTTTCACCCAGGAAGAAATCGCTTCCTGGGCCGGCCTGCCGTATCACGAGCTGGCCTTCCGGGTGATGCGCCCGTTCGTTGCCGGCAGCATTCCTGATGCCGATTTCAAAAAGATTCTTGAAGAAACCTACGGTGTGTTTTCCCACAGCGCCGTTGCACCGCTGCGTCAGCTGAACGGCAACGAGTGGGTCCTGGAGCTGTTCCACGGCCCGACCCTGGCGTTCAAAGACTTCGCCCTGCAACTGCTCGGTCGTTTGCTCGACTACGTGCTGGAAAAACGCGGCGAGCGCGTGGTGATCGTCGGTGCGACCTCCGGTGATACCGGTTCGGCCGCCATCGAAGGCTGCAAGCACTGCGAAAACGTCGACATCTTCATCCTGCACCCGCACAACCGTGTGTCTGAAGTGCAGCGTCGCCAGATGACCACCATCTTCGGCGAGAACATCCACAACATCGCCATCGAAGGCAACTTCGATGACTGCCAGGAAATGGTCAAGAACAGCTTCGCCGACCAGAGCTTCCTGAAAGGCACGCGCCTGGTAGCCGTGAACTCGATCAACTGGGCGCGGATCATGGCCCAGATCGTTTACTACTTCCACGCAGCCCTGCAACTGGGTGGCCCGGCGCGTTCGGTGTCGTTCTCGGTACCGACCGGTAACTTCGGCGACATCTTCGCCGGTTACCTGGCGCGCAATATGGGCCTGCCGATCAACCAGTTGATCGTCGCCACCAACCGCAACGACATCCTGCACCGTTTCATGAGCGGCAATCAGTACGTCAAGGAAACCCTGCACGCCACGCTGTCGCCGTCGATGGACATCATGGTGTCGTCGAACTTCGAACGTCTGCTGTTCGACCTGCACGGTCGCAATGGCGCTGCAATTGCCGGTTTGATGGACAGCTTCAAGCAAGGTGGCGGTTTTAGCGTCGAACAGGAACGCTGGACCGAAGCCCGCAAACTGTTCGATTCCCTGGCCGTGGATGACGCGCAAACCTGCGAAACCATCGCCGAGGTCTTCGAACAGACGGGCGAGTTGCTGGACCCGCATACCGCCATCGGCGTCAAAGCCGCACGCGAGTGCCGCCGTAGCCTGGATATCCCGATGGTGATCCTGGGCACCGCTCATCCGGTCAAATTCCCGGATGCAGTGGAAAAAGCCGGTGTAGGAAAAGCTCTCGAACTACCTGCACATCTTTCTGATTTGTTTGAGAGAGAAGAGCGTTGCACGGTGTTGCCGAACGACTTGAAAGCCGTGCAGGCCTTTGTCAGTCAGCATGGTAACCGCGGCAAGCGTCTCTAAACCCGCAAAGCTGTCACATTTTGAAGCCCGTCTCCTGACGGGCTTTCTTGTTTCTGCGTGCCACACTTGTCGCGTTTTCGCCCCTGAAGGACGGGCGAGTTGATCACGAAGGAAGTGGTAATGCGGTTTTTGAGAGGGTTCAGACCAGCCATGTGCTGGATTTTTTTGTTGGGCACCCTGGGCTTTGGCCCATGTGGATTGGCCGCGCAGTTGGCGACTTATGAGTCCCGGGAATCAGTCGTCGGTACAGCCATCGGGCTGGACGCTCTGGAGCGGCAATGGGTTCGCGAGCACCCGAAGGTGATCGTCGCGTCTATGCAGTACCCGCTTTACCTGTTCAAGGATGAACATGGCCACTGGGTTGGTTTGAACAACGATGTGCTCAATCAGATCAGTGCCATGACAGGGCTGCTGTTTATCCATGAAGAGTCGTTTTCCACCGATCAATTGCTTGGGCGCCTGGAAAGCGGCGAGGCGGATATGAGCACTACGCTGGCGATGAATGACCCACGCAAAGTGTTTCTGGATTTCAGTCATGCGTTTGGCGGTTCTGGCTGGGCGTTGGTCGGACGCTCGGGGGCGCCGCTGTTGCAGTCGTTGGAGCAGTTGTCGGAAAGGATTCTGGTATTACCTGCCAGGCATGCACTGGAAGAGACTATTCGTCGTGACTATCCGGACATCCATCTGCGTACGGTCAAGACCTACGCCGAAGCTCGTGCGCTGGTTGAAAGTGGCGAAGCCTACGCCACCATCGAGAACGAAACCGGGGCGCAGCTGTATCCATTGGGGCTGCTGAAGGTAGGACATACGGTGGAAGGTATGTGGGAAGCCGACCATCTGTCCGTGCGCAAGGGGCAACCAGAACTGCTGAGCATCCTCAACAAGGCCCTTGAAGCCTTTCCGCCGGCCGAGCTGCGGGCCATTCGCCTGAAATGGCTCGAAGGTATTGCCCCCAAGCCTGCGCTCCCACTCTGGCGGCGTGTGACCCAATGGGGTTGCTGGGGAATGTTTATCGTCAGTATGTTCGGCGTGCTTTCCCTGTTCTGGAACCGACGACTGGCCGCACTGATCAAGCAGCGCCTGGACGCCGAGAAAGACCTCAGCGACCAGCTCGCTTTTCAGCATGCGTTGATCGATGCGATGCCCGATCCAATGTTTGTTCGTGATTTGGAGGGGCGTTTGATCATGTGCAACAAAAGCTATGAGGAAGGATTGTCGACCCGTTTCGACCAGGTTCAGGGGCGGCAGTTGATCGAAGTCGATGTCATGCCCAAGGAGACCGCCGAAATGTTGCATGCCGAGTTCATCTCCCAGCTCAATACACGCAAGACCCGGTTCAGTCATCGTCAGTTGCGGTTCAACAACGGTGTGAGGGACATCTACCAATGGACCGTGCCGTTTTACAGTGCAGACGGGCAGTTGCGCGGGCTGCTGGGAGGATGGACCGATATAGGCCAGCGCAGAGGCTCGGGTCAGTGTCGGTGTTCCTCGCGAGTTTAGGAATTGTCCTATGGGGCGCGACTACTTTTCCGATGGGAGCCTGAAGGAGGCTCCCCTAGAGTGGTTGGCAACTGCGGTGAGAGTCCGCGAGTGTCGTTCCAGAGGTCGCTTATGCGCTCGCTCAAAATTCTGATTCTTGAACACAACCCTTTCCAGATGATGGCGTTGCACCAGATGCTCAACGCCGTGGGTATCTATGACGTGCTCACGGCGCCGTCAATGGCGGCGGCGCTGCGTTCCCTGGGTCGCAGGGGCGCGGTCGATATCGCGTTGTGCGATCCGCAACTCAAGGGCGGCGACGGGTTGGCATTGGTGCGACATCTGGTGGAGCACCACGAGGCACGCGCACTGATTCTGCTCGGGAGTGTGGTGTCGAGTGTCATGCCGGACTTGAAGGCGTTGCTAGCCACCAGCGACGTCAAACTCCTGGGGCACCTGCATACCCCCGTTTCTGCGGTGTTGATGCGAAGGCTGCTGGATGCCTATCTGCAGCAGGCAGCACTTCAAGTCAGGGCCTGAAGCCGGCTGTTTTATCCCTGTCATCTTTGCGGTGCATGCTCTATTTCCCGCAGATGCAGGTACCGTTCGCGGTCGGTATCCAGAACTTTCTTCTCGGGGCAGTGGTCATTTACTGTAGACACGCCCTCCCAGGCACTTTGTTTTCGGACTATTGAGTGGTGATCGAGATGGAAAGTATCAGTCTATTGCTCGGTGAGGCTCTGAGCCCGTATCAGGTTACGTTGACCCCGTCGAGTGCCCATGGCGAATGCCTGGTGACATTAAAAAGTGCAGCCGGTGCCATTGTCGTGGAACGTGCGTTCAATCAGGCGCAGTTGACCGATAAGTGGCTGCTGACGGATGTCGTTGATGGATTGCACCGCGATGTGCTGATCGCCGAAGGACGTCTGGAGCCCTGCGTAATCGCGGCGTTGCGCAATGCGGCCCAGGACAAGATCCTGGCCAATCGTAATTGAATTGTTTTTTGTGGGAACCTTCCTGCGCCAAGGTCAGTCAGACCTTGTAACAGCAGGATCAAGCATTGTGCTCCGGTGCTTGTAGCTTGCTGCTACTGGTCTTTATGTAGGCCACGTTTAACCCCGAGTCGTCTCCCCACTTCTCGGGGTTTCTTTTTGCCCGAAATTCGTTACTGATTGGCCTGATGTTCGAAAAAGGCCTTGGCTTCTTGCAGGTAGTCGCTGCGCCGTTCCGGGTCGAGCCAGTCGGCATATGACTGGTTGAGCCGGTCGTGGGGCAGGGTGCGCAGCAGTTGATTGATCTCGCTGATCGCTTGCCGGCCCTGAGGTGTTGCCGAGCAACCGATGTAGCCAGGCAGGTACTTGCCCGCACCCTTGACCGGATAGAACGCTAGCTCGTCGTCGGCAATGTGTTCAATGCTGGCCCGGTAGCGGATTTCCGGCCAATAGCCCAGTACCATCTGCAGTCGGCCCAGGCGCTGCATCTGCAACAGACTGCCGAGCGCATCGTTTCCGTAGTGGGGCGTCAAAGCGCCGTCCGGCGCCTTTTGCAGCAGGGCGTCCAGGTAGGGGCCGTAACTGCGTTCGGCAATTATTCCCACTCTGTTGTTGTCGCTGCTCAGCAGTGCGGGCAGATCGACTTCGCCGTCGACTAGATAAGGCGCCAGCGTTGATCGGAACTCCTGGCGGACCACAAGGCCATTAGTCACCGCCAGAAAAACCGGGGTGGAAAACACGATCCACTTTTCCCGTTCTTTGGTCCAGATCAGCGAGGGATCGCATGTAAACGATTCTTCGTGGAGCATCTGCATGCCGCGCGCCCGGTTCACCCGCATCAGGGTGTGGTCGTATTGCGGCATACCCGCGATCAAAAGCGGCATCAGTTGGTCGATGACCCCCTGACTTTTTTTCGGGCCTTCGAAGATCGTCATTGGCGGCAAGTCGCGCAACAGCCAGATCAAGTTCTCTTTTGGTTGTGCCCACGTGAATGACGCATGGCCTGCCAATAGTCCGATAAGCCCCACTGCACACCGGCGACGGGTGTGATGAAGGATGGATGAAATCAGGCGCTTCAGCTTAGATAGCCCCGTCTTCACGAAGTTTTGCGATCTGTCCCTCGTCATACCCAAGATCGTGAAGTACCTGCGCATTGTGTTCACCCAGCTGCGGTCCGACCCATTCGGAAGTGCCGGGTGTCTCAGAGAGTTTCGGCACAATCCCTGGCATCTTGAAGTCCTTGCCGTCTGGCAGTTTGGCTTGGAGGAACATTTCCCGGGCCAGGTACTGCGGATCGCTGAACATGTCTTCGGCACTGAAAATCCGGCTGGCCGGTACCTCGGCCTGTTTCAATTGCCCGATCACGCTGTCGAGCGGCAGTGAATTGACCCAGCGATCAATGACCCCGTAAATCTCGTCGCGACGGCTGTCTCGGCCATCATTGCTGGCCAGCAACGGGTCGTTGGCCAAATCTTCGCGGCCGATAATCAGCATGAAACGTTTGAAAATCGCATCGCCATTGGCGCCGATCTGCACGTGTTTGCCATCAGCGCTGGTGTGAATGGAGGAGGGCGTGATGCCGGGCATGATGTTGCCGGTGCGTTCGCGGATGAAACCGAACACATCGAACTCCGGCACCATGCTTTCCATCATGGCGAAAATCGCTTCATACAGCGCCACATCCACCACTTGGCCCAGACCGCCGTTCACCTCGCGATGACGCAAGGCCATCAACGCGCCGATTACGCCCCAGAGCGCGGCAATCGAATCGCCGATAGAAATCCCGGTGCGCACCGGTGGCCGGTCTTCGAACCCGGTGATATAGCGCAGGCCGCCCATGGATTCACCGACCGCGCCAAACCCAGGTTGGTCTTTCATCGGCCCGGTCTGGCCGAAACCCGAGAGGCGCACCATCACCAGTTTCGGGTTCAGCGCGTGCAGGACCTCCCAGCCCAACCCGAGTTTTTCCAGCACGCCAGGGCGGAAATTCTCGATCAGGATGTCGGCTTCGCTGAGCAGTTTTTTCAGAATGGCCAGGCCATCGGGGTGCTTGAGGTTCAGGGTCAGGGACTTCTTGTTTCGTGCCTGGACGAACCACCACAGCGAAGTGCCTTCATACAATTTGCGCCATTTGCGCAACGGATCACCGCCGTCCGGGGATTCGATCTTGATCACTTCGGCGCCGAACTCACCGCAAATGCGCGAGGCAAACGGCCCGGCAATCAACGTACCCAATTCGATGACTTTCAGACCTGAGAGCGGTTTACCGGTGAATGGCATGACGGATCCTGTAGGACAAAGGGCGATCGATAGAGCGTTTTAACATAGCCGCGTGTCAGTCGCCCAAGGTTGATGGTCGTCAATTCGTTGATTGCCTACCGCATCGGTTAGACTTGCCGCCTTTCCTCGTATCAAGAAGCCCGTTCATGGCCCAGCCGTCCACGACCTACAAGTTTGAACTGAACCTTACCGACCTCGACCGCAGCGTCTACGAGAGCGTGAAGCAGACCATCGCCCGTCACCCTTCGGAAACCGAAGAGCGCATGACCGTGCGCCTGCTGGCCTACGCCTTCTGGTACAACGAGCAACTGTCGTTTGGTCGCGGTCTGTCAGACGTGGATGAACCGGCCCTGTGGGAAAAGAGCCTGGATGACCGTGTCCTGCACTGGATCGAAGTCGGCCAGCCGGATGCCGATCGCCTGACCTGGTGTTCGCGTCGCACCGAACGCACCAGCCTGCTGGCCTACGGCAGCCTGCGTGTCTGGGAAACCAAAGTGATCCCGGCGATCAAGAACCTGAAAAACGTGCACATCGCCGCCGTGCCGCAAGACGTGCTGGAAACCCTGGCCAAGGACATGCCCCGCGTTATCAAGTGGGACGTGATGATCAGCGAAGGGACGATTTTCGTCACCGATGACCGTGGTCAGCACGAAGTCCAGTTGCAGTGGCTGAGCGGCGAGCGCGGCTGATTTTTCGCCGCCCGTTCGCGTTATCCGGTTTTATCCTACGTATTCAAGAGAAGCACCTGTCACCCCATGCGCATCGAACCTCGCCTGTTGCCCGACACCCTGCCATTCCTCGGTGATCTGCCGCCACTGCTGACCCGCCTGTACGCGGCGCGTGGCGTGCAGAACGAGGCTGAACTGGACAAGAGCCTGGCGCGGCTGATTCCGTTCCAGCAGCTCAAAGGCATCGACGCGGCGGTGGATCTGCTGGTGACGGCACTGGAACAGCGTCAGCGGATTCTGATCGTCGGCGACTTCGACGCCGATGGCGCCACGGCCAGTACCGTCGGTGTGCTTGGCCTGCGACTGTTGGGCGCGGCTCACGTCGATTATCTGGTGCCGAACCGTTTCGAGTACGGCTACGGCCTGACCCCGGAAATCGTCGAAGTGGCGCTGACCCGCACGCCGCAACTGCTGATCACCGTGGACAACGGCATCTCCAGCGTCGAAGGAGTGGCCGCGGCGAAAAAGGCCGGGCTCAAGGTATTGGTCACCGACCACCACTTGCCCGGCGATGAACTGCCGCTGGCCGATGCAATCGTTAACCCGAACCAGCCCGGTTGCGAGTTTCCGAGCAAGGCGCTGGCCGGTGTCGGGGTGATTTTCTACGTGCTGATGGCCCTGCGCGCGCGCTTGCGCAATCTGGGCTGGTACGAGAGCAAGCCGCAGCCGAACATCGGCGAGTTGCTGGACCTGGTGGCACTGGGCAGCGTCGCCGACGTGGTGCCGCTGGATGCGAACAACCGCATCCTGGTGCACCAAGGCCTGGAACGGATTCGCGCCGGCCGCGCTCGGCCGGGGATCAAAGCGATCCTCGAAGTCGCCAAGCGTGACCATGCACGCATCACTTCAACAGATTTGGGTTTTATCGTCGGCCCACGCCTGAACGCGGCGGGACGCCTGGATGACATGAGCCTGGGCATCGAATGCCTGCTCACCGAAGACGCTGCGGGTGCCCGAGAAATGGCGGCCCAGCTCGACGGCATGAATCAGGACCGCAAATCCATCGAGCAGGGCATGCAGCGTGAGGCGCTGGCCCAGCTCAAGGATTTGCCGGTGGAATCGATGCCGTTCGGCTTGTGCCTGTTCGATCCCGAGTGGCACCAAG
Source organism: Pseudomonas sp. ASL4 (assembly GCF_056680395.1). Taxonomy (NCBI): domain Bacteria; kingdom Pseudomonadati; phylum Pseudomonadota; class Gammaproteobacteria; order Pseudomonadales; family Pseudomonadaceae; genus Pseudomonas; species Pseudomonas sp. ASL4. The sequence goes on along the minus strand of NZ_CM155280.1, from coordinate 6,945,235 downwards.
GTGTCATCGGCATCCTCGCCTCGCGTATGAAAGAACGCTATTTCCGTCCGACGATTGCCTTTGCCGATGCCGGCGATGGCTTGCTCAAGGGCTCGGGACGTTCGGTTCAGGGCTTCCATATTCGCGACGCCTTGAGCGTGGTGGCGGCGCAGCATCCGAATCTGATCAGCAAATACGGCGGCCACGCGATGGCGGCGGGTTTGACGTTGCCGGAAGCGAATTTTCCGCTGTTCGCCGAGGCCTTTGACGCTGAAGTGCGTAGGCAACTTCGCGAAGAAGACCTGACCGGTCGCCTGCTGTCGGACGGCACGTTGGCGGTCGAAGAGTTTCACCTGGAACTGGCCCGCGCCCTGCGCCACGCCGGACCTTGGGGGCAGCACTTCCCTGAACCGCTGTTTCACGGGGTGTTCCAATTAGTCGAGCAGCGGGTGGTCGGCGAGCGGCACCTCAAAGTGGTGCTGAAAAGTGAGTGTGGCTCGGTGAAGCTGGATGGCATTGCCTTCGGGATTGACCGCGATATCTGGCCGAATCCGACCATCAAATGGGTGGAATTGGCCTACAAGCTCGACCTCAACGAGTTTCGTGGGAACGAGACGGTGCAGTTGATGATTGCCCACATCGAACCTCGCTAGTCGCTGACAGCTATTGTGGCGAGGGAGCTTGCTCCCGCCGGGCTGCGCAGCAGCCCCAAAACCTGCAATCGAATTTCGCCAGACACACCACGCAGGATGGTTTAAGACTGCTGCGCAGCCGAGCGGGAGCAAGCTCCCTCGCCACAGGTTCGCGTTGACCTCGAATTTGGGGTGTTTCATTTCTTGAACCCTCCCTCATCCCCCGTTGTCGACTAGGCTCTAAGCACTGCTTGATTGGCCTTGTGACGTCTTGTCGAATTTTTTGCCCGCGGGGGCGGGTGCTGCACCTTTTCCTGTCACTCGTCGACTTTTCAAACAGAACCCTGGAGCCTGCCCACTGATTCGAGAGGTGCCCCATGAGTCTGCTGCTTGAACCCTATACCCTTCGCCAATTGACCCTGCTCAATCGCATTGCCGTATCGCCGATGTGTCAGTACTCCAGCGTTGATGGCCTGGCGAATGACTGGCACCTGGTCCACCTTGGCAGCCGCGCGGTTGGCGGGGCCGGTCTGATTTTTACCGAGGCCACGGCGGTGACTGCCGAGGGTCGCATCACCGCCGAGGACCTCGGCCTGTGGAATGACGAACAGATCGAACCGCTGCAACGCATCACCCGCTTTATTGCGGCCCAAGGTGCGATAGCTGGCATTCAACTGGCCCACGCCGGGCGCAAGGCCAGCACTCATCGGCCGTGGCTTGGCAAGCATGGCAGCCTCAAACCGGATGATGGCGGCTGGACTCCGGTCGGTCCTTCGCCGATTGCATTCGATCCACAACACACCGCGCCTAAACAACTGGATGAAGGGCAGATCGCTGAAGTCATTCAGGCGTTCGTCGAGGCGGCAAAACGCTCACTGACCGCCGGTTTCAAAGTGGTCGAGATCCACGCTGCTCACGGTTATCTGCTGCATCAATTTCTGTCGCCCCTGAGTAATCAGCGCCGTGATCAGTACGGTGGCTCGTTCGAAAATCGCATCCGGCTGGTGCTGCAAGTCACCGAAGCGGTGCGCGCGATCTGGCCTGAAGAGTTGCCGTTGTTTGTGCGGGTATCAGCCACCGATTGGGTGGAAGATGGTTGGAATCCGGATGAAACCGTGGAGTTGGCGCGACGCCTCAAGGACTTGGGCGTGGACTTGATCGACGTGTCGTCGGGCGGTACGGCGGCCAACGCGGAAATTCCGATAGGGCCGGGTTACCAAACCCGCTTCGCCGAACGGGTGCGCAAGGAGTCAGGTATCGCCACGGGCACGGTAGGAATGATTACCGAGCCGGCGCAGGCTGAGCACATTCTGCGGACCTGTCAGGCCGACATTATCTTCCTGGCTCGGGAGCTGCTGCGTGATCCGTACTGGCCGCTGCACGCCGATGATGATCTGGGCGGGCGCAAGGCTGTTTGGCCGGCGCAGTATCAGCGGGCGACGCATCGGGATCAGCCGATTCATGAGTCGGATTTGCGCGACTGAGTGAAGCTGTAGAAACAAAAAAAAGCTCCGGTCAGGTTGATCGGGGCTTTTGAGTTTCTATGCGGGGATTTTGGTTGTCTGTAAGGCCGTCTTCGCGAGCAAGCCCGCTCCCACAGTGGATTTGTGGTGTACACACAACCAATGTGGGAGCGGGCTTGCTCGCGAAGGGGCCGGATCAGCCGACCCTTTACCCTCAGGTGTACTTACGCTTATCCGGCGCCGGCGGGAAATACTGGTACAACCAGGTTTCACTCAACGTCCGGTCATGGGTGCGAATAAACAACCGCAGTTCCACCGGTGCGACGCTGTCATTAGTCGGGTACCAGTCAAACGTAATCCGGTAACCCTTGATGTCATCGAGCACCAGCACGTTGAAGTCCTTTACCTCGCCATTCGAGCAAGTGACCACCGGTTCGATCGCTGCACCCTCCGGCAAGCGGTCCAGACCGCCGCCAGTGAAGTCCACGGCAAACCGGCGGGCCCAGACTTCCGGGTAGTGCTCGCCCGGCGCCCAGCCTTCAACGAAGCCGCCCATGCCCGAACGAGTCGCGTTGACCCGCGCCAGCGGCGTGCCGACCGGCGGCAGGGCGCTCCAGTAGAGCTTGTAGCCGTAATTCAGCGAATCACCGGCCGCTACAGGCTTCTTCGGCGTCCAGAACGCGACGATGTTATCCAGGGTCTCGCCGGTCGTAGGAATTTCCAGCAGATCGATAGAGCCTTCGCCCCACGCGGTTGTAGGTTCTACCCACAGGCTCGGGCGTTTGCTGTACCAGTCGACGGTGTCTTGATAGCTGGCGAACTCGTGATCGGTCTGCACCAGGCCGAAACCTTTCGGGTCGGTGTCGGCGAAGGCGTTGAACTGCAAGGTCGCCGGGTTGTTCAGCGGACGGCAGATCCACTCGCCGTTACCGCGCCACATGGCCAGTCGATCGGAGTCGTGGATTTGCGGGTGAATGGTGTCGCACATGCGCCGCTCGTGGGTGCCGCAGCTGAACATGCTGGTCATCGGCGCGATGCCCAGTTGTTCGATGGCCGTGCGGGCATTGATGTGCGCGTCGATGGCCATGACCACCTGATTGGCCTGGCAATCGATGTCGAAACGGTAGGCGCCGGTAGCGCTCGGCGAATCGAGCAGGGCGTAGACCACGAAGCGGGTGCTGTCCTTGTCCGGCGTCTCGAACCAGAATTTGGTGAAGTCCGGGAATTCCTCACGTTTCTTGGCATAGGTATCGATTGCCAGACCGCGAGCCGACAGACCGTACTGGCCAGAGGCGTCTACAGCGCGGAAATAGCTGGCGCCGAGGAAGGACAGCACATCGTGCTTGTCCAGTTCCGGGGCCTTGAACAGCTTGAACCCGGAGAAGCCCAGGTCGCCGGTGAGCTGCTTGGTGTCGACCGTGGTTTTTTCATAGTTGAAGAGCGACGGGCGGAAATGCACTTCCCGCGCCTGACGTGTCTTGGGGTCGACGCTGTACATGCGCACGGGTTGCTTAAAGCCCATGCCGACATGGAAAAACTGCACATCCAGCTGACCGTTCAACTCGTTCCACAGCGAGTGCTTGCCGTCGTACTGAATCGCATTGAAGTTCTGCGGCGTCATGGTCGCCAGTGTCGGCGGCAGCACCTGCTTGGTGTCCTGATAGCGACTGGTGGCGAGCTGTTTGGCCTGGATCTTCAGTGCTTCGAAGTCGAACGCCTGCGCGTCGCCGTCAGCCGCGCCATTCCCGGCCCAGGCGCGTGCGGCCAAAAGGCCGGAGGCCGACAGACCAGTGTAGGCAGCGATGGCCATGGATGCTTTGAGCAAATTCCTGCGGTGCATAAGTACAACCTGTCGTGAACAATCCCGCGCCGTTCCTGGCACTGCTGGATCAAAAATGGAGGTTCGGACATGCCTTCGGCCAAACGCAACGGACTTTAAACAGATGCCAAATAGCTTAAACCGTTCGGTTACAGAGAAAAAATGATTGATAGCACAACGATGTTGCAGCAATGAAACTAGAAGTCTCGGTTAGCGTTTCCCACAGTACTTTCTGATTTATAGGGCATTTCTGCTTTTTTCGACTAATTACTCTAAAAACCACTTTTCAGCGCCGATTAAGTTCCTATTCTATGGACATGACCGGTTTCGGCCCTTCAGGCCGGTGGGTTCAGCAGGCACAAAGCGCCTGCTGAAAGTAGCAGGGCGATGCGGTTTTCTGGAGTTTTTTTTGACGTATAGAAGGACATCGTCCATGTCGAAAGTACAAGGCATCACCGAACTGTTAGGAATCTTCCCGTGCCTGGCGTCCGGGCGGCGTAGGCGGCGGCTCAATTCGGAGGAAATGAAGTTGGTGGAACGGTATCGAGAGTTGTCGGAGAGCGACCGGATTGCGATGCGGTATCTGGTGGATGCGATGAGGAGTGTTTCGCGGTTTTGAGCGGCATACCAAGGGGCGGACTATGAAGTCTGCCCCTTTTACATTTTTTCAGACACACCAGAATCCCTGTGGGAGCGGGCTTGCTCGCGAAGAGGGCGTGTCAGTCGACATTGATAGTGATTGACCCACCGCATTCGCGAGCAAGCCCGCTCCCACAGGTTTTGCATTTACCTGACCCTCAACTGCAAGTGCCCATGATCTTGAATGGTCTCTGTACCTGCATCAGATCTGGCATGTCGCGCCATTGATCCAGGCTTGATGCTGCCAGTGCAGTAGCGGCACCGAGATGCCGGCCCACTGCAATGAGGTCAGGCTCGGAATGTTATCCACAGACGCCGCGTTTGAATCGCGCAGCATGGGGATGACTTCGTTGCTCAACCACTGGCGCAGGTTTCGGTTTTCCGGGATGAAATGGTGGACCAGCAAGGCATACATTCCTGATTCGCTTACCATCAGTGATTCTACGGTGTTGCCGCTTTTGAGTAGCCGGACAGTCCGGCGCTGATCAGGATCGAGTTTCAGGGTAAGGCGTTCGTCCATCGGGCGACCCATCAGGCGACCGAGGTCATGCACGCAGAACCAGGCTTGGTTGTCTTGCATGAGTGCGTGGAGGAAGCGGTTGTGGCGGGCGAAGACGGTTGGGGTGAAATGAGGCGGTATTTCAGGTGTTTGATTACGCATATTCGACTCCATGTTGAAAAGGGAGCCGCCACTAATCCTTCGACAGATTATGGGTGGCGGACCGTGCGGCGTTCGAAGTCGGAACATTCTCGATCAACACGGAAAAGCCGAGAGGCCCGCGCCACACGGCCCACCATAAAGTGAAGCTGAAAGGCAAAAATTGCCCCAGTTCATATGGGGGCGCGGATACGCCATGTTGATAGTGCTTCGGCTTCGACCCCGGGTCGCTGATTTGGCAGCGACGAGGTAAAGCCTATCGTTCAGGCGCTCGCGGCGCCAAGTCTACTCTGGCGCCGCGTGTTGTAGGAATTGGAGCTTTTACCGGAAGGCTCGGTCTGTAGGAATTTCCTGTTTTTGCATGAGCTGCAGCGCCGCTGCACCAAGCCCCTGTTTTTTGCTTTATTTTTTGGCTTTCAGGAATGAACGGCGGGTTCGCTGCATGTTGATCGAATTTTCCGTTTCCAACTATCGCTCCTTCCGGGACAAGCAAACCCTGTCCATGGCGGCGGCGCCGCGCTTAAGCAAAAAACGCAACCTGCTGATGCCATCCGTCAGTGGAGAAAGGCTCCCGGATTTGTTAAAAGTGGCTGCGATCTACGGGCCAAACGCATCGGGTAAATCTTCGCTTATCCGGGCGATGGGGATCATGGGCCAGTTGATTGCAGCGCCTCCGACCTCAAATGAAGAGCTGCTACCGGTCTCTCCATTTCGTTTTGACCCGCACCTCCAAAACGACCCCAGTTGTTTTGAGTACAACTTCATTCAACACGGGCTCCGATATCGGTTTGTCCTGCGTCTGACGGCGCAGCGGGTCATTGAGGAGGAACTGGTTTCATATCCCAAAGGCAAAGAAACGCTGCTGTATCAGCGTCGTTTTACGCAGGAGGGAGAGCAGTACGTTTTCGGGGAAAACCTTCAGGGAGGCAAAGAAGTACACAATGCCTGGCGACGTCTGACGAACCCCAAGACACTCTTTATTTCGCAAGCTGTTGCGAACAGCAGCGAAGAGTTGGCCCAGTTGCGAAGTCCATTTAGCTGGTTTCAAACCGGTCTACTCGTTATTGAGCAGAACAACATGCTGGGGTTGTCAGCAGCGTCCATCAGATTTCTTCGGATGGCATCAGACTGCACACTAAATTTACGAGACTTTCTAAGGTCCGTGGATATTCCTGTATCTGCTATCCAGCTCAATACCGAAGACGCGGCGTCTGTTCAGATCACTAAAAAACTTACCTTGAAAGAGTTCTTCGCAGCTGCGCAGAAAGACAAAGTAACGCTGACCCATACGAGCCTTTTAGGCAAAGCCGAGTTTGATTTTTCAGAGGAGTCCGGCGGCACAAAAAACCTGATTGGGTTCTGGCTGCCCTGGTTCATGATCAATCATGCCGACGGGAGCGGGATCCTTTCTGTCGACGAGTTGGACAGCAGCCTTCACCCCTCAATAGTCGATGATCTCATTGCGAAACATCTGGACAGTGGGCTGAACACTCAGTTGATCTTTACCTCCCACGATACTCATCTCATGAACGCCAAAGTACTTCGGCGCGATCAGTTCTGGATTACCGAACGCGACGCTAACGGCGCAACGAGTCTTTTTTCCGTTCATGATTTTGAAGGGCGAGAGAGTGAGGATGTCGAGAAGCGTTACTTTGAAGGCCGTTATCGCGGGTTACCGCTGATAAGGCAGGGTTGATCATGGCGCGCTCAATACGGCTATTTGACCGAAAGGCACCACGGTTCAAGCCTCAACCCAGCGTGCTGATCCTCTGTGAAGACAGCAAGTCAGGAAAACGATATTTGGAGGAGGCTGCCTTTCACTTCCGTGCCAACGCTCAAGTGGAAATAGCCCACTGCGGCGTCACACACCCAAGTGGCATTGTCGAAATAGCCATTGCCCGCCAGAAAGGCTTCGACAAGGTGTTTTGTGCATTGGATCGCGATACGCACCTATGTTTTGACCGTGCATTAAATCTGGCTAAGCCTCACTCGAAAATCAGAGTCATTGCTTCGTATCCCTGTTTTGAGTTTTGGCCACTTCTGCACTTTGGTTTCAATAGAAAGCCATTTCGAGCGGTTGGGAAGTATTCTCCAGGTGACTTGGTGACCAAAAGCCACAGAGAAAAACCGAGCATGGATAAATACGAGAAAGGCGAAGGCTCTAACTATTTCTCCCATCTGTTGGGTGAGCCATTCCAAAAGGCTAGAGCTTTAGCGCCCAAGATCATCGAGGACGTCGCCATCAGCGGCGAACCCAACCCCAGCACCGAAATCCATCTGCTGATGGACGAGTTCGAGACCCTCTCCAAACCTCAACCGATCTAACAACCCAGCCCGCATCGCGCGGGCTGGGCAACATCATTTACCGACTAACCTTCCAGGCATCCCCAGCAGGCGCAGTCCCATGGTCATAAGGCTTGGCCAGCCACATGTAGAGCAACCCCAACCCAATCACGATCGCCGTACTCAGCACCATCGCGTAGTTGATGTACCAAGCCGCATCCGGCGTACGCGGCCAGGCCATGTTGATGATCGCGCCGACACCGTAGATCAACGCACCAATGTTCACCGGCAAACCCCACGCGCCGAGGGTGAATTTGCCGCTTGGTTTCCAGCCTTTCATCCGTGCGTACAGCGCTGCCAGGACGATCATCTGGAATGCCAGATAGATGCCGATGGCCGCGAAGCTGACGATGGTCGCTACGGCGTCTTGCAGGAAAAATCCGAGGGCGATGATTACCGCTGGCAGGACGCCGGACACAAACAGCGCCGCAACCGGCACCTGGGTTGTAGGGGAAATCTTCTTCAGCAGTGTGCTGCCGATGACCATTTCATCCCGAGCGTAGGAATACAGCAGACGACTCGCTGCCGCTTGCAGGCTGATGACGCAGGAGATGAAGGAAATCATCACCACGCCCATCACTACTTTCGAACCCACCGGACCGAAAGCGTTGTTGAGGATGGTGGTGACCGGGTCTTTGTCGGTGCCGTTGATCACCGCTTGCATGTCCGGCACGGCGAGGATCAGCGCCAGGCAAGCGAACATCGCCGAGATGCCGCCGATGTAGATGGTCATGCGCATGGCAATCGGGATTTGCTTGCTCGGGTTCGGGGTTTCTTCGGCGACATCGCCGCAGGCCTCGAAGCCGTAGTACAGGAACATCCCGGCCAGCGAGGCGGTGAGGAAGGCCGGCAGGTATGAGCCGTCGATGCGGATGTCGAAGGTGTTGAATAACACGCTGATCGGTTGATGACGCTCGAAGACCAGCAGGTAGACGCCGACGATGACCGCGCCGATCAGCTCACAGAGGAAACCGAACATGGCGATCCGCGCCAGCACTTTGGTGCCGCTGAGGTTGACCAGGGTGGCGAACAGCGTCAGGAACAACGCGATGATGATGTTGGTGTTGTTGCTCGGTTCAAAACCCATCATCGCGGCCAGGTACGGACCGGCACCGACCGCCACGGCGGCGATGGTGACGCACAGGGCGATGGAGTAGATCCAGCCGACCATCCACGCCCATTTTTTGCCGACCAAGCGGCGCGCCCACGGGTAGACGCCGCCGGAAATCGGGAATTGCGAAACCACTTCACCGAAGATCAGGCACACCAGCAACTGGCCGCAACCGACCAGCAAATAGGCCCAGAACATCGGCGGCCCGCCTGCGGCCAGGCACAGGCCGAACAGGGTATAAACCCCTACAACCGGCGAGAGGTAAGTGAAGCCCAGGGCGAAGTTTTCCCACAGGCTCATGCTGCGATTGAAATTCGAGGTGTAGCCCAGCTTGCGTAGCTGCTCGGCATCGCTGTCGGCAACGGCTGCGGAGAGATCGGGTGATGCACTCATGGTCTGTTAGCTCCGGAAAATCGGCAGATTTCGGATGTCCGAAACCGTGACGGGGCCTTGGAGGCGCCGCCCGGGTCGGTGGTTATTGTTTTGGCTTGGTTGGGGTGGAACCTGGGTGGTGCTTAGTGCCGGTTTCTTCCCTGAGATTGCGGTGACGCCTTCGCGAGCAAGCCCGCTCCCACAGGGGAATGCGGTTGAATGTGGGAGCGGGCTTGCTCGCGAAGCTTTTAAGCTTTTAATGCTTGAACATCACATGCCGCACGGTGGTGTAGTCCTCAAGCCCGTACATGGACATGTCCTTCCCGTAGCCGGACAATTTCTGACCGCCATGGGGCATTTCGCTGACCAGCATGAAGTGCGTGTTCACCCAGGTGCAGCCGTATTGCAAGCGTGCAGCGAGGCGATGGGCGCGACCGACATCGGCGGTCCAGACTGACGATGCGAGGCCGTAGTCCGAATCGTTGGCCCAGCCCAGCACCTGCGCTTCATCGGTGAATTTGGTCACTGACACCACCGGCCCGAACACTTCACGACGGACGATTTCATCGTCCTGCTGCGCATCGGCTAATACGGTCGGTTCAAAGAAGAAACCATTGCCTTCCACAGCCTTGCCGCCCGTGACCAAACGGATGTGCGACTGCGCCACGGCACGCTCGACAAACCCGGCCACGCGGTCGCGATGTTGCGCGGTGATCAGCGGCCCCAACTCGGTCGCCGGGTCATCCTGCAAACCGTACTTGATGGTGCTGACCGCCGCGCCAAGCTTCTCGACGAATTTTTCGTAGATGCCGGCCTGGGCGTAGATACGGCATGCGGCGGTGCAGTCTTGCCCTGCGTTGTAGAAGCCGAAGGTACGAATACCTTCCACCGCGGCGTCGATATCAGCGTCGTCAAAGATGATCACCGGGGCCTTGCCGCCCAGTTCCATGTGCATGCGTTTAACGCTGTCGGCGGTGCTGGAAATGATGTTCGCGCCGGTGGCGATGGAGCCGGTCAGCGACACCATGCGCACTTTCGGATGCGTAACCAGCGGACTGCCGACGGTAGGACCACGACCGAACACCAGATTGAGCACGCCCGCCGGGAAGATTTCCGACGCCAGTTGCGCCAGACGCAATGCGGTCAGCGGGGTTTGTTCCGACGGTTTGAGCACCACGGTATTACCGGCGGCCAGGGCCGGGGCGATTTTCCAGGCGACCATCATCAGCGGGTAGTTCCACGGCGCGATAGAGGCGATCACGCCGACCGGATCGCGGCGGATCATCGAGGTGTGACCGGCCAGGTATTCACCGCCGGCCGAACCACTCATGCAGCGGCTGGCGCCAGCGAAGAAACGAAACACGTCGGCAATCGCCGGGATCTCATCGTTCAGCGCGGCACTGTAGGGTTTGCCGCAGTTGTCCGATTCCAGTTTGGCCAGCTCTTCGCCATGGGCTTCGATGGCGTCGGCGAGTTTGAGCAGCAGCAGCGAGCGGTCTTTCGGCGGGGTTTGCGACCAGCCTTCGAAGGCGTTGTCGGCGGCGCGCACGGCGGCGTCGACCTGGGCTTCGGTGGCTTCATTGATTTCGACCAGTACTCGGCCGAGCGCCGGGTTGAACACCTGCTGGGCGGGGCCTTCGCCGTCGATCAGTTGGCCGTTGATCAAGAGTTTGGTTTGCATCTCTATGTCCTCATCGAAACTATATTTTTCCTGCCGAAACCGAATCAATGTGGGAGCGGGCTTGCTCGCGAAGAGGCCATCACATTCAACATTGATGTTGGCTGAAACACCGCTTTCGCGAGCAAGCCCGCTCCCACAGTAAATTCGGTTCCCACAGTGAGTAATTGTTGTCAGTTATTTCCCGCCACTGCCCGCAACACTCTCGCCGCCACGGGTCAGGTAATAGGCGCCGAGGATCGGCAGCATGGTCACCATCATCACCAGCATCGCGACGACGTTGGTCACCGGCACGTCCCGTGGGCGGCTGAGCTGGTTGAGCAACCACAGCGGCAGGGTGCGTTCATGGCCGGCGGTGAAGGTGGTGACGATGATCTCGTCGAACGACAGCGCAAACGCGAGCATGCCGCCGGCCAGCAGCGCCGAACCTAGACTCGGCAGGACGATGTAGCGGAAGGTCTGCCAGCCGTCGGCGCCGAGGTCCATCGAGGCTTCGATCAGGCTGTGCGAGGTGCGGCGCAAACGGGCGATGACGTTGTTGTAGACGATCACCACACAGAAGGTCGCGTGGCCGACGATGATGGTGAACATCCCCGGCTCGATCCCCAGCGTCTTAAACGTCGCCAGCAACGCGATCCCGGTGATGATCCCCGGCAGCGCAATCGGCAGGATCAGCATCAGCGAGATGCCTTGTTTTCCGAAGAATTCGCGGCGGTACAACGCCGCCGACGCGAGGGTGCCGAGGACCATGGCAATCAACGTCGCGATGGCGGCGATTTGCGCCGAGAGCTTGATCGCTTCCAGCACGTCGGGGCGCGAAAACGCCACGCTGAACCAGTGCAGGGTGAAGCCTTTGGGCGGAAAGCTGAACGCAGCTTCTTCGGTATTGAAGGCGTACAGGAAGATGATCAAGATCGGGAAGTGCAGAAACACCAACCCGCCCCACGCGGCGATTTTCAGGCCCAGAGAGGCTTGATCGCCCTGTTTGATTGGCTTAGAGCGCATCGAAGGCCCCCATGCGTTTAACGATGGTCAGGTAAACGGCGATCAACACAATCGGCACCAGGGTGAACGCGGCTGCCATCGGCATATTGCCGATCGCGCCTTGCTGGGCGTAGACCATGCTGCCGACGAAGTAGCCCGGCGGGCCCACCAGTTGCGGCACGATGAAGTCGCCGAGGGTCAGGGAAAAGGTGAAGATCGAACCGGCGGCGATGCCCGGAATCGACAGCGGCAAAATCACCTGCATAAACGTTTGGCGCGGTTTGGCGCCGAGGTCCGCGGAGGCTTGCAGCAGCGACGGCGGCAGGCGTTCCAGCGAGGCCTGGATCGGCAAGATCATGAACGGCAGCCAGATGTAGACGAACACCATGAACCGGCCCAGGTGCGAGGTCGACAAGGTGCTGCCGCCAACGCCGGGAATGCCGAGCACGAATTGCAGCACCGGCTCCAGCCCCAAGTGCTGAACGAACCACTGCGCCACGCCGCCCTTGGCCAGCAGCAAGGTCCAGGCGTAGGCCTTGACGATGTAACTGGCCCACATCGGCATCATCACCGCGATGTAGAAAAACGCCTTGGTCTTACCGGTGGTGTAGCGCGCCATGTAATAGGCGATCGGGAACGCGACGATGGCGCTGGCAATCGACACGACAATCGCCATGCTCAAGGTGCGCAGGATGATGTCGAAGTTCGACGGCTGGAACAGTGCAGCGAAGTTCGCCAGGGTCAGGTCGGGGGTGACCGCCATGGTGAAGTCATCGAAGGTGTAGAAACCTTGCCACAACAGCACCAGCAGCGAGCCGAGGTAGATCGCGCCGAACCACAGCAGCGGCGGCACCAGCAGCAGCGACAGATAGAAGTTGGGCCGGCGATACAGCAGATTGGAAAACCTGCGCAACGGCGAACCGCTGGCCGACGTTTGAGGGAGAGCCACGCTGTTCATCTCACACCCCGCCCACAACATTGTCGTGCAGCGGGATCATCGCCTCGCGTGCCCAGCGCGCGCTGATGCGTTGCCCGGTCTGGTGCTGGGCGCTGGTGTCCAGCCACTGGACGTTGGCCTGGCTGATGTTCAGGGTCTGGCCGTTTTCCAGTTTCACTTCATAGCGGGTGGCGCTGCCTTGGTACTGGATGTCGTGCAGCAAGCCGCTGACTTCAATCTCATGGCTGGCCAGCGGGCCTTCGGCGAAACGCACGTGTTCCGGGCGAATCGAAAACGGCTGCGGATTGCCGCTCAACTGCTTCGCCAGATCGCCGCGAATCACGTTGGAGGTGCCGACGAATTCAGCGACGAACGTGGTGGCCGGTTTCATGTAGAGGTTGCGCGGGGTGTCGACCTGCTCGATGCGACCCTTGTTGAAAACGGCCACGCGGTCGGACATCGACAGCGCTTCGGTCTGATCGTGGGTGACGAAGATGAAGGTGATGCCGAGCTGGCGTTGCAGCTTCTTCAGCTCGCTTTGCATTTGTTCGCGCAGCTTCAGGTCGAGAGCGCCGAGCGGTTCGTCGAGCAGCAACACGCGCGGACGATTGACCAAGGCGCGGGCCAGGGCCACACGCTGTCGCTGACCGCCAGACAGTTGCACCGGTTTGCGCTCGCCGTAGCCACCGAGGGCGACCATATCGAGGGCTTCTTCGGCGCGCTTCTGGCGTTCGGCTTTACCGACGCCTTTGACTTTCAAACCGTAGGCGACGTTGTCGCGAACGTTCATGTGCGGGAACAGCGCGTAATCCTGGAACACGGTGTTCACGTCACGCTGGTACGGCGGCAGCCCGGCGGCCTCTTCGCCGTGAATACGGATCGAGCCTGCGCTCGGTTGTTCAAAACCGGCGATCAGGCGCAGACAAGTGGTTTTGCCCGAGCCGGAAGGGCCGAGCATGGAAAAGAACTCGCCGTCCTGAATATCGATGGAAACCCGGTCAACGGCCTTCACTTCGCCGAACTGACGGGAAACGTTGGTGAACTGGACTGCAAGCGTCATGGTGCGGTGCTCCAAAAAGGCGAAGGCCGTCGCAGCGGCCCTGCCTGGACTTCTGAAAAATCTGAATCAAGATCGCGTATCCGCGACTGGAATACTGATTGTGGTGAGGGGGCTTGCCCCCGTTGGGCTGCGCAGCAGCCCTGAAATGGAGAATGCGGTTTATCTGCTAGATCGCGGTGGCTGTTGCTGGGGCGGCTTCGCCACCCAACGGGGGCAAGCCCCCTCGCCACAGGTGATCGGTGTGTCAGCGACCGCCCATAATCGCGATGTAATCCTGGGTCCAGCGGCTGTACGGTACGAACTTGCCGCCTTCAGCCTGCGGGGTTGTCCAGAAGGCGATTTTCTCGAACTGGTCGAAACCGTTGGTCTTGCAACCCTCGGCGCCCAACAGTTCGCTGCCCTGGCAAGCCGCCGGCACCGCTGGCAACGAGCCGAACCACGCGGCGACGTCACCCTGGACTTTCGGTTGCAGCGACCAGTCCATCCACTTGTAGGCGCAGTTCGGGTGTTTGGCCTCGGCGTGCAGCATGGTGGTGTCGGCCCAGCCGGTGGCGCCTTCTTTCGGGATGGTCGAAGCGATCGGCTGCTTCTCGTTCATCAGGCCGTTGACCTGATACGGCCAGGCGCTGGACGCGACCACGCCTTCGTTTTTGAAGTCACTCATCTGCACGGTGGTGTCGTGCCAGTAGCGGTGGATCAGCGGCTGCTGGGCGCGCAACAGATCGAGCACGGCTTTGTACTGGGTTTCGGTCAGCTCGTACGGGCTCTGGATGCCCAGTTCCGGCTTGGTGCTTTTCAGGTACAGCGCGGCGTCGGCGATGTAGATCGGGCCGTCATAGGCCTGCACACGACCTTTGTTCGGCTTGCCGTCCGGCAGGTTTTGCGCGTCGAACACTACGTTCCAACTGGTCGGCGCAGTCTTGAACACGTTGGTGTTGTACATCAGCACGTTCGGGCCCCACTGGTATGGAGTGCCATAAGTCTGCTTGTTGACCACGTACCACGGCGCATCTTTGAGGCGCGGGTCGAGGCCTTTCCAGTTCGGGATCAACGCCGTGTTGATCGGTTGCACACGCTTGCCGACGATCAATCGCAGCGACGCATCGCCGGACGCGGTGACCAGGTCGTAACCACCCTTGGCCATCAAGCTGACCATTTCATCGGAGGTGGCGGCGGTCTTGACGTTGACCTTGCAGCCGGTTTCCTTTTCGAAACCGGTCACCCAGTCGTAGGCCTTGTCGCTCTCGCCACGTTCGATGTAGCCGGGCCAGGCGACGATATCCAACTGACCTTCGCCGGCACCGACGGCTTTCAGCGGTTCGGCGGCCTGGATACTGGCACTGGCCAGCAGTGCGGTGGTGATTGCACTGAGCAGTGCGGTCTTGTGCACGAACATGGGGTTTCCCTCTTCTTTAATTATGGTCGGGGCAGTTGTGAACGTGGTGAAGCGTGCCGTTTTCGGCTTGTTGTTAGCGTAGTCAGAGATGCTGGCCGTGGCGGGCCATGATGTGCCGCACCACGCTGTAGTCCTGAAGCGAATCGCTGGATAAGTCTTTGCCGTAGCCCGAACGTTTCAGGCCGCCATGGGGCATTTCGCTGACCAGCATGAAATGGCTGTTGATCCAGGTGCAGCCGTACTGAAGGCGCGCCGCGACCTGCATGGCTTTGTCGAGGTTCTGGGTCCAGACCGAAGAGGCGAGGCCGTATTCCGAGTCGTTAGCCCAGTCCACGGCTTGTGCCAGTTCATCAAAACGGGTCACGGTGACCACCGGCCCGAACACTTCGCGCTGGACGATTTCATCGCTCTGTTTGCAGCCGGCCAGCAGCGTCGGCTGGTAATAGAAGCCGGCGCCGGAATGCACGGCCGCGCCAGTAACGCGTTCGATGTGCGGCTGGCCGAGGGCGCGCTCGACGAAACTGGCCACGCGGTCGCGCTGGCGGGTGCTGATCAGCGGGCCGATTTCATTGTCGGCGTCGCGTTTACCGGCGAAGCGCAGGCTGCTGACGGCTGCGCCGAGTTCGGCTACCAAGCGGTCATGAATCCCGGCTTGTGCATAAATCCGGCACGCGGCGGTGCAGTCCTGGCCGGCGTTGTAATAGCCGTAGGTGCGCACACCGTCGACTACCGCTTGAATGTCCGCGTCGTTGCAGACGATCACCGGGGCTTTTCCGCCGAGTTCGAGGTGCGTGCGTTTGAGGGTTTTCGCCGCGGCCTGGAGGATTTTTTGCCCGGTGACGATATCGCCGGTCAGCGAGACCATGCGCACTTTCGGGTGGCTGACCAAATGGCTGCCAACGCCTTCACCTCCACCGCAGATGATGTTGATCACCCCGCGCGGCAGGATTTCGGCCAGCGCTGGCGCCAGGGCGAGGATCGACAGCGGCGTATGTTCGGAGGGCTTGAATACCAGGGTGTTGCCGGCGGCCAGGGCCGGGGCGATTTTCCACGCGGCCATCATGATCGGGTAGTTCCACGGTGCGATGGACGCGACGACCCCGATAGGATCGCGGCGGACCATGCTGGTGTAACCCGGCAGGTATTCGCCGCTGAGCTGACCGGTCTGGCAGCGCACGGCGCCAGCGAAGAAACGGAACACATCGACTGTGGCGCTCAGGTCGTCCTGACGGGCCAAGTGCAACGGCTTGCCGCAGTTCAGGGATTCGAGGCGGGCGAGCAGGTCGGCGTTTTTTTCGATGGCGTTGGCGATGTCCAGCAACAGATTCGAACGTTGCTGCGGCGTGGTGCGCGACCAACTGGCGAAGGCGCGGTGGGCGGCGAGGATCGCAGCTTCGACTTGCTCGGTGCTGGCTTCGGCGATGTGGGTCAGTACTTCGCCGGTGGCCGGGTTGAGGATCGGTTCGACAAAGCCCTGGCCTGCGACCAATTCGCCATCGATCAACAACGCGGTGAACAACGGGGTCTGCGCGCCAGCCATTTTTCGGGTTCTCTTTTCTTGTGTGGCCATGGTGCTCCCAGCGACTGGGGCACGGCCGTCTTATGTCGATGTAACAAGACTAGTGCGCGGGCCCGAGGTCGACAAATACTAAATACTGAAGGTGGCGTTCGATTAAATAGATGGCTTGCGCCCGCCGTGGGGTTGTTCCCGGGCGACGGTCAGGAACGGGTCGACCAGCGCCGGCCGGGCGGTGCCGCGACGCCAGGCCAGGCCGACGTCGAGGGTCTGGCTGAGGTCGGCAATCGGCCGGGCTTCGATGATGTCGCCCTCCAGTGACCATGGGCGGTAAGTCATGTCCGGTTGGATCGACACACCCAAGCCCGCCGCCACCAGGCTTCGCACGGCTTCCGTCGACGCGGTTTTGAGGGTGATGCGCGGTTGCAGCGAGGCTGCTGACCACATGCGCTGGGCGTTGCGGTCCATTTCATCGACGTTCAACTGAATCAGCGGTTCGCGGGCCACGTCAGCGAGGTTGATGCTGTCGTGTTCCAGCAACGGATGCTGCGCCGGCAGCCACAAGCGGTGGGGCGAGTGGGTCAGCACTTCGGTCTGCAAGGCGTGGCGGTCTTCGAGATTGGAAAGGATCAGCACGCCGACATCAATCTCGCCGCTGACCAGCAAATGCTCGATGTAAGGGCGCTCGTCCTCCATCACCCGAATCTCGACGTTGGGGTAGGCGCGCTGGAATCGGGTGAGCAGATCCGCCAGGTAATAACCGGCAACGAGGCTGGTCACGCCGACGATCAACTGCCCGGCCACTTGGTCGGTGCTTTGCTGAAGGCTGCGCTTGGCGTTGTCCACCGTCGCCAGAATCAAGTGCGCCTGGCGCAGGAATTGATGGCCCTGGTGGGTCAGGGTCATGCCCTTGGCGTGGCGGTTGAACAGGCTGACGCCGATTTCCTGCTCCAGTTGCTGGATCGCCAGAGTCAGGGTGGACTGGGAAATAAACGCGGTTTGCGCGGCGGCGGAGATCGAACCGGTCTCGGCCACAGCGATGAAATGACGGATCTGACGCAAAGTCATCATGGGAACAGTACCCGGTGGGCGGTTTTTATAGATTTGTTCGAGTGTATATCTTTTTAATCGATGGCCCAGCCTGACGCCTCGGCGAGTCGCAAGGGCCGAGCAACATCTGGAAGCACTCTCGCGGGCAGGCACCGGGCACTTTCGATCTAGGCTGAGGGCCTGAATCATCCGGTTATCCCGAATTCGTGGAGGCAGCAAATGAACACCCGTGGATTGCTCGATCAGCTACTCAAATCCGGCCAGGACCTGTTGAAGGACAAGGCCGGCGGTCATCAGAACAAGTCATCCGGCGGTGGATTGGGTGGTTTGCTTGGCGGCAGCGGTGGTTCGGGCGGCCTCGGCAGCTTGCTCTCGGGGGCGGGGGGCGGTGCTTTGGCGGCCGGTGCAATGGGCCTGTTGCTCGGTAGCAAGAAGGGTCGCAGTGTCGGCGGCAAGGTCCTGACCTATGGCGGTCTCGCGGCGTTGGGCGTGATTGCCTACAAGGCTTTTGGCAACTGGCAAGCCCAGCAGGGCACGGCACCGAAGGCTGAGCCGCAAACCATCGACCGCTTGCCGGCGGCGCAGGTTGAACAACACAGCCAGGCGATTCTCAAGGCGCTGGTAGCCGCGGCCAAAGCCGATGGCCACGTCGATGAGCGTGAGCGCGCATTGATCGAAGGTGAATTCACCAAGCTCGATAACGACCAGGAACTGCAGCACTGGCTGCACACCGAACTCAACAAGCCCCTCGACCCAAGCGACGTCGCCCGCGCCGCCAGCACTCCGGAAATGGCCGCCGAGATGTATATCGCCAGTGTGATGCTGGTGGATGAGGAGAGCTTCATGGAAAAGTCCTACCTCGATGAACTGGCACGGCAGTTGAAGCTGGAGCCGGGGTTGAAGGCTGAGCTGGAGAAACAGGTGCGCCAGGCTTCGATGTAAGCCTCCACGCCGCCATCGCGAGCAGGCTCGCTCCCACAGGGATTTGCTGCGTACACAGCCTCTGCGTACGACCCGATCAAATGTGGGAGCGAGCCTGCTCGCGATAGCTTCTTCACATCACCTAATGACCAATCCACGGTCCATTTCTGCCAAATCACCACTGGCAAGCCTCACCTCATCTAGCGGAAAGTCCCATTCCAGAGCCCGTCCCTGCTTTTTGCCATCGGGACGTGGGGCGGCGGGCATCCGTCTTATAAATGAAACACCGCCCTCAGCTATACTCCCCAGCATTTGAAAATGGCCCCGAGGACATACTGTGAAGAACTGGACGTTGCGCCAACGCATCTTGGCGAGCTTTGCGGTCATTATTGCCATCATGCTGCTGATGGTCATGGTCTCGTTCTCCAGTCTGCTGAAGATTGAGTCCAGCGAGGAAACGGTCCGAACGGATGCAGCGCCGGGGGTGTATTACAGTTCGATGATTCGCAGCGCCTGGGTCGACAGCTACGTCCTGACCCAGCGGATCGTTGGCCTCTCTGAACATCGAGACATGACTGCCGCTGACCTGGAACTGTACAAGAGCTACGAAGCGCGCCTGGAAGCGGAGATGGAAAACTATCGGAAAACCATCTTCGATGCCGGGGATCAAGCCGATTACGACGCATTCGAAGTTCACCATAAAGCGTTCAATCAGGTGTTGAATAAAGTCGTCGATCTGTATCAGCACAAACAGTACGAACAGGCCCGCGTTGCGCTGGAGCAGGAGTTGACACCCGCGTGGGGCGATGGCCGCAAGCAGTTGAATGTTGTGATTGATCGAAATCGTGATCAGACCGCTGGCGCCACCGAGGCAATCCGCCAAGCGGTCACCGCGGCAAAAATCAGCATGGGCCTCTCTTTGCTGGTCGCGATTCTCGCCGCCGGTCTCTGTGGCCTGCTACTGATGCGCGCGATCACGGCACCAATGAGCCGCATCGTGCAGATCCTCGAAATCATGCGTACCGGTGACCTCAGCAGCCGCCTGAACCTCGATCGCAAGGACGAGTTCGGCGCGGTGCAAACCGGCTTCAACGACATGATGACCGATCTGACCTCGCTGGTGTCCCAGGCTCAGCGTTCGTCGGTGCAGGTCACCACCTCGGTCACTGAAATCGCCGCCACCTCCAAGCAACAACAAGCCACCGCCACCGAAACTGCCGCCACCACCACTGAAATCGGTGCGACGTCCCGTGAAATCGCCGCCACGTCCCGTGACCTGGTGCGCACCATGACAGAAGTCTCCACGGCCGCCGATCAGGCCTCGGTGCTGGCCGGTTCCGGGCAGCAAGGCCTGGCGCGGATGGAAGACACCATGCACTCGGTGATGGGCGCGGCCGATCTGGTCAACGCCAAACTGGCGATCCTCAACGAGAAGGCCGGCAACATCAACCAAGTGGTCGTGACCATCGTCAAGGTCGCCGACCAGACCAACCTGCTGTCGCTGAACGCGGCCATCGAGGCCGAGAAGGCCGGTGAGTACGGTCGCGGTTTTGCCGTGGTCGCCACCGAAGTGCGACGTCTGGCGGACCAGACCGCCGTCGCCACGTATGACATCGAGCAGATGGTCCGCGAGATTCAGTCGGCGGTGTCGGCCGGGGTTATGGGTATGGACAAGTTCTCCGAAGAAGTGCGTCGCGGCATGTCCGAAGTGCAGCAGGTCGGTGAGCAGCTGTCGCAGATCATCCATCAGGTTCAGGCGCTGGCGCCGCGAGTGTTGATGGTCAATGAGGGCATGCAGGCCCAGGCCACCGGCGCCGAACAGATCAACCATGCGCTGGTGCAATTGGGCGATGCCAGCAGCCAGACCGTCGAGTCCTTGCGCCAGGCCAGTTTCGCCATTGACGAACTGAGCCAGGTGGCCGTCGGGCTGCGTGGTGGCGTCTCGCGATTCAAAGTCTGATGAGCGAACTCACGGCCAAACGCACTGCCGTGGCACCGGCCAGACAGGCGCTTTTCCTGGTGTTTCGCGTCGGTAACGAGCGTTACGCACTGCAAGCCATTGAGGTAGCCGAAGTGCTGCCGCGCCTGCCGTTGAAGCCGATTGCCCAGGCCCCGGCCTGGGTCGCCGGAGTATTCGCCTATCGCGGTGCAGTGGTGCCGGTGATCGACCTCAGTGCACTGACCTTCGGCCAACCGGCGCAGGCCCGCACCAGCACGCGGCTGGTGCTGGTGCACTACCGACCGGATGAAACCACGCCTGCGCGATTGCTCGGTCTGATCCTGGAACAGGCTACCGATACCGTGCGCTGCAACCCGGCGGATTTTCAGCCTTATGGCCTGGACAACCGCCAGGCGCCGTACCTCGGTCCGGTGCGCAAGGATGCTCAAGGCTTGCTGCAATGGGTCAGGGTTGCCGATCTGCTCGATGATCAAGTCCGGGCGCTGCTGTTTCCGTCGCAGCCTCTGGACCTCCTTGAGGAGCGGCCATGAGCAGCGATCAGCGGTTTTTCGATTTTCTCAAGGATCGCATCGGCCTCGATGTCGCCTCAGTGGGGCCGGCCATCATTGAGCGTGCCGTGCGTCAGCGCATGACGGCAGCCTATGCGCTGACGGCCGACGAGTACTGGCAGACTTTGCAAGGCTCGCGGGACGAGCAACAGGCGCTGATCGAAGGGGTGATCGTCCCGGAGACCTGGTTTTTCCGTTACCCGGAATCCTTCGCCACCCTGGCGAAACTGGCGGCCAAACGTCTGGCCGACCTCAACAATATGCGCGCCCTGCGGATTCTCAGTCTGCCGTGCTCCACCGGCGAAGAGCCGTACTCGATTGCCATGGCGCTGCTGGATGCAGGCCTCAAACCTCATCAATTCAAGGTCGAAGGCATGGATGTCAGTCCGCTTTCGGTGGAGAAGGCCAAGCGCGCGTTGTATTTCAAGAACTCCTTTCGTGGTCAGGACATCGCGTATCGCGAGCGGCATTTCAGCGCCGAAGACGAAGGCTATCGACTCAGCGAGCGGGTGCTGGAACAAGTCCGCTTGCAGGTCGGCAATCTGCTCGATCCGGCCTTGCTGGCCAGCGAACCGCCCTATGATTTTGTGTTCTGTCGCAACCTGCTGATCTATTTCGACCAGCCGACCCAGCAACAAGTCTTCGAAGTGCTCAAACGCCTGACCCATGTGGACGGCGTGCTGTTTATCGGCCCGGCCGAAGGCAGCTTGCTCGGACGTTTCGGCATGCGCTCGATCGGCATCCCGCAGTCGTTTGCCTTCAGCCGCCAAAGCGCGCCGGAGCCCGAGCCTTTTCCGGCCTTCGCTCCAACTGCGCTGCCGGTGCGTCAACCGGTGCGCAGCGTGATCCCGCCACCGGTACGCAGCCGTCCGTTCGCTAATGTCGCACCGCTGCCCAATACCGTGAAAACGGCCAATCCCGACGCCGCGACGCTGCTGGCGAACATCGCCGCCCTGGCCAACGAAGGCAAAAGTGCCGAGGCCCGTGCCGCGTGTGAAAGTTATCTGCGCAGCCACGAACCGGTCGCCCAAGTATTTTATTGGCTGGGACTGCTCAGCGATGTTGCCGGCCGTGCGCTTGAAGCCCAGGGTTTCTATCGCAAGGCGTTGTACCTCGAACCGCAACACCCCGATGCCTTGATGCACCTGGCTGCCTTGCTGCAATCGCTGGGCGACACCGCGGGCGCCAGACGATTGCAGGAACGTGCCGCCCGCAGCGAGCGTGCCGCCGACAGTGAGCGTAAACGATGAGCGTCTCCGACACCTTGAGCGTCACCCATGAAGATGCCCAGGCCATCGACGACTGCTGGAACCGCATCGGTATCCACGGCGACAAGTCCTGCCCGCTGCTGAGCGAGCATATTCACTGCCGAAATTGCGCGGTGTATTCGGCCGCCGCCACCCGCTTGCTCGACCGTTACGCCTTGCAGCAGGAAGATCGCGAGCAGGTGTTGACGGTGGTCGAAACCGACGTCAAAACCCGTTCGCTGCTGATGTTCCGCCTCGGCGAAGAATGGCTGGGCCTGGCCACTCGCAGTCTGGTTGAAGTGGCGCCGCTGCAAACCATTCACTCCTTGCCGCACCAGCGCTCCCGGGCTTTGCTCGGCGTGGCGAATGTGCGCGGGGCTTTGGTGGCGTGCCTGTCGCTGGTGGAATTGCTGGGGCTCGACGCCACCAACAATGTGTCTTCCGGTGCGCGGGTAATGCCGCGGATGTTGATCATCGCCGCCCGGGGTGGCCCGGTGGTGGTGCCGGTCGACGAAGTGGACGGGATTCACGCCATCGACGAACGCATCCTCGATGCCGCGTCGCAATCCGGGACCCAGGCCAGCGCCAAGTACACCCGTGGCGTGTTGCAATTCAAAGGTCGCAGCCTGCGTTGGCTGGATGAAGAACAGCTGCTGTCCGCCGTGACCCGGAGCCTCACATGACCCCCGAGCAAATGCGCGACGCCTCTTTGCTGGAACTGTTCAGCCTCGAAGCCGAGGCCCAGACCCAAGTGCTGAGCGCCGGCCTGTTGGCCCTGGAGCGCGATCCGACCCAGGCCGATCACCTGGAATCGTGCATGCGCGCGGCCCACTCGCTCAAGGGCGCGGCGCGGATTGTCGGCGTGGATGCCGGGGTCAGCGTGTCTCACGTGATGGAGGATTGCCTGGTCAGCGCTCAGGAAGGGCGCCTCTATCTGCGGCCCGAGCATATCGACGCGTTGTTGCAGGGCACTGACCTGTTGATGCGTATCGCGACGCCGAGCAATACACCGTCGGCGGTGGAAATTGATGCCTATGTAGCGCTGATGGGGCGATTGCTCGACCCGATGGCACTGGCGCCGCCGATCAGCACGCCGATTGCGCCGTTTATGGCCGAGCTTCAGTTGGAGCCACCAACCGTCGAGCCGATCGCCCCGGTCGTCGAACCGCTGGCCGTCGCGCCCGCCGAGCCGCCACGCAAGGCCAAACGCACCACCGAAAACGGTGAGCGCGTGCTGCGGGTCACCGCCGAACGGCTGAACAGCCTGCTCGACCTGTCGAGCAAATCCCTGGTGGAAACCCTGCGGCTCAAACCGCACCTGGCCACCATGCAGCGCCTCAAACGCATGCAGAGCAACGGCTTGCGGGCCTTGGAAAACCTCAATGTCCACCTCAAGGACCATGCCTTGAGCCTGGAAGCCCAAGAGGCTCTTGAGGATGCGCGCCGACTGCTGACTGAATCCCAGCAACTGCTGGTGGAAAAAAACGCCGAACTCGATGAATTCGCCTGGCACGCCAGTCAACGCGCCCAAGTGTTGTACGACACGGCGCTGGCCTGTCGCATGCGACCGTTTGCCGACGTGCTGACCGGGCAGGTGCGGATGGTCCGAGACCTCGGTCGCGACCTGGGCAAACAGGTTCGCCTGGAGATCGAAGGCGAGAAGACTCAGGTCGACCGCGACGTCCTGGAAAAACTCGAAGCGCCGTTGACGCACTTGCTGCGCAACGCTGTGGACCATGGCATCGAAACCCCGGAACAACGGCTGCTGGCGGGGAAGCCGGCGGAGGGTTTGATCCGTCTGCGTGCCTCCCATCAGGCCGGTCTGCTGGTGCTGGAGCTGAGTGACGACGGCAATGGCGTTGACCTGGAAAAAGTCCGTCGCAGCATCATTGAGCGGCAGTTGTCCCCGACCGAAACCGCTGCGCAGTTAAGCGAAGAGGAGCTGCTGACGTTCCTGTTCCTGCCGGGTTTCAGCCTGCGGGACAAGGTCAGCGAAGTCTCCGGGCGCGGCGTCGGGCTGGACGCGGTTCAGCACATGGTTCGGCAGTTGCGCGGCGCGGTGGTGCTGGAGCAGACGGCGGGCGAGGGCAGCCGCTTCCATCTGGAAGTGCCGCTGACCCTGTCGGTGGTCCGCAGCCTGGTGGTCGAAGTCGGCGACGAGGCCTATGCCTTCCCGTTGGCGCACATCGAGCGGATGTGCGACCTGGAACCCGAAGACATCGTCCAGCTCGAAGGCCGCCAGCACTTCTGGTACGAAGGCCGGCATGTCGGGCTGGTCGCGGCCAGTCAGTTGTTGCAGCGCCCGGCGAGCCAGAACAGCCAGCAAACCCTCAAGGTCGTGGTGATTCGCGAGCGTGATGCGATCTATGGCGTGGCGGTCGAACGCTTTATTGGCGAGCGGACCTTGGTCGTATTGCCGCTGGATGAGCGGCTGGGCAAGATTCAGGACATTTCCGCCGGGGCGTTGCTCGACGACGGTTCGGTGGTGTTGATCGTTGATGTCGAAGACATGCTGCGCTCGGTGGACAAACTGCTCAACACCGGGCGTCTGGAACGCATTGCCCGGCACAGCAACCAGGTCGCAGAAGTGGCGCGCAAGCGGATTCTGGTGGTGGACGATTCCCTGACCGTTCGCGAGTTGCAGCGCAAGCTGCTGCTCAATCGCGGCTACGACGTGGCCGTGGCGGTGGACGGTATGGATGGCTGGAACGCCCTGCGTTCGGAGGATTTCGATCTGTTGATCACCGACATCGATATGCCGCGCATGGACGGCATCGAACTGGTGTCTTTATTGCGCCGGGACAACCGTTTGCAATCGTTGCCGGTTATGGTGGTGTCCTACAAGGATCGTGAAGAAGACCGTCGTCGTGGACTGGACGCCGGAGCCGACTATTATTTAGCCAAAGCCAGTTTTCATGACGATGCCCTGCTTGATGCAGTGGTTGAGCTCATCGGAGGAGCACGGGCATGAAAATCGCTATCGTCAACGACATGCCCCTGGCGGTAGAGGCCCTGCGCCGGGCCTTGGCATTTGAACCGGCGCATCAGGTGATCTGGGTCGCCAGCAACGGGGCCGAGGCGGTGCAACGTTGCGCCGAGTACACCCCGGACCTGATCCTGATGGACCTGATCATGCCGGTGATGGATGGCGTGGAGGCGACCCGGCGAATCATGGCCGAAACCCCGTGCGCGATCGTGATTGTCACCATCGACCGCCAGCAGAACGTGCACCGGGTATTCGAAGCCATGGGCCACGGCGCGCTGGACGTGGTCGATACGCCGGCCATCGGTGCCGGCAATGCCGCAGAGGCGGCGGCGCCGTTGCTGCGCAAGATTTTGAACATTGGCTGGCTGATCGGCGACAAGGGTAACCGGGTGCGCTCGGCGCCGAGCCCGTTGCGCCACTCGGGCTCCCGGCAAAAACTGGTCGCCATCGGTTCGTCTGCGGGCGGGCCGGCGGCGCTGGAAATCTTGCTCAAGGGCCTGCCGCGGGATTTTTCGGCGGCCATCGTGTTGGTGCAGCACGTGGACCAGGTGTTCGCCGCTGGCATGGCCGAATGGCTCAGCAGTGCCAGCGGCCTCAACGTGCGCCTGGCTCAGGAAGGCGAGTCGCCGCAGGCCGGCACGGTGTTGCTGGCCGGCACCAACCACCATATTCGCTTGTTGAAAAACGGGACGCTGGCCTACACCGCCGAACCGGTCAACGAGATTTACCGGCCCTCGATCGATGTGTTTTTCGAGAGTGTGGCCAGTTACTGGAACGGCGACGCCGTGGGCGTTTTGCTGACCGGCATGGGCCGCGATGGTGCGCAGGGGCTTAAACTCATGCGCCAACAGGGCTACCTGACCATCGCTCAGGACCAGAACAGCAGTGCGGTGTACGGCATGCCGAAAGCGGCTGCGGCCATCGACGCCGCCGTGGAAATTCGCCCACTGGACAAGATAGCGCCACGATTGCTGGAGATTTTCCCAAAATGAAGGCTTTTCACAGCAATCCTGGCCCAAGTAGTACTCAGGTGACCGCACATGAATGACTTACAGCTCGACGACTTCAAAACCGACGAAAACGCCGCGATGGTGTTGTTGGTGGACGATCAGGCGATGATCGGCGAGGCCGTTCGGCGCGGTCTGGCGAATCAGGAAAACATCGACTTCCACTTCTGCGCCGACCCGCACCAGGCCATCGCCCAGGCGATTCGGATCAAGCCGACGGTGATCCTTCAGGATCTGGTGATGCCCGGCCTCGACGGCTTGAGCCTGGTGCGCGAATACCGAAATCACCCGGCGACCAAGGACATTCCGATCATCGTCCTGTCGACCAAGGAAGACCCGCTGATCAAAAGCGCGGCGTTCGCGGCCGGGGCCAACGATTACCTGGTGAAGCTGCCGGACAACATTGAACTGGTGGCGCGCATCCGCTATCACTCACGCTCCTACATGACTTTGTTGCAGCGCGACGCGGCTTACCGCGCATTGCGTGTCAGCCAGCAGCAGTTGCTCGACACCAACCTGGTGCTGCAACGCCTGATGAACTCCGACGGCCTGACCGGCCTGTCGAACCGCCGGCACTTCGACGAATACCTGGAACTGGAGTGGCGCCGTTCCCTGCGAGACCAGACTCAACTGTCGCTGTTGATGATCGATGTGGACTACTTCAAGTCCTTCAACGACAGCTTTGGCCACCTGGAAGGCGACGAAGCCCTGCGCAAAGTCGCCACGGCGATTCGCGACGCCAGCGCCCGGCCTTCGGACCTGCCGGCCCGTTATGGTGGCGAAGAATTTGTGCTGGTGTTGCCCAACACCTCGCCGGGCGGCGCGCGGCTGGTGGCGGAAAAACTCCGTCAGACGGTCGCGGCGCTGAAGATTCCGCATGTGTTCCCGGTGGAAGGGTCGAACCTGACCATCAGCATTGGCCTGTCGACCATCACCCCGCAACAGGGCAGCGATTGCCGGCAATTGATCTCGGCGGCGGACAAGGGGCTGTATCTGGCGAAGAACAATGGGCGTAATCAGGTGGGGATTGAGTAGCGGGTGGCTTGAGCGAAGTTCTCCAGCCTAGCGCATCCTGTGGCGAGGGGGCTTGCCCCCGTTCGGCTGCGAAGCAGTCGTGAAACCTGATTGCAGGGTATGACTGGAAGAATGCAGGGGGCCGCTTCGCGACCTAACGGGGGCAAGCCCCCTCGCCACAGCAAGCTCCCTCGCCACAGATTTACTCGGCGTTCGCTTTAATCATTCACCCCTAAAGCGCCAGGCGGGCTGCCGTGACAGCTTGATTACGTTATACTCGCCGGCTTTCAAAAGTTCGCCAACGAGTGCTGCCCGCCATGGAAATCAACCCGATCCTTAACAGTATCAAGGACCTGTCCGAGCGCTCCGAAACTATTCGGGGGTATCTTTGACTACGATCAAAAGCATGAGCGTCTGACTGAAGTCAATCGCGAGCTTGAAGATCCGGCTGTCTGGAACAACCCGTCGTACGCACAGGAACTGGGTCGCGAGCGCTCGCTGCTGGCTCAGATCGTCGAAACCCTCGACGAAATGCACACCGGTCTGGCCGATGCCAAAGACCTGCTGCTGATGTCCGCCGAAGAAGAAGACCAGGCCGCCGTCGATGACGTCGCTGCCGAAGTCGAACGTCTGCGCGAATCCCTGGAAAAACTCGAATTCCGTCGCATGTTCAGCGGTGAAATGGACGCCAACAACGCCTACCTGGACATCCAGGCCGGCTCTGGCGGTACCGAGGCTCAGGACTGGGCCAACATCCTGCTGCGCATGTACCTGCGCTGGGCTGACAAACGCGGTTTCGACGCGACCATCATGGAATTGTCGGCCGGTGAAGTCGCCGGTATCAAAGGCGCCACGATCCACATCAAGGGCGAATACGCCTTTGGCTGGTTGCGTACCGAAATCGGCGTGCACCGTCTGGTGCGCAAGAGCCCGTACGATTCCGGCAACCGCCGCCATACCTCGTTCTCGGCTGTGTTCGTCTCGCCGGAAATCGATGACAACATCGAAATCGACATCAACCCGTCGGACCTGCGCATCGACACCTACCGCTCCTCGGGTGCCGGTGGTCAGCACGTAAACACCACCGACTCGGCCGTACGTATCACCCACGTACCGTCCAACACCGTGGTCAGCTGCCAGAACGAACGCTCCCAGCACGCCAACAAAGACACCGCGATGAAAATGTTGCGGGCGCGCTTGTACGAGCAGGAAGTGCAGAAACGCAACGCCGCCTCCCAGGCCCTGGAAGACACCAAGTCCGACATCGGCTGGGGTCACCAGATTCGCTCTTACGTGCTCGATGCCTCGCGAATCAAGGATTTGCGCACTAACATCGAACGCAGTGACTGCGACAAGGTGCTCGACGGCGACATCGACGAATACCTGGTAGCCAGCTTGAAACAAGGGCTCTAAGGCACGCCCTACAGAATCTGCGGATACCTGTAGGAGCGAGGCTTGCCCGCGAACCCCGGCTCACAGCCGGGGGCAACGAACCTGTGATGGAATTTTTAAAGACATGAGCGACCTAGAACTCGACCCGCAAGCCCTGCAACAGGAAGAAAACTCCCTGATCGCCCTGCGCAAGGAAAAGCTGGCTGCCGAGCGCGCCAAGGGCAATGCCTTCCCGAACGACTTCCGCCGTGAAAACTACTGCGAAGACTTGCAGAAGCAGTACGCGGACAAGACCAAGGAAGAGTTGGCAGAGGCTGCAATCCCGGTCAAGGTTGCCGGTCGCATCATGCTCAACCGTGGCTCGTTCATGGTGATCCAGGACATGACCGGTCGCATCCAGGTTTACGTCAACCGTAAAACCCTGTCCGAAGACACCCTGGCCTCGGTGAAAACCTGGGACATGGGCGACATCATCGCAGCCGTTGGCACCCTGGCCCGTTCCGGCAAGGGTGACCTGTACGTCGAAATGACCGACGTGCGCCTGCTGACCAAGTCCCTGCGTCCGCTGCCAGACAAGCACCACGGCCTGACCGACACCGAGCAGCGCTACCGCCAGCGCTACGTTGACCTGATCGTCAACGAAGACGTGCGCAAGACCTTCCGCGTGCGTTCGCAAGTGATTGCGCACACCCGCAGCTTCCTGATGCAGCGTGACTTCCTCGAAGTCGAAACGCCGATGCTGCAAACCATTCCGGGCGGCGCGGCGGCCAAGCCGTTCGAAACGCACCACAACGCCCTGGACATGGGCATGTACCTGCGGATCGCCCCTGAGTTGTACCTCAAACGCCTGGTTGTCGGCGGTTTCGAGAAAGTCTTCGAGATCAACCGCAACTTCCGTAACGAAGGCGTTTCGACTCGTCACAACCCAGAATTTACCATGTTGGAGTTCTACCAGGCTTACGCCGACTATGAAGACAACATGGACCTGACCGAAGAGCTGTTCCGCGAACTGGCTCAGCTGGTTCTGGGCAGCACCGACGTCCCTTACGGCGACAAAGTGTTCCACTTCGGCGAGCCGTTCGTGCGCCTGTCGGTGTTCGACTCGATCCTCAAGTACAACCCTGAGCTGACCGCTGACGACCTGACCGACATCGACAAGGCTCGCGCCATTGCCAAGAAGGCCGGCGCCAAGGTGCTGGGCTTTGAAGGTCTGGGCAAGCTGCAGGTGATGATTTTCGAAGAGCTGGTCGAGCACAAGCTGGAACAGCCGCACTTCATTACCCAGTACCCGTTCGAAGTGTCGCCGCTGGCCCGTCGCAACGATGACAACCCGAACGTCACTGACCGTTTCGAACTGTTCATCGGTGGTCGCGAAATCGCCAACGCCTACTCCGAGTTGAACGACGCGGAAGACCAGGCCGAGCGCTTCATGGCTCAAGTGGCCGACAAGGACGCTGGTGACGACGAAGCCATGCACTACGACGCCGACTTTGTTCGCGCGCTGGAGTACGGCATGCCGCCAACGGCCGGCGAAGGTATCGGCATCGATCGCCTGGTGATGTTGTTGACCAACTCACCGTCGATTCGCGATGTGATCCTGTTCCCGCACATGCGGCCGCAAGCGTAAGCGTTTCAGTAAAAAAGCCGCCTAAAACAGGCGGCTTTTTATTGCCTGTCTGGTACAAACGTATCAACTGGTTACTTTTGGCGTGAGAGAGGAATACCTGTCGTGAATCGTGCAATGGCTCAAGAAGGTGCAGCGGGTATCGCCACTGCGGTCGCTGAAAGCGTTCAGTACCAGGGCCGCAAGGCCAGCCGACAGGGCAGCGAACAGCGTCGACAGGATATTCTCGATGCGGCGATGCGCATTGTCGTGCGTGATGGCGTACGGGCGGTGCGTCACCGTGCCGTGGCGGCCGAGGCCGGTGTGCCGTTGTCGGCCACCACTTACTATTTCAAGGACATCGATGACTTGCTCACCGATACCTTCGCTCAATACGTGGAACGCAGTGCGGCCTACATGGGCAAACTGTGGGCCAGCAATGAAGGGCTGTTGCGCGAGATGGTCGTCAGCGGCGATGGCACGCCGGAGTCGCGCTCGCAGTTGGCAGACGATATTGCACAGCTGATGGCCGACTATGTTCACCGGCAATTGATCAACCGCCGCGAGCACTTGATGGCCGAGCAAGCCTTCCGCCAGGAAGCGTTGCTTAACCCGCGCCTGGCGCTGTTGGTGCGCTCCCATCAGCAAATTTTGCTGCAGGGCACCTGCCAGCTTTTTGAAGTGCTGGGTTCCCGTGAACCCCAACAAGATGCCAAGGTGTTGACGGCGATTATCGGACGGATGGAATATCAGGGCCTTCTCAACGAAGCCGAGCCTGAGGCCGAAGCGGAAATGCTCGGTATCCTCACGCGGTATATGCATTTGGTACTCGCGTCGGTGTAACCCCTGGGGAAACACCAAACCCTGTGGGAGCGGGCTTGCTCGCGAATGCGGTTTAACATTCGACATCTATGTTGTCTGGCATACCTCATTCGCGAGCAAGCCCGCTCCCACATGGGTTCGGTGGCCACTTCAGGTCGGCGTGTGTTCATAGGGAGTGTTGAATGAAAGCCTGGCGCGTCGTAGTGATCGCCTTGTCGTTCCTGCTGCTCAGTGGCTGTCTGGTGACCTTCAAGGAACCGCTGGCTTCGAGCGAACCCGCGCCCAAAGGACTGCTCGGCAAATGGACCAGCACCAACGCCTGGGGTGAACCGATGAACCTTGAGCTGACGCGCATCGGCGACAACCGTTATCAGGCTGTCAGCTACTTCAAGGCCAAGCCGCACGAGCGTGAAGCCTATCCTTTCACTGTGTCGCGCCACGGCAATCGCTGGTACCTGTCTGCTGCAGTGCCGGCCCAATT
Source organism: Pseudomonas sp. ASL4 (assembly GCF_056680395.1). Classification (NCBI taxonomy): domain Bacteria; kingdom Pseudomonadati; phylum Pseudomonadota; class Gammaproteobacteria; order Pseudomonadales; family Pseudomonadaceae; genus Pseudomonas; species Pseudomonas sp. ASL4. The sequence goes on along the minus strand of NZ_CM155280.1, from coordinate 6,913,617 downwards.
CGGCGGGCATTTCACGATTGCCGGTTTCGAGCTCAACGAACAGCATGAACTGGTGGTCTACAACCTCGACCTCGAGCAGATCAACCAGGCCGTGGGGCAAAAAGCCCTCAGTGGCGAAGGCTTCCAGACGGACGACGGCGACGGTGTGTTGATCAACAACAGCCTGGACCGAGTCTTCGCTTACCTCGACGACCCGGCCAATTCCGATGTATTCGTTGAAGCGGTGCGCTATCAGCGCCTGGCCAAAGCAAAAGTCAAATAAATCCAGCACGTTACGGTTTTTCTACAGGAGTTTCGGGTGGACGATTACCAGCAGACGATACGCATTTTGTCCGATCGCATAGTGCTGGCGCAGACGCCGATTCGCGTTCTGGATGCGGTCAAATGGGACGAAAACATCCGCAAGGGTTTCCTCAAGGCCAAGGGCAAGGAAATGCCGGCCGTGGACCGCGACTATTACCTGAACCGGCCGCTGTCCTTTGACTCCAGCAAGGTGAAGCTGGAATTCCAGAACATCGAGCGCGACATCACCCGTCAACTCGGCCAGTTCAACCCGGTCGGCCAGATCATGCGTCGCATGTGCAAGGAATACCGGATGGTGGTGCGCATGCTCGAAGCGCGCGGCACCGAGGATTTCGGGCTGATTTCCCAGGAATTGTATGGCGCCGCGTCCGACGCGTTCCACGCCGGCGACCCGACCCTGGCTGACCTGGGCCTGATGATGTCCGACTACCTGAACAACATCGACGGCCGTGGCGACCTGAAGGACGAACCGAAAATCCTCACCGCCAAGGACGCCGTTCACTTGCTGCAAACCCGTTTGAACAAGGTGTTTGGCGAGGCTGAGGAAACCATTCGGGTGTTCGAGTCCGACGGGATCGTCGCTGATGCGGCGGCGGGCGCCGACTACATCAAGATTCGCGCCGATGCGATGTTCAACGACCGTGATGTGCGGGCGCTGGAAGTCCACGAAGGCCTGGTGCATGTGGGCACGACCCTCAACGGTTTGAACCAGCCGATCTGCACCTTCCTGTCTAAGGGCCCGCCGTCGTCCACCGTGACTCAGGAAGGCCTGGCGATCCTGATGGAAATCATCACTTTTGCCTCGTACCCGAGCCGACTGCGCAAACTGACTAACCGTACCCGCGCCATTCACATGGTCGAGGAGGGCGCGGACTTCTTGCAGGTGTTCGAGTTCTTCCGCGAGCAAGGCTTCGAAATGGCCGAAAGCTACGGTAACGCCAGCCGGGTTTTCCGTGGTTCGGTGCCCAATGGGCTGCCATTTACCAAAGACTTGTCCTACCTCAAGGGCTTTATCATGGTTTACAACTACATTCAGTTGGCCGTGCGTAAAGGCAAGCTTGAGCAGATACCGCTGCTGTTTTGCGGCAAGACGACGCTGGAAGACATGCGGACCTTGCGCCAGCTGGTGGACGAAGGCCTAGTGGTGCCGCCCAAGTATTTGCCGGATCAGTTCCGCGACTTGAACGCACTGTCGGCGTGGATGTGCTTCTCCAACTTCCTCAATCACCTGAGCCTGGACCGGATCGAAGCGGATTACTCCAACATCCTGTGATCACACCAGATGAATGTGGAGGGTTACTGTGGTGAGGGGCTTGTCGGAATGCCGCACCACCCCGTTGGGCCGCGAAGCGGCCCCCAACATTTGTTTCGTCACACCGCGTAATCAGGTTTCACGACTGCTTCGCAGCCGAACGGGGGCAAGCCCCCTCGCCACAATGATGTGTCAGGTTACGAACTCCAACATTCACTGCGAGGTTTCAACGGATGAGAATCCTCGGCATCTTCTGCCTGCTCCTGGCCCTCGGCGGTTGCAGCTCGCTGCTGTTTTACCCCGAGCCCGGCCAGCCATTCACCCCGGACAAAGCCAAGCTCGAATTTCGCGACGTCACCCTGACCACCGCCGATGGCCTGAAGCTGCACGGTTGGTGGCTACCGGCGGCAAAAGGCGTCGAAGTCAAAGGTACGGTGCTGCACCTGCATGGCAATGGCGGCAACCTTTCTTACCACTTGGGCGGCAGTTGGTGGTTACCGAAAGAGGGTTACCAAGTGTTGCTGGTGGACTACCGCGGTTATGGCTTGTCCGAAGGCAAACCGTCGCTGCCGGAGATCTATCAGGACATCGACGCCGCGTTCAAATGGCTCGACCAGGCGCCCGAGGTCAAGGGCAAGCCGTTGATCGTTCTGGGTCAGAGCCTCGGCGGCTCGATGGCCGTGCATTACCTGGTCCAACACCCGGAACGTCAGCCCCAGCTCAAGGCCTTGGTCCTCGATGGCGCGCCCGCCAGCTACCGGGATGTCGGTCGATTTGCCCTGACTACCTCGTGGCTGACCTGGCCATTTCAGGTGCCGTTGTCGTGGCTGGTGCCGGACGGCGACAGCGCGATCAACTCCATGGCGCAGCTCAAGGGCGTGCCGAAACTGATCTACCACAGCATCGACGACAACCTCGTGCCCCTTTCCAACGGCATTCGTCTGTATCAAGCTGCGCCGCCACCGCGGGTGCTGCAACTGACCCGTGGCGGTCATGTGCAGACCTTCGCCGACCCGGTCTGGCGTCAGGTGATGCTGCGCTACCTCGAAGACCCGCAGCATTTCAACGGTCTGCGCCGCCTGGGTGAAATCCCGAATTACCCGGTGCCCCTGAATTCAAAAGATGAACCACCAGAGAGTCCGCAATGAGTGAAGAACGTAACGCCATCCCGCTGATCATCACCGGTATCTGCACCATTCTCGGCACTGTCGGGGTGCTGTGGTACTACGGCTACCTGCATTTCGCCAAGCCTGAGGATGCGTTGCTGCTCAACGAATTCACCATGCTCAAGACCGTGCCGGGCGAAGACTACAAAATAGCCCTGGAACCGGCCGCGCAAGTCGCTCAGTGCGTCGATGGCGTACTGGTGCTGTTCGACACCGAACAGAAAGGCCTGAGTGGAGTGTTGATCAACGGCCAGAAAAAAGCCGTGCGCTGCATGGGGCAGGAAACGCCGCAGAAACTTGAGCCGTAACCCCCGATTCCGGTGTGGCGCTGATCCACTGTGGCGAGGGAGCTTGCTCCCGCTCGGCTGCGTAGCAGCCGCCAACCCATTAATGCCGTTTGCCTGAAGGAATACGGTGCGAGGTTTAGGGTCTGCAGCGCAGCCCAGCGGGAGTAAGCTCCCTCGCCACAAAAACAGTGGCAGCCATCAAGTCACCAGCAACAAAAAGCCCCGCCTGATCAGATCAGGCGGGGCTTTTACGTTACCGCGTGAAGCTTAGTTCGAACTGACTGCCGAACGTGGCACCACTGGCTGGTTGTCGTTGGAAATGGTCACTTCCACCCGACGGTTCATCGCACGGCCCGAAACGCTGCCGTTTTCGGCAACCGGGTATTCCTTGCCATACCCCTGAACGACGATGCGCGCTGGATCAACGCCCATTTTCACCAGCGCTGTGCGTACCGAATCGGCACGACGCTCGGACAGCGACTGGTTATGGCTCGCGGTGCCGGTGCTGTCGGTGTAACCCTCGACAATCACTTTACGGTCCGGGTTTTCCTGAAGGAACTGCGACAGTTTGTTGATGTTCACCAGACCGCTGGACTTCAGGTCAGCACGGTCGGTAGCGAACAGCACATCACCGAAGGTGACCAAGGTGCCGCGATCGGTTTGCTTGGCGTTCAGGCTGTCTTGCAACTGCTTGATCTGCTGATCACGGGCATCCAGACGAGCCTGGGCACGTTGGGCTGCGGCGTTTTTCAGGTTGTTTTCAGCGGTGCGCAGGGCGATGGTCTGCTTGGCGACTTCCACGCGCTGGTTGGTCAGGTACGCCAGTTGGTCGACCTTGGCCTGGTTTTCCTTGTCCTGGTAGGCCTTGTCAGCCTTGTCCAGGTAATCGCTGGCGTCTTTGGTCTCAAGGGCCGCGACTTTGCTCGCTTGCGGGTTGGCTTGCAGGCCGGAGTAGTTCACGCGGGCCTGTTCCAGGTTCGCGTTCGGCGGGGTGGAGCAAGCTGCCAGGGCAACGCTTGCGGCCAGGAGAGCGGGGATCATCAATTGTTTACGCATAATGGTTCGTCCTTTCTATCGATAAGAGCTTCAGGCGTGTGGTCCGGATGCGCGCTTACTGCACAGTGCGCTGACTTTCCTGACGCAGTTCCTGAACACCTTTCTGGGAATCCTTCAGAGCCTGTTCGGCTTTCATCGCCTGAGCCTTGCGTTCCGCGACGCGAGCGTCCCATTCGGCTTGCTCGGCGAGGGTCCGGGCTTCGTCATACTTTTTGTCGTGCATGGCGATTTCGGCTTGTTTGAGCTTGTCCTGCGCAGACTTCATTTCCACGGCTGCGAACTCGGTACCGCCGGCGCTGACTGCGCTGTTAACGGCCGATTGGGTCACGGCGTATTGCTCGGTCGGCGGATTGCCAGCGCAACCGGCGAGTACGAAGGTGCTGCCGATCGCCAAGGCAGCCAGTTTCAGACCGCGCAGGTGGGTGAACGAGGATTTGGCAGTGCTGGTCTTCATGGTCTTCAACTCCATTGGATAACTCCTGAAAAACATCAAATTCCATCCTGGTTTAAGGAGCCGTCACCGAACATTCAAAGCGTGAAATGAAACGGCCGTACCAGGCGTGGTTAATGGGTACGACCCGAGGCGTTTTTCAAAAGTTCAGAGAAGATGGCCTATCGCCTGAAAAAACTTTGACCGAATGGACAAGGCTCTAAACCGGGAACTTTGGCGATGCGCAGCGGTATTGCCGGTCTTTTCGAGACTCGGGAACACGCCATTTTTGAAGGGGAATGCAAGTCAATGTGGGAGCGGGCTTGCTCGCGAAAACGGTCTGATATTCATCATCTTTGTTGCCTGAAACACCGCTTTCGCGAGCAAGCCCGCACCCACAGGTTCTGCGACGGGATCAATGTTTTTGCTTGTCGCTACCAGCCGATAAATCGTGCAAATGACGGCGGGACAATGCGAGAAAACGCGGGGTCGGACCGACGTCTTCGTACAGTGGGTCACCTTCTTCGTCGGTCGCCACCACGGTCTGGCCTCTCACGTAGGGGAAACTCGCCTCGAGCTCCTCAAGCGCCGCGCCGATCAACTCGCCCAGCAGTTCTTCGGGATGCCGTTTGGGGTACATCTCGGTAATCGCTGCCAGCCGGGCGGCGGCTTCCACGTCCAGGTGAATCGTGTAGCCAGTGTCGGTCAGGCGACCCTTGGCGTTTTCTTCCCAATGCTGGGCTAGCTCGCGAATTTTCATAATGACCTCATGGCACACCTGCTCGTGGCAGGCAGGGTGAGTGTCCGGCTTTGGCCGGCGGCAGCCGTTGTACGGCTTACTGTTGAGACTAGCTTTAACGCCTAAGGTTTAAAGTCCCTTCGTCGTTTGCTTGTAAGAACCGCTTTACGGCGGCACTCTTAACGTTCATAGCCGCCCGGATTTTTGCTGGAGAACTGCTGATGACCGATATTGATGCACGCTTGCGCGAGGACGTTCACCTGTTGGGTGAACTGTTGGGCAACACCATTCGTGAACAGTACGGGGATGGTTTTCTCGACAAGATCGAGCAGATCCGCAAGGGCGCCAAGGCCGACCGTCGCGGTTCGATGGACGCCGAACTCAGCGCCAGCCTCAACCAATTGAGCGAAGACGAGTTGCTGCCGGTGGCGCGGGCGTTCAACCAGTTCCTCAACCTGGCCAATATCGCCGAGCAATATCAGCTGATTCACCGCCGCGAAGAGTCGCAGCCCGCGCCGTTCGAAGCCCGGGTGCTGCCGGAACTGCTCGCCCGTCTGCGTGCTGAAGGCCACAGCGCCGAATCCCTTGCGCGGCAGCTCGGTCGACTGGAAATCGAGTTGGTGTTAACCGCTCACCCGACCGAAGTGGCCCGCCGCACGCTGATCCAGAAATACGATGCCATCGCCGCGCAACTGGCGGCCCAGGACCATCGTGACCTGACCAGCGCCGAGCGCGAGCAGATCCAGGCGAAATTGCAGCGTCTGATCGCCGAAGCCTGGCACACCGAAGAAATCCGCCGCACCCGCCCAACGCCTGTCGACGAAGCCAAATGGGGCTTTGCGGTGATCGAACATTCGCTGTGGCAAGCGATTCCCAACTATTTGCGCAAGGCCGATCTAGCGCTGCACGCCGCCACCGGCCTGCGTTTGCCACTGGAGGCGGCGCCGATCCGCTTTGCTTCGTGGATGGGCGGCGATCGCGACGGCAACCCGAATGTCACGGCGTCCGTCACCCGCGAAGTGCTGTTGCTGGCGCGCTGGATGGCGGCTGATTTGTACCTGCGTGATGTCGATCATCTGGCCGCCGAGTTGTCGATGCAGCAGGCCAGTGAAGCCCTGAAAGCCAAGGCCGGCGACAGCGCCGAACCTTACCGCGCGGTGCTCAAGCAATTGCGCGAACGTCTGCGGGCAACTCGCAATTGGGCCCAGGCATCCTTGAAAGTGAGCACGCCAGCAACCGCCGATGTGCTGCAAAACAACCGCGACCTGCTTGATCCGCTGGAACTGTGTTTCAACTCGCTGCATGAATGCGGCATGGGCGTGATTGCCGACGGTCCGCTGCTCGATTGCCTGCGTCGTGCGGTGACCTTTGGCTTGTTCCTGGTCCGTCTCGACGTGCGTCAGGATTCGTCGCGGCACACCGCTGCCATGACTGAAATCACCGATTACCTGGGCCTCGGTCGCTACGAAGACTGGAGCGAGGAAGAGCGCATCGCCTTCCTGATGCGCGAGCAGAACAATCGTCGGCCATTGTTGCCGGCGTATTTCAAGCCGTCCGCTGACACCGCCGAAGTGCTGGCGACCTGCCGGGAAATCGCCGCTGCACCGGGCGCGTCCCTCGGCTCTTATGTGATCTCCATGGCCGGCGCCGCTTCCGATGTGCTGGCGGTGCAACTGTTGCTCAAAGAGGCCGGCGTATTGCGGCCGATGCGCGTGGTGCCGCTGTTTGAAACCCTCGCCGACCTCGATAACGCCGGCCCGGTGATCGAAAAGCTGTTGCTGCTGCCGGGCTATCGCGCGCGCCTGCAAGGGCCGCAGGAAGTGATGATCGGTTACTCCGATTCGGCCAAGGACGCCGGCACCACGGCGGCGGCCTGGGCGCAGTATCGGGCGCAGGAACGTTTGGTGGATATCTGCCGCGAGCAGCAAGTGGAGTTGCTGTTGTTCCACGGTCGCGGTGGCACCGTGGGCCGTGGTGGCGGCCCGGCGCACGCGGCAATTCTGTCGCAGCCGCCGGGTTCGGTGGCGGGGCGTTTCCGCACCACTGAGCAGGGGGAAATGATCCGTTTCAAATTCGGTTTGCCGGACATCGCCGAGCAGAACCTCAATCTGTATCTGGCCGCGGTGCTCGAAGCGACCTTGCTGCCGCCACCGCCGCCGGAGCCTGCCTGGCGTCATCTGATGGACGAATTGGCGGCGGATGGTGTCAGTGCTTACCGCGCCGTGGTGCGCGAGAATCCACAATTCGTCGAGTACTTCCGTCAGTCCACGCCGGAACAGGAACTCGGACGGTTGCCGTTGGGCAGTCGCCCGGCCAAGCGCCGCGCTGGCGGGATTGAAAGCCTGCGAGCGATTCCGTGGATCTTCGGCTGGACCCAGACACGCCTGATGCTGCCGGCCTGGCTCGGTTGGGAGGCTGCCCTGAGCAAGGCACTGGAACGTGGTGAAGGTGAGTTGCTGGGGCAGATGCGCGAGCAGTGGCCGTTCTTCCGCACGCGCATCGATATGCTGGAAATGGTGCTGGCCAAGGCTGACGCGGACATCGCGCTGTCTTACGATGAGCGGCTGGTGGAGCCGGATCTTCTACCTTTGGGCGCGCACTTACGCGACCTATTGTCGCAGGCCTGTGCGGTGGTCCTTGGCCTGACTGGCCAGTCGCAGCTACTGGCACATAGCCCAGACACCCTCGAATTCATTCGCCTGCGTAACACTTACCTCGACCCCCTTCATCTATTGCAGGCCGAGCTGTTGGCCCGTTCGCGGCAACAGGAAGTGGCGCAGGGCAGCCCGGTAGAACAGGCGCTGCTGGTGTCTGTGGCGGGGATTGCCGCCGGTTTGCGAAATACCGGCTAAGGTTTTCCTCTTGGGTCCGGGCGCTCGGCACGCAGGCCGGGTGCCCTTGGGCGAAGGCCGGAAAAGGTCTGGCAGGCGACAGTTAATGATGGGGGTGCGACTTGGGGTACCCCGTCCCAAGGTCACGATGGGCGCGGGTTTCTCCGACTTTCGGCGGCTTGTGTGGGCAGGGCCTGCTGTGTATCTTGATCAGCCTTTGGCCGTTTGGGCGGCCACGACCCTATTTTTGAGATTGGCCCCACGAGGCGAATCTGACGTTATCTATATAAAAAATTGAGGAGCACATCGATGCGCGTCATTCTGCTGGGAGCTCCCGGGGCCGGTAAAGGTACTCAGGCTAAGTTCATCACCGAAAAATTCGGCATTCCGCAAATCTCCACTGGCGACATGCTGCGTGCAGCGGTCAAGGCCGGCACCGAGCTGGGCCTGATCGCCAAGAGCGTCATGGACAGCGGTGGTCTGGTCTCCGATGACCTGATCATTAACTTGGTCAAGGAACGCATCAGCCAGGCCGATTGTGCCAACGGTTTCCTGTTCGACGGTTTCCCGCGCACCATTCCCCAGGCTGAAGCCCTGGTGAAGGCCGGTGTCGAACTGGACCACGTGGTCGAAATCGACGTCAAAGACGAAGACATCGTCCAGCGTATCGCCGGTCGTCGTGTTCACGAGGCTTCCGGCCGCGTGTACCACATCGTCTACAACCCGCCGAAAATTGCCGGTAAAGACGACATCACCGGTGACGAACTGGTGCAGCGCAAAGACGATACCGAAGAAACCGTGCGTCATCGTCTCTCGGTTTACCACGCTCAGACCGAGCCTCTGGTGAAGTTTTACCAGGAGCTGTCCACCGCTCAGGGCAAACCGAAGTACAGCCACATCGAAGGTGTTGGCTCGGTTGAAGCGATCACCGGCAAGGTGCTTGAAGCGCTGAACTGAAAAGTCTGAATCGCTTCATCTTCTACGGCCCGCTTGCGGGCCGTAGTTGTTTATACTGGCGCACTTTTTCTGACCTCTCTTACGGAAACATCGATGAGCACCTTGCTGGCCCTGGACACCGCGACTGAAGCTTGCTCCGTTGCCTTGCTGCATGACGGCAAGGTCACGAGCCATTACGAGGTGATCCCGCGCCTGCATGCGCAGAAGCTTCTGCCGATGATCCAGCAATTGCTGGCCGACGCCGGTACCACCCTGCAAGCGGTGGATGCCATCGCGTTCGGCCGTGGGCCCGGCGCTTTCACCGGTGTGCGGATCGCCATTGGCGTGGTGCAGGGTTTGGCGTTTGCGCTGGAGCGTCCGGTGTTGCCGGTGTCTGATCTGGCCGTACTGGCCCAGCGTGCCTATCGCGAACACGGCGTAAGCCAAGTCGCAGCGGCCATCGATGCGCGGATGGATGAAGTGTATTGGGGCTGCTACCGCGAAACGGCGGGGGAGATGCGGCTTGTCGGTAACGAAGCCGTGTTGCCGCCGGAAGTCGCAGCATTGCCGGCCGATGCCAGCGGCGAGTGGTTCGGCGCGGGCACCGGTTGGGGGTATGCCGAGCGTATCGGCGTTAACCTGATCGGGCAGGATGCGGGAATGTTGCCCCATGCTGAAGACCTGCTGACGCTGGCGCGGTTTGCCTGGGCGCGAGGGGAGGCGATTGTGGCGGATGAGGCGCAGCCGGTTTATCTGCGCGACAAGGTCGCCACGCCCAAGGCCCGTTGACCGAGGGACTTTTGTGGCGAGGGGGCTTGCCCCCGTTGGGCTGCGAAGCGGCCCCATATTTCATCAGGCACACCGCGTGTGCAGGTTTTACGACTGCTTCGCAGCCGAACGGGGGCGAGCCCCCTCGCCACAATTGGTATTCCAGCATTAGCCAATCGTCAGTTTCTACCCGCCCGCTTTAAACCTTTTTCCTTTTATGTGTTCTAGTTATCACTCGACAGTTTGCGAAGTGGGTAATGCGCCACTAAACTGCCATCACTGATACCGAGCATGCACTTATGCGTATAGACGGCCTTTCCTCTCAGTCCTACCCCATCAAGCGCAAGCCTCGCAAAGGCAATGTCGCGCTGGATGAATCCGTCGATGACATCGACGGCGAGCTGGAATTTCCGACTGAAGAGCAACTGGCCGCCCGCGCTGCCAAAGCCTCCGCACAACGCTTGAGCAATCTCCCCGCCCGTCAGCAAGACATGATTTATCACCGCGCCATGAGCAAAAGCGTAGCGATGGCCCTGGCCAGCTACCTGAGCACCGCCGGTTTTGTCGATTGGGATGCTGATGTGCTGGGCCTCGACCTGTACATCTGATGCTGCTGCCTTACTACCTCGGCTGCCCGTCCTGGAGTGAAAACGCCTGGCGCGATTACCTCTATCCGCAAGACGCCAAACCCGCCGAATTCCTGAATCTCTATTCCCAAGTGTTCAACGCCGTCGAAGGCAACACGACCTTCTACGCGAGCCCGTCTGCCGCCACCGTGCAGCGCTGGGCCGAGATCATGCCCGAACACTTTCGCTTCACCGCCAAATTCCCCGGCGACATCAGCCACAGCGGTGACCTGCGTGAACAACTGACCGCTGCCGAAACCTTCCTTCAACTGCTCAGCCCACTGGGCGAGCGGGTTTCCCCGGTCTGGCTGCAATTATCCAAAAGCTTCACCCCGCAACGACTCTCCGAGCTGGCCGGTTTTATCGACGCCGTCGACCGACCGCTGGCGGTCGAAGTGCGGCATGACGCATTCTTTGCCAAGGGCGATGCCGAACGCATGCTCAATCGCCTGCTGCTGGACCGCGGTGTCGAGCGTATCTGCCTCGATCCACGCGCATTGTTCAGCTGTATTTCTACCGACCCTTCGGTGCTCCACGCCCAATCGAAAAAGCCCAAAGTGCCAGTGCGCCCGGCGGCATTCACGCAATTTCCGCAGGTGCGTTTTATCGGCCATCCGCAGCTTGAGGCCAACGATCCATTCCTGGTGCCGTGGGTCGAGAAAATTGCCGTGTGGATCGAAGAGGGTCGTACGCCCTATATCTTCCTGCACACCGCCGACAACCTGCTGGCGGCGAAACTGGCGCAACGTTTTCACGCCAAGCTGATGACGCGTTTGCCTGGCTTGCTGCCGCTGCCTGAGCTATACAGAGAACCCGCCGCGGAGCAACTTGGTCTGCTCTGAGGTGGATTCTTCCTCTTCTCAGGAGCCTGCCAATGGATGCGCAAACCCTTCGAGCCCAGGCGTTCAAAGCACTGCATGAACGCGCGGGGGCTTTTGTCATTCCCAACCCTTGGGACGCCGGCTCGGCGAAAATGCTCGCCAGCCTTGGCTTCGAGGCGCTGGCGACCACCAGTGCCGGTTATGCTTTTTCTAACGGTCGTGCCGATGGTGCGTTGACCCTCGACGACACCCTGCTGAACGTCCAGGCGATTGTTGCGGCCACGGATCTGCCGGTGGCGGTCGATCTGGAAAACGGCTTCGCAGACGACCCGGCCGAATGTGCGCAGAGTATTTTGCGCGCAGCGGCGGCGGGCGCTGTCGGCGGCTCGATCGAAGATGCAACTGGCCGTGAAGAGGCGCCGATCTACTGCTTCGAACATGCCGTGGCGCGTATCGAAGCGGCGGTCGCGGCGGCGCGTAGCCTGCCTTTCCCATTCATGTTGACGGCCCGGGCCGAGAATTTTCTGCACGGCAATCCTGATCTCGCCGACACCATCCGCCGCTTGCAGGCGTTCGCCGAAGCGGGCGCCGACGTGTTGTATGCGCCGGGTCTGCGCAGTGCCGAAGAGGTGTTGGCGGTGGTCCGTGCCGTGGCGCCGAAACCGGTCAATGTGTTGATGTCCGGCGGGCTCAAGTTGACGGTCGAGGAACTGAGCGATATGGGCGTCAAGCGCATCAGCGTCGGCTCGGCGCTAGCCCTTGCGGCGTATGGCGAGTTCTTCCGCGCGGCTGAAGAGATCAAGACGTCGGGCACGTTCAGCTTTACGTCGCGCTCCATGCCGTACGCGCAGGCCAATAAGTTTTTCAAAGGCTGAAGATGCGGTTAGCAAAGGGATTGCTGCTGGTGTTGTTGCTCATCGGTGCGGCGGGGCTGAGTGTCTGGCGCGGCTGGATTCCTGTGCCGGCGCAGTGGAATCCTTGGGCGCCGCTGGACGTGAACGCGGCGCCGAACCTGCTGACCCGTTTCAAACTGATGCGCCTGCGCGATGATCCGCAATTGTGCGATCAGGTCCTCAGCAGTTCAGGTCTGCGCGTCACCCGTCAGGCCGACAGCCCGGGCGGGGACTGCCCGTTGACCAACACTCTGCGCGTTCAGGGCGGCGAGGTGGCCCTGAGCAGCAGTTTCCTCGCCAGTTGCCCGTTGGCGGTAGCGTTTGCCCTGTTCGAGCGCCACGCCTTGCAGCCAGCATCTCAGGCGGTTTACGGCCAGGCCGTGACGCGGGTCGATCACCTCGGCAGTTTCGCCTGCCGCAACATGTACAACCGCGAGCACGGCGCCCGCAGCCAGCACGCCAGCGCCAACGCGCTGGACATCGCCGGTTTTCGCCTGGCCGACGGCCGAACGATCAGCGTGCTCAAGGATTGGCCCAAGGATAATCAGGACGCGCGGTTCCTGCGGCAAGTGCGTGACGGCGCCTGCGACATGTTCAGTGTGGTGTTGAGCCCGGACTACAACGCCGCCCATCGTAATCACTTTCATCTGGATGTCGGGCCGTGGTGGGTGTGTCGCTGAAAGCTTAAGCGGCGATGCGCAGGTTCTGCAGAACGATCGGGCGAGCCCAGCCGTTATCGAAATCGAGTTGTTTCTGTTGCTCCACCAGCTCTGCGGGCGAGAACGGCGGGAACGGCTTGTCCAGCAGGTGCAGTTCGAACTCGGCGATTGGCAGGTGCAGCGGACGCGGCTGCGGTGCCGGGCCGGCTTCGGGCACAGGCTGGCCGGCGGTGAGCACGATCGGGCGCACCCAGCCGCTTTCGAAGTTCTGCTGTTGCTGTTGGGCGACGATTTCTTCCGGCGGGAACGGTGGGAAAGGTTTGTCGGCCAGGTCCATTTCGAACTCGGCAATCGGCAGGAACAGCGGCTCTGGCGGTTTGACTTCGGTTTCTTTCACATCGCATTCACGTTGGGAAACGATGTGCGCCAACAGCTCGCTGCCGACGGTCGGCTCGACCGGGCTTTCCAGATCAACCGGTGGAAAGGTACCGCACGCAGGCACAACATCGCTCGACTGTTCGGACAGGGCCTGGGCAAAAAAATCTTGCCACAGGTGACTGACGCCGCTCAGTGCCTGGGAGTTTCGCAGGCCATAATCGCCATGACGCGATATGTAGCCTACGGATGTGCGTTGAATGTCTGACATTTCTCTCGGTCGACGCTCAGGTCTGGCAAAATGCTCGATAGTTTTGTTATCGGCCGTTTTTGCCGATCATTAATTTTTTGAGCGTTTTTTCCCATGATTGAGCAACCCGCGGCCTGCCGCATCCATGTCGAGGCTTCGGCCCCGGCGTTTCAGCCACAGGCCGAGCAATGGGCCGAACGCCTGGGCCTGCCTATGCAAGTGGATGACGGCGAGTTTGCCCTGCAGGTCGGCGAGCAGGGCTTGCAGCTCCAGCAACTGGGGCCTGACGCGCCGGGGCCGGTGCGGGTGGACTTCGTCGAGGGTGGCGCGGCGCATCGTCGGTTGTTCGGTGGCGGCACCGGGCAGATGATCGCCAAAGCGGTCGGCATCGCCCAAGGCGTGCGCCCACGGGTGCTGGATGCCACGGCGGGGTTGGGTAAGGATGCGTTCGTGCTGGCGAGCCTGGGTTGCGAAATGAGCCTGATCGAGCGCCAGCCGCTGATCGGCGCGTTGCTTGAGGATGGCCTGGCCCGTGGCGCGGAAGATTTCGACGTGGCGCCCATCGTGGCGCGGATGCGTTTGCTCAAGGGCAATTCAATTGAAGTGATGCGCAATTGGGAAGGTGAGCCGCCGCAGGTGATCTACCTCGACCCGATGTTCCCGCATCGTGAGAAAACGGCATTGGTGAAGAAGGAAATGCGTCTGTTCCGCCCGCTGGTGGGCGATGACCCGGATGCGCCGGCATTGCTCGAAGCGGCATTGGCATTGGCCAGCCACCGGGTGGTGGTCAAGCGCCCGCGCAAGGCGCCATGCATTGAAGGGCCGAAGCCGAGTCATGCGCTGGACGGGAAATCCAGCCGGTATGACATTTATCCGAAGAAAGCGCTCAAGCCTTAAGACCGAGTCGCCCCCCATCGCGAGCAAGCTCGCTCCCACATTGGATTTGTAGCGTTCACAAATCCCCTGTGGGAGCGAGCTTGCTCGCGATAGCGTCCTTCAAAACACTACAAAATGATCAGGCTGTCCCAGGCCGATAAGCCCGCATAAATAACCCCACCACTTCCCGCACATGGCTCTCGGCCGCGTCCCCTTCCAGCGGTTCGCCGCAGCCATACAGCAAGCGAAAATTCCCCGCGCCCTTGAGCAGGCAAAAGAAATGCTCGGCCGCATTGCGCGGTTTATCGATGCTCAGTGCACCGGTCTGATCAATTTTGCTCAGCAACCGCTCCATCCCACTCAACATGCGCTCTGGCCCGGCTTCGAAGAAGATCAGCGAAAGCTTCGGGTCCTGGCTGCCCAGCGTCATCATCAAACGATGCAGGTTCACCGATTCATCGCTGTTGATCAGTTGATGAAAGCCGCGGGCGATGTTCAGCAGCACCGTTTCCACCGCGATGCCGTCGGGCAATTCGAAAAACAGCGGTGGCAGTTGCTCTTCGCACTTGGCCACCACGGCAGCGGAGAACAGCGTCTCCTTATCGTTGAAGTGGCTGTAGACCGTCAGCTTCGACACCCCGGCCTCGGCGGCCACGGCATCCATGCTGGTGCTCGCGTAACCCTTCGTCAGAAACAGAATTTTCGCCGCGTCGAGGATGGCCTGGCGCTTGGCCAGATCCTTGGGGCGGCCCGGACCGTTAGGTGCTGAAAGATTGTTCGACATTATTCGCTTTTAATACTGGACTGGTGAGTTTGCTATTAATAACATACCGGCCAGTATAATTATTCCAAGCACCATTAGCGAAAGGTCCTTCACCATGTTCCGCTATGCCTTGCCCCTCGCATTGCCAGTCAGCCTGGCTTTTTTATTGTCGGCGTGCGGTCACGACGAGGCGCCGCAAGTCAGCGTGCGCCCGGCCATGGTGGTTCAGCCAGAGCCTTCGGCCCAGGCGATGGAAAGCTATCCCGGTGAAGTTCGCGCCCGTTACGAGCCGGATCTGGCGTTCCGCATTGGTGGCAAAGTCAGCCGACGACTGGTCGAGGAAGGCCAGCGGGTCAAGGCCGATCAGCCGTTGGCCGAGCTCGATCCCCAGGACGTACGGCTGCAACTGGAAGCCACTCGCGCCCAGGTGACCGCCGCCGAGGCCAACCTGAGCCTGGTCCGCGCCGAACGCGATCGCTACAAGACGCTGATGGACCGTCAGATGGTGAGCCGCTCTGCGTACGACAATTCTGAAAACCTCTACCGATCCGGCGAAGCACGCCTCAAGCAGATCAAAGCCGAGTTCAACGTCTCGACCAATCAGGCCAGCTACGCCGTGCTCCGCGCGCCTCAGGACGGTGTGGTCGCCAAACGCGCGGTCGAAGTCGGCCAAGTGGTGGCCGCCGGGCAAACCGTGTTCACGCTCGCCACCGATGGCGAGCGTGAAGTGTTGATCAGCTTGCCGGAGCAAAGCTTTGGGCGCTTCAAGGTTGATCAGCCGGTGACGGTGGAGCTCTGGACCCAACCCGATCAACGTTTTACCGGGCGCATTCGTGAACTGTCGCCGGCGGCCGATCCCAAATCGCGGACCTTCGCCGCGCGTATTTCCTTCACCTCCGGCAAAGTCCCCGCCGAACTTGGCCAGAGTGCCCGAGTGTTTATCCAGACCGCCCAGGTCGTGCCGCTGTCTGTGCCGCTGTCAGCCGTCACCGCCGAAAACGGAGCGACCTACGTGTGGATCGTTGGCGCCAACAACACCTTGAAAAAAGCCCCGGTGCGGATCGGTGCCTTCGGTGAGAAAACCGTACCGGTACTCGAAGGCCTGAACGCCAGTGACTGGGTGGTGGCCGCCGGCGTTCATGTGCTTCACGACGGGCAGCAAGTGCGCCCGGTGGATCGCTCCAACCGCGTGGTTAATCTGGCGGCCAAGGAGTAATCCCCGATGGGTTTCAATCTTTCCGAATGGGCGCTGCGTAATCGCCAGATCGTACTGTTCCTGATGCTCTTGCTGGCAATTGTCGGCGCGCTTTCCTACACCAAACTCGGCCAAAGCGAAGACCCGCCTTTCACCTTCAAGGCTATGGTGGTTCGTACCAGCTGGCCTGGGGCGACGGCCCAGGAAGTGTCGCGCCAGGTGACCGAGCGCATTGAAAAGAAGCTGATGGAAACCGGCGAGTACGAGCGCATCGTTTCGTTCTCACGCCCCGGCGAGTCCCAGGTGACCTTCATTGCTCGCGACTCCATGCATTCGGCGCAGATCCCGGATCTCTGGTATCAGGTTCGCAAAAAGATCAGCGACATCCGCCAGACTCTGCCACCGGGCATTCAAGGCCCGTTTTTCAACGATGAGTTCGGCACCACCTTCGGCAATATCTACGCCCTGACCGGCGACGGGTTTGACTACGCGGTGCTCAAGGATTACGCCGACCGGGTGCAGATTCAACTGCAACGGGTCAAGGATGTGGGCAAGGTCGACCTGCTTGGCTTGCAGGACGAGAAGATCTGGATCGAACTGTCCAACGTCAAGCTCGCCACCCTCGGGCTGCCACTGGCGGCAGTACAGCAAGCGCTTGAAGAGCAGAACACGGTGTCCACCGCCGGGTTCTTCGAAACCAGCAGCGAGCGATTGCAGCTACGGGTCACCGGGAATTTTCAGACGGTCGACCAGATCAAGAACTTCCCGATCCGGGTCGGTGATCGTACATTCCGTATCGCCGATGTCGCCGACGTGCGTCGCGGCTTCAACGATCCACCGGCGCCGCGCATGCGCTTCATGGGCGAAGACGCCATCGGTCTGGCCGTGGCCATGAAGGACGGTGGCGACATTCTGGTGCTCGGCAAGGCTCTGGAAGGCGAGTTCGACCGCATCCAGAAAAACCTCCCCGCCGGTATGCAACTGCGCAAGGTCTCGGACCAGCCGGCCGCGGTAAAAACCAGTGTCGGCGAATTCGTTCAGGTGCTGGTCGAAGCCCTGACGATTGTGTTGCTGGTGAGCTTTTTCTCCCTCGGCGTGCGCACCGGGATGGTGGTGGCATTGACCATTCCACTGGTGCTGGCGATGACCTTCGCCTGCATGTATTACCTTGGTATCGGCCTGCACAAGATTTCCCTCGGCGCACTGGTACTGGCCTTGGGGTTGCTGGTGGATGACGCGATTATCGCCGTGGAAATGATGGCGATCAAAATGGAACAGGGCTTCGACCGGATCAAAGCCGCCAGCTATGCCTGGACCAGCACCGCGTTCCCGATGCTCACCGGCACGTTGATCACCGCCGCCGGGTTCCTGCCGATTGCCACTGCGCAATCGGGCACTGGTGAATACACCCGCTCGATCTTCCAGGTGGTGACCATCGCACTGCTGGCGTCGTGGGTGGCCGCCGTGGTGTTCGTGCCGTACCTGGGGGAAAAACTCCTGCCGGACCTGGCGAAAATTCATGCCGCCAAACACGGCACCGGCGACGGTCAACCCGACCCTTATGGCACGCCGTTCTATCAGCGCGTCCGGCGCTTGGTCGAGTGGTGTGTGCGCTGGCGCAAAACCGTGATCCTGCTGACCGTGGTGTTGTTCATCGGCTCCATCGTGCTGTTCCGTTTCGTGCCGCAGCAGTTCTTCCCGGCTTCGAGTCGTCTGGAGTTAATGGTCGATCTGAAACTGGCGGAAGGCGCGTCCCTGAGCAACACCACCGAGAAGGTTAAACGCCTTGAAGGCCTGCTGAAGGAACACGCTGGCATCGACAATTACGTGGCTTACGTCGGCACCGGTTCACCGCGCTTTTACCTGCCGCTGGATCAGCAACTGCCGGCGGCGAGCTTCGCCCAGTTTGTCGTCCTGGCGAAAACCATCGAGGAGCGCGAAGCCCTGCGCACCTGGCTGATCGAAACCCTCGACGAACAATTCCCGGAACTGCGTTCGCGAGTCACGCGGCTGGAAAACGGTCCACCAGTGGGTTATCCGGTGCAGTTTCGCGTTACCGGCGAGCACATCGAAGAAGTCCGTGCGCTGGCGCGCAAAGTCGCGGCCAAGGTTCGCGAGAACCCGCACGTGGTCAACGTCCATCTGGACTGGGAAGAGCCGAGCAAAGTGGTTTACCTGAACGTCGATCAAGACCGCGCCCGGGCACTCGGCGTGAGCACCGCCAACCTGTCGAGGTTTTTGCAAAGCTCGCTGACCGGTTCCAGCGTCAGTCAGTACCGCGAAGACAACGAATTGATCGAAATCCTGCTGCGCGGCACCGTGCATGAGCGTACCGAATTGTCGTTGCTGCCGAGCCTGGCGGTGCCGACGGACAACGGAAAAAGCGTTGCCCTGTCGCAGATCGCGACCCTGGAATACGGCTTCGAAGAGGGCATCATCTGGCACCGCAATCGCTTGCCCAACGTGACGATTCGCGCCGACATCTACGGCAAGGAACAACCGGCGACCCTGGTTCAGCAGATCATGCCGACCCTCGACCCGATCCGCGCCGAACTGCCCGACGGCTACTTGCTGGATGTCGGCGGTACGGTGGAAGACTCGGAGCGCGGGCAGAACTCGGTGAAGGCCGGTGTGCCGCTGTTTATCGTGGTGGTGCTGACCTTGCTGATGTTGCAACTGCGCAGCTTCTCACGCACGGCGATGGTGTTTCTGACCGCGCCATTGGGGTTGATTGGCGTGACGTTGTTCCTGTTGGTGTTCGGTCAGCCGTTCGGCTTCGTCGCCATGCTCGGGACCATCGCGTTGTCCGGGATGATCATGCGTAACTCGGTGATCCTGGTGGATCAGATCGAGCAAGACATCACCGCCGGGCTCAAGCCTTGGCAAGCGATCATCGAGGCGACAGTAAGGCGGTTCAGGCCGATTGTGCTGACGGCACTTGCCGCGGTGCTGGCGATGATCCCGCTGTCCCGCAGCGTGTTCTTCGGGCCGATGGCGGTGGCGATCATGGGCGGGTTGATTGTGGCGACGGCGTTGACGCTGTTGTTCCTGCCGGCGCTGTATGCGGCGTGGTTCAGGATCAAGAAAGACCCGGCGTGAACCTGTGGGAGCGAGCCTGCTCGCTCCCACAGGGTTTTGTGTACTGAGTTAAAGCGTGCCGAAGACTTTCTTGGCCAAACTGGTCGCCGCCGCCGCCGGGTTCTGGCGAATGGTTTCTTCCTGTTTGCCGATCATCTCGAACAAGCCATTCAACGCCTGTTCAGTCACGTAGTTTTCGATATTGGCATTCTTCGCATCCAGCACACCCAAGGTCGCTGCCTGACCGGCGAACGAGTTGTACTGCTTGGCCAAACCGACCTGGTCGGTGGCTTGTTTAACGATCGGCAAGAACTTGGTGCGGATCTGCTCGCGGCTGGATTTGTCCAGGTACTGGGTGGCCGAGTCCTTGCCGCCGCTGAGAATGCCCTTGGCATCGGCCACGCTCATCTTTTTCACCGCATCCACGAGGATCGGCTGGGCCTGCGTCACGGCGGTTTCAGCCGCTTTGTTCATGCTGGTTTCCAGCTGATCGACCTGGTCGCCCATCCCGAACTGCTTCATTTTTTTCGCGACTTTGCCCAGCTTGCCCGGCAGTTCGATCTTCACGTCCGGGTTGTTGCTGAAACCGCCAGGGGCGCCCAGTTGCTTGACAGCGATTTGCGCGCCTTGGGTCAGCGCGTCCTTGAGGCCGCCAGTGGCATCGTTTTGCGACAGGTCACTGAGGGACAGCGCCAGGGCGTTGGCGGAAATCATCAAGCCTGCGCACAGGCCGGCAAAGCGAAGGGTAGGGCGGAACATGGCAGCTTCCTTGATCTTGAGCGGAATTTAACGAACGGCGTCGACGCGGATTTTCAGCGGTTGCGGATCGTTGCCGTCGAGTTTTACGGCGTGGTTTTCGGTGGTGATGAACATCAGTTCGCCGTTGACTTCGATCCGCGCACTGACCGAGTAACGATGGCCAAGTTTGACCTGCGACGGATCGTAGCTCAGATGAAACGGTAGCGGCACCTGGCCTTTGACCGGGCCTTTCTGTTCGTCGATGACTACGGCTGGCGCGTCGGCCAGGGACACGTCCTGCAGGCTGACACTCAACGTGGCGCTTGGCGGCAAAGCGATGCGTTGCAGATAGAACACTTCGCCATCGAGGCTGGTTTTAGCGGCGGGGTGCATGGATTGGCAGGCTCCCAGTAGCGCGGTCATGGCCAATAGAGAGAGTTTTTTCATCGAATATCTCCAATTAATGTGGGAGCGGGCTTGCTCGCGAAAGCGGTGCGCCAGACAACACAGATGTTGAATGTTGAACCGCCTTCGCGAGCAAGCCCGCTCCCACAGGGATTTCATCAAGTCTCGGGTTGTGTGGCGACCTGGTCCGCCGCATCTTCACTGCGATGCAACGCCACCTGACGGATCGACAAGCGAATCTCCGCCGGCAATACGCGTTTGGCCGCGCCTTCAGCCAGTTCGCCGAGCTGCGCGTGATAGCTCAGCTTCCCGGCTTCGTCGCGACGCAGCACGTCGAGGTCGAGCAAGGTCTGGATAAAGTGACGGAACAGGCTCTTGTCGAAAAACTCCGGGGCGTTCAAACCGTGGAGGATCGACAGGCGCTGGGCCATGACGGTGCACAGGTCTTCCAGTTCTTCGGCGCTAATACTGTTCTGGCCGCTGTTGAGCAGCAAGGAAACAGTCATGTAAAAACGTTGCAGGGTCTGGGCGATGCTTTTCGACAGCAGCGTCAGCAGTACGAAATGCCGCGAACTCGGTGCCGGACGCAGGTACACATCGTTCTCGAAACGCAGCAAGCCTTGCTCGACGAAGGCTTCGAGCCACTGATCGACCACGCCATCCAGCTCATCCATGGACCAGCGAATGAAAAGCTCTGATTGCAGGTACGGATACAGCGCGCGGGTGTAGCGCAGGATCTGTTCGCGGCTCATGCGCGACGCACTCTGGAAGAAACTCGCCAACAGCGCTGGCAAGGCGAAGATGTGCAGCACGTTGTTGCGGTAGTAGGTCATCAGGACAGCGTTCTGCTCGTCCAGGTACAAAATCTTGCCCAAGGCATCACTCTGTTCGGACAGCAGGTCCATGTCCTTCACGTGCTCGATTAGCGCCCGACCATCGCCTTCCGGCAACGTGGTGTGCGGCGAGTACGGGACCTTGCGCAACAGCGCCAGATACAGATCAAGCACCCGCGCCATGGCGCGATCATCCAGGGCCAAACGGCTGGTGGACAGCAATGCCAGCGCCACCAGGTTCACCGGGTTGATCGCCGCCGCTTCGTTCAGATGCTGCGCGACTTTCTCGCCGAGGCGGTTGGTGGTTTCGTTGAGCCAGGCCGGTTTGAACTGCGGGCCAAGCTCTTGGGAGCGCCAGTCGGGTTGTTCGCTGTCGAGGAACTCCGCCAGTTTGATCGGTTCGCCGAAGTTCACCGCCACTTGGCCGAAGCGCTGCTTGAGCGCGCCGATGACTTTGAAGATGTCGAAGATCGATTCTTTCTTCTTGGTCGCGCCACGCAGTTCGCCGAGGTAGGTCCGGCCTTCCAGAACCCGCTCGTAACCGATGTACACCGGGATGAACACGATCGGCATCCGCGACGAACGCAGGAAGCTGCGCAGGGTGATCGCCAGCATCCCGGTTTTCGGTTGCAGCATGCGCCCGGTGCGCGACCGGCCGCCCTCGACGAAGTACTCGACCGGGAAGCCTTTGGTGAACAGAGTGTGCAGGTATTCGTTGAACACCGAGGTGTAGAGCGGGTTGCCCTTGAACGTGCGGCGCATGAAGAACGCACCGCCGCGACGCAGCAGGCTGCCGATCACCGGCATGTTCAGGTTGATCCCGGCGGCAACGTGCGGCGGAGTCAGGCCATTGCGGAACAACAGATACGAAAGCAACAAGTAGTCGATGTGGCTGCGGTGGCAAGGCACATAGATCACTTCGTGACCCTGGGCGACTTTCTGCACACCTTCGATGTGGTTGACCTTCACCCCGTCGTAAATCTTGTTCCAGAACCAGCTCAACACTACTTCCAGAAAACGGATCGCGGTGTAGGTGTAGTCCGAGGCGATCTCGTTGCCGTAGCGCAGGGCCTGGGCCTTGGCTTTCTCCGGGGAGATGTTTTCACGCTCGGCTTCATCGAGGATCGCTTGTTTGACCAAGGGCTGATTGAGCAAGCCTTTGACCAGGTTTCGGCGGTGGGAAATGTCCGGACCGATCACCGCGGCTTTCAGGTTGCGGAAGTGCACCCGCAGGATCCGCTGAGCCATGCGCACGGTGCGTTCGTGGCCCTTATTGTGGTCGATCAGTTCGCGCAGATGGATCGGCGCCGAGAACTGCACGCGGGTCTTGCGCCCCAGCACGATGATGCTGAGCAAGCGGCGCAGACGCCCGGTGACCGCCCAACTGTCGGCGAACAACAGCTTCCACGGGCTGGATTCGCTGTCCGGCGACTGGCCCCAGAACACGCTGACCGGGATGATCTGCGCGTCTTCGGCGGCGTTCTGGCTCAGGGCGCTGACCAGGCGGGTCAGGGTCGGCGGCGCGCCGCGTTTGTCCTGGCGGCCGAGCCAGTCGGGCTCGGGTGTCAGGTAAAAGAACGCGGCGGGCTCCAACAGATTACCCACCGACACCGGCAGCACCGGGCGCGGCAGGCCGGCTTTGGTGCACTCGGTGTCGACCACAGCGAGGTCGGTCAGCGAAGGGTTTTGCAGGACGTAGAACACCGGACGGCTGCGGTCGAGGTTGAGGGTAAGGGACGACTGGTTGATCGTCTCCGAGCGAACCCAGAGGTACAACAGTCGGCGCAGGGTGCCAAACACAAGACGGCGAAACGGGGAACGGGTCATACGGCTTCTGCGTGAGTGAATAAAACCGAGCGTTTGCTCGGGAGGCCGATAGTGTGCCGGATTCATCGAAAATCGGCAAAAAAGCGGCTAAGTAAACTTGAGTTGAGAGTTTTGGCGGCTGTCATATACTCGACCGCTCAAAATAAAAAGAAGGGGGTAACGAGACATGGCTACGCGCGAAACCGGCAATGTAAAGTGGTTCAACGATGCCAAGGGCTACGGCTTCATTCAACGCGAGGACGGGGTGGACGTGTTCGTGCACTACCGTGCGATCCGCGGTGAAGGCCACCGCTCGCTGGCTGAAGGTCAGCAGGTTGAGTATGCCGTGGTGACAGGCGAGAAGGGGTTGCAGGCTGAGGATGTGGTGGGGCTGTAAGCTTTAAGATCAAAAGATCGCAGCCTTCGGCAGCTCCTACAGGTGTACACATGACCCTGTAGGAGCTGCCGAAGGCTGCGATCTTTTTGGTTTTACACGGTTTTCCAGGTGATCTCTTCTTCACCGTCAACGCTGATTCGCATCCAGCGATCGGCCAATTCTTCACCTTCTTCCTCGACCCACGTACCCGGCGCGCAACGCACTTCGACGTTCAGCGCGGCAAAGGCTGCGCGGGCGCAGGCGATATCGTCTTCCCATGGGGTCTGGTCGCTGTCCAGAAACAGGCTGTTCCATTTGCCGACGGCTTTTGGCAGCCAGGTCACTGGCACGTTACCGGCCTTGCATTTGTAGGTCTGGCCTTTCTGTACCCAGTCGGTGCACGGGCCCAGAGCGGCGCCCAGCCAGGCGGCGACGGCTTTGTAGTCGACGTCGGCGTCTTTCAGGTAAATCTCGATATCGGGTTGGCGCATGGATGTCCTCACTGCGGTCTTGAAAAATCCATTCGCGGATTTAGCCGGTCCACGGCAAATGCCGTAGACCCAGAAATTGAAAAGTTACTGAAGAATAAAGTAATCGTAGCGCATCGAAACCGTGGTTTCGAACGGCTCGACCTGCTCGATGACTGCCGCTCGGCGTTCAGCGCTGGCGCGCCAGCCGTGGGGCGTCATGGCCAACAGGTTGGCGCGGTCCTGACCACTTTCCAGCGTCAGTTTGAATTCCAGGGTTTCGCTGTGCGCCAGCGCCATGCCTTCCGGCACCAGAGCCAGGTGCTTGTCGTCGGTGTATTCACGCACTTCGTCGTACAGGCTTTCGCGCAATTCCATCAGGTGGCCGCTGGTCGGGCCGACCTTCATCAAGCCGCCGCCAGGGCTGAGCAAGCGTTTGGCTTCTTCCCAGTCCAATGGGCTGAAGACGCTGGCCAGAAACTGGCAACTGCCGGACGCCAACGGCACCCGCGCCATGCTGGCGATCAACCAGGTCAGCGCCGGGTTGCGTTTACAGGCGCGTTTGACCGCTTCCCGGGAGATGTCCAGCGCGTAACCGTCAGTATTCGGTAAGGCCTCGGCGATTTGCGCGGTGTAGTAACCCTCGCCACAACCGATGTCGAGCCAGCGCTGCGGCGCGTACTGCGCCGCCAGTTCCGCCAGACGCTTGGCGACCGGCGCGTAATGACCAGCGTTCAAGAAATCGCGGCGGGCCTCGACCATCGCCAGGTTATCCCCAGGGTCGCGGCTGTTCTTATGCTGCACCGGCAGCAGGTTCAGATACCCCTGGCGCGCGCGGTCGAAACGATGCCCGGCGGGGCAGGCCACGCCGTTGTCCACCGCGTTCAGCGGTTCACTGCAGATCGGGCAGGCCAGCATCAGGCGAGCAACTTGATCAAGGTCTGGTAGTAGATTTCGGTCAGCACATCGAGGTCGGCGGCCAGCACGCGCTCGTTGACCTGGTGAATCGTCGCGTTGACCGGCCCCAGCTCAACCACTTGGGTGCCCATGGTTGCGATGAAGCGCCCGTCCGAGGTGCCACCACTGGTGGAAGCCTTGGTCTCGCGACCGGTGATGTCCTTGATGCTCGATGCCACCGCATCCAGCAGCGCGCCCGGTTCGGTGAGGAACGGCAGGCCCGACAGCGCCCAATCCACGTGCCAGTCCAGGCCATGCTTGTCGAGGATATCGGCCACCCGCTTTTGCAGGCCTTCGACGGTGGATTCGGTGGAGAAGCGGAAGTTGAACACCGCCACCAGATCCCCCGGAATCACGTTGGTCGCGCCAGTGCCGGAGTTGACGTTGGAAATCTGGAAACTGGTCGGCGGGAAGAAGTCGTTGCCGTGGTCCCAATACTCGGCGGCGAGTTCCGCGAGTGCCGGGGCGGCGAGGTGGATCGGGTTCTTCGCCAGGTGCGGATAGGCCACGTGGCCCTGAATACCGCGTACGGTCAGCTTGGCACCGAGGGAACCGCGACGGCCATTCTTGACCACGTCACCGACCAGGGTGGTGCTCGACGGTTCGCCGACGATGCACCAGTCCAGACGTTCTTTACGGGCGGCGAGGCGTTCGATCACAGCCTTGGTGCCGTGGTGCGCCGGGCCTTCTTCGTCGCTGGTGATCAGGAAAGCGACCTTGCCCTTGTGATCCGGGTAGTCGGTGACGAAACGCTCGGCGGCGACGGTCATGGAGGCGAGACTGCCTTTCATGTCTGCCGCGCCACGGCCGCAGAGCATGCCGTGTTCGTCGATCACCGCGTTGAACGGGTCGATCTGCCAAGCGGTTACCGGACCGGTCGGGACAACGTCGGTGTGACCGGCGAAGCACAGCACCGGACCGTCGTGTTTACCGTGGGTGGCCCAGAAGTTATCCACATCTTCGATGCGCATCGGTTCCAGTTTGAAACCGGCATCGCCCAGGCGCTGCATCATCTGCTTCTGGCAATCGGCGTCGACCGGCGTCACGGAGGGACGGCGGATCAGGTCGATGGCGAGTTGGAGGGTCGGCGAAAGGTCGGCGTGGGCCGTCATGGAAAACTCCGAAAAACATGAATTTGGGCGCGGACTAAAATGTGGGAGCGGGCTTGCTCGCGAAGGGGCCATCACTGGCGCCAAAAGCTTCGCGAGCAAGCCCGCTCCCACAGGTAAGGCGTTCGGCCGTTAAACCGGGCCCGGCCAAGGCCTGCAAAATGGCGGTTATCTTAAAGCAAAACGGCGGCCATTGGCCGCCGTTTAGTGCATCTGTACTGATTTAGACAGCCGGTGCAGGCTCAGGCTCGGCAACCGGTTTGGGCAGCGAAGACAGGAACGCCATGATCAGCGCCGCCAGGTACGGCAGCGACTGCACCAGCAACATGATCACCCAGAAGCGCATGTCGTTGCTCGGCAAGCCGTTCACCAGGAAGATCCCCAGCGCAGCGCCCCACAACAGCAGCATGATGAACATCTCTTCGCGAGCTTCCGAAATCGCCACCCAGAAGCCGTGGTTATCGGCGTTTTTCGGCGTGCGGAAGAACGGAATGCTGCTGGTGAAGAAGCCGTACAGCACCGCTTTGGCGATGGTGTGCGACAACGCCAACCCGGCCAGTGCCGCGCAGAACGCATCTTTCAGGTTGACCCCGACCGCACGACGGTACAGGAAGATGATCTTGCCAACCTTGAACACGAACAACGCCAATGGCGGGATTGCAAAAATCAACAGCGGTGGATCGACCCGTTGCGGCACGATGATCATCGCTGCCGACCACAACAGGGCGCCGACGGTGAAGAAGATGTTCATGCCATCGGCAACCCAGGGCAACCAGCCCGCGAGGAAGTGGTAGCGCTGGCCACGGGTCAGCTCGGTGCCCTTGCCGCGCAGCAAACTGGCGGTGTGACGCTTGATGATCTGAATCGCGCCATAGGCCCAGCGGAAACGCTGTTTCTTGAAGTCGATAAAGGTATCGGGCATCAAGCCTTTGCCGTAGCTGGTGTGGTAATACGCCGCCGACAAGCCTTTTTCGAATACGCGCAGGCCCAACTCGGCGTCTTCACAGATGCACCAGTCGGCCCAGCCGAGTTCCTCGAGCACCGAGCGACGGGTCATGGTCATGGTGCCGTGCTGGATGATCGCGTCACGGTCGTTACGGGTGACCATGCCGATGTGGAAGAAACCTTTGTATTCCGCGTAGCAGAGCTTCTTGAAGGTGCTTTCGTTCTGGTCGCGATAGTCCTGTGGCGACTGCACCACGGCGATTTTCGGATCGGCGAAGTGGGGCACCATGTGCTTGAGCCAGTTCGGGTCGACGCAGTAGTCCGAGTCGATCACCGCAATGACTTCGGCATCCTTGGCGGTGTGCGGAATCAGGTAGTTCAGCGCGCCACCCTTGAAACCGGCCAACGGGGCGACGTGGAAGAACTTGAAGCGCGGGCCGAGGGTTTCGCAGTAATCGCGCACCGGTTCCCAGACCGCCGGGTCCTTGGTGTTGTTGTCGATGATCAGGACTTCGAAATCCGGATAGTCGAGGTTGGCCAGGGCGTTGAGGGTCTGTTTGACCATCTCCGGCGGTTCGTTGTAGCACGGTACGTGAATCGAGACTTTTGGTCGGTAGTCCGAATCACCTTCGACCGGCAGGAATTCTCGCCGGCGCTTGTGGGTCCAGACCGCTTCGGCCAGTTCGTGGGCCTCGGTCAGCAGCACGATAAACACCCCGAGCGCACCGAGGGCGAGCAAGAAGCCCACCGTCAGGCTGAACCAGGTGCTGTATTGCTGGCTGTAGTCGTAGCCGATCCACACCAGAACCGAACCGCACAGGAAGGCGATAAAGGTCAGGAAGGTCCGGCCACGCTGGCGCAGGGCCGAGCCGTCGATCATCAGCAAGGTCAGGGACAGCAACGCCAGTACGGCCGAGCCGATCGCCAGCACGCGCCATTGCGGAATCGCGACCACCGGGCCTTCGAAGTTGAATTTCTGTTGGCGCGCGGCGTTGAACACGCCCCAATACGCGCCCACCGAGCCTTCGTCGCTGGCTTTCCACGGCTGGTCAAACGCTTCGATCACGAAGTAGTTGAAGCCCTGGCGGTTCAGCTTGTTGACCAAAGTCCGCAGGTAGATCGCCTGATCCGCCGGGCTCGCATCGGTGCCGCCACGCATCCGGCCGTTGCTCGGCCAGCCAACCTCCGAAAGCAGCAGTGGTTTTTTCGGGAACATCTTTTTCAGGTCCCGGGCGCGGTCGAGGACGAACTGACCGGCCTTGTCCACCGGGATGAATTCCCAGTAGGGCAGAACGTGCGCGGCGATCAGGTCGACGTGCTTGGCCAGTTCCGGGTGTTCTTCCCAGACGTGCCATTGTTCGGACGTGGTCACCGGCACTTTCACGGCGGCGCGGACGCGATCGAGGATCACGCTCAGGTCCTTGGCGGTGATTTCCTTACGGAAGATCGCCTCGTTACCGACCACCACGCGAACCACACTGCGGGAGGTGTTGGCCAGTTCGATGGCGCGCAGGATCTCGCGCTCGTTGCGTTCCTGGTCCGGGCTGATCCAGATCCCCAGGGTCACCCGCAGGCCGAACTCTTCCGCCAGTTTGGGGATGTCCTCCAGCGTGCCGTCGACCGAGTAGGTACGGATGTTGTCCGTCAGCTTGCTCATGATCTCCAGGTCGCGACGCATTTCATCGTCGGTCGGGTACTGGTCTTTCTGTGGGTACTGGTCTTGTTGAAACGGCGAGTACGAAAAACCGGAGATCTGTTCAGGCCAGTTGGGGGCGGAGACCGGGCGGTTAATCAGCGC
The DNA here is from genome assembly GCF_056680395.1 of Pseudomonas sp. ASL4. Taxonomy (NCBI): domain Bacteria; kingdom Pseudomonadati; phylum Pseudomonadota; class Gammaproteobacteria; order Pseudomonadales; family Pseudomonadaceae; genus Pseudomonas; species Pseudomonas sp. ASL4. Next base: position 6,884,879 of record NZ_CM155280.1, on the reverse strand, counting down.
CCAGAAGCCGGTAAACAAGGCTGCGATGGCGAGCACCACGACCAGGTTGAGTCCAAATTTACGCGATGACATAGTTTTTTTCGGGTTCCAAAGGCTGTGGAACGAAGGAACGGTTGGCGGCTGGCTGCCGGGGGGCAGGGCGCGCATCCTACACTGGAGGTTCTCTGACCGTACAGCGAACAGGGAAATGCCCGGCATTGGGCACTGCGGTTTCACATAAGTTCTTACACTTATAGCCGGAAGGTTAAAAGTTCTCGCGCTGTGGCCCTATAATGCGCGCCGGTTTTTGGGGTAATGGTCATGAGTACAGAAGATCCGCGGTTTGCTGGCATCGCTCGTTTGTATGGCATTGAAGGCCTGGAGCGCTTGCGCGCGGCCCATGTGGCGATCGTCGGTGTCGGCGGCGTTGGTTCCTGGGCGGCGGAAGCCGTTGCCCGCTGTGGCGTGGGCGAGATTTCGCTGTTCGACCTGGACGACGTCTGCGTCAGCAACGCCAACCGTCAGTTGCATGCGCTGGACAGCACCGTCGGCAAACCCAAGGTCGAAGTGATGGCCGAGCGTCTGCGCGGGATCAACCCGGATTGCACGGTGCACGCGGTGGCGGACTTCGTGACGCGCGAAACCATGGCCGAGTACATCACGCCGAACATCGACTGCGTGATCGATTGCATCGACAGCGTCAACGCCAAGGCTGCGCTGATTGCCTGGTGTAAACGCCGCAAGATCCAGATCATCACGACCGGCGGTGCGGGCGGGCAGATTGATCCGACGCTAATCCAGGTCTGCGACCTCAACCGTACCTTCAACGACCCGTTGGCCTCGAAAGTGCGCTCGACGTTGCGCCGCGACTACAACTTCTCCCGCACCGTGACCCGCCATTACAGCGTGCCGTGCGTGTTCTCGACCGAGCAGCTGCGCTACCCGAAACCGGATGGCAGCATTTGCCTGCAGAAGAGTTTTGTCGGTGATGGCGTGAAACTCGATTGCGCCGGCGGGTTTGGCGCCGTGATGATGGTGACGGCGACGTTCGGCATGGTCGCGGCGACCAAAGCTGTGGATAAGATTGTGGCGGGCGTGCGGCGGCCTGCGGATCGCGTTAAGCCTGCGGCTTAAGGCTGCTGCTGATGGCCCCTTCGCGAGCAGGCTCGCTCCCACAAGGAAATGCATTCCCCTGTAGGAGCGAGGCTTGCCCGCGAAGGCGTCGTACCTGACACACCGCTTTCGCGGGCAAGCCTTGCTCCTACAGGGGCGCGGCCAACTCATTCATTCGCTGTAACACGGCATTGAGGCCATTACTGCGCGACGGCGACAGTTGGCGGCTGAGCCCGAGCTGATTAAACCACTCCGGCAAATCCACCTGCTGCAACTCGGCCGCCGACAACCCGTTGACCCGCGCCAGCAACAACGCCACCAACCCGCGAATCAATCGCGCATCGCTGCTCGCGGCAAACTGCCAGTGCCCAGCCTGCAACGCGCCCACCAACCAGACCTGGCTTTCACAGCCATGCACCCGGTTCGCGTCGACTTTATCCACAGCGCTCAACGCTGGCAGGCGGTCGCCCCATTGCATCAACAGGCGCGCCCGTTGTTCCCAGCCAGCGGCATTCTGAAAAGTCTCCAGCGCTGTAACGGCTTCGGCGGGCAAGCTCATCGCAATAACTCCAGCGCCTGATCCAGCGCTTCAAAGAAGCGTTCCAGATCTTCGGAATCGTTGTACAGCGCCAGCGACACCCGAATCGCCCCGGCCAGCTCGAAGCTTTTGAGTAGGGGCATGGCGCAGTGATGACCGGCGCGCACGGCGATCCCTTGCTCGGTCAGCAAATGCGCCAGGTCCGAGTTATGCACACCCTCGACGACAAAACTGGCCAGTGCCAAGTGCGGTTTACCCAGCAGTCGAATGCCATTGCGCGCCTCTAGACCTTTGAGCAAATAGTCATGTAGCGCCGCTTCGTGAGCAGAAACCGCTTCCTGATCCAGTCCGCCGAGATAATCCAGGGTCGCCCCCAGACCAATTACGCTGGCGATTGGCGGCGTACCCGCCTCGAAACCCAGCGGTGCCGGGCGAAAGCGCGCGTCGTGGTAGTTGGCGTCCAGCACCATCTCACCGCCGAATTGCCACGCACGCACTTGTTCAAGGGCTTCGTTACGCCCGAACAGCACACCCAGGCCATCGGGGCCATAGAGCTTGTGGCTGGAAAACACATAAAAGTCGCAACCCAGCGCCTGAACGTCGTGCCGGCCATGGACCACGCCCTGCGCGCCATCGACGACGGTCAGCGCGTTGTGGGCCTTGGCCAGCGCCAGCAACTCGGGCAGCGGCTGCCAGGCGCCAAGTACGTTGGACAACTGGCTGACCGCCAGCAATCGGGTGCGTGGGCCGATCAACTGCGCGGCAGCCTCAAGGTCGATCACACCGTCGGCATCCAGCGGCAAAATCACCAGTTTCAGCGCGCGGCGCAGGGCCAGTTGCTGCCAGGGCAATAGATTGGCGTGGTGCTCCAGGGCGCTGATGACAATCTCATCGCCTGGATTGAATAGATGTTCCAGGCCATAGGCCAGGAGGTTCAGCGCCGAGGTAGCGCCGTGGGTGAAGATGATCTGCCCGCAATCGCCAGCGTTAAGCCATTGGGCGACCTTGCTGCGGCTGTCCTCGAACGCCTGGGTGGCGTGGGCGCCGGGCAAGTGTTGCGCCCGATGCACGTTAGCCGCGCCATTAGCGTAGTAATGCGCCAGGGCATCCAGCAGGGCTTGAGGTTTTTGTGTGGTGGCGGCGTTGTCCAGATACGTCTGGTCTTGCCGTTGCAATGCGGCGATCGCCGGAAAATCGGCGCGCCAGGGAGAAGGAATCATCATGTTGTTCGGCCCTGGTGAACATGGGCGGGGTGTACGCCTGACCTCCCTGACCTTGTAGGAGCGAAGCTTGCTCGCGAAGCTTTTGGCGTCAGTGAAGACGCCTTCGCGGGCAAGCCTCGCTCCTACGAGGACAGGTGATCGTGTGACGCTCTGCTTAGTTGTGAGCGTGCAGCGCTTCGTTCAGTTCGATGGCCGATTTGTGGGTTTTGCATTCCACGGCACCGGTCTCCGAATTGCGGCGGAACAGCAGGTCAGGTTGACCGGCCAGTTCACGGGCCTTCACGACTTTGACCAGTTTGTTGTTTTCGTCCAGCAGCGCGACCTTGGTGCCAGCGGTCACGTACAGGCCCGATTCAACGGTGTTGCGGTCGCCCAACGGGATACCGATACCGGCGTTGGCGCCGATCAGGCAGCCTTCGCCCACCTTGATCACCATGTTGCCGCCACCCGACAGGGTGCCCATGGTCGAGCAACCGCCGCCCAGGTCCGAACCCTTGCCGACGAACACGCCAGCCGACACGCGACCTTCGATCATGCCCGGGCCTTCGGTGCCGGCGTTGAAGTTGACGAAACCTTCGTGCATTACGGTGGTGCCTTCGCCCACGTAGGCGCCCAGGCGGATACGCGCTGCGTCAGCAATACGCACGCCGGCCGGAACCACGTAGTCGGTCATTTTCGGGAACTTGTCCACCGAGAACACTTCCAGCAGCTCGCCGCGCAGACGGGCTTCCAGTTGATGCTCGGCCAGTTCGGTCAGGTCGATAGCGCCTTGGCTGGTCCAGGCAACGTTCGGCAGCAGCGGGAACACGCCGGCCAGGTTCAGGCCGTGCGGCTTGACCAGACGATGGGACAGCAGGTGCAGCTTGAGGTAGGCCTCCGGCGTGGAAGTCAGTTGCACGTCTTCGGCCAAAATGGTCGCGACCAGCGGCTTGTGGCTCTCGGCCAGACGGGTCAGCAATGCGGCCTGGCCGGCGTCGACGCTTTTCAGCGCTTCAGCCAGTTGCGAGGCCTGTGCAGTGCTGAACGCGATGGCCTGGTTGCCTTCGGTGTAGCCCAGAACCGGAGCAATAGCGGCGATCAGTTCGGCCGACGGGTTGAGCAGTGGCTGTGCGTAAAACACTTCCAGCCATGCGCCTTGACGGTTTTGAGTGCCGACACCAAAGGCCAGGCTGAACAGAGTATTGGACATGTTGATACCTCTAACAAAAAGGAACGGGCTGCCTTACTTGAGTGCGGCCGCGTAGATATCTGGCTTGAAGCCAATCAGGGTTCGGTCACCGAGATCAAGCACCGGGCGCTTGATCATCGAGGGTTGTGCGAGCATCAATTCGATGGCTTTCGCTTGGTCGAGATCGGCTTTGCGTTCGTCTTCGAGTTTGCGAAAGGTCGTGCCTGCACGGTTCAACACCACTTGCCAGCCGTGCTCGTCGCACCATTGGGTCAGGTGTTCACGGTCGATTCCGGCCGTTTTGTAATCATGGAAGTCATAGCTGGCAGCGTGTTCATCGAGCCAGGTGCGCGCCTTTTTCATGGTGTCGCAGGCTTTGATGCCGAAAAGGTGCAACGTTTTACTTGAAACGGTCAAGGAATTGCCCCCTTTACAGGTGCTGGAAAAAAAAGGTGACGGATTATGCCATGGCCTTCCAGTTAAAACGCAAAACCTGTAGGAGCTGAGCTTGCTCGCGATAGCGCCAGGTCAGTCAACATTGATTTCGACTGACACGCCCCTATCGCGAGCAAGCTCAGCTCCTACAGGTTTTGCGGTGTTTGCGGGCGATGCGACATTGGTGCAACGGCCAGCCGTCAGTCTAAGCGGCTAATATGACATCAGCTATCTGCGTCGCAACGGTGCTTTGCGAGGTAGCCAGGCAATTTGATGAAAGAGTGGGAAACCTGGCGGACTACGCTAACCAAAGCCGCGTCTGAGGAATGACATGTGAGCAGGTTTTTGACGGGCCTGGTTACCAAGCGTTTATTTTTGAGCGCTCATACTCGACCCAGTTGACCCAGTCTTCCTGCATGGCTGGATTGCTATACCCTGCGCCGATGCGTGAAATATCTACTTCTTTGTCAAGCGCAATCTTGCTCGCTTCAAATCCTTTGCGAAATTTATCGTCGCTGTCTTCACCTAACAGCATTCTTAACCAAGCAAGCATCTTCGTTCCTTGAGTGGGGTATATGCCCTGCACTCTATAGCGATGATTACTGACTGGATGTAGGGCGTTTCCTAAACATTCCCCGCACATTGAAAAACCGCTTCAAGACCGGGTTTTTGTAGTGATCCCTCGTCTTGAATGAGGTTTACACCGTCTTGTCTCCTTGCAGGAAGGGCAATGGATTCTGGCGCAAAACACAGTCAGCGCGATTACACGCTGACTTTTAAATGGTCGTCAGTCCAAGCGGCTAATATGGCACTTCAATGCTGTCGATAGCCTGGGAAAAGCGCTTTATGCAAACCGCCTACACCGTCCTGATCATGCTGATGTTGGTCGGCGTTTCACGCCTGATCGGGCGAGTGATCCCGCTGCCGTTGCCGTTGGTGCAGATCGGTGCGGGCGCTTTGCTGGCTTGGCCGACGTTGGGGCTGCATGTGGCGCTTGATCCGGAACTGTTCCTCTTTCTGTTTCTGCCGCCGTTGTTGTTTTCCGATGGCTGGCGCATGCCCAAGCGTGAGTTGTGGCGCTTGCGCGGGCCGATCCTGACCCTGGCCGTGGGGTTGGTGCTGTTCACCGTGGTCGGCGCCGGGTATTTCATTCATTGGCTATTGCCGAGTATTGCGCTGCCGGTGGCGTTCGCATTGGCGGCGGTGTTGTCGCCGACCGACGCCGTGGCGGTCTCGGCGATTTCCCAGAACCGCTTGCCGACACCGTTGATGCACATGCTCCAGGGCGAGGCTTTGATGAACGACGCCTCGGGCCTGGTGACCTTCAAGTTTGCCTTGGCGGCGGCCATAACCGGGGTGTTTTCCCTGGCCAATGCCAGTCTGACGTTCGTGTTGGTGGCAGTGGGTGGTCTGGCCACCGGTGTGGCGCTGAGTTGGCTGGTCGGTCGCTTGCGCTCGTGGATGATCGCCCGAGGCTGGGATGACCCGGCGACTCACGTGGTGTTCATGCTGTTGCTGCCGTTCGCCGCTTACGTACTGGCCGAACGGCTCGGTGCCTCGGGCATTTTGTCGGCAGTGGCAGCGGGGATGATGCAGAGCTGGCTCGACCTGCTGCCGCGTCAGACCAGCACGCGTTTGCTCAATCGCAGCGTCTGGTCATTGCTGGAATTCGCCTTCAACGGCTTGATCTTCCTGCTGCTGGGCTTGCAGCTGCCGGACATCATCAAGGCGGTGGCCAGCCAGGAAGCGTCAATGTGGCCGACGTTGCTCTACCGTTGCCTGGACGTTGTGGCGGTTTTTATGGTGTTACTGGTGTTGCGGTTTATCTGGGTGCAGAGCATTTGGCGGGTGTCGGGGCTGCTGCGGCGATGGCGCGGTAAGGGCGAGCTGACGCTGGTGCCCACGGCGCGGTCCTGCTGGTTGCTGACGGTCGGTGGCGTACGCGGCGCGGTGACCCTGGCGGGTGTGCTGTCGGTGCCGCTGTTGATGGGGAACGACGCGTTTCCCGAGCGTGACCTGCTGATTTTCATCGCCGCCGGGGTGATTCTGCTGTCGCTGATTGCCGCGTGCATCGCCTTGCCGCTGTTGTTGCGTGGTATCGAGAAAAGCCCAGACGACAAGCGCCGCAATGAAGTGCGCGACGCCTGGCGAAAAACCGCTGAAGCGGCGATCCATGCGCTGGAAGTCGAAGAGGCCAAGCCTGTAGATGCGGCAGAGGCGGCGTTGGCGGCGGAGCTCAAGGCGCGAATCATGTCCGAGTATCGTCATCAACTGGAAGTCTTTAACGATTCCGCCGAAGCCCAGGCCTTGGCGTTTCAGATGGATTTGCTGGAGCGCCGCTTGCGTTTGAAAGCGCTGCGGGCGCAACGCCTGGAGTTGTACAGCCTCAGTCGTCATCACCAAATTGGTGATGACGTACTGCGTGAAGTATTGGGGGAGCTGGATTTAAGTGAGGCTAATCTGGGGCAGGTCAAATAGGTTCACTTTGCACGTCAGGGTAAGGGTAGGCCTCGGCCATGAACGCCTTGTCCTTTTCACTGAGCACCAGATTCAGGTCAATCTTGAAGCCATCGTCGGTCCATTCCTCACGGATGGCGTAGTGCATGATGGACTTCGGATCATAGGCTGAGTGCCTGACTTCATTGGCATCCAGGCGCTTGAGGTAGCGTTCGTCGAGCATCGTGCGCATGTAGTGATCTTCATCCGCGTGTTCATCCGCGCCAAAGGCCTCATACAACTTTCGCCTGTTCCACGGAATGGTCATTTCGGGATGTTGGTGTTCATGTTGGGCGCCCAGTACATGGCCAAACTCGTGCATCACATTGGCGGCAAAAAACGCCGGCATGCGCATGTCCGGTGACAGTCCCATGGTCGGGCCTTCTTCATGTAGCAAGGCATCTGTACCGACCGTCGACCAGTAAGTGCCCGGCGCGACAATAATGCGGATATCACCTTCTTCACCGCCGACGAAGTCGAACTTCAGATTGATGTGCGGTAACCAATTGTTTGCGGCGGCTTTGGTTGCATCCTTGAATACTTGATCACCGCTTAGAAAGGCAATGCGCAATGTGCGGCCCGGTGCCCAGAAGTGAGTGTGCTTGACGGCTGCACGCTTTCGGCGTCCGGGTGTAGACGCGCCGCGATTCGCAGGGTTTTCGGCGATGGCGACTTCATAAGAAGCATTGATGTCGTCGGCTACTTTAATTTGGCAGGGTAGTGCGTTGTTCATTGTGGACTTCCATGTACATTAAAACTTATGCCTGAGTCATTTCGGGCATTTGGTATGTAATGAAAGGCTAAGCGAGATGCGCCAAGTTGTTAAGTTTAAAAATGAGTGAGGCTGTTACTTTATAAGAACAAACCCGCGCGGCATTGCACCGGGCGGGTTATATAGTGGCGACTGCTTATGACTTGTTGGTAATAAACGCGCGAATTCGTTCGGCCGCTTCGACACACTCCGCCAGCGGCGCAACCAATGCCATACGCACGCGCCCGGCGCCCGGATTGAAACCATCAACGTCGCGGGACAGATAAGACCCCGGCACTACAGTCACATGTTCTTGCACAAACAAATCCCGGCAGAACGCCTCGTCATCGCCTTCAACGCTTGGCCAGAGGTAGAAACCACCGTCCGGACGCTGCACATCCATCACCGGGCTGAGGATTTCCAGCACCGCATCGTACTTCTCGCGATACAGCGCCCGGTTGGCGCGTACATGCACTTCGTCGTTCCATGCAGCGACACTGGCCAGTTGGGTTTGAACCGGCATCGCGCAGCCGTGGTAGGTGCGATAGAGCAGGAAGCCCTTGAGGATGTCGGCATCACCGGCCACAAAACCCGAACGCAGGCCCGGCAGGTTGGAGCGCTTGGACAGGCTGTGGAAGACCACGCAGCGCTTGAAGTCCTTGCGGCCCAGTTCGACGCAGGCGCTGAGCAGGCCGGCTGGCGGGGTTTGTTCGTCGAAGTACAGCTCGCTGTAGCACTCGTCGGCGGCGATCACGAAGTCGTATTCGTCGGCCAAGGCGATCAGCTTTTTCAGGGTTTCAACCGGGATCAACGCGCCGGTCGGGTTGCCCGGCGAGCACAGGAACAGGATCTGGCAGCGTTTCCAGATGTCTGGCGAGACGGCGTCGAAATCCGGGTTGAAGCCGTTTTCGTCCAGGCATGGCAGGTAATGCGGCTTGGCACCGGCGAGGAACGCGGCGCCTTCGTAGATCTGATAGAACGGGTTCGGGCTGACCACCAGCGCGTCTTCGCCACGATTGACAACGGTTTGGGTGAAGGCAAACAGCGCTTCACGGGTGCCGTTGACCGGCAGTACATTGCGCGCCGGGTCGAGCCAGCCGCTTGGGACGTTGAAACGACGTTCACACCAGGCGGCGATGGCTTCACGCAGAGCCGGGATACCGAGGGTGGTCGGGTACACGGCCATCTGATCCAGGTTGTTGGCCAGGGCTTCGGCGACAAAGCTTGGCGAACGGTGCTTCGGTTCACCGATGGACAACGCGATAGGGCGCTTGTCCGGGTTTGGCGTGACGCTGCCGAGCAGGGCGCGGAGCTTCTCGAACGGGTAGGGTTGCAGCTGGTTCAGAGCGTTGTTCATCGATAGATCTCATGCAATGTGGGCGCTGGCTTTTGTGGCGAGGGGGCTTGCCCCCGTTCGGCTGCGCAGCTGTCGTAAACATTGTATGCGGTGTACCTGATACACCGCGGTTGCAGATTTTTGGGCCGCTTCGCAGCCCAACGGGGGCAAGCCCCCTCGCCACACAAGCCCGCTCCAACAGGGGAAATTTGTTAGTTCAAATGCTGATGCGCGACAGTTTGATATCCGGTTCGTGGCTGACGCTCAACTGTTCAACGATTGCATCCTGCAAGCGGCTGCACAGCAGCGGGTCGGACAAGGGCTGGTTGTGTGCGTCGGTGATAAAGAACACGTCTTCCACGCGCTCGCCGAGGGTGGCAATCTTGGCGTTCTGCAACGACAGGTCGAACTCGAGGAAGATCGTGCCGATCCGCGCCAGCAGGCCCGGGCGGTCGGGTGCGCTCAGCTCCAGTACTGTGACCGGGCGCTGGGCGTCGTTGTGGATCGTCACCTGTGGTGCAAACGCGAAATGCTTGAGCTGGCGCGGTACCCGGCGCTGGATGATCGTCGGGTAGTCGTCCGGGTTACGCAGGGCTTCGGTCAGGCCCTCGCGGATCTGCTTGACCCGCGTTGGATTGTCACCGATTGAGTCGCCGTCGGTGTCGAGCACGATGTAGGTGTCGAGGGTGAACTGACTGCTGGAGGTGATAACCCGGGCGTCATGAATGTTCAGGTTGAGCTGGTCCATCGCGGCCACGGTCACGGCGAAGAAGTCATGCTGGTCCGGCGCGTAGATGAAGATCTGCGTGCCGCCTTCGAATTCGCGCTGGGTGGTTTCCTTGATCAGCACCAGCGGGCCGCCGTCGGCCGGTTGCTGGAGGATCGCGTCACTGTGCCAGGCCACATCGCCAGCGGTATGACGCAGGAAATAGTCATCGCCCAATTGCGCCCACAACTGCTCGACATCGTCCGGGTCGGTGCCGCCGCGCACCAGGATGTCCAGGGCAGCGCTCTGGGTCTGGCGGATTTGCTCTTCGCGGTCCACCGGGTTTTCCAGGCCGCGGCGCAAGGCACGCTTGGTCTCGGTGTAGAGCTGGCGCAACAGGCTGGCGCGCCAGGAGTTCCACAGCGTCGGGTTGGTGGCGTTGATGTCGGCGACGGTCAGCACGTACAGATAATCGAGATGGGTTTCATCGCCGACAATCTGCGCGAAGTCGTGAATGACCTGCGGGTCGGACAAGTCCTTGCGCTGGGCGGTGGTCGACATCACCAGATGGTTTTGCACCAGCCAGACGATCAGCCGGCTATCCCATACCGGCAACTGATGGCGCTGGCAAAAGGCTTCGGCATCCACGGCGCCAATGTCCGAATGGTCGCCGTGCCGGCCCTTGCCGATGTCGTGGTACAGGCCGGCCAGGTAGATCAGTTCGGGCTTGGGCAGTTTGCCCATGAGCTTGCTGGCCAGCGGGAATTTTTCCGACACCTGGGTGTACTGCAACTTACGCAGATGCTTGATCAGGTTCAGGGTGTGAGCGTCGACCGTATAGATGTGAAACAGGTCGTGCTGCATCTGCCCGACGATAAAGCCGAACTCCGGCAAATAGCGCCCAAGGATGCCGTAACGGTTCATCCGTCGCAGGTTGCGGTGAATGCCGATCTTGCACTTGAACAGCTCGATGAACAGGCTGGTGTTGCGGATGTCGTTGCGGAAGTCGTCGTCGATCAAGTGACGGTGTTCGCGCAGCAGACGGATGGTATCGGCGCGAACGCCTTTGATCTCCGGTTGCTGGGCCATCAGCACGAAGATCTCGAGCATGGCGAACGGCGTGCGGCGGAACACGTTGTTGTTGCGTGCCTCGATGTAGCCATCGTGCAGCTGGAATCGCGAGTTGATCGGCTGCGGCGGCGCTTCGTCTTCCGGCGCGAGGATGACTTCCTCGAAATGCTGGATGATCAGGTCGCTGAGCTGGGCAATGCTCATGACCACCCGGTAATACTGCTGCATGAAGTTTTCGATGGTTTGCTTGGCGTCATCGCCTTTGAAGCCCAGCAGCCCGGCGATGGAGCGCTGGTGGTCGAACAGCAAGCGGTCCTCGGAGCGCCCGGCGAGCATGTGTAGGGCGTAACGGACCTTCCACAAGAACTCCTGGGACGAGGCCAGCAGGGCGTTTTCGCTCTCTACCAAAAAGCCTTCGCCGGCCAGGGCCCGCAAGTTGAGGGTGCCGTACTCGCGACGGGCGACCCAGAGAATCGTCTGAATATCCCGCAAGCCGCCAGGCGAGCCTTTGACGTTGGGTTCCAGGTTGTATTCGGTGTCGTTGTACTTGTGGTGACGGGCCTTCTGCTCGGCACGTTTGGCCAGGAAGAAGTCCTTGCTCGGCCACATGTGCGCGGTGCTGGTAACGTCCAGCATGCGCTGGCGCAAGCGCTCGGGGCCGCAGATGGTGCGGCTTTCCATCAGATTGGTGACGACCGTCAGGTCGGCGCGGGCCTCGACGGCGCATTCGTCCACCGAGCGAACGCTCTGACCGACTTCCAGGCCGATGTCCCACAACAGGGTCAGAAAACGCTCGATGGAATCGCGGAAGACTTCGTGGTCAGCGCTGTCCAGCAGGATCAGCAGATCAATGTCGGAATAGGGGTGCAACTCGCCGCGACCGTAGCCGCCGACCGCGACCAGCGCGATGTCGGCGTCTTCGCTCCAGTTGAACTGCTCCCAAGCCTTTTGCAGGATGTTATCGACGAACCAGGCGCGATCCTCGATCAGCCGGCGAATGTCCCGGCCGCTGCGAAAGCGCCCGTCGAGCACCTCGCGGGCCTGGCGAATCGCCTTCTTGAAGGCCGCGATCGGGCTTGCCTTCAGGGCTAGTTCAGCCTGGAACTGGCCACGGTCGAAGAGTTCGGGATCCACCTGCGGCATCGATTGGCTTTCCTTTCTATAAGGCTATGGGCAGAACGGGTCGATCAGGCCGAAACGCGCGCGATAGTGTCATCGGCGCGCAGGGTGAAGATCTCATAACCGGTGTCGGTCACCAGCAGGGTGTGTTCCCACTGGGCGGAAAGTTTGCGGTCCTTGGTGATCGCGGTCCAGCCGTCGCCCAGTACCTTGGTATCGGCCTTGCCCTGGTTGATCATCGGCTCGATGGTGAAGGTCATGCCCGCCTTGAGTTCCATGCCGGTGCCGGCGCGGCCGTAGTGCAGGATCTGCGGCTCTTCGTGGAACACCTTGCCGATGCCGTGGCCGCAGAACTCGCGAACCACCGAGAAACCGTTCTTCTCGGCGTGTTTCTGGATCACTTCACCAATGTCGCCCAGGCGGCAGCCGGGTTTGACCAGTTCAATGGCTTTGTACATGCATTCCTGAGTGATCTGCGACAGGCGCTCGGCCCAGACCGGCACGGTACCGACGTGGAACATACGGCTGGTGTCGCCGTGGTAGCCATCCTTGATCACCGTGACGTCGATGTTCAGCGTGTCGCCATCCTTCAGCGCTTTCTCGTTCGGGATACCGTGGCAGACCACGTGGTTGATCGAGGTGCAGATCGACTTCGGGAAGCCTTTGTAGTTGAGCGGGGCAGGGATGGCTTGCTGCTCGTTGACGATGTAGTCGTGGCAGATGCGGTCCAGTTCTTCGGTGGTGATGCCCGGTTTGACATGTTCGGCAATCATTTCCAGCACATCGGCGGCCAGTTTGCCGGCGATCCGCATTTTTGCGATGTCCTCTGGGGTTTTGAGGGTGACGGTCATACAGGCTCTCTCTGCGCTCAATGGCGCTTTCTAATTCGGAATGGGCGTTGCGCGGTTGATATTCGCGGCCCTGAAAAACGCGATTCTAACAGACGATCAGCGCAAATCTGAGCCTCTGTGCATCGCTTCTCTCTATAGATAGGCGCATTCTTGAGCGATTCCAAGGGCGCGATTGAAGGCGCGCGCCAGGAATTGAGAATCCGGGTTCCGTTTTTTACAGCCTTGTGATATAAAATGCGCCGCTTTCCGGGTATACCCCGAAAGGCTTAAATCCACACACGTGTCGACACGATGACCTGGGTGCCTTCAGCTGATGCTGCTGGTTGGTCATTGGGATACGTGGAGGCCAAACCCGACTTATTAAGGAACTATCATGTCCCAAGTCAACATGCGCGATATGCTGAAGGCCGGTGTGCACTTCGGTCACCAAACCCGTTACTGGAACCCGAAAATGGGTAAATACATTTTCGGCGCGCGTAACAAGATCCACATCATCAACCTTGAAAAAACCCTGCCAATGTTCAACGAAGCTCTGACTTTCGTAGAGCGTCTGGCCCAGGGCAAAAACAAGATTCTGTTCGTCGGCACCAAGCGTTCCGCTGGCAAGATCGTTGCTGAAGAAGCAGCACGTTGCGGTTCGCCGTACGTCGATCACCGCTGGTTGGGCGGCATGCTGACCAACTTCAAAACCATCCGTGCTTCCATCAAGCGTCTGCGTGACCTTGAAGTGCAAGCCGAAGACGGTACTTTCGCCAAGCTGACCAAGAAAGAAGCGCTGATGCGCACTCGCGATCTTGAGAAGCTCGATCGTTCCCTGGGTGGTATCAAGGACATGGGCGGTCTGCCAGACGCACTGTTCGTTATCGACGTTGATCACGAGCGCATCGCGATCACCGAAGCCAACAAGCTGGGCATCCCGGTTATCGGCGTAGTCGATACCAACAGCAGCCCGGAAGGCGTTGACTACATCATCCCAGGCAACGATGACGCAATCCGCGCTATCCAGTTGTACATGGGTTCGATGGCTGACGCTGTAATCCGCGGTCGCAACCACGTTGCTGGCGGCACCGAGCAGTTCGTTGAAGAAGCTCCGGTAGCAGCAGCTGAGTAATTGACGCCTTGGCGTTAACTCAGTAAGCAAAAAGGGGGCTTGGCCCCCTTTTTGCCACCTCGAAAACCGTTTGTCGGCAGCGCAGCTACAGCTTTGTAACGTGCAGCGGCTACAAGAAGGTTCGGGAAGAATTGAACGCCCGTTTGATCGGGTGGAATGGTTGATAACCTATCCAAGAGGATTTTTGAAATGGCAGAGATTACTGCAGCGTTGGTTAAAGAACTGCGTGAGCGTACTGGCGAAGGCATGATGGATTGCAAAAAGGCCTTGACCAAGGCCGGCGGCGACATCGAAAAAGCCATTGATGACATGCGTGCTTCTGGCGCTATCAAGGCTGCCAAGAAAGCAGGCAACGTGGCTGCTGAAGGCGCAATCTCTCTGAAGGAAGACGGTAAATCCGCCGTTCTGCTGGAAGTGAACTCGCAGACCGACTTCCTGGCTTTGCAGGATGACTTCAAGGCATTTGTCGCTTCCAGCGTTGAAAAAGCGTTCGCTGACAAACTGACTGACGTTGCTCCGCTGATCGCCGCTCAAGAAGCCGATCGCCTGGTTCTGGTCGGCAAGGTTGGCGAAAACGTCAACATCCGTCGCCTGGCTCGCGTTGAAGGTGATGTTGTTGGTGGTTACCTGCACGGCAACAAGATCGGTGTTGTGGTTGCCCTTAAAGGCGGCAGCGTTGAGCTGGCCAAAGACATCGCCATGCACGTAGCGGCGACCAACCCTGAATTCCTGCTGCCATCGGAAGTTTCCGCTGAAGCGGTTGAGCGTGAGAAGGGCGTGTTCCTGACCCTCAACGCTGACAAGATCGCCGGCAAGCCAGAAAACATTGTTGAAAACATGGTCAAAGGCCGTATCAGCAAGTTCCTGGCTGAAGCGAGCCTGGTTGAGCAGGCGTTCGTCAAGAACCCTGAAATCAAGGTTGGCGAACTGGCCAAGAAAGCCGGTGCTGAAATCGTTTCCTTCACCTACTTCAAAGTAGGCGATGGCATCGAGAAGCCGGTCGACAACTTCGCTGAAGAAGTTGCTGCCCAGCTGGCTGCCGCCAAGCAATAAGACGGTTTTTTAAACTGTCGCCCTGAAGAGGCTGCCCGCTTACGCGCGCAGCCTCTTTTCAGATGGGGTATCAATTTTTTAATTGGTTTCCCTTTGGAACTGGCTTACAAAGCCATGTTCCGATGGCGCTGAAGCAGCGCCAAGCTAGAGTGAACGCCAGCTGTAAACAGCTCGCAAAGAATTTTTAAAATACGCCGCAGGAGAGATTCGCAATGGCTCAGCAGGGCAGTGGTTATCAGGCTCGCTATAAACGCATTCTACTCAAGCTTAGCGGCGAGGCCCTGATGGGCTCGGAAGAGTTCGGGATTGATCCGAAAGTTCTGGATCGCATGGCGCTGGAAGTTGGCCAACTGGTCGGCATCGGTGTACAGGTCGGTCTGGTGATCGGCGGCGGCAACCTGTTCCGCGGTGCAGCGCTGAGCGCGGCCGGTATGGATCGGGTAACGGGTGACCACATGGGCATGCTGGCCACTGTGATGAACGCCCTGGCCATGCGTGATGCGCTGGAGCGTGCCAATATCTCGGCCATCGTGATGTCGGCCATTTCCATGGTTGGCGTGACCGATCACTACGATCGTCGCAAGGCCATGCGCCACCTGAACGCCAAGGAAGTCGTGATTTTCGCGGCCGGTACTGGCAACCCGTTCTTCACCACGGATTCGGCCGCTTGCCTGCGTGCAATCGAAATCGATGCCGATGTCGTGCTCAAGGCGACCAAGGTCGATGGCGTCTACACCGCCGATCCATTCAAAGACCCGCATGCCGAGAAGTTCGATCATCTGACTTACGATGAAGTGCTGGATCGCAAGCTGGGCGTGATGGATCTGACGGCCATTTGCCTGTGCCGCGACCACAAGATGCCGTTGCGCGTTTTTAACATGAACAAACCTGGCGCCCTGCTGAATATCGTGCATGGCGGCGCTGAAGGGACCCTGATCGAGGAAGGCCAACAATGATCAACGAAATCAAGAAAGACGCTCAAGAGCGTATGCAGAAATCCCTGGAGTCTCTGTCCCATGCATTTGGTCAGATTCGTACCGGCAAGGCGCACCCGAGCATCCTCGGTAGCGTGATGGTTCCTTACTACGGCGCTGACACCCCATTGAGCGGCGTTGCCAACGTTACCGTGAAAGATTCCCGGACCCTGCAGGTCGTGGCGTTTGAGCGCAACATGCTCGCGGCCGTCGACAAGGCAATCCAGAGTGCTGGCCTGAACCTCAACCCGACCAACCTGGGCGAGTTGCTGCTGATCTCCATGCCTGCCCTGACTGAAGAAACCCGCAAGGGCTTCACCAAACAGGCGCGTAGCGCAGCTGAAGATGCTCGCGTTGCCGTGCGCAACATTCGCCGCGACGCACTGGGTGAGCTTAAGAAACTGGTCAAGGACAAGGAAATCAGCGAAGACGAAGAGCGTCGTGGCGCTGCCGATATCCAGAAGCTGACCGACAAGGCTGAGGCTGACATCGATGCAGCCACCAAGCAAAAAGAAGCGGACCTGATGGCCGTATAAGGGTCCCGTTTTCATGGATAAGACCAAGCAGACTGCGCCGTCCGCGGTGCCGCGCCATGTCGCGATCATCATGGATGGTAACAATCGCTGGGCGAAAAAACGCTTTATGCCGGGTGTTGCCGGGCATAAAGCGGGTGTGGATGCCGTTCGTGCAGTGATCGAGGTGTGCGCCGAGGCCAAGGTCGAGGTGCTGACCCTGTTCGCCTTCTCCAGTGAAAACTGGCAGCGTCCGGCCGATGAAGTCAGCGCCTTGATGGACCTGTTCTTCAAGGCGTTGCGTCGTGAGGCCAAGCGCCTCAACGACAACAACATCAGCCTGCGCATCATTGGCGACCGTTCGCGTTTTCACCCCGAGCTTCAAGCTGCCATGCGCGAAGCCGAGGCGATTACTGCCGGTACCAATCGCTTTATCCTGCAGATCGCCGCCAACTACGGTGGTCAGTGGGATATCGCACAAGCCGCACAGCGTCTGGCGCGCGAAGTCCAGGCCGGGCATCTGCGTCCGGAAGACATCACCCCGGAATTGCTGCAAACCTGTCTGGTGACTGGCGATCTGCCTATGCCGGACTTGTGCATTCGTACCGGTGGCGAGCACCGCATCAGCAATTTCCTGCTGTGGCAGCTGGCTTACACCGAACTGTACTTCTCCGACCTGTTCTGGCCGGACTTCAAACACGACGCCATGCGCACTGCGCTGGCCGATTTCGCTTCTCGGCAGCGCCGCTTCGGTAAGACGAGCGAGCAGGTCGAGGCTGGAGCCCGGGTTTAATGCTTAAACAACGAATCATCACTGCGCTGATCCTTCTACCGATTGCCTTGTGCGGGTTTTTCCTGCTCGAAGGCTCCGGTTTTGCGCTGTTCATCGGGCTGGTCGTGACCCTGGGTGCATGGGAGTGGGCTCGTCTGGCAGGTTTCACTGCTCAGCCGATTCGTGTTGCCTATGCCGCTGTGGTCGCGCTGATGCTGTTTGTCATGCATATCCTTCCCGGGCTCGCGCCTTGGGTGTTGGGCGCCTCTGTGCTGTGGTGGGCGGTGGCAACCTATCTGGTGCTGACGTATCCACGCTCCAGCGAACACTGGGCCAGCGCGGCCTGCAAACTGGTGATCGGCCTGTTGATCCTGTTGCCGGCCTGGCAAGGTCTGGTGCAGATCAAGCAAGAGCCTTTGGGCAACTGGCTGATCATGGCGGTCATGGTGCTGGTCTGGGGTGCCGATATCGGTGCGTACTTTTCCGGTCGGGCTTTCGGCAAGCGCAAGCTCGCGCCGCAGGTCAGTCCTGGCAAAAGCTGGGAAGGCGTCTACGGTGGCCTGGCGCTGAGCCTGGTTATCACGTTGATTGTCGGCCTGGTTCGCGACTGGACGGTGGCGGAGCTGTTTAAAGGTCTGATCGGCGCAGCATTGATCGTGTTCATTTCGGTGGTGGGCGACCTCACCGAAAGCATGTTCAAGCGCCAGTCCGGGATCAAGGACAGCAGCAATCTGCTGCCGGGTCACGGCGGTATTCTGGACCGTATCGATAGCCTGACGGCGGCGATCCCTGTGTTTGCGGTGCTGTTGTGGATGGCGGCACCGTGAGCCGCCCACAGCAGATTACCGTTCTGGGGGCGACCGGTTCGATTGGCCTGAGCACCCTGGATGTCATTGCTCGTCATCCCGAGCGCTATCAGGTTTTCGCGCTGAGTGGTTTCACTCGACTGAGTGAGCTGCTGGCCTTGTGTGTACGGCACACTCCACGTTATGCAGTCGTGCCTGAAGCGGGCGCTGCCCGTGGTTTGCAGGACGACTTGCACGCGGCCGGTCTGTCGACTCGTGTTCTGGTGGGGGAGGAGGGCCTTTGCCAGGTCGCTGCCGATCCTGAGGTCGACGCGGTCATGGCGGCCATCGTTGGCGCGGCGGGCTTGCGCCCGACCCTGGCGGCAGTCGAGGCGGGCAAGAAAATCCTGCTGGCCAACAAGGAAGCGCTGGTGATGTCCGGTGCGCTGTTCATGCAGGCTGTGCGCAAAAGCGGATCGGTACTGCTGCCGATCGACAGCGAGCACAACGCGATTTTCCAGTGCATGCCACAGGATTTTGCTCGTGGTCTGGGGGCAGTCGGTGTGCGTCGGATTTTGCTGACAGCCTCTGGCGGTCCGTTCCGACAGACGCCGATGGCTGAGTTGGCGCATGTTACTCCCGAGCAGGCATGTGCCCATCCGAACTGGTCCATGGGTCGCAAGATCTCGGTCGATTCGGCCAGCATGATGAACAAAGGGCTCGAGCTGATCGAAGCCTGCTGGCTGTTCGATGCCAAGCCCTCCCAGGTCGAAGTGGTGATTCACCCGCAGAGCGTTATTCATTCGCTGGTCGATTATGTCGATGGTTCGGTATTGGCGCAGTTGGGCAATCCGGACATGCGTACGCCAATTGCCAACGCCCTAGCCTGGCCAGAACGCATCGACTCGGGGGTCGCACCGCTGGATCTGTTTGCCATCGCACGTCTGGATTTCCAGGCGCCCGATGAAGAGCGTTTTCCATGTCTGCGCCTGGCTCGACAGGCGGCAGAGGCTGGCAATAGCGCGCCGGCGGTGCTCAATGCGGCAAATGAAGTGGCTGTTGCAGCCTTTCTCGATGGACGGGTTCGTTACCCGGAAATCGCGAGTATCATCGAGGAAGTCTTGAATCTTGAACCTGTGGTTGCGGTAAACGATCTCGAGGCGGTGTTCACGGCAGACGCCAAGGCGCGTGTGCTGGCCGAGCAGTGGTTGAGTCGTCACGGGCGATAAGTGCTGCAGTACGCTGGCCCAATGCAGCACCGGATAGGATTGCGGAGAAAGTAGATGAGCGCGCTCTATATGATTGTCGGCACCCTGGTAGCCTTGGGCGTGCTGGTCACCTTCCACGAATTCGGCCACTTTTGGGTCGCGCGTCGCTGTGGGGTCAAAGTGCTGCGCTTTTCCGTGGGCTTTGGCATGCCGTTGTTGCGCTGGCATGACAAGCAAGGCACTGAGTTCGTGCTGGCGGCCATCCCGCTGGGCGGCTACGTGAAGATGCTCGACGAGCGCGAAGGCGAAGTACCCGCCGATCAGCTCGATCAATCCTTCAATCGCAAATCTGTCCGCCAACGCATTGCCATCGTTGCTGCGGGTCCAATCGCCAACTTTCTGCTGGCGATGGTTTTTTTCTGGGTATTGGCCATGCTCGGCAGCGAGCAGGTACGCCCGATTATCGGCGCCGTCGAGTCGGGCAGCATCGCTGCCAAGGCCGGCTTGAGCCCGAATCAGGAAATCGTTGCCATCGATGGCGAGCCGACTACCGGGTGGGCGGCCGTTAATTTGCAATTGGTCCGTCGCCTTGGCGAGAGCGGTGCCTTGCAGTTGCTGGTGCGTGAGCAGGGTTCAACCACCGATTCACCTCGAGAGCTGATGCTGGATCACTGGCTCAAGGGCGCCGATGAGCCGGACCCGATTCGTTCGCTTGGCATTCGCCCATGGCGTCCGGCGTTACCGCCGATCCTGGCTGAACTCGATTCGAAAGGGCCGGCGCAAGCGGCGGGTCTGAAGACCGGTGATCGTCTGTTGACCCTTGATGGCCAGTCGCTCAATGACTGGCAGCAGGTGGTTGATACCGTCCGTATGCATCCGGATACCAAAATCATGCTGCGCGTTGAGCGCGATGGTGCTCAAATCGACGTCCCTGTGACGCTGGCCGCTCGCGGCGAGAGCAAGGCACCCACGGGTTATCTGGGTGCCGGGGTGAAAGCAGTCGATTGGCCACCAGAGATGATTCGTGAGGTCAGCTACGGTCCGCTGGCCGCGATTGGGGAGGGTGCCCGACGCACCTGGACCATGAGTGTACTGACCCTCGATTCGCTCAAGAAAATGTTGTTCGGCGAGCTCTCGGTAAAAAACTTGAGTGGACCGATAACCATTGCTAAAGTGGCGGGCGCTTCTGCCCAGTCGGGTGTCGCTGATTTCCTGAATTTCCTTGCTTATCTGAGTATTAGCCTGGGAGTTCTGAATTTGTTGCCCATTCCTGTATTGGATGGGGGACATTTGTTGTTTTATCTGATCGAGTGGGTGCGTGGTCGCCCCTTGTCAGATCGGGTGCAGGGTTGGGGGATACAGATCGGCATCAGTTTGGTGGTCGGGGTGATGTTGCTTGCTCTGGTCAATGATCTGGGTCGACTGTAACGCTTCGCTGAATTGCGAATCTGCCGCATTTTGCGGCAGTTTGTTTATTGCCAGTTGGAATAAGAAAGGACTTCATGAAACGTCTGCTGCTAACTGCGGTTCTCACCGTATTGATGATCGCCGAAGTTCACGCCGAGTCCTTCACTATCTCTGATATTCGCGTCAATGGCCTCCAGCGGGTCTCCGCGGGTAGTGTCTTTGGTGCCTTGCCGTTGAACGTCGGCGAACAGGCGGATGATCGTCGCCTGGTGGAATCCACTCGTGCGTTGTTCAAAACCGGTTTCTTTCAAGATATCCAGCTGGGTCGCGAAGGCAATGTCCTCGTTATCACGGTAGTCGAGCGTCCTTCGGTCGCGAGTATCGAGATCGACGGTAACAAGGCCATCTCCACTGAAGACCTGATGAAGGGCCTCAAGCAATCTGGCCTGGCCGAAGGCGAGATCTTCCAGCGTGCCACCCTCGAAGGTGTGCGTAACGAGCTGCAGCGCCAGTACGTCGCTCAGGGTCGCTACTCGGCAACTGTCGACACCGAAGTGGTGGCGCAGCCGCGTAACCGCGTCGCGTTGAAGGTCAATATCAATGAAGGCACCGTCGCTGCTATCCAGCACATCAACGTGGTGGGTAACACGGTCTTTCCTGATGAAGACCTGATCGACCTGTTCGAACTCAAGACCACCAACTGGCTGTCGTTCTTCAAGAACGACGACAAGTATGCTCGTGAAAAACTTTCCGGTGACCTGGAGCGTCTGCGCTCCTACTACCTGGACCGCGGCTATATCAATATGGATATCGCTTCGACCCAGGTGTCCATCACCCCGGACAAGAAACACGTCTACATCACGGTCAATGTCAACGAAGGCGAGAAGTACACCGTTCGTGACGTGAAGCTCAGCGGCGACCTGAAAGTGCCTGAAGACCAGGTCAAGTCCCTGCTGCTGGTTCAGAAAGGCCAGGTGTTCTCGCGCAAGCTGATGACCACTACCTCGGAACTGATCACTCGTCGTCTCGGTAACGAGGGTTACACCTTCGCCAACGTCAACGGCGTTCCTCAGCCGCACGATGATGACCACACGGTAGACATCACTTTCGCTGTTGATCCAGGCAAGCGTGCTTACGTAAACCGTATCAACTTCCGCGGCAACACCAAGTCTGAGGACGAAGTGTTGCGTCGTGAAATGCGCCAGATGGAAGGCGGCTGGGCTTCGACCTACCTGATCGACCAATCCAAGACGCGTCTTGAACGTCTGGGCTTCTTCAAGGAAGTTAACGTTGAAACGCCTGCCGTACCGGGCGTGGATGACCAGGTTGATGTGAACTACAGCGTTGAAGAGCAGGCTTCCGGTTCGATTACCGCCAGTGTCGGTTTCGCCCAGAGCGCCGGTCTGATCCTCGGTGGTTCGATCACCCAGAACAACTTCCTGGGTACCGGTAACAAGGTCAGCATCGGCCTGACCAAAAGCCAATACCAGACCCGCTATAACTTCGGTTATGTCGACCCGTACTGGACTGCTGATGGTGTGAGCCTGGGTTACAACGCGTTCTATCGCACCACTGACTACAAAGACCTCGACGTCAACGTTGCAAGCTACGCGGTAGATAGCCTGGGTGCTGGCGTAAGCGTCGGTTATCCGATCAGCGAGACGTCGCGCCTGACCTTCGGCCTGACTGCGCAACAAGACAAGATCAAGACAGGTCAGTACACCGTCGACGAAATCTTCGACTTCGTTAACCGCGAAGGCGATAGCTACCTGAACTTCAAGGCTTCGGCCGGCTGGTCCGAGTCCACCCTGAACAAAGGTGTACTGGCGACCCGTGGTCATTCCCAGAGCTTGACACTGGAAGCCACCACGCCGGGCAGCGACCTGTCGTTCTTCAAACTCGACTACCGTGGCCAGTTGTTCCAGCCTCTGAGCGAAAACTACACCGTACGCCTGCACACTGAATTGGGTTATGGCGATGGTTATGGTTCGACAGATGGCTTGCCATTCTATGAAAACTACTATGCTGGTGGTTTCAACTCGGTTCGTGGTTTCAAGGACAGCACCCTGGGTCCGCGCAGTACTCCAAGCCGTGGTCAAACTGCCACGGGCAACAACGGAACATTAGCGGACCCGGATCAAGATCCACTGCCATTCGGTGGCAACGTTCTGATTCAAGGTGGTGCAGAGCTTCTGTTCCCGCTGCCATTCGTCAAGGACCAGCGCTCCCTGCGTACGTCGGTATTCTGGGATGTGGGTAACGTGTTCGATTCCAAGTGCCAACAAGCTACAAACTCTAACGGGGTAACACCGTCCAACACGCAGTGCAACGACATCAGCCTGAGCAATATGGCCAGTTCCGTTGGTGTTGGTCTGACTTGGGTCACCGCGCTGGGGCCTTTGAGTTTCGCGTTGGCCATGCCGGTCAAGAAACCGGATAACGCTGAAACCCAGATTTTCCAATTCTCCCTCGGCCAGACGTTCTAAGCGTCTGACCCAAGATAACGACAATGGATTTTGTAGGAGTGCATCGTGCGTAAGTTGACTCAATTGGTTCTCCTGGCGACCGTACTGGTAGCAGGTCCGGCTTTTGCCGACATGAAAATCGCTGTACTGAACTATCAGATGGCCCTGCTGGAATCCGACGCGGCCAAGAAGTACGCCGTGGATGCCGAGAAAAAGTTCGGTCCGCAGCTGACCAAGCTCAAGACGCTGGAAAGCAGTGCCAAAGGTATCCAGGACCGTCTGGTAGCCGGTGGCGACAAGATGCAGCAAGGCGAGCGTGAGCGTCTGGAGCTTGAATTCAAGCAAAAGGCTCGTGACTTCCAGTTCCAGTCCAAGGAATTGAACGAAGCCAAAGCCGTTGCTGACCGTGAAATGCTGAAGCAGCTCAAGCCGAAACTGGACAGCGCTGTGGAAGAAGTCATCAAAAAAGGTGCTTTTGACCTGGTCTTCGAGCGTGGCGCAGTGATTGATGTCAAACCTCAGTACGACATCACTCGCCAGGTTATCGAGCGCATGAATCAGCTGAAGTAATCCATGACAGCGACTATAAAGCTTGGCCAATTGGCCGAGTTCCTCGGCGCCACCCTGAGTGGCGACCCGGAGAAAGAAATTACTGGGCTAGCCACTTTGCAAGAGGCTGGCCCAGCTCAGTTGAGCTTTCTGGCAAACCCTCAATACCGTAAATACCTGGCGGACAGTCAGGCCGCAGCCCTGTTGCTGAAGGCCGCTGACGCTGAAGGTTTTGTCGGTAATGCGCTGATCGTGCCTGATCCGTACTTGGCTTACGCGCGAATTTCCCACCTGTTCGATCCCAAGCCAAAGGCGGCTGCCGGTATTCATCCGACAGCGGTGGTGGCAGCGGACGCGGTGGTTGATCCGGCGGCGAGCATCGGTGCCTTTGCGGTGATTGAAAGTGCGGCGCGAATTGCTGCGGGTGTGACCGTCGGGGCTCATTGCTTCATCGGCGCTCGCTGCGAGATCGGTGAGGGCGGCTGGCTGGCTCCACGGGTCACGCTGTATCACGATGTGCGTATCGGCAAGCGTGTAGTGATTCAGTCGGGTGCCGTACTCGGTGGCGAAGGTTTCGGTTTTGCCAACGAGAAAGGTGTCTGGCAGAAAATTGCCCAGATCGGTGGCGTGCTGGTGGGTGACGACGTGGAGATTGGCGTGAATACCGCCGTCGACCGTGGCGCACTGGCTGATACCATCCTCGGCAACGGTGTGAAGCTCGACAATCAGATTCAGATTGCTCACAACGTCCAGGTTGGAGATCACACCGCCATGGCGGCGTGCGTAGGTATCTCCGGCAGCACCAAGATAGGCAAGCATTGCATGCTGGCCGGTGGCGTCGGGCTGGTGGGGCATATCGAAGTTTGTGACAACGTTTTCCTGACCGGGATGACCATGGTGACCCATTCGATTACCGAGCCGGGTTCCTATTCTTCCGGTACAGCCATGCAACCGGCTGCCGAGTGGCGCAAAAGCGCGGCACGCATCCGTCAGCTCGATGACATCGCGCGGCGTCTGCGACAGCTGGAAAAGCGTGTAGGGGAAGTGACCCCTGACGGTAATGCTTCATCAGATGGCTGATACCATTTTCCATATCAAGTAAGCACAGCCGCTAGACTGCCTCCTTGATTTGCTAGAGGGGCGCGCTTCAGTCGCGCGCTTCCAATCTTTACATAGGCTTCCCCCCGAAATGATGGACATCAACGAGATTCGCGAATACCTGCCTCACCGTTACCCGTTCCTGCTGGTGGACCGGGTTGTGGATCTGGATGTGGAAGGCAAGCGCATTCGCGCCTACAAGAATGTCAGCATCAACGAGCCGTTCTTCAATGGTCACTTCCCTGCGCATCCAATCATGCCAGGCGTGCTGATCATCGAAGCGATGGCTCAGGCTGCCGGGATCCTTGGTTTCAAGATGCTGGACCTGAAACCGGCCGATGGCACCCTGTACTACTTCGTAGGCTCGGACAAACTGCGTTTCCGTCAGCCGGTCAAGCCAGGCGACCAGTTGATCCTTGAAGCCACGTTCATCAGCTGCAAGCGCAAGATCTGGAAGTTTGAATGCCAGGCATCGGTGGACGGCAAGCCGGTATGCTCGGCCGAGATCATCTGTGCGGAACAAAAAGTATGAGTTTGATTGACCCTCGCGCAATCATCGATCCGACGGCCATCCTGGCCGACGGCGTCGAGGTCGGCCCTTGGTCGATCGTCGGCGCAGGTGTGGAAATCGGCGAGGGAACAGTGATCGGGCCGCATGTGATTCTCAAGGGCCCGACCCGAATCGGTAAGCACAACCGCATCTACCAGTTTTCCTCGGTAGGTGAGGACACGCCCGATCTGAAATACAAAGGCGAAGAAACCCGCCTGGTCATCGGTGATCACAACGTCATCCGCGAAGGCGTAACGATTCACCGCGGCACCGTGCAGGACCGTTCGGAAACCACTCTGGGCGATCACAACCTGATCATGGCCTATGCCCACATTGGCCATGACAGCGTTATTGGCAACAATTGCATCCTGGTCAATAACACTGCGTTGGCTGGCCACGTGCACGTTGAAGACTGGGCGATCCTTTCCGGTTTCACTCTGGTTCACCAGTATTGCCATATTGGCGCCCACAGCTTTTCCGGCATGGGCACCGCCATCGGCAAGGACGTCCCGGCGTACGTCACGGTATTCGGTAACCCTGCCGAAGCCCGTAGCATGAACTTTGAAGGGATGCGTCGTCGCGGTTTCAGCGAAGACGCCATCCACGCCCTGCGTCGTGCCTACAAGGTGGTTTACCGCCAGGGCCTGACGGTCGAACAGGCGCTCGCCGAACTGGCCGAACCCTCGGCACAGTTTCCGGAAGTCGCGGTATTCCGTGATTCCATCCAGTCTTCGACTCGCGGCATCACTCGTTAATCATGGCTAATCTGCGTATTGCGCTGGTAGCGGGTGAGGCTTCCGGTGACATTCTGGGCGCCGGTCTGATGCGTGCACTCAAGGCGCAGCACCCGGCGGTGGAGTTCATTGGTGTCGGCGGTCCGCTGATGCAGGCCGAAGGTCTGACCTCGTACTTCCCTATGGAACGCCTTTCGGTCATGGGCCTGGTGGAAGTGCTGGGTCGATTGCGTGAGCTGCTGGCTCGGCGCAAGAAGCTGGTCGCGGACCTGATCGCCGAGAAACCGGACGTGTTCATCGGCATCGATGCCCCGGACTTCAACCTCAATATCGAACTCAAGCTGCGTCAGGCCGGGATCAAGACTGTGCATTACGTCAGCCCGTCGGTCTGGGCCTGGCGGCAGAAGCGGGTGCTGAAGATTCGCGAAGGCTGCGACCTGATGCTGACGCTGTTCCCGTTCGAAGCCAAATTCTACGAAGAGAAGGGCGTGCCGGTGCGGTTTGTCGGGCATTCCCTGGCTGATGCGATTCCGCTTGAAGCCGATCGCGCGGCGGCGCGGGCCGAACTGGGTTTGCCAGACGGTCCGTTAGTCGCGCTGATGCCTGGCAGCCGTGGTGGTGAAGTGGGCCGTCTCGGTGCGTTGTTCCTTGATACCGCCGAGCGCCTGCAGGTCCTGCGTCCCGGCATTCGGTTCGTCATGCCATGCGCGAGCCCCGAACGCCGTGCCCAGCTCGAAGAGCTGCTGGCCGGGCGCGATCTGCCGCTGACCCTGCTCGATGGCAAGTCTCATCTGGCCCTGGCAGCCTGCGATGCGGTGTTGATCGCCTCCGGAACGGCGACGCTTGAAGCGTTGTTGTACAAACGCCCGATGGTGGTTGCCTATCGCCTGGCGCCGCTGACGTTCTGGATTCTCAAGCGCATGGTCAAAAGCCCCTACGTCTCGTTGCCGAACTTGCTGGCCCAGCGCCTGTTGGTGCCTGAGTTGTTGCAGGACGATGCGACCGTGGAAGCCCTGGCCCAGACCTTGTCTCCGTTGATCGAGGGTGGCGAAGAGCAGACTCGCGGCTTCGATGAAATTCACCGGACCCTGCGTCTGGATGCCTCCAACCAGGCGGCAGATGCCGTACTGAACCTGATCGGCAAAATACAATGAGCAAAACTATGCAGATGGGCCTCGACTTCACACTGGTCGCCGAACTGGAAGAGCTGGTTGCCGGTGTCGACGAAGTCGGTCGCGGCCCGCTCTGCGGCGCCGTGGTCACCGCTGCGGTGATCCTCGACCCGAACCGGCCGATCCTGGGGCTGAACGACTCGAAGAAGCTCACCGAAGCCCGCCGCGAAAAGCTCTACGACGAAATCTGCGAAAAGGCCTTGAGCTGGTGCATCGCTCGGGCCGAAGTCGAAGAAATCGACGAACTGAACATCCTGCATGCCACGATGTTGGCCATGCAGCGCGCCATCGAAGGCCTGCACATTCAGCCGAAACTGGCGATGATCGACGGCAACCGCTGCCCGAAACTGTCCATGCGCTCCGAAGCCGTGGTCAAGGGCGATAGCAAGGTGCCGGCCATCGCCGCCGCGTCGATCCTGGCCAAGGTCAGTCGCGACCGTGAAATGGCCGCATTCGAATTGATTTACCCGGGTTACGGGATCGGTGGCCACAAAGGCTACCCGACGCCCGTTCATCTGGAAGCCTTGGCACGTTTGGGGCCTACCCCGATTCACCGCCGCTCGTTCGCCCCGGTCCGCCTGGCTTACGAGGCGCGGGAAAGTCTGATCGAGAGTTAGTCGCGAGGCTGATGTTTTTTCCAAGGCCCGGTACAATCCGGCGATTTAAAGCGTCACGAGCGCAGGTAAGACAAGGCGAACGGCAGCGAGAAAGCGGAGTTGACGTTAGTCAATGAGCATTTCGAGTTGCCGTTCAACGCTGGATTACCAAGCGCAGTAGCTTTAAACGCCGGATTTCCGGGCCTTGTTGTTTTCACGTTTACAGACAGGATCACTATGCCGGCTTCATTCGTTCATCTACGCCTGCACACTGAATACTCCCTGGTCGACGGTCTGGTGCGGATCAAACCGCTGGTCAAGACCCTGGTCGGCATGAACATGCCTGCCGTGGCGGTCACTGACCAGAACAACATGTGTTCCCTGGTCAAATTCTATAAAGCTTCGATGGGCGCGGGCATCAAGCCTATCTGCGGCGCCGACCTGTGGCTGTCGAACAAGGATCCGGATAATGCCCTGAGCCGGATCAGCCTGCTGGCGATGAACGCCGTGGGTTATCGCAACCTCACCGAACTGATTTCCCGCGGCTTCATCGACGGCCAGCGCAACGGCTCGATCATCATCGAGCGCGAGTGGGTGGCCGAAGCCAGCGAAGGCTTGATCATGCTGTCGGCGGCGAAGGAAGGCGAAATCGGCCTGGCCATGCTTAGCGGCAATCCGGTTGAAGCGGAAACCCTCGCTCGCGAATGGATGACGGTATTCCCGGATCGCTTTTATCTGGAAATCCAGCGCACCAACCGCCCCAACGATGAAGAGCAACTGCACGGCGCCGTGGCCCTGGCCGAGAAAATCGGCGCTCCGCTGGTCGCAACCAACGATGTGCGCTTCATCAAACAGGAAGACTTCGCGGCCCACGAAACCCGCGTTTGCATCGGTGAGGGTCGGGCCCTCGACGACCCGCGGCGTTCGAAGAACTACAGCGATCAGCAGTACCTCAAAAGCGCCGAGGAAATGGCCGAGCTGTTCAGCGATATTCCCGAGGCGCTGGAAAACACCGTCGAGATCGCCAAGCGCTGCAACATCGAAGTGAAGCTGGGCAAGCACTTCCTGCCCAACTTCCCGATCCCCGATGGCATGACCATCGACGAGTATTTCCGCAAGGTGTCCTTCGATGGCCTGGAAGAACGCCTGAGCGTTCTGCTGCCCAAGGACACCACCGAAGACTACGAAGCCAAGCGTCAGGTCTACGTTGATCGGCTGAATTTCGAACTGGATATCATCATCCAGATGGGCTTCCCCGGTTACTTCCTGATCGTGATGGACTTTATCCAGTGGGCCAAGAGCAACGGCGTGCCGGTAGGTCCGGGTCGGGGGTCGGGTGCCGGGTCGCTGGTGGCCTATGTACAGAAGATCACCGACCTCGATCCACTGGAATATGACCTGCTGTTCGAACGTTTCCTTAACCCGGAACGGGTATCGATGCCCGACTTCGACGTCGACTTCTGCATGGACGGGCGTGACCGGGTTATTGAATACGTGGCCGAGAAATACGGCCGCAACGCGGTAAGCCAGATCATCACCTTCGGTTCCATGGCCGCCAAAGCGGTGGTGCGTGACGTTGCGCGGGTGCAGGGCAAGTCCTACGGCCTGGCGGATCGTCTGTCGAAGATGATTCCGTTCGAAGTCGGCATGACCCTGGAAAAAGCCTACGAGCAGGAAGAGATCCTGCGTGACTTCATCAAGGTCGATGAAGAGGCTGCCGAAATCTGGGAAATGGCCCGCAAGCTCGAAGGCGTTGTACGTAACGTCGGTAAGCACGCCGGTGGTGTTGTCATCGCGCCGACCAAGCTGACCGACTTTTCGCCGATCTATTGCGACGAGGCCGGTGATGGCCTGGTAACCCAGTTCGACAAGGACGACGTTGAGGCTGCCGGTCTGGTGAAGTTCGACTTCCTCGGTCTGCGGACCCTGACGGTCATCGACTGGGCGCTGAAAACCATCAACCGCGATCGCGCCAAGGTTGATGAGCCGCCACTGGACATCGCGTTCATCCCGCTGGACGACAAACCGACCTACACGCTGCTGCAAAAAGCCGAAACCACGGCGGTGTTCCAGCTCGAGTCCCGGGGCATGAAAGAGCTGATCAAAAAGCTCAAGCCCGACTGCCTGGAAGACTTGATCGCACTCGTGGCCCTGTTCCGTCCGGGCCCGCTGCAATCGGGCATGGTTGACGACTTCATTAACCGTAAGCACGGTCGCGCTGAACTGGCGTACCCGCACTCGGACTACCAGTACGAAGGCCTCAAGCCGGTATTGGCGCCGACTTACGGCATCATCCTGTATCAGGAACAGGTGATGCAGATTGCCCAGGTCATGGCCGGTTACACCCTCGGTGGTGCGGACATGCTGCGTCGGGCCATGGGTAAGAAAAAACCCGAAGAAATGGCCAAGCAACGCGGTGGTTTCATTGAAGGCTGCACCGCTAACAACATCGATCCGGACCTGTCCGGTAACATTTTCGACCTGGTGGAAAAATTCGCCGGTTACGGTTTCAACAAATCTCACTCGGCTGCTTATGGCCTGGTGTCATACCAAACGGCGTGGCTGAAAACCCACTACCCGGCGCCGTTCATGGCCGCGGTACTGTCGGCGGATATGCACAACACCGACAAGGTCGTGACCTTGATCGAAGAAATTCGCACCATGAAGCTGCGTCTCGACGCGCCGGATGTGAATACTTCGGAATTCAAGTTCACGGTGAACGACGAAGGCCGGATCATTTACGGCCTCGGCGCGATCAAAGGTGTGGGTGAAGGTCCGGTGGAGGCGATCACTGAGGCGCGTCAAGCGGGTCCGTTCAAGGATCTGTTCGACTTCTGCGCCCGTGTCGACCTCAAGCGTATCAACAAGCGGACCCTGGACGGTTTGATCCGCAGCGGTGCGCTGGATCGTCTCGGTCCTTACTTCCATGACGAGCAGAAAGCCTACCAGGCCAACATCGACCGTAACCGGGCGGTCTTGCTGAATGCCATGGAAGGGGCGATCAAGGCAGCCGAACAAACCGCGCGTACCAAAGACAGCGGTCACGTCGATCTGTTTGGCGGCTTGTTCGTCGAAGAAGACGCCGATGTCTACGCCAATCACCGCAAGGCCAAGGAACTGACCCTCAAGGAACGCCTGAAGGGCGAGAAAGACACCTTGGGCCTGTACCTGACCGGTCACCCGATCGACGAATACGAAGGCGAGATCCGCCGTTTCGCCCGCCAGCGCATCATCGACCTGAAACCGGCGCGCGATACCCAGACTGTCGCGGGGATGATCATCGCCCTGCGGGTCATGAAGAACAAAAAGGGCGACAAGATGGGTTTCATTACCCTCGACGACCGCTCGGGCCGGATCGAGGCGTCGTTGTTCGCCGAGGCATTCCATTCCGCGCAGTCGCTGTTGCAGACCGATGCGATGGTGGTGGTCGAAGGCGAAGTCAGCAACGACGACTTCTCTGGCGGCCTGCGGCTGCGGGTCAAGCGGGTGATGAGCATGGAAGATGCGCGCACCAACCTGGCCGAAAGCCTGCGCTTGAAGCTGCAGACCCAGGATTTGAAGGGCGATCAGCTACGCTGGCTCGGTGAGCTGTTCAAGCGTCACCGCGGTGCGTGTCCGATCACCATGGAATACACCAGTCCCGATGCGAAGGCCTTGCTGCAGTTCGGCGAGACCTGGCGAATCGACCCGGCGGATGCCTTGATTCAAGCTCTGCGTGACCAGTTCGGGCGAGACAACGTCTTCCTCCAATACCGTTGACGGTCAGGTGGCATTCTTTACCATTAAGAGCATGGCCTGATCTCGACTCAATTTTTAATCTCGACCTGAACGCGCCTCTCCCTTAAGGTAGGGCGCGAATAGACAACCGGCCGGCCCAAGCTCTCTTGGATGTCGACCCAAGACGGACGCCTATGAACCCGAATTTTCTAGATTTCGAACAGCCGATCGCCGACCTGCAAGCCAAGATCGAAGAGTTGCGCTTGGTCGGTAATGACAATTCGCTGAATATCGGCGATGAGATTTCCCGCCTGCAGGACAAAAGCAGCACGCTGACCGAAGACATCTTCGGCAAGCTGACCAGCTGGCAGATCGCGCGTCTGGCGCGTCACCCGCGCCGCCCGTACACCCTGGACTACATCGAACACATCTTCACCGAGTTCGACGAACTGCACGGCGATCGTCACTTCTCTGACGACGCTGCCATCGTTGGCGGTATCGCCCGTCTGGACGACCAGCCAGTAATGATCATCGGTCACCAGAAAGGCCGTGAAGTGCGCGAGAAGGTTCGCCGCAACTTCGGCATGCCGCGTCCGGAAGGCTACCGCAAGGCCTGCCGCCTGATGGAAATGGCCGAGCGCTTCAAAATGCCGATCCTGACCTTCATCGACACCCCGGGTGCTTACCCTGGTATCGACGCCGAAGAGCGCAACCAGAGCGAAGCGATTGCCTGGAACCT
Source organism: Pseudomonas sp. ASL4 (assembly GCF_056680395.1). Classification (NCBI taxonomy): domain Bacteria; kingdom Pseudomonadati; phylum Pseudomonadota; class Gammaproteobacteria; order Pseudomonadales; family Pseudomonadaceae; genus Pseudomonas; species Pseudomonas sp. ASL4. The sequence continues at coordinate 6,852,651 of NZ_CM155280.1, read as the reverse complement.
GCGTGTCATGGCACGCCTGAAAACCCCAATCATCGCCACCGTGATCGGTGAAGGTGGTTCGGGTGGTGCGTTGGCGATCGGCGTTTGTGATCAACTGAACATGCTGCAGTACTCGACCTACGCGGTGATTTCGCCGGAAGGTTGCGCTTCGATTCTGTGGAAAACCGCCGAGAAAGCACCGGATGCCGCTGAAGCCATGGGCATCACCGCCGAGCGCCTGAAAGGCCTGGGCATCGTCGACAAAGTGATCGGCGAGCCTTTGGGCGGCGCCCACCGCGACCCGGCTGCTGCCGCTGCATCGATCCGCGCCGAGCTGAGCTCGCAACTGGCGATGCTGAAGAAGTTCGACAACGAAGCGCTGCTCAAGCGTCGTTACGAGCGACTGATGAGCTACGGTCTCTGATCTGACCTCGGCTTCAATGTGGGAGCGGGATTTCTCGCGAAAGCGGTATAACAGGCAACCAATGTGTTGAATGTTGAGCCGCTTTCGCGAGCAAGCCCGCTCCCACATTTGATTTGCGTGAAGTGATCGATATGAGTCAGTCCATGATTGATCTTCCTGCCAGGCTCCTGCTGAATCTCAAACCTTGGCGCAACGCCAAAACCTGGCGCATCGCTTTCTCCGGTGGCCTCGACTCCACCGTCCTGTTGCACCTTCTCGCTTATCTCGCAAAAACCGAATCCCTGCCGACGCTCAAAGCCATCCATGTCCATCACGGTCTTCAGGCTGTGGCTGATGCGTGGCCGGAACACTGTCAGTCGATGTGTGATGCGCTGGGAGTGCCGCTTAAGGTTGTTCGCGTCCAGGTTCAACCCGGCGCCAGCCTTGAGCGTGCCGCCCGGGAGGCGCGTTATGGCGCCTTCATCGAGGCGACCCAAACCAATGAAGTACTGCTGACTGCCCAGCACCGTGACGATCAGGCGGAAACCCTGTTGTTTCGCTTGTTGCGCGGGGCCGGGGTCAAAGGGTTAGCGGGGATGCCTTCTGAGCGAGCGTTGGGGCCTGGGCATTTGCTTCGACCGCTGCTGGATGTCACTCGGGCCGAGCTTGAAACGTATGCCGCCGAGCATCAATTGAGCTGGATCGAGGACCCCTCGAACCAGGATCGGCAGTTCTCGCGCAATTATCTGCGACATCAGGTGTTCCCGGTCTTGGCCGTACGTTGGCCGCAAGCGGTGGCGACCATGGCTCGTAGCGCCGCACATTTACGCGAGGCCCAAGGGTTACTTGATGAGTTGGCGCAGATCGATCTGGCCGAGGCCGGCAGCAGCTGTGAGTTCGATTGGCTGGGAGTGCCTTCCCTCGCGCTGGCTCCATTGGAAAAGCTGTCCAGCCCGCGTCAACGCAATGCCTTGAGTCATTGGCTGACGACGCGGACACGTCTGCCGGACAGTGACCATTGGTCGGGTTGGCAAAATCTTCGTGATGCCACTGGCGATGCCTGTCCCATCTGGCGACTGGCGGACGGTGAATTACACCGGGCGAGCGGGCGTATCTGGTGGTTGTCCGGTGTCTGGCTGCGTACGCCACCGGTTGCTGGTAAATGGGCCGACCCCACGTTGCCACTTTTTTTGCCGGAAAATGGCCGGCTCACGCTGAACGGCCAAATCCCCTATGGCCCGTTGCATATCCGCTATCGTGAGGGAGGCGAGGTCATGGATCTGGCCGATCGCGGGCACCGCGACCTCAAGCGTTTGCTCAATGAACGCGGTGTTCCGCCGTTTGCCCGTGGCAGATTGCCGCTGCTCTATCGAGGTGATCATTTGCTGGCGGTGGCGGGGCTGCGGGGGTTAAACGGCAGTGCGCGGGACGGCTGGGATTTACAGTGGCAGCCACCGAACGAAGATCAAGGTTTGAGCTGAAAGGGGCTTTCCGGTAGACTACGCTCCCTTCTTGATACAACTTCTGTGGATTCGCCTGAATTGCAGGAGTTGCCGATTACCAAGCAGTCTTTGCTGGGCGATTCCAAAAAATGTGTAGCGAGCAACGCACCGGTGTTTCATCTCCCGGTCTGTCCCAACGCGGCGGTTTTTTTGAAAGATGCACTGTGATTAATGCAGGTGATCGGGGGCTTCGGCCTTCCTTCGCTTTCCCCGGCGGCTCGGACCGCTTTAACGCAGACTTCTAGGGTTTTTCATGACGCGCTACATATTCGTCACGGGCGGTGTTGTTTCTTCATTGGGGAAAGGCATTGCCTCGGCTTCATTGGCGGCCATCCTGGAGGCGCGGGGACTTAAGGTCACCATGCTGAAGCTGGACCCGTACATCAACGTTGACCCGGGCACCATGAGCCCGTTCCAGCACGGTGAAGTGTTCGTCACTCACGACGGCGCCGAGACCGACCTGGACCTGGGTCACTACGAGCGGTTCATCCGCACGACCATGACCCAGAACAACAACTTCACCACCGGCCGTGTCTACGAACACGTCCTGCGCAAAGAGCGCCGTGGTGATTACCTGGGCGCAACCATCCAGGTGATTCCGCACATCACCGACGAAATCAAGCGCCGGATCATCAAGGGCGCCGGCGATGCCGACGTGGCCATGGTCGAGATCGGTGGCACCGTCGGCGACATCGAGTCGCAACCGTTCCTCGAAGCGATCCGTCAATTGCGCTTCGAAGTCGGCGCCAAGCGCGCGATGCTGATGCACCTGACGCTGGTGCCGTACATCGCCACTGCCGGCGAAACCAAAACCAAGCCTACCCAACACTCGGTCAAGGAACTGCGTTCCATCGGCCTGCAACCAGACGTGCTGGTCTGCCGCTCCGATCACCCGATCGACATCTCCTCGCGTCGCAAGATCGCGCAATTCACCAACGTTGAAGAGCGTGCGGTGATCGCGCTGGAAGACGCCGACACCATCTACAAGATCCCGGGCATTCTGCACTCCCAGGGCCTGGATGATTTCGTTGTCGAGCGTTTCGGCCTGCAATGTGGCGGCGCTGATCTGTCCGAGTGGGAAGCCGTGGTCGACGCCAAGCTCAACCCTGAGCACGAAGTCACCATCGCCATGGTCGGCAAGTACATGGAACTGCTGGACGCCTACAAATCGCTGATCGAAGCGATGAGTCACGCCGGCATCAGCAACCGCACCAAGGTCAACCTGCGCTACATCGATTCCGAAGACATCGAAAACCAGGGCACCGCGCTGCTGGAAGGTGTCGACGCGATCCTCGTACCGGGCGGATTCGGTCTGCGCGGCGTGGAAGGCAAGATCACTGCCGTTCAATTCGCTCGCGAAAACAAGGTTCCGTACCTGGGCATCTGCCTGGGCATGCAAGTGGCCGTGATCGAATTCGCTCGTAACGTGATGGGCTGGAAGGACGCCAACTCCACCGAATTTGATCGCGCCAGCGGTCACCCGGTCGTGGGTCTGATCACCGAGTGGGAAGATGCCACCGGCGCTGTCGAAACCCGTACCGAAACGTCCGACCTGGGCGGCACCATGCGCCTTGGCGCACAGGACTGCCTGCTGGAGCCGGGTTCGCTGGTTCACGATTGCTACGCCAAGGACGTGATCGTCGAGCGTCACCGTCATCGCTACGAAGTGAACAACAATCTGCTGCCGCAAATCATGGCGGCCGGCCTGAAAGTCTCCGGTCGTTCCGGTGATGGCGCGCTGGTAGAAGTGGTTGAAGCCCCGGATCATCCATGGTTCGTCGCTTGCCAGTTCCACCCTGAGTTCACCTCGACACCGCGCGACGGTCACCCGTTGTTCACCGGCTTCGTCAAAGCAGCGCTGACTCAACACCAGAAGAAGGCATAAATCCGATGGCGCAGAAGATCATCCGTGTAGGCGATATCGAGATTGCCAACGACAAGCCAATGGTGCTTTTCGGTGGCATGAACGTGCTGGAAAGCCGCGACATGGCGATGCAGGTCTGCGAAGAATACGTAAAGGTCACCGAGAAACTCGGTATCCCTTACGTGTTCAAGGCCAGTTTCGACAAGGCTAACCGTTCCTCCGTGACCTCTTACCGTGGCCCCGGCCTGGAAGAGGGCATGCGGATCTTCCAGGACATCAAGCAAGCCTTCGGCGTGCCGATCATCACCGACGTCCACGAGCCTGAACAGGCTGCGGTCGTCGCTGAAGTCTGCGACATCATCCAGCTGCCAGCCTTCCTGTCGCGCCAGACCGACCTCGTGGTCGCGATGGCCAAGACCGGCGCGGTGATCAACATCAAGAAAGCCCAGTTCCTCGCACCGCACGAGATGAAACATATCCTGAGCAAGTGCGTGGAAGCGGGTAACGATCAGTTGATCCTCTGCGAACGTGGTTCGAGCTTCGGCTACAACAACCTGGTCGTCGACATGCTCGGCTTCGGCATCATGAAGCAGTTCGAATACCCGGTGTTCTTCGACGTGACTCACGCGCTGCAAATGCCCGGCGGTCGCTCCGATTCCGCTGGCGGTCGTCGCGCCCAGGTCACCGACCTGGCCAAGGCCGGCATCAGCCAGTCGTTGGCGGGCCTGTTCCTTGAAGCCCACCCTGACCCGGACAACGCCAAATGCGACGGCCCTTGTGCCTTGCGTCTGGACAAACTGGAGCCATTCCTGGCCCAGCTCAAAGCTTTGGACGAACTGGTTAAGAGTTTTCCGACGGTAGAAACCGCGTAATCCTCAATTCTCCGGTAAAGTACCGCACGAATTAATGTTCAGGCCCCCGGGCCTGAGCCTTATCGTCCGCAAGCCTGCCCGCTGCACATCACTTGCCGACGGTAAAAGATTTCCTCTAGCTGCGTCGTTTTCGTCAACTTTGGAGTGTTTACAACAATGGCAAAAATCGTCGACATCAAAGGTCGTGAAGTTCTCGACTCCCGTGGCAATCCCACCGTCGAAGCGGACGTGCTTCTCGATAACGGCATCATCGGTAGTGCTTGCGCGCCGTCCGGTGCTTCCACTGGCTCGCGTGAAGCGCTCGAGCTGCGTGATGGCGACAAGAGCCGTTACCTGGGCAAGGGCGTACTCAAAGCCGTAGGCAACATCAACGGTCCGATCCGCGACCTGCTGCTGGGTAAAGACCCAAGCGACCAGAAAGCGCTCGATCACGCGATGATCAAGCTCGACGGTACTGAAAACAAAGGTTCCCTGGGCGCCAACGCGATCCTCGCCGTTTCCCTGGCTGCGGCCAAGGCAGCAGCACAGGACCAGGACCTGCCGCTGTACGCTCACATCGCCAACCTGAACGGCACCCCGGGTGTTTACTCGATGCCGGTTCCGATGATGAACATCATCAACGGTGGCGAGCACGCCGATAACAACGTCGACATCCAGGAATTCATGGTTCAGCCAGTTGGCGCCAAGTCTTTCTCGGAAGGTCTGCGCATGGGCACCGAGATTTTCCATCACCTCAAAGCTGTGCTGAAGGCCCGTGGCCTGAGCACTGCTGTTGGTGACGAAGGTGGTTTCGCGCCGAACCTGGCTTCCAACGAAGACGCTTTGAAAGTGATCTCCGAAGCTGTGGCCAACGCCGGTTACAAGCTGGGCACCGACGTGACCCTGGCACTGGACTGCGCCGCCAGCGAATTCTACGAAGACGGTAAATACAACCTGTCCGGCGAAGGCCAGGTGTTTACCGCTGAAGGTTTCGCGGACTACCTGAAAGGCCTGACCGAGCGTTATCCGATCATCTCCATTGAAGATGGCCTTGACGAGTCCGACTGGGCTGGCTGGAAAATCCTCACCGACAAGATCGGCGAGAAAATCCAACTGGTAGGCGACGACCTGTTCGTAACCAACACCAAGATCCTGAAAGAAGGCATCGATAAAAAGATCGCCAACTCGATCCTGATCAAGTTCAACCAGATCGGCACCCTGACCGAAACCCTGGAAGCCATCCAGATGGCCAAGGCCGCTGGTTACACCGCCGTCATCTCGCACCGCTCCGGCGAAACCGAAGATTCGACCATTGCCGACCTGGCTGTGGGCACCGCGGCTGGCCAGATCAAGACCGGCTCCCTGTGCCGTTCCGATCGCGTTTCCAAGTACAACCAGCTGCTGCGTATCGAAGAGCAGTTGAATGGCAAAGCCAAGTACAACGGCCGCAGCGAGTTCCGCGGCTGAGTGGTAAATAGTAAAAAGACACCGGATTGTGTCGAAAAAATCGCGACAGCGACGGTTTTGCCACTAATCTGATGCCTTATAAGCACAAGCCTGGGTCTTCCAGGCTTCGTGCTATCAGAAGCTTCATAGTTTTGGCATGGCTGTCTTTTTTCACTGGATACCTGATTTCGATGCGCAGTCCCAATTGGTTGTTCCTCATCTTGCTTCTGCTGCTGGCTGGCCTGCAGTACCGCCTGTGGGTGGGAAATGGCAGTCTGGCGCAAGTGGCCGAGCTGACTCAGCAGATCGCGGATCAACACGCTGAGAATGAAGGGTTGCTGGAACGCAATCGGGTCATGGACGCCGAAGTCAGTGAGTTGAAAAAAGGCATGGAGACCGTTGAAGAGCGGGCTCGTCATGAGTTGGGCATGGTCAAGGATGGTGAAACCCTTTACCAGTTGGCTCAATGATCCAGTCGTTACCGGCCTTCTGGGCCGTGATTCCTGCCGCGGGCGTTGGTGCCCGTATGGCCGCGGACCGTCCCAAGCAATACTTGCAACTGGGCGGGCGCACTATTCTCGAACACAGCCTCGGCTGTTTCCTTGATCATCCTGCCCTGAAGGGGTTGGTGGTCAGTCTTGCAATTGATGATCCTTATTGGCCGAACCTGGCCTGTGCCTCTGACCCTCGTATTCAGCGGGTTGAGGGTGGCGCAGAGCGTTCCGGGTCGGTGCTCAATGCGTTGCTGCATTTGCACGCGCTGGGCGCTGATGATGAGGATTGGGTGTTGGTGCATGACGCCGCACGGCCGAACCTGGCGCGTGATGATCTCGATAAGTTACTGAGTGAACTGGCGGATGATCCGGTCGGCGGACTGCTGGCGGTCCCGGCGCGCGATACCTTGAAGCGGGTCGATAAGCACGGTCGTGTTGTTGAAACCGTGGATCGTAGCGTGATCTGGCAAGCCTATACGCCGCAGATGTTTCGCCTCGGCGCGTTGCATCGGGCATTGGCCGACAGTCTGGTGGCCGATGCGGTGATCACTGATGAAGCTTCGGCGATGGAGTGGGCGGGTTTGGCTCCGCGTCTGATCGAAGGGCGGTCCGACAACCTCAAAGTCACGCGCCCCGAAGATCTGGAGTGGTTGCGCCAGCGTTGGGCCAATCGCCGCTGAGTGCTGTGGTGTCTATCAGATTGCTTTCGCGAGCAAGCCCGCTCCCACATTGAAATAGCGTCGGTCCCAGAACCCGCATCCACCCGAGATCAAATGTGGGAGCGGGCTTGCTCGCGAAGGCGGTCGTCTGTTCAACAAACCTGTCACTGACAATACGCGAGCGTATCTAGCCCCGATACTCCGGCCGCTCGGCCAACCCTTCCTTCAAATAATCCACCAACTTGCGCACCTTCGGCGACAGATGCCGTTGCTGTGGATAAAGCGCCCACACCGCCGTGTTCGGCGGTTGATGTGCCTCCAGCAGCGAAATCAACGCGCCGCTGTTCAAATGCTCCAGCACGTAATAGTCCGGCAACTGACACAACCCCACCCCTTGTAGCGCCGCATCCAGTACCGCTTGCCCACTGTTGCAACGCCAATTTCCCTGCACCCGCTGGGAAAATTCCCGGCCGTTCTGTTCCAGTTGCCAGAGGTCCGAGCTGCCGATGAGGCAGTTATGCCGGCTCAGTTCCGACAAACTGTGTGGCCGACCATACCGTTCCAGGTAGGACGGTGACGCGCATAGGTACATGCGTCGTGGTGCCAGACGTGTCGCCACCAGCCGCGAATCTTGCAGGCGGCCGAGGCGGATCGCCAGGTCAAGGCCTTCATGAACCAGGTCGAGTTGGCGATTGCTCAGCTCAATGTCGATTCGAAGCTGCGGATAGAGCCCCATGAACCGGGTCACCAACGGCACGATGAACCGCTCGCCGTACGCCACGGCGCAGGTCATGCGCAGCATGCCCTTGGGTTCACTGGTCAGGTCGCCGACCGCGCGCAACGCTTCTTCGCGTCCATCCTGCAAACGCTGGCAATGTTGCAGGAAGGTTTGTCCGGCTTCGGTCAGCGTAACCCGACGGGTGCTGCGGTACAGCAGCCGCGTCTGAAGACGCTCTTCCAAGCGTACGATTTGTCGACTGACATGGGAGGAAGAAACCCCAAGACGTTCAGCCGCCGCGGTGAATTGGCTGCACTCGGCAACGGCGACGAACTCGTCGATCCCTTCCCAGCGGTTGTCTGACATTTAGGATTATCCCTATACGGCAATAATATTTTGCATTTGCCCCGATTATTCATCGTAAGGCTGTGTATTACACTCCTTGTCTCGTTTTTATTCACTGGAGAGTCAGCATGATCAAGTCGCGCGCCGCCGTTGCCTTCGAGGCCAAGAAACCCCTTGAGATCGTTGAAGTCGATGTCGCCATGCCCAAGGCCGGTGAAGTCCTGCTGCGCGTCGTGGCTTCCGGTGTTTGCCACACGGACGCCTACACCTTGTCCGGAGCGGATCCGGAAGGCATCTTCCCGTCGATCCTCGGTCACGAAGGTGGCGCTGTGGTTGAAGCCATCGGCGAGGGCGTAACGTCGGTCGCTGTCGGTGATCATGTGATCCCGCTGTACACCCCGGAATGCCGCCAGTGCAAATTCTGCCTGTCGGGCAAAACCAACCTCTGCCAGGCGATTCGCGCCACTCAAGGCAAAGGCCTGATGCCGGATGGCACTTCGCGCTTTTCCTACAAGGGGCAGCCGATTTTCCACTACATGGGCACCTCGACCTTCTCCGAGTACACCGTGCTGCCGGAAATCTCCGTGGCTAAAATTGCGAAAGAAGCGCCACTGGAAAAAGTCTGCCTGCTGGGCTGCGGTGTTACCACCGGCATCGGCGCGGTGCTCAACACTGCCAAGGTGAAACCGGGTGATACCGTCGCCATTTTCGGCCTCGGCGGCATCGGTCTGTCGGCGGTGATCGGCGCGGTTAAAGCCAAGGCTGCGCGGATCATTGCCATCGACATCAACCCGGCCAAATTCGAGATCGCCAAGCAACTGGGTGCAACCGATTGCGTGAACCCGAAAGACTTCGACCGTCCGATCCAGGAAGTCATCGTCGACATGACCGATGGCGGCGTCGACTTTTCCTTCGAGTGCATCGGCAACGTCCAATTGATGCGTGCCGCACTTGAGTGCTGCCACAAGGGTTGGGGCGAGTCGGTCATCATCGGTGTGGCCGGTGCCGGCCAGGAAATCTCGACCCGTCCGTTCCAGCTGGTCACCGGTCGCGTCTGGCGCGGTTCGGCGTTCGGCGGCGTGCGCGGTCGTACCGAGCTGCCAAGCTACGTGGAAATGGCCGCGACCGGCGAGATCCCGCTGGATACCTTCATCACCCACACCATGGGCCTGGAAGATATCAACAAGGCGTTTGACCTGATGCATGAAGGCGAGAGCATCCGTTCCGTCATCCATTTCTGAGGTCGGTCATGAGCCTGGAAAATATCTCCTGCCAGAAGAGCTTCGGCGGCTGGCATAAACGCTACCGGCACCGCTCAGACGTGCTCGGCTGCGACATGGTGTTCGCCGTGTACCTGCCGCCGCAAGCGGAGCAGGGCGGCAAACTGCCGGTGCTGTACTGGTTGTCCGGCCTGACCTGCACCGACGAAAACTTCATGCACAAGGCTGGTGCCATGCGCATGGCCGCCGAGCTGGGGTTGATCATCGTCGCACCGGACACCAGCCCGCGCGGCGCCGATGTGCCGGGTGATCCGGATGGCGCCTGGGACTTTGGCCTGGGTGCCGGTTTCTATCTGAATGCCACGCAGGAACCGTGGTCGCGACACTATCGGATGCATGACTATGTCGTGCAGGAATTGCCGGCATTGGTCGAGGCGCATTTCCCGGCGTCTGACAAACGCGGCATCAGCGGCCACTCCATGGGTGGCCACGGTGCGCTGGTCTGCGCGCTGCGTAATCCGGGGCGTTATCAGTCGGTGTCGGCGTTTTCGCCGATCAACAATCCGATGGATTGCCCGTGGGGCCAAAAGGCCTTCTCCCGCTACCTGGGTGAAGACCGTTCCAAGTGGCGCGAATGGGATGCGTGCGCCCTGATCGCAGAGGCTGCCGAGAAGCTACCGTTGCTGGTCGACCAAGGTGATCGCGACGATTTCCTCGCCAACCAGCTCAAGCCTGAAGCCCTGCAACAGGCGGCCAAACTGGCCGGTCATCCGCTGACGTTGCGCCTGCAACCGGGCTACGACCACAGCTATTTCTTCATCGCCAGTTTCATCGACGATCACTTACAGCATCATGCGCGCGCTCTAGGCGCCTAATGTCCGACAAAGCAGGTAGAATCACGCCCTGACAAAAATCGGGGCGTTTTTTTATGCGTATTGGCCACGGCTGTGATGTGCACCGTTTCGCTGAAGGCGATTTCATTACTCTGGGCGGCGTGCGCATTGCACACGGCTTCGGGCTGCTCGCTCACTCCGACGGTGACGTCCTGCTGCACGCCTTGAGCGATGCCTTGCTCGGCGCGGCTGCGTTGGGTGATATCGGCAAGCACTTCCCGGACACCGACCCAAAATTCAAAGGCGCGGATAGCCGCGTGCTGTTGCGTCACGTCGTCGCACTGATCCACGCCAAGGGCTGGAAAGTCGGCAATGTGGATAACACCATCGTCGCCCAGGCGCCGAAAATGGCCCCGCATATCGAATCGATGCGCGCTCTGATTGCCGCGGATCTTCAAGTTGAGTTGGATCAAGTGAACGTGAAAGCTACCACCACCGAAAAGCTTGGCTTTGTCGGTCGCGAAGAAGGCATTGCCGTGCATTCCGTTGCCTTGTTGCTGCGCGCATGAACGAATTGCAATTGCTCGGCCCGCGAGCCTATGGCGAAGCCCTCGGCACGGCGGTACTGAAAGCCACTGCGGAAGATTTCCAGGTCGATGAAGTGCTCAATATCCCGCTCAGCGGCGATGGCGAACACCTGTGGATCTGGGTTGAAAAGCGCGGTCTGAACACCGAAGAAGCCGCACGACGGATTGCCAAGGCGGCCGGCGTGCCGTTGCGCACCGTCAGTTATGCGGGCCTGAAGGATCGTCAGGCGCTGACTCGCCAGTGGTTCAGTGTGCAACTGCCGGGCAAGGCCGATCCGGATCTGTCGGCAGCAGAAAACGACACGCTGAAGATCCTCAAGACCGGCCGGCACAAGCGCAAGCTGCAACGCGGTGCTCACTCGGCCAATGGCTTCACCTTGCGCCTGACCCAGTTTGCTGGTGACAAGGCTGCGATCGAAGAACGCCTGCAATTGATTGCCAAGCAAGGTATTCCAAATTATTTCGGCTCCCAGCGCTTTGGGTTTGACGGCGGTAACGTCGTTGACGCGCGCGGCTGGGCTGCACGCAAGGCGTTGCCGGAGCAGCGCAACGTTCGCTCGCGCCTGCTCTCCACCGCTCGCAGTTTCCTGTTTAACCAAGTGCTGGCGGCGCGTGTGGCGGATGGCACCTGGCAGCGTGCGTTGGTGGGTGATTTGCTGGCCTTCACCGACAGTCGCAGCTTCTTTCCGGCCGGTGAAGCTGAATGCAGCGATCCGCGCCTGGCGATTCTTGACCTGCATCCGACCGGCCCTCAGTGGGGCGAAGGTGACTCGCCGGCCACGGGCGCTGTCCATGAACTGGAGCAGGAAATCGCCAGCCGCGAAGCAGACTTGCGCGATTGGTTGATTAACGCCGGTATGAGCCACGAACGTCGCATCCTGCGGCTGCCCATTGGTGGGTTGACGTGGCATTATCCCGAGCCTGACATTCTGCAACTGGAATTCGTCCTCCCGGCCGGATGCTTCGCCACCGTATTGGTGCGCGAACTCGTCGATCTGGTGCCGGTGGGGCAGACGGACAGCCCATGCGTATTCTGATATCTAACGACGATGGGGTAACCGCACCCGGTCTCGCCGCGCTTTATGCTGCGCTGGCGGATTACACCGAGTGCGTGGTTATCGCCCCGGACCAGGACAAAAGTGGCGCCAGCAGTTCGCTGACGCTCGACCGTCCGTTGCACCCGCAAACCCTGGCCAATGGCTTTATCAGCCTCAACGGCACACCCACCGATTGCGTGCACCTGGGCCTTAACGGCTTGCTGGAGCGCGAACCGGACATGGTGGTTTCCGGTATTAACCTGGGCGCTAACCTGGGGGACGACGTTTTGTACTCCGGTACCGTGGCGGCGGCCCTTGAAGGTCGCTTCCTGGAACGGCCTTCGTTTGCCTTTTCGTTGGTCTCACGACAAGTAGAGAACCTTCCCACAGCTGCCTACTTTGCGCGCAAACTGGTCGAAGCCCATGCTGACCTCCAGTTGCCACCGCGCACGGTGCTGAACGTGAATATTCCCAACCTGCCGCTGGACCACATCCGCGGTATACAGTTGACCCGCCTCGGGCATCGCGCCCGCGCTGCGGCGCCATTGAAAGTCGTCGACCCGCGAGGCAAGTCCGGTTACTGGATTGCTGCCGCAGGTGACGCCGAAGACGGCGGCCCGGGCACCGATTTCCATGCAGTGATGCAGGGCTATGTTTCGATCACTCCATTACAACTGGATCGCACCTTCAACGATGCCTTCAGAAGTCTCGATGGCTGGCTGGAGGGGCTGCGCTAATGGGCCGTGAACAAGACGATATGCTGCGTCGCGGCATCGGGATGACCTCTCAGCGGACCCGCGAGCGCCTCATTCAGCGGCTGTATGAAGAGGGGATTTCCAACGCCAAGGTGCTGGAGGTCATCCGCCGTACACCGCGTCACCTGTTCGTCGATGAGGCACTGGCTCACCGCGCCTACGAGGACACGGCGCTGCCGATCGGCAATAACCAGACCATCTCCCAGCCTTATATGGTGGCCCGCATGAGCGAGCTGCTGCTGGAGGCAGGTCCTCTGGACAAGGTGATGGAGATCGGCACCGGTTCGGGTTACCAGACCGCCGTGCTGTCGCAACTGGTGGAACGGGTGTTTTCCGTGGAGCGCATCAAGGTCCTGCAGGACCGGGCCAAGGAGCGCTTGGTCGAACTGAACCTGCGCAACGTGGTATTCCGTTGGGGCGATGGCTGGGAAGGCTGGCCGGCACTGGCACCCTATAACGGCATTATCGTCACCGCTGTCGCCACCGACGTGCCCCAGGCACTGCTCGATCAGTTGGCGCCGGGTGGGCGACTGGTAATTCCGGTCGGCTCCGGTGAGGTCCAGCAATTGATGCTGATCATCCGTGAAGAACAGGGCTTTTCCAGGCGTGTTCTGGGGGCTGTGCGCTTCGTGCCGTTGCTCCATGGGCCACTGGCCTGAGCATTTGTTTTTGCGCGCTGAATTCTATTCGATTGTTCGGGTCTTACTCCGGCATCGATTGGTTAAACGGGATTTATCGGCGGGTAGCAAACGTGTGCGTGAAGCAATTTCGCTTCATTAAAGGTAAAGCCTGTACGGCCCGTTATACTTGCGACATTTCGTGCCGGAACACGGCAATCCACAATTTCAGCCACCACAAAGGGAGCGGCGGGTGAGTCTCACAGTCATTGCGCAGCGTATGGGTACAACAAGCTTTCAGCGCCTGGTGACTGGCCTTGTCTTGAGCACGTTGCTGGTCGGTTGCTCCAGTACCAAATCGAGTTCCGTAGGCGTGGTGGATCGCAACAAAGCCGTCGCTCAGCGACCGGCCGTGACCACGGGTCAGTACGTCGTTCGGCCGAAAGACACCCTGTTCTCGATCGCTTTTCGCTACGGTTGGGACTACAAAGCCCTCGCAGCACGGAACAATATTCCTACGCCCTATACGATCCATCCGGGTCAGACAATTCGCTTCGATGGTCGTACCGGTTCAACGCCGACGGAGGTGGCCAGTTCGTCCGATTCAACGCCTTCGTCGTCGCTGAAAACCACGGTAATCCGACGTCAGGCAAATGGCACAACCACCAGCACAGCAGTGGTTGCACCGTCCGTCGCCAACAAGCCGGCACCTGCACCGCTGCCTCCCGCGGGCCCGGCCCCAACCGGCTGGGGATGGCCATCTAATGGCATATTAATTGGAAAATTCTCTTCAAACGGTAGTTTGAATAAAGGAATTGATATCGCCGGGGATTTGGGACAGCCTGTTTTAGCTGCGTCTGATGGGACGGTGGTATACGCCGGGAGTGGCTTAAGGGGCTACGGCGAATTAGTCATCATCAAACACAGCGATACCTACGTCAGTGCCTACGGACATAACCGCAGGCTGTTGGTTCGGGAGGGGCAGCAGGTCAAAGTCGGACAGACAATTGCCGAAATGGGGTCAACGGGTACAGACCGGGTGAAACTGCATTTTGAGATTCGCCGACAAGGTAAACCTGTAGATCCGCTGCAATTCCTGCCACGTCGTTGATTTGTTGTCAGCCTGTTCCGTCACGTAGAGGGAACAGGCTCCAGCGTTGCCAAGGATAAAGGCGCCGCTTGAGCTTGAGGTCGAACTCACCAAAGGACTATAACAATGGCTCTCAGTAAAGAAGTGCCGGAGTTTGACATCGACGATGAGGTTCTCCTTATGGAGACCGGCATCGCTACGGATTCGATGTCGAATGATGAAGGGGCTACTCCACCTTCCGTTCGCGCCAAATCCAAACACTCCGCTTCGCTAAAACAACACAAGTACATCGACTACACGCGGGCACTCGATGCCACGCAGCTGTACCTCAATGAAATCGGCTTTTCCCCGCTGCTCTCTCCGGAAGAAGAAGTTCATTTTGCGCGCCTGTCGCAAAGTGGCGATCCGGCCGGGCGCAAACGCATGATTGAAAGCAACCTGCGGCTGGTGGTGAAAATCGCCCGGCGTTACGTCAATCGTGGTTTGTCGCTGCTGGACCTGATCGAAGAGGGCAACCTCGGCCTGATCCGGGCAGTGGAAAAGTTCGACCCCGAGCGCGGCTTCCGCTTTTCGACCTACGCAACCTGGTGGATTCGTCAGACCATCGAGCGCGCGATCATGAATCAGACCCGGACCATCCGGTTGCCGATCCATGTGGTCAAAGAGCTCAACGTGTACCTGCGGGCTGCACGGGAGTTGACGCAAAAGCTCGATCACGAACCTTCACCCGAAGAAATCGCCAACCTGCTGGAAAAACCGGTAGGCGAGGTCAAGCGCATGCTGGGCCTGAACGAGCGGGTTTCTTCGGTCGACGTCTCGCTGGGTCCGGATTCGGATAAAACCCTGCTGGACACCCTAACCGACGATCGTCCAACCGATCCATGCGAACTGTTGCAGGACGATGACCTGTCCCAGAGCATCGATCAGTGGCTCTCGGAGTTGACCGACAAGCAGCGTGAGGTGGTGATTCGCCGCTTCGGCCTGCGTGGTCACGAGAGCAGCACGCTTGAAGATGTAGGCCTGGAAATCGGCCTTACCCGGGAGCGGGTCAGGCAAATCCAGGTGGAAGGGCTTAAACGCCTTCGGGAGATTCTCGAGAAGAACGGCCTGTCGAGCGAGTCGCTGTTTCAATAAGGCATTCACTCAACGGCACCAAAAAGCCCCGACTGGTTCGGGGCTTTTTGTTGCCTGGGAGAACGGCAGGACGCCAGCTCAGGTTTGTAGTCTAGCGTTGTAAGACTTGGCTTACTCTTTCGTAAGTGTTCGGTATTTTTAGAGGTTGGTAGTCGTCTATTTGAATTGTGAGCTGAATTTAAATAGCTGATTTATATAGGTATTTAATTTTATTAACGGCATATGACAGTGAGTTTCAGCGTCAGCGGTCGATTGCTCTTGCCGGGGAATTCTCTAGTATCTGGGTTGTGTCGACGGATAGACACGCCCTTCAAGGAAGAGGGGAAAGGACATCGCAGGACGCGGTTCATCAGGACGATGAAAAGGAATACAAGGAATAGGGAAAAAATGTGGGCGGGTCAAACCGCCCCTTTTTTTGCCTGTAGAAAAGCAAGATCAAAAGATCGCAGCCTTCGGCGGCGCCCACAGGCGCGTAGGAGCTGCCGAAGGCTGCGATCTTTTGATCTTTCAATCCCGGAAAAGCAAAAAGGCCCACAAGGGGCCTTTTCAAGAACGCGGGGTAATCAGCGTTCGAGGTCTTTCAGCTTGCTGCCTACAGATTTGTTAAGCACGCGATCAAACGCTTCCGCATCAGGCATCGATTCTTTCTTCTCGGTGATGTTCGGCCAGATTTCGGCCAGATCAACGTTCAGCTGAATGAATTCCTGCATCTCTTCCGGGACTTCATCCTCGGAGAAGATGGCCACGGCCGGGCATTCTGGTTCGCACAGTGCGCAGTCGATGCACTCATCCGGGTGAATCACCAGGAAGTTCGGGCCTTCGTAAAAGCAGTCCACCGGACAGACTTCTACGCAGTCGGTGTACTTGCACTTGATGCAGTTGTCGGTGACGACGAAGGTCATTTCTAATTTTCTCCTCAGGCGGCGGCAGCGGAGCCCCTTCACGTTGGGGTCGCCAGGTTCGGGAGCGATAGTCTGCTGGCCAGGCTATTAGCCAGCAGCATCCCAAACCGCGCGAGATTCTAACAGCTTGCACGCAAGTGCGTTAGATCCGTGTCTTTAGTGTATAGAGCATTTCTAACGCACGACGTGGACTCATATCGTCCAGATCCAGTTTGGCCAGCTCATCCAGCACTGGATGCGGCAGACTGGCGAACATGTCGCTCTGCTGCGGCGCAGCCGGTTTACCTTTGACGGCCTTGGGCACCTCGTGCGGCAGGGCGGTGGCTTCCAGGCGACCCAAATGCTCGCGGGCACGCACGATCACTTCGCTCGGCACGCCGGCCAATTGCGCAACCGCCAGGCCGTAGCTCTGGCTGGCAGGCCCCGGTAACACGTGGTGCAGGAACACGATGCGTTCGTTGTGCTCGGTCGCGTTGAGGTGCACGTTAGCCACCAGCGGCTGGGCTTCCGGCAACACGGTCAATTCGAAGTAGTGGGTGGCGAACAGCGTGTAGGCGCGTAGATACGCCAGACGCTCCGCGGCGGCCCATGCCAGCGACAGACCGTCGAAGGTGCTCGTACCGCGTCCGACTTCATCCATCAGCACCAGGCTGCGTTCGGTGGCGTTGTGCAGGATGTTTGCGGTTTCACTCATCTCGACCATGAAGGTCGAACGGCCACCGGCCAAGTCATCACTGGAACCGATCCGGGTAAAGATCCGGTCCACCAAGGACAATTCACAACTGGCCGCCGGAACGAAGCTGCCGATGTGCGCCAACAACACGATCAACGCGGTCTGGCGCATGTAGGTGGATTTACCGCCCATGTTCGGACCAGTGATCACCAGCATGCGGGTGTTGTCATCAAGGCTCAGGTCGTTGGCCACGAACGGCGTGCTCAGCACCTGCTCGACCACCGGGTGACGACCCTGGCTGATGCGCATGCACGGCTCGCTGACGAAGCGCGGGCAGTTCAGGTCGAGGTTCAGCGCTCGCTCGGCGAGGTTGCTCAGCACGTCCAGCTCGGCCAGTGCGGCGGCGGTGTCTTGCAACGGCGGCAGTTGCGAAATCAGGTCTTCGAGCAGCGCTTCATAGAGCATCTTCTCGCGGGCCAGCGCGCGGCTCTTGGCCGACAACGCCTTGTCTTCGAACGCCTTCAGCTCCGGCGTGATGAAACGCTCGGCGCCTTTGAGCGTCTGGCGACGGATGTAGTCCGCTGGCGCCGACTCGGCCTGCTTGCTTGGCAACTCGATGAAGTAACCGTGAATGCGGTTGTAGCCGACTTTCAGGTGCGACAGGCCAGTGCGGGCCTTCTCGCGGGCTTCGAGGTCGATCAGGAACTGCCCGGCGTTTTCGCTGAGCGATTGCAGGTCGTCCAGCTCGGCGTCGTAACCGGTTTTCAACACGCCGCCGTCACGGATGACGGCCGGCGGGTTGTCAATAATGGCTTTTTCCAGCAACGCCGCCAGTTCCGGGTAGGTGCTGGTAGTCGCGGCCAGTTGAATAATGTGCGGGGCTTCCAACTCGGTCATCGCCACTTGCAGCTCGGGCAGTGCACCGAGGGCGTCGCGCAGACGCGCCAAGTCACGAGGACGGGCATTGCGCAGACCGATCCGCGCCAGAATCCGCTCGATGTCGCCGATTTCCTTGAGCTGTGGTTGCAGCTTCTCGAAGCGGTAGCCGTCGAGCAGGCAGGTGATCGAAGTCTGACGCGCGAGCAACACGGTCAAGTCCCGCAGTGGACGGTTCAACCAACGGGTCAGCAAACGGCTGCCCATGGCGGTCTGGCAGCGATCGACCACCGATTGCAGGGTGTTCTCGCGACCCCCGGCCAGGTTGGTGTCGAGCTCCAGGTTGCGACGGCTCGCGCCGTCCAGCACCACGGTGTCGTCCAGGCGTTCATGACGCAGGCTACGCAAGTGCGGCAGGGCGGTGCGCTGGGTTTCCTTGGCGTAGCTGAGCAGGCAACCGGCGGCGCCGATGGCCAGGGTCAGGTTCTCGCAACCGAAGCCTTTAAGGTCCTGGGTGGAAAACTGCTGGCAGAGACTTTTCAGCGCCGTATCACGCTCGAAATCCCACGGTGCACGACGACGAACCCCACGGCGTTTTTCCGCCGGCAGATCCTTTGGCCAGTCATCCGGGATCATCAGCTCTACCGGGTTGACCCGCTCCAGTTCCGCCAGCAGGTTTTCCCAGCCTTTGATTTCCAGCACGCTGAAGTTGCCGCTGGTGATGTCCAGCACCGCCAGCCCGAACAGACGCTCGTCACCCAGCACCGCTGCGATCAGGTTGTCCCGACGCTCATCCAGCAGCGCTTCATCACTGACCGTACCCGGCGTGATGATCCGCACCACCTGACGATCCACCGGCCCTTTGCTGGTGGCCGGGTCGCCGACCTGCTCACAGATCACTACCGACTCGCCGAGCTTGACCAGTTTCGCCAGGTAGCCTTCGGCGGCGTGGTAAGGAATCCCACACATCGGAATCGCCTGGCCGGCCGACTGCCCACGGGCGGTCAGGGTGATGTCCAGCAACTTGGCGGCCTTCTTCGCGTCTTCATAGAAGATCTCGTAGAAGTCACCCATGCGGTAGAACATCAGCTGGTCGGGGTGCTGGTTCTTCAGGCGCCAGTATTGCTGCATCATCGGCGTGTGCGAGGACAGATCGGAGATAGCTTTATTCATCGGAAATCAGGAAAACTCGTTGAAAGGTGTAGGGCAAAGGAGGGGCATCGGCCCGGCTTTTCCGCGATGGGCGCAAGGTTAACATGAGCGGTCTGCCAGACGCAGGCATCAAAGGCTTGTGGCACATTTCTGCATTTATTCACATTTCATGCGTTTTTATGCATATCAGCATTTGTTTTCCGGAAAAAGATCAAGCACTATTCGCGTTATGCAAAAACGCAACGTATCTACTGTCTTAAGAGCACTGCTCGATCAGCACGGGATCTCCCCCACGGAGCTTCACCGTCGCACCGGCGTGCCTCAATCCACTCTCTCGCGGATTCTCAGTGGGAAGATCGTCGATCCTTCGGATAAACATATCTCGAAGATTGCCGAGTACTTCTCTGTGAGCACCGATCAGTTGCGCGGGCGCGCGGATGTCGCGCCGGTCGCCGCTGCTGCGCGCGATCAACTACATTCCGAACTCAAGGACATAAGCTTGTGGGACGACGATACCCCTGTCGATGATGACGAGGTGTCGGTCCCCTTTCTTCGCGAGGTTGAATTGGCTGCAGGATCAGGAAGATTCGTCATCGAAGAAAGCGAGCGCTCTAGCTTGCGCTTCGGCAAGCGCAGTCTGCGTCACAACGGCGTGCAGTTCGACCAGGCCAAATGCGTGACAGTGCGCGGCAACAGCATGTTGCCGGTGCTGCGCGATGGCGCCACCGTCGGCGTGAACGCCGGTAAATGCGGGATTGGCGACATCGTCGATGGCGACTTGTACGCCATCAACCATAACGGTCAGTTGCGGGTGAAACAGCTCTATCGTCTGCCGACCGGTATCCGTCTGCGCAGCTTCAATCGCGATGAGCATCCGGATGAGGACTACACCTTCCAGGAAATCCAGGAAGAGCAGATTGTCATCCTCGGTCACGTCTTCTGGTGGGGCATGTACGCCCGCTAACCTCATAGCTGTCCGCTAAAACCCGCCCCTCGGCGGGTTTTTTTTCGCCTGCATAAAACCACCAGCGCCTTTGTTTTTGGGGCTTCCATGCGCTTGTGCATTTTATGTGCATAAATAAATGCATTTACGCATTGACTGTATATGCATCAATGCATATTCTGTGTCCCAAGCCGCTCAACAAAGCGGCTCGAAACGAAGCTCTTTAGTTCCACCACAAAGGCAGCGATGAACCGGCCTCAACGGTTCAGAGGGTTGGCAACTGACCCGGGTGTGCAGCGTAAAGCACCAGAAGCAGTTATCCGGCGGGCAGGGACCGCGGTCGGAAAAACAATTTGAATGGACTCGTACCGCGCCAGTAGCGCCGAAAAGTCAGCTTCCTTTTTGTACACAGGATTAAAGGAAGGCGAAGGACCGCATTACTGAAAAGCCCGGCCCAGCGCCGGGCTTTTTGGAATGCCTACCTCAAGAGACAGCGTTTGAATCCAATACATACCACTCATCAATCACCCCAGGAGGCGTGACATGACAAACGAGCAACAAGCGTTAGCGGACATGCCGATCTGGCTGGTCATCGTCCTCGCCCTGGTGGGCGGGGTATCCGGCGAAATGTGGCGCGCCGACAAGGAAGGCGCCCGAGGCTGGGCGCTGTTGCGGCGCCTGGCGTTGCGCTCCGGGGCCTGTGTGATCTGCGGGGTCTCGGCAATCATGTTGCTGTACGCCGCTGGCGTGTCGATCTGGACCGCGTGTGCGTTTGGCTGTCTTACGGCGATGGCTGGAGCGGATGTGGCCATCGGACTTTACGAACGCTGGGCTGCAAAGCGCATCGGCGTCTGTGACGTCCCGCCGCGTCCGGATCAACAATAAAACGGCGGCACAGGAGGCCACTAATGCCCGTTGTCATCGAAAAACCTTCGCAGCTTGTTTCCGCTATTGCCGAAGCGTTGCGCGTCGCCATCCCGAGCGTGAAGGTCGGCAGTCCTCAAGACTTCGACAGCACCGGCGATCCGACCTGGGTTCTGATCACGATCGAACACGATGCGCCGGGCGAGCGCGCCAATAGTGGACGCATCGCCCATGTCCTGACGGTTTCGCTACAAGCCGTGCTGCCCGCTTCAGGACTGGCTGCTTGCGACCTTGCGAGCGAGTTGAAAAACCTGGTCACCGACAACCGCTGGAAGCTGCCGGGTGATCAATGCGACCTGCCGATGAACATCGATGGCATCGCATCCACATTCATCCGCGATACACGGCAATACAACGCCTGGACTGTTTCATTCACCCAGACGCTGTACCTCGGGCCGCTGCTGCTGGAGGACCCGACCGGCATCCCGAAATTTGCCCGCACCTGGGAGGTGTCGAACATCGACGACCCGGATCAATACACCGCACTCGAGGGCTAGCCATGTTTGATGCGCTACTACGTATGCAATTGGGCCCGATCATCGAACGACTGGCGCAGATGGAAACCGAGCTTGAAGACCTGTATCGGCGCGCCGACAGCTTTTGTCGCATCGGCGTGTGCCAGGAGGTCGACGCGGCCAGCAACACCTGCAAGGTCAGCCATGGTGAGTTGCTCTCCCCGGCGATCCGGTTTTTCAACCCCAGCGCCGGGGCCCAAAGCGAGTCGCGGATTCCTTCCGTGGGCGAGCAATGCCTGTTGCTGAATCATGGCGGCGGCGAGGGCGGCGGGCAGTCGGTCGCACTGTTCGGCCTTAACGGCGGTCAATTTCCGCCGGTCTCGACACAGGCTTCGCTGACGCGTCGCCTCTATCAGGACGGCACCGAAAGCGGCTACGACGATGCCAGCCACGTCCTGCACTGGAAGAACGGCCCGGCAACATTCACGGGATCACGCGAGTCGCTCGAGTTGAGCATCGGCCCGGCCCGACTAGTGATGACACCCCAGGCGATCACCTTGCAACTGGGCGCGGTCGGCTTATTGATTGACGCGTCCGGTGTGCACCTGAGCGGCCCGGTGGTGGATCACCAGGGCCGCGTCATCAGTCCGGCATAAAGAGTTTTCCCATGATCGGAATCGATAGAGACACCGGAGTAACGGTCGACGACTGGCTGCAGTTTGTGCAGCGCGCGACCCGGGCGCTGACGACGCCTTTGGGCACTCGTCAGAAGCGTCCTTTGTATGGCTGCCAACTCACTGAGTTGCTGGGGCAAAACCTCGGCGACGATCTGTTGATTCTTGCGCAAAGCCACGCCGCCCAAGCGTTTTACAACAAGTACAACGGCATCGACGATTTCGAGCCGCAAGTCATTGTGGCCAGTCGGCACGGCGCTGGTTTGTTGTTGCGTTTCGCCGGCATCTGGAAAAACCGCCAACAAACCTTTGAGGTGGTGGCATGAGTATGTTGATACCTGGCCAGAATCAATTGGCCGAACCTTCGATTGTCACCGTCGAGGCGTTTGAAGATCTGCTCGCAGAGTTCAAGACCTTCGTCGTTGAATACGTCGGCGCCCGCTCTCCCGAGAGCGCGGCAAAGCTTGTGGTCAGCCTGGAAAACGAAAGCGAGTTGCTGACCTTGGCGCTCGAAGCGTTTTGTGTGCGGCTACAAACCCACGAACGCAAATACAACGCCCGCATCAAGCAGATGCTGGCGTGGTGGGCGACGGGCAGCAACCTCGATGCTCGCTTGGCGGACATGGGTCTTGAGCGTCAGTTGCTGGACCCGGGCGACTCGGCGGCGTTCCCATCCATCCCACCGGTTTACGAAAGCGACGACGACGCCCGGTTGCGTTATTACCTGGCGCCGCATGCACCGGCAGCCGGTTCACGGATGCAGTATCGCCGGGAGGTTTTTACCCTCGGCGAACGGCCGGCGGTAAAGGTGGAAGCGGCGACTGCCGGCGTGGTGACGGTCACTTACACCTTTGATCCGGACGGCTTTGCGGCACAGGTCAAGGATGGCAATGGGCGTCGCACCGCCCCCGGCGAAGTGATGGTTACCGTGCTGGCCCGCGAGGGCGATGGCACCCCGACCGCAGCGTTGCTCGACGGTGTTCGCCAGCACTTTGCCCGACCGGATGTATGCCCGGAAACCGACCACGTCACCGTGCAGGGCGCGCAAATCAAGAACTACAAAATCCGCGTCGTGGCGAAGATTAACGCCGGCCCGGATTCGGGTCTGACCAAGGTCGCCGCGCAACAGCAGTTGCAGGCGTATGCGGATGCTTGTCATCGGCTGGAAGGGCGGGTCGACCCGAGTTGGATCGACTACACGCTGCACAGCGCCGGCGCGGTTCAACTGCAAATCCTTGAGCCGCTGGCGCCGATTGTGACGACGGCTTTCCAGGCCCCGTATTGCACGGGCGTCGAGGTCGAGGTGGATACGTTATGAGTGACGACACACCTCGTCCAAGCCTGTTGCCGGCCAACAGTTCGTCGCTGGAAAGGGCGCTTGATCTTGGTTTCGGTCGCTTGCTTGATCGCATCGATCCGCCGTTTCCGGAGTTGATGAGTCCCGCCGTGACGCCTTCTGCATTCCTGCCGTACCTCGGTGCGGATCGCGGGGTCAGCGAGTGGAGCAGCGAAGCGCCCGAGTCGGAAAAGCGTTTGACGGTCGAACTCGCCTGGCCCACCGCACGGCAAGCCGGCACTCGAAAGGCTCTGGAAAACGCCGCCAAAGGCTTGCAGCTGCAACCCGAAGTGAGCGCCTGGTACGAGCAAACACCGCCCGGCCAGCCTTACAGTTTTTCCGTCAGGGCCTTCACCGAACAGCCTTACAGCGAAGACATCGATGCGCGTCTTGACCGGCGCTTGGCCGACGCTAAAAGCGAACGCGACACCTTGACCGTGTCCGTGGGCCTGAGCGCCTTCGGTAGTCACGTCATCGGCGCCGCCACCGTGTGCGGCGAGCTGACCACGGTGTACCCGATTGTCATCGAAGGGCTTGAAGCCTCGGGCCAGGTCTTCATGGCCGCCGGGCTCTACGCCGTCGAAACTTCCACTATTTATCCTCAGGGGTCCTAAATGGCCGACTATTACACCCTGCTTACCAACGCGGGGATTGCCTACGAAACTGCCTGTAAAGCGGCGGGGCAGCCAATCAAGTTGTCACAGATTTCTGTTGGTGACGGCGGCGGTGCGGTTTACAACCCAGCGGCGACTGACACTGCGCTCAAGCGCGAAGTATGGCGCGGGCCACTCAATGCACTGTTCCAGGATGAGAAAAACCCGAGCTGGTTGCTGGCTGAAGTGACCATTCCGCCGGATGTTGGCGGCTGGTATGTGCGTGAGGCCGGGCTCTGGACGGATACCGGGATTTTGTACGCCATCGTTAAATATCCGGAGTCGTTTAAACCGGTATTGGCGACGTCGGGGTCGGGGAAAGAGTTTTACATTCGCTCGATTTTTGAGACCAGTAATGCGGCGTTGGTGACGTTGTTGATTGACGACACCGTGGTTAAAGCGACCCGTGCGTGGGTAGCTTCCTATGTCGCTGACGAACTCGCCAAACTTGACAGTAAGCAATCGGTGCGGGTAGCAACTACCGCCAACATCACGTTGGTCGGGCCTCAAACAATTGATGGCGTGGCTGTTGTTGCAGGTGATCGCGTTCTCGTTAAAAACCAGACGGCGGCGAAAGATAACGGCATCTATGTTGCGGCGGTCGCGGCCTGGGTTCGGGCGATAGACGCGGACATAAGCGCAGAGGTGACGTCGGCCTTGGCCGTCTCCGTAGAGCAGGGGGCGACGCAGGCCGACACTCGCTGGCAACTGGTCACGGATGGGGCGATTGTCCTGGGTACCACGGCGCTGACGTTCCAGAACGTGACGCAAGGTTTTGCGCCGCTCAATTCTCCGGCGCTGATTAGTCCCACAGCGAATACGCCAACGCAGTTCGATAATTCCAAAGCAGTCGCTACGACGGAGTTTGTGCAGCGTGCGCAAGGAAATTTTAGTGGGCAAACGAGCATTACGACGCTTCCCGCTGCGCTGATGCCTACGATGGCGGGGCGCCGTATTGTTGTCACCGGGCCGGGGGTGCTGACAATGCCGGCACTGGCTGCGAGTCCTGTCGGGTCCAAGTTTTACATTCTCAACATTGGGGTTAGCGACATAACTGTAAGTCGCCAAGGTGGCGACATGATTGTGGCGCTCGCCAAGACGCTCACGAGCATTACGATTCAGAGCGGCTCTAACGCTGTGTTTACTTGTGGGGATATCAACTATGTCGTTGAGGAAGGTGTTTCTTCACTGAAGTATTCCAATGAATTTTCGGCGTTACTGACACAAAACGGATATCAGAAAAACCCATCGGGCTTGATCGAGCAATGGGGAATCATTCCAGCGATCCCTGCTAACGGTTCGATTTTAGTTAACTTCCCCATCATCTTCCCTGTCGCCGCTGCTGGGTTCTCAATAGCCGGGGGCGCGTCTGGTCCGGGGATACCTGGGGTCAACTGCTACAACATCTCAAATAATCAAGTTCGGTTCTGGAATCAATCCACCACAGTAGCCACACAGGCTGGTGGGTATCGAGTTGTCGGCTTCTAAGGGGGATTTTATGTTTGCTTCAAAATTTGCTCGCGGTTTTTACGATGCGTCTATTCATACATCGATGCAGGATGACGTGATTGAAATCTCTGCCGAGTACCACGCTGAACTGTTGGCGGGTCAGGCTGAAGGTCAGGTTATTAGCTGGGGGGATGATGGCTATCCGCTGCTGATTGATCCGCCTCCGCCATCCTCTGCCGAAGTTGCGTTTGCTGAGCGTACCTGGCGAGATGGCCAACTTGCAGCGACTGACGGCGTTGTAACTCGTCACCGAGACGAAGTGGAGGAAGGTTCGCCAACAACGCTAACCCAAACCCAATACACCGAGTTGCAAGCGTATCGTCGCTTGTTGCGTAACTGGCCAGAATCTAGCGAGTTTCCCTTGCTTCAACATCGGCCATCCACACCGGAATGGCTCTCAACCCTACCCCAATAAACGCCCCGCACCGCCGGGGCGTTTTCTTATCCGCTAATCAACACCCAACAGCCCCTTCCTCAAAAAAAGGGGCTTTTTCGTCTCTGGAGAAACCCAAATGGCAGAACGCCAAACCTACACCGTCCTCGTCCCGTTCCCTGTCGGGCGTGGTCACTGGTCGACCGCGGGCCAGGAACTCGACCTGCTCGATGTCGAAGCCAACGCATTGCTCAGCGCCGGTCGCCTGGCGCTGAAATCTACATCCACCCCGGCCGAACAGGCCGTTGCCAAGAAGGCTGAATAACATGGCTGAGGTTTTGAACTTCGAGCACAACGGCATCACCGTCAATGCCACTGAATCCCCCGAGGCCATGGGTGGTCTGGGCGACAACGTCATTGGCCTGGTCGGCACCGCGCCGAAAGCCGATCTGCTGATCCCGCGCAATTCGCCGTTCCGCATCAACAGCTTCACCACTCAGGGGCTGCTCGATCCGACCGGCGCCGAGTCGGGCACGCTGTACCAAGCGGTGTACCAGATCCTGAAAGTGGTGAAGGTCCCGGTTTACGTGGTTATCGTCGAAGAGGGCACGACCCCGGCGGACACCGCGAACAACGTGATCGGCGGCGTCGAGCCGGTGACCGGCCGCAAACTGGGCCTGGCCGCGCTGAGCGGTGTGCCGGAAGACCTGACCATCATCGGTGCACCGGGCTTCACCGGCACCAAGGCAGTGGCCAGTGAATTCGCCTCCTTCGGCAAGCGCATCAAGGCGCGCGTTGTGCTCGACGGCAAGGACGCCGCGGTCGCTGATCAAGTGACGTACAGCAAGGATCTGGGCGGCGATGACCTCGGTTTCGACCGCTGCCTGCTGGTGCACAACATGCCGGCCGTTTACTCCAAAGCGGCGAAGAAAAACGTGTTCCTGGCGCCGTCGAGCCTGGCCATCGCTGCGCTGGCCAAGGTCAAGCAGTGGGAGAGCCCGGGCAACCAGGTGACCTACGCCGAGGACGTTTCGCGGGTCGTGGAATACAACATCCTCGACACTTCCACCGAAGGCGATCTGCTCAACCGCTACGGCATCAGCTACTACGCCCGGACCGTCCTCGGCGGCTTCTCGCTGTTGGGTAACCGTTCCATCACCGGCAAGTTCATCAGCTACGTCGGCCTGGAAGATGCCATCAGCCGCAAGCTGGTGAAAGCCGGCCAGAAAGCCATGGCCAAGAACCTGACCAAGTCCTTCATGGATCAGGAGGTCAAGCGCATCAACGACTGGCTGCAAACCCTGGTCGCCGACGAAACCATCCCCGGCGGCAGCGTTTACCTGCACCCGGAATTGAACAGTGTCGAGAAGTACAAAAACGGCACCTGGTTCATCGTCATCGACTACGGCCGCTACGCGCCGAACGAACACATGGTTTACCAACTCAACGCCCGTGATGAAATCATCGAGCAGTTCCTGGAGGATGTTCTCTAATGTTTACTAACCGCGTAAGACAGGCCATCGCGGCCACCCTGCAAGGCTTGCCGTTGTCGGCGACTGTGGAAGATTTCATGCCGCCGAAGATCGACTTCGTCATGGAACCGATGACGGGCGGGCGCTTTATCGCCGAGGACATGGCCAAAAGCGCCAATGTGCTGACGGCTACGCTGACCCTGCAAGGCATGGGGCCGGAAATCATGCTGGCGCTGGGTGTGAAACTGGGCGAGGACATTCTGCTGAACGTCCGCGAAGCCGGTCAGGATCAGGACGGTAACACCTGGTTCACCTACCACACCGTGGGTGGCAAGCTGAAATCCCTGGCCGAGACCAAGATGAAGATGGGCGATAAACCCACCACCGCACTGGAACTCACCTGCCGCACCTACAACCGTATCGAAAACGGCATTCCGGTGATCGACATCGACGTGCGCACCCAGAAGTTCATGCTCAACGGCGTCGACATCCTCGGCGACGCCCGCCGCGCTGTACTGCTGCCGTAACCCCCCCAACACCCGCCAGTTAAAACGCAATCCCTGTGGGAGCGGGCTTGCTCGCGAAGAGGCCATCAGCTTCAACATCAATGTTGACTGAATCATCGCTTTCGCGAGCAAGCCCGCTCCCACAGGGGAGGCTCACAAGCCTTGAAATCTGCGTTAATCGGTAGGCATTTGCGCAACACCTCCCCACGACCCACCAAGGAATTCATTCATGTCCTGGACGCCTCCTGTTCACGTCTTGCTGTCGCCGATCACCGCCGACAACCAGTCGCAGATCGAACAGATTCAGCTTAAACCCTTGTTTTACGCCGCGCAGAAAGAGGCCCTGGTCCGTGCCGGCGATGATGAGGACGATCAGTTCTTCGAACTGGCGAAATTGGCCACCGGCCTGTCGGTCAAGGAACTCGACCAACTCAAACGCCCGGACTACGTGAGCATCGCCCAGTACGTGCACGAGATGTCGACCCGTCCGGCTTCGTACTTTCTGGAGCAGGACGAGCAAGGCGACCCATCGGCAGACCCCGATCAAGTGCAACTGCTGCAACCACTCAACGCAGCGGGCCGCAGCACAACCTCGCTGACCCTGGAAATGCCGGTACTGCGCGCCACCAAAGCGATGAAGAAACTGAAAACCGCCAAGGAACGCGCCGAGTTCATCACCGCCCATTGCACCGGGCTGATGCTGCCCGATCTGGACCTGCTGACCGTGCCCGACTGGACACAGCTTCAGGTACGCATCGACGATTTTTTAAACAAACCGGCGGACTTCTTTCGGAGCGCGACATCGAAGTAATCCTCGATGTCGTCCCGCTCATTTACCCGGTAAGTGAAGCGGAAATTCTGGAATGGGACGCCGGCAAGGCATTACGCCGCTACGACATCGCGATCACTCGCCTTGGCGTGAAACAGGAGTAGAGCGCGATGGCAGAGAGTGACTATTCGCTGCACGGTGCGGACATCAATCGCATCGAGCTGCCGCAACTCGGCAGCGCATCTGAAACGCCGGGGCTTGTCGGTTTCGAGGACCCGTTGTCGGGGCTGAACCAGGCACTGACCACGGCCAGCCTCGATATCCGCCTGTTGGTGGTGGAGCAAGGCAAGCTCCGTGAAATCCTGGCGTCGTTGAACGGAGCACTGTCGTCGCAGCAGTCGTTGCTCAAGGCGAATGCATCGGCGCCGGCACCAGCCAGTGAGGCAAAGTCAAAGCTCAAGGCTGAAGTTGACCAGCGTGCGCCGCCAGAGGAATTGAAGGCTGCAATGGCGGTGCAGTCGGCCCTCGTCGACCTGAATCAGAAATTGCAGCTGGCCCCTGATCCGCTTCAGGAGCTGGCCAATGACACCCAGAAGATAGCGGGTGAAAAACGCACCGCCCCCAGCGGCGCAACAGCGGTGCAACTGTTGCAGGTGCAACAGGCGGCGGTTGATTCTCGGGTCCTCAAGGACGTCCAACCGCAGGACCGAAAGCAGACGCTGACGGATCTCGCACGCGACAGCGCCGTCATGGCCTCGGCGTACAAGATCGATATCAAGGAAGCCGGCGCGCTCATGACTGGCTGGCGCACTTCGTTGCACCTTGATCGAGCGAAAAGTCTCGACTTGGGCGATGCGGCTAACCGCCTCGGTGCCACTCTCGATTTGAAAGCGTCAGCGGCAGATATTGGTTCGGTCGTATTGCGCGGCGGCGAGCCAGGTTTGGCCGCCGGCATCGCGCCTGAGCAAGCGGCGGCCATCGCAGCTGCCCTGCTCAGCGCTTCCTTGGGCAAGGAAGAAGCCGGCGCCTCGTTGAAAAACTTCGGCACTGCGCTCGGCAAGGGTGACAAGGCCACGCCAGAGCAGCGAGCCGCCTGGACGCAACTTGATATCAAACCGGAAGACCTCTCCAGCAGAATTCGCACGGACGCACCGGGGGCGATCAGCGATGTGCTGGCGGCCCTGAAGAGCAAGCCGGCCGAGCAACAGACTTCGTTGATCAAGACGCTGTTTGAGGGCGACGAGGGCATCGGCAAATTGCTGAAGTCGCCCCAGGATCTGAAGACGGCTTTGGCGGTAGCGGCCGACAAGGGTGACGGTAACAAGGGTTCGATGGCGCAAACTGCCGAAGCCCGAGGGAACACCTCGCAAGGGCGCTGGAATGCGCTGGATGCGAGTTTGACCCGACTTGATACTGCGGTCGAAACCGCAGTGGCGCCATTTACTGACCTCGCGATGCTCAGCGCCGACATGGTGGTCAGCGGCGTGAGTTCTGTGGTTGAAACCTTGCCGAAAGTCACGGCTGCATTGACCTTGCTCGGTGTTGCGGCCTCGACTCCGTTGCGCGGGCCCATCCTGAACAAGCTGGCGTCGGTTGTGTCCACCACCGCCACAGAGCTTTTCAAACCGGACGCTGCCATTCAGCCGCCGGGAGGTGATGAGGGCGGTGCTCAGGACAAGAAAAAAGCCAACGACGGTACGCAAGAAAAGGGTGGTAACCCGAAACAACCCGGGGCCGCTGAGACCAAATCTCCGCGTCCTACGGTACGTAACCGACTGGTCACCAGCATGACGAGGGCCAAGACTTTCACAGGCCGGTTAGGTGGGCCTCTGGCGCTGGCCAATGCGGGTTATAACGGGGTCAAGGCACTGATGGCCGGCGATTACAAAGCCGCTGCCGGCGCTGTCGGATCGGGCATTGGCGGAGCGGCCGGAGGTTATGCCGGCGCTGCTACCGGCGCGTTGATTGGCAGCTTCATTCCCGTTCCAGTCCTGGGCACTGCAGTGGGTGCCTTGGTGGGTGGCCTGGTCGGTTCCTACTTCGGCAGCAAGGGCGGTGAAGCGCTGGGTGAGTCTATTTACACCGGGGCTGATCGCCTCTTGTCACCGGACCAGGTCAGCAAAGACCTGACCAACGCCCAGACGAACAATCAGCAAAACACGGTTAACGCCAACATCTACATCAACGCCCAGGACTCACCCAATACCACTGAACTGGCCAACCTGGTGGTGCAAC
This sequence comes from Pseudomonas sp. ASL4, assembly GCF_056680395.1. NCBI lineage: Bacteria > Pseudomonadati > Pseudomonadota > Gammaproteobacteria > Pseudomonadales > Pseudomonadaceae > Pseudomonas > Pseudomonas sp. ASL4. The sequence continues at coordinate 6,821,665 of NZ_CM155280.1, read as the reverse complement.
ACATTTCCAACCAGTTCGGAATGATAACAACGACCAATCAACTCGCCGTGCGACGTGACACGGCCCTGACCGACGGGGTGGCTTGATGAGGCAGCAAATGGCACTCGGCACGTTCATTTTTGGCTTGTCGAGCAACTTCGCCTACGGCGGTCTGGTGCGCAAGTCGGACGGTGGCTGGGTGAAGGTGGATATTTTGACCAGCAAGCCCAAGTCCAGCCAGACCGGTCAGGGCCTGCAAACCATGACGATCACAGGCAAGGCGATGTATGCGGTGGCCATGGACCGGCTCGATGAGTTACGCGCCTTACAAGCGCTGCGCGTACCGCTGCCGTTGGTTGATGGCATTGGTCGCAACTGGGGTTTGTGGCGGGTCGACGATGTGACGGAAACCCAAAGCGATGTGATCGATGACGGCACGGCGATGTTGATCAGTTGGTCGATTTCCTTGGGGGAATACGTCAATGCGTAAGGTACGAACCATCACCGGTGACTCGGTGAATCTGTTGCTCTACCGCGAAATCGAGCGTTGTGACGACGCGGCCGAAGAGGCGCTGTGGCGCCTCAACCCCACACTGGCCGAGCAAGGCCCGGTACTGCCCGCGGGTGTCTGGGTGGTGTTGCCGGAACTTGAATCCAGACCCGCAGCGAAAACGCCGGTAACGGCTTGGGATTAAGGAGGCTACATGGCAATCGGGTTCACGCCAGCGATAGAAATCTACGGGGCCAATGCGACCCTGATCAATCAGCGCCTGATCAGTTGGGAGCACATCGATGCCGCCGGGATCGAGTCCGATCAACTGACCCTGGTACTCGATCTGGAAGGCCTTGAAGGGTTGCCGAGCCTGGGCGGAAAAGTCGGTTTGTGCGTGGGGTATCTGGAATCCGGGCTGGTGGATAAAGGCCAGTTCCTGGTGACCCGACGTACGCCGACGCTGTTCCCGTTTCGCGTGTCGCTGGTGGCGACCTCCGCACCGTTCAGTGCGGCGGACGAGAGCGGATTCCAGCAGCGTCGCTCGGCCAGTCATGGCCCGACGACCCTCGGCGCACTGTTTCGCGAACTGACATCCAAATACGGTTTTTCGCCGAGGGTGGACCCGTCATTGTCACTGAAAAAGATCGTGCATATCGACCAGTCGAATGAAACCGACATGGGCTTCATCACACGCTTGGCGACCAGGTACGGCGCCATCGCCAAACCCTTTAATGAGCTGTATGTGCTGGCCCTGCCGGGTCAACTCAAATCGTTGTCGGGCAAGGTGTTGGCGGACGTGCGACTGTCGGTCACCCGCAACAATCGGCCTGGCGACCATGGGTTTATCACCGCGACCCTTGATGACAGCGCCAAGGCCAAGACCCAAGGTTGCAAGATCAACTGGTGGGACGCCGCAGCCGGTTTGCTGCAGGTGGTTGAAACCGGGCTCGCGCCGTTCAAGACCGTGCGCCTGAGCTGCCAGAATGCGGAAGAAGCGCAAGCGGTCGGCGAAGGTGAAGTACGCAAAATGGCCCGTGAAAAGCTCAAGGTAAAAATCAGTTGCCCGGGCAACCCTGACTTCTCGGCTGAAGGCCTTGTTCTCCTGGACGACACCTGGCCGGACTTCATGCGCGGTCGCTGGTCGATCGACAAAGTCACCGCCAGCGGCGATCGCGCCAACAGCTATCGCTGCATGATCGACGCGACGTGCCTCGACCCTGACGCTGAGGCCTTTGCCTGATCCGGATGAGAGCCAACACGCAGACCCCCTGTGGGAGCGGGCCTGCTCGCGAAGACGGCTGCACATTCAACATCACAGTCGACTGACCCACCGCTTTCGCAAGCAAGCTCAGCTCCTACACGAGCAGTGCCTTCCATAAAACTCTGGAGCACCTCCATGAAGATCACTCCGATCCTCACGCAGTTGCGTGAGCAATGCCCAACCCTGGCCAATCGAATCGCCGCCGGCATCGACCTCGCCACTTTGCAAACCAACACCCCGCTCACCACCCCCTGCGCCTACGTCGTCCCCATCAGCGATGTGGCGAGCAAAAGCCTGGCGCAAAACCTGGCCCTGCAGCCGATTCGCGACCGCTTCGAAGTGACCCTGGTGCTCGACACCACCGACGCTACAAAAGCGCTGGATCTGTTGCACGACCTGCGTGCCGAACTGTGGCGCGCACTGGTGGGTTTCAAGCCTGGTGCGGGCTACGACGCCATCGAATACGAAAGCGGCGAACTGCTTTCCATCAGCAGCAGCCGCGCGTTGTACCGCTTGCGCTTTTTCACCGAATTTCAGCTTGGCCGCAATCTGCCGGGGCAGCCCGCAGAGAGTTGGCACGAGCGTGAACTGGACGGTTTGTCGTCCTTTACCGGGGTCACCGTGCGGGTCGATGCGATCGATCCGGCCGACCCCAATCTGAAACGCCCAGGGCCCGACGGGCGCCTGGAACTGACTTTCTCTGGAGATGTAACCCCATGAGCGAACGCATCACCGTGCTGCCGGCCCCAGGCCGTGTCGTGCCGGACCCGGAAGCGGGCGATCTGTTGCCCCTCGAGGGCCGTGAAGTGCCGGACAACGCCTGGTGGCGTCGACGTTTGGCCGATGGCGATATCACTACCAAAGCCGTGAAAGCGGCAAAACCACAGGGAGCCAAATAATGGCGATCGGATTCAGCAACATCCCCGCGGACATTCGTGTTCCGCTGTTCTACGCCGAGATGGACAATTCGGCAGCCAATAGCGCGTCGTCGGCCATGCGTCGTTTGATCGTCGCTCAGGTCAACGACAACATCGCACCGGCCGATGTCGGCAAACTGGTGCTGGTGTCCAGCGTCGCGCTGGCCAAAAGCATTGGCGGCCAAGGTTCGATGCTGGCCTCGATGTACGAAACCTGGCGCAAGACTGACCCTATCGGCGAGATCTGGTGCCTGCCGCTGCACAACACCACCGGCAGCATTGCCAAAGGTGTGGTGACCCTGACCGGCGCAGCGACTCAAAGCGGTGTGCTCAACCTGTACGTCGGCGGCGTTCGCGTTCAAGCGGCCATCGTCAGCGGTTTCACTGCGGCTCAAGCGGCCACCGCGCTGGCGCTGAAAATCAATGCGTCGGCCGACCTGCCGGTGTCCGCTGTTGCGGTCGAAGGCGTCGTGACCCTGAGCGCCAAATGGACCGGCGACAGCGGCAACGACATCAGCCTGCAATTCAATCGCCTGGGTAAGAGCAATGGCGAAGAAACCCCGGTCGGCCTGACCTCCGCCGTCACTGCCATGACCGGCGGCGTCGGTGTGCCGGATCAAGTGGATGCCGTGGCAGCGCTGGGCGATGAGCCGTTCGAGTTCATCTGCATGCCGTTCTCGGACCTGTCGACCCTCAACACCTGGCAAGCCGTCATGGATGACAGCACCGGTCGTTGGTCCTGGGCCAAGCAATTGTTCGGTCACGTCTACAGCGCCAAGCGCGGCACCATCGGTACCTTGGTTGCTGCAGGCCAGGTGCGCAACGATCAGCACATGACCATTCAGGCGCTGGAGCCGGGCGTTCCACAACCGTTCTGGGTTCAGGCTGCGGCACTGGCTGCACGCACTTCAGTGTTCATCTCCGCCGACGCCAGCCGTCCGACGCAAAGCGGCAGCCTGCCAGGTCTCGACCCGGCGCCGGCCAGCGAACGTTTCACCCTGAGCGAGCGTCAGTCGCTGCTCAACTACGGCATCGCCACCGCGTACTACGAAGGTGGCTACGTGCGCATTCAACGCTCGATCACCACCTATCAGAAGAACGCTTACGGCCAAGCCGACAACTCCTATCTGGATAGCGAAACCATGCACCAGTCGGCGTTTATCGTACGTCGCCTGCAAAGCGTGATCACCAGCAAATACGGTCGCCACAAACTGGCTTCCGACGGCACCCGTTTCGGCGCCGGCCAGCCCATCGTCACCCCGAGCACCATTCGCGGTGAACTGATTGCCCAGTACGCCAAGCTCGAACTGGAAGGCCACGTGGAAAACGCCGAGCTGTTCGCCGAGCACCTGATTGTCGAGCGCGACGTGCAGGACCCGAGCCGGGTCAACGTGCTGTTCCCGCCGGATTACATCAACGGTCTGCGCGTGTTCGCACTGCTCAACCAATTCCGCCTGCAGTACGACGACGCCGCTTAATAACCGCGTTTGAGTATGTGATTTCAGCCCACCCCGTGTGGGCTTTTTATTTGAAGGGAGAAACACCATGGGTCAACTGATTGCGGGCACCTGCTACGTCAAAGTGGACGGCGCTCAACTGACCATCAATGGCGGCTGCGAAGCCCCACTGATGTCCACCAAACGCGAAACCGTCGTACCGGGTTTCTACAAGGAAACCGACGTCGCACCGTCGTTCAAAGTGACGGCGCTGCACACCGCGGACTTCCCGCTCAAGCAACTGATTGCTGGCACCGACATGACCGTCACCTGCGAATTCAGCAACGGCAAAGTCTACGTGCTGGCTGGCGCCTATCTGATCGAAGAGCCGGTTTCCAAAGGCGATGACGCCACCATCGAACTGAAGTTCGAAGGCATCAAGGGGACCTGGCAATGAGCGGCGCCGTGAAGCTTCAGGTTGCGATCGAAGCTCACGGCGAGCCGTTGACCGAACTCAACCTGCGCCGTCCGACGGTGCAGGAGGTACGGGCAATCAAGGCGCTGCCGTACAAGATCGACAAGAGCGAAGAGGTCAGCCTCGACATGGACGTCGCGGCCAAATACATCGCGGTCTGCGCCGGTATTCCGCCGTCGTCGGTCAACCAGTTGGACCTGGCTGACCTCAACGCATTGAGCTGGGCTGTCGCGAGTTTTTTCATGAGTGCGGCGTCGGAGCCATCACCGACCTGATCGCAGTCGCCTATGACCTGGCCTGGTTCTGGAAGGTTGACCCCGAACAGATGATGGCCAGGCCACTGGATGTGCTCCGCGAATCGCTGGAGCACGCGCAACGGATCAATGCGATGCAGCAGGTGCAGTGATGGCAGACGAAAACACGATAAAAAAATCGGTGCTGTTGACCGGCATCGATGAACTGTCACCCAAGCTCAAAGCCCTCGTTTCGAAGGTCGACAGCTTCAAAAACAACCTTGAACGGGCCGGCCTCGGCAAACTGGATATCAGCGGTCTGTTCAAGGGCGGTAGTGTGATCACGCCGTTCGTGGACGGGATCAAGGCGTCCGACGCGTTCAAGGGCAAGCTGGCCGAGGTCGGTGAGGCTGCAAAAGGCGTCGATATGCCGAATGCTCCCCAAAGCGCTGCGCAATCGATGAATGTCTTCAGCGATTCGATGAGCAAGGTTTCCGCCTCCATTGACGCGGCATTGGCCCCTGCTGTTGGCGCGTTGGTGGTGGGGCTGGAGCCATTGTTGACGGGGGTAGGGCGCCTGGTTGCCGACAATCCGAAACTGGTCGAGACGCTGGCGACTGCCGCCATCGCGTTCTCGGCAATGCAAACGGCGGTCACCGGGGCGACCCAGGTTTTTGATCTGATGAGCTCGGTGCTCAAGGTCAATCCGATCATGCTGATTGCCATGGGTGTTGCCCTGGCCGCCGGTTTGATCATTGCCAACTGGACGCCGATTTCTGCGTTCTTCGTCAACCTTTGGGGCGGCATCAAAAATGTCGCCGCGAGCACGATGGCGGTGCTCGGCAAGGTGTTCAGCTGGACGCCGCTGGGCATGATGATCGCCAATTGGGGGCCGATTACCGGGTTCTTTTCCAGTATCTGGGAGGGCATCGAAGCCGTGACCTCGACGGTGGTGGACTACCTGAAAACGGCTTTTTCCTGGACACCTTACGGGATGATCATCGACAACTGGGCCGGGTTGACCGGTCTGTTCTCGGCGATCTGGGAATTGCTCAAGGCCCTGACGGTGCCGGTGATTGATTTCCTCAAAGGCCTGTTCGACTGGACGCCGTTGGGCATGATCATCAACAACTGGGGCGCCATCACTGGTTTCTTCAGTTCGACCTGGACGACCCTTCAGCCGGCGGCCCAGGTCATCAAGGATTTCTTCGGCACGCTGTTCGACTACTCGCCGCTTGGGATGATCATCAACAACTGGGGCGCCATCAGTGCGTTCTTCGATCCGCTGTGGGCCGCTCTGCAAGCCTCTGCGCAAGTGGTCAAGGATTTCTTCAGCGGCGTGTTCGAGTGGTCGCCGATGACGCAAATTGCGGCCAACTGGCAGCCGATCAGTGAAGTGTTTTCGGCGCTGTGGGGCGTGTTGCAAGCGCTGGCCGCACCGGTGCTGGCGTTTCTGCATGGCATGTTCGAGTGGACACCGCTTGGGCAGATCATCAAGAACTGGGGACCGATCACCGAGTGGTTCGGCGAGCTGTGGCAGAAGCTGCAAACCGTGATCGCACCGATCAAGGAGCTTTTCGACGGCGGCTTCGCCGGGCTGGTGGCGAAGGTCACCGGCAAAGTCGAAGGCCTGACCGAAGCACAGCGTCAGACCAATGCCGAAGGCAAAGGTGAACTGGCGCCGGCGTTCTTTGGTGCGAGCCCGACGCCGGCGGCGAACGGTGCATTGCAGGCCGGCTCCCTGACTCAAAACTCCAGTGCGCTGATCCAGCAAAGTGCCGCGAACAACCGTACGCAACTCGAGGGCGGCCTGACCGTGCGCTTCGAAAATGCGCCGGCCGGCCTGCGCACCGATCAACCGCAAACCAATCAACCGGGGCTGGCGCTCTCTTCGCGCATCGGCTATCGCTCGCTCTCTGCAGGAGGTTCCAATGAACTGGCGTGACCGCTTGTTGCCGGCATCCTTTCGCGGTGTCGGTTTCTGGATCGACCAGGCGAAAACCCCGGTGGGTCGTAAAGGTCAGTTGCACGAATATCCGCAACGCGACCTGCCGTTTTTCGAAGACCTGGGCCAGCAGGCCAAGACCCATGATCTGACGGCGTTCATTGTCGGCCCCGATTGCCTGGAGCAGCGCGACAAGCTGCTCAAGGCCCTGGAGCAGGGCAGTGGTGAACTGGTGCATCCGTGGCTGGGGCGGTTGCAGGTCAAGGTCGGCGAGTGCGACATGACCCACACCCGCCAGGACGGCGGGTTGGTGACCTTCGCCCTGAAGTTCTACCCCGATCAGCCGCTACCGTTCCCGACCGCGACCGTCAGCACACAAAAAGTCCTGTTGGCCAAAGCCGATACGTTGCTGGGTTCGGCGGTGGCGCGCTTTGAACAGGCGATGACCCTGATCAAGGCGGCGCGGATCGGCATCGCCAATCTGCGCAACAGCCTCACCGAGGTGTATGGCGTGATCAAGGAACAGCTCAAACCGCTGATCGAGCAGTACCGGCAGATCACCGATCTGGTCAAAGCGGTCAAGGAGTTGCCCAAGGAAGTAGCGGCGGAATTCAAAGGCTTGCTGGGCGATATCAAGTCGCTCAAGGACTTCGCGAAGGAGGGCTATCGTGGCTTGATTGCCGACGTCTCCCAACAACTCGAAGACATCCGCAAGGCCGATGCGCCGAAGCTCACCACCGGCAAGGACACCACCGCCGCCGCGCAAGCCGTGGCCGATCTGGTGCAGGACACGCTGTTGGTCAAAGTGGCGCAATTTGTCGCGTCGATGCCGGTGGCCACCAAACCGGTGAAGACACCGTCGACACCGTCACTGGAGCAACAGGCGACGCAACCGGTCGTTCGTAACGAAGTGCCGGTCATCAACGATCTGCAAGTGCTGCAAAAGGCACTGGCCGCAGCGATCAACCCGATGCTGGACAAGGCCGGTCCCGCGCATTACCAAGCCATCGACGATGTGAAGCAGGCGTTGATCGCGCACCTCAAAGCCGTGGCTTCGTCCGGTGTGCGCCAGGTCAACAAGTCTTTCCAGGACAGCCTTCCGGCGCTGGTCGTGGCCTACAAGCAATTTGCCGATGCAACCCGGGTCGATGAAGTGACCCAGAGCAACGGTATTGCCCATCCGGGGTTCTTGCCGAACGCAGTGAAAGTCTCCGGGGAGTGAGTCATGAACGAGATGGACAACCGCGTCACGCTGACGGTCGGCGGGATGGAATACGGCGGCTGGAAAAGCGTGGAAATCAGCGCGGATCTGGAGCGTCAGTTCCGTACGTTCAAACTCAACATCACCTGGCAATGGCCGGGGCAGACCGTGGATCAGCGGATCAAGCCCGGCGACGCCTGCGAAGTGCGGATCGGCAAGGATCTGGTGCTCACCGGTTACGTATTCAAGGCCCCGATCAGCTATGACGGGCGGCAGATCAGCCTGAGCATCGAAGGCAGTTCTAACACTCAGGATCTGGTGAATTGCGCCGCGACCAATCGTCCGAATCAGTGGCACGGCCAGTCGTTGTTGAGCATCGTCGAAGCGCTGGCGATGAACTACGGCCTGTACGTGGTCAGCGAAATTCCCGAGACCGCCCGGCTCAGCAGTCACACGATTGTGCCGGGGGAAACGGTGTTTCAATCCATCGACCGCTTGCTGTCGTTGTTCCGGGTGTTTTCCACCGACGACGCCCAGGGGCGGCTGGTGCTGGCCAAGCCAGGCAGCAGTGGCCGGGCCAGCGATGCGCTGGAGCTGGGCAAGAATATTCTGTCGGCCAACGCGCCGATGGATTACAGCCAGGTGTTCTCTGAATATCGGGTGATCGGTCAGCACAAAGGGACAGACACCAAGAGCGGGGCAGCGGTCAGCGAAATTGAATCGGTGGCGACGGATCTGAGCTTCAAGCGTCGGCGCACCACGGTGATCAATGAAGGCACGCAGCTGACGTTCGAACTGGCGCAGCAACGGGCCAACTGGGAAAGTGCCACCCGGATGGGCCGGGCGCTGAGCACCACTTATCAGGTGCAGGGCTGGCGGCAATCCAACGGTGATTTGTGGCGTCACAACACATTGGTGCGGGTCAAGGATCCGGTGCTCGGTTTTGATGACGACATGCTGATCTCCAAAGTGACGTATTCGCTGTCGGCGCAAGGCTCGGTTACCACCCTGCACGTCGCCCCGCCGCACACCTTCGACGCCAACCCCGAACCCCCGAAGGAAACCTGAGCCCGACCCCAACCCTCAAGGCATATGGGATGCCAATGCTGCGAACAGCGCCTAACCCTGTGGGAGCGAGCTTGCTCGCGATAGCGGTTGAGCATTCAACACTGTAGTCGCCTGACCCGCCGCCTTCGCGAGCAAGCTCGCTCCCACACGGGATCTCCTGCGTATGCCAATGCTGCGAACAACGCCGATCAACTGTGGGAGCGGGCTTGCTCGCGAAAGCGGTTGAGCATTCAACACTGTAGTCGCCTGACCCGCCGCCTTCGCGAGCAAGCCCGCTCCCACAGTGGTCTGCGTCGGTCCTGATTTAAAGGAAACCCAATGAGCCTACTGACACGCCTCCTGGCGCGCGGCACTGTCGTGCTCGCCAACTCGGCATCCAAGCTGCAATCGCTGCAAATGCGCCTTACCGCCGGCGAAGTGAACGACGACATGGAACACTTCGAGCCCTACGGTTTCACCAGCAATCCGCTGGCCGGCGCCGAGGGTATCGCCACTTTTCTGGGCGGTGATCGCTCCCACGCCATCGTCCTGGTGGTCGCCGACCGCCGCTATCGCCTCCAGTCCCTGGCCGCCGGCGAAGTGGCGATTTACACCGACGAAGGCGACAGGATTCACTTCAAGCGTGGGCGGATCATCGACATCCAGACCGCCACGCTAAACATTCGCGCCAGCACCGCCGTGAATATCGACACACCGACCCTGACCCAGACCGGCAAGATCGTTTCCCAGGGCGACCAGGTCGCGGGCGGCATCAGCCAGATCAAACACGTGCACGTCGGCGTCCAGGCAGGCAGTGGCCAGACCGGCGTGCCGGCGGGAGGTCAGTAATGTTCATCAGCCAGAACCTCCACGCAGCACTGACCCGATCGGTGCTGATCAGCCTGTTCACCTGGCGCCGTGCCGCCGATGACGATGCCCTCGATGACGAGGAACGTTTCGGCTGGTGGGGCGACACTTTCCCCTCCGTGGCCGACGACCGCATCGGCTCGCGACTGTGGCTGCTGCGCCGGGTCAAGTTGACCCGGCAAACCCAGATGGACGCCGAGTTTTATGCCCGCGAGGCCCTGCAATGGCTGATCGATGACGGCCATTGCAGCGCCATCGACATCATCAGCGAACGCCTCGACGCCCAGCGCCTGAACCTGCGCACGGTCCTGACCCTGGCCGACGGCGAGCGCCTGGACATCAACCCCGATAACAGTTGGCAGGTGATCTATGCCGTTTGAAACCCCTTCGCTGCCGGTGCTGATCAAACGCACCCAAAGCGACCTGGCCAGCGATTCGCTGCGCCAGTCCGATGCGCAAGTGCTGGCCCGAACCCTCGGTGGTGCCGCCTATGGCCTGTATGGCTACCTGGACTGGATCGCCGAGCAGATCCTCCCGGACAAGGCCGACGAATCGACCCTGGAACGGATCGCCGCACTGCGTCTGAACCAGCCGCGCAAAGTCGCCCAAACGGCCAGCGGTAGCGTCAGCTTCACCGCCAGCGCTGGCGCGGTGCTGGACGTCGACACGCTGCTGCAATCGAGCGACGGTCGCACCTACAAAGTCACCGCCGCGCGCACTACCAGCAACGGCCTCAACAGCACCACCATCGCCGCGCTTGACGCCGGCAGCCTGGGCAATGCCGATGCCGGATTGGCTTTGACGCCGGTGCAACCGATTGCCGGCATCGTCGGCAGCAGCTTCATCGTGCTGGCGCCGGGACTCAGCGGCGGCGTGGCGCGCGAAAGTCTCGAGTCGCTGCGCTCGCGGGTGATCCGTTCCTATCGGGTCATCCCCCACGGCGGTTCGGCGCAGGACTATGAAACCTGGGCGCTGGAATGCCCCGGCGTCACTCGTGCGTGGTGCCGTGGCGGCCTGTTGGGGCCGGGTACGGTCAGTGTGTTCATCATGCGTGACGACGATCCGCAACCGGTGCCTAACGACGAGCAACTGGCGCAGGTTCAGGCCTACATCGAGCCGCTGCGCCCGGTCACCGCCGAGGTGCATGTGCAGCGGCCGATTCAGGTGCCGGTGGTCTATAGCCTCAGCGTGAACCCGGACACCACGGCGGTGCGCGCGGCGGTAGAAGCGCAGCTGCGTGATCTGCATAACCGTGAAGCTGATCTGGGCGTTGCGTTGCTGATCAGTCATATCCGCGAGGCGATCAGCAGCGCCAGCGGTGAATACGATCACACGCTCAAGTCACCCCTGGCCGATGTACCGGCCAACAAAAGCGAACTGCTGACCTTCGGAGGTTGCGTATGGGGGGCATAAGAACCGCCGCGCAATACCACGGGCAACTGCGCAGCCTGCTGCCGAGCGGCCCGGCGTGGGACCCGGAACAGGTGCCGGAACTGGAGGAGGTCCTCGAAGGCATTGCCCTGGAACTGGCCCGACTCGACGCCCGCGCCGCCGATCTGCTCAACGAGATGGACCCGGCCGGCGTCAGTGAGTTGGTGCCGGATTGGGAGCGGGTAATGAACTTGCCTGACCCCTGTCTGGGCGCCACGCCGCTGTTCGATGACCGTCGCCTGGCCGTGCGCCGCCGCTTGCTGGCGGTCGGCAGCCAAGCGGTTGGCTACTACCTCGAGATCGCCAGAACCCAGGGCTACCCGAACGCCACCATCACCGAACTCGAAGCCCCGCGCATGGGCCGCTCGCGTTTCGGTGCGGCGCACTGGGGCACCTGGGAAGCGCAGTTCATGTGGACGCTCAACACCGGCGGCCGCTTGCTGCTGGGTCGGCGTTTCGGCGCGAGTTACTGGGGCGAACGCTTCGGCGTCAACCCGGGCTCGGCGCTGGAGTGCCTGATCCACCGCAGCGCCCCGGCGCATACCAAGGTGCACATTAATTATGACTAGGGAGTAGGGGGATGGATTATCCGAAAAGTGTGCCCAGTGCCGGGTTGGTGAATGGGACGTTTGTTGATGAAAACCCGTTGATGGGGACGCCGGGGTCGTTGATTCCGGCGAGTTGGGGCAACAGCGTCACCGATGAAATTGTGAATGCGATTACCGCCGCCGGCCTAGTACCTGAAGAAGGTGATAGTACTCAGCTCAGGACAGCGATTGCAGCGATTGTCGAGAAGAATAAGACCGACTCTTTCGCGAGCAAGGATGAGGCCGAAGCAGGTGCAAGCAACAGTCGATTGATGACTCCGCTGCGGGTATTTCAGGCAATCGAAAAGAAAGTGGTTCAAGCGACAGAGTCATTGTTCGGTTGGGCACGCATTGCCACGCAGGCCCAGGTCAATTCCGCGGCTGATGACGCCACGATCGTGACGCCGAAAAAACTCTGTCTGGGCGTCTCTTACAGTTTTGCGGAGAACGGATACATCGTGTTTCCAGCCTGGCTGGGCGGCTTCATGATTCAGTGGACGCAGGTCACTATCAACGTCAATGGCGGTTATGTATCCAAGCCTTGGCCGCTGGGTTTTAAAAACCAATGCCGGGGTGCATGGGCAAGTTACTCGCACTCGGGGAACGCTCCGTTCGTTGATATCACCACTCCGCCTCTGGTGACTTACTTTGACGCCAGTCAAGTTCAGGTCATGAGCAATTCTGGTGGTAATGGCTGGGTCTGTGTCTTGAGCGTGGGTAACTGAAATGAAGCGATTTTATAGTCGCCGCACCGGCAATACCTACCTGGCGGGTTATCACACCCATCTTCCCGAAGACGCCGTTGAAATTGACGATCAGCGTTATGAAACGGTGATCGCTAATCCAAAAGCGGGCACAGATAGATCCCATGACGATCAAGGCCTGCCGGTGTTGGTTGAGCTTGCGCCGCTCTCGGATGAACAACTTTTGCAGGAGGCTAAGGCTTGGCGCGATAAAGAGTTTGATCGTGTGGTCTGGCTACGTGATCGGCATCGGGATGAGTTGGAACTGATGAAGTCCACCACACTTTCCGACGCTGATTATCAGGCCCTGCTTGTTTATCTACAGGCACTGCGCAAGTGGCCTCAAGCGAAGAAATTCCCCGCCAAACGCTCTCGACCGAAAAAGCCTGCCTGGATGACTGCCGAGTGAACGGATGCCGCTGATAGCGCCTGTTTCGGGTGCACTGTCGGCATCGCTAAAGAATTTTCCAGGTAAAGGAATGAAATTATGGATTATCCAAAAAACGTCCCTAGTGTCGGACTTGTCAATGGCAGGTTTGTGGATGAAAACCCGCTTTCCGGAACGCCGGGTTCGTTGATTCCTGCGACGTGGGGGAACGGTGTTACACAGGAAATCCTGGGCGTCGTCCAGGCGGCAGGTTTAACACCTGACGAAACCTCCAACAATCAATTGCTCGCTGCACTGCGCAGCCCGGCGCTATTTTTGACTGCGCCGCAGTTTGATGCGGGGCGATCAGCGGCCACCACTGAGTTTGTTCAACGGGCGTTGGGTAATTACGCGAATGCGCGTGGAATATCTGCCGCGACTCAGTTGACCGTCGCGGATGTGGGGTATGCGATTGGGCTGGGCGGTAACGCGGCTTATACGGTGACGCTGCCGGATGCCTCGACGGTAGCAAATGGCGCCACCATCAGCCTGCATTGCCGCAACAGTGCTGCCGTTACAGTCGCCAGTAAAACGGGCTCACAGATTAGCCCCCAGGGTGCCTACCTCAGCTCAATGGTGATGAACACGGGTGAAAGTGCAAACTTTGTCCGGGAGTCAGGTATCTGGACAGTTTACGGTACAGCCAGTCTTAAATATGCCTCTTCGTTCTCCGGCGTTGTGGGCACTCCCGGTTACCAGAAATACCCCAGCGGCAACATTGATCAATGGGGCTACGGTACGACAGATGCCAATGGTGAGATATATGTGACGTTTCTCATTGCGTTTCCAACGGCGTTTTCTTCCATTGTTGCCAACCATGTGGGTAGTGAAGGCGCCGCGGTCATCCTTTACGGTGGCAGCGCCTCCAAAACGGGTTGCCGCTTGAGAGTGCGAGACATGAACGGTGCGTCTGCGGCCGGATGGGGCGTCTATTATTTTGCCAAGGGTTATTGAATGAACGAGTTCAATGTTTTGTTTAGTGCCAGTACCTGTGGTGTGTATGTACCCGGGATCAATACGTCGGATATTCCTGCGGATGTTATAGAAATCCCCCGAGCGTACTGGGTGTCCCTTCTTCAGGAATTGGCCGTCACCGCGAAGATGATTTCCGTACGGGCCGATAACGGTTATCCCGTTCTTGTCGACACACCGCCCCTTGCCCCGGAAGAAGCGGCGAACGTCGAACGCTTCTGGCGTGAGAAACAACTTTCGACCACGGACAGCCTGGTGGCTCGCGACCGTGATGAGCTGGAGGACGGGGGAGGTACGACGTTGACCAGCGATCAGTACGCCGAATTACAGACTTGGCGGCGCGCGCTTCGGGATTGGCCGCAAGCTTCGTTCTTCCCATTCAGTGAACATCGGCCCACGGCCCCAAGCTGGTTGGCCGCAGCGCTTTAATCGTTAGAGGCTATTCAAATTGGACTATCCAAAAAGCATTCCCAGTGCAGGCTTGGTGAACGGTAAGTTCGTCGATGAAGACCTGATTGCGGGAAAGCCGGGATCGTTGATCCCGGCCAGTTGGGGCAACAGCGTTACTCAAGAAATTCTCAGTGCCATTACCGAGGCCGGTTTGAAACCGGATGAAGAGCAGACCAATCAACTGGCCCAGGCGATCCGGCAATTGTCGAAGCCGGACCCGATGCAGAGCTTCCCATCACAGGTTTATCGAAAGAATGTGTTGATCAACGGGGGATTTGATATCTGGCAACGCGGCCCCTCCAATATAGCGCCTAACACCGGGGGATATATCGCTGATCGTTTTCGTTGTGACTGGAACGGCAATGCGGGTGTGAACATTACCCAGCAGAGTTTTACGTTAGGTCAAACTGAAGTTCCCAATGAGCCTCGATACTTTCTTCGGTGGCAACAAGTAACTGCGGGTTCGGGAGCAACGATTCACAAAGTATCTCAAAATATTGAATCGGTCAGAACATTGGCTGGTAAAGTTGCCACTGTTACGTTTTGGGCCAAGTCTGATGCCGCACGTCAGCTCAAAGTGTCTATCCTGCAATACTTCGGGCCGGCCGGCTCGGCGTCCGTCGAGAATATGGTTAGTAGCTTTCAGCTCACTACATCGTGGGCTCGGTATACCGCAACTTTTCAGGTTCCATCATTGTCCGGGAAGATGCTGGGAGGTGTGAGTAATGATTGTCTTCGACTGGCATTCGATTTGCCGTTAAACGTTGTCCAAACTGTAGATCTTGCGCAAATTCAACTTGAAGAAGGTGCTGTTTCTACACCCTTTGAGTACCTGCCTATTTCCCAGCAGCTGATTAATTGCCAGCGTTATTACGAAAAATCATTCGGTACCGGTATTTCGATTCAAGCGAATAATGGCACAAATACTTGTCAGGCAACCTTCAGTCAGGTTCCGGTCGCAAATAGTGGGCAATATGGGATGAATATCCCGTTTTTGGTTCAGAAACGAGGCCAGGCAACGGTTGTAATGTTTTCTCCTGGAGATAACAGTAATCAGGTCTGGAACCAGGCAGTTGGCAAAGCCTGTACAGGGACCATCTTGCAGGGGCTTACAAGTCGGAGTATGTCCTTTGCCACAGTAACTGCAGTGGGCAGTGTGCCAGGGAACACATTGCAACTTGAATGGACCGCCGATGCAGAATTATAGGAGACCTAAAACATGAGTTACCAATTAACGGTTAATGGCGTTTTTCGCCTTGCGGACTCGGCTTTTATTCCTCAAGACCCTGCCAATCGCGACTGGCTGGAATATTTGGAATGGATGGCGTCGGGTGGTGAAGCGTTGCCAATAGATTCGCTACTGGAAACCAAAGTATCCGATCAAGGCGTCTTCGCTTTTTTGAAGCGCATCGTTTAATGAATAAAGCGACGATTGTATGAATGTCACCACGCAACAACTCCAAAACATCATGCCCAACGCCCGCTCCCAAGCGGGCGTTTTCATTTCCGCCCTCAATACCGCCATGAACCACCGCAACATCAACACCCCCAAACGCATCGCCGCTTTCCTCGCGCAAGTTGGCCATGAGTCCGGGCAGTTGCAGTACGTGCGAGAACTGGGCAACAACCAATACCTGAGCAAATACGACACCGGCACGCTGGCTCTACGTTTAGGCAACACGCCAGAAGCCGACGGTGACGGCCAGAAATACCGGGGCCGTGGGTTAATCCAGATCACCGGGCGTAACAACTACCAGCAATGCAGCCTCGGCCTGTTCGGCGATGAGCGCCTGCTGTCGCTGCCTGAACTGCTGGAACAACCGCAATGGGCCGCTGAATCGGCAGCGTGGTTCTGGGAACAGAACGGCTTGAACGAGTTGGCCGACCGTGACCAGTTCAACAACATCACTCGCCGGATCAACGGCGGCTTGAACGGGCTCGAGGATCGTCTGCAACTCTGGGCACGGGCGAGGGCGTTGCTATGCCAGCCTTCGGTCTGATTTCCTGGCGGGTGATTGGCATCGTTGTGTTGGCCGGTTTCTCGGCGGCGCTGGCCTGGCACTTTCAGGACTGGCGCTATGGTCGGCAACTGGCGGAACAGGCCAGGTTGCAGGCCGAGACGCTGAACCAGCTAACCCAGGCGGCCGCCACGCAACAACAAGCGGTTCAGGACAAACGCCAAGCCCTGGAGCAACAGCTGTCGGCCAGTGAACAAACCCATTATCGAGCGCTTAGCGATGCCCAACGTGATCAAGGTCGCCTGCGCGATCGTCTTGCCACTTCTGATGTGCGGTTGTCAGTCCTCCTCGATGCCCGTGACGTTGCCTCAGGCAGTGCAGTGCCAGCCGCCTCCGGCGCCAGCGGCGTGGATCATGGCGCCCCGCGAGCCCGACTTGACCCGGCGCATGCTCAACGAATTGTCGCCATCACCGACGCCGGAGATAACGGATTGATTGCGTTGCAGGCTTGTCAGGCCTATATCAGAGCCATCGTTCGCTAACATTTTGATCGGTTCTGCGTCTTGCAAGCGCGGTTTGCTCGTGTACGGTGGTTCCATTCAGCTGATCAGGAGTGGACCGTGAAAGAAATCACCCAGCTCGCCGCGGAACTTGGCAGACGCCTGCAGGTTCTCAATGCCCACGTCACCACCGCCGAGTCTTGCACCGGCGGCGGCATCGCCGAGGCGATCACTCGCATCCCCGGGAGTTCGGCGTGGTTCGAGGCCGGTTACGTGACGTACTCCAACCGCCAGAAAACCCTGCAACTGAATGTGCCCGAGGCGTTGTTTACGACGGCGGGGGCGGTCAGTCGCGAGGTGGTCGAGGCCATGGTGCTGGGCGCGCAGGACAAAAGCCATGCGCGATTTGCCGTGGCAGTCAGCGGTATCGCGGGGCCGGACGGCGGTTCTGCGAGCAAACCCGTAGGCACGGTCTGGCTGGCCTGGGGCGTCGGCGAACAGGTGTTCAGCGAGGTCCAGCACTTCCCCGGCAACCGCGACGAGGTCCGCCGACAAACGGTGAAGGCCGCGCTAGAGGGGCTGCTGCGCCATGCCGCTGGAGAAATCTCAAATCAGGGGTAGGCGATCCTGAAACGCTGTGGAATAATACTGGCTACTTATACAGGTGTTGGCCGTCAGGCCTTATTGATTACGTGAGGACTTTAATGGACGACAACAAGAAGAAAGCCTTGGCTGCGGCCCTGGGTCAGATCGAACGTCAATTCGGCAAGGGTGCCGTAATGCGTATGGGCGATCAGGACCGTCAGGCGATCCCGGCTATTTCCACTGGCTCTCTGGGTCTGGACATCGCGCTCGGCATTGGCGGCTTGCCAAAAGGCCGTATCGTTGAAATCTACGGTCCTGAATCCTCCGGTAAAACCACGCTGACATTGTCCGTGATCGCCCAGGCTCAAAAAGCCGGCGCGACCTGCGCATTCGTCGACGCCGAACACGCCCTCGACCCTGAGTACGCCGGCAAGCTGGGCGTCAACGTCGACGACCTGCTGGTTTCCCAGCCGGACACCGGCGAGCAGGCACTGGAAATCACCGACATGCTGGTGCGTTCCAACGCGGTTGACGTGATCATCGTCGACTCCGTAGCCGCTCTGGTGCCAAAGGCCGAGATCGAAGGCGAAATGGGCGACATGCACGTGGGCCTGCAAGCCCGTCTGATGTCCCAGGCGCTGCGTAAGATCACCGGTAACATCAAGAACGCCAACTGCCTGGTTATCTTCATCAACCAGATCCGTATGAAAATCGGCGTGATGTTCGGCAGCCCGGAAACCACCACCGGTGGTAACGCGCTGAAGTTCTACGCTTCGGTTCGTCTGGACATCCGCCGTACTGGTGCGGTGAAAGAAGGTGACGAGGTTGTTGGTAGCGAAACCCGCGTCAAGGTTGTGAAGAACAAGGTGGCTTCGCCGTTCCGTCAGGCCGAGTTCCAGATTCTTTACGGCAAAGGCATCTACCTCAACGGTGAGATGATCGACCTGGGTGTTCTGCACGGTTTCGTCGAGAAATCCGGTGCCTGGTATGCCTATGAAGGCACTAAGATCGGTCAAGGCAAGGCCAACTCGGCCAAGTTCCTGGCAGACAATCCGGAAATCGCCGCGAAGCTCGAGAAGCAATTGCGCGACAAACTGCTGACTCCAGCGCCGGACGTCAAAGCATCGCCAGTCAAAGAGACTGCTGATGACCTGGCTGACGCTGATATCTGATTGATCCGATGACCGCCGTACTCGATACACTCGTCGCGGTGCGGCGAACCGCAATGGACCTGCTCGCACGACGCGAGCACGGTCGAGTCGAGCTGACGCGTAAACTGCGTCAGCGCGGCGCTCTCCCTGAAATGATCGACACAGCACTCGACCGGCTGACGGAAGAAGGGCTGCTGTCCGAATCCCGTTACCTCGAAAGCTTCGTTTCCTACCGTGCCCGTTCCGGTTACGGCCCTTTGCGCATTCGTGAAGAGCTGGGCCAGCACGGCCTGCAACGTACCGATATCGAGCTTGCCTTGCGCGAAAGCGGTATCAACTGGCACGAACAACTGGAAGACACCTGGCGGCGCAAGTTTGCCGGGCACTTACCGATAGACATGCGCGAGCGTGCCAAGCAAGGGCGCTTCCTGGCTTATCGGGGTTTTTCCATGGAGATGATCAACCGCTTGTTCAGCGGTCGAGGAATGGACGATTAAATAAAAACGGCCCGCTATTTCGATAGCGGGCCGTTTTTTTTGCCTTTTATTTAGGTCACTTTGGACGGTTCCCGAGTGCGCTGCTGCGCCTGGGGTTTGGGCTGCGCCCAGTTTTCCGGCAGGTTGATAAAGTCCACCAACTCCCGCAAGCGCCCATGATCACGGGCGTTGAAGGTGAAGGCCAGTCGCACTAGATGGCTGAACTGCGGCTCATCGTGCTCCTCACCGGCGTAGGTATGCTGATGGAAGTGGTCGCTCAGGCACAGGTCGGCGAATGCCGTCTGCATGTGTTCGAGCGCTCCGTCGCTGAGCTTGTGATTCATGCGAATCACAAATTGATGCTTGAGCCAGCGGCTGGAGTGGAAGTTGCTGTAGAACTGGTTGATCTGCTCCACCGCCTCTTCGGCGCTGTAGACCAGGCTCACCAGCTTCATGTCGGTGGGCAGGATGTAGCGATTCTCCTCCAGTTGATGGTGGATGAAGTCCAGTGCGCCTTGCCAGAACTTGCCACCCGGCGTATCCAGCAACACCACTGGTACTAGTGGGCTTTTGCCGGTCTGGATCAGGGTCAGCACTTCCAGTGCTTCGTCCAGCGTACCGAAACCGCCCGGGCACAGGACCAGCGCGTCGGCTTCCTTGACGAAGAACAGCTTGCGGGTAAAAAAGAAGTGGAAGGACAGCAGGTTGGTGGTGCCCTGGACAGTAGGGTTGGCATGCTGCTCGAAGGGCAGCGTGATGTTGAACCCCAGGCTGTGTTCCAGGCCGGCGCCTTCATGGGCTGCCGCCATGATGCCGCCGCCGGCACCGGTAATGACCATCAGGTCCGAGCGCGCCAACGCGGCGCCGAGCTCTCGGGCCATGCCATACAACGGGTGTTCGATCGGTGTGCGGGCAGAGCCGAACACAGTGACTTTGCGCCGCCCTTTGAACTGTTCCAGCACACGGAAAGCATGCTCCAGTTCGCGCAGGGCTTGCAGGGTGATCTTGGCGTTCCAGCGGTTGTGATCTTCCTGGGCCATGCGCAGCACGGTCAGGATCATGTCGCGGTAAATCGGGATGTTGGGGCTGTTGGGTGAAACCAGGTTGAGTTGCTCTTCGACCTTGCTGGTGAGGTCGTGGCCGCTTTCTTCGAAATGACGGCTGAGGAGGTCATTCGGTTGGTAAGGCATTCAACTTCTCCTTATGCACAGAACCCTTGGCTCCGACAAAACAGTCGTCGCCGCGACACTCCGTGTGTCGCTGTCTGCCCAAGCCCTTGCCTGGGCGTTCCACCTGACCCGAGTTGCAATCGAGTCATCCATACAGGCTCTGTTTTTCCCTTGGATGAAAGAAACATTCGCACAACAAGACGCGTAATGGGCGGCCCCTTTGCGGCCCTGAAAAGTGAACATGACTATCTGAATCTAGACCTTCGCGGTGATTTGCGCTGACTTGATCATTGCGCCGCAAAGTCTTTCCTGGCAACCGCTTATTGACGATTCGCAACGTAGTTTCACCGCTCGTCTGAAGGCAAGCCCGGTAGCTGCGGCTCTGATTTACTAAGTTACAGGCGTGACACGACAACTTTGCGTCAATGGCAGTACGCAAGGTTCGCGCAGTTCAGGGATTTGAGTGTGCAGGGAGGCGGGAAATCATGGCCAGAGTGACTCTGGATATCGATGCGCAACTGTATCGATTGTTGAAATCGTCAGCCGAGGCCAATCATTTGAGTCTTGAGGAGGAGTGCTGCCGGCGTCTGGGCGGCGGCGAGCGCCGTTCGCGGTATTTGCAGGCCTTGCTGGCAGAACTGCGCGCCGAAGATGAACAGCGGCGCGCTAATGCTCGATAGTTACTTCTTCTTCGCAGGTGTGGCTTTCGGGCAATCAGATTCCTGATAGCTGGCGGAGCCGACCGAGCGGTTGGTCTTCACCTCGGTGAAGTCGTAACGCATGACCGCGCCTTTGGCCATCAGTTTGCGGAACGATGGGTTATTGCAGACAGAGGCACCCAGCTGGAAATACACAGCTTTTGGATCGGCACGCATCTGGTCGGCATGGCTGCTTTGCACGCTCAAGTGGTTGATCAGTACATTGCCTTCGACGGTGTAGCCCTGATCAAGAATGTCTTCGTTGATCGCCCGTGGCGTGCCGGCGCTGCTTTGTGCGGCGACGTTTCGCAGCTCTCTGTTGAGATTCTGCTCACTTAAGGAAGCAGCCTGAGCGCTGAAGGACGACGCCAGCAAAATGGCAGCGGTGGGAACGATAAGGCGCAGCATGAAACTCTCCTGGTTCAGTGACTGGTGGTTTCGACCAGCCACATGACTGTGCGTTCAGTGGCGGCGAATTATAGGGGAGCAGGCCCGGACGGTACAGGCTTGCACCGGCCGCTCTGGTAAACTGCCTGCACTTTTCTGCCTTGCCGAGTGCTTTTTGTGTCGATTTTTCTTACCTGTCGGCGTTGCCTGCGATGAATTCCGTCCCTGCTGAGTTTGCGGTAAACGCCGTCGCCCGTTTGCGCGATGAGCGTGAAGAGGCCGGCATCAAGCCGATTCAGGCCCGTGGCTGGCGCGCCACCCGTTGCCGCGCCTGCCGGGTGATCGAGAGCCATTGCCTGTGCGCCTGGCGTCCGCAGGTTGAAACCCGCTCCGGCGTGTGCCTGATCATGACCAACAAGGAAGTGTTCAAACCGAGCAACACCGGCTGGCTGATCGCTGATGTGGTGCGCGACAACCATGCGTTCATCTGGTCGCGTACCGAAGTCGATCAGCAACTGTTGGATCTGCTCGCCGACCCGCAATGGCAGCCTTACCTGGTGTTTCCGGGCGAATATGTCGAGCCTGAGCGGGTAACGAATACGGTCGACACCGATAGCGCCAAGCGGCCGCTGTTTATTCTGCTGGACGCGACGTGGACTGAAGCGCGGAAGATCTTCCGCAAGAGCCCTTACTTTGACCGGTTGCCGATCCTCAGCCTGCTGCCCGAAAAACTCTCCCGCTACCGCTTGCGTCGCTCGACCCGCAGCGAGCATCTGTGCACCGCCGAAGTGGCGGCGCTGTGCCTGGATCTGGCGGGGGATAACGACGCGGCATCGGCACTGGACGCTTACTTCGATGTGTTCAGCCAACATTACCTGGACGCCAAGCGTCAGCTGGATATGAACGTTTCAACCCCGGCCCACGCGGAACTGATGCCCTTCGTTCAAGGCGCGGCGCCGGTGATGTGCTGAGAGTCGCCCATACTGCAAACAGCGGGGCGGGCCACGCAACTTGACCACCCCGGCTTCGCTGGGCATGCTTGGCGCCGATTAGGGCGCGGCCAAGGTTTGATACGCCGTATTCTTTACGTGATAGCCACGTGATTGGCGTTGAACGTGCCCTGTTGGTGCAGCTCCGTGGCTGTACCTCGAGTTGTTTTGGCGAGGCCTGAATGCATCAGGCGTCCCATAAAAAACAGGATCATTTGAAAAATGGCCACATACGAAATCCTGATTGCCGATGACCATCCTCTTTTTCGTAGTGCCCTGCATCAAGCGTTGACCCTGGGCCTGGGCCCGGATGTCCGTCTGGTGGAAGTGGCGAGCATTGCCGAGCTGGAAACCCGCCTGGACGAAAAGGCCGACTGGGACCTGGTGCTACTGGACCTGAACATGCCGGGGGCCTACGGTTTTTCCGGGCTGGTGCTGTTGCGCGGTCAGTACCCGCAGATTCCGGTGGTGATGGTCTCGGCCCAGGAAGAAGCCTCGATCATGGTCAAGTCTCGTGAGTTTGGCGCCAGCGGTTTCATTCCCAAGTCGAGCGACCTGAGCGTTATTCAAAAAGCCGTGCGTGCGGTACTGGATGGCGATGTCTTCTGGCCGCCCCAGGCGTTCGAAGCCGTCATCGTCTCGGCGGAGGCAAAGGCTGCCAGCGAAGGGCTTGCGAGCCTGACGCCCCAACAGTTCCGGGTGTTGACCATGGTCTGTGAAGGCTTGCTGAACAAACAGATTGCCTACGAGCTGAGCGTTTCCGAAGCGACGATCAAGGCTCACGTGACGGCGATTTTCCGCAAGTTGAATGTGCGGACCCGGACCCAGGCAGCGTTACTCTTGCAACAACTTGAGTCAATTTCGAGTCACTAAGACGTGGCCTATTCACGCTTTTTTGACTTTCGTTACTCTAGCTTTCCCACTCCTTTTTGGTTCAGTTGCCCACGATATGTCACCTTTTAAAGGCCAGACCGGCCTAAAACGCATCCTTAACGCCTCCGGTTACTCGCTGGATGGCCTGCGCGCCGCCTTCACTGGCGAAGCGGCTTTTCGTCAGTTGGTGTTGCTCAACGTCATCCTGATTCCGATTTCGTTCTTCCTGAACGTCAGCCGCGTCGAACAGGCGTTGTTGATCGCCGTCTGTCTGCTGGCCCTGATCGTCGAGTTGCTCAATTCGGCGGTAGAAGCGGCCATCGACCGCATTTCCCTTGAATTGCACCCACTGTCCAAGAACGCCAAGGACATGGGCAGCGCCGCGCAATTCGTGGCGTTGAGCATGATTGCGCTGGTGTGGGCGGTGATTCTGCTTTAAGCGATGGTGGGCAGCACGATCTCGTCGCTGCGCTGAACCCCGGCGGTGAAGGCGCGGCACAGATCGAGGAATTCGCGCATCGCCGATGTCTGATATTTCTGTTTGTGCCAGATGAAATAGAACTGCCGCGCCAGGTCGAGATCCGGTGTCTCCACCGCGACCAAACTGCCGCGTCGAAAGGCATCCCGCAGCGCCAGCCGCGAAATACAGCCAATCCCCAAGCCTGACTCCACCGCGCGTTTGATCGCTTCGGTGTGTTCTAGCTCCAGGCGAATGTTCAGCGCGCTGCGATGGTGACGCATGGCCTGGTCAAAAGTCAGTCGCGTCCCCGAGCCTTGTTCGCGCAGGATCCAGGCCTCATGGGTCAGCTCTTCCATGCTCGCCGTGCCGCGTTTGGCCAGCGGATGCTGGGGGGCGCAGAACACCACCAACTCATCTTCGACCCAGCTTTGCACTTCGATGTCGGGGTGGCTGCAGTCGCCTTCGATTAGACCCAGATCAATTTCATAGTGGGCGACTTGTTGCACGATGTTGGCAGTGTTCTGCACATGCAGCTTCACTTGGCTTTCCGGATGGCGCTGCATGAAGCTGCCGATCAGCAACGTCGCCAGGTAATTGCCGATCGTCAGGGTCGCGCCGACCGCTAGCGAGCCGAAACCGGACTTGCCGTTAAGCAGGTCTTCGATTTCCTTGGCCTGGTCGAGCAGGGCCACCGCTTGGGGCAGCAGCTGTTTGCCGAGGGCGTTGAGGCTCAGCCGTTTGCCGGCGCGGTCGAACAACTGACAGCTGCACTGGCGCTCTAGCTCGGTGATCGAGGTGCTTGCCGCCGACTGCGAGAGGTTGAGCAGGCCCGCAGCACGGGACACGCTTTCCTGCTGAGCGACGGCGACGAAGACTTGAAGTTGACGCAGAGTAAATCGCATATCGATATAACCGATAACCCTTATCTTAATAATCCAGTTAACAGATATTGTGGCTGCCATTAGAATGCGATGCAATTGCGCGCAGCCGCTCTTTTTTGTGGAGCAGGCGCAGAGCACGCGCAGACCAATCTCCAGGAGTCCGACGTACATGAGCAACATGAACCACGAGCGTGTCCTCAGTGTTCATCACTGGAACGACACTCTGTTCAGCTTCAAGTGCACCCGCGACCCGGGCCTGCGCTTCGAGAACGGTCAGTTCGTGATGATCGGCCTGCAACAGCCCAACGGCCGCCCGCTTATGCGCGCTTACTCGATTGCCAGCCCGAACTGGGAAGAGCATCTCGAGTTCTTCAGCATCAAGGTGCCTGATGGTCCGCTGACTTCGCAGTTGCAGCATCTGAAGGAAGGCGACGAGATCATCATCAGCAAGAAGCCTACCGGCACGCTGGTGCTGGATGACTTGAAGCCTGGCAAACATTTGTACCTGCTCAGCACCGGTACTGGTCTGGCGCCGTTCATGAGCGTCATTCAGGACCCGGAAACCTACGAGCGTTTCGAAAAAGTGATCCTGTGCCACGGCGTACGTTACGTCAACGAAGTCGCTTACCGCGAATTCATCACCGAGCACCTGCCGCAGAACGAATTCTTCGGCGAAGCCCTGCGTGACAAGTTGATCTACTACCCAACCGTGACCCGCGAGCCGTTTGAGAACGAAGGTCGCCTGACCGACCTGATGCGCAGCGGCAAGCTGTTCAGCGATATCGGTCTGCCACCGATCAACCCGCAGGACGACCGCGCCATGCTGTGCGGCAGCCCGAGCATGCTCGACGAAACCAGCGAAGTGCTGAACAGCTTCGGCCTGAAAGTTTCGCCGCGGATGCGCGAGCCGGGTGACTACCTGATCGAGCGTGCGTTCGTCGAGAAGTAAGCACACCGCATCACTGAAAAGCCCCCATTGCCTGTGCAGGCGATGGGGGCTTTTTTATGCCTGACACAATCCTCCGTAGGAGCTGACGAGTGAAACGAGGCTGCTCCTACGTGTTGGGAACCGGGATGACTTCGAGGACTCGGATCACCCCGGCCTCCGGGTAATGCCAGCGCACATCCAGATCCCAGAACTGTGCGCCATATTCCCTTTCCGGCGTAGGAATCTGGTACGCCGGACGTGGGTCTTGTGCCAGGCATTGCTCAATCAGCGCCACTAACGGCTCGTCAAGGCGCTGAGCATGTGCGTGAGCCTGTTGCAGCGCCGAATCCGTCCACTGCACGGGAATCAGCTGCGGCGCGGCGCTGGCGATGCTATTGGACGCCGTGTCGATGATGTCGGCGTAAGGCACGTAGGGTTTGATGTCGAGAATCGGCGTGCCGTCGAGCAAGTCGATCCCGGAAATCCACAGCCGATTGGCTTCAACCTTGTCCAGTTTGACCACTGACTGGCCGATCCCGTTGGGCCGATGCGTCGCACGAGTGGCGAACACGCCCATGGATTTATTACCGCCGAGGCGAGGAGGGCGGACTTTGAGTCGTGGCTTTTCTTCCAGGGCCTGATGGAACAGGAACAGCAGCCAGACATGGCTGACCTGCTCCAGCCCTTGCACCGCATCGCCTTGATCGAACGGCGCCACCAGCTCCAACACACCGCGAGCGGCCGGGGCCAGTTGCGGTTGGCGCGGGATGGCGAATTTCTCCTTGAAGCAGGAGCGCACGAAGCCGATGGGGGAAACGCTGTAGGTCATGGTCTGGGGTCGAAGCGGGGTAGGAGGCGGGCATGATAACCCGATCGCCCTCAGGTTCGGTGGCGCCTGTCAGTCCGTCATCGCGAGCAAGCTCGCTCCCACAGGGGACCTGCTGGGTTCACAAAATTTGTGACCACCCCGGATCAATTGTGGGAGCGAGCTTGCTCGCGAAGGCCGCGCCGCCGATCTAGAGACTAAACCCACCATCCAGCGGAATAATATTCCCGGTCATATACGCCCCAGCCGTACTCGCCAAACTGATCGCCAGCGCCGCCATCTCTTCCTCCCGGCCCCAGCGCTTCATCGGAATCAACGCCGTATCCTCCGCCAATGCTTTCTCATCACTGCCAATGTGCTGGGTCATCTTGCTCGGGAAACGTCCCGGCGCGATCACGTTGACGTTGATGTGCTGGCTGACCAGTTCCCGCGCCAGAATCCTCGACAGTTGATGCAGGGCCGCCTTGCTCGGCCCGTAGGCATAAGCCTGTTCACCGAAGGAAGAAATCCCTGCCACCGACCCAATGTTGATGATCCGCGCCGGATTCGCCGCCGATCCGCCCTTGCGCAGCAGCGGCAGAAACTGCTGGATGCAGTTGAACACCGAGGTCACATTCAGTTGCATGACCTTCTCCCAACCCTTGATCGGGTAGCTTTCCAGCGGCGCGCCCCACGTGGTGCCGGCGTTGTTGACCAGAATGTCGAGATGGGTGATCTGCTCGCCCAGCCGCGTAGCCAGTTGCAGCACGCCTTCTTCGGTGGCCAGGTTGGCCGCCAAGCCGTGGCAGCGACCAAACGCGCTCAGCTCCTCGGCCGTTTGCAGGCAGGCCTCGGCATCCCGCGCGCAGACGTACACCGTGGCGCCGGCCTCGACATAAGCCTTGGCGATCATTTTGCCGATACCACGGGTGCCGCCGGTCACCAGGGCGGTGCGGCCTTGCAGGGAAAAGTAGGGGTGCATGGCGAATCCTGAGTGCGGAGGGTCAATACACCCTAGCCGTCAGCCGCCAAAAGCGGAGCCACTATTTTTGCGAGGAATGGGGGGCCATACGGCTAAGCCCTGAACCGCCACCATCCGTGTAGGAGCTGCCGCAGGCTGCGATCTTTTGACTTTGATTTTTAAGGTCCAGATCAAAAGATCGCAGCCTGCGGCAGCTCCTACAGGGGCCGCGCCGATTACTGCGGACGAACGCGCAGGGTCAGGCCCTTGAGGAAGTTGCGCAGCAACTGGTCGCCACAGGTGCGGTAGTTGGTGTGGCCAAATTTGCGGAACAGCGCGCTCAGCTCAGGCTTGGACACCGGGAACTCGGAGGCCTTGAGGATCGCGTGCATGTCGTCTTCTTTCAGTTCGAAGGCCACGCGCAGTTTCTTCAGGATGATGTTGTTGGTCACCGGCGTTTCGATCGGCTGCGGCGGACGGCTTTCGTCCTTGCCACGCTTGAAGATCACCAAACCATCGAGGAAATGCGCCATGACGTCGTCCGGGCAGCGTACGAAGCCTTCCTCGTCTTCCTCTTTTTTATCGAGGTAGGTCAGCAGGTCTTCCATGGACACGTCCATGCCGCCGGTCTTGATGATCTCGATGACTTTCTTGTCGCTGATGTCGAGCATGTAGCGCACGCTGCGCAGTACGTCGTTGTGAATCATGGTGTGCAATCCTGATATTCGGCAGTGGGCGCCGCATAAACAGCGGCGCCGAGATGTAGGGCGGCGGGGAAAGTCTTAGAACTTCTCTTTGCCGGACAGGTAGCGCCATTGCCCCAGCGGCACTTTGCCGATGGACACGCCGCCGATGCGGATGCGGCGGATGGCGACGACCTTCAGACCAACGGCCTGGCAGAACAGGGCAATGACGCCCGGTTGTGGGTTCTTCATCGCAAAGCGCAGACGGTTTTCGTTCTGCCAACTGGCCTTGACCGGCGGCAGTTCCTTGCCCTTGTAAGTCAGGCCATGGTTCAGGCGATTGAGGCCGTGAGCCACCATCTCGCCTTCAACTTCGACCACATACTCTTGTTCGATTTTCGCGGAATCGGCGGTGAGCTTGCGCAGGATCTTCCAGTCCTGGGTGAACACCAGAAGACCGCTGGCGTTGGCCTGCAGGTCGGTGCTGGCGGTCAGGCGCAGGAAGTGGCCCTTGAGCGGACGTTTGCTGAAGCGGTGTTCTTCGCTCAGGGTCTCGGCGCTGATGGTTGCCATCGCCGTTTCCGCATCCACGCCCACGGGCACGTTC
Organism: Pseudomonas sp. ASL4; assembly: GCF_056680395.1. NCBI lineage: Bacteria > Pseudomonadati > Pseudomonadota > Gammaproteobacteria > Pseudomonadales > Pseudomonadaceae > Pseudomonas > Pseudomonas sp. ASL4. Next base: position 6,793,090 of record NZ_CM155280.1, on the reverse strand, counting down.
AGCAGAATCGTCACCGGCTCCGGCGCAGTGGCCTGGGCCTGCGGATCGAGCTCGACTTTCTGGTTCTCGACCTTGAACTGCGGCTCGTCGATGACTTCGCCGTCCACGGTGACCCAGCCGCCCTCGATGAACAGCTCAGCCTCCCGACGGGAACAGCCGACGAGTTCGATGAGGCGTTTGGAGAGACGAATCGGGTCAGTCATGACAGGGCCGTAACAAAAAGGGGGTGGGCATTGTACCTGCTGGGCGCCGGTTAATCCCGGCTCCATTTGCGCCATATGGCTTTTTGTGGGAGCGGGCTTGCTCGCGAAAGCGGTAGATCAGTCAAAACATCTGTTGAATGACACACCGCATTCGTCGGAACGCCGCCCGGAGCAAGCTCGCTCCCACACTGTTTTGTGTTCAGCCATTGCGCGCCAGTTGTTGATTTTGGCGCATACGCATGTGCAACAGCGGATAAGGCTGGCCCATACCATCGACTTCCGAGCGGCCAATCACCTCGAAACCCTGCTTGAAGTAAAACCCCAGGGCTTGCGGGTTCTGTTCGTTGACGTCCAGTTCATCGGCGTTCAGGTGTTCCAGGGCATAGCGCAGCAGTTGCTTGCCCAGCCCTTGGCCGCGATGGGCCGGATCAATGAAGAGCATTTCGACCTTGCCCGCTGCGACACCCGCGAACCCGGTGATGCGCTGGCGCGAATCTTTGGTGCAGACCAGCATCACCGCGTCGAGGTAGCGGGTCAGCACCATGTTCTTCAGCAGTTCGATGTAGCTGTCCGGCAAAAAGTCGTGGGTGGCGCGCACCGAGGCCTCCCAGACCCGGGTGAGTTCTTCGTAGTCGCTCTGTTTCGGTGTGTGGATGACCGAATGTCGGCGCATGGCCCGATGCCCCTCGTTTTGTGAATGATGCGAGTCCTTTCTCCACAAAACGATAGACGTAAAAAAGCCCCGCATCTCGTCAAGAGAGCGGGGCTTTTCGTATTTTTTGCGTTTAGATCTGTTCAGCCCACAGGTCGTATTCGTCGGCGTCGGTCACTTTGCACCAGACTTTGTCGCCAGGCTTCAAGTTGCTGCCGTTGTCGATGAACACGTTGCCGTCGATTTCCGGGGCGTCGAAGAAGCAGCGGCCGACTGCGCCTTGCTCGTCGACTTCGTCCACCAGCACTTCGATTTCACGGCCGACACGCAGTTGCAGGCGCGCCGAGCTGATGGCTTGTTGGTGCGCCATGAAGCGGTCCCAACGGTCTTGCTTGACGTCGTCCGGCACGATAGCCGCGTCCAGCAGGTTGGCCGGTGCGCCTTCGACCGGCGAGTACTGGAAGCAGCCGACGCGATCGAGTTGCGCTTCGGTCAGCCAGTCCAGCAGGTACTGGAAGTCTTCTTCGGTTTCGCCGGGGAAGCCGACGATGAAGGTCGAACGGATGATCAGGTCCGGGCAGATCACGCGCCAGTTCTTGATTCGTGCCAGGGTCTTGTCTTCGAAGGCCGGGCGTTTCATGGCTTTCAGGACTTTCGGGCTGGCGTGCTGGAACGGGATGTCCAGGTACGGCAGGATCTTGCCGGCGGCCATCAACGGGATCAGCTCGTCAACGTGCGGGTACGGGTAAACGTAGTGCAAGCGAACCCAGACGCCAAGGCTGCTCAGGGCTTCGCAGAGTTCGGTCATGCGGGTTTTGACCGGCGCGCCGTTCCAGAAACCGGTGCGGTACTTCACGTCGACGCCATAGGCACTGGTGTCTTGCGAGATCACCAACAGCTCTTTGACGCCGGCCTTGACCAGGCGCTGGGCCTCGTCGAGCACATCACCGACCGGACGGCTGACCAGTTTGCCGCGCATCGACGGGATGATGCAGAAGCTGCAGCTGTGGTTGCAGCCTTCGGAAATCTTCAGGTACGCGTAATGGCGCGGGGTCAGCTTGATGCCTTGCGGCGGCACCAGGTCGATCAGCGGGTTGTGATCCTGGCGCGGCGGCACGGCGTCGTGCACGGCGTTGACCACTTGCTCGTACTGCTGCGGACCGGTCACGGCCAGCACGCTTGGGTGTACTTTGCGAATGTTGCCTTCTTCGACGCCCATGCAGCCGGTCACGATGACCTTGCCGTTTTCCTTGATGGCTTCGCCGATTACTTCCAGGGATTCAGCCTTGGCCGAGTCGATGAAGCCGCAGGTGTTGACCACCACGACGTCGGCGTCCTCGTAAGTGGACACAACGTCATAGCCTTCCATGCGCAACTGGGTAAGGATGCGCTCGGAGTCGACCAGTGCTTTGGGGCAACCCAGGGATACGAAGCCAACCTTTGGATTGGCCGGCGCAGGAGTGGTGGACATGTCTAACCTCGGTATTTGTGACGCCTCCAGCCGTGATCGGCAAGGCGACGAACGGGCGCTTACGTCCTGTCTCGTGAATACGCTGTTTTTGACGTCGTCAAAAAGCAGCAGTGAGTCGCGAGACAGGACGTTTTGTGCGCCTCTGATCAAAAAGTGCGCAATTCTAGCGATGAGACGCGCACTTGACCAGCATTATGAGGGAAATGCGACGAGTGCTGCGCTATGCTTCGCGCCGTTACGCTTTACCGAATTTTTACAGTCAACAAATCGTCTGTAACCTTACGTAAAACAGCGCATGCTGCACGGCAAAGCATAGTGCTTCTTATAAGAAGTCCGGGTCTGAGTAGTAGGAGTTTTGGATGGGGCAGGCAAGTAGTCAGGCAGCGGGCGGCGAGCATTCGACAGCAAAACCGATCGGCATGCTGGTTGCGGCGGTCGGGGTGGTTTACGGCGATATCGGCACAAGCCCGCTGTACACCCTTAAAGAGGTTTTCTCTGGGCATTACGGTGTGCCGGTCAACCATGACGGGGTCTTCGGCATTCTGGCGCTGATCTTCTGGTCGTTGATCTGGGTCGTTTCGATCAAGTACGTGCTCTTTATTCTGCGCGCCGACAACCAGGGGGAAGGCGGGATTATGGCGCTGACCGCTCTGGCTCGTCGTGCGGCTTCGCCTTATCCGAGACTGCGTGCGGTGTTGGTGATTCTGGGGCTGATCGGCGCAGCGCTGTTTTATGGCGACAGCATGATCACCCCGGCGATCTCCGTGTTGTCGGCGGTGGAAGGTCTCGAATTGGCGTTCGATGGACTGGAACGCTGGGTCGTGCCGTTATCGCTGGTGGTGCTGGTGGCACTGTTCCTGATCCAGAAGCACGGTACAGATCGCATCGGCAAGTTGTTCGGCCCGGTCATGGTGTTGTGGTTTGTGGTGCTGGGCGGGCTCGGTGTCAGCGGCATCCTGAAGCATCCAGAAGTCCTCAATGCACTGAATCCAGTCTGGGGCGTGCGGTTCTTCACGGTGCATCCAGGCATGGGTTTGGCGATTCTCGGCGCCGTGGTGCTGGCGCTGACCGGTGCCGAGGCCTTGTACGCAGACATGGGCCACTTCGGTCGTAAACCGATCGCCCGTGCCTGGTTCGCCTTGGTGCTGCCGGCGCTGGTGCTGAACTACTTCGGTCAGGGCGCCTTGCTGCTGGGTGATCCGGAAGCGGCGCGTAACCCGTTCTACCTGTTGGCGCCGAACTGGGCGTTGATTCCGCTGGTGGTGTTGTCGACGCTGGCCACGGTGATCGCTTCGCAAGCGGTGATTTCCGGCGCGTTCTCGCTGACCCGCCAGGCGATCCAGTTGGGTTACATCCCGCGCATGCACATTCAGCACACTTCCAGTGCCGAGCAGGGGCAGATTTACATTGGCGCGGTGAACTGGGCGCTGATGGTCGGGGTGATCCTGCTGGTCATTGGCTTTGAATCTTCAAGCGCCCTGGCTTCGGCCTACGGTGTAGCAGTGACCGGGACCATGTTGATCACCAGTATTCTGGTGTCGGCGGTGATGTTGCTGCTATGGAAATGGCCACCGATACTGGCGGTGCCGATTCTGATTGGCTTCGTGCTGGTGGACGGGCTGTACTTCGCCGCCAACGTGCCGAAAATCATTCAGGGCGGTGCCTTTCCGGTGCTGGCGGGGATCGTGCTGTTTATCCTCATGACCACCTGGAAGCGCGGTAAAGAGTTGCTGGTGGATCGACTGGACGAGGGCGGCCTGCCGCTGCCGATCTTCATCAGCAGTATCCGTGTGCAGCCGCCGCATCGGGTCCAGGGCACTGCCGTGTTCCTGACCGCGCGCCCGGACGCTGTGCCCCACGCCTTGTTGCACAACCTGCTGCATAACCAGGTGTTGCATGAGCAAGTGGTGCTGCTGACCGTGGTGTACGAAGACATCCCGCGGGTACCGGCGCAACGACGCTTTGAAGTCGATTCCTACGGCGAAGGGTTCTTCCGGGTGATCCTGCACTTCGGCTTCACCGACGAGCCGGACGTGCCGCAAGCCCTGAAACTGTGCCACCTCGACGAGCTGGATTTCAGCCCGATGCGCACCACCTACTTCCTCAGCCGCGAGACGGTCATCGCCTCCAAGCTCGAAGGCATGGCGCGCTGGCGTGAGGCGCTGTTCGCCTTCATGCTGAAGAACGCCAACGGCAACCTGCGCTTCTTCAAGCTGCCGGTGAACCGGGTGATTGAGCTGGGTACTCAGGTCGAGATGTAAGCCCCATCAAAAAAGCCCCCGTTGCCGTTGAGGTAGCGGGGGCTTTTTTGTGTCTGGCGTCTCGTCCCGGAGGCAATGAAGATCCCCTGTGGGAGCGAGCTTGCTCGAGATGGCGGCCTATCAGTCAACATCAATGGTGAAGGTTAGTCCCTCATCGCGAGCAAGCTCGCTCCCACAGGAGGGCGGTGTATTCGTCTCGGTGCGTCTAGTTGCTTTCAGGCCGCTCTGCTTCGGATTCGGTCTTTGTCCGGGCAGGTCGCGGTGTCAGCACTTTCACCACATCATCGATCACAGCCTTGCTCATGGCCGTCAGGTAATGCGCAGCCCAGGCGTGACGGTCTGTCTTTGGCGTAGGCGGCATCTTCGGTAAATGATTTGGCGAGGGACAGCAGGTCGGAGGCTTGTGCCAATGCGTCGCCAATCGGGACGCCGGCGCTGACGTGGAACAGAGGTTTGTCTGGGCAGTAGATCAATGGCGTGAAGCCAATGGTTTTCAGGTCCGAAGGCGTGGACGGATTTGTTTTGGTCATGGTTTAACTCCTGGGTTCAAGGCTAGGAGCTGCCGCTTTCGTTACCACACGAAAGGGTGGCAGCTGTACGCAGGGTGGTAAACCGGGAACCAAGGAAACCGGCACGTCCGAAGACGTCCCACGCACAGCCGCCATATCGTGATGACAAACACAAGAAACTGCCTGTATTCGTAATGACTGCGCTGTTGCGCTGGTTTCGCCGGGTTACCACACCCGATCGCTGCATTTGCAGCGACGTCCGGAGAGTATCCCGTCGAAGAGAAAGCCAACAAGGCAGCAAAGTGCCCAAACGCACCCACTACGCAATTCTCGGAGTTTGCCTACAAGCTCGGCTGGCGTCATCTGATATTGCGACAGCTTTCAGCGAACGAAACTGAGTGGCGAGAGATTTTATAGGTTGGCGGAGTTCCTAAACAGTTGAGCTTGCCTGTTCCAGGCAGATCAGTTTGAACAGCAAAAGTACCGCTTGATTCTTCATTGGGCCTCGGTTCGCAACTGTCCTTTGTCCTGGGACTGAGGACAGTTGCAGCTTTTTTGTATGGCGCGTGTCAATTGGCTGACTCGTAAGGCTGTGTTGCTATTTTTTCGCATAAGTACGCTGTTCAGTAGATTCGCGTTTTTGTAGCTTGCTGTACGTCAAATTCGACGCAATACTCTGCGTAGAACTGTGTGTTCGAATTTGCATGATCGTGTAGAGAGGTAAGTATGACGGCATTATTAGAGCGTGCTGACCAGGCGATATCGGTGACCGCTATGGTCAGGGGATTCAGTGCGAGGCTTAAAGAAATCTCTAGCCGCGCTACCGAGAGGCTGGTCATCTTTAAGGACAATCAACCGGCAGCGGTCATTATCAACGTCGATGCGTACCAGGAAATGCTCGACGAGCTTGATAACTTACGAATTGAAGCTGCTGCCCGAGAGCGACTGAGCGGTTTTAATCAGTCGAAGGCAGTCAGTCACGACGATATGCGGGCTCGGTACGCGAAGAAAGACTAAAGGAGCTGTGGATGGTTTGGGGCGTTATCTATCATCCAGAGGTCCAGAAGGATCTGGACCTACTGGGGGCTGTAGCAGCAAACCGTATTCTTGATGTCATCGAAGAGCGGATTATCAACGGCGAGCCGGACAAGAGCGGTAAGCCGCTAAGAGTCAGCCTTGCAGGATGTAGAAGGATTCGGACAGGCGACACGCGTATCGTTTATCGGGTCGATGGCAAAGCTATCCAGGTGTTAATCGTCGCAGTCGGTGCCCGGCGTGACGAAGAGGTATACGACGCTGCAGAGCGCCGGCTCTAAATAAAGAGCCCTCGTTGCCTTATGGTGGCGGGGGCTTTTTTTTTCGGTCACATCACCGGAATGCACAGGGGATTGGTGGTGTCTCTGCCGGAATGAAAAAAGCCCCCGCAACCATAAGGCTGCGGGGGCTTTTTGTTACGCGTCGCTCAGATCACTCTTGAGCGGCGGTATCAGGCGTCGCCGCGTCCTTGGCCTGACGCTTGACGATGATGTCCACCAAGCGCTGTGCCAGCGCCGGGTAGTTCTCGTCGAAGTGGTGGCCGCCAGGCAGCTTCACTGCTTCGCCCACGGCGGTCTTGTCGGTGCAGCCGCTCTCGTCGACTTCTTCTGCGCCGTAGATGCACACCACTTTTTCCGGTGGCAGCTTGGCCATTTCCGGGCCGGTGGCGGCTTCTTTGCCGGCGTTGCCGAGCCAGCCTTCGACTTCAATTTCGAAGCTGCCGGTGCGGGCGAAGGCCAGCAGGATGATCGCATCAACCCGCTGCTGTTCCGACTCTGCCAGACGGTTGTAGATCGCCGGCAGTACGTCAGCGCCGAACGAGTAACCGGTCAGGATGAAGCGTTTGGTGCCCCACTTCTGGCGGTAGTGCTGCATCAGTTCGGCCAGGTCCAGAGCGCTTTGCTCCGGGCTCTTGTGCTGCCAGTAGTAGCGCAGGGTGTCGATGCCGACCACCGGGTAGCCGATTTTGGCCATCTCGCCCGCAACGTCGCGGTCCAGGTCGCGCCAGCCGCCGTCACCGGACAGGAACAGGGTGACGGTGTCCTTGGCCTGACCGGCCGGGACTTCAACCACTGGAATTTGCAGGCCGCCGTTGCCCTTGTCGGTGCCGACGAGGATTTTGCGCAGTTCGTTGTTCAGCACTTGCGGCAGGTTGATGTCGTAGTCGCTGATGCTGGTTTCGGCATTCGGTTGGTCGCGCACGAAACCGGCGCTGGTGTCGTCCGGGTTGTCGTTCCAGGCTACCAGCCAGTGGCCGTGAGCCGCTTTCTTCGGCATCAGCTTATTGGTGCAGGTGGCCTTTTCCAGCGCCAGGTCCACCGAGATGGCCTGGGCCTTGTCGTCCTTCTGCTCGGCCAGCCAGCGCCAGGCCAGCACGGCGCCAGGGCCGATGCCGCTGACCAGGGTCGCCGGAGCTTTGAGCTCGCGCTCGGCCGCTTGCAGGGCGCGGTCTTGCAGCAGGCAGTCCTTGGGCAGAATCACCTGGACGATGTGTGCCGAAGCACTGCGGCTCAATGCCTTGAGTTGCTGGTCACTGAGCTTTTGTTCGTCGGCGACAGCCACGATCACCTGGGCCTTTGCCTTGGTGCCGGGTGTCACTCGGGTCAGCGTGATGCCGTCAGCCGGCGTCAGCAGTTCGAGGGTCGGTTCTGGTAACGGGCGTTTCATGTACCAGTAACCGCCACCGACAATCAGGGCCAGCACTACCAGTGTGGCCAGTACGTACCGCAAGGAGCGTTGAATCATCAGCGTTTCACCAATCCAGTCAAGCCGCCCGCAATCAGGGCAGCAGTATCGGCCAGGGCAACCAGCGGATCGAGTCCGGCGGGCACGGCCATATAACGGGGTTCCCAGTCAGGCTGGAACTTGTCTTTAAAGCGGCGTAAGCCTTGGAAGTTGTAGAGCTGCTCACCACGGCGGAAAACCATCGAGCCCAGACGCTGGGTCAGCGGTGCGCCACGACGGGGTTGTAGACCCGACAGCGGCACCATGCCCAGGCTGAAGCGCGCGTATCCATGATTTTTATAATGTTGAATCAGGCCGACCATCATGTATTCCATGGTCAGTTTGGGGGCATCAGGGTGCGCGCGCATCAGGTCGAGGCTGGCCAAATCATGGCTGTAGGTCTCGAGCAGGTTGGCGAACGCCACTGGGCGCCCTTCGAAACGAATCACCGCGACGCGGAAATGCTTGATGTAATCATCACTGAAGCGGCCGAGGGAGAAGCCTTTCTCGCGGACATTCTTGCCGGTCAGCCAGGCATCGGAAATCACCCGCAGCTCGTCCATCGGTGCCTGCCCCGGCTCATGGATCTCCAGCGACAGGCCATCGCGGGTGCCACGGTTCCAGGTGTAGCGCAGGTCTTTCATCTCTTTGCCTTTGGCTTCGAGATCAAAGCGATGCAGATCCACCCGGGCTTCTTCGCCGAGTTTGATCGCCGTCAGGCCGATGTCCATATAGTACGGCAGGTTCTCGGCGCGCACTTGATAGAACACGGGGCGGGCGTGGTGGAGGTCGCAGAGGTCGCGGAACTGCCAGATCATTTCCGCCCGTTGCTGGGTCGGGCCGATCGGGTCGTACAGCGCCACCAGGCTGCGGCCACGGCGGGCGTACATCAGAAACGCCTCATCGTTGGGGTGGAACAGCAACGCCTTGTCACCGGTCAGCGCGAGGCCGCCATCGGGTTGCGACGAGGCCATCAGGATCTTTACCGCGCGATCCAGTTCGTCCGGTGTCGGCAGATGGATGATCGGGCGCGCAGTACGCAGCAACCAGGTCAGCGATACCACCACCAACAGCACGGCGGCACCCAGCAGCGAACGCAAGCCGCGGGGCGCGTCAGCGTCGAGGGTGAACTGCCACCAGAGTTGATGGCTGTACGGAACGTCCTGATAAGCAAACAGCAGCAGCCACATCGAAGCGCCGAGTACGCACAGGCTTGAGACCAGATACAGCGGCGAGAACGGCAGTTCGGTCAGGCGACTGGCACGATAGAACGAGCGCCGGAACACCCCGAGCAGGCTCGCGGTCAGGGTCATGAGGCAGGCTTCTTCCCAATCGAAACCCTTGAGCAGCGAAAGCACGGCGCCGACCAGCAACAGAATGGTGGTCAGCATCCACGCTGCCGACAATCGACGACGCAGGCCCTGCGCCAGCAACAGGCACAGTACGCCGACCAGGCTGGCGCCGAAGTGGGAGGCGTCCACTAGCCGATGCGGAATCAGAAAGCCGATGTGTTCCAGGCGAGTGTCGATTTCCGGGGTTGCGCCGGAGAACAGCAGCACCACGCCGGACATGAACACCAGCAACGCCAGGATCGGCGCCGCCAGACCCGAGGCCGCCCGAAGTGATTGGCGGGACTGGAACAGGCGCTGGCCTTCGTTGATCAACAAGAGCAGGCAGGCGACCAGCAATGGCAGCACCACATAAATCAGTCGATACAGCAGCAGGGCGGCGGCCAAGGGTGCAGCGCCGAGCTTGTCGGCGAACGCGGCCAGCAGAATCGCTTCGAATACCCCGACACCGCCGGGCACATGACTGAGTACGCCGGCGGCCAGGGCCAGCAGATAGATCAGCATGAAGGCGCCAAACGGTGGGGCTTCCGGCAGCAACAGGTAGAGCACGGTCGCGGCAGCGGCCACATCCAGAGCGGTGATCACCAGTTGCAGGAACGTCAGGCGACGACCTGGCAGGCGCAGCGTGCGACGTCCGGCCTTGACCAGCAGGTTGTCCGGGTAAGGTTGCTCCGGCAGGCGCCGGCGATAAATGCCGATCGCCAGCACGGTCGCCAGCAGCAGGACGCCAGCGGCGATCACACCCAGCAAGGTCTCTGAGAGGCCAAGGGCGGCAGACGCGGCGGGCAGGTTGCTCAGGGTTGCCAATGCCGCCAGCGGGGGCAGGGCGCAACCGAGGGAGAGGCTGGCGAACAGCGTCATGTGGGCGACATCGGAAGCCCCCAGACCGTGACGTGCATATAAACGGTAGCGAACCGAGCCGCCCGACAGCATCGACAGACCGATGGCGTTGCCAATGGCGAATGCGGTGAAGCCGCCCAGGGCCAGCGTGCGTGGCGCCAATGTGACGCCGGCATAGCGGCTGGCGGACCATTCGTAGCCGAGCAAAATGATGAAGCCGACGACGGTCGCGCCCAATGCGCCGATCAATGCCGGTTTAGGGACTTCCAGAATAGAGTCGTGGAGCGCATACAGATCGAGTTCGCTTAATAGATGGCGACAGGCAATCAGCGCGATAGCGAACAATAGCAAAGTGACCGCAAGCCCGATGGGCTGACGGTATTTGCTGACCAGATCAAGCAGGCGCAAACGCTCGGCCTTGATAGGTTGTGTCGCTGTGACGGTGTCTTGTGGATCAGACGAGTTGGCGCGCATCAATCACCTCTTGGATTGTGCGCGACAGGATGGAGGTATCGAGCCAAGTTACCAATCCCTGTAGAAAAAAATAATCACAAATATTAACGCCTCTCACCGGTTTAGGGTGATGGCACGTCATCGGTCGTAGAGGGCCTGTCTGGCACAGAGCATAGTCTGAACTCAGACTGTAGGTGATCCCAAACGGTTCACTGCACAGTGACAGATCATTGTTGCGAAAGGACTTTTTCAACAGATACAAAAAAGGCCACTCTTTCGAGCAGCCTTTTTTGATGTTTGGTTGCGGGAGCCGGATTTGAACCGACGACCTTCGGGTTATGAGCCCGACGAGCTACCAGACTGCTCCATCCCGCGTCTGTGTGGCGGCATTCTACAGCGGAACGCCGGGGTGTCAACGGTTAATCTTGAATCAGGTCAAATAAGCGTGAATTAGTGTCGAACGGTGGTGGGGGAGCGATAAGTTTCGGAATCTGAACGATTTCTTGTTTTTGCCTGGCGCGTGGATGAACGGTCTGTTTCTGCGTTCGATCGTACAAAACGAGCACGCACAAAAAAGGCCACTCTTTCGAGTAGCCTTTTTTGATGTTTGGTTGCGGGAGCCGGATTTGAACCGACGACCTTCGGGTTATGAGCCCGACGAGCTACCAGACTGCTCCATCCCGCGTCTGTGTGTCGGCATTCTACAGCGCAGCGCTGGTGTGTCAACCTTCAATTTAGATAAAACCTCTTCCTGTTCAATCGCTTAGCTGCAAAAAGGGAGGGGTGACTGCGCTGTAAGGCACGCGTGGCAAGGCTTGCAGCTCTATCGGCGAGTGCTTTTCGATTGAGAAAATAAATTCATGTGGCCTTTTCTTACGGGAGGATAAGAAGATTCAGAGTACTGGTGCTATATACAGGTGTCAGTGAGATACTGCCGGTCCGGCTCGTCATTACGTCTTTTCCTTGCCATGAACACTGCCTTTATATGACTCAGCGCAAAATCATCCACGTCGATTGTGACTGCTTCTACGCCGCCATCGAGATGCGTGATGACCCGCGCCTGGCGGGTAAGCCATTGGCGGTGGGCGGGTCGGCAGATCGGCGCGGGGTGATTGCCACCTGCAATTACGAAGCACGGGCCTATGGTGTGCGTTCGGCAATGTCTTCCGGGCATGCCTTGAAGCTGTGTCCGGACCTGACCATCGTCAAGCCGCGGATGGATGCCTATAGAGAAGCGTCGAAGGAAATTCATACGATCTTCAGCGATTACACCGACTTGATCGAGCCGCTTTCCCTCGATGAGGCTTACCTGGACGTGTCGGACTGCGCACACTTTGGCGGCAGCGCCACGCGAATTGCCCAGGACATCCGGCGCCGGGTCTCCAATCAATTGCACATCACCGTCTCGGCAGGGGTGGCACCGAACAAATTTCTCGCCAAGATCGCCAGTGACTGGAAGAAGCCCAACGGCTTGTTCGTGATCACACCGGATCAGGTGGACGACTTCGTCAGCGGTTTACCCGTGAGCAAGCTGCATGGTGTGGGCAAGGTGACGGCCGACAAGCTCAGTAAGCTCGGCATCAATGACTGCGCGCAGTTGCGTGAGTGGAACAAGTTGGCGCTGGTGCGCGAATTCGGCAGTTTCGGTGAGCGACTCTGGAGCCTGGCCCGTGGGATCGATGAGCGGCTGGTGCATAACGACAACCGTCGGCAGTCCATCAGCGTCGAAAATACCTATGACGTGGATCTGCCGGATCTGGTGAGCTGCCTGGATAAGCTGCCCGAGTTGCTGGAAACCCTAAAAGGACGGATGGCGCGTATCGACAACAGCTACCGGCCGGGCAAGCCGTTCGTCAAAGTGAAATTCCATGACTTTACCCAAACCACACTGGAGCAGGCCGGGGCAGGGCGGGATTTGGGGAGCTATCAGTTGTTGCTGACCCAGGCGTTCAATCGCGGCGGTAAACCGGTGCGGTTGTTGGGGGTCGGGGTGCGGCTGGAGGATTTGCGGGGCGGGTTTGAGCAGATGGAGTTGTTTGAGCGTTAGCTTTGCAGTGGTTTTAGGGCCTCTTCGCGGGCAAGCCTCGCGCCTACAGGTACAGATCGTGCGCGATACCTGTAGGCGCGAGGCTTGCCCGCGAAGTTTTTGACTTTAATTCGGCCCCGGATCCGCCACCAATCGTCCCGCATCCCTGGTCAAGGACTTGAGGAATTCGGTCTGCAATTCAGGATCGTTGCGCGTCAGTTCGATCAGGCTCTGTTCCAGCTCGCTGGCTTCTTCTTCCAACCCGAGTTCCGACAAGCGTTTGACCCGGTGTACCCACTGGCTCACTTCGTCGTCTTCGAGATCGTCGTAAATCAGCCCGTGCGCTTCGAGCAGCTTGCTGCGCAAGGTACTGCTGATCGCCAGGGACGAATCGGTGTGCACATCGTCCTGGCCATCTTCGACCGTGATCAACAGCCGGGTCAGATGATTGATGTCATGTTCGGCGAACGGGCTGTCCAACAGGTTCAGGCGCAATACGCCGTTCTTGTCGGTGGTCAGTTCGAAGGTGTCCTTGCCGGCCTTGACCTGCACCGGGCGCTCGCTCCAAGGCAGGCTCGAGTATTCCGTGCGTTTATCACGCTGGACTTCGTCGATGCCAGCCAGGTTTTGCTGCGCGCGACCGTGGGACTGCACGTTCATGAACGGGTTGATCCCGGCGAAACCGTAGCTGAGCCAGTCCTTCGTCACACTGTCCGGCAAGGTGCCGAAGGCAAACACGTTGACCACGTTCGCGCCGACGCCTGCCACTATCGCCACCATGCCCAGCGGGATCTCGTAGATCTCCCGCCAGGGTTGGTACGGCGTGTAGCGGTCATAGCGACGGGTCACTTCGTATTCAGTGACTTCGAAGGTTTTTTGCTCGTGGATTTTCACCCGTCGTTGCGGCAGCTCAAGTGTCTTGGGCTCGCCGACATCGATCAGCAGGCTGTGATCGAGCAATTTGCGCTCGACCCGTTCCTCGTGCTCGCTGCGTTGTGACATCTGATTGGCACAGCCGCTGACCAACAGGGTGCCGCAAAGTGCGGCACCACCGAGGCCTAAGGTGTTTCGCTTGAACATGACTTCTCTATCTGGTGTCAGCGGCGGATACGGGCCTGGAGGAAGGACAGCACGTCAGCGACCGGCAGCGCTTGCGCCTCGGCCTCGGTGCGGCTCTTGTATTCCAGATTGCCATCGGCGAGGCCGCGGTCACTGACCACGATCCGGTGAGGAATGCCGATCAGCTCCATGTCCGCGAACTTGATGCCTGGGCTGGTTTTCTTGTCGCGGTCGTCCAGCAGCACTTCGAAACCGGCCGCAGTCAGTTCTGCGTACAGCTTGTCGGTGGCTTCGCGAACCTGTTCGTTGTCGTAGCGCAGTGGCACCAAAGCGATCTGGAATGGTGCGAGGGTGTCGCTCCAGATGATCCCTTTGTCGTCGTTGTTCTGCTCGATGGCCGCAGCCACCACGCGGGACACGCCGATACCGTAGCAACCCATTTCCAGGGTGACCGGCTTGCCGTTCTCGCCCAGTACTTCGCACTTCATCGCTTTGCTGTACTTGTTGCCCAGCTGGAAGATGTGCCCGACTTCGATGCCGCGCTTGATTTCCAGGGTGCCCTTGCCGTCCGGGCTTGGGTCGCCGGCGACAACGTTACGCAGGTCAGCGACGGTTGGAACCGGCAGATCACGCTCCCAGTTCACGCCGAAGTAGTGCTTGTCGTCGATGTTGGCGCCAATCCCGAAGTCGCTCATCAGCTCGACCGAACGGTCGATGATGATTGGCAGCGGCAGGTTCAACGGGCCGAGCGAGCCGGCACCAGCGCCAATGGCGTCGCGCAGTTCGGATTCGGAAGCCATGACCAGTGGGCTGGCAACGCCTGGCTGTTGGGCGGCCTTGATTTCGTTCAACTCGTGGTCGCCACGGATGATCAGGGCAATCAGCTTGCCTGCTTCTTCGGCGTGAACCACGAGGGTCTTGATGGTTTTTTCGATCGGCAGGCCAAAGCCTTCGACCAGTTGCGCAATGGTCTTGGCGTTCGGGGTGTCGACCAGGCGCAGCTCTTCGGCAGGCGCAGCGCGGGAAGTTTCGCGCGGTACGGCTTCGGCTTTCTCGATGTTCGCGGCGTAGTCGGAGCCATTGCTGAACACGATATCGTCTTCGCCGGACTCGGCCAGTACGTGGAACTCGTGGGAGCCGGCACCGCCGATGGAGCCGTTGTCGGCTTCAACAGGGCGGAACTTCAGGCCCAAGCGAGTGAATACGTTGCAATAAGCCTGGTGCATGCGGTCATAGGTGACCTGCAGCGATGGCTGATCGGCGTGGAAGGAGTAGGCGTCCTTCATGATGAATTCGCGACCGCGCATCAAGCCGAAGCGTGGACGGATTTCGTCACGGAACTTGGTCTGGATCTGATACAGATTGATCGGCAGCTGTTTGTAGCTGCTCAACTCGTTGCGCATCAGGTCGGTGATCACTTCTTCATGGGTCGGGCCGGCGCAGAAATCGCGACCGTGACGATCCTTGAAGCGCAGCAATTCCGGGCCGTATTCTTCCCAGCGACCGGATTCCTGCCACAGCTCAGCCGGTTGAGTGCTCGGCATCAACACTTCAAGCGAGCCGGCGGCGTTCATTTCTTCACGAACGACGGCTTCGACCTTGCGCATTACTCGCAAGCCCATCGGCAGCCAGGTGTACAGGCCCGAGGCGAGTTTGCGGATCATGCCGGCGCGCAGCATCAGCTGGTGGCTGATCACGACCGCGTCGGAAGGTGTTTCTTTCTGTGTGGCGAGCAAAAATTGACTGGTGCGCATGGTTGGCCGTTGTCGGTTGCTGATGACGAGAAATGACGGAGCATTGTACGGGCGAGATCTGCTGACGTACAGAAGTGCGGCCGGCGGTGAGGCCGCAAGGGCGGATTTCTCCAGCCCTTCGGGACGTTTCCTACGACTCTTCCGCGATCGGGGTTTGTACCCGTTCGGGTGTTGGCGTGGGGCCGGCGCGGCGGTTTTCCTGATACCAGTGCAGCGCGATCAGCAGCAGTGTCGGCACGCCGAGCAGCGCGGTGATGATGAAGAAGTTGTGGTAGCCGAACTTCTCCACCATGACTCCGGAGTAACCACCGATCAGGCGCGGCAGCAAGAGCATGATCGAGCTGAGCAGGGCGTATTGGGTGGCCGAGAACTTGAGGTTGGTCAGGCTCGACAGGTAGGCAACGAACGCCGAGGTCGCCATGCCCGAACTGAAGTTGTCCAGGGAAATGGTGACAATCAGCATCTGCAGGTTGGCGCCCATGTCGGCGAGCATCACGAACAACAGGTTGGTGGCGGCCGAGGCGACACCGCCGATGAACAGGATCGGCAGGATGCCGAAACGTACGATCAGCAGGCCGCCCATGCCGGCGCCGAGCAGCGTCATGATCAGGCCGAAAATTTTGCTGACGCCGGCAATCTGATCCTTGGTGAAGCCCTGGTCGATATAGAACACGTTGGCCATTACGCCCATGACCGTGTCGGACATTCGATAGGTAGCAATCAGCCCCAGCAGCAGGAAGGCCTGCCAGCGGTAGCGCAGGATAAAGTCGTTGACCGGCGTCAGCACCGGCGCCAGGCCGCGGCGACCCATGGTCGAAAGGCACAGGGCGGTGAGCAGGGTGTAAAGGATCGCGCGCAGGAAGGCGCGGTCTTCGAGCAGCAGGTCGAGCAGGCTTACGCCGCCGAACAGCACACTCGCAAAGTCGGTGTTATAGAGCTGGGTGAACATGGCGGGCACGGATACCAGCAACACGATCAGCACGAACACCGACATCAGTTGATGCGCAAAGCTGTAGCGCCCGGCCTGAAGCTGCGTGCGCAGTGGCACCGGCGGTTCGCGCATAAAAAAGGTGGTGAGCAGCGCCGGGATCATCAAGGCGCCAAACAGCACATAGGTGCCGGTCCAGGCCGAGTGCTGGTAGTTGAAGCCGGTAGAGCCGAAGCCTTCCGCGAAGAACAGCGCACCGGCGGTAGCCAGCAACGCCGCGATCCGATAGCCGGACATATAACTGGCGGCCAGCGCAGCCTGGCGACTGTCTTCCGCGATTTCCAGGCGATAGGCGTCCACCGCGATGTCTTGTGTCGCGGAGGCGAAAGCGACGACCACGGCAATGGCGATCAGCCAGGACAGGTGCTTCTGCGGGTCGCAGAAGCCCATGCCGATCAGGCCTAGGATTACCAGCGATTGGGCCAGCACCAGCCAGGAACGTCGGCGGCCGAGTTTTCCGAGTAATGGCAGGCGCCATTGATCGAGCAGGGGGGACCACACCCATTTAAAGGCGTAGGCCAAACCGATCAGGCTTGCATAGCCGATGGTTTCGCGGGCCACACCGGCCTCACGCAACCAGACCGACAGCGTCGAAAACACCAACATGTAGGGCAGGCCGGCGGCGAAACCAAGCAGCAACAGCACGAGTGTTGAAGGGCTGGCATAGGCGGCGAGCGCGGCGCGCCAGGTTTTACGGGGCATGGGCTGAAGTCTGCCTCAAGATTACGGAAACAAAGCGCGCACTCTAACCGCTGTGCTCTACCGGGCGCCAGCCATGACGCTGAATATCAACACGATTGTTCAGGATACTGATGCCCTCGGTGCGTAAACGCGCGCGTTGCTCGTCCCCGGAAGGGCTGCCGACAGGCAGGCTGATCCGACCGCCGGCACCCAGCACGCGGTGCCAGGGCAGCTTGGTGTCGCCGGGCAATTGGCTCAATGTACGTCCGACCCAGCGAGCGGCGCGGCCCAGGCCGGCCAGTTCGGCCAGTTGTCCGTAACTCACGACTTTACCCTCAGGCACTTGGGCCAGCGTCAGGTAGAGCGCCGTGCGTCGGATTTGGGCTGGGCTTTCGGTTTCGGTGGTCGTGTCTGTCACGTCCGCGGTTCCTGAAGAAATTTACTTTGCTGTCAGTAGATTAAGTCCTGGAGTGTCAATTGAGAAATGAACTCAATAGAAATAGTCGGGTCAGTCCTTGCTAGCGCTTTATTCCTACGGATAATGCCGACTTTTTTTCGCAAACCAGAGCCTTTGATTCGCTTATGTTGTCCAGAACCTTGCTGTGCCTCGCTGTTTTCAGTGCTTCCACGCCTTTGCTCGCCGACACCGTGTGGTTGAAAAACGGTGACAAGTTGAGTGGCAAGATCACCCTGTTCGATGGCGGCAAACTGTTGATCCAGACGGCCTATGCCGGTGCTGTTCCGATTGACTGGAAACAGGTCAAAACCCTGGAAAGCGATCAGGAATTGCTGGTCAAGCAGGATGCCTATAACGGCGAGAAAGCCAAATCATTAAAAGCGGCCGAAGACGGCAAGGTCACCTTGGCCAATGGCGAAGCGCCGAAAACGGTCGAGCTGGCGAGTATCCAGCAGATCCTCAAGCCCAAGCCTGTGGTCGAAGACCTGGTGTGGAAGGGCAATGTCGACATGGCGCTGGATTACCAGCGCGCAGAG
This sequence comes from Pseudomonas sp. ASL4, assembly GCF_056680395.1. NCBI lineage: Bacteria > Pseudomonadati > Pseudomonadota > Gammaproteobacteria > Pseudomonadales > Pseudomonadaceae > Pseudomonas > Pseudomonas sp. ASL4. The sequence goes on along the minus strand of NZ_CM155280.1, from coordinate 6,775,091 downwards.
AAAGACACTGACGACTACGACATCGGCTTCAAAACCTCGGCCCGGCATGGTCGCTGGCGCCATACGGCGGAGGGCGAGTACAACCGGGAATTCCAGGATGGCGAGGTCACTACCGACAACTGGCGTGCCGAATACTCCCTTGACCGATTCCTGACGGATAACTGGTTCTGGCAAGGTCGAATCAATTACAAAAGCGACCACGTTGAAGAGTTGGCCCGTCAGCGCGTAGTGGGTACAGGTCCGGGGTATCAATTCTGGGACAACGAACTCGGCGCATTCTCGCTCGGCTCGCTGCTCAACCGCACCGATTACGAATACCGGGATGGCAGCAAGGACAACTTCTATTCCGTGGCCATGAAATGGGACTATAACCGCTACCTGATTGGCAAAAAGGTCGAGTTCTTTACCAATGGCGAGCTAGGCAAGCCGCTGTCCGGCGTGGCCGACTACGCGCTCGACGCCGAGATGGGGTTGCGCTACAAGGTGACGGATTGGGCTTCGCTTAACCTGAAGGCCGAGCGGGACATCATCAGCGGAACCAATGATGCGGATTTGAACAAGACGCGCTATACCGCAGGGTTTGGCGTGGCTTGGTAAGTGTCGTAATTGCACAAAAAAAAGCCCCGCAACCGTAAGGTTGCGGGGCTTTTTCTTGGAAGGGCGATTAGCTGGCTGTAGGCGCCGGTGATTCGGGTCGGGTGCATTCACCCAGGCGGACCCCTGCCTCGTATCGGCATTCGCCGTTCGGGCTACCATCCTGTTTCCACATGCGCATGACGCCTTGCTCGCGTCCTTCGACGTAATGGACAGACGTATTCATCTGGCCGTTTTGCCACCAGGTGATGGACGGGCCTTCAAGTTTTCCGTCCTTGTAAGTTTTTTGTTCCTTGATCTGGCCGTTGGCGTACCACTCTTTGAAGTCGCCTTGTTCGCGGTGCTGTTCATCCCACTGCCATTGCACGGTTTGTACGCCCTGGTCGTTCCAGCTGGCATGACTGCGCTGCACAGAGTGCTCGTCGACAAAGACTTTCTGTTTCACCGTTGCGTTGGGGTGATACTCGATTTGCCAGCCCTTCGGTGCGTTGTCGACGTAGTCCGTGCTGCTTTGCAGCGAACCGTCCGGAAAGTAGGAAAGGTTGGGGCCGACCATTTTGCCGTTGACGTACTGAGCGCGTGACTTGACCTTGCCGTCGGGGTAATAGCCGAGAATAGGGCCGTCCAGAACATCATTGTGATAAGTGAGGCGGCCGATCACGGCGCCGTCTTCGTCGTACTCCAGATACTCGCCATCCACGTGTTTGCCAGCGTGCCAGTTGTAGGACTCTGCTTTTTTTCCGTTATCGTGGTAGGTGGTCTCCCAGCCTTCCCGCTCGTCATTTAGGTAATGGGCGCGCTTGGTGACAATCCCGCTTTCTGAATAAGTGATTACCTCGCCCTGGATTTGGCCTTTGGCATCGTTCTGATAGCTTTGTCCGAGTTTTCCACTTGAATAGTAGGTCTTTGATGCAAGGACGGGCTTACCTGACACGAAGTCCTTGGCGTCGACGTAATAGTCGCGGCGCACGGTGCCTGATTCGACGTAAAAGACTTTGGCGTGCCAGGCTTTGCGTTTGCTGTCGTGCGCCAGAGGCATCGGCAGGAAAAAAGTGGCCTGACCCTTTGTGGTAGGTGCGTACTCTTCATCCAGATACAGCTTGCCGTCCACGAGTGATGCCGTCAGTTCACCGCATTCTTCGGGCGTGCAGGCGCGTACCTTTTCGAAAAAAGCCCGTTTGCCGTCGCACGCCGAGAGCGTTAGCAAGAGCGGTGTTTCGTCGTCGATCAGTTGCTGGACTTCTTCGAGCAGGCGGCCAAACGATTCGTTGGGTACGCCCACCGATTCCGGTGTGAGGTAGACCTCGTTGCTACCACAGGCGTGTGCCGTGGAAAGTTCCAGTAATGCTGCCGCCCGCAGTTCTGCCTGAGGGACGCCTTGAATGGCTGGGCCCTTGGCGACATAGGTGGCGTGGGTATCCATGCCGACAATGATGGTCGGATGGTCGGGGCGGGGATTGGCGTGAGTGGAGAAGGGGAGTGCGAGTGTGATCAGCGCTGCGCCCAGGGCTTTCCTTTGGTTGAACGGCATCCTGCTGTTTCCATGTGATTTTCCAGGTGGCGAATCATATAGAAGGACGGGTGGCTGGCGTAAGGCAAAAACAAGCGCTCACAAAAAAGCCCCGCTTTTAAGGGCGGGGCTTTTTACTAAAGCAAGTACAAGTTAGATAACTTGAACTTCTTCAGCTTGCATGCCTTTCTGACCGCGGGTAGCGATGAAAGAAACCTGTTGGCCTTCTTTCAGGCTTTTGAAGCCGTCGGATTGGATAGCTTTGAAGTGAACGAACAGGTCGTCACCGGATTGTGGAGTGATGAAGCCGAAGCCTTTTTCATCGTTGAACCACTTAACGGTACCAGTTTGGCGATTAGACATGGTGTAACTCCTTGAACAAAGATAACTGCGACGCAGGAAGAACCCTGGCCGAGACTGAGTGCAAAGAGCAGGAAAAATTCTTGTAGATGGTTGGATCGAAATTCAACATATCGTGTAGAGATTCTCAGTGACACAAGCAGCACAGTGGCGCCACCTTAACCCTTTTTCCGGGACGTGCCAATGCTTCCTGCGAAGGTTTCTCTGTTTTCGTGACTGACGGTGCATCGGATCGGCCCAAAGGCCCGGGAATCAGGGGGGATTGCCGAGAATTATGCCTCGCACTTTGAACCCGAGGCGCGCGCCTAGTAAGATGCCGGACAGAATTTTTCCACCTCGCTATTCAGGACACCCCGCCATGAGCATCAAATCGGACAAGTGGATTCGCCGCATGGCGCAAGAGCACGGCATGATCGAACCGTTCGTCGAGCGCCAGATGCGCGGCGAAGGTGCCGAGCGGCTGATTTCCTACGGCGTGTCGAGCTACGGCTACGACGTGCGCTGCGCCGGTGAATTCAAGGTGTTCACCAACATCAACTCGGCGATCGTCGACCCGAAGAACTTCGATGAAAAGAGCTTCGTCGACGTGACCAGCGATGTCTGCATCATCCCGCCGAACTCCTTCGCCCTGGCCCGCACCGTGGAATTCTTCCGCATTCCGCGCAACGTGCTGACCATCTGCCTGGGTAAAAGCACCTACGCGCGCTGCGGCATTATCGTCAACGTGACGCCGCTCGAGCCTGAGTGGGAAGGCCACGTGACCCTGGAATTCTCCAACACCACCACCTTGCCGGCGAAAATTTACGCCAACGAGGGCGTGGCTCAGATGCTGTTCTTCGAATCCGACGAAGAGTGCGAAGTCTCCTACAAGGACCGTGGCGGCAAGTACCAGGGCCAGCGCGGCGTCACCTTGCCGCGCACCTGATCCATTCATCTGGCAGTTCGCGGGAATTCTTGGGCGGGTAGACACTCTACTGGGTGTACTGCCCGGTTCGCGTACAGCGGACGGGGCCATCGCTCAGGAGTGCTCTATGAAGATCGATCCCCGAATAAGTGCCGAACTGGCAAGGCTTGAGCCCAATCAGATTGGCGTTTTGGCCTGGTCCTTGTTGGCACATCCGTCCGTCAGCATGGCCGGGGGCATCCCCGGCCAGCCTGATCCCGATACCCCCAACGAACAACCCACCGAGCCCGGCGAACCCACCCTGCCGGACGAGCCGCCTCCGGCGCCGGTTGCTTGATACCTGTTTCTGCCCTTTTAGGAGCGAAGCTTGCTCGCGAAGACGGCGGTACATTCACCTCAGATGTGAAGTGAAAACCGCTTTCGCGAGCAAGCTTCGCTCCTACACTGGTCATATTTCTTTGTCGCCAATGACAAAGATCCGACAGCTTTCATCACGGTCGACCTGATACCCGCCGGTAAAGCCGCCGAAAGCAGACAACAGCCAGAGTTTCTAACCCGCCAGGCGAACCGGATAGGGCGTGCCCATCAGGTTTTTCCGGTTTCAGCGGTTTTTTTCAGATCACCGACCATTCGCTTGATTCGGTCCGCCAGTTTCTCGGAACTCATGCTCTCGCGCATCCACTCCACCAACAGCGGAAAGACCAGCGGAGTAGGGCGTTTGATCTGATGCAGGTCGAATCCCAAGCGGTTGATGCGGGCCAAGGTCTGCTCCAGTCGCCGAATATCCAATTAGAAACCCGTCGCCGGGCTTGAACCGGGCAACTAAGTCCTTCTCGATACTTCCCCGTTGCTTGCCGCGGTCCTGTAGGAGCTGCCGAAGGCTGCGATTTTTTGAACTTCAGCACTCTGGAAAAAGATCAAGATCAAAAGATCGCAGCCTTCGGCGGCTCCTACTGGGGATGGCGGGTTATTTCAGGTTGCCGCTGAGCAGCGGCACTATTGACTCAATCGAATTTGGTTCTTTATTCCTGAAATTTTAACTTGTCAACTGTCAGTGCTGACAGTTGTTGGATAGGTGCGTACATGATTTCCTTGTTTGGTCGGCGGTCGGTCTGAGAGCAATTCGCCGATCGTTATTCATTAATCAATTGGAGATGTTGAAATGACGGATGCTAAAGCAGCAACTCTGGTGGAAGTTCCCGGGAGCCTGAGGGCCACGGCCACTCATGGCGGGCAACAGGAGGAGTTTAAGGAAGAAGGTACCGTTTCCTACCGCTATGTCAGTGACGCAGGCCTGCGGTTCCTGGATTCCCGTCCTGTGAACGGTTTTCGGATGAATATTGGGGTGAGTGTGGATACAGGCACTGGCGTACACGTCATCAACAATGTGACCACTGATGCACTGGTTATTTTCAGGGGAAGTCGAACTAATACAGTGGCGGGCGTTATGCGAGTGGATCAGAACGATGCAGATGGCTTGTCAGGTGCTTTTAATGGGACAACGACGCTTAATGGTATTGAATTTGAGATTAGCTGTACTGAGTTCAAGATTGATACAACAGGCAATAAGTAACCGCGGTGAACAATAGCGGGTCGAGATTACGACCCGCCAAGTTATTAGTACGAGATGAATATTATTTGAGGTTGCCGCTGAGGAACTGCTTCAACCGCTCACTCTTCGGACTCCCCAACACATCCTCCGGCGCCCCTTCTTCCTCCACCAACCCTTGGTGCAGAAACAACACCTGGCTCGACACTTTGCGGGCGAAGCTCATTTCGTGGGTCACCATGATCATGGTCCGGCCTTCTTCAGCCAAACCCTGAATCACTCGCAGTACTTCACCCACCAGCTCCGGGTCGAGTGCCGAGGTCGGTTCGTCGAACAGCATGACTTCCGGTTCCATCGCCAAGGCGCGAGCAATCGCAACCCGTTGTTGCTGGCCACCCGAGAGAAACGCCGGGTATTGGTCGGCTACGCGTGCTGCCAGGCCAACTTTGTCGAGATAACGCCGAGCACGGTCTTCGGCTTCTTCCTTGCTGCAACCCAGCACCCGGCGCGGGGCCATGGTGATGTTTTCCAGGACCGTCATGTGGCTCCACAGGTTGAAGTGCTGGAACACCATCGCCAGGCGAGTGCGGATCCGTTGCAGTTCATCGGGATCGGCCACGTGCATGCCGTGGCGATCGCTGATCATGCGGATGTTCTGGCCGTCCAGGCTCATGGCGCCGTCGTTCGGCTGTTCGAGGAAGTTGATGCAGCGCAGGAAGGTGCTTTTGCCCGAGCCGCTGGCGCCGATCAGGCTGATGACGTCGCCGGTCTTGGCCTTGAGCGAAACGCCTTTGAGCACCTGGTGATCGCCGTAGCTTTTATGCAGGCCTTCGATGGTCAGTTTGTACATGGGGCATGCATCCTCAAGGCGAAAGTAGGTAGCCGCTGCGATAGGCTTCGGTGCCCGCGACATGGGCGATCACCATGCCGGCAGTGGCCATGCGTCGCAGCGAACGGGCGTACATCAGCCCGGCGGCGGTGCAATGGATAGGGGTGACACGATCATGGATCGGGTCGATGACTTCGGCGATCAGTTGCCCGGCTTCCAGGTATTGCCCTGGCACCGCAGTGAACACCAGCAACCCGCCCACCGGCGTGGCCACCGGCTCCACTCCGGCCAGCGGCGTGGCCGGGTAGGGCAGTTCGGGCAATGACGTGGGTTCGCCGGCAATGGCGCCGAAGTGAATCAGGTAATCGATCAACGCCTGGCAATCGGCGCTGGCCAGCGGGTGATAGACGTCGCCCTGGCCACGCAACTCGACGGTGACCGATAAGCTGCCCAGCGGAATATCGAAGTGCTCGCCGAAGCGTTCCTTCAACTGCCACCAGAGCAGGGTGAAGCATTCATCAAACGACTGACCGCCAGAGTCGGTGGCCAGCAAACTCGCCTCGGCACCGATGTAGCGCGCCAGCGGCTCAACCTGCGGCCAGGCCTCGGGCGTGGTGTAAAGGTGCGTGACGGCTTCGAAATCGCAATGCAGGTCGAGCACCATGTCCGCGTCACAGGCCAGCCGTTGCAGGGTCAGGCGCTGGGATTGCAGTTGAGTGCCAGCCGTTTGGCGGGCGAGAGCATTGCGCAGGCTGGTACGAATCAGTGTGAGGTTGTGCTGCGGATCGTCGCCGAGTTGGCCTTCGATCTCATTGCCGACTTCTTCGCTCAAATCGACGAACCAGCGGTTGAAGTTCTGGCCGCTTTCCAGTTCGTAGCGGCCCAGAGGCACATCCATCAACACCTGTTCCAGGCCGACCGGGTTGGCCACGGGCACCAACACGATTTCGCTGCGCAGGCGGCCGGCGGCTTCCAGCTCCGCCAGACGCTGCTTGAGGTGCCAGGCCACCAGCATGCCGGGCATTTCATCGGCGTGCAGGGACGACTGGATGTAGATCTTGCCCGCGACGTTGGCCGGGCCGAAATGAAAGCTGTGGATCTGTCGTGCGGTCCCAGGCAGTGGGGCCAGCAAGTCATGTTTCTGGTGGCGCATCTGAAAAAATCCTAGTGAGTCGGCCCGAGGAAGGCCAGCCATCGGCGTTCAGCGAGGCGGAACAGGCCGACCAGCGCAAAGGTCACGCATAGGTAGATCAGCGCGGCGATACCGAACGACTGGAAGGTCAGGAAGGTCGCCGAGTTGGCGTCCCTTGCGACTTTCAGGATGTCCGGGATGGTCGCGGTGAAGGCGACAGTGGTCGAGTGCAGCATCAGAATCACTTCGTTGCTGTAGTACGGCAACGAACGACGCAGGGCTGAGGGCATGATCACGTAGGCATAAAGCTTCCAGCCAGTCAGACCGTAAGCCTTGGCCGCTTCGACTTCACCGTGGTTCATGCTGCGGATCGCCCCGGCGAAAATCTCCGTGGTGTAAGCGCAGGTGTTCAGGGCGAAGGCCAGGATGGTGCAGTTCATCGCATCACGGAAAAACGCGTCCAGCACCGGTTGCGCACGGATCGCGGCCAGGCTGTAGATCCCGGTGTAACAAATCAGCAGCTGGATATACAGCGGCGTACCACGGAACAGGTAGGTGTAGAACTGCACCGGCAAGCGGATGTAGAAGTGCGGCGACACCCGGGCGATGGACAGCGGGATCGACACCAGGAACCCGATGAAGATCGAGGCGCTGAGCAGCCACATGGTCATGGCCAGGCCGGTGATGTGGTAACCGTCGGTATAAAGGAAGGGTTTCCAGTAGTCCTGCAAGAGTTCGATCATCGTACGGCCTCCCGGGAGCCGGCGGCGTAGCGGCGTTCAAGCCAGCGCAGGACGAAGTTGGAAGCACTGGTGATCAGCAGGTAAATCAGCGCTGCCAGCACCAGGAAATAGAACAGTTGATAGGTGCTTTTACCGGCGTCCTGCGCAGCCTTGACCAGATCGGCAAGGCCGATGATCGAGACCAGGGCAGTGGCTTTGAGTATCACCATCCAGTTGTTGCCGATGCCCGGTAGGGCAAAACGCATCATTTGCGGGAACACCACAAGACGAAAACGTTGGCCGCGTTTCAGGCCATAGGCGGTGGCGGCTTCAACCTGGCCCCGTGGCACGGCGAGAATCGCCCCGCGGAAGGTTTCAGTGAAGTACGCGCCGTAAATGAAGCCCAGGGTGATGACGCCGGCGCTGAACGGGTTGATCTCGATGTATTCCCAATCCATGTACTCGGTGAACGTCGTCAGCCAGGTTTGCAGGCTGTAGAAAATCAGCAGCATCAACACCAGATCCGGCACGCCGCGAATCAGCGTGGTGTAGACCTGCGCGGGTACGCGCAGCAGTTTGACTTTGGACAGTTTGGCACTGGCGCCCAGCAGTCCGAGCAAAACGGACACTAAAAGCGACAAGACCGATAATTTGATGGTCATCCAGGTGCCTTCCAACAGCAAAGGACCGAAGCCCTTGAGGCTGAAGGCTGAGAGCCCCAGGTTTTGTAAGAGGTTTTCGAACATAAATCAGCAACCTGATCGAGTAAAAAAAGCGCCCATCGCGAGATGGGCGCCGGGCATTATTTGCCGCTGTACAGATTCAGATCGCCAAAGTGTTTTTTCTGAATGGTGGCGTAGGTGCCATCGTCGTGTAACGCTTTGATACCTTTATCCAGAAGTGCCTTCAGGTCTTTGTTACCTTTCGAGATACCGACAGCTGTTTTGGCTGGCAGCAGTGGGTCATTAAATGGCTTGCTGACTTCGTAATCGGCGCCTTGTGGCGACTTCAAAAAGCCCAGTTCGGCTTGCAGCATGTCCTGAATCGAAGCATCCAGACGACCGGAAGTCAGGTCCGCATAGACCTGGTCCTGGTTGGCGTAGGCCTGAGTGGTCACGCCAGCCTTGTCCAGCACGGCTTTGGCGTAGGCTTCCTGGATGGTGCCCTGCTCGTAACCGACCTTTTTACCCTTCAGCGAAGCGATGTCGGTGGTGACGCCGGAACCTTTCTTGTAGACAAGGGAAGTCGGGCCGGAGAACAGCTCGCTGGAGAAGTCGATGACTTTTTCGCGGGCTTCGGTGACGGTCATCGAAGAGATCACACCGTCGAATTTATTGGCCTTGAGGCCTGGAATCATGCCGTCGAAATCGCTTTCGACCCATTTGCACTTGACCTTCAGCTCGGCGCAGATCGCGTTACCCAGATCGATATCGAAGCCAACCAGGCTGCCATCCGCCGCTTTGGACTCGAACGGTGCGTAGGAAGGGTCAACGCCAAAACGCAGCTCTTTGTATTCCTTGGCCAGCGCGGAGCCAGCAGCCATGCACAACGCCAGTGCAGAAAGGGTCAGCAATGCTTTTTTCATTATTCAATCCCTAAGAACCAATATGAGCGCTTGTGGCGCAGAATTATTGTTACTGGAAAGCGTAAGACCTAATGAAAGTAGCAATTTCCGAACCAGAGTCCCGAACAAGCGTTTTAAAAGGTGATTAAAGAAAAGGTTATGACGCATTTGTGCACGAAAGTGGGCGTCGGGAAATTGGTGCACTAGAATGGTGCGATCAGGCGCAAAAACCATGTGCGAGCGGGCTTGCTCGCGAAAGCGGTGTGTCAGTCAAATAATCGTTGCCTGACACACCGCTTTCGCGAGCAAGCCCGCTCCCACATTTTTGATTCAGTCAGGTCAGTAAGTCTCGTAGCGTTGCCAGGTTATCGGCCTCTTCGACCGTCTTATCCTGGCGCCACCGCAACATCCTTGGAAACCGCACCGCAATCCCACTCTTGTGCCGCCGCGACCGGGCGATCCCCTCAAACCCCAGCTCAAACACCAGGCTTGGCGTCACGCTGCTCACCGGCCCGAACTTCTCTACCGTGGTTTGGCGGACGATGCCGTCGACCTTGCGCATTTCCTCATCGGTCAGTCCTGAATACGCCTTGGCGAACGGCACCAGCGTCCGCTCGCTCGCCTCGGGCGGCCCGTCCCACACGGCGAACGTGTAGTCGCTGTAGAGACTCGCTCGACGACCATGACCCTGTTGCGCATAGATCAACACCGCATCGACGCTGAATGGCTCGACTTTCCATTTCCACCAGACGCCCATGTCCTTGGTCCGACCCACGCCATATAGCGAATCCCGGGCCTTGAGCATCATGCCTTCGACACCGAGCCGGCGAGAGGCTTCCCGTTGCCCGGCGAGGTCGAACCAGTCTTCGCCGGTCAGTACTGGCGACGCCAGCAGCACCGGGCTGTTGCAGGTGGCGATGACTTGCTCCAATTGGGTGCGACGCTTTGCCTGAGTCTGGTTGCGCCAGTCTTCGCCTTGCCATTCCAGCAGGTCGTAGGCGAGTAACACCACCGGCACTTCATCGAGGATTTTCCTGCCCAGGGTTTTACGGCCGATGCGTTGTTGCAGCAAGGCGAAGGGTTGCACCGCCGGGGGCTTTGAGGATTGCGGGTCGAAGGCATCCTCGGTGGTGGGGTGTGCAGACTTCCAGGCGACGATTTCGCCATCGATCACCGTGCCGTCCGGTAAACCATGGGTCAGCGTTTCCAGTTCGGGAAATCGCTCGCTGACCAGTTCTTCGCCCCGGGACCAGATCCACAGTCGCCCCTCGCGCTTGACCACTTGGGCACGGATGCCGTCCCACTTCCATTCCACCTGCCATTGGCTGGCGGGACCGAGCAGGGCTTCGAACTGCTCGACCGGTTGCGACAAGGCATGGGCGAGGAAAAACGGATAAGGCTGGCCACCGCGTTGGGCATATTCATCGTCGGAGGGCGGCGCGATGAGTTTCAGGTAATGGGCGGCCGTCGGGCGTTTGGACAGATCGGTATACCCCACGAGGCGCTGCGCCACGCGTTTGCTGTCGAGCCCGGCCATGGCTGCCAGCGCTCGCGTAACCAGTAATTTGGAGACGCCGACGCGAAAACTGCCGGTGATCAGTTTGATGCACAGCATCAGGCTGGCGCGGTCCAGTTGCGCCCACAGGGCGGGCAATCGCCTGGCCAGGAACTCCGGGTTTTCACCTCGCAGCGGCAGCAGCTTGTCTTCGATCCAGACGGCCAGCCCGTCGGTAGAACTGTGGGTGGCTTCGGGTAGCACCAGCGAGATGGTTTCCGCCAGATCGCCAACCGCTTGATAACTCTCTTCGAACAACCATGTCGATAACCCGGAAATCTCCACCGCCAATTCCCGCAGCGCACGCACCGGCACTAACTGCCGAGGGCGGCCGCCAGACAAAAAGTACACGGCCCACGCCGCATCTTCTGGTGCGGCTTGGGCAAAGTAAGCCTGCATCGCCGCCAGTTTGTCGTTGCTCGAGGTGGTGGCGTCGAGTTCGGCATACAACCGGGCGAAGGCTTTCATGGCAGCACCTCGGCAGCGTCCACGTGTTCTACCTCATCGTCACCGTATTCGGTGCTGAACGCCTGGGCATCGAGGCCTTGTTCACTCAGATGACGAACCAGCACGCCCACCGAACCGTGAGTGACCATCACCCGCTCGGCCCCGGTCTGTTCGATGGCCCAGAGCAGTCCCGGCCAGTCGGCGTGGTCCGAGAGCACGAAACCGCGATCCACACCGCGCCGCCGCCGGGTGCCGCGCAAACGCATCCAGCCACTGGCAAAACCATCGCTGTAATCGCCGAACCGACGCATCCAACTGCTGCCACCTGCGGATGGCGGGGCAAGCACCAAGGCCCTGCGCATGATCGGGTCGTTCTTTTGTACCTCACCGGCATAAATCGTTGGCGGCAAGTAAATCCCACCGTCGCGATAAACCCGGTTGAGCGGCTCAACGGCGCCATGCACCAGAATGGGGCCGATGCTGGCCTCGATGCCGTGGAGAATCCGTTGCGCCTTGCCGAAGGAATAGCAGAACAGCACGCTGGCTTTCCCGGCCACGACGTTGGCCTGCCACCACTGATTGATTTCGGCAAAGACCTGCGCCTGAGGTTGCCAGCGATAGATCGGCAAACCGAAGGTCGATTCAGTGATGAAAGTGTGGCAACGCACCGGTTCGAAGGGCGCGCAGGTGCCGTCGGGCTCGATCTTGTAATCCCCCGAGGCAACCCAGACTTCACCACCGTATTCCAGGCGCACCTGGGCCGAGCCGAGCACATGGCCGGCCGGATGAAAACTCAGGGTGACGCCGTGATGCAGCAAGCGCTCGCCGTAGGGCAGGGTTTGCAGGTTGAGGTCTTGGCCAAGCCGTGCGCGCAGGATGCCTTCACCGGGGGCGGCCGCCAGGTAGTGTTGATTGCCGGCGCGGGCATGATCACCGTGCGCGTGGGTGATCACCGCACGCTCCACCGGGCGCCACGGGTCGATATAGAAATCCCCGGCGGGGCAGTACAAACCTTCGGGACGAGCGATAACAAGATCCATGTTGTTACCAAAATGGAGGGACTTGTTAGCTATGAGGTTTGCGCGGGGCGAGAAGTTCTATCGGGCTTTCGGGTCTAGCGACATTCCCATGTGGGAGCGGGCTTGCTCGCGAAGGCGTCGTGTCAGTCAACATCATCGTTGCCTGACACACCGCTTTCGCGAGCAAGCCCGCTCCCACATGGGGTTGGTGGTGATGCTTACTTACCGGGGATTAGCGTCAACCGCACCTTGCCATACACCTTGTCAAAGTTCTGCGGCTGCATTGGCAGGCTCATGTACTGGCCCTTGAGCCACGGATCGATGCTGTCGAGGTAGTTCGGGCTCGCCGGGTTGCCGGACTGGCCCGTACCGTTCTGGCCCATCAGCGGTTCGACCTGGCCGAAGTCGACGATAAAGCGCATGGACGGCACCAGCGTGGTGTTGAAGTCCTGACCCCAAGCGAACGCCGCAGTGTTCAGCGTGGTGTGATCGCCACCGGCCGCCAACGGACCGCGCACGGTCTGGCCACTGGCATTTTTCCACTCGTAGCGGTGCAGTTTGCCCCACTGCCAGGCTTTGTGATCGCCGCCCAACTGACTGTCCCCCGCAGTGATCGCTGCCGCCAGGCTACGGGCGAGGATCGCCGGTTTATCTTCTTTCTGCGGCGTGCGGACGTCATCCCAGAACGGGCTGTCCTCGCGACCGAGCAGGTGATCGGCCTGAGCGGCGTAGGACAACTTACCGTTGGCGACAAAGGCTTTCCACGCCGGGCTGGTTTCCGGGCCCAGTTCGTCAAGGAAGATTTGCTTCATGCTTTCTTGCAGGAACAGCTCATAAATCGCTGCATCGGCGGAGGTCGGGCTGAGCTTGCCGTCGAACGCCATCAAACGCGTCAACGCCTCGCGCGCCTTGCCACGATCGGCCACCGGCAGCGCTTCGATCGCCTGTTTCAGCGGCTGGGACATGCCCGGCGCCTCAAACATTTTCTTCAATTTGGCGGCGAAAGTGGTGGTCTGGTCGTATTGCATGGCGATCAGGCTGCGGGTGTCGTGCTTGCCGACGCCGGCCAGTTCCGCCAGACGTTCGCCACGTTCCGGGGCTGCCCAGGAGTTGGACAACTGCATGCCGTAACCATGGGGAATGACACGCTGGTTGGCGGTGCCGAGCCAGCCTTGGGCCGGGTCCTGATCGTACGGGTGCAGCATCGGGTCGGCGTAACCGTCCCAATCGTAGCGACCGTCCCAGCCCGGCGATGGCAGCAAGCCTTCGCCTTCACGGCGGTTCGGGTAACGACCGGTGACCTGCCAGCCAATGCTGCTGGCGTCGGCAAACACCAGGTTCAGGGCGATGGCGCGTATTTCACGGCTTGCATCCGAGGCTTTCTCGACGGTCTGCGCACGGGACAGGTCGAAAAATGCATCCAGGGTTTTGTCGTCGGTGAAGCTCGGGGTCTGCAAGGCCAGGCCGAAACCATTGGCCATCGTCAGGCCTTGGGCACTGTTGAGCAGCGGCCCGTGGCGGGTTTCGTACACCGCTTCGCGAATCGGCCGCTGGCCTTTGACGAAGTAGGTTTCGTTACGCACGCCCACCGGCTGCCATTTGCCGTTCACTTCGTATGACAGGCCATTGCCCTGACGTTTGATTTTTTCCAGGAACAGGTCCTGGTTGTCGCCCATGACCGTGGTCATGCTCCATGCCACTTTGCCGTTGAAACCACCCAGTACCATAGGCAGGCCGGCGATGCTGACGCCTGCAGCCTGATATTTCGGCGCGCGGATCTGCACGTAGCTGTACAGCGACGGCACGCCCATTGGCCCGTGGCTGTCGCTGGCCAGCAGGCTTTTGCCGCTGCGGCTGCGTTGCGGGCCGATCGCCCAGTTGTTCGACGAGGTGGCGCCCAGCAGGTTCAGGTCGGACAGTTGCCCGGTGGCTTTGGTGATTTCGGCCAGGCCCGGGATCGCGCCGTTGAGCTTGATGCCCTGGAGTTTTTCCGCTTCAGCCAACGGCAGTTTTTCGTCGGGAGCGGAGGGCGTCAGCCACGGGAGCTTATCGGTGCTGACGGTTTGGGCGATGACCAGCGAAGAGATTTCTTCCGGCAGGTTGGCCGACTGGCTGAAATTCAACAGGCAGAAAATCAGCGCCGAATCTTCCGGCTGCCAGTATTCAGGTTTGTAGCCGGTGGCAGCGAGGTCCGCCGGGAGCTTGTCGCGATAGCGGAACAGATAGGCGTTGACGCCCCGGGCATAGACTTCAAAGAAGCGCTTGAGCCGTGGCGAAGACGCCTTGTACAGCTCGCCGGCGCTTTTCTTTAGATTGACGGCGCGCATGTAGCGGTCGGCGTCGAGCAGGTCCGGACCGGACATTTCTGCCAGACGGCCTTCAGCCAACAGGCGCATGGTCACCATTTGGGTGATGCGGTCGCTGGCGTGCACGTAACCGAGGGTGAACAGCGCGTCGTGGAAGCTGTTGCTTTCGATCAACGGCATGCCCATTGCATTGCGCCGAACCGAAACGTTCTGCGCCAGGCCTTTGAGCGGCTGCACGCCGGAGGTCGGCGGGAGGGTGTCCTGGGTGTTCCAGGTCTGACAACCGGTCAGGCTCAAAACACCGGCCACTGCTGCGGCAACGCCGAACCGGGGAAGAAAATGTGTAAGGGCTGGCGAGGCCATGGCAAAGCTCCTGCGGGGGTAGTAACGCAATAAAGGCGCTACGTTAGTGAGCAGGAGGTGGCCGCGCAAGCGGGGCGCAGGGTTATTTCAGGATTTGTCGGATAAACCACAATCCCGGAGGCGCGCAAGTCCCTTGTGGCGAGGGGGCTTGCCCCCGTTCGGCTGCGAAGCAGTCGCCAATCCGTCACCGCGCGCGCTCTGCAAGAACACCGTTGCCGGTTTTGGGACCGCTGCGCGCTCCAACGGGGGCAAGCCCCCTCACCACAGAAGCCCCTCACCACAGGGGTTGTGCAGGTCTCAGGACTTGGGCGGGTTGACCTTTGCCGCAATCGCATACGCCTTCACCGTCGCCGGGCGGTTCTGGATGTGGGTGAACCAGCGCAGCACGTTGGGGAAGTCTTCCAGGTTCTGGCTCTGCCACTTGTGGGAAACGATCCACGGGTAAATCGCCATGTCAGCAATGCTGTACTCGCTGCCGGCGACGAATTCATTGCTCGCCAGTTGCTTGTCGAGCACGCCATAGAGGCGGGCGGTTTCGTCGATGTAGCGTTTGATCGCGTAAGGGATTTTTTCCGGCGCGAACTGACTGAAGTGGTGATTCTGCCCGGCCATCGGCCCCAGACCGCCCATCTGCCAGAACAGCCATTGCAGCGCTTGCTGACGCCCGCGCAGGTCCTTGGGCAGGAACTTCCCGGTTTTCTCCGCCAGGTACAACAGAATCGCCCCGGATTCGAACAGCGATAAAGGCGCGCCGCCATCAGCCGGCTCATGATCGACGATGGCCGGAATTTTGTTGTTCGGCGAGATCTTCAGGAACTCAGGTTTGAATTGATCGTTCTGGCTGATGTTGATCGGGTACACGTCGTACTTGAGGCCAGCCTCTTCGAGGAAAATCGAGATTTTGTGACCGTTGGGGGTGGTCCAGTAATACAGGTCGATCATGGAATGCTCCAAAAAATAGACGTCGTTAGATACGGACAGCAACCGCTCGCATTAGGTCGTCCTGTTTGCACTGGAGAGCTTGCCTGTAGGAAGAGGTGATGCTGAAGTGCGTGAAATTCAATGACCCGACACGAGAAAAGTCAGCATGGAGCTCAAGACCAACGCGGCACTGGTCATCATCGACCAGCAAAAAGGCATCCTGCATCCAAAACTGGGGCGTCGAAATAATCCTCAGGCCGAGCAGCGAACCCTCGATTTGCTGACGTTTTGGCGTCGAACCGGGCGGCCAGTGATTCACGTGCAGCACCTGTCTCGCTCACCGGAGTCGGTGTTCTGGCCGCAACAATCCGGCGTGGAGTTTCAGGAACGATTTCAGCCAAAGGCCGGTGAGCAACTGATTCAGAAGCAGGTGCCGGATGCGTTTTGTGCGACGGGGCTGGAGGCGGGTTTGCGCGAGGCGGGGATTGATCAACTGATCATCGTTGGCGTGGCGACCAACAACTCGGTGGAGTCCACGGCGCGAACGGCCGGCAATCTGGGGTTTGATGCGTGGGTGGCGGAGGATGCGTGCTTTACCTTCGACAAGGCTGACTTTTTCGGCACGGCCCGTTCAGCCGAGGAGGTGCATGCCATGTCGTTGGGGAATTTGCATGGCGAGTACGCCACCGTCGTCAGCACCGCAGAGATCCTGAAGGCTGACTGAAATCTGAAATCCCTGTGGGAGCGAGCTTGCTCGCGATAGCGGTGTATCAGTCGACATAAATGTTGAATGTCAGTCCGTCATCGCGAGCAAGCTCGCTCCCACAGCGGATGTGTGGTGACCGCAGAATCGGGTCTCACGTAGATCAAATGTGGGAGCGAGCCTGCTCGCGATGGCGATTCAGCGGGCGAAGACGATCTTCGCCCGACGCATCAAGCGCCGTGGCACTTCTTGAATTTCTTGCCGTTGCCGCATGGGCAAGGGTCGTTGCGGCCGACGTCTTTCAAGGCGTTGCGCACCGGTTCCTGGTGAGCGTGGCCGCAGTTTGGGCCGTGGACATGGCCATGGTCGTGATCATGCTGGTCGTGGGCGTGATCGTCATGATCGTGGTTGCAGTCTGGGCCATGGACATGGGGTTGTTGGGTCATCGGGGTTACTCCGGAATTAAATCGGCGGGGATTATCACGCCATTGCGCGCCAGGTGCACGTAGTGCGCGATGAATAAACCGGTTTCCAATTCACCTTCCAGACGATAGGGCACGGGTTGCCTGGGGTTTTTCAGCATTTTCACCACGTCCCGGACCTTGGGCCACAGGTTGGTGCGGATCGGCACTTTGAAATAGGCGCTGTGCTTGGGGCCGACTGTGAACCAGTGCTCGTGTTCGCCTTCGGTCAGCAGCATGTCGCCCAGATGAATGCGGTATTCGATGCTGCGAACGGTCAAGTCACTGTCGTTCGGGTTGTCGACACGAAAGTGCAGCAGGAATTTCTGCTCCAGCAGTTTGGCCCGCACCACCTCTACCTTGACCAGATGCACCTGAGGATCCGGTTCGTCGTCGCTAAACCAGGACGCGCAGCCGCTGAGGCTCAGGAAAGTGAGCAAGGTGACAAGGTATAAGGCGCGACGTTGACTGAGCATGATGGTGTTTCTCCCTTGAGGCCCAGTCTAGTCCTAAAAGATCTCAATCTTTGTAGGAGCGAGCGGTGCGGCGATCCGACTTGCCCGCGAAAAACGATAACGCGGACTTTCAGAAAGACCGCATCAGCTTCTTCGCGGGCAAGTCGGATCGCCGCACCGCTCGCTCCTACGAAAAGCTGCGATCTTTTGCCTTTATCTCAAACCCCGAAATACCCCGCACAACACTTCTTGAATTTCTGCCCGCTCGCGCATGGGCACGCATCATTTCGTCCGGCCTTGAGCTGCACGGTCGGGTCGATGAAGTACCAGCGCCCGGTGTTCTGCACAAACGAAGAACGCTCGCGATGGCTATGTTCACCGGTGCTGTCGTGCCAGCGCGCCGTGAAGGTGACGAAGGCGTGTTCCGGTTGGCCGCCGAGCACCTCGGAGCTTTCCACCTCAAGGCCCAGCCAGGTGCTTTGCGCGCTCCAGTCACCGATGGATTGACGATCCAGCCCTGTCTGTTGCGCGGGCAGGGTAGTCGCCACCAGATAGTCAATCAGCCCCAACACATAGGCGCTGTAGCGCGAACGCATCAGGGCTTCGGCGCAGGGGGCCGGATGACCGGCATGGTAATGACCGCAACAGGCATCGAGCAGGGTGCCGCTGCCACACGGGCAAATGGATGTACTCATTGCGTTACCACCAGTATTTCCCGAAGTTTTCCGGATTGGCCCAGAACCGTGAGTTGAGCCAGTCGGGCACCTGTTTATAGTCAAGCAAATCATAGGTGAACAACGTCAACACCTGATCGTCGCGCTGGAAGCGTTCGCTGGCTTGCAGGGCCAGGGAAAAAAAGTCTGTTTCCTGCCAGCCACTGGCCGGTAAATCCGCCAGCACTGCGATACGACTGGCGTTGAGGTTGCGGATCCCGCCCAGCAGATTCAGACCGTCGCGTTTGGGCAGGTGCTCCAGGCAATCGACCACCAGCGCCAGATCAAAGCGTTGCGCCGCCAGTTCCGCAGGCAAGGCGCCGGGGGCGGCGTGAGCGACACAACTGTCCGGGTGCGCGAGCTTGAACGCCTCAAGTGCCGGGAACTGGCTGGCGCCTATCAGCAACAGGCGCATGGGTGCATAGCGGTCAAGCAAAGCGGCCAGCGCTTGCTGGGGCGTGCGCGAAGAAATACCTGCAATCATCAAAGATCCTCAATCAGAGTCTGCCAAGACTAGCCTGCCCCAACGTTCGGGCCTAGAGCCATGGTGTGCCAAAAGTGCTGATCTGCCGTGAACACGGGGAAAAACAGCAATGGCCTATTGCTGGCGGAGATTAAAACTCCGGTCTTTACTACCTGAATCGGTTCTAAGCCGATCCCTCAGGAGAAAACTAGATGAGCATAGTTCGGACAGCATTACCCTTGGTTCTGCTAACCAGTGTGTTGACTGGTTGCGCAGGTTTGCAGAAAACCGACTGGCCGACCTGTGCGGCGGTCGGCGGTGTCGTCGGTGCCGGTATCGGCGCGACCGAGAGTTCGGCGTGGGCGGGGTATGGCGCGCTGCTGATCGGCGGCACGGCAGCCGCTTATTGCTGGGTGCACGGCGCAGTACCCGAGAAGTGCCCGGGCACACCCAAAGGCGTACCGGTCGATGCTGACGGTTGCCCTGTCGCCGCACCTCCTGCACCAGTGGTTGAAGAAGTCGTGGTGGTCAAGGAAGAAACCATCGTCATCCGCGATGTTCACTTCCAGTTCGACAAAGCCACGCTCACACCTTCTGACAAACAGGTCCTCGATAAAGTCGCTACTCGCCTGAAACAGGAGTCCTCTACCGCACGCCTGACCGTGACCGGTCATACCGACAGCGTCGGCCACGCTGCCTACAACCAGAAGCTGTCGGACAGACGCGCGCATTCGGTGGTGGAGTACCTGATCCATGATGGCGTACCGCGCAGCAGCTTCGTGTCTGTCACCGGTAAAGGCGCAAGCCAGCCAGTAGCCGACAACAAAACTGCGGATGGCCGCGCATTGAACCGTCGTACCGAAATCAAAATCGACCGTTAAACCCCTTCCGCGCCGCGGCTTGTGCAGTCGCGGATGCGGCTCTTTCACTCCTGTGTGACCGGTATGGGCCGGTCACACAGGAGCATTCACCATGAGTGTTCTCGCAAGGACTGTCCTGCCGGCTCTGCTGCTTGGCAGCCTCTTGACCGCTTGCGCTACTCACAGCGATGGCACTGCCCCTCTGAATCAACGTACCTGACCGATCTGCAGCGTTATCGGCGGCCTGGTCGGTGGTGGCCAGGGCGCTATCGAAAGTGGCGAGGCAAGGGCGAAAGTCAGCCGTTGGCCGATAACGAGACGAAAGCAGGGCGGGCACAAAACCGTCGCGTGGAATTGCATATCAATCGCTGACACTTGGTGTAGAGCCTCGTTCTAGAGCCGCCGGACGACATATTTCGTCGAGCCGGCGGTCATTCGGCGGCTCGCAGAAGATTTTTGTGTCGCCCTCTGGCTTATCTCGCGTGGAAGCCGTTACTGTGCGCGCAAAGAATAATGCTGCAAGGGGGCTGTATGAAGGTGTTTTGGGGGCTGGGGAAGGTGCTCACCTGTCTGTTTTGGTTGGTGGTGCTGGTCAATGTTCTGATTCCGTTTATCAAACCGCTGCACCTGTTGGTCAATCTGGCCGGCAGCCTGCTGCTGCTCACCCACCTGCTTGAGTTGTTGCTGTTGAACGGCAGCCTCAAAGGTCGCGCCCACCCTTGGCGTGATCGCCTGCAAATCCTCTTCGTCGGCATTTTCCATCTGCAAACCATTCCGGCCCCGGCCGTCCCAGGGGCATCCCATGCGTAAACTCTGTCTGCTCGCCGCACTCATCAGTCCATTGGCCTGCGCCCAAGTGGTAAGCGTCGAAACCAACTCGCTGATGCGCCTGCCCAACACGGCCAGTACGTTGCAGCTGGAACGGCTGGAAGTGGCTGACTACGGCACGTTGCTGATCCCCTCGAACGTGACCGAAGTGACGGTCGGCGAATTGCGCCTGGGGCGAGAAGCGCGCATCGCCATCGTGCCGGGTGAACAGGCGCTGGAATTGAAAGTCAGCCGTGCGAACTTGTCTGAAGGCAGCCTGATCACCTCGCGTGGTGCGCCGGGGACTTACCTCAAGGCTGCCCGCTCCGGGCGAAACCTGAACTTGCTGATCAAGTCGCTGAACGCACCGGTATTAACGGTGGATGCGCGCGGTGGTGCAGGCGCGCCGGGTTTTGTCGGTCTGGATGGCGGCAACGGTGAAGATCCGGGTTGCACCTGGGGTCAGGCCGGGCACGGGTTCGACGGCAGCAATGGCAGCGACGGTCAGCCAGGGGCGGCCGGTGCACTGGTGCGCCTGCAAGTGCCTCGCGAATATCCGGCAGAGCAAATCAAGGTTCAGGTTGCTGGTGGTGCCGGTGGTTTGGCCGGGCCTGGTGGCAAACCGGGCGCGGGTGGCAAGGCCAAGGGTTGCCTGGTTTACACAACGGATGGCGGCAAGAGCGGCCGCGCAGGGGCTGATGGCCAGCCAGGGCCGGTCGGTGCAGCGGGTGCTGTGACGCTTCAGCGGTTATAAACCCGTCGAGTAACCCTGTGGCGAGGGAGCTTGCTCCCGTTGGGCTGCGAAGCAGCCCCAAAACCATTCAACACGATTTCTCAGGGTTAGCGCGTTGGATGGATTACGACTGCTGCGCAGCCGAGCGGGAGCAAGCTCCCTCGCCACAAGAGTTCGATGTTTCTAGAACATAGGCCTCGCCGCAGCAATCGCCACCAACACCAACCCGACAATCAGATTAATCCCCACCAACCGCCGAATCTTCCCAAGCGTCGCTGCGCCAGTCGGCCAATCCTGCGCCGCCACCGCTGTACGCAACTCCGGCAGCAACAACGCCTGAATCCGGATAAACAGCGCGGTCATCACCACATACAGCCCCATCATCACCTGCACATAGCGCGGCGCCGCTTCAAAGCCTGCGAACTGCAAATGAATCATGCCCACACCGCTGATCGGCAAAAGCACCACCGCCACCCAGACCCAGCGGAAAAAACCTTGAAACACTTCTACCCACAGCTTCAATCGGCCGGGGCCTTCCAGGGCCTTCATCGCCGCCGGGCGCAGGACCATCCAGGCGAAAAACATGCCGCCCACCCACACCAGGGCGGACAGGACATGCAGGGTATAAACGAGGCTAAAAGCGGTCATTGAGGTACTCCGTTCTGCGCGGGATTAATTAGCGCGGTATGATAGCTGCCCATCCGAACCACTGAAAATTTATCCAGCGTTTTTTGCGCCCGACAATCCATGATCAGTACCGAACTCAAAACCACGATCCAGGGCGCCTACTCGCGTTTTCTTGAAGCCAAGAGCCTCAAACCGCGCTACGGCCAACGCCTGATGATCGCCGAAATTGCCAAAGTCCTCGGTGACATCGACACCGACGACGAAGGCCGGCGCAGTGGCGACCCCGCGATTGTCGCGGTGGAAGCCGGCACCGGTACCGGCAAAACAGTGGCCTACAGCCTGGCGGCGATCCCGACGGCGAAGGCGGCGGGCAAACGCCTGGTGATCGCCACGGCCACCGTGGCCCTGCAAGAGCAGATCGTCTACAAGGATTTGCCTGACCTGATGCGCAACAGCGGGCTGAATTTCAGCTTCGCGCTGGCCAAGGGCCGTGGGCGCTACATGTGCCTGTCCAAGCTCGACATGTTGCTGCAGGAAGGTCACGCGCAAACCGCCACTGCGCAGCTGTTCGAAGAAGAAGGCTTCAAGATCGAGGTCGATGAGGCCAGCCAGAAGCTCTTCACCAGCATGATTGAAAAGCTTGCCGGCAATAAATGGGACGGCGACCGCGACAGTTGGTCCACCGCCCTGGAAGATGCCGACTGGGCGCGCCTGACCACCGATCACAGCCAGTGCACCAACCGTCATTGCCCGAACTTTGGCCAGTGCGCCTTCTACAAGGCCCGCGAAGGCATGGGCAAGGTCGACGTGATCGTCACCAACCACGACATGGTCCTGGCCGACCTGGCCCTGGGTGGCGGCGCCGTGTTGCCGGACCCGCGCGACACCATCTACGTGTTCGACGAAGGCCATCACCTGCCGGACAAGGCGATCGGTCACTTCGCTCACTACACACGCCTGCGTTCCACTGCCGACTGGCTGGAAGCCACCGCCAAGAACCTCACCAAATTGCTCGCCCAGCACCCGTTGCCGGGCGATTTGGGCAAGTTGATCGAGCAGGTGCCGGAGCTGGCTCGCGAGATCAAGACTCAGCAGCAGTTTATGTTCACTGCGTGCGAGCAGGTCGCCGATTTCAAACCCGGCGAAGACGTCGAAGGCCGTGAGCGGCCGCGTCACCGCTTCGTCGCTGGAGTGATCCCCGAGCACATGCGCGAGATGGGCGTCGAGCTGAAGAAAGCCTTCGCCCGCCTGACCGATTTGTTCACCCGCCTCACCGAGTTGCTCAAGGAAGGCATGGATGGCGAGGTCAACATCGGCATCGCCAGCAACCAGGCTGAAGAGTGGTATCCGTTGTTCGGCAGCTTGTTGTCGCGCTCTTCGGGCAACTGGGAGTTGTGGACCGCGTTCACCGCCGAAGACCCGGAAGACAACCCGCCGATGGCCCGTTGGCTGACCCTGGCCGAAAGCGGTTCGCTGTTCGACATCGAGGTCAACGCCAGCCCGATCCTCGCGGCAGAAATGCTGCGCCGCAATCTGTGGAACGTGGCCTACGGCGCATTGGTGACCTCGGCGACACTGACCGCACTCGGCACGTTCGACCGCTTCCGCATGCGCGCCGGCCTGCCGAAAAAAGCCGTGACGGCGGTAGTGCCGAGTCCGTTCCATCACGCCGATGCCGGTGTGCTGCGGGTGCCGGACCTGAAAGCCGATCCGCGTGACGCGCCGGCCCACACCGCCGCGATCATTCGCGATCTGCCGGCACTGGTCGAAGGCTCGCGCGGCACCCTGGTGCTGTTCTCCTCGCGCAAACAGATGCAGGACGTGTTCGACGGCCTCGACCGCGATTGGCGCAAACAAGTGTTCATTCAAGGCAACCTGTCGAAACAGGAAACCCTGAACAAGCACAAGGCGCGGGTCGATGGCGGGGATTCCAGCGTGCTCTTCGGCCTCGCAAGTTTTGCCGAAGGCGTGGACTTGCCCGGTGCGTATTGCGAGCACGTGGTGATCGCCAAGATTCCATTCTCGGTGCCCGACGATCCGGTGGAAGCCGCGTTGGCCGAATGGATCGAAGCCCGGGGCGGCAATCCGTTCATGGAAATCTCCGTGCCGGACGCCTCGCTGAAACTGGTCCAGGCTTGCGGTCGCTTGCTGCGGACTGAAGAAGACCGCGGCACCATCACTTTGCTGGATCGGCGTCTGGTCACCCAACGCTATGGCAAAGCGATCCTCAATGCGTTGCCACCCTTCCGACGTGAAATTTCCTGATACACGGGTGGGCAGTTTTGCCCAACCCGTTGTCTATTTCTCCGCCATCGCTTTTCCACTGGCCCATTGAGGTCGTTAGGGAGAATTTCGTTCTCATGATTCGTCGTTCGCTGCCTGCTGTATTTGCCCTGTTGTTCGCAACGCCCTTGCTGGCCGCTCCCGCAGGCCAACAGACGCTGTTTAACTTTGTGCGCCCCGCTGATGTGGTTTCGGTGGCGACCCAGGACGCCAGCCTGCCGCAATCCAACGCCGAACAAACGGCCGAAGGCGAAGTCTTGCGCCGGGTCACGTTCAACCCAGTGGCCCGGCCAACCTTGCGCCTGACCCCGCAAACGGGTGCCTGGGACTGGTCGCAGTCGGGTGTCATGAGCTTGCGGGTCCAGAGCGCGATGAACTGGGCCTTGACCCTCTACGTGACGATCCAGAGCAACGATGGCAAGACCCTGGTCAGCCGCGTCGATCTGCCGGCCGGCCCGGCGCAAACCCTGCTGGTGCCCTTGGTCGCCAGTTCGCCGTTGAGCCAAGGCATGAAGGCCGGTCCGCCGATGCCGATGACCTTTGACGGTCAGCGCGTGTTGCTGGCCAGCAGCGCCGGTGAGCTGGATCGCAGCCAGATCGTGTCGGTGACCTTGTCGATGGATCAGCCGAAAGTCGCCCAAAGCATCTTGCTGGAACGCTTCGGCGTGCAGGACGGCGCGGACGTGACCAAAGCCGCCTATGGCGGTTTGGTCGACGCTTACGGTCAATCGACCCGAGCCAAATGGCCAGAGAAAGTCAGCAGCGACGAGCAGCTGAAATCCGCTGCCGCGAAAGAACATCTACAGCTGAAAACCTGGCTGGCCGAGCGCGAGAAATCGTCCCTGGACCAATACGGTGGCTGGAACAAAGGCCCGGCGTTCAAGGCCAGCGGCTTTTTCCGGACCGAGAAACGCGATGGTCGCTGGTATCTGGTAACGCCTGAAGGACACCCGTTCTACTCACTGGGCGTGAACACCGTCGCCCCGGACGTCAATCAAACCTACATCGCCGGTCGCGAGTGGATGTTTGAAAACCTGCCAAAACCCGGCGAGCCGCTAGCCAGTCAATATGGCGAAGGCGACAACCGTGGCGGCAACGGCGCCGATCAGGGCCGTGCCTACAACGCCGGCCGTTGGTATGACTTTTACGGCGCTAACCTGCAGCGCCTCTATGGCGAACCTTGCGCACCGGGCAGCGACACCAAGGCCGGTGTTGCCGAAGCCGCCAAGGCCGACGCGGTTGCGGCGACAGTTGAGAAAGCCGCTGAACCGCCGGTCGTTCCTTCGGCTACCGAATCCGGTGTCGCCGAAGCTGCCAAGAACGGCGCCGTAGAAGCGACTGTCGCGAAAGCAGCCGAGCCAAAAACCACCGAGCCCTGCAAAGCAGTGGTTGATGAAAAACGCTGGGCCAGTCATACCCTGGATCGCCTGCAAGCCTGGGGCTTCAACACCATCGGCAACTGGAGCGCCCCGGCACTGGGCAATGCTGACCGCGTGCCGTACACCTTGCCGCTGTCGATCGTCGGCGATTACGCCAGCATCAGCACCGGAACTGACTGGTGGGGCGGCATGCCCGACCCGTTCGACCCGCGTTTCGCCATGGCCACCGAGCGTGCCGTGGCCATCGCGGCTCGGGATCACCGTGACGACCCGTGGCTGATCGGTTACTTCGCAGACAACGAACTGGCTTGGGCCGGTCCCGGCGATGATCCGAAATCCCGTTACGCCCTGGCCTACGGCACGTTGAAAATGACCACCGACGTGCCGGCCAAACGCGCATTTCTCAAGCAATTGCGCGACAAGTACCGCAACCAGGCGGGCCTGTCGAAAGCGTGGGGCATTGATCTGCCGGCCTGGGAATTGATGGAAGACCCGGGCTTCGAAGCGCCGCTGCCAAGCGCCGATCACCCGGAAATCGAAGCTGACTTCAAATACTTCCAGAAGGTCTTTGCGGACACCTACTTCAAGACCATTTCCGATTCGCTCAAGTGGCACGCGCCGAACCAGTTGTTGTTGGGTGGTCGTTTCGCCATCAGCACCCCAGAGGCCGTCGAGTCCTGCGCGCAGTATTGCGATGTGCTCAGTTTCAACATGTACACCCTGCAACCGCAGGACGGTTACGACTTCGCCAAGCTGCGTAGCCTCGACAAACCGGTGCTGATCACCGAGTTCAACTTTGGCTCGGCGGATCGCGGCCCGTTCTGGGGCGGCGTGACGCAACTGGCGAAGGAAGAAGATCGTGGCCCGGCTTACGCCAACTTCCTCAAACAGGCGATGAGTGAACCGTCGATTGTCGGTGTGCACTGGTTCCAGTACCTCGACCAACCGGTGACCGGTCGTCTGCTGGATGGCGAAAACGGGCACTTTGGTCTGGTGGGCATCACTGATCTGCCATTCCAGGGTTTCGTCGACAGCGTGCGCAAAAGCAATTTGCTGGCCGTCGATCAACTGGGCAAAGAGGCCGAGAAGGCCAAGGCTGAAGCGGATAAGGCCAGCCACGCCGCAACAGAAGGCGGCCGAAAAGGCGAGGCCGGCAAAGGTCCGGGGCAGGGCGCTGGCCATGCGGGTGGGCATTCCGGGAATGGTCATTAAGCACTGAGACCTGTGGCGAGGGAGCTTGCCCCCGTAGGACTGCGCAGCAGTCCCGTTCTTTTTAGGGCGAAATGGGGCCGCTTCGCAGCCCAGCGGGAGCAAGCTCCCTCGCTACAGGTACAGTGTTCATCCCTAAATATGGGTGTGAGGGCTTGCCCTCTGGCTACTCACTATTTCTGAATAAATCTATGGGCGGGTACACCGCCCAGCCCGCACCTGTTCCCAAAACCCTCCGGGGCTGGAACAATGCGGACCACTTTGTAGAGCGTTAATCCGGGGGAGTTGCGGGTGCAGATTCAGGGTCATTACGAGCTTAAGTTCGAAGCGGTGCGCGAAGCCTTCGCCGCGCTGTTCGACGATCCCCAGGAACGTGGCGCGGCGCTGTGCATCCAGGTCGGCGGTGAAACCGTTCTCGATCTCTGGGCCGGTACCGCCGACAAGGACGGCACCGAAGCCTGGCACAGCGATACCATCGCCAACTTGTTCTCCTGCACCAAGACCTTCACCGCCGTCACCGCGCTGCAACTGGTGGCCGAAGGCAAGCTGCAACTCGATGCTCCGGTTGCGCGCTACTGGCCCGAATTTGCCGCCGCCGGTAAAGAATCCGTGACGTTGCGCCAATTGCTCTGCCATCAGGCCGGTCTGCCGGCCCTGCGCGAGCTGCTGGCCCCTGAAGCGCTTTATGACTGGCAAACCATGGTTGACGCGTTGGCCGCCGAAGCCCCGTGGTGGACGCCGGGCCAGGGCCACGGCTATGCCGCGATCACTTACGGTTGGCTGGTGGGCGAGTTACTGCGTCGTGCCGACGGTCGTGGGCCGGGGGAGTCGATTGTGGCGCGGGTCGCCAAGCCGTTGGGCCTGGACTTCCACGTCGGCCTGGCTGACGAAGAGTTTCATCGCGTGGCGCATATCGCACGGGGCAAGGGTAACGTCGGCGATGCCGCGGCCCAGCGCCTGCTACAAGTGACAATGCGCGAGCCAACGGCCATGACCACCCGGGCGTTCACCAACCCGCCGTCGATCATGACCAGCACCAACAAACCGGAATGGCGGCGCATGCAACAACCCGCCGCCAATGGCCACGGCAATGCCCGCAGCCTGGCCGGTTTCTACGCCGGTCTTCTGGACGGTAGCCTGCTGGAAAGCGAAATGCTCGATGAGCTGACCCGCGAACACAGCCTCGGTGAGGACAAGACTTTACTGACCCAGACCCGTTTCGGCCTGGGTTGCATGCTCGATCAACCAGATGTCCCGAACGCTACCTACGGCCTCGGCCCACGGGCGTTCGGTCATCCGGGCGCGGGCGGCTCCATCGGTTTTGCTGACCCAGAACATGATGTGGCCTTCGGCTTTGTGACAAATACCTTGGGGCCGTACGTGTTGATGGATCCACGCGCACAAAAGCTCGTACGGGTACTTGCCGCTTGTCTGTAAAGCGATGCTGAAAGGTCCTGCACAGGAACCTCGTTACCTTTTTTGATTCAAAGCGTCTGTTTATGCGGTCCGTTGTGGGCGTGCATTTATTACTTCATTTTGTGGATATCCAATGTCATCTAATAAAACTCTCGCTTTGGCAGTGTGCTTCGCCATCACCGGTTGCGCACAAACTCCGCAAAATGACGCCGCGGGCGACAGCCACTGGTGGCAGTTCGGTTCCTCCGACAAAGTGGCGACCAAGGATTCGGCGCCAGCCGCCAAGCCTGCTGCGACACCTGCCGCTGCTCCGGCTCCAGTGAAAGCGGCCGCCGCCGCGCCGGTTGCCAAGGCTGAAAGCGCCAGCCATTGGTACTGGCCGTTCGGTTCCGATGACGGTGCCGCCAAGCCTGCCGCCACGCCTGACGTAAAAGCTGAAGTCAAACCCCAAGCCACGCCTGCCGTTGTGGCCAAGGCCGATGCCGACACCGGTAGCAAGTGGTGGTGGCCGTTCGGCGGCAAAGACCAACCTACCGCCAAAGTCGTGCCGATGCCGGACCCGAAAGTCACCCAGGCCTGGCTTGATGACTACGAACCGCGTCTGCGTGAAGCGATCAAGGACAGCAACCTGCAACTCGAACGCCGTGAAAACGTATTGGTCGTGATCGCGCCGATTGACAGCTCGTTCAACCCGAAGCGTCCGGGCATGCTGCTGCCGGTAACCCTTGGCCCGTTCACTCGCGTGGCGAAGATTCTCGAAGTCGATCCGAAAACCGCCGTGCTGGTCCTCGGTCACAGTGATACTACGGGCGTCGCCACGGATAACGTGAAACTGAGCCAGGAGCGTGCGCAATCGGTTGCAGCGATCTTCCGCCTCAGTGGTTTGCAGCGTGATCGCCTGATGTTGCGTGGCATGGGCGGTGACGCACCGCGTGCCGCCAACGACAGCCAGGAAGGTCGAGCCATGAACCGTCGTGTGGAACTGCTGGTGACCCCGCAAAACACCATGGTAGCGTTGCTGAGCAAGTACAACATGCCAGCTCCGGCGCCGATGACCATGATCGCTGCTCAGACCGTCAAGCCTGTGGCCGCGCCAGTCACACCTGCACCTGCCGCGACGAAAGCTGCTGTGCCCGCCACGAAAAAGGCTTCAGCCAAGAAAGCGGCGGCCAAGGCTCCAGCGAAGAAGGCCCCGGCCAAGAAGGCTGCAACCCCAGCCAAGAAAACGGCCCCGGTCAAAGACGCGTCTGACGACGGCAAAGTCGCTGACGCCAGCAAAAAGTAATTCGTTAACCAGAAGGAATGCGCCATGACCCAGGCCCTGGCTGATATGCGTCGCGACTACACCCGCGACGGCTTGACCGAGGCGCAAGCCCCGGCCGAGCCGTTCGCGCTGTTCCATCAGTGGTTCGCCGATGCGGTGAAAACCGAGCAGGTGCCGGTCGAGGCCAATGCAATGACCCTGGCCACCGTCGATCCGGACGGTCGACCGCATTGCCGCATTCTGCTGCTCAAGGGCCTGGATGCTCAGGGCTTTACCTTCTTCACTAACTACGAAAGCGCCAAGGGCGAGCAGTTGGCGGCGAACCCGTTCGCCGCCATGACGTTTTTTTGGCCGACCCTGGAGCGTCAGGTGCGCATAGAGGGCCGCGTGGTGAAGGTTACGCCGCAAGAGTCCGACGCCTACTATCAGGTTCGGCCACTGGGCAGCCGCCTCGGTGCCTGGGCTTCGCCCCAGAGCCGCGTGATCGCCGGTCGTGGCGAGTTGGAAGACTTGCTCAAGGCTACCGAGCAGCGTTTCAGCGACACTCAACCTGACTGCCCGGAACATTGGGGCGGTTATCGTTTGCTACCCGAGCGCATCGAGTTCTGGCAAGGCCGTCCGAGCCGCCTGCACGATCGCCTCAACTACCGCTTACAGGGCGCTGACTGGATTCTTGAACGTCTGGCACCCTAAGCACTCTATCGACCGGGATAGCCTGCTGCAGCGGCTTCAAGCCACTGCGGCAGGTCTCGACGCTTGATTCTCTGCGCTTGAGCGTTCGCCAGTTGCTGGAGCATGAAGGCTTTTTTCTGCTCGTCCTTCCCGGCCAAGGCTAACGCCAGATCGCGGTCCATCCAGCGTTTGATCCGTATGTACAGCCACCCG
Organism: Pseudomonas sp. ASL4; assembly: GCF_056680395.1. NCBI lineage: Bacteria > Pseudomonadati > Pseudomonadota > Gammaproteobacteria > Pseudomonadales > Pseudomonadaceae > Pseudomonas > Pseudomonas sp. ASL4. The sequence goes on along the minus strand of NZ_CM155280.1, from coordinate 6,745,058 downwards.
TGGAAGTACAAACCGGCCAGCGTCGTGACCACAATGATGAAATAATCCATGAAAATCCTTGGCTCAACGGCGCAGTTTTAGTCATTTGACGCTACTGTGTTGTCAGTTCAGAGGCGCCTGTACCGGGCCTGAATGAAAACAATTTTATCCGGGCGATGCCGTGACAGGCGTCAAGCTGCGGAGTTTAATGAATACCTGTCCTTTGGAGTTGATGCTATGCGTAAGTCTGTTCTGCTGGTTGCTTCCTTTTCCACGATGGCGATGTTGCTCACCGGCTGCCAATCGAGCCTGACCGGTGACTCCTACTCCCGTGACGAAGCGCGTCGCGTGCAGACGATTCGTATGGGTACCATCGAATCCCTGCGCCCAGTGAAAATTGAAGGCACCAAGACCCCAATCGGCGGCGTAGCCGGTGCCGTGGTCGGTGGTGTTGGCGGCAGCGCCATCGGTGGCGGTCGCGGCAGCATCGTGGCAGCGGTAATCGGTGCCGTTGCTGGCGGTCTGGTCGGTTCGGCTGCTGAAGAAGGCCTGACCCGCACCCAAGGTGTGGAAATCACCGTTCGTGAAGACGACGGCAGCATGCGTGCCTACGTCCAGGAAGTTCAGCCAAACGAAGTGTTCCGTGTGGGTGAGCGCGTGCGCATCTCCACGGTTGGTGGGACTAGCCGCGTTTCGCACTAAGCGGGAGCGAGTAACAAGACGAAACCCCGATCAGGTGACTGGTCGGGGTTTTTTGTGTTTGAAAGATAGCTAGGCGTTGCAGCTAAGTGGAAGAGATAAGCCGAGTCGTAAATGTCCTTTCCCAATATTTCTTCTAACGCAGAAAGTTGAGCGCGCGTCAGGTTGTGTCCCTCCCAGCCCTGCTGGGATGATGTCCATCCCATGATTGCTTTCAACTGTTCATCGTACCCATTGGGTAACTCTTCTTCGAATGCAAGAAACTCGGTTTCTTTATCGAAGGCTTCAATGACATAAAAAATCATGGTTCTACATTCCTTGTCTTATCTGCAGGTTTGGTCTGCTCTCCGTTTACCGATCAACGTTGTACGAAAATCGTTTTTGATAACTCGTTAGTCGTGTGAAGTCAAAAACAGCTCCAGATCTTTAGGGAGCTCTAGAGAGCATGCTTTTTCTATCCTCATGATTTGATGCTCGGTTAGGCGATAGTCATGTAATGAGTCTTCGTCATTCTCCCATCCCATAATCGATTTGAGCTCCGAGGTGGTAATAGGAGTCTGCATCTCAAATGAAGGAAAATCCTCACCCTTCGGAACCCCCATAATTAGATGTTTCATGGCTCTACCTTTAAGTGGAAAGTGACGTGATGCCCGGTCACCCGCCGGTGCGCTTGCGACTCGCAATCACAGCCCGTGAAGATGACGGCAGCATGCGCGCCTATGTGCAACATGTTCAGGAGAATGAACTGTTTCGTGTTGGCGAGCGGGTACGGATTTCCACTGTTGGTGGGACTAGCCGCGTTTCGCACTAAGCTGGAACGAGTAACAAAACCAAACCCCGATCAGGTGACTGGTCGGGTTTTTTGTGTGAGTAAAAAATTACTTGCTTGCATGACTTCCGATCTGAAAATCGTAATTCGGGTCGTAGAACGTAAGCCCGAGCAAAGCTTCCAACTGCGTAATCTGCGCACCATCAAGGTCGTAATCGTAGATTTCGTCTTCTGGTTTGCTCCAGTTCATTATTATTCTGAGTTGCTCAATATTCTTCTTTGGTATGGGCACTTTAAACACTAAAAATTCTGTTTGTTTATCAAAAGCCTCAACCGAATGACGTACCTTTGGGTAGCGGCCGTTCATTCTGTGCACACCAGTTGTACGATGTGATTTGCACCCATGAGGGTTTTTCCGGTCCAGTCTTCTAGTACCCTCACTTGCTCAGGAGACAAGTCGTAACCGTCGAACTCGTCGTCGGGTTGTTTCCAGTTCATCAGAGTTTTTAATGCATCGTGTCGACTCTCGGGGACTTCAACGCTAATAACCAGATCTTCAGTCTGACGGTCGAAAACCTCTATGACATGTTTCATTTTTCTACTCTCCTTGCCGGGTCGGCAGGCTTTGTCTGCTCTCCGGTTTCCGGGTCGTACTCGCCAATATGTTTTCCTTGTTTCGTATACAGCTCAACTTTGCCATGTTGTGAGTCCCATTCATAAATTTTCCATGAGGGATCCTTCCAGCGCCTGCGTTTTTTTCCGCCGCCACGTACGGAAGTTTTCAATGGTGCAGGTTTTATATCTGGAAAAGCTGGAAGTGTTGTTGGCGCTGGGTGGTACTTCAGGCCTCCCGGGACGCTCAGAACTATGTAAACCGGCCGGACCCCCGACCCCACCGGAAACACAAGAATGAAATCCTTGTACTCAGGCGGATAAACCGGATTCACGATGATGCTGTCCGCCGCTTTCGTCGGCGGGTAAACCCAGATGTGCGGGGCCTGCGGTGCGGCTTCTAAAGCGGGAATACCGAGGATGTCAGAACCATCCACCGCCGGGGTCCAGATCAGCTCAACGCCATCCCCGAGATCAGCCACCCGCTGACTGTTGCGCAACGCGAACTGCACGACATCAACCATTTCCCATTCCCGGTTCTTGCCGGTGTAGAAGCCATAACCCTTGAGGCTGCCATCGGGCTGTTGCTCGATCCTTAGGCGAACACGGGTGCGGGCCTGTTTCAGGGCGCGAAGCTGATCTTCGGTGTAGAGCGCGCTATCACCCAGGCTGGGTGTCCAGAACAGCGCAACCAATCCGGCCAGTACGGTGGCCCCGGCCACGCCGAGTGCTGGCGCTGCGGATATGGCCGGGAGCCGCAATGCGATGTGTCCGATACCGAGCGGGAGGGCAGTGCTGCTGATCGTTTCAAGATTCAGCAACCCGGCATCGTCTACTTCGCGAGCACCGAGCCAGGCGACTTCCCCGTAATCCTTGAGGCTGTCGGTCGGCACCATTCCCGAAGGGTTGGAATAATCGATGATCGCGTCCGGCAAGTTGCAGGATTTGGCGAAGACGCAGCCGGCCCGAACGGTTTCGTCCTTTGACGAGACGACCGTAAGACTGCGTTCGAAGGCGTCTTGCCTGGCAAGCATGGCGTCGTAGGCGCTTTGCCTGGCGTCCCGCGCGGCCAGCTCGGCGGCAGTCATGAAGCGATGGGTGACGTGATGGCCGTCACCCGACGGTGAATTTTTAACCCGGGGAATGTCCTTGTTGCCAGCCACTGATTATCCTTTCATTCGTCCATCGGCAGCCCCCTTAAAGGGACTGCACGACGTTAACGAACGTGGCTAACCGTGGCTGTAGGACGAGTCTTCAATGTCCTGAGGAGTATTCTCTGTTTCTCAGGATTGCAGCGCGGCACTCTTTCGACTCGCCGCCGCCGTCACCGCATAACCGATCAACGCAGCCAGAATCGAACCGGTCAGAATCCCCATCCGGTCCATCCCAGCGTATTCACTGGCGCCCGGCACAAACGCCAGGGAACCGACAAACAGGCTCATGGTGAAACCAATCCCGCAGAGGATCGCCACACCCAACACCTGGCCCCAGTTGGCGCCTTGGGGCAGGGAGGCGATGCCGATTTTCACCGACAGCCAGGTCAGGCCGAACACGCCGACGGTCTTGCCCAGCAGCAGGCCGGCGGCGATGCCCATCGGTACATGGTGGGTGAAGCTTTCCACGGTCACGCCACTGAGGGACAGGCCGGCATTGGCAAAGGCAAACAGCGGCAGAATGCCGTAGGCCACCCACGGATGCAGGGCGTGCTCCAGCGTCATCAACGGCGAAGGCTCGGCGTTTTTGGTGCGCAGTGGAATGCAGAAGGCCAGGGTTACGCCGGCCAGTGTCGCGTGGACACCACTCTTGAGCACGCAGACCCACAGGATCAGACCAATGATCATGTACGGCCCGAGCTTGACCACGCCGAGCCGGTTCATCGCGATCAGCGCGACGATACAGGCGCCGGCCAGTGCCAGGGACAGGGTCGACAGCGTGCCGGAATAGAAGATCGCGATGACGATGATCGCACCCAGGTCGTCAATGATCGCCAGGGTCATGAGGAACAACTTCAGCGACACCGGCACGCGCTTGCCCAGCAGGGCGAGTACGCCAAGGGCGAAGGCAATGTCAGTAGCCATCGGAATCGCCCAGCCACCCAACGCCACCGGGTCGTCGCGGTTGAGGAACCAGTAGACCAATGCTGGCACGACCATGCCGCCAATCGCCGCCGCGCCGGGCAGAACGATCTGCGACGGTTTCGACAGTTGGCCGTCGAGGACTTCGCGCTTCACTTCCAGGCCGATCAGCAGGAAGAACATCGCCATCAGGCCGTCATTGATCCACAGCAGCAAAGGCTTGGCGATTTTCAGCGCGCCGATCTGGGCCACCACGGGGGTGTCCAGCAGGCCGTTATAGAGCCACGACAGCGACGAGTTGTTGATGATTAAAGCCAGGGCTGCAGCGGCGATCAGTAACAGACCGCTGGCAGCTTCCAACTGAAAGAAACGCGTGAAAGTGCTACGCAGAGGCAAGGTCGCTCTCCATCGATAAATTCAAAAGGTGGCACACCCTAACCCGTACCGTTAGTTGTTAAAACAAAAGTTATATTCTTTTTTGTTATATGCCGTTACAGCGCAAGCGGTGGGCACGATCCTGAGCCTAGCAGTTGTCCGGCGTATTGGACCTCAGCTGTATCTGTGCGTGATGCAGGAATTTTCCTAAGCTTGTGGGCTGAGCCTTGAAACAAGGCCGACTCTTGCCTGATTCAACGAGATCACCACCATGAGCGACAATCGACAGTGGGCCCGCGAAGCCATCCGGATCATCGAAGCTGACTTCCAGCGCAGCGCCGACACCCACCTGATCCCCTTGCCGCTGCCGGGCTTGCCGGGCATCGAGTTGTACTTCAAGGATGAGTCCAGCCACCCCACCGGCAGCCTGAAACATCGGCTGGCCCGTTCGCTGTTCCTCTATGCGCTGTGTAATGGCTGGCTCAAGCCCGGCGCGCCGGTGATTGAGGCGTCCAGCGGTTCGACGGCGATTTCCGAGGCGTATTTCGCTCGTTTGCTCGGTTTGCCGTTTATTGCGGTGATGCCGGCGACCACCTCCAAAGAGAAGATCGCGCAGATTGCTTTTTACGGCGGCAAGAGCCATCTGGTGGACGATCCGACTCAGATCTACGCCGAATCCGAGCGCCTGGCGCGCGAAAACGATGGCCACTTCATTGACCAGTTCACCTACGCCGAACGTGCGACCGACTGGCGGGCGAACAACAACATCGCCGAATCGATTTTTCAGCAGATGCGCTTCGAGCAGCACCCGGAGCCGAGCTGGCTGATTTCCAGCCCTGGCACCGGCGGCACCACTGCAACCCTGGGCCGTTACGTGCGTTATCGTCAGCATTGCACTCGAGTCCTGTGCGCCGATGCCGAGCGCTCGGTGTTCTTTGATTACTACCTGACCGGCGACGCCAGTCTGCGCCTGGACTGCGGTTCGCGGATTGAAGGGATTGGTCGGCCACGGGTGGAAGCGTCGTTCCTGCCCAAAGTGATCGATGCGATGGTCAAGGTGCCGGACGCGCTGTCCCTGGCAGCCATGCATTACCTGGCGCAGCGCTTGGGCCGGCGAGTGGGCGGGTCGAGCGGGACCAACCTGATCGGCGCCTTGATGGCGGCCCAGCAGATGGTTGCGGCGGGGGAGTCGGGGTCGATCGTGGCGATTCTGTGCGACGGCGGCGAACGCTACGCCACCACCTATTACGATCAGGATTGGCTCAAGGGCCAAGGGTATGAACTGAGTGGCTTGATCGATGCGGTGGCGGCGAGTGTCGAGCGCGGCGAGCCGCTGCCGGCCAGCGTGCTGCGCGCCAATATCTGACACATCGAAGATCAAAAATGTGGGAGCGGGCTCGCTCGCGAATACGGTTTTCCATTCAGCAGAGATGTTGGCTGGTCCACCGCTTTCGCGAGCAAGCCCGCTCCCACAGGGATTGGCGTGCTGACATGGATAGCATGCACTCCTAGAAACCAATGTGGGAGCGAGCTTGCTCGCGATGACGGCTGAGCATTCAACAGAGATGTTGGCTGATCTACCGCTATCGCGAGCAAGCTCGCTCCCACAGGGTTTTGTGTCAGGCCTCCAGGCCGAGGATGTCGCGAGCCACGGCTTCGGCAATCCGAATCCCGTCAACACCCGCCGACAAAATCCCGCCCGCATAACCCGCGCCTTCACCGGCCGGGAACAAGCCTTTGATGTTCAAGCTCTGCATCGACTCGTTGCGGGTAATCCGCAGTGGCGACGAGGTGCGTGTCTCGATACCGGTCAACACTGCGTCGTGCAGCGAGTAGCCACGAATCTGCTTCTCGAACGCTGGCAATGCTTCACGAATGGCTTCGATGGCAAACGCCGGCAAGGCCAAGGCCAGATCACCGAAGGCAACGCCTGGTTTGTAGGACGGTTCGACGCTGCCCACCTCGGTGGACGGTTTGCCGGCAATGAAGTCCCCGACCAGTTGCGCCGGGGCTTCGTAGTTGCTGCCACCGAGCACAAAGGCGTGGGATTCCAGGCGTTCCTGTAGCTCGATGCCGGCCAGCGGGCCGCCCGGGTAATCGACTTCCGGGGTGATCCCGACGACGATCCCGGAGTTGGCGTTGCGCTCGTTACGCGAGTATTGGCTCATGCCGTTGGTGACTACGCGACCCGGCTCGGACGTCGCCGCTACCACGGTGCCACCCGGGCACATGCAGAAGCTGTAGACCGAACGACCGTTCTTGGCGTGGTGCACCAGTTTGTAGTCGGCAGCACCGAGTTTCGGGTGGCCGGCGTATTTTCCCAGGCGCGCGCGGTCGATCAGCGACTGCGGATGCTCGATGCGGAAACCCACCGAGAACGGCTTGGCTTCCATGAACACGCCACGGCCGTGGAGCATGCGGAAGGTGTCGCGGGCACTGTGGCCGAGGGCCAGAATCACGTGTTTCGAATGGATCTGCTCACCGCCATTGAGCTCGACGCCGACCAGTTGGCCGTCCTCGATCAATACATCGGTGACCCGCTGCTGGAAGCGTACTTCGCCGCCCAATGCGCGGATCTGCTCACGCATGTTTTCCACCACGCCGGTCAGACGGAACGTACCGATATGCGGTTTGCTGACGTAGAGGATTTCTTCCGGCGCGCCGGCTTTTACGAATTCATGCAGGACTTTGCGACCGATGAACTTCGGGTCCTTGATCTGGCTGTAGAGCTTGCCGTCGGAGAACGTCCCAGCGCCACCTTCACCAAACTGCACGTTGGATTCAGGGTCGAGCACGCCTTTACGCCACAGGCCCCACGTGTCCTTGGTGCGCTGACGCACTTCGGTGCCGCGCTCGAGGATGATCGGCTTGAAGCCCATCTGCGCCAGCAGCAGCCCGGCGAAGATCCCGCACGGGCCAAAACCGACGACGATCGGGCGTTGCGCAAGATCGGCCGGTGCCTGGCCGACCACTTTGTAACTGACATCCGGCGCCACGTTGACGTTACGGTCATCGGCGAACTTGTGCAGCAGCGCCGCCTCATCCTTGGCGGTGAGGTCGATGGTGTAGATGAAGCACAGTTCGGAGGATTTTTTGCGCGCATCGTAGCTGCGCTTGAACAAGGTGAAATCGAGCAGGTCATCACTGGCGATGCCCAGGCGCTGCACGATGGCAGGGCGCAGGTCTTCTTCGGGATGGTCGATCGGCAGCTTGAGTTCGGTGATTCGTAACATGACAGGATCCGGTTCGCGGGGCGCACAACTGCGCCAAGGCGTTTGAAGGCGGCGATTATAAGCCCCAAACGCCGGTCTCGTGAGGCAAAAACGATCAGTCGTTGCGCGAGCCGCCGAAATACCCGCAGCCGCGCTGCACCTGGCCGTCGATCCGCAGTTCAGAGCTCATGTGCTGGACACTGCCGGTGCTGCTGTCGACGCAGCGTTTGGGCGCAACCCACAGTTCAATGTGCTTGCCGTTGGCTTCGCTGCTGAGGTTGAAACGACCATCGCCCAGTTGCTCCTCAACATACGGCACCGCCAATGGAGGTTCGCCGGCGCGGTCGATAACCATGCCTTTGCCGCTGACTTTGACGTTCCACTCTGGTCCGTGACCGGCGGCCCGCAGGATCAGCAGTTTGAAGTTGGGATCGTCGCACGCTGTGCCCGAGCGCTCGACGCGGTACAGCTGCTCCAGGTCGAGACGGCTGCCATCGATCCGGCCACGCACATCGGCGAACAGCTTGCCCTGATCATCGGCCAGGGTCGCGGCTTCTTGCAGGATGCTGGTGCCACCGGTGTCGTTGACCACAAAGCTGCGCGATTCATTGCATGGCTGAAACACCAGTTTGCCGTCGGCCGCCGTCAACTGACCCTGCATACGGGTTTGCCCGACGTGAGAGGCGCTTTGCCGTGGACCATCAAACAACTGGCACGCGGCGAACAATGGAAGCAGGGCAACGAGGACGAGGGAACGGGCAACACGCATCTTTGGTTCTCCAGACAAGTGCCGCCACGTTACGCAGCCTGACCGTCCATCACAACCCCACCGATTTCAATGTCGCCCGTCGATCCCCCGTAGGCGCTGCCGAAGGCTGCGATCTTTTGATCTTGATCCTCTCAATAACACTGAAAATCAAAAGCCAGATCAAAAGATCGCAGCCTGCGGCAGCTCCTACGGATCGGGGTGTTCTTAACCGACGTGGAATGTCTGACCAGTCTGCAAGCCTTCCACACTTTTGGCGTAGGCCAATGCCACATCCACTGCCGGAACCGGCTTGTAGCCGCGGAAGTACGGCGCGTAGCTGCCCATGGCTTCGAGCAGCACGGTCGGGCTGATCGAGTTCACGCGCAGGCCACGAGGCAATTCGATGGCGGCCGCACGGACGAAGCTGTCCAGCGCACCGTTGACCAACGCTGCCGAGGCGCCGCTGCGAATCGGGTCGTGGCTGAGCACGCCGGTGGTGAAGGTGAACGAGGCGCCGTCATTGGCGAATTCGCGGCCAATCAGCAGCAGGTTGACCTGGCCCATTAACTTGTCTTTCAGGCCCAGGGCAAAGCTGTCAGCGGTCATTTCGTCCAGCGGGGCGAAGGTCACGTTACCGGCGGCGCAGACCAGCGCATCGAACTTTCCGGTCTTTTCGAACAGGGCGCGGATCGAGGCGCTGTCGCTGATATCCACATGCAAATCACCGCTGTTGCGGCCGATGCGGATGACTTCGTGACGTTGCGACAACTCTTTGTCGACCGCCGAACCGATGGTGCCGCCTGCGCCTATCAAAAGAATCTTCATCGTGCTGTTCCTCGAAGTGGTTGAACGAGGCCTAAGTCTAGAGTGGATTTTCCCGTTGATAAGCGTGCTAATAGGCAACCTTTGGTTTTCAAATGGAAACAATCCATGAGCGAAATGGATGACCTGGCGGCGTTCGCGGTGCTGATCGAAGCCGGGAGTTTTACCCTGGCGGCCCAGCAATTGGGTTGCAGCAAGGGCCAACTCTCCAAACGCATCAGCCTGCTGGAGTCGCGGTTTTCCGTGGTCCTGCTGCAACGCACCACTCGCCGCCTGAGTTTGACGGCAGCAGGTGCGGCGCTGCTGCCGCAAGCCCAGGCGCTGGTAGTCCAAGTGGAGCGAGCGCGTCAGGCATTGGCGCGGTTGAAGGACGACATGGCCGGACCGGTGCGTATGACAGTTCCGGTGTCGTTGGGGGAAACCTTCTTCGATGGCTTGCTGCTGGAGTTCTCCAGCAAGTACCCCGAGGTGCAGATCGAACTCGACCTGAGCAACAACTACCGTGATTTGTCCCGCGACGGTTTTGATCTGGCGGTTCGCTCCGAGGTGAACAATGACGAGCGCCTGGTGGCCCGGCCGCTATTGGCTTGGCACGAAATGACCTGCGCCAGCCCGGCCTACCTAGAGCAATACGGCGAACCGCTGACGCCTCAATCCCTCGCCGAACACCGTTGTTTACTCAACAGCCATTACAGCGGCCGCGAAGAATGGCTGTATCACCAGCAACACGAGTTGTTGCGAGTTCGTGTCTCGGGACCGTTCGCCAGCAATCATTACAGCCTGCTGAAGAAAGCGGCGTTGGCCGGCGCCGGTATCGCGCGGTTGCCGTCGTACCTGCTGCAAGCGGAATTGGCTGACGGACGATTGCGCTGGCTCCTGCGTGATTATCAGACTCGGCGTATGCCGATGTACCTGGTGCATCCGTATCAGGGCGGTTTGCCGAAGCGCACCCAAGTGTTGGCGGATTATTTGATTGGTTGGTTCAAGCGCAGTGGTGAGGCCCTCGACCGACTTCAGCGTTAACCTCTGGCACCGCACAGACCCTGTGGGAGCGGGCTTGCTCGCGAATGCAGTTTCACATCCAACAGAGATATTGACTGACCAACCGCCTTCGCGAGCAAGCCCGCTCCCACATTTGGATTTGTGAACATTTTCGATGGTTGCGTTTGGAATAAACCCAAGCTGCTGATAGCGATTAGTTATCTATACCTGTTATTTCTGACAGTAGAAAACTGCCCAGCCGGCGAATACATTGAACGCCAGGCAGGTTACTGAGCAGGAGTAATGCCATGAACAAAGTCGATTTGACTGACTATCTGGAAACCATGATCCACGTAAAGTCGAAAGCCATCGTCGAGCGGAGAATGCTGGATGGCAGCGCGGCGCTGGGCGAATTGACTATCTATTACTGTCTTCGCCGGATTTTGAACAACAAGGCAACGCTTCAGGACATCGGCGTCCTGCATGCCGTTAATCACCTGATGCAGGTAGTTGGGCTTCTTGATCCCAAAGAGACACTTGGTTCAACCCTTGAAAAATGATGCTCAGGGAGCAAGAAAATGTCAGACGTAGAAGAGCGTGTAAGAACGATCATTTGTGACCAACTGGGCGTGAAACCCGAAGAGCTTAAGAACTTCAACAGTTTTGTTGACGATCTGGGGGCGGATTCCCTGGATACAGTTGAACTGGTCATGGCTTTGGAAGAAGAGTTCGAGATGGAAATCCCGGACGAAGAAGCCGAGAAAATCACCACCGTCCAACAGGCAATAGACTACGCAACCGTTCATAAGGGCGACTAACCCTGTTGCTCTCCGCTGTCAGTGAAGGTTCACAATGCATAAAAAAACGGCCCGAAGGCCGTTTTTTGTTTAGCGAAATGACTCAACCCCCCAGATACGCCTCGCGCACTTTCGGATCAGTCAGCAGCGCTTCACCAGTGCCTTGCATCACCACCCGGCCGTTCTCCAGAACGTACGCGCGGTCAGCAATTTTCAGCGCCTGGTTGGCGTTCTGCTCCACCAGGAACACCGTCACACCGTCCTTGCGCAGTTGTTCGATGATGTCGAAGATCTGCTGGATGATGATCGGCGCCAGACCCAGCGAAGGCTCGTCGAGCAGTAGTAGCTTGGGCTTGCTCATCAGCGCACGGCCGATGGCGAGCATTTGCTGTTCGCCGCCGGACATGGTGCCGCCGCGTTGGGCAAAGCGCTCTTTCAGGCGTGGGAAAAGTCCGAGAACCTTGTCCATCTGTTCCTGATAATCGCCCTTGTCGGTGAAGAAGCCGCCCATGGCGAGGTTTTCTTCCACGGTCAGGCGGGCAAACACCCGACGACCTTCCGGCACCACGGCAATGCTCTTGCGCATGATCTGCGCCGAGGTTTGCCCCACGAGCTCTTCACCCATGTACTTGATGCTACCGCTGTGGGCTTGCGGCGAACCGCACAGCGTCATCAGCAGGGTGGATTTACCCGCGCCGTTGGCGCCGATCAGGGTGACGATTTCGCCCTGGCGGATTTCCACGTTGACGCCGTGTAGGGCCTGGATCTTGCCGTAGAAGGTGGAAACGTTTTCGAATTGCAGCATTTACGCTTCCCCCAGGTAGGCTTTGATCACTTCAGGATTGTCGCGGATCTGTTCCGGCGTGCCGTTGGCCAGGGGCGTGCCCTGGTTGATCACGACGATGTGGTCGGAAATGCTCATGACCAGCTTCATGTCGTGTTCGATCAACAGCACGGTCACGTCGTGCTCTTCGCGGAGCACGCTGATCAGCGCCTTGAGGTCTTCGGTTTCCTTCGGGTTCAGGCCGGCGGCCGGCTCGTCGAGCATGAGGATCCGCGGGCGGGTCATCATGCAGCGAGCGATTTCCAGGCGACGTTGCTGACCGTAGGCCAGGGTGCCGGCCGGACGGTTGGCGAAGGCCTTGAGGTTGACCTTGTCCAGCCAGTACTCGGCGAACTCCATGGCTTCGCGTTCGCTTTTACGGAACGCCGGAGTCTTGAACAGACCGGCCAGGAAGTTGGTATTCAAGTGACGGTGCTGGGCGATCAAGAGGTTCTCGACCGCGGTCATGTCCTTGAACAACCGCACGTTCTGGAAGGTCCGCACTACGCCTTTGCGGGCGATCTCGTGGCCGGGCAGGCCTTCGATGGCCTGTCCGTCGAGCAGGATGCTGCCGCCACTTGGCTTGTAGAAACCGGTCAGGCAGTTGAACACGGTGGTCTTGCCGGCGCCGTTAGGGCCGATCAGCGCCACGACCTGTTTTTCCATCACGGTCAGGGCCACGCCGTTAACCGCGAGCAAACCGCCGAAGCGCATGCTCAGATTGTCGACTTTGAGGATCTCGCGGCTCATTTTCGCAGCTCCATGTGAGGACGTTGCATGGGCAGCAGACCCTGAGGACGCCAGATCATCATCAGCACCATCAAGGCGCCGAACATCAACATGCGGTATTCACTGAATTCACGCATCATTTCCGGCAACAGGATCATCACTGTAGCGGCGAGTACGACGCCCAGTTGCGAGCCCATGCCGCCCAGCACCACGATGGCGAGGATGGTCGCCGACTCGATGAAGGTGAAGGACTCCGGTGTCACCAACCCTTGGCGCGCGGCGAAGAAGCTGCCGGCAAAACCGGCGAAGCAGGCACCCAGGGTAAACGCCGAAAGCTTGATCATGGTCGGGTTCAGACCCAGCGCACGGCAGGCGATTTCGTCTTCACGCAGCGCTTCCCAGGCACGACCCAACGGCATGCGCAGCAAGCGGTTGATGACGAACAGTGCGAACAACGACAGCACCACCGCAATCAGGTAAAGGAAGATCACCTTGTTGACCGGGTTGTAGGTCAGACCGAAGTATTCGTGGAACGTCTGCAGGCCCTCGGCAGCAGTTTTATCGAAGGTCAGTCCGAAAAGCGTTGGCTTGGGAATGTTACTGATGCCGTTCGGGCCACCGGTAATGTCGGTCAGGTTACGCAGGAACAGACGGATGATTTCACCGAAGCCCAGGGTCACGATCGCCAGGTAGTCACCACGAAGGCGCAAGACCGGGAAGCCGAGCAGGAAGCCGAAGGTGGCCGCCATCATCCCGGCGATGGGCAGGCAGATCCAGAAGCTCAGACCGTAGTAGTGCGACAGCAGCGCATAGCTGTAGGCGCCGACGGCATAGAAACCGACGTAACCGAGGTCGAGCAGGCCGGCCAGGCCGACCACGATGTTCAAGCCGAGGCCGAGCATTACGTAGATCAATACCAGCGTCGCGATGTCCACCGCGCCACGGGAGCCGAAGAACGGCCACACCAGTGCACCGATGATCAGCGCAATGATGATCCAGCGCTGGGTGGTCGGCAGAGTCAGGAAGGTGCTGACCTTGGCCGGCATCACCGGCATGCTTGGCGAGGATTTCCACGTCGCGCTGATCTTCTGGTCGAACATTACCCGCAGGAACATCAGCACCGAACAGACGGCGATGGTGATCAGCGTGGCGTTGCTGGTGCCATGAACTTCGAGGTTGATGCCGACGATGGTCAGCTTCAGACCGAGTACCGGATAGGCAACAGCCCACACCAGCAAGGCGCTGAACAACGCCTGTTTAAGATTCCTAGTCATACTTTTTCAACCTCCGGACGGCCCAGCAGGCCGGTAGGCCGGAACAACAACACCAGAACCAATAGACCGAACGCCACGACGTCCTTGTATTGGTCGCCGAAGATATCGGCACCGAAGGCTTCCGCCACCCCGAGCACCAGCCCGCCGAGCATGGCTCCGGGGATGCTGCCGATACCGCCCAGTACTGCGGCGGTGAAGGCCTTGAGGCCGACGAGGAAACCGGCGTTGGGGTTGATCACGCCGTATTGCATGCTCAGCAGCACGGCCGCAATGGCCGCCAGCGCAGCACCGATGACGAAGGTCAGGGCGATGATGTTGTTGGTGTTGATACCCAGCAGGTTGGCCATCTTGATGTCTTCGGCACAGGCGCGGCAGGCGCGACCCAGGCGAGAGCGGGAGATGAACAGCGTCAAGCCGAGCATGGCGACCAGGGTCACCACGAACACCACGATTTGCATGTAGGAAATCAGCACTTCATGTGCGCCACCTGGCCCGATGGATAAGTTGCCGGGGATCAGGTTGGGGATGGATTTGTCCTTGGAGTCTTGCGCCAGCAGAACCGTGTTCTGCAGGAAGATCGACATGCCGATGGCGGAAATCAGCGGGATCAGACGGTTGCTGCCGCGAAGAGGGCGGTAGGCGATCCGTTCGATGCTGTAACCGTAGGCACTGGTAACAACGATGGTTGCGATGAAGGCGGCGGTCATCAACAGCGGAACACTGTCGAGTCCCATCATGGACAGGCCCGCGATGGCGATGAACGCCACGTAGGAGCCAATCATGTACACCTCGCCGTGGGCGAAGTTGATCATTCCAATGATGCCGTAAACCATCGTATAGCCGATGGCGATCAGGGCATATGTGCTGCCAACGGTCAGGCCGTTAACCAGCTGCTGGAAGAAGTGATAGATGTCAGGCATTACTGCGCTCCTAAAAACCTGATACGCATTTCACTGGTGGAGTCATTTTCCCGCTCGAGCCCCGTGGATCTGCATCCACTTCGAATTCGAGGTTTGCCAGCGAACCGCTGATGACGGTTTTGAGATTTTCAGGTGGGGAGACTGGCGGATCACGCCAGCGCGGCCCAATACGTTCGTAAAACAAAGCCCACGGCACGCCGTGGGCTTTATTGGCAGTCAGTCGGCTACGCCTTACTGAGGCGAAACTTCGGTTTTAGGTTTGCCGAAGTGCCACTCGTAAACCACGAACTTGAAGTCTTTCAGGTCGCCCTTGGCGTCGAAGCTCAGGTCGCCAGTCGGGGTCTTGAAGGAACCTGCGTGGATGGCTGCAGCCACTTTTGCAGGGTCTTCGCTCTTGGCGGCAGTGATACCACCGGCGATGACTTCAACAGCCGAGTAGGAAGGGAACACGAACGGACCGCTCGGATCTTCTTTCTTGGCTTTGAACGCGTCAGCCAGGGCGACGTTGGCCGGATCCTGGTCGAAGGATTTCGGCAGGGTCACCAGCAGGCCTTCGGAAGCGTCCTTGGCGATCTGCGAAATGGAGTCGTTACCCACGCCTTCCGGACCCATGAACTTGGCTTTCAGGCCTTTTTCCTGGGATTGACGCAGGATCAGACCCAGCTCCGGGTGGTAGCCGCCGTAGTAGACGAAGTCGACGTTGGCTTGCTTGAGCTTGGAGATGATCGAGGAGAAGTCTTTGTCGCCGGCGTTGATGCCTTCGAACACGGCAACTTTCACGCCTTTGCTTTCGAGGGTTTTCTTGACGGCAGTCGCGATGCCTTCACCGTATTGCTGTTTGTCGTGCAGAACAGCAACGATTTTCGGTTTGACGTGATCCGCGATGTAGTTACCGGCGGCAGGGCCCTGGGCGCTGTCCAGACCGATCGTACGGAAGATCATTTTGTAACCACGGGCGGTGATGTCCGGGCTGGTGGCAGCCGGGGTGATCATGACCACGCCTTCGTCTTCGTAAATGTCGGACGCGGGTTGAGTGGAGCTGGAGCACAGGTGACCGACCACGAACTTGACGCCGTCGTTGACGACTTTGTTCGCTACAGCAACCGCTTGTTTCGGATCACAGGCATCGTCGTATTCAACGGCTTCGAGCTTCTTGCCGTCGACACCGCCCTTGGCGTTGATTTGTTCGATGGCCATTTTGGCACCACTGAACTGCATGTCGCCGTATTGGGCTACCGGGCCGGTTTTAGGGCCGGCGATACCGATCTTGATGGTGTCAGCTGCGAACGAATGGCTGGCAACCCCGGCCAGAACCATAGCGGCAAACAGTTTGGAAATCTGCTTAGTAGCCTTAGTCATAGTGCTCCACTCTTACTGTTGTAGTTTTTATAGTCCTGGCGCCGTAGCAGCAGAACCGGGTCAGATATCTTGGATATCCTCCGGAAAATGCCCCCGGCAACTGTACCGGTACAGTGTAGAGCGCCGATTGTTAGCCTGGGAAGGCAGCGCCGGGGGGCAAAACCTGAGGGTGTCGCTATTTTGAAAGAAAAAGACAGAATTGCGGCGGGATGTTAGCTGGCTAATCGCTTGATTCATCAGCATTCCTTGGCGTTCCTGCGAATTTCATTCGGTAACTCAATTGCATCCGGGTTTTTCTGCCAGACCACCGACGTTATCATTCACGCCGATTTCTTTTCCGGACAGGACCCATGACTCAAGAACCTAGCACCCTCTATGCCAAGCTGCTTGGTGAGACCGCATCTATTACCTGGAAGGAACTGGAACCGTTCTTTGCCAAGGGTGCCCTATTGTGGGTCGACCCAAGCCTGGATTTGATCGCTGCCGCCGAAGCCGTGGCCACGGATGAAGGCGAGAAAGTGGCTGCCTGGCTGGCCGCCGACACCCTCGCCAAGCTCTCTGAAACGCGGGCGCTGGATCTTTTCGAGCGCGACCCTCAGTTGTGGGCGGTAGTGGTTTCGCCGTGGATTCTGATCCAGGAAAGGGCGACGAACTGAAGGCTTGCACCAATTAAGTGCGCTACTTGGCCGGGCAAAAGTGTGTAGGCGAGTAGCGTGATGGCATGTTGCCGTAGAGAAAGGCCACAGAAGGGTCTTGGCGAGAGTGACGTGCACGTAACGGGAACAGTTTTATGAGCAGCCTGAGGGCTGCTTAATTGTTTCTGAGTGTGAGTAAAAAGTGAAAGATGTGGCGAATTTAAAGCCGCTTCCGCGAGCAAGCCCGCTCCCACAGGTGACCGCGTTTTTCCTGAAGGAACGCGGTCGAATGTGGGAGCGGGCTTGCTCGCGAAGGGCCCATCACTGACTAAGCGGTTTTACCCGTGTGGTTATTAAGGGAAATAACCTTGGTCTTGCCAATCCGGTGACGGTAAATCTCACGCAGGTACTTGATAGCCTTCTTCACGCAATCGCGCGACAAGCGAATGTCATTGATCGAGACGAACTTGTCTTTGTCGTTGATCAGCTCGCGGTACTTCTTCTCGTACATCGGCTTGATCGCGTACCAGTTGGTGTCGAGGATCTTCGCCGGGTTTTCGAATTCGTTGAGCAGGTCGTCGATCCGGTCTTCGTCGAAGTCTTCATGGATGATGAAGTCCAGGATCGAGTTGTCCAGTGTCTCGTCGAAGCGGTACGGGTTTTTCGCGAAGCAGCGCTTGATGAAGGCCACGATCAACGTCAGGAAATCGTCCGACAGGCACGGGCTCTTGGCGATCAGGGTGGTCAGCGACAGGTTGGCCGAGGCACCGATCACCAGCGCATAACGCTTGAGCGTGGTGTTCGGGAACAGGCTGTTGAGATGCGTCTTCAACCGGTTCAGGTCCATGTAGGACAGTTTGTAGTCTTTCGGCAACGAAACGATCGACACCACCGACGAGCAATTCTTGAAGAAATGCAGGTCGTGCAACGCGGCCGCGTCGTAACCGGAATTCTTGTACTGCTCAAGCGAGGCGCGATAGCGCTTGGACTCGATCGGCAACAGGCTGATGCCTTCGATGGCCTGGGTGACCTTGTTGAAGTGCGGCAGGTCGATGGAGCGGAAGAACAGGTCGTCGATGTTCAGGCGCTGCGGCTCTTTGTCGAACACCTTGAACTTGTCGCTGCTTGGCGGCGGGGTTTCCGGCACCACGGATTCGGCGTAGGCAATCGCCACCGGGCCGGCCAGGCTCATGAACAGGTCGTTGGCGTCCAGGCGAATGGTTTCGCCGATGTCGATGCCTGCACGACGGAAATAGTTCTGGTCGTAGTCAGTCGTGACCGCCTGCGCCGTCAGAATGTTGAAGATCTGTTGCGAGATGTATTGGTTGGCGTGCTTTTCCATCGCATTGACATCAATGTTCTGGATGTTGCCGTCATCGCTCTCTTCGGCGTAACGCATGATGTCGTTGGAGATCAGCATCATCGCGTTCCATGGGCGGATACGGCCCATGACGCTGGCTTCGCTGCTGTCTTCATTGTCGAAGTTGTACGAGAAGTCCCATTCTTCCGACAGGTATTTGCACAGCAGGCGACCGGCGTTGATGTGCAGCGCCTCGGACATTTCGCTGCGGTGGTCGGAGATATTCGGCAGCACACAGATGCCACTGGTGAAGATCGGCTCGAAAACGAAAGCGTGGCCGCTTTTGCTGTCGTGCTCGTCCATTGGCTTGGTGTCGAACGTCTTGTTCATGTACGAGTGCTGCTGGGCCAGGCCGAATTCCGAGGCCATGCCAGAACCGGTACCGCCGCCAGCGCTGAAGATCGAGAAATACAGGCGCGACTGGTTGGCCTTGATCCCGCAGCTGTCGATCAGGTACGAGTGAATCATCTTCCAGTCGGGGCTGGAGAAGCGCTGGGTGTCCTTGTTCAGGATGATCTTGGCCAAGTACTGGCCGAGGATCGGCGCGTTACCGGCGCCGCCGGCGTGGACTTCCGACAAGTCCATGATCTTCATTTTGCTGTAGTCGCGCAGGAAGCCGCTTTTTTCGCCTTTGCGCGAAAAACGGATACGCCCGGCGATGTCTTTGTCCAGGTCGCCAAGCATTACCAGCGGTTCGACCAGGAACACCGGTTTGGTGGCCTTGTTCGACCCCAGGCGCAAATTGTTGCGAATCCACTGGGCCGGGCCGTAGCCTTTTTCGGCGTAGCGTTTGTCCGGCGAAAGACGGTCTTCGTTGTTGAATTCGTTGAGGTAGAACTTGCGCGCGTTGTACACCAGTTCGGCAACGTCCAGCGCGATGTTCGAACCGCAGCGACCGAGGCCGATCAGGCACACCGACGGGAATTCCTGTTCGCTGTGCTGTTCGCCGTCGCCTTCCAGATGTGGTGGGCGCGGGAACACCATGTCGCGCAGGCCGTCGAGGTTGTCGAGGATGCGGTCGGTATTGGTTTCGGTGAAGTACAGGTACTGCTGGGTCGCCAATGGGCGCGACGGAATCAATGGCTTCGACGGCGACGGCGATGGGCTGTTCGCCGCTGGGCTCAGAGTCAGATCGGATACCGCAGTGGCCGGATTGTTTTTAGAAGTCATTGTGCGCCATGTACCTGGACTGGTTGACTCGACGACACGCTGTCATCGAACCTCACGGAATGGGATCTCGCGTCTTGTTGCGCGTGTATTGCCCAGGCGACAGGGCCAAAGCCTGCGTATCGCTCGGGGGGAATCCTTTCCTGAGTCATGATGAATCGGCCAGTATTCGGCGATCTTTAATCAAAAGGAGGCTAAATGATGGCAGCGTTACCTTCACTGGGGTTCGCCGGGATCGGCTTGATGGGCTTGCCGATGTGCCGGCGTCTGCTGGCGGTGGGCTATCCGCTGACGGTGTGGAACCGCAATCCGGACAAGTGCGCGCCGCTGGTCGAGGCTGGTGCACGGCAGGTCGCGACGCCCGCTGAGCTGTGCGAACACGCGGATGTGGTGATGCTGTGCCTGGCGGACACGGCGGTGGTGCGTGAGGTGGTGTTCGGCCCGACAGGCGTTGCCGAGCGTGGGAAAAACGGCCAATTGCTGGTGGATTTTTCCAGCCTTGAGCCCACGGCCACGCGGGAAATGGCGACAGAACTTGCCAGAAAAACCGGCATGGGTTGGCTGGATGCGCCAGTGTCGGGCGGAGTAGTCGGTGCCGAGGCGGGCAGCCTGGCGATCATGGTCGGTGGCGCAGCGACGGATCTTGAGCGGGTGCGGCCGGTGCTGCTGAGTCTGGGAAAACGCGTGACGCACATGGGCGCCATCGGTGCCGGCCAGGTGACCAAGGCCTGCAATCAGATGATCGTCGCCTGCAATGCGCTGGTGATTGCCGAAGTCGTGGCGCTGGCCGAACGTTCCGGCGTTGACGCCAGTCTGATCGCCGAAGCGCTGGCCGGCGGTTTCGCTGATTCAAAACCCTTGCAGATCCTCGCCCCGCAAATGGCCGAGAGCCGTTTCGAACCGGTGAAATGGCACGTGCGCACGCTGCTCAAGGATCTGGACACCGCAGTGAAATTCTCGCGCGAACAAGGTTCGGCCACGCCGATCAGCGGATTGGCCGCACAACTGATGCGCCTGCATGGGGGCCAGGGCTTTTTGGAAAAGGATCCGTCAACGTTAGTGCAGCTATACCGCGAGCCAGACTCAGCGGATTGACCGTGTGCGTGTGCTTGCGCTGGTTGATTTCGTCCAGCACCGGGCGTAATTCCTCCAGCGGCACCGGACGGCTGAGCAGGTAACCCTGGACGAAATCGCAGCCGTGGCGTTCAAGAAATTCGTATTGCTCGAAGGTCTCGACGCCTTCGGTGACCACCTGCAAATGCAGGGTATGCGCCATGACGATGATTGCCTGGACGATTTCCATGTCCTGGGACGCCTTGGGGATGTCCTGGATGAATGAGCGATCAATCTTCAGCGTGTTCAGCGGCAGGCGCTTGAGGTAAGCCAGGGAAGAGTAACCGGTGCCGAAATCGTCGATCGACAGTGACACGCCGAGGGCGCGAATCTGCCGCAGCAGCACCAGGGTGTTGGCGATATTGCCCATCAGCGCGTTTTCCGTGACTTCCAGCTCCAGGCGCTGGGGCTCCACTCCGGTTACGCGCAGGACGTGCTCGATTTCGTCAGCCAGTTCTTCGCGTGCCAGGTTAATCGGTGAGCAGTTCACTGCAATTTTCAACTCTTCACAGCCGTGGCGGGACAATTCGCCCAAGTCTTCACAGGCCTTGCGCAGCACCCAGTTGTCCAGCTCTGCGATCAATCCGTTGGCTTCGGCAATGGCGATGAACCGGTCCGGCGTGAGCAAACCGTGAGTCGGGTGTTGCCAGCGAATCAGTGCTTCAAGCTTGGTGACCTGGCCGGTTTTCAGGTCGTAGATCGGTTGGTAATACAGCATCAGCCCGGCGTCTTCGCGCAGTGCGTGGCGCAGTTCTTCTTCCAGTTGCAGCTCCATGGTGGCCCGGGTTCTGAGGTTCGAGCTGAAGAAGTGCAGGCTATTGCGACCGCCGCCCTTGGATTGATACAGCGCCAGGTCGGCGTTTTTCAGCAGGTCCTCGCAGGTCGTGCCGTCTTCGGGGAACAGGCTGATGCCGATGCTGGTGGTCATGACCATGCGCCGTCCCGACAGCTCGATGGGGTCCTTCATTTTCAGCATGATGCGCTGGGCCATGTGCCGGGCTTCTTCGCGGTCGTGCAGGCCGATGAGGATGCAGAACTCGTCGCCGCCGAAACGCGCCACCACATCGTCGTGGCTGCGGACCGAACCCTTGATGTGCCCGGCCAGCACTTTGAGCAACTCGTCGCCGGCGTCGTGGCCGAGGCTATCGTTGATGCGTTTGAAGTGGTCGATGTCGAGGAACATCACCGCGAGCATGCCGCCCTCGTTGGTTTTCTCGATCAGCTTCTCGGCAAAGATCTGATTGAAACCACGGCGGTTGATCAGGTTGGTCAGGGCGTCGTAGTGCGCCACCTGTTGCAGCGACATGCGCGCCTGGTCCAGTTGGCTGAGCAGGGCGTTGACCCGGCGCAGGTCGTGTTCCTTGTTTTGCAGTTTCTTGTCGGCCAATGCCGCGCTGATGCAGCTGCCGATGATCAGCAGGGTCATGATCGCCACCGTCAGCCCCAGTTGCAGATGGCTGTTTTCAGTGGGTAGCGTTGGCAGGCTGTTGACGGGCAGCGTCAGACTTAACGCCGCCATGCCGGTGAAATGCATGCTGACGATACCGGCGCCAAGCACCAGGCTGGCGGTGAATTTGAGCAGTTGATGAAACGTGCCGTTGCCATCGCGCAGGCGACTGGAAATCAACAGTGCGGCGAGGCTGGCGCCAATCGCGATCACGATGGAAAGCGCAAACAGGGCTGGGTGGTAATAAGCCGTCGCCACCGAACGCATGGCGGCCATCCCCACATAGTGCATCGTTGCGATGCCCAATCCGATCCAGATCGCGGCGCGCAGGTATTGCCAGAAATTGAGGTCAGGATGACTGAGCGTGTGCATGGCCAGCCACGATGCGGTCAGGGCGAATAACAGCGAGAGCAGGGTGATGGGCAGTTGGTAGTGAATCTCGATCGGCGCCTGGAACGCCAGCATGCTGATGAAATGCATGGCCCAGATCCCGCCCGCCAGGCACCCGGCACCGACCCAGCGCCAGAGCCGCTGGGAACCGGACTTTTCCACGTGGCCGACCCGTTCGGTCATGTCCAGTGTGGCGAAACCGGCCGCACAGGCCACTACGTAGGCCAACAGCACCAGAAAGGGGTTGTACGTACAGTTGAGGATGACCTGCCCGTTCTGCGGCAGCTCGGTAACGAACTGCAAACCAAGCCACTCCATAGCATGCCCCGTCTCTGCGCCATGAGCGCTGGCGAATGCTCTGGAGTATAGAGGTCATCGGCAGAGCGCAAGGCGTGATGGCACGGTGACTCTAATGATTTTGGCATGGGGTCGATAGCGATTGGCGCTAAGCCTCAAGCACTCAGTTCATACCGCTATTTCGAACTCGGGTTGCAGCGCCGGCAGGCCGAATGCAGCCCGCGCCGCATCGCAATCCACGTTCGCTTCGCCATTGGCCCAGGACGCATCGAACTCCCGGCAAGTGCTGGAACGCTGATCGTAAATCGAGCACTGCACGGTACTGCCGACCTCGCCGACCAACCCGACGCAGCGGGTGGGTTTGCAGTCGGTGCCGAGCATGGCGACCCTGCTGGGGCTGATCGGCGCGACCAGATCGTCGGGCACCGTACCCCCGGCCGAGGTGCATTCACCCCAGAAAAAAGACACGCGAAAATGAGAACAGCAGGCACCGCAATTCAGACACGGACTGGCTTCGGACATGGGCGATAGTCAAAGAGGGATGGGGGACACGGTGGGGCAGACAAGGCCGCTATTCTAGGCTTCGCCTTGGGGTTTGGAAGGGGGGTGCAGAGGTATATTTTTCACACGTTTTGTCGGCGCCAGGCTTGAGATTTCATAAGATCTGTAGGAGCGAAGCTTGCTCGCGAAAGCGGTCTGTCTCCCAACGAAGATATCGACTGAACGACCGCTTTCGCGAGCAAGCTTCGCTCCTACAGGATTTATGTCTGGCTGGGATTCGATGGGCTGATATCAGGCTGGCGAATGATCACAGACATGCCGCGCGAGCCTGACTAGATTGCAGATTCCGGGGGCAGCGAAGCCTTCATAACAATAAAAGAGACGGACCCCATGCAGAACTCGACCCAAGCGGCGAATGCCTGGCGCATTCTGTTCCTGCTGTTCCTGGCCAACCTGTTCAACTTCTTCGACCGCACCATCCCCGCCATCATTATTGAGCCCATCCGTAAGGAATGGCACCTCAGCGACTTTCAGCTTGGGATCATCGGCACCGCGTTCACCATCGTCTACGCGATTGCCGGCCTGCCGCTGGGGCGAATGGCCGATACCGGTTCGCGCAGCAAGTTAATGGGCTGGGGCCTCGCGGTGTGGAGCGGGTTGACGGCGGTCAATGGCCTGGTCGGCAGTTTCTGGGGCTTCCTGCTGGTGCGCATGGGCATCGGCATCGGTGAAGCCAGTTACGCGCCAGCGGCCAACTCGCTGATTGGCGACCTGTTCCCGGCCCACCGTCGGGCGCGAGCCATGGGGATTTTCATGCTCGGGCTGCCGCTGGGCCTGCTGTTGGCGTTCTTCACCATCGGCGCGATGGTCAAGGCTTTCGATAGCTGGCGCGCACCGTTCTTTATCGCGGCGGTGCCGGGGTTGATCCTGGCGATCTTCATGTTCTTCATTAAAGAACCGAAACGCGGCGCAGCGGAAAGCGTGCAAGTGTCCCAGGAACGTGTGGACCGGCCGATCCGTCGCGTACTGGCCGTGCCGACGTTCCTCTGGCTGGTGCTGGCAGGGCTGTGCTTCAACTTCGCGACCTATGCCTGCAACTCGTTCCTGGTGCCGATGCTGCAGCGCTATTTCCTGATGCCGTTGCAGGAAGCGGCGGTGGCGACCGGGGTGATCGTCGGCGTGACCGGGCTGTTCGGCTTGACCCTGGGCGGCTGGATCGCCGACAAGATTCACCAGCGTGTGGCCAATGGGCGACTGTTGTTTGCCGCGTTCAGTTTGATCATCTCGACGGTGTGCACCGCGTGGGCGCTGCATGCCGGGCGCATTGAAATCGGGGTGTTTGTCGCGGTGTTCAGTCTGGGCTGGCTGTTTGCCTACAACTTCTACACCTGCGTTTATACGGCGATTCAGGACGTGGTCGAACCGCGCCTGCGGGCAACGGCCATGGCGTTGTTCTTTGCCGGGTTGTATTTGTTGGGCGGTGGATTGGGGCCGGTGGTGGTCGGTGGGTTATCCGATCACTTTGCGCATTCGGCGATGCTGACGGAGGGTGCCGAGCAGATGACCGAAGCGTTCAAGGCTATCGGTCTGCATGACGCGATGTACTTGATCCCGGTGGCGCTGTTTTTCACCATGGTGTTTCTATTTATGGCGTCGCGGTGTTTTGTGCGTGATGCCAAGCGGATGAAGGACGGGTTGGTGGCTGTCGTTGAGCCTGAAGGTGCTGCGGTGACTGCGTAACCGCCATCGCGAGCAAGCCATCAACCACACCCCATCATTCCGGCAGACAAAAAAAGGCCCGCATCACTGCGGGCCTTTTTTTGTTTCTACGGAGTAGGAGAGGGCGATTAACCCGCTACCAACACCCGAATTGCTTCCAGTCGCAGCGCAGCCTTGTCGAGCATGGCCAGGCCTTGCTCGCGCTGATTGCGCAGGGCAACCAGTTCGCTATCGCGTACGGTCGGGTTGACCGCTTGCAACGCGGTCAGGCGTGCCAGTTCTTCGTCAGTGTCGGCAGCCAGGCGACGTTGCGCCTCAGCCACACGCTCGGCGTGACGCGGGGCGATCTTCTCTTCGCCGGCGTTGATCCGTGGCGTCAGCTGATCGCGCTGAGCCTGGACGAACTTGTTGGCGCTGGCGCGAGGCACGCTTTCCAGTTGATCGTTCAGGGTTTCGAACGACACCCGGCCCGACAGGTCGTTGCCATTGGCATCGAGCAGGCAGCGCAGGGCGGCCGGCGGCAGGTAACGGCCCAGTTGCAAGGAGCGCGGGGCAACCACTTCGCTGACGTAGAGCAGTTCCAGCAACACGGTGCCAGGTTTCAGCGCCTTGTTCTTGATCAGCGCTACGGCGGTGTTGCCCATCGAACCGGACAACACCAGGTCCATACCACCCTGGACCATCGGGTGTTCCCAGGTGATGAACTGCATGTCTTCGCGAGACAGCGCCTGGTTGCGGTCGTAGGTGATGGTCACGCCTTCGTCGTCGCCCAGCGGGAAGCTGGCGTCGAGCATTTTTTCGCTCGGCTTGAGGATCAGCGCATTTTCCGAATGGTCTTCGCTGTCGATGCCGAACGCGTCGAACAGGGTTTCCATATAGATCGGCAGGGCGAACTGATCGTCTTGCTCAAGGATGTCCTCGACCAACTGATCGCCTTCGCCCGAACCGCCGGAGTTGAGTTCCAGCAAGCGGTCGCGACCGGTGTGCAGCTCGGCTTCCAGACGCTCACGCTCGCCGCGGGCCTCGTCGATCAGGGCTTGCCACTCGCCATCGTCGGCGTTTTCCAGCAGCGGCAGCAGGCGCGGGCCGAACTGATGCTGCAAGGCGTTGCCGGTCGGGCAAGTGTTGAGGAACGCGTTCAGCGCTTCGTGGTACCACTGGAACAGCCGCTCTTGCGGGCTGGTTTCCAGATACGGCACGTGCAGCTCGATGATGTGTTTCTGGCCGATCCGGTCCAGACGACCGATACGCTGCTCGAGCAGGTCCGGGTGCGCTGGCAGATCGAACAGCACCAAGTGGTGCGAGAACTGGAAGTTGCGACCTTCACTGCCGATTTCCGAGCAGATCAGCACTTGCGCGCCGAACTCTTCATCCGCGAAGTAGGCGGCGGCGCGGTCACGCTCGAGGATGTTCATGCCTTCGTGGAAGACCGTGGCCGGAATGCCGGAACGTACGCGCAGGGCGTCTTCCAGGTCCATGGCGGTTTCGGCGTGGGCGCAAATAACCAGCACTTTGGTGCGCTTGAGCATTTTCAGCTGATCGATCAGCCACTCGACGCGTGGGTCGAATTTCCACCAGCGTTCTTCTTCGTTGGCGTCCGGCTGGGCCTGGAAGCTGACTTCCGGGTACAGCTCGGCGTGATCGCCCAGCGGCAGTTCGAGGTATTCGTCCGGGCACGGCAGCGGGTACGGGTGCAGTTTGCGCTCCGGGAAACCCTGCACGGCGGCGCGGGTGTTACGGAACAGCACGCGGCCGGTGCCGTGGCGATCGAGCAACTCGCGCACCAGACGGGCGCTGGCTTCGGCGTCGCCATCGTTGACCGCGGTCAGCAGCGCTTCGCCTTCGTTGCCGAGGAAACCGTGAATAGTCTTGTGCGCTTCAGGCGACAGGCGCCCTTTGTCCAGCAGCTCCTGAACGGCTTCGGCCACCGGGCGATAGTTTTCGCTCTCGGCGCGGAAGGCGTGCAGGTCATGAAAACGGTTCGGGTCGAGCAGGCGCAGACGCGCGAAGTGGCTGTCCTGGCCCAGTTGTTCCGGGGTCGCGGTCAGCAGCAGCACACCAGGAATGACTTCTGCCAGTTGTTCAACCAGCGAGTATTCCGGGCTGGCCTTTTCTTCGTGCCACACCAAGTGGTGGGCTTCGTCGACGACCAGCAAGTCCCAACCGGCGGCGAATAGCGCGTCCTGGGCCTTCTCGTCGTCCACCAGCCATTCCAGTGCAACCAGCGCGAGCTGGGTGTCTTCGAACGGGTTGGCGGCATCGCTTTCGATAAAGCGTTCTTCGTCGAACAGCGCGACTTGCAGGTTGAAGCGGCGGCGCATCTCGACCAGCCACTGGTGTTGCAGGTTCTCAGGAACCAGGATCAACACGCGGTTGGCGCGACCCGAGAGCAGTTGGCGATGGATGACCAGGCCGGCTTCGATGGTTTTACCCAGGCCTACTTCGTCCGCCAGCAGAACCCGAGGCGCGATACGGTCGGCGACTTCACGGGCGATGTGCAATTGGTGCGCGATTGGCTGCGCACGCACGCCGCCCAGGCCCCAGAGGGCAGACTGCAACTGACGGCTGGTGTGTTCCAGCGTGTGATAACGCAGGGAGAACCAGGCCAACGGGTCGATCTGCCCGGCGAACAGACGATCGCTGGCCAGACGGAACTGAATGAAGTTCGACAGTTGGGTTTCCGGCAGGGTGACCGCTTCGTTCTGCGCGTTGAGGCCGTGGTAGACCAGCAGGCCATCGACGTCGTCGACTTCCTGTACGGTCAGTTTCCAGCCTTCGAAGTGAGTGATCGAGTCACCCGGCGAAAACCGCACACGTGTGAGGGGCGCATTCCGTAGCGCGTACTGACGAGTGTCGCCAGTGGCCGGATAGAGCACGGTCAACAAGCGGCCGTCCTGTGCCAGAACGGTGCCCAAACCCAGCTCGGCTTCGCTGTCACTAATCCAGCGTTGCCCCGGTTGATACTGCTGCGCCATGCTGCCTGACTCCCACCTTGAAAAAGCGGGCTATCTTAACGGAATGAGCCTTCAGGGCCAAAGGATTACTCATGTAGGAGCTGCCGAAGGCTGCGATCTTTTGATCTTGGGGAACGCTTGAGTTCTGTGCTGTCGGATAAAACATAGCGGCCCGCACGTGTGCTGGTTCACAACTTTGCGACCGATGGCTCAAGTCGCAACCTGCGCAGCCGACAGCCTGAAGACAGGAGACTAATAATTATGCTGCAACCGATGCTGCCCTTGAGTGCCGTGCCGATCACCTCACAGCAGGACCCGATCCGCCAGCGCCCGGACATTCCGCCGGTAGTGCCTGTGCAGGAAAGCTCCAGCGACAGCACGATCGACATGCAAAAACGCGACCCGGAAGAGGCCGCCCTGCAACTGCGCGAAGAACAGCGCCGAAAGCAGGAGCAAGATCGCCGCCGTCGCGAGGCCGATGAGGACCCGGAAGAACACCTGGCGATTCCCGGTGACGAACTCAATGCCGACAACACTGTGCCGGTCGCACCGTTGATAGACGATCAGCCGCGCCAAGGGCTTTGGGTCGATATCCAGATCTAAGATCTGACTTCGCCCCCCGTAGGAGCTACCGAAGGCTGCGATCTTTTCAGACGCCGTCGTCTCTGGCCATTTCCCCCAGATTCCCCAACAACACATCAATCTCCTCCTCGGTGTTCAAATAACTCACTGCAATCCGCGCAATGCTCTCCAGTCTTCTGGCCTGCATATCCAACGGTGTATAGGCCACACCATTGGCGCCGATGTTGATCCCATGCTGTGCCAACCGTTGCTTGAGCTCGACGCTGTCCCAACCCTTGAGCGTGAACGCGATCAGCCCGGATTGATGATCGGCCAGGCCGAGGTTGTGCAGTGTCAGGCCGGGGATCGTTATGAGCTGTTCGCGCAAGCGCCGACTGAGCGAATCGATCCGCTGACGGATGTTTGAAACGCCCCAACCGTTGCATTCTTCCAGCGCATTCGCCAACCCGGCCAGCAAGGCCACAGACACTTCGCTGCTTTCAAAGCGCCGGGCATCGTTGCGCAGGGCAAAGCCTTCGCCGTCCCACGGAGCTGAAAGCACATCGAGTTGAGTCGGTTTTAGCCGCTCCACAAATCCCGGCCTTATGTAAAGCAGTGCCGTTCCTCGAGGCCCTCGGAGGAATTTGCGCCCGGCGCCCTTGAGCACATCGCAGTTCAGCGCCTGGACATCACAGGGCAATTGCCCTAGCGCCTGGCCGGCGTCGATGAAATAAGCGATGCCGTGTTGTTGCGCCACCACGCCAATCGCCTCGGCGGGATTGATCAGGCCACCGTTGGCGGGCAGCCACGTCAGGGCGATCAACTTCACTTTTGGGTCGATCATTTGCACCAGGGCACTTACGGACACCGCGCCCGTTTCGTCGCAGGGGATTATCTCCAGTTGCGCGCCAGCGCTGACAGCCCGGGCGATGCACGCCAGATTGCCGCCCCATTCGTGGCGGCCGACCAGAATCCGGTCGCCGGTTTGCCAAGGTCCAAGCGCGTTGAACGCCATGCCCCAGGCCGCCGAGCCGCTGCTGGCGAAGGCGATGGTTTCGGGCACGGTGTTCAGCAGGGTGGCCGCCGCCGTTCGGGCGCGGGCCTGGATGCTTTGATCGGCGGCCTCCATCGGACCGCCGAGGGCTTCGCGTTGCAATTGCTCGCGGATCGCGTCGAGGGTCGCCTGGCTTGGCAGCGAGGCGCCCGCATGGTTGAAGTGAATCACGCGGGCGCAACCCGGAGTGGCCGCCCGCAAACGCTCCACTTCGGCAAGGTTCATGGTTTGAGCTCGAAAATCGCGTCGATTTCCACGGCTACACCGCCCGGCAGGCTGGAAACACCAACTG
This sequence comes from Pseudomonas sp. ASL4, assembly GCF_056680395.1. Classification (NCBI taxonomy): domain Bacteria; kingdom Pseudomonadati; phylum Pseudomonadota; class Gammaproteobacteria; order Pseudomonadales; family Pseudomonadaceae; genus Pseudomonas; species Pseudomonas sp. ASL4. Next base: position 6,715,394 of record NZ_CM155280.1, on the reverse strand, counting down.
CCGTACGTACATGCCGCCCTTTCTCGCCGAGAGCATTGACCAGCAGGTTCGACGCGCCGTTGGCCACCGCGCCCTGGCGCTGGAATTCTGCGGAGCTGGCGATAAATACGCCGAGACGGATGATGCGCACCAGTTTTGAGAGGTCATCGCCCAACGCATCGCTCAGTTGCGCGAGTAAGCCCAATGCCGCCAGTTCAGCGGCGTTGGCACCTTCTTCTTCGGAGATTGCGTCGCCGAGTCGTCCGACGAAGGCTGGTTTGCCGTCGAGCATCGGAATCTGCCCCGAAATGTAGAGCTGGTTCTGACTGACCACATGGTTGACGTAGTTGGCGATCGGCTGGCTTGGGGTTGGCAGCTTCAGGCCGAGTTGCTGGACGCGTTGGGCGAGTGAATCGGTCATGGTGAATCCTCCTGAATGAAGGGCTCAGCATGTTGGCGTCGCGGCCGCGCGACAAACGCATAGATTTAATCCGACGTATTCATTTGGTTCATGTGTCGACGATTTCATTCAACCATTGGGCGAAGCATTCGGCCGCATGGCTGGGCGGGCGATCCGGGGTGACCAGCCAATAGCCGATCTCGCCAAGGAATGGCGGGGTATCGAAGGCTTCTACCAGCGCGCCTTCCTTGAGCCGGCGTTCGATCAAGTGTTGGCGGCCCATGGCGATGCCTTGGCCGGCCACGGCGGCTTCGACGACGATGTTGTAGTCGTGGAGCATCACGCTGGGGTAATGGCTGAGGTCGACGGCGTTACGGGCGCTCCAGTCTGTCCACTCGAACGGCTGGTAGGACTTGGCCATGAGCAACGGGCCTTTGTCGACGCCTTGCGCCTTGAACGCTGGGCTGCACACTGGGGTGAGCGTTTCCAGCATGAATCGCCGGGCCTGGACCTTGGGCCAGCCGCCCTTGCCGTAGCGGATCGCGAGGTCTACTTCGCCGCCGCTGACGTCGGCCAATTGCACCGAGGGCAGCAGTTCCACATGAATCTGGGGATAGCGCGCGTTAAAACCGGCCAGTCGCGGTGCCAGCCACAGGGTGGCGAACGAAGCGAGCAGGCCGATGCGTAGGGTGGCTTCCTGTTGTTCATTACCGCGTAGTTCACGGGTGGCCGAGGCGATGGATTCCAGCGCAGGTTGAATCTTGCGGTAATAGCTTTCGCCGGCCGGTGTCAGATCGATGGCCCGGGTGCGGCGAATAAACAGCCGCTGGTTGAGGAATTGCTCGAGTTTCTGCACCTGATGGCTGATTGCACTTTGGGTCACCGACAGCTCATCGGCAGCCTTGATGAAACTCAAATGGCGGGCCACGGCCTCGAAGGCGCGCAGGGCCATCAAGGGCGGCAGGTCCTGGTGCAATTCCACAGTCGGGTCCTTTGGGTCCATCGCAAAGCACCGATTGTGCGGTGAAACATCGCCTTGAGCACATATTTTGTTAAGCCCTCGTTGCGCAGGTGACTGGTCAGCGCGGGCGCCAGACCGCATTATTGGCGCAATCCCGACTGAACTTCCTTTCCAGCGATGCACTGAACACCATGAGCCAAGACGACAAACTGATCGACCTTAATGCCGAACGCGCCAAGCGGGTTCATGACCTCAACGATAAGCGCCTGAACGAAGTCCGCCAGGCGTTCGAGCAGGCCATGCCGTTGGGTAAAGCGAAGAAAAAGCCGAAAAACAAACCGAAAAAGCGTTGAAACCCCCTGCATCGATTGATGCAGGTCAGTTATTTCCCCTCCTTTACGCCCAGTCTCGGGCGGCATTGATCCCGGTCAATTTTCTCTCCTGCCCGATTGGTTAACTTAGCCCCATCGCAACAGGGCAAGTGCAGGAGGCCAGTCATGTTTTTCGATAACGTGGTGATCGCCGGAGTGCTGACAGTCGGCCTCATGGTTCTGTTTTTTGCAGGGTTTGGATATTTCATCTGGAAGGATTCCCATAAGCGCAAACCGTAGGTCTTTCCGGACGCAATGAGCACGCAAGGCATTTTGGGCAACTTCGGTTGCCCTTTTTTTTGTCCACGATTTAACGGGCAGTACACCGAACTCCTGTGGAAGCGGGCTTGCTCGCGAAGGCGGTGTGCCAGGCGATATTGAATTCGACTGATACACCACTTTCGCGAGCAAGCCCGCTCCCACAGGGATCTACAGTGTTTGGAAGAAAGCAGCAGGTATGAAAAAGGCGCGAACCTCACGGAACGCGCCTTTTTCGTTGCAGCGATGTATCAGCTACCCAGCGCCTTCGACGCCAGCCAGAACAGGCCGGCCGACAGGGCTACAGTGGCTGGCAGGGTCAGGATCCAGGCCAGCAGGATGGTTTTGACGGTGCCACCTTGCAGGCCGCTTTTGTTGGCGATCATGGTGCCGGCCACGCCCGAGGACAGGACGTGGGTGGTGGACACCGGCAGGCTGAAGATGTTGGCCAGGCCGATCATGCCGGCGGTGGTGATTTGTGCCGACATGCCTTGTGCGTAGGTCATGCCTTGCTTGCCGATCTTCTCGCCGATGGTCAGTACCACGCGTTTCCAGCCAACCATGGTGCCCAGGCCCAGGGCCAGGGCAACCGCCAGAATCACCCAGAACGGGGCGTACTCAGTGGTGGTGGTCAGGTCTTTGCGCAGTTTGTCCAGGTCAGCCTTTTCACGGGCTTGCAGGCCTGGGAGCTTGGCGACTTTGCGTGCTGTGTCATCCAGGCAGAGCAGGTAGCGACGCACTTCGATGCGGCTTTCCGACGGCAGCGAATGGTAGTCGGCTACACCCTTGAGGGTGTCGAGCAGGGCGCTGATGGTCGGTTCGGTCTGTTGCGGGTTGCAACGGAATTTCTCCGGCAAGTCGCCTTCCACGCTTTTGCCCAGCGCCAGGAATTCACCCAGGGTGTCGGCATTGCGCTTGTAGAACTGGCTCAAGTGCAGGGTCGCATCGCGGGTACGTTCGATCTGGTAAGTGGTGCTGCTCAGGTCGAGTACGAACTGCGCCGGCACGATACCGATCAACACCAGCATGATCAGGCCGATACCTTTCTGGCCATCGTTGGAACCGTGCACGAAGCTCACGGCCATGGCCGAGATCACCAGTACCAGACGGTTCCAGAACGGTGGGTGCTTCTTGTCGTCGAGCTTGCGACGCTGGTCCGGCGTCTTGTGCATCTTCGACAGCGGGCGCCACCATTTAAGGCCGATCAACACCAGCGCGGCAACGATGAAGCCGGCTATTGGCGAGAACACCAGGGACGCGCCGATATCGATCGCCTTCTGCCAGTTCACGCCATCGGCCAACGGAATGTCGTTGATCAACGCGTTGGCCAGGCCGACACCGAGGATCGAACCGATCAGGGTGTGGGAGCTGGAGGCAGGGATACCGAAGTACCAGGTGCCCAGGTTCCAGGTGATGGCGGCGGCAAGCAACGAGAACACCATGGCCAGTCCGTGTCCGGTGTTCACATTGATCAGCAGCTCTACCGGCAGCAAGTGAACGATGGCATACGCCACGCCCACACCGCCCAGCAGCACGCCGAGAAAGTTGAACACACCGGAAAAGAACACCGCCAGATGAGGCGGCATGGCTTTGGTGTAGATAACAGTGGCCACCGCGTTGGCAGTGTCATGAAAGCCGTTGATGAACTCGAAGGCGAGGACAAAGGCCAGGGCGAGCAAGAGGCTCACAAGCACCCAAGCATCTAGTCCGCTGAATAAATCGATCATGAAGGTTTTCTGACCCGGTCGTAAGGGGGCGCGATTATGCCAGAAAAGACTGGAAATCGATGCACTAGCTGCTCGTCGGTAACATTCTTCAACGAATTAGTTTGTAGCGAAGCCCAAAGCCCCAGCTTTTTACTGGGGTTTGCAACTCTTTGATTTTCTTTGAAAAGCTAGCAGCCACAAGGGTTTCTCTCGAGGGCGCGAGAGGCTAAACCGCTTGTATGAAATATCTGAGAAGAGGGTCGGACATGCGCCATTTGCCTCATCCGGTGGGTGAGGTGGCCGCCGCCCGCTTGTAGCGGGCGCGAAAGGCATGGTCGATACACCGCGCTTTTAGCGGGAGCAGACGCAGACCCTTGAAGGATTCAAGCCGCAGCGGTCAAGGCTCTTCGGCTTTGAGTTCCTTTTCCATCTTCTGTAGTTCTTGGGTGAAAGCCTGATCTTGAACGGTGGCGCGTTTACGCCAGGGCTTGCGTTCCGGTTCGGGCTGGGCGGCGTAGGTGGTGACTTCCCCGCCGTAAACTTCCTTGTAACGTTGTTCCTGGCGCTCAAGTTCCGCGCGCAGTTCGTCTTTCGTCACAGTGCTACCTGATTGAGTTGAGATAAATTCTGGTGAAACGCGCTGCATCGAATTTACTGACCACGTTCGTTGAAAGGACAATGCCTGAAAGGGCATCGGCTTTTTAACGACAGAGTGATCAACAGTTCCATATTGCAGGCGGCCACGGCACCAGAGAAAACAGCTGACGTAGCTTCAGTATCCTGTTTCAGCGAGCGCATTGGCGGTGTCTATCACATGAGCGTCAGGTGCTTGCTGCGGGCGGCGGCGATGGGACATCGCGCTCCGGGTGGCACAATCGGCAAGTAAGAAACCGGCGGGCCACTGATGTGCATTATAGCGGTCGATTCGAAGAACACTATCTCTTGAGAGTTAAAAGTGGTTCCTGGTGTGTGATGTTTTTTTTACTCGTAACTTTTAAGGGGAATTAGAGTTTCGCATTGCCACTTTCAGCGACCTGTTTCTGGCGCCAACAACTCGGACAAGTTCGGTCTCATACATTGCCCCTTAAGTCGGCGATCACTCAACAGTAACCTTATTTCACAGCATTACTGAATAGGAAACTGAGGGGCCTGGTGGTGGCGGCCGTCGATTGCGATTATCGGTCGATGGTTCGATAATCGCCCAATCTTGTCGCCGGCGACTTGTGTACTGGCCAGGAGCCGCTTGTAATAGCCACTGATCCGTGTAGGAAAAGGACCTGATATGAACGATCAACTGCGCAACTCCTTCGCTTCAGTGGCGCCGCCGATCGTCGCCTCGCCGGCCAAACGAATCCAGGCCATGACCGGCGACCCCGACTTTATGACCTCCCTGGCCCGTGGCCTGGCGGTGGTGCAAGCCTTTCAGGAGCGCAAGCGCCACCTGACCATCGCCCAGATCAGCCATCGGACGGAAATCCCCCGCGCCGCCGTGCGACGTTGCCTGCACACCCTGATCAAACTCGGCTACGCCACCACCGACGGTCGCACCTATTCGCTGCTGCCCAAAGTCCTGACCCTCGGCCATGCCTACGTGTCCTCGACCCCACTGGCGGTCTCCGCCCAGCCGTACCTGGACCGCATGAGCGAGCAACTCCATGAGGCGTGCAACATGGCGACGCTGGAAGGCGATGACATTCTTTACATCGCTCGCTCGGCGACCACCCAGCGGCTGATTTCCGTGGACTTGTCGGTGGGCGGGCGTCTGCCGGCCTATTGCACGTCCATGGGCCGGATTCTGCTCGCCGCGCTGGACGACACGACGCTGGGCGAATACCTCGAACATGCGGATTTTCAGGCCAAGACCAGCCGAACCCTGCACACCCCCGAAGCCTTGCTTGAATGCCTGCAAGAGGTGCGACAGCAAGGCTGGTGCATCGTTGATCAGGAACTGGAACAAGGCCTGCGCTCGATTGCCGTTCCGGTTTACGACGCTTCCGGCCAGGTGGTGGCGGCTTTAAACGTCAGTACCCACGCAGGACGCGTCAGTCGCAACGAACTGGAGCAGCGCTTCTTGCCCGGTTTGCTAAGTGCCAGCCGCGACCTCAGCGCACAACTTTTTGCATAAGCAGTCTTCGCCTAAGCTGTTCGATAAACGCACAGAGTTGCGTTTATCGAATTGACGCTCTTTCCCTCGGATCATTAATGTCGCGGCAGCGTCATCCGGCGCTGTTGACCCTCGGTCAGCCGCCGGACGACGACCCCAATAATAATGAGAAGAGGCCACCCCCCATGCGTACGTTTCCCGACTGTCGCTGCTTCCACCGGTTTTCCTGCCAAACCCAGGTCGCCTGATCCCGACACCTTCCTTTTTTTGACAGCGCCAGCCGTTGGCCGGTACCTGTTCGACTGCGTTCTTTGCGTGGAATAAAAATAATGAACCAGCCTCAGTCTGCTGTAGGAAACTGCCTCGACGTGCAGTCCTTCATCAATGCCCAACCCATTTCGCGCTACCAGTGGCGGGTGGTGATCCTGTGTTTCCTGATTGTCTTCCTCGATGGCCTCGACACCGCTGCCATGGGTTTTATCGCGCCGGCCCTTTCCCAGGACTGGGGCATCGACCGCGCCAGCCTCGGCCCGGTGATGAGTGCCGCGCTGATTGGCATGGTCTTCGGTGCACTGGGTTCCGGCCCGTTGGCTGACCGCTTCGGGCGAAAAGTCGTACTGGTAGGCGCGGTGTTTCTGTTCGGCACCTTCAGCCTGGCTTCGGCCTACAGCAGCAACGTTGATCAATTGCTGGTGCTGCGTTTCCTGACCGGCCTGGGTTTGGGCGCTGGGATGCCGAATGCCACCACGCTGTTGTCGGAATACACCCCGGAGCGCAAAAAGTCCCTGCTGGTGACCAGCATGTTCTGCGGCTTCAACCTCGGCATGGCTGGCGGCGGGTTCATCTCGGCCAAGCTGATCCCGGCGTTCGGCTGGCACAGCCTGTTGCTGATCGGTGGGATTCTGCCGCTGATCCTCGCGGTGGTTTTGCTGTTCTGGCTGCCGGAATCGGCGCGTTACCTTGTGGTCCGTAACCGTGGCACCGACAAAGTGCGCAAAACCCTGGCACCCATCGACCCGACAGTGGTGGCCCAGGCGTCCAGCTTCAGCGTGCCGGAACAGAAAACCGTGAAGGCCCGCAACGTGTTTGCGGTGATTTTCTCCGGTACCTACAGCACCGGCACCTTGCTGCTGTGGCTGACCTACTTCATGGGCCTGGTGATCGTTTACCTGCTGACCAGTTGGCTGCCGACGCTGATGCGTGACAGCGGCGCGAGCATGGAGCAGGCGGCGTTCATTGGCGCGTTGTTCCAGTTCGGCGGGGTGTTGAGCGCGGTCGGTGTCGGTTGGGCGATGGACCGGTTCAATCCGCACAAGGTCATCGGCATTTTCTACCTGTTGGCCGGGGTGTTTGCCTACGCGGTAGGGCAGAGCCTGGGCCACATCACGCTACTGGCGACGTTGGTGCTGGTGGCTGGGATGTGCGTCAACGGCGCGCAATCGGCGATGCCGTCACTGGCGGCGCGGTTTTATCCGACCCAGGGGCGGGCGACTGGTGTGTCGTGGATGCTCGGGATTGGTCGCTTCGGCGCGATCCTCGGTGCGTGGATGGGCGCGACCCTGCTGGGCCTGGGCTGGAACTTCGAGCAGGTGCTGACGGCGTTGGTGATACCGGCGGCATTGGCGACCACGGCGGTAGTGATCAAAGGCATGGTCAGTCATGCGGATGCGACCTGATTCCAGGTTGAGATAGCGGTGTTGTGGGAAAAGATCGCAGCCTTCGGCAGCTCCTACAGGCGTACACATTCCACTGTAGGAGCTGCCGAAGGCTGCGATCTTTTTGGGGCAACACAGAATGATAGCCAGACAACAATCTGTTCGATAAACGAACACTCAGTCGATTATCGGATTGTTTGGCATTTTTAGCGGGCTTAATCTTCAGGGACTTCGGCGCTGAACCTCGCGCCTTTTTCTTCCACTGTCGGTTCACAACAAAACGGGAGCCTGCCCCATGGCTGAAATCCTTTCGCTGCATGACGCGGTGAAGCAATTCGTCAACGACGGCGATACCGTCGCGCTTGAAGGCTTCACTCATCTGATTCCGACGGCGGCGGGTCATGAAATCATTCGCCAGGGCAAGAAAGATCTGACCCTGGTGCGGATGACGCCTGACTTGATCTATGACCAGTTGATCGGTGCCGGTTGTGCTCGCAAACTGATTTTCTCCTGGGGCGGCAACCCCGGTGTGGGGTCGCTGCACCGTCTGCGTGACGCCGTTGAGAAGCAGTGGCCGCATCCGCTGGAAATCGAAGAACACAGCCACGCCGACCTGGCGAATGCCTACGTTGCTGGCGCCTCCGGCCTGCCGTTCGCGGTGTTGCGGGCCTACGCCGGTTCTGACCTGCCAAAGGTCAACCCGCTGATCAAGACTGTTACCTGCCCGTTCACCGGCGAAGTGCTGGCGGCGGTGCCTTCGGTGCGTCCGGACATCACCGTGATTCACGCGCAAAAGGCTGACCGCAAGGGCAACGTGCTGCTGTGGGGCATTCTCGGCGTGCAGAAAGAAGCGGCGCTGGCGGCCAAGCGTTGCATCGTCACCGTCGAAGAAATTGTCGACGACCTCAATGCGCCGATGAACTCCTGTGTGCTGCCGACCTGGGCCTTGAGCGCGGTTTGCCATGTGCCGGGCGGTGCGCATCCGTCCTACGCTCACGGCTACAACGAGCGTGATAACCGTTTCTATCAGGCTTGGGACCCGATTGCCCGGGACCGCGACACCTTCACCGCGTGGATCAACGAGTACATCCACGGCTGCGCTGACTTCAGCGAGTTCCAGGCCAAGCTGGCCGCTGCTTCGGAGGCCAAGTAATGACTTACACCACCAATGAAATGATGACTGTCGCCGCCGCCCGCCGTTTGAAGAACGGTTCGGTGTGCTTCGTCGGCATCGGCCTGCCGTCGAAAGCCGCCAATCTGGCGCGGCTGACTTCCTCACCTGATGTAGTCCTGATCTACGAATCGGGTCCGATTGGTGCCAAGCCGAGCGTGTTGCCGCTGTCGATTGGTGACGGTGAACTGGCGGAAACCGCTGACACTGTTGTGCCGACCGGTGAGATTTTTCGCTACTGGTTGCAGGGCGGGCGCATCGACGTCGGTTTTCTCGGTGCGGCGCAGGTCGACCGTTTCGGCAACATCAATACCACGGTCGTTGGTGATTATCACCAGCCAAAAGTCCGCCTGCCGGGTGCCGGTGGTGCGCCGGAGATTGCTGGTTCGGCCAAAAGCGTGTTGATCATCCTTAAACAGTCGTCGCGTTCGTTTGTGGAAAAACTCGACTTCATTACCTCGGTCGGCCATGGCGAGGGCGGTGATTCGCGCAAGCGTCTCGGCCTGCCGGGCGCCGGGCCGGTCGGCATCATTACCGACCTGTGCATCATGGAACCGGAAGCCGAGACTCATGAATTCGTGGTTACCGCACTGCATCCGGGCGTGACCCGCGAGCAAGTCACGGCGGCCACCGGTTGGGCGATTCGCTTCGCCGAACAGGTTGAAAACATCGCCGAGCCCACCGATGTCGAGCTGACGGCGCTGAGGGATCTGGAAGCCCGCACCGCTGCGGCCCACGGCCAAGCACCCGGAGAAGCCTGATGCGCGACGTTTATATCTGCGATGCGATCCGCACCCCCATCGGCCGCTTCGGCGGTGGCTTGTCGGCGGTTCGCGCCGACGATCTGGCCGCCGTGCCGATCAAGGCGCTGATGGAGCGCAACCCGTCGGTGGACTGGAACGCGGTGGACGAGGTGTTCCTCGGCTGCGCCAACCAGGCCGGCGAAGACAACCGCAACGTGGCGCGCATGGCGCTGCTGCTGGCCGGACTGCCGGAAAGCATTCCGGGCGTTACGCTCAATCGCCTTTGCGCGTCGGGTATGGACGCCATCGGCACCGCGTTCCGCGCGATTGCCAGCGGCGAAATGGAGCTGGCGATTGCCGGCGGCGTCGAGTCGATGTCCCGCGCGCCATTCGTGATGGGCAAGGCCGATGCGGCGTTTTCGCGCAACATGAAGCTGGAAGACACCACCATCGGCTGGCGTTTCATCAACCCGTTGATGAAAGCCCGGTACGGCGTCGATGCGATGCCGCAGACTGCCGACAATGTGGCCGACGATTACGAAATTTCCCGCGAGGACCAGGACGCTTTCGCCCTGCGCAGTCAGCAACGGACAGCCGCCGCGCAAGCTGCAGGATTTTTCGCTGAAGAAATCGTTGAAGTGCGGATTGCCCACAAGAAGGGTGAAACGGTCGTCACGCAGGATGAGCATCCTCGCGCCGACACCACGCTGGAAACACTGGCCAAACTCAAACCGGTCAACGGCCCCGACAAAACCGTCACTGCTGGCAATGCTTCCGGTGTGAACGACGGCGCGGCGGCGTTGATTCTGGCTTCGGCCGACGCCGTGAAGAAACACGGCCTGACGGCCCGCGCCAAAGTGCTCGGCATGGCGAGCGCCGGTGTCGCCCCTCGAGTCATGGGCATCGGCCCGGTGCCGGCGGTGCGAAAACTCACTGAGCGCCTCGGCTTGGCCGTCAACGATTTCGACGTGATCGAACTCAACGAAGCGTTCGCCAGCCAGGGCTTGGCGGTGTTGCGTGAACTGGGGCTGGCGGACGACGCCGCCCAGGTCAACCCGAACGGCGGCGCCATTGCCTTGGGTCATCCGTTGGGCATGAGCGGTGCACGTTTGGTGCTGACCGCGCTGCATCACCTGGAAAAGACCGGTGGCAAGAAAGGTCTGGCGACCATGTGCGTCGGCGTCGGCCAAGGTCTGGCACTCGCGATCGAACGCGTCTGACACGCCGCCGCGACTATAAGAACAGAGGAAAGCGAAATGACTGACAAGCCTGGTTACCGTCGCCCGCAAGAAGGCACCCAGCCGGAATACCTGCACCCGACGTATCAATCCACCAACCGGCGCGCGCCGTCGAAGCCGTTGGTGTTTTTGCCCCATTCGCTGTCGGAAATTACCGGCCCGACCATCGGCGCCGAGCGCATCAACCCGCAGGACAATGACCTGACTGCACAGCACACGGGCGAACCACAGGGCGAGCGCATCATCATCCACGGCCGCGTGCTGGATGAAGACGGCTTGCCGGTGCCGGGGATTCTGGTGGAGATCTGGCAGGCCAACGCCGCCGGCCGCTACAACCATGCCCGCGACCTGCACGACGCGCCGCTGGACCCGAACTTCACCGGCACCGGCCGCACCGTGACCGACGCCGATGGCTGGTATCAGTTCCAGACCATCAAGCCTGGCGCCTACCCGTGGGGCAACCACCATAACGCCTGGCGCCCGGCGCACATCCATTTCTCACTGTTCGGGCCGAGTATCCTGACGCGGCTGGTGACTCAGATGTATTTCCCAGGCGATCCGTTGCTGGCCTATGACCCGATCTACAACTGCGTGCCGGATACCCGCGCCAAAGAACGTTTGATCGCCAGTTTCGACCTGGAAAAAACCATCCCTTCCTACGCCCTCGGTTACCGTTGGGACATCGTCTTGCGCGGCCGCGAAGCCACGCCGATGGAGAAATAAGATGACGCTGAACGCGACCACGTCCCACACCGTCGGGCCGTATTACCACATTGGCCTGACCTGGCTGAACCGCGAAGACCTGACCGTCGAACAAACCCTCGGCCAGCGCGTGGCGATCACCGGGCAAGTGGTGGATGGCAACGGTGATGTCGTCAACGACGCCATGCTGGAAGTCTGGCAGGCCAACGCCGCCGGCAAGTATGACCACCCCGAAGACGAGCAGGACAAACCCCTGGACCCGAACTTCGAAGGTTTTGGCCGGGTGCCGGTGGATGCCGAAGGGCGCTTTCGTTTCACCACGATCAAGCCTGGGACGGTTGAAGGTTTGAACGGTTCGACCCAGGCACCGCATCTGGTAGTGCTGGTGTTTGCCCGTGGGTTGGTGAAGCACTTGCTGACGCGGATCTACTTTGATGGCGAGCCGGCCAACGTGGCGGACCCGCTGCTCGAATGTGTCCCGGCGGAGCGTCGCAGTACGTTGCTGGCGAAGGCCGATGCATCGGGTGTTTATCAGTGGAACGTGATTTTGCAGGGGACAGATGAGGAGACGGTGTTCTTCGATTATTGAATGAACACCGCAACCTCTGTGGGAGCGGGCTTGCTCGCGAAAGCGGCGTGTCAGTCGATGTAAATGTTGCCTGATACACCGCTTTCGCGAGCAAGCCCGCTCCCACAGGGATATGTGTTGCCAAAGCATCTGTGGAACAGGACTGTTGCGAAGTATGTCTAGACTCTCACTGTCCCCATTGAGTAGAAAAACAATGACAACGACTACCGCTTCAACCGAACACTACACCGGCGAGGAGCGCAATAAGCGGATCTTCGCGATTGTCGGCGCCTCGTCCGGCAACCTGGTCGAGTGGTTCGACTTTTACGTCTATGCCTTTTGTGCGATCTATTTCGCGCCTGCCTTTTTTCCGTCCGACAACCCCACGGTGCAACTGGTTAACACCGCTGGCGTGTTCGCCGCCGGGTTCCTGATGCGGCCCATTGGCGGCTGGATTTTTGGCCGTGTTGCGGACAAGCACGGGCGCAAGAATTCGATGATGATTTCGGTGCTGATGATGTGCTTCGGCTCATTGCTCATCGCTTGTCTACCGACTTACAACAGCATCGGCGTCTGGGCGCCGATCATGTTGCTGTTCGCGCGTCTGCTTCAGGGGTTGTCGGTGGGTGGCGAGTACGGCACCACCGCGACCTACATGAGCGAAGTTGCGCTCAAGGGCCAGCGCGGTTTTTTCGCCTCGTTCCAGTACGTGACACTGATTGGCGGGCAGTTGCTGGCGGTGTTGCTGGTGGTGATCCTGCAGCAGTTCCTCACTGAAGATGATTTACGTGCCTACGGCTGGCGGATTCCGTTTGTGGTCGGCGCGGTGGCGGCAGTGATTTCGCTGTTCCTGCGGCGTTCGCTCAAGGAAACCAGCAGCAAGGAAATGCGCGAAAACAAGGACGCCGGCAGCATCCTTGCGCTGTTCCGCAACCACACGGCTGCGTTCATCACCGTGCTCGGCTACACCGCCGGTGGCTCGCTGATTTTCTACACCTTCACTACGTACATGCAGAAATACCTGGTGAATACCGCCGGCATGCACGCCAAGACCGCCAGCTACATCATGACCGGCGCGCTCTTCCTTTATATGTGCATGCAGCCGTTGTTCGGGATGCTGGCGGACAAGATCGGTCGACGTAACTCGATGCTCTGGTTCGGCGCCCTTGGAACATTGTTCACCGTGCCTATTCTGTTGAGTCTGAAAAGTGTCAGCAGTCCATTTCTGGCCTTCGTGCTGATTACCGTGGCGCTGGCGATTGTCAGTTTCTACACCTCGATCAGTGGCCTGGTAAAAGCCGAAATGTTCCCGCCGGAAGTGCGCGCACTGGGCGTCGGCCTGGCGTACGCCGTGGCGAATGCGATCTTCGGTGGCTCTGCCGAATACGTGGCTTTGAGCCTTAAAGCCGCGGGCATGGAAAACTCCTTCTACTGGTACGTCACGGTGATGATGGCGGTGGCGTTCCTGTTCAGCCTGCGCCTGCCCAAACAAGCGAAGTATTTGCACCACGACCTTTGATCTTCATCCGTGGGCCGCACCGGCCCACGCTTCCAGGGACTGTTTATGAACCAGCGACCGAACAATCAATTGTTCGATGCCTATTTCACTGCCCGCGATATGCGCGAAGTGTTCTGCGATCAGGGCCGGGTTCAGGCCATGCTCGATTTCGAAGCCGCACTGGCCCGGGCCGAGGCGCGCGTCGGGTTGATTCCTCAAACGGCTGTCGCCGCAATCGAAGCCGCTTGTCAGGCCGGGCATTACGATTTTGGCGCCCTCGGTGAAGCGATTGCCACGGCCGGCAATTCGGCGATCCCGCTGGTCAAGGCCTTGGGTAAACAGATTGCCGCGAACGACGCCGAAGCCGAGCGTTACGTGCACTTGGGCGCCACCAGTCAGGACGTGATGGACTCGGGTCTGGTGTTGCAACTGCGTCGTGCACTGGCGCTGATCGAAAACGATTTGGCGCAGTTGGGGGAAACCCTCGCGACCCAGGCTCAACGTTACGCCGCCACAACCCTGGCCGGACGCACCTGGTTGCAACACGCGACGCCGGTCACCCTCGGGATGAAAATCGCCGGTTGGCTCGGTGCCGTGACCCGTAGTCGCCAGCGTCTGCGCGAACTGAAACCACGCTTGCTGGTGCTGCAATTCGGCGGCGCCTCCGGAACCCTGGCGGCCCTCGGCGAACAGGCGATGCCGATTGCCACAGCCTTGGCCGAAGAGCTGCAACTGGCGCTGCCGGAGCAACCCTGGCACACCCAGAGAGATCGGTTGGTGGAGTTCGGTTCGGTGCTCGGTTTGATCGCTGGCAGCCTCGGCAAGTTCGGTCGCGACATCAGCCTGTTGATGCAGACCGAAGCGGCTGAAGCCTTCGAACCCTCGGCGCCGGGCAAGGGCGGTTCCTCGACCATGCCGCACAAACGCAACCCGGTGGGCGCGGCGGTGTTGATCGGTGCGGCGACGCGGGTGCCGGGTTTGCTCTCGACCTTATTCAGCGCCATGCCGCAAGAACACGAGCGCAGCCTCGGCCTGTGGCATGCCGAGTGGGAAACCCTGCCGGAGATTTGCTGCCTGGTGTCCGGCAGTTTGCAGCAGGCACTGCTGGTCGCCGAAGGCCTGGAAGTGGACGCGATGCGCATGGCCCGCAACCTCGACTTGACCCAAGGTCTGGTGCTGGCCGAAGCGGTGAGCATCGTTCTCGCGCAACGAGTCGGCCGCGATACCGCGCACCATCTGCTGGAACAATGCTGCAAACGCGCAGTGGCCGAACAGCGTCATCTACGCGCGGTCCTCGGCGATGAGCCGCAAGTGACCGCTGAGCTTTCACCTGCTGAACTGGATCGACTGCTGGACCCTGCCCACTACCTCGGCCAGGCCCATACCTGGGTCGAGCGCGCGGTGGCTGAACATTTTGCGTTGACTGCCTGAAGGAGACTGCTGTGGCATTCGTACAACTCGCCGAGGGCGAACTGCACTACCAAATTCAAGGGCCGCAACTCGATGGCCCGGTCGATGCGCCGGTGCTGGTGTTGTCCAACTCGTTGGGCACCGACCTGCACATGTGGGACGCGCAGATTTCAGCGTTCACCGAGCATTTCCGGGTGCTGCGTTTCGACACTCGTGGCCATGGTCAATCGCTGGTCACACCGGGGCCTTACAGCATCGAGCAATTGGGCCGTGACGTGCTGGCGCTGCTGGATGCGTTGCACATCGAACGTGCGCATTTCTGTGGCTTGTCCATGGGCGGCTTGATCGGCCAGTGGCTGGGGATCAATGCCGGTCATCGATTGAACAAACTGGTGGTGTGCAACACCGCCGCGAAAATCGGCGACCCGTCGGTGTGGAACCCGCGAATCGAAACCGTGCTGCGTGACGGCCCGGCAGCGATGGTCGCGTTGCGTGATGCGTCGATTGCGCGCTGGTTTACGGCTGATTTTTCCGAGGCCAATCCGGCGGCGGCGAAGAAGATCACCGACATGCTCGCCGCCACTTCACCTGAAGGTTACGCAGCCAATTGCGCCGCCGTGCGCGATGCTGATTTTCGTGATCAGTTGTCCTCGATCAAGGTGCCGCTGCTGGTGATCGCGGGTACCGAAGACGCGGTCACGCCGCCGTCCGGTGGGCACTTTATTCAGGAACACGTGCAGGGCGCCGAGTACGCCGAGTTCTACGCCGCGCACCTGTCCAACGTCCAGGCCGGCGCCGCGTTCAGCGAGCGGGTGCTGGCGTTTTTGTCGAACCATTGAGGGTTTTTTTGTGGACGAGAAACAACGTTACGACGAGGGCTTGAAAGTCCGCCGCGCGGTCCTCGGCGATGCTCACGTCGACCGCAGCCTGAACGCGCTGACCGAGTTCAACTCGGAGTTCCAGGAGATGATCACCCGTCACGCCTGGGGCGATATCTGGACCCGCCCGGGCCTGGAGCGCCACACCCGCAGCCTGATCACCATCGCCATGCTGATCGGCATGAATCGCAACGAAGAGCTCAAGTTGCACCTGCGCGCCGCCGCCAATAACGGCGTGACCCGTGGCGAGATCAAGGAGGTGATCATGCAGAGCGCGATTTATTGCGGGATTCCGGCGGCGAATGCGACGTTCCATCTGGCGGAATCGGTTTGGGATGAGTTGGGGGTTGAGTCTCGGGAGTGATCTTCGGGATTTGTAGCGTTTGGGCTGACGCTATCGCGAGCAAGCCTCGCTCCTACAGGGGAATGCGACTTCCTGTAGGAGCGAGGCTTGCCCGCGAAGGCGTTGTGTCAGTCGATATCAATGTTGCCTGACACACCGCTTTCGCGAGCAAGCTCGCTCCCACATTTCGTCCGTGTTTACAGCAGGCTGATCGGGTAACTGACGATCAACCGGTTCTCATCAAACTCGTTGTTGTTGAAGTCCCGACGCAAGCTCGAGTTGCGCCATTTGACGTTCAGGTTCTTGAGCGTGCCGCTTTGCACGGTGTAGCCCAGTTCACTTTCGCGGCCCCATTCCTTGCCGTCGGTGGTGGTGGCGGTGTGCACGTTGTCACCGCTGATATAGCGGTTCATCAGGGTCAGGCCCGGCACGCCCAGAGCGGCGAAGTTGTAGTCGTGGCGCAGTTGCCAGGATCGCTCTTGGGCGTTGTCATAGCTGTTGTTGTAACTGTCGTTGGCCAGGGTTCCGCCGCTGGTACCGTTGACGCGCATCCAGGCGCTGTCGCCGGTGAGTTTTTGCAGGCCGACGTAGAAGGTGCTGCCGCCGTATCTGGCCGAGAACAGGCCGGACCAGGTCTTGTTGTCCAGTTCGCCAGCCAGGGCGCTGCCGTCGTCCTTCCCATAGAAGAACCCGATGTTGGCGCCCAACGTCCAGTCGCCGATGGGTTGCGTATGGGTCAGGTTTACGAATTGCTGGCTGTAGATGTCCTTGAGTTCTGCATTCCACAGGCCGATTTGGGTGTGCTTGTCGTTGAACGTGTATTCGCCGCCCTGGAAGTTGAAACGGTCCGAGGTGATCGCGGCTTTTCCGACCATCGACATGTCGGTCATGCTGCTGTCGTCCCGTGGACTGTTGGCGCGGAACTGGCCGCCGTAGAGCGTCAGGCCGTCGATTTCCTTCGAGGTGATCTGCCCGCCACGGAAGGTTTGCGGCAGGGAGCGGCCGTCATCCGAACGCAGAATCGGCAACACCGGCATCCACTCGCCAACCTTCACTTCGGTCTGGGACAGCTTGGCCTTGAACGCCACGTTGGTACGGCCAAAGGTGTCCGCCGGGCGCCCGTCGTGATCAAGCGGCAGCAACTGGGTGCCGCCGGTGCCTTTGCCGCCGTCGAGTTTCACCGAGTACAACCCCAGCACGTCCATACCGAACCCGACGGTGCCCTGAGTGAACCCGGACTTGGCGTCGAGGATAAAACTTTGCGTCCACTCCTGAGCCAAGCCCTGGGCCTTGGTCGGGTTGGTGAAATTGCGGTTGATGAAGAAGTTGCGCAGGTTCAGGTCGACCTTGGCCCCATCGACAAAACCCGACTCATCGGCCACGGCGGGCAGGGCGCTGCCGGCCAGTGTGGCGGCGATGAGGCTGGGAAACAGGTACTGCGCGGTAGAAGGCTTCATGGGCTCGGGTCTCTCTAATTGTTAGGGGTGAAACGGGGCGCTGCCGCAACCTGGGGGTGCAGACACAAGATTCGAAATCGGGGGAAGAGCGGGCGAAATCAGCCGGACAGGGCAGGGCGCGGGGGCATGGTGTCGAACCTGTTGTTATTGGTTTTGTGGAGCGAATGGTGCGGGGGATGGGCGGAGGGATTCAATTGGGGAAAGCGGGTTTTGGGCGATTATCGAACGTAAGATGGTTTGGGTTTTTGGGTGAGGTTCAGGGCCTCTTCGCGAGCAAGCCCGCTCCCACATTCGACCGAGTTCCTCCAGGATGAATACGGTTAAATGTGGGAGCGGGCTTGCTCGCGAAGGGGTCATGAGTGTCGACACAACTTTTTCCTGCAGCCAACAAAAAGCCCACCAATCGGTGGGCTTCTTGTTTTTCAAAGCGCTATCAGAACAACTTCAACTTCGGCGCTTCTTCTTTCAACGGCTCGTTCTTCGCCGTTTGTTCGTTCCAGCCACCACCCAGCGCCTTGTACAGATTGACTGCGCTGTTCAACTGCGCCAAACGGTCGGTGATCAGCGCCTGTTGGGCACTGAACAGCTGACGCTGGGCGTCGAGGAAGGTCAGGTTGCTGTCGACACCAATGCGGTAGCGACGCTCGGCCAGACGGTAGTAGTCCTGGTTCGCGGTAACGAAATCACGCTGAGCCTGCAACTGATCGGTGTAGGTCTGGCGGGCAGCCAGGCCGTCGGCGACTTCCTGGAAGGCCGTTTGAATGGACTTCTCGTAGTTCGCCACGCCGATGTCTTTCTGGATTTTCGAGTAATCCAGGCTGGCGCGCAGGCTGCCGGCGTTGAAGATCGGCAGGTTGATCTGCGGCGAGAACAGCCAGGTGCCCGAACCACCCTTGAACAGACCGGACAGGTCCGGGCTCAGGGTCCCGGCATTGGCGGTCAGGCTGATGCTCGGGAAGAACGCCGCTCGCGCCGCGCCGATGTTGGCGTTGGCGGCTTTCAGGTTGTATTCGGCCTGGAGGATATCCGGACGACGTTGCAGCAAGTCCGACGGCAAGCCCGGCGGAACATCGCTCAGCAGGTCATCAGACAGTGGCTTGGCGGCTTGCAGATTGGCCGGGACGCCGGTGCCGAGCAGCAGCACCAGGCTGTTTTCATCCTGGGCGACCTGACGGGTGTACTTGGCCAGTTGCGCCCGGGCGTTTTCCACCGAGGTACGCGACTGCGCCAGGTCCAGGGCCGAAGCGACACCAACTTCGTTGCTGCGCGCGGTGAGCTTGTAGCTCTGCTCGAACGCACCGAGGGTGTCCTGGGTCAGTTTCAGCAGTTCCTTGTCGGCCTGCCAGGTCATGTAGGCGTTGGCCACACTGGCCACCAGGCTGATCTGGGTACTGCGCCGTGCTTCTTCGGTGGCGAAGTACTTCTGCAGGGCTTCTTCGCTCAGGCTGCGAACCCGACCAAACAGGTCGAGCTCATAGGCGCTGATGCCGACCGTGGCCGAGTACGAGCTGCTGATACCCGCTTTACCGCTCGTCGAGGCGTCCGCCGGGAGCCGCTGACGGCTGCCGGTGCCATTGGCCGAGATGGCCGGGTACAGATCGGCACGCTGGATGCGGTACTGAGCGGAGAACGCGTCGATGTTCAGGGCCGCGACACGCAGGTCACGGTTGTTTTCCAGGGCTACCTGAATCATCTGTTGCAGTGCCGGGTCATGGAAAAACTGCTTCCAGCCCTGTTCGGCGGCAGCCTGGCTAGGCGCCTGGGCCGGCGAATACGCCGGGCCTTGCGGGTATTGGTTTGCCACCGGAGCTGCAGGCTGCTGATAGTCAGGAATCAGCGAGCAGCCGCCAAGCACGAAAGCGGCGACGGCTAGGGAGAGTAGCGACTTGCTCATTGGCCAGCCTCTTTAGGAGTTTCAATGGCGTCATCCTGGTCAGTTTTCTTGCGCTGGCCAATGGACGACACGGTAACGAAGAACAGTGGGACCCAGAAGATCGCCAGGATCGTGGCCGTGATCATACCGCCAATTACCCCGGTACCGATCGCATGCTGGCTACCCGAACCGGCGCCAGTGGAGATCGCCAACGGAACCACACCCAGAACGAAGGCCAGCGAGGTCATGATGATCGGTCGCAGACGCATCCGGCAGGCTTCAATAGCCGCCTCGCGCAGGCTGCGTCCTTGCTCGTGCAAGTCCTTGGCGAATTCGACGATCAGAATGGCGTTTTTCGATGCCAGACCGATGGTTGTCAACAGGCCCACCTGGAAGTACACGTCATTGGATAGACCGCGCAGGCTGGTGGCCATCAATGCACCGATGATCCCCAGTGGCACCACGAGCATAACCGCGATCGGAATCGACCAGCTCTCATACAGCGCCGCCAGACACAGGAACACCATCAGCAGCGACAGCGCGTACAACGCTGGCGCTTGCGAGCCGGACAGCCGCTCCTCGTAGGACAAACCGGTCCAGGAAATGCCGACACCGGCCGGTAGTTTCTTGGCGATGGCTTCGACTTCGGCCATGGCTTCACCGGTGGAGTAGCCCGGCGCCGGGGCACCGAGGATTTCCATCGCTTCCACGCCGTTGTAACGGGCCAGTTTCGGCGAGCCGTACACCCACTCACCTTTGGCGAACGCGGAGAACGGCACCATGGTGCCCGCGCTGTTGCGCACGTACCATTTCTTCAGGTCTTCAGGGCTCATGCGAGCGCCTGCCTGACCTTGCACGTAAACCTTCTTCACCCGACCACGGTCGATAAAGTCGTTGACGTAGCTACTACCGAAGGAAATCGAGAGCGTGCTGTTGATGTCAGCGAGTGTCAGGCCGAGGGCGCTGGCTTTCTCGTCGTCGATTTCCAGTTGGTATTGCGGCTCATCGTTCAGGCCGTTCGGACGCACCTGATACAACACTTTGCTCTGCGCAGCCATACCGAGGAACTGGTTACGGGCCGCCATCAGCTTGTCGTGACCGATACCGGCGCGATCCTGCAGGAACACGTCGAAACCGGTGGCGTTACCCAACTCCAGTACCGCCGGCGGTGCGAAGGCGAACACCATCGCATCACGGAAGGTAAAGAAGTGCTGCTGGGCGCGGCCTGCCAGGGCAAACACGCTGTTGCTCGCGTCACGCTCGCCCCACGGTTTGAGCATGATGAACGCCAGGCCGGAGCTCTGCCCGCGACCGGCGAAGTTGAAGCCGTTCACGGTAAACACCGAAGCCACCGAACCGGACTCTTTCTCCAGCAGGTAGGAACGCATCTCGTCGATCACCACTTGCGTGCGTTCGGCGCTGGAACCGGCCGGGGTTTGCACCTGGGCGAACAGTACGCCCTGGTCTTCTTCCGGAAGGAACGCAGTCGGAATGCGGGTGAACAGCCAGATCATGCCAACGATGATGATCAAGTAGGCCAGCAGATACGGTGCCTTGTGCGTGAGCATGTTGCCGACACCGCGCTCGTAGCTTTTGACGCCACGGTCGAAGTTACGGTTGAACCAGCCGAAGAAACCGCGTTTCGGCGTGCCGTGCTCGCCTTTCGGAATCGCCTTGAGCATGGTGGCGCAAAGCGCCGGGGTGAAGATCAGGGCAACCAATACCGACAAGGCCATGGCCGAGACGATGGTGATGGAGAACTGTTTGTAGATCACACCGGTAGAACCGCTGAAGAACGCCATCGGCAGCAGTACCGCCGACAGCACCAGAGCGATACCGACCAGTGCACCCTGGATCTGCCCCATGGATTTCTTGGTGGCCTCCTTGGGTGACAGGCCTTCCTCGCTCATCACCCGCTCGACGTTTTCCACCACGACAATGGCATCGTCCACCAGCAAGCCGATGGCCAGCACCATACCGAACATGGTCAGGGTGTTGATGCTGAAACCGAATGCCGCGAGGATCCCGAAGGTACCCAGCAGTACTACCGGCACGGTCATCGTGGTGATGATGGTGGCGCGGAAGTTTTGCAGGAACAGGAACATCACCAGGAACACCAGCACGATCGCTTCGACCAGGGTTTCAACCACACCCTTGATCGACTCGGTGACTACTGGCGTGGTGTCGTACGGGAATACCACTTCCATCCCTTGCGGGAAGAACGGCTTCAGGTCGTCGATGGTTTTGCGCAGGGCCTTGGCCGTGTCGAGGGCGTTGGCGCCGTTGGCCAGTTTCACCGCCAGACCGGAAGCCGGCTTGCCGTTGAACTGTGCCGCGATGCTGGAGTTTTCGCCACCCAGACCGACATCGGCGACATCACCGATACGCACTTGCGAACCATCTTTGTTGACCTTCAACAAAATCGCCTTGAACTGCTCGGCAGTCTGCAGGCGGGTCTTGCCGATGATCGTGGCGTTCAGTTGCTGGCCAGGCAGTGCTGGCAAGCCACCGAGTTGACCGGAAGACACTTGAACGTTCTGTGCCGAAATGGCGGCACTGACATCGGCCGGGGTCAGGTTGAAGTTGTTCAGCTTGGCCGGGTCGACCCAGATCCGCATCGCGTACTGGGCACCGAAGACCTGGAAGTCACCGACACCGGCGGTCCGCGAGATCGGGTCCTGCATGTTCGACACGATGTAGTTGGACAAGTCGTCCTTGGACATGCTGCCGTCTTGCGACACCACGCCGATCACCAGCAGGAAGTTTTTCACTGCCTTGGTCACGCGGATACCCTGTTGCTGCACTTCTTGCGGCAGCAGCGGGGTGGCCAGGTTCAGTTTGTTCTGGACCTGAACCTGCGCGGTATCGGAGTTGGTGCCCTGCTCGAAGGTGGCGGTAATGGTCATGCTGCCGTCGGAGTTACTTTCCGACGACACATAACGCAGGTTATCGATACCGTTGAGCTGTTGTTCGATGACCTGCACCACGGTGTCCTGCACGGTTTGTGCAGAAGCGCCTGGGTAGGTCACGGAGATGGCAATGGCCGGTGGTGCAATGCTTGGATACTGGTTAATCGGTAGCTTGAGGATCGATAGAGCCCCGACCAACATGATCACCAGGGCAATTACCCAAGCGAAAATCGGACGGTCGATAAAAAATTTCGACATGGTTTACTCCCCTTTGCCGCTATAAGCCTTGTCAGCTGTCTGTGCGGCGGCCGGGTTTTTCGCAGTTACGTTGGTCGCTTCAGTCGGTTTCACTTCAACACCCGGTTTGACGAATTGCAGCCCTTCGGTGATCAGGCGATCGCCGGCTTTCAGGCCGTCTTCGATCAGCCATTGGCTGCCGACGGTGCGGCTGGCCTTGAGCTGACGCAGTTCGACCTTGTTGTCCGGGCCGACGACCAGTGCGGTCGGCGTGCCTTTGAGGTCACGGGTCACGCCTTGTTGCGGCGCAAGGATGGCGGCAGCGTTAACCCCGGACTGCAATTTGGCGTGAACGAACATGCCTGGCAGCAGGGTGTGATCAGGGTTCGGGAACACCGCACGCAGGGTCACGGAACCGGTGGTCTGGTCGACCGACACTTCGGAGAATTCCAGCTTACCGTCCTGTTTGTACTCGCTGCCGTCTTCCATGGTCAGTTTGACTGCCGCGGAGTTCTCACCGGCCTTTTGCAGGCGGCCGCTTTCCAGTTCGCGACGCAGCTCAAGCAGCTCCACCGAAGACTGGGTCACGTCGACGTAAATCGGGTCCAGTTGCTGAATCACCGCCATGGCATCGGCCTGGCCATTGCTGACCAGTGCGCCTTCGGTCACGTTGGAGCGACCGATACGGCCGGTCAGTGGCGCGTAAACCTTGGTGTAGCGCACGTTGATCTGGGCGGTCTGAAGCGTTGCTTCGGACTGCAAACGGTTGGCTACAGCGGTGTCGTATTCCTGACGGCTGACGGCTTGCTCGTTGACCAGTTGCTTGTAGCGATCAGAAATCGATTTGGTCTGTTGCAGGCTGGCTTCGGCGCTTTTCAGCGTCGCTTCATAGACCGACGGATCGATCTGATAAAGCTGCTGGCCGGCTTTGACATCGCTGCCTTCTTTGAACAGGCGCTTGAGAATGATGCCGTTGACCTGTGGGCGGACTTCCGCGATGCGGTACGCACTCGTACGGCCCGGAAGCTCGGATGTCAGGGTAAAGGCTTGAGGTTGCAGGGTGACGACGCCGACCTGAGGGGCGGGAGGGGCAGGAGGTGCCTCTTCCTTTTTGCATCCGCTGAGCAGTGATGCCAGGGCGACGGCAGTGACCAGAGCGGTAACAGCTGGCTTGAATTGCATGAAAATCCTCGGGTCAGGCGCGCAAAATGCGCACTCGAAAGGTGGAAGGGTAAAAATTAGGCGCTGAGTGGATAAGTAGCTTGCTAAGGAATATACTTACGTTCATGGTTGTTTGTAAATACCTAGGTCGCGTACCCATACCGTTACAAATGCCGCTCAAAGGTTTGAATTGTAGGCCGTAGACGGACCCCAAGAGAGTTCGCTGCACATTTACTCAGCGCGTATTCAGACAGCGCTGAAGCATCCTGATCTGAGGTTGTACTGCCATGGTCCGTCGTACCAAAGAGGAAGCTCAAGAAACCCGAAGCCAGATACTCGAAGCGGCAGAGAAAGCCTTTTATGAAAGGGGCGTGGCGCGCACGACGCTGGCGGATATCGCCACACTGGCCGGGGTTACTCGCGGGGCCATCTACTGGCATTTCAGCAACAAGGCGGATCTGGTGCAGGCCATGCTCGACACCTTGCATGAGCCGCTGGATGAGATGGCCAAGGCCAGTGAGAGCGAGGACGAGCTCGATCCGTTGGGCTGCATGCGCAAATTGCTGACTCATTTGTTTCATCAAGTTGCCCTGGACCCGAAAACCCGACGTATCAACGAGATTCTGTTTCATAAGTGCGAATTCACCGATGAAATGTGTGACCTGCGCCAGCAGCGCCGGACGGTCAGCCTCGACTGCAACGTGCGAATTGCCCTGGCCCTGAGTAATGCGGTGAATCGGGGGCAGTTGCCGAACGATCTCGATACGGCCCGTGCTGCGATCAGTCTGCACGCCTACATCGACGGCATCCTGTACCAGTGGTTGCTGGCGCCCGACAGTTTCGAGTTGCACACCGAGGCCGAGCGCTGGGTCGATATAGGGCTGGATATGCTGCGTTTGAGCCCCAGCCTGCGCAAATGAAACAAAATGCGTAATTGGATCCAGTCGTGTCAATGCTTCATGTAGCAGAAAATCCGTTTTGCTCGCCTTGACTCCGTCGAGTGCTTTTATATACGGACTAGTAGCAGGTTGATAGGTAGTGAACTATGTATTTTGTAGGGATTTTGTTTCGGCCGTGTGAATAATCCCGCTCAAGCGGCCCCAGTCTGCAATCTGTTGAACGCAATACGCAAAAAGCCCCGGCTCTTTCGAGTCGGGGCTTTTGCGTTTCTGTAGGAGCAGCGCTTGCTCCCATGGACATTTTTACAGCGTTGGGTAGTCGATATAGCCCACTGGCCCCTTGCCATAGAACAACTCTGGACGTGCTTCATTCAGCGGCGCATCCGCCTTCAAGCGCGCCGGCAGATCCGGGTTGGCAATGAATGGCACACCGAACGCGACGGCGTCAGCCTTGCCAGCCGCGAGCCAGGCATTGGCGCTGTCCTTGGTGAAACGCTCGTTGGCGATGTACGGGCCGCCGAAGGCTTCTTTCAATTGTGGGCCCAGGCTGTCGCCAGCTTCTTTCTCGCGGGAGCAAATGAAGGCGATGCCGCGTTTGCCCAGCTCACGTGCTACGTAAGTGAACGTCTCGGCCAGGTTGTCGTCGCCCATGTCATGGGAGTCGGCGCGTGGTGACAGGTGCACACCCACGCGGCCAGCGCCCCAGACTTCGATTGCTGCGTCGGTCACTTCCAGCAATAGGCGCGCACGGTTTTCCAGGGAGCCGCCGTAATTGTCGGTGCGCTGGTTGGTGCTGCTTTGCAGGAACTGGTCGAGCAGGTAACCGTTAGCGCCGTGGATTTCCACGCCGTCAAAACCGGCAGCCTTGGCGTTCTCGGCACCGACGCGGTAAGCGTCCACGACGTCGGCGATTTCGGCGATTTCCAGAGCACGTGGCGTTGGGTAGTCGGACAACGGACGAACCAGGCTGACGTGACCCTTAGGCTGGATGGCGCTCGGTGCAACCGGTGCTTCGCCGTTCAGGTACGACGGGTGGGAAACCCGGCCCACGTGCCACAGTTGCAGGAAGATCTTGCCGCCCGCGCCGTGGATCGCTTTGGTCACGTTGGACCAGCCGCGAACCTGGTCGTTGGACCAGATGCCCGGGGTGTCCGGGTAGCCGACGCCCATTGGCGTGACCGACGTCGCTTCGCTGAGGATCAGGCCGGCGGAGGCACGTTGTACGTAGTACTCGGCCATCAGCGCGTTCGGCACACGGCCTTCGTCGGCGCGGCAGCGGGTCAGTGGCGCCATGATGATGCGGTTGGCCAGCTCGACGTCGCCCAGTTTGATCGGATCGAAAATAGTCGTCATGAATACAACCCTCGTGAGGTAGTGGTTAGTTAGTTGGTAGCAGGAGCCAGGTCGGGATTGCCGCTCTGACGGAAAGTAATCAGGGTTACCAGCAGGGCGAGTACCGCCAGTGCGGCTGCCGCGAGGGGCACGCTGGTCAGGCCGAAACCGTGGGCGATGACGCTGCCGCCGACCCAGGCACCGAGTGCGTTGCCGACGTTGAATGCGCCGATGTTCAGGGTCGACACCAGGTTCGGTGCCGCTTTGCCGAAGGTCACCACGTTGATTTGCAGCGCAGGGACGGCGGCAAACGATGCGGTGGCCCAGAGGAACAGGGTGATTTCAGTCGGGATAACCGCGACGCTCGTCCAGGTCAGGATGGTGGAGACCACGGCCATCGAAGCGAACACGCCGATCAGCGTGGCGGCCAGGCGCTTGTCCGCCAGTTTGCCGCCGATGATGTTGCCGACCGTCAGGCCGAGGCCGATTAGCAGCAGCGTCCAGGTCACGCCTTTGGGCGAGACACCGGTGACATCGCCAAGCAGCGGGGCGACGTAGGTGAACAGAGTGAACATCGAGGCGGCGAACAACGCAGTCATGCTCAGCGACAACCAAATCCCGGCGCCTTTAAGGGCGCGCAGTTCGGCGCGCATATCGAGTTTTTCTTCATCGCGCTTGGCCGGCAGGAAACGGATCAGGCCGATCAGTGCAATAACACCGATCACGGTCACCGCCCAGAACGTCGAACGCCAGCCGTATTGTTGACCGAGGGCTGTGCCCAGCGGCACGCCGAGGACGTTGGCCAGGGTCAGGCCGGTGAACATCAACGCCACCGCCGACGCGCGTTTGTTGGCCGGGACCAGTCCTGCCGCCACCACCGAACCAATGCCGAAGAATGCACCGTGGCAGAGGGCGGTGACGACACGGGC
Organism: Pseudomonas sp. ASL4; assembly: GCF_056680395.1. Classification (NCBI taxonomy): domain Bacteria; kingdom Pseudomonadati; phylum Pseudomonadota; class Gammaproteobacteria; order Pseudomonadales; family Pseudomonadaceae; genus Pseudomonas; species Pseudomonas sp. ASL4. Next base: position 6,688,612 of record NZ_CM155280.1, on the reverse strand, counting down.
AAACATCAGCACGTTGTAGTCACTGGCCAGAGCGCAGAGCAGGTTGCCGACAATAAAAATCCCCATCAACGCTACCAGGGCGGCCTTGCGCGGGAGCCGGGCGGTGGCCAGTGCCATGAACGGCGCACCGATGGCCACGCCCAGGGCGTAACCGGTCACCAGCCAGCCGGCGCCGGGAATCGACACACCAAGGTCCGCCGCCACATCGGGCAGCAAGCCCATGATGACGAACTCGGTGGTGCCGATGGCGAAGGCGCTCAGGGCCAGAATGAGTAGCGAGAGGGGCATTGTTAAGTCCTTGTCGGAGCACTGAGCTCTTTGACGATGGCGTCGAGGGCCGCTTGAATCACGTCCTCGTTGCGTTTGAAGAAGTGCCATTGACCGGCTTTCTGGCTGCTGATCAGACCCGCACGTTGCAACGTCGCCAAATGTGCGGACACGGTCGACTGCGACAGGCCGCAGCGTTGGTCGATTTGCCCGGCGCAAATGCCGTACTCGTGGTTGTGGATCTGTTCCGGGAACTGAACCTTGGGGTCTTTCAGCCAGATGAGGATGTCTCGGCGTACTGGGTGTGCCAGGGCTTTTATTATTTCGTCGAGGTCGAGGGTCATGGTGGGGGCTCGTGATGAGTAAAACGCTATATCGCGATGAGGCGAACTTTAAATCGTTGAATCGCGATATACCAATATGATTTCGGTCTGACGAACGCATAAATCGGTATATCGGGTTATAACGATATGTTGGTTGTAACGATACCAATGCGCGGTGCTAAGCTGCGCCCATGAATTATCTCGCACATCTGCACCTCGGTGGCCAGCGCCCCGGTCAATGGCTCGGCAGCCTGTATGGCGATTTCGTCAAAGGACGGCTGCAAGGGCAGTTTGACCCGGAGATCGAAGCGGCCATCCAGTTGCATCGCAGCATCGACGTGTTTACCGACCGCCATCCGTTGGTGGACATCGCGTTGTCGCGGTTTTCCATCACCCGCCGGCGTTATGCCGGGATCGTGGTCGACGTGTTTTTCGACCATTGCCTGGCCCGGGACTGGACGCTCTACTCCGACCAGCCGTTGGCGCAGTTCACCTCGGATGTCTATCGCGTGCTCTCTCGCGAGCCGCAGCTGCCGGAACGGCTGGCGCAGATCGCGCCGCACATGGTGGCCAATGACTGGTTGGGTTCTTATGAGGATTTCGAGGTGCTGTCGCAGGTGCTGCGGGGGATTTCCCGGCGGCTGAGCAAACCTGAGGAATTGGCCGGGGCGATGCAGGAGTTACGGGTGTTGTATGAGCCGTTGAGCGAGGATTTTCGGTTGTTCTATCCGCAGCTTCAGGACTTTGCGCAGAACTACTCAACACCATAAAACCAATATGGGAGCGGGCTTGCTCGCGAATGCGATGGGTCAGTCAGTGATGATGTCGACTGAACCACCGCATTCGCGAGCAAGCCCGCTCCCACAGGGGATATGTGTTCCTTCAGGAGATTTGCATCAAGCCGCGATAGCGGGACGCATCGGCACTTGCTGTTTTTCGGGAATCGCCCCGAACAACGCCTTTTGCACCGCCTGCTGCGCTTCGAACGCCAGCGCTGCACGTTCGCGGCCCTGGCACTCGATCGGCTTGAGCACGTGGATTTCCACCTCCCCCCGATCATTGGCAAACAAACGCATCAGGTGCGAGAGCAAATCATCGTCACCAATAAACGGCGCCAGCGTATCGATTTCCCCGTCGCGCAAATAACGAATCGCCACCGGTTGCATCGCCACTTGCGCGTCAATCGCCGCTGACAGCAGGCGACCGTGAAAGGTGCGCAACGAACGGCCATCGGTGGTGGTGCCTTCCGGGAACATCAGCAACGGATGCGCTTGCTCCAGGTGACGGGTCATCTGTTTGCGGATCAACTGGCTGTCGCCCGAACCGCGGCGGATAAACAAGCTGCCGGCCTTGGCCGCCAACCAGCCGGCCACCGGCCAGGTGCGCACTTCGGCCTTGGACAGGAACGACAGCGGCGTGATCATGCCCAGCAGCGGGATGTCGGTCCAGGACACGTGGTTGCTGACCCAGAGCATCGGTTGTTTGGGCAGTTCACCGTGAACGGTCACGCGAAAGGGCAGGGCGTTGCTCAATCGCGCCATGAAAAACCGCGACCAGCGCTGGCGACGGACCATCGAATGGGCAATCCCTGCGCGCTCGAACAACCCGAACACACTGGCCATGGTCAACCCCAGCGCTACCACCACCAGCACTCGCGCAATTCGCGCGTACACCCGGAGGCGACTCATTACATAGCCGCCTTAAAGTGTTTGGCGTAACGCGGGCAGAGTTCGTCGCGCTTGAGCAGGATGAACACGTCGGCGACCTGAAAGTCTTCGTCCCAGCACGGCTCGCCGCAGATCTTCGCGCCCAGGCGCATGTAGGCCTTGAGCAGCGGCGGCATTTCGGCGATCACGTTCGAGGGGATATCCAGTGTCGGCAGCGGCTTTTTCGGCTCGGCCCGCAGGTGTTCGGTGCACAGGTAACGTTCGCGCAGGCGCTGCATGATTGCGTGGGCCTGAATCCCGCCGTCCTGCATCGGAATGCTCGCGCAGCCCATCAAATAGCTGTAGCCGCCCTGGTTGAGGACTTCGGCCAACTCGCCCCACAGCACGGCGATGGTGCCGCCGTTGCGGTAGGCCGGGTCGACGCAGGTGCGGCCGATTTCCAGGATCGGGCCTTTGAGCGCAACCAGGCCGTGCAAGCTGAATTCTTCTTCGCTGTAAAACTTGCCCAGGCTGCTGGCGGCGGTGTGGTCGAGCAAACGGGTGGTCGCGACCAGACGCCCGGTGTTCAAGTCACGCACGCCGATGTGGGCGCAGTGAACATCATAGTCATCCATGTCCAGGCCCAGCTCCGCGCCTTTCAGCTTGGCGTTGAATTCGCCGCTGAAAACGTTGAAGCGCAAGGCCTGCGCTTCTTGCAAGGCCTCGGTGCCGATCAGGCGTTCGGCTTGCAGGCGGCGTTCATTGCCGGTGTCGCTGATGCGGGCGATCTGAGTCATTGCGAATCTCCGTACGGGCCGTTCACCCGTCGTGGGTTGCAGCCGATCGACTTTCTTTATGCAGCCGTGTTGTGCAAAGTCAGGCTATGTAGCCCCGGTGTCATCGCCGTTAAGCTTTGGTGATGCTTATATGACAGCCCACAAGGAGCCTCTTATGCCCTGGCAAACCCTGTTGAATCGCCGCGAACGTCTGCCCGCCAATCCTGACCTGGCCGAAGGCTTTGCGACCTTGTTGCATCAGTTGGGCACGGTCACGCCGTTCGAACTGGCGGTGGCCGGCGCACGCCTGATGGCGACGCCGGGTCTGGCGTTTTTGGTGGGTTATCAGGCGGCGTTGCGTGTGCTGTGGCCGAGCGCGCCGTTGAGCCTCGGCGCCTTGTGCGCGACCGAACAGCGCAGCCTGCGCCCGGCAGACATACAGACCCGGCTCCAGGACCTGCGCCTGAACGGGCGCAAGGATTTCGTCACCGCCGGCGATGCCGCCGACTGGCTGCTGATCGCCGTCCGCTGCGAAGCACTCGGCGAAGACCCGCGACTGAGTCTGGCGGTGGTGTATCCCGGTGAGCCGGGCGTGCGCCTGGAAAAACTCCCGGCCATCGCGTTGATGCCGGACATCAGCCACGGCCGGGTGTTTCTCGACAACGCCTTTTGCGAATTGCTGGCAGGCGACGGCTGGGACGCTTACGTCAAACCGTTCCGCACCCTGGAAGACATCTATGTGTTGAGCGCCATGACCGCGTGGCTGTACGGCGTCGGACAGGACAGCAACTGGCCGCAAACCTTGCAACTGCGGTTGCTGGCGCTATTGGCCGGGTGTGCGGAAGCCAGTCGTCAGGCGCCGAATAACCCAGCTGGGCATGTGCTGTTGGGTGGGTTGTTTGCGCAGTTTGATGGGCTTAAGCCTGAGGTGGATCAAGCCATGGCCGACGGGCTGCCGTTGTGGGCGGCGATGTGGCAGCGCGATCAAGCGGTGATGGAGTTGGCGGCGGGGGCGCGGGGGAAGCGATTGGCCAAGGCACTTGCTGGATCTTCGCTGGATTGACCGGCCTCTTCGCGGGCAAGCCTCGCTCCTACAGGGGACTTGTGTAGGTCACCAATAATGTGCCTCCATAAAACCCCTGTAGGAGCGAGGCTTGCCCGCGAAGACGTAGCCATGGCCGACACAAACTCCAAAACTGTCATCAACCTCGTCTAGGCTCAGCAGATTCTTCCCCCCGAGCCCTCACCATGTTCAAAGGCTTGTCCCTGCTTTTCATGCTGCTGCTCAGCGCCACGGCCCACGCCGAAAACTGGCCCGGCGAGCAGTGGTCACAAGGCTCGAAAGTCACTGGTCCGGCACTCGAAGCCCTGGAAACCTACGCCTTCCCAAGCCGCGATGACAGCACCCGAAAAGGCATCCGCACCGACGCCTTGCTGGTCATTCGCGACGGTCAACTGATCTACGAACGCTACGCCGGCCCAACCACCGCCGACACCCCGCACCTGACCTGGTCCATCAGCAAAAGCCTGATGTCCACGGTCTTCGGCGTGGCCTATGGCGAAGGCTTGTTCACGTTGCAGGACCCGGCGGTGAAGTTCTATCCGGCGTTGGAGAATCACCCGGCGATCACCCTGGCCGACCTGCTGCATTGGGCCTCGGGCCTGGACTGGCAGGAAGACTACGAATACGCGCCGCTGAAATCCTCGGTGGTGGCGATGCTCTACACCCGTGGCCACGCGAACATGGCCGCGTTCACTGCCGGGCACGATGAATACGCCGTGCCAGGCCAGGCGTTTCGTTATTCCAGCGGCGACAGCAATCTGCTTTCGGCCGCATTGAAAAACATCGTCGGCCCGAGTCGTTATCCGGACTATCCATGGACCGCGTTGTTCGAACCGCTGGGAATTCGCCAAGCCGTCTGGGAAACCGACGCCAGCGGGACGTTCGTCGCCTCGTCCTATGCCTACCTCACCGCCCGGGATCTGGCGCGGGTCGGGCTGTTGATGGCCCGCGATGGTCGTTGGCAGGATCGACAATTGCTGCCCAAGGACTGGGTCGCCTTCAACCGCGAGCCTTTCGCCGGTTATCGCGCCCATCAGGACGACGCCGTGCCCGGCGGCCAGTGGTGGCTCAATCGCGCGGTGGATGGCGCGACGCAACCATGGCCCGACGCACCGGCCGACACCTTTGCGGCGTTGGGGCACTGGGGGCAGGCGCTATATGTGATTCCTGGCGAAAAACTGGTGATCGTCCGCTATGCCGATGATCGCGATGATACTTATCGGCACAACGAACTGCTCAAACTCGCGCTCAAGGCATTTGCCGAGAAGGTGCAGCCATGAGTTTTATTCGCCGCCGCCCCTTCAGCACGCTGTTACTGCTGCTGTTGTTCGCCTTGCTCGGCTGGATCTGGCAGGAGCGGGTCGCGCTGTGGGCATTTCCGGACATCATCAGCGCCTACACCGCCAAGGAATATTGCTCGTGCCGGTATGTGATGAACAACGACGTCGAGTACTGCCGTGGCTACGTGAAGCAGTGGTTGCCCTTCAGCGGGTTTATCGATGACGAAGCCGGAAAACGCGTGACAGTCAGTGGTATGGGACGCAGCAATAACGCGAAGTGGATCAGCGAGCGCCAAGGCTGTCGCCTGCAACCCTGATCTTTGCGAGGCTCTTGTGGTGAGGGGGCTCGCCCCCGTTGGAGTGCGAAGCACTCCCAAGTCCATACGATGAATTCCCTCAGGTAGATCACCTTCGCGGGTTTACGTCTGCTTCGCAGCCGAACGGGAGCAAGCCCCCTCACCACAAAAAGCAGGGTGTCAGTGACTGACAGTTTGCAACCCGCCTCAGGCCAGTTAAGGTTCGTGCAGGTTTATCTGCCCCACGAGTGTTTATGTTCAACCGCTTCCTCTCCAAAACCTTCGCCCTCCTGCTGCTGGCCGGTGCCACGCTGTCGGCCCATGCCGATTGGTACCTGGACGGTGAGTCGTCGCGGCTGTCGTTCATCAGCACCAAAAACGCCAACGTCTCCGAGGTGCAGCGCTTTTTGGTCTTGCACGGTAAGGTCGACCCTACCGGGCTGGCGCAGGTCGAAGTCGAGATGGACTCGGTGAACAGCGGTATCCCGCTGCGTGACGAGCGGATGCGCAAGGATCTGTTCGAGATCCAGACCTTCCCCGAAGCGTTGATCACCGCGCAGATTGATCTGCGTCCGATCAACGACCTCGCCCCCGGCGCACAGCTGGAATTGCGTTTGCCGCTGACTGTCAGCCTTCATGGTAAACAACATCAATACAACGCCGAACTGCTGGCGACCCGGCTCGATGACCGGCGCTTTCAAGTGGTGACTCTGGAGCCGCTGGTGATCAACGCTGAAGATTTCGACCTGGCCCCCGGCCTGGAAAGTTTGCGCAAGGTTGCCGGTTTGTCGGCCATCAGTCTGTCGGTGCCGGTGGGTGCGGTACTGATTTTCACGGCGCGCTGACATGGCCGGTGCCGTATTTCCGTGGCGTGAAGGCAACAGCTTTGAATTGCTGATCGACGGTCCGCAGTTCTTTCCGCGGATGTTGGTGGCGATTGCCCGCGCTGAAGAGCAGGTCGAACTGGAGCTGTATCTGGTGGAGGCGGGCGCCTGCGCCGAGGCCATGGTCCAGGCATTGGTTCAAGCCGCCGAACGTGGTGTGCGAGTGCGTTGCCTGTTCGATGACTACGGCAGCCTGGCGTTCACGTTAAACCTGCGCCGACGATTGACGGCTGCCGGGGTGGAGTTGCGTTTTTACAATCGCCTGAGCTGGCGGCGTTGGGTCGGCAACTTCTATCGCGATCACCGCAAGCTGTTGCTGGTGGATCAGAACATGGCAGTGGTCGGCGGCACCGGGGTCACCGACGAATTCTGGACGCCGGGCGAAGACACCAGCGAATGGCATGAAGTGATGGTGGAAATCACTGGCCCGCTGGTGCTCGACTGGCAATTGCTGTTCGACCGCCAATGGATCGCCAACCGTCACCGCCGCGCCTGGCGACCGGCCTCGCACTTCGGCCTGCCGCGTTTGCCGCGCGTACCGTCCGTGGGCGAGGGTATGGGCCGGGTTGCCTATGCCGATGCCCGTCAACACCGGGACATTTTGCAGTCGCTGTTCCGCGCATTGAACAGTGGGCAGTGGCGAATCTGGCTGGCCACGCCGTATTTCCTGCCGACCTGGAAAGTTCGCCGCTCGTTGCGCAAGGCTGCCGCGCGCGGCATCGACGTGCGCCTGCTGCTGACCGGGCCGCGCACCGATCACCCGTCGGTACGCTACGCCGGGCATCGCTACTACCCGCGACTGCTCAAGGCCGGGGTGAAAATCTTCGAGTACCAGCCGTGTTTCCTGCACCTGAAAATGGTGCTGGTGGACGACTGGGTGAGCATCGGTTCGTGCAACTTCGACCACTGGAACTTGCGCTTCAACCTGGAAGCCAACCTCGAAGCGCTGGACCCCGGATTGACGGCGGCGGTGACGGCGAGTTTCGAGAAGGACTTTGCCCAGAGCCAGGAAGTCAGCCTCGAGGCATGGCAACGCCGACCGCTGTGGCGGCGGGTCAAGCAACGGATTTGGGGATGGGTGGATCGGGTGGTGGTGAACATTCTGGATCGACGCGGATAGTCGCTTACACCGAATACCAATGTGGGAGCGGGCTTGCTCGCGAAGACGGCTTAACGGTCGACAAATTTGCTGACTGACAGACCGCTATCGCGAGCAGGCTCGCTCCCACACTGGATTGGCGTCGAACACAAAATTTGATCGCAACTCGAAACAACTGTGGGAGCGAGCTTGCTCGCGATGGCGGTTTAACAGTCAACGTAGATGTTGGATGTTATGACCTCATCGCGAGCAAGCTCGCTCCCACAGGTTTTGTGGCGTCTGGATAATTACAGCAATTCAAAGCTCTGCTGCGTCACGTCCTGGGAGTCCAGGCCGATCTGCACGTTGAACTTGCCCGGTTCCGCAGCGTATTTGAGCTGGGCGTTGTAGAACTTCAGGTCGTCCTCGGTAATGGTGAAGTGCACGACTTTCTGTTCGCCGGCCTTGAGCATTATTTTCTGGAAGTTCTTCAGTTCCTTGACCGGGCGAATCATCGAGCCGGTCACGTCCTGGATGTACAACTGCACCACGGTTTCGCCGTCACGCTTGCCGGTGTTTTTCACCGTGACACTGGCGTCGAGTTTGCCGGTCTTGTTCAGGGTGGTCGACGACAGGGCCATGTCGTCCACGCTGAAACTGGTGTAGCTCAAGCCGAAACCAAACGGGAACAGCGGCCCGGTGGTGTCATCGAAATACTGCGAGGTGTAGTTGCCCGGTTTGCCCGGCGTGAACGGCCGGCCAATGCTCAGGTGGTTGTAGTAGGTAGGAATCTGACCCACCGAACGCGGGAAGGTGATCGGCAGTTTGCCCGACGGGTTGTAGTCGCCGAACAGCACATCAGCGATGGCGTTGCCGCCTTCGGTGCCGCTGAACCAGGTTTCCAGGATTGCGTCAGCCTGGTCTTTCTCTTCGACAATCGACAGCGGACGGCCGTTCATCAATACCAGCACCAGTGGCTTGCCGGTGGCTTTCAACGCCTTGATCAGCTCACGCTGATTGGCCGGGATGTTCAGGTCGGTACGGCTCGACGACTCGTGGGACATGCCACGGGATTCGCCGACGGCTGCCACAATCACGTCAGCATCCCTGGCGGCTTTCACCGCTTCGTCGATCAGCACTTGGGCCGGGCGTGGATCATCCACCACTTCCGGGGCATCGAAGTTCAGGAAGTTGAGGTAATCGAGGACTTTCTTGTCGCTGGTGATGTTGGCACCGCGCGCATAGATCAGCGTCGCTTTGTCGGCCATGGCGGCGTTCATGCCGTCGAACAGCGTGACTGATTGCGCCGGTTTACCAGCAGCGGCCCAACTGCCCATCATGTCGATTGGCGCTTTGGCCAGTGGACCGACCAAGGCAATTTTCGCGGTTTTCTTCAGCGGCAGGGTTTCGTTCTGGTTTTTCAGCAACACCTGGCTGCGGCGTGCAACGTCACGGGCTTGCGGGCGGTGCAGACGACTTTCAGCGTAAGTGTCGGCCGGGTCATCTTCAGCCTTGCCGATGCGCAGGTACGGGTCCTTGAACAGGCCCATGTCGTACTTGGCGCCGAGCACTTCGCGCACGGCGTTGTCGATGTCTTTCTGTTCGATTTCGCCAGCCTTCAACAGCCCGGGCAGCTCTTTGCCGTACAGGGTGTCGTTCATGCTCATGTCGATGCCGGCCTTGATTGCCAGCTTCGCCGCTTCACGACCGTCAGCTGCAACGCCGTGCTTGATCAGCTCGAAAATCGCCCCGTGGTCGCTGACTGCCAGGCCCTTGAAGCCCCATTCCTTGCGCAGCAGGTCGTTCATCAGCCAGGTGTTGGCGGTGGCCGGCACGCCGTTGATCGAGTTCAGCGCAACCATGACCCCGCCAGCACCGGCGTCGATGGCGGCGCGGTAGGGCGGCAGGTAGTCCTGGTACATTTTGACCGGGCTCATGTCGACGACGTTGTAGTCGCGACCGCCCTCGACCGCGCCGTACAAGGCAAAGTGTTTGACGCTAGCCATGATGCTGTCGGCGGCGTTGGCGCCCTGGCCCTGAAAGGCCTTGACCATTACGCCGGCAATCCGCGACACCAGATAAGTGTCTTCACCGAAACCTTCGGACGTGCGGCCCCAGCGCGGGTCGCGGGAAATGTCGACCATCGGCGCGAAGGTGATGTCGAGGCTGTCGGCGGAGGCTTCCTGGGCGGCAATGCGCCCGGAGCGGGCGATGGCGTCCATGTCCCAGCTTGAGGCCAGGGCGAGGCTGATCGGGAAAATGGTCCGGTGGCCGTGGATCACGTCATAGGCGAAGAACATCGGGATCTTCAACCGACTGCGCATGGCCGCGTCCTGCATCGGACGGTTTTCCGGGCGGGTAATGGAGTTGAACGTACCGCCGATGTTGCCGGCTGCGATTTCCTTGCGGATCAGCTCGCGCGGCATTTCCGGGCCGATGCTGATCAGGCGCAACTGGCCGATTTTTTCATCGAGGGTCATCTGCTTCATCAAATTGCTGATGAAAGCGTCCTTGTTCTCTAGAGGTGCGGGGGTCGTGGCGGCCAATACGTTATGACTGGCCAGGCTGACGAACAGGCCCAGCAAACACAGCTTCTTCATGAATAGTTTTCTCAAAGGCCTAAACGGCAGTGAATACGCGCCGGTCAGCCAAAATTTAGGGAGCGACTATTGTTGTTCAAGTAAATGCAGCACACTTCTGACGCGTTTTAGTACTGGGGGCATCTTTTAGCCCATTGGCACGCTGCAATCCAGTGGCGGCGGCAGATTTTGCCCCAAGAGCCCGATTCAAAGGTTACAGGCAGTTTTTCAACGGATTGTGCACGGGAGCATCACTTACATGAATGTACGACTCAACTATCGCCCGGCCCTGCGAGTCGCAGCGCTGATGCTGCTGACCACGCTGCTGGCCGGCTGCGGCATCAACAACATCCCGACCCTCGACGAACAGGCCAAAGCCGCTTGGGGCCAGGTGCAGAACCAGTATCAGCGCCGCGCCGACCTGATTCCCAACCTGGTGGAGACCGTCAAGGGCTACGCCAAGCACGAAGAAGAAACCCTGACCGCGGTGATCGAAGCCCGGGCCAAGGCGACGTCGATCCAGGTTGATGCCAAGACGCTGGATAACCCGGAAAAACTCAAACAGTTCCAGCAGGCCCAGGATCAGTTGACCGGTGCCTTGAGTCGTTTGATGGTGGTGTCCGAGCGCTACCCGGACCTTAAGGCCAACCAGAATTTCCTGGCGCTGCAATCGCAACTTGAAGGCACCGAGAACCGCATCGCCGTGGCCCGCCGCGACTTCATCCTCGCGGTGCAGAAATACAACACCGAAATTCGCACCTTTCCCGGTCGCCTTTGGCACAGCGTGATGTACAGCGATTTGCCGATCCGCGAAACCTTCGAAGCCACCAGCCCGGACGCCGAAAAAGCGCCGCAAGTTAAATTTTGATGGGCGGCGTACAGCGCGTGCTGCAGAGCACGCTGCTGTCGCTGTGGCTGGTTAGCAGTTGCGCCGTGATGGCGCAGCAACAGGCTCCAACACCCACGGACGGGTTAGCGTTGCGCCAGGCGCAACCCGTTTCGCAGGTCGAGCCCAAACCGGTCGCCGCGACGGCAGAGCCCCTGGAAAGTCTGTTTCCCCAACTCACCGGACGAGTCGTCGATACCGCTCAACTCTTGACGCCTTCGGCGGTGCTTTACCTTCAGCAGATGCTTGAACGCCTGGAACAGTCCACGAGCGATCAAGTGGTGGTGGTCACGGTCCCGAGCCTGGGTGGCTACAGCATCGAGGAGTTCGGTGTGCAACTGGTCCGGCACTGGGGCATCGGGCAGAAGGACAAAAATAACGGCGTCCTGCTGCTGGTGGCGCGCGATGAGCGAAAGGTGCGGATCGAAGTCGGGTCCGGACTGGAGGGGCAGATCAATAAGATGTGGGCCGGATATATCATCAATGAATCGATCGTTCCTTATTTCAAGGATGATCTGTATTCATCAGGGATCATTGCCGGGACGACCTCAATCGTAAGAATGCTTGTGCCCACCGATGTACCAAGGGTGGTCAGTCGTTCGGTGGAAAGAAGTTGGCTAGAGTTGATTGACTGGGTTTGGTGGGTAAAGGCGGTGTTCTTTATTGTCTTTCTGGGGATTCTAGTCGCGGCGTTTCTCGGCTCGTGGCGAGAGAAGGAGTACTTCCCGTCCGAGACTGACAAATACACGCCTGACGATGAAGACGATGACAGTCTGCTTCGACGGGAATCGAAGGCTGATCAGGAATCGAGTTGGAGCTGGAGCTGGAGCAGCAGTTCCAGTGACGTTGACGATTCCAGCAGCAGTTCGAGTTCCGATTCGAGTTCTGATTCGGACTCGAACAGATCCTCGAGCAGCGATGACAGCTAATAGCAGTGGCGGGGCTTCCGGCAGTTGGTAGTGCGCCGGGTGAATGATTAAGGAAGAGGTGCTGATGGGAATCTTCAAATCCGGCCTGGTGCTGTTGCTCTGGGTGTTTGCAGTCACGGCTCAGGCCGAGTTGAAGTTCCCGCCACTGACCGGTCGGGTGGTGGATGACGCCCAACTGATTGAGCCAGCGGTGCGCGAGCAACTGACCCAGCAACTCCAGGCCCACGAAGCCGCCACCGGCGAGCAATTGGTGGTGGTGACGTTGCCGGACTTGCAGGGCACCGACATCGCCGACTTCGGCTATCAACTCGGTCGCGCCTGGGGCATCGGCCAGAAAGACAAGAACAACGGCGCGCTGCTGATTGTCGCCCGCGATGAGCGCAAGCTGCGGATCGAAGTCGGTTATGGTCTGGAAGACAGGCTGACCGATGCCCAGAGTTCGGTGATCATCAACCAGGTGATCACCCCGGCGTTCAAGACCGGTAACTTCAGCAAAGGTATCAGCGACGGGGTCGCGGCGATGCTGGTGGTGTTGGGCGGCAGTCCGCTGGATGAGCCGTCGACGGTGTATGACTCTGGCGGCAATCAGGAAAGCGATTTTGTTTCGCGTCATCCGGGCGTTTTCGTGTTCCTGGTGATGCTGTTCATCCTGACGATTTTCATCCTGCAGATGCTCGGTATCCTGCCCGTCGGCCGAGGCGGTTCAGGTGGTTCGAGTGGCGGTTTTGGCGGCGGTGGTTTTGGTGGCGGCGGTGGAGGCGGGGGCTTCAGCGGCGGCGGGGGCAGTTTTGGGGGCGGCGGTTCGTCGGGCGGCTGGTGATAACACTGCCAATAAAAACAACAGCAAACAGGCACTTAAAAACATGGCATTACTGACTGAACACGAACAACGCAAAGTCGCCGAGGCGATTGCCCGGGTCGAGCGCGAGACTGACGCCGAACTGGTGACGGTACTCGCGGCCCGCGCCGACGACTACGCGTACATACCGCTGCTGTGGGCCAGTTTGCTGGCGCTGGTGGTGCCGGGTGTCGTGCATTACCTGACTGGCGCGCTGACCATGCACAGCCTGTTGCTGGTGCAGTGGGCCAGTTTTATCGTGCTGTGCCTGGTCTTCCGGATTCCGAAAGTCACCACCCATCTGATCCCGCGTCGAGTTCGCCACTGGCGCGCCTCGAACCTGGCGCGGCGGCAGTTTCTGGAACAGAACCTGCACCACACCATCGGCGGCACCGGAATGTTGATCTTTGTCTGCGAGGCCGAGCGCTATGTGGAGATTCTGGTGGATGAAGGGATTTCCAAGCGGCTGGATGACAAGAGCTGGGACGCGATTGTCGCGGCGTTTACCCAGCAGGTGAAACAGGGTCAGACGCTGCAAGGGTTTGTGACGTGTATCGAGGCGTGCGGCGAATTGCTCAAGGTGCATGTGCCGGTGACGCAGGTGAGGAATGAGTTGCCGAATCGGCTGGTGGTGTTGGGCTGATTTAACCTACCGAATTGACACACATTATTGTGGCAAGGGGGCTTGCCCCCGTTCGGCTGCGAAGCAGTCGCAAACCGGTTTGCACCGTCTAACTGAAAGAATGCCGGGGCCGCTGCGCAGCCCAACGGGGGCAAGCCCCCTCGCCACAGGGATCTCACTTCGACTCAGGATTCGCACCGTTCGGGAAATTACCCGTGCCCTCAATCCCCATCCCCCCTAAAATACCCGCCATTCCCCGATTCGCACCGCCCGAGGCCGTTTTCTCCATGTCTGTCACCGCCACTCCCGCCAGCCTCGCGCCGGATCACCACGCCCAGTTCATCGACCTGTTGCAAACCAGCCTCGACGCCAACGCCTTCATCAAACTGGTGCTGGCCAAGTACGTCGGCAGCGAAGTGGACTTGCAGCGGCTGATCATCAAGCAACTGACGGTTAAGGATCAGCCTTGCCTATCCTTCGTCTACCGCTACAAGACCCGCGACATCACCAAGAACTTCCCGGTGGCCGAAGGCGTGGCGACCATTGCCGCGCTGCTGCCAGAAGCGTTTAAAAATGCGCATTTGCTGTCCCTGACCGACGAAGCCCAGCTCGAATACAGCAAAAAGGGCAAATCTTCGCTGTTCAAGAGCAAACCTCAGCAATTGCGCGAAGTACCATCCGCCGAACACAACCGTGAGAAAAACCGCTTCCTCGACCTGAGCCGGCCGTTCCTCAAGGACCTGGGCGTGACCAATGCGCAGCAGGAACTGATCCCGGCGATGTCGCGCAAGTGGAAGCAGATCAACAAGTTCATCGAAGTCTTCAGCCATGCCCTGACCACCTCGCCGCTGGCGCTGGACAAACCGGTGCGGGTGGCGGATTTCGGTTCGGGCAAGGGTTACCTGACGTTCGCGATCCACGACTATCTGCGCAACACCTTGAAGGCTGAAGGCGAAGTCACCGGCGTCGAGCTGCGTGAAGAAATGGTCAATCTGTGCAACACCGCCGCCGCGAAGCTCGAGCATCCGGGGCTGGTGTTCAAGTGCGGGGACGTGCGCAGCGTGGCGCCGAGCGAACTGGACGTGATGATCGCCCTGCATGCCTGCGATATCGCCACCGACTACGCGATTCACACCGGCATTCGTTCCGGCGCCTCGATCATCATGTGCTCGCCGTGCTGCCACAAACAGATCCGCCTGCAAATCCAGAGCCCGGCGCTGCTCAAGCCGATGCTGCAATACGGTTTGCACCTGGGCCAGCAGGCGGAAATGGTTACCGACAGTTTGCGCGCGTTGTTCCTTGAGGCCTGCGGCTACGAGACCAAGGTGTTCGAGTTCATCTCACTGGACCACACCAACAAGAACAAGATGATCCTGGCGGTCAAACGCGCCGAGCCGGTAGACCCGGCCCAGCTGTTGGTGAAGATTCAGGAACTGAAGGATTTCTACCAGATCACGGAACATTGTCTGGAAACCTTGCTGCGGGCTGACGGTGTAGAAACGGACACATCCTTTACGATTGAAACCGGGGACATCCTTTACGTTTCTGTTGGCTTGAAAGGCGGCTTTCGCCGCTTTTCAGCCTGCCTAAAAGGTAGTTGCAGAGGTAAATATCCCAAACATCATCGTCTACTTCCTTGAGTCCTAGCGCCTCACCTGCCAAGGATTCACTGACGAAAATCATCTTGCCTTTCCATTTCATCGACCCATTCTGCCTGACCATGCGGATCGTCATGTCCGAAGCGTAATCGGCCTCAGGCACGCGTCCGTCGTACTGCCGTTTTGACGGCTCATAGAGGTCCGCAGGAACTTTCATCTCTAAAGCCTTGTGAGGCCGTACGTAATTGAACTCTTGTCGAAACTGTTCGAATGCCAACTGTTGTTCCACCAGGTTACGTTCAGGTGCATGAAGCAATGCAGCCTTGAGCGTTCGATGCATGCGTTCATGACGGCCATTCTGGTCAGGTCGCCCCGGCTGAATTCGTTCTGGGTAGATCCCTAAACGTATCCACCACGCCGCCAGACTGGAGATGCGTGAAATGCCGGTGGAGGCAAAGGGGGAGCCGTTATCCGTGCGGATCACGTCAGGCAAGCCGTACTCCCGAAACGCCCAGTCAAAACCCTCGCGGGCGCCGGCAACACTGCTTTGCGCTCTGCACAGCAATAGAAATCGACTGACGTGATCAGTAATTGTCAGTGGGTAACAACGTTGGCCGTTCTGAAGCGCGAAGTCACCTTTAAAATCCGCTGCCCATGTCTGATTAGGCGAAGTGGCGTCGCGCAGCGGATTTTTTCCTGCTGGTGGGCGATTGAGGAAGCGCCGTTTTTGCACCAGGCCTGCTCGCTTAAGCCACTCGCCTGCCGTGCTGACCGTTGGCCAAGACAACTCTGGATGATCGATTTTAAGGTTATGCACCAGTTTTTCAGGTCCCCAGCTGTGATGCTCGCGCTTGTACGCGATTAGCAACTCAAGCACCTCGTCGCTGATTTTGAAAGGGCTCGTATGCGGGCGCCGTGACAGCTCCTTTAGCCCATCAATGCCATGTGCCTCGTAGCGTGCAAGCCATTTGTCCAAAGTGGGTCGGCTGAGCCCGTAGTGATGGGCCAGCTCGCTTTTGGAATGGCTGCCTTGCAGCCAGTCGCCTATGAGTTTGATTCGTTGATCCATTGGAGACTCTTGATTCCAGGGCATGGTCAGGTACCTCCTGACCGTATTTCACACCTGTAAAGGATGTCTCCGGTTTAAAACGTAAAGGATGTCTCCGGTTTCTACCCGGCCTGCTCTGATCCCCTGTGGGAGCGGGCTTGCTCGCGAAGGGGCCGTCACATCCAACGTTTTCGTTGGCTGTTAGTCCGCTTTCGCGAGCAAGCCCGCTCCCACATTGGGTTTGATGGCGGTCTTGCGCCCCAACATCACCGTCACAATCACCCCGGCGGCAAACAGCCAGGTAATCGGCTCGATGTGTTCGCCAAAGAACAACGCTGAAAACGCAATCGTGAAGAAGATCTGCAACAACTGGATCTGACTGACCCGCGCAATCCCGCCCATCGCCAACCCGGCGTACCAGGCGAAGAAACCGATGAACTGTGAAAACAGCGAAACGTAGCCAAACGCCCACCAGGTCTTGGCCGAAATCTCGCCCTGATGCTGCAACGCCAGGTACACCACCGGTCCGATCAGCAGCGGCGTCGACAGCACCAGCGCCCAGCAGATCACCTGCCAACCGCCCATCTCCTTGGCCAACCGACCGCCCTCGGCGTAACCCAAACCACCCACGGCAATCGCCCCGAGCATCAGCAAATCACCCGCCTGAATACTGCCGGCGCCGCTGATCAGCGCATAACCGAGCACCAGCGCACTGCCCAACGCCGCGCAGGCCCAGAAGGCTTTCGACGGGCGTTCGTGGGACAGCCACGCGGCATACAGCGCCACACACAGCGGTTGCAAGCCGTTGACCAGCGCACCGTGGGACGCCGGCAAGGTTTGCATGGCCCAGGCCGAGAGCACCGGGAAACCGAGGATCACCCCGGCGATCACCAGGGTCAGGCCTTTGACCTGTTTCCAGGTCGGCCACTTTTCCCGCCGCCACAGCAACAGCAACGCCGCCGGCACCGCCGCAAACAGCGCACGGCCCAGGCCGTTGAGCAGCGGATGGAGTTCCTGCACGACGATCCGTGTGAAGGGCAGGGTGAGGCTGAAGATGACGACGCCGAGCAGGCCGAGGGCCATGCCGGTGTTTTCGCGCGAGGACATGATGGGGACCAGAATTCAGGGTGATTGGACGTGGCTTTATCTAGCCATAAACCTTTGATTTTGGCGCTTACAGCTAGGCACAGAAATATCCGTACAGTTGCGCGCGGTCCCTGTGGCGAGGGAGCTTGCTCCCGTTCGGCTGCGCAGCAGTCGCAAAACCTGTTTGCACAGTTTGGATGGACATAATGCAAGGGGCCGCTTCGCAGCCCAGCGGGAGCAAGCGCCCTCGCCACAAATGCTCATTGTCCGTAGTAGCTGGTTATTACCTGCCCCGCCGATTAAGGACTACCTTGAATACTCCTGCACGCCCACGTTTTCCCAGAGGAGTCCTCCCCATGGCTGCGAAAAAAATTCTGATGCTGGTCGGTGATTACGTCGAAGACTACGAAGTGATGGTGCCGTTCCAGGCGCTGTTGATGGTCGGTCACACCGTGCACGCCGTGTGCCCGGACAAAACCGCCGGCCAGACCGTGCGCACCGCGATCCATGACTTCGAAGGTGACCAGACCTACAGCGAAAAACCCGGTCACCTGTTTGCGCTGAACTTCGACTTCGCCAAGGTTGCTGAAGCTGACTACGATGCGCTGCTGATCCCGGGCGGTCGTGCGCCGGAGTACCTGCGCCTGAACGAAAAAGTCCTGGAACTGGTGCGTGCCTTCGACAAGGCCGGTAAGCCGATCGCCGCTGTGTGTCATGGCGCGCAGTTGCTCGCGGCGGCGGGGATTCTCGAAGGTCGGGAGTGCAGCGCCTACCCGGCCTGCGCCCCGGAAGTCCGTCTGGCCGGCGGTACGTTCATCGATATCCCGGTGACGGAAGGTCACGTTCAAGGCAATCTGGCCACAGCACCTGCCTGGCCGGCGCACCCGAGCTGGCTCGCCGGTTTCCTCGGGTTGCTGGGCACCAAAATCACGCTGTAACAAGGGGCGTTTCCCATGTGCGAGCTCTACGTCAAAGCCGACCCGATCCTCTACGAATCGCGCTCCCGCTCGCTGCGCATCTGCGGGGTGGTCACCACCCTGCGGCTGGAGAACCAGTTCTGGGACATCCTCAGCGAAATCGCCGAGGTCGACGGCATGACCACCAATCAGTTGATCGCCAAGCTGTATGAAGAGGTGATGGACTACCGCGGGGAAGTGGTGAATTTCGCGTCGTTCTTGCGGGTGAGTTGCATGCGGTATTTGAGTCAGCGGCGGGTGGCGGCACCGGAATTGTCGGTGGTGCGCACGGCGGTGAAATAGCGCAGGCCGCGTCGACCGCTTTCGCGGGCAAGCCTCGTTCCTACAGGGGAACGCATACCCTCGTAGGAGCGAGGCTTGCCCGCGAAGGGGCCGGCCCAGGCGACAGAAACAGCCGGGTGGTCTTTACTCTTTGGCGCGAACCCTCTCAATTGCCAAGGAGAACGAGCATGTCCGGATGGTACGAATTGAGCAAAACCAGCAGCGGCCAGTTTCGGTTTGTGCTGAAAGCGGCCAATGCCGAAACCATTCTGGTCAGCGAGCACTACACCACCCGCAGCGCCGCCGATAACGGCATTGCCTCGGTGCAGACCAACAGCCCGCTGGACGAACGCTACGAGAAAAAGACCACCAAGGATGGCCATCCTTACTTCAACCTCACGGCCGCTAACCACGAGATCATTGGCAGCAGCGAAGCTTATTCCTCCGAGGCTGCGCTTGAGAAAGGCATCGCCAGCGTCAAGGCCATTGGGCCGACCAAGGTGATCAAGGACAAGACGTTGCCGGTGCTTTGAGTGCAACCTTCAAATCCACTGTGGGAGCGGGCTTGCTCGCGAAAGCGGTGTGTCAGACAACATTTTTGTCGGCTGACACTCCCTCTTCGCGAGCAAGCCCGCTCCCACATGGGTTTTGGGTATGGCTGAAGTTCAGCGCAGCGCTTTCAACAATCCCTGCAACTGACCACAACCCGCCTCACTCAACGCAAACACCGGCAACCGTGGATCACCGACTTCCAGCCCGGTCGCCCGCAACCCGGCCTTGATCGTCGCCGGCAAG
Organism: Pseudomonas sp. ASL4; assembly: GCF_056680395.1. NCBI lineage: Bacteria > Pseudomonadati > Pseudomonadota > Gammaproteobacteria > Pseudomonadales > Pseudomonadaceae > Pseudomonas > Pseudomonas sp. ASL4. Next base: position 6,669,380 of record NZ_CM155280.1, on the reverse strand, counting down.
CCGCCCTTGAGGATGAAGTCCAGCAACGGCAACTGGCGATAGAACAACTCACGCGCCTTGCCCAGGTCGTTGGCCAGCACCGCTTCATACAAATCAAGATTGAGCTGCGGGATCAGGTTCGGCGCCGCCGTACACCAACCTTTTGCACCTGCGGCGAACGCTTCCAGCGCCAACGGATTACAACCGTTGTAGAACGGCACCTGACCTTCGCCGAGCAGTTGCAGTTTGTGCATGCGCTGGATGTCGCCAGTGCTTTCCTTGACCATCGTGACGTTTTCGACAGCGTTGAAAATCCGCAGGATCAGTTCCACCGACATGTCCGTGCCGCTGGTGGCCGGATTGTTGTAGAGCATGACCGGCACGCCGATGCTCTCGCCGATGGCGCGGTAGTGGGCGAGGATTTCCGCTTCGCTGAGTTTCCAGTAGGACGCCGGCAGCACCATCACCACATCGGCACCGTGGGCTTCGGCGAAACGCGCGCGGCGTACGGCTTTGGCGGTGGTCAGGTCGGACACGCTGACGATGGTCGGGACTCGTTTGGCCACGTGCTTGATGCTGAATTCGCTGACCTGATCCCACTCCGCGTCGCTCAAATAAGCGCCTTCGCCGGTACTGCCCAGTGGCGCGATAGCGTGGACGCCGCTGTCGATCAGCCGATCGATGGAACGCCCGAGCGCGTCCAGATCGACACCTTCGCCGTTGGCGGTAAACGGGGTGATGGTGTAACCGATGATGCCGTGAATCGATGGGTTCGACATGCTGTCGCTCCTCTTGAAAATGAGTGGGGTCAGTTCAGGCAATCGGCGTGTTGGCGCAGGTTCTGCCGAGCGTAGTAGTTGAAGGCGGCGGCGTGGCGTTTCGGTTTGGAAATCCAGTCATGGGCTTCGCGGCCCAGCTCCGGCAAGATCGGTTTGATCGTCCCGGCGCTCATAGCCAGCAACTGCAACTTCGCCGCGCGTTCGATCAGTTGCGCAATGACGCAGGCTTCTTCGATGCTCGTGCCAGTGGACAGTTGGCCGTGGTGGGAAAGCAGGATCGCGCGTTTGTCGCCGAGTGCGCCGGCAATGATTTCGCCTTCTTCATTGCCCACCGGCACCCCCGGCCAGGCTTCGAGAAACGCACAATCTTCGTAGAGCGGGCACAGGTCCATGTGCGATACCTGCAGCGGGACTTCGAGCATCGACAGCGCGGCCACATGGGTCGGATGCGTATGAATGATGCAGTTCACATCAGGCCGGGCGCGATACACCCAACTGTGGAACCGGTTGGCCGGGTTCGGCATGCCGTGGCCTTCGAGCACTTCCAGGTCTTCGTTGACCAGCAGCAGACTACCGGCGGTGATTTCATCGAAACCCAGGCCCAGTTGCTGGGTGTAATAGGTGCCAGGCTGCGGGCCGCGAGCGGTGATTTGCCCGGCCAGGCCGGAATCGTGGCCGTTCTCGAACAGAATGCGGCAGGTCAGGGCCAGCTTTTGCCGGTCGGTCCACGTATTATCCGCCAGGGTGTTTTGCATCTGGATCAGCGCTTGCTTGACCAGTTGGTCTTTGGGTAGTGCTAAGGTCTTGGCCATATCGGTGTCCTTTGGGTGGTTCAATGGACGTCGGGTTTGCCGTTCACTCGTTGCTTGCAAGGTCATGGGTGAGTGCGAATGACACTAAAGAGGCTATATGACACATTGTGTCATTGGCAAGGACAAATCGTCGGCTCCTTGATGGATTAATCGCTCTACATGTCTATCCGTTTGAAATTACTCAGAAAAAAACTCGGCGTGACGCTGGAAGCCCTGGCCGAAAAGTCCGGCATGACCAAGAGTTATCTGTCGAAAGTCGAGCGCGGGCTGAACACCCCGTCGATTGCTGCTGCACTGAAACTGGCCAAGGCGCTGAACGTAAAGGTCGAGGAGTTGTTCTCCGAAGACAGCATCAGCCTCGACAGCTACAGCCTGGTGCGCAGCGACGAACGCCAGTCACTGGCCGCTAACGACCACAGCCCCGGCTACGCGGTGCTGGCCCATCAGGTCAGTGAACGCAGCCTGTTGCCGTTCATCATTTACCCGCCGAGCGAATTCACCGACAAGACCTTCAAGGAGCATTTGGGGGAAGAGTTTCTGTTCGTTCACGAAGGGCAGGTGGAGGTCGACTTCATGAACGAGCGGGTGCTGCTCAATCGTGGGGATGCGCTGCATTTCAATGCGCAGAAGCCGCATCGGATACGGTCAGTGGGGGAGGTTCAGGCGCAGTTGCTGGTGGTGGTGCATAGCACCGAAGAATGAATCAACAGCAAAAGCTTCGCGAGCAAGCCCGCTCCCACATTGGACCTGTAGCGTTCACAAATCCCCTGTGGGAGCGGGCTTGCTCGCGAAGGCGTCCGCCCAGTCGCCGCTAAACCTCGACGGGAACCCGAAGCTTCGTGCTACCTAACGCATGCGTCTTGGAATCAAAAAACCGCAACTCAACCCCCGTCCCCTCAAACACCTTCGCGTAGTGCCGCTTCTGATGCTGAATGAACGCCTTGCTACGCGGATAAACCGACACCGCGACCACCTTCGGTTTCGCCTGGCGCAACGCGTGGATGATGTGGCTGTCCTGCTCGCCCAGCGCATGACCAAAAATGCACAACCCGTCGCCATGCCCCAGTAACTGGTCATAGCAAAACGACAAATAGTCCGAGCTGCGAATGGTCTTGAGCTTGTCCTGGGCCGGGCCTTCGTTGACGAACAGCGGCACATCATCCAGCGTCTTGATCGTGTTGTTGATGGCAAAACTGCCGAGCAACGTGCCTTCGGTTGACATCAGTTTGCGAGCCGTACCGTCCTGATTGCGCACCAGATGCAGACCACCATGCAGGTACAGCAAACACGGCTTGTCGGTCGCGCTGGCGCTCAGATCGAAGCTCGGCTCAGAGCCGTGGAACAGGTCAGTGACGACATCAGGCGTGTGCTGGATCGCCCAGTTGCTCAGCAAGTCGTAGTTGGTGGTGAACACCGTCCGATAGTTGCCCAGTTCCTGATTGATCGTCGCCAGGGTCGCAGGCACCACCAGCCGCCACGGGATGTGCACCGCGTGCACGGTGTTGATCAGCGCTTCCTTGATCGCGTAGTAGCGATTGCGCGGCGCAGCGGAGCTGACGGCCAGGGCCTTGTTGACGCGGCTGGTGATTTTCAACGCGCTGAGGACCTGTTCGAAGCTGCGGGTTTGCAGGGCCTCGAACACGCTTAGTTCGGACTGGCTCAGGGGCTTTTCTTCGACGGTGCGCGCGTTGTCGAACAGCGAGTCGTAACCGAAGTCGTCCCACACCGCGCGGCTGGCGCCGTTGCCCAGCAGCAGGCCGCTGAACGAAGCGCTGGTACGCAAGGCGTTCCAGTCTTCAAGTTGGGCGTCGACATCCAGGAAATCGGTCATTGCGTTGGTCGTCTCAAAAAGCAAAAGGTCTGATGGGCGGCGACTTTATCACGACCGGGGGTTGAGCCAGATCAACATGCGCCGTGACTGTTCGGTCGATCCTGTGGGCATCCGCTGAATCGGAGCTGTCGATTCGGCCCCCTTGCAGGAGATTCGCTCATGAGCAGCACGTTTTTCATCCCCGCCGTCAACATCATGGGCAACGGTTGCCTCGACGAAGCGATGGACGCGATTCGCAAGTACGGTTTTCGCAAGGCGCTGATCGTCACCGATGTCGGGTTGGCCAGGGCCGGCGTGGCGGCGATGATTGCCGAGAAACTGGCGATGCAGGACATCGACTCGGTGATCTTCGACGGCGCCAAGCCGAACCCGAGCATCGCTAACGTCGAGCGCGGCCTGGGCCTGCTCAAGGAAAGTCGCTGTGATTTCGTGGTATCCCTGGGCGGCGGCTCGCCCCACGACTGCGCCAAAGGCATTGCCCTATGCGCGACCAACGGCGGGCAGATTCGTGACTATGAAGGCGTCGATCAATCGGAGAAGCCGCAACTGCCGCTGATCGCCATCAATACCACCGCCGGCACCGCCAGCGAGATGACCCGCTTCTGCATCATCACCGACGAGTCGCGCCACGTGAAAATGGCCATCGTCGACCGCAACGTCACGCCGCTGCTATCGGTCAACGACCCGGCGCTGATGGTCGCCATGCCCAAGGGTCTGACCGCCGCCACCGGCATGGACGCGTTGACCCACGCCATCGAAGCCTACGTCTCCACCGCTGCGAATCCGATCACCGACGCCTGTGCGTTGAAGGCCATCACCCTGGTCAGCAACAACCTGCGCCTGGCCGTGCGCGATGGCAGCGACATGGCCGCCCGGGAAAACATGGCGTATGCGCAGTTTCTCGCCGGCATGGCGTTCAACAATGCGTCGCTGGGTTTTGTCCACGCGATGGCCCACCAGTTGGGTGGTTTCTACGACCTGCCACATGGTGTGTGCAACGCCGTGCTGCTGCCTCACGTGCAGAGCTTCAACGCGTTGGTCTGCGCCGATCGCCTGACCGATGTGGCCCACGCCATGGGCGCCGACATTCGCGGTTTCAGCCCGGAAGAGGGCGCGCAAGCGGCCATCGCGGCGATTCGGAGCCTGGCCAAAGACGTGGAAATCCCCGGCGGTTTGCGTGACCTCGGCGCCAAGCTCAACGACATCCCGGTGCTCGCCTCCAATGCCTTGAAAGACGCCTGTGGCTTGACCAACCCGCGAGCGGCGGATCAACGCCAGATCGAGGAGATTTTCCGCAGCGCGTTTTAGGCGAAGGACCGCTATCGCGAGCAAGCTCGCTCCCACAGTGGATCAGTGTCGGACACATCCTGTGTATCCACCGCAAATCCCCTGTGGGAGCGAGCTTGCTCGCGATGACTGACTGAAACTCACCATCGCACTACCAGTTATCCCTCAACCCGCCGCAGCCAAAACCTTGGCCGGCGCCGCACTGAACTGAATCAACGCAACGCCACCCATCAACAACACCGCCCCAAACACCCGCGGCAATGTCATCTGCCGCTCCACCAACCCAAACAACCCAAAGTGATCCAGCACCAACGACGCCACCACTTGCCCGGCTAACGCCAACGCAATAAACCCCGAAGCCCCAAGCTTGGGCAGCAACATCAACGCCAGCGAAATAAAACACACTCCGAACGCCCCGCCAGCCCACATCCACAGCGGCGCCTTAGTGATGAACGCCAGTGACGGTAACGGCAAACGCAGCGCCAACATCACCGGCAGCAACACCACAATACTCACCAGCAACGACGCCAGCGTCGCCCACAACGGATGCCCCAGCCCGCGCCCGAGGTTGGCGTTGATCGCGCTCTGAAACGGCACGACCGCCCCGGCAATCACCGCCAGCACTATCAGGCCGGCCCAATGCAACGTACTCATGATCTTTTCTCCAACAGGTTTTGCTGGACTCTAGGGTATTCGCCGCGCAAATTTAAATTCCAAATAGCTATGTTGGACATGCATCAGATGAATGAACTTCGGCGCATTGACCTCAACCTGCTGGTGATCCTCGACGCCTTGCTCAGCGAGCAACACGTGACCCGCGCCGCCGAGCGCCTGCACCTGAGTCAGCCGGCGGTCAGTCATGCGTTGGCGCGATTACGCGACTTGCTCAGTGATCCATTGCTGGTGCGCGCTGGCGCCAGCCTTGTACCGACCCCGCGTGCGATGGAATTGATCGCGCCACTGACCGAAGCCCTGGCCCAGGTGCAATCACTGTTGGCTCCGAACACCTTCGATCCGGCGACCGCCAAGCGCACGTTTCGCCTGGCGATGTCCGACTACGGCGCCGCCATCGTTCTGCCGGGGCTGATTCGCACCTTGCGCCGGGAAGCGCCGGGCATCGACCTGCAAATCAGCCACGCCAGCCGCGAAGGCATGCTCGATGGCGTGCTCAACGGCGATATCGACGTCGCGGCAGGGGTGTTTCCGGAACTGCCAAACGAGCTGCGCAGCACGCCGCTGTTCGACGAGCACTACGCCTGCCTGCTCGACCGCAACAGCCTGCCCGCCGACGGCGTACTCGACCTGCCAACCTACCTGGCTCGCCCCCATGTCCTGCTGGAAATGCGCGGCAGCGGCACCCCGGAAATCGAACGGGCGCTGACGTCCCTGCGCGAACGCCGTCGCGTGGCCATCAGCCTGCCGCACTGGAGCGTTGCGCCGGAGTTTATTAGCGGTACGGATTTGATTCTGACGGTGGCGTCGCGTGGGTTGCGCAGCGTTGATGAGCAGTCGCTGATTGTTGTTCCGCCGCCATTTCATATTCCATCGTTTACGTTTGTGTTGGCGTGGCATAAGCGGCGGGGTGGGGATCAGGCGTTGAACTGGCTCAATGGGCGGATTGGGGAGGGGATAGTGCACGGCTGAATTCGTCCGATGACATTGACGTCTGGACGGGTGAGTTGTGCGGTGCGACTTGTTGATAACGATGCAGACGTTATCCGCGAGCCGCTTCATTGATTTTGCTGAACCAGCGCTGAATGGAGTTGATGTTACCGGAGTTGGTTCTCAGGGAAATCGAGGTGTTTCTTGCCTGAAGGATGTTTTTATTGATGCATGGAGTCGGTGCTGAAACGGCAATTGTACGGTTTGTGTTACTTAGTTGTGCAATTGAACATTAAGTCGATGACCCGTGAACGGCTCGATTTATAGGGTCTGTAACGTTCGCTCCAGGCGTGCCTTTTCATTTTATTATTTCTTTTTTGATACATGTTCGAGCACTGACATTGCCCGCGTAGCCGGCCGTGAGTGAGTTTTTTCGGACATAAACCGCCGCTTTTTCTGGTTGGGCATAGATGCTAGCCTCTAATGGCTCTTTGATATTTCATGTATCTAATTATCAAGTTTTGAATGGCTGACAAGTCGCTCGTTTAGCGGCAACGCTTTTTAAATGTATTCGCCCGCTTAAGATTGGTTCGACGCGCTTGATGTAAGCACGACGCGCTTTCATCATTCGTTAATGCCGTTGAGTTGCTATGCCTGACCCTAACGCAAGGACCCGCGTTTCGCCCGAAACGCCACAACACAATGGAAGTGAAGACAGTGGCATTGCGTCACTCGTCGTCATTGCCCAGTTGTCCGGCGTCGCCATCAGCGCCGACCGCCTCAAACACCTGTCAGGCATGTCCCGGCCTATCGATGCCTTGACGTTGGTGCGTCTGGCCCGGCAGGTCGCGCTCAAGGCCCGCTCTACCACCAGCCACATCAGTCGTATTGCGCAGACGCCGCTTCCCGCTATCGCCGAACTTCGGGACGGACGCTTTCTGGTCGTGGCCAAGTGTGCGAACGACAACGTCTTGCTGCACGATGAAGTGCAACAGCGCACCTTTCAACTCACCTTGGCCGAGTTTGAACAAATCTGGTCCGGTCGTTTAATCCTGATTACTTCCCGCGCCATCCTGGCACAAGGCGGCGGCAAGTTTGATATGTCGTGGTTCATTCCGTCGATTGTCAAATATCGCAAACAATTTCTGGAAGTGTTGGCTGGCTCGTTTTTCCTGCAACTATTCGGTTTGATTTCGCCGTTATTTATGCAGGTCGTGATTGATAAAGTGCTGGTGCACAAATCAATGTCGACCCTGGATGTATTGGCGTTCGGCCTGATTACCATCTCCGTATTCGAAGCATTACTGGGTGGATTGCGCACTTACGTGTTCAGCCATACCACCAATCGGGTCGATGTCGAACTGGGTGCGCGCCTGTTCAATCACTTGCTGGGGCTGCCGCTGGCGTATTTCCAGGCGCGGCGCGTGGGCGACAGTGTGGCGCGGGTGCGTGAACTGGAAAATATCCGCAACTTCCTCACCGGTAACGCGCTGACGGTGGCTATGGATATGTTCTTCACCCTGGTGTTCTTCGCGGTGATGTTGACCTATTCGCCCATGCTGACCTTGATCGTGTTTATCTCGTTGCCGTGCTACATCGCCTTGTCGGTCATCGTGACGCCAGTGCTCAAGGCCCGACTCGATGAGAAATTTCGCCGTAGCTCGGAAAACCAATCGTTCCTGGTGGAGTCGGTGACTGGCATCGAAACCATCAAGTCGATGGCCGTCGAACCCTTGATGCAGCGTCGCTGGGAAGAACAGTTGGCCGGCTACGTGTCCAGCGCCTTCAAGGCTTCCAGCCTTTCCAGTTCGGCCAATCAAGTGGCGTCCCTGATCAGTAAGCTCACCACGGCGGCCTTGTTGTGGTTTGGCGCCAGGCTGGTGCCATCGCGCAATTTCGCCGCGAACAACTCGACGCCCTCAATCAGGCGCAACAGCAACTGACCCAGGACCAGGGCGACGAAACCAAGTCCCGATAACGTCAATCGCAAACCCATTTGACCGCCCCGGTGGGCGGCACCGTTCAGGAACTGGCCGTGCACACGATTGGCGGCGTCGTCACCCCGGCGCAAGCCCTGCTGGTGATTGTGCCGGACGACGCCGGACTGGAAATTGAAGCGCAGATTCTCAATCGGGATATCGGTTTTGTCCGCTCGGGGCAGGACGCCGAAATCAAGCTGGATGCCTTTCCGTATACCCACTACGGGACGATTGCCGGCAAGGTCATGTCGATTTCCCAAGACGCGGTCAAGGACGACAAGTTGGGGTTGGTCTACCCGGTACGGATTCAACTGGGCGCGCATTTGATTGTGGCGGATGGCAAAAGTATTCAACTGGAACCCGGCATGTCGAGTTCGGTGGAGATCAAGACCGAGCAGCGGCGGATTATTGAGTATCTGTTGACGCCGATGTTGAAGTATCAGAGTGAGGCGCTGAGAGAGCGGTGACCCGTAGTCTGAAGAGTATATAAAGAATTTTGGCCAGTCGCGGCCTTCATGGCCGTTTGCGGTCAGTTGATTGTTGTAACTTTTAAACTTAGGGGGATAGATTGAACATCAACGAGATGGCAGTTTTTGCAGCTGCTGCAGCTTTGTGCACAACGGCATTCGCCGGAACAGACGATATAAAAGCATCGAATAATCAGTTTGAAGTCCAGGCCATTTCCACGAAAGTCGATTATAAGGAAACCAACGATGGGAGATTAGGCTCTCGTGCCGGAAAGTTGGATACGGAAAACGGCCATGTCCCCGGCTTTGCGTTATCTTTTTCCATGATGAAGGACGACTTGCTGGACAACGAATACTTTCAATATCAGTACAGTAAAAACGACGGACATACCGGGTATACAGGCGCATTCCAGTCGGGAGGAAGTTTCGGTTCTGTGGTCAGACAGTCTGACGCAACCATTTCCGACTACAGTCTGCGTTGGGGCAAAGGTTTTGCGCTTGACGGGGCGTTCATGATCACTCCCTACGGCGAGCTTGGCCATCATGAATGGCAGCGCGGCATTAATGCAGGCGAAACCTACACCCATAGCTGGTATGGCGCCGGCACGCTTGTCCAATACTCGCCCTTTTCCCGTCTGGTATTTACCGCCAATGCCTTGGTTGGACGCACGTTCGCAGCAGACATTGACGTGAATGGCCCCCATGGCTTTTCTGGTTCGCTCGGAAATTCCAATCTGTATAAAGCCGGGTTATCTACAGATTATGCATTCACGAAAAGATTCCATGGCAATGTGGGCGTCGATTACACGTCCTTTAAATATGGCGCCAGTGCTACGCAAAGAGTTTCGAGCAGATTGGTGTCATGGGAGCCGGACAGTGAGACCAACTACACGACTTTAAAGATTGGGGTTGGCTACGCTTTTTGAGCATGTAGTCCGAAAGGGTACGGTTTTATTAATTAGAAAGGTGTGCTGATAAAATAAATCTGTCCCCTTTCTCGTTTGAGATAGGGTAGTTGCTTTTGAAATTTTAGATGAGGGGAAGGGCAATGAAGAGTGGCGGTAGTTTTATGCGTAGTCGTTATGGTTTGCTTCTACTTGCACTGATAGTCCTTGGCGTTTTGATTTTTTATAAATTTAGGAAGGATGATACTCCTGTAGATACGGGGGGCAGCGAGCTTCAAATACGTGGCAAGCAATTCAGAGCTGAAGTGGACAGCACTTTTTTGAAAATGAGTAAAGTGAGTGCGCAGCGCACATACGACTTAACCGATGTGTGTAAAAAATACTTCCCCACTGCTACTACGTTCTCTGACGTTAAAGTGATTATGCTTGCTGCGGGAACGATCCCTTCAAAGCCTGATGGATTGATTTTAGTCCCGGATTACAATCATAGTCTTCCTGTTGATAGTCCAGACAGGAATGATCTGGGGAGCGGATTTCTTCTCGGAAAGTCATTGATGTCAAATGCGATATTTGAAATCACTTTTAGACCTCTGGATGCAAATGAAACCCCAGAGAAAATAGGTAAAGTCATGTGGTGTTTTGTTAGGGTTACCAATCTTTAGTTTTTTGGATCGCTTTAAAGTGCCAAATTCAGCGTCTTCAATATCGGTTTCAATAGTCCCTGTTAAGTCGCTTTTTGGAGTGGTGACATATCACGAAACTCTCATATACACATCTGCGGATGGGTCATATTATATATCTGTAGAGCCCACTACTTCGCGTGCGAAAGGGGACAGATTTATTTTTAGAACCGTGCGCCAAGAAAACAAATCTGTCCAATTTTTTTGTTTTGAGGGGAAGGTGAGATAGTATAAAATTTTTTTTGTTAGGGTGTTTCTATTGTACAGGTTCCAAAATTTTAGGTTTTTAGTTGCTGCGATGAGCAAGGATTACATATTAAGGAGAGCTGAAATGTCTTTTGTTTATGAGCGGATTGGTATGGATGAAGCAGAAAATAAAATACGCTGGAAAACGCATCCAGAATATCAAAACCTATGGAAGGCTCATCCGGATTTTTGGGTGATAGATCGTGATCTTGATGTTTTTATTTGGCGTGTTCAAGGACGTATGCCTGAATCGCCTAATGAGATTTTCGGGTTGTACTGGAAAGAAAATGGGGAGGGGCGGGTAGAAATAATTAAGACGCTAAAGGTAAGCCCAGGTACAGATAAAAAATTATGCGATGTTTTTTTTGACGTTATACGAATCAAACTTCCCGCGTCACTCGAGTTGGAACGGGGACAGGTTGAGAATGCTCTTAAAGATGCTTTAGAGACTTTTGCAAGTCACGACAGAGGTATTGGGGATGTTCGGGTGTCTATTCGCTAATCAACAAATTAACTGATTTGTTTATTGAGGTTTATATCATGGTGAACTGAATGGCTAGTTATTCATTGTTTGCGGCATTAAACGTTTAAAGCAACTGTCAACGTATGATGAGTATAAACAAAAACGGGACAGATTTATTTTTTAGAATCGTGCGCCAAGAAAATAAAGCTGCCCCATTTTTTTCTTTTTTTTGTTAGTGTCGCATGTTGTTGAATTGTTGTCTAAAATTAAAAGAAGTTACTATTGCTGAGGGAAGTGCAATGTCATTCGTAGCTGAATCAATTAGTGAAGAAGATGGGAAAAAAATGCATTGGGAGCAATACCCTGAATATCAAAATCTGTGGAAGGCTCATCCAAGTTATTGGGTGATAGATCGTGAGCTTGATGTTTTTATTTGGAGTGTTAAAGGGCGGATGCCTGAGTGGCCTAATGAGATATTCGGGTTGTACTGGAAAGGGAATGGGGACAGTAGGATAGAGGTAATCAGGACGCTAAAGGTAAGCCCAGGCACAGATGAAAAGTTATGTGATGTTTTTTGGGATGTTATGCGAATTAAACTTCCAGAATCACTCGAGTTGGAGCGGGGGCAGATTGAGAATGCTCTGAAGAATGCATTAGAGGCTTTTTCAAAGCGCGTCGGCGGCATAGGGGATGTCCGGGTATCTATTCGCTAGTCAATAAATAAATTGGTTTATTAATTGATATTTGTATAGTGGTGATCTGAATGGCTGGGTTCTCCTTATTTACTGCATTAAACGTTTTAAAACAACTGTCAATGTATGATGAGTATAAACAAAAACGGGACGGATTTATTTTTTAGAATCGTGCGCCAAGAAAATAAAGCTGTCCCATTTTTTTTTTTGTTAGTTTCGCATGTTGTTGAATTGTTGTCTAAGATTTAAAGAAGTTACTATTGCTGAGGGAAGTGCAATGTCATTCGTAGCTGAATCAATTAGTGAAGAAGATGGAAAAAAATGGATTGGGAGCAATACCCTGAATATCAAAATCTGTGGAAGGCTCATCCAAGTTTCTGGGTGATAGATCGTGAGCTTGATGTTTTTATTTGGAGTGTTAGAGGCCGGATGCCTGAATGGCCTAATGAAGTTTTCGGGTTGTACTGGAAAGGGAATGGGGGCGGTAGGGTTGAAGTGATTGAGACGCTAAAGGAAAACCCAGGCACAGATGAGAAGTTATGCGATGTTTTTTTTGATGTTGTACGTATCAAACTTCCCGCGTCGCTCGAGTTGGAGCGGAAACAGATTGAGAATGTTCTTGAAGAAGCTTTTGAGGCTTAGTAATTGATCCTTTTGCCTCGTCAACCGATAACGGTCATCTAACTGGCCAGAATTTAACGGATTTTCAGCTGGGCGAGTCGTCGCTTAGTACGGTCGCTGCAGATGGGATCACGTTTGAATCCCTTGCCGGCAAGGATCTCACCGCTCTGGGCGTTGTTGCGATTGGCTACTCATTCTATGAGGCTGAGCAAATGGCTCAACAGCAAGCGGCGAGAGGAAATAGTGCTGCGGCTGAAAAGACCATGATGGATTGGACTGTCAGTACGGAAGGTGGAATAACCGGAGGTGCGTTGGCGGCAGAAAATGCTGCACCACTCCTGCTTGGAGGTCCTGCTGGATGGATTGGCTACAGTGCGCTGGTACTCGGCGGAGGAATAGCTGGCAGTATTGCACCTAGCGCAACGCAGCATTTACTCGATGCGCTTACAGACTCTTCAAGTCCTGTCGCCACCTCCCAAACTACCAATGCGGATGGTAGTTTTTGGAATACGCTAACGTATACGAATGGGATTCAGGCGTCACAACTAACATACTCACCACCCGGTCTAACCCCGCTATACCAAGATACTGTAAAAGTCCTCGATGGCAATGGTGGTTATACCGAGGTTTCAGCGTCGATTTCAAGTACCGGCATAGATACGAAAACAAGCGTTTACGCGTTGGCCAATGGGCAGTCAGCATTGCAAAGCACTACTACACTTTCTGCTGATGCTTTAGGTAATACCCAGGAAGTTATCTCCAATGGGGCAGGTAATCCTACAGAAATAATTTACGACGCCCCACAAAATAGTGGCGGAGATACACAAACCCAATCGATTTTTAATAGCAGTGGTCAAGTTGAAAACTCACAAAGTATCAATACACAAACCAGTGGTTTGGTCTTTGACTCCATTTCTGGTATTGGTGCCGTTGCTAACCTTAACAGTGCTGGGGTTTCTTTGGCTGACGGATCCAGTGCGACGGTAATTGGCTCCAATAACAGCGTTAATGTTGGCGCAGGAAGTCAAGCCACCATCAATGGCTCGGACAATAACATCACTGGCGCAACTAACGCTTCAGTAGATCTGGCAAGCGGATCGAGCTGGGACGTCGTGACGATGATGAAAAATGGCGAAGTAATCATCGCTAGCGCAGACACCGGAACAACTATCAACGCCAGCAATAGCACCGTGGCCATCGGCGCAGATACCAGCGTCTCAATTAACGGCAGCGCTGACAAAGTCACTGGAGGCATTGGTGATACGGTCATCACCCTGGGAACGGGAGAAAACGTCACACTGGGGACAGGAAGTACGCTGGCCATGACCGGCACCAATGAAGAAGCCAATCTGTCGAACGGCACCGTTTGGCTGGGTGCCAACACGACCTTGACCGGTAGTGGATTGACCGGCTCCAACGACACACTGGGCGGCAGCGCCAGCGACTCGGTTGTCGAGTACGGCAACAATGACGTTACGTCATTGGGGCTGGGAAGCACGCTGGCCATGACCGGCACCAACGAAGAAGCGAACCTGTCGAACGGCACCGTTTGGCTGGGTGCGAAGGGTGTGACCGGTATCCTTGAGGTCATCACGACCCAGACGGCATTGGCCAACGCGCTGCAACAGCAGATCAGCGCGCTGGCTGGCTGGCAGAACGCACGCATTCAATTGGCGTCGAGCTTGGGGAGCCTGGATTTGCAAAGTCTTTACTCGACGCCTTGAAGTCCGCTCGGCGTATCCGTACCGTTTTGGTTGGTTTTTTTTCCACGAAAAGCGACTAGCCAGTAGCAATACAAGGCGAATGCAATTAAACACTGAGCACCGTTCGTGCTGATCAGGGAAGAACATGATGACTACAAAGAAACTGCTGAGCTCGATGGTCGTTCTCGGCTTCATGACTGCTGCCGGACAGGTGCAAGCAGGTTGCGAGGATGCACCTTTCGGCACGCAATCGTTCACCATTTGCAAAGTCTGGCCGGCGTATGACGACCAGACGATTGTCGCAACATCGACATTCAAGCCCGATTCCGCCGATGCCAACAATGATGGCGGTAATGTCGATCTCGAGTTGGGGCTCATCCAGTCTTCCAGCTCGAAACGCCTGGCCAGCTACCGTAAAAAAGACGCCTATTATTCGGACGCTGTGGCGTATGAAGGGCTGGCGATTGATACGGCGCGCTACAAGTTGACGCCGGACGATCGCGCGTTTGGCATTCGCTCGAATTTTGAACACAGCTCAAGCGTCGCCCCGTACCACAAAACCGAACTGGCGCTGTATCTCAAGCAGGGCGATACATTGCGTCCAGTGTTGGAAGGGCTGGTCATTTCCACGGGCCGGGGCGAGTGGGACGGTCACTGCGCGGGACAGGGCGAGGAAACTCAAAGAACCGTCGATATCGGCAAAACACTGCATAACGGCTTTGCGGATCTTGTGGTCAGTTCAACGGTGACGGTGACTGAAAACTTCGTCGTTGGTGAAGAGTGTCAGGACACGTCTAAAACGTCGAAAACAACCCGTGTCACCCTGAGCTACGACGGTAAACACTACGTCGTGCCAGAAGCACTCAAAGGTTAATCCCCCATGCTCACCGGCCTCAACCACCTGACCCTTGCCGTCACCGACCTGAACCGCAGCGTGGCGTTCTACCAAGGCTTGCTGCAACTACGCCTCGACGCGAGTTGGGACGCCGGCGCCTATCTCTCGCTGTCGGGTCTGTGGTTGTGCCTGTCACTCGATCCACTGCGCAAACCCGAACCCGCCGCTGACTACACCCATTACGCGTTCACCGTCAGTGCGGCGGACTTCCCTGTGTTCGTTGAAAAGCTGCGCTCGGCCCAGGTTCAGGAATGGCGCGACAACCGCAGCGAAGGTGCGTCGTTCTACTTCCTCGACCCGGACGGCCACAAGCTTGAAGCCCATGTCGGTGACCTGGCCTCACGCCTGGCAGCCTGTCGACAGCGCCCATATGCCGGAATGAAGTTCTTCGACGATCAGTAAGTCGATCCCCGAAAACCTGAGATAGACTTGCGTCCATTCGCCCAAACGCTTCAACAGGACTTCCCATGACCCCATCGCTGCTAATGGCCGTGCTCGCTTCCGGTTTTATCTACGGCATCACACCCGGGCCGGGCGTGCTGGCGGTGTTCGGGATTGGCGCGGCCCGTGGTCGGCGCGCGGGGGCGGGGTTCTTGTGCGGGCATTTGCTCGGGGATGTGGTTTGGTGCAGCACCGCGTTGATCGCGATTGTCGGCGCCCGGGAAATCGGCAGTACCGCGTTCGATGTGTTGGGCGTGCTCAGCGGCCTGTATTTGTTCTGGCTCGGCCTGCGCGCGGTTCGCGCTCGTCGCAGCAGCGCCGAAGCACCGCAAGGGCCGGCGCGGCAGCCGTTCTGGCACGGTATTTTGTTTGGCCTGACCAATCCGAAAGCCTATCCGGTGGCGGTGGCGACCTTCACCGCGCTGTTGTCCAGCCGCGCCGAATTGCTCCATTGGTCGATGCTGCCGTGGCTGATTGCCCTGAGCTTTGTGGGCGGATTGCTGGCGTACGCTATCCTCATTGGCATTGTCGGTGCGCGGCGGGTGCGCACCTTGTATCAACGCCATGAACTGTTGATCACCCGGTTGTGCGGGGTGATGTTTATCGGTTTCGCCATCAATGCCCTCGCGCATGCATTGCCGGGGTTGGTGACGAACAAGGCTTGAGGCTGATTGCAGGGAGGCGTCAGTGACACAGTCATAACGGTCAAGGACGGTTTTTTTATCGCTGCATTCTCCGGACACGCTCCCTGCACCATGGCCACCAGAAATTCCGCGCCTTTGGCGAGTTACATTGACCTGTTGCTGGACGCCGTTTGTGCGGTGGATAAACAAGGTCGCTTTGTATTTGTCAGTGCAGCCTGCGAGCGTATTTTCGGTTACACCCCTGACGAACTGATCGGCCAGCCGATGATCGACCTGGTGCACCCCGCCGACCGTCAGCGCACCCTCGATGCCGCGCGGGAAATCATGGGCGGCGAGCCCAAGCTCAACTTCGAAAACCGTTACCTGCGCAAGGACGGCCGCGTGGCGCATATCCTCTGGTCGGCACGTTGGTCGGAAGTCGATCAACTGCGCATCGCCGTGGCCCGGGACATCACCGAACGCAAACAGGCCGAGTCACGACAAGCGGCGTTGTATGCGATTTCCGAAGCAGCCCATGCAGCGGAAGATTTGCTGGCGCTGTTCAAACGCATCCACTCGATCATCGGCGAATGGTTGCCGGCGCTGAATTTCTCCGTCGCGCTGTACGACGAACACTGTGCGCAGCTGAACTTTCCCTATCACGTCGACGACCGCGAACATCAGCCCGAACTGCCGGGCACCGTCACCGGACGCTTGTGCGCCGAGGTGATTCGCAGCGGTCAGCCGATCCTGTTGACGCCGGACCAGGATGACCCACCCGAGGGCTTCGAAGTGTTGGTGGCGGGGCAGGACTCACCGTGCTGGCTCGGCGTGCCACTGAACTCGCAAAACGGCACCATCGGCGCGCTGATCGTCAAAAGCGTGGCCGGTGGCGAGCGCTACACCGAGCAAGACAAAGAACTGCTGCAATACGTCTGCGCCCAAGTGGCGACTGCCATCGAACGCAAGCAATTGCACGCGCGGCTGCAGCGCATGGCCCAGTACGATCAACTGACCCAGTTGCCGAACCGCGAATTACTCCGCGACCGGCTCAAGGCGTCGCTGGCGCGGGCCCGTTTGGAGGGCGGACGGATGGCGTTGCTGTACGTTGATCTCGACCGTTTCAAACAGGTCAACGACACCCACGGCCATGCGGTCGGCGACATGCTGCTGCAAGCGGTGGCCAATCGGCTCAAGGGTTGCGTGCGCGATAGCGACACGGTGGCACGCATCGGCGGGGATGAGTTCGTGGTGCTGCTGCACAGCATTCATGCGGCCGAAGACGCCGCCAGCGTCGCCGCAAAAATCCGTCAGGTGCTGGTGCAGCCTTTGCGCCTGGACGGCCACAGCCTGAACATCGAACCCAGCATCGGTGCAGCGCTCTATCCCGAGCACGGCACAGAAGAAAAGCAGTTGTTCCGCTACGCCGATGAGGCCATGTACGCAGTCAAACGCCTGCGTCACCCGCCGCTTGAGGTCTGAACGTTCGCTGCCGTTCGTCGCAGCATCCCCAGCTTTTCTAAACCTTTGGGCGGATCTGAATTCAGATTCTTTGCGAGTGTTTGCTCGCCGAAATCATCACCAAGAGGAAGAGAATCATGCCTACTTCAAGAAACTCGAACTCGGGAAACTTCGCCAACGATCGAACGAAGGCATCTGAAGCCGGTCGCAAAGGTGGGAAAACCACCACCACGACTGTCGAGAAAGACCCTGCGAAAACCGATATGGGCCGCAAAGGTGGTCAGAAGTCTCGGTAGTGGTGAAGGATGTTTTGATTGAGCGGCGGGGGCGAAAGCCCCCGTTTGAATTTTTTCAGAAGGAGGGCGCGACCATGAGCCGGATGGCCACCCATTTACGCAACGCCAGTTTTGCCACGCTACTGGGCCTGTGTGCCACCAGCGCCTTTGCGCAGTCGCCTGCCGACTTCATCAACGATGCGTCCGCCAAAGGCATGGCCGACATCGAAGCCAGCCGTCTGGCGCATCAGAAAACTGAATCCAAAGAGGTTAAGGACTACACCATCGTGGTCATCAACGACCTGACCACCGCCAACCAGCACCTGGCGAAAATCGCCAAGAAGCTCGACCTGCCGGTGGCGCCTCGCGAGGACGTGATCGACAAGTCCAAAGCGCTGATTCCGCAAGTTAAGGAAGACGCGGCCTTCGATCAGGCTTATGTCGCCAGTCAGGTGAAAACCACCCAAGAAGCCATCGCGCAGATCCAGCAAGAAGCGCAGACCACCGACGTGCCGGAAATCAAAGCGTTTGCCGAAGAAACCCTGCCAAAACTGCAAAACCACCTGCAGATGGCCAAGGCGTTGCAAGCCAGCCGCTAGGCTGTTCATGTGTTTCGCGAGTGGCCTGAGCCACTCGCGAATACTCATTTAGCACTGATCCAGATTTGGTTTGCGTTTGTCATCGGCAGCCGCGCTTTCCAGTGAAATCGTCTCGTTCTCGCCAATCGCCCGATACATCGCCCTGAGTTCTTCCAGTTCCTTGAGGCTCTTGCCATCCAGTCCGAGCATCGCGTTCTGGGCGTCAGTGGTGGCGCGCAGCAGTTCATCAATTTTCAGATGCAAAATATCGTTGTCGCGGTTCTGGGTGTTTTGAATCACAAACACCATCAGGAACGTGATGATCGTCGTCGACGTATTGATGATCAGCTGCCAGGTATCGTTGTAATGAAACATCGGCCCGGTCATTGCCCAAATAACGATCAGCGCCACCGCGACCACAAACGTCTTCGGACTGCCTGCCCACATCGAAAGAGCCTGAGACATTTTTGCGAATTTCATTGCCGTTTTCCTTATAGAGGATGCGTCTGAATTTCAGACAGCGACGGCTTGTTGAAATTTCTTTTTACAATTCAATCGAAGTGAACGCTAAAAGATCGCAGCCTTCGGCAGCTCCTACGTGGAATGCGATTGGCGTAGGAGCTGCCGAAGGCTGCGATCTTGATGGTCTGGAGGAGGATTGTCCCTCGCCCACGACGCTGTTCCTGAACGGAATCTTTCTTTGTGCCGGTTTGTGTCTAGTATCAATGGCAGTCAAATCGCCAGCATGCGAAATCACGGATCGAAACCAAGTAAGAGGCTACTCATGGAATTCTTTGAAAAGTTAACAAGCCTAGCTGCCAAAGTTCGTTTGCAAAGCGCTGCAATCAAGACCGAAGAGGCGACCAAGAACGCCTTTGTGATGCCCTTTATCAGCACAGTGCTTGGCTACGATGTCTTCGATCCGACCGAAGTAACGCCTGAGTTCGTGTGCGATATCGGAACGAAAAAGGGCGAGAAAATTGACTACGCGATCATGAAGGAGGGCGAAGTTCAGATTCTGATCGAGTGCAAAAAAATCGGCGAGCCACTGCACATCAATCATGCCTCTCAGCTCTTCCGTTATTTCCATGTCACCAGTGCCCGCATCTCTATCCTGACCAACGGCCAGGTCTACAAGTTCTTCACCGACCTGGATGCGCCGAACAAGATGGACGAGAAGCCGTTTCTCGAACTTGATCTGCTGGATATCGATGAGTACTCCGTTCCTGAACTGGTCAAACTCACCAAGTCTGCATTCGATGTCGATTCGATCATCAGCGCTGCCGGTGAGCTGAAGTACGTCAGCCAAATCAAAAAGGTCATTGCCGCGCAGGTCATCAAGCCGGATGACGACTTTGTGAAAGTGTTCGCGTCCCGCGTGTACGACGGGGTGATTACGCAAAAAGTCCGTGAACAGTTTCATGAACTGACGAGAAAAGCGGTTGTGCAGTTCCTGAATGACCAAATCAATGACCGGCTCAAATCGGCCATGAGTGGTGTCATTCAACCTGCGTTGGCTTCTCTACCAGTTTCCTCCAGCGGCGCTGAACAGCCTGATGTGCGAGATGAGTCAGAGGACAAGGTTTTGACAACACTGGAGGAACTCGAGGGCTATCACATCGTCCGTGCCGTGGTTCGTTCTGTTGTAGATGCCAAGCGGATCGTTCAACGAGACACCCAGAGTTATTTCGGCATTTTGCTCGACGACAACAACCGCAAACCGATTTGCCGCCTCCATTTCAATCGCTCACAAAAATACATCGGGATCTTCGACGAAGAGAAAAATGAAACCCGGCATCCAATCGGTTCGATCGACGATATCTACAACTATTCGGATCATTTGAAAAAGACAGTCGGCTATTACGATTAACACAGCGCACAAAAAAACCGGCCCTTTAGGCCGGTTTTTTATGGGATCCGTTCAAGCAGAAAGCTTCGCTTCAACCTTCCAGCTGAAATACCCCACCACCTCGCAACTCTTGTCGACCAGCATGAAGCTCAGTTCGCAGTCGGCTACGCCCGGGCTCAGTTGCGAGCACTCCCAATAGTGATCGTCGGCCTGGTGGCTGCCCGGTTGGGTCGGGTTTGTAGCGTCAGGGGCCGGTACGGTGAGGCCGGCGTGCACCACCAGTTTCGGTGGTGAAAGTGCTTGGGTATCGCCCACGGCCATGTCGTAGAACACCACGCTGTGCTCAGCGATCAGGCTTACGGTTCTACCGCGGATATGAAAGGTTTTTCCGTTGCTGGCGGTCAGGGTTAATTGGCTGTCATTTTTAATACTTTGTGCTGCGTGCACCCCATTGATGACAACGATAAATCCATCGCTGATAGTCGTCGGGTTTTCGGCCTCCAGACTAGGAGTTGGGTACTTGGCGAGCAGCGATTCGGCATCGACGACCAGCAGAACATTGTTGGCCGTCGCGACACTGGATGAAGGCGATTTGATCGGTTCGGAAGTCATCATGGATTCCTTTCATGATGTTGGCACAAGACGGCAGCCGCTTCGGTTCATGCAAGACATCCTGTTCCCGACGAAACGGCAACGATTTGGGAAGGCCCCTTGTTGCCAAGGGGCCAGCCTTCGTCAGTTGCTGATGGTGATGAACGGATCCCACGAGCAGCAGCCGACGATTTTGCAGTCGCGATCAACGATCAGGAAATGGAAGTGATAGGTCACGCTACCGCACGAAAGTGTTTCCGAAGACCAGTAATGGTTATCGACTTTCTGGCAGCTCGGCACCGATGGGTTGCTGGTGTTAGGGACGGCGACGCAGGCCGTAGCCTTGCGTGGCGAAGGCGGGGTGATCAACTCGTTGCCGACGTTGCCAATGAACTTGTAGAAAATCACAGCCTTCTCGAAGCTTTGTGACAGGCTGGTTTCACGCCAGCGAATCATATCGCCCACGCTGGCTTTCACGTTGAGCTCGCCACCGGCCTGGCCATTTATCACGTTGTCCCGGTTTGTCACCATGTACACATGATTAACGTCGATCATCGTTGGCGAAGCGGGGTTTTTGCTGATGTTCGGATAGTTTTTCAGAATGGTTTCAGTGTCGATAGTGACCAGCACATCCGTGAATCGAGACATAGTAAAGCTCCTTGTTCATAGTGAGTGCCTGGCATCTTTCCAGGCGCGACAACGCTTGCTTGCCTTGCGGCCGTTGTTGAAACACTACGGGCGGAACCCACCGATCTCGGGGCATGAACTGGCCTTGCTCCCTGCGTGTAAATTGACAGGTCGGGTTCCTTCCGACTGGCCGCGAGTAGGACTATAGATGCGATATGTAGGCTGTCAAAATTGCTTTACCAATCGCTCGGCGAACGGTCGATTTGGTTATGACTTCCGATGATTTGGCGATTAAAAAGCTGCCTTCTAATCCTCAGGGTTTTGCAGAGGTGAATCGAATCGAGTTCAGGCAATAGACAGATAGGACCTGTTACAAAATCAATTAGCCAGGCAGGAGCATGGCTGTAACAGGGGGCATTTTTTTGCTGGTTCACTCGATGGAGGCAGCATGTTGATACGTTATATGGCGTTGTTGGCGGTGGTTGTCGCCGCTTCTGGTTGCGTGCAAGAGCGGGTCGTTCATGACCGGCGCCCGGTGCAACGCGAATACGTAGAAGTCGTCGCGCCGCAGCCGCCACCGGAGCGCGTTATTGAAGTCGAGCCAGTGGGGCGGCAGGGTTACGTTTGGTCTCACGGCTACTGGCGTTGGGACGGTGGGCGTTATGTCGCCGTTCATGGCCATTGGGAGCCGGAACGTCGGGGTTATCGCTATGTGCATCCGCATTGGGAACAGCATCGCGATGGCTGGCACTGGCAGCAGGGCGGTTGGGTCAACTGACGATACATAAGTCGGATTGGGCAGATGCATCGGTCGGAGTATTGTAGCCAACCGGTTGTCTGCCCAGGCCTGACAACGTACCGCCAGGAGAACGCAATGAGTTGGTCCGCCAAACAATACGTCGCTTTTGAAGATGAACGCACCCGCCCGGCCCGCGACCTGCTCGCGGCCATCCCGCCCATAGACGCGCGCTCGGCCATCGACATCGGCTGCGGCCCTGGCAACTCAACCGAGCTGCTGGTTGAACGCTTCGGCAATGCCATCGTGCGTGGTGTGGACAGTTCGGCCGACATGATCGAAGCCGCCCGCAAGCGCCTGCCTGAAGTGCAGTTCGATACCGTAGACATCGGAACCTGGAACGATAGCGGCCCGTTCGACGTGATCTTCGCCAACGCGGTGTTGCAGTGGCTGCCCGATCACGCAACGTTACTGCCGTCGTTGGCCTCTCGATTGACCAAGGGCGGCAGCCTGGCCATCCAGATGCCCGACAACCTCAACGAACCGTCCCATCGCCTGATGCGCGAAGTCGCCGCCAATGGCCCGTGGGCCAGCAAACTGGCGGACGCCGCCGGGCAACGCACGGAAATGGCCAGTGCCAGCGCTTACTACTCGATGCTGCGGCCGCACTGCAAGCGCGTCGATGTGTGGCGCACGACCTACCACCATCCGCTGGCGGGCGGTGCTTCGGGCGTGGTGGAGTGGTTCAAGGGCAGTGGGTTGCGGCCGTTTCTCGATCCGCTGGATGAGGGCGAGCGGGCGCAGTATCTGAAGCAGTATCTGGCGGAAATTGAACAGGCTTATCCGGCGTTGGAGGATGGGACCGTGTTGTTGCCGTTTCCGCGGTTGTTCATTGTTGCGACCCTGTGAGGGCTGAATGAAAAGGGGCAGGCGACTGCAAATGAATAGGGTGTGGTGAACACAAAACCTGTGGCGAGGGGGCTTGCCCCCGTTGGGGCGCGAAGCGGCCCCAAAACCAGCAACCGAGATGTAACGGGTTCACCGCATGCGATGATTTCACGACTGCTTCGCAGCCGAGCGGGGGCAAGCCCCCTCGCCACAGGTTGAGTCACGCTTAACTGACAGGCGTTAGCCACAGGGTTCCGATTTCAGCGCTCAACCCCCACCAACATCATCATCGGCCGCTCACGCTCCTCAGCCAGCGCCAGCTGCGCGGCGACCTGCGCATCACTCGGCCCCCATTCATTGACATGCCGAATCGCGAACCCCGCCGCAATCAACGTATTCAACAAAGTCCCCACCGTGCGGTGCTGCTTGATCACGCCTTCAGCCAGCCAATGAGTCACCCGCTCGCCTTCCAGTTGATAACTGTCCAGCGGCCAACGCTTGCGACCTTCGCCATCAATCAACCACCCCGGATTACGCGGCGCCATGAAGATCGGATGCTCAATGGAAAACACAAAGCGCGAACCGGGCTTCAGAGCCGAGTGGATATTGGCGAACAGCCCCGGAAGATCTTTGATGTAGTGCAGCGCCAGAGAGCTGTAGGCCAGATCGAAACTTCCCTTGGGCAAGTCGAGATGTTCAAGGTCGGCGCGGGCGTATTGGATGTTGGCGGCAGAAGTCGTGTTGCGCGCCTGTTCCAGCATCTTCTCCGACACATCGAGACCGAGCACGCTTTCAGCACCTTGCTCACTGGCCCAACGGCTGAACCAGCCGTAACCGCAGCCTAGGTCCACCACCTTCAAACCTTTCATCGGCGGCAGCATGGACTGAAGCGCTGGCCATTCCGGCGCGGCGTTTAGTCCGCCAATGGAACGGCCCATCTGGCTATAGCCCTGGAAAAATTCCGGATTGTCGTAAATGTTTTGCGTCATGTTCGGGTTGCTCTGTTGAGTTCGTCACGGGCCACACCGGTGGTGCAGCCGATTGGTTTCCCTCGAATAGTTGTGGCGCGTATTCATTGATGGCCGCGCAGGGGGAGGGTGGTTGGCGATGGGGGAGATGCTAGCGGGTTGGGCGAGGCGGGGAAATGGGATGTGCGTTATGGATGTGTAAGCGCAGTCCGACCATTCAGGGGCATGCCAGTCACTTAGGCGTGACACTGAACCTGTGGCGAGGGAGCTTGCTCCCGCTGGGCTGCGAAGCGGCCCCAAAAGATGGAACTGCTACGCAGTTCAACGGGAGCAAGCTCCCTCGCCACAGTGATACGTCGCTCGTGCTATCGCTAGCAGGCTATGAGCTCAAAGGGCGCCCCGAAAGGCGCCCGATCTAACGTCAGAACTATTCCGCATCCAGCCGTCGAGCAATCACGTCCAGCACATCGCAACCATCGCGCAAGGGCACGCAGCAGAGCAATGCAAAATCGCTGAGGATCACCGAATCAGACGTGATGTCGCCTCGCATCGCGAGATTTTCAAGAAGCTGCGTCACAGCCCGGATTCTGTAACTGGCCGTGCTGAGCAGGGAGTGCAGCGGTTGAGTGGTGTTGACGAACAGGGAAGGTAAATCGTCGGCGTTGCTGGTTAAAGCCATGTATTCGTTCATAAATAATCACCATGTAGTTAAAAGGCCGCTACCACTCAATTTGTCGCCAAACAAATGGGTGGCAGCTGTACGCGGGTTGGCGAACCGGACATGGTAAAACCGGCAGATCCTAAGATCTCCCACGCACAGCTACCAAAAAACAGGCAGCTAAGTGCGCCCAGAAGCGCTCCGAAATTGCATAGGAAGCTTCTGCACCATGTCGCCGAGTCGCCAAACCCGACACGCCATTTTGGCGTTGGGTGACTATAGGCTTCATGGTGAAAACGCAGCAATGCGCAAGTCTACGGACAATTCCTAGAGTAGTGTAGGACGTTGCTTTTTTGAAAAAAACGACTGAGAAAGAGGGAGCGGAGTAGGGGAGGAGGGTGCGAACCGTGAGTAAAAAATTACAGAGTTTTATAAAGACCTGAGCATTCTATTCACTGGCGTGGAGAGCTCTCAAACGCTTCACCCACCCAGGTCCAGCGGTGCATATTCAGGATTCAATTGAGTAACGCTATGAAGATTGAATTTCGAACAAAAATCTACCTTGGAGTGGCCCTGCTGATGTTTTCCACGGCAGTCCTTGCCGAGTCCTGTGAAACGATCCTTGCGGCACTCAAGGAGGAGCGTCACTTAACGCAAATAAAACAGGCAGTAGATAAACAAAATACTGAATATCGAGATGGCCCGAATATCACGCTGTCCGTAAATTGCGCGCTCGGTAAGCCAAATGTGTACGTATTGTGGGACGGCCCAAATCCCGATCAGCAGTTCTATGAGTTGGTCGGTCGCGTTGGCAGTCTGGTTTCGTCGCGATCTGCGGCTGACGTCGTTAAGTTTTCGAAGCAATGCCGTCAGCAGGCAATCAAGGATAGTGGAGAGATCGCATCGGTTGAACAGAGAGGGTTGGCGATTGAATGCCAGGCGTTTGCCCGAGACGGTGGCGGAACGAATATCTCGGTGTTTGCTGAGTAACGCTCCCCAAATCCCAGACACAAAAAAACCGGCCACTTGGACCGGTTTTTTTCTGTCTCTACATCCCCCGTCAAAAAACCTTCAACGTGAGACCAAAATTCGATTGGAGCGGGTGAAGGGAATCGAACCCTCGTTATCAGCTTGGGAAGCTGGAGTAATGCCATTATACGACACCCGCTCAGAGCGGCTGACTTTGTACCAGATGTGCGCGCGGATTTGAAGTTTTTCTTTATGTGCGCTGCATTTAGCATGGGTGACACGCAGGCATGGACCGTGTGGCGGTCGTTCGCGGGCAAGCCTCGCTCCTACAGGAATGCGTTAGCTCTGTAGGGCGGGGCTTGCTCGCGATGACGTTGTTTCAGATTGCCAGTGCATGTTGGTCCTGGACGTAGTGGTAACGCGGTCGGCTGGTGTGTTGCGCCGGTTTCAGGAAGCCCAGCAGTGCGTTTTGGCTGTCTCGGCAGGCGGCTTTGTGTTCCATGTCGAGAAAGTGCCCGGTGGCTTGCAAGGTGCTGAAGGTGGCGTGTTGCACGTGGTTGGCGAATAGCCGGGCGCCTTCGGCGGCGGTGTATTCGTCCCATTCGCCGTTCATGAACAGCACCGGCACGTTGATTTTTTCGGCAGCCTTGAGGAAGCACTGGCGGTCGCTGTGCAGCAGGTCGCTGATGTGGAAGTGCATCTGCCCGTATTCGTGTTCAGCCAGGCTGCTCACGTGGCGATAGTTGAAGCGCTTGAACAGCGACGGCAAGTGTTTGCCGATGGTGCTGTTCACCAGGTTGCCGACCCGGTCGCCGTCCCGGCTGCCGAGGTAATCGACGCCGCGTTCCAGGTAGTCGCGCATGTGCTCGTTGATCTCCGGGGAGAACGAGCTGATCACGGCTTTTTCAATGCGCCGTGGCTGGTGGGCGAGGGCGACCAGGGTCGCGGCGCCACCCCAGGAAAACGACAGCACGTGTTCAGCGGCGAAGTGGTCGATCAGCTCCAGCAAGATCTGCCCTTCGACTTCCTTGGTCAGCAATTTCTCATGCAGGTTGTGGGCTTTTGACTTGCCCGCGTAGGGCTGGTCGTAGCAAACCACGTTGAACTGCGGGTGTAGGTTTTTCACGGTCTGAGCAAACGACGCAGTCGTGGCCATCGAGCCGTTGACGAGAATAATGGTCTTCTCTGCGGCGTCTGCGCGATAGAACTCCGTGTAAACCCGATACTGACCCTGTATATCCAGCACAGCGATTTCTGGCCTCATGTCATAAGACTCCTGGGCAAGCGGGTATGCGCGCAAATGAGATTGCACGAGATTTGTGACAGTAGGCATACGCCTGGAATTTGGAGCCCATGTCGATCCATTGAAGGCCGGTCGACGGGTTTTATTATTGGCGGGCAATCTGCCGGTGGAATGCAGAACCTGAGGGTTCTTGGCCGGCAAAAGATTTCTTAGAGGTATGTTGTGACTCGTCGGTCACATTTCGGCCGACGTCCTGATTCAAGCAGGGGTCACGCTATCGCGCAAGTGTCATTGGTAAATTGTTCGACAACTTCTGCTGAGCGGTCGCCTGCTTAGATCAATTGGATCTCTTCGGTGCGCAACGCACGGTACTCGCCCGGTTTTAGCGCGTTATCGAGCAGCAGCGGGCCCATGCTTTCGCGGTGCAGGTGCAGCACCTTGTTGTCAAAGTGGCCGAACATGCGCTTCACCTGGTGATACCGGCCTTCGACGATGCCCAGCCGCGCGGACTTTGGCCCCAGCAGGACCAGTTCAGCGGGTTGGGTGGTGAGATCCTCGAAGGCGAAATACAGACCCTCGGTGAACTTGATCGCATACTCCGGGCCAATGTCCTGTTCGGTCTCGACGTAATAGACCTTCGGTAGTTTGGTCTGGGGTTGGGTCAGGCGGCGCGACCAGCTGCCGTCGTTGGTGATGATCATCAGGCCGGTGGTGTTGAAGTCCAGGCGACCGGCGATGTGCAGGTCGTCCTTGTCCGGCTCATGGATCAGGTCGAGCACAGTCGGGTGTTGCGGATCGCGGGTGGCGCTGACGCAGCCGGGCGGCTTGTTCAGCATGAAGTAGCGCGCCGGTTTACCGACTTGCAGCACTTCATCGTCGACTTCCACACGACTGAACTCCAGCACCTCGGCATGCGGGTCGCTGACGACTTTTGCGTCGATCCGCACGCGTTTTTCCACCAGCAACAGACGAACCTGCTTACGGTTGAAGCGCGGCAGGTTGCTGAGGAAACGGTCGACACGCATGGCTAGACGTCGGAGGGAAAAGGGCCGCGCATCTTACGTGATCGGCCGGGCCGCTGCTTGCAACTGCACCTCGACCTGCGCGCAGCGTGGGCACAGGCAGGAAATATCGCGCAACTCGGCCGGCAGCGCTTCGAGTACCGCCGGGTCGATGCTCACGCCGTAGCACCAGCAGGCGCGGTCGGCGGTTCGCGGGTTGGCCAGGCTGCAGTCGTTGGGGGCGCCGCAGGCCGGGCAGAGGTCAGGTTTCTTATTCAGCTTCATATTCAGCTTCTTATTCATAAGCGGAGTGAGGCATTTCCACGCAGGTGCGGTTGCGGCCGGCTTGTTTGGCCCGGTACATCGCATGATCGGCCCGGGACAGCAGCGTGTGCAAGGTTTCATCCGGTTGCAGGGTGGTCAGGCCGATGCTCACCGTCAGTTGCAGCTCCTTGCCGTTGTAGGCATAACGCTGTTTTTCCACATGCTGACGGATTTTCTCGGCGATTTTCTGACCGGTCTCACCGTCGGTGTCCTTGAGCAGCACGATAAATTCCTCACCGCCCCAACGGCAGACGATGTCGGAATGGCGCAGGCAACTCTCCAGATCCCGGGCGAAACCGATCAGCACCTGATCGCCGGCCAAGTGGCCGTAGGTGTCGTTCAATACCTTGAAATGGTCCAGGTCCAGCAGCAACGCGGTCAGCGGTTTCGGTTCGCGCCGGGCTTCGTGCATCGCTTGTGCAGCCAGCAGGTCGAAGCCCCGGCGGTTGGGTAGTTCGGTCAGGCTGTCGAGGGTGGCTTGAGCCTGAATTTTGCTCTGATAGCGTTTGATTACCCGGTAGAGCAGGGCCAGCACAATCAGCGTGACGACCAGGCAGATCAGCAGGTTGAGGTACAGCGATTGGCGGATTTCGCTGAGGGCGCCGTCTTCGCGTTTGTCGACGAACAGGTACCAGTTCAGCTCGGGAATGAATCGCACGTTGAGGAAATGGCCCTGACCCTGGACGGAATATTCGTAGCTGCCGCTGTGGGGTTTGGGCAATTGGCTGACCAGGCCTTTCATGCTGTCGAGTTCACCCAGGCTTTGGCCAGCCCGCGCACCTTGCGGGCCACCGTCGGCCCCCGTGAGCACCAGCCGGCCGAAGGTGTCGACGAAGTACACGCTGCGCTGATAGCGCTGCTGGTACTTGTCGATCAGCTTGATCACCGCATCGACTGTCAGACCAACGCCCGCAGCGCCGATGAACTGGTCCTTGTAGTCATAGACCTTGTAGTTGATGAAGAACGTCAGGTTGTCCTTGTTGGCCATGTCCGGATCGACGTTGATCTCGTAGGGCTCTTTCATGTCGCGAACGCGGAAGTACCAGGCGTCCCGCGGTTCGTCGGCTTTGATCTGCTTGAGTACGCCTTTGGCGTGGTAGTAGGTCAGGCTGCTATTGGAGACGAAAAACGCGGTGTAGGCGCCGTAGTGGGTCATGACCTCGTTGAGGTAGCGAGTCATCTGGTCCGGGTCGTGCTCGCCGTTTACGACCCAGTCGCGCATGAAGGTGTCGCGGGACATCATCGAGGAAATCAGGATAGGTCTGACGAGGTCTTTCTGGATTTCCGAGTAGACCGTGTCGGATGTCAGCGGCAATTCGGTGTTAACGATGTTGTCGCGGATTGACGCTCGCGAGGCGTAGTAGCTGAGGAAGGACGTGGCGAGGAAACCGGCGCCCAGCAACGCAATCAGCGTGAGGACCAACGAACGTTGGGAATACAGCGGCGAGCGAAGCGGCATGGTGGTTCCGTTGGCAGTGACCCGATGGCAGCATTCTAGTGGCACTGCGCGCAAATAACTGCTCCAAATGATCGTTCCCACGCTCCACGAAAATTGCACCGTACATTGTGGGAGCGAGCTCGCTCGCGATAGCGCCAGTACATTCACCTTTGATGTCGACTGATGCATCGCCATCGTGAGCAAGCTCGCTCCCACAGGATTTGTGTCAGCCAAGGCTTTTCAGATAAGCACGCCACCCACCCAAACGACTGATATCCACCGCACCCTCCAGCCCATACCCCTCACAAATAAACCCACTCTCCCAACGCCCATCCGCGAGCTGCACCTTGCCCAACCCCAGCGGCGCCGGAATCCCGGTCAAGAACGACCCCAACTCACTGCTCGGCAATTCCCAAACCTCCACCGCAATCGCCACGCCACCCTCCTTCACCCGCACCATCCCCGGACGAAACGGCGGACCGCCGGCCAGTGCATACAGTTGATAGTTCGGCGAACTGAACGTCGATTCGATCAACCGTCCCCCACGCTGCTTCAGTTGCCAGTTCAACGCCAGCCCCTCCAGATGCGCGCCACACACCACCAGCCTTGCGCGATCATTGCGGGCAATCACTGTCGGCGTCGGCGCAGCCAAACCTTGCAGACGCTGCAACCCATCCGCCACGCTCAACAGATACTGATCGGTAAACGCCCGGCCAAACAGCGTGACACCCCACGGCAAACCATTGCCCATGAAACCGCTGGGCACGGCGACGGCGGCGTAGTCGAGCAGGTTCATGAAGTTGGTGTAGTAGCCCAACTCCGAATTGCGCAGCACCGGCTCGGCGGCCAGTTCCGCCAACGTCACCGGGCGACCGATGGTCGGTGTCAGCACGCAATCGAGGCCTTCCAGTGCCTGGTCGCACAGCGCCTTCAAGGTTTGCAGTCGATACTGCGCGCGGAAAGTCTGCACGCCGCTCACCGCCGGGGCCTTGGCCAGCACCGCGCGAATCACCGGGAGCACCGCTTCCGGGTTTTGCTCCATCAATTCGCCGGCCACGCTGTAGCGCTCGGCCACCCACGGACCTTCATAGAGCAATCGCGCCGCTTCCAGGAATGGCGACAGATCCAACTCCACCGCTTCACCGCCCAAGACTTTGAGTTGGTCGATGGCATCGCCGAACAACAGCGGGCCTTCAGGGCAACCGAAAAACTCCAGGTCCTGGGCACGGGGCACGCCGAAACGAAACGGACGCGGCGCACCGAATGCCGAGCAATCATTCCATGACGGATTGCTGCGACTGTAGGCGTCCCGTGGATCGAGGTGCGCCGTCAGCGCCAGCAACTGACTGGCCTCCCGAGCCGTGGCGGTGAAGGTCGTGACGCAATCAAGCGTGCGACACGCCGGCACCACGCCGCCCGTGGAGATCAGTCCTTTGGTGGCTTTCAAACCGACCAGATTATTCAGCGCCGCCGGCACCCGGCCCGAGCCCGCGGTGTCCGTCCCGAGGGAAAAACTCGCCACACCCAACGCCACTGCCAACGAAGATCCGGCACTGGAACCGCCCGACGGATACTCCGGCAACACGCTGTTCGGGCAGGCGCCATAAGGTGAGCGACTGCCATTCAGCCCCGTGGCGAACTGGTCGAGATTGGTCTTGCCCAGCGGAATTGCCCCCAGCGCCAGCAACTGCTCGACGATGGTTGCCGAACGCTCCGGCACATAGGCAAACGCCGGGCACGCCGCCGTGGTCGGAATGCCTGCCAGATCGATGTTGTCCTTGATCGCGAACGGCACGCCGTACAGCGGCAGGCTGTCGACATCGCAACCGTCGAGCGCGGCGAGGTACGGCTCCAGTTCCTCGACACTGAGCAAGTGGATGAACAGGTGATAATCCGGGTTCAGCGCCGCGGCTTTGTCCCGCAGGCTCAGCAACAGTTGCCGAGGCGTGGTGTGGCGGTCGCGATAGGCGCTACGCAGGGCGTCGAGTTGCAGATTGAAGTTCATGGCTTGATCCTTTTCAAAATGAGTTCAGTCGAGGTCCAGCACCACGACCCGCTGCCCGGCGCGCACCGCCGAACCCGGTTGCACACGAATCTCGCGCACGACGCCGGCCATCGGCGCGAGCAGCGGGATTTCCATCTTCATCGACTCCAGAATCACCAGCACATCCCCGGCGGCCACGCGGCTGCCGACCTCAACCGACACCTGCCAGAGGTTGCCGGCGATGTGGCTGTCGATGCTTTGTTGACCGCAGGCCAGCGGTGCGTCTTCGGTGGCTTCCGGGATCAGTTCCTTGCTGTCGAAATGCGCTTGTCCGCTGGCGATCCAGCGTTCGCGCTCGGCGTTGAACGCGCCTTTTTGCTGATCCCGAAACGCCGCAATGCTCTCGGCTTCCTTCGCCAAAAACGCCTGGTAATCCGCCAGGTTCAACTGGCTGTGTTCGATGTTCAGTTCGAAGCGCCCGAGGGGAAAATCCCGTCGAATGCGCAGCAATTCGTCAGCGCTCACCGGGTAGAAACGGATCTGATCGAAGAACCTCAGCAACCACGGTTTGCCATCGAACGCGGCAACCTCGCGATAGCGATTCCACATCTGCAATGTGCGCCCGACAAACTGATAACCGCCGGGGCCTTCCATGCCGTACACGCACAGGTAGGCGCCACCGATGCCCACCGAATTCTCGGCAGTCCAGGTACGAGCCGGGTTGTATTTGGTGGTCACCAGCCGATGGCGCGGGTCGAGCGGGGTGGCGACCGGTGCGCCGAGGTAGACGTCACCGAGGCCCATCACCAGATAGCTGGCGTCGAACACCGTGCGCTGTACTTCGTCGAGGTTCGGCAGGTCGTTGATGCGGCGGATAAACTCCAGATTGCTCGGGCACCACGGCGCGTCTTTGCGCACGGTGGTCATGTACTTTTCGATTGCCAATTGGCACGCCGGATCGTCCCAGGACAACGGCAGATGGACGATGCGCGAAGGTACTTGCAGGTCCTTGGCGGCGCACACGGCGTCCCATTCACCGGCGATGATGCCGAGCAGATCGGCCAGCGGCAGTTGCTCCGGTTGGTAGTGCACCTGCAGTGAGCGGATGCCCGGCGTCAGGTCGATTACGCCGTGCAGGTGTTTGCTTTCCAGTGCCTGCATCAAGGCGTGGGCGCGGAAGCGCAGAACCAGATCAAGTTCAGGTGCGCCGATTTCCAATAGCAGATGAGTGTCGCCCGACAACCTCGCGACTAGCCTCGTATCTGACTGCCCGATATCCAATACCACAGGCGGCTCAACCCCCTGTGGGAGCGGGCTTGCTCGCGAAGAGGGCGTGTCAGTCGGTGTTAATGTGTCTGATACACCGCTTTCGCGAGCAAGCCCGCTCCCACAGGGATCCCATTCCAAGGCAAGTGAGCGGGCCGTCTTGAGATCGACTGGGTGGAACTGAACCTTATCCCCAGCCTTCAACTGACCCAACTGCCAAAGATCCGCTTCTATCACCGTCACCGGGCAAACAAACCCGCCCAGGCTCGGCCCGTCAGGCCCAAGGATCACCGGCATATCCCCGGTAAAATCCACCGCCCCAATCGCGTACGGATTGTCATGAATATTCGATGGATGCAATCCGGCTTCACCACCATCCGCCCGTACCCATTCCGGCTTCGGCCCGATCAACCGCACGCCGGTACGGCTGGAATTGAAATGCACTTCCCACTCAGTGGCGAAGAAGATGCCGATGTAGTTTTCGGTGAAGTATTGCGGTGCACCATGCGGACCATAGATCACCCGAATCTGCCGCACCGCAGGCAGCTCTGCGATTTGAGACAGTTGCCCTCCGACACTGCGATCACTCAACGCCGGCACATGCAACACATCCCCGGCCCGCAGCGCTCGACCGCCATGCCCGCCAAACTGCCCGAGGGTGAAAGTGCTTTTGCTGCCCAGATAGTCCGGCACTTGCAGGCCACCGCGCAGGCACAAATAGCTACGGGCGCCGGCCCCGGCAATCGTGCCGAGGCTCAACGTAGCGCCCGCCGGGATCAGCAACGCGGTGTTCATCGGCACCGCTTCACCGTTCAACGTCAGCGCAATCACCGCTCCCGTCACCGCGACCACCGCCTCGCAGTTGAAGCGCAGCAACGGTCCGCTCATGGTGATTTCCAGCGCCGCAAGGCCTTCGTCATTCCCCAGCAGACGATTGCCCAAGCGCAACGCCCGACTGTCCATCGGTCCCGACGGCGGCACGCCCACCGCCCAGTAACCGAGGCGACCTGGATAATCCTGAACGCTGGTTTGCGTGCCGGCGCTGAGCACTTCAAAGGTGTTGGCCTGATACGCCAGACCTTCCAGGCAACGAGTCCACGGCTGACCGCTGGCGAAAGGCGTATCGAGCAGAATCTGCCGCAGGTAATCGCGGTTGGTTTCTACGCCGTAGAGCAGGCTGTCACCCAGCGCCTGGTGCAGATCCGCACGCGCCTGTTCGCGGGTCGGCGCCCAACTGATGACTTTGGCGATCATCGGATCGAAGTACGGCGGGATCTCGCAACCGGCCTCGACCCACGTGTCGATGCGCAGCTTTTTTCCATCGCAAACCGGGAAATTCACCGCCGTCAGCAAACCAGGACTCGGCTGGAAATCCCGGCCCGGATCTTCGGCATACAGCCGCGCCTGAATCGCATGACCGTGCGCTTTCAAGCCTCGGCTCAACTCGCTCAGCGGCGGCAAATCACCGGCCGCCAGTTCGACCATCCAGCCCACCAGGTCCACGCCCCACACCTGTTCGGTGACGCCGTGCTCCACCTGCAACCGGGTGTTCACTTCCAGAAAGTAGAAGCGCTGGTCCTCGCTGTCGAAGACAAATTCCACCGTGCCGGCACTTCGGTAATTCACTGCTTTGGCCAGTTTGATCGCCGCTGCGCACAGCTCATCGGCCATGCCTTCGGGCAGGTTCGGCGCCGGGGTTTCTTCGAGGACTTTCTGATTGCGTCGCTGCACCGAGCAGTCGCGCACGCCGAGGGCAATAACCTCGCCGCGACCATTGCCGAACACCTGCACTTCCAGGTGACGGGCGCGCTGGATGTACTTCTCGATGAACACCCCGGCGTCGCTGAAGTTGTTCTGACCGAGGCGTTTGACCGCTTCAAAGGATTCGCTCAACTCGGCAGCGCTGCGGCACACGCGCATGCCGATGCCGCCACCGCCCGCAGTGCTTTTCAGCATCACTGGATAGCCGACCTGTTCGCCGGCAATCAACGCCGCTTCGAGGCTGTCGAGCAACTCCGTGCCTTCGAGCATCGGCACGCCGTGTTGTTTGGCCAAGGCGCGGGCGGTGTGCTTGAGGCCGAACACTCGCAGCTGCTCCGGCGTCGGGCCGATGAAGGCGATGTTCGCCGCTTCACAGGCTTCGGCGAATGCGGCGTTTTCCGAGAGAAAACCGTAGCCGGGATGGATCGCCGTGGCGCCAGTGGCGTGGGCGATGGCGAGGATTTTATCCACCGCCAGATAAGTGCCGGCGGCAGCACCTTCACCGAGGCTGTGGGCTTCGTCGGCTTGCAAGATGTGCAAACTCGCGGCATCGGCTTGGGAGTAAACGGCGACGCCCTTGACCTGCAATTCACGCAGTGTGCGCAGGATGCGGCAGGCAATCGCGCCACGGTTGGCAATCAGGACTTTTTCGAACATGGCAAAACCCCCGGAGGCGATCAAGCATCAGCCTCGACCTGGGATGCGGGCCGTCCCGCAGTTTTTCGAAATGCACCCGGGCCGTCCCGGATGAACGAATTTCGCGCTTTTTGTGGCGAGGGAGCTTGCTCCCGCTCGGCTGCGTAGCAGTCGCAAAACCAGCCGCCACGGTGTATCAGGCTCAGCCGTGTTGCCGGGTTTGGGGCCGCTTCGCGACCCAGCGGGAGCAAGCTCCCTCGCCACAAGGTTTAGCGGTGCTCTCGCTGTTGCAGGCACTGCCCGGATCGGGCCTGGCACAGGGCAAACAACCACCGCCGCAACCGCGCCATTTTCAGTTCCATACCAGTAACTCCGCAGGTGTCGGGTTGTAGGCATTGCACGGATTGTTCAATTGCGGGCAATTCGAAATCAGCACAATCACGTCCATCTCCGCCCGCAAATCAACGTATTTGCCCGGCGCCGAAATCCCGTCTTCAAAGGTCAGCCCACCGTCGGCGGTGACCGGCACGTTCATGAAGAAGTTGATGTTCGGTCCGATGTCGCCCTTACCGAGTCGCCCGTCGTGGACGCAGGCCCGCAGGTAGTTGTCGCGGCAGCTGTGCATGTAGCGTTTCTCCAACGCATAACGCACGGTGTTGCTCTCTTGGGCGCAGGCGCCGCCGAGGGTGTCGTGGCGCCCGCAAGTGTCGGCGACGAGGGTCAGCATCGGTTTGCCGAGGTTGGAATAGAGCACGCTGCCGGTGCTGAGGTAGACGCTGTTTTGCTGGCGCAGCGTGCGTTGCACGTCGTAGCGTTCCTTCGGATTGGCGACGCTGTAGAACAAGGTATCGACCGCTTGATTGCCTTCCAGGTCGAGGATGCGCAAGGTCTGGCCGGCCTTGACCTCCATCAGCCAGGGTTCCCCGGCGGGGATGGTGGCGCGGTAGATCGCAGTTTCTGGCAGCTGATGAGTGGTAGCGATGGCGAGTGACATGGCAGCGATCCTCAGGCGAACAAACGGTCGGTGTTGATAAAGCCGCGCTCGTTTTCCGGGCGCGAGGTGCGGCAATGTTCGGCGACACTGGCGTCTGCGTTCATCCAGCTCAGCTTCAGTGGTTTCGGCGCGTAGTCCGGCGACGGGTCCATCGGATGTTGCAGCGCGGTGAGCACCACCAGCGTGTCCATCGGCGCATACAGCTCGATGTAGTCGCCAGCCTTGGAATTGCCTTCGACGAAGTGGAAACGCCCGGCCTCATCGACGTTCACCCGGCTGAACAGGTTGAGGGTCATCAGCAAGTCCGACAGGCCCAGACCCCACTTGCCCAGTTCCACCAGCAGGTTGTCAGTGCCGTTGCGGAAAAAGCCGTTGCGCAGCTCCTGATAACGGCCCTGGCCGTATTTTTCTGCGACTTCTTCAGCACACAAAACACCACCGAGGCTGTCACTCCAGCCGCACGTGTCGGCGGTGATCGCCGCCAGCACCCGGCCCATGTCCGAGTACAAACAATGGCCGCTGGTGAGCTTGGCGGTGTGTTGGCATTTGAGGCTGTCGGGCAGGTTCAGGCGTTCGGTTTTTTCATTGGCGTTGAGCAGCGTCAGGCTGACATTTGCACCGCCGCGCAGGTCGGTCAGGCGCAGCAATTGGCCGCGCTTCAAAACGAAGGAACGATGGCCGCCGCCAGGGAGCATTTCCTCGGCGAAGGGCGGGAACAGTCGGGTCGAATCAGTCATGTGCAAAATCCTCTTAAGCGGTGCGAAGCGTGCCTGCCAATTCAATCGGCAAGGCATCGACGGCGGCGCGATGGGCGCGGCGGTCGCTGTTCAAAGGGATGTCGTAGGTGATGCGCGCGCCATAGGCGCCGGGGGCGTGCGGGTCGATGCGGACCTTGTCGAACACCAGCAGCCGCGTGCCGAGGGTGAAGCCTTCGGACAGGTCATGGGTGACCATGAACACCGTCAGTTGCGTCTCGCGCCACAGCTCCAGCAGCAACTGATGCATGTCTTTGCGGATGCCCGGATCGAGGGCGCCGAACGGTTCGTCGAGCAGCAACACGCGCGGCTTCATGATCAACGCCTGGGCGATGGCCAGCCGTTGCTGCATGCCGCCGGAGAGCTGCGCTGGGTACTTGTCCAGCGAGTGGCCGAGGCCGACCTTGTGCAGCAACACTGAAGCCTGTTCGCGGGCGTCTTTTTTAGCGCTGCCGAACAAGCGCCCGAGCAGTGGCGAGCGCGGCAGTTCGAGGCCGAGGGCGACGTTGTCCAGCACGCTCAGGTGCGGGAACACCGAGTAGCGCTGGAACACCACGCCACGGCTTGAGTCCGGTTCGCCGGCCAGGGCTTGGCCGTCCAACAAAATCTCGCCGCGACTGGCTTTTTCCTGACCCAGCAGCAAGCGCAGGAAGGTCGACTTGCCGCAACCCGAAGCGCCGACCAAGGTGCAGAACTCACCCTCGTTGACGTTCAGGTTCAGCCCTTCGAGGACGACCTGATCGGCGTACTGCTGCCAGACGTTTTTCACGGTGATGAAGCTCATGCTCGCGCTCCTTCATACCAAGGAAACGCACGCTGAGTCAGGCGCTTCAGGCCCCAATCCATCAGCCAGGCGAGCAGGGTGATCCAGACCACATACGGCAGGATCACGTCCATCGCCAGGTAACGGCGCACCAGAAAAATCCGGTAGCCGAGGCCGTCAGTGGAGGCGATCGCTTCGGCGGCGATCAGGAACAACCATGCCGAACCGAGCATCAGCCGCAGCGAAATGAGCAGGCGCGGCAGCAATTGCGGCAGGATCACTCGCAGCATCAGCGTCCAGGTCGAGGCGCCGAGGGTCTGGGCCTTGATCAGCAACTCGACGGGGATTTCCCGGGCGCGTTGTTCCAGATCCCGAGCCAGCGCCGGGGTGATGCCGATCACGATCAGCATCACTTTCGACAACTCGCCCAAGCCGAAGACGATGAACAGAATCGGCAGGATCGCCAGTGGCGGCACCATCGACAGCACCGTCAGCAATGGCGATAACGGTGCGCCGAACAACGGCAAAGTCCCGGCCGCCATGCCCAGGCATAACCCGGCCAAGGCACTGATGCCCAGTCCAATGGCCAGCCGTCGCAGGCTGGAGGCGCTGTCTTGCCAGAGCACGTATTCACCGGTGCGGGTGTCGGCGACGAAGGCCAGGCGTTTGACCGCGTCGGTCATCTGCACGGCGCTCGGCAGCAGTTTGTCGTTGGGGTTGTCCGTCAGCCGCTCGGCCGAGCCTAAAAAGTAGGCGAGCAGCACCAGGGCGAACGGCAGGATCACCAACAACAGGCGACTCGGGCGATCCGGGTGACGATTGATCAGGCGCATGGCCAGGTCCTCCTTTATTACAGCTTGGAGTCAGCAGCCATCTGCACGTAGCTCGGGTCGAAGCGCAGCTTGAGGTTGCCCTTGTCGCCGCTGGTCACGCCGTTGGCGAAAGCCATACCGACGGCGCTGGTGTCCTTGGCGCCTTCACCGAGCAAGCCGTGTTGGAACGAAAACTCGGCAACTTTGCGCATGGTGTCCGGCAGTTGCTTGCTGTTAGAGAACGCCAGGGCTTCCTGCGGGGTGGCGAACAATTTGGTGGTGTCGAGTTGCGACTGGAAACCGGCCAGGTCGGTGCCCGAGGCTTTGGCCATGTGTTCCAGCGCCGCTTTGCTCGCGGCGTTTTTCGCGTTCATCAACTCGACCACTTCGAACCAGGCACCGGTGAGTGCTTTGCCCAGGGCCGGGTTGTCTTTGAGGGTGGCGCTGTTGACCACCATCATGTCCATGATTTCGCCAGGCACCTGGCTTGAGTTGAAGACTTCGGTCACGCCGGGTTTGGCCTTGATGTCCGAGAGCATCGGGTTCCAGGTGGTGACGGCTTTGACTTGATCGGTATTGAAGGCCGCCGAGATGTCGGCGTCGGAGGTGTTGACCACTTTCAGGTCTTTCTCGGTGAGATCGACTGAATCGAGGGCGCGGGCCAGCAGGTAATGGGAAACCGAGAGTTCCACCAGATTGACGTCCATGCCCTTGAGGTCGGCGACTTTCTTGCCTTCGCCCTTGAGCACAATGCCGTCGTTGCCGTTCGAGAAGTCGCTGACGATCAGCGCGGTGCTGTCGACGCCACCGGCCGCCGGAATGGTCAGCGCGTCCATGTTGGTCATGGTGCAGCCATCGAACTGGCCGGCGGTGTATTGATTGATCGACTCGACGTAGTCGTTGAGCTGCACCACATCGATTTTGATGCCGTACTTTTTCGCCCATTTGTCGACGATGCCTTGGCTGCCGGCGTATTCCCAGGGCATCCAACCGGCATAGATAGTCCAGCAAACGCTGAAGTGGTCTTTTTGTGCGGCTTGGGACGAGACGCTCACGAGGGCGGCGAACGCAGCGGCGAGCAGGGCGGGTAAACGTAGTCGGGACATGGGATGGTTCTCCAGTTGATGATGGGCGGACAGGAAGGCAGCAGCACCGTAAACGGTGGCTTGTCTCCCGGGCTTTTGTCCCGCCGTGTAACCTCAACTGGAGGTCGCCAACTCTCGGACCAGCCACTCGCCTAAGCGAGCCGGAACCCTAGTCAGCCATTGCAAATTGTGGTGCCGCGAACCTGTGATGACTCCTGCACGCTTTTACTAAAGCGAGAGCCGTGCCAAGTCGGCGTAAGCCTTCTAGTCGGGGCATTGCGGGTTTTGTGCCCGTGGCTGCAGGTGCCGTGGCGCATTGTGATGGTGCGGCTGCGCACTGTTATGGGACGGGTTGGCCGCTGATCTGAAGGTTGGCGCCAAGGCGCACTTGTCGAGGGTTTTCGAGTCAAAGCTTATGTAGGCCGGCCTGTGCCGACTGCCGCCGTTGGTCTTCCAGGAGGCCGCCATGTTCCGTCGAAAAACGCTTCTTCGATGCCTGCTCAGCGCATCGATCGGATTGGGTCTATCAGCTTGTTATTACTACCCGGCACCTGCTGCGGTATACACCGACCCTTACTACTCACCCGGTTATTACTCGCCCTACTACTACGGTGGCTATTACTCGCCCTGGTACTTCGGCGGTTACTACGGTCCACGTTTTTACGGTGGTTACCACGCCTATTACCACGGTGGCTACGGCTCTCGTTATTCCCGCGGCGGATACCACTACGGGCACCATTAATCAGCGGATGAATACGGCGGCGTCTCCGGTTTTCTGGAGGCGCCGTTTTTTATGGGCGGATGAAAAACCTCTCATCGGCGACTTGTATCAATGTGTTTCATAAACGCACCAGATTCCGAAATCGATGTCTGATCTTTCGACAGTCGCCAATAATGAGCTGTCGCCTGCCAGCGTCGCTGGTGTGGCTCACTCGCGGTCCAGGAGGCCGCTATGTATCGCCGAATTCTTATGCTGGTCGTGTTGAGTTTGTCCCTTGGTGCATGCGCTCCCTATTCCTACGGAGATGGAGGATCCAGCTACTACAGCTCAGAGGTCTACACGTCCCCCGCGCCGGCTTACTACTCGGGCGGTGGCAGCTATTACGCAGCCCCACGCTACTATCAGCCAGCACCGCGTTACTACCAACCGGCCCCTCGTTACTATTCGGCGCCGCGTTATTACCAGGCGCAACCGCGCTACTACCAGTCCCAGAACCGTGGCTGGCAAGGGCATGACCGAGGTGGTTGGGACGGCCACAATCGCGGCAATTGGGACAATGACCGCCGTGGTCATGATGGTCGAGGAGACCACCGAGGTGGACGTGGCGATCACGACGGTCGCGATGGCCACCGTTAAGCAGCTACAAAAAAGCGGCGCATTAAGCGCCGCTTTTTTTTGCCCGGGTAAATTGCACCTTCTCCTAGGA
Organism: Pseudomonas sp. ASL4; assembly: GCF_056680395.1. NCBI lineage: Bacteria > Pseudomonadati > Pseudomonadota > Gammaproteobacteria > Pseudomonadales > Pseudomonadaceae > Pseudomonas > Pseudomonas sp. ASL4. The sequence goes on along the minus strand of NZ_CM155280.1, from coordinate 6,628,286 downwards.
AGTTCTCGGAACCCTCCTACAGTTTTATTTCTGCGTATTTGTTAGCGTTTGTATATTCATATTGATGTTGAAAAATCTCAATTTAATGGAGGTATCTAAGGAAGGACACCGGCTGGATCATGGATTTACTTATTGTTCATCAAAACTTTCCCGGTCAGTTTCGACATGTTGCGTTGGCGGCGTTGAATCGACCGGGTATCACCGTTACCGCGATAGGGCGAGACACCGCTCCCGGCATTTCTGGCATAAAGCTGTTTCGTTATAGACCTGTGAGAAAAACATCGAGTTTAGCTCATCCCTATTTGTATAAATATGAAGAGGCGATAGTTGATGGGCAGCAAGTTTTTAGAATATTGATGAAGCTTAAGCAGGAAGGTTATCGCCCGGATGTGATTCTCGCTCATCCAGGATGGGGTGAAACACTGTTCGCCAAGGATGTGTATCCAGATTCTCCTCTGATTCATTTTTGTGAATATTATTATCATTCAAAGAAAACGGATATGGATTTTGATCCGGAGTTTCCGTGTGCCACTGGTGCTGCTTCAAGCCTTCGCCCGCTGAATTCAATGCACCTTTTGAATCTTGAACAATGCGATGTTGGAATTGCGCCTACCCATTGGCAGCGAAGCCTGTTTCCCTTGAGTTATCAATCTAAAATTCACGTTATTCATGAGGGTATTCCTTTTCAATTGCCTGACGCTGTACAGGTCAACTCTGTGACGCTACCCAGTGGGTATGTGATAAGTGCAGGCCAACCCATCGTGACGTATGTTGCCCGGAATCTTGAGCCCTATCGTGGGTTTCATAGTTTCATGAGATCCATTCCTTATATTCAGGCCCAGTGTCCGAACGCCAACATCGTGATAGTGGGAGGCGATAGCGTAAGTTATGGGCGAAAGCCCGTAGGGTATGAAAGTTGGCGCAGCAAAATGATGGCTGAGTTGGATGTTGATCTGTCAAATATTCATTTTACGGGCAGACTGCCTTATGAAACTTATAGAGCTGTTCTGCAACTTTCAGTGGTACATGTTTATTTGACGTATCCCTTCGTGTTGTCTTGGTCGATGTTAGAGGCGATGGCGTCTGGGTGTGTCGTGATCGGGTCCGATACCGCACCGGTTAAGGAGGTGGTTATTGACGGAGTCAATGGGTTGCTGGTGGACTTTTTTGACAGTAAGGAGATTTCGCGAAAAGTGTGCGGTGTTTTGAAGTCAGGCGGAGACTTTGGCTTGATTAGAGACTCAGCTAGATCGACGGCAATCAGGTTCGATATCAAACATGAGGTGAAGGCGTATTTTGATATTTTTGACCGTGCGATTTCAGATTGTTGCTAAAAAACAAACTGTATGATCATTTAAAAGGGAGCTTTAAATGCTTAAGTTTTTTCGCAAAGGTATGTCTAGGTGGTGTGGGAAGATACTGAAGTACGGATTGTTTTTGGCTTTTTGCTATTGGTCTGTAGGGTTCTACATTGAATGGGAGGAAATGGCGGAATACCGGGAGCGTAGCCGCAAGGAGTCAGAAGCATGCAGTAAAAAAATTGGCGATTTGGATCATATTCCAATTTTCGGTGGAAGCTTTATTGATAGAGCTCGGTTAACTGGATTACGCCTAGGTACTTCCGTGAGGAATGGGCAATGTGTTGCAGATCTACTAGAGGGGGGCTTTTGGTGGACGGGGACTGAACTTCGCCCAGTCTATGTGGAGAAAATGATAGAACCGGAACCCCACTGGGGACATTTCTATGTGACGGCCAGGTTGTATACAAGAAAGGCATCCACTGGGTCATATGCTGTGGGGTATAAAACTACCGATTGGCCTAGAGGGCTTATTGTAAAACTAAAAAATTATCCAGGCTTGGAGCTCTGGCTTAATGCGCTGCCTCCTAGTACTGAGAATTATTTTTCAGTTAAGGATTTTGTGATTAGTGATTGGCGCCGAGGTGACGGAACACCACGTGCAATAGCGTGTGATGGCCTGGACTCTCCATGGGAGCATATTTTAAAAAGTGGAGTGAGTCGTGCCGATCTTTTGAAGTTTAATAAAACACAATTGGAAAATGTAGATTTTGGTGATTTAACAGTCCATTGCACGGTCGGATTGCATGATTTCGATTTTGCAGGAGGGGCTGCTCGTGTAGGGACCTCGACTAAATCGTTATTGGGTGCACCCGAAGCGCTTCAGAAGATTAATGAATATCTTTCTAACTCCATAATTACAGGGAAGTAATAATGAGCTACGTTTTTAATGATTCAGAGAAAAGAAGAATTTTCGATGCTGTCAGTGTATGTGATGGGATGACGCTTGGGCTGAATAGAGAGTCATATGAACCGGTCGCGATAGAGGGGCGAAATTGCGTGCCGTTTTACCAGGCTCTATCAGATATTATTGGCGAGAAGCTTTCTGGAAGAATTATTTTTGATAGCGAAGTCGAGCTAACTCTAAAGAGTGCCAAACTCTGGTTGGATGTGGCGATTGATGCAAATGGAGGGCGTGGTGCCTACTCTGCTTTGATTCGTGCTTATACGGTACACCAAGGTCAATTGAGACTGAATGAAACGTTCAGTGCGGGGTTTATACAGCGGTCATCTAATGGAGTGGCAATCAATTTCGTAAACTCTCTAATACACGGATCACCAATAGATCATTTAGATCCATGGACGGTACCATTAATTCATCAAATCGCTTCCATTGATGCAAGAGCCGTTGGTGAAATATTGTTCATGCCGAAGATCGGCGATCTTGGACACTGCTTCAATTCAAAATTCAGGATGGTCAGGAACAATCGCGTTTAGTCTGTTGGGCGGGGAATCGCCTTATGAAACCTGGAGGTTGATCTACGCAGGAGACCCAGAGTCAGAAATCAAAGGCAATCACACAAAAGCAAAAGTCAATAGACTCGACGATTTCAAGAATATCCTGTTTGCCATAGACTCATACAATGTGGCCATTAAAGCGGTAATCAAGAACTTCGGCTGGAATACGTTGGCCAGCTTGTTCTCTCTCGTACCAGAGCAGATCAATGTGGCACTCAGTAGTGGTAGCGTTAATCCATTAATTCAGTATGTGGTCAAAGGTACACCTATTTCGCCTGCAGTTGATTTGATCTTGAGATATGGCATTAACGCCTTCTTTGATATGTTCAGGCGCACATACGAAGGTGATATCGCTGTAGTGTCGACTACGGATGAAACATTTGCCGAAAATGCTTATACATTTTTTTCGAAGTTTTCATCGGTTCAATCCCAAAGCATCGTAGCCAAGACCATTGGGGAATACGGCAGCACTTCCCAGTGGGCAGTATTAGCCGCCAAGGAAACTCCGGTAGGGCAAGCGTTACGCAACTCTCTTAACTGTCTCAGTGAAATAGTTATAGAAAGAGAAGATGGTTTTCCTGGGCGAGAACTGGAACTCTACGACACGAAAACTGGCGAAGGCTTTATCACCGAACAATGGCTTATTGATCGCGCGGATATGTTAGGTCGCTTGATAGCCAGGACCAGCGGATCATTCGGAGAAAACACGATTCAGGCCCATTCCTACTCGGATCTTGCATCAGGCAAACAAGCGCCTATGGCTACCGGTGTTTCAAATCCTCTGGTTATGTTTGGGGATGATGGAGGCCGTTCGCTCAGCGGCGGACCCAATAGCGACCATCTTTATGGTGACGCAGGTAATGACACGGTCATCGGTCTCGAAGGTAATGATTACATTGAAGGTGGTCAGGGGCGTGATTCGTTAACGGGCGGAGTTGGCAGGGACTCGCTACACGGCATGTCTGGGGATGATGTATTAGTCGGCGGTCAAGGTAACGATATTCTGATTGGAGGTGTCGGTAGTGATCGGTACGAGTTTTCGAGTGGCGATGGCGTCGATCAGATTGTCGACTTTGATGTTGATGGCCAAATACTTATAAATGGTTTATCTATTCCTGCCCTTAAGCGTAGTGCTCCTCTGAGCAATACTTGGATTACGGAAGATGGGGCTATAGCTTTAACGCTGATCGAAGGGCTTTCTGAAAAAACGCTTCATATCAAATACGGCCAGAATGATCTGGTTGTTATCAGGCACTTCGCGCCAGGCATGTTGGGCATCCAGCTCCCGGATTACCAAAGCCAAGATTTTTCAGGGGCTGATCTAACCGTCGTGGGCGACTGGAAAGCAAAAGACGCCGACCCCACTGTTCCCGGTGATCAGCTCGCTTATGATGAATTGGGCAACGTTATCGTGCGCAAGGTGAAGCAGAGAAATAAGGCAGATGTGCTTCATGGATCGCCGAACGACGACGTCCTCATCGGTCTGGGTGGTTCCGATCAGTTATTCGGTAAAGCCGGAAATGACCGGTTGTTTGCAGATCAGCAGTTAACAATCGAACAAGCGATGGCTGCTGGAGCTGATCCCGGCAAGACAAGTCGTGGCGATTGGCTTGATGGGGGGCAGGGTGAGGATCTACTCGTGGGCACTGGGGCCCGAGACGTGCTGCTCGGTGGTGACGGAGCAGATACGCTAATTGGCGGAGCCGGCGACGACAACTTGTCCGGTGATGATGTGACCGGGATGCTGGAAAAAACCTGGAATTTCAAGAGGGTTGACGTCCCCATTGGTGACGGTGTCGTTAGCAGGCGTAACGTCTTTGCCCGTGCCTCTCTCAGCGCTCCTGCGGAAGGTGGCAATGACATTCTTTTTGGTCAGGGTGGTAGTGACTTTATCACTGGCGGCTGGGGCGATGATTTACTCGATGGTGGAACTGAAAACGATGTTTTGAGTGGCGACGGGGGGAACGACACTCTTCACGGTGGCAGCGATAACGACATTTTGCTGGGAGACAACCTGGATTGGGGAGGCGGTCTGCAAAGTCGGCACCACGGCAACGATTTGTTGGATGGTGGCGACGGTGATGATGCCCTGGCCGGTAATGGTGGTAGCGATGTGTTGTACGGCGGTCCCGGTAACGATGACCTGACGGGCGATGATTTTGTATTGCAGGGCGTTGAGGGTAACGCCGCGAATTATTTCGGTAGTGATTTTCTGGATGGTGGGGCGGGTAACGACACGCTTCAAGGTGGTGGTGCCGACGATTCACTTTATGGTGGTGCAGGTAATGATGTTCTATCCGGTGATTATGTCGACCATCCGATTCGGTACCACGGGAATGATTTTCTAGATGGTGGTAGTGGTGATGACACACTTCGAGGCATGGGTGGTTCCGACACTCTAATTGGCGGACAAGGGGCAGACGCCCTGGATGGAGATGAGCACAACCTTGCGTCGGGAGGAACAAATGATGACTACATTCAAGGAGATACGGGAAACGATACGATCTGGGGAGGCTTAGGCGCCGATACACTTTATGGCGGTGCTGATGATGACTTTTTAATAGGCGATTATGAGCAAACACCGGAAGCGGAACAGGGAGCGGATTATCTTGATGGTGGTTCAGGAAACGACACGCTGATAGGTGGTGGTGGAAACGACACACTATATGGCGGGGGAGGTGTCGATTATCTTCGCGGCGGATCTGGTAATAATGTTTTTAGCGGAGGCACTGGCAACGATTATCTTGAAGGTCAAGACGGCGATGATACTTTCAATTTTAGTGTCGGAGATGGCCTTGATGTAATTGCAGATGCTGGTGGAAACAATATCATAAAATTCGGGCCAGGGTTTACCCTTGGTAACTTAAAAGCTGAAATTACTGTTATTGATGTCGGCCGGGTATTACGACTGTCGAATGGTTTGAGCGATGCAGTTTTTCTACGGGATCATGAAAAATGGAAGAATTCGTCATTTAGGTTTGCTGACGGAACTGTTTTGAGTTTTCAGGATGTTATGAAGATAGAGCAGGGTCTGATAGGTGTCGGCGAGTTAACTCCGGTAAAAGTTACACTGGGAGATAGCACAAACAAAGAGGACGACGAGTTGACAGGTCCGGCTATTGTTGTCGAACAGCCTGATGTTCATGATAAGTCTAGCGGGGCGACGGGTGAAAGCAACGTCGCGAAGGAGGTTCTACGTCCAGAAACTATCAGCGGTAAGGTGTGGGAGGAGGAGTTTCTTAAGAGGTTTAAGGAACGGCGCGCTGCACGTAGATTGGCAGCGGGGTTTGTGCTAAATAGCCAGGGTGCTTGGGTTGCTATCTATACTACTGATGATGAGTTTAGCTACAGCGAACGAACTGATTTAATTGATGATAGCTTCCACACAGGAGTGCTCTCGGAAACTACTCCGCAGTCGATTAGCTCTATTTTTGGTAGAGCCGTTTTCACCGATAGATCTTTAAGTTCTACTCCCCGTTCTGATTACAGGCCTGTCGTGGACGGGTTGAAATATTCATCGACGCAAAAACCGCAATACCATTCATCCGGCTCAAGCTATAGCGGGTTCTCTTTAAAAACGGGTGATATTGTCGTAGAGGATAAGGACGACTCAGGTGGTATTAAGGGTTGGAATGTTTATCCGGCAGGCAGTTTTAACAGTAATGAAATCACCTACAAGAAATTTAGCTGGGAGGTGGTGACTGACAAGGTGTGGCATCAAATCGTTCAAGGCGACGACACAGGTGGCAGGGTAAATCTTGAAGTTGGAAATATTTTTTATGGCGGTGCGGGAGATGACTTGATAGTCACTTATAAGAATTCCGTGGTTAACTATGGTTCCTATGAAGATAGTATTCCCGGGGCGTTTCTTTCAGGCGGGGCAGGAAACGATACGTTGCTAGGGGCCGAGGGTGCAGATTATTTAGTGAGTGGTTCAGGAGAAGATTGGCTTTATGGCGAAAGCGGTCCAGACACTTATATAATCGGAACTCATGCTGGGGCGACGACCATTGTTGCGGATATAGTAAGCCCTGTTTTTCGCCGTTCGGAAGTTGGAGCCGCAGGGTGGCAAGCCGAGTTCGGGTTGGTCGATACAGATACTGTTATGCTTCCGGAAGGCGTTGCCCTGAAGCAATTGCAATTAAGCTGGGGCGCCGCATTAATTGAGGCGGTGAATATAGAGTTGGCGCCGAACACGCCACGCGGCACCTATCGTAATCCGCCTCGTGGGCAAATGCTGTACTCAACGCTTGATATCTCTTGGGGCAAAGATCAAAAGGTTCGTATTGTTTTGCCGAATGCCAGTGATCTGGATGGTTCTGGTGTCGAGCTTATAAAGTTTGCAGATGGGTCGAGCGTTAGCCTGGAAGATCTTGTAGCCAATAGTAAGCTAGCTCCTGCTCCTGATGTTTATCGCCATGGTGTCCTGATCAATAGTGCTCGGGTGGTAACTTCTGCTCGGGATAACAAATTACTCCCTCTCGTTGGTGGGCGAGGTAATGATACTTTGAGTGGCGCTGGTGAAATACGCGGTATGCGGGGAGATGACTATATCTCGGGCGGTGTAGGAGATGATGTTTTGTGGGGCGGCCTGGGTGACGATACTTTGTCCGGCGGCGCAGGTAATGATATCTACAAATATGACGGGTTGGGCAGAGATGTCATTGTCAATACATATGGAGGTGTTGATGGTGTCGATTTTTCAGAGTTTGGTGTATCTATCAATCAGCTGAAATTTCATCGAGATAATGATGATCTGGTCATTGTGGTTAATTATGGCGCGTCTCCAAAAATTCGTATTTCTAATCACTTCCTCGGCGGAGATGCTGCTATAGGTTTTGTAAGAGTTCAAGGGGCGGATCGAGTGGTTCAAGACTACGCCGCGAGCCAAATAATCGACCTTCTGCATCCTTCACCCCCGCTGAGAGACGTTGAAGACATACTGTTGCGTAATGACGATGCTGCGATGCGGGCAATGGTAGAAATAATTAAGTTTTATCAACTTCAAGGTTGATCAAACCCCCCAGTACCGAGTGCGAAGATGGCTTGCCCGCGATAGCCATCATGAAATGGTTGTCGCGGGCAACGCCCGGATTTTAGTACTCCGACAAATCCGCCAACGGATGCCGTCCTTCCCAAACCTTATGAAAATGCGCCTCCACCACCGCATCCGGCACATTGTTGATATCCGGCCAGTGCCAGTGCGGCTTCTGATCCTTGTCGATCAGCCGCGCCCGCACCCCTTCACTGAATTCCGGGTGACGGCAGCAGTTGAGGCTCAGGGTGTATTCCATCTGAAAGACTTCAGCCAATGACAGATGCCGGGCCCGGGCGATTTGTTCCCAGACCAGATGAGCGGTCAGGGGCGAGCCCTCGGTCATGGTCTTAGCCGCGCGGCTGAGCAGCGGATCGGTGTGACCCCGCAAATGGCTGATTGCCTTCCAGGCACAGCGCACATCGCTGACATCCAGCAGTTCGTCGATCTGCTGGCGACGCGGCAGCCATTGCGCTTCAGGCGACTGCGCGACGGCTTCCTGTTGCAATGCCTTGAGCAGGCTGTTGAGTTGCATCGAGGTCTGTTCCTGCCAGTTCAATTGCAGCAAGCCTTCGACCAGTTCTTCCTGCTGTTCTTCAAGCAGGAACCGGTCCGCCAGATCCAGATCGATCGCATCACGGGCATTCATGTGCGCGCCGGTCAGGCCGAGGAACAACCCGAGCTTGCCGGGCAGTCGTGACAGAAACCAACTGGCGCCGACATCCGGGTACAAGCCGATGCTGATCTCCGGCATCGCCAGGCGGCTGGTTGGCGTGACAATCCGGATGCTCGCCCCTTGCAGCAGTCCCATGCCGCCGCCGAGCACGTAACCGTGACCCCAGCAGATCAGCGGTTTTGGGTAGGTGTGCAGCATGAAGTCCAGGCGATATTCCGCGGCGAAGAATTGCGCGGCCAGCGGTGGTACTTCGCCGGGATGGTTGCGGCAGGCTTCGACCAGGCTGCGTACTTCGCCACCGGCACAGAAGGCTTTGGCGCCGTTGCCCCGCAACAGCACGCAGACGATTTGTGGCTCCTTGGCCCAAGCGTCCAGTTGATCGTGCAGGGCATTGATCATCGGCAGGGACAAGGCATTCAGCGACTTTTCGGCGTCCAGGCTGGCGATGCCGATGCGCGCGCCGTCGGTGCCGGTAAGTTCTTCGAAGTGCAAATTCATCGTGACCTCGATCGGGAATTTGAGCGTTCAGTATGATCGCAAAGTAGGAAAGTGCCGGATCTGCGTCAGATCAATTGACAAGGAGGTTGGGGTTTCCTAGGGTTCGCCCCATTGTTTTTGCCGGGTATGACCATGACTGCTGACGACCGTATCAAACTCGAACCGAGCTGGAAGGAGGCACTACGTGCTGAATTCGACCAGCCCTACATGGCAGAGTTGCGCTCATTCCTGCAACAGGAGCGTGCGGCGGGCAAGGAAATCTATCCGCCAGGACCGATGATCTTCAATGCGCTTAACTCCACGCCGCTGGACAAGGTCAAGGTCGTGATCCTCGGGCAGGACCCCTATCACGGCCCCGGCCAGGCCCATGGCTTGTGCTTCTCGGTGCAACCGGGCGTGCCGGCGCCGCCCTCGCTGGTGAACATCTATAAAGAGTTGAAACGCGACCTGAACATCGACATCCCGAGCCACGGCTGCCTGCAAAGCTGGGCTGATCAGGGTGTGTTGATGATCAACACCACCATGACCGTCGAGCGCGCCAACGCCAATGCGCACAAGGACAAGGGCTGGCAGTTTTTCACCGATCGGATCATTGAAGTGGTCAGCGAACATCAGCCGCATCTGGTGTTCATGCTGTGGGGCGCGCATGCCCAGGGCAAGCAGAAGCTGATTGATGCTACGAAGCATCTGGTGCTGACGTCGGTGCATCCTTCGCCGCTGTCCGCTTATCGCGGCTTCCTCGGTTGCGGACACTTCAGCCGGACCAACAAGTTTCTGGAGCAGAATGGCGAAACGCCGATCGAGTGGCGGTTGCCGCCGGTTTGATGGGATGACCGTGAGGGCTTTTGTGGCGAGGGAGCTTGCTGTGGCGAGGGGGCTTTCCCCCGTTGGGTCGAGCAGCGGCCCTGCTTTTTGCCAAACACCGCATTTACAGGTTTTACGACTGCTTCGCAGCCGAACGGGGGCAAGCCCCCTCGCCACAGTCATCACCTGTCACTGGGGCGGTGTCAGGGCTGCTCCGGTTGCCGATTCCAATACTTGAACAACGGTTCCGCCAGAAACAACACAAACAACAACCGCATCACCTGCATCGCGGTTACCAAGGGCACCGACAATTGCAGGGTCTCCGCGGTCAAACTCATTTCTGCAATCCCGCCGGGCATCATGCCCAACGTCAGCGAACGCAGATCCAGGTGGGTCAACGCACTCAACCCCAGCGCCGCCGCCGTGGCGATCAACATGGTCAACACCGTGCCGATCAACGTCCGTCCCATAAATGACGGAGCGCGCCGGAAGAATTGCCGATTGAAGTGACATCCCAAGCCGCTGCCAATCAACCATTGGCCGATCTGGCTACCGCCGTTAGGCAAACCGATGTGCAAATCCCAACTGATACTCACCGCCGCACTCACCAGCAACGGCCCGAACAGCCACGGATTGGGTTGTCGTAAACGCTGCCAGACCCAAGCGAGCAGGGCGCCCGCCGGAAACAACAGCGCCAGCCAACGCCAATCGACGGCCGTGGCGTGGGCGATCGAAGCTCCGTCCCCGAGCAAATACTTGAACGCCGCCGGCACACACAGCACCACCACCAGCACCCGCAAGCTTTGCCCCGCCGCGACCCGGCTGAGCACCGCGCCATTGCGCGCGCCGAGGTTGACCATCTCGCCGGAGCCTCCCGGCATGCTGGAAAAGAACGCGGTGGCGCGATCCTCACCGGTGCGCCGCATCAACCAGAAACCGACCACGGCGGACAGGCTGGTGACCAGCGCCCCAAAGAAGATCAAACCGAAATGACTCAGGACCTGCTCCATCACCACCGGGGTGAAGTGCAGGCCGATACCGATGCCGACGATCCACTGACCGCACTTGCGCCCGCCAGGGATTTCCGCCAATTGCCAGGGTGTCAGGCAGCGCACCAGGATGATCGCCAGCAACGAGCCGACCATCCACGGCAGCGGCCAGCCGATCTGGCTGGCGAGGTAACCGCCAAGCAGACCGACCAGCGGTGTTCCCCACCAGGTTTTGAAGGGACGATCAGACATCGGCAATGGTGCGCCGGGCGACCGAACGTTTGCGCCAGATCCGGATGACCGGCATCAGCAACATGATTGCGGTCAGCACCCAGCAGCCGAAGGTGATCGGGCTGGACCAGAGAATCTCCAGCGCGCCGTTGGAAATCGACAGCGCGCGACGCAGGTTCTGCTCCATCAAGCCGCCGAGGATGAACCCCAGCAGGACCGGCGACAGCGGAAAGTCCATCTTGCGCAGGATGTAACCGAAGATACCGATGCCGATCATCAGGAACAGGTCGAACGTGGTGGCGTGCACCGCGTAGACGCCGATCCCGGTAATGATCGCGATCACCGGCACCAGCGCCCAGTTCGGCACGGCGAGGATGCGGGTGAAGATGCGGATCATCGGGATGTTGAGGATCACCAGCATGATGTTGGCGACGAACAACGAAGCGATCAGGCCCCAGACGATGTCCGGTTGTTGCTGGAACAGCAGCGGCCCCGGCGTGATGTTGTACAGCGACAGCGCGCCAATCATCACCGCCGTGGTGCCCGAACCCGGAACGCCGAGGGTCAGCATCGGCACCAGTGCGCCGCAGGCTGCGCCGCCGATGGCCGTTTCAGGTGCCGCGAGGCCACGCATGTCGCCTTGGCCGAAGGTGCCTTTGGCGCCGGCGATGCGTTTCTCGGTCATGTAGGCCACGGCGCTGGCGAGCGTCGCACCGGCACCCGGCAACACGCCCATGATGAAACCCAACACGCCGCAACGAATGTTCACCACGAACACCGCCGACGCTTCCTTGAAGTTGAACATCATGCGGCCGGTGGCTTTCACCGCTTCCTGACCGTGGTGGGTTTTTTCCAGCAGCAGGAGGATTTCACTGATGGAGAACAGGCCCAGCACCAACACGACGAATTGAATGCCGTCGGTCAGGTGGATGTTGTCCCCGGTGAAACGGTACACGCCGCTGTTGGCATCGATCCCGACGCTCGACAGGAACAGACCGATCAACGCTGCGATAAAAGTTTTCAGCGGCCGATCACCGGCCATGCCGCCCAGGCAGACAATCGCGAATACCATCAGTACAAAGTATTCGGCGGGTCCGAAGGCAATCGCCCATTTCGCCAGCAGCGGGGCGAACAGCACCATGCCGCAGGTGGCGATAAATGCGCCGATGAACGAACTCCACGCCGACAGCGACAGCGCTACACCGGCCAGGCCTTTGCGGGCCATAGGGTAACCGTCGAGGGTGGTCATCACGGTGGAGGCTTCGCCAGGAATGTTCAGCAAAATCGAGCTGATCCGGCCGCCGTATTCGCAACCCAGGTACACCGCCGCCAGCAAGATCAGTGCTGATTCCGGTGGCAGACCGAGGGCGAATGCGATCGGGATCAACAGCGCCACCCCGTTGATCGGGCCCAGGCCCGGCAGCAGGCCGACCACAGTGCCGATGAGCGTGCCGCACAGCGCGGTCACCAGGTTGTACGGGGTCAGCGCAACGCCAAAACCCTGACCCAAATAGCCAAGAGTATCCATATCAGTTCTCCAGAACGTCGAGCACGCCCAAGGGCAGTGGCACGTCCATCAACTTGTCGAACAGCAGATAAAGACCGATCGCCATCAGGCTGATGATCACCGTGCTGGGCAACCAGCGGCCGCCGTACAAGCGCGCCATCGGGATCCCAATCAGGATGCTCGCGACAATGAAACCAAGCGGTTCGAAGGTGCCCGCGAACACCAGCAACAGCACCACGCAGATACCGATTTTGGTCAGGGTCTCGCGGTCCATCGGCGGTTCGTCAGGGTTGTGCTTGATCGGTGCGGGGCGAAACACCATATACAACAGCGCCAGGCCCATCAGCCCGAGCATCAACAGCGGGAAGGCCCGAGGCCCCACCGGTTCGTAGGAAAAAGCCGCTTGATACGGCCACGCCATCAGCGCCAGGCCAATACAGGCCAGCAACAGCACCGAAGCAAAAATGCGTTGTAAGAGCATGGGAAACTCCTGTGCCGCAGTCCCGCGCAAACGGGGCCGCAGCCGCTAGACAGAGGCGATCACTGGATCAGGCCGAACTCTTTGGCCAGCACTTTGTAGTCAGCCACTTGTTTCTTCACGTAGGTGTCCAGCTCCGGGCCGGTCATGGCGAACGGGAACAGTTCACGCTGATCGCGCAGCTTGGCGAAGTCTTCGGACGCCAGCAGTTTGTCGAAGGCGTTTTTCCACCAGGCGTAGTCTTCGTCGCTGACCTTTGGCCCGAGGTAGAAACCGCGAACCACCGGCCAGACGATGTCGTAGCCTTGCTCTTTGGCGGTCGGGATGTCCTTCATTTCCGGCTCGTCCAGACGTTTGTCGGCGAATACCGCCAGCAGACGCATGTCACCGCTCTGGATGTGCGGCATGGAGTCGGAGATGTCGGTGCTGCCGACTTGGATGTGGCCGCCGAGCAGGGCAGTGGCGATTTCACCGCCGCCTTCGAGGGCCACATAACGTAGGTCACGTGGGTTGATCCCGGCGGCCTTGGCGATCAGCGCGGTTTGCATCCAGTCCTGGCTGCCGACGGTGCCGCCGGAGCCGATCACCACTTTGCTCGGATCTTTCTTCAGCGCCTGAACGAGATCGTCCAGATTCTTGTAAGGCGAGTCGCTTTTCACCGCGATGGCGCCGTAGCTGGTGCCGACAGCGGCCAACCAGCGAACGTTGGTCTCATCGAAACGCCCGAACTTGCCTTGGGCCAGGTTCAGTAACGAACCGCTGGACCACGCCACCAGCGTGCCGGCATCGCCCGGACGCTGAGCGACCACCGCGTTGTACGCCACCGCGCCGACGCCGCCGGGCATGTAGGTCACGCGCATCGGTTTGGTCAGGATTTTTTCGTTGATCAGCGCGCTTTGCGCCAGTTTGCAGGTCAGGTCGAAACCACCGCCGGGGGAGGCTGGGGCGATACATTCCGGGCGCTTCGGCTCGGCCATCAGTTGGCCGGCGAACAGCAGGGCGCTGGCGGTGAGAGCAACTTTACGCAGTGACAAATTCATTGGGTTCTCCACAGATTTTTTGTTGTATGGATGTGTGTAGGAGTTGCCGAAGGCTCCGATCTTTTAGCCTTCGGCGGTTCAATCAATTACCAAAGTGCAACGCTATAGCTCACCAGCAGACGCACTTCATCGGCATCGCGAGCGGAGTAGTTGGAACGGTAGGTGGCATTACGCAGGCGCACGGCGACGTCCTTTAGCGCGCCGCTTTGTACTACATATTTGATCTCGGTGTTGCGCTCCCACTCTTTGCCTTCTTCACCGTTCTTGAGCTTGATGTTGTCACCGCTCAGGTAACGGCTCATGAAACTCAGGCCGGGAACGCCCAGTTTGGCGAAGTCAAAGTCGTAGCGCGCTTGCCAGGAATGCTCTTCGGCGCCGGCGAAGTCGTTGATCTGCACGAAGTTGACCAGGTACGGGTCGCTGCCATCGACATACGGGAAGGCACTGTCGCCGGACATGTGCTGATAACCGGCGCTGAATTTATGCCCGCTCAAGGCATAGCTCACCAGGCCGTTGAGGGATTTGTTGTCGATCTTGCCGCCACGGGCCGCGCCCTGGTCGTTACTGATGGCCAGTCGCAGGTCGGTGCCGAACGTGCCGGGGCCGAACGGTTGCGAGGCGACCACGCCGAGGAAGTGCTGGTTGTAGACTTCATCGAGTTGCGCGAAGTGGTAGCTGCCGGTGATTTTGTCGGTGAACTTGTAATCCACGCCGCCAAAGTCGAAGTGCTTGCCAGCGGCTGTGCCGGCAAAACGGCTGTTCTTGTTGTTGAGGGCAATGTCCTCGAAATCGGTGCTGTCGCGGTCTTTGGCTTTATCCAGTCGACCACCGGTGAAGGTCAGGTTCTTGACCTCTTTGGAGGTCAGCATTCCGCCTTCAAAGGTCTGCGGCAGGATGCGCCCGTCGTTGGGCTTGAGGATCGGCAGCTCCGGGATCAGACTGCCGATTTTCAGTTCGGTGGCGGAGATCTTCACTTTGCCGGTCAGGCCAAGTTTGGAGTACTCATTGGCCGCGCGACCGTCATCGTGGGTCGGCAACAGGCCGGTGCCGGTGCGGTCGGGACTCGAATCGAGCTTGACCCCCAGCATGCCCAGCGCATCGACACCAAACCCCACGGTGCCGTCGGTGTAACCCGATTGCAGATTGAGGATGAACCCCTGGGCCCATTCGTCACGCTTGGATTGCTGGGCACTGGTGCCATCGCGAAAGTCGCGGTTGAAATACATGTTGCGGGTTTCAAGTGTTGCCTTACTGTCTTCGAAGAAGGCAGCCTGGCTCAACGGCGAAAAGCCGGCGAAGGCGGCGGCACTGGCAAGGGCGGTCTGGCTGAGGCGGGAAAAACGAACAGGCGGGCGAGCCTGAAGCTGCATGGACAGCATCGTGAAATACTCCGTTATTGTTCTTATTGGCGAAAACGCTTCGAGGCGTTTTTCGTATCGCTGTGTGGCAGCAGCGACGGACAGTCGAAACGGTCCGTGGCTGGACTCTAACGGGCCAACCTTTCGCTAACCTTTCAGCTGACTTTCACGGATTTCGGGCTTCACAGCAGCGGTTGCGGCTGTAAACTCCGCGCCAAAGAATGGCGTCGACCATCCCTGAACGAGGTAAAAATCCATGCGTGTCCTGCTCGTCGAAGACCATCTGCAGCTCGCCGAAAGTGTCGCCCAGGCGCTCAAGAGCACCGGGTTGACCGTGGATGTTTTGCACGATGGCGTGGCGGCCGACCTGGCCTTGAGCAGCGAGGAATACGCCATGGCGATCCTCGATGTCGGCCTGCCGCGCATGGATGGTTTTGAAGTGCTGGCGCGTCTGCGGGCCCGGGGTAAAAATCTGCCGGTGCTGATGCTGACCGCCCGCAGCGACGTCAAGGATCGGGTCCATGGCCTGAACCTTGGTGCAGACGATTACCTCGCCAAACCGTTCGAACTGACCGAACTCGAAGCTCGGGTCAAAGCCTTGCTGCGGCGCAGCGTTTTAGGCGGTGAGCGGCAGCAGCGCTGCGGCGTGCTGGCCTATGATCTGGACACCCGGCGCTTCACCCTCGGCGAAGAATTGCTGACCCTGACTTCTCGCGAACAAGCCGTGCTCGAAGCGCTGATCGCCCGTCCTGGCCGGGTGATGAGCAAGGAACAACTGGCTTCCCAGGTATTTGGCCTGGACGAAGAGGCCAGCCCCGACGCCATCGAAATCTACGTCCACCGTTTGCGCAAGAAACTCGATGGCCAACCGGTGGCAATCGTGACCTTCCGCGGCCTCGGCTACTTGTTGGAAAGCCGCGATGCATAAGCCCAGCAGCCTGCGCTGGCGGTTGCTGTGGAACCTGGCGCTGTTGCTGGTGGTGTTGATGTTGGCCAGTGGTTTGAGCGCGTATTGGAACGGTCGCGAAGCCGCCGACACCGCTTATGACCGCACCTTGCTGGCTTCGGCGCGGACCATTGCCGCCGGCTTGTCCCAGCGTGATGGCAGCCTCAGCGCGAACGTGCCTTACGTCGCCCTCGATACTTTCGCTTACGACAGTGCCGGGCGAATTTATTACCAGGTCAACGACATCCATCAAAAGCTGATCTCCGGCTACGAAAACCTCCCCGGACCGCCGCCGGGAACGCCGCGCACCGACGACTACCCGGCGCTGGCGCGTTTCTACAACGCCACTTACCAAGGGCAGAACGTGCGGGTGGTGAGCCTGCTTAAAGCGGTGATCGAACCGAACATGAACGGCATGGCGGAAATTCGCGTGGCGGAGACCGATGAAGCGCGGGTGCGCATGGCCCGCAGCCTCGCGGCGGATACCTTGCTGCGGCTCGGCATGTTGGCGATTGGCGCACTGATGATCGTCTGGTTTGCGGTCAGCGTGGCGTTGCGCCCATTAGAGCGATTGCGCACCGCAGTGGAAGAGCGCCAGTCCGATGATCTGCGGCCGTTGCCGCTGGTGGAAGTGCAGCGTGAGTTGTGGCCGCTGGTGCGCGCACTCAATCACTTTACCGAACGCTTGCGCGGGCAGTTCGAGCGTCAGGCGCAGTTCATTGCCGATGCGGCCCATGAACTGCGTACACCGCTGGCGGCGCTCAAGGCACGACTGGAATTGGGCTTGCGCGCCAGCGAACCGGAAACCTGGCGCAGCACCCTGGAAACCGCGGCCCAAGGAACGGATCGCCTGACGCATTTGGCCAATCAGTTGCTTTCCCTGGCTCGGGTCGAAAACGGCGCACGGGCGATTGCCGAGGGCGGCGCCCAGTTGCTGGACCTGAGCCAATTGGCCCGGGAACTGGGCATGGCGATGGCCCCGCTGGCCCACGCACGCGGCGTGGCGCTGGCGCTGGAGGCGGACGAGCCGGTGTGGCTGCGCGGTGAGCCGACGCTGTTGAACGAATTGCTGAGCAACCTGGTGGATAACTCATTGGCCCACACACCGCCCGGTGGCAATGTGATCCTTCGCGTGACGGCGCCGGCGGTGCTGGAGGTCGAGGACGATGGCCCCGGGATTCCCCTTGAAGAGCGCGATCGGGTATTTGAGCGCTTTTATCGGCGCAACCAGCAGGTCGCGGGATCAGGGTTGGGCTTGGCGATTGTCGGTGAGATCTGCCGCGCGCACTTGGCGCAGATCAGCCTGCATGACGGGGAGGCCGCGGGGTTGAAGGTTCGGGTGAGTTTTATTGCGGGGGAGTAAACACCAGACCTGTTGCCCCGGAGCTTTTGTGGCGAGGGAGCTTGCTCCCGTTGGGCTGCTAAGCAGCCCCAAAACCTGCAACCTGATTCCTTCTGACACACCGAATGCGTAGGGTTTACGACTGCTACGCAGCCGAACGGGAGCAAGCTCCCTCGCCACAATTATTCGTGTTCACAATCAGTAGAACATCGACCGCGATTCTTCCAGATCCCTGCACATCGCCTCATTCTCGGGATCAATCCCCAGCTTCTTGAACGACGGAACACTGAGCACGTCGATGCGGGCCAGCGGGTGGTCGCTGTCCTTGTGGCAATACAGGCTGGCGATCTGTACCAGGTCGACATAATCGACCCGCCCGGAATCGCGTTTGAAATCCAGGTACTGCCCCGGCAACTTCACCAACATCTCCGGAAATTCCCAGACGCTGAGCAGCTTGTCGCCGAGCAACGGATGAATGCGGTCGATCACATGGTTGAGGCTGACCGGGTCCGAGAGCAGCTCATAGTGGTCTTCGGCGTACGTCAGGATCGGCAGTACACCAATTTGATGCACCAACCCGCCCAGCGCAGCCTGATCCGGTTTGAGCTGGGTGTAACTGCGGCACAGTGCATAACTGACCCCGGCGATTTCCAGGCTTTTGCGCCAGACATCGCGCATCTTCTGTTCCACCACTTCAGAACGGGCGTGGAAAATCTGTTCCATCACCAGACCGATGGCCAGGTTGCTGCTGTAGTTCACGCCCAGCCGGGTGATGGCCGTGTGCAGGTCGGTGACTTCCTGGGTTGCACGCAGCAACGGGCTGTTGACCACTTTGATCAGGCGCGCCGACAGCGCGGTATCGCGGCCGATTACTTTACTCAGGGTGCTTACGCTGATTTCCGGATCTTCAGCGGCCTTGCGAATTTGCAGGGCCACTTCCGGTAATGTTGGCAGAACCAGGTCATCGTTATCGATGGCCTCAACCAAATCCTGTTGGACCTTATCCGCCAGCTCGCTCATTTCTGTTCTCTAGGGTCTTGCAAAAAAATACTGCTGTTAACGCTGGATTTCTTTATCGCGATCCAGCGCGTAGGGCAGGTCGAGCAAGTGCAGGGCAGGGCCTTCTAGCGCTGCCAAGTGAATGTCGCCGCCCTCTGCTGCTTCGGCTTGCAGCACGGCCAGGAGTTCAATATTTTGTTCGCCGCGCGCGGCAATCACCACTTCACCAATAGAGCTGCCGTGGGTCGGGGAAAACAGTTGTGTGCCGGGTTCCGGCAATTCAATGCCATCCAGTTGCAAGCGGTACAGCCGGCGCTTGAGTTTGCCCAGGTACTGCATACGCGCGACGATTTCCTGGCCGGTGTAGCAGCCTTTCTTGAAACTCACGCCGCCAACGGCTTGCAGGTTGAGCATCTGTGGGATGAACAGCTCGCGAGTACTCGGCATGACCTGGCCGATCCCTGCGCGGACCTGGCCCAGCAGCCATTGATTCAGATCGCCTTCGGCCAGCAGGGCGGACAGCTTGCCCTTGATGGCATCGGCTTGATCGGCGGCGGTCCAGAGTTCGGCGCGTCCAGGTGAAACACGAATCGCGATCAGGCCGTCGTTGCGCGCAACGCTGTCGGTGTCGGCCGGCAGCTCAAGACCCAGGCTGCTCAGTGCCGCATCGCCATGATCGAGGCCGAAACGCACCCAGGCAGCGCTTTCATCGGTCAGTTTGGATTTTGAGAACACTGCGTACTTTTTCAGGTCCGCCAGTTGCGGCTCCAGCAGCTCGGTGGCCATGGCCAGGAGAACGCCGTCGCCTTCCAGCAGAATGCGGAAACTCGACTGCATCCGGCCTTTCTGGGTGCAACGGGCGCCGAGGCTGGCCTGGGTGTCGCTCAGGTAGTTGAGGTTGCAGGTCAATTGGCCCTGCAGGAATTTGCCGGCATCCGCGCCGCGGACCGCGAGAACGCCTTCGTGTGACAGGGTGCAGAAAAAAGCAGAATCGGCCATGGGTCATCGCAGGGTAAAGAGTCTGGGAGACATCATAAGGGGACGCCCATGAAATGGGTAGTTCACAAAAGCTCGAGAGGGGCCGACCAAAGCCGACTGTTCGACCGGGCGCGGGGCTGTATACTTGCCGCCTATTTGAGGAGCGCTCCATGGTCGAAGATGTTGAACTGAATCGCCTCTACTGGCACAGCCGCCGCGGCATGCTTGAGCTTGACGTATTGCTGGTGCCGTTCGTGAAAGAGGTCTATCCGCATCTCAATGATGTCGACCGCGATTGCTACCGCAAGCTGCTCGAATGCGAAGATCAGGACATGTTCGGTTGGTTCATGGAACGCGCCGAATCGGAAGATCCGGAGCTTCAGCGCATGGTTCGCATGATCCTGGATCGTGTCCAGCCCAAGTAATGCGTTCGAATGCCGCTGGCATGCCTCACGGCAGTTGCTGGCGGCGTATCTTCTGGCCCAGCTGTTCGCGCTGGGTGCGTTGTTTCTTCTCTCTATACCGCTCTGGGCCAGTTCGCTCGGTGTTTTGCTGTGCCTGGCACACGGCTTTTGGGTATTGCCACGGCAGATTTTGCTGACGCACCCGCAGGCATATTGTGGCTTGCGCCGGGACGCTGATGGTTGGCAGTTGTGGAATCAGGCTCAGGGTTGGCAATCGGTCCAGCTAAGGCCGGACAGTCTGGCGCTACCGTTGGTCGTAATACTGCGGCTTCGTCTGCGCGGCGAGCGACGGGTCAGGACAATTTGTGTGCCTCATGATTCGCAGGCGGCGGATCTGCACCGACGCCTGCGGGTTCGGCTCAGGTTCAGTCGGCGTAGGTGGGCGGCACCAGAATAGTGTCCAGTGCCTCAGGCAACATGTTCGGGTAGTCGAGGGTGTAATGCAGACCGCGACTTTCCTTGCGCTCCATCGCTGACTGGATCATCAGTTCCGCAACTTGGGCCAAGTTGCGCAACTCGATCAAATCCCGGCTGACTTTATAGTTGCTGTAGAACTCGTCGATTTCGTCCAATAGCAGCCGCACACGGTGCTGTGCCCGTTGCAAGCGCTTGTTGGTGCGCACGATGCCCACGTAGTCCCACATGAAACGCCGCAATTCGTCCCAGTTGTGCGCAATGATCACGTCTTCGTCGGAGTCGGTCACCTGGCTCGCATCCCAGACGGGAAGGGCGGTCGGAATCGACACCTGAGGCAACTGCTCGAGAATGTCCGCCGCCGCCGAGCGCGCGTAGACGAAACATTCCAGCAGCGAGTTGCTGGCCATGCGGTTGGCACCGTGCAGCCCGGTGAAGCTGGTCTCGCCAATGGCATACAGGCCGGGCACATCGGTGCGGCCTTGTTGATCGACCATCACGCCGCCGCAGGTGTAGTGCGCCGCCGGAACCACCGGGATCGGTTGCTTGGTGATGTCGATGGAAAACTCGAGGCAGCGTTCGTACATCGTCGGGAAGTGGGTCTTGATGAACGCTTCGGGCTTGTGGCTGATGTCCAGATAGACGCAATCGATGCCCAGGCGCTTCATCTCGTGGTCGATGGCCCTGGCGACGATGTCACGTGGCGCCAGTTCGGCGCGCGGGTCGAAGCGCTGCATGAAGCGTTCGCCGTTGGGCAGCTTCAGGTGCGCACCTTCGCCGCGCAGGGCTTCGGTGATCAGGAAACTCTTGGCCTGTGGGTGATACAGGCACGTGGGGTGGAACTGGTTGAACTCCAGGTTCGCCACCCGGCAGCCCGAACGCCAGGCCATGGCAATGCCATCCCCGCAAGCGCCGTCGGGATTGCTGGTATAGAGATAGACCTTTGCGGCGCCACCGGAAGCGAGGATCACGAAGCGGGCGGCGTAGGTGTCGACTTCACCGGTGGTGCGGTTGAGTACGTAGGCACCGAGGCAACGGTCGCCTTCCAGGCCCAGGCGTTTTTCGGTGATCAGATCGACTGCGACCCGTTGTTCCAGCAGTTCGATGTTCGGCCGTTGTCGGGCCTGGAACAGTAAGGTTCTGAAGATCGCCGCACCGGTGGCATCGGCTGCGTGGATGATGCGCCGATGGCTGTGGCCGCCTTCGCGGGTCAGGTGAAACTCGAAACCGCCGTCCTCCGTGCCAGACTCTTCATCGCGGGTAAACGGAACGCCCTGGTCGATCAGCCACTGGATGGCTTCTTTACTGTGCTCGACGGTAAACCGCACGGCGTCTTCATGGCACAGGCCGCCGCCGGCATTGAGCGTGTCATCGACGTGGGACTCGACGGTGTCGGTATCATCCAGCACGGCAGCGACACCGCCCTGGGCCCAGAAAGTCGAGCCATTGGCGAGGTCGCCTTTGCTCAGTACGGCGATGCGCAGATGACCGGGCAAGGTCAGCGCAAGGCTCAAACCGGCAGCGCCGCTGCCAATGACCAGAACATCGTGTTGAAACTGTTGGCTCATTTCAGGATTCCGCTCAAAGCGACCCGGGTCGGGGTTGGCGCAAGACACCTGGATCGGCGAGTCAGGCAGCCACACAGCCCACTAGTATATAGAGGGGGGGAGCGGCACAATAGCCGGGCCTACATGGCATTGTGAAACTACTGTGACGGAAAAGACCGGACGCTTCGTCGGAAGTTTTTTTCACCGGTTCGGCGACAAGGCGACTGTATCGAGGATTTAACAGTCTTTTTCGCTTCGCAGTCGCACAATGTCGGTTGCACGCAGCTATAAATATTTGGAACTTTTGCCAAAGGCCCAAGATCAATAGCTGGTTGCCTGAATCAAGGGACAGTGTCGGCTTCAGAGCGGGACCTGCTGTTTGGTCCTTGCTGGCGAATCCGATGACAAGATTATTCGCGCAGCCGGGTTATCCCGAGCTGCGCTTTTCGTGCGTGCCAAA
Organism: Pseudomonas sp. ASL4; assembly: GCF_056680395.1. NCBI lineage: Bacteria > Pseudomonadati > Pseudomonadota > Gammaproteobacteria > Pseudomonadales > Pseudomonadaceae > Pseudomonas > Pseudomonas sp. ASL4. The sequence continues at coordinate 6,605,704 of NZ_CM155280.1, read as the reverse complement.
TCAGAGCCCGCAGGAAACTTGCTTGAAGGGGGAGAACTTTTGCGAAAAGCCCGAGTCTATGTTTGCAAGTCTGGTCGTTTAGTTATGCAAGCCTCCTTCGAGCTTATCGAGGAGTGTTCATGCTAACCCAGGAAGAGGATCAGCAGCTGGTCGAGCGCGTCCAACGCGGCGACAAGCGAGCTTTCGATCTGCTAGTGCTGAAATACCAGCACAAAATTCTCGGGTTGATCGTGCGTTTCGTGCACGACACCCATGAAGCCCAGGATGTCGCACAGGAAGCCTTTATCAAGGCGTACCGTGCACTTGGTAATTTCCGCGGAGACAGCGCGTTTTATACGTGGCTTTACCGCATCGCCATCAACACGGCGAAAAACTATTTGGTTTCACGCGGCCGCCGGCCGCCGGATAGCGATGTCAGTTCTGAAGACGCAGAGTTCTACGATGGCGATCATGGCCTCAAGGATCTCGAGTCGCCAGAACGCGCATTGCTGCGGGATGAGATCGAAGGCACCGTCCATCGAACCATCCAGCAACTGCCAGAAGATTTGCGTACGGCTTTAACTTTACGTGAATTCGATGGTCTGAGTTACGAGGACATTGCGGCGGTTATGCAGTGTCCGGTGGGTACCGTGCGTTCCCGGATTTTCCGGGCTCGGGAAGCCATTGATAAAGCCCTGCAGCCGTTGTTGCAGGAAAACTGAGACAGCGGCGACAGCCAAGAGAGGAACGCCATGAGTCGTGAAGCCCTGCAGGAATCGCTGTCCGCAGTGATGGATAACGAAGCGGATGAGCTGGAGTTGCGTCGGGTACTGAATGCCTTTGACGATGTTGAAACCCGCGATACCTGGGCTCGTTACCAGATCGCTCGGGCAGTCATGCATAAGGATCTGCTGCTTCCACGTCTGGACATCGCTGCGGCAGTTTCTGCTGCGCTGGAAGACGAAGCCGTCCCGGCCAAGGCATCTCGCGGTCCATGGCGCAGCCTGGGTCGTCTGGCCGTTGCTGCTTCGGTGACCATCGCCGTACTGGCAGGTGTTCGTCTGTACAACCAGGACGAAATTGCTGGCGTCGAACTGGCTCAGCAATCCAATCAGCCTGCTCTGGCCGTTCCTCAGGTCAAGGGCCCAGCTGTATTGGCAGGCTACAGTGAGAGCTCGGAAGCCACTGGCCCTATGGCCAACGGCGTATTGCAAGGTCAGCCGGGCTGGCACGATCAGCGTCTGCCAAGTTACTTGCGCCAACATGCTCAACAGGCTGCCTTGAAAGGCACTGAAAGTGCTCTGCCTTATGCTCGTGCAGCAAGCCTGGAAAACCGTTAAGGAGGATCATGCGCGCCATACCTCTACTTACGCTTCTGCTTGGTGGCTGGTTTGTTGTTCCAGCCCACGCTGATGAAGCCCAAGACTGGTTGACCCGTCTGGGCCAGGCCGAGCAAACGCAAAGCTTCCACGGTACTTTTGTTTACGAGCGTAACGGTAGTTTTTCTACCCATAACATCTGGCACCGCGTCCAGGATGGCAAGGTCCGCGAGCGTTTACTCCAGCTCGACGGCTCGGCACAGGAAGTCGTGCGCATTGATGGGCATACTCAATGCGTCAGCGGCACCCTGATAGCGGGGCTGGGGGAGTCTCCCAAATCTGCTGCTCGTGCACTCGATCCACAAAAGCTCAAGAATTGGTACGACCTTGCCGTCATCGGTAAGTCGCGTGTGGCTGGGCGTGCGGCGGTGATCGTTTCGCTAACGCCGCGTGACCAGCATCGTTACGGTTTCGAGTTACATCTGGACAAGGAGACCGGCTTGCCCCTCAAGTCATTGCTGCTAAATGACAAGGGTCAGTTGCTCGAGCGATTCCAGTTCACGCAACTGGATACCGCCGATGTCCCATCAGACAAAGATTTGCAGGCAGGTCCTGATTGCAAGACAGTCTCCCTGGAACCTGACAAGGCAGAGGCGCTTAAAACCGCCGAGGTCTGGCATTCGGACTGGTTACCGCCTGGTTTCGAACTCAGTAGCAGTTCTTCGCGCAAAGACCCTGAGACCAAAACTCAGGTCAGTAGCTTGATGTATGACGATGGCTTGGCCCGCTTCTCGGTGTTTCTTGAGCCGTTGAACGGCGCTACTGTCACCGATACGCGTACCCAGTTGGGTCCAACCGTAGCGGTTTCCCGACGCTTGACTACGCCTCAGGGCGAGATCATGGTGACCGTGGTCGGTGAGATCCCTATCGGTACCGCCGAACGCATTGCGCTGTCCATGCGCTCCGATGCTACTGCGGCCAAACAGTGAGCTGAATTGTGATGCTCATGGATCGGCAATTTGATTGTGCGAGAGGCCAGCGATGCCCATTCCACCATTGAGATGTCGAAATGTTTGGTGAACATTTCAATTTGCAAATCCCCCTGAATTTTTCTATAGGTCAGAGCCTCACGGCTCTGGCCTTGTTTGTTGTTCCCGGAACAAAAATACCGGCGTATCGTTCCCGGTGTTCCTTGCTCCATATCGCTTAACCATGCTCGTCGTAACGGGAGCCGTATGTCGATACCACGCTTGAAGTCTTACCTCTCCATTTTTGCCACCGTGCTGGTGCTCGGTCAGGCGGTCTCTGCTCAAGCGGCCGAATTGCCTGACTTCACGCAACTGGTTGAACAGGCCTCGCCTGCGGTGGTGAACATCAGTACCACGCAGAAACTGCCTGATCGCAAAGTGTCCAGCCAGATGCCGGATCTTGAAGGCCTGCCGCCAGCGCTGCGCGAGTTCTTTGAGCGCGGCATGCCGCAACAACGTTCGCCTCGCGGCGATCGTCAGCGCGAAGCGCAGTCCCTGGGGTCGGGTTTTATCATCTCGCCTGATGGCTACATCCTGACCAACAACCACGTGATCGCCGATGCCGACGAAATTCTTGTCCGCCTGGCCGACCGCAGTGAGTTGAAAGCCAAACTGATCGGCACCGACCCGCGTTCCGACGTGGCGTTGCTGAAAATCGAGGGCAAGGACCTGCCGGTTCTCAAACTCGGCAAATCCCAGGACCTGAAGGCTGGCCAATGGGTTGTCGCCATCGGTTCGCCGTTCGGCTTTGACCACACCGTGACCCAAGGCATTGTCAGCGCCATCGGTCGCAGCCTGCCGAACGAAAACTATGTCCCGTTCATCCAGACCGACGTGCCGATCAACCCGGGTAACTCCGGTGGCCCGCTGTTTAATCTGAACGGTGAAGTGGTCGGGATCAACTCACAAATCTACACCCGTTCGGGCGGCTTCATGGGTGTGTCGTTCGCGATCCCGATCGATGTCGCGATGGACGTATCCAATCAACTGAAAAGCGGCGGCAAAGTCAGCCGAGGCTGGTTGGGTGTCGTGATTCAGGAGGTGAACAAGGACCTGGCTGAGTCGTTCGGTCTGGAGAAGCCGGCCGGTGCGCTGGTGGCTCAGATCCAGGATGACGGCCCGGCGGCCAAGGGTGGCCTGCAGGTGGGCGACGTGATCTTGAGCATGAACGGTCAACCGATCGTCATGTCTGCTGATCTGCCACACCTGGTTGGCGCGCTCAAGGCAGGCGCCAAGGCTAATCTTGAAGTGATCCGCGAGGGTAAGCGCAAGAACGTCGAGCTGACCGTCGGCGCAATCCCGGAGGAAGGCAAAGAGCTGGGCGCGCAGGCGAAATCCGGGGTTGAGGGCAGCAGCAACCGCTTGGGTGTTTCCGTTGCCGAGCTGACCGATGAGCAGAAGAAAGCCAACGACCTCAAGGGCGGCGTGGTGATCAAGGACATCCAGGACGGTCCTGCTTCGCTGATCGGCTTGCAGCCAGGTGATGTGATTACTCACCTGAACAACCAGGCGATCGGCTCCACCAAGGAGTTCACCGAGATCGCCAAGGCACTGCCGAAGAACCGCTCGGTGTCGATGCGGGTTCTGCGTCAAGGTCGTGCCAGCTTCATCACCTTCAAACTGGCTGAATAAACCGGTTGTTGGCTGAATAAAAAACCGCCTCGAAAGAGGCGGTTTTTTTGTGTCTGAAGTTTTTGTTCCAGGAGCAGATCAGCCCATCATGTCCTTGACCATGCGCTCTTGCTCCATCAGCTCTCGTTGCCGTGCATCGATCCGTGACGACAATGGGAAGTTGCTTCCGGCCTTGCGCTTGGCAAAGTCCAGTTGCTGAATGGCCTGGCGGTAATCGCCGACCAGAGCGAAGTATTCGGCGCGAGCCTGGTGTAAGCCAATGATGTTGCCCGACAGGCCGCGAGTCTCCGCCACCATGTACCAGACATCCGGATCGTCCGGACGAGATTTGAGCAAACTTTCCAGGGCTTTTTCCGCGTCCGCAGTACGGTTTTGTTTGAGTAGCAAGTCGACACGGACCTGGTTCAGCGGGTAGTTGCCCGGATACTGAGTCAACAGTCGATCAACCCGCGTTTGGGCCTCCGGCAGGCGATTGTTGGTGATGTCCAGATCGACCTGAGCCAGGTTGTAGATAATCTCGTTCGGCGCCGTGGCCAGCAGTAGCTTGAGATTCTCCCGTGCCTCGTTCAATTGGCCACCCTTGATCTGGGCAATGGCCAAGCCGTAGCGCGCGACGTCGTTTTTCGGGTTCTCATCCAATTGGGCGCGGAAGCGTTTGGCCCCCAGGCCAGGAGTTTCTTCGTAGATCAGTTGCACCCGTGCGCGAATCAGCTGGTAACGCATGCTGTCTTCGATGCCGCCCGGTTTGGACTGTTCGGCACGGTTACGGGTGTCGGCGATCCGTGATTCGGTCACCGGGTGAGTCAGCAGGAATTCCGGTGGCTTGGCATCGAAGCGGTACTGACGCATCAAGCGCTCGAACATGTTCGGCATCGAGCGCGGATCGTAACCGGCCTTTTCCAGATTGAGGATGCCGATCCGGTCGGCTTCCTGTTCGTTCTGGCGCGAGAAGCGCCGTTGTTCCTGGATCGCTGCTGCCTGGGTACCGGCAATGGTGGCGATCCCGGCATCACCGGCGCCAGCGGCGGCAATCACGATCCCGGCCAACAGAGCGGCCATCATCGGCACTTGCATGCGTTGCGAGGCTTCGACGCCTCGGGCGAAGTGGCGTTGCGACAAGTGAGCCAATTCGTGAGCCAGCACCGAAGCATATTCACCTTCGGTCTGGGCATTGAGGAACAAGCCGCCGTTGACCCCGATGATCCCGCCCGGCGCGGCAAAGGCGTTGAGCTGCGGGCTGTTGATCAGGATGAACTCCAGGCGTCGGTCAGTGACCTGACTGGTTTCCACCAGTTTGTAGACGCTGGATTCGACATAATCCTTGAGCTGCGGATCATTGAGCTGCAATACCTGGCTGCGCAACATTGCCAGCCACGCGCGGCCCAATTGGTATTCCTGTTGCGGCGAGACAATGGCAGAACTGGCGTCACCGAGTGACGGCAGGTCGTCGGCGAAGCCTGGTGAGGCAAGCAGGCAAGCGAGCGTCAGCAGGGTAGGGCGCAAAAAAGTCATGCACAAAGCCTTAGTCGACAAAGACCTTACTGTAGCCGGACACTGGCCTTCGGACCAGATATTCTAGGCCGCTCAACCACCTGATCCGGAGTGATGCAATGACCGACGCTGTAGCCCATGACGTGGAACTGGACGCCAGTGGCCTGAATTGTCCGTTGCCGTTGCTCAAGGCCAAACTTGAGCTTAATCGCATGGCCAGCGGTGCGGTACTCAAGGTCATCGCCACGGACGCGGGTTCTCAGCGCGACTTCCGCACCTTTGCCCGATTGGCCGGTCATACGCTGCTGCTCGAAGAAGACGAGGCGGGTGTTTACCGCTATTGGTTGAAAAAAGCCTGAAACCGGCTGCGTTCGTTCTTAAGGATTATTGATGTTCAAAGTGTTACGGGACTGGATTCAGCGCTACTTCTCCGACGAAGAGGCCGTGGTGCTGGCGGTGCTGTTGATTCTGGGGTTTACCGCGGTGCTCACGTTGGGCGGCATGCTCGCGCCAGTGCTGGCCGGGATGGTGCTGGCGTATCTGATGCAGGGGCTGGTCGTCACCCTTGAGCGCCTGCGCGTTCCCGGTGGTGTGGCCGTGGGGCTGGTCTTCGCGTTGTTCATGGGGTTGTTGCTGGTGTTCATCGTAGTGGTGGTGCCGTTGCTCTGGCATCAGTTGATCACCTTGTTCAACGAACTGCCCGGCATGCTCGCCAAGTGGCAGTCGCTATTGTTGCTGTTACCCGAGCGCTATCCGCATCTGGTGTCCGACGAGCAGGTGCTGCAAGCCATTGAAGTGGCCCGGGGCGAAATCGGCAAGTTCGGTCAGTGGGCGCTGACATTCTCGCTGTCGAGCCTGCCGCTGCTGGTCAACATCATGATCTATTTGGTGTTGGTGCCAATCCTGGTGTTTTTCTTCCTGAAAGACCGGGAAATGATCGGGCAGTGGGTGCGCGGCTACCTGCCGCGTGAGCGGGCGCTGATCACTCGGGTTGCGCAAGAGATGAATCGGCAGATCGCCAACTACATTCGCGGCAAGGTCATTGAAATCATCATTTGCGGTGGCGTGACCTACATCGCGTTCGTCGCTTTGGGGCTCAATTACGCGGCGCTGCTGGCGTTGCTGGTGGGCGTTTCGGTGGTGGTGCCTTACGTCGGGGCGGTGGTGGTGACGGTGCCGGTGCTGCTGATCGCGTTGTTCCAGTGGGGCTGGAGTGATCAGTTCATCTACCTGATGGCGGTCTACGGAATCATTCAGACGCTGGATGGCAACGTGCTGGTACCGCTGCTGTTCTCGGAGGCGGTCAACCTGCACCCGGTGGCGATCATCTGCGCGGTGCTGTTGTTTGGCGGGTTGTGGGGCTTCTGGGGGGTATTCTTTGCGATTCCCCTGGCGACACTGTTCAAGGCCGTGCTGGATGCCTGGCCGCGCAAGGAGCCGGTGGTGGCTCCGTTGCTCTAGAACGATGGTGATCAAAAAGATCGCAGCCTGCGGCAGCTCCTACAGAAGCTCCGCGATCGGCGTAGCTGCCGAAGGCTGCGATCTTTTTCGGTATCAAGCCTTGTTCAAGGTCTGAGCCGCAGCCAATACCGCATCCACATGCCCCGGCACCTTCACGCCGCGCCATTCCTGACGCAACACACCGTCCTTGTCGATCAGGAAAGTGCTGCGATCAACGCCCATGTATTCCTTGCCGTAGAGCTTTTTCAGCTTGATCACGTCGAACAGCTGGCAGAGCGCTTCTTCCTTGTCGCTGATCAGCTCGAAGGTGAATGCCTGCTTGGCTTTGAAATTTTCGTGGGATTTCAGGCTGTCACGGGACACACCGAAGACTTCGGTGTTGGCAGCCTTAAAGGCCTCAAGCTGATCGCGAAAGCCCTGGCCTTGGGTCGTGCAGCCCGGGGTGCTGTCCTTCGGATAGAAGTAAATCACCACTTGCTTGCCTTTGAGGCTCGCGAGGCTGACGGTCTGCCCGCTGGTGGCGGGTGCTTCGAAGTCGGTAACCGGTTGGTCGATAGCAACGGCCATGAAAGCTTCCTTACATTGGGTTTTGTGGGCGCCACGGTTCGATCAGGGCGTCCAGGTTCAGCGCATCGGCGAAATCCAGGAACTGATCGCGCAGCCAGCTGATTTGCACGCCGGCCGGCAGCGTCACGGTAAACGTGGCGTTGAGCATGGTGCCGCCGGTTTGCGGCGCCTGATACGTGTCGCAGGTCAGGTTTTCCAGCTCGACGTTGTGGTCCATGAAGAACTGGCACAACTCGTTGATGATGTCCGAGCGGTAAGCGGAACTGACATAGGCAACGTAAGGCAGGGCTTGAGGACGGTTCTCCAGTGCCGCACTGCGCACCACGTTGACCGTGAAGGCGTGCTTCTTGGCGAGGGTTGGCAGGCTGCCTTCCAGGCGGGCCAGAGCGTCCCAGCTGCCGGAGATCTCGAGGATCAGGGCACTGCACTCGCCATGACGGGTCAGGCGAGAGGTGACCACGGCGCAGCGGTTTTCATGGCTGGCGCGGCACAGGACGTTAGTCAGCTCCATGGGGTTGGCGCCGAGGGCACTGATGACAAGGAATTGTTCGCGAACTGTGGGGGTGGACATGCAGCATTCCTAAAGCGATGAGCGGTCGATACTTCTACGGGCTTTTTTAGCCGGGGGCGACCCTGCGCAGACGAATTCAGAAAACCCGGGCCGAAGGTTGCAACGTGCTCCAGAGTGGCCGGAGCGAGGGGTGGCAACGCTGGATCGGGGCTTGTGATGCCGAAAATGGAGGCTGGAACCCGGCGTACGAGCTTATCAGTACCGATCAAAGTCTGAAGGGTAGCGAAAAGCAGCGCCAAGGGGAATGGCAGCAGCGCAGTACTTCGCTTGTACAAGCATCTTGGCGCCAGTACCATTACGGCTCTCTTTTTCCGGCAGGAGCGGTTGCATGATTGCGGGCAGTATGGTGGCACTGGTCACACCCATGGATGCACAAGGTCGTCTCGACTGGGACAGCCTGAGCAAACTGGTGGACTTTCACCTGCAAAACGGCACCCACGCCATCGTGGCGGTCGGCACTACAGGTGAATCGGCCACGCTAGACGTGAACGAACACATCGAAGTGATTCGTTACGTGGTCAAGCAGGTTGCAGGGCGCATCCCGGTCATCGCCGGTACCGGTGCCAACTCGACGCGCGAAGCCATCGAGCTGACCACTAATGCCAAGGTCGCTGGCGCCGATGCCTGCCTGCTGGTCACGCCTTACTACAACAAGCCGACCCAGGAAGGCTTGTACCAGCACTTCAAGGCCATCGCCGAAGCGGTCGATATCCCGCAGATCCTTTACAACGTGCCTGGCCGCACCGCGTGCGACATGCAGGCCGAGACTGTGATCCGCCTGTCGACCGTGAAAAATATCATCGGTATCAAGGAAGCCACTGGCGACCTGGACCGTGCCAAGGCGATCATCGACGGTGTCAGCAAAGACTTCCTGGTGATCTCCGGTGACGATGCCACCGCTGTCGAGCTGATCCTGCTGGGCGGCAAAGGCAACATCTCGGTGACCGCCAACGTCGCCCCGCGTGACATGGCCGATCTGTGCAACGCCGCGCTCAAGGGCGACGCCGTGACTGCTCGTGCCATCCACGAAAAGCTGATGCCGCTCAATAAAACCCTGTTTATCGAATCCAACCCTATCCCCGTGAAATGGGCGCTGCATGAAATGGGCTTGATGCCGGACGGTATCCGTCTGCCGCTCACCTGGCTCAGTGCTGCCTGTCACGAACCGCTGCGGCAGGCCATGCGCCAGTCCGGCGTCCTGGTTTAATTGAGGAAGTACAACGCATGAAGCGAATGGCCGGACTTTCCGCACTTGCCTTGATTATCTCCAGCACCAGTGGCTGCGGATGGATCTGGGGCCCGGAAGGTTACTTCCGTGACCGTGGTAGCGATTACCTGGAAGCGCAACAGACTGCACCGATGCAACTGCCCCCGAATGTCAGCACCTCCAAACGTCTGGATCCGCTGTTGCCGATCCCGCGTAACGTGGCCGATGACACCACCAAGGGCGAATACATCGTGCCGCGTCCGCAGCCGCTGTCGGCGATTGCTGATGCCAGCGACTACACGCTGCAAAAAAGCGCTGGTTCGAGCTGGGTCATGGGTCAGCACCCACCGGCCGAAGTCTGGCCAGTGGCTGTTCAGTTCTTCCAGGACAACGGTTTCCGTCTGGACGAACAACGCCCGCAAACCGGTGAGTTCACGACCACCTGGCAGCATTCCGACGAGCTCTCCGCTGCCATGGCCAAGCGCCTGAGCGCGGCTGGCATCGCCGCCGACAGCGAAACCCGCGTGCGGGTCCGCATCGAGCCAGGCGTGCAGCGCAACACCAGTGAAATCTACGTGGTCAGCGCCCAGCGTCCTGCTGGCAGCACCTCCGACGTCGATTTCACCAACCGTTCGGTCAACACTGGCCTGGACGCGGCACTGGTGGACGACATGCTTGCGAGCATGAGCCGCATCTCCGAGAAGGGCGGTTCGGTCTCCATGCTGGCTTCCCAGGACTCCGACAAGCCAAACCGCGTCAGCCTAAGCGAAGACGGCAGCGGCAACCCGATCCTGAACGTCGGTCCGGACCTGGACCGCGCCTGGTCGAGTGTCGGTCGTGCGCTGGAACAGGGCGAATGGCGTGTTGAAGACATCAACCGCAGCCTGGGCCTGTACTACATCAACTTGTCGGAAAAAGCCGAGAAGAAAGACGAGAAGCCTGGTTTCTTCAGCAGCCTGTTCGGCAGTGCGCCGACCAAGGAAGAAGTTGAAGCCCGTGCCGACCGTTACCAGGTTCGTCTGAGCAAGGTGGGCGAGAACGTCCAGGTCACCGTCGAGAAAAACATCAACACCGTGGCGCCGGCAGAAGTGGCTCGCAAAGTGTTGAGCGTGATTCAGGACAACCTGGGCTGATCACATGCGTTTTGCCGTTCTCGGCAGCGGTAGCCAAGGGAACGGCACGCTGATAGCCAGCGCTGACACGTATGTGCTGGTGGATTGTGGTTTCTCCCTGCGGGAAACCGAAAAACGCCTGCTGCGCCTGGGTGTAAACCCGGCGCAGTTGAGCGCGATACTCGTGACCCACGAACATGCCGACCACGTGCATGGCGTGGGTTTGCTGTCTCGGCGCTACAATCTGCCTGTCTACCTCAGTCGCGGCACCCTGCGCGGGATGCGCAAACCGATTGAACCCGCGGGCTTCCTGGCCGGCGGCGAGCAATTGCAAATCGGCGCCCTGAACATCGAAGTCATTGCCGTGGCCCACGATGCACAGGAACCGACGCAATACGTCTTCAATGACGGTGAGCGGCGCTTCGGCCTGTTGACCGACCTGGGCTCGTATTGCAGCAAGGTGCTGGACGGCTATCGAGACCTCGATGCGTTGATGATCGAGTCCAACCATTGCCGTGACATGCTGGCTCGCGGTCACTACCCGTACTTCCTGAAGCAACGGGTGGGCGGTGAACTGGGACATTTGAACAACCACCAGGCGGCATTCCTGGTGTCCGAGTTGGGCTGGCAAGGCCTGCAACACCTGGTCCTGGCCCATCTGAGCAGCAAGAACAACCTGCCGCAGCTGGCCCGGCAATGTTTTGTCGACACCCTCGGGTGCGACCCGGACTGGCTGCAACTGGCCGATCAAGATTCAGGGCTCGACTGGCGACACATCGCCTAGCCCACCTACTTAGCAAGCGGAGCCCATCATGGAAAAACGTGAAGAACTCTACCGCGGCAAAGCCAAATCGGTTTTCAAGACCGATGACGCTGACCGCTTGATCCTGCTGTTTCGCAACGACACCTCGGCGTTCGACGGCAAGCGTATCGAGCAGCTCGACCGCAAAGGCATGGTGAACAACAAGTTCAACGCCTTCATCATGCAGAAACTCGAAGCGTCCGGCGTGCCGACCCAATTCGACAAACTGCTGGGCGACAACGAGTGCCTGGTGAAGAAGCTCGACATGATCCCGGTCGAGTGCGTCGTGCGTAACTACGCCGCCGGCAGCCTGGTCAAGCGTCTGGGCGTCGAAGAAGGCCTGAAGCTCAACCCTTACACCTTCGAACTGTTCCTGAAGGACGACGCCAAGGGCGACCCGTTCATCAACGAATCCCACGTCGTGGCGTTCGGTTGGGGTACCGCCGAGCAACTGGTTCGCATGAAAGAACTGTCGCTCAAGGTCAACGAAGTCCTGAGCAAACTGTTCGACGACGCCGGCCTGCTGCTGGTCGACTTCAAACTCGAGTTCGGCGTGTTCTCCGACGGCTCCATCGTCCTGGGCGACGAATTCAGCCCGGACGGCTGCCGTCTGTGGGACAAGGCTACTGGCAAGAAAATGGACAAAGACCGCTTCCGCCAGGGCCTCGGTGACGTCATCGAAGCCTACGAAGAAGTCGCCAATCGTCTGGGCGTACCGCTTTAATCGACGCAAGCATCTGATAGCACGGAAAAAATTTCGCTTAGGGGGTTCGCTTCCGGCAAAAGTGTTGTTATGATGCGCGCCGTTGGAGAGATGCCAGAGTGGCCGAATGGGACGGATTCGAAATCCGTTGTACCTTCACCGGTACCTAGGGTTCGAATCCCTATCTCTCCGCCATTATTGAACAAGACGAAGCCCCCGTAATCATTGCTGATTACGGGGGTTTTTTCGTTTCTGGCGTTTTGTTTAGGGCATTTCCAAGAGCTAAACCGCACCGTTCCAGTCCGCTCTAAAGCCCCTCATTTTTGACACGATACCCGTCGCCATACTTTTGGTGGCCTTCGGCATCACCTTCCGAAACGATCCGCTGAAAATCCTCGTACATCCAGGTATCCCTTGATTACTTAAGGGGATTGCGCGCTACAAGACGGGAAATAAATTTCCCCAGCTGTTTTATTTTTCCTTCCTGTTTGGAGGGTCCATATTGAGCGTGAAGCGCTTCTAGCAAGGGTGCCGCTAGCAGTTTTACGTGCTCAGCCGGATTGTAATGATGGTCGAGTTTGTTGGGGTTTAGCAGGGACTCTCTTAATTTGCCATCTGGCGTTGTTGAGCCGGCATCAAGTGCAATGTAGGTAATGCCAGCTTCAGCACAAAAAGCATTCATGAACTTATTAAAGCTGATCGTCAGGGCTGTGCGTTCTGCCTGTGTTGCCTTGACTTCTTTTCTTAAGTTGGCAACCTCGCCCCATTGCATGTCATCTTGTATGGTCGGCAGCGGGGTGCTTATACAGATCGCGTTAAACTTTTCAGAGATTTTAGATAGAAAACTTTGGTAGTTCTCTAATGCCAGGTTCAGCATGTCGTCTACCGAGATTCCGTGTTTTTGAGCTCGGTACCAAATGACAAAGCCGGTGTCGACTTCGCCCAGCATTACAACGACTGTTTCAGCCGAGGTGGCATCAAGAGCTTCGACGTACCGGGGCATTGCCTTTGTGACTGAATTTGGGTTTTCCAAGCCGGAAACCGTTGCGCCACCCACCGAAACAATCTCGAATTCAAACTCTGGAAATGCTTCTTTCATAGGCGGGGCGTTGAACACTTCGACATGCGAATCGCCTAGTACCAATACTTTCTTCATGAGATCCAGGTCGTTCCTTTCCGAGTTGCCCGCTGTGAATGTCGGATTTGCGTGTTTGAAGATTGCAAAAACGGATGATATCGAAAATCCACGAGATCGGTCATGTCAATCAAAACGCAGCAACATGCTTGATCCTGGAACAGGCTTACACCTGTTTCGGGGCTGGACATGTTGCTGCGACTAGTCCTCTTCCAGTTATTCCTGCACCGGCCATCCCCAATGCCCGGAGTCGGGCTGCACCAGCCGCTCGAAGTGCCCGGCAACGCCCTCGATCAACCCTGCATCCCTGATCGGGTCCAGTCCCGGATATGGCTTGCCGTTATAACTCCCCGTGTACGTCAATACCGCCTCTACACTCCCGCTCTCCTCGTAAAGCGTTCTCATCAACTGGCTCTCCTGATCCTTGCTGTCCGTCGAGCGCAGGGCGTAGTGCAGCGCCAGTGCTGTGCCGAATTCGAGGCCGGTGGAGTCGATCCCGTGTTTGCGGGCCAGGTCGATGCTGCGCAGGATGCGTTCGTTGCGTTGAAGTTTGCGCAAAGGATCGCGGCCGACTCGCGCACATGGGTCCTTGAAGGACGTGTTGCAGCGCTCGAGAAAGGTTTTGGCGAAGCCCGCGACGGCTTCGCTCATTTGTGGGTTCTCGGCGACCAGGGCCGGGCCGACTTCTTCTCGGATCAGGCGTTCGGCCAGGGCGCTGACGCGTGGATCGCCCATGCCCTGGCCCAGCCATGAATAGCCCAACAGACTGGCGTACCAGGCAATGATCGCGTGGGGGCCATTCCACAGGAGGTTTTTGATCACCTGGGTCTGGGTGATGTCCTCCACGGTTTTCACTTGGCGCAGTCGCTCAAGCAGGTTGCTACCGCGCTCGACGTACAGGGGCATGTCCGGTTCGCTGTTGAACAGGATCAGGTGCATCTGGCTAAGGGCGTTACTGGACTGGGCAAAGGGCCGGAAGCGACCGATCAACCGTTCATATTCGGGCGCCTTGGCGGTGGTCGGTACCTGTGGGGCGGCCGGTTCGTCGCTTAGGCTGTTTTGGAAGATCTTTGATTTGATCCGCAGCTGTCTGAGCAGGGCCTCGTTGGAGATCTTCGATACGATGCGGCTGACGACCGTTTCGGCAAAGTGGGTTTTTTCCAGGATCTGCTGGCAGGTCTCGGGTGAAACCAGGAGCAGCAGTTGCGCTTCGACATGGCGGCGCACGAAAGCAGCGCCGCCAACCTTGTTTAGCACGATCAGGATGGTCAGCTCGCGTCGACGGCGTTCAAAGCGGCGAATGAGGCCCTTGGCGATCACGTCGGCCTGTTTGCGGATCGCGGGTTCAGGCAGGCTCAGACCGACGATCTCCGCGACGTCGTACATATCGATCACTGCTTCGGCGTCGTCCATGTCGATCATCCGCAGGTTTTCGATGGTCTGGTCGAAGGACGTTGCGCCGTAGCGCACGCTGAAGCGGCCGAAGGCCTCGACCGTTTCACGCAGCATGCGTGAGCGGGTGGCGCCGATGATTTCGCAGGGGCGGGTGTAGCCGTCCCAGTGGGAGAAAATCTGCGTCAGGTAGCCACCGCCCATCGCGCCGAAGCCGTGGATGCCCACGCGAAACTGGTTGAGCGCCTGGGGGAAGGTTTCGGTCAGCTCGGGCGTGCCGAGGTCGGGCATGCATTCGGTCAGGTCACCTAGAAACTCCTGCATGTTGCCGTAAGCCTTGAGCGCGCCGGCCTTGACCTCGGGCGCAGGAGGCTTGATGTCCTCGATCAGGATCGGTTGCCCTTCGGCACGGATGGCCGAGAGCAGGCCGTTTTCCGAATCTTCGACCATGAAGCAATGGCCCGGCTCGCAATTGAGCGCACTGGCGGCCCGTAGGAAGATCTCCGGATGAGGCTTGCCCTGACTGACTTCGTCGCCACACACGGTGATGTCGAAATACTTGAGCACGTTGGCATTGATCAGGTATTCCTCGGCGATCGCCCGACGGCTTGAGGTCGCGACCGCCATGGTCAGGCCGTACTTGCGCAAGCGCTCCAGCACTTCCAGCAGGCCTGGCTTGATGGGGACGCCTTCATTGCGCACAAACGCCAGTTCCAGTTCATCGGCACGCTGGCGGATCTCGGCATAGGGGAAGTCTTCACCGTTGTGGGCCTTCGCCAAGGCTTCGGCCTTCTTGGCGCTCAAGCCCAGCGAGCCGATCAGGGTTTCCTCGCTCAATGGCTTGCCGAAAATCTCGCTGGAAGCCTGCTTGAGGGTTTTGAAACGCAGGCGTTCGGTGTCAAACATGGTGCCATCCATGTCGAAGATGGCGCTGAATATTCTTTTTCCCTGGAAAAAAATCATCGATTGATACTCCTTGTACCGTGGGGTGGCTCGACGCAAAGCCGCCTCATGAGGGGCACTGCGCCTGCAAAATCGGGTGACCTGGAGCTGACGGGCACGGTTCGAGGCGTGAAGGCCGACCGGCGATGTCTCGCTCAGGAAATGAAGGGTTCAGATAGAAAAGCCAGGCGAGCACAAACTCCGCGAAAAAACGGGAGAAGGACGCATCGGTTCAGTGGCTGGCGATCAGAAACAGGCGGGCGGAGGGATGGAACGATGGCGCCGATAAGCGCAGCGGCCGAAACAGGGTCGCAAGAGGTGTAAAGCGAGGAGTGCAAAGAGGCGGGAAACAAGCCCTGTGGCTGCGCCAGCGCAGCGTTTGATGTGAGGCCCACAGTGCGCAATCAGGGATGCGGAAGGTGGGCCGGCAAGGCGATCGATACGTGTGATTCCATGCATAAGGCGGTGTTATTTCCTGCGGTGTGGCTTAGAGTCTTTTTAGGTATACAGCATGGGAAGTGTCTAGATCAAGGTTGGGGGCGGGGGTGTTTGGCGTTTGGATGGGGCGGGTTGATCGCTGATAACGGTGTGAATGTGGGTTGCCATGCCCTTGAATTGAGATAAAACATGCCGTCATTGAAAAGCCTCGTAGCGTAACGTTACGAGGCTTTTTTTAGGCCGAGATGTTCGCCTTGTTCCTTAAATCTCCTTAACCGGCGTCCCTTCCTGCACGCCCTTTATCAACTCAATCACATGCAAACAATCAGACTTGTTCACATACGACTCGCCACTGGCAACCGTCTCGTGATTCCCCGCCCTTAGCCGCCAGCGCCACTGACCCTTGCCAGTATTCGGGGTGCCTTTCGATTGCCTGTAAATCTCAAAATACATTCAGCTCGCTCCATGCGATTCGTCAATTGCGACAACCTGTGTGCCGCATGTCAGCAAGCCTAGCGGAGCTGGGTTTTTTGACCATCGGGCATTTGTTTCCAATGATTTGAGGGTTTTTCCTACAGTCAGGCGAGTGCTGGGAGAATGGCCAAAACCGCCGCAGTTTCGCTCTTGCATCACCTTCCTTGCTCCTGCTTAATACGACTCGGCTCATGACGCTGGATTACACCTCGGCGACCGAAGATTGTTGAACAATCACTATAAAAAAGAGCAGTCAATTGACTCATCAGCACGGAACGCAATTGGCCGGGCACGTGGCGCTTTCGCTCGTTATCCCGGTGTTCAATGAAGCGGCGACCATCGACTTGTTCATCGCGCGGATTACTGACGTCTTCAAAGCTGAGGCGCTGGTGAGTCTGGAGATGGTGTTCGTCAATGACGGCAGTACTGACACGACGCTGGACTTGCTGCTTGAGCATCAGCAGTCTGATCCGCGTGTGCGTGTCGTCGATCTGAGTCGCAATTTCGGCAAGGAGGCGGCGTTGACCGCTGGCTTGCAGACGGCCACTGGCCAGGTGGTGGTGCCGATTGATGTCGATTTGCAGGACCCACCTGAAGTGATCCTGCAAATGATTGCCCTGTGGCGGCAAGGTTATGAAGTGGTATTGGGTCATCGTGTGAGTCGTAATACCGACTCCTGGGCCAAGAAAACCTCGGCCAATTGGTTCTATCGCCTGCACAACAAAATCTCTGACCAACCATTGCCCAAGGATGTCGGTGACTTCCGGCTGATGGATCGCTGCGTGGTTGAGGCGTTGGAATCGTTGCCCGAGTCCCGGCGCTTCATGAAGGGCTTGTTCGCCTGGGTCGGGTTTCGCACCACGCATGTCGATTACGAGCGGCCGGAGCGGGTGGCAGGTGAAACCAAGTTCAACGGGTGGCGCCTGTGGAATTTTGCACTGGAAGGCATCACCAGTTTCAGTACCGACCCGCTCAAGGTCTGGACGTATCTGGGGTTGTTCGTATCGGTGGTGTCTTTTGCCTTCGCCATTTTCATTGTGGTGCGCACGTTGTTTACCGGGATTGACGTGCCGGGTTACGCCTCGCTGATGGTGGCGGTGACCTTTCTCGGTGGCCTGCAACTGATCGGCATCGGGGTGCTCGGCGAATACCTGGGCCGCACCTACATCGAATCAAAGCGCCGGCCGGTTTATCTGGTGCGTCGTGTCTATAACCCCAAGGACTGAACCATGGATCTCAAGGAAACCGACATCCTCGGTTCAAGCATTGACCAGCATTGGTATTACGCCTCAAAAGCAGCGGCCACCAAGCGTCTACTGAGCGATACACCGATCAAAAAGATTCTCGATGTGGGCGCCGGCTCCGGGTTTTTTACCCATCACCTGCTGACCCACACCGCCGCGAACGAAGCCTGGTGCGTGGACATCAGTTACGACGCGGATTCCGACGCCAGCACCTGCGGGAAACCGGTGCATTACCGTCGCGGCATTGAGGCCGTGGATGCCGATCTGGTGCTGCTGATGGATGTGCTGGAGCATGTCGACGACGACGTCGGGCTGCTCAAGGCTTATGTCGATAAAGTGCCGTCCGGCAGCCGTTTCTTGATGACGGTGCCGGCGTTCCAGTTCCTCTGGAGCGGGCACGATGACTTCCTCGAACACAAACGTCGCTACACCCTGGCGCAATTTGAAAAAGTAGCCCGGGACGCTGGTTTGACGGTGAAGCAGGGCGCCTACTATTTTGGTGCGGTGTTCCCGATTGCGGCGACGTTGCGGCTATTGCCCAAAGGCGCGCAACCGTCGCCGCCGCGTTCGCAACTCAAACAGCATCATCGCGTGGTGAACTCAATCCTGAAGACCTTGTGCAGCATCGAATTACCGCTCATGGGCTTGAATCGTCTGGCCGGTCTGACGGTGTTTGTACTGGCGCAGAAGCCGTGACGTCAGCCGAAAAATCAGCGGTGATCAAAAGGGCGCTGAGGTTTGCCGTGACCGGATTATTTGTCACCGCGCTTCACGCAGTCGTCGCGGTGCTGTTCATCAACTTCGTGATGCCGATGCCGCCCCTGGCCAATGGCGTGGCATTTGCCGTGGCCACCGTGGTGTCTTACGTGATCAACACCACCTGGAGCTTTTCCGCACGGCTGCATGGCCGCACATTACTGCGCTTCATGATGGTCTCCGGCGCAGGCTTTCTACTGGCGATGTTCGTGGCTTGGGCGGCGCAAATGGCCGGGCTCAATTATTTGCTGGGGATCGGCGCGGTGGCGTTGACCCTTCCGGCCTTCACCTTTGTATTGCATAACTTCTGGACGTATCGATGAAGGATTCAGGCAAGCAGAAGGCGCTCGCATTGCTGCCCCTTTTGATGGGCGTTTTCGCGTTTTTCATGGTGATCGGTCCACGAGCCCTGGACCCGCAAAATATCGCCTGGCTGGAAAGTGGCGACCCGGCGACTCATTACCTGGGCTGGGTATTTTTCCGACACTCGCCTTGGTCTTTTCCGCTTGGCCTCAACCCCTCTTACGGGTTGGAGTTGGGCAGCGCGATTATTTTCTCGGACTCTAACCCGCTGCTGGCCTTTATATTCAAACCCTTCAGCGCATGGCTGCCCGAGACATTCCAGTACTTCGGCATCTGGCTGTTGGCGTGTTTTGTCCTGCAAGCCTGGTTTGGCTGGAAGTTAATCGGCTTGGTGACGCCTAACGTTGCCCTGAAATTATTGGGAGCGGGCCTGTTCCTGTTTTCCCCACCGATGTTCCTGCGTATGGGCGGTCACCTGTCCCTGGCCGGGCATTTTCTGATCCTGGCTGCGCTCTATCTGGCGCTGCATCCCGGATTGCGCAAGCGCCGTCTGGCCTGGGGCGTGTTGTTGGCTGCGACGGCGCTGGTGCACGCTTACTTGTTGGCGATGGTGGCGTTGATCTGGATCGCCGACGTTGCCGGCCGAACCCTTAAAGGCCAGTTGACGCGCCGCACTGCTGTGATCGAGGTGGTACTGCTATTTCTGCTGGTGAGTGTGTGTTGCTGGCAAGCGGGCTATTTCAGTATTGGCGACGGCATGGCGTCCGGTGGCTTTGGTTTGTACCGCATGAATCTGTTGGCGCCGATTGATGCCAGCGGCTGGTCATTGGTATTGCCGGACCTGCCGGAAGCCAGTGGCGACTACGAAGGTTTCAATTACCTCGGAGCGGGGACGCTGTTGTTGGTGATCTGCGCTGCTGTCGTTCTGCTGCGAGGTAAAACCGGTTTCGGCAGCGCTGCACGCAGTTTGCCGATTCTGTTGTTGGCGCTGATCGGCCTGCTGCTGTTCGCGCTATCGAACGAGATCGGCATCGGTCTGCTTAACGTTCACTACCCGCTGCCGGGGAAAATCGTCAAATTGGCGAATATCTTCCGGGCGTCGGGGCGGATGTTCTGGCCTGTGTTCTACGTCATTGTGTTTGTGGCGATTTACCTCGTGGTGCGTGGCACCCGGCCACGTATAGCGGTGAGCCTGCTGGCGGTGGCGCTGTGTATTCAAGTTGTAGATACCCAAAATGGTTGGACGGGGTTGCGACAGGCCAGAATGATGGCGCCGGCCAGCGAGTGGTCGACCCCGCTGCGTGATCCATTCTGGGCCAGCGCCGCGCTCCACTACGCGAACGTCCGTTCGTTGCCGTCGCAGAACCAGTCGGACACTTGGCAACTACTGGCCAATTACGCGGCCAAGTATGGTTTGAACACTGACTCCGCCTATCTGGGCCGGATGAGTTCGAAGGCGTTGGACCAGGCCCAGAAAAAGACCCAGCGGATGCTGGAAACCGGGCAGTACGACGCTGACTCGCTGTACTTTCTTGATGAAAACTCCATACCTGCCGCCGTGAAAACCATCAACGGCGACACTGATCTGCTCGCTCGCATCGACGGGAGGGTGGTGCTGGCGCCGGGCTGGAAGCGATGCACTCAATGCCTTGCGGTCGCCGACGAAAGTCATTCGATGCAGTTGGTGCCGATGATCAAGACCGGGCAACAGCAACTGTTCAACTACAAGACTCACCACTTGAGGCAGGGCTGGGGAACTCCGGAAACCTGGGGCACCTGGTCTGAAGGCGGGGAGGCGGACATTCTGCTTCGTGTGCCGCCGCAGGCTCATTCCATTGTGATCGAGGCCCTGGCTTTCGTGCAGCCGACGCACCTTGGGCAAACGGTGATCTTCAGCATCAACGGCGTACAAGCCCTGTCGACACGTCTTACAGCGCTGCAAGGCAATCGCATTGAAATCCCGTTGACGGCGGCCATCCATGAAGCTGTTGTCAATGACAAACTGATGCGGATTCATGTGCAGCTACCTGACGCGATCAGCCCGAAGCAATTGGGGCTCGGGGTGGATCCGCGTGTCCTGGGGCTGGGCATGAAGTCGCTGACGGTGCAGTGATCCTGCGTACAACGGCGATCATGCCGATAGACGCCACCCCCGGGCCTTTCTAAACTGGCCCAAGTCTTGGGGACCGGGGGCAGTGGATGAATCGCAACGAACTACGCAAGGCCGACATCAACCTGATGGTGGTGTTCGAGACATTGATGCTCGAACGCAACGTGACGCGGGTGGCGGAGAAGCTGTTTCTCGGCCAGCCGACCATCAGCGCCGCACTCAACCGCTTGCGCACGATGTTCAACGATCCACTGTTCATTCGCGTCGGTCACCGCATGGAGCCGACGGCCCGGGCTGAGGAAATCATTCAGCACTTGTCGCCGGCGTTGGATTCGCTGTCGGTGGCCTTGAGCCTGACCCACAATTTCGACCCTGCCAGCAGCACCATGACCTTTCGTATCGGGCTGTCGGACGATGTCGAGTTCGGCTTGTTACCGCCGCTGCTGCGCGCCTTGCGCCAGGAAGCGCCGAAAGTGGTGTTCGTGGTTCAGCATGTCGATTACTGGCGGATTCCCGACCTGTTGGCCTCCGGCGATATCACCGTCGGCATCAGCCAGACGCGTGGGCTGCCGGCCAACGCCAAGCGCAAATTGCTGCGGCACATCCAGCCCAGTGTCTTGCGCGCCGATGCGTCCGACACGCCATTGACCCTCGATGAATATTGCTCACGGCCGCACGTGTTGGTGTCGCACACCGCCAACGTGGCCGGTTTCGCCGATGAGTGGCTGGCGGAGATTGGCCGCAAGCGTCATGTCGTGCTGTCCGTGCCGCAATACAGTGCCTTGCCGGCCCTGTTGGCCGGGACCGATCTGATTGCCAGCCTGCCGGACTACACCGCGATCGCCATGGCCGCCTCGGGTCATTTGTTCAATGAGCCGTTTCCGTTCAAGACGCCGACCCTGGACTTGTCGATGGTCTGGCTCAGCCACGTCGATACCGACCCCGCCGAACGCTGGTTGCGCTCGCGCCTGGAAGCGTTCATGAGCGAGCGCGGTCTGGCCGATCCCCAAAGTTCGGGTTCACACTGATAACGGAGACATTGCGATGAGCCAATCCCGTTCTTTGCTGCGTGGGCGCGGCAGCCATGACAGTGGCAAGGTGGGCATGGTCGAGTTATTTTTCGATCTGGTGTTCGTGTTTGCGGTGACCCAGCTCTCGCATTCCCTGCTGGCGCATTTGTCGGTTGGCGGCGCGGTGCAGGTCGCGTTGTTGATGGTGGCGGTGTGGTGGGTGTGGATCTTCACCTCGTGGATCACCAATTGGCTCGATCCGGAAAAATTGCCGATCCGTCTCGGGCTGTTTGGCCTGATGATCGCCGGTTTGCTGCTCTCGTCATCGATTCCCAAAGCCTTCACCGATCACGGGCTGATGTTTGCCGGGGCGTTCGTGTTCATGCAGGTCGGACGCACGCTGTTTGCGATCTGGGCGGTGCGTGGCGAACCGCTGAACATGACCCGCAACTTCCAACGCATCCTTGCATGGCTGGTACTGTCCGGGGTGTTCTGGATCGCTGGCGCGTTTGTGCAAGGTGATCAGCGCCTGGCCTTGTGGGCACTGGCGCTGTTGATCGAACTGGTCTCGCCGTCCCTGTATTTCTGGGTGCCGGGGCTCGGGTGTTCGACGCTGCAGGACTGGAATGTGGAAGGCAATCACATGGCCGAGCGCTGCGGGCTGTTCGTGATCATTGCCCTGGGTGAATCGCTGCTGGTGACTGGCGCGACCTTTGCCGAACTGGCGTTGAGCGTGCAAGGCGTGACGGCGTTTGTGGTGGCGGTGCTCGGCAGCATTGCCATGTGGTGGGTGTATTTCGACACCGGCGCCGAGCGTGCCCACCATCGCATCGTTCATTCCTCCGACCCCGGCCGGCAAGCGCGGATTGCCTACACCTACCTGCATGTCTTGATTGTCGCCGGGGTCATCGTCAGTGCGGTGGCTGATGAGCTGGTACTGGTGCATCCGGATCACGCCAGTGACGCCGGCATCCTCGCGATCATCGCCGGGCCGTGGTTGTTTTTACTGGGTAACGCCCTGTTCAAATGGGTTATGGCTGATCGGCTATTGCCGCCGTTGTCCCATTTGGTCGGTCTGGGATTGTTGCTCGTGCTGCTGCCGCTGGCGTTGAATCATCTGTTTTCGGCGTTGGTGCTGGGCGCGCTGACCACGGGAGTGGTGATGTTGGTGGCGGCTTGGGAAAGCATCGCGCTGCGCGAATCCCTGGGCGCACCGGAGCATTAAAAGCTGCCTGGGAGTAGGGCGGCTCTGTGTTATATGTAGGCCCTTTCTGCCAACTCCCAGGAGCACCGTCATGCCTCATCTGCACATGGAATACACCGCCAACCTGCCCGAGCTGAACGCCGACGTGGCGCTCATACGGCTCAACAATACGTTGGTGGCTTCCGGTCAGTTTGCGGCGGAGTTCGATATCAAGAGCCGCGCCATTAAGGTCGAGACCTTTAAAGTCGGCACCAGCCTGGGCGAGCGTGCGTTCGTGCATGTGAAGCTGGCGTTGCTGAGCGGACGCTCGCCGCAGATCAAGAAGCAACTGTCCGAGAGCTTGTTGGCCGTGGTGCAGGAGTTGTGTGAATGGCCGAAGGATGTCGAAGTCCAGTTGTGCGTGGAAATCCTCGACATTGATCGCGAGTCCTACACCAAGACAGCCATCAGCCATTAAGTATCAGGCGGCCTGCTGCTCGGCGCAGGCCTTGACCACTTGCTCACGCAGCCACGTGTTGGCGCTGTCCTGATCGACGTTTTGGCTCCATTGCATATCGAGGCTGAACCCCGGCAAACCGTTGGGGGCTTCGCAATGATTGAACACCGCCCCGCTGGCCAGCAAACGCTGGATGCGCCGGGGCACGGTCAGGATGAAATCAGTGCCGGTGATCATTTTCAGTGCTGCGCTGTAGCTATTGGATCGCGTGACGATCTGGCGCTTTTGCGCCTGACGCTCCAGCCAGCCATCGACGATGTCGGTGGTGGAGGACCACGGTGTCGGGAACACATGCCGGCGTGCGGTGAAGGCTTGCAAGCTTAAACGCGGTTCCAGTGGTGTGGCGCGTTTGTCGAAGACGCAGACCAGATCGTCTTCGAGCAGCCTTAGGGATTTGAAGTCGTTGTGGTTGCGATGGAAGTTCGGGCCGAAACAGATCACTAGGTCGAGGCTGCCGTCACGCAAATCGTCGGCCGGTATATCGGTTTCGAATTTATGCAGGTTGACGTTCACTGGCAGGTCAGCGAAATCGAAGCGCTTCAACAAGCGCGGCAGGATCAACTGCTCGAAGTATTCCGGTGCGCAGATGTTGAAGGTGACTGGCTGTGCGGTCGGGTCGAACGCCTGGGCGCTGGCATGACACAGGTTGATGCATTCAAGGATCTTCAGCACATGGGTATACATGATGCTGGCCTTGTGGGTGGGGCGCATTCCGGTGCGAGTATTGATGAACAACTCGTCCTCGAAACTGGTGCGCAGTTTTTTCAGGCAGTAACTCACGGTGGACTGACTGACGAAGAGTGCCTCCGACACACCGGTGACGCTGCTTTGCTCATACACGGCGATAAACACCATGAGGTCCTGCATATCGAGCTTTCTAAGCAAGTTACTGTTCAGCATCCGTACTGTCTCGCTGTGCTCCTTGCGCTGACTGTGCGCAAACGTGTGCGAACGATCCTAACGGAACGATGGTGCCAAGAGAATGCCTCGTAGGAAACTTCAGTGTCAGATGTGGGACACATCGTGTAGGTAACACGACCTGCTGCTTGAAAGTGATCAGCGTCGAGCCCAGGGAGCGCTGGTTATCCAGTCACCAAGTGCCGGAGTGATGGCCGGGCACTTGGACCAGATCGCAAGTTCACTTTAACTTGTATCTTAATAATTCCTATTACAGCAAACCGTCCTGCGCGCAAACGCTGACAATCTGTTCGCGAAACCAGTTATTGGCGCTGTCATGACCCGGTTTCTCGTTCCACAACATGTCCAGGGTAAAGTTGGGTAAACCGGTCGGTGGTTTGCAATGGCTGTATTTTTCTTCGTTACCGAGCAGCATCTGGATGCGCCGAGGCAGGGTGAGCACGAAATCGGTCCCGGTAATCATATTGAGTGCCGCCACGTAACTATTGGCCCGCGCGACAATTTGCCGGCTGTAGGCCCATTTGCTCAGCCAGCCATCCACCATGTTGGTGTCTGAAGTCCAAGGGGTCGGGAAGATGTGCTGGCGTGCGACAAAGGTATCCAGGCTGAACTCGTCCTCTGGCGGCGCGAAGTTTTTGTCGACGACGCACACCAGATCATCTTCCAGCAGTATTTGTGATTTAAGATTTTTAGAACTGCGATGAAAGTTTGGACCAAAACAAATAACCAGATCGAAGCGGCCATCCATAAGCTCTTCGGTTGGAATGTCTCTATGAAACTTCTGGATATTTACAATGACCGGGAAACTGCTGCCGATAAAGCGCTTTAATAAGTTTGGAAGAATCAGTAGTTCAAAGTATTCGGGCGCGCAAATATTAAAAGTTATCTCTTTTTGCGTCGGGTCGAATGCGTGCAGTCCGGAGTGGCATATGTTTATGCTTTTAAGGATTTTAAGGACGTGACCGTACATGGTGGTGGCTTTGTTGGTTGGCCACATGCCATTGCGGGTATTGATGAATAGCTCGTCATCGAAGCTCGTGCGCAGCTTTTTCAAGCAGTAACTCACGGTGGACTGGCTGACACATAGGGTTTCGGAGACCTCGGTGACGCTGCTTTGCTCGTACACCGCCACGAACACCATCAGATCCTGCATATCCAGCTTTCTGAGCAAATTGCTATTAAGCATAAAATCCGTCTCGGTGAAAATCCATGTACGTCACTGTTCGTTGTATTTGTGACAGGGTTATTTATTTATATATTAGCGGAAGCAATTGGTTTTTTAAATAGTCTGTCGGACGTTTCCTCCATATATTCTCGCTCACTTTAAAAGGAGTCCTGAATAGGGACAGGGAGGTCAAAGTGTTGGTACGTGTCACGGAGAGTCAGACACCGTTGTGGGTTCAGGCGACTGAAGTTGTGAAGGAGAAGTTTCGCAGCTCTTATAACGCCTCCGTAGAGCCGAGCCCGCAGTATTTTGCGCTCACTCTAGACAGTGAGGAGCGTATTCTTTCTTGCGCCGGTATAACGTTTGCGGATCACCGCACATTGTTCTCTGAACAATACCTGTCGCAACCGATAGAAACGATACTGTCCGAACGTTTTGAAAAGACGATCGATCGGTCAACTATCGCTGAGATCGGCAGTTTGATTTCTCATCACCTGACGGCCGGAATGATCATGGTCAACATGATTCCGCTGCTGGCCTGGTGCATGGGCGGCCACTATCTGTTGTGCACCGTCACGCCCCGGGTCCGGGAAATGATGGAAAGCTGCCAGATCGATTTCGAGCCGCTGCTCACCGCAGACCCCCAGCGCCTGGCCAATGATGGCGGCAAAAACTGGGGAAGTTACTACTCGAAAATGCCGGTCACCGGTTTTATCCGCGTCGACCCGAAACGCTCGCGATTCGCCGCCATGACCCTCGGCACCTTGTTCACCCAGTTGCCGACCGATCTGCCAGCGAGGGCGCAGCCATGAGTGCTCGCTTCATTGCCGACCTGCGGCAGGCGTTGCAGGTCAATCGCCAGAAAGTCTGTGCAATCGATTGCGCCCCGACGGGTCTGGAGCACGCCTCAGCCATGACCTACGGCGAACTGGAATCCCGGGCGTTGAACCTGGCGGCGGAACTGCAACGGCGTTTCGACACGCCCGCCCATGGCGACCACGTCGTGCTGGGCATCGCGACACGCAACAGCAGCGACTGGCTGATTGCCGATCTGGCGTGCCTGTTCGCCGGGATCACCGCGTTGCCTTTGCCGCTGGCGTTCAGTCAGTCTCAGGCTGAGCACTTGGCCGAGCGCTGTGACGGGTTTCTGGTGGATGCCGCCGGGGAACGGACGCTGGCCGATCGCTGGATGCTCGACTTTCCTGACAGTCGCCTGCGCCGCATCAGCGAGCCGGCCCTGGAGCAATCGTTGCTGCGTGAGTCGGACGGCAGTGACTGGATCTGCAAAATCATTCACACCTCGGGCACGACCAGTCGGCCAAAAGGCGTGCGCCTGAGCACGGCGGCGGTGGGGGCGGTATTGACGTCGCTGCGGCAATGGATGCCGGTCGACGCCCATCGCAGTTACCTGTCGTTGGTACCTTTGAGCCTGCTGCTGGAACAAGTGACCGCTGCTTACTTGCCGCTGCTGGCCGGTGGGATCGTGTACTTCCTGCCCGAAGGTGAGCCGCTGCTCGGTGAGCCGGGGACTTCGCCGCAGCGTTTGATCGAGTGGATTCTGCGGGTCGAGCCGACGGCCCTGACCGTGCCGCCGGTGATGCTCAATCGCTTTTACGAGCAACTGGCCCAAGGTGACGCGCCGGGCAAACGCCTGTCGCGTTACCTGCATTCGGGCGTGCACATCACCTGTGGCGGCGCGGCCGTCAGCCTCGATATCCTGAATGCCCTCGCCGAGGATGGAATCCCGGTGTTCCAGGGTTACGGGCTCTCCGAGAACGCTTCTGTGGTCAGCATGAACACCTTGGAGCACCAACGCCTGGGCAGTGTCGGCAAGCCGTTGCCGCATGTTCAAGTGCGTATCGGCGCCGACCAGACCATCGAGGTCAAGAGCAGCTCGTTGTTCAGCGGCTACTCGGGCAAGGACCCGAGCGCCTGTTCCATGTCTGACGATGGCTGGATGGACACCGGCGACCTGGGCGAACTGGATGCCGACGGCTATCTGTACGTTCGCGGCCGCAAGAAGAATGTGATCTGTCTGCCCAATGGCCGCAACGTCAGCCCGGAACAAGTCGAGCTGGAATACCGTGAATACCCCGGCGTGCGCGATGCTGCCGTTTTTTTCGATGAAACCCATGGTCTGGTGGCATTGCTCTGTGTCGAGTCGGCACCGGATCGCGCTGACCTGTCCGCCTGGTCGACCCAACGCTTTTCCGACATCGAGCGACCGAGCCACCTGTGGTTACTGACCAAGGACGACCCGCTGCTCGAGCAACTCTATACCGTCACCGGCCGCCCAAAACGCGCCGATATCGCCACTGTTTTCTCCGACCTGCAAAGGACTGCATCTGATGAACACGCCTGCCTATCACTCTGAATGCCCCGACATCTCGATTATCGAGCCACATCATTTCGCCAGCCTGGGCAAGTCCGAGCTGTACCAATTGCTCGGGCAATACGGTGTCGTGCTGCTGCGCAACTGCATCCACAACGCTGAAGATTTCGGCACCTATGTGCGGCAGAACAGCTCGCGGCTGAGCCTCGACCCGGCGCGGATTATGGTCGGCGGCGCCGCGCAATTGGTGGATGCCGGTCGCCAGGCGATCGGCCTGCATTGCGAGAATGGCAACTCACCGTTCTGGCCGGACATCACCTGGTTCTATTGCCAGGAAGCGCCGCGCAAAGGCTCGCAAACCACGCTGTGCGACGGCGAGAAAGTGCTGGCGAAACTGTCACCGGCCTGCCGGACGTTTTTCGAATGCAACCCGATTCGCTACAGCCGCACCGTGGCCGGCGACAAATGGCGGCGGCTGGTTTGTCACTATTCGCCGGCGCTCTCCGACCCGGCTGCGGTCAGCATCGACGATCTGCTGCAGATCATTGGCGATGATCCGCAGACGCTGATCACCTTCAATCCTGCCGATGATTCAATTCACTACGCCTTCAGCACCCCGGCGATTCTGGTCTCTGACTTCAGTCAGCGCCCGGCCTTCGCCAACAGCATTCTGGGGCCGTCCTTCAACTATGAAGTGCCGGTGATCGACACCGTGTCCGGGCAACCGATTCCCCCGGAGTTCCTGGCCGAGATCGACAAGGTTTCGGCGCAATACACTTACCCGGTCGGCTGGCGTGACCATGACATGGTGATGATCGACAACCGTCGGGTGATGCATGGTCGCGAGGCCATCGTTGACGAGCGTCGCCGTATTTTCAACGCCTTGAGTTACCGCTGAGAACGATTGATGAAGACCAATAACAAACAAATAATCTCTGGTCAGTACGAGACGTATACCGACGGTAATGGCCGCCAGATCATCGATCTGGCCGGCGGATTTGGCTTTCAGGTACCTGCGGTGATCGAAGCGGTCAGCCATCAGGCGGACCGCATGGGATTGTCCAATCGCGTGTTGATGTCCGAACCCCTGATCGCCTTGTGCCGACGTTTGGCCGAGTTGCTGCCGCCACCGCTGGTCAGTTCTTATGTGTGCAGCTCCGGCGATGAAGCTTTTGAAGGGGCCTTGAAACTGTGCAAAGGCCTCAAGCCCAAGGGCAACACCCTCGTCTTCATCGAGGGCGGCGATTACGGCTCGCTGACTTACGGGCGTTGCCTGAACGCGCTGCAAAGCTATCAGGAGATCCGGCGTTTCCTCGGCATCAAGCTCGTGGCGGTCAGGAATGTCCGCGACCTGGACGCGGTGGACTGGCACGACTGCTTTGCGGTTTGCCACACCAGCACGTTGCTGGATGAAGAGGGGCGCCTGCGACTGATCGACCCGGCGCTGCTCGATCAGTTGTATGCCGCGGCGGCCAAGGTTTCGGCGCCGGTCATCGCGGTCGATGTGCAAAGTTGCCTGGGCAGCCTGGGTACCTTGTTTGGTTTCCAGCGCTATCACAACTCTCCGGACATCGTGGTGTTGGGCGGAGCCTTGGGTGGCAGCGCGATTCCTATCGGCACCTACACCTGCAGCGAGCAGATGGCCTATCAGGTTTATGGTCGCAGCAGCCCGGCGAAACATGGCAGCACCACGGCCGGCAATCCGATGGCCTGTGTCGCTGCGATGGCGGCGCTGGATTACGTGCACGACAACAACTCGGCCCGCCAGTGTCTCGACAACGGCCAGATCCTGGCGCAAGCGCTCAATGCGTTCGGTGCCGTCGCGTGCGGTGCCTGGGTCAGTCTGCCGCTGGCCGTCGACGTCAACGCGGTCGACTTGTGCGAAGAGCTTTATCAGCGTGGCGTCTACGTCAGCCTACCCCGTGGTCGTGAATTGATTCTGCGTTGCCCGATCACCGCGCGAGCCGAACAGATCCAGCGTGCCTCGACGATCATTCAGGAGACTTTCAGCTATGTCCTTAGCCATGCCGCATGAACAACTGCTGGACGATTGCCAGCGGCATTGGAGTGCCTCGGCGGCCAAGCTCTATCGCCTGGGTAAAACCAGCGTCGAGAAGGAAACCGATGGCATCTTTGTCACCGATCATACCGGCAAGCGCTTCATCGACTGCGCCTGCAGTTATGGGGTGTTTATCGTCGGTCATCGTAATCCGGTGGTACGTGAGGCTGTGCATACACAGCTGCACCAGATGGCCTGGGTTCCGGAAGGGCGGGTGCACCCGCAGCAAGATCTGTTGACCGAGCGCCTGCGGCAGTTGGTGCCGGGTGACTGGGGCGATGTGCAGTACATGGTGTCGGGCGCCGAAGCCATCGAACAAAGCATGCGTTATGTGCTCAAGGTGCAGAAGCACCGGCGCGGGATCGTGGTCATGAGCGATTCCTACCACGGCAAGACGCTGGCGGCGATGAGCATCCTCGGCCAGCAGCAACACCATCGCAGTTACGGCACCGGGGCGCCGGAGGTGACTTATGTGCCGTATGGCGATTTCGCCGCGTTGCAAAAAGCAGTGGGCGAGGGCGTGTGTGCGGTGTATGTCGAGCCGATTCTCGGCGGCGCGCACTTGCAGGTTCCACCCGTGGGCTACATGGCGAACATCCGTGCCCTATGCGATGCCACCCAGACCTTGCTGGTGGCCGACGAAATCCAGACCGGTTTCGGTCGCTGTGGCAAATGGTTCGCCGTGCAGTACGACGACGTCGTGCCGGACATCATGATCCTCTCCAAAGGCCTGACGGGCGGCTACACCTCATTTGCCTGCGCGATGTACAGCCAGCGCCTGGCCGAGAAATACCCGCTGCACGTGATCGAGCCGGACCAGCGAACCAATGGCGGGCATCCGGTGGCATGCGCCTCGGCGCTGGCCGCTATCGATTACATCGAGCAGCACAACCTGGTCGAGCAATCGCGGATCAATGGCGGCTTGCTGCGTCACGGCCTGCAACGGCTGGCCCAGCGTTACCCGCAGATTATCGAGGATGTGCCCGGTGTCGGCCTGATGACGGGTTTGCGCTTGCGCGGCTCGGTCTACGAAGCGCTGATGAGCATGGAGTTGGGCAAGCGTGGCGTGCATGCCGGGCATTCGATGAATGAAAAAGCCGCACACCCGGTGCTGCGCTTTTACCCGCCACTGAGCATCACGCCCGAAGCGCTGCGGCATGTCCTGGCCATGACTGAAGAAGCCCTGGACGCCATCGCCCGGCGTCCGAAACTGGCGGTCAAGGCGTTTTCCCTGGTGGTCAGAAACATGTACCACATCCCCAACAAGCTGCTTCGCAGCAAAGCGGAGCATTGAGCATGTTCAATCCGGATACCTTGACCCTGCGCGAAATGGCCGGTCTGCTGCGACGCGGTGTGCTGACCAGCGCCAGCCTGGTGGATTTCTACCTTCAACGCATTGCCGAGCGTAACCCGCAGATCAATGCGCTGATTCAACTGGAGTCTGCCGAAGCACTGCGTCGGCAGGCTCGCGAGGCCGACGAGATGGCGCGCATCGGTAATATTCGTGGTCCGCTGCATGGCATTCCGATGACCATCAAGGATGTCTGTCATGTGCGCGGCTTCTGCATGTCGCGAGGGTTGGAGGAGTTGCTCGGCGAAGCCAGCGAAGAAGATGCCACGGTAGTCGCGCGGCTGCGGCAGGCGGGCGCGATCATCCTCGGGATCACCAATGTTCCTGAGCTGTGCATGGCGTTTGAAACCGACAACTTGTTGTACGGTCGCACGCTTAACCCCTACGACCCGCAACGTTCCGCCGGCGGTAGCAGTGGCGGTGAAGCGGCAGCCATCGCGGCCGGTTGCTCGCCAGCCGGGCTGGCCTCGGACGCCTGCGGCAGTGTGCGGATCCCGGCACATTTCAACGGCATTTGTGGCTTGAAACTGACCCAGGGACGGGTGCCGTTGACCGGCCAGTTTCCCAACGACCGCTCCGGGTTGTTTCATCTGACTTCGGCGTTTGGCGTGATGGGGCGTTATGTCGACGACTTGGCGCTGCTTGGGCCACTGATCAGCGGCGCTGATGGCCGCGACCCGGACACCGTCGATGTGCCGTTCACCGAAAGCAAACCCCTGTCCGGACTGCGTGTTGCATTGTCCTGGGAATCATCCCGAACCCAGGTTAGTTCGGCGGTGAAGCAGGTGCTGCAACGGGTCGAGTCGTGCCTGAGCAGCGTGGTTGAGCAGGTGACACTGACCGCTCCGCCAATGCTCGACGAGGCCAGCGATGTACTGTGGCGGGTGTTTATCACCGGCGCGGATGCCGGGCGAGGCTGGAAGAAGCTGTTTGCGTCGATGAACAAGCAGACCTACACGCCCGCCACCTCGGAATTGATCCGCTTGAGCGAAGAGGTCGAGTTGAGCGTGGATGAGATGAAGCGCGACTGGATTATGATCGATACGTTTCGCTATCAGTTGGCGAAGTTCTTCAATCAGCATGATCTGTTCATCTGCCCGGTGTTCCCGGACGTGGCGTTCGGTCACGGTGATTCGCTGCGCGAACGTGATCGCTATGCCTTCGTGTTCCCGTTCAGCCTCTCCGGTTCCCCGGCAGTGGTCATTCGCGCCGGGCACGACCCGGTCAGCGGGATGCCGATCGGCATCCAGATCGTCGGCCCGCATTGGCAGGAGGAACGCTTGCTGGCCGTGGCCAATTTCCTTGAACGGGAAATGACGCGATGGAGCCCGGTAACCCCAAAGGCAACGACCCTTTACTGATTCCCCATGTGGGAACGGGCTTGCTCGCGAAAGCGGAGTGTCATTCAACAATGATGTCGACTGACACGGCCCCTTCGCGAGCAAGCTCAGCTCCTACAGGAATTGTGGCCGCACACAAATACCCGGCCCACCACCGAACAACTGTGGGAGCGGGCTTGCTCGCGAAAGCGGTGTGTCATTCAACAATGATGTCGACTGACACGGCCTCTTCGCGAGCAAGCCCGCTCCCACAGTTTCAAGCAGTAACTGCTTTCACATTTCGACTACTCATCACCAGCGCCAACATCCCGACCCCCACCAGCAGCGCACCGCCGAGCTCCATCAACGTCGGTTGCTGCCGCAGCCAGAACCAGTGGAACAGCGTGACAAACAGCGTGTTCAGGTAAACGTAGGAAATCACCGTCGACGGTGAAATCACCCCGATTGCCCGATGCAACAGCCAGAAGGTGGCGAGGGTGCCGAACACCGCCAGGTACACCAGCCACAACATATCGCGCACCGACAGCAGCGCACCACTGCGCCAGCCGCCGCTGAACAGGCAGAACACCAGCAAAAACACGGCGCCGAACAGCATGTTCCAGAAGGTCATCGCCACCGGGTCACGGCCCTTCAAGGTCTTGGCCTTGAAGCGCTGGCTCAATGGCGAATAGAGCGCCATCGCCAGGCAGCCGACGCCGAATACCAGCACCGGGTAGGGCGAGGGCAGTTCGCCTGGGGCCGAGCCCTTGAGGATCAGCAACACCGCACCGGTCGCCGCCATCAACATCGGCAGCAAGCGCGTCTTCAGGGTTGGGCTCGGCAGCAGGAACACCTCGAAAAACAGCGTCATCAATGGCACCAGCGTGTACAGCGTCGCGGTGTTGACCGCCGAGGTGTAGCGCAGCGCTTCAAACAGCGAACCAAAATACGTCGCCAGCAACAACCCGAGTACCGCATGAGCCAGCAAGCCTTTGGCCGAGATGGGTGCGGTGCTTTTCAACAACAGCAGCGGCAAGAACATCAAGGCTGAAAACAACAGGCGCAGCCCGGTCAGGAGGATCGGATCAATCGATTGGCCGACCTGCGCCGCTGCAAAAAAAGACGCGGCGATCAGCATCGCCCAAATCAGCATCCCCCAATGGGCTGCTGCAAAACCGACTTGTTTCATGAGTTCTTCCCTTGCGTCTGAATGCACGACGCCATGATCGGTAAGCCGGCCTGAAGGCTCTGGCAGTTTTTAAATACACGACCGCAAATACTTGCAGGCGATGTGGTGAAAGCGAGAGACGCTTTTGCGTGAAACGGTCCTTTCAAGGTCGGCTGATCAGCCACATAGGTGGGCCTTGAAAGAACCGTCGACGACTATTGGATATGCTGCGCGTAACGTTTCGGGTTGAAACGCAGCACCATCACGATCATCACCGCCATCACTGCCGTGAGTGACCACCAGGCCCATTCGAAGCTGCCCAACTGGTCGCGAATCATCCCGGCGATCAGCGGTGAAAGCCCGGCGATCAAGTAACCGATGCCTTGGACAAAAGCCGTCAGGCCACCGGCACGGCGCGGGTTGTCGAGGTGATCAAGGGACACGATCAGGCTCATCGGGAACAGACCGCCAATGCCCAGGCCCAGCAAGCACGGCCAGAGCAGGCTGAAGCGTTCCGGGCTGAGGATCAGGCCGCAGAAACCGGCCATGATCAGCGCCAACAGCACCACCAGCACCAGACGTTTGTCCTGGCTGCGGTTGGCAATCGCGGGCGTGATCAACCCGGAGATCACTTCCATGGCCGTCAGAAACCCCAGCAGCAGACCTGCGTTCTGTTCACTCCAGCCTTTTTCCACGTAATACGGCGCGAGCCAGGCCAATACGCAGGTGTAGGACGCCGTGCCCAAGCCGAAGAAAATCGCCAGTAACCAGGCCCGTGAGTTACCGACGAAAGACTCTTGGCGACCCTGCGGTGCCGCCGGCAATTTCGGGATGGCCGAACGTTGGGCGAACCAGAAGCCCAGGGCCAGCAGTGCCAGCAACGCCCAGATCGCCAGGCCCATGCGCCAACTGCCGGTCTGCGCCAGGACGAAAGGCGAGAACGAAGCCGCAATGGCCGCGCCGCCCATGATCGAGGTGACGTACAAACCCATGAACAGCGAGACGTTGTCGCTGAAGCGCGACTTGATCAGTGCCGGCATCACCGCTTGGATAAGGGCAATCCCGACCCCGGCCAGCACCGCGCTGAGGATCAATTCAAGGGTGCTGTCGAGGTACAACCGCGAGACCGTGGCCACGCCGATGATCAACAACGACACGACGATGGTGCGGTGTTCGCCGAAGCGTTGGGCGACACGCATGCCGAGGAACATTGCCAGGCCCATCGCCATGACCGGCAGCATGGTCAGCAGCGACGCGGTACTGAAACTCAGCGGGATATCCCCGCGAATCGCCGACAGCAAGGGGCCGACAGCGGCCATGGACGGACGCAGGTTCAGTGCGACCAGAATGATGCTGGCTATTAACCAGAATGCGGGACGAGTAGTTGCGCGAACGTTTTCCATGAGCGGACCTTAAAGAGCTAGGACTCGATTAGGCGCGAGGGGTAGGGCAGCGGCAAACTAGAAAGTCTGGGGCGATATCTAGAAATTAAATAAACCGGTGTGCACCTGTAGGAGCAAGGCTTGCCCGCGATGGCGATTTCACGTTTTGCGCAACCTGTGGCGAGGGGGCTTGCTTGTGGCGAGGGGGCTTGCCCCCGTTGGGTTGCGAAGCGCCCCCAAAAACGGTCGATGCATTTTTCCAATCAGGCAGCACCGTATCATTTACGACTGCTTCGCCGCCGAACGGGGGCAAGCCCCCTCGCCACAGGGATTGGTGGCGACCCTGCGAGTATGTTTAGCCAACCCACAACCAAACTTCTTCAAATCACGATTTAACCTCCCATCCACCCGTGTGACGCTGCGGCACATCTGTTTTCTGCGGTTTTCTCTATGGACGGTTGGCCAATCGCACTCCACCACCAGGCATCCAGCGGCGCTTGTGCGTCCAGCCTCGGTCGTCGGTTCCTGCCTGCCACCGCGCCAAACCTCTCAGCACTTCCGTCCGAACTGGCCTTCTGGGCGCTGTGGCATTGTCGTCATGCGCGCCCACCGGATTCCTGCGTTTCCCGTTGAATGTTCCTACAGGTCCCGGGCAATGCATCGGGATCAAATCGGCAGCGCCTGCGCGTTTGCCTGACACGGAAAAACGAGAATTCCCATGAGTAGTGCCATGACCGCCTTCGCCACGCAGCAAGAAGCCCTGACCTTTCTGGAACAGCACCCGGATATCGAGATGTTCGAGCTGTTCATCCTCGACAACAACGGCGTGCCACGCGGCAAGTTGCTGCATCGTGATGAACTGTTGGCGGTGTACGAAAGCGGCCGGCCACTGCCCAGCACCATTCTGGGCCTGACCATCAATGGCGATGACGTGGAAAACTCCGGGCTGGTGTGGGACGTCGGTGATATCGACTGCCGCGCCTATCCGGTCAGCGGCAGTTTGCAGCGCATGCCGTGGCGGCTGATTCCAACCGCGGCGGTGCAAGTCAGCATGCATCCCAAGGAAGGGCTACCGGCGACCATTGCCGACCCACGGCACTTGCTGGCAAAGGTTATCGAGGGCTTGCAGGCCGACGGCTATTACCCGGTGATGGCGGCGGAGCTGGAGTTTTATCTGCTGGATCAACAGCGCGATAGCAATGGTCGGCCGCAACCGGCGCGGGACGTTGATGGTGGGCGACCACGGGCCACCCAGGTTTATGGTTTACGCGAACTGGAGCAGATCGAACCGTTCTTGGCCGACCTCTACAGCGCCTGCAAACTCCAGGGCATTCCGGCGCGCACGGCGATTTCCGAATATGCGCCGGGCCAGGTCGAAATCACCCTCGAACATCGCACCGACGCCTTGCAGGCGATGGACGAAGCGGTGCGTTACAAACGGCTGGTCAAAGGTGTGGCCCACAAGCACGGGATGGCCGCTTGCTTCATGGCCAAACCCTTCGATGAC
This sequence comes from Pseudomonas sp. ASL4, assembly GCF_056680395.1. Classification (NCBI taxonomy): domain Bacteria; kingdom Pseudomonadati; phylum Pseudomonadota; class Gammaproteobacteria; order Pseudomonadales; family Pseudomonadaceae; genus Pseudomonas; species Pseudomonas sp. ASL4. The sequence continues at coordinate 6,569,127 of NZ_CM155280.1, read as the reverse complement.
CTGGCCGGCACCGGGATGCACATGCACGTCAGCCTGGCCGACAAGGACGGCAACAACCTGTTCGCCAGCGCAGCGCCCGACGGCACGCCGCTGCTCAGGCATGCAGTGGGCGGGATGCTCAGTACGTTGCTCGATTCGCTGCTGTTGTTCTGCCCGAACGCCAACTCCTATCGCCGTTTCCAGACCAACAGCTATGCGCCACTGGCCGCCACCTGGGGGGTGGACAACCGCACCGTGAGCCTGCGGGTGCCGGGCGGGCCGGCGTTCTCCCGGCATATCGAACACCGCATCTGCGGCGCCGACGCCAACCCTTACCTGGCAGCGGCCGCGATCCTGGCCGGTATTCACCGTGGCATTCGCGAGCAACTCGACCCCGGTGCTCCGGTGGAAGGCAACGGTTATGCCCAGGCCACCGAACTGCTACCCACCGACTGGTTGACCACATTACGGGCGCTGGAAGGCTCGAGTTGGGCGCGGGATGCGTTCGGTACCGAGTTTTTGGGGGTGTACCTGGCGGTGAAACGCGCCGAGTATCGCCAATTTATGGGGGAGGTCGGGGAGCAGGACTGGCGCTGGTACCTGAATCAGGCCTGAGCATTTTGCAAATAATTTGAAAGATTTGCCCTAATACCTGAAGCCAACTATTCGTTGGCTTCTTTTTCACGAAAAATTGATGGTCGGCTGATTAAAGTTTGCGTTGTCGCGGAAAATGAAATTTTCACAATTACCGGCGACGCTTCTTTTCAGGAACAATCGACCTGCATGTTGAAATTAAAAGCCGTGCGCCCCGAGTGGGTGACACTGATTGCCAGTGCCTTTTTACTGGCCGGGTTCAATCTGGTCCTGTGGCAGCACCTCTTCGAAATCACCGCTTCCGACGCCAAAGGCATCGCCATGCGCGTGGCATTTGGCGTCATGGTGTTCGGCGCCTTCAACGTCGTCCTGACTGTGCTGGCGTTCCGCCCCGTATTAAAACCGCTGCTGACGTTGGTCTTCATGGTCAGTGCCGGCGTGGCTTACTTTATGAGTCAATATGGCGTGCTGATCGATGCCGGCATGTTTCGTAACTTTGCCGAAACCAATGCCACGGAAGTTCGCGACTTACTGTCGATAAAGTTGTTTGTCTATATTGTCCTGCTCGGTGTTCTGCCTTCGTGGTTATTGTGGAAAACACCGGTCAATTATCGCGCCTGGCACCGTGAGCTATTAAGTAAAGCCCTGGTGAGTGTCGTCTCTGTCGCGGTGATCGGTGGCGTGGCGCTGATGAATTATCAAGGCCTGTCGTCTCTGTTTCGCAATCACCATGAATTGCATTTGATGGTGGTGCCGAGCAACTACATCGGCGCCTCGGTCGGTTATCTGCGTGAGCAGGTGGTGTCCTCGCAACAACCCTTTGTCAAAATTGGCGAAGACGCCCGTAAAGACCAGGCCTGGCAGTCCCATGAGCGCAAATCCCTGACGGTGCTGGTGGTCGGCGAAAGTGCCCGGGCCGAGAACTTCGGCATCCTCGGCTACAACCGCGACACCACACCCAAACTGAGTAAAGAAACCGGGCTGATCGCTTTCACCGACGTGCATTCCTGCGGCACGGAAACTGCGGTATCGGTGCCTTGCATGTTCTCCAACATGGGCCGCAAGGATTACAACGCCAGCAAGGCAAAGAACGAAGAAGGTTTGCTGGACGTGCTCAAGCGGGCCGGTCTGGACGTGATCTGGCGCGACAATCAATCGGGCTGCAAAGGCACGTGCGATCGGGTCACCATCGAGGATGTCAGCAATCTGAAAGACCCGGTGTTGTGCTCCAGCAGCGAGTGCCGCGATGAAATTCTCCTGCAAGGTTTGCAGCACTTCATCGACACCCTCGACAAAGACACCGTGCTGGTCCTGCACCAGATGGGCAGCCACGGCCCGGAATACTTCAAGCGTTATCCCAAAGAATACGAACACTTCACACCCGTGTGTGAAAGCAATGCGCTGAACAATTGCAGCCGCGACAGTATCGTCAATGGTTACGACAACACCCTGGTGTATACCGACCACGTGCTGTCGACCCTGATCGATCTGTTGCGCAGCAACCAGGACAAAGTGGATACCGCGATGCTCTACCTGTCCGACCACGGAGAGTCCCTGGGCGAGTACAACCTGTTCCTCCATGGCACGCCTTACATGATGGCGCCGGAACAACAAAAGCATGTGGCAATGCTGGCGTGGTTTTCCGACAGTTATCAAAAGTCGTTCTCGGTAGACGCCCATTGCCTGCAACAAAGTCGCGACAAACCCTTGAGCCAGGACAACCTGTTCCATTCGATGCTCGGTCTGCTGGAAGTCGACAGCAAGGTCTACGACCCGAGTCTGGACATGTTCGCCGGCTGCCGGGGGCCTGTAGGCGACGGCGTGCTGGCTAAAAAGTGAGTGCTTCGACTTATTTTTCACGGGCCGACCGCTAATCTGCGGTCGGTAGATCTTCCAACAAGAGCCCCTACACATGTCTTCGCTGCCCCCATCCGCCATCGAGCTTGAGTTCGCCCGGCGCTACGACCAGGAACACGCTCGCGTCTGTTTGCAGCCGCAACCGCGTGGCATGGCGGGCCGCCTGGCGTTTCGGCGCGAAGAGCAGTTGGTGCGCAACGCGCTCAAGGCCGCCGGCGAGCCGGGTCTGATCCTCGACGTGGCCTGCGGGGCCGGGCGTTTCTGGCCGGTGCTGGCCGAACATGGGAATCGGGTGATCCTTGCATCAGACCCGTCCCAGGACATGCTTGATCATGCCCGTACCCATCACCCGAAGCCGTTGCTCAAGCGGATCAAGACCTTTCAGAGCTCGGCGTTCACCATTGGTTTGTCGGTGAACGCGGTGGATTGCATTATTTGCATGCAACTGTTTCAGCATCTTTCTCGTCCCGAGCACCGGTTGGCCATGCTCGGGGAGTTCCACCGCGTCAGTCGTGACACAGTGATTGTCGCGGTTCAGCTTGAAAGCCGCCTCCGGCGCCAGCCCGCTGCTGCCGAAGGCGTTCAAGCGCAAACGCTGGTGAACAAGGCCGAGGTCGAAGCCGAGTTCAGGCAAGCGGGTTTCAGCCTGCTCAGTCACCAGGACTTCTTTCCCGGTTGCTCGCGGATGCGGGTCTACGTGCTGCGTAAGACCGGTTAGTCTCCCTTCGTCAGACATTTCTTGCCTTCCGGCAGGCATTTTCGCTAAAGCTCTTGTTCAGTGCATGCGCGGAAATCGTCAGGGGCGATATATACTGCGCGCCATTCTTCAAGGGAGAGCCGTGTGGCCATCGATATTCACTGGATTCGCGACAACGATAGCCTCGGTCAGTTTTGCGCCGAGTGGCAGCAGTTGCCATTCGTTGCCCTCGACACCGAATTCATGCGGGTCGACACCTTTTATCCGATTGCCGGCCTGCTGCAGATCGGCGATGGCGTACGCGCTTACCTGATTGACCCGCTGACCATCGACAACTGGCAACCCTTGGCCGCGTTGCTGGAAAACCCGGCCGTGGTGAAAGTCGTTCACGCGTGCAGCGAAGACCTCGAAGTTCTGTTGCGCCTGACCGGCAGCCTGCCGGCGCCGCTGTTCGACACTCAATTGGCCGCCGCCTATCTGAACCTGGGTTTCTCCATGGGTTACTCGCGGCTGGTACAGGAAGTGCTCGGCATCGACCTGCCGAAGGGCGAGACCCGTTCCGACTGGCTGCAACGTCCGCTGTCCGACACCCAGATCAGCTACGCCGCCGAAGATGCCCTGCACCTGGCGGAAGTTTTCGTACGCCTGCAACCGAAGTTGTCTGAAGACAAATACAACTGGGTCTTGGAGGATGGCGCCGAACTGGTGGCTAACCTGCGCCGTGAGGTCGATCCGTACGAGGTTTACCGCGAAGCCAAGCTGGCCTGGAAGCTGTCCCGCGCCCAACTCGTGGTGTTGCGTGAACTCTGCGCCTGGCGTGAGCACGAAGCCCGCGCTCGCGATCTGCCGCGTAACCGCATCGTCCGTGAGCACTCTTTGTGGCCGCTGGCGCGGACTCAACCGGACAACCTCGGCGCGTTGGCGAAAATCGAAGACATGCACCCGCGTACCGTGCGTCAGGACGGCGAATTTCTGCTTGATCTGATCAAGCGCTCTGGCAGTGTGTCGCCAGATCAGTGGCCGCCCGCCGTGCCGGAGCCATTGCCGGTGGACGCCGCCGTGCTGGTCAAGCAACTGCGCGCCATCGGCCAGGCCGAAGCCGAGCGCTTGAACATTGCACCAGAGTTGATGCTACGCAAGAAAACCCTGGAAGCCTTGCTCAAGAGCGGCTACCCCAACGGTCCTTACCAATTGCCTGATTCGCTGCGTGGCTGGCGCCGCGAATTGATGGGCCAGGCGCTGCTCGACAGCCTGGCCACCGCCGGAGAACAGCCTTGAAACGTATTTGCTCCATCTATCGAAGCCTGAAGAAAAACGAGATGTACCTCTACGTGCTCAAAAGCGATGCACTGGAGCGCGTCCCGGAATCGCTGATGGCGGCGTTCGGCAAGCCACATCACGCCTTCGACCTGGTGCTGACCCCCGAGCGCAAACTGTCGCGCGAGGACATCACCGTGGTCCTGGAAAACCTCGAAAAGCAGGGCTACCACCTGCAAATGCCACCGGCCGAGGACGAGTACATCGAACACTTGCCCGAAGAATTGCTGCGCCGCAACGACCCGATGTGATTGGCAGACAGGCTCTGTTCAGAGCCTGTGTGAAAAACTGGAATAATTTTGACGATGGCCGCGACCGATGGAGCGATACTCCGTCCGCGGCTGTCTGCCCTGTTTTTGAAAGGTTTGAACCATGCGCGTTCTGATTGCTGAACACGATCACCCTGTGTACGCCCAACTGTTGCGTCAGGCTGTGCCTGAGCTGGAAGTACTGACCAGCGGCGACTCCGCCGAACTGGCACGTCAAGCGGCCGATTGTCCGATCTGGCTTGGCCAGCCGGACTTGCTGGCGACCCTGCTGCGTCAGGGCCACCAGCCACAATGGCTGCAATCGACCTGGGCCGGCATCACGCCGCTGCTGGCCGACGGCTTGCCACGCCACTATCGCCTGACCCGGGCGGTGGGGATTTTCGGCCAGGTCATGGCTGAATACGTCCTGACTTACATGCTTGGCCACGAACGCGAAGTGCTGGCGCGACTGGTCAGCCAGGTCGAGCGCAAGTGGGACAATCGCCTGGGCCAGAGCCTGGCAGGGCGCAAGGTGTTGATCGTCGGCACTGGCGACATCGGCCAGACCGTGGCGAAATTCCTCGTGCCGTTTGGCGTCGAGTTGTATGGCATCGCCAGCGAAGCCCGCGAGCAGGTACCGTTTGTTGAAGTCGGCGCGCTGAGCGACTTGCCGCGGCTGGTCGGCGAAGTGGATTACGTGATCAATCTGCTGCCCAACACGCCGAACACCCACGACCTGTACGACGCGGCGCTGTTCAAGCAATTCAAGCCGACCGGCGTGTTCATCAACGTCGGGCGCGGTGTGGCGGTGGTCGATGCGGATCTGGTCGAAGCCTTGAAAGAAGGGCATCTGGCGGGCGCGGTGATCGACGTCTGCCGTCAGGAACCGTTGCCGCAACGGCATCCGTTCTGGACCGCCTGGGGCCTGTTGCTGACCGGCCACAGCTCGGCACCGACCTCGCCATCGATGATGGTCAACCTGTTCGTCGAAAACCTGCGGGCGTATGAGGCGGGCGAAGCATTGCGCGGCGAAGTGGACTTCAATCGCGGGTATTGAGGCGCGACCAAAAAGATCGCAGCCTTCGGCAGCTCCTACAGGGTTATGTGTACACCTGTAGGAGCTGCCGAAGGCTGCGATCTTTTGCTTTTAGAGGGTGAAGTCGCCTTCAGCAGCGAGCTCGCTCAACGGACGACGCGGGCTCGGTTCTTCGCGCGATTGCAGGTAATCCGCCAGCGTCGCTTTATCTCCCAGCTTGCCCACTGCCACTGCTGCGTGCAGGGCGTAGCCCTCGGGGATGTTCAGTTCTTTGCGGGTCAGGTCCTGGTCGAAACCGGCCATGCCGTGGGTGTGCCAGCCGCTGATGCTCGCTTGCAGCGCCAGGTGGCCCCAGGCCGAACCGGTGTCGAAGGTGTGCCACAGCGCCGGGGTTTCTTCGGTGGCACCGGGCGCCGTGAAGGTGGTTTTCGAGATCACGATCACCAGCGCCGAGGCGTGTTGCGCCCAGCCGCGGTTGAACTCGTTCAGCAGGCCCAGGAAACGCTCCCAGTTCGGCGTGTCGCGGCGCGCGTAGAGAAACCGCCAAGGCTGCGAGTTGTAGGCCGACGGCGCCCAGCGCGCGGCTTCGAAGAAGCTCAGCAGGGTTTCTTCCGGGATGCTTTCGCCGGTAAAGGCCCGTGGCGACCAACGATTGGTGAACTGTGGGTGAATGGCATGATCGGCAACGCGTGGATTGGCACTCATTCAGAGATTCCTTACTACGTTTGGACAGGGAGTCAAATAAAAACCAGCGGCCGCAGTTGAGCTGAGCGATAAGGTTTTCTTGAGCCGTGGCAGTTCACCGGAATGCAACGCGGTTGCGCGTTAATGGCCTTCAGGTTTGGCTCGTTGCGACTGGCAAAGCTACTCGGCGGCGCAAAAACTGACAAGTGAAGTTCTACCGACAGTCGCCAGCGCTTGGCCCGCGAGGCCTTGGGCACTAGACTGGCGGCCTTTTCACAACCTGATGTTGATGCTCGAGCCATGGCCGCCAAAGTCGAACCGTTCTGGATACGCAAAACCCTCGATCAACTCGATCCAGAGGAATGGGAATCGCTGTGCGACGGCTGTGGTCTGTGCTGCCTGCAAAAGCTCGAGGATGAAGACGACAACAGCGTCTACTACACGCGCATCGCCTGCAAACTGCTGGACCTGAAAACCTGTCAGTGCACTGACTACCCGAACCGTCGGGACTTCGTGCCGGATTGCATTCAGCTCACGCCGGGCAAGGCTGAGGAGTTCCAGTGGCTGCCGCCGACCTGCGGTTATCGACTGGTCAGCGAAGGCAAGGACCTGCCGCTGTGGCATCACCTGGTGTGCGGCGACCGCGATGCGGTGCACCACGAACGTATTTCCCAGTCCGGGCGCATGCTCGCCGAAGGCAGCGTGGCCGAAGACGATTGGGAAGACCATCTGATTTTCCGCGCCGGCTGAATGCCGACTGCTTTTGTGGCGAGGGAGCTTGTCGGATCGCCGCACCGTCCCGCTTGAGTGCGCAGCACTCACAATGTCGTCAATGATTACTAGAACTTTGCCACAAGGAGTGTGTATGGCTGTGGGATTGCGGCTGGCGTTGGCCGTTGGGGCGTTGGCCCTGAGTTCGTCGGTGTGGGCGGCGAAAAAGGTCGATCTGGATTACCACGTGCGTCTGTTGCCGCAAAGCGACCAGGCCGAAGTGCGCCTGACCCTGGCGCAGGGCTCGGCGGTGCGCAGCCTGGACTTTGATCTGGGCGACGGCAGCGACTACAGCGATTTCAAGGCCGATGGCCAATGGCAGCTCACGCCGGGCAAAGCGGCCCGTGGTGTCTGGCGCCCGGCCGCCGACAAGGCCAGCCTGACCTACCGCGTGCGCATCAGCCATGGACGCAAGAACGGCAGTTTTGACACGCGCATGACGCCAAACTGGGCGTTGTTGCGTGGCGACGATCTGGTGCCGGCGGCCAAGCTCGATCAACAGGACGGCACCGAGCTGGTGTCGCGCCTTGAGTTCGAATTACCCACCGGTTGGAAAAGCGTCGAAACCGCCTGGCCGCGCATCGGCAAGAATAAATTCCGGGTCAACAATGCTTCCCGACTGTTCGACCGGCCGACGGGCTGGATGCTCGCCGGCCACCTCGGCAGCCGCCGCACGCGGCTGGGCGAAACCGAGGTCACCGTCGCCTCGCCGCTGGGGCAGGGCATGCATCGCATGGATGTGCTGACACTGCTGACCTTTGTCTGGCCGCAAGCACAAGCGGTGTTCCCGCGTCACCCGAGCAAGTTGCTGATCGTCGGCGCCAGTGACCCGATGTGGCGTGGCAGTCTGGCGGCGCGGGAGTCGATCTACCTCAACAGCCGAATGCCGCTGGTCAGCGAAAGCGGCAGCAGTGCGCTGGTGCGGGAGATGGTCCAAGTGTTCGGGCGAATCAATGACCGTGAGCGCAGCGACTGGATCAGTGAAGGGTTTGCCGAGTTCTACGCCATCGAACTGGTGCGCCGTGCCAGCGGCATGAGTGATGAACGGTACGAGAGCTTGCAGAAAAAGTTGGCCAAGGACAGCCAGCAGGTCACGACCTTGCGCGGTGAGAAGCTCAGCCCGGCGCAGGTGTCAAAAACAGTGATTTTGCTGGGGGAACTGGATCGCGAGATTCGCCTGAAGACCCGCAACAAACGCTCGCTCGATGATGTGTTGCGTGGGGCGATGCATCTGGGGAGTGTTGATACCAAGGAATTTGTTCAGCTTGCCGAGAGCGTCATTGGTGAGTCTTCCAAGGTGCTCGATACGGAGTTGCTTCAGTAACACCGCCATCGCGAGCAGGCTCGCTTCCACATTAGACCGCGGCCGTCTGGACAACGCGGTCAACTGTGGGAGCGAGCTTGCTCGCGATGAGGCCATAAGCCTCACCGCAATATCGGATCAGCCCCCGGCTTTGGGCGAATTCAAAGAATCATTGCCGGTCACGGTCGCGGTGTTGGTCGCCGCCTCGGCATTCGCCTTCAACTGGCTCAACTCTTCCCCCGCCCGCTGAATCTTCGCCCGCACGTTGTTCATGTCCTGACGGCTTTTTTCCAGCAGGCTTTTCACCGAGCTGTGCCCGGTGATGCCACGGGCCAACGCCACGCCGCCAATCGCCACTTGAATCAAACCGAACACGCCGCCGCGACGCAGGCCCTTGCCGACCATTACCACGCCGCCGGCCAGGGAGCCGATGCGTTCCCAGCCCTCGACGTTCTGGTCAGGGGACGTCTGGAATGGCGTGGATTGAATGCGCTCTACGCGTTTGAGTTCGCTCATGATCTGTCTCCAGGCAGTAATGGATAGTTAAGCTGACTGCCGGGGCGGGCAGCTTGTTCCATCAGATGTGCGGTGAATCAGCGGAATTTCGGACCGGAGCGAGTGTTCAGGCCCTTGGCCATGCGGTCGTAGAGCACGACGTTGACCGTGGCCGCGAGGTTCATGCAACCGGTGGTCGGGATGTAGATCACGTCTTCACACCAGTCACGGATGTCTTGATCCAGTGAGCCGTCTTCCGGGCCGAAAATGTAGAGGGCACGGTCCGGGTGGGTGTATTCCGGCAGCGAACGAGCGCCTTCCACCAGTTCCACGGCAACTGGTGTGCAGCCCAGCGGCAGGATCTTTTTCAGGTCATCGATGCCGATCAGCGGAATGTCGTAGTGCACACGCTTGGTGTCGGTGACGAAGTCGGCGGCGCGTTCATAGCGCTTGCCGGTGTAGAACACTGACGCCGCGCCATAACAGCCAGCGGCGCGCATCACCGAACCGACGTTCTCCGGTGACTTGGGGTTATACAAACCAATGCAGCTGTACCGTTTATCTGCCACGAGCGGGGTGCCTTCGGGGAAAAAAGCGCGATTATACGGGGATTGGACGGGAGCGGTCAGTTTCGGGATTGGCGGTGCCTGGGCAACCGCCATCGCGAGCAAGCTCGCTCCCACAGGGGTTCAGCGTCAGGCGCAATTTTTGTGAACGACTCAAGTCCCCTGTCGGAGCGAGCTTGCTCGCGATGGGGCCCACGCAGACAACCTCAATGTCAGTCAGTTACCGCTATTCCAACCCCCACCCAACGCTACAACCAACCCGACACTCGCCTGCAACTGCCGTGTCTGCAACGTCTGCAACCGCCGCTGGGCCTGAAGCGCCGAGGTTTGTGCGGTCACTACATCCAGATAATTCACCGCCCCGGCTTCATAGCTGTTCATTGCCAGGGCCTGAGTTTGTTGCGCCGCATTGACGGCCGCCTGTTCATCCTCCGCCTCCCGTTGCAGATCGCGCAGTTGCGCAAGGTTGTCTTCGACTTCACGCACCGCCCGCAGCACCTGGCTGCGGTAATGGGCGGCGGCTTCTTCGAATTCGGCCTTGGCCTGGCGTTCGTTGGCGTCGAGGCGACCGCCGTCGAAGATCGGCAGATTGACCAACGGTCCCAGCGCCCAATAGCGATTACCGGCGGCCAACAGATTGCCGCTGCCGGCGGTTTGCCCGCCGAGCAGGCCGGTCAGGCTGAAGTCCGGGTACCACGCGGCGCGGGCGACGCCGATGTTGGCGTTGGCGGCAAATACCCGGCGTTCGGCGGCCGAGATGTCCGGGCGGCGTTGCAGCAGGGTGCTGGGCAATGCGCCGGGGACCGACGGTAAACCCAGCGCCTGGTTGCTCGCACTCAGTTGGAAAACACTGGCCGGTTGGCCGACCAGTTCCCCAATCGCATGTTCCGCCAGATCCCGCTGCGCCCGCACATCGTCCAGTTGCGCCCGTGCCTCGGCCAGTTGGCTTTGCGCGCGGGTCAGGTCCAGTTCCGAGGCGATGGCGCCTTCATAGCGGTCGCGGGTCAGTTGCAGTGCCTGGGTGTAATCATCCAGAGAACTGGCGAGAATCGTCTGCTGGGCATCCAGGCCGTTAAGCTGGATGTACAGCGTTGCCAGTTGCTGTTGCAGGCTCAACCGGGCCGCTGCCAAATCGTCCGCAGAGGCTTGGGCCTGGGCATCTCCTGCGGCCACCTGATTACGAATCTTGCCCCACAGATCAGGGTCGAAGTTCAGCGCAAAACCGGCGGTATTGCTGTTGTACACCGAAGGCTGATTGCTGCCGCGCAACGGCTTGTCTTCCGACTGACGCTGGCGCAACGGCTGCGCGCTGGCGGTGATTTGCGGGAATAGCCCGGCATGCAATTGACCGGCATAAGCCTGCGCCGCATCAAAGTGCGCGAGGGCCGCCGCCAGGTCCGGGTTGGCCTTGAGCAATTGCTGTTGCAGGTCGTTCAGGCGCGAGTCCTGATACAGCGTCCACCATTGCGTCGACAGCTGTTGCGCCGGGTCCGCCAGATGCCAGGGCCCATCGCTGGTCTGCTCGCGATACTGCGCAGGCAAGTCGATGGCTGGCGCCTTGTACACCGGCGCCATGGAACAACCTTGCAGGGCCAGCGCTATCACCAGCAGCTCAAGCCTTGGGCGCATGGGCACCTCCGGCGTCGGCCAGTTGCACGGCATCGCCTTCGCGCAGGGCATCCGGTGGGTTGTCGACCACACGGTCCGCAGGCTTCAAACCCTGATCGATGACCAGACGCTCGCCCAGATCCAGCCCGATATGAATATCGCGCAAGTGCACGTGGTTATCCGGGTCAAGCACTGCCACCTGAGTGCCCTGAGCGCGGAAGATCAGCGAGCTGGCGGGAATGCTCACGCCATGTGTATCGGCCGGAATCTGCAACGTCGCCTCCGCATAGTCGCCGGGCAACAAGGCACCGTCCGGGTTATCGGCGACAAACTGCGCAAGCAAGGTCCCTGAGCGTCGGTCGACGGCCGTAGAGTCACCAATCAGCCGGGCTGTGAAATGCTGTCCAGGGTGCTCCGGCACGATCAGTTCGGCCTGCATGCCGGGGCGAATCACGCTGGCGTAATTCTGCGGCACCGGTACGTACAGGCGCAGCTGATGAGTGTCGGCGATGTCGAACAGTTCGGGATCGCTGTCGCTGTCAGCCTTGATCAACTGGCCGATGTCGGTGTTGCGCGCGGTGATGGTCCCGGCGAACGGCGCGCGAATGGTCTTGTAGTCTTCCAGCGCCGAGAGCCGCGCGTAATCGGCGGCCGCCGCTTGGGCGTTAGCCTTGGCAGCGGCGGCGTTGGACAGTTTTTCATCGGCTTCCTGGCGCGACACCGAATGCGTCGCCAACAGGTTCTGCCAACGGGTCGCGGTGGTCTCGGCGAGGCGTGCGTTGGCCTGTTCCTGAATCAACCGGGCGTGGGTTTGCGCGACTTGTTGATCAAGGTCCGGACTGTCGATTTCCCCGAGAATTTGCCCGGCCTTCACTTGAGTGCCAATGTCGGTTTTCCAGTCCTTGAGGTAGCCGCTGACCCGCGCATGGATCGGCGCCTTGCTCCACGCCTCCAGGTGCGCCGGCAAGCGCAGGCTGTCGCCGTGCACGTTCTGTTGCGGCTGGAACACACTGACCAATGGCATGGCGGCGGTTTCAGTCCAGGCCGCCACGGCTTTTTCATGGCGAGTACGGGCGGCCAGACCGTTGGCCACCAGCAACGCGGCCAGGGTCAGGCCGCCGACCCCCACCCACATCAGGCGTTTGCGCGACGGTTTTTGATCAGGCGACATGAGAGCTTTCTCCATCAAGTTTTTCTTCCGCTAGAGCGCGAGATTGGCGTCCGTGGACCAGGCTGAACACCACCGGGACGAACAGCAGAGTGGCGGTGGTGGCGAGGATCAGGCCGCCGATCACAGCACGGCCCAACGGCGCGTTCTGTTCTTCGGACAAGGCCAGCGGCAACATGCCGATGATCATCGCCAGGGCGGTCATGCACACCGGGCGGAAACGTGTGTAGCCGCCTTCGAGCGCAGCCTTCAGGGCATCGCCGTGTTCCGCCAGGCGTTCACGGCAGAAACTCACCACCAGAATCGAGTTGGCCGTGGCCACGCCCATGCAGAGGATGGCCCCGGTCAGGGCCGGCACCGACAGTGAGGTGCCACTGAGAAACAGCATCCAGACAATCCCGGCAAGCGCGGCGGGCAGGGCGGTGATGATTACGAACGGATCGACCCAGGACTGGAAGTTGACCACGATCAGCAGGTAGATCAGCACCACCGCACCGAGCAGGCCGAAGCTCAAACCGCTGAAGGCTTCGTGCAACGCGTCGATCTGCCCGTGCAGGCTGATCACCGCGCCTTTGGGCCGCATCGAGGCGGTGTCATCGAGGACTTTTTGAATGTCCTTGGCCACGCCGCCGAGGTCGCGACCCTGCACGTTGGCGTACAAATCCAGGGTCGGCATGATGTTGTAGTGGCTGACCACCGCCGGGCTCTGGACTCGGGAAATACTCGCCAGACCACCAAGGATCTGCGATTGCCCGTCGCTACCGGTGACCGGCAAAGCTTCCAGCGACGGCAGGCTGTCGAGGCGATATTGCGGCGTGGCCGCGACCACGCCGTAAGACACGCCGTTGGCCGGGTTGAGCCAGAAGGTCGGTGCGGTTTGCGAACTACCGGCCAGGGACGCGACCATACTGTTAGTCACGTCACGCTCGGTGATGCCCAGGCCATTGGCCCGTAGACGATCGACGTTGACCTGCAGCGACGGATAACCGGTGGACTGCTGGATTCGCAGGTCGGCAATCCCGGCCACGTGTTGCAGGCGTCGTTCCAGCTCGACGGCGTAGGCGCGGTTTTCATCGCCATTGGGCCCGGAAATTTTCACGTCCAGCGGTGCCGGTGCGCCGAAGTTGAGGATCTGGCTGCTGATGTCCGCTGGAAGAAAGGCAAAGTGGCTGCCAGGAAAACTTTCCGGCAAGGCTTCGCGCAAGCGTTTCACGTAATCGGCGGTGGGGCTGTGGTCGGCTTTGAGGCTGACTTGAATGTCACCGTCCTGTGGGCCGATGGTGCCGCTGTTGCTGTACGCCATGTCGATGCCGCTCAGCGGGATGCCGATGTTGTCGACGATGGTGTCCAGTTGTTCGGCCGGAATGATCTCGCGAATTCGTGCTTCGATACGGTCGAACGCCGCCGCGCTTTCCTCGATCCGCGTGCCGAGCGGCAAGCGCACATGCAGCGACAATGCGCCGGCGTCGGTGGCCGGGAAAAAGTCCTGGCCGAGGCTCGGCAGCAGTGCAAACGACGCCAGCACACAGGCAAGGAAGCCCAGCAGGAAGCGCTTGCGGTATTCCAGCGCCAGCTCCAGCAGGCCGAAGTAGCGATCCCGCAGGTTGGAGAAATGCCGTTCGAAACCCTGCTGGAAATTCAGCACCCGTTGCAGCAACGGATGGTGCGTTTTGCGGTGCTGCTCGCCCTCGTGATGGTTGATGAATTCATCTTCCGGGTGATGCCCCGGACCTTGCTCGGGCACGTGGGGTTTGAGCAGAAACATCGCCAGGGTCGGCACCAGTGTCCGCGACAGGATGAAGGAGCTGGCCATGGCGAAGATCACCGCCAGCGCCATCGGCCGGAACAGGTAACCGGCGATACCCTGCAACAGGAACATCGGCACGAACACGATGCAGATGCACAGCAGTGAGACGAAGGCCGGGCCGACGATCTGTTTCGCGCCGTCAAGGATCGCGGTGTTCACCGCTTTGCCTTGCTCCAGGTGCCAGTTGATGTTCTCGATGGTCACCGTGGCATCGTCCACCAGAATCCCCACCGCTAACGCTAGCCCGCCGAGGGTCATGACGTTCAGGGTCTGGCCGCTGGCGGCGAGCAGGGCGATGGCCGACAACACGGCCAACGGAATCGAGGCGGCGATGATCAGGGTCGAACGCCAGCTGCCGAGGAACAGCAGGATCATCGCGCTGGTCAGCAACGCGGCGATGATGCCTTCCTTGGCCACACTGCCGACCGACTGTTTGACGAACACCGAAGCGTCGCCCAGCAGCGAAGTCTTCAGCGACGGCGGCAAGGTTTCATTGATGCGCGGCAGCATCTGGCGAATGCCGTCGATGATCGACAGCGTGGAGATATTGCCGTTCTTCAACGCCGGCATCAGCACCGCGCGGCGACCGTCGACCCGCACGATATTGGTCTGCGGCGGCGAGCCGTCACGCACGTGGGCGACCTGGCCGATAGTGATCAACGCGCCGTCGACGGTTTTGATCGGCAGGTCGTTGAGCTCGTCGATGGCTTTCGGGCTGTTGTTCAACAGCACCGTGTATTCGTTGGGTCCGAGTTTGGCGGTACCCACTGGAATGATCTGGTTTTGCGCCGCCAACGCATTGCCCACGTCTTGGGCCGACAGGCCTTTGGCAGCCAGCGCTTGCGGGTCGAGGTCGAGGGTGATCTGGCGCTGCTTGCCGCCCATTGGCGTCGGGATCGCCAGGCCCGGTACCGAGGTCAACGGCAGGCGGATGTTGTTCTGCACCAGGTCGCGGATCTTCGCTTCCGACAGCGTCGGGCTGGAAAACGCCATCTGCAGAATCGGCACGGTCGAGGCGCTGTAGTTGAGGATCAGCGGCGGGGTGATGCCAGGCGGCATCTGTTTCAGCACAGTCTGCGACACCGCCGTGACCTGGGCGTTGGCGGTACGAATGTCGACGCCCGGCTGGAAGAAAATCTTGACGATGCCCATGCCCGGAAGCGATTGCGACTCGATGTGTTCGATGTCGTTGACCGTGGTGCTCAGCGAACGCTCATAGGTGTAGATCACCCGCCCGGCCATGTCTTGCGGCGCGAGGCCGTTGTACTGCCAAACCACTGCGATCACTGGAATGCCGATGTCGGGAAACACATCGGTGGGTGTGCGCAGGGCCGCCATGGGCCCAATGATGCAGATGAAAATTGCCAGCACGATAAACGTGTAGGGCTTGAGCAGTGCAGTCTTTACCAGCCCGAGCATGCCGTAAACCTCCGAGGTCTTGAATTGCAATTCTCGGCAGTCTTGCGCTTGCTACTTAAAGATTTGCCTTCCGCGGGATGAAGAAATTTTTAACGATTACCTGAAAATCCTTTCATGCGGATTCATTTGTCCGAACCGCTCTGGCTCGCCACTCTTCACCTCAAGCCGAGAGCCCACCGTCACACCTGACGGCGGCATCGGCGTCCACTTGCGAGGTGTTTTTTAATGACGCTTAAACCCCTGTTACTGATCCCGACCCTGAGCCTGGTATGCCTGTTGTCGGCGTGCGCCGGGCCGATGCCCAAGGCTGACCCGAGCGAAGCCTGGATCGGCATGGACCAACCGGCGAGCGCCGATTTGCTGGCGGAGCGCATCGATGGGAAGGAGGTCCATGACGCTCGTTATTTCGAGGTCAAGCCGGGCGCTCATCGTCTGGACATGACCCTGCTTAGCGGCGCGGATGGCAACTCGACAGACCTCAATTGCATGGGCCGCCTCGACTACAGCGAGTTCAAGGCCGGTGAGCACTATCAGATCAATGCCTCGAGCGAGGGGTTGAAGGCGGCCGTCAGCCTGGTGGATTCCCACGGCAATCAGGTCGCGCAGAGCCACAGCTTCAAGTGCTCGTAAGACCGCACATAACCTGTGGGAGCGAGCTTGCTCGCAATGGCGGCGGGTCAGTCAATGTTGATTTTGAATGTAATGACCCTATCGCGAGCAAGTTCGCTCCCACATGGATTTGTGGGGCTTCAAGGTTGTTTTTTTAGGTAGGAAGGTCATTGCAATGACACTTAAACATCTGCTGTTGATTCCGGGCTTGAGCGTGGTCTGTCTGTTGTCTGCGTGTGCCGGCCCGATGCCCAAAGCCGATCCGGGCATGGCCTGGATCGGGCTGCAGGAAGAAGCGCCCAATGACCTGCTGGCCGAGCGGGTGGATGGCAAACGTATCGATGACGGGCGCTTCTTTGAAGTAAGCCCTGGCGCTCATGACTTGGCGGTGACGTTGTTCGAGATCCCGAGTGGCGATTCGAATCAGCAGGATTGCGAAGGCAAGGTCCATTACACCCAGTTCAAGGCCGGCGAACACTACCAACTGGTGGAATCGAGCCTGGGCCAGGAAGTCAGCGCTCGGCTTGAGGATTCCCACGGCAAGCAAGTGGCGCAGACTGGCGACTTCCAGTGCATGCCGGGTTAAGTATCCACTGCTTGCTGGGTTAAATACCTGTGGCGAGGGAGCTTGCTGTGGCGAGGGAGCTTGCTCCCGCTGGACTGCGCAGCAGGCCCCTTCTTTCTGAGGAATAAGAGGGGGGCGCTTCGCACCCCAACGGGGGCAAGCCCCCTCGCCACAGGGGACCGCGTCAGTCTTTAGAGCGGTTCGGCAATCACATACCCCGAGCCGCGCATGGTGCGGATCAACGGTGTCATGCCGGACGGGTCGACTTTTTTGCGCAGCCGGCCGATGTGTACATCGATGAGGTTGGTGCCGGGGTCGAAGTGATAACCCCAGACCTCTTCGAAGATCATCATCCGCGACAGAATCTGCCCCGGATTGCGCATCATGAATTCCAGCAGTTTGTACTCGGTGGGCAGCAAGTTCAGCGGCTGATCGGCACGCGTGGCCTGGTGGCTGATCAGGTCGAGTTCCAGATCGGCGACGTGCAGGGTGGTTTCGGTGGCCCGGACCGGACTTTTGCGCCGCAGCAGCACCTCGACGCGCGCCGCCATCTCGTCGGTGGCGAACGGCTTGGCCAGGTAATCATCGCCACCGGCACGCAGGCCGCGCACGCGTTCATCGACGTCGGAGAGGGCGCTGATCATCAGGATCGGCGTCGCCACCCCAATGGCGCGCAGCGTGGTGACAATGGCTAGGCCATCGAGCTCGGGGAGCATGCGGTCGAGGGTGATCAAGTCGTAATTGCCACTGACCGCGCTCACCAGCCCTTCGCGGCCGTTGCTCACCCAGTCCACTTCAAAACCGTGGCTTTGCAACTCGGCGACGATTTCCGTAGCCGTCACGGCATCGTCTTCGATGGTCAAAATACGGGGCATGTCGGTTTCCTGATGGAAATGGCGGATGCCCGATTTTGCCAACAAACGACGCTCGACTTGCTGATGAAAGTTTCATGTGCGTTACAAACGAAATGCGCTAAGGGTCTAGCGCTATTCATGGACTGCACAATCCCCGGTGGGAGCGGGCTTGCTCGCGAAAGCAATCGGTCAGCCGACATTGATGTTGGCTGATACACCGCTTTCGCGAGCAAGCCCGCTCCCACATGGGTTCTGCATTCTCAGGTCGAGATTGACGGCGCTTACTGCGTCGAAGGCAACATCGCTTTGATCTTGGCCATCATGGCGGCAGGCGCATCGGTGATCTTCGCGCTTTCCGGGTTTTTACTCCCGGTGCCACTGGTGTCTACGCCCGCCAGGATTTCCGCAAGATTGTTGAAGTGCCCGTCTTTTTTCTTGTCCGTGCTGGCGGAATTGCCCTTGTCGTATTTATTCAACGCATCCTGCAAGGTCTGGTGCTGGGACAACCATTCAGGCTTGGCCTTTTCCTCCGGGGTCATTTTGTCGAGGAAATTCAGCGCAGCCTTGGCGCGACCCACCGGATCATTGGCAAACGGGTCTTTCCAGTTTTTCTTTTGATCCTCGGGGCCGCTGTAGTGACCCGACGCCAACCGGGCCTGTTGTTGCATCAACGCTTTGGCCGCGACTTGCTCATCGTTCGAGAACTTGCCGCCTTCATTGGTGGCCACGGCGTTCAGCGAGCGTCGATCCAGATCGCCCATCAACGCATTCTTGTCTTCAACGCTGCCGCTGTAAGGCTTTTCGCCGGCCTTCATCTGCACGTATTTTTCATCCATGCGCTTACGGGCGTCGGCGGCCACGTCCGGGAATGTCTTGTCCTTGGAACTGGACACCGCACCGGGTTGGGTGACGCCCAGCACCAGAGCGTCAGCGTTCATGCCCTTGCGTACCGGAAAAAACGGCGCGTTGTTGGTAATCGAACCGCTGTAGTCGGTGGATTTTTTCGAGAGGCTGACCGCGTCACCTGTCTTGGCGTTTTTGGCCGCCTGCTCGGTGTCATTGGCACTGGCTTTCGCCTTGGATTCGGCAGCAGCGCTATAAGCCACCATCGCAGGACTGTTGAAGGTTGAGGTTGAGGTGACGTTCATTGGCTATCCCTGCCCAGGGTTGGCGCAGTTTTCGACGCGATGTGAGGGATCATCATCGTTTACTGCCTTGAATGTATTTATGCTGATACATGGCAAGAACAGTGCCAGCAGTGGCTGGCGGCAGCAGTAGGGCGGGTTTGTATCGGTTTGGACATGTTTATGGCGCGGCAAAAAGCGGGTTGCCTTGCCGGAAGCGGCAGATTTTTGCCGCCATGCACAAAACAAATGTGGGAGCGAGCTTGCTCGCGAAAGCGGTGGGTCAGTCAATATTATGTCGACTGACACTCCCTCTTCGCGAGCAAGCCCGCTCCCACAGGGGAAGACTTCAGTCTTCTTCTTTTTTCATCAGCCCGGCCAACGCCGCGAACGGGTTGTGCGTAGCCTTGGCGACTTTCGGCGTGCTGAGGGAGCCTTCGCTGAAGTACTGCTGGTCGGTGTAACGGGAGTGTTCGTTGTCGTGGCAATACAGGCATATCTGACAGTAGGATGTAATGGTATTCGACGTAGAAAACCTTGCATCGCTTCCCAGTGCCGTAACCATAAGAAAGTTGACTGTTGTCCAGATTGAGCTAGGTTTTGATGATGCCCACCCCGCAGGGGCAAGACCATGCAAGTGCTATTTCCGGACGCACAGCAAATGAAAGGGCTGGGATATCCCAGGCTTGCATATGTTCCTTTTTTGATTGGGGCTGATGGGGAATATCCGGTAGAGGCGAATAGATACCTTCGTGAGCGAGCATGTCTTGAGTGGCGGCCTTTGGTACCCGGGAAGGATGGGTGCCATCGCTTCAATATTCGTCAGACTGTTAAAAGCCTCGATGCGATGGCGCGACGTGTTATGGAGCTTTTACTGTGGTGCGAAAATTCGACTCCTAAAGTCTCTTGGAAAGAAATAAGTTATCTCGATGATTTAATGGATCGCTGGCAAGTAGGAATGCTAAATGGAAGTGCATCAAGAAGCGGTAAGAAGCTTGCTACCGAGACTGTAAATAGTCGTATATCAGAAGCCTGCTATTTTCTTTCATGGGCCGCTGAGCGAGGATATCGAGGTGCCTTTATAGTTTTGACCAAGACGGTTAGTCAAAATAAAGGAATTGGTAGCTTTCGACCAGGGCGTGGTGAAACAGAGTCCAGGGTGGGGGCTCTAACATCGCGGCGCCGCTCGCTGTCTCTTCCATCGGACGATGCCGTTGCCCTGTGGCATTCAAAATTGAAAATACGCCATGGCGAAGTAATCGGTCTTTTTTCCGAATTGCTCATTCGAACTGGCCTTAGAATTAGCGAAGGTACGCAGTTTCGAACTGAAGATTTACCAGAAAAAAATTTTGGACCTGGCGGTAATGGTTGGCGGGAAGATTGGCTTCAATCGGGCGAAGTTCCGTGCACCATTTCAATGGGTATAAAGGGACCTAAAATAACTCGCGGCTCCGAGGAAAGTGTAAAGTCTAGAGTAATCTACATTCCTATCGATTTGGCTGATCGTATGGATTATTACCGCAGGGAAGGCCGGTCTACTTTGATAGCCCGGTGGGTATCAGCAGGGAGAACAAAGGATGAGCGTGACAAGCGCCGGAGCTCGGTAAAAACTAACCGCTTTTGGTTAGGTAAGAAGGGGACTCCTCTATCTAACTCCTGGATTAGGCAGATTTGGTCTAGCGAGCTAGCTAGACCTTGGAAATGGTGTCCTCATATGGCGCGACACCTCTTTGCGGTTAAAACTCTTGTTAAGTATACGCGTGAATTGATATCTATTCATAAGGTCTCAACTATCCCGAGTGTGGGCTGGTTACACGGATTGTTGGCTAGTCAGATATCAATAATACTCACCCCACTTTTAGGGCATGTGTGCGAAGAAACAAGTTTGTTGTATTTGACGGCAGCGCGAGAAAGATTGCTTCGGGAATTCAAGCATCCAACCCTAACTTGGCTCGACGAATGTGAAAATAAAATGCGGTGATACAGGGTTTGAAAAAAATGTTTCCTCGGGTATGCATGAAGTAAAGTGTACTCATGTTGATTACATTTCTGCGAATAGACTTACTGACTTCACCGAGCTTTGGAGTGGTTCAGAAGGAAGAAAAATTAATCGTCAACTTTGGGGCGGAAATTTTACCGGTCGGCCTGGCCTAGCTGATGATCTGTTTGACGCGGTGAAAGGCATTTTACTGAACAAAGATTCAAGTTTTATTAATAGTACACTTACCGCATTAAGGTGTTTTTGGAGGTATCTTGACTCATATGAAAAATTATTGTCAATTCCAGGAGAAAGTAGAATCGATAGTATAGGGCAAATTGACACAATTCTTGGTCAGAACTGGTTGCGGCAAGTCTCTGATGAGTATAAGTCCGCAACTCCACGTCATTACGGTTTAATATACTCGATTATTAAAATTTCTTTTCGCTCTCTTGGGCTAACTCCCGTGTACTGGCCACCGAGCCAAAGTCGCGATAATGTAACTAGGAAAGATATGCCATCAATCGCTGATGGGATTACATTGGTCAGAGTCTTGACGAAATGCGCTCATGCGATTTGGACGCGATGGGAAAGGGCGGACTTGTTGGCTGAGTCCGGAAGGATATTAGATTCAAAAACGCTTTCAAATATAAATAAAAAGGATGTAGTGGAAGCAGATATTCATGCAACATATAGGGAAATAATACGCCGAAGTGGAAATCCGTCGCCCTCGCTTAAAGATCTTAACAAGTTTATAGGTTTAAGCTCTCTTGGGGTTCCAGCCTGGTGGCCCAGGCATTCAGCTAGTAAAGGATCGAATGGTAGACGTATCAGTATAGAAAGGGATTTGCTTCCTGGGTTGTACCCTACCCCTTCAGACCTGTATTGCCTGAGTAGCTTGTTAATGGCCCGGTCTGGATGGAATGCTGCTACTGCCTTCGCGCTAAACTGTAGCCAATCCGACCTTTGGTGTCGCAATTATGATGATGGACTAGTTTGGATGTTTAGTTATAAAAATAGGGCTGGACACTGGCAAGATACAATTTCTCCAGAACATCATGCGACGCATAGCTATCAAATTGTCACCCGGTTGCTGAATCGAAACGTAGCTCTGCGAAAGTTAGTGATTGATGAGCCAGCAAAGTGCGCTTTTCCTGATGTTGCGCCTAGAAGCCCTTGGTTATGCATTCATGACTCAACTCGTGTCGGTGTGCTGGGTCAACACGCGATGTGTCAACTCAGAAGTTATTTGAAGAAAGTAATCAAAGAATACAATTCAGGGAAGGACGTTGGTTTGCAATTGCCATTTTTCAAGCCGTCCGATTTTAGAGATGTATTTGCAGAGGCGGTTCACAGGGCGGGGAATTATTCTATATTTTTAACCCAGATCGCTCTTGGGCACAAGAGTTTGGCATCAACAAGAAGGTATTTGCGCTCCGTGGCTTGGCGTAAGGAGTCTGAAGCCCAATTGAATGATATGGTTGTAGGATTGTTTGATCAGATTGAAACGCACAGAAAAATAGATCTAACTCTTCTTAGGGCGAAGATGGATGGAGTCGTTGTAACACAAATGCATGTGGATAGGTTGGAGTCTTTCAGGGCAAACAAAACGTATAGTGGGTTGTATTGTTCGGATCCGGCCAATCCCCCGGAATGGATTGAGCCTAGGAATCCTGGAGATGGCTCTGAGGTCTGTAAACAGGGACATCGGTGTGCGAGTTGTCCTAAAGGGAAAGTGTTTGAAGACAGTCTATCTTACATTGCTCGATACACTGCTGAATTGGAATGGAAACAGAGGAGCTTCGGCGATGTTAGGTGGTATCAGTCAACGGACTCGTTGGATTTAGAAGTCTATCGACAGACCTTGAAGCAGTGGCCAGCGGATGAAGTGGAAGCTCATTTGCAGTTTTGGCGAGATAAGATAGTTTTAGGTGAGCATCATGTACTTATTTTCTCCGCTGGAGTGTAATAGTATGTTGCAGGCTAATAATAGCGCAGAGATTTGTCGAAATCAGTTGATGAGTGATCTGGTAAGTTTAGATTTTAGAGTTATGGGTAAAGACGAACTCGTAAAGATACAGCAGCGCCTGGGTATGGGGTGTGAATGGGGCGTTTGGGAGTTCCCATCAAATATGATGCCTGCCGGTGCATTACAGCGCAGGAGCATGCTTTTTATCGAAATGAAAAGTCTTTGTAAGGACGTTACATCGAATCAGGTGAGAATCGATCGTGCTT
This sequence comes from Pseudomonas sp. ASL4, assembly GCF_056680395.1. NCBI lineage: Bacteria > Pseudomonadati > Pseudomonadota > Gammaproteobacteria > Pseudomonadales > Pseudomonadaceae > Pseudomonas > Pseudomonas sp. ASL4. The sequence continues at coordinate 6,546,213 of NZ_CM155280.1, read as the reverse complement.
GGATTGAAATATTAAGATATGGGGTTGTTAGGAGCGTGGTGCCAGGCTTAAAAGGCGTTGCAAAGCCATCGACGGTGAGCGGTGAGATGTCGCAGCTAGTAAACTTCGCACGTAAAATATTGTCCATGCCGTTTTGTGAGGGTAAGTTTTGGAGTTTGCTTGTAGAGGAAGATGTAAAAAATATTTCTGTGACTGGAAAATCCATGCTTAAGACGCTGCGTAGTTATTTTCATCGTGGGCTGCTGCCAGACGCCCCTTTGCTTCTATCACATGTTGAGGGTATGAATGCGGAGCGTGACCGTTACGGTGAGGAGGAATCGGATGAAGTTGTAAAAAACGTTAAAACATGGCAGCCCTTTCCAGATGACTTTACCAGCGAGTGCGGATGGCGTTCGTTAAAGATTATAAAGGATCTCGGTCCAACTCTTTTAAGTGCTTTGGAGTTGGCATTGAATTCATTTGATATATCTGGCCGTCAGAAACGTAATGTCAAAGATAAGCGGGATAATATTATCCGTAATTGGATTTGGACCGCGCATGATAATTCCCCGCTACCTGATTTAGGTTTTGAATTGAAAGTTAAGCGAACAGGCAAAAAAACACGCCTAGGGAGGCATCAGGACTTAGAGTGGCCGCCAACAACTTTTTCTGATGCGTGGAAGTTTCTTGCTATTCTGCAGGGAGCTCATCTATTTCCTGTTTGTCTCGCCAGTGGTCCTCGTGCTTCGGAGGTTTCAAGTTTAAATGTCAACTGTCTGGAAGAGCTAGTGGGACGAAAATTTTCTAGGATATCAGGTAAGACATATAAGTTGGTTCAGGATTTTGGTGGCCGAGATCGTGATTTTGCGGCTCCAGAGATCGTGGTTTCAGCAATCAAACAGCAGATTAGGCTTTCTGAGTTGGTAAAGGCTCGCGCGGCAGTATCAGGTGACCATCTCTGGGTGCAATTGACCTCCAGCGGTAAGTCGCAGATGGGTACGCCTCACAATTCCTTGACAAGTTTTATGGCAGATTATTGTAAAAAACTTAAGCTTGATACCTTTCTTAGGGCGGATGCGCCTAGAGTGCATTTACATCGTTTTAGAAAAACACTGGCACGAGTGGTGGCGCTATCACTAGTTAATTCGCCTACTATATTGATGGATTGCTTCGGTCATGAAGATCCAAAAATGACAATACGTAGTTACATTTTGAGCGATAAGAAAATTGCTCGAGATGTACTGGTTATTCAAAGAGAGTTAGTTGTAATGATGGCTGTAGAGCTGATAAATAATTCTGACGAGTTAGGAGGTGCAGTTGGTGAACAACTGCGTATAAGGAAAGCACAATATTTACAATTGTTGGGTAAGTCTGAATTTGAACCTCAAGACGCCTATGAGTTTGCTAGGCGTGAGACGTTTGATGGTAGGTCTTGGATGATGGTTGCGCCAGGGATTTACTGTACGCTTCCGAGCGGTGAAGGTGGTCTTTGCTCAAAAGGGCAAGGTGGAGCTAATCCTGCATATTGTCAAGCTGGGTGCCCTTTTCAATTGCTAACAACATATAATAAAATTAAAACAGAAGATGCAATTAAGGAGATTATAAAAAATCTTCAGAGAGCAGTCGATGAAGATGAAGTGATGCTTGTCGCGCAATGGTCAGGTCAATTAAAAAACTGGATTTATCGCTGGGCGGAAATTGCTGAAAAGTGGCGTGATCATCCTTTAGTGCAGCTTTATGCACCACTTAGCGAGGTTCGCGCATGAAGCAAGAAAGTCCGCTTCGAATTTTTTCGCGGTCCAGGAGTGATGAGGTTTCGGCGAAAATTAGGAAAGCCATGGAAGCAATCGAAAAGGATATTGAGGATAATGATGGGCTGTATCCATTCAATAATGGAAGACTGTCCCTGGCAGAGGTTTGTCGTCGTGCATCGATACATAAAGTTACCCTGCAGGGCCCAACACATAGCGCCACTACAAAGGTTGTCGTTAAAGAGTGGCTTCAGAATTTAGACAAGTTATCAGTGATCGGCGCTAAGACGGTACGCAAACGTGTCACTGCTGCGGCAGACGAATGGCGGGATCGTTATCTTACCATCGCAAGAAAATACAATGAGATGTACGCTATAGATATAGTTTCTTTGCAAAGTAAACTTGATGAAGCTCATAATCGAATTTCTGATCTTGAATCTGAGAATATGGCCTTGCGAATAAAGTTGTCTGCAGGAGGTGTTTCTCTAATTTCTGATGGGCGAAATAAAAAAGATATCTAGTAGGTGCTTTTTTACTATGCGTCTTCTGAATATTAGATACTTTCTTTTAATTTTTCAGATTAACTAATATCCGTCTGACTACCAATTCTGAATGAAAATCGTCTTCCCAGAGCTCCGCCGGCTTTGGGCTATCTTTCACATGTAGGTAGCTGCCCAGGAGGGCTTTCCTTATGTGACTCAGCTATTTCAGGCTATCAAGTTCGCTGGCGACCCGAGCTAGGAGTTGAACCGAATCTTCAGGCCCCATTTCGCTGTAAACCGCTGTAAGTAGCGTCAGAGGGTGAATTCCTAAATTCTTTGCGATGGCAGCCATTTTCGGAAGGGTTGGCATTTTTTGGCCATTTTCGAGCTCGCTCACATAGCCTTGATTTATACCAATCGCGATTTGTGGGAGCCCTTTGCTATTACGAATTGCTTTGACGGTAACCCCGAAGGATTCTCTGAGATCCATTTGCTGTTCCACAAAAGGCACGATAAAGCCTTGCTGCGGATCAAAGATCTATACGCTATAGCAATATTTTAGGTTTTCTTACGAACAAACTGTCTTTCAGTGCCGTGGAATTGTCAGCGTATCCGTACGGGGGTAAGCATTTGCGGATATGTGTCCTCGGAAGGAGCGTCAGAAAACTCCGGGCAATGCTGCGTTAGGAGACGAGTTGAATACAAAACACGAGATTGTTTTTTCTTTCGAAGGTCCAGATCGCCTAACTTATAGGTCGCTACCGATGTCCGGTAAACAATCGCGCTTTCATCAACGTTGACCCCATTGAAAGCGATGATGCTCTCAAGCTCCTCCATCGCCCAGGTGCTGCGTCCGCTTATAGAGGGAGGGCACATCATATGCACGTGTCTGACTACGATGTCCTTGGCTGTTAAAAGATAGTGTCGTAGCTCATACGCACACTCGACCATCGCAGCGCGGTTGCGTTGCCCCGTTCTCATCGAGGTGATGGTGGCGATGAAGCAAAGTCCTTCTATTTCGCAATGAGTCCAAGTTCGTACCTCATTATGCTTAGGGTCGAAAAGGAAAATCACTGAGCGCTCCGATGCAGTGCCCCTAGAGGCATATTATTGCTGAAGGAAAAAAACTATATGCTATAGCAATATTTGGTAGGCCGCATTCCCTTTGGTCGTCGTCGATCTTATGTTTTTGGTGCAGTTGCCTAACCGCTTGTCGCACGCAGCATTGAGACCGGGTCTATCGCGTGAGTAGATCCTGAAAGGGGCCATGACGAAAGGAAGACGCAAGGTTGTTAGCTATAAAATGATCATTGCAGACCTCGGTTTGAGGTCGAAGACAAGCGGAAATTGGGAAACAGATCAAAAAAGCTGAACACAGATTTCTCAATGTGGGTTTAGTATTTGGCGCAGATTTTGAACCTATCGGTCTGTTGTTGGGTGTCTTGCGTAACCCTGCTCTGGAGGAGGGTTACATTACCTCGACCAATGCCTGAACCCCTTGGGAGATAGGTGTCTGTGACTGAAATCGAGAACCGCAATGAAAGGCAAACGCAAAAGCACAACGACGAAGTGGCTGATGGCTGAGCAGTTCAAGTCTGAGGCTCAGGGCATTTTGAAGGGGCGCTCTGCCCGAGCGAGCCGATTCTTGGGCGTAGCGCTTTCGGCCGAGGGCGTTCTGGAGCCCATTGGCGCACTGGCGGGTAAGCGCTCTTCCATTTTGACGGAGCACGACTGACGCGACGTGTCGGCAACCTACCTTCACAGCATCTGAGAATTGCCGGATGCTTTACGGCAAGCCGAACCAGGGAGGCGACTCATGTTGGCTGAAGTGATGCGCGAGGGTGCTTACCGTGCCTATCGAGTCCGGCTGGGGGTGTTTCTCCCCATTCCCATCGACGCTTCAGATCAGGACATCCACGAGCTGATCGAGGCGGGCTTCTTGGCCGCTAGCGTCAAGCTGCTTTGTGATCGGGGCACACTCAGTGATGCCGGGCACGACCAGATCATTCAGCTGAAGACCCTCAAAAAGCGATTGGCAAACGGTCAGCGACTGAGCGTGGATCAGAGTGATCGGCTGTTTCGCGTGGCCCATATTACCGCCATGGCCGAGGTGCTCTTCGAAAGCGATGAGAAGGCCAGGCGCTGGCTGTCCAAACCCAAGACACGCTTCTTAGGTCAAAGTCCCATAGCGATGTTGTCGACCAGCCAAGGCACCCGCCAAGTTGAAGAGGTGCTGATTCAATTAGCAGAAGGGTTGGTTTTTTGATTCTGGAGCGCCCCGATCTGTGCGCGACTAATGACTACGGGTGGTGCTGATGAAAATCAAAGAAAAGAAAGCGGTGGAGGTCGTCCGCGACATCCTGTGCGATGTCTGCCTCGATAGCACTCGCGTCGAGGATGGTAGCCTCCAATACGGTGTGTTGCAGGCACATTGGGGATACGGTTCAGACCGCGATGGTGAGCGCTATGAGATACATTTATGTGAACGCTGCTTTTTCCAGGCAGTTGCCAGTCTTAAGCAGGAAAGGCGTATTCAAAGGATGTTCAGTGAGAACGACAATGACACATTGACCGACAATTTCGGTTTGGTTGCAACGGACGACTACTTCAACGACGGCGGCAGCTCGACAAATAAGCCATGAATCAGACAACTCAACTGACTCATCGATTCGGGCGCTCGCGACGGGATCATTCGACTGAAAACGGTCCGATCGAGAAGCTGCATTCGGCTTCAGAACGCGTTTCTTCATGGGGGCGGCTTAGGTGCCCAGCGAGGAAATTTTTCCCTTGCAAGCCACCGAAAAGATGTGAAAAGAAAAGTGAAGGTGTGGTCGGGCTTTCGGGCGGGAGATAGGCGTAGAGGCCGCGTAATTACTGAGAAAATGGCAAAAAAAATATATGCAATAAAATGCGAAGCCTAATCCCGAAGAACATGCTCTAGTCAATAAAAGTGCGCTGGCGCACGGTAGCTTTGCCACCCAATGCGCCTCTGAATGTGGGTTGTCGGGTAAATCCTCTCAGTTGCTTTCTCGTCTGCGTCCGCGTCGACCAGCCGTATGCGTGCGGCGAACATACCTTCTGGAGCTCGAAGCCAAAGGCAATGGTGTCCACCTAAATTGAAGTGGACAGTTCTAGCCTTATACACACGCGAGGGTGTCAGAAAAAAGAAAGGGTTTGGTGGCCACTGTCTGTCGGCCTCGATAGGTAGCGCCACTGAATATTCAACATTTTGCTTGTCAGGTGTAGCTCGGTGCCCGCGGCACTTGGGGTTGATGACTTAGCCATGGGTAATGCCAGCTACCTCGTCCTTTGCTGCTTCAATAACCCGCTGCGGATCTGTGACTAGCAGGTCTTGTGGTCGCTTGCCTTCAAGCAGGCTGCTGGCTGAGGCAAACCAGTACGCCATGCCCCAACTGCTCTTCTTGGCTTCCAAGATCTTGATGACTTCCCGTATCGCTGGTAGCGGGCGATACGCGGCGTCCTTGTCGAGCCCGTAGAATGGGAAGTAATCGCAACCGTTGTGCCGGATCGCGAATAAGCGATTGTCTCGCTTCCATTTGTTGGGTTGCGAGCTGGGATTGCGCGAGCTGAACTGCGCGAGATGCGAGATCTCGTTGGCCGTCACCCAGTCGTTACTTTGAAGGATCTCGGTTTTCGCCTGTGCCAGCATTCGGGCCTCGCGCAGTAACGTCGACGGCACCGGCTGCTTGGGAACCATCAGGGCGACGATGGTTGAAATCGTATCGGCAGGGAGCGGGTGAAGGTGGGCGCGGAATACCTGAGTGAGCATGTCTACGGAGCATATGTAGGCATCGACCAAGTCCCGTGACTTTGCATCCACGGTAATGACAATCTTATGCCTAGAGCCCTCGGAGTCTTGAGATGTAGTTTCAATCTCAATCACAGGTGGTTCCCGAACGAATCCAAAGGTTCCAGTACTCAAAGTCATACACGCCGGTCAAAAGTTGTTGGTGTGATCAATAACTGCCAGTAACCAATCTATCCCCGAAGGTTGGTTGTCGCAACCACCGCCTGGCGGTGGTAACGGCGCCTCCCTGCCTGGCGACGGAGGAAGCGTATGAGGTTGAAAACGAAATCACGCTTGATTCGTCAGGAAGGAAACCTTCCGGCGTTTTAATGTTTCGACCGTCCCCTTCAGTTGGGTTGCGACGGTTGAGTGGAGAGGGGCGCCGGGTAAATATACCCCTCGATCTGCTCTGTCATGTTTAACGTATCGTCGACCTCAATCTCTAAAATCTGACGGTGTAGTGGTCTAATGAAATCTATGGTCACCCCCATTTAGGCGGGAATGCTCGCCAGATCGAGGTGTCAAATGACCAAACAACGCCGTTCCTTTTCTGTTGAATTCAAACGCGAGGCTGCTGACCTCGTGCTCAAGCAAAACTACAGCTACATCGAAGCCAGCCGTTCACTCGGCGTCGGCGAGTCTGCGCTACGCCGCTGGGTTGAGCAGGTTCAGCAGGAACGCCAAGGCGTCACCCCGCAGAGCAAAGCGCTGACCCCGGAGCAGCAGAAAATTCAGGAGCTTGAAGCTAGGATCGCCCTCCTTGAACGGGAAAAATCGATACTAAAAAAGGCTCCGCGCTCTTGATGTCGGAAGATCACGAGCGTACGCGCTGATCAATCAGCTAAGCGTCCATGAACCGATTGATTGGCTGTCCAAAGTGTTTGAAATCAACCGCTCAAGTTACTACGCCTACCGCCGCAGACGTCGGACATCCTGATGTTGAGCGGCTTCGGTTGCGCAGCCGGGTGAGCGAGTTGTTTTCACAAAGTCGCAGTGCTGCTGGCAGCCGTAGCATTCTCTCGTTGATGCGTGACGATGGTGAGCAACTCGGTCGGTTCAAAGTACGCAGCTTGATGCGTGAGCTTGATTTAGTCAGTAAACAACCCGGATCACATGCTTACAAACGAGCGACGGTTGAACGGTTGGATATCCCGAATGTCTTGAATAGGGAGTTCGATGCCCGGCACCCAACCAAGTGTGGTGCGGCGACATCACCTACATTTGGGCTAGGGGAAATGGCACTGTCTGGCTGTCGTGATGGATCTTTGCGCGCGCCGGGTGGCGGGCTGGGCGCTATCGGAAAAGCCGGATGCCGAGCTGGTTATCAAGGCGCTGGATATGGCTTACGAACAACGGGGAGGGCCTCAGGGCCTGCTGTTTCACTCTGATCAAGGGCCCAGTATGTGAGTCGTCTATTTCGCCAGCGACTGTGGCGTTATCGAATGCGTCAGAGCATGAGTCGCCGGGGAAATTTCTGGGACAACGCGCCGATGGAGCGCGTGTTCCGCAGCTTGAAAACCGAATGGATGCCGACCACGGGCTACAGGACTGCTCAAGAAGCCCAACGCGATATCAGTCATTTCTTGATGCATCGGTACAACTGGATTCGGCCCCATCAATTCAACGATGGACTGGCGCCAGCTCGGGCCGAAGAAAAACTTAACGACGTGTCCGGGATTAGTTGACCACTACAAGGTCATACGCTGGTACGCGTTTATGTCGAAGCGTATCGTATGATGCGCTCTGCCTATGTTGGGGATTTCTCAGAAAAGGATTACGCAAATGGATATTGAAATGGCTCTTAAGATCGAGGCCGCAGAAAGAGAGTATTTGTGTTTGCGAGTGAAGAACCTGTCACTGATAAATGGAAACCCTTATGGCGCACGCGTTTTTTTCAACGAAGATTTTTCTTGTTTTCAAGTGAAAGCAACGCCCAGTCCAATGCTTAATCGTATCTACGGTGACAACACGGACGAGCCACAAGCCATTTTGAATTTGCTCAGACAATCGGCTGAATATTTAACTGTAACCCCACTGGTAGGAAAATCCTCGACGTTAGGGCAACACGTTCACATGGGGGATGGGCGTCTTGAGCGCCTGAGAGGATGGACGCACTTGCAGTTATCTTGTGCGGTAGAGGACGCCGTCTTAAATCGACACTCATTCGAAGTTGAGGAGGTCACGCCACAAACGCTTCCGGAATTCGCAGATATTCACGCGGGTGGTTTTCATACCAGACCCGATCAGCGGGGGCTGAGTCAAGCTTCATTTTTAGCGCAAATATCAAATGATCGGATGAAAATCTACGTTCTTAGAGCAGGCGGAAAGGTGGTGGCAGGAGCCGTGATGTATTTTGCCAGCAATGGTGTCGCCTATCTTGGAACGGCAGCTACCCGCAAAGATGCACGGGGATTTGGCTACCATGGAGCGCTGATATCTCACCGGATAGAGCAAGCAAAGAAGTATGGCTGTAGTCTGATCGCTGCGACCGCCTTGGCTAGCTCTCAAAGTCGCCGAAATCTGCAACGCGCCGGACTAGCGCAATCCCATGCTCAAGCGCTGTACCGCCTGGCAGAAAATTGAGAAGTACTGCGAGCCACAACAGGCTGTTTTTGGCGGATACCGGAGACGTCAGGGGTGTTTCTGTATTAAACGACGCGATATTCCAGATGTCATACAAGTCCCAAGTGCGGCGACTTCGTAAAACACGCGACAGAGGCCTGGGGTGATATTTCAAAAAGTCGTAGGCACGGTGGAAAGTGCCCGGACTCTGGACTAGAGTTGTTCGTGCCTGAAAGCATTGGGGGAAATGACTTACGTTTTGGTTCACATGGTTTTGTCTTTTTCAAGGGGATTGGTTGTAGATTGCCGCCCTGTTGAAGCTAACACTAGCAGCAGGCTTTTCCTCCTCTCTGCTTCACGTTAGTCATTGGAGTCTCTTTCGCTCCAACCCGACGTTGCGCAACATCTCTTGTTCGAACCTCAGTCCCAGATAGCCGAAGTACTGCTCAACAATATCTTCTATTGCCTTGAGGGAACTCACATGAATGCGACCGCCGCAGTTCTGCAACGCTCCATTATTCATCGTACCAAAGGCAAAAACCTTGGCTCTTTAACAAGACTTATGAGCCCGGCTGACTTGGGCGAAATTTTGAAGCCTTTTGTATTTCTGGCTATTTTCAGTTTAGGTGCAAACCGCGGGAAGGCCGATTCTGGTATGCATCCGCATTCAGGAATTGCGACGGTTACTTTCATGATTGACGGCGATATTGCCTACGAGGACACGACCGGCGCTGTCGGGGTTTTACCAGCAGGGGGGCTTGAGTTGATGCATGCCGGTAACGGCGTCTGGCACGACGCGGTTCCAACCTGTGACGCATCCATTCTGGGGTTTCAGCTTTGGGTGGCATTACCGGCTTCAGAAGAGAATAGCCCGGCGAAAAGTGTCTACCTGGCGCCCTCGAAAATCCCACAAGTAGGCCCGGTACGCGTACTCCTGGGGCAATATGGAAATGCGCAGAGCGTTACTGAAGCACCGGCGGGCGTGAACTATCTCGCCGTATGTCTCAAAGACGGAGAGCGCTGGCGTTACACGCCACCAGCTGGCCATACCGTGGCCTGGTTAGCAGTAGAGTCGGGCTGCGTAAGCACTGGAGGTCTGGTGACTAAAGGCGAGCTCGCCGTCTTCGAAGAATCCGAGCAGTCCATCGAAATCGTTGCGCGAGGCGACACCGCTTTTGTGTTGGGCTCTGCGGCTAAGCATCCACATGATCTAGTCACCGGTTATTACTCCGTGCATACCAGCAAAGAGGCAATGGCCCAAAGCAAAACCGAAATACAGCGCATTGCCGCACGTCTACGCCAGGAAGGTCGATTGAGCCAGGTCGTTCCTAGCCCTTCGTCCTGAAAGGATTGTTTAAACGCTTGCGCCATCTCATGCGGTGACGTTCGCAGTCTTCAACACTGCCCCCCGACGGCATGTGACCTTCCCCAGCGAGCGGGGACTTGACGCCTAAATGGATAAAACAGGGGCAAGACACTGCGCCTTGTCACACCCTTAAACCGCGATCAAGCGTGCCATCCAAAATATGGGTGTATAAGTGCTGAATATAAACGTCGTGTATGTTGGCTGACTTCAACGCGATACCGTGTTCGGTTTTGTAAAATGTCCCTCCGCACTTTTGCAGGTGCTTCATGAACGTGCGTACGGGCACGTTTTCGCGACAAAGCTGCTTGAAGTCGAGCCCGGTAAGCTGCTCAAACTTGTTGAAGTTCAAGCCGTCTTTAGTTTGCAGCGCCGCGCCAACTCGAGTCATCAATGACTCGATCTGGTCAGGTTCGACCCCGAATTTAACGCACTTTCCCAGCACCAAAGGATTTTCGATGTATTCATCGTAAAAGGCGTTGTCATTGATGATTCGATACCCTCCCAACATTGACTGCGCTCCGCTACCGAGCCCAAGGATGTCGCCTTCCAATCCATAAGTGTGCATGCCGACGATAGACTCGGATTTTTTTTCCCGTGCAAAGTACGCGAGACAATATTGGTCGAAACCGTGCGCTTCGAGTAGGTCTTTCGCCGTCTGGTAAGCGAGCTTAGTGTGCTCGAAGCTTAATTGGCCGCGACGCCCCGTGTCGATGAGATTTGCCATCTTTGTTCCGGGCGAAGGTCGATAGGGGTATACCGAGATATGTTGAACGTCCAAAGCTGCGGCTCGGACGATCGAATTCTCGACTTGTGCAATATCCTCATCTGGAAAGCCGGCGATCAAGTCGACGTTAACATTCGCCACGCCGGCCGCTCTGGCCATATCCACCGCCGCCACTGCCTGTTCAGCGGAGTGCGCACGTCCTGCCCGGCGCAGGTGTTCTTTGTCAAACGACTGTACGCCCAGGCTGACTCGATCCACCGGATGCGCATCCAGCGCACGAAGGTGTGCAACTGTCAGTGTTTCAGGGCTTGCTTCCAGCGAGTGTTGGCGTACTTTTGACAGGTCGAAACTGGACTGGAGTGCTTCCATTATCCGCTCAAGATGGTATGGATTCAGTCGAGTTGGTGTGCCGCCGCCCCAATAAATCGAGGTGGGGACATAATTAAGGCCAGCACACTGTTGGCCAGCATCTTGTATCTGTCGGCATAATGCATCTACATACGCTTCGCCTTTAGTGTCGGCAGACGTCAATTGGCGGGTTTTATTACCTATCACATAGTCACAAAAATGGCATTTTGATGTGCAAAACGGTACATGGATATAAATTTGCAGATTTCGAGGTGCAGTGTATACGGCAGTCTGCTCGCGCATAGCGTTAAATACATCAGATAAGTATCGCATGCTTCAACCTCTCCATTCTTCAACTCATCAGTGAGTAGAGACCAATTGCCTGATCGTGTCATTCAAGATATTTTCCTTTTCGGCGCTGCTGATGCGCCTGCAGGCACCACCCTGGCAGGCAAATGAATTGGAAATGATATGATCGAATTCGAATACTTTGAGTCGGTTAAGCGTATCGGCGAGTTTTTTGCGGCTTGGCGGCGAAACCCAATACTGCCATGCCTGCTCTACGGGAACTAAGGTGTCACCAATAAATAATATCTTATTCACGCCGTTATCCCACAGGTATGAAAATGCACCGGTTGTGTGCCCTGGGGTCGGAATGATCTCGATATCGCTTCCTAACGCGCGCTGTTCGTAGGGCAGGGCTGCATTTATTTTAAAACCCTTTGCACTCAGTATCTTCGCTTCGATGTTGCTGCACATCAACGGCGCGTTGAAGTGCGCTGACATTTTGATAGTGTCCGGGCTCACATGATGGCGGTCACCAATCAGTACCGCAGAAACACCGCCCTTTTTTTCAATATCGGCATAAAAGGGGCTGATATCTGCTTTGGTGCCGAATAAGACATTGCCCTCTGGCCTTAATGCCAGATACGTAAACGGGCTGGGCGATGCATGAGCGTCATTCCTGATTAAAAAAAGATTGGGTAATATCTCTTTCATCTTACTCTCCGTTCGGTTGTCCGCAAGCCCGAGGTCAAGCTTCAATACGCATGGAGTAGCGACCTTGTTTATCCCAGATTTTTCCGTACCGACCTTGTTTGGCAATCAGTTGCAGGTGCGTTCCTTGTTCTAGAATGCGTCCGCCTTCCAAGTAAATGATCAGATCCATATCTTTAATGGTCGAGATACGATGTGCGATTGCAATGACCATTCGATCACTCATCGCGTTGGCGATTGCCATTTGAATGTCTTGTTCAGCGGCGGTGTCCAGCGCGCTTGTTGCCTCGTCGAGAATCAGTGTCGGGCGACCGGGTTTCAGGAGTGCGCGGGCCAAGCTCAAACGTTGTCGTTCGCCGCCGGAGAATTCACTGCCATTCTCGCCGGCAAGGGTATTGAAGCCGGCGGTCCGACGATTGATAAAAGTCTCAGCCGAGGCCATCTGCGCCGCCGACAAGACTGCATCGTCGTCAGCATCAGGCGCGCCGTAGGCAATATTGTCGCGCACGGTACGGTTAAATATTCCAACATGCTGACTGACCACGGCGAACTTTTCGCTCAACGCGTCACGGTCAAAGGTATGCGGCTCAATACCGTCAAATAAGATTTGCCCGCTGCAAGGGGCCAGTTGCCCTAGAATCAATCGAATCAGTGTTGTTTTACCCGCACCCGATGGACCTACCAGGCCAATTTTTTGCCCTGCTTCGAAGGTGAGATCAAGGTCTTTGAATAACAGCCCTTCACCCGGGTAGCCGAAGCAAACTTTCTTGAATTCGATCCTGCCGGTCTGCTTGGTGGCTTTGTGCACTGGACTCTGAATAGTGGGTAAAGGCGCAAGGGTAAGGTCATCCTGAAGAATAAATTCCAACGCGCCATCCAACGAGCCCAGGTTTTCATAAAAGCCAATCAGGTTTTTTGAGAGGTCGAAGACCGTCATCACCAAAATATTAGTGGCGGTGAATACCAGTGCAAACGCTCCCACATTGCGCTCGCCGGACAGGACGTCCTGTAAGGCCAGTGTCGTCATGATGGCGAACAGGCTGAACACCGCTACGCTGGAAAAAATGCGCATGAGTAATACGTAGCGGCGCAGCTGGCAAGTGCGCCGTCTTTCTTCATCCAAGCCTTCGGCCAGAAACCTGTTTTCGCGTTGGGATGCCCCATAAGAGTAAACAGTTTCGAAATTACGTAACACATCGCTTATTTGGCCGGCGGACCGTCCTGAGGCAAGGAACTGTTGACGTCCCAGCCTCAGGCAGCGAAAGGCGAAGAAGGTTGTTCCAGATAAATAGATAACCAGCCAGCCGATAATCATGAGTGCATAGTGGCTGTCGGCGATATAGAGGATGATGCTGATGTTTAGAATCACAACAATCATGTTGACGACGTCGAACGTGAGCAGTTGCACCAACGCTACGCAATTGTAACTTGAGCGTTTTATTGATTCGACCAGTGCGCCGCCGTGTCGGTGTTGAAGTGATGCCGGTGAGCGATTCAACAGGTAGGCAATCTGACGTTTCTGGATATGCGCCCGTAAATCGGCACTCGCCCTGACATCGACCCATTGATAAAGCCTGAAGAACACCATCGCTCCTGCGCTTAACCCGATGAGTCCAATAAACCAGTGTATGGCCGACAGGCGTTCGGCTTCAGCAATGCTCGTCAGACCGTTGATGACGCGTTCAAACGCGACTGGCGTCGAGCTTTCAAAAAGAGTACCTAAGGCTGTGAAGACGGCCATTAACCCTATACGCAATGGCACGCTTTCACTCAGCATCTGGCGTAAATAGACGAGTGGTGTTCGAGCCAGTGGCGGGTATGAATTCATAGTGCTATTACTCCTTGTGCAACTACAGGTTGTCTAACCAAACGTGATATCAACTGACAGGAATAACCATGAATAGCAACCTCCCGGACCCGGAACTTTTAAAGCAGTCGGTAGCTTTTGATCTATCATGGGCCGTCGACTTTGCAACGGAATTGCATGCGGCCAATAAAACCGGCCAATTTCGCTTTGAACTGGGAGATATGTCGATGGCAGACCTCGACCTCTCCAATACCCGAGTCACATACTCCAATATTCGGGATAGCAATTTGTCGGGTGTTTCGTTGAAAGGCGCACGCTGGGACGGTTGCTTTTTTGATTCCGCGAATCTTTCAAGAGCCGATTTAAGCAACGGCATATTCACCTCATCCAGCTTTGTCGACACGGGCTTGGCCAACACTGTGCTTACCGGCGCCGATCTGAGCGGTATCAATGCCTCCAGTGCGTTGCTGGACAGTTGCGCCGCCGATAATTCCAATTTGACCAAGGCCATGCTCATCCACTCAAAGATTGTGGGGGGCTCTTTCAGGGGCGCAATCTTCGCGGGTGCCGTCGCGCGTGAGTCCATGTTCGAATCGGTAGATATGACAGGAGCCGATTTTTCGGATGGCATTTTTTCGGACTCGGTTTTCAACGCGGTTAATTTGTCCAATGCCACCTGTGCCGGTGCGAACTTCGAGAAGGCCAAGCTCAGTGACATTGACTTGACCGGTGCCGACCTAAGCAATGCTTTTCTTGCAGGGGCCGACTTGTCCGGAGTGAACCTCACGGGGGCCAACCTGGCCAACGCCAACCTGCAAGGGGCCAACCTGACTGGCGCAAACCTCAACGGTGCGCAACTCATCGGCAGCAACCTGCAAGGTGCGGATTTACGCGGAGCCAGCCTCGAAAAAACCACGGTGGCAGGGGCCAATTTCGCCAATGCCAAGCTTGACGACTCATTCATTCGCCAGTCCGGCTTTGAATCCGATGGCCAGATACAGGCCGGCAACTCTAAGGCCTTCGCGCTGCGGCTCATTTAGAACGTCGTCGCGTGATCGGCTGCTCCCTGGGATGATCGTCCCAAGGAGCACACTGTCTGTATCACCTCGGTCAGCCTTGCGTCGTTCTGATCACTGATGTCGGCACTCCAGCACAGCCGAGTGCCGCCAGCAGTCCGGCGGATCGCCACCCAGCTTCGTCCGCCGGCAATCGCCAAGTCGGATATTTCCCGTTCTTCGGCAAATAACGTGGACTCTGCGGCCGTGGTGTGTTCCAGCACGACGACCACCTGCGGATCATTGCCACGCACGCGTTGCTCAATACCGGTGAAATGCCCAATGCGCTGATCATCGTTTTGACGCAGGGATGTCAGGATGCTGACTGACAAGGGGAAGAGCGCTTCGGCGATAGCTTGAGCGAGGTCGTCGCTTGCTATTTCATGGCCCAGCACCCGGTGTTTGATTTCGCGCGAACCGCGACGAACCGGCGCTCCGACCCACGAGGGCAGATCAGGCTCGACAACATTACCGGCTTTTGCCTGTGGCATTTTGGGTGCGGTGTCGGTGGCGATAATGCGATAGAACCATTCCAGATGGCCCAGCATGATCGACCACGAAGCCTCGTCCATGACGATGCGGTGCATGGCAATTGCCAAGGTGCTTTTTTCGTCGCCGTTAGGGGAGGTCACAGCAAACAACGCTAACGGTTCGTTTATCCCGGTGCCGACTTTTGATAACAGTGCATTGGACAGCCGGGCTTCCAGGGTTTTTCTCTGCTCGCCGGATTTGCCTGACAGATCCGCCCAGATAAGTGGCAGCAAATTGGATATCGCTGCGACTTGGCTTTCCACGCCGTTGTCTGTCTGGGTCAACTGCATGCGTAGCGCGGGGTGCAGCGTGAGTACCTGGAACAGTGCCCGTCGAAACAGGTTCTGGTCCAATGGTTCTTGGGTCACGATGACTCGGGTGATCCAGCCTTCTTTGGCAGTGGCGGGTAGCGCGAGGAACTGCTGCTGCGCGGCGGATAACCGTGTTGGTTTTCTCGGCGGGATAATTTCTATTGGCGTTATCAGTGGCGCCAGCGTTTGTGCCATAGGACGGCCTTGTTCGTCGCGCTGGATAGTGGCGACTCTGATCAGCTTGGGGACCACGTCGTTGCGTGGCCAGCGGGTTTTCACCGCCTGTTCGAGATCCGCCATGGTCTCGCCGTTCTTCAACACGGAGAAAATCTCGAGGTGGGCAGGTATTGCATCGAGCGGTGTGGGTACGTACTCGATTGAGCGAAGGATCTTTGTCACCCGCTCGCCGTCGGAAACGCCAGCCAGCTCAGCCAGGGCGCTGTCGCGATCCAAATGGCCTAGACGAACCTCCCAGGCGGTAGGTATTTCATAATTCGAGAAGCCTTTTTCAATGCCGTGAACGGCAACACCCACGTCATTTATCAAGCAATTTGAGGAGCAGAAGCCGGTATCTTTTGGTTCTTCCCACCCGGCCTGGCTGGTGCTCAGATAATCGTAGATGTCCTGCTTTCTGGCGTCGCTATAGCGGTAGAAGTCGATCAGGCGGACCCGGTCAAAAATCGAATTATCGTAGAACGGTTTTCCATCCAGGCCGGCGTAACGCTCAACCTGGTGGTAGATCCTGCGGCCCTCGGCCAGTTTCGCGTCGATGGTCTGCGGGTCGAAGATATTCCGATCATGGAAAAACTTAAGGCGTTCCTCGACGATCTGCCCACGGGACATGCCGGTGAATATGAGGTTGATACCGCGCTGGTCGGCCAGGGTCAGGCTGTGGTCTAGAAGGGCCTTGAAACAGCCTTTACAGACGGTGCTGTGCCGTTTCAGGCTTTGACGGAACACTTCGCGCATCTGCGCATGGGTTCCGGTGACGTGCTCGATGTTCAGATCGCTGGTGATACGGGCGATATTGTCGAATGCCTGGCGTGAAATGAAGCCGTTGTCGAACGTGTATGTCATCACCTTCAGTTGCATGTCTACCAACTGGTGCAAAACATACGTTGAATCCTTGCCGCCACTGAACAGCAGCATGCAGTCGATATCCGATCGTTTGTGCGGTTGATTGGCCGTCACGATTGCTTGCAGTGCATCCCGGTCGCTGAAGTAAAGGTCCAGGCGCTCTTTATAGCGATCGTAACGGCGACACTCGGTGCAAACCCCTTCCTGGTCCATCCGGATGCCACTGACTTGTGTCGAGATCGCGCAACGGCTGCAACGCCTGACCGTTTCATACTGCGGCTTATAAACAACCGCG
This sequence comes from Pseudomonas sp. ASL4, assembly GCF_056680395.1. Taxonomy (NCBI): domain Bacteria; kingdom Pseudomonadati; phylum Pseudomonadota; class Gammaproteobacteria; order Pseudomonadales; family Pseudomonadaceae; genus Pseudomonas; species Pseudomonas sp. ASL4. The sequence goes on along the minus strand of NZ_CM155280.1, from coordinate 6,529,121 downwards.
ACGTCTGTGACGAGCCCGGAAGACAGGACGAAGTGCTCAATGGCACTTAGTTCCTCGGCGGTGATCGCCAGTTGTGCGGCACTCTTCATTGGGCCTGTCATAGTTGCTCCAACAATTGAAGAAGCTCATCGTCATCCGTGGTCGCCGACAGCAGGTCGGCCTCGATCTTCGCTGCCAGGCCCTGGATAGTCGGGTCGTCAAGAAAGTCGCGCAACGCGATACTGATGGCGAAGGCTGCTTCAACACGTGACAGAACCTGCATGGCGAGCAACGAATGCCCACCGACTGAAAAGAAGTTGGCGGTGGTGCTGGGCGTATCGATTTGCATGAGTTCGCGCCAGATTGATGCAAGTGTGACCTCTACGGGAGTTTGCGGCGCGACGTACTGGGCGCTGTCGGCGATTTGCGGGGTAATGTCAGGCAGGGCGCTGTAGTCGATCTTGCCGGTTACGGTTCGTGGAAGAATGGGAAGAAAGATGAAATGGCGCGGAATCATCGCCGTTGGCAATCGTTCGCTCATGGCCCGACGCAGTTCATCTTCCGGCACTTCGGGGCTGGCGACTATGTAGGCGATGAGTTCATTTTCGCCTTCCTCAAGCTTGCGCTCCACGAGGGTGATGTCCCGCACGTTGGGGTGTTGGTGGAAGTTGTTTTCAATCTCACCCAGTTCGATACGGATACCGTTTATCTTGATCTGACGGTCGCGGCGCCCAATGAACTCCAGTGCCCCATCGTCGAGCGTCCGTCCAAGGTCGCCAGTACGGTAAACCAGATCGTCGGGATCACCGCTCACAGGGTTGCTCACGAAAACTTCTGAGGTCAAGTCGGGCCGCTGATAGTAGCCGAGGCTCTTGAAGGGGGTGCGGATGTAAATCTCGCCAATCATGCCGATGCCGCAGGGCTTTTGCCGGTTGTCGAGAATCAACACACGGCAACCGTCGATCGGCTTACCCACCGGTACACTGGCGCGCTCTGCGTCTTGCTCTCGAACAGAGTGAAACAATTTGATCATCGTGGTTTCAGATGGCCCGTAGAAGTTGACCAGCTCGACGCGGGTGCCGAACACGTCAAAAAAACGCTTCACGTCGATGGGTAATAGCACTGCTCCGGCGACGCAGATCCGGGTCAGGGTGCCAGGCCTTTGTGAACGGGCTTGCAAGGTTTTGAGCAGGATGCGCAGGATGGCCGGCGTGGTGTGCATCAAGGTGATCGCCGCTTCATCCAGCCAGTTGACCAACCTTTCACCGTCGGCGACCAGGTTGCGGTCCGGCGGCAGGCACACGGTGCCGCCGATGTTCAGGGGGGTAAACACATCCCGTAAAAACGCGTCGAACGCCGGGGTTGTCAACTGCGTGCAGCGCACGGATTCATCAAGGTTAAATGCCCGCGCCTCCCACCTGGCGAAGTGTGCAATGCTTTTGAGTCGCCCCAGGATACCCTTGGGTTCACCGGTGGAGCCGGAGGTGAAATAGATATAGCTGGCGCTCTCCGGATCTTCTTCGTCGGCGTATTGCAGTGGCGTCTGCAGGGTTCGGGGCGCGCCGATCTCGATGCTTTCGATGAAGGCCGAAAGCTCGAGTTCTTTGACGATTGCCGCACTGTTCGCATCACACAGAATGGCGACCGGATCCGCACTGTCAATGGCATTGCGCAGGCGTGCCGGCTGTGACTGCGGATCCAGTGGCACAAAGATCTGGCCTTTTTTCATCGTCGCGATGACGGCGGCGATCACTTGCATCGGCTCCGAGGAGAGCACTATCACGGGACCGACCGTTGAACCCAAGCGGCTTCTCAAATCTGCGGCAATGGCATCGGACCATTGGTCGAGGGCACCGTAAGTGAGGTCTTTCCCTGTACTCGATAATGCGATGCGCTCAGGGTGTTGTTTTGCAAGGGCGGAAAAGATTTTCGCGGCATTGGTCGTCATGAGCAGTGTTACCTCCAAGGCATAGTCGGCACAGGGCGGTTTCCCGCGTCAGCGGCCCGCAGTGGGTGATTTGGCACATAAGGAATCAGTTCTTTGAGCACGATGTCGCTTTGGGCCACTGGCGCCCGTAATAGCGTGCGCAGTCGTTTGTCGGCATAGAGTTGCATCTGGTCGCGAACCCCCTGCGGCGAGGGCTCGGTGAAGTTCCCATACGCCAGCAACCCCATGGCATGAGGCTCCGTGCCGAACTCCACAACGGCGCTGAATCCATCGCCACCGTTGGCGATGTAGTCTGGCGTTGGGCCTGGCTGGGCAAAGTAGGTCGCGCGGATCAGCCCAAGCGGGTCAGGGCCTCCATTGGCGGGCAGCCGCTGAGCGCCGGGTAACTTGAATATTTCACCCCAGGCAATGTCCGGGGCAACGCCTGTTTTGCGTAAAGCGCGAACAGCATCGCCAAGCAGCGCTGCGGCTTTTGCCGGTGCTGCCAGGCCGCGAGGACCGGCCAACGGTTTTCTCGGATCGAAGGGGACGGTGAAGATGCTATCGTCACCCGGCATCAGCGTTACCCATTGGCTGAACAGCGGCGCGCCGTGGCTGTCGGCATTCATGGCTCGGTCCCAGGCGGCAAGAATTTGCGCACCTGCCTGGCTATCGGGATCACTGGCCTGGCGTCCAGCCGCAATCAAGTCATCGAGCGTACGCAGTGCGAGCTCGGAACCGGTGTCGAGTTTCAGGTTCAGCAGGGCATTGAAGTCAACCGTTGGCGTGGCATTCAGGCGTTCGATGATGCGTTGCGCGCGCAAATTGACGAAGGGGCTGGTCACCAAACCCTTCGGATAGTCAGTGGGGGAGAGGCGACCGGGCTGAGTGGCTGTCCATGGCGGGTCGTTAGCGTTCTGTACCCATCCGCTTTCAGGATCAATCACGGCGGGCACCTGCTCCAGGGGCAGTACGTCAGTCCATAGGTTTGCGCGCTTGCTTCCATCAAGAATGATCGAGCCACGGGGGATGTCGTTGCGCGAGGCTGGGTTGCGACCGCCGAAGTAATAGGCGATTTTTCCGTCACGGTCAGCGTAGATGATTGAGAAAATTGCGATCTGTTGGCGCTTGAGCAAACGGCTGAACGCTTCATGATTCTGTGCACGTGCCATATCGCGGTATTGAGTCAGGGTGTGAGCGGCGTCCTTGCCGGTCACCCAAAGCGCTAATGCTCGATTCTTGTCGTGGGCTACCACCGGGCCGAAGATACTGTCGTTGACGGTTATGGGCTTTTCGATGAACTCACCAGAAGGCTGGCGCGCACGAATCGTTTCGGTGCGGGTCTCGAACGCCGTCGGTTTGCCGTCGAGCAGGTAACCATCCCCCTCGAGTTTGAGTTCATAGAGGTAATAGCTATGCATGGGGTTGACGGTATGGGTCCAGCCCAATTTCTGGTTGAAACCGATGACTTGCGTGGGCAGGCCGAGCAGGCTCACACCGTAGAAGCTCCCCTCCGGCGTGATCGACTCGTATTCGAACCAGCGAACCAAGTCGGACCATGGCAAGTGCGGGTTACTCAATAGCAGGGCAGCGCTGCCGGACTTGCGGGGGGCGATTGCTACGGCGTTGGAACCGCGATTCTGCACACTGGCCATTGCCGGTTCGCCCCCCCTGTGCCAGGCACCGGCATCCTCGGCGACCCTGGCTGCGGATACGGCAAAATCGTAAAGCATCACATGCGCCAGGCGAGCCAGCACATCGACAGCCTGAATCGGCAATACCGCTCGCAACTCATCATTGATGTCATCGGGATGAGCCGTCGCGAAGTCGTTAATCCCGTCGGCAAAAGATTCCAGGGTCTCCCGCTCAATGGGCTGTTGTTGGTCCCACCATTGAAGCGCGGTCTTGGCAATGCCCATCTGATGGACCCAACGGTCTTGCTCCAGCGCGTAGTCCAATTGCAGATGGCCGGGGGTTTCGGCGAGGCGCCCGCGCGAACGGGCCATCAGCGTCAGCACCACATTTGCATGGCTGCGCATCTGTGCCCAACCTGCGGCATACGCCAACGCGCTCTCGGAGCTGGCCTCTATGTGAGGTACACCCCAGTTGTCCCAAGTGACGGGCACCTGCCCCTGAGCGGAGGTAGCGTGGAGAAAAGGCGACGTGAAAATGGTTACGCAAATGACTGCGAGCAGACGATTGCCAGTTACACCCATCAATTACACCTCCCTGTGTCTCGCATTCGTAGATCCGTCTACTCACTGGTCCATCCTCCCAAGGACAGCCGCAACGCTGATGTGAAGAAGTCATGCTGAGGCGCTGCCAGCGAGTGCTGCACGAGGCTAGTACATGTTCGTGGAACGCGCCAATGGGAAATCACAGGTCAAGAGGGGGAGCGGCAGGACTGGTCGATATTATTTTTCAAAAAAAATGCTTTTTTTAAAAATTGAACTACTTTTCTTTTTCGGCATGAGACTAAGTTAGGTCTCCGTAACTGCCTGAGGCCGATACGGCGATGGTTAAACCTGTGGGCGAGCTCGTTGGACGATGCCCCGGTTCACAAGGAGCAGTGAAATCGATGGCAGATCAGCTTCAACTCCCCGTTGACTCACATCCGTTGCCGGTGACGGTGCAGGCACTGGATATCTATCCGTTGACCTTTTTGCAGGAAGGCCTTCTGTTTCACTCTCTGCAAGACGGCGCCGAGTGCGACTACCTTGTGCAGGTTTCCTGTCGCCTCAAAGGCGTCGACCATGAGCGTTGGCGTGCAGCCTGGAGTCAGGTCGCCAGCGGTGTCGATATTCTGAAAACCGCCTTTGCCTGGCGTAACGTATCCCCGCCGATGCAGATCGTGGCTCGTGACGTTGAATTGCAATGGACGCTGATCGACTGCAGCAGACAAACCGCCGCAGAGCAGGAGCGGCAGTTCGACAGCCACCTTGAAAAAGATCGTGTCAGCAGTTTCAACCTGTCTCGTCCACCCCTTCATCGGATGGCCGTTTTCATTCTTGGCGACGGCGCATTGCGGTTTGTCTGGACGTACCATCATCTGATCCTGGATGCATGGTCGGCCACCATTCTGCTCGGCTGGGTCATGGACACCTATCTGACCGGCAGCCATCCGCCCAGCGCGCCCTTCAAGACGTATGTCGGCTGGGTCCAGAAGCGCAATACCACCCAGGCGCGGGAATATTGGTCAAATCTGTTTGCCGAGCCGGCACTGGTTTCAAGCCCGCCTTTTTTACCCCCCCCATCTGAAGCCGCCGAGCGTCAGCCGCAGCGCCTCAAACGCGTACTTTCACAAGCCAGCACCGCGCATATTGGCCAGGCCGTCATTGCACGCCGCTTGACCTTGGCCACGCTGGTTCAAGCGGCCTGGGCGCTGACCTTGCGTGATTTCAGCCTGTGTGAAGACGTCACGTTTGGCTGGGTGATTGCCGACCGCTCAGTAGATCTTAAAGGGATCGACAGGATGGTCGGGCTGATGGTCAACACCGTGCCTATTCGCTTGCGCTGCAACCCGGCGACCGCAGCCGGTCAGTTTCTCGATGAGGTCCAGGCATCATCCACCCTAGCCTGGGACAATGGCCGATTACCGCTGACGGAAATTCATGAGATAGCCGGCCTGTCTGCGGGGGAGGCGTTGTTCGAGACGGTCGTGGTGTTCGAGAACCTACCCCCGCTGCGAGATGGCACTGCCAACGGTGTCAGTGTGCAAGACCGGCGCGCGTTTTGGCGAACCAGCTACCCCATTAGCCTGATGGTTGCTCCCGGCCCTTGCCTGAAACTGGAAATTGCCTATAACGCTGCGCAGGTCGAGGAGGGTGCTGTTGCTGCTCTGTTGGCGCGGATGGAAGCTTACGCAGGTGCCTTGGTCGGGTTGCCGGATCAGCCGATCGGCGATCTGGTGGAACAGGCAGCCCCGGTCAGGTGGCAAGGTCAGCAGCAGCCGCTGAGCGAACACGGGCTGGGTACGCAACTATGGGGTCGATTGGTCGCACGTGGGCATTCGACAGCCCTGCACTGGGGCGATGATGCCCGTATGTCGGCGGCTGAGTTGGCCCTGCGCAGCGAAACGCTGGCCCAGCGGTTGCGGGCATTGGGCCTCAGGCCTGGCCAACTGGTCGGCACCCATCTGGATCGCGATGCCGGGCAGGTGGTCGCGTTGTTGGCCTTACTTAAACTGGGCTGCCCGTTTTTGGCGATTGATCGTTGCTTGCCTTTGGAGCGCAAGCAGTACCTGGTCGCAGACAGTGGTGTCGGGTTGGTACTTGGCCAAGTGGGCGATGACCTGCAGGTTTGTAACGTTCAGTTGGCGGGTCTGGACGCGTCGGGCGAGCTGGTCGCGGCGCCTGACCGTGTGGCAGGCGGCATGACGTTGGCGGGCAGTGCGGCCTATCTGATGTACACCTCCGGTTCGACCGGGCAGCCCAAAGGAGTGATCGTGCCGGCCCAGGCTCTGGAAAACGTGCTCATCAGTTTTACCCAGTCCCCGGGCCTATCCGAGCACGACCGGTTCCTCGCGTTGACCACCCTGTCATTTGATATTTCCCTGTTGGAGATTTTTGCTCCGCTGTGGAGCGGCGCATTGCTGTTGCTCGCGCCGAGTGAACTGGGCCGGGACCCGCAACGATTGGGGCAGATGATTGCCCGGACCACCCCGAGCGTGATGCAGGCGACGCCATCCATATGGCGCCTGTTGCTGCAGCACGGCTGGGAAGGCAGGCCGCAGATGCGCGCCTGGTGCGGGGGCGAAGCGCTGGAGCGAGAGCTGGCTGATCGCTTGCTCCCCCACGTGAACCAATTGTGGAATCTTTACGGGCCGACTGAAGCCACGATCTGGGCGCTGGTTGAACAGGTCGGTGCGCAGGAGCGAACGATTTACCTGGGAACCCCGATCAGTAACATGCGTGCCTATGTGCTGGACGTACGTGGTCATCATGTGCCCATTGGAGGCCGGGGCAGATTGTTTCTCGCCGGGCAAGGGCTGGCTACCGGCTATCACGGCCGCCACGAGGCCACGCAGGCGGTATTCGTTGCCGATCCTTTTGAGGGAGGGACGCCGTCCCTGATGTACTGCACGGGCGATCTCGTGCATATCACCGAGCAAGGACGGCTGCGTTACCTGGGCCGAAACGATGGACAGATCAAGTTGCGCGGTATTCGCTTGGAGTTGGCAGAGATCGAGGCCGCATTGAGCCGGCACACGGCGGTGGTGGTGGCGGCGGCAAAACTGTGGCCCGACGCACAGGGCAACTACGACCTGGTCGGCTACGTTGTTTGCCGGGCGCCGGTCAGTCATGAGGACATACGCGCAGCCGCAGCCGCCGTGTTGCCCCCAGGTTCAGCACCGGCCTGCATCATTGAGCTGGACCGGTTGCCGCTTTCGCCTGCCGGCAAGGTGGACCGCAAACTACTGCCGGCGCCTTGTCAGGGTACTCAAGCCCAGGACGAACGCCTGCATCGTTCACAAGTCAGCGAAGTGGTTGCTGCCACATGGAGCAAGGTGTTGGGCGTGCGCTCGGTCGGGCAGGACGATGATTTTTTTGCCCTGGGCGGCCATTCGCTGAAGGTGGTGGCGGTCACCTCTTTGCTCAACCGGCTGTTTGGAACGTCGATTGCGCTGGTGGAGTTGTTCAGGGCGCCGACCTTGAAGGCCTATGTTGCAAAGGTCGAGCACCTCATCAATCACCATTGCGGTGTGGCGCGTCCGGCACCACGCCTGGTGGACCGCGATATGTGGCGCCGGTTGTCTTCGTCGCAACGTCAGCTCTGGTTCGCCAGCCACGCCGATAAAGAGCGGCGGGCCTTTCAGTTGACCTGCGCGCTACAGATTGACGGGGGGTTGGATGCGCAGGTACTGAGCCAGGCCGTTGAGCAGTTGCAGCAACGTCATGTCGCACTGCGCACTATTTTCTGTGAGCATGCTGGTGAGCCGCAGCAAAAGGTGCTTGCCTCCCCTCAACGCACATTACGCATATGGGACGTTCCGGAGCGGGAAGCGGCGCTGGCACAGCTCACGCTCGAGGCCCTGTCACTGGAGCAAGGCCCGCCGCTGCAATTCGTTTTGATCAGGGAGTCTGCGGCCAGCGCCGTCTGTGTGCTGATCATTCACCACCTGCTGGTGGACGAGTGGTCGCTTGGTGTACTGGTTGAGGATTTGAGCGGACTCTACAGCTCGATACAAGCCGCTTCGGTCCTGCCGACGCAGCAGGCCAAGGTCGATTTTATCGATTATGTCGCTGACGAGCTCGAACAATCTGAGGCGCCCGAACGTCGTGTCGACTTGGACTATTGGTCACGACAGCTGCATCAACTGCGCCCCACACGCCTGAGCCCTGATCGCCTTGGAGATACCCACCTTGTGTCCAGTGGGGGCCACTTGCGGATTGATCTCGACGCGACGCTGCGTGGTCATCTGGAGCGCGTAGCCGCCGCGCGTGCAGTGACCCCGTTTGTGGCATTGCTGGCGGGCTTTTACATCATGTTGCAGCGCTATGGCATGGGGGACGACATTTGTCTGGGCGTGATGGATGCGGGCCGCACTCGATCCGAAATGGAGCGTGTGGTCGGCCTATTCGCGCGCGCGCTGCCGATTCGGCTGCATATGGATGAGGGCGAGTTGCTGGAAACATTGATGCGCCGCGTCCAGTCAACCCTGCTGGATGCGTCGATCCACGCCAATGCCCCCCTTGATGAAATTGTCCGTGGGTTGGAGTTGCCTGGCGCGCGCGGGCGAAATCCTCTGTTCAATATCTTGATCGTCATGCAAAACATGCTGGGCGGCACGAGCACCTTTGGGGGGCTGCCGGCCCGACCGATCGCGGTCGACAGTGGCGTGTCCGAGTTCGACCTGCTGATCGAGATATTTGCTTATAACGGTGGCTACGGCATACGCCTGGTGTACGACCGGGAACGCTTCGAGGCCGGCAGAATCAGCGAGTTTGCCCTGCGCCTGGAGCGCACCTTGCTGCAAATAGCCGACAACCCGTTGGCTCAGGTGGGCGATATCAGCTTGCTGGGGCCTGGCGAAGTCGATTCCTTGCGCCAGGCCTTTGCTTCGGAGGCACCATGATTCCAAGTCGCGAAGAGTTACTGCAGGACAAATTACGCGCGCTGAACCCGGTGCAAAGGCGCCTGTTCCTCGATGCTGTGGGCGAGCGCCTGAAAGCCCAGCGGTTGACGATCCCACGGCGCGAAAAAAGTGACCGTTTCAGCCTTTCGTTTTCCCAACGGCGGCTTTGGTATATCTACCAGTCGAATCCCGCCAGCACGATGTACAACATGCCTGAATGTGTACGTTTGCGCGGCGCCTTGGATCTTGATGTGTTCCAGGCTGCCTTTAACGATGTCGTCACCCGGCATGAAAGCTTGCGCGTGACCTTTCTCAACACCCCGGAAGGGCCGGTACAGGTGGTGAACGAACAGACTGACTGCGCAATCGAGGTGGTTGACCTTTCGGGCGTGAACGAGGAGCAGTCGGAGGAGCGGGCGCGTAAGTTGCTGTTCGAGATTTCCGACCGGCCTTTTGACCTGAATCGCGGGCCGGTAGTGCGTCTGTCGCTGATAAAAATGGCCCAGGACCATCATTTCCTGTTGATCAACATGCACCACATCGTCAGTGATGGTTGGTCCATGAGCGTTTTCGCGCGGGATTTTTCTGCCTTTGTGGCCGCGCGGATGCATGGAACCGATCCCCAGCTCCGCCCTCTTGTGATCGGCTTCGGCGACTTCGTGGAGTGGCAGATAGAGCGCTTGAACGGGCCGGTGATGGACAAGCAAATGGCGTACTGGCAGCCAAGGCTCAAGCAGGTTGAAGAGCTGGCATTACCCTTTGATCGCTTGCCGACGGCGTCGACTACCGAGCGGGGAGGGTTTGAATACATTCTTTTTGATCGAGCCTTGGCCGACGGTATCAATGCCTGCGCCCGGCAGTGCGGGGTGACGTTGTACATGATGTTGCTCGCAGCCTTCTGTGTGCTGCTGCACCGGCAATCGTTGCAAAGCAGCATCACGGTGGGCTCACCTACGGCGGGCAGGGTGCGCGCCGAAACAGAGAACCTGATCGGCTTCTTTGCCAACACCCTTTTGATCACCTCCGCGGTGCGACCGGACATGAGCTTTCGCGAGGTCGCACAGGGGGTGCGAAAGTCTGCCCTGGGGGCTTTCAATCACGATGAAACGCCCTTCGAAAAATTGGTCGAAACCCTGCGCCCGGATCGCGACTCGTCGCGCAGTGCACTGTTCCAGGTCATGTTCATCCTGCAAAACACACAAAAGCCGGCGCTCAATTTGCCTGGTCTGCTCACCGAGCCATTCGCAGCCGGCAGCCTGTCGGTCAAATTCGACATGCTTATCGAGTTTTACGAGTCGCCGGAAGGCATTACCGGATGGCTCGGATACCGTCGCGACTTGTTTGATGAACGAACCTGCAAGCGCTTTGCGAACAATTATCACCGTTTGCTCACGTCGATCATTACCGACCCAGATCAAGCTGTGTCTGAACTATCACTGGACTCCGAGCCGGTCGTTTCGGCGTTCAACGACGATCTGGACACAGAGTTTTAGAGCTCAATTATTGGCTAGGGCATTTGGCAGATGTGTGGAATCGCTGGATTTATGGATTTATCCGGTCAAGCAAGTGCTGCGCCCAGCGTGCTGGACAACATGTTGCGGGCATTGATTCATCGCGGGCCAGATTCGCAGGGCACCTTGGTGGAGGGCGGCCGGGCTATTGGTATGCGGCGCCTGGCAATTATCGACCCAGGAGGCAGCGAGCAACCGCTCTATAACGAAGACCGGTCCCTGGCCCTGGTGGGTAATGGCGAGATTTACAATTACGTTGAGTTGCGCGAACAGTTGAAGGCTCGCGGTCACGTCTTTCGCACCAATGGCGACATGGAAGTAGTGCTGCACCTGTTCGAGGAATATGGTGCGGACATGACCGATCATCTCAATGGCCAGTTTTCCCTGGCGCTGCTAGAGCGTAGTAGTGGTCGGTTATGGCTGTTTCGTGACCCCATGGGGATAACCCCATTACATTACGCGGTGTTCGGCAACACCTTTGTGTTTGCTTCCGAAATCAAGGCTATCCTGCAACATCCGGCCGCCTATCGGGCGATTGACCCCATTGGCCTGGATCAAACCCTGTGTTTTCCGGGATTGGTGAGCCCGCGTACGCTTTTCAGCGGCGTTCGCAGTTTGCCGGCAGGTCATCGCCTGATGGTCGACGGCACGACGATCACGCAAGAAGTATTTTGGGACATGGATTATCCCCTGCAAGGTGAGGCGTCACCGTTCACCGATGAAAAGGCTGCCGCCGAGCAATTTCTCGGGCTGTTCGATGCGGCGGTCAAGCGTCGGCTGCGGGCAGATGTGCCAGTGGGCATTTACCTCAGCGGAGGCCTTGATTCGTCTTTTCTGGGCGCTTCGGTAAAGGCGGTTGCCCCTGATCATGAGTTGACCACCTTTTCGGTGGTCTTTCCCGAGAACCGAGCGATCAACGAACGCATTTTTCAGACGTTGATGGTGCGTCAGCTAGGCAGTCACCACATCGAAATCCCGTTCGAACCTGCGCGCATCGCCGAACATCTGCATGAGATGGTCTGGCATAGCGAATGCCCGGTGAAGGAGACTTATAACACCTGCACCATGGCCATGTCCGCGGCCGCGCGGGCTCACGGTATTCCTGTGGTGCTGGGTGGGGAGGGCGCGGACGAGCTACTGGCCGGCTACCCGGGGTATCGTTTCGACGCATTTAATCACCAGCGTGGTCCCGAAGACCTGAGCCAGGAGGAGGCATTTGCCCGAGAGCGATTGTGGGGCAGCAGTGCAGTGCGCTACGAGCGCCAATATGGCAACTATCGCGAGTTTCGCCGGCGTTTTTTATCGAAAGACCTGGAACAGCGCCTGCTCGTCGAAGATTGTCTGTCGAGGCCGGTCATCGACGTTTCCAAATTACTGCGGCGGCATCCGGTCAATCAGCGTTCCTATCTGGATATCAAGCTACGGCTGGCGGACCACCTGCTCGGCGATCACGGCGATCGGATGAATATGATGTCTTCGATCGAAGGCCGCTTCCCGTTCCTGGACCGCGATGTCGTGGATTTTTTACGCCGGCTGCCGCCGCACTTCAAGCTCAATGGAATGGATGAGAAGTATCTGTTGAAGCTGGCCGCTGCCGGGCGTGTGCCTAAAGCCATCATCCGACGGGAAAAGTTCGGTTTCCGAGCGCCCGGCTCCAGTTATTTGCTCGCGCAAAACAAAGAATGGATATACGACACGCTTTCGCCTGAGCGCATTGCCAGGGAAGGTTTTTTCGACCCGGCAGCGATTGCGGCCGAACTGCAACGACAACAGCACGCCCCCATCGGCGCTAATCCTCATGCCGATGACGACATTTTGCTGTTTGCGCTGACCTTTTCGATTTTATTGGAGAAATTCGATATCAAAGGACTTTAGAGGCTGACCCCCGTTAATCAGGTTGTGCGCTGTTAGTCGGGAATGATGAGCTCGATTATCGCATTCGATACTGGCGGATTGCCCGCAGCTATTGGGCACGGGAAAACTGTGACTGTTAAATAACTAGCGACATTTAATTATTTAACAAAGGCGCGTGCCTTAATGTGTTGTGTATTTGTAAAGTCGATTGCGGTCTTACAGAGAGAATTGCTCCAGATCTAGGCCGGCAGCCTGATATTTTTGGGGGGAGGAGAGTGTAGTGACAGCGACGGAAACCCTGAAATAGAGGGGTTTATTGCTGTGTTGAATTTATTTTTCTGATGCAAATAATTCATACTAAGTATGCTTGACAGAATTGGATCCATTGTCTAAAAACTAGCAGGCGAGTTACCCTCGCATTGTGTAAGGCCTCATGTTCTGCAGTGTAAGCTGCACTGAATTACTTGGACGAGGTTTACTCTGTACTTAACTTCCGTTTCAAAGCCGTCTCAAACCATTAAAGAGAGACAATTATGCACTTGAAATCAGTTATACAAACGCAAGAGAGCAATACGTCAGACGTTTCAACCTCACCCGTTGCTTATCGTGCTGCCTGCCTGCGACAACAGGCTGCCCGCAAAAACGATGGTCACGACCTTTCGGAGCAGGATTTCAGTGGTGCGGATCTGTCCCACCTGCGTCTGCGTTCGAGCAATCTAAGTGGCAGCAAACTCTCGCAGGCCAACCTGGCCGAGGGGCGTTTCGAGTCGAGCGTTTTCGCCGGTGCCGATCTCACTGAGTCCAATCTGTCGAAAGCGGTACTGCGTGGCAGCAATTTCGAAGGTGCAACACTGTCGGGCGCCATGCTCAACGGTGCCGTCTTCGAAGATGCTCGACTCACTACGGCCCTGATGTCCGGCGTGAGCGCTCAGCAGACTTCTTTCCGCCGTTCTTCGGCAGACGGAAGCGACCTGTCCCATGCAAATCTGTCCGGGGCGGATTTCTCTGACGCGTCACTGGCATCGGCTGATCTGGATCACGCTTCTCTGGTAGGCGGCAACTTTTGCCGTACCAACCTTGAGAGCGCGGACTTACGCAACGCTGACCTGACCAAGGCTTTCCTGGGCCAAGCAGTGATGATTGGCGCCAACCTGTCCGGTGCCGACTTGAGAGGTGCAGATCTGCGTTTTGCCAACCTGCGTGGCGCCGACCTGCGTGGTGCTAATCTGGGCGACGCCATCCTGGCAGAGGCTTGCCTTGATGGTGCTGATCTGCGTGGTGCGCAATGGGCCGGTGCAATGTTCGCCGGTGCCGGTGTGAAGGGCGCTCAACTCGATGAGTTGCTGGTACAGCACTTGACTCTGGGTGTGGTCAAAGGCAGCCAGTCCGCAAGCGTCATGAGTATGTTCAACAATGCCATTGTAGCGAAAGACGGTGGGGGTGGTGGTGGCGGCAACGCCTGATAGCTGCTTGGTGGTTTAAAGCCTGAACGCCGTCCCGCTTCTGTTGAGGCCGGGCGGCGCCTGCACCACGTACACATCTGTTTTTGCAATGAGCAGTTATCCGATAGAGCGGGTCATGACTTCTGATGGGGCTTTTTGCTGATTTCTGTTTCTGGCAGGGGTCATCTGAGATAACTCGCAGTAGCAGACGCTTCGGGTGTTTGAAACGGAATTCGGAATATCAAGGAGCGAACATTGCCCATCAGCCTAGCGCAAGTCCTGGCTCGTCACGCCTGTTCAGTGCCTGATCAGGTGGCCTTTCGCTTTTTGAATACACAAGGTGTCGAGGTCGACAGCCCGACCTACGGGGTGCTGGCCCGGCAGGTCTGCGAGATGGCCGGTGGGTTGCTGGCTCGGGGCTTGCTGCCGGGCCAGCCGATTGTTCTGGCGTGCGGCAATCCGGCCCAGTTCATTCGTGGCTTCCTGGCCATCGTGCACGCTGGCGGTATTGCCGTGCCTGTTCCGGTCAATAGTCTCCGTCGAGGGCGGCTGGAGCATGTACTGTCCGACTGTCAGCCTTTCGCTTTGTTGCTCAGCGACGCCAGCAGCGTCGCCCGGCATCACGACACACGGACCATGCCAGCGCTGATTGCGCTCGATGAACTGGCCAACGCGCCCGTGCCGCCTTTCACCGCGAGCGCGCAGGATGTCTGCTTTATCCAGTACACCTCCGGTTCGACGAGTGTTCCCAAAGGCGTCGTGGTGACGCACCGGCAGTTGGCGGCCAACTCAGGGATGATCGCCGCCGTATTCGGGCATGACAGCAGCACCCGATTCGCCAGCTGGTTACCGCTATTCCATGACATGGGGTTGGTAGGGGCGGCATTGCATCCATTGCTGATTGGCGCGCAGGCCATTTTGATGCCCACTGAGGCATTTCAGGAGCGACCGGAGAGATGGCTGAAAATGATCTCCGATTATCGAGCCCATACCAGTGGCGCTCCAGACTTTGCCTATCGAATTTGCGCAGCCATTGACGATCCGGAGCGTCTTGAAGGGATCGATCTGTCCTCCTGGCGCGTGGCCTACAACGGCGCGGAACCCGTGAGAGCTAAAACTCTGGAGCGCTTTACCGCGACAATGGAGTGTTATGGGTTCGATTCGAAGGCCTGGCTACCTTGTTATGGCCTCGCGGAAACTACCTTGCTCAGTGCGGGCCACCGTCAGCAATCTTCGGTGAAAGCCACCCGCTTTTGCCGCGTTGCACTGGAGGGTGGTCACGCCGTCGATCCCTTGGCCGGGCTGCCGACCGCCGACATTGTCAGCAGCGGCGCAGCAGCACCGGGAGCCGACATCCAGATCATCGATCCGAACAACCTGAGTCCATTGGCCGAGGGGTGCGTTGGCGAGATCTGGGTCGCGGGGGAACATGTTGCAAGCCGGTACTGGGGGGGCGGCACGGATGCCTTCGGAGCAACTCTGGCAGGCAGCCCGCATGTGCCGTATCTGCGCACCGGCGACCTGGGTTTTCTGTTGAAGAATCAACTTTATGTCACGGGCCGTATCAAGGACCTGATGATCATTGCGGGGCGCAACATTTACCCTGGTGACATCGAAGAGCTTGCTCGCGAAGCGCACCCGCTAATGGCCGAGACGCGGCTGGTCGCGGTGACGCTTACCAGCGAGCAGTTCGGCAGGTGCATGGGGCGTGTGTCTCATCAGGCATTAGATACCGAACAGTTGGTGTTGATTGCGGAGCTGCCGGTACTGCCGCCATCGGTTGCGCGAGAGCACCTCGCTCAAGCGATTGCTCAAGCCAGTCAACACCCGCTGGGAGCGATTGTTTGGGTGGCCAGAGCAGATATCAGTGTCACCACCAGCGGCAAGACTCAACGTGCCGAAGCCCTTCGCAAGATGCTCGCGAACCAATACCGGGTGCGCTCGGTCTGGCTCTCGCCGACCGTGGGCGACAGCCTCGATGGCGCTCTAGCCCACTTGGCTCAGGCCCTTGGTACCCGAGGCACTCAGAGTATGGTCACAGCAGCGTTGGCAGAGGTGTTTACCATCGCCGCCAGTTTGCCGACGGCGCCTGCGGCTGATTTACCCCTGCTGGCCATTGGGTTGAGTTCCCTGGCGGCCACCCACCTTTTTGCCAGGTTGACCCAGGCCACCCACATTCGGGTTTCGGTGGCGTCGTTATACGACGGATGGAGCCTGGCCCAGCTTGGCGCCTGGCTTCGTAAACAGCCGCAAATGCCGTCAACGTCCGACCCCACGGACGGCCCCCTGCTCGCCGGGCAGCATTCGATTGTTCAACGCCGCACGGAGCAGGGTGATGGTGCTTATGCACTGGCATTTGCCGTGAGTGGCCCGGCACAGGCAATTGATCATGTGGCCTCGCTCGCTGCGCACCTGCCCAACCAAATGCCTGCCCTGGGTTTGCGGGTCGACGCAACAATCGCAGGAGCGGGTTTTGTCTGGGGTGATACACCGGCGCCTGTTCCAGTGACGAGTGTCACCGGGCCGGCGCGGGGTGACGGGCGCGCCGCGCTCTTAAACACGTTATGTGCCGAGGCCTTTGACCTGGCGCAGGGGCCTTTACAACTGGTGCGGATCCACGCCGAAGACGAATCCGAAGATACGCTCTTGGTGCGGGTGCATCACGTTGCTGCGGACTTCTGGGGCATGCTTTGGATCGCGCGTTACCTGGTGCAGCCCGCCGGCAAGTACCCGATGACGCGACAACCCATGGCGCCGTCGGTCGACAGCGCCGACCTGGCGTACTGGCGTGATGAGCTGGCGGCGCTCAACCCGGCCCAGCTGCCACGCGAGCGCAGCATCGCCCAGCCGCAGCCTCCCCATTGCGTCCCGTTCACCCTGGCCCAGGAGGCCGTCAACCGCTTGGGCCAGGCTGCCGGGCAGACGCCGTTCGTGGCCTTGCTGACCTGTGTGTTTGCGGTATTGGGCCGCTGGACCGGTCACTGGGATGGGGTTATTGGCGTGCCTGTCAGCGATACCTCGGGAGGTCGCCAAGGTTACGGCATCAGGGTGGTCCCCATCAGGGCACAACTCGCACCCTCACGGTCCTTTGCCGACGCCGCCTGTCACGTCGGCCACAAGGTCGCCGGGGCCTTGATCCATGAGAGTGTCTCCATTGAACAGATCACTGCCCAATGGCGCCAGGCGCGCGCCGATGCAGGGGGGCTGTTTGAAGTCGCGGCGGTGCACGTACCTGCTGTTGCGGATGTGCCGCAGCCGTGGCGGCGTTTGATTCTGCGTGATGGGCGCAGCCAGGTGCAGGTGGGCGACTTGACACTGTCGTCCAATGACCTGGGGCCGTATGCCTTGGAGCAGCCGATCGAAATTGTCAGCTGTGAGACATCAGCCGGGGTGGAGGGCGTGGTACGCGTCGACGCTTGTTGTTTCAGTGCAGCGACCGCGAGGCGGATTGCGCAATGCCTTGAGCAGGTGATCACTGTCGCCGCGCAGAATCCGGCGACATCGTTGCAGGAGTTGGTCGATCACAATGCCGACCGAGGTTGGCAGACGGCGCCGCGGATCAATAAGGCGGCGCGGACCTTGCCGGCAATGATCAGCGAATGGGCGACGTCCCACGCCGATTCGCCGGCTATCCAAACGCCCCATGAAACGTTGAGTTACAAGCAACTCGATGATGCAAGCAACCAGCTGGCGCGGCAGATTTTGCAGCAGGCCAACCCCGCCGTGGTCGCGGTGCGCAGCGGTAGTCCGAGCGAGTGGCTGGTGGGTGTACTGGCGGGCATGAAGACCGGTGCCGCGATCATGCCGCTCGACAATGGTTTGCCCAGCAAGCGCCTGCAAGCCCTGTTAACCCTGAGCGCGAGCGATCTGTTGCTTGAGAGCGAGGTCGCCGTGCTGCCGTTACCCGACGATGAGTTGCCCAGGCTGAGCCTTTCTCGCCCTGTCACCACGGATCGGCTTGAGCACATCGCGTTGCCCGAGGTCCCGATCGACAGCAGCGCATACCTGATATTCACCTCAGGGTCCACCGGGCAGCCCAAGGGGGTGCGGCAGTCGCACAAAACGTTCGGTCATTTTCTGGAGTGGCAGGCCCGCACCCTGGACATGTTGCCCGGCGCGCGGGTCGCACAGATCGCCGCCCCTGGGTTCGATGTGGCCCTATGCGAGATTTTTGGCGCGTTGTGCCACGGCGCGACGTTGGTACTGCCGGACCGTCCCGCAGACTTGGCCCCAAGTCGGCTGTTGCAGTGGCTCGATGACGCCGCGATAACGACCCTGCAAATTACCCCAAGCCTGTTGGACGAGATGCTGCGCGGCGCATCCGGTTGGCCTCGCGCCCTAAAAACCCTGGCGACGGTCGGCGAGCCGCTGCGCCTTACGCTGGCCGCCGAACTGCTCAAGCGCGGCGGGCCGGAATTGAAATTGATCAATATTTATGGGCCTACGGAAACCGTCGCAGCTTGCTGGCACCAGGTCACGGCCGCGGACCTTCAGCGCGTGCGTATTCCAGTTGGCCGGCCGATTCCCGGCCGAACCGTTGAAGTGCGTGATGCGGCGGGCCTGCCTGTCCCAGCAGGTGTTCAAGGCGAGATCTATTTGCGTACGCCGGATATGAGTGACGGTTACACCGGTGCCACAGGCGACGCAGGCTTTGTTCTGCCGCCGTCGCGCGCCGCTGATGGCTGCGGGCTCTATCGCACGGGGGATATCGGACGCTGGACAGCGGACGCAGTGCTCGAAATGCTTGGCCGTCTGGACAACCAGATCAAGTTCAAGGGAGTGCGCATCGAGTTGGAGGAGGTGGAGAGTGCACTTGTCTTACATCCCGCTGTGCACGCAGCCGTCGCTTCTTTGCGCCATGTTGATGCCACCCCCAGGCTGATCGCCCACGTTGAAGCTGACGAGGGCACGCTGCCGGCGGATGTGCGGCGCTTCGTTCTCAACTACCTGCCATTGGTTGTGGTTCCGTCTTTGATCGTCGTCGCCGCTCATTTACCGCGTACGCCTAACGGCAAGCTTGATCGCCGTGCGCTGGACGCCTGGGAACTCCCGCAGCCTGCAGCTACGCCTGCGGATGTCTGTTCGTCGCCGCACCTTTTGCGCCTGCAAGGGACGATTGCGGCCCTGTGGCAAGAGGTGTTGCCCCATGAAGACGCTCCGGGTGTCGACACCGACTTTTTCGGCATAGGCGGGCATTCGATCCATGCCATGCAAATGCTCAATCTGCTCAAGACCCGAACCGGAGTCGCCATTGGTCTGGCGCAGTTTCTGGCCGAACCCACGGTTTCAGCGCTTGCCAGCCTGGTACATAGCCACCTAACGCCTACACGCCCAGCAGAGGTCAACTGATGTCACAAGCACGCCCGATCGTCATTGATGCCAACTTTTTAAGCCCACTGGACCTGGTGTCTGTCGCGCGCAGTGGTTGCAGCTTGCACTTGGATTCCGGCGTGGTTGATAAAATCGACCGTGCTCACCGCTTTGTGTTGGAGATAGCCGGGGCCGAGGCGCTGCACTACGGGATCAATACCGGCTTCGGCTCGTTGTGCACCACGCATATTGCCCCGTCTGACTTGTCCACGCTCCAGCACAACCTGCTCAAATCTCACGCATGCGGGGTCGGGCCAACGGTGAGCGAAGAAGTCAGTCGAGTGGTCACGCTGATCAAGCTCCTGACGTTTCGTACCGGTAACAGTGGGGTGAGCCTGTCGACGGTCAATCGGATCGTTGATCTATGGAACCATGGGGTCGTTGGCGCCATCCCGCAGAAAGGCACCGTCGGGGCCAGCGGCGACCTGGCACCCCTGGCACATTTGTTCTTGCCACTGATTGGTCTGGGCGAGGTTTGGCATCGAGGTGTGCTGCGTCCCTCCCGTGAGGTCATGGACGAGCTAGGGTTGGCACCCTTGACGCTGCAGCCCAAGGACGGTCTGTGCCTGACCAATGGTGTGCAGTATCTCAATGCGTGGGGAGCGTTGGCCACGGTTAGGGCCAAACGCCTGGTGGCGCTGGCTGATCTCTGTGCGGCCATGAGCATGATGGGGTTCAGCACGGCCCGTAGCTTCATTGACCCGCAAATTCACCAGACATCCCTACATCCGGAACGCTCCCAAGTCGCACGGCATATCCGCACGCTCACTCACGGCAGCAATCATGCGGACTTGCCCCACTGCAATCCGGCCATGGAGGATCCTTACTCCTTCCGCTGTGCGCCGCAGGTACATGGTGCGGCGCGACAAGTGGTCGGTTACCTCGAAACGGTCATTGGTAACGAGTGCAACAGTGTTTCGGATAACCCGTTGGTCTTTCCCGACACTCGACAAATCCTCACCTGCGGCAATCTGCACGGGCAGTCGACGGCGTTCGCACTGGACTTCGCGGCAATCGGTATCACTGACTTGTCCAACATCTCGGAGCGTCGAACTTACCAGTTGCTCTCCGGCCAAAATGGTTTACCCGGTTTTCTGGTGGCCAAGCCAGGCCTGAATTCGGGGTTTATGGTGGTGCAGTACACCAGTGCCGCGTTGCTCAATGAAAACAAGGTACTTTCCAATCCGGCCTCGGTCGACACCATTCCTACCTGTCACCTGCAGGAGGACCACGTGAGCATGGGCGGCACCTCGGCTTACAAACTCCAGACCATCTTGGACAATTGTGAAACGATCCTCGCCATCGAGCTAATGACGGCGTGCCAGGCCATCGACATGAACCCCGGACTCCAGCTGTCCGAACGTGGGCGGGCCGTCTATGAGGCAGTGCGCGAGGAGATACCGTTCGTCAAGGAGGACCAACTGATGGCAGACCTCATCATCAAGTCCCGGGAGGTGTGCCAACACTCAACAGTGATCGCCCAGCAACTGGCCGAGATGCAAGCGCAATGAGTGAGGGTCAACCATCGCAGGGCGTGCAGGCGCGAGGGCCGGCCAACTCCGTGCAGGAGGGGCTTTGGGTTCTGCAGTCGATCGGACGCGCCGGCACCGCCTACCAAGAAGTGCTAGCGCTGGACCTGGAGGGAACCCTGAATATCCAGCGCCTGGAGCAGGCGCTGGACTTGGTGGTGCGACGTCACCCAGGCTTGCGCAGCTGCTTTGTGGCCGGGCCCCAAGGGCTCGAACAATGGGTGTTGAGCATGGGCGGTCCGCAGCTGTTGGCTGAGCCTGTGCTCCCTGAGCATCTTCAGGGCTGGATTCAGCACCAGCAGCAGTTGCCTTTCAATCTGTCAGTAGCACCGTTGTTTCGTGTTCGCTTGGCCCTGTTGGGGCCGGACCATCACGTATTGCTGATCGTGGTCCATCACTTGATTGTCGATGGTTGGTCTCTGGGCGTATTCGAGCGTGATCTGTCGGCGTTCTATGCGGCGGGTCCCCTGGCTTCCTTGCCTGAGTTGAGGGCCTCACCTATCGGTCATGCGCGAAGCGAGAGAATACGCGTGAATACGCCCGCATGGCGTGATGCCCAGCGCTTCTGGTCGCAGTATCTGGCAGGCATCCCCAAGGTCATCGCCCAGAGTGGCCCTCGTGCGTTGACCCAGGCATTGCACCTCGATGGCCAGGCGACCCAGGCACTACTGGCGGTTGCGCGGGCGCTGAAGGTCTCGCCGTTTACGCTGGGCTTCAGTGCCTTCGCCGTCGCCATGAGCACGCTGACTGGCCGCGACGATCTGGTGCTGGCGACGGACTTCAGCGGTCGCACCGAAACAGCTTACGAGCCGGTGATCGGCATGTTCGTCAACCAGATTCCATTGCGCTGGAACATGAGCCCCGGCCTGACGGGCGCAGGCGCCGCGCAGCAGGCCCAGCGGCTGAGCCGCGAAGTGCTGGCGCACGCGCACCTGCCTTACCCGTTGATTGTCGAAGGCAGCCAGCAAGCAGGCGGCCAGCTTTTCGAAGGGAAATTCGTGTTGCACAACATGCCGCGCCACCCCCTGCACCTGGAGGGGCTCAAGGTGCAGGTCACCGGGATCCAGGGCTCTGATCCAAAGTTTCCGGTATTGCTCGAGTTGTGGGAGCAGGGCAAAGGCTTATCTGGAAGCGTGACGATTGACCCCAGCCGTAGCCGGCTGACGCCAGAGGCGCTCGCCCAGTGTTTCCACGCAATTCTGGAGGGCATCGTGCTCACGCCCGAACAACCGCTGGGGACGTTCCCACCAACGCCTTCATTGCCTACGTTCGTGCCGTCGCGCCGGCGTGTCGATATGACCACTGACCCGGTCAGTATCACACCGTCCACGGCCGCGCCATGCCCGACCATGATCGAGTGCCCATCAGCAGACGTCGATCTGTCGCGCTGGGCACACAAGGAACGCGAGGTCATCGAAACCCATCTGAGGCGCAGTGGTGCCGTTCTGTTTCGGGGGTTCGGTCTGAACAACAGCGAAATGTTCGCGCGGGCAGTGAAGCAACTGGGCGGAGAACCACTGCCCTACGTACAGCGCTCGACGCCAAGGACCGAGGTGGAGGCGGGTGTTTATACCTCCACTGAGTACCCGTCGGACCAGAGCATTTTCTTTCACAGCGAAAATGCCTATGCCTCAAGTTGGCCGGCACGCCTATTTTTTTTCTGTGAAACCCCAGCCTTTGAAGGCGGGCGCACGCCGTTGGCTGACTGTCGGGCCGTGCTCAACCAACTGCCTGAGTCGATTCGCAGCGCTTTTGAACACCACGGTGTGATTTACCGTCGGCGGTTTCGACCCGGGCTTGGGTTGAGTTGGCAGCAGGTGTTCGCGGTGGATGACCTGGACACCCTGAACCGTCAATACGTACCGCAAGGCTATCGGTTTTCCAGAGGCTCGCAGAATGAGTTGGTCGCCGACCTGGCTGTGCCCGCAGTGATCACCCACCCCGATACCGGGGAAGTCGCCTGGTTCAATCATGCGGCACTTTTTCATCCGGCGGCCTTGGCTGAAGCGCTGGGGGAGGTTGCTGCGGGGCAAGATGTATCTCAACTGCAGGCGGTGGAGACCTTGCTGGGCAACGGGTCTGCGATTCCGGCCGAATGGATTGCACAAATACGTCGCGCGTATGTCGCCGCGTCGTTTTCCTTCGACTGGCAGCAGGGCGACCTGTTGATGCTGGACAACCGCTTGACGGCGCATGGGCGCGAGCCTTTTACCGCGCCGCGGCGAATACTCGTGGCGATGACACAAGCGCAGCGACACCAACCATTGTTGAAGGAGTTTTAATCATGCACGAGCATACAGTCGCCGCTCCTCACCAGGTTTTCGAATGGTCCGGCGATAGCATCGCGGGGCCGCGCATCAGTGTGTGTCGATTCGAAGTCGACTCCAGCGTCGTACTCGACCGCCTGGATGCCGCACTCAGTACTGTCTGGCAGCGCCACGAAGCGTTGCACAGCCGCCTTGTAGTGCCAGCGCCCCGGCGTTATCCGGTGACGGAGCTGGTAAACTCCGCGGCCCCGGTAATTCGGGTTTTGGCCCAGGCGGCCGATAGGGCGTGTGCCGAGGCGGCCCTCGCGGCCAGTTTGCTGGAAATGCCATCGGTAAGTGACGAATGGCTGGGCGACGGTGTGATTGTGCCGAGTTCAAATGGCCCGACGTTGGTCGCTTTGCGCCACCGGGCAGCCTTGGTCGATCCGGAAAGCTGGGTACTGCTGATTCAGGAACTCGCAGACCAATTGCAGGGGCTGTCATCGGTAACGCGGCTGGACTATAGCGAAGTGGCCGGCTGGCTCGAAAGCCAGTCCCCGGCGCCCGTGGAACCAATCGCCCAGACGAGCGCCTGGGCCAGTGCCACTGAAGACTCGGTTGCCTCACTAACCACACTCGACATTGCTCGGGTCGACCGCGCGGTGTGCCTGGCAGTGTTCAGTGCCGTCCTGGCGCGCTTTCGCGTCGACGGCGCACCGGCGATGGATGTCTGCGATTCCATCAGGACGACCATCGGGGACAACGCCGGTGTCGGTGCCTACCGTGTCGCGGCGCAGGTTGCGACTCGGCTGGACCCGTCAATGTGCATGTCGACGTTGGTGGCCGCCTTGCAAGGTGGTCCGTCCCAGTCACTTTTCGGGGTGTCAAGGTTGGCGGATGCAAGCTTTGCCTGGATCGAGACGCCGCAGGCGACGATGGGC
The DNA here is from genome assembly GCF_056680395.1 of Pseudomonas sp. ASL4. Lineage (NCBI taxonomy): Bacteria > Pseudomonadati > Pseudomonadota > Gammaproteobacteria > Pseudomonadales > Pseudomonadaceae > Pseudomonas > Pseudomonas sp. ASL4. The sequence goes on along the minus strand of NZ_CM155280.1, from coordinate 6,505,247 downwards.
CTACTGACACTGGTGGGGATCGAGTGGATGCCCGGCGCGGTGCCATTGGCACTGACCTGCCACCGCGTGGGTAGCCGCTTGCAGGTTCACCTCTATCACGACCCCCAAGTGGTCGAAGCCACGACGGCTGCGGCGCTGCGGCTGGCGTTTTCCAGTGCGCTTGAGGCTACCTTGCAGGCGCCCGACACCTCGATTGATGATCTACCGTTGACACCGCCGCAGAGCGGTGCGTTGACATCCCGTGGCCCGAGTGCAGAGGGATGGGAGTATCCCTTCCTGAGTCTGTTTGAGGACGTCGTCGCGCAGCATCCGGCGGCGGTGGCCATCGAGCGCGTCGGCACCCAGGCGCTTATGAGTTATCAGGCGCTGGACCACTACGCGCGCCGTATCGCCAATGACCTGAAGCAGCGTGGGGTTGGGCGGGGAGACGTGGTGGCCGTGGTGCTTCCACGCAGTATTGAGTTTGTTGCGGCCATTTTGGGCGTGCTCAAGTGCGCGGCAGTGTTTATGCCCATAGCACCTTCAACGCCCACTGCGCGCCTGCGCGCGTTACTGGCAGGGGCCGGTGCGACAGTGGCGCTGGGATCCGCACAAACCCTGGCCACCCAGCGTGATGACAGTTGCGACTGGGTTGACATCGAGACGATCGGCGACGATGACCTGCCCTTCAATCGTGCCCCGGTGGACCCGGAAGATATTGCCTACATCTTGCATACGTCCGGTTCCAGCGGCCTGCCCAAACCGGTTGAGCTGACACAGGGCGGCTTATCGAATTATCTGCGGTATGCCGCACGGCATTACGCCCTGGCCGAGGGGTGCGGGGCGATCGTGCAATCGCCGGTGACCTTCGACCTGACGCTGACGGCGCTGCTGGGGCCGTTGGTGGTGGGGCAGCGCTTATTGCTGGTGGACGAAAGCGAAACCGGCCACGGCGCGGGCTCGGAGGTTGAGCAGGTCTGTGCGCTGCTGCGGCGCGCTGACGTCACCTTGCTCAAAGCCACGCCGTCCTATCTGCGCCTGCTCAATACCCTGCTGTCGGCCGAGTCGCTGTCCGGCGCCGTCAGGGTGTTGGTGGTGGGAGGGGAGGCCCTGCCTTATCCGGTGATTGAACCCTGGCTGCAAGGCCCACGCCCCGCCCAGGTATTCAATGAGTATGGCCCCACCGAAACGGTGGTCGGTTGTGCCTGGGCACACATCACCGGCCCCTGGCCCGAGGGCACACCCGCGCCCATTGGAGGGGCCATCGACAATGTGCAATTGAGCGTGCGCGATCACCAGTGCCGAGCGCTGCCGGTGGGCGCAATCGGCGAGATATGCGTGACCGGCCGGGGCGTCGGCCGAGGTTATCGCGGCCGCGAGGAGGAGACGGCGTTGCGCTTTGTCACCTCGTCCGAAGCGCCTGGCAGGCTGTACCGAACCGGCGACAGGGGGCGCATGCGTTTCGATGGGACGCTTGACTATCTTGGCCGACTGGATGATCAACTCAAGCTCAATGGCATTCGCATAGAGCCCGGGGAGATCGAGCGTTGCCTGGAGTCGGCGGCGGGCGTCAAGTCGGCGGCGGTAGTCAAGTCCGGCGCCGCAGACGGTGTCGAAACCCTCATCGCGTTTGTCAGTGTCGACGGTGTGATTGCGCTCGAACCCCAAGCACTGCGCGACTATGTCCGCAGCCTGCTACCTGCCGCATTGGTGCCTGCGCGTATTGCGGTGCTGGCTGCACTGCCGATCACTGCGAATGGCAAGATCAATCGTAGCCTGCTGACCCTTCAAGCCAGCCAGATGTCAATGCTGCCCAGTGTTGCGCCCCTGCCTCCGGCCTCGGCGCTGGAGCAGGCGCTGCTGACGGTCGTAACACAGGTGCTGGGCGTCACCACGATCGGTGTGAGCGACGATGTGTTCGACCGGGGCGTAGACTCCATCCGCTCGATCGCCATTGTTGGCCTGGCGGCACGCGAAGGCATTCATTTGACCGTAGCCGATATCTTTGAGCATCGCAGCATCAGGGCATTGGCCGCCGTCGCTGGTGCAACCGACTGTGCGGCTGCCGGTATCGAGGCTTTTGCCCTGTTGCAGCCCCAAGATAAACAAGCATTGCCGCCGGGCATTGTGGATGCCTATCCGATCAGTCAGCTCCAGGCCGCGATGATTTTTCATTACGAGCTGGAGCGCAGCAACGCTGTCTACCTTGATGTCTTCAGCTACCGGCTGCAGTTTTCCCCAGACATCGACGTGCTGCACCAGGCGGCACGCTTGCTGGTCACACGGCATGAAGCCTTGCGCACGACCTTCGACTTCGCCGGCTACAGCGAGCCCCTGCAGTTGGTGCACGAGCATGGCCAGGACATACTCGACATCGTGCCCCTTGAAACACTCGATGAGGCGACGCAACAGGCACGTATCGCCAGCACGTTCGAGGAGGAGAAGGCCCGTTCTTTCGACATTGGAACGTTGCCGCTGGTGCGTTTGCGCGTGGCGTGCCTGGGGCCGGACAGTGTTCAACTGACCATGAGCTTTCACCACGCGATCATCGACGGCTGGAGCGATGTGAGCTTGCTGATGGAGCTGTTTGGCCTGTATCGGGCTTTGCTGGATAAGCAGGCGCTGCCGCCGGCTCCTGCGATCCGTTATGCCGATTACATCAGTCTGGAGCGACAAGCCATTGCCAGCGCCTCGACGCGTGATTTCTGGCAACGGTATCTGCAGCACGCGCCATCGGGGCTGTTGGGCCAGAAGGTGCGTGTACCCGGTGAGGGGCGCGGGGTGCAGATCATTCCTGTCTTCATTGCTGCGGAGCATGCGGCGGTTCTGCGCGAGATTAGCGCCGCCCATTCGCTCCCCCTCAAAAGCCTGCTGTTCACTGTGCACCTGAAGGTGCTCAGTGAGATGAGCGGCCAGGCGGACTGCTTGACCTCGATGGTGATGACGGGGCGTCCGGAACATGCCGATGGGCAAAAACTGCTCGGGCTGTTCATCAACAGTGTGCCGATCCGGGCCAGGGTAGAGGCGAGCTCCTGGGTTGCACTTGCCCGAGTGGCGCTTGCGGCTGAGGGCGAGGTGTTGCCTCATCGCCGACTGCCACTGGCTGAAATACAGAGCATCAACGCGGAAGCCAGGTTGTCCGATACGTTGTTTTATTTCACTCACTACCACATTGCTTCCAACCTTGAGAGCTTGGGCGTCAAGCTGCTGGACCTCAAAGCCCATGAAGCGTCGAGCTTCAAACTGGTGGCCAACTTCTCAGTGGACCCGTTCGATGACAGCATCAAGCTGACGTTGGCGATCAAAGGCGACGCGCTCTCCGGGGAGGAGCGCACCCGGCTGGCTGCGCTCTACGCAGCGGGGCTCGCGGCCTTGGTTGACGATCCGCAGGCAGCACATGAGGTGACCGTGGCGCTTAACCCAAGCGAAGTAGCGCCCGACAATAAAACCATCGTCGGCAGTATTCGACGGGCTATCAGCCGTGTTCCCGAGAGCGACGCTGTCATCTGTGGCAACCGCTCACTGAGCTATGCCGAACTCGGGGTACTGGCCGAGCGCTCAAGTGCACGAATTCTTGAGCGGGTGTCTGCAGGCGGGCGCGTGGCGATCCTGGCGGCGAGGTCGGAGCGTTACATCGCCGCATTGGTCGGGATTTTCGCTGCGGGGGCCATCTATGTGCCCCTGGACCCTGCACATCCGGCAGCGCGCCGCGAGGCAATCCTGCGCGATGCACAACCCGGGCTGATCATCAGCGATGATCCCGCTGCGGTAGCGGGCTGGCCGCATATGACCCTGGATGACCTGCTGGCGCCGACGACCAGCTGCACCGGGCCGGCCACTTTGGCTCCACAGCTCGAGGACGCCGCATACCTGCTGTACACCTCGGGTTCGACGGGCAACCCCAAAGGCGTTCTGGTGTCGCATAAAGCCCTGGCGAGCCTGTTCGAGGCAATGACTCAGCGCCTGGGCAGCGGCGAGGGCGCCGTCTGGCTTTCTCTGACTTCGGCCGGGTTTGATATCTCGCTGCTGGAATTGCTGTACCCGCTGGTATGTGCAGGGACCATCGTGGTCTATGAAGGCTCGCAGATGTTGCTGGCGTCCCCTCGCGCGAGGGTCGAGCCGGACGTGAACTTCAGTCTGTTTTTCTTTGCCAGCCAGCCCGGGCGCCAAGCCTATGAGTTGATGTTGGAAGCTGCGCGTCGAGCCGACAAACTAGGCTTCCACGCTATCTGGACACCCGAGCGTCATTTCCATCCTTTTGGAGGTCCATTTCCCAACCCTGCGATCACGGGGGCAGCCTTGGCGGTGGCCACTGAGCACCTGAAAATCAGAGCAGGCTCGTTGGTGCTTCCCCTGCATGATCCTGTGCGCGTTGCGGAAGACTGGGCGATGGTCGATGTTCTGTCAGGCGGGCGGGCCGGGATCGCCATTGCCACCGGCTGGGACCAGAACGACTTTCTGCTGGCGCACGGTGGGCCACAGAACTTCGCGCATCGGCGAGAAATGACGCTGGAGGCGATCAACACCTTGCGTGAGTTGTGGAAAGGGCAGGCGGTAACCCTGAACCGTGGCGCAGGCGAGCAGAGCATATCAACCTTTCCCCAGCCCATTCAGGGCCGGATACCGCTGTGGCTGTCGGCTTCGAGTGCGGTCGAGACATTCGAGACGGCCGGAAAAACCGGCGCCAACGTGCTGACCCACCTGTTAGCCCAGGACGTGGCCGCATTGCAGAACAATATCCAGCATTATCGCCTTGGTGCAGGCTCACAGGGCACGGTCAGTCTGATGCTGCATACGTTTGTAGCCGCGACTCTTGCTGAAGCGGAAGCGGTTGCTCGCGAACCCCTCAAGCACTACCTGATGTCCTCCGTGGACCTGGCGCGATCAGTGTTTGGCCAGACGGCGAGTGACGGGCTTGATGACGACCTGAATTACCTGGCAGACCGGGGGCTTGAGCGTTATATGCACAGTGCCAGCCTGATCGGCGGCGTGCAGGACTGCGTCGAGCGTGCGCGTTCACTGATGAACATAGGTGTGAACGAATTCGCTTGTTTGATCGACTTCGGTGTCAGCAGCGAAAAGGTCCTGCAGAGTCTCGACCATCTTGATCAGGTGCGTCGACAGTTGCAGGGCAGCTCTACGGCGGCGCAGGACAACTCAGTCGCAGGGTTGTGCGCACGCCATGGTGTTACTCACCTGCAATGTACGCCCACAGCCATGCGAGAGTTGCTCACCGATAACGGCAGCCGCAGCGCCATCGCAGCACTCGACACCCTGCTGGTGGGGGGCGAGGCATTGCCCCAGCACGTCGCCGATGATTTGTTGCAAGCGACTCGCGCCAGGGTCTTCAATGTCTATGGCCCGACTGAAACCACCATATGGTCAACGGCATGGCGCGTCGCGCCCGGGCCTGTGCGGATTGGTTCGGCCTTGGGCAACGGCGTCGTTCATCTGCTGGATGCCAGCAACCAACGGGTGAGCGGCGATCAAACGGGCGAAATCTGCATCAGCGGCGCGGGCTTGGCCGAGGGTTACTGGCGCCGGGAGGCAGAAACCCGCTCTGCGTTCTATTCGCTGCAACTGACGGCGGACGAAGCGCCGACCAGGATCTATCGTACCGGCGACATCGGTCGTTGGGACGCCGCAGGGCAACTGGAGTTTTTGGGGCGTCAGGATCGCCAAGTGAAAGTGGGCGGCCAGCGGATTGAACTGGCTGAAATTGAAGAGCAGATCCGTGCGGTTCAAGGCGTCGCCGATGCAGCCTGTGCGATTGCCGACGATGGCTCGATTGCGGCCCTGGCAAACCTGTATCCAGGTGTCGAAGTCGACACCGCCAAAATCCGCAGCCACCTGCAACAAACACTCACCAGTGCGATGCAGCCACTGGCCCTGGGCATCGGCGCGCTGCCGAAAAACCCGAATGGCAAACTCGACAATACCGCCTTGATTGCCATTGCCCGCGAGCAACATCAAGCATCTGCGCCCGTTGTGGTACGCCCAGAAATGGTCGCGCCGAAGGCCCGCAACCCCCGCTGGCAGGAGATTGCCCAGATCTGGGAGCAGACGCTGCTGACACCTGTGGCTGATGAGCAAACCGAGTTCTTCAAGTCCGGCGGCAACTCGCTGCGGGCGATGGTAATGGCCAGCCGTTTGAGCCAACAACTGGGGACCAAGGTTTCAGTTCGTACCATCTTTGAAAACCCCGCGTTCGGCGCGCTGTTTGCCGCGTTGAACGTCGATGCGGTATCAACGGAACTTCCTCTTGAGCCGCTGCCTGTTGCCGGGCTCTCACCGGTGAGTTTGTCCCAGGAACGCTTGTGGCTGGTGGACCGGATTTTACCTGACCAGGCAGCCTACAACGACTCGATGCTGCTCAGTGTGGCCGGTGACGTGGACGGCGCAATGATCGCCGCTGCACTGGAGCAGATCAGCGCCCGGCATGATGCGTTACGCATGACGTTCGAGGAACACAATGGACGGGTGCAGGCCAGGTTTAACCAGCAGGTGGCCTTGGACTTTTCGGTGCAGGACCTCAGGGGCGTGCCACAAAGTGAGCGTGTCGACGCCGCCCTGACCACCGCCCGCGATCAGGCACGCCTGCCTTTCGACCTGGAGCGCGGCCCGTTGCTGCGCGCGCGCCTGTTGCGGCTGGAAGACAACCATCATTATTTGCTGGTCACGGTGCATCACATTGTCTGTGATGGCTGGTCCCTTTCGATCATGCTCAATGAATTTTCGGTCCTGCTCAGCGGCGCGGGGCAATCCTTGCCTCCCGTGACGTTCAGTTTTCGAGAGCATATCGACACCGAGCGCCGCCGCCTGACCGCTGAGCGGCGAACCGTATTGATCGACTACTGGACAAGGCAGTTGGATGATCTGCCGGCGCCATTAGAGTTGCCACTCGACTTCGCAAGGTCCAAGGCAGAAACGTTTCGCGGTGCCATCGCCAGCAGTGTCGTGCCCAGTGCCTTGCTGGCCAGGCTCGATGCATTCGCGGTGACCGAGAGCGTCAGCAGTTACATGGTATTGATGGCGGCGGTCACAGCCGTTTTGGGGCGCATCAGTAACCGTCGGGACATCGTTCTGGGCACCGACGTCGCGAACCGTTTTTCGGTTGCCAGTGCGGGGGCTGTGGGGTTGTTCGTCAACCAGATGGTGTTGCGTACTCGGCTGACCGCAGCGCAGAGCTTTCGCGAACTGGTCCATACCGAACGTTCGACGATCCTGGATGCATTGGACCACAGTGACTTGCCGTTCAACGAGTTGGTCGATGAGCTTTCACCGGCTCGCGACTTGAGCCGCAACCCGCTGTTCCAGGTCGCGTTTACCTATCAGGAACCAATGAACTACAGCCGGCTTGGCGGCGCGGGCCCGACCCTGCAAAGAATACCGTTGGACATCGGGATATCCCGCGTGGACCTGGAAATCAACGCTACGCGCAATGACGACGGTTTGCTGATCGAGGCGATTTTCAATGACCGTTTGCAACGGCGCGAGAGCATCGAGCAGTTGCTGAGTGCGATTGAAGTATTTCTGGAGCAGGCCCTGCAGACTCCGGATGCCGCTCTACAGGACATCGAATTGCTAACCCCGCTTGATCGTCAGGTGCTGGAAGCCGGGCTTGGCAGTTTTACCGTGGATTATGGTCTTCAGTCGCCCAGCCAAATGCTGCGCACCTGGGCCGAACGGACCCCGGATGCGATCGCACTCTCAGGGCAGGAGGGAACCTATACCTACAGGCAACTGAGCGAACGGGTAGATGCCCTGGCGCGTGGGCTGGCCGGGCAGGGCATCCAGCGCGGTTCGCTGGTGGCGACGTGTCTCCAACGAGATGCATCACTGGCCGTGGCAATGCTGGCCTTGTGGCAACTGGGCGCCGTTTATCTTCCTATCGACCCGGACCATCCTGCGAGCCGTTCAGTCCAAGTCTTGCGCAAGTCCCAGGCCAAGGTGGTGCTGACCAGTGCGGCGTTGCAGGCGCACACCGGGGCATTGGCGTGGAAGGGGCGCCTATTGGTGCTCGAACACTGCCTGATTCAAGGCGACTCATTGCCCTTGGCGCAGGGGCTGCAACGCGAACCGGCTTATGTGCTGTTCACGTCCGGCTCGACCGGAGCCCCAAAGGGCGCGATTGTTCTGCACGAAGGCATGATCAATCACCTGGGCGCAAAGATTGTCGACCTGGAACTCGGCGCGCGGGATCGCCTGGCACAAACCGCACCTCAGACCTTCGACATTTCCATCTGGCAGTACATTGCGCCGCTGATGGTGGGTGGGGCGGTGCACATTCTCGACGATGAAACCGTGCGCGACCCCGGATTGCTGTTGCAGGCGTGCGAGACCCGTCAAATCACCGTGCTGGAGAGCGTGCCATCGTTCCTTGAGCTTCTGGTTGGCTTGGCGCAACGTCGAGATACGCCTTCTTTCACCACCTTGAGGGTCATGCTTTCGACCGGCGAGGCCCTGCCGGTGATGCTCTGTCGGCGTTGGTTTGCGCTGTTTCCGGATATCGCTTTGCTCAACGCCTACGGCCCCACGGAGTGCTCCGATGATGTCACTCATCACCTGATGACGCAGGCTCCCGCACAGGAGCTGGCGTGTATCGCCATAGGTCGGCCTATCGCAAATGTGCGTCTTTATGTGCTGGACGATGCCGACCGGCTGTGCGCACCGGGTGCGGTAGGGCAGCTGTGTGTTGCCGGTATTGCGGTGGGGGGCGGCTACCTCAATGACGCTCAGGTCACGGAACGAGCGTTCGTCTCTGACCCGTTTGCCCCCGACTGCGGCACTCAAATGTATCGTACCGGTGATTTGGCACGCTGGACGCCGGATGGGCTGCTCGAATACCTGGGGCGCATCGACAACCAAGTGAAAATACGCGGTTGCCGTATCGAACTCGGTGAAATTGAAACCTTTCTGGACCAGGACCCCCTGGTCAAACAAAGCGTCGTGACGGTGGTCGACGATGATCAGGAACGTAAGCGCCTGGTGGCCTACGTCGCACCGGACTGGTCCTACGTCGAATCGACGTTGGACCAGGAAATGCAAAGCGGCCGGCAGCAAGAGTGGCGTTCGGTCTACAACTACTTTTATGAAAACGAAGTCGCGGGCGCGATCCAGGGGCCGGTTGATCCGACCTTTGACACGACCGGCTGGAACAACAGTTTTACCGGACTTGCGATCCCCTCTGTCGAGATGCGCGACTGGCTGGATCAAGCCTTGGGGCGGATGCAGGTATTCAAGCCAAAGCGAGTACTGGAAATCGGTTGTGGCACAGGGATGGTGCTGTTCGGGCTCGCGGGGGCCTGTGAGCGTTATGTCGGCCTGGACTTCTCGGAGCCTGTGGTGCAACGCCTGGGAGGGCTACTGGCAACACTGCGCCCTGACTGGCATCACGTACGCCTGGAGCATCTAGCCGCAGACGAACTCGCCCAATTGGATGAGGGCGACTTCGACCTGATCGTCCTCAACTCGGTGGTGCAGTACCTGCCTAGCTCCGCGTATTTGATCAATGTATTGCGTGAGGCCCTGGGTAAACTCTCGACAGGGGGGCGAATTTATCTGGGGGACCTGCGCAGCCTTGAATTACAGGAAGTCTTCCACACGGCCATGGCGGCGAATGATGCGGCGGATTATCCGCTGGACCAGTTACCCGCGCGTGCCAGCAGTGCCATAGCGCATGACAAGGAGTTGTTCCTGGCCAGTGGTTTCTTTGCCCGGCTGATGGCCGATGAAGTGTTTGCGCTGCGTGCTCCAGGGTTACTGACCTGGCTGAAAAGTGGCGTTTTTGACAATGAGTTGACGGTCTATCGCTTTGACGCCGCATTGACCTTCGATGTTGATGATGCCCTAGTGGGTGAGCCGTTGCCGTGGCGGGCCGTGGAGGGCGACATTCACGCGCTCGAGCAACGCTTGCAACACCTTGGGCGTAACAGCCTGCGCATTACCGGCGTGCCCAACCGACGGCTTGATCGCGACCGCCAGCTGGCTGCCCGGATCGTCGGTGATACAACCGCCCCACAGGATGCACCTGCCCTGGATCTGTTTCAGCAGATTGCGGGCCGTCATGGCCTGGTGCTGCAGTCGCGCTTTATCGAGGGCAAGCCGTTTTTGCTCGACCTGTTGTTTCAGCCCGCACTAGCAGGCTGGCCTGCGTCCCTCGGGCGTGGGCCAGGCTCCAATGAACCGCTGCGCAACCGCGCAATGCAACCGATCATGCAACGGCTTCGGGACCGCATAGGCGAGCATCTTCCGGATTTCATGGTGCCCCACAGCATCACAGTCCTTGATCATCTGCCCTTGACGCTCAACGGTAAAATTGACCGTAAAGCGCTACCAAAGCCGCTGTTCGGTGGTGTTGATGCGCCGTTGCACGACACGCAGCCACGCACCCGCGCCGAAGAGGTCCTGAGCCGGATCTGGCAGAAGGTACTCGGCCTGTCTTGCGTCGGCCTGCGCGATAACTTCTTCAGCCTGGGCGGCGATTCGATTCTGGCTATCCAGATCGTTTCGGCTGCCACGCGAGAAGGGATGCTGCTTTCACCCAAACAGGTGTTTCAGAACCAGACGATTGCAGAGCTGGCAGCCGTTGCCAATGCGGTGCGCAACGCCAGCGAGGAGCGGGCGGCGGATGGAAGTTGCCCATTGGCTCCCATCCAGGCCGAGTTTCTGGAGCGTGACCTGCCGTTACCTCAGCACTGGAATCAGTCCATCTTGTTCGGCGCCGAACAAACGCTTGATGAGCTGCAGGTTCACAGTGCATTGGATAAGGTTACGCAGTGTCATGATGCCCTTCGGCTGCGTTTCCGCCAGCGCAGTGATGGTAGCTGGCAGCAGCACTACGTGTCCGGCGGTGCCACCTTTGAGCTGCGGGTATTGCTGCCGAAAGAAAACCTGGCCCAGGTAGGCGGTGAGCTGAATGCCGGGCTTTCCCTGGAGCACGGCCCTTTGCTTCGCGTTGCGCTGCAAACGGGCGCTCAGCCGCGAGTGTTGCTGATCGCTCACCACCTGATCATCGACGGCGTGTCATGGCGCATCCTGCTTGATGATCTGGACCGCGCCTTGGCTAATCCGCAGAGCTGGCAACCGGACGCGCGCAGCGCCAGTTATCGCACCTGGGTGGAGCGGCTTATCTGTGTCGCGGAATCTCGCTCGCTGCGGGGGGACTTTCCCTACTGGATGGAGCAGTCACGCCTGGGGCCGGCCCACCCGGTTGCCGGTGCCGTGACCGGCGCCGCATGCGCAACACAAGTGCTCGGCGGCCCGCTGTCCGAGGCGCTTTCGAGTCGCCTCTTGCAGGTGGGACCCGGTGCACGCATCGAAGAGGTGTTGTTGACGGCGTTGGTCCTGGTATTGCGCAAAATCAGCGGCTGGTCTGATGTGGTACTGGCCAGTGAAACCCACGGTCGTGATCTGTTTGACGACCTTGATGTGTCGCGCACCCTTGGCTGGTTCACCACGCATTTCGCGGTGCGCTTGCGCTTGCCGCGCGACGGCGACACGGCAGACGCGCTGGGAGCAATCAGCGGCCAGTTACGCCGGGCACGCTCGCTCGCCGCCAGCTATGGGATTTTACGCACTTACGACCCCGATCCGGAACTGCGCACCAGCCTGGCTGATAAGCCTTCGCCGGAACTGGCCTTTACTTATTTCGGGCGTACCACCGATGCCGGTGAAGGAGGCCGCCTATGGAGGACCGAAGGGGACAGCGGGGCGGTTCGTGCGGCGGCCAATGGCAGTGAAACGGCCTTGGAGGTGAGTGCATTGTTTATCGGGCAACGGTTATCGGTGTTATGGACAGTCGAGTTGTCACGGCTTGATCCGCAGTATGTCGCCAGGATCCAACATGCGTTTCCCCTAGCGCTGGCGGATGTTCTGGAGGTGGAGGATGTACATGGGCCGGACCTCACTTTTGCGCAGAACGGCGTGCTTGCAGCGGCGTTGAGCGAGCTGATGGACAACACCACCCAGGACTGAACTGCCCCCGAAAGCGGTTGCATCAATTACTTTGTTGGCTAGACCAGGAGGTCGCCATGTTAACCAATACTTCGCTCGATCTGATCATGCGTGATGTCTTTCTGGAGCTGCCGGAGTTTGTGCCGGGTAGTCGCACCGTATTGAAACTCGAAGGGCACCATATAACGGGGTCGATCAAGATAAAGCCGGCCATTGCTTTGATCGAGGCTGCCGAAGCCAGCGGGTTGGCGACACCCGGTGTGACCACCTTTATCGAGTCTTCGTCCGGCAACCTGGGCGTCGCGATGAGTTGTGTATGTGCGAGCAAAGGCTACAAGTTCATTTGCGTCACGGACCCCATGGCGACACAGGCCAATCTCAAGGCCATCCATGCCTATGGCGGGCGTACGATCATTGTGGATCGACGTGATGTCAATGGGGGCTTTTTAGGCACGCGTATCGAAACCATACGGCAGATGTGCGCGCAGGACCCCGATTGCATCTGGCTCAATCAATACGAGCATCCCGCCAACGTGCAGGCTCATCGCGAGCAAACCGCTCAGGAAATACTACGGGCTTTTCCCTCGCCTGAATGGCTATTTATCGGGGTCGGGACTTCCGGCACCTTCATGGGCTGCGCCGAGGCATTCAAGCAGGATTCGCCGGCCACCCAGTTGGTTGCTGTTGATCCCTTCGGGTCCGTCAGCTTTGACGGATCCCCCGGAAAACGACTCATTCCTGGGATCGGTGCCAGCCAGAAACCCAAGCTGCTGGATGCATCACAGGCCGACTTCGTGGTGTCAGTGAGCGAGCGCGATACGATTGCCACCTGCCGTGATGTGGCTCGCCGCTACGGCATCCTTCTGGGCGGCTCATCCGGATCGACGCTGGCAGCTATTGCGGCGCTTTCGGTGCAGATAAAAGGCGGTAGCACCTTGGTGGTCATTGCCCCAGATCTGGGCGAGAAGTACCTGGACACCATCTACGATGACGCGTGGGTCGATCGACACTTTTCCACAGAGAACCGTGCCGTGGAAATGTCGTTATGAGCGCCGATGCTGCGTTTGCCATCGTCACCGGGGCCGCCATCGAAGGCATTCTGTCGGGGCAGTATCGTCAGGTCATGAACGTGATCGCCCAAGCCTATCATCTGCATGGTCAGGGGGATTCGGTGAACCCCGATAGCTACTTCCTGCGGTTTCCACAAAAAACCGACGCCCGCATCATTGCACTGCCTGCGTACCTCGGAGGCGACGTCGACACCGCTGGGTTGAAGTGGATCTCCAGCTTTCCGGGGAACATTCAGCACAACCTTCAGCGCGCCTCTGCGGTGCTGATCCTCAATGACTTCGCTACCGGCTACCCACGTGCGGTCCTGGAGTCTTCCTTGATCAGCGCACACCGCACCGCCGCCTCGGCGGCGCTTGGGGCGGGGGCGCTAACGAGCGGTAGTCGCAGCGTTCGCAAGATCGGCATTATCGGGGCAGGGGTGATAGCCCGCCAAACACTCGATTACCTGTTCGCCGATGGCTGGTCGGCTGAGGAGATAGCGATCCATGACTTGAGGCCGCAGGACGCCGATCGCTTTGCTCAATGGATCAATAAAAAGGGCAGGGAAGAGGCCTATGCAGTCGACGATGCACGGGCAAGCTGTGAGAACGCGCAACTGATTATTCTGGCGACGACGGCCGCATCGCCCTACCTGGTAGAGCCTGATCTGTTTACCCATGCCCCGACGGTGCTAAACATCTCGCTGCGCGATATAGGCCCAGGCCTGATCCTCGCCGCGCAAAATGTGCTGGATGATGTCGACCACTGTTTAAAGGCGAATACATCTCCCCACCTGGCTGAAATAAAGACCGGCAACCGGACGTTTGTCGCCGGCACTTTGCACGACGTGCTGACTCACCGTCTGTTACCTGACCCTACCCGAGCGCGCATCTTTTCACCTTTTGGTCTTGGCGTGCTAGACATCGCGCTCGGTGATTTTGTGCTCAAGGCTGCCCGCGCGAGCGGGGTTGCCGTTGAAATAGATAACTTTTTTGCCAGTACCTCACGGTGGTGAACCTGATGACAGTGACTAATCTGGAAGCCGATGGTTCGCGCTGGTCATCCACACTCGACCTTGCTGCAGTTCACAGCGCGGCACGCCGTCTCGAGGGGTTGATTCTCCATACCCCGGCACTGGAGTCACAAGCGCTTAACTTGGCAGCCGGCGCTAGGGTACTGCTCAAGGCAGAGTCATTACAGAGCGGCGGATCATTCAAGTTGCGCGGTGCACTCAACGCATTGCTGGCACAAGAGCAACGCCCTCGAGAAGTGGTTGCCTATTCTTCTGGCAATCATGCTATCGGCGTGGCGATGGCAGGTAGGCTCATGTCGATACCTGTGACGGTGGTCATGCCCCATGATTGCCCTGCCATCAAACTGGCAAAGGTGCGAGAGGCTGGTGCTCGAGTCGTGTTTTATCATCGAGGCCGTGATGATAGGAATGCAATCGCCGAGCAACTCTGTGCAACGAACCGAGCACTGTTGATTCCATCTTTTGATAATGCCGAGGTGATTGCCGGGCAGGGCACCGTTGCCCTGGAATTAATTGAAACCGCGCAGACGAAGGGCTACAGCCTGGAGCATATTTTTGTGCCCTGTGGTGGTGGCGGGTTGGTTGCGGGCAGTTGCATTGCCGCCAGTCACGCACAGCAGCCGTGCTCGATCATTGCGGTTGAGCCGGGAGGTTACGACCGCGTTGGGCGCGCTCGTCGCCTCGAGCTTCCGGAGCGGAATATCGGCACATGTGGATCAATTTGTGACGCACTGTTGACGGCAATGCCTAGCAGGCTGCTCTTGAGTTTGTCGGAGTTCAACGCATTGGGTACTTCGTGCGTTGATGATGATCAGGTTGCTTACGCGGTGCGTTTCGCATATCAGGAGATGGGGCTGATGCTCGAGCCTTCTGGTGCGATCGCCCTAGCGACAGTGCTTACGGCCCCCCCCGAAATAAAAGGAAAATTTATCGGGGTCATTTGCTCCGGCGCAAATGTTGATCAGGACCTCCATGCACGCTGCTTGGTGGGAGGGCGACTCGCCTGACAATCTCCATTCAATAAAACACCGTAAGAGAGTGGGCAGAGTAATACTTTCGGGTTTTTAAAATGAGCTGGAGGTGATATCGGAAACTTAAAGTGTTGATTGAACTTGTCAGAGTCGAAAATATAATGAAAATAAGAAAAACTAATGCCCTGCGATTTCTTCGCGCTTTTTTAATTATTCATTCGGCTGCGTGGTATAGATTTTTTATGCGATTATGAAAACTTTTTGCAAGAGTGCTGGATATTATTCTGTGGTAGCCTAAGATGAGTGTTATACCTGCTGGACAAATAAAATTCGATAAATTAAAACTATGGTCGACGGGCGACAGGATAGATGCCCAAGAATGTTAAAGGGAGTTAATCATGCTGCTAGCGTACTTTAAATACTTTCTTCTTCCACTGTCACCTCTGTTGATTTTAAGCATTTTTTTAACTTCAAAAATCCCTAATCATTACAATTATTTAAATCCCTATCAATATGCGCCAATAAAATCAGAAAGTTCACTAAAAAACACAAAAATACAGGGAGAAATAAAAAAAGATCTTCCTCCAATTTAATGTGCATCAAAAAAAACGCCTGCAGTGCCAGTCTGATTACTAGTGGTCCAAAGGGGGCAGTAATTAACTGCTTCCGGGTGTGCGACTCAAGTTGAATGCAAATGTATGGTCAGCCAGGTTGTAATTGTAGGGGCCGTGGCAATGAAAATGCGCGGTCATTGCCATGCAATAACGCATTTACCAGTCGCTAACTCGTTTTGATGCAGTGGTCGCGGTGGAAAGCTCGTCTGGATTTGCACGCCGCCCCGATGCGCGCTGACGTTTTTTTCCTTCCATGCGAATGATCTGTAAAGGGCTCGGCAAAACTTCCTCCAGCAAAGAGCTCAAACGCTCAAGCTCATTGATTGAGCGAAGGGCAGTTATCAGGTTTGTGAGGGTAAAGTTCTCAAACCTGATCGCCGTTTAGCGGGAGCAACGGCCGATTCGCAGTACGCGAGGTGAAACGAGCGAGGATCTTTTACTCAAGGCCATCGCTCCTGAGCGTAGTCGGTGGGGCTTTTGATGTGTGTGCGGCGGGTCGCGGGTCGCAGAAGCGAATGGAACCTACTTTTTCTTTCCTGCAATGGCTAGAATCCTAGACGTAATAGCCATACATACTAGTTACTGCCTAGGAAAATAGGCTGCGTCTCGATGTCCTTGAGTTTCTGCATCTGCTTTTTCAGTGTTTCTATCTTTTCTTTCAGCCGTTCTGCTTTGGCCTCGGCGACTTCGGGCGTTGCCCGATCCGCCGAATCCATCGCCGCCAGATATCGATCAATGCTCTGTTCGATCTGCTGCATGCGTGCCTTCACTTTGCCCTGAGTGAAGTTGCGGTCGCGATTATTGACGGCTTTGAATTTGCTGCCGTCGATGGCGATGATCGACTGAGAGAAGAGATTGAGGTTGCGACAAAGAACTACGAACTGGCGGCATACGCTGCGAAAGGCTTTGCCGTTGTTCTTGCGAAAGTCGGCAATGGTTTTGAAGTCCGGAGCCAAACGCCCCGTTAGCCACATCAACTCGACGTTGCGCTCGGCCTCACGCTCAAGCCGGCGGCTGGACTGAATCCGATTGAGATAGCCGTAGATATAGATCTTCAGCAATATCGCTGGATGGTAAGCCGGACGCCCTGTTGCGGCAGGATCGACGCCCTCAAAACCAAGTGCGCCCAGGTCGAGTTCATCGACGAAAACATCGACCACGCGCACTGGATTTTCTTCGGCTACGTAATCGTCCAGACACTCCGGCAGCAAGGTGACTTGCGTCCGAGCTTCACCTTAAATAAATCGCTTCATGATCGCCCCCGCTACGATCTCGACGATCAGAAGATTAGACAATTGCGGGTGTTTTCACACAGCCTGGACCCATAGCGGTCATCACCTTACTCGCCACTGGTATGGATGAGTAAGCCTATGAAAACCACGAAAGGTGCGAACAGCACCAAGCCGCCGACGGCGACTGCCCAGCCCCAGGCAAAACCGCTTTCTCCCTTGAAACAGCCGCCACTCAGCAAGCCAAGCACGTAAACGCCAATCCTATGAGCCAACAGGTTGATTAAGATGTTGATCGAGTGTTCCTGCCAGGGTTCAAGTACAGCAAAGCAGAGGTGCTCCTGCTCAACCTTTGCCAGAAAGGGGAGTACACCGATGACCTTTTTTCGATTTCACAGCCGGTCGCTACAGAGAAAGTCATGGGCGTGCTGGATTCCATCAATGAACGGTGGGGTAGGGGAACACTACGCTTGGCGAGTGTGCCAACCAATCCCGATTGGGGGATGCGTCGGGAGATGATGAGTCAGAGTTTCACCACTCGGGTAGATCAGCTATGGACTGTTTTTTGTAAATAGTTTTCCTTTTACTTGGACTCCAAGAAACTCCATTAGGTAGTTTTCCTCAAAAAAACCTCACCCTTGTCTTAGGATCTTCACTAAAAAGGGCCTGTCAAAGATACGAGGGCCCTTTTTTCACGGAAACAACGATATAAGAATTCAGCTTTAAAATTAGACCTAAAGATTTTCAACGAATGTGTCACATTCGTCTATAACGTACTGAGGTACAAGCTGAAATTGAGAGGGGTTAAGCTGGTATATGTAGTTGTTCTCAATGTGGAACGCTTCATTGATAAATTTGCGAATTACGTCGGATTCAATATCCTTGGCTTTGCCATCGAAAAGCATTCTGTAAAGGTGAAGCTTTTCATAGTTGTTTTTTGAATCGAAATACAGTTTTTTCAGTTCGCTGTCATTTTGTACTAGCTGAATAAGTCTGTTGTATTCGAAGCTCTCGACGAATTTACAAATGTGCTGAGTGCCTTCTTCTAATTCGCTGTCTGTTAGCTCAACAAAGCCACCATCTGGATCTTTTTTAGATGGCTTGGATCTTTTATGGAAAAGGCTGGAAAGAATGTCAAAGCTGAATTGCTTGTTTTCCGTGATTTCGTAGTAACGGCGCAGATAAACAAGGCGGTTTATTTCATGGCAGTCTGTTCGCGAATTGGTCATGGCAATTTCGATGAATGTCTGAATGTCTGCCTTTTCAATTATGTTTTCGCTTAATTGGCCTAGGTTGTTTTCGAGGAAATAAACAGCTGGTTTTATGAAGCGGTCTGGGTGATGAAGCATCATGTCTACGACAGGTTCAAAATCGTGAGTGAGGAAAAGAACTGTCTTTCCTCTGAATGAATTTTCTTTGCGAAATAGAGCGTCAACTATGGCGTATTTCTTGTTTTTATCAAAAGATGAAATGGGGTCGTCGAGAATGATCAGTTCGGCTTCGCTTTTTAGGCAGTCATACATAAATAAAACTAACGAAAATGCATTACGCTCTCCATAGCTAAGGTGAGAGCGTACATTAGCAATCTCCCCAACTACTGAGTTGTGTATCAATTTTAGTTTGTAGCTTTCGCCATCCTCTACGAGCATAACTGAATAGCTGTACCCGGCATTTCGCAAAAATTCATTGATCCCAATGCCGTTGTTTTTTACGAGTTTTTCTATAAGTTTTTTCTGTTTTACTACACTTCCTTGGAGTTTTCCTGCTTTCTCTAGCAGTGCATCAATCCCTTTATTGACTATTTCAATTTTTTCAGCTGTGCTTTCTGAATTTAGATGGACGTACAGCTCAAGTTGAATTTTATGATTGTTGAGCTCTTCAATTATAACGTCAACATTTTTAAGTGATGAGAATCCTAGGTTTTTAGCTTTTGTCAAGCTGTTAGATAGGCGATCAATTTGATCCCATACTTCACGAATAAACGCAGCTTGGTCATCCGTGTACCCTTCAATATTCTTTATGAAGCTATCGATGCTGTTACGGGTTTCGGTTGAGAAATATTTGTTGAGCTTTGAGAAGGTGGCAATGGTTTTTGCTAAACTTTCAATGGATTTTGAATCGTACGACTCTGTTACCTTTGTTATTACTTCCAGCGTGTCTTTTACATCGTGTGTGCAATACGGGCAATCTGATGAAATGTCTAGAAAAGGCTTGCCTTCTTGTTGCCACTTTATCCACTTGTAATTCTGCTCGTGTTGAATCAAGGTCGTAAATTTCTCCAGGCCGGCCGGAATGGATTCTACCTTGTTACCGTTTTTTAGCGCTTTAGCCACATTGCTCGAAGCATGGAATCCATTTTTTACGGGCTTTCCAAACGCGCTGGAAAGCTCTAGTAAATCTGTAATTAGTGTTTCAATTTCTGGATCTGCCCCTAGCATATTTTTCATTTCGCTAGTTAGATTTTTTATTTCTTCCATTCCAGCATCATAATCCTTGTCTCTGACAAAGATGTCGAAGCTGCCCTTCACAAGTTCATCAGCTTGGAAGACGAAATCATTAATATATGACTCGTCAAAAATTCTAAGTTTAATAATTTCTTCAGCTCCTTCTATCTTAGGAACTAGTTCTGGGTTTTCTGAGTTTTTAAAGGCCGTGAGTTCGGATAATTTGCTTGTGCCTGCTAGTCTGTCATGTATAGAAAGCGACAGTGCTTTCGCTATGGTGCTTTTCCCTGTTCCGTTGGTTGCATACTTTATATTAAGCTTGCCTAGAGAAATATGAAGGGTGCCAGTATCTATGTTGTTGCAATTCGAAATTTTGATGTCCATATACCGTTCCACAGCACTGAGGTGAGCCTGAATAGTAGCTCATAATATTGTTTGTGCTGGAAAGGCGCTCTATGTCGGTAAACAAAAAATTTGTATCGACCGACTTTTATGTCGCATACCTTCGCGATCCTGTTGGAGACAAGATCTCGTTTTCTTTCGGGATGAACACCAGTGACTCTTTATGGTTTAGGGCAAACGCTGACCCCCCAAATTCAAAATGTAGTTTTTGGTGTATTGTTAGGTGACTAATTACATAGAGATCTACCATGTCCAAACTCGCTGAATTCCGCCAGCTCGAAAAACATCTAGCCGAACAGCTCCAGGCTCTCGAAGCCCTGAAAGGTGATGCTGGCCTAAAGAAAGAAATCGAATTCGAATCGAAGCTGCGCGCTTTGCTCGCCGAGTACGGTTACAGCCTACAGAACGTAATCAACCTGCTTGATCCATCAGCTAGCCGCCGTCGCGTTCCCGTAGCCGAATCCAAAACTGGCAGCCGCAAGCCACGCCAGGTGAAAGTCTACAAAAACCCGCATACCGGCGAAGTCGTCGAAACCAAGGGTGGCAATCACAAAACCCTTAAAGAGTGGAAAGCAAAATTCGGCTCGGACACCGTTGAGTCTTGGCTGACCAAATAGGTTTGGTTTGAGTACAAAAAAGGGCCTTGGGGGGCCATTTTTGCTGGCGGTTAACCCATGACCATAGTTAGGCATATGGATGGCACTGATTAATCTGCTCGAGTGTTCGTCACTAATTTCTAGGGATGGAAGCGGACATGTTTAGAGAGGAGGGGGCTGCGCAGCTAGCGTGATGATACGCGCATGTTGCCGCTGACCGACATCAAGCCCGGCGAGATTTCGGAGGTTTCGCGCTGCTATCCGATTTCGCTTGCCGTGATTCGCCGCGTCCTCCGATGAAACAGCGAGAGTCAGCTTTTGCGCCGTCGATTCTTGACAAGTGAGTGCCGGGGGCGGGGTGTGTTTGGCAATGCAGGTCATGCGGGAGGCTGCGGTCTGCGGTTGCAGCAGCGAGGGAGATTGTTCACTCTGTACTGTCTAGAATTACTGACGTAAAGTGCAAAAAATCCAGTTAATATCTAGGAAAGCAGACGCTATGCGACTTCGTGTTCATACGGATCAAGTCCTCGCAGCCACCGTCGGGGCGCGGCTGCAAACGCTGCGGTTGAAGAAGAACATTAGTCTCGAAACGGTGGCGGAGAATGCGGCAATCAGTCGTCAGACGCTGTACCTTTTGCTCAATCAAGGCAAAGGTACCTTGATCAACCTGATCGCCGTTTTGCGCGCCATCGGTGAGTTGGAGCGCCTGAGTTCACTGTTGGAAGAGGTGCGGCCCAGTCCACTACAAATCATTCAAATGGAAGGCAAAAAACGGCGGCGCGCTTCCGGTCGACGGGGCCTCCCCAACGAGGGCGAGGCCGCACGCACTAACAAAGGCAAAAGCATTGATTGGTGACTGAGGCATGAGGCGGCAGTACTGGGACAATCTCACTGCCATCCTGACTCAATTGATGCAGCGACAGCAACGGCACCGCCTGTTGCAAATCAGTATTGTGTTATGCACGCGTAACGTTTTGGCGGGGCCGCGTTAGACGCCGCGGCAGTCTCTGGCCAAAAAACGGAAGAGACGGCATGCGCTCATCCGTCCTAGGGCATTGTGTGCTTATGCCATTGTCGCCTCCGGACGCGATAGCACTGTGATATTATTTTTTGCTTGATAGGATTTGTCACCAAGCCGTTATGCGCCTTTCGCATGCCATCTTGATCAACGTTCAGTGGAGGAACGGCATTGCCAGCTATTTTCATTCATCTGTCAGACATTCACTTTGGTCAGGAAAAAGATGGCGGCTGGGTAAAGACAAATACCGACGCCAAAGACCGTCTTATGGACGATGTCCAAGCAGAGTTGTTGGCTCGGGGGGCGAATGCGACTGGTATTATCGTAACGGGCGATATTGCTTATTCTGCTCAACCCGAGGAATACAAAGCTGCTGGTCAATGGCTGGATGAGCTAGCAACACGTACTGGTTGTGATCGACTCAGTACGCAACTGGTACCCGGTAACCATGACATTGATCGTGGGGCGATTACCAATTCGGTCGGATGGAAAATCGAGTCAGTACGTAATGACGGTGACTCGATGCTGGATATGCTGCTAGATGACGATACTGAGCGTGAAACTTTGTTCACACGTTTTGCGGCATACCGAGATTTTTCCACAGGGTATGGATGCGACCTGGATACCTTCGGTAAATACTCGGCAGACTACTCGGTTGAACTGGCTCCTGGCAGATCGTTACGTTTCGTGCGTTTGAATTCGGCGCTGATCTGCTCAAAAAAAGATGTGCCCGGGAGCTTGATACTCGGTGCTCGGCAACGAGTGATTCCAATCGTGCCTGGTGAAGAAGTAGTTGTGCTGATGCACCATCCACTGCATTGGTTTATGGACACAACTGTAGCCAAAAAATACATTCAAAGTCGTGCTCGTGTCGTAATCTCAGGTCACGAACACTACCCTTCTATAGACGTTTCTAGCGTTGAGGATGGCTGCGACCTCATGTTGCTGGCCGCGGGCGCGACTGCTCCCGATCATGTCGGCGAAAAGTACACCTACAAGTACAACATTTTGGAGTTCGACTGGGATGAAGCCTCGAACTCACTCGCCGTCAGCATCAATCCGAGGACATGGGACGACGAACACAAACGCTTTCATAAGGATTCTGAATTCCTTACAGATACGCAGGAACGACACGTACTAGCATCCCCCAATTTTAGGCAGGCACCCCAGCCATCTGCTACCTCGACGATGGCGACCTCAGAGGTCGCTAAATTATCCGCGGTAGTAAACCCCATTTCAGGCCAAGGGAAAGCTGAGATCGATATTAGCGTTAGAGATAGATCAATTCGCCTTAGATTTTTCCGAGACCTTACCGAGTCTCAGCGTTTGAAGATTTTAATCGATTTAGGGGGACTGCCTCCCGAAGCAGCAAAGAAGCTCGACCATGCCCTAGAGCAGACTTTTTTTGATCGAATCCTAAGTAAAGCGCTCGGCGACGAGTTAGCCGCCGCAATCGAACAGGCCCTATCGGACGCCAAGACAGAGGGAAGCAAATGAGTTTGATGGCTAAGCATTCGCGTATTTTCTGGCCAGACCCCAAGGATGATGAGGTCCGACGATTAAACCAGGCAGTTGTGAACGTTCAGAAATGGATGCATGGATTGACACCTGCTTGGTCAGCAATTGAGCTGGCGGCAAGGATAGCGAGGGCGCTCGAAATTGGGGCCGTGGATGAACATCTCTCGATAGCCGTAGAAAAGGCCATCGTAGAGAGCGGAAGCGAAGCTTTCGTACGCAATGGCAATGACTTGCAGATAACAGTCGTGGCAGTGGTGGCGGCCATGGATCTGGTCCGCAACGCTTCCATTGAAAAGGGAGGCTGGGGCGCTATTGACGCTTTTGCCGCTGCAGCGTGGTCCGCGCTTTCATTTCAAAAACCCGTCGAAAAAGAGTCTCTGGAGATGCTTCGTGTCGAGCTCTGTGAGGCCGTTCACGCGCGGACGAGAGACGTGGCGGAGTTATCGCGAGTAAGAGCCGAGGTCCCTGAGGTCGGCCTACTTACAATTCCAGACACAGTGCCGACACAAGCGCGTGCCAAGACTGCGTTCAAGACGGCAGTCGAGCCACTTGTGAAGGCTCTTCGTGAAAATGCTGAGCTTGACCGTGAGGAAATAGACTTCCTCTGGTGGCGGCTGGCAGACTGGAGTGAAAGTCTTAATCAACCTTTCGGTGGTCTCCCGACAATTACGCAAGCGGTTGCTGCAGGCATAGAATGCGCGGCGAAGCTAAAACGTGTTCCATCGTCCGGGCACCGCAATGTTGTTTTGCGTGGAGTGCCAAACGATGTTCACTCCGATCTAGCACAAGTACTCGCAGCGATTGGTTCCAACGCGCAAGCCTTGATCACCTACATCGATCAAACATGCGTCAATGGCGCAAAGCAGGTTTTCCCGCTTTTAAATGCGATTGTCAATGCAGAGGTTGAACCCTCTGGCGCAGACAAAACCAGAACTGTAAGGGAATGGGGCGCGCGCGCATTGCTAGAAGCGGGCGTTATACATCTATGCGGTCCGAGGGGTTAATCCAGATGAGTACATGCTCCTTTGATGAGTGCACGTTCAGTGTCACTGGGCGGTGTATTCAAGACCGTCCAGTATCGGAATGCCCTCACATCGAAGGAAATACTCTTGAAGAGGGCGACGCTCCTGAAGCGCTAACGCTTGAAACTGCATGGTCGGACGACTCAAGGAGTTTGCCCGAGGTAAATCCGCACTCTGCGGGGCAGGCAGTGTTAGAGCGCTTAGGTGAGACGCCACGCCTGCCCCCGAGCATGACTCTTGGAACTGAGGACGCGCAGAAATTGATGTGTAGTGAATACACAACGATGGTGGGCATAGTTGGCTTGCCAGCCTCAGGGAAGACAGCTTGCTTGGTGAGTGCGTACCTCCTGTTGTCGAAAGGACAGTTCAAAGGTTACTCATACGCTGACAGCAAGACACTGATGGCGTTTGAACAGATCGCCCGCGGGAGTCGCCAGTGGACAAACGGAGAGCCGCCAAGCCAGCTAACCGTTCGAACTGAGCTGGTTGATGATCGACAAGCTGGATTTCTTCACTTCAAGCTCCGACGAGATATCGACGGCCGTCTTTTCAATCTTTTGCTTCCCGACCTACCTGGTGAGTGGTGTAGATCCCTTATCGATAAAGCCGATTCCGGCCGGTTTGACTTCATAAAATCCGCAACAATTATTTGGCTGATGGTCGACGGGCGCGAATTTGCAGACGTTGAGACTCGAAATTACGCTCGGTACCGCACCGAGCTTCTGATTGAGCGTCTAGCCAAAGTCCTCTCCACGCCTACTCCGCGTATCATCCTTGTACCAAGCTGGAGGGATATCGGTGAATTCCCCGTCGACGTTTTTGAACAAATTCAACGTACGGGTTTTGAGTTCGATATCGAAATCACACTAGCGCCTATCGCATCCTTCTCATCAAACCCAGCAGTAGATCCCGGGGAGGGCGTGTGCGATCTTTTCAACACGTCACTCAACCACGACCGCGTAAGCCCAGAATTTTGGCCAGATGACCAAGGGGGTAAGCTTCGCAACCTGTCAGCTTATAGGAGCGAAAATTGGTCTCAAGATCAGTAGTTCTCATCGGAGGCCCGGACTCCGGAAAGACGAATTACCTCGCTCGTTTATGGCCGTCTTTTCACAAAAAGAAAGGCGAATTACGCGCCGAACGCATGCCTGATGATATTTCCTATGTAGATGGCGCGGCTGAGCATCTAATGAAGGGAAAGTTCGCACCGCGATCAGATAGGAATCTGGAGGTCGGACGTGTAGATTTCTCAATAGACGTGAGAGCGGGCAGAGGCACAGGCGAGCTCACCACGTTGATGGTGCCCGACATTTCTGGAGAACTCTGGACGAGGGCCGTTGCCACCTCAGAAATATCAACAGAATGGCTGTCACTGCTGGAAACTGCAGAGGGTGCTGTCCTTTTTCTACGCCACGGCTCGAATCAAACCGTCCAACCGCTGGATTGGGTCAATGCCCGATCAGTACTCGACCTGTACACAGCAGAAGAGCCTGCGCCAACCACTGCTGAAGACGATACTTTACCAAACGGGACTAACGACGCTGCCGCCAATGTTGAGAGTGAAGAGCAATCGGAGCCAGGCATTCCTACACAAGTACTGCTCTGTGAATTGCTGCGATATTTGGACCTTCTGCTTGCCAATAGAGACAATGGCGGCGCTCCGCGGGTTGCGGTGGTCATAGCTGCTTGGGATCGGGTGGCAGTGGATATGCGAATCGCCGGACCTCGTAGATACCTGGAGCATGAATTTCCATTGTTTGCCGGACGATTGGCCTGTGAAAGCCGCCTAGATATCAAGGTGTTTGGTTTGTCCATTATCGGTGGAGATCTGGATGACGATTCCGCCTTCCGAGAAGAATTTCTCAAAACTGATGTCTCGGACCAAGGTTATGTGGTGCTCCAGAACAATGACAATTGCGAAAAAATTGCTGATGTCACGCTACCCATCGCCTGGGCTGTAGGGGGCTAGGTTGAAGCCTCTTGATGAGCAACTTCATGGATATAGGCAAGGGCATGAGTTGTTGTCCAGCACCGTCCGTTTGGATAGCAGCGATCAGCAGCTAATCGATCGTCTATCAGATATCGCGGGACCTCTAGGGCCCAACGAGCGCTTTGCCCCCTATATCACATGTTATCCGCTCACGGGCGGGTCGCACTATGTCGTCGCTCGAACATGGCAAGATGTCGATGCCCCCCGTGCAGGCTGTGTCCGGACACGCAGCATCCTGGTACCCATGCAGACATGGATGGAGCTAGAAGATGTAGCATCAATCGTCGCAATCGCTACGGAGGCAGGCGCATCTGAGCCTGCTAAGAAACGTACACTAAAAGCAGACAGTCCAATCAAATTGCCACCCATGGACCCGCATCAAGGTACAGAAATTATTGAAGCTCTTTTTCTCGAGGAACGGGCTCCAATCGTGGTGTTTGATGCTGAACGTCCGGAACTGCTAACACTACGAATTTTAACAGCTCTATGGCCGGGATTTAGACGGCACTTTGCTGTTTCAACTTTCTGTCGTTCCCCTCGAACCATTGGGCGCCGAAATTTCGATCTTGTATTCGCCCCCAAAGACGCACGTTCGCGTTTCAGTGACTGGCCAGGTAGACGTGTTGACGGACGCAAACGAGAGGTCGCCCGTCATCCGTGGTCAACTTCCATCGTGGAGCGAGTTCTCGTTTCCCCATTGCCATCATTAAAAATGCTGGATGCACTCGGCGAGATGTCCTCAGACGGAGTAGGTACTGAGACAGCATTAAGAGTGTCCCTTTTATGGGAAGACTTGCAGCGAAAAGTCTATACCTCGCCTAACGCCGTACTCGGTCTACTCGATATAGCCAGTACGCGATCCGTTCGCAATGCCAATGTGATTCGCGATTTAGAACCTGCACTTATCAACTCGGCGAACATGGCAGTTTCAAAAATGCCTGCGGCGGATGCTTGGTATTTTCTCAGTGCGTTGGTTTCAAAGCTCGATACTTTGAAGCCGCCCCCTACAATTGCCAAATCAATTAAATTGGCTGCAGCCGATCTTGCATCCAAAGATCCCGGTGAAGCCGTACGTTATGTGTCCAAACTATTGAGTCAACCCTTTCCATCCGAACCTATTTTAGGGGGGGCTGGTGATGGTTTAGCAAAGTCCTTTTCGCCCCATGTTGCAGAAAAGCTTTCGGAGTTGAAAGCATCGGATCTGTTTAAGCTCACTACAGAAAGCTTTGATCTTATGAAAAAAGCGGTAGCTGAGGATTCCAAGCTACCGGATATGTTGGCATCTGCAATTTCACAATATACTCACCGCATCAGCCTACAACTACGCCAGCTGCTGATGCCGCTTTTGACTGAAGACATTCATGCAGAGCTTGCACGAGTGGTTTTAAAAGATGTAGGCAAGTCTGATCTGGAAAATCATCTGACTCACCTTTATAGGACTAATGGGCTATCATCGGCACAAATGCGCGATGTGTTAGTAGAGTGTGTTAACGCTCTCGGAATAAGAGAATCCGTAAGGGAGATCGTTTCAGGTATGGTGCCAAGCAGCCATATTGATTCGTTAATGAAAGAGCTTATTGGGTGCGAACGTAGCGACCTTACCTGGATCCTTGGTAGCCGCGAACTTGATGAAAGACAGCGTACCGATTACTTGTGCTCATTACTCGTCTCAGTCATCCCGACTTACTTTGACAGGTTGCATATATCTTTTGCCGAAATTCAGACCTTTTTCAGCATATTAAATCTTAAGGAAAAGACACACGCGAAGCTTCTTTCGTCCATAATTCGTGATGTAGATTTACCACGAGACGAAAGACTTAAGTTAATGTTTGCACTTTTGCCGTCACTCAGTGACCACGATGCGGTTGATTTTGCACTCAAAGCGATTGACATCGGTCTGCAAGCGGGAGAGGGCGAAATCACTTCGAAAAAACTGATTTTGTTGCTCAATAAAGCAGGAAATAGCCTTGATGGCAACCGGGTGTTCAAGTTGGGTCTGCACACGGTACTTTCTTCCAAAGTAGCTACGCGCAATATGGAAGCGTTAATCCAATGTAAAGTAGAGGCTCGTCGACGTCTTTTGGATGCGGTTGAAGAGTTAGCGATCCAACTAACGAAGCGACCTTTCATGGATCTATCTCAAGGCGCCGCCGAAGGTGCTGCGCTGCTGCTCTGGGAGTCACGAAACTCCTACAACAAGGGCCCAGTTAAGGCTGCGGCACACCTTCTTCCATTTTTACTTGAACAAACACAAGCTACAGTCTCACCTCTGATATCTGCCGTGTTCCCTATTGTTTATGGGGAGCTTGCGCAAGAAAGCCCTCCCGATTTTTTTTCAACAATATTTTCATTTGTTGATTGGGATAAGTGCAAGTTAGCAAGGCGTAGTTTGGCGCATACATTTATGCGGTCAAAATGGAGTATTGTAGATATTGCGATTGCAGCCGCTAGGGCCGGAGACACTAGGCTGATCCTTGAGCAGGTAGCCAAAGAGCCAGGTGGGGCAAAAATCCTTCGATCTCTAGATTCTGAAATTGAAAGTATTCCGCCCCAACATAGAATGGCAGTTAAATATGCCCTGGCTCAGATAGCCGGATTTTGAAAGAATCAGCTAGCCGTATTCGCTGCAGTGTTCTCCAAAAACACTTAACGGCCACGCAAAAAAGACGCGAAGGCTATCGAATTTAAATTTGAGGAGTTATCATGGCGGTAAGTTTTGGTATTGCAAAAATTATCAGCGAACATCCAAGTTACAATTATGGGCTCGCGCTGCCATTTGTTATTTCTTTTTATCTGTTGAATTCAACTAATACTTACATGGTCCCATTTTTTCATTATGATATGGGTGTTGAAATGTCTGCAGTATTGAAAATTTTTTTTGTGATGGGGTACTATGCTTTATTTGTGCTCTTTTTACTGTTCTCAAGCACTCTTTCTTTATATGTGAAAAACTCAAAATTTCATTTGGGCTGGCCGCTATTGACGGCAGTAGCGTCTCTGCTAACTTTAGTATTTAAAGATGGGAACCCTTTATTTGGCTTGCTGTTTGGGTTTGCTGCCATAATTTATTTGGCAGTCTCGAAGTTTGATGACGGAAATCTTTCTGTTATTTTAATTCAAGGGGTTTTTGGGTTTTTTTCGATATTTTGTTTTGTTGCAGGAATACTTTGGCTCAATGAGTCGTTTATTTTTATCGACATGGTCTCCGGTTTGTTTGGATTCGAAAATATTGCTAAAGACTCAGTCAAGGTAGGAGCGTTCATGCTAATCGTTCTTGGATATTCTGTTTTTTATTCGGTTTTCAAAGTTGGTGAACTATCGAACGGTGCGACAAGCGCCTAGCAAACCTCTAAAATTGTTGGTTTAATCCGGCGGACAGGTTACCCGGTTCCCGCATTCGGATTAATCTCGGGCATTTGTTCGGGTAGGTTGACTGAAGCCGGTAGAGCTTTTGTGTCCGGGGGAAACCCGATACGCTTGTCAACCGTCCCTTAGACGATTTGCTGGGCTTCATCAGTGCTGTCCTGCAAACCCCTTGGTAGCCCAAGCAATTGCCGGATGGTGCTCGATTCGCGCTGAAAGATACTCACTGCCTTATCCTTTTAGCTTTTTTTGGAAATTAGTTACCTGAGTATGCTGTCTTTGATTAACTACATTTTGATCATGCGAGTAATTGAAGTATTAAGTTCGCTTTGAAAATCGCGCAATTTCTGTGCTTTCGCACCATCAAAGCGGTCACCATGCTCGTTGAGCGTAGCAAGACAAGAGCTCAAAGTACTGTTGTTCGCGATTAGCATCTCCTTGGCAGCTATATGGCATAGCAGTGATTTACAGAGCGCGTGCCCTTGAGCTGTGGTTCCTCGGAACAGCACTACAGTTACGCCGTTTGACTCAATTCGGATGAATCGGACATGCTGATCATAGTCATGGAATCGAGGGTGAAACCACTTATCAATATTTATAAGTTCAGGATACTTCCGGCGCGTCGGGTCCACTCCTCCCCAAATATCATCGCTCTTCTGAGAATTGCAGTCGTTGCATGCAACTGCCAAATTCCAGAAATGAAAAGAGAACTGCCGAAAGTGGGCTTGGGGGAGTACGTGTTCGATCGGACGCGCGTAGGCCGTGTTGACAAGCCACCTTCGGCAGTAGCAACACCGATTAGCTTGAAGCTGTACAAGCTGGTCGCGTAGAGCTGCCTTAAGCTCAGTACCTGTCACTTGATCTTTTGCTTTTGTTAATAAATCAAGTAGCGCCCATCCATCGAATTTTCCTTGTCTGCTTTGCTGAAATAAATTTTGGATGATAAAACGAGCTTTTTCACGATACTTCTGAGTTCGATGGGGGCGCGCCAAATAGCGGGAAAGTTCTTGACGTAGCCGTTTACGAATGGCTTGATGGACTTCAGAGGTTGTCATGATGTAAGTATCTCATGAACAGCTGCCAAAGCCTTATCCACGAGCACTATGTCGTGTTGAGCCATCGGGGAGGGACCCTCAAGTAATCGCTGCTTGAGCAATTGCAATTCTTTTAATGGGCCTTGGTCATTCTTGTTCAAAGATCCATCCTCATCGGAATCAGCAATGACGCGAGAAATGATTTCCGCGCAACGCTCCTGTACGTGGTGCGTGTAAGGAGTATAGGTATTAAACCCCTCAAACAGGCTTGCCTCAACGGAGCGTCGCTGAGTTGGATCTAGCTCGTGCAGCCGTCTGTCCAACATCACGAAGCAATGATCATTTTTATTGTCGGCGGACGCGATAACTACAGGCGAGTGAGTTGCCACGACAAAGGAGCAATTTAGGCCGCGAGAAAACTCACGAAGTACTAAGGGAAGCTGTCTTTGCCAAGCGACGTGGAGACTTATCTCAGGTTCGTCAAGCAGGACCGTTGTGTTGGGCTGAACGCCCGCAATAATCTTGATCATCATCGTCAAAATCTGCTGTTCCCCTGAGCTAAGAGAATCAAAAACAACAATTTCGGGAGATTCACGACGCATGAGGGCGAACTTATATGCACCATCTGGCAGCGCTTGCCAGCGATCGAGCTCACGACGTTCCAGCTCTGAGGTCGATGATGCGGTCAATGGATAGACGTCCGCGAGTAATCTATCCCAATGGTCCGAAGTTGACCGCATACCTACAGGCACCAAAAAATGCCGTGGGCGAAACCCTAAAGTCTCTAACGCCACGTCGAAACACCGCAGCCGTTCAGGATTGCGGTAAATGTGTTTAACCATATCCCCTAGTTGGCCGTTGGTACGTCGTGCATTGGGACCGCTTTGAAACGTGCGAGCGCCAGCATAAGTGAATAGTGACTTGAGGGGGTCGGAGCCAGGCGAACGTTGAAACCGATCGGTATTACCGAATGCAACTCCTAAACTGGTATGCCCCTCCATAGCCAGAGCCATTGCCACATCACGCATTGCTAAACTTTTGCCTGCACCATTATTACCTATTAGATAGACCGCGCGGCTCTGACGGTCCTGACGCAAAGATTTTAAGATTGGTTCAATCTCAACTTCCGGCTGCCATGTCCGATTACTACTTTTTCCGACATAACTTTCTGCCCGGAGGGAGTACTCAAGATTGACCATCTGATCCGCACGGGCAATGCGGTAGAATCCAGGGACTTCAGAGTTACCTGACTGAAATGCTTCCTCAACAAACTTTATCAGTCGACGCGGTGCTAAAGTGTTTTCTAAGCGTGCCTTATCTACTTCGCCCCCCTTAACCCAGGCGCGCAAAAGCTCTCCTATGAGCGACGCACTGGGAAGTACCTCGAAATCCTTTAGACCAGAACAAAACTGTCGGGTATCAATCTGTAGCACAGATTCATCGTTAGTTCTGCGCTCATGGCCGAATACCAGAAGAACTAAATTAGCAGTGCCTTTTGTAGTTGGGCTATGAAAATCGACTACTGCACGTAAACCGTAGAACCTTAATAGCCGTTCACGGGCATATGCGTTGCGCTTCAAACTACGGCACTCCCTTGCTTTAACCACTACGAGCTGTGGCCCTTGGGTGTCTTGACGTAAACGTACTAGTGCATTGAGAACCTCGCTCTCCGCATAAGGAGCAGGTAAATCAATGACAGAAAATCGTACGAGATCTACAGTCGTATCAACAACGTTAAGGTAGTGTGTATTCTGAACTAGACGTCTATTCCCATGTAAATGGTTGTAAACAGCCATCCGCAAGCTCCGAATGACAAGCAGTTGGCTGCGAAGATCTCGGGGGAGGCTAGATTCTCCATCTTGATAGAGATTTAGATTGTCATCCCTGAAGCCTGCTGCTATCAATACCTCAGACGGGCCTGGCTGCCACTCGGAAACACCTCCATAAAGATCTGCTAGTGGAGCTGCAAGATGGGCAATTAGCTCATGGTGTCGACGCTGGGAGGGTACTAGTCTGGTAAATAACCGATAATAGAGCATGTCGACAACACACGTTTTCCCCGAGTTGTCCAAATTGCTCAACTCGTGTATCAGAATCTGGACAATTTGACTAATTACCTTAGATGAGTCAGAGGAAGGTTGCCACCGGTTGTTGGGGCTGAGGTCTAAAACTATTAATAGGGCGCGCAAAACTCGCTCATAGTGCGCCTCTATGCTTTCCGTGTCACCAGCTTTGCACATTTGTAAGAATGAGTCTGCTGTGCTTTCAAATTCTTCGGAGCGGCGATTGTAGGAAGAATGGTTGTCGGGATGATTTTCTTTTACGATTAACGTCATCAGCACGATATAGGCTATGCTCTCAATCTCACTAGCCTGAACGCCTCGTATCTTTGAAATTCGAGTTATCTCTCTACCAATTCGGTCTGCCCGCAATTCTCCTTCAGAAATCATTCATTCCCTCTCAATGTAATACTTGCAAAGTTTAATTGCCTGCTTAAAAATCTCGATGAGTATTTTACATGTTTTGGCCTCTATTGCTATATGTAGCGAAAGCCATTGAAGTCCTGGGCTGCTACATTTTTACTGACAGTAACCGTAGCAGTTTGCTGGGATGAGGGTTCGCTGGATTTCATATGTCATTCAGCGAGTTTGTCACTCCCGCCTTCTGCGAACGATACGGCCGGCAGGGCGAAAATCATCGATTGAACGGCGTATCTGCATTGGGTGGCTGTCTATTTATTGTGCATCGTTTATAGAAATGCGTTCAACAGTGTGCGGTTTGTGTGATATGAAATATTAGAAGGACTGGTGCGGATTTTCTGCGAATGTTAAAAGTCTTTCGGAGTAATACTGAATAGTTCAAGCCTCTCTCGTAGAGCGGCCACCTTCGCCGCCAGGGCATTAAGTGTGGCAGCAATGGTTTCAGGCGGAGGTGATTGTATTGGACTTGGGCGTCAGGACTATCGCGCCATCGATGATCTCGACGGTTAGCTCATCCCCAAGGCTTAAACCGAATTTTGCAAGGAGGTCTGGCGGGAGATCAACGATAATGTCGCCACTGCCGTCGGTGGTGTTGTGGCATTTGACGATCCACTGCTCGCTTTCGCTCATCGATCGAACCTCGTTCCGTCTTTAGAGGTGCCCGTTGTAACAGGTGGCTGCATGTCGGAAGGCGGCCATCCAGCACATGCACTCCCGTTCAACGGTTGCATTTAAACCGCTTATGCAAAAAAGCCCTTTGCCCTAGGGCCCAGGTGGCTTTTCACATTTTTTGCACTAGTTCGGTGCGCTCAGTTCAGCCTAAGTGAAAAAAGTCCAGCCTTGGCTGAAAAATAAGGTGAAAAATAAGGAAAAATAAGGAAAGCCTCACCATCTGATACTCAATAACCTACGTCTCAAAGAAGTTCTTCTCTTTCTCAATCCATGATTTTGCTCATACATGGAAACGGGTTAGTCATCCTCGGATAAGTTCAGCGTGGCCAAGCCCAATGCTACGACTTGTTAAATCGGTGCAAAGGTCTGGTCACCTTCGCCGAAATTAAACAATCAGTTGGATATGGGGACAGTTTCGTTCCAAAATCTAATGACTTCATTTTATTTTCTAATGAGCACTGAAGTGTCCGGTTTTGTAGGGGCAAGTCCAGCAGGCATTTTCCAGCAAGGCTTCAGCAAGCATAAGTCTCTTTCTTGGTCTGCAGCCTAGGGGGACTGACGAAAGAATGGTTACTGATGTTTAATCTTTCAGAGTTTTTGATTTGGAGTTGATAGAAAAAAACTCTGCGTCAATGTATAGCCATAATTTACACATCAGTCGCCTGGCGATGTAAATATTATGGCTTATTGTGCAGATATATTATTTCTCCTGTTTTTTGAGAAGATCGGCAAGTGCGGAAAATGGGTTGTGGGTCGCTACTGATATTTTAGGTGAGCTAACCGAGGAGTCTGAGAAGTATTGTTGGTCGGTATAGCGAGAATGCTCATTGTCATGACAGAAAAGACAAAGGAGTTCCCAGTTTGAACCGTCCTGCGGATTATTGTCGTGGTTGTGGTCTCGGTGGTGCACGGTGAGCTCGCTCAGACGCTTTCCGGAAAATTCACGGGCACAGCGGCCACACACGTGTGGGTACATTTTCAGGGCTTTATCGCGGTAGCCCATTTCCTTGTCACGTTTGGCATCTGCCAGAATGCGATCCAGCTTTGATGTATCTGCAGAAGATGTATTCATCTCATTCTTTTCCTATTCGTAAATTTTCGGCGCGGCGACCACATCCCGAAGTGCCATGCTTTGGTCCACTAATTTAAGCCCGTTTGTCGGATGCCGATATCATAAGGTATGCGTCGGCGCTACGCCCGTAAGGCGGCAGTGGGATACCACTTTGCTGGCAGATACGGACTCAACAGTTCCCAGTTCGAGCCGTCCTGCGGGTTGTTGTCGTGGTTGTGGTCGCGGTGGTGCACGGTCAGTTCGCTCAGGCGCTTGCCGGCGAACTCACGGGCGCAGCGGCCGCACACGTGCGGGTACATCTTCAGGGCCTTGTCGCGGTAACCCATTTCCTTGTCGCGCTGGTTGTCGGCGAGGATACGGTCCAGCTTCGAGGTGTTGGTCGGGGTGGACGAACTCATGGGTTCACCTTTGTAAAAAGACTAATGACGGTTATGCAGTGAGTTTAGCTCAGCCCTTGAGCTTCTCGGCAATCCAGATGGTGTGGCGCGTGCCTTTGTTGCCGTGGGCGAAGACTTGCACTTCCTCGGCCTTGAAACCGGCCTTCTTCAACTTGTCGGAAAACTGCTTGTCGGCACTGGCCGACCAGACGGCCAGCACGCCTTTGGGGCGCAGGGCTTTGGCGCAGGCGCTCAGGCCACCGGCGGAGTAGAGCCAGCTGTTGGCGCGCTGGGTCAGGCCTTCGGGGCCGTTGTCGACGTCGAGCATGATCGCATCGAAACCCTGCGGTTCGGCTTGCAGCACCTTGGCGACGTCTTCCATGCGGATCACGGTGCGCGGGTCGAGCAGCGGGTTGCCGGCCTTTTCGCCCAGCGGCCCACGATTCCACTCGACCACGCCCGGTACCAGTTCGGCGACCACCACCTCAGCGGTCTTGCCCAAATGCTTGAGGGCCGAGGCGAGAGTGAAGCCCATGCCCAGGCCACCGATCAAAACGCGTGAGTTCGGGCGGCCGGCAACCTTGCGGCACGGGATCTCGGCCAGGGCGTCTTCGGAGCCGTGCATGCGGGTGTTCATCAACTGCCCGCCGTCGCCACCCTGGATCTTGATGACGAAATCTTCACCGTATTCGAACAGGCACAGGGCACCGCCGTTTTCAGGGATAGGGGCGGTGTCGAGCAGAACGAAACGTTTCATGGGAGGCTCTTGAGGAAAATTGGCATAAGGCAAACGGACGCAGTTGGGAGTAGCCTGCAAGCAGACAACAAGGCCAACGGAGCCATTGATGAAGCGCACTATTCTAACGGTCATTGCCTTGGCCGCGCTCTCGATTACTGCAGTGCAGGCCCAGGAGCAGCAAACCATCCCCACCAGTCCCGCGCCGATGCCCGGATCACCCGGTACTGCGACACCCACGCCGTACCCGCAGATCACCCCCACCAACGTACCCCGTACCGGTTCGGGCAGCGGCAGCCAGCCGTTGGAGCCGATCGAAATGCCGAGCCCACCCAAGGACCAGACCTTGCCGGGCCTTGAGCAGAACAGCACCAAAATCAAATCGCCGGGTGGGTAGTGTCCTGTCTCACAAATACGTTCCTCTTTTGACGAGTGGCTGTTGTCGTCAGGCGAGGAGCGACACTTACACTTGCTGTGACAGCAGTTGCCCATCCGCCATGCGCAGGCGTTTGGAAAGGGAGACGGCGAGGGCGCGGATGATTTTCGCCGCGATCTTTGGCGCATCGTTGAGCATTTTTTCCAGCGAGTCCTTGCCCAGGTTGAGCAACTGACAATTGCTCGCTGCGACGCAACTGGCCGAGCGCCGCTCGCCATCGAGCACGGCCATCTCGCCGAACGCCCGACCGCTGCGCAGGGTGGCCATGATCACCGTTTGCCCGTCGCCGTTGGTCTTTTGCACCGACACCTGGCCGGTGTGGATGATGCACATGAAACTGCCGGCATCGCCCTCGTGGAAGATCTCTTTGCCCTGGGCGATGGTGCTGATGCTGAAATAGCCGGAAGCGGCGGCGAAGTCGGCTGGCAGCAGTTGATCGAACAGGCCGC
Source organism: Pseudomonas sp. ASL4 (assembly GCF_056680395.1). Taxonomy (NCBI): domain Bacteria; kingdom Pseudomonadati; phylum Pseudomonadota; class Gammaproteobacteria; order Pseudomonadales; family Pseudomonadaceae; genus Pseudomonas; species Pseudomonas sp. ASL4. The sequence continues at coordinate 6,468,807 of NZ_CM155280.1, read as the reverse complement.
AGTCCATCAGCCAGTCGCGAATTTCGTTGTTCAGTAAGGTCGGTTCTGACATGTCGTCACGGTCTTTTTCTTGTGGTGTGTTGCGGGTTCGGGCTTGGGCTCGCTGCAAACCCCTTGTGGTAGCGGACTTTGTGGCGAGGGGGCTTGTCGGAACGCCGCATCGTCCCGTTCGGCTGCGAAGCAGTCGTAAAACCAGCGCATGCGGTGTGTCTGATGCATTGCGGTTGCAGGTTTTGGGGCCGCTTCGCGACCCAACGGGGACAAGCCCCCTCGCCACAAAAGCCCGGTTCCCACAAGGGGATGTGTGTGGCAAAGGCCCGGCGTTCTGGTCTTAAGACCGGAACCCCGGGCCAAGTTCCTCAGGCGATGCCCAAAACCTTGAAAACAAATGCGTATTCGAGGGCTACGTCACGTAATCCCTGATATCGACCGCTCATTCCACCATGCCCGGCGCCCAGTTCGGTCTTGAGCAGCAGGGGATTGTTGTCGGTTTTGGTCGCGCGCAATTTCGCCACCCACTTGGCCGCTTCCCAATACTGCACGCGACTGTCGTTGTAGCCGGCGATCACCAGGGTCGCCGGATACGCCTGGGCGGTGACGTTTTCGTACGGGGCGTAGGCCTTGATCCGATCATAGACGTCTGGCTCTTCCGGATTGCCCCATTCGTCGTATTCGGTGACGGTCAGTGGTAAATCCGGGTCGAGCATGGTGTTCAGTACGTCGACGAACGGCACCTCGGCAATCGCCGCCGCAAACAACTCCGGACGCTGATTGAGTACCGCGCCGATCAGCAATCCACCGGCACTGCCACCGCTGATCGCCAACTGCTGTGGCGTGGTGAAACCGTTGGCGATCAAATGCTCGGCGCAGGCGATGAAGTCGCTGAAGGTGTTGTGCTTGTGTTCCTGCTTGCCGGCGCGGTACCAGGCTTCGCCCAGCTCACCGCCGCCACGCACGTGAGCGATGGCAAACGCCACGCCGCGATCCAGCAGACTCAAACGGGCATGGGAAAACCACGGGTCGAGGCTTTCGCCGTAAGCGCCGTACCCATAGAGATACAGCGGTGTCGGTTTACCGAGCGCTTCGCGTTTGACTACAAGGCTGATCGGCACTTGCGTGCCGTCCGGCGCGGTGGCCCACAGGCGTTGGCTGACGTAGGCGTCGGCGTCGAACGGGCCGAGCACCGGAGTTTCCTTCAGGACTTTCTGCTCGCCAGTGGCCAAGTCCAACTGACGAACCTGCGCCGGACGGTTCAACGCCTCGTAACGCAGACGAATCTTGTCGCTGACGAATTCCAGGCTGTTCTGCACATGCAGGCTGTAGGCTGCGTCCGGCAATTGCACGCGATAAGGCGCCAAGCCTTGCGGGCGAACCTCGATGATCGGCAAGCCACCCTCGCGCAGGCTCAGGGTCACGGCTTCGACGTTCAGGCTCAGGCCTTCGAGCATCACGCTGTCGCTGTGGGGAATCAGGTTCTGCCAGTCCGCCTCGGTCGGCGCGACGCCGGTATCGAGGGCGGTGTACAGGGCGAAGTTGATGCCGTCGCGGTTGGTGCGAATAAACCAGGTCCATTGGCCATCGAGCGCGCCGTGGTCGACGTCGTATTCGTGGTCCTCAACCCGTGGCGCCAGGCAGGTAAAAGCCTGCTGCGGCTGGAACGCATCGAGCACCCAGACTTCACTGGTGGTCTTGCTGCCCAGGGACAGCAGCAATTGCTGTTCAGAACTGGAACGGTAGCAATGCAGGAAAAATCGGCCGTCCGGCTCATGAAACACTTCTTCGGCGGCCGTGCCGTCCAGTCGATAGCGCATCAGCTTGTGCGGGCGATGGGTGTCATCCAGTTCGCCGAAAAACAGCGTCAGGCTGTCGTTGGCCCAGGTCATGCTGCCGTCGCAGTCCTCGAATTCCAGTTCGCTGACCTTGCCGTTGGATAACTCCTTCACGAACAGCGTGTAAATCTCATCGCCGGTGGCGTCGAGGCTGTAGGCCAGACGCTGGTGGTCCGGGCTGATGCTGAACGAGCCGAGGGAGAAGAAGCCGCCATTGGCCAGTACGTTCGGGTCCAGCAGCAATTGTTCCTGGTTTTCATCGATGAGCAGGCTGTCATCGGCCGGGCGCGGGCAGCGGTAATGGCGGGCGTATTCGTCGCCGGCCGTGGTGCGGGTGTAATACAGGTACGGCCCCCACGGCGAAGGCAGGGACAGGTCGGTTTCGAGAATCCGGCCCTTGATCTCTTCGAACAGGGTTTCGCGCAGCCCGGCCTGATCAGCGGTTTGCGATTCTTGATAGCTGTTTTCAGCCTTCAGGTAATCGAGCACCGCGTCGGTGTCGCGCTCCTGGAGCCAGGCATACGGGTCAGAACCTTCAGCCTTGCGGGCAATCGGGGCGCTGGTGACGTTGACGGATAAGGGCATGAAGGGCTCTCGGACAATGTACGGAATAGGGGCTTCGCAGACGGTAGGCAATCTTGACGCCGTTGCTGAACCTGTGGGAGCGAGCCTGTGGCGAGGGGGCTTGCCCCCGTTGGGTCGCGAAGCGGCCCTAAAACCAGACACCGCAATCTTTATTCAAGAACGCGGTGCTTGGTTTACGACTGCTTCGCAGCCGAACGGGGGCAAGCCCCCTCGCCACAAGCTCGCTCCCACGGGTTCCATGTCTGACCGACTGGCATTGGGACAAGCCTGACGGGCGAAAAGTCGTTACTATAAGCGCCTCTTTGCCTGCCTTGCCATGGACACCATGACCGAGAACGACTATCTGATCGCTTGGGGCCTCTACGCCTTTGCCGCTTTAGGCTGCCTGTTGGTGTGGATGCGCTTGACCCGCTGGATGTGGCGCTACCTGCGCGAGCCACTGCGGCTGCTCGTGGCGGTGTTGCTGTTCAGCCCGACCATCATCGACCCGGTGAAGGAAAAAGTCGCCCCGGCCATCGCCATTACCGCCCTGGACCTGGCGTTCAAGGTGGGCAACAACGCCTGGCGGGCAATTTCCGATCTGTTCATGTACGGCATGATCGCGTTTGGCCTGTACCTGATTTTCGTACTGATCCGCTGGCCGATCGAGCGCGCGTCCAACGCCCGCAAAGAACAGGCTGCTGCGGCGAAGGCGGCGATCAAGGCTGAGGAACGCGATAACGATCAACCGTTCGGCGTTGCCGGCGATGATCGCTACGGCCGTCCACCGGTCCCGAACAACCCCCAGCGTTCGCGCATCGAACCGCGTTTGTAACCTTGCCCCTGCATTGAAGCGAGAGTCCGAGCATGTGTGAGTTATTGGGCATGAGCGCCAATGTCCCGACCGATATCGTGTTCAGCTTCACCGGGCTGATGCAGCGCGGCGGGCGTACCGGGCCGCACCGTGACGGCTGGGGCATCGCTTTCTATGAAGGCCGCGGCCTGCGCTTGTTCCAGGACCCGGCGGCAAGCTGCGAGTCCGAAGTAGCGAACCTGGTGCAGCGCTACCCGATCAAGAGCGAAGTGGTGATCGGGCACATCCGCCAGGCCAACGTCGGCAAGGTCTGCCTGTCCAACACCCACCCGTTTGTGCGCGAGTTGTGGGGGCGTAACTGGTGTTTCGCTCACAACGGCCAGCTCGCGGACTTTGAGCCAATCAAGAGTTTTTACCGCCCCGTCGGTGATACCGACAGCGAAGCGGCGTTCTGCGACTTGCTCAACCGGGTGCGGGCAGCGTTCCCTGAACCGGTCGAGATCGAAGAACTGCTGCCAGACCTGGTGGCCGCCTGCGCCGAGTACCGCAGCAAAGGCGTGTTCAACTGCCTGCTCAGCGACGGCGACTGGCTGTTCTGCTATTGCTCGACCAAACTGGCGCAGATCACCCGCCGCGCCCCGTTCGGCCCGGCGCGCCTGAAGGATGTCGATGTGATCGTCGACTTCCAGGCCGAAACCACGCCTAACGACGTGGTCACGGTGATCGCCACCGAACCGTTGACCGAAAACGAAACCTGGACCCGCTACGAACCGGGCCAATGGAGCCTCTGGCGACGCGGTGAATGCGTCAGCCAGGGCAAGACCGAATAAGGACTCACCTCAATGTTGCTCAGTTATCTACGGCTGGTGTTGTTTGCGGCGGGCCTGTTGATCGGTGTCCAGGTGCCGGGCTTCATCAGCGACTACGCGAAACGGGTCGAAGCGCATCTGATTGAAGCGCAGACCGGTTTGAGTGGTTTCCAGGGCACCGCCAATCAGTTCTTCAAGGGCGATATGCAGGCCTTGGTCGCCCACTACCGCGAAAGCGAAGACCCGATCTTTCGCAGCGATGCCGACAGCTTGAGCACCTTGCTCACCCGGCAGTTGGCCCTGGATAAACAGTTCCAGGCCATGCAAGGTCCGTGGTACATCCGCGTCCTGCAAGTGGCGCTGGCCGCCGACCCGGATATTCGCAAGGAAACCTGGAACGGCTACAGCTACCAGATCCTGCTGACCCCGGAAGCGATGATCTGGGGCATGAGTGGCGCGTTGCTGTTGTCATTCGGCATTGAATGCCTGTTCCGGTTGATCGACTGGGTGGTGCTCGGCGGCAAACGCCTGCGCCAGAGCCGGCCGATTGAAGATCGGGATGTGCGTGGGTTGTAAGAACAAAAAGATCAAAAGATCGCAGCCTCCGGCAGCTCCTACTCCAATCTCTGTAGGAGCTGCCGAAGGCTGCGATCTTTTGATTTTAGCCAGCCGAAGTTTGCCGAGAACAGGGCTTTTGTGGCGAGGGAGCTTGCTCCCGCTGGGCTGCGAAGCAGCCCCAAAACCAGTCACCCTGGTGTTTCAGATAAACCGCGTTTGTCGGGTTATACGACGGCTTCGCAGCCGAGCGGGAGCAAGCTCCCTCGCCACAGGGTGTGGTTAGTCAGCAAGAATGATGTAACCCTCACCCACCTTGCGCGCATACCCCTCCAGCACCAGCTGACACAACGCCACAATCTCCTCGACCCATTCCACCCCGACCCGCCACGACACCACCACCTGCAAATTCGGTGGCCGTTGATCGATAGCCAGCAAGGTCAACTCCCCGCGCGCCAGTTCCTCGGCCACCAACACCGGCGGCAGCGCGCCAATCCCGAAGCCGTCGCGCAACAACCGGGTAATCGCCGACACCGAATTCACGCAGTTCAATCGTGGCGCCATCACGCCGTTGGCCTGCATCAACGCCAAAATATCCTGATGCGGATGCGAGTTTTTCGAGTAGGTAATGATCCGCTCCCGCGCCAGATCCGCCACGCCTGAATACTCACGGTTGTAGATGGAGTTACTGGCGACGATCCAGCCCATCGGGTGGCTGGCCAGTTCCAGGCTGCGCACGCTTTCCTGACGTAACAGGTCGGTTTGCAGGATCAGATCGAGAAAGCCTTTTTGCAGCTGATCGCAGAGGTTGAGCGAGGTATCGGCCACCAGCTCGATTTCCACCAGCGGATAGTGATCCATCATCTGCGCCACCAACGGGCTCAGCCAGGTGTGAATCACCGTGTCCATCACACCGATCCGAATCCTTCCGACCTTGCTCGAACGGGTCTCGATCGACTGCTTTAGCGCCTGCATGGTGTCCATCATCTGCTCGGCGTATTCGAGCACTTTCAAACCTTCCGGCGTCAGGCTTACACCCCGGGAATCGCGCAGGAACAGCTTCACCCCCAGCTCACTTTCGAGCACGGCGATGCGGCTGGAAATCGACGCCTGGGTGGTGAAGAGCTTGTCCGCAGTCAGGCGAAAACTCTTGAGTCGGGCGACCCAGACAAAGGTCTCTAGGAACTTCAGGTTCATGTAATCAACTTTTTCTTATGTCTGGAGCGGGTTTTTATTAGTTGGACGCCGCAGGGCCGGGCGCCCAAAAATCGGCGCATCCGGTTCCCACGATAGGCGTCGTCGGGGCTTCGAACAATACCAATAAAATTTGCACGGAGATTTGCCATGAGTGCGCCCGACACCCTCGACCTCCCCAAGGCCACGACTCGCCCGGGACCGTTCGACTGGTATCGCAACATCAACAAACAGGAGCGCCGGACCTTCTGGAGCTGCAAGATCGGCTATGGCCTGGACGGCATGGACACCCAGATGCTCAGCTTCGTGGTGCCGACCCTGATTGCCATGTGGGGCATCACCACCGGGCAGGCCGGACTCATTCACACCAGCACCCTGATCGCTTCGGCCATCGGCGGCTGGGTGGCGGGGATTCTCTCCGACCGCATCGGCCGCGTGCGCACGTTGCAGCTGACCGTGCTGTGGTTCGCCTTCTTCACCTTCCTCTGCGGCTTCGCCCAGAACTACGAACAACTGCTGATCAGCCGCACCTTGATGGGTTTCGGTTTCGGTGGTGAATGGACCGCCGGGGCTGTGCTGATGGGCGAAGTGATTCGCGCCAAGGACCGTGGCAAAGCCGTGGGCATGGTGCAATCGGGCTGGGCGTTGGGCTGGGGATTGACGGCGATTCTGTATGCGCTGCTGTTCTCGGTGTTGCCGCCGGAAGACGCTTGGCGCGCACTGTTTATCCTTGGCATCGTCCCGGCGATTTTTGTGATTTTCGTCCGTCGACTGGTCAAGGACCCGGAGATTTACCGCGAAGCCAAAGCCAAGCAAGAACCAAGCAACCCGGCAAAATTCTACGAGATCTTCGCTCCCGGCATCCTCTTCACCACGATTCGCGCTTCGGTGCTGACCACTGGCGCACTGGGCGGTTACTACGCGATTACCTCTTGGTTGCCAACTTTTCTGAAGAACGAACGGGGGTTGAGCGTACTCGGCACGGGCGGTTATCTGGCGATGGTGATCGTCGGTTCCTACGTCGGTTATGTCATCAGCGCGTATTTGACTGACATCCTCGGCCGCAAGAAGAACTTCATTCTGTTCGCCGTCGGCTCGTTCACCATCGTGTTGCTCTACACCCAATTACACGTCAGCAACGGCGTGATGCTGTGGCTGGGCTTCCCGCTGGGCTTCTTTGCCTCGGGGATTTTCAGTGGCATGGGCGCGTTTTTGACCGAGTTGTTTCCCACGCGAATTCGCGGCTCGGGCCAGGGTTTTTGCTACAACATCGGTCGTGCGTTGGCGGCGTTGTTTCCGCTGTTGATCGGTTTGCTCAGCCAGACGGTGCCGTTAAGCGTTGGCATCGGGGCGTTTGCGGCGGTGTCCTACGGCGTGGTGATCCTCGCAGCCTTGAGCCTGCCGGAAACTCGTGGCAAGCAACTCGACGCCCAATAGCTTAATAATCAGCAACTGATAATCTGCCGGGCATCTGCCCGACAGTAAAAAAAGAATATGCCTACAGGAGTGTTCACCGTGAGCCGCCTGCTATTGAACTGCGACATCGGCGAGAGTTTCGGCAACTGGACCATGGGTCTGGACGCCGAGGTCATGCCCTTCATTGATTGTGCCAACATCGCCTGCGGCTTCCATGCCGGCGACCCGAGCATCATGCGCAAGACCGTCAGCCTGGCCCTGAGCCGCGGCGTGAAGATTGGAGCGCACCCGGCCTATCAGGACCTGGTCGGGTTCGGTCGACGTTCCATGGCCTACACCGCCCAGGAACTTCAGGACATCCTGCATTACCAGATCGGCGCCCTCGACGGCATCTGTCGGGCTCAGGGCGGGCGGGTGAGTTACGTCAAACCCCACGGCGCGATGTACAACGACATGATGGCCAATCCGGCGCAATTGCGTGCGGTGATCCAGGCTGTGGCCGCCTACGATCGCACGTTGCCGTTGATGCTGATGGCCACCCGCGACAACAGTGCCGCGCAACAATTGGGCGACGAATACGGCGTGACGCTGTGGTTCGAAGCCTTCGCCGACCGCGCCTACGACAGCGCCGGCATGTTGGTTTCGCGACAATTGCCGGGCGCGGTGCATCACGATCCCGAGAAAATCATTGAGCAGGCGCTAATCATTGCCCGTGGCGCCAACCTCACGGCCAGCGATGGCAGCGCTTTGCACTTGCAGGCCAACACCTTGTGCGTCCACGGCGACAACGCCAGTTCTGTGGCCGCCGTGCAGCGTATTCGTGAGGCCTTGAATCAGCAGAGTGCGTCATGAAACCACGGGTTGAAGTAGTCGCGCTGGACTGCCTGATGGTGCGCCTGTTCGATGAAATCGCCGAAGCGAACATGCCGTGGATGCTCGCGGCCAGCGAAGGGCTGCGCGCAGCGTTTGCCGGGCATTTGATCGACCTTGTGCCGTCCTACACGACGTTGATGGTGCATTACGACCTGACTGCATTGAGCCCGGTTCAGGCGCGGGAATTGATCGCGCAAGCGTTGATCGATCTATCGCCCAATGCCAGTACCAGCGGCAAATGCCATGTGCTGCCGGTCTGGTATGACTTGAGCGTCGGCCCCGAATTGAGCCTGTTGTCCCAACGCAGCGGGTTGGCGGTGGACGACGTAATCCGCCGCCACAGCGATCGCGAATATCAGGTGTTCGCGCTGGGCTTCGCACCAGGTTTCGCCTTCATGGGTTTAGTAGAGGAAATCCTCGCCGCGCCGCGTCTGAACACCCCGCGTAAGAAAGTCGCAGCGGGTAGCGTGGGAATTGCCGAGCGGCAAACCGCCGCTTATCCGGTGGTGTCGCCCGGAGGCTGGAACCTGATCGGCCGTACCCCGGCCAAACTGTTCGACCGCGAACGTGACGGCTATAGCCTGATGCAACCCGGCGACACGGTGCGGTTCGAAGCCGTCAGTCATGCCGAGTTCATCAACCTGGGCGGTGACGATACGCCACTGGAGGCCCAGGCATGAGCCGTCTGAGGATTGAAGCGAGTACGCCGCTGTGCCTGTTGCAGGACGCTGGCCGTTTTGGCGTGCGGCACTTGGGTGTGACCCAGGGCGGCGGGCTGGACTGGCGCTCGATGTCATGGGCGAATTGGCTGTTGGGCAACGGGTTGGATGCGCCTGTGGTGGAAATCACCCTTGGCGGGTTCAGCGTGCTGGCCGAGGAAGATTGTGTGCTGGCGCTGGCGGGCGCGGATCTGGGCGCGCAGGTGAATGGCGAGGCGTTGGCGCCGTGGCGCAGTTTTCGGCTGCACAAAGGTCAGCGCTTGCAGTTCACCCAGCCGCTGCTCGGAGCGCGGGCTTATCTGGCAGCACCGGGTGGTTTCGACGCGCCGAAGGTGTTGGGCAGCAGCGCGACGGTGATCCGTGAGGAACTCGGCGGGCTGGATGGCATGGGCCGGCCTTTGGCCAAAGAAGCACAGCTGAGCTATTCGGGCAGTGACTTGATCTTGCTGCGGGAGCTGCCGCGCGAACACATCCCTGATTTCAAACTCGATGCACCGCTGGACCTGGTGCTCGGCGCGCAGATCGGCGCGTTCAGCGGGCAAAGCCTGTTTGATGCGTTCAACAGCACTTGGACCCTCGACAGTCGTGCCGACCGCATGGGCATTCGCCTGCTGGGCACGCCGTTGCAGTACCAGGGCAAACCGATGATTTCCGAAGGCATCCCGCTGGGCGCAGTGCAGGTGCCACCGGACGGACAGCCGATTGTGTTGCTCAATGATCGACAGACCATTGGCGGCTATCCGAGATTAGGCGCATTGACGCCGTTGGCCCTGGCGCGGCTGGCGCAGTGTTTGCCCGGGGCGAAGGTACGGTTGCGGCCGGTGGTGCAGGACGTGGCGCATCGGGAGCAGGTCGGGTATTTGCGTCAGTTTGTGAATCGCTAAAAGCTTCGCGGGCAAGCCTCGCTCCTACAGGTTTCGGTGTTAACCCTGTAGGAACGAGGCTTGCCCGCGATGGTGTCATCCCGGACAACAATCATCTCTACTTGGACAAAAACCGCATCCCTTCCTCCAACCCGCGCAAGGTCAGCGGATACATCTGGTCTTCGATCAAATCGCGCACGATGTTGGTCGACGAGGTGTAGCCCCAAGTGTCTTTCGGGTACGGGTTGATCCAGATGAGCTTCTTGTACTTCGCCATGAAGCGCTGCATCCACACATAACCCGCCTCTTCGTTCCAGTGCTCCACGCTGCCGCCAGCCTGGGTGATTTCATAGGGCGCCATGGCGGCGTCGCCGATGAAGATCACTTTGTAATCGGCGCCGTATTTGTGCAGCAGATCCTGAGTCGAGAAACGCTCGGAGGTGCGGCGCATGTTGTTCTTCCACACCGACTCATAAAGGAAGTTGTGGAAGTAGAAGTACTCCAGGTGCTTGAACTCGGTCTTGCAGGCCGAGAACAGCTCTTCGCAAATCTTCACGTGGGCGTCCATCGAGCCGCCGATGTCGAACAGCAGCAACAGCTTGACGGTGTTGCGCCGCTCCGGCCGCATCTGAATGTTCAGCAGCCCGGCATCGCGGGCGGTGTGGTCGATGGTGCCGTCGATGTCCAGTTCTTCGGCCGCACCCTGACGGGCAAATTTGCGCAGCCGGCGCAGGGCAACCTTGATGTTGCGCGTGCCCAGTTCCACCGAGTCGTCGAGGTTCTTGTACTCGCGCTGATCCCAGACCTTGACCGCTTTGCCCTGACGCTTGCCGGCATCGCCGACCCGAATACCTTCCGGGTTAAAGCCGCCGGAGCCGAACGGGCTGGTGCCGCCGGTGCCGATCCATTTGTTGCCGCCGGCATGGCGTTCTTTCTGTTCTTCGAGGCGTTTCTTAAACTCTTCGATCAACTTGTCGAGGCCGCCGAGGGACTGGATCTGCGCCCGTTCTTCATCGCTCAGGGAACGCTCGAATTCCTTGCGCAGCCAGTCTTCCGGAATCAATGCCTGAAGGTGGTCGTCGAGTTTTTCCAGGCCATTGAAGTAGGCGCCGAAAGCCCGGTCGAATTTGTCGAAATGCTTTTCGTCCTTCACCAGAATCGTCCGGGACAAGTAATAAAACTCGTCCATGTCGGCGAAGACCACGCGTTGTTTCAGCGCGTTGATCAGGTCCAGCAGCTCGCGCACCGAGACCGGCACCTTGGCGGCGCGCATTTCATTGAACAGGTTGAGCAGCATGGCGATCGCCTCCGCTTTTGTTAAAAAAAGCGATACTTAGCGAGAGCCGCGACGGCTCATGAACGCCAGGCGCTCAAGCAATTGCACGTCCTGTTCGTTCTTCACCAGCGCACCGGCCAGCGGCGGGATAGCCTTGGTCGGATCACGTTCGCGCAGCACTGCTTCGCCGATGTTGTCGGCCATCAGCAGTTTGAGCCAGTCCACCAGTTCGGAGGTCGACGGCTTCTTCTTCAGGCCCGGCACTTTGCGCACGTCGAAGAACACGTCCAGCGCTTCGCTGACCAGGTCTTTCTTGATGTTCGGGTAGTGCACATCGACGATCCGCTGCATCGTCACGCGGTCCGGGAAGGCGATGTAGTGGAAGAAGCAGCGGCGCAGGAATGCGTCCGGCAGCTCTTTCTCGTTGTTGGAGGTAATGATGATGATCGGGCGAATCTTGGCCTTGATCGTCTCGTCGATCTCGTAAACGTAGAACTCCATCTTGTCGAGTTCTTGCAGCAGGTCGTTCGGGAACTCGATGTCAGCCTTGTCAATTTCGTCGATCAGCAGGATCACCCGTTCTTCGGACTCGAAGGCTTCCCACAGCTTGCCCTTTTTCAGGTAGTTGCGAACGTCGTGGACCTTTTCGGTGCCCAGTTGCGAGTCACGCAGACGGCTGACCGCGTCGTACTCGTACAGGCCCTGATGCGCCTTGGTTGTGGACTTGATGTGCCAGGTAATCAACTTGGCGCCAAAGGACTCGGCCAGTTGCTCGGCGAGCATGGTCTTGCCGGTGCCCGGCTCGCCCTTGACCAGCAGCGGACGCTCCAGGGTGATAGCGGCGTTGACCGCCAGCTTCAGGTCATCGGTGGCGACGTAGGCCTGGGTGCCTTCGAACTTCATCTGCTAATCCTCGAACGGTAACGCCGACCTGAACGGGGCAGGGCGGGGCGCAATAAGTGTAGTCCCCCGACTATAACGCGCTGCCCGGTCGACTGTGAACGCAGACGGGTTATTCAGTCTCTGAATGGGGCGTCACATCTTGACTCAGTCTCGGCGCAAGGCCAGCATTCAGGTATCGCCGATTTGGCGATAGCCTTCGCGGCATGTCTACTAAATACCGATTTCGCGATAAGTACCGCATTCAGTTGCGCGAGAAGGATCATCCACCGCCCCACGTTCACCTGACCGGTGGCGGGTTGGACGTGATGCTCAGCCTGGAAACCGTCGAAGTCATGGCAGGAAGGGCGCCGCCGTTGATTATCAGGGAAGCATTGGAATGGGTGGGAGCCCATCAGGTGCAATTGTTGGAGGACTGGAAACGATGTTACCCATGAAGCGCCCACGGCTGAACGCTGTCAGGGCTTTGCCGGATTATCGTCTGGCGCTGACGTTTATTGACGGTCAACAGCTGACACTGGATTTGAGTGCGGATTTGCACGCTTATCCGGGGTTGCAGCCGTTGCTTGCGGATCATGTCTTTGAAGGCGCATCCCTCGGCGATGATGGCTGGACGGTGGAGTGGCCCGAGCCGGATATTCAGATTGGTGCAGACTCTTTGTACCTTGATGCTCTTGCGCAAAACGCTACCGACGAAAACACCCGGATCTTCATCAACTGGCGCGCCCGCACCGGGTTGCCGTTGAATCAGGCCGCTGAAGCACTGGGCGTCAGTGCCCGCAGTATCAGCCGCTACAGCAGCGGACGCGAAGCGGTACCCAGGTCATTAGCCCTGGCCTGTCTGGGCTGGGATTCCTTGCAGCAATGTTCAGCATTGGAGGCGGCCGAGGAAACGGGTCGCTACACCGTCACGCGTAAACCCTAACCCTAACCCGCATCCGGCTTGGGCTGTTCATACCGGGCATTGAACGCCTGGATGAAACCATTGCGCAAAATCTGCAAAAACGCCTGGAACGCGCTGATATCTTGCTGGTGTACGTTGCCGCTGAGTTCGACCTTGGTCGCGAACTGGTTCTTGCGCTGGTTCTTCAGCACAGTTTCGGTGCCACCGACGATGGCTTCCCAGACCGAGCGAAAAAAGCTTTTGTTCTTGTTCTCGACATCTTGTTGCCAATTGAACACTTCGACGTCGCGCAGCAGTGGCTTGATGTAGCCCTTGAGCTGGCCCTTATTGGCTTCGGCTTCGATCACCACGTCGCCATGGCCGGCGTTGAAGTCGAATTTGCCGTAGGCCGAGGCGAAGTCGTTCATGCGTTTGAGCTCGATGTTCTTGACTCGCAGTCGAAATTCGAAGTCTTCGAAGTTGCTCAGCGGATCGAAGGTGGCGGTGGCTTCCAGCGGGGCCTGGCCCAACAGCAGCGCCTTGCCCTCGAAACGGGCGTCGCGCTTGCCTTTGGTGTCGACGACGTTGGTCAGGTTATAAATGCTGGCGTTGACCTGGGTGGCGTTCATGTTTACCGGCGGGGTAGAGCTAAAGTTTCGAAAACTGATTTTCCCGTCGTTGATCCGCACTTCGTTCAGGGTGATAGGCAGCAGTTTGCTCAGTTGAGCGCGCCAGTCCGTGCCGCGACCGGTCTGGGAGTTCTGTTTATTAGTGCCACCGTCGACGAAGTTCAGCTCGGGTTTGATGAACTGCACCTTGGCCACCACGGCATGGTCGTACCAGAGCGAATGCCAACTGACAGCGAGGTCGATCAGCGGTGCATTGACGAACGGCACCGGGACTTTGCCATCGACCTTGACGATCTTCAGTCCGTTGATTTTGTAGGCGCCGCGCCACAGGGCCAGGTCCACGTCAGTGATCTGGCCACGGTAGTCGCCCATGTCGGCCAGTTTGTCGTTGAGGTAATCGCGCACCATGTAGGGCAGGGCGATGTGCACGGCAATCAGCAGCACAACGAGGCCAGCGAGGGTCCACAGAGGCCAACTGTATCGACGCTTCATGGTGGCAATTCCTTGGCAGTATAAAGTCATTGACTGCTACCGCCAGCGGACGTTCGACCTGACTGGACGACCACGGGCAACAGGCATACCTTGGACGGCTTATCCAACGCTGCATAAGGACCCAGCCATGAGCCGTATTTTCGCTGACAACGCCCATTCCATCGGCAATACGCCGCTGGTGCAGATCAATCGCATCGCGCCGCGCGGCGTGACCATCCTGGCTAAGATCGAGGGGCGCAACCCCGGTTATTCGGTCAAATGCCGGATTGGCGCGAACATGATCTGGGACGCCGAAAGCACCGGCAAACTCAAGCCTGGCATGACCATTGTGGAGCCGACTTCCGGCAATACCGGCATCGGCCTGGCGTTTGTTGCTGCTGCCCGTGGTTACAAGTTGATGCTGACCATGCCAGCGTCCATGAGTATTGAACGCCGCAAGGTACTCAAGGCGCTCGGGGCCGAACTGGTGCTGACCGAGCCGGCCAAGGGCATGAAGGGCGCAATCGAAAAGGCTGCGGAAATTCTCGCCAGCGACCCGGCCAAGTACTTCATGCCATCGCAGTTCGATAACCCGGCCAACCCGGCCATCCACGAAAAAACCACCGGCCCGGAAATCTGGAACGATACCGACGGCGCGGTCGATGTGCTGGTGGCAGGCGTCGGAACGGGCGGAACCATTACCGGTATTTCGCGGTATATCAAGAATACCCAGGGCAAACCGATTATCTCGGTGGCGGTGGAGCCGGTTTCGTCGCCGGTGATTACCCAGGCGATGGCCGGCGAAGAGATCAAGCCGAGCCCGCACAAGATTCAGGGCATTGGCGCCGGTTTTGTGCCGAAGAACCTCGATTTGTCGATCGTCGATCGGGTCGAACTGGTCACCGACGATGAATCCAAGGCCATGGCCCTGCGCCTGATGCAGGAGGAAGGGATTTTGTGTGGCATCTCTTGCGGTGCAGCCATGGCGGTTGCGGTGCGTCTGGCCGAAACCCCGGAAATGCAGGGCAAGACCATCGTGGTGATCCTGCCTGACTCCGGCGAACGTTATCTGTCGAGCATGTTGTTCAGTGATCTGTTTACCGAGGCGGAGAACCAGCAGTAAGGATTGGGCCTATTGTGGCGAGGGAGCTTGCTCCCGCTGGGGCGCGTAGTGGCCCTTATCCCAAGAAGGGACTGCTGCGCAGTCCAGCGGGAGCAAGCTCCCTCGCCAAAAAGTGCACTCTGACTTCAAAGCGTCAAGGTTGACTCAGGTCAGCCGAGGTTCAGGAACCTTATGTTAATAAGTGCTTTGTTGCGCAATCCTTAACACTGAATGTTCAGTCAGGCGGGTTTTTCCCCGGGCCGGTAGTGGTTATCATGGCCGGCTGCCACGTCGGGTAAATGGCGTTGCGCACAGTTGCCTATTCTCAAGGAGTCGTTAATGACCTTTTCCTTTGCCGCGAAGGCGTTGCTGTTGCTGTTGTTCCTCGGCAGCACGCTGTATGTGCATTTGCGCGGCAAGGCGCGATTGCCGGTCCTGCGTCAGTTCGTCAACCACTCGGCGCTGTTTGCCCCGTATAACGCGTTGATGTACCTGTTCTCCGGCGTTCCGTCCAAACCCTACCTCGATCGCAGCAAGTTCCCGGAACTTGATGTGCTTCGCGATAACTGGGAAGTCATTCGCGACGAAGCGATGCACCTGTTCGACGAGGGCTACATTCGCGCCGCCGAAAAGAACAACGACGCTGGTTTCGGCTCGTTCTTCAAGAAGGGCTGGAAGCGTTTCTACCTCAAATGGTACGACAAGCCATTGCCATCGGCCGAAGCCCTGTGCCCGAAAACCGTGGCGCTGGTCAGCAGCATTCCCAATGTCAAAGGCGCAATGTTCGCCTTGTTGCCGGGCGGCAGCCACCTCAACCCGCACCGCGACCCGTTCGCCGGTTCCCTGCGTTATCACCTGGGGCTGTCGACACCGAACTCCGACGATTGCCGCATCTTCGTTGACGGTCAGGTCTATGCCTGGCGTGATGGCGAAGACGTGATGTTCGACGAGACCTACGTGCACTGGGTCAAGAACGAAACCGAAAAGACTCGGGTCATCCTGTTCTGCGACATCGAACGGCCGCTAAGCAACCGCATCATGACCCGCATCAACCGCTGGGTCAGTGGCCTGCTGGGCCGCGCCACCGCTCCTCAGAATCTTGATGACGAACGCGTTGGTGGGATCAACCGGGCTTACGCGTGGAGCAAGAACTCCAGTGACAAGTTCAGCGGGGTGGTCAAAAAATGGAAGCGTCGCCATCCGAAGGCTTATCGCGTACTGCGGCCGGTGCTGGCAGTGGTGGTGCTGACGTTGTTGGGGTATTGGTTGTTTGGGTGATACCAGACACAAAATGAAAAAACCGCTCATTGGAGCGGTTTTTTTTCGCCGGCGCTATGGGCGCCCGGCGAGCAGGCTAGGTTCGCCTTCGATGCCCTCAACGAGTATCTGCAAAAAACGACGTTGATTTGCTGATAGCTCCGCAGCGATTGGCTTGTTTTCTGTTTCGGATGACCGTTTCTTCGTGGGGGATTTTTTAATCACTTTTCGCATATTCCCTCCGGTTTTGATCATTAATTGAGCAGTTTTCACAATACTAGACTCTCCACGGCAATGACAAGACGGCCTTCAGAATCAAATGCAAAGCCGAGTCGTTTATAAATAGAAATCGCACCTTCCAGCGGCTCCTGAACCTCAATGTACTTGCTGCCTAGGATTTGGGCGTACCGGTCAATCGCCATCATTGCCAATGTCGCAATACGGCCCTTTAAGGGAAGGGCTTCCCTCTGTCGCCCTTCCAATCTCACGATACGGATTCGTTGCCGACTGTTGTTCGGATTCGCGAAGAAAAGTCCGCAGAGTTCATCGTCGAACCAGATGGCAATATCCAGAGACAAAGGCTCCTTCGCTTTCCATCCTATGACCTCATCCCATGAAAAGTTTGGATATTCCCAACGCTCGCAAGCATTCAGTGCCTGTGCATTGATGGCTTCGAACCGCACCTGTGATAGATCAATGCTCGTTGGGCCTGCCAGTTCCAGTTCATGTTGCAACTGGGCAGCGCTGGTAGCAGCAAGATTTCTGGCCCTCGACTTATACAACTGATACCGAATGTGCGTCCGTTCCCTTGGCATGTGATCTCGTGCATTCCCTATCTCCCATCGATGGGCTTTTCTGTCCCTCTGAAGGGTAGGGTGCTCAATCAGGCCTGTCGTTACTGGCCCTTTCTCCAAGTCATTGCAATCTGTGTCGCGGGCTGGTTATAGTCGGTGCTCGCCTGCTCTCCCGAGCACGGCCTTCATAAAAGATCAGCCCATGCCTGCTTCCCTCATCAACGCGGTAGTCGATTCAGCGGTCAACGCTGGTGTCGTGCCGTGCGGGATTCAGCAGCCTGCGCAGATCAGCCATTACCCCCCTCCTGTCAGTAGCACGCCGGTGTGCGCAGTCGTATCACCGCCAGGCGTTGGCATTTCGGGCTGATCAGCTTTTCCTGCTGTTCCATGCCCGTCTGAAAAGTGTCCGTCTGAAAAAACTACTGAACTTCAGCTTCGGCTGAGTTGGCTTTTTATTTGCCTGATGACAGGTGGTATTTCATGTTTGTCCTTTCGAAAAAATCCGCGCTCGCGGCGGCGTCCACGAGCCTGTTCGTTCTGCTGTGGAGCAGCGGGGCGATCTTCTCCAAATGGGGCCTGGCCCACGCCTCACCCTTTGCCTTCCTGCTGATCCGCTTCACCATCGCCCTGTGCGGGTTGCTGCTGCTGGCACCGTTGCTCAAGCTGAAACTGCCCAAGGGCGGCAAGCCGATGTTGTACGCGATGGCCACCGGCGTGGTGTTGCTGGGGGCTTATCAGATTTTCTATCTGCTGGCCTTGGACCTTAAAGTCACACCCGGCGTGATGGCGACGATCATGGGCGTGCAGCCGATCCTGACCGTGGTGATCATGGAACGTCAGCGCTCAATCAGTCGGATGTTCGGTCTGGCGCTGGGTTTGGCCGGGTTGATCATGGTGGTTTATCAAGGCATCGGTCTGGCCGGGATGTCGTTGGCCGGGATGCTCTTTGGATTGCTGGCGCTGGCGAGCATGACCTTCGGCTCGATCATGCAAAAACGTATCACTGAAAACCCGCTCGGCACGCTGCCGGTGCAGTACCTGGCCGGGCTGTTGCTGTGCGGGATTTTCGTGCCGTTCCAGCCGTTCCACTTCGAACACAGCGCAGGGTTTGTCGTGCCGGTGTTGTGGATGGGATTGGTGGTGTCGGTGCTGGCGACGTTGCTGCTGTATCGGCTGATTGCGCGGGGCAATCTGGTGAATGTCACCAGCCTGTTTTACCTGGTGCCGGCAGTGACGGCGGTGATGGATTACCTGATTTTTGGTAATCGGCTGGCAATGTTGAGCGTGCTGGGGATGTTGCTGATCATTGTCGGATTGGTGTTTGTGTTCCGGCAGTCTCGCTGATTGTGGCGAGGGGGCTTGTCGGAATGCCGCACCACCCCGTTGGGTTGAGAAGCGGCCCCAGAACCTGCTGCCGTGTTTATTCAGGTGCACCGCATCTGCCGATTGGCGACTGCTTCGCAGCCGAACGGGGGTAAACCCCCTCGCCACAGGGATTTTGTATGGGCGGGAATTAGTGGTCCTACAGCGGGGTGGGCGATCCTGCAGCGGCGCACAACTTTCCAAGACGTTTCCTACGACGTACCCTGTTGCCGCGTTTCGGTATCGACCCCTATAGTTTGGGCTCGCGGAAAACACCGCGAACTGACCTTGGCCGGTCGATCACACCAAACGCACCAGCGTCATTGTTCAGACATTTTCATGTCTGGATGTCGTGTGATGGCAGCTGTGCGCGGGACACCTTCGGGTGTGCCGGGGTTGGGTGTGCCGGTCGGCCAACCCGCACACAGCTGCCACCTTTTTCGCTTGGCCGCGAACGGTGGTAGCTCTATTTGGAGTTACACCCATGCACGACCAAATCATGCCGCGCTACCTTCCCATCGACACCTACGACGCCGACAACCCAGTGCTCTACATCAACACCCACCGAGAACTCAGCGAAATGGCCGCCTGCGCCATGCACCGCTTCACCGTGGTCCGCGATCTGACCGACACCTTGTCCAGCCTCAACCTCACCGGTATTTCCGACTGCGACCTGACCGCGTCACCCGGGCGGTGCACCTGCTGACGCGCGAAGGTTGCGCCATTCTCAATGTGATCCAGGCGCGGGCGTTGCAGCGCGAAGAAGGGTTTAAAGCGGCGGTGTAGCGGCTGACGCCTTCGCGAGCAGGCTCGCTCCCACAGTGATTGTGTGAACACCCGAGATCAAACTGTGGGAGCGGGCTTGCTCGCGAAGAGGCCGTGTCAGTCGACATTAATGCTGCATGACACACCGCTTTCGCGAGCAAGCCCGCTCCCACAGGATATTCATCTGGCTCAGGATTGATTACCGCTCCGCCAATTCCACAACCTTCACCACCGCCGGTTTCAACACCAGCCACAACGCCGCGGCAATCAACACCCCGCCATAGATGTGCGCCATCGACAACGGCTCATCCAGCAACAGCGCGCCCCACAGCACGCCGAACGGCGGGATCATGAAGGTTACTGTCATCGACTTCACCGGCCCGATCGAACTCAGCAACCGGAAGTACACGATGTACGCAAACGCGGTACACACCAGCCCCAACCCCAGCAGCGACAGCCAGACATTCCAGCCGCCCCAGCTCGCCGGTGGATTGCTGATCACGCTGTAGCCGAACAACGGCAACAGGAACAACGTGGCACCCAGCATGCTGCCCAGCGCGGACAAACGACTGTCGAGACCGCCGGCCTGATCGAGCCAGCGGCGGGCGAGGAACCCGGCGAAGCCGTAGCAGGTCGTCGCCAGCAAGCAGGCGAGGGCGCCCATCAGCAGTTGCATATCGAACGCCACCGGGCCGGCACGGGTCAGGACGCCAACACCAAACAGCCCGAGGAACACTCCGCCAAGCTTGGCCGCAGTCAGTTTTTCATGGAAGAACAACCCGCCGATCAGCACGCCCATCAACGGCGTAGTGGCGTTGAAGATTGCCGAGTAGCCGGCCGGCAGCACTTGCGCGGCCACGGAATACAGGGTCGCCGGAATCCCGGAGTTGATCACCCCGAGCAGCATCACCGTCTTGAGTTTGCCTTTGAAATCCCAGCTGATGCGCATCAGCCCGAGGATCACCAGCAAACCGGCCGCTGCAATCGACACCCGGAAAAACGCCGTGGGAATAGTGCCAATCACCGGGGCGATGATGCGCATGAACAGGAAGCTCGCGCCCCAGATTGCCGCCAGCGACAGTAAACGAACAATATCGACAGGGCTCACGGTGCACTCCTTCCTTTATGGGGACGGAAGTGTTGCCGAGAGCCCTGACGATGGCAACCGTAAATCGGGCATTTAATTGATGAGGCGAGTGAGATTGGCGGTGTGCAGGAGAATCGGTCAAGCGGCGCCGACGTGACCGGCTGGACTGTTTACTGACCTGATGGTCGATTAAAAAACTGTCGCAAAGGCCCGCTCGACTATCGACATCAATGGCAAAAATTACGCTTCTCCTGCACCGGGTTCACTGGCTAAGCTCAGGCTTCCAGAATTCCGCAGAGGTCTCACCATGCCGCAGCATTGGCCAGCCGCCGATATCGCTCGAATGATCCTCGATGGCTTTGACGACTACCGCGAGCATTTTCGCCAGATCACTGACGGCGCCCGGGCCCGCTTCGAGCAGGCCCAGTGGCAGGAGACGCAATCGGCGTCGGCGGCGCGGATCAATCTGTACGAAGATAAAGTCGGCGAGACGGTGGAGCGCCTGCGGGCGTCCTTCGAGACCGACACGTTGATGGACGTCAGCAGTTGGCCGCTGGTCAAAAGCGCCTACATCACGCTGATCGACCTGCGGTTCGACGATGAACTGTCCGAGACCTGGTACAACTCGATCTTCTGCGGGCTGTTCAGCCACGACCTCATTAGCGACGGCTGCATGTTCATCCACACCACCCGGCCGAGCCTGCGCCGGGCCAGGGCTGCGCAAACCCGCACCTACAAGCCTCAGGGGCACTTGTCGGAAATGTTGGCGAGCATCTTTGCCGACTACCGTTTCAGCGAGGATTACGCCGACCTGGCCGGCGACCTGCGCCGGCTCGAAGCGCAACTGCGCGAGAACCTGCCGGACTGGGTCTGCAAAGACCCGGAACTGTCCGTCGAACTGTTCTCCTCGGTGCTTTACCGCAACAAGGGCGCGTACCTGGTGGGGCGCATCTACACCCAGGACGAACAATGGCCGCTGGTGATTCCATTGCTGCACCGCGAAGGTCGCGGCATTCAGATCGATGCGCTGATCACCGATGAAGCGGACGTGTCGATCATCTTCTCGTTCACCCGCTCGTACTTTATGGTCGATGTGCCGGTGCCGGCGGAGTTCATCGGTTTCCTCAAACGCATCCTGCCGGGCAAGCACATCGCCGAGCTGTACACCTCGATCGGCTTCTACAAGCACGGCAAGTCCGAGTTCTACCGGGCGCTGATCAATCACCTGGCCAACACCGACGACCAGTTCATCATGGCCCCCGGTGTGCGCGGCATGGTCATGAGCGTGTTCACCCTGCCGGGTTTCAATACCGTATTCAAAATCATCAAAGACCGTTTCTCGCCGTCGAAAAACGTCGACCGGGCCACGGTGATCGAGAAGTACCGGCTGGTGAAAAGCGTCGACCGTGTCGGGCGCATGGCCGATACCCAGGAATTCGCCGACTTCCGTTTTCCGCTGAGCAAGTTCGAGCCGGCGTGCCTTGAAGAACTGCTCGATGTGGCGCCGTCCACGGTGTCGGTCGAAGACGATACCGTGCTGATTCGCCACTGCTGGACCGAACGGCGGATGACGCCGCTGAACCTCTACCTGGAAAACGCCAACGAGGCGCAGGTCCGCGAAGCGCTGGAAGATTACGGCCTGGCGATCAAGCAACTGGCGGCGGCGAACATCTTCCCTGGCGACATGCTGCTGAAGAACTTCGGCGTCACCCGGCACGGACGCGTGGTGTTTTATGACTACGACGAGATTTGCTTCCTGACTGAAGCCAACTTCCGCCACATCCCGCAACCGCGCACACCGGAAGATGAAATGGCCTCCGAGCCGTGGTATTCGATCGGGCCGCTGGATGTGTTTCCCGAGGAGTTTCCACCGTTTTTGTTTGCCGATTCGGGGCAGCGGCGGTTGTTTGATCAGTTGCATGGCGAGTTGTACAACGCCGATTACTGGAAGAGCCTGCAAGAGGCGATTCGGGCAGGCAAAGTGATCGACGTTTTCCCGTATCGGCGCAAAGGCTTCGATAACGAATAACTCACTCAAGCGAACACCCTGTGGCGAGGGGGCTTGCCCCCGTTCGGCTGCGAAGCAGTCGTAATCAGGTCATCGCGATATATCTGAAACGCTGCGGTGGATGGTTTTAGGGTCGCTTCGCAACCCAACGGGGACAAGCCCCCTCGCCACAAAAGCGCTTCACAGTCGTGTTCAGTGCTCCAAATCTGCGACAATCGCCCCCCTTGCGCCACTAGACGACTTATTGCGTACCTGATGACTGACGAATCGCCTTCCATCGACAAACTGCTGAAAAACCTCGATCACGCCATGCTCGCCGACCGCCACCGGCTGCGGCGGCAGTTGCTTGAGCTGCGCAAGAAACCTGACGAAGCCAAGTTGGCCCAGTGGGTGACGCGCATGCAGGCGTCCTGTGATCAGGTGTTGGCGCGGCGCGCCAGCCTGCCGGTGATTCGTTATGACGACAGCCTGCCGATCGCCGCCAAGCGCGACGAAATCAAGGCAGCGCTGCTCAAGCATCAGGTGCTGATCATTGCCGGCGAAACCGGTTCGGGTAAAACCACCCAGTTGCCGAAAATTTGCCTGGAAATCGGTCGCGGCCAACATGGCCTGATCGGCCACACCCAGCCACGTCGAATTGCTGCGCGCAGTGTGGCGAGCCGGGTGGCTGAAGAGTTGTCGACGCCGTTGGGCGCGCTGGTCGGTTATCAGGTGCGGTTCGAGGACCAGAGCGATTCCAACACCCTGATCAAACTGATGACCGACGGCATCCTGCTGGCGGAAACCCAGAACGACCGCTACCTCGAACGCTACGACACGATCATCGTCGACGAAGCCCACGAACGCAGCCTGAACATCGACTTCCTGCTCGGCTACCTGAAAACCCTGCTGCCGCGTCGCCCGGACCTGAAAGTCATCATCACCTCGGCGACCATCGACCTGGAGCGCTTCTCCAAGCATTTCGATGACGCGCCAATCGTTGAAGTCTCGGGCCGGACCTTCCCGGTGGAAACCTGGTATCGCCCGCTGACCCTTGAGCAGGACGAGGAGGGCAACCGCGTAGAAGACGACTTGACGGTGGACCAGGCGATCCTCGCCACCCTCGACGAAATTGCCGCGTTCGAACGCAGCGAAGGCAAGAGCCCAGGCGACGTGCTGGTGTTCCTGCCCGGCGAGCGCGAGATTCGCGACGCGGCGGACATGCTGCGCAAGGCTCAGCTCAAGCACACCGAAATCCTGCCGCTCTACGCACGTTTGTCGCCGGCCGAGCAGCAGCGGATTTTCCAGTCGCACCCAGGGCGCCGGGTGGTCCTGGCGACCAACGTTGCGGAAACCTCGCTGACCGTGCCGGGCATTCGTTACGTGATCGACAGCGGCACCGCGCGCATCAGCCGTTACAGCTACCGCGCCAAGGTCCAGCGCCTGCCCATCGAAGCGATTTCCCAAGCCAGTGCCAACCAGCGTAAAGGTCGTTGCGGGCGAGTCGAGCCGGGCATTTGCATTCGCCTTTTCAGCGAAGAAGATTTCATTGGCCGCCCGGAATTTACCGATCCGGAGATTCTGCGGACCAACCTCGCGGCGGTCATATTGCAGATGTTGCATCTGCGCCTCGGCGAGATCACCGACTTCCCGTTTATCGAGCCGCCGGATGGCAAGGCCATCAGCGACGGTTTCAACCTGCTGCAAGAGTTGTCGGCAGTCGACCGCAACAGTCAGTTGACCCCGCTTGGGCGCAATCTGGCGCGCTTGCCGGTGGACCCACGCATGGGCCGCATGCTGCTGGAAGCGGCCAGGCTCGGCAGCTTGCAGGAAGTGCTGATCGTCGCCAGTGCGATGTCGATTCAAGACCCGCGCGAACGTCCGCCGGAACGTCAGCAAGCCGCTGACCAGGCGCACGCGCAATGGAAAGACGTGGACTCGGACTTCGCCGGGCTGGTCAATTTGTGGCGTGGTTTTGAAGAGCAGCGCCAGGCGCTGACGGCGAGTCCGCTGCGCAACTGGTGCCGCAGGAATTTCCTGAATTACCTGCGCCTGCGCGAATGGCGCGACTCGCACCGTCAGTTGAGCCTGATCTGCCGCGACATGCAGTTGACCATCAACAAAGAGCCGGCCGATTACCCGAAACTGCACAAAGCCGTGCTGTCCGGGTTGCTCAGCCAGATCGGCCAGAAAACCGAAGACGGTGATTACCTCGGCGCCCGTCAGCGGCGCTTCTGGATTCACCCCTCGTCAGGTCTGGGCAAGAAGCGTCCGCAATGGCTGATGGCCGCCGAACTGGTGGAAACCACCAAGCTTTATGCGCGGATGGTTGCCAAGATCGACGCCGACTGGATCGAGCCGCTGGCCGGGCACCTGATCAAGAAAAACCACTTCGAACCGCATTGGGAGAAGAAGCGCGGCCAGGTCGTGGCGTTTGAGCAGATCACCTTGTTCGGGCTGATCATCGTCGGGCGCCGGCCGGTGCATTACGGGCCGATTGATCCCGTCGTGTCTCGCGAGTTTTTCATTCGTGAAGGCTTGGTGCGCGGTGAGATTCAGTCCAAGGCCAAGTGCCTGACAGCGAATGCGCAGTTGCTGGAACAGCTCGACGAACTGGAGGCCAAGGCCCGTCGTCGCGACATCCTGGCCGATGAAGAAACCCTGTTCGCCTTCTACGACGCGCGACTGCCGGCGGAGATTCACCAGACCGCGACCTTCGACAGTTGGTACAAGGTCAACAGCCAAAAAGACCCGCAACTGCTGATCATGCGCGAAGAAGACGTGCTGGCCCGCGAGGCCAGTGAAGTCACCGCCTTGCATTATCCGGACACCTTGCACATCGGTGATCTGGAGTTGGCGCTGAGCTACCACTTCGAACCGAATCACCCGCGCGACGGCGTGACCCTGCGCGTTCCGGCGCCGCTGTTGCCGATGCTGCCGCCGGAACGCCTGGAATGGCTGGTGCCGGGCGTGATCGAGGCCAAGTGCATCGCGTTGGTCCGCAACCTGCCCAAAGCCCTGCGCAAGAACTTTGTGCCAGTGCCGGACTTCGTCAAAGCCGCGTTGCAGCGCATGACCTTCGCCGAGGGCTCGCTGCCTCAGGCGCTGGGCCGCGAACTGCTGCGCATGACGGGGGCGCGGGTCAGCGATGAAGCCTGGGCGGAAGCTTCGCAACAGGTCGACAGCCACCTGCGGATGAACCTGGAAATCGTCGATGGCCAAGGCAAGTTCCTTGGCGAGGGGCGTGATCTGGCCGAGTTGACCGCACGCTTCGCTGAAGCGAGCCAGGCTGCATTGGCCGTTCCGCAAACCGCGAAAAACCAGCAACCGGTGGAGCCGAAAGTCTTTGCGGCCGTCGCCGAGAAAACCCAGCAGAAGATCGCCGGGCTGTCGATGACGGTGTATCCGGCGCTGGTGGAGGAGGCGGGCACGGTCAAGGAAGGACGTTTCTCGACCCCGGCCGAAGCCGAGTTCCAGCATCGCCGCGCGTTGCAGCGCTTGCTGATGCAGCAACTGGCCGAGCCGGCGAAGTTCCTGCGCGGCAAGTTGCCGGGGTTGACTGAGCTGGGGCTGATGTACCGGGAGCTGGGGCGCATCGATGCCTTGGTGGAGGACATCCTGTTGGCCAGCCTCGACAGCTGCATTCTCGACGGCGAAGATCCGTTGCCCCGCGATGGCGCCGGTTTGGCGTCGTTGGCCGAGCGCAAGCGCGGTGGCTGGACTGAGCACGCCGAACGTCTGGCGAAGCTGACGCTGGAGATTCTCAAGCTCTGGCACGGGCTGCAAAAACGCTTCAAGGGCAAGATCGATCTGGCGCAGGCCGTAGCCCTGAATGACATCAAGCAGCAGCTCAGTCATCTGGTGTATCCAGGTTTTGTCCGGGAAACCCCGATGCAGTGGCTCAAGGAACTGCCGCGTTATTTGAAAGCGGTCGAGCAGCGCTTCGAGAAAATCGGCGCGCAAGTGCAGCGGGATCGGGTCTGGAGCGGCGAATTGTCCGGCCTGTGGACGCAGTATCAGACTCGCGCCAACAAACACGCCCAGGAAGGCAAGCGCGATCCGCAGCTGGAGTTGTATCGTTGGTGGCTGGAGGAATACAGGGTTTCCCTGTTCGCCCAGCAATTGGGAACCAAGGTGCCGATTTCGGATAAGCGTCTGAACAAACAGTGGACGCAAGTAGAGCCATAAACTCCTGCGGGAGCCGGCTTTTGTGGCGAGGGGTTTACCCCCGTTGGGTGGCGAAGCCGCCCCAAAACCTGCAACCGCGGTGCATCAGTTGCACCGAGTGCGCCGGTTTTACGACTGCTTCGCAGCCGGACGGGGGTAAACCCCCTCGCCACATAAGCCCTGACAGCTATGCCGTTGCGCTTGCAAAAGGGGCTAAACCCCAGCGTTTATGGCAAACTTCGCGCCTATAAACGCCGGCCCCGCAGTTTTGAGCCTTCACAGGCACACGCGGATCGGAATAAAGCGTTGCCAGGTTTGCTTCCCTGGACGGGAAAAGACCCTTTGTGTGTTGGTACGTCGGTGCCAACGCTTTCTGCCTGAACAGATTAGAGAAACGACCATGCATAATGTCGTCATCAGCGGCACCGGCCTGTACACCCCGGCCAACAGCATCTCCAACGAAGAGCTGGTGCAGTCTTTCAACGCTTACGTCGCGCAATTCAACGCCGACAACGCCGATGCCATCGCGCGCGGCGAGATCGAAGCGTTGACCGAGTCCAGTGCAGCGTTTATCGAAAAAGCGTCCGGCATCAAAAGCCGCTTTGTCATGGACAAGGACGGCATCCTGGACCCGCAACGCATGGCACCACGCCTGCCCGAGCGTTCCAACGACGAATGGTCGGTGCTCTGCCAGATGGCCATCGGCGCTGCCGAGCAAGCCTTGCAACGCGCCGGCAAGACCGCCGCGGACATCGACGGCGTGATCGTCGCCTGTTCCAACCTGCAACGCGCCTACCCGGCCATCGCCATCGAAGTCCAGGAAGCCCTGGGCATTCAAGGTTTCGGTTTCGACATGAACGTCGCGTGCTCCTCGGCGACCTTCGGCATCCAGGCCGCTACCAACAGCGTGCAACTGGGCCAGGCCCGGGCGATTCTGATGGTCAACCCGGAAGTCTGCACCGGCCACCTGAACTTCCGCGACCGTGACAGCCACTTCATCTTCGGCGACGCCGCCACCGCGGTGATCATCGAACGTGCCGACCTGGCGACCTCCCCGTACCAGTTCGACATTGTCAGCACCAAACTGCTGACCAAGTTCTCCAACAACATCCGCAACAACTTTGGCTTCCTCAACCGCGCGGCGGAAGAGGGCGTTGGCGCCCGGGACAAACTGTTCGTGCAGGAAGGCCGCAAGGTATTCCGCGATGTGTGCCCGATGGTTGCCGAGCTGATCGCCACGCACCTGGACGAGAACAAGCTGAATGTCGGTGACGTGAAGCGCTTCTGGCTGCACCAGGCCAACCTCAGCATGAACCACTTGATCGTCAAGAAACTGCTGGGCCGCGAAGCCAGCGAAGAAGAAGCACCGGTGATCCTCGACACCTACGCCAACACCAGCTCCGCCGGTTCCGTGATTGCGTTTCACAAGAACCAGGATGATCTGGCCAGCGGTTCACTGGCGGTGCTTAGCTCGTTTGGTGCCGGGTATTCGATTGGTAGTGTGATTCTGCGCAAGCGCTGAGTTAACGCTTAAAAAGATCGCAGCCTGCGGCATCTCCTACAGGGTCGGGTTTCAACGCAATATTGCGGTTGAGCCCGGTCGGCGTAGGAGCTGCCGCAGGCTGCGATCTTTTTTGTGGGCAGCGCTTTTGTGGCGAGGGAGCTTGCTCCCGCTCGGCTGCGAAGCAGTCGCACAGTCAGCGAGTGCGGTCTGTCAGGAGGAATGCGGTGGCCGGGTAGACCCCGACACTCCAAAAACAGGCACCCATTGATCCAGAGCGTTGTGGGCGGATGAAGGGTGTGGAAAGTATGGTGATAAGCGATACTCGCCAAGCTGTCACGCAAAGCAACAGTGAGAATGTCGATGCCGCTGCAACGTCTGGAAAGTCTGTCCGAAATCGCGCCGCAAACGTGGGACGCGCTGGTACCTGAAAATCAGCCGTTTCTGCGTCACGCTTTCCTCTGCGCCCTGGAAGACAGTGGCAGCGTCGGCCCGCATTCAGGCTGGCAGCCTGAGCATTTACTGCACATCGAAGGCGACCGCCTGATCGCTGCATTGCCCAGTTATCGCAAATGGCATTCCTATGGCGAGTACGTGTTCGACCACGCTTGGGCCGATGCCTGTGCGCGTGCCGGTATCGAGTATTACCCCAAGCTGTTGACCGCCGTGCCGTTCAGCCCGGTCAGCGGGCCGCGTTTGCTGGCGGCCAATGTCGAGGATGGCTTTGAGTTGCTGAAAAGCCTGCCGGGGTATCTGGAAATCGAAGAACTCTCCAGCGCGCACATCAACTTCACCGATCCATTTACTGACGCAGCATTGGCCGAACAACCCGGCTGGTTGCAGCGCATCGGCTGTCAGTATCACTGGCAGAACCGCGGTTATCGGGACTTCCAGGATTTTCTCGACGCGCTCAGTTCGCGCAAGCGCAAACAGATGCGCAAGGAACGCGAGCAAGTGGCCGGGCAGGGCATTGAGTTCGAATGGCTTGAGGGTGCGCAACTGACCCAGGCGCAGTGGGATTTCGTCTACGCCTGCTATGCCAATACCTACGCGGTGCGTCGACAAACGCCGTACCTGACGCGGGAGTTCTTCAGCCTGTTGGCCGAGCGCATGCCGGAGTCGATTCGCGTGGTGCTGGCCAAACAAGGCTCACGGCCGGTGGCCATGGCGTTCAGCCTGGTGGGTGGCGACAGTTTCTACGGCCGTTACTGGGGTTGCCTGGCGGAGTACGACCGTTTGCATTTCGAAACCTGTTTCTATCAGGGCATGGATTACGCCATTGCCAATGGTTTCCAGCGTTTTGACGCCGGGGCGCAGGGTGAGCACAAGTTGATTCGTGGGTTCGAACCGGTGATCACCCATTCCTGGCATTACCTGCGTCATCCCGGTTTGAAAGCAGCCGTCAAAGACTTTTTGCAGCAAGAACGTGTCGGGGTCCTGGCGTATGCCGAGGAAGCGAGGACCGCCTTGCCTTATCGGCAAGCCTGATCCTCGCCACGGGCCTCAGGTGCCTTCCTTGCCGCTGGCGATGTAGTAGAGCAATGTCGCCGCGATGATCCCGCCAATCACTTGGGCGACGATGTAGGCGGGCAGTTCACGGGTGGGGAATCGACCACCGACGAACAACCCGACCGAGACGGCTCATCTCCAGAACCTTGGCTGAGTACGGCAGGGTTTTTGCGGAAATCCAGCAGGCCATAAAAAACCGCCAAGGCCCGTGGTTAGCGGGTTGTGGCGGTTTTTTTGGTTTTTTGGAAAGGGCGGCTGGCACCAGGATCGCAGCCTTCGGCAGCTCCTGCATTGGATCGGCGTACACCTGTAGGAGCTGCCGAAGGCTGCGATCTTTTGATCTTCAGGTCTCAATCAATCCCGACAAACCCACCCGTCTGGTGCTGCCACAACCGCGCATACAACCCGCCATGGGCCAGCAGTTCAGCGTGGGTGCCGGTTTCGGCGATCTTGCCGTTTTCCAGCACTACCAGCCGATCCATCCGGGCGATGGTCGAGAGGCGGTGGGCGATGGCGATCACGGTTTTGCCCTGCATCAGGGTTTCCAGGCTTTCCTGGATCGCTGCTTCGACTTCCGAGTCCAGCGCCGAGGTGGCCTCGTCCATGATCAGGATCGGCGCGTCCTTGAGCAACACCCGGGCGATAGCGATCCGCTGACGCTGGCCGCCGGAAAGTTTCACCCCACGCTCACCGACATGCGCATCGAAGCCGGTGCGGCCTTCGGCGTCCGAGAGCAACGGGATGAACTCGTCAGCCCGGGCCTTGTGCGCCACTTCCCAGAGTTCGGCGTCGGTGGCGTCGGGCCTGCCGTAAAGCAGGTTGTCGCGAATCGAGCGGTGCAGCAGCGAGGTGTCCTGGGTGATCATGCCGATGCGTTCGCGCAGGCTTTCCTGGCCGACCTCGGCGATGTTCTGGCCATCGATGAGGATTCGCCCGCCCTGCACGTCATAGAGGCGTAGCAACAGGTTCACCAGGGTCGATTTACCGGCACCGGACGGCCCGATCAAGCCGATTTTCTCACCGGGTTTGATCGTCAGGTTAAGGCCGCCGATGATCCCGCTCTTCTTGCCGTAGTGGAAATCCACCTGCTCGAAACGCACTTCGCCACTCGCCACGGCCAGCGGTTTGGCCTGCTCGCGGTCGGTGACGCTGACCGGTTGGGCGATGGTCCGCAAACCGTCCTGGACCATGCCGATGTTTTCGAAGATGCCGGTGACTACCCACATGATCCAGCCGGACATGTTGACGATGCGGATCACCAGGCCTGTGGCCAGGGCAATCGCGCCGACCGAGATCAGTGACTGAGACCACAACCACAGGGCCAGGCCGGTGGTGGCGACGATCAGCAGGCCGTTCATGCTGGTGATGGCCACGTCCATGCTGGTGACCACACGGCCGGCCAACTGGGCTTTTTCGGTTTGCTCCTTGATGGCCTCCTTGGCGTACTGCTGTTCAAAATTGGTGTGGGCGAACAGCTTCAGGGTGGTGATGTTGGTGTAGCCGTCGACGATCCGCCCCATGAGTTTTGAGCGCGCATCGGAAGACTGCACCGAGCGATCCTTGACCCGTGGCACGAAGTAATAAAGTGCACCAATGAAGCCTGCGATCCAAGTGATCAGCGGGATCATCAGGCGCCAGTCGGCTTCGGCAAACAGCACCAGCGCGCTGATGGCGTAGATCAGCACATGCCACAAGGCGTCCACGGCTTGCACGGCGGAGTCGCGCAGGGCGTTGCCGGTTTGCATGATGCGCTGGGCGATGCGCCCGGCGAAGTCGTTCTGGAAGAAATTCAGGCTCTGTTTGAGCACGTAGCGGTGGTTCTGCCAGAGAATCAGGCTGGTCATGCCCGGCGTCAGGGTTTGATGCACCAGCAGGTCGTGCAGGCCGAAGAAAATCGGGCGCAGGATCAAGGTGACCACCACCATCCAGGTCAGTTCGAGCGCGTGGTCCTGGAAGAAGTTGGGGTTCGGCGTGCCTTGGGCCAGGTCGATGATGCGGCTCAGGTAGTTGAACAGCGCCACTTCGATCAACGAGGCGAACAGGCCGACGACCAGCAGGGCGGCGAAACTCGGCCAGACCTGCTTCAAGTAATAGGTGTAGAAGGGGAGAACCCGATCCGGCGGAGCCGCCGTCGGTGCATCGCGGAAGATGTCGATCAGTCTTTCAAAACGGCGATAAAGCATTGGTTCTCCGCCCGCGCTGGGGCTCTCCTTTGAACAGTGTGAGCGGTGCCGCAAAGCGACAGCCGCTCAAAACATCCAATGAAGCTTAGTTGATGACTTTGGCCGACTTGATGAACACTGGATCGGCCGGCACATCTTTCATGCCGCTTTTGGTGGTGGTTGGCGAGTTGACGATGACGTCCACCACATCCATGCCTTTGACCACTTTGCCGAATACGGCATAGCCGTCGCCGCTGTCGAGGAAGTCGTTGTCTTTGACGTTGACGAAGAATTGGCTGGTGGCCGAATCCGGATCGGAAGTGCGGGCCATGGACAGCGTGCCACGGACGTTATGCAAACCGTTCTTGGACTCGTTCTTGATCGGCGCCTTGGTGTCTTTTTGCGTCATCTGTTGAGTAAAACCGCCGCCCTGAACCATGAAGCCCGGGATCACGCGGTGGAAAATCGTGTTGTTGTAGAAGCCGCTGTTGACGTAATCCAGAAAGTTCTTGGTACTGATCGGCGCCTTGACCGGGTCCAGTTCGATTTCGATGGTGCCGTTGGTGGTGACCAACTCAACGTGTGGCGCCTTGGCAGGCGTTGCAGCCATCAGGTTGGCGGCAAACAGTACGGAGCCGGCGACGAGGGCGATTTTTTTCAACATGGGTCAGTGATCCTGAGTAGTGGTGTCGACTGCGGTGAGAAACTCGAGCAGGGTTTGGTTAAAACGTTCGGGTTGATCCAGCGGGGTGGCGTGGCGCGAATCGGCGATCACCACCAGCCGCGCATCGGGCAGCAGTTTTACATAGGTTTCTTTCAGCGCTACCGGCGTGTAGTCACGGTCGGCGCTGACGATCAGGGTTGGACAGGTCACATTGGAAAGTCGTTCCTGAACCCCCCAGCCAACGATGGCATCGAAGCTGGCGAGATAAGCATGTTTGTCGTTTTTTGCCCAGCGCTCGGCCATTTTTTGTCGCAAATCGGCCTGTTCCGGTTTGGGGAACAGCTTGCTACCCAAGGCCTTGCCGATGGTGCCGAGGCTAAGCGCGCGCATCAGGCTCCAGCGTTTGAACCACTGCCAGTAATCGTCGCGGCTGCGCAGTTTGACCTCGGGTGCGCTGTTGACGATGCACAGGCTCTTGAGCAGTTGCGGCTGATCCGTGGCCAGTTGAAAACCGATCATGCCGCCCATGGACAGGCCCACGTAATGGGTCGGCCCGAGGTTCAGGTGTTGCATCAGTGCGATCAGGTCGGCGCTGAAGCCGGCGATGCTATAGCGCTCGCGAGGTTTGTCCGAGCGACCGTGGCCGCGCACATCCGGGACGATCACCCGGTAGTGGGCGGATAACGCCGGGATCTGCATTTCCCAGTCCAGAGTGCTGGAACCCAGCCCGTGGACCAATAGCAGCGCAGTGCCATGGCCGTATTCCTCATAGTGCAGGTTGCAACCTTCATGTTCGAAATAGGCCATGCAAAAACTCCGTGTCAGGCTTGTTCTGGGGCGGCGAAGGGCGCATCCAGCGGCGCGGTGTCGAAGGTGCGCAGCAATTCTATGAGGATCTGCGTCGCCGGGCCCAAGGGTTTGTCCTTGTTCGAGTACAGATAAAAGCTCGGGTTGCGGCTGCCGCCCTGGTCCAACGGTAGCAGCTTGAGCGTACCTTCCTTCAATTCCCGTT
Organism: Pseudomonas sp. ASL4; assembly: GCF_056680395.1. NCBI lineage: Bacteria > Pseudomonadati > Pseudomonadota > Gammaproteobacteria > Pseudomonadales > Pseudomonadaceae > Pseudomonas > Pseudomonas sp. ASL4. The sequence continues at coordinate 6,435,643 of NZ_CM155280.1, read as the reverse complement.
CGATCATGTGCCGAGGCAACCAGGCAAAACCCAGCCCGCTGCCGACGAACGTGGCGGCCGTGGCCAGGCTGCCGACGGTCCAGCGCTGTTCGGCACCGAGCCAGCCAACGTCCCGTGGCTGCTGGCGGCCGGAGTCGCGGATGACCACTTGCATCTGGGTTTCCAGGTCCTGGAAGTTGATTTCGCGGTTTAGGCGATGCAGCGGGTGTTCGGGGTGAGCGACGGCGACAAATTCCACGTCACTCAATTCGGCGCCCAGGTAACCGGGAATGCTGAGACCGGTGATGGCCAGGTCGGCCACGCCTTCGAGCAGGACTTCTTCCACACCCGACAATACTTCTTCACGCAAGCGCACCCGGCAGCCACGGCTTTGCGGCATGAACGCGGTCAAGGCGCGGACGAGGCGGGCGCTCGGGTAAGCGGCATCGACCACCAGCCGCACTTCCGCTTCCCAGCCTTGCTCCATGTGGTGGGCCAGGTCTTCCAGTTGGCTGGCCTGTTTCACCAATTGCCGCGAACGGCGCAGCAACACGCCGCCGGCTTCGGTGAGCACTGCTTTACGGCCGTCGATACGTAAAAGCGGCACACCGAGCTGGTCCTGCATGCGTGCCACGGTGTAGCTCACCGAGGATTGCGAGCGGTGCAGCGCTTCGGCGGCCTGGGCGAAACCGCCGTGGTCGACCACGGCCTGCAACGTTCGCCATTGATCAAGGGTCACGCGGGGCGCTTTCATGATGAGCTCCTCTTGTCCTAAGCTGGCAGTCCTTATTGGAGACTGCCGAATGAAAAAATTCTGTTGTGTGGTATCGGGTTGTGCGCTGCTGGTGATGCTGCCGCTGACTGCGTTTGCCTATCCGATCGATGTTCAGAAAACGCTCAATGGCTTGAGCATCGACTACAACTCCTATGACACGGATAGCGACATGGCCTCCATTCAGGTGAACAACTTCGGCACCACCGACGCAATCTGTAAGGTGGTTTTCAACAATGGCCCGGAAGCGCCGCGAACCCGCAATATCGATGTGCCTGCCGGCAAGCACACCAACGCTACCGCCAAGTTCACCCGGACCATTATCAAGATGCGAATCGATCTGACCTGCACCCAAAAATGACGTCCTGCGGAGCAGGCCCACTGGGCATGCTCCGCTTATAAACGAATTTATCGATGCTTTATAGCAGTTATTTGCGCTTTTTCATCGATATGACTCTGTTTAATCTCCACTCCATCGACTTACAGTATTCTCAGATGGAGGCTACATCCCATGTCCCGCGTTCTGATCATCGAAAGCAGCGCCCGTCAGCAAGACTCGGTTTCCCGTCAGTTGACCCAGACCTTCATCAGCCAATGGAAAGCTACACACCCGGCCGATCAGATCACCGTTCGTGACCTGGCCGTTAATCCAGTGCCGCATCTGGACATCAACTTGCTGGGCGGCTGGATGAAACCTGCCGAACAACGCAACGACATCGAACAGGCGTCCCTGGATCGCTCCAACCAGTTGACCGACGAATTGCTGGCCGCCGACGTGCTGGTCATGGCTGCGCCGATGTACAACTTTGCGATCCCGAGCACCCTTAAAGCCTGGCTCGACCACGTGCTGCGTGCCGGCGTGACCTTCAAGTACACCGACACCGGCCCGCAAGGTCTGCTCACCGGCAAACGTGCCTACGTGCTGACTGCTCGCGGCGGGATCTACGCTGGCGGCCCGGCGGATCACCAGGAACCGTACCTGCGTCAGGTCATGGGCTTCATCGGTATCCACGACGTGACCTTCATTCACGCCGAAGGCATGAACCTGGGCGGCGACTTCCAGGAGAAGGGCCTGAACCAGGCCAACGCCAAGCTTTCCCAGGTCGCCTGATCCGTTAATCGCCAGATAATCGCTGGATGGTCTAGTGACCTGGCGCAACCCTTCAAGCCTGTACGCGCATCGACCTCCCTTTGCACTTGTTGCTCCTGAGTGTGTAGCCCGATTGAACGCTTTAGCGAGATCGGGCTTTTTTTTGTCTGGGATTTGATGAGTTGGCACACGACCCCTGTGGGAGCGGGCTTGCTCGCGAAAACGGTGTGTCATTCACCATTGATGTTGACTGACACGGCCCCTTCGCGAGCAAGCCCGCTCCCACAGTGGATTTGTGTGTGGTCTGACGATTCGCGGTGAAGAGTAAAACCCGCTATCGTCGCCGCCATTCAAAACGAGGCGAGCATGGGCTATCTACTTTTTGTCACGCTGATCCAGGCGTTTTCCTTCAGCTTGATCGGCGAATACCTGGCCGGTCATGTCGACAGCTACTTTGCGGTGCTGGTGCGCGTGTTGCTGGCCGGGCTGGTGTTTATTCCGCTGACGCGCTGGCGTTCGGTCGAGCCTGCCTTCATGCGCGGCATGTTGCTGATCGGCGCGTTGCAGTTCGGCGTGACCTACGTCTGCCTGTACCTGAGCTTTCGGGTGCTGACGGTGCCGGAAGTGCTGCTGTTCACCATCCTCACGCCGCTGCACGTGACGTTGATCGAGGATGCGTTGAACCGGCGCTTCAATCCGTGGGCATTGGTCGCGGCATTGGTGGCGGTGCTGGGCGCGGCGGTGATTCGCTACGACCGGATCAACCCGGACTTCTTCATGGGTTTCCTGCTGCTGCAACTGGCCAACTTCACCTACGCCGCCGGGCAGGTGCTTTATAAGCATCTGGTGGCGCGTCACCCGAGTGATCTGCCGCATTACCGGCGCTTTGGTTACTTCTATCTCGGTGCATTGGCGGTGGCGTTGCCGGCGTTCCTGCTGTTCGGCAAACAGAACTTCCTGCCTGAAGCGCTGCTGCAATGGGGCGTGCTGGTGTTCCTCGGGCTGGTGTCGACGGCGCTGGGTTTGTACTGGTGGAACAAAGGTGCGTGCCTGGTCAATGGCGGGACGCTGGCGGTGATGAACAACCTGCATGTGCCAGTGGGGTTGCTGATCAATTTGTTGATCTGGAATCAACATGAAGAGTTGGGGCGGTTGTTCCTTGGCGGATCGGTAATTTTGATGGCGGTGTGGATTAGTCGGTTGGGCGTCAGACGAGAAGCTCTGCCCGCGCAGGAACGACAATGAAAGATCTGATCGCTACCATCGAGCAGGTCTACAAGCCCGCAGGCATGACGTTAACGCACGAGGCCCGACGCGAGGAAGAGAGTGCCGAGTACGGCGCCTGTCGCTTTGGCCTCGATGGCCAGACGATTGTCTTTCGCTTAGCGAAAACCACGCCGACCAAGATTGGCCAGTTCGTCACGCTGTGGAAACGGCCGACGCCGGCCAGCGAGATTGCACCGCTCGACGTCGGCGATGGCGTGGTCATTGTGGTGGTGAGTGTTGCTGATGCAACGCACTGCGGGCAGTTTGTGTTTGACCGGGAGGTATTGGCGGCCAAAGGGGTTATGTCGATTGGCGGTGAAGGCGGCAAGCGCGCGATTCGCGTCTATCCACCCTGGGTCAAACCCGTGGCCAAGCAGGCGATCAAGACGCAGCAATGGCAGCTCAAGTATTTCCTTGCGCTGGACCAGAGCGGTAATGCCGACGCCGTTGAAGTGCGCCGACTCTTCGGGCTGAACACAAAAAACCTGTAGGAGCTGCCGAAGGCAGCTACAGGGGGATTTTGGTGCTACATGACATGTTTTTCCGGCTCGGGAATATGGCTCGCGCCCAGCACCGCCGGCAGCAACCCGGACCGTAGATCCCCGCCACTCGGCTGCTGATACAAACTCAACCCAAACTCCGGCAGCACCGCCAGCAGATAATCGAAGATATCGCCCTGGATCCGCTCGTAATCGGCCCACGCGGTGGTGCGGGTGAAGCAGTAGATTTCCAGCGGGATGCCTTGGGCGGTGGTCTGCATCTGGCGGACCATGCAGGTCATGTTCGGCTGGATTTCCGGGTGGCTTTTCAGATACGCCAATGCATAGGCGCGGAAGGTCCCGATGTTGGTCATGCGCCGGCGGTTGGCTGACATTGCCGCGACGTTGCCCTGGGCTTCGTTCCAGGCCTTGAGTTCTGCCTGTTTGCGGCTGATGTAGTCGGTCAGCAGGTGCACCTGGGCCAGTTTCGCCTCTTCGTCATCGCGCACAAACCGCACGCCGCTGGCGTCGATGAACAGGCTGCGCTTGATCCGTCGTCCACCGGACTGCTGCATGCCGCGCCAGTTTTTGAACGATTCGGACATCAGGCGCCAGGTCGGGATCGACACAATTGTCTTGTCGAAATTCTGCACCTTGACCGTGTGCAGCGTGATATCGACCACATCACCGTCAGCGCCGACTTGCGGCATTTCGATCCAGTCACCGACCCGCAGCATGTCGTTGCTGGTCAGTTGCACGCTGGCGACGAACGACAGCAGGGTGTCCTTGTAGACCAACAGAATCACCGCCGACATCGCACCCAGACCCGAGAGCAGCAACAGCGGCGAGCGGTCGATCAACGTGGCGACGATGATGATCGCGCCCAGCACGTACAAGACCATTTTCGTCAGTTGCACGTAGCCTTTGATTGAGCGGGTGCGGGCGTGTTCGGTGCGGGCGTAGATGTCCAGCAACGCACTGAGAAGGGCACTGGCCGCCAGCAGCAGGAACAGGATGGTGAAGGCGAGGGCGACGTTGCCGAGGAAGATCAGGCTGGTTTTGCTCAGTTCCGGCACCAAGTACAGGCCGAACTGGATCACCAGCGACGGCGTCATTTGCGCCAGCCGATGAAAGACCTTGTTGTGTCGTAGGTCGTTGATCCAGTGCAGCGCGGGTTGGCGGCCGAGCATTTTGGTCGCGTGAAGAATGAGGTAGCGCGCCACTCGTCCGAGGACCAATGCCACCACTAAAAGCAGGATCAGCGCCAGGCTGGAATGCAGGAGTGGGTGCTGGTCGAGGGCGCCCCAAAGGTCTTGGGCATTGAGCCAGAGCTGTTTCATATCCATGGGTAAAAACGATTCTTCTGTAGGTTGCGACGGGGCGATTAGAGCATTTAAGACGTTGCCGATGAGGTTTGGAGACAAATCAGGCAACAAAAAAGCCACTGTTTACTGTCGATTGCATAAAGAAACTCGGCCTCGGCGCTCGAAACCGTTACCCTATGCAGCTGTTTTTTTGTATTTCTTCGAGGTAGCACCCGTGTTTTCCCAATTCGCCCTGCACGAACGCCTGCTCAAAGCCGTGGCCGAGCTTAAATTTGTCGAGCCAACGCCAGTGCAAGCAGCGGCTATTCCGCTGGCGCTCCAAGGGCGTGACCTGCGGGTGACAGCGCAAACCGGTAGCGGCAAAACCGCTGCTTTCGTTTTGCCGATCCTCAACCGTCTGATCGGCCCGGCGAAAGTCCGCGTCAGCATCAAGACCCTGATCCTGCTGCCGACCCGTGAGTTGGCCCAGCAGACCATCAAGGAAGTCGAGCGCTTCGCCCAGTACACGTTCATCAAGTCCGGCCTGATCACTGGCGGTGAAGACTTCAAGGTCCAGGCCGCCATGCTGCGCAAGGTGCCGGACATCCTGATCGGTACGCCGGGCCGGATGATCGAGCAACTGAACGCCGGCAACCTCGATTTGAAAGAAGTCGAAGTGCTGGTGCTCGACGAAGCCGACCGCATGCTCGACATGGGTTTTGCCGAAGACGTGCAACGTCTGGTGGAAGAGTGCACCAACCGTCAGCAGACTATGCTGTTCTCCGCCACCACCGGTGGTTCAGGCCTGCGCGACATGGTCGCCAAGATCCTGAACAACCCTGAGCACTTGCAGCTCAACAACGTCAGCGACCTGAACGCGACCACGCGTCAGCAGATCATCACCGCTGACCACAACCAGCACAAAGAACAGATCGTGAACTGGCTGTTGGCCAACGAGACCTATCAGAAGGCCATCGTGTTCACCAACACCCGGGCCATGGCCGACCGTATCTACGGCCGCCTGGTGGCGCAGGAATACAAAGCGTTCGTGCTGCACGGTGAGAAGGACCAGAAGGATCGCAAACTGGCGATCGACCGCCTGAAGCAGGGCGGCGTGAAGATCCTGGTTGCCACCGACGTCGCCGCTCGCGGCCTCGACGTGGAAGGCCTGGACCTGGTGATCAACTTCGACATGCCGCGCAGCGGCGACGAATACGTTCACCGCATCGGTCGTACCGGGCGTGCCGGCAACGATGGCCTGGCCATCTCGCTGATCTGCCACGGCGACTGGAACCTGATGTCGAGCGTCGAGCGCTACCTCAAGCAGAGCTTCGAGCGCCGCACCATCAAGGAAGTCAAAGGCACCTACGGCGGACCGAAAAAGGTCAAGGCTTCGGGCAAAGCCGTTGGCGTGAAGAAGAAAAAAGTCGACGCCAAAGGCGACAAGAAGAAAACCGGCGCCAAGGCACCGACCAAGCGCAAGATCGCTAACCGTCCGAAGACCGACGCTCTGTCGCTGGTCAGCAAGGACGGCATGGCGCCGCTCAAGCGCCGCAAGCCGGAAGCGCCTGCTGCTGAATAACGCAGCGTAACGACCGACGCTCGTCAGTTGGCGAGTGCAAACCTGTGGCGAGGGAGCTTGCTCCCGCCGGGCTGCGCAGCGGCCCTAAAAAAGGGACTGCTGCGCAGTCCAACGGGAGCAAGCTCCCTCGCCACAGGTTCAGTGTTGCTTCAGGTTGACTGGTATTACCCGCAGCATTCCAATAAAAAACCCGGACAGTGTCCGGGTTTTTTTATGGCCAGCGTTTGTCAGCTCCCCAATAGCCCACTGGTGTCTGCATCAAAGCGTTGCTTGGCTTGATCAGCCGCTGGCTTGAGCCGGGCGAGCAGCTTGGCTTCGCTGTACAACTGAGTGACCGCCAGCTCCTTGGGCGTCGGCTCAATCGGGATCAGCACGTCTTCACTGTCGGCATGCAGCCAGATCGCGACCAGGTGAACTGCCGAAACAAACAGCACCCGCAGTTCAACGGTTTTACCCTGCAGTTGCGGCGATTGCTCTGCCAGTTTTAACGCAGCGACCGTGGCGGCCGCCATGGCCCCGTGGTTCAGCGAGGAGAACTCGACATGGCCGCGGACTTCCGCCAGTTGTGCATCGGCAATGGTCACGCCACCGGAAAACACCAGGTAATGCCAATCGCCAACCTTGGCGTCTTTCAGGCCTTTGCCTTGGGTCAGGTCCTCCAGGCTGAGCGAGTAGCCGCGGTAGGCTTCGCTGAGGCTAATCTTGCTGGCCGTCGCGCTGGCGAACTGGCGATTAACGCCGAAGCCTTGGGATTGCAGGGCGGCTTGAAGCGCCGGACGCAGTGTCTGCACGCCGTTGGAAGGCGCCTTTGGATAAGTCAGTTGCATGATGTGCCCTCCTAGTTTTTACGGGTGAAGTAAGTGTTGGTCCAGTTGCCGCCACCGTTGTACGAACCGGGGAATGCATTCAGCGCTCGGGTCGAGTAACCGTAGATGGAATCCGCGATCAGCAGGTAGTTGCCATTGGTGCCATAGATCGCCAGAAAGTGCGCACCGCCGCCGTACCAGGCACAACGCAAGCCGATCGGTCGGCCCATGTTGATCTGGTTTTCGATAGCCGACAGCTGCAGCGAACCTTGATTCATACCGTTGAAACTGCGCGTGATCGTCAGCGCTGAATCCAGATAGCCGTAAACGTTGCACGGCCCCGGTTGATTGCAGCAGTTGCGGTCCAGCGCAGCGGTGGCAACGCCGCATTGGGTCCAGGACCCGGTGCCGTAATAGTTGCCGACCGAGGCGGAAACGGCCGCCCAGCACCAGTTGGTCTGGGTTTGCTTCTGCATCGTGAAGTTGAGGCTGGCAGCGGCCGACGCCTTGAGCGGTGCAGCCGATTCGACGTCGGACAATTGCGGGTTAAGCAGATGACCGGTCAGGCACCTTGGCAGTGTCTCGCCGATGAATTGCGTTGCTTCAGTGGTTAACATTTTTTCAATCCTCCATGAGTGAAAACAAGCGTCCAGCTTGTGGGTGTGTAGCGGTGTTGCTGAGCGATCGGCGTGTGCGGTTTGCCCTGTTTGATGGCGGCTCCGATCTCGGGCTCGAGGTGACCTTAGGCCTGTATATGCGTTTATGCAAATAATTAAATGCACTAATGCAAATTCCAGTTCGAAAGATCGTGATCTTGATCTTGCCTGTTAACCCTCAGCCTTTTTGCCCGCCGCATCCAGTTCCTTCAAACGCTGATCGATCAACTGGCACTTGTCCGGCAGATCCGCGCTGGCCGTGCCCAAGTCCATCTTCTGCAACTCATCGTTGATCTCCTTGGCCTTCTTCGGATTCTGTTGCGTGAGCTTGGCCACTTCCTGGGCCAGTTGTTCGCGCTTGGCGGTGGCTTCCTCTGGCGTGCAAGCCCAAACGGGGAGGGCGCAGGCGAGGGTCGCGGCGAGGGTGAGTTTCAGCAGGGCTTTCATAGACTAGGCCTCAGTTCCGGTTAAGGCGGGTTATCCGGTTGAGGGTTCGAGGATGGGAAAAGTTCATTGATCGTAGCGGTCACCGCCACCGTTCCGCCTTCTTCAACAATCCGCAGCGCTCCCGCCAGGCCGATGCCACGGGTGCCGCCAGTAATCAAAATGCGTTTTCCGGTAAATCTGCCCATCCGTCGTCTTCCTGCTGTTTTGAACACAGATCCAGTATTGCGGCAGGGGATTGCTTTGATAATGCGTTAGTATCCGGACGACTTATTAAGGAACCCATACATAATGCGAGGCAGTGAATACGCCCAGCTTCGGGCCTTTGTCGCGGTGGTCGAGCACGGCAGTTTCGTGCGGGCGGCGGCTCATTTGGGCATGTCGGCGTCGGCGCTGAGCCAGACCATCCGGCAACTGGAGGAGCGTCTGGACGTGCGCCTGCTCAACCGCACCACCCGCAGCGTGTCGCCCAGCGATGCCGGCGCGCGGTTGCTGCTGCGGCTGCAACCGGCCCTCAACGAGGTGGACGCGGCCCTGGCCGGCGTTACGCAAACACCGGATACGCCGAGCGGGCGCCTGCGCATCAACGCGCCACGGGTCGCGGCCATTCATTACCTGGCGCCGCTGATCGGCCCGTTCCTGAACACCTACCCCGGCGTGAGCCTCGACATCGTTACCGACGAGCGTTTGGTGGATATGGTCGCTGGCGGTTTCGACGTAGGTATCCGGCTAGGAGAAAGCCTCGATCAGGACATGATCGCCGTGGAACTGAGTGGGCACCTGGAAATGATGGTCGTGGCGTCCCCGGCGTACATTGAGCAATTCGGCACGCCGCACACGCCTCACGATTTGAGCGAGCATCAGTGCCTGTCCTATCGCTGGCCCACCGACGGCAGCCTGTATCGCTGGGAGTTCGAGCGTGCAGGCGAACGGCTCGCGATCTCGGTCAACGGCCCGCTGGTGGTCACCGAGCCGGAAATGCTCACCCGCGTCGCGCTTGAAGGTGCGGGCATCGCGTATCTGTTTGAGCATCAGGTTCGAGAGCACATTAGCGCTGGCCGGTTGGTCCATCTGCTTCAGGACTGGACGCCAGCCTTTCCGGGTTTTTACCTGTACTACCCAAGTCAGCGGCAAATGGCCCCGGCGCTGCGGGCGTTTCTGGACTTTGTGAAGAAGCCTTTGCGGCCGGATTCCTGATACTTGCTATAGCGGTGCATCAGTCACCATCGAGTTTAAATGGTGGTCAGTCATCGCGAGCAGGCTTGCACACGGGGGATCACATTCCAGTGTGGGAGCGAGCCTGCTCGCGAATAGCCGTGCCTCGATCTCCCGGGCTTATCCCCCATGACAGCAGCTAGAGGGCGATTTGCTTTCATACCGATCGTGATGCCTCACCCACTCCATGATTTCCTCTTCATTGCGGCCCTTGGGCGTGAGGTCCAGGTAGTTGTAGGCGCCCACCAACATGTCCAGGCCCCGGGCGTAGGTGGAATAGGTGTGGAAGATGTCGCCGGCGTCGTTGCGATAAAACACGCTGAGGCCGGGGAGTTCTTCTTCGGCACCGTCGGATTTTTCGTAGTTGTAGGTAGCCGTGCCTGCGGCGACCTCTTCGGCTCGGGCCGACACGCCAAAGTCGTAGTTGAAGTCGCTGTTTTCGGACGATACCCAGTCGAACTTCCAGCCCATGCGTTGCTTGAAGGCCTGGAATTCGGCGAGCGGTGCGTGGGAAACCGCCACTACTGCCACGTCATGATGGGCCAGGTGCTGGTTGGCACCGTCGATGTGGTCGGACAAAAACGAGCAACCGGGGCAGCCTTCATCCCAGCCTGGGGCGAACATGAAGTGGTAGATGACCAACTGGTTGCGACCGCCGAACAGGTCGGCCAGTTTCTGTTCGCCATGGGTGCTTTGAAAGCGGTAGTCCTTGTCGATTTTCACCCAGGGCAGGGCGCGACGCTCAGCGCTGAGTTTGTCGCGTTCCTTGGTGAAGGCTTTTTCGTTGGCCAGGTGTTGTTTGCGGGCGGCGAGCCATTCTTCTCGCGATACGACCGGATGATTCTGAATGTTCATGGGGGTTTCTCCTGCGCGGTGCTGGGAGGCGACGTACACAGCCTAGTCGTTTGACCTATGCAAAATTCGACATACCGCCGATCGGTGCCGTTCAAAACCTCGGCTGAACGGCTTCCCGCCGTGTCGGTCACAACCTATGAAGGCCATCACACTCACTGGCTTTGGAGGTTGAATCAGGATGACGACTTATAACTGGGATTTGATTGAACGCTTGCTGCACGAAGTGCAGAACAGTGCCGGCCATAGCTTTACTCCAAGGCCCTACGCTGAACAGCTTTCGGCGGAAAAGGCGGAAGAGGGCGAGCTAATTGGCAACCTCGACCACCTGAAAGTGATCGCCACCGAGTACGAAAAGTTGCTGCTGGATCGTGGCTTTATCGCATCGCGACCTGAGGACGAGGGGGGAAATGGCGAGAACTTCGTTTTGACGCCTCGTGGCTCGAGTTTGTTGAGCCTGATCGACAGCAGCATTCCGGGCAATGACCATCCGCGCCAGGTGCTGGATGAACAGGCGGATGCGCTGGATGACGTGACGTTTGATGAGGTGGCGTCGAAGGCACAGATTGCCTGACTTCCTGCAAACAGCAAAAGATCGCAGCCTTCGGCAGCTCCTACAGGTGTACACAAAACACTGGAGCTGCCGAAGGCTGCGATCTTTTGATCTTGTTTTTACCCCTGCTGCACCGCCTTCAAACATTTCAAATCAGTGAAGTCCTTCCTTACCCCATCAATCTTCTTCAACAACCGCTGACGCTGAGCCGGTGTGCTCTCGGCCATCAAATCCACCAGCAACCCCCGCGCTTGAGCCTCGGTGTTGGCGTAGGCCAAGCGGTAATCCGCTGTCCACAAACTCTCGCGATTGACCAGAAGTGTCTCGATTCGCTGTGGGAATTCTGGACTATGGCGCTGCGCGACTGCCGCACTGAACTGTTTTTGCCAATGGACGCGGTTGGCGATCCATTGCTGATTCTGGTCACTCAAGGCGTTCGACCAGGCCACAACCCGTTGTTGCTGACTGGGGCTGAGCGGGCCGAGCCAGTCGTTCAGACGTTTGTCCATGCGCACGCCACGCTCCTTGATTTGCTGATCAAGGGACGGCTTGAGGTATTCCTCCTGACGTTTGCGCTGGTCCTTGGCGAAGGCATCGTTCATCTCTGCCACCTGCTGGTCATCCAGCCCCTGCAACAACTCGATGGCGGATGGGGTTATTTCCCGAGCGGTCTGGGCGATGGCTTTTTTGGCTTCCTGGGTGCGGGCCTGCAGCGCTTCGTCAGTGACTTGATTGGTCTCGACCATGGCCTGCAAACGGTCCAGCCAATCCAGGTAGCCCGGCAGTTGGGTCGTGCAGTGCCAGCTCAGATGCTCCTTGAGGCGCTCGTTGAACCAGCCTTTTTGCTCGCCGTTCATGTCCAGATAGTCGCTGAGCGTCCACGGAATGATCACGTCGAGATTGCGGTACGCCAGCCCCACGCGGCTACATGCGCCGAGGGCGAGGGAGAGGGTAATCAGGACGGCAATGTGTTTAAACCAGCGCGACATGGGCGAGTCCTTGCGAAGGCCTGGCTTCTTTGATGAGGGTCTTTATGTGAACGCAAGATAAGCCCGGCAGTTCAAGCCGATCAATAAAAGCTGCGTTCAGCCTTGAGGGTCACTAGCCCATCGCACTGGCTGTTGTGCCCTGAGTAGGCGGAGCATTCACTGCCGCTGAGGTTGGAATCGCTGTAGATCAGGTTCAGGTCGACCCCCATGAACGCACGGGACAGTTGCAACGACCAATCGTTGAAACTGCTGACCGAGCCTCCGTCGACGGAGACCGGTGAATTGAGCTGGTGGGTGGTGTATTTCAGGCTGATCCCGATTCCGAACGGCTGATTGCCACCCAGATCGGCAAACACGGTGCTGTTCTGTTTGTCCGGGTCGTCGCTGAAGGCTGCGCCGAAACGGCTGCCCAGGAAGGTCAAGCCACCGAACAGCTCCTGGCTGTCGAGCGTGTCCAGTTTTGGATAGCTGTAATGGATCATGCCGACTTCGTAGCCGAGGGTGTGATCGAAAGGCTGTTTAAAGCCCATGTAGGAATCGACTTCGAGGTTACTGCCCGGGGTCAACCCTGCGCTTGGTGACCATTGGCCGACGTAGAATCCGCTGTCATGGCTCAAGTCGAGGCCGCCATGGAATGAGCCGGTACTGGCGGGCTTGACCAACCCCTGAGCCATGCTGCGGCTGGGAGTGGTGCCGAGTTTGAGGTCGAAGTCGCCCAGTTCGCGCTGGAAGATTTGCGCATTGGCAACCGGGCACGACAGCAGAAGGCTGCAGAGCAATAAACAGGAGGGTTTGAACATGCGTCACTCCATGATCAGCGAGGGAGCAGTCATCAAAGTCTGCTGAAACGCTTAATCTAGACGTGTGCAAGCATACCGGCGAATGCTCGGCATCGAGGGCCGTTCGTCGATTTTTGGAATATTGATGGGTTTTTCGGGGTGTTGCGGGAGGGTTCCAGTCCAAGCGCTTCGAAGCTCAAAGCGCTTATGGACCAGTTAAAGCACCGTGTTACTTTTTGCCGAGCGTGATTTGCTTGGACGGGCCGAATGTCTGGCCGCTGACGCCTTTGGCAATTTGCTGGATTTCACCGCCGGACTTGAGGAACGCAGCAATCTGGTTGTTGATCGATTCGCTGGTTTCAACGGCTGGAGCTGGCTTTGCTTTGCTGTTGGATGCTTTTACACGCATGGCGGCCATTAACCTGTAGAAAATTAACTTGGCCAGGCATCGTACAGGAAATACTTGACAATTGCTTGGTAAATATCCCCCTGAAATAACCTGGGCCATCACTCGATTATTCACAAGTTATTGTTCGAAATACCCGGCTAAGCTGCTGTTTTAAATAAGAAGACAGCTGGGAAAATAGCGCCTTCGGCTCGACGGATGATGGCCATTGGCGCCAGGTCAGTCTGACGAGCGGCCGCGAGCCTGGCGCCAAAACCCAGGAAAATTAAGGCCTTCGGAGGATTTTCTCGCGCCACCGGGCTGGCCGGCGAGCGCAGCCCGTAAAACCGGGTAGAATGCCGCCCACGCAATGAGGGTATTGGAAATGGCTTTAGTCGGGCGCTACAACAGTTTGCAAGTGGTTAAACACACTAACTTCGGTTTATATCTGGACGGTGGCGCGGATGGTGAAATCCTTCTGCCTAATCGTTATATCCCCAAAGATATTCCCAGCGAAGATGAAGACTGGCTCAACGTTTTTGTTTATCTGGACAGCGATGACAAACTCATCGCAACTACCGAAACGCCGAAAGTTCAGGTCGGTGAATTCGCCAGTTTGAAAGTCGTTGAAGTCAACAGCATCGGCGTGTTCCTGGATTGGGGTCTGCCGAAGGACCTGTTGCTGCCGTACTCCGAAGAAAAACGCCAGATGACCGCCGGCGAATATGTGGTGGTGCACGTCTACCTCGACAAGCACACCCGCCGCATCACTGCGACCGCGCGTCTGGACCGTTACCTGGACAAGACCCCGGCCAGCTACACCCCGGGCCAGGAAGTTGATTTGCTGGTTGCCGAAGCCACGGACATGGGCTTCAAGGCAATTATCAACAACAAGCACTGGGGCCTGATTCACAAGAATGAAATCTTCAAGTTCATGCGCGCCGGTAAAGAAGAGAAGGGCTTTATCAAAGAAGTCCGTACCGACGGCAAGATCAGCCTGAGCCTGCAACCGGTCGGCGAAGAAGCCGCCACCAGCCTGAACTCGAAGATCCTCGCCAAGCTGCGCGACAACAACGGCACGTTGCCGATCAGCGACAAGAGCGATCCGACCCTGATCAGCAGTATGTTCGGCGTCAGCAAAGGCAACTTCAAGAAGGCTATCGGCGCGTTGTACAAGAACGGCCAGATCGTCATTCATGCGGATCGCATTGAACTAAGCTGACCTCGCATCGGCTCCTGTAGGAGCTGCCGAAGGCTGCGATCTTTTGATCTTGATCTTATAAAGTCAAAAGATCGCAGCCTGCGGCAGCTCCTACACGGAGTTCACATGAGGTCGGGTGCTATGAAAAAAGCCTTGTTCGCCTACGCCGGCACCTTGCTGGCGTTTCTCCTGCTCGACGGCCTCTGGCTCGGCGTGTTGATGGCCCCGACTTACCGGGCGCTGCTCGGACCCCTGATGCTCGATCAACCGCTGCTGGTTCCGGCAGCGGTGTTCTATCTCCTTTATGTAATCGGTTGTGTGGTGTTCGTGGTATTGCCCGCGAGTACCTGGCAGCGAGCTGCGCGGATGGGCGCGTTATTGGGGTTGGTGGCTTACGGCACTTATGACTTGAGTAACTGGGCGACGCTGAACGGCTGGTCGGCGCAGTTGGCGGTGATGGATATGGCGTGGGGCACCTTGGCCACCTGCATTGCATGCACGGTCGGGTATTGGGTTGCGCGCAAGGCGCCGTGATCTGAGTTGTTTGCAATGACGCCTTCGCGAGCAAGCCCGCTCCCACAGCGGATCTGTATTTGGCCTAAGTTCTTCATTCCACATAAATCCCTGTGGGAGCGAGCCTGCTCGTGATTGACTGCATAGCAGTCACTCCCTTCCAGTTGTATACAGAAAATCCTGCACTGTTTGCAGGCGCTAGCGCCCTGTTCATGGGCAATTTCCCTTCCTATATGATTTTGAAATCAGTCCATGTTCCGGACTGAAAGCCAGCTCTGTCACAGCTTTCACACCTATGGCACGCATTCTGCGTAGCAACCCGTATACAAACCATGCCAGCTCCCGTACGCAGTGTGGTCGCCACATCAATCCCGGGGGCCGCGCCTGTACTGACGAGGAGCCCCGCGATGACCGAGCAAGTGCCCAACGGCTACAGCCCACGCCTGTATAACCAGGACTTGGGGCCGCTGCCGCAGAAATGGAATTGGTACAACATCTTCGCCTTCTGGATGAGCGACGTGCACAGCGTCGGTGGTTATGTGTTCGCCGCCAGCCTGTTCGCCCTCGGGCTGGCCAGTTGGCAGGTGTTGATCGCCTTGCTCGGCGGGATCTGCATCGTGCAATTGATCGCTAACCTGGTCGCCAAACCAAGCCAGCAAGCGGCGGTGCCTTACCCGGTAATTTGCCGACTCGCATTCGGGGTGTTCGGGGCGAATATTCCTGCGGTCATCCGCGGCCTTATCGCAGTCGCCTGGTATGGGATTCAGACATATTTGGCGTCTAGTGCACTGATCATCGTTGTGCTGCGGTTTTTTCCTACGATGGCGGCGTACGCCGAACCGCATTTCGCCGGTTTGTCCTACCTCGGCTGGTTCGGTTTCCTCAGCCTGTGGTTCGTTCAGGCGCTGGTGTTCTGGACCGGCATGGAATCGATCCGCCGCTTTATCGATTGGGCAGGGCCGGTGGTTTATGGCGTGATGTTCATGCTCGCGGGCTGGATCGTCTGGAAGGCTGGCTGGAGCAACATCAGCTTCA
The DNA here is from genome assembly GCF_056680395.1 of Pseudomonas sp. ASL4. Lineage (NCBI taxonomy): Bacteria > Pseudomonadati > Pseudomonadota > Gammaproteobacteria > Pseudomonadales > Pseudomonadaceae > Pseudomonas > Pseudomonas sp. ASL4. The sequence goes on along the minus strand of NZ_CM155280.1, from coordinate 6,419,743 downwards.
CCCTCGCGGAAAAATCCCTGTCCGGCTGGGAGGCTTTCGGACAAGTCATCGTCGCGACGGCGTTGGTGGTGTCGTACTTTTCCGGGCCGACCCTGAACTTCGGTGATTTCAGTCGCTACTGCCGCAGCATGAAGGACGTGCGCCGGGGCAATTTCTGGGGCTTGCCGGTGAATTTTCTGGCGTTCTCGCTGGTGACGGTGGTCATCGTCTCAGGCACCTTGCCGGTGTTCGGTGAAATGCTCCACGACCCGATCGCCACCGTGGCCCGCATCGACAACAGCGTAGCGGTGCTGCTCGGTGCGTTTGCTTTCGTGACCGCCACCATCGGCATCAATATCGTCGCCAACTTTGTGTCCCCGGCGTTCGACTTCGCCAACGTCGCCCCGAGCAAAATCAGCTGGCGTGCCGGTGGCATGATCGCTGCGGTGGCGTCGATCTTCATCACCCCGTGGAACCTGTTCAACAACCCCGACGTGATCCATTACACCCTCGATGTACTCGCGGCGTTTATCGGGCCGTTGTTCGGGATTCTGCTGGTGGATTACTACCTGATCAAAAAGCAGCAGATCGATGTGGACGCGCTGTTCAATGATGGTCCCAGCGGGAAGTATTACTACAGCGGCGGGGTCAACTGGACGGCGGTCAAGGCGCTGATTCCTGCAACGTTGTTGGGCGTGGCGATTACCTTCACCCCGGTCCTGCAACCGATGGCCAACTTCGCCTGGTTTACCGGATGCTTCCTGGGCGGGGCGATTTACTTCCTTTTGGCTTGGCGCGAGCAGACCCAGCAAGCAGCAGTGGTCGCCACGGCGGGATAACGCAATCCCCTTGTGGGAGCGGCGGTGCGACGATTCGACTTGCTCGCGAAAGCGGTGTGTCAGTAGACATTTCTATTAACTGACACGGCCTCTTCGCGAGCAAGCCCGCTCCCACAGGGAATTTAAAGGTCTCTGGCAGGCGGCATTTTCTGGCCACCTGGTTGATAATCGACAGCATAATTTTTCGCCCCCGACCTTGAGTCGGGGGCTTTGCTTTTACTGTCGAGTCACTGCCATGGATTGTGTTGTCGAGGTGTTCCGGTGAGCGCCACCCGGCGTAGCGCCGATAAATTTGCCCTGCAAGTGATGATCGGGCTGTGCCTGATCTGGGGCGTGCAACAAGTGATGATCAAGTGGGCAGCGCCCGACATCGCGCCGGTCATGCAGGCTGCCGGGCGCTCGGGTATTTCTGCGTTGCTTGTAGGACTTCTCATCTGCTGGAAGGGCGGTTGGGATCAGGTCAGCACAACCTGGCGCGGTGGACTACTGGCCGGTGCGCTGTTTGGCCTGGAGTTCTTCTTCATTTCCGAAGGCCTGCAACTGACCACCGCTGCGCACATGTCGGTGTTTCTCTACACCGCACCGATCTTCACCGCGTTGGGCGTTCACTGGCTGTTGCCGAGTGAGCGTTTAAGGCCGGTGCAATGGTTGGGGATTTTTCTCGCATTCGTCGGGATCGCCATCGCGTTTGCCGGCGGTGTGTCCTGGGACAACCTCGACCACCGCATGTTGATGGGCGATGCCTTGGGCGTGTTGGCCGGTGCCAGTTGGGGTGCGACCACCGTGGTGGTGCGTGCTTCGCGCCTGTCGGAAGCGCCGGTGACCCTGACCCTGTTCTATCAACTGATCGTCGGTTTTGTCGGCCTGTTGCTGATCGCCATCCTTAGCGGCCAGGTGACCCACGTCAGCCTGACCACCGTGGCGGTGGCCAGTGTGCTGTTCCAGGGCCTGGTGGTGTCGTTCTTCAGTTACCTGACCTGGTTCTGGCTGTTGCGCCGTTATCTGGCGGCGAACCTTGCGGTGTTCTCGTTCATGACGCCGCTGTTCGGCGTCACGTTCGGCGTGGTGTTGCTGGGTGAAGACCTGAGCCTCAACTTTGTGGTCGGCGCGGTGCTGGTGCTGCTCGGCATCACGTTTGTCAGCGCTGAACAGTGGGTGCGCCGTCGTTTGCGCAAAGCCCTCGGCCAGCAGTGAGTGGGCCCAGCAGCAAACCGCCGGCGATCAGCAAACCGCTTCCGGCGATCACCAGCGCGGGTTGCAAACCGCCACTGAAATGGCTGCTCAATGCGGCCAGCAACGGCCCGCTGAGCTGACCCACGGCAAAGCACGCGGTCAGCAGCCCGGCGTTGCGCTGGGTGGCGTGGGGTGCCAGTTCCCGGGAGCGTTGCATCACCAATTGCATGCAGGCCAGGAACGGCGTGCCGCAGAGGATCACGCCCAACGCCAGGCCCGGGCCGCTGCCCAGCAAACAGGCGAAAACCCCGGCAGCTTGTAGCCATAACGTTGCCATCAGCCAGTGCCGCGTGGCGTTCGGGTTGTGCCGGCGCAAACTCACCAGTACGACCCCGATGGCCGCCGCAAGACCGAAGCACGGCCAGAACAGATCGGCCATCCACTGACCGTGGAACTGCGCGTTGGCCATTTGCGAGAGAAACGTGGCCGGGATGATGTAGCCCAAACCGTACAAGGCGTAGATCACCCCTAAACGGCCGATGCCTTGATTGCCTGATGTATTGGCCGTCGGTGTTGGTGCTGCGGCAGTCGATTGTGGCAGGAACGGCAGGATGACCAGCAGCATCACCAGCGCGACAGCGGCATACACCAGCCACAAGGTCGCGGAGGATTGCCCGAGGAGGTTCGAGCCCAAGGCCAGCAACCCCGTCAGAAAAATCCCCAACCCCGGTCCGGCAAACACCAGCGCGCCAAGCCGTGGACGACCGGCCGCGGCTGCCAGTGGCTGGCTCAATGCGGTGATCATCACCAACACCCAGGCGCTGGCGACGCCGGTGCCGAAGCGCAGCAGTAGATGAGACCAGAAGCCGTTGGCCCAGAACGATGCGAGGGTCAGCAGCACGCAGAGCCATAAGCCACCGAGCAGGCGCCGGCGGACTTGCTCGGGGCGGCGCGAGAACATCGCGTCCACTGCACCGACGAAATAGCCGAGGTAGTTGGCCGCTGCAATCAGACCGGCGGCGGTCAGGTCGATCTGCCCTTCGCTGAGCAGGTGCGGAAGTTGTGGCGTCAGGGCGAAACGCCCGATGCCCATGGCCATCATCAGGGCGATGAAGCTGGCGATTAAGCGAATCAGAGGGGACATGGTCTGAATTCCATTCGAGGATCAATGACCGTCAGGCTAGGACTGATTGACTTTCTTTTAAAATGAATAATAGTGAGTAACTTGTTCTGTATTGGAGAATGGTGTGGAATTCAGCCAATTGCGGATTTTCCAGGCTGTGGCGCAAGAGGGCTCGATCACTCGGGCTGCCGAACGCCTGCACCGGGTGCCGTCGAATCTGTCGACTCGGCTCAAACAACTGGAAGAGCAACTCGGTGTCGAACTTTTCCTTCGCGAGCGTCAGCGTTTGCAGTTGTCGCCTGCGGGAAAAGTCCTGCTGGATTACACCGCCAAGCTGTTTGCCCTGCACGACGAAGCCAGCGCGGCGGTGCAGGGCGGGCAACCGGCCGGTGACTTCGTGCTTGGCACCATGTACAGCACGGCGGCTATCCACCTTCCGGGGCTGTTGGCGCGCTATCACCGCACGTACCCGGCGGTGAACCTGCAAGTGCAGTCCGGTCCCAGCGGCGAATTGCTCGAAGGTTTGCTCACCGGGCGTCTCGATGCGGCACTGGTGGACGGTCCGCTGGAACTCGCGGGCCTCGACGGCGTGCCGTTTTGCGACGAACGGCTGGTGTTGATCAGCGAGGCCGATCACCCGCCGATCCACAGTGCGCTGGATGTGGAAGGGCGTTCAGTGTTCACCTTCCGGCAGGGTTGTTCCTACCGGATGCGCCTGGAGGCCTGGTTCGCCCATTACCACGCGGCCATGGGCCGGGCGATGGAGATCGAGTCTTATCCGGGGATGCTCGCCTGTGTGATCGCTGGCTCCGGCGTGGCGTTGATGTCGGAGTCGATGCTCGCCAGCCTGCCGGGTCGAGAAAGCGTGGCGGTGCACCCGCTGGCCGAGCCATTTGCCAGCGCCACCACGTGGCTGATGTGGCGTAAAGGCATGCTCGGGGCGAACTTGAACGCGTGGCTTGAGCAGCAGCAAGCGGTCTATCCGGCGCTGCCGAGTCAGGCTCGGGCGACGGCTTGAACTAACGGTCAGCTATTTGGATCAATTCAGTAACAGATCATTGCGATCTTGGGCGAGCATTGCGTAGGACTTCGGACTATTATCAGTGCGAAGTGGCTACAGAATTCCGGCCACTCGGCACTACCCTGAAGGGGGCACCATGAAAGAGAAAATCCAAAACTGGCTGCATGACCTGGGTGTCGCACTCGGTTTGATCGAACCGCCTCTGCAACCTGTGCCTATTCGCACTGACGACGAACAGCGTCGACGCCAGCAGCGCCGCCGGTAACTGCCAGAACGGAGCCTGCGGCAAGTGGGCTTGTTGTGGCGAGGGGGCTTGCCCCCGTCCGGCTGCGTAGCAGTCGTAAATCGGCTGCCTCGGTCAATCTGATTCAACTTGGGTGAATGGTTTTGGGGCTACTCCGCAGCCCAACGGGGGCAAGCCCCCTCGCCACAAAAGCGGCCCTTGCCAGAGATTTCGGGTGTATTTGGCAACCCCTCTCAATCCCTCCCGATCTTCACTAAAAACCGACTCAAATCATTCGCTGTCCTGGCGGTCTTGAGCATCCGGTCTTCCTCCGCCGTAAACGCGGTCAACCCCAGCTCATCTTCCAGATGGAAGATCAGCTCCTCGATATCTTCTTTATCCAATCCCAACTGCGCCAGGCTGACGTGGTCGTCGAAGTCCTTCCGATCTTCCAGCAGGCGGCTGATAAAGTGATGCACAGCAGCACGAACGGCAGCTCTTTTCATGGTCGCTCTTCGAGGGCGTTATTGTTGTTGTCCCTGCGCTGAGTACAGCAGGCTTCAGCCGTGCGAGCGCTGCCACTCGTCAATCATCGTGCGTAAATGCTCCCCGGAAAAACTCCCGAAATGCCCGCCATGTACCGTGCGGATCGGCAACGCATGCAAGCGTTGCAGGCTGCGGGCGTAGTCGTCGAGGTTGGAGTGGTAGGCGTCTTCGATCAGCGGCCCGTCGTAGATGATGTCGCCGCTGAACAGCGTCTCGGTTGCCGCTTCATACAGGCTGATACCACCCGGCGAATGCCCCGGCGTGTGCAGCACTTGCAGCACGCGATCACCCAGGTCCAGCACATCGCCTTCTTCAATCATGCCCGTGGCCGGCGCGGCTTTGACCCGGTATTCGGCGTAACACAGCGGGCAATCGGGATGCGCCTCGAACATCTCGTCGCCGACAAACGCCGTGCTCAAGGTGTTCTCGCCGTTGGGCGCAGCGAGAATCTGCGCTTCGGCCGGGTGCACCAGTCGTTCAGAAAATTCGTGATGCCCGGCGATATGATCGAAATGGCAATGGCTGGCCACCGCCACCAGCGGCCGCTCGGTGATCCACGGTAGTTGCTCGCGCAGGCTCACCAGCCCCGAGCCGCTGTCCAGCAGCAAATCCTTGTCGCGGCCCTGGATGTGCCAGAGGTTGCAGCGGTAGAAGGGACGGATGTAAGGCTCGTGAATCAGGCGAATGCCGTCACTGAGCTGTTTGACCTCGAACCACTGATCGCGGCTGACGATCTTCATAAGTTTTCTCCAGACGAAAAAAAACGGGTGTGGCAACCGACGCCACACCCGTCGAAGAAAGCATCAAGTCGTTATGTTCAGCTTAGGCGGCGCTAGCCACCACTGCCGGGCGACGGGACATCAGGCTGACCAGCACAAAGCTCACCAGACCTACGCCGAGGCTGTAATAGATCGGCGTGTTGGCGTCCAGACCGTCCTTGAACATGAACACCAGCGCGGTGGCGAAGCCCATGCCCATGCTGGCGATGGCGCCGGCGGTGGTTGCGCGCTTCCAGAAAATCGCACCGATCAACGGGATCAGCATGCCGCCCACCAGCAGGTTGTACGCCAGGGTCAGGGCGCTGATCACGTCGTTGACCACCAGGGCGATGCCGAGCACCACCAGGCCGGTCAGCAGGGTGAACAGACGGTTCATGCCCAGGCTCGACTGTTTACCGCCGCGCAGTTTCGGTAGCAGGTCTTCGGTCAGGGTGGTGGCAGCGGCGAGCAGGCCGGCGCTGGCGGTGGACATCATCGCAGCCAGTGCCGCGGCAATTACCAAGCCACGGATACCGTCCGGCAGGGACAGCTTAACGATGGCGGCGAAGGCGTTGTTGACGTTGTCCAGGTCCGGAATCAGTACGTGAGCGGCCATGCCGATCAGGGCGCAGGCCAGTCCGTAAAGGATGCAGTAGAAGCCTGCGAATGTACCGGCGACCTGAGCCACTTTGGCGCTCTTGACGGTGAACACCCGTTGCCAGATGTCCTGACCGATCAGGATGCCGAAGAAGTAGATCATGAAGTAGGTAATGATCGTGTCCCAGCCGATGGTGGTGAAGCTGAAGGCGCTCGCCGGCAGTTTCAACACCAACTGATCCCAACCACCGACGCGGTACAGGCAGATTGGCAACAGGATGAACATCAGGCCCACGGTCTTGATCACGAACTGGACGATGTCGGTCAGGGTCAGCGACCACATGCCGCCGATGGCCGAGTAGATCACCACCACGCCACCACCGAGCAATACCGAAATCCAGAACGGCAGGCCGAACAGCACTTGCAGCACGGTGCCAATGGCCAGGATCGAGACCACGCCGATCATCAGCGCGTACGCCAGCATGATCACCGCGCTCGCCGAGCGGGCCATCGGGTTGTAGCGTTTTTCCAGCACCTGGGTAACGGTGTAGATCTTCAGTTTCAGCAGCGGTTTGGCGAGGAACAGGTTCAGCGCGACGATCCCGCAACCCAGTGCGGCGCACAGCCAGAAACCGGAGATGCCATGGACGTAGCCCAGGCGTACGGTGCCAACGGTGGACGCGCCGCCGAGTACGGTGGCGGCCATGGTGCCCATGTAGAGGCTCGGGCCGAGGTTACGACCGGCGACCAAAAAGTCTTCGTTGGTCTTGGCTTTGCGCATGCCGTAGTAGCCGAGTAACAGCATCGCGGCGGCGTAGATGAGTACGACGGTTAAATCCAGTGCCATGATGGCGTGTCTCCGATTGTCTTTTTTATGGTGAGGCTGAATAGCATTGCTGTGATGCGGGCTTTTGTGGCGAGGGGACTTGCTCCCGCTGGGCTGCGAAGCAGCCCCAAATTCCGCAACCGAGTTTCTTCAGGGGAAACCCAATCGCCTGTTTTGCGACTGCTGCGCAGTCGAGCGGGAGCAAGCTCCCTCGCCACAGGTATTCACCACATCAGCATGTTTTGTTTATCAGGCGGCTTGGCGCATCGCCGGTTTAGCGAGCGAATCCGTGCCCTTGCTGCGTACATCGTCCGGGCCAAACACTTCCCGCGATTCCGGGAACAGGCTCAACAACGCCAGGTACACCAGCGACGCCAGGCCCAGGGTCACCGGCAGGCTGATGTCGATACCGCCGGCCAGGTTGCCCAGCACACCCACAAATTGCCCCGGCAGGTTCACGAAGCACAAACCTACCAACGCACTCGGGATCCAGGCACCCAGGCCACGCCAGTTCCAGCCGTGGGTGAACCAGTAGCGGCCACCTTTCTCGCCGCGGGTGAACACTTGCAGGTCATCCGGGCAGTAGAAGCCGCGGCGCACGACCAGGCCGATGATCATGATCACCATCCATGGCGTGGTGCAGGTGATGATCAGCACGGCGAAGGTCGACACGCTCTGCACCAGATTCGCCGCAAAGCGCCCGATGAAGATGAAGGCAATCGACATCACGCCGATCAGCAACGTCGCCTTGACCCGCGACAGCAGCCGAGGGAACACGCTGGACATGTCCAGCCCGGTGCCATACAACGAGGTTGTGCCGGTGGACATGCCGCCGATCACCGCAATCATGCACACCGGCAGGAAGAACCAGTTCGGCGACACCGCCAGCAGACCGCCGACGTAGTTGTTGGCCGCGATGTAGTCCGGTGCCTTGATCGCCACGATGGTCGCGGTGGCCAGGCCGAACAGGAACGGGATGAAGGTCGCGATCTGCGAAATCACCACAGCCGCCATGATCCGGCCTTTTGGTGTATCGCGCGGGATGTAGCGCGACCAGTCGCCGAGGAACGCACCGAAGGAAATCGGGTTGCTCATCGCCACCAGCGCAGCACCGATGAACGCGGCCCAGAAGCCCGGTTGACCCATGCTGACGGTGCCGGCGAAGTTCACATCGAAAGGCCCGGCGAAGGCGAAGATGCCCAGCAGGAACAGCAGGCTGGCGCTCCACACCGCGATCTTGTTGACCCACAGCAGGAAACGGAAGCCGTAGATGCACACCGTCAGCACCAGAATCGCGAACAGACCATAGGCCAGGCCCAGTGTCAGGTCGGTTTCCGGCAAGCCGATCAGGCGTTTGGCACCACCGATCAGCGCATCACCTGAACTCCACACCGAGAGCGAGAAGAAGGCGATGGCGGTCAACAGCGACAGGAACGAACCGACGATCCGCCCGTGCACACCGAAGTGCGCGCCGGAGGACACGGCGTTGTTGGTGCCGTTGATCGGGCCGAACAGGCCCATCGGCGCGAGGATCAGCGAACCCAGCAACACGCCCAGCACAATCGCCCAGACACCGGCCTGGAAAGACAAACCGAACAGCACCGGGAAACTGCCGAGCACGGCGGTGGCAAAGGTGTTGGAACCGCCGAAGATCATCCGGAACAAATCCGTCGGGCCTGCGGTACGTTCGCTGTCCGGGATCTGTTCGACCCCGTAGGTTTCAATTTGCGTAAGGCTTTGGTCTTTGTCTTTGTTGTTTTTATTCATGATCAGCTCCGATCATAAAGGCGCGCTCATCGTGCGTGAGCGTCACCTGTTTGGCTAAGGGGATGGCAGCCCTTCCGGCATTGCGGACAAATGTTCGTGGCAGGCCAGCCAATGGCCTTGTTGTTCTTGGCCAGACGCTTGTTTCTTGAAAACAATCGTCTCGCGCTCCTGGCTGAAGTGTTGCTCCCCTTGCATGCGCAGCTCGGTGGCTACGTCATGGATGAAAATCGCCACGTCACCCTGCAGGCTGACGAAGGCGTTGCTCGAGGTGCACGAGAGCACTTCAAAGCCATCCTCGGCGCGCCAGTTGTCCCACAACGCCTGATAGGCATCGCGCGACAGCAGGGGCTGTTCGAGGGTGTAGAACACGAAGCTCGCGTCGGTGCTGAACGCACCGAAGTAGGCTTCGCGATCGTTACGGGTAAAGGCTGTCACCAGGTCGGCGGCAGCTTTCAGAACCTGATCGCGTTCGTTCATGACCAATCCTCAGCGGTGGGCCACGCCAGGCAGTACGCAGAGCATTTCGTACAGCAGGTTGGCAGCCAACAGCGAGGTGTTGCCGGTGGTGTCGTAAGCGGGCGAGACTTCTACCAGATCGCAGCCGACCAGGTCGAGGCCTTGGCAGCCACGGACGATTTCAATCGCCTGAATGGTCGTCAGACCGCCGATTTCCGGGGTGCCGGTGCCAGGTGCCCAAGCCGGATCGATGCCGTCGATGTCGAAACTCAGGTACACCGGACCGCCGCCGACTTTCTCGCGAACTTCGGCCATCAGTGGTGCCAGGGATTTGTGCCAGCACTCTTCGGCTTGAACAACGCGGAAGCCTTGTTTGCGGCTCCAGTTGAAGTCTTCGGAGGTGTAGCCCTGGGCGCGCAGACCAATTTGCACGACGCGGTCCGGGTCCAGCAGGCCTTCTTCGACAGCGCGACGGAAGGTGGTGCCGTGGGCGATTTTCTCGCCGAACATGTGATCGTTCACATCGGCGTGGGCGTCGATGTGCACCAGGCCGACCTTGCCGTGCTTTTTATGGATCGCACGCAGGATTGGCAGGGTGATGGTGTGGTCGCCGCCTAGGGTCAGCGGGATCACATCGTGTTCGAGGATGCTGTGGTAGGACTCTTCGATGATCCGCACGGCGTCCAGCAGGTTGAACGTGTTGATTGCCACATCACCGATGTCAGCGACCGACAGGGAATCGAATGGTGCAGCGCCGGTGGCCATGTTGTACGGGCGGATCATCACCGATTCAGCGCGGATTTCGCGGGGTCCGAAACGGGTGCCGGGGCGCAGCGAGGTGCCGATGTCCAGCGGCACGCCAATGAAGGCAGCATCCAGGCCGGCAGCGGTAGGCAAATGGGGAAGTCGCATCATGGTGGCGATGCCGCCGAAGCGCGGCATTTCATTGCCGCCCAGTGGTTGGTGAAGAATCTTGTCCACGGGTAAGGCCTCATCGTCGTTGTTTTATTTATGTTGGTTGCACCGGTCGGGGAGACACGGGCGAACCTTGTGGCGGCGATTCTGCGAAATGTAGTGGGCGGGAAGAATCGCTATGGGCAAATACTTAGTTCAGATTTTTCTAAACTAATGGTGATGACGGCGATAGACTTCTGTCCACACGCAGGACCCTGTGGCGAGGGAGCTCCTGTGGTGAGGGGGCTTGCCCCCGTCCGGCTGCGCAGCAGTCGTCAACTGATGCATGCATTCTCTCTGATACAACGAGGTGAATGGTTTTGGCGCCGCTTCGCGACCCAACGGGGGCAAGCCCCCTCGCCACAGTGATCTGAATCGTGACGAGCACTGCGTGTTTTCCTGAAACTGGAGCAATCATGGCCAACGCTTTACCCGACCTGAAACTATTACGCATCTTCGTCAGCGTGGTCCGTCATCAGGGGTTCGCCAACGCCCAGCAAGAGCTCAACCTCTCGACCTCGGCGATCAGCACTTACATGAGCCAGCTCGAAGCCGCGCTTGGCCTGGTGCTCTGCCATCGTGGTCGCGGTGGTTTCAGCCTGACCAGCAAGGGCGAGTTGTTCCACCAGGAAACCCTGCGTCTGTTGGGCGAGCTCGAAGGCTTCGAACAATACGCGGCAGCGCTAAAGGGCGAACTGCGCGGCACGCTGAACCTCGGCGTCATCGATTCCACCGTCAGCGACAAGGCGTTGCCTTTCGCCGAAGCCATCGGCGCCTACACCCAGGAACACCCGGCCGTGCATTTGCACTTGTCGGTGATGAGCCCTTACGAACTGCAACTCGGCGTGCAGGACAACCGCCTCGATCTGGCCATCGGTGCGTTTTCCACACGCATGAGCGGGCTGGTCTATATGCCGCTGTACCGCGAACAGCACTGGCTGTATTGCAGCAGTCGGCATCCGCTGTTCACCGAACGGCGGATTCCCGAACAAGTCATCACCCAGCAACGCATGGTCGGGCGCGGTTACTGGAGCCAGGCGGAACTGGCGCGTCACGGCTTCAAACACAGCGCCGCCACCGTGGAAAGTATGGAAGCCCAACTGATTCTGGTGTTGTCCGGCGCCTACATCGGCTACCTGCCGGAGCACTACGCCCAGGCTTGGGCCGACAAGGGCGATCTGCGGGTGTTGCTGCCGGCGACGTTCGGCTATCAGGCACCGTTTTCGATGATCGTGCGCCGTGGCCGAAGCCGCGAACCGCTGATCCAGACCTTCCGCGACTTGCTCAAAGCACAGCTCAACCCGGCTGCTTAAAGGAAAAGCAAGCATGTCCAGAATCCAATGCCCGCGCTGCCTGCGCCCACAAACCCATTGCCTGTGTCCGCTGATCCCGAGCCTCGACAGCCGCACCCGGGTGTTGCTGTTGCAGCATCCCAGCGAAGTGAACCATGCGCTGAACACCGCACGACTAGCGGCGTTGGGATTGCAGAATGCCGAGTTGATCGTGGGTGAAGTGTTCGAGGATTTGCCGGCGCTGTTGAACCGGCCGGGCTATCAGGCGCGGTTGTTGTTTCCTGCCGAAGAGGCGCGGCCATTGCAGGCTTACGCTGCATCCGATGAACCGCTGCTGCTGGTGGTTCCGGACGGCACCTGGCGCAAGGCGCGCAAGATGCTGCACCTTAATCCGTTGCTGGCGGCGTTGCCCCGAGTGACGTTGCTGGATGGAGGTGTGTCGCGCTATCGGTTGCGCAAGGCGCCGGGGCCGGGGGCGTTGTCGACGGTGGAGGCGATTGTGCAGGCGTTGCAGACACTCGAGGCGCCGATGACGTTTGAGCCGTTGTTAAAACCGTTTGAGGCGTTGATCGAGGGGCAGATTGCGGCGATGGGGGAGGAGACTTACCAAAAAAATCACGGTGGTTAACAGCGAAAAGATCGCAGCCTTCGGCAGCTCCTACGCCGATCTCTGTAGAAGCTGCCGAAGGCTGCGATCTTTTGATCTTTTCTTTCCCGCATCGCCTCAGTCCGGGCCTTGAGCGCCGGTTTGAGCAGGTGTCCGACATCATTCCCTGTGGGAGCGAGCCTGCTCGCGAAGAACGATGACGCGGTGCAACTGACGGATACTCACATAGGCTCCGGCGGCCCAATCAACCGCCCCATCACCCCAAACAACCCAAGCTCCCTGATCACCTCCAACTCCCCCCGCGTCTCGACCATCTCCGCAATCAACGGCAAATCAATGCTGTTAGTCGCCCGGAAAATCGCCTCGATGAACAGCCGCTTATCATTCTGCTCATCAATCCCGCGAATATAGCTCCCATCAATCTTCAGGTACGCGAGCCCGAGTTGAGTCAAATTGCCGATCTGGCTAAAACGCCCGCCAAAATGCTGCAACCCGATGCGGTAACCGGTGTTGAGCAAGCTATGGCTCAGGCGCTGCAACTCGTCCGGGGGCGGCAGTTGGCGTTCGTCGATTTCCAGGGTCAGCAGCGGCGCCAGTTCCGGCAGGGAGTCGAGCGATTGCAGGAGCAGTTGCAACGACTCTGTATTACGCAGGCTGCTGCCGGACAGGCTCAACGCCAGGGGCCAGCGGTTGACAGCGAGGTAGTCGAGGGTGGCCTCAAGCATGGCCAGGTCGAATCGTGCCGACCAGCCGAGGCGTTCGATCCACGGCAGGAAGTGCCCGGCAGCAATCGCCTTGCCTTCGGGGTCGAGCAGGCGTGCGAGTACCTTGTGGTGCAGCACTTGGCTGGTGTCGGCGCATTGCACCACCGGTTGGAAATACAGTTGCAATTTGCCGTGGGTCAGGGCGTCGTCGATCCAGGTACGCCAGTCGTGCTGGGACTGGTTCGGCTCGGTGGTGGAATGATCCAGATGAGCCCACGGCCGCTCGGGGTGCTGCTGAGCCTGGGTCAAGGCCTGATCAAGGCGCAGCAGGACGTCGCCGGCCGGTTCGCCCGGTTGGTAGGCGACGATGCCCAGGTGCGCCACCGGCATGCTGTCGCTGGCGCCGGTCAGGCGCAGGTTTTCCAGGGTCGCGCTGATCTCGGCGCACAGGCGTGCGGCGTCTTTGTCGTCCAGGCCTGGGGTCAGCAGACTGAACTCGCCACCGCGATTGCGCGCCGCCAGCCAGGTGCGCCGCTCCGGGAGTTGCGTCAGGCGTTTCAGGAGTTCGCCGACGGCGCCAATCAACGCGTCGGTGCGCTGGCCGCCCAGGCGCTGGTTGAGCCCCGCCAGATCGTTGATCCGCACCATCAGCAAGTGGCCGTCGCTGCTCTGTTCGCTGATCAGCAAATGGTCGGCTAATTGCTCATCCAGCAAGCGCCGGTTCGCCAGCCCCGTCAGGCTGTCCTGGTAGGAGTCAGCCCGCAGCTTTTCACTGCGCGCAGCCTCTTCGGCGAACAGTGCCTTGAGCTTCTCGACCATCTGGTTCATGGCCAGCACCACTCGTTTCAATTCAGGCGTGCGTGGCAGTTTCGGCAGGCTGAGAAACTCCCGTTTACTGATGGCTTCGGCCTGCTTGACCATCTTGTCCAGCGGGCGCAATTGCCGGCGCAGCAGCCAGCCGCCGAACATCGCGCTAAGCAGCCCGCACAGCAGCAACCAGACCAGGCTGCCGAGTGTGCTGTCCCACAATTTGGCCAGGGCGAACTGCGGATTGCTCAACACTTCGACCCGAGCCGCTTGCTCCCAGCCGCGCATGATCAATGCGTCGCCCCCTTGCGGGTGCAGGTTTACCAGACTGACAAACCAGTCGGGCACACCGTTGATTTTCGCCGGTGCGTCACGTTCTACCAGAACTTGTTCATCGATGATGTTGACCACCCGGATGCTACTGAAATAGCCACTGTCGAAAATCGAGCTGACCATCAGTTCCATCGTCGCCGGGTCGTCTATCTGCGTCGTCAGCGACAACCCCAACGCGGTAGCGGCATCCTGGGCGTGGGAGCGCAACTGGCCGAGCATCTGCTCGCGGGAGTTCTCCAGGCCGACAAAAAAACTGCCGCTGAACGCCACCAGCAGAAACAGGCAAATGGCGAGAAACAGTTGTTTGCGCAGTGACATAAACACGCTCCTTGCTGAGGCGGCTAGCCGTCGCCTACTGCTAACCGTCGTCGGAGCATTGGCCATCCTGGACGACGCCGACTGCAAGACATGTCTGGCTGCGGGCGCAGATAACAGAAGTCTAGGCGGTGTTTTTGGTGAAGGAGGGTAGGTCGTCGGACGAGTGGGGCATTGCAGAACTGTTTTTGTGGCGAGAGAGCTTGCTCCCGCTCGGCTGCACAGCAGTCGTAAAACCAGCCAGCTCGATGTGTCAGGGGGAATTGGGTTGAAGGGTTTGGGGTCGCTTCGCAACCCAGCGGGAGCAAGCTCCCTCGCCACAAAAGCTCTTTCACCATAGAGGCGAGATCAAGGCTTCTGCAGGGTTTTCTGCTTGAGGATGTAAACCGTCACCAGTAACGCACTAGTCAACATAAACCCCCGCGCCCAAGGCAGCGGCACCAGGTAGCAGGAGAACAGAATGCTCGCCCACATCAAGCCGATGGCGTAGACCTTGCCCTTGAGCGGGATGCCGTTGCCGTCCAGGTAGTCGCGAATCCACGGCCCAAGGCGCGGATGCTCGACCAGCCATTGGTAGAAACGCGGCGAACTGCGGGCGAAACAGGCGGCCGCCAGCAGCAGGAAAGGCGTGGTGGGCAATACCGGCAGGAAAATCCCGATCACCCCCAACGCTACGCTCAGCCAGCCGATGGCCAGCAGCACGTAGCGCAACACCAGGGAGCGGTTGCCTATGGGGTGGTCCATAGGCAAAACCTTAGTGGTGACGTGGCTTGAGGATCGCCGGTTTTTCGTCGGGTGCCTGGCACAGCAAGTAGAGCGCGGTCAGGGCTTCCGGGATCTGCACGATCATATCGTCCATCAGGTTGGCGTCCTTGGCGATGTCTTCGAACTCAGGCTGTTCGTCGAACAGACCGGAACCGACCATGATCGGCAGCAGCATTTCGCTGACTTCGTCTTCGGCGGTTTCGAACCAGGCGGCTTCGCGCAGGAACACGCCTTCCATGAAACCGATGCACCAGCCGCGCAGGTCGGAATCATCCGGCTCTTCACCCAGGTCCAGGTCGCACGGCAGCTCGAACTCTTCGTCGGACGCCAGTTGGCGTGCGATGTGAGCCTTGAGGGCCAGCAGGGTGGATTCGATCGCTTCACGCTCGGCGTCGTCGGCGTAGTGCGGCTCTTCAGCGAAGAGTGCGTCGATCCATTCACGGTCGGGAACGCTTTCGGAACAGATCGACAGCGCAGTGAGGTAGCCGTGGGCGGCCACGTAGTCCAGCGCCTCGTCATGCAGTTCATCAGCGTCGAGGAAGACTTGCAGGCGGGTTAGTTGCTCAGCGAAGGACATTAAAAGCTACCTTGGGGAATTAAACAGATGCGGGAATTCTAGGCCTTCTTGAGCACTCAGGCCAGCCGCGCGGCATATTTGCAGCCCATGTACGCCACCATTCCCTGTAGGAGCTGCCGAAGGCTGCGATCTTTTGATCTTGTCTTTAAAAGCAAAATCAAAAGATCGCAGCCTTCGGCAGCTCCTACAGGGGATCTGCATTTGCCCCTGTGTGTCTTATCAGCGGCACCCTTTGCCGGGGAGGGCTCGGGTATACTCCCGCGTTTTGTGATGCCCTGCTGGCGTCGCGGCTGAGATGTGAAGCGTCATGCAACGCGCACTTACGATTTGTCAGTGCAGCCTGCGTGGTTCTGAACCAGCCTTGCAGGGATGTTTCGGTGATTTTTGGAGTTTTTATGCTCGAACAGGCTCAACGCGTCCTCAAGGACATCTTCGGCTACGACAGTTTCCGTGGCCGCCAGGGTGCAATCATTGAGCGCGTGGCCAATGGCGGCGACGCCCTGGTGCTGATGCCTACCGGTGGCGGCAAATCCCTGTGCTTCCAGGTCCCGGCGCTGCTGCGCGAAGGCCTGGCGGTGGTGGTGTCGCCGCTGATCGCCTTGATGGACGACCAGGTTGCGACCCTTGAAGAGCTGGGCGTAGCGGCCGCTGCGTTGAACTCGACCCTGAGCGCCGAGCAACAGCGCGATCTGGCCGCGCGGATCAAACGCGGCGAAGTGAAAATGTTGTATCTCGCGCCCGAGCGTCTGGTGCAGCCGCGCATGCTGGCCTTCCTGCAAAGCCTTGAAATTGCCCTGTTCGCCATCGACGAAGCGCACTGTGTGTCCCAATGGGGCCACGACTTCCGTCGCGAATACCTGCAACTGGGCCAGTTGGCGGAGCTGTTCCCCAACGTCCCGCGTATAGCCCTGACCGCTACCGCCGATAAGCGCACCCGGGAAGAAATCGTCGATCGCCTGCATTTGCAGGATGCCGAGCGCTTCCTGTCGAGTTTCGACCGTCCGAACATTTTTTATCGCATCGTCCCCAAGGAACAGCCGCGCAAGCAGTTGTTGGCGTTCCTCGCCGAGCGGCGCAGCGATGCCGGCATCGTTTATTGCCTGTCGCGCAAGAAAGTCGACGAAGTGGCAGTGTTCCTCAGCGAACAAGGCTTCCCGGCGCTGCCGTACCACGCCGGCCTGCCCAACGAGACGCGGTCCCATCATCAAAAGCGCTTCCTCAACGAGGAAGGCTTGATCATGGTCGCCACCGTGGCGTTCGGCATGGGCATCGACAAACCCAACGTGCGCTTTGTCGCTCACCTCGATTTGCCGAAATCCCTTGAAGCGTATTACCAGGAAACCGGTCGCGGCGGCCGTGATGGCCTGCCGGCGGACGCCTGGATGGCCTACGGCCTGCAAGACGTGGTGATGCTCAAGCAGATGCTGCAAAACTCCGAAGGTGACGAGCGCCACAAGCGCCTGGAGCAGCACAAACTCGACGCGATGCTCTCGCTGTGCGAAGAAACCCGCTGCCGGCGCCAGACGCTGCTGGCCTATTTCGACGAAGACATGCCTGAGCCGTGTGGCCATTGCGACAACTGCGTCGATGGCGTGCAGACCTGGGACGCCACCGAGCCGGCCCGTCAGGCGCTCTCGGCGATCTTCCGTACCGGCCAGCGCTACGGCGTCGGGCATCTGGTGGATGTGCTGCTGGGCAAGGACAACGAAAAAGTCCGCAGCTTTGGCCATCAGCATTTGTCGGTGTATGGCG
The DNA here is from genome assembly GCF_056680395.1 of Pseudomonas sp. ASL4. NCBI lineage: Bacteria > Pseudomonadati > Pseudomonadota > Gammaproteobacteria > Pseudomonadales > Pseudomonadaceae > Pseudomonas > Pseudomonas sp. ASL4. The sequence continues at coordinate 6,402,329 of NZ_CM155280.1, read as the reverse complement.
TCGGCAAGGCGTTGGGGGAGAGTGAATGGCGCTCCCTGTTCCGACAGCTGGTTGCCCGTGGTCTGGCGGACATCGACCTTGAAGGCTACGGTGGCCTGCGCCTGAGCGACACGTGCCGGCCGCTGCTCAAGGGTGAAGTGACCCTGGAACTGCGCCGCGATCTCAAGCCGCAAACCACCGCCAAAAGCAGCAAGAGCCCGGCGAGCCAACTGGTCCGTGGCGAAGAGCGCGAACAGTGGGAAGCGCTGCGTGCCCTGCGCCGCAAGCTCGCCGAAGAACACGGTGTACCGCCTTACGTCATCTTCCCCGACTCGACCTTGCTGGAAATGCTCCGCAGCCAGCCGACCTCGCTGGCGGAAATGGCCACGGTCAGCGGCGTCGGTGCGCGCAAGCTCGAGCGTTACGGCGAGGCCTTCCTCGAAGTGCTTGGCGGCCAGGTCGAGGCGCCGAAAGTGGTGGCCGACGTGCGTCACGAGCTGATCACCCTGGCCCGGGCCGGCATGACGCCGCTGCAGATCGCCGGTCAACTGCAATGCTCGGAAAAGAACGTCTACACCATGCTCGCCGAGGCGATCGGCAAGCAGCAGTTGTCGCTGGAGCAGGCGCTGGACCTGCCGGAAGAGCTGATGGGCGAAATCCAGGACGCGTTCCTCGATGGCGAAGGCGAGTTACCACCGGTTGCGGAGATCGCCGCATTGTTCGCCGGTCGGGTGCCGGAAGGGGTTTTGTACTGCGTACGGGCTGCGTTGCAATCTGAATTCGAGATTTAACTGACCGAACTCATAGATGTAACGATTCAGTACAGAGCAAGCCTTGCCTATAGTGAAAGGTCATGCTTAGCTGACTAATAATTAGTTTTTCTCTATTTCAGTCTAATCATGAGTTTTTTATGCCGTTAACCGATCAACACCGCTTTGGCATGCAACTGGCCCAAATGTCCCGTGGCTGGCGTGCCGAACTGGACCGCCGTCTGGCTGGGCTGGGTTTGTCTCAGGCGCGCTGGCTGGTGCTGTTGCACCTGGCTCGCTTCGAGGACGCACCGACCCAGCGGGAACTGGCACAAAGCGTCGGCGTTGAAGGACCGACCCTGGCCCGACTGCTCGACAGCCTTGAATCCCAGGGTTTGGTGCAGCGCCAGTCGGTGCTGGAAGACCGCCGGGCAAAAAAAATCGTCCTGTGTGCTCCGGCCCGGCCGTTGATCGAACAAATTGAAACCATTGCCACGCAACTGCGCCACGAGCTGTTCGAAGGCGTTGATGAAGCGGATTTGAAGGTTTGCATGCGGGTTCACGGTCACATCCTGGCCAACCTCGAAAAGTCTTGAGGCAAAACCTTACGCCGTGTTTTTGAGATACCCCGTTGGGCAGACTATAAAGAACTACTAGGCAATATCGTGTTCGTACCGGATGTGCGAACGCATACAGGTTGGTTCTGCTTAATCTAAGGGATGCTCATGCTCGAGAGTTGGCACGTGGTTTTGCGGTATTGCACTCGGCTGCTACTGGTCGGTGGTGCGGTCACCTACTCGGCATTGGCTCCGGCTCTGGGGTTGGGTGATATAACCCTGCATTCGGCGTTGAACCAGCCGTTCAGCGCCGATATTGCGCTGGTGGATGCCGGCGGTCTGACGGAGGGCGATCTGTCGGTCAGCTTGGCGACGGCCGACGAGTTCAGCCGTGCCGGCGTCGAGCGGCTGTTCTTCCTCAATAATCTGAAATTCGCACCGATCCTGCGGGGCAACCGCGCGCTGATCCGGGTGACCTCCAGCAAACCGGTCAATGAACCCTTTCTGAATTTCGTGGTGCAGCTTAATCAGCCCAACGGGCGCTTGCTGCGCGAGTACACCGTACTGATCGATCCGCCGGGCTCACCGGGGATTGTGCCGGCGACCGACGAACCCGCAATCACGGCGCCGGCATCCGGATTCCCTACCGTCGAACCGAGCACTGCGCCACCGGTAGCCTCCCAAGGCAAACGTCCGGCGACGGTGCCTGCTGCGAGTGTTGATCAACCTGCCACTGCGCCGGTGAACGACGAGGTTGCCGAGCAACTGGCCGCCAGCGTGCTGCAAAACCAGCAGTTGCAAAAAAACATCGATGAGTTGAATACCAGGCTCAAGACCCAGGACGAGCAAATCGCCGACGGGAAAAAGCAGATCAGCGACTTGCAGACCCGAATGTCCGAGATTTCACCGACGCCTGCCGCTGCGCCGGTTGCCGTGGCTCCGGCGCCCGTTGTGGTTGAAGAACCTGAGACGAGCCATTGGCTACTGATTGCCGGGTTACTGGCGTTGGCGCTGCTTGTAATACTGGGGCTGTTTGTTCGTCGTCAGCGCCAGCAAGCGTTGACCGAGCCGTTGGCGATGACGCCGTCGCGTGAAGACCCTGTGCTCGATCAAGAGGCTCGGCCACAACCTGTCCGGGTTACGCCAGCCCCTGCTCACCGCGAAGAAACACCCGCTGGCGATGTGCTGGAAGGCGTAGGCATTTACCTGGCTTACGGTCGGTTCTCGGAAGCGGCCGGCCTGTTGCGGGAGGCGTTGGCCAAGGAACCGACGCGCACCGACCTGGCGTTGCAACTGTTGGAGGTGCTGGGCAAGCAGGGGGATACGGCGGCTTATGACGCGCAGGAAAGCAGCCTGCGAGAGTCCGGGTTTGACCCGCAGCAGTTGGTGGATATACGCGTTCGCTATCCGAAACTGGCGAGTGTCGCTCAGGTCGTACCGGTCGCGGCCATCACTCCTGTTGCCACAGTGATCCCCGAAACGCCAACCGGCGATGAGTTCCAGTTGAACCTGGACGACCTGTCGATGGATTCCAATTGGGATCTGGTGAGTCCTTTCGAAGACTCGCCATTGTCGGCGGCTAAACCGTCGAGTCAGCCGCCAGTGCCGGACGAGCCTGCGTTCACTTCAAATTTGCACGTGATGCCCCATGTCTTCGAAATGCCCGACGAGCCGGCACTGGGCGAGCCTGAATCCGAACAGGAATGGGACGCCGAAACCGGTTCCCAATCGCTGGATGACGACTTTCTCGACGCGTTCAACGAGCCTGGGCAGGCGCTGGAACTTGAACCACTGGCGCATCCCCTGACGGACAACGCCGGCAAACTTGAACAAGCCCAGACCTGCATCGATGACGGCGATCTGGACAGCGCCATCGAGTTGCTCAATCAGTTGCTCAAGGACGGCGACGAGCCACTCAAACAGACGGCCCGCAGTTTGTTGGCCGGTATCCGCTGAAGAGCAAAAGATCGCAGCCTTCGGCAGCTACAGGTGTACGCATATCCCTGTAGGAGCTGCCGAAGGCTGCGATCTTTTGCGTTAGAACGTCTGCCCCAGATTCAAATACACCGCCTGCTCATCCGCATCGTTGAAGCCATAGCTGAAGTTCAGTGGCCCCAGCGGTGTGTCGAAACCGATGAACACACTGGCGGCGTTGATGTAGCCGCTGTCGAACTCATTGTCGTTGTTCCACGCCCGGCCGCGCTCCAGCGAGCCGCCGATGTACAGCGGGAAATCCAGTGGCAGGTAGGAACGTGGCGTCAGGCGCCGGTAGTAAACCCCGCGCATCAGGCTGATGTTCTGCCCGGAAACCGCATCCTCGCGAAAGCCCGACAACTGCCGCGCACCGCCCAGCAGGAAGCTCGAAGTGACCACGTTGGCATTGTCCAGGGTTCGGCCGTAGCGCCCGCCGAGAATAAACGTGTCCGGGCCGCTGCTCATGGCCTTGTCCAGTTTGAACTCCCATTGCCGGTAACGCTTGTCTGAGCCCAGTCCCGGTTCGAACTGACGGAATGTCAGGCCAATGTCTTTGCCTTCATGGGGGAAGTAGACGTTGTCGAACGAATCGAATGAATACTTGAGCTGATAGAACCCCTCGTTAAAGCTTTCGCTCGGCAGATTCTGGTCGCCAATGCGTACGTCAGCCTTGCCCCAGGCCTCGCCGACGCCGAAGCGGATCTCGCCGCTGTTGCCGATCTGTCGACCGACGTTCAAGCCAAACCCGTAGCGTTCGACGCGGTACTGGGCAATCGGGTCGTTGTCCAGGATCGACTCGACGTTCTGCGCTTCAAACGCGGCGTAGGGCGCGATGAAGTAGCGTGAACCGACGTCCAGCGGTTGATAGAACTCGCTGTAGAGCTCCTGTTTGTCGCCGATTTGCGCCCGGGTCAGCCATTCGGCGCCGAGGCGGTTGATGCCGTTGACCCGGTAACTGGCGCCGAGGTTGAAAGCGCTGTCGCCACGCATGTCGTCCGACAGGTTCAAACCGACCCGCAGGTAATCGGTGCCGCTGCGTTTGCCTCGGGCGGTGATCACCAGCGTGTGATTCTGGCCCTTGTGCACCACGCGGTATTGCACCTGTTCGAAGTAATCGAGGCCGTACAGGGTGCCCATATCGGTTTGCAGGCGGCCGATGTCCAGCGGTTCGCCGACGTTTTGCCGGATGTAGTAACGGATCACGTCGTCGCCGACTTTCGAGTCGTTTTCCACTTTGATCGCGGTAATGATTGGCGTGCGCTGGCTCGGTGTGCGGGCGGCGGTCAGGTCGGCGTCCAGTGGTTGCACCGGTTTGAGTCGTGCCAGGCGCGCTTCGAGGATCTTGGTCGCGCGGTAACCGGCGTCGATCATTTCCTGGGCACGGCCGAAGTCGGTCACGCCGAAACTCGCCAGCGACGGCTGGATCAACACGTCGTCCTTGTGCAGGGCGGCGAGTTGTTCTTCGGAGTTGCGCCGGGTCATCAGGGTGATCGATTGGTTCAGCACATCGACCACGGTGGTCAGTTGTTTGCGGTTGCGCAGCGGGGTGCCGATGTCGACCACGATGGCGATGTCGACACCCATCTCCCGCGCGACGTCGAGCGGGATGTTATCGGTCATGCCGCCATCCACCAGCAGGCGGCCGTCCAGTTCGACGGGCGCGAACACGGCCGGGATCGACATGCTGGCGCGAATCACCTGGGGCAAATGACCTTTGCGGAATACCACTTTTTCGCCGCTGGCGATGTCCGTTGCCACGGCCCGAAACGGAATCGGCAGCTTGTCGAAATCACGTGTGTCACTGGCGTGGGCCAGCAGGCTTTCCAGCAGCAGCGCCAGGTTCTGGCCCTGAATCACTCCCAGCGGCAGTCCAAGGCTGCCGTCATCGCGAAAGCTCAGTTTCTGTTTGACCAGGAAGTCCCGGTCATCCTGCTTGCGCCGGAATGGCACGTCTTCCCGCGGCGGGGCATCGGACAGGGCTTGTTGCCAGTCGATGTTCAAGGCGAGCTTTTCCAACTCATCGATTTTGTAACCCGAAGCGTACAGCCCACCGACCACCGCGCCCATGCTGGTGCCGGCAATCGCATCGATCTTGATGCCTTGCTCTTCGAGAGCCTTGAGCACACCGATGTGCGCCAGGCCACGGGCAGCACCGCCGGACAGCACCAGACCGATTTTCGGTCGGGGAGCATCGGCGGCTTGGGCGATCAAAGGGAAGAGGCAAAGCAACAGGCAACACAGCAAACGGCGCATCGTGGATCTCGGGGCGAGCGATAAAGGCGGCTATTATAGCGGCGCCCCTCTGGCTCAGGAGTTTCAACGAACATGACCGTACAAAAACCGGAAATCGTCATCACCTATTGCACGCAATGCCAGTGGCTGTTGCGCGCCGCCTGGTTGGCCCAGGAGCTGCTCAGTACCTTCGGCGATGAGTTGGGCAAAGTCTCCCTGGTGCCGGGCACTGGCGGCGTGTTTCATATTTTTTGTAACGAGGTGCAGATCTGGGAGCGCAAGGCTGACGGTGGTTTCCCCGAAGCCAAGGTGCTCAAGCAGCGGGTCCGGGATCAGATCGACCCGGACCGCGACCTCGGGCACAACGATCGCACTCAGTGAGAGGCGGCTTCGGCGGCCACGGTTTTTTTGCTGGAGCTGCCTGACAGTCGGCTCGACACCACGATCGCGACGATGATCAACGCCCCGCCGATCAACATGCGCAGGGTCGGGTTTTCATCGAACAGCAGCCAGGCCACGGTGATGCCATAGACCGGCTCCAAGGCGAACACCACCGCGGCGGTCCGCGCCTTGATCACCGCCAGGCTGGCGACGAACAGGCTGTGGGCCACCCCGGTGCAGAAGACCCCGAGCAGGCCGATCCACAACCAGTCGAGGGTGCGCACTTCGCTCAATTGCGGTGCCGCCACCGGCAGCAGGCACAACGCGACGACCACGTTCTGGCACAACGCGGCCTGCACCGCCGGGATGCGCCCGGAGCTGGCGCGATTGGTCAGCGACAGCAGGGCGAACAGCAGGCCCGAACCCACCGCCCAGAGCAGGCCGATAGTGGCGCCGCTGGCGAGGTCGAAGTCCGGCGTGACCAGCACCAGACCGACGCTGACCAGCACTACCAGCAGGATTTCATTGGCGCGAATTCGCTCGCGGAAGATCAGTCCTTCGAGGATCACGGTAAACGCCGGGAAACTGGCAAACCCCAGGGTCGCAATCGCCACGCCCGCGACTTTTACCGCAATGAAAAAGCTGACCCAGTGCCCGGCCAGCAGCAAGCCGCTGAGCAGTAGACGACGCCAGTCCACGGCTTCGAGTTTTTGCCAGCGGGTGCTGCTGGCGAACCGCGCAAAAAACGCCAGCGCCAGCACCGCGAACGCCGCGCGACCGAAAACGATGACGGCGGGGGAGGCGGCCGCGAGTTTGCCGAACACACCGGTCAGGCCAAACATCAATGCGCCGATATGCAGGGCGCCGAGGGCGGTACGGGGAGTCATTGCATTCCTTGATAAACGTAAAAGCCAGGCAGACGACAGGTCCCCTGTAGGAGCTGCCGAAGGCTGCGATCTTTTGATCTTGATTTATGGCGGCTCTGGAGTCGCTAAAGATCAAAAGATCGCAGCCTTCGGCAGCTCCTACAGTGAACCGTGTTAACGCCAGTTATGTCTGTCGGCAAACTATCGTCTTTTGTCGCCAGCCTCACACCCGAGTAATTCCTGGCCAAGGCACCTGTCGGCCAAGCCTGACATTGAACCTGTGGCGAGGGAGCTTGCTCCCGCTGGGCTGCGAAGCGGCCCTAAAGAAAGGACTGCTGAGCAGTCCGACGGGAGCAAGCTCCCTCGCCACAGGTTATTCATCGCTTGTTCTAACTTGTCACTTACCGGCATTTCTCTCGCGGCGCAATTTCCCCGGCGAAGCACCAAACTCACGCAATACCGCCGCCGCAAACGCACTTTGGGAACTGTAACCGACCCGGCTGGCAATCTCGCCAATCGGCAACGGCGAATCGCGCAACAAGCCCACAGCAATATGCAATCGCCGGCTACGAATGTAGTCCATCGGCGTTTGCCCGCATTCCGCCACGAATCGCGCATGTAAGCGGGCGCTCGATAAACCGGCGACGCGCGCCAGATCGGCCACCTGCAGCGGATAAGCCGCGTATTGATCGATATGCGCATTCAGCGCCGCATAAGGCAGGCGCCGTCCACCGATGACGTCCGGTTTGACGTTGTTGAGGCTGGCCAGCAACAGCACCGCGCCTTGCTGGGCGATCAGCGGATCGCTCACCGGGCTGCCCGCCAGCCAACTGACCAATTGGCTTTGCCCGGCATCCAGTGGCAGTCGTCCGGCGTTGTCGAGCAAGCGGCGGCTGGCGTCGGCGTGCTCCCCCAGCGACTGGGCAATCCATTGATCGCCGGGCACATCCAGTACCAGGCAACGACTGCCGTTTGGGCTGCCGCAGGCGTGATGCATGCCGGCCGGCACCACCACGAAACTTTGCTGCACCACCTGACTGCCACGTCCGTCGACCTCGAAATCCAGTGCACCCGACAGCCCGAACACCAGTTGCGCGTGGGCATGGCTGTGGATGATCAGGTCTTCGGTGTATTGGCGCAGCGTGAGGATCGGTCTCATCGCAGGTCTCCTGGCAAGATGCGACCAGTCTACACCGGCCGGACGCTGTCACAGGATTGACTCGTCACTGTCATGGGCAATTAACCCGGCCGGCGCAAACTTGTAAAAACATCGCAGAGGGTTGTCCATGACCAGCGCCGAGCTCGCCAAACCCAGCCGTAAACAACGTGTGCGCACCTTATGGATTTCCGATGTGCATTTGGGCACAAGGGATTGCCAGGCCGAGCACCTGTCGCAGTTTCTCAAGGGCTACCACGCCGACAAGATTTACCTGGTGGGCGACATCATCGACGGGTGGAAACTGCGTGGCGGCATGTATTGGCCCCAGGCCCACACCAACGTGATTCGCCGTCTGCTGACCATGAGCAAGCGCGGCACCGAGGTGATCTACGTCACTGGCAACCATGACGAATTCTTGCGGCGCTATTCGAAACTGATCCTGGGCAATATCCAGTTAGTGGACGAGGCGGTGCACGTGACCGCCGATGGCCGTCACTTGCTGGTGATCCACGGCGATCAGTTTGACGTCATTACTCGCTACCACCGTTGGCTGGCCTTTCTCGGCGACTCGGCCTACGAATTCACCCTGACCCTCAACCGCTGGCTCAATCACTGGCGCGCCCGTTATGGCTATGGCTACTGGTCGCTGTCGGCGTACCTCAAGCACAAGGTGAAAACCGCGGTCAGCTTCATCAGCGACTTCGAAGAAGCCATCGCCCACGAATGCGTCAAACGCGAGTTGCATGGCGTGGTGTGCGGGCACATTCACCATGCCGAGATCCGCAAGGTCGGCGGGGTGGATTACCTCAATTGCGGGGATTGGGTGGAGTCGTGTACGGCGTTGATCGAGCATTGGGACGGGTCGATCGAGTTGTATCGGCTGGCGGATGCCCAGGCGCGGGAGGCGGAGTTGAAGGCGGTGAAGGTCGCGGAACCAGCGTAAGCAGGTCTGGCGCCTTCGCGGGCAAGCCTCGCTCCTACAGGTTTGTGGTGGTACACGATCACGTGCTCACCCCATAACCTGTAGGAGCGAGGCTTGCCCGCGAAGGGGACATCACAATCACCATTGATCTTAGGCCGGCGCGCGTTCTTCCATCGCAGCCTTGTAAATCGAGTTCTTCGGATGCGCAAACAACCGCTCCATCATCGGTTCGAAGAAGCTCAGCGGTAAATTCTCGTACCCCGGATCAAACGCCGCGGCATCGTATTTGGCGCAGAACTCGATGGTCGCCTGGTACTGCGGATGCCCGCTGAATTGCTCGCGCAGATGCCGATCCATGCCCAGGTGATGGAAGAAGTAGTACCCCTGGAAAATCCCGTGCTTCTCCACCATCCACAAATTTTCGGCGCTGACGAACGGCCTGAGAATTGCCGCCGCAATGTCCGGGTGATTGTAGGAACCCAGGGTGTCGCCGATGTCGTGGAGCAGGGCGCAGATTACGTATTCTTCGTCGCGGCCATCGCGAAAGGCGCGGGTGGCGGTTTGCAGGGAATGGGTCAGGCGATCCACCGGGAAGCCGCCAAAGTCACCCTCCAGCAGTTTCAGATGCGCCACAATCCGTGTTGGCAATTGCCGCGCATAGGCACTGAAGTCTGCGGCGATGATTGCCCAGTCTTCCTGCGTGCCGTCCTTCATGTGGGTAAAGCGGGCGTTGGCGTTCATCGGCGATCTTCTTGTTTTTGACGAGTGATGTATCGAGTGTAGGACTTGGATCCACTGGCGCACTGGCTGCGCGGGACGCATTGCTGGCCCGTGAAGCCTAGAACGGCACGCGGCCCAGGATCATGTCGCGGTACATGACGAAATCGCCGAGCAGGCTGTAAAGCGGATGCTGGAAGGTTGCAGGACGATTCTTCTCGAAGAAGAAATGCCCGACCCAGGCGAAGCTGTAACCGGCCAGCGGCAGGGCAATGAGCAGCGGCCACGCGCCTTTGCCGATGGTCAGCGCCAAAATGAAAATAACCAGGGAGGTGCCGACAAAGTGCAATCGTCGGCAAGTACTGTTGCTGTGTTCGCTCAGGTAATACGGGTAAAACTCAGCGAAGCTGTTGAAACGCTTTATGTTTTCCACGACTGCGATCTCTGTGGTTATTGTTCTGACGGCAAGTTGTTCTGCGGGTAGCCTATTTGAGTCTAGAGTGATCAATGGCATCAGCCAGTGACAATAGGCGCCACTTTAGTATCCTTCGCAAATTAGCCGCGTCAGACGGCTCATAAAGTAAGTAAACGCCATGAGCGAACGAACGACTTCTGCAAGTTGGGCGATGGGGATTGTCAAAGCACTGGAGATGGACGGCCTGGATTGCCGGGTTCTGTTCAAGCAACTGGGGCTTGATTACGCCTCGCTGGATGATCCGGATGCGCGCTTCCCGCAAGACTCCATGACGCGGCTGTGGCAGCGCGCGGTCGAGCTGTCCGGCAACCCGGCGATCGGCCTGAACATGGGCAAAGTGGTGCGACCGGCGTCCTTTCATGTGGCGGGTTACGCGTTGATGTCCAGTCAGACCCTGGCCGAGGGCTTTCAACGCCTGGTGCGTTATCAGCGGATCATTGCTGAAAGCGCCGACCTGAGTTTCCGCTTGCTCGACGAGGGATACGCACTGATTCTGACGGTCCATGGCGACCACCTGCCGCCGACCCGGCAAAGCGCCGAAGCGTCACTGGCCTGCGCGCTGGGCCTGTGCGGTTGGCTGACCGGGCGCACCCTGCAACCGCGCAAGGTGTTGGTGCAGGGAGATGAGCCCGCCGACCTCGAACCCTATAAACAAGCCTTCCACGCCCCGTTGGTGTTCAACGCACCTTACGATGCGCTGATCTTCGAGCGCGCCGACATGGAGGCGCCGCTGCCCACCGCCAACGAGGCCATGGCGCTGCTGCATGACCGGTTTGCCGGCGAGTACCTGGCGCGATTTTCCGAAAGCCGCGTGACCCACAAGGCCCGGCAGGTACTCTGCCGTTTGCTGCCCCAGGGCGAACCCAAACGCGATACGGTGGCGCAGACCCTGCACCTGTCGCAGCGCACCTTGCAGCGTCGCTTGCAGGAAGAAGGCACGAGTTTTCAGACATTGCTGGACGACACTCGACGGGAACTGGCCGAGCAATACCTGGCGCAGCCGAGCATGACGCTACTGGAAATTGCCTACCTGTTGGGATTTGCCGACCCAAGCAACTTTTTCCGGGCCTTCCGCCGCTGGTTCGATGCCACCCCCGGTGAGTATCGGGCGCGTTTGCTGGACGCGCCCAACCAGGTCAGTGACGCCAAAACGCCGGAATGCACAGAACAAACACCGTAATGATCTCCAGCCGGCCCAGCAGCATGCCTAACGACAGAATCCACTTGGCGGCATCCGGCAGGGTCGCGAAGTTGCCCGCCGGGCCAATGGTCTCGCCCAGCCCCGGGCCGACGCCGGAAACAGTACTTGCCGCGCCGGTCAGCGCGGTCATCCAGTCCAGCCCCAACAGCGACAGCATCAGCGCGATCACGCAGATGGTGATGGCAAAGAAGAACGAAAATGTCAGGATCGACCTTACGATTTCTTCGTCGAGCCGGTGACCGTTGTACTTTTGCTTGATCACCGCGCGCGGGTGAATCAATTGATTCAGGTTGGCCTTGAGCAGGATGTAGGCGACCTGGAAGCGAAATATCTTGATCCCGCCCGCCGTCGAGCCTGAACACCCGCCGACAAAGCCCAGATAAAAGAACAGCATCAGCGAGAAATTTCCCCAGATGCTGTAGTCCCCCAGCGCAAAACCCGTGGTGGTGACCACCGAAGTCACGTTCACGGCCACGTGGCGCAATGCGTCGAACCATTGCAGGTCGGTGGTCCACCAGTACCAAGTGCCGAGCACCAGCCAGGTCACCAGCAACATGCCGAGCAAGCCTTGAACCTGTTGATCCCGGATCAAGGCTTTACGATTGCCGCGCAACGTCGCCACGTACAGGGTGAACGGCAGGCTGCCGAGAATCATGACCACCACCGCCACCCAGTGCACCGCCGGTTGTTTCCAATGGGCCAGGGACTCGTCGGAGGTAGAGAAACCGCCGGTGGAAATCGCCGACATGGCGTGGTTGATCGCATCGAACAGGTTCATCCCGGCCCACCAGAACGCCAGGCTGCCGACAATGGTGATGCCGACGTAGGCCGCCACGATCAAGCGCGCCACCATGTGTGAGCGGGGCATGACTTTTTCGGAACGGTCCGAGGACTCGGTCTGGAACAGCCGCATTCCGCCGATGCGCAGCAAGGGCAAAATCGCTACCGCCATGCCGATAAAGCCGATACCGCCGAGCCAGTGCAGCAATGAGCGCCATATCAGGATGCCGGGGGACATGGTGTCCAGGCCGCTAAGCACCGTGGAGCCAGTGGCGGTGATGCCCGACATGCTTTCGAAGAACGAGTCGGTGTAACTGATGTGCTGGGTCAGCAGGAACGGCAGCGCGGCGAAAATGCACACCACCAGCCAACTGCTGACGGTCAGCAGGTACATGTCACGGGGGCGCAGGTGTATGTGTTCGGGGCGACCGGGAATGACCAGGGCCAGGCCGGCGACGAAGGTGATCATGCTGGCCCAGAGGAACGATGGCAGATCGCTGGTGCGGTCGAAAATCACCAGGGTGGCCATGGGTACGACCATGGCGATGGCCAGGGTAATCAGGAAGATGCCGATGATGAAACCAATGATCCGTAAGGTCGGCAACGCCATGAAGTCTGCTCGGGCTGAAAGTGAGGAGGGCGCCATTCTACCTGCGAGGTCTGCCATGTAAACCGGCAGCCCGGAGCGCTTCTGGCTAGAATAGCCAAACATTTTTTACAGGAGGTGGCCGATGCAGGCTCTCGACGCTTTGCTCAACCGTGTTTCCGTTCCACGACTGCTGGACCCAGCGCCGACTGCCGAGCAACGGGAAGTGCTGTTCGCTGCCGCGATGCGCGCGCCGGACCACGGCCATTTGCAGCCTTGGCGCTTCCTGACAGTCGAAGGTGCGGCTCGCGAGCAAATGGGCGAGTTGCTCGCCGAAGCGGCGAAGCTGCAGGACAGCGATGCGGCTGAGGCGGCGCTGGACAAGGCGCGCAACGGTCCGCTGCGGGCACCGCTGGTGGTCGTGGTGATTGCGCGGGTGCAGGATCACGTCAAGTATCCGAAGTCCGAGCAACTACTGGCGGCCGGGTGTGCGGCTCACGGGATTTTGTTGGCGGCTTATGCCCAAGGCATTGGCGCGGTGTGGCGCACTGGTGAACTGGCGTATTCGGCGCATGTCGCCAAAGGCCTGGGACTGGCGGAGGGTGAAGAAGTGATTGCGTTCCTCTACCTCGGGACACCGCAGAAAGAGCCGCGGGTTGCCGAGAAAGTTGACCTCGCTGAATTTGTCAGCGCCTGGCCCGACAAGGCCTGAAGACACTGATCTAATGTGGGAGCGGGCTTGCTCGCGAAAGCGGTAGGTCAGGCACTGCGATGTTGAATGTGCCTGAGTCATCGCGAGCAAGCTCACTCCCACAGGGGATTAAGGTTGGACCAAAGCCCCCGGCACCAACGGCAATTCCAGGCTGGCAATAAACCCGCCCTCCGGGTGATTGGCCAACACCAGGCTCCCGCCATGTCGTTCCGCCGCACGTCGGGCAATGGCCAGCCCCAGGCCATGTCCGGCCGTTGTCTGACCCGGCGCTCGGTAGAACGGTTCGCCCAACAGGTTCAAGTGCGCGGCCTCGACCCCCGGGCCGTGGTCACGCACGCTGACCACCATCCGCTCGCCCTGACGCGAGGCCTGCATTTCAATCGGTTGGCCCACCGGGTTAAAGCGCTGGGCATTGCGCAGCAGGTTGTCCACGGCGCGTTCGATCATGGTTGGCCAGCCTTTGAGGCTTAGCTGCGACTCGGCGTCCAAGCGCACGGTCTGTTCCGGGAAGCCCAGTTGCGCATCCTTTTGCAGGGTATGAAGCAAGACGTTGAGATCCACATCTTCGGCGCTGGCGTTATCCGCATCGACCCGAGCCAACACCAGGATTTCGCTGATCAAGGCTTCCAACCGGTCGCATTCGCGGGTCAGGCGTGGCCAGAGTTTTTCCCGCTCTTCAGGGTTGGCGCGTTCAGCCAGGGCCAAGGCAATACGTAATCGGGCCAGGGGCGAACGCAGTTCGTGGGACACGTCACGCAGCAGTTGCCGCTGGCTGCCGATCAGGCTTTGCAGGCGCGCACCCATGCGGTTGAAGTCGTTGGCCAGCACACCAAACTCATCGCGTCGGTTGGCCAGTTTGACCAGGCTGTTCTGCTGATAGGTGGTTTGCCCCAGATCATGCACCGCGCCGCGCAAACGGTTGAGCGGGCGGGTGATCGAGAGCGTCACCAACAGGCTGAACAAGGTCAGTACCACCAGCGCAATACCCAGCGCACTCAACGGCCAGAGCAGGCTTTCGCGGTGCCATGAGTCCAGTTCCGGATGCGGGATGCGGTAGATCAGCAGGTAAGTGTTGCCGGTTTTTTCGCTGGTGTACTCCGCGGTCAGGCGACGCCACGGCAGGCGGCGATCATCATCGTTCTGCCGAGCTTCAAACGCTGCGGCCCGACGTGGGAAAGTGCCGCGCACCACAGGGTCGCCGCTCTCGTTGAGTACCTGAACGTCGATGTGATACTGGCGTTTGCGTTGTTCCAGGATGGCCTGTGCAGCGTCTTCGCCCTGGGCTTCGTAAGTTTGCGTCCACTCTTCGGCCAGGGTGTTGAGGCCCGGGTGGCGGCTGAGAATCCACGCGTCCTGGTTGAGCATGTGCCCCAGCAATAGGGAGAGCCCTGCAACCAGAGCGATGGCCAGCCAGAAGCTGGCCAGAATACGCCAGAACAATGAGCGCACAGTAAATCCTCAACTAACGCAAATCCAAGTGGGAGCGGGCTTGCTCGCGAAGGCGGTGTATCAGTCGACAAATGCTTTGCCTGATACACCGCCTTCGCGAGCAAGCCCGCTCCCACATTTAAACTGAGTAACATAAGACCCAACAGTGTTGAGCTGTTGGGTCTGGAGTTAGCGCATTATTGCGCTTTTTGTGGCTGTTGCGCTTTCCAGGCCTTGAATTCGGCCCACTCGGCACGACGCTCTGCCTGTTTTTTCTGGATCTCGTCGAATTTCTTCTGTTGATCCGGTTTCAGAATGGCGCGCACATCGGCTTCGGCTTTCTGATGTTTGGCAGTCATTTCATCTTTCATGGCTTTCTGGTCAGCCGGGGAGAGTTTCTCCAGGTATTTCTCGACCAGTTGCTTACGACCGTGCATTTGCTCGCCAATGATTTTGCGGATCTGCTCACGCTGTTCGCGGCTCAGGTCCAGTTGGCTGTACGGACCTTTGCCGTGCATGCCGTGCATCTGACCGCCATGGTGCGAGCCGTCCATCGGCCCACCCATCGGGCCGGTACCTTCAGGCATGGCCATGGCAACGGTCGGCAGAGCGGCAGCGAACATCAGAGCGATAAGAGTCTTGCGCATGGTGAATCTCCTTGTCTCGTTCCCGGTACGTTCCGGATGAGTTCAGATTACGGAGATCAAGGTCAGCGGCGGTCAGCGGAGCGTAAAGCTTGGGTAAAGACGATTTTCAGCGAACCTGACAAATCTGCCACACCCGCCGACCATCACACGATGCCGACACGACTGTGCGCGGTCTGCGTAGGAGGATCGCGTTGCAATTAGAGGCTGTAGTAATAACCGCGGCTACGCAGGGCCACGATGCGCGGGCGACCGTCGGGGTGTGGGCCGATCTTTTTGCGCAGGTTGCTGACGTGCATGTCCAGGCTGCGGTCGTACAGGGTCAGCTTGCGACCGAGGGCGATTTGCGCCAGTTCCTGTTTATCCAGGGGTTCGCCAGGTTGCTTGATCAGGGCTTCGAGCAGGCGACTTTCGGAGACGGTAAGGGTGAATTCCTGTTCATCGATGCTGACCACGCCGCGTTGCGGGCTGAAACACAGGTCGCCCAGTTCGAGCTGGCTGGACACTGCCGCCGGATGACTGCGGCGCAATACCGCGCGCAGCCGGGCTGTCAGTTCCCGTGGGTCGCAGGGCTTGGCCAGGTAATCGTCGGCACCCAGTTCGAGGCCGAGGATGCGGTCCAGCGGTTCGCCGCGGGCCGAGAGCATCAGCACCGGCAAATCCGGGTGGTCGCTGCGCAACTGCTTGAGCAGTTCCAGGCCGCTGCCGTCAGGCAGCATCACGTCCAGCACCACGGCCGCCGGGGAGAATTCAGCCAGCGCACGGCGGGCACTCTGGCCATCGTGACAGGCACGGACCACGAAACCTTCCTGACTCAACCAACTGCTCAGGAGCTCGCACAGCTCCTGATCATCATCAATTAATAACAGCTCGCTCATGACTCACTCAATTTAGCCATTGCCGACGTTTTCGACTTGCCCCACTGGCAAAGATACCGCAGAGCAGAGCCAATAGCGCTACCCCGGCCCCGGTGACGAACCATTGCTGCTGGTCGGTCAGCAGACGCGGCAGCGGACCGCTGGCCTGGGCTTCCTTGAGTTGCAGCTTCAAACGCTGGTTCTCTTGGCGCAACCGGCTCAACTGGGCGCTTTCACGCTCGCTATCGGCATTTTGCAGTTGTTTGCTCAGTTCTTCTCGCTGCTGCTCGCTTGCTTTCAAACGCTGCTGCAATTCGGTGATCTGGCTACCGGCGCTTAAGGACAACGGCGTGGAGTTGCCACCATTGGCAGCTTCTTCACCGTGCACGGGGGCCACGATCGACAACGTCACCAACATCAGACACAACGGACCCTTGCGCATCACGACTCCTGATTCCAATCGAGTTATTGGGCAAGTTGTCGGCAGGCAAACGAGAATAATGAGCGATTGAGAGCGCGATGAACCGATAAGGTTCATCGCGAGGGAGGCTTTTAAGGCAGGACTTGCTTGAACGGCTTCACGGAAACGTTGGCGTAGACGCCTGCGGCGATGTACGGGTCGGCATCGGCCCAGGCTTGCGCGGCGCTCAGGGAATCGAATTCGGCGACGATCAGGCTGCCGGTGAAACCCGCAGCGCCCGGATCATTGCTGTCGACGGCAGGGTTAGGGCCAGCCAGCACGATGCGGCCTTCGCCTTTAAGCACTTGCAGGCGCTCAAGGTGTGCCGGGCGTGCAGCGAGGCGGGCTTCCAGGGAGTTGGCGACGTCTGTAGCAACGATGGCGTAAAGCATGTCAGTCCTCGGTTTTTGGTGTTGTGGTATCGGCGTCATGCAGGTGGCGGGACAGGTAAATGCCCTGCGCGACCAGGAACAGCAGCGTCATGCCCAGGCTGCCGAAGACCTTGAAGTCGACCCAGTAGTTCTGGAACGTGAACGCGACGAACAGGTTGGCGGCACCGCAGAACAGGAAAAAGCCGATCCAGGCGATGTTCAGACGGGTCCAGACCGCGTCCGGCAGAGTCAGCGCGTGGCCCATGATGCGTTTGATCAGCAGTTGGTCGCCGATGAAGTGGCTGCCAATGAAAGCCAGGGCGAACAGCCAGTTGACCACCGGGGCTTTCCATTTCAGGAAGGTTTCGCTGTGGAACGCCAGGGTCAGGCTACCGAAGACCAGGCAGGCTATGAGCGTCAGCCACTGGCTCTTCTCCAGCTTGCGCTGCTTGATGAAGAGCGTGCCGTAAACCACCAGGGAGCTGATGATCAGCATCGCGGTGGCACTGTAAATACCGCCTACAGTGACCTCATGTCCGGCGATGTCGACGACCCGTGGATCGATTTTGAAGACGATGAAAAACAGCAGAAGCGGGATGAAGTCGATGAATTGTTTCACAGTGGCAGCCAGAAGCAGGATGTGTCGGCATAATAACAAACATATTGGCGCGCGATAGCGCCAGCTGATTTGAGGTTACAAAGCCCTGTGAATGTTGATTTGCACTGCCATAGCACGGCCTCCGATGGCGCCCTGGCGCCTGCGGTACTGGTTGCGCGTGCGTTCGAGAAAGGCGTGCGAGTCCTGGCCTTGACCGATCACGACACCCTTGAGGGCCTCGCCGAGGCCCGCAGCACCGCAACGGCGCTGGGGATGCAACTGGTCAACGGCGTCGAATTGTCCTGCACCTGGGGCGGCGCGACCATTCACGTACTGGGCTACGGCTTCGACGTCAATGCCGCACCGTTGGTCGAGGCGATCGCCAAATTGCACGATGGCCGTTGGCTACGGTCCGAAGAAATAAGTCGCAAACTGGCGTTGAAAGGCATGCCCGGTGCGATGGAAGGCGCCCGGGAGATGCAGCAGGCGCTGGGCGACAGCGGCAACGCGCCGGCCCGTCCGCATTTTGCCGACTGGATGGTGCGTGAAGGTTTCGTCAAGGATCGCGCCGAAGCGTTCCGCAAATGGCTGGGCGCCGGCAAGCTGGGGGACGTCAAGCAACACTGGCCGACCCTGGAAGACACCGTCGCGACCCTGCGCGCGGCGGGTGCCTGGGTCAGCCTGGCGCACCCTTGGCATTACGATTTCACTCGCAGCAAGCGTCGCCGCCTGATTTCTGACTATATTCAAGCAGGGGGCCACGCTATCGAAGTGGTCAATGGTCATCAGCCCGCAGAACAGGTGGGCAGTCTGGCCATTCTCGCTCGCGAGTTCGGTCTGCTGGTCAGCGCCGGCAGTGATTTTCATGGCCCTGGAGGCTGGTCGGAAATCGGTGAATACCGCCCGGTTCCGGAGGATCTGCCACCGCTTTGGTGTCGATTCAAACATGACCCAATTATTGCCGCCGTCTGAACAGGTAGAAAATGTGAGTCAATTTTTCCAGATTCATCCGGAAAACCCGCAAGCGCGCCTGATCAAACAGGCGGTCGAGATCATCCGCAAAGGCGGGGTGGTGATTTATCCCACAGACTCGTCCTACGCCATTGGTTGCCAGATCGGCGACAAGAATGCCGTGGAACGCGTACGCCGCTTGCGTCAGCTGGACGACAAGCACAACTTCGCGCTGATTTGCAGCGACCTGTCGCAGTTGGGCATATTCGCCAAGATCGACACTGGTACGTTCCGTATTCTTAAGGCCCATTTACCTGGGCCTTATACGTTTATCCTCAACGCCACTCGCGAAGTGCCGCGCCTGTTGCTGCACGCCAAGAAGCGCACCATCGGCCTGCGGGTGCCGAGCCATCCGATTGCGCTGGCGCTGCTGGAAGAGCTCGGCGAGCCGCTGATGAGCGTGACGCTGATCATGCCCGGCGACACCGATCCGTTGAGTGACCCTCACGAAATGCGCCAATTGCTGGAGCACCAGGTCGACCTGATCATCGACGGCGGTTTCGGCGGGATCAAGGCGTCCACGGTGATCAACCTTGCCGACGGCGAGCCGCAAGTGATCCGCGTCGGTTGCGGCGACCCTGCGCCGTTCATGGCCGAGGCCTAGATGTCTGCAGTAGAACCCGTCGACAGTCAGGCCGGAGCCCAGCAAGAGCTGCCCTTCGCCATGGTCTATGGCCAGGCGGTCATGGAAATGCCGCTGGACCTGTACATCCCGCCGGATGCCCTCGAGGTGTTCCTCGAAGCGTTCGAAGGCCCGCTCGACCTGCTGCTGTACCTGATCCGCAAACAGAACATCAATATCCTCGACATCCCGGTGGCGGAAATCACCCGTCAATACATGGGGTATGTCGAGTTGATGCAGTCGGTGCGCCTGGAACTCGCCGCCGAGTACCTGGTGATGGCCGCGATGCTGGCCGAGATCAAGTCGCGGATGCTGCTGCCGCGCGCCGAATCCATCGAAGCCGAGGAAGACGATCCCCGGGCCGAACTGATCCGGCGCTTGCAGGAATACGAACGCTTCAAGGCTGCCGCTGAAGGCATCGACGGCTTGAGCCGGGTTGGTCGCGATGTGGTGGTGCCCAAGCTGGATGCCCCAGAAGCCCGGGCGCGCAAGCTGGTGCCGGACGTGAGCCTGGGGGAATTGCTGATGTCCATGGCCGAGGTCCTGCGCCGGGGCGACATGTTCGAAAGCCACCAGGTCAGCCGCGAGGCGCTGTCCACCCGCGAGCGTATGAGCGACGTGCTGGAACGGCTCAAGGGCGGCGGCTTCGTGCCGTTTGTCGAGCTGTTCACCGCCGAAGAAGGGCGGCTGGGCGTGGTCGTGACCTTTATGGCGATCCTTGAACTGGTCAAGGAATCCTTGGTCGAGCTGGTACAGAATGAGCCGTACGCGCCGATCCACGTGCGGGCCCGAGCCGAATAACGAGTTGAACCATGAACCTGACTGAACCCCGCGAGCTGGCGCCACTGCTTGAAGCCTTTCTGTTGGCCTCGGGAAAACCGCAATCGCTTGAACGCCTGTTCGAACTCTTCGAAGAAGGCGAACGGCCAGAGCCGCCGGTCTTCAAGAAAGCCCTGACGATTCTCGCCAAGTCCTGCGACGGCCGTGCCTTCGAGCTCAAAGAGGTCGCCTCTGGCTATCGCTTACAGATCCGCGAGAAGTTCTCGCCATGGGTCGGCCGCTTGTGGGAAGAGCGCCCGCAACGCTATTCCCGCGCCATGCTCGAAACCATCGCGCTGATCGCCTATCGTCAGCCGATCACCCGGGGCGAGATCGAAGACGTGCGCGGCGTGGCGGTCAACAGTCACATCGTCAAGACCTTGCTGGAGCGCGAGTGGATTCGCATCGTCGGTTACCGCGACGTACCCGGCAAACCGGCGATGTTCGCCACCACCAAGGCGTTTCTCGACCACTTCAACCTGAAAAACCTCGACGATTTGCCACCGCTGGCCGAGCTGCGGGAGATGGAACCGGACCCGGTGCTCGACTTCGACGACGCGCCGGTGCCAGCCGGGTTGCAGGAATTGGCCGATGCCAGCGCCGAGCCGGAAGAACCCAAGGAAGAAACCAGTTTCCATACGCTGTTGCTGGAACTGGACACCATGGAGGAGGGGATCAAGACCGACTTTGACGATTTGTTGCGTGATGGGGCGGTGACTGAGACCGAAGAAGGTCTGGATCTGCCAGCGCCTGAGCCACAAACCGAAGTTGAACTTCAGCCTGAGCCTGAAGCCACAGTCGAAGAAGAGCAGGAAGAAGAGCTAGAAGAAGAGCTGGAGGACGACGTGCTTGGCGTTGCCGAAGCGCGCGAGAAACTCCTGGCCGCCGTCGCTGCTCTGGAACAACACAAACCCGAACCCGAACTCAGCGACGAAGAAGCCGAAGCCCGAGCTCTGGCCGAAGCAATCGAAGCCGAACGCCGCGAATTCGAAGACTGACCAAAATTCTGTGGGCAATGGCGATCCCCTGTGGGAGCGGGCTTGCTCGCGAAGGCGGCGGATCAGGCAACCATGATGTTGACTGACACTCCCTCTTCGCGAGCAAGCCCGCTCCCACAATGAATTCTTGGTGTTCCCGAAAATGAGTTCACCACCATCCCGATTGTGGGAGTGAGCCTGCTCGCGATAGCGGTCTGTCAGTCACCCCGATATTGAATGTGCCGCCGTCATCGCGAGCAGGCTCGCTCCCACAGTGATTGGTGTTGACTGGAGTATTTGATGACCTCAACCAAAGACCCCTGCATCAACGTCTGCAAGTTCACCGACGACATTTGCCTTGGCTGCGGCCGCAGCAAGCGCGAAATCAAGGCCTGGAAGAAGCTCGACAAGACCGACAAACGCACCGTACTCGCCGAAGCGGCGCTGCGTTTGATCAAGCTCGGTGCCACCGTTCGGCGCAAAGGCAAGTAAGTCTCCATTGATCAGCTAGTCTCTGATGCGCAAACGCTTGCATGAGCGTATGATTCGCGACCCTCCGGCGATCCCTTCGCCCGAGTGCCCAGTTTTACATCGCTTCAGGACCCTCACTTCAGAGCTGCCTGAACAGACCACACCGGGAGGTGCCCAGATGAGTATCAACGACCAGAAAGACGACGCCGAAATCGGCCCAGCAGGCGAAAAACTGCAGAAAGTCCTCGCCCGTATCGGCGTCGGCTCGCGCCGTGACGTAGAAGCCTGGATCAGCCACGGCCGCATCAAGGTCAATGGCAAAGACGCCACCCTCGGGCAGCGCGTCGACATGCACGACGCCATCACCATTGATGGCAAGGTGATCAAGCGCGAAGAAGCCGCCGAGTCGGTACGCCGCGTGATCATGTACAACAAGCCCGACGGCGAAATCTGCACCCGCCTTGATCCGGAAGGCCGTCCAACCGTTTTCGACAAGATGCCGCGCCCCAAAGAAGGTCGCTGGATCAACATCGGTCGTCTCGACATCAACACCACCGGTCTGCTGATGTTCACCACTGACGGTGAATTGGCTAACCGCCTGATGCACCCTTCCTACGAAATGGACCGTGAATACGCGGTACGTGTCCGTGGCGAAGTTGACGACGAAATGATCGAGCGTCTGAAGGCAGGCGTCGTCCTCGAGGACGGCCCGGCCAAGTTCACCGACATCAAGCAGGCTCCAGGTGGCGAAGGTTTCAACCACTGGTACCACTGCGTGGTGATGGAAGGTCGCAACCGCGAAGTTCGTCGTCTGTGGGAATCCCAGGGCTTGGTGGTCAGCCGTCTGAAGCGCGTGCGTTTCGGTCCGGTGTTCCTTAACTCCGACCTGCCGATGGGTCGCTGGCGCGAAATGAGCCAGTACGAAGTCGACATTCTGAGTGCTGAAGTGGGCCTGACGCCTGTGGCCATGCCGCAGATGAACGCCAAGAGCAAAGACAAACTCGACCGCATGCAGCGTAAATCGTCGCGTCCGATGGGCAAGACCGAGCGCGTGCGCTCGTTGCGTCCAGCCATCGGTAACCAGACCGCTGCTACGCCGCGTGACTCCCGTGAACCGCAAATCGAAGGCGAGCGTCCAGCCCGCAAACCAGCAGCGCCACGCGCTGATGGCGAGCGCGGTCCACGCACGCCACGTCCGGCTAACGGTCGCACCGAACGTGGCGAAGGCCGTGGTGCTCCGTCCGGTGGTCGTAGCGATCGCGGTGCTCCAGCCGGTCGTGGTGAATCTCGAGGTGACTCGAGTCGCGGTACGCCAGTGGCCGACCGTCCGGCTGACACCAAGCGTCCGGCCAAGCCTGCCGGGAAGAAACGCCCAGGTATCGTTCTGGTCGACAGGGACACGCCATCGGGCAAGCGCCGCGGCGCGCCAGCCGGTTCGGGTCAGCGTCCGGGCTTTGGTCGTCGCAAGCCGGAATGAAGCAGCGGTAAGTTTCAAGCTGCAAGCTGCAAGTAAAAAACGCCAACCCTAGGGTTGGCGTTTTTTTGTATGGCCAAGCCGGATTTCAGAATGTAGATGAACCTGTGGCGAGGGAGCTTGCTCCCGTTGGGTCGCGCAGCGGCCCCAAAACCATCCCGCGCGTTCTGTCAGGCAAACCGCGTTGGCGGGTTTTGCGACTGCTGCGCAGCCGAGCGGGAGCAAGCTCCCTCGCCACAGGGGTTCGGTGTTGTTTGGAAAACAAACCTCTCATCAAGGTTCGGTGTTGTTTAAAAAACAAACCGCCCATCAAACACCGGCTCATCATCCAGCGCCAGCACGCCACTGGAGAAGATCAGGTCCAGGTGGTGACTGCCCTTGGCCCCACCGCCCAACCCCAGGTGCAAGCCGCAATGGCGCTCCTCGAACCCGGCGTTGCGCGCATAGAGCTCCTTCACGCCTTCGTTGGTGCCAATGCCCAGCTCCTCAATCCGCCGATTCGACGGATTGGCGTCCAGGTATTTGTTGAAGTCATGCTCAAGCCCCGGCACATCCGTGGCGATTTTTCTGATAGTCGAGTTCTCGATCCACAACTCCAGCGGCGACTCCAGTACCCCGTACTTGCGGGCGAAGGGGATCGTGCTGAGGAACGTCCCCATAAACTTCACCCGGCCATTAATCTCCTCACTGTGGGTCGCGATTTCGCCGGGCGCCAGGTCAAAGTTGCCGACGCCGTTGATGTCTGTCCACTTCTTGATACTGCTCAGCGGTGTTTCAAACCACGAGCCGTGGTCATCCTTGAAACTTAATGTTGTGGCGTGGGACATGCGCTGGATCAAGTGGCTATTGAGCCCGGCAATACGCTGAGGCGTGACACTGAAGGTGTCGTAGAAGTAATCGCCGTAATCCTTGAACAGCAGCGACTTCTTCCAGTTTTCCGCCATGACGCCTTGCAGCGCACGGACAAACTCCGGGCCGTCGGGGCGAGGGTTGGGCAGGGTGGAAGAGTCGTAGAAGAAAATGTACAGATCGCTGTCGGCAATCGCCTGGGCCAGCAAATCCGTGGGCTCCAGGTCCAGACGCATGGCGCTGAAGCTGAGTTGTGGGCTGTTACCGGCCTGTTCGGCGATGTTGCCAGTCAGTGCCTCGTAATCAGGGGTGTGGCCGAGCAAGACCTTCGCCGGGTTGATGCCGACAAGGGCCGGGTGGTGTTCGAGGTAGTAAAGGAAATGCGAAATGGCGCGTTGCTTATCCATGTAGTCCTCCCTGACAAACCGAGAAAAAGTGGCAGGCACGACCGGCCGGATCGTACCTGCCGGGATGTCTTACAGAGGCCACATCGCTGTGCCGAACGGAACAATCGCGTCGGCTTGCATCATTTCAACGGCGGCGTCATGGGTCGGCGCTTCAAACCAATCGTCCAGTTGCAGTTCAGTTTCCAAGTCTTTTTCAATTACTTGCATTGTGAATCTCCTAGATGACTTTTGAGTAAGAACAGCGGCGTGCTTTTCAATCAGTGAATAACCCGCCAACTTGCCGGTCGATGCGGCTCGGCAAGTCGCTGAAAACCTAGTTCATCGATTTTTAAAATGCAAAAAAATAATTAAATTAGATTTGTTTGAACTTTTTATTCTGTTTTTTAAAGAGCGAATTCTTATTTAAAAACAAAAAACTAACTCGGCCTTTTCGTTAGGAAGCTTCCTACCGTCAATTTGCAGTCATCCTGCGGCGGGATCTGATCTGGCAAATTTGCGTTACGGGATGTAAAGGAATGTTGACGAAATAGGCTGCAAAACCCATTGGATTGAGTCCTTCCCGGATGCTGTAAGGAAATTCTTCCGACAACCCGCTCAGTCGCCGTCCCACAGGGCTCTGGCGCGCTTGTTTCAGCGGCGTTTGAAGGGTGAGATGCGCCCCATGCCTGTCGTGCAGGTGCATAACAAGAAGGAGGCGCAATGAACGCCGTGACTCATCTCCATCTCTCCCCGTGGGCGGATTGTTTGATCCCCTGCGTCGATGACCTGCAAAGGTCTGACTTCCTTTTTGCAGCCGCCCGAGACCCTCGACGCGGACACAGGCAATCCCGGCAACCGACGCGCTGATCCAGCAGTGTCTGGCAGCAGGGGGTTAGCGGTGTACAATGCGCCGCGTTTTAACTGTGACCTCCTGCGCATCTGCGCAAACTTCAAGGCTACCCGTCTTGTTCATTCCGCCGCGCCACAAGCGTGTCGGGTTCGATTTCGTCACAGATAAAAACAAACAGGTGACGCATGACCGTTGTAAATACGCTGAACTCCTGGTGCTTGCGCTGGGGTTTGATCGGCGCTGCTTGAAATTGCAAATGAGCAGCAACGTCTACTGAACATCATCAAACCTTGCGTGAGACCCTTTTCATGAGTGGACAAAACTCGCATTCAGGCGAGCTTAAACGCGGCCTGAAAAATCGCCACATTCAACTGATCGCTCTCGGTGGCGCGATCGGTACCGGGTTGTTCCTCGGCTCGGCCGGGGTGCTGAAATCCGCCGGCCCGTCGATGATCCTCGGCTACGCTATCTGCGGCTTCATTGCCTTCATGATCATGCGCCAGTTGGGCGAAATGATCGTCGAAGAGCCGGTGGCCGGCTCCTTCAGCCACTTCGCGCACAAATACTGGGGCGGGTTTGCCGGTTTTCTGTCGGGCTGGAACTGCTGGATTTTGTACATTCTGGTGGGCATGTCGGAGCTGACCGCGGTCGGCAAGTACATCCACTATTGGGCGCCGGACATCCCGACCTGGGTCTCGGCTGCCGGTTTCTTCGTGCTGATCAACCTGATCAACCTGGCCAACGTCAAAGTGTTTGGCGAGGCCGAGTTCTGGTTCGCGATCATCAAGGTCGTGGCGATTGTCGGCATGATTGCCCTGGGCAGCTATTTGCTGGTCAGCGGTAACGGCGGCCCGCAAGCCTCGGTGAGCAACCTGTGGTCCCACGGCGGCTTCTTCCCGAACGGTGTCAGTGGTTTGGTCATGGCGATGGCGATCATCATGTTCTCCTTCGGCGGCCTGGAAATGCTCGGTTTCACCGCAGCCGAAGCCGACAAGCCGAAAACCGTGATCCCGAAAGCCATCAACCAGGTGATCTACCGGATCCTGATTTTCTACATCGGCGCCCTGATCATTCTGCTGTCGCTGACACCATGGGACAGCCTGTTGGCCACCCTGAACGCTTCCGGCGATTCCTACAGCGGTAGCCCGTTCGTGCAAGTGTTCTCGATGCTCGGCAGCAGCACCGCGGCGCACATCCTCAACTTTGTGGTCCTGACGGCGGCATTGTCGGTGTACAACAGCGGCACCTACTGCAACAGTCGCATGCTGCTGGGCATGGCCGAGCAAGGCGATGCGCCGAAGGCTTTGGCGAAGATCGACAAGCGCGGCGTGCCGGTGCGTTCGATCCTGGCGTCGGCCGCGGTGACGTTGATCGCTGTGTTGCTGAACTACCTGATCCCGCAAAACGCGCTGGAACTGTTGATGTCGCTGGTGGTGGCTACCCTGGTGATCAACTGGGCGATGATCAGCTTCTCGCACTTCAAGTTCCGCCAGCACATGAACAAGACTAACCAGACGCCGCTGTTCAAGGCCCTGTGGTACCCGTACGGGAACTACATCTGCCTGGCGTTCGTGGCGTTCATCCTGTGTGTGATGCTGTTGATCCCGGGGATCCAGATCTCGGTGTATGCGATCCCGGTGTGGGTCGCGTTCATGTGGATCTGCTACGGCATCAAGAACAAGCGCCGTGCCCAGCACGCGCTCCAGACCGCGGTGAAATAACGCAGCCTGCTGAAACAACAAACCCGGCCATGTGCCGGGTTTGTTGTTTTCTGGGTTCATACAAAACCCTGTGGGAGTGAGCTTGCTCACGAAGGGGCCATAACATTCAACATCATCGCTGAATGTCACACCGTCTTCGCGGGCAAGCCTCGCTCCTACACGGGATCAGTGTTGAACCGGGGATTTGTGATCGACACAAAACCACTGTGGGAGCGTGGCTTGCCCGCGAAGAGGCCAGCACATCCAACAGACATGCTGGCTGACACACCGCTTTCGCGATCAGGCTCGCCCCACATTAAATCGGCGTCAGGCCTTATTTCTGGTCCAGAAAGCTCTGCACCGACGCATTGAAAAATTCCGGGTCCTGGATAAAGGCGAAATGGCTGACATTGGGCAAGATCAGCAGGCCGGCACCGGGGATGGCCGACGCCATGTATTCGGTGTGTTCGCGTTTGATGGCTTCGTCATGGTCGCCGTCAACGATCAAGACCGGGCTTTTGATTTTCGCCAGGTCCTCGGTTGTCCAGTTTGGCTGGCTCGCCCACATATGGCTGATTTGCTCGACGAACGCATCGTACTCTTTGGGGGTAGGTGACAGCTTCGTGTACTCCTTGCCGGCGCGTTCGATGTAGGCGGCGAACGTCGGGTTCTTCTCGACCCCTTCCTTGACACCCGAAGTCTGAGTATTGGCGGCGAAGGCGAACACCTTGCCAACGCGCTGCGGATATCGCATCGCCAAATCAAGCCCAAGAATGGCGCCGTCACTCCAGCCCACGAAGTCGGCCCGTTGGATCTTCAGTTTATCGAGCACCGCGATGACGTCATCTGCCATCAGGTCATAACCGTAAGGTCGCGCATCTCGCGAACTGCGACCGTGGCCTCGGCTGTCGAGGGTGATGACGGTGTGCTTCGCCGCGAGGGCCTTGACCTGATGGCCCCAATAATCGGAGTTGGCCAGACCGCCGTGCAACAGCACGACAGGAGAGCCGTGACCGGTGATCGAGTAGTAAAGCTTGATGCCGTTGACGTCGGCACGGCCGGTTTTTGCACTGGTGATCGGCGCGGGGGTCGCCGGTAATGTTTCCCAGCGTTCTACGGCATGAGCCGCGTTGAATGACAGCAGCAGGCAGAAAGCAGCAAGCAAGCGATGGGGCATGGGTCTCTCCATTAAAAAGGCCTGATCGGCGTGATCCGGACTCTTTAGCGTAGAATCCAACTGTTAGAAGGCCAGGCGTCGCTAGTCGTGGTAACTGCGGCAAGGTTCATGCAAACCTTGTGGGAGCGAGCCTGCTCGCGAAGGGAGCATTACATCCAACATTGATTTCGACTGACACACCGCTCGCTCCTACAGGGTATTCTGGCGACTCTGAATAAGGACGCTTTTTTCCATGCTGGTGATTTCCAACAACGTGCATCTGCCGGATGCCGAGATCGAATTGACCGCCATTCGTGCGCAAGGCGCGGGTGGGCAGAACGTCAACAAGGTCTCCAGCGCGATGCACCTGCGCTTCGACATTCCGGCCTCGTCCTTGCCCGAGTTCTACAAGGAACGGTTGCTGGCGCTGCGTGATAGTCGCATCACCAGCGAAGGCGTGCTGATCATCAAGGCCCAGCAATACCGCACGCAGGAAGCCAACCGTGCTGATGCGCTGGAACGGCTGACCGAGCTGATTCTTAGCGCCACCAAAGTGGAAAAGAAGCGCCGCCCGACCAAGCCGACCCTCGGTTCGAAGAAGCGTCGGCTCGAATCCAAGACCAAGCGCGGCAGCATCAAGGCTGGGCGCGGCAAGGTCGACTTTTAGCGGGCGTTGCGTTCTTCGCGATACTTTGGCGCCTGGCGGTACAAGTAAACGCTCAAAGCCAAACCGCTCAGGGCAGCGAGGGCGGCAAACAGGAAGATCGAAGCAAAACCAAACCCCGCCGCAATCGCACCGGCCAATGGCCCGGTAATCCCCAGCGACAAATCGATGAACAGCGAATAAGCCCCGACCGCCGCGCCACGGCTTGAGGCCGGCACCAGGTTGACCGCTTCCACGCCCAGCGCCGGGAACACCAGCGAGAAGCCGAAGCCGCTCAGCGCCGCACCAGCCAGTGCCCAATGGGCATCCGGTGCCAGCCACAACAGCAGCAACCCCAAGGTTTCTACCGACAGGCAGGCAATCGCCACGCGAAACCCGCCGAGGCGGTTGATCAGGTTGCCGAATAGCAGCCGAGCGCCAATGAAACTGGCACCGAACAGGCTCAAACAGAGCACCGCGTTCGACCAATGCTGCGTGGCGTAATACAGGGTGATGAAGGTGGCAATGGTGCCAAAACCGATGGAGCCCAATGCCAGGCCGCAACCGTGCGGCAGCACCCGACCCAGCACGTGCATGAACGGCAGCCGTTCACCGACGACAATTGGTGCGGCGGTTTTCGGCCAGGCCAGCGCCAGGCCCAGCACGGCCAGCAGCACGATACTGACGCCCATGCTCCACAAGCCCAATTCATTGACTAGCAACACGCCCAGCGGCGCGCCGATGGCGATGGCACCGTAGCTGGCGATGCCGTTCCAAGAGATGACTTTGGCGGTGTTCGCCGCGCCGACCCGGCCGATGCCCCAGCCGATCGAGCCCGAGCCCACCAGACTTTCCGCGCTACCGAGTACCAGTCGGCCGATCAACAAGCTGATCAGGCTGAGCATCGGCAGGCTTTGGGTCCAGGCCGAAATCAGCATGAACACACCACTCAAACCGCAGCCGGCGAGGCCGTACATCACCGCCAGTTTGCTGCCCTTGTTGTCGATGATTCGCCCGGCGTACGGGCGGCTGAGCAGGGTGGCCAGGTATTGCACGCTGATCACCAACCCGGCGATCACCGCGCCGAAGCCCAGGTCGCTGTGGACGTAGCCCGGTAGTACGGCCAGGGGAATGCCGATATTCAGGTAGCCGATGAAGGTGAACAGGACGATGGACACAACTTGCAGCGTGACCGCCAAGGGGCGCTGGTTTTCTGACATGGGTAAAGGTCCACGGGGCAGCAGGATAGATAGGCTGCTTATGATAACGGCGCAACGGGCTGGCGGTCGTGAAAAAGTAAAACTAATTGTTCGGCGGGATGAGTCAGGATTTGGTCGGGGCGACCAATTGCGTGGTGACCAGGGCGGCCAGCGCG
The DNA here is from genome assembly GCF_056680395.1 of Pseudomonas sp. ASL4. Classification (NCBI taxonomy): domain Bacteria; kingdom Pseudomonadati; phylum Pseudomonadota; class Gammaproteobacteria; order Pseudomonadales; family Pseudomonadaceae; genus Pseudomonas; species Pseudomonas sp. ASL4. The sequence continues at coordinate 6,372,348 of NZ_CM155280.1, read as the reverse complement.
TTTTCTTCGCTGCCGAAACGGGCGAGCAGGGCGGCTTGTTTTTCGGGGGAGAGGCGATTCCAGATCTCGATCATTTTCTCGGCAGTGCCGATCAGGACGCTGGCCTGGGTGTCGCTGAAGTCGTCGGTCATGGAGGGAGGCTCGGGTTTCAGGCGGTGTGGAAAGCGCATGTTAGCGCTTTCCACACGGTCTGGCATTGCAGGTGTTTCAGTCTTCGCTGTCAGCCTTGCGACTGTCAGTGGCTTCTTTCGGCACAGGCTGTTGGGCACTGGCTTGTTGCGGGGTTGTCTGCTCAGTTTCGTGCAGGCTTGGGAAGGGGAGATTAGGAATCTCGTGCATGTTTCGCGCTCCTCGCAAAGTCTGGTGATAGATCTGGTAGATCCGCGCTTTTTCAAAGCTTGGGCAGGATACAGCAGGAGAAATGACAAAAAGACTTTTATCTGGGATTTCTGCGACCAATGGCCGCAGGGAGCTTAAAGACGGACATAAAACAAATGTGGGAGCGGGCTTGCTCGCGAAAGCGGAGTGTCAGTCAATATTGATGTCGACTGATACTCCGCTTTCGCGAGCAAGCCCGCTCCCACAGGGGGGATGTGCAGGTGCTTGAGGTTATTTGCAGACTTCTGCGATGGCCTCGGCCAACAGGTCCAGACGCGTCGCATCAATCCCCGCCACGTTCGCCCGGCCCGAGCTGACCATGTACACGCTGTGGTGATCACGCAGCTGTTTAACCTGTTCCGGCGTCAAACCGGTGTAGGAGAACATCCCGCGTTGCACGCCAACGTGCGCAAATCGCTCGCGCAAGCCGTGCGGCTCAAGGGCTTCCACCAGACCGCTGCGCAGCTGGGCGATGCGCAAGCGCATGGCTTCTACTTCGTCGGCCCAAAGGCTTTTCAGCTCCGGGTCGCCAAGGATGGTCGCGACCACGGCGGCGCCGTGATCTGGCGGCGTCGACCACAGGTTGCGGGCGATGTTCGCCAGTTGACTGCGGATATCCACCAGCTTCTCGGCAGTTTTCGCGCAGACAATCAGCGCGCCAGTGCGGTCGCGGTACAGGCCGAAGTTCTTCGAGCAGGAGCTGGTGATCAACACTTCCGGCAGCGCATCGGCGAACAACCGGGTCGACCAGGCGTCCTGTTCCAGGCCATCGCCAAAACCTTGATAGGCGAAGTCGATCAGCGGCAACAGCTCACGGCGGCGAACCACATCCAGCACCCGGCGCCAATCGTCATGGGACAAATCGAAACCGGTCGGGTTGTGGCAGCAGGCGTGCAGCAATACGACGTCGCCCTTGGGGGCTTCATTCAGTACCGCCAGCATCGCTTCGACATCGAGACGGTTGTCGCTGCCCACATACGGGTAGTGACTGACCTTGACCCCGGCCGCGGCGAAAATCGTTTCGTGAATCGGCCAGGTCGGGTTGCTCAGCCAGACGCCACGACCCGGCAACATTTGGGCAATAAAATCGGCGCTCAAACGCAGTGCGCCAGTGCCGCCCGGAGTTTGGGTGACGCCGGCCCGTTGCTCGCTGATCAGCACGGAATCGGCGCCGAGCACCAATTCGTTCATGACCTTGCCGAACGCCGGTTCGCCGTGACCACCGATGTAGGTCTTGGTGGTCTGGCGATCTACCAGGCGCGCCTCGGCGAGTTTCACCGACTGAGGAATCGGCGTCAGGCCCTGGGCGTCTTTGTAGACACCCACGCCCAGATCGAACTTGCGCGGGTTAGGGTCCTGCGCATAGGCCTCCATCAGGCCGAGAATCGGATCGCCGGGGACTCGGCCGATGGCGTCGAAATGCATTATTTGCGGCCCTCGGCGTCTTTGGCTACGTCGTCAGTGCGCGCGGCCATGATGAAATCGTTGCGGTGCAGGCCTTTGATGGAGTGGCTCCACCAGGTCACGGTGACTTTACCCCACTCGGTCAGCAGGCCCGGGTGGTGACCTTCGGCCTCGGAGATTTCACCGACAGCGTTGGTGAACGCCAGGGCGTGCTTGAAATTCTTGAACAGGAAAACCTTTTCCAACTGCATCACGCTGTCGCGCACTTCGATGTTCCAGTCAGGAATCTGCTTGATCAGTACCGGCAGTTCTTCGTCGCTGACCTGAGGGGCGCCGGCTTGGCAGGCTTCGCAGTGGGCTTGGTTCAATGTGGACATGGTCTGTTTCCCGATTCGATTCTTGTTAGACGTTACTATTTTTCAGCGCGTACCGCGACTGCCGGTGCACTCAGGCCGCTTTTGGCTTTGGCGCAAATTTCGGTGCGTGCAAGCCCAACTGCATGCCTTGCTTGACCATGCCCATGATGTCTTCATGAGCGACGTCGAACAGGCGCTTGAGGTTGGGCAGCACAAAGTACAGCGGTTGCAGGATGTCGATGCGATACGGCGTGCGCATGCATTCCAGCGGATCGAAGGCCTGGTGTTCCGGCTCGTCCGACATGCAATAAACGGTTTCTTTAGGCGAGGACAGAATGCCGCCGCCGTAGATGCGCCGGCCCTGCGGGGTGTCGACCATGCCGAACTCGATGGTCATCCAGTACAGGCGTGCGAGGTAGACGCGTTCTTCCTTGGTGGCCTGTAGCCCAAGTTTGCCGTAGGTATGGGTAAATTCGGCAAACCAGGGGTTGGTCAGCAGCGGACAGTGGCCAAAGATCTCGTGGAAAATGTCCGGCTCTTGCAGGTAATCCAGTTCTTCGCGGGTACGAATAAACGTTGCCACTGGAAACTGCTTGTTGGCGAGCAATTCAAAAAAGGTCTGGAAGGGGATCAGTGCCGGGACACGGGCCACTTGCCAACCAGTGGTTTCACCGAGGACCTTGTTGATCTCGCCGAGTTGCGGAATGCGGTCGTGGGGCAGACCGAGTTTTTCGATACCGTCCAGGTATTCCTGGCACGCACGACCTTCGATCACTTTCAGTTGGCGAGTGATCAGCGTGTTCCACACCGCGTGTTCTTCGGCGGGGTAGTCGATAAAACCTTGCGCATCGGGCTCGCGAGCCACGTATTGCGTCTGCTTCATGCTGCTCTCCTGCTAGGGGAATTCGTTCTTGTTATGTCCAGCTATGGACCTAGAAATACCCCAAGGTGTGGGTTGATGCAGCAGGTGGTTCGGGTCGTGCGTAGGAAAAATCTGCGGTTTTCGTAAAGTTTTCGTTACGGAATCGGCGATATGGCGCAGGTATTGAGATTTCCCGGTTTGAAAAGCCTTCCAGCTGTCACATAATCTTGACGACTAACTTTGCGCCTCCGCAGAAAAATCCGTCCGAAGGCACTGCAATACCCATGTGGGAGCGGGCTTGCTCGCGAAGGCGGTCTGTCTGACACATTGATGTTGGATGAACCGACGCTTTCGCGAGCAAGCCCGCTCCCACAGGTTGCGCGCCAGGCATCTATCCCATTCACCGCTTTTTGGGCCTTTTATATGCGTATCAAAGTCCACTGCCAAAACCGCATCGGCATCCTGCGCGACATTCTCAACCTGCTGGTGGAATACGGGATCAACGTCGCTCGCGGCGAGGTAGGCGGTGAGCATGGCAACGCGATTTACCTGCACTGCCCGAACCTGATCAACATTCAGTTCCAGGCGCTGCGTCCGAAATTCGAGGCGATTGGTGGGGTATTTGGCGTCAAGCGTGTAGGGCTGATGCCCAGCGAGCGTCGGCACATGGAGCTCAATGCCTTGCTCGGCGCCCTGGAGTTTCCGGTGCTGTCGATCGACATGGGTGGCTCCATCGTCGCGGCCAACCGTGCGGCGGCGCAGTTGCTCGGGGTGCGGGTGGACGAGGTGCCGGGGATTCCGTTGTCGCGGTATGCCGAGGATTTCGATTTGCCGGAGTTGGTGCGGGCCAATAAGTCGCGGATCAACGGCTTGCGGGTGAAGGTGAAGGGTGACGTGTTTCTTGCCGATATCGCGCCGCTGCAATCGGAGCATGACGACAGCGAGGCCATGGCCGGTGCCGTGTTGACGTTGCACCGTGCGGACCGGGTCGGTGAGCGGATCTATAACGTGCGCAAACAGGAATTGCGCGGCTTCGACAGTATTTTCCAGAGCTCGAAAGTCATGGCAGCGGTGGTGCGTGAGGCTCGACGCATGGCGCCGCTGGATGCGCCGCTATTGATAGAGGGTGAAACCGGCACTGGCAAAGAGCTGCTGGCGCGGGCTTGTCACTTGGCCAGTCCGCGAGGGCAGTCGCCACTGATGGCCCTCAACTGCGCCGGCCTGCCGGAATCCATGGCCGAGACCGAATTGTTTGGCTACGGCCCTGGCGCGTTCGCAGGCGCGCGGGCCGAAGGCAAGCTCGGGCTGCTGGAGTTGACGGCCGGCGGTACGCTGTTTCTCGATGGTGTCGGCGAAATGAGCCCGCGCTTGCAGGTGAAGTTGCTGCGCTTTCTGCAGGACGGCTGCTTCCGGCGTGTAGGCAGTGATGAAGAGGTCTATCTGGATGTGCGGGTGATCTGCGCGACGCAAGTGGACCTGTCCGAGTTATGTGCCCGAGGCGAGTTTCGCCAGGATCTGTATCACCGCTTGAATGTGCTGTCATTGCACATCCCGCCGCTGCGCGAATGCCTCGACGGGCTGACGCCGCTGGTGGAGCATTTCCTCGATCAGGCCAGTCGGCAGATCGGTTGCCCGCTGCCGAAACTGGCGCCAGCAGCGATGGAGCGGCTCAGTCATTACCATTGGCCGGGCAATGTCCGGCAGTTGGAAAACGTGTTGTTCCAGGCGGTTTCCCTGTGCGAGGGCGGGACAGTCAAGGCTGAACACATTCGCCTGCCGGATTACGGCGTGCGTCAGCCCCTTGGCGATTTCTCGCTGGAGGGCGGGCTGGATGCGATTGTCGGGCGCTTCGAGAAAGCGGTGCTGGAGCGCTTGTATTCCGAGCACCCGAGCAGTCGGCAGTTGGGTAAGCGGTTGGGGGTTTCGCATACCACCATTGCCAACAAACTGCGCGAATACGATGTCGGCAAAGAGCCTGGTTCCTGAGTCACAGCACGGGTGTTGTGGCGAGGGAGCTTGCTCCCGCTCGGGCTCGAAGCGGCCGCAAAACCATCCTGCGCGATCTGTCTGTCAGATATCGGCAGTCCTTTTTGGGGCTGCTTCGCTGTCCAGCGGGAGCAAGCTCCCTCGCCACAGGGTACAGCGTCGTCCATGAAGGCTGACACTTGCCACTTACCGGCATAACACCGCCGGTTTTTCGACTTCGACACAATTCCCTCATCCCCTCTAAATCCTTCAAGTCCTTTGTTTGCCGGGCCTCGGGCCGCCAGAAAAAAGTTGGTCTGCAAATTGCTTGAGGCTCAGCAGTACAGCGGTGGGCGGCAAACGTCCGGCATGCAGAGGAAAGAGTGTGGACAAGTACCTTTATGTGGCAATGACCGGCGCCAGCCAGAATGCACTGGCGCAGAAGGCTCATGCGAACAACCTGGCGAACATCTCCACCAACGGTTTTCAGAAGGACCTGGAGCAGGCCCGTTCGATGCCGGTGTTTGGTGACAGCTTTCCGGCGCGTGCCTATGCCATGACCGAGCGTCCGGCCACCGACTTCTCGCCAGGATCGATGGTGGAAACCGGCCGTGATCTCGATGTGGCGGTGACCGGCGACGGCTGGATTGCCGTGCAAAGCCCCGACGGCAGCGAAAGTTACGTGCGCACCGGCAGCCTGAACGTTGACGCCTTGGGCGTGTTGCGCGCCGGCAATGGTATGCCGGTGATGGGCAATGGCGGGCCGATTGCCGTGCCGCCCGAGCAGAAAATCGAAGTAGGTGAGGACGGCACCATCAGCATTCGTTCGATGGGTGAAGGCCCGCGGGTGATTGCTCAAATCGACCGTATCAAACTGGTCAACCCTGACCTGAAGAACATGACCAAAGGCCTGGATGGTTCGATCCACACCATGGACGGCAAGCCGGCGCAAGCCGATGCGGGCGTCAAACTGGTGTCTGGGTTCCTTCAGTCGAGCAACGTCAATGCCGTGGAAGAAATGACCTCGGTGCTGGCGTTGTCGAAGCAATTCGAGCTGCACATCAAGATGATGAACACCGCCAAAGACGATGACCAGGCCATGGCTCAGGTCTTGCAGATCAGCTAATTATCAGAACGTCGCGCCGTAAAACAGGCGCACGAGGAGAATCGAAATGCTTCCGGCTCTATGGGTTGCCAAAACAGGTCTGTCCGCTCAGGACACCAACCTGACCACCATCTCCAACAACCTGGCGAACGTATCGACCACGGGCTTCAAACGTGACCGCGCCGAGTTCCAGGACTTGCTGTACCAGATCAAACGCCAGCCTGGCGCCCAGTCGACCCAGGACAGCGCGCTGCCGTCCGGTCTGCAATTGGGTACGGGTGTGCGCATCGTCGGCACCCAGAAAAACTTCACCGCCGGCAGCCTGCAAACCACCGAGCAGCCGTTGGACCTGGCCGTCGACGGCCGCGGTTTCTTCCAGATTCTGCAGCCGGACGGCACCACGTCTTACACCCGTGACGGCACCTTCCACCTCGACTCCAACGGCCAGATCGTGAACGCCAGCGGTTTCGCTCTGGAACCTGCGATCGTCATCCCGAACAACGCCCAGAGCTTCACGGTCGGTACGGACGGCACGGTGTCCATCACCGTTCCCGGCAACGCTGCCTCTCAAGTGATCGGCAACCTGCAAACCGCCGACTTCATCAACCCGGCCGGTCTGCAAGCAGTCGGTAACAACCTGTTCCTGGAAACCGCCGCCAGCGGCGCGCCGCAAGTCGGCACCCCGGGCCTGAACGGTTTTGGCACCACGCTGCAGAACACCTTGGAAGGGTCCAACGTCAGCACCGTTGAAGAGATGGTCAACATGATCACCACTCAGCGCGCTTACGAGATGAACTCCAAGGTGATCTCCACCGCCGACCAGATGCTCTCGTTCGTAACGCAGAATCTGTAATCAAGTCTATGAGGCGGCATGAAGCCGCCTGCAACACCGTGAGGTAGGGTCATGAATCGCTTTGTATCTGTTCTGGCACTGAGTGGGGTGGTCTCGCTCGCGGGCTGCGTCGCACCGACGCCCAAGCCCAATGACCCTTATTACGCCCCGGTGTTGCCGCGAACGCCGCTGCCGGCTGCCGCCAACAATGGCTCGATCTACCAGGCCGGTTTCGAACAAAACCTGTACGGCGACCGCAAGGCGTTCCGGGTCGGTGACATCATTACCATCACCCTGAACGAGAAGACTCAGGCCAGCAAGGGTGCCAACTCGCAGATCGACAAGACCAGCAAGACCAGCATCGGTCTGACGTCGCTGTTCGGTGGCGGCCTGACCACCAATAACCCGGTGGGCAGTGGTGACCTGAGCCTCAACGCCGGTTACAGCGGCGACCGTGCCACCAACGGGGCCAGCAAGTCCGGGCAGAGCAACAGCCTGACCGGTTCGATCACCGTGACCGTCGCCGATGTATTGCCCAACGGCATCATTGCCGTGCGTGGCGAGAAGTGGATGACCCTCAACTCGGGTGATGAGCTGGTGCGGATTGCCGGCCTGGTTCGCGCCGATGACATCGCCACTGACAATACCGTGTCGTCGACTCGCGTCGCCGATGCACGTATCACCTATTCGGGCACCGGTGCGTTTGCCGATGCGAGTCAGCCTGGCTGGTTCGACCGTTTCTTCCTCAGCCCGCTGTTCCCTTTCTAGGTGGCTACGTTGAATCTTAAACACCTGATGGTGGCCGCCCTGTTGCTGTCCGCAGCCTTCAACGCTCAAGCCGAGCGGCTGAAAGACATCGCCAGCATTTCCGGCGTGCGGACCAACCAATTGATCGGTTACGGCCTGGTGGTCGGGCTTAACGGCACCGGTGACCAGACGACGCAGACCCCGTTCACCCTGCAGACCTTCAACAACATGCTCTCGCAGTTCGGCATCAAGGTGCCGGCGGGTTCGGGCAACGTGCAGTTGAAGAACGTCGCGGCGGTGTCGATCAGTGCCGATTTGCCGGCGTTCGCCAAGCCGGGTCAGTTGGTGGATATCACGGTTTCGTCCATCGGTAACTCCAAGAGCCTGCGCGGCGGCACCTTGCTGCTGACGCCACTCAAAGGTATCGACGGCAACGTCTACGCCATCGCCCAGGGCAACCTGGTGGTCGGTGGTTTCGATGCTGAAGGTCGTGACGGTTCCAAGATCACCGTTAACGTTCCGTCGGCCGGTCGTATCCCGGGTGGTGCGTCGGTTGAACGTTCGGTGCCGAGCGGCTTCAACCAGGGCAACAGCCTGACCCTGAACCTCAACCGTTCGGACTTCACCACCGCCAAGCGCGTGGTCGACAAGATCAACGACATGCTCGGCCCTGGCGTTGCCCAGGCTATCGACGGCGGTTCGATTCGCGTCTCGGCACCTTTGGACCCGAGCCAGCGTGTCGACTACTTGTCGATCCTTGAAAACCTTGAAGTCGATCCGGGTCAAGCGGTGGCGAAAGTCATCATCAACTCCCGTACCGGCACCATCGTGATCGGCCAAAACGTCAAGGTTTCCCCGGCCGCCGTAACCCACGGCAGCCTGACCGTGACCATCACCGAAGACCCGATCGTCAGCCAGCCCGGCCCTTTGTCCAACGGGCAGACGGCGGTCGTGCCGCGCTCGCGGATCAACGCCCAGCAAGAGGCCAAGCCGATGTTTAAATTCGGCCCGGGCACCACCCTCGACGAAATCGTGCGTGCGGTGAACCAGGTCGGCGCGGCGCCGGGAGACTTGATGGCCATCCTCGAAGCACTGAAACAGGCCGGCGCGCTGCAAGCCGACCTGATCGTGATCTGAGGACGGCGACCATGGTGGATATGCGCAATGGCAATACCGTCGGCACCAGTGATTCGGGTTCTTACTCGGACCTCAATCGCCTGAACCAGCTCAAGGTCGGTGACAAGAACAGCGACGCCAACATGCGCAAGGTGGCGCAGGAGTTCGAGTCGCTGTTCCTCGGTGAAATGCTCAAGTCCATGCGCTCGGCCACCGAAACGCTAGGCAAGGACAATCCGCTCAACACGCCAGCTGCCAAGCAGTACCAGGAAATGTACGACCAGCAGTTGGCCGTTTCCATGTCTCGCCAGGGCGGTGGTATCGGTCTGGCCGACGTGTTGATGCGCCAGATGTCGAAGAACAAACCGCTGGCACCGGGTGAGGCTGCGGCTGCATCTGCGGCCAAGCAGGAAGCGGCGAAAGCGGCCGTGCCAACCCCGATAGCCGCTGGCACGACGGCCACCAATGGTCCGTTGTCGCGCCTCAATGGCCAGCGTCCGTTGTGGGCGTCGCGCTCGGGCAGGGTGCCGGCGCACGCCGCCGATCACACGAATGACGTGGCAATGCTCAATCAGCGCCGCCTGGCTCTGCCGACGAAACTGGCGGACCGCTTGCTCGCCGGGCTGGTGCCGTCGGTCACGAATACCGCAGCCACTGCCGCGACCGCGCAGAACAAAATCCAGGTTCCGCAGAACGGCAAGACCGGTGCTGGCCCGCTGTACAACGGCGATTGGCTGGCCTCGCAGACGGACACGTCGTCAAACGGGCAGATGCAGATTTACGGTCGCGCCATGGCGCAGATTCCTCTGGCGCCGGCGAAGAAAGCTTTCAGTTCCGCCGACGAATTCGTCAACACCATGCTGCCGATGGCCAAAGAAGCCGCCGCTCGCATCGGTGTCGATCCGCGTTACCTGGTGGCCCAGGCCGCCCTGGAAACCGGTTGGGGCAAATCGGTCATGCGCGCCCAGGATGGCAGCAGCAGTCACAACTTGTTTGGCATCAAGACCGGCAGCAGTTGGACCGGCGATTCGGCGCGGGCAATCACCAGCGAGTTCAAGGATGGCGCAATGGTCAAGGAGACGGCTGAGTTCCGTTCCTATGCCTCTTACAAGGACAGCTTCCACGACCTTGTAACTTTGCTGCAAACCAATAATCGCTATCAAGATGTGGTGAAGTCGGCCGATAACCCAGAACAGTTTGTACGCGAGTTGCAAAAGGCCGGTTATGCAACCGACCCGAACTACGCGAACAAGATTTCGCAAATAGCCAAGCAGATGACGAGTTACCAAAACTACGCTGCGGCGGGCGTTTCCACCACGCCTCTATAGGCACAAGGCATAAGGTCTGAACCATGAGTTTGCTCAATATCGGGATGTCGGGGCTAGCGGCTAGCTCATCCTCTTTGGCTGTGACGGGCAACAACATTGCCAACGTCGACACCGCCGGTTATTCACGTCAGCAAACGGTGCAGACCACCAACTCCTCACAGCAGGTCGGTAACGTGTTTATCGGCACCGGGACGACCCTGGCCGATGTGCGCCGGGTGTACAACTCCTACCTCGATGCACAGTTGCGCACCGCCACTTCGCTTGACAGTGAAGCTTCGTCGTACCTGGCTCAGGCTACGCCGCTTGACGCTACGCTGTCCGACACCAACACCGGTTTGACCGGCGTGTTGCAGAAATTTTTCACCTCGATGCAGGGCGTTTCGACCTCGGCAACTGACGACACTTCGCGTCAAGGAGTGCTGACCGGTGCCCAGGCGCTGACCAGCCGCTTCAACACCATCGCCCAGCAGTTGAACGATCAGAACACCACGCTCAACGGCAGCCTTGGCGACATGGCGTCCCAGGTGAATAAACTGGCCACCACGATTGCCAACCTCAACCAGAAAATTGGTGAGGTCTCCACCAGCGGTGGCCAACCAAACGACATGCTCGACTCCCGTAACGAAGCGGTGCGTCAGTTGTCCCAACTGGTCGGCGCTCAAGTGGTCGAGCGCGGCTCCAGCTATGACATCTACGTCGGCAGCGGCCAGCCGTTGGTGATCGGCAACACCACCAACACCCTGGGCACTGTGCCGAGCAAAGACGATCCGTCGCGCATGGCGCTGCAGTTGGATCGTGGCTCCAGCACTATCGACATTACCTCGGTGGTCAGCGGCGGCTCGATCGGTGGTTTGCTGAACTATCGCAAAGATGTGCTCGACCCTTCGCTCAATGAGCTGGGGCGTGTGGCGCTGGTCATGGCTGACCAAGTGAACAGCCAACAGGCCCAGGGCATCGACAAGAACGGTGATTTCGGCGCGGCGATTTTCAACAACATCAACAGTGCCGCCCTGATCAGTCAGCGCAGCATTGCCAACGCGGGCAACAGCACCGGTTCCGGCAACCTGAACGTCACCATCAAGGACACAGGCCAGCTGACCACCAGTGATTATCAGGTGACGTTCACCAGCCCGACCGACTACAGCGTCAAGCGCTCCGACGGCACCGACATGGGGTCGTTCAGCACCACCACGACGCCACCGCCGGTGATCGATGGTTTCACCATGGCGCTGGATGGCAGCGGCCCGATGAGCGCTGGCGACAGCTTCAAGGTGACGCCGACCCGTGGCGCGGCGGCGAGCATTCAGACCGTGCTCACCGACCCGAAAAAAATCGCGGCGGCAGCGCCGTTGACCGGCGTGACCAGTGCCAACAACACCGGCACCTACACCCAGCCAACGCTGACCAGCACCATCGACATCTACAACCCGGCTTCCCAGGCGCAAATGCAGACCGGGCTCAAGTACTCGACGCCGGTCAAGATCATTTTCGGTGACGCAGCCGGTGGCAGCCAGCCCTATACCCTGGTTGATGCCAAGGGTGGTCTGCTGAGTTCGGGCAATATCGTGCCGGGTCAGAGCAATACCCTGAACCTGACAGTGCCGATGGTCGATGCCAGTGGTAACCCGATCACCGACGGCGGCACCCCGCCAGTCCAGCAATCGTTCACGATGCAGACCACGGTCGGTGGCTCTCCGGCCAAGAACGAAAGCTTCAGCATTTCGCTGACGGGTGCCGCGTCTTCGGATAACCGTAACGCACAAGCGCTGACGGCGCTGCAAACCAAGCAGACAGTGGATACCGGCACGGCGAGCAAGGGCATCAGCCTGGTCGACGCTTACGGCACACTGGTGACCAATGTCGGCGCGAAGGCTGCGCAGGGCAAATCGGACAGCGACGCCACCACGGCGATCCTGACCCAGGCCACAGGCGCCCGTGATTCGAACTCCGGGGTCAACCTGGATGAAGAAACCGGCAACCTGGTCAAATACCAGCAGTACTACACCGCGTCTTCGCAGATCATCAAGGCTGCGCAGGAAACTTTCACTACGCTGATCAATGCCCTTTAAGGAGTCGTAATTCATGCGCATTTCTACAAGCCAGTATTACGATACAACCGCTGCCAACTATCAGCGTAACTTCAACCAGGCGATCGCAACCAGCGCTGAAGCCAGCAGCATGACGCGCATCAACACCGCCGCCGATGATCCGATCGGTGCCGGGCGTCTGCTCAAGCTCGGCCAGCAGAGTGCGGCGCTTGATCAGTACAGCACCAACATCGACAGCACCAAGAGCTCGTTGAGCCTGCAGGAAACCACGCTGGATTCCATCAACACGGCTTTGCAGCGCGCCAAGGAAATCGCCTTGAGCGCCTCGAGTGGCAATGCCACCGACGCAGACCGTAAAGCTTATGGGGCGGAATTGACTCAGCTCCAGCAGCAGGTCGTTGGACTTATGAATTCCAAGGATTCGAACGGGAGCTATTTGTTTTCCGGTTCGAAAACCGACACTGCGCCCTACTCGCAGAACTCCGATGGTACCTTCACCTACAACGGTGATCAGACCAGCATCAACCTGGCCGTTGGCGATGGTCAGTCGATGGCTACCAACACCACGGGTTGGGATGCCTTTCAGCAGAGCATCAATACCAGCCGCACCCAGGTCAGCATGACGGCTCCGGCAGTGGATGACGGTCGGGTCACCCTGTCAAATGGCGAAGTCTCAAGCAGTACGACTTACAACGCCAAATTTGCCGCAGGCCAACCGTATACCGTGAGTTTCGTTAGCAGCACTCAGCTGAAAATTACCGATTCTCTGGGTAACGACGTGACAGCTGAAGCGAGTCAGGGCGGGGTTGTCAGCAACAGCAACGGTGCAAACCAGTCGGTCAGCTTCCGTGGCATCGACATGAATCTGAACATCAACCTCCAGTCTGGTGATGTCCCGGATACGGTGATTGCCGGTCATAGCTTCCAGTTGACGGCCAAACCGGACACCTTCAACACCGCGCGCAGTCCAGGCAACCCTTCGACAGCGGTGATCACCGGATCGACCGTCACCGATCCGGTGGCCTATAACAATGCATTTCCGGCCGGCGGGGCCGTTCTCAAGTTCACCAGCGCCACCAACTTTGATCTATACGCCGCCCCGATCACTTCGGACAGCAGGCCGGTGTCTTCAGGCACCATGGCTGGCGGCAACGCGACCGCCGCTGGCGTTACATTTGCGGTGGGCGGGACACCGGCAGCCGGCGACCAGTTCACGGCGCAGTCCAACAACCACCAGACCCAGAATGTCCTCGACACGCTGGGCCAGATGGTTAGTGCCATGAACGTGCCGATCGATGCCGATCCGGTGGCCAAACAGAAGTTTCAGGCTGCGATGGATTCCGGGGTCAACAACCTGACCAGTGCCACCGATCAATTGGGCACGGCAATAACCTCAATCGGTGCGCGGGGCAGTTCGCTTGATGATCAGTCCTCCACCAACCAGAGCCTGAGCCTGGCGAACACCACGACCCAGTCGTCGATTCGCGACTCCGATCCTGCCGAGGTAATGACCCGCCTGACGTTGCAGCAAACCATGTTGCAAGCTGCACAACTGGCGTTCAGCAAGATCACGTCGCTGGGCCTGTTCAACAAGATCTGACAGTAGCCGGGCGCCCAGGCGCCCGGTGACTGCTGACCCTCCAATACCTACTGTCTTTTTCCGCGGTTCAAAGGGCTCGCTTTCCTGGGCGAGCTCTCGCCGCCTGCGAGTCCGCCGTGAATTCACTTCCTCTTGTCAGCCTTGTCATTCCCGCCTTCAACCCACGCTTTTTCGACCGGGCGTTGCGCAGTGCCGTGACTCAGGGTTATGGCAATCTCGAGATCATTGTGTGCGACGACAGTCGTGGCACTGAAATCGAAGAAATGGTGGGTTCGCTGGACGGGCAGACCGATGTTGTCGTGCGTTACGTGCGCAACCCGCGGACCCTTGGGCTGGTCGGTAACCTGCAAGCCTGTCTGGAGGAAGCGCAAGGCGAGTTCATCAAGTTTCTTTGTGATGATGACCAATTGTTCGCCACGTGCGTTGAGCGCCAGGCGCAAGTACTCATCGATCGTAAAGACGTCAACCTGGTATTGGCCCAGCGGTTGTTCTGGGATGCCGACGATCTGCCGCTGCCTTCGCGGCTCGAGAACACACCGCTTTCCCCGGTGTGCGGGCTGTTCAAGGGGGAGGACCTGCTGGCGATTTTCGAGAATTTTCCGGTCAATATCCTTGGCGGTTTCAGCAATGCGATGTTCCGTCGTGCCGATGTGTTGGAGTTGTTTCCAGCCTTGACCCAACCCGGTCACTGTTTTGTCGCGACCCTCGATTTCGCCTTGTATGTGTGCCTGCTGCGCCGTGGCAACCTGGTGGTGTCCAACCATGTGCTCAGTGTCGAACGTTTGTATCCGGAGCGTTTGAGCGCCCAGCAATCGATGAAGGATGCGGTCGAGGCCGAACGGCAATGGCTGTTGCAGATGCTCAAGGCCCGCAGCGGCGAATCTGCGCCAGCGCCGGGCTGGGTTCGCTACTTGCCGGTGACCCGTGCCGATGAGCTGCCGCGCGTCTGGGAAGAGTTGCCCTTGAGCCGCACCCTGGGCACCAAACAGACCACTCAGCATTGGCACGTCGGTATCGCCAGTGTCAGCTTTGCCGAGCTTTACGCACAGTGGCTCGCGTGCCGCAGCCTCACTGAGGGGCAGCGCGAACTGTTGCCGGACACACTGGAGAGCTGGCCGCGCAGGCCGAAAATCGTTCCCATTGTTATTGATGAACAGGGCAGCCGGTCAGCGCTGGAACTCACGCTGCAAACCCTCGCCGAACAAGATTACGCGCCTGAACTGACGTTGGTGTTGTCCGCATCGTGTCTGGAGGCCGAGCTGGATGAGCGGGTTTTCCGTTTGCCGCTGCAAGATGACTGGCAGCAGCAGGTCAATGACCTGTTGCCACAACTGGACGGGGCTGACTGGTTCTACTTGCTGCAAGCCGGCGATCGACTGGTAGCGCCGGCCTTGCTGGTGATGGCGGAGCGGATTGCCCTCTCGCGCACGCTCAAGTGCCTTTACAGCGACGAAGGTGGCTTGCGCCAGGGCGAGTCAGCCGAGCCCGCGTTCAAGCCAGACTTCAACCTGGACCTGATGCGCAGCTATCCCTACGTGGGACGGGCCTTGGCGTTTGAGCGCGAAGGTTTTCTGGCGCTGGGCGGTTTCGATTCGGTCTATGGAGAGTTGGGCCCTCACGATGTGCTCTGGCGCCTGGTCGAGAGTGATGGCCCCCAAGTGATCGGGCACATCGCCGAGATTTTGCTGGAGTCTACGTTTGACCTGGCCAAGTGGCTGTCCCAGCCAGAGGTGGTGGAGAACAATCCGCTGGTGGTACAGGCGCACTTGCAACGTATGGGCGTTGCCCATGACATCCGCAACGCCGGTTCGACACTGCTCAACCGTGTTGACTATTACCATGAGGATCGTCCATTAGTGTCGATCGTCATCGTCAGCAAGGACCAGACTAACGCCTTGCAGCGCTGCGTCGAAAGCCTGCTGGAAAAAACCGCTTACGGTGAGTATGAGCTGCTGCTTGTCGACAACGGCAGCGAAAGCGCCGAGGCCCGTGCCTGGCTGGCCGGTATGGCAGCGTTGGGCAGCGAGCGGATTCGCGTGTTGACGTATCCGCAACAAGGCAATAGCGCTGCCGTGCGCAACTTCGCGGTGAAGCAGGCCAGCGGCGACTACGTGCTGATGCTCAATCCTTACACCGTCATCACCCAGAGTGACTGGCTGGATGAGTTGCTCAATCACGCGCAACGACCGGAAGTCGGCGTGGTCGGCGCGAAGCTGTTCAACCCGGATGGTCGGGTGCTGCATGCGGGACTTATTCTTGGTTTGCAAGGGCCGGCAGGCGTGCCGTTTTATGGCGAGTCCCTGAATGCTGCGGGCTATATGTACCGGTTGCAGGTGGCTCACGACTTGAGTGCTGTCGGCGCTGATTGCCTGATGGTGCGCAAAGCGGTGTTTGAGGCGGTCGGCGGTCTTGATGAGCAGAACCTGGCCCAGACGCTGAACGAGGTGGACCTGTGCCTGCGCGTTGGCCAGGACGGCTACCTGGTGGTCTGGACGCCTTATGCCAAATTGGCCCTGGGCGCCCAACCGACGGCCGTGATGCAAGAGGCTGAACAGGCCTTGCGCGCGCAGGAACAGGAAGTGTTCTACAAGCGCTGGCTGCCCATCGTTGCCCGTGACCCGGCCTACAACGTCAACTTGTCGCTGCACGGGTTGGGTGGTTCGAGCTTCAGTCTTGAGCCAGGTCTGCGTGCTGGCTGGAGCCCGTTCTCAAAGGCTCAACTGCCGAAAATCCTCGCACTGCCGGTCAATGCCTCGGCCATCGGTCACTACCGTGTGACGCAGCCGTTGATCGAACTGGAGGCCGCGGGCAGGGCCCACGGACGTATTCACTACAACCTGCCGTCGATCATTGAGGTCGAGCGGCAGTCGCCCGACGTTATCGTCCTGCAAGGGCGTTACTCCGAAGGGCCGATCAATGAGATCCCTGGCCTGAAAACCTATTCCAATGCCCGGCGGATTTACGAGCTGGATGACTACGTCATCAACGTCCCCCATCGCAACGCGCATATCCGCAACATGCCGGGCAAGGATGAGATGGAGAAACTGGTGCGGCGTGCGATCGGTATGTGCGATCGCGTGGTGGTCTCCACCGAGGCACTGGGTAACGCCTTGTCAGATATGCACAACGACATTCGCGTGGTGCCGAACATGCTGGCCAAACACCTGTGGAGCGATATGCGCAGCCAGCGCCGCACCTCGAAAAAGCCACGCGTCGGCTGGGGCGGCGGCACCAGTCACCACGGTGACCTGGCGGTGATTGCCGATGTGGTCCGTGAACTAGCCAATGAAGTCGACTGGGTGTTCTTCGGCATGTGCCCGGATGACTTGCGCCCGTACATGCATGAATTCCACGGTGTGATCGGGCTGGACGTCTACCCGGCAAAACTGGCCAGTCTGAACCTGGACCTGGCATTGGCGCCGCTGGAGTTCCACATCTTCAACGACTGCAAAAGTAACCTGCGCCTCCTCGAATACGGGGCTTGCGGCTATCCGGTGATCTGCACCGACACCGAGGCTTATCAGGGTTATTTGCCTGCCACCCGGATCAAGACCAACACCACCGATGAATGGCTGCAAGCCATCCGTATGCACCTTGCCGACCCGGATGCCAGCTACCGCCTGGGCGATGAATTGCGTCAGGTGGTTCTGCGCGATTACGTGTTGCGTGGCGATAACCTGCGTTACTGGGAAAACGGCTGGCTCGCCGACTGATCTTTTTACGCACCCACAAAAACAGGCGACCTTGAGTCGCCTTTTTTTTGCCTTTTGTTTCATGTGTTCTCGATAGTTTTTCGATGCTGCTAAAGCTTCTGGTTTTGTCGGTCGATAGTTGCCCAAGGATTTTGTTTTTTCACAACAAGGCAAGGAAGAAGACATGGCAGTTATTAACGGAACAAACGGCATGGATACGCTGACGGGTACCCGTGAGGATGACGAAATCAATGGCTTGCGCGGCAATGATGTTTTGATGAGCAGCGCCGGCGCGGACAAGTTCGACGGCGGCGCGGGCTTCGATACGGTGGATTACTCCCTTTCCTCGGCCGCGATAAGCGTTGACCTTCGTAGTGGCGTGAGCAAACCAGGG
Organism: Pseudomonas sp. ASL4; assembly: GCF_056680395.1. Classification (NCBI taxonomy): domain Bacteria; kingdom Pseudomonadati; phylum Pseudomonadota; class Gammaproteobacteria; order Pseudomonadales; family Pseudomonadaceae; genus Pseudomonas; species Pseudomonas sp. ASL4. Next base: position 6,354,521 of record NZ_CM155280.1, on the reverse strand, counting down.
ATTGGTGGCGATGCCGAAGGCGATACGCTGAAAAGCATCGAGAAAGTCATCGGCAGCGAATTCGATGACACCTTTACCACTTCGCTGGCTGGCCGGACCTTTGAAGGCGGATGGGGCAACGACACGTACATCATCAATGCCGTGGGCAGCAAAATCATTGAACAGGACGGTTGGGCGGGCGGCTATGACGACCAGGTTCTTACCAGCCTGAGCCACTACAAGCTGGACGAAAACATCGAACGCCTGAGCTATACCGGGACCGGCAAGTTCACCGGTTACGGCAATGCCAGCGGGAATGTGATCACTGGCGGTGCCGGTAATGATGTGCTGCTGGGCGGCGGCGGTGCCGACCATCTGATCGGCGGCGCAGGTTGGGACACGGCGAGCTACACCGACAGCACTGAGGGCCTGACTTTCGATCTCAAGTACGGTTCCAACACTTCCGGCATCGCGGTCGGCGATACCTATACCGATATCGAAGCGATCCGTGGCTCGAACCACGACGACGTGTTTATGAACGTAGGGGGCTTCAAGTCCCTGGACGGTGCCGATGGTTTTGACACGGTGGATTACTCGATGTCGGAACAGGGCATCACCCTCGATATCCGCAACGGCATGGGCAAGCCTGGCATTGGCGGCGATGCCGAAGGCGTTACGCTGAAAAACATCGAGCACGTCGTTGGCACCATCTGGGATGACGTCTACGTTATCAACACTCGCGGTATCACGATCTCCGAGCTCAACATCCCTGTGGGCAACGACGAGATCCGCACCAGCCTGGCTTCCTACACCCTGGACGCCAACATCGAAGCGCTGACTTACACCGGGAAAGCCTCGTTCACCGGTTACGGCAATGCTGGCAATAACACCATCACCGGTGGCGCCGGCAACGATGTGTTGATCGGTGGCGAGGGTGCGGACCATTTGATCGGTGGTGCCGGCCTGGACACTGCGAGCTATGCCGACAGCACTGAAGGTGTAACCGTTGACCTGATGACCGGCCAGCGGAGCACGGGCGTAGCGCTGGGCGATAGCTACTCCGGTATCGAGCTTATCCGTGGCTCGAACTACGATGACCATTTCTGGGCCAATGACCTGCCGATCGGTTTCGACGGCGGGGACGGCTTCGATACCGTGGACTATTCCTGGTCCAATGGTGCGGTGAACATCGACATCCGCGAAGGTGTCGGTAAGCCGGGCAGTGGTGCTGATGCTGAAGGCGACACGTTGACCAATGTGGAAAAAGTCATCGGTACGTATGGCGCCGACACCTTCAGCAGCAGCGTCGGTGGCGTGACTTTCGAAGGCGGCCAGGGCGATGACGTTTTTAACGTCAGTGCCGAGGGTGTGACAATCATCGAGTTGGACAACGGTGGCAACGATGAGGTGCGTACCAGTCTGTCGGTGGTCACCCTGGACCCGTTCGTCGAGAAGCTGACGTACACCGGCACCGGTGATTTCATCGGTTATGGCAATGACACGTACAACACCATTACCGGCGGTGCCGGCAACGACTTGCTGTTCGGCGGCGATGGCGCGGATGTCTTCATTGGTGGTGATGGCATCGATGTTGTGAGTTATGGCGACAGCAGCGTCGGCGTCACCATCAATCCGTTTGCGTGGGACAGTTCCGGGATCGCCATGGGGGACCAATATCAGGGCATTGAAATCGTGCGGGGCAGTCATTTCAACGACACGCTCACAGGCAATATCGGCGACGACTACTTTGAGGGTGGTCTGGGGGATGACGTGCTTTACGGTAGTTGGGGCGCCGATCACCTCTACGGCGGGTTGGGACCATCGAACGGGCGCACCACTGAGGTCGATACCGGCAGTGTTCCTCAAGCTGACCTGTTGTATGGCGGCGAGGGGGACGACGTTATTGTCACCGCCGTCGATGATCGGGGCAGCTTCGCCTATGGCGAAGGTGGCAATGACACCATCACGGTGGCCAGCGGTACGGCCGATGGCGGTGGAGGCGAAGATGTCTTGACGGGCACGGGCAGTAATTACGTGTTACTGGGCGGTGAGAGCAATGATCAGTTGTTCTTGAACGCCGGTGGTTTCGCCAACGGCGGAGAGGGCGACGACACCTATACCGTCAACACCAGCAATCTGGTAACGATCCGTGATGACGGCCAGGGTATTTTCACCAATGACACACTGATACTGAACAACGTCGCTTCCGCCGCCGACTTGAATCTCATGCGGGTTGGCGATGATCTTTATCTCTACAGTCGCTTTGATAAGCAGGCCGTGGTGCCCGACCACGGGGTGAAACTGCAGGATTGGTACGCAGGCGCCAACACCATCGAAAGTTTCAAGGCTGCCAATGGAGACATCCTGCCGGTTAGCGCGGATGCGTTCAGTATGTTTGGCTAACATCCTCGGCCATTCACCTTCAATGCTTCGTGCTGTTGTAGGTATTTGAGCCGTTACAAGGGGGGAATCCGGTCGTGACTGATCCGGGTTCCCCTTTTTCGTTTTGGCCTGAGTGCCAGGCTGTTTCTTGTCATGGGTTTGCCTTGTACCTGCGCAGTCCTTGGACTCGTGGAGCTGGCGCGTTTCCTGCAAGACCCCTTCATATCGCCATAAAACGAGCACTTGCAGCGTAGCGGGCAGTGCACACAGCGGCGTAGAGCGTTTTATCCAGAAGGCCTGCAAAAGCTTGATACAGCTTGGCTGAGCCCTGTGACGAACAAGAGGGGAAGAGGATGAAGGCAGTTATTTTGGCGGGTGGCCTGGGCACGCGCATCAGTGAAGAGTCGCACCTCAAGCCCAAGCCGATGATCGAGATCGGCGGCAAGCCAATTCTCTGGCACATCATGAAGCAGTACTCCGCGCACGGAATTCATGATTTCGTGATCTGCCTGGGCTACAAGGGCTATGCGATCAAGGACTTCTTCGCCAACTACTTCCTGCACACCTCCGACGTCACCTTCGACATGTGCAACAACCGCATGGACGTTCACCAGAACTACAGCGAGCCGTGGCGCGTCACGTTGATCGACACCGGCGAAGACACCATGACCGGTGGCCGCTTGCGCCGCGCCGCGCGTTATCTGGAGGGCGAACAAGCCTTCTGCTTTACCTATGGCGATGGTGTTTCAGACCTCAACATCGGCGCGCTGGTGGACTTTCACCTGGCCCACGGCAAGCTCGCTACCGTGACTGCGGTGCAACCACCGGGACGCTACGGCGCCCTGGAGCGCGACGGTGACAGCGTCAAAGGCTTCGTTGAGAAACCGCGCGGTGATGGCGGCTGGATCAATGGCGGCTTCTTTGTGCTGTCGCCCAAGGTGCTGCCATACATCGCTGACGACCAGACTTCCTGGGAGTCCGAGCCCTTGGCGGCATTGGCTAGCGAAGAGCAATTGCAGGCCTATCAGCACGACGGCTTCTGGCATCCGATGGACACCCTGCGTGACAAGAATCACCTCGAAGCACTGTGGCTGAGCGGGGAGGCCCCATGGAAACAATGGGACTGAGTCCGGAATTCTGGCGCGGCAAGCGGGTTCTGGTCACCGGGCACACCGGTTTCAAGGGCAGTTGGCTGACGTTGTGGCTGCAAAGCCTGGGCGCTGAAGTCAGCGGGTTCGCGCTTGATCCGTCCACCGAGCCGAGCCTGTTTGAACTGGCGCGGGTGCACGAAGGCATCAACGATCAGCGCGGCGACCTGCGTGACCTGGGCGCCTTGCTTGAAGTCATCGCCGACACCGAGCCGGAGATCGTCCTCCACCTGGCGGCGCAACCGCTGGTGCGTGAAGGTTATCGCGATCCGCTGGGCACCTACTCCAGCAACGTCATGGGCACCCTGAATCTGCTGGAAGCGATCCGTCAGGTTGGCTGCGTCCGTGCCTGTGTGCTGGTGACCACCGACAAGGTCTACGCCAACAAGGAATGGCTGTGGCCGTACCGCGAAGACGAAGCCTTAGGTGGCCACGACCCTTACAGCAGCAGCAAGGCCTGCTGCGAATTGCTGGCGCAGTCTTACGCCGCCTCGTTCTTCCCGGCCGCCAAGCATGACGAACATGGCCTGGCCTTGGCCACGGCCCGCGCCGGCAACGTGCTGGGCGGTGGCGACTTTGCTCCGGAACGTCTGATCCCGGACGTGCTCAAGGCCTGGTCGGCAGACGAGCCAGTGACCCTGCGTTACCCGCAAGCCGTGCGCCCTTGGCAGCACGCGCTGGAGCCGCTGGCCGGCTATCTGCAACTGGCTGCGGGCCTCTACGAACAAGGCCCGGAATACGCCGGGGCATGGAACTTCGGCCCGAGCGAAGCCGACATGTGCAGCGTCGGTGAAGTGGTCGAACTGCTCGCCAGCCGCTGGCCGCAAGCCCGTGGTTTGCGCATCGAGCCGAGCGAGTTGCATGAGGCCGGTCTGTTGCGTCTGGACAGCAGCCGCGCCCGTCAATTGCTCGGCTGGCAGCCGCGCTGGTCGTTGCAGCAATGCCTGACCCAGACCCTCGACTGGCACTTGGCGTGGCAAAACGGCGCCGATATGCGCGCCGTCACCCTCGGTCAATTGAACCTGTACCGAGGCGCGCTGTGAGCGAGTTTTTAGTAACAGCGTTGCCGCTGAACGGCTTGTTCAGCGTGCAGCACAAACGCTTCGAAGACGATCGCGGGCACTTCGCCCGGCTGTTCTGCGAAGGCAGCCTGAGCGCGTTCGGCCAGGCGTTTCATATTCGCCAGATCAACCATTCCTGCACCCGTGCACGCGGCAGTGTGCGCGGTTTGCATTATCAAAACGCCGATGCGCCGGAAGCCAAGTTGATCACTTGCCTGCGCGGTGAAGTCTGGGATGTAGCGGTGGATTTGCGCCCCGACTCCGAGACGTTCCTGCACTGGCACGCCGAACACCTGCGGGCCGGCGACGGGCGCAGCTTGCTGATCCCGGCCGGGTTCGCCCACGGTTTCCAGACCCTCACCGATGACGCCGAGTTGCTCTACCTGCACAGCGCCGATTACGCGCCTGCGCATGAAGGTGGTTTGTCGGTGAACGATCCACGGCTGGCGATTGCCTGGCCGTTGCCTGTCAATAATCTGTCAGCCCGGGACGCCAGCCATCCCTTGCTCGACGAACACTTCGCTGGAGTGCGTCTATGAACTGCCGTGGTTGCGCTACGCCGCTGGCCTTGCCGCTGATCGACCTCGGCACCTCGCCGCCGTCCAACGCTTACGTGCGCGCTGATCAGCTAGAACAAGCCGAGCAGTGGGTGCCGTTGAAAGTGGCGGTGTGTCAGCGGTGCTGGCTGGTGCAGACCGAGGACTACACCAGCGCCGACAGCCTGTTCGACGCCGAGTACGCCTACTTCAGTTCGTTCTCCAGCACCTGGCTGGCCCATGCCGAGCGCTATGTGGCCGAGATGGTCGAGCGCTTCGGCCTGACAGCCGACAGCCGTGTGGTGGAAATCGCCGCCAATGACGGTTACCTGTTGCAGTACGTCGCCGGGCGCGGCATTCCTTGCCTGGGCGTCGAGCCAACCCGCAGCACCGCGCAAGCGGCCCGGGAAAAAGGCCTGGAGATTCGTGAACTGTTCTTCGGTCGCGAGACTGCGTTGCAACTGGTCAGTGACGGCTGGTCCGCCGACCTGATGGCCGCCAATAATGTGCTGGCCCACGTCCCGGACATCAATGATTTCCTCGGCGGTTTTGCGACCCTGCTCAAACCGACAGGCGTGGCGACCTTCGAGTTTCCGCAACTGCTGACGCTGATGGCCGGCCAGCAGTTCGACACGCTGTATCACGAGCACTATTCCTACCTGTCCCTGACCGCTGTGCAGACGTTGTGCGCGCGCAATGGCCTGGAAGTGTTCGATGTCAGTCAGTTGTCGACCCACGGAGGTTCGCTGCGGGTGTTCGTTCAGCGTGCCGATGGCGAGCGTCGCGACATACAGCCAGCCGTTCAGCAACAGTTGCAAGCCGAACTGACCGCAGGCGTGAAAACCCCCGAGTACTACGCGACCCTGGCGTCGGCCGCCGAACGCATCAAGCACGAACTGCTGCGCTTCCTGTTGCAGGCCAAGGCCGACGGCAAACGCGTGGTCGGTTACGGCGCCGCCGCCAAGGGCAACACCTTGCTCAACTACGCCGGGGTCAAGCCAGACCTGTTGGCCTGGGTCGCCGATGCCAACCCACACAAGCAGGGCAAGTATTTGCCGGGCAGCCGCATTCCGATTGTCTCGCCGGCGCAGATCGACCTCGAAAAGCCGGATTACGTGCTGGTCCTGCCGTGGAACCTGTTGCACGAAGTCAGTCAGCAACTGGCTCAGGTTCGCGAGTGGGATGGCCGCTTCGTGATCGCCGTGCCCGAGTTGACCGTCCTGTGAAGGTGCTGGTCACCGGAGCGACCGGGTTTGTCTGCCGGCATCTGGTTGCCGCGTTGCTCGCCCGTGGCTGCGAAGTCCGCGCCGTGGCGCGCAATGCCGAGACCGCTGCGACGTTGCCGTGGATCAATGACGTGGAGTTCATCGCGGCGGATATTCACGCCGCTGACCTGGACATCGCAGCGATGACCGCTGGCGTCGACGCCTTGGCGCATCTGGCGTGGCCCGGTTTGCCGAATTATCAGGCGCTGTTCCATTTCGAGCACAACCTGATGGCCGACTACCGGTTCATCAAGGGTGCGGTCGAGGCGGGCGTGTCGCAGGTGCTGGTCACCGGCACATGCTTCGAATATGGCATGCAAAGCGGTCCGCTCACTGAGCAGACGTCGCCGCAGCCGAGCAATCCATACGGGTTGGCGAAAAATACCCTGCGACTGTTCCTGGAAAATTTGCAGCGGCTTCAGCCGTTCACTCTGCAATGGGCGCGGCTGTTTTACCTGCATGGCGAGGGCCAGAACCCCAACAGTTTGCTGGCGGCGCTGGACCGGGCGATCGATGCCGGAGACGACACGTTCAACATGTCGGCCGGCGAACAGCTGCGCGATTACCTGGCCATCGACACCGCCGCCGGGTACCTGGCAGCGATCCTGCAACAGCGGGATTTCGATGGGCTGGTCAATTGTTCCAGCGGCCAGCCGATATCGGTCAGGACACTGGTGGAACAGCGATTGCGCGAACGCGGCGCTTCCATCGGTTTGAACCTTGGCCATTACCCATATCCGACCCACGAACCGATGGCGTTCTGGGGCGTGGCGGACCGTTTGCAACAGCTGCTGGGAGGCAATCATGAAGCATGAGTTGTATCGGGTCGCTGACCTGCCGGTGCTGCAAAACCGCACCTTCGCCGACCCGGAATCGGCGCGGGCCTCCGCCAGTGCCGACATGGTGCTGGTGCAGGACGAGCAGAGCGGGTTGATCTTCAACCAGGCCTTCGATGCCGACAAGCTCAGCTACGACGCCGATTACCAGAACGAGCAGGCCCATTCCGGTCAGTTCCAGCAGCACCTGAGCGATGTGGAAGGGATCATTGCCCGCCACTTCAAGGGCCAGGAGCTGATCGAAGTCGGCTGTGGCAAAGGTTACTTCCTGGAACTTCTGAAAGGTCTGGGCTATGCCATCACCGGCATCGACCCGGCCTACGAAGGCAGCAATGCCGATGTGATCAAGGCCCCGTTCACTCGCGGCCTGGGCCTGGCGGCGGACGCCATCGTGCTGCGCCATGTGCTGGAGCATATTCAGGACCCGGTGAGCTTTCTCACCGAAATGGCCAACGCCAATCAGGGCGGGCAGATCTACATCGAAGTGCCGTGCTTCGACTGGATTCTGGAACACCGCGCCTGGTTCGACCTGTTCTACGAGCACGTCAATTATTTCCGCCTCGATGACCTGCGCCGGATGTTCGGCACCGTGCATGAGGCCGGTCACCTGTTCGGTGGCCAATACCTGTACATCGTCGCCGACCTGTCGACCTTGCGCCTGAGCCCGGAACAACCGGTACCACGCCTGGAACTGCCACAGAACTTCACCAGCAGCCTTGAACGTGCGGTGCAGATTATTCAGGCGAATCCAGAGCAGGGCTCGGCGATCTGGGGCGCGTCGTCCAAAGGCGTGATCTATTCGCTGTTCCTGCAACGCGCCGGGGTAGCGGTGGATCGCGTGGTAGACATCAACCCGGCCAAGCAGGGGCGTTATCTGCCTCTGAGTGGCGTGCGGGTGTCCTCGCCGCAAGAGGCCATGGATGCGTTGCCCGAAGGCGCCAACCTGTTTGTGATGAACTCCAATTACCTCGAAGAAATCAAGCGGATGACCGGTGGACGCTACGTCTATCACGCCGTCGACAGCGCTTCGTTCCAGTGACTATTGAGACTTTTAACATGACCGACAACACCATCAATAAAGCCTTCGAAGCCGAGTGCCAGGCAGAAATCGCGCGTCAGGGCGATGACCAGAAACTGACCGGTCTGGCCCGGGATTTCTTCAACGAATCGGCCAAGCACAAGTACAGCTACCACTTCTCGTGGATGGGCCGCCCGATCATCCAGTTGCCGCAAGACATGATGGCGATGCAAGAGATCATCTGGCAGGTCAAGCCAGACCTGGTGATCGAATGCGGCATCGCCCACGGCGGCTCGATCATCTACTACGCGTCCCTGCTGGAACTGCAAGGCCACGGCGAAGTACTGGGCATCGACCTGGACATCCGCCCGCACAACCGCGAAGCCATCGAAAGCCACCCGATGAGCAAGCGCATCAAGATGATCGAAGGTTCGAGCATCGATCCGGCGATCGCCTCTCAGGTTCGTGCTGCGGCCGAAGGCAAGAAAGTCATTCTGGTGCTCGATTCCAACCACACCCACGATCACGTACTGGAAGAACTGCGCCTCTACGCACCACTGGTGTCGGTCGACAGCTACTGCGTGGTGATGGACACCGTGGTTGAAGACATGCCGGCCGACTTCTTCCCGGACCGTCCATGGGGCCCAGGCGACAACCCGAAAACCGCCGTGTGGAAGTACCTGGAAGAGAACCAGAACTTCGAAATCGACCAGCAGATGCAAAACAAACTGCTGCTCACCGTTGCACCGGACGGCTACCTGCGTCGCGTTCGTTAATTCGGCACCATCATTAAGCGTTAATCAGGCGTTTCGCCGGTTGTGGGGAGAAGTTATGCAAGGCAAGTCCGTTTCTGAGCACACGTTGCCACTCAATGAGCTGCTGACGGTGGTGTTGATTTCTCACAACCGTCCGGCTTTTTTGCGCAGGGCGATGAAGTTTTACGGTGCCTTGCCTTGCAAAGTCCTGGTGCTCGACTCCGCTACCGAGCACTTCAAGGGCGAAATCCCTGAAGTCGATTACCGGCACGTGCCGCAATTTGCCTACAGTGGCTTCCAGGCGAAGCTGGCCTATGGCGTGGAGCAAGTCACCACGCCTTACATGGTGCTGGCCGCCGACGATGATTTCATCGTGCATGAAGCGCTGATGGAGTCGGTGGACTTCCTCGAAGAAAACCGCGACTACGGCATGTGCCACGGCTATTGCCTGATGTACCTGACCCTCGGCGGCAGCGTCAGCTACTACCGTCGCGACAAGAAGGTCTGCGAGGACTATTCGTCCGAGCGGCCACAGGATCGCGTGGTCGACTACATGCGTCAGTACCTGCCGCCGTTCTATGCGGTGACCCGTACCGCGCTGATGAAATCCTGGTATGCGCTGTTGCCGCCGGGCACCAGTTTCCAGTGGCAGGAAATCGGCCACGTGTATTACATGCTGGCGTGCGCCAAGGCGCGAATCCTGCCGACTGCGTATGTGGTGCGTGAGATCAACTATGGCAACTCCGAACACAACACCGAGGTGTATCACTCGCTGACTTACACCGATGCCAAATCGGTGACCGAGCGTAATGACTTCGCCGAGTTCCTGGCCTCGTTGCCAACCGGTATCCAGGGTCTCGATCCGGCGCAGGGCAAAGCGTTCGTCATGGAAAGTTTCGATGCCATGATCGACAGCTTGCAAACCGGCCGTGCGCTGACGGCAGAGCTCATTTTCCAGTCCATCTGGAACAATGCCCTGAAGGCGCCTGATCGTCGTTTCGGACCACAGCAGTACGTTGAAATGCCATTCTACAATCAGGCATTTTTCGATCAGTTGACGCAATTCGAATTCATGCTTCACGGCATGCCGGCCGGTCGTCTTCAGCTCGAAGTGCTTGAAGGCGTGTGGACTCGCCAGGAACACTTGCTGAGCCCGCGCAACAACGATACGCCGGAAAGTGTGGTCGACCGTTTGTGGCAGGCCTACGACGCCAACGCGTTCAACCGCACGGTGGTCAAGCGTCTGGCGGCGCAACTGGAGGTGCTGGGCGAGGACGAAGAAGCTCAGTCGATGCAGGAGTGGAGCGCACGCCTTGATGCATTGTCGGTCGAGGATCATCACTCGACGTTCGACCGCATGCGCTCGGGTCGCCTGCTCAAATGGCTGGAAAACCGTCAGCCGGACATTGAACAGGCCGAGTCGATTGCCCGGCACCTGGCAGCCAATGACGGTGGCCCGCAGTTCGGCATTCTCTTGCTGGACCTGGATAACAACGTCGACAAATTGCAGATCACCCTCGACAGCTTGCTCGAAGGTCACAGCAAGGCGTTCAAAGTCGTGGTCTTCACCACCGGCGAAGCACCGGCGGCGACCACGGCGCAAAACACCTTGCACTTTGTCCGGGTCACGCCGAGCAATTTTGTCGACAAACTGAACCAGAGTGCCCGTCAGTCGCCGTGCGACTGGCTGTTGCTGGCCGAGGCCGGTGACGAGTTCACCGCCGGCGGCTTGTTGCGTGCCAGTCTGGAACTGTTGTCTGCCGCCGACTGCCGCGCCGTGGCCACCGATGAAATCCAGCGCAACGACCACGGCGCGCTGGTGGATGTATTCCATCCCGGCTTCAACCTTGACCTGCTGCAAAGCCTCCCGGCCTTGATGGCGCGGCACTGGCTGATCCGTCGAGACGTGTTGATCGAGGCCGGTGGTTATCAGCCCGATTTCAGCAAGGCCCTGGAGTTCGACCTGCTGCTGCGCATCATCGAGGAGGGTGGCCTGAATGGCCTGGCCCATCTGGACGAGCCACTGCTGATCACCCAGGCACCGGCGCTGGAAGAAAATGCCCACGAGCGACTGGCGCTGATGCGTCATCTGGGTAACCGTGGCTACAAGGCCAAAATCACCTCGGCAACGCCGGGCACTTATCAGATCGACTACCGCCATACCGAGCGTCCACTGGTCTCGATCATCATCCCGGCCGGTGACGACCTGGCCCTGCTGCAACAGTGTCTGCAAGGCGTATTGCTGCGTACCCGCTACACCCGCTACGAAGTGCTGATCGCGGTTAACCCGAATCAGTCGGCCGAGATCAACGATTGGCTCGGCGTTTACCAGCATGCCAAGGTGCGTGTCCTGCACGCCGACCAGCCGCTGAGCAACGTGGCGTTGTACAACGCCGCCAGTCAGCAAGCGCATGGCGAATACCTGGTGCTGCTGGCCGCGAGCGGCGAAGTGGTCAATCCGAACTGGATCGAGTCGCTGCTCAACCATGCCCAGCGTCCTGAAGTGGGCATCGTTGGCGCCAAGCTGGTTGATCGTGAAGGCAAGGTCACGCAAGCCGGTCTGATTCTGGGGATGAATGGCGGCGTCGGTTCGGCTTTTGTCGGCGATCGCTATGACGCCAGCCACAGCTACCTGCAACGGTTGGTGCTGGAGCAGAACTACTCGGCAGTGTCGAAGGTGTGCCTGATGGTTCGCAAAGAACTGTTCGACGCCCTGGGTGGCCTGGACGACGTGGCATTTGCCGAAGGCTTGAGCGATGTCGATCTTTGCCTCAAGGCAGGGCAAGCCGGTTACCTCACCGTGTGGACGCCGCTGGTCCAGGTCATTCATCCAGGCGTAGTGTCGCAGGCACCACAAGCCCTCGATGCGCTGCGCGAAAAATGGGCCGCTGCCTTCGCTCAGGACCGGGCCTACAACGCTAACCTTGCCTTGACCGGCAAAGGGTTCGCCTTGGGTGAAAGTACCCCGATCAACTGGGCGCAGCTGCTCGCATAAACCTGGCTGACAGGCAAAAGGATTCACGGCATGTTCAACGGTAAATCGATTTTCATCTCCGGCGGCACCGGTTCGTTCGGGCGCAATTTCATCCGTCGTTTGCTGGAGCAGTACCAGCCCAAGCGGGTGGTAGTGTTCTCCCGCGATGAGCTCAAACAGTACGAGATGCAGCAGACGTTCAACGCACCGTGCATGCGCTACTTCCTGGGTGATGTGCGCGATGCCGAGCGTTTGCGCCAGGCCATGCGCGGCATCGATTACGTGGTGCATGCCGCGGCCCTCAAACAAGTGCCGGCCGCCGAATACAACCCGACCGAATGCATTCGGACCAACGTCAACGGCGCGGAAAACATCATCGCTGCCGCCATCGACAATGGCGTCAAGCAAGTCGTCGCGCTGTCCACCGATAAGGCGGCCAGCCCGATTAACTTGTACGGCGCGACCAAGTTGCTGTCGGACAAACTGTTCGTGGCCGCCAACAACATTGCCGGTGAACAACAAACCCGCTTTGCCGTGGTGCGCTACGGCAACGTCGCCGGTTCGCGAGGCTCGGTGGTGCCGTTCTTCAGCAAGTTGATCAACGAAGGCGCGACCGAACTGCCGATCACCGATGAACGCATGACGCGCTTCTGGATCACCCTCGATCACGGTGTGCAGTTCGTGCTCGACAGTTTTGCCCGGATGCACGGCGGTGAAGTGTTCGTACCGAAGATCCCGTCGATTCGCATCGTCGATCTGGCGCTGGGCATGGCCGAGCACTTGCCGCACAAAACGGTCGGGATTCGTCCGGGGGAAAAGCTCCATGAACTGATGGTGCCGCTGGACGATGCGCGCATGACCCTGGAATTCGCCGATCACTACACCATCCAGCCGTCGATCCGCTTTACCAGCGTCGACGTGGATTTTGCCGTGGACAAGTTGGGCGAGCAGGGCAGGCCGGTCAGCGAAGACTTCGAGTACCGCTCCGACACCAACCCGCATTTCCTCTCGGTTGGCCAGATCGCTGATCTACACGCGGAGCTGTCGGCATGATTCCCTATGGTCGGCAGAGCGTCGATCAGGTCGACATCGATGCGGTGGTTGCCGTGTTGCAGTCTGACTGGCTGACTCAGGGGCCGACCATCGAGCGTTTCGAACAGGCCATGGTCGAACGTTGCCAGGCTGATTTCGCAGTGGCGGTGTGTAACGCCACGGCGGCGCTGCACATCGCTTGCCTGGCCGCAGGGCTCGGGCCGGGCGATCGGTTGTGGACCACGCCGAACACCTTTTTGGCCTCGGCCAATTGCGGTCGTTACTGCGGCGCCGAGGTGGACTTCGTCGACATCGATCCGCTGACCTGGAACCTCGATGCCTACGCGCTGAAGGCCAAGCTGGAAGCGGCGGAAGACAACGGCACGCTGCCCAAAGTGTTGGTGGCGGTGGCCTTCGCCGGGCAGAGTTGCGACATGCGCATGCTCGCCGAACTGGCCGAGCGCTACGGTTTCACGATCATTGAAGATGCCTCTCACGCGGTCGGCGCGTCCTATGCCGGCCGGCCGGTGGGCTGCGGTGATTTCGCGGCGATGACGGTGTTTAGCTTTCATCCGGTGAAAATCATCACCAGCGCCGAAGGTGGCATGGTGCTGACCAATCGCCGGGACTTGGCCGAGCGCCTGCAACGCTTGCGCAGCCATGGGATGACCCGCGATCCCGCGCAGATGACCGAACCCAGCCACGGCCCGTGGTATTACCAGCAAGTGGAACTGGGCTTCAATTACCGCATCACCGATTTGCAAGCGGCCCTCGGGCTGTCGCAACTGAACAAGCTCGATGACTTTATCGCACGCCGACGTGAACTGGTGGCCCGCTACGACCGCTTGCTGGCGTACTTGCCGCTGACTTTGCCGAGCGCTCAGCCCGAGGCCGAGTCGGCGTGGCACCTGTATGTGGTGCGCTTGCAGCTTGATCGCATCAGCATCAGCCATCGGCAGGTGTTCGAAGGCTTGCGAGCGGCCGGGATCGGGGTGAATCTGCACTACATTCCGGTGCATTTGCAGCCGTACTATCGTGACCTGGGTTTCGCTGAAGGCGATTTCCCGGAAGCTGAACGTTATTACGCCGAGGCGATCAGCCTGCCGCTGTTTCCGTTGCTCAGCGACGAGCAACAGGACTACGTGGTCGAGCAACTGCGACGGCTGACCGAGTAGCCGCTGCAATCCCTGTGGGCGCGAGCTAATGTGGCGAGGGGGCTTTGCCCCCGTTCGGCTGCGAAGCAGTCGTAAAACCATTACACGCGGTGTTCCTGATACATCGCGTTGGTAGGCTTTGGGGCCGCTACGCGACCCAACGGGGGCAAGCCCCCTCGCCACAGAGCCCGCTCCCACAGGTTCAGTGCTTTAAATGAGAGAGTGCAATGCGTGAACTGAGTGAACAGGAAAAATTCTGGCAGGGCGACTTCGGTAACCAGTACGTCGACCGCAACGTCGGGCAACCGCTGGTAGCGGCCAACCTGGCGTTGTTTGCCAAGGCCTTGACCCGCGCCGGGCGAATCGAAAGCCTGGTGGAGCTGGGCACCAATGCCGGCAACAATTTGCAGGCGCTGCGTCAGCTGTTGCCGCAATGTGAACTGTTCGGCGTGGAGATCAACGAAAGCGCTTGCGCCCAGGCCCAGGGACTGGAGATTGCCCAGATCTGGCACGGCTCGCTGTTCGATTTTCCCCGCGAGCGCACCTTCGACCTGACCCTGAGCAAAGGCGTGCTGATTCATCTGGCGCCGGAGTTGCTGGCGGCCGCGTATGAACAGTTGTATGCGTTGAGCCAGCGTTACATCCTGATCGCCGAGTACTACAACCCGGCGCCGGTCGAGGTGTCGTATCGCGGCAACAGCAGCAAGTTGTTCAAGCGTGATTTTGCCGGTGAAATGCTCGATCGTTATGCTGACCTGCAACTGCTGGATTACGGTTTCGGTTACCACCGTGACCCGCAATTCCCGGTGGACGACATCACCTGGTTCCTGTTGGAAAAACGCCCTTGAACAACGTCGCAATCATCCCGGCCCGCGGTGGCAGCAAACGTATACCGCGCAAGAACCTCAAGCCGTTCGACGGCGTGCCGATGATTGCCCGTTCAATTAAAACCGCCCTTGATTCGGGACTGTTCGCTCAGGTGGTGGTCAGCACCGATGACGAGGAAATCGCCGAGTTGGCTCGGGCTTGCGGTGCGCAAGTGCCATTCATGCGCCCAGCAGCGTTGGCGGATGATTTCACCGGCACGGCGGCGGTGATTGCACATGCCCTGGAAGAACTGCAACGACAGGGCCGCGACTTTGATTTCGCCTGTTGTATCTATGCCACGGCGCCGCTGCTGCAAGCGCGATTTTTGCAAGAGGGTTTGAGCCTGTTGCAGCAGCATCCGGACAGGTCGTTTGCATTCTCGGTGTGTGATTTCGGTTTCCCGGTGCAGCGTGCGTTGATCCTTGATGATCAGGGTGCATTGACCGCTTTGTATCCAGAGTTTCGTCAGACGCGTTCCCAGGATCTGCCGCCGGCTTATCAGGACGCCGGGCAGTTTTACTGGGGCCGTAGCAGTGCCTGGTTGCGTGGCGAGGTGTTGTATTCAAGCCAAAGCCTGCCGGTGATCCTGCCACGTTACCTGGTGCAGGACATCGATACGCTCGAAGACTGGAAACGCGCCGAATATCTTTACGCCGCGTTGAAGGCTGGTGGTGAGTTGCAATGAGAGTGCTGATCCGTGCTGACGCCTCGCCGATCATCGGCAGTGGTCACATCGCTCGCTGCCTGACCCTGGCCAGGGTGTTGCGCCTGCAGGGCGTGCACGTGGCGTTTGCCTGTCGCCGTTTGCCGGGCCATCGGCTCGACAGTCTCGTCGCCGAGGGTTTTGAAACCTTCGCGCTGCCGGAGCGTTACCCCGATGAAGACCCGCAACAGGCCATCGAAGCCATGCTGCCATGGCAGGCAGATATTGCTGCGTTAGGCCAGGCGCTGGAACAGCATCCGGCCTTCGACTGGATCATCGTCGACCACTACGGCCTCGATCATCACTGGCAGACGGCGGCTCGCCGCTGGGCGCCACGGATCGCGGCGGTGGATGATCTGGCGACGCGCACTTACAGCGTCGACTTGCTACTCAATCAGAATCTGTCGGGCACGTCAGCGGCTTACGCTTCGTTGCTTACACCGGATTGCCAGACCTTGCTCGGACCACGCTTCGCCATGTTGCGCGATGAATTCTGCTGCCCAGCGATTGAAATCAAGCCTCAGGCCAAACGTGTGCTGGTGAATTTCGGCGGCTTTGATGCGGCGATGCAAACCCATCACGCGATGTTGGCGCTGGCGGATTTTGATGCGCTGGAAGTCGACTTCGTCGCCGGCGCCGACAACCCTGCCTGGGACAAGATGCAGGCGCTGGCGGTCAATCGTCCGAATTGGCGTTTGCACAGTTTTGTCAGCGACTTTTACCGATTGATGACCGAGGCCGACCTGTTTATCGGCGCCGGTGGCGGTACGAGTTGGGAGCGGGCCGCCATGGGCCTGCCGACGATCTGCATTGCGGTGTCGAATAATCAGCAGGCCAACGGCGAGATCATGGCGACTTCGGGCGCTCATGTGTTCCTCGGGGCGCGTGAGCAGGTCAGCGTCGAGCAGTTGCGCCAGGCCATCGGTTTTGTCGCGGCCAATCAGGGTTTGCGTCAAAGCTTGGCCGAGCGTTCCCGGCAATTGGTCGATGGTCGTGGCGCGCAGCGCGTGGCAGCCGCGTTGGTCGGTGCGGTGTTGCCGTTGCGCGAGGCGACGCTGGACGATGCGCGATTGTTGTTTGATGGGCGCAATGCCGAGGCGGTGCGGCGTTGGTCACTGGATAGTTGCCTGATTGATTGGCCCGCGCATCAGGCCTGGCTGGCCGCCAGCCTGGGCAATCCGCTGCGGTTGCTGCTGATTGCCGACGCGGGCGATGGTCCGGTCGGTGCGCTGCGTTATGACCTTCACGGGTTGAGCGCCGAGGTCTCGATTTATCTGTTCGAAGGCCGTTTCGGCCTGGGCTGGGGCAGGGCGCTGCTGGCTCGTGGCGAAGCCTTTGTGAGCGCCCACTGGCCGCAACTGCAAAGCATCACCGCTCAGGTACTGCCGGCCAACCAGCCGTCGCTGAGTCTTTTTCGCGACGCCGGTTTCACCCAGAGTGCTTGCGCGTTCACCCGCGTTTTAAAGGATCATAGCAATGACTAGCTTCAAGATAGGCGAGCGTTTGATCGGTGCCGATGCGCCACCGTTCATCATTGCAGAAATGAGCGGCAACCATAACCAGTCGCTGGAAGTGGCCCTGCAAATCGTCGAAGCCGCGGCCAAGGCCGGCGCTCACGCCTTGAAGCTGCAAACCTATACCGCCGAGACCATGACCCTGGACCTCGATGAAGGCGCGTTTTTCATCAAGGACCCCAACAGTCTCTGGGCCGGATCTTCGTTGTACGCGTTGTACGAGAAGGCCCACACACCGTGGGAATGGCATGCGCCGATTTTCGCTCGGGCCAAAGAGTTGGGCATGTTGGCGTTCTCCACGCCGTTCGACGACACCGCCGTGGACTTTCTCGAAAGCCTCGACGTACCGGCCTACAAGATCGCCAGTTTTGAAAACACCGACCTGCCGCTGATTCGCCGGGTCGCCGCCACCGGCAAGCCGCTGATCATCTCCACTGGCATGGCCAGCATCGCCGAACTCGACGAAACCGTGCGCGCCGCCCGCGAGGCTGGTTGCAAGGATCTGGTGCTGCTCAAGTGCACCAGCACTTACCCGGCGACGCCGACCAACAGCAATGTGCGGACCATCCCGCATTTGCGCGAATTGTTTGGCTGTGAAGTCGGGCTGTCTGATCACTCCATGGGCGTTGGCGTTTCTGTCGCTGCAGTGGCACTCGGCGCAACGGTAGTGGAAAAACATTTCACCCTCGACCGTGCCGCTGGTGGCGTCGACGCCAGTTTCTCCCTGGAACCGGCAGAACTGGCCAGCCTGGTGATCGAAACCGAGCGCGCCTGGCAGGCGATGGGGCAGGTGCATTACGGCGTTACCGAGGCCGAGCGCAAGTCGCTGGTGTACCGGCGATCGCTTTACGTCACCCAGGACATGGCCGCCGGTGAACCCTTCACCGCTGCCAATCTGCGGGCCATCCGCCCGGGTCTGGGCTTGGCCCCCAAGCACGCTGAAACCCTGCTGGGCCGCCGCGCTCGCCAGGCCATCAAGCGCGGAACAGCGCTGGACTGGTCGTTGGTCGAATAACCCTTGTAGGGCTGATTCGGCAAAATAGCGTGACCTGTGAGTCATAACGCGCATCTTCACTGTATTGTATTGACCGGGAAGATGGCGCCTGACCCTTTATCGGGTCCAGTGATAGCCCTTTACGCTTCCCGCTGTCGCCCGTTGCGGGCGGCTGAAAATCTCTGTTTGTCGGCGCCCCTCGAATCCTTGCGAGCGGTGGTATTGGGCTGTTTATTATTGGGAAGCCGTAATGATTGGCATAAAAAGCATTGCGAGCTACGTTCCTGTAGCCGGCGTGGACAATTACGCACAAGGTGCAAAATTCGAAAAGGATGAAGAATTCATCCTGGGCAAGATCGGTTCGGCCTTCCTGCCGCGCAAAGACGCCGGGCAAGAAACTTCGGACCTGTGTGTCGAAGCAGTCAACGCGCTGTTCGCCAACAACCCGGCTTTGAAACGTGAATCTATCGATGTGCTGATCGTCGTCACCCAGAACGGTGACGAAGAAGGCCTGCCGCACACCGCTGCGATCGTTCAGGACAAACTGGGCCTGCCGACCACCGTGGCAGCGTTCGATATCTCCCTGGGCTGCTCGGGCTACGTCTACGGCATCTACGCGATCAAGGGCTTCATGGAAGCCACAGGCCTGAAGAACGGCTTGTTGGTGACTGCCGACCCGTACTCCAAGATCGTCGATCCGGAAGACCGCAACACCACCATGCTGTTCGGCGACGCCGCCACCGCGACCTGGATGGGCGAAGACGCGCCATGGCAACTGGGCAAGGCCAAGTTCGGCACCGACGGTTCCGGCGCGCCACACTTGAAGGTCACCGATGGCGTGTTCTATATGAACGGTCGTCAGGTCTTCAACTTTGCGCTGCTCAAAGTCCCGGCGCATTTGCATGAGTTGCTCGATGAGTCTGGCCTGAAGGCCGACGATATCGATGCCTTCTGCATCCACCAGGGCAGTGCGGCGATTGTCGATGCGGTGGCCCGTCGGTTCGAAGGCGAGCCGGAGAAGTTCATCAAGGACATGGTCGAAACCGGTAATACCGTGTCGTCGAGTATTCCGCTGCTGTTGGAAAAACACGTGCTGGATTCCAGCTGGAAGCGTGTCGCGTTGAGCGGTTTTGGTGTGGGGCTGTCGTGGGGCTCGGCGATTATCTATCGTCCTTGAACCAGGCTCTTTGATCAGAAGAAGCCCATACAAAAAAAGCGTTCAAGGGTTTACCTTGAACGCTATTTTTTTGCCTGTATGAAAGCGAGGCAGCATGAGCGAATGCTTTGATGACAATGCTCAGGTGATTGAACGTCGCTGGCCGGCGTTGCATACGCGGTTGATGCTGGAAGACAGCACGTCGGTCCAGGCCGAGTTGTCCGAGGGCTTGGGCTCGACGCTGAGCATTGGTGGCATTCAGCTCACCAGTCGGCATGATCGCGTCCACGAAGCCCGGGTGCAGGCCGCCAGTTTGCCGACGGGCAAGGCGCAGTTGCATGTCTACGGCACCGGCCTTGGGGATTTGCCAACGGTCTTGCTGGAGCGTGCCGAGCTTGAGCGGCTGTACGTGCATATCCTCAACGGCGCGCTGTTTGCATTGGTGCTGCAACTGCTTGATCAGCGGCAATGGCTCGACGACCCGCGAGTAGAGTTGCTGTATGCCGGGGATCAAGCGGATATCTACACGCCATTTTTTGCGCTGCCCTCCGAAATGGTGCTGGCGGACGACTTCAACGCGAAGATTCGTGATCGATTGGTCAGCGAAGTCCATTTGAATTTCAACAACCGTGATTTCGACCCACAGTCACCGGCCATTCTGCAGCGTTTACAGGACAGTCTTGAGGTCCTGCTCGCCGATGACGATGTCGCGACGTTATTCGGTAGCTGTGCGGGCCGGGAGATTTATGTCATTGGCACCGGGCCGAGCCTCGAAAGCCATTTCGAACAGTTGGCGGCGGTGCGCAAGCAGGCGCAGCGGCCTCTGTTCATTTGTGTCGACACCGCTTATCGACCGCTGCGTGAGCACGGGATCAAGCCTGATCTGGTGGTGAGCATCGATCAGCGCATCAGCTTCCGGCATTTGCCCTTCGAGGAATCCGACGGTATCCCGCTGGTATACCTGCCCATGAGCGATCCACAGGTGCTGAAGGCCTGGAAGGGCAAGCGCTACGGCGGTTACTCGGCAAGCCCGATCTACGCCTCGTTACGTCGTCAGCACGCCAGGGCGGAGCTGTACGTGGGCGGCAGCGTGATTCATCCCGCGGTGGACCTGGCCGTGAAGATGGGGGCTGAGCGCATTACCTTGTTCGGCGCCGATTTTGCCTTCCCGATGAACAAGACCCATGCCGGCTGGGGTGATGGTGATCTGGGGCCTGGTGTAAATCTGGCGCGGCACTGGGTGCGTGACGGGCATGGCGAGTGGGTCCGGACGCAGCTGAATTTTCGCAGCTACTTGTGTGAGCTGGAGCGTTATATCGCCGGGCATCCCGAGGTGCGTTTCTTTAACAGCAGTCGGGCGGGCGCGATGATCGTTGGTGCGCAGTTCAATCAGGAGTTTGTGCAGTGAGTGCGCTTTTGCAATGCCTCAACGAATGCCGGCAGTGTGCCGGGTTGTTCCGTCTGGGCCGGGACGTAGAAGCCGCGTTGACCATGGTGGATGTGTTCGATGAAGCGCAGCGGCTGTTATTGACGGCGCCTCAAGACGTGCAGCTCAAATGGACACAGGTGCTCACGCACATGCTGGCCTGTCAGGAGCGTCAGGATTGGCTGGGGCTTGCCGACTTTATGGAATACGAGTTGATTGATTTGCTGGAAAACGTTCAGACCGAGGGCGAATAACCGCTCTGGTTGGGGTGTTTGAATGTCGGTCGGTTTTATGGCGTCATTTTTCGGTTAGGGCGGGGCGCTAAGCCCTTGTTTTCTGGGGGATGGCAGGGTGATGGCAATTTTTTTTAAAAAAGCCCTCAAGCAACCTGCTAACCCGACGATAACTATTACGAAGGTTCTCTAGGCCATACCCGGCGGTTGCCAGGGCCGGAAGCCGCAGTACCCAACCAACGAGGAATTCGTCATGGCTTTAACAGTAAACACCAACGTAACGTCTCTGGCTGTTCAGAAAAACCTGAACAATGCTGCTGATGCGCTCTCCACCTCGATGAGCCGTCTGTCTTCCGGCCTGAAAATCAACAGCGCTAAAGACGACGCTGCCGGCCTGCAGATCGCTACTCGTATGAGCAGCCAGATCCGTGGTCAGAACGTTGCGGTTAAAAACGCCAACGACGGTATCTCGATGGCTCAGACCGCTGAAGGCGCACTGCAAGAATCGACCAACATTCTGCAACGTATGCGTGAACTGGCTGTTCAAGCACGTAACGGCACCAACGGCACTGCTGACCAGACCGCAACCAACGCTGAATTCGCTCAGATGTCTGACGAACTGACTCGTATCTCGGCTTCGACCAACCTGAACGGCAAAAACCTGCTGGACGGTTCGGCTGGCACCATGACCCTGCAAGTTGGCGCCAACACTGGTACTGCCAACCACATCGACCTGACCCTGAGCTCCAAGTTCGACGCCGTCAGCCTGTCGGTAGGTAGCGGTACTGTTGTTCTGACCGGTGCTACCAGCGCTGCTGCCGCATCGAACATCGATAACGCGATTACCGCGATCGACGCTGCAATCGCTGCAATCGGTGCAACCCGTGCAAACCTGGGTGCTTCGCAAAACCGTCTGACCAGCACCATCTCCAACCTGCAAAACATCACTGAAAACGTTACTGCTGCTCAAGGTCGCGTACAAGATACCGACTTCGCCGCAGAAACCGCTAACCTGACCAAACAGCAAACTCTGCAACAAGCTTCCACCGCTGTTCTGGCCCAGGCTAACCAGCTGCCATCCGCTGTACTGAAACTGCTTCAGTAATATCGGCTCGGGTTTTGGCGGGGGAGTGCGCTTGCGTGCTCTCTCGCTTTTTACTTTCTAAGAGGTGATGGTCATGGACATGAGCGTTAAGCTGAATTTGTCTTACCCTGCCGCAAAACCGGCGGTCAATGCTACCGATGCGTCGACCGACGTGCCTGGCGTGCAAGATGCCAAGGCGGCCTCTAAGACAAGTGATGCTTCAGATTCGGATAACTCGGATAAGTTGAAGATGGCCGTTCAGGAGATCGAAAAGTTCGTTCAGTCGGTCAAGCGTAATCTGGAGTTTTCCATTGATGAAACGTCTGGCCAGGTCGTCGTCAAAGTCATCGCCAGCGAGTCTGGTGAAGTAGTTAGACAGATTCCGTCGGCAGAAGCCTTGAAGTTGGCTGAAAGCCTTCACAACGCCAGCAACGTTTTGTTCGATGCCAAAGCCTGAGACTGGCATGAAACGTGTTTGTACGATCATTGATCGCTGATAGTGGTCAAAAGACCGGCGACACACAGAAAGGGAGATGCACATGGCAAGTCCAATTTTACCGGGTACGGGTCTGGGTTCCGGCCTCGACATCGGTTCTATCGTCACGGCGCTGGTCAACTCCGATAAGTCGGCCAAGCAGAGCCAGATCACCGATCAGACGACTGTCACAACCGCCAAGATCTCTGCGACGGGTGCAGTGAAGTCGGCTTTGGTGGCTTTCCAGGCGGCCCTGACCACGCTTGGCAGCACGACCACACCGGCTTTTTCGGGCTTTGCAGCGACCTCGGGCACGCCGACATCCCTGACTGTGACTTCAGACAACACTGCGGTTAACGGCAGTTACAATGTCAAGATTGATCATCTTGCCTCTAGCTCGAAAGTAGCTACTGCTGCCTTTTCCGGCGGCACCAGCAGTGCCATTCCGACTGGTACCTTGACCATCAGTCAAAATGGTATTGCCTACCCGGTCACCATTGCATCCGGCGCGACCTTGCAGTCGACCCGTGATGCGATTAACAGCACGCTGCAAGCCAAGGGTATTACCGCCAACATCGTGACCGACGCGAACGGTTCACGGTTAGTCGTGGGTTCGACCACCACAGGTGCAGGCTCTGACATTTCCATGAGCGGTATCGCCGGGCTTGAAGTCAATGGCGCCACCCAGATGGACGGTACGGCGACCGGTGCCGGCTATATCAATGGCTTGGCCCAGGATGCAGCGTATAGCGTTGATGGTCTGAGTATGACCAGCAAAAGCAATACGATCAGCGGCGCAGTCGGTGGTATTAGCATGACCCTGCTGGCTGCAAGTCCAACGGTTCCAATCGTCGTCACGGTGGGCACTAACAGCAGTGGCCTGCAAACCAGTCTTCAGAGTTTTATTGATGCCTACAACAAGGTAATCAGCACGCTGAGCTCCTATACGACGCCAAGCCTGGACAGTGATGGCAATCCCACTGTTTCCAACGCGATGACCGGCGACTCGTTGCCGCGTAACCTGATTCAAGCCATGCGCGATCAACTGACCACCGTTCCCTCCGATGCTGGCGGTAGCCCATTGGCGGTACTGGCACAGTTGGGTATCACGACGGATCAGAAAGCCGGTACCTTGAGTCTCGACACCACCAAATTCAACACCGCGATGACGACTCAGGGGATGAGTGGTCAGGTGCAGGCGCTGTTCAGCGGCACCACAAGCACCAATGGTTTGCTCGCACGCATGAATAGTGCTGTCGATCCTTACGCTCAGACCGGCGGTATTCTGGATCAGCGTACTACCAGTCTGAACGTGAACCAGAAGGACCTGACCAATCAGCAAGCGGATCTGGACCTGCGTGTCACCAACTTGACCGCCTCCCTGACCGCCAAGTACAACGCGATGGACCTGCTGGTCGGCCAGATGAAGGCCACTGCTGCCAACATCACCGGCTTCTTTGCGTCGTTGAATGCTCAGAAGTCCAGCTAGTCATGAGTCGGCGACAAAAACCCGGCTACGCTTTTCGGCGTGCGCCGGGTTTTTGTCTTCTGATCTAAAGTTTTCGGGCTCGCGGGCGATACACTGGTCATACGAGTCATTGTGGCAATGAGGTAAAACATGAATCCAATGTTAGCCCTTCGGCAATATCAGAAGGTAGGCGCCCAGGCGCAGACGTCCGAAGCCAGCCCGCACCGTCTGGTGCAGATGCTGATGGAAGGCGGCCTGGATCGCATCGCCCAGGCCAAAGGCGCCATGGAACGCAACGACATTCCCGGCAAGGGAGCGTCGATCAGCAAGGCTATCGGCATCGTCGGTGGCTTGCGTGAAGGTCTGGATCTGGAAAAGTCCGCCGAAACCGTTGGCGAACTCGACCGTCTGTACTCGTACATGATGAAGCGCCTCGCCGAGGCGAACATCAAGAGCGACCCGCGGATTCTCGATGAAGTCGCTGGTTTGCTGCGCACGGTAAAAGAAGGCTGGGATGCCATCGCCGCGCCAGGTCCGCAGTTTTAAGGAGATCACCATGAGTCTTGTATTGCAGCGAATCGAACAAACCCGTGAAGCGCTGGTCGGTGCCCTGGCCGAGCGCAACTGGGAGGTGATCGGTCAATTGGATCTGGATTGCCGTTCCTGCATGGAAGACGTCTTGAGTGAGGCTTCGCTGGACGAGGTGGCGTTGCGCGATAATCTTGAGGAGCTGCTGCATGTTTACAAGCAGCTGCTTGAGGTGGCGATGGGGGAGAGGCAGGCGATAGTCGACGAGATGTCTCAGATCCAGCAAGCACGAAGTGCCGCAAAGGTTTACCATCTGTTTGGTTAATCCCCGGTTAATCCAAACATAGTGCGCCATAAATTTGACTGTGCACGGTTTTTTGACTTAACTAGTGGCTGGTTCCAGATTTCAGGCGTCTACAGGCATAACGTGCCTGCAAGCGTCTAGCTTGCCCCTTCATTTCGGGCATTGAGTTGACTAGGGAAGTTGCTATTGCATGTGGCGTGAAACCAAAATTCTGCTGATTGATGACGATAGCGTCCGTCGCCGCGATTTAGCGGTGATTTTAAATTTTCTCGGTGAAGAAAATTTACCCTGCGGTAGCCATGACTGGCAGCAGGCGGTCGGCTCGTTGTCATCAAGTCGTGAAGTCATTTGTGTGCTGATCGGGACGGTTAGTGCTCCTGGTGCACTTCTGGGCTTGTTAAAGACACTCTCGACCTGGGATGAGTTCCTTCCGGTTTTGTTAATGGGCGATAATTCTTCCGTTGACCTGCCGGATGACCAGCGTCGCCGGGTGCTTTCGACCCTCGAAATGCCGCCCAGCTACAGCAAGTTGCTCGACTCCCTGCACCGTGCCCAGGTCTATCGCGAGATGTATGACCAGGCCCGCGAGCGCGGTCGTCATCGTGAACCCAATCTGTTTCGCAGCCTTGTCGGCACCAGCCGGGCGATTCAACACGTCCGTCAGATGATGCAGCAAGTGGCCGACACCGATGCCAGCGTGCTGATCCTCGGCGAGTCCGGCACCGGCAAGGAAGTGGTCGCGCGCAACCTGCACTACCATTCCAAGCGTCGTGATGCGCCGTTCGTTCCAGTCAACTGCGGGGCGATCCCGGCCGAGTTGCTGGAAAGCGAACTGTTCGGCCATGAGAAGGGCGCGTTCACCGGGGCGATCACCAGTCGCGCCGGGCGTTTCGAACTGGCCAACGGCGGCACGCTGTTCCTCGACGAAATCGGCGACATGCCGTTGCCGATGCAGGTCAAGCTGCTGCGCGTCCTGCAGGAGCGCACCTTCGAGCGCGTGGGCAGCAACAAGACCCAGAGCGTCGATGTGCGGATCATCGCAGCGACCCACAAGAATCTCGAAAGCATGATCGAGATCGGCACCTTCCGCGAAGACTTGTACTATCGCCTGAACGTGTTCCCGATCGAGATGGCGCCACTGCGCGAGCGCGTTGAAGACATTCCGTTGCTGATGAACGAGTTGATCTCGCGCATGGAGCACGAGAAGCGCGGTTCGATCCGATTCAATTCGGCGGCGATCATGTCCCTGTGCCGTCACGGCTGGCCGGGCAACGTTCGTGAGCTGGCCAATCTGGTGGAGCGCATGGCGATCATGCATCCGTACGGGGTGATCGGTGTGGTCGAGTTGCCGAAGAAATTCCGCTATGTCGATGACGAAGACGAACAACTGGTCGACAGCCTGCGCAGCGATCTTGAAGAGCGGGTGGCCATCAACGGTCATACCCCGGACTTCAGCGCCAATGCGCTGCTGCCACCGGAAGGCCTGGACCTGAAGGACTACCTCGGTGGTCTGGAGCAAGGGCTGATTCAGCAGGCGCTGGATGATGCCAATGGCATCGTGGCGCGTGCCGCCGAACGTCTGCGCATTCGTCGTACCACCCTGGTGGAGAAGATGCGCAAGTACGGTATGAGTCGTCGTGAGGGTGATGAACAGGCGGATGATTGACGCCTGTTTTTCAAGTCCTTCATTTGTAGGCGGTTTTTTTTAGGCACGGGTATTGCTACATCTCTTGCAACGTTCCGTTTCACTGACGGTCAGCCAAGCGAGAGAGCACGATGCCCCAAGCCGCCCAGATGTCTCCTGTCCCTGACGCTTCGGGGCAACCGTCGTCCGTAGAGCAGGCAAGCCGGCTTGGCCTTGAGCAGGCGTTCGCCCTGTTCAACCAGATGTCGAGCCAATTGACTGACTCCTACAGCATGCTCGAAGCCCGGGTCACCGAGCTCAAGGGCGAGTTGGCGGTGGTCAGCGCTCAACGCATGCAGGAACTGGCGGAAAAAGAACGCCTGGCCAACCGCCTGCAAAACCTCCTCGACCTGTTACCCGGTGGCGTCATCGTCATTGATGCCCAGGGCATGGTGCGCGAAGCCAATCCGGCGGCCTGCGAGTTGCTCGGCCTGCCGCTCGAAGGTGAGCTGTGGCGTCACGTCATTGCTCGTTGCTTTGCGCCCCGTGAAGACGACGGTCATGAAATCTCCCTGAAGGACGGCCGGCGCCTGTCGATCGCCACTCGCTCGCTGGATGCCGAGCCCGGTCAGTTGGTGTTGCTCAACGACCTGACTGAAACCCGTCACCTGCAAGGTCAACTGGCTCGCCATGAACGCTTGTCTTCCCTGGGACGAATGGTTGCCTCGCTGGCCCATCAGATTCGTACACCGCTCTCGGCCGCTTTGCTCTACGCCAGTCATTTGACTGAGCAGGAATTGCCGGTCGCCACCCAGCAACGATTCGCCGGTCGCTTGAAAGAGCGCCTGCACGAGTTGGAGCATCAGGTGCGCGACATGCTGGTGTTTGCTCGTGGCGAGTTGCCGCTGACCAATCGCGTGACGCCAAAGGAGCTGATGCAATCGCTGCAAGCCGCAGCCCTGACTCATGTTCAGGAGCTGCCAATCCGCTGGCAGTGCGACAGCCATGCCGGGGAGTTGCTGTGCAATCGCGACACCTTGGTCGGTGCGATTCTGAATTTGATCGAGAACGCGATCCAGGCCAGTAACGGTGCTGTGCGCCTCAAGGTCCACCTGTATACCCGTGGCAACAACCTGCGCCTGTGCATCAGCGACAGCGGCAGCGGGATCGATGAGGCGGTGCTGGCGCGTCTGGGCGAACCTTTTTTCACCACCAAAACCACCGGCACTGGCCTGGGTCTGACCGTGGTCAAGGCAGTGGCCCGTGCTCATCAGGGAGAATTGCACTTGCGCTCGCGGCTCGGTCGCGGCACGTGTGCGCTGGTGACCCTGCCGTTGTTTTCCAGCGCATCGGATGCGGAGTGAAGGACATGGCAATCAAGGTTTTACTGGTCGAGGATGACCGTGCGCTGCGCGAAGCGCTGGCCGATACGCTGTTGCTCGCGGGGCACGATTTCAAGGCTGTCGGTTCCGCGGAAGAAGCGCTGGCGGCGGTCGGTGGCGAGGCGTTCAATCTTGTCGTCAGCGACGTCAATATGCCGGGCATGGACGGCCACCAATTGCTCGGCTTGCTGCGCGCTCGCCAGCCACAATTGCCGGTGCTATTGATGACGGCGCACGGCGCAGTGGAGCGGGCGGTCGATGCCATGCGTCAGGGCGCGGCGGATTATCTGGTCAAGCCGTTCGAGCCCAAGGCTTTGCTCGATCTGGTGGCGCGCCACGCGCTGGGCAGTCTCGGTGCCACTGACGGCGAAGGGCCGATCGCGTTCGAGCCGGCCAGTGCGCAACTGCTGGAGCTGGCCGCACGAGTGGCGCGCAGTGATTCCACGGTATTGATCTCCGGCGAGTCCGGCACCGGCAAGGAAGTGCTGGCGCGTTACATTCACCAGCATTCCCATCGTGCCAGCCAGCCGTTCATTGCCATCAACTGCGCGGCGATCCCCGACAACATGCTCGAGGCCACGCTGTTCGGCCACGAGAAAGGCTCGTTCACTGGCGCCATCGCAGCTCAGGCCGGTAAGTTCGAACAAGCTGACGGCGGGACCATCCTGCTCGACGAAATTTCTGAAATGCCCATGGGCCTGCAGGCCAAGTTGCTGCGTGTATTGCAAGAGCGCGAAGTCGAACGGGTCGGCGCGCGCAAGCCGATCAGCCTGGACATTCGTGTCGTGGCGACCACTAACCGTGATCTGGCCGGTGAAGTGGCGGCGGGGCGTTTTCGTGAGGATCTTTATTATCGGCTGTCGGTTTTTCCGCTGGCCTGGCGTCCGTTGCGCGAGCGCACCGCCGACATCCTGCCGCTGGCCGAGCGCTTGTTGGCCAAACACGTCAATAAAATGAAGCATGCGGCGGCCAGGTTGTCGCCCGAGGCTCAGGCGTGTCTGATCGGTTATCCGTGGCCGGGCAATGTTCGCGAGCTGGATAACGCCATCCAGCGCGCGCTGATTTTGCAGCAGGGCGGGTTGATTCAGCCGCAGGATTTCTGCCTGTCAGGGCCGGTCGCTTGTGCGCCGCTGCCCGCGTTGATGCCGGTGCGTGCCGTGGAGGTCGAGACCGAATCGGCTAGCGCCTTGGGCGACGACCTGCGCCGTCATGAGTTCCAGATGATCATCGACACCTTGCGTTCCGAGCGTGGCCGCCGCAAAGAGGCCGCCGAGCGCCTGGGCATCAGCCCGCGCACGTTGCGCTACAAACTGGCGCAAATGCGCGACGCCGGAATGGACGTGGAAGCTTATTTGTTTGCCACCTGAAAGTTGACGCACCCGATCCAAATGTGGGAGCGGGCTTGCTCGCGAAAGCGGTGTATCAGTCGACATTTATGTATCTGTCGCTCCGCCTTCGCGAGCAAGCCCGCTCCCACAATGGATTTGTGGCCAGCCATGGCTTTTGTGAACTAAGGCCGCGGAGCTGGCACCCTTGTTGCTAACACCTCACTACCCGCCGAGTGAGTGTCAAAAAATTGCGGGTCGCCAGAGAGAGTAGACCATGAGCCAAGGTATTGAATTTAATCGATTGATGTTGGACATGCGCTCCATGCAAATGGATGCCATGTCTGCGTCAAAATCGACTGCCGCAGTCCCTGAATTGGGTGGCAGCAGCTTTGCCGACATGCTCGGTCAGGCCGTCAATAAAGTGAACGACACCCAGCAGGCGTCAAATCAGCTGTCCAGTGCCTTTGAAATTGGCAAAAGCGGCGTTGATCTGACGGATGTAATGATTTCCTCGCAGAAGGCCAGCGTGTCTTTTCAAGCGTTGACCCAAGTGCGTAACAAGCTGGTTCAGGCCTACCAAGACATCATGCAGATGCCGGTTTAAGGACGAGATTGAGTCATGGCAGAAGCAGTCGCCGATAATGTTCCGGCCAAGGCCACTCCGATAGACGGTAAACCGCCGCTGTTCGGGTTGTCCTTCCTGGAAAACCTCTCCGAGATGACCATGTTGCGTCAGGTGGGCCTGTTGGTCGGTCTGGCTGCGAGCGTGGCGATTGGCTTTGCCGTGGTGTTGTGGTCGCAGCAGCCGGACTACCGGCCTTTGTACGGCAGTCTTGCCGGTATGGACGCCAAACAGGTTATGGAAACCCTGGCCGCCGCTGACATCCCTTATACCGTTGAACCCAACTCCGGTGCCTTGCTGGTCAAGGCCGATGATGTGTCCCGTGCGCGGCTCAAGCTCGCGGCGGCTGGTGTCACTCCCAGCGACGGCAACATCGGTTTTGAAATCCTCGACAAGGACCAGGGCTTGGGGACCAGCCAGTTCATGGAAGCGACCCGTTATCGTCGCGGCCTCGAAGGTGAATTGGCTCGCACTATCTCCAGCCTGAACAACGTCAAGGGTGCCCGCGTGCACTTGGCGATTCCGAAAAGCTCGGTCTTCGTGCGCGATGAGCGCAAGCCAAGTGCGTCGATTCTGGTTGAACTGTATTCCGGCCGCTCCCTGGAGCCAGGCCAGGTGTTGGCGATCATTAACCTTGTTGCCACTGCCGTTCCCGAACTGAGCAAGTCGCAGATCACCGTCGTCGACCAGAAGGGCAACCTGCTGTCCGATCAGGCGGAGAACTCCGAACTGACCATGGCCGGCAAGCAATTCGATTACAGCCGCCGCATGGAAAGCATGCTGACCCAGCGCGTGCACAACATCCTGCAGCCGGTGCTGGGCAATGACCGCTATAAAGCCGAAGTCTCGGCCGACGTGGATTTCAGCGCCGTTGAATCGACCTCCGAGCAGTTCAACCCGGACCAACCGGCGTTGCGCAGCGAGCAGTCGACTTCTGAACAACGCACCGCCAGCAATGGCCCGCAAGGCGTGCCGGGTGCCCTGAGCAACCAGCCGCCGTCGCCAGCCTCGGCGCCGCAAAAAACCGGTGGCGCTCCCGCGGCGGCGGCCATGGTGCAGCCAGGCCAGCCGTTGCTGGATGCCAATGGTCAGCAAATCATGGACCCGACCACCGGCCAGCCGATGCTTGCACCTTACCCGGCGGACAAGCGTCAACAATCCACCAAAAACTTCGAGCTTGATCGCTCCATCAGTCACACCAAACAGCAACAGGGCCGTTTGAATCGCCTGTCGGTGTCGGTGGTGGTGGATGACCAGATCAAGATCAACGCGGCCAACGGTGAAACCACCCGCGCGCCATGGAGCGCCGATGAATTGGCGCGCTTCACTCGCCTGGTGCAGGACGCCGTCGGTTTCGACGCCAGCCGTGGTGACAGTGTCAGCGTGATCAACATGCCGTTCTCCGCTGAGCGCGGTGAAGTGATTGCCGATATTCCGTTCTACTCCCAGCCCTGGTTCTGGGACGTCGTCAAGCAAGTGCTGGGTGTGTTGTTCATCCTGGTGCTGGTGTTCGGTGTGCTGCGTCCGGTGCTCAACAACATCACCGGTGGCGGCAAAGGCAAGCAACTGGCCGGTCTGGGTAGCGACGTAGAGTTGGGTGGCATGGGCGGCCTGGACGGCGAACTGTCCAACGACCGCGTCAGCCTCGGCGGCCCGCAAAGCATCCTGTTGCCGAGCCCGAGCGAAGGCTATGACGCACAGCTGAACGCAATCAAGAGTTTGGTGGCAGAAGATCCGGGTCGTGTGGCCCAGGTCGTGAAAGAGTGGATTAACGCAGATGAGTGATAACCGAGCCGCTGTCGCCAAACTGTCCCGGGTCGATAAAGCCGCGATTCTGCTGCTGTCCCTGGGTTCGACCGACGCCGCCCAAGTGCTGCGCCACATGGGGCCTAAAGAGGTCCAGCGTGTGGGTGTGGCCATGGCGCA
Organism: Pseudomonas sp. ASL4; assembly: GCF_056680395.1. Classification (NCBI taxonomy): domain Bacteria; kingdom Pseudomonadati; phylum Pseudomonadota; class Gammaproteobacteria; order Pseudomonadales; family Pseudomonadaceae; genus Pseudomonas; species Pseudomonas sp. ASL4. The sequence goes on along the minus strand of NZ_CM155280.1, from coordinate 6,322,747 downwards.
AATGGGTAACGTGCACCGCGAGCAAGTCGAGCAGGTGATGAGCGAGTTCGTCGACATCGTCGGCGACCAGACCAGCCTGGGCGTCGGCTCCGACGACTACGTGCGCAAAATGCTCACCCAAGCCCTGGGCGAAGACAAGGCCAACGGCCTGATCGACCGCATCCTGCTGGGTGGCAACACCAGTGGCCTCGACAGCCTGAAGTGGATGGAACCGCGCGCCGTCGCCGACGTGATCCGTTACGAGCACCCACAGATCCAGGCGATCGTCGTGGCGTACCTCGACCCGGACCAGGCCGGTGAAGTACTCGGCAACTTCGACCACAAAGTACGCTTGGACATCATTCTGCGAGTTTCCTCGCTGAACACCGTGCAGCCAGCAGCCCTGAAAGAACTCAACCAGATTCTCGAGAAGCAGTTCTCCGGCAACTCGAACGCCTCGCGCACCACTTTGGGTGGTATCAAGCGTGCGGCCGACATCATGAACTTCCTCGACAGCTCGATCGAAGGTCAGTTGATGGACTCGATCCGCGAAGTCGACGAAGACCTGTCCGGTCAGATCGAAGACCTCATGTTCGTGTTCAACAACCTGTCCGATGTCGACGACCGCGGGATTCAGGCGTTGCTGCGCGAAGTGTCCTCCGACGTACTGGTGCTGGCCCTCAAGGGCTCGGACGAAGGCGTCAAGGAAAAGATCTTCAAGAACATGTCCAAACGAGCGGCCGAACTGTTGCGCGACGACCTCGAGGCCAAAGGCCCGGTGCGTGTCAGCGACGTGGAAACCGCGCAGAAAGAAATCCTCACCATTGCCCGCCGTATGGCCGAAGCCGGAGAAATCGTTCTCGGCGGGAAGGGCGGCGAAGAGATGATCTAAGGTCACTATGTCGTCCAAACATGATGAGTCCAACACCGACCTGATCCGTGGCAAAGGGGTCCGTGGTTTCGACGTCTGGTCGCTGCCAAGCTTCGATCCGCATGTGCCGGAGCCCGAGCCGGAACCGGAGCCCGAACCGCCGGAAATGGAAGAAGTGCCCCTGGACGAAGTCCAGCCGCTGACCTTGGAAGAACTCGAAAGCATCCGTCAGGAGGCCTACAACGAAGGCTTCGCCACGGGTGAAAAAGAAGGTTTCCACAGCACCACGCTCAGGGTCCGTCAGGAAGCCGAGGTGGCCCTGGCCGCCAAGATTGCTGGCCTTGAGCAGCTGATGAGTCATCTGTTCGAGCCAATCGCCGAGCAGGACACCCAGATCGAAAAGTCGTTGGTTGACCTCGTGCAGCACATTACCAAACAGGTGATTCAGCGCGAGCTGGCGATCGACTCGACGCACATCGAACACGTCATGCGCGAGGCCCTCAAGCTGTTGCCGCTGGGCGTGGGCAATGTGCGGCTGTACATCAATCCGCAGGATTTCGAACAGGTCAAAGCCCTGCGCGAGCGCCATGAAGAAACCTGGCGCATCGTCGAGGACGAGGCATTGTTGCCTGGTGGTTGCCGGGTTGAAACCGAGCACAGTCGGATCGACGCTACTGTCGAAACCCGCGTCGCCCGGGTCATGGACAAGCTGTTCGATCAGTTGCATGAACAAGCGCTGCACCCGGCCGAGCCAGACATGAGCCTTGAACTGCCGGTCGACGCCGCCAAGCCTGCGGTCGAGCCGACCGAGCCAGGTCTGGAGCCAGAGCCGGAAATCCCCGATGCGCCTTGATCGCACCAGTTTCGCCAAGCGCCTTGGTGGTTACACCGAGGCCACGGAACTGGCCGGCGCGCCAATCCTTGAGGGCCGCCTGCTGCGCATGGTCGGCCTGACCCTCGAAGCTGAAGGCTTGCGCGCCGCCATGGGCAGCCGCTGCATGGTCATCAACGACGACAGTTACCACCCGGTGCAGGTTGAAGCCGAAGTCATGGGCTTCTCCGGCAGCAAAGTCTTTCTGATGCCGGTTGGCAGCGTTGCCGGCATCGCGCCGGGTGCGCGCGTGGTGCCAATGGCCGATACCGGTCGTTTGCCGATGGGCATGAGCATGCTCGGTCGGGTGCTTGATGGCGCCGGTCGCGCGCTGGACGGCAAGGGCGGGATGAAAGCCGAAGACTGGGTGCCGATGGACGGCCCGACGATCAACCCACTCAAGCGTGACCCGATCAGCCAGCCGCTGGACGTGGGCATTCGCTGCATCAACGGTTTGTTGACGGTCGGTCGCGGTCAGCGTCTCGGGCTGTTTGCCGGTACTGGCGTCGGTAAGTCTGTGCTGCTGGGCATGATGACCCGCTTCACCGAGGCCGACATTATCGTCGTTGGGCTGATCGGCGAGCGGGGTCGTGAAGTTAAGGAATTCATCGAGCACATCCTCGGTGAAGAAGGCCTCAAGCGTTCGGTGGTCGTTGCCTCGCCGGCGGACGATGCGCCGCTGATGCGCCTGCGCGCCGCGATGTACTGCACGCGCATCGCCGAGTATTTCCGCGACAAGGGCAAGAATGTCCTGTTGCTCATGGATTCGCTGACCCGTTTCGCCCAGGCCCAGCGGGAAATCGCCCTGGCCATCGGCGAACCGCCGGCGACCAAGGGTTATCCGCCGTCGGTGTTCGCCAAATTGCCAAAACTGGTGGAGCGGGCCGGCAACGCCGAGAAGGGCGGCGGTTCGATCACCGCGTTCTACACCGTTCTGTCCGAAGGCGATGACCAGCAGGACCCGATCGCCGACGCCGCGCGAGGTGTGCTCGACGGGCACATCGTGCTGTCCCGGCGCCTGGCTGAAGAAGGTCATTACCCGGCCATCGACATCGAAGCGTCCATCAGCCGGGTCATGCCGTCAGTGGTCACGCCTGAACACATGATGCGCGCCCAGTATTTCAAGCAGTTGTGGTCGCGTTATCAGCAGAGTCGAGACTTGATCAGCGTCGGCGCCTATGTAGCCGGTGGTGATCGGGAAACCGACCTGGCGATTTCCTTGCAGCCGCAGCTGGTCAAGTATCTGCGCCAGGGCCTGAACGACAGCATCAGCCTGGGCGAAAGCGAAGCCTACCTCGGCACGATCTTCGCCCCTGCGGCCGGCGGTTAACCGGCCATGGCCCAGAGTCGAGCAGGGCGTCTGGCACCGGTGGTCGAAATGGCCGAAAAGGTTGAGAAAGCCGCTGTCCAGCGCTTGGGGCACTTTCAGGGACAGGTTCGGCTAGCCGAAAGCAAGCTCGCCGACCTTGAAGCCTTTCGCCTCGATTACCAGGAACAATGGATCATCCGCGGCAGCAGTGGCGTTTCCGGCCAGTGGTTGCTGGGTTATCAGGGCTTTCTGGCGCAACTGGGCACAGCCATCGATCAGCAGCGCCAAAGCCTGGTCTGGCATCAAAACAATCTGAACAAGGCGCGCGAGGCTTGGCAGAAGGCGTTCGCCCGGGTTGAAGGCCTGCGCAAACTGGTTCAACGCTACATGGAAGAGGCGCGCAAGCTCGAAGACCGGCGCGAGCAGAAGTTGCTGGATGAGTTGTCCCAGCGGTTGCCGCGTCAGGATCCGTATTAAGGCTGATAGACCGCGTTATCGTTCATCGCGAGCAAGCCCGCTCCCACAGGGGATCTGTGCCGATCACAACATTGTGATTCAACTCGGTTACCTGTGGGAGCGAGCTTGCTCGCGAAGGGGGCGCCAGATTCACAGAGGATTGACGAACCACTGATACTTCCCGCCTTGCCCCTATCCTCGGCAGGTGCTAAACCTTGTACACACGTTGTTCAATGACAAGGAAGCCGTTAAATGTCAGTCGTTACAGAAGTCTCCCAAAATGGGCAAAAGCTGACGATTTCGATCAAGGGGCGATTCGATTTTGCCAAGCACCAGGAATTTCGCGAGTCCTACGAAAATCGTGAGCCAAAGCCCGAGTCCTTTGAAGTGAACCTGAAGGACGCCACCTACCTCGACAGTTCTGCGCTCGGCATGTTGTTGCTGTTGCGTGATCACGCCGGTGGCGAAAACGCCGAGATCACGTTGACCCACGCCAACGCCGATGTGCGCAAGATTCTGGCCATTTCCAACTTCGAACAAATCTTCGACGTGGCGTGATCGCCATGCAGTCGTTGTTCGAGCCCCTGACGATCCTGATCGCTGAAGACAGCGCGGCTGATCGCATGCTGCTGTCGAGCATCGTCCGGCGCCAGGGTCATCAAGTGTTGACCGCAGCCAACGGGGCCGAGGCGGTCGAAGCGTTCCGTCAGCAGCAGCCACAACTGGTATTGATGGACGCCATGATGCCGGTGATGGACGGTTTCGAGGCGGCGCGGCAGATCAAGGCGCTGGCGGGGGAAACCCTGGTGCCGATCATCTTTCTGACCTCGCTGACTGAAAGCGAAGCCCTGGCCCGCTGCCTGGAGGCTGGCGGTGACGACTTTCTGGCGAAGCCCTACAACCAAGTGATCCTCGGAGCCAAGATCAAGGCGATGGACCGCTTGCGCCGCTTGCAGGCCACCGTGCTTGAACAGCGTGACCAAATCGCCCGGCACCACGACTATTTGCTCAATGAGCAGCGGGTGGCGAAGGCGGTATTCGACAAAATTGCCCACTCCGGCTGCCTGAATGCACCGAATATTCGCTACCTGCAATCGCCCTACGCGCTGTTCAATGGCGATCTGCTGCTGGCCGCGTTTACCCCGGCTGGCGACATGCACGTGCTACTCGGCGATTTCACCGGTCATGGCCTGCCGGCTGCGGTTGGCGCCATGCCTCTGGCGGAAGTGTTTTATGGCATGACCGCCAAGGGCTTCGGCTTGCCGGAAACCCTGCGGGAGATGAATGCCAAGCTCAAGCGCATCCTGCCGGTGGACATGTTCTGTTGCGCGACCCTGATGTGCCTGAGTTTCCAGCGACGTTCGGTTGAGGTCTGGAATGGCGGGATGCCGGACGGTTACCTGCACAGCTCCGCCAGCGGCGAACGTACAGCGCTGACGGCGCGGCACCTGCCACTGGGGGTGCTGAGCCCGCAAACCTTCGATGACCGCACAGAAGTGTTTCCGATGGCAGTTGGCGATCGGGTATTCCTGCTGTCCGATGGGGTGATCGACACCTGTGACGCCAACGAGCAGTTGTTCGGCATCGAGCGATTAGAGCGAGTGTTTGCGGCCAATCGTCAGCCCGAGGTGTTGTTCGAAGAGATCGAACAGGCCCTGCGCGACTTCCGTGGCGAGGCCCGGGATGATGTGAGCATGGTCGAGGTCAGCCTGCTGGAGGCCGCCCAGATCAGCCCGCCGGCACTGGTGTATTCCGACAGTGGTCAGTCCTGTCCGCTGGACTGGTCGGTGAGTTTCGAGTTCCGCGCCGCCACCCTTAAACGTTTCAATCCGCTGCCGTTTCTATTGCAATTGCTGCTGGAGGTCCATGGCCTTAGGGCGCAAAGTGGCGCCTTGTACAGTGTTCTGGCCGAGCTGTATTCCAATGCTCTGGAGCACGGCGTGCTGGGCCTGGATTCGAGTCTCAAGCGCGATGCCTCGGGTTTTGCGCGCTATTATCAGGAGCGCAATGCGCGCCTCGATCAATTGCGCGATGGCTACGTGCGTTTGCATTTGGTCGTAACGCCAGAGGGCGAGGGCGGTCGCCTGACGATTCGAGTCGACGACAGTGGCAAGGGTTTCGATGTGGCGCAGGTGATGGACCGTCCCCTGGATGGCGTCCGCCTGTCGGGACGGGGCGTCAGTCTGGTTCGTCAACTGAGCCGCAAGGCGAGTTGGTCAGACGATGGTCGTAGTGCGCACGTGGAGTTTTACTGGGAGGCTCTGGCATAATCCGCGAATTCTTGATCAAGGAGTGAACAAGTGGCTGGCACACATCTGGATCGCGACGTGCTGAGCGCGTTGCAGGAAGTCATGGAGGATGAGTATCCGACCTTGCTGGATACCTTCATCGCCGATTCCGAGGAGCGTTTGCTCGTCCTGCGAAAGGCTGAAGATGCCGCGCAGCTCATGAATGCTGCCCACAGTTTCAAGGGCAGTAGCAGCAACATGGGCGCCATTCGACTGGCCGAGCTCTGCGATGAGTTGGAGCAGCGGGCCAGGCAGGAAAGCCTGGCGGGCATCGAGAAGCTGGTCGGAGAAATTGATGGCGAGTTCGCCATCGTCCGCCCGCTTTATGAGGCTGAGCGTCAACGTTCCCTGGCGGAATAACGCACCGGTCGGCGTTTTTTAGCGTCGATCCAGCAAAACTGGCTCGACCCTTGCAGCTATCTCCATTGACTGTACCTACGATCCCAGTGCAGCGGAGACCGCGTTATGCCCGTTACCCCCAACTCGCTTCTTCAGGCCGCCGCAAAGGCCAAGCCTCAAGCCGCCTCCGCCAACACCCCGCTGGTGGCTGCGGTGCCTGTGGATAAGGCGTCCAGCTTCGCCAAGGTCTTCGCCAATCAAGCCCAGAACAAGCCTGCCGTTTGGGCTGAAGCGCCGGTCAAACCCGCTCGGGATAAAACCTCGGACAGCCCTGGCAAAAAGGACGTCGGCCACACCAAGGCTGCCGCCTCGGCCCCGACCGTTGCCGATAGCGGCAAAACCTTGCCCGCCGATCATTCGGTGCCGGCGCCTGCCTCGGCAGACGACAAGACCGCCAGCGATAGCAATACCGACACCGCCAATACCCCGGTAGCCGTCGATACGCCGCCGGTCGATCCGACGCTCGATCCTGCCTTGATGCAAGCGGTTCAGCCGGTAGTGCCCGCACCAGCGCCGGAAACGCCACCCGTGGTTGCCACGGCGCAACCGCAAGTCGAGGCTCCTGTGGCTGCTGCCGTTGCTGCAGCGCCGGCCCCGGCAGCCGCCCCGGCGCCCGCCAATACCGATTTCGATCCAGCGGCCGACCCGCTCGACGCGTTGCCGGCCTTGCGCATGGCCATGGAGCAGAGCGGCCACGTGTCCGCTTCCAGCCAGGCACAACCCAAAGCGGCGCCGACCCAGACGCAAGGCGATGGCGACCTGACCTCGGCGCAAAGCTTCGCCGCCGGCATGGCGACCATGCTTGAGGTGCAAACCGACAAGGACAGCACCAGTCAGGGCGGCGACAAGGCGTTCAGTGGTTTGATCAACGAAGGTCTCAAGGACCTGACGTCTTCCAGCAGCGATACCCGTGTCGATGATTTTGCCAGCCGTCTGGCGGCATTAACCCAGGCCGCCACACCGAAAACCGCCAATGCATTGCCAGTACAGGTCAATCAGCCGATTGCCATGCATCAGAGCGGCTGGACTGACGAAGTGGTAAACCGCGTCATGTATCTGTCCAGCGCCAATCTCAAGGCGGCCGACATCCAGTTGCAGCCGGCTGAACTGGGGCGCCTGGATATTCGGGTGAACATGGCGCCGGACCAGCAGACCCAAGTAACCTTCATGAGCGCTCACCCAGCGGTTCGCGAAGCGCTGGACGGTCAAATGCATCGCCTGCGTGACATGTTTGCGGAGCAGGGCATGGGCCAGGTCGACGTCAACGTGTCCGATCAGTCCCGTGGCTGGCAGGGCCAGGGGCAGGATCAGCAGGCGCAGCAAGGGCAAAGCGGTCGCACCAATGCCAGCGGCGGTCGCGTTGATGGCATTGACGATGAAATTGTGCCGACAGTTGCAGAAGTGGCGGCCAGCACCACCAGCGTCATCGGCTCCAGCGCCGTCGACTACTACGCCTGATCCCTCCCCTGTAGGAGCGAGGCTTGCCCGCGAAGAACGATGATGCGGTTTAACTGATAAACCGCAATGCTTTCTTCGCGGGCAAGTCGGATCGCCGCACCGCTCGCTCCTACATTGATTCCCCAGCACCTCAAATTCCCCCTCCGACACTTCTGGCATAACACTTGCTCTTGCCTTGCCGTGCGACTGTGAAAACCTGAATAGTGACGGATTATTGGCATGGCGAAGAGCGAAGCAGCAGCAGCGGTAAAAGACCCTGCAACCAAAGGCAAACTCAAGCTGATCATTGCGATCGTGGTGGCGGTGCTGCTGGCGATCGGCTTGTCCGTGGGGGCGACCTGGTACTTCATGCACAGCGCCGCCAGTAAACCTGCCGTCGTGGCAGACACCGCCCCGGCTGGCAAACAACCGGCGGTCTTCGAACCCATGGCGCCGGCCTTCGTCGCCAACTACAACCAGAACGGTCGTCAGCGCTACATGCAGGTGAGCATCACCATGCAGGGTCGCAACCAGGCCGATCTGGACGCGCTTAAAGTGCACATGCCGGTCATCCGCAATAACCTCGTCATGCTGTTCTCCGGCCAGGACTTCGCCACACTCGCGACCCCGGTCGGCCAAGAAATGCTGCGTCAGAAGGCCACCGCCAGCGTCCAGGAAGTGGCGCAGAAAGAGCTCGGCAAAGTGGTCATCGAACAGTTGCTTTTCACTAATTTCGTACTGCAGTAGGAACACGACATGGCCGTGCAGGACCTGCTGTCCCAGGATGAGATCGATGCGCTGTTGCATGGCGTCGACGATGGTCTGGTACAGACCGATAACGCTGCTGAACCCGGCAGCGTCAAAAGTTACGACCTGACCAGCCAGGATCGGATCGTCCGCGGACGCATGCCGACCCTGGAAATGATTAACGAGCGTTTCGCCCGCTACACCCGCATCAGCATGTTCAACATGCTGCGTCGCTCGGCAGACGTTGCCGTCGGTGGCGTGCAGGTGATGAAGTTCGGCGAATACGTGCACTCGCTGTACGTGCCGACCAGCCTCAACCTGGTCAAGATCAAACCGTTGCGCGGCACTGCTCTGTTTATCCTCGACGCCAAACTGGTGTTCAAACTGGTGGACAACTTCTTCGGCGGCGATGGCCGTCACGCGAAGATCGAAGGGCGTGAATTCACCCCGACCGAGCTGCGTGTGGTGCGCATGGTGCTGGAGCAGGCGTTCGTCGATTTGAAAGAAGCCTGGCAGGCGATCATGGAAGTGAACTTCGAGTACATCAACTCGGAAGTGAACCCGGCCATGGCCAACATCGTCGGCCCGAGCGAAGCGATTGTGGTCTCGACGTTCCACATCGAACTCGATGGCGGTGGCGGCGACCTGCACGTGACCATGCCGTACTCGATGATCGAGCCGGTGCGTGAAATGCTCGACGCCGGCTTCCAGTCGGACCTCGATGACCAGGACGAGCGCTGGGTCAACGCCCTGCGCCAGGACGTGCTCGATGTCGACGTGCCGATTGGCGCCACCGTAGCCCGTCGTCAGTTGCGTCTGCGCGACATCCTGCACATGCAGCCGGGGGACATTATCCCGGTCGAGATGCCGGAAGAAATGATCATGCGCGCCAACGGCGTGCCTGCGTTCAAGGTCAAGATGGGTTCGCACAAAGGCAACCTCGCGTTGCAAGTGATCGAGCCGATCGAGCGCCGTTGATCGGCGCTTAACTCCCCCATTTAACACTGGCCGCTTCGAGTTGAAGAGCGGTCCGCCGAGGACACATGATGAACGACGATATGAACGCCCAGGACGACCAGGCACTGGCTGATGAATGGGCTGCTGCGCTGGAAGAAACCGGTGACGCCGGCCAGGACGATATCGATGCCTTGCTGGCCGCGGATACCGGTGGCTCGGCGTCCAACCGTCTGCAGATGGAAGAGTTCGGCAGCGTGCCGAAGAACAACGAGCCGGTGACCCTCGACGGTCCGAACCTGGACGTGATCCTCGACATCCCGGTGTCGATTTCCATGGAAGTCGGTAGCACCGACATCAACATCCGTAACCTGCTGCAACTCAACCAGGGTTCGGTCATCGAGCTGGATCGCCTGGCCGGTGAGCCGCTGGACGTGCTGGTCAACGGCACGCTGATCGCTCACGGCGAAGTGGTTGTGGTCAACGAGAAGTTCGGCATCCGCCTGACTGACGTGATCAGCCCAAGCGAACGCATCAAGAAGCTGCGCTAAGTGAAAAAGGTTCTGGGTTCTTTGCCGGGAATGCTGCTGGCGTTGCCGTTCAGCGTGATGGCGGCCGAGCCGATTGCGACGGCCACTGCCGCGGTGAATACCGCGACGGCTGCCGTTGCGCCGGCGGTCAGCAGCGGCGTGGCGGGGCAATTGACGCAATTGGTGTTCGGCCTGTTGTTGGTGCTGGGGTTGATCTTCTTCCTCGCCTGGCTGTTGCGTCGGGTCCAGCAGGCCGGGCCGGCCGGCAAGGGGCAGGTGATCGACATCATCGGTTCCCGTGCCCTGGGCCCGCGTGATCGCTTGATGCTGATCCAGGTCGGCAACGAGCAGATCCTGCTTGGCCTGAGCCCCGGCACCATCACCGCGTTGCATGTGCTCAAGGAACCAGTGCAGGTGCCGAGCGGGACTGAAAAATCGACCCCGGAGTTTGCCCAGCGCCTGATGGAGTTGTTGGGCAAGGATCAGAAGGATAAGAAGTAATGGGTGCGCTACGCATCGTCTTGACGCTGGCCCTGATGCTGGCTGCGCCGCTGGCGCTCGCCGCCGATCCGTTGTCGATTCCGGCAATCACCTTGGGCACCAACGCCAACGGGGCTCAGGAATACTCGGTCAGCCTGCAGATTCTGCTGATCATGACCGCGCTGAGTTTCATTCCGGCGTTCGTCATGCTGATGACCAGCTTCACCCGGATCATCATCGTGTTCTCGATCCTGCGTCAGGCTCTTGGCTTGCAGCAGACGCCGTCGAACCAGATCCTCACCGGCATGGCGCTGTTCCTGACCATGTTCATCATGGCGCCGGTGTTCGACCGGGTGAACAACGATGCCTTGCAGCCGTACCTGGCGGAGAAAATGACCGCCCAGGATGCCGTGCTCAAGGCTCAAGTGCCAATCAAGGACTTCATGCTGGCCCAGACCCGCACCAGCGATCTGGAGCTGTTCATGCGTTTGTCCAAGCGCACTGACATCGCCACGCCGGATCAGGCGCCGTTGACCATTCTGGTGCCGGCGTTCGTGACGTCGGAGCTAAAAACCGCGTTCCAGATCGGCTTCATGATCTTCATTCCGTTCCTGATCATCGACCTGGTTGTGGCCAGTGTGCTGATGGCGATGGGTATGATGATGCTCTCGCCGCTGATCATTTCCCTGCCGTTCAAAATCATGCTGTTCGTGCTGGTGGATGGTTGGGCGTTGATTATCGGTACGTTGGCCAGCAGCTTTGGGGGTGTTTCGCCATGACGCCAGAAGTCGCCGTAGATATCTTTCGGGATGCGTTGTGGCTGACCACCATGATGGTTGCGGTGCTGGTGATTCCGAGCCTGCTCGTGGGCCTTTTGGTCGCGATGTTCCAGGCCGCGACCCAGATCAACGAACAGACCTTGAGCTTCCTGCCGCGCCTGCTGGTGATGCTGGTGACGTTGATCGTGGCCGGCCCGTGGCTGGTACAGACGTTCATGGACTACATCCTGCGGTTGTACGGCAATATTCCAATGGTCATTGGCTAAGTCATGTCTCTGCTGCAACTGACCGATACCCAGATCAGCACCTGGGTGGCGACGTTCATGTTGCCGCTGTTTCGCGTCGGCACTTTGCTGATGGTCATGCCGATTTTCGGCACAACCCTGGTGCCCAGGCGCGTGCGGGCGTATTTCGCGCTGGCGATCACGGTGGTCATCACGCCGGCGTTGCCGCCCATGCCGCCGGTCAATCCGCTGGACTTGAGCGGGCTGCTGCTGATCGGTGAGCAGATCATCATTGGCGCCGTGTTGGGCTTCTCCTTGCAGTTGTTCTTCCAGGCGTTCGTGGTGGCGGGGCAGATCGTTGCGATCCAGATGGGCATGGGCTTCGCGTCCATGGTCGACCCCACCAACGGCGTATCGGTGGCGGTGATCGGGCAGTTCTTCACCATGCTGGTGACGCTGTTGTTTCTGTCGATGAACGGCCACCTGGTGGTCTTCGAAGTCCTCACCGAAAGCTTCACCACGTTGCCGGTCGGCAGCGGGTTTATGGTCGATAACTTCTGGCAACTGGCGGGCAAGCTCGGCTGGGTGCTGGGGGCGGCACTGGTGTTGGTTTTGCCGGCGATCACCGCGTTGCTGGTGGTCAACATCGCGTTTGGCGTGATGACCCGGGCGGCGCCGCAACTGAACATCTTCTCCATTGGTTTTCCGCTGACCCTGGTACTCGGGATGTTCATCCTCTGGATCAGCCTGGGTGACATTCTCAACCAGTACCAGCCGATGGCCGTGGAGGCCTTGCAGTTTCTGCGCGAACTGGCACGGGTGCACTGAGCCATGGCTGAGAGCGAAAGCGGTCAAGACAAAACAGAAGACCCCACGGACAAGCGCAAGAAAGACTCCCGCGACAAAGGCGAGGTGGCGCGCTCCAAGGAACTCAATACCCTGGCGATCATGCTCGTCGGCGCTGGCGCACTGCTGATTTTCGGCGGAGTCCTGGCCCAAGACATGATGGAGTTGATGCGCCTTAACTTCTCGTTGCCGCGGGAGGTGATCCTCGATCAGAAATCCATGGGCAACTACCTGATGCACTCGGGTCAGGTTGCCTTGTGGGCCATTCAGCCGATCATGATCTCCCTGCTTCTGGCAGCGCTCATCGGCCCGATTTCTCTGGGCGGCTGGTTGTTCTCCGCGAGCAGCATGGCGCCGAAATTCAGCCGGATGAACCCGCTCAGCGGCCTCAAACGGATGTTTTCCACCAAGGCCCTGGTCGAGCTGCTCAAAGCGTTTGCCAAGTTCACCATCGTCTTGTTTGTGGCGCTGGCGGTGTTGTCCTCGGACATCGCTGACTTGCAGCGCATCGCCCACGAACCCTTGGAGACGGCGATCATCCACAGCATTCAGGTGGTGGGTTGGAGTACGTTGTGGATGGCTTGCGGGTTGATCATCATCGCGGCGGTCGACGTGCCGGTGCAGTTGTGGGAAAGCCACAAGAAGCTGCTGATGACCAAGCAGGAAGTGCGCGACGAGCACAAGGATTCGGAAGGGCGGCCAGAGGTCAAACAGCGAATTCGTCAGCTGCAGCGCGAGATGTCCCAGCGCCGCATGATGGCGGCGATCCCCAATGCCGACGTGGTCATCACCAACCCGACCCACTACGCCGTCGCGCTCAAGTACGACCCGGAGAAGGGCGGGGCGCCGATGTTGATCGCCAAGGGCAGTGACTTCCTGGCGTTGAAGATGCGTGAAATTGCCGTGGCCAACGAAGTACTGCTGCTCGAATCGCCGGCCCTGGCGCGTTCGATTTACTACTCCACAGAACTCGACCAGGAAATCCCTGGCGGCTTGTACCTGGCGGTTGCTCAGGTACTGGCCTACGTCTACCAGATCCGCCAGCACCGCGCCGGCAAGGGCAAGCGCCCGGACCCGCTCAAGGACGACCTGCCGATCCCACCGGATTTGCGCCGCGATTCCTGATCGATCAAAAGCAAAAGATCGCAGCCTTCGGCAGCTCCTACCGTTGACCGTGTCCCCCTGTGGGAGCGGGCTTGCTCGCGAAGAGGTCGTGTCAGTCAATAGAGATGTCGACTGACACACCGCTTTCGCGAGCAAGCCCGCTCTCACAGGGGATTTGCGTTTTGACTCCGGGCTTGCGTTAGCTTTGCGGGTCGACGTTATCCAGCATGCGGTTCACCGCCAATTCCCCGAGCATGATGATCTGTTGCAGTGCCAGCATTTTGCTGCGCTGCGCCCCCATCATGCCGTCTGCAAAATCGCTGGCCATGACGCTGGCCGAGGCCATTGATTCGCAGGCGTTGGCCAGCAGGGTTTCGTGATCGGCGCCGGGGGTGATGCAGAAGAGGGTGCTGGGTTTGCGTGGGGTTTCTTTCAGAGCTGCGGGGTTGAGGTAGTAGTTGAGCGCGCGGTCGGCGGCTTCCTTGAGCTTTTGGGGTCGAGGGCCGGGTCGTGGGGGATTGAATCGGTTGCTGGTGGGTTGGGTGTAATTTTGAACATAGATGAAACTCCAGGTAAGACATAAGGAGCTATCAGCCTCGCTACCAAACGAAGGGTGGGGGCCATACGCAGGTTGGTAGACCGGTTACCTGGAGCAAAAGCCCGGCGCATCCGAGGACGCCCTACGCATGACCACCATAAAAACAGAAGACGAAGAATCTCTGCATTACGTTGCGTTATGCGACAGGTAAAACGGGCTACCAAACCCGATCGCTGTTTTTCAGCGACCCGGAAACGATAGAGCCCGACCCCTAGACGCACAAGCCGGCCGATTCTGGCGCAGCTGTAGGCCGCTACGCAAGAATGCGTAGGGCGAGAGAGTGTCTGAAAGTTTCGTTTAAACATCGCTGTTTAAGTCCCTCTTGTGGCGAGGGGGATTGCCCCCGTTGGGTTGCGAAGCAACCCCAAAAACCAGCCGCCGCAATTCTCCAGATAGACCGCGTTTACCGGTTTTACGACTGCTTCGCAGCCGAACGGGGGCAAGCCCCCTCGCCACAGGTAATCCCCTCTCTGGCCACAGGCTGTTCTATTCCACGCCCCGGCAAAAGTTGGAAGGCTTCTTGCAGTAGCCGCTCTGCGTCTGTTTCAGGCGTCAAAAGTTTGCTTTAAAGGAACGGGGAAAACCGGTGGATCGCTCTCAGTTAATCAACAGTGCTCGCGCTAACGTCGCCGACTTGAGTCGGGGCAATCTGGGTGTGCCGCTGTTGCTGCTGGTCATGCTGGCCATGATGATGTTGCCGGTGCCGCCGTTCCTGCTGGACGTGTTTTTCACGTTCAACATTGCGTTGTCCATCGTCGTGTTGCTGGTCTGCGTCTACGCCTTGCGGCCGCTGGATTTCGCAGTGTTCCCGACCATTTTGCTGGTGGCGACGCTGATGCGCCTGGCGCTGAACGTGGCCTCCACGCGAGTGGTGATGCTCCACGGTCAGGAAGGGCATGCCGCCGCGGGTAAGGTGATCCAGGCCTTCGGTGAGGTGGTGATCGGCGGTAACTACGTGGTCGGTATCGTGGTCTTCGCGATTTTGATGATCATCAACTTCGTCGTAGTGACCAAGGGTGCCGGGCGGATTTCCGAGGTGAGCGCGCGCTTCACCCTCGACGCGATGCCCGGCAAACAGATGGCCATCGACGCCGACCTGAACGCCGGCCTGATCGATCAGAACCAGGCCAAACTGCGCCGGATGGAAGTCGCCCAGGAAGCCGAGTTCTACGGGTCCATGGACGGTGCCAGCAAGTTCGTGCGCGGTGACGCCATCGCCGGCCTGCTGATCCTGTTCATTAACCTGATCGGCGGCATGGCAGTCGGTATTTTCCAGCACGGCATGAGCTTCGGCGACGCTGGCAAGGTTTACGCGCTGTTGACCATCGGTGACGGTTTGGTGGCGCAATTGCCATCACTGTTGTTATCGACAGCGGCTGCGATCATGGTGACCCGTGCTTCCGGCTCGGAAGACATGGGCAAGCAGATCGGTCGCCAGATGTTCGCCTCGCCGAAAGCGTTGGCGGTGGCAGCCGGCCTGATGGCAGTGATGGGCCTGGTGCCCGGCATGCCGCACTTCTCCTTCCTCAGCATGGCGGCCCTGGCGGCCGGCGCTGCGTACCTGTTCTGGAAAAAGCAGAACGTGGTCAAGGTTCAGGCCTTGCAAGAGGTCAAGCGTCAGCAAGAGCTGCTGCCATCCCCGGCCCGCGCCCAGGAAACCAAGGAGCTGGGCTGGGATGACGTGACCCCGATCGACATGATCGGCCTGGAAGTCGGCTATCGCCTGATTCCGCTGGTGGATCGCAATCAGGGTGGTCAGTTGCTCGCGCGGATTAAAGGCGTTCGTAAGAAGCTCTCCCAGGATTTGGGCTTCCTGATGCCGACTGTGCATATCCGTGACAACCTCGACCTGGCGCCAAGCGCTTATCGCCTGACCCTCATGGGCGTGATCCTCGCAGAAGCCGAGATTTACCCGGATCGCGAGCTGGCGATCAATCCGGGGCAGGTCTACGGCACGCTGAATGGCATTACCGCCAAAGATCCGGCTTTTGGTCTGGAGGCGGTCTGGATTGAAGTCAGCCAGCGCGCCCAAGCCCAGTCCCTCGGTTACACCGTGGTCGATGCCAGTACGGTAGTGGCGACCCACTTGAACCAGATTCTGTACAAACACTCCAGTGAGCTGATTGGCCACGAGGAAGTGCAGCAACTCATGCAATTGCTGGCCAAAAGCTCGCCAAAACTGGCAGAAGAGTTGGTGCCGGGCGTTGTTTCGCTGTCGCAGTTGCTCAAAGTCTTGCAGGCGTTGCTCGCCGAACAAGTGCCGGTACGGGACATTCGCAGCATTGCCGAGGCCATCGCCAACAATGCCGCCAAGAGTCAAGATACTGCCGCGCTGGTGGCCGCAGTGCGCGTCGGCGTATCCCGCGCTATCGTCCAAAGCATTGTAGGGACTGAGTCGGAGCTACCAGTTATCACTCTGGAGCCAAGGTTGGAACAGATATTGCTCAATAGTCTTCAGAAGGCAGGACAAGGCTCGGAAGAGGGCGTTCTGCTGGAGCCAAGCATGGCAGAGAAGCTGCAGCGTTCGTTGATCGATGCCGCGCAGCGTCAAGAGATGCAAGGTCAACCGGTGATTCTGCTGGTAGCCGGTCCGGTTCGCGCGATGCTTTCGCGATTCGGCCGACTGGCAGTCCCGGGTTTGCATGTGTTGGCTTACCAGGAAATTCCTGACAACAAGCAAGTGACCATCGTTGCGACAGTAGGGCCCAACGGCTGAGGTAGTGGTTTATGCAAGTTAAGCGTTTTTTCGCCGCCGATATGCGTCAGGCCATGAAACTGGTTCGTGATGAGCTGGGCGCTGATGCGGCCATTATTGGCAACCGCCGGATCGCCGGTGGTGTCGAGCTGACGGCAGCCCTGGATTACAAATTGTCGGCGCTGGCCCCGCGCGTTCCGAACATGGAACTCGAGGATGAGCTGCGCAAGACCCAGTCGCGCATCGTGACTGCCCAGGCCGAACTGAGCCTGCGCGGCGATGGCGAGACCGACGGTGACAAGACCACCAATCGCCAGTTGTTCGCCGGCTTGCCGTTGACCGCTGCCGAGCCATTGGTTGAGCCGACTTACGCCGCGCCGCGTCGTCAGGCACCGGCGCCTGCGCAAGCCTCCGGCGGCGTTGACCCACGGGCCTTCGATTCGATGCGTTTCGAGCTCAACAGCCTGCGCGAACTGATGGAAGTGCAACTCGGCTCCCTGGCCTGGAATCAGTTGCAAGGCAGCCGTCCGGCCCAGGCGAACCTGTGGCGTCGCCTGCAACGCATCGGCTTGTCCGGCCCGTTGTCGCGCGATCTGCTGGCGCTGATTACCGATATTGAAGAACCTCGTCAGGCCTGGCGCATGTTGCTGGCGCACTTGGCGCGGATGATTGCCACACCGGAAGTCGAGCCACTGGAAGAGGGCGGTGTGATTGCCATGGTCGGCCCTGCCGGCATGGGCAAGACCACCACGCTGGCCAAGCTCGCCGCCCGTTACGTGCTCAAGTACGGCGCGCAAAACATCGCGCTGGTGAGCATGGACAGCTACCGTATCGGTGCTCAGGAACAACTCAAGACATTGGGCCGGATTCTTAATGTGTCGGTGACCCACGTCGATCCGGGCCAGTCGCTGGTTCAGGCGCTGGACCCGCTGCTGCGTAAACGCGTGGTGCTGATCGATACTGCCGGCCTTCAGGCCAGCGATCCGGCATTGCGCATGCAGCTCGAAAGCCTGGCCGGTCGTGGCATCAAATCAAAAAATTATCTGGTCCTGGCAACCACCAGCCAAAAACAGGTTCTAACCGCCGCTTATCACAGTTACAAGCGTTGCGGGCTCGCTGGCTGCATCCTGACTAAACTGGATGAAACGGCGAGTCTGGGCGAGGTGTTGAGCCTGGCTATCAGTCATGAATTGCCGGTGGCTTACCTCACCGATGGTCCGCGTATCCCGGATGATTTGCATCTGCCGCGACGTCATCAGTTGGTCAGTCGCGCGGTCAGCGTGCAAATGCAGGAAGAACCCAGCGAAGAAGCCATGGCTGACATGTTCGCTGATATTTACCACAGCCCGACCAAGCAGGTTGGCTGAGGTACTAATGAACAGTTTTTGTACCTACATCGATGGTCTGCCATGCATTGTTCAGTTGATGAACGCGCAGCCAGTAATGTGGCCTCCGTCTATGCAAGACAAGGTAAAGAAATAACATGGGCAGCATGCATCCCGTACAGGTGATCGCGGTGACCGGCGGCAAAGGTGGCGTCGGGAAGACTAACGTGTCAGTGAACTTGTCCCTGGCTCTAGCTGAGCTCGGCCGGCGCGTCATGCTGCTGGATGCCGATCTGGGGCTGGCGAACGTCGACGTTCTGTTGGGACTGACGCCAAAACGTACCCTGGCCGACGTGATCGAAGGCCGCTGCGAGCTGCGCGACGTTCTGTTGCAAGGCCCGGGCGGTATTCGCATCGTCCCGGCCGCTTCCGGTACCCAGAGCATGGTTCATCTGAGCCCGGCCCAACATGCCGGCCTGATCCAGGCCTTCAGCGATATCGGCGACAACCTCGACGTACTCGTGATCGACACAGCTGCCGGTATTGGTGACTCGGTAGTCAGTTTTGTCCGCGCCGCCCAGGAAGTGTTGCTGGTGGTCTGCGATGAGCCGACCTCCATCACCGACGCCTACGCGCTGATCAAACTGCTGAATCGCGATTACGGCATGAACCGCTTCCGCGTCCTGGCCAATATGGCCCAGAGCCCGCAAGAAGGTCGCAACCTGTTCGCCAAGTTGACCAAGGTCACGGACCGCTTCCTCGACGTCGCCTTACAATACGTCGGCGCCGTGCCTTACGACGAAAGCGTGCGCAAGGCCGTGCAGAAGCAACGTGCCGTCTACGAAGCCTTCCCGCGCTCCAAGTGCGCCCTGGCGTTCAAGGCGATTGCACAGAAGGTCGACACCTGGCCACTGCCGGCCAACCCGCGCGGGCATCTGGAATTTTTCGTCGAGCGTCTCGTGCAACAGACCGCAGGACCCGTCCTATGACAGCCAGTGGCTACAACCTCTACAAGAAGTCGGCACGTGACTCGCAGTACGAGCTGATCGAGCGTTACGCGCCACTGGTTAAACGCATTGCTTACCACTTGCTGGCACGTTTGCCGGCCAGTGTTCAGGTGGAAGACCTGATCCAGGCCGGGATGATCGGCCTGCTCGAAGTATCGACCAAATACGACGCCAGCAAAGGCGCGAGTTTCGAGACGTACGCGGGCATTCGAATCCGCGGCGCGATGCTCGATGAAGTACGCAAAGGGGACTGGGCGCCACGTTCGGTCCACCGCAATACCCGCATGGTCAGCGACGCAATTCGCTCGATTGAAGCTAAAACCGGCCGTGACGCTAAAGATCACGAGGTTGCGGCCGAACTCCAATTGAGTCTCGACGATTATTACGGGATTTTGAACGACACCTTGGGCAGCCGCCTGTTCAGTTTCGACGACCTGTTGCAGGACGGCGAACACGAAGGGCTGCATGAGGACGGCGCCAGTGCTCATCTGGAGCCGTCACGCGATCTGGAAGATGAACGTTTCCAGGCTGCGTTGGCGGACGCGATTGCCAATTTGCCGGAGCGTGAGCGACTGGTGTTGGCGCTGTACTACGACGAAGAGCTGAACCTCAAGGAAATCGGTGAGGTCCTGGGGGTCAGCGAATCGCGTGTCAGCCAGTTACACAGCCAGTGCGCGGCCCGTTTGCGGGGGCGTTTGGGGGAGTGGCGAGCGCGCTGAAGGCAGTGTGGGGGCACTGCGAACGAGGCTGGTGTGGTGTTGAACTGCAGCGGTCTCGATCTGTTGTGCTCCAGACAGTCATTTGAGTGCTTTGCCGGATTGATTGAAGTGGCGTGTCCAGGTGCTGGGCGCGTTTAAGACTGCTTGGAGGTCGAATTGGACAAGAACATGAAAATCCTCATCGTTGATGACTTCTCAACGATGCGGCGGATCATTAAAAACCTGTTGCGTGACCTTGGGTTCACCAACACGGTCGAGGCTGACGATGGCATCACTGCCATTCCGGTTCTCAACAGCGGCAGCATCGACTTTCTGGTAACGGACTGGAACATGCCTGGCATGACCGGTATCGATCTGCTGCGCCACGTGCGCGCCGATGAAAGACTCAAGCACCTGCCGGTGCTGATGGTGACTGCTGAAGCCAAGCGCGAGCAAATCATCGAAGCGGCCCAGGCCGGTGTAAACGGCTATGTGGTCAAACCCTTCACGGCCCAGGCGTTGAAAGACAAAATCGAGAAGATTTTCGAACGCATCGGTTGAGAAACTGCGCCACGGGGGAGCTATGGACCATAACGAATCTTCACAGGGCGACTTTGAGTCGACCCTGAAAAAACATGCCCGCGAACTGGTCGACAGCCTTGAAAAAGGCAAGTTTGGCGACGCTGTGCAACTGATCCATGAGCTCAATCAGACCCGTGACCGCGGCCTGTACCAGGAAGTGGGCAAGCTCACTCGTGAGCTGCATAGCGCGATCGTCAATTTTCAGATTGACCCGCACATGCCGCAAGCCGAGGAAGTTTCGCAGATCACGGACGCCACCGAGCGTCTGGGTTATGTGGTCAAGCTGACCGAGGCCGCAGCCAACCGCACCATGGACCTGGTGGAAAACGCCACGCCGCTGGTCAACGGCCTGAGCAATGAAGCCCAGGCGTTGAGCACCGACTGGGGACGGTTCATGCGTCGCGAAGTCGGGGCTGAAGAGTTCCGTGAGCTGGCGCGGCGGGTCGACGGTTTCCTGACACGCAGCAGCGAAGACAATCGCGTGGTGTCGAGCAACCTGAACGACATTCTGCTGGCTCAGGATTACCAGGACCTCACCGGTCAAGTGATCAAGCGCGTGACCCAATTGGTCACCGAAGTTGAAAGTAACCTGCTCAAGCTCGTGCTCATGGCCAGTCAGGTAGACCGCTTTGCGGGTATCGAACATGACCGTGAAGCGATGCTGGCTGAAAAAGATCCGCAAAAACATCTCTCTCAGGGTGAAGGTCCGCAGATTCATGCCGATAAAAGAGAAGATGTTGTGTCCGGTCAGGACGATGTGGACGATTTGTTATCCAGCCTAGGATTTTAGAGTTTTAGAATTTCAGGTTTTTTAGGTTTTTAGACCTTAGGAGCACCCCCTTAATGAGCTTCGGCGCCGATGAAGAGATCCTTCAGGATTTCCTGGTTGAGGCCGGCGAGATTCTAGAGCAGCTGTCCGAACAACTGGTTGAGCTGGAAAGCCGACCGGATGATGCGGACTTGCTCAATGCAATTTTTCGCGGTTTCCACACTGTAAAAGGGGGCGCCGGCTTCCTCCAGCTCAATGAGCTGGTGGAGTGCTGTCACATCGCCGAGAACGTGTTCGACATCCTGCGCAAGGGTGAACGACGCGTCGACTCGGAACTGATGGACGTGGTTCTCGAAGCGCTGGACGCAGTGAACGGCATGTTCACCGAAGTCCGCGAACGCAGTCCGATCACGGCTGCCACTCCAGAATTGCTTGCGGCACTGGCCCGTCTGGCCGAGCCGCAAAGCGCCGATGCAGCGGCTCCGGTTGCTGACGCGGTGGAAGAACCGGCCGCTGAAAGCGAGTCGGGCGACATTACCGATAACGAATTCGAACAACTGCTGGACTCGCTGAATGCCGTCAAGGCTCAGGCCGAGGCCCCGGCGGCTGCTCCTGCACCGGCCGCCGATGCATCGGCCAGCGACGAAATCACCGACGCCGAGTTCGAGTCGTTGCTCGATCAGCTGCATGGCAAAGGCCAGTTCGCGGTCGATGCCGTGGCCGCGCCTGCTGCCCCGGCTGCCCCGAAAGCGCCGGGCGACAGTTCGGACATCACCGACGACGAATTCGAAGCACTGCTCGATCAACTGCACGGCAAGGGCAACTTTGCTGTGGACGCGCTGGAATCGGCCATTGCCTCGGCACCGGCCCCGGCGGCGCCAACCGCTAAAGCGGCCGGCGGTGATCTGATTTCCGATCACGAGTTCGAATCGCTGCTCGACGAGTTACACGGTAAAGGCAAGTTCACCGAAGTCGGCACCGGGGCAGTGGTTTCCGCGCCAGTCGCCAAGGCGCCTGCCGCTGCCGCGAAACCTGCGGCTAAAGCCCCTGAGCCTAAAGCTGAAGCGCCGAAACCGGCGGCTGCGGCTGCTCCGGCACCTGCTCGCGCCGCACCGGCGGCACCGCCACCGGAAAAACCGGCCAGCGAAGCCGAGACCACCGTGCGGGTTGATACTGCGCGGCTGGACGAGATCATGAACATGGTCGGCGAATTGGTACTGGTGCGTAACCGCTTGGTTCGCCTGGGCGCCAACAGTGCCGACGAGGCCATGTCCAAAGCTGTGTCGAACCTCGACGTGGTGACGGCTGACCTGCAAACCGCGGTCATGAAGACCCGGATGCAACCGATCAAGAAAGTCTTCGGGCGCTTCCCGCGCCTGGTTCGAGACCTGGCTCGCCAGCTCAAGAAAGAGATCAACCTGGAACTGGTCGGCGAAGAAACCGACCTCGACAAGAACCTCGTCGAGGCCCTGGCCGACCCGCTGGTCCACTTGGTGCGCAACGCGGTCGACCACGGCATCGAGTCGCCGGAAGAGCGCGAAGCGTCGGGCAAGGCCCGCGGTGGCAAGGTGATCCTGGCCGCTGAACAGGAAGGCGACCACATCCTGCTGTCGATCTCCGATGACGGCAAAGGTATGGACCCGAACGTCCTGCGTGCCATCGCGGTAAAACGCGGTGTGATGGACAAGGACGCGGCCGATCGCTTGAGCGAAACCGAGTGCTACAACCTGATTTTCGCACCGGGCTTCTCGACCAAAACCGAGATCTCCGACGTGTCGGGTCGTGGCGTGGGCATGGACGTGGTGAAAACCAAGATTTCCCAGCTCAACGGTTCGATCAACATCTACTCGACCAAGGGCCTGGGCTCGAAGATCGTCATCAAGGTGCCGTTGACCCTGGCGATCATGCCGACGCTGATGGTCATGCTCGGCAACCAGGCGTTTGCGTTCCCGCTGGTGAACGTCAACGAGATCTTCCACCTCGACCTGTCGCGCACCAACGTGGTGGACGGCCAGGAAGTGGTGATCGTGCGGGATAAGGCCCTGCCCTTGTTCTACCTCAAACGCTGGCTGGTCAGCTCGGCCGCTCACGAAGAGCAGCGCGAAGGCCATGTGGTGATCCTGTCGGTGGGCACGCAGCGGATCGGCTTTGTCGTCGATCAACTGGTGGGCCAGGAAGAAGTGGTCATCAAGCCATTGGGCAAAATGCTTCAGGGAACCCCGGGCATGTCCGGCGCCACCATCACTGGTGACGGCCGCATCGCGCTGATTCTCGATGTCCCGAGCATGCTCAAGCGTTACGCCGCACGGCGTATTTGATTCTGGCGGGGCGGGGCGACTGAGCCTCGCTCCGTCTAATGGAGTGTTTATGGTAGTCAAAGTCCTGGTGGTGGACGATTCGGGGTTTTTCCGCCGCCGCGTCTCGGAAATTCTTTCAGCGGATTCGAACATCCAGGTTGTCGGTACGGCGACCAACGGAAAAGAGGCGATCGATCAGGCGCTGGCCCTCAAGCCAGACGTGATCACCATGGACTACGAGATGCCGATGATGGATGGCATCACGGCGGTGCGGCACATCATGCAGCGCTGTCCGACCCCGGTATTGATGTTCTCCTCGCTGACGCACGAAGGCGCCCGGGTCACCCTGGATGCGCTGGACGCTGGTGCGGTGGATTTCCTGCCGAAGAATTTCGAAGACATCTCCCGCAACCCGGAGAAGGTCAAGCAACTGCTGTGCGAGAAGATTCTCAGCATTTCGCGCAGTAACCGTCGCGCCAACACCTACACCGCCCCGGCCCCGGTCGCCGCGCCAGCCCCGACGCCTGCGCCTTCGAGCGCCAGCAGTTATGGCAGCAGCGCGCCTGTGCGTCCGGCACCGGCACCGATGCCAACTCGCAGCTATGCGCCTGCGTCGTCCAGCCCGTCGTCACCTGCGCCGAAACGCAAAGCCTACAAACTGGTGGCCATCGGCACGTCCACCGGCGGCCCGGTTGCCCTGCAACGGGTCTTGACCCAGTTGCCGGCCAACTTCCCGGCGCCGATCGTGTTGATCCAGCACATGCCGGCGGCCTTCACCAAGGCCTTCGCCGAGCGTTTGGACAAGCTCTGCCGCATCAGCGTCAAGGAAGCCGAGGATGGCGACATCCTGCGTCCTGGCCTGGCGTTGCTGGCGCCCGGTGGCAAGCAAATGATGATCGATGGCCGTGGCGCGGTGAAAATCCTGCCGGGTGACGAACGTCTGAACTACAAGCCGTGCGTGGACATCACGTTCGGTTCGGCAGCCAAGTCCTACGGCGACAAAGTTCTGGCGGTCGTATTGACCGGCATGGGCGCCGATGGTCGCGAAGGCGCACGCCTGCTCAAACAGGGCGGCAGTGCAATCTGGGCCCAGGACGAAGCGAGCTGCGTGATCTACGGCATGCCGATGGCCATCGTCAAAGCTGATCTGGCGGACGCGATTTACAGCCTGGACGACATTGGCAAGCACCTGGTTGAGGCCTGTATCTGATGGATGTACTCAGCCTGATCGGGATCATCATGGCGTTTGTCGCCATCATCGGCGGCAACTACCTTGAAGGCGGTCACCTCGGCGCACTGGCCAACGGCCCGGCGGCGTTGATCGTCATCGGTGGGACCATCGGTGCGGCGTTGTTGCAATCGCCGATGAGCGCTTTCAAGCGCGCCATGCAGATCCTTGCCTGGATCCTGTTTCCACCGCGTGTGGATCTGGCCGGTGGCATCGATCGCGTCGTGAACTGGAGCTTGACCGCCCGCAAGGAAGGTTTGCTGGGGTTGGAAGGAGTGGCGGACGCCGAACCGGATAACTACTCGCGCAAAGGCCTTCAATTGCTGGTGGACGGCGCGGAGCCGGAAGCGATTCGCAGCATCCTGGAAGTGGATTTCTACACCCAGGAAAGCCGCGACATTGAAGCCGCCAAAGTCTTTGAAAGCATGGGCGGCTACGCGCCGACCATCGGCATCATCGGTGCGGTGATGGGCTTGATCCACGTCATGGGCAACCTGGGCGATCCATCGCAACTGGGCAGCGGCATCGCCGTCGCCTTCGTCGCCACCATCTACGGCGTGGCCAGTGCCAACCTGGTGTTGCTGCCGGTCGCGTCCAAGCTCAAGTCCATCGCATTGCGTCAGTCGCGTTATCGCGAAATGTTGTTGGAAGGGATTCTGTCGATCGCCGAAGGTGAAAACCCTCGCTCTATTGAGTTGAAGCTTCAGGGCTTCATGGATTGATGGGAGACATGGACCATGGCACGTCGTCGCCAACCTGAAGAACACGTCAATCACGAACGCTGGCTGGTGTCCTATGCGGACTTCATCACCTTGCTGTTTGCGTTCTTCGTGGTGATGTACTCGATCTCTTCGATCAACGAAGGCAAGTACAAAGTCATTTCGGAAGCGTTGATCGGCGTGTTCACCGACTCGGATCGCGCCGTCAAGCCGATCCCGGTGGGTGAAGAGCGGCCGATGACGGTGACCCCGGCCAAGCCGTTGGTCAAAGACGCCGAACAGATTAATGCCGGCATCGCCGGTGCCAGCGATCCGCTCAAAAGCATTGCCGATGACATCAGCGCTGCGTTTGGCGACCTGATCAGCTCCAACCAGATGACCGTGCGTGGCAACGAACTGTGGGTCGAGATCGAACTCAATTCCAGCCTGTTGTTCGGCAGCGGCGACGCGATGCCCAGCGACATCGCCTTCAACATCATCGACAAGGTCGCGGCGATCCTGAAGCCGTTCGACAACCCGATCCACGTTGAAGGCTTTACCGACGATCAACCGATCCGCACCTCGCAGTACCCGACCAACTGGGAGCTGTCCTCGGCTCGTTCGGCGAGCATCGTGCGCATGCTGGCGATGCAAGGTGTCAACCCTGGCCGCCTGGCGTCGGTGGGTTACGGCGAATTCCAGCCTGTGGCCAACAACGCCACGGCAGAAGGCCGGGCGCGCAACCGTCGGGTGGTGCTGGTGGTGTCGCGAAATCTCGATGTACGCCGCAGCCTCACCGGTACCGGAACCGCCAATGCGAAACCGGATGCCGCGTTGAAGCGTGCTGGCACACAAACTGCACCGACCCCGGTCAAGTCGCCGGGACGAGAGAGCGCCGTCAATTCTCCGTCACCCGCATTAATACGTTGAGCTATTTCTCGGTCGGCGTTATCGACCGGGAGGAATATCCGAATGAGAGTCTGGGCAGTTGCCAATCAAAAGGGTGGTGTTGGTAAAACCACTTCCTCTATCGCTTTAGCCGGTTTGCTGGCCGAGGCGGGGAAACGTGTGGTCATGGTTGATCTCGACCCACACGGCTCGATGACCAGCTATTTCGGCTACGACCCCGACAGCCTGGAACACAGCAGCTACGACCTGTTCCTGCACAAGGGCAGCGTGCCTCAGGGCTTGCCCGGTCAGTTGTTGATGCCCACCAGTCACGAAAATATTTCGCTGTTGCCGTCGAGCACCGCACTGGCGACCCTTGAGCGTCAGTCGCCAGGCCAAAGTGGCCTGGGCCTGGTGATCGCCAAGAGTCTGGCGCAATTGTGGCAAGACTTTGATTACGCCGTGATCGACAGCCCGCCGTTGCTCGGTGTGTTGATGGTCAACGCCTTGGCCGCGAGCCAGCAGTTGGTGATCCCGGTGCAGACCGAGCATCTGGCCGTCAAAGGCCTTGAGCGCATGGTCAACACCCTGGCGATGATCAACCGTTCGCGCAAACAAGCGTTGCCGTTCACCATCGTCCCGACCCTGTTCGATCGCCGGACCCAGGCGTCCCTCGGGACCCTGCGCGTGTTGCGCGACAAATACCCGGAAGAAATTTGGCAAGGTTACATCCCGGTCGATACCCGTCTGCGCGATGCCAGCCGGGCCGGGGTCACGCCTTCGCAATTCGACGGCAAGAGCCGTGGCGTTCTGGCTTACCGCGCACTGCTCAAGCATCTGCTGACCGCACAACTCGTTCCGGCGGTGGCCTGACATGAACCCAATTCGCGTAGGAGCTGCCGCAGGCTGCGATCTTTTGATCCTGCTTTGTGACACCTTCGAATCCGCCAAAAGATCGCAGCCTTCGGCAGCTCCTACACAGGTGCGCGCATGAACCGGCCGGTGAAGGTCACCTCGCGTCCGCAACTGGCGCTCCAGTCTTATCTGGACAGCTTGCTGATGGAGGCGACTGAAGAGTTGCTGCCGGAAGTCGAGGCGGTTTCTGAAGTCGTTGAGGTTGTCGCAGTCGTCGAGGCCGAGGCCGCACTGGACGAGTTCCAGTTGGCGGTGCTCGAAGAACAGGCCCGTGATGCGCGGCCACCGGCGACCGTTGCCGCGCCAGCCGTTGCGCCCGTCGTTGAAAAAGCACCGGTTGCCGTGATCGAAGCCCCGGCACCGATCCTGGCGCCGGTATCGACCATCGCACCGCTGCTACAAGCCTTGGTGCCGCCGGTGGTCGAAGTCCACTTGCCGCCGAGCAACACGCCGCCACCGGTGGAAACCGATGGCCGCCCGTCTTGGGCTGCCGAGCCGTTCGAATGCCTGTTGTTCGATGTCGCCGGGCTGACCCTGGCTGTGCCGCTGGTGTGCCTGGGCTCGATTTATTCCCTGGCCGGCCACGAACTGACGCCCCTGTTTGGTCAGCCGGAATGGTTCCTCGGGATCCTGCCGAGCCAGGCCGGCAACCTGAAAGTGCTGGATACCGCACGCTGGGTCATGCCGGACCGTTACCGCGATGACTTCCGCCAAGGCCTGCAATACGTTATTTCGGTGCAGGGCTACGAGTGGGGGTTGGCGGTGCATCAAGTCAGCCGCTCGTTGCGCCTGGACCCGAACGAAATCAAATGGAGAAGTCATCGAGGTCAGCGGCCATGGCTCGCCGGCACGGTGATTGAGCACATGTGTGCATTGCTGGACGTTTCCGCACTGGCCGAATTGATCGCCAGCGGTGGGGCAAAGCACATGGGCGGCAGTAAGCCGCTACATAAACCGACATAGCAGCCGACATAACAAGTAGGCGACGGCATTGTTGAATGCCGCCACACAGACACACACCGCCAAGCGCGGTTTTCTAGGGGTCAGGTATGAGCAGTCAAGCGACGAATGCAAAAGGTTCTGAAGATCCGATCCTGCAATGGGTAACCTTCAAACTGGACAATGAAACCTACGGCATCAACGTGATGCGCGTTCAGGAAGTCCTGCGTTACACCGAAATCGCCCCGGTCCCGGGTGCCCCGAGCTACGTGCTGGGCATCATCAACCTGCGCGGTAACGTGGTCACCGTGATCGACACCCGTCAGCGCTTTGGCCTGATGAACGCCGAGATCAGCGACAACACCCGTATCGTCATCATCGAAGCCGACAAGCAAGTGGTCGGGATCATGGTCGACAGCGTCGCCGAAGTGGTTTACCTGCGTCAGTCGGAAATCGAGACGGCGCCGAACGTCGGTAACGAAGAATCCGCCAAGTTCATCCAAGGCGTGTGCAACAAGAACAACGAACTGCTGATCCTGGTCGAACTCGACAAGATGATGAGCGAAGAAGAATGGTCGGATCTGGAGAACATCTGATTGATTCTTGAGGTTGCGGTCATTGTCCTGTTCCTGTTTTGGGCAGGCACGCTGGCGATGTTCCTGGCGTACATTCGCGGTCAGCGGCTGATCGCCGCGCAACAGGCCGAGGGCGATGCGCTGCGCGATCAGCGCATCAAGGACCTGGCCAAGCGCGTCGACAACTACCAGAACGGCAACGTGCGCATGGGTGAAGACCTGCACGAACTGCGTGCGGTGGTCGGCCCATTGCCGGACAAACTCGCTCAACTGGAACAGCGCGATCCTTCGAGCCTGTCGTTTGCCCAAGCGGCGCGACTGGTGGGAATGGGCGCGAGCGTCGATGAACTGACTCAGTCGTGTGGCTTGACCCAGGCTGAGGCGGAGTTGATGAGTAAGCTTCACAAGAGCTGACGCCTGTCAGAGCTCGTTCCCACGCTCTGCGTGGGAACGACTCTGGGGACGCTCCGCGTTCCGCTGTTGAATGTGACGCAGAGCGTCACGGGCTGCATCCCCACGCAGAGCGTGGGACCGATCCTGCCATTCGGGACGGATATATTTATCTGTCCCTGCCTTCCTCCCTGACGAATGCTGATGCCAATTAAACAGCGATGTTTAAAAGACATCTCCAGACATTCTCCGCGGCTACACATCCTTGCGCCGCTGCCTACGGCTACGTCAGAATCCGCCGGCTTGTGCGTCTATAGCCCGAGTCTTATCGTTTGCCTGCCACTGCTAATCAGTGGTCGGGTTTCGCAGCCCGGGTTAATCAAGGCGCATAGCGCCACTGTATCCTTTCAGTCGACGCTTTTTTGTCTACTGCATTGCGTTATGGCGGCTGTGTGCGGGAGATCTTCGGGTCTGCCGGGTTCCTTGATTCCCGGTCTGCGAACCCGCGCATAGCTGCCACCTCTCTTCGTTTCGCAGCGAAACGTGGTAGCTCCATTAATCAAGGAGCTCCAAATGTTCAAGATCACCCCCCAATCCGCCAGAAACCGATGACGTTTCCCCGTACGAAACCGCCGATTCCAAAAAACTCAACGACGCCGCCGATCGCGCTCTCGATTACTACCTCAAACCAGTTATTCCCAAAGACGCCCAACGCAAACCCAGCACGCTTTTTTTTGTCGACCCCGACGCGGATGACGAAACGCTGCTGGCCAACACCTGCGAATCCCTGGCGTCGGCAAGTGTGATGCTCAGTGATGCCGCGGGCTTGTTGGAGGGCACGCAACGCAACACCATCCTGGGGATTCAACAGGTGGTGATGCTGGGTGAGTTGGCGGTGAATCGCATGCTGGACAGGCTTGATCCGCAGCCTTAGCGGTAATTGACAGATCGAGCTCCTACATCGGGATGGCGTACATGGTGTAGGAGCTGTCGAGCGAAGCGAGGTTGCGATCTTTTGAATTCAACCCGGAATCAGTAATCATCCCCACGCTCGGTCACATTCTTCTCGAGCACCGGTGCGTTTGGATCATGCCCCGCCGGGAACTTGCCCTTCAGATTCCACGCAAACGCAATAATCTCGGCAATCGTGCGATATAACTCCTGCGGAATACTTTCCCCCAGTTCCATCCGCGCCAGCAGCCTCACCAGTTCGGGGTTCTCATAGATTGGCACTTCGTAGTCGCGGGCAATCTTCAGAATGGCTTCGGCCAGTGCGTCGTCACCCTTGGCCGTGAGGGTCGGGGCGTGGGTGCCGTCGTACTTGAGGGCGATGGCCTGGCGTGGGGTGTTGGGATTGTTCATGCGGTTTCGTCGACCCAGCGTTGTTCGAGGCGGGTTTTGGGGGGCATCTGGCAAGGCACTAATCGGCTTGGCGTGGCAGCTATATTTATGGCGATACGGAAGGTGAAGGTGATGGAAATTCAGATTGGGTACCCGTCCTCAGACCAAGACTACACTGCCTTAGTCCCTTGCCCACAACTTTGTCGGATCCCGCCGACTTGTAATAGTTGTCCGTCGTCGGTAACTTGATAATCCATTGGATTGGTCGGTTCGTCTTAGCTAACTTAGCTAGTAATACGTCTTAAATAAGAGTTTTGTATTGAGTCGTGGCGTTTAAATAATAGGAGGTGGCTTTTTCAGTGAGTTTGTCTGCTTTCTGTTTTAAGCTGAAATTAATATGTAAGTGATATCCATAGCCTCGTATTGAGAAAATAATAAGGGCCGTTATGTATCTCACTAAGATAAAAGAAATCACTGCTAATATACTTTTTTTGGGCTTTGCAGACGATATAAAAGGCGATGCATCATTCGAGGAAATTGGTTTTTCCTCCATTGACTTCATTGGTTTTTGTTATGAGGTCAAGGCGCAGATAGATCCAAGTATTGAGCCGAATGATATATGGCCATTTACGAGGTTGCTGGTCGATCCACAATTTTATGCTGAAGGCTGCTGGACTGAGGCAGGTAGAAAAATTGTAAATGACCTATTAGGTGTGGACGACAGTGTGGTGGTAGATCCCAAGTCGCTGGATCAATACTGGACGCCAGAATTCTGCGCCCGACGAATTGAGACGGTTCTAAATGCCTAATCTATTCATCACCGGCTATGGCATTGAACAGGCAGCGTTGAATCCATATGACTTGGCTCAGTGCCTGACTGAGCGCCCAGACGATTTGCCAGACAACCAGCCAGGAGAGGCAAAGTTGTTAGCGGCTATTGTTCCGCACATCGCTCGCGAAGATCGGGCGATGCTGACCTCTCAAACGATTTGTAGCTTAAATGTTGGTTTCTTGGCCATGAGCATGGCCCAGCAACATGCTGGTTTCACTTTGGATGAAAAGGACGCCATGTGCGTGTACACCACCTATGAAACGGTCCGTGATTTCCATGAAGTAATTTGGCAATTCAAGTCGTCCAGCGAGCACTACACCAACAAAGATTTTCTGTTCGCCAATCTGGGGAAGTTGCCAACGCTGTGCATCCGTTGCGATTGTTTCGCAAGCTGCCTACCAATGGTCTTTACCATTTATCCAAGCTCTTCGGGCTACGCGGCGGCGGTTATCCGTTGCGCAAGATGTCATTGGGTGGGCTTTCCTTGCTGGAGGAAGCTTTTTATAACCTACCTTGCAGTGAGTCCAGCGGGGCGTTGATCTGTGCCTACGGTGATATGTCGAAAGCCGATAACTCCCAGGTGTTCAAAAAAATGGGGTTGATCAATGCCAAGGAACCCCAGCGCTCAAGCGTTAATGGAACCAGTGGCGCGGTGTCGCTGGTTGTCGAAACCGGAGAACGGATTTCTCGGTTGCACGTCCAACCGCTGGCAGAAGTGTTGCTGGCGGTCAGTCGATTCTCCACCAGCATGTTCGCTTCACACCAGGACTGGGTCGAGGCTTACGCACAGTTGGAACCCTGGGTACGTGAAAGTCATCCGGTTGTGGTGCTTTACGACAACGGTGCACCTGGCATTGGCGAGGCGGAAGTGCAGGCGCTGGAGAGCAGTCTGAACACCTTTGAGTTACGTCGTTACAAACCCTGGTCGCGGTATGCAGTGGCAACCAGCGGTCTGGTAGATCTGGTGTGCGCGTTGGCCGACCCGTCCATTGAGCCGGGGCGGGTGATCATCATCCATGGCGAAGGTGCAGGGATGGGCCTGGGTTTGATCGTGTTGCGCAAGTCATCAATGCCATCGCAGAAGGCCTCGTCATGAATCAGCAAAGGGTTGTCATCAGCGGGTTCGGTTGTTGTACACCGTTGGGCGATCACTATGCAGCCATTGAAGAATCGCTGCGAGATGGCCGCTCCGGGGTGAGAAAAATCGCCAAATATGACACCGCTACATTCAAGAGCCATTTTGCCGGGATTCCGGTGTCGGGAAACTTTCCCACACACGACGTGCGGCGGCGGTTCAGTCACGATGAGTTCTATACCCGTACCGCCATGGAAAATCTGCTGGCGTCGGTGTCCTTTGATCCTGGCTCGATCGGTGAGCAGCGCATTGGTTGTTTCCTGGGGGTTGACGAGCCCGTGGTGGACATTCAGCAAACGGTCGACCTGGCCTACGATCTGAACAAGGTGGACGGGCAGTTTGCCAATCTCGACCCGGCACTCGAAAGGCATTTTCGCGTACAGGACTTCATTCGTTACGACCCGACCAATGCGTTGCGCACGGTGCATAAGTTTGTGCCGTTCAAGGGGCCGGCATCGGTGCATCTGGGGCTGTGTTCCGCTTCCCTGCAAGCCATCGGCACCGGTTTTCAAGCCGTAAGGCAAGGGCGCGTGGATGCGGCGATCGTTGGCGGTATCTCGGCCAAGGTCACCGCCGAACATTACATCGGGTTGGAGTCAGTCGATATCATCGCTACCGATGAACGACTCGACGCCACGGCGCTGTCGCGACCCTTCGATGCGCGGCGTTCGGGTTATCTGCCCGCTGAAGGCGCGGTGCTGTTTCTGCTCGAGTCTCTGGACGCATGTCTGAAAGCAGGGCGGGAACCGTTGATGGAACTGGTGGGTTTTGGCACCAGTACCAACGCCAGCCATATCGTCAAACCCGCACCCGACAGCGGCGAGATGAAACTGGCCATGACCCGGGCCTTGAAAAACGCCGGATTGCAGGCGCGCGATATTGGAATGGTCAATGCGCACGGGACTTCGACAATACTCAATGACTTGCACGAGTCCGCCGCCATTTGCGCGGTACTGGGAGAGCAAGTGCCTGTCACCGCCAACAAGTCTTTGCACGGGCACATGATTGCCGCCGCCGGGGCCATGGAAACCCTCAATACCTTGATCAGCCTGCGTTCGGGGTTCATTCCGGGAACGATCAATCTCGAGTCCAGGGACCCTGACTGCCTGGCCAATGTTTCTCCGTTCACCTTGCAGCGTCCAGTGGACTACTGCCTGAAAAACTCCTTCGGCATGGGCGGCCTGGCCGCGTCGATGATATTTAAAAGAATCGGATAATGACTATAAAAAGCCGCACTTCGTTTGATATCGAAAAATTCAACAAGATGATCGGCGAGTACGCCGAACAGGGTTATCCGCTGGATTTGCCAACGGTCACGGGATATGACGATTTCGTGCACAAATACCCGCCATTGAGCAAAAAAGCACTGATGCAGGTCAGCGATACGCTGATTGATGCTGGCAAGCTACAGCATTGCTACGTCATCTCGACCTCGGGCACCACCTCGGCGCCGCTGGTCCTGGCCAGTCGTATCTTCCAGCGTGTCACCGAGGACAGCTACCCTTATCAGGTGCGCGGTTTCATGGCCGAGCATGTGTTTTGTGCCGAGGACACCGTGGTCAATCTGCTGACCGCCGGCTGCCTGGGTTACAACTATGAAGGCATGTGCCGGATGCTTGAGCCGATCGGCTCGACGGTGTTGCCGGTAGGGCGTCCCGACGTGATGAACAACATGCCGTCGTTACTCGCCACCATGAAGCGTTTCAACGCAAACGTATTGGTGGGCTCACCGACCGGGATCATCCAGGTCGCCCAGGCCGCGGAACAGCTTGACGTGGATCTGGCCATCACCAAGATCGTGTTTGTCGGGGAGGCATTTCACCTGGGCAAGCGCGAATTTATCCAGCGCCTGTGGCCCAAGGCGCAATTCCATAGCCTGTACGGGGCCACGGAGCTGGGGTTCGCGGCGGTGAACACGCCGGCCATGGAGCCGCACCAGCACTTGATATTGTCAGACTGGTTCTTCATGGAGCAGACCGATTCCGGCGAGCTACTGGTGACCGACCTGAAGGCCCCGGTGGTGCCGGTCATTCGCTACCGGATTGGTGATGTCGGTGAGCTGACCCTGAGTGAAGACAACCAGTATTACCTCAAGATCGGCCAACGCGTGGCTGAGGAGTTCAGTCTCGGCGGGCACCGCATCAGCCTGACACTGATTGAGCAGGCATTGGTGGCCGCCAAGGTGCCGTCAGAGGCGTTTCAGGTGCGCCTGTCAACCACTGACGCAGGCAAGGACAGCGTTACGGTCCTTGTCGATGTCGAGCCTTCGGTCATCAATGATGCCTGGGGCGTGCGGCTGCAAGAGCAACTCTTGCTGATTCCAAAGTTGAAGGAGGCAGTGACGCGTGGTGTTGCGGTGGTCAAGTGGGCGAACAACGCAGATTTCTCCTATAACCCACGGGGCAGCCTCAATCGTTTGCTCGACCATCGCAATCAACTTTCGGTTGTTGGCTGATCGTCATTGTTTGTCTCAGGCATGTGCAGTGCCAAGGGGTTTTTATACTGGACATTTTGCGCGGTACACCGCTGTGGGTTTATGCGGTTTTTTTCATCGTGACCTATTACGGCGTCATTGCCTGCTTCACGAATAATAAATCAAAACGCTCGTTGCAAATAACGCCGGTGATCTTCGTCGCCATTTCCCTGGCCTCGCTGAAACTCTCCCAGGGGGTCGTGATTCCGCTGTCGGTTTATGCCCTGGGATTGCTCGCGGGATGGGCGCTGGCCTTGCGCTTTTACTCGTATCACAACGTGGAACGTGAGGGCGAGCGGCTGGTACTGGGCGGCACGATCAAGGTGCTGATGGTGTACTGGTGTTTTTTTGCCTGGCGTTACTACAGCGGTTACCAGGCGGCGATGCATCCGGAGTTGGCCGATGACGTGTCGGTGGCGGCCTGGTCGGCGCTGGGGTCCGGGCTGATTAATGGTCTGATTGTCGGCCGAAGCCTCAGGCTGCTGCGTTTTTTCAAGACCGATAACGTGACCGCGGCGCCGTCCAAATGAAGGCTTACCTGGACATGTGCCCTGCGGTCGAGCCGATGGGAGAGGGCTGGAGCAGCCAAGTGAATGAGGGGCGCTTTGAGCGGTATATCGAACGTTATGGCGCGGTCGTCGTGCTGTCCGAATTGCTCAATCAGTTTGCCGTGCGATGCGTACGCGGGGCTAGCGGTACAGCGCCGTCGACCCATTACGTCCCGGCGCTGATTACCGGTTTGCGCGTCTTGAACCCTCGGCGGATCACGCAATTGACGGGGCGAGTCAGTGTGGACGGCGGCGCAGGGCGTGTCGAAGTCTTCGCCACGCTCGGTCCAGATGCCCAGGCTCATGCGTTGGCGACCATCACGGTGTTGAGCCTGAAGGCGCGCCAGCCATGATCAAACTCATGATTCCCTGGTTGTTGTTTCCCTACCTGATTGACTGGTTCGACGGCAATTTTGCGAAGGCCGCCTTGTCGGTAGCCTTTTTGATGTTCGTCTTGTGTTTCGACACGCTTCGAAGGGGCTTCGTCATTGAATGCACGTTGGTCATTTGCCTGCTCGGTATGGCGCTGATGTCCGTGTATTGGCCAGGTCTCTCTACCTTCGAAAACGTCAAGCTCCTGTTGTATGGCGTGTTGACGGTCATCGGCTGGTCGAGTGTATGGCGCGGGCAACCGTTCACCTTGCAGTACGGCAGTGAAGGCGTTGACGAAGATGCCCGCCAGTCCAGTGCGTTTTTCGACATCAACAACACGATCACCAAGACGTGGTGCATGACGTTCTCGATCAACGCGGTGTTAGCGGGGTTGAGCCTGGGTTTTGAAGCGTACTGGCCGGTGTTCCTGATCGGTTCTTACATGAGCATTTTGGTGGCATCGGTCATGACGGAAGTCTTCCCGGATGCCTACTTCAGCAAAAGGATGTCAGCTAATGGCTGATTTGCAGATTTTTCAAATCGACGCCTCCGTGGCCTCGGCCCAACATTTCGACGCTCGCTTGACTGTCAACGAGGCGGCGCCGATTTTCGCAGAGCACTTTCCCGATTATCCGATTGTGCCGGGCGCTTGCATCATTGGCTTCGTCAGTGACTGCATCGCACGGATGAAGGGGGCGGCCGTCGAAGCGTTTACGGTTTCCCGGGTGGCTATTCTCGAACCCATCGTCCCGCGTTTGTCCCTGTGCCTGGTGATCGACAAAAAAACCGCGGGCCAGGACCCTGGCCACCAATACAGTTTCAGGCTCCATCACGAGGCCATTAACTACTGTCGTGGCGTGATTTCGCTGGAAGGAGAGGGCGTATGAGCGGCATTGCGGTGGTAACGGGTGGCACGCGGGGGATCGGTCGTCGTATCGCCGAACAGTTTCTGGGTGCCGGTTATAAAGTGTTCGTCACTTACGCTCGGGACGAACAGGCTGCGGCCAGTTTCATGGCGGATTGTAATCGCGTTTGACCAGACGGCAGAACGCTTGCTGGGCGGGACGGCATTCAGCGAAGACGGCTGGCGCTCGATTCGTCGTACCTATGATGAGTACTTGGTGGGCTGATAGGCAAAGAGGGGGAACGCCGTCTGGGGGGACGGCGTTTTCTATACCGGGCTAGCGTAGAGGCCACTAATAATCATCCCCACGATCCGTCACATCCTTCTCCACCACCGGCGCATTCGGATCCTGCCCCGCCGGGAATTTCCCCTTCAGGTTCCACGCAAACGCAATAATCTCGGCAATCGTGCGATATAACTCCTCCGGAATACTGTCCCCCAGTTCCATCTTCGCCAGCAGCCTTACCAGTTCCGGATTCTCATAGATCGGCACTTCGCATTCGCGGGCAATCTTCAGAATAGCTTCGGCCAGCTCTTCGTCGCCTTTGGCAGTGAGGGTCGGGGCGTGGCTGCCGTCGTATTTAAGGGCGATGGCCTGGCGTGGGGTGTTGGGGTTTTTCATGCGGTTTCGTCGACCCAGCGTTGTTCGAGGCGGGTTTGGCTGCCCTGGGGCGGCGTGCCGAGGTGGCAATCCAGATCGCCGACGTTCAGGCCGGATGCCAGCAAACGCTCACGCAGCGCTGCCAGGTTACTTTCGATCAGGCTTGCGGTGTATGGCCGTTCGGCCCATAGCTGGCTGGACAGGCTGCCCTGGATCAACTGTGCCTGAACCTGCAGCGGGCCAAGCGGTTCGAGGTCGAATGCCAACTCTACCCGCCATAACTGTTGTTTTGGCTCGCGTTCTTCACGGCGTTCGTTTTGCTGCTCTTTTTCCGGGGCTTCTTCGCGCTGGAACTTGACCTGCAACGGGACGATGTCCTGCATATTGCGCATCGGAATTTCAAGCTGCCAGGTGCTCAGCAGCCGCCCATCGTCGGTGACACCGGTCTGTTCCAGGCTCGACAGTTGGTGGCTTTGCAGGCGCGAAACCGCCGCAGCCGCCAGGCGCAGCAAGAGTTCAAGGTCGCCTTCACCCTCCTGGCTTTGCAACAAGCGTTCGGGCAGCGGAAAACTGGTCGGCAGCGGTTTGGCGCTGACCTGACCGAGCATGCCCAGCGCGCTGCGCACAAAGCTTGGCATTGCCTGGGCCAGGGTATTGGCGGCGATGATCGCGGTGAGGTTGGTGTTGGCCGGGGTCAGTTGCGCGATCAGCTTGAGCAGATCGGCTTTCAGGTCCGGGGCCTGTGTCGGGTTTTGGCCGGTGAGCAATTTCGTTTCGAGGAACAGTCCACTGCTGAGCAACGCCTGAGCCAGGCCTTTGGGCGTGCTCAGTTGCTGAACGTCCGGCAGGCTGGCGAGCAACTTGTTCACGGCGGCTTGCAGGTCGTCGGACGTTTCATCGGACTGCGGCAGGTTCTGCAAAGCGCTGAGCAGACCATCGAGCGAACCCTGGCGACTCTGCTGGGTGTTCAACTGCTGCGACACCGCCAACTGGTCCTGGCGATTGCTCAGCGGCAGGAATTTCAAGGTTTGCGTGTCCTGTACCAACGCGCTGAGCAAGGTGCCGATGCGCAGCGGTTGCGGGCTGTCGATGGTCAGCGTGCTGCCGCTCAGTGCGGTGTTGAGCAGACTCACCAGCGAGCGAAACACAGTCGGCTGGCCCGGCGTCTGCGGCAACACCTGAGAAGTCAGTACTTTGCCTTGCAGCAACGTGCCGACCGGCAGTTGCGCGGTGTCGATGCGGGTGAGGGTGGCCACGCTGGAGGCAATCGCCTGTTGCACCGTAATCGCCAGGTTGCTGGCGGACGGCTGGGTGATCGCCAGGTTGGTGCCTGTTGGTAGCGGTTGTGTGCTGGTGGCCTGGACCGTGGTCTGGCGGCCGCTGTCGAGGGTGACTTTGAGCAGCAATTGAAAGGACTGATCCGCTTGCTTGAGCGACAGCACTTCAGCGTTGGCAGTCTGGCCGGGCGTGATCAGGCCCTCCATCGGCGTCAGCAGCTTGAGCAAGTCGCCACTGACCACCAGCGGGCGGGTGACGGCCGGCGTGGTCTGGGGCAGCGGGAGGATGTTCATTTCGCCTGTCATACGCGGTCACAACCTTGGGAAAATGCGCTCTTTAGAGTAAGGCATGGCATGTATAATGCCGGCCGTCTTTCAGGGAGCGGTGAAAACATTGCAATTGTTTTGACGCAGCTCTCTAAAACAGGCCGCCAATGCATCTATGCTGCATCACTTTAGCGGCCGCGCCACTGCCGACTTGAACCGCCGATTTGAAACGCCGATTTGAAACGAAAAGGCCCGTGATCTCTTGAACAGTCCACTCCTGCAAACCGTCGACCTCGCCTGTGAGCGAGACCTTCGGCTGCTCTTCGAAAATCTCGAATTGAGACTGTCCAGTGGCGAAATGGTGCAGGTCAGCGGTCCGAACGGCAGCGGCAAGACCAGTTTGTTGCGTTTACTGTCCGGGCTGATGCAGCCGACCGCCGGTCAGGTGCTGCTCAATGGCCAGCCGCTGAATGAACAACGCAGCGAGTTGGCGCGCAACCTGCTGTGGATCGGCCATGCCGCCGGGATCAAGGATCTGTTGACGCCGGAGGAAAATCTCAGCTGGCTCTGCGCCCTGCATCAACCGGCGACCCACGAGGCGATCTGGCAAGCGCTGGCTGCTGTCGGACTGCGCGGTTTCGAGGATGTTCCCTGCCACAGTTTGTCCGCCGGCCAGCAGCGCCGCGTGGCCCTGGCACGGCTTTACCTCGACAGCCCGCCACTGTGGATCCTCGACGAACCCTTCACCGCGCTCGATAAACAGGGCGTGGCGCAACTAGAAGAACACCTGGCCGGCCACTGCGAACGCGGCGGCATGGTGGTGTTGACCACCCACCACACGCTGACCCGGATGCCGGCCGGCTATCGCGATATTGATCTGGGGAACTGGGCCGTATGAGTGTGTTCGGCCTGTTGGTCGCCCGTGAGGCTCGTCTGTTGTTCCGCCGTCCTGCGGAGCTGGCCAATCCGCTGGTATTCTTCGCCATCGTGGTGTCGATGTTCCCGCTGGCGGTCGGCCCCGAGTCTCAATTGTTGCAAACCTTGTCTCCGGGACTGGTCTGGGTGGCAGCCCTTTTATCGGTTTTGCTCTCGCTGGACGGGCTTTTCCGCAGTGATTTCGAAGACGGATCGCTTGAACAGTGGGTCCTTTCGCCGCACCCCCTGGCTCTTCTGGTTTTGGCCAAGGTACTGGCACACTGGGCCTTCTCTGGCCTGGCACTGGTTTTGCTCGCTCCACTGCTGGCGTTGATGCTCGGTTTGCCTGCCGCTTGTCTGCCGGTGTTGCTGCTTTCTTTATTGCTCGGTACACCGGTACTGAGCCTGCTCGGTGCGGTGGGCGCGGCGCTGACGGTTGGATTGAAGCGCGGCGGCCTGTTGCTGGCGTTGCTGATTCTGCCGCTGTACATCCCGGTGTTGATTCTTGGCAGTGGCGCCTTGCAGGCCGCACTCCAAGGCATGCCGGCGACCGGTTATCTCCTGTGGCTTGGTAGCCTGACCGCCCTGGCGATAACCCTGACACCTTTTGCAATAGCCGCTGGCCTGAAGATCAGCGTCGGCGAATAATGAGGTCTGGTTGTTTTTTAGCCAGTAAAGACCCTTGGCTCTTCTATAGCGAAGAGCAACCGTGATGGAAACAGTAATGACCTGGACCTGGTTTCATAAGCTCGGCTCGCCCAAATGGTTTTACGGCATCAGTGGCAAACTGCTGCCGTGGCTGAGCGTCGCGGCGTTGCTGCTGATTGGTGTCGGCGTGGTCTGGGGCCTGGCCTTCGCGCCACCGGACTACCAGCAAGGCAACAGCTTTCGCATCATCTATATCCATGTTCCGGCCGCCATGTTGGCGCAGTCCTGCTATGTGATGCTGGCGGTGTGCGGCGTGGTCGGGCTGGTCTGGAAGATGAAACTGGCCGACGTCGCCCTGCAATGCGCGGCACCGATCGGCGCCTGGATGACCGCCGTGGCGTTGGTCACCGGGGCGATCTGGGGCAAACCGACCTGGGGCTCGTGGTGGGTCTGGGACGCACGACTTACGTCCATGCTGATTCTGCTGTTTCTGTACTTCGGTCTCATTGCGCTGGGCAACGCCATCAGCAATCGTGACAGCGCGGCCAAGGCCTGTGCGGTGCTGGCGATTGTCGGCGTGATCAACATCCCGATCATCAAATACTCGGTGGAGTGGTGGAACACCCTGCACCAGGGCGCGACGTTCAGCCTCACCGAAAAACCGGCGATGCCTGCCGAGATGTGGCTGCCACTGCTGCTGACGGTGCTGGGCTTCTACTGTTTCTTCGGCGCGGTGCTGTTGCTGCGAATGCGTCTTGAAGTGCTCAAGCGCGAAGCCCGGGCGAGCTGGGTGAAAGCCGAAGTGCAGAACAGTCTGGAGGCGGCTCGATGAGTTTTGCTTCATTCGGCGACTTCCTCGCCATGGGCCATCATGCCCTGTATGTCTGGTCGGCCTATGGCATCTGCCTGGCGGTACTGGCCCTCAACGTGGCGGCGCCAATCCTGGCCCGCAAGCGGTATCTGCAACAAGAGGCGCGTCGTTTGCGCCGGGAGAACGGCAAGTGAATCCGCTGCGCAAAAAGCGTCTTATCATCATTCTCGCGATCCTGGTCGGTGTCGGCGCTGCCGTTGGCCTGGCGCTGAGCGCCCTGAAAGAGAACATCAATCTGTTTTACACCCCGACCCAGATCGCCAACGGCGAAGCCCCGCAAGACACGCGCATCCGCGCTGGCGGCATGGTCGAGAAAGGTTCGCTGCAACGTTCCGGCGATTCCCTGGACGTGAGATTCATCGTCACTGACTTCAACAAGTCCGTGACCATCACCTATCGTGGCATCCTTCCGGACCTGTTCCGCGAAGGGCAGGGCATTGTGGCCCTGGGCAAAATCAACGCCGATGGCGTGGTGGTGGCCGACGAAGTGCTGGCCAAGCACGATGAGAAGTACATGCCGCCAGAAGTGACCAAGGCCCTGAAAGACAGCGGTCAGTCGGCGCCTACCCAAGCCAAAGAGGGTTGATTTGATGACGTCTGCAAATTTTATCCCAGGGCTTTTAATACCAGAGCTGGGCCAGTTGGCGATGATCCTGGCGCTGTGTTTCGCGCTGGTTCAAGCCACCGTGCCGTTGCTCGGCGCCTGGCGCGGTGACCGCCTGTGGATGAGCCTCGCTCAGCCTGCGGCCTGGGGCCAGTTCGCCTTTCTGGTCTTCGCCTTCGGTAGCCTGACCTATGCCTTCATGACCGACGACTTCTCCGTCGCGTATGTGGCCAACAACTCCAACAGTGCGTTGCCGTGGTACTACAAGTTCAGCGCGGTGTGGGGCGCCCACGAAGGGTCGTTGCTGCTGTGGGCCTTGATTCTCGGCGGCTGGACCTTCGCGGTGTCGGTGTTCTCCCGGCAGTTGCCGCAAGTCATGCTCGCCCGCGTCCTGGCGGTGATGGGCATGATCAGCGTTGGTTTCCTGCTGTTCCTGATCCTGACCTCGAACCCGTTCGCGCGGATCCTGCCGCAGATTCCGGCGGACGGTCACGACCTCAACCCGTTGCTGCAAGACATTGGCCTGATCGTTCACCCGCCGATGCTGTACATGGGGTACGTCGGTTTCTCCGTGGCGTTCGCTTTCGCCATCGCCGCGCTGCTGGGTGGCCGACTTGATGCGGCGTGGGCGCGCTGGTCGCGTCCATGGACCATCGTCGCCTGGGCCTTCCTCGGTATCGGCATCACGTTGGGCTCCTGGTGGGCCTACTACGAACTCGGCTGGGGCGGCTGGTGGTTCTGGGACCCGGTGGAAAACGCTTCCTTCATGCCTTGGCTGGTGGGTACGGCGCTGATTCACTCGTTGGCGGTCACGGAAAAACGTGGCGTGTTCAAGAGCTGGACCGTGTTGCTGGCTATTGCGGCATTCTCACTGAGTTTGCTGGGGACCTTCCTGGTGCGTTCCGGCGTACTGACCTCGGTTCACGCCTTTGCGTCCGACCCTGAGCGCGGCGTGTTTATCCTGATCTTCCTGCTGTTTGTGGTCGGTGGTTCGCTGACGTTGTTCGCCCTGCGCGCTCCGGTCGTGAAAAGCCATGTAGGCTTCAACCTCTGGTCTCGAGAAACCCTGCTGCTGGGTAACAACCTGGTGCTGGTGGTTGCCGCTTCGATGATCCTGCTCGGCACCTTGTATCCGCTGATTCTCGATGCGATGACCGGCGCCAAGTTGTCGGTCGGTCCGCCGTACTTCAACGCGTTGTTCATTCCGTTGATGGCGTTGCTGATGGTGGTAATGGCCGTCGGTATGCTGGTGCGCTGGAAAGACACCCCGGTCAAATGGCTGGTGGGCATGTTGACCCCGGTGTTGCTCGGCAGCGCCGCATTGGCCGTGGTGGCCGGCGTCGCTTACGGCGACTTCAACTGGGCGGTGATCGCGACGTTCATGCTCGCTGCGTGGGTATTGCTGGCCGGCGTGCGGGACATCCTCGACAAGACTCGCCACAAGGGGTTGATCAAAGGCCTGCCGACCTTGACCCGCAGCTATTGGGGCATGCAGGTCGCGCATTTGGGCATCGCCGTTTGTGCGCTCGGTGTCGTGCTGTCGAGCCAGAACAGTGCCGAGCGTGATTTGCGCCTGGCGCCTGGCGAGTCCATGGACCTGGCCGGTTACCACTTCGTCTTCGAAGGCGCCAAGCACTTCGAAGGGCCGAACTTCACGTCCGACAAGGGCACCATCCGGGTGATCCGCAGCGGTCAGGAAGTCGCTGTGCTGCACCCGGAAAAACGCCTCTATACCGTGCAGAACTCGATGATGACCGAAGCCGGGATCGACGCCGGTTTCACCCGTGACCTCTACGTTGCCCTCGGCGAACCGCTGGGCGATGGCGCCTGGGCCGTGCGCGTGCACGTCAAACCGTTCGTGCGCTGGATCTGGTTCGGCGGCCTGCTGACAGGTTTCGGCGGGTTGCTGGCGGCGCTGGATCGCCGTTATCGGGTCAAGGTGAAAAGCCGCGTGCGTGAAGCGCTGGGCATGACGGGAGCCACTGCATGAGACGTTGGTTGATGCTGTTGCCACTGGCGATTTTCCTGGTGGTGGCTGTTTTCCTGTATCGCGGTCTGTACCTGGACCCGGCCGAGTTGCCCTCGGCCATGATCAACAAGCCGTTCCCGGAGTTTTCCCTGCCAGCGGTGCAGGATGGCAAGACCCTGACCAAGGCTGAC
The DNA here is from genome assembly GCF_056680395.1 of Pseudomonas sp. ASL4. Taxonomy (NCBI): domain Bacteria; kingdom Pseudomonadati; phylum Pseudomonadota; class Gammaproteobacteria; order Pseudomonadales; family Pseudomonadaceae; genus Pseudomonas; species Pseudomonas sp. ASL4. Next base: position 6,278,921 of record NZ_CM155280.1, on the reverse strand, counting down.
ATCGTCGGCAAACCGGCGCTGGTCAACGTCTGGGGCACCTGGTGCATTTCCTGCCGGGTTGAGCACCCGGTGCTGAATAAACTGGCCGAGAAGGGCGTGCTGATCTACGGGATCAACTACAAGGACGTCAACGCCGACGCCTTGAAGTGGCTGGTGGAATTCCACAACCCGTACCAACTCAATGTCCGCGACGACGAAGGCACCCTGGGCCTGAACCTCGGTGTGTATGGCGCTCCGGAAACCTTCTTCATCGACGCCAAGGGCATCATCCGCGACAAGTACGTCGGCGTGATCGACGAACAGGTCTGGCGCGAAAAACTGGCGGCCAAGTATCAGGCGCTGGTCGACGAGGCCAAGCCATGAAGCGCTGGATAGCCGCCGTTGTATTGGGGTTGAGCATGGCCGGCGTGGCACACGCGGCCATCGACACTTACGAGTTCGCCAAAGAAGGCGATCGCGAGCGTTTCCGCGAGTTGACCAAAGAGCTGCGTTGCCCCAAGTGCCAGAATCAGGACATTGCCGATTCCAATGCACCGATTGCCGCTGACCTGCGCAAAGAAATTTTCCGCATGCTCGGCGAGGGTAAGGACAACCAGCAGATCATCGACTTCATGGTGGATCGCTACGGTGATTTCGTCCGCTACAAACCCGCTCTGAACGCCAAGACTGCCTTGCTCTGGTTCGGCCCTGCCGGCCTGTTGCTGGGCGGCTTCGTGGTTATCGCCGTGATCGTCCGCCGTCGTCGCGTGCAACGCGCTGACACCCCGGACGCGCTTTCCGCCGAGGAGCGCGAGCGCCTCGACCACCTGTTGGATAAAAACCAAGAATGATTGATTTCTGGCTCGCTGCAGGTCTGCTACTTCTGGTTGCCCTGAGTTTTCTGTTGATCCCGGTTTTGCGTGTCCGTCGCGCCCAGCTCGAAGAGGATCGTACCGCCCTGAACGTCGCGCTGTATCAAGAGCGCGTGGCTGAGTTGCAGACTCAGCAGGAAGAGGGTGTGCTCGATGCAGCGCAAATGGATAGCGGTCGCGCCGAAGCGGCGCGTGAGTTGCTGGCTGACACTGAAGGCGTCGCGGTGCCGCGAGTGTCTCGTCTGGGTAAATCGCTGCCGTTGCTGGCGGCGATCATGGTGCCGGTGCTGGGCCTTGGGCTCTACCTGCATTTCGGCGCCAGCGATAAGGTCGAGCTGACCCGTGAATTCGCCCAGGCGCCGCAGTCGATGGAAGAAATGACCCGTCGCCTGGAACGCGCGGTCGCTGCTCAACCGGATTCGGCGGAAGGCTTGTACTTCCTCGGTCGCACCTACATGGCTCAGGATCGTCCGGCCGATGCCGCGAAGATTTTCGAGCGCACCGTGAACCTCGCTGGTCGCCAGCCGGAACTGCTCGGGCAATGGGCGCAGGCTCAGTACTTTGCTGATGGCAAGAAGTGGTCCGACAAGATTCAGGCCCTGACCGACGAAGCGCTGAAAGCCGATCCGAAAGAAGTCACCAGCCTTGGCTTGCTCGGCATCGCCGCGTTTGAAGGCGAGCGTTATCAGGACGCCATCGACTACTGGAGTCGCCTGCTGGCGCAACTGCCACCGGAAGACAACTCCCGGGCCGCACTGCAAGGCGGGATTACCCGGGCTACCGAGAAACTCGAAGCCAGCGGCGGCAAAGTTGTCCAGGCGCCTGCCACCAAAGGAGCCTTGCTCAAGGTTCGTGTCGATCTCGCGGCCGACCTGAAAGCCAAGGTTCAACCGGGCGACAGCGTGTTCATCTTCGCCCGCGCCACCTCCGGCCCTCCGGCACCGCTGGCAGCCAAACGCCTGACCGTGGCTGACCTGCCGGCGACCGTCGAGCTGGGCGATGCCGACGCAATGATGCCGCAGTTGAAACTGTCGAACTTCCCTGAAGTCCAACTGGTTGCACGCATCTCCCGCGCCGGCCAACCGACTGCCGGCGAATGGGTCGGTCACAGCCAGCCTCTGGCCAGCAGCACCACCGCGCCACAAAAACTGACCATCGACAGTCCGGATAAATAACAGGAAGCAACGCCATGACCGCCATCGCTCGTATCACCCTGCTCAGTCTGGTTCTGGGGTTAAGTGCTTGTGCGGTCCATCGGCCTCCTGAACATACATTGCCGCCGATTCCGCCATCGCAGCCCAGCCCGACGCCGTCACCCACACCGACGCCAAGTAAACCGGGCATCCCGGCCAAACCCGCCAAACCCATACCCCGCACCTCCGCCAGCTTCGCCCCGCCACCGGGGGGCAACAGCCATTGGGATGCGAAGCTCGGCGTCTACGTCCTCGAAGACCAGCCCAACACCTTCTACCGCCAGCGCACCTACTACCGCTGGAACAACGGCTGGAGCCGCTCGATCAGCCCGAACGGGCCATGGGAAGACACCGACATCCATGGCGTGCCGGGCGGATTGGGCAGGCAATTCGGGGAGTAAGCAGAAACGGCGATCTTCGGATCGCCGTTTTGCTGTCTGGAATTCGAAAAGATCGCAGCCTTCGGCAGCTCCTACAGGATCGCGTACGACGTTGATCCACAGGTGTACGCGGCTTTTGCAGGAGCTGGCGAAGCCTGCGATCTTTTGATCTTGCTCAAAGAATGGCGCGGTATTTGGTGAGTGCCTCGACCGAACGGACCAAGCCTTGGCGCAACAGAAGATCAAGATAAGCACCGACTTCCATCGGCGGCATTTTCAATTGTTTACGTTGCCGCTGAGCCGCCGTGACAACGGCTGCCGGGTCCAGATCAAACAGGTTGTCGACGAACTCGTCAGGGTGCTGTGCCTCGACGCCAAAAGGCTCCAATGATGCGCACGGGAAGTCTTTTTGATTGAAGGTCACGATGACGCTGGCGTTGCAGCGAATGGCAGCGGCCAGGACATGGCGGTCATTTATGTCTGGCAGTGTTAACCCGTCAATAAGCGCTTCATGGCCGCAGACACAGGCATCAGGAATCGCCTGGTCCATCAGCTCTGATGTGCGATCGAGTTGCTCCGGCGTCAGGTCCGGACGGTTTTTCAGCAGGCTTCGTTTCCATTCGTTATGTATCTCCAGTGACCATCGCGCCCGAAAACGTCCTGATAGCGCAAGCCACATCAGGAAGTCTCTCAAGGGAGCGGGGTACAAAACACATGCGTCATATACAGCGGTAAAAGGGGAGTGCCTCACTCGTATCCTGTCCTTAACGCTTGTGCTTGCTCGGCGAGAAGCGTCATTGCTTGCTCGCTGGCGGTGTCGCGCCGGTTTTTATAATCCATCAAATCGGCAAAGCGCACACGTCGGTGCTTGCCGGTTTTGTGGTAGGACAACTCGCCGGACTCCAGTAGTTTGATCAGGTGCGGACGTGAGACGTTGAGCAGGTCGGCGGCTTCCTGGGTGGTCAGTTCCGCGTGAACCGGGACAACCTTGACCGCATTGCCCTCGGCCAATGCGGCCAGGATGTCGAGCAGTAACCGAAGGGCTGATGTGGGCAATTCGACGCTGTGAGCTTCGTTCTGCTCGTCGAAAATCTGGATGCGCTGGGTTTCGAATTGAGTCGCGAGATAGGCGGCGAGGGCGCGCTGGCCTTCAATAGCGGCCTGAACTTCGCGGGCTATGGGCAGGTTGATCGGTGGATGGATGACTAAGGACATGATGGTTTCCAACATTCTGAGCAAGCGATGCTGAAAGGCTATTCGAATCAAACGAAAATCGCAATAAACGAAAAAAGGCCCTGTTTAAGACTCTTTTGCCAGCAAGACCTGGACGTAATCCACAAACGCCCGAGCCTTGGCACTGGCCATCCTCCCCGTCGGAAACACCGCCCATAGGTCCTGATTCGGCAAAACCCAATCGCTCATCACTTCCACGACCGCACCATTGGCCAACTCCGGCGCAAACATCCATTCCGACGCCATGGTCAGCCCTAGATGCGCCAGCACTGATTCACGCAACCCTTCGGCGGCGTTGACGCGGATTCGGCCACTGATGATCACCGGTTGTTCTTCGCCGGCTTTCTTGAACTGCCAATTGGCGCCGCCGCCCTGGCTGTAAACGACGGCTTGGTGTTTGGTCAGGTCGACAGGGCAGGTGGGTTCGCCGTGTTTTTCGAAGTACGCCGGTGTGCCCAGCACCACGCGCCGGCATTCGGCGATCTTGCGGGCGGTCAAGCCGGAATCGCTCAAGATGCCCATGCGCAGGGCAACGTCGACGCCTTCTTCCACCAGATTGATGTTGCGGTCGTCGAGCATCAGGTCGATGTTCAACTCCGGGTTCTGATCAAGAAACGGCCCCAGGTGCGGCACGATGTGTTGCCGGCCGAAGGTGACGGCAGCGCAGATCCGCAGATTGCCGGTCAGCCCCCTGGCGGCACCGCGAGCGGCGTTGTCGGCCTCGTCGGCTTCTTCGATGGCGCGTTTGGCCCTGTCGAAAAACGCCAGCCCGGCTTCGGTCGGGGTCAGGCCGCGGGTCGAGCGCAACAGCAGTCGTACGGCGAGTCGGGTTTCCAGTTGCGCGATGGTTTTCGAGACGGCGGGCTGGCCGATATTCAGGCGCCGGGCTGCCGCGGAAAACGAGCCGGTTTCGACCACGTAGACGAAGGTTTCCATTGCGCCGAGGCGGTCCATCTTGAGTCCTTGTGAAGATCAAATGTGGGGGCGAGCTTGCTCGCGATAGCGGTCTGACATTCAGCATTGATACTGACTGTTATGGTCTCATCGCGAGCAAGCTCGCTCCCACAGTGGATTGATGTTGTCTGAAAAAACTCATCAGAACGCGGCTTTGCCGATCGAAGCGCCACCATCGACAAACAGCGTTTGCCCGGTGATGAACCCACTCTGTTCGGACAACAAAAAGGCAATCGCAGCGGCGATCTCTTCCGGTTGCCCCAACCGACCCATCGGCACGCCGGCCAGATAGCGTGCTTCACCTTCGCTGCCGATCGGGTTGTTGGCGCGGAACAGTTCGGTTTCGGTAGGGCCCGGGGCCACGGCGTTGACCGTGATCCCGGTTTGCGCCAGTTCCAGCGCCCAGGAGCGGGTGAAACTGATCAGCGCCGCTTTCGCCGCCGCATACGCCGTGCGCTGGGTAATCCCGAGCACCGTCAGACTGGAAATGTTCACCACCCGACCCCAGCCTTTGGCGCGCATGTTTGGCAGCAGTGTCTGCGTCGCTTGCAGGGCTGAATGCAGGTTGACCCGCATCACGTCATCGAAGGTGTCGAGGTCGATTTCGCCCAACACCTGCGGGCGAACCAGACCGACGTTGTTCACTAGTCCATCGAACTCATACGTCCTGGCCAGATCCGCCAACACTTCCTGGGTCAGTACTCGGTCGCTCAGGTCCAGTGGAAACAGAATGCCGGGGAATGTCAGGTCCGGTGTGCGGGCAATCCCGACCACGCGATGACCCGCACGGTCCAGATGCTCGGCCACCGCACGACCGATGCCTTTGCTGGCGCCGGTGATGAGAAAGGTACGTCGGGTCATGGGAACTCCTTCAAAGAACATGCCGCGGGTCAGGCGGCACGTGATCGGTTCAGCCGCGAATCGCATCCAGCATCGCTTCCGGCTCTGGTCGCTGAGTGTAATCCGGGTTGACCTCGGCGTAACGAATCACGCCATCCCGACCGATCACATAACGCGCCGGCATCGGCAGGGTCCAGGACGGATCGTCGTTAAACGTCGGCAGGTCATTGCGCAGGTTCTTGTACAACTCGATCAAATAATCCGGCAATTCGAAACGCAGGCCAAAGGCCTCCGCCACGTCGTTGTGGGTGTCGCTCAGAATCGGAAACGCCAGGCCATTGGTGCGCAGCGATTTGCGGCTGTTGGCGGCGATTTGCGGCGAGATTGCCACAAGGTTAGCCCCGGCCTCCTGCAAGGTCGGCAGGAAGGCCTGAAGGGCTTGCAGCTCCATGTTGCAGTACGGGCACCAGACGCCACGGTAAAACGTCAGCACCAACGGACCTTCGGCCAGCAGATCGGCAGAGGACACGGGTTTGCCGTCGGGATCCTTGAGGGTAAACAACGGCGCTTTGTCCCCGACTTTCAGCGCTTTGTCCGCCGCGCCGGACGCAATCAGTTCAGCGGTGGCACGCTCCATGATCGGATGGATTTCGGCCGGAGCGTTGTAGGGCGGTTTCCCGGCCTTGAAATCGGCTTTGAAGGCATCGAGTTTTGCTTGCAGGGTCATGATCGTAATCCTTGGTGGGGAGGCCGGTTAGCTGGGATCGATGGTGACCTTGTGCGGGAGAGGGCGGAACGCGGGTGGGGGGCATAGGATTCATTCTTGGGAAGAATGGCCTGCCCTTAATCACACTCTGTAAAACAACCGGACGTCGTGCTTTCCATTTTTGTGCTTGAGTAAAGATAACTCTGGAGTTACTTTTGTCTGGGTCAAAGCAAGGAGGCTGTTGGTGCAAAGCAGGTTATTGATCAAGGAACTGGAGGAGGCGGGCTGGACACTGGATCGGGTCACTGGCAGTCATCACATTTTCACTCACCGTTATAACCCGTACACGATTCCCGTCCCGCACCCGAAAAAGGATTTACCGATCGGGACGGTTAAAAGCAGCAGGAGGCGAGCCGGGCTGTATTGCCCGCTAGCCAGCTACGCAGGAGATCCATAATGCAATATCCCATCTGTATCGAGTGGGGCGACGAGAACACCGCCATCGGTATTCAGATCCCCGATATTCCAGGCGCGGTAACCGCCGGGGATACGTTTGAAGACGCCTATAACGCGGCAGTCGAGATAGCCCACATCATGCTGCAGGAGATGGCGGCTGATGGGGAGCCGATTCCAATGCCGACTTCCGCGGCCGCGCACCGCGGCAATCCCGAGTTTGCCAACATGGGCTGGGGAATGCTGGAGTTGGACATCGCGCCGTACATGGGCAAAACCGAGAAGGTCAATGTGACGCTGCCGGGGTACGTGATTCAACGCATTGACCGTTATGTGCGTGAGCACAACGTCAAAAGCCGCTCCTCCTTTCTGGCGGATGCGGCGATGGAGAAGTTGGTTCGTCACTGAGAGCCGACAGTCACATCGTATTCGCGGGCAAGCCCCACTCCCGTAGGCGCGAGGCTTGCCCGCGAAGCTTCTAGCGATTTATGCCGTTGCCAGGGAAGGTTCTTTTGAAACGCTCAAGAATCGCAACAACGCCAACAGCGGAAACGCGCTGCCGACAATCACGATCCACAACCAGCCGCCGTGTTCATACACCGCACTGGCCACCGACGAACCGAAGGCGCCGCCGATGAAGATGCTGGTCATGTACAGCGCATTCAAGCGGCTGCGGCTTTTGGCGTCGAGGGCGTAGACCGCGCGTTGGCCCAGGACCATGTTCATCTGCACGCAGAAGTCGAGCACCACGCCGGTGACGGCCAGGCCGATGACGCTGTAGAGCGGGTGGATGAAGGCCGGCAGGAAGCTCAGGCTGGCGAATATCAGGGCCAGCAGTGAGGCTTTGCGGGTGTGCCCGGCGTCGGCCAGTCGACCGGCAATCGGTGCGGCGATGGCACCGATGGCACCGACCAGGGCGAAGATCGCGATCTGGGTTTGGCTCAAACCGTGGTTACGCGCCAGTTCCAGCGGCACCGCGGTCCAGAACAGGCTGAAGGTGGCGAACATGCAACCCTGGTAAAACGCTCGCTGGCGCAAGACTGGTTGTTGACGCAACAGCGTCCACAGCGAGCCGAGCAACTGACCATAAGAAGCGCTGTGATCAGGCTGGCGCTTGGGAATGGTCAACGCCAGCACGATACTGATCGCCGCCATCAACGCTGCCGCAATGATGAACATCGCCCGCCAGCCGAAGTGGTCAGCCACCAAGCTCGACACCGGACGCGCCAACAAAATACCCAGCAGCAAACCGCCCATGATCCCGCCGACCACTCGACCGCGAGACTCTTCCGGCGCCAGGTGTGCGGCCAACGGAATCAGGATCTGCACCGACACCGAACTGAAGCCCACCAGCAACGAGATCAGCAGAAACACATTCGGTTGATCGGTGAACGCTGCACCCAGCAGGCTGGCAATCGCCACCAGCGTGGTGATGATCATCAACTTGCGGTTTTCCAGCAGATCACCCAGCGGCACCAGAAAGAACAGGCCCAGCGCATAACCAATCTGGGTCAGTGACACGATGAAACTGGCCATGGTGCTGGTCAGGCCGATGTCCGGTGCGATCAGGCCGATGATTGGTTGGGCGTAATAGATGTTGGCAACGATGGCGCCGCAGCAGAAGGCGAACAACATCACCATGCCTTTGGTCATTGTCACGGCGCTGTGGGGCGCCTGAGTCGCTGGGTTCATAACGTGTCTCGCTAAACAGGAGGAATGCGCGAAGGCTAAGGGGCTGACCGAAACGGCGGAAGAGGGATTGGAGTGATAGTAATCATTCCGTTGCGGAATGAGTGACGGACGACTGCGATGTCCATCGATGAACCTTGCGTCAAAACAGTGAGGCTGATGATACATTCACTTACATCTTGTTCGATAGCGTGCTTATGTTCTCTCTTCACGTTTCATAACCGGAAGCCACTTCCATGAATGCGATGTTCCGTCACCTGATTCGCAGCGCCTCAGCGATTACGCTGGTCACCTTATTCTCGGCAGGACTGGCTCAGGCGGACGACGCTCCGGGCCTGCGCATCGGGGTGCGCGGCGAGATTACCGGCGTCAATGCCGATACCCTGAAGGTTCACACCAAAAGCGGCGAAAACGTGGTCATCACCCTGACCAAGGACACCAAAGTCCGAGCCGTGACCCTGGCCAATATCGAAGACATCAAACCCGGTAGCTACATCGGCTCGGCCGCCATCCCCCAGGATGACGGCACCCTCAAGGCACTGGAAGTCCACGTTTTCCCACCGGAACTGGCGGGCAGCGGCGACGGCCATCGGCCCTTCGACCTGGCCAAGGGCAGCAGCATGACCAATGGCAGCGTTGGCGATCTGGTGGTCAGCAATGGCCGCACCTTGACCGTTAACTACAAGGGCGGCCAGCAGAAGATTCTGGTGCCGGAAGACGTGCCGATCGTCAACCTGATGCCGGGGGATCGCACTTTGTTGAAGGTTGGCGTGAAGATCGTGACGTTTGTGACCCAAAGTGCGGACGGGACGCTCACCGCGCAATCCATCTCGGCCGGCAAGGATGGCGTTACACCGCCGATGTAACGACTTGCCGAAATCCCTGTGGGAGCGGGCTTGCTCGCGAAGGCGGCTTCACATTCAACAGAGATGTCTACTGAGACACCGCTTTCGCGAGCAAGCCCGCTCCCACAGGGGATCTTCGGTGAACACAAATTTACTGTTTGGCCACAAAAAAAGGCGACCTCCGCAGGTCGCCTTTTCATTGAGCCTTAGCCTTTACTGCGCATAAATCTGATCAAAAATCCCACCATCATTGAAGTGGGTCTTCTGCACGGTACGCCAGTCACCAAAGGTCTTCTCTACCGAAAGGAAATCAACCTTCGGGAAACGATCGGTGTACTTGGCCAAAACCGCCGGGTCTCGCGGACGCAGGTAGTTTGCCGCTGCAATCTCCTGACCTTCCGGCGACCACAGGTACTTAAGGTATTCGTCAGCAGCGGCGCGAGTGCCTTTTTTGTCGACGACTTTATCGACGACAGATACCGGCGGCTCAGCCTCGGCGGAAACACTTGGGTAGATCACTTCAAACTGGTCACGGCCAAACTCGCGGGCAATCATTTCCGCTTCGTTTTCGAAGGTCACCAGCACGTCGCCGATCTGGTTGGTCATGAAGGTCGTCGTGGCTGCACGGCCGCCGGTGTCCAGCACGGGCGCCTGTTTGAACAGTTTGCCGACAAAGGCTTTGGCCTTTTCGTCGTCGCCGCCATTCTTCAGCACGTAGCCCCAGGCCGAGAGGTAGGTGTAGCGGCCATTACCCGAGGTTTTCGGGTTGGGCACGATGACTTGTACGCCGTCCTTGAGCAGGTCGGGCCAGTCTTTCAGGGCTTTCGGGTTGCCTTTGCGGACGATGAACACGGTGGCCGAGGTGAACGGCGCGCTGTTGTTTGGCAGGCGGGTGACCCAGTTGTCCGGAACCAGTTTGCCGTTGTCTGCCAAGGCGTTGATGTCGGTGGCCATGTTCATGGTGATGACGTCAGCCGGCAGGCCATCGATGACCGAACGTGCCTGTTTGCTCGAGCCGCCAAAAGACATCTGCAGGGTGATGTTTTCGTTGTGCTCGGCTTGCCAGTGTTTCTGGAACGCAGTGTTGTAGTCCTTGTAGAAATCGCGCATCACGTCGTAGGAAACGTTGAGCAGGGTCGGTGCGGCCTGAGCCACGCTGGTCAATGCCAGGCCAGCGGCCAGAAGTGAGGCGCCAAAGAGTTTTTTCACTGCGCATTCCTTGTTCTGGTAGGCGCAGCCTTCGGCAGCTCCTACAGGTTATTTTTCAGTCATTGAAGAGGCGTTGCCACCGTTTTGCCAGCGACTATAGCCGGGCACACATAGTCCTTTAAAGATTAAAAAGCTCTTTGCTTATTCCAATTTTGTAAACAACGCATTGCCACACCGCGAGCAAAACGCGGCACTGGGTTCGTGGCTGTTTTTCTTGCACACCGGACAGTCGTGTTGCTGTTGTTCGCCGCGCATCGCACTGGCCAGTTCAGCGGTAAAAATCCCGGTCGGAACGGCGATGATCGAGTAACCGGTGATCATCACCATCGACGAGATGATTTGCCCCAGCACGGTTTTCGGCACGATGTCGCCGTAGCCGACGGTGGTCAAGGTCACGATAGCCCAGTAGATGCCTTTCGGGATGCTGGTGAAGCCATGTTCCGGGCCTTCGACCACATACATCAGGGTGCCGAACACGGTCACCAGGGTGCAGACGCCGAGCAGGAAGACGAGGATTTTCTGCTTGCTGCCACGCAGGGCATCGAGCAGGTAATGGGCCTGTTTCAGGTAGGGGCTGAGCTTGAGCACCCGGAAAATCCGCAGCATCCGAATGATCCGGATGATCAGCAGGTACTGTGCATCGCTGTAGTACAACGCGAGGATGCCGGGCACGATCGCCAGCAAATCCACCAGCCCGTAAAAGCTGAACGCGTAACGCAGCGGCTTGGGCGAGCAGTAGAGGCGCAGGATGTACTCACCCAGAAAGATGACCGTGAACCCCCACTCGATGCACGCCAGTACGTCGGCGTAGTTCTGATGAACCGCGTCAATGCTGTCGAGGATCACGATCACCAGGCTGGCGAGGATGATCAGCAGCAACGTGCTGTCAAAGCGCCGGCCAGCTACCGTGTCGGTCTGGAAAATCATCACGTACAGGCGATTGCGCCACGTGTCGTTGCCGTTCATTCGAATCGCCCTGAGCATGAAAATCAGCGCAGCCTAGGGTTATTCTCCCCGGTAGCGCAAGGCGCAGTGTCTTTGGCGGCCCCACGCAGTACGCGAATGCCGGCACGGATCAGCCAGCAAGCGAGGATGAACGGCGCGGTCAGCGTGGCCAGGCCTATCGCGGCGAAACCCGGCGTCAGCAGCATCGCCAGCACAATGCCCAGCAGCGGCAGCCAGGGTTGGCGGCGGACCTGGCTGAAGGCGAGGGCGGCGAGCACCGGGTTATAGCTGCTCAAGCCTGACAATGCGCTGGAAGTTTCGTGATGCAACAGAGCGAAGCCCAGACCCGCCAGCGAACCCAGCAACGCCCAGCAAAACCCACGCCGGTCGGCGATCAGCAAACCTGCGGCAATCAGCGCACCCGCCAGCGGATGCCCGAGAAACATCACCTGACCCAAGCCTTTTAATGAAGCGGCGATCACGTTGAGGGTGTTCATTTCAATCAGCGGCGCCGGGTGCTGGGGCGCAGCAAACGCGAGCAGCATCCAGCTCAGGCCAACGAACGGTGCGGTGTAGGCCGGCAGGCACTGATGATCACGGCAGCGCTTGAGCCATTGCTCGGTGAGCATCGCACTCAGGCCACCGCAGGCGATGATCAGCGGCGGCAACATGGCGGACCAGGGGAAATACAGGCTCAGCAACAGGCCGAGCAACACGCCGTTGTAGCTGAACAGCCCGGCCTGACGATCAGCCTTGGCGTAGCCGCGACGTTGCGCAGTCAGCAACCCCGCGACCCCGCCCAGCAGCGCACCGCCGAGCAGGAGCGGCGCGGTAAAAAGAATCGCCAACAGGCACAGCAGGCCACACAGCGGATGGCGCTGGAGGAAGATCTGACTGAAACCGTTGAGCAGGGCAGTGGCCCAGTCGGGGCAGTGGGTATTGAAGTGGTTGGCAGGCATGAAAGTAAATACCAGGGACTTGCACAAAACCCTGTGGCGAGGGGGTTTACCCCCGTTGGGCTGCGAAGCGGCCCCAAATCGGCGAATGCGGTTTCTCTGTGAAAACCATCATGCCAAACAGACGACTGCTGCGCAGCCGAGCGGGAGCAAGCTCCCTCGCCACAAAGGTTGTTTTTTAGATCAGAGTCTCGATGCGCAAAGAGTTAGTCGACCCCGGCTGCCCAAACGGCACGCCCGCGGTGATCAACAACGTGTCGCCACGCTTGGCCATGCCTTGCGCCTGCGCAATCTCCAGCGCCGTCGAGCAGACTTCATCCACTTGGCGCAGCCGATCATTGACCACCGAGTGCACGCCCCACGCCACGGTCAGGCGGCGAGCGGTTTGCAGGTTGGGCGTCAGGTTCAGGATCGGCACGGTCGGCCGTTCCCGCGCGGCACGCAGGCTCGACGTCCCGGACTCGCTGTAGTTCACCAGCACCGCCACCGGCAGCACGTTACTGATGCGCCGGATCGCGCAGCTGATCGCATCGGAAACAGTCGCTTCAGCCTTAGGTCGGCTCACGTCCAGTTGCGCCTGATAGTCCGGACCATTTTCCACCTGGCGAATGATCTTGCTCATCATCTGCACGGCTTCCAGCGGGTATTCGCCGGATGCGGTTTCTGCCGACAGCATCACCGCATCCGCACCTTCAGCCACGGCGTTGGCAACGTCAGTCACCTCGGCGCGAGTCGGCGCCGGGGAGAAGCGCATCGACTCCAGCATCTGGGTCGCTACGACCACCGGCTTACCGAGTTCGCGGCAAACGGTGATGATGTTCTTCTGAATCTGCGGCACGCTCTCGGCCGGCACTTCCACGCCCAAATCACCGCGAGCCACCATGATCGCGTCGCTCAATTCGGCGATTTCCCGCAGTTGCGTGACCGCCGACGGTTTCTCGATCTTGGCCATCAAAAACGCTTTGTCACCGATCAACGCGCGGGCTTCTTGAATGTCTTCCGGACGCTGCACGAACGACAGCGCGACCCAGTCCACGCCCAGCTCCAGACCGAAGCTCAAATCGCGACGATCCTTGGCGGTCAGCGGGCTGAGGTCGAGCACCGCTTGCGGCACGTTCACGCCTTTACGATCTGACAGTTCTCCGCCATTGAGCACGGTGGTGTCGATCGCGTCGGAGTACTTGGTGACTACGCGCAGACGCAACTTGCCATCGTCCAGCAGCAGGTCCATGCCCGGCTCCAGCGCAGCGATGATTTCCGGGTGCGGCAGGTTGACCCGGCGTTCGTCGCCCGGGGTCGGGTCGAGGTCCAGGCGCAGGGCCTGGCCGCGATGCAGTTGCACCTTGCCGCCGGCAAACTTGCCGACCCGCAGTTTCGGGCCTTGCAGGTCCATCAGAATCCCGAGCGGGTAATTCAGTTGGCGCTCGACTTCACGAATCCACTGATAGCGCTGGGCATGGTCAGCGTGATCGCCGTGGCTGAAATTCAGCCGGAAGATATTGACCCCGGCCTGCACCAGTTCGCGGATGTCATCGATCCCGTCGGTGGCAGGGCCGAGGGTGGCGAGGATTTTGACCTTTTTATCAGGCGTCATGGTGTGTGCTCTCGAGAATCAGGATGGCGCGGAAGTCGTTGACGTTGGTGCGCGTCGGTTCGGTGACGATCAGGGCGTCCAGCGCCTCGAAATAGCCGTAGCCATTGTTGTTGTCCAACTCGTCGCTGGCGCTCAAACCGAGGGCGGCGGCGCGGGCGTAGCTGTCCGGGGTCATGATCGCGCCGGCGTTGTCTTCGGAGCCGTCAATGCCGTCAGTGTCACCGGCCAGGGCGTAGACGCCGGGCAGGCCTTTGAGGCTGTCGGTCAGGCTCAGCAGGAATTCGGCGTTGCGCCCGCCGCGACCATTGCCGCGCACGGTGACCGTGGTTTCGCCGCCGGAAAGAATCACGCACGGCGCCGCCAATGGCTGGCCATGCAGGACGATCTGCCGCGCGATGCCGGCATGGACTTTTGCCACTTCCCGGGATTCGCCTTCCAGGTCACCGAGGATCAGCGGACTGAAACCGGCCTGACGGCACTTCACCGCCGCCGCTTCCAGGGATTGCTGCGGACGGGCGATCAATTGGAAATGACTGCGGGCCAGGCTCGGGTCGCCTGGTTTGACGGTTTCCGATTCCGGGCTTTGCAGCCAGGTGCGCACCGAGGCCGGGACTTCGATGCTGTAGCGCTTTAGGATCGCCAGGGCTTCGGCCGAGGTACTCGGGTCGGCCACGGTCGGGCCGGAGGCGATGACGGTGGCGAGGTCGCCCGGTACATCGGAAATCGCGTAGGTATAAACAGTGGCGGGCCAGCAGGCTTTGCCGAGACGGCCGCCCTTGATCGCCGAGAGGTGCTTGCGCACGCAGTTCATCTCGCCGATGGTCGCGCCGGATTTGAGCAGGGCTTTGTTGATGGATTGCTTGTCGGCGAGGGTAATTCCCGCCGCCGGAAGTGCGAGTAGCGCAGAGCCGCCGCCGGAGAGCAGGAAGATCACGCGGTCGTCTTCGGTCAGGTTGCTGACCAGTTCCAGCACGCGTTTGGCCACGGCCAGACCGGCCGCATCCGGCACCGGGTGCGCGGCTTCGACCACTTCGATTTTTTCGCACGGGGCGCCGTGGCCGTAGCGGGTCACCACTAAGCCTGAGACTTCACCCTGCCAGCAACGCTCGACCACTTGGGCCATGGCCGCTGCGGCTTTGCCGGCGCCGATGACGATCACGCGACCGCTACGATCTTTGGGTAAATGGGCTTCGAGGACTTGTTGCGGATGGGCCGCGTCGATGGCTGTGGCAAACAGCTCGCGCAGCAGATGTTGCGGATCGACCGACATGGCGGGCTCCCGGAATTCTTGTTATTTGAAGGGTAACTCGGCCCCCTGTGGGAGCGGGCCCTGTGGCGAGGGGGCTTGCCCCCGTTTGAGTGCGTAGCACTCACAAAATCTTTAATGCGTCAGAGATTTCGGGGCAGCTTCGCAGCCCAACGGGGTGGTGCGGCATTCCGACAAGCCCCCTCACCACAGGTCGCTCCTACAGGGGAGCGGGGGGTAAGGCTTACTTCTTATCGCGAATCGAGAAATTCGCCATGTGTTCCAGGCCTTTGATCAGCGCCGAGTGATCCCAGTTGCTGCCACCGATGGCCGCGCAGGTGCTGAACACTTGCTGGGCGTTGGCGGTGTTCGGCAGGTTGATGTTCAGTTCGCGGGCACCTTGCAGGGCCAGGTTCAGGTCCTTCTGGTGCAGGCTGATGCGGAAGCCTGGGTCGAAGGTGCCTTTGATCATGCGATCACCGTGCACTTCGAGGATCTTCGACGAAGCAAAACCGCCCATCAGCGCTTCACGAACCTTGGCTGGATCGGCACCGTTTTTCGAGGCGAACAGCAGGGCTTCAGCGACAGCCTGGATGTTCAGCGCAACGATGATCTGGTTCGCCACTTTCGCGGTTTGACCGTCGCCATTGCCACCGACCAGGGTGATGTTCTTGCCCATGGCCTGGAACAGCGGCAAGGCGCGTTCGAAGGCATCGGCATCGCCGCCGATCATGATGCTCAGGCTCGCAGCCTTGGCGCCCACTTCACCGCCGGACACTGGCGCGTCGAGGTACTGGGCGCCTTTTTCGTTGATCTTGGTGGCGAAAGCTTTGGTAGCGGTTGGCGAGATCGAGCTCATGTCGATCACCACTTTGCCTTTGCCAACACCGGCGGCGATGCCGTCAGCGCGGAACAGCACGTCTTCGACCTGCGGGGTATCCGGCACCATGATGATGATGAATTCGGCTTCCTGGGCGACTTCTTTCGGGTTGGCCAAGGCGATGGCGCCACCGGCAACCAGGTCAGCCGGGGCGGGGTCGTGGTGCGCCGACAGGAACAGGCTGTGACCGGCTTTCTGCAGGTTCAACGCCATTGGGTGGCCCATGATGCCGGTGCCGATAAATCCGATTTTAGCCATGAGAAAATCCTCTTGTTTTTGTTTGGCTCCCGGCTCTGGACCGATGAGCTCTTTGTGGCGAGGGGGCTTGCCCCCGTTGGGTCGCGAAGCGGCCCCAAATGTGTTTTTGCGGTCAGTCAGATAGAACACATGTGCAGGTTTTGCGACTGCTTCGCAGCCGAACGGGGGCAAGCCCCCTCGCCACACAAGCTCGCTCCCACAGGTTCCGTGTCAAATTGCGTTATGGGTTTTCAACCAGCCCAGACCCGCTTCAGTGGTGGTCAGCGGTTTGTATTCGCAGCCAACCCAACCCTGATAACCAATGCGGTCCAGGTGTTCGAACAGGAAGCGGTAGTTGATTTCACCGGTGCCCGGTTCGTTGCGCCCCGGGTTGTCCGCCAACTGCACGTGGTTGATCTCGCCCAGGTGCGATTGCAGGGTGCGGGCCAGGTCGCCTTCCATGATTTGCATGTGGTAGATGTCGTATTGCAGGAACAGGTTGGCGCTGCCGACCTGTTCGCGAATCAACAGGGCTTGCGCGGTGTTGTTCAGGTAGAAACCCGGGATGTCGCGAGTGTTGATCGCTTCCATCACCAGTTTGATACCCGCCGCTTGCAACTTGTCGGCCGCGTACTTGAGGTTGCTGACGAAGGTTTTTTCCACGGTGGCGTCATCGACGTTTTGTGGACGAATCCCGGCCAGGCAGTTGATCTGGGTGTTGCCCAGCACTTTGGCGTAAGCGATTGCCAGGTCGACCCCGGCGCGGAACTCTTCGACCCGATCCGGCAGGCACGCGATACCGCGTTCGCCCTTGGCCCAGTCACCGGCCGGCAGGTTGAACAGCACCTGAGTCAGACCGTTGGCGTCGAGCTTGGCCTTGATCTCGGCGGAGCTGAAGTCGTAAGGGAACAGGTATTCGACACCACTGAAACCGGCCTTGGCGGCCGCTTCAAAACGGGCAAGAAAATCCTGTTCGGTGAACAGCATGGACAGGTTGGCTGCGAAACGCGGCATGGTGGTCTCCCGTATGTGTGTGGTCCCCTGTGGGAGCGGGCTTGCTCGCGAAAGCGGTATATCAGGCGACATCAATGTTGACTGTGCCGACGCCTTCGCGAGCAAACCCGCTCCCACAGTGGGAACGATCAGCAGTTAATCGAGCAACGAAATCGCGGTTGGCGCATCGTTACCGACCAACGCCAGGTCTTCGAATTCGTTGACCGCGTTGATCTCGGTGCCCATGGAAATGTTGGTCACGCGCTCCAGGATAATCTCGACGATCACCGGCACCTTGAACTCTTCCATCAGTTCCTGAGCCTTGCGCAGGGCAGGCTGGATCTGAGCCGGCTCGAACACTCGCAGTGCCTTGCAACCGAGGCCTTCGGCAACTGCGACGTGGTCAACACCGTAACCGTTGAGTTCCGGAGCGTTGAGGTTATCGAAGGACAGCTGCACGCAGTAGTCCATGTCGAAACCGCGCTGGGCCTGACGGATCAGCCCCAGGTACGAGTTGTTCACCACCACGTGGATGTACGGCAGTTTGAACTGCGCGCCCACCGCCAATTCTTCGATCATGAACTGGAAGTCGTAGTCGCCCGACAATGCCACAACCTTGCGGGTCGGATCAGCCTTGACCACGCCCAGCGCTGCCGGAATGGTCCAGCCCAACGGGCCGGCCTGGCCGCAGTTGATCCAGTGACGCGGTTTGTAGACGTGCAGGAACTGCGCGCCGGCAATCTGCGACAGACCGATGGTGCTGACGTAGCAGGTGTCTTTGCCGAACACCTGGTTCATCTCTTCATACACGCGCTGCGGCTTGACCGGCACGTTGTCGAAGTGAGTCTTGCGATGCAGGCTGGCTTTGCGCTGCTGGCAATCTTGCAGCCAGGCGCTGCGGTTTTTCAGCTTGCCAGCAGCTTGCCATTCACGAGCGACTTCGATGAACACGGTCAGCGCGGCAGCGGCGTCGGAAACGATGCCCAGGTCCGGGGTGAACACGCGGCCGATTTGCGTCGGTTCGATGTCAACGTGAATGAACTTGCGGCCTTCGGTGTAAACGTCGATCGAGCCGGTGTGGCGGTTGGCCCAACGGTTACCGACGCCCAATACCACGTCCGATTTCAGCATTGTTGCGTTGCCGTAACGGTGCGAAGTTTGCAAGCCAACCATGCCGACCATCAATGGGTGATCGTCCGGGATGGTGCCCCAGCCCATCAGGGTCGGGATCACTGGAATGCCGGTCAACTCGGCAAACTCCACCAGCAACTCGCTGGCGTCGGCGTTGATGATGCCGCCACCGGCGACCAGCAATGGGCGCTCAGCCTGATCGAGCATGGCCAGGGCCTTCTCGATTTGCACGCGGTTAGCGGTGGGCTTGGCCAGTGGCAGTGGTTCGTAGGCATCGATGTCGAATTCGATTTCAGCCATCTGCACGTCGAACGGCAGGTCGATCAGCACTGGGCCTGGACGACCGGAGCGCATTTCGTAGAAAGCTTTCTGGAACGCGTAAGGCACTTGGCCCGGTTCCATGACGGTGGTCGACCACTTGGTCACTGGCTTGACGATGGCCGTGATGTCGACGGCCTGGAAGTCTTCCTTATGCATACGGGCCCGTGGTGCCTGGCCGGTGATGCACAGAATCGGGATCGAGTCGGCCGAGGCGCTGTAAAGCCCGGTGACCATGTCAGTGCCCGCCGGGCCGGAAGTGCCGATGCACACGCCGATGTTGCCAGCCTTGGTGCGGGTGTAGCCCTCGGCCATGTGCGAAGCGCCTTCAACATGGCGTGCGAGGACGTGATCGATGCCACCGACCTTCTGCAAGGCGGAGTACAGCGGGTTGATCGCGGCGCCCGGGATGCCAAAAGCGGTATCAACCCCTTCGCGGCGCATCACCAGAACGGCGGCTTCGATTGCTCTCATTTTGCTCATGGTTTTGGTGCCTCTTACGTTTTGTAATTGTATACAAGTGGCTTTGCGCAGAGTGTATTCACGGCGGACGGCGCAGGTCAATCCATTTTCTCAAGCGACTGTTTCATTCGTCGGAAGCCCGTTCTGCTGTGGCTTTTCGTCGCATGCGGCGCTTTTCGAGAATTATTGTATACAAATAAATAATCTATTGTGTTCTATTTGTTGCATCGGACTGCGGCATTACGAAGCAGTGCAACGGCTTTCCCAAAAACAAAATGAGGACGGCACCATGAGCGCTTTAACCTTGAAAGTCGCAGTCAGCCTGACCAGTCAGGCCATCGCCGCAGGGCGTGCAATCTGCGCAGCTCCACTGACCATCGCTGTATTGGATGCCGGCGGGCATCTTCTTTCTCTACAGCGAGAAGACGGCGCCAGCCTGCTGCGCCCGCAAATCGCCATCGGCAAAGCCTGGGGTGCGATTGCGCTGGGCAAAGGCTCGCGGCTGCTGGCACTGGATGCCCAGCAACGCCCGGCGTTTATTGCTGCATTGAATAGCCTGGGGCAGGGCAGCGTCGTGCCGGCACCGGGCGGTGTATTGATTCGGGATCAGGACGGGAATGTGCTGGGAGCGGTGGGGATCAGCGGCGATCTGTCGGATGTGGATGAACAGTGCGCGATCAGCGCGATTGAGGCGCAGGGGTTGCGGGCGGATGCGGGGGTTACTGCTTGATTTGTGGTGAATGAACTACCGCTATCGCGAGCAGGCTCACTCCCACAGGGGGCTGTGTGGACACAACATGTGTGAACACCGCCAATCCACTGTGGGAGCGGGCTTGCTCGCGAAGGCAATCTCCCAGACACATCCAGCTAAAAGTCTACCCTCCAGTCTCGGATGTCCTGATCTAGCCTTCTCATGAGTTCATTCAGGAGAGAGGCAAAGGAATGCCTGAGCTGTCAGCGTCACATCGTCTTCGAATCGGTCGCCATACCGAACAAAATCGCATCTACCTTCTGACGGCCAATACTCTCAAGCGGGAGCCTGTTTTCAGGGATTACACCTTGGGCAGGAAGGTCGTACACCAATTCAAACAAGCACAGGATCAGGGGTTTGCAGACTCCTTGGCTTTTGTCGTCATGCCTGACCATTTTCACTGGCTGATTCAATTGCAAAAAGGATCACTGGGCCAATTGATGTGCCAGACCCAATCGTTAAGTACTCGATCAATCAATGCCGCCACTGGCAGAACGGGCAGTCTCTGGCAGCAGATCTTTCATGATCATGCGCTGCGTCGTGAGGAGGACTTGGTGAAACTTGCTCGTTATGTTGTCGCCAACCCATTGCTCGCGAATAGCCGCGCCGCGGTCTTTCAGTCCGGCTCACACCCCTTCAACACCAACCGAATAATCGTCTGCGCCGCCGCTTCGTAATCCGCCTCGTCCAGCTTCGCTTTACCGGTCACCGCCGAGATCTGCCAGTCAAAGTCGGCATAGGTCTGGGTCGCGGCCCAGATGCTGAACATCAGGTGGTTGGGGTCGATGGCGGCGATCTGGCCGCGGTCGATCCAGGTCTGGATGCAGTCGATGTTGTGTTTGGCCTGGCCGTTGAGTCGTTCGACCAGGTCGGCGCTCAGGTGTGGGGCGCCGTGCATGATTTCGCTGGCGAACACCTTGGAGGCGAAGGGCAGATCGCGGGAGATGCGGATCTTGGAGCGGATGTAGCCGCTCAGCACTTCGCTGGGCACGCCATCGGCGTTGAAGGGCGTCGAGGCCTGCAGGATCGGCTCGATGATGCTTTCCAGGACCTCGCGGTAGAGGTTTTCCTTGGATTTGAAGTAGTAGTAGACGTTGGGCTTGGGCAATCCGGCCTTGGCTGCGATATCACTGGTTTTGGTCGCAGCGAAGCCCTTGTCGGCAAATTCTTCACTGGCGGCACGCAGGATCAGTTCTTTGTTGCGCTCGCGGATAGTGCTCATAAACCAGGGGGTTCCTTGCCTGTTCTGGCGGTTGCGCATGGTAGCACCGGCCTCGCGCGGCGCTCAAGAATGCCTGTAACCGAACGGTTACTGACAATCTCTGTCGGTACGCTGAACAAGTTTGCGGATGTTCGGGTGAACCGCCGACCCACTGCTAGAGTTCAAGGCAGCGATCAGCCATTGGCACTATTGATCTTGAGTGGCCGGGCTTCACTTTCAATCGCCGCGCATCACTGTCGGCCTGTTCGAGTGAACACTGTGGAGAAAAGCAGACGAAGCAAAATCGGCCTGGCAGTCGGGGTACTCCTGCTGGTGCTGCTGGCGGTCGTGCTTTGGTATTTCCTGGTGCAAGGGCGCCACAAGGTTAAACCGCCGCCTCCCGCCGAGCCCGTTGCGGCGGCGGCCGTCAAGTTGCAGGACGTGCCGGTGTACATCGATGCCTTGGGCACGGTCACGCCGACCCGCAGTGTGACGGTGATCACTCAGGTCGATGGGATTCTCAGCTCGGTCGAGTTCAAGGAAGGCCAGCAGGTGCACAAGGGACAGGTCATCGCCCGTATCGACGACCGCGCGCTCAAGGCGCAACTGGCGGTAGCCAAGGGCACGCTCATGCATGATCAGGCGTTGTTGAGCAACGCAGTGCGGGACCTGGCGCGTTATCGCGAGCTGATCAAGGTCGGTTCCACCACCCAGCAAACCCTCGACACCCAGGCCTCTCTGGTACTGCAGCTGCAAGGCACGGTCGCCTCCGATCAGGGCAGTGTGCAGAACCTGGAAGTGCAGTTGAGTTATTGCACCATCACCTCACCGGTCGATGGCGTGGTCGGTTTGCGCCAGGTCGATCCCGGCAATTACGTCACCACCGCGAGCACCACCGGTATTGCGGTGATTACTCAGATGACTCCGGCGACCGTGGTCTTCGCTGTGCCCGAAGATGATCTGGGGGCGATCAATCAGGCCATGGCCAAAGGCGCGGTGACGGTACTGGCCTACGACCGTAACAAGCACAACCTGTTGGGCACCGGCAGCCTGCTGGCGCTGGACAATCAGGTCGATACCAGCACCGGTACGATCAAGGTCAAGGCGCAGTTCGATGACTCGGGCAAGGCGCTGTTTCCCAATCAGTTCGTCAACGCCCGGCTCAAGGCCGATACCCTGACGCAAATCACGGTGGTGCCGACCCGGGCGATTCAGCACGGCAGCAAGGGTGATTTCGTGTTTGTGGTGGTCGACCCCGGCAACAAGGTCAGCCTGCGTAACGTCAAGACCGGGCCGGCCACGGGCGATGTTTCGGCGATTCTCGACAATGGCGTGAAACAGGGCGAGCAGGTGGTCACCGAGGGCGCGGACAAACTGGATGACGGTTCTGCTGTGAAGGTCGTCACGCAGTGAGGGATGGCCAGTCATGAACGTCTCGCGGCCCTTTATCGAACGCCCGGTGGCCACCACATTACTGATGGTGGCCGTGCTGTTGCTGGGCATGCTCGGTTATCACTTGCTGTCGGTGTCGGCGCTGCCGGAAGTGGATTATCCGACGATTCAGGTTTTCACCCAGTACCCCGGCGCCAGTCCGGAGGTGATCAGTTCGTCGATCACCGCGCCGCTGGAACGTCAGCTCGGCGAGATGCCGGGCCTCAAGTCGATGAACTCCACCAGTTCCGACGGCGCGTCGGTGGTGACCCTGCAATTCGATTTGTCGCTGTCGCTGGATGTCGCCGAACAGGAAGTGCAAGCCGCGATCAACGCTGCCGGGACTTTCCTGCCGGCCAACCTGCCGTATCCGCCGGTCTACAGCAAGGTCAACCCGGCCGATGCCCCGGTGCTGACGCTATCGCTGACGTCCGACGTGCTGCCGCTGACCAAGGTCGAGGACCTGGCCGACACCCGTCTGGCGCAGAAGATTTCGCAGATCACCGGGGTTGGCCTGGTCACCATCAGCGGCGGCCAGCGCCCGGCGGTGCGGGTCGAGGCCAACACCTCGGCGCTGAACAATCTGGGGTTGTCCATCGACGACCTGCGCACCTCGCTGGGCACCGCCAACGTCAACCAGGCCAAGGGCAATATTGACGGCAAGTTCCAGGCCTATTCCATCGGCAGCAACGACCAGTTGCAGTCGGCCGAGGAATACCGTGATCTGGTGATCGCCTACAAAAACGGCGCGCCCATTCGTTTGTCGCAGATCGCCAGCTCGACCCAGGGTCCGGAAAACCCGCGTCAGGCGGCCTGGACCGACAGCACGCCATCGATTGTCCTTAATATTCAGCGCCAGCCCGGTGCCAACGTGATCGACGTCGTCGACCGGGTGCAGCAACTGTTGCCCAAACTGCGCGCCAGTTTGCCGGCCACCCTCAAGGTCGCCGTACTCACTGACCGCACGCAAACCATCCGCGCTTCGGTCACCGACGTGCAGTACGAACTGGGCGTAGCGGTGCTGCTGGTGGTAATCGTGATTTTCCTGTTCCTGCGCAATTTACCCGCGACGATCATTCCAGCCGTGACCGTGCCGCTGACGCTGATCGGCACTTTGGCGGTGGCCTATGGGTTTGGATTTTCGCTGAACAACCTGACGCTGATGGCGCTGACCATTGCCATCGGTTTTGTGGTCGATGACGCCATCGTCATGATCGAAAACATCACTCGCTACATCGAGGCCGGCGACTCGCCGATGGAAGCCGCGCTCAAGGGCTCGGAGCAGATCGGTTTCACCATTATTTCGCTGTCGATAGCGTTGATAGCGGTGATGATTCCGCTGCTATTCATGGGGGATGTGGTGGGACGGCTGTTTCGCGAATTCGCCATGACGGTGGCGGTGACCATCGTCATCTCGGCGCTGATTTCCCTGACGCTGACGCCGATGATGTGTTCGCGGATGCTCAAGCATAAAAAGGAAGAGCGCCGGGTCGATTTCTTCGACCGCATCAACGGCTATTACGTCAAAGGCCTGGACTGGGTGCTGGTGCATCGGGGCCTGACGTTGATCTCCGTGGTGATCACTGCGGTGCTGACCCTGCTGATCATTGTGATCATGCCAAAGGGCTTCTTTCCCGAGCAGGACACCGGGCTGATCCAGGGTATTTCCCAGGCGTCACCGACCATCTCCTTCCAGCAGATGCAGGTTGAACAACAACGGTTGGCGGCGCGGATTTTGAAGGACCCGGCGGTGGCGAGCCTGTCATCCTTCGTCGGCATCGATCAAACCAACCCGACGATCAACCAGGGCAACCTGCTGATCAACCTCAAGCCCCACGGCGATCGTGACAACAGTGCAGCGGTGATTCGCCGGCTCTCCGACGCCAATGCCGACGACGCCGGGATTCGCTTGTACCTGCATAGCGTGCAGGACCTGACCCTCGATGCCACGGTATCGACCACCAGTTATCGCCTGGGCTTGCAGGCCACCGATCCTGACGAGCTGGAGCAGTGGACCACCAAACTGCTGGCGGCGATCAAGCAGGACCCGATGTTCACCGATGTGCAAAGCCAGGCGATGCAGTTCGGCAATCAGCTCCAGCTCAACTTCGACCGCGCCACCGCGTCGCGCTTGGGCGTCACGCCGCAGGCCATCGACGACGTGCTGTACGACGCCTTCGGCCAGCGTCAGGTCTCGACCATCTACACCCAGCTCAACCAGTATCACGTGGTGATTGCCACCGATCATCCGCCACGCAATCTGGCGGACTTGCTGACCGGACTGTACGTGGACATCCCGTCCGGCGGCGTGGCGCCACTGTCGAGCATGGCGACCATGCAAGTGATCCGCACGCCGGTCACCATCAATCGTCTGGGGCAATTCCCCTATGCCGATGTCTCGTTCAACCTGGCCCCCGGCCAGACCCTCGGCGCTGCCGTCACCCGGCTCAAGGACATCGAAGCCCAGGCCGGGCTGCCGCTGTCGGTGCAGGCAAACCTGGAAGGGGCGGCGGCAACCTTTGAGGCGTCGCTGTCCAACCAGGTGTTTCTGGTGCTGGCCGCTGTCGTCGTGGTGTACCTGATGCTGGGGATTCTCTACGAGAGTTTCGTGCACCCGATAACGATTCTCTCGACCTTGCTGTCCGCTGCACTGGGGGCGTTGCTGGCGTTGCTGATCACCGGCACGCAGTTCGACATCATTGGCCTGATCGGCATTGTGTTGCTGATCGGGATCGTGATGAAGAACGGCATCATGATGGTCGACTTCGCCCTGGAACTGGAGCGCGAGGGCGGGCTGGACCCGGTGGCGGCGATTCGTCAGGCCGCCGAGTTACGGTTTCGACCGATCCTGATGACCAGCATGGCCTCGCTGTTTGGTGCGGTGCCTTTGGCGCTGGGCACCGGGATCGGCTCTGAACTGCGCCATCCACTGGGGATCGCGATCATTGGCGGGCTGCTGTTGAGTCAATTGCTGACGCTGTTTTCCACGCCGGTGATTTTCCTCGCCATGCACAGTCTGGAGCGGCGTTTCAGTCGGCGCCAGCCGGTGGTCGAGGCCTATCGCGATGAACCTTAGCGCGCCCTTTATCCAGCGTCCCATTGCCACCACATTGCTGGCAGTCGGGTTGGCGCTGTTTGGTGTGCTGGCGTTCAATCTGTTGCCGGTGGCGCCGCTGCCGCAGGTGGATTTTCCGACCATCAGTGTGCGCGCATCATTGCCGGGAGCAGACCCGAGTACCGTGGCGTCGTCGGTAGCCACGCCACTGGAACGCCAGTTCGGGCAAATCGCCGGGGTCACCGAGATGACGTCGTCCAGTTCGCTGGGGGCGACGCGCATCACCCTGCAATTTGACCTTAATCGTGACATCGACGGCGCCGCCCGGGATGTTCAAGCGGCGATCAACGCGGCGCGCAGCAGCTTGCCCAGCGACTTGTCCGGCAACCCGACCTACCGCAAGGTCAACCCGGCCGACTCGCCGATCCTGATCCTCAGCCTGACCTCCGACAGCGCCACCCGCGGGCAAATGTATGACGTGGCCTCGACCTTGCTGGAGCAGCGTTTGCTGCAGACTACCGGGGTCGGCGATGTGACGGTGGGGGGCGCGTCTTTGCCGGCGGTGCGGATTGATCTCAATCCGGACCGGCTCAATCGCTACGGCGTCAGCCTGGAGCAGGTGCGTCAGGTGATTCAGGCGGCCAACGTCAACCTGCCCAAGGGCACGGTGTCGGTGGGCGATCAGTCTTACGGCCTGAAAGCCAACGACATGCTTTACCAAGGCGCGGACTACGGGCCGTTGGTGGTCAAGCAAAGCAACGGCGATCTGGTGCGTATCTCGGACTTGGGCGATGTCACCGAGGATGTCGAGGACCTGCGCAACTTCGGTCTGTCCAACGGCAAACCGGCGGTGCTGCTGGTCGTGTTCAAGCAACCGGGGGCCAACGTCATCGACACCGTGGATGCGGTGAAGGCTGAGCTGCCGTTTCTCCAGAGTTCGATTCCGTCGTCGATCAAGATCAACACCCTGATGGACCGCACCACCACCATCCGGGCGTCGCTACGGGATGTCGAGTTGACGCTGATGATCTCGATTGCCTTGGTCACGTTGGTGACTTTCGCGTTTTTCCGCGACTGGCGCAGCACGCTGGTGCCGGCCATCGTGGTGCCGCTGTCGCTGCTTGGCACGTTTGGCGCGATGTATTTTCTGGGCTACAGCCTGAACAACTTGTCGCTGATGGCGCTGACCATTTCCACAGGCTTTGTGGTGGACGATGCCATCGTGGTCGTCGAGAACATCATGCGTCACCTGGAGAAGGGCGAAAGCCGGATGCAGGCGGCACTGGCCGGCGCGCGGGAAGTCGGGTTCACCGTGATGACCATCAGCGTCTCGCTGGTGGCGGTGTTCATTCCGTTGCTGCTGATGGGCGGGATTGTCGGGCGGTTGTTTCGCGAGTTCTCGATTTCGCTGTCGGTGGCCATCGTTATTTCGATGGTGGTTTCGCTGACGGTGACGCCGATGCTGTCCAGTGTACTGCTGCGTACTAAAGAGCAGGCCGCCAGCGACAGTGATCACCCGGATTCGCGCTTCCATCGCTTCTATGACCGCACCCTCGGCTGGGTGATCGAGCATTCGTTTCTGATGGGCCTGACCACTTTGCTGGTGATCGTGCTGGCGTGTGTGCTGTATGTGCTGGTACCCAAGGGTTTCTTCCCACAGGAAGACACCGGGCGCATGTCCGGCAGCATCATTGCTTCCCAGAGTATTTCGTTCGGTGCGATTCAGTCGAACTTCAGCGACATCAACCGCAAGGTCCTGAGCAACCCGAATGTCGAGACGGTCGGCGGGTTTGTCGGCGGTGGCGGGGGGATTGGCGGGGCGGTCAACAGTGCGCAGTTGTTCATCACCCTCAAATCCCTGTCCGACCGCAAGGACAGCGCCGATCAGGTCATGGCCCAGGTGCGCAAAACCCTCGGCGACATGCCCGGCACCCGCCTGTATTTACAGTCGGCCCAGGACATCACCGTAGGCGGCCGGCAGAGCGGGGCGCAGTATCAATACACCATGACCGCTGATGATCAGAGCACCCTCGACGAATGGGTGCCCAAGGTGGTGGCGGTGCTGCACACCTTGCCCCAACTGACTGACATCAACACCGATCAGCAGGACAACAGTCTAATGGCCAGCGTGATCGTCAATCGCGACGCGGCGGCGCGTTTGGGGGTGAGCATGTCGGCCATCGATCAGACGTTGTACGACGCTTTCGGCCAACGTCAGGTCTCGACCATCTACCGCTCAGCCAACCAGTATCACGTGGTGATGGAAGTGGCGCCGCCGTACTGGTCCGACCCGGCGGCGCTCAAGGGGATTTATGTGCCCGTCGGCAAGGCCGCCGCCACTACCAAAGGCAGTGCGGCGGCGCCTAACCTCAGTGCCACCGCCAAGCAACAGTTGGTCCCGCTGTCGGCGATTGCCGACTATTCGGTGGGCCGCACGGCGATTTCCATCAGCCATCAGGGCACCTTTCCGGCGGTCACGGCCTCGTTCAACCTCGTCTCCGGCGTGTCCATCGGTCAGGCGACGGCGCTGGTGGAGAACGCCGTGGCGCAGTTGCGAATGCCAGCAAGCATCGTTGGCCAGTTCGCCGGCACGGCGCAGGTGTTCCAGTCGTCGGTGGCCAATGAACCGTTGCTGATCGTCGCGGCGCTGCTGTCGGTGTATGTCGTGCTGGGCATGCTTTACGAGAGCCTGGTGCACCCGTTGACGATCCTCTCGACCCTGCCGTCCGCCGGGGTCGGTGCGCTGATTGCATTACTGCTGACCGGTACCGAACTGTCGATCATTGCGCTGGTGGGGGTGATTTTGCTGATTGGTATCGTCAAGAAAAACGCGATCATGATGATCGACTTCGCCATCACCGAGCGCCGGGAGTCCGGCCTGAGCGCCAAGGAAGCGATTCGCCGTGCGTGCCTGATCCGTTTTCGGCCGATCATGATGACCACCCTGGCGGCGATTCTCGGCGCATTGCCGCTGGTGCTGGGCATCGGCTATGGCTCCGAATTGCGCCGGCCCTTGGGGATTTCGATTATTGGCGGATTGGTGTTCAGCCAGTTGCTGACGCTCTACACCACTCCGGTGATTTACCTCTGGCTCGACCGGGCGTCCCAGCGCCTGCGCCGCAAGGAGCAATAAATGAAGCTTCATGCATCCCTCGTAGAAACTGTCGAAAACCCTGTGGGAGCGAGCTTGCTCGCGAAGGCGCCAAATCAGTCGACATCTATGTTGAATGTTCAGCCGACATCGCGAGCAAGCTCGCTCCCGCAGGGGATTGTGGTGTTCATTCTGGCGGGTGTTTTCAGTCTGGCGCTGAGCGGTTGCATGGTCGGCCCCGATTACCACAAGCCAACCATCGAGCTGCCGATGACCTTCAAGGAAGGCAGCCAATGGCAGCGGGCGGCGGCCAATCCGCAGGGTGCGCTGGACAGCCAGTGGTGGCTGGCCTATCAGGATCCGGTCCTGAACGACCTGATCGCCCGTTCGGCCAAGGCCAACCAGTCGATCATCGCCGCTGAAGCCGCGTATCGCCTGGCGCAGGCGCAAGTGGCGTCGAGTCGCGCCGGGTTGTGGCCGACAGTGGGGGTCGGGCTTTCCGGGACGCGGGGTGTGGGCGGCAGCAGTTCCAGTTCCAGCACGACGACCACTGGCGTCAGCAGCAGTGGCGGTAGCGCCGGCGTTTCGCAATCGGTCAGCGCCACCCTGAGCGCCAGTTGGGAACCGGATTTGTGGGGGCTGGTGCGACGAGGCATCGAGTCGAGCCAGGCCTCGCTGCAGTCGTCCGATGCGTTGCTGGCCGGGGTGCGCCTGTCCATCGATGCCAGCGTGGCCACCAACTACCTGGGATTGCGGCAACTGGACATGGATGTCGACCTGTTGCAGAAACAGCAGACCATCAATCAGCAGTTGCTGGAGATGATTCAAGCGCAAACGGTCCAGGGCACGGCAACCAACGACCAGTTACTGGTTGCTCAGGACCAGTTGGCCACGGTAATCGCCGACCTGCAAACCTCACAACGCTCGCGCGAACAGGCCGAACATGCACTGGCGGTGCTGGTGGGTGTGGCACCGGCGCAGTTCAATCTGCCCGCCGTGGACAGCTACAATTTTGTGCTGCCAATGCCGCCGCGAACCCTGCCATCAAGCCTGTTGCAACGACGCCCGGATGTGGTGTCTGCCGAGCGCGTGGCGGCGGCGGCGAACGCGAAAATCGGTGTCGCCGAAGCGGCGTTTTTCCCGACGCTGGACCTGACTGCCGAAGCCGGCTATCGCGGCACCGCGCTGGGGGGATTGTTCTCCGTGCCTAACCGCATCTGGACCCTCGGCCCGGCGCTGGCCGAAACCATTTTCGACGGCGGCGCGCGGGAGGCGGCGAAACAACAGGCCCAGGCCAGCTACGATCAGGATGTGGCCAACTATCGGGGGACAGTGCTCAGTGCCCTGCAAAACGTCGAGGACAATCTGTCGGCGATCAATCATCTGCACACCCAGGCCCAGGCCTTTGAACAGATGTATCAGCGCAATCAGCAGTTGTTCGGCAGCCAGGAGGCGCAACAACGCGCGGGTATTGTCAGTCAGCAAGCGGTGCTGACCCAGCAGTTGGTATTGCTGCAAGCCGAACAGAACTGGCGCGACACCCAAGGGTTGCTCAGTCAGGGCAGCGTTGCGCTGTTCCAGAGCCTTGGCGGCGGCTGGCAAGTGCCCGCGGATCACTGAGGCGCCTCGCTTCCCCTGCATCGCGCGCGTTATGCTTCGCGCACTTTTTTATGTAGGGAAGCCTGACCCATGGCAGGAAGCAGTTTGCTGGTGCTGATCGACGATATTGCCGCCGTACTCGATGATGTAGCGTTGATGACCAAAATGGCCGCGAAGAAAACCGCCGGCGTGCTCGGCGATGACTTGGCGCTCAATGCCCAGCAGGTCAGCGGCGTACGCGCCGAACGGGAAATCCCGGTGGTTTGGGCAGTGGCCAAGGGCTCGTTTCGCAACAAACTGATTTTGGTGCCCTCGGCGCTGGCCATCAGCGCGTTCGTACCGTGGCTGGTCACGCCGTTGTTGATGGTCGGCGGTGCGTACCTGTGCTTCGAAGGGTTCGAAAAACTGGCCCACAAGTTTCTCCACAGCAAGGCTGAAGATGACGCCGGGCATGCCCAATTGGTCGAAGCCGTGGCTGATCCGGCGACCGATCTGGTGGCGTACGAACAGGACAAGATCAAAGGCGCGATTCGCACCGACTTCATCCTCTCGGCGGAAATCATCGCCATCACCCTCGGCACCGTGGCCGACGCCTCGTTGACCCAGCAAGTGATCGTGCTGTCCGGCATCGCCATCATCATGACCATCGGCGTCTATGGGCTGGTGGCGGGCATCGTCAAACTCGACGATCTCGGCCTGTGGCTGACCCAGAAACCGGGACAAATGGCCAAAAGCATCGGCGGGGCGATCCTGCGGGCGGCACCGTACATGATGAAAAGCCTGTCGGTGATTGGTACCGCTGCGATGTTTTTGGTCGGCGGCGGGATCCTGACCCACGGCGTGCCGGTGGTGCATCACTGGATTGAAAGTGTCGGCGCGAGTGCGGGTGGGGCAGGGTTTATTGTGCCGGCGTTGCTGAATGCGGTGGCGGGGATTGTGGCAGGGGCGGTGGTGTTGGTGGGTGTTATGGCCGCCAGCAAAATCTGGAAATCCGTGAAAGGCTAAAGCCTGATTATTTCGAGAGACCACCACAATCAAATGTGGGAGCGGGCTTGCTCGCGAAAGCGGTGTGTCAGTCAACATCTCTGTTGAATGTGAAGCCGCCTTCGCGAGCAAGCCCGCTCCCACATTGGGCTTGTGGTGTGGCCGGAAATGAAAAAGGCCATTCGATTCGCATCGAATGGCCTTTTTTGTTGCCGTCAGATTTTGTGCCGCCAGAGTTACTCGGCGATCTGCAACTTGCGGGACTCGGTGTAGACGTAACGCACCTTCTCGTACTCGAACGGCGAGTTCAATTGGCCGTAGCGGAAGCTGGTCTGGTAGCGCTTGTCGATACCGCGCAGGACCCAGATTTCCGGGTGGTTTTCGCTGACTTTGGAGACGTTCAGGAAGTTGATCGCCGATTCTCCGGTGTAGTCGACGGCCAGGCCTGCGGTGTCGCGCAGGTTGGACGGGCCGAGGATCGGCAGGACGAAGTAGGCGCCGCCCGGTACGCCGTAGAAGCCCAGCGTCTGGCCGAAGTCTTCGCTTTGGCGCGGCAAGCCCATGGCGGTGGCCGGGTCCCAGAGGCCGGCGACGCCGATCGTGGTGTTGAGCAGCAGTCGCCCGGTAGTCTCCAACGAGCGATGACCCTTGAGCTGCAACAGACTGTTGAACAGGTTCGGCACGTCACCCAGGTTATTGAAGAAGTTGCTCACGCCGGTGCGCAGGAAGCTCGGGGTGATGTAGCGATAACCGTCGACCACGGGCAGGAACACCCATTGGTCGAAGCGGTAGTTGAAGTGGTAAACCCGGCGGTTCCACTCTTCCAGCGGGTCATAGACCGCCAGTGCGTTGAGCGTAGAGCGTTCGAATTCGCGTTGATCCAGCCCCGGGTTGAACTTGAGTTTGCTCAGCGGTTCCTTGAAGCCATCGTTGTCGATAACGACCGGTGCGTTGGCTTTGCTGTTGTCGGCTTGGGCGACGCCTGCACAGAGTAACGCTGCGAAAAGCAGGAGATATTTAGCCACGGAAGAACTCCAGCATGGCGTCGCTGTTGACGCGATAGTTAAGGTTGCCGCAGTGGCCGCCCAGTGGGTAAACGGTCAAGCGATCACCGAATGTCTTGCGCAGGAAACCCAGGTCGCCAGGGCCGAGGATCACGTCGTCGGCGTTGTGCATGACCGAGATTTTCGGGCTGTCATGCAGATAGTCCTTCAGTGCATACAAGCTGACCTGGTCGATCAGTTGCAGCAGGCTGCCGCCGTCGGTGCGGGCGCGCCACATCGGAATGACCTGTTCGGTGATGTAGCAGTCGAAGTCGCATTGCAGCGCACGCTTGAGGAACGGCGTGAGGCTGGTGCCTTCGGTGATCGGGTATTTCGGCGGGGTGATCAGGCCACGGCGGTTGATCAGGTCCGAGGTGAAGGCAATGTCGGCCGCCGAGAAGCGGAACGAGGTACCGATCAGCATGGCCATCTGTTCGTTGGTCAGGTGCTGCTTGGACTGCTGGAAGTCATAGAGCAGGGCATCGTTGAGGTCGATGTAGCCTTTCTGCTGGAAGTAGCGGGTCAGTTTGTTCAGCACCAGTTCATAGAAGGTGGTGCTGTTGTTGATGCCCTTGACCTCGGTCTGGACCAGCTTGTCCAGGTTGGTGATCGAGGTGTAGAGGTTGACCGGTGGGTTCAGCAGCAGGACTTTCTTGAAGTTGAAGCTGCGGCGGGTTTCGTCCAGGTGCGCGACGAAGGCGGCATCCAGAGCGCCCAGGCTGTAACCGGTCAGGAAGTACTCGGTGACCGGCGTTTTCGGGTTTTGCGCCCGTACGGCCTGCATCACCCGGTACATGTCTTCGGCGTCTTCCTTGGTGATACCGGGCGTGGCGAAGCGAGAAGCGGCGCTCATGAAGTCAAAGCTGGTCGGCGACGACAGTTGCACCACGTGATAGCCGGCCTTGTAGTAGAGCTTTTTCAGGTATTCGTTGAGGCTGCTGTCATAGCGCGCACCGGTACCGGCGATCAGGAAAATCAGTGGGGCGGCGTGATCCTGGGTGGCGATGCGGTAGGTGAGTTTTTTCACCGGCCAGAAATTGTCCGGCAGGCTGAATTCACGCTCCGGGCGCAATCGGACACTGCGGTCCTGCTGATTGATGTCCTCGTTGGAGGGCAACTCCGGGCGTAACTCCGGCGGTGTTGTTGCAATGGTCGCTTCGAACGGGTTGGTCAAAGGGTAGCCATAGCTGGCGGCGTCAATGTCGACCGCCAGTGCGGACGCACTCAAAATAAGGCCGCCAAACAAGGCGGCGAAGCGCAAGGAACGGAGCATGACTAAATCCCTTAGAGAAAGGTGCCGAATGAAGTTCGCAGGCTATGACCACGGGGGCGGCGTCAAAGTGCCATGGATCGGCACCAATCAGGCCTGATTTCGGAGTAATGGTAGCCGGACGATACACTTTGCAGTGATTGGCTGCCTAGTTAACTGTTGTTAACGCTTGCACACGGCTGCCGGGAGATTAAGCTGGCCGCCGTTTTCGTTTATTGGAGTGCTTCATGTCCCGCCGTCTGCCCGTGATTCTGCTGCTTGTTTTGCTGCCGTTATGGCTGGCCGCCAGTTATGGCGCGCGTTATGGCTTCATGGAGGATGCGCGGTGGGTCGGCCTCTGCGTGGATGAGGCGAGTCGCTGGGAATGCCAGGTTCGGTCGAACCTTGGGCTGATGATTCACTTCGCAGTCCTGGGTTGGGGCGCAGTGGCCGCGGCAGTCATCGGTTTTGTCGTACCGGGCCGGGCAGGTTGGTGGCTGGCGGTGTTGGCGCTGGTGCTGGGGTTCCCGGCACTGGCGTTGTACAACACGACGCTGGCGGTGTTTGCGGTGGTGATTGCGGGGTTGCGGTTGGTTCGGGGTTCTCGTAGCGCCTGATAGTCAGTCTTCGCGGGCAAGCCTCGCTCCTACGGATCAATCACAATCATCGTGTTCGACCCGTAGGAGCGAGGCTTGCCCGCGAAGAGGCCGGCAGCAGCGCTGAAGATCAGCCTTTGCGAACCCGTAAACTGCGCCACAACGCGGCAACCATCAACACACTCACCAGCGCCCAACCCCAGGCCTGCTGGTTCTGCAACCCTTCACGGAATAGCTGCGGCGCAATGCCGGCACCGATGATGAAGGTCAGCAAGGCAATCTCCCGACGCGGCACATTCACCGGACGGCACAGATACACCAGCGCCGGCAGGATGAACGCGACACTCGGGAAGCTGCGATAACGCGGGTCGAACACCAGTTCCAGCATCATCACCGCCGCCGCAAAGCCTGCCGCCGCCAGAAGCCAGCCGGCCCGACGTTCCAGCACGTTGAACGCGCGTTCACGCCATCCGGTGCGAGCACTCAAGGTCAGCGCGGCATGGGCCAGCACCAACAGATTCAACGCCGTCAGCAGGCCAACCCACAGCCATTCACTGGCGAATCGGGTGGTCACACGCGCCAGGTCGCCCCAAGCGCCGATCGAGCAGGCGGCCAGTGCGCCTAGCAGCGGCAGAATCAACGCCGAACGTGTGCTGCGAACCCGACCGCCCAGCAGCAACGTGCCGAGGAATATCAAACCGCCCACCGCCAGCCATTGCGACCAGTACGGCACGTTCGTCACTGGACCGGCCAGTACGCCCTTGTCCTGGCGATCGGCATCGAATAGGCCCCAATAACCACCGACTGCTCCTTCACTGGCGCGTTTCCACGGCTGGTCAAAGGCTTCGATCAGGTTGTAGTGCCAGCCTTGTTGCTCGGCCATGGCGACAAACCCACGAATGAACTTGGCCTCGTTGACCCGGCTCGGCAGGGCTGTTTCACGCTGGCGGCCTTCGCTCGGCCAGCCGGTTTCGCCAATCAGGACATCCTTGGGTGCGAACTTGTTGCCGAACACCTGGCGGACCTCAGCCACATGCTGCAGCGCGGCGTCGATGTTCGATGGATCATCTTCCCAGTACGGCAGCAAATGGATGGTCAGGAAATCCACCGCTGGCGCGACTTCCGGGTGTTTAAGCCAGAATTCCCAGACGTCGGCGTAAGTGACGGGCTGCTTGATCTGGCTTTTGACTTTATTAATCAGTGTCGCCAACTGCGCGCCGGTGACTTCCTTGCGCAGCAAGGCTTCGTTGCCGACGATCACCGAGGTCACCACGTCCGGGTTGGCATTGGCCGAGGCGATCAGCAGGTCGACTTCCTTGGCGGTGTCCACCGGGTTGCTGTTGACCCAGGCGCCGATCATCAGCTTCAAGCCGTGCTTGCGCGCCAGGTCAGGCAGGGCCTCGAGGCCGGTCATGGAATAGGTGCGGATGCATTCGAAGCGGGTGGCCAACAGCGCGAGGTCGGCGTCCATGCGCTCGGGGCGCAGCTTGAACGGCTGATCGAATGGCGACTGGTCTTTGTCGAATGGGGTGTAGGAGGCGCATTGCAGCTTGTGCGAAGCACTGGCGACGTCCGGCAGGATCACCGGTTTACCGAGGCCGTACCAGAAGCCGCCGAGAGCAAACAGCCCCAGCAGGCAGGCGAAGAGATAAGCAAAGAAAGGAAAGCGTGATGTCGCGGGCATGATCAGGCCGTCTGGGAGCAAAGGCGCGCATGTTACCTGCATTTGTCCCGCGCTAGGTGGCCTGCATGATTTAGACATGCAAAGTTCGGGCGGATCGGGCGGGGCATTTGCAGCGGTCGCGATTAATGGCGTTCTGATGTCGTTTCTCGATGCCTTGAGGTCGCTGGCAGAGCAGGTCGCTGTTGTCGCGAGGTTGATTATCGAAGTATCAGTACTCCGCTGATGATCGAACGAGTTTGCGGTGAGGCGTGATGGGGGCGCTGTGCACCATAACAATACGTTGACGCCGCTCGGCATCCGTCGGGCGCAGCACTTTCGGGGAAGTAACGATGAAGATGCGACGACTTTTAGGCGCCAGTGCCGCTCTGGTACTTGCGATTGGCTCCACATTTGCCAATGCCGAGAGCAAAACCCTGAGCATCGGCTACGTCGACGGTTGGTCCGACAGTGTCGCGACCACCCATGTCGCGGCTGAAGTGATCAAGCAGAAACTCGGTTATGACGTGAAGCTTCAAGCCGTCGCCACCGGGATCATGTGGCAGGGTGTGGCCACCGGTAAACTCGATGCCATGCTGTCCGCCTGGCTGCCCGTGACCCACGGTGAATACTGGGCCAAGAACAAGGATCAGGTCGTCGATTACGGCCCGAACTTCAAGGATGCAAAAATCGGCTTGATCGTGCCGGAGTACGTCAAGGCCAAGTCCATCGACGACCTGAAAACCGATGACAGCTTCAAAGGTCGTATCGTCGGCATCGACGCCGGTTCAGGCGTGATGCTCAAGACTGATCAGGCGATCAAGGACTACGGCCTGACCAATTACACCCTCAAGGCCAGTTCCGGCGCCGGCATGATTGCCGAGCTGACCCGTGCCGAGAAGAAAAACGAATCCATCGCCGTCACCGGTTGGGTGCCGCACTGGATGTTCGCCAAGTGGAAACTGCGCTTCCTCGACGACCCGAAAGGCGTGTACGGCGCGGCTGAAACCGTGAACAGCATCGGTAGCAAAGAACTGGCAACTAAAGCACCGGAAGTGGCCAAGTTCCTGAAAAACTTCCAGTGGGCTTCAAAAGACGAAATCGGCGAAGTCATGTTGGCGATTCAGGATGGTGCCAAACCTGAAGTTGCAGCCAAGGATTGGGTGGCCAAACACCCGGATCGCGTGGCTGAATGGATCAAGTGATTTGAGCGCAAGCGTCTAGTCAGTACCTTCCAGAGCCCCTTGGCATTTATGCCAAGGGGCTTTTTCGTTTCCGTGTGTTTACGGGGTGCAAAGCAGGCTAATTATTATTTTCTGAAAAGTGGCAAAACCGTCATGTCGTTCTAATACTAAGGTCGTCTGGAACCAGTTCCGCAGCCGCATAAAGTGGATACGTTCTAACAATAATCTGTGCTGCGAGGATAAAAACAATGAACGACAGCATTTACCTCTCGATTCAAAACAGCCCGCGTTTCAAGGAGCTGGTTAGTAAGCGAGAAAAGTTCGCCTGGATACTCTCCGCGATCATGCTTGGGCTTTACTCCGGATTCATCCTTTTGATTGCTTACGGGCCGCATATTCTGGGGGCGAAAATCAGCCCCGAATCTTCGATTACCTGGGGGATACCGATTGGTGTCGGGCTGATTCTCTCGGCCTTTATCCTGACTGCAATCTACGTACGACGCGCCAATGGCGAATTTGACGACCTGAACAATCTGATTCTCAAGGAGGCTCAGCAATGATCCGGCGTCTAATGGCTCTATTGAGCATCGCAGCCTTTGCACCCGGCGCCTGGGCGGCTGAAGCCCTGACCGGCGAAGTGCACAAACAACCCCTCAACGTTTCCGCGATCCTGATGTTTGTCGCATTTGTCGGCCTGACCCTGTGCATTACCTACTGGGCCTCCAAGCGCAACAACTCCGCAGCCGACTACTATGCGGCGGGTGGCAAGATCACCGGCCTGCAAAACGGTCTGGCGATTGCCGGTGACTACATGTCAGCGGCGTCCTTCCTGGGTATTTCCGCCTTGGTGTACGCCTCCGGCTATGACGGCCTGATCTACTCGATCGGCTTCCTGGTGGGCTGGCCGATCATTCTGTTCCTGATCGCCGAGCGTCTGCGTAACCTGGGTAAATACACCTTTGCCGACGTGGCGTCCTACCGCCTCGGGCAAACCCAGATCCGCACGCTGTCTGCTTGCGGTTCGCTGGTGGTGGTGGCGTTCTACCTGATTGCGCAAATGGTCGGTGCCGGCAAGCTGATCCAACTGCTGTTCGGTCTCGACTACTACGTTGCGGTGATCCTGGTCGGCATCCTGATGTGCATGTATGTGCTGTTCGGCGGCATGCTGGCGACCACTTGGGTGCAGATAATCAAGGCTGTGTTGCTGCTGTCTGGTGCCTCGTTCATGGCGCTGATGGTGATGAAACACGTCAACTTTGACTTCAACATGCTGTTTTCCGAGGCGATCAAGGTTCACCCTAAAGGTGAAGCGATCATGAGCCCGGGCGGTCTGGTGAAAGATCCAGTCTCGGCGTTCTCCCTGGGCCTGGCACTGATGTTTGGTACGGCTGGCCTGCCGCATATCCTGATGCGCTTCTTCACCGTGAGTGATGCGAAAGAAGCGCGTAAGAGCGTGCTGTACGCCACTGGCTTCATCGGCTACTTCTACATCCTGACCTTCATCATCGGTTTCGGCGCAATCCTTCTGGTCAGCACCAACCCGGCCTTCAAAGATGCGGCTGGCGCGCTGTTGGGCGGTAACAACATGGCGGCGGTGCATCTGGCTGACGCGGTGGGCGGCAGTATTTTCCTGGGCTTCATCTCGGCGGTAGCGTTCGCGACCATTCTGGCCGTTGTGGCCGGTTTGACCCTGGCCGGTGCGACGGCGGTATCTCACGACCTTTACGCCAGCGTGATCAAGAAGGGCAAGGCCAACGACAAGGATGAGATCCGCGTCTCGAAAATCACCACCATCGCTCTGGGCGTGCTGGCGATTGGTCTGGGCATTCTGTTCGAAAGCCAGAACATCGCGTTCATGGTGGGCCTGGCGTTCTCCATTGCGGCGAGCTGTAACTTCCCGGTGCTGCTGCTTTCCATGTACTGGAAGAAGCTGACCACTCGCGGTGCGATGGTCGGTGGCTGGATGGGGTTGATCAGCGCGGTGGGCTTGATGGTGCTTGGGCCGACCATTTGGGTGCAGATCCTGCATCACGAGAAGGCGATCTTCCCGTACGAGTACCCGGCGCTGTTTTCCATGGCGATTGCGTTTGCCGGGATCTGGTTCTTCTCGATTACTGACAAGTCGGCGGCGGCTGATAAAGAGCGGGCGTTGTTCTTCCCGCAATTTGTGCGTTCGCAGACTGGGTTGGGGGCGAGTGGGGCTGTTTCGCACTAAGGTTTCAGGCTTGTCTATATAAGCTGCGTTAAACAGAAATGCCCCGGTCGAGAGATTGGGGCATTTTTATTGGTTTTGGTTTTGGTTTTGGTTTTGGTTTTGGTTTTGGTTTTGGTTTTGGTTTTGGCTTTGGCTTTTGTAGGAGCGAAGCTTGCCCGCGAAGGCGGCCTGATAGCCGACCTTTATTTTGTTGATCGAGTACATATCCATTTCTGCGGTAACGGCTACTTAGGGTTTCGCCCTTACGGCGACTCACTTTTTTTTCAAACGCCAAAAAAAAGTAAGCAAAAAAAGGCTCGCCCCGAGCGTCCGGCCCCTCGCTTAGGCTCGGCGTTCCTTCGTTACGGTATT
Organism: Pseudomonas sp. ASL4; assembly: GCF_056680395.1. Taxonomy (NCBI): domain Bacteria; kingdom Pseudomonadati; phylum Pseudomonadota; class Gammaproteobacteria; order Pseudomonadales; family Pseudomonadaceae; genus Pseudomonas; species Pseudomonas sp. ASL4. Next base: position 6,239,396 of record NZ_CM155280.1, on the reverse strand, counting down.
CATCCGGGGGCATTGCCCTCCGGTCTGCTTCGCTACGACCTACATGCAATGTGTTCGACTGCGTCGAACAGCGCTGCGCGCCAATCCCCGGATGAACACCTCCGCTCAGCCTCCCGAAGGGGCGGGTAGATCAAGATCAAAAGCCAAAGCAACGGCAACAGCAAGATCAAAAGATCGCAGCCTTCGGCTGCTCCTACAGGGGGAACGCGTATGCTTGAAATCAGGCCGGCAGGCACGCCGAGCCTGAGCGAGGCACCGAACGAAAGGGGCATGAGCGCTTTGGTTACTTTCGCCTGGTCCGGCATTCCGGATTTTCGAAAGTGACTCGCTGTAAGAGCGAAACCAATAGCGGTCGTTACCGAAGAAACAGATATGTTCAAAAATCGCACAAACAAAAACGGCCTCAATATAGAGGCCGTTCCCGGTACAACTTAAGACGTTATCGCAAGACAAATCTTATTTGCGGTCTTCCAGCTTGGTAATGTCACGCGACTCGTAGCCGGTGTACAGCTGGCGCGGACGGCCAATCTTGTACGGGCTGGAGAGCATTTCTTTCCAGTGGGAGATCCAGCCCACGGTCCGCGCCAAAGCGAAGATCACGGTGAACATGCTGGTTGGAATGCCGATCGCCTTGAGGATAATCCCCGAGTAGAAGTCGACGTTCGGGTACAGCGAGCGTTCGATGAAGTACGGGTCGGTCAGGGCGATCTCTTCCAGGCGCATGGCCAGTTCGAGTTGCGGATCGTTTTTGATACCCAGTTCTTTCAGTACTTCGTCGCACGTCTTCTTCATAACTGTGGCGCGTGGGTCGCGGTTTTTGTAAACCCTGTGACCGAAGCCCATCAGTTTGAACGGATCGTTCTTGTCCTTGGCCTTGGCGATGTATTTGTCGATGTTCGAAACATCGCCAATTTCGTCAAGCATGGTCAGAACAGCTTCGTTCGCGCCGCCGTGGGCAGGGCCCCACAGTGCAGCGATACCGGCGGCGATACAGGCGAACGGGTTGGCGCCCGACGAACCTGCCAGACGTACGGTAGAGGTCGATGCGTTTTGCTCGTGGTCGGCATGGAGGATGAAGATCCGGTCCATGGCCTTGGCGAGTACCGGGCTGATCGGTTTGATCTCGCACGGGGTGTTGAACATCATGTGCAGGAAGTTTTCCGCGTACGTCAGGTCGTTGCGCGGGTACATCATGGGTTGCCCCATGGAGTACTTGTAAACCATCGCTGCCAGGGTCGGCATCTTGGCAACCAGGCGGATCGCGGAGATTTCGCGATGCTGCGGGTTATTGATGTCCAGGGAGTCGTGGTAGAAGGCCGAGAGGGCGCCGACTACACCGCACATGACGGCCATTGGGTGGGCGTCGCGACGGAAGCCGTTGAAGAAGGTCTTCAACTGCTCGTGAACCATGGTGTGGTTCTTCACGGTGCTGACGAACTGGGCCTTCTGTTCTGCGGTCGGCAATTCGCCGTTGAGCAGCAGATAGCAGGTTTCCAGGTAGTCCGACTTTTCAGCCAGCTGTTCGATCGGGTAGCCGCGGTGCAGCAGGATGCCGTTGTCGCCGTCGATATAGGTGATCTTCGACTCGCAGGAGGCGGTCGACATGAAGCCAGGGTCAAAGGTGAAACGGCCCGTGGCCGTCAGGCCCCGAACATCAATTACATCGGGACCAACGGTGCCGGTTAAAATGGGCAGCTCGACGGGGGCTGCGCCCTCGATGATCAACTGCGCTTTTTTGTCAGCCATGTGGCCTCCTATTTATGCTTGAAATCATCAGACAGACCCCCCACGCAGGGCCCGCACCACTATAGTGAGATAAATTCGAATGTCAATTTGCCTAAAGTCTTGCTCCAGAAGGCTTTAACCGGACTTTTTCCTCGAAATTACCTGCCATTTACGCCTTTTATCCGACTTGTGCAATGAGCTATTAGGGGGAGGCGAACGCGTTGTCATTAGTAGCCTAACTGTCTATACTCGGCCACCGACCGCCAGGGGCTTTTGGGCCTGCTTTATTGGGGGTCGCATCCCTGGGTGGTGGTTACCTGACCAGTGCACTCCCCAACAACTTTGCCCTGATTGTTAGGGGCTCTTCAGTGTGAAAAAAGCCGTGAAAAGCCAACGACCTGTAAACCTAGACCTAAGGACCATCAAACTCCCCATCACCGGCGTTACGTCGTTTCTTCACCGTGTTTCCGGCATCATCCTCTTCCTGGGCCTTGGCATCATGCTTTATGCATTGGGCAAATCCCTGGGTTCCGAGGAAGGTTTTGTCGAGGTGAAGGCATGCTTGACCAGTCCGCTGGCCAAGTTCGTAGCATGGGGCCTCCTGTCCGCCTTGCTGTATCACATGGTAGCCGGCGTGCGCCATCTGATCATGGACATGGGCATCGGTGAGACGCTGGAAGGCGGCAAACTGGGCTCGAAAATCATTATCGCCGTGTCTGCGGTGCTGATCGTTCTGGCGGGAGTTTGGATATGGTAACCAGCGTAACGAACCTGTCGCGTTCCGGCCTCTATGACTGGATGGCGCAGCGTGTGTCTGCGGTTGTTCTCGCGGCTTATTTCATTTTCCTGATCGGATACCTCGCAGCGCACCCTGGCATTGGCTACGCCCAATGGCATGAGCTGTTTGCAAGCAACGGGATGCGTATCTTCAGTCTGCTGGCCCTGGTGGCCCTTGGCGCTCACGCCTGGGTTGGCATGTGGACCATCGCGACCGACTACCTGACGCCGATGGCGCTGGGCAAGTCCGCGACTGCAGTACGTTTCCTCTTCCAGGCAGTATGCGGCGTTGCGATGTTCGCCTACTTCGTCTGGGGTGTGCAGATTCTTTGGGGTATCTGATTCATGTCTACTACAGTTAATACGCTTTCGTTCGACGCCATTATTATTGGCGGCGGCGGTGCTGGCATGCGCGCTGCGCTGCAACTGGCACAAGGTGGTCACAAGACTGCCGTGGTAACCAAGGTTTTCCCGACTCGCTCGCACACCGTATCCGCTCAGGGTGGCATCACCTGCGCCATCGCCTCGGCAGATCCGAACGATGACTGGCGCTGGCACATGTACGATACCGTCAAGGGTTCCGACTATATCGGTGACCAGGACGCTATCGAATACATGTGTTCCGTAGGTCCGGAAGCGGTTTTCGAGCTCGAGCACATGGGTTTGCCGTTCTCCCGTACCGAACAGGGCCGCATTTATCAGCGTCCGTTCGGCGGTCAGTCGAAAGACTTCGGTAAAGGCGGCCAGGCTGCCCGTACTTGCGCTGCTGCCGACCGTACCGGTCACGCACTGCTGCACACCCTGTACCAGGCCAACCTCAAGGCTGGCACCGTATTCCTTAACGAATACTACGGCGTCGACCTGGTGAAAAACGAAGATGGTGCCTTTGTCGGCATGATCGTCATCTGCATCGAAACTGGCGAAACCTCCTACGTCCGCGCGAACGCCACCGTATTGGCGACCGGCGGTGCAGGCCGTATCTACTCGTCCACCACCAATGCCCTGATCAACACCGGTGACGGCGTCGGCATGGCTCTGCGTGCTGGCGTGCCGGTACAAGACATTGAAATGTGGCAGTTCCACCCGACCGGCATCGCCGGCGCTGGTGTACTGGTTACTGAAGGCTGCCGCGGTGAAGGCGGTTACCTGATCAACAAGCACGGCGAGCGTTTCATGGAGCGTTATGCTCCGAACGCCAAAGACCTGGCTGGTCGTGACGTAGTTGCTCGCTCGATGGTTAAAGAAATCATCGCCGGCAACGGTTGCGGTCCGGATGGCGACCACGTAATGCTGAAACTCGATCACCTCGGTGAAGAAGTTCTGCACAGCCGTCTGCCAGGCATCATGGAACTGTCCAAGACCTTCGCTCACGTCGATCCAGCCGTGTCGCCGATCCCGGTCGTTCCAACCTGCCACTATATGATGGGCGGCGTGCCGACCAACATTCATGGTCAGGCAATCACTCAGGACGCTGAAGGCGTTGACCAGATCATCCCGGGCCTGTTCGCTGTAGGCGAAGTGGCTTGTGTATCGGTTCACGGTGCCAACCGTCTGGGCGGTAACTCGTTGCTCGACCTGGTGGTATTCGGTCGTGCTGCCGGCCTGTTCCTGGAACAGACCCTGAAAGAAGGCGTTGACTACGCTCGCCCTCGCCAGTCCGACATCGACGCTGCCCTGGCACGTCTCGATGGCCTGAACTCGCGTACCGAAGGTGAAGACGTCGCCACCCTGCGTAAAGAACTGCAAAGCTGCATGCAGAACTACTTCGGTGTATTCCGTACCGGTGAATACATGCAGAAGGGTATTGCTCAGTTGGCTGATCTGCGTAGCCGTATCGCCAACGTCAAGATCAACGACAAGAGCCAGGCGTTCAACACCGCTCGTATCGAAGCGCTGGAACTGCAGAACCTGCTGGAAGTGGCCGAAGCTACCGCCATCGCCGCAGAGATCCGCAAAGAGTCCCGCGGTGCTCACGCCCGTGAAGACTTCGAAGAGCGCGATGACGTTAACTGGCTGTGTCACACCCTGTATTTCCCGGGTGAGAAGCGCGTTTCCAAGCGTGCCGTGAACTTCTCGCCAAAAACAGTCCCGACCTTTGAACCAATGATTCGGACTTATTAAGGGTGGCCGCCATGTTGAAAGTCAGTGTTTATCGCTACAACCCTGATCAGGACGCTGCGCCGTTCATGCAAGAATTCCAGGTCAATACCAACGGTAAAGACCTGATGGTGCTGGACGTGCTGGCCCTGATCAAAGAGCAGGACGAGGGTTTCTCCTATCGTCGCTCTTGCCGTGAAGGTGTTTGCGGTTCCGACGGCATGAACATCAACGGCAAAAACGGTCTGGCGTGCGTTACGCCGCTGTCCGCTGTCGTAAAAGGTAACAAGCTGATCGTTCGTCCTCTGCCAGGTTTGCCGGTTATCCGTGACTTGGTCGTCGATATGAGCATCTTCTACAAGCAATACGAGAAGGTTAAGCCATTCCTGCAGAACGACACGCCGGCTCCGGCCATCGAACGTCTGCAGACCCCTGAAGAGCGTGAAAAGCTTGACGGTCTGTACGAGTGCATCCTGTGCGCTTGCTGCTCGACCTCTTGCCCGTCCTTCTGGTGGAACCCGGACAAGTTCCTGGGTCCAGCTGCTCTGCTGCAAGCGTATCGCTTCCTGGCAGACAGCCGTGACACCAAGACTGCCGAGCGTCTGGCTTCGCTGGATGACCCGTTCAGCGTATTCCGCTGCCGCGGGATCATGAACTGCGTCAACGTCTGTCCGAAAGGCCTGAACCCGACTAAGGCCATCGGTCACGTACGTAACATGTTGCTGCAAAGCGGCGTGTGATTCAGCGGCTGTAACCCGGCTGTTGTAAATGTAGTACCGCTGTACCTGTAGATGCTACGGCGCAGGCTTCAACCGGCGCCGTAGTTTTAACCTGAGCAGCAGCTCATAAAGCTGCAGCTCTTATTTTGAAGAAATGAGACAAGCAGGGGCATCCGGGCTGGTACCCGGACTATCAGCGTGATCCTAAGTGGCTTGTTTTAGTCGCTGCATTCGGACTTCTGCAAGTTTGCTCGGTGTCGACGCCGGTGGTGTTCCCCTAACCGAGGGTGACCAAGCATGCAAGAAAGCGTGATGCAGCGCATGTGGAACAGCGCCTACCTATCCGGTAGTAACGCTGCCTATGTGGAAGAGCTCTACGAGCTCTACCTGCACGACCCTAACGCTGTGCCAGAAGAGTGGCGCACCTACTTTCAGAAGTTGCCTGCTGACGGCAACACTGCCACCGATGTTTCGCACTCCACAATTCGCGACCATTTCGTCTTGCTGGCAAAGAACCAGCGCCGCGCACAACCGGTTTCCGCCGGCAGCGTGAGCAGTGAGCACGAGAAGAAGCAAGTTGAAGTGCTGCGATTGATCCAGGCCTACCGTATGCGTGGCCACCAGGCAGCCCAGCTTGACCCGCTGGGGCTGTGGCAGCGTCCTGCACCTGCAGACCTGTCGATCAATCATTACGGCTTGACCAATGCCGATCTTGATACGACCTTCCGTGCCGGCGACCTGTTCATCGGCAAAGAGGAGGCGAGCCTACGCGAAATTCACGAAGCGTTGCAGCAGACATATTGCCGCACCATCGGCGCTGAATTCACGCATATCACCGATTCCGAGCAGCGTCACTGGTTCCAGCAGCGTCTGGAAAGCGTGCGCGGCCGTCCGACGTACTCCGCCGACATCAAGAGCCACCTGCTCGAACGCGTCACTGCCGGCGAAGGTCTGGAAAAATACCTGGGCACCAAATACCCGGGTACCAAGCGTTTCGGTCTGGAAGGCGGCGAGAGCCTGATTCCGATGCTCGACGAGCTGATCCAGCGTTCCGGTTCCTACGGCACCAAGGAAATCGTTATCGGCATGGCCCACCGTGGCCGTCTCAACGTGCTGGTCAACACCTTCGGCAAGAACCCGCGCGAGCTGTTCGACGAGTTCGAAGGCAAGAAGAAGGTCGAGCTGGGTTCCGGTGACGTTAAATACCACCAGGGCTTCTCCTCCAACGTCATGACCGCCGGCGGTGAAGTTCACCTGGCCATGGCCTTCAACCCGTCCCACCTGGAAATCGTTTCTCCAGTGGTCGAAGGTTCGGTCCGTGCCCGTCAGGATCGTCGTAACGACCCTACCGGTGAAAAGGTTCTGCCGATCTCCATCCACGGTGACGCGGCATTCGCCGGTCAGGGCGTGGTGATGGAAACCTTCCAGATGTCGCAGACCCGCGGTTTCAAAACCGGCGGTACCGTGCACATCGTGATCAACAACCAGGTCGGTTTCACCATCAGCAACCCGGAAGATTCGCGCTCTACCGAGTACGCAACCGACGTCGCGAAAATGATCCAGGCGCCGATCCTCCATGTAAATGGTGATGATCCGGAAGCCGTATTGTTCGTGACCCAGCTGGCCATCGACTACCGCATGCAGTTCAAGCGTGACGTGGTAATCGACCTGGTTTGCTACCGTCGTCGCGGCCACAACGAAGCTGACGAGCCTAGCGGCACCCAGCCTCTGATGTACCAGCAGATCACCAAGCAGCGCACCACCCGTGAGCTGTACGCCGAACGCCTGACCCAGGCCGGTGTGGTTGATGATGCACGCGTACAGGCCAAGATCGACGAATACCGCAACGCGCTGGACAACGGTCTGCATGTTGTGAAAAGCCTGGTCAAAGAGCCGAACAAAGAGTTGTTCGTGGACTGGCGTCCGTACCTGGGCCACGCCTGGACTGCACGTCACGACACGAGTTTCGATCTGAAAACCTTGCAGGAACTGTCCGCCAAGCTGCTGGAAATTCCAGAAGGCTTCGTGGTTCAGCGCCAGGTTTCGAAGATCTACGAAGACCGTCAGAAAATGCAAGTCGGCGGCCTGCCGATCAACTGGGGTTACGCCGAAACCATGGCGTACGCGACCCTGGCGTTCGAAGGTCACCCGATCCGCATGACTGGCCAGGACATCGGCCGCGGTACGTTCTCGCACCGTCACGCTGTGTTGCACAACCAGAAAGACGCCGGCAGCTACATTCCGCTGCAGAACCTGTACAAAGGTCAGCCACGTTTCGACTTGTACGATTCGTTCCTGTCCGAAGAAGCCGTACTGGCGTTCGAATACGGTTACTCGACCACCACGCCTGAGGCGCTGGTGATCTGGGAAGCCCAGTTCGGCGACTTCGCCAACGGTGCCCAGGTGGTTATCGACCAGTTCATCACCAGTGGCGAGCACAAGTGGGGCCGTCTTTGCGGTCTGACCATGCTGCTGCCGCACGGTTATGAAGGTCAGGGGCCGGAGCACTCTTCGGCTCGTCTGGAGCGTTACCTGCAACTGTGCGCCGAGCACAACATTCAGGTAGCCGTGCCGACTACGCCGGCTCAGATCTACCACTTGCTGCGTCGTCAGGTGATTCGCCCGCTGCGCAAGCCGTTGATCGTGCTGACACCGAAGTCGCTGCTGCGTCACAAGCTGGCTATTTCGACCCTGGAAGATCTGGCCGAAGGTTCATTCCAGACCGTGATCCCGGAAATCGATGCCCAAGACCCGAAAAAGGTCGAGCGCATTGTTCTGTGTAGCGGCAAGGTCTACTACGACCTGCTGGAAAAACGTCGTGCCGAAGGTCGTGATGACATCGCCATCGTGCGTATCGAGCAGCTGTACCCATTCCCTGAGGACGACTTGAACGAAGTCCTGGCTCCTTATACCAACCTCAAACATATCGTTTGGTGTCAGGAAGAGCCGATGAACCAGGGTGCCTGGTACTGCAGCCAACACCACATGCGCCGCATCGTTGGCAATCACAACAAGGCGCTCGTTCTCGAGTACGCCGGCCGTGATGCTTCTGCTGCACCTGCTTGTGGTTATGCATCGATGCACGCTGAGCAGCAGGAAAAACTGCTGCTAGACGCCTTTACTGTTTAACGCCTTCGCGCACCTGAAACCGAATTTAAGGACCCACTGATAATGGCTATCGAAATCAAAGCCCCCACTTTCCCGGAATCGGTTGCCGATGGCACCGTTGCCACCTGGCACAAAAAACCAGGCGACGCCGTCAAGCGTGATGACCTGATCGTCGATATCGAAACCGACAAAGTGGTACTGGAAGTATTGGCTACTGCTGACGGCGTGCTGGGCGCTATCGTCAAGAACGAAGGCGACACCGTTCTGTCCGACGAAGTCCTGGGCTCCATCCAAGAGGGCGGCGCTGCTGCCGCTCCAGCTGCTGCCGCTGCTCCGGCCGCTGCACAAGCTGCTGCTCCAGCTGCCGACGGCGAAGACGATCCTGTTGCTGCACCGGCTGCTCGCAAGCTGGCTGAAGAAAACGGCATCAACATCGCTTCCGTTGCCGGCACCGGCAAAGGCGGTCGTGTGACCAAGGAAGACGTAGTCGCTGCTGTTGCTGCCAAGAAAGCTGCTCCGGCCGCTGCTCCTGCCAAGGCTGCTGCTCCGGCTGCCGCTGCTCCTGTGTTCGCCGCTGGCGACCGCATCGAGAAGCGCGTACCGATGACCCGCGTGCGGGCCACCGTTGCCAAGCGTCTGGTAGAAGCTCAGTCGAACATGGCGATGCTGACCACTTTCAACGAAGTCGACATGACCGAAGTCATGGCCCTGCGTTCGAAGTACAAGGACCTGTTCGAGAAGTCCCACAACGGCGTACGCCTGGGCTTCATGTCGTTCTTCGTCAAAGCAGCTACCGAAGCGCTGAAACGCTTCCCGGCTGTCAACGCGTCGATCGACGGTGCTGACATCGTTTACCACGGCTACGCCGACGTTGGTGTTGCTGTTTCCAGCGACCGCGGTCTGGTTGTACCGGTTCTGCGTAATGCCGAACTGATGAGCCTGGCTGAAATCGAAGGCGGCATCGCTGCTTTCGGTAAAAAGGCGCGCGACGGCAAGCTGTCGATGGACGAAATGACCGGTGGTACGTTCACCATCACCAACGGTGGTACTTTCGGTTCGATGATGTCGACCCCGATCGTCAACCCGCCGCAAGCGGCCATCCTGGGCATGCACAACATTCTGCAGCGTCCTATGGCGATCAACGGTCAGGTCGTTATCCGTCCGATGATGTACCTGGCTCTGTCCTACGATCACCGTCTGATCGATGGCAAAGAAGCTGTGACCTTCCTGGTTACCATCAAGAACCTGCTGGAAGACCCGGCTCGTTTGCTGCTGGATATCTGATAGAAGCAGCCGCAGGTTTCAAGTCCAAAACTGCAAGTAATTGCAGCTTGGCTTGAGGCTTGCGGCTTCAAGCTTGTTGCTAAAAGAGGATTTTTTGAATGTCGCAGAAATTTGACGTAGTAGTGATCGGCGCGGGCCCTGGCGGCTACGTAGCTGCCATCAAAGCAGCGCAACTGGGTCTCACCACTGCCTGCATCGAGAAATACACCGACAAGGAAGGCAAACTGGCCCTGGGCGGTACTTGCCTGAACGTCGGCTGCATTCCTTCCAAGGCGCTGCTGGACAGCTCCTGGAAATACAAGGAAGCCAAAGAAGGCTTCGCGATCCACGGTATCAATCACGCTGGCGTGACCATGGACGTGGCTGCAATGGTTGGCCGTAAAGCCAACATCGTCAAAGGCCTGACCTCTGGCGTTGCAACCCTGTTCAAGGCTAACGGCGTTACTTCCCTGCAAGGCCACGGCAAACTGCTGGCCGGCAAGAAAGTTGAACTGACCAAGCCAGACGGCACCGTTGAAATCATCGAAGCCGAGAACGTGATTCTGGCGTCGGGCTCGCGTCCGATCGACATTCCACCGGCTCCGGTTGACCAGAATGTGATCGTCGATTCGACTGGCGCGCTGGAATTCCAAACCGTACCTAAGCGTCTGGGCGTGATCGGCGCTGGCGTGATCGGTCTGGAACTGGGTTCGGTATGGTCCCGCCTGGGCTCCGAAGTCGTGGTTCTGGAAGCGCTGGAGAAGTTCCTGCCAGCAGCTGACGAAGCGGTTTCCAAAGAAGCTTACAAAACCCTGACCAAACAAGGTCTGGACATCAAGCTGGGCGCTCGCGTTACCGGTTCCAAAGTGAACGGCGACGAAGTCGTTGTGAACTACACCGATACCAACGGCGAACAGAGCATCACGTTCGACAAGCTGATCGTTGCCGTTGGTCGCCGCCCAGTGACCACCGAGCTGCTGGCAGCTGACAGCGGCGTTAACATCGACGAACGTGGCTTCGTTTTCGTTGACGACCAGTGCGCAACCAGCGTTCCGGGCGTTTTCGCAATCGGTGACGTGGTTCGCGGCATGATGCTGGCGCACAAGGCGTCCGAAGAAGGCATCATGGTTGTAGAGCGCATCAAGGGCCACAAAGCCCAGATCAACTATGACCTGATCCCGTCTGTTATTTATACTCACCCGGAAATCGCGTGGGTCGGTAAAACCGAGCAAGCCTTGAAAGCTGAAGGCGTTGAAGTTAACGTCGGCACTTTCCCGTTCGCAGCCAGTGGCCGTGCCATGGCAGCCAACGATACCGGCGGTTTCGTGAAAGTCATTGCTGATGCCAAGACTGACCGCGTATTGGGCGTCCATGTGATTGGCCCGAGCGCTGCAGAACTGGTTCAGCAGGGCGCAATCGGCATGGAATTCGGCACCAGTGCCGAAGACCTGGGCATGATGGTTTTCTCCCATCCGACCCTGTCCGAAGCCCTGCACGAAGCTGCTCTGGCAGTGAATGGCGGCGCCATTCACATCGCCAACCGCAAGAAGCGTTAAGACAAGACAATAAGAAACCACGGCGGAAGGCCCGTCGTGAGCCTTGCGTGCAAGACTCACCGCGGAATGTCCGCCGGACGCAGCCTTGCGTAGTCTCACCGGTTATCCGGAACACCTACGCAAGCAGCAGTCACAGGTGGTGCGGCACTTGATCGAGTGCAGCACCGAATGCGCAGTACCTAACGAAGACGGTAATAAGCATGAATCTTCACGAGTATCAGGGTAAGCAGCTGTTCGCTGAATACGGCCTGCCAGTATCCCAGGGTTTCGCCGTAGACACCCCGGAAGCAGCAGCAGAAGCGTGCGACAAAATCGGCGGGACCGAATGGGTTGTCAAAGCCCAGGTTCACGCAGGTGGTCGCGGTAAAGCGGGCGGCGTTAAGCTGGTTCGCAGCAAAGAAGACGCCAAAGCATTCGCTCAACAGTGGTTGGGCAAGCGTCTGGTGACTTACCAGACTGATGCCAATGGTCAGCCAGTCACCAAGATCCTGGTTGAATCGTGCACTGATATCGCTAAAGAGCTGTACCTGGGCGCTGTCGTTGACCGTTCGAGCCGTCGCATCGTGTTCATGGCTTCCACCGAAGGTGGCGTGGACATCGAGAAAATCGCTCACGACACCCCTGAGAAAATCCTCAAGGCCACTATCGATCCACTGGTTGGCGCTCAGCCATTCCAGGGTCGCGAGCTGGCATTCCAGCTGGGTCTGGAAGGCAAGCAAGTTGCTCAGTTCGCCAAGATCTTCGTAGGTCTGGCCAAGCTGTTCAAGGATCACGACCTGGCTCTGCTGGAAGTGAACCCGCTGGTGATCAAGGCTGACGGCGATCTGCATTGCCTCGACGCCAAGATCAACATCGACGCCAACGCCATGTACCGTCAGCCTAAGCTGAAAACTTTCCACGATCCGTCGCAAGACGATCCGCGCGAAGCGCACGCTGCCAAGTTCGAACTGAACTACGTAGCACTGGAAGGCAACATCGGTTGCATGGTCAACGGTGCTGGCCTGGCCATGGGTACCATGGACATCGTCAACCTGCATGGCGGCAAACCAGCCAACTTCCTCGACGTGGGCGGCGGTGCTACCAAAGAACGCGTTACCGAAGCGTTCAAGATCATCCTGTCCGACACTAACGTCGCTGCAGTATTGGTCAACATCTTCGGCGGCATCGTTCGTTGCGACATGATTGCCGAAGGCATCATCGGTGCAGTGAAAGAAGTCGGCGTGAAAATCCCGGTTGTTGTTCGCCTTGAAGGTAACAACGCTGAACTGGGCGCTAAAGTACTGGCAGAAAGCGGTTTGAACATCATCGCTGCTACCAGCCTGACCGACGCTGCTCAACAAGTTGTCAAAGCTGCGGAGGGCAAATAATGAGCGTCCTGATCAATAAAGACACCAAAGTTATCTGCCAGGGTATTACCGGTTCGCAAGGTAGTTTCCACACCCAGCAAGCCATCGAATACGGCACCAAGATGGTTGGTGGCGTTACTCCTGGTAAGGGCGGCACCGAGCACCTGGGTCTGCCAGTGTTCAACACCGTGAAAGACGCTGTAGCTGCCACTGGCGCCACCGCCAGCGTGATCTACGTTCCAGCTCCTTTCTGCAAAGACTCCATCCTGGAAGCAGCATTCGGCGGCATCAAGCTGATCGTTTGCATCACTGAAGGCATTCCTACCCTGGACATGCTGGATGCCAAGGTCAAGTGCGACGAACTGGGCGTAGTCCTGATCGGTCCTAACTGCCCAGGCGTGATCACTCCAGGCGAATGCAAGATCGGCATCATGCCAGGTCACATTCACTTGCCAGGCAAGGTCGGTATCGTTTCCCGTTCCGGCACCCTGACCTACGAAGCTGTTAAGCAGACTACTGACGCCGGTTTCGGTCAGTCGACTTGCGTCGGCATCGGCGGTGACCCGATCCCGGGTTCGAACTTCATCGACATCCTGAAACTGTTCCAGGAAGACCCGAAGACCGAAGCGATCGTTATGATCGGTGAGATCGGCGGTTCGGCTGAAGAAGAAGCGGCTGCCTACATCAAGGCACACGTGACCAAGCCGGTTGTTTCCTACATCGCTGGTGTGACTGCCCCTGCTGGCAAGCGCATGGGCCATGCTGGCGCAATCATCTCTGGCGGCAAGGGCACAGCAGACGAGAAGTTTGCTGCCCTGGAAGACGCAGGCGTTAAAACCGTGCGTTCGCTGGCAGACATCGGCAAGGCTTTGTCCGAGCTGACCGGTTGGGCTGTCAAGTAAGCCTCGCGCTTAGCTGACGCTTCACCAAACAAAGGCCACCTTCGGGTGGCCTTTGTTGTTTCCGGGATTTGAGCCATTCGCAGGGTTTTTGTGGCGAGGGGGCTTGCCCCCGTTTGGGTTGCGAAGCGACCCCAAAACAGGCGATTGCGTTACGTCAGGTAGATCACATTTGTTTGATTTGCGACTACTTCGCAGCCGAACGGGGGCAAGCCCCTCGCCACAGGATCCTGTGAAGGTAAATTAGATATGTAAACGCGACATCGAAATGTCGCGTATCGGATACTTCGCCCCCTAACAGTGCGTTTGTCGTGCAAATTCGTTAGGCTAGCAGCCATTTTTGCGTCCGCTGCCCACAAGGTCGCTACGCGCTAAACGGGTTGGTCCTATACAGACCGACAGCATTTCCCTCACCCATAGGGAAATCCCTCTCTAAATTCCGATTCAGTAGTGTGGTATTTCCTTAATGAAAGTGTTGAAAGGCCAGGACATCCTGGCACTTGGTTTTATGACGTTTGCCCTGTTTGTCGGGGCTGGCAACATCATCTTCCCGCCTATCGTCGGTTTGCAGTCCGGGCCTCATGTCTGGATGGCGGCGCTGGGTTTTCTGATCACTGCAGTCGGTCTGCCGGTGATCACCGTTGTCGCCCTGGCCAAGGTCGGTGGGGCAATGGATGCGTTGAGCAGCCCGATCGGTAAAGTCGCTGGTGGCCTGTTGGCCGCGGCGTGCTACCTGGCTGTCGGCCCGCTGTTTGCGACGCCGCGCACCGCCACCGTGTCCTTCGAAGTAGGCCTGGCGCCGCTGACCGGTGAGAGCCCGCTGGCGCTGTTCCTCTACAGCTCGGTGTACTTCCTGTTGGTGTTCTTTATCTCGCTGTATCCGGGCCGCCTGCTGGATACCGTAGGACGTTTCCTTGCGCCGCTGAAGATCATCGCCCTGGCCGTGCTCGGCATCGCCGCGTTCGCCTTGCCGGCCGGTGATATCGGCGTGGCCACGCCTGAATATGTGGCGGCACCGTTCTCTCAAGGGTTTATCAATGGTTACCTGACCATGGATACCCTGGGTGCTCTGGTGTTCGGCATCGTTATCGTTAACGCGATCCGCTCCCGTGGCGTCGAGTCGCCAGCGTTGATCACCCGTTACGCGATCATTGCCGGTTTGATTGCCGGCGTCGGTCTGGCGCTGGTGTACGTCAGCCTGTTCCGCCTCGGTTCGGGCAGCCATGAAGTGGCCGCCGGTGCCGCGAATGGTGCGGCCGTCCTGCACGCCTACGTGCAGCACACCTTCGGTTCGCTGGGCAGCGGTTTCCTGGCGGTGTTGATCTCGCTGGCGTGCCTGGTGACTGCGGTCGGCCTGACTTGCGCCTGCGCCGAATACTTCAGCCGGGTGTTGCCTCTGTCCTACAAGACACTGGTCATCATCCTGGCGGTGTTCTCGCTGTTTGTGTCCAACCTGGGCCTCACCAAGCTGATCGCGTTCTCGATCCCGGTGCTGACCGCGATCTACCCGCCGTGCATCGTCCTGGTCGCCCTGAGCTTCTGCAAAGACTTCTGGCGTGAACAGGGCCGCATCGTTGGCCCGGTGATGCTGGTGTCGTTCATTTTCGGCATGATTGACGCGCTTAAAGGTGCCGGTCTGGCGGACTGGATGCCGACGCAGCTGTCGCACCTGCCGTTGAGCGAACAAGGTCTGGCCTGGCTGGTGCCGTCGGTCATGACCCTGGTAGTGGCCGCCGTTTGCGATCGCATGCTCGGCAAGCGCGCCGAAGCCCTGGCTTAAACCTGACCGTCCGCCACAAGCGGGCAGCAGGCCAAAACAGAAATGCCCCGTATCAATCGATACGGGGCATTTTTTATGGGCGTGAGGCAGTGTCTTTTTCCGTCAGCTAGCGTCGAACCACTGCCAAAACCACTTCTGGGGGCGAACCTTTGTGGCGAGGGGGCTTGCCCCCATTGGGGCGCGAAGCGGCCCTGCGCGTTTCGGGGACTGCTGCGCAGTCCAGCGGGGGCAAGCCCCCTCGCCACAAAAGCCCGTTCCCACAGGTTTTCGGTTTTCCGCACCCACATCACAAGGACCTGCATGTCGTTCATCCACGCCAACCTGATCCACCTTCTCGCCGCGCTCTGGTTTGTCATCTGCTGGGGCGGCTACACCCGTTATGCGACGTGGAAGGGCCGTGATACCGCGTGCCTGGCCAGCGTGCTGCATCTGTACCGCGAAGACTGGATGCGCCGCATGCTGCTGCGTGACAACCGCATCGCCGATGCCAGCGTGATCGGCAACCTGGAACGCAACGCCTCGTTCTTCGCCTCCAGCACCTTGATTATCCTGGCGGGTATTCTCACCCTACTCGGCGCCTCCGAAAGGGCTGTGTCGTTGCTGGCAGACATTCCCATGGTCCAGCAGGCTTCTCAGGGTATGTCGGAGATCAAGTTGCTGTGTCTGGCGATGGTGTTTGTCTACGCGTTCTTCACCTTCAGTTGGTGCATGCGTCAGTACAACTTCGCGGCCGTGCTAGTTGGCTCGGCACCGATGATCGGCGAGCGGCATGTTTCCGAGCAGGAGCGTAAAGCCTTCGCCGCACGTGCGGCGCGGGTGATCTCGATGGCGGCCAACCAGTTCAACTTCGGCCTGCGCTCTTACTACTTCGGCATGACCATGCTGGCCTGGTTCGTCAGCCCATGGCTGTTCATGTTGATGAGCACCGGCGTGGTGCTGGTGTTGTATCGTCGGGAGTTTCACTCCGACGTTCTCGACGTGATGGTCTATACCCCTACAGAGGCGCCATTGCCCGAAGCCAACAAAGAGGCCGCTTGATGAGTATTCCGTTCTGGTGTGTGTTTATCAGTGCATTGCTGATTTACGTGGCCCGCATGCCCGTGGCCAAAGCCATGAAAGAGCAGGGCGGTTACAACAATCACCTGCCACGCCAGCAACAGGCGCAACTAACCGGTTTGGGCGCCCGTGCATTGGCGGCTCACCAGAACAGTATCGAAGCCTTCATCTTGTTTGCAGTGGGCGTGTTGATGGCGCACACCACGCAAACGGCGGGGTGGCTGATCGACTCGCTGGCGATCATCTTTGTGGTCGCGCGCATTCTCTATTTGTTGTGCTATTTGAAGGATCTTGCCTGGCAGCGCAGTCTGGTGTGGATCGTCGGGTTAGTCTGTTCGTTATTGCTGATGATTAGTCCGACTTTTAAAACCGTTTTGCTCTAACGCAGCAAATAACAGGCAAAAGAAAACCCGCACTTGGCGGGTTTTCTTTTATCACGCTAAAAACTGTTTTAGTTTTTAGGTGCTTCGGTTGGAGCGACCGGGGTGGCCGGAGCCGACTCCTGGGCTGCCGCTTTATTCGATTCAGCCTGATCTTTGGCGGCTTCGGCGTTTTCTTTCGCCGCGTCGTTCACTTTATCCTGAGCTTCGTTCATTTTTTGCTGGGCTTGCTCAGCATGTTGGTTAGCATCTTGAGCTTTGTCCTCGGATTTTTTATCGCAAGCAGCGAGACCGAGGGAAGCGGTCAACATCAAGGCAATAGCTAAAGTCTTACGCATGGGGTGTTTCTCCTTATGGAAAATATCTACTGGCCTTTCGAGCACAACCGCCGACGATAAGTTCCTCATTTCATACAGATATATATGTTTTTAACGATACGGAACTTTTGCCTGATTCACCTGAGGCTTTGGCTGGATACTAAGAAGAGATTTACCTAATGGCCGACAACCCCATTTTTGAGCGTGCAACACGATTTCTATCGGCACTGCGACATTGTCAGGTACTCGGTTTACGCGTGCACAGCGCAAGCAATGAAGGGCTGACAGTGATCCTGCCCTACAGCCCGCAAATTGTCGGAAACCCGCAAACCGGTGTCATCCATGGTGGCGCCCTGACGTCGCTGATGGACACCGCGTGCGGCATGTCCACCCTGTGCGTGTTGCCGGAATTCGAAGTCTGCCCGACCCTCGATTTGCGCATTGACTACATGCACGCGGCCCAGCCGCATAAGGATGTCTACGGTTTCGCCCAGTGTTACCGGGTGACCACTGACGTGATCTTCGCCCGAGGCTTTGCCTACCAGGACGACCCCGAGCACCCCATCGCCCACGTGGTCGGCACTTTTATGCGCATGGGCAAGGGCATCAAAGGCACTAAAGGCTTTGGCGGCACGATCGCCGGAGGTGCGAAATGACCGATTCGTTCAAGGAACAACTTCAACAGGCCCACGCGCAAGGGGACTACGCCTCGCTGCTGCACCTGATCCCGTACGCCAAGTTGATTGGTGTCGAGTGTTCGCGAGTCGGGGATGAGTTGCTGTTCCGCTTGCCGGCCAACAAGGACAACATTGGTAACCCTTTATTGCCGGCGATCCATGGCGGCGTGATCGCCGGGTTCATGGAGCTGTCGGCGGCACTGCACCTGTTGATCTTCACCGGCTCGCCCGGTGTGCCGAAGATTATCGACTTCTCCCTCGACTATCTGCGCGCCGGGCAATTTCGCGATACCTGGGCGCGTTGCCAGGTTTGCCGCCAGGGGCGGCGGGTGGCCAACGTGGCGATAACGGCCTGGCAAACCACCGAAGCCGAGCCGATTGCCACGGCCCGGGGGCATTTCAAAATTGAAGACCCCTTGAAATCCTGAACTCAGCCCCAAACTCTGATGACAACCCGCCGCCGACCCTTCAGGTCGCGGCCACTGCCATCTGATTGGAGTTTGATGACCATGAGTGTGGAAACTCAAAAGGAAACCCTGGGCTTCCAGACCGAGGTGAAGCAACTGCTGCACCTCATGATCCATTCGCTGTATTCCAACAAGGAAATCTTCCTTCGCGAATTGATCTCGAACGCCTCTGACGCTGTCGACAAATTACGTTTCGAAGCCCTGTCCAAGCCTGAGTTGCTGGAAGGTGGCGCCGAACTGAAAATCCGTGTGAGCTTCGACAAAGACGCCAAAACCGTCACCCTCGAAGACAACGGTATCGGCATGAGCCGTGAAGAAGCGATCACCCACTTGGGGACCATCGCCAAATCCGGTACGGCCGATTTCATGAAGCACCTGTCCGGCGATCAGAAAAAAGATTCGCACCTGATCGGTCAGTTCGGTGTGGGCTTCTACTCTGCATTCATCGTCGCCGACAAAGTCGACGTGTTCAGCCGTCGTGCCGGTGATGCTGCCAGCGAAGGCGTGCACTGGGCGTCCAAGGGTGAAGGCGAGTTCGAAGTCGCCACCGTTGAGAAAGCCGAGCGTGGCACCCGTATCGTCCTGCACCTGAAGGCTGCTGAAGACGAATTCGCCGATGGCTGGCGTCTGCGCAACATCATCAAGAAATACTCCGACCACATCGCTCTGCCGATCGAGTTGCCGAAAGAAGCGGCAGCCGCTGAAGGCGAAGAGCAGCCAGCCGTTGAATGGGAAACCGTCAACCGCGCCAGCGCCCTGTGGACCCGTCCTCGCACTGAAGTGAAGGATGAGGAATACCAGGAGTTCTACAAACACATCGCCCACGATTTCGAGAACCCGCTGAGCTGGACCCATAACAAGGTCGAAGGCAAGCTGGAATACACCTCGCTGCTCTACGTGCCGACCCGCGCTCCGTTCGACCTGTACCAGCGTGAAGCGCCGAAAGGCCTGAAGCTGTACGTGCAGCGTGTGTTCGTGATGGATCAGGCCGAGTCGTTCCTGCCGCTGTACCTGCGCTTCATTAAAGGTGTGGTCGATTCCAACGACCTGTCGCTGAACGTGTCGCGGGAAATCCTGCAGAAAGACCCGATCATCGATTCCATGAAGTCGGCGCTGACCAAGCGCGTACTCGACATGCTGGAAAAACTGGCGAAGAACGAGCCCGAGCAATACAAAGGCTTCTGGAAAAACTTCGGTCAGGTCATGAAAGAAGGCCCGGCTGAAGATTTCGCCAACAAAGAAAAAATCGCAGGCCTGCTGCGCTTTGCATCCACCAACGGTGATGAAGGCGAGCAAGTGGTCGGTCTGGCTGAATACCTGGCCCGCGCCAAGGAAGGTCAGGACAAGATCTACTACCTGACCGGCGAAACCTACGCACAAGTCAAAAACAGCCCGCACCTGGAAGTCTTCCGCAAGAAAGGCATCGAAGTGCTGCTGCTGACCGACCGCATCGACGAGTGGCTGATGAGCTACCTCAGCGACTTCGACGGCAAGAGCTTTGTCGACGTGGCACGCGGAGACCTGGACCTCGGCAACCTGGATTCGGAAGAAGACAAGAAAGCCGCGGAAGAAGTCGCCAAGTCCAAAGAAGGTTTGGTTGAACGTCTGAAAACTGCACTGGGCGACTCGGTTGCTGAAGTGCGGGTTTCCCACCGTCTGACCGATTCCCCGGCGATCCTGGCCATCGGCGAGCAGGACCTGGGCTTGCAGATGCGTCAGATCCTCGAAGCCAGCGGGCAGAAGGTGCCGGATTCGAAGCCGATCTTCGAATTCAACCCGGCTCACCCACTGATCGAGAAGCTTGACGCTGAGCAGAGTGACGAGCGCTTTGGCGACCTGTCGCACATCCTGTTCGATCAGGCGGCCCTGGCGGCTGGTGATAGCTTGAAAGACCCGGCGGCCTACGTGCGCCGTCTCAACAAGCTGTTGGTTGAACTGTCGGTTTAACTGAGTTGTACAAAAACCCGCTTCGGCGGGTTTTTTTATTCTTGAGTCTTAGGAGTCTGAAATGAGCCAAGTCACTGTGCGTTCCGTGGTCTATCAACTGGATGGCCAATCTTACGAAAGCCGTCTGGCCTTTGATGCCGACCATAAAGGGCCACGTCCGGGTCTGTTGATGGCACCGAACTGGATGGGCGTCAGCGCTGGCGCCGAAGAAATCGCCAAGTCGGTGGCGGCCAAGGGTTACGTGGTGTTGCTTGCTGACCTTTACGGCCAGTCGGTTCGCCCGCAGAACGGCGATGAGGCGGGCGCGGCGATGATGCCGTTGAAGAATGACCGCGCATTGCTGCGCAAGCGCATGGCGGCAGCGTTCGAGCAATTGCAGACTCAGGGCGAGGCGGCGGTCGATACCTCGAAGCTGGCGACTTTCGGTTTCTGCTTTGGCGGTTGCTGCGCGCTGGAACTGGCTCGCACCGGTGCGCCGGTGAAAGCGGCGGTCTCGTTCCATGGCTCGCTGGATACACCGAACGTGAACGATGCGAAAAACATCAAGGGCTCGGTGTTGGTGCTGCACGGTGCGTCCGATCCGCTGGTGCCAAAAGAGCAATTGCCGGCGTTTGAAGATGAAATGAACGCGGCGGGCGTGGATTGGCAGCTGCTGAGCTACGGCGGTGCGGTTCACTCGTTTACCGATCCGCATGCGAACGTGCCGGGCAAGATGATGTATGACGCGAAAACGGCCACTCGGGCGTTTGTGTCGATGCATAACTTGCTGGATGAAGTCTTTAAAGGCTGATTGCTGCTTTTTGCCCTGACATCGTTGGTGTTAGTGCTGGCCTCATCGCGAGCAGGCTCGCTCCCACATTGGAATGCATTCCCCTGTGGGAGCGAGCCTGCTCGCGAAAGCGGTTTAACTGATGCTGAAGACCTTAAGGCAGTTCGATCCGCTCACTTTCCCCCGGCACCGTCGGCCAATCCCCGGCCGCCCAGCGTCGCCTCGCTTCATCGATCATCGCCGGATCGCTCGCGACAAAGTTCCAGTTGATCCGCCGTGGCCCATCCAGCGGCGCACCGCCGAACAACACGGCGTGGCAGTCGCTCTCGGCAAACAACGTCATCTCTTCCCCGACCGGCAACACCACCAGCGAATGCGGTTCTACCGGCTCGCCGTCGAGTTGTACCTCGCCATCCAGCACATACAGTGCTCGCTCTTCATGCTCGGTCGGAATCAGCAAGGTCGTCGCGGTTTGCAGGTTCAATTCGGCGTACAGCGTAGGAGAAAGCACCGGCACCGGCGATTCCAGGCAAAAGCCTGTCCCGGCAATCATCCGGATCTTCACGCCGAGGTTATCGCTGACCGGCAACGTGGACGCAGGGTGATGGCTGTAGTGCCCCGGACCTTGTTCATGATCCTTGGGCGAGGCGAGCCAGATCTGCACGCCGTGCATCGTGAAGCCGCTATTTTTCAGCGCCTCGGGCGTGCGTTCAACGTGGGCAATCGCGCTGCCCGCCGTCATCCAACTCACATCGCCGGTGCCCACCACCTGATCAGAACCGAGGCTGTCCTTGTGCTGGATCTGCCCCTGGAACAAATAGGTGAGGGTCGACAGACCGATGTGCGGGTGTTGTCGGATGTTCATGCCTTTACCCGGCGGATAACGGGTTTCGAGCATGTGGTCGAAAAACACGAAAGGCCCGACGCTGCGGCATTTGGCTGACGGCAACGGACGAAGAATCGGTTGACCTTCGACATCTTCGGCGCGGGGGCTGATCACGAGTGGAGTGTTCATGCTGCATTCCAGGCTGAGCGGGTAATGCGTGGAGCATAACCCGCTTGCACTGCCCTTGCCGCTATTGGCTGAAGGCGCCTTCGGACAGGTGGGTCTCGATGCTGACCTCGGTGGTGGTCATCAGTTTGTGCACCGGGCAACGGTCGGCAACGCGGTGCAACTCCTCGCGCTGGGCGTCAGTGAGCACACCCTTGAGGGTCAGTTTGACGTGCAGGGCGTATTTGCCTTTCTGCTCCTCACTGTTGTCGCGTTTGACCTCGACCGTAACGCCGGTCAGCGGGATGTCCTTCTTCTTGGCGTACATCTTCAGGGTCAGGGCCTTGCAGGCACCGAGGGCGGCGTCGAAGTAGTCGTGAGGCTCCGGCGCCGAGCCTTCGCCGCCGGCGGAGGTGGGCACATCGGCAAACAGTTCGTGGTCGTCGATCTGGACGCTGTGACGAAAGCCTTCACTGGAAACGGTATTGACGGTAACAGTCATGGGAAACCTCATCGGCAGTAGGAAAAGTCATTCGATCAAAATTGGACCCTGAAGGTATAGAGCATGCGTGCTGTGGCGCGTTCCCAAAAAGATCGCAGCCTTCGCCCACAGGCGCGTAGGAGCTGCCGAAGGCTCGGGCCGCGTTCGGACGATCTTTTGATTTTGCTTGGCTCGGCTGAATCGTTACCGCCCGTTGATCGAAGTATTAAGGCGTTTTGATATCACGTTTTGGTCTTACGCAAAATTTCTGCGGGCCGATACCGTCTAAAGCAACCCGCTGCAGGGATATGCAGTGCCTAATTGGAAGGAACCAGAGCAATGAGTATCCGAAGTCTCAATATTGCGCCGCGCGCGGGGCTGGGTTTTGGCCTGCTGGCGTTGATGGTGTTCGGGTTGGGGGCGTTCGCCCTGCAACAGATGTCGAACATGCGCGCCGAGTCCGATCAGGTCGATAACAACTGGCTGCCCAGCGTGATGGCGGTGGGGGAGATGAGTCAGGACATGCTTCGCTTGCGCGCCCTGACCATGCGCCTGTTGATTAACCGTGATCCCCAGGCGCTGGCGCAGAACGTCAGCAAACTCAATGAACTCAAAGGCACGCTGGGCGACGCTCAACAGCGCTATGACGCGTTGATCGTGCTGCCGGAGGAGCGCTCGCTGTTTGATCGCTTCAAAATGTCTGAGCAACAGTACCTGCAATTTCAGGGGCAAGTGATGAGCCTGTCCGCCCAAGGGCAAGTCGACGACGCGGCGGTCATCGTCAATGGCGAGATGAGCCCGCTGGCCGATGAAATCTCTGTCACCCTTAAAACCCTGGTCGAGCTGAACAAACACAACGCCAACCTGGCGACCGAGGCGGCGCGTCGGGTGTTCAGTACTTCGCGGGTGTGGGTCGGGGTGATGGTCGCGATTGCGGCGCTGATGACCATCGGCCTGGCATTGCTGCTGACCCGCAGCATCGTCTTGCCCTTGTCCCAATCGTTGCGGGTCGCTGAGGTGGTGGCGGGTGGCGATCTGACCGGCGACATAAGCATCACCGGCAAAGACGAGCCGGCGCGGCTGCTGCATGCGCTCAAGAGCATGCAGCAAAGCCTGCGCGAGACCATTCGACAGATTTCCGATTCCTCCAGCCAATTGGCCTCGGCCTCGGAAGAACTCAGTTGCGTCACCGAGGACGCCACCCGTGGCTTGCATCAGCAAAGTCTGGAAATCGAGCAGGCCGCGACGGCGGTCAACCAGATGACGGCGGCGGTGGAAGAGGTGGCGAGCAACGCGGTGGCCACCTCCGAAGCATCCCGTGAGTCTGACCGGATCGCCCAGCATGGTCGTGAGCAGGTGCATCAGACGGTATTGTCGATTGAGTCTCTGGCGGACGATGTCACCGCCAATGCGACCCAGGTCGAGGATCTGGCGCAGAAGGTTTATGGCATCAGCAAGGTGCTGGACGTGATTCGCTCGATCGCCGAGCAGACCAATCTGCTGGCCTTGAACGCGGCGATCGAAGCAGCGCGTGCCGGCAATGCCGGACGCGGCTTCGCCGTGGTGGCGGATGAAGTGCGGGCGCTGGCCCACCGGACGCAGCAGTCGACCCAGGAAATCGAGCAGATGATCAGCGGTATCCAGCAGGGTACCGACTCAGCCGTCAGCTCGATGCAGCAGAGCAATAGTCGGGCGCGCTCGACCCTGGAAGTAGCGAAAGCAGCGGGCGTTGCGCTGGAGGAGATTGCCTCGGCGTTCACCTTGATCAACGAGCGCAACATCGTGATCGCCAGTGCCTCGGAGGAGCAAGCGGCTGTGGCGCGGGAAGTGGATCGCAACCTGATGAATATCCGTGACCTGGCGTTGCAGACCTCGGCCGGGGCGAACCAGACCAGTGCGGCGAGTCAGGAGTTGTCGCGGTTGGCGGTGGACTTGAACACCATGGTGGCGCGGTTTTCGGTTTAGCCCGTCTGTTGAGCGCAACACTGAACTCTGTGGGAGCGAGCTTTTGTGGCGAGGGAGCTTGCTCCCGTTGGACTGCGCAGCAGTCCCGCTCTTTTGGGGCCGCTTCGCAGCCCAGCGGGAGCAAGCTCCCTCGCCACAGGTTATCTATTGTTCATTCAGTTGCATTACTCCCCGACAAATCATCAGGCAAAAAAAAGCCCCGCAATTGCGGGGGCTTTTCATTTCGAGCCGGATCAGCTGCCTTTGACAGCCTTGCCATTGACCGTACCGTCCAGGAGCATGATGTTGTACTCCTTGCCGTCGGTTTCAACCTGTTGCAGACGGACCAGCAGGTAATCCCAGTCCTTGGCGAACCACATGACAGTGGTGCGCTTGGTTTGCGTCGGGTCGCGCACGCGCTCGACCTTGATCGCATCGATCTGGCCGGCCTTGGTGTCGACTTTTTCCGAACCCAGCACGCGGAAGTCGTAGGTATCGACATCACCGCCATCGACCACCTGGTAGCTCATGCTTTTCTTGCCGGCTGCCACGTCATGCTGAAGAGCAAGCTGGTAGGTGGATTTGTCGACCATACCACGGTTCAGCGGAACCTTGACCGGGTCACCACGATCAGTGCCGGTGACCATTTTTGTGGTCCAGTCGAAGTCCAGATCGGCTTTCTTGGCTTTGCCCAGGCCGCCACGTTCGAAGTGGTAGGACTGGGGCAGCAAAGTGTCCTTGTCCAGCGTCAGGGTACTTTCTTCATTCAGGCTGGCGATCATCATCGATGCCTTGAAGCTGAGTTTCCAGACGCCGTTCGCTTCCTTGGTCAGGCTGCGTTCCGCGGTGCCGCTCATTGGAAGTTGTTTCCAGTCGGCGGTGTAGCTGGCGGAGAACGGTTGAAGGTCTGCAGCCTGTGCCAGAGGCAGGGCGAACAGAGCGCAAGCGAAGAGCAGGGCGCGACGCATAAAATCTCCTAGGTTCGAATCAAGTGGCCGCTGGCCGCGAGTAACTTTTCATCCAGTAAAGCACCTTGTTCGCCGAGTGATAAACGACCTTCGGCAAACCAGCGCACAGCCATCGGGTAGATCAGGTGTTCCTGAACGTGTACCCGCTGAGCCAGACTCTGCGGCGTATCGTGCAACTCTACCGGTATTACTGCCTGTACGACCAGTGGTCCGCCATCGAGTTCCTCGGTGACGAAGTGCACGGAGCAGCCGTGCTCGGTGTCGCCGGCCTCCAGAGCGCGCTGATGAGTGTGTAACCCTTTGTATTTGGGTAGCAGCGAGGGATGGATGTTGAACAGGCGACCCTGGTAGTGCCGCACGAAGTCAGCGCTGAGAATGCGCATGAAACCGGCGAGTACCACGAGTTTGGGATTGAAGGCGTCGATCAGTTCGATCAGCGCGGCATCGAAGGCCTCGCGGCTATCGAAAGCCTTGTGATCCAGGGCGCGGGTATCGATACCCGCGTCCCTGGCGCGTTGCAGGCCGTAGGCGTCGGCGCGGTTGGAAATCACCGCAGCAATGCGGACCGGGCTGTCGCCGGTCCGCGTGCTGTCGATCAAGGCCTGCAAGTTACTGCCGGTGCCGGAGAGCAGCACCACGACATCACAGGTGGCGGACATTAATGAGCCTTGAGGTTCTTCAGTTCAACCTGAGCCGCGCCTTCGGCAGCGGTGGAGATCTGACCGATGACCCATGGCTGCTCGCCGGCTTCACGCAGAACGTTCAGAGCGGTTTCAACGTGCTCTTGAGCAACGCAGATAACCATGCCGACGCCGCAGTTCAGTACGCGGTGCATTTCGTTTTCGTCGACGTTGCCTTTCTCTTGCAGCCAGTCGAATACGGCCGGGCGAGTCCAGCTTGCCACGTCAACCACCGCTTGAGCGCCTTTTGGCAGAACGCGCGGGATGTTGTCGAGCAGGCCGCCACCGGTGATGTGGGCCATGGCTTTGACGGCGCCGGTTTCTTTGATCAGCTTGAGCAGCGGCTTCACGTAGATACGGGTCGGGGCCATCAGCAGGTCGGTCAGCGGTTTGCCGTCGAGCTGAATATTTTCGATGTCTGCACCGGAGACTTCGATGATCTTGCGGATCAGCGAGTAGCCGTTGGAGTGCGGGCCGGAAGACGGCAGGGCGAGCAGGGCATCGCCGGCAGCGACTTTGGAACCGTCGATGATTTCGGATTTTTCCACGACACCGACGCAGAAGCCTGCCAGGTCGTAGTCTTCGCCTTCGTACATGCCAGGCATTTCAGCGGTTTCACCGCCGACCAGGGAGCAGCCGGACAGCTCGCAGCCTGCGCCGATGCCGGTCACGACCTGGGTCGCGGTTTCGACGTTCAGTTTGCCGGTAGCGTAGTAGTCGAGGAAGAACAGCGGCTCGGCGCCGCACACCACCAGGTCGTTGACGCACATGGCGACCAGGTCGATGCCGATGCTGTCATGCTTGTTCAGGTTCAGCGCCAGGCGCAGCTTGGTGCCGACGCCGTCAGTACCGGAAACCAGCACTGGCTGCTTGTAGCCGGCCGGGATTTCGCAGAGGGCGCCAAAACCGCCCAGGCCGCCCATGACTTCCGGGCGCGCAGTGCGCTTGGCGACGCTCTTGATGCGTTCGACCAATGCTTCACCGGCGTCGATGTCTACACCGGCGTCCTTGTAGCTCAGGGAGGGTTGCTTGCTCATGATCCAGGCCTTTAGGGGGGATTCAGGGGTAACGACCGAGTCCAGTGGGACCGCCGAAACAAACGAAGGCGAGTGCCTTGCGCGAATTTCAGGGTGCCCGGCTGTTGCCGGTCTGCGAAGGCGCGCGATTTTATCAGGCTTGAGAGGCAGCGGCCATCCTCGCGCCGACGGCAGGGCCATATAGGCTGAAAAAAACCATTATTGTCCCAGTGAGTGACGTCTCGCATAGCTGTATAAGGTATCCCCATTAACCGTCTATCGTTATGACAGCGCTAAAAACTTATCGAGGCCGGGTGAATGTTTTGCGTGGGGCGATGGTCACAGCCTTGCTCAATGTCTTCATGCGGCCAGTTCCAGCCGCTCTCGTCGTCAGGAATCTTCCATGCGTTTTTTTTCTAGCTATCTATTTGTGGGCTGTTTGTCTCTTGTCAGCCTGACGAGTCATGCCGAAACCGTGAAAAACCTTTATCAGGTCCGCCAACCTGTCAGCGGTCAGAGCGCGGAGGTACGCGATCAGGCGACCCAGGCGGCGCTGGATACGTTGGTGTTGCGCCTGACCGGTGACCCGAAAGCGCCACAGAATCCGGGGCTGGCGGCGATCCGCAAGGACCCGCAACAAATCATCAGCCAGTACGGCTTTGATGCGGGGCCGCCGGAAGTGTTGAAGGTCGATTTCGACCCGGCCACTACCGAGCAGGCGCTGCGCCGTGCCGGATTGTCTTTGTGGGGCGCCAATCGGCCGTCGATCCTTGGCTGGTGGCTGAGTGACTCCACCGAAGGCTCAGGCCTGGTCGGTGATGCTCAGGCCAGTGCGGCACCGTTGCGTCGTGCCGCGCAACACCGTGGTTTGCCGTTGCGCCTGCCGTTAGGTGACCTGAGCGAACAACTCGTCGCGACGGCGCCAACCCTGGAAGGCAATGACCCTGCGCCGTTGCATAACGCGTCGGAGCGCTATGGGGCCGACGCCTTGCTGGCGGTGCATGCCCGTGAAGAGGGTGGTCAGTGGCAAGCCAAGTGGCATCTGTGGTTGGGCGATCAGAAAGAGGCTGGCAGTGTGCAGGGCGCCGACGTGCCTGCCTTGGCCGATGCGGTGATGCTGGCGGTCAGCGAGCGCATGGCGCCGCGATTTGTCGTCAAACCGGGCGTTGCAAGCGAGCAGTTGCTGGAAGTGCAGGGCATGACGCTGGAGCGTTACGCGGCGCTCGGGCATTTGCTGGAGCCTTTCGGTGGGCACCTGGTCAGTGTTGACGGTGATCACATTATTTACCGGGTTAACGGCAGCGCCGAACAGTTGAAGGCGCAGTTGTCCCTGGCCAAGTTGCAGGAGGTGCCGGCGGGTGAAGCCCCAGTGCCAGTCGCCCCGGCTCCGCCGGCGGCCGATGGCGCGGTACCCGCTGTAGCACCGGTCCTGGCGCCGGTGCCGCAGTTGCGATTCCGTTGGTAAGGTTTTCTTTCTTTATATAGAAGCATAGGGAGTTGTAGATGGCCGATACGCGGCGTTGGTTCTGGTTGGGCGGGGTGGTCCTGCTCTGCGTGTTTGTCTGGTTGTTGCATCCGATCCTGACGCCATTTTTGGTGGCGCTGCTGCTGGCCTATCTGTTCGATCCGCTGGTGGATCGGCTGGAGAAGCTTGGCCTGTCTCGGACCTGGGGCGTGGTGACGGTGTTCGCGCTGTTCACCTTGATCTTCACGACGCTGCTGCTGGTGTTGGTACCGTTGCTCGCCAAGCAGTTGTTCCGCTTGTACGAGTTGGCGCCGCAGATGCTGGATTGGTTGCAGCACACTGCCTTGCCGTGGGCGCAATCGAAATTCGGACTGTCGGATAATTTCTGGAAGTTCGACAAGGTCAAGGCTGCGATCAGCGAGCACATGGGCCAGACCACCGACATTGTCAGTGTGGTACTGAGTCAGGCGACCGCGTCCGGTCTGGCGCTGATTGGTTGGCTAGCCAACCTGGTGCTGATCCCGGTGGTGAGCTTCTACCTGCTGCGCGATTGGGACCTGATGATGGCCAAGATCCGCAGCCTGTTGCCTCGTGATCGCGAAGAGCGCGTGGTGTCACTGGCCGGTGAATGCCATGAAGTGCTCGGGGCATTTGTTCGCGGGCAATTGCTGGTGATGCTGGCGCTGGGCGTGATCTATGCCGCGGGCCTGATGCTGGTCGGGTTGGAGTTGGGGCTGTTGATCGGTCTTATCGCCGGTCTGGCGGCGATCGTGCCTTACATGGGGTTTGTCATCGGGATTGGCGCGGCGTTGATTGCTGGCCTGTTCCAGTTTCACGGTGACTTGTATCCGATGCTCGGCATCGTTGCGGTGTTTATGGTTGGGCAGGCACTGGAAGGCATGGTGCTGACGCCGTTGCTGGTGGGCGACCGGATCGGCCTGCACCCGGTGGCGGTGATTTTCGCGATTCTGGCCGGTGGCGAGCTGTTCGGTTTCACTGGCGTGCTGCTGGCGTTGCCGGTGGCGGCGGTGATCATGGTGCTGGTGCGTCATGTGCATGATTTGTATAAAGATTCGGATATGTACAGCGGCGTCGACGAGCCTGAGCTTTAAAGTCGACTGATCGCTTGTAGCGGGCGGCCTGGATTCTTGCCTGGTCGGCCCGCTTCTCCCTCGCGGCTGTCACATGCGCCGCCAAAGAAACTGTCATAAAACCAGTGCGTTAACGCAAACCTTTGATTTTGCTTGTGGTCTGCTGCATTGTGCGGGCTGTCTCACGGGTATAAACTTCGCAAACTTTACACAGAGGCCACTAACGGTTCCTTTGGAACTGTTCAGTCAGCATGAAACCGATTCAGCTGCCCCTAGGTGTGCGTCTGCGTGATGACGCTACCTTTATCAATTACTACCCAGGCGCCAATGCCGCTGCACTCGGCTATGTCGAGCGGCTATGCGAAGCCGACGCCGGCTGGACCGAAAGCCTGATTTACCTCTGGGGCAAGGACGGGGTAGGGCGCACGCACTTGTTGCAGGCTGCCTGCCTGCGTTTCGAGCAAATGGGCGAGCCGGCGGTGTACTTGCCGTTGGCCGAGTTGCTGGATCGCGGCATCGAAATTCTCGACAACCTCGAACAATACGAACTGGTCTGCCTCGATGATCTACAGGCCGTCGCCGGGCGAGCGGATTGGGAAGAGGCGTTGTTCCACCTGTTCAACCGTCTGCGTGACAGTGGCCGACGTCTGCTGATTGCTGCGTCGACCTCGCCGCGTGAACTGCCGGTGAAGCTGGCGGATCTCAAATCGCGCCTCACCTTGGCGTTGATCTTCCAGATGCGCCCACTGTCCGATGAAGACAAATTGCGTGCCCTGCAATTGCGTGCGTCCCGTCGCGGTTTGCACCTGACCGATGAAGTCGGGCATTTTATTTTGACCCGCGGTACTCGCAGCATGAGTGCGCTTTTCGAGCTACTTGAACGCCTCGATCAGGCCTCCCTTCAAGCTCAGCGCAAGCTGACAATTCCCTTCCTGAAAGAAACCCTCGGTTGGTAGCTAGCCCCAGTAAATAAAGGCCTGTAGCGGGTTTCGGCATATTTCAGGCGTCAGAAAATCCGCTTTCCTGCAAGGTTGCAGGCTGCGCGAATGTTTAAAATGGGCTTAAGCGCTTAGATGTAAACGAGAAACCGAGAAGTCACAAAAAGATCGATTGAATTTGCAAATGAGGTTGATAGCGGGCATAGTCTCGCCTTCTTTACAACTATCAGCCACGGTCGTGCCCATGCTAAATCGCTTCGCACCCCTCGTGCCTCTCGCACTCGTCACCCTGTTGTTTGGTTGCGCTGCTCACTCTCCAGTGTCCCAGCAAGAGCAACAACAGCAGGTTAGAAACTCTGCTACCGCCCAATCTTCCGTTCTGTATCAGGAAGAAGTGGCCACCGAAAAAGAACTGGCAGACTTCGCCGATGGCAAGTCGTACCAGCTTCCGGTTCTGGCCGACAGCATCCTCGAACGTGGCATGTCCCTGATCGGTACCCGTTACCGTTTCGGCGGTACCTCTGAAGCCGGTTTCGACTGCAGCGGCTTCATCGGCTACCTGTTTCGTGAAGAGGCCGGCATGAATCTGCCGCGCTCCACTCGCGAAATGATCAACGTGGATGCCCCGTTGGTAGCGCGTAACAAGCTCAAGCCTGGTGATTTGCTGTTCTTCGCGACCAACGGTCGTCGCGGTCGCGTCAGTCACGCCGGTATCTACCTGGGTGATGACCAGTTCATCCATTCCAGCAGCCGCAAAAGCGGTGGCGTGCGGGTTGATAGCTTGGGCGACAGCTACTGGAGCAAGACCTTCATCGAAGCCAAGCGCGCACTCGCGATGGCCCCAACTGTGGTCACTGCTCGCAAGTAAGCACACTTTATGTAAGGCGAACTTAAAGTCTTACTTGAAGTTTGCCGCATAGGCGCTAGAATCCTGATCTATTATTGATGGCAAACCGCCTGCGTCCTGCGCAGGCGGTTTTCTTTTCTGTCTTTCCGGCAGAAAAAGCCGCAGCCAGATCAGGATGTTCTGCTTATGACGATGTCGGCCCGCCTCGCACTCATGTTCTTCGCAGCGCTGCTCAGCGCCTGCGCCAGCCGTCCACCGCCCTCAGCGCCGGTGGTTCGCGCGCCGATTATTTTCGGTTCCTCCCAAGCATTCTCCCCGGAAGCAGAAGACGTGTTGTTTCGCGCCCTCGGCCTGGTGGGCACGCCGTATCGCTGGGGCGGCAACACACCGGATTCGGGATTCGATTGCAGTGGCCTGATCGGTTACGTCTACCGTGACGTCGCCGGCATTTCCCTGCCGCGCACCACCCGCGAGATGATCAGCATGCAAGCTGCCAATGTCGGCAAGGAAGGCCTGCAAACCGGCGACCTGATCTTCTTCGCCACCAATGGCGGCTCCCAGGTCAGCCACGCCGGGATCTACGTCGGTGAAGGCCGCTTCGTCCACGCCCCGGCCACGGGCGGCACGGTGAAGCTCGACAGCTTGTCCAAAGCCTATTGGCAGAAAGCCTACCTGAGCGCCAAGCGCGTCTTGCAGCCTGAGCACCTGGCGCGTAACCCGTAGATTGCTGAGGTTGCTGTCATGACCACTCGCACGCTCAATCTCGACGATTCCCTGTACCACTACCTGCTCGACGTTTCCCTCAGGGAAACGCCGCTGCTCAAGCGTTTGCGTGACGAAACCCAGATGCTGCCCATGGCGCGCTGGCAGATCGCGCCAGAGCAAGGGCAGTTCCTCGCGTTGCTGGTCAAACTCACCGGCGCCAGGCGTTTGCTGGAAGTCGGCACCTTCACCGGTTACAGCGCTTTGTGCATGGCGGCGGCATTGCCGGACGACGGCTTGCTGATCTGTTGCGATATCCAAGGCGATTACAACGCCACTGCATTGCGTTACTGGCAGGAGGCGGGCTTGGCCGAACGTATCGATCTGCGTCTGGCACCTGCGTTGGAAACCCTGGCTCTGTTGGAGCAGCCAGGGCAATTTGATCTGATCTTCATCGACGCTGACAAGGCTAACTACTCGAGTTATCTGGAGCACGCCCTGCGTTTGCTGCGGGTCGGTGGTTTGGCGGTGTTTGATAACACGCTGTGGAGCGGGCGGGTGCTTGAGGAAAATCCGGAGAGCGCAGACACCCGAGCGATACAGGTGCTCAATCGAGCTTTGAAGGATGACGTGCGGGTGGATCTGTCGATGTTGCCGATAGGTGATGGTTTAACCCTTTGCCGCAAAAGGTAAGCGCTGACACCGATTAAAAATGTGGGAGCGGGCTTGCTCGCGAAAGCGGTGTAACAGTCAACGGAGATGTTGAATGTCATGACGCCTTCGCGAGCAAGCCCGCTCCCACATCTATGGTTCCCCCCTTTTCTGCAATACTGTTTTTGATGATGTGTTTGGCTTGCTTTCATCTATCCGGCGTCTGAGTGGAGGTTGGTCCATTCGCGCCTTGATGAGAATCGATGCCCGGCGATCCTAATTACTTGGACGGCCTTTCAGCCGTGTGGGAGCTCAGGGTTTTCGTCAGGCCGGTTGGCCGTTCACGTCATCTGTTATCCAGCATCGCAAACCAGGTGGGTGGTGCTCGGGTGACTGCGGGGTTAGGCGTTCATCGCGCCTGGCCCCGCATCGAATTCGGTGTGGTGTGCTGCAATCGCCCAGGCGATTCTCGCCAGTTTGTTGGCCAGTGCGCAGACCACATGATTGGAGTGATGGTTGTCCCATAGCCGTCGGACCCAGTCCGCCAGCGCTCCTTTCTGTCGATCCAACTGCATCAGATAGACGCGGGCACACTGGATCAGCAGACGTCTCTGGTTTCGGTCACCCCGCTTGCTGATGCCTAAAAGTACGGTTTTTCCGCCCGTGGAGTGTTGTTTGGGCACTAGCCCGATCGAGGCCGAATAGCCTCGGCCGCACTTGAACTGTTTGCCATCGCCCAACTCGGCAGCCAGGACGCTGGAGGTGATCGGGCCGACACACGGCATCGTCATCAAGCGAACAGCCAGATCATCTTCAGCGGCTTGGCACTCCACTTCCTTATCCAAAGCCTTGACCTGCTCGTGCAAGTAATTGAAGTGCTCACGCAGCCTGGTCAGTAGTTTTTTGATGGAATCGGGAAGTGGATGCGCTTCAAGCAGCGCTGGAAGATCTTTGATGGACTTGAAGCCTGGGGCCAAGCTGATTCCGACTTCCAGGAGGGCTGCGTGAATCCGATTGACGGTAGCAGTACGTTCTTTGATGAACGAATCACGTGTCGAGTTGAGCATGGCCAGCGCCTGCTGAGCCTGATTCTTAGGCGGCACAAAGCGCATTGTTGGACGAGTTGCAGCCTCGCAGATCGCTTCGGCATCAGCGAAGTCGTTCTTGTTGCTTTTCACATACGGACGCACGAGATGCGGAGCAATGAGTTTGGGTATATGCCCCAGTCTTGAGACTTCCTGCGCCATGAAGTGGGCTCCGCCGCAAGCTTCCATCGCAACGGTGCAGGGTTCGAGATTGGCCAGATGCTGGATGAGCGCCGCCCGATTAAACTTTTTGCGGTAAAGCTCATGACCACGATCATCTTGTGCATGCAGATGAAAGCTGTGTTTTCCCAGATCGATGGCGACAATAGCTACTTTGTTCATGGCAACGGTCTCCGATGAGCCCCCTGTGAAAGCTTAGTGGGCGATCACAGGGGGCGGCGGGGGGAGCTATTTCATTATTTGTTATGTGTGTTGGCGTTGGAGGCTTATTTAGCCGCCGAAACCCGCCAAATCTTGTTCCCTACATCATCCGCCACCAGCAAATCTCCCTGCTGATCAATCACCACACCCACCGGCCGACCCATGGCATTTTCATCTTTATCAAGGAATCCGGTCAGCACATCCACCGGCTGCCCGGTCGGCTTGCCTGCCGCGAACGGCACGAAAATCACCTTGTAGCCGCTATGCGGTTTGCGGTTCCACGAGCCGTGCTGGCCGACGAATGCGCCGTTGGTAAACGGTGCAGGCAGTTTGCTGCCTTCGGCAAAGGTGAACCCCAGCGAGGCGGTGTGCGGGCCAACGGCGTAATCCGGGGCGATGGCTTTGGCCACCAGCTCCGGGTTCTGCGGCTCGACGCGCACATCGATGTGTTGCCCGTAATAACTGAACGGCCAGCCATAAAACGCGCCGTCCTTGACCGAGGTGATGTAGTCCGGCACCAGATCACTGCCGATTTCATCCCGCTCGTTGACCGAGGTCCAGAGCGCACCGCTGTTCGGTTCCCAGTCCATGCCGTTCGGGTTGCGCAGGCCCGAGGCGAAGATCCGGTGATTGCCGGTGGCACGATCCACTTCCCAGATCGCCGCGCGACCTTCTTCGGCCGCCAGGCCATTTTCGCCGACGTTGCTGTTGGAGCCCACCGTCACGTACAGCTTGCTGCCGTCCTTGCTGGCGATGACGTTTTTGGTCCAGTGATGGTTGATCGTGCCGCCCGGCAGATCGGTGACCTTAATGGGCTGTGACTTGATCGTCGTATCGCCGGTTTCATAGTGGAAGCGCAGCAGGCGATCCGTGTCGGCGACGTACAGGTCATTGCCGACCAGGGTCATGCCGAATGGCGAGTTGAGGTTTTCCAGGAATACCGTGCGGGTTTCGGCCACGCCATCGTGGTCCTTGTCCCGCAGCAGCGTGATGCGGTTCGGACTCGGTACGCCGGCACCAGCGCGGCCCATGACTTTCGTCATCACCCAGCCGCGAATGCCTTTGCTGTCATCGGGTTTGGGCGGTGCGTTGGTTTCGGCCACCAGCACATCGCCGTTGGGCAGCACGTAGAGCCAACGCGGGTGATCGAGGTTTTCGGCAAATGCCGCGACCTGCGTCCCTGCGGCCGCAATGGGTTTGGCGCCGGCCGGCCAGCCGATCGCCGGGGCGATGTTGACTGTCGGGATCAGGGTCTTGTTCGGTTCTGGCAGCTTGGGCGACGGTCCGGTGCCGTCCGAGACTTGCAGGCTGGAGGATTCACCACAGGCGGCGAGCCCTCCGGCGAGCGCTATGACGAGAACGAACTGAAGCTTGAGCATGCTGATCTTCTTCCCTATGAATGCATTGTCTTAATTATAGAGAAGAGAAAAGACGCGATGGTTCAACCCGTCAACCACGGGCCTCTTTGAACAGTACGGCGATACCAGGGTGATAGTTGCCGGCTTCGTTGCGCAACTTGCGATAGGCGTAAGGGAAATACCAGGCCACGGCGCAGGTGTGTTCCTTTTGCAGGTCGTCGACCATGTCCTGGAGTTCTTCCGGGGTGGCGCTGTGCTGGGCTTTTTGTGGCGCGGCGAACAGGCAGCCGAGTTTCAGGTCGCTGGCGTGGCTGATTCGCTTCGCCTCGCTGGTGATATCGGCCAGGGCTTGCGTCAGATTCAGGCTATTGACCCTTGGCCAACGCTGGGTGGCCTGAATAAAAGCGCGAGCTTCGCTGCTGGCAATCAACAAATCGGCTCGGGCATTGCGTTCGCCTTCTTCGGTCTGTTTGCGGCTCGGCGTCTGTTGCAACGTGACCATTTCGGCCATCCACGCGGCGGCCGAGAGCAGCCCGAGGTTGGCTTTTTCGTCGAACCAGTAAGGTGTGTCGTTATCGCCGCGCACGGCGTTGTAACGGTCGATACAGTCAAACCAGCGTTCCAGCAGCGGGCGCAGGAATTCCAGCTTCGGATTGCTGATGATCATGCCTTGCATGTGGCTCACCCTTGTTATTGTGTTGTGAGTTGTGGCTCTTTGATATCACTGCTGGGAGTGTGGCGCAAGATTGGCGTCAGTAAGTTGATCGACGGCAGTTTTTCGCCGGATGGCGCCCCGGCTTTAATTGACGCTCCACCCCCAACCCTCTAACCTTCGCGGCTTGTTTCAGGTGCTCTGTGACCGCGGTCGACAGAGTGAAACAGGGAAGCCGGTGAGTGATTTCTTCCATAGATGAAGAACCACGATCCCGGCGCTGCCCCCGCAACGGTAAATGAGAGAAAGCTGCGCCTGAGCCACTGTGTCTTAACTCGACATGGGAAGGCGCGCAGCCAGGCGTAATGCCGCTCATGAGCCCGGAGACCGGCCTGATCCATCCAGCGGCATCACGGTGGGCGATGCCAGGCTTCTTGCCATCTATTCTTGTGCCTGCCCGCCGTTATCCAGCCTCAACGGAGAGCTCCCCATGACTGATACCCCCGATCGTGACGAACGCCACCTGGCGCGCATGCTGCGTAAAAAAGCCGTGATTGACGAACGCATCGCCAATTCGCCGAACGAATGCGGCCTGCTGCTGGTGCTGACCGGCAACGGCAAAGGCAAAAGCAGCTCGGCCTTCGGCATGCTCGCCCGTTCCATGGGCCATGGCATGCAGTGCGGTGTGGTGCAGTTCATCAAGGGGCGCAACAGCACAGGCGAGGAGTTGTTCTTCCGCCGCTTCCCGGAGCAAGTGCGTTTTCACGTGATGGGCGAGGGCTTCACCTGGGAAACCCAGGACCGCCAGCGTGACATCGCCGCCGCCGAAGCCGCGTGGGCCGTGTCCCGCGAGTTGCTGCGCGATCCGTCGATTGGCCTGGTGGTGCTTGATGAGCTGAACATCGCCCTCAAACACGGTTACCTCGATCTCGATCAAGTCCTCAGCGACTTGCAGGCCCGTCCGCCGATGCAACACGTGGTGGTCACCGGTCGCGGCGCCAAGCCGGAAATGATCGAGCTGGCCGACACCGTCACCGAAATGAACGTGATCAAACACGCGTTCCAGGCCGGGATCAAAGCGCAAAAAGGCGTCGAGCTGTGAATCAACCACGTCATTGCCCGGCGGTACTGATTGCCGCGCCGGCCTCCGGTCAGGGCAAGACCACTGTCACTGCTGCGCTGGCCCGTTTGCATCGCAATCAGGGGCGCAAGGTGCGCGTATTCAAATGCGGCCCGGACTTTCTCGACCCGATGATTCTCGAGCGCGCCAGCGGTGCGCCGGTCTATCAACTGGACATGTGGATGGTCGGCGAGCAGGAAAGCCGTCGGCTGTTGTGGGAAGCGGCGGGTGAAGCGGACCTGATTCTGATCGAGGGGGTCATGGGCTTGTTCGACGGTACGCCATCCAGCGCTGACCTGGCGCGACACTTCGGTGTGCCGGTGCTTGGCGTGATCGATGGCACCGCCATGGCTCAGACCTTTGGTGCGTTGGCCCTGGGCTTGGCGCGTTATCAGCCGGACTTGCCGTTTGCCGGCGTGTTGGCTAACCGCGTCGGCACCTTGCGTCATGCGCAATTGCTTGAAGGCAGCCTGACCGAAGGCTTGCGTTGGTACGGTGCGTTGTCCCGGGAAACCGGGATCGAACTGCCGAGCCGTCACCTCGGGTTGGTGCAGGCCAGCGAGTTGAATGATCTCGATCTGCGCCTCGATGCGGCGGCCGATGCGTTGGCCAGTAGTTGCGAGGTGGCGCTACCACCGGCCGTCGAATTCGCCGCCCCGGATGTGATCAGCGCCGAGCCGTTGCTGGCGGGTGTGCGCATCGCCGTGGCCCGTGACGAAGCGTTCGCCTTCACCTACGGTGCGAGCCTGGATTTGCTGCGGGCGATGGGTGCCGAGTTGGCGTTTTTCTCGCCGATCCGCGACACCGAGTTGCCGGAGGCAGACAGCCTCTATCTGCCCGGCGGCTACCCTGAACTGCACCATGTCGCCCTGTCGCAAAACACTTCGATGCTCAACGCTATTCGCGCACACCATGCGGCGGGCAAGCCATTGCTGGCCGAGTGCGGCGGCATGCTGTATCTGCTCGATTCCTTAACCGATGTCGACGGCACTCGCGCTGAACTGGTCGGCTTGCTGGCGGGGGATGCGGTGATGCAAAAACGTCTGGCGGCGTTG
This sequence comes from Pseudomonas sp. ASL4, assembly GCF_056680395.1. Classification (NCBI taxonomy): domain Bacteria; kingdom Pseudomonadati; phylum Pseudomonadota; class Gammaproteobacteria; order Pseudomonadales; family Pseudomonadaceae; genus Pseudomonas; species Pseudomonas sp. ASL4. Next base: position 6,201,088 of record NZ_CM155280.1, on the reverse strand, counting down.
GCGTTGCAAGCGGTCGAGTTGCCCGAAGGTTTGTTGCGCGGGCACACCTATCATCACTCGTTGACCAGCACTGAGCTTGAGCCGATTGCCCGGGGCCTGAGCCCGAATGGCGGGCGCGGGGCGGAGGCGGTTTATCGTGAGGGGCGGATGACAGCCTCTTATGTGCACTTTTATTTCCCGTCGAATCCGTCGGCGATTGCCGCTCTGTTTGCGCCTGATCTTGAGGCCGCCTTCGCGAGCAAGCCCGCTCCCACAGTTGACCGCGTTTCGTCAGGCAGCACGCCATCTAATGTGGGAGCGGGCTTGCTCGCGAAGCGGCCATGACCGACAACGCCTTCTCCGAAGCCGAACGCGCCGCCGTCTACCGCGCCATCGCTGAACGCCGCGACATGCGCCACTTCAGCGGCGGCACTGTCGAGCCTGAATTGCTGCGGCGCCTGCTCGAAGCCGCGCACCAGGCACCCAGCGTCGGCCTGATGCAGCCATGGCGCTTCATCCGCATCAGCGATCGAGCCCTGCGCGGCAAGATCCAGTTATTAGTAGAAGAAGAACGCATCCGCACTGCCGAAGCCCTCGGCGAGCGCACCGACGAGTTCATGAAGCTCAAGGTCGAAGGCATCAACGACTGCGCCGAAGTGTTGGTAGCAGCGTTGATGGATGATCGCGAACGCCACATTTTCGGTCGCCGCACCTTGCCGGAAATGGACATGGCGTCGCTGTCCTGCGCGATCCAGAATTTGTGGCTGGCGTCCCGCGCTGAAGGGCTGGGGATGGGCTGGGTGTCGCTGTTCGAGCCGCAAGCTCTGGCGGACCTGCTGGGTTTGCCTGTCGGTGCCAAACCGCTGGCGGTTCTTTGCCTGGGTCCGGTCAAGGAATTCTATCCGGCGCCGATGTTGGTACTCGAAGGCTGGGCGCAGGCGCGCCCGCTCAGTGAATTGCTGTATGAAAACTATTGGGGAGTGAGTCAATGAGTGTGGCGTTATTGAGTGTCGCCGCGGTTGCGCTGGATGCGCTGCTGGGTGAACCCAAACGCTGGCATCCGCTGGTGGCGTTCGGCCGTTTTGCCGATCGCATCGAGCAACGTTTCAACTCCGGCGGTCGCGGTTGGCGCAGTCACGGCGTCACCGCGTGGGTGATCGCGGTGTTGCCGCTGACCTTGTTGGTTACGGCGCTTTCCTGGGCGCCTTATGTCGGTTGGGTGGTCGAGATTCTGGCGCTGTATTGCGCCCTCGGCATGCGCAGCCTTGGCGAACACGTCGAGCCGGTGGCCAAGGCCCTGCGCAGCGATGACTTGGACGAAGCGCGTAAACGCGTGGGTTATCTGGTCAGCCGCCAGACCAGTGAGCTGGATAAAACCGAAGTCGCCCGCGCCGCCACCGAATCGGTGCTGGAAAACGGCAGTGACGCGGTGTTCGCTGCGCTGTTCTGGTTTGCCGTGGCCGGTGCGCCGGGCGTGGTGCTCTATCGACTCAGTAACACCCTCGACGCCATGTGGGGCTATCGCAACGAACGCTTCGAACGGTTCGGCTGGGCGGCGGCGAAAATCGACGACGTCCTCAACTACATTCCCGCACGTTTGGTGGCGTTGACCTACGCACTGTTGGGCAAAACCCGACTCGCATTGAAATGCTGGCGTACCCAGGGCCCGACCTGGGACAGCCCGAACGCTGGCCCGGTGATGGCGGCCGGTGCCGGTGCGCTGGGTGTCGAGCTGGGCGGGGCGGCGATTTATCACGGTGAATTGCATCAGCGTCCACAACTCGGTGAAGGCGCGCCAGCGGATGCCGACTCCATCGACCGTGGCTGGCAATTGGTCCAGCGCGGCGTATGGTTATGGCTGCTGATTCTCTGCGTGGGGGCTGAATTCTATGCTTGAGCACGGTGGCCGGTTGCGTAAGGCGGCGCTCGAATACGGCATCGCCGAAGCCGATTGGCTCGACCTGTCCAGTGGCCTGGCACCCTGGCCATTTGCGATTCCTGAAATTCCGTTACGAGCCTGGGCGCGGTTGCCGGAAACCGATGACGGTCTGGAGCAGGCTGCTTGTGATTACTACGGCGCCGCCCAGGTGTTGCCGGTCGCCGGTTCGCAGATGGCGATCCAGTTGCTGCCGCGTCTGCGCCGGGCCGGTAAGGTCGGCGTGCTGTCGCCGTGTTATGCCGAACACGCCGAGGCGTGGCGTCGTAACGGTTACATCGTGCGCGAAGTGCTGGAGCAGGAAGTCGACTTCTTTCTCGACAGCCTCGATGTGTTGGTAGTGGTCAACCCGAACAATCCCACGGGCCTGAGCCTGAGCCCGAATCGTCTGCTCGACTGGCACTCGCGGCTGGCCCAGCGCGGTGGCTGGCTGGTGGTGGACGAAGCGTTCATGGACAACACGCCGCACCTGAGCCTGGCCGCGTTTGCCAATCAGGTCGGGCTGATCGTGCTGCGCTCTTTCGGCAAATTTTTTGGCCTGGCCGGGGTACGGCTGGGTTTCGTCCTGGCGGAGCGCAAGTTGCTCAGATTGCTCGCTGAGCAAGTCGGACCGTGGGCGGTCAGTGGCCCGACCCGGGTGCTGGGCCAGGCCTGTTTGCAGGACACTGAAGGGCACGCCCGGCAACGGGTGCGCAGCGACGAGGCCAGTCAGCGCCTGGCTGCGCTGCTGGAACGATATGACCTTAAGCCGCAGGGCGGTTGTGCCTTGTTTCAATGGCTGATCACTGAGCGCGCCGAAGAGCTGCATGCATTTATGGCTCGGCGCGGGATCTTGCTGCGGTTGTTCACCCACAACAGCAGCCTGCGTTTTGGCTTGCCGGCTGATGCAACTGAAGAGGCTCGCCTCGAGCAAGCCCTGCAAGCCTTCGCCAAGGAAACCCGATGACTACGTTGATGGTGCAAGGCACTACGTCCGACGCCGGTAAAAGCACGCTGGTGACGGCGTTGTGTCGCTGGGTCACGCGCCACGGTGTCAGCGTTGTGCCGTTCAAGCCGCAAAACATGGCGTTGAACAGCGCCGTGACCGCTGATGGTGGCGAGATCGGCCGCGCGCAAGCGGTGCAGGCTCAGGCCGCCAACCTTGAACCGCACACCGACATGAACCCGGTGCTGCTCAAACCCAACAGCGACACCGGCGCCCAAGTGATCATTCATGGTCGCGCCGTCACCACCATGAACGCGGTCGCCTATCACGACTACAAAGCCATCGCGATGCAAGCGGTGCTGGCCTCACATGAACGGCTGAGCGCGGCTTATCCGGTGGTGATGGTCGAAGGCGCGGGCTCGCCGGCCGAGATCAATCTGCGCGCTGGTGACATTGCCAACATGGGCTTTGCCGAAGCCGTGGACTGTCCGGTGGTGCTGATCGCCGACATCAATCGCGGCGGGGTTTTCGCCCATCTGGTCGGTACGCTTGAGCTGCTGTCGCCGAGCGAGCAGACGCGGGTCAAAGGTTTCATCATCAACCGTTTTCGCGGTGACATTGCCCTGCTGCAACCGGGCCTCGACTGGCTCGAAGAACGCACCGGCAAACCGGTGATCGGCGTCCTGCCCTACGTCATGGACCTGCACCTGGAGGCTGAAGACGGCATCGATCAACGCCAGACCGACAAGGCTGACCAAGTGCTGAAAGTGGTGGTGCCGGTACTGCCGCGCATCAGCAATCACACCGATTTCGATCCACTGCGCCTGCATCCGCAAGTGGACCTGCAATTCATCGGTCCCGGCCAAGCGATTCCGGCCGCTGACCTGATTATTCTTCCGGGCTCGAAAAGTGTGCGCAGCGACCTCGCGTACCTGCGGGCCAACGGCTGGGACACCGCGATCTCCCGACACTTGCGCTACGGCGGCAAAGTGTTGGGGATCTGTGGCGGTCTACAAATGCTTGGTGAGCAGGTTCACGATCCGCTGGGCCTCGAGGGCGCGCCGGGTTCCAGTGCCGGTTTGGGTTTGCTGGCGTTCGAAACCTTGCTCGAAGCAGAGAAGCAGTTGCGCAATGTGCGCGGGCGTCTGGCGTTGGAAAATGCCGAGGTCAGTGGCTACGAAATCCATGCCGGCGTAACCACTGGACCGGCGTTGGAAAACGCTGCTGTGCAGCTGGACGATGGTCGCTGCGATGGCGCGCAAAGTCTCGACGGGCAGATTTTCGGCACCTACCTGCATGGGCTGTTTGAGTCACCGGCGGCGAGCAGTGCGCTGTTGCGTTGGGCCGGATTGCAGAACGTGCAGGCGGTGGATTATCACGCCTTGCGCGAACGCGATATCGAGCGGTTGGCGGATTTGGTGGAGAAGCATTTGGATGCCGCGCTGTTGCGTGAACTTTGTGGGTTTTAGGGTGGGTTTGATGGCCCCTTCGCGAGCAGGCTCGCTCCAACATTGGAATGCGATCAACTGTGGGAGCGGGCTTGCTCGCGAAGGCGTAATTCGCCTCACCGCCCATATAAAGGAATAAACCATGCTCCAACTAATCCTCGGCGGCGCCCGCTCCGGCAAAAGTCGCCTGGCTGAAAAACTCGCCACTGACAGCCAGCTCCAGGTGACCTACATCGCCACCAGCCAACCGCTGGACGGCGAAATGAACGAACGGGTGGCTCATCACCGCGCCCGTCGCCCCGTCGAATGGGCGCTGATCGAAGAACCGCTTGAGCTGGCCCGCGTCCTGCGCGAAAACGCCAGTGCCGAGCGTTGCCTGCTGGTGGATTGCCTGACCCTGTGGCTGACCAATCTGCTGATGCTCGACAACCCCGAGCGCCTGACGGCCGAGCGTGATGCCTTGCTGGACTGCCTGGCGTCGCTGCCGGGCGAAATTATTTTTGTCAGCAACGAGACCGGAATGGGTGTCGTGCCGCTGGGCGAATTGACTCGCCGCTATGTCGATGAAGCCGGTTGGCTGCATCAAGCCTTGGCTGAGCGCTGTCAGCGAGTCGTCCTGACCGTCGCCGGCCTGCCCCTGACTCTTAAAGGTAATGCGTTATGACTCAATCCTGGTGGCTCAACCCGTGCAAGCCGATCGATGCAGCAGTCGTTGAGCAGGCTGAAGCCCGTCAACAGCAACTGACTAAACCGGCCGGTTCCCTCGGTCGGCTGGAGTCGGTCGCCGTGCAACTGGCCGGATTGCAAGGGCAGGTCAAACCGAGCCTCGATCAACTGTGGATCGCGATCTTTGCCGGTGATCATGGTGTGGTCGCTGAAGGGGTGTCGGCGTTTCCCCAGGAAGTCACCGGGCAGATGCTGCACAACTTCGTCACCGGCGGCGCGGCGATCAGTGTGTTGGCGCGGCAGTTGGGCGCCTCCCTTGAAGTGGTCGACCTCGGCACGGTTACACCGTCCTTGAACCTGCCGGGCGTGCGGCATCTGAATGTCGGCCCGGGCACGGCCAACTTTGTGAACGGCCCAGCCATGACCGTCGCCCAGGGCGAACTGGCCTTACAGGCTGGTCGCGACAGCGTGTTGCGCGCCATCGCGGCGGGCGCGCAGTTGTTCATCGGCGGCGAAATGGGCATCGGCAACACCACGGCAGCCAGCGCTTTGGCCTGCGCCTTGCTGGATTGCCCGGTGGTGCATCTGACCGGGCCGGGCACTGGGCTGAACGCTGCGGGTGTCAGCCATAAAGCGCAAGTGATTGAGCGTGCGTTGGCCTTGCACGGCGCTCAGCGAGGGGATGCGCTGCAAACCCTGTTCAACCTCGGTGGTTTTGAAATTGCGGCGTTGGTCGGTGCGTACCTGGCGTGTGCCCAGGAAGGCATCGCGGTGCTGGTGGATGGCTTTATTTGCAGCGTCGCCGCGTTGGTCGCGGTGCGTTTGAATCCGCAATGCCGCCAGTGGTTGCTGTTCGGCCATCGCGGTGCCGAGCCGGGCCATCGCCATGTGCTGGAAACCCTGAACGCCGAGCCGTTGCTGGACCTCGGTTTGCGTCTGGGCGAGGGCAGCGGTGCCGCGTTGGCGGTGCCGTTGTTGCGTCTGGCGTGCGATCTTCACGGGCAGATGGCGACCTTCGCCGAAGCCGCTGTGGCGGATCGCCCGGCATGACCTTGCGCCTGGACCTGTTGCGCCACGGCGAGACCGAACTCGGTGGCGGCTTGCGCGGCAGCCTCGACGACGCACTGACCGACAAGGGCTGGGCGCAATTGCGTGCGGCAGTGATCGGGCAGGGGCCTTGGGATCGACTGGTCAGCTCGCCGTTGCAGCGTTGCGCACGGTTCGCCGAGGAACTGGGCGGGCAACTCGGCTTGCCGGTTCAGCTGGAAAAAGACCTGCAAGAACTGCATTTCGGTGCATGGGAAGGGCAGAACACGGCGCAGCTGATGAAAACCAGCGCCGAGGCATTGGGGTTGTTCTGGACCGATCCGTATTCGTTTACCCCGCCTGAGGGTGAGCCGGTAGCGGACTTTTCGGCGCGGATATTGGCGGCGGTCGAGCGGTTGCACGCGACCTACGCGGGCGAGCGCGTGTTGCTGATCACCCATGGCGGCGTGATGAAATTGCTGCTGGCCCAGGCTCGAGGCTTGCCCCGCGAACAGTTGCTCAATGTCGAAGTCGCCCACGCGGCGTTGTATTCGCTGTCGGTGGGTTCCGGCCTGTTGCTGCGGGAAGCGCTCTGATCATGTTGCCTTTCTGGATCGCCCTGCAATTTTTGAGCAGTCTGCCGATTCGACTCCCGGGCATGCCGGCGCCTCAGGAATTGGGGCGCTCGCTGCTGTTTTATCCGCTGGTCGGGCTGCTGTTCGGCGGGCTGTTGTTTGCGCTGAACGGGTTGTTGTCGGGCGCGCCGTTGTTGCTGCACGCTGCATTGTTGCTGACTGCTTGGGTGTTGCTCAGCGGCGCGCTGCACCTGGATGGCCTGGCCGATAGCGCTGATGCGTGGCTCGGTGGGTTTGGCGACCGGGAACGCACACTAACCATCATGAAAGACCCGCGCAGCGGGCCGATTGCGGTGGTGACCTTGGTGTTGGTGCTGCTGCTTAAATTCGCCGCGTTGCTGGCGCTGATCGAGCAGGGACACAGCGTAGTTTTGATCGTCGTTCCGTTGATTGGCCGTGCGGCGCTGTTGGGGTTGTTCCTGACTACGCCTTATGTGCGTGCCGGTGGGTTGGGGCAGGCGCTGGCTGATCATTTGCCGCGCAAGGCCGGTTGGCAGGTGTTGGCGGTCAGTGCGCTGGCGTGTGGTTTGATTGCTGGGCTGAGCGGCGTGTTCGCTATCGTGCTCGCGGCGGTGGTGTTTGTCTGGTTGCGGCAAGTTATGCAGCGGCGATTGGGTGGCACGACCGGCGATACGGCAGGGGCGTTGTTGGAGTTGTTGGAAATGGTGGTGTTGGTGGGGTTGGCGTTGGTCTGCTGACTGTTGGGGTGGATGTGCTGGCCCCTTCGCGAGCCTGCTCGCGATGGCGATCTGCCTGATAACGATATTCTTGAACCTTGCTTTCATTCAACCGCGGGTATATACACGCACGATGCTCGATTCCCAATGTTTATGTATCAACCTGCGTCGCGCCGCTCGTGGCGTCAGCAGGCATTACGACGGCGCTCTCGACGGCTTCGGGATCAACGTTGCCCAGTATTCTTTGCTGTGCAATCTGCAGCGTCTGGATCAACCGAGTATTTCCACCCTGGCCGAAGCCATGGGCCTGGACCGCAGCACCCTGGGGCGCAATCTGCGGGTGCTGGAAGGCGAGGGGCTGGTGGCGCTGAACGAGGGCGAGGATATGCGCAATCGCATCGTCAGGCTCACCGAGGCTGGCGCTGAGCGCCTGGCAGCGGCGTTGCCGGCCTGGGAAGCGGCGCAGCAGCGGCTGATTGATCGTCTGGGCGCCGAAAAACGTGAAACCTTGCTGAAGTTGCTGGACGAACTGGCTTGATGCCAGTTTGTTCGATCTTAAGCGGGTATATACCCGCTACCGGAGAATAAGAATGACATCGATGTGGCGTACGTGCGGTTGGGTGTTGGTGGGGAGTGCGCTGATTCTGGCGTTGTCTCTGGGCGTGCGGCATGGCTTCGGGCTGTTCCTGGCGCCGATGAGCGCTGAGTTCGGCTGGGGGCGCGAGACCTTTGCGTTTGCCATCGCCTTGCAGAACCTGATCTGGGGCCTGGCACAGCCGTTCACCGGCGCCCTGGCCGACCGCTTCGGTGCCGCAAAAGTGGTGTTGGTCGGTGGATTGTTGTACGCGGGGGGCCTGGTCTGCATGGGCTTGTCTGACTCGGCGGTGACCTTGTCCCTGAGTGCCGGTCTGTTGATCGGTATCGGCCTGTCAGGCACCTCGTTCTCAGTGATCCTCGGCGTGGTCGGGCGTGCGGTGCCGCCGGAGAAACGCAGCATGGGCATGGGCATCGCCAGCGCTGCCGGTTCTTTCGGCCAGTTCGCGATGTTGCCCGGTACGCTGGGGCTGATCGGCTGGCTCGGCTGGTCCGCCGCTTTGTTGGTGCTGGGCTTGCTGGTGGCGTTGATCGTGCCGTTGGTGAGCATGCTCAAGGACAAGCCGCTGCCGGTGCTTGGTCATGAGCAAACCTTGTCCGAAGCCCTGCGTGAAGCCTGTTCCCATTCCGGGTTCTGGCTGCTGGCGTTCGGATTTTTTGTCTGCGGGTTTCAAGTGGTATTCATCGGCGTGCACCTGCCGGCCTATCTGGTGGATCAACACCTGCCGGCCACCGTCGGCACCACGGTGTTGGCGCTGATCGGGTTGTTCAATATCTTCGGTACTTACACGGCAGGCTGGCTCGGCGGGCGGATGTCCAAGCCGCGCTTGCTCACGGGTTTGTACCTGTTGCGAGCGGTGGTGATCGGGCTGTTCCTGTGGGCGCCGGTCACAACGACCAGTGCTTATCTGTTCGGCATGGCGATGGGCTTTCTGTGGTTGTCCACGGTGCCGTTGACCAATGGCACCGTGGCAACCTTGTTCGGTGTGCGAAACCTGTCCATGCTCGGTGGGATTGTTTTCCTGTTCCACCAGCTCGGATCGTTCCTCGGTGGCTGGTTGGGCGGGGTGGTGTATGACCGTACCGGGAGCTACGACTTGATCTGGCAGGTAGCGATTCTCTTGAGTCTGTTGGCGGCAGCCCTGAATTGGCCAGTGCGTGAACGGCCGGTAGCGCGGCTGCAAACCCAGATGAGCGCGATATGAACAGTCTCTGGCCGCGAATAGTTGTAGCCGGTGTCGGCGCCTTGCTGCTGGCCCTGGCGTGGTGGGGTTGGCATCAGGGCGGGCTGGCGCTGATGCAATTGGGCATGGGCGCTTGCTAGCAGGATGTGAGGACGAGTAAGTTCGCTTTCTGACGATTCCTCAAGGATGCACCGACATGCTGATGCGCTGGCTCGCAGTCCCCGCGTTGCTGATGGCGTTTACCGGATTGGCCCAAGCGGCCGAGTGTCCGGAGCTGTTGCAGGGCTCGCTGCCCAAGTTGCGGGCCAAGGAATCGATCGATCTGTGCCAGCGTTATGCGGGCAAGCCGCTGGTGGTGGTCAATACCGCCAGCTTCTGCGGCTTCGCCCCACAGTTCAAAGGCCTTGAGGCGCTGTATCAGCGTTACAAGGACCAAGGGCTGGAGGTGCTCGGCGTTCCGTCCAATGACTTCAAACAAGAGGCCAAGGACGGCGCTGAGACGGCCAAGGTTTGCTACGTCAACTATGGCGTGACCTTCACCATGACCGAGCCGCAGAAAGTCCGCGGCGACGAGGCGACTCATCTGTTCAAAGTTCTCGCCGAGCAGAGCAGCGCGCCGAAGTGGAATTTCTATAAGTACGTCATCGATCGCCAAGGCAAAGTGATTGCCAATTTCTCCAGCCTGACCAAACCTGACAACCCGGAATTCATCGAGGCCGTAGAGAAAGCCATCGCCTCGAAGCCCTGATCGACGGCCACTAAAAAGCCCCTCCTCTGTGCAAGAGAGCGGGGCTTTTTTTGATTCAGGTGGCGAGGCGTGAACCTCGCCGTGAATCATCAGAAGCGGTAGGTTGCGCCTACACCGAAACCGCTCGCCCAGTTTTGATACTTGGCGTTGTAGGTCTGGCCTTGGGCATTGCTGTTGGCAACCTGGACGGACTCTTCACGCAGGTACGAGTACGCGAGGTCGATGGTCAGGTCATCAGTCGGGCTCCAACCGGCGCCGAAGCTGATCGCTTTGCGATCACCTGTCGGGATGCGCGGGGAGCGATCGACGTTGTTGGTTGGCGACTGGTCAACCGACAGACCGGTACGCAGTACCCATTCCTTGTTCAGCTGATACGAGGCACCGATGGCGTGAGCCCAGGTGTCGTGCCAGTTTTGTTCTTCGGTGATGGTACCGAATTGACTGCTCAGGCCAGCCGGAACATCTTTGTTGTTGACAGTGATTTCTTGCAGGCGGCTCCAGCGAGTCCAGGTGCTGCCCGCGTAGACGGTCCACTTGTCGTCGATCTGGTGAGTGACCGAGAAGTCCACAGATTCAGGCGTGGTCAAGCCCAGCGAGGCGTCGTACTTTTGGTTTGGGTTTTGCTGTACGGCAGCCAACAAGCCGTAGTAGACCTTAGTGTCACCTTCGAGCTTGTACTTCACTTTCGAGTGATAGGTCAGGCCGACGCGAGTGCTGTCGGTCAACTGAGCCAATATCCCGATGTTGTAGCCCAGAGCGGTATCGTTACCTTTGATCTTGACCTGGCCATCCGGCGCTGCCTGAGTGACCGACAGGTTCGATTCCAGGGTGCCGTCGATGCGGTTGATGGTCGGGCCGAAACCGATGGACACCTTGTCGTTGAAGGCGTAGCTGACAGTCGGCTGCATGGTCACGACTTTAACGTCGCTCTTGCTGCCGAAGTAACGGCCGGCAAAGTTGCTTTCATAGTCGGTTACCAGGCCGAACGGTGCGTAAACACCGATACCGAATGCCCAATGATCATCGATAGGCTTGACGTAGTAGCCCATCGGCACGGCGATGAACGGAACCATGTCACCTTTGTTGGTGCCGCTGTTCGGGCTGGAGCTGGCTTGGCTGATATCGGTGTGCGCGTCGAGCATTGCAAAACCGCCGGTAACTTGTTCCCGCTTGATGCGGGACATGCCGGCAGGGTTGCCATAAATTGTGCTTGCGTCATCGGCAGAGGAAGATCGCCCGGCAAAACCTGTACCCATCCCGCTGATACTTTGTTCGTTGATGGCAAAGCCAGCTGCGAAAATTTGGGTGGATGCCAAGGCAACGGCGAGGCTAAGGGTGGTTTTGAGCATTACTTTTTTCATTATTAGAACTCCTGGTGATCACCGGGGCGAAAATTACCAAGATTTTCGTCTCGGCGCTATAGCCTGTATGGGTTGAGTTAGAGCGCTTTTGTAGGACAATCCGACCAGATTCGCGACCTGTTGCAAGATCTTGTGAAACGGGCCGGTCAGCAAGCGACTTGATTCAGGGATGAAACACAGGTTTGCCAGGCGCAGGTAAAATCGCGAAGGCGTCCTTGCGGTTGAAAGGTCTGGCGCCATATTCGGGCCATTCCCAGCACATCGTCGGGGTCAGGGAGGGGAGTGTTTTGTTCTTCTACTAACAGCCAGGCGATGGCCGTGGCGTAGCGCAGGTTGACGGTCAATTCCAGGTGCGGACTGCTTAAAAAGGCGTGCTGGCTGGCCAGGCCACGAACCAGGCTCGCCCGCTCCGGGTCCAGTGCCAGGTAGTCATCCCAGAGTGCCCGGTGACGGGGCTCGGCGATTCGGTACAGGCCGTGTCCACGGCGGTCATGCAGGGCGGAGCCAAGGGCTGACTGGCTGGCGGCGATGCCCAGCAGCAGGGATTCGGCAGTTGCGCTATGGCGCCCGAGGTAAATCAATGTCGGGCGGATCACATAACGGCACAGTTCGCTGGCAGCGATACCCATAAAGCCCTCGAAACATGAAATGGGCGGCGACACCTGAAGGGGGGGCTTGGCAGCAGTGAATCGACTCAGGCTCGCCGGAAGCGGATCAAGCCGCTTGAGTTGAAGTGTAGTGTCATATTCGCGCTGTAAAGGACTGTTTTTAAAATATTTCCGGCAGGCAGTTATAACCGTTATATCGGTTAGTGCTTAAGCGTTGAGGGTAAAAAGAGAAATATCAGGCAATAAAAAGCCCTGCTTTTTGAGCAGGGCTTTTGAGGTTTTCAGTCTTTCTGGCGTCTCAGGCAACCAGTGCCTGGCGAGTACGATCGATCACGGCCTGCAGCGGTTCAGCGCTGGAGTATTGATCGGGGTACAGGCGTTCGCTGTGACGAGCGATGCCGTGTTCGTTGACCAGAGTGAAGCTGAAGCAGCCTTTGCGAGCGGCCATGATCAGGCAGTTCATTGGTGCAAAAGCGTTAGTTAGGGTGCGAATGGCATCCTGAGTGTGGATTTGAGTAGACATAGTTATTGGGTGTTCCTACAAGCGACACGGATAAGATCCGTGCAAAATTAAAACGTTCCAGTGACGACGACCACCATTGGTCGAACGAAGAACCCGACTGGAACAAAGCAGCCAGTTTGAAGCGCTGATAATTGGCGCGCTTGGGCTGGCAGGTAGGTACTTAGGAGGGCAGGCAACACATCAAGGGCAAAGGTTCTGGGCCCGGGGTGAAGATCCTGATCAATTTGCAGGCTGGTTCGGTCAGAGTAAGTGAGCTTCGCAACACCCTTTGCTTTCATTTCAAAGGCAGTGTTGACGCAAGGTTTACCTGGAAACCATCGAGGTGGTCGATCCCGCTTTGTCGGTGGAGGCTTCTCAGGGAAGGCTGACCGTGGGGATTTGTTCGACCAGAATTGACTTTCAGCTTGGTACTAACGCCGCGGATACTAACTGATTGAATTTTAGAAAGGAAGTGTGTTAGCAAAAAAAGATCTTGTGCAGGGCCTTTTAGGTGCTTTCGCCAAGCGCTTCGAGGGATGTAAACACTGGGCTTGCCCTGTAATCGCCGAGGTTTTTACCGTTTGTCGCCGCGCTGGCATGGCCCTGAATGGGTCTGGATCAGGAGTTTGTCACGGCTTATCCCCAGGCCTGGTCTGCAAAACGCGCCGAAAAAGCGCATTGATATAACCGCCGCAAAGGTACTTGTGCACATTAGTTGCGCAGGTTGTCACGCCACTGTCACGTTGGCTTCAAACGCAGTGGGTGCCTGTAATGAAAATTTAAGTCAATGAAAAACATCGCTTTTTTTAACTGGTGAAAAAATCGTCAGTTTGACTGCGAGCCCCATTCCACAGGGCTTTGCGAGAGTTCAAGGGCGGTTGTCCACTGAGTTATCCACAGCTTCTGTGGATTGTCCCGAGCGCTTGCTCTAGGACGGGCGTGCCGGGTTTTTTTCGACTTTACCTGTAGGAAAAAAAGAGTAGAGTGGCGCGCCTTCCGATCTGCCCCACAGTGCTTTATGAAGTTTCGCTCAGTATCAACCTCTGTTACCGACACGCCCCCTCCTGTTACCCCACCCAAGCGCTTTTCCATGCGTGTGGCCGAGTGGCTACTGGACAGTCCGCGCCTGGGCGATAACCCCAACGTCAAACACTTTGCCGGACGCTTGCTCAAGCAACCGGCCCGGGAAGGCGTGGTGGCCGCCCAAAGTCGTCTGGGGCAGTTGATGTGCCGCGAGTGTGGCAATGCGCGGGATCGGCGCATCGGCCACGATTTGCTGCGTCAGGCCGCCCGCGCAGGTGACCGTCGCGCTCAGCAGGAACTGGGGTTGATCGAAGACTGAGCTGTCCAAGACCTGACGCCTTGGTTAACCTTCAAGCTTTATCTCATCGGCAGGAGTGGCTATGGCTATGGACTTGACCAGCATATTGCTCGGTCTGGCGGGCGCTGCATTGCCATTGCTGGCACTGGCCTGGCAAATCCAGCGCCGGGCGAGCGCCGGGCAGGCCGACGTGGCGTTGCTGGAAGAGCGGTTGGCCACGGCCCAATTGGCTCAGGACGGTTTGAACGCCCAGCTCGATGCGTGCCGCGACGAAATCGGCGACCTGAGCCAGGCCAATTCCGCCAAGCAGGCCGACCTGGCCGCTGTACGCCGTGAAGTCGAGTTGCTGCAAATCGAGCGCGACGATGCCCGCGACGCGTCCCACGCCTGGAATATCGAGCGCGCCGGCAAAGAGGCTGAGTTGCGTCGCCTCGACGCGCAGGCTGCATCCCTCAACGCCGAGCTGCGTGAGCAACAGGAAAGCCATCAGCAGCGCCTCAACGACCTCCAGGGCTCGCGCGACGAGCTGCGGGCGCAGTTCGCCGAGCTGGCGGGGAAAATCTTCGACGAGCGCGAGCAGCGTTTCGCCGAGACCAGTCAGCAGCGCCTGGGGCAGTTGCTCGATCCGTTGAAGGAACGCATCCAGTCCTTCGAAAAACGCGTCGAAGAAAGTTACCAGGCCGAGGCGCGAGAACGCTTTTCCCTGGCCAAGGAACTGGAGCGCCTGCAGCAGTTGAACCTGCGCCTGAGTGACGAAGCCACCAACCTGACCCGGGCCTTGAAAGGCCAGAAAACCCAAGGCAACTGGGGTGAACTGATTCTTGAGCGAGTGCTTGAGCACGCGGGCCTGGAGAAGGGCCGTGAGTACCAGACTCAGGTCACCCTCAAAGGCCCGGACGGCGAGCGTTTCCAGCCGGACGTCATCATTTATTTGCCCGGCGACAAGCAGGTGGTGGTCGACTCCAAGGTCAGTCTCACGGCTTATCAGCAATACGTGGCGGCCGAAGACGATGCCATCGGCCAGGTCGCCATCAAGCAGCACGTGCTGTCGCTGCGTAATCACGTCAAAGGGCTGTCCGGCAAGGATTACAAGCGACTGGATGGCTTGCATAGCCTGGATTTCGTTCTGCTTTTCGTGCCTATCGAAGCCGCGTTTTCAGCGGCATTGCAAGCCGAGCCGACGCTGTTTCAGGAGGCCTTTGACCGCAACATCGTGATCGTCAGCCCGACCACGTTGCTCGCCACGTTGCGGGTCATAGACAGCCTGTGGAAGCAAGAGCGTCAGACTCAGAACGCCCGGGAAATCGCCGAGCGAGCCGGATGGCTGTACGACAAGTTTGTGCTGTTCATCCAGGATCTGGACGAGGTGGGCAATCGCTTGCAGCAGCTGGATAAAGCCTACAGCTCGGCGCGCAATAAGCTGACAGAAGGGCGCGGTAATCTGGTCAGTCGCAGCGAGCAACTGAAGCTGCTCGGGGCGCGGGCGAGCAAGAGCTTGCCGGCGGATTTACTGGAGCGGGCAATGACCGATGTGGATGGCTTGGCCGAGTTGCCGGAGTAACTGCTTTTGTGGCGAGGGAGCTTGCTCCCGCTCGGCTGCGCAGCAGCCGCAAAGCAGGCAGCGCGGTATGCCTGACAGCCAAAGTGGCAGCATTTGGGGGCTGCTTCTCAGCCCAACGGGAGCAAGCTCCCTCGCCACAGGTTTTGGGTTGGCCCGTAGGCCTCATTTACAACGGCAAATGCCGACTCAACAACGCCCGCAACGCCGCCGGCTTCACCGGTTTCGCCAGATAATCCAACCCCGCCGCATGCACCTGCGCCACCGTCTCCGGCCGCCCATCCGCACTGATCACCACGCCCGGAACCGGTTCACCCAAACGGGTACGCAGCCAGGCCATCAACTCGGTTCCGGTTTCACCGTCGTCCAGGTGGTAATCCACCAGTGCCAACTGCGGCCGTACACCATCGCCGAGCAATGCGGCACACTCTTCACGGTTGCGCGCGGTCCAGACCTGGCAACCCCAGCGCGTCAGCAGGCTGTTCATGCCGATCAGGATGCTGTCCTCGTTATCGATGCACAGCACCTGCGCGCCCGTCGGCAATTTACCGTTCAGTTCGGTGACGTTATGCGGCGCCGCTACAGTCTGCGCCCTAGCCAGCGGCACGCTGACGCTGAACACGCTGCCATGCCCTGGCCAGGAACGCACGCGCAAGGTATGGCCCAGCACCCGACACAACCCATCGGCAATCGCCAAGCCCAGACCCAGGCCTTTCTCGGCGCGGGTCTGGTGGCTGTCGAGGCGTTTGAACTCTTCGAAAATCACTTTCTGTTTATCTTCCGGTATCCCTGGGCCACGGTCCCAGACTTCCAGGCACAGTTCGCCGTTTCGCCGCCGAACCCCCAGCAGCACCGGGCCTTTGGCATAACGGAACGCGTTGGTCAGGAAGTTCTGCAGGATCCGGCGCAACAGCTTGATGTCGCTGTTGACCCGCAACGTGCTGCCGCGCAGACGGAATTTCAGCCCTTGTTCCTGCGCCAGTGCCTTGAACTCGGCGCCGAGGATGTCGAACAGTTCATTAAGCACGAACGGCTTGGGATCCGGGTTGATCTTGCCGTTTTCCAGGCGGGAAATGTCCAGCAAGTCGCTGATCAAGTCCTCGGCGGAACGCAGTGAAGTGTCCAGGTGCTGGATCAGCTTCTGTGCTTCGCTGGACAAGCCATCATCCTGATGAGTCAGGGCCGCAGAGAACAATCGCGCGGCGTTCAGCGGTTGCATCAAGTCATGGCTGACTGCCGCCAGAAAGCGGGTTTTAGACTGGTTGGCCGACTCGGCGGTGCCTTTGGCTTCGGTCAGGGCGACGTTGAGTTGCGAGAGTTCGTGGGTACGTGCGGTCACCCGTTGCTCCAGGCCTTCGTTGGCCTCGGTCAATGCCTGCTCGGCCTCGCGGAACGCGGTGATGTCGGTGAAACTCATGACGAAACCGCCGCCGGGCATCGGGTTGCCGATCAGCTCAATCACACGACCATTGGGGAAAAGTCGTTCAGAGGTGTGGGCACGACCCTGACGCATCCAGTGCAGGCGGCGGGCGACGTGGACTTCCGCTTCGCCGGGACCGCACAGCCCGCGCTCGGCGTTGTAGCGAATGATGTCGGCAATCGGCCGACCGACGCTGATCAAGCCGTCCGGGTAGTTGAACAACTCCAGGTAACGCCGGTTCCAGGCCACCAGTTTCAGCGACTGGTCGACCACGCTGATGCCCTGGGTGATGTTCTCGATCGCCCCTTGCAGCAAGGCGCGGTTGAATTGCAAAACTTCCGACGCTTCGTCGGCGATACGGACGACGTCCTCAAGCTGCATTTCCCGACCTTCGATGGCGGCTTTTACTACAGCACGCGTCGAAGATGCGCCGAGGACACCGGCCAGCAAGCGTTCGGTATGGGCGATCCATTCACCGTCGGCGTTCTGGTTCGGATTGAAGCCTTTGCCCTGGCGGTAGGCGAAGCGGATAAAGCTTTGGCGGGCGCGTTCTTCACCGACAAAACGTGCGGCCAGTTGCAGCAGATCGTCGATTTGCACCGAAAGCATCGAGCGAGCGCTGGGCCGGGCGCTGATTTCCTGACCAATGAACCGGCCAGCCTGCCAGTGCTCTGACACTCGTGTGCGTGACAGCACCGAGACCCAGGCGAACAGAGTGAAGTTGCCCGCCAGCGACAGCACCACGCCTTGGGTCAGTGGGGTGATGGGCAAGTGCAGTGGGTTGCTGTGCAGCCAGGCCAGTCCGGGAAAACTACTTAGCGACCAACCCAGGCTGAGGGCGGTAATTGGCAAAATCAACGTGTAGAACCAGAGGAGCGTCCCGGTGGCGAGCCCGGCAAATACGCCGCGACGGTTGGCCTGTTTCCAGTACAGCGCACCGAGCATGGCTGGGGCTAATTGGGTCACGGCGGCGAAGGCGATCTGGCCGATGGTCGCCAGGCTGGCGGTAGAGCCGAGCAGGCGATAGCTGACGTAGGCGAGCAGCAAAATCACCACGATGCTCACCCGGCGCACCGAGAGCATCCACTGGCGGAACACTTCGAACGGTCGCTCGGCGTTGTTGCGGCGCAGCAGCCACGGCAACAACATGTCGTTGGAGACCATGGTCGACAGCGCCACGCTGGCCACGATCACCATGCCGGTGGCCGCCGAAGCTCCGCCGATAAACGCCAGCAACGCCAGCGCCGGGTGGGCCTGGGCGAGGGGCAGGCTGATGACGAAAGAGTCCGGTAGCACCGAGCTCGGCAGCAACATCTGACCGGCCAGCGCGATAGGGACTACAAACAGCGCCGCCAATGCCAGGTAGGCCGGGAACACCCACTTGGCCAGGCGCAAATCCTGAGGTTCGATGTTCTCCACTACCGTGACGTGGAACTGTCGTGGCAGGCAGATGATCGCCATCATTGCGACGCCGGTTTGCACCACCATCGAAGGCCAGTTGATGGTTTCCTTCCAATACTCTTCCAGGCGCGGGGCGAGCATGGCTTGGTCGAACAGGTCGTCGAAACCGTCGTATAAGCCGTAGGTCACGAACGCGCCGACCGCCAGAAAAGCGAACAGCTTGACCAGTGATTCAAAAGCAATCGCCAGCACCATGCCGCGGTGGTGTTCGGTGGCGTCGAGGTTGCGCGTACCAAATACGATGGTGAACAGCGCCAACACCAGCGAGACGATCAGCGCCGTGTCCTGGGCGCGGGTGCCCATGGCGTCGGCACCGGCTCCGATCAGCAGGTTCACCCCGAGCACGATGCCCTTGAGCTGCAAGGCGATGTAGGGCAACACGCCGACCAGGCAAATCAGCGCCACCACCACGGCCAGCGACTGCGACTTGCCATAGCGCGCGGCGATAAAGTCGGCGATGGAGGTGATGTTCTCCTGCTTGCTGATCATCACCATTTTTTGCAGGACCCACGGCGCGCACACCAACAGCAGGATCGGCCCGAGGTAGATCGGCAGGAATGACCAAAGCTGTTCGGCGGCCTGGCCCACGGCACCAAAGAACGTCCAACTGGTGCAATACACGGCCAGCGACAGGCTGTAGACCCAGGCACGCACACGCGGCGGCAACGGCGCGCTGCGACGGTCGCCGTAGAAGGCGATGGCGAACATGATGGCCATATAGGCCAGGGCAACGGCGGCGATCAGCCCGCTGGACAGCGACATGGAAACTCCAGACAAAAGACATCCGGGACTCCTGCCCGGTCAGACAGTCTCGCACGATGGCCGGGGTTCGTCAGTGTCGACCAAGGTCGTGGCGTGGCGGGGTGTCGCAGGCTTTGTGTCAGTTGCAGGTGGGCTGTGTTCACTGGCCCCTTCGCGAGCAAGCCCGCTCCCACATTGGATCTTCTGTGAACACATAAATTGTGAACACCCAAGAGCCAATGTGGGAGCGGGCTTGCTCGCGAATGGCGGTATCACTGACTCAACGCAATCTCGATCAACCGATGCAACTCCTCAACCTCCAGCGCCGCCGCCGAGAACAGGATGCGAAACACCGTCGGCGCCACCACCATGTTGATCAGCCGATCAACGCTCGGCTTGGGCTGATCCGGGTAACGATCCAGAATCGTCTGCAACTGCGCGCCAATGATGGTCACGCAATAGCCCGGCGTTGCGCTGCATTGCACATCGCGCAAAATGTTGCGGCCAGGCTCGGAGCTCATTTCGTCCAGATACTGCTCGGCCCAGGCCCGCACATCACCGCGCAGGCTGCCGGTGTTGGCCGGCTCGCTGTCGGGGCGCAGGCGGGCGAGGGCGACATCCGCCAGCAACACCGACAGATCGCCCCAGCGCCGATAGATTGTCGACGGCGTAACCCCCGCGCGCGCGGCGATTTGCGGCACGGTCACGCTCGCGCGGTCCTGCTCTTCGAGGAGCGCGCGGACCGCCGAATGAATCGACTCTTGCACCCTGGCACTGCGGCCACCTGGGCGTAAACTAGGACCTGTCATCACTTATTTCCTGCGTCGCGCCGGGTCTGCTGTTGCGCAGGCCAAGGCGCGAGGAGTGTGGTTTGGTTTTTCCAAATGAACGACGAGCAACGCAGGCCTGCGCAACAGCAGGCCCGGCCCTTCGGGTTGCCACCTGAAAGCTGGCCATGCTGCGTTGCAGTCCTTGGCAAGGAAACGACATTACCTACGGACTGCGCCTTGCCTGGCCAGCTTTCAGGTGGCAACGCGACGCAGGAAATAAGTGATGACAGGTCCCTAATAGCCATGCGGCGGACCTTAACACAAAGAATTTGCTTTAAGCGCTAGCGAGTAGCACACTCCGCAAAAGCAAAAACTTAGCTTTTGTGGAGTGTGCCCATGCCTCATCCAACCTCAAACCGATCGAGCCTGTGGTTTCTGGCGATCACTTTACTCAGTTTTCTCGCCGCCTCCACTGCGCCGACGCCGTTGTATCACCTGTATCAGGAACGCCTTCATTTCTCGGCAGCGACCCTGACCCTGATTTTCGGCGTGTACGCTCTCAGCTTGCTGGCGGCGCTGTTGACCGTCGGCTCACTCTCGGATTTCCTCGGGCGTAAACCGGTGATTTTCACCGCGCTATTGCTGAACATGCTCGCGATGTTGCTGTTTATCAATGCCGACAGCGTCGCCTGGCTGATCAGTGCCCGGGTGCTTCAGGGCTTTGCTACCGGGATGGCCACGGCGGTTTTGAGTGCCGCGCTGCTGGATACCGACCGCCAGCAAGGTCCATTGGTCAACAGTGTTGCTCCGTTGCTGGGCATGGCGGCGGGGGCGATGGGCTGCGGTTTGCTGGCCGAGTTTGCGCCGCTGCCGTTGCAACTGACTTTTTGGGTATTGTTCGGGCTGTTTGTGCTGCAAGCACTGTACGTCTGGCGCCTGCCGGAAAGTGTCAGTCGGCAGCCGGGTGCCTGGGCTTCGCTGCGCCCGACCTTGCATGTGCCAGTCCAGGCGCGGCGGGCCTTGTGGTCGGTGCTGCCGATCAACACCGCGGTGTGGGCGCTAGGCGGTTTCTTCGCTTCATTGGCGCCATCATTGATGCGGACAGCCACCGGCTCGACTTCAAACCTGATTGGCGGCGCGACGGTCGCAGCGTTGACGCTCACCGGTGCGCTGATGATCTACACCTCGCGCAATCGGCCGGCGGTCAAGGTGTTACGCCTGGGCGCCAGTTTATTGCCGGCAGGTGTCGCGCTGATTCTGGTCGCTGTTCACATCGCCAGTCTGCCGCTGTTTTTCATCGGCACCCTCATCGCCGGCTGCGGTTTCGGTGCCGGTTTCCTCGGCGCGGTGCGCACCCTGGTGCCGTTGGCCTTGCCCCATGAGCGGGCCGGGTTGATGTCGGCGTTTTATGCGCTGAGTTACCTGGCTTTTTGCTTGCCGTCGTTGCTGGCCGGGACTTTGACCCGCAGCTTTGGGCTGATCGCGACCACCAATGGTTATGGCGCAGTGCTGATCGTCCTGGCGGTGGGGGCATTGCTGGGCTTGGTGCGCCAGCGGTCTGTGAAAGTCTGTGGCGCCGATGTTCGCTGACCGATAGCCTTGGCACCGCCATTCACTATTCATTTCGACGGACCGTACGATGAAGATCATTCGCAGCAAATCCTTCACCGCCGAGCGTGCCTGGGGCGCACTGGACATCGCCAACATGAACGGCATCACCACCCGTTTGCACTGGACCGACCAACCGTACAAGTGGCACGTCAACGATGGTCAGGAAGTGTTCGTCGTGCTCGATGGCCAAGTGCAGATGCACTATCGTGAAGAGGGCATCGAGCAGCAGGCATTGCTCGACGTCGGCGATATTTTTTATGCGTCGGTAGGCACCGAGCATGTGGCGCATCCGCTGGGTGCGGCGCGGATTCTGGTGATCGAGTCTGAAGGCAGCGTATAGGCCTGTATCTGCAAAACAGATAACAGTTAGAGATATTACCCGTTATATAGATATTCGATTCAGTTCTACCATGGGTTCCACCTCACCAGAGGACAGGAGTTCGCCATGACATGCCCCAACACTGCCAAACCCGGTTTCAAACCTTTCAGTCATCTACCACGCCCGCTGGAAGCGATTCGCCAGTTCACCCCGAACTGGTTCGCCGCCACCATGGGTACCGGCGTGCTCGCTCTGGCGCTGGCGCAATTGCCGGTCGCGATTCCCGGTGTGCACGCGGTTGCCGAAGCCCTGTGGCTGTTCAACATCCTTCTGTTTGTATTGTTCACTGGGTTGTATGCCGCTCGCTGGGTGTTGTTCTTCGATGAAGCGCGGCGGATTTTCGGGCACTCCACGGTTTCGATGTTTTTCGGCACCATTCCCATGGGCCTGGCGACCATCATCAATGGTTTTCTGCTGTTCGGTTTGCCGCGTTGGGGCGATGGGGTGATTCAGATCGCCGAAGTGCTGTGGTGGCTGGATGTGGCGATGTCTCTGGCCTGCGGCGTGCTGATCCCGTACATGATGTTTACCCGCCAGGAACACAGCATCGACCAGATGACCGCTGTCTGGCTGTTGCCGGTAGTGGCCGCAGAAGTGGCGGCCGCCAGCGGTGGTCTGTTGGCGCCGCACTTGGTCGGAGCCCATTCACAACTGGTGGTGCTGGTTACCAGCTACGTGCTGTGGGCATTTTCCCTGCCGGTGGCGTTCAGCATTTTGACCATCCTGTTGCTGCGCATGGCGCTGCATAAATTGCCTCACGAGAACATGGCCGCATCGAGCTGGTTGGCGCTTGGGCCGATTGGTACCGGGGCGCTTGGTATGTTGCTGCTGGGCGCCGATGCGCCAGCGATCTTTGCCGCCAACGGTTTGCCAGGTATTGGTGAAATCGCCGCGGGGCTAGGCCTAGTGGCCGGGATCACGCTGTGGGGCTTCGGGCTCTGGTGGATGCTGATCGCGGTGCTGATCACCGTGCGTTACCTGCGCGCCGGCATCCCGTTCAACCTTGGCTGGTGGGGTTTTACCTTCCCGTTGGGTGTTTATTCCCTGGCCACGCTGAAGCTGGCCAGCACTTTGAACCTGATGTTTTTCAGTGTGTTTGGCGGCGTATTGGTGGCGTTGTTGACCGTGATGTGGCTGATCGTCGGCAAGCGGACAGTGCAGGGCGCATGGCGCGGAGAGCTGTTTGTCTCGCCTTGTATTGCAGGATTAAAGAAATAACCTGCAAAGATTAGGTAATGTGTGGCCTGGATCCACGTTCGATATTCCAATAACAGTATCCAAGCCACTCTCAACGCCAATCAGGGACACACGGAAGATGAGTCATCCCTCACAGTTCACCTTGCTCCGCACCCGGCGTTTTCTGCCGTTTTTCGTGACACAGTCCCTTGGGGCCTTCAACGACAACATCTTCAAACAGTCGCTGATCCTCGCCATTCTGTACAAATTGACCATCGACGGTGATCGTTCGATCTGGGTCAACTTGTGCGCGCTGTTGTTCATCCTGCCGTTTTTCCTGTTCTCGGCACTGGCCGGGCAGTTTGGGGAAAAATTCGCCAAGGACGCGCTGATTCGTCTGATCAAGCTTGGCGAAATCGCCATCATGTCGGTGGGCGCGGTCGGTTTCCTGTTCGATCACCTGTCGCTGATGCTGGTGGCGTTGTTCGCCATGGGCACGCACTCGGCGCTGTTCGGGCCGGTTAAGTATTCGATCCTGCCCCAGGCCTTGCGTGAAGATGAGTTGGTCGGTGGCAACGGCCTGGTGGAAATGGGCACCTTTTTGGCGATTCTCGCCGGCACCATCGGTGCCGGGATCATGATGTCGTCCGGTCACTACGCGCCCCTCGTCTCCACGGCGATCATCGGTGTCGCGGTGCTCGGTTACCTGGCCAGTCGCAGCATTCCTCGCGCGGCGGCCGCTTCGCCGGAGATGCGCCTGAACTGGAATATTTTCACTCAGTCCTGGGCCACTTTGAAACTGGGCCTGGGGCAAACCCCGGCGGTGTCGCGCTCGATTGTCGGCAACTCGTGGTTCTGGTTTGTCGGGGCGATTTACCTGACGCAAATCCCGGCCTACGCC
This sequence comes from Pseudomonas sp. ASL4, assembly GCF_056680395.1. Lineage (NCBI taxonomy): Bacteria > Pseudomonadati > Pseudomonadota > Gammaproteobacteria > Pseudomonadales > Pseudomonadaceae > Pseudomonas > Pseudomonas sp. ASL4. The sequence continues at coordinate 6,177,461 of NZ_CM155280.1, read as the reverse complement.
AAGGAATGGATGCACGGCGACGAGACCGTGGTGACGCTGATCCTGACCGTGTTCTCGGTCGGTATCGCCCTCGGTTCGATGCTTTGCGAGAAACTCTCCGGGCGCAAAGTCGAGATTGGTCTGGTGCCGTTCGGCTCGTTTGGTCTGACGGTGTTTGGCTTGCTGCTGTGGTGGCATTCCGGCGGAATTCCGGACAGCGTGACTGGCCATGGCTGGATCGAAGTGCTTGGTTTTGGCCACACCTGGCTGGTGTTGATCGACATCCTCGGGCTCGGGGTTTTCGGTGGTTTCTACATCGTGCCGCTGTACGCGCTGATTCAGTCGCGCACCGCCGAGAACGAACGGGCGCGGGTAATTGCCGCCAACAACATTCTCAACGCACTGTTTATGGTGGTCTCGGCGATTGTCTCGATCGTGCTGCTGAGCGTGGTCAAGCTGTCGATCCCGGAGCTGTTCCTGGTGGTGTCAGTGCTGAACATCGGCGTCAACGCCTACATCTTCAGCATCGTTCCCGAGTTCAGCATGCGCTTCATGATCTGGCTGCTCAGCCATTCCATGTACCGCGTGGAGCACCGCAACCTGGACCTGATTCCCGATGAAGGCGCGGCGCTGCTGGTGTGCAACCATGTGTCCTTCGTCGATGCCTTGCTGATTGGCGGTGCTGTGCGTCGGCCGATTCGCTTTGTGATGTATTACAAAATCTACAACCTGCCGGTGCTGAACTTTATCTTCCGCACCGCTGGGACTATTCCTATCGCCGGACGGCAGGAAGACATTCAGATTTACGAAAAAGCCTTCAAGCGGATTGCCCAGTATCTGAAGGACGGTGAGTTGGTATGCATCTTCCCTGAAGGAAAACTGACCGCTGACGGTGAGATCAACGAGTTCAAGGGCGGGCTGACGCGGATTCTCGAAGAGACACCGGTGCCGGTGATTCCGCTGGCGTTGCAAGGGTTGTGGGGGAGTTTCTTCAGCCGCGATCCGGGCAAAGGCTTGTTTCACCGGTTGTGGTCGCGGGTGACGTTGGTGGCGGGGCCGGCGGTGGCCGTTGAAGTGGCGGAACCGGCCGCATTGCAGGCGTTGGTTGGGGAGTTGCGCGGGACTGTCAGGTAGTTAGTGACTGGGCGGGCCTCATCGCGAGCAAGCTCGCTCCCACAGGGAAATGTGTTGTGTCACAAATAGTAGGCACACCATCCATCCACTGTGGGAGCGAGCTTGCTCGCGATAGCGGTCGAAAGATCAGGCGCTGATCTTGAGTCCAACCAACCCGGCAATAATCAACGCCACACTGGCCAGCCTGAACAACGCCATGGATTCCCCAAACAGAATAATCCCAGCGATCACCGTACCCACGGCCCCCACGCCGGTCCAGATTGCGTAGGCCGTGCCCAGCGGCAATTCCTTCATGGCAAGGCCCAGTAAACCAAGGCTGATAGCCATGGCGGCGACGGTTAATGCAGTGGGGAGCGGGCGGCTAAAGCCGTCAGTGTATTTCAGGCCGACGGCCCAGCCGACTTCGAACAGGCCGGCGAAAAACAGAATGATCCAAGACATGAGAGACCTCCATCGATTGACGGGGTCGTCCCCAGATTAATGACTCGATCGAGCCGCGAGGTCGTCCCCGCGTTGCGCAATAGAGTGCCCAGCATTAACCCGGGGATCAAGTTTTACGCTTACTCAGTCGCTTGCCGAGCAGCCGCTTCCCGGTCTTCTTTCTCGCTCATCCTGCGGAAATAGGTCGAGAGCAGCGCCCCGGAAATATTGTGCCACACACTGAACAACGCGCTTGGCACCGCGGCCAGTGGCGAGAAGTGCGCACTGGCCAGCGCGGCACCCAAGCCCGAGTTCTGCATGCCGACTTCCAGTGCCAGGGATTTGCGCTGGGGCAGCGGCAGCTTAAACAGGCGCCCGGTGAAATAACCCAGCAAGTAGCCGAAGCTGTTGTGCAGCATCACCACCGCCATGATCAGCAAGCCGGATTCGGCAATCTTCGCCTGACTGGCCGCGACCACCGCGGCGACGATGATCACGATGCTCACCACCGACACCAGCGGCAACACTTCCACCGCGTGGCGAACCTTGTTGCCGAGCAGCCGTTGCGCAACCACGCCGAGCACGATAGGCAGCAGCACCACTTGCAGGATCGACCAGAACAACTCCATGAATGACACCGGCAACCATGCAGAAGCCAGCAGCCAGATCAGCGCCGGGGTTAGCAGCGGGGCGAGGAGGGTGGTAACGGCGGCGATGGCCACTGACAGCGCCAGGTCGCCGCGAGCCAGCCAGGTCATCACGTTGGACGAAGTGCCGCTCGGGCAACAGCCAACCAGGATCACGCCGACGGCGATTTCCGGCGGCAGGTGAAACGCCTGGCAGAGCAACCACGCCATACCGGGCATGATCACGAAATGCGCAACCACGCCCAACGCCACGCGCCACGGATGGCGAGCGACTTCGGCGAAGTCTTCGAGTTTGAGGGTCAGGCCCATGCCGAACATCACCAGCCCCAGCAGTGGGACGATGGCACCTTTCAGGCCAATGAACCACGTAGGTTCCAGGAACGCCAAAACGGCGAAAACCAGTACCCAGTAAGCGAAGGTGTTGCCGACAAAGCGGCTTAAAGCGGCGAGGGCGCGCATGGCCTGATCCTTATTATGTAATTAGCACCACAAAAACAACTGTGGGAGCGGGCTTGCTCGCGAAGACGGACTGACAGTCAACATTGATGTTGAATGTTATGACGCTTTCGCGAGCAAGCCCGCTCCCACAGTTGATCCGGTTTCCTCAGCGGGAACCGGTTGTTAGATCCCTTGCGGAGTCTCTTCACCACCCAACGCTTCAACCAGTGCCGGCAGGAAGTCGCCGAAGGTCAGCATCATCAGGGTGAAGCTGGCGTCCAGTTGGCCCAGGGCCTCTTCGCCGCCGTCCTGTTCCGCCTGATCCTGCAGCAAGTCTTCGAACTTCAGGCGCTTGACGGTCATCTTGTCGTCGAGCATGAACGACAACTTGTCCTGCCAGGCCAACGACAGCTGAGTGACGACTTTGCCGGTGCTCAGGTGCAGCTGGATTTCGTCGCTGGTCAGGTCCTGACGCTTGCAACGCACGATGCCGCCGTCTTCGTGGGTGTCGCGCAGTTCGCACTCGTCCAGTACAAAGAAGTCGTCCGCAGCTTTCTGGGTTTTGACCCAGTCAGTCATGGTGGCGGTCGGGGCCATTTTCACGGTCAGCGGACGCACTGGCAGCGAGCCGATCACTTCACGCAGGGTCGACAGCAGGTCTTCGGCGCGTTTCGGGCTGGCCGAGTTCACCAGGATCAGGCCTTGTTTCGGCGCGATGGCGGCGAAGGTCGACGAACGACGTATAAAGGCACGAGGCAGGAACGCCAGGATGATTTCATCCTTGATCTGATCGCGTTCCTTCTTATAGACCTTGCGCATTTGCGTGGCTTCGATCTCTTCGACCTTTTCCTTCACCGCGTCACGCACGACGCTGCCCGGCAGAATGCGTTCTTCTTTACGGGCAGCGATCAGCAGGAAGTCGCCGCTGACGTGCGCCAGCGGAGCATCTTCGCCCTTGCCGAACGGCGCGACGAAACCGTAGGTGGTCAACTCCTGGCTTGCACATGGACGCGCCAGTTTGGTCGCCAGTGCAGTTTCCAACGCCTCGGCATCAAAAGGCAGATCTTGGGTCAGGCGATAGATAAGCAGGTTTTTGAACCACATGAGGCGAGTCTCTCCTTTATACAAAGGGGGGCATTATTCTCTTCGCGGCGCCATAGGCCAACCCTTCTCTAAGCCTTTGGAAGGCCTGAGAAAATTATTTAAAAAAGTGCTTGCCAGAGGTTGGGTCGCTCCGTAGAATGCGCGCCACACCGAAGCGAAGGGTGATTAGCTCAGCTGGGAGAGCGTCTGCCTTACAAGCAGAATGTCGGCGGTTCGATCCCGTCATCACCCACCATTCGTTTTTAGTGTTACGCGCAGCGGTAGTTCAGTCGGTTAGAATACCGGCCTGTCACGCCGGGGGTCGCGGGTTCGAGTCCCGTCCGCTGCGCCATATTCGGTAACCTGGAATGCTGAACGCCAGGTCACCACGGAAAAGCCCGCTAACGCGGGTTTTTTTCTGTCTGTTGTTCCTGCGGGATGTGTCATTTCACCGGTTTTCGGATTTATTTGAAAAAATATTCAATTAAATCAACACGTTACGAAAACTTGTGGCATAATGCGCCCCGTAACGAAGGTACTGGGTGATTAGCTCAGCTGGGAGAGCGTCTGCCTTACAAGCAGAATGTCGGCGGTTCGATCCCGTCATCACCCACCATTACTTTCAATGCTACGCGCAGCGGTAGTTCAGTCGGTTAGAATACCGGCCTGTCACGCCGGGGGTCGCGGGTTCGAGTCCCGTCCGCTGCGCCATATTCGGTAATCTGGAACGCTGAACGCCAGGTCACCACACAGAAAGCCCGCTTAATGCGGGCTTTTTGCTGTCCGGGATTTGAGTAATCGATAGATTCTGGCCACGGCATAGAATATGAGCACTTTTTCTCGCCGCAAGACATGCGGGTGGGGCTGGATCGATTGCTTGTCGCTCCAGACTATTGTTTGTACCTGTCGACCTGGGGCGGTGCAGTACTGAGTTTTTGCAGCAAACAGACTGAGCAGTTACGAAAACTGATTGCCCAGCTGACCTCGCCAACACAGGGCCAAAGCGAAATCGAGCAGGCGATTGCCGAGGGCCGGATGGTGCCGGGAGCGTTCATCGATCTGGTGGCGGCAGCGGGGGAGTTGAGGGTTGAACTCCCCGGCGCGGGCTGGCCAGTTTCCGGGCGGGTTCTTCCAGACTAACGATTTATTGTTCGGCGTTGCGGCTGTGCCGATAGTCGCTGACCGCTTCGTACACCGCTTTGCGCAAGCGATTGATCCCGCCAATCGGGCGATGCGCCTCGAGGCCGAACCACGGGTTGAACGACTGATTGTCGCATTGCAGATTCAGCGCAGGAGTGTCGAAGTCCTGGGCGGGGACATTGATCCGCGCCACGGTTTCAAAGGGTGCATCGCTTTCGCGCCATTCAACGCTGGTGTCTTCGATTGGCATGTATTTGTTGGCATCCTGGCGCTGGATCTGCAAGACGAAACACGCCGGTACCCGGTCCGTCGACAGCTGCTGGTTCAGCGCATTACGCAGGAAGTTCGGCAGAGCCAGATTTTGCTTGGGCAACGCGTAGGTCGGGCAGCTCTCGGGGTCCGGCATGACGCGGAACTTGGCATTGGCATCGCCGAATTTGTAGGGCGAAACCGAAAAGTAGGTAGTCCGGGTCGGGCTTTCGGGGGCGGGGGAGAGTGTCGCCAGCGCGATAAGCAGGTGACGAGCCTGCCAACTGCGCGGGTCCCAGCTCGGGAAGAACGCCATGACCTTTTTGCCGTCAGCCTGGGCCGCCACATTCTGACGATACTCGGCGACATCGCTGACGAAGAAATTCGGATGGCTGAACATCACAAAGTCCTGCTCGTTGCGCGCCGGTTGGTCGGCCAGCAATTGTTTGCCGGGCACATCGAGCAACTTGATGGCCATACCACGGGCATCGCGGATGCTGTCGAATTGCGGGTAGGCGTTGCCATTGGACAGTCGAATGTTTGCTTGCCAGATTTTGCCGGGTTCGCTGAACACACCTTGACGCAGTTCTGCTGCCAGATCCGGCAATACCTGAACCTCGGCCTTCACACAGCCATGGGCCTTGGCGTGGGCGTCGCGCAGGTAGCGAGTGCTTTCCCGGTGCTGGTCGACGATGCGCACAGCAGTCTGAATAATGTCCTGGGTCATCGCTGATTCACCGTCCGGGATCATTTCCTGCGCGGAGACCGGGCCGCTGTGCTGCCAGGCAAACCATGCGGTGGCCAGCGCCCAGCCCAGCAACCCCAGGCCGAGCAACCAGAGCAGGGTCTTGGCTAGAAACGCGCCGAGGCGCAGCCACAGGGTGATCAGCATGGGTAAGTCCTTTTGACTGAAGGGGCGGTCATGGCAATTGCGCCTCCAGTGGGCCGCCCAGCACTTTCAGGTATTCGAGCAGCGCCCAGCGTTCCTCCGGTTGCAGCAGGCGCCCGATGACGCCATTACCGCGCTCGCCGGCGCGAAATTCATGTCCGCTGTTGTGATTGCCGGTGATGCGGGTGTCGAACACAAAGCCGTTAGTAAAGGCTTCGGTGCGATAGCCCAGGTGCTTGGGGTCGTACTCGAAGGTGCCTTTGTAGAACGTGGTCGCACGTTCGTCCTGGGGCGAGAGCAGTTGATAAATACTCGGCACCGAACCGTTGTGCAGGAAGGGCGCCGTGGCCCACACGCCGGTCAGCGGCCTGGCCTTGTAGACGCGCAATTCCTGGACACCGATCGGCAGACCGAAGCCATCGATGTCCGGTCGCTCGGCCGGCGTGACGTTGGCCTCGCGGTAAGCATGGTTCTCAACGAACGCCGTGACATACGCGAGTCCCTTGGCCACCGAGAGCTTGCTCAGGTCCAGCGGCTCGGTGGGTTTGGGATGTAACTGAACGTCGAGTGTCGCCAACTCCGCCGGGTCCCATTGCAGGGCCGTCAGATCGAAACGATGGTCGGCAATGTTGTTCGCAGCGGTGGGGTCGGTACCTATCGCCGCGACCGGCAGCAGTTTGAGTTGTTGTACCGCACGTCCATCGACCTGCTTAACACGCGGCACATGGCAACTGGCGCAGTTCTCGGCAAACAGCGCACGACCTTTGGCGGCCAAGGGTTTGTCGACGCTGCCGAGCAGGTCTTCCGGCCACGCCGGCGGCTTGAGCCGTTGCAGGGTTTGTTCGATCAGTTGCAAGTCGCGCACACGGACACTGGAGGGGTAGCGTGCATCACCTTTGAGCGGCTGCCCGTCGGCGTCGAAGAAATTCAGCGTGGCGCCAACACCCAGCGCCTCGCCGATATTGCGCGCCATCGGTTGCTGTGCCGAACCGGTCCACTGCACCCAGTCGAAGGTCCACATGTCCCACAGTTGTGGATAGTCCACCGGGGCGTTGGCCACGCGGTAGTTATCCGGCGAAATCGCATCGCCGAAACTGGCATTGGCGATGCGGCCGAACGCGTCGGTGCGGCCGGGGCCTTCTTCGGTCGGATAGAGCCCGCGATGGGTGTCATTCCAGGCGACTTTCAGGAAGGTATCGAGCGAGCTCTTGAAGTCCTCGCGTAGGACTTGATGCTGGGCGTCGTAGTCCGAACCCAATACGTTGCGTGCGAAACGTTCGAATTTCCAAGGGTTGTAATAAGTTGAGGCAAGACTGGCCACAAGTGCCTGGCCAAAACTGCCTCCGCGCAGGGTCGGCACGCTGGCCGGCAGAACATGCTGCGCCGAGCCACCATCGATACGCACGGCCTGGCCGTTAAAACGCAGTTCGCCGGTGTGGCAGGCGGCGCAAGTGATATCGAGGAATTGGTCCTTGCTGTCGGGGTTTTGGTGCCGGGCGAAACCTACGGGCAAGTTGCCGGGATTATTCGGTGTGGCTTTCTGAGCGGGATCGATCAGAAAACCAAAGCGCGCCATGTATTCGGGGGCGGCGAAGCGCTCTTGTGAAAAAGGCAATTCCAGTGCCGCGAACCAGTCATAGCGCAAGCCTTTGACCTGGGTGCCTTGAGGGGTGAAGTAGTAAGTCTGACGGTCGGCCGCGCTCCACTGCTCCAGGTAATGCACCTGTTGCGCAGGGGTATAGACGGGCAGTTTAGGGTTGGCGATGTAGTACAGAACCACGGCCAGGCCCAGCCCCAGCAGTACGGCGATCAGACCCAGCAGGCGGAGTAAGAGGCGCAAGATAAACGTCCTTGTCAATTTATGGCTCTCTTATGCCTCAGCTCCTTAGGTGGCGGCAAGTGGCCATTACGCCAAGTGTTGTAGGATCCGGCATCGGCGTCTGTGAGAGCAAGATGACAGAAACTTCATCCAGCCCATTCCCGAAATGCTTTAAAAGACCTGAACTTATCAGAAGTTTCCTGCTCTCATGCCGGTAGCCATTGGTCGTGGCCGCCTGATAAGCTCGCGGCTTTATTCGATTGCCCTTTAGGCGCATGAACAAGGAAATAGCATGAAACAGCATCGGTTGGCGGCGGCGGTGGCCCTGGTAAGCCTGGTACTTGCGGGTTGTGACTCGCAGACCAGCGTAGAGCTGAAAACCCCGGCGCAAAAAGCTTCCTACGGGATTGGCCTGAACATGGGCAAGAGCCTGGCTCAGGAAGGCATGGATGATCTCGATTCCAAGGCCGTAGCCCAAGGCATCGAAGATGCCGTCGGCAAGAAAGAACAGAAGCTGAAGGACGACGAACTGGTCGAAGCCTTTGCAGCACTGCAGAAACGTGCTGAAGAGCGCATGGCGAAGATGAGCGAAGAGTCGGCAGCCGCCGGCAAAAAATTCCTCGAAGAAAACGCCAAGAAAGCCGGTGTGGTGACCACTGCTTCCGGTCTGCAGTATGAAGTCGTGAAGAAAGCTGATGGTCCTCAGCCTAAGCCGACCGATGTGGTGACTGTTCACTACACCGGCAAGCTGACCAACGGCACTACCTTTGACAGCTCGGTTGATCGCGGTAGCCCGATCGATCTGCCAGTCAGCGGTGTGATCCCTGGTTGGGTCGAAGGCCTGCAACTGATGCACGTTGGCGAGAAGTACAAACTGTACATCCCTAGCGACCTGGCTTACGGCGCGCAAAGCCCAAGCCCGGCAATTCCAGCCAACTCGGTGCTGGTGTTCGATCTGGAGCTGTTGGCGATCAAAGATCCAGCGAAACAAGACGCCGCGAAGTAATCGTCGTCTGATGCAAAAACAACGCCCCGCATTATGTGGGGCGTTGTTGTATCTGGCGTTTGGCAAAGTACAAACAAAGCGAACGGATGCTGTAGGGTGGAGTCATAGCCAGTGAAGACACCTGTGCTAGACGTACTGCACAGCCAAGTCAATGAAATCTTGGGTTTTTTTATGTGAGTAAAAAACGCCCGATCTGAGTTCAGCCCTTATAAAACGGGGCTTCCAGCCGTGAAATGCAGCTCTGTTCACAAGGTTATCCACAATTTGTGTGGATAACATTTCAGCGGGAGGAAAAGATGAAAGCACCCTGGAATTTCGCTCGATTCCTGCCACTGGCCGGTCGCTTGTTGGCCAGAGGTCGATTGCCGACCCTGCTGTTTGCCGTGGCCAGCAAAAGTGCCAGCCAGGGCGGTCGCCTGGGTAAGCTCAAGGATGACCTGCGCCTGTTGCAGGCCCTGTGCCTGGCCTACTGGCGCGGCGAGTACCGGGCCATCAGCCGCAAATCGATGCTGATCGTGGTGGCTGGCCTGATGTACTTCCTCAGCCCTTTGGACGCCATTCCGGATTTCATCCCGGTTTTCGGCATGCTCGACGACATCGCAGTGCTCGCCTGGGTCATGAAAACCCTCGACGACGAACTCAATGCCTTCCGTGCCTGGCGCGATCGTCAGCTGCCGGAGAAGCTGGCGTCGGTCGAGCGACTGCCCGATACCCCGGAGCAACTTCAGCTTCAGGGCCCCAAAGATGACTGAGTTGTTTCAGTTTCAGCCATAGTTTCATGCCCCCGCGACCTTGGCCGCTGTTAGGATTACACTTCAAGGGAAAAGTGCCGACTCGCTAAGTGTCGTTGTCCTACGGGGAAGTCATGGATATTCAGATAATCACACGCGAAGGCGAGCCCGAATATGCGGTTCTACCTTGGGCTCAGTACCAGGCTTTACTGAAAGCAGCAGGCATCGAGCAACAACCGCCAAGGGCCGCCGTAGAGCGTCCGGCAGTCGTTGCAGACCAGATCCTTCCGGGTCTGGATCAACTCCGTAAATTGCGCGAAGGGAAGGGCATCGCCATTGAGGCGCTCGCCCGCACGGTAGGCATCAGCCCGTCTTATCTGGCCTTGATCGAAAGTGGCGAGCGTCAACCCGACGCTGCGATTCGCCGCAGCCTGGCCTGGGAATTGACGGTGCCAGGGTGGAGGGATGAATCGTGAGCGTACGCATCAGTCGTCAACATTGGGACGGGTTGCTGGGTGAACTGGATCAGGCGCGCCGCCAGCGCCATCTGCTGACTTACCGAGCGCTGCTCGAGCGATTGCAGTTGCCGACGCCGGCCATGCAAACCCTGACCGCAGCCCTTGAACACCTCGCCGCACTGGACGCCAAGGCCGAGCAGCCACTGCGCAGTTCGCTGGTGATCAGCCAGGGCGCCAGTCGCCTGCCACGCACCGGCTTCTTCGAATGCGTCGAACGCCTGGGGCGTTTCTCCGGCCCGTCCGACGGCGTCGCCGCCGCGTCCTGGCATGCGTCGGAAGTAGTGCGCGTGTTCGAATACGAGTACCCAGAATCAGCGGAGGCCTGAGTGTTTTTACGCCTCAAAGCGCGGGCCGGTTACTGGCTGGCCCGCCGGTTGTTTCATTGGTCATGGTTTGTGCGACAGCCCCGAGGCTGGAAATGGCTCGAGGGCCAATTCGCCCGCATGGCCAACCTCGGCAATGTCGGCGCCCAGAGCTTCTATGGCCACATCCTGACCTTTCGCGGTGTTGGGCTTGGTGCTCGTGAGGAAGGCGTGCGATTGCTGCGTTTGGCGGCGTTGGCGGGGGATGGCAAAGCGGCGTATCAGATTGGGGTGATCAGTTTGGCGGGGACGCCGAGCAAAGCGCCGGACCCGGTGGAGGCCGCGCGGTTTTGGCGGATTGCGGTGCAGGCTGGGCATCCGTTGGCGGAGATCAAGTTGAAAGGGTTGGTGAGTGGCGATACTGCGCATTAATTGATCGTTCCCACGCTCCGCGTGGGAATGCAACCCGTGACGCTCCTCGTTACATGCCGCTGCTGATTTCGAGTACTACATCCACCTAGCCACTGCCCCGATTCACGCTTACCATACGCCCAACTCGTATTACCGCGGCTGCTGAACCCGGTACTCACGAGGACAGGACCATGGAAAGAACCCGCGCCTGGAGACGCTCACAGGCCAATAAACACGGCAGTGACAGAGCGGTTCCTCCGCTGAAAATCAAGCCAGAAAAGCACTGGAAGCTGATGTACATCCGTGCCGCCAAGCTACTCAGGGCACGCCAACTCGGCATGAGCTATCCCATCCGCACCACCCGCCAACTGTTGGATCAAGAGTGACTAACCTCCTGTTCGTCTGCAGCCGTAATCAATGGCGTAGCCCCACTGCGGAAGCGATCTGGCGCCGCCGCCCCGGCTTCGATGCTCGCTCGGCGGGCACTAGCCCAAGCGCACGTAAACCCATCGGCCCGGCGGATATCCGCTGGGCCGATGTAATCTTCGTCATGGAGCGAAAACACCTGCATCGTCTTCAGGCAGGATACGCCCGGTTGCTGGAATACAAGCGGATTTACTGTCTGGATATTCCTGATGATTACCAATTCATGGATTCGGAATTGGTGGACATGCTTGAGGAAGCGGTGACGGCCTGCCTTGCTAAATAGACTTCGTGCGAAAACTACTGTCGCGGGATAGTAGCGTGTATGCCAGTTAGACGACCGCATAACAATTGCCGTAGATTTAACTGCACTGGGCTGATGGCTCACTGTCGTGGAGGTCTGCTATCGGCCAGAAGCAATGGTCACTGGGATGCGCCTGGAAAACGAGTTGATTCAATGGGTATCAGAAATGACTGTGTGTGCCGATACGATGGCTGATATTTTTCCCGCGTACCAAATCGGGTCCAATCGACGCTGATCCATCAAGGAAGATAAAAACAATGAAAATATTATTCATCGCTTCGCTAGGGGTTTTATCGCTAATTCAAACATCACTATCCTTCGCGGATAATGTTAATGGAAAAAATCTCTATTTGCAGCGATGCACCATGTGCCACGGAGTAGATCTCAAAGCAACAGGACCATTGGCTAATAAAAGCAATCCTCCAACACCTGATCTAACAACATCCGCTTTCAAAAAACGATTAAATGATTATCCGGGCGTGATTGTTTCGTCGATAATACTTCGTCCAAATGGAGACTTGATTCCAAAAACTTTGCGAGAGAATGGTGTAAAGCTATCGCCGTACTCATGGAGGATTAATGATCTGCGCGATTTAAACCAATACATGAATGGTGTGATTTCAAAAAATCGATGATTTTTGAATTGAGAGGTAGGCACAGAAATCTAAGAGCTATTTCAGGTTTGAGGGCTTGTGGGACAATGCCGGTGAGCCCGTCGACCTCTCGCGGGCACATCGCCATGAACAATCTCGGATTAATACAAGTTAAAAAAGTGGACGGATCTATTCTTCAGTGAAAAATAAATACACTCCCTTGTTTTTTGCACTTTTTCCTAGACCCCACAGGAAAGGTTTATTTAACCTCCGACACCAAAAGCCAAGCTCATGCCATAAGTTTTTGTTCTAATTCCGCGTATCTTGTCCACCATTATAGTTCGTGCTGCTGCGGGACGAACGGCCGTCGCTGTAGGTTGTATCCTGCCCGCCGTTATAGTTTGCGCTGCTGCGAGACGAAAGGCCGTCGCTGTAGGTTGTATCCTGCCCACCGTTATAGTTTGCGCTGCTGCGAGACGTGCGGCCATCGCTGTAGGTTGTATCCTGTCCGCCATTATAGTTCGCACTGCTGCGGGATGAACGGCCATCGCTGTAGGTTGTATCCTGTCCACCATTGTAATTCGCGCTGCTGCGAGAAGTTGTTCCATTATCGTAATGACAGTCTTGTCCGCCATTATAGTTTGCGCTGCAACTATCGGCAAAGGCTTGATGCAATGGCGAAGCAAACAGAATCGAACTCAGCAGAAAAACCTTCAGCTTCATGATAGTTCCTTGAGAGGTCTCGAGATCACTGGCGAAAATAATTAGGAAAACGATTGATGTATTTCATGCAAGAGTATTTGTGAGTGGCTTTTTGTCTAGAGCTCCTCAATCAGGCTAGGAAGAAAAGTCTGCTTTGCACAGCTGATCAAATCAAAAAATGGTGGCGGCCTGCCATTACTAATACAGACTGAGCATCCCAAACTAAGTTTCCGCCACGAGAACTTATTTTTAGTAAGCGCAGCGTGAACGGTGCATGCAGTAAGTATTCCCCGCCAGGACGAGACGCAGCCCATTCGATGACGTTCGTCTTGGGTCAAAAGCGGTCACCCAACGGGTGAAGGAATCAAACTCGGCTTCAGTAAAAGCTTTCGCCACATCTACTTTCTTTTTTTGGCGAATTTCTGGGCAAGGTCTTCGGAAATTTCCTTCAAGTCGTAGCGGTTTTGATGAACTGGTGCGCGGTGGATTCAATCGGTAGGCTTTGGTGGTCACTGCATTTTCAGTGACAGGGTGTAGGAACCCTTCCAGACCATGAGAAACGCTTTGGCGTCGATCCTGATTTGCGGCCGTTAACGTGCGCCCGTAATATCAGCAGCGGCGGCTGTGCGCGGGCACGCTTCGGTGTGGTCGAGTTCTCTGGTCTCGATATTCCTACCCCGCGTATAGCTGCCACCCAAGCCTGTAGGAAGGCTGATGGTAGCTCCACTGACTACCAGAGGTTAAAAGCATGAAAAATCTTCACCCCGACCCGCCGTACGAAAAACACATTCCCCACCCCAAAAACCGCTTCATGGCACTCACCAGCAACTGCAGTGAAATGCCCACCTTGTTCGTCGACACCCATGCGCCAGTTGATGTTCTGTATGACGCCGCCAACTACCGAATCCGCGCCGTCACCCAGGTGTTAGAGAACCTGTCCATGCGCGGTTCGATTGACTGTGAATCCTTCATCCTCAGCGACTTTGCTTTGCTCTGTGCCATTCCGCTGCGCGATGGGTGTGATGTGCTGGATGTGATTGGGCGGCGGTTGCGGGCGATGCCTTCGGAGTAGCGTCTAGCGCTGTTTTTGTGGCGAGGGCGCTTGCTCCCGTTCGGCTGCGCAGCAGCCGTCAAACCAAGCACTGTGGTGTGCCTGGAAAGTCTGGGGTGCTGGTTTTGGGGCTGCTGCGCAGCCCAGCGGGAGCAAGCTCCCTCGCCACAGGGTTTAGGGGTGCTGAGATATTTTTGGCGGCTTCGCAGGCTTGCGGGGCAGGTCCCTTGCCACCAGATCAAGATCAAAAGATCGCAGCCTTCGGCAGCTCCGGGATGTACACCATTGTTCTGTAGGAGCTGCCGAAGGCTGCGATCTTTTTTTGTGGCGATCACCGATGCCCGGCAACCAACGCTTCTTCGGCCATTGGCACCGCCAGGCTATCAATCACATGCACGCTATACCCCGGCACATTCTTCGCGTGGTGTTTGGCCTGTGATGCCATCTCCGCCAGCAGGCTTGCATCAAGCCCGGCACAGGCCTCAGGGTGCAAATGCACCACGCCAATCGACAACGACAACAACGGAAATTCTTGCCGTACGCCTTGGCGGTTGGGCGCGATGAAGCAGCCGGCTTCGAGGTGTTCACTGCGGTAGAAGCGCCGACATTGGCTTTGGAAATCGTCGAGCAGTTGGTTCAGGCGTTTGCGCCAGTCTTCCGGACCCAGCACCATCAGGAAGTCGTCGCCGCCGATATGTCCGACGAAGTCGCGGGACGGGTCGACGCGGTCGTTCAGGCATTGCGCCAGGCAGAGTAGGACTTCATCCCCTCGGCCGTAGCCGTAGATGTCGTTGAAGGGTTTGAAGCTGTCGATGTCGACGTAGCAGATCACCGATTCCCGCGCCTGTTGCAGCAGCCGCGTCAGGCATTGCTGGATTGGCACGTTGCCGGGCAGCAGGGTCAGTGGGTTGGCGTAGCGGGCTTGCTGGATTTTCAATTCGGTAATCAGTTTGAGCACGTCGATAACCCGGCCCAGTCCCAGGTAACCGCCGTTGAGGGTGATGATGAAGTCTTCTTCGATGCGTTGCCGGGCGCGGCTGGTGATCAGGCGGCTGACTTGTTGCAGCGACTGGCTCATCTCGACCGCGAGGAAGTCGTCGTTCATCAAGCGGCTGATGGGTTTGCGGGCGAACAGGTCGGTGGCAAACGGCTTGAGCAGTGCGTCAGAGAGCGAATGCCGATGAACGATGCCGCACGGCTGACCTAGCTCGTCGAGCACCGCCAGGGAGTTCAGGTTGGCTTGGCGGCGGAAGGCTTCCAGCACGGCGGCCGTCGGGGTGTCGCGGTCCACGGCGGGTTGGTCGTTGAGCAGGGCGCTGAGGTCGCTGCCTTCGTCGTTCAGCGCGACGGTGGTGCTTTCCTGTTTGGGCATCAGCGTGCGGGCATCCCGTGGCGGATGTTCCTGCGGGCGGCAGAGCAGATAGCCTTGCACCAGGTCCACACCCATCTCGGTCAGCACCGCGAGCTCTTCCGGCAGTTCGATGCCTTCGGCGATCACTTGCGCACGGGACGCCTTGGCGATTTGCAGGATCGAGCCGACGAACTCACGCTTGAGCGCGTCTTGGTGGATGCCGTCGATGAAGTGCCGATCAATCTTTACGTAGTCCGGCCGCAGTTCCGACCACAAGCGCAGACTTGAATACCCTGCGCCGAGATCATCCAGCGCGATGGAAAACCCCATCGCCCGATAGTGATGCAAGGCATTTTGCAGCAGCTGGAAATCGTCTGTCGGGGTCTGTTCGGTGAGTTCGATCACCACTTGGCTCGGCGGTATGCCGAAATCCTGCAGCAGTTGCAGGGTGCGACCGGGTTGGTGAGCGGCTTCGAGCAGTGATTCGGGAGAGACGTTGAGAAACAGTTTGCCCGGCAGTTGCTGTTCGTTGAACCGGCGACAGGCACTTTCCCGGCAAGCAATTTCCAGTTCATTGAGGCGCCCGGCCTGACGGGCCACGGCGAACAGCGCAATAGGGGAGTGCAGCGGACTGTTGGAGGGGCCACGGCTAAGGGCTTCATAGCCGACGATGCGTCGTTCAGAGAGGGAGATGATTGGCTGGAACAGACTGTGCAAACCGCTTTGAGCCAGAATTGAACTCAAGGCACTCAGCTGTTCGGTTGTGGTCATGGCGTTCTCTGGCGATAAAAAAAGGACTGGGCGCGCTCTTGGTTAAAGAGGGCGCCCAGTCCTGTATTTCACGACAGAATGATGACTATTTGATGACGCTCCGGGGAGCGTCAGCATTAAATTGCCATCATCTTAGTGCTTGGCCACCTGATTGCTCAGTTTCAAGTAATCCAGCAGCACCCGACCGGTTTCGCTCAGGTATGCATCGTCTTCCGGTTTGATCTTGTCCGGCTCGGCCGCGATCGCATCTTCGTCTTCTTTCTTCAGCTCTTTGAGCGGTTCTTCGCCCTTGGCTTTGCGACGGATGTTTTCCATGACCAGCTGCTTGGCTTCGATGTCGGTGTGTTGCGCGCGACGATCGGCTTCGTTGAGGCTGACGGTTTTTTCTTCCATCAGTTTCTGGGCCAAGGCCAACTTGTCGCGGATAAACACGAACTCTGCGTCTTTGGCCGAACGTACGTCGTGCTCGGATTTGAGCTCGGCGATGTAAGGCTTGAACGGGTCGACCGCAGGCTTGATGGCAGCCTTGATGGTGTCCCACGGCATGGCTTCCGGCAGGGCGCTCTCGCCGATTTCCTTGGTGTCGATGATCGACGGGAAATCAACGTCCGGCAGTACGCCCTGATGCTGGGTGCTCTGGCCGGAAACCCGGTAGAACTTGGCCAGGGTCAGTTTCAGTTCGCCATGGTTCAGCGGCTGAATGGTCTGCACGGTGCCTTTACCGAAGGTCTGGCCGCCGATGATCAATGCGCGGTGGTAGTCCTGCATGGCGCCGGCGAAAATCTCCGAAGCCGAGGCGGACAAGCGGTTGACCAGCAATGCCATCGGGCCTTTGTAGAACGCGCCCGGGTTCTCATCTTCCAGCACATCGACGCGGCCATCGGCGTTACGCACGAGTACGGTCGGGCCTTTGTCGATGAACAGACTGGTCAGCTCGGTGGCTTCCTGCAAGGAGCCGCCGCCGTTGTTGCGCAGGTCGATGACCACGCCGTCGACTTTGTCTTTCTGCAACTCGGTCAGCAGTTTCTTGACGTCGCGAGTGGTGCTCTTGTAGTCCGGATCGCCAGCGCGGAACGCTTTGAAGTCCAGGTAGAAGGCCGGAATCTCGATGACGCCGAGCTTGTAGTCCTTGCCGTCCTGTTTCAGGTTGAGGATCGACTTCTTAACGGCCTGATCTTCAAGCTTCACGGCTTCACGAGTGATCGACACGATCTTGCTGGTCTGGTCGCTCGGCGCATTGCTGGCCGGAATCACTTCCAGACGCACCACGGTGCCTTTTGGCCCACGGATCAGCTTGACCACTTCGTCCAGGCGCCAGCCGACCACGTCGACCATCTCTTTGTTGGCCTGGGCCACGCCGATGATCTTGTCGGCCGGTGCAACCTGCTTGGTCTTGTCGGCCGGGCCTGCCGGCACCAGACGCACGACTTTCACCTGGTCGTTATCGCTCTGCAACACGGCGCCGATGCCTTCGAGGGACAGGCTCATGTTGATGTCGAAGTTCTCCGCGTTATCCGGCGACAGATAGTTGGTGTGCGGGTCGTAGGACATGGCGAAGGTGTTGATGTACGCCTGGAAGATATCTTCCGGACGGGTCTGGTCCAGACGCGACAACTGGTTCTTGTAGCGCTTGGTCAGGGTTTCCTGGATTTGCTTGGAATCCTTGCCGGAGATCTTCATCCGCAGGACTTCGTCCTTGACGCGTTTGCGCCACAGGTCGTCCAGCTCTGCGGTGGACTTGAGCCAAGGGGCATCCTTGCGATCGATCAGCAAGTTTTCCTTGGTGGTGAAGTCGATCTTGTCGACGCCCTTGTTCAGCTCTGCAAGGGCGAAGTCCAGACGCGATTTGACTCGATCCAGGTAGCGCTTGTAGATGGTGAACCCGGCGTTCAGGTCGCCGCTTTTGAGGAAGTCGTCAAACTGGGTTTTCCACTTGTCGAATTCGGCAATGTCGCTGGCCATGAAGTAGCTGCGCGACGGATCCAGCAGCTTGAGGTAGCTGTCGTAGATGATCACCGAGCGCGCATCGTCGAGCGGCGGCTTGCTGTAGTGATTGCGCTTGAGCAACTCGACGACGTTCAGACTGGCGATTACTTCGTCACGATCAGGCTGAAGGTTGTCCCAGCTATTGGCTGCAAACGTATTGCTCGACACCGGCAAAAGGCCGATACCAATAAATAGGGCGAGGGCGGTGCTGGGGAACAGATGCTTCATGCTGATTCGACGCGGGGACAATTGATCACGCATATTAGGCCGTCTTTGAAGTCGCCGGTCCGTGAAGAGCCGGTCGCATAATGCAAGAAAGCCCGGCGCTACAGCTACGGGCTCAGTCCAGACTCACTATGGAGGCACTGTGAAAGCATTGCAAGGCGTTGAAGGTCGAGTGGAGTGGCTTGAAGAGCCGAGTCCTACGTGTGATGTAGGACAAGTTCGCATTCGAGTGGCGGCAGCGGGGCTCAATAGGGCCGATTTATTACAAAAAGCTGGCCTTTATCCACCACCGCCTGGGGCCAGCCAGGTGCTGGGTCTTGAGTGTTCCGGGGTGATCAGCGAGGTCGGTCCGGGCTCGTCCTGGCAGGTGGGAGACCGGGTCTGCGCCTTGCTGGCCGGGGGCGGGATGGCCGAAGAGGTAGTTGTCGACGGACGGCATGTGCTGCCGGTGCCTGAAGGTTTGTCGTTGGCCGAGGCGGCTGCGTTGCCGGAGGTGTACGCCACTGTTTGGTTAAATTTGTTTCATCTTGCCGGGCTCAAACCGGGTGAGAAAGTTCTGCTGCACGCCGGAGCAAGTGGAATCGGTTCAGCTGCCATTCAGTTGTGCAAGGCCTTTGGCAACCCGTGCTGGGTGAGCGTCGGTTCTAACGAACGCTTGGCTTATTGCGAAGCGCTGGGGGCGCAGGGTGGCGTTGTGCGCACCGGGGATCTGGACAGCCTGAATGATCTGGGGCCGTTCGATGTGATCCTGGATCCGGTGGGCGGCAATTACGCGGCACTGAACCTCAAGCTGACCGCGCTCGATGGTCGATGGGTGCTGATCGGTTTGATGGGTGGTCGCGAGGCGAAACTGGACTTGGCGCAGGTATTGGGCAAACGCGTGCAGTTATTGGGTTCGACGTTGCGCAGCCGTAGTGATCAGTTCAAGGCGGATTTGTTCAGTGATCTGAGCCAGCATGTGTGGCCGCTGTTTGCTGAAGGGCGGTTGAGCCCGCAGTTGGCCAAGACCTTCCCGATCAAGGATGCCGAAGCGGCGTTTGCGGAGTTGGCGAGCAATAAGGTGTCCGGGAAATTGGTGCTGGTGATCGACGACAGCCTGACCTGATCCATGTGGGAGCGGGCTTGCTCGCGAAGGCGGTGTGTCAGTCACACATGTGTTGAATGTGAATCCGCTTTCGCGAGCAAGCCCGCTCCCACAGGGGGATCCGGGTTACTTCCAGATATGGATCGGCCAGTTGGCCTTTTGCGCGTGCTCCAGTAAAACCGGGTCCGGGTTGACCACGTGCGGGAAATCCACCTTCAGCAGCAACGGCAAGTCATTGCGCGAGTCCGAGTAGAAACTCGCGCCTTCAAGGTTCTCCTCTTCAGCATCCAGCCATTCCAGCAACCGGGCGATCTTGCCTTCGCGGTAGGTCAGGGTGCCGACGGTATGGCCGCTATATACGCCATGCGCGACTTCCAGTTCGATGCCGAGAATCTCGTCGATCCCCAGGCGATCAGCAATCGGCCGGACCAAGTGCGTGCCCGAGGCCGAGATCACCAGGATCCGGTCACCGGCCTTGCGGTGGGCGGCGATGGCTTTGGTCGCATCGCTGAAGATAATCGGTTCGATGAAGTCTTCCACCCACGGGCCGACCAAGTGGTCGACCTCTTCCGGCGTGCGGCCGATCATCGGCTCCAGGCTGAAGGTCATGTAGTCCTCCATCCGCAGTTTGCCGTGGCTGTAGGCGTCCATCAGTTCGTTGTTCTGCCGCATGAACGATTCAGGATCGACCCAGCCCAGCCGGCCCATCTGTTCGCTCCAGAGGGTGGCGCAGTCGCCGTGGATCAGGGTTTCGTCCAGATCAAAAATTGCCAGGGCCATCAGTGCAGTTCTCTCTTCAACATCAGCAAAGGCATCAGGCTACCTCACACAGGGCCGTTGGATCGATGGAAAGTGCCAGGCGCTGACCATCGGGATGCAGATCGGCCGCCGAGCGGTTCAGCACATCCACCACCAATTCCACGCCACGGGCTTCAACCCGATAGCGAATCACGTTGCCCAGCAAGCTGTGGCTGCGGACCTGCGCATCGAGCTCGCCGTTGAGGCTCAGTTCGATGGCTTCCGGGCGAATCGCGATGCGCCCGCTGATCGGCCGTTGCAGCAGTTTCGTCGCGCTGTCGGCATCCAGCAGGTTGTAGTTGCCGATGAAGCCGGCGGCAAAGACATCGATTGGCGCGGTGTAAAGGGTTTCGGCATCGCCGCTTTGTACGATCTTTCCCTGATTCATCAGGAAAATCCGGTCAGACATGGTCAGGGCTTCTTCCTGGTCATGTGTGACGAAGATCGTGGTCAGGCCGAGTTCGCGCTGGATTGCGCGGATCTGTTCGCGCAAGTGCTTGCGAATCCGCGCATCCAGGGCCGACAACGGTTCATCCAGCAGCAACAGTCGCGGCCGGGTGACCAGCGAACGGGCCAGCGCAACCCGCTGGCATTGGCCGCCGGACAGTTGATGCGGATAGCGGGCGGCGAAGTCGTTCAGCTCCACCAGTTTCAGCACTTCGGTAACGCGCCTGTGACTGTCGTCAGCGTTGACCTTTTGCATGCGCAAACCGAAGGCGACGTTCTGTTCCACGGTCATGTTCGGGAACAGTGCATAGCTCTGGAACACCATGCCGATCCCGCGTTTCTGCGGACTCAATGGCACGATGTCGACGCCATCGAGCAGGATCTTGCCGCCATCCACCGAGGTCAGCCCGGCGATGCAGCGCAGCAGCGTGGACTTGCCGCAACCGGACGGGCCGAGGAGGGTGACGAATTCACCCTTCTGAATTTCAGTGTTGATGTCGCTGAACACCGTGGTGCCGGCGTAGTTTTTCTGTAGGTGTTGGACGCTGACATAGCTCATTCGCTTTTGTCCTTGTTCAAGATATTGGCCGCCCAGGTCAGAACCAGCACGAAGAAGAAGTAGGAAATCACCAGTGCACTGGTGAAGTGGCCGCTGCTGTTGCGCATGTTGTTGAGGTAGACCTGCAGGGTTTCGTAGCGGGTGCCGACGAGGATGTTGGCGAACACGAACTCACCGAACAGGAACGAGAACGACAGCAGCAGCGCCACCATCAAACCTTTGCGCAGGTTCGGCAGCACCACCAGGAACGCCGCTTGCCAGGTGCTGGCACCGAGCAGTTGGGCGGCGTCCATCAGGTCGCGCAGGTTGATCGCTTGCAGGTTGTTGGTGATCGCCCGGTACATGAACGGCAGCGCCACGGTGAAGTAGCAACCGATCAGAATCCACGGCGTACCGACCATTGCAAACGGCCCGGAGCCATAGAGCTGCAGCAGCCCAACCGACGACACCACCGGCGGCACCGCAAAGGGCAGTAGGATCAGGATGTTCATCAGCGCATCCAGTTTGGGGAAGTGGTAATGCACCACAAACAGCAGCGGCAGAATGAGCACCACCGACAGGATCAGTGAGCCGACACACACCAGCAGTGACTGGCCAAACGCGTCGAGAAACCGCGGATCACTCCACAGCTGGATGTACCACTTGAAGGTAAAACCGCTGGGCAGAATGGTCGCCGACCAACTGCTGGCAATCGAGTAAATCAAGGTGCCGGCTAGCGGTAGCAACAGAATGGCAAACAGCAAATACACCACGACCCGGTGATAGACACCGACCGGGCCTAATTCAGCGCGAGACATGGTAGCTCCTCTTCAACAGCAGCTGATGCACGATGGTCACCAGGGTCATCAACGCCACCAGCACCACGGCCAGGGCACTGGCCATGTTCGGGTCCAGGGAAATATCGCCGGAGACCATCGCCGCGATGCGGATCGGCAGCACGTTGAAGTTGCCGGTGGTCAGGGCATACACCGTGGCGTAGGCGCCGAGGGCGTTGGCCAGCAGGATCACGAAGGTGCCGAGCAGCGCCGGGGTCAGCACCGGCAAACCGATGTGGCGCCAGAACTGCCAGCCACTGGCGCCCAGCAGTTCGGCGGACTCACGCCAGTCTTCGCGCAATGCGTCGAAGGCCGGATAGAGCAGCAGCACGCCCAGGGGAATCTGGAAGTAGGTGTAGAGAATGATCAGTCCGGTTTTCGAGTACAGGTTGAAGTCCTGAATGACCCCGGCCTGCTTGAGCATGATGGTGAAACTGCCGTTGAAGCCCAGCAGAATGATGAAGGCGAAGGCCAATGGCACGCCGGCAAAGTTGCTGGTCATGTTGGCGAAGGCGTTGACGAAGTTGCGCAGTTTCGAGTCGACCCGGCGCAGCGAGTAGGCGCCGAGCACCGCGATGATGATCCCGAACACGCTGGACCAGAAACTGATCTCCAGGCTGTACTGGATCGCCTGCAAATAGAACTTCGAATTGAAGATCTTGGTGAAGTTTTCGATGCCCCAACCGAACTCTTCCGATTGCACGCTGTTGATCATCACCCAGCACAGCGGGGCGATCTCGAACACGATAAAGAAAATCGCGAAGGGCACCAGGCATAAGGCTGCCAGCCATTTACCACGGGTCATGGCGTTCACTTGAGCAGCTCCTGGCACACAGGTTTGTCGTGGGCCACGCCCAGCAGTTCGCAGACGGTCCCGCAGATTTCCGTCTGTTTCGGTGCGGCGCCGGCGTTGAAACTGAAGGCGTCGCCGAGGACGAACAGCGGCACTTCGCGTTCCTCTGGCAACAGGCCGTTATGGGAGCGGTCGTTGTTCATGCCGTGGTCGGCGGTCACCAGCACCTGGTAACCGGCGTCGAGCCAGGTTTGCAGGTAGTCGGCCAGGATGATGTCGGCCGAGCGGGCGCTGTTGCGGTATTGCGGGGTGTCGAGGCCGTGCTTGTGCCCGGCGTCGTCGATATTCATGGGGTGTATCAACAGAAAGTTCGGTGCATGACGCAGGCGCAGGTTTTCCGCGTCGGCGAACAGGTGCGAGTCGGGGTAGTGATCGCTCCAGTAGAAATGCCCGTGCTGGATCGGCAGTTCCGGGTTGTCGGTGTGACGATCCCGAGCGGCCACGAACGGCGAACGGTTGTACAGCTCGCTGACCCAGTGATAGGCCGCCGCGGCGGTGACAAGGCCGGCGTCGCGGGCGTAGTGATAGATGCTGCGCTGGTTGGACAGGCGCGAGACGTTGTTGTGGACGATGCCGCTGTCGATCGGCGCAACGCCGGTCAGGATGCATTCATACAGCGGTCGGGACAGGGCCGGCAGTTCGCACTCCAGTTTGTAGAGCGCTGCGCGTCCTGCGCCGACGTAAGCCTGCAGGTGCCCCATGGCGTGGCGCGCGACCTCGTAGTTGAGGCCGTCGAGCACGACAAGGATGACGTTGTGCTTCATAGGGGCGATGACTCCGCAAAACAGGTAATTCGAAAAGCTCAGGTTTTACTCGGTCCAGTGTGGGAGCGGGCTTGCTCGCGAAGACGGTGTGTCAGTCAACACATGTGTTGAATGTGAAACCGTCTTCGCGAGCAAGCCCGCTCCCACATTAGATCCCCAGTGTTTGGGCTACCGCGTTATTGCATATTGATAATGACTTCTTCCTGCCACTTCTGAGGAAGGGCCTTGGAGGTCTTCTCCCATGCGTCGGCGTCTTTGATCGGCGTTACTTTTTTGTACTGCTCGTTCGGCAGCAGTTTGGCTTTCACGTCTTCCGGCAGGGTCAGGTGCTCGGCACGGATCGGACGGGCGTTGCCGCGCGCCAGGTTGGTCTGGCCGGCGTCGCTGAAGATGTACTCGCGGGTCAGCTTGGCGGCGTTCGGGTGCTTGGCGTATTTGTTGATGATGGTGGTGTAGCCGGAGATCACCGAGCCATCGGACGGGATCAGCACCACGTAGTCATCCGGGTTGGTCATCTTGGCCTTGTAGCTCAGGCCGTTGAAGTCCCAGACCACGCCCACTTCCACTTCACCTTTTTCCATGGTGGCGATGGTCGGGTTAGCCAGCGACAGGCGACCTTGCTTGGCGATCTCGGCAAACATCAGCAATGCAGGCTGGATGTTCTTTTCGTCGCCGCCGTTGGCCAATGCTGCGGCCAGGACGCCGTTGGCGGCTTGAGCGGCGGTGCTCACGTCGCCGATGGAGACTTTGTATTTGCCGGTTTTCAGGTCAGCCCAGCTTTTCGGGGCTTCGGAACCGTGCAGCAGTTTTTTGTTCACAATGAAAGCGATGGTGCCGGTGTAGGCCAGGGCCCAGTTGCCGTCCTTGTCTTTCGCCCAGTCCGGGACTTGCGCCCAGGTGGTTGGTTTGTACGGTTGGGTCACGCCTTGTTTGACGGCGATCGGGCCGAAAGCGGCGCCCACGTCGCCGATGTCGGCACTGGCGTTGTCTTTTTCAGCGGCGAACTTGGCCACTTCCTGGGCCGAGCTCATGTCGGTGTCGATGTGTTTCAGGCCATAGGTCTTGGCCAGGTCTTCCCAGGTGCCTTTCCAGTTGGCCCAGTCATCGGGCATGCCGACGCTGTTGACGGCGCCTTCCGCTTTCGCAGCGGCTTCCAAAGTTTTCAAATCCGTATCAGCAGCCATGGCGGCGGTGCACATGGCAATGGTCGAGCCTAACAGTGATGCCAGGAAAAGCTGTTTCATCCGAAG
This sequence comes from Pseudomonas sp. ASL4, assembly GCF_056680395.1. Lineage (NCBI taxonomy): Bacteria > Pseudomonadati > Pseudomonadota > Gammaproteobacteria > Pseudomonadales > Pseudomonadaceae > Pseudomonas > Pseudomonas sp. ASL4. The sequence continues at coordinate 6,152,719 of NZ_CM155280.1, read as the reverse complement.
CTCCTTTGGGCGTTTTCAACGCTGCGATTGCGGTTGTGTTGGTCTAGGTCAGCAATACCTGAGCCAATTTAAGGGCAGTGGATGACACTTTCATGTCGGTCGTCGCCCAGCAGGACTTTTATTTGCCCGGAATTGGCGGGTGCCCGGTAAGCGTAGACCATGGGCAAAGGCCCGCTACGCAAGGGACTTGGCCGATGTATTGCAGGGTTTGAAAAGAATTTAAAGATGACCGTTGGGCAGCTGTCATCTCTCAGTCATCTGCACTGCCTAGGCTTGCAGAACGTTCGATAAGCGGGTTTTGCCACGCGGTTCTGCCCCGAAACAGTGCTGGTCTAGTCCAGATAGGTAACGTTGATGCGTGATGAGGCAACAAAAGCGGTGACAGCCATTGGCCAGGTCCTCCAGGAGCAGCTCGACCACGGCTTGCTGGCGGCTGGCAGCAAGCTGCCGGCCGAGCGCAAGCTCAGTGAGTTGTTCGGGACCACACGGATTACCGTGCGTGAGGCGTTGTTACAGTTGGAAGCGCAGGGCCAGATTTATCGCGAGGAGCGCCGCGGCTGGTTCGTTTCGCCGCCGCGCCTGGCCTACAACTTGATGCAGCGCAGCCACTTTCACGCGATGGTCAGTGCCCAGGGGCGAGTGCCGTCCACCGAGGTGATTTCAGCGCGTTTGCAGCCGGCGTCGGCGGCGGTGTGTGCCTGGTTGCAGTTGCCGGCGTTGTCGAGCGTGATTCAGATTTGCCGTGCGCGGCGCATCGACGGGCGTCTGGTGTTGTATGTGGAGCACTATTTGAATCCACAGTTTTTCCCGGGGATTCTCGAGTTTGATTTGAATCAGTCGATTACCGAGCTGTACGCGCGGCACTACGATTTGCACTACGGGCGGGTGCGGTTCGAGATCGTGCCGACGTCGTTGTCGGTGGATGCGGCGGCAGCGCTAAGGGTGTCGGTGGGGAGTCCGGGGTTGCGGATTGCCCGGGTCAATTATGATCAGCATGAGCGGCTGATCGACTGTGATCTGGAGTTTTGGCGCCATGATGCGATTCATGTGGGTGTCGATGTGGTTTGACTGACCCTGTTATCTGCGCGGCCGTGGCGACCCCTTCGCGAGCAAGCCCGCTCCCACAGGGGACTGCATTCCAACTAATGAAATGGCTCCCCCCGCCGCCCCCTGTGATCACCCACTAAGCTTTCACAGGGGGCTCATCGGAGACCGTTGCCATGAACAAAGTAGCTATTGTCGCCATCGATCTGGGAAAACACACCTTTCATCTGCATGCACAAGATGATCGTGGTCATGAGCTTTACCGCAAAAAGTTTAATCGGGCGGCGCTCATCCAGCATCTGGCCAATCTCGAACCCTGCACCGTTGCGATGGAAGCTTGCGGCGGAGCCCACTTCATGGCGCAGGAAGTCTCAAGACTGGGGCATATACCCAAACTCATTGCTCCGCATCTCGTGCGTCCGTATGTGAAAAGCAACAAGAACGACTTCGCTGATGCCGAAGCGATCTGCGAGGCTGCAACTCGTCCAACAATGCGCTTTGTGCCGCCTAAGAATCAGGCTCAGCAGGCGCTGGCCATGCTCAACTCGACACGTGATTCGTTCATCAAAGAACGTACTGCTACCGTCAATCGGATTCACGCAGCCCTCCTGGAAGTCGGAATCAGCTTGGCCCCAGGCTTCAAGTCCATCAAAGATCTTCCAGCGCTGCTTGAAGCGCATCCACTTCCCGATTCCATCAAAAAACTACTGACCAGGCTGCGTGAGCACTTCAATTACTTGCACGAGCAGGTCAAGGCTTTGGATAAGGAAGTGGAGTGCCAAGCCGCTGAAGATGATCTGGCTGTTCGCTTGATGACGATGCCGTGTGTCGGCCCGATCACCTCCAGCGTCCTGGCTGCCGAGTTGGGCGATGGCAAACAGTTCAAGTGCGGCCGAGGCTATTCGGCCTCGATCGGGCTAGTGCCCAAACAACACTCCACGGGCGGAAAAACCGTACTTTTAGGCATCAGCAAGCGGGGTGACCGAAACCAGAGACGTCTGCTGATCCAGTGTGCCCGCGTCTATCTGATGCAGTTGGATCGACAGAAAGGAGCGCTGGCGGACTGGGTCCGACGGCTATGGGACAACCATCACTCCAATCATGTGGTCTGCGCACTGGCCAACAAACTGGCGAGAATCGCCTGGGCGATTGCAGCACACCACACCGAATTCGATGCGGGGCCAGGCGCGATGAACGCCTGACCCCGCTGTCACCCGAGCACCACCCACCTGGTTTGCGATGCTGGATAACAGATGACGTGAACGGCCAACCGGCCTGACGAAAACCCTGAGCTCCCACACGGCTGAAAGGCCGTCCAAGTAATTAGGATCGCCGGGCATCGATTCTCATCAAGGCGCGAATGGACCAACCTCCACTCAGACGCCGGATAGATGAAAGCAAGCCAAACACATCATCAAAAACAGTATTGCAGAAAAGGGGGGAACCATAGATGTGGGAGCGGGCTTGCTCGCGAAGACGGCCTGACCGCCAACCCGAATTTGTGACTGTTATTCCTTTTGTGGGCCGCCACCGGCCGTGACCACCTGCACACTCATCCGCGGCGTCGCCAGGTCCAGCCCGGCCTCATCCAGATGCCGCTTGAGCGACAAGTTAAACGCCCGTGAAACTTCCCACTGCTTGATCGGCGCCGTCTTGAACCGGGCGCGAAGAATCGCACTGCCGGACTCGAAGCTTTCCACACCCTGAATCTCCAGCGGCGACCAGATGTTGCGTCGTTGCAGCGGATCGGTGCGCATCTTCTGCCCGACTTCGCGCATCAGTTTGATCGCGTCGTCGATTTCCATGTTGTAGGGCACCGCCACCCGGAAGATCGCGTAGCCGAATTCCCGGGAGTAGTTCTTGATGCTTTTGATTTCGCTGAACGGGATCGTGTGCACGATGCCGTCGATGTCCCGCAGACGCACGGTACGGATGGTCAGGCCTTCGACGGTGCCGAGGTGGCCGCCGACATCCACGTAGTCGTCGATGGCCAGCGAGTCTTCAATGATGATGAACAGCCCGGTGATCAAGTCCGCGACCAGCGATTGCGCACCAAAACCAATCGCCAGGCCGATCACACCGGCACCGGCCAGCAGTGGCGTGACGTTCATGCCCATGTTCGCCAGCGCGACGATCAACGCAATGATAAAGATCGCCACGAACAGCACGTTGCGGATCAGCGGCATCATGGTCTGCGCCCGGGCATTGGCCAGGCCTTTGCGCGAGCGGGTGAGGGCGTGATGCACCGCGGTGTCGCTGAGGATCCAGATCAGCCAGGCGAAAATCAGCGTAAAGGCGAGGCTGAACAGTTTGACGCTGACGTCATGGCCTTCGCCTTCGGTGAAGGCAATCAGTGACATGCCCCAGACCCGCAGGCCGAGTTCGATAAACACCAGCCACACAAACAGATGGGCGAGGGTGTAGCAGAAGCTTTTCAGTCGCTCGGAATACAGTGCGTGACGCTTGATGGTCCGTTGCGGTTTGAGCGAGTGCCGGCGTACCAGCCCGTTGATGACCATGCACAACACCAGCAGCACGGTGCAGATCAGCGACTGGCGCAACGCGGTGCTGGTGTCGCCCGCCGAAATGAACGTGGCGAACAGCGAAATGCACACCAGCACCAGCGCCGGCACGTACCAGAAGGTGCCGAGGATATCGATGGTGTCGCTCAGGGCGCGGCGGGTCAGGCGGCGGGACAGTGGCTGGTTGCGGATCAGGTGAGCGATGGGCCGGCGGAAGCGCAGGATGAACAGCCCGGTGGACAGCGCCGCCAGTACGTTGGCGATGGTGGCGGCAGTGTGTGCCAGGTGCACACCAAGACTGGCGACCAGGCGCGGGTCGTTCAGGGCTTCGCCAAACGCGGCGAAACTGCCGATCAGCCACAACGGCCGGAAAGCCTGATGACGCAGGATGTACAAGGCGCGATGGCGGTGCGGGCCGTCGAGCACGGAGAAGGCAATCACGCAGATCGCCGAAAAACAGGTGCCGACCACCAACGCGTACGCCAGCACCATCGCCAGGCTTTTGCCCAATGACGAAGGCAGTGCGTAAGTCATATAAACCGTCATCACCAAGGCAATCAGCCACGGCCCGAGTTTGCGCAAGGCAAAGCGCAACATGTCGAGGGCCTTGGGGTGTTGCGGCAGTTCTTCGGTCAGGCCGAAGCGCATGCGCACCCGATGGCCAAGCCAGATCAGGGCGGCGGCCAGCAGGCTCCAGACCATCAGGATCATGGCGAAGGCAAAGATGATCGGCAGCCACTCATTGGCCGGCATCATCAGGGCCGACAGTTCATCCTTGGCCAGACCGAACTCTTCAGACCAGCGGGTGAGTGGGCTGTCGGCACCGGAAAATTGCTTTTCGAAACTGCTCAGGGTACCGCCGATCAGTCCGAGAACACCGACCTCGGTGGCCGGCTGGGCCTGTTTGGTGACGTCGCGCAGTTTCTTCAGGTCTGCCAGCAGTTTGGTCCGCTGCTGATCGTTTTCCAGGGACTTGATTACTTCGTCCAGGGATTGCCCCAGCGGTTCCTGGGCTTCGGGCTGGGTTTTCGCCGAGTTGCTGAGCAGCCCCGGCAAACTGACCGCTTGGGCAGGCGCCATCGGCAGCAGCGTCATCAGGCAGATTAGGAGGAAACACGGCAGGGCGAAAAGACGAGCGAACACTAGGCGGTCAACCTTAGGAAGAGCGGATCGGCCGAGTGTACGAGCCCGTCAAAATCAATGCGAGCCAGGCGCACGGATTTATTCGTTGAGCTTGGCGAGGATCTTGTAGACCACGGTGGCGAGGATCACCAGCATGCCGACCCACATGGCGAAGACGCCGGCGTTCTTGTCACGAAAGTTAAAGCCGATTGCCAGCATGATCATCCCGGCGAGAATGGGGATGAGCATGGCGTGGAACGAAGACATCGAAATCATGGGTGACTGCCTTGTCGTGGGGGATATTTAAAGTTTAGGTCGATTTCGAATCGTAGGAGCTGCCGAAGGCTGCGATCTTTTGATTTTGCTTTTTAAAGGCAAGATCAAAGGATCGCAGCCTCGTTTCCCTCGACAGCTCCTACCAGCTCCTACAGGGGCTATGGAAGCTCGTGGCAGGCGTAGAACGCGCTCAGCACTTTGACCAGGTGAGCCAGGTCGTGGCTGCCGCACAGTTCACGGATCGAGTGCATGGCGAAGGTCGGCAGGCCGATGTCCACGGTGCGCACGCCCAAATGACTGGCGGTGATCGGGCCGATGGTCGAGCCACAGCCCATGTCGCTGCGCACCACGAAGCTCTGCACTGGCACTTCTTCGGCCATGCACAGATGGCGGAAGAACCCGGCGGTTTCGCTGTTGGTGGCGTAACGCTGGTTGCTGTTGACCTTGATCACCGGGCCGGCGTTGAGTTTCGGGCCGTGGTTGGCGTCGTGTTTCTCGGCGTAGTTGGGGTGAACGCCGTGGGCGTTGTCAGCCGAGACCAGCAGGGATTTCTGAATGGTGCGTACGAATTCATCACCTTCGGGCAGCACGCGACGCAAAGTCTGCTCCAGCATCGGGCCGTCAGCGCCGCAGGCCGAGCAGGAACCGACTTCTTCGTGGTCGTTGGCCACAAACACGCAGGTTTCGTCGGTTTCGGTGGTCAGCAACGCTTGCAGGCCGGCGTAGCACGACAGCAGGTTGTCCAGGCGTGCGCCGGCGATGAAGTCGCCATGCAGGCCAATGACCGCCGCACTTTGGGTGTCGTAGAAGCTCAGCTCGTAGTCGAGCACCACATCGGCGTTGAGGCCGTGTTCGCGGGCGAGTTGGTCGGTGAGCACGGCGCGGAAGTCCACGCGCTCGTCACCGGCAAATTGCGCGAGGATTGGCGGCAGCTCGGTCTGGGCGTTGATTGCCCAACCCATGTTGGCTTCACGGTTGAGGTGAATGGCCAGGTTCGGGATGGTGGCAATCGGTGCCTTGAAGTCGATCAACTGGCTCTCGACCTTGCCGTCACGGCGGAAGGTCACGCGGCCGGCCAGGGACAAGTCACGGTCAAACCACGGTGCCAACAGCGCGCCGCCATAGACTTCGACGCCCAGTTGCCAGAAACCCTGGCGTTGCAGCTCGGGTTGCGGCTTGACCCGCAGGCACGGGCTGTCGGTGTGAGCGCCGACCAGGCGGATGCCGCCGTGCAGCGGAGAATGGCGGCCCATCTTGAAGGCGACGATCGAGGAGTCATTACGGGTGACGTAGTAACGACCGTTGTTTTCGATGGTCCAGGGCTCACGCTCATCAAGACGCGAAAAACCCGCCGCTTCCAGACGCTGAACGAGGCTGGCAGTGGCATGAAACGGGGTAGGGGAGGCCTTGAGGAAGTCGATCAGGCCTTGGTTCAACTCTTCGCGCATAAGAAACTCCAGACAGCAATGGGCGGGAGTTTAACGTATTGAAAGCGCAAAGTGCGGGGCGGGCACCGCACTTGTGCTGTGGGAAGTTTAGTGTGGCGAGGGAGCTTGCTCCCGCTCGGCTGCGTAGCAGTCGTAAAACCTGCACGCGCGGTGTGCCAGACAGAATGACATTGCTGGTTTTGGGGAGCGCTTCGCGCTCCAGCGGGAGCAAGCTCCCTCGCCACAAAAGCCCCTTCACCACAATAAACCATTCATTACCCGTCAGAACGGTGCAGGGCACTCAAAGCGCAAACGCTCACCGCTTTGCGGGTGGGTGAAGCTGAGCATGCTGGCGTGCAGGCACAAGCGTGGCCAGGCAGCCAGGGCTTGTTCGTGAGCGTAGAGCCCGTCACCCAGCAGCGGATGACCGATGGACAGCATGTGCACGCGCAACTGATGGGAGCGGCCGGTGATCGGCGTCAGTTCGACGCGGCACCAATCGCCGCAACGCTCCAACACACGCCAGAAGGTCAGGGCATTCTTGCCGAACTCGTGATCCACCACATGCCGAGGCTTGGTCGGCGGGTCGTAGCGCAGGGGCAAGTCGATGCTGCCGCTGTCCAGTTCCGGCTGACCCCAGCACAGGGCGGTGTAGGCCTTTTCGGTTTCACGGTCGTGAAATTGCCGAGACAATTCGCGATGGGTGTCCGGGTCACGGGCCAGCAGGATGATGCCCGAGGTTTCCCAGTCCAGCCGATGGACGATTCGCGCTTCCGGGTAGCCGTTTTCTTGCAGACGGGTAATCAGACAGTCCTTGTTGTCATCGGCCCGGCCAGGGACAGAGAGCAACAGGGTCGGTTTGTTCACCACCAGAACGGCATCGTCTTGATGGATGATGTGAACGTTGGACAACGGCATTAAAACAGCCTCGTAACAAACGCCAACGGCGGCTCAGAACCCTCGATGTCCAATGTAGGAGCTGCCGAAGGCTGCGATCTTTTGATTTTGCTTTTTAAAACAAGATCAAAAGATCGCAGCCTTCGGCAGCTCCTACAAAGGCCCGAAGGGATCTGAGCCGCCGTGGCTCCTGTCTGACCGACTAGCGATCCGGCAGGGTGATATTGAGTTCCAGAATCGAGCAGCTACCCTGGTTTTCCAGGGCGACGTGCACGTCATCGGACCCGATATTGACGTACTTGCGGATCACTTCCACCAGTTCCTTCTGCAAGGCTGGCAGGTAGTCCGGCGTACTGCGCTGGCCGCGTTCATGCGCCACGATGATCTGTAGACGCTCTTTCGCTACCGACGCGGTGCTGACCTTTTTGCTGGCACGAAAGAAGTCAAAAAGATTCATTATCTACCTCCAAACAGGCGCTCGAAGAAGCCCTTCTTCGTAACATCGAGGAAACGATGCTCCACGGTTTTGCCCAGCAGACGATCGACCGCATCGCTGTACGCCTGACCGGCGTCGCTCTGGTCGTCGAGAATCACGGGCACGCCCGAGTTGGAAGCTTTCAGTACCGCTTGGGACTCCGGAATGACGCCTAGCAGGGTCACGGCCAGAATCTCTTTAACGTCTTCGACGCCAAGCATTTCGCCGTCGCTGACGCGTTGCGGGTTGTAGCGGGTCAGCAGCAGGTGTTCCTTGATCGGCTCTTCGCCGTTCTCGGCGCGGCGCGATTTGCTGGCCAGCAGGCCCAGCATGCGGTCCGAGTCACGTACCGAGGACACTTCCGGGTTGGTCACGACAATCGCTTCATCAGCGAAGTACATGGCCAGGTGAGCACCTTTCTCGATGCCGGCCGGGGAGTCGCAGACCACGAATTCGAAGTCTTCTTTCAACGCCATCAGGACTTTTTCCACGCCTTCGACAGTCAGCGCGTCTTTATCGCGGGTCTGACTGGCGGCCAGTACGTAGAGGTTTTCCAGGCGTTTGTCTTTGATCAGGGCTTGTTGCAGGTTGGCTTCGCCGTTGACCACGTTGACGAAGTCATACACCACGCGACGCTCGCAACCCATGATCAGGTCGAGGTTACGCAAACCGACGTCGAAGTCGACGATAACTGTTTTGTGACCGCGCAGAGCGAGGCCGGTACCGATAGCGGCGCTGGTGGTGGTCTTACCCACACCACCCTTGCCGGATGTAACCACGAGAATCTTGGCCAAGGTGTTTCACCCCTAAGGAAAAAGGACATTTAGCCCCTGAAAAACATCTCTTGAAAAACTACTGCAGTCGGACAGCCTTGGCTGGAATCCGGTCCTGAGCGGCGCGTACCTGCGGTAAACACTGCTTTTGGCCTTTTTCCTACTTCGTTTGAGCCGTTTTCGCTACGTTTTAGAGATGCTTGGAAAATGCGGCAGTATCCGTTAAAGCCGAATGATGTTCAACACGTCGCCCGACAGGCTGACTTGTACGCCCGAGCCCCACAACGGATCGCGACGCAGGTCCTCGGAGACCTTGTAATGGCCCGCGATGGAGAGTAGTTCAGCGCTCATTTGCTGACAGAAAATTCGCGCTTTCGAGTCGCCCTTGACCCCGGCGAGTGCTCGACCGCGCATCGGGCCGTATACATGGATGTTCCCATCGGCGAGAAGTTCCGCCCCCGGGCTGACCGACGAAACGACGACCAAATCGCCACCCTGGGCATATATCTGTTGGCCACCACGTACTGGCGAAGTGATTACCTTCGTCGGTTTGATGGTCGGCTCCGGTGGTTTTTCCGGTTTTTTTACGACGACGCCTTCGTGTGGGTCCAGCGCACGCTCACGGGCGCCGGACGGCGGCAGCACTGGCAGGTCGACGGCAATGGCGGCGGCGATGTCTTCGATACGGCTGGCACGGATCGCGAGGGTGCGCAGGCCGTGCTGACGGCAGACGCGCATCAGCCCCGGCAAATCGACGGCGCCTTCACTGGCCGGGAGTTTGTCCAGGGCCAGCACCAGCGGCGCGTTGCTGAAGAAATTCGGCGCCTGGGCGACCTTGGCGGCCAGTTGCCGATCGAGCATCTCGAGGTCGTTGCGGGCCAGTTCCAGCACCGTAATGGCGAGCATGCTGCCCTTCAACTGGAACACGGGATCTTGGTCTAGCGGTTCGGTTTGGCTCATGGTCGGCATACAACGGCTTGTCACTAAAAGTGCCGAGACTTATAACGAGAACGCCCGCAGGCCGCAAGCCGGGTCGAACGATGTAGAATGCGCGGCCATTGTCTTTCCGGAACCTTTAATGGATCGCCCGCGTTTTCGTACAGCATTTCTTTCTCCTCGTTTCTGGCCATTGTGGTGCGGGCTGGGGCTGTTGTGGCTGATTGTTCAGTTGCCGTATCCGGCGTTGCTGTCAGTCGGTCGCGCCTTGGGTGCATTGATGTACCGAGTGGCCGGCGACCGACGGCGCATCGCCAAGCGCAATCTTGAACTGTGTTTCCCTGAAAAAACCGCTGTCGAGCGCAAGCGCCTGCTCAAGGAAAACTTCGCCTCGACCGGCATCGCCTTCTTCGAAATGGCCATGAGTTGGTGGTGGTCGCGTCAGCGCCTGGCCAAACTGGCCCATGTCGAAGGCCTGGAGCATTTGAAAAAAGCCCAGCGCGACGGCAAGGGTGTGATTCTGATGGCCCTGCATTTCACCACCCTGGAAATCGGTGCGGCGCTGCTCGGTCAGCAACATACGATCGACGGCATGTACCGCGAACACAAAAACCCATTGTTCGACTTCATCCAGCGCCGGGGCCGCGAGCGGCACAACCTCGATTCGCTGGCGGTGGAGCGCGACGACGTGCGCGGCATGCTCAAACTGCTGCGGGCCGGCCGGGCGATCTGGTACGCACCGGATCAGGACTACGGCGCCAAGCAAAGTATCTTCGTGCCGTTGTTCGGCATTCAGGCCGCGACCGTTACTGCTACCAGCAAGTTTGCACGGCTGGGCAAGGCGTTGGTGGTGCCGTTTACCCAGGAGCGCCTGGCAGACGGCAGCGGTTATCGGTTAGTGATTCATGCGCCGCTCGATAACTTCCCCGGCGAAACTGACGAGGCGGATTGTATTCGTATCAATCAGTGGGTCGAAGGCGCCTTGCGCGATTGTCCGCAGCAATACCTCTGGGCTCATCGCCGCTTCAAGAGCCGCCCACCAGGCGAGCCGAAACTGTACGCAAAACGCGGTTGAATCACCGATCCCTTTAGGCACCATGGAGTGTTGCGATGCGCCCAGCTGAACCGGTTACAGGATTGATTCTTTCCGGCGGCGGGGCTCGAGCGGCCTATCAGGTAGGGGTGCTGGCAGCGATTGCCGAGTTGCTGCCGCCCGGCGCGGACAATCCGTTTCCGGTGATCGTCGGCACGTCTGCCGGGGCGATCAACGCGGTCAGTCTGGCCAGCGGCGCGATGGACTTCCGCAGCGCTATCGAGCGTCTGACGGCCTTCTGGCAGGGTTTTCGCAGTCATCTGGTGTTGCGCAGCGACTGGCCGGGCGTGATCCACCAGGCCAGCCGGTTTGTCAGCCACAGCTTGCTCGGCATCGGCAGCCAGGTGCCGGTGGCGCTGCTCAACAGTTCACCGCTGCGGGGTTTGCTCAACGACAAACTGTCGATGGACGGCATTGCGCAAGCCATCGAGCAAAAGCAATTGCAGGCCGTGGCGGTGACCGCGTTCGGTTACGAGTCCGGTCAGGCGGTGACCTTCTATCAGGGCGGCGGCACCATCAATGCCTGGCTGCGCCATCGGCGGATTGGCGTGCCAACTCAATTGACCGTCGATCACTTGCTGGCCAGCTCGGCGATTCCGCTGCTGTTCGCCCCGGTGAAAATCGGCGAGGAGTTCTTCGGTGATGGCGCAGTGCGTCAGTCGGCGCCGATCAGCCCGGCCTTGCACCTGGGCGCCAGCAGAGTGCTGGTGGTGGGTGTCAGCGGCAACCCGCGCGGGATCGACCCTGAACAGCCGCTGGAGCGCGCCTACACCGGTCAGCAGCCAACGTTGGCGCAGATCGGCGGGCACCTGCTCAACAGCACGTTCATTGACAGCCTGGAAAGCGACATCGAGTTGTTGGAGCGTTTGAACCAGTTCAGTCACCTGATGCCCGATGGCACGCCGATTCGAACCTTGGGCGTGGCGCCGGTGGAAGTGCTGGTGATTTCGCCGAGTCAGCCAATCGATGAAATTGCCGCGCGTCATCGCCAGGAATTGCCGGCCGCGTTGCGCCTGTTTTTGCGCGGGCCGGGGGCGACCAAGACCAGTGGGGCAGGGGTGTTGAGCTATCTGCTGTTCGAGGCGGGGTATTGCAGCGAATTGATTGACCTCGGGCGGCGGGATGCGTTGGCCAAGCGGGATGAGTTGTGTCGGTTTCTTGGGTTGGCGGAGCCGGTGGTTGCGGCTACTGTCAGTTCTGACAGGTAGACGCTAATAGTCATTTGCGCCAGAGTGAATCCCTCGACAGAGGGGCATGACATGAGAGCGGAGCCGTGGATTGACACGCACACACCGACCCTTTCTGCGATGGATCCCCGTGGCCTGGCAATTCGAAACATCGCCTACTGCCGCCATCCGCTGAATCCCTCCATCGAAGCCCGCATCAGCCGCAACGGCTTCGATGCCCGCCGATTATTGGTCGCTTCGTGGGATCCGCGCCTTTGGGGGGTGGCGCCGACACCGAACCTCGCCACCCTCTATGGCTTGAATGGGCAACCTCTAATGAAGGACAGCGTTGATGCCGGTTGGCAACTGAGCCTGTCGAATCAGGCTGGCTCGGTACTCGAATTCCGGGACAGCCGCGGTAGCCAGCGTCGTACCGAATACGATGCGCTGCAGCGGCCGATCACCGTGACGGAGCAATTGGCCAATGAGTCGCCGCAAGTAACTGAGCGCCTGGACTATGGCGCGGTCGACGAAGACCGCGCGCTGCGTAACCAGTGTGGCCGGTTGGTCCGTCACGATCATCCGGCAGGCTCTCGTCAGGTCATTCAATATGGCTTGAATGGCGAGGCTTTGTCAGAGCAAACGCATTTTCTGCTCAGTCTGGAATCACCTGACTGGCCTCTCGAAATAATGGCTCGCAAAGAGTTGCTTGAAGAGACGGGCTTCGAGACCAATCTACGGTGCGGTCCCACAGGTGAGATGCTCGGCCAGATCGATGCCATGGAGAATCAGCGTCTGTTCGCTTACACGCGCGCCGGGGAGTTAAAAAGCACGCAATTGAAGTTGGCAGGCGCTGATGGATCCCCTGAGTTATTGGTCGACGAGATTCACTACGATGCGTCTGGCAATGTGGTTGGCGAGCGCATGGGTAATGATGTACGAACCACAGCGAGCTATGCCGCTGAGGATGGGCGCCTGCTGCAACTGATGTCTCGCGATGCCCGGGGCCAGGCTCTTCAGGTACTGGACTATGCCTACGATCCCGTTGGTAACGTTCGCAGTGTTCAAGACCATGCTCAATTGACGCGGCACTTCAACGGGCAACGGATCGAACCGATCAATCGTTTCCGCTATGACAGCCTCTACCAACTGATCGAAGCCACCGGCCGGGAGGTCAGCCAGCCCAGTCACGGCCCGGCCTTGCCCACCTGGAAAACATTGCCACTGGATCCCAACCAACTGCGCAACTACACCCAGAGGTTTGACTACGACGCCGCCGGCAATTTAATACGCCGTCAACATGGCGGCGCTGAAACTTTCGAAATGTTCACTTCGGACAACAGCAACCGTAGCGTCGCCGATAACGAGGACTTGGTTGACGGTTTCGATGCTAACGGTAATCAGCAGACGTTATTGCGCGGCCAGCCGATGGACTGGGATGTTCGCAATCAATTGAGTCGGGTCGCGATGGTCAGTCGAGAAAACGGGCCTGACGATAGTGAATGTTATTTTTATGCCAGCGCTGGGCAGCGCGCGCGCAAAACGCGCCTTACCCACACGGCCCGCCGCACGCTGTTGGCCGATGTTCGTTACTTGCCGGGCGTGGAGCTTCATTGCAATGCGGCCACTGGTGAAGAGTGGCATGTCATCTGCGTATTAGCGGGACGCAGCCAGGTGTGTGCGTTGCATTGGGTCACGAGACTGCCTAAAGGCCTGCAAAACAATCAACTTCGCTACAGCCTCAATGATCATCTTGGGTCAAGCACCGTGGAGTTGGATAAAGAGGGCCAATTGCTCAGTCGAGAGGGTTATTACCCCTATGGCGGCACCGCTTGGTGGGTGGGGCACGGTGACTCAGCGGGCGGGTACAAAACCATCCGTTATTCAGGCAAGGAAAGAGATGCCTCAGGGCTTTATTACTTTGGGTGGCGCTACTACGCACCATGGTTGCAGCGGTGGCTGAGTGCTGATCCGGCGGGTGATGTGAATGGTCTGAATTTGTTCGTGTTTTGCGGTAATAACCCGGTTAGTTACGCGGACCGGCAAGGACTGATGTGGGGAGATATTTCTTTTTCAGAAGCAATGCTGGATTTGAGATACGGAGTTATCAATTACTTGCATATGTTGCGGGGCCCGGACGCCGACGAGGTCAACGATCTAGTCACTTCCGGGTTCAGAACGGCGCTGGCGAGTTTGACCACGGTAACTGAAATGCTCAAACCTTCCGATACGTCGGATCCCGATATGAATGTTGTCAGGCACTACGCCAAAAACTCGTTCGGACCTGGATTCGATTCGGGGGCATTGCTTGAGAGGCTTGGTTTGTTGAAGGAGATGATGGAATTTTATGTCGAGCACCCCTCGCATATTGCGTTGGTCAAACGTTCGGACATCCAGACCGTCATGGGCAATGCGCGTGGGCAGGAAAAAAAGCTGTATGCCGGCGTGCGCATTGTTCCAAATGATGAGTTCGATCGATTGGTCATTTCTGAGAAGGAACTTTTTAGCCCTGACACGCTGGATATTGCCTTTGTTCACGCGATGGCCATAAAAGACGGTGCACATGAAGTCGTACCTTTTGACAGGGGCTATCCAATGATAGGCGCTGGTACGTTGGCTTATGGCGACGATTTGCTAAGTGGTCGTTTCGATGCTGAGTTGGTTTCTCGCGCCGCAAAGACACTATCCAGTGCAGACTTGAAAAAATATTTTGGCACCACGGACCTGAGAGAAATGGAACTTAACTTGAAGCTGGATTCTGATGTGCGCACGCGATTTATGATGGATGACGCAGGGGTAATCACTTCTTTCGTTACGACGGTTTCCCGTGCACTACAACCACCGGCGCCACCTTCGTATCCCCATGCATTGAGAGCGCGCGCCTCCGCGTCCTATCGTTCACCCAAGGCTGCGTAATAGATGGCTTTTCAACCGTGTCGACCTGCTTGCCTATTCCTCGGGCTGGAATCAGCAAGCAGGCCGCTATAACGGTTTTGATCAGAAGTGGAACTTCACCAGCAAGCTCGTCACGTTCTGATTGGTGGTGAACGAATTGGTGTCATCAATCCCGTACTTGTTCTTCCAGTAGTCGTACTCGACACCGACGTACAACTGCTTCGCGCCGAAATTCAGCGCTTTGCCCAAGTCGTATTTGACCTGCGGGTTGAAGTGCAGGTTAGCGTGGTAATCGCCACGGGCGTTTTTATCGTTGTCGACCACCCAGTCCATGTAGCCATCGATCAGGACGCTCGAATCGCCAACCGGGATGGTGTAGGACCAGACCGGTGTGATCTGCCAGACATTGTTGCCCGGACGATCACCATCAGGATGGCGCTGGTAGAAGTTCAGCTGGAAGTAGTCGAAGCCGGGGATCGCCAGGTCGAAACCCGGGCCGATCAGGTAGGACTCGACGTCGCCTTCACCAAACTCGTAAGTCATGGCCAGCAGCACGTCTTTGATCGGGCCGAACTCGATCTTTTTGTCCAGGACCTTGCCCAGCGAAATACGCGGGCTGAACTCGCCATAAGTGGAGTTCGGACCCGAGTTGGCGTCGTCCTTGCCGTTGTAGAAGATCTTGTCGACGAACAGGAAGTTATCCCCGTATTTCCAGGCGTCGGCGTGCTCAAAGGTGACGGTTTGCTGAATGGACGGGTTGACCTTGAAGCCCTTGCCGTAGAGGTAGGTCAGGCTGTTGTTCTGCCAAAGCAGCAGGTCGCCATTGTCAGCCATTGCCTGGCCCCCGGCCAACAAGGATCCCGCGAGCATCAGGCTGGTGCACGTGCGTTTCATTCGGTTGCTCCCAAAAAGTAGGTGGTTCCACGTTTTTTTTCTTAGGTCGGCGCTCTGGTGTGGCGCCTTTTGTTGCAGCTGTAAAAACTCATCCAATCGGTCAGCTTTAGTGCTCTTAGCAAGAGCTGAGCCAAGGCTTTCAAAAAGCAAAAAAACTCCCGCTCGGCTGTTCGAAAACAGTCGATTACGAGAGATTTTTGGATGCCTTGATACCGTCCAGAGCCGGGATAAGTTGGCTTTCTGGTCAGGAATTAAATCCGGGCTTTTTTTTAGACCAGATTCGGGCGGCCGCGGAGAATACTGACTCCTTGGCCAGGTCTCAAGTGCCCCGCAACAGCGCACCGACGACAGGTTTGGGGCACGGTTGTTGGCGGTGGGCCTGGCGTCGTTGAACGACAGGCTTGAGTCGGTAAAAACCATCTGATGCTTCCTCTTGTTTTTATTGTTGAGGCGCAGGCAGTTGCTGGTTGCCACAGGGCAGCCATTTCACAGGTTTTGATCAGTGCGTGTGGGCGTGGCAGTCGTTGATGGCCGCGCGTTCTCTACCGCCCAGAATGTTGAACAGCAGGTTCAACGACAGGGCGCTCAGCGTGGCCATGGCGATGCCGCTGTGGGTGATCGGGCTCATCCACAGTGGCAGGTGCGCGAAGAACTCCGGACGGACCACCGGGATCAGGCCCATGCCGATGCTCACTGCCACCAGCAGCTGGTTGCGGCGGTCACCGATGTCGGCTTCTTGCAGGATCTTGATGCCCGTGGCCGCAACCATGCCGAACATCGCAATGGCCGCGCCGCCCAGTACCGCCGGCGGAATCGACGCCACCAGGAACGCCGCTTTCGGCAGCAGGCTCAACACCACCAGCAAACCGCCGGCGACGATGGTCACCGAGCGGCAACGCACGCCGGTCATCTGCACCAGGCCGATGTTCTGGGCGAAGGAGGAGTGGGTGAACGTGTTGAAGAAACCGGCGAAAAACGAGGCGCCGGCATCACACAGCAAGCCGCGACGCAGCATCCGTGGGCAGACTTCCTGACCGGTGATCTTGCCCAAGGCCAGGAACATCCCGGTGGACTCGACGAAGATAATCACCACCACCAGGCACATCGACAGGATCGGTGCGAGTTCAAATTTCGGCATGCCGAAGTGCAGCGGCGTGACGATCTGCACCCATGGCGCTTGAGCCATGCCGCTGAGATCGACCATGCCGATCACGCCACAGAGCGCGTAGCCCAGGCACATGCCGATCAGCACGGAAATGTTGACCCAGAAACCGCGCATAAAGCGGTGGATCAATAGAATGGTCGCCAGCACCAGCGCGGCGATGGCCAGGTAAATCGGTGAACCGAATTGAGTCGCGCCAGCACCGCCGCCGGCCCAGTTCACGGCCACGGGGAACAGCGACAAACCGATCGAGGTGATGACGGTGCCGGTCACCAGCGGCGGGAAGAAGCGTACGACTTTGGACATGAACGGCGCGATGATCATGCCGAAGAATCCGGCGGCGATAGTCGCGCCGAAGATCCCTTGCAGGCCGATACCGGGCATGCCGGCCATGGCGACCATGCTGCCGACGGCGGCGAAACTGGCGCCCATCATCACCGGCATGCGGATGCCCATCGGGCCGATCCCAAGCGATTGCACGACGGTGGCAATGCCGGCGACCAGCAGGTCGGCGTTGATCAAAAAGGCGATTTCTTCACGACTCAGGCCAGCGGCCTGTCCGATGATCAGCGGTACCGCGATGGCGCCGCCGTACATCAGCAGTACGTGTTGCAGACCGACCAGGATCAGTTGCAAAAGAGGCAAACGCTGAATCGCGGGTGCGTCGGGGATGCGCGCTTCGGATAGCTCGGACATGCAACACCTCGGATCTTTTTTATTCTTGTGATTTTTTTCAGGCGAATCTGTGGCGAGGGAGCTTGCTCCCGCTGGGGCGCGAAGCGGCCCCGCTTTTCTCCAATAAGAAAGGGGACTGCTGCGCAGTCCAGCGGGAGCAAGCTCCCTCGCCACAAAAGCCCGCTTGTCACAGGCTTTTGTGTTGCTTAGTTGACTTGAGCTCCCTGATTGATCCAGGCACCAATCAGGTCACGTTCCTGCTGGGTCATCTGTGTGATGTTGCCCAGTGGCATGATCTGGCTGGCGACGGCTTGCGCCTGAATCCGCGGGGCCAATTGCTGGATTTGTTGCGGGGTATCGAACATCACGCCGGCCGGTGCTGCACTGAACAGCGGGCTGGTCGGTTTGGCCGAATGGCACACGGCGCAGCGTTCCTGAATCACGCTGTGCACTTTGTCGAACGCCGGGCCCTGGCTCGACGCTTGCGCCGGTGCGGCGGCAGGCGCTGCAGGCTTGGCCGCTTCAGGTTTGGCACCACCACCGAGGGCAGTTTCCGGCAACGGTTGGTACTCAATGGCGGCAGGGGCCTTCGCGACTTCAGGCGCAGTAGGCATCGGCGACGGGCCAGTCACGTAAGCCAGGCTGATCATGCCGACGGCTGCAACCGGCAGGGTCCAGGCAAACTTGTGGCTGTTGTGACGGGTGTTGAAGTAGTGACGCACCAACACCGCCAGCACCGCGATCCCGGCCAGGATCAGCCAGTTGTATTGGCTGCCGTAGGTGCTCGGAAAGTGGTTGCTGATCATGATGAACAGCACGGGCAAGGTGAAGTAGTTGTTGTGACGCGAACGCAGCAAACCTTTGGCCGGCAGCGCCGGATCGGGTGTGCGGTTCTCGGCAATCGCCGCGACCAACGCACGTTGCGCCGGCATGATGATGCGGAACACGTTACCGACCATGATGGTGCCGATGATCGCGCCAACGTGCAGGTACGCACCACGACCGCTGAACACTTTGCTGAAGCCGTAGGCCGCGCCGATGATCAGCACGAACAAAATTCCGCCGAGCAGGGCAGGGCGTTTGCCCAGGGCCGAGTCGCAGAGGAAGGAGTAGATGAACCAGCCGATGAACAGCGAGCCGATACCGATGGCCACGCCTTCAGGACCGCTCAGGCTGCTGCCCGGAGCCAGCAAGTACAGCGTCGGGTTGGAGTAGAACACCACGCACAGCAGCGCGATCCCCGACATCCAGGTGAAGTAGGCTTCCCATTTGAACCAGTGCAGGTTGTCCGGCATGGTCGGTGGAGCCAATTTGTATTTTTCCAGGTGATAGATACCGCCGCCGTGGATCGCCCACAGATCGCCCGCCAGACCGCTTTTCGGGTTGACCCGATTGAGGTTGTTTTCCAGCCAGACGAAATAGAACGACGCACCGATCCAGGCCACGCCAGTAATCATGTGAACCCAGCGCACGCTAAGGTTCAGCCATTCCAACAGATGTGCTTCCACAGTCTTTACCTCTCGCCTGTCACTCTGTTGTCGAGTGATCAGACCTTCTCTTATTGGTGGGGGGCAAGGATCAAACGCTCATCCTCTTTGAAAAAATGCTCATCGCAGTTATTGCCTGTGCCACTGCGATCAACCACCAGGAAGTCATCCCGCTTTTCGATCGTCAGCACCGGATGGTGCCAAACGCCGCGATGGTAATTAATGCCCTGCCTGCCGTTGGTGACGAAGGCGCGGACCAAGCCTGATACAGGTTCATCGCCAAGTGGCGCGACCACGATCAGAAAGGGGTTGCCGAGCAGCGGGATGAAAGCCTGGCTGCCCAGCGGGTGACGCTCCAGCATGCTGACGGTCAGCGGCATGTCCTGCGCGTCGGCGCGGAAGATGCTGATGATCGCGTTATCCTCTGGCGTGGCGGTTTGCACCGTCGCCAGTTTATGGAAGCGCATGGTCGAACCGTTGTTGATCATGAAGTGATCGCTACCGTCGGTTTCAATCACGTCACCGAAAGGGGCGAAGGCTTCTTTGGTCAGCGGTTCAATCGTCAATGTGCGCATGCTGGTCTTCTTACCTTGAATTCTGTGTTGTTTATTGTGGCGAGGGAGCTTGCTCCCGTTGGACTGCGTAGCAGTCCCCTTACTTCCTGGAGAAAAGCGGGGCCGCTTCGCAGCCCAGCGGGAGCAAGCTCCCTCGCCACAGGTTCAGCGCTTATTTAGCGACCTTGCCCAGTACGCGCAGGCGGCTCACACCACCATCCGGGAACACGTTCAGGCGGATGTGGGTGATCGGGCCCAGCGCCTTGATCTGCTCGGCGAAGGTGTGTTCAGCGTGCATTTCCAGTTTCTGCGCTGGCAGCAGTTCGCGCCAGAACAACGATTGGGTTTCGATCTGGCTGTCAGTGCCGCCCTTCACGAAAGCGCCCTGGATCGAGCACGTGTCCGGGTAGTTGCCCTTGAAGTGCAGGGTGTCGACGATGACTTTCTCGACTTCGCCCGCATGACCCAGCGCGACGATCACCCAGTCATTGCCTGGCGTGCGACGACGTGCGGTTTCCCAGCCGTCGCCCATGTTGATGCCACGGCCCGGGTTGAGGATGTTGCTCATGCGGCCGAAGTGTTCATCGGAGCAGGCGAGGGCGCGGCCACCGTTGAGGGCTGCGGCCAGGTCGATCTGCTCGTTGTCGCCAACGGCCGACCAGTCGCGGTGCGGAACGCCGTACACACGCAGACGCGCTACGCCACCATCCGGGTAGATGTTGAAGCGCAGGTGGCTGAATGCCCGGTCGTTGTTGATTTCGTGGAAGTGATGGCTGTTGCCTTGCAGCTCGACAGCCGACAGCACTTCAACCCACTGGGTGTTTTCAGTCGGTTCGCCTTCTGCCAGGAAGCAGGCTTCCAGGGAGGCCGACGGCGGGAAGTTGCCGGTGAAGAATGAAGTATCGATGTCCACGCCTTTGATCGAACCTGGTACGCCCAGGCGGATCACGGCACTGTCATAGCCTTCGAAGCGCTTGCGGCGCGATTCCCAGCCGTCCATCCACTTGCCATTGTCATCGAACACGCCTTCTTTCCACACCGCCGGGGTCGGCTGGAACAGGCGGTTGGCATCAGCGAACCAGTCATCGGTGACCGAGATGATTTTGGTGCCCAGACGGGCATCGGCCAGGTTGACGAACTTCTCGAAAGGTACGGCGTAAGCTTTCATTCTTCTTGTCTGCCTTTAATAAGTTGGCTTGGGATGCTTGCAGGGTCCTGGGTGTATTTCGCGTTTTTAAACACTCGGGCCAAGCTTGCTAGAGAGTCAGTAATCGGAACAACGCTATCTTGTTGATCTCCGCCAGCGCGCATTTGAATTCGGTGTCTGCCGAGTTGTGAATGCGCGTTTCGAACGCCGCGAGGATCTGATGCCGGTTGCTGCCTTTTACCGCCATGATGAAGGGAAACTTGAACTTGGCCTTGTAGGCGTCATTCAGCTCGGTGAAGCGTTGAAACTCATCGCTCGAGCATTGGTGAATACCGGCGCCAGCCTGTTCATTAGTGCTGGCTTCGGTCAGTTCGCCCTGGACGGCAGCTTTGCCGGCCAGGTCGGGGTGAGCGACGACCAGCTCAAGCTGGCTTTGGTGATCAGCGCTCAACAAAATGTCGCTCATGCGCTGGTGCAGGGTTTCGATCTCGTCGATCGCAGCGTCCTGGCCCAGGTCGAAAGCCTTTTCGGCCACCCATGGCGAATGTTCGTAGATGTCGGCGAAGGCGGCGACAAACGCATCGCGGCTCAGGGTCGACGGTTTCAGTGTCTGGAAGGTGCTCATTTGGCAGCCCCTTGGTACGGGTGGGTTTCATGCCAATGGCGAGCGATGTCGACGCGACGGCTGAACCATACCTGTTCATGACTTTTAGCGTATTCGATAAAACGCTTGAGCGAGGCCAGACGCGCCGGACGGCCGATCAGTCGGCAGTGCAGGCCGATCGACAGCATCTTCGGTGCTTCGGCGCCTTCAGCGTAAAGCACATCGAATGCATCTTTGAGGTACTCGAAGAAATCGTCGCCCTTGTTGAAACCCTGGACCTGGGTGAAACGCATGTCGTTGGTGTCCAGCGTGTACGGGATCACCAAGTGCGGCTTGCCGGTCGGGTTGTTCGGTTCCCAGTAGGGCAGGTCGTCGTCGTAGGTGTCGCAGTCGTAGAGGAAACCGCCTTCTTCCATCACCAGCCGACGGGTGTTCGGGCCGGTGCGGCCGGTGTACCAGCCCAGTGGGCGTTCGCCTGTGAGTTCGGTGAGGATGCGGATCGCTTCGAGCATGTGCTCGCGTTCCTGCGCTTCGTCCATGTACTGATAGTCGATCCAGCGATAGCCGTGGCTGCAGATTTCGTGGCCGGCATCGACCATCGCGCGGATCACGTCCGGGTGACGCTGGGCGGCCATCGCTACGGCGAAGATGGTCAGCGGAATGTCGAATTCCTTGAACAGCTTCAGCACCCGCCAGACACCCGCG
The DNA here is from genome assembly GCF_056680395.1 of Pseudomonas sp. ASL4. NCBI lineage: Bacteria > Pseudomonadati > Pseudomonadota > Gammaproteobacteria > Pseudomonadales > Pseudomonadaceae > Pseudomonas > Pseudomonas sp. ASL4. Next base: position 6,130,865 of record NZ_CM155280.1, on the reverse strand, counting down.
CGGCTGCCATACTCGTAAAGGGATTCCATGCTCATGTTGCGCGCGCCTTGCAGCGGCTGCGCCGAGACCATTTCCGAGAGGAAGGCTTCGGACTCTTTGTCGCCGTGCAGGATATTGCGCTCGCCACCTTCCTCGTAATTGAGTACGAAGGACAAGGCGATGCGGGCATTGCCCGGCCAGTGTGGGTGCGGAGGGTTACTGCCGTAACCGACCAGGTCGCGTGGGTAGTCAGCGCTCACTGCAGTCTTCCTTCTTATTCGTGGTAGCAATTTGTGTGGCAGCCTGGCGTGGCGTCACAGCGATGGGCTGATTGTATACAACTTTATATTCACTTTGTAAGCCTGATTTTTTGCATTTTTCATTAACTGTCATGAATGGATGCTACTGCAAGAAACCTGCCTGACTGGTCAGCTAATGAATAGGAGGTTCGCTGACTGCATGGTTCGCGGGTAAATCCGCTGCAAATTCGCGGATGGCGGGGGAGGGCGTAAAAATGTCGTTTTTATTGTGTACAATTTTTTTGAAAAGTGTCTTAATCAGTCGCTCGCCGCAGCTTTTCGTGCTCCGAAACGGTGCGGTCTCCTTTTCAACTGACTTCGGGAGGCGCGAGGTCTGACTGCTCTACGCAGCCAGGCGCGCAGAATCAATGGGACGTTTGACTACACACGTTTTGGACGCTGCACACGGTTGCCCGGGCAGCTCGATCAAGGTCGAGTTGTACCGCGTTGAAGGCTCGCAGCTGGAATTGGTCGCCAGCGCGATTACCAACAGCGACGGCCGTGTCGATGCACCGCTGCTGCAAGGCGATGACTACCGTTCCGGGGTCTATCAGGTTCAGTTTCATGCGGGCGATTACTACCGCGCCCGTGGCGTTCAGCTGCCGGAACCCGCGTTCCTGGACGTAGTCGTGCTGCGGTTCGGCATCTCTGCTGAACAGGATCACTACCACGTGCCACTGCTGATTTCGCCCTACAGCTATTCGACCTACAGAGGAAGCTAGACTCCCCCAAGAATCTGCGCAAAAAGCTTCTTTGGTCTTTCGCCCGCTCACACTGCGGGCTTTTTTTTGCCTTCAGGAAAGTGGTGTTGCTAAGGACGCCTTCGCGAGCAAGCTCGCTCCCACACTGATCTGTGTCGTTCACAAATCCCCTGTGGGAGCGAGCTTGCTCGCGATGCTTTTGCTCTTAGCGGCTCAACAACGACGCGGCGCCCGCGCCACCGAACAACGCGGCACTAATCCGGTTAAACCAACTCTGGCCCTTGCCACTGCGCAGATACCGCGCCGCGCCATGGGCACCCAGCCCATACGCCAACTTGCACAGCAGATCCAACACCGTCCAGGTTGCAATCATCACCAGCAATTGCGGCAGGAACGGCTGTTCAGCGCTCAAGAACTGCGGCAGGAAAGCGGCGAAAAACAGGATGTCTTTTGGATTACTTGCGCCCAACACAAACGCGCGTCCGAACAGTGCGCGAAAGCGTGGCACAGGTGCGGCCTGGGGCACTTCGGCGCCGTGGGACGGTTGACGCGATTGTTGCCAGCTCTTCCAGGCGAGGTAAAACAGGTACAGCGCGCCAACGATCTTCAGCGCGCTGAACAGCTGTTCCGACGCCAGCAGCAAGGCGCCTAGACCCAGCGCCGACGCACTGAGCAGACAAATCGAGGCAATCACCCCGCCGAGAAACGCCGGGTACGAACGGCGCAACCCGTAGTTCAGACTGTTGCTGATCATCAGCAAAGACAATGGCCCCGGGATCAGGATTACCACCAGCGCGGCGCCGCTGAACAGCAGCCAGGTTTCCAGACTCATCACTTTCCTCCTAATGTGCAAAAGCCCCACCCGACGGGGTGAGGCTGTTTGAAACTATGACGGCTTACAAGAAAATGAACTTGGCGATGAAGATCGCGCAGAGCACCCACAAGCTGGCGGAAATTTCCTTGTACTTACCGGTACCAGCCTTCAGCACCACGTAAGTGATAAAGCCCAGTGCGATGCCGTCGGCGACCGAGAAGGTCAGCGGCATCATGATCGCGGTAACGATGGCCGGGATGCTGTCGGTCGCTTCATCCCAGTTGATGTGAGCCATACCGCTCATCATCAGCATCGCCACATAAATCAGCGCACCCGCCGTTGCATAAGCCGGAATCATGCCAGCCAGCGGTGCGAAGAACATCGCGGCAATAAATAGCACACCTACGGTCACTGCGGTAAGACCAGTCCGACCACCAGCGGCTACACCCGCGGCACTTTCTACATAGCTTGTTACTGGAGGGACGCCGACCATCGCCCCGAATACGCTGGAGGCGCTGTCAGCTTTCATGGCGCGAGAGAGGTTTTCGATCCGGCCATCAGCGTTGACCAGGCCGGCGCGCTGGGCGACGCCCATCAAGGTACCGGCGGTGTCGAACATGTGCACGAAGAGGAACGCCAGCACCACGCTGATCATGCTGACGTTGAACACGCCGGCGATGTTCATGGCCATCCAGGTCGGTGCCAGGCTCGGCGGGGCGGACATGATGCCGCCGTAATGCACCAGGCCCAGGCCCCAGCCGGCGAGGGTCACGGTGATGATACTGATGAGGATCGCGCCGAAGACTTTGTGGTAGCTGAGCACGGCAATCATCAGGAAGCAGATGGCCGCCAGCAGCGGGCCAGGCTCGCGCAGGGAGCCGAGTTTGATCAGGGTGGCCGGGCTGGCGACGATGATGCCAGCGGTTTTCAGGCCGATGATCCCTAGAAACAGTCCGACCCCGGCGCCCATGGCGTAACGGAGGCTGACCGGAATGCTGTTGAGCAGCCATTCGCGAATCTTGGAAAACGTCAGGATCATGAACAACACACCGGAGACAAACACCGCGCCGAGGGCGGTTTCCCAGTTGTAGCCCATGGTGCCGACCACGGTGTAGGTGAAGAATGCGTTCAGGCCCATGCCCGGTGCCAGGCCGACCGGCCAGTTGGCGTACAGGCCCATCAACAGGCAACCCAGTGCCGCAGCGATGCAGGTGGCAACGAACGCCGCGCCGTGGTTGATACCAGCGTCAGCCATGATGTTCGGGTTGACGAAGATGATGTAGGCCATTGTGATGAAGGTTGTCAGACCGGCAATCAACTCGGTCTTCACCGTGGTGCCATGCAAGCTGAGTTTGAAGATGCGCTCCAGCCAGCCATTACGTAACGGCGGCGAGAGATCCAGCGACGAAGCTTCGGATTTGCGGCTTTCCACAGCGAGTACTCCTCAAGAGTTTTATTTTTATTTCCAGGGCCGGACCCATGAGGGTGGCAGCGGCCCTTTGAGGCACTTGCGAATTTGTTGACCGCTTGGTCAGGAACTCGCACGAAGTGGATTATGCTTTTGTATACAAATAAAGCAAATAATGTTTTCGGTTTTGTCGGCGAAATTATTGGAAGGCGGGATATATGGAAATGAAATGTGATGTCCAGTGAGCTTTTGTGGCGAGGGAGCTTGCTCCCGCTGGGGCGCGCAGCGGCCCCGAAATCAGGCGCCTGGAGCTTTCAGGCTTAACGCAATCATCATTGCCTACGACTGCTGCGCAGCCGAACGGGACGTTTCGACAAGCTCCCTCGCCACAGTCAGGCGTCTGACCGGTCAACCCGGGTCACTTCTCCCAACGCCAGATTCACCGCCAACCACCCATTCACCGCCGTCTCCCCAGCCTCGGCAAACACCCGCTCCAGCAACTTCACCTGCTCACGCCGCAGCGACTGCTCAAACCGCGCGCCATCGTCGGTCAATTCGAGCAGCCGTTTTCGCTTGTCAGTCTCGGACGCCACGCTGTCCACCAAATGCATCTCCACCAACTGACGCAGTGGAATGTTCAACGCCTGCTTGGTCACGCCGAGCAATGCCAGCAACTCCTTCACACTCAGGTTCGGGTAACGGGCGATGAAAAACACGATGCGCTGATGCACCCGGCTCAAGCCGCGACGCTCAAGCATCTCGTCAGCCTTGGCCGTGAAAGCCTGGTAGCCGAAGAAAAACGCTTCCATCGCTTGTTGCTGGGTCGTGGGGTTTTTAAGGTCAAGCATGTTGACGTATCCGCTCAAGCTGTCGTAATTTCGGTCAACCAGTTTGACTCATTTCCTTCAGGCCCCGCTACCGGTGACCCCCATGGCTTTTTCCGAACGTGTCTCGCGCCTTAAAAGTTCTTTGATCCGTGAAATCCTTGCCGCCGCCCAGCGTCCGGAAGTGATGTCGTTCGCTGGCGGCTTGCCGGCCGAAGCGATGCTGCCGAAAGTCGAGTGGGCTGACATGCCGCTGTCCATGGGTCAATACGGCATGAGCGAAGGCGAGCCGGCACTGCGTGAAGCACTGGCGGGCGAGGCGAGGGCGCTGGGCGTGCCGTGTGAGGCGAGCCAGGTGTTGGTGGTCAGCGGCTCCCAGCAAACCCTCGATCTGGCGGCCAAGCTCTACATCGACAAAGGCACCGAAATTTTGCTCGAAGCGCCGACTTATCTGGCGGCGTTGCAGATTTTCCAGCTGTTCGGCGCCGACTGCATCACCGTGCCGCAGGAAGCAGACGGTCCGAACCTGGCACAGTTGCGTTCGCGACTGGAGAATCACAAGCCTGCGTTCATTTACCTGATTCCGACCTTCCAGAACCCGTCGGCAGTGCGCTACAGCGAAGCCAAGCGCGATGCCGTGGCCGCGTTGCTGGACGAGTTCGGCGTCACGCTAATCGAAGACGAACCCTACCGCGAACTGACCTTCGACGGCGGCAGCGCAACACCGATCGTCAGTCGCTTGAAAAACGCCAGTTGGATCTACACCGGCACCGTGTCCAAAACCCTGCTGCCTGGCCTGCGGGTCGGTTACTTGATTGCCAGTCCCGACCTGTTCCCGCACTTGCTGAAACTTAAGCAATCGGCGGACTTGCACACCAATCGCGTGGGCCAGTGGCAGGCGCTGCAATGGATTGGCACCGAGAAATTCCAGCAGCACTTGAGCGAGTTGCGGGATTTTTACCGGGTTCGTCGGGATGCGTTTCAGTCGGCGTTGGAAACGCACTTTTCTGATCTGGCGGACTGGAACGTGCCGCAAGGTGGGTTGTTTTTCTGGCTGACGCTCAAGCAACCGCTGGACACCCGGACCTTGCTCAAGGACGCACTGGCGGCGGACGTAGCGTTTATGCCGGGGGAGCCGTTTTTCCCAGACCCGGACAACAACCCCGGTCACCTGCGGTTGAATTTCAGCCACATCGACCCGGCGCGATTGGATGAAGGGCTCAAGCGGTTGGCGACGGTTGTTAGGCAGGCCCAGGCAGCAGAAGCCGCCTGACGACAGAAACAAAAAACCGGCTCAAGGGCCGGTTTATTTTTGTCCGAAATTTGCGGTGCCGGGGAGGGCCTCATCACGAGCTTGCTCGCGATGGCGTCAGTTCAAACACCCAAAAATCATCAGGCCGCTGCAAACCGCTTATCCAGATAATCAATAATCACCTTGGATTCATACATCCAGGTGGTCTGCCCATTCTCTTCAATCCGCAGGCACGGCACTTTGATCTTGCCGCCTTGCTCGAGCAGGGCCTTGCGATCCAGTTCGTTATTCTTCGCATCGCGCAACGCCACTGGCACGTTCAAACGGCGCAGGGTGCGGCGGGTTTTCACGCAGAACGGGCAGGCGTGGAACTGATACAGCGTCAGGTCCTTGGCATCCGCTTCAACCTGAGCCTGAGCGGCGGCGGGACGCTGCTTTTTGCCTGGACGGGTAATGAAGTCGATGAAGATGATCAGTTGGCCAAGGCCGACACGAAGCGCTTTAACAAACACGGTAGAAGCCTCACAAGGGCAAACAGAAGGCGCGCAGCTTACCTGATTTTTCACAGGCGAAAAAAAACCGGCGATGAGTGCCGGTTTTCTTCGTGCTGCGAGTTACTTGATCAGGCTGAGAAACTCGCTGCGAGTGGCAGCGTTTTCGCGGAACTCACCGAGCATCACCGAAGTGATCATCGACGAATTCTGCTTCTCCACACCGCGCATCATCATGCACATGTGCTTGGCCTCAATCACCACCGCAACGCCCAGGGCGCCGGTGACTTGCTGGACCGCATCGGCGATCTGGCGGCTGAGGTTTTCCTGGATCTGCAGGCGGCGGGCGTACATATCGACGATCCGCGCGACTTTCGACAACCCCAATACCTTGCCGCTCGGGATATAGGCAACGTGGGCCTTGCCGATGAACGGCAGCAGGTGGTGTTCGCACAACGAGTAGAGCTCGATGTCCTTGACCAGCACCATTTCGCTGTTGTCGGAGCTGAACAAGGCACCATTGGTGACTTCTTCCAGTGTCTGTTCATAACCGCGGCAAAGGTACTGCATGGCTTTGGCGGCACGCTTTGGCGTGTCGAGCAGGCCCTCGCGGGACACGTCCTCGCCCAATTGGCCGAGAATCGCGGTGTAATTCTGTTCCAGGGACATGAAACTACCTGTGGGATTTTTCGCAAAGGTCAAGGGTACGGTGGCGGACACGGCGCTGCAAGCGTGGCGCGACAGCTTTACTCGTCGCGGCCTTCCATCATGGTGCGTTTGAGCATCACATACACCGCGCCGGCACCACCGTGTTTCGGTTGGCACGAGGTGAAGCCGAGTACTTGGGAATGCTGGCGCAGCCAGGTGTTGACGTGGCTTTTGATCATCGGCCGCTTGCCGTCCAGGCGCACAGCTTTGCCGTGAGTGACGCGTACGCAGCGGATTTCGAATTTGGTGGCTTCGGCGAGAAAGGCCCAAAGGGTTTCCCGAGCCTTTTCCACGTTCATGCCGTGCAGGTCGAGGCTGCCTTCGAACGGGATCTGGCCAATCTTGAGTTTGCGTATCTGGCTTTCCTGAACGCCGTCGCGCGCCCACATCAACTCGTCTTCCGGGCCGACATCGATGACGAACTGATCCGACAGCCCATCAACGGTGGTGGCATCGGTGCGCACGGTGGCGGCCTGACGCAGCTTGGCGATTTGCGCGCGGTCGCTTTTGGGTTTGCCGGTTTCGGCGCGATCGTGCTTGATCGGCTTGATGCCTTGGGTCGCACTTTTAAACAGGGAAAAATCGTCGTCTTGCATGTCAGCCTCCGCGAAGGCCGCCAGTTTACCCAAGTCGAGGCGCCATCCATAACAATTGGGCCCGTCAGATCGACGGGCCGTTGATTCAGTCGTGTTTCTTCATCAGGTGCGGGGACAAATTCAGCTCCCGCGACTGGCGCGAACGGCGCCGGCAGCGACGCCAGAGCCACACGCCGATGTACAGCACGAACAGGCCAATCGCCAGAATCACAGCCGCACCGACGCGGTTGGTATTCAATTCGCCCATGGCGGGCGCGTGGCCGAACAGGCTGGCGGCACCAGCCATGGCGAGCAGCACACCGCCCATCGCCAGCAGGGCGGCAATTGCTGCGCCGAATCTATAACGCCAGTTGCTTCGGCTTTTGGGCCGCAGGCGGCGTGCGTCAAAACCATCGGATAACTTCATTCCGACCTTCCTCAATGGGTATCGGCCCTTCGACCGGGAGTTGTCCGGGATGTTCCTGAGGCTAAGACAATTGCAGAAAATGAGATGCTTTTGCGGATGAGCGGCGGCATTAGCCGCTCATCTGGAGTCGATCAGATCAGATCGTGGGTCAGGGCGAGGGTGGCGAAGTTGTCCGCCATGATCGCCATTTCGGTCTGCTGAACGTGCTCGGCGCTGAGTACACCGCCCTTGTAAGGCAGGTCGCGGGTGGCACAGGCGTCTTCGACCAGAGTGCAGCGAAAGCCCAGGTTCTTGGCGGCGCGCACGGTGGTGCTGACGCTGGAATGGCTCATGAACCCGCAGACGATCAAGTCCAGGGAGCCGAGTTCTTGCAGACGATCGTACAGCGTGGTGCCGTGGAACGCGCTCGGCAGCAACTTGCCGATGATGGTTTCGTCGGCGTGTGGCTCCAGCCCCGGGATGAACTCACCGCGCTCGCCCTGTGGATCGAACAGCCCGCCGACGGTGCCGAGGTGACGCACGTGCACAATCGGCCGACCGGCTGCACGGGCAGCGGCCACGATTTGCTTGATGTTCGCGACGGCAGCATCCATGCCGCTCAGGGCCAACGGGCCGCTGAGGTATTCTTTCTGAGCATCGATGATGATGAGGGTCGCCTGGCTCAGTTTGGCCGCCGGATAACCGCGACCGCTGAGTTGAAACATCGTTTGTGGAACGGACATTCTGGGGCTCCTTGGAGTGGGGCTTTTGCGACATTGTCCTCTGGCTGAGCGGTTCTGTGAATCGCTACCATCGTAGGCACCGTCTTTGCTGGCTTGCAGCCTTGTCAAGATGCTCGTTTTGTTCAATAGCCAACCGAAAAAATGGATAAGTCCTACATCTGATCCGGTGTTTTTCCTGCGTCGTCGGGAAGCGTTTTGGCTGTTAGAATCGCCAGTCGTTTTTCTGCCAGTCGTTTTATTTGGAGTTGCCCCCGTGATCACTTCCCGACTTCGTACCCTGCGTGACCATATCCGTTGGGCCGTCAGCCGCTTCCATGGGGAGGATCTGTTTTTCGGCCATGGGACCGACAACGCCTGGGACGAAGCCCGTCAACTGGTGCTGGGTGCGCTGCACCTGCCGTGGGAAATTGCCGACAGCTATCTGGACTGCAATCTGGAAGACGATGAGCTGGTCAATCTGCAACGCTTGCTCAAGCGTCGTATCGAAGAACGCATTCCTACTGCGTACTTGTTGGGCGAGGCCTGGTTCTGCGGCATGTCGTTCATCGTCGATGAGCGGGTGCTGATCCCGCGTTCACCGATTGGCGAGCTGATCGAAAAGCGCTTCGCTCCGTGGCTGGGCACCGACCCGGCGCGGATTCTTGACCTGTGCACCGGTTCCGGTTGCATCGGTATCGCCTGTGCCTACGAATTCCAGAACGCCGAAGTGGTGCTGGCCGACCTGTCGTTCGAAGCGCTGGAAGTGGCCAACCAGAACATCGAGCGCCATGGCGTCGATGAGCGGGTGTACACGGTTCAGGGCGATGGCTTTGATGGCTTGCCGGGGCAACGTTTCGACCTGATCGTGTCGAACCCGCCCTACGTCGATGCGGAAGATTTCGCGGACATGCCGGACGAATACCAGCACGAACCGGAATTGGGCCTGGCCTGCGGTGACGACGGTTTGAACCTGGTACGCCGGATGCTCGCCGAAGCGGCGAATCACCTGGCCGAGAAGGGCTTGCTGATTGTCGAAGTGGGCAACAGCCAGGTTCACGTCGAAGCGCTGTACCCGGAAGTCGACTTCGCCTGGCTTGATTTCGAGCGCGGTGGGCATGGGGTGTTCATGTTGACGGCGGAGCAGTGCCGCGATCATCAAGCGGTGTTTGCTTCTCGCGTCTGACATAAGAAAGCCTTCGCGAGCAAGCCCGCTCCCACATTGGAATGCATTCTCCTGTGGGAGCGGGCTTGCTCGCGAATAGCCGCGCCTCGGTCTTGAATCTTTACCGGTGCGTCGCAATCCAGATCAACAACCCCGCCTGAAACACCGCAAACGCCACCAGGCAACTGATGGTAAATCGCAGCCCGGCATCTTCGCGCTTGTACTTGGTAACTTTTTCTTCGTGTTTCTTGAGCTTCACTTCCTGCTCGGCCAGGTTCTGCTCGGCCTGCTGAAGCATCTGCGCAGCTTCGAGAATTTCCACCTGCTGCAGCTTTTCGGTATTCCAGTCGGTCAGCAAATCGCTGACCTGCACCTCTTTGACGCTGCCCTTCAAATGCTGGGCGTCGGCGTAAACCACGTCAAAACCATGCACCCGCAAAAAGTGATCGCGGCGCAGGCGCGTGTCTTCGTTCAACGCATCCTTGTTGTTCAGGTCGCTGCCGTCGACGGTGTAGCCGGGCCAGCGTTTTTTCGCCCAGGAAATGCCTTGAGCCGCCAGGTAACGGCCGATGCCACGGTTCATCGGTTCGATCTGCAAGCCGCTGGCCGGTCCGAAATGCACGCGTTTGGTCTCGTGATCGACCCAGACGTCCAGATGATTCTGTTCCTTGCGCACCCGCTGGCCTGGCAGCGAGATGGTCATGCGCATCAGGCTGTGTTCCTTGCTGTTGCGCTCGGCGTAACCGAACTCGACAAAGCGCAGTGGCCGGCCACCCGTATTGCGGTCGGTCTGCAACGGTGCCAGGCGGAGCATCTTGTGGTGCTCGACGTGGACGTCCGCCCACGGCAGCTCGACCACTGGAGGTGCGTCTTTTTCAGCGGTGGTGTCGGGTGAAGTCTGGGTATCAGTCATAACGGCGAGATCCTGTCCAAGCGCTTGCCGCCAGTCATAGCGCTGGCGACAAAGGCTTATCGGCCGTTTTTTTGAAGACTAGAGGGCTAGGGAGCGTTCTCTCCTGGTTTTCGCGGCGTGAAAACTAGTTGAGAACGCCCCCTGACAGCGCTCAACTGGTGCGAAGTCCGTCAATAAACTCGATGATTCGCGTGCCCAGTTCCGCTGCCAGGGGCAAATTAGGGTCCTTGTAGGACGCCAATTGCCGTTTCACGTCGTTCGGCACAATGCGCATCACGTGGTTCATGCCTTCGATCACCGCCAGTGTGGCGTCGGGTTTGGCGGCTTTCAGTGCCTTGGCATCGCCGACACCGACTTGAATGTCGTGGCTGCCCTGGACAATCAGCGCCGGCATTTTCAAGCGGGCGAAGGCGGCCGACGGATCCTGGCGAAACAGCGAAATCAGATACGGCTGCACACTCGGACGGAAAATCACCTCCAACTGTGGAGGCACATTATCGTCGGTGTGCCCGGCCTTGAGGCTGTCGAGCAGCTCATTGCTGCGCTGCATCAGCGGTGGCGGCAGGCGATTGCTCAATTGCTGGCGCAACACCTCATCGACCGGGCGGGCGCTGCCGGACAGGGAAATCACCCCCGCCGCATCAGCACTCGGCGCTGCCAACGTAGCAATCAACGCACCTTCGCTGTGGCCGAGCAAAATCAACTGGCCAAAGCGCGGGTCGGATTTGAGCTTGCGGCTCCAGGCTTCGGCGTCAGCCACGTAGGCTTCCACCGACAAATTGCGTTCGTCCGGCGTGGCGGCCAGGCTCGCCGCCACGCCACGTTTGTCGAAGCGCACGCTGGCGATGTTGTGTTTGGCCAGCACCCAGGCCAGCCGCTTGAGGCTGTCGTTGCGCCCGCCGTCGGGGTTATTTCCGTCACGATCCGTAGGGCCGGAGCCAGAAATGATCAGGACAACCGGTACCGGCGTGTCGGATTTTGGCAGCAACAGCGAGCCGAAAAGCTCGCCGGTGCCGGTATCCAAAGTGATTGGGCGTTGCAGGACAGTGGCCTGGACAAAGCCGGTAAACAGGGTAAGGCTCAAGGCTAGAACTCGCAGCATCATCACGCCATCATGAACAAGATGCCGGTTGGACTCGCAGGCACCCATAAGGTTCGAGGATGAACTACTTGGGTAGCCTGCGTATACTGGCGCGCATTACGTATTCAGGTTCGATTTCACGGAGCGTCCCGCATGTCCGGCAATACCTACGGCAAGCTGTTCACTGTCACCACCGCTGGCGAAAGCCATGGTCCGGCGTTGGTCGCCATTGTCGACGGCTGCCCGCCGGGTCTGGAGATCTCCCTGGAAGATCTGCAGCGTGACCTTGACCGCCGCAAACCCGGCACCAGCCGCCACACCACGCAGCGCCAGGAAGCCGACGAAGTCGAAATCCTCAGCGGCGTGTTTGAAGGCCGCACCACCGGTTGCGCCATTGGCCTGTTGATCCGCAACACCGACCAGAAGTCCAAGGACTACTCGGCGATCAAGGATCTGTTCCGTCCGGCTCATGCCGACTACACCTACCACCACAAATACGGCGAACGCGATTACCGCGGCGGCGGTCGCAGTTCGGCGCGGGAAACCGCCATGCGCGTGGCGGCGGGGGCGATTGCCAAGAAGTACCTGGCTAGCCAGGGCATCGTCATTCGTGGCTACATGAGCCAGCTCGGGCCGATTGAAATCCCGTTCAAGACCTGGGATTCGGTGGAAGAAAACGCATTCTTCAGCCCTGATCCGGACAAGGTGCCGGAACTGGAAGCCTATATGGACCAGTTGCGCCGCGACCAGGATTCGGTCGGCGCGAAGATCACCGTTGTGGCCGAAGGCGTGATGCCTGGCCTCGGCGAGCCGATTTTCGACCGCCTCGACGCCGAACTGGCCCACGCGCTGATGAGCATCAACGCAGTCAAAGGCGTGGAAATCGGCGCCGGTTTCGCCAGCGTCGCCCAGCGCGGCACCGAACACCGCGATGAAATGACCCCGCAAGGGTTCCTCAGCAACAACGCCGGCGGCATTCTCGGCGGGATTTCGTCGGGTCAGCCAATCGTTGCGCATTTGGCGCTGAAACCGACGTCGAGCATCACCACGCCGGGCCGTTCCATCGATATCCATGGCAACCCGGTGGAAGTTGTCACCAAGGGCCGCCACGACCCATGCGTCGGCATCCGTGCCACGCCGATTGCCGAAGCGATGATGGCCATCGTGCTGATGGATCACCTGCTGCGTCATCGTGGGCAGAACGCCGACGTACGCGTGAGCACTCCGGTGTTGGGTCAGCTTTAATGGCTGACCTTACAACTGCCGGGTTCTGACGAGGTTGGCGGCGCTCCCGTACTGGCGGCTTTCCAGTTTCTATCTGTTCTATTTCGCCTTGCTCGGATCGACAGCGCCGTTTCTGGCGCTGTACTTCGATCACCTGGGCTTTTCCAGCGCGCGCATCGGCGAGCTGGTGGCGATCCCGATGCTGATGCGCTGCGTGGCGCCGAACATCTGGGGCTGGCTTGGTGACTACACCGGCCGACGCCTGGCCATCGTGCGCTTCGGAGCGGTCTGCACATTACTGTCGTTCTCGCTGATCTTCGTCAGCAAGACCTACGCCTGGCTGGCGATGGTCATGGCGTTGCACGCGTTCTTCTGGCACGCGGTGCTGCCGCAGTTCGAAGTCATTACCCTGGCGCACTTGAAGGGACAGACGTCGCGTTACAGTCAGATCCGCTTGTGGGGTTCCATCGGTTTCATCATCACCGTGGTCGCGCTCGGGCGGGTGTTTGAATGGCTGAGCCTGGACGTCTATCCGGTCGCGCTGGTGCTGATCATGGCCGGGATCATCGTCAGCAGCTTGTGGGTGCCGAATGCGCAACCGGTCCAGAGCGAACGGGCGACGGGGGAGGGCTTCCTCAAGCAATTGCGCAGCCCCGGGGTGTTGGCGTTTTACGGTTGCGTTGCGCTGATGCAGATGAGTCACGGCCCGTATTACACCTTTTTGACCCTGCACCTCGAACGCCTCGGTTACAGCCGGGGTGTGATCGGCATGCTCTGGGCGGTGGGCGTGGTCGCCGAAGTCTTGATGTTCCTGGCCATGAGCAAAATCCTCGCGCGCTTCTCGGTGCGTCGGGTGCTGATGGCGAGTTTTCTACTGGCGGCCTTGCGTTGGTTGCTGCTAGGTTCGTTTGCTGAATTCCTGTGGGTGCTGCTGTTCGCGCAAGTGTTGCACGCGGCCACCTTCGGCAGCTTTCACGCGTCTGCCATCCAGTTCGTGCAACGTAGTTTCGGTGCGCGTCAGCAAGGCCAGGGCCAGGCGCTGTACGCCGCACTGGCCGGCACCGGCGGCGCACTCGGCGCGTTGTATTCCGGCTACAGCTGGAATGCCCTCGGCCCCACATTGACCTTTAGTATCGCCAGCCTCGCAGCCTTCGCGGCTGCCGTTATCATTGCTACACGTATGCAAGAGGACCGGCCATGAGCCTTACCCGTGAACACCTCGCCCAGGAAATCATCGACGCCGGGCGTTTTCTGTATGGTCGCGGCTGGTCGCCGGCCACCAGCAGCAATTATTCGACGCGCCTGTCGCCGACCGAAGCGCTGCTGACGGTCTCCGGCAAGCACAAAGGCCAATTGGGTCTCGATGATGTGCTGGCCACCGACTTGTCCGGCAACAGCCTGGAGCCGGGCAAAAAGCCGTCCGCCGAAACCCTGCTGCACACCCAACTCTACAGCTGGCGCCCCGAGATCGGCGCGGTTCTGCACACCCATTCGGTGAACGCCACAGTGCTGTCGCGCCTGACGCCGCAGGACTTCATCGAATTCGAAGACTACGAACTGCAAAAAGCCTTTAGCGGCGTCTCGACCCACGAGTCCCGAGTGCGAGTGCCGATTTTCGACAACGATCAGGACATTGCGCGCCTGGCCGCCAAGGTTCAGCCTTGGCTGGACGCCCACCCCGATTGCGTCGGCTACCTGATTCGCGGCCACGGCCTCTACACCTGGGGCGCGCGCATGAGTGACGCGTTGCGGCAGATCGAGGCCTTTGAATTTTTGTTCGAGTGCGAGTTGAAGACCCGCAGCGTCATGAACCGCCAAGGCTGACTTCACCAGAAGTAGCCCATTGCCTGATGAAACGCCTCGCCCGACCGGTCTGAAAGAACCGGACGGTGAGGCCGATACCGAGGAATTGCCCCATGAGCAGCCTGTCCGTTTATCACATCTCCAGCCCGGAAATACCGAACAAGGTCCTGACCCACCTCGAAGACATCGCCTCGACCCTGGCCGAGCAGGGCGTGCGCTTCGACCGCTGGCAAGCCACGGCGAAAATCCAGCCCGGCGCCAGCCAGGAAGAAGTGATTGCTGCTTACCAAGAGCAAATCGACAAGCTGATGACCGAACGCGGTTACATCACTGTCGACGTGATCAGCCTGAACAGTGATCACCCGCAAAAAGCCGAACTGCGGGCCAAGTTCCTCGATGAACACCGCCATGGCGAAGACGAAGTGCGATTTTTCGTCGCCGGCCGTGGGCTGTTTACCTTGCACATCGACGATTACGTCTACGCCGTGCTCTGCGAGAAAAACGACCTGATCTCGGTGCCGGCCGGTACGCCGCACTGGTTCGACATGGGTGAGCATCCGCATTTTGTTGCGATTCGCCTGTTCAACAACCCGGAAGGCTGGGTCGCCAACTTCACCGGCGAAGACATCGCCAATCGCTTCCCGCGTCTTGAGGACTGAGCCGATGCCGATCAAAGCAATTCTCACCGACATCGAAGGCACCACCAGCGCGGTGAGTTTTGTGTTCGACGTGTTGTTTCCTTACGCCGCCAAGCACCTGCCGGATTTTGTTCGTCAGCACGCCGCCCGGGCGGATGTCGCTGAGCAACTGAACGCCGTGCGTCGGGACAGCAATGAACCTGAGGCGGATGTCGAGCGCGTCATACAGATCCTGCTGGCTTGGATCGCCGAAGACCGCAAGGCCACGCCGCTCAAGGCGTTGCAAGGGATGGTCTGGGAGCAGGGTTATCAGGCCGGGCAGTTGAAGGGCCATGTTTACCCGGACGCCGTTGAAGCGCTTAAGCGCTGGCATCAGAACGGTTATCAACTGTTTGTTTATTCCTCGGGTTCGATCCAGGCGCAGAAACTGATCTTCGGCTGCTCGGAGGCGGGGGATTTGTCGCCGTTGTTCAGCGGATATTTCGACACGACGTCGGGGCCGAAGCGCGAAGTGCAGTCCTACGAGCGTATTACCCAGGCGATTGGGCTGGAGGCTTCGCAGATTCTGTTCCTGTCCGACATCGTCGAAGAACTGGACGCAGCACGCTCGGCGGGCGTTGCGACTTGCGGACTGGCCCGAGAGGGCGGCGAGTTGGCGGGGCATGTGACGGTCGACAGCTTTGCGCGGATTGATCCTGCCACGTTCTAACCGTCAACACAGAAATCTGTGGGGGCGAGCTTGCTCGCGATGGCGTCCTGTCAGTCAATACTCATGTCGACTGATACGCTGCTATCGCGAGCAAGCTCGCTCCCACAGGTATTCATAGTGCTTATGCGATTCCAGAAACAACTCAGGCCGTGAAGCGAAAGCTCTCACGGCCTGTTTGTTTACAGCGCGCTATTTACGCCGAGTGATAGGTCGGCAGCGCAAACCGTTGCTGGCTCTGCAGCATGGAGATCTGTGGCAGTTCGCTGGCCTGTTCGGCGAGGTCACGGCGAATGGCGCTGATCACCCACGAAAGTTGATCGCCAGCATGCAGTTGCTGGTAAGAAATCGAGCGTTTAAAGACTTTGCCTTCGGTGCTGCGCAGTGTCAGCAGGATGCCGCCGTCAGGTCGTGCCTGAGTGGTCACGTCGAAGTTGGAGAATAGTGAGGTAAATTTTTCTTGGATCAGGCTCATGTCTATCGGCTCCGTTAGCGCTTGATTGGCAAGCATGGAGAGGTAGTTGCAGTGATTGTGCCAGTATCTATTTTTTAAATAATTGTTATAAATCAACAGCTTGAAAATAACGCTGTTTTTTGATTTCGTGCAATCTGCATGAATGGCCATCGTGCATCCTGCATTTTGCGTGGTCGCACGGGATTCGATTGAACGAATGGCGCGGCCAGGGATCATGTTTTCGCAGGTATCGACTGCGGATACAAAACATTGCAAAAACCGCGTGTACAGCTCCAGAACCGCTGACGTATTTTCGGGCTCAATCAACGCCGCCCGACAATAAGAAGATCGAACGGGAGCTACCATGAGCGACACGATTACCTGGGGCATGATGCTCCGCAAATTGCCGACCATCGCCAAAGCCATTCCCCGCGTGGTGAAGGGCATGAAGGTCGCCAACGTCAAGGACCCGACCCAACCGTGTGGCCTCGGCTGGAGCTTCGAGCAAGCAACGTTGCGCAATCCCGACGGCCTCGCGTTGCTGCAAGACGAAGTGGCGCTGACTTATACGCAGTTCAATCAGTGGGCCAATCGGATTGCCCACCACCTGATCGCTCAAGGGATCGGCAAGGGCGATGTGGTGGCGATCTTTATCGAGAACCGCCCGGAGTTGCTGGTCACGATCCTGGCCGTGGCCAAGGTCGGGGCGATCAGCGCATTGCTCAACACCTCGCAGACCCGCGATACCCTGGTCCATAGCCTGAACCTGGTAGCGCCGGTGGCGATTATTGCCGGCGAGGAGCTGGTACCGGCGTTTTCAGCGGTTCGCGAGCGGGTTTCCATCGCGCAGACACGCACCTGGTTTGTGGCCGACTGCGATACCTACCGCCAATCGGGCATTTCGCCCGATGGCTTCATCAATCTGATGACGGCCAGCGTCGACGCCCCGGACGGTAACCCTGCCAGCAGCCAGCAGGTGTTTTTCGACGATGCCTGCTTCTATATCTACACCTCCGGCACCACCGGGCTGCCCAAGGCGGGCGTCTTCAAGCATGGTCGCTGGATGCGCAGTTCCGCCAGTTTCGGGCTGATCGCCCTGAATATGCGCCCCGACGACGTCGTCTATTGCACCTTGCCGCTTTACCACGCCACCGGGCTTTGCGTGTGCTGGGGCTCGGCCATCAGCGGCGCCTCCGGGTTCGCCATTCGCCGCAAGTTCAGCGCCAGCCAGTTCTGGGGCGACGTGCGTAAGTACCGGGCGACTACCCTCGGTTACGTTGGCGAGTTGTGCCGCTACCTGGTGGATCAACCGCAGTGCGCCGACGACAACCAGCACGGCGTGACCAAGATGATCGGCAACGGCCTGCGTCCCGGCGCATGGCGTGAGTTCAAGACGCGATTCGCGGTGGAGCATATCTGCGAACTGTACGCCGCCAGTGACGGCAATATTGGCTTCACCAACATCCTCAACTTCGACAACACCATCGGTTTTTCCCTGATGTCCTGGGAGCTGGTGGCGTATGACCACGACAGCGGCGCGCCGATTCGCAATGCCAAGGGTTTGATGAGCAAAGTCGCCAAGGGCGGGCAAGGCTTGTTGCTGGCGAAAATCGACGACAAGGCGCCACTGGACGGCTACACCGATCCGCAGAAAACCGAGAAAGTGGTGCTCCACGACGTGTTCGAAAAGGGGGATCGCTACTTCAATACCGGTGACTTGCTGCGCAACATCGGTTTCGGTCACGCCCAGTTTGTCGATCGTTTGGGTGACACCTACCGCTGGAAGGGCGAGAACGTCTCGACCACGGAAGTGGAGAACATGCTGCTGCAACACCCGAACATTGCCGAGGCGGTGGCCTATGGCGTGGAGGTCCGCAATACCAACGGCCGAGCCGGGATGGCGGCGATTACCCCGGCCGAGTCCCTGGCAACCCTGGACTTCGCTGAGTTGCTGGCCTTCGCGCGTCAGCAGATGCCCGCGTATGCGGTGCCTCTATTTCTGCGGGTGAAGGTGAAGATGGAGACCACCGGGACCTTCAAATACCAGAAGACCCGACTCAAGGACGAAGCCTTCGACCCCGGTAAAACCGGCGATGACCCGATCTACGCCTGGCTGCCGGGCACCCAGACGTACGTGCAAGTCACCGAGCAGGTGCTGGCGGATATTCACGCGGGCAAGTACCGCTATTGAATCTGGCTATGGCCGTTCATGAGAAAAAAGGAGTGACAGGCGTCGGAGCGCTCGGGAAACTGTCGGCTTTGCGAATAACCGATGATGGAGTCCCTAATGTCTGACCAAAGCCGCCAGATGACACCCGAAGAAGCTGCTGAATTTGCCGAACAGGTGTTCAACAAAGCGCGCGAGGGCGATGCGGCCATGATGGCGGCGCTGCTGACCAAAGGCCTGCCGCCGAACCTGCGCAACCACAAGGGCGACACCTTGCTGATGCTCGCCGCGTACCACGGTCACGTGGAAACGGTGAAAGTGCTGCTGGAACACAAGGCCGACCCGGAAATTCGCAACGACAACGGCCAGAGCCCGATTGCCGGCGCCGCCTTCAAGGGCGACCTGGCAGTGGTCACGGCGTTGGTCGAAGGCGGGGCGCAGGTGGAAGGTTCGTCGTTCGACGGCCGCACGGCGCTGATGATGGCGGCGATGTTCAACCGCGTTGAAATCGTCGACTACCTGATCAGCAAAGGCGCCGACCCCAAAGCCAAGGACGCCAACGGCGTGTCTGCGCTGGATGCGGCCAAGACCATGGGCGCGGCGGATACCTTGGCGCAACTCGAAAAACTGCTCGGCTGATCCGACGCGTTCTCTGTGACAACGGGGTTTTTGTGGCGAGGGGGCTTGCCCCCGTTCGGCTGCGCAGCAGTCGTAAACCCGGCGAATGCGGTTTCCCTGACGAATCGCGTCGCCTGATTTGAGGGCCGCTACGCGCCCCAACGGGAGCAAGCTCCCTCGCCACAGGTTTTGTGTCAGGCTTCACTGAGGCATCTGGGTCTTGGACCACAGGTCCGCATTTCATTCTGAATGCGCTATCCTTCGCGCCCTAAAATTTCCCTCGCTACAGGATCCATCCCATGAAAACCGCACTCGTCGAACTCATCAGCAAAATCAGCTCCGGGTGCATGGGCGATGACGAAATCCTGAAAATCGCTGATGAAGCGGCCCAGGCGTACGCCGATCCTGAAGCTTTTCTGACAGCCAATCCGGACATCAACTTCGACGACACCTTCCCGATGCCGCTGGGCGAATGGGTGGTGGTCGGCAGTCTGCCGGAAACTGTGCTGTTCCAGGCCGACACCTACATGGACCTGTTCGCCCAGATCGTCGACTCGTTCGGCCCCGGCGTTGACTTCAACATCAAGCCCAAGCAACTGGCCAAGACTGAAGCGCTGACCGCGCTCAACCGCATTCAGGTGCAGATGAGCAGCATGAACAAGGAAAACGGCGGCTATACGCTGATGAACTTCAGCCAGTTGCTCGACGATGAACTGCAAGTGGTGCTGGTCTATGGCAACGACGTGCCGCGGGTACTCGAACTGTGCGCCCAAGTCGGCATCGCCGCCGCGCCGTCCCTGGAAGCGCTGAAAGTGGCGATCCACGTTTGATGCAATAAAACGGAACCCTCGCAAGGGGCGGCTATCCTAAGACTGCATGCCACTATCTTGGGAGCGACACCATGGGTTCCACGTTTAATAGTTTGGTAGCTCTGATTATTTTCGCCCTGGACATCTGGGCAATCATCAACGTGCTGAAAAGTGGCGCCGAAACAGGGATGAAAATCATCTGGGTGCTGCTGATCCTGCTGCTGCCGGTGCTGGGCCTGATCATCTGGGCTATCGCCGGGCCACGAGGCAACGTGCGGATCTGACAGGTGAATCCTATTTACCTGTAGGAACACCGAACCTGTGGGAGCGGGCTTGCTCGCGAAAGCGGCTTATCATCCAACATCAATGTTGACTGACACTCCGCCTTCGCGAGCAAGCCCGCTCCCACATGGGATTGCGGCAAGTCATCAAGTGACGTTCGACCTGTCATGTTCCGCAACGTAGAATGCGCGCCTTTCCCGGGCAATCGAGCCTCTCGATTGGCCATCATGGGCGGGTAACCGTCCGTTGCCACCGCATTCATCGGAGCACTTCCCATGACCACCACCAAAACCAGCGAATACCTGGAAACCCTCTACGAAGGCTACGGCCAGCGTTTTCGCATGGAAAAACTGCTGCACGAAGTGCGCACCGAACACCAACACCTGGTGATCTTCGAAAACCCGCGCATGGGCCGGGTGATGGCGCTGGACGGTGTGATCCAAACCACCGAAGCCGACGAATTCATCTACCACGAAATGCTCACCCACGTGCCGATCCTCGCCCATGGCAGTGCCAAGCGCGTGTTGATCATCGGCGGTGGCGACGGCGGCATGCTGCGTGAAGTGTCCAAACACCGCAGCGTCGAGCACATCACCATGGTCGAGATCGACGGCACCGTGGTCGACATGTGCAAAGAGTTCCTGCCGAACCACTCCAAAGGTGCGTACGACGATCCACGCCTGAACCTGGTCATCGACGACGGCATGCGTTTCGTCGCCACCACCACCGAAAAGTTCGACGTGATCATTTCCGACTCCACCGACCCGATCGGTCCGGGCGAAGTGCTGTTCTCGGAAAACTTCTACCAGGCTTGCCACCGCTGCCTGAACGACGGCGGCATCCTGGTCACCCAGAACGGCACGCCGTTCATGCAACTCGGTGAAGTACAGACCACCGCCGGGCGCCTGCGCAGCCTGTTCCCGGACTGGCACTTCTACCAAGCGGCCATTCCGACCTACATCGGCGGCGCGATGACGTTCGCTTGGGGCGCGACCAATACCGCCTATCGCAAATTGTCCCGCGAAATCCTGCAACAGCGCTTCGCCGGCAGCGGCATCATCACCCGCTACTACAACCCGGAAATCCACATCGGCGCGTTCGCCATGCCGCAGTACGTGCTGCAAGCGATCAATAAGCCAAGCAACGACTAAAAGTTATCCACAACCCCTTGTGGGAGCGGGCTTGCTCGCGAAAGCGGCGTATCAGTCAATATTGAAGTCGGCTGACACACCGCATTCGCGAGTAAGCCCGCTCCCACAGGTAATGTGTTTTATTCAGGCTTGCGCGGTGTAATCCGTTTGAACGATCAGTCAGTGCAAACGTCCAGATAGATGTAAGCCCATTTGCGGGTTTGATCGAGGAGGCACTGATGCAAAAGTGGAAAATCACTTTCGTGGATGATCACGGCGTAACTGTCGATGAAGTCTTTGAGTGCGACGAGTGCCCGGATAACGAGCATGCCGCCAAACTCATCAAGGCCCGGCTCCTGCCTGTCGCTGCCGAACTGGATCTGAATGATCTGGAAGGGCGCACTGCTGATGCGAGCGTCAAAGAGCTCAAGCTCCAGAACAGCATTCAAATCCTCGGCATTACTCCCGTCTGATCCCTCTCCTGTCACATTCACAACCAGACCTTGGCAGCGGCTCTGACTTAGGGCTACTCTGCAAGCGAGATCAGCGAACGGATCGCTAAGGTCTGGTCTTGTCAGCTACATGCTTGTATCCCAATGGCAACTTGCTTGTCGTATCGCCTTCATCATTCGGTTGCGGGCGCCGGGAGTACGGAAAGTCTATCCATCAGTTCAGGAGGACGTTTCATGAGCACAGCCTATCAAGAAGACATCAGCAGCAGCGTGCTGCGCCGCATGAAAGAAGGCGGTTTCGACTTTTCACGATTCCATCCCATCGAGTTCTACGCCATTTTTCCGGACGAGGAGCGGGCGCGCAGGGCGGCAGGTTATTTCTGTGGTGAATCATTGAATGCCCAGATCAGCGTGCGCGACGACGGCGCGTGGCATCTGGAACTGAGCAAAGTGATGTACGCCACCTACGACGGCATTGGCGACTTTGAGCAGGACTTCGAGGCGGTGGTCGAGCCTTTGGGCGGGATTATCGAAGGATGGGGCGTCAAACAGGAGGTACGAGGGCTACTCGCATAACACTATGAACAGCGACAACACTCAGCAACGGCTGACCTTTGGGTTGGCCGTTTTCGTTTCCGGGTTTGTGAAGATCAAGATCAAAAGATCGCAGCCTTCGGCAGCTCCTACAGGAGAACGCATTCCAATGTAGGAGCTGCCGAAGGCTGCGATCTTTTGACTTTGCTTTATTTCACGACATTTCAGCCAGGCAAAAAAAAGCCGCCTAAACAGGCGGCTAAAGGGAAGTTCGAGAGGTTTTGCAACGAATGCGCGGATTATCCGCATCGACGCCCGAGCAGTGAAATCAACTCTGACTATGCTGTTGATAGGCGACAACATTGCTTCGCAATGAAGCGGGGGCGATCAGGTTGGGGCGTTTGCCGCACAGGATTGGTGCGGTGGGATTGGGGCGATTATCCAACTGATTGATATCAAAGCGTTTATGCCGATGGCACGGGCCTTGCGAAGCCTAGATGTCCGGGTGACAAGGAGTACGGCATGATCCGCACCTATTTTGATGAGATGTACGATGCCGGCGGCCTGGTCCGCCCACATTACCGGGAGTTTGCCCGTTGGCTGGCCGAAACGCCTGACGAGCTTTTGGCACAACGGCGACGCGAGGCCGATCTGTTGTTTCATCGTGCCGGGATTACGTTCACGCTCTACGGTGATGAGCAGGGGACAGAGCGCCTGATTCCCTTCGACACCATTCCCCGCAGCATCCCCGCCAGCGAATGGCGGATCGTCGAACGTGGCTGCATCCAGCGGGTCAAGGCGTTGAACATGTTCCTCGCCGACCTCTACCACGAGCAGCGCATCATCAAGGCCGGCATCATTCCGGCCGAGCAAGTGCTGGCCAACGAGCAATACCAGTTGGCGATGCAAGGGCTGGATCTGCACCGGGATATCTATTCCCACATCTCCGGCGTCGACTTGGTGCGCGATGGCGACGGCACGTACTACGTGCTCGAAGACAATCTTCGTACACCGAGCGGCGTGAGCTACATGCTCGAAGACCGCAAGATGATGATGCGACTGTTCCCCGAGTTGTTCGCGGCGCAACGCATTGCCCCCATCGACCACTATCCGAACCTGTTGCTCGACACCCTGAAAAGCTCCAGCCCGATCGATAACCCGAGCGTGGTGGTGTTGACGCCGGGTAGGTTCAACAGCGCGTTTTTCGAGCATGCGTTTCTCGCTCGGGAAATGGGCGTTGAACTGGTGGAAGGCGCGGATCTGTTCGTGCGCGACGACAAAGTCTTCATGCGCACCACCGACGGGCCGAAAGCCGTCGACGTGATCTACCGGCGCCTCGACGATGCGTTCCTCGATCCGCTGGCGTTCAACCCGGACTCGATGCTTGGCGTGCCGGGGCTGCTGTCGTCCTATCGCTCGGGCAACGTGGTGCTGGCGAATGCCATCGGCACCGGGGTGGCGGATGACAAGTCGGTGTATCCATTTGTCACGGACATGATCCGTTTCTACCTGGATGAAGAGCCGATCCTGAAGAACGTTCCCACGTTCCAGTGTCGCAACCCTTCAGAACTTTCCCACGTACTGGCCAATCTTCCAGATCTGGTGGTCAAGGAAACCCAAGGCTCCGGCGGTTACGGAATGCTGGTAGGGCCGGCGGCAACGGCGGCGGAAATCGAATTGTTCCGCGCGCGGATCAAAGCCAAGCCCCACGCGTATATCGCTCAGCCGACGTTGTCGCTGTCGACCTGTCCGACCTTTGTCGAAAACGGCATAGCTCCACGCCACATCGACCTGCGTCCGTTTGTATTGTCTGGCCGCGAAACCCGGGTTGTGCCCGGCGGTTTGACCCGTGTTGCCCTGCGCGAAGGCTCCCTGGTGGTGAATTCCTCCCAGGGTGGCGGAACCAAGGACACCTGGGTGGTCGAGGATTGAAGGAAGCCTGCCATGTTAAGTAGAACTGCCTCGGATTTGTATTGGATGTCGCGTTATCTGGAGCGGGCGGAAAACCTCGCACGGATGCTCGACATCAGCTATTCGCTGTCGCTGATGCCGCAGGACGGCCGCGGTGACGGTTTGCACGAACTCGCCATGCCGTTGCTGATCACCGGAACACTGGACGATTACCTGGAGCGCCACGGCGAGTTGCATGCCGAACGGCTGCTGCATTTTTTCGCCCTGGACGCGGCCAACCCGGCGAGCATCTACAGCTGCCTTGGTTCGGCGCGGGCCAGTGCTCATGCGGTGCGTGGGCGAATTACCGCCGACATGTGGGAAAACATCAACGCTACCTGGCTGGAAATTCGCGGGATCGCCGAACAGGGCTTGAGTCGCTACGGCATGAGCCGTTTCTGCGAGTGGATCAAGGAGCGTTCACACCTGTTTCGTGGAGCGTCCTACGGCACGATCATGCGTAACGATGCGTTTCGCTTCATTCGTCTGGGCACGTTTATCGAAAGGGCCGACAACACGTTGCGCCTGCTTGACGCCCGTTACGAAATGGCCGGCGATCAGGCCGAAGCGGTCAGCGACGGCACGGCTCACGCGTATTACCAATGGAGTGCGTTGTTGCGGGCGTTGTCGTCGTTCGAGGCTTACACCGAGATCTACCGCGACGCACCCGGTGCCCGGCATGTCGCTGAATTGCTGCTGTTGCGCGCCGATGTTCCACGTTCCTTGCGCGCCTGCACCGAAGAAATCGACCAGATCCTCGCCCAGTTGCCGGGGGCCAACGGCCGTCCTGCGCAACGCCTGGCGGCGGAAATGGACGCGCGCCTGCGCTACACCGGCATCACCGAAATTCTCGACGAAGGCCTGCACGCCTGGCTGACCGAGTTCATCCCGCTGGTGCGCCAGTTGGGCAACGCCATTCACAGTTCTTACCTGGAGGCTGCATGAGACTTTCCATTAGCCACGAGACCACCTATCACTACGAAGATCAGGTGCGGGCGAGCATCCAGTACCTGCGATTGACACCCCACGACAGCGAGCGCCAGCACGTGCTGAGCTGGCAGCTTGACCTGCCGCGCCCAGTGCGCGCGCAACTCGATCCGTTCGGCAACATCCTGCACGTGCTGACCATGGACGAGCCCCATGAGGCGATCATCATTGGCGCCCGTGGCCAGGTCGATATCGACGAACTGCGCGAAGCCGAGCATGAGAGCCAGTCGGCGCTGCCGTTCCTGCGTTTCACCCGGCTGACCGAAGCCGACCAGGCCCTGCGTGCGTTTGCTGAAAAGGAATGCAAAAAGCGCCGGGATCGCACGGCGCTGATCGACTTGATGCATGGCCTGAACCAGCACATGACCTACACGCCGGGTTCCACCGAAGTCGACACCAGCGCCGCCCAGGCCTTCGCCGGGCGTTCCGGTGTCTGCCAGGACCACACCCACGCGTTTCTCGCCTGCGCTCGCAGCCTGGGCATTCCTGCGCGTTATGTGTCGGGGTATTTGTACAGCGAGAACAGTGAGCACCTGGCCAGTCACGCGTGGGCCGAGGCTTGGCTTGATGATGCTTGGTATAGCTTTGACGTGACCAATCAACTGGCTCGGCCGGAGCGCCATTTGAAACTGGCGGTGGGCCTGGATTACCTGGACGCCTGCCCGGTACGCGGGATGCGCCGGGGCGGTGGTTGCGAGCAGATGCATGCCAAGGTGTTTGTCTCGCCGACGCCTGCGCCGGTGATCTCAGTCCAACAGCAGTAACCCTATTCCTTTGGGATAAGGGGATTAACTGTGGCGAGGGAGCTTGCTCCCGCTCGGCTGCGCAGCAGTCGCAAATTCGGCGAATGCGGTTTTCTGATGGACCGCATCGCCTGATTTGAGGGCCGCTTCGCGCCCCAGCGGGAGCAAGCTCCCTCGCCACAGGTTTTTTGTTACTTGGCAGGAACCTGTTTGCGCCCCGCCATATGCCTCAAATACCCCACCAGCAAATCCAGATCCCCCGCCGGCAATACCTGCTCTGAAAACCCCGGCATCTTCGCCTGCGGCCACTGACGCAAACTCTGCGGATCACGAATGTAGCGCTTGAGGAAATCCGCGCCGAAGTACTCGGTCGGGTTGTACGGGATATTCAGGTCCGGTCCGAACTGCGCATCCCCCGCGCCATTGAGCCGATGACACGCCAGGCAATTCTTCTGAAATAACGCGAACCCCTGATTCACCGGATCATCCGTCTTCAACGCCGGATCCGGCAGTAGGGCAGGGAAACGCTCGGCCACCGGCGCCATGCGCTTGATACTGGCGACTTCAAACGGCCATTGCTCGGGGCTGATGTTGCCCGCCTGCGGATGAGTCCACACCAGATAAAACGGTCCGGCGCTGTGCTTGCCCTCGGACAGCGGCGGCCACGGCTTGGCCGGGTCTTCAATCGCCAACCAGGCTTGCGCCCCTTCTTTATTCAGCAGCGGGGCCGCTGACAGTTCGGCCGCAAAACCGTCCAATGCCACCGCTTGCAGATGGTCGTCAGGCTTGATACCCGTCAACAACGCCGCCAACGGCACCGCGCGATAGCTCATGTCCCGTTTATAGGAAACGTCATTGCTGATGGTGATGGTCTGAACCTGAGGATGCTTGAGCAACTCCTCGGTCTGCCAGATGCGACTGCTCGCGCCCAGCTCAAGGTTCAGCTGTGCGGCGTAGAGGGGCGTGCCGAACAGCAAGGCCCCGAACAAAATAAGTGCTTTCAAGTGATCGCCATCCCTGTCGTGGAAAGTGCCGTAAAGGTTGGCACACCCACGCTGGCCCGGGTAGCGAGCCAGTCACATTTTTAATGAGGCGATAGCAAACCTTGGCGCCGTTTTTTACCAACCGACTAGCCGATCACCTTGGTCAGGTTCGGCAAAATCAACAACAGCGTAGTGGCGAATAGGATGAGTCCGGCTTGACGTACTTTCGAATGTTTAAACATGGCTGACCGCCTTTTTTGTTATTTCCTGATGCCTGCCTGCATATCTCCATGACGGCAAAGCGATGCACTTCCTGTGGAACGAGCGCCTCGGCAAAACCCGACGACAACTTCGTACATCTTCACCTTAGAGCCCGCGTCACACTTGGTTTAGATCCATTTCGTATGGTGTAAGCGTTAAAAGCGCTTAAAAAGGCATGAGGCTTATTGCCAGCTTCTTGGGCGCCCGTTTGCTAGACAGCTTCGTCACCTGAATCGGTTAATCCGATAGCTGGCTACCGTCCGTCTGAGCGTGACCGTCAACGTCGGTGAGCACTGCGGTCATTGAATCCGTGGCTGCTCGGCTTAAGGTGATAGTTCATTCAAGATCAAGAGATCGCAGCCTTCGGCAGCTCCTACAAAAATGCCGCAATCCCCTGTAGGAGCTGCCGAAGGCTGCGATCTTTTGATGTTACTCACACCATCAGGTTCGAGGACCACATGACCGAAGCTTTGATTTTCGACGCGTTACGCACGCCCCGTGGCAAAGGCAAGGCCGATGGCGCGTTGCACAGCGTCAAACCGGTGAACCTGGTGGCCGGGTTGCTGACAGCGTTGCAGCAACGCACGTCGCTCGATACCAGTCAGGTCGATGACGTGGTACTCGGCTGCGTTACGCCCATCGGCGATCAAGGCTCCGACATCGCCAAAACGGCGACCCAGGTCGCCGATTGGGACGTCAGCGTGGCGGGTGTGCAAATCAACCGCTTCTGCGCTTCGGGATTGGAGGCGGTGAACCTCGGCGCGATGAAAGTCCGTTCCGGCTTCGAGGACCTGGTGGTGGTCGGCGGCGTCGAGTCGATGTCTCGGGTGCCGATGGGCAGCGACGGCGGCGCCTGGGCGCTGGACCCGGAAACCAACCTGCACAGCCACTTCACCCCCCAAGGCGTGGGCGCCGACCTGATCGCCACGATGGAAGGCTTCAGCCGTCAGGACGTCGATGCCTACGCGCTGCATTCCCAGCAAAAAGCTGCGCGGGCCAGGGCGGACGGTTCGTTCAACAAGTCGCTGGTGCCGGTGCAGGACCAGAACGGCATCATCTTGCTCGATCACGATGAATTCATCCGCGCCGAATCGACAATGGAAGGTTTGGGCAAGCTCAAGCCGAGCTTCGAGATGATGGGACAAATGGGTTTCGACGCCACTGCGTTGCGGGTCTACAGCCACGTGGAGCGAATCAACCACGTTCACACGCCGGGCAACAGCTCCGGGATCGTCGACGGTGCGGCGCTGATGTTGATCGGCTCCGAAGCCAAGGGGCGGGCGTTGGGCTTGCAGCCACGGGCGCGGATCGTCGCCACGGCGGTCACCAGTACCGACCCGACCATCATGCTCACCGGCCCGGCGCCGGCCACTCGCAAAGCCTTGGCCAAGGCCGGGTTGCGGGTCGAAGACATCGATCTGTTTGAGGTCAACGAAGCCTTTGCCTCGGTGGTGCTGAAGTTCATCAAGGACATGGCGATTGACCCGGACAAGGTCAACGTCAACGGCGGCTCGATCGCCATGGGGCACCCGTTGGGCGCCACCGGGTGCGCGATCCTCGGCACCCTGCTCGATGAACTGGAAACCCGGCGCCTGCGCTATGGTCTCGCGACGCTGTGTGTCGGCGGCGGCATGGGCATTGCCACCATCATCGAACGCCTCTGAGCCCTGACTTCAAGGAAAAAGTGACATGACCGAAGCCATTCGTTACGAAAAAGGTCAGGACCAGATCGTCGTCCTGACCATCGACATGCCGGGCCAGAGCGCCAACACCATGAACGCGGTGTACCGCGAAGCCATGGCCGCCCGCGTCGCCCAATTGGTTGCCGAAAAGGACAGCATCGCCGGCGTCATCATCACCTCGGCCAAGAAGACTTTCTTTGCCGGTGGCGATCTCAATGAACTGATCAAGGTCGGCAAACCCGAAGCCAAAGCCTTCTACGACATGGTGCTCACGCTGAAAGGGCAACTGCGCACCCTGGAAACCCTTGGCAAACCGGTGGTCGCCGCGATCAACGGTGCGGCGCTGGGCGGCGGTTGGGAAATCTGCCTGGCTTGCCATCACCGCGTGGCGCTGGACAACCCGTCGGTGCAACTCGGCTTGCCGGAAGTCACCCTCGGTTTGTTGCCGGGCGGCGGCGGGGTGGTGCGCATGGTCCGCATGCTGGGCCTGGAAAAAGCCTTGCCGTACTTGCTTGAAGGTAAGAAGGTCCGGCCGCAACAGGCGTTGCTGGCGGGTTTGATCGATGAGCTGGCGGCGGATCACGATGAACTGCTGGCCAAGGCGCGGGCGTGGATTCTGGCCAACCCGAGCGTTGTGCAGCGTTGGGACGTGAAGGGTTATCAGATCCCCGGTGGCACGCCGTCGAACCCGAAAGTCGCGCAGATGCTGGCCATCGCGCCGTCGATCCTGCGCACTAAAACCCAGGGCACGATGCCGGCGCCGGAGAAAATCCTTTGCGCGGCGGTGGAGGGTGCCCAGGTGGATTTCGACACGGCGCACCTTATTGAAACCCGTTACTTCACGGAGTTGACCACCGGCCAGGTGTCGAAGAACCTGATTGGTACGTTCTGGTTTCAGCTCAATGAGATCAATGCCGGTGGTTCGCGGCCGCAGGGGTTTGCGCCTTACGTGACTCATCGCGTGGGTGTGCTCGGCGCGGGGATGATGGGCGCAGGCATCGCCTTTGTCAGCGCCTCGGCTGGTATCGACGTGGTGCTCAAGGACATTAATCTTGCGGCAGCAGAGAAGGGCAAGGCGCACTCGGCGGCGTTGCTGGACAAGAAAGTTTCCCGTGGCCAACTGAGCGCTGAGCAGCGAGACGCCGTGCTGGCGCGGATTCAGCCCACGGAAAGCGATGCCGATATGGCCGGTTGCGACCTGATCATCGAGGCCGTGTTCGAAGATCGCGAACTGAAAGCCAAGGTCTCGTCAGCAGCACAAAAAGTCGTTGGCCCGGACGCGGTGATCGCCTCCAACACCTCGACTCTGCCGATCAGCGGCCTGGCCACTGCAGTGCCGGACCAGACGAAGTTCATCGGTCTGCATTTCTTCAGCCCCGTGGAAAAAATGCCCCTGGTGGAAATCATCAAAGGCGCGAACACCAGCGACGAAACCCTGGCCCGTGGTTTCGATTTCGTCCTGCAAATCAAGAAAACCCCGATTGTGGTCAACGACAGTCGTGGCTTCTTCACGTCGCGGGTGTTTGGCACCTTCACCAATGAAGGCATCGCCATGCTCGGCGAAGGCGTGAGCGCGCCGATGATCGAGACCGAAGCGCGCAAGGCCGGGATGCCGGTCGGACCTCTGGCGATCTCCGACGAAGTTTCCCTCAGCCTCATGAGCCATATCCGCCAGCAAACGGCCAAAGACCTGCAAGCAGAAGGGAAACCGCTGATTGAGCACCCGGCCTTTGCCGTGATTGACTTGCTGCTCAACGAATACAAACGTCCGGGCAAGGCCGCTGGAGGTGGTTTCTACGATTACCCGGCCGGAGGGCAGAAACATCTTTGGCCTGAGCTGAAAAACCGTTTCGAGAAGGCCGACGGGCAGATTTCGCCGAAGGATGTACGTGATCGCCTGCTGTTCGTGCAAGCCATCGAAACCGTGCGCTGCGTGGAGGAGGGCGTGCTGACCTCGACGGCGGACGCCAACGTTGGCTCGATCTTCGGCATCGGCTTCGCGGCCTGGACCGGCGGCGCGCTGCAATTCATCAACCAATATGGCGTGAAAGATTTTGTCGCACGCGCCCAGTATCTGGCCGAGCAATATGGCGAGCGCTTCGCTCCACCGGCGCTGCTGTTGGACAAAGCGGCCAAAGGGGAGGCGTTCTAAGGGACCAGTGACGCATTCCGGGGCTTGCCTTGCCACCGTGTTTCAAGGCAGGCTCTGGGGTGTGCATTATTCCCATCACGTGTCAGGTATTTTTTATGTCGTTACGCATCTGCATTCTGGAAACCGACATCCTGCGTCCAGAACTGGTCGATCAATATCAGGGTTACGGGCAGATGTTCCAGCGCCTGTTTTCGCAGCAACCCATCGCTGCCGAGTTCACCGTCTACAACGTGATGCAGGGCGACTACCCCAGCGATGAGCTGACCTTCGACGCCTACCTGGTCACCGGCAGCAAGGCTGATTCCTTCGGCACCGACCCGTGGATTGAAACCCTCAAGACTTACTTGCTGACTCGCTATGAGCGCGGCGACAAACTGCTGGGCGTGTGCTTCGGCCATCAACTGCTGGCGCTGCTGCTCGGCGGCAAGAGCGAGCGAGCGAGCCAGGGGTGGGGCGTTGGCATCCATAACTACAAACTCGCCGCGAAGGCGCCGTGGATGAGCCCGGTGATGGAAGAACTGACACTGCTGATCAGCCACCAGGATCAAGTCACGGTGCTGCCGGAAAACGCCACGGTGATTGCCTCGAGCGATTTCTGCCCGTTTGCCGCGTATCACATCAACGATCAGGTGCTGTGCTTCCAGGGGCATCCGGAGTTCATTCACGACTACTCACGGGCGTTGCTGGAGATTCGCCAGCAGCATTTGGGTGAGCAGGTTTATTCCAAGGGTGTGGCGAGCCTTGAGCATGCGCATCATGGCGCTACGGTTGCGGAGTGGATGATGCGGTTTGTGGCGCATAAGCCTGAGACGGTTTGAGGCTAAAAGCTTCGCGGGCAAGCCTCGCTCCTACGGATCACGCTGACCAGTAGGAGCGAGGCTTGCCCGCGAATCGCACAGACGACTCGGTCTTGACTACAACCACCCGGACTTCTTGAAACTCGCCCACAAAGCCACGCAACCCACGGTGATGAAACTCAGCACCGCGAAATACCCGTAATGCCAACTCAATTCCGGCATGTTCTGAAAGTTCATCCCATAAATCCCGGCCACCGCCGTCGGAAACGCCAGAATTGCTGCCCACGCCGCAAACTTGCGCTGCACCACGCTTTGGCGTGCAGCCTCCAGCAACACCCCGACCTCAATCGTCTGGCTGGCGATATCCGCCAGGGTCGTCAGGTCTTCCATCTGCCGCGTGACGTGGATCTGCACATCACGGAAGTACGGCCGCATGTTCTTGTCGATAAACGGGAAGCTCAGCTTCTGCAGCTCTTCACCGATCTCCACCATTGGCGCCGCATATCGGCGCAAGCGCAGCACGTCGCGGCGCAGGCTGTGGAGTTTCTGGATGTCACGCTCATTCAGCGCGCTGCACAGCACGTTGCGCTCCAGCTCATCGATCTCGGCGTGAATCGCTTCGCCCACCGGCTGGTAGTTTTCGATGACGAAGTCGAGGATGGCATAGAGTACGAAATCTTCCCCGTGCTCCAACAACAACGGACGCGCCTCACAGCGTTGGCGGACATAGGCGTAGGACGCCGAATGACCGTTGCGCGCGGTGATGATGTAACCCTTGCCGGCAAAGATGTGAGTCTCGATGAACTCCAGTTTGCCTTCATGGCGGATCGGCGAGTACGTGACAATAAACAGTGCATCACCGAAGGTTTCCAGCTTCGGTCGGCTGTGTTTTTCCAGGGCATCTTCGATGGCCAGTTCATGCAGGTTGAACTGGCGTTGCAGGTTGGTCAGCTCCTCGGCGTTGGGCTCTTCGAGGCCAATCCAGACAAAGTGGCCGGTCTTGGCCGCCCAGGCGGCGCCTTCGTCGAGAGTGATATTGGTGATTTTTTTACCGGCGCTGTAAACCGCAGCAGCAACAACTCTACCCATGATGGTGGTTCACTTCTTATTAGCAGATGGCAGTGGCAGGCAGCGATCAGCTTAGCCTTGTCTGCTGCTTGAGAGTCAGTGAAATCTTAAGAGTTCGCTGGCACGAGGTCGCAGGCAAAAGAAAACCCGCACAGGGCGGGTTTCGTTTAAGCGGCTTGCAGTTGTCGATCCATCGAGGCGATGCATTCGCGCATCTGTTCTCGGCATTGGGCGATCAGCAGGGGCATGTCGTCCATGCTTAACCCTGCGGTCGGAATCGCCGGCAGCGAACGAATCAGAATTTTCCCACTGCTCCAGCGGTTCAATCGCATGTGTTTGACGTAACTGCTGACACACACCGGTACGATCGGCACCCCGGCCGCAATCGCCATCTGGAACGCGCCTTTCTTGAACGGCAGCAACTCTTCGCCGAGGTTACGCGTGCCTTCCGGGAACACCCAGATCGAGGTGTCTTCATGCTGCAAGGTGTGCGTGGTGGTCAGCATCGACTGGCGCGCCTTGTGCGCATTGCCGCGGTCGATCAACACATTACCCGCCAGCCAGAACAACTGACCGAACAGCGGCACCCACTTCAGGCTCTTCTTGCCGATGCACACGGTGCGGTGGGGCACGACGTTGCCGAACACAAACAGATCGTAGTTGGACTGGTGATTGGCGATGATCACGCAGCTCTCGGGTTTGTCCATCAACGGCCCGACATCGGTCTTCACCCGCAGACGCAAAATACACATCGCCGGCCAGGCATACAGGCGCGCGCATAAACGGCTGTTGTCCGGGTTGAACGGTCGGCACAGACCGAGGATCACCCCCGCCACACCGGCCAGAATAAAGTGCAGGCCCATCAATAACATACGAAACACAAACAGCATTTACAGGCCCCACCGGGACAAAAGGTGGCGCAGTGTACGGATGTGCACTGTTTTCGGCAATTGCCGCTATAGAGGCGGGAGATAGGCGATGTTTAAGCGCATGTTTCCGACTTGAGTGTCAGACACGGCCTAGAGTGGTTGCAGGCTTTTCAACAGAGCACGTACGAAAAGCCCGACACGAGGGCCGGGCTTTTCGTTGTAGCGGGCCGGAGCTTAGCCCAAGTGTTCCTGATCCTGGATGATCGCGTTGTCCAGCGTCTCCAGCAGCGCTTGGCGCACTTTCAGCTTGGTGTTCTTGTGCGCGGTCATGTTGATCTTCTTCAACTGACGCGCCGCGGCCAGTGCAGCACCTTGCAGCTCCTCGGCCGAGACCACCACATCGAGGAACCCGGCCGCAATCGCGCTCTGCGGATTAAACATCTCGCCATTGATCACCGAACGATGCAGCGCCGCGTTGCTCAGGCGATCACGCGCCAGTTCGATCCCGGCGTGGTGCATGGTCATACCGATCTGCACTTCATTCAGACCAATGCTGAACGGACCGTCGACACCAATGCGGTAATCCGCCGACAACAACAGGAATGCACCCTTGGCCACCGCATGCCCAGGGCACGCCACGATCACCGGGAACGGGTGCGACAACAAGCGGCGGGCCAGTGTCGAACCTGCCGTCACCAGCGCCACGGCTTCTTTAGGCCCGGCCGTCATCACCTTCAAGTCATAACCGCCCGACAGAATCCCCGGCGTACCGGTAATGATCACCACCGCACGATCAGTCACCGCCTGATCCAGCGCAGCATTAAACGCCGCAATCACGTCCGGGGAAATGGCGTTTACCTTGCCATTGCTCAACGTCAGGGTCGCGATACCGTCTTCGAGGTTGTAGGAAACTAACTCACTCATGACGCTATTCCTTGTATGAAAGTTGAGGCAGACGTTACCCACCGCCGTAGGCCAGGTAAAGCGCCGTGACTGACCCGCCAGTCACCCTTTTCCCGTCGGATAAGCGTAGCCGGCCGCACTGGCCGTGCATTCCCCTCTATATAGAAGAGGGCACGACGCCGGAGATTGGCAGGTTTGCCATGGCCCGGAACCCGCCGGAACGACTAAATCGCTAAGCGCATGAAAATTCTGAAAAAAATATTTGCCATCGGAAAAGCTTTCGACTACATTAGCGCGCCTCGACAGACAGAACTTGTTTGAAGAGATACGGTGAAGTGTCCGAGTGGCTTAAGGAGCACGCCTGGAAAGTGTGTATACAAG
The DNA here is from genome assembly GCF_056680395.1 of Pseudomonas sp. ASL4. Taxonomy (NCBI): domain Bacteria; kingdom Pseudomonadati; phylum Pseudomonadota; class Gammaproteobacteria; order Pseudomonadales; family Pseudomonadaceae; genus Pseudomonas; species Pseudomonas sp. ASL4. The sequence continues at coordinate 6,095,937 of NZ_CM155280.1, read as the reverse complement.
AAATTGTATCGAGAGTTCGAATCTCTCCTTCACCGCCACATTAAGTAAACACAAACCCCTGATTTTCCTAGAGAAAGTCGGGGGTTTGTGGTTTTTGGCGTCTGAAAAAAAGCGATGTGGGACCAATACGGAACCACGGAAGGTTTTCTGGCTTAGAAAGGAGGCCCACGCTTTCGACCGCGTTGCTAGACTGCCGGCGAACGAGCCGGAGCCGATTCAGACGCGGATGACTCAGTTGAATAGTTGGATAAGAGAGGAAGTTTTACGGCTCAAACCTTATGAGCTTAATACAATAGCTAGCAGCATCTGAACTGATCCAAGCCGCCGTTGTTGGCGGCTTTGTCGGTAGATTTCCTGCATGATTGCTGGGAGTCAATACGGGTTTTACTGTTGGCCGTTCTTTAGATCAATTAGCTTTTCACCAGCAGAGCTTGAGGTTGAGGGAAGCTCTGATAGTTCCACATAAGCCCCATTTTTCCCATAGGTCAAGTATTTGCTTGAACTTTCATTGCCTGTGTTCTCAAAGATGACTTGAGCACCTTGTGCGGAAATGCTTACCCAGCGAGGGCGGTTTCTTTCCGCGAAATCGATCCGTTCTATTTTTCCGTCCCCTGAGTTGAAATAGAACAGGACCCCTTGCAGGAAGTTCGAAGTGAATTCACCTGAAATCACAAGCACGTTCATATTTTTTCCGTCGGAAACGCACTGCCATTGAATTCCGCTTCCTCGAGACTCATTTGAACCGTTATAGATGAATTTTGTTTGTTGGGCATAACGGACTTTATAGACAAAAGAGTCTTCAGTCGGAGAAAAGCGTAGCAATGAAATTGTATTTTTCTGTCCCGCTAATTCACAGGTGATAGGGGGGCTTGGCTGAGCTGCGAATGTCGAAATACTAAAAAATACTAGTCCAAATCCGAGTATAAAATTTTTCATTTGACCATATCCCTCAAAAGTTGCATTGAGTTTGGAGCGACACGAAGCTTGTCCGCACATCCTTTGATCTTGCGGTAGTAAACACCGTTTTGACTGCCACGATAATCTTTGTAAGCTTCAACAACCGGCTCTGACTCACCCTTGTGGATATGTCGCTGTATAAGGATTTCAGTTGAGTTACTCTCTCAGGTCGTTCTCGGGTAAAAGTCTACAGACCTAGTAAGGTTGTTGCGCAGTAAGCGTCTGATTTAAATAAAATGGGCGACCAAGTGGTCGCCCATTTTTATCACCCCGGCATCTTATCCAGCCGACGCCCAATCACATCCAGCACATCGCACCCATCCCTCAAAGGAATAGAGCAAAGCAGCGCGAAGTCGCTGAGGATGACTGAGTCACTGATGATTTCACCACGCATTGCGAGGTTTTCCAGGACTTGGGTGACGGCTCTGATTCGATAGCCAGCAGCGTCTAGCAGGATATGCAAAGGTTTGGTGGTATCGACGAACAGGGTAGGTTGATCGTCGGCGTTGCTGGTGAGGGCCATGTATTGATTCATGAGTGAAGCTCCATTTGATTTGGAAAAGTTCCTTCAAATGTCATCAGGTCGCCAAACCTGGCCGCCGTTGAGCGACGTTCAAACTATAAGTGTCCGCGGCCAAAAGCAGCAATACACAACCAAGCTGATGCTTCCGAACGTTTTGTAGGACTCGGCCCCAATACCAGTACGAACTTTTCAATCCCCCCGAAAAACCTGGCTTTGAGGCGAATCCCATCCCGCCTGTTATAGACCGCCAATCCCCTCGAACGGAATCGACACTATGGCTTTCCACCGCATAGCGCTGCTGATGTGCTTCATGTCATCACTCGCCACCGCTGCCAGCACCACAACTTTTCCCGACGCCGCCGCCAGCGACCCCGCCAAGCTCGGCTGGATGATCGGTTCACCACCACCCGCTGATCGCAGCGTTCGTTTCGAAGACGGCAGCTACTTCCAGTTCCCGGCCATGCGCTGGAGCGTCTCGAACTTCCGCCAACTGATGCCGACGACCAACGTCTCACGCGGGCTTGGCGCGCCGGTGCCCTTGGAATCGTCGCTGCGCAAAGATATCGATGCCGTCAGTTTCACCCCGCTCGGCGCAAAGACGCCGATGACTTGGGACCAATCCCTCGCGGCCACTTACACCGACGGCATCGTGGTGATGCACAAGGGCAAGATTGTCTACGAACGCTACTTCGGCGTACTGACGCCGGAAGGCCAGCATGCGGCGATGTCGGTGACGAAGTCGGTGGTCGGTACGCTCGGGGCGATGCTGGTGGCGGAAGGTCGGATCGATGCGAACAAGCCTGTCGCCGATTACGTCCCTGAGCTGGCGACTTCGGCATTTGGCAGCGCCACGGTGCGTCAGGTGCTCGACATGACCACAGGCCTCAAATACAGCGAAGACTACGCAGACCCGAATGCCGAGGTCTGGTCCCACGCCAAGGCTGGCAGTCCGCTGCCCAAGCCAAAGGACTACACAGGTCCGCGAACTTACTACGAGTTTTTGCAGACGGTTCAACTACAAGGCGAACATGGCAGCGCGTTTAGCTACAAAACCGTCAACACCGACGTGCTGGGCTGGATCATCGCCCGGGCCAGCGGTCGCAACGTCACGCAGTTGTTATCGGAGCGGATCTGGAGTCGTTTGGGCGCCGAGCAGGATGCTTATTTCACCGTGGACTCCATCGGTACGCCATTTGCCAGCGGCGGTTTGAACACGGGGCTGCGGGACCTGGCCCGGTTTGGCGAGATGTTGCGCAATGACGGCAAATTCAACGACCAGCAGATCGTACCGAAAGCGGTGGTGGACGACATTCGTCGCGGTGGCGATAAACAGGCTTTCGCCAAAGCAGGCTATGAGTTGTTGAAGGGCTGGAGCTATCGGTCGATGCGGTGGGTGACGAACAAGGAGGGCGGGGCGTTCATGGCGCGCGGGGTGCATGGGCAACGGATCTATGTCGACCCGAAGGCCGAGATAGTGATCGTGCGGTATGCGTCGCATCCGGTAGCCAGTAACTCGGCTAATGATCCCGTAACTTTACCGGCGTTTGAGGCGTTGGCTCAGCATTTGTCCAAGTTGCTTTAATTGCCTTGCAGCAAAGATGATACGAACACCACTCAATTAAATGGAGGGATAAGGCGCATTAGATATTTTTCCTACCGACGTCATGTAATGAGCCTACCTGGGCCGTCCCTATTTGCTATGTCAGTTATGCGCTCATCCGACTAGCGTTTGCTGGCTAAGTTAGTTCAAGCTCGTAAGACATTTTGGACGCGCGTCTTCGTGGCGTTGAGTGTGCGTTTATGGTCTTACGTCGGCGAAGGCGCAAATGGAGCAGAGTGCTGAAATGACTCCCGAAGAAAAAGCGATTGAAGAAGCAGCCTTTCAGTTTGCCAAAGTACATTGAGCCAGATTGGCTAGGGATATTGCAGATACGAAGGTGTTTCCTTCGGAGGTATCCCCACTCACCGTTTTTATGGCCGGGTCGCCCGGAGCAGGGAAGACCGAAATTTCAAAGGCTATGGTAGACATACTTGAGCAGGGGACTGTTAGCGTTGAGGCAAAGAAAATTCTACGGATTGATCCTGATGATTTTAGATGTCTGATTCCAGGTTACTCAGGTAGGAAGTCCTATTTGTATCAACGTGCAGTGACGAAGATACTTGAAAGAGTTTTAGATCGCGTTTTTGAAAAACGTATCTCGTTCCTGCTTGATGGAACGTTGGCCAACCTCGATGTGGCAAAGCGCAATATCAATAGGGTATTGGCTAGTCAACGAATTGCTCAGATCATCTACGTTTATCAGGAGCCGAGGCTTGCGTGGCAGTTCGTTCAGGCACGCGAGATCACGGAAGGGCGCAACATTCCGTTGGAAGCCTTTGTTGCGCAATATCTTGCTGCCAGAAGGAACGTGATCGAGCTACGAAGATACTACGACAAGCAGTTTTTCGTGGATCTCATCATCAAAAACACGGATGGTACGGCTTCGCTTTTTGAAGGTGATGTCAGCGTGGAGCGGATTGACGCTCTGGTTCCCCAGACCTATGATCAATTCGAGCTCGTAGAGCTATTAACTGGAGTACAGAGCCATGAGCGCAGCTAAAGATGGGGTAACCAGTCCCTTGGCTGACTTTTTTACCAAAGCATCTGCCGAGACGAAGCGAGATGTCTATAACGCTGTGATCAGCAAAGCTATCGCATCTCAACGAGCAGTTCTTGAGAAGGCTGAGGCTATCAAGAAGGCGAACGTATCAACGGAAAAAGACGCCTGAGAACAAGCGATTCCTCAATTTCAAAGCCCAGCTAATTGCTGGGCTTTTTGTTTTAGCTACCCATTTACCTGACGCCAATGTCTGCCTAGATGAAAAGGGGAACCAATGATCACCACCACAACCCACACCATCGAAGGCCGCCAAATCACCGCCTACCTGGACATTGTCAGCGCCGAGTCGGTGCAGGGCGTCAACGTTATCCGCGACATGTTCGCCGGGATGCGGGATTTTTTTGGGGGGCGCTCTCAGACGCTGGAGCGAGCATTGAAAGAGGCGCGTATTCAGGCGACCGACGAGATCAAGGAGCGCGCTCAGGCGTTGCAGGCAGATGCGGTGGTGGGGCTCGATTTCGAGATCAGCATGCCGGCGGCCAAGGGCGGGATGGTGGTGGTGTTTGTGACCGGGACGGCGGTCAAGTTGAGGTGACTCGGCCCGTGACGCTTTGCACACGGGCCCTGCCGGTCTAATCAGAAGGGGTGCGGAGCGCGTTCGCCTTTGGTCATCACCTGTTGGGCGAAGAAGTTGCCCATGTTGCTCTTGCCCGACTTTTGATACGTATACATCTGGCCGAGATCGACGGTTTTTTCAAAGTTGTTCATGTTCAGCACGAAGCCGCCAGTGCCCTGGTATTCCTTGTCTTCCTTCACATAGTCGAATGAGCTTTGTGCAAATTCGTTGGCGGCGTCTTTCAAGGAGTCGGAGCGGTTCATGTAGTCGGTGAGGCGTGCAAGGTCGTCGGCGTTTATTGAGCCAGAGAGTGAGGTGGCCTTTAGATTGCCTTGTGGATCAACGGTGAAGCCGAAGTCCTGTTCTTCAAGCGCCGGATCGATGTTTTTCAGATCGTCCAGAAACTGCATGTAGTTCGTCTTGAGGCTGTCATTGGCTGCAATCAGTCGACTTTCAGCCGCCGGAAAGTTTGCGGTCGGCGAGGTACTGCCGATCCAGGTGATGACAGCATCTATGACCTGCCCGGGCTCTGTTGGTTGAGACGGCGACGGGTTGCTGGGGTGGTAAATGACCCCATCCGAGTCCGGGTTGGCTTCACGCCATTTTCTGGCTGCCTCTTTCATGGCCTCGGTGGTCGCGGTAGGCGGGGTCGCGGTGAGGACTTTGTCGGATATCGTCAGATCTTTAGATGACGGGACAATGGTGGAGGTCGATTGATTGATATTCACGGCTCTTTCCTTGAGATTTTTCAAATGACAACAGTGCAGCGGCGTTGAATTGAAATTCTTGATAGGGGAAGGGGGCTGGAAACCAGCTAATAAGTAATAAAATGTTTCAGCTTCGACACAAAGCCATTCGTCGGCCTTTGGGTCATGTGAATCACAAGTCCAGTAATGACCGGCTAGTCTCACAAGCCTTGGTGGTCGATATTTTTCAGGCAAAAAGGGCTTGCCGGTATTGACCCTGTTTTGAAAGGGGCGAAGAAATGGCTGATCCGTATATCGAAGACGACGGGGCTGAGTTTCCAATCAACAATTGTGTGCAGTGTGGCCAGACCGAGTACGTGGCTGGCTTTGGCGAGGATCAGGTCGAGACGGACAAGATCAAATCGACGGCCCCTCGAGGGCCGAAATCGAAATTTCTGCCCAAAGTCGCAGCGCCTTCCAGGAAGTAATCGCTGACAAAACAAACCCCGCGCAATTGAGCGGGGTTTTTCATTTTTGGCGGTCAGGTTTATGGGAAATGTCCTACATACGAATCGCGCTTTTCTTTCACAATCTTTTCACAACGCCCTACGTAGTCTCAGCTCATCCGTTAGAAAGCAATACTCCAGCCCGTCTCCCCAGCGGGCTTTTTTTTGCCTGCGATAAAACCTTTTCCATAAACGTGGTCCAACCGACGCCCACAGCGATGTCGAGCTCATTTGTGTCTGGACTTTGCCATCTCTAAAGCATTCAATCTCGGCCCTTTCGTTCTCCCCCTTTTTTTGAGGTTTTCGTCATGCGTTTAACACTGCCCGCCCTGGTTCTGGGGCTTCTGGTTACTCAAGGTGCGATGGCTGCCGGTCAAGGTACTGCCGCGCTCGGTGGTGGTCTGGGTGGCGCGCTGGGTAATGTGGTCGGTCAGAAAATGGGCGGCAGCACCGGCGCAGCGATTGGTGCTGGCGTAGCGGGCGCAGCAGGCAGTGCCATCGCGGCACCGAAAGGCAGCCGTACCAAAGCAGCCATTGGCGGTGGCGTCGGCGCGGCTGGCGGTTCGGTTATCGGCAACAGTCTGGGCGGCAAGACCGGTGCAACCATCGGCGCTGGCCTGGGCGGCGCAGCGGGCGGCGCGGTAGGTACCAACCTGTCGAAAGGTCACAAGCGTCACTGATCCTGATTGGTCAGCGCAAAAAGCCCGGCTTGATGCCGGGCTTTTTCGTTTGTGAACGAATCTCCCCGCATGAGCCTCCAATCTCATATAACCGGGCGCACCTTTCATTTGAATGCGCTCTATTCCCGAGTTCGGAAATTTTGAGGTTCATATCATGCGTTTGACATTGTCTACGTTGGTTTTTGGACTTCTGGTCGCTCAGGGCGCAATGGCTGCCGGCGATGGCACCGCGGCGGTCGGCGGTGGTCTGGGTGGCGCGCTGGGTAATGTGGTCGGCCAGCAAATGGGCGGCAGCACCGGTGCAGCCATCGGCGCAGGAGTCGGCGGCGCGGCGGGCGGTGCCGTCGGCGCACGCAAGGGCAGTCGCACAGAAGCGGCGGTGGGCGGTGGTGTCGGGGCGGCGGGCGGCTCGGTGGTCGGCCATAGTCTGGGCGGCTCCACCGGTTCGACAATTGGCGCAGGCCTGGGTGGCGCGGCGGGTGGCGCGGTCGGTAACAATTTGGGTAGCGACGGCCGCAGTTCTCATTCCGGCGGCCGCGATAAACACAACAACAGGTACAAGCACGACAACAGGTACAAGCACCACAAAGGTCACTGATTCGATATCGTGACAGCAGAAACCCGGCCAAGCGCCGGGTTTTTCGTATCTGTGGGTAGGGTGCTGGAACGTTTGGTTGTAGGACGCCTCGAACTTCATACACTCCCTGAACTATGTGAGGCGTGCCATGACGCTTGAAACCGAAGACGACTCAGACGAACTCAACGATCCGGGTAATGAAGACCCAGGTTCGTTGATGGACGATGCGACGGTACCGCTTAACGATGCCGATGATGCCGGAGACGTGGGTAATACCGAGAATGAAGAGGAAGACGAAGATTGATCACGTGCCGACCGATCGTCTCTCGGACCGAACGCTTGGATAGCCACTTCCTCGAACTATCAAGGGCCTGCTTTTCAGGCCCTTCGAGAGGTGCTTTATGAACGCAGACCCGAAAGTCGCCGACGTCGACGAAACGCCTGAATATCCGCTGCCTTCTCCTACTGACTCGCTGAGTCGTGACCAGCGTCCGCCAGACGATGAGGATGACGCGGGAGTGGAGCAGGTTGCGGAGGATGATGTGAAGCAGGGTGATGGTGATGTTGAGGCGAGTCCTGATGATCCGGATATTGCGGGGGAGGATGGGTCGGGGGAGCCGAGTTGAAGGCATATAGGGGTTGAACCGCTCGACCCCTAGCACCCCATGCTAGTGCGCTAACGAAGCGAGCCAGCGCCTATTGAATTCTCGTTGTTGCTCAATGTCGTTTGTGATGTCTGTATCCTCATAGTCGAAGATGTTGACGATATCTTCCTGTTCGGCGGGTTTTCCCATGCTGACTTCATACGCTACTACTCCACCAGCCATCTGAGAACTCATGCGCGAGGGGTGGACGTTAAGCTTAGCGCCTTTACATAGAAATTTTATATCCGGAAAGTCAGCCCTCAACATCCCTAGACAAATATAAAGATCAGAAGCTGCATATGTTTTTTTTAAGCCGCTCTGCATTGTGAAAGTTAGCACGAGTTTTTGTCGGTCACATTCGATCTTGGCTGTCTCAGTGAGTTTGTCTTTATTTATAGATATTTCTATTTCTATTGTCTTCAAAGCTGTTTTCCGTACATGTTTTGGTTGTGGAATAACCATTGTAATGTAAATAAATCTGTCCCGTTTTCGATGCGCTTAACTTACACCGAGTTCGCTTTCGTACTCTTTGACTTTTCACGGCTTTCCATTGGTGATGGGTGAGCCATTTTTATAGTGGTTTGGCCGGGATTTTTATTAAACAAATCTGTTTCATTTAACTACGTAAAGCCCATCTGATGGCGATATTTTTTCAAGCTTGCCCATCTCAATATATTCTTCGATATCGGATTTAAGTACTTGAATGTCAGTGTATTTTTCGTGTTGGAGTGGTAGCTCACACGCAAGCAGGTATAGTCGCCAAACATCAAAGCCGTCAGTTCTTCCGTTCGGGCCATAGTCGAAATCGATACATGCTTCTGGTAAATAAACAGCACAGCCAACGCCATGTAGTTCATATGTTATGTTGTCAGAAATTGTTCCGCACTGTTCTATTTTTTTTGAGTGCCAGAGCCTCAAAATGCATCGTGTGCCAAATTTTTCCTGGAGTAATACAGCGGCCTTTTCTACTTTCGAAAGGAAATCGACGATTAGCTTTTCGAGGAGTTCATTTTTGTAGCTCATCTTCTCCGATGCTCCAGTCTGTCGTGCCAAACGTTATTCGCGGATTCTAAAATCTCATCGAGATTGTTCAGGTTTCCTTCGTGTTCCTTAATGTCGGTCACAAACTTTATTATCACGCTAATGTAAATAAATCTGTCCCCCAATTGGGCGCAAGGTTCCAATTATTCATTCTTCCGAAATATCTGATGCAACCCAGCGTAAAAAGAAGTCTCTCTGCACCTCGGGATCATTCGTCAGGTTGTTTTCCTCGTAGTCAAAAATATTTACGATGTCGCTTCTTAATGCATATTTTCCAAGCGTGAGTTCATATGCTTTAACTCCCAGAGACATCTGTGAAGACATACTGGAAGGGTGGACGTTTACTTTTGCGCCCTTACATAGAAATGTTACGTCGCAATGTTCCTTTCTGATGTGACCAAGGCATTCGTAGAAATCATCCCCCGAATAAGTTTTACTGTGTCCACCCTCCAAAGTGAAGTTGATCGTCAGCATTTCAGTGTTGCAGAGAAGTTTGGCAACTTGGCGTCTGCCGTCTTTGATAATAAAAATCTCTACCGTATCCATATTTTATTCCCTGTTTGGATTCAAAGTGCTGTGGCTAGAGGCGCGGCCATTAGCTCCAATAGGTGTTACTCCGAGAATATCTTCCCGTTTAATGCCACCTTGAATTGCTATTTCTCGCTCACCAGCAAATTTATATTTTTTTCCCAGCTCCGTGTTTAAATCTCGGCCAGGAATCATCCGAATGGTGTATAAAAACCCGCTTCTCATATTGAACTTCGTCGCAAAGTCGATCGCTACCTCTCTAGCCGGTGAAGTACTGACAAAATTGCTCGGGGGCTTGTTGCTGTCGAGCGAATGAAGCAGCAAATCATTGCTATCTCCTTTGGTTCGAAAGCCCTGCTCAAAAATCACATCTGGATGACGATCGTCTCCACGGTACAAATACTGTTCTTCACGGTATATGGGAAGCGTTGCCTCCCCCTCATCAACCCTAACCTCCCCAGCCGGATCCCTCTCCCCAACCCCCGGCCTCTTACACCCACCCCCACCCGGACAATTACTCAACCCCAACGGATCAACCCACCCCGTCGGATTCAGCCCATACCGATACCCGTTCAGCCCACCCGCCAACTTCAGCGGATCCTGCGTCAGATACCGCGCAACGTCCGGGTTGTAGTACCGATGCCGGTTGTAATGCAGCCCTGTCTCCGCGTCGAAATACTGACCCTGAAACCGCAATGGCTGATCCAGCACCTGATCGGTGTCGCGGTTGAGGCGGGTCAGTCGGCCATGGGCGGTGTACTGCGCCGCCCAGACTATGTCGCCGCTGTAGTCGGTCAGTTCCTGCGGCGTTCCGAGATGGTCGAGTTGGTAGTAGAACGGGCAGGCCTGGCGCGGGCCTTTGCCATCGAGCATGGCCAATGGACGGAAGGTGCCAGGCTCATATACATAGCTGCGGTAATGCTCGCGACTGCTTTCAGCGACGAGGTGATCGCCTTGCCAGAAGAATTCGGTGGTTTTACCGTCGACGGTTTTGCTGATGCGACGGCCAAAGGCGTCGTAGCGATAACTCACACAACGACCATCCGGCGGCGTGACGCCGATCAGGCGGTGCTGACAGTCATATCGATACTCTGTAACTAACTTCTGCCCAGTGCCGCGGCGTTCACGAATCAGGTTGCCGAAGGGGTCATAGTCGTAATGTCGATCACCCTGCATGAGCAGTCGATTACCCAAAACCTGCGCCGGGCCCGGGCGATCCTGCATCAGCAGATTGCCTGCCGGGTCGTGGGCGAAGCCTTCAGGCAGGTGATCGCGGGAGTGTCGGACGCGGATCAGCCGGTCGAGCGCGTCGTACTGGTAGCTGCGTTGGCCATGGCGGGTGTCGGCAATGTGGTCGAGATTGCCGTTGGCGCTGTAGGCATAATCGCGACGGTAGAGCGGTTGTCGCTGTTGGCTGACGGAGTGGACTTTCAGGCGACCCTGGTCGTCGTATTGGTAGTCGCTGAGCAACAGGCCCTGTTGGCGATGTTGCTCGCGGCCGACGGAGAACGTGTGCGACGTCAGCCTGGTGCCATTGAGGTCGATGGCCGTGAGTGCGCCGCCCTTGGCGTGGTGGTAATCGAGTTTGCTGTTGTCCGGCAGGCGAATGTGGTTGAGCCGGCCGCAAGCGTCGTAGCCATAGCGCAGCGTGCCCCAGCCCTGGTGCTCGGTGATGAGGCGGTCTTGCTGGTCGTAGGCAAATTCCAGCGGATGTTCATGACTGTCATCAACGCTGACCAGGCGACCGAGGCTGTCGTAGCGATACTCGACCTTGAGGCCATCGGGCAGGGTCTTGATCAGCAACCGCCCAACCGAATCGCGCTGGTAACCGGTGACTAGTTGCGAGCCGTCATCGCCGAACTCGGTTTTTTCCAGCAGGTGCCCGTTAAGGTCGTAGGCATACGCGGTGCGCCGGCCATCGAAACCGGTTTCTTGCCGGATCAAACCGTTGGGCGTGTAGTCCAGCTGATAGTGTTCGCCGGATTCGTTTTCGATCTCGGTCAGAAGAAGCTGCGCGTTGTCGTAGCGATACTTCAGCTGCGTGCCGTCAGGGTTTATCCGGCGGCTGACCAGGTGCAAGTCGTCGGCATACTCGTAACGGGTGATGCGGCCGAGTTCGTCACGTTCGGCGCTGATCTTGCCGTAGGCGTTGTAGCTAAACGTGCGCGTAGCACCGCAAGCCTGGGTGCTCTGAATCAGGCGTCCGACGGCGTCCCATTGGTAGTGAGTCAGGGTGCCGTGTTCGTCCTGCCGCGTCGTCTGCCGGCCCAGCACATCGTAGGAAAACTGTCGCCGACCACCGTTCGGCAACGTCTCTTCGATCAGTTGCCCCAAGTCATTCCAGGCGAACAGGTGCCGGCTGATGTCCGGATAACGGATCGACAGCAATCGACCCTGAGCATCGTAGTAATAGTGGCTGACCTGCCCATCAGGATCGGTCGCCTCGGTCACGTCACCCTGGGCATTGCGCTGATACTTCCATACCGCGTTGCCGCGAAATCGCGCATAGAGGAAACCGTTGCGGTACTCGTAGGACGTCGGCTCGCCTTCGGGTGGAATCAGCGCAATCAGCCGTCCGACCTCGTCGTAGCGATAGCGGGTTATCGCCCCGAGCGGACTTTGCTCGGTGACCAACCGGCCCTGGTCGTCATAGGCCTTGAGATGTTCGCCACCCTCCGGTTCAACCCGGCGCACCAGCCGCGCCTGACCGTCATGGACGTAGGCTTCTTCGCTGCCGTCGGCGTTTTTCACCACGACGCCGCCCTGGTCATCCCAGGTATAAGCCGTGTCCATCTGCGAAAACGACGCCCAATGTCGGACACACCGCGCAGCCTTGCCGGACTTTTCCCACTCCCAGAAGAAACTCGCCCCACCGGCCAATTGCCGTTGCAGGATCACGTGCTGATCGTCGTAGTCATACCGTTCGCTTTCGCCAGCGGCATTGGTCGTTTCGATCAGGCGATGACGGGCGTCATAGTGGTAGGAAACCAGCGTCTGCTCTGTACGCCATGCGTGACCCTGCGCATCCGCCGGATGAAATATCTGATACTCGATGGCGATGAGGTGTCGACGCTCGTAACACAACAGCAGCGAGCGCCCGGCACCGTTGTCGAGGCGTTGAATTCGCTCCTGATGATCGCGGATGATGCGTAGCCGGTTTCCGTAAGCGTCGCTGATCGTCGTCAGGCGCCCGTTATGAAAGTGGTAGAACCTGGACGTTGCGCCGGCCAATGCGACGATCAGTTCTTGCGGCGCATCCCCCAGATAAATCGCTGCCCGCGACAGGCTGTTGTGGATCGCCGGGCGCTCGACACTCGGCAGCGGAAACTTCGTACGACGGTTTTCATGGTCGATCCAGATGACGCTATCGCCATCGATTTCCAGGCGGTGGGCAAGGGAATGGCTCCAACCCCAGCCCAGCCCACAGTCGAGTTCCACCGCACTGGTGCGATACAGCCGGGTGAACTCAAATGTCAGCAAACCGTCGAGGGCACCATCGGTCAGGGTCAGCAGTTCTTCGCCGGTGACCATCGACACCGGACAGCCATTGGTGCAGGTCAATGGCCCGCAATCGGCACTGTCGCCGTTGGGGTTTTTCGCCTGGTCCGGCGCATCGTTGTGAGGTTCGTGTCGGACCATTCGGGTTTGCGCGTCACCTTTATCGCGCACGATAGGTGTCGGGTTTTTCACTACTAGCACCGGTGCTTGACCGTTGCGGATCTCCAGCGGCAACGTCGGCGTCGGATTCAACTGCACATGGCGGGCGTTGACTGCCAAGGGTTTGAACGCGCCTGCGTGGGCGGTCAGCCTGGATTGCGCGGTCAACTCGCTCAGGCGCAAGGTGGCGGCCGCCAGCCATTGCCGTGCGCGTGGGGATTTGATTTTGTCGAGCGCTTTGGTGCTTAAACCCAGCGTCGTGCCTAATGTGCCGGTCACGCTTGTCAGTAGGAAAGCGATCAGCAAGTCTGTGCGAATTTCCGCCACCACCTCGGCGGCGAATTGCGGCGGCAGCATCCTCAGCCAACTGGTAAACGCGGCGAGGTGAATGAACAGTAGCGGCTCATCGCTCAGCACCAGCAAGCCATTGGCGATGGCCTCTGCAGAGGCATTGAGCAGCGCGTCCAGCTCGGCTTGAGTCAAGTACTCCAGCAGCTTCTCGCTGTTGGCTTGCAGATCGGCGAGCAGGGCGTAGACCTGCTTCACGTCATCCCATACGCCCTGCAACGAATTGCCCACACCTCGCCAGTCCGCCTCTTGCAGCAGGCCGTAGCGATCCAGGAACCCGGCGCTGGAAAACTCGGCCCACAACGGCTCGAACTCGCTGATCCACTCATTGCGCAGCCAGCCGTCGAGCTCGTCGATCAAGCCTTGATAAGAGGCGTAGAGCACTTTGACGTGCTCGGCCGAAACATCGGGAAAGAAGGTGATGCGATAACGCTGGCCCCGCGAGCAGTCGGATACTTCGAGAATGCCGCTCGGGCCGATGGTCTTGTGGATGGGTTCACCGAATGTCAGCGCACCTTTGCGGTCCGCGATCACTGGTTCGAGCATTACCGGCGTGTTGCCGATCGGCACGAAACGCGCGGCCTCGAACATATGCACCAGGGTCAACGGACCCTCGGCCGGGCATTGGGTGACGACCGAACTGACAGGCGTGGTGGAATTCAGCGGTGCACTGAGGCGAACGTCGTTACCCACCTTGAACACCTGCTCGACATCCAGGGCCCAACCGGTCCAGAAGTTTTCCGCCCAGCGTTCGTAATCGTTAAGGCAGAGGCGAAACTCACCGAGCAACGCCTCGACGTTTGGCTGATCGGGATTCATGGCGGCGACCACCAGCAGGCCGATGGTGTTGTTCAGGGCCAGCAGTCCTTTGGGGTCGAACATTCGCAGTCACTCGCGCGCATCAATTGGGAACGCGAGACTTTGCGGTGGATCAATCCGGAAAGAAGTCAGGAAAGGAGGTGTTTGCTGTAGGGATAATCGCTAAATCATGGATGCAGGTTTTTTCATCCGCAGGGCATTGCCCGTTGCCCTAAGCCAGCCGCGCTCGTTATGCTGCTGAACCCTTTAATCGATCCGAGTACTGGCCGTACCTGAGCCGCCTGGGATGTCATTAAAAACGGATCAGATGCGATGAATGCACCACTGAAAGCGTTCGGCCCGATCAAGGCCGTGATTTTCGACATGGATGGCTTGCTGCTGGACACCGAGGGCATCTACACCGAGGTCACCTCCATGATCGCCGAGCGTTATGGCCGGACCTTCGACTGGAGCATCAAACAGAACATCATCGGCCGTGGCGCGGGTGACCTTGCGCGCTACGTGGTCGAGGCGCTGGACCTGCCGATCACCGCCGAAGAGTTTCTGGTGATCCGTGAACCCCTGATGCGCGAGCGTTTCCCCTCGGCACTGGCGATGCCGGGCGCCGAGGAATTGGTTCGGCACTTGAAGGCCAACAACATTCCGATTGCGGTGGGCACCAGCTCTTCTCGCCAGTCGTTTGGCCAGAAAACCACGCTGCACCGCGACTGGTTTGCGCTGTTCGACTTCATTGTTACCGCCGATGACCCGGAAGTCGGGGCGGCCAAACCGGCGCCGGATATTTTCCTGACGGCGGCGCGGCGCCTGGGTGTCGCGCCCGAGGACTGCCTGGTGTTTGAAGATTCACCGTTTGGCGTCACGGCGGCGAAAGCGGCGGGGATGACCGCGATTGCGATCCCGGATGCGGCCATGGCCGATGAAAAGTACGCACACGCTGATGGCATTCTTCGTACGTTGAAGGCCTTCAAACCGGGCGAGTGCGGCTTGCCAGCGCTTGAATGGGCCTAAACGCGGCGCATAAAAAAACGCCGGTAACCTGATGAAGGTTACCGGCGTTTTTGTTTCAGCGATTTAGATCATCAAGCGCCAAAGCCACCGTCGATCGTCAAGCTGGCACCGGTGATGTAACCGGCTTCCGGGCCGACCAGGTAAGCGACGAAACTGGCGATTTCTTCGGCTTTACCGTAACGCCCCACGGACATCAACGGGATCAGGCTCTCGGCGAAGTCACCGTCGGCCGGGTTCATGTCGGTGTCGACCGGGCCCGGTTGTACGTTGTTGATGGTGATGCCCCGTGGGCCGAGGTCGCGGGACAGGCCTTTGGTCAGGCCGACCAGTGCTGATTTACTCATCGCGTACGGGCCGCCACCGGCGAAGGGCATGCGGTCGGCGTTGGTGCTGCCGATGTTGATGATGCGACCGCCTTCGGTCATGTGCTTGGCCGCGGCCTGGGTGGCGACGAATACGCTGCGCACGTTGATGGCCAGGGTTTTATCGAAGTCTTCGAGTTTGAAATCTTCCAGCGGTCCGACAGCCAGCACGCCAGCGTTGTTGACCAGTATGTCCAGGCGGCCAAAGGCTTCGACGGTAGCGGTCACGGCGCTACGAATGGCTTCGGCGTCGGCGCTGTCGGCCTTGATGGCGAGGGCTTTGCCGCCGTTGCCGGTGATGCTGTTTTGCAATTCTTCAGCCTTGGCGGCGGAGCTGACGTAAGTGAAGGCGACTGCCGCGCCTTCAGCGGCCAGGCGTTTGACGATGGCGGCGCCGATACCGCGGGATCCGCCTTGAATCAGAGCTACTTTACCGCTGAGGTTTTGAGTGGTCATGCCGATCTCCAGAAAATTCAAGGCGGGCTGCCTTGTTGTTGGAGTCGAGTATCGGCCTCGCATTACCCTCTGTGTAGGCCTTAATTGTATAGTCTGTGTAAACCAGTTGTTTATAGTGGTGCTTATGGAAACCTTCAACTGTATCGAATGCTTCGTACGCAGCGCCGAAGTCGGCAGCTTCGCCGAAGCCGCGCGGCGCCTGAGCCTGACCCCGGCAGCGGTAGGTAAAAGTGTTGCCAAACTTGAGGCGCGATTGGGTGTGCGGCTGTTTCAGCGCAGTACCCGGAGCCTGACGTTGACCGAGGCTGGTCAGTTGTTTTTGGGCGAAGTCAGCGCCAGCCTGAACACCATTCAAAACGCCGTGGCCAACCTCGCCAGCGCCGAAGGGCGACCGGCCGGTACGCTGAAAGTCAGCATGGGCACGGTGTTCGGGCGTTTGTATGTCGTGCCGTTGCTGGGGGAGTTTCTGCGGCGCTATCCGGCGATCAATCCGGACTGGCATTTCGACAATCGTCAGGTTGACCTGATCGCTCAGGGGTTTGATGCGGCGATTGGCGGCGGATTCGAGCTGCCCCAGGGCGTGGTGGCGCGCAAGCTGACCCCGGCTCATCGAGTGTTGGTGGCGTCGGCCGAATATCTGGCAGGGCGCGAGGCGATTGTCGAACCTGATGACCTCAAACTGTGCGACGGGATTCTCATCCGCTCACCGCAAACCGGTCGCGTGCGCTCCTGGCAACTGACCAGTCGCACCCAGCAACACAGTCCATTGGTGCTCAAGGCACGGATGACCATGAGCGATTCGGAAGCAGCGTGTGCCAGCGCCGCCCAGGGTTTGGGCATCGCGCTGGTGAGTATGCCGTTTGCCGTGGGCTATCTGCAGGCCGGGACGTTGCAGCGGGTATTGCCGGATTGGTACGTCGATGATGGCAACATTTCGATCTATTACGCGGACCACAAACTGCTGCCGGGCAAGACCCGGGCGTTTGTGGATTTCATCATTGAGCAGTTTGCGGCGCAGGGGTTGGGGGAGCGGTTTAGTGCGCTTTGAGCCGGGCTTAAGACCGAGTTGTGGCCTTCGCGGGCAAGCCTCGCTCCTACAGAGGATTTGTATACGACGCAGATCCAATGTGGGAGCGGGCTTGCTCGCGAAGAACGATAACTCGGTCTACCTGCCAAACCGCCCCGGCCAACCAATAATCGTCTTCGGCCGCGGTGTCGCATAAGTCCGCACTTTCGACGTCGACAACCCCAACCGCACCAACGACTCAGCAATGGTCACCGCCGCCGTCACGCCATCCACCACAGGCACGCCGGTGCGCTGACGAATCTGCTCATCCAGCCCGGCCATGCCGCCGCAGCCCAGGCAAATGACTTCGGCTTTATCCTCCAGCACCGCCAATTCCGCCTGGCGAACAATCGCCTCCAGCGCGCGTTGCGGATCGGACTCCAGTTCCAGAACCGCCAACCCACTGGCCCGCACCGACGCGCAACGGTCCCACAGTCCCGACAACTTGAGGCGATCCTCGATCAGCGGCACAGTGCGATCCAGCGTAGTGACCACCGAGTACGCATGGCCGAGGAACATCGCGGTGCTGGCGCCAGCATCAGTGATGTCGACGACGGGCACATTGAGCAATTCCTGCAAGCCTTCGCGACCGTGTTCACCGTAGCCAGCCTGAATCACCGCATCGAACGGCTGGTCGTAGGACATGACCCGGTCCATCACCGCGATGGCGGCCAGGTAGCTTTCGAAATTGCCTTCGATGGAATCGGCACCGAAATGCGGCGTCAGGCCGATGATTTCGGTGCCGGGCGCGGCCACGGACTGGGCCTGGCGGGCGATGGCCTGGGTGATGGATTCGGTGGTGTTGACGTTGACCACGAGAATTCGCATGGAAAGTCCTTATAGCGGGGTGGTTCTGCGGCCCGACACTGCCGGGCCGCGATGGGATTAATGGCTGACGTTATCGACCGCGATGGCTTCACCGCTGACGTCGGCGTAATAAGGCTGCCGCTTGGCGATGATCAGGTAGAGCATCCCTGCAATCCCGGCGCCAATCAGCCAGGAGAACGGCGATACCAAGTGGAAACCCGGCATCAGCGCCAGGACGATGGCGATCAACGCTGCAGGAATAAACGCCGCCACGGCGCGCAGATTGACGCCTCGGCTGTAGTAATAAGCGCCGTTGGGGTCTTCGCTGTACAACTGCGGCACGTTGACCTGACCTTTTCGTACAAGCCAGTAGTCGACCATGATCACCCCGTACAACGGGCCGAGCAGAGCGCCGAGGCCGGACAGGAAATACACGATCACTAACGGGCTGTTGTAGAGGTTCCACGGCAGGATCAACACGGCGATGGTCGCGCTGATCAGCCCGGCGCGGCGGAAGGTCAGGTATTTCGGCGCCAGGTTACTGAGCACGAAGGCCGGGGCGACGAAGTTGGCCATGATGTTCACCGCCACGGTGACGATCAGGAACGCCAGGCAACCGAGCACCAGGAAGAAGGTGTTGGGGATCGAGGCGATGATTTCCGTCGGGCTTTCGATGATCCGGCCGTTGATCTGAAATTGCGCGCCGCAGAGCAGGACGGTGATGCTGGCGAACACCAGAATATTGACCGGCAGGCCCCAGAAATTTCCGACCTTGATGGTTTTGCGGCATGGCGAAGAACGGGCGAAGTCGCAGAAGTTGAGGATCAGCGTGCCGTAGATCGACAGCCACAGCGCACCGCCGGCGAAGATGTTGCGCCACATCTCGCCACCGCTCAGCGGTTCGCGGATCGACCAGGCGATGGTCGCGTTGGCCTGGAAGTACATCCATCCGGCGAGGGAGGCGACGGTCAGCAGAATCACCGGCCCGGCAAACGCCTCGTAGCGCCGCACCATCTCCATGCCGTACGCCAGAATCCCCAGTTGCACGAACCAGATCGCCACGAAACACACCCAGCCCAAGGTCGACAGGCCGAGGATCGAGTTGTGGTCGTAATCGGCGAAACCGGGATGCACCGCTGTCAGTAATACCCGAAAGACCACCGACGCGAGGTACGTCTGAATTCCGAACCAGGCGATGGCGATAATGGCGCGAATCAGTGCAGGAATTTGCGCCCCGTGAATGCCGAAACTGATCCGGCTGATGACCGGGAACGGCACACCGGTTTTCTGGCCCATGTAGCCGGAGAGGTTCATGAAGCTATACACCAGCGCCGCGCCGATCCCCAACGACAGCAAGATCTGCCAACCGCCCAGCCCCAAGGCATACAGGCCGATGGCGAACGAGTAGTTGGCGATGTTGTGAACGTCATTTGTCCACAGGGCAAAGATGCTGTAACGACCCCAGCGCCGGCCTTCAGCCTTGGTGGGTGCCAGGTCTTTGTTATGCAAACGGGGGCTGAGCACCACCGGGGCCTGAAGTGTTTGATCGTGAAGGTTGTGGGCAGGTTGAGAGGAGGGCAGATCCAGCGCGATGTTGTTATTGGATAGGCTAGTACGCATTCCGGCAGGCTCCTGATGCTCGAAGGCCGCGATGACTGTGCATGAGCGTGGGCTCGACAAATCTTCGTCGCGGGTGGCGAGCATCACTGGTTACGGGGCATCTGCAGCCTGTACGGGATAGGGCGCTTCAGGCTTGCGGATCTAAAGTGTGTGTATGTTTTGATTATAATTGTATACAAAACATAGGTGCACTAAAGCCAGATCTATGCCATCTCCGGATCTATGAATGTCGGCTGTAATTTCGATTTGTTATTGATTGAAGATAACTAACTGAAAATAAGGCGATATAAATTGACCGTTTGAACAGGTATTTATTTTCTTACGGGATTCGTTGGAAAGATCGACTGAGGAAGTCAGGAAAGGAGGATGTAACTTTTCGGGGCGAAGAAACTAAAAGTGCACACATAAATGGCACTTATGGTGACATTCGTGTGTACACATTAATTTGAAGTAGACATCGAACCTGTGGGAGCGGGCTTGCTCGCGAAGGGGCCGGCACATTCAGCATCATTGTTGAATGTCAGACCGCTTTCGCGAGCAAGCCCGCTCCCACATTTGGATCTCACTAGACTGATGGTTAAGCCTTGGATTTACTGATGATATTCCCCGCATGCAACCCGCATTCTTTCTGCGTCGCTTCTTCCCACCACCAGCGACCTTCACGTTCATGCTGGTTCGGCAGCACCGGGCGCGTGCAAGGCTCGCAGCCGATGCTGATGAACCCACGCTCATGCAGGCTGTTGTACGGCAGCTCCAGCATGCGGATGTAACCCCAGATTTCTTCGCTGGTCATTTGCGCCAACGGGTTGAACTTGTACAGGGTGCGCTCGGGCGTGGAGAACGCGGTGTCTATCTCCAGCACCGCGACGGTGCTGCGGGTGCCCGGGCTCTGGTCCCGGCGCTGGCCGGTGGCCCAAGCGGTGACGCCGGACAGTTTGCGACGCAGCGGTTCGATCTTGCGGATGCCGCAGCATTCGCCATGGCCGTCCTTATAGAAGCTGAACAGGCCTTTTTCCTTCACGAACGGTTCAAGTTTCGTGTAGTCCGGCGACACCAGTTCGATGTCGATCTTATAGTGCTCGCGCACTTGATCGATGAAACGGTAGGTCTCGGGGTGCAAGCGCCCGGTATCGAGGCTGAACACTTTGACGTTCTTGTTCAGCTTCCAGGCCATGTCCACCAGCACCACGTCTTCGGCGCCGCTGAAAGATATCCACAGATCATCGCCAAACTCGGCGAACGCGAGCTTCAGGATGTCCTGCGCGGATTTGTTGGCATAGGTCGTGGCGAGTTCCACGACGTCGAACGTTGGGCTCATCAGGGCGGCTTCCTACAGGTCAGTGGCGCTTGGCGCTCTATATGGACCAGATGGTACCAAAATCCTACAGCCGCTGGCGCCCCCTCTGCGTTGCGCAGGCTGGCCCGAGTCGCTAGAGTTCGGCAATCTTTTTGCTCGCTCGACTCAATAATCAATACAAATGGGAGTGTCTTGTGGAAATTGCCTGTCTGGATCTTGAAGGTGTGCTGGTCCCGGAAATCTGGATCGCCTTCGCCGAAAAAACCGGAATCGAATCCCTCCGGGCCACCACCCGGGACATTCCCGATTACGACGTGCTGATGAAGCAGCGCCTGCGAATCCTCGACGAGCATGGCCTGAAGCTCTCCGACATCCAGGAAGTGATCGCCACGCTGCAGCCGCTGGACGGCGCCATCGAGTTCGTCAACTGGCTGCGCGAGCGCTTCCAGGTGGTGATTCTGTCGGACACGTTCTACGAGTTTTCCCAGCCGCTGATGCGTCAACTGGGCTTCCCGACCTTGCTTTGCCATCGTCTGATTACCGACGATGCCGGGCGGGTGACGAGCTATCAGTTGCGTCAGAAAGATCCCAAGCGTCAGTCGGTATTGGCTTTCAAGAGTCTTTACTACCGGGTGATCGCGGCGGGTGATTCCTACAATGACACCACGATGCTGGGCGAGGCGGATGCCGGGATTCTGTTCCATGCGCCGGACAATGTGATTCGCGAGTTCCCGCAGTTCCCGGCGGTGCATACCTTTGCGGAGTTGAAGCAGGAATTCATCAAGGCCTCGAATCGGGCGTTGAGTTTGTAAACACAACATTGTGGCGAGGGAGCTTGCTCCCGTTCGGCTGCGAAGCAGTCGCGAGGATTTTGGGGGCGCTTCGCACCCCAGCGGGAGCAAGCTCCCTCGCCGCAAAAAGCTAAAGGTTTTGCAGGGTATCGAGCAACACCTTCACCTTGGTTATCGATTCCTGATACTCAGCCTGCCACTCCGAATCAGCAACAATCCCGCCGCCGCCCCAGCAACACACCTGCCCATCCTTGACCAGCAAACTGCGAATGGCGATGGAGCTGTCCATCTCGCCGCGCACGTCCAGGTAAACCAACGAACCGCAGTACAACCCACGCCGGGTCGGCTCCAGTTCATCAATGATCTGCATCGCGCGGATTTTCGGCGCGCCGGTAATCGAACCGCCGGGGAAGCTGCCGGCGATCAGGTCCAATGCGTCCTTGTCTTGCGCCAGTTCACCGGTAACGCTGCTCACCAGGTGATGCACGTTCGGATAGCTTTCCAGGCTGAACAACTCCGGCACCCGCACCGAACCGATGCGACAGGTGCGACCGAGATCGTTGCGCAGCAGGTCGACGATCATCAGGTTTTCCGCGCGATCCTTGGGACTGGCCAAGAGTTCGGCGGCGTTTGCGGCGTCTTCGGCAGGTGTCAGACCGCGAGGGCGGGTGCCTTTGATCGGGCGGGTTTCCACCTGACGCTCACTGACTTTGACGAAACGCTCCGGTGACAGGCTCAGCACCGCACCGCCGTCAGGCAGGCTCTGGAAACCGGAAAACGGCGTCGGGCAGGCCGCCCGCAGCGCGCAATACGCGGTCCATGGGTCACCCTGGCATTGCGCGCGAAAGCGCTGGGCGAAGTTGACCTGATAGCAGTCGCCGGCCTGGATGTACTGCTGGATCCGTTCAAGGGCCTGGCGATAATCGTCGGCGCTGAGATCGGCACTCATTGGGGCTTTCAGCTTGAACGGTTCGGCCGGTTCAGAGGCTGGCTGGCTGAACAGCGCGATCAAACGTTGCCGCTCGCTTTCGATCAGCGTCGGGTGGAACACCAACTGACTTGTAATCAGTTGGTGATCGCTGATCAACGCCCAGTCATACAGACCGAAACGCGCATCCGGCAAGTGCAGGTCGTCTTGCGCCTGGCTCGGCAGATTCTCCAGATGACGGCCGAAGTCGTAGCTCAGGTAGCCAATCAAACCGCCAGCGAAAGGCAGGTCATTCGGGACTGACGCTTTACCCAGTCGTGTCAGATTGTCCCGAAGACGTTGCAGGAAATCGCCGCCGCTTTCGTTCGGCAACACGGCTAACTGCGCCAACGGCCAAGCGCTGAACAGGTCAAAACGACCGCGATCAGCCGTTGGCCGGCCACTGTCGAGCAGCACGGAGCCGGGGGCATGACGAATCGCCGCGAAGTACTCGGCGGGGTTGGCGCGATAGGGCAGCGGGTGTACGGAACAGGTCAACATGGGCGGGGCAGATCAGCCATCGAGGCGGGGTGGCGATTGTAGTCCTCTGCAGGATTTGCTCCTAGAGGGGATGTCGGGAAGAGACACATCCATAGCGGCTGGCAAGAAACCTGTGGCGAGGGAGCTTGCTCCCGCTGGGCTGCGAAGCGGCCCCAAAACCATTCACCTCAACAGTGTCAGGCAGGCCGAGTCGGACGGTTTTACGACTGCTGCGCAGCCGAGCGGGAGCAAGCTCCCTCGCCACAAAAGAATGTGTGTAACCACAAAGTATCAACCCTCAACCGGCGGAATATGCCCAAACATCTCCTGAACAAACGCCACCCGTTCCTGCGCGGTCTCGCTAATCCCGCGAGCCTTCAATTCTTCCAGCCGCGCCTCGACCGCATGGGTACGCAACGTCAGCCCACAATCGTTGGCAATCTGAATGTTCAACCCCGGCCGGGCGTTCAGCTCAAGAATCAGCGGGCCTTTCTCCTGGTCGAGCACCATGTCCACGCCGATGTAACCCAGCCCGCACAGCTCATAGCAACCGGCGGCGAGTTTCATGAAGCCGTCCCAGTAGGGCAATTGCACGCCGTCCACTGCGTTGGTGGTGTCCGGGTGTTTGGCGATGATGTTGTTCAACCAGGTGCCGCGCAGGGTCAGGCCGGTTGCCAGGTCGACACCGACGCCGATGGCGCCCTGGTGCAGGTTAGCCTTGCCGCCAGACTGGCGAGTCGGCAGGCGTAGCATGGCCATCACCGGGTAACCCATCAGCACGATAATGCGAATGTCCGGCACGCCTTCGTAGCTGATGCTCTTGAAAATCTGGTCCGGGGTCACGCGGTATTCGATCAGCGCCCGGTCACGGTGGCCGCCCAGGGAATACAGGCCGGTGAGGATGCTGGAGATATGGTGCTCGAGTTCCTCATGGCTGAGGATCTTTCCGGACACCGTGCGATAACGGCCCTCGAAACGGTCGGCCACCACAATAATGCCGTCACCGCCCGCGCCCTGGGCCGGTTTGATCACGAAGTCGTTACGCCCGCCGATGATCTGGTCGAGGTTGTCGATTTCTTTCTCGGTGGAAATGATCCCGTACAACTCCGGCACGTTAATCCCGGCGGCAATCGCGCGTTCCTTGGTGATGATCTTGTCATCGACAATCGGGTACAGGCTGCGCTTGTTGTACTTGAGCACGTAGTCTGCGTTACGCCGATTGATCCCCATGATGCCCCGGGCTTCCAGGGCCTTCCAGGTCTTCCAGAAACCGAACATTACGAGTCAGCCTTGAGAAACGCTTTGAAGCGGATCAGCTCGGTCAGGCGGTAGCCGCGATAGCGACCCATGGCCAGCATGAAGCCCACCAGAATGAACAGGATCGCCGGGAAGGTGAACACGAAGTAGACCAGTTCCGGAACACTCATGATCAGGTGCGCCAGGGAGGCGGCGAACAGCGTACCGATTGCCACTTTCAGGGCATGCCCGGAGCCGCGTTCTTCCCAGGTGATCGATAGGCGTTCGATGGTCATGGTCAGAATCACCATCGGGAACAGCGCCACCGATAACCCGCGCTCCAGCCCAAGTTTATGGCTGAACAGACTGATCGCCGCGATCAGTACCACGACAAAGGTCAGCACCACCGACAGCCTCGGCAGCATTTGCAGCTTCAAGTGTTCAAGATAGGAACGCAGCGACAGCCCCAGTGCGGTAATGATCGTAAACAGCACAATCCCGAAGCCCAGCTGCGTCTCGCGGAAGGCCAGGGCAATCAGCACCGGGGTAAAGGTGCCGAGGGTCTGCAGGCCGATCAGGTTGCGCAGGATCAGGATCACCAGCACGCCAATCGGGATCATCACCATGATCATGAACGTCTGCTGGGTTTGCAGCGGCAGGCCGTACAGCGAGTATTCGAGGAAGTTGGCGTCGGTGTTTTCGTCGGTCAGCTTGGCCAGGCGAATGGCGTTCATTTCGCTGTTGTTCAGGCTGAAGGTTACGTTGGCTTTCTTGCCGCCATCAACGGTGATCAGGTTTTCGTCGCCGGTCCACCACAGCAGGCGGTCGGTCGGCATGCCCTGTTCGCCGGTTTCCGGGTTGAAGTACAGCCAATCGGTGCCGTTGAAGCTGCGCAACCAGAGTTCAGGGATTTGCGGTTGGTCGGCCACCAGACGGATGGTGTGGACCTTCTCCACTGGCACGTGGGCGATGGACAGCACCAGCTCGACGATCCGGGCTTTGTTCGCGGTGGAAGGATCACCGCCGAGCAACAGCTTCACGTTGTCGTCGTTGAGATTGTTGACGCGCTTGATCGCTTCGCCGACGAAGGTTTCGACGTCGGCCGAGTGCTGGCGAATCGGCGCGAGCAGGGCTTCGGCGGCGACTTTTTCCGCACCTTCGACGGCGATGCTGTCGCGGAAGGTCGGGCCTTTGATCTTGGATTTTTCGCCGGAATAACGTTTGGTCAGCACCAGGCGGTAATAAAGGGTCTGGTTGCCCTTGGCCCGACGTGCCGACCACGTGACCTTGCGGTTGCCATCGATCCGGTTCACCGCCACGCCGTAGTTATTGGAGATAAAGCTTTCGTTCAGGCTCACAAAGTCGCGGCTCAGCGGCGGCACGAACATCTGGATCTTGACCGGGTCCTTGGCACTGGCGACGAACTCGACCTTGGCGTCGATGTTCCACAAGTCGTCAGTGGCGTCTTCGGTCACGGGAATCCCGAGCACGAAGATCTGATAGGCCGTAACTGAAATGCCCAGCACCACCAGAATGGCGATCAGGATTTTCAGGTGGAGGTTAAGAGAGCGCATTGGAATTACTCTGCGGTATGAGCGTCGGTGGCGCAGGCGGGTTTGCCAGCAGCGTATTTAAGACTGGGGTCGACCAGCGCATCGAAGCGTTTAAGTGCTTCGGAGCCGATCAGGAGCGGGTATTGGAAGGCGCTGCGGTCGGTCAGGTTCACTTCGATGCTGCGCGATGCCGAACCCATGCAGATATCCAGCTCGATCACCGGGCGGGCGGTGTATTTCTTGCCTTCTTCCGGGTCGTAGTCGCCGGCGCGGCGCTTGATTTTGCTGACCCGGGCCAATGGCCGTTCGATCGGGTGCGAATGCGCGGCGTCGATGGCCAGGTAGAAACGCACCCAGGATTCGCCATTGCGTTTGAAACGTTTGATGTCCCGTGCGCTTAAGGAAGCGGTTTTCGCCCCGGTGTCGAGTTTGGCCGCGACTTCCAGGTCAATGCCATCCAGCGAGGCGTACTCGTTGAGGCCGTACACAGTCTTTTCCCCTGCCGCAGCAACACCGGGCAGGCAAAGAAGATAAAGGAATGTGGGGAAGGGCTTGAGTCTCATAAATCCTGGTGCGCAGCGGTCCGTACTTCGATTCAAGGCCCTGGCATCGCTGCGCAAGCTCCCTCGTATGCCTATCAGCTATTTATGACAAGCCGTGCAGATGCAGATGACAAGCAAATGCGGGCGGCATTCTAGCACGGTGGTTTTATGGCGCCAGCGCTGGCAGGCGGCTATAAACAGGTGTGCTGCGTTGTTATGGTGCAAGCGGTTATTAGACGATTGTCGACAATACCTATTTATCCTTTGACTGTTCGGCCTGTATTCGCTAGTTTTTGCCGCATTAGCTTACAAGGTGTCGACAATATGTTGGGTCAACTCGATCCCCCCGTCGCAGTGCAGGACGATTCGGAGACACTCTCCGAGAACGTCTTCCGGCGTATCCAGGCGGCCATCGTCAAAGGCGAGATCGCCCCGGGCAGCAAAATCTCCGAGCCTGAGTTGGCGCGCACCTATGGCATCAGCCGCGGACCGCTGCGCGAAGCGATCCATCGCCTGGAAGGCCAGCGCCTGCTGGTTCGCATACCGCACGTCGGCGCGCGGGTAGTGTCGCTGAGTCATGCCGAGCTGCTGGAACTCTACGAAATCCGCGAATCCCTGGAAGGCATGGCCTGTCGCCTGGCCGCCGAGCGCATGACCGTCGAAGAAATCGACGAGCTGCGCCGGGTGCTCGAAACCCACGAGCGCGACGCGGCGTTTCAGGCCGGCGTCGGCTACTACCAGCAGGAAGGCGATTTCGACTTTCATTACCGAATCATTCAGGGCAGCGGCAACCGCACGCTGACCCAGATGCTCTGCGGCGAGCTGTATCAACTGGTGCGCATGTACCGCATCCAGTTTTCCACCACGCCCAATCGGCCGCGCCAGGCCTTTGCCGAGCACCACCGGATTCTCGATGCCATCGCCGACCGTGACGGTGAACTGGCCGAGTTGTTGATGCGCCGCCACATCGGCGCCTCCAAACGCAATATCGCCCGTCACTACCAGGACGGCGCCAATAAGACAGCCACTGAACGAGGTGAGTCATGAGTTCCAACAAGAGCACTCCAGGCCAGCGTTTCCGCGATGCGGTCGCCAGCGAGCATCCGCTGCAAGTGGTCGGCGCGATCAACGCCAACCACGCGCTGCTGGCCAAGCGCGCCGGTTTCAAGGCGATTTACCTGTCGGGTGGCGGGGTGGCTGCTGGCTCCCTCGGCCTGCCGGACCTGGGCATCACCGGTCTGGACGACGTGCTGACTGACGTGCGTCGCATCACCGACGTGTGCGACCTGCCGCTGCTGGTGGACGTGGACACCGGTTTCGGTTCTTCGGCGTTCAACGTGGCGCGCACCGTCAAGTCGATGATCAAGTTCGGCGCAGCGGCGATTCACATCGAGGATCAGGTCGGCGCCAAGCGCTGCGGTCACCGTCCTAATAAAGAGATCGTCTCGCTGCAGGAAATGGTCGACCGCATCAAAGCGGCTGTTGATGCTCGTACCGACGACAGCTTCGTGATCATGGCCCGCACCGATGCACTGGCGGTGGAAGGTCTGGAATCTGCCCTGGATCGCGCCGCGGCGTGCATCGAGGCTGGCGCCGACATGATCTTCCCGGAAGCCATCACCGAACTGGACATGTACAAGCTGTTCGCCAACCGCGTGAAAGCGCCGATCCTGGCCAATATCACCGAATTCGGCGCGACGCCGCTGTACACCACCGAGCAACTCGCCGCTGCCGACGTGTCGCTGGTGCTGTACCCGCTGTCGGCCTTCCGCGCGATGAACAAAGCGGCGGAAAACGTCTACACCGCGATCCGCCGCGACGGCACGCAACAGAACGTGATCGACACCATGCAGACCCGCATGGAGCTTTACGACCGCATCGACTACCACACCTTCGAGCAGAAGCTCGATGCGTTGTTTGCTGCGAAGAAGTAATGAAAGCCCTGTAGGAGCGAAGCTTGCTCGCGAAGACTGACTGACATTCACCATAAATGTCACCTGAGACAACGCCTTCGCGAGCAAGCTTCGCTCCTACACGTTTCCCTAACAAACTCAAAAAACTGGAGACAGCAATGGCCGAAGCAAAAGTACTCAGTGGCGCCGGGCTCCGTGGCCAGGTTGCCGGGCAAACCGCACTGTCCACCGTGGGCCAGTCGGGCGCAGGCCTGACCTATCGTGGCTACGACGTTCGTGAACTGGCGGCTGACGCGCAATTCGAAGAAGTCGCCTACTTGCTGCTGTACGGCGAACTGCCAACCAAAGCGCAACTCGCTGCTTACGTCGACAAACTGAGCAAGCTGCGCGATCTGCCGCAAGCGCTGAAAGAAGTACTGGAACGCATTCCCGCCGACGCCCACCCGATGGACGTGATGCGCACTGGCTGCTCGTTCCTGGGCAACCTCGAACCAGAAAAAGACTTCAGCGCACAACACGACGTCACCGACCGCCTGCTGGCCGCGTTCCCGGCGATCATGTGTTACTGGTATCGCTTCAGCCACGACGGCAAACGCATCAATTGCGTGACTGACGAGGCGTCCATCGGCGGCCACTTCCTGCACCTGCTGCATGACAGGAAGCCGAGCGAGTTGCACGTCAAAGTGATGAACGTGTCGCTGATCCTCTACGCGGAGCACGAGTTCAACGCCTCGACGTTCACCGCCCGTGTTTGCGCCTCGACCCTGTCGGACATGTATTCCTGCGTCACCGCTGCCATCGGTTCCCTGCGTGGTCCGCTGCACGGCGGCGCCAACGAAGCGGCGATGGAAATGATCGAGCGCTTCAAGTCGCCGGAAGAGGCGATCAAAGGCACCCTCGGCATGCTTGAGCGCAAGGACAAGATCATGGGCTTCGGTCACGCGATCTATAAGGACAACGATCCGCGTAACGAGGTGATCAAGGGCTGGTCGAAAAAACTCGCTGACGAAGTGGGCGACACTGTGTTGTTCCCGGTTTCCGAAGCCATCGACAAGACCATGTGGGAGCAAAAGAAACTGTTCCCGAACGCCGACTTCTACCATGCGTCGACGTACCACTTCATGGGCATCCCGACCAAGTTGTTCACCCCGATTTTCGTCTGCTCGCGCCTGACAGGCTGGGCGGCGCATGTGTTCGAACAACGAGCCAACAACCGCATCATCCGCCCGAGTGCCGAATACATCGGCGTCGAACAGCGCAAGTTCGTGCCAATCGAACAACGCTGACCGGTGGAGGCGCTAGCACCGGCAACTGAAGGAACCGAGAACCCCTGTGGGAGCGGGCTTGCTCGCGAAGACGGACTGACATTCAACAGTGATGTCGACTGATACACCGCTTTCGCGAGCAAGCCCGCTCCCACATTTGATCCGGTTTCAGTTCAGCAGCGGTGCCAGGCCCCACCCTTTGTAATTACCGTGACCGAGTCCTGACGATGAACACAGAATTTCGCAAACCGCTGCCCGGCAGTCATCTGGATTACTTCGACGTCCGTGCGGCTGTCGAAGCCATCCAGCCTGGCGCCTACGACACTCTGCCGTACACCTCCCGCGTACTCGCGGAAAACCTGGTGCGCCGCTGCGACCCGGCCACGCTCACCGATTCCCTGAAGCAGTTCATCGAACGCAAGCGTGACCTCGATTTTCCGTGGTTCCCGGCGCGCGTGGTCTGCCATGACATTCTCGGCCAGACCGCGCTGGTGGACCTCGCCGGCCTGCGCGACGCCATCGCCCTGCAAGGTGGCGACCCGGCGCAAGTGAACCCGGTAGTGCCGACCCAATTGATCGTCGACCACTCCCTGGCCGTCGAGCGTGGTGGCTTTGATCCAGAGGCGTTCGAGAAGAACCGCGCCATCGAAGACCGTCGCAACGAAGACCGTTTTCACTTCATCAACTGGACCAAAAAAGCCTTCAAGAACGTCGACGTGATTCCGCCGGGCAACGGGATCATGCACCAGATCAACCTGGAGAAAATGTCTCCGGTGATTCAGGTGCGCGACGGCGTTGCGTTCCCCGACACCTGCGTCGGCACCGACAGCCACACTCCGCACGTCGATGCCTTGGGCGTGATCGCCATCGGCGTTGGTGGCCTGGAAGCCGAGAGCGTGATGCTCGGCCGCGCCTCGTGGATGCGTCTGCCGGAAAGCGTCGGCGTTGAACTGACCGGCAAGCTGCAACCGGGCATCACCGCCACCGACATGGTGCTGGCGTTGACCGAGTTCCTGCGCAAACAGAAAGTCGTCGGCGCATGGCTGGAATTCTTCGGTGAAGGCGCCTCCGCGCTGACCCTCGGCGACCGCGCAACCATTTCCAACATGGCCCCGGAATACGGCGCCACCGCGGCGATGTTCTACATCGACCAGCAAACCATCGACTACCTGAAACTCACCGGCCGTGAAGACGAACAGGTGCAACTGGTCGAGAACTACGCCAAAACCACCGGCCTCTGGGCTGACAGCTTGAAGCATGCACAATACGAGCGCGGGTTGACGTTCAACCTGTCCTCTGTAGTGCGTAACATGGCCGGCCCGAGCAACCCGCACGCTCGCGTCGCGACCTCGGATCTCGCCGCCCAAGGCATCTCCGGCCAGTGGGATGAAGTGCCGGGCCAGATGCCGGACGGTGCGGTGATCATCGCCGCCATCACCAGTTGCACCAACACCAGCAACCCGCGCAACGTCATCGCTGCCGGCCTGCTGGCGCGCAACGCCAACCAGCTCGGGCTGACCCGCAAGCCGTGGGTCAAATCGTCCCTGGCGCCGGGCTCGAAAACCGTCGCGCTGTACCTCGACGAAGCCGGCCTGACCAGCGAACTGGAGCAACTCGGTTTCGGCATCGTTGCCTTCGCCTGCACCACCTGCAACGGCATGTCCGGCGCACTCGATCCGGTGATCCAGCAAGAGATCATCGACCGCGATCTGTACGCCACGGCTGTGCTGTCCGGCAACCGTAACTTCGACGGGCGGATTCACCCGTACGCCAAGCAAGCATTCCTCGCGTCGCCGCCGCTGGTGGTCGCATACGCCATCGCCGGGACCATCCGTTTCGACATCGAAAAAGATGTGCTGGGCGTGGTCGACGGCAAGGAAATCCGCCTGAAAGACATCTGGCCAAGCGACGAAGAAATCGACGCAGTGGTGAAAGCCTCGGTGAAGCCGGAGCAGTTCCGCCAGGTCTACATCCCGATGTTCGCCATCCACGAAGACACCGGCCCGAAAGTCACGCCGCTGTACGACTGGCGGGAGATGAGCACCTACATCCGCCGTCCGCCGTACTGGGAAGGCGCGCTAGCCGGCGCGCGTCCGCTCAAGGGCATGCGCCCGCTGGCGGTGCTGCCGGACAACATCACCACCGATCACCTGTCGCCGTCGAACGCGATCATGCTCGACAGCGCCGCCGGCGAATACCTGGCGAAAATGGGCTTGCCGGAAGAGGACTTCAACTCGTACGCGACCCACCGTGGCGACCACTTGACCGCGCAACGCGCAACCTTCGCCAACCCGAAACTGTTCAACGAAATGGTCCAGGAAAACGGCAAGGTCAAGCAGGGTTCGCTGGCCCGCGTCGAGCCGGAAGGCCAAGTGATGCGGATGTGGGAAGCCATCGAAACCTACATGGAGCGCAAGCAGCCGCTGATCATCATCGCCGGCGCCGACTACGGTCAGGGTTCGTCCCGGGACTGGGCGGCCAAAGGCGTGCGTCTGGCCGGTGTGGAGGCGATTGCCGCGGAAGGTTTCGAGCGCATTCACCGCACCAACCTGGTGGGCATGGGCGTGTTGCCGCTGGAATTCCTGCCGGGCACTGATCGCCACACATTGGCCATCGACGGCAGCGAAACCTACGACGTGATCGGTGATCGCACTCCACGTGCGCAACTGACGCTGGTGATCAACCGCCTCAACGGTGAACGCGTCGAAGTGCCAGTGACCTGTCGCCTCGACACCGCCGAAGAAGTGTCAATCTACGAGGCTGGTGGCGTGTTGCAGCGTTTCGCTCAGGACTTCCTTGAATCGGCAGTAGCCGTTTAAAACGCAGAGCCACAGGGGACTCAAATCCCCTGTTGGCCAATAGAGGAATGACATGTCTCACGCACCTCAAATCAAAATCCCTGCCACCTACATGCGTGGCGGCACCAGCAAAGGCGTGTTCTTCAGCCTGCAAGACCTGCCCGAAGCGGCACAGATTCCCGGCCCGGCCCGCGATGCCTTGTTGCTGCGAGTGATCGGCAGCCCCGACCCGTACGACAAGCAAATCGACGGCATGGGTGGCGCGACGTCCAGCACCAGCAAAACCGTGATCCTGTCGAAAAGCATCAAGGCTGATCACGACGTCGATTATCTGTTTGGTCAGGTGTCCATCGACAAGCCTTTTGTGGACTGGAGCGGCAACTGCGGCAACTTGTCGGCGGCGGTCGGTTCGTTCGCGATCAGCAATGGTTTGGTAGATGCCAGCCGCATTCCGCAAAACGGTGTGGCGGTGGTTCGTGTGTGGCAGGCCAACATCGGCAAGACCATCATCGCCCACGTGCCGATCACCAACGGTGAAGTGCAGGAAACCGGTGATTTCGAACTCGACGGCGTGACCTTTCCGGCGGCCGAAGTGCAGGTCGAATTCATGGACCCGGCCGCAGAAGAAGAGGGCGGCGGTGGTTCGATGTTCCCCACGGGCAACCTGGTTGATGACCTGGAAGTGCCCGGCGTCGGGACCTTCAAGGCGACCATGATCAATGCCGGCATTCCGACGATTTTCGTCAATGCCGAAGACATCGGCTACACCGGTACCGAGTTGCAAGGCGCGATCAACAGCGACCCGAAAGCCCTGGCGATGTTCGAGACCATCCGCGCTTACGGCGCGCTGCGCATGGGCCTGATCAAGGACCTGGACGAAGCGGCCAAGCGGCAGCACACGCCGAAAGTTGCGTTCGTGGCCAAACCGGCGGCTTACGTGGCATCCAGCGGCAAGGCGATTGCGGCGGGTGATGTCGACCTGCTGGTGCGCGCGTTGTCCATGGGCAAGTTGCACCACGCGATGATGGGCACGGCGGCGGTGGCGATTGGTACGGCGGCGGCGATTTCCGGGACGTTGGTGAACCTGGCGGCGGGCGGGATCGACCGCAATGCGGTGCGCTTTGGGCATCCGTCCGGCACGTTGCGCGTCGGCGCGGAGGCCAGTCAGGTGAACGGCGAATGGACCGTAAACAAAGCCATCATGAGCCGCAGTGCGCGGGTGTTGATGGAAGGCTTTGTGCGCGTGCCGGGCGACTCGTTCTGATCCAACACATGAACCCATGTGGGAGCGGGCTTGCTCGCGAATACGGACTGACATTCAACATTGATGTCGACTGATATACCGCTTTCGCGAGCAAGCCCGCTCCCACATTTTTGATTGCATTACCAAAAAAAGAACGCTGTAACTAACCTGAGATTACCCCTGAACCGAGGTCCCATTAACGAACCACTTCAAGAGTGAATCGAACATGAGCGCCAACGTCGACCTGAACAACCGTCCCGACTACGACACCGTCCTGCAGGACATCGCTGACTACGTCCTCACCTTCAAAATCCAATCCCAAGAAGCTTTGGACACCGCCCGCAACTGCCTGATGGACACCCTCGGCTGCGGCCTGCTGGCCCTGCGCTTTCCCGAATGCACCAAACACCTGGGCCCGATCGTCGAAGGCACCGTCGTCCCGTTCGGTGCCCGCGTGCCCGGTACCAGCTACCGCCTCGACCCAGTGAAAGCCGCGTGGGACATCGGTTGCATCGTCCGCTGGCTCGATTACAACGACACCTGGCTCGCCGCCGAGTGGGGCCATCCGTCCGATAACCTCGGCGGAATTCTCGCGATAGCCGATCACCTTTCGCAAAAACGCTTGGCCAACGGCGAAGCACCGCTGACGATTCGCGCGGTGCTCGAAGCGATGATCATGGCCCACGAGATTCAGGGTGTGATTGCCCTGGAAAACTCCTTCAACCGCGTAGGCCTTGATCACGTGCTGCTGGTGAAAGTCGCCTCAACCGCCGTCACCGCCAAACTGATGGGCGCCAACCGCGAGCAACTGTTGTCCGCGCTGTCCCACGCCTTTGCCGACGGCCAGGCGCTGCGCACTTATCGCCATGCGCCGAACGCCGGGTCGCGAAAATCCTGGGCCGCAGGCGATGCCTCCAGCCGAGGCGTGCGGCTGGCGGATATTGCGATGCGCGGCGAGATGGGCATTCCCGGCGTACTGACGGCCAAACAGTGGGGCTTCTACGACGTGTTGTTCAGTCACACCAACAACGATTTGGCGCTGAAACCGGAAGACAAACGCACGTTCAGCTTCTCCCGCCAGTACGGCAGCTATGTGATGGAAAACGTGCTGTTCAAAATCAGCTTCCCCGCCGAGTTCCACGCGCAAACCGCTTGCGAGGCTGCCGTCACCTTGCATCCGCAAGTCCGGAATCGCCTGCACGACATCGACAAAATCGTCATCACCACCCACGAATCGGCGATCCGAATCATCTCCAAAGTCGGCCCGCTGGCGAATGCCGCTGACCGCGACCATTGCATTCAGTACATGACCGCCGTGCCGCTGGCCTTCGGCAATCTGGTGGCCGAGCAGTACGAAGATGAGTTCCATGCCGCGCACCCGATCATCGACGTGCTACGCGAGAAAATGGTCATCGTCGAAGACCCGCGCTTCACTCGCGAATACCTGGAAGCCGACAAACGCTCCATCGCCAACGCGATCCAGGTGTTTTTCAAGGACGGCTCCAGCACTGAGAACGTGGTGGTCGAGTACCCGATCGGCCATCGCCGCCGCCGTACCGATGGGATTCCGCTGCTGGAAGACAAGTTCAAGACCAACCTGGCGACACGCTTCACCGGTCAGCGCAGTGCCGAGATTTTTGCGTTGTGCAAGGATCAGGCAGCGCTGGAGGCAACGCCGGTGAACCGGTTTGTCGATCTATTCGTGATCTGATCGGCTGCACGCAATCCCTGTAGGAGCCAGGCTTGCCGGCGAAGTCGGATTCAAGGACGCGTTCGCCGGCAAGCCTGGCTCCTATGAGGGCTGGGGCGTATTCAGGATTTTAGCCATTTCTCGACGGGCAATTTGGTGATCGCAAACCCCGTCAGCAGCACCGCCGAATACATCATCAGCTCCCGCGAAATACTTTGCCCCTCGTACCACGCGCCAATCACCACCGCGAACACCGGAAAAATAATGAACACGAACGACAGAATGATCGGGCTCAGGCGTTTGAGCAGCAAAAAATAAACGATAAACCCGCCCACCGACGCCACCAGCCCCAGATAGAGCAGGGCGCCCCACGAGCGCGTTGTAATGTCGCCAAACACCGGCGCTTCAAAGCGCAATCCCGCGACAAACAACATCAACCCGGCCAGGCCGATGGGCAGCGTGTTGTAGGTAATCACGCTGATCGCGCTGCCTTGCTTCTTGGTAATCACGTAACACAGCGCATGCATCACCGCCGCAGCGAGAATCGCCAGTACGCCGAAGAACTCGGCGTGGTCCAGGTGCAGCCCTTGGCTGCGGATAATCATGAACAGGCTGCCGAAACCGATAGCGATGCCGACGACTTGCGAGGGGTAGATT
This sequence comes from Pseudomonas sp. ASL4, assembly GCF_056680395.1. Classification (NCBI taxonomy): domain Bacteria; kingdom Pseudomonadati; phylum Pseudomonadota; class Gammaproteobacteria; order Pseudomonadales; family Pseudomonadaceae; genus Pseudomonas; species Pseudomonas sp. ASL4. The sequence continues at coordinate 6,060,004 of NZ_CM155280.1, read as the reverse complement.
TTCTCCCGCAGAAACATCGCGGAAAAAATCAGGATAAACACCGGCATGCAGCTGAACAGCAGGGCAGTCAGGCCGGATGACACGTGCATCTCGCCGTAGTTGAGCAAGTAATACGGCAGGCTGAAATACGACAGCGTCACGAACACGAAAAACCAGCGACTTTGCCTTGGAAACAGCAACGGTTCGCGCCGCAGCAGGGCGAAGCTCAAAAACAACGGAAACGCGATCAGAAAGCGCAGGCCGGCGGCGGTCAGTGGCGGCACGCTTTCGACGGCAATTTTGATCCCCAGCCATGTCGTACCCCAGCTCAGGCAAACGATCAGAAACAACGTGCTGGTGACCAACCCGGCCAACCACGGTTTTCGAAGACTGGAAGAGGCGCTGAGGGCGACGGACATGATCGAGTTCCTTTCGTTGTTGGAATTGACCTGGATGCTGAATAGGTCTATCCCTGATTGAACCTGTTTTCAGCACGCTATTCGGGATGGAAATGACTGTCAAAGTAAGTATTGCCACGGTGTCAATCCTGCGCGAGGGCCTGGCTCAAGGACGTGGCGTCAAGTACAAGCGTTTGGCCGAGGCTCTGGAAAAAAGCATCGGCGAAGGCTTGATCGAGCCGGGCAGCAAGTTGCCGCCCCATCGACTGCTGGCCGACAGTTTGGGCGTGACCATCGGCACCATCAGCCGCGCCTATGGCGAACTGGAGCGGGTCGGGTTGGTGGTGGCCCGTGTAGGAGACGGTACTTATGTGCGTCAGCGCGGGATGGAACGCTCGCGCGATGGTGGCTTTCGCAACGTCAGTGATGAGCCGCAAGCGCTGTTCGACATGAGTCGGAACCAGCCAATTCCGGGGCAGGAGGCGATCTTGCTGAGTCAGGGCCTGCAAGCCTTGGCCAGCGACCCGCAGACCTTGCAACACATTGCCGGCTACACCGCCGATGCCGGGTTACTGCGCCACCGTGCAGCGGGTGCCGAGTGGTTGCGGCACAAGGCTTTTACGCCGAGTGCTGATCAGATTGTTTGCGTCAATGGCGGCCAGCACGGCTTGTTGTGCGTGCTGATGGGGTTGCTCAAGGCCGGCGATACCTTGGTGACCGAGCATTTGACCTACCCAGGGTTGATCAGCGTCGCACGCATGCTCGGGATAAAACTGATCGGTGTCGGGATGGATGACGAAGGACTGCTGCCCGAGGCGCTGTCGGATGTTTGCCAGAATCATCGAGTGTCAGCGTTGTACTGCACACCGACGATCCAGAATCCTACGGCGGCAGTGATGTCAGTCCCACGGCGCGAGGCGATTGCCGAGATCTGTCGTCAGCACAATTTGCTGATCATCGAGGACGAGGCCCACGCCGTGCTGGCGCAGCAGCGGCCATTGCCCTTGAGTCACTTTGCCCCGGAGCGTTCGGTGTTGATCGGCAGTTTGAGCAAAGCCGTTTCGGCCGGTTTGAGGGTTGGTTACCTGCACGCGCCGCAACCGTTGATCGGACGTTTGAGCGCCGCAGTGCGCGGGACGTGCTGGATGGCCAGTCCGTTGTCGATGGCATTGGCGAGTGAATGGGTCGAAAACGGCATCGCCGGGCAGTTGCTGGGGCAGCAGATAGCCGAAATCAGCCGCCGCAAGCAGTTGGTCAGCGCCGTGTTAGAAGATGTCGGATACAAGACCCATCCCAATAGCCCACACTTCTGGATCGAAGTGCCCGAGCCGTGGCGGGCGTCGCAGATTGCGGCGGAGCTCAGGGAGAACAATTATTTGGTGGCGACTGCCGAGGCCTTTGCGGTCGGGCATGGGGCGGTGCCGCAGTTTATTCGGGCGAGTGTGTGTAATTCGGCGGGGGATGATGGGTTGTTGCTGGGTGGGTTTGAGGCGTTGGTGGGGGCACTCATGGAAACCGTGTAATCGTTCTTCGCGAGCAAGCCCACTCCCATATTTGATCGTTTTCGTACACAAATATTGTGTTCGCTGAAGATCCAATGTGGGAGCGGGCTTGCTCGCGAAGGCGGTTTTAAAGTCGCCGACAACCTACTTGAACCGCCGCTCCACACCTTTCTCCACCAGAATTTTGGCCGAGATTTCTTCCACCGAAAAATGCGTGGAATTGATGTGCGCAATGTTCTCGCGGCGGAACAGATTCTCCACCTCGCGTACTTCAAACTCGCACTGGGCATAGCTCGAATAGCGGCTGTTGGGTTTGCGCTCGTTGCGGATCGCGGTGAGGCGGTCCGGGTCGATGGTCAGGCCGAACAGCTTGTGCTGGTGGGCGCGCAGGGCGCTCGGCAGGGTCAGGCGCTCCATGTCGTCTTCGGTCAGCGGGTAGTTGGCCGCGCGGATCCCGAATTGCATGGCCATGTACAGACACGTCGGCGTCTTACCACAACGCGACACACCCACTAGGATCAAGTCGGCCTTGTCGTAATAATGCGTGCGCGCACCGTCATCGTTGTCGAGGGCGAAGTTCACCGCCTCGATTCGCTCCATATAATTGGAGTTACCACCGATGGAGTGGGACTTGCCGACTGTGTAGGAAGAATGCTCGGTCAATTCCTGTTCAAGCGGTGCCAGGAACGTCGAGAAAATGTCGATCATGAAACCATTGGAGGTCGCGAGGATCTCACGGATGTCCTGATTGACGATGGTGTCGAAGATGATCGGCCGAAAGCCGTCGGTTTCGGCGGCCTTGTTGATTTGTTGTACCATGGCCCGCGCTTTATCGACGTTGTCGATGTACGGACGTGTGAATTTGCTGAAGGTAATGTTTTCGAACTGCGCCAACAGGCTTTGACCGAGGGTCTCGGCGGTAATACCCGTGCCATCGGAGATGAAGAAAGCAGATCGTTTCATTTGCACCTTGGGCCTTAAGCTAGTGAAGATTTCTGGATATGATAGGCGCGATTTGCCGGCCGCCAGTGGCCCGCATTCTCACTTATTTTCCAGGTCCAGGCCATACAGTCGGCAAACGCTCCCCCGAGCCGCCGGCTTCTGAGCTTTTCCAACACAGTTAGTGGAGAGATCACCTTGGTAGAGTACGTAGTTTCCCTCGATAAGCTCGGCGTCCATGATGTAGAGCATGTGGGGGGCAAGAACGCATCCCTGGGCGAGATGATCAGTAACCTTGCAGGTGCCGGTGTATCGGTGCCCGGTGGCTTCGCCACGACAGCTCAGGCTTATCGTGATTTTCTGGAACTGAGCGGCCTGAACGATCAGATCCATGCCGCCCTCGACGCGTTGGACGTCGATGATGTCAACGCCCTGGCCAAGACCGGTGCCCAGATCCGCAAGTGGATCATGGAAGCCGAGTTCCCCGAGAAGCTCAACGCCGAGATCCGCACTGCGTTCGCCACGCTGTCGGCCGGCAACCCTGACATGGCCGTGGCCGTGCGCTCTTCCGCTACCGCCGAAGACTTGCCGGACGCTTCCTTCGCCGGTCAGCAAGAAACCTTCCTGAACATCCGTGGCGTCGAAAACGTCATTCGCGCCGCCAAAGAGGTGTTTGCCTCCCTCTTCAACGACCGCGCCATTTCCTACCGTGTTCACCAGGGCTTCGACCACAAGCTGGTCGCCCTGTCGGCCGGCGTGCAGCGCATGGTCCGCTCCGAAACCGGCACGGCCGGCGTGATGTTCACCCTCGATACCGAATCGGGCTTCCGTGACGTGGTGTTCATCACCGGCGCCTACGGCCTGGGTGAAACCGTCGTACAAGGCGCGGTGAACCCGGACGAATTCTACGTCCACAAACAAACGCTTGAAGCCGGTCGCCCGGCCATCCTGCGCCGTAACCTGGGCAGCAAAGCCATCAAGATGATCTACGGCGAAGTGGCCACGGCCGGCAAGTCGGTCAAGACCATCGACGTGGACAAGGCTGATCGTGCGCGTTTCTGCCTCAGCGACGCCGAAGTCAACGAGCTGGCCAAGCAAGCGATGATCATCGAAAAGCACTACAAGTGCCCGATGGACATCGAATGGGCCAAAGACGGCGACGACGGCAAGCTCTACATCGTTCAGGCCCGTCCTGAAACCGTGAAGAGCCGTACCCAGGCCAACGTCATGGAACGTTACCTGTTGAAAGAAACCGGCACCGTGCTGGTTGAAGGTCGCGCCATCGGCCAGCGCATCGGCGCCGGCAAGGTTCGCATCATCAAGGACGTGTCCGAGATGGACAAAGTCCAGCCCGGCGATGTACTGGTTTCCGACATGACCGACCCGGACTGGGAACCGGTCATGAAGCGCGCCAGCGCCATCGTCACCAACCGTGGCGGCCGTACTTGCCACGCGGCGATCATCGCTCGCGAACTGGGGATCCCGGCCGTAGTCGGTTGCGGCAACGCCACCCAGCTGTTGAAAGACGGCCAGGGCGTGACGGTTTCCTGCGCGGAAGGCGACACCGGTTACATCTTCGAAGGCGAACTGGGCTTCGACATCAAGAAAAACTCCGTTGATGCCATGCCTGATCTGCCGTTCAAGATCATGATGAACGTCGGCAACCCGGACCGTGCATTCGACTTCGCGCAACTGCCGAACGCCGGTGTGGGCCTGGCCCGCCTGGAATTCATCATCAACCGCATGATCGGCGTGCACCCTAAAGCACTGTTGAACTACGACGGTCTGCCCCAGGACATCAAGGACAGCGTCGACAAGCGCATTGCCGGTTACGACGATCCGGTTGGCTTCTATGTCGATAAGCTGGTCGAAGGCATCAGTACCCTGGCCGCTGCGTTCACCCCGAAAAAGGTCATCGTGCGTCTGTCGGACTTCAAGTCCAACGAGTACGCGAACCTGATCGGCGGCAAGCTCTACGAGCCGGAAGAAGAAAACCCGATGCTGGGCTTCCGTGGTGCTTCGCGTTACATCAGCGAAGCGTTCCGTGACTGCTTCGAACTCGAATGCCGCGCGCTCAAACGCGTACGCAACGAGATGGGCCTGACCAACGTTGAAATCATGGTGCCGTTCGTCCGTACTCTGGGCGAAGCGAGCCAGGTTATCGATCTGCTGGCCGAAAATGGCCTGGCCCGCGGCGAGAACGGTCTGCGCATCATCATGATGTGCGAACTGCCGTCCAACGCGATCCTGGCTGAAGAGTTCCTCGAATTCTTCGACGGCTTCTCCATCGGCTCCAACGACCTGACCCAGCTAACATTGGGGCTGGACCGTGACTCCGGGATCATCGCTCACTTGTTCGACGAGCGTAATCCGGCCGTCAAGAAGCTGCTGGCCAACGCGATTCAGGCCTGTAACAAGGCTGGCAAGTACATCGGCATCTGCGGTCAGGGTCCTTCGGACCACCCGGACCTCGCCAAATGGCTGATGGAGCAGGGCATCGAAAGCGTTTCGCTGAACCCCGATTCCGTACTGGAAACCTGGTTCTTCCTGGCTGAAGGTCAAGCGCAGGCTTGATCGGTGAGTGAAGAGGCCGGTCACTGACCGGCCTCTTTTGATTCAAGTAGGGCGAGCTCCTCCGGATGCCGCCCTTTTTTGTGCAAGAGCATTATGCAAAGCAGCAGCAACCTATTTCCTGTCGCCCTGATCAGCGCCGAGCGGCGCGGCGATCTGAGCGAAGACGTGTATCGATTGAAACCCGCCAATAGCCCTGACGGTACTGTCGAGCTGGCGGTAACGCGCCTCGGCATGGCGGATGGCACGGATGCGCGCGGCGTACCGGTCATTTTGCTTCATGGCAGCTTTTCCAATCGCCGGTTCTGGTATTCGCCCAAAGGCTTGGGTTTGGGGGCGTATCTGGCGCGGCTCGGGTTCGATGTGTGGATCCCGGAGATGCGCGGTCACGGCCTGTCCCAGCGCAACCAGAACTACCGCAAGAACCGCGTCGCCGACTACGCCCGTTACGATCTGCCGGCCATCGGTGCGTTCGTGCGCGAGCAAAGTGGCCAGGTCCCGCACTGGATCGGTCACTCGCTGGGCGGCATTACCCTGGCCGCCGCGTTGGGTGGTCAATACATCGGCGAGCCGGTGGTGGCTTCGGCGGCGTTTTTCGGCACGCAGGTCAGCCGCACCTATTGGCCGCTGAAAATCCCGCCGGTCGAGTGGAGCGGGCGCTTTATTCTCAAGCGTTTTGCCCAGTTGTCCGGTTCACGGCTCAAGCGCGGCCCGGAGGACGAGCCGATTGGCCTGGCCCTGGAAAGCATGCGCTGGTACGGCCTGTTCGGGCGCTTTGGCGATGCCGACAAGGACTGGTGGGCCGGTTTGGCCGAAGTTCAATTGCCGGTACTGGCCGTGAGCGCGGCTGGCGATCATCAGGACCCGGCCTGGGCCTGCCGTAAACTGTTCGATCAGCTCGGCTCCGAGCACAAGCAGTTCATCAATCTGGGGCGCGAGCAGGGCTTTGCTGACAATTTCGGTCATGTTGAAATGCTAGTCAGCAAAGCCGCCCAGGCTGAAACCTGGCCATTGGTGGCTCGCTGGTTGGCCGATCAACAGACGCCATTGCTGGGCGAAAAGCCGGATTTGGCCACGGCGGTCTGAGCCCAATGCTCTAACAAGGGCATTTCGCTCTGGTCGGCTTGCGGCTAAGATATGACGCATTGCGCTTTTTCGGTCACTTTGCGACATCCTCGATTGTCTTCCTCTTTACAGGAGTTTCTCGATGAACCATTACGTTACGCCTGACCTGTGCGACGCCTATCCGGAGCTGGTGCAGGTGCTGGAACCGATGTTCAGCAATTTCGGCGGCCGTGATTCGTTCGGCGGCGAAATCGTGACCATCAAATGTTTCGAAGACAACTCGCGGGTCAAGGAGCAGGTCGAGCTCAAGGGTGATGGCAAGGTGCTGGTGGTCGACGGTGGCGGTTCCCTGCGCCATGCGTTGTTGGGCGACATGCTGGCTGAAAAAGCCGCGAAAAACGGCTGGGAAGGGCTGGTGATCTACGGTTGTATCCGCGACGTCGATATCATCGCGCAGACCGATCTGGGCGTGCAGGCCCTCGCGAGTCACCCGAGGAAGTCCGACAGGCGCGGGCTCGGCGACCTTAACGTTTCAGTGACCTTCGCCGGCGTGACGTTCCATCCAGGTCATTACATTTATGCGGACAACAACGGCGTGATTATCTCGCCAAGCCCGCTGAAGATGCCTGAATAAAGCATCGATGCGAATTTTTGTGGCAAAAACGGGGTGAGGATGTTCGAGGAAGAAAACGCGCAGTGGGGGCTGGTGCATGCCCTGGTGCTGGACGGTAAAGGCGGTGCGCGTTCGATAGCCCGAACTGAGCTCGATGACTTGCAGTTGCAGGCCCATGAAAGCCTGTGGCTGCACTGGGATCGCAGTCATCCGCAAACCCAGACCTGGCTGCGTAAATCCAGCGGTCTGACTGAGTTCAGCTGTGACCTGTTGCTCGAAGAAAACACCCGACCTCGGCTTTTACAGCTTTCCGACAGCGAGCTGCTGCTATTTTTACGCGGGATCAACATGAACCCCGGTGCCGAGCCGGAAGACATGGTCTCGGTGCGCATTTTTGCCGCGGCCCAGCGGGTTATTTCGCTGCGTTTGCGCCCGTTGCGCGCCACCGACGAATTGCTGGTGCAGCTTACGGAAGGCAAGGGACCGAAAACCGCCTCCGAACTCATCCTTTATATGGCTCAGTACCTGACCAATAAGGTCCAGGATCTGATCACTTGCCTCTCGGAAATCGTCGATGAGGAAGAAGAAAAACTGGATGCCGACGAACGGTATACACCCGAACACGGCGCCATTTTGCAGATCCGTCGCAGGGCAGCCGGGCTGAAACGTTTCCTTGCACCTCAGCGGGATATTTTTGGTCAGCTGACGCGTATAAAACTACCCTGGTTCGTCGAAGACGACGGTGATTACTGGAACGAATTGAACAACAGCCTGACCCGATATCTCGAAGAGCTGGAATTGACCCGCGAGCGAGTGGGGCTGGTCCTCGAGACCGAAGACCGGCGTTTGAGCGTGCGCATGAACCGCACGATGTACCGCTTCGGGATCATCACCGGGATCTTTTTGCCGATGAGTTTTCTGACCGGTCTTTTGGGTATCAACGTTGGCGGTATTCCGTTCTCCGGCAACCCGTATGGCTTCTTGATTGCCTGCCTGATGATGGTCTCGGTAGCGGTCGGTCAGTGGTGGTTATTCCGACGTTTGCGCTGGGTGTGATGATGAGCCATGTGACCCCGGCAAATTTGATCGCGTCTTTCACAGACATCACGAGAGGTGCGTATGCACGATCCGTTTGAACAGTCTTTACGTGACATGCTCAAGGCATCTCCGTCCACTCGGGACGACGATGCGTGCCTTGGCCGTGTACTGAAAACCGCCAACCGCCAGGTCGGCGCTGGCGATCTGTTCAGCCTGCTGGGCCGCTGGTTGCCCGCGCTGATGATTGCCGTGAACAATGGATCGGCCCACGTCACGCCGGTTTCCCGTCACCGTAAACCTACCGTTCGTACTGCTGATAAGGCTGATTGAATATGGAACTTGATCTCTGGACTCAGAGCCTCGTCACTGCAATGACCGCGTTGTGGACCAAGGTTGCGAATTTCATTCCGAACCTGTTCGGCGCACTGGTTGTGCTGCTGTTGGGTTTTGTCGTGGCCAAGCTGCTGGACACCTTGCTGTCCAAATTGCTCGCCAAGTTGGGCCTTGATCGCCTGATGGGCGGTACCGGTTTGACCAAATTACTGTCCCGTGCCGGCCTTCAAGTGCCGATTTCGACCCTGATCGGCAAAATCGTCTATTGGTTCGTTTTGCTGATTTTCTTGGTGTCCGCCGCAGAATCCCTTGGACTTGAGAGAGTTTCAGCTACGCTGGATATGCTTGCGCTGTATTTGCCGAAGGTATTTGGCGCCGCGCTGGTGTTGCTGGTGGGTGTTTTGCTGGCGCAACTGGCCAACGGGCTGGTGCGCGGTGCAGCAGAGGGCGTAGGGCTGGATTACGCTTCGGGCCTGGGGCGAATTGCCCAGGGCCTGGTGATTATTATCAGTTTGTCGGTTGCGATCAGCCAGTTGGAGGTCAAGACTGACCTGCTGAACCATGTAATTGTGATCGTATTGATTACCGTTGGTCTGGCGGTTGCGCTGGCAATGGGATTGGGAAGCAGGGAAATTGCCGGTCAGATTCTTGCGGGAATCTATGTGCGAGAGTTGTATCAGGTTGGGCAACAAGTGCGTGTTGGCGAGGTCGAAGGCCAGATCGAAGAGATCGGCACGGTTAAAACCACATTGCTGACCGATGAGGGTGAGCTAGTCTCTCTCTCCAATCGGATTCTCCTGGAGCAGCATGTGAGTAGCCGCTAACCCGGCAAACCCTGCTAATGTATGCCGCCGCAAAATGCCCTGAAAGGGCTGCGGCGGACATTGACCTGACTGTCGGCCCGACTTGTTTTGAATAAAGCTCAATCGCTCTCCACGCGCTACGACCCCCGCGAGCTCTCTGATGAGGAGTTGGTCGCGCGCTCGCATACCGAGCTGTTTCACGTAACACGCGCCTATGAAGAACTGATGCGGCGTTACCAACGAACATTATTTAACGTTTGTGCACGATATCTTGGGAACGATCGCGACGCAGATGATGTCTGTCAGGAAGTGATGTTGAAGGTGTTGTACGGCCTGAAGAATTTCGAGGGGAAATCGAAGTTCAAGACATGGCTCTATAGCATCACGTACAACGAATGCATCACGCAGTATCGGAAGGAGCGGCGAAAGCGTCGCTTGATGGACGCTTTGAGTCTGGACCCCCTCGAGGAAGCGTCTGAAGAAAAGACGCCGAAACCAGAGGACAAGGGTGGACTCGATCGCTGGCTGGTGTATGTGAACCCGATTGACCGTGAAATTCTGGTGCTACGATTTGTCGCAGAGCTGGAATTTCAGGAGATCGCAGACATCATGCACATGGGTTTGAGTGCTACAAAAATGCGGTACAAACGCGCTCTAGATAAATTACGTGAGAAATTTGCAGGCGTTGCTGAAACTTAGTTCAGCGCAAATATCTCTTACGTGTAGGCAAGTTCTGATAGACTTGCCGCCGAGTTGTCCCCCGGTTTGAGGGACTGCTTTACAATCACCAGATGGGGATTTAACGGATGAAACTGAAAAACACCTTGGGCTTGGCCATTGGTTCTCTTATTGCCGCTACTTCGTTCGGCGTTCTGGCACAAGGCCAAGGCGCAGTTGAAGGCGAGCTTAACTACAAGAAGCAGTATAACGACAGTGTTGACCACGTCGAAAACGGCTTCAACCCAGGCGCCAAAATCGGTTACTTCCTGACCGACGACGTGTCGATTAACCTCGGCTACGACACCAACAACCACACCCGTTCGAACGACGGCACTGGCAGCCAGAAAATCAAAGGCGACAACTTTGGTCTGACCGCTCAGTACCACTTCAACAACGCTGGTGACGCTCTGCGCCCATACGTTGAAGGCGGCGTTAAACACGGCAGCCTGACCAACGTAGCCGCTGACGGCCACACCGGTCGCGACCAGTCGACTTTCCTGACTGCTGGCGCTGGCGTTAAGTACTACTTCGCCGAAAACTTCTTCGCCCGTGCTGGCGTTGAAGCTGACTACAAACTGGACAACGGCCGTTGGGACTACGCTCCTTCCGTTGGTCTGGGCGTGAACTTCGGTGGCGGCAACAAGCCTGCTGCTGCTCCAGTTCCAGCTCCAGCTGAAGTCTGCACCGACAGCGACAACGATGGCGTTTGCGACAACGTTGACAAGTGCCCGAACACCCCAGCCAACGTAACTGTTGACGCTGATGGCTGCCCTGCAGTTGCTGAAGTTGTTCGTGTTGAGCTGGACGTTAAGTTCGACTTCAACAAGTCGGTCGTTAAGCCTAACAGCTACGCTGACATCAAGAACCTCGCTGACTTCATGAAGCAGTACCCATCCACCACCACTACTGTTGAAGGTCACACTGACTCCGTCGGTCCTGACGCTTACAACCAGAAACTGTCCGAGCGTCGTGCAAGCGCCGTTAAACAAGTTCTGACCAACCAGTACGGTGTTTCGCCATCCCGCGTTCAGTCTGTTGGCTACGGCAAATCCCGCCCAGTTGCTGACAACAAAACTGAAGCTGGTCGCGCTGTTAACCGTCGCGTAGAAGCGAAGGTTGAAGCTCAAGCTAAGTAATTAGTTTGTAGCGCTGAAAAGCCCGGCTTAGGCCGGGCTTTTCTTTGTCTGCGATTTGGTATTTCAGTCTGGATTGAGCGGTGTTCCAACGGATCGCAGCCTTCGGCAGCTCCTACAGAGCCGTACACCGAACCCATGTAGGAGCTGCAGCAGGCTGCGATCTTTTGATCTCATCGCGAGCCGCCACCGCTCCAATCACCAAAATCGCCGGGCTCTTGAGTTCGAAGCTATGGGCATCGGCTTCCATGGCTGTCAGGTCGCTGCGGCACTCCCGCTGATGTGGCAGTGAAGCGTTTTCAATCATCGCCACCGGCGTATCCATCGCCATTCCGCCCGCCAGCAATTGCTCGCGGATCACACTCAGCTTCGCCACCCCCATGTAAATCACCAGCGTCGTGCCACCCTGGGCCAAGGCTCGCCAGTTCAGGCTGCTATCGTCCTGAGTGTGGGCGGTGACCAGCGTCACACCGCGTGCCACACCGCGCAAAGTCAACGGGATATCGCATTGCGTTGCGCCAGCCAGTCCAGCGGTGATGCCATTGACCAATTCCACCTCGACCCCATGCTCGCGCAGCCACTGCGCCTCTTCGCCGCCGCGACCAAAAATGCACGGATCACCTCCCTTCAGTCGCACCACACATTTGCCATGGCGGGCATAACGCAGCATCAACCGATGAATGAAGGCTTGAGGTGTGGAACGACAGCCGCCGCGCTTGCCGACGGGAATGATTCGGGCATCAGGACAATGCTCCAGAACCGCGTCGTTGACCAAGTCATCGATCAGCACCACATCCGCTTCCCTCAGCGCTCGAACAGCTTTGAGGGTCAGCAATTCCGGGTCGCCGGGACCCGCACCCACCAGCCAGACTTTTGCGCTCATCGTATTTTCCTCACGAGATGACGGCGGCTGGCTGCGCAGTGGCGGCCAGCAAACGCTTGATTTCCGGGACGCAGGAGCCGCATTGCGTACCGCAGCCCAGTTCTTGTTTCAGACCCTGCAAATCCAGGCCACGGCTGATGCCGGCGCAGACCGCGCTTTGGCTGACGTTTTTGCAGTTACACAGGATTTTGTTGCCGGCGGCTGGCGTGTCGACGTTGCCCGGTGGTGCGCTCAATGGCGCCAGCAGCCAGCGCCGCAATTGGTCGTCGGCGCGGCCTTCGAGCCATAGGCTTTGCAACCAGTGTTGGGCGAGGGTTTCACCGGCCAGGCGAATCGCGGTGATCCGGCCGTTTTCGATACGTACCCGTTTGCCAATAGCGCGCCGCGGGTCGTCGTAGGCCAATACCGGGCCATCGTTAAGCCCCAGGCATTGATCGATATCACGCAGTAATTGCGCCTCGGGTGGCGTGGCGCTGGCAGCGCGTATCAGCAGCGCGGGGCGTTCACGCCCTGTCAGGCTGAGGCTAACGTAGGAAAACGCCTCGCAGAGTGGTCGTAGAGTCTCAACATGTCGTTGAACATCACCCTCGATCAAGGCGAAAAGGTGCCAAGGCAGTTGCACCGGTTCCAGGCGCACGCCGCTGTGTTTGAGTTCCGGTTGTTTCGACAGCGGGTCGAATGCCGGTTGGGTAATCGTATTGACGCCGCCCTTGAGAAAACGATCACCCCAATGCATCGGCAGAAAGGCTTGGCCGGGACGCACGCTGTCGTCGCTGCCGACGGCCACAATCACCGCGCCGCGACGACTTTTCAGGTTGACCAGGTTGCCCGGTTGCAGCCGATGCCGGCGCAGTTCATCCGGGTGCAGGCTCAACACCGCTTCGCTGACGTGACCGAACAACTGGGCGGCGGTGCCGGTGCGGCTCATGCCGTGCCATTGATCGCGCAAGCGGCCGGTGATCAAGGTCAGTGGGAACCGAGCGTCCCGTTGTTCCTTGGCTGCACGGTACGGGTCGGCGACGAATTGCGCGCGGCCGCTGGCGGTCGGGAAGATCCCGTCCAGGTACAACCGCGCCGTGCCTTCGTTGGCGCCGGTGGGGAAGGGCCATTGCTGCGGGCCGATCCGGTCAAGCAAGGCATGACTGATACCGGACAGGTCCAGATCCCGACCCAGGGTCAGTTGCTTGTATTCGTCGAAGACCTGCGCCGCTGTGTCAAAGGCAAACAGGCTGGGCAGTGCCGGGCGCAGACGTTTTTCCAGGCGTTGTGCGAAATCCACTGTGATCGCCCAATCAGATCGCGCCTCACCCGGTGCGCTAATGGCCTGGCGGACGTGGGAAATTCGCCGTTCGGAGTTGGTCACCGTGCCGTCCTTTTCACCCCAACTTGCGGCTGGCAGCAGCAGGTCGGCGAACGCTGCGGTTTCGGTGGTGCGAAAGGCCTCTTGCAAGATCACAAACGGGCAGGCCTCCAGGGCGGCGCGCACATTGTTTTGATCCGGCAAAGACTGCGCGGGGTTGGTGCAGGCAATCCACAGCGCTTTGATCTGCCCGCTACGCACCTGTTCGAACAGCTCGATGGCTGTAAGCCCGGTGTTTGCCGGCAGTTGCTCAACACCCCAGTAAGCCGCTACTTCGGCGCGATGCTCGGCATTGGCGGCGTCGCGATGACCGGGCAGCAGGTTCGACAAACTGCCGGTTTCCCTCCCACCCATGGCGTTTGGCTGACCGGTCAGGGAGAAAGGTCCTGCGCCGGGGTGACCGATTTGCCCGGTGGCCAGGTGCAGATTGATCAGTGCGCTGTTCTTCGCGCTGCCGGCGGTGGACTGGTTCAGCCCCATGCACCACAGCGACAGAAAACTCGGTGAAGTGCCAACCCATTCAGCGCACTGCTGCAGTTGCTCGACGCCAATCCCGCACAGCTGCGAAACCATCTGTGGGGTGTAATCGCGCACCAGGTTTTTCAACTCGGCCAAGCCTTCGGTGTGGGCCTTGATGAAGTCGCGGTCGATCCAGTCTTCCCACAGCAGCAGGTGCAAAATCCCATGGAATAACGCGACATCGGTGCCCGGAAGAATCGCCAAGTGCAGGTCGGCCAAATCGCAGGTGTCGGTACGACGTGGGTCGATGACGATGACTTTCATCTGCGGGCGGTGGGATTTGGCCTCCTCCAGGCGACGAAAAAGTACTGGGTGGGCGTAGGCCATATTACTGCCGACGATCATCACGCAATCGCTCAGTTCCAAGTCTTCATAACTGCACGGTGGCGCGTCGGCGCCCAGGCTGCGTTTGTAGCCGACCACCGCCGACGACATGCACAGCCGGGAATTGCTGTCGATGTTGTTGGTGCCCACCAGCGCCCGCGCCAGTTTGTTGAAGGCGTAGTAGTCCTCGGTCAGCAATTGCCCGGAGATATAGAACGCCACGCTGTCCGGGCCGTGTTCAGCAATGGTGTCGGCAAAAACGTTGGCGGCGTGGTCGAGTGCGGTATCCCAATCGGTGCGGCTGCGGGCCAGGCCTTTGCCCAGACGCAATTCCGGGTACAGCGCCCGGGCGGCAAGGTCGCCGGTCAGATGCAGGGTCGAACCCTTGCTGCACAGTTTGCCGAAGTTGGCCGGGTGGGCCGGATCGCCGCTGACGCCGAGAATGCGCTCGCCGTCATGCTCGATCAGCACGCCGCAGCCGACCCCGCAGTAGCAGCAGGTGGAGGCGGTGACCTGGCGGTCCATCAGCCTGCTTCCCGCAGGGCCAGCAACACCCGGCCATTCTCGACCCGCGCCGTATGGTGGTGAGCGCAACCGATGTCCGGGGCCTGGGCTTCGCCGGTTTGCAGGTCGATCTGCCAGTTGTGCAGCGGGCAGGCAACGCGTTTGCCGTAGATCAGGCCTTGGGACAGTGGCCCACCCTTATGCGGGCAGCGGTCATCGAGTGCGAAAACTTCGTCGTCGCTGGTACGAAAAATCGCGATGTCACCTTTCGGGCCGGCGATGATCCGCGAGCCGAGGGCGTTGATTTCTTCCAGTGCGCAGATATCCAGCCAGTTCATGCCAGCACCTCCAGGTTCTTCACGGGAATGACGTCGAATTCTTTCTTCAGCAGCGGCTGTTCCAGGCGCTCTTTCCACGGGTCCTGTTCGAACGACAGGGAAAATTGCAGGCGATCGTTGAGTGCCTTGCGGTGTTCCGGATCTTCCAGCACGGCTTTCTTGATGTGTTCCATGCCGACCCGTTGCAGGTAGTGCACGGTGCGTTCGAGGTAGAAGGCTTCTTCGCGGTACAGCTGTAGGAAAGCGCCGTTGTATTCGCGGACTTCTTCGGCGGTTTTCAGCTTGACGAAGAACTCGGCGACTTCGGTTTTAATCCCGCCGTTGCCGCCGATGTACATCTCCCAACCGGAGTCCACGCCGATAATTCCGACATCCTTGATGCCCGCTTCCGAACAGTTGCGTGGGCATCCGGAGACCGCCAGTTTCACTTTGTGCGGCGACCACATGTTGAACAGGTCGTGCTCCAGTTCGATGCCCAGTTGCGTCGAATTCTGCGTGCCAAAGCGGCAGAACTCACTGCCGACGCAGGTCTTCACGGTGCGGATGGATTTGCCGTAGGCGTGGCCGGACGGCATGTCCAGATCTTTCCAGACCCCCGGCAGGTCCTGTTTCTTGATCCCCAGCAAGTCGATGCGCTGGCCGCCGGTGACCTTGACCATCGGCACGTTGTACTTGTCGGCGACGTCGGCAATGCGCCGCAACTCCGACGGGTTGGTCACGCCGCCCCACATCCGCGGGACGACAGAGTACGTGCCGTCTTTCTGAATGTTGGCGTGGGCGCGTTCGTTGATCAGCCGTGATTGCGGATCGTCCTTGGCTTCGCCGGGCCAGGTCGAAATCAGGTAGTAGTTGAGCGCCGGGCGGCATGTGGCGCAGCCGTTGGGCGTGCGCCAGTTCAGGTAACCCAGGGTGTCGGCGATGGTCAGCAGATGTTGCTCGCGAATGGCTTGGCGGATCTGCCCGTGATTAAGGTCGCTGCAACCGCAGATGGCTTTTTCGCTTTTCGGTTTGACGTCAGCTGCGCCGCCCACGGTGTTAATCAGGATTTGCTCGACCAGCCCGGCACAGGAGCCGCAGGAGCTGGCAGCCTTGGTGTGCTTCTTCACGTCGTCGACGCTGAACAGCCCGTGCTCCTGAATCGCCTTGACGATGGTGCCTTTGCACACGCCGTTGCAGCCGCAGACCTCGGCGGTGTCGGCCATGCTCATGGCTTTGTCCTGGCCCTGATGTCCTACGTCGCCCAAGGCGTTTTCGCCGAACATCAGGTGATCGCGGATCTCGCCGATGGCGTGATTCTCACGGATCTGTCGGAAATACCAACCGCCATCTGCCGTATCGCCGTACAGACAGGCACCGACCAGCACGTCATCCTTGATCACCAGTTTTTTGTAGACCCCACCGATCGGGTCGGAAAGGGTGATGGTCTCGGTGCCTTCGCCGCCCATGAAGTCGCCGGCGGAGAACAGGTCAATGCCGGTGACCTTCAGCTTGGTCGACGTCACCGAGCCCTTGTAGGTGGCGAAGCCCAGTTGCGCGAGGTGGTTGGCGCAGACCTTGGCCTGTTCGAACAACGGCGCCACCAGTCCGTAGGCGATACCCCGGTGGCTGGCACATTCGCCGATGGCATAGATGCGAGGGTCGTAGGTTTGCAGGGTGTCGTTGACCAGGATCCCGCGATTGCACGGGATGCCGGACTTTTCCGCGAGTTCGGTGTTGGGACGAATGCCGGCGGCCATCACCACCAGGTCGGCGGGGATGATGTCGCCGTTCTTGAACTGGACCGAGCCAACCCGGCCATTGCCGGCGTCGTGCAGGGCCTGGGTCTGTTCGCAGAGGCGAAAGTGCAGGCCCCGGGCTTCGAGAGCGGTTTGCAGCAACTGGCCGCTGGTTTTGTCCAGTTGCCGTTCCAGCAGCCATTCGCCGATGTGCACCACGGTGACGTGCATGCCGCGCAGCATCAGGCCGTTGGCGGCTTCGAGGCCCAGCAGGCCGCCGCCAATCACCACCGCGTGCTTGTGGGTTTTTGCGGTGTTGATCATCACCTGGGTGTCGGCGATGTCGCGGTAGCCGATCACGCCGTGCAAGGTGTTGCCGGGGATCGGCAGGATAAACGGAGTCGAGCCGGTCGCGATCAGCAGGCGATCGTACTCGGCTTCGGTGCCGTCCTCGGCGATCACGCGGCGCTTGATCCGGTCGATCTCCACCACTTTGCGGTTAAGCAGCAATTTGATGTTGTTGCTCAGGTACCAGTCCAGGTCGTTGAGCACGATCTCTTCGAAAGTCTGCTCCCCGGCCAGTACCGGCGAGAGCAGGATGCGGTTGTAGTTGGTGTGGGGTTCGGCGCCGAAGACGGTGATGTCGTATAGCTCGTTGCTCAGCTTGAGCAGCTCTTCCAGGGTGCGAACCCCGGCCATGCCGTTGCCGATCATCACCAGTTTTAGTTTTTTCATCAGGTTCTCCGGGGAGCTCAGACTCGCCTCATCAGGGCTTTCAGGTCGTGCTCGACAAATTTTGCGCAAACAAAAAAAGGCGTCCCGCTAGTTGCCTAGCGAGGACGCCTTTGTCCTGGTCCCGTTCTCTCGGGAAGCACAGCCTTCGTCGTTGAAGGCTGGGCTTTATGTGTGGTGGGTAAGGTAATGCAGTGGTTGTGCCAAGTCGTTCAAGGCTTGGTTTTACCGGGCTCATGGTGGGTGTTCAGGATCAAATTCAGTGTTTGTGCACTGATTCGAGGCGAATCGCCCGGTCCTGGGGCATATGAACCGTGTGGCGAGGGAGCTTGCTCCCGCTGGGCTGCGAAGCAGGCCCCGAAATCAGCGAGCGCTGCGCACTCGAACGGGAGCAAGCTCCCTCGCCACATTGGATCGTGATCGAATCAGAATGAGTGAAATGCTAGAACCAGCAATAGAAGATTCACCACCAACGACACCAGCGCCAATGTCCGCCAAACCTTCAGCGGCTCGCGCTCCAGCAGCGGTTTGGGTCTCACACTCAAACTACGTCGCTCGCCCTGTTCCAGTAGCAACAACCATTCTTCCGCTGTTTCAAAACGCTGCTGCGGATCAACCGCAACCGAGCGCTCCAGGCTTAACGCCAGCCACTCAGGCAAATCGGGACGATAGCGATTGGCACTGACTGGCACACCAAAGCGTGGTCGTTGAAACGCTTCGATTTCGCCGTAGGGATAGTGCCCGGTCAGCAGGAAAAACAGCGTCACGCCGGCCGCGTACAAATCCTGTTGCGGCGTCGGCGCTTCTCCGTGAAAGGCTTCCGGGGCGATATAGCTTGGCGTGCCGGGCAGGGCGCAGGGCTGGTCTTCGGACAGGCCAGGGCAATAGGCGAGACCAAAATCGAGCAGCCGCAACTCACCGTCGTCCCCCAGCAGCAAGTTCTCCGGTTTGATGTCGCGATGCAGGATTTGTCGTCGGTGCAACATGCCCACCGCCCGCAGCAGGCGTTCGGCCAATTCCTGCCATTGCGCCAGTGGCAGCGGTCCGGTTCGGGCCTGCAATTCGGCCAGGGTCTGTCCCGAATATTCGCGCATCACGTAGTACAAATGCTGACGCTGGCTGGCGGCATGGACTTCAGGGAAATGCCGCCCGGCCACCCGTTTGAGAAACCATTCTTCCGACAACAGCGCCTGCCCGGCCAGGTGATCGTTATGCAAATGGCCGGGCAAGGTTTTCAGCAGCCAGGGTTGTTGTTGCCCGTCCCGCACCCGATAGAGCAGTGATTGCTGGCTCTGGCCGAGGACTCCCTCGACCTGCCAGCCTTCGAACGTCTGCCCCGGTTTCAGCGCGGGCGGCAGTGGCCACTGCTGCAAATGAATCAACGCATCGCCAATGTTTGTTTCGCCGAGGGCATCGACGCGCACCAGCAGGGCGCTGGCATTGTCCTGACTGCCGGCCAGGTGCGCGGCGATGACCAGCGTTTGCGCAGCACTTTGCAGATCAGGCTGGTCGCGCAAGATCCCGGCAATGGCGGTGTCGCCCAACACCGCCCAGATCCCGTCGCTGAGCAGCACGAAACTTTCATTGAGGCGTAATTCGCCATCAAGGAAATCCAGCACCAGATGCTGATCCAGCCCGAGGGCGCGTTTGAGCACATGTTGCATGCCCGGTTGGTCCCAAACGTGATCCTCGCTGACCCGCTGCAACTGATCGGCGTGCCAGCGATAAACCCGGCAATCGCCGACATGGGCCAGGGTAAAACGCCTGCCGCGCATGACCAAAGCACTGACAGTGGTGAGCAGCGGTTGCCCACCGCCATTGGCCTGAAGCCAGCGATTCTGCGCTGACAGCAGGCGATCCAGAGCCTCGGCGACTGCCCAGGTTTCCGGGGTGGCGTAATAGTCCAGCGCCAGTGCCTGCAAGGTCGAACGGGCGGCGAGCCCGCCATCGGCGCACTGGCTGACGCCGTCGGCAATGGCGAACAGGTAACCCTTGCTCGCCGCCAGCGCCGGGGCCGGGGTGACCAGGCGCAAAGCGTCCTGATTTTCCTCGCGCGGGCCGATGGCGCTGGCTTCGGCGAAACTCAGTTGCAGACTCATTGAGGTTTCAGACCCGCGCCGCCGTCACTGCGGCCGAACCCCAAGTGGTTCTCCAGCGACGTTTCACGCCGTGCAGGCCAAACCAGGCGAGCACGCCAAGGCTGGCGAACAACCACAAAGCCAGTTGATAGCTGCCGGTGCTTTGCTTGATTGCGCCCATGCCCGCCGCGAGGGCGAAGCCACCGATGCCGCCAGCCATACCGATCAACCCGGTCATCACGCCGATCTCGCGACGAAAACGCTGCGGCACCAGTTGGAAAACCGCGCCGTTACCGGCCCCCAAACCGAGCATGGTGCAGACGAAAAGGGCCAGCGCCGCGTAGGAATTCGGCAGGTTGAAACCCACTGCCGCGATACAAATCGCTGCCACTGTGTACATCCCGAGCAAGGTGCGGATGCCACCAAAACGATCCGCCAGAGCGCCGCCCAACGGACGCATCAGGCTGCCGCCGAACACGCAGGCAGCGGTGTAGTAACCGGCGGTCACCGGACTCAGGCCATATTGATCGTTGAAATAGCCGGGCAGGGCGCTGGCCAGGCCGATGAAGCCACCGAAGGTCACGCTGTAGAAAAACATGAACCACCAACTGTCGCGATCACCCAAGGCCTTCAGGTAGTCGGCCATGGATTTGGCTTTCGGCCGTTGCGGGGCGTTTTTGGCCAGCCAGGCGAAGACGATCAGGGTCAGGATCAGCGGGATCAGGGCAAAACCGAACACGTTGCTCCAGCCGAAGGACGCCGCCAACACCGGGGCAATCAGCGCCGCGAGGACCGTGCCCGAGTTACCGGCACCGGCGATGCCCATGGCTTTGCCCTGATGCTGCGGCGGATACCATTGCGAGGCCAGCGGCAGGGCGACGGCGAAGGACGCCCCGGCCATGCCGAGGAACAGGCCCAGCACCAGCGCCTGTTCGTAACTGTGGATGCCGAGTTTCCAGGCGCCGAACAATGCGCAGATGACGATGACCTGGCCGATGATCCCGGCGGTTTTTGGCGACAGGCGATCCGCCAGCAGGCCCATCGCAAAACGTAATACCGCGCCGGCCAGAATCGGCGTGGCCACCACCATCCCGCGTTGTTGAGTGGTCAGGTGCAGGTCGGCGGCGATCTGCACTGCCAGCGGCCCGAGCAGGTACCAGACCATAAAACTCAGGTCGAAATAGAGGAAGGCCGCGAACAATGTCGGGGTATGGCCGGATTTCCAGAAGCTTGAATTCATCGCGCACCTCAGCTGTAGGGAGTCTCGAGAAGGAGTCATGAGCTAGCAGGTGGGGCGCCGCCACGGCCGCACCACCGGCCCCGGTCACTGGGGCCAAAACGAAAAAACGCCGCTACCGGATCCGCCATGGAGCGAACGAGGTGAGCGACGTCTTTGTCGTTGGTGGGGCAACCGCCGTTGGTTACCTGTGTGGATTACTTAGCGAGATTTGTGCCAACAGCCGGTTTTTGTGGCGAGGGGGCTTGCCCCCGTTGGGTGGCGAAGCCGCCCATGCATTCTTTCAGGCAAACCTTGCACACAGATTTTGCGACGGCTTCGCCGCCGAACGGGGGCAAGCCCCCTCGCCACAGTGATCGATTACCCAAGCAACTCACTCATGGCAATAATCTGCTCAGCCACTTGAATCAGCTTCTGCTGGCGGCTCATGGCCTGGCGGCGCATCAGGGTGTAGGCCTCTTCCTCGTTGCAGTTTTTCATCTTCATCAACAACCCCTTGGCCAGCTCAATGCGCTTGCGCTCCGCCAGTTGCTGGTCCCGGGCATGGAGTTGGGCGCGCAGGGCCTGGTCGCTTTCGAAGCGGGCCATGGCCACGTCGAGAATCGGCTGCAAGCGTTGTGCGTGAATGCCTTCGACGATGTAGGCACTGACCCCGGACTTGATCGCCTGGCGCATCACGCCGGGGTCGTGCTCGTCGGTGAACATCACGATCGGCCGTGGCTGATCACGCGTCACCAATACCACTTGCTCCATCACATCACGGCTCGGTGACTCGGTATCGATCAGAATCACGTCCGGGCGCACCGTTTCGACGCGTGCGGGCAGGTCGATGGTCAGGCCGGATTCGTCGATCACTTCGAACCCGGCTTCGGTCAGGGCGGCTTTCAAGCGCCCGACTTTCTTTGCGGTGTCGTTGATCAGCAGGATACGCAACATATTCGCGGGCTCCTGTCAGCGGCTGGCGAGAAGCGGCGAGCTGTTGCTCATGGCGTGCAATTTGAAGCTTCGTGCATAGCTGGCCGGGTCTGAGCCGTCCCAGATTTTGCCGTCGATCAACTGACCGCTGCGCATTTCCTGGCCCCAGGCGGAGACGCCGACGGCAGTGGCGGCGTCGCGGTACAGGTCCAATTGCTGAACCTGACGGGCTACACCGAGGTAATCCGGGTCTTCGCGCAGCAAACCCCAGCGGCGGAACTGGGTCATGAACCACATGCCATCGGACAGATACGGCAAATTGACCTCGCCACCACCGTGAAAACGCAAGGCGTGCGGGTCCTGCCAGCGATTGCCGAGGCCGTCGGCGTAATCGCCGAGCAGGCGCGGCTCGATGCAGTCCAGCGGTGCATCGAGATATTCGGGTGCACTCAACAACTGCGCGGTGCTGCAACGGTTTTCCGGGCTTTCTTCGATGAAGCGGCTGGCTTCGAGGATCGCCATCACCAGCGCCCGGGCAGTATTGGGGTATTGCTCGACAAAGGCGCGGGTGCAGCCGAGGACTTTTTCCGGGTGATCGGGCCAGATGGTTTGAGTGGTCGCCATGGTAAAGCCGAGGTTCTGTTTCACCGCGCTGGCAGACCACGGTTCGCCAACACAGAAACCGTCGATGCGCCCGGCCTGCAGGTGCGCGACCATTTGCGGCGGCGGCACCACCACGCTGTCGACGTCTTGCAGCGGATGGATGCCCTGACTCGCCAGCCAGTAATACAACCACATGGCGTGGGTGCCGGTCGGAAACGTCTGGGCGAAAGTCAGTTTTGGGCGAGTTTGGTGCACATGCCGGTCCAGTGCTTCAGGACTGGTCACGCCCAGCGCTTGCAAACCGTGGGACAGGTTGATGCTTTGGCCGTTCTGGTTCAGACCCATCAGCACCGCCATGTCGGTGGGCGCAATGCCGCCGATGCCCAGGTGCACCGCGTAAATCAGGCCGTAGAGACTGTGGGCGGCGTCGAGTTCGCCGCTGACCAGTTTGTCCCGCAGGTTGGCCCAGGAGGATTGGCGCTTGAGGTTCAGGGTCAAGCCGTAGGGTTGGGCAAAGCCCTGGGTGGCGGCGACCACCACCGAAGCGCAGTCGCTCAGGGCCATGAAGCCTACGTCGATCACGGACTTTTCCGGGGCATCGCTGCCGTTGACCCAGGCCAGCGGGCCGACTGTGGTTTCATTCATCGGATAAACACCTTCCAAAAAAAAGCGTCGTCCCAGGTCCCCGCATGAGCAGAACCGGGTGACGACGCCATTGTCCGTCGACTCATCCCGCCGTTGGCATGAGTGCTGATGCCTATGCCGGTGCAAGGCATATGCCATCGAACGCTGATTTGCGTGTGCGCCTCGCTTGCGACCCCGATGCCCGGCTATAATCGCCGCCTCATTTCGCCGTCATTCGAGTCAAACCCGCCCATGTACACCCTGGCCCGTCAGCTGTTGTTCAAACTTTCCCCGGAAACCTCCCACGATCTGTCCCTGGACCTGATCGGCGCGGGCGGGCGTTTGGGCCTCAACGGCTTGCTGTGCAAGGCCCCGGCGAAAATGCCGGTGAAGGTCATGGGCCTGGAGTTTCCGAATCCGGTGGGTCTGGCGGCCGGTCTGGACAAGAACGGAGCGGCCATCGACGGTTTTGCCCAGTTGGGTTTCGGCTTCGTTGAAATCGGCACCATCACCCCGCGTCCGCAGCCAGGTAACCCGAAACCACGGATTTTCCGCTTGCCGGAAGCCGAGGCGATCATCAACCGCATGGGTTTCAACAACCTCGGTGTCGATCACCTGCTGGCTCGTGTTGCAGCGGCCAAGTACAAGGGCGTGCTGGGCATCAACATCGGCAAGAATTTTGATACGCCGGTTGAGCGTGCAGTCGACGACTACCTGATCTGCCTGGACAAGGTCTACGCCCACGCCAGCTACGTGACGGTCAACGTCAGCTCGCCGAACACCCCGGGCCTGCGCAGCCTGCAGTTCGGTGATTCACTCAAGCAATTGCTCGCCGACCTGGCCCAGCGCCGGGCCGAACTGGCCTTGCGCCACGGCAAGCATGTTCCGCTGGCGATCAAGATCGCTCCGGACATGACCGACGAAGAAACCGCCCAGGTCGCGCAAGCGCTGATTGAAACCGGGATGGACGCGGTGATTGCCACCAACACCACCCTGAGCCGGGTCGGCGTCGAAGGCATGGAACATGGCGACGAGGCGGGCGGTCTGTCCGGCGCGCCGGTTCGCGACAAGAGCACCAACACCGTCAGGGTCCTGGCAGCAGAATTGGCCGGCCGTTTGCCGATCATCGCCGTGGGTGGCATCACTGAAGGCAAGCACGCGGCTGAGAAAAT
Organism: Pseudomonas sp. ASL4; assembly: GCF_056680395.1. Lineage (NCBI taxonomy): Bacteria > Pseudomonadati > Pseudomonadota > Gammaproteobacteria > Pseudomonadales > Pseudomonadaceae > Pseudomonas > Pseudomonas sp. ASL4. Next base: position 6,035,906 of record NZ_CM155280.1, on the reverse strand, counting down.
CGCTGCAGGTGCGAGTTTGGTGCAGCTGTATTCGGGCTTCATCTATAAGGGCCCGGCGCTCATCCGTGAATCGGTCGACGCCATAGCGGCCTTGCGCTAAACCCCGTAGGAGTGGGCTTTTGTGGCGAGGGGGCTTGCCCCCGTTGGGCAGCGAAGCGGCCCCAAGCCAGCCAACCCGGTGTGTCAGATGAAACATGGTGGCAGGGTTTACGACTGCTTCGCAGTCGAACGGGGGCAAGCCCCCTCGCCACAATGGTCTCACCGTAGATTTTGCGGGCATAAAAAAGGGCACCTCGAAGGTGCCCCTGGGCCGGAGCCCGCCGTCCGGATGGGACGTGCGTGGTTAATGCGTTATGTATTCAGATTGTTGTGTTGCAGTGTCTGGCCCTTTGTTAGCCAACGGCGTGAAGTTCGTTGAGTCTATGGATTCCCGCAGTGCCGGTCATACCGTCCCAGTTGTCGCCGCGTCCTTCGCGCCAGCCGTTAATCCAGGCTTGGCGTACCGACGGTAGAGTAAATGGGCAAAGCTCACGGGATTTGCCACCAACGCCATATTGATATCCGCGCAAAAATGCTCTTTCCAACGGATCACGCTTAAGTCTTCTCATAGGGTGTTGCCCTCACTTGTTGACTGTATTTATCGCGTCGACCTCAATCGAGGTCTGGCAGAAAAATTCTGCCGTTGGTGGCTCGCTGCCGGCGTCGCGAGCCAAGGTGTTGACGCCGTTGCGACGTCAACCTGTGTTGAGTTCTAACCAATGCGTCACATCGAGGGAATGATCGTTTTGTCATAAGGACGTAACGATAAAGATGCTATGGCCATAAGTAACAAGGCGTTTGTAACGTGTTTGTTGCTCAAAGCCCCGGTATGATCGGCCCCGCGCTAGATGACGGGGTTAATCCTTTAGTGAGAATGGCCCACCGTTGCACTGGGGTACTATTCGACGAAGGGTCGAGTTATGACATTTTGTTGCATCAACTTTTTTCTCTGCCCTGGCATCTAAGCTCTTTTAACCCGAGCAGTCAGGGTGGGACGGCACACCTTCGTGCCACGCGGGCGCTCTTTTAGAAAAGCGCCTGATTGAAAACCGGACCGGCAATGCGTTGTCGGTTCACTCAGCCAAAGGCTTTGAAACTCCAATGTCCGATCAATTCGAAATCTTCCTCACTTGCCCCAAAGGCCTTGAAGGCCTGCTCATCGAGGAAGCCGTCGGGCTTGGCCTTGAAGAAGCGCGTGAACACACCTCGGCCGTGCGCGGCATGGCCACCATGGAAACCGCTTATCGCCTGTGCCTGTGGTCGCGTCTGGCGAACCGGGTGCTGCTGGTGCTCAAGCGTTTCCCGATGAAGGACGCCGAAGACCTGTACCACGGCGTGCTCGACATCGAGTGGCAAGACCATATGCTCAACGACGGCACCCTGGCCGTTGAGTTCAGCGGTCACGGCTCGGGCATCGACAACACCCACTTCGGCGCCTTGAAGGTCAAGGACGCTATCGTCGACAAACTGCGCACCCCGCAGGGCGACCGTCCGTCCATCGACAAACTCAACCCGGACCTGCGCATTCACCTGCGCCTGGACCGTGGCGAAGCGATCCTTTCCCTCGACCTGTCCGGCCACAGCCTGCACCAGCGTGGTTATCGCTTGCAGCAGGGCGCGGCACCGCTGAAGGAAAACCTCGCGGCCGCGATCCTGATCCGTTCCGGCTGGCCACGCATTGCAGCCGAAGGCGGCGCGCTGGCTGACCCAATGTGCGGTGTCGGCACGTTCCTGGTAGAAGCCGCCATGATCGCCGCCGATATGGCGCCGAACCTGCGTCGCGAGCAGTGGGGCTTTACGGCCTGGCTCGGTCACGTTCCGGCGCTGTGGAAAAAACTCCACGAAGAAGCCACCGAGCGTTGCGCTGCCGGTCTGGCCAAGCCACCGCTGTGGATTCGCGGTTACGAAGCTGACCCACGCCTGATTCAACCGGGCCGCAACAACGTTGAACGTGCAGGCCTGAGCGAGTGGATCAAGATCTACCAGGGCGAAGTTGGCACCTTCGAGCCACGTCCGGACCAGAACCAGAAAGGCCTGGTCATCTGCAACCCGCCGTACGGCGAGCGCCTGGGTGACGAGGCAAGCTTGCTTTACCTCTACCAGAACCTGGGCGAGCGTCTGCGTCAGGCCTGCCTGAACTGGGAAGCGGCGGTATTCACCGGCGCGCCCGACCTGGGCAAGCGCATGGGCATCCGCAGCCACAAACAGTATTCGTTCTGGAACGGCGCGTTGCCGTGCAAGCTGCTGCTGATCAAGGTCACGCCGGATCAGTTCGTCACTGGCGAACGTCGCACTCCGGAACAGCGTCAGGTAGAACGCGAACAGGCTGAAGTCGAAGTTGCAGACAACGACGTGGCGCCGGGCAAGTACGAGAAGTACAACAAGAACGGCAACCCGATCAAACCGGCTCCGGTGGTGATCGAGCAACCGCGCTTGAGCGAAGGCGGGCAGATGTTTGCCAACCGCCTGCAAAAGAACCTCAAGGCCATGGGCAAGTGGGTCAAGCGTGAAGGCATCGACTGCTATCGCGTGTATGACGCCGACATGCCGGAATACTCGATGGCCATCGACCTGTATCAGGATTGGGTCCACGTCCAGGAATACGCCGCGCCGAAATCCATCGACCCGGAAAAAGCCTCGGCCCGGATGTTCGATGCCCTGGCAGCGATTCCGCAAGCCTTGAACATCGACAAGAGCCGCGTGGTGGTCAAGCGCCGCGAGCGTCAGAGCGGCACCAAACAGTACGAACGCCAGGCGGCACAGGGCAAGTTCGTCGAGGTCAACGAAGGCGGCGTCAAGCTGCTGGTGAACCTCACCGACTACCTCGACACCGGGCTGTTCCTTGACCACCGTCCAATGCGCATGCGTATCCAGAAAGAGGCGGCCGGCAAGCGCTTCCTCAATCTGTATTGCTACACCGCGACCGCCAGTGTTCACGCGGCCAAGGGCGGCGCCCGCACCACTACCAGCGTCGACCTGTCGAAAACCTACCTCGACTGGGCGCGTCGTAACCTGTCGCTGAACGGTTTCTCCGACAAGAACCGCCTGGAGCAAGGTGACGTGATGGTCTGGCTGGATGCCTGCCGTGACGAGTTCGACCTGATCTTCATCGATCCGCCGACCTTCTCCAACTCCAAGCGCATGGAAGGGATTTTCGACGTACAGCGTGACCAGGTGCAGTTGATCGACCTGGCCATGGCGCGCCTGGCGCCGGGCGGCGTGTTGTACTTCTCCAACAACTTCCGCAAGTTTGTGCTGGAGGAGAACCTCACCACCCGTTACGCGGTCGAGGAAATCACCGCCCAGACCATCGATCCGGACTTTGCCCGTAACGGCAAGATCCATCGTGCCTGGAAAATCACGGCCCGCTGATAGCTGACCGGATTGGATCCACAGAGCCTTGATTTTTAAAGGCTCTTGGGTTCTTTCAGGGCTGGTCAAATTAGTGGCTAATAGCTATAACTCAACGCATGGCCAATGGGCTTTTCCGGCACCAGGCGTTTTGAGTTGCGTTTATGTCGTTGCACTCCGTGCGCCCCAGGATCCTGGGCTTTATCAGCGAAGACGTCTCGGCCTGGCTGGTCGCGGTGCTGGTATTGCTCGCTGGCGGGATTCTCACGGGATTGCTGGCCTGGGCCACGCTGAATCTGTTTCACCATCAATTGCGGCAACGCTTCCAACTGCTGGCCAGTGAGCGTTACAGCCGTATCGAAGAACGTTTCGAAGATCAGGAGCAGCGCCTCGATGGCCTGCGCCGGTTCTTTGCCAATTCCGAATCGGTGTCCCGCGCCGAATTTAACGGTTACACCCAACCTTTATTGCTCCGTACGCAGGCCTATTCCTTCGCACAGCGGGTGACCCGCGACGAACGTCCGGCCTTTGAACACCAGGTGCGCGCCGAAGGGGTGAGCGACTTTTCCATCCGTGAGCTCAATGCTGGCGGCGAACTGCAACTGGCGGCAGCGCGCGATGAGTATGTGGTGGTGCTTTATAGCCAGACGCAAAGTCGACTCGGCTCGCCGCTGGGCTACGACTTGCTCGCCCAACCTTTGCGCCGTGCGACGCTGGAACGCGCGGATGCGCGGGCTGGCATGGTGGTCTCGCAGCCGATGCACTTGGTGAATGTCGAGCCGGCTTATGCCCGAGGCGTGCTGCTGGTTACGCCGGTCCTTCGTCGTGACAGCCTTACCGAAACGGCGATCAAGCCGTTCGGTTACGTCATGGCCGTGATCAGCATGCGCCAGTTGTTGGCGGATGGGCTGCCGGAGGCCGGTCACGATTATTTGTCAGTGCGTATCCTCGATATGTCCACCAACGATCAACACGAAGTGCTGTACGAGTCTGCGAACCCTCCGGCTGCCAGTGATCTGTCCGCCAGTCGATTGTTGCGCATGGCCGACCACGACTATCAAGTAGACATCCAGCCCAGTGAGGCTTTCGTGCAGGCCAACCGCTCTTCGGTGAGCAGCCTGGTGGTGCTCGGTGGCTTGCTCAGCCTGTTACTCAGTGCCTTGCTCTACGTGCTGGTCAGCCAGCGTCAACGGGCGTTGAAAATGGTCGAGCAGCGCACTCAGGAACTGCGTGCCCGCGAGCAAGAACTGCGCGGCACCCACGGTCAGTTGCGCAGTGTGCTGAATGCCGCGACCCAGGTGGCGATCATCGCCACCGACTTGCGTGGGGTCATCAGCACCTTCAACGCCGGTGCCGAGCAGATGCTCGGTTACGACGCCGCTGAGGTGGTGGGCCACATGACCCTGGAGAACCTGCACTTCCCCCGGGAGCTGGTGGCCCGCTCGGCGGAGTTGAGCGCGCGCTATGGCAAGCTGATCCCGACGTGCCAGGCGATGCTGGTCGAGGGCGGCGAGGAGGGTGGGAACGAAGCCCGCGAGTGGACCTTGGTGCGCCACGATGGCAGCCATCTGACGGTCAACATGCTGGCGACCCCGGTGCTGGACGAGCAGGGGTTGTGGGTCGGGCACCTGGCGATTTGCATCGACATCACCGAACGCAAGCGGGTCCACGAGGCACTGGCGGCGCGGGACTTGTTGCTGAAGAAACTCAGCGCCCATGTGCCCGGCGGCATCTATCAATTCAAGATGGAATTCGACGGTCGCTTCAGCGTGATTTACGCCAGTGACGGTATCCGCGAGATCTATGAGCTGGAACCGGATGTGTTACTGCTCAATGCCGAAGCGATCTTTACCCGGATTCATCCACAAGACTCGACCCGTGTCCGCGCCTCGATTCGCGCCTCGGCGGACACCCTGAGTCCGTGGCGCGAGGAGTACCGGGTGCAACTGCCGGTCGGTGGTTTGCGTTGGGTGCGTGGTGAGGCGACGCCGGAGGAGCAGCCGGGCGGCGGTGTGCTCTGGCATGGCTACATCTCGGACATCTCTGATCTGAAACGGGTGGAAGAAGAGCTGCGGGCGCTGTCGGTGACGGATTCCTTGACCGGCATTCACAACCGCCGCTACTTCCAGGAACGGCTGACCACCGAAATGACCCGGGTCGAACGCGGTGGCGGCGAGTTGTCGGTGATCATGCTCGACATCGACCACTTCAAACGCATCAACGACCAGCATGGCCACGCTGTAGGCGACCGGGTGTTGCAGGCGGTGTGCGAGCGCATTGGCCATCGGCTGCGGCGTACCGATGTGTTCTGTCGCCTGGGTGGCGAGGAGTTCATGGTGTTGTGCCCGGACATCGACGGCAAACATGCGCATGTCCTGGCCTTGCAGTTGTGGCAGGCGTTGCGCAACTCATCGATCGAGGGTGTCGGCACAGTGACCGCCAGTTTCGGGATTGCCAGTTGGCGGGTTGGCGAGGGCGCGGATGCGCTGTTGCTGCGGGCGGACTCGGGGGTATATGCGGCGAAGCAGGCAGGGCGGGATCGGGTTGAGGCGCAGCTCAACTGAAGCTGCACGCTGACCCCCTGTGGGAGCGAGCCTGCTCGCGATAGCGGTCTGTCAGTCAAATTGATGTTGGATGTGCTGCGGTCATCGCGAGCAGGCTTACTCCCACATTAATCTGCTGTCGATCAGGGGAGTTGTGTTCAGCGCCGGCCGATTGTAGGAGCGAGCCTGCTCGCGATAGCGGTCTGACAGTCACATTGATGTTGGATGTGCTGCCGTCATCGCGAGCAGGCTCGCTCCCACATGGGAACTGTGTGCTTTACAGCACCGAAGCGGTGGCTGGTACTTTCGGCTGGCGGTACAGGTCCAGCAGCACCTGATCCAGTACCGACGATGCGCCAAACGGGGCCTTGTCGTTGAGGATCGCCACTACCGCCCAGGTATTGCCGTTGATGTCGCGGCTGAAACCGGAGATCGCCCGTACGGTGTTCAGGGTGCCAGTCTTGATGTGCGCTTCGCCGGCCATGGCGGTGTGCTTCAGGCGTTTGCGCATGGTGCCGTCGGTGCCGGCAATCGGCAGCGAGCTGATGAATTCCGCCGAGTATGGGCTTTTCCAGGCCGCTTGCAGCATGCCGGCCATTTCCCGTGCACTCACCCGTTCGGCGCGGGACAGGCCGGAGCCGTTCTCCATCACCAGGTGCGGCGCGGTAATGCCTTTTTGTGCCAGCCACTGACGCACTACGCGTTGGGCAGCCTTGGCGTCGTCGGCGTCGGCATCGTTACGAAACTTCTGGCCCAGGCTCAGGAACAGTTGCTGGGCCATGGTGTTGTTACTGTATTTGTTGATGTCGCGAATGATCTCCGCGAGGTCCGGCGAAAAGGCCCGGGCCAGTACCTTGGCGTCTTTAGGCGTGGCTGCCAGACGATCCTTGCCCTGGATGCTGCCGCCCAGCTCTTTCCAGATCGCCCGTACGGCGCCGGCGGTGTAGGTCGCGTGATCGAGCAGCGACAGATAGGTCTGCGAACTGCAACCGTCGCCCAACTGGCCGCCGACCGTCACGGTCACGCTGCCATCGGCCTGGGTTACCGGGTTGTAGCGCACGCCACCGGCGCATTGCTTGGAATTGACCGCTTTGACCTGGTTGTCGATGCGAATCGTCGCAATCGGCGGCTCGACCGACACCAGCACCTTGCCGTTGTCGTTGCGCGCGACAAAGCGCAGGGCCTTGAGGTTGACCATCAGCGAGTCAGGTTTGACCAGGAACGGTTTGTTCTCGTCATTGCCGTCATCGTTGAATTCCGGCAGTTGCGGCTGCACGAAGAAGCTGCGGTCCAGCACCAGGTCGCCTGTGACTTGGGTCACGCCGTTGGCGCGCAGGTCGCGCATCAGCAGCCAGAGTTTTTCCATGTTCAGTTTCGGATCGCCGCCACCCTTGAGGTAGAGGTTGCCATTGAGGATGCCGCCGCTGAGGGTGCCATCGGTGTAGAACTCGGTTTTCCACTGGTGGTTCGGGCCGAGCATTTCCAGGGCCGCATAAGTGGTGACCAGCTTCATGGTCGAGGCCGGGTTGACCGAAACGTCGGCGTTGAAAATGGTCGGGATGCCCGGGCCGTTGAGCGGAATCATCACCAGGGACAGGGCGCTGTCCTGCAACTTGCTGGCCTTGAGGGCCTTTTCAACGTTGGGCGTCAGCGCGGTGTTGATCTGAGCGGCGGAAACAGGGAGGGCCAGGGGTAGAAGAAAACTGGCCAGGAGCAGTGGGCGCAAAGATTTGATCATGTGAAATAGAACCCTGCAGTCGAGGGGAAAAAAGACGAGGGCATGAAGATAAAATCCCTCAGTGGTCATGAAAGTGTCGGCATTATGCCCCAAGGTGTAGCGGCTTGTGCCGTGCCTGGAGCCTCTAATCGGCTATTTTTTTACCGACGGTAGGCTGGCTGGCACCGTGGGGCGGGCAATTGGCGCCTTAAACTGCTAAAGTGCCGCCCGTTATTACTTATGAGGATTGTTCCAATGGCGACTAACCGTTCCCAGCGTCTGCGCAAAAAACTGTGCGTCGATGAATTTCAAGAGCTGGGTTTCGAGCTGAACCTGGATTTCAAAGAAGATTTGGCTGATGAAGCCATTGATGCTTTCCTCGACGCGTTCCTGAAAGAAGCTATGGAAGCCAACGGTCTGGGTTATGTTGGCGGCGACGACTTCGGTCTGGTTTGCCTGATCAAGCGTGGCTCGGTGTCCGAAGAGCAGCGCGCCGCTGTTGAAGCCTGGCTCAAAGGCCGTAGCGAACTGACTGAAGCAACCGTCAGCCCGCTGCTGGACGTCTGGTACCCGGAAAAGCCGATCAATCCGGTAGCTTGATGTCATAGCTTGATGTCATAAAAGAATCGGCGACCCACGGGTCGCCGTTTTTTTATGCCTATTTTTTGTAGGCTCAAGACTTGGCCTGCGATGTCGATCTCGGGGATGCCTTCAGGCCTTGCGCCAGTTCAAAATCAGCAACGTCAGAACCCCCGCCACAATCCCCCAGAACGCCGACCCGATGGAAAACAGCGTCAGCCCCGACGCCGTGACCATAAAGGTCACCAGCGCTGCTTCGCGCTCCTTCACTTCGCTCATGGCAATGCTCAAGCCATTGATGATCGAGCCGAACAGCGCCAGCGCGGCAATCGACAGCACCAACTCTTTGGGCAGTGCGGCAAACAACGCCGCCAGCGTCGCGCCGAACACCCCGGCAATCCCGTAGAAAATCCCGCACCAGACCGCAGCGGTGTAGCGCTTGTTGCGATCTTCATGGGCGTGCGGCCCGGTGCAAATCGCCGCGCTGATCGCCGCCAGGTTAATCCCGTGGGAGCCGAACGGTGCCAGCAGCAGTGAGGCGATGCCGGTGGTGGTGATCAGCGGCGAGGCCGGCACGTTGTAACCGTCGGCGCGCAACACGGCGATGCCCGGCATGTTCTGCGAGGTCATCGCCACGACGAACAGCGGGATGCCGATGCTGATGGTCGCCGCCAGGGAGAAGTGCGGCGTGGTCCAGACCGGCGTCGCCAGTTCCAGGTGGAAACCGCTGAAATCCAGCAGCCCCATGAACCCCGACAGCGCGGTGCCGATCAGCAGCGCGGCGAGCACTGCATAACGCGGTGACAGGCGCTTGACCACCAGATAGGTGAAAAACATCCCCAGTACCAGCGCGGTGCGATGCTGGGCGGCGACGAAAATCTCGCTGCCGATCTTGAACAGAATCCCCGCCAACAACGCGGCCGCCAGCGAGGCCGGGATTTTTTTCATCAGTCGCTCGAAGCTGCCGGTCAGACCACAAAGGGTCACCAGCACCGCGCAGGTGACGTAGGCGCCAATGGCTTCACCGTAAGTCACGCCGCCGAGGCTAGTGATCAGCAATGCCGCGCCGGGTGTCGACCAAGCGATGGTGATTGGCGTGCGATAACGCAGGGACAGGCCAATCGAACACACCGCCATGCCTATCGAGATCGCCCAGATCCACGAGGAAATCTGCCCGCTGGTCAGGCCCGCCGCTTGCCCGGCCTGGAACATCAGGACCAGGGAACTGGTGTAGCCGGTCATCATCGCGATGAAACCGGCGACGATGGCCGAAGGTGACGTGTCGGCCCAAGGGCGCAGCTGAGTGTGCGTGGCGTCGTTCATGACAACGGTGTTCCTTATACGTATGAAGATGTCCGAAGCCTCGCTCCTACAAGGGATCGCATGCAGGCAGCGGATTGCGCGTTCAAGCCTAAACTCAAATGTAACGCACCGTTGCAATACAGCCGAGGCCACAAACAGCCATACAGTCGTGTTGCCACCATCCATTGTGTACAATCGCGGTGTTTTTTACGCGATACTTGCCAGCGACCTACTGTGCCGTATTACAGTCACGGTCTATTCGCCGCAGTTCTCCCGACTCGAGTGCCCATGAACGAACAGTTGCAGCCCCTCAAGAAACAACCGCGAGCAGGCAAAGCCGGCCGCAGCGGTACCCAGGACGATATTGTCTACGCGCATATCTTCGAGGCCATCCTCGAGCAGCGTCTGGCGCCCGGCACCAAGTTGAGCGAAGAAGCGCTGGGGGAAATTTTCGGGGTCAGCCGCACCATCATTCGCCGCGCGCTGTCGCGCCTGGCCCATGAAGGCGTGGTGTTGCTGCGACCAAACCGTGGCGCGGTCGTCGCCAGCCCGAGCGTCGAGGAAGCCCGTCAGGTGTTCCTCGCGCGTCGTCTGGTAGAGCGGGCGATCACGGAACTGGCGGTGCAGCACGCCACCGTCGAGCAGATTGCCGAGTTGCGGCAGATGGTCAACGACGAGCGCGACAGCTTCTCCCGTGGCGATCGCGGTGCCGGCATCCGTCTGTCGGGCGAATTCCACCTGAAACTGGCCGAAGCGGCGAAGAATGCACCGCTGATCAGCTTCCAGCGCAGCCTGGTGTCCCAGACCTCGTTGATCATCGCCCAGTACGAAAGCGGCAACCGCTCGCACTGTTCTTATGATGAACACACCCAATTGATCGATGCGATTGAAGCGCGCAACGGTGAGCTGGCGGTGGACCTGATGATGCATCACATGGATCACATCGACAGCAAACTCAACCTCGACGAAGAAAGCGCGTCGGATGATTTGCATGCAGTGTTCTCGCATTTGTTGCAGACCAAGAAGCCAGGTCGGTCGACCGCGAAGTTATAAGTAAGGCGGAGTCGTTCCCATCGCGAGCAGGCTCGCTCCCACAGGGTTTTGTGTTGAATGCAAATCCCGTGTCCACCAGAGATCAACTGTGGGAGCGAGCCTGCTCGCGATAGCGATCTGACAGACAATAAAAATCCCCCGGGCTGTAAAGCTGCGGGGGATTTTTTATGCCTGTAAACCTTAACGCTGATGCACCAGATTCCCCGCCGCATACGTCTGCAACACTGTCCGGTCATCCCCCAGCGTCATCAACACAAACAACGTTTCGGCAATGTTATTGGCCTGCTTCAAGCGATAGCCCAGCAGCGGCGTGGCGTTGTAGTCCAACACCAGGAAGTCCGCATCAGTACCCGCGTGCAAAGTACCGATCTTGTCTTCCAGCCGCAGCGCCCGTGCACCACCAAGGGTCGCCAGGTACAGCGATTTGAACGGGCTCAGCCGTGCACCTTGCAACTGCATCACTTTGTACGCTTCGTTCAACGTTTGCAGAAGCGAGAAACTGGTGCCGCCGCCAACGTCAGTGCCGAGGCCGACGTTCAGTTTGTGCTTCTCGGCCATCGGCAGGTTGAACAGACCGCTGCCGAGGAAGAAGTTCGAAGTCGGGCAGAAGGCAATCGCCGAACCGGTTTCCGCCAGCCGCGCACACTCGTCGTCACACAGGTGCACGCCGTGGGCGAACACCGAGCGCTCGCCCAGCAGTTGGTAGTGATCGTAAACGTCGAGGTAGCCCTTGCGCTCCGGGAACAGTTCCTTGACCCATTCGACTTCCTTCAGGTTTTCGCTGATGTGAGTCTGCATGTACAAATCAGGGTATTCACCGAGCAACTGGCCAGCAAGGGTCAGTTGTTCAGGGGTGCTGGTCGGGGCGAAGCGCGGGGTGACCGCGTAGTGCAAGCGACCCTTGCCGTGCCAGCGCTCGATCAGCGCCTTGCTTTCGACATAGCTGGATTCTGCGGTGTCGGTCAGGTAGTCCGGCGCGTTGCGGTCCATCATCACCTTGCCGGCGATCATCCGCAGGTCCAACTGCTGGGCGGCTTCGAAGAACGAGTTCACTGACTGCGGATGCACGCTGCCAAACACCAGCGCGGTGGTGGTGCCGTTGCGCAGCAGTTCCTTGATGAAAATGTCGGCCACTTCATCGGCGTGGGCCTTGTCGGCGAACTGGCTTTCGCACGGGAAGGTGTAGGTGTTGAGCCAGTCCAGCAGTTGCTCGCCGTAAGCGCCGACCATGCCGGTTTGCGGCAAGTGAATGTGGGTGTCGATCAGCCCTGGGGTGATCAGCGCATCCTGGTAATGAGTTATCTCGATGTCGGCCGGCAGAGTCGCCAGCAATTCAGTGGCGTGACCGACGGCGCTGATCTTGCCGTTTTCGACCACCAGCAAGCCGTCTTCGAAATACTCATAAGACGCTTCGATCCCCACTTCAGCGGGGTCGGCGATACTGTGCAGGATGGCGGCGCGGTAGGCTTTGCGAGTTAAAGGCATGAGGGTTCTCAGTTTGAGGCTTGGCTGCGGCGTGAAGCAGGCAGCAGTTTGGCAATCGATGATCCGGCGCTGGCAGTCTGCTGGCCGAAATTCGCGTTATAGGTGGCGATGATTTCGCCGGCGATGGAGATGGCGATTTCCACAGGCAATTTGCCTTTGACTTCGCCGATGCCCATCGGGCAGCGCATGCGTTGCAGCACCGCGCTGTCGAAACCACGATCACGCAAGCGGTGTTCGAACTTCACCCGTTTGGTTTTCGAACCGATCAGGCCGAAGTAGGCGAAGTCGTTGCGCTTGAGGATTGCGGCAGTGAGTTCGAGGTCGAGCTGGTGATTATGGGTCATGACGATGCAGTAACTGCCGGCGGGCAGGTCGTCGATTTCATCCACAGGTTCTTCGGCGACGATTTTGCGCACGCCGTGGGGGATCTGTCCCGGGAACTCCGCATCCCGCGAGTCGATCCAGCGCACCCGGCAGGGCAGGCTGGCGAGCAGCGGCACCAGCGCCCGGCCGACATGGCCGGCGCCGAATACGGCGATTTGTGCCTGGACCTGGCCCATCGGTTCGAACAGCAATACGGTCACGCCGCCGCAGCACTGGCCGAGGCTGGCGCCAAGGCTGAAACGCTCCAGATGCGTGTCTTGCTTACCGCTGGCGAGCATCTCGCGACCGATCTGCATGGCCTTGTATTCCAGATGCCCGCCACCGATGGTGTCGAAGGTCTGGGTGGCGCTGATGACCATTTTCGAGCCGGCGTTGCGCGGCGTCGAGCCGAGCTCTTCGATGATGGTCACCAACACGCAGGGCTCACCCTGGGATTGCAGGTCGGCGAGGGCGTCGATCCAGTTGTACATGTTTCACCTCGACATCTGTGTTGTCTGTTCGGCCGTCTTCGCGAGCAAGCCCGCTCCCACATTTGGAATGCATTCCCCTGTGGGAGCGGGCTTGCCCGCGAAGGCCGCGCCTCGGTCCTTAAAGCGAAGCCAACTCCGCCGGCTCAGCCTCGACCGCCTTCGCCACCTTCAACTGCCGCATCTGCTCACAGCCCCACAACACCCGCTCCGGGGTCGCCGGCGCGTCGATGTTCGGTTGATGCTTGTAGTCGCCGAGGCTGGCCACGGCGTCCTTGATCGCACACCACGAGGCAATGCCGAGCATGAACGGCGGCTCGCCGACAGCCTTGGAGTGGAACACCGTGTCTTCCGGGTTCTTGCGGTTTTCCACCAGCTTCACCCGCAGGTCCAGCGGCATGTCGGCCACGGCCGGGATCTTGTAGCTCGCCGGGCCGTTGGTCATCAGCTTGCCCTTGTTGTTCCACACCAGTTCTTCCATGGTCAGCCAACCCATGCCCTGGATGAAACCGCCCTCGACCTGACCGATGTCGATCGCCGGGTTCAACGAGGCGCCGACGTCGTGAAGAATGTCGGTGCGCAGCATCTTGTACTCGCCGGTCAGGGTGTCGACGATCACCTCGCAGCACGCCGCACCGAAGGCGTAGTAGTAGAACGGACGACCACGGGCCTGGCTGCGATCGTAGAAGATTTTCGGGGTCTTGTAGAACCCGGTGCTCGACAACGACACCTGAGCGAAATACGCCTGCTGGATCAGCGTTTCGAAGGTCAGGATGTGATCGCGAACCCGCACGTGGCCGTTGTGGAATTCGACGTCTTCTTCGCTGACCTTGTAGTGCCGAGCAGCGAATTCCACCAAGCGTTTCTTGATGATTTCCGCGGCGTTCTGCGCGGCTTTACCGTTCAGGTCGGCGCCGCTGGAAGCCGCCGTCGGCGAGGTGTTTGGCACCTTGTCGGTGTTGGTCGCGGTGATTTGCACACGGTCCATTTCCACTTGGAACACTTCGGCCACGACCTGCGCGACTTTGGTGTTCAGGCCTTGGCCCATTTCGGTGCCGCCGTGGTTCAAGTGGATGCTGCCGTCGGTGTAGATGTGGATCAGCGCGCCGGCCTGGTTGAGGAAACTGGCGGTGAACGAGATGCCGAATTTGACCGGGGTCAGCGCCAAGCCTTTTTTCAGGATCGGGCTGTTGGCGTTGTAGCGGCGGATCGCTTCGCGGCGCTCGTAATACTGGCTGCTTTCTTCCAGTTCGGCGGTCATTTCCTCGAGCATGTTGTGCTCGACGGTCTGGTAGTAATGGGTGACGTTGCGCTCGGTCTTGCCGTAGTAGTTGGCCTTGCGCACGGCCAGTGGATCGAGGGCCAGATGGCGGGCAATCGCGTCCATCACTTCTTCGATGGCGACCATGCCTTGCGGGCCACCGAAGCCACGGTAAGCGGTGTTCGACGCGGTGTTGGTCTTGCAGCGGTGACCGTTGATGGTCGCGTCGCCCAGGTAGTACGAGTTGTCGGCGTGGAACATCGCACGGTCGACAATCGACGCCGACAGGTCCGGCGAGCAGCCGCAGTTGCCGGCCAGTTCCAGGGCGATGCCGTGCAGGCGGCCGGTGCTGTCGAAGCCCACGTCATACTCGACGTAGAACGGGTGACGCTTGCCGGTCATCAACATGTCTTCGACCCGCGGCAGGCGCATCTTGGTCGGTTGGCCGGTGAGGTGCGCGATGACCGCGCAGAGGCATGCCGGGCTCGCGGCCTGGGTTTCCTTGCCGCCGAAACCACCGCCCATACGGCGCATGTCGACGATGATCTTGTTCATCGACACGTCCAGAACTTCGGCAACAAGCTTCTGTACTTCGGTCGGGTTTTGCGTGGAGCAGTAGACGATCATCCCGCCGTCTTCAGTAGGCATCACCGAAGAGATCTGGGTTTCGAGGTAGAAGTGTTCCTGGCCGCCGATGTGCAACGTGCCCTGGATGCGATGTTCAGCGGTGGCCAATGCGCCAGCAGAATCGCCGCGTTGGTGAGTGTGGCTGTCGAGTACGAAATGGCGTTTTCTTAATGCTTCAACCACGTCCAAAACCGGTTCAAGGTCTTCGTATTCGATGATCGCGGCCATCGCGGCTTTGCGTGCGGTTTCCAGATCTTTAGCGGCAACCGCAAGCACCGGTTGCCCAACGAATTGCACATCATCGATGGCCAGCAGCGGATCGCCCGGCATCAGCGGGCCGATGTCTTTCAGGCCCGGCACGTCTTCGTGGGTGATGGCGATGCGCACGCCTTCGAAGGCGTAACAGGGCTTGGTGTCGATGCTGATGATTTTCGCGTGGGCGCGGTCCGACAGGCGTGCATAAACGTGCAACTGGTTCGGGAATTCCAGTCGGTCGTCGATGTACTGCGCTTCACCGGACACGTGTTTGGCGGCGCTGTCGTGCTTGACGCTGCGGCCGACACCGGTGGTCAGGTCCTTGGCGAACAGTTCAGCCAGTTCGGCTTGGGTCTTCTCTACAGCGTGATGATTAGACATAAGCGGTCACCCGAGTCTCGATGTGCGGTGTTTGCAGTTCGATGAAGTATTTACGCAGCAGGTTTTGCGCGCTGAGCAGGCGATATTCCTTGCTGGCGCGGAAGTCCGAGAGCGGCGTGAAATCTTCGGCCAGGGCGGCACAGGCGCGTTCAACGGTGTCGTTGTTCCAGGTCGCACCGAGCAACACGGCTTCGCAGGTCTTGGCGCGTTTTGGCGTGGCGGCCATGCCGCCGAAGGCGACGCGGGCGTCGGCGATCACGCCATTGTCGATGCGCAGGTTGAACGCGGCGCAGACCGCAGAAATGTCATCGTCCAGACGCTTGGAAACCTTGTAGGCGCGGAACAGTTGTTCAGCGCTGGCGCGGGGCACGATGATCTTTTCGATGAACTCGCTTTCCTGGCGCGCGGTGACCCGGTAGTCGATGAAGTAATCTTCGATGGCCAGGGTGCGGCGGGTTTCGCCTTTGCACAGAACGATCTGCGCGCCCAGGGCAATCAGCAGCGGTGGTGAGTCGCCAATCGGCGAGGCGTTGCCGATGTTGCCGCCCAGGGTGCCCTGGTTGCGAATCTGCAAGGAGGCGAAGCGTTGCAGCAATTCGCCGAAGTCCGGGTATTCGGTTTTCAGTGCGTCGTAGCAATCGGAGAGGGCTGTCGCGGCGCCGATTTCCAGGCGATCGTCGAAGCGTTCGATGCGCTTCATCTCGGCGACGTTGCCGACGTAGATCATCACCGGCAAGGTGCGGTGGAACTGGGTGACTTCCAGCGCCAGGTCCGTGCCGCCGGCCAGCAGCCGGGCCTGTGGATAAGCGTCGTAGAGGTCGGCCAGATCAGCGACGGTCAGCGGCACCAGGCAGCGCTTGTCGCCACTGTTGAGTTCGCCGATGTCGGTGGGGGCGATGGACTTGAGGCGAGCGATGGTCTCGGCTTCACGGGCGTCGAACTGATCCGGCTGCTTGGCGCAGCAGGACTGTTCGGCGGCCTGGAGGATCGGCCGATAACCGGTGCAGCGGCAAAGATTGCCGGCCAGCGCTTCGTGAGCTTTATGAGAATCGGGCTCGTCGCTGTTTTTTTGCAGCGCGAACAGCGACATCACGAAGCCTGGGGTGCAGAAGCCGCATTGCGAACCGTGGCACTCGACCATGGCTTTTTGCACGCTGTGCAGTTCGCCCTTGTACTTGAGGTCTTCGACGCTGATCAATTGTTTGCCGTGCAATGACGAAACGAACGTCAGGCACGAGTTGAGGCTGCGATAGCGAATGTGTTCGCGGCCGTCGTCATCCGTTTGCAGCTCGCCGACCACCACGGTGCACGCGCCGCAGTCACCGCTGGCGCAGCCTTCTTTGGTGCCGGGTTTGCCCACATGGTCGCGCAAGTAATTGAGCACGGTCAGGTTCGGGTCCAGGGCGTGCTCGCTACGGAGTTCCTGGTTTAGTAAAAACTGGATCACGGAAGGCCTCGCAGACTCATTATTGTTGTTAACCGATTTGAACCGAATTTATCAGGTCTGGCTTTTCGGTCAATGGTTTTCTGACTTAAAGGTCAGGAAATCAGTTTTTCTCGATGAACAACGCGTTCCATCAGTATTGACCCTCACGGGATAGCCTGCTTTTTGCTTAATTCGTGCCAAAACCGCCGGGTGGGCACTCCGCCATGACGTACCAATTGCGCTACACTGCGCCGCTTGTGCAGATCGAAGAGTTTGAAGGACAACCATGACGTTCAAGGCGCCGGACAGCCTCGCCGAGCAAATTGCTCACCACCTCGCCGAACGTATCATTCGCGGCGAAATGAAGCCGGGAGAGCGCATCCAGGAACAGAAGGTCACGCTGGCCCTCAATGTCAGCCGCGGTTCGGTCCGTGAGGCCTTGCTGATTCTCGAGCGCCGCCACCTGATCGCGATACTGCCGCGACGTGGCGCCCATGTCACCGAACTCACCGCGCACAAGGTCCAAAGCCTGTGCACGCTGATGAGCGAGTTGTACATCCTGCTCGGCAATGCCGTGGCTACGGGCTGGCAAGTCCAGGCCGACCTGGCGCCGTTCGTGCAGATCCAGCAGCGCCTGGCGTCCAGCTACGAGCGTCAGGACATCCGCACGTTCGTCGACGACAGCTTCAGTGTGATGCGCGCCGCGTATCCGTTCGCCAACAACCCGTACTTGCAGGAAACCGTCGAGAATCTGCAGCCGGCCATGAGCCGCGCGTATTTCCTCGCCCTGGAACAGCGCAAGGCCGAGATGAGCGAGTTTCTGGAGTTGTTCGAACGCTTGCTCGCAGCGGTGATCGCCCGTGACTTTCCGCAGATTCGCGAAGTGCTGACGGCATATGCCCAGCGCAGTAGCGATCTGGTGGTTTCTGCCCTGACGGACGCTTAAGCGTGCGGCTCAAGTGCATCAAGCTGGCGGGGTTCAAATCCTTCGTCGACCCGACCACGGTGAACTTCCCCAGTAACATGGCGGCGGTGGTCGGGCCCAATGGTTGCGGCAAGTCGAACATCATCGACGCCGTGCGTTGGGTGATGGGCGAGAGTTCGGCCAAAAACTTGCGTGGCGAGTCGATGACCGACGTCATCTTCAACGGCTCCACCAGTCGTAAACCGGTGAGCCAGGCGAGCATCGAACTGGTGTTCGACAACTCCGACGGCACGCTGCTCGGCGAATACGCCGCCTATGCGGAAATCTCCATTCGCCGCAAAGTGACCCGCGACAGCCAGACCACTTACTACCTCAACGGCACCAAATGCCGTCGTCGCGACATCACCGACATCTTCCTCGGCACCGGCCTGGGTCCGCGCAGCTACTCGATCATCGAGCAGGGGATGATCTCCAAGCTGATCGAATCCAAACCCGAAGACCTGCGTAACTTTATTGAAGAGGCGGCGGGGATCTCCAAGTACAAGGAGCGCCGGCGCGAGACTGAAAACCGCATCCGCCGCACCCATGAAAACCTGGCCCGCCTGTCTGACTTGCGTGAAGAGCTTGAGCGTCAGCTCGAGCGCTTGCACCGCCAAGCCGAGTCCGCCAGGAAGTATCAGGAATACAAGGGCGAAGAGCGTCAGCTCAAGGCCCAACTGTCGGCCCTGCGCTGGCAGGCGTTGAACGAACAGGTCGGTCAGCGCGAAGCGATCATCGGCACTCAGGAAATCACCTTTGAGGCCCTGGTCGCCGAGCAACGTAACGCCGATGCGGCGATTGAACGCCTGCGTGACGGTCACCACGACCTCTCCGAGCGCTTCAATCTGGTGCAAGGGCGCTTCTATTCGGTCGGTGGCGACATCGCCCGCGTCGAGCAAAGCATCCAGCACGGTCAGCAGCGTTTGCGTCAGTTGCAAGATGATCTGAAAGAAGCCGAGCGCGCACGTCTGGAAACCGAATCGCACTTGGGCCACGACCGCACCTTGCTGTTGACCCTCGGCGAAGAGCTGGACCTGCTCACGCCGGAACAGGAAGTCACCAGCGCCGCGGCCGAAGAAGCCGCCGCTGCGCTGGAAGAATCCGAAACCACCATGCACGGGTGGCAAGAGCAGTGGGACACCTTCAACCTCACGGCCGCCGAGCCGCGTCGTCAGTCTGAAGTGCAGCAGTCGCGCATCCAGCAGCTGGAAACCAGCATGGAGCGTTTGGCTGATCGCCAGAAGCGTCTGGGCGAGGAGCGCACGTTGCTCTCGGCGGACCCGGAAGACGCGGCGATCATGGAACTCAGCGAGCAGCTCGCTGAATCCGAAGCGACGCTTGAGGACTTGCAAACCAGTGAAGAAGCTCAGGTCGAAAAGCTTGAACAGCTGCGTCAGGAATTGCAGCACGCATTGACCGCGCAGCAACAAGCCCAGGGTGATTTGCAGCGCCTCAATGGTCGTCTCGCGTCCCTTGAAGCCTTGCAGCAAGCCGCGCTCGATCCGGGCACCGGCACCGCCGAATGGCTGCGTGAACAAAACCTGGCAGACCGTCCGCGCCTGGCCGAAGGCCTGAAGGTAGAAGCGGGTTGGGAGCTGGCGGTGGAAACCGTGCTCGGCGCCGACCTGCAAGCGGTGCTGGTGGATGACTTCGGCGATTTCGATCTGGCCGGGTTTGCCCAGGGCGATCTGCGCTTGCTCAGCCCCGCCAGCGAGGGCGTGCGCGTGGCCGGTAGCTTGCTCGACAAGGTCGAGGCGCAGATCGATCTGTCGCCGTGGCTGGGGCAGGTCAAACCGGTGGAAAGCCTTGAGCAGGCCTTGGCTTTACGCGCTCAATTGGCGCCCGGCGAAAGCTTGATCAGTCGTGACGGTTACTGGGTCGGTCGGCACTTTTTACGTGTGCGTCGGGCCAGTGAAGCGGAAAGCGGCGTGCTTGCCCGTGGCCAGGAAATCCAGCGCCTGGGCCTTGAACGCGAAGAGCGCGAAACTTCGGTCGAAACGCTGGAAACCCAACTTCAAAATCTCAGGGCGCAACAGCGTCAGCAAGAAAACGGTCGCGAACATTTGCGCCGTCTGTTGCAAGACGAAGCCCGTCAACAAGGTGAATTGAAAGCCCAGTTGTCCGCCGGTAAAGCCAAGGCTGAACAACTGACCCTGCGCCGCACTCGTCTCGATGAAGAGCTCACCGAGCTGAGCGAGCAGCGGGCGCTGGAACACGAAAACATCGGCGAAGCGCGCCTGCAATTGCAGGACGCCCTCGACAGCATGGCGCTGGACACCGAGCAGCGCGAGTTGCTGCTGGCTCAGCGCGACAGTTTGCGCGAGCGCCTCGATCGGGTGCGACAGGAAGCCCGGCAGCATAAGGATCATGCGCATCAACTGGCGGTGCGTCTGGGTTCGCTCAAGGCGCAACATGACTCGACGCGTCAGGCGCTGGAACGGCTGGAGATGCAGTCCGAGCGCCTGACCGAGAAGCGCGAGCAACTGAGTCTGAATCTGGAGGAGGGCGAGGCGCCGCTGGAAGAGCTGCGCCTGAAGCTCGAAGAATTGCTCGACAAGCGCATGACCGTCGACGAAGAACTCAAGACCGCGCAAATGGCCATGGAAGATGCCGACCGCGAATTGCGTGATGCCGAGAAGCGCCGCAACCAGGCCGAGCAACAATCGCAATTGATCCGTGGCCAGCTCGAACACCAGCGCATGGAATGGCAAGCCCTGACCGTGCGCCGCAAGACCCTCGAGGATCAGTTGCTGGAAGACGGCTACGACCTCCACGGCGTGATCGCGACCCTGGTGGCCGAAGCCAACGAAAAAGAGGCTGAGGAAGAGTTGGAGCGCATTGCCGCACGTATTGCGCGTCTTGGTGCGATCAACTTGGCGGCCATTGACGAATACACGCAACAATCCGAGCGCAAACGTTATCTGGATGCGCAGAACGACGATCTGGTGGAAGCGCTGGATACCCTGGAAAACGTGATTCGCAAGATCGATAAGGAAACCCGCAACCGCTTCAAAGATACCTTTGATCAGATCAATGCCGGTATTCAGGCACTTTTCCCAAAAGTTTTCGGTGGAGGGCGCGCGTATTTGGAACTGACGGGCGAAGATCTACTCGATACAGGGGTAACGATCATGGCGCAGCCGCCAGGAAAGAAGAACAGCACCATCCATTTGCTCTCCGGTGGCGAAAAAGCCCTGACTGCTCTGGCCCTGGTTTTTGCGATCTTCAAGTTGAACCCGGCGCCGTTCTGCATGCTCGATGAAGTTGACGCGCCATTGGATGACGCTAACGTTGGACGCTATGCACGACTGGTCAAAGAGATGTCGCAGACGGTGCAGTTCATCTACATCACCCACAACAAGATCGCCATGGAAATGGCCGATCAACTGATGGGGGTGACGATGCACGAGCCGGGTTGCTCACGCTTGGTAGCAGTGGATGTCGAGGAGGCGATGGCGATGGTGGATGCCTGAGTCGCTGGCTGTAGGGCAAGTATTTATGTGCTGTAGGCTTATTTACTTTCTCTTTACTTGCTGGCCAATCGACATATTCGCTGAAGCCATTGTGACAGACGGTGTAAAGTTGCCTTTGGTCGTGCTAGTTTAATGTCAATTTTTCGTATACGTGGGCAAAACGCCTGTCAGAACATAGAGTTGGCGCCACGTTTTAAAGCGGTTTGCACGTTGTAAACCCCTTATTTTTCAGCATTTTTTATAGAGGCACGGGATTACATGGAAATCGGTCTGCGCGAGTGGCTGATCGTCATCGGCATTATTGTCATTGCCGGTATTCTTTTCGATGGCTGGCGTCGCATGCGCGGCGGCAAGGGAAAACTTAAATTCCGCCTTGACCGAAGTCTGTCCAACCTGCCGGACGAGGACACCAGCGCCGAGCTGTTGGGCCCGCCACGGGTGCTGGATACTCATAAGGAGCCGCAACTGGATGAGCACGATCTGCCGTCCGTGAGCATGCCGGCCCGGGAACCTCGTGAGTCGGGCTCCAAGCGCGGCAAGCGTGGCCATGGCGAACCTTCCCAGGGTGACATGAACCTCAGCCTCGACCTGGACGGCGGCCCGAGCTTCAGCAGCCGTGACGACGATTTCCCGGATGACGCCAAGTCCGCGCCATCGGTCAGCGAAAAAGATCAGCCGCAAGCCGAAGAAGTGCTGGTGATCAGCGTGATTTGCCGCGACGCTGCCGGCTTCAAAGGCCCGGCGCTGTTGCAGAACATTCTGGAAAGCGGCCTGCGTTTCGGCGAGATGGATATTTTCCATCGCCACGAAAGCATGGCGGGTAACGGCGAAGTGCTGTTCTCCATGGCCAATGCGGTCAAGCCGGGCATCTTTGATCTGGACGACATCGACCACTTCAGCACTCCGGCGGTGAGCTTCTTCCTCGGCCTGCCAGGCCCACGTCATCCGAAGCAAGCCTTTGACGTGATGGTGGCTGCGGCACGCAAGCTGTCCCAGGAACTGAACGGCGAATTGAAAGACGACCAGCGCAGCGTGCTGACCGCTCAGACCATCGAGCATTACCGTCAGCGCATCGTTGAATTCGAACGTCGCGCCCTGACCCAGAAGCGCTAGAGTCAAAAGGGCTGTTGTGGCGAGGGGGCTTGCCCCCGTTGGGCTGCGAAGCGGCCCCAGAACCATTCAGCCTGTTTTGCCAGATGGGGCACGATCACAGGATTTGCGACTGCTTCGCAGCCGAACGGGGGCAAGCCCCCTCGCCACATAGTGCAAGCCTTTAGGCTATCGTGATTAGAAGATTGAGCAGCCTCGGCTGCTCTTTTGCTTTATGAGAGAACACCCATGACCGCCGTCAAAAACCGCATTCTAGAGCTGCGCGCTGAGCTGGATCAGCACAACTATCGCTATCACGTGATGGACGAGCCGAGCATTCCGGACGCCGAGTACGACCGGTTGTTCCATGAGCTCAAGGCCCTCGAAGCGGCCAATCCCGAACTGATCACCAGCGACTCGCCGACCCAGCGCGTCGGCAGCGCGGCGCTGTCGGCGTTCACCCAGGTGCGCCACGAAGTGCCGATGCTCAGCCTCGGCAACGCCTTCGAAGAAACCGACATGCGCGAGTTTGATCGTCGGGTGACCGAAGGCCTCGACCTGCCGGCCGGCGACCTGTTCGGTGGCGGCGCGGCGGTGGAATACAGCTGCGAACCGAAACTCGATGGCCTGGCGGTCAGCCTGTTGTATCAGGACGGCGTACTGGTACGCGGCGCCACGCGCGGCGACGGCACCACCGGCGAAGATATCAGCGTCAACGTACGCACCGTGCGCAACATCCCGCTCAAGTTGCACGGCACTGGCTGGCCGGCGACGCTTGAAGTGCGCGGCGAAGTGTTCATGTCCAAGGCCGGTTTCGAACGGCTCAACGCCACGCAACTGGAAGTCGGCGGCAAGACCTTCGCCAATCCGCGTAATGCGGCGGCCGGCAGTTTGCGCCAGCTGGATTCGAAGATCACCGCCAACCGTCCACTGGAATTCTGCTGCTACGGCATCGGCCAGATTTCGGCCGACATTGCCGACACGCATATCGGCAATCTCAAGCAATTGCAGGTCTGGGGCATGCCGATCAGTCATGAGCTGAAACTGGCCCATGGCATCGATGAATGCCTGGATTACTACCGCGACATCGGTGAGCGCCGCAACGGTCTGGCCTATGAAATCGATGGCGTGGTGTTCAAGGTCAACAGCATTGCTTCGCAACGTGAATTGGGTTTCCGTGCACGCGAACCGCGTTGGGCGATTGCGCACAAATTTCCGGCGATGGAAGAGCTCACCGAATTGCTCGACGTGGAGTTCCAGGTCGGCCGCACCGGCGCGGTGACGCCGGTCGCTCGCTTGAAACCGGTCAAGGTCGCTGGCGTGACGGTGGCCAACGCGACGCTGCACAACATGGACGAAGTGGCGCGACTGGGTTTGATGATCGGCGACACGGTGATCATCCGCCGCGCTGGCGATGTGATCCCGCAAGTGGTGCAAGTTGTCCTTGAGCGTCGTCCAGAAGACGCACGGCCGGTGCAGATTCCCGAGCAATGCCCGGTGTGCGGCTCTCATGTCGAGCGCACGCAATTGGTCAAGCGCAGCAAAGGTCGCGAGACCGTCAGCGAAGGCGCGGTGTATCGCTGCGTCGGTCGTCTGGCCTGTGGTGCGCAGTTGAAGCAAGCGATCATCCACTTCGTCTCCCGTCGTGCCATGGACATCGAAGGCCTGGGCGACAAGAGCGTCGAGCAACTGGTGGATGAAGGCCTGGTGAGTTCGCCGGCCGATCTGTATGCGCTGAAGTTCGAAGACATTGTCGACCTGGAAGGCTTTGCCGAGCTGTCGAGCAAGAAGCTGCTCAGCGCCATCGAAGACAGCAAGCAGCAGAGCCTGGCGCGCTTCATTTACGCCCTCGGGATTCCCGATGTCGGCGAAGAGACGGCCAAGGTGCTGGCGCGTTCTCTGGGTTCGCTGGAGCGGGTTCAGCAGGCGTTGCCGCAAGTGTTGACGTACTTGCCGGATGTTGGGCTGGAAGTGGCTTACGAGATTCACAGCTTCTTTGAAGATGCGCATAACCAGCAGGTGATTGCCGAGCTGCTCAAGCACGGTTTGCAGATTCAGGATCAGGGCGAATTGGGCGCGGAGTTTTCTGCGAGCACCACGCTCGGCGGCTTCCTCGATAAGTTGCACATCCCTTCGGTGGGGCCGGGCGGTGCGCAGAAACTGGCGGACAAGTTTGGTTCACTGGAAGGCGTGTTTGGCGCCGACTGGCTGGACATGCGCCAGGCATTGCCGGAGAAACAGGCGAATTCGGTTCGCGAGTTTTTCGCTGTCGAAGAAAATCGCCAGATTGCCGAGGCGGCCGAGAAACAGTTGCGTGATTTCGGCATGCACTGGCAGAGCGAGAAGAAAGTCGTCGAAGGCTTGCCGCTGGCCGGGCAGACCTGGGTGTTGACTGGTTCGCTTGAGTTGATGAGTCGCGATGTGGCTAAGGAGAAGCTTGAGAGCCTCGGCGCCAAAGTGGCGGGTTCGGTGTCGGCCAAGACTCATTGCGTAGTGGCTGGCCCGGGGGCGGGCTCCAAGTTGGCCAAGGCCAATGAGCTGGGGTTGAAGGTGCTGGATGAAGAGGCGTTTGTGGTATTCCTGAAGGAACACAATATCTCTGTCTAAAGCGGACCTGTGGCGAGGGGGCTTGCCCCCGTTGGAGCGCGAAGCGGTCCCCTTGGCATTTGCGCCTGCTGCGCAGTCGAACGGGAGCAAGCTCCCTCGCCACAGGCAAGCTCCCTCGCCACAATTATGGGAACGATCGGCTAGCTGAAATGATCTAGTCTTGGCACCCCTCAGGGAGAGTTCGCCATGTACCGTTTCTTCGAACAGCTCAGTTCCCGCATCGCCGCGCCTTTCATCAGCGAGAGTTCGCGCAACAGCAAGGTCTGGCATTGCCGCTGCGGACAGTCGCTGTTCTTTCGCAACAGTCAGTGCCTGGCCTGTTCGGCGGCGCTGGGCTATCAGCCGGAGCAGAGTCGCTTGTCGTCGCTGCAACCCGGCCCGCAAGCGGACACTTGGCTGCTTGATGCTGATCCCGAGGCCGGTGTATTGCGCCGCTGCGCCAATCTCGATTCCCCGGCCGCGTGTAACTGGCTGCTCCCAGCCAACGATCACGATGCGTTGTGCATCGCCTGTAGTCTGAATCACACCATCCCTGATCTATCGATTGCCGAAAACCCTGAGCGCTGGTGTAAGGTCGAAACGGCCAAGCGCCGATTGGTTGCGCAACTGGTCAGCCTCGGGTTGCAGGTCATCCCGAAAACCGTGGATGAAGAAACCGGCCTGGCCTTTGACTTCATCGGCATCAACCTCGAAGGCAAGCTGCCGACGACGGGGCACGCCAACGGCTTGATTACCCTCGATATCAAAGAAGCCGATGATGCTCACCGCGAACAGGTTCGGGTGCAGATGCACGAGCCGTATCGCACGTTGCTCGGGCACTTCCGTCATGAGGTCGGCCATTACTACTGGGATCGACTGATCGCCAACAGCCATTGGCTGGAACCGTTTCGTGGCTTGTTCGGCGACGATCGAGCGAGCTACGCCGAATCCCTTGAGCGGCATTACCAGCAAGGTGCGCCGCTGGACTGGGAGCAACATTACGTCAGCGCCTACGCGACGATGCATCCGTGGGAAGACTGGGCCGAAACCTGGGCGCACTACCTGCACATGATGGACGCCGTCGACACCGCCCTGGGCTTTGGCATGAGTGCCCGGGAAATGGACTTCGATTACCAGCCATTCCCGTCCAGCACCCTCTACGACCCGCAGCATCCTGGCGGCACGGCGTTCCTGTCGTTCGTCAATGCGTGGATCGAGTTGGCTGGCATGCTCAACGAATTGTCTCGGAGCATGGGGCAGCCGGATTTCTATCCGTTCGCGCTGCCGTCAGCGGTGATCGCCAAGCTGCACTTCATCCACCTGGTGATCCAGCAGGAGGGCGGCAGGGCGGATGAGGTGTTGGCGCAATAGGATCAAAAGATCGCAGCCTTCGGCAGCTCCTACACGTGCGATCTTTTTGGGTCGCTGCATGTCCTTGACGCTGCTCATATTTTTTAATCCTCCCGAACGGTTGTAACTTCGTCTCAGATAGGTACAATGGCGCCGTTCGCCGTGAGGTGAACGTCGTTATGGTGACCCCATCGGTCCCCCCGCAACGATTACCCGTGAACCTGGTCAGATCCGGAAGGAAGCAGCCACAGCGGGAACATTGTGTGCCGGGGTGTGGCTGATGGGGTTGCCTCCATAACGCCAAGTCCTCCGATTCGAGGCTTGCGCGCGCAATACCTTCCGATATCACTCGTTTTAAAAACCTTATTTTTTGTTCATCTGCTGCGCTGTCATGTAGCGGTGTTGTCGTGCCTGGCGTTTGCTTCTCCTGCGTTGCCAGCGTCACCCGGCAGCGCAGAAGGCCAATAGTCTTAAGAAGACTTGCGGCTGAACAGCTTGCGTACAAAACCTGCAATCACGACCAGCCCCACGACCAGGAACTTCTTCGCTGCCAGCAGGAAGATACCGATCTTGGCAAACAATCCTGCCTTCGCTGCCAAACCGCCGCCTACCAGTGCTGCCAGGCCATAAGACGCCAGTTTATCGGTGCCAGGGCTGTAGTCGGTGTAGAGGTTGCCGTCGGTGAAGTTGGTGAAGGCGATGACTTTAGGCAGTTCTTGCTTGATGGTCGGCAGGTCCGCCATGGCGGCGACGGCATTCAATTCCAGGACACCTTTGCGGCCCAGCACGCGAATGCTGTAGTTCAGGGTGCTGCCCTCGGCGTCATCGGATTTCAGTTCCCGGGCCCAATACATTTTGTGGCTGGTTTCGTCATAGTGCGGTTGCTCGGCCCAGCCCAGCAGGTGCAGACCAGCATAGCCTTCCTTCTGGCGTGCCTTGTTGTCTTCCTCGTCCTCTTCCTGCATTTGCTTGAGCAGGTCGGCATAGTCGATTTTTGCCGCATCTTCATCGGAAATATGCCCGTCGTCCTTGTAGCTGACGATCACGCCCCAGCCGCTGGCGGTCAGTGGATTCACGGCTTTTGGGATGATCATGCCCAGGGTCTTGTTGCCGGGCGGGTTGCCCCAGCCCTCGGTCAGCAGGCGTTCGGTGTCTTTCGGATCGAGGTAGTAAAACTCGTCGTTGAGTTTCATCGTTGCAATGCCGGAGGGCAGGGTGATGGTGCCGTGCTGTTGTTTCAGGGTGGCGAGAAACTGCTCCGGCGTTTGCTGCACCTCGGCCGCTTCGGTGGGTGCCGCCGGGGTGTTGCTGGCCGCTTGCGCGGGATTGTGCAGTGCGCACAACAGCGCTGCCATGAGGATCGGGCGAAGGTGTTTCATCGTATTCCCTTACATTTTGAATTAATTTCGCGCGGAGAATATCGGATGGCCACTATCGATGCACGTTCTTCAACGCTCAAGGCAGGCGGTTTTTCAGGCGCCAGTCAACGCAAAAGGCAGATTTATCGACATCGACAAATCTGCCTTTTTCATTACTGGCACTAAGGCTTGGACAAGGCCTGGTCAACCGCAGCAATCAGCTTTCCCAGATCCTTTGAGGTGGCTTTGTGTATGACGCTGAACAGGTACGCCCGCTGTTCGTCTTCATCGCCCAAATCTGCGAAAAACGCTTTCAGCTTCACGCCCAGCACATCGGCAAGCAGAAACAATGCTTCCACGCTGGGGGTATAGGTACCGGTTTCGAAGCGGCTGATGGTTTTGGGGTCAAAACCGGTTTTTTCGCCGAGTTCAGCCTGAGTAAGCCCCGCGACCTTGCGATAGCGTCGGATGGCCGGACCCAAACTTGAAATTTGCATCGCTCAATTCCCATTTAGAATCAAGAACTTAACGATAGATTTTTGCATTAGGCAACCGCATGATCCATCACCTTTCCTTGCAAAATGTGATGTATTTCGTAGAATCTCCGCTCATAGGGGGCATTTGGTGACCTGCTTTCAGAAGTTGAGGCGATATAAAACAGCCAGCATTGCGTTCCATTGCCGGGTGTGCGGAGCGCTCTAAGAGCTGCTCAATGCCTTGCAAAATGTGACCTGGATTGCTGTTTCCACTTTCGCCGAGGCCTTTGAGCCTAGTTGATCTTCGGCTGTCCCGGGGCCATCAAAGCTGTCCATGGAGTGATCTCGTGTCTCTGCGCAGTCCGTCTCAAAACATCTCTTCCGGGCATTGTGTGCTGGTCGAGCGGTACCACCGCTAGCGACAGTGAGCCTGACTCATGGATGAGAATTACCGCAGGGCCGTGGATGCCGCCGCCATATTTTCCGAGACTGACCTCAGCGGCCGGATCACTTACGTCAATGAGCAGTTCTGCGCGATCTCCGGCTATAGCCGCGCGGAACTGATTGGGCAGAACCATCGCCTGCTCAACTCCGGCCTGCACTCTGCCGAATTTTTCGCCACCCTGTGGCGCACCATCGCTCTGGGCAACGTTTGGAAGGGCGAGATCTGCAATCGCGCCAAGGATGGCAGCCTGTACTGGGTCGACAGCACCATGGTGCCGGTGCTCGATGACGCCACCGGGCGGGTTCACCGCTATTTGTCGATTCGTTTCGATATCAGCGAAAAACGCCAACTGTTGCATTCACTGCAATGGCGGGTCGGGCATGACGTGCTGACGGGCCTGCCCAATCGCGCGTTTCTCTCGGACCTGCTGGATCAGGCGCTGGAGTTCTCCCGCAAGGAAAACATCCCGCTGGCGGTGTGCATGCTTGACCTCGATGGCTTCAAAGCCGTCAACGATGGCTACGGGCATGCCAGTGGCGATTTGTTGCTGGTGGAAGTGGCGAAGCGTTTACGCGCAATCGTGCGGGGCGAAGATGTGGTGGCACGGTTGGCCGGCGATGAGTTCGTGCTGGTGCTGCGTTACGTGCGTGATCTACCGGAGCTGCGCGCGGCGCTGAATCGGGTGCTGGGAACGATTTCGGCGCCGTATTCGCTGCACGCCAAGGACATTAATGTGTTCGCCAGCATTGGCGTGACGCTGTTTCCCGATGACAACGAAGACGCCGAAACCCTGTTGCGTCACGCCGATCAGGCCATGTACGTGGCCAAGCAGCGCGGGCGCAATCGCTTTCACGTGTTCGACGTCACCCGGGACCAGGAAGTCAAAGCCACCCATCAAACGGTCGAGCGTGTGCGCCAGGCCCTGGCCGCCGGCGAGTTGCGCCTGCATTTTCAACCGAAGGTGAACATGCGCCGTGGCGAGGTCGTCGGTTTCGAGGCGTTGTTGCGTTGGGAGCATCCACAAAACGGTTTGGTGCTGCCGCGAGAGTTTTTGCCGCTGGTGGAGGAGACCGATCTGATCATCGACATCGGTGAGTGGGTGATGGATCAGGTCCTGGCGCAATTGCAGCGCTGGCAGCAAGCGGGGCAGGGCTGGCCGATCAGCATCAATATTGCGGCGCGACATTTTCAGCGGGCGGATTTCGTCGAGCGCCTCAGGCTAGTGCTGGCACGGCATGCCCAGGTCTCACCGCAACTGCTGGACCTGGAAATCGTCGAGTCGGTGGCGGTCGAGAACATCCAGCATGTCAGCGCTTGTTTGCAGGCCTGCCAGGCGCTCGGGGTGCAGTTTTCATTGGGGGATTTCGGCACCGGTTACTCGTCCCTGAGCTACCTCAAGCGCTTGCGCACGCAAACCATCAAGATTGATAAATCCTTTGTGCGCGACATTCTTCACGATCATGACGACCTGGCGCTGACCACCGCGGTGATCGGCCTCGCCCGGGCGTTTGGCCGGCAGGTGATCGCCGAGGGGCTGGAGAGTATCGAACACGGTCAGTTGCTGCTGCGGCTGGGCTGCGAGGTTGCGCAAGGCTATTTCATCGCCCGGCCGATGCCGCCCGCCGAGGTGCCGGGCTGGGTTGCCGGGTTTGTTGCGCCGGCGCAGTGGCAGGTGCTGGATCAGGTTGGCTGAAGTCTTGTATTCACCACTAATCCCCTGTGGGAGCGGGCTTGCTCGCGAAAGCGTCAGTACATTCAACATGAGTGTGACTGACAAACCGCTTTCGCGAGCAAGCCCGCTCCCACATTGATCCGGTGTTGATCAGAGAGATTGCTTAGGGTGTCGTCGGCTCCGCCCCAATATAAAGCCCGATTATGTCGTCAATCTCCCCCGACATTTTCATCCGCAACAACGTGCGTAAAATGCGCTGCACCGGCACGTTCGGGTCGTTGCGCACGTAGCAGCCGACATTCTGCTCCTGCAACACCGCCACGGCTTGCAATTGCTGGTCGGGTAGCAGGCGCTGGTTGAACCAGTCCAGGGTCCATTGATTGCTGACGGCGTAGCGGTAGCGCCCGGCCAGCAGCTTATCCAGCACTTGTTCCTGATTGCGCGCGTCTTCGCGTTGCAACTGACCTGCATCGAACAGCGGTTGCAGTGTGGGATAGATGTAGCCAAGCACGGTGCCGATAGCCTCGTGCTGCAAATCTGCGGGAAGCACTGACGTGGGTGGGCCTTTTCGGCTGACCAGCAGGTCGCGCTGCAGAAACAGCGGAATGCTCCAGATGTAGTCCCCGGACTGATTCGGCAGCCACGATTGTGCGGCATAGCAGCGCACATCGACTTCGCCGTGTTCCATGGCGTTTTGCACCCGCGCCCGAGGCAACACATGAAACTCGGCCGGCACGCCGACCTGGGTCGCGAGGCTGAGCAGGATGTCATAAAGGATGCCCTGGGTCGGTCGGCCCTGCTCCAGTTGCACCATCGGCATGGCCCAACTGTCGGCCATGACAAAGCGCACCGGCGTGTCGGCGGTGGCGACGTTCAGGCAGAAGAATAACAAAGCCCCCAAGGCCAACCGCATAAACGCTCCGGTACTGATGAACCTTGAGCCGAGAAATAGCCCCCCAAAATGCAGCTTAGCCAGATTAGACGAGCACACCGGATGCAATTTCAGGCCTGCTCCGCTAGCATTAGCCGCTTCTGCTTCCCAGTGGCGATGGTTTTCGATGAGTTATCAGGTTCTTGCACGTAAATGGCGTCCGCGCTCGTTCCGCGAAATGGTCGGCCAGACCCATGTGCTCAAGGCTCTGATCAATGCCTTGGACAGCCAGCGGCTGCACCACGCCTACCTGTTTACCGGGACGCGCGGTGTCGGCAAGACCACCATCGCACGAATCATTGCCAAATGCCTGAACTGTGAAACCGGCATCACGTCGACGCCTTGCGGCGAGTGCTCGGTGTGCCGCGAGATCGATGAAGGTCGCTTCGTCGACCTGATCGAGATCGACGCCGCGAGCCGGACCAAGGTCGAGGACACCCGCGAGCTGCTCGACAATGTGCAATACGCCCCGAGCCGTGGGCGCTTCAAGGTCTACCTGATCGACGAAGTGCACATGCTCTCCAGCCATTCCTTCAATGCGCTGTTGAAAACCCTCGAAGAGCCGCCGCCCTACGTCAAGTTCATCCTGGCGACCACCGATCCGCAGAAACTCCCGGCAACGATTCTTTCGCGTTGCTTGCAGTTCTCCCTGAAGAACATGACGCCTGAGCGAGTGGTCGAGCATTTGACCCACGTGCTGGGTGTCGAGCAAGTGCCGTTCGAAGACGATGCGCTGTGGTTGCTGGGTCGTGCCGCTGACGGTTCGATGCGTGACGCCATGAGCCTGACCGACCAGGCCATCGCCTTCGGTGAAGGCAAGGTCATGGCCGCCGACGTACGGGCGATGCTCGGTACGCTCGATCATGGTCAGGTGTTTGATGTCCTGCATTCGCTGATCGAAGGCGACGCCAAAGCGTTGCTCGAAGCCGTTCGTCATCTGGCCGAGCAAGGCCCGGACTGGAACGGCGTGCTCTCGGAAATTCTCAACGTGCTGCACCGGGTCGCCATCGCCCAGGCCTTGCCTGAAGGCGTCGACAACGGCCACGGCGACCGTGACCGGGTGCTCGCACTGGCTCAGGCATTGCCGGCCGAAGACGTACAGTTTTATTACCAGATGGGCTTGATCGGGCGCCGCGACTTGCCGCTGGCACCCGACCCGCGTGGCGGCTTCGAAATGGTCCTGCTGCGCATGCTGGCGTTCAGACCCGCAGACACGGCGGACGCTCCGAGGCAACCGCTAAAGCCAGTGGGGATCAGCCAGGCCACAGTTGATTCCGCAAACTCAGTGGCTGCCGCGCCTAAAGTTGCGCCGGTAGTCCCAGCGGCAGTTGCACCGGTTGTGACGGCGCCAGTGGCGGCCGTTGTTGAGCCTGCGCCAGCGCCGGAACCCGAACCTGTTACGCCAGTGATCGTGCCCGAGCCTGTCGTTGAAACGGTGGTCGTCGAAGAAGTCGTCGACCTGCCGTGGAATGACCCGGTAGAGCCCGAAGTCATCCAGCAGCCGGCCGTCGAG
This sequence comes from Pseudomonas sp. ASL4, assembly GCF_056680395.1. Lineage (NCBI taxonomy): Bacteria > Pseudomonadati > Pseudomonadota > Gammaproteobacteria > Pseudomonadales > Pseudomonadaceae > Pseudomonas > Pseudomonas sp. ASL4. The sequence continues at coordinate 6,003,179 of NZ_CM155280.1, read as the reverse complement.
CCCGTGCTGGAAACCGCCAGCGAGCAACCCGATTTGCCGCCGATGCCAATGCCTACGCCTGACAGCGTGGTGCCGGATGCGCCGGAATGGGCCGCCGCGCCCATCCCGGAACCGTCCGTGGCCGACGTCGATGCTGCCACGCCGGGTATCGACCTGGATGACGAGCCGCCGCTGGACGAGGACTACATAGAGCCGGACATCGACTCGGCCTACAGCTATCTCGATGAACTGGCCAGCGAACACACCGCCGAGCCGACGCCAGAACCCGAGCCTGAACCGGCTGCAATGCCGGCCACCGGTTTGGCGCTGCAATGGCTGGAACTGTTCCCGAAACTGCCGATCTCCGGCATGACCGGCAGCATCGCCGCCAACTGCACGTTGATCGCCGTCGATGGCGACAACTGGCTGTTGCACCTGGACCCGGCCCACAGCGCCTTGTTCAACGCGACTCAACAACGTCGCTTGAACGATGCCTTGAACCAGTTTCACGGCCGCACGCTGACGCTGACCATGGAACTGATCAAGCCTGAGCAGGAAACCCCGGCCCAGGCTGCGTCCCGGCGCCGAGTGAACCGTCAGCGCGAGGCGGAGGAATCGATCCACGGTGATCCGTTCATCCAGCAAATGATGCAGCAGTTCGGTGCGGTGGTCCGTAACGATACTATTGAACCTGTCGACGCCCTGGTCAGTCAGGGCAAATAACTGAAGGCGTTCGGCTATATTTACCGGGCGCCGTTTTTATCCAAGTACTTTGAGGTGATTACCATGATGAAAGGTGGCATGGCCGGCCTGATGAAGCAGGCGCAGCAGATGCAGGAAAAAATGGCCAAGATGCAGGAAGAACTGGCCAACGCCGAAGTCACCGGTAAGGCGGGTGGCGATATGGTCACCGTGGTGATGACCGGTCGTCACGACGTCAAGCGCGTGACCATCGACCCAAGCCTGGTAGAAGGCCTGAGCGAAGACGACAAAGAGATGCTGGAGGCCGTGTTCGCCGCCGCCGTCAACGATGCCGTGCGCAAGATCGAAGCCAACAGCCAGGACAAAATGGGCAGCGTGACCGCTGGCATGCAACTGCCGCCGGGTATGAAACTGCCATTCTGATTCGCCAAGGCGCGTTGGATGGGCTACAAAAAAATGCCAGGCAGCGCGCCTGGCATTTTTGTTTCTGCCAGATGAGGTTGGCCTGCTTTTGTGGCGAGGGGGCTTGCCCCCGTTGGAGTGCGAAGCGCTCCCAAAACCTGCCACAGTGGTGTATCAGGTGCATCCTGGCTGTAAGGCTTAGCGACTGCCTCGCAGTCGAACGGGAGCAAGCTCCCTCGCCACAATGAAAGGCAGAAACATCGAACGCCCCACCCCCGCAAAGGTCTGCACCCTATACCGCTGAATTCATCGATCAAGGAGACGCTCACATGCCACAAGCATTGACCCTCAACCAACGTATCGTCTTGGTGTCCCGTCCGGTGGGCGCGCCGAAGCCGGAGAATTTTCGTCTGGAGCGTGTAGCGCTGCCGGACCTGGCAGACGGCCAGGTTCTACTCAAGACTCTCTACTTGTCCCTCGATCCCTACATGCGCGGTCGCATGAGTGACGCGCCGTCCTACGCTGCGCCTGTAGAAATCGACGAGGTGATGACTGGTGGCGCTGTCAGCCGCGTCGAGCGCTCGCTGAATCCGAAGTTTCAGGAAGGTGATCTGGTGGTCGGATCCACGGGCTGGCAGAGCCACAGCATCAGCGATGGTCGCAACATCATTCCTATTCCATCCGGGCTGCCGAGCCCGTCGATGGCGTTGGGTGTGCTAGGGATGCCGGGCATGACGGCGTACATGGGCCTGATAGACATTGGCCAGCCCAAGGCCGGCGAAACCCTGGTGGTGGCTGCGGCTTCCGGTGCGGTGGGATCGGTGGTTGGCCAGGTGGCGAAGATCAAAGGCCTGCGGGTGGTCGGTGTGGCCGGTGGAGCCGACAAGTGCCGCTACGTGGTCGAGGAGCTGGGTTTCGACGCCTGCATCGATCACAAGAGCCCGGACTTTGCCAATGACCTGGCGCTGGCGTGCCCTAAGGGCGTCGACATCTACTACGAGAACGTTGGTGGCAAGGTCTTCGATGCGATCATGCCGTTGCTCAATACCAAGGCGCGGATTCCGCTCTGTGGCCTGATTGCCGGTTACAACGCCCATGAAGCCCCAAGTGGGCCGGATCGTCTGCCGCAATTTCAGCGAACCCTGCTAACCAAGCGCGTACGCATGCAGGGCTTTATCGTGTTCGATGACTACGCTGATCGACAGCCGGAATTCGTCAGTGCCATGGTGCCGTGGGTGCGTGAGGGCAAGGTGAAGTTCCGCGAGGACATCGTCGAGGGCCTGGAGCAGGCGCCCGAGGCGTTCATCGGTCTGCTGGAAGGGCGCAACTTCGGCAAACTGGTGGTGCGGGTCGCCCAAGACTGAGTATTTGACGCTGACCAGAGGCGCGGGTATAAACCGCGTCTCGTTGTTTTGTCGGACTTTTCCCCATGAGCTTCAGCCCTCTGATTCGCCAACTGATCGATGCCCTGCGAACGTTGCCGGGCGTGGGTCAGAAAACCGCCCAACGCATGGCGTTGCAACTGCTTGAGCGCGATCGCAGTGGTGGCTCGCGGCTGGCGCTGGCCCTGAGCCAGGCCATGGAAGGGGTCGGTCACTGCCGCTTGTGCCGCACGCTGACCGAAGACGACCTCTGCCCGCAATGCGCCGACACCCGACGCGACGATACCTTGCTGTGCGTGGTGGAAGGGCCGATGGACGTCTATGCGGTTGAGCAGACCGGGTTCCGCGGTCGCTACTTCGTGCTCAAGGGCCATCTGTCGCCGCTCGACGGGCTCGGGCCAGAGGCCATCGGTATTCCGCAATTGCTGGCGCGGATTGAAGAGGCGGGCACCTTTGCCGAGGTCATCCTGGCCACCAACCCGACGGTGGAAGGTGAGGCTACAGCGCATTACATCGCCCAGTTGCTCAGCAACAAAGGCTTGATCGCCTCGCGAATCGCCCATGGCGTGCCGTTGGGTGGCGAGCTGGAATTGGTGGATGGCGGGACATTGGCGCATTCGTTTGCCGGGCGTAAGCCGATTGCCTTGTGATTTTTGGTGTTGCCGCTAACGCCATCGCGAGCAAGCTCGCGATGCAGGCGCCTCGGTCCATCTGATTCAAACAATCCGGTTGAAAACCAAGCAAGCGCTCGGTTAACGTCGTTGAACCCTTCAGTGGAGTTCGCCGATGCCTGCCTTTCAGGAATACTTCGATCCCAGCCACCAATTGGTCCGCGACAGCGTCAGGCGCTTCGTCGAGCGCGAGATCCTGCCGGACATCGATCAGTGGGAAGAAGCCGAAAGCTTTCCTCGCGAGCTCTACCTCAAGGCCGGTGCGGCGGGCATTCTCGGTATCGGTTATCCCGAAGTCCTCGGCGGCAGTCATGAAGGTGATCTGTTCGCCAAGGTTGCCGCCAGCGAAGAGTTGATGCGTTGCGGCTCCGGCGGGTTGGTGGCCGGCCTCGGTTCGCTGGACATCGGCCTGCCGCCAATCCTCAAGTGGGCTAGGCCTGAAGTTCGTGATCGGGTGGTGCCGCAAGTGCTATCCGGCGAAAAAATAAGCGCCCTGGCCATCACCGAACCCAGCGGCGGCTCCGATGTAGCCAACCTGCAAACCCGCGCCGTGCGTGACGGTGACGTCTACCGGGTCAGCGGCAGCAAAACCTTTATCACCAGCGGCATTCGTGCGGACTTCTACACCGTGGCGGTACGCACCGGCGCGCCGGGTTTCGGTGGCATCAGCCTGTTATTGATCGAGAAGGGCACGCCCGGTTTCACCGTCGGCCGGCAGTTGAAGAAAATGGGTTGGTGGGCGTCGGACACCGCCGAGTTGTTCTTCGACGATTGCCGGGTGCCCGTGGGCAATCTGATTGGCGCCGAAAACATGGGCTTTGCCTGCATCATGGGTAACTTCCAGAGCGAACGCCTGGCCCTGGCGTTGATGGCCAACATGACCGCGCAACTTGCGCTCGAAGAAAGCCTGAAATGGGCGCGTCAGCGTGAGGCCTTTGGCAAACCGATCGGCAAATTCCAGGTGCTCAAGCATCGCCTCGCGGAAATGGCCACGGCGCTGGAAGTGTCACGGGAGTTCACCTACCGACAAGCGGCGAAAATGGCGGCGGGGCAGAGCGTGATCAAGGAGATTTCCATGGCCAAGAATTTTGCGACCGACACGGCGGATCGCATTACCACGGATGCGGTGCAGATTCTGGGTGGTATGGGTTATATGCGCGAGAGTCTGGTGGAGCGGTTGTATCGGGATAACCGGATACTGTCGATTGGCGGCGGGACGCGGGAAGTGATGAACGAGATCATCAGCAAGCAGATGGGGCTGTAAATGCAAAAGATCGTCCGAACGCGGCCCGAGCCTTCGGCAGCGCCTACATTGGAATGCGTACATCTGTAGGAGCTGCCGAAGGCTGCGATCTTTTGATCTTTACTTATCGCTCAACGCAAACTGCGTCAGGCAAAACGTCGGAATCCCCATATCTTCCAACCGCTGCGAGCCACCCAGCTCCGGCAAATCAATAATCGCCGCCGCTTCATGCACTCGCGCACCCATGCGTCGAATCAGGTTCGCCGCCGCAATCAAGGTGCCACCGGTCGCAATCAGGTCATCGAACATCACTACCGAATCGCCTTCGCACAGGCTGTCGGCGTGCACTTCCAGGAACGCTTCGCCGTACTCGGTCGCGTAACCCTCGGCCAGCACGTCCGCCGGCAGTTTGCCTTGCTTGCGAAACAGCACCAGCGGCTTGTTCAACTGGTAGGCCAATACCGAGCCAATCAGGAAGCCGCGGGCATCCATCGCGCCGATGTGGGTGAAGTCGGCCTCGACGTAACGGTGAGCGAAGCTGTCCATCACCAGGCGCAGGGCCGTGGGCGATTGAAACAGCGGGGTGATGTCGCGAAAGATCACGCCGGGCTTGGGGAAGTCGATCACGGGGCGGATCAGGGATTTGATGTCGAAGGAGTCGAAGACCATCGTCGAGGTGTCCTGGCAGGCTGCAAACGACGCAGTATAACGGCGGCTGAACCGTTTCGCTCAGCCGCAATTGTGTCTGTCAGTCGAGAGAACCGCCTGCCAGGGCGCACAGCTGGATCGGGTCGAGAATATGGATTTCCTTACCCTCCGCGGCGATCAGTTCGTTTTGCTGGAAGCGGGTGAACACCCGGGACACGGTTTCCACCGCCAGGCCCAAGTAGTTGCCGATTTCGTTGCGCGACATGCTCAGGCGGAACTGGTTGGCCGAGAAACCGCGCGCGCGGAAGCGAGCGGACAGGTTGACCAGGAACGTGGCGATGCGCTCGTCGGCGGTTTTCTTCGACAGCAGCAACATCATTTGTTGATCGTCGCGAATCTCGCGGCTCATCACCCGCATCAACTGACGACGCAGCTGCGGCAGTTGCAGGGCCAGTTCATCGAGACGCTCGAACGGGATTTCGCAGACCGAGGTTGTTTCCAGCGCTTGGGCCGAGACTGGGTGCTTTTCAGTGTCCATGCCCGACAGGCCGACCAATTCGCTCGGCAAGTGGAAACCAGTGAGCTGCTCTTCGCCGCCATCGCTGAGGCTGAATGTCTTCAGGGCGCCGGAGCGAACTGCATAAACGGAATCGAACGTGTCGCCCTGGCGGAACAGAAACTCGCCTTTTTTCAGCGGGCGACCACGTTTAACGATCTCGTCCAGCGAATCCATGTCTTCCAGATTCAAAGAAAGTGGCAAGCAGAGGGGGGCCAGGCTGCAATCCTTGCAATGGGCCTGGCTGTGAGCGCGCACTTTTACTGGCTCAGACATTTCTTTAATCCTTGTGGGAAAAACACACATAAGCCGTAAGGGTAACTCACGGGAGGACATTCAGGCCAGCACACGGCGATTTTGCCGCAGGCGCGTAAAGCCAGCGGCCGGACGGCCGATAACCTGTCTACTGATCGCTTGCAAGGAGCTGCATTCATGTCCGCCATTGGCACGTTGAATCCCGGTAACAGCGGCTTGTCGTCGTTGATCGATACCTCGAAAACACCGACGGTCGATGACTCGGACATCACCTTGCCAAGCACCGATACCCCGGCCGTGGTCCAAGGCATCAAGGTGTCGCTGTCCGGTGCCGGCATCGAAAAAGCTGCCGGGGCCAAGGGCGAAAACAGCGACATCGAAGAAAGCGGTTTGCCGGAAAACATTCAGCAGGTCCTGAAAATGATTCGCAAATTGCAGCAGCAAATCGCCGAAAAAATGGCCGAAATGCAGGCCGTGATGCGAGATAAACGTCTCAGTCCGGAAGAAATCAAGGTCAAACTCGGCGCCTTGCAAGCGTTTATCAACAACCTCAACGGTGGCCTGATCACCGCCAATACCGCGCTCAGTAAAGCCATGAAGCAGGCGGGCCTGACGCCGGAGCAAATCCTCAAGGCGGCGTCGCTGCTCATGAAGTCCTAAATCACCCGGGAAAACCGCTGGCGATTTTGCTGCTCCAGGTAGGCATCGAACACCATGCATACCGAGCGCACCAGCAGTCGTCCGGCCGGCAGTACTGTGATTCGCTCGCTGTCCAATTCGATCAAGCCGTCATTGGCCATCGCCTCCAGCTGCGGCCAGAGTTCGCTGAAGTAGCCTCGGAAATCGATGTTGAATGCTTGTTCGATCCCGGCGAAATCCAATGTGAAGCTGCAAATCAGTTGCTGAATCACTGCCCGTCGCAAGCGGTCGTCGGCGTTGCACAACAGGCCACGGTTGGTGGCCAGTTGGGCTGAGGCCAGGGTGTTCTGGTACAGGTTCAGATCGCTGGTGTTCTGGCAGTACAGGTCGCCGATCTGGCTGATGGCCGAGACCCCGAGCCCAATCAAGTCGCAGTGACCGTGGGTGGTGTAGCCCTGGAAGTTGCGTTGCAGGGTCGATTCTTCCTGGGCGATGGCCAGTTCATCATCCGGCAGGGCAAAGTGGTCCATACCGATGTAGCGATAGCCGGCCTTGGTCAGTTGTTCAATGGTGCCCTGGAGCATCTCCAGTTTCTGCGCCGGCGTCGGCAGTTCATTGCTGTTGATCCGCCGTTGCGGCAGGAAGCGTTCCGGCAGGTGCGCGTAGTTGAACACTGAGAGCCGGTCCGGCTGCAAGGCGATGACCTCGTCAACGGTGCGGGCGAAGTTCTCCGGCGTCTGGCGCGGCAAACCGTAGATCAGATCGATATTGATCGAGCGAAACTGCAAGGTTCGCGCGGCGTCGATCACGGCGCGGGTTTCTTCCAGGCTTTGCAGGCGATTGACCGCACGTTGCACCGCCGGGTCCAGGTCTTGGAGGCCGATGCTGACCCTATTAAAGCCCAGTTCACGCAGCAGGCCCATGGTCGACCAGTCGGCTTCGCGTGGATCGATTTCAATGCCGTAGTCACCGGAATCGTCATCCAGCAAGTTGAAATGCTTGCGCAACTGAGCCATCAACTGGCGCAGTTCGTCGTGGCTGAGAAAGGTCGGGGTGCCGCCGCCGAAATGCAATTGCTCGACTTTCTGTGCCGGGTCCAGGTGACAGGCGATCAATTGGATCTCCTGCTCCAGGCGCTGCAAGTAGGGGAGTGCGCGGCCACGGTCCTTGGTGATGACTTTGTTGCAGGCGCAGTAGTAGCAGATGTTCGCGCAGAACGGCACATGCACATACAACGACAGCGGGCGCAGCGCTTTACGGCTGTCGCGCAGGGCATGAAACAGGTCGAAGGTGCCGACCTGGCTGTTGAATTGAACGGCGGTCGGGTACGAGGTGTAGCGCGGCCCCGACAGGTCGTAACGGCGAATCAGATCGGTGTCCCAACGAATGGCGTCGAGCATGCGGGCATTCCCCCGGATAGGCTTGCAGTGTGAGCAAGTCTATGGGGTGCGGCGTTGGGGCATCTTGATTTGCATCAACGGTGGTTGGTGGCTTTGATCGGTTTTTGTGGCGAGGGAGCTTGCTTCCGCTGGACTGCGTAGCAGTCCCATCTTTTGGGGCCGCTTCGCAGCCCAGCGGGAGCAAGCTCCCTCGCCACAGGGTCAGTGCCCCATGAACCAATGCTGATGCGGCCCCGGCAATGTCCAGATCCCGAACAGAATCACCAACAACCCGCCACTCATCCGCACGCTACGCTTGCGCAACAGTGCCGTGACCCGTTCCGCCGCCAGGCCCGTGGCCAACAAAACCGGCCATGTCCCCAGCCCGAACGCCAGCATCAACAACGCACTGTCCAGCGCATTGCCCTGACTCGCCGCCCACAGCAACGTGCTGTAAACCAGCCCGCACGGCAGCCAGCCCCAGAGTGCGCCCAGCAGCAAGGCGCGGGGCAGGCTCGACACCGGCAGCAATTTGTTGGCAATCGGCTGGATATGCCGCCACAGGCCGCGACCGAGGCTTTCGATGCGGGTCAGGCCGCTCCACCAACCGGCCAGGTACAGGCCCATGCTGATCAGCAGCAGCCCGGCGATGATCCGCATGAACATCGCCGCCGGGCTGTTGGCCACCGCCCAGCCAGCCAGGCCGATCAGCAGGCCGGCCGTGGCGTAGCTGAGAATTCGCCCCAGGTTGTAAGCCAGCAGCAAGCGGAAGCGACGGCTGCGTTGTTCCTTGGGAATCGCCAGCGTCAGCGCACCCATCAAGCCGCCGCACATGCCCAGGCAATGGCCGCCGCCGAGCAGGCCGAGGATCAGCGCCGACACCAGCAGCGGCGCCAGCTCAAGCATGGGGTGGCGCCTTGTCTTCCGGTTTGGCCGGATGACCGCTGGCCTCGTCGACCGCTGCTTTGTGAGCCGGGTCCTGGTCGTCGAACAGAATGCTGTGGGCCGGGCCGTCGAGGTCGTCGTACTGACCGCTGTCGACCGCCCAGAAGAAGATGTAGACGGCGATGGCCACGATCAGCAGCGCGGCCGGGATCATCACGTAAAGAGCTGGCATTGGAAGACTCCATGCCCGCGCGGCTCAGGCCGGCAGCGGACGGGTTTCTGGCGTGGTGCGGGCCTTTGGCGTACTCGGCATGCGAGTCAGGCGCAGGGCATTGAGTACCACGGTCAACGAACTGATCGACATGCCAATCGCAGCCCACACCGGAGTGATCCAGCCGAGGGCGGCGAACGGCAGCATGAGGCCATTGTACAGTCCGGCCCACAGCAGGTTCTCGATGATTACCCGACGGGTGCGCCGCGCCAGGCTGAAGGCTTGTACCAAGGCGTCGAGGCGGTTGGACAGCAACACCGCGTCGGCGCTGGTTTTCGCCAGATCGGTGGCCGAACCCATGGCCACGCTGATATCGGCGGCGGCCAGCACCGGTACGTCGTTGACCCCGTCGCCGAGCATCAACACCTTACGACCTTCCTTGTGCAGTTGTTGCAGCACTTGCAACTTGTCATCGGGCCGCAAGCCGCCACGGGCCTCGTCGATGCCCAATTCGGCGGCGACGCTGGCGACCATCGGTGAGCTGTCGCCCGACAACAACAGCGTGCGCCAGCCGCGAGCCTTGCACGCGGCAAGCAGCGCCGGGGCATCGGCGCGCAAGCGGTCGTCGAGGACAAACCACGCCAGCGGCCCAAAACTGTCACCGAGCAGCAGCCATTGGCCGGCTTCATCCGGCATCAGCGGCACGGTGGCACCACTGAGTTCGCAGACAAAACCCGGTTGGCCGATGCGCAAGCGTTGTAAACCGACCAAGCCTTCAAGCCCTAGCCCCGGCGTACTGAGGACTTCTTCGGCGGCCAACGGTGCACGGCCAAACGCAAGGGCGATCGGGTGTTCGGAGCGGTTTTCCAGCGCTGCCGCGAGGCTCAGGCATTGATCACTGTTGAGCGAACCGAGTGGGCGAATCGAGCGCAGCGCCAGCCGGCCTTCCGTCAGCGTACCGGTCTTGTCGAAAATCACCGTGTCGATCTGGTTCAGTCCTTCCAGGACATGGCCGCGAGTTAGTAGTAGGCCGAGTTTGTGCAACGTGCCGGTGGCGGCGGTCAGGGCGGTCGGCGTGGCCAGGGACAAGGCGCACGGGCAGGTCGCGACGAGCATCGCCAGCACAATCCAGAACGCTCGCGATGAGTCCAGCTCCCACCACAACAGGCCGATGGCAGCGGCAGCAATCAACGACAGCAGCAGAAACCATTGGGCGGCGCGGTCGGCGATTTCCGCCAGGCGCGGTTTTTCGGCCTGTGCGCGTTCCAACAGACGGACGATGGCGGACAGTCGCGTGTCATGACCCAGCGCCAGCACCTCCACGGTCAGCGCACCTTCAACGTTCAAGGTGCCGGCCGTGACCGCATCGCCAAGAGTGCGCGGTTGCGGCAGGTATTCACCGGTGAGCAACGATTCGTCAATGCTCGACTGGCCATCGAGAATCTTGCCGTCGGCCGGGAGAATGGCGCCGGGATGCACCAGCACCTGATCGCCGACGCGCAGTTCGCTGAGCAGGATTCGCTCGCTCTGGCCGTCGGCACTCAGGCGCAGGCACGAGGCGGGCAATAGATTCACAAGTTGAGCGGTGGCAGCAGCGGTGCGTTCCCGGGCGCGGCGTTCCAGGTAACGTCCGGCCAGCAGGAACAGCGCGAACATCCCGACCGCATCGAAATACAGTTCGCCGACTCCGGTGATCGAGGTCCAGATCCCGGCGAGGTAAGCGCTGCCAATCGCCAGCGAGACCGACACATCCATGGTCAGGTGCCGGGTGCGCAGGTCGCGCATGGCGCCCTTGAAGAAGGGTGCGCAGCTGTAAAACACGATCGGCGTGGTCAGGAACAGCGCGACCCAGCGCAGGATGGTGTGCAGCTCCGGGCTGAGGTCGATATTGAATTCGGGCCAGGTGGCCATGGTCGCCATCATCGCCTGAAACCACAGCAATCCGGCGACGCCGAGTTGGCGCAGGGCCAGGCGATTTTCGCTGGCCAGTTGTTCGCTGGCGCGGTCGGCCTGATAAGGGTGCGCGGCGTAACCGATGTGGCGCAATTCGCTAAGCACGTGGCTTAGCGGCAGTTGGGCGTCGGCCCAACGCACGAATAGGCGATGGTTCGACAGGTTCAGTCGCGCTTCGGCCACGGCCGGCAAGCCGCGCAGGTGTTTCTCGATCAGCCAGCCGCAGGCGGCGCAACTGATGCCTTCCATCAGCAGCGTGGTTTCAGCGAGTTCGCCTTCGTGATGAACGAAGGGTTGCTGGACGTCGGCGCGGTCGTACAGCGCCAGTTCGTCGACCAATTGCACCGGCAAGGTTTGCGGGTTGGCCGAGGCTTCGCTGCGGTGCTGGTAATAGCTTTCCAGGCCACCCGCCACAATGGCTTCAGCCACGGCCTGGCAACCCGGGCAGCAGAGCTCGCGGGTTTCACCGAGGACGACGGCGGTGAAGCGGCCGCCGGCCGGGACGGGCAGGGCGCAGTGGTAGCAAGGGGTTGGGGTGGTCATCAGGGGTTCACAGGTACCGCGATTCTGTTCGGGAATTTATGTTGTCTGAGAGGGCCTCTTCGCGAGCAAGCCCGCTCCCACAGTGGACCGCGATCTAATGTGGGAGCGGGCTTGCTCGCGAATGCGCGAAGCGCAGGCTTTTTACTACTTCAGGTCTTCAGCACCTTGCAGCGGCTCATCGCCCAGCAGCAGGTTCTTGTCGGGGCTGATCTGTTCTTCCTCGAACATGCGCCAGGTCTTGTCGTCCTGCACGCCCAGCAATTCAACGAAACGGCGGCCGTCGACCTTGTCGCTCATCTGGCCGATGTAGCGGCCCTGTTCGGTTTCGCTGCGGGTCAGGGTGATCTTACGATCCTTCTCCGGCTGGGTCGGCGAGATCAGGTTCAGCTCAACGGTCTTTGGCTGGCTGTTGCCGGTCAGGCGCAGGTCGACTTCGCCGGTCACCTCATCCAGGTGGACGTTGGCGTGCATTAGCAGGGTCTGGGCCAGCAACTCACGGTCCAGGGAACGGTTGATGCCTTTGCCGGCCTCGTAGTAGTTGTCATTGACCAGGTTGTCCGGGTTCTTGACCGCAATGGTCACCATGGACAGTGTCAGGGTCACCGAGCAAGTCAGAATCCCGATGATGATCCACGGCCAAAGATGCTTGTACCAAGGGCTTGCGGCATTTGCTGCGGGCATGTTCAGTTCTCTCAACGAATTTGTGGGCCGATGAATCGGCTCTTGGCTTCAACGTGAACGCTGTCGTCATCGGCATCCTTGAGGGTGAATTTCACCTCATTGGTGCTCGATGGCAATTGCTCCGGTGCGCTGGAGAGCTCCACCGGCTGGCTGAATATTTCTCCGGCGGCGACTTTGATCTCACGCTTGCCTTGCAGCTTGAGGTCCGGCAGACCGCTGGCTTCGAGCAGGTAAGTGTGGTCGCGTTGGTCTTTGTTCATGATCTTCAGGCTGTAGACGTTTTCGATCCGGCCTTCGGCGTTCTCGCGGTACAGCACGCGGTCCTTGCTGACGTCAAAACCGACCAGCGAGCGCATGAAGAACGCGGTGACCAGCAAGCCGATCATGGTCAGCAGCACAACGGCATAGCCAATCAGGCGTGGGCGCAGCTTATGGGTTACTTGCCCGGACAGGTTGTGCTCGGTGGTGTAGCTGATCAAGCCGCGCGGGTAGTCCATTTTGTCCATGATGCTGTCGCAGGCATCGATGCACGCGGCGCAGCCGATGCACTCGATTTGCAGGCCGTCGCGGATGTCGATCCCGGTCGGGCAGACCTGGACGCACATGGTGCAGTCGATGCAGTCGCCCAGGCCTTGGGCCTTGTAGTCCACGCCTTTCTTGCGCGGGCCGCGGGACTCACCACGACGCGGGTCGTAGGAAACAATCAGGGTGTCCTTGTCGAACATCACGCTCTGGAAGCGCGCATACGGGCACATGTAGATGCACACCTGCTCGCGCAACCAGCCGGCATTGCCGTAAGTGGCGAGGGTGAAGAAACCGACCCAGAAGTACGACCAGCCATCGGCTTCGCCGAGGAAGAAGTCGATGGTCAGCTCGCGGATGGGCGAAAAGTACCCGACGAAGGTCATGCCGGTGACGAAACCGATCAACAGCCACAGGCTGTGTTTACTGAGTTTGCGCAGGAATTTATTGCCGCTCATTGGCGCTTTGTCGAGCTTGATGCGCTGGTTGCGGTCGCCTTCAGTGACCTTCTCGCACCACATGAAAATCCAGGTCCAGACGCTTTGCGGGCAGGTATAGCCGCACCAGACGCGTCCGGCGTACACGGTAATGAAGAACAGGCCAAAGGCACTGATGATCAGCAGGCCCGAGAGCAGGATGAAATCCTGGGGCCAGAAGGTCGCGCCAAAAATGAAGAATTTACGTTCCGGCAGGTTCCACCAGACGGCTTGATGACCACCCCAGTTCAACCACACCGTACCGAAATACAGCAGGAACAAACCGGCCCCGCCCATCATCCGCAGGTTGCGGAACAGGCCGGTGAAGGCGCGGGTGTAGATCTTTTCTCGAGAGGCGTAGAGATCGACGCTGTTGTTCGCGTTCTTGGCAGGCGGGGTAACGTCGTGTACCGGAATCTGATTGCTCATCATTGCATCCCACGGCAGTGGAAAAATGCCTCGGTCAGTACGTGCCGACCGCGGTCAAAAAGAGGTGTTGCAGTGGCGCAATGATACGCCTGTCGCTCTATCTCAAGGGTGCGACCTTTGGTCGCGTTGGGGGAAAAGCGTAGATGGTGTAGCAGATGTAACAAATCATGATCCAGATCAATTGACTATAGACGATCCACGATTTGCCTTGAGAGCAGCGCGTTGGCGCTGCTCTGTGTCAATGCAGCGGTTGAGCTATTTAGGGAGGCGCCCGCCACCCAGGCCGTCCAGCCCACCCGAGCCGTTTCCGGGTTCTAGCGTTGGGGTGAACGGGATGTTTTGAGGCTGTTGGATACGACGAGCTTCAGAATAGGACATGTCATTTTTTCCTTGGTGATCACCTGTGAAATGCATCTGTCTCCTTGAGAGATTCACTTTGGTAAGTGCGTCTTCAAGGTGAGAAAAAACTACAGGCCCCAAGGTGTTCGGTCGATTAAAAATCGGTCTCAATGTGTGACGGTCATGCAAATGAAAACGGCCCCGCCAATTCTCATTGGCGGGGCCGTTTTTTGTTGCTTCAAGCGTTTGCCTTACTGGGCGTCCGCTGCCTTCTCACCGTGAGACAAGCTGTAGACGTAAGCGGCCAGCAGGTGAACCTTGTCGTTGCCTTGCAGCTGTTCTTGCGCAGGCATCTGGCCCTGACGGCCGTAACGGATGGTCTGCTGCAGTTGAGCAAAGCTCGAACCGTAGATGAACGCAGCCGGGTGAGTCAGGTTAGGTGCGCCCATCGCTGGCGTACCTTTGCCTTCCGGACCGTGGCATGCCACGCAGTTGGCCGCGAACAGTTTCTGGCCGGCAACCGGATCGGCCTTGGTGCCTTCCGGCAGCTTGCGGCCATCGAGGTTGGTCAGCACAAAGGAGGCAACATCCGCAACGCCTTGCTCGCCGATCACTTCAGCCCACGCAGGCATCACCGCATGACGGCCGCCCATGATGGTGGTCTTGATGGTGGCCGGCTCGCCGCCCCAGCGCCAGTCTTCGTCTGTCAGGTTAGGGAAGCCGTAAGCACCCTTGGCGTCGGAACCGTGGCAGACCGAGCAGTTGGAGGCGAACAAGCGGCCACCCATCTTCAGGGCTTGCGGGTCCTTGGCCACTTCTTCGATGGGCATGGAAGCGAACTTGGCGAAGATCGGGCCGAACTTGGCGTCCGACTTGGCCATTTCCTTTTCCCACTCGTGAACGCCGGTCCAGCCGGTCTGGCCGTTGGCGAACGCGGTCTGCTTGTCGTTATCGAGGTAGTTGTAACCCGGCAGCAGGCCTTTCCAGTTACCCAGGCCTGGGTAGAGCACCAAGTAGCCGAGGGCGAAAATGATGGTGCCCACGAACAGCATGAACCACCATTTCGGCAGTGGGTTGTCATACTCCTCGATCCCGTCGAAGGAGTGGCCAACCGTTTCTTCCGTCTGCTCGCTGCGCTGGCCCTTGCGGGTCGACAGCAGCAGCCAGGTCAGGGCGAAGATAGTGCCCAGACTGAGGACCGTGACGTACAGACTCCAGAATGTAGTCATTCTTTGTTACTCCTAGAAGCTTGCTCGACGTGCTTGATGGCTTCGGGATCATCCGCGAAAGGCAGCAAGGTCGCGTCTTCAAACTCCGACTTGCGCTTGGGACTGAACACCCACAACGCCAGACCGATAAAGGCCACCATCACAACAACGGTGCCCAGGCCACGAATCATCCCGATATCCATCTAAATCACCGTTTGCTTTTGATGATGGTGCCCAGGCCTTGCAGATAGGCCACCAGCGCGTCCATTTCGGTTTTGCCCTTCACAGCATCCTTGGCGCCGGCGATGTCTTCGTCGGTGTAAGGGACGCCGAGCGTGCGCAAGACTTCCATTTTCTTGGCGGTGTCTTTGCCGTCGAGCTTGTTTTCCACGAGGAACGGGTAGGCCGGCATTTTCGACTCAGGCACGACGTTGCGCGGGTTGTACAAATGCGCACGCTGCCAGTCATCGGAGTAACGACCGCCGACACGGGCCAGGTCCGGACCGGTACGCTTGGAACCCCACAGGAACGGGTGGTCCCAGACGCTTTCACCGGCTACCGAGTAGTGGCCGTAACGTTCGGTTTCAGCACGGAACGGGCGGATCATCTGCGAGTGGCAGCCGACACAGCCGTTGGCGATGAAAATGTCACGCCCTTCAAGTTCCAGCGCCGGGCGAGGCTTCATGCCTTCAACCGGCTTGTTAGTGACGTCCTGGAAAAACAACGGAACGATCTGGGTCAGGCCGCCGATGCTGACGGCGATAACCATGAAGAAGGCCAGCAGGCCAATGTTCTTCTCGACTGCTTCATGCTTCATCAGTGAGCTCCAACTACAGCAATCTGAGCGGCGGCTTCGGCTTCAGCCGGGTTCGAGGCACGTACGGTACGGAATACGTTGTAGGCCATGAACAGCATGCCGCTGGCAAAGAACGCACCGCCCAGGGCGCGAACGATGTAACCAGGGTGACTGGCTTGCAGCGCTTCAACGAACGAGTAGGTGAGGGTGCCGTCGTCGTTGATTGCACGCCACATCAGACCCTGGGTGATGCCGTTGACCCACATCGAAGCGATGTACAGAACGGTACCGATGGTCGCGAGCCAGAAGTGGGTGTTGATCAGGCCGATGCTGTGCATCTGTGTGCGACCGAACAGTTTCGGGATCATGTGGTAGATCGCGCCGATCGAGATCATCGCAACCCAGCCAAGCGCGCCGGCGTGTACGTGGCCGATGGTCCAGTCGGTGTAGTGCGACAGCGAGTTGACGGTCTTGATGGCCATCATCGGGCCTTCGAAGGTCGACATGCCGTAGAACGCCAGGGACACGACCAGGAAACGCAGGATCGGGTCGGTGCGCAGCTTATGCCAGGCGCCCGACAGGGTCATCATGCCGTTGATCATGCCGCCCCAGCTTGGTGCCAGCAGGATGATCGACATCGCCATGCCCAGGGACTGAGCCCAGTCCGGCAGTGCGGTGTAGTGCAAGTGGTGCGGACCGGCCCAGATGTACAGGGTGATCAGCGCCCAGAAGTGCACGATGGACAGACGATAGGAGTAGATCGGACGCTCGGCCTGCTTCGGAACGAAGTAGTACATCATCCCCAGGAAGCCAGTGGTCAGGAAGAAACCTACCGCGTTGTGGCCGTACCACCATTGGATCATGGCGTCAGTCGCACCGGCGTAGGCCGAGTAGGACTTGAAGAAACTGACCGGCAGGGAGGCGTGGTTGACGATGTGCAGCATCGCCGTCACGACGATGAAAGCACCGTAGAACCAGTTACCGACATAGATGTGCTTGGTCTTGCGCTTGACGATGGTGCCGAAAAACACCAGTGCGTAAACGATCCAGACAATCGCCAGCAGGATAGCCAGGGGCCATTCCAGTTCGGCGTATTCCTTGGTGGTGGTGTAACCCAGCGGCAAGGTCACGATGGCGCCGATGATCACCGCTTGCCATCCCCAGAAGTGGAAGGCTGCAAGGCTGTCGGAAATCAGTCGCGTTTGGCAGGTTCGCTGCACGACGTAATAAGAAGTGGCAAACAGTGCACAACCACCGAAGGCGAAAATCACCAGGTTGGTGTGCAACGGGCGTAAGCGTCCGAATGTCGTCCACGGCAGGCCGAAATTCAATTCCGGCCATACAAGCTGTGAGGCGATGAAGACACCAAGCCCCATGCCAAGGATCCCCCAGACCACCGTCATGATGGCGAACTGGCGGACTACCTTATAGTTATAAGCAGTCGGACTGATTGCTGTGCTCATTCTAAGGTTCCACGGTTTGAGTATGTTTTATTAGGAGTAAAAATCGGCCGCAAGTATGTAGAAAGCAGGGGGTCATTGCAACGCGCCATGACCTGGGTCAATGCTTTCAGACGCTGATTCTGCGGCCTTTCCATGCGCCGCGTAAGGACAAAATTGCCCCCGGACAAAATGTCGCAGCGGAAGAAAAAGGCGAGGGGTTCAGGTCAGTTGTAACGGGGTGTGTTGAAACGCAACGATAAGGTGACCGATGGCAATTGGCACGACAGCCGGTATCTACCAGCCTTTGCGGCCTGTCATCGAGCAGATTCGTCGAACACATCGGCTAGGGTCGACCTGGAACCGGTACTTTGCCAGTCCGCATCGAGCAAGCGTAGACCCGAATCCGGGGAACCGAAAGGGAGACTGATTGAGGGTGCGACAATGCGTCGCAAATGAAGAAGGGAACTGCCGCATCCGGGAGAATGCGGCAGCAGAGCGGTCAAGATTTACTCGTTTTTGCCTTCGGCCTGCAAACGCTCGGTGCTGGCACCGTGGGACAAGCTGTAAACGTAGGCGGCCAACAGTTGCACCTTATCGTTGCCGAGCAGTTCGCTCTGCGCCGGCATATGGCCCTGGCGGCCATGACGAATGGTTTGTTGCAGTTGCACCAGGCTTGAGCCGTAGATAAATCCGGCCGGGTGCGTCAGATTCGGCGCGCCCATGGCTTCAGTGCCCTGGCCGTTTGCCCCGTGACAGGCGACGCAGGTGGTACTGAACACTTGCTGGCCGGCGTTTACGTCGGCGCTGCTGTCGGCAGGCAACGGCAGGCCGGCCAGTTCGTGACGCACATACGCGGCGACGTTTTTCACCCCAGCCTCACCGAGGATTTCACCCCAGGCCGGCATCGCGGCCATGCGACCGCCCATGATGGTGGTCTTGATGGTGTCGGCTTCACCGCCCCAACGCCAATCGCTGTCGGCCAGGTTCGGGAAGCCGAAGGCGCCCTTGGCGTCGGAGCCGTGGCACACCGAGCAATTGGACGCAAACAGGCGACCGCCCATTTTCAACGCTTGCGCGTCCTTGGCGACTTCTTCCACTGGCATGGCGGCGAATTTGGCGAAGATCGGTCCGAACTTGGCGTTAGCCTTGTCCATTTCCTTTTCCCATTCGTGAACGCCGGTCCAGCCGTCCTCGTAGCCGGGCAGGATGCCTTTCCAGTTGCCCAGGCCCGGATAAAGAATCAAGTAACCCACGGCAAACACCAGCGTGCCGGCGAACAGCATGAACCACCACTGCGGCAGCGGGTTGTCGTATTCCTCGATGCCGTCGAAGCTGTGGCCCATGGTCTGGTCGACGCTGCCCTTGGTTTCACCCTTGCGGGTGCCGATCAGCAGCCAGGTCAGGCCGATCAGGCTGCCGATGGTCAGTACGCAGATCCACGTACTCCAGAAGGTGGTCATGGCCGGGTACTCCTTGTTTCAGGTTCTTGGGTGTTGGCGTCGTCGGGTAACGGCTCATCGGCGAACGGCAGCAAACGTGCTTCGGCGAATTCCGGGCTGCGCTTGCCGTTGAACACCCACAACGCCAGGCCGACGAAGGCCACAAACACCACGACCGTGCCCAGGCCGCGGATCATTCCACTGCTCATTTCAAAGACCATGGCTCACCTCTTGCTCTTGATGGCAGTGCCGAGCACTTGCAGGTAGGCGACCAGGGCGTCCATTTCGGTCTTGCCCTTGAGCGAGGCGACTGCACCAGTGATGTCATCGTCGGTGTACGGCACGCCGAGGGTGCGCATGGCCTTGATCTTGGTTTCGGTGTGGCTGCTGTCGAGCTGGTTGGACACTAGCCACGGGTAGCCAGGCATTTTCGATTCCGGCACCACGTTGCGCGGGTTGTACAAATGCGCGCGATGCCAGTCTTCGGAGTAGCGACCGCCGACCCGCGCCAGATCCGGCCCGGTGCGCTTGGAGCCCCACAGGAACGGGTGATCCCAGACGCTTTCACCGGCCACCGAGTAGTGCCCGTAACGTTCGGTCTCGGCGCGAAACGGCCGGATCATCTGCGAGTGGCAACCGACGCAGCCTTCGCGGATGTAGATGTCACGACCTTCCAGTTGCAGCGCGGTGTAGGGCTTCATGCCTTCCACCGGCTTATTGGTCACGTCCTGAAAGAACAGCGGGACGATCTGAGTCAGACCGCCGATGCTCACGGCAAAGATCATCAGCAACAGCAGCAGGCCGACGTTTTTTTCGATTGTTTCGTGTTTCATGGCGGACTCCTCAGGCCATCTGCGCGGCAGCGGCGGCTTCGGCAGGCTGCGAGGCCCGAACGGTGCGCCAGGTGTTGTAGGCCATCAGCAACATGCCGCTGAAGAAGATCGCGCCGCCCACCAACCGCACGACGAAGCCCGGGTGGCTGGCCACCAGGGTTTCGACGAAGGAGTAGGTCAGCGTGCCGTCTTCGTTGACAGCGCGCCACATGAGGCCCTGGGCGATGCCGTTGACCCACATCGAAGCGATGTAGAGCACGGTGCCGATGGTCGCGAGCCAGAAGTGCGCGTTGATCAAGCCGATGCTGTGCATCTGTGGGCGACCGAAGATTTTCGGGATCATGTGATACAGCGCGCCGATGGAAATCATCGCCACCCAGCCGAGTGCCCCGGCGTGTACGTGGCCGATGGTCCAGTCGGTGTAGTGGGAGAGGGCGTTCACCGTCTTGATGGCCATCATCGGCCCTTCGAAGGTCGACATGCCGTAGAACGCGAGCGAGACCACCAGGAAGCGCAGGATCGGGTCGCTGCGCAACTTATGCCAGGCGCCCGAGAGCGTCATCATGCCGTTGATCATCCCGCCCCAGCTTGGCGCCAGCAGGATCAGCGACATCACCATGCCCAGCGACTGTGCCCAGTCCGGCAGTGCGGTGTAGTGCAAGTGGTGCGGACCGGCCCAGATGTACAGGGTGATCAATGCCCAGAAGTGCACGATCGACAAACGATACGAATACACCGGGCGCTCGGCCTGTTTCGGCACGAAGTAATACATCATCCCGAGGAAGCCGGCAGTCAGGAAGAAACCCACCGCGTTGTGGCCGTACCACCACTGAACCATGGCGTCAGTCGCACCGCCGTAGACCGAGTAGGACTTGTTCCAGCTAACCGGAATTTCCAGGTTGTTGACGATGTGCAGAATCGCCACGGTGATGATAAAAGCACCGAAGAACCAGTTACCGACGTAGATGTGCTTGGTCGTACGCTTGGCCAGTGTGCCGAAGAATACGATGGCGTAGGCGACCCAGACGATGGTGATCAGGATATCGATCGGCCATTCCAGCTCGGCGTATTCCTTGGAACTGGTGTAACCCAGCGGCAGGCTGATGGCCGCCAGCACGATCACCAGTTGCCAGCCCCAGAAGCAGAACTGGGCGATTTTCGGTGCGAACAGTCGGGTCTGGCAGGTGCGTTGCACCGAATAGAACGAACTGGCGAACAAAGCGCAGCCGCCAAAAGCGAAAATCACAGCATTGGTGTGCAGCGGGCGCAGGCGGCCGAAGCTGGTCCACGGCAAATTGAAGTTGAGTTCGGGCCAGACCAATTGGGCCGCGAGAAAAACCCCGAGCCCCATGCCGACGATGCCCCACACCACCGTCATAATGGCGAATTGGCGGACCACCTTGTAGTTGTAGGCGGTACTGATAGAAGTGTTCATGGTTCCCCATCCACGGTTCAGCCGAAGTGAAGGCCCGTCTTTGCGAGTAAGCCGCGCAAGGCAGACGCTTCCTTCGCCTGGAGTTATAGGCAGACTAAAAGCGAGGCAAGCATGGACAAAGAGCACAAGGCCAGTATTGACGGGGATCAATGGGCGCAGTGCGTGGCCGAACATGGCTGGCTGTGGGATGCCGCCTCGACGCCATCATCGCCGACGTTGATCCTGGCTCACGGCGCCGGTGCACCGATGGACAGCGGCTGGATGAACGACATGGCTGCGCGCCTTGCGGCACATGGGCTCAACGTGCTGCGCTTCGAGTTTCCATACATGGCGCAACGGCGCATCGACGGCGGCAAACGTCCACCGAATCCGGCGCCGAAACTGCTGGAATGCTGGCGTGAGGTGTATGCGGTGGTGCGACGCCATGTCACTGGGAAACTGGCCGTTGGCGGCAAGTCCATGGGCGGGCGGATGGCCAGTTTGCTGGCGGATGAATTGGGCGCGGATGCGTTGGTGTGCCTGGGGTATCCGTTTTACGCGGTGGGTAAACCGGAGAAGCCTCGGGTAGAGCATCTGGCCGGGCTCAAGACCCGGACCTTGATCGTGCAGGGCGAGCGGGATGCGTTGGGTAATCGTGAGGCGGTGGAGGCTTACTCGCTCTCACCGAGCATTGAGGTGTTTTGGCTGGTAGCGGGGGATCACGATTTGAAGCCGTTGAAGGCGTCCGGGTTTAATCATGAGCAGCATTTGGCGGCTGCGGCGCAGAAGGTCGCTTCATTCCTTCAGTAAGATTTTGCGGTGTTAGTGCCGGTCTCTTCGCGGGCAAGCCTCGCTCCTACGGTTTACCAGCGTCTGCATGACCGGCGCATAACCTGTAGGAGCGAGGCTTGCCCGCGAAGAGGCCCGAACAACCAACATCACTTTCACAGCGGCAATAAAAAACCCGGAAGCTTTCGCTGTCCGGGTTTTGTCTTTCCAGCATCAATCAGCGGTTAAACCGCTCCACCAACGAATACTGGGTATTGGCCGTCTTGGTCAGTTCTTCACTCAGCAACGCCGAGTGTTGTGCCTGTTCCGAGGTCTGGTCCGCCAGTTGCGAGATGTTGCTGATGTTGCGGCTGATTTCTTCGGCCACCGAGCTTTGCTCTTCGGTTGCCGCAGCAATCTGCGTGGTCATGTCGGTGATGTGCGCCACCGCTTCGCTGATGCCGATCAGTGCCTGGTCCGCTTCCAGTACTCGCGCCACACCTTCTTCAGCTTGGCGATGGCCGGCGTCCATGGTCTGCACGGCAGTGTTGGCGGTCTGTTGCAGCTTGGCGATCAGTGCATGGATCTGCCCGGTGGACTCGCTGGTGCGTTGCGCCAGTTGGCGCACTTCGTCGGCCACGACCGCGAAACCACGGCCCATTTCACCGGCGCGAGCCGCTTCGATGGCGGCGTTCAACGCCAGCAGATTGGTCTGGTCGGCGATGCCTTTGATCACATCGACCACACCACCGATTTCGTCGCTGTCCTTGGCCAGTTGGGTGACGGTCAGGCCGGTTTCACCGACCACCACCGACAGACGCTGAATGGCTTCGCGGGTTTCCCCGGCGATGTCACGACCGCGACCGGTCAGGCGATTGGCTTCCTGGGTAGCGTCAGCCGTGCGTTGCACGTGGCTGGCGACTTCCTGGGTGGTGGCGGCCATCTGATTGACCGCGGTGGCCACTTGCTCGGTTTCGACGCGCTGACGTTCCAGGCCGCTGGAGCTCTTGTGGGCCAGGGTATCGGACTGCTTCGCTTGCTCAGTCAGGTGTTCGGCAGTGTCCTGCAGGCGGGTCAGGCAGGTTTTCAGGCGCGCTTCCTGGCTGAGGATCGACATTTCCAGTCGCGCCTGGGCGCCACGGCTGTCGGTGTACATCTGCGCGATCAGTGGGTCGGAGGTGGTTTGCCCGGCCAGGACCAGCAGACGCTTGAGACCGCGTTGCTGCCAGCTCAAGCCCATCAAGCCCAGTGGCACCGACAGGCCGGCGGCCAAGGCAAAACCCCAGTGGGAGTTCAGCGACGCGCCGATCATGAAGCTCAGTTGGCTGACCAGAATGAACGGCACCCAGTCCTGAAGGACCGGCAGCCACTTGTCTGTCGAAGGAATCGCCGACTTGCCCTGGTTGATGCGTTGGTAAAGCGCTTCGGCACGGCGGATCTGTTCGGCGGTGGGTTTGATCCGCACCGACTCGTAACCGACCACCTGATTGCCTTCGAAAACCGGTGTGACGTAGGCGTTAACCCAGTAGTGGTCACCGGTCTTGCAGCGATTCTTGACAATGCCCATCCATGGCAAGCCTTGTTTCAAAGTACCCCACATGTGCGCGAATACCGCTGCCGGGACGTCTGGGTGACGAACCAGGTTATGCGGCGCACGGATCAGCTCTTCACGGGAAAACCCACTGATTTCGATGAAAGCGTCGTTGCAGTAGGTGATCACGCCTTTGGCGTCGGTCGTGGAAATCAACCGTTGCTGAGCCGGGAAGGTCCGTTCGCGTTGTGTAATGGGTTGGTTGTTACGCATGGCTATGTCAATCCGTGAGGCTTTGACAGGGTGTCGGCATCGTCAGGAATTTATTGAAATTTTATTTTCAATAATCAGCGGTGCGTCGCAAAACGACCGTTGCGTCATCCGGCGAGCATCGGGTAGGTGAACAAGCCGAAATGCAGCAGGTTCAAGCCGAAATGGGTAGCGATGGCCGCACCCAACCCGCCAAATCGGTAGGCCAGACCATAGCCGACACCCGCCAGGCTCGCCAGCAACACCCATTGCCAGCCCGCGCCCAGATGGGCCAGGCCGAACACCAGCGAGGCGAGCAGCAGTGCGAGGTTTTCGCCGTAGGGCAGGTGTTTGAAGTGCCGGCTCAGGCCACCCTGGATGTAGCCGCGAAACAGCGCTTCCTCAACCAGCGTTACCAACAGCAGGTTGTTCGCCACCCACAGCCAGGCCTGGTCCGGCCATTTCGGCGCCCAACTGATCATGCCCAGCAACAAGGCACCGCCGAGGGCGAGCACGACACTCAGGATCAGGGCCATAGCGGTGGCGTAAATCGACAGTCGCAGCGAACGCCGGCCGACAATCCACGGGCAGACCAGCAACAGCCAGAAACCAATCAGGGGTTTGTCCTGATTCAGGTACATGGAAAACGGCACGGCATCGTCGGTGAGGCGATGTGGGTTGATGCCGCGACCGTTGTAGAAGCCCGGGAGCCAATGCATGGCCAGCGCCAATGCCAGAAAGATGAACAGGCCGTGACCGAGGTAACGGCCGACGGGCACCGTTTGCTGGCGCACGGCGAAACCGGCGATCAGCAACAACCCGACGGAAATCGCCGCCAGCCAGCTAAGTTGGCCGTAGACCAGGGCCAGTGCGTAGCCGAGGGAGAGGAGTGCCAGGTGCAGCCATGGCAGAGCGAGCATAGAGAGTCCTTTGAGGCTGAAGAGCTTTTGTGGCGAGGGAGCTTGCTCCCGCTGGGCTGCGAAGCGGCCCCAAATCAGGTGACCACATTGTTTCAGAAAGATCGCGTTGGTTGGTTTTACGACTGCTGCGCAGCCGAACGGGAGCAAGCTCCCTCGCCACAGGGTTGTGCAATGTTTGAGGCGCGCGATTATAAGCAGCCCACAAACAAAAACACCGCCCGAAGGCGGTGTCTTTGTCAGCAGGAGAGTTAAGAGGCAATCAACTGCCGCAACACATAATGCAAAATCCCCCCCGCCTTGAAGTACTCCACTTCGTTCAACGTGTCGATCCGGCACAACACCTCGATCTTCTCGCTGCTGCCGTCTTCACGGGTGATCACCAGCGTCAGGTTCATGCGCGGCGTCACTTCAACCCCGGTCAAACCGAGAATATCCACTGTTTCCTTGCCCGTGAGGTTCAGGCTTTTGCGGTTCTGATCCAGCTTGAACTGCAGCGGCAGCACACCCATGCCCACCAGGTTGGAGCGGTGAATCCGCTCGAAGCTTTCAGCGATGACCGCTTTCACCCCCAGCAGATTGGTGCCCTTGGCCGCCCAGTCTCGGCTCGACCCGGTGCCGTATTCTTGCCCGGCGATCACCACCAGCGGCGTGCCCGAGGCTTGATAGCGCATGGCCGCGTCGTAGATCGGCAGTTTCTCGCCGGTCGGAATGTAGATCGTGTTGCCACCTTCTTCACCACCGAGCATTTCATTGCGAATGCGGATGTTGGCGAAGGTACCGCGCATCATCACTTCATGGTTGCCACGACGGGAGCCGTAGGAGTTGAAGTCCCGTGGCTCCACGCCTTTCTCGCGCAGGTAATGCCCGGCCGGGCTGTCGGCCTTGATGTTACCAGCGGGGGAGATGTGGTCGGTGGTCACCGAATCGCCGAGTAGCGCCAGTACATTGGCTTTCTTCACATCCTGGATCACCGGCAGCGGGCCGCCGATGTCATCGAAGAACGGCGGATGCTGGATGTACGTCGAATCCTCCTGCCAGACATAAGTCGCGGCTTGCGGCACTTCGATCGCCTGCCATTGCTCGTCACCGGCAAACACTTCGGCGTATTCCTTGTGGAACATCGCGGTGTTGACCTGACTCACCGCGTCGGCGATTTCCTTGGAGCTCGGCCAGATGTCCCGCAGATAAACCGGATTGCCGTTCTTGTCATCGCCAAGGGATTCGCTGCTGATGTCGATCCGCACCGTGCCGGCCAATGCATAAGCGACAACTAGCGGCGGCGAGGCCAGCCAGTTGGTTTTGACCAGCGGATGCACCCGGCCTTCGAAGTTGCGGTTACCGGACAGCACCGAAGCCACGGCCAGATCGGCTTTCTGAATCGCCTTCTCGATGGGCTCCGGCAACGGCCCGGAGTTACCGATGCAGGTGGTGCAGCCGTAGCCGACCAAGGCAAAACCCAGTTCATCGAGGTATTGGGTCAGGCCGGCTGCTTTGTAGTAGTCGGTGACCACTTTCGAACCGGGCGCGAGGGAACTCTTGACCCACGGTTTGCGCCTGAGGCCTTTCTCCACGGCTTTTTTCGCCACCAACCCGGCCGCCATCATCACGCTCGGGTTGGAGGTGTTGGTGCAGGAAGTGATGGCGGCGATCACCACCGCGCCGTTTTTCAGCCGATAGGTATGGCCTTCAGACTCGTAGTCCGCTTCGCCAATCAAATCAGCGTTGCCCACCGCGACACCGCCGCCACCTTCACTTTCCAGGCGACCTTCTTCTTTGCTGGTAGGTTTGAGTTGCAGGCCGATGAAGTCGCTGAAGGCTTGGGCGACATTCGGCAGCGAGACGCGGTCCTGCGGGCGTTTAGGCCCGGCGAGACTGGCTTCGACACTGCCCATGTCCAGCTCCAGGCTGTCGGTGAATATCGGTTCCTTGCCCGGCAGACGCCACAGGCCCTGGGCCTTGGTGTAGGCCTCGACCAGTTTGACCACTTCGGGCGGCCGGCCGGACAGGCGCAGGTATTCCAGCGTCACGTCATCCACCGGAAAGAAACCACAGGTGGCGCCGTATTCCGGGGCCATGTTGGCGATGGTCGCGCGGTCGGCCAACGGCAGGTCAGCCAAACCGTCGCCGTAGAACTCGACGAACTTACCGACCACGCCTTTTTTGCGCAGCATCTGGGTGACCGTCAGCACCAGGTCGGTGGCCGTGATGCCTTCCTTGAGCTTGCCGGTGAGTTTGAAGCCAATCACTTCCGGAATCAGCATCGACACCGGTTGGCCGAGCATCGCCGCTTCCGCTTCGATCCCGCCGACGCCCCAGCCGAGGACGCCGAGGCCATTGATCATGGTGGTGTGGGAGTCGGTGCCGACCAACGTGTCGGGGAAGGCGTACGTGCGGCCGTCCTCGTCCTTGGTCCAGACCGTGCGGCCGAGGTATTCCAGGTTCACCTGATGGCAGATCCCGGTGCCTGGCGGCACGACGCTGAAGTTGTCGAAGGCGTTCTGGCCCCAGCGCAGGAAGGCGTAACGCTCACCGTTGCGCTGCATTTCGATGTCGACGTTCTGTTCGAAGGCGCTGGAACTGGCGAACTTGTCGACCATCACCGAGTGGTCGATCACCAGGTCCACCGGCGACAGCGGGTTGATGCGTTGCGGGTCGCCGCCGGCCTTGGCCATGGCGGCGCGCATGGCGGCCAGGTCGACCACGGCGGGCACGCCGGTGAAGTCTTGCATTAACACGCGGGCAGGGCGGTACTGGATTTCGCGATCGGAGCGGCGCTCCTTGAGCCACGCGGCAATCGCCTTGAGGTCGGCGCCAGTGACGGTTTTTTCGTCTTCCCAGCGCAGCAGGTTTTCCAGCAGGACTTTCAACGACATCGGCAACTTGTCGAGATCACCGAGGCTCTTGGCAGCGTCGGGCAGACTGAAATAGTGGTAGGTCTTGTCGTCGATTTGTAAGGTCTTAAGGGTTTTCAGGCTATCGAGGGACGGCATTTGAAATGACTCCTTTAAGTCCGCACGGCTACGGACTGGGGGAAGGACAGAGCATTAAACCTAGCCCTGTTTTAAGTAGCTGGCTAATAACTGGACTCTATCGACAAGTCCAAGGTTCCGAACTCGGCTATCATGCGGCGGTTTTCGTGACAGGCTTTGCTTCAACGCAAGCCTGGGCATCGCGCAGTGGTTGAATTTCTCGCCATCTGCCCAGGAGTAAGAATGAACACCCTCTTTATGCATTGCCGGCCGGGCTTCGAAGGCGAAGTCTGTTCCGAGATTTCCGAACACGCGGCACGGCTGAACGTGGCCGGTTATGCCAAGGCTAAAACCGCCAGCGCCTGTGCCGAATTTATTTGTACCGAAGAAGATGGCGCCGAGCGCCTGATGCGCGGCCAGCGGTTCGCCGAATTGATCTTCCCGCGTCAGTGGGCTCGGGGGATCTTCATCGATCTGCCGGAAACCGACCGTATCAGCGTGATCCTGGCGCACATTGTCGACTTCCCGGTGTGCGGCAGCCTGTGGCTGGAAATGGTCGACACCAACGATGGCAAGGAACTGTCGAACTTCTGCAAGAAGTTCGAAGGTCACCTGCGCAAGGCACTGATGGCGGCCGGCAAACTGGTGGAAGACGCCAGTAAACCGCGCCTGCTGCTGACGTTCAAAAGCGGCCGTGAAGTGTTCGTCGGTTTGGCTGAGTCGAATAACTCTGCGATGTGGCCGATGGGCATCCCACGGCTGAAGTTCCCGCGTGACGCACCAAGCCGTTCGACCCTGAAGCTGGAAGAGGCCTGGCACCATTTCATCCCGCGCGACCAGTGGGACGAGCGTTTGCACAGCGACATGACCGGCGTTGACCTGGGCGCCGCGCCGGGCGGTTGGACCTGGCAACTGGTCAACCGTGGCATGCTGGTGACCGCCATCGACAACGGCCCGATGGCCGAAAGCCTGATGGACACTGGTTTGGTGCAGCACTTGATGGCTGACGGTTTTACCTTCAAGCCTCGTCAGCCAGTGGACTGGATGGTTTGCGACATCGTCGAGAAACCGGCGCGCAACGCCGCGATGCTCGAAGAATGGATTGGCGAAGGGCATTGCCGCGAAGCGGTGGTCAACCTCAAGCTGCCGATGAAACAGCGTTACGCTGAAGTGAAGCGCTTGCTCGAACGCATCGCTGATGGCTTCAAGGAACGCGGCATCAAGGTCGAAATTGGCTGCAAACAGCTGTATCACGACCGCGAAGAAGTGACCTGCCACCTGCGCCGGATTGACGTGAAGAAACCTAAGTCCCGTTAATCACGCGGACTAATGTGGGACCGGGCTTTTGTGGCGAGGGAGCTTGCTCCGCTGGGCTGCGAAGCAGCCCTAATACCAGACGCCGAGATCTTCCGATAAACCGCATCGCCAGAATTGGGGCCGCTTCGCGCTCCAGCGGGAGCAAGCTCCCTCGCCACAGTGACAAGCTGTACGATCTGTTAAGAACCCCGGCAATGCGCGACAATGCCGGCCAGTTTCAGGAGTGAATCATGAGTGAAATGCTTGATACGCCGGTAGACGGCACCCTCGATGCCACCGGCCTCAATTGCCCGGAGCCGGTGATGATGTTGCACCAGCACATTCGTGACCTGGCGCCCGGCGGCTTGCTCAAGGTGATCGCCACCGACCCGTCGACCCGTCGCGATATCCCCAAGTTTTGCGTGTTCCTCGACCACGAACTGGTCGCGCAGCATGAAGAGGCAGGCACCTACCTCTACTGGATCCGCAAGAAACTCGCTTAACCCGCTGACTGGCTGATGCGGATCCGCTTGCGTGCACTGCGCGTCAGGCGGATTGACAGCATCAGCGCCGCGCAACTCAAGCCCACGATCAAACCCTGCCACAGCCCACTCGGGCCACTTGGCGTGCCGAACCAATCGGTCAGCCCCAAGGCGTAACCCACCGGCAAACCAATCCCCCAGTACGCAAACAGCGTCAGGATCATCGTCACCCGTGTGTCCTGATAACCGCGCAGCGCGCCGGCCGCCGTGACCTGGATCGCGTCGGAAAACTGGAACAGCGCCGAATACACGATCAGCATCGCCGCCACATGGATCACCGTCGGATCAGCCGTGTAGATCGTTGCGATGTGTTCACGCAGCAACAGCATCATGCTCGCCGACAGACAGGCGTAAGCCAACGCACTGCCCATGCCGACGCCCGCTGCGAATCGGGCTTCACGCGGTTCATTGCGGCCCAGTGCCTGACCGACGCGCACGGTGACGGCCATCCCCAGCGAGTAAGGGATCATAAAGACCAGCGAGCTGACGTTCAGCGCAATCTGGTGGCCGGCCACGACGGTCGCGCCGAGGCTGCCGATCAGCAGGGCAATCACCGCGAAGATGCTCGATTCGGCAAACACCGCAATGCCGATCGGCAGGCCGATGCCCAGCAGGCGTTTGATCACCGACCATTGTGGCCAGTCGAAGCGGCTGAACAGCTCGCTTTTTCGGTAGGCGGGCGCCCCGCGTGTATAGGCCGCCATGCCGAGGGCCATGAACCACATCACAATCCCCGTTGCCCAGCCACAGCCGGCACCGCCCATGGCGGGTACGCCCAAGTGGCCGTAAATGAATACGTAGTTCAACGGGATGTTCAGCGCCAGGGCGCACAGACCGAGGATCATTGCCGGGCGAGTGCGGCCCATGCCGTCACTGAAGCAGCGCAACACGTGATAGAACGCGACCGCTGGCAAACCTGCGGCGATGCCATGCAGGTATTGCATGCAGGGGCCGATCAGCTCGGGATCGACTTTCATGATGTGCAGGATCGGTTCGGCAGCGATCAGCATGCCAGTCGCCATCAACCCCACCACCAACGCCAGCCATAGCGCCTGACGCACGATCGGGCCGATCTCGCTGTGAGTGCCGGCGCCGAAGCGCTGGGCAACTTTCGGCGTCGTGGCGAGCAACGTGCCGGTCATCAGCAGGAACACCGGCACCCAGATCGAGTTACCCAGCGCCACAGCGGCGAGATCTCGTGGCCCGACACGGCCGGCCATCACCGCATCGACGAAGCCCATGGCGGTGGTCGCCAGTTGCGCGATCATGATCGGCAGCGCCAGGGCGAACAGGTTTCTCAGCTCCAGGCGAACCCGGGCCGGGCGGGTGAGGGTGGTTGCAGCGGGGCGGTCAGTTACGGAATTCAAGGGCGAAACGTCCAGGGATATTTGATGCGCTAGGCGGCGCATTCTACCCGTTGACGCAGTGGTCAGGAAAAGAGCTGTGTTAGGGATTTGTAATCCACTCTTGGCTGTTTCGACATTCCCTGTGGCGAGGGAGCTTGCTCCCGCTGGGCTGCGAAGCGGCCCCAAAATCAACAACCCGGTTTTGTCAGGCCCACCGCGTGCGCAGATTTTACGACTGCTGCGCAGCCGAACGGGAGCAAGCTCCCTCGCCACAGAGGCGCGCTGCGATCCTGAATACGCGCTGGCCCATCACATCCTTCTGCGCCTAAACTGCCGATCCGCCAAAGGAGCCTCGCCATGCTGATTGTTGCCGATGAAAATATCCCGCTGCTTGATGCCTTCTTCGAAGGTTTCGGCGAAATCCGCCGGGTGCCGGGGCGTTCCATCGACCGCGCCGCCGTCGAACAGGCCGATGTGCTGCTTGTGCGCTCGGTGACCAACGTCAACCGCGGATTGCTCGAAGGCAGCAAAGTGAAGTTCGTCGGCACCTGCACCATCGGCACCGATCACCTGGACCTGGATTACTTTCAACAGGCCGGCATCACCTGGTCCAGTGCACCCGGCTGCAATGCCCGGGGCGTGGTCGACTACGTGCTCGGCAGCCTGCTGACCCTGGCCGAAATCGAAGGCGCCGACCTGACGCAGCGCACCTATGGCGTGGTCGGTGCCGGGGAAGTGGGCGGGCGGCTGGTCAAGGTCCTGCGAGGCCTGGGCTGGAACGTACTGGTCTGCGATCCGCCACGACAAGCGGCTGAAGGCGGCGATTACGTCAGTCTTGAGCAGATCATCGAGCAGTGCGACGTCATCAGCCTGCACACGCCTTTAAAGAAGCATGGCGCTCAAACGACTTGGCATCTGTTCGACAAGCCTCGTTTGAATCGACTCAAGCCTGGCACCTGGCTGATCAATGCCAGTCGTGGTCCGGTGGTGGACAACGCCGCCCTGCGTCAGGTGTTGCTGCACCGTGAAGACCTGCAAGCGGTGCTGGACGTCTGGGAGGGTGAGCCTGAGGTCGATGTGGCATTGGCCGAACTCTGCGTGCTGGCGACCCCGCATATCGCCGGTTACAGCCTCGACGGCAAGCAGCGCGGCACGGCGCAGATCTATCAGGCGTATTGCGACTTTCTCGGTCAGCCGGCCCAGGTCAGCCTGAGCGATTTGCTGCCGGCGCCGTGGTTGTCACACGTGACGTTGAACGCTGATAGCGACCCGGCCTGGGCGCTGGCGATGTTGTGCCGCGGCGTGTACGACCCGCGCCGTGACGATGCAGATTTTCGTCGCAGCCTTGTAGGTAACGTGAACGAGCAGCGCGCGGCGTTCGATGCACTGCGCAAGCATTATCCGCTGCGGCGTGAGATTGACGGGTTGCAGGTGCGCATTGAGGGGGATTCGCCGGTGTTGCGCCAGATTGTGGCGGCGTTGGGTGCAGTGGCTGTCTAAGGACCGAGTTGGCCCATTCGCGAGCAAGCCCGCTCCCACATTTGATCTCGGCTGAACACGAGATCTGTGTTCACCACAAGACACCTGTGGGAGCGGCTTGCTCGCGAATGGCTGCACCACAATTTTGGATAATCACCCATAAAAAACCCGGCCAACGAGGGCCGGGTCAAGAAGACGGTGGCTATATCACTTTTGTTCGGCAGGCTTGACCAGTCGCTTCTCCAGTTCGCGGCAAGCGTCCTGGATCATGTCTTCAGTGATCGGTACTTCACGTCCATGCTCATCAATAATCGAGCAACCCAGAGACTGGTGCGGCTGCGTGCGGATCACTTCAATTTTGTCATCGCTGCTGTTTTGCAAGGACATGGCCTGTCTCCTCATCAGGTTGTGTGCTTACTCTAAAACCGCCAGGTGACCGGGCTGTGACAACTCCCTGCGATCTTCCAGGTCGGCAATACCAGTCCACCAGAAATACTTCGGCGTTGCCACCCGGACTTTAGACCAATAGCGTCTAGGCGCTAGTCTTGGCGGTCATAATTAACCTGACTCATTGTGATTTACAGCGTTCCACCCCATTGAGTGTGTAGGCTGGCCCCATCAACGCTTGTGTTGTGAACCTGGATGAACCCGATGCTCTCTTCCCGTCACCGTCGTGCCATTCGCCTGGCCAGTCATTTTGTTGCGCCTTATCGCTGGCATGCGTTCGGTGCCTTGCTGGCGCTGATTGTCACTGCGGGCATCACCTTGTCCATGGGGCAGGGGATTCGCCTGTTGGTGGATCAGGGTTTCATGACCCAGTCACCGCATTTGCTCAATCAGTCCATCGGACTGTTTATGGTATTGGTGGTTGGGCTGGCCGTCGGTACCTTTGCACGCTTCTATCTGGTGTCGTGGATCGGCGAGCGGGTTGTCGCGGACATCCGCCGTCAGGTTTTCAATCATCTGGTTTACCTGCATCCCGGTTTCTACGAAGACAACCGCAGCTCCGAGATCCAGTCGCGGCTGACCGCAGACACCACGCTGCTGCAATCGGTGATCGGCTCGTCGTTATCGCTGTTCCTGCGCAACTTGCTGATGGTGATCGGCGGGATCGTGCTGCTGTTTATCACCAACCCCAAGCTCACCAGCATCGTGGTGATTGCGTTGCCGCTGGTGGTCGCGCCGATTTTGATCTTCGGCCGTCGGGTGCGCAGCCTGTCGCGCGAGAGCCAGGACCGGATTGCCGATGTCGGCAGCTACGTCTCCGAAACCCTCGGCCAGATCAAAACCGTACAAGCCTACAACCACCAGGTCCAGGACGAGCAACGCTTTGCCGTCACCGTGGAAGAAGCATTCGAAACGGCTCGCAAACGTATCGTCCAGCGTTCGTGGTTGATCACGCTGGTGATCGTGCTGGTGCTGGGTGCAGTCGGCGTCATGCTCTGGGTCGGCGGCATGGATGTGATCGCCGGGCGGATTTCAGGTGGCGAACTGGCGGCGTTTGTTTTCTACAGTCTGATCGTCGGCAGCGCCTTCGGCACGTTGAGCGAGGTGATCGGCGAGTTGCAGCGGGCGGCCGGTGCCGCGGAACGGATTGCCGAATTGCTGCGCTCGGAAAATATCATCCAGCCACCGAGCACCGGACTGGTGACCTTGCCGGAACGGGTCAAGGGCAATCTGGTCCTTGAGGATGTACGTTTTTCCTACCCCTCGCGCCCTGAAAGCTTCGCTGTCGACGGCTTGAATCTGACGATCAACGCGGGCGAAACCCTGGCGCTGGTTGGGCCGTCCGGCGCGGGCAAGTCCACGGTGTATGACTTGCTGTTGCGTTTTTACGATCCTGCCGAAGGGCGCATCTTGCTGGAAGGCGTACCGCTGACTCAGCTTGATCCACTGGACCTGCGCCGCTGCTTCGCGCTGGTCTCGCAAAACCCGGCGCTGTTCTTCGGCAGCATCGAAGAGAACATCCGCTACGGCAATCCGGGCGCGACCCTGGCCCAGGTTCAGGAAGCGGCAAAAATCGCCTACGCCCACGACTTCATCGAACAAATGCCCAACGGCTACCAGACCCACCTCGGTGACGGTGGCCTCGGCTTGTCCGGCGGCCAACGCCAACGCCTGGCCATCGCCCGGGCGCTGCTGGTGGACGCACCGATCCTGCTGCTGGACGAAGCCACCAGCGCCCTCGACGCCCAGAGCGAACACCTGATCCAGCAAGCCCTGCCAAGCCTGATGAAAAACCGCACCACCTTGGTCATCGCCCACCGCTTGGCCACGGTGAAAAACGCTGACCGGATCGCGGTCATGGATCAGGGCAAACTGGTGGCGGTGGGCACGCACCAGGAGCTGGTGGCGAGCAATGCGTTGTATGCGCGGCTGGCGGCGTTGCAGTTCAGTGATGGCAAGGCTGAATACGATATGCACCCGTAGAAGCTGCCGCAGGCTACGATCTTTTGACATTGAATGAAGTCTGCTCAGACCAGCTTGTTCGGGCATTATGTCGGCTCGATCGAGTTGCCTGGATGAGGATATGAGTCGCTACCAACCACCGTTGACCCTGACCACAAGAATACTGGCGCTGATCGCCGAGATCAGCGAGCAGATCGGTCAGCTTTCGGCTGTAGGTGATAGTCGGCAGACGCCTCAACTGCGCCGTGGTAATCGTATCCGTACGATTCAGGCTTCATTGGCGATCGAGAACAATACGCTCAGCATCGAGCAGGTAACGGCTGTTCTGGCTGGGCAGCGAGTACTGGGTTTGCCAAGGGAAATCCAGGAAGTACGCAACGCTTTTGCAACCTACGAATCCATGCCGGACTGGCAGCCGGGCAGCCGAGCTGATTTGCTCCGGGCGCATGAGCTGCTTGTGCACGGATTGATTGATGATTGTGGCCGGTTTCGTCAGGCGGGTGTGGGCATATACCGCGGCGAACAACTGGTTCATATGGCGCCGCCTCCGAGTCGCGTTGCGCACTTGATGGATGATTTGCTGGCTTGGCTGGGTGCATCCGACTGGCATCCACTGATCATCAGTTGCGTATTCCACTATGAGTTCGAATTCATCCATCCCTTTGCTGATGGCAACGGGCGCATGGGGCGTCTCTGGCAAACTTTGATACTCAGTCAGTGGCGCCCCGTGTTGGCCTATCTGCCGGTTGAGGCGGTGATTCGTGAGCAGCAGGACGCTTATTACGCTGCATTGTCTGCCGCCGACCAGTTGGCCGAAGCAACGCCTTTTGTTGAGTTCATGCTTCAGGCGTTAAGTGTCGCGCTGGCGGAAGCTGCTCGAAGCGAACCACCAACCGACCAAGTAACCGACCAAGTAACCGACCAAGTAACCGACCAAGTAGCGAGACTGCTTCGCGTGCTTCATGACGGAAGTTCGCTCAAGGTCAATGAATTGATGGCAAAGGTCGGTTTGGCTCACAAAGCGACCTTTCGGGCTAACTATCTCAAGCCAGCATTGGCGGCCGGTCTGATCGAAATGACTGACCCTGACTCACCTAAAAGCCCGGCTCAACGATATCGATTGACCACAGTCGGCAAGGTATCGAGATCGGTGTAGGAACCGGCATTACCGGTTACTGATCGTCAAAATACCGCTCATGCCAATCCACCAGCGGCTGTGGCGAGTTGAGTTTCTGGCCGTAGATCACTGAGTACGACAGCACGTTCTGCACGTACTGGCGGGTTTCGTCGAACGGGATGCTTTCCACCCACACGTCGAAGCTCAGGTGATCGGCACCGCGCAACCATTGGCGCACGCGGCCGGGGCCGGCGTTGTAGGCAGCGGTGGCGAGGACGCGGTTGCCGTTGAACTGGCTGTGGACCTGGCTCAGGTACGCGGCGCCAAGCTGGATATTCTTGTCCGGGTCGAGCACTTGCTGCGGCGAGGCCAGGGGAATACTGAACTTGCGCGAGGTTTCCTTGGCGGTGCCGGGCATCAGTTGCATCAGGCCGCTGGCGCCGACCCCGGAACGGGCGTCGTCCATGAAGGCGCTTTCCTGGCGGGTAATGGCGAACACCCAGCTCGAATGCAAGCCACGCACCTTGGCTTCACGCACCAGGGTATCGCGGTGGGCCATCGGGAAGCGGATGTCCAGGTCATCCCAGTACTTCGCCTCGCTGATGGTGCGGATCGCCGGGAAATACCATTTCAGGTCATAGGCCAGTTTCGCCTGGGCGACCATCTCGTCACGGTTGAAGTGGCGGCTGACGTAATACCACTCGCGACGACCATCGACGACTTGTCCGCGGGCGTGGAACTCAAGAGCCCGACGAATACCCGGCGTGTTGCGCACTTTGTTGATGGTGGCCTGGCTGAGTACCAGCGGTTTGTTGACCAGCGAGTAGGGCAACTGCGAACGGTCGGCGGCCAGGAAACCATAGAAATCACGTTCGCGGGCGAGGCCCTTGTAAAGCGTCTGCGCTTCCGGATTCTGCGGTTGCGCCAACTCAAGGCTGCGGGCCTGCCAGTAGCGCCAGCGGTTGGTGGTAGCCAGGTCTTGTGGCAAACGACGGGTCAACTGATAGGCGTCGTCCCAGCGAGCCAGTCGAAGCAATAGGCGCAGACGCCACTCGGACACGGTGTTGTCCCGCAGTTCCGGGTCGTACTTGGTCATGACATCGAGTGCGCGAGGGTCATAACGCCGTGCCAGGGTCAGGCCGATTTCCCGGGCGATCGCTACTTTTTCATCGCGGGAGAAGTGCATGCTGCTCGCATAACCGTCGAGCAGGTCCATGGCCTTGTCCGGGTCCTGCTTGGCCAGGCGGCGCAGGCCAAGGCTGACGATGTCGGACATCGGCTCATCGGCCGGGATAAACCGCGACGGCTGATTGAGCAGCTCGGGTTTCTGCGCCACATCCACCAACAAGCGACCACGAGGGGCGAGGGTGGTCAGGCTGTTCACCAGGCTGTTGGCCAGCGGATAATTGCGCGCCTGGGCGGCGAGTTTGGCGCGCTCCCAGCGTTTCTGTTCGGTCAG
Source organism: Pseudomonas sp. ASL4 (assembly GCF_056680395.1). Lineage (NCBI taxonomy): Bacteria > Pseudomonadati > Pseudomonadota > Gammaproteobacteria > Pseudomonadales > Pseudomonadaceae > Pseudomonas > Pseudomonas sp. ASL4. Next base: position 5,966,067 of record NZ_CM155280.1, on the reverse strand, counting down.
TTGACCTTCGGCGGCCCAGGCTCCGAACAGACCATCGCAGGCCTCGGGTTGGGATTTACCGGTCAGCCAGAGCTTGTCGGCATTGGCGTAACCCTGGGCTTTGAGGTTATGGCCAATCTCATACTGCGCGTTCAGGCAGTCCAGTTCGGTGAAGTTGAGCTTGGGATCGTAGTACTTGACGAAGGTGGCCCAGTCGCCGCGATCGGCCAGCCAGCGCAACCAGCGCAATTTCATCCAGTTGGCCTGGGGCAGGTCCCCATGTTCAGCGAGGAATTTCTCGATTTCCGGGTTGCTCGCGGTTTTCAGACGCGCGGTCAGCTCGTCATAGGCCAGGTACGGTTCCAGCGGATAATCACTGAGGGCCTGACTGTAGCGAAAATAGGGGCCGGAGTCGCCGTTGGCCAAGGCGCGCTTGGCCTCATCGTAATACTGGCGTTGGGTGGACAGGTCTACCGCCTGGACTGATTGAGCGGCAGTGGCAGAGAGGAGCAAACAAGATAGAAGACTGAACAGGCGACTGCGCATGAGACATCCGGGCAGAAAAATCATGACAAGTGCCGACAGCATCAGCACTGATTGCTTGTAGCTTAGCCTTTTGCCAGCAACGGGCGAAAGCTTTGCCGGCCTGTCGGTGCAAGATCGCAACATTTGTTATGCAGAGTGCTTCGACATTGAAATTGCCGGCCTTCTGAAGCCTCAAGTCAGGTAGAATGCGCGCCCGGTTTTTGGAGAAGCTCATGACCCTGCTCAAATTCAGCGATGTGTCCCTTGCTTTCGGCTCTACGCCGTTGTTGGACAAGGTGTCCTGGCAGATCGCCCGTGGTGAGCGGGTGTGCATCATCGGCCGCAATGGCACTGGCAAGTCCAGCATGATGAAGCTCGTCAAGGGCGACCAGAAGCCCGACGACGGCTCCGTTTGGCGCGCACCCGGCCTCAAGATTGGCGAATTGCCGCAAGAATTGCCGGTAGCCGACGGGCGGACCGTGTTCGACGTAGTGGCTGAAGGCCTGGACGGTGTGGGCGAGCTGCTTGCGCAGTATCACCACCTGAGCCAGAACATCGTCACCGACGCCGACCTGGACAAGCTGATGCACGTCCAGCATGACCTCGAAGCCCGCGATGGCTGGCGTTTGCAGCAATTGGTAGACAGCACCTTGAGCCGTCTGCAGTTGCCGGCCGACAAGACCCTCGCCGAATTGTCCGGCGGCTGGCGTCGCCGCGTCCTGTTGGCCCAGGCCCTGGTTTCCGAACCGGACCTGCTGCTGCTCGACGAACCGACCAACCACCTGGACATCGGTGCAATCGCCTGGCTCGAAGAAGCGTTGAAGGATTTCCAGGGCGCCGTGCTGTTCATCACGCACGACCGTTCCTTCCTGCAAAACCTCGCCACCCGCATCCTCGAACTGGATCGCGGCGGCCTGATTGACTGGAACGGCGACTACGCCAGCTTCCTGGTGCACAAAGAAGCGTCTCTGGCGGCTGAAGATACGGCGAACGCGCTGTTTGACAAAAAACTGGCCCAGGAAGAAGTCTGGATCCGCCAGGGTATCAAGGCTCGTCGCACCCGTAACGAAGGCCGCGTCCGCGCCCTCAAAGCCCTGCGCAACGAGCGTAGCGAGCGTCGTGAGCGCACCGGCAAAGCCAACATTCAGCTGGATACCGCTGACAAGTCCGGCAAGCAGGTGATGGTCCTCGAGAACGTGAGCTTTGCTCACCCGGGTGGCCCGTTCCTGATCAAGGACTTCTCGATGGTCCTGCAGCGCGGCGACCGTATCGGTCTGCTGGGCGCCAACGGTACCGGCAAGACAACCTTGCTGAAACTGATGCTCAACGGTTTGCAGCCAACCAGCGGCACAGTGGAAGAGGGGACGCGTATCGACGTGGCTTACTTCGACCAGTTGCGCCATCAACTGGACCTGGAAAAGACCGTGATCGACAACGTGGCCGAAGGTCGCGACTTCATCGATATCGATGGTCAGAGCCGTCACGTGTTGAGCTACCTCGGCGACTTCCTGTTCAGCCCGCAGCGTGCCCGCACGCCGGTCAAGGCGCTGTCCGGTGGTGAGCGCGCTCGCCTGTTGCTGGCCAAGTTGTTCAGCAAGCCGGCGAACCTGCTGGTACTCGATGAGCCGACCAACGATCTCGATGTCGAAACCCTCGAGCTGCTGGAAGAGGTCTTGCTGACCTTCAACGGCACCGTGCTGATGGTCAGTCACGACCGGGCATTCCTCGACAACGTCGTGACCAGCACCCTGGTCTTCGAAGGTGAAGGCAAGGTTCGCGAATACGTCGGTGGTTATCAGGACTGGCTGCGTCAGGGCGGCTCGCCGCGCCTGCTGGGCGTGACTGAGAGCAAGTCCGGCAAAGCCGACCTGACCTCCGCTGTAGTGACCGCCGAAGCGGCACCAGTTGCTGCGGTAGAAGCGCCGGTGGCGAAGAAAAAGCTCAGCTACAAGTTGCAGCGCGAGTTGGAAATGTTGCCGGCTCAGATCGAAGCCATGGAAAAGCAGATCGCTGCGGTTGAAGCGCAGATGGCGGATTCCGCTTTCTATCAGCGCCCGGCTGCCGAGACTGCTGCCGTAATTGCTCAGCTTGAGCAATTACAGGCTGAACTCGACGTCATGGTCGAGCGTTGGGCCGAGCTGGATGCCTGATTGATCCTGCAATAAAAAAAGCCCGGCGTTCAGTGATGAATGCCGGGCTTTTTATATGGAATGCGATCTACTGGGCTGGTGTCTATCCCCTGTGGGAGCGAGCTTGCTCGCGATGAGGCCCTGTCAGCCGATATGAATGTTGACTGACAGGACGCCATCGCGAGCAAGCTCGCTCCCACAGGGTTTAGTGTTATCAGCTTTTGATCAGGCGTACCGCAAGCACATCGCAGGGCGCACCGTGCAGAACGTCGTTGGCGGTGGAGCCCAGCAACAGCGCCAAGCCATGCCGGCCATGGCTGCCGACCACGATCAGGTCGCAGGTCTGTTCCTTGGCCAGGTGGTGAATCTCCTGGCGCGGCTGGCCGTAAGTCAGGTGGCTGTACTCCTTGGAGAGTTCCGGATACTTCAGGATCAGCCGGTCAAGGCGTTCCTTGGCTTGATCGAACTGTTGCTGCTGCAACTGGGACAGGTCCATTGGTACGTCGCCGCCAAAGGCCATGGCCATCGGCTCGACAATATGCACCAGGGACAGCTTCGCGCCGTTGCTCACCGACAGTTCGCGAGCGCGGTGGATAACAGGGTCGCACTCTTCGGTTAGATCTACAGCGACCAGAATGTGGTGGTAGGGCATGAAGTGCTCCTCCTGAGGATTGCAATATTGGTAAGTATGGCTGGTTTCAAGCGCATTGGTTCCAAAGTGACTGAATGCGCCCATCAAGAATCGGGAGTACAGATATGACGGTCTGGATAGTGGTGTCAATCCTGCTGGTGGTACTGAGTCCACTGGCATGGTTGCGACCGTCCCGCCACCAGAGCGGCCGCATGGCCTTGCGCATGGAAGCGCGGCGCATCGGGTTGGCCATGCAACTGGCGCCTCAGGAGTGGCCGCACTGGCTGAGCCACGAGCCGCCGAGCCCGTGTGCTCAGTACCACCGCCCGCGTCGAGGTAACCAACCCAAGTGCTGGAGTTATTGGCAGAAGTCGCCAGGAGTGTGGGTCAATCAGTGGCAGGAGGTCTGTGAGGATCCGGCGTTGCTGATTCATTTCGAGAAATTGCCGGACAACGTTTACAAGATCGAGGCGGACAAGCAGATGATCACGTTGTACTGGGGCGAGAAGGGCGAGGCCGAGGTTTTGCAGCAGATCGATGCCACGCTGAAGGCGTTGGCCTGAAACACAATCCTCGCAGGAGAGCTGCCGAAGGCTGCGATCTTTTGACGTTGTTTTTAAGGGCAAGATCAAAAGATCGCAGCCTGCGGCAACTCCTACACAGGCAAACTCCTGCGCCTGACAGACAGGCAATAAAAAGCCCGACATCATCATCGGGCTGGAGTTGGCCAGGCAGGCCGGAAATTCTTTGTGGCGCTGATCTTACGCTGGGCATTCGCCAAAAGCGTTCAAATTTTTTCCTCAATGTCCCGCTAGCGTAGCTGCTCAAACGCAGGTTGCCGCGAATTAGGGCGACTTTTCTAACTATTGATCCTATGAATGGCCTCACATGCATCCGCGTGTTGCAGGACTTCGTGTTACGGAAGTGACCGGAAAGTCGCGTTTAAACCAGCATTTTGGGCGATTGACAATTGTCGGAAATTCCGTGAAGGTGACGTACCCAAATCAAACGGGCGTATGAATTGAGCGTTTGTATTTCAGACCGCTCCTACAGAATCCCGACTATCGCGTTGGCGGGTGTGCCGGGTGGATTGGCGTTAGCATCGACGAAAAGCGTCCTGCCGAGCCATTCGCCTGCGTCCGACGTGTACTGTTCAGCTTCCATATCGTGGAGATCAGTTGATGATTTACGAAGGTAAAGCCATCACGGTTAAGGCTCTTGAAAGTGGCATCGTCGAACTGAAGTTCGATCTCAAGGGTGAGTCCGTCAACAAGTTCAACCGTCTAACCCTGAACGAATTGCGTCAGGCTGTAGACACCATCAAGGCAGATGCTTCGATCAAGGGTGTGATCGTCAGCAGTGGCAAGGACGTGTTCATCGTCGGCGCCGACATCACCGAATTTGTCGAAAACTTCAAGCTGCCTGATGCAGAGCTTGTCGCTGGCAACCTCGAAGCCAACAAGATTTTCAGCGATTTCGAAGACCTCAACGTCCCGACTGTCGCCGCGATCAACGGTATCGCCCTGGGTGGCGGTCTGGAAATGTGCCTGGCGGCGGACTACCGCGTCATGTCCACCAAGGCCAAGATCGGTCTGCCAGAAGTCAAACTGGGCATCTACCCAGGCTTCGGCGGCACCGTGCGCCTGCCGCGCATCATCGGTGCCGACAACGCCATCGAGTGGATTGCCTCTGGCAAGGAAAACCGTCCTGAAGACGCACTGAAAGTCAGCGCCGTCGATGCGGTGGTTGCCCCTGAGAAGCTGCAGGAAGCTGCCCTGGAACTGATCAAGCGCGCCATCTCCGGCGAGTTCGACTTCAAGGCCAAGCGTCAGCCGAAGCTTGAGAAACTCAAGCTGAATGCAATTGAACAAATGATGGCTTTCGAAACCGCCAAAGGTTTTGTTGCCGGTCAAGCTGGCCCGAACTACCCGGCGCCGGTCGAAGCGATCAAGACCATCCAGAAAGCCGCGAACTTCGGTCGCGACAAAGCGCTGGAAGTCGAAGCCGCCGGTTTCGTCAAACTGGCCAAGACATCTGCCGCGCAGAGCTTGATCGGTCTGTTCCTGAACGATCAGGAACTGAAGAAAAAGGCCAAGGCCTACGACGAAATCGCCAAGGACGTGAAACAGGCTGCTGTATTGGGCGCTGGCATCATGGGTGGTGGTATCGCTTATCAGTCGGCCTCCAAAGGTACGCCGATCCTGATGAAGGACATCAATGAGCACGGCATCGAGCAAGGTTTGGCTGAGGCCGCCAAACTGCTGGTCGGTCGCGTTGATAAAGGTCGTATGACTCCAGCGAAAATGGCTGAAGTGCTTAACGCCATTCGTCCGACCCTGTCCTACGGTGATTTCGGTCACGTTGACCTGGTCGTTGAAGCAGTCGTCGAGAACCCTAAGGTCAAGCAAGCCGTACTGGCCGAAGTCGAAGACAACGTCAAAGAGGACACCATCCTCGCGTCCAATACCTCGACCATTTCCATCACCTTGCTGGCCAAAGCCCTCAAGCGTCCGGAAAACTTCGTCGGCATGCACTTCTTCAACCCGGTGCACATGATGCCGCTGGTTGAAGTGATTCGCGGCGAGAAGTCCAGCGAGCTGGCCGTTGCCACCACCGTTGCCTACGCCAAGAAAATGGGCAAGAACCCGATCGTGGTCAACGACTGCCCGGGCTTCTTGGTCAACCGCGTGCTGTTCCCGTACTTCGGCGGTTTCGCCAAGCTGGTCAGCGCCGGTGTGGACTTCGTCCGTATCGACAAGATCATGGAAAAATTCGGCTGGCCAATGGGCCCGGCATACCTGATGGACGTGGTCGGCATCGACACCGGTCACCACGGTCGTGACGTGATGGCTGAAGGTTTCCCGGACCGCATGAAGGATGATCGCCGTTCGGCCATCGATGTGCTCTACGAAGCCAAACGCCTGGGCCAGAAGAATGGCAAGGGTTTCTACGCTTACGAGACCGACAAGAAAGGCAAGCAGAAGAAAGTCGCCGACCCGTCGGTACTGGAAGTGCTCAAGCCGATCGTTTACGAGCAGCGCGAAGTCACTGACGAAGACATCATCAACTGGATGATGATCCCGCTGTGCCTGGAAACCGTGCGTTGCCTGGAAGATGGCATTGTCGAAACCGCCGCCGAAGCCGACATGGGTCTGGTCTACGGTATTGGTTTCCCTCCATTCCGTGGCGGCGCGTTGCGCTACATCGATTCTATCGGTGTTGCAGAGTTCGTTGCCCTGGCTGACCAGTACGCTGATTTGGGCGCGCTGTACCACCCGACCGCAAAACTGCGTGAAATGGCCAAAACCGGCCAACGGTTCTTCGGTTAAGCGTCCAAACACTTGAGCGAGAGTGAAATTTTATGAGCTTGAATCCAAGAGACGTCGTGATTGTCGACTTCGGTCGTACTCCGATGGGCCGCTCCAAGGGTGGCATGCACCGTAACACCCGCGCCGAAGACATGTCGGCGCACCTGATCAGCAAATTGCTGGAACGCAACGTCAAGGTTGATCCGAACGAAGTCGAAGACGTGATCTGGGGCTGCGTAAACCAGACCCTGGAGCAGGGCTGGAACATCGCGCGCATGGCGTCCCTGATGACTCAGATTCCGCACACTGCTGCCGGCCAGACCGTCAGCCGCCTGTGTGGCTCGTCGATGAGTGCGCTGCACACAGCTGCGCAAGCGATCATGACCGGTAACGGTGACGTGTTCGTGGTTGGCGGCGTCGAGCATATGGGTCACGTGAGCATGATGCACGGTGTCGATCCGAACCCGCACATGTCCCTGTACGCGGCGAAAGCCTCGGGCATGATGGGGCTGACCGCTGAAATGCTGGGCAAAATGCACGGCATCACTCGCGAACAACAGGATGCTTTCGGGGTGCGCTCTCACCAGCTCGCCTACAAAGCGACCCTGGAAGGCAAGTTCAAAGACGAAATCATCCCGATGCAAGGCTACGACGAGAACGGTTTCCTGAAACTGTTCGACTACGACGAAACCATTCGTCCGGAAACCACCCTGGAAAGCCTGGCGGCTTTGAAGCCAGCGTTTAACCCGAAGGGCGGCACCGTGACAGCCGGGACTTCGTCGCAAATCACTGATGGTGCTTCGTGCATGATAGTGATGTCGGCGCAGCGTGCGCAGGACCTGGGCATCCAGCCTATGGCTGTGATTCGTTCGATGGCAGTGGCAGGTGTGGACCCGGCGATCATGGGCTATGGTCCAGTACCGGCCACCCAAAAAGCACTGAAGCGTGCGGGCCTGGGTATTAACGATATCGACTTCTTTGAGCTCAACGAAGCTTTCGCCGCACAGGCCCTGCCAGTGCTGAAAGATTTGAAAGTGCTCGACAAGATGAACGAGAAGGTTAACCTGCACGGCGGCGCGATCGCCTTGGGTCACCCGTTCGGTTGTTCCGGTGCACGTATCTCCGGCACTTTGCTGAACGTGATGAAGCAAAATGGCGGCACCTTTGGGGTAGCCACCATGTGCATTGGTCTCGGCCAAGGCATCTCCACCGTCTTCGAACGCGTTTAAGCGTCTCGTTGATGGAAGCCGGGGCCAAGTGCCCCGGTTTTTGTTTTTCTGAATTTATTTTTATTTTTATTTTGAAAAGATTTGAGTGAGGGCCAAACCATGCCGATACAACCTGGGCTCTACCAGCATTACAAAGGTCCGCAGTACCGCGTATTCAGCATTGCGCGGCATTCCGAGACCGAAGAAGAAGTGGTCTTCTACCAAGCCCTGTATGGCGATTACGGCTTTTGGGTGCGTCCCTTGAGCATGTTCCTGGAGTCGGTCGAGGTTGACGGCGAACAGGTCCCACGCTTTGCTTTGGTGCAAGCCGAACCGAGCCTTTTTTCCAAGCCATAAGCTGAGTGCGCGCAAAACCCTGCGCTTGACCTCACCTTGTAGCCACTATATATAGCGGTGCCGCGTCAGGCGCCAACCGCCTTTCACTTCTAGAATTCAGGAATTTTCTGATCCATGGGCAAATCGCTGGTCATTGTGGAATCCCCGGCTAAGGCCAAGACCATCAACAAGTATCTGGGTAACCAATACGTGGTGAAGTCGAGTATCGGCCATATCCGAGACCTGCCCACCAGCGGTTCGGCTAGCGCCAGCAAAGAGCCAGCCGCCAAGCGCGGCAAGGCTGCCGCGGGTGAAGGTCCGGTGCTCACGCCGAAAGAGAAAGCGCGCAAGCAGCTTGTCTCGCGCATGGGTGTCGATCCCGATCATGGCTGGAAAGCCAAGTACGAGATCCTCCCGGGCAAAGAGAAGGTCATCGAAGAGCTGCGCCGGCTCGCCAAAGATGCTGACACCATCTATCTCGCAACCGACTTGGATCGCGAGGGGGAAGCCATTGCCTGGCACCTGCGCGAAGCCATCGGTGGTGACGACAGCCGCTACAAGCGCGTGGTGTTCAACGAAATCACCAAGAAGGCGATTCAGGAAGCTTTCTCCAAACCAGGCGAGCTGGACATTGACCGTGTCAACGCCCAGCAGGCGCGGCGGTTCCTTGATCGCGTGGTCGGTTACATGGTTTCGCCGCTGCTGTGGGCCAAGGTCGCTCGCGGCCTGTCCGCCGGTCGCGTGCAGTCGGTTGCGGTAAAACTGGTCGTTGAGCGTGAGCGAGAAATCCGCGCGTTCAACCCGGAAGAGTACTGGGAAGTTCACGCTGACCTCGGCACCGCCAAGGGCGCCACCGTGCGCTTTGACGTGGCTCGCGAGAAAGGCGAAGCCTTCAAGCCGCTCAACGAAACCCAAGCCATGGCCGCGCTGGAGAAGCTCAAGTCTTCCAGCTACAGCATCGTCAAGCGTGAAGACAAGCCGACCAGCAGCAAGCCGTCGGCACCGTTCATCACCTCCACCCTGCAGCAGGCCGCGAGCAACCGCCTGGGCTTCGGTGTGAAGAAAACCATGATGATGGCCCAGCGTTTGTACGAAGCTGGCTACATCACGTATATGCGTACCGACTCCACCAACCTCTCGGTTGATGCGGTGGCGATGGCGCGTACTTATATTGAAGGCGAATTCGGCAAGAAGTACCTGCCGGAAAATCCGAACGTCTACAGCAGCAAGGAAGGCGCACAAGAGGCTCACGAAGCGATTCGTCCCTCCGACGCCAATACCGAGCCAAGCAAGCTGTCGGGCATGGAGCGTGACGCTGAGCGGCTCTACGAGCTGATCTGGCGCCAGTTCCTCGCTTGCCAGATGCTGCCTGCGCAATACCTGTCGACCACGGTGACTGTGGGTGCCGGTGATTTCGAGTTGCGTGCCAAGGGCCGCATCCTGAAGTTCGACGGTTACACCCGCGTCATGCCGCAAATCGCCAAGCCAGGTGATGACGACGTGCTGCCGGACATGGTTCAGGGCGACGCGATGAAACTGATCAAGCTTGATCCGACCCAGCATTTCACCAAGCCGCCGGCCCGTTATTCGGAAGCGAGCCTGGTAAAAGAAATGGAAAAACGCGGCATCGGTCGTCCTTCGACCTACGCAGCGATCATTTCGACCATCCAGGACCGCGGCTACGTGGCACTGCACAACCGTCGTTTCTACTCGGAAAAGATGGGCGATATCGTCACCGAGCGTCTGGCCGAGAGCTTCTCCAACCTCATGGACTACGGCTTCACCGCCGGCATGGAGGAGAACCTCGATGACGTGGCCCAGGGCGAACGCGACTGGAAAAACGTGCTCGACGAGTTCTACGGCGACTTCAAGAAGAAGCTCGAAGTAGCCGAAAGCGCTGAAGGCGGCATGCGCGCCAACCAGCCAGTGATGACTGATATTCCATGCGTGGTATGCGGCCGTCCGATGCAGATTCGTACTGCGTCGACTGGTGTGTTCCTCGGCTGCTCGGGCTACAGCCTGCCGCCGAAGGAGCGCTGCAAGGCCACCGTCAACCTGGTGCCGGGCGATGAAATCGCTGCGGACGACGAAGGTGAGTCGGAATCCCTGGTCCTGCGCGGCAAGCACCGCTGCCCGATCTGCAGCACGGCGATGGACGCTTACCTGCTGGATGAGAAGCGCAAGCTGCATATCTGCGGTAACAACCCGGATTGCTCTGGCTACGAAATCGAAGAAGGCACTTACCGCATCAAGGGCTACGAAGGTCCGAGCCTGGAATGCGACAAGTGCGGCAGCGAGATGCAACTCAAGACCGGTCGTTTCGGCAAGTTCTTCGGTTGCACCAATGCGACGTGCAAAAACACCCGCAAACTGCTGAAAAGCGGTGATGCGGCACCGCCGAAGATGGATCCGGTGAAGATGCCTGAGCTGAAATGCGAAAAGGTCAACGACACCTACATCCTGCGCGACGGCGCATCCGGCCTGTTCCTGGCGGCGAGCCAGTTCCCGAAAAACCGCGAGACTCGTGCTCCGCTGGTGATCGAGATCGTGCCGCACAAGGATGAAATCGATCCGAAGTACCACTTCCTCTGTGAAGCGCCGAAGAAGGATCCGGATGGCCTGCCTTCCGTGATCCGTTACAGCCGCAAAACCAAAGAGCAGTACGTTCAGACTGAAGTCGACGGCAAGCCGACCGGTTGGAAGGCGTACTACGACGGCGGTAAGTGGAAGGTTGAAGACAAGCGGCCAGCCGCTAAAGCTTAAAAAGAAGCTGTACATAAAAGGCCGCATGACAATCCTCGGATTTTCATGCGGCCTTTTGTTTTGGGCTTGCGGTCAGATCGGGTGATCCACGACACTGTCCGACCTGTGTGAAGCAATTATTTCGCTGTGGAGGCTGCCGTCATGGCCCACGAACTCTATACCCGTACCAACCAGAAAATTTATTTCGCCGGCCTGTCGCTCGAAGCGCTCGCCAGAGTCGAAGAGGGGCGGGCGATGAACTCCCTGGCGCTGATTCAGGCCGGGCGCGAATCGGCGCTGTTTCACCTTTATGGTGCGTTGCTGGGGCTGTGCCATGAAATCGCCGGTTTCTATCGCTTGCCTCAGGCGAATGCGCCGCGAGCGGAGATGTTGCTGACTCGCGAAGTGCTGGAAGCCATCGCCATTCCGGAAATGGCTGAGCTGGTCGAACTGGCCAATAATTCGGAAACCTGGCTGGCCAAGCTGCTGGCAGCCCATGCCGCACTGTTTCAGCCACCGCGGGTGCCGCACAAGCCGAAGGGTGACGTGACACAGCCACTGATCATGGCGGTTAACCTGGACGAAGAAGAGGCGCCTCAAGAGCTGAGTCGAGAGGAGTTGGAGAGCTGGCGTCAGAACCTGAAGGGGTTGGCGATTCGCTTTCGTGAAGGGTTGAACGAGTGCTAACGGATTGATCGATGAGACGGATGACCTGTTGGGCTGTCCGTTTTGGAATGAGTGCTAACAGATATTTCTTCGCGATGACTTCTGGTCAAGATCCCGAGCGAAGCTTGGCCGATGCCTATATAATCCCCGCCTTTCGTGGAGAACAGACCTTTATGCCAACGTCCTTTCTAGAAATTGTCGAGTTACCAGACGGCCGAATCGAGCTGCGCAGGGCTGAGGACGAGGGTTCTCTGGTTACTTTGGATTTCTCCGAGGACGCCAAAGCGTTCCTGCAAGGCAATCACGTGGAAGTCGCCAAAGCGATGTTAAGCGTCGGTGTGCAGATGGCGGGGCGCCTGGTTGAAGGCGAATTCAATAAAGATGAAGAGCCGCGGATCCTGCATTGATCCCGCCCGTCGGTTTCTGCTGATACCGCTACAGATCGGCTTCTCTATCCTTGGAGAAGCCCGGCGCTGTTCAAGGCGCGCATTATTTGTCAGTTAGCCTAATCGAATATTCAGACTTTGAGCGTCCCCGGTGCGGGCGGCGCTGATCAGCTGTTGCCGTGCACTGGCGTTCAGCGGGTTGAGCCAGCTAACGACCGTGTGGCTGCGGCCCAATCGCAAGGCTTCGCAGGTCAACTGTTGAGCGCTCTGGGTGCCGCGCGGTTGCAGTAGCAGGATGCGTTCGCGATTCAGGCCGGCGTCCCGCAGCCAAGCCTGGGTCAGGCTGGCCGGTGGGGCGATCAGGGTTAGCCAGCGTGCATCCTGGTCTTGACTCAACTCCCGGAGAATCGGCGCCAGAAGGTTCAGGCAGCTCCCTGCTGCACCACGCAGTGACAGTTCGCTGAAGACCTCGGGTTCTGCGCTCCAGGGCGACTCGACCACGTTCTTCAGGATCGGCGCCAGCGGTTGCGCCATGAACGCCTCGAACAACGGCAGTTGGGCTTGCTGTGGTGTGTGTGGGAACTGCATAAAGCCTCCTTTAGCGGCGAATCACGCCGACACTCAAGCCTTCGATCACCAGTTCCTGATCTTTCAGGTTGACTTCGATGGGGGCGAACTCGGGATTTTCGGCTATCAGCCAAACCTTGCTGCCATCGCGCTTGAAGCGCTTGACGGTCACTTCATCGCCGATCCGCGCTACCACGATCTGGCCATTGCGGGCTTCACGGGTGGTGTGAACGGCCAGCAGGTCGCCGTCGAAGATGCCCACATCCTTCATACTCATGCCATGAACCCGCAGCAGATAGTCGGCACGCGGATGGAAGAAGGTCGGGTTGATGTTGCAGGACTCTTCGATGTGTTGCTGGGCCAGAATGGGCGCACCGGCAGCCACACGGCCAATGATCGGCAGAGTGGATTCGTCGGCCTTGGCTTCGAAGCCGGGGATGCGGATGCCACGGGAGGCGCCCGGGGTCATCTCGATCGCGCCCTTGCGGGCTAGCGCCTTGAGGTGCTCTTCAGCCGCGTTTGGCGATTTGAACCCGAGTTCCTGCGCGATTTCCGCGCGGGTTGGTGGGTAGCCGTTGTCGTCGAGGCAACGTTTGATGAAGGCCAGAATCTCTGCTTGGCGTGGCGTCAGTTTTATCATAGTGATCGCTCTGTCTTTTTATACAGTGACTGGGATTATATACAGTGAACTGCGCTTGGCAATGCCCCTTTTTTTGCCTGCCGCTGGACGGTCTGTTCCTCGACTGATTAACGCGTTGCTGTTGTATGGTTAAATAGCTGACCGACCATTCCCAAAACGAACCGCCAGGCTTGACAACGCCTAGGCTGAAACGTATGTTTCAAACAAGTGTTTGTCAGGCGGAGTAGTCATGGCCCAGTCGGAAACCGTTGAACGCATTCTCGATGCTGCCGAGCAGTTGTTCGCGGAAAAAGGTTTCGCCGAAACCTCGTTGCGTTTGATCACCAGCAAGGCCGGGGTCAATCTGGCGGCGGTGAACTATCATTTCGGCTCCAAAAAGGCGCTGATTCAAGCGGTTTTCTCGCGCTTTCTCGGGCCGTTCTGCATCAGCCTCGATAAGGAGCTGGAGCGGCGTCAGGCCAAGCCGGAAAACAAGCCGACGCTTGAAGAGCTGCTGGAAATCCTCGTCGAGCAAGCCCTGGTGGTGCAGCCGCGCAGCGGCAATGACCTCTCTATCTTCATGCGTTTGCTGGGTCTGGCTTTCAGTCAGAGCCAAGGCCACTTGCGTCGTTATCTGGAAGATATGTACGGCAAAGTGTTCCGTCGTTACATGATGCTGGTCAACGAAGCTGCGCCGCGTATCCCGCCGATCGAACTGTTCTGGCGCGTGCACTTCATGCTCGGCGCTGCAGCGTTCAGCATGTCGGGGATCAAGGCCTTGCGCGCCATTGCCGAGACCGATTTCGGCGTCAACACCTCCATCGAGCAGGTGATGCGCCTGATGGTGCCGTTCCTGGCCGCCGGCATGCGTGCCGAAACCGGCGTCACCGATACGGCCATGGCCACCGCGCAGTTGCGTCCGCGCAGTAAATCGGTCCCGGCTGCCGCCAAGGTTTAACCGTACACGGGTGGGCGCGGCAGCTGACATCCGCTAAGCTAGCCGCCCATGCCGACTCTCGTTTTGAACCCGCTTCCCATTGATATCGCCGACCTGCCGGGCACAGCCCATGGCGGCGAGTCCGTGCGAGGCGGGTTTTTCGTTTTCAAGGAATCTCTATGACTGCTGGCCTGCAAGGCTCGTTGATGGTGGACGTCGCCGGTACCTGGCTGACGGCCGAAGATCGCCAATTGTTGCGTCAGCCTGAAGTGGGCGGCCTGATCATTTTCGCCCGCAACATCGAGCACCCGCGACAGGTGCGCGAGCTGAGCGCCGCAATCCGCGCTATTCGTCCTGATCTACTGCTGGCAGTGGACCAGGAGGGCGGTCGGGTCCAGCGTCTGCGCCAGGGCTTTGTGCGGCTGCCGGCCATGCGCGCCATTGCCGACAATCCAAATGCTGAATACCTGGCCGAACAGTGTGGCTGGATCATGGCGACCGAAGTCCTCGCCGTCGGCCTCGACCTGAGCTTCGCCCCGGTGCTGGACCTTGATTACCAGCGCAGCGCTGTAGTCGGCACCCGCTCGTTCGAAGGCGATCCCGAGCGTGCAGCGCTGCTCGCCGGCGCCTTCATCCGCGGCATGAACAGTGCTGGTATGGCGGCCACTGGTAAGCATTTTCCGGGTCACGGTTGGGCTGAGGCGGATTCTCACGTCGCCATTCCCAACGACGAGCGCAGCCTCGACGAGATCCGCGCTAAAGACTTGGTGCCGTTCGCTCGACTGAGCAAACAACTGGCCGCCGTCATGCCGGCACACGTCATTTATCCACAAGTCGATTCCCAGCCCGCCGGTTTCTCCCGGCGCTGGTTGCAGGACATCCTGCGTGGCGAGTTGCAGTTCGATGGTGTCATCTTTAGTGACGATCTTTCCATGGCCGGTGCCCACGTAGTCGGTGATGCTGCCAGCCGTATCGAAGCCGCGCTGACCGCTGGTTGTGACATGGGCTTGGTGTGCAACGACCGCGCAGCTGCGGAATTGGCCCTGAGCGCCGCCCAGCGGATGAAGGTCAAGCCGTCGGCGCGTATCGCGCGGATGCGCGGGCAGTCCTTCGCTGGCACTGAATACCGCCAAGATCCGCGCTGGCTGACCGCTGTCGGCGCGCTCAAAGAAGCTCAACTGATTGATTAAGGACGTTTCGTTATGACGATTTACGCGATTATCGGTGGTACCGGCCTGACTCAACTCGAAGGTCTGAGCATTCGTCAGTCACTTGCAGTAGACACGCCCTACGGCCCACCTTCGGCCGAGGTGCAGATCGGTGAGTACGCCGGCAAGGAAGTGCTGTTCCTTGCGCGCCACGGTCACCCGCATCGCTTCCCTCCTCATCAGGTGAACTACCGCGCCAACCTTTGGGCGCTGAAGCAGGCCGGTGCCGAAGCGATTCTCGCGGTCAACGCCGTGGGTGGGATTCATGCCGCGATGGGCACCGGACATTTTTGCGTGCCCCATCAACTGATCGATTACACCAGCGGTCGCGAACACACTTATTTCGCCGATGACCTTGAACACGTCACGCACATCGATTTCAGCTACCCCTACAGCGAGCCACTGCGTCAGCAGTTGATCGCCGCGTTGGCGGCTGAAGGCGTTAGCTACAGCAGTCATGGCGTGTACGCCTGCACCCAGGGTCCACGTCTGGAAACCGTCGCAGAAATCGCCAGGCTGGAACGCGACGGCTGCGACATCGTCGGCATGACCGGCATGCCGGAAGCGGCGTTGGCCCGTGAACTGGAACTGGATTACGCCTGTCTGGCGCTAGTGGTTAACCCTGGAGCGGGCAAGTCCACGGCGGTGATTACCATGGCCGAGATCGAACAGGCGTTGCATGACGGTATGGGCAAAGTGAAGTCAACGCTGGCGCGGGTGTTGGCGGGTTGAGTTTCAGCGGCCAGATAAAGTGTCTGGCCGATTAACTGAGTTTTAAGCGGCGTTGATTTCATGAGCACAATAATTGAGCAACTTCATGCGCTACCTTGGGCAGAGGTGTTCAGTCATCGCGCTCTGGATAAGGCCCGTAGCTACGCGGAAGAGGATCGGGTAACGATCCGTCAAATCGATGACTTGAGGGTTATCGCGTCGTGCGTCGGTTCAGAGGCGCAGGCGTACCAGCAAGTCATTGAACTCTCTGAAAATCGGAATGGGCAACCGCGGCTCGAATGCGTGTGTTCTTGTCCTGTGATGATCAATTGCAAGCACTGTGCAGCAGTCATCTATTACCTGCAAGATCAGCCTGTTAAGCCATCCGAGAGCGCCGTTCAGGTTCACCTGAATCGTGAACTTGAGCGTTGGCTCGGCGATATTCCTTCTGCGAGCACGCCGCTCGATGAGTCGGTGCAGGGGACGAATACGCGCCTGGTCTACAGGCTCAAGGCAACGTCGGCCGCTGGAAAGTGGACGCTGGAGATTTTCAAGGCTCGTCAGCTCAAGGACGGTCGCCTGCAAGACCTCAAGGCGTTGCACTCGCTGTCTGACATGCTGATACGGCAACCCGGTTATCTGACCGAATTGGACCTTCGGATCGCCAGGCTCTTGGTCGCCGTTCACTCCCATCACGCGTATTACAGCGGCTACCCCTTGCAAGGCAGCAGTGGCGCCGAACTCATCGAGATGTTGTTGCGTACCTCGCGGCTGTTCCTTGATTTCGAAAAACTGCAACTCCTGACCTCAGGTGTGAGGAGGGTGGGGCAGTTTGCCTGGGCTGAACAATCCAACGGCAGTTTTCGCCCTCAGTGGCGTAGCGACGAAGCTGCCGTGGAAACGATCCTGGCCCTGGAACCCTTGTACTACCTGGATCGCGAGCGGCTGCAAATCGGCCCGCTGTTCAGCGAGCTGGAGGAAAAACTGGCTTGTCACTTGTCGTTGGCCCCGGACATTCCCGCGCGCCAGGCGATGCAGTTCAGCCATCGCATGAGTGCGGTGACTCAAGTTGCCCCGCCGCACAGGCTGACCGAGCGGGTTATCGAGGGCATTTTGCCTCAGGCTCACCTGACACTCGCCAGCGGCAAGCATCGCAAGCACTGGCAATACGAACCAGAGCACCGTGCTGCCTTGATGTTTACCTACGCCGGGCATCCGGTAGCGGACAGGAACCCGGAAGTACTGGTCCTTTCCGGTACGGAAACCCAACGTATCCAGCGCCAGCCCGCCGTCGAAAAAGCACTGCGTCAGGCCCTGCAAAAACACGGCTTTAAAAAGGCCACACGTAAAAGCAGCGTTGATCGTCCGGGCGAGATGTTCGCGCTGCCGGATGATTCGGCGTGGCTCGCCTTTGTTCAACAAGGGCTTGAGTCGTTGCGTGAGGCAAACTGGCACGTCGATATCGTCGATGGCTTTCACTTCAACGTGCAGCCTGTAGAGCAGTGGTATGCAGACGTTGAGGAAGAGTCGGGGCATCAGTGGTTTGATCTGCAGCTGGGAATTATCGTAAACGGCGAACGCCACAGCCTATTGCCGATCTTGCTGCATTTGCTGCGTAGCCAGCCACAGCTGATGGATCCGGCAAGCCTGGCCAAGCGCAACGATGATGAACTGTTATTGATCGAATTGGGTGCAGGGCGTTTCAGTTACGGCGATCGTACAAAAGTCGCGCTGCCCTATGGTCGGATCAAGCCGCTGATGGCCACCCTTGGCGAGTTGTATCTGGGTGTGCACCTGGGCGATTCACTGCGTTTGAGTGCTCCAGACGCCGCGCGGTTGAGTGTGCTGGAAGGCGTGCCGCTGGTTTGGCAGGGCGGCGAGCGACTGCGCAGTTTTGCGCAGCGATTGCGTGAGTCGACGCATGTTCATGTTCCGGCTCCCGAGGGTCTCAAGGCGACACTGCGACCGTATCAGCTAGAAGGGCTGAACTGGATGCAAACCCTTCGCGAGCTAGGAGTCGGCGGCATCCTCGGCGACGACATGGGACTGGGGAAAACCCTGCAAACCCTGGCGCATTTATTGACGGAAAAACAGGCTGGACGGCTTGATCGTCCAGCACTGGTCGTGATGCCCACCAGCCTGATCCCCAACTGGATCGACGAGGCTGCACGCTTTACCCCGCAACTGAAGGTTTTGGCACTGCATGGCTCGGCGCGGCAAAAAGACTTTGCCGGTCTTGCCGAATACGATTTGGTGTTGACTACCTACGCGTTGCTGCCGCGGGATCTGGAAGTATTGCAGCCACAGGACTGGAGTGTGCTGATTCTCGATGAGGCGCAGAACATCAAGAACCCGATAAGCAAAGCTGCGCAGGCTGCCCGTGATCTACAGGCTGGCCAGCGACTGTGTCTGTCCGGCACACCATTGGAAAACCACCTCGGCGAGCTGTGGTCCCAGTTTCACTTTTTGTTGCCCGGTTGGCTTGGCGACAGCAAAACCTTCAATCGCGACTACCGCACGCCGATCGAGAAGCACGGCAACAGTGAGCGGATGCAGCATCTGACGGCCCGAATTAAGCCCTTCCTGCTACGTCGCAAGAAAGATCAGGTGGCTACCGAATTGCCGCCGAAAACCGAGATCGTGCATTGGGTTGATCTCAGCGATGGGCAGCGGGATGTGTATGAAACCGTACGCGTGGCGATGGACAAAAAGGTGCGCGACGAAATTGCCCGAAGTGGCGTGGGGCGCAGCCAAATCATTATCCTTGATGCGCTACTCAAGCTCCGTCAGGTCTGCTGCGATCTGCGCTTGATCAAAACGCCGCTCACGGCAAAGGCGCTTCGTGCAGGCAGTGGAAAGCTGGTCAGTTTGATGGAAATGCTGGAAGAACTGCTCAGCGAAGGTCGCAAGATTTTGCTGTTTTCGCAGTTCACGTCAATGCTGGCCTTGATTGAAGAGGAATTGCAGCAGCGTGGCCTCGCCTACTCATTGTTGACCGGTGAAACGACGGATCGGCGCACGCCGGTCAAGGACTTCCAGGGCGGTAAAGTGCCGCTGTTTCTGATCAGTTTGAAGGCCGGCGGCACAGGTCTGAACCTGACGGCGGCGGATACGGTTATTCATTTCGATCCTTGGTGGAACCCAGCGGTCGAAAATCAGGCCACCGACCGTGCCTACCGGATTGGGCAAAACAAGCCTGTGTTTGTCTACAAGCTGATTGCCCGGGGCACGGTTGAAGAAAAAATACAGGCACTGCAACAGGAAAAAGCCATCCTGGCCGAAGCGGTGCTCGAAGGTGGAGCGACGGGTGGGTTGAAGCTTGAGCAGAGTGATATTGAGGCGCTGTTCGCCCCGCTGCCCAATCTCAAGTCCTGATGGCGGGTTTTTTCAGTGATGGCCTTTTCGCAGGCAAGCCTCGCTCCTACAAGGTTTAAGTTGATCGCCGATGCTGCGAACGACTTAAGACCCGTAGGAGCGAGGCTTGCTCGCGAAGGCTATCTGCCAAACGCCTCTGATTTCAGCGCTTTTCCAGTTTGTCCGGCAACGGCGCAAACAACGCCTCGATATCATCACTCTGCAACTTCCAGTCCCCGGCTGAGCGTCCATCCAGTACGCCAGCCGCCAGGTCGGACTTTTCCTTTTGCAGATGTTGAATCTTCTCTTCCACCGTGCCCCGAGCAATCAACTTATAGACGAACACCGGTTTTTCCTGGCCGATGCGATAAGCCCGGTCAGTCGCCTGGTTTTCCGTCGCCGGGTTCCACCACGGGTCGTAGTGAATCACCGTATCGGCTTCGGTCAGGTTCAAGCCCACGCCGCCAGCCTTCAGGCTGATCAGAAAAATCTGACGCTTGCCGCTCTGGAAGTCCTTCACCGGCGCGCGCCGGTCGCGGGTTTGTCCGGTCAATATTGCGTATTCAACGCCACGCTTCTTCAGTTCATCCTCGATCAACGCCAGCATTGACGTGAACTGCGAGAACAGCAAAATCCGCCGACCTTCCTCAAACAGCTCTTCCAGCATCTCCATCAAGCTGTCGAGCTTGCCAGACGTGCTGCCGCGAGTGGGCAGGACGGCATCGTTGACCAGGCGAAGATCGCAACACACCTGCCGCAGCTTCAGCAGCGCCTCAAGAATGATGATCTGGCTGCGGGCCACACCTTTGCGGGTGATCTCGTCGCGTACTTTTTTGTCCATGGCCAGGCGCATGGTTTCGTACACGTCGCGCTGCGCTTCGTTGAGTTCGACCCAATGGATAATCTCGGTTTTCGGTGGCAGTTCTGTCGCGACCTGTTCTTTGGTCCTGCGCAGCAGAAACGGTTTGATCCGACCGTTGAGGTGCTGAAGTCGTACTTCACTGCCGCGCTTTTCAATCGGCACGCGGTAATCGCGGTTGAAGCTTTTCACATCGCCAAGCCAACCGGGCAGCAAGAAGTGAAACAGCGACCACAGCTCGCCCAAGTGATTTTCCAGTGGCGTGCCACTCAGGCACAGGCGCTGGCGCGCATTCAGTTCGCGGGCAGCCTGGGCGGCCTTGCTGTTGGGGTTCTTGATGTACTGCGCTTCATCCAGGACCAGCACGTGCAATGGCACTGCCGCGAGGGTTTCGACATCCTTGGGCAGCAGCGCGTAGGTGGTCAGGATCAGGTCGTAATCGGTCAGGCTCTCGAAGTGCTTTTTGCGGCTGGCGCCGTACAGTGCCAGCACTTTGAGTTGTGGCGTGAAGTGCGCCGCTTCGTCGAGCCAGTTGGGGATCAGGCTGGTGGGCATCACCACCATGCATGGCCGATCCAGGCGGCCGGCGATTTTCTCGCTGAGAATGTGCGCCAGGGTCTGTAGGGTTTTACCCAAACCCATGTCGTCCGCGAGAATCCCGCCGACTTCCAGTTGTCGCAACGACTGCATCCAGCTCAGACCTTCGAGCTGATACGGTCGCAACGTGGCGTTCAAACCTTCCGGCGCGGTCGATGTAAAGTCCTTGATGTCCCGCAGACGCTGGGCAAAGGTGCGAATCTGCTCGCCGCCTTCCCACAATAGCGGCATGCCTTCCAGCGGGTTCAGCCGGATAGCGTCGGCCTTACTCAGACGCAGCGTGGTTTCGCCAGGCCCTTGCAGGTAGAACTCGCCAAGGGTCGCCAGCACCGGTTTCAAGCGGCCGAAGGGCAGGGCGACTTGCAGTGGGCCGTACTCGGAGTTCGGGCGATTCGGGATGTTCACCAGGATCAATTCGTCGTCGCGACGTCGGGCCAGTCGTTCCGGGTTGAGAATTTCGGTGTGCGAGCGCATCAGGTTTAACAGGATCGGCAGCAGGCTCAGCCGCTCGCCATTCACGATAATCCCCAGTTCCAGATCAAACCAGTCGCGTTCCGGTACCTGCTCGACGGTGGCGTACCAGTCGTCCACGGCGGTCAGGTCGAAGCCGAAATCCTCGTCGATCTGCAATTCCCAGCCTTGGGTGCGCAGCTTCGGGAGTTCGTTGAGGGTGAAAGTCAGCCAGGCGCTGTCGTTGACCATCTCGAACAGTTCGCCAGCGCTTTCCGGCAAGGCTTTGCTTTGGCGGGTGGCGATCTTGAAACCGAGGATTCGTAGCTGTTCCCTGTAGGCCTGTTCGACTTCCGGGTGACGTTTTATCCGTAAAGTCTGTGTCTCTTGGCGAATCAGGATGTCGGCATTTTTCTGCCCGGAAACGTATTCATCCAGATAGCTGAAGGACAGCGCCGCACGATGCTGGATGTAGCGCTGCATCTTGCCGTTGCGCGGTTCGAAGGCGCTGAACTCGATACTCGCCAGCCACAGGCGCGGCACCGGTTGCACGTTATCCACGAGCACTTGCGGCAACGCCTTCGGGCTGCGGTTTTCCAGTACGGCCTGGAGTTTTTCCAGCAGTTCGGCGTCTTGCGCGGCGGCGGGGTAGGCCAGGGTTTCCTGGACTTTCAGTAGCACCGCTGCGCAATGTTTGCAGTTGCTGTGGACCGGGCAGGTGCAGGTCGCGTCGATCATCAGCAACGTGCCTTTGGCCGACTCGCGCAGGCGAATGGTCTGACGGTAAACGTTACCGCCAGAGCCTTCGCAAGCGGCGATGATCGTCGCGTCGCCGGCCTCGACGATCCTGACGCGGTTCTCTATCGCGTAGCGACGGCCGCGCTCCAGGCTCTGTTCCTTGAATCGGCTGACCCAGGAAGGTGCGAGGGGTTTGCTCAGGGTCGGGGGCATAGGGACTTCAATCAGTCCGGAATTTGTTCGGGGGCTGGCCGAGGCGCAGGTGCGGTCAACGAAGTGATCTTGATCAACAGGCCCAAGTGGCCGTTATCGAGAAAATTCAATTGGCCGTTCTTGGTGTGGCTTTCCTGTTTCAGGCGTTCGCTGGCGGTGACCAT
The DNA here is from genome assembly GCF_056680395.1 of Pseudomonas sp. ASL4. Taxonomy (NCBI): domain Bacteria; kingdom Pseudomonadati; phylum Pseudomonadota; class Gammaproteobacteria; order Pseudomonadales; family Pseudomonadaceae; genus Pseudomonas; species Pseudomonas sp. ASL4. The sequence goes on along the minus strand of NZ_CM155280.1, from coordinate 5,943,740 downwards.
GCCGTTGGCGTCGATCTGGTTGACCCAGAAGTCGGCGTCGACGTCGGTGAAACGCCCCAGTTTCAGGTCCAGCGTGCCCTCGATCGGGAATTGGCCGTACTGTTCCTTGCCGTCGCTGATCGCGATTTTGCTGGCTTCTTCACCCAGTTCCTGTTGCCAGGCCTTGTGTAGCAGCACCGTGTAGTCGGCGCTGGCGGTGAGTTTTTCCACTTCGCCATTGAGGCTCGGCGTGCGCAGGCTGTCCGGGTTGATGCGTTGTGCACCGGCCGCCCAATCTTCCGGCGCGGCACGACTGACAATCGCCGGCACGGCGTTTTGCCGGACCAGGATCATTTCAACCTGATACTTATCATCGGCAAACGCCGAGGGGGCAGCCAGCGTCATCAACAATGTCAGTGAGAGAAACAGGCGCATGCGGCGTCCTTCAAGCAGTTTTCGGGAGGAGGCGCTCAAACAGCGCCTCTACAGTATTAAAGCGTTCTTCCGGACGCTCCATGGGCACCATGAACTTGAACATCGTGGCGCCTTCGAATTTGTAGCGTTTGGGTTGGCTCTGGATCAGTTTGATCAGCGTCAACGGGTCGACCGGAGTCTGCGCCGCGAACTCGATTCGACCGCCTTGCGGGCCACCGTCGACTTTCTTGATGCCCAGTTGTTCGGCCTGCAATTTCAGCAGCGTGATCCGCACCAGGTTCTTGGTGGGCTCTGGCAGCAGGCCGAAACGGTCGATCATCTCCACTTGCAGGTCTTTGAGGCCTTCCTCGTCCGTGGCCGAGGCGATGCGTTTGTAGAGAATCAATCGCGCATGAACGTCCGGCAAGTAGTCCTCGGGAATCAACGCAGGTACCCGCAAATTGACTTCCGGACCACCGCCCAGCGGCTGATCGAGGTTCGGTTGTTCGCCCTTGCGGATCGACTTCACCGCGCGCTCGAGCATTTCCATGTACAGCGTGAAGCCGACGGCCTGGATCTGCCCGCTCTGGCCGTCGCCCAGCAGTTCGCCGGCGCCACGGATTTCCAGGTCGTTGGTCGCGAGCACGAAGCCCGCGCCGAGGTCCTGGGTGTTGGCGATCGCTTCCAGACGCTTTTCCGCATCCGGGGTGATTTGCTGGCGCGGCGGCGTCAGCAGGTACGCGTAAGCCTGGTGATGACTGCGACCGACCCGGCCGCGCAACTGGTGCAACTGCGCCAGGCCAAACTTGTCGGCACGCTCGATGATGATGGTGTTGGCGCTTGGCACGTCGATGCCGGTCTCGATGATGGTCGAGGCGATCAGCACGTTGAAGCGCTTGTGGTAGAAGTCGCTCATCACCTGTTCGAGTTCGCGTTCGCGCATCTGCCCGTGGCCGATGCCGATCCGAGCTTCCGGCACCAGTTCGGCGAGGTCGGCGGCGCATTTCTCGATGGTCTTCACGTCGTTGTGCAGGTAGTAAACCTGGCCGCCACGCAGCAGTTCACGGAGCAGGGCTTCCTTGACCGTGCTTTTGTTCTGCTCCATGACGAAGGTCCGCACCGACAGGCGACGGGCCGGCGGCGTAGCGATGATCGACAGGTCGCGCATGCCCGACACCGCCATGTTCAGCGTGCGCGGAATCGGCGTGGCAGTCAGCGTGAGGATGTCGACTTCACTGCGCAGGGCCTTGAGCTGTTCTTTCTGACGGACACCGAAGCGGTGCTCTTCGTCGATGATCACCAGCCCGAGGTTTTTGATCTTCACATCGTCGGACAGCAGTTTGTGGGTGCCGATAACAATGTCGATCTTGCCTTCGGCCAGATCAGCGATGGCGGCATTCACTTCCTTGGTCGACTTGAAACGGCTCATCACTTCCACGCTCACCGGCCAGTCGGCGAAGCGGTCGCGGAAGCTGTTGTAGTGTTGCTGGGCGAGCAGGGTGGTCGGCACCAGAATCGCCACCTGGCGACCGCCGTGCACGGCGATGAACGCAGCACGCATCGCCACTTCGGTCTTGCCGAAACCGACGTCGCCGCAGACCAGTCGGTCCATCGGTTTGGGCGCGAGCATGTCGGCGCGTACGGCGTCGATGGTGGTTTGCTGATCCGGGGTTTCTTCGAACGGGAAACCGGCGCTGAAGGTCGCGTAATCGGCTTTCGGGTCAGCGAAGGCATGACCTTCACGGGCGGCGCGGCGGGCATAGATGTCGAGCAACTCGGCGGCCACGTCACGCACCTGTTCGGCAGCTTTGCGCTTGGCCTTCTGCCAGGTCTCGGAGCCGAGGCGGTGCAACGGGGCCAGCGCATCGTCGCTGCCGGTGTATCGGGCGATCAGGTGCAGGTTGGCAACCGGCACGTACAACTTGGCGCCTTCGGCGTATTGCAGAGTCAGGAATTCGGCAACTTGGTCGTCGATTTCCAGAGTCGCCAGACCCAGATAACGGCCGACACCGTGGTCTATGTGCACCACCGGCGCGCCTTCGCGCAGCTCGGTGAGGTTCTTGATCACTGCATCGTTGTTGCCGTCGGCACGCTTTTCCCGGCGACGACGCTGCATCACCCGTTGACCGAACAGCGGGCTTTCGGCGATCAACGCCAGCGCCGGGTCATCCAGCATCAGGCCTTCGTCCAGCGGCGCAATGGTGATCGCCAGGCGATCCTTGCTCGCGACAAAGTCCGGCCAGCTGTCGACGGTTTTCGGTCGCAGCTTCAGGCGTTCGAGCAATTCCAGCAGCACTTCACGACGGCCCGCGGACTCAGCGGTAAACAGCACGCGGCCGGGGAATTCGTCGAGGAAACCCGCCAGTGCGGCCAATGGCTGGGTGGCTTTGGCTTCGATGGCCAGGTTCGGCAACAACTGCGCCGGGAAACGTTCGCGGCCGACGCCGGTTTCCACATCCTGTTGACTGGCCACCACGCGCGGCCAGTTCTTCAGGCGCGCGAAGCAGTCCTCCACCGGCAGGAACAACTCGGCCGGTGGCAATAAAGGACGGGAAGGATCGACGCGGCGCTCTTCATAGCGATTGCGCACGTCGTTCCAGAAGTTCTCCGCCGCTTGTTCGATGCCCGGCAGGGAAAACACCTGGGTGTCTTGCGGCAGGTAATCGAACAGCGTCGAGGTTTCATCGAAGAACAGCGGCAGGTAGTACTCGATACCGGCCGGGGTAATTCCGCTGCTCAAATCCTGGAAGATCGGGCAGCGGCGGAAGTCGACGTCGAACCGCTCGCGGAACCGTGCCTTGAAGCGGGTGACCGCGTCCTTCTGCAACGGAAACTCACGTGCTGGCAGCAGGCGTACGGTGTCGACCTTGTCGATTGAACGCTGGTTGTCCGGATCGAAGGTGCGCAGGGTCTCGATTTCGTCGTCGAACAGATCGATCCGGAACGGCAGTTTGCTGCCCATCGGGAACAGATCGATCAGCGAACCGCGGACAGTGAATTCGCCGTGTTCGTACACCGTGTCGACATAGCGATAGCCGCTGGCCTCAAGCCGGGTGCGCATTTGTTCGACGTCGAGCTTCTGGCCGACGTCCAGCACCAGGCTGCTGCCGAGCAGGAACTTGGTCGGCGCCAGGCGATGCAGGGCGGTGGTGATCGGCACGACCAGCACGCCATGGGTCAGCTCCGGCAACCTATATAAGGCAGCGATGCGCTGGGAGATGATGTCCTGGTGCGGCGAAAACAGGTCGTAGGGCAGGGTTTCCCAGTCGGGAAAATGCAGCACCGGTAAATCCGGGGCGAAGAAACTCAGCTCCTGTTCCAGCCGTTCGGCACTCTGGCTGTCGGCGGTCAGTAGCAGGGTAAAGCGCTTGGCAGCGCTGGCGGCCTCGGCAATGGCCAGGCTCAGGGCGGCACCGGGCAGGTTGCCCCAGTGCTGTTTACCTGCCGCGGCAGGGAGAAGCGGTAGACGCAGAACGGGCACGGAAGGTTGAGCTCCAAGCGTTGCGACAAAGTCGGTAATTGTAGCGGCCTCTGGTGCTGGCTGTCAGTTGCAGATGTGTCTATTACTCGGCTTGAGCGAAATGTAGTGGTAAAGACAAAATCGAGCGGTTTTTTAGTGAAAATTGCCGATTATGTAGTGGCAAAACGAGTTGGTGTTTCGGATGGTTACGGACAAGGCAGCGCTGTCCCCAAAAAATTGACGATGCTGGAGGCCCCGGTTTTATTGGGCTTCAGCGCGGCGTAATTTTTTTGAATGGAATTTTGTTATGGCTCGCACGACAGGCGCGCATTGCTACGGGAGGCACTCGGCGGCATAATGTAGCCCCTTTTTTCTGCCCCTACATATGTGGAAGGTTCCCGTGACTCAGAAGCCCGACCAGTGTCTTGGTGAATGGATCGACCGTGAAGCACTCGCAGAAGCGATGATTCCGCTTATCGGTCAGCTCTACCGCAATAACAACGTGGTGAGCTCGATCTATGGCCGCAGCCTGATCAATCGTTCAGTCATTGCGATTCTCAAAGCTCACCGCTTTGCTCGCCATCGCCAGTCCGACGACAGCGAACTGTCCGTCCACGAAACATTCCCGCTGCTCAAAGCCATGAGCGAGCTCAAACTCGGCGCCGCATCGGTCGACCTGGGCAAGCTGGCAGTCAAATTCAAGGCTGAAGGCAATGGCCGTACTGCTGAGCAGTTCGTCCGTGAAGAACTGGCTGACGTGGTTGGCCAGCAGAACGTTGCCGCTCGCAAAGGCACCGACGTTGTCCTCTACGGCTTCGGTCGTATCGGCCGTCTGCTGGCGCGCATCCTGATCGAGAAAACCGGTGGTGGCGACGGCCTGCGTCTGCGCGCCATCGTCGTGCGCAAGGGCGCCGAAAACGACCTGGTCAAACGTGCCAGCCTGCTGCGTCGCGACTCGGTTCATGGTCCGTTCGATGGCACCATCACCATTGATGAAGCCAACAACACCATCACCGCCAATGGCAACCTGATCCAGGTTATCTACGCGAAAAACCCGACTGAAGTGGATTACACCCAGTACGGCATCAAAGACGCGCTGCTGGTGGACAACACCGGCGTATGGCGTGACGCCGAGGGCCTGGGCCAGCATTTGGCTTGCCCGGGTATCGACCGCGTTGTGTTGACCGCGCCTGGTAAAGGCAAGCTGAAGAACATCGTTCACGGCATCAACCACGGCGAAATCACCGCTGACGACAAGATCGTATCCGCGGCGTCCTGCACCACCAACGCCATCGTGCCGGTGCTGAAGGCTGTCAACGACAAGTTCGGCATCATCAACGGTCACGTTGAAACGGTTCACTCGTACACCAACGACCAGAACCTGATCGACAACTTCCACAAGGGCGATCGCCGTGGCCGTAGCGCCGCGCTGAACATGGTAATCACCGAGACCGGTGCTGCCACCGCTGCTGCCAAGGCTCTGCCTGAGCTGGCCGGCAAGCTGACCGGTAACGCGATCCGCGTTCCGACGCCTAACGTGTCGATGGCCATTCTCAACCTGAACCTTGAGAAAGCCGCTACCCGCGAAGAGATGAACGAGTACCTGCGCTACATGGCGTTGCACTCCGATCTGCATAAGCAAATCGACTACGTCAATTCGCAGGAAGTGGTTTCCACCGACTTCGTTGGCTCGCGCCACGCTGGCGTTGTGGACGCTGAAGCAACCATCACCCAAGACAACCGCGTTGTTCTGTACGTTTGGTACGACAACGAATTCGGTTATAGCTGCCAGGTGGTTCGCGTGATGGAAGACATGGCCGGTGTAAACCCGCCAGCGTTCCCGCGCTAAGCGTTAGCTGCACATAAAGAGCCCCGACTTTGGTCGGGGCTTTTTTTTGTGTGAGGTTTGTGGGGGGATGTCTGTTGTTAGTGTGTTGTCTGGGAGGGCCTCTTCGCGAGAGGACGCTACAAGGTGTCTCGACTTATATCATTTTAATCTCTGCGCTTATTGACTCAGAACTATACAAAAAACGACATATAGTTCCGTGCTGTTACAAAAATAAAAACTCTTCTAAAAATAAACAGTTGCCGACTAGTTGTTGCTAGTTGTTGGGTATGGATCCAATACAGTAATCGGCACAATATTGGCGTCATTTATTTGTATCACCCAAAAGCTTGACAGCCAAAAGTCCTGAACATAGTGTCGCCAATGACAGCGCCCGCTCTGCCTCGGGCCTTATGCCAGCTGTCAGCGTTGCGCCCTATGTAACTCTCCAAAAAGACAGGAATCTCATTCCTGCTCACATCACGATAAAACCAGAGAAAACAGTCTCGGCTTAGTTGCCGTGCAATGTACTTACTTGTTCTTGCTCACCCTGCCAATTGTGATTCGCGGTCACGGCTTGCTATTGCCTGACTGTTACGCAGTACGGGCTATGGCCTTATGTGTTCATGGGTCTATCGGGAGAGTCGAACATGGCTGAAGAACGCTCCAAGCTATTGTCTCTGTTACCGCGCCTGGTGGGTTTGGGTGTCTTGGGATTTGTCGTCTGGCTGTTATTGTCGACGTTACTTATGCCACTGCTATCAGCCTCTGCCACGCGAGCGATTTTGAATGCGCCGGTGATATTGCTGACCACACCGATTGATGGCGTCGTCAGCTCCCTGGATGTCAAACCAGGCACAACCTTCGTCCAGGGCCAGAAAATCGCCGTGGTGGAAAACCCCCGGGCCAATCAAGAGACCTTGCTGACCCTGCAAACCCGGCGATTGACCCTGGAGCAGGAACTGTCGTCTTCAGCCAGTCAGGCCGATCACGATCAGCAGTATTACGAGGCCTTGGAGAGGACTAGCCAGCAATACCAAACAGCCTTCCACACCCGCCAACTGTTCACCCAAAAAGCCCTGAAAGCCGAAAACAGCGCAGCCAATGCGCGGTTGATGGATGCTCAGGAAACCGTCGAACGCAATCTGGATCTGTTCACACAAGGGGCGGTGAGTGGTGCGGTGGTTGCATCATCGAAAGCGCAGTTGGCTTCGTTGCAGGGCGCCGCTGAGTCGGTGCGCTCGCAGTTGCGGATCAATGACGGCGATGTCAGCGCCGCCAACAAACAGGTCTACCTCGATCCCGATCAACTGCGCATGTTCGATCTCAGCGCGCAAATGACCACCCTCAAACTCAGCCTGGACAATCAGGCGCGCAACCGAGCGACCTATCAACGTGAGCTCGACAACCTCAATCAACTGATCGAAACCGAGCAGAACCGGGTCAAGTTGATGGCTGGTTACGATGTGGTGGCCTACTCACCGGGCACCGTTCAGGAGTTATTGGCACCCCAAGGCACGCTGGTGCAGGCCGGATCAACGCTGCTGCGCGCCACCGATTGCGGACAGAGCTACGTGATTGCGGTGTTCCCCGAACGCATGGCCAGCAAGATTGATCGCGACAGCGTGCTGACGGTGAAAATCCGTGGCCTCAATGAACCGCTCAAGGCCAACGTGGTGCAGTTGTTGTCCAGCGCTTCGGACATTCGCGCCAACAGCTACAGCGTGCCGTTCCCGTATGCCGAACAGAACTCGGTGTACGTCGTCGGCACCTTTGCCGCCGACCTTACCGACGCTCAGCGCGCCATGACCTGCAACCCGGGATTATGGGCCAGCGCCGAGGTCTCGCGGCCATGAACAGGATCTTGCAAGGAATCGTCGGCGTGATCCTGATCGGCAGCGGCGCGTCGGCACTGGCGGCACAAGCACGGCCGCAATTGGTGGCGATGACGTGCGCAGCGCTGGATCGGGCTGTGGCGTCGGAGGCAGCCGGCCCGGTGCTGGTGGCCAGTTATCCGCCGTTGAACGGCCAGCCTGCACCGATTCTGGCCCTGCGCGGCGTGGCGTTCACCTACGACAACGCCTTGGCGAGTATCGCGTTGTTTGCCTGTGGCAAAACCGAATCCGCGCGCCGGATCGCTGATGCCCTGGCCTTCGCCACCCAGCACGATCCCGAGTATCAGGACGGGCGCTTGCGCAACGCCTACGCCGCCGGTCCGGTCGGCTCTGGGTCGATGAAATTGCCGGGTTACTGGAGCACCGAGCGCAACGCCTGGAATCAGGACGCCTATCAAGTCAGCAGCGCCACCGGTAATCAGGCCTGGGCCGCGCTGGCGTTGTTGGAAGCTTATCGCCAAAGCGGCGAGGCGTCTTACCTTGAGGCTGCACGAAAAGTCCTGCACTGGTCACAGAAAAATACCTACGACGGGCAATCCCCGGCGGGCTTCAGCGGTGGCTACTACGGCTACTTCGCCAAACAAACCCAGCAGAACTGGAAATCCACGGAGCACAACGTTGATCTCGCAGCAGCCTGGACCGCGCTCAACGCAGTAGCGCCGGATCCGGATTCGGCGCAGCAGGCGCAGATCGCCCGGCAATTTGTGGCGAGCCAGTGGGATGCCGGGGAAGGGCGGTTTCTGATTGGCACCGGTGCGGACGGGCAGACGTCTGACCGTGTGCGCTCAGGGCTGGACGCACAGATCTGGCCATTGATTGCCTTGCACGATCCCCCCAGGGATTGGCGTCGGGTCTTCGCGTTTATTGATCATGCCCACCGGGCGGGCGATGGCTACGGTTTCAACCGCGACCCTGACGGCTTATGGACCGAAGGCACCGCTCAGGCTGCCGCCGTCGCGCAATTGAGCGGCTTGAGTGACAAGGCGCAACCGCTGTGGAACGTGCTGCTCGCCCAAGAGGCTGGCAACGGTTGGCTGTTCGCTACACCGGCACCACGCATCAGTACCGGGCTGGCCATAGGCCCGGACTCCGTCACCAACGACTTCTTTTATTACCACCTGCCTCACTTGGGCGCCACGGCGTGGGCGGCGATTGCTGCCACCGGCGTCAATCCCTTTACCGGTTCGCTAGAGGCTGACTGACATGCAGGCACTGGACTCGTTGCAACTGCTGCAAATCAATTTCTGGACGCTGGCGGTGGTGGTGCTGTTCACCTGCCTGACTCACCGGGACCAATGGGCCGCCCGCGCAGGATTCGGCGCCGTCACTGCGTTGTTGCTGGTCAATTACGCGGCCTGGCGGATCCGCGACACCTTGCCCGATGGTCACTCCGGGTTCGCCACGGTCTGGTCTTACACCTTCCTGTTCTTCGAAATGTTGGCGATCGGCTACACGCTGTTTTCCATCATCGTCATGCTCTGTCGTTCTGATCACAGTCCGCAGGCCGATGCCGGCGAACGACAACTACGCGCCCAAGGCCACAACGTGCCGGCAGTGGACGTGTTTATCGCCACCTACAACGAAGGCTTGGAGATCCTCGAAAAAACCATCATCGCCGCTCAGGCCATCGACTACCCGAACTTCACCATTTGGGTACTCGACGATACCCGACGCGACTGGTTACGTGACTACTGCGCCGAGGTCGGCGTGCAATACGCCAGGCGCCCGGACAATGCCCACGCCAAGGCCGGCAACCTGAATAACGGATTGCGCCAGTCGGCGGCCGGTAGCAACGCGCCGTACATTCTGGTGCTTGACGCCGATTTTGCGCCGCAGCAGCCGATCCTGATGCGCACCCTCGGTCTGTTCGACGATCCGAAAGTCGGTTTGGTGCAAACGCCACAGTTCTACTACAACCCCGATCCGATCCAGCACAACCTTGGCACGTCAGCGTGCTGGGTGGATGAGCAACGGGTGTTTTTCGATGTATTCCAACCGGCCAAGGACGGGTGGGATGCGGCGTTTTGTGTTGGCACTTCCTTCGTGGTGCGGCGGGATTTGATCACCGAGATTGGCGGCTTTCCTACAGGCTCGGTGTGCGAGGACATCTACACCACCTACCGATTGCTACAAAAAGGCTACGTCACCCGTTGGCTGAACGAACGCTTGTCCATCGGTTTGTCTGCCGAGGGCCTGACCGAGTACATCAACCAGCGTGGTCGCTGGTGCCTGGGCACGATCCAGGTCGCGCTGCTCAAGGACGGACCGTTGCGCGGCAGCGGCTACACGCTCAACGACCGTTTGCACTACATCCACGGCTTGATGCACTGGTTTTCCAAACCGTTCATTTTGATGATGCTGGTGTCGCCGGTGCTGTACTGGTACTTCGGCATCGCCGGGTTCTACGCTAACCCGGTGGATTTCCTCGCCTACGGCATGCCGGCACTCATCGCGTTCTGGGGCTACGGCACTTGGGTCACCGACCGGCGGACCCTGCCGATCTTCACCGAGGTCACGCAGATCGTCGCTTCGCTGGCGGTCACGGCGACCATTGCCAGCGCCATGATTCGACCGTTCGGGCGACCGTTCAAAGTCACCGCCAAGGGCCTCGACCGTTCGAAGACGATGGTGCACTGGAAGCTGTTTGGGTTCTTTTTAGCGCTGACACTGTTATCGCAATTCGGTGCCTACATCGCCATCAGCACCGCCGCCGCGTTTGACGGCAACATGATGTTCAACCTCTGCTGGACGGTTGTCGCGCTGGTCTACAACCTCGCAACGTTGGTGGCGTGCGTCGACCGGCCGCGACTGCACGGCGAAGAGCGTTTTCCGTTCGATAAGCCAACTGGTTTCCGCTTTGGCGGTAAGACATTGGCGGGGCGTTTGAAGGACATTTCCCTCAGCGGTGCATCGATGACCTGTGCTTTTGCGTCCTCGATCAAGCCCGGGTTGTGCGGTCAGGTGTGGATCAACCGACTGGGCTGGCTGGACGTCGAAGTCATGCGCAATCACGGCGCTGATCAATTGGGCTTGAGGTTTGTCGATCTCGACGAAGGCTTGCGTCGGCGGTTGATTGCGCGGCTGTTCAGCGATGCGACGATCAATGTGGTCAGCAAGGCTGAGCCGGCACTGGCGTTTGGCACCTTGCTGCAGCGCGCGTTGTTGGGCGAAAAGAACAACGCGCCGCGTTTGCCTGCGCCGGTCAAGGCGCCGTCCTACGCATCGTCACCGCGTTGGCGGCCGGTCATCGTCCGTTCGCACAAGCAGCCATTGCCCCCGATCAGTGTGTCCAGATCGTCCGGTGTGTGGACTTTGCTTCTTTCTCCGTTGCGAGCCTTGCTCGGCCAACGCTTGTAGGTGCGCGCCATGAACCGTTGCTTACCCACTTCATGCTTCATGTCTTTGGTGTTGCTCGGCGGATGCTCGCTGGAGCCCACTTACGAGAAACCCGATGCGCCGATCGATCAGCAATGGCCGGCCAACACCGCCGGCCAGTGCTGTGTCGGCAAGCAGGCGTTCGACAAGGATTGGCGTGGTTTTGTGGTGGATGACCGACTGCGCCAGTTGATCGAAATGGCCCTGGTCAACAACCGCAGCCTGCGTCAGTTTGCGGCTGGCGTTGAAGAATCGCGGGCCGGGTATGACAGTGCTGAATCCGGGCTTTTTCCTACCATCGGCCTCAACACCTACGCCGGGCGCAGCAAGTTGCCGCCGTTGGTGCGTACGCCGGGCGGTGGCGACAGTGCCGGCAGCATCGCCAATACTTTTCAGGCGACTGGCGGATTTACGTCCTACGAGTTGGATTTTTTCGGGCGCATTCGCAGTCAGCGCAATGCCGCTGGGGCGCGTTTCGAGGCATCGGAAGCGGATTATCAAACGGCGCGGTTGGCGCTGATCGGCGAAGTGGCGAGCACTTGGCTGAGCCTCAAGGCCAATCAGAATTTGCTCGACCTCGCGCAGAACACCTACCAATCCCAGGACCGTTACGGGCAGTTGTTGCGCAAGAGTTTCAACCTCGGTTCCAGTGCGCGGATCGACGTTCACCAGGCGGATGCGCAAACCAACACCGCCGCCGTGCAGGTCAACACCTACCGCATGCAAGTGGCGCAAAACATGAACGCATTGCGAGTGTTGGTGGGGCAGCCGGTGCCGGTGGGATTACTGCCGACTGGCGTGCTGGGTGAGCAATTGGCGACGCTGGATGTGCCGGCAGGTTTGCCTTCGTCATTGGTCGAGCGACGGCCCGACATCATGTCAGCCGAAGCGCTGTTGCGCGCCGCCAACGCGGACATTGGCGCGGCGCGCAGTGCGTATTTTCCGACGTTTTCCCTGACCTCGGCGCTGGGGAGTCTGACGGGGGATTTTTCCCGATTGCTCAGTGGCCCGGCGGAGTTCTGGTCGTTGGCGTTGGCGGGATCGATGCCGTTGATCGATGGCGGTGCGCGTCGGGCACAGGTGGATGCCAGTCATGCGCGGTTCGATGGCCGGGCGGCGGCTTATGAGGCCACGGTGCAGAATGCCTTTCGCGAAGCCGCAGATGCCTTGAACGCTCGGCAGGAAATGCTCACGCAGGTGGAGTTCCAGAAAAAACTGGTAGGGGATTATCAAGAGGCCTATCGGCAATCGCGCTTACGGTTCGAGGCGGGGCTGGACAGTTATTTTTCCACCATGGACGCCCAGCGTTCGCTGTTCGATGCGCAGCAGAAATGGGCGCAGCTGGAGCTGGCGCGGGAGATCAATCAGGTGACGTTGTACAAGGCGTTGGGCGGGGGATGGAGTCAGTCGTTGAAAGTGGCGAATCGATGAATTGAGGGTGATTTTTCGGGCCTCTTCGCGGGCAAGCCGAATCGTCGCACCGCTCGCTCCTACAGGTTTGATGCAATCCTGTGGGAGCGAGCCTGCTCGCGAATGCGATTTACCGGGTGCCGCCGACCACTGCGGCCTGCGCAGTCCGCAGTTCATGCCGGTTGCCACGGAACAGCACCAGCGTCGCGATCAACCCCATCACTGCTGCACCGCTGAGCCAGATACCCGGCGCAGCCTTGTTGTCCAGTATGTGGATCAGGTAGGTGCACGCCGCCGGCGTGAAGCCGCCAAAGGTTGCGGTCGCCAGGCTGTAGGCCAGGGAGAAACCGGTTGTACGAACTTCTACCGGCATGATCTCGGTAAGGGCGACCACCATGGCGCCGTTGTACGAGCCATACAGGAACGACAGCCACAACTCGACGATCAGCAAATGGCTGAAGCTCGGGTTGGCCACCAGCCACGACAGGGCAGGGTAGGCCGTGAGGATCGCCAGAATCGTCGCCGCCAACAGTAGGGGTTTACGTCCGATCCTGTCGGAAAGCGCACCCATCACTGGTAGCCAGAAGAAGTTCGACACGCCGATGCACACGGTGACCAGCAGCGCATCAAAATCTGACAGGTGCAGTTCGGCTTTACCGAAGGTCGGGGTGTAGGCGGTGATCAGGTAGAACGATACGGTGGTCATGACCACCAGCGCCATGCCGGCGAAAACGATACCGAAGTTCTGACCGATCGAACGGACGATTTCCTGGAGGGTAGGGCGGTGTTTACGCGCCTGGAATTCAGGGGTTTCTTCCAGCGAGCGACGGATCACGAAGATCACCGGTACGATCATGCAGCCGATCAGGAACGGCACGCGCCAGCCCCAATCACCCATTTGTTCCGGGCTGAGCCAGTGGTTCAGGCCCACACCCAGCAAACCGGCGAAAACCACGGCGGCTTGTTGGCTGGCGGACTGCCAACTGACGAAAAAGCCCTTGCGGCCTGGAGTAGCAATCTCGGCCAGGTAGACCGACACACCGCCCAGTTCCACGCCCGCCGAGAAGCCTTGCAACAGACGACCGAACAGCACGATCAGCGGCGCGGCGACACCCAAGGTGGCGTAACCCGGCACGCAGGCAATCAGCACCGTACCGGCAGCCATCAACGCGAGGGTAATGATCAGCCCTTTGCGACGACCATGACGGTCAATATAGGCGCCGAGAAAAATCGCACCCAGCGGACGCATCAGGAACCCGGCGCCGAAGGTCGCCAGGGACAGCATCAGGGATGCGAAGGCGCTGTCGGCCGGGAAGAAGGTCTTGGCAATGGCCGTGGCATAAAAGCCGTAGACCATGAAGTCGAACATCTCGAGAAAGTTACCGCTGACAACGCGAAAGATCGCCTTGCCTTTGCCCGTATTCGAGGACATTTGAACGCACTCACTTTGGCTGTCTTATTGGAAATCCCTGGTCATGACGCTTCCTCGCTGTCGGCCTCAAGCACGCAGGCACGCACCGAACAGTTTTGTAACGATATGTGTATGAGTTGGCGTAGGCAACAATTAGTTAGCCTGCTGCTTAAACGATATAGCCATTAGCCACGCCACATCTTGGATCTGAGTGAATTAAGCGTTGGTGCAACGCAGATCAAATGTGGGAGCGGGCTTGCTCGCGAAGAGGGAGTGTCAGTCGCTATCAATGTGACTGACACACCGCTTTCGCGAGCAAGCCCGCTCCCACAGTTGTGTCGCATAATGGCCCGCAATGGCGTTGTGTCAGGGAATTCTCTTGGGGAGGCAGGATTTGTCGAATTGGCGGTTAGTCAGTTTCGTTGTGTTGATCAGCGCCTTATCCGGCTGCGGCAACGGCGATTCCATGGAAAGCTTCGGCGGACCGACCATGGGCAGCACCTATTCGATCAAATACCTGCGTCACGCCGGGCTGCCCGGCCCGAAAGAGGTACAGGCCGAAGTCGAGAAAATCCTCGCCGACGTCGACCGGCAAATGTCCACCTACCGCAGCGACTCGGACATCGAGCGTTTCAACGATCTGCCTGCCAATAGCTGTCAGACAATGCCCGCGGCGATCCTCGAATTGGTCCGCGTCGGCGAGCAGCTGTCGCTGCAAAGCGAAGGCTCCTACGACTTGACTGTTGAACCGCTGATGAACCTCTGGGGTTTCGGTCCGCAGGGTCGAGAAGAAAAAGTCCCGAGCGCCGAAGCGTTGGCCGAGGTAATGAAGCGCGTCGGTCACGGGCACCTGCGCATTAACGGCGATCAGCTCTGCAAGGACGCCGCCATCGAGGTTGACTTCAACAGCATTGCCGCCGGTTACACGGTGGACACCATTGCCGCCAGACTCGAAGCGCTGGGCATCCACAGCTACCTCGCCGAAGCCACCGGCGAACTCAAGGCTGTCGGTAAAAAGCTCGACGGTTCTCCGTGGAAGATCGCCCTGGAGGAACCACGGGACGATCAACAAGTGGCTGAACGCATCATTAATGTCGACGGCTACGGTGTGTCCACCTCTGGCGACTACCGTAATTATTTCGAACAGGGCGGCCAGCGTTACTCTCACACCTTCGATGCCCGCACCGGTGCGCCGATCACCCACAACCTCGCCTCGGTCACGGTGATTATTCCTTCAACCCTGATGGCCGATGGCTTATCGACGCTGTTGCTGATTCTCGGCCCCGAGCGGGGTTGGGACTACGCGGAAAAACACAACATTGGTGCATTCTTTGTGATTCGTGCCGATACAGGTTTCGTCACACGGACTAATCAGGCTTTTGAACGCCTCAGTGGCGGCAAAACCGAATGATTACGGCGATTCGCGCATTGAAGGCTGGCGTTGTCGTGCAGGCAAAAGTAGCCTACGACGCGACCAAGGGTTAATGTGCGCGGCGTTGACGCTTCTATAGACTGTGTCCGGGTTCTGAATTGACCCCAAATTGTTCCTTCACGCCGCAGATCGGCGTGATTTAGCCGCCGGTGCCGAGGGCGCCGCGGCCCGTTCTGAGGAGTATGCATGGCTGTCTACAACTACGACGTGGTGGTATTGGGTTCCGGCCCGGCGGGAGAAGGCGCGGCAATGAACGCCGCCAAAGCAGGACGCAAAGTGGCAATGGTCGACAGCCGTCGCCAGGTCGGCGGCAACTGCACCCACCTGGGTACCATCCCGTCCAAGGCACTGCGTCACTCCGTCCGGCAGATCATGCAGTTCAACACCAACCCGATGTTCCGGGCCATTGGTGAGCCGCGTTGGTTCTCGTTCCCGGACGTACTGAAAAGCGCCGAAAAAGTCATCTCCAAACAAGTCGCTTCGCGCACCGGCTACTACGCCCGTAACCGCGTCGACGTATTCTTCGGCACCGGCAGCTTCGCCGACGAGCAAACCATCGAAGTGGTTTGCGCCAACGGTGTGGTCGAGAAGCTGGTCGCCAAGCACATCATCATCGCCACCGGTTCGCGTCCTTATCGCCCGGCGGACATCGATTTCCATCACCCGCGTATCTACGATAGCGACACCATCCTCAGCCTCGGCCACACCCCGCGCAAACTCATCGTTTACGGCGCTGGCGTGATCGGTTGCGAATACGCGTCGATCTTCAGTGGACTGGGTGTACTGGTTGAGCTGGTGGATAACCGCGGTCAGTTGCTGAGCTTCCTGGACTCGGAAATATCCCAGGCCCTGAGCTATCACTTCAGCAACAACAACATCACGGTTCGCCATAACGAAGACTACGACCGCGTCGAAGGCGTGGACAACGGTGTGATCCTGCACCTCAAGTCCGGCAAGAAGATCAAGGCCGACGCCTTGCTCTGGTGCAATGGCCGTACCGGCAACACCGACGCGCTGGGTCTGGAAAACATCGGCGTGAAGGTCAACAGCCGTGGCCAGATCGAAGTTGATGAAGCCTACCGCACCTGCGTGCCGAACATTTACGGTGCCGGTGACGTGATCGGCTGGCCAAGCCTGGCCAGTGCCGCGCACGACCAGGGCCGTTCGGCGGCTGGCAGCATTGTTGATAACAACAGCTGGCGCTTCGTGAATGACGTGCCGACCGGCATCTACACCATTCCGGAGATCAGCTCGATCGGCAAGAACGAGCAAGAGCTGACTCAGGCCAAGGTGCCGTACGAAGTGGGCAAGGCGTTCTTCAAGAGCATGGCGCGTGCACAGATCGCCGGCGAGCCTCAGGGCATGCTGAAGATCCTGTTCCACCGCGAAACCCTGGAAGTGCTGGGCGTTCACTGCTTCGGCTATCAGGCGTCGGAGATTGTTCACATCGGCCAGGCGATCATGAGCCAGCCGGGCGAACTGAACACCCTTAAGTACTTCGTCAACACGACGTTCAACTACCCGACCATGGCCGAAGCCTATCGGGTAGCGGCGTACGATGGCCTCAACCGGCTTTTTTGAGCGGCTCCGGCCGGTGGCCTGAGCCGGCCGGGGAGACCGATTTCAGCAATTCTCGAGCGTGGCAGTGGCCAAACCGGGAAAGTCTGTAATCAGGCTGTCAACGCCGAAGTCGGCGAGTCTGCGCATCAGCGCGGGCTCGTTGACTGTCCATACCGACACATGCAGCCCCTGGCGCTGCGCCTTCTGCAGGCGTTCCGGCGTACACAGGGTCCAGTTCAGCGCCAGAATCTCACAGCCATAGCTTTGCGCGACCTTCAACGGGTCGAGCCAGGCATACTCGGCCACCAATCCGCGGGACACGTCCGGCACCAGGTCCAGCGCGGCTTTCAACACTTCGCGCGAACTTGAGGTGATGGTTACCTTGTCGAGCAGGCCGAAACGCTGGGCCATTTCACGAATCGCCAACACAGTGGTCGCGGCGCGAGTGCGCGAAGCGCTTTTGACTTCCAGTTGCCAGTGCTCGAAATCACACTTCTCGAACAGTTCTTCCAGCGTTGGAATCGGGCACGGCTTGATCCAGCCCGGGCCGCCCTTGCGGGCGTCGTAGGTCACCAGATCTTTTGCCGAATGCTCGACCACTTTGCCGCGACGGTCGGTGGTGCGCTTGAGCGTCGGATCGTGGATGACCATCAATTCGCCGTCCATGGACAGGTGCAGGTCCAGTTCGCAACGGCGAACGCCGTGCTTGAGGCATTCCTGGAAACTGGTGAGGGTGTTTTCCGGTGCTTCGCCTTTGGCGCCGCGATGGCCGTAGATGAGGGTCACGGTTCTTCCTTAATTAAATGCCTGATTCGTTTTGTTCGCGGGCCAGGCGTCGTTCCTGGGCCTGCTTTTGCAATATGTAGCGGGCGAGTAACTGGCGTTGGGCATCGGTCGGGTACTCGAACTCGGTGCCGACGTCGTAGCCGTCGCCCTTGCGGTCGCAGTGGGTGACCTTGGCCCGCAGCAGCAGGCCCAGCGCTTGCGGCATCAGCACCATTTTGACTGACAGGTGCGCCCCGGCCGCAATGGGCGTCGGGTGCTGAAAGTCGATGCCGCCTTCAGAGATGATCACCGGTTGCGGTTCGCCAATGTGCCCGAGCACAGTCAGGGCGATCACCTGACTGAGCAGGTCGATGCGTTTGTTCTGGGATTTCAGGAAGGCGGCGATGCTGCGGTCGCGCTCACTGATCTGGCGCAACAGGTGCTGCGACTCGAATTCGCTCAGGTGCAGTTCGCTGAGCAGGTTGAACAGCGGGGAAGCATCCTGCAACACTTCCTGGCCTGCGGCTTCGGGAGCGGACAGGGGCCGAATTTCCAGTGCGATCGCGTCCTCGATACGGTAGTATTCGCGGCGATCTTCTTCATCTAATGTCGACATGGCGAACCCATGGTAGCGGCGGTGGTCTGAGTGTAAAGCTGGTTATCGACCCCCGCCACAAGGACGTTCCTTTTCCCTCCGAACAAGCCCCGACATGTTCAGACCTCTCTTCGTATTTATTGGCACGCGTTATACCCGTGCAAAGCGTCGCAATCATTTTGTGTCGTTCATTTCCCTGACTTCGATGATCGGGCTCGCCCTTGGCGTGGTCGTGATGATCGTCGTGCTTTCAGTGATGAACGGCTTCGATCATGAGATGCGCACCCGCGTGCTGGGCATGGTGCCCCACGCGACCATCGAGTCCGGTGAACCCATCAGTGACTGGCAAAGCCTGGCCGCGAAGGTCAAGCAGAACCCGCAGGTGACGGCCGTTGCGCCGTTCACCCAGATGCAGGGCCTGCTGACCAACAACGGCAAGGTGTCCAAGGTGCTGCTCAATGCCATCGACCCTGCGCTGGAGCGGCAGGTCTCGATCATTGATAACTTCATGCAGCAGGGCAAGCTCGACGACCTGACCCCCGGCAGCTTCGGCATCGTCATTGGCGATAAGGCTGCGGCCAAGCTCGGTGCGTCCATCGGCGATAAGCTGACGTTCGTCGCGCCGGAAGTCACAGTGACCCCGGCCGGGATGTTCCCGCGTATGAAACGCTTTACCGTGGTCGGCATCTTCCATGTCGGCGCCGGTGAGCTGGACGGCTACCTGGGTGTGACCAACCTGCAGGATCTGGCCAGGTTGCACCGCTGGAAACCCGATCAGGTCCAGGGCCTGCGCCTGAAGTTCGACGACCTGTTCCAGGCGCCGCGCACGGCATGGACCATCGCCCAGCAACTCGGCGAAGACCATTACTATGCCCGCGACTGGACCCGTACCCACGGCAACCTGTATCAGGCGATCCGCATGGAAAAAGCCATGATCGGTCTGCTGTTGCTGCTGATCGTTGCCGTTGCGGCCTTCAACATCATCTCCACGCTGGTAATGGTGGTGAACGACAAGAAGGGCGACATCGCGATTCTGCGTACCCTGGGTTCCACGCCGGGGCAGATCATGGCGATCTTCATGGTCCAGGGCACGGTCATTGGTGTGATCGGTACGCTGATCGGCGCTGTGGTCGGGATCTTCGCCGCGCTGAACGTCAGCGCCGCGATCTCGGCCCTCGAAGGGTTGATCGGGCATAAATTCCTGAACGCCGACGTGTATTTCATTGATTACCTGCCGTCGCAAGTGCAGAGCCAGGACGTATTGATGGTCTGCGCCGCCGCGTTGGTACTGAGTTTCCTCGCCACCCTGTATCCAGCCTGGCGTGCCGCGCGCACCCAGCCTGCGGAGGCGCTACGTTATGAGTGAGTCGGGCATGAGTGATAAAGCAATCTTGAGCTGCCGCAACCTGGGCAAATCCTACGAGGAAGGCCCGGAGTCGGTAGAAGTATTGGCCGGTCTGCAACTGGAACTGCATCCGGGTGAGCGCGTGGCCATCGTCGGCACTTCGGGTTCGGGCAAAAGTACTTTGCTCAACCTGTTGGGCGGCCTCGACACGCCAACCAAGGGCAGCGTCTGGCTCGATGGCGAAGAGCTGTCGGCACTGAGCGAGAAGAAGCGTGGCCTGCTGCGTAACCGTTCCCTAGGGTTCGTGTACCAGTTCCACCACTTGCTGCCGGAATTCACAGCGCTGGAAAACGTCTGCATGCCGTTGCTGATCGGCAAGACTGCGATCCCGGAAGCGCGTCAGCGTGCCACCGCGTTACTGGAGCGGGTAGGGTTGGGCCATCGCCTGGAGCACAAACCGTCGGAGCTGTCCGGTGGCGAACGCCAGCGTGTGGCCATCGCCCGCGCCCTGGTGAACAATCCTGGCCTGGTGATGCTCGACGAGCCGACCGGCAACCTCGACTCCCACACTGCCCAAGGCATTCAGGATTTAATGCTGGAACTCAGCACCTCGATGCGCACGGCGTTTTTGGTGGTGACTCACGACATGAACCTGGCCCGCCAGATGGACCGCGTCCTGCATTTGCAGGAAGGTCGCCTGACAGCCATCTGATCGGCCCAAACCCGACGTCTGAAAAGACGCCGGGTCTTTTATTTTTATACGGTGCCCCAGCGAATGTTCAGACCGTTATCGATCTTTATCGGCGCGCGCTATACCCGCGCCAAGCGCCGCAATCGCTTTGTATCCTTTATCTCGATGACCTCGATGATCGGCCTCGCCCTGGGCGTATTGGCGATGATCGTCGTGTTGTCGGTGATGAACGGCTTCCAGCGCGAAATGAGCTCGCGCATTCTCGGCATGGTGCCCCACGCGACCATCGTCGGCGTGAACCCGATCGACGATTGGCAGCCAGTGGCCGCCGCAGCGATGAAAAATCCGGAAGTGACCGCCGCCGTGCCGTTCACCGAGATGGAAGGCATGCTGTCTTATAAAGGCTCGATGCAGCCGATCCAGGTCAGCGGCATCGATCCGGCGCAGGAAGGCAAGGTCTCGATCGTTGCGCAGCACATCGTGCAAGGTCGCCTCGATGACTTGAAACCCGGCGAGTTCGGCGTGGTAGTCGGTGAAATCACCGCGCGGCGCTTCCGCTTGAACGTCGGCGACAAGATCACCCTGATCGTGCCGGAAGTCAGCACCGCACCGGGCGGCATCACTCCGCGCATGCAGCGGCTGAACGTGGTCGGTGTGTTCAAGGTCGGCGCCGAGCTGGACGGCTCGATGGCGCTGATCCACATGGCGGATGCCGCGCAAATGCAGCACTGGCAACCGAATCAGGTGCAGAGCGTGCGTCTGGCGGTGAAGGATTTGTACGCGGCGCCTAAAGTGTCGAACGACATCGCCACCGCCCTCGGCGCGGGTTACAAGGCTGACGACTGGACCCACACCCAGGGCAGCCTGTTCAGCGCAATGAAAATGGAAAAAACCATGATCGGCCTGCTGTTGCTGATGATCGTCGCGGTGGCGGCGTTCAACATCATCGCAACCTTGATCATGGTGGTGAACGACAAAGGCGCGGACATCGCGATCCTGCGGACCATCGGCGCCACGCCACGTCAGATCATGGCGATTTTCATGGTGCAGGGCACGGTGATCGGGGTTGTCGGCACGTTGATCGGCGGCATTCTGGGTGTGATTGCGGCGTTGAACGTCAGTGAAATGGTGGGTTGGCTGGAACGCGTCAGCGGGCAGCATATCTTCAGTTCGGATGTGTATTTCGTCAGCAACTTGCCGTCCGAGTTGCAGGGCGGGGATGTGTTGTTGATCTGCTCCGCCGGGTTCATCTTGAGCTTTTTGGCGACGGTTTACCCGGCGTGGCGTGCGGCGAAGATCGAGCCGGCTCACGCGTTGCGGTATTCGTAACTCCTGATACCGCCTTCGCGAGCAAGCCCGCTCCCACATTAGATCTGAGTCAGCTCGATCAAATGTGGGAGCGGGCTTGCTCGCGAAGAGGCCGGCGCTGCCGGCCTCAATCCCCCTTCGGTAACTCAATCACAAACCTGGTCCACCCACTCTCCGATTTGCAACGAATCTGCCCGCCATGGGCACGGATGATCGACTGGGTGATCGCCAATCCCAATCCTGCATGTTCACTGCTGCCTTCCTGGCGCGCCGGGTCGGCCCGGTAGAAACGGTCGAACAAGCGCGGCAGCAGATCTTCCGAAATCCCGTCCCCGCTGTTCTCAACCGTCAGGCTCAAACCCTTGGGCTGATCGACAATCCGCAGCCGAACCTCGCCGTTGGCAGGCGTAAACCGCAATGCGTTATCCAGCAGGTTGGAAAGCGCCCGGCGCAACATGTTGCGGTCGCCCTCGATGTGCCCGCTGCCATCGCGGGTCAGCGTTACTTGCGCGTCCTCGGCCAGCGGCGCGAAGAACTCCAACAACAGATCTGCTTCCTCCGCCAACTCCAGAGGTTCGCGCTTGGGCATCAGCAAACCGTGGTCAGCCTTGGCCAGGTACAACATGTCATTGACCAGTTGCGCCATCCATTGCAGTTCTTCGAGGTTGCTGTGCAGCGCTTCGCGGTAATCCTCAAGCTCGCGCGGGCGGGTGAGGGTGACCTGGGTATGGGTCAGCAGGTTCGACAGTGGCGTGCGCAGTTCATGGGCAATGTCGGCGGAGAAGGCCGAGAGCCGTTGAAAAGAGTCGTCGAGACGTCCGAGCATTGCGTTGAAGTTGTGGGCCATTTCCGCAAGTTCTTGCGGCATGTTCTCTTCCGGCAACCGCGCATTCAGCGATTGCGCAGAAACGCCGCTGGCCACTGCACTCATGCGCCGCAACGGACGTAGACCGCTGCGTGCCGCCCAGGCCCCGAGCAGCGCGGTGGCCAGGGCCGAGAGGCCAACGGTCAGCCAGATCAGATGCTGCATGCGTTGCAGAAAGTGCTGGTGATGGGTGATGTCCAGCAGCAGGGTCAGTTGCGGTGAGTCGGGTTTGTCCAGGTACAACGGCGCATTCAGGACGCGATAGTCAGTGCCGTCGTCGTTCACGGTCGACAAGCCCGGTTTTTGCGGGAGTTCCTTGGGCAAATTCGAGGTGCTGTCGTACCAGCGCTGGCCATCACTGCCAGTAATACGCAGCGACAGATCGGCCTGTCGGCTCAGTTCATCCGCAAGCTTTGCCTTGCTTTCACTGGACTGAATGTCGTGTAGCGCCCGGCGCAAACCGATCAACTTGCCGTCCAGCAACTGCTGATCGAGTTCGATGAAGTGGGCTTCGCTGGCGCGGCTGAACAACACCCCGGCGAATAACGAAACCACCGCCGTGCAGGCCGCAAACAGCAGCGCAAGGCGATTACTCAAGGACAGTCGGCGCATCAGGCGTCGCGCTCTTCAAGGACGTAACCCATACCGCGCACGGTGTGGATCAGCTTGTTGGGGAATTCGTCGTCGATCTTCAGGCGCAGCCGTCGGATCGCCACTTCGATGACATTGGTGTCACTGTCGAAATTCATGTCCCACACCTGGGAAGCGATCAACGATTTGGGCAGCACTTCACCTTGCCGGCGCAGGAGCATTTCAAGCAGGGCGAATTCCTTGGCGGTCAGGTCGATGCGCTGGCCGCTGCGTTCGACCCGGCGGCGGATCAGGTCCAGACGCAGGTCGGCCAGTTGCAGGCAGGTCTCCTGAGGCGTGGTGCTGCCACGGCGCAACAGGCTGCGGACTCGGGCCAGCAGTTCGGAGAAGGCGAAAGGTTTGACCAAGTAGTCGTCGGCGCCGAGTTCCAGGCCGTGAACCCTGTCCTCCACCGCGTCTCGCGCCGTCAGAAACAGTACCGGCGTGTCGAGACCCGCACTGCGCACCGCTTGCAAGATTTGCCAGCCATCACGGCCGGGCAGCATCACATCGAGGATCAACAAGGCGTAATCGCCGGTCAGCGCCAATTGCTGGCCGGTACTGCCGTCGGCCACCAGTTCGGTATTGAAGCCAGCCTCGGTAAGGCCCTGGCGTAAATAATGGCCGGTTTTGGCCTGGTCTTCGACGATCAGCAGTTTCATGGGTAACTCTGGGTAAATGGAACGAAAGCTTTATACCGTGGGCGGCCGCAAGGCAGGCCAACCTGACAAAGTTGTAATCTGGCTGTCAGGTTGCGGGCAGGCGTGTCAGTTTAGAGTTTTCCACAGGCTGAACCTTATCTTGTTGGAGTACGACTATGTTTTTGCGCAATCGTCTGGTGTTGGCCGCGTGTTTGCTGGTACTGGGTTCGCCGGTATGGGCCTCGCCCGCGCAGACTTACGACTTCGGTCAACCGGCCGCGGCGGCCAAAGCCAGCCGCAGCGTGGAAGTGGTGATGGGCGATATGTCGTTCGATCCGAAGACCATCGAGGTCAAGGCTGGTGAGACCATTCGTTTTGTGTTGGTGAATAAAGGCCAGTTGCTGCACGAATTCAACCTCGGCGATGCGGCGATGCATGCCGCACACCAGCAGGAAATGTTGAAGATGCAGCAGAACGGAATGCTGACTCCTACAGCGATGAAGGAAATGGACCACGGTTCGATGTCCGGTATGGATCACGGCTCGGCGGATCACGGCATGAAGCACGACGACCCCAACAGTGTTTTGGTGCCGCCGGGCAAAACCGCCGAGCTGACCTGGACCTTCACCAAGGCGACCAACCTGGAATTTGCCTGCAATATCCCTGGCCACTATCAGGCTGGCATGGTCGGCAAACTGACAGTCAGTCAGTAAGCACTCAAAGGCGGACGCAAAGGCTGATAGAATCCGCTGATTCTTCAGTCAGGTTTCCGCCATGCATCCCGCAGCCGAACATTCGCCGCTGGGCAAATCCAGCGAATACATCGCCACCTACACGCCGTCCTTACTGTTCCCGATCCCGCGCACCGCGAAATGGGCCGAGTTGGGGCTGACAGCGGACACGCTGCCGTATAAAGGCGTGGACTTCTGGAACTGCTTCGAGCTGTCGTGGCTGTTGCCGTCGGGCAAGCCCGTGGTGGCGATCGGTGAATTCAGCATCCCGGCGGATTCGCCGAACATCATCGAATCCAAGTCGTTCAAGCTGTACCTCAATTCCCTGAACCAGACGCCGTTTGCCGACACTGCGAGCCTTGAAGCCGTGTTGGTGAAAGACCTGTCGGCGGCTGCCGGTAAACCGGTCGGCGTGCGGATTCGCAGCCTCAAGGACGTTGAGGCGGAAGGCGTCGTGGCGTTGCCGGGCGTTTGCATTGATGACCTGGACATCAGCGTCAGCAACTACGAACACCCGCGTCCGGAACTGCTGCGTTGCGATGATTCGCGCATTGTCGAAGAGAGCGTGCACAGCCATTTGCTCAAGTCCAATTGCCCGGTCACCAGCCAGCCGGATTGGGGCAGTGTGGCGGTCGAGTACCGTGGCGCGGCACTGGATCACGCGAGTTTGCTGGAGTACATCGTGAGCTTCCGTCAGCACTCGGACTTCCATGAGCAATGCGTGGAGCGGATCTTCCTCGACCTGCAGCGGTTGCTGAAACCGGAGAAATTGACGGTGTATGCGCGGTATGTGCGGCGTGGTGGGTTGGATATCAACCCGTATCGCAGTACTGAAACGGTCCAACTGCCGAACCACCGTCTGGTCCGCCAGTAAGATCAAGATCAAAAGATCGCTGAAAACGAAAAAGCCCCGCTATCACTGGCAGGGCTTTTTTGTATCTGGCGGGTTCAGATCCCGATGTTGCCCAGGGTCTGCACAATGTTGCGTAAGGTGCCGGCAATGGCCGGGTGTTCCAGTTCGAAGCGTTCGACAGCCAGGTTCACGCCATCGGCGAGGTTGGAGTCCTTGGTCTTGGTTTCCAGTTCAATCTCAAGTTCGATCTGTTGCATCAGCGCGTGCAGGTCATCGCGCTCGGCTTCGGACAGCGGCGGATTCTGTTCCAATTGCTCGCGCAGGGTATTGAGCTGTTCTTGCAGTTCGCGGGCAGGCATGGCGTTCTTCCTTTTATCGATAGGCACTGGCATAGACCGCAGCAGCACGCCAAAGGTCTATGGCTGGTCTTTAGATTAATCCACTCCCGGGCAACCTGCATGATCTCTGTCAGGGCTTTTCGCCCTTGAGTCGGCGCAGGCTGATGTCCGCCAGGCAGGTATCGAGTTCACCGAGGTGATCAATCACCGAATGTACCCCTAAACCAAACAGCTGCATCGTCGCCTTGCCCCGCAGGTGTTCGCGGTCCTTTTGGCTCAAGGCTTGCCATTCGTTCGGCGCCAGCCCGCACAGCGAACCGCAGGACGCCAAGCCAATGGTCCACAACCCGGCATTGAGCCCGGCCTGCAGCAATCGCGGTTCGCCGCTGACCAGCACGCAGCCGTCCAGTCGCTCGACATTCAGCGCCATTAACGCTTGCCAGCAGGCGTTTGGAGCCGGCCATGGATTGATTGTTGCTGGATGTTGCGAAGGTTTGATCCACGCTGGCAGGGCGGCAGCAAGGGCTTGGCTGAGGGCAGGGGAGAGTTCATCCAGCCAGGCGCAGGGGATTTTCTGACGCTGCAAGCTGTGCAGGCTATCCAGGGCACCGGGGGTGACCTCGGCGTGTTCGGCGCAGGGCGCGCCCGGCTGGCGCGTACGGGCGCCAAAATCCACCAGGCAACCACTGAGTCCGAACAGTACGGCAGTCAGGCTGAGTGCGGCGTCAGGCAAGGCTTCGGCATGCGACATATCAACGTCCCTGAAATAGCGACAAGACTATGGGAGGACGGTGACAGTTGAGTGACATTGATGTGAATTGCTCTCAGTCATTTTGCAACATCCGCAAGCCGACTCATGCGACGCTGACTAAACTCGCTTTTCCGTCTTATACTAGCCGTCTTAACGCTTGGGCCGCGCGCCCGCGCCAGTACAATCCAAGGAGTTTTTCTATGCGCTGGAGCAATCAACTCGCTCAGCTTTGTGTGTGTGCCAGCGTGTTGCTGGTTCCGTTTGCCGCTCAGGCAGCTTCGGAAGACGATCCTTGGGAAAGTGTCAACCGCCCGATTTACCAGTTCAACGACTTTGTCGACACCTACGCGCTGAAGCCGATTGCTCAGGGCTACGACTACGTGACGCCGCAATTCCTGGAAGATGGTATCCACAACATGTTCCGCAACGTCGGTGACGTGACCAATCTGTTCAACAACGTGTTGCAAGCCAAGCCACATGCTGCTGGCGTCGATACCGCACGTATCCTGCTCAATACCACCTTTGGTCTGGCAGGCTTCTTCGATGTAGGCACCAAAATGGGCCTGAACCGCAGCGACGAAGACTTCGGTCAGACCCTCGGTCATTGGGGCGTTGGCAGTGGTCCGTACGTGATGCTGCCATTGCTCGGCCCAAGCACCCTGCGAGACGCACCGTCCAAGATTGTCGATGGCTACACCGGCCCGTACCCGTACATCAACGATATTCCGGTGCGTAATTCGGTATTCGGCCTGAACATCGTCGACACCCGTGCCAGCTTGCTGTCGGCCGAGAAGCTGATCAACGGCGACAAGTACATCTTCATCCGCAACGCTTACCTGCAGAACCGCGAATTCAAAGTCAAAGACGGCCACGTCGTAGACGATTTTTGATTTAAAGCGGTAAAACGAAGAAGGCGGCCATTGGCCGCCTTCTTTCGTTGTGGATTGGTGGTTATTTCATTTTCAAGATTGTAAGCCCGAGTTTCTGACTTTCGCCGTCCTGTTCCTTCACCCACACCACTTCGGTGTCGGCTTCAAGGCCCTTGAGGGCGGTGTGATCGGAATCGATCCGTACGCTCAGCCGGTCCCCGACCTTGAACAAGCGTGGTGCCTCAACCTGCATGCCACTGCTGGAAAGGTCGATGCAGACGGCTGGCACCTCATCGCCTTCGTGAATCAGCGACACATCGGCATCGACCCGCATGCGGATGAAATCGCGCTTTTCGCTGTAGTCCCGATCGGTTTGACTCATGGGCTTCATCCTTCCATTGGGTTACGGTTTTGCCTGTTCTTATAACTCCCGGTGATTTGACAAGTAAAGACGTCAAGCGACCATCGGCGTGAGCTTGAAACGCCCCGCGGATGGGAGTACCGTCTGCGCCTTAGAAGGGCACCTTTGGTGGACCTGTGTGTAGGGCAAACGCTCGAAAACAGTGCAACAGAGAGGCTAGAAAGCGAATCCAGTAGTACGAGCCGGGATAAAACCCTTGCCTGCTACGCCAACCTAATTCTGGCGCCGTTTGCCCACATGCCAAAAACCAGTGCCACGCTGCTGATAATCGATGATGACGAAGTAGTGCGCGCGAGCCTCGCCGCCTATTTGGAAGACAGTGGTTTCAGTGTCCTGCAAGCCAGCAATGGCCAGCAGGGTCTTCAGGTATTCGAGCAAGACAAGCCCGACTTGGTCATCTGCGATCTGCGCATGCCGCAGATGGGCGGACTCGAACTCATTCGCCAGGTCACCGAGCTGTCGCCTCAAACCCCGGTTATCGTGGTATCGGGTGCCGGCGTGATGAACGATGCGGTCGAGGCCCTGCGCCTGGGCGCGGCGGACTACCTGATCAAGCCTCTCGAAGATCTGGCTGTGCTCGAGCACTCTGTGCGCCGGGCCCTGGATCGTGCGCGCCTGCTGCTGGAAAACCAGCGCTACCGCGACAAGCTCGAAAAGGCTAACCGCGAGCTCGAAGCCAGCCTGAACCTGCTCCAGGAAGACCAGAACGCCGGTCGCCAGGTGCAGATGAACATGCTGCCGGTCAGTCCCTGGACCATAGATGAGTTTCAGTTTGCTCACCAGATCATCCCGTCGCTGTACCTATCGGGTGATTTCGTCGACTACTTTCGGGTCGACGAACGTCGGGTAGCCTTCTACCTGGCGGACGTTTCCGGTCATGGCGCCTCTTCAGCCTTCGTTACTGTGCTGCTGAAATTCATGACCACGCGCTTGCTGTTCGAATCCAAGCGCAATGGCACATTGCCGGAATTCCAACCTTCAGAGGTCCTTGGTCATATCAACCGAGGCCTGATCAGTTGTAAGCTGGGTAAACACGTCACAATGGTCGGTGGTGTCATCGACGAGGAGACAGGTTTGTTGACCTATAGCATCGGCGGTCATTTGCCCTTGCCTGTGTTGTACACGCCAGACAGTGTTCGTTATCTGGAAGGGCGTGGTCTGCCGGTGGGCCTCTTTAACGAAGCCACCTACGAAGATCACGTGATGGAGTTGCCACCGACGTTCAGCTTGACGCTGATGTCTGATGGCATCCTGGACCTTTTGCCAGAACCTACACTCAAAGAGAAAGAAGCGGCGTTGCCCCAACGGGTCAAGGCTGCGGGCGGCACCCTGGATGGGCTGCGGCAGGTTTTTGGATTGGCCACGCTAGGGGAGATGCCGGATGATATCGCCCTATTGGTGTTGAGCAGGAATCTTTAATGAGTACCGGTAGAATCCAGTTCGCCGAGCAGGATGGCACCTTCGTCCTTAAGTTCGTCGGTGAAGTTCGCCTGACCCTGTGTTCGGCGTTGGATGCGACTATTGAGCGGATCTTCACGGCGTTGAACTTCAACGCGATCGTGATCGACCTGACCGAAACCCGCAGCATCGACAGCACCACGTTGGGCCTGTTGGCCAAACTGTCGATCCTGTCGCGGCAGAAGGTCGGCCTGCTGCCGACCGTCGTCACCACCCACGAAGACATCACCCGTCTGCTGCAGTCCATGGGCTTCGAGCAGGTGTTCAACATCGTTGACCGCCCTATCCCGTGCCCTGAGTGCTTGACCGACCTGCCAGACCAGGATCAGTCCGAAGAAATCGTACGGATCAAAGTGCTTGAAGCACACAAGATCCTCATGGGCCTCAACGACTCCAATCGTGAAGCGTTCCATGATCTGGTGAATGCTTTAGAGCGTCATTGATCCCCGGCCATCCGCTGGCCTGTGGCGAGGGAGCTTGCTCCCGCTGGGCTGCGAAGCGGTCTTAAAACCATTCACCTCGTTACGTCAGTCAAATCCCAGTTAGCCGGATTACGAATGCTGCGCAGTCGAGCGGGAGCAAGCTCCCTCGCCACAGGTCCTCATTTGCCTCAACGCCGCACAAACACCAGCGCATAAAAAAGGGCGAACCTGTGAGGGTTCGCCCTTTTTGCATTGCCTCGAACTAGATCACAGCTTGGCTTGCAGCAGCGCCTCAAGCTTCTCTTGATCCCGAGCAAACTGACGAATCCCCTCAGCCAGTTTCTCGGTCGCCATAGCGTCTTCGTTGGACAACCAACGGAACTGCGCTTCATTCAAGTTCAAACGCGCTTCCCCGGCATGCCCTGGCGCTAATTTGCGCTCCAGCTTGCCGTTATCCGCTGCCAGTTTCTCCAGCAGGTCCGGGCTGATGGTCAGGCGATCGCAACCGGCCAACTGCTCGATCTGATTCAGATTACGGAAGCTCGCGCCCATCACTACGGTTTTGTAGTCATTGGCCTTGTAGTAGTTGTAGATGCGCGTCACCGACTGCACACCCGGATCATCCGCGCCGGTGTAGTCGTTGCCGTTGGCCTTCTTGTACCAGTCGTAGATGCGACCCACGAACGGCGAAATCAGGAACACACCCGCATCAGCACACGCCGCAGCCTGAGCGAAGGAGAACAGCAGGGTCAGGTTGGTCTGAATGCCTTCCTTTTCCAGAATCTCGGCGGCACGGATGCCTTCCCAGGTGGAAGCGATCTTGATCAGTACGCGGTCGCGGCCGATGCCGGCTTTGTCGTACAGCTCGATCAGACGGTGCGCGCGCTTCAATACGGCGTCAGTGTCGAACGAAAGGCGCGCGTCCACTTCAGTGGAAATGCGGCCAGGGACCACTTTCAGAATTTCTTGACCTACCGCAACGCCAAAACGGTCGCTCGCCAGGCCCACATCGCCCTTGCAGTCGTGAACGCAAGCGTTCAGCAACTCGGCATAACCGGGAATGGCGGCCGCTTTGAGCAGCAGGGAAGGGTTGGTGGTAGCGTCCACGGGTTTTACGCGAGCGATTGCTTCGAAGTCGCCGGTGTCGGCAACGACGGTAGTGATTTGTTTGAGTTGTTCCAGCTTGGAAGTCATGGGCGTGCTCTGTCCTATGGGTCTGATGACATTACCCGAGCGCTGACAGCCACTCAAGGGCGTGTGTGCGTATCAATGGCCCCAGCGGCAACATCCGCGAAACGGGTGTTTGAATGGCGGGGCGCGGTATCGGTAAATACGATGCCAAATCAGACCACAGGTTCAACGCCGCTGACGGTTAGCGGGAATTAGACTTGCAAGTCGTAAAGGAGTAGACGCCGTAAGCCATGCGGGTTGGAAATCGTTTACCCGTTCGGCACCTGCGTGGGGGATCAGTAGTGCTTAGGGGATCAGCATATTCGAAAGGGGCTCTCCTATATTGCGCTCAGCATCTGTCGTCACGAACGCGCTTTCATCCATGAGCATCATCCATCGTCTCAATGCTTTTGTTTTGAAAGGATGGCGGAGCTGGCTTCAAAGTCTAGCTCCAGACGCTATCGCCAGTGCCAAGCGCTTCAAAATGTACCGGCCTTGCATGCAAGGTCGGTAATGACTTCAAACAGCTTCTTCAATTTCTTCCTGGGCTTCAAGTTCAAGCTGGTGTCGGGTCCATTGCTGCTCAATAACCGGATTTTCTCGGATTTGTTGCTCGATCCGGATGGTCTCGCGGTA
The DNA here is from genome assembly GCF_056680395.1 of Pseudomonas sp. ASL4. Taxonomy (NCBI): domain Bacteria; kingdom Pseudomonadati; phylum Pseudomonadota; class Gammaproteobacteria; order Pseudomonadales; family Pseudomonadaceae; genus Pseudomonas; species Pseudomonas sp. ASL4. The sequence continues at coordinate 5,912,490 of NZ_CM155280.1, read as the reverse complement.
CTCGTGGGCTTCAGCAGTCATGGTCCATAGTGTTTCAACGCCCAGACTTTCCAGCTCAGTACGGATTTCGGCAAGCTCCAGACGGAAGAACTCTTTACGCGGGTTAACCTTGTTCATCTGGCGACGAAGGAAATGCCTATGCAAGGTCTTTTCGAGGCCCGGTGCATCATCGCTGAAAATCATTGCATGCACATCAAACTCAAACGGAACACTGGCGTCGCCTAGTTCGCGGATTCGATCTTTCGGTTCCAGGCGGCGAGTCATGCCGATCTTGAATACCTCTTCCCCGAACGATCCGACGTTGGAAATGACGTATACGTGACCTGCTCGCGTTTGCTGAGCCATGGAAAGTGCTCGCTGATTCTTCTCCTCGGCTACCTGAAGCTTATATTCCAGTTCTCGGAGTTTGGCTTCGTATTCGGCGCGTTGTGCATCATTGGCCGTAGCGACTTGTTGCAGCACTTTATCCATCGCTTTCTTGATGGTTTCTTCTTCCTTGGCTGCGTCTTTTATTGCACGTTCGAATTCTCGGCGAGCTTTTTCCTCTTCGCGAATTTGTTCGCGCAATTGGCGTTGTTCCTCGCGTTCCTGTTCTTTCAGCGCTCGAGTGGTGGCGGCCCATTTAAGCTCTTCGAGGCGAGATGCCAGGTATTCTTCGGTAATTCGGGCGTTTCTGAAGGCGGTGCCGTTGTGATTGACCATCGCAAATGCATCCCGGATTTCTTGCTCGAGTTTTCCGTGATTGTCAGCCTTGTTTCTTGAAAGGATCGAATCGACTTTGCCATTGAAAGCATCGATCACAAAGCGGATGGCCGTGCCTTTGCGGTTGGCTTCTGCATAATCGCAGGCAGCCGCTCTGCCAGCCTTGACCATGCCTCGACTCGCATCGCGTGCGGCTTTGAGTTTTTGTCCTGCTTCGGTAAATGAGAATTCCTCGGCGAGGTCATCGAGTAGGTTGTAGGTAGGAACGATGTAGGCATCGCCGTAACCTTCGATGATGTTCTTCATTGCTCGAGCGGTATCCGCAAATTCCTTCGCTCGGCTCATGGCGGTGTAAGCATCGCCAGCAATTTCTTCAGCACGTTTATTTGCTTGCTCAATGATTCTGTCGGCTGTCGCGCGAGCCTCTTCCAGATTTCGTTCGGATTGCGCAATTCTGGCCTTTGCAGCCTGATTCGCGTCCTGGCGCTCTCGGGAGGCATCCTGTTTAGCGTTAGCCAATTCGGCTTCTGCTTCCGCAATGAGTTTTTTCGCCCATCCTTCAGCGTCAATAATGTTTTGATACTTTGATAAAGCCGTGATTCGATTCAAGAGTTCGGTTTTTTCTTGGTTTTGACCAAAAATAACCTCGTCTCGCTGTCGAAGCTCTACTGTCAGCTTGGCTATAGTTCTTGCCGCTTTGAACCGAAAAATCAAAAGGGTAAGAATGCAAACAGCAGAAATGATGAGCAATAGCTCCATGTGATCCCTCACAGATGGTTCGATTGTGGTTGGGGTCGGACGCTATCCTTAAGCCATCACTCTGTCCACCTTCATTCTGATGCCATATTTTTCCATAGCGATTAGCGCGGCAGCTGACTGCCGCTTAACGCTACCACGGTCAAATTATTCAGCACTGTCTCAGCCATTTCGAGTCTGAATCGATTCAACGCTGAGGTGAAATGAACCTCTTCAAACATGTCGTCGCTGGCGATCAACGCCCCTCAAGCAACTCCGCCGCCTGATCCAGCAATGCCAAAGGCTCTTTAGCCTTGTGAATATCCACCGACAACAACTGCCGAAACTTGCGCGCCCCCGGAAAACCGGTGCCCAGCCCGAGCACATGCCGAGTGATATGGTGCATCGAACCGCCTGCATCGATGTGCGCGGCTATATAAGGTCGCAACTGCGCCAGTGCCTCGGCCCGGGTGATCACTGGCGCCGTACTGCCGAACAACTGCTGATCCACCTCAGCCATCACATAAGGATTGTGATACGCCTCACGGCCCAGCATCACGCCGTCAAACGTCTGCAAATGCTCGTGACAGGCCTCCAGCGTCTTGATCCCGCCGTTGAGAATAATCTCCAACTCCGGGAAATCCTTCTTCAACTGCGCCGCCACGTCATAGCGCAGCGGCGGAATGTCCCGATTCTCCTTCGGCGATAACCCCTCCAGAATCGCAATCCGCGCATGCACCGTAAAACTCGTGCACCCGGCATCCCGAACCGTGCCGACGAAATCACACAACTGCTCGTAACTGTCCCGCCCATTAATCCCGATCCGATGCTTCACCGTCACCGGAATCGACACCGCATCGCGCATCGCCTTCACACAATCGGCCACCAACTGCGGATGCGCCATCAACACCGCGCCAATCATGTTGTTCTGCACCCGATCACTCGGGCAGCCGACATTCAGGTTTACCTCGTCGTAGCCGTGGTCCTGAGCCATGCGTGCGCAAGCGGCCAGGTCGAGGGGGACGCTGCCGCCGAGTTGCAGGGCTAACGGGTGTTCGGCTTCGTTGTGGCGTAGGAAACGGTCGTGATCGCCGTTGAGCAGCGCGCCGGTGGTGACCATCTCGGTGTAGAGAAGAGCGTGTTTGGATAGTAGGCGTAGGAAGAAGCGGCAATGTCTATCGGTCCAATCCATCATCGGTGCGACGGAGAAGCGGCGGGAGAGCGGGGTGGGTGCGGCGGCGATTGGGGGCATTAGGGGTCTGAAGTGGGTAGGGCTGAAAGGCGGGAGTTTATCAGGATTGGGGTTGTGGGGCTCAAGCGAGTTTTGGGTGCTGAAGAACATGGCGTAAATAAATCTGTCCCGGTTTTTTGGATGGTTTTAGATGGATTGGGATATTCCGAGGGGCGCCAGTGTTTTAGGTCTCCGGGACAGGAACTCGGCACGACGTTATACCCATTTACACGGCTGGGGTGACCACTACTCAATGGCTTTGGCTGGAGAAGATTGTTGAGGTACCAGGTCGAAAGAGCAATGCATCCCGAATGAGTTGTCGGTGATCCTGAAGAAATTCGGATCGAATTTGAACGCCTGGTACCCGGTCAGTTGCCTGGCGTTCATTGCGTCGTAATCACATGGCTGCGTGGAAAATCTCCTCGATTTGCGCCTGTTCTGCGGGTCGAGGGTTAGTGAAGCCGCACGCGTCTTTCATGGCATTGGCCGCCAGTGTTGGAATGTCATCTGCCTTGACTCCCAATTCAGCCAAACCACTCGGAATGCCGACATCCGAAGACAATTTACGGATGGCGGCGATGGCCACCGCAGCGCCTTGTTCGTGGTCAAGATGTTGGGTATCAAGCCCCATCGCCTTTGCTACGTCGTTCAGGCGAGCCGGGCAAACGCTGGCGTTGAAGCTCTCGACGTGAGGCAGCAATATCGCGTTGCAGACACCGTGCGGCAGGTCATAGAACCCACCCAGTTGGTGTGCCATGGCGTGCACGTAGCCAAGGGAGGCATTGTTGAACGCCATCCCGGCCAAAAACTGTGCGTAGGCCATGTTTTCCCGCGCCTGCATGTTGCTGCCGTCGGTGACCGCGTTGCGCAGATTGGCAGAGATCAATTCCACGGCCTTGAGTGCGCAGGCATCGGTAATTGGCGTGGCCGCGGTTGAAACGTAGGCTTCGATGGCGTGTGTCAAGGCGTCCATGCCGGTGGCGGCGGTCAGGCCTTTAGGCATGCCGGCCATCAATGAGGGATCGTTAACCGACAACAGTGGTGTCACGTTACGGTCGACGATGGCCATTTTCACGTGGCGGGTTTCGTCGGTGATGATACAAAAGCGGGTCATCTCACTGGCTGTGCCCGCCGTGGTATTGATGGCAATCAGTGGCATTTGTGGCTTGGCAGATTGATCGACACCTTCGTAGTCACTGATATGTCCGCCATTGGTGGCGCACAAGGCAATGCCCTTGGCACAGTCATGGGGAGAGCCCCCACCCAGGGAAATGATGAAGTCTGCGCGGCTGAGCTTGAGTTGCTCCAGACCTTTTTCGACGTTGCCAACAGTCGGATTTGGCTTGGCACCATCGAATATGGTTGCGTTGATGTCCTGAGCTGAAAGCAGTTTGGCGACGTTGTCCGCGATCCCGGCTTTTGCCAGCCCGGCGTCGGTTACGATTAGTGCATGACGAAAGCCATATTTGCGAATAGCGTCCATGGCTTCATCAAGACTGCCTATGCCCATCATGTTTACGGATGGGATGAAGAACGTGCTGCTCATAATTAGCCCTCACTTTAGTGGTTACTGGCCTGGGCGACCGGTGGTGCACTTATCAATAGGGATTCATCCTAGGAGTGAAGGCGTGAGGGTTAAATAGTCCTTTAGGCCGGGCAGAGGGGGTCATTGGTTGTAATGGCTCGATAGGGTGCGACTCTGATCGAATTCTGTAGCGGACGGAGCGAGCAGTGAGTGCAAAGGTTGTGTGGCGTTTACAAACGCAGCACAGAAAATTCATTTTTTACTGCACATATCCACATCATTCTGAGTCTTCAGATCCGTCTCGATCCCCAACCGATATTTGCAGTAGTCAATAATCCACCTCCGTTGCTCTTCCGTCAGGCGTTCCACTTTTCGAATTTCGCCATCATTGGCGTGGATGTTGTAGAACTTGATTTGCAAAGTGGGGTGTTTCTTTATGAAGGGGATGGTTTCTACGTCTCCGTCTTCAAGGGCGTTGTAGTACCCGATGTTCAATATGCCTGACAAAATCAGCAGGGCAACAGCGATCAGTTTTTTCATCCTTGAGCCCATGTAGGGGTAGTTTCCGGCAAGGTAATTGCCCGTGCGGTCATACGTGTTTCAGAATTTCCTTCCAGATGTACCCATAGCTATACCGCAACCAAGCTACCTTCAATTTATCGACAGCACGACGAACCCGACTCGCCGCTCGGGCATTCAGCGCTTGGTCGATCTCACTCAGCAGCGAGTCATCCTCAAACCCCGTCCAGACAGGTGGAACGGGAGTTTCCAGGTTCCAGAAGCACACCGGTGCTACTTCTGAATACAGGATGTTTTCCACAATCTTTAAGTCGTAAGGCCGAATGCGCTCGGCGATGTAGGCATAGTCGACGTGGTTGTCTACAAACGCATCTGCCAACGCTATCCGTACGTTGGTTTTCTCTTCCGGGGTCAAGGCCGATGCTCCTCTGGTTCGCTTCCAGCATATCTATAGCACGAGTCATGAAACACGATTAGTCGGCCAACTCCGGACTCAACGTCCCCAACCAAGCCACCAACCCCGCAATCAATACTGCCCTTGAGTGTGTTCCTGACCCGCAGCTTGGACACAGGGAAGAGCACTTGACGGGGAGGCTAGCGAGCGCTGCCTTTCAGCAGGCTGAGGCGGGGATTACGGTTTTGTTAGTTTGCCGGGTTCAGGCATGGAGGAGGGCGAGCCAATGCGGTCGCCCATTTTTATGTGCGGTTACGGTTTGGAGACATCCGCCACCGTCGCACCACCGCAATTCACAATTGCTGACTTCGTCAGCCAGCGTTGATCCGGGTAATACGAAAACAACAACTGCCCATCCTTCATCGAATCGATCAGCCGATGCGCAATCGCCGGCCGCACCGCCGGGCATCCCAGGCTGCGACCGATCCGGCCATTGATACGCGCAAGTTTAGGGCTGACATACGGAGCGCCATGAATCACGATTGCCCGGTCAAACGCATTGTCGTTAAACCCGGGCTCCAATCCTTCCATTCGTAACGAATAGCCGTTGTGCCCCAGATAACTCGATTGAGTCCGATACAAGCCAAGGCTGGAGGCGTTGCTTTCATTCTGATTGGAGAACTCGCTGGCCATGTTTTCGCCGCTGTTGCGACCGTGTGCCACCAGTTCATGAAACAGCAACTTTCGCTTCTTTAAATCGAACACCCAGAGGCGTTGTTCGGTCGAAGGCAATGAGTAGTCGATAACGGCGAGTCGTTGAGCCGGGGCTGCACCTTTGGCAATGCGGCATTGCGTGGCACGTACGGCCAGGTTTATGACGTTGGCGTTAGCGCCAGGAGCCGCTTTGGCGAGGGCGGCGGCAAGAGAATCGGCGTACGCTGCTGGTATTGACGTTACCGCCAACAGCAGGGCCGAGCATAGAAAGCCAAAGCGGGTTAGCGCCATAGAGATGTCTCATCAAGTTATTTCGAGTTTAGCAGCGCTTTCGCCAAGTGCTTAATGCAGGAGATTAAGGATTATCCATGGGGCAACTTTCAAGGTTATTCGTCATAAGCCATGCCTTTATTATGGTCTTTCTGATCAGCGGCGGGGCGTTCGCTGAAACTTCGCCGATTGCGCCGGAAACTGCACCGATCAGCATGATCGAGGCGATACCCGACGACAACGTCGCCCAAGAGATTCACGCGGTGCTGGAACCGATGATCACGGCCTTCCCGCCGCTGATGACTCGCCCGCGGCATCAACGGATAGACGTTAATCGTGTGGTCCTGGATTTTTACACCCATCGTCAATTTCGGGCAGCCTGGACCAACCCGGATGATGTTGCCCAATTGTTGAAAAGCCTCAACGACACGCAGATCGATGGGCTGGAGCCTGCGGATTTCCGTATCGATGATTTGGCCATGGCTCAGGCGTCGATGCAGAACACGGCGCCAACGCCTGCACAGCAAGCTGCCTTCGACCTCGCGGCGACCCGCACTTACATCACCGCACTGCTGCAATTGCGCCGGGGCAAAGTCGATCCTTCTCGGTTGGACATGCATTGGAACTTTGACCTTGCCGGCGTCGACCCCCGGGCCGACGTGAATAACTTCTTCATCGCACTGGACACCCATGATGTCGCCCGCGCCTTCGCGCAGGCACCGCCGCAAGAGGCGGTGTATGGCGGTTTACGTGAGGCGTTGGCGCAGTTGCGCAAAGTCCGTGACAGAGGCGGCTGGCCGAAGGTTGCCGCCGGGCAGAAGCTTACGCCGGGGATGGACGATCCTGCCGTCGGGCAGTTGCGTGCCCGCTTGGTGGCAGGTGGTTATCTGGAACCGCAAAAAGGCAAACGCACCGATTACGATGGTGCTGTGATCGCGGCGGTGAAGAAGTATCAAACCGAGCAATACCTGGGGGCGGACGGCGTGGCCGGGGCGACGACCCTCGCCGCGTTGAACGTGCCGGTACAGGCGCGTATCGACCAGGTGCGGGTCAACATGGAGCGGGCGCGCTGGCTGCTTTATAAGCTGCAAGGTACGTTCGTGATTGTCGATATTGCTGGCTATAAGGTGGCGCTGTACCGCGACGGCCAGCCGATCTGGCGATCCCGAGTGCAGGTCGGCAAACCGTTTCGCAGCACGCCGATCTTTCAGGCCGAGATTACCTACGTCACGTTCAACCCCACCTGGACCGTGCCGCCGACGATTCTGAAAGAAGACGTCTTGCCGAAGATTTTGAGCAACCCCAACTACCTCAGCGCCAACCGTATTCGTCCGTATGATCGGGAAGGGAAGATGCTCGATCCGTCGACCATCGACTGGAGCAACCCGCGTGGCATCACCTTGCGCCAGGATGCAGGGCCGGAAAACTCATTGGGCCAGGTGGTCATCCGCTTCCCCAATGACTATGCGATTTACCTGCATGACACACCGCACCGTGATCTGTTTGCCAAGAATGTCCGCGCCACCAGTTCGGGCTGTATTCGAGTGGAGAATCCGTTGCAACTGGTGGAGTTGTTGTTCAACGATCCAGTGCGCTGGAACAGCGCCGGGATTCAAAAGCAACTGGCCAACGGGAAGACCGAGAACATCCGGCTGCCGGTGAAAGTGCCGGTGCTGTTGGCGTATTGGACGGTGGACATGGGCAACAATGGACGGGTGGCGTTTAAGCCGGACGTGTATGGCTACGATGATCCGGTATTGAAGGCGCTGAATTTTCCTGCGAAGTTGCCGGCGCTGGATTTGCAGGCGGCGAACGGGCAAGCCAAGCCATAAATCCCGAGCTGCCGAAGGCTGCGATCTTTTGATTTTGGTTTTTAAGATCAAGATCAAAAGATCGCAGCCTTCGGCAGCTCCTACGCGGGCGACGTCAACAGTTCCTTCAGGCTCCCTTTCTGAGCAACTGGCCGAGTGTTTCCAACTCACCTTTCTCCACATCCGACACCATCACAAACCGCATGTGATTCTCCTGCCAGGACACGACATTGAAGCCGCGAATAGATTGGGTTATCGGCGGTTTGTCGCTCTCAGTCGTCGGCAAGATGAAGACATTGATGATGTGCTTCGCCCGGCCATAACTCAGCGCTGCCGTGGTCTGGTGTTGCAGATAGTCCAGCCGCCCACCCAGCAATGGAAACCCCTGCGCCGAGTAGTCGAGCACCGGTGGCGAGAAATCGAGTTTGCCGGTGAACCAGGGCTTCACGGTGTGGCGGTCGGAAGACACCACATCGTTCAAATGCTCACCCATCAATGACCGCACATGGCTGGAGACGGCTTCGTCCATCAACGGTTGTTCGCTGCCAGGCGTTGCCACATAAAGCACCAGCGCCAAGGCCAGCGCCGCTGCTGAAAAGGCTGGCGCGAACCAATTTCGCCAGCGTTCGACGGTGCTGGTCCGTGGCACTACAGGAGCAAACACGCTGGCGGTCAATGACGCCGGTGCCGAGTAATACGGTGCATGCCGTTTCACACTGACCGTCAACAACCTCGCCTGATCATGCAACCGCGTGCACTCGGCACACTCGGCCAAATGCCCGGCTACTTTCGCAGTCGTTGTCGGATCCAGTTCCTTGTCCAGGTAGCCATGGATCAGCACCTGGCAAGCCGTGCAGTTGAGGTCAGTCATGGCTATGCAACTTCAATAGTTCAAGTTTGAGCATGGCGCGGGCGCGAGCCAGTCTCGACATGACAGTGCCGATGGGGATGTCGACCACCAGGGCGATGTCCTTGTAGGGCATGTCTTCGAGCTCCTTCAGAACAATGACCTCGCGAAAAATCGCTGGCAAAGCGCACAGGGCTTGCTGGACCAGTGCCGCGTTCTCCATATGAATGGCCAGCAGCTCCGGGGTCTGGCTGTGGCTCAACGCCGCGTCGTCTTCGGGGAGCTCATCGCCGATGGCGACCCAACGGTGGCCGGCGGAGGCTTTGAGCCAGGTGTAGCTTTCGTTACGCACGATGGTCAGGAACCAGGCCTTGGAATTGCCGTCGGCGAAGCGATGCAAGAACCTGAAAGCGCGCAGGGCACTTTCCTGCACGACATCGCGCGCGGCGCTGTCGTTGCCGGTGAGCCAGCGCGCGAGGTTGTAGGCGGCGTCCATGTGGGGCGCAAACAGTTCCTCAAATCGCTTCATAGTGGTTTCCGAACCGTCCTCCCCCCTTAACTGTATTGCGTGGCGATTTATTCCCGGAAAAAAACTTATTTTCCGACACGGAATAAAGACTCGCCTTGCTCGGTTGTATCTCCTGTCAGCTACATCACTGTAGTCCGCCAGCGAGGGCATACCGATGGACATTCACTCAAAATACGAACGGCGCACCGACGGTCCGCTCAACCCCGACCGCAGGACGCTGCTCAAGTGCTCCGCGTGGGCCGGCGCCGGCGTGATCTGGGCCTTGAGCGGCGGCATTCCGCGGGCCTTTGCGCTGGACGAGGCCGGCAACGCCTCCGACCCCAAAGCGCTGGCCGCGAGCACGTTCCACTTTGTGCAGATCAGCGACTCGCACATCGGCTTCAACAAAGAGGCGAACCCGGAACCGCTGAAAACCCTGCAGGTGGCCATAGACAAGGTCATTGCGCTGCCGAAACGGCCGTCGCTGATCCTGCACACCGGCGACATCACCCACCTGTCGAAACCGGAAGAGTTCGATACCGCCGCGCAACTGCTCAAGGGCTTGCCGTCCACGATTCACTACGTGCCGGGCGAGCACGACACCCTCGACGAGGGCGGCGGCAAGCTCTACCTCGAGCGCTACGGCAAGGGCACCAAGGGCAATGGCTGGTACAGCTTCGATGACCACGGCGTGCATTTCATCGCGCTGGTGAATGTCTTCAACTTCCAGGCCGGCCACGAAGCGACCCTCGGCGCCGATCAACTGGCGTGGCTGGCCGATGATTTGCGCGCCGTGTCCACCAGCACGCCCGTGGTGGTGTTTACCCATATTCCGTTGTGGACGATTTATCAGCCCTGGGGCTGGGGCACCGAGGACGGCGATCAGGCGATTGCCATGCTGCGCAAGTACGGTTCGGTGACGGTATTGAACGGGCATATTCATCAGGTTATCCAGAAGGTCGAGGGCAACATCACCTTCCACACCGCCCGCGGCACGGCTTATCCGCAGCCCGCACCAGGCACTGCGCCCGCACCGGGCCCGATGACGGTGGCGGCTGATCAATTGCGCAACTATCTGGGGATCACCGATGTGCGAGCGACACAGGGCGAGCACCCGCTGGCGCTGATCGATTCGACACTGGTTTAGGGGAGGGTTTTGAGATGAAAACGCGACTGTTGGCTGTGGTTTGCCTGATGCTGTCGATGCCGGTGTGGGCGGCGGAAGTGAAGGTCGATATCAAGGAATTCATGTTCGGCCCCAAGGATTTGACCGTAGCGGTGGGCACCAAAGTGACGTGGGTTAACGACGACCAGATCCCGCATACCGTGGCAGAAACCCACAAAGTGTTCCGCTCGGGAGCGCTGGACACCAATGACAGCTTTTCCTACGTGTTCAACACGCCGGGGGAGTTTGAGTATTTCTGTGTGCTGCACCCGCAGATGATCGGGAAGATTGTGGTCAGCCAATAAACGGGCGGCCCCGGGCTTTTTGATCAACACCGAATCACTGTGGGAGCGGGCTTGCTCGCGAAGGCGGCCTGTCAGTCGACATCATTGGTGAATGACAAACCGCTTTCGTGAGCAAGCCCACTCCCACAGTTGATTTCGTGTGGTCGACACTCAGCCTCGTGGGAGTGAGTCTGCTCGCGAAAGCAGCGTGGCAGTCGCCATCAATGTCGGATGTGAAGGCCTCTTCGTGAGCAAGCTCGCTCCCACAAGGGGAAGTGCAGGGGATCAGAGGTCCAGTCCCTCCTGTATCACCGACAGCAGATTCACTTCCGTCAGCGCCACTGCGTCCGGTTGTTGCCCGGATTGCTCGATCGACTGCAACCACCACTGCGTTTCGCCGTGTTCGTTTACAGTTCGCAGCAGGGGGATTTCTTTGCCTTTGAGGTGAATCTCGACACGCCCTGCGCCGTCAGCGGTGAAGCGCACGATCGGGACGAGGGTGATCTGGTGGTGATTGCCTTCGATCACCAGTTGGTCGATGGCGTAGGCGTAGGTCGCGCCGTCGGGGTGACGCTCGAAGACATGAGTGGGGTTTCGGCGGATGCTCAGGCCGGCCTCCAGCAGCGGCTTCAGCCAGGCTTCGATCTGGTGATACATTGCATAAACTTGGCTGGGCCAACTGTCGATCGCCTGATCGGTGCTGGTGCTCGCATCCGAGCTGGTTAGTCGGCTTTCTTTCAGTTTTGCGGCGAGCTCGTCTGCCTTACTCATTTCGGTTCCCTGTCGTGATGTAAGTGTGATCGTAGCCCTTTCAAGGTAATGCACGTTTTGCCCTGCGTCATGCGCTTGCAACACAAGCGTGACAAAAACCATCCGTTGGCCGTTCTTCGGTCAGGCATCAAATCTGTCACTGTCCCCAAGGAGTGGGTATATGAAGAAGCTTTACGCAGCCATCGCAATCCTTGCGATTACTTTCGGCAACATCGGCCTGAGTTCGGCTCGGCAATCACACCAAGGCAAAGCCCCGACCGAGTCGGTGGCGGGGGTGTTCGATTACTACTTGCTGACGCTGTCCTGGTCGCCGACGTTCTGCCTGACTCACAAAGACGACACGCAATGCTCCGGCAAAGGCTACGGCTTTGTGCTTCACGGCCTCTGGCCGCAATACGCCAAGGGTGGCTGGCCGGAGTCGTGCCCGCCGATGGTGGCGTTGTCGCCGGCCGAGCAGAAGCAGGGGCTGACGCTGTTCCCGACGCCCAAGTTGCTTGAGCATGAATGGTCCAAGCACGGCACTTGCAGTGGTCTCGGCGCCTCGGGTTATCTGGACGTGGCGGACAAGGCCGTCGGTGCGGTGAAAATCCCTGAGCAGTTGCAACCCTTCAGCACCACCACCCATTACTTCCAGGCCCAGGAAATCATCGACCTGTTCCGTCAAAGCAATCCCGGGATTGCCGCGAACGGTATCGCGGTGATCTGCAATGGCCCGCAGTTGTCGGAAGTGCGGGTATGCCTGGGCAAGGACCTGGGGTTTGGCGCGTGCGGGAAAGGTGTGAAGACCTCGTGTCGTGACGGCGATATTCGGGTGCCACCGTCGCGCTGAAATCGGTGAGTTAAAACGCAGAACTTGTGGGAGCGAGCTTGCTCGCGATAGCGGACGACCAGGCAACACACGTGTTGAATGTGAAACCGTCATCGCGAGCAGGCTCGCTCCCACAATTGATCTTCAGTGAGCACAGATTTTGTGCACGACACAGATCCAGTGTGGGAGTGAGCCTGCTCGCGAATGGGCATCCTCCAATTTCAGCCTGCTTGAAGCGGCAATCCCAGCGCCACCAAATCCTTGCGCAACTGCGCCGCGTCGAAGAACTGCACCGCGTGAAATCCTTCGCGCTGCGCCCCTTCAATGTTTGGCCGGTGATCATCAATGAACACCGCCCGAGTACTATCCACGTCGTAGCGTGACGCCAGCAACTGGAAGATCTCCGGTGAAGGCTTGATCACGCCCTCGACGCCCGACACCAGAATCCCCTCGAATCGCTGCAAAAACTCGAAACGCTCAAGGGCAATCGGGAAGGTTTCGGCGGACCAGTTGGTCAGCGCCAGCAGCCGAATGCCGTTGGCGTGCAGTTCATCAAGGATCGCTACGGTGTCTTCGATGGCGCCGCCGAGCATTTCTTCCCAGCGTTCGCGGTAGGCGCGGATCAGCGCTTCCTGGTCCGGATGCCGGGCGATGGCTTCCTCAATCGCTTCCTGCCAGGTCCGGCCCTGGTCTTGTTGTTCGTTCCAGGCGGTGTGGCAAACCTCTGCCAGGAAGGTTTCCATGGCCTCGACGTCATCTCCGAACAACTTTTTGTAAAGGTTTCTGGGGTTCCAGCGGATAAGTACATTACCGAGATCGAAAACGGCGGTATTGATGGTGGTTGGGTGAGGGTGGGCAGTCATGTTTTTTCCTCCTTGGGCAAACTTGTCGGGACAGGGTTTGAGGCCTGTGATCCTAGCAGAGATGGTTTTCCCATTGGCCCCTGACGCCCCCGTAGACTAAGCTCACAAAAAATAAGGGCTTTGGGCCTTTCGCCCACGCCGTGCCCTCCAGGAAGCACTTTTGCCGATCCCCATTCATGACTTGCACCACGCTCCTGGTGCCCTGAAACGCCTGCCTCTGCTCAAGGCTGCGGCGCTGTTTATTGCGGCGGTGTGCCTATGCCTGTGCGGCTTGCTGTACTTGCAACTGGAGCAGTCACGCCGTCATGACCTGGCCCTGGCGCAAATCGCATCATCTAACCTTACCCGGGCGATGGCGCAGCAGGCTGAAGACACGTTTACCAAGGCCGATCTGGTGCTGACCAGTCTTGTGGACTGGATTCAGGCAGATGGTTTCGATGGTGAACAAAAGCCGCGTTTGCAAAAAACCTTCGCCCGACGGGTGCAGGCGTTGCACCAGTTGCACGGGATTTTCCTGTTCGACAAACAAGGTCAGTGGGTCGTGACCTCGTTTCAGGATTTGCCCCGGGGCTCCGGTGTAATGGATCGCGAATACTTCAAATACCACCAGCAAAACGTCTCGTCCCTGGCGCACATCGGGCCGGCGATTCGCAGTCGCGAGAACGGCGAGTGGATCATTCCGGTGACCAAGCGCATCAACGACAAGGACGGCAACTTCGAGGGCGTGTTGCTGGCCGGCATCAAGATGTCGTACTTCGATCAGTTCTTCAAAAGCTTCAGCATTGATGACCACGGGGCAATGTTTTTGGCGCTCACGGACGGCACGTTACTGGCGCGCCGACCGTTTGTTGAAGCGCAAATCGGCACCTCGTTGGCCCAAGGGGCGATTTTCCAGAAGCATCTGCCCGTCGCCACCTCTGGCAACGCGATGATCAGCTCAGTGGTCGACGACACGGTTCGCTTGTATGGCTACCGACAGTTGGAGAGTTATCCGCTGGTGGTGTCGGCGGCATCCTCCAGGGACGCGATTCTCAAGGAGTGGTACGCCACCGCGTTTCAATCCAGCGTCATTGTGGCCTTGGTGGTATTGGGCGTGGGGCTGTTCGGCTGGGTGTTCATTCATCAAGTGCGCGACGGGGGGCGGATAGAAGCTGACCTGCGCAAGGCCCAGGAAGCGCTGGAACTGATCGCGACCCATGACAGCCTGACCGGCCTGGCAAACCGGCGTCTGTTCGAACGGGCGCTGGAGATCGAATTCGGCCGTGGCGCCCGACAGGGAAGCCCGCTGAGCCTGGTGATGCTCGATATCGATTTCTTCAAGCGTTACAACGATACCTACGGCCACGTGGCCGGAGATCACTGCCTGGCCGAAGTGGCGCGAGCGCTCAAGAGTTGCTGCCATCGCAAGGCTGATCTGGCGGTGCGCTACGGTGGCGAAGAGTTCGCGGCGTTGCTGCCCGACACCGACATTCACGGTGCGATGGCGATTGCCGAGCAGATCCGCCGCAGCGTCATGGACAAGAACATCACCCACAGCGGCTCACCCACCGGTTACGTGACGGTCAGCCTGGGTTGCTATTCGTTTGTGCCGACTGGGCGCGACAGTATCGAAGTATTCATCCAACGGGCGGACGCTGCTTTGTATCAGGCCAAGCACTCGGGACGAAACCGATCAGCGGTATTGTCGATGGAGGGCGGCGTCGAGGCGTTGATGCGTTCGGACCGGTGAATCAATCAATCGGCTGATAGCGCCCAAGGGGCGTGCCTGACCCAATCATGTGTTTACAGCAGTCGACAGACCATGACTGATGTCATGGCCTGCGTTGATGCGTTCAACTGCCTTTACCGTTCCCGGCAGCGCTGGTTCCGCCGTCAGCAGGCTCCGTTCCGCCAGTGGTGCCGGCTCCCGAACCGCTGGCGCCACCGTTACTGCCAGTGGCCGGGCTGTCATTGTCCGACGTGTTACCGCCGGTGGGGGAGCTCGGGGTGTTGGTTTTATTGGGCGACGTTGTCGCGCTGCTGCTAGCGCCTGACGAGGTGCCACTGGAATCGTTGGATGCCGCGAACGTGGTTACGGACGCTGCTGACAGCACTCCGGCCAGCAACAACGCGGTGATTTTGGTATTCATCATGGTTCGTCTCCAGAAATGAGGCATTACATGATGTTGGTGTGACTCGCGGTCCGGTTTGTGCCGTTTGCGTGACGAGTGGTAGGCCCGACCGTCAACGGAACGCTGCACGTAAAAGGCAGATCGCCTCTTCTACGGTCGTGCGTCGTGCGTCGTGCGGTTGGCGCTGGTGGCGTAAGTGTCGAGGAACACTTGAGTGGCGAGGCCGCTGATGCACAAGGCGTCAGCGGGTTGGCCCAAGCGATAGTGGAGGGGCATGGTGACGATTTCCTTTTCGTTCCAGGATTTAAGCATTGGCAAATTTCCACTGTGGGGGCGGGCTTGCTCGCGAAAGCGTCGGCACATCCAGCATTGCTGTAACTGACACACCGCTTTCGCGAGCAAGCCCGCTCCCACAGTAGATCGTGTGTTAACGGGGCTCGTATTCAGCCAGTTTCTTTTCCAGATTCTGCCTAACCAGTGGCCACTCATCATCAATGATGCTGAACCGCACCGAGTTGCGTTTGCGTCCGTCCGGCATGATCCGCTCGTGGCGCACGATGCCTTCCTGTTGTGCGCCCAGCCTGAGGATCGCGTTGCGGGATTTCTGGTTGTTTTCGTCGGTGGTGAATTGCACCCGAACGCAATCGAGCACTTCGAAGGCATGGCGCAGCATCAGGTACTTGGCTTCGGTGTTGACGAAGGTTTTCTGCCAACTGGCGCCGATCCAGCTACTGCCGATTTCGAGCTTGCGGTTGAGCCGGTCGACTTTCCAGAAGCGTGTCGAGCCGATGACCTTGCCCGTGTCCTTGAGCACAATGACGAACGGCAGGACGCTGCCGGCGTCGCGTCCGTCGAGGGCTTTTTTGAGGTAGCTGTCGACGGTGGTCGAGGAGGGCACGATGGTGACTGTCAGGTTCCACAGTTCGCCATCTGCGGCGGCGCGCACCAGCGCTTCGGCATCGGTGTATTGAAGCGGGCGCAGGATGATTCGGTTGCCTTCCAGGAGTGTTTCCATGAGGTCGATGTTCTCGGCAGATCGGGCAGGGCGCTGGGCACTTATTACGCCGTACATTGCTTCGTCGGCGCAACCACCTGAACGGGTCGATGTCACACACTAGGCACCTCGCTACCCGGAGCTTTGGTCGATGAAAAATTTGCGAATCGCGACGTTCAACGTCAACGGCTTGCGTGCGCGGTTGCCAAGCCTGCTGGCCTGGCTGACGCGAGAACAACCCGACATCGTCTGCTTGCAAGAGCTCAAATCAGTCGACAGTGCTTTCCCCGCCGCGGAGCTGGAAGCGGCCGGGTACGGTGCGATCTGGCACGGCCAGTCCTCGTGGAATGGCGTGGCGATCCTGGCCCGGGATGCGCAGCCGCTGGAGAGTCGGCGCGGCCTGCCGGGAGACGAAAGCGACACCCAGAGTCGCTACCTCGAAGCGGCGGTTCACGGGGTGCTGGTGGGGTGCCTGTACTTGCCCAATGGCAACCCGCAGCCGGGGCCGAAGTTCGATTACAAACTGGCGTGGTTCGAACGCCTGATCAGTTATGCACAGGCGCTTCAGGGCAGCGAGCATCCGGTGGTGCTGGCCGGCGACTACAACGTGGTGCCCACTGACCTGGACATCTACAACACACGCTCCTGGCTCAAGGACGCGCTGCTGCAACCCGAGAGTCGCGAGTGTTATCAGCGACTGCTGGATCAGGGCTGGACCGATTCCCTGCGTCATCTTTATCCCGAGGATCGTCTCTATACGTTCTGGGATTACTTCCGTCAGCACTGGCAGACAAACTCCGGCTTGCGCATTGATCATCTGCTGCTCAACCCGGCGCTGAGTCCGTACCTGCAAGAGGCTGGCGTCGATGCCTGGGTGCGCAACGAGCCCCATGCCAGCGACCACGCGCCGACGTGGATTCGGCTGGGGGCGCGCAAGCGGCGTTGATTTTTTGTGGACGGCGATTGGCGAAATCAATTGTCGGACAAAGTGCTTTATCCCTTATATATGGCGCCCATCGGCGGAGTGATCCGCGGCACCGTGCATAAGGACCGAGCAATGAGTGAGCCACGCCTGACGTATCTGAACCTATATTTGCAACGCTTGGGTTTCAGCGCTACCCCTGCGCCAACCCTGGAAACCCTGCGTCAACTTCAACTGCGCCACACCGGTGCTTTCCCGTTCGAGAACCTCACCACGTTATCGGGCGAGCCGGTACTGATCGATTTGCCTTCGGTCGAGCAAAAAGTCCTGCATCAGGGGCGCGGTGGTTACTGCTACGAACTGAACAGCTTGTTCCTGGCCTTGCTGCAGGACTTGGGTTTTAACGTTCGCGGTATCAGCGGTCGCGTAGTACTCGGCCAGCCCGAAGGCACGTGGACGGCGCGCACCCACCGCTTGAGCCTGGTGACCCTGGACGGCGTACGCTACATCAGCGACGTCGGCTTCGGCGGCATGGTGCCCACCGCGCCGCTGATGCTCGACACCCTCGACGAACAGCTCACGCCCCACGAGACGTATCGCATCGAACAGCATGAGGACGGCTACACGCTGCGCGCCAACGTTGCCGGTGAGTGGCGGGCGATGTACGTCTTCGACCTGCAACGCCAGGAAGGCATCGATTACACCCTCGGCAACTGGTACGTCTCGACCCATCCAGATTCGCCGTTTAATAAGCGTTTGATGGTGTCGCTCACCGGGGAGGGGTGGCGGCGGACATTGAGCGACGGCAGTTTCACCATTCACCGGATTGGCAGCGAGAGCGAACGGCGTGAGGTGAGGGATGTGGATGAGGTGATCGGGGTGCTGGAAAGTGAGTTTGGGATTCGGGTGCCGCCGAATGTTCATCTGAGGCAGGTGATCGAGCGTTTGATTGAGCCTAAAGAGCAGGTTTGACTGATCAGGCGGAAGGCAGGCCTATCCGGTTTGCCTTCCTTGTTCAGGTCGTCGCAGGCCAAATTGTTGCTTGGGCCACTTTTTAACGAATGTCGCGCCTCCACAGCCCGTTGTTAACATTCAAGCGCCTGCAAGCGAGCCCCAGTCGTGGATAGATCCAAGGAATGCCAAATCGGCGAATGGTGAAATAAAACCGGTAGTCGGCCAAGCCGTCGATGGTGGCGTAGAAGTTTGCTGCGTCCAGCCAGATCACCTCCTCGAGCCAGAACGAGCTGTACATTTGGTAGATAGTACGTTCGCTCAACACCGTTTTGAGGTCCTGGCTGACCAGTACAAAACAAACGGCCTCTTCGTAGGGGCAGTCGAAGTCAGTCACCAGCAGATAACCGGCTGCGGTTTCGTACTGGCGCAATAGATTGAAGCCGGAGATCGCCAACGAAGATGCGCAGCCATCGATAATGACGGGGTTTTTCTCCGGCCAGTTTTCATAGGGGCCGTGATGCTGTACCAGTGCGAATCGCTCAATCGCTTTCATAGTCGTAACTCAGCGCCGGTTACTGACTATGGCCGAACATCCGGCGCCATCACCCGATGGATTTCGCTTAGGGCCTCTGCGAGTTTTTTCTCGAGGCTTTTCAGGTTGGTGGTCGTTACGCCTTTTTTTAGATGGGCTGCGTTTGCGCCACTGTATTGATCGGCCTTCGCGACGTGCCCCTTCTCGCTGAGCAAGGCCTGTCGCAACGTGTTGTTGATCACTGTCTGATAACCAAACCCCTCGTTCTCCGCGAGGGAGCGAGCCGCTTCGATCACGGCATCATCGAGCATGATGGTAATGCGTGTTTTTCCTTTGCTGGAGGCAGCCGCCCCGCGCTTGGCGTTACTGAAGTCGTACTCGTCTTTCATGGTCATGCCTCCTTGTACTGACGGCGCTCGTTTTTGGTGGCGATGCGCGCGGAAATAATTCGAACGAAATTCGGGTCGCGCCAAGTGTAGGCAACCACCAGCAAACGACCTTTCGCATCCTGCCCCAGGATGATCCAGCGCTGCTCATCGTGATCGCAGTCCGGCAGCGTCAGGGCTCTCTCGTCATCGAATACCGACTCGGTATCCGCAAGGCTGACGCCTCGATGCTTGAGTTTGTTGGCCGCGTTCTTTGCCTTGTCGTACTGAATTTCGAATGGCTTAATTATGCATACTTTATATGTATAAAAAAGAGGGCATCCGTGCCGGCGGTCGCCATGAAGACAAAAGACTAGCGGGAGAAGGGATGTGTGCTGTGCTGGATGTATTGCAAGGTTTTTGGTGCGTCAGGCGCACCGCGCATTGATCAAAATGGATAGATGTCCATAATCTGACTGATGAGTTGTATACAACTCTATAGACATTTGTCCTGAGTCTTGCATACAGTGTGCGCATAACAAAAACCAGGGAACCCCCCAACCATGAAAACGCCCCATGTTTCACACCAACGGCCTGAGGATGAAAACCTTGGGATCGGCGCGAATATGGCTTACGGCCTGCAACACGTTCTGACCATGTACGGCGGCATCGTTGCGGTGCCATTGATCATTGGCCAGGCCGCCGGGCTCTCGCCGGCGGACATCGGTTTGTTGATTGCTGCATCTTTGTTTGCGGGGGGCTTGGCGACGTTGCTGCAGACCCTCGGGTTACCGTTTTTCGGTTGTCAGTTGCCGCTGGTTCAGGGCGTGTCGTTCTCCGGCGTCGCGACCATGGTGGCGATTGTCAGCAGTGGCGGGGAGGGTGGTTTTCAGTCGATTCTCGGGGCGGTCGTTGCCGCGTCGTTGATCGGTTTACTGATCACGCCGGTGTTCTCGCGAATTACCAAGTTCTTCCCGCCGCTGGTCACCGGCATCGTCATCACCACCATCGGCCTGACGCTGATGCCGGTGGCCGCCCGCTGGGCCATGGGCGGCAACAGTCATGCGCCGGACTTCGGCAGCATGGCAAATATCGGTCTGGCGGCGGTGACACTGGTGCTGGTATTGCTGCTGAGTAAAATCGGTAGCGCGACCATCTCCCGATTGTCGATCCTGTTGGCCATGGTCATCGGCACCGTGATCGCCGTATTTCTCGGCATGGCTGACTTCTCGTCCGTCGCCCAAGGCCCGATGTTTGGCTTTCCGGCGCCGTTCCACTTCGGCATGCCGACCTTCCACTTTGCCGCGATCCTGTCGATGTGCATCGTGATCATGGTGACCCTGGTTGAAACCTCCGCCGACATCCTCGCCGTGGGCGAAATCATCGGCACCAAGGTTGACTCCAAACGTCTGGGCAATGGCCTGCGCGCCGACATGTTGTCGAGCATGATCGCGCCGATCTTCGGTTCCTTCACCCAGAGTGCGTTCGCCCAGAACGTTGGCCTGGTGGCGGTGACCGGCATCAAGAGCCGCTTCGTGGTGGCCACTGGCGGTGTGTTCCTGGTGATCCTCGGCCTGTTGCCGTTCATGGGCCGGGTCATCGCCGCCGTGCCGACCTCGGTACTCGGCGGCGCCGGTATCGTGTTGTTCGGCACCGTGGCCGCCAGCGGCATTCGTACGCTGTCCAAGGTCGACTACCGCAACAACGTCAACCTGATCATCGTCGCCACCTCAATCGGCTTCGGCATGATCCCCATCGCCGCACCGAACTTCTACGATCACTTCCCGAGCTGGTTTGCGACGATCTTCCATTCGGGCATCAGTTCGTCGGCGATCATGGCCATTGTGCTGAACCTGACCTTCAACCACTTCACCACCGGCAACTCGGATCAGCAGTCGGTGTTCGCGGCCGGCACCGAACGTGTCCTGCGCTACCAGGATCTGGCGGCGTTGCGCGAGGGGGATTACTTCAGCGAAGGCAAGCTGCATGACTGCGACGGCAAGGAGATTCCGGTGGTGGAAGCCGCCCATGAGTCGAGCGAGCATCGAGCGGTTCATGCAAAAAGCAGTGAACATGTCTGACAGCCACTGGCTGTAACCGGAAGGGCAGAGCGGATCGAATCCTCTCTGCCCTTTTTGCATGGCGCCGCCGCGATTGCCGGAACTTCACTACGCTAATGCTTCGGGAGTGCATTGTTTTCTCAACCTGAGCGAATGAACCCATGAACCGAATATGGCTGAGCCTGATCCTCGGCGTGGCGTTGGTCCTGATGATTCCGGCCGTCATGGGGATTATGAACTGGTCGTTAAGCGATGCGACGGCGGTGATTTTAGTACTCGCGGTGCCAGCCACGGTGATGGCGTTGTGGGCGCCGGGGAAGGGCAAGGCGCAGTGCAAAGTATTGGAAGTCTGGATGTCCGCTGATGCTGAGCAGCTTGGAGTGACCAATGCGTTGTGGTCATTTTCCGTCAATGCCCGGGTCACCAATACCGGGGAGAGGGATGAGCTGTTGGAGGATGTGCTGCTTGAAGTGAGCAAAGGCCGAGAGCTACTTCATACCGCCAAGGCTATTTTCGGTGCCGGGCCGGTCGGCTTGCGGGAAGGAACGATACTGCCTTATGCGATGGCGCCGGGCGTGAGCATCGAAGCGCGCGGGGTGTGTCACCTGAGCATGAAGCCAGTGGAGATGGACCGTTTGGCGGCCGACCTGCAACCGCCCTGGACGGTGACCTGCACGTTTGTTTTTTCTCGCAGCCGCAAGAAGCTTGTCCGGTTAACCGTCGACAATCCGCACTGGCCCTGAAACGTCGCTCACAAAAAAGCCCCTGGATCTTTCGATCCAGGGGCTTTTCGGTACTTCTGTCTGGCTCCACGACCTGGACTCGAACCAGGGACCCAGTGATTAACAGTCACTTGCTCTACCAACTGAGCTATCGCGGAATGGCGTGTATGTTACTGATTCAAAAAGAGAAGTCAAGCGCCCATTGGTAACTTGACCGATTCAATGGCACGAACGGTGGTTTATCGGCCATTGGCGGTTACCAGAACCGTAGCAGAGGTCTACCATAGCCGCCCGGAAGTGTTTACACGCGCTGCCGGCCATTCGCCGAAAAGGTAAGCGCCATGAACCATCCCGCATTCTTCACAGCACCTCGACTTAATGAGGTGTTCGCATGAGCATCGCTCAGATCAGCCTGCCCAAAGGGGTTGGCCCGCACGCCGAGAAACTGTTCGACGCCATCACTCAGGCCAGCACCGCCGACGAATTGAACCGCGCCGGTGGCAAGGCTGAAGGGTTCGTCCTTGGCCTGGAAAGCACCAAGGCCATCAAAAGCCAGGTCGCTGAGTCGCTTTACGTGGCCTATGACGACGCCGCCAGCCAGCGCGCGACCGAACTGGCCTAACCGCCGAAGGTGAAGGTGCCGAGCATCAGCTTGGCATACAGCATCGTTGCGCCCAATTGCACCAGCCATAAGGCCAGGCCGCCGAGAAACACACCGGCAGCCACTTGCAGCACCAGGCTGTTACCGCGTTTGGCCGGGGTGGTGCGGGGCACGAAGTGGTCCAGTTCGTCCCGGTCAGCGCGTAGGTCATCGTTTTTCATGTGGGTTCTCGTAGAATTCCAGGGTGTACACAAAACCTGTGGGAGCGGGTTTGTGTGGCGAGGGGGCTTGCCCCCGTTCGGCTGCGAAGCAGTCGTAAACCATGGCATGCGGAGTACCTGATACTCCACTGTTGCAGGTTTTGGGGCCGCTTCGCGACCCAACGGGGGCAAGCCCCCTCACCACACAAGCTCGCTCCCACATTTGATCTGTGTGCAGTTTAGAGCGCTCGGTCGCCGGGTTGAGAATTTTCTGACACAAATAAAAAACGGGAAGCCCAAGGGCTTCCCGTTTTTCGTACCGCGTGAGACTCAGATCACCGCAACGATGGACTTCGTCACCACGTCGATATTGTTCTGGTTCAGCGCGGCCACGCAGATGCGGCCGGTGTCCAGAGCGTAGATGCCGAACTCGTTGCGCAGGCGGGTGACTTGCTCAACCGTCAGGCCGGAGTAGGAAAACATGCCGCGTTGACGACCGACAAAGCTGAAATCGCGCTGCGGAGCTTGCTTCGCCAGTTGCTCAACCATCTGGATGCGCATGCCGCGAATCCGCAGGCGCATTTCGGCCAGTTCCTCTTCCCACTGCGCGCGCAGTTCCGGGCTGTTCAGCACAGCGGCGACGATGCTTGCACCGTGGGTCGGCGGGTTGGAGTAGTTGGTGCGGATCACGCGTTTGACTTGCGACAGCACGCGCGCGCTTTCTTCTTTCGATTCGCTGACGATCGACAGGGCGCCAACGCGCTCGCCGTACAGCGAGAACGATTTGGAGAACGAGCTGGACACGAAGAAGGTCAGGCCCGACTCAGCGAACAGGCGCACAGCGGCGGCGTCTTCGTGGATGCCATCGCCAAAGCCCTGGTAGGCCATGTCGAGGAACGGCACGTGACCTTTGGCTTTCACCACGTCCAGAACGTTGTTCCAGTCGGCGGGGCTCAGGTCAACGCCGGTCGGGTTGTGGCAGCAAGCGTGCAACACAATGATCGAGCCGGACGGCAGGGCGTTCAGGTCTTCGAGCAGGCCGGTACGGTTAACGTCATGGGTCGCGGCGTCGTAGTAGCGGTAGTTCTGCACCGGGAAACCGGCGGTTTCGAACAGCGCGCGGTGGTTTTCCCAGCTCGGGTCGCTGATTGCCACAACGGCGTTCGGCAGCAGTTGTTTGAGGAAGTCGGCACCGATTTTCAGTGCGCCCGTGCCGCCAACGGCTTGGGTGGTGATGACACGGCCGGCAGCGATCAGTGGCGAGTCATTGCCAAACAGCAGTTTCTGCACAGCCTGGTCGTAGGCCGCGATGCCGTCGATTGGCAAGTAGCCACGGGAAGCGTGTTGAGCGGCGCGAATCGTCTCGGCTTCGACAACGGCGCGCAGGAGTGGAATTCGCCCCTCCTCGTTGCAATAAACACCGACCCCCAAGTTGACCTTGTCGGTTCGGGAATCGGCGTTGAATGCTTCGTTGAGGCCCAGGATTGGATCGCGTGGTGCCATTTCGACAGCGGAGAACAGGCTCATTTTTGCGGCGGCTCTGAATGGAGTGTGGAGGGACGTGTCGCGCTCCAGCCGAATGCACTAGAGCGGTGCACAAACGGGGAGCTAGTATAGAGGCCATCTGCGATTGCTGGCGACAGACGATTCGGCTTTTTGGTTAAGTTTTTTCGATTATTTTTCGACCGTTAGTCGAATGGCATCGTCAAAGACTTCGAGGGATGTAGGACGTTTGCCTTGAAAGCGAGGGCAATCGGCTCCACATTGAGCACAATCCAGTTTTTTCCTCGGGCGACGTGAGTCGTTTGCGGCCTTTCTCGCTCCTGTCGGTTTGACCGGGCTGGCGCGAAACCCTGCTCCGAGAACCCAGAGGTACTTCATGTCTGAATTCCAGCTAGTCACCCGCTTCGAGCCTGCCGGCGATCAGCCGGAAGCCATCCGCCTGATGGTCGAGGGCATCGAGGCCGGGCTGGCGCACCAGACGTTGCTCGGTGTGACCGGCTCGGGCAAGACCTTCAGCATCGCCAACGTGATCGCCCAGGTGCAGCGGCCGACCCTGGTGCTGGCGCCGAACAAAACCCTGGCCGCGCAGTTGTACGGCGAGTTCAAGGCGTTCTTCCCGAACAACGCCGTCGAGTACTTCGTTTCCTACTACGACTACTACCAGCCCGAAGCCTACGTGCCGTCGTCGGACACCTTCATCGAGAAGGATGCCTCGATCAACGACCACATCGAGCAAATGCGGCTCTCGGCGACCAAAGCGCTGTTGGAGCGCAAGGACGCGATCATCGTCACCACGGTGTCGTGCATCTACGGTCTGGGCAGCCCGGAAACCTATCTGAAAATGGTGTTGCACGTGGATCGTGGCGATAAGCTCGATCAGCGTGCGTTGCTGCGTCGTCTGGCGGACCTGCAATACACCCGCAATGACATGGATTTCGCCCGGGCGACCTTCCGGGTGCGCGGTGATGTGATCGACATCCACCCGGCGGAATCCGACTTTGAAGCGATCCGCATTGAGTTGTTCGACGATGAAGTCGAAAAGATTTCCGCCTTCGACCCGTTGACCGGCGAAGTCACCCGCCAGTTGCCGCGTTTCACCTTCTACCCGAAAAGCCACTACGTGACGCCACGGGAAACCCTGCTCGGCGCCATCGAAGGGATCAAGGTCGAGCTTCAAGAGCGTCTGGACTACCTGCGCAGCAACAACAAATTGGTGGAGGCTCAGCGCCTCGAGCAGCGCACCCGTTTTGACCTGGAGATGATTCTCGAGCTGGGTTACTGCAACGGCATCGAAAACTACTCGCGCTACCTGTCGGGCCGTGCCTCCGGCGAGGCGCCGCCGACCTTGTTCGACTACCTGCCGGCCGACGCCTTGCTGGTGATCGACGAATCTCACGTCAGCGTGCCGCAGGTCGGCGCCATGTATAAGGGCGACCGCTCCCGTAAAGAGACACTGGTGGAATATGGTTTCCGCCTGCCGTCAGCGCTGGATAACCGGCCGATGCGTTTCGATGAATTCGAAAACATCAGCCCGCAGACGATTTTCGTCTCGGCGACGCCGGGTAACTACGAGGCCGAACATGCCGGTCGCGTGGTCGAGCAACTAGTGCGCCCGACGGGTCTGGTGGACCCGCAAATCGAAATCCGTCCGGCGCTGACCCAGGTCGACGATTTGCTCTCGGAAATCGGCAAGCGCGTGGCTCTGGAAGAGCGGGTGCTGGTCACCACGCTGACCAAGCGCATGTCCGAAGACTTGACCGATTACCTGGCCGACCACGGCGTGCGAGTGCGCTACCTGCACTCGGACATCGACACCGTCGAACGGGTCGAAATCATCCGCGACTTGCGCCTTGGCACCTTCGACGTGCTGGTCGGGATCAACTTGCTGCGTGAAGGCCTGGACATGCCGGAAGTGTCGCTGGTGGCGATTCTCGATGCCGACAAGGAAGGCTTCCTGCGTTCCGAGCGCTCGCTGATCCAGACCATTGGCCGGGCGGCGCGCAACCTCAATGGTCGGGCGATTCTGTACGCCGACCGGATTACCGGTTCGATGGAACGGGCAATCGGCGAGACCGAGCGCCGACGCGACAAGCAAATTGCCTTCAACCTCGCCAACGGCATCACGCCCAAAGGCGTGTTCAAGGACGTCGCCGACATCATGGAAGGCGCCGTCGTACCAGGCTCGCGCAGCAAGAAGCGCAAAGGCATGGCCAAGGCTGCTGAGGAAAGCGCCAAGTACGAAGCGGAATTGCGTTCGCCGGGCGAGATCGCCAAGCGCATCAAGGCGCTGGAAGAGAAGATGTACCAGCTCGCCCGCGATCTGGAATTCGAAGCGGCGGCGCAGATGCGCGACGAGATTGGCAAGCTGCGGGATCGGTTGATCGCCGTCTGATATTTGCGACGTTAGTTATGGCCTCTTCGCGGGCAAGCCTCGCTCCTACAGGATCACATTGAACCCTGTAGGAGCGAGGCTTGCCCGCGAAGGCGTTCGAAAGAACACCTCAACAATATGCTAGTGCGCCTCACCAGCCTTCAACCCCGCCGGCAACGCCTTGGTCAGCAACACCGCAAGCATGCTGATCCCCAGCGCAATCCCGACAAAGTGAAACGCATCGTTGTAGGCCATGATCGACGCTTGCTGGTGCACGATTTCGCTCATCTTGCCCAGCGCCGCCGTGTCGCTGCCAAACCGGTCTGCCATCGATGCCATACGCTCGGCGACCTGCGGGTTGCTCGGCACAATCGACTCGCGCAAATAATCAAAGTAGGTCTTGGTCCGCGCATCCAGCAAGGTCGCGAGGAGGGCGATGCCAATCGCGCCGCCGAGGTTACGCAGGATGTTGAACAGGCTCGACGCCGACCCCGCGTCCTGGGGCAGGATGTACGCCGTGGCGATCAACGAGATGGTCACCATGATCAGCGGCTGGCCCAGTGCGCGGATGATCTGGATCTGATTGAACTGCGGCCCGGCAAAGTCCGGGTTCAGCACGCCTGATGAAAAACTCGCCAGCCCGAACAGCCCGAAACCGAGCGTGCACAGCCACTTCGGCGAGATGAACTTCATCAGCTTCGGTACCAGCGGAATCAGGAACAACTGCGGCACGCCCATCCACATGATCACTTCGCCGATCTGCAGGGCGTTGTAGTTCTGGATCTGCGCCAGGTACAGCGGCAATAGATAAATCGAGCCGTACAACCCGACCCCCATTCCCAGGCTGGAAATACTCGATAAACCAAAGTTGCGATTGCCCAGGATGCGCAGGTTGATCAGCGGGTTGGGCTTGGAAAATTGCACGATGACAAAGGTGATCAGGCTGAACAGCGCGATGCTGCCCAGAGTCACGATCAGGCTCGATTCCAGCCAGTCCTTGCGGTGGCCTTCCTCCAGAAATACCTGCAAACAGCCCAGCCCGACGCCGAGGGTGAGGATGCCCATATAGTCGGTGCTTTTAAGCAGTTCCCAGTGGGATTCCTTCTTCTCCAGGCCATACATCAGGCCGGCGATCATGATCAGGCCTGGTGGGATGTTGATGTAGAAGATGTACTGCCAGCCCCAGTTTTCCGTCAGCCAGCCACCGATAGTCGGGCCGATGGAGGGCGCAAAAGTGGCGGTCATGGCAAACATCGCCATGCCTTTGGCGCGGTGGTGTTCCGGGAGTTTGATCAGCGTCAGGGTGAACGCCAGCGGGATCAGCGCGCCGCCGGTGAAGCCCTGCAAGGCGCGGAACACGATCATGCTCTCCAGGCTCCAGGCCATCGAGCAAAGCAAGGAAGCGCCGAGAAATCCGAGCGACACCCACACCGCCAACCGTCGCGCCGAGAGCAACTGCACCAGCCATGCGGTCAGCGGGATCATGATGATTTCCGCCACCAGGTAGGAGGTGGAAATCCACGAGCCTTCCTCCAGGGTCGCCGACAGCGCGCCTTGAATGTCCTTGAGCGATGAGTTGGTGATCTGGATGTCGAGCACGGCCATGAAGGCGCCGAGCATCACGCTCATCACCGCAATCCAGTCCCGCCGGGTCGGCTCGCCGGCCGGGCGGAGCAGTTGATCACCGGCCATCGTCAGGGGCGTCTTTGATGTTCACTTTGACGGTGACCGACATGCCCGGGCGGATCTTGCCGTGCAGCGGGTTGTCCGCGGCGAAGGTCAATTTGACCGGAATTCGTTGTACGACTTTGGTGAAGTTGCCCGTGGCATTGTCCGGCGGCAACAAGCTGAACTGTGCGCCAGAAGCGGCGAACAGGCTGTCGACCCGCGCCTGGATCGGCGTATCGCCGTAGGCATCGAAGGTCAGCTCGGCTTTTTGGCCGGGCTGCATATGGCCGATCTGGGTTTCCTTGAAGTTGGCCTGAATCCAGATGTCCTGATCCGGGACGATCGACAGCAAATAAGCGCCAGCCTGCACATATTGGCCATTGCGTGCGGCGCGCTGGCCGATCAAGCCGCTGATCGGTGCGTGGATTTCGCTGCGGGTCAGGTTCAGTTGCGATTGGGCCAGGTCGGTTTTGGCGTTGGCGATCATCGCATCGAGGCGTTTGATCTCGGCGCTCAGGGCGTTGACCTGCTGGCGCTGACTTTGCGCGTCGGCCTGGGCCTTGGTCACTTGCGAGCGGGCGATGTGGTTGTCGGCGGAGAGGGTGGTCACCCGTTCTTCCGAAACATAGCCGGGTTTGCGCAGGGTCTGGGCGCGGGACAGGTCGATTTGCGAGCGACCAAGGCTGGCCTGGCTGGAAGCGACTTGCGCATCGCTGGCGGCAATCAGGCTGGCTTGCTGGGTCAGTTTGCTCTGGGCTTGCACGCGCTCGGCTTCGCGCATGGCGAGGGCGGCGTTGGCGCGGTCGACGGCGAGGTGGAAGTCATCGCCTTCGAGTTTGACCAGCAACTGGCCCTTTTCGACGTGCTGGTTGTCCTGCACTAATACTTCATCGATGCGTGCGCCCAACTGACTGGAGACACGGGTGATCTCGCCCTGGACATAGGCATTGTCGGTGCTTTCATAAAAGCGTCCCTTGAGAAACCAATGCGCAAAGAAGCCACCAGCAATCAGCAGGACAATCAACAGAAAAATAAACAGGCGACGCTTGAGTTGGGCAGGCATGGGGCAAACTGTAGTCGAGAAGTGTAAGGAAAGTTATCAGCAGGCGAATCTGGCATACAGCCGATAAACGGTAAATGCCATTGGCTGATATTCGGCCATTCACCGCGGCATACGGGCGTTGTAGACGCAACCTTGGCTTAAATGCCCTGCTGACTGGAGCCGGGCGGGTATCGCCTGTTACCATTCGCCCTTTGTTTGATCTTCATTTCGAGACTTGCCATGACCACCGTCCGCACGCGCATCGCGCCATCGCCTACCGGGGACCCCCACGTAGGTACCGCTTACATCGCATTGTTCAACTACTGCTTTGCCAAGCAGCATGGCGGTGAGTTCATCCTGCGGATCGAAGACACCGACCAATTGCGTTCGACCCGCGAGTCCGAACAGCAGATCTTCGACGCCCTGCGCTGGTTGGGTATCGACTGGAGCGAAGGCCCGGACGTCGGCGGCCCACACGGTCCATACCGTCAGAGCGAGCGCGGCGAGATCTATCAGAAGTACTGCCAGCAACTGGTTGAAATGGGCCACGCCTTCCCGTGCTTCTGCACCGCCGAAGAACTGGACCAAATGCGCGCCGAGCAAATGGCCCGTGGCGAAACCCCGCGTTACGACGGCCGTGCACTGTTGTTGTCGGCGGAAGAAGTCGCCCGTCGCCTGGCCGCCGGCGAGCCGCATGTGATCCGCATGAAAGTGCCGAGCGAAGGCGTTTGCGTGGTGCCGGACATGCTCCGTGGCGACGTCGAGATCCCGTGGGATCGCATGGACATGCAAGTGCTGATGAAGACCGACGGCCTGCCGACGTACTTCCTGGCCAACGTGGTCGACGACCACTTGATGGGCATCACCCACGTGCTGCGCGGCGAAGAATGGCTGCCCTCGGCGCCGAAACTGATCTTGCTGTACGAGTACTTCGGCTGGGAACAACCGGAACTGTGCTACATGCCGCTGCTGCGTAACCCGGACAAGAGCAAGCTGTCCAAACGCAAGAACCCGACCTCGGTGACGTTCTACGAGCGCATGGGCTTCATGCCGGAAGCGATGCTCAACTACCTGGGTCGCATGGGCTGGTCGATGCCGGACGAGCGCGAGAAGTTCTCGCTGCAGGAAATGGTCGACAACTTTGACCTGAGCCGCGTCTCGCTCGGCGGCCCGATCTTCGACGTCGAGAAACTGTCGTGGCTGAACGGCCAGTGGCTGCGGGACTTGCCGGTGGAAGAATTTGCCAGCCGCTTGCAGACCTGGGCGCTGAACCCGGAATACATGATGAAGATCGCACCGCACGTGCAGGGCCGGGTTGAAACCTTCAGCCAGGTTGCGCCGTTGGCCGGGTTCTTCTTCGCGGGTGGCGTGAACCCGGACGCCAAGCTGTTCGAATCCAAGAAGCTCTCGGGCGATCAGGTTCGTCAGTTGATGCAATTGATTCTGTGGAAGCTCGAAAGCCTGCGTCAGTGGGAAAAGGACAGCATCACCGCGACGATTCAAGCGGTGGTCGAGTCCCTGGAGCTGAAGCTGCGTGACGCCATGCCACTGATGTTCGCTGCGATTACTGGCCAGGCCAGTTCGGTGTCGGTGCTTGATGCGATGGAAATCCTCGGCCCGGACCTGACGCGTTTCCGTCTGCGCCAGGCCATCGACTTGCTCGGTGGCGTGTCGAAGAAGGAAAACAAGGAGTGGGAAAAACTGCTGGGCAATATCGCCTCGTAGGAGCTGCCGAAGGCTGCGATCTTTTGATCTTCTTCTTCGGCACTTCGCAAAAGATCGCAGGCTTCGCCAGGTTCCATGGGCCTGCGTTCTTTCCCAAGGCCCCGGTTTTTCGGGGGAAGGGCGGTAAGTGATTGTTATGTCGGCAAAAAACTTTGAAATATTTTAAAAATAAGTTTGACAGGCTTTCGATGCGCCATTAAGATTCGCCCCGTCCTCAGCGATGAGGGGCTATAGCTCAGCTGGGAGAGCGCTTGCATGGCATGCAAGAGGTCAACGGTTCGATCCCGTTTAGCTCCACCAATTTACACTTCAAGGTCTGGCCACACCGGCTTTGAAGCGATCAACACTCAGTGTTGATCTGTTGTATAGAAGGGTTTGCGTCCCCTTCGTCTAGTGGCCTAGGACACCGCCCTTTCACGGCGGTAACAGGGGTTCGAGTCCCCTAGGGGACGCCAGTTTTACAGAAGTAGTGTCGCAAGATGCCGCTCCGCCGCCAGGCGATAAATCGGGGCTATAGCTCAGCTGGGAGAGCGCTTGCATGGCATGCAAGAGGTCAACGGTTCGATCCCGTTTAGCTCCACCAATTTTACAGTTCAAGGTCTGGCCACACCGGCCTTGAATCGATCAGCACTCAGCGCTGGTCAGTTGTATAGAAGGTTTGTGTCCCCTTCGTCTAGTGGCCTAGGACACCGCCCTTTCACGGCGGTAACAGGGGTTCGAGTCCCCTAGGGGACGCCACGATTACCCGCTTTGCGGGATTTATAAGGGTCATTCAATTATTGAATGGCCCTTTTGTTTGTCTGGCGTTTGGCCAATTCTCCTTTTTCTTCAAAACTGTTCTTCAGACCAGCGGTCACACCCATGACTTGCGCAAAATTATTATGCGAATAATATTCTAGTCGTAATATTCGGAGGCAACGATGAACGATAAAAAAGCTCAAACCCGCGAACGCATCCTCAAGGCTGCCAGCGCTGCGCTGATCCAGCGTGGCCCGGCCGAGCCGAGTGTGGGCGAAGTGATGGGTGCGGCCGGTCTGACGGTCGGCGGCTTCTACGCGCACTTTGAAAGCAAGGACGCGCTGATGCTGGAAGCGTTCAAGCAACTGCTCGGCCAGCGCCGAGGCTTGATCGCCGACATGGACGCCGAGTTGACCGGCGAAGAGCGTCGCGCCTTGGTCGCTGCGTTCTACCTGTCGCGTAAACACCGCGATTCCACCGAGCACGCGTGCCCGATCCCGGCTTCAGTCGGTGAGCTGGGACGTCTGCCGGATGAGTTCCGTGTGGCGTTGAATGAACACGTGGAAATGATGGTCGCGCAGTTGGCGGCCAGCCCGGAAGACACCGATAAAGCCCTGGCTGACATGGCCTTGATGGTCGGTGGTTTGGCTCTGGCGCGGGCGCTGGGGCCAGGTGAGTTGTCCGATCGACTGCTGCGCGCCGCCAAATCAGCGGTGCTATGACCTGAAGGCAAAAGCCTGAGGAGTGGAGCGATGAGCACGTTAAAGTGGGTTCGTGGCGTTAATGGCACCTTAGGCTGGTTCGCACCAAAACTGGTCGCAAGCAAAATGCGACTGGCGTTCATGACACCGCGCACATTTGCGCCCCGTGACTGGGAGTTGCCGCTGCTGGCGAAATCCGAGCGGATCACCTTGCGGTTCGGCCTCTCGGCTTTGCGCTGGGGGCAGGGCCCGGCGGTCTTGTTGATGCACGGTTGGGAAGGGCGGCCCACCCAATTCGCCAGCCTGATCACCGCGCTTGTGGAAGCTGGCTACACCGTGGTGGCGCTGGACGGTCCGGCCCACGGTCGCTCCCCAGGTCGCGAAGCCAATGTGGTGCTGTTCGCCCGGGCCATGCTCGAAGCGGCCGCTGAGTTGCCGCCTCTGCAAGCGGTCATCGGCCACTCCATGGGCGGCGCCAGTGCGATGCTCGCGGTGCAATTGGGTTTGCGCACCGAGACCCTGGTGACGATTGCCGCTCCGGCACGGATTCTAGGTGTATTGCGTGGTTTCGCCCGCTATGTACGACTACCACCGAAAGCCCGCTCGGCGTTCATTCGCCAAGTCGAGAAAGACGTCGGCATGCGCGCCGCCACCCTGGATGTCGCGCACTATCAACTCGATATGCCGGGGTTGATCGTCCACGCCGAAGACGATTGCTTTGTGTCCGCCAAGGAAGCCCAACTGATCCACGAAGCCTGGTTCGACAGTCGCCTGTTGCGCCTGGAGGAGGGTGGTCATCAGCGCGTGCTGGCGGACCCTCGGGTGATTGATGGGGTGCTATCACTGCTGGCCGGCCGCAGCCTTCAGGCGCGGCAATTGGCCTGAGCATCCGTTACACTCCCCCGGTCGAATTTATCTGACCGGGAGTGGGGCATGGGCTGGGATCGGGCAACGCCATTTATCATTGATCTGGAAGTCGGCGCCGAGGACATCGACGGGCTGGGCCACGCGAACAACGCGGTGTACGTGACCTGGCTCGAACGCTGTGCCTGGCGCCACTCGCAACGGCTTGGCCTGGACCTGGTCGAGTACCGTCGGCTGGATCGGGCGATGGCCGTGGTGCGCCACGAGATCGATTATCTCGCCGCAGCTTATGAAGGCGACGAGTTGCAATTGGCGACCTGGATCGTCGATTGGGACCAGCGCCTGAAAATGACCCGCCACTTCCAGTTGAAGCGCCCAAGCGACAACACCACGCTGCTGCGTGCCCAAACCACCTTCGTCTGCATCGAACTGTCCACCGGTAAGCCCAAGCGCATGCCTGTGGAATTTATCGAAGGCTACGGCCCGGCGTTGCAAGTCCTGACCTGAGCCAATCCCTGTAGATACCGTCTTGAATCTCACCGAGCAAGCGCAAATTCAGGGTCATATGGCTGGCCCGATTTGAGCACTGCGTAAACGTAATGCAGCAGCTTGCGCATGGCAGCACAGATGATCTGCTTGGGGGCCTTGCCGTTGGCCTTCAGGCGATCTTTCATGGCGATTATTGCTTTGTTGTGTTGCAACGCGACCAAGCCCGGCATGTATAGGCCTGCGCGCAAGCGCGCTGAGCCGATCTTCGAGATCGGGCTGCGGCCCTTGAGGAGCCCTGATTCCTGGAGTTCTGGATTCAGGCCAGCAGCCGCGACAAGTTTTCGAGGGTCGTCGTACTTGCGCAGGTCGCCCAGCTCAGCCAGCAACCGCTCAAGCGTTTTCTCGCCAATGCCGTCGATGGTCACGACCAAGTCGCGCATCTGGCGCATGTCGGGGTCGTCATCGATATGTTTTTTGATCGCCTTGTGGGTTTCAACGATTTCTTTTTCGATGTGGCCAATCACCGAGTTGATCGACTCTTTGACCTTTTCGTCGGACACGTCCAGACGATTACGCTCCATTTGCTCCATCTCTTGAAGGTCATCCAGGCGACGAACCATGGCCTTCAGTTGGCGGAACTTCAGCGGTTCCGGAGCCCAAAGCTTGAGCTTTTCATTTTTTTCTTTAGCGAAGTCGGCGATCAGCTTGGCATCACTCTTGTCGGTTTTGATCCGACGTAACTCGCTGCCCGCATACGCGTGAGTCGTGGCCGGATTCACCACGCAGACCCGATAACCCTTGTTGTAGACGAACTCGGCGAGCTCCAGATGATAGACACTGGTCGCTTCCATCACGATCAGGGTCGAAGGCTCGGCCTGCTTCTGCAACCAAACTTCAAACTCTTTGAAACCCTTGGAATTGTTAGCCAGTTTGGCCTTGGTTTTATGCTTGCCATTTGGCAGATGTGTAGCGATATCAAAGGTGTTTTTAGCGACATCGACGCCGACGAAACTGGACATAACACTCTCCCAATCAGATCAATTGCGATCATCACTGCACTCTGTCCGACCTTGCGAATGCGGGCTCTAGCCAGAGGCGGGCCCAAGATACCGTTCGAACTATACGAGTGAGTGCGGAGGGTTGGAGCACGATCTACGTCACAGGCAAAAAGCCTAAGGAGCTGCACGGCTTCCAGGTCCCTCCCTCGATGATCAGTCGAGAACTATCGCTCCTGACGGAGCAATAGTCGAGATACAAGGAGCTGCCGAAGGCTGCGATCTTTTGATCTTGACCTTCGTCGCAAAGTCAAAAGATCGCAGCCTTCGGCAGCTCCTACCCGGGCTAAACCTGTAAACTGCCGCACGTTTTTCGTTGAGTGTGTTTTCCATGCAAATTGCTTTGGCGCCCATGGAGGGGTTGGTCGACAACATCCTGCGGGACGTGCTCACCCGCGTCGGCGGTATCGATTGGTGTGTAACCGAATTCATTCGGATCAACGATCAACTGCTCACGCCGGCCTATTACCACAAGTTCGGTCCTGAACTGCTGAGCGGTGCGCGAACCGCGTCCGGTGTGCCATTGCGTGTGCAATTGCTTGGCTCCGACCCGGTGTGCCTGGCGGAAAACGCGGCGCTGGCCTGCGAGCTGGGCTCGGAAGTCATCGACCTGAACTTCGGCTGTCCGGCCAAGACCGTCAACAAGTCCCGTGGCGGTGCAGTGCTGCTCAAAGAACCCGAGCTGCTCAACCAAATTGTCGAACACGTCCGTCGTGCCGTGCCCGCACACATCCCGGTCACCGCCAAGATGCGCCTCGGCTTCGATAGCCCGGATGGCGCGCTGGTCTGCGCCACGGCCCTGGCCGAGGGTGGCGCGGCGCACATCGTGGTGCATGCGCGGACCAAGACCGATGGCTACAAACCGCCGGCCCACTGGGAGTGGATTCCACGGGTACAGGACGTGGTCAAGGTGCCGGTGTTCGCCAATGGCGACATCTGGAGCGTCGAAGACTGGCGTCGTTGCCGCGAAATCAGCGGTGTCGAAGACATCATGCTCGGTCGTGGCCTGGTGTCGCGCCCGGACTTGGCCCGGCAAATCGCCGCCGCGCGAGCCGGCGAAGAAGTGGTCGAGATGACCTGGGCCGAGCTACTGCCACTGATCCAGGACTTTTGGCTGCAAGCCAAGGCACAAATGACTCCGCGCCAATCGCCGGGTCGCTTGAAGCAATGGCTGGCAATGTTGACCCGCAACTATCCCGAAGCAGTGGAGCTGTTCACCGTGCTGCGGCGTGAGACCGAACTGGATCATGTCTCGCGTTTGCTGGGTTTGAAAGTCGCGCAAGCGGCCTGAAAAAATCTGCCGATCACATTGATGTACAAGCCTGCCCTGTAGGAGCTGCCGAAGGCTGCGATCTTTTGATCTTCGCGTCGGTCATTGCACTGCAAAACCAAGATCAAAAGATCGCAGCCTTCGGCAGTTCCTACACGGTCTGTGTTACTTCAGGAGTTTTTGAAACGCCTCCACCGGCAACGGTCGACTGTGCAGGAAGCCCTGATACAAATGGCAACCCAATCCCTGCAAAAACTCAAGTTGCTCCGGTGTTTCAACCCCTTCGGCAATCACCTCCAATTCCAGGCTGCGGGCCATGGCGACGATGGCGCGGATGATTTCGGCGTCGTTGGGGTCGGTGGTGGCGTCGCGGACGAATGACTGGTCGATTTTCAGCGTGTCCACCGGCAGGCGCTTGAGGTAAGTCAACGAGGAATAACCGGTGCCGAAGTCGTCCATGGCAAAGCTCACACCGAGTTTTTTCAGGCGACGCATTTTGCTGATGGTGTCTTCCAGGTTCTGGATGACGATGCCTTCGGTGATTTCCAGTTTTAGCAACGAGCAGGGCAGGCCATGGTTGCTGAGACTGCGTTCGATACGTTCGACAAAGTCGTTCTGACGGAATTGCCGCGGGCTGATGTTCACGCACAGGCTGAAGTTGAACGGGTCGATCAGGCCCTTGGCGATCAATTGCTTGAAGGCATCGCAGGCTTCGTCGAGGATCCAGGTGCCGACCTCCAGAATCAGCCCGCTGTCCTCAAGCACCTTGATGAACTCAGTAGGCGATTGCGCGCCCAGTTCCGGGTGGTTCCAGCGCACCAGGGCTTCGGCGCCGATGATGCGGTTGTCCTGAGCGTCGACTTGCGGTTGGTAATGCACGCTGAACTCGCCCCGGGACAGCGCCAGGCGCAGGTCGGTTTCCATGCGCAACCGTTCGCTGGCGGCCTTCTGCATGGTGTTGTGGTACATCTGCGTGGTGTTGCGCCCGGAATCCTTGGCCCGGTAAAGGGCAATGTCGGCGCGCTTGAGCAGGTCAGTTGGGGTCGAGCCGTGGTCGGGAATCAGTGCGATGCCGATGCTCGGCGTGACTTGCAGGCGCTGGCCGTCGAGGAACATCGGTTCCGAGAGCAATTCGCGCAAAGTGTCTGCCAGTTCCCGAACCTGCTCGCTGACTTCGCTGCGCGAACCTTCCAGACCGCTGAGCAACACCACGAACTCGTCACCGCCCAGCCTTGCGACGGTGTCTTCCATGCGCACGCTGGCTTCGAGCCGCGCGGTAATGATCTTCAGCACTGTATCGCCCACCGGGTGACCGAGGGAGTCGTTGATGTGCTTGAAGTGGTCGAGGTCTAGAAACAGCAACGCGCCACGCAGGTTGTGACGTTTGAGCAACGCGATCTGCTGGCTCAGCCGATCCATCAGCAGCGCGCGGTTGGGTAGGTTGGTCAACGGGTCGTGGTAGGCCAGGTGGCGGATCTGCGCTTCGGCGTTTTTTAACAGGCTGACGTCCCGGGCGGTCAGCAGCAGGCAGGCGGTTTCGTTGAGGGTGATCGGTTCGACCGAGACCTCGACGGTCAGCAGATCGCCTCCTTTGTTACGCCCGAGCATCTCCTGGTGGTGCACGCGGCCCTTGATCTGCAACTCGGCCAGCAGCGCCGAACGTTGTTTCTCTTCAGCCCAAATACCCACCTGATACACGGTTTTGCCCAGCACTTCATCGGCGCGATAACCGGTCAGGCGACAGAAACCGTCGTTGACCTCCAGATAGCGCCCGGTATCGCGTTCGGTGATAGTGATGGCGTCGGGGCTGGAGTGGAACGCTTTGGCGAATTTCTCTTCGCTGGCCTTCAGTGCCGCTTCCGAGCGCTGTTGCTGGGTGATGTCGCGCAGGGTGGTAACGATGCACGGGTGGTCGTCGACGCTGATCTGCCGGCTGGAAATCACACAGGTCAGGGACTGCCCGCTCTTGTGCTGGACCTGAATCGCGACGTTGTTCAGGCCTTGTTCGCGAATCACCTGCTCGATCCGTTGCAGGCTTTTCGACGAAGCGTCCCACAGGCCGATCTCATCGGCGCTGTGGCCAATCACGTCGGCGGCGGTCCAGCCGAAGGTCTGGGTGAAGGCGGAGTTGATTTCGATAAATTGTCCGCTTTCCTGGCGCGTCACACAGATCGGGTCCGGGCTGACCTGGAACAGGGTGGCGAATTTCTCCTCCGAGGCCACCAACTGCTGCTCGCGCTCGACCTGATCAGTGATGTCCAGCAAGGTGCCGGCCATGCGCAACGGCAGGCCGTTTTCATCGCGGTAGAGTCGGGCACGGCTTTCCAGGTAGCGCGAGCTGCCGTCGGGTAATTGCACGCGATAGGTCAGTTGATAATTGCCCGCCGGGCCTTCGCGCAGACTGCGGTAGGCGTTGCGCATGCTGTCGCGCTCTTCGCCGGGCACGCCTTCGAAAAATTCATCGAAGGCTTCATGAAAGGGTTTGGCTTCCAGCCCGTGCAGCTGCGCCGCCCGGGCCGAGCCGTAGAGCATGCCGCTGGGAATGTGCCAGTCCCAGGTACCGAGTTGCGCCGAATCCAGAGCCAGGTCGAGGCGCTCCTGGCTGTCCTTGAGCGCATGTTCGGCGGCTTTGCGTTCTGTGGTGTCGAGGAAGGTGCTCAGCAAATAAGGCTGGCCTTCGAGCTCGACCTTTTGCGCACTGAGGATGCCGTCGTGGACCTGGCCATTGCTGGCGCGAAACTGCACTTCCATGCTGATCAGTTCGCCCTTGGCCTTGGTGGCCTTGACCAGAGCGGCCCGTTGCTCGGGATGGACCCAGAGGCCCAGTTCCAGGGTGGTGCGGCCAATAGCACTTTGTACCGGCCAGCCGAACAGGCTTTCAAAATACTGGTTGGCCTCGCTGATCAAGCCGTCTTCCTGGCGGGTCAACAGCACCATGTTCGGACACAGGTGAAACAACGTGGCGAAGCGCTTTTCCGAGCTGCTCAGGGCTTGTTCCCGTTGCCGCTGGTGAGTGATTTCACGGATCACCCCGATCATCCGCGGCCGGCCGTGCTTGTCCGGCAGCAGGCTGCCATTGATCTCGAGCCAGTGCAGGCTGCCGTCGGGCCAGCGGATGCGGTGGTGCATCGCCTGTTCCAGCGGGGCGCCGGCGATGACTGAGTTGAATGCGCGAATGGTTTTAGCCCGGTCCTCCGGTGGCAACAGGTCGAGGTATTCGAGGTCTGCCGGCATGGGTTGCTTGGGATCGAAGCCGAACAGCGCCTGCGTGCCCCGTGACCAACTGATCTGCCCGCGTTCGATGTCCCAATACCAGGCACCCAGATGCGCACCATTGAGCGCGGCCAACAACTGCGGGGCGCTTTCCCAACTCTGCTCCGAGCGCTGCGGGTCAATGGCCTGAATACGCGGCATCGGTGGAATACGGTCAACAGATTTGGGCATTGGCAACAGGCCTTGGGCTGAATGGGGCGTTAGGCACGGGGTTTTACAGCTCTATAGGAGTAGCACAAGTTAGCCGTGGGTCCCTGGCAGATCTATTTGTGCATCCAGCAGGGCCATAAAGGCGCGTGCCGCATTCGAAAGCGTCCTTTCGGTGTGCAGGATATAGCCTAGCTGGCGAGTGAGCTGTATGCCCGGCAAAGGAATGCGCGCCACCTGATCGTCGAGCATGGTGCGTGGCAAAACGCTCCAGGCCAGGCCAATCGAGACCATCATTTTGATGGTTTCCAGATAATTCGTGCTCATGGCGATGTTCGGCGTCAGGCCCTGGGCCTCGAACAAGCGCTGGACGATGTGGTGGGTAAACGTGTTGCCGCCGGGGAACACCGCCGGGTGCAGGGCGATGTCGGCCAGGCTGACGGGGCCATTGCTGATCAGCGAGTGCTCCGGGGCGACCACGAAATCCAGTGGGTCGTCCCACACCGGCATGGCCTTGACCAGTGCATGGGGCTCCGGCGCCAGGGTGATGACCGCCAGTTCGGCACGGCCATGGAGGATTTCTTCGTAGGCCACTTCCGAATCGAGGAACTGAATATCCAGCGCCACCAGTGGGTAACGGCGGGTGAACTCCCTTAATAACGGTGGCAAACGGTGCAGACCGATGTGGTGACTGGTGGCCAGTGTCAGGCGACCGCTCACTTCACCGGTCAGGTTGGTCAAGGCGCGGCGGGTGTCGTCCAGCACGTTGAGAATCTGATAGGCGCGCGGCAGCAGGGCGCGTCCGGCCTCGGTCAGGCCGACTTCACGGCCCAGGCGATCAAACAGGCGCACCTTTAATTGCTGCTCCAGGCCGGCGATGCGCTTGCTGATGGCGGGTTGCGTCAGGTGCAGGCGCTCGCCGGCACCAGAGAAACTCCCGGTCTCGGCAATCGCGATAAAAGCGTTGAGGTTGGCCAGATCCATTGTGGTATTCCAGTTGGTTATCCAAAGCATAAAAAATATGAATTTGAGTTATTTAATGTAACCCCCTAGGATCGACCTCACAAGCCAAGGGGTTATTGAATTGCTCAAAACCCACGGCATAGAGACAAGCTGATGAGGACCGTCTGATGGCCGGCAAAACGCTTTACGACAAGCTTTGGGATTCCCATGAAGTGAAACGGCGCGACGATGGGTCGTCGCTGATCTATATCGACCGCCACATCATCCATGAAGTGACTTCGCCCCAAGCTTTCGAAGGCCTGCGTCTGGCCGGGCGCAAGCCTTGGCGCGTCGATTCGATCATCGCCACCCCGGACCACAACGTGCCAACCACCCCGGATCGCAAGGGCGGCATCGAAGCGATTACCGACCAGGTCTCGCGTTTGCAGGTTCAGACCCTCGATGATTACTGCGACGAATATGGCATCACCGAATTCAAAATGAATGACGTGCGTCAAGGCATCGTTCACGTGATCGGCCCGGAGCAGGGTGCGACCTTGCCGGGCATGACCGTGGTCTGCGGCGACTCGCACACCTCGACTCACGGCGCGTTTGGCGCCTTGGCTCACGGCATCGGCACTTCCGAGGTTGAACACGTGTTCGCCACGCAGTGCCTGGTCGCCAAGAAAATGAAGAACATGCTGGTCTCGGTCGAGGGCAAATTGCCGTTCGGCGTGACCGCCAAGGACATCGTCCTGGCGGTGATCGGCAAGATTGGCACTGCTGGCGGTAACGGCCATGCCATCGAGTTCGCCGGCAGCGCGATTCGCGACTTGTCCGTCGAAGGCCGCATGACCATCTGCAACATGTCCATCGAGGCCGGCGCTCGTGTTGGTCTGGTAGCCGCTGACGAAAAAACCGTGGAATACGTCAAGGGCCGTCCATTCGCCCCGAAAGGCGCGGAATGGGACATGGCCGTCGAAGCCTGGAAAGACCTGGTCTCCGACGCTGACGCGGTGTTCGACACCGTGGTTGAACTCGACGCCGCTCAGATCAAGCCGCAAGTCAGCTGGGGTACTTCGCCCGAGATGGTCTTGGCCGTTGATCAGAACGTGCCGGACCCGGCGAAGGAAATGGACCTGGTCAAACGCGGTTCCATCGAACGCGCCTTGAAATACATGGGTTTGAGCGCCAATCAGGCGATCACCGATATTCAGCTGGATCGCGTGTTCATCGGTTCCTGCACCAACTCGCGGATCGAAGACCTGCGCGCTGCGGCAGTAATCGCCAAGGGCCGCAAAGTAGCGTCGACCATCAAGCAAGCCATCGTGGTGCCGGGCTCGGGTCTGGTGAAGGCGCAAGCCGAGGCTGAAGGCCTGGACAAGATTTTCCTCGAAGCCGGTTTCGAGTGGCGTGAACCGGGTTGCTCGATGTGCCTGGCGATGAACCCGGACCGTTTGGAATCGGGCGAGCATTGCGCGTCGACCTCCAACCGCAACTTCGAAGGGCGTCAGGGCGCCGGTGGCCGTACGCACCTGGTCAGCCCGGCCATGGCCGCGGCGGCTGCCGTCAACGGTCGTTTCATCGACGTTCGCGAACTGATCTGAGGAACCGCACATGAGAGCTTTTACCCAACACACCGGTTTGGTCGCGCCATTGGACCGAGCCAACGTCGACACCGACCAGATCATTCCGAAGCAGTTTCTGAAGTCGATCAAACGCACCGGTTTTGGCCCGAACCTGTTTGACGAGTGGCGCTACCTGGACGTGGGCTATGCCTACCAGGACAACTCCAAGCGTCCGCTGAACAAGGATTTCGTGCTCAACGCCGAGCGTTATCAAGGCGCCAGCGTGTTGCTGGCCCGCGAGAACTTCGGTTGCGGCTCCAGCCGTGAACACGCGCCGTGGGCGCTTGAAGAGTACGGTTTTCGCAGCATCATCGCGCCGAGCTACGCCGACATTTTCTACAACAACAGCTTCAAGAACGGCTTGCTGCCGATCATCTTGAGCGACGCTGAAGTCGATGAACTGTTCCAGCAAGTTGAAGCGAATCCTGGTTACGAGTTGACGGTCGATCTGCAAGCCCAGACCGTGACCCGGCCTGACGGCAAGACCTACAGCTTCGAACTGGATGAGTTCCGTAAGCATTGCCTGGTCAATGGTCTCGACGATATTGGTCTGACATTGATGGATCACGAGGCGATTGCGTCGTTTGAAAGCAAACACCGGGCGAGCCAGCCGTGGTTGTTTCGCGACGTTTGATTGATCCGGGATTGATGTAGACAGGGCGGGCCTCTTCTCGAGCAAGCCCGCTCCCACAGTGGTTTTGTGATCGACGAAAAACCACTGTGGGAGCGGGCTTGCTCGCGAAGACGGCAGCCCAAACACCACAAGGCTTAACCCCAAAAGGAAGTCCCCATGACCAGTACCGCCCAGCACAGCCAAGTCGTACAAAAGCAATTCGGTGAACAGGCCTCGGCCTATCTGAGCAGCGCCGTTCACGCTCAAGGCACCGAGTTCGCACTGCTACAGGCTGAACTGGCCGGGCAGGGCAATGCCCGCGTGCTGGACTTGGGTTGCGGCGCCGGTCATGTGAGTTTCCATGTGGCGTCGCTGGTGAAAGAGGTGGTGGCCTACGACCTGTCGCAGCAAATGCTCGACGTGGTCGCCGCCGCCGCGATTGATCGTGGTTTCAGCAATGTCACCACCGTTAACGGCGCCGCCGAGCGCCTGCCGTTCGCCGATGGCGAGTTCGATTTCGTCTTCAGCCGTTATTCGGCGCATCATTGGAGCGATCTCGGCGTGGCCCTGCGCGAAGTGCGCCGGGTGCTGAAACCAGGCGGCGTGGCGGCGTTT
Source organism: Pseudomonas sp. ASL4 (assembly GCF_056680395.1). Lineage (NCBI taxonomy): Bacteria > Pseudomonadati > Pseudomonadota > Gammaproteobacteria > Pseudomonadales > Pseudomonadaceae > Pseudomonas > Pseudomonas sp. ASL4. The sequence goes on along the minus strand of NZ_CM155280.1, from coordinate 5,869,238 downwards.
GTCGACGTGTTGTCGCCGGGCAGTCCGTTGTTCGACACCTACCTGCAAAGCGTCGAAGTGCTGCGCGACACCAGCCATGTGCGCGATTATTCGGCGGGCGAGTGGTTGCGCCAGGTCAGCGAGGCGGGGTTGCATACCCGTAGCACCACGCGTCAGCGGCTGCGTCTGGAGTACACCTCCTGGGTCGAGCGCATGCGCACACCCGAAGTGATGCGCGCCGCGATCCTCGAGTTGCAGAAGTCGATGGGCAACGAAGTGCGCGAGTATTTTGAGATTGAGGCCGATGGTTCGTTCAGTACAGATGTACTGGTGCTGATGGCTGAACGATAAGCTCTGAACGATAGCGGCTGAACGAATTTTTCCGGGTGCGCCCACGGGCGCACCGACTGATGACATGAGGAAAGCATGAGCAAGCAGATTCTGATTCTCCCAGGTGACGGTATTGGCCCGGAAATCATGGCCGAAGCGGTCAAGGTGCTGGAGCTGGCAAGCGACAAGTACAGCCTGGGCTTCGAACTGAGCCACGACGTGATCGGCGGCGCAGCGATCGACAAGCACGGCGTGCCGCTGGCTGATGAAACCCTGGCTCGCGCCCGTGCTGCCGACGCCGTACTGCTGGGCGCCGTGGGCGGCCCGAAATGGGACACCATCGAGCGTGACATCCGCCCTGAGCGCGGCCTGCTGAAGATTCGTGCGCAGCTGGGCCTGTTTGGCAACCTGCGTCCGGCGATCCTGTACCCGCAACTGGCCGAAGCGTCGAGCCTGAAGCCTGAGATCGTTGCTGGCCTGGACATCCTGATCGTCCGTGAACTGACCGGCGGCATCTACTTCGGCGCGCCACGTGGCGTGCGTGTACTGGAAAACGGCGAGCGCCAGGCCTACGACACCCTGCCGTACAGCGAAAGCGAAATCCGCCGCATCGCCCGTGTCGGTTTCGACATGGCCATGGTCCGTGGCAAAAAGCTCTGCTCGGTGGACAAGGCCAACGTGCTGGCGTCCAGCCAGCTGTGGCGTGAAGTGGTCGAGCAAGTCGCCAAGGATTACCCTGAAGTCGAACTGAGCCACATGTACGTCGACAACGCCGCCATGCAACTGGTGCGCGCACCGAAGCAGTTCGACGTGATCGTTACCGACAACCTGTTCGGCGACATCCTGTCCGACCAGGCCTCGATGCTCACCGGTTCCATCGGCATGCTGCCGTCGGCGTCCCTGGACACCAACAACAAAGGCATGTACGAGCCGTGCCACGGTTCGGCGCCGGACATCGCTGGCAAAGGCATTGCCAACCCGTTGGCGACCATTTTGTCGGTGTCGATGATGCTGCGTTACAGCTTCAATCTGCAGGATGCAGCCGATGCGATCGAGAAGGCCGTCAGTCTGGTTTTGGACCAGGGCCTGCGCACCGGCGACATCTGGTCGACCGGTTGCACTAAAGTCGGTACGCAGGAAATGGGTGACGCAGTAGTCGCCGCGCTGCGGAATCTGTAATCTCTCGGGCCCGCTGCCACTTTCAACTTCGAAAGCAGCGGCCCACTTTTTAAAGAAGGTGTAGTTGCGATGAAACGTGTAGGTCTGATCGGTTGGCGCGGTATGGTCGGTTCCGTGCTCATGCAGCGGATGCTGGAAGAGCAGGATTTCGATCTTATTGAGCCGGTGTTTTTCACCACTTCCAATGTCGGTGGCCAAGGCCCGTCCGTGGGCAAAGACATTGCTCCGCTCAAGGACGCTTACAGCATTGAAGAGCTGAAAACCCTCGACGTGATTCTGACCTGCCAGGGTGGCGACTACACCAGCGAAGTCTTCCCGAAACTGCGCGAAGCCGGCTGGCAGGGTTACTGGATCGACGCCGCTTCCAGCCTGCGCATGCAGGATGACGCGGTGATCGTGCTGGACCCGGTGAACCGCAAGGTCATCGACCAGCAGCTCGACGCGGGCACCAAGAACTACATCGGCGGCAACTGCACCGTCAGCCTGATGCTGATGGGCCTGGGCGGTCTGTTTGAAGCCGGGCTGGTGGAGTGGATGAGCGCCATGACGTATCAGGCGGCCTCCGGTGCCGGCGCGCAGAACATGCGTGAACTGATCAAGCAAATGGGCGCGACCCACGCCGCTGTCGCCGATCAACTGGCTGACCCGGCCAGCGCGATCCTCGACATCGACCGCCGTGTTGCCGAAGCCATGCGCAGCGACGCGTACCCGACCGAAAACTTCGGCGTGCCGCTGGCCGGCAGCCTGATCCCGTGGATCGACAAAGAACTGCCGAACGGTCAGAGCCGCGAAGAGTGGAAGGCCCAGGCCGAGACCAACAAGATCCTCGGCCGCTTCAAGAGCCCGATTCCGGTCGATGGCATCTGCGTGCGTATCGGCGCCATGCGCTGCCACAGCCAGGCACTGACCATCAAACTGAACAAAGACGTGCCGATCGCCGACATCGAAGGGCTGATCAGCCAGCACAACCCTTGGGTCAAACTGGTGCCGAACAGCCGCGAAGCCAGCATTCAGGAACTGAGCCCGACGAAAGTCACCGGCACCCTGAACGTACCGGTTGGCCGTCTGCGCAAGCTGAACATGGGCACCCAGTATCTGGGCGCGTTCACCGTCGGCGACCAACTGCTGTGGGGCGCGGCCGAACCGCTGCGTCGCATGCTGCGGATTCTGCTTGAGCGTTGATCGGTTGAAGCTGTGAAAGAACCCGTGCCTTGTAAAGAGGTGCGGGTTTTTTTATGGAAATTGTGTAGTCAGAGAGGCCGCCTTCGCGAGCAAGCCCGCTCCCACATGGGATTGCGATTAACCTGTGGGAGCGGGCTTGCTCGCGAAGGGGCCGGAACTGGTACCACAAATCTCCGCCCGAATTGCCTGCATGCCAGCCACCCGGTAAAGTGCCGCTCCCCCCGTTTCGCCTGAGGTAGAACCATGAGCCAGTCCTTCGATATTGCCGTGATCGGCGCCACCGGTACTGTCGGCGAAACGCTCGTGCAGATTCTTGAAGAGCGAGACTTCCCGGTCGGCAACCTGCACCTGCTGGCCAGCAGCGAATCCGCCGGGCATTCGGTACCGTTTCGCGGCAAGAACGTACGCGTGCGGGAAGTCGATGAGTTCGATTTCAGCAAGGTTCAGTTGGTGTTCTTCGCTGCCGGCCCGGCGGTGACCCTGAGTTTCGCCTCGCGCGCCACGGCTGCCGGTTGCTCGCTAATCGATCTGTCCGGCGCGTTGCCGGCCGATCAGGCGCCGCAAGTGGTGCCGGAAGCCAATGCTCAGGTGTTGGCGGGTCTGAAAAAGCCGTTCCAGGTCAGCAGCCCGAGCCCGTCGGCCACCACCTTGGCCGTGGTGCTCGCGCCGTTGCTCGGCGTGATCGACCTGCAGCGAGTCAACGTGACCGCCAGCCTGGCCGTCTCCGCCCAGGGCCGCGAAGCGGTGACCGAGTTGGCCCGGCAAACCGCCGAACTGCTCAATGTGCGTCCGCTGGAGCCGACTTTCTTTGATCGGCAAATGGCCTTTAATTTGCTGGCCCAAGTCGGTAAACCCGATGATCAGGGTCACACGCTGCTGGAAAAACGCCTGGTACGTGAGCTGCGTCAGGTGATAGCGCTGCCTTTATTAAAGATTTCCGCGACTTGCATTCAAGCCCCGGTGTTTTTTGGCGATAGCTTTAGTGTGACCTTGCAGTCAGCGAGCGCTGTGGACCTGGCAAAAGTGAACGCTGCACTGGAAGACGCGCCGGGCATTGAGCTGGTCGAAGCAGGCGATTACCCGACGCCGGTAGGTGACGCGGTAGGGCAGGATGTGGTCTACATCGGCCGGGTTCGCCACGGTGTCGACGACCTGTCGGAACTAAATCTGTGGCTGACGTCAGATAACGTACGCAAAGGCGCTGCGCTCAATGCTGTGCAGGTGGCTGAATTGTTGATAAAAGACCTGCTGTAAAAGATACTTGGCAACAATTTGTCGAATGATTCTAGCTGAGCGCTATGCTTGGCCGGAGTGCTGAAGGCGAGTCACCCTACGGGACTTTCCAGGGCATCAAAGAAATGATCGCGCGCGACGACCCTTCGCCGCCGCGCGCAATGCCTTACGGCAGCGACTTTCAACACCTTCTCGCTGGCCGAGGAATGTTCAAACAAAGGATGAGGCTATGGTTCAAGTTCGCAAACTGGTGTTAGCAATAGCGGCCGCCTCGGCGCTGTCCTCCGGTATGGCGCATGCCCTCGGGCTCGGGGAACTGACCCTGAAGTCGACGCTGAACCAGCCCCTGGTGGCAGAAATCGAGTTGCTCGACGTCAAGGACCTCACCGCTGCCGAAGTGGTGCCGAGCCTGGCCTCGGCCGACGATTTCGCCAAGGCCGGGGTTGATCGCCAGGCATTCCTCAATGACCTGACCTTTACCCCGGTGCTCAACGCCAGCGGTAAAAGCATCCTGCGCGTGACGTCCAGCAAACCGCTCTCCGAACCGATGGTGAAATTCCTGGTTCAGGTGATGTGGCCTAACGGTCGCTTGCTGCGCGATTACAGCGTGCTGCTCGATCCGTCCAAATTCTCGCCACAAACCGCCGACGCCGCCGCGCAACCTGCGCCGGCTCAAGCCGTTACCGCGCCAACCACCGGTGCCACCAAGCCATCGACTTACACCACCACGCCGCGCGATACCCTGTGGGAAATCGCAGCGAAGGCGCGTAATGGCGGTTCGGTGCAGCAGACCATGCTGGCCATCCAGGCGTTGAACCCGGATGCGTTCATCAACGGCAACATCAACCTGCTGAAGACCGGCCAGGTCTTGCGCATGCCGGATCAGGTGCAAAGCACCAGCCTGGCGCAACCCAAAGCCATCGCTGAAGTCGCCGCGCAGAACACCGCATGGCGCCAGGGGCGTCGTTACGTCGCCAAGCCTGGAACCGGCCAGCAGCAGCTCGACGCCACCAAGCGCGGTCGTGCGGATGCCGCGCCGACCCAGCCGGCGAAAGATAACCTGACCCTGGTCTCTGCCGAATCCGGCAAGGGCCGCAAGGGCGCTGCTGGCGATGCGAAGAATCTGAGCAACAAACTGGCGGTCACCCAGGAAAGCCTCGACACGACCCGTCGTGACAATGCCGAACTGAAAAGCCGCATGACCGATCTGCAAAGTCAGCTGGATAAGCTGCAACGCCTGATCGAGCTGAAAAACAATCAACTGGCCAAGTTGCAGGCTGACGGGGCTACGGGTACTCCGGTGGCTCCGGCGGCTGCCACTGCCACCGCTCCGGCGATGTCGGCTCAGTTGGCGCCCGCGCCGGCAACCCCGACGGCGACGGCTCCAGCAGCGCCAGCGCCTGTCGTAACGGCGCCCGAGGCGACTCCGGCCCCGGCCGAAACGCCGATCGAGCCGAAGCCTGTGGCTTCTAGCGATCAGACCTTCAATGACTTGCTGACCAATCCGGTCCTGCTGGGGCTGGTGGGTGGTGGTGCAGTCGTTCTGCTGTTGTTGCTGTTGCTGCTGGCCCGTCGCCGCAAAGCCCAGCAAGAAGCCGAAAAGCATCTGCGCATGGCGCGTGCCTTGTCTGAGGAACAGGAGCTTTCCACCGAGCAAGACTTGCCGGAAAGCAGCTTCGAAGGTCTTGAAGTGCCGCCGCCGACCGTGAAGCTCGCTAATGTGCCAGCTCCGGCACCTGTGCCAGCTCCGGCTCCGGCTCCAGTGATTGCTCCCGTCGTGGTCACGCCGCCGATTGCCGCCCCCCTGATTTCGCCTGCCGCCGAGCGCAACGACGACGTACTGACTCACGCCCAGTCGCACATCACCGCCGGTCGTTTGAATCAGGCAGCGGCTTTGCTGGAAGACGGTATCAAGCAAGAACCGCAACGCAGTGATCTGCGTTTGAAGCTGATGGAAGTCTATGGTCAGCAAGGTGATCGTGATGCGTTCGTGGCCCAGGAGCGCAAGTTGGTGGCCAATGGCGATAACTTCGCCCAGGTCGAACAGCTGAAAAGCCGCTTCCCGGCCATGGCCCTCGTGGTTGCCGGTGGCATTGCTGCCGCCGCCGTCGCTGCCGAGCTGGACGCTCAGTACGTCAAGGACCTGTTGCTGGACGAGCCTGAAGCGCCGGCTCCAGAGCCGGCTGTCGATGATCTCGACAGCGCTTTCGACTTGAGCCTGGATGACCTGGAAAACGTTTCTCCGGCCGTGGTTGCTCCTGCTGTGGCAGCAGCACCTGAGCCCGAAGCGTTGGCAGAGCTGGACGAATTCCCGCTGGACGACGACCTGAGCTTTGGGTCGGTGCTGCAACAGCAGACGGACATCAAGGACAACCTCGACGACCTGTCGGACTTCGATCTCGACCTGGACCTCGGTGGCGATGCCTCGCCAGCGACCCTGGCTGATGACGACTTCCTGCTGGACCTGGATGAGGGCGTCAAAGACCTGCCGGGCGTTGAAGTGCCAACCGTGACCGAGGCGGCGCTGGACGATCTGGAACTGCCGGCCGATTTCGACCTGTCCCTGGCTGACGAAATGGACACCCCTGAGGCGCCGAATGCCTTCTCGGCAGAACTGGATGACGTCAACGCTGAGCTGGATAGTTTGTCCCATACCATCAATGAACCCACCTTCACCGCAGAAGACGCCGCTGCTTCCGTGGCTGACGAGCCGGAGTTCGACTTCCTCTCCGGCACTGACGAAGTCGCCACCAAGCTCGATCTGGCCCAGGCCTACATCGACATGGGCGACAACGACGGCGCGCGGGACATCCTCAATGAAGTCGTAACCGAGGGTGATGCGGGTCAGAAGACTGAAGCCAAGGAAATGCTTTCGCGTCTGGCTTGATGGGTAGGTAAGTAGTAAAAAAACGGCAGCCCATAGAGGCTGCCGTTTTTGTTTCTGCGATAGATGGTTGGTGTCTGGTCTATTGCTATCGCGAGCAAGCTCGCTCCCACATTGGATTTGCGGCGTACACAAATCCCTGTGGGAGCGAGCTTGCTCGCGATGAGGCTCTAACATTCAACATTGAATCTTAAGCCAGCAAATCCTCATAAAACGCGCCAAACGGCCGGGTAGGGTGGGCAATCTGGATCTCCAGAATCCACAACCCTACATTCGGGCAGTCCTCGAAACTGCCCAAATCACCGGCACGATAGATCGCATGGGGGAAGTCACTGACCCGGTGGCCCTTGATTTCCAGGTTCAGCTTCCAGCCCATTGCGCTCGCCTGCTCGTCGGCATAGCGGTACAACTCAGGGCCGGCGACCTGCTGCGTGCGCCAGTACTCATGAACCTGATCGAACAACGCTTTTGCCGCCACGGCACACGCCTTCATCTCGGGGTCATTGCCGACGGTGAACGTCGCGCCCGAGTCGCCTTCATGGCGATCCCAGACCACGCCGAGGTCGATGAAGAAAATATCGCTTTCAGCCAGCACTGGATCGCCGTCAGAGGGCTGTTTGAATGTTTTCAGGGTGTTTTCGCCGAAACGAATTTTCGATGGGTGCCAGATTCGGTCCATACCCAGTTCATTCAGCACTTCAAGGCTCATCGTCTGGGCCTCGGATTCAAGCATGCCGGGTTTGATTCGGCGGGCCATTTCTTCGATGGCTTCCCACGTCTTGCGTTTAGCGTGCTGCATGCCTTCCAGGCTGTAGGCCAGGCCGACGGCTTCCTTGTTCAGAATGGCGGTCATCATCAGGTCTCGGTTTTGTGTTTTCGTTGTGTAGTTATCTATATAGCGAAATCTGTATGAACGATGCAATAGCGCAAATACCACGCGGCTCTGGCGTCCCGGACTTGCGGCCTTATAATGCCAGCCTTTGCGTACATCAGCAGGCTGTCACCCTTTGGCAAATATAGATAATCCGGCCGCTGAAATGGCGGCCGACGGCTTTTTCCGGATCGCGTTGGGCGTTGAATACAAAGGCTCGCGTTATCGCGGCTGGCAACGCCAGGCCTCTGGCGTGCTGACCGTGCAGGAAACCCTCGAAAAGGCGTTGTCCAAAGTCGCCGATTCACCGGTGTCGCTGCATTGCGCCGGTCGCACCGACGCGGGCGTGCATGCCTGCGGCCAAGTGGTGCATTTCGATACCCAGGTCGACCGTTCACTGAAGGCCTGGGTCATGGGGGCCAACATCAATCTGCCCCACGACATCAGCGTCAGTTGGGCAAAGGTCATGCCGGCGCACTTTCATGCACGGTTTAAAGCCATCGCCCGGCGCTATCGCTACGTGATCTACAACGATCAGATTCGCCCGGCGCACCTGAACGAAGAAATCACCTGGAACCACCGTCCGCTGGACGTCGAGCGCATGGCCGAAGCCGCCCAGTATCTGGTCGGTACTCACGATTTCAGCGCATTTCGTGCCGGACAGTGCCAGGCCAAGTCGCCGATCAAGCAATTGCATCACCTGCGCGTCACCCGGCACGGCAAGATGATTGTGCTGGACATCCGCGCCAACGCCTTCCTGCATCACATGGTGCGTAACATCGCCGGGGTGCTGATGACCATCGGTACCGGCGAGCGTCCGGTGGAGTGGATGAAGGAAGTGCTTGAGAGTCGTATTCGCCGCTCTGGCGGGGTTACGGCGCACCCGTACGGCCTGTATCTGGTGCAGGTGGAGTACCGCGACGAGTTCCCGCTGCCCGAGCGTTACATCGGTCCACACTTCCTGACCGGTTTCACCGAACTTGACGGCTGACGCCCTCGAACGCATTTGTTACCATCCGGGACTTTCTCGGATTTGCCTTGGGGTTCTATCGACATGTCAGCCGTTCGCAGCAAGATTTGCGGGATTACCCGCATAGAAGATGCGTTGGCGGCAGTCGAGGCCGGGGCTGATGCCATCGGGTTTGTGTTTTACGTCAAAAGCCCACGGGCGGTGACGTTTCAGCAGGCGAGGGCGATCATCAAGGCCTTGCCGCCGTTCGTGACCACCGTGGGTTTGTTCGTCAACGCCAGTCGCTGCGAGTTGGGGGAAATTCTCGACGCGGTGCCGCTGGACTTGCTGCAGTTTCACGGTGACGAAGACGCTGCCGAGTGTGAAAGCTGGAATCGCCCGTACATCAAGGCGCTGCGGGTCAAGGCCGGCGATGACATTGGGGCGGCATGCGCTGCGTTCCCAAGTGCCAGCGGTATTCTGCTCGATGCCTATGTTGAAGGTGTGCCGGGCGGAACTGGCGAAGCCTTCGACTGGTCACTGATACCGCAAGGCTTGAGCAAGCCGATTATCCTGGCGGGCGGTCTGAGCCCCGATAACGTCGCCGAGGCGATTGCCCGGGTTCGGCCTTATGCCGTAGACGTCAGCGGCGGGGTGGAGGCGAGCAAGGGCATCAAGGATCACGCAAAGATTCAGGCATTTATCAAAGCGGTACGCGGGATGTGACGGCTGGCAGACTGCCGCCGTCCATAACTTCACTTGCACGAAAGCAGGCACGGCTGAGGGTTTTTGGGGTGTACGAAGGTCAGTTTCACTGACCCGGCAATCCATCAATCATCGCCACACACATGAATTTAGCTCAAGGGCATACGCGGGGCTGCGAACCAAAGCGTTCGGGCCGCCGGTACTGGAGAAAGAAAGCATGAGCAACTGGTTAGTAGACAAACTGATCCCTTCGATCATGCGTTCCGAGGTCAAGAAGAGCTCGGTGCCTGAAGGTCTTTGGCACAAATGCCCGTCTTGCGAGGCTGTGCTGTATCGTCCGGAGCTGGAAAAGACCCTGGACGTTTGCCCCAAGTGCAACCACCACATGCGTATCGGAGCTCGCGCCCGTATCGACATTTTCCTCGACGCCGAAGGCCGTGCCGAACTGGGCGCTGAGCTGGAGCCGGTTGACCGTCTGAAATTCCGCGACGGCAAGAAGTACAAGGATCGCCTGACCGCTGCGCAGAAAGCGACTGGCGAGAAAGACGCACTGATCTCCATGAGCGGCACCTTGCTGGGCATGCCGGTGGTGGTCTCGGCCTTCGAATTCTCCTTCATGGGTGGTTCGATGGGCGCCATCGTTGGTGAGCGTTTTGTTCGCGCCGCCAACTATGCGCTGGAAAACAAGTGCCCGATGATCTGCTTCGCTGCCTCCGGTGGTGCGCGGATGCAGGAAGCCCTGATCTCCCTGATGCAAATGGCCAAGACCTCGGCGGTACTGGCGCGTCTGCGTGAAGAAGGCATTCCGTTTATCTCGGTACTGACCGACCCGGTCTACGGTGGCGTTTCCGCCAGTCTGGCGATGCTGGGCGACGTGATCGTCGGCGAGCCAAAAGCCCTGATCGGCTTCGCCGGTCCGCGCGTAATCGAACAAACCGTGCGTGAAAAACTGCCGGAAGGCTTCCAGCGCAGCGAGTTCCTGCTGGAGCACGGCGCGATCGACATGATCATTCACCGTCAGGAACTGCGCCCACGTCTGGGCAACCTGCTGGCACAAATGATGGGCCTGCCGACGCCGAAATTCGTCGCTGCGCCAATCGAGCCAATCGTGATTCCACCGGTACCTGCGAACATATGACCGAGCGCACCCTTGGCGAATGGCTCGCCTACCTTGAGCAGTTGCACCCTTCGGCCATCGACATGGGCCTGGAGCGCTCGCAACAGGTAGCGTCCCGCATGGGACTGGGCAAGCTGGCGCCTCGGGTGATTACGGTCACCGGCACTAACGGCAAAGGCTCGACGTGTGCGTTTGTGGCGTCATTGCTGCGGGCGCAAGGCCTGAATGTCGGTGTCTACAATTCTCCGCACTTGCTGCGTTACAACGAGCGGGTGCAGGTCAATGGCGTCGAAGCCACTGACGCCGAACTGTGCAATGCCTTTGCGGCGGTCGAAGCCGGCCGTGCCGAAACGTCCCTGACCTACTTCGAAATGGGCACCCTGGCAGCATTCTGGCTGTTTCAACAGGCCAGTCTGGATGCGGTGGTGCTGGAAGTCGGCCTGGGCGGACGTCTGGACACGGTCAACGTGGTCGACGCGGACATGGCGCTGGTCACCAGTATTGGCGTCGATCACGTCGATTACCTGGGCGATACCCGTGAATCCGTGGCCTACGAGAAGGCTGGCATCTTCCGTCAGGGTGCGCCTGCGCTCTGCGGCGATCTGAATCCTCCCCAACCCCTGCTGGACAAGGCGCGCGAGCTGGCTTGCCCGTTTTTCCTGCGTGGGCGCGATTTTGATCTCGGGATCACCGATCACAACTGGCAGTGGCGTGGCGTTGACGCTCAAGGGCGTGTCGTCGAGCTGCATGATTTGCCGTTGCTGGATCTGCCGATGGAAAACGCTGCGCTGGCATTGCAGGCTTATCTGTTGTCAGGTTTGACGTGGGTTGATGCACAGATTGTTGAAGCGCTGAAAGCGACGCGAATCGTCGGTCGGCTGGATCGTCGGCAATTCAACTGGCAGGGAAAGCGCCTGAATTTGTTACTGGATGTGGGGCATAACCCGCATGCGGCAGAGTATCTGGCCCGGCGTCTGGCCAGTCGGCCGCCGGTCGGCAAGCGTCTGGCAGTGTTCGGATTGCTGGCGGACAAGGATCTGGATGGTGTGGTCGGCGAATTGAATGCTAGTGTCCAGTCATGGGCTGTTGCGCCGCTGGATTCGCCGCGAGCACGTCCGGTTGCAGATTTGCACGCGGCGTTACAGAACCTTGGCGCTTCGGTAGCGTCGTATGACAGCGTGGCAGCAGCCTTGGAAGGGCAGTGCGCGCTGGCGACGAGTGACGATGAGATTTTGTTGTTCGGATCATTTTATTGTGTTGCCGAGGCCCTTGAATGGCTGGCCCGGCGCTCCACGGAGGAAGCGGCAAATGGCTTTGCTGGATAAGGCTTACAAACAGCGTATGGTCGGTGCCCTGGTGTTGGTGGCGCTGGCGGTGATTTTCTTGCCGATGCTGTTTTCCCGTCAGGACGAACAGCGACAAGTGACGGTGCAGGCGCCGTCTGCGCCGCAAGCCCCTGCGGTGGCGCAAGTACAGGTCGAGCCGGTGGTGGTGCCTGAACCGCAAGCCTTGCCTCAGGAGCCGGTGCCAAGCGACGACGAGATTGCTGATGATCAAGCACCGTCGATGCCGATCAAACCGGCTGTGCCCGTGGCGCCAGTCGCCAAACCGGTGGCACCGGCGCCAGCGCCTGTTGCGAAACCGGCACCGACCCAGCCGATTGCTGCCGCACCGGCCAAGCCGGACACCACTCAGAGTCGCGTTGATGCCAATGGCCTGTCGATCAGTTGGTCGGTGCAATTGGCCAGTCTGGCAAGCCGCGACAGTGCAGAAAGTCTGCAGAAAACCCTGCGCAGCCAAGGCTATAACGCCTACATCCGGACTGCCGACGGCAAGAATCGGGTGTTTGTCGGGCCGCTGATCGAGCGTGCAGAAGCCGATCGCCTGCGTGACTTGCTGGGTCGCCAGCAGAACCTGAAAGGTTTTGTCGTACGTTTCCAGCCTGAGCGCGGTTAAAACTATCCACCCGATTTGAAATGCACTGACAATCGCAGCTTACCGATAAGCATGGGCTCTGCTAAAATGCGCCGCCTTATCTGTCTGTAGGCTGCACTGTGCCATTTACCTTGGTTGACTGGGCGATCGTTGCAATCGTCGCCATCTCCGCATTGATCAGTTTGAGCCGCGGCTTCGTCAAAGAAGCATTATCGCTGGTGACCTGGATCATCGCAGGAGTCGTCGCCTGGATGTTCGGTGGTTCATTGTCCGAGTACCTCGGCGGGTACATCGAAACGCCTTCGGCTCGTGTGATCACGGGCTGCGCCATCATGTTTGTCGCCACGTTAATCGTAGGCGCAATGATCAATTATCTTATCGGCGAGTTGGTTCGCGTTACCGGGCTATCCGGGACCGATCGATTCCTCGGCATGGCCTTCGGCGCCGCGCGTGGCGTGTTGCTGGTGGTCGTGGCGGTCGGGCTGTTGAGCCTGGGGCCGGTACAGCAGGACGGCTGGTGGAAAGAATCACAGCTCGTGCCAAAATTTTTATTGGTCGCAGACTGGTCCAAAAACCTGATTCTTGGGTGGAGCAGTCAGTGGCTTGCCAGCGGTATCAGCGTACCCGCTGAATTACCGTTCAAGGAACACCTCTTTCCGACGGCCAAAACGCCTCAGTGAGTTGTGTTCAGTTCAGATCCATTAAGTAGGGGTTGCGTCGCATGTGTGGCATCGTCGGTATCGTCGGTAAGTCGAACGTCAATCAGGCGCTGTATGACGCGCTAACCGTGCTCCAGCACCGCGGCCAGGACGCTGCCGGTATCGTGACCAGCCATGATGGCCGGTTATTCCTGCGCAAGGACAATGGCCTGGTGCGTGACGTGTTCCATCAGCGTCACATGCAGCGCCTGGTCGGCCACATGGGCATTGGCCATGTGCGTTATCCGACCGCAGGCAGCTCGACTTCGGCTGAAGCTCAACCGTTTTACGTCAACTCGCCTTACGGCATCACGTTGGCGCACAACGGTAACCTGACCAACGTTGAACAATTGGCCAAGGAGATTTACGAATCTGACCTGCGCCACGTCAACACCAACTCCGATTCGGAAGTACTGCTCAACGTGTTCGCTCACGAGCTGGCCCAGCGCGGCAAGTTGCAGCCAACCGAAGAAGACGTATTCGCTGCCGTGACTGACGTGCACAACCGTTGCGTCGGTGGTTACGCGGTCGTGGCGATGGTGACCGGTTACGGCATCGTTGGTTTCCGCGACCCGCACGGCATCCGTCCGATCGTCTTCGGCCAGCGTCACACCGACGAAGGCGTCGAGTACATGATCGCCTCCGAAAGCGTGTCCCTGGACGTGCTCGGTTTCACCCTGATTCGCGACCTGGCACCGGGCGAAGCGGTCTACATCACTGAAGACGGCAAGCTGCACACCCGTCAGTGCGCGACCAACCCGTCCCTGACCCCGTGCATCTTCGAACACGTCTACCTGGCGCGTCCGGACTCGATCATCGATGGCGTTTCGGTCTACAAGGCCCGTCTGCGCATGGGTGAGAAACTCGCCGAGAAGATCCTGCGCGAGCGTCCAGAGCACGACATCGACGTGGTCATCCCGATTCCGGACACCAGCCGCACCGCGGCCCTGGAGCTAGCGAACCACTTGGGCGTCAAGTTCCGCGAAGGCTTCGTGAAGAACCGCTACATCGGCCGGACCTTCATCATGCCGGGCCAGGCTGCGCGGAAAAAATCCGTACGCCAGAAGCTCAATGCCATCGAACTGGAATTCCGCGGCAAGAACGTGATGCTGGTGGACGACTCGATCGTTCGCGGCACCACGTGCAAGCAGATCATCCAGATGGCCCGTGAAGCTGGCGCGAAAAACGTCTACTTCTGCTCCGCAGCGCCAGCCGTTCGCTACCCGAACGTCTACGGCATCGACATGCCAAGTGCTCACGAACTGATCGCCCACAACCGTTCGACCCAAGACGTGGCTGATCTGATCGGCGCCGACTGGTTGATCTATCAGGACTTGCCTGATTTGATCGAAGCGGTCGGTGGCGGCAAGATCAAGATCGAGAACTTCGATTGCGCGGTGTTTGACGGCAAGTACGTCACCGGCGACGTCGACGAGGCTTACCTGAACAAGATCGAGCAGGCGCGCAACGATGCCTCCAAGGTCAAGACACAGGCAGTCAGTGCGATCATTGATCTGTATAACAACTGAGTAACTACCGGCCCTGAGGGGCCGGTTTTGTATCTACTAAAAGAGCAAGGCAAGGAGTGACAGCATGAGTCAGGATTGGGATGCCGGTCGGCTGGACAGCGACCTCGATGGCGTAGCGTTCGATACCCTGGCCGTACGCGCCGGTCAACACCGTACGCCGGAAGGCGAACACGGTGATCCGATGTTCTTCACTTCCAGCTACGTGTTCCGTACCGCTGCCGACGCGGCGGCACGCTTCTCCGGTGAAGTGCCGGGCAACGTTTACTCGCGCTACACCAACCCGACCGTGCGTGCGTTCGAAGAACGTATCGCCGCGCTGGAAAGCGCCGAGCAAGCGGTGGCCACTGCCACTGGCATGGCCGCGATCATGGCGGTGGTGATGAGCCTGTGCAGCGCCGGTGACCACGTGCTGGTTTCGCGCAGCGTGTTCGGCTCGACCATCAGTCTGTTCGAGAAGTACTTCAAGCGTTTTGGCGTCGAAGTCGACTACGTACCTCTGGCGGACCTGTCCGGCTGGGATGCTGCGATCAAGGTCAACACCAAATTGCTGTTCGTCGAATCGCCGTCCAACCCACTGGCCGAGTTGGTGGATATCGCCGAACTGTCGAAAATCGCTCACGCCAAAGGTGCGATGCTGGTGGTCGACAACTGCTTCTGCACGCCTGCCTTGCAACAGCCGCTGAAACTGGGCGCCGACATCGTCGTGCACTCGGCGACCAAGTTCATCGACGGCCAGGGCCGTTGCATGGGTGGCGTCGTGGCTGGTCGCAGCGAACAGATGAAAGAAGTCGTCGGTTTCCTGCGCACCGCCGGGCCGACCCTGAGCCCATTCAATGCCTGGATCTTCCTCAAGGGCCTCGAAACCCTGAACCTGCGCATGAAGGCGCACTGCGCCAACGCTCAGCAACTGGCCGAATGGCTGGAACAGCAGGACGGCATCGAGAAAGTCCACTACGCCGGCCTCAAGAGCCATCCGCAGCACGAACTGGCCCAGCGTCAGCAGAAAGGCTTCGGTGCGGTCGTAAGTTTTGAAGTCAAGGGCGGCAAAGAGGGCGCCTGGCGCTTTATCGACGCAACCCGACTGATTTCCATCACCGCCAACCTCGGCGACACCAAGACCACCATCACTCACCCGAGCACTACCTCTCACGGCCGTCTGGCGCCGCAAGAACGTGAAGCCGCGGGCATCCGTGACAGCCTGATTCGTGTTGCGGTCGGCCTGGAAGACGTAGCAGACCTGCAAGCCGATCTGGCGCGCGGGTTGGCTGCCTTGTGATCGAGTTGGCCACGCCGGCTACGGGCACCCATGGCCGCGTTGCGCTGGTCACCGGTGCCGCGCGCGGTATCGGCCTGGGCATCGCGGCCTGGCTAATCAGCGAAGGCTGGCAGGTGGTGTTGACGGACCTGGACCGCGTGCGGGGTTCGAAAGTGGCGAAGGTGCTGGGCGACAATGCCTGGTTCATCGCCATGGACGTCTCGAACGAAGGGCAGGTGGCGCTGGGCGTCGCCGAGGTGCTGGGGCAGTTCGGGCGTCTGGATGCGTTGGTGTGCAATGCGGCAGTCGCCGATCCGCACAACATCACCCTGGAAAGCCTTGATCTGGCCTACTGGAATCGTGTGTTGGCAGTGAATCTCAGTGGGCCGATGTTGCTGGCCAAGCACTGTGCGCCGTACCTGCGTGCTCACAACGGCGCAATCGTCAACCTGGCCTCGACCCGTGCCGGGCAGTCGGAACCTGACACAGAGGCTTATGCGGCGAGCAAGGGTGGCCTGTTGGCCCTGACTCACGCGTTGGCGATCAGTCTGGGGCCGGAAATCCGCGTCAATGCGGTCAGTCCGGGCTGGATTGATGCACGGGACCCGTCAGTACGGCGTGCCGAACCGCTGACCGATGCCGACCATGCCCAGCATCCGGCGGGCAGGGTAGGGACGGTCGAGGATGTGGCGGCGATGGTGGCTTGGTTGCTGTCCAGGAACGCCGGTTTCGTCACTGGCCAGGAATTCGTGGTCGATGGCGGCATGACCAAGAAGATGATTTACAGCGAATAATGTGAGGAGGGGCAGCAGCTGTCAGCATTGATGTTGAATGTGCTGTCCTCATCGCGAGCAGGCTCGCTCCGACAGTAGACCGGGTTTCTTCTGGCAGAATGCATTTCCATTGTGGGAGCGAGCCTGCTCGCGAATGCGGTCTGACTGTTGCCGATGTCGTCGGGAATGACACGATTTTGTCTTTTTCAGAAAAACTTCAATCCTGCTATTGACTTAGGTTCGCTACCTGCGTAAATTTCGCGGCCTCGGAGATGCAAACGGGTGATTAGCTCAGCTGGGAGAGCGTCTGCCTTACAAGCAGAATGTCGGCGGTTCGATCCCGTCATCACCCACCACTTCCGAGAGTCTTGCGAAAGCAAGATGGAAGCTTTTAAAAGCCTCCACCGACGCGCAGCGGTAGTTCAGTCGGTTAGAATACCGGCCTGTCACGCCGGGGGTCGCGGGTTCGAGTCCCGTCCGCTGCGCCATATTACCGAAGCAGGTTTTTACCTTCTTCGAGATTGAAAAGCCTCGAAGCTTTCAGTCAGACGAGTTACTTGGGCGAAAGTCCAAAGCGATACGCAGCGGTAGTTCAGTCGGTTAGAATACCGGCCTGTCACGCCGGGGGTCGCGGGTTCGAGTCCCGTCCGCTGCGCCATATCTGCCTCAAGGCCCACTGAACGCCTTGGAGCTACGAAGAAAGCTGCTGGTAATGCCAGCGCCTTATTCGAGTCGATAGCAAAGACCCTGGTCGAAAGACCGGGGTTTTTTGTGTCTGCGATTTGGCTTTTCTCTTCCTTCCCCTGGTCCTCAGGGATTCGCCTCCGCCAACCAAGCGCGGATGTGCAATGAATTCTGACGCTTCCCGAAGATTTTCCTCAATGCCCCGCAGCCCTGATTAACCGGTGCCTGCACGCCCGAACTACCCGGTGGTATTACCTTTTTTCAAGTATTTACTGGGTGTAAACCGCACAAAGCACTTGGTTTGAAGTCTCAACACTAATTAGAATGAGTCGCATTTAAAATATTTCTTCGCGCAGGGTTTTCTTTAGATGAGTGATGCAGCGATGCCGACGGGGCAAACCTTCCACGACCTGTACCGCGACCATCGTGGCTGGCTCGAAAGCTGGTTGAGACGACGCATGAGCAATGGCCATGATGCGGCGGACCTCAGCCAGGATACGTTTGTGCGTTTACTCGCCAGTTCCCAGCGCATTGCTGACCTGCAAGAACCTCGCGCCTACCTGGCAACAGTCGGTAAACGGCTGCTGACCAATTTCTACAAGCGCCGAAGCCTGGAACAAGCCTACCTCAGTGCGCTAGCATTGCTGCCTGAGGACTGCGTGCCGTCCCCCGAGCAGCGCTGGATTCTGCTGGAAACCCTGCAGGCCCTGGACGAATTGCTCGATGGATTGCCACGCCCGGTGCGACGGGCGTTTCTCTGGAGCCAACTGGAAGGCCTGGGCTATCAAGAGATCGCCGAGCGCCTGCAAGTCTCGGAACGCACGATCAAGCGCTACATGGCTCAAGCCTATGAGCATTGTCTGCTGGTGGGGCTGTGATCGGTTCGGCACCGTCGGCCGAAGCCCGCCAAGTCGTGCGGGCCGCTGCGCAGTGGTTGGCGCTCATGGAGTCCGGCTCCGCCAATGAGCGCGATCATGCCGAGCTGCAGAGCTGGCGCGATAGTCATTCCAGTCACGAACAAGCCTGGCAAAAAGCTCAACTCTTGCGCCAACGCTTCGCCGACCTGCCATCGGCTCTGGCCATGGCCAGTCTGGATCGGCCGCAAACCAGTCGACGCACCGTCCTCAAGCGCGCTGTCGGCGCGGTGGCGCTGGTGCCGGCAGCGTGGCTGATCAGTCGACAATTGCCTTTGGATGTCTGGCGCGCTGATCTGCGGACTGCGACCGGGGAGGGCAAAAAAGTCCAGTTGGCCGATGGCAGCTCGCTGCAATTGAACACGGCGAGTGCCGTCGACATCGACCTGAAGAATCGGCGGCTGAAACTCGTAGAAGGCGAGATAGCGCTAAAAGTCCCCGGCACCTCGCCGTTGACGATCCAGACGCACTTCGGGGACGTCGTGGTCAGTCAGAGCGAAGTGTGTGTTCGTCAGGGCCAGTCGGGCTGCAAAGTCTCTGTGCTCAACGGCACGGTGCAGTTGCAGCCATTGCGCGGGCCGGTCTTTTCGTTGCGCGGTGGTCAGCAAGTGAGCCTTCTGGCGGCGGGTGCTGGCAACGTGGAGCCATTCGACGTACTCGCCCCAGGCTGGCGCGACGGCGTGCTGATGGCGCAAAACCAGCCCTTGGGGGATTTTCTGCGGGAGCTCAGCACCTATCGCCCGGGCATCTTGCGCTGGGAGCCAGAATTGGAGTCCCTGCGCGTCACTGGCAGTTTTCGTCTGGAGGACACTGGTCGCGTTCTGGCGCTGTTGGCGGCCAGCCTGCCGTTGGAGGTGCATTCGCGTACGCGTTATTGGGTAACGCTGCTGCCGCGCAAAAATATTGTTTAAAGCCTGTCCCCTTTTTTCGCGTCGCTTGTCATTCAAGGCAAGTGAAACGAAATCAGAGAGATTATCAATGCCCGTAGTGATGCCCTGCAGTACGCGTCTGGCTTCTTCCAGGCTACGCCCGTTGTTGCGCTTGAGTCTGTTGTTGAGTTTGAGTGCCTGCCCGTTGTTCATCACGGCCGGTTGGGCTGACGACGCATCTCGACGCAGTTATCAGGTGCCGGCCGGCAGCCTCAGTGCAGCGCTGACTCGTTTCGCCGGGCTGGCCGGGGTCAACCTGTCAGTGGATCCGACGCTGGTGGGTGGTCGCACCAGTCCTGGTCTTACTGGCGAATTCGCGGTCGAGGAGGGTTTCGCCCAACTGCTGCAAGGTTCCGGTCTGCAACTTCAGTCGGTGGGTGAGCAGGCGTACATCCTGACCCCAGCGCCAGAGGGCGGCAGCCTGCAACTGGCCCCTACCTCGATTCTCGGTGCCACCGGTTCGGCAGACGGCGAAGCGTTTGCCGGTGGCCAGGTCGCACGCAAGGGCTCGCAGGGCTTGCTGGGTTCGAAAGACTTCATGGAAACGCCGTTCAGCATGACCACCTACACCAGCGAGGCGGTCAAAAACCTGCAAGCCCGCACCTTGGGTGACCTGGTCGCCAGTGATCCGTCGGTTCGCGCGACCAACCCGGCGGGTGGCCGCTATGAGCAGTTCACCATTCGCGGGCTCAGCCTGTTCAACAGCGATGTTTCCTACAACGGCCTCTATGGCGTCTTGCCGACGTATACGATCGACATGGAGATGGCCGACCGCGTCGACATCCTCAAAGGCCCGAGCCAGCTGATCAACGGCATCTCGCCGCGTGGCAGCGTCGGTGGCGGGATCAATGTGGTGCCCAAGCGCGCAACCGACAAGCCGATCACCTCGTTCACCACCAACTACGCCTCCAACAACCAGATCGGTGGTGCCGTGGACATCGGCCGGCGCTTTGGTGAGGACGACAAGTTCGGTATTCGTTTCAACGGCGTGAAGCAGTCCGGTGACACCGAATGGGATCACCAGAGTGTCGACCGCGACATGGCCGTGCTGGGTCTGGATTTTCGTGGTGACCGCCTGCGGCTCTCGACGGACATCGGGCACACCGAGCGTGATACCGATGCCCCGCAGGAACGTGTGATAGTCGGCGCCAACGCGCAGGTTCCCCATGCCAGCGAAGTGCGCAGCAACTATGCGCAACCCTGGAGCAAGGCGCGGACCAAAGACACCTTCGGCACGGTGAACGGCGAGTTCGATGTCAGCGATTCGGTCATGCTTTATGGCGGTGTGGGCGCGCGCAAGAGTAATCATGACTTCCTCCGTCATGCCGTTACGGTTACCAACGATGCGGGCGATTTCAGCGTTCAACCCCGTGACTTCACCCGTGACGAAAATGTCCGAACGGCCAACGCGGGCGTGCGCAACTGGTTCCATACCGGCCCGGTGAGCCATGAAGTCAACCTGGCGGCCAGCTACTTCTACATGGACTTCGAAAACGGCGGCGCCCGTTATGCCTCGGCTCCCAGCAACCTCTACGATCCGGTGGAAACCCCAACGCCTAATATCGCCACCCGACAGGACTCGAAGGTCTACACCGAGAACCGCTTCAGCGGCGTGGCGTTGTCCGACACCTTGGGCTTCTTCGATGACCGCGTGCTGCTGACCCTCGGTGCCCGCTGGCAGCGGGTGAAGGTGGACGACTGGACCGATAACGTCAAAGGCGACACCGCCTACGACGAGGAAAAGGTTTCTCCATCGGGTGGCATCCTGTTCAAGGCTACCGACAAGCTGTCGCTGTACGCCAACTACATGGAAGGCCTGAGCCAGGGCAAGATCGCGCCGTCGACCTCGGTGAACGAAGACGAGATCTTCCCGCCGTTCATCAGCCGGCAGGTCGAGGTCGGTGCCAAATATGACGCGGGTCCGTTCGCGGTCACGGCGGCGGTGTTCCGGATCAAGCAGCCGGCCTACGAGACCAACGCCACGACGCGGGTCTTCGGTCCGAACGGCAAGCGCGAAAACACCGGTGTGGAAGTGAGCGTGTTCGGCGAACCGCTCGACGGTTTCCGCCTGCTCGGCGGGGTCATGTACATCGACAGTGAGTTGAAAAACACCACCAACGGCACCTTCGACGGTAACCGCGCACCGGCCACGCCGAAATACAACGTCAACCTGGGCGCCGAGTATGACGTGCGGTCCGTACAGGGCCTGACCCTGACCAGCCGCGCGATCTATTCCAGCTCGCAATATCTGGACCAGTCCAACGTCAAGGAAATCGACGCCTGGACGCGTATGGATGTCGGCGCCCGCTACGCGTTCAAGGTCGACGAAAAGAACGTCACCCTGCGAGGCAATATCGAAAACGTGGCGAACAAACGCTACTGGAGTTCGGCCGGTGCCTCGGATGACAGCGAGCCTGGATTGACGCTCTCGACCCCACGAACCTACCTCCTGTCGGCGACTGTCGACTTCTGATTCGATTCAACGTGCGTTGCGCCACAGGGAAGGGCGCCGCGGTGTTGTTTCTTCAGCTGAATACTTTAGAGGAAGAATCCATGATGAACGATCGCGATAATTATCTATAAGTTAATGCCCATTCGAAGGTACTAACAAAGTTATCAGTTTTATAACAAAAACATGGCCGGGTAATGGCACTGATGATCGCCTTTTCAAGTTTGAATAACTTGCGAAGTTGTGTGCGTGAACGGTTTTAACGAGCGATTATCGAGTTATGTAAATATTCCGGAATAGTGCAAGCGAACAGTTGCGTCATTTTGTAAATGGGAATAGTTTTCATATCGAAAGTTATCGAGGATAAACCGATGTTGAATGATGGCGTATTGCACTCTAATCCATTGCAAAAAACCAATGCCGACTATCTGGCTCGACAAAGCAAGTTCGAATCCAATGTGCGCAGTTATCCACGCAAGTTGCCTCTGGCAATCGCCAAGGCGCACGGACTTTGGGTCACTGATGTCGAAGGCAATACGTACCTCGACTGCCTGGCCGGCGCTGGCACGTTGGCCCTGGGGCATAATCACCCGGCCATCATGGCCAGCCTCGACAGTTTCCTCACCTCAGGCCTGCCGATGCACACCCTCGATCTGACCACTGTGGTCAAGGACGCCTTCAGCGAAACCCTGCTTAGCCTGTTGCCGAACCAGGGCCGTGATTACTGCCTGCAATTTTGCGGGCCGTCCGGGGCGGATGCGGTGGAGGCGGCGCTGAAACTGGCCAAGACCTACACCGGGCGCAACAACATCATCAGTTTCTCCGGGGCTTACCACGGCATGACCCACGGTGCCCTGGCCCTGACCGGTAACACCGGGCCGAAAAATGCCATCGCCAGCCTGATGCCCGGCGTGCAGTTCATGCCGTTTCCCCATGAATATCGTTGCCCGCTGGGCATTGGCGGTGAGGCCGGGGTCGAGGCCTTGACCCACTATTTCACCCAGTTCATCGAAGACGTCGAAAGCGGCGTGTCACTGCCGGCGGCGGTGATCCTTGAAGCGGTGCAGGGTGAGGGCGGGGTCAACTGTGCTCCGGCGAGCTGGCTGCGGGCGATCCGCGAGGTGACGCGCAAGCACGGCATCCTGCTGATCCTCGACGAAGTGCAGACCGGCTTCGCCCGCACCGGCAAAATGTTTGCCTTCGAACATGCCGAGATCGAGCCGGACCTGATCGTCATGTCCAAAGCGCTCGGCGGCGGTTTGCCGATGGCGGTGCTGGGCATCCGGCGTGAATTCGACGCCTGGGAGCCCGGCAACCACGCCGGCACCTTCCGCGGCAATCAGATGGCCATGGCCACCGGGCTGGCCACATTGCAGGTGCTGCAACAGCAAAACCTGGCCGTCCAGGCCGAGCGCCGTGGCCAGTGGCTCAAGGACCGACTGGTCGAGTTGCAGGCGCATTATCCGGCCCTCGGCCAGGTACGCGGACGTGGCCTGATGTTGGGCATCGAGATCGTCGACGAGCGCCAGCCGGCTGACCGCCACGGGCATTTCCCGATGGACCCGGCGCTGGCCGTGGCCATTCAGCAACAGTGCTTCAAGCAAGGCCTGTTGCTGGAACGCGGCGGGCGTCAGGGCAATGTCATCCGCTTATTACCGCCACTGATTATCGACGAAGAACAATGCCGGCAAGTGATTCAGCGTTTTGATAACGCCGTGGCTGCTGCACTAATGCAGTTGCGTCCTTGAATGAATCAATCGAAGTTGCATTAGGAATCCCGCCGGGCTTCAGTTTCATGTCAATAACTTCGACAGTCGTTTGATTATTAAAAGGTTCGGCTAAGTGATGTCATTACCTGGGGCTTTGTCGTCCGATAAATCGGTCGACCAGCAACTAATTTTTCGCGATATAACGAATTCAGTGACCTCACGGGCTACTGTGGAGCACCCATGAATCATCCGAATCGCAGTGTTTTACCGAATATGGTCAGTGAATTGGCGACGTCGCACGCATTGCTTAATTGTTTGATCAAAGAGTTCGCCTTGCCGGAAAACTGCCTCAGTTATAGTTGGCCGGCGCAGATGCAAGGTATCGCCCCGGGCAGTTACCTCGAGGGCCTGGAATGGAAGGGCATTCCCCTGACCATCAGCCTGCCCAACCAGCAGCAGTTCTTTGTGATGGTGGACCGCCGCGATGGTCTCGGCAGTCACCGCTACCTGTCGGACGTCTATGCCCGGCGCGGTGAGGGCGACTGGTCGAGCCTCAGGTTTGCCGAGTTCGTCGAACAGTTGCTTGGCGCTTGTGAACACATGACCCGCGCCAGCAACGACGAGTTGCTCGATCAGGTGTTGCAAAGCCAGTTGCTGACCGCCGCCATCGTCGGCCACAACACACCGATGGACGCGGACCCGCTCAGCGGTTACCTGGCCAGCGAGCAGGGCTTGTGGTTTGGTCACCCGAACCACCCGGCACCCAAGGCGCGGCTGTGGCCCGCGCACCTGGCCCAGGAAACCTATGCCCCGGAATTCCAGGCGCGAACGCCGTTGCATCTGTTCGAGGTGCCACTGGAAGGGTTGAGCGTCGGCGCCAACGGCTTGAGCAAAGCCCAAGTGTTGGCCGGTTTTGCCGATCAGTCGCAGGCTCGGCCCGGGTACGCAGTGATCTGCATGCACCCGGTGCAGGCGCAGTTGTTCATGCAGGACGGCCGGGTGCAGCGTCTGCTGAAATCCGCGGCCATCGTCGACCTGGGCGCCACCGGCCTGATGGCCAACCCGACGGCGTCGATTCGTACCTGGTACATCGAGGGCCATGAGTTTTTCATCAAGGGCTCGCTGAACGTGCGTATCACCAATTGCGTACGGAAAAACGCCTGGTACGAGTTGGAAAGTGCGCTGATGATCGACCGCATTTTCCGCAACCTGCAACTGACCCAGCCCGAGACCCTCGGCGGGTTGTCGGTGGTGGCCGAGCCGGGCCTGTTGAGCTGGGCACCGCAGCAGGCCAGCGAAGCCGATAGCCATTGGTTCCGTGAACAGACCGGGGCAATCCTGCGCGAGAACTTCTGCCTCGACACCGGCACCGACAGCAGCATCATGGCAGGCACGCTGTTCGCCCGAGGCCTGCATCTGCGCCCCTTGGTCCATGAGTTCCTGACCCGCTTCAACGGTAACGACCTCCACGACCAACAGCTGTTGAGCTGGTTCGACGACTATCAGGCGCTGCTGCTGAGACCGGTGCTGGCGCTGTTCTTCAACCACGGCATCGTCATGGAACCGCACCTGCAAAACAGTGTGCTGGTGCATGACAACGGTCGCCCGCAACGCTTGCTGTTGCGGGATTTCGAAGGGGTAAAACTGACCGAGGAGCTTGGTACTTCGCGGATCGACACTGACGTTCATCCTCGGGTCCGTGAGTCGTTGCTCTATTCCCGCCAGCAAGGCTGGAACCGCATCGTCTACTGCTTGTTCGTCAACAACCTGTCCGAGGCGGTGCTGGCCCTGAGTTGGGAGCGTCCGCACCTGGCGCCGCTGATGTGGCAGCGGGTCGAGCAGCAGTTGATCAGCATCCGCGCTGAGTTGTCCCGTGCTGCGCCGGAGCTGGATGCGCTGATCGCCGGTCAGCCGATTGCTTGCAAAACCAACCTGAAAGTTCGCCTGGCGGCCAAGGCTGATCGCCAGGCTGGCTACGTCACTCTGATGTCTCCGTGGGGCAAGGAGGCCAAGCATGGATAAGTTGCCCGCAACGGTGCTGGCCGCCATCGACGAAGCCCGCACGCAACAGGTCGACCCGCTGGCGCTGTTTATCTACGACCTGGATGCGTTGAAACAGCACGTCACCCAGGTGATGGCGGCACTCCCCGAAGGCGTGGAGTTGTACTACGCGATCAAGGCCAACAGTGAGCCGCAGATCCTCGCCACCGTGGCGCCGCTGGTGCATGGGTTCGAGATTTCCTCCGGCGGTGAGATTGATCGTCTCCAGGCTTGCCCGACGCGCAAACCGTTCATCTTCTCCGGCCCCGGCAAACTTGATTCCGATCTGCGTTCGGCGCTGGAAAACCAGGTCGAAGCGATTCATATCGAAAGCCTGAACGAAATCGTGCGCCTGCAACGACTGGCGCTGGAAGTGGGGCGGGTGCAGGACGTGTTGTTGCGGATCAACCCGCAACTGCCGTCGCCGCTGTCGAGCAAACTGGCAATGGCCGGCACCGCCACTCCATTCGGGATTGACGAGTCAGAGCTGGCCCGGGCGGTGAGTTGGGTCGATAACGCCAGCCACCTGCGGCTCAAGGGTTTCCATGTGCACGCGATGTCCCATCAGTCGCTGGTGGAACGCCACGAACAACTGCTCGATCTGTACCTGGAGCGCTGGCCGCAATGGAAGGCCTTGTCGGCCAATCCGGCAACGATCACCCACCTCAATGTCGGCGGCGGCATCGGCGTTAATTACCTGGGCCCGCAGCAGTTTGATTGGCAACGCTTGTGCGTGCATCTGGGCGAATCCCTGGCGGCGTGTGCCGATGCGCCCATCGTGCGCTTTGAGCCCGGTCGTTTCATCAGCGCTTATTGCGGCTACTACGCCATCGAAGTGCTGGACAGCAAAACCAGTCACGGCAAGCACTTCCTGGTCTGTCGCGGCGGCACCCATCAGTTCCGTTTGCCGGTGGCCCAAGGGCACGATCACCCGGTCATTCACCTGCCCAGGCTCCACGCAATACCGGGCGCGATGGAGCAGAACTGGACCGTGGTTGGGCAACTCTGTACGCCCAAGGATGTGCTGAGTCGCGATTGCCAACTGACCGGCGTTGAAGTCGGCGACATGCTGGTACTGCCACTGGCCGGGGCTTACGGCTACAACATTTCCCACGCCGATTTCCTCTGCCATCCGCGACCGCCGCAGCTGTTCGTGCAGGCAGCCGGAGCGACATCTTGGGTTTGACCGTTGCCGTGCCGCGCTGGTTGGTGGTGGTCAATGTGCTGTTGGGTACCCTGACCGTCAGCCTCAACAACAGCTCGCTCAACCCGGCATTGCCGGCGTTTATGAGTGCCTTCGACATCGGGCCGCTGCTGGCGACCTGGATCGTCGCTGCGTTCATGGTGAGCATGGGCATGACCATGCCGCTCACCAGTTTTCTCAGCCAGCGGGTAGGACGCAAGCGTCTCTATTTATGGGGCGTGGCGTTGTTTGTCTGCGGCTCGCTGATGGGCGCTTTCGCCAACTCCATTGCGTTGGTGATTGCCGCACGTGTGGTGCAAGGCATTGCCAGCGGGCTGATGATCCCGTTGTCGCTGGCGATCATTTTTTCGGTGTACGCCAAAGGCGAGCGCGGCCGGGTGACAGGCCTGTGGGGCGCGGCGGTGATGCTGGCGCCGGCGTTGGGGCCGTTGTGCGGCAGCCTGATGCTGGAGTGGTTCAGTTGGCGTTCACTGTTCCTGATGAACGTGCCGATCGGCATCGTCGCGCTGGTCCTCGGCGTGGCGGTACTGCCGGCGTCTGAAGCGTCGGAACGCAAACCGTTTGACCTGGCGGGCTACCTGCTGATTGCGGCGGGCATCGGCTTATTGATGGTCGCGGTGGGTCGTTTGCGTCACGCCGAAGCCCTGACCGATCCGCTCAACCTCGGCATGTTGCTGGCGGCGATCCTGTGTCTGATCGCGTTTGTGCGACTGGAACTGAACCGGACTTCGCCACTGCTCAATCTGCGGATCTTCGCCCTGCGCGGTTATCGCTTGAGCGTGATCATCGCGGTGGTGCAGTCGGTCGGCATGTTCGAGTGCCTGGTGTTGCTGCCGCTGCTGGTGCAGGTGGTGATGGGTTACAGCGCGATCTGGACCGGTTTGTCCCTGCTGTGCACGGCGGCGTTTGCCAGCCTGTTCGGGCACATCGGCGGCAGATGGCTGGATCGGCACGGGCCACGGGGCGTGGTGCTCTGGGGGCTGCTGCTGACCGGTGCCGCGACACTCGGCCTGGGCATGCTCGGGGCCGGCACGTCTATCGGTGTGGTGTTTTTCCTGATGATGGTTCGCGGCGCCGGGCTCGGTATGTCCTACATCCCCATCACCACCGCCGGGCTCAATGCGTTGCCCGAACCGATGGTCACCCAGGGCGCAGCGATGAACAACATTTCCCGACGCCTTGTGTCGTCACTGGCCATCGTCATCGCTTCGCTGTGGCTCGAGTTTCGTCTGGGGACCGGGGTTCATTCGGCAGGCACGTCAGGGGCTATCAGCGAAGTCTTCATGGCCACCGGCATCCTCGTTTTGCTGGCGCTGCCGTGCGCTTGGCGTTTTCCCGTTCACGCATCCGACGAGCCGGCCGAGGCATTGCCCTCGGCCCTCGAACCCCGTTAATTCTTTAATCGACAAGGTATGACAATGGCGACCTCTTCTCAGGCAACACATCAGGCTCCTGGCGTCTGGCTGGCCACCGCCGATACCCGACGCTATCAACAAGTCGAACAGCGGGTGGTCGGCCAACTGCTGCAAACCCTGCTCTACGAAAACGTGCTGCCGTACCGCCATTCACCGTTGTCAGGCAGCCAATACCGTTTTGTCGTCAGCGGCCTCGATGCACAGCAACAACTGGTGGAATATCACTGCACAGGCTTGCTCAGCGCCAGCTTCGAACTGATCCGCCTCGATTACTCCAGCCTTGAGCGCGTCGATGCCCAAGGCAAGCACAGCCAACCGCGCCTGCACCAAGCGCTGGCCGAACTGTTGAGCGATCTTCAAGACAGCCCGCACCTGCCACGTTTCACCCATGAACTGGAGCAAACCCTGCTCAAGGACCTTCAATCGCGCAGTCAGGGTTATCAGCCTGAAAAACCACCTTATCAACTGGACGTCGATGCACTGGAACAGCACTTCATGGACGCCCACAGCTATCACCCTTGCTACAAATCGCGCATCGGCTTTTCGCTCAAGGACAACGCCAGTTACGGGCCAGAGTTCGCCGCGCCGGTCGCCATTGTCTGGCTGGCCGTGGCGAAAACCTGCGGGGCGATGAACATCTCCCGGCACCTGGAGTTCGACGGCTTTATCCAGCAGGAATTCGGCCTTCAACGTTGGCAGCAACTGGCCGAGAGTCTCACTGACCAAGGCAAGTCGCTGGGTGATTACTGGCTGATGCCGGTGCACCCATGGCAGTGGGAAAACGTCATCGTTCCGGTGTTCTATCCGGAACTGGTCAGCGGTGAGGTGATCCATCTGGGCACCACCGAGGATCGCTACCAGGCGCAGCAATCGATCCGCACCTTGGCCAACTCCACGGAAAAGCAGCGGCCTTACGTCAAGCTTGCGTTGAGCATGACCAACACTTCCAGCACCCGAATTCTGGCCCGACACACGGTGATGAACGGCCCGATCATCACCGATTGGCTGCACCAGTTGATCCGCAGCGACAGCACCGCCCGCGACCTGGGGTTTGTGATACTTGGCGAGGTGGTTGGTGTCAGTTTTGACTACGACCACCTGCCTGCTACACGCATGTCCCAGGCCTACGGCACGATGGGCACCCTGTGGCGCGAAAGCATTCACCAGTACCTGGAAAGCGATGAGCAAGCCGTGCCGTTCAATGGTTTGAGCTCCGTGGACAATCGCTACGGCAGCGGTGAACAGACTCCGTTTGTCGATACGTGGATCAAGCAATATGGCCTGCATGCCTGGACCCGCCAACTGCTGCAAGTCGCGGTGTCGCCGATCATTCACATGCTCTACGCCGAAGGGATCGGAATGGAATCCCACGGTCAAAATATCGTCCTGATCGTCAAGCAGGGCTGGCCGCAACGGATTGCCCTGAAAGACTTCCACGACGGCGTGCGCTATTCGCCGCAGCACCTCGGGCGCCCCGAACTGAGCCCAACCCTGGTACCGCTGCCCGCCAGCCACGCCAAGCTCAACCGCAACTCGTTCATCCTCACCGACGACGTGGATGCAGTGCGCGACTTCTCTTGTGATTCGTTTTTCTTCATCGCCTTGGCCGAGATGGCGATCTTCCTGCACCAGCATTATCAACTCGAAGAATCCGAGTTCTGGCAGATGACTGCCGAGGTGATTACCGGCTACCAGGCCGAACATCCACAGCACAGTGCGCGCTATGACGCGTTTGATGTGTTCGCGCCGTTCTACGAAGTCGAAGAATTGACCAAGCGCCGCTTGCTCGGCGATGGCGAACGTCGGTTCAAATCGGTGCCGAATCCGCTGCATGCGTTCCGGCCGCAATCATGCTGAGGACCAATCTGCTCAAACAGAAGCTCCGTCAGGGTGAGCCGGTCTACGGTCTGATCAGCTCGATCCCGGCACCGGCCGCCATCGAGTTGATTGCCGAGGCCGGTTTCGATTTCGTGATCATCGACATGGAACACGTGCTGATCAATCCCGAAACCGTGGAGAACATGATCCGCACCGCTGAGAGTTACGCGATCACGCCGCTGGTGCGGGTCGCGGACCTCAACCCGAAAACCCTGCTGCGCCTGCTCGATGGCGGCGCCCAGGGCATTGTGTTGCCGATGATCGAAGGTCCCGAGCCGTTGGCCGAAAGCATCCGCGCCTGCAAATACCATCCGCAGGGCAGCCGCAGCCTGAATGCCGGGCGCCCCGGTGCGTTTGGTAAGCACAGCCTGGCGGAATACATCGGGTTGGCCAACGAGCAAATCATGATCGTGGCGATGATCGAAAGCGCTGAAGGCGTACACCGTGCGGCGGAAATTGCCGGTGTGCCGGGCCTCGACATGATCCTCGAAGGCGCCGCCGATTTATCGCAATCGCTGGGCCTGCCCTGGCAGATCGACCGCCCCGAAGTGCAGCAAGCGCTGCTCGCCAGTTGGCAAGCGGCCAGTGCCGCAGGCGTGCCGTATTGCGCGATTCCACGCCAACCGGGCGACCACGAACGGTGGTTGGGCCGGGGCGTAAACAGTTTTGTTTTGGGTGACGAGCGTGGCATCGCTTTTCGTGCCCTCCAGGCCAGATTGGCCGCCACTTCAGCAGAAGGAAAATAATCGGATGAACTTCACCGCAATGGCCGCCGACAGGGTGATGCAGGATCTGGTCGATTGTTTGCTGGCCGAACATTTTTTCGGGACCGAACCGCTGAACCTGGCGACACCCGCGTCATCGGCCGATCAGTTGTTTAGCGGGTTAAGCGCCGAGCAACGGATCTGGGAATGGCAGGGTTCAATCTTCGTCGCCCTGCGCCCCGGTATCACGCAGCACTGGGAGAAAGTGCCGGGCACGCCGGTATTGGGTTGCGAAAATGGCCAACTGACCGAACTGTCCCCAGAAGCATTCATGACCCAAGTCTTGGCCGGGATGACTGACCGCTATCAGGACAATGAAAAGGGCTTTGCGCTGTTCCTTGATGTACTGCGTACCAGCGTCCGTCAAACAGAATTGTCCCTGGCCCATCGGGTCGACAGCGAACGCTTGCTGGAAAAGAGCAACGCAGACTTCTTTCTGGCGATGGAGCAGTGGGCGTCGCTGCGGGATCGTCCCTACCACCCATTGGCCAAAGCCAAGCAAGGTTTGAACGACGCCGAATATCAGCAGTATCAGGCGGAATTCGCCCGTCCGGTGGCGCTGAATTGGATTGCCATCGACCGCACGTTGCTGCAATGCGGCGACGGCGTGACGGATCTTGCACAGAGTTATCCCGCCCAGTACCTGTTGCCATTCGCGTTGCAGGTCGGCTTGCAACAAGAGTTGCAGCAACGGGGCCTTGCCGATAGCCACATCGCGCTGCCGGTGCACCCGTGGCAGTTTGAACACGTGCTCGACGCGCAGCTCAGTGATGCCTTCGCCAAGGGGGATTGCCATCGACTGGACTTCACCGACGGTGATTTCTTCGCGACTTCGTCGTTGCGTTCGATGACCCCGTGCTTCAACAGCGCCGATTACCTGAAGTTGCCGATGGCAATCTATTCTCTGGGCGCCTCGCGTTACTTGCCCGCCGTGAAAATGATCAACGGCGGCTTGAGTGAAAAGTTGCTGCGTCAGGCGCTGGGCAAGGATCAAACCCTGCAAGAGAAGCTGCACCTGTGCGATGAAACCAAGTGGTGGGCGTTTATGCCGCCGCACGCGACGCTGTTCGACGAAGCGCCGCGTCATTTGTCGGCTATGGTCCGCGGTTATCCGCCGGCGCTGCTGGAAGACCCGGACACGCGACTGGTGCCGATGGCCGCCCTCGGCACGCCGCTGCCCGGCAGCAACCAGCACTTCTTCGATGACTGGATGGCCTACCGCCAATTGCCGGCCGATGCCGCGTCAGTGATGAAGCTGTTCCGCGAGCTGTGCCACAGCTTCTTCGAGATCAACCTGCGGATGTTCCGCATCGGTATGCTCGGGGAGATTCACGGGCAGAACGCGGTGCTGGTCTGGAAGGCTGGTTATGCCCAAGGGCTGCTTCTGCGCGATCACGATTCATTGCGCATCTTCGTGCCGTGGCTGGAACGCAACGGCCTGGCCGATCCGGCCTACCGACTGAAGAAGGGGCATGCGAACACGCTGTATCACGAGCGTCCCGAAGACCTGTTGTTCTGGTTGCAGACGCTGGGGATTCAGGTCAATTTCCGGGCGATCATCGATACCCTGGCGCAGGTTTATTCGCTGCCGGCCAACACCTTGTGGACGGCGATGGGCGAGGTGTTGAACGAGTTGATCGACACCATCGAATTCGACGACGAAGCGCGGAGCATGATCAAACAGCAGCTGTTCGAAGCACCGCACTGGCCGCAGAAATTGTTGCTCACGCCAATGATCGAACGAGCGGGTGGTCCTGGCAGCATGCCGTTTGGCAAAGGCCTGGTGGTCAATCCTTTCCACAGGCTGAATCGTGAAGACTGACCCTCGATATCATCCCTCCAGGCGCACGCTGTTGCGCCTGTCTTTGGGGGCGCTGGCACTCAGGTTTGCCACGCCGGCCTGGGCTCAATCCGACGCCGCGCCGCTGCGGGTGGTTACCCTGTTTCAGGGGGCCACCGACAGCGCCGTGGCGTTGGGCGTCACGCCGTGCGGCATCGTCGATTCCTGGAGTGAAAAACCCACCTATCGCTATTTACGCGCGGCATTGGAGCAGGTGCCTCATGTCGGGCTGGAGACTCAGCCCAGTCTGGAGGACATCGCGCTGCTGAAACCGGACGTGATCGTCGCCTCGCGCTTTCGCCATGAACGCATCGAACCGCTGCTCAAACAGATCGCCCCGGTGTTGATGCTGGAAGAAGTGTTCGAGTTCAAAAAGACCCTGGCGTTGATGGGCGTTGCCTTGTACCGCAAGCAACGGGCCGACGAGGTATTGGCCCAATGGCAACAACGCGTGGCGCAACTGCGCCAGCAATTACAGCAGAAATTTGCCGGGCGCTGGCCGCCCACGGTGTCGATTCTGGATATCAGGGAAGACCACATTCGCAGTTATCTGCCGGCGAGTTTTCCCGGTTCCGTCATTACCGAGTTGGGTTTCGACTGGAGTGACGCCAGTCGGGAGGCGGACGGGGTGTCGATCAAACTCACCAGCAAGGAGAGTCTGGCGGTGGTGAATGCCGACATTTTCTTTGTCTTCATGCACGCGGAGAAAGCAGCAGTGCAGCGAAATTATGAAAGCCTGGTACAGCATCCGCTGTGGCAGCAAATGCGCGCGCCGCAGCAGGGGCAAGTGTGGCGGGTCGACGGCGTGGCCTGGAGCTTGTCGGGCGGCATGCTCGGGGCAAATCTGATGCTCGACGATGTTGCCCATCTGGTTAACGCGGACGAGGCCTCATGAGCAACGGTTTGAAGTTGTGCATTACCGGTGTCGTGTTGCTAATGAGTTGCGTGTTGAGCCTGGCGGTCGGGGCGACCTGGATTCCGTTGTCGCAGATTCTTGCGGCGTTTGTGCATCCCGATCCGTTGAGCGTCAGCCATGTGC
Organism: Pseudomonas sp. ASL4; assembly: GCF_056680395.1. Lineage (NCBI taxonomy): Bacteria > Pseudomonadati > Pseudomonadota > Gammaproteobacteria > Pseudomonadales > Pseudomonadaceae > Pseudomonas > Pseudomonas sp. ASL4. Next base: position 5,835,754 of record NZ_CM155280.1, on the reverse strand, counting down.
TGGTGACCACCACGCGGCTGTCGCGCACGTTGATGGCGATGGCCGTGGGCGCGAGCCTGGCGGTGGCGGGCGCGTTGATGCAGGCGTTGACCCGCAATCCGCTGGCGTCCCCCGGACTGTTCGGGATCAACGCCGGGGCGACATTTTTCATCATTCTGTTTTCTTCGCTGTTCTCCCTGTCATCCCCGGATGCCTGGCTGTGGTGCGCATTTATCGGCGCGGCGGTGGCGGGTTCGCTGGTGTGGCTGATCGGCAACATGGGGCAGGGCAGTCTCAGCCCGTTGCGCATCGTGTTGGCCGGAGCGGCGATGGCGGCGTTGTTCTCGGCGTTCAGTCAGGCGTTGCTGGTAGTCAATCAGGACGGGCTGGACACGGTGCTGTTCTGGCTGGCCGGTTCGTTGACCGAGCGCAGCCTGTCGGTCGCCGCGCCGTTGCTGTTGTGTGGCGTGCTCGGCTTGTTCGGGGCGATGTTGCTGGCGGGGCAGGTCAATGTGCTGAACGCCGGGGAAGAAATCGCCACGGGCCTGGGTCAGCGAACCGGGTTGATCCGGTTATTGATGAGCGTGCTGGTGGTGTGCCTGGCGGGCAGTGCGGTGGCGTTGGCCGGCAGCATCGGTTTTATCGGTTTGCTGGTGCCGCATATGGTGCGCAAGGGGTTGTCCATTGACCATCGCTGGTTACTGCCGGGGTGTGCGTTGCTCGGCGCGATTCTGCTGCTGTTGGCGGATACGTTATCGCGGGTGTTGATCTTGCCCCAGGAGGTGCCGGTGGGCGTGATGACCGCGCTGTTCGGTGCGCCGTTTTTCATCTTGCTGGCGCGGCGTGGAGGTCGTTATGGATAAGGTTCTGACTTGGCGCCGTAGTGGCTTCTCCCGGCGGATCAATGTCGCGACGTTGTGGCGATTGTTGGCGGCGCTGATGGTGACGCTACTGATCATGCTCGGCTCGCTGTCGCTGGGCAAAGTCCTGCTGTCGCCGCTGGAGGTGCTGCGGATATTGCTGTCGCACCAGGACGCGAGCCTGACGTTTATCGTCGAGCAACTACGCTTCCCGCGCATCCTGCTGGCGGCGCTGGTGGGCGCTGCGTTGTCGGTGTCCGGGCTGATCCTGCAAAGCATCATCCGCAACCCGCTGGCTTCGCCGGATCTGCTCGGTATTACCAGCGGCGCCAGCGCGGCAGCGGTGTTGTATTTGTCGTTTTTCTCGGTGGCGTTGGGTCAGCAATATCTGCCACTGGCGGCGATGCTCGGCGCGGGGCTGGCGGCACTCGCGATTTATCTGCTGGCTTGGAAGCAGGGCACTTCACCGCTGCGGCTGGTGTTGATCGGCGTCGGCATCTCCGCGATGTTGACCGCCGCGACGACGTTCATTCTGGTGTTCAGTCCGCTGACGACAACCTTGTCGGCCTATGTCTGGCTGACCGGCAGCGTGTACGGTGCCAGTTGGCCGGAGCCGCTGGCGCTGGGTTCCTGGTTGTTGGTTATTTGTCCGCTGCTGGTGTTTTTGGCTCGTCAGGTGATGGTGCAACAGCTGGACGACAGCCTTGCTCAAGGGATCGGTGTGCGCGTGCAATGGTTGCGCGCCGGGTTGTTGCTGGTCAGCGTGGCGTTGGCCGGTGCGGCGATTGCCTGGGGCGGGGCGATCGCGTTTGTCGGGCTGATCGCGCCGCACATTGCCAAGCGTCTGGTGGCTCCGGGGTTTGGCGGTCAGGCCGTGATGGCGGCGCTGGTCGGGGCGAACCTGGTGGTGCTGGCCGACCTCGCCGGGCGCACGCTGTTTTTGCCGCTGGATCTGCCCGCCGGGATTTTTGTCGCCGTGCTGGGCACACCCTTTTTTCTCTATTTGTTGATTAAACAACGTCATTAAGGAATTCAACGTATGACGTCGATTGCAAGTCGCGGCCTGACCCTGAGTTATCAGCGCCAGGTGATTATTGATGCGCTGGACATGCAACTGCCCCAGGGCAAGATTTCGGTATTGATTGGCAGCAACGGTTGCGGCAAAAGCACCTTGCTCAAATCCTTCGCCCGGCTGCTGAAACCGCAGCAGGGTTCGGTGATTCTCAACGGTGTGGATATCCAGCAAAAATCCACAGCGGCCGTGGCCCGTGAACTGGCGATCTTGCCGCAGACGCCCAGCGCGCCGGAGGGCATTACCGTTCGGCAATTGGTGGCGTTGGGTCGATTTCCATATCAGAGCTGGATGCAACAGTGGTCGGCGGAAGATGAAGCCATGGTCAACCGCGCGCTGGCGCAAACCAGCCTGCTGGCCCTGGCGGATCGACCGGTGGACGCGTTGTCTGGCGGGCAACGCCAGCGTGCGTGGATCGCCATGACCCTGGCCCAGGACACCGGCATCGTGCTGCTCGACGAACCGACCACGTTCCTCGACCTGGCGCACCAGATCGAAGTGCTGGACCTGCTGCGCGACCTTAACCGGCTTGAAAATAAAACCATCATCATGGTGCTGCACGACCTCAACCTGGCGTGTCGTTACGCTGATCACATGGTCGCGGTGCACAACCAGACCGCGTTTGCCCAGGGCCGGCCTGACGAGGTGTTGACCGAGGCGCTGGTCAAAACCGTATTCGACCTGAATTGCCGGATCATCCCCGATCCGTTCTTCGGCACGCCGCTGTGCATTCCGTTTGGTCGGGAACTGCCGCAATGAATCTGGCTGACCATTTCACGGCGACAGAGTGGACGGTGCTGTCCGGCGGGTTGCGGCTCAAGGACAGCGCCGAGCGCGACCCGTTGCGTTCGCTGCTGGCCCGGGACTTGTTGCAAGAGGACGTGTGCGCGCAACTGCTGGATGCGTTGGGGCCGGTGATTGGCTCGCCAACTCGGGCGATTACCGCCTCGTTGCTCGGCAAGCGTTTGTCGTTTCTCGCGACCGGCGCCTGTTTGTACGCGATGTCGGTGTATGACAAAGGGTTGTTGCTGTCGTTGGACAACACGGTGATTGAGTACGGTCACGATGACGGGTTGTGGACGTCGTCGATGCCGCTGCTTCACGGAAAGCCGCTGACATACGAGGCGGGTGAGCGCGAGGCCTGGCGGGAAACGTTGGTTCAGGCGCTGTTTGCGGGATTACTGAAACCGTTGTGGCAAACCTTCAACCGGGTCACGGGCGTTTCCCGGCGCATCCTCTGGGAAAACACCGCCGTGCGCGTCTATTCGCTGTATGAAAAACGCATGGCAAAAATCGACGATCCGTTGGTGCGCGAGCGCTGTGAGGCAGATTTCACTTGGCTCATGACCCTAGCCGAGCCCGCACTGTTCGGCCTCGAGTACAACCCGCTGAGTCATTTTCGCCGGCCACCGACGTTGGTGGACGAAGGGCAACGCAGCATCCGTTTTCGGCGGACCTGCTGCTTCTACTACCTGGCCACCGAGCCCGCAGAATATTGCTCGACCTGCCCACTGCTTCGTCCGGGGAAATGCCGATGAGTTATGAGATTGCCGACCGCCAGCAACGTGTCAGCCCGAAGTTGCTTGACGCGTATCGGTCGATCCCGTCGTCCACCGTCGGCCACTTTTCCGACCTTGGCTTCCTGCGCGGGATCAAGCCACTGTTCAACGACATCCGCATGCTCGGCAACGTGGTCACCGTCAAAGTCTTCCCGCCTGATGGCAGCGTTTTGCGTGAAGCGCTGTTGTTGAGTCAGCCGGGCGATGTGCTGGTGATCGAATGTGTGGGTGACCACGAGTGCGGCTGTTGGGGCGAATTGCGGACTCTGGCCGGTTTGATCAAGGGCCTGGCCGGGGTGGTGGTGTCGGGTGCGGTCACCGATGTCAGCGCCTTGCGTCGTCATGGGTTGCCGGTGTTTTGCCGTGAAGTCAGTGCGTACACCACCCGTGGCGTTGGCGCCCAAGGGGAGGTCAATCAGCCGATCCGGATTGGCGAAGTTCAGGTGCGACCGGGCGATCTGGCCGTCGGTGATGACGACGGCGTCTACATCCTCGATGCACTGCGAGCGGCGGAGCTGCTGCCCGAATTATTGGCCAAGGAAGTAACCGACCAACGCCGCCGTTCAGAATTCCTCCACAGACTCGAAGCCCGACTTAACTAGGCTCACCTGAAACCTGTAGGAGCGAGGCTTGCCCGCGAAGCTTTTAGCGCCCGTGATAACGCCTTCGCGGGCAAGCCTCGCTCCTACAAACGATCAGCATTTTTCATCGATGTGTTGCTGCGCAAAGCGGCTACACTTTGATTCTTTGGTCAGTTTTTTGTAACAGGTTGTTTGCCGCCAGCGCAGAAACCTATAAAGTTAACCTTTCGGTCAGCTTTGCACTGTCAAATACAGCCTTTTGCTTTGTCCAAAAGCGCTTCTGCAAGACTCGAGATTCCCAGAACATAACCAGAAGGGCGGACCCATAACCGCCCAGAGGATGATCCATGTCCAACCGTGATATTTCCCGGCGCTCGTTCCTTCAGGGCGGGCTGGTGGCGGGTGTGAGCGTGACGCTTACACCGCTCAGCACCCAGGCGCTGGCGGCCTTGATGGAAAACAGCGTAACCGTGCCGTCCGAGCAATGGCTCGGCAACAACGGCAAGGCGCGCTCGCGTAACGATGCCTTGTCCAAGGTCTGCGGCAGCAAAGTCTTTGCCCGCGACATTCGTGCCAAGGACATGCCGGGCTGGCCGCAGCAGCAGGGCCACGCCATGTTGCTGAAAATCACCAAGGCCGACCGCATCTACGCGGGTTACGACCTGTCGTGGCTCGGCGCCGATTTGCAGCCCGACCGCATCGTCACCGCCGCCGACCTGGACAAGGACGGCATCGTCTTCCCGGAAGATCACGCGCCCGATCCGCTGCTGCCGGAAGGCAAGGTGCCGATGTTCATCGGTCACCCGGTGGCGATCCTGATCTGGAACGACTTCGAGCGTTTCCGCCAGGCCAAGGCCAAACTCAAGTTCAATGACAAAGCCATCCGCTACGGCGCCCAGGTGCCGTTCTACGACTGTGATCCCTACGGCAGCTTCCGCTACGTACGCGTTGGCGGCGCGACCTCGGCGGACGAAGATGAATTCGCCAGCCTCAAGGATTCGATCCTGTTCCCGATGCTGAAAAACCGTCGTCCGGTGTGGAATTCCCAGCCGGACCTGCACGGCAACCTAACCGAGCGCGGTTTGTTCTACGCCGACCGGATGAAACAGCAGATCGAATCGCCGCCAGACAACTGGCTGGTGTTCGACGAGCGCTACAAAACCCCGTCGATTGAACCGGCTGCGATGGAGCCGGACAACGGCAACGGCTGGTACGACCCGGCGACCAAGACCCTGCACTTTGTCGTTGCGACCCAGTGCCCGCTGGAAGCGGCGACTGAGACCGCGAAGATGATCGCGCCGTCGCGCTTCGGCCTGGCGAATCTGAACATGCACCCCGGTTACACCGTCGGTTACGGTTCCAAGGACCATAACATCTTCGTCTACTACGCAGCCCTCGCCGCGTTGTACGGTGCTGGTGTGCCGGTGCGTCTGGCGAACGACCGCTACGAGCAGTTCCAGAGCGGGATCAAGCGTCACCCGTTCGACATCCGCTACCAATTGGCCGTGGACAAGACCGATCACAGCTTCAAGATTTTCCGCGCCGAGATGAACGTCGATGGCGGCGGGCGGATCAACTACAGCCCTTCAGTGGCGGCGGTTGGCGCCACGGCGGCGCAGTCGATCTACTACATGCCGCAGAACGATTTGCAGGTCACGGCCTATCATTCTCGCGGTGTTGAAGCGGGCTCGATGCGCGGTTACGGAACCCTGCAAAGCATGGCGTCGACCGAGATGATGGTTGACGAAATTGCCGGTCGCCTCGGCATCGACGCCATCGATCTGCGCAAGAAAAACGCCATGCTCTCGGGCATGAAAAACACCCAGGGCGCAGTGCCTGCCGGTGCCTTGCGCCTGCATGAAATTCTCGACAAGGCTGCTGCCCACGAAGTCTGGAAAAACCGCGATCTGATCAAGATGAAGCGCGAAGCCGCCGACCCGGACAACTGGTACGGCGTCGGTTTCGCCATCTGCCAGAAAGACTTCGGCACCGGTTCCGAAGCGCCGATGGCCAGCATCGAATTCACGGCTGAAGGGCACGTGACCCTGCGCCACATCGGTATCGAAATCGGCACCGGCATGTCCACCTCGCAAGCCTTGGTGGTGGCGGATTTCATCGGCATCCCGGCCACGGAAGTGAAGACCGGCGAAACCGAATGGAAAGAGTTGCAGCTGATCAGCGGCGGCAACCCGTACATCATGAGCCAGGCTGAACAGGACGGTTTTCTGCGTAACCCACGCTGGGTTGGCAAACTTGCGTCGGCCTCGTCGGCGACTAACTCCGCGTACTACTTCAGCCACGCTACCCGTGAAGCGTCCCGCGTGCTGTTCAACCACGGTTTGTGGCCGGCGGCGCTGCAGATCTGGGGCCAAGGCCCATACGGCGGCCAAGCCAACCCGTACGTGGTGCGTCGCGAAGATGCGCATTGGGTCGACGGCAAACTCACTGCCAACGGCATGCAGCCGCTGAGCTTTGAGCAACTGGCGAAACACGCCCACGAAAAAGGCTTGGTGACCGGCGCGACCGTGCACGGCTTCAACCGCTGGAGCTGGGCCGAGTCCGATTTCAGCATCGACGGCGTCCGTGAACGCCTGCCGCTCGACGGTCTAGCCGTGAAGTACGGCGACGGGGCACCGAACGCGAAGAAAGCACAGATGACCAGCAACGGTTTCCATCTGCTGGATCGCCAGAACGTGCACTACCCGGACACCCAGTTGAACAACGCGGCGGTGACTTACTACAGCCCGGTCGCGACGCTGGTGGAATTGAAAGTGAACAAGGGTTCGGCCGAAGTGCAAGTGCTCAACCATCACTCGTGGGTCGAGTGCGGTCGGGTGCTGGTGGAAGAACTGGTCAGGGGGCAGCTCGAAGGCGGGATCGCCATGGGCATCGGCCATGCATTGATGGAAGAGATGCCGCTGTACGAAGGCGGGCCGGGGGAGGGTGACTGGAACTTCAACCGTTACCGCCTGCCAATGGCCCGGCACGTTGCGGTCTGGAACCAGACGGCGGAGATCCTGCCGCCGCTGTCGCCGAGCGACCCGTCCAAGGGCATTGCCGAAGTGGTGATGATCCCGATCGTCGGCGCCATCGGTAACGCCGTGGCTCACGCCATCGGCAAACGTGTCCGCGACCTGCCTATCACTTCTGCGCGCATCAAGGAGGCCCTCAATGGCTAACCGTCCGTTTCAACTGACCCTCAACGGTCAATCCGTCGGCCCGGTGGACATCCCTGATGACCTGCCGATGATCGACTACTTGCACGAATACAAAAACCTCACCGGTTCGCGTCTGGGCTGCGGCCAGGGCATCTGCCATGCCTGCGTGGTGATCGTCGACAACCCGGACGGCACCAGCGAAGAAGTGCGCACCTGCATCACCGGCGCGCATTACTTCGAAGGCAAAAAAGTGCGGACCATCGAAGGTCACGCGACCCGCGATGAGCAGGGCAAGGTCACCGAGCTGAACCCGATCCAGCAGCGTTTCGTCGATGAATTCGCCTTCCAGTGCAGTTACTGCGCGCCGGGGTTTGTGAATGCGGCGACGGTGTTGGTGGAAAAACTCCAGCGTCAGCCGATCGTTAAAAGTCAGCTGGAAAAAGTCATCGAGGACAGCCTCGGTCACCACATCTGCCGCTGCACTGGCTACGTGCGTTACTACAGCGCGACCCGTAACGTGCTGACCGATCTCGGCCTGGTCAAGGAGGGTTAAGCATGAAGCATCTACTTTCCCGACTGGCGTTGGCGGTTGGTCTGGCTGCGCCGGTGTTACTGGCCCACGCGGACGATCAGATCAAGCGCGGCGAATACCTTGCCCGCGCTGCCGATTGCATGGCCTGCCACACCGCACCGGGTGGCGCGCCGTTTGCCGGCGGTCTGCCGATCATCTCGCCGTTCGGCACGATCTACGGCACCAACATCACCCCGAGCAAAGAGCACGGCATCGGTCTGTACAACGATGATGAGTTCTTCGCGGCGCTCACCGAAGGCAAACGCCGGGATGGCGCGAACCTGTATCCGGCGATGCCTTACACGTCGTATCACCTGATGCCGCGTGAAGACTCGGACGCGATTCACGCGTATCTGAAAACCGTCGAGCCGATCGAACGTGCGGCGCCGGTCACCAGCCTGAGCTTCCCGTTCAACGTGCGTCTGGGCCTGATGGGCTGGAACATGCTCTACGGCAAGGACGTGAAACTGGCGCCGACCGAGGGCAAAAGCGAAGCCTTCAAGCGCGGCCAGTACATGGTCGACGTGCTCGGGCACTGCGGCGAATGCCACACCCCGCGCGGTTTGCCCGGTGCGATGCAGCAGGACAAACGCCTGACTGGCGGCCTGCTCAATGGCTATCTGGCGCCAAGCCTGTTGGCCAATGACCTGGCCGCACGCGGCTGGAATCATCAGGACCTGAGCTCGTTCCTCAAGCACGGCATGAGCGCCCAGGGCACGATGTTCAACGAGATGTTCCCGGTGTTCCACAACAGCACCCAAGGCCTCAATGATCCGGACTTGGCGGCGATGGCGACGTTCCTGCTTGGCGATCAACCGCCCGCAGCGAAAGTGCTGACCGAAGTGCCGCTGGACAAAATGGGCCCAAGCGCCCAGCGCGGTCGTCAGGATTACCTGAACGTCTGTGCCGGTTGCCACGCACCGAACGGCGAGGGCAAGCCGCACATCGCGGTGGCCATGCGCGGCAACACCACATTGCGCCTGGAAGATCTGCGCAACCTGTTGCGGGTGATCGAGGACGGCATCGGCGAGCAGAAATTCGCCGGGTTCGAACGCATGCAACCGATGCCGGGCTTCGCCGACAAACTCAGTCACGAGCAACTGACCGATCTGCTGAACTACTTGCGTCAAGGTTGGGGCGGTCAGTCGAGTGAGCTGGCGGTCAGCGATGTGCAGAAGCTTCAGGCCGATGCACCAACCGCCGAGCACAAGGCGCACTGACATGCAGCATCTCGATCTGCAAGTGGTGCGCCGGGCGCTGGAATGGTCGACGGCCGGCCAGTGCGTGTGGCTGTGCACGGTGCTCGCCACCTATGGCTCGGCGCCACGTGCGCCGGGCTCGTTGCTGGCGGTGAACGCGGACGGTCACTGGATCGGCTCGCTGTCGGGCGGTTGTGTTGAGGAAGACTTCCTCGAACGCGTCGCCGAGGGCGCGTTTTTTGAGGCCGTCAACGTGGTCCGTTACGGCGAAGGCGATGATCCGCGCTCTCGGGTCAGTCTGCCCTGTGGTGGCGTGCTCGATGTGCTGGTGGAGAAGCTTGAATCTGATTGTGAGGTTCAGGCACATCTGCGCGAGCTGGAGTCGGCATTGCTGGGCCAGCGCCGGTTGATTCGCGAGGTCGATCTGGCCAGTGGCGCGCGCAGTGTGTTCGCGGACAGCGAGCAGGGCGCGCGCATCGAGCGAGAGATCGACCGGGTACGCGTGCGAGTTGGCGCGGCTCAGCGGTTGCTGTTGGCGGGGTATTCCAGCGTCGCCCAGGCCTGTGCAGAGTTTGCCGTGGGCCTGGGTTTCGAGGTGATTCTTTGCGACCCGCGAGACGAAGTGCTTGAAGGCGTGGTGCTGAACAACGTCGAGATTCGCCGCCAACTGCCATCGGTGTTCATCGCCGACGGCGGCTGCCACAGTGACACGGCAGTGGTGGCGTTGACCCATGACCCGCGCATCGATGACCTGGCGATGATGGAAGCGGTGCGCACCGATGCGTTCTACATCGGTGTGATGGGCTCGATGCAGACGTCGCAAAAGCGCTTTGAGCGGTTGCGCAGGATTGGTGGGTTGGGGGATGTTGAACTCGCAAGAATTCATGCCCCGATTGGCCTGAACCTGGGCAGCAAGACGCCCGCAGAAATCGCCCTGGCAGTACTCGCCGACATCCTGCGAATCCGCAGCGGCATCCCCCGGGATCGCCTGTAACCCCCATTCCCCTGTGGGAGCGAGCTTGCTCGCGATGGCGTCCGTACATTCAACATCAATGTTGCCTGACACGCCGCCTTCGCGAGCAAGCTCGCTCCCACTGGGGTTGTGTGTTGTTGGTGGGTAATTGTTTGCAGCATCTCCCTTCAAGAAATCAATAAAAGCCTCGGCGCAAAGCCAGACGTGTCCATACTCAGTGCCATGGCTCGCACCTGCGGGCAGCTACCTGGAGGAAGATCCGCATGACTGCATCGACATCCAAACCGGTCTGGTTCATCACCGGCTGTTCAACAGGTTTCGGCCGGCAACTGGCCTTGCACACCCTCAGCCTCGGCTACCCGACCGTGGTCACGGCGCGTAACCCGGCGCAGGTCGAAGACATCGTCAAAGGGCACGAAGACATCGCACTGGTCTTGAAGCTGGACGTCACCGACCCGGCACAGATCAACGCTGCCGTTGAGGCCGCACAAGCGCGTTTCGGCCGTATCGATGTGTTGGTGAACAACGCAGGGATCGGCTACTTCGGCTCCTTCGAAGAAAGCGATCTGGGTGAAGTGCGCAAGATGATGGACATCAACGTCTGGGGCCTCGTCGAGATGACCCGCGCAGTGCTGCCAGGCATGCGCCAGCAGCGCAGCGGCTCGGTGGTGAACATCTCTTCCGTCGGCGGCATCGTAGCGTTTCCGGCGGTGAGTTTTTACCACGCGACCAAGTTTGCGGTGGAAGGCATTTCTGAATCCCTGGCCCAGGAAGTCGCACCGCTGGGCATCAAAGTCCTGATCGTCGAGCCAAGCGGTTTCCGCACCGATTGGGCGGGGCGCTCGGCCAACGAAGCGAGCCAGACCATCGACGACTACCGTGAAACGGCTGGCAAACGCCTCGACATGATCCGCGGCTACAACGGCAAGCAACCGGGCGACCCGGTGCGGGCAGCGGTGGCGATCGTCAATGCGGTCGAGGCCGAGAACCCGCCATTGCGTCTGTTATTGGGCAAAGCGGCACTGGCCGGTGGACGCGGCAAGATCGAAGCCCTGCGTAAGGACTTTGAAAGTTGGGCGAGTGTCAGCGAAGGCGCTGATTTCCCGAGCTAATCGTCTATACGCAGAACCCAATGTGGGAGCGGGCTTGCTCGCGAAGGCGTCGTATCAGTCGAAATCTTTATTGACTGACACACCGCTTTCGCAAGCAAGCCCGCTCCCACATGGGATAGTGGTGTTGCTTAGTATCCAAACTTGTCCCGCAACCCGTAATACCACGCACCCAACGCCGCAAACGGTGTGCGCAGCAGTTGCCCACCCGGAAACGGGTAGTGCGGCAAATCCGCAAACGCATCAAACCGCTCGGCCTGGCCGCGCAACGCCTCGGCCAACACCTTGCCCGCCAAATGCGTGTAAGTCACACCATGCCCACTGCAACCCTGAGAGTAATAAATGTTATCCCCCAGCCGCCCAACCTGCGGAAGACGCGACAGCGTCAGCAGGAAGTTTCCGGTCCAGGCGTAATCAATTTTCACGTCCTTAAGCTGCGGAAAAGCCTTAAGCATCTTCGGCCGAATAATCGCTTCAATATTTGCCGGATCCCGCGCGCCATACACCACGCCCCCACCGAAAACCAAACGCTTGTCGCCGGTCAGACGGTAATAATCGAGCAGGTAGTTGCAGTCTTCGACGCAGTAATCCTGTGGCAACAAGCTTTTGGCCAGCGCATCGCCCAGCGGTTCAGTGGTAATCACCTGAGTCCCGCACGGCATCGACTTCGCGGCCAACTCCGGCACCAGATTACCGAGGTAAGCATTGCCCGCCACGATAATGAACTTGGCCCTGACCTTACCCTGTGGCGTATGCACCACCGGGTTCGCACCGCGCTCGATGCGCACCGCCGGAGACTGTTCATAAATAGTGCCGCCCAGCGACTCGACAGCGGCTGCTTCACCGAGCGCCAGGTTCAACGGATGAATGTGCCCGCCGCTCATGTCGAGCATGCCGCCGACATACTGGTCGCAGCCCACCACTTCACGGATGCGCTTTTGGTCCAGCAACTCAAGCTGCGAGTGACCGAAGCGCTCCCACAAACGCTTCTGGGATTCCAGATGACCCATCTGCTTGGCCGTGATGGCGGCGAACACACCGCCGTCCTTCAAGTCGCACTGGATATTATATTTGGCGACCCGCTCACGAATGATCCGCCCACCTTCAAACGCCATCTGCCCCAGCAACTGAGCTTGTTTAGGGCCGACACTGCGCTCGATCACATCAATGTCACGGCTATAGCTGTTAACGATCTGGCCACCATTGCGCCCCGACGCCCCAAACCCGACCTTGGCCGCCTCCAGCACCGTTACCCGAAAACCGTTCTCCAGCAGAAACAGGGCAGAGGACAACCCGGTGTAACCGGCGCCAATCACACAGACATCAGTCTCCACGTCATCCTGCAAAAGAGGGCGCGGCGGAACCGCATTGGCCGATGCGGCGTAATAGGACTCTGGGTAAGGGGTGTTCGCCATCCTGCTGCCTCTGTTTAATATATTTTACGAGTGCGTCGATCCTACCCGAGTTAAAAAACGGCCGCCAGCCACCGGAAAATCTTCTTCGCGACGGCAAAATTAAATATTTTGCATATTCATAGGGTTAGCTCAAAAAAAGGTGTTGACACCCCTCCGGAATTCCGTAGAATGCCGCCTCACAGCAGGCACGTAGCTCAGTTGGTTAGAGCACCACCTTGACATGGTGGGGGTCGTTGGTTCGAGTCCAATCGCGCCTACCAAACAAAATCCGCTCTGCTGGGCGGTCTAGAAGGGCTCACCGAAAGGTGGGCCCTTTTTTGTTGTCTGCGATTTGTGAAGCTTTTGCAAAATCCTCGCTCAGAACGCCAATTCGGCGCGCAACTCCAGGTACTCGATTTTCTTTTCGTCGTGCCCCTCTTGATTGTGCTTCGTCATCTTCTCGTCCGCATGCCTCATCAGCGCTTGGATGTATTCCTGCGGGAATTTCTGATGCTCATACAGCCAAGCACCCAAAGCACGGATCTCGTGGAAGGTCGGGCGTTCGCCGGCCGGCAACTCCTCATAAGCTTTCGAGTCGTCCCGGGCTTGCTTCGCGAGGTTGAATTGGCTGCAGGATCAGGAAGATTCGTCATCGAAGAAAGCGAGCGCTCTAGTTTGCGCTTAGGCAAGCGCAGTCTGCGTCACAAACGGGTGCAGTTCGACCAGGCCAAATGCGTGACAGCGCGCGGCAACAGCATGTTGCCGGCACTGCGCGACGGTCGGCGTGAATGTCGGTAAATGCGGGATTGGCGACATCGTCGATGGCGACTTGTACGCCATCAACCATAACGGCCAGTTGCGAGTGAAACAGCTTTATCGCCTGCCGACCGGCATCTGTCTGCGCTGCTTCAATCGCGATGAGCGTCCGGACGAGGCCTACACCTTCAAGGAAATCCAGGAAGAGCAGATTGTCATCCTCGGTCACGTCTTCTGGTGGGGCATGTACGCCCGCTAACCTCGCCGCTGTCCGTTAAAACCCGCCTCTCGGCGGTTTTTTTTCGCCTGCATAAAACCACCAACGCCTTTGTCCGCGGGGCTTTCATGCGCTTGCGCATTTGTAATGCATAAATAAATGCATATATGCATTGATTGTGCATGCGCCAATGCATATTCTGTATTCCAAGCCGCTCAATAAAGCGGCTCGAAACGAAGCCCTTTAGTTCCGCCACAAAGGCAGCGCTGAACCCGGGCTCAACGGTTCAGAGGGTTGGCAACTGAACCACTCCAAAATCACATAGCCCCGCCAAGTGCGAAGCTTTTTCCCACAGAAAAGGAGTCATGCAAATGACAGTAAACACGACAAATAGCGTTGCCGAGTTTGATACCAATGGGGTCAACACCCTTGCCGATCTGCGTGCTGTGAACTCGGCCCTGAACAATAGGGCTGCAACGCTGGGGTATGCAGCTCGTGGGGATGGAGGGCACGGTGAGTACGCCGTAGACGAAGCAGACACGACGAGCACCGAGTCGATTCCGATGATCATCGTCGCGAACGATGGCGCCCGCTGGAAGCTGATCCACGACGGCAACGTCAGTGCAGAACAGTGCGGATTCAAGCGAGATGGCACAGTGAATACCCAAGACATCTTGAACTCGGCAATCGTGGCAGTGACTGCCGCGGGGGCGAGTATCTCGTGGGGCTACGGTACTTACGTGTGCGAACACATTGAGCTAATTCCGAACATGTCTTGGATCGGTAAAGGGCCGTTTTTCACCATTCTCAAGGCAAAAAACGGCCTGAACCTGGATTTCATTTCCTCGAACTTCACGATCAATACGAACAATGTTTCGGTTGTTGGGATGCAGTTCGACGGCAACCGCGCCAATAACACCAGCGGGCACACGTTTGCACTCAAAGGGGCCAAGCAGTATCTCCGGCAGATCACCATCACGCAGTCCGCCTACCATGGCCTGATCACCGATTTCGACATCATCGATGGTGAGCGTCCGCTTGGTTTTGAAAGTGCGTACGAAGACATCCTGATCGATACCACTGGCCGCCACGGCTGGAGGTATGACGGCCCGACAGACTCCTCAATGACCAACATCACGTTATTGGACTGCGGCGTATCCGCGGATAACTCCTGGTTTGGATTAGTTGCGAGTAGAAACTTTAGAGCGAATAACCTGCATCCTTGGAACCGTTCATCAACCAGCAACACTCCAGCTGCTTCTGTTTATATTTTGGCAAGCGCACCGGGTTGCACGGCCGTCAACTCTCACTTTGAGGGCGGCCACTGTCCGCTCAAAATCCTCAGCAACCAAAACGCTTTCACCGACTGCGACTATTACGCACCCCGTGGTGCGTATTGCCTCGAAAACTACGGTACGGCGAACAAAATCAGTGGTGTGCTTGGCGCGGCAGCGGCTTCAGTCAACCCGAATTACAGGGGGATTCTGATGGGTGGGACAGGCAATATGGTCGACCTGACGGATGGTGGGTGTGTGAATGGCTCGATCGACTTCACGAACAGCCAGGGCGGAAACTTTGTCAGAATCTCCGGCTATAGGAGTTCTGGTGTTCCGTTTGTCGGAACTCCTCATCCAACAGATGACGTGCTTCTGGTTATTCGTGGCTCAGGAGGAGGCGAAATCTCACAGGCATACTCGGCTCAGTTCTCTGTGTTCCCTGCGACGGTCTCCGCGCAAGATGGTAGCTTTTCCGATGCAACGGGAACCATGCGGTTCCGCAGAGTTGGAAAAGTTGTGTTCATCCAATTGATGGTTACCATCGGGGCGAGTGGTGTTGGCACAGCGACCGGAAACATAAGCGTTGTATTGCCGTATAGCTGCGCTGCGTTCCCTTACCAATTGTCTGGCTGCGACATGGTCTCCGGACTGTCGATTCAGGGACGAATCATTCCCGGTGGATCAAGCGTTCGAATTTTCAAGAACGATAACAGCAGCGCCATTGCAAACGGCACGACGCTTTCCCTGAACGGGTGGTACGAGGCTGCCTGACTCTGTAGCACAGCTAATGGCCTGGAGAGTTCTGAAGCTCCTCAACTGCGCGCCAGTATGCGGTGTCCATCATCTGCCCCGTCCTGAATAAGGTTTACACCTGTTTCAGGACTGGACAATGGCGATTGACGTGATGGCACGGTGCCCAAAGAACCGCTAGGCTCAGTCAATCTTACCGAAGGGGATCGACATGAGAGCAGGGATAGCAGTAGCGGTAGCATTGGTAGGCATCACATTCTCTTCTATTGCGAGTGCCTATTGGTCTGCCACGATACAAGACGACATTTTTTCTGGCGGCAAGAAGGCGATGCTACTTGGCGACATTAGCCCCGGTCAAACGCTTGCCTTCGACTGTGATGCTAGTGATCTGTCCATTGCCCTTTTGCAAAAATCCAAGTGGCCCGAAGGTCGAGAAAGCTCAAGCTGGAAGCTGCTTATCAAGGTAGACCAAGGCGAGATTCACAAATTCACAGCAGAGAGCTCAAAGCGAAATGAAGATTACATTCAGTATTCGACCAACGAGCGAGAAGAGATTCTGAAGGTTTTGAGCGAGCTGCGTGACGCAAAGTCATCGGTTCAACTCGGCATTCAATCTAATGAGTTCGAATCAAAGTGGGCTGGCGCTATGCCGGTAAGTGGCTCTACTCGAGAAACCGATCGGTTCATGCAAGCCTGTAAGTTGAAGTAAGTAGGTCGATATTTTCAAGAGCTCGTGCGGCTGATTTACGTCACCGTTCTGGCGGTTTCTCTTGAAGGCTATAAGAGAACTCCTCGAGTTTATGAGGTGCGTTTAACCATTTCGGGTTGCGTGTTTAAAGACACTCCGTGTAACGCCCTAAAGGCTACAAAACCTTGCGCCTTTACCTACGCGTGCGCCAGAATCCGCCGGCTTGTGCCTCTTGTGCCTGGGCTCTATCGTTTGCCTGCCACTGCCCATCAGTGGTCGGGTTTAGTCGCCCGTCGTTGCTAAGTCGCATAAGCGCCAATCAATCAGGTATCCCATCCTGAATTTGATGGTGGCTGTGTGCAGGGCACTCTCGAGTGCGCCGATTTCTTAGCTCGTCGGTCGACTAACCTGTGCACAGCTGCCTCCCTTTCGTTTAGTCGCGAACGGGCTGCAGCCTAACTTTAGCGAGCTAAGACATGTTCAAAGTTACACCTAATCCCCCGGAAATAGATCCAGTACCCCACGACGCCTCCTTCGACCCCAAAAAGCTCAAAGAGGCAGCCGACCGCGCGCTCAATTTCTACCTCAACCCCGGGGCGCTGAAAGAGCCGATACCGCCCCGCAAGCCCGGCATCATCTTCCTCATCGATCCAGCGGTAGATGACGAAACGCTGCTAGTCCAAACTTGCGAATCGTTGGCGTCAGCCAGCGACATGGCGAGTGAGATCGCCGGCTTAATGGACGGGCCGCAGCGCAACAAAATGCTGTTGCTGCAACAGGCGATCATGTTGAGTGAGTTAGCGGTCAATCGAGTGCTGGATAACCACAAGCCTGGGTAGTTGCCAGGCGCTGTAGCGAGGGGATTGCCCCCTCGTTGCAGGATTTTGACTGTTGTCGCCTACCTGCAAAACCCTCAGCCCCACTGTGATTTAAATGCAACTGGCAAATCCCGCTCACGCAGGACTCACCAGCCTTCTGCACCAACGAGAGGGGTTAAGCCTTGGTGTTGATGATCTCGCCAGTGATCTGCCCGTTACCATTCACAACGCCCGTCTTCGGCGCCGGAGTGTTCGCAGGTTGATGGTGGTGCTTTTGCATCAAACGCTGAGCTTGATGATCACCATGCCCCGCCTCTTGAGCGGTTTGTGCTGCAGTTTCGTTAGCTTCTTTCAGGGCTGCCGTAACGTTGCTCGTCGTGGTGGCGACGGGGGCGGTGCTCTGGCTTTCTTTCGCCGCAGGCTGACTTTGGGCAGAACTTTGCCCGTTGATCGTCACTGGGTTTGACGCGGATACGGCTCCGATGGACATAGATAGCTCTCGACTGATTGGATTGCACAGGTGTTTTTAATCATTGCGATTACATCAACGTTACCCGTTAAGTCCTTGCCCGCAGGGCTGTTTTTGCCTGGCCCTCCTCGATATCAACCCATGGCGGCGCCTAGGGTAGGCGCGCAGTTGTAGGGCCCTTGTCAGATAAAGGTGAAAGCTTCGTGGTTTCGCGACGAGACGGTAATTTTGGCCCATGCATGAGCGTCGGTTGTCGTGTTAAAGGTTTTGCAGGTAAGCCCGGAGTCGGCTCCAGATTTTTCAGGCGGGGGGTGTAGGCAGGTACCACGGTCCGATATTTTTCCGCGTCGGACCCGCGCGGTAGAACAAGGCGACTGAGGTCGGCCTTACTTGGCGTTCAACTTTTTCAGTTCTTCATAAGTCGCCGACTGTACAAACCAGAAGCCGGAAACAATGCACCACGTCAGGGTGCCAGCAATGAAAACGCCTGCCCCGGACCAGAAGCCCTGAACGAACACCATCACCACTGCCATGATCCAGATAACGGCCAGCGCGACATACAGAACTACGTTGTTTACGCCAATTACGAACTCTTTCACGTCTATTCCCTTTTGAATGATTGTCCTCTGGCGCCTTACGCAAGGACCAGTGGGCGGCATGATAGGGAGATAGCTGGCGGGTCACCAGTCATGTCACGGCTTGTTACTCAAATCAACGAACAAGCACGTTCACCTCTCTAACACCCGCCCCGGAAAAAACAATTCAAAACACGTCACACCCTTTTCACTAGTGACGCCATACCGACCGCTGTGTAACTGCATGATCGTCGCCACAATCGACAACCCCAATCCATTCGATTGTGCTGACCGTTCCCGTGACTCGTCCACCCGATAAAACCGATCAAACAGTTTTGGCAGATGCTCTGGCGCTATGGTCGCGCCGTGGTTACTCACCCGCAGGTTGATCCCATCGGAGGAGGGCGTTGCACTGACAACCAGCTCCGAATCCGGCGCACCATACTTGATGGCGTTCGAGCACAGGTTGGCCAACGCCCGCCGCAGCAACATCGGCTCGGCCCAGATCACGCCGCTGCCGTGGGCATTGATGCTGATCCCGACATCCGCCGCCAGCCCTTCAAAGTAATCGGCCATGCGCTCCACTTCGTCCGCGGCGTCCAGCTCCTGGCGTTGGCGCAGGGCGCTGGCCGGGTCGGTTCGGGCGAGGAACAGCATGTTGTCGAGCATGCGCGCCAGCCGTTCGAGTTCTTCGACGTTGGAGGCGAGCAGTTGTTGGTAGGCTTCGACGCTGCGGTTTTGCTGGAGGGCGACTTGGGTTTCGCCGAGCAGGTTGTTGATTGGGGTGCGCAGTTCGTGGGCCATGTCGGTGGAGACCTGGCCAAGTTGGATGAAACCTTTGGCGAGGCGCTCGAGTACGCCGTTGAAAGCGTCGATCATCGGCAGCACTTCCAGCGGCGCACCCTGGCTGTCGAGGCGTTCGGTGAGGTTGCCGACGCCGATGCCCTGAGCGTGTTTGGCCAGCCGCCGCAATGGCAGCAGCCCGCGATAGAGCAGCAGATAACCGCTCAACGCCAGCAGGATCGCCGCCAGGCTGGCCAGGATGTAAACGCGCAGTCGGTAATTGGCGAGCACGCTGGTGCGTTCGGTCATCAACCGCCCGGCCACCACTTGCAGGCTGCCGAGGTCGCCCGAGTCGATGGTCGCTGCCAGCGCCGCGAAGGGCACGCCGTCCACGCCGGGAAAGTGCTGCACGTCGGTGAGGACCAGCGGATGGTCCATTGTCACCGGCGACAAGGTCGGCATCTCGAGGTTGCCGGGGTTGACCACCAGCAACGGCTTTTGCCCTGGCGCACCAATCATCAGCAGGGATTCACGGTTGCCCAACATGTTCTGGAACAGCGCCGGTTTGCTCTTGATCAGGTCCAGAGTGTTGCTGTCATTAAGGAAGGTGCGCAGTTGATCAATGCGATTGACCAGCGCGGCATCGTCCCGGCGGATCAACTCACGCTCCAACTCGCGATACAAACACACGCCCAGCGTGGCCAGAGAGGCAAATGCCAGCAGGGCAAAGAGCAACGCCAGGCGCAGGGTCAGGGAATGCGGTCGACTGTTCATGGCTGCGTATCAAAGCGATAGCCGATACCACGCACGCTGTGGATCAACTTGAGCTGGAATGGGTCGTCGACTTTCAATCGCAGCCGTCGCACGGCGACGTCCACTACATTGGTGTCGCTGTCGAAGTTCATGTCCCACACCCGCGAGGCAATCAGCGAGCGCGACAGCACTTGGTCCTGATGCGTGGCGAACAAATGCAGCAGGGCGAATTCTTTGTTGGTCAGGGTGATCCGCACGCCAGCGCGGGTGACTCGGCGTTTGAGTACGTCGATTTGCAGGTCGGCAATTTGTAGCTGCTCTTCTTCCCGGGACGGGCCGCGTCGGGTCAGGGTGCGCAGGCGCGCCACCAGTTCGGCGAAGGAGAACGGTTTGATCAGGTAATCGTCGGCGCCCAGTTCCAGGCCCTTGATGCGGTCGGCGATGTCGTCGCGAGCACTGAGGAACAGCACCGGCGTATCGGCTTCCTTGCGCAAGCGCCGCAGGACTTCCCAGCCGTCCATTTTCGGCATCATGACATCGAGCACGATGACGTCGAACGAGGTTTCCAGGGCCAGGTGCAGGCCGTCCACGCCATTGCGCGCCAGGCTGACCGAGTAACCGAGTTCCTGCAGGCCGTTGAGCAGGTAATTGCCTGCCTTGGGCTCGTCTTCAACGACAAGGATGTTCATGGTCGGTTTCCGTAAGAAATCATTGCGCCGTGAAGGGCGTGAGCCAGTGTAGCCCGATCAATTGCTGATGACGCGGGCTACACGCGGCTGGCGACTCATCATCAATGATCATTCGTGCAACCGGAACCTTCAACCTGGTAATCCAGCACATGCTCCTGACCCTTGTGGTCCAGGTAATCGAGTCGCGCAGGAATGATGCCGCACTCTTGCGAGATGTCAGTGGTGGACAGGACTTTGTCGACGTCCAGGTGTACGAAGAAACCGGTCTTGTCATGAATCACCGGCGCCTGCGGCTGAGTGTCGGCAAAGGCTGAACCGGTAGCGAGGAGGGCGGCGAAACCGAGGATTAACATTTTCATGATGTGGTTCTCTCTAAAGTCTGGGGCGGTGGCTGCCAGTTATCTGGTCAGTGGGCTCAGGTTACTGAGGTGATCTGGACAGCCGACCAACAGTTGAATGACAAAGTTGTAATCAAAAACGAATGGGGATTTACGGCTGGCGGCCGGAGGCTTCGAGGATCATTTGGCGATCGGCTTCGCTGTTCGTGGCGGCGCTGAGTGGTCAACCGGAGTCATTCGGTTCCATCGAAAAATTGAGTAACGCTCTGAAAGTTTTTTGTCAGCCGGTGATCAGTCGCCAAAGGAAGGCAGGCCGGGGCTTGATCGCCGTGCGCTGCGTCACACAATGGCGCAGCGATAAATCCAATCTCTGACGGAATCAACATTCATCGGGAACTTTCCGAGAAATACTTGTCTTTCTTTCGAGAGAATAAAAACGGCCCTGAGCTGAAAGTCCTCCAGGGAAGAAAGCAACTCGTACAGAGGAGTAAGACTTTGAGAATACAGTTGACATGTATAACTTCGAATGTATCCTCGTGTTCAATTCCGACAATGAGGCCGACGGCCTTGTTTGTTGAGAATGTTCATTGGCGGACCACCCGGTATGACCCGTCAGATAATTGAAATGAAGTTTAAGTAAGCTCGCTTGGTTTTCCAGGCCTGCGATATTTACCTGCGCTTCATTATGGTGCTCGATGACCGGGATAGTGCGTCTGCAACCGGTTTCACCAGAGTATCTCTACTTGCCAGTACTGTTTTAACGGTTGTTGGATAATCGCGTTTTATTCAATGGAAGTCGCCAACTTCTGGCGGCGGCCCTGCAGTAACTTGCTGAATTGTTTGCACTCGTCCAATAATTAGAATAATTGCTTTATTTTTTCGCTCGGCAACTTGTGCCGAGGATGAAGTGTCGCCCGTGGAAATAATTGACTGCATGGCAAGGCTGCAGGGGTCATGAGCCCTTATGTCACCAAGTAGTTACAAAGGCAAAGATCAGAGCCTGTGGACGGGGGCATAACTTGAAGTAGACCGATCTGGAGATCGTAGATGAGTGTGTACGATTACTTTGATTGTGAGCTTGACTGCGATAACGACCTCCCCGACATAAAAATCATTGCGCAAAGCACCTCGCCACTGGGCATCGATCTGCTGCTGTCTGGCGAGACCGGAACCGGCAAAGACACCCTGGCGCAACGCATTCACGTGCTGTCGGAGCGCAAGGGCGGCTTTGTGGCGATGAATTGTGCGGCGATTCCCGAGTCCCTGGCCGAAAGTGAGTTGTTCGGTGTGGTCAGTGGCGCGTTCACCGGGGCCAGTCGTTCGCGGATGGGCTACATCGAAGCGGCGCAAGGGGGCACGTTGTATCTGGACGAGATCGACAGCATGCCGCTCAATCTCCAGGCAAAACTGCTGCGGGTGCTGGAGGTCCGGGCTATCGAGCGCCTGGGCTCGACCACGGTCATTCCGCTGGAATTGTGCGTGATCGCCTCGGCCCAGAGGCCTCTGGACGAATTGGTCGAGCTAGGCCTGTTTCGTCGCGACCTGTATTTTCGCCTCAACGTCCTGACCATCCAGTTACCGGCATTGCGCGAGCGTCGGGACCAGATCATTCCGCTGTTTTCCCAGTTCTCCATTGCCGCCGCCCGTGACTTGGGCCGCGGTCATAAAGCCCTCGGCGCGGCGCTGACCCAGGTGCTGCTCAGCCATTCCTGGCCCGGCAACATTCGAGAATTGAAGTCTGCAGCCAAACGTTTCGTGCTGGGCTTTCCGTTGCTCGGCGGCGGTCCCGGTGAAGACCCCGAGAGCCAGACCCTCAAGGCCCAGATGCGGGTCATCGAACGGATCCTGATCCAGGAGGCCCTCAAGCGCCACGGTCAGTCCGTCGATGCGGTGAGCATGGAGTTGGGCGTGCCCCGGCGTACGCTTTATCACCGCATCAAATCGCTGGATATATTCCTGAAACACGAAACACTGGAAAAAAAATTGGAACCCAAATCTGCCACGACTCCACTCATGGATATCTCGCACTGATGCGAGTGTTCATTGTGGAGTTAAGACTATGGCTGTTGGTGGAGTAGGTGGTGCAGCAAATACTGTGGTGAATGGTTTCAACTCAGTTAAAGAAACCGCGAACTCGGTTAAAGGCAATGCACAAAATCAGTCGGCCGCAGCCGATATGTCCGGCGGCGGTAAAGCAGCCGACGCACAAATGAAAATGATGCAAATGCAGGACGAACAATCGGCCCGCAATATCACCATGCAAGGCCAGGCGGCCATGCAGACGGAACAGCGCAACACGCTGCAGGCCATCAGTTCTGCCCAGACCGATGCGGCCAACAAGCAAATTTCCAACGTCGCACAAAGTGCCAAAGGTATCAGCTATTAATCATCCCTATGCCCTCTGTTTGTTCAGAGGGCTTTTGATCGTTAGCGAGACTCTTCCATGTTAAATCCTCTATCCGCTGCCAGTGCGCTTCTGAAGATGGGCGACGTCATTCCGGCGTCCGTAACTTCCGTTGCATCCGAATCAACTAACTCAATGAAAGGTGTTATCGACAAGTTAAGCAGTTCGCTGATGTCCGGCGGCCACCTCAATACCGATTCGCCGTTGGGCAAGATGGTTGAACAACAACTTAAAAAAGAGAACCCGTTCATGGCCTTGGCCGGGGGAAAGGGCGGTGAAGAGAGCGCCGTCAAGAAAGCGTTGGGCGATCTGATCAAAGACAAACTGGGCAGCAACTTTGGCGCCTCGGCGGATGCCGGCATTGGTGGCAAAGGCCAGGGAGGGCCGGATTTGATGTCTCAGACCCTGCAAGGTTTGGGCAAGGCGTCCCTGGACAATGCGCTGACTGACAAGGGCGAGGGTTCGACATTCTCCGAGGCCGATAAACCGATCCTGCAACAAGTCGCCAATTTCATGGACCAGAACAAGGCTCAGTTCGGCGCGCCGGATTCCGGGTCCTGGAGCAAGGAACTCGACGAGGGCGGCGGCAAGGACAACTTCCTCGATAAGGGTGAAACCTCGAAATTTCGTGCGGCGCTGGAGCAGATTTCCCAGCAAATGGGTGCAGGTGACGGCGCCAGTGGTGCGCAGGGCTCGCAATCGTCCCAGGGCAATGGCGGTTTGGGCAGTCTGCAACAGGAACCGTCGGCCAACGATTCGTTCTCCTCGGGCAGCAAACCCAACGATCTGTCGCAGTTATTGGGCAGCAGCAACCCGATGGACATCTTCAAGCAAGGTCTGGAAATGGGCCTGGGGATTGCCGGTGGCAAAGACATTCTCCCTCAGCAAAGCAGTCTGAGCCCGCAGATGCAGCAGCACAGCCTGCAAAGTTCGGCCGCCGAAGCGGCGCAAAACATCCACGACGTGATGAGCGCGGGCCTTTCCTGATTCTGCCGTGAACCCATCGAACCCTCGACACCGTCTGCCGGAGCATGCCCGTGAGCCTTTCCCCCATCAATGCACCCAAGGGCGTCCCGGTCGATCATGACCCAGGCCTGGTTTCCGGACCTGCGCAGGCGGATGTCGACTTATTCAATGGCGCGATGCGCACCGACCATGAGCCTTCCGGACATATGGCCGACGGCGTGATGAGTGCGCTGTCCGAGCGTTTTCAGTCTCAGGAGCACCTTTCACAGCAGGCGCTGCGCTCGATGAAAACGGCCGCCGGTTCAGCCGACCCGATGGACATGGTCAAGATGAGCCGCTCGCTGTCCCAGTATTCGCTGCAAATGGCAATCACCACCAAAGTGGTGAGCAAGAGCGCCCAGGCGCTCGATAAATTGACCAACATGCAGTAGGCCCGGCGTGAATTTTTTTGCTCCGATCCTGTTGCTGTGCGTGTTGTTGCTCAGCGGTTGCAGCGACGACACGGAACTGTTCGGCGGCCTCTCGGAGCCGGATTCCAACGACGTCATCGCCAAACTCGCCGACCAACACATCGATGCCCGCAAGCAGATGCTAAAGGCCGGCGTGACCATCATCGTCTCCGCCCGCGATATCAATCGCGCGGTGCGAGTGCTTGAAGCCGCTGGCCTGCCGCGGCGTGCTCGCACCAGCCTCGGTGAAATCTTCAAGAAAGAAGGGGTGATTTCCACGCCGCTCGAAGAACGGGCGCGCTACATCTACGCCTTGTCCCAGGAACTGGAATCAACCTTGTCGCAGATCGACGGCGTGATTGTCGCTCGGGTCCACGTGGTGTTACCGGAACGCATCGCCCCTGGCGAACCGGTGCAACCGGCGTCGGCCGCGGTGTTCATCAAACACACGGCGGCCCTTGATCCGGACAGCGTGCGCGGGCGCATTCAGCAAATGGTTGCGAGCAGCATTCCGGGGATGTCCCAGGAAGCGGCCAACTCGAAAAAATTCGCCATCGTTTTTGTTCCGGCGACCGAGTTTCAGGACAAAGAAAACCTGGTGCGTTTCGGCCCGTTCCTGATCGACAGCCCGGACATCGGCTTCTGGCACGTCATGGCGCTAGTTATACCGATCAGCCTAATGCTGGTGTTGGCGGCGATGGCCCTGGCCTTGCGCAGTGACTGGCGGGCGGCGCTGCTGTCACGGCTGTGGCCGGGCCGTCGCAGCGAATCGACGTTGCCGGCGCGTCTATGACCTCGGCCGACTGGGTGAGCTGGTGGTGTTGCACCTGGCATTGGGCCCATCCGGCCTGGCAAGCGCAGATGCTTTCGGCTCACGGATTGGAGGTTGATACATGTGCCGCCGTGGCCCGCAGTCGGCAGGCGGATTTGCTCGCCAGCCTCGGCATCATCCCCAGTCAACCGCCGGCACCGGACGCCGATGTGCTGTTGTGGTTGTCGCTGAGTGCGGAACAACGCCAGCAAGCGTTGTCCCTCGCACAATCGATCTGCTGCGCGCCAATACGCGCCGAAACCACGGTTACCGCACGCCACGATCCATGGTGTCGAAGCCTGGCCAAGGCCTTGCGCCCGGGACTTTGGGCCGACCCTCAAGCGACGGACATGCGCCCGCTGCTCGGCGCCTGGCTGGGCCCCGCAGTTTGGTCGCGCTTGCGACTGAGCTGGGCGCCGGGGGATGTCCAGGAGCCCGCGACAGACCTGCCACCGAACAAACTCGACACCCTATGGCGCGCGGTACTGTGGCGAGTCCAGGCACCATGAACACCACCCGAGTACTTCGCTGATGCTGGTTCGACGACGTTTGTCCCTGGGCGCCGAAGCGTTGCTGCGCGAACCGATCCTGCGCCATGAAGACCTGGCAGACGCGCAGCGGGCCAGTGATTTGTTACTCGCCGCCCAAACCGAGGCCGAGGCGTTGATTGCCGAGGCTCAAGGCCAATGCCAGCGTTCCCTTGATCAAGCGGCCGGTGAGTTCTGGGAGCAAGCCAACCACTTTCTTCAGACCCTGGAAGATCAACGCCTGGCCTTGCAACGCTCGGCGGTCGAGTCGGCCGAAGCCCTGCTCACGCAGGCGCTGACCCAACTGTTCGACGACACCAGCGTGGCTGAGCGCGGCCGGGCGCTGATCAATCATCTGGCGGCGAGCCAGAGTTACGCCTGCACCGCGACCCTCACGTGTCCCCCCGAACTGTTCGCCGATGTTCAGGCCTGGGTCGCCGGCAGTCGCTTCGCCGCACTCTGGCAATTGCGCGAAGACATCTCGATGCCGGCCCAGACCCTGCGCCTGAGCAGCGACGCCGGGGAGTTCGATCTCGATTGGCCGGGGTTGGTCCGCTGTCTGCTGGGGCAGGGCGACTGACCCTGTTGCACCTTCCGTTCGACATCTCATGCAAAAAGTGGAACCCACTGGCGGTTTTGCTCCACTCACTGGCGACCCCCTCCATGGAGCACTCTTCATGATCAGTTTCAAAGCCTTGCAACATCGCCTCGACCATTCGTTCAGCAACAGCCAGACCAGCACCGACGAGGCGGCACTCGACGCCGCCGACAGCGGCTCACCCGAGGACATGATGGCGTTCAGCGACGCGTCGCAAAAAATGGCCACCGCGACTTCGGTCTTGAGCGAAGGCTTGCGCGCCCAGCACGGTTTGACGAAAGCGATCATCGATGGAATTCAATGACTTCGTTGCCGTGGTCACGCAGTGGTGCGAGCAAGGTTCTGGCGCACCGCTGGACTGTTGGATCGACGAGGCCAACGCCCGGCTCGCCCGCTGCGAAGACGGCGTGCGCTGTAGCATCGACGTGCTTGATCCGTATGACGCCGCCGACCCCGATCGATTGACCGCGCTGCTGATCCAGAGCAGCGCCGGTGTGGCCTGCCACTGCGAAGGCGCGTTAGCGATCGATCCCGACAGTCATTGCCTGGTGCTGGTCAGTTGGCAGGCATCGCCCTGTTCCACACCGGGATTGCTGGCACGCCTGGAAAGCCTGGCCAACCAGCGCGCCGCGATGCTCAGCCTGTTACAGACCTCATTGGGTAGCCTGACGAATGCTTCGTTGCCCCGTTCGACCCTCAATACCTGGCAACCAGGAGCGTGAAATGAAGGCCTTTAAGTGGTTGCCTTGGCTATTGATCTGGATGAGTGCTTCGGCATTCGCCGCTGTACCGCCCGCCTGGAAACACACGGCGTATGCCTATGACGCCAGTCAGGCGGATCTCGCGACGGCCCTGGCCGATTTTGCCAAGGAGTTTGGCCTGGGCCTGGAAATGGAGCCGGTGGACGGCATTGTCGACGGCCGCATCAAGGCGCAAAACCCCCAGGCATTTCTTGAGCGGTTGAGCCAGGAGCATCACTTCCAATGGTTCGTCTACAACGAGACGCTGTACATCAGCCCGACCAGCGAGCAGACCTCGGCGCGCATCGAAGTCTCCCCGGATGCGGTGGATGACCTCAAGAGCGCGCTGACCGACGTCGGCTTGCTGGACTCTCGATTTGGTTGGGGCGCCTTGCCTGATGAAGGTGTGGTGTTGGTGCGCGGTCCGGCCAAGTACGTCAATTTTGTGCGTGACTACAGCAAGAAAGTCGACACCCCGGACGAGAAGCAGGACATCGTCGTGCTGCCGCTGAAATACGCCAACGCCGCCGACCGCACTATTCGTTATCGTGATCAGCAACTGAC
This sequence comes from Pseudomonas sp. ASL4, assembly GCF_056680395.1. NCBI lineage: Bacteria > Pseudomonadati > Pseudomonadota > Gammaproteobacteria > Pseudomonadales > Pseudomonadaceae > Pseudomonas > Pseudomonas sp. ASL4. The sequence continues at coordinate 5,808,127 of NZ_CM155280.1, read as the reverse complement.
GGTGGCCGGGGTTGCGAGCATTCTCCAGGACTTGCTCGAAACCCGCTCCCGCGGTGATTCGATCAACGGCGTCAATCTGCTCCAGGGCGCGGGGCTGGGCGCCGGTGGCAGTCCTTACGGCGGCGGCTCGACGCTGCTCGGCGGACTCGACACCGACAACCTGCAAAAAGGCCTGGATCAGGTATTGGCCAACACCAGTTCGAAAAAAGGCAAAGGCGCGTCTGGCAGCAAGTCGCGGATCCGCGTCAGCGCCGATGTGCGCAACAACGCGGTGCTGATCTATGACCTGCCCAAGCGTAAAGCGCTGTACGAGAAACTGGTCAAACAGCTTGATCAACCGCGCAACCTGATCGAAATCGACGCGGTGATCCTCGACATCAACCGCGAAGATCTGGCCGAACTGTCCAGCAGCTGGAACATCTGGGCCGGCGGCACCAATGTCAGCGCGTCGTTGCTCGATTCCGGTTCCAGCTCGACCTTGTCCGTGGAAAACTCCGGTCGATTTGCCCTGGCCATTCATGCGCTGGAAGGCAAGGGCTCGGCCACAGTGGTGGGCAATCCATCGATCCTGACCCTGGAAAACCAACCGGCGGTGATCGATTTCAGCCGCACCGAATACCTCACCGCTACCGGCGAACGGGTCGCTGATATCCAGCCGATCACCGCCGGCACCAGCCTGCAGGTGATTCCCCGTTCGCTCAATCACGATGGCAAATCCCAGGTGCAGTTGATCCTCGACATCGAGGACGGGCAGATCGACGCCTCGGTGCTCAATCCATCGCAACCGAGTGTGCGCAAAGGCAACGTCAGCACCCAGGCGGTCATCGCTGAGCACGGATCGCTGGTGGTCGGTGGTTTCCATGTGCTGGAGTCCGACGACAAGGTCCGCAAGATTCCCTACCTCAGCGATATCCCGCTGATCGGCAAACTGCTGTTCACTTCCAGCAGCCATCGCACCAATAAACGCGAGCGCTTGTTCATCCTCACGCCAAGGTTAATCGGCGATCAGATCGACCCGTCGCGCTACGTCGAAAATGGCAACCCGGACGACGTGGATGCGGCGTCCAAACGCATCAGCGGCCGACGTGACGGCGCGCAGCCGACGCGCATCGACGTGCAGAAAGCCTTCACCCAATTGCTCGATGGCATCGCCCCGGCCGGGTTCACCAGCAGCGACCAATTGCCGTTCATCCCTAACACCTTGTGCGACGCAAACTCAGGGGTGGCCATCGATGGCGAACGCGCCCAGTGGTACACGCAAAAGCAATGGGGTGTGGCGGTGGTGGTGGCGCGCAACACCACCGACAAACCCCAGCGAATCGATGAAAGCACCTGCGGTGGTCGCTGGGTGCTGGGCGTCAGCGCCTGGCCCAAGGCCTGGCTGCAACCGGGGGAAGAAAGCGAAGTGTTCATTGCCGTGCGCCAACCCAAATCACTCACGGCCAACGCCCAGGCGCGTGCCTCGTTACTCAAGGGAACGACACCATGAACAAGGTTTTGTGTGGGGCGTTGCTGGCGTTGTGCGCGATGTTGGATGGCTGCGCGGCATCGCGTTCCGGTTGCTTTGCCGAGGCGTGCGAGCGGCCTGACTCCAATGATCGCGAACTGGTGATCTGGTGGCCGACGGACATGCGCCAGGGCCTCGAAGCCCGCGAGCGGACACTCGACTTCACCGTCGTGCCACTAAGGGATTGAACGCTATGATCCGAGTTTCAGAGAAGGCGGCGTTCTATGCAAAAGTCGCCGCAGAACAGGCCGCAGTTTGGCCGGTCGCCGCGGGAATTTCGTTTGTCAGTCGCCGTGAACATCAGGATTGGGGCATCGCCTTGCACATCGAAAGCCGCTCGTTGCAACCCCAGCAACTGCGCACGGCGTTGGAACGGCGCTTCATGCAATCGCATCTGTTTCCCGATTACTTTCTGTTCCTGGATTCCCAGCGCGACTTCGTGGTCTGGCACGCCACGCCAATGGCCTCGGGCAGCAACGCGTCCCTGGACGACATCCGCCAGCATCAACTGCTGCTGGCGGGACTGGATCACTTGGGCGATTGCGCTCACTGACCTTCCCGAACCACACCGCTGTTTTCTATCTCCATGCGCGTGGCATTCGCTCTGCGATTGATGACCTGACCGGCCTGGGGTTCCAGGCTCGCTCGGGCGGTGCTGGGTTGCGCCGCTGAAGGCGTGCGCGGCGGCGGGTTGTCGATGGCCTTGCGCACACTGCCGTGGGCCTGGAACGTCTGGTTCATGGTGCGATAAGCCAGCCCCATGGCCGCTGCGGTGCCGGCATTGCCGAGGAAACTGCCGAGGGCCGCTGAGGTATTGCCGCGAGTGACCTCGCCCATGGCCATGTTGATCGCACTGGCGAGGCTGGTCCATGCCACGCGCGCCGGGGACTGATCGAGTATCCGCCCATAATCCTTGAGCGGCAGGCTCGCTTCGAACTGCTGGGTGGTGCCTGCCTGGCGGGTGTCGAAATGCTTTTGCAGGTGATTGTCCATGATCGCGATCACGGTGTTGAACGCAGCTCGAGTGCCGGCCAGGGTCTGGATCGACTTCGCCAGCGCGTCGCCGCGGAGTGGCAGGTGGTTCGCCCCGGTCAGCGCCGGGCTCGACAGGGTTTGGCCGGGTGGCAAGGTCTGGGGGCTGACCGAGTCCTGGACGAAACCCATGGTCAGGGTCATCGCGCCGTAGGCCCAGCCGAGCAGGGCCATGTTGTCCTGATTGACGCCGTGGGTTTTGGTGTCGTCGTGTTTGCCGGTCATGCTCAGGCTGGCCTGCATGGCTTCGCGCGATACGGCGTAGATCACGTTGCGTAACTGGGTGGAGAGAATCCGCGCACTCAAGGCGCCGTCGCCGCGAGCTGCGCCCAATGCGCCGAGGCTCAAGTAGATCGCTTCAGCCGCCACCTGATTGCGGGTGACGTTGCGTGAGTCGCGTTTCATTTGCGTGCGCAGGGCGTCTTGTTTGTCGCTCGACAGGCCATTCCATTTCGCTTCGCTCAAGGCAAAGTGACCGCGCACGGCGACGTTCGACTCGGCGCCGAGACGCTCCAGGCGCGGTTGGCGCACGTAGACTTGCGTGGCAATCGATGCCAGGGAAATCGCCGCTTGCAGCGCCAGAGCACCACCAGGATTTTTTTTCGCCAGGCCATCGGCCAGCGCACTGTAGGCATGCATGAACGCGACTTCGCGCACGTAGGTCGGCAGGCCGCACGTGACCATCTGTTGCAAGGTCTGGCCGGCCGCCGCGAGGGTGGTGCGCCCCGACGGCAGATTCGCGGCGCTGTCACTCCAGGCCTGTAGCGCGCCACTCTTGAGGTGATCGCGAACCGCACCCCCGGCGGTGCTGGCGGTTGCATAGGCCGGCGCAAGGTAACTACGGTGGAACGTTTGGCCCAGGCTCATCGCCGCTTGCGCCGCCCGGGCAGTGAAGCCCGGTGGGGGCGGCGGTGTTTGCCCGCGTTCCAGGTCCGCCGGGGTTCGGCCGGTGCCGAGGGGGTGTAGTTCGAGGCGCGTTGGCGGGTGCGGGGCAATGCTTGGCGGTGTGGGTCTTATGTCCATGCCGGATTCCTCTTGGGTAGCGCGGCGGGCAAAGGCGCGACGAAACTGTCGGCCAGTCGGGCAAAATCCAGCAGCCAGTCGGCGAAGGCCTCGCCGTCCAGCCCGGTGCAATCCCAGCGCGCTTGCAGGCAACTGCCCTGCGGTGCGAGGGCAACGGCGCAACCGGTCAGCAGCATCAATTGCAGGTTGGCGCGCAAGGCTTGTTCACGTTGTGCCGCACTGTGCAGCGGCGCCTCGATAATTGTGCTGACCAGCACGTTGCGCTGGTCGCCATCGGCGATCACTTCGAACGACCGACCGCCGACCTGGATCACCCCAACGGTTTGAATCTGTGCCATTGGCGGTGGGTCGATACCCAACTGCTGCAAGGCCTGAATCAACAATGGCCGATGCCAGTGCTGGTCCATTGCCGCTTTGGCCGCTGGCGCCGTAGTGGGGCTCGACGCTGGCGGCGGGCCGGATGGCTGATCGGCGCGAGCGGCGGCTGAACTCAGCGCCGTGGCGCCGGCCACCAGGCTTTCCGCCACGGCAATCATATGGTCGAGTTCGGTGGCCAGCCCTCGGTGATCCGAGTAAGGCTGATACGAGAGGCGATTGACCAGCAAACCCTGACCGCGCTCGTCCAGCGCACTGGTGCAAGCGCTCATGGCGCTGATTGCGCAGTTGGCCCGCAACAGCAATTCGTTCCACTGCGCAGGCGCGAGCGAATCGGGGCGCGGTAGCTGCGCCAACACAATCCATTGCGCGAAGGGCTGGGTTTGCCAAAGGACCAGTTGCAGCGTCAGCCCCGGCAGTTGCAACTCGCCGCTGCGGGCGAAGTCCCGGGCCTGTTGTGGCGCCACGCCAAGCTGTTTTGCGGCGTTGAGTAACCAAGGTGCGGCGGCGTCGGGAATGGGCGTGTCGGGCGGCTGTCGATGGGACGAATTCATGAGCTGCACTGCCGAAAGTTTTGAAGGCCATTGAAGCCTTTTAACGTTGCAGTTTCGTGAACGCGCCGCTCTGAATCAGTGCTCTTCGAGTTGAATGATCTCGTCGGTGATTTCGTCGAGCTGACGGATCACTTGGTAGATATGCGCCACTTCCAGCAGCGTCGGGCGAGGGATGTGACGGCCGGTCCTGACCTTATACAACGTGCGCGCCAGCCACACGCTTTGCACGATTGGAATCTTCGCCCGTTTGGCTCGCTCGATCAGCGCCAAGGCGTCTTCGTCCTCGCCCTTGCAGTGGATCAGCGGCAGCGGCGTCTGGCCCGGCCGGTAATACAACGCCACCGCAAAGTGAGTCGGATTGACCAGCAGCAGGTCGGCATCCTCCACCGGTTTGGCCGGCGTCGTCGGTTCTTCGTTGAGCAGTTCGTGGGCCAGTTGCCGGCGATGACCTTTGACGTGTGGATCGCCCTCGGATTCCTTGTATTCCTTCTTGATGTCCTCGTGGCTCATGCGCATTTTCTTGGCGTGAAAGTATTTCTGCAGGGCGTAGTCGACCAATGCCAATACCAGCAACAAACCGAGGGTGGTGCGCAGGATGCTGCGAAACAGCGTCAGCAGCGCATGCCAATAGGTGGTCAGGTCCGAGTCTGCCAGCAGGATCAATTTGCCCAGCACCGGTTTGATTGACACGTACAGCGTTGCGCCGATGGCGATGGCCTTGAGGATGCTCAACAGCAGGGTGGTCAGGTTCTGCCCGGAAAACATCTGCTTGAGATGGCCGATCGGGTTGAGCTTGCCGAGGTCGATTTTCAATGCCTTGGGCGCGAACAGAAAACCGATCTGAATCCAGCTGCCGGCCAGGCGCATCAGCATGGCCATGCCGACACTCAGCAGGATGAACGTGATCAGGATCCAGGTCGCTTCGCCGATCAGTTCGGTCAGGGTGCTGAGGAAGGGTTCGTTCATGCGCTTCAATGAAAGCGTCAGCAGGTACTCCAGCTTCTCCACACTTTGATCGGCCATGCCCAGGCAAACCTCGCTGACCACCATCAATACCAGCAGTTTGCTCAGGTCCTGGCTTTGCCCGACCTGGCCCTTTTCCCGGGCGTCACGGAGTTTTTTCGGCGTGGCTTTCTCGGTTTTTTCGCTCATGGCACCAGCACCAGATGCCCGAGCAAAAATTTGATATCGAGCAGCTTTTGCAGTTGGCCGTTACCCAGTTCCAGCAGGGTCGGCATGTACACCAGCAGGAACGCCAACCCGGCCATGCTTTTGGCCGGCATCGCCAGCACCGAGACATTCAGTTGCTGGGCGTACAAGCCGACGATGGCGAACGCCGCTTCGATCAACAGCAGCAGGCCGATAAAAGGCGCGGCATACAGCAGCGCGTGTTGCAGGGTCAGGTTTAGTTGACCCAGGAAAATATCCAGGCCTTGGGCGTTCATTCCCGGCAGCCACACGGTGGGTGGCCAGACTTCATAACTGTCCCAAATCACCTGGGTGATCAACGATAAACCGCCGGACAGAATCACCAGCATGATCAGCGTTTCCTGGAACAACTCGCCCAACGGCGTAGCGTCCGGCCCGAGCGACGGGTTCATCTGCCCGCCGCTCAGGGCGCCGCGCTGGCTGTCGAGCAACGCGCCGACCGTGGCGAACATCCAGAACGGCGCGTACAGCAGCAACCCCAACAACACCCCCAGCACCGACTCCTTGAGCAGCAGCCCGACGATGGTGTACCAATTGTCGTTTTCCAGGGCCAGAACCCGGCCGATGCTCGGGGCCGGCACCAGTGAGATCGCGCAAGTAACGCCGTAGCGCAACGGCCCTTTGATGTGCTTGAAGCAGAACGCCGGGACCAGAATCAGGCACGGCAAAATCCGCGCGATGGCCAGGCCCATGCCGAGCATCAGCTCGAACAGGTGCTGGGCGTCGAACGGCATCAATGGGCGCCGCCGGAGCGGGCGATCAGGTCGAACGAGAGGTTGATGAACTGGATCAGTTCCACACCGATCCAGCGCCCGGTTGCCGCCAGCGTCAGGCCCACGGCGGCCAGTTTGATGCCGAAGGGCAGGGTCTGGTCCTGGATCTGCATCAGTGCCTGAAACAGCGACGTGAGTACACCCACCAAAACCGCCACGCCGAGGGTCGGCGCGGTGAGGATCACCACCAGGAACATGCCTTGCTTGAACAGTGCCAATGCTTCCACGGTGGGCCTCACATATAGGAATAAAACAGACTGTCGAGCAGCCGCGACCAGCCCTGTACCAGCACGAACAGCAACAGCTTGAGCGGCAGTGAAATGGTCATCGGTGAAACCATCTGCATGCCCAGCGCCAGCAGCAAATTGGAGACGATCAAGTCGATGACGATGAACGGGATGTAGATCAGAAACCCGATCTGAAACCCGGCCTGCAACTCCGAGAGCACGAACGCCGGGATCGCCAGCAGCAGGTCGTTGCTGCTGGCTTTCTCGGCCATTTCGGCCGGCCACATGCGGTGCGTGTTTTCCAGCAAGTGGGCTTGCACATCGGGGTCGGTGTTGCGGCTCATGAAGCGCTGGATCGGCTCCATCACGGTGTTGGCGCTGACCTGGAGTTTTTCCGTGGTACCAATTTCCAGCGGGTTGTCGTGAACCCGTTGTTGAATCTCATGGGCGACCGGGGCCATGACGAACATCGTTGCGGCCAGGGCGATGCCATACATCGCCATATTCGGCGGTACTTGCTGCACACCGATGGCGTTGCGGGTGATCAGCAGCACCATGGAGATTTTCAGGAACGCCGTGCAGACGATCAAAAACAACGGGACCAATGACAACGCGCCGAGCAGCAGCGCGAGCATGATCGGGTTCATGCCCTCCATGATCATCGGTCGAATACCACGCGGGTAATTTGCAGGCCGAGGCGGCCGTCCACGTCCACCAGCTCACCGTGGGCGACGACCCGCTCGCCATGGCACAGGGTTGCTTCGCCGAGCGTCACACCGGCAACGTCCAGCACCGAACCCGGCGCCAGGCGTTGCAAGGCTTCCAGACTCAGGCTGACGCCGCCACTGCGCACCGTCAGGTCCAGGCTCAGGCCCGTTAGGGCCGAGGAGGGCGGGACAGGATCCTCGGTTATCGATTCGGCCGTCGGTTCCTCTTCAAATGTCTCGGCCAGTTCGGCCTCAGCGATGTCGCCGTCCATGACCGGCGGTGCGTCTTCGTACAGTGCGTCATTGTCCATCGTGAAGGTCCTTTTCGCGGATCAGCCGCATCTGCAAGTTGTCGTCGAGTGCCTGGGCAGCGACGGTCCAGTGTCGGGCGCCCAACTGCAGTTGGCCGTTGCCGTCGCTGTCAAAACACGGCTCGGCGGGCAGTACGACATCGCCCACTCGTAACGAGCCCAATTGGTTAATCGTCAAAGTCAGGCGCCCCAGCACCACCGGGTAATGCAGCGGCCAATCCGCCGGCAATGCCTGTTCGATGGCCTGCCACGGTGCGGCGTCGAATATCCGCAGCAGCGTGTCGGCGGCGATGCTCAATACGCCGTGGGCGGTTTCGCCCGCCAGTTGCACGGTGATGCGGCAATCGAGGCGATCAGGCAGCGGCTCGTCGACGCCTTCGAGGGGTTCGAGCGGTGCGAACAGGCCGGCCAATGTCGGGCTCAGTTGTTGATTCACGTATTGCCAGTACCAAGGCTGCAACGGCCCGGCGCACACCACCGGTGCACTGCCAAACAGGCTCAGCAGCGCATTGGCATTGCTCAGGCGCAACAGGCCGCGGGCGCTGCCAAGGGCAACGGTTGCAGCGCTATCGATGGAAAGCATCGGGCTCAAGGTCAGCCGACCGTTGTCGCCTGCGTTGGAAAACTCCAGCCAGCGACCACGCCCCAACAATCGACTCGCGGCGGCGACGCTCGGCGAAACCTGGCGCAGTTTCAGCGGCCTCATGCCACACCCATCGACAGCTCGACGTCGTGCCCCAGTGCGTCGGCAAACGCGTCTTCACAGGCTTGATGGCGGGCACTCAAGCGCTCAAGCACATCACTGCGCTCAAAGCCCAGCTCGATGGCCCAACGGCTATCACGCTTGTTCGCCCGGACCTGCACCTTGCCCAGATTGGGCATCAACAACGTGGCGCTGAAGGGCCGGTCGCCGTGGGACGGCAGTTGCAGCGCCAGTTCGTCGATCAACTGCGTCGGCACACCGTCGGCGGCGGCAAACATGTTGAAACCGCCGCCACCCCCGGCACCGGACTGGTCGCCCTTGCCGTTGCCCGATGGCATCAGCAATTGCGCGAAGAACAAGCCGTCTGCATCCAGGTGGCGGGTGCTGTCGCGGCCCTGATTCAGTCGACTGTCAGCAAAACGACTGCGCTCAGGCTCGTTGCGCCGAGGCTGCGAATTGGCGGCCGGCGGATTGTCGGCCTGAGGCTGGATCGCCGCCGGCGCCGGTTTCTGTGGCGGGCGCGGGGCAGGGTGCTTGATCGGTGCGTTCAACAGCTCATTCCTCATTCAGGTTCTCGCTCATGCAGGCGAGTTTTTCCACGGCCCGCTGCCGGGCCTTGGCCTCCAACTGCGCTTGCTCGATCCGTTGCCGTTGCAGCTTGATGGCTTGACGCAACTGGCTGGCGTTCTGGCGGATGTAGGCGAGGCGATCGAGCATGCGGCGCTCCTTGTCGTGCCAGCGATCGACGTCGCTCAGTTCCATGGTTATTTCCAGGTGTGTGGCGGACAACTGCTGGCGCCGGACCTTCTGGTTGTCCCGTTCCTGAACCCAGGACTGTTCGGTTTGCAGCAGTTGTTGCTGCATGACCGTCAACTCGTCCTGCAACTGGCGCTGGGCACGCTCGGCACGGGCCTGACGGTGTTGACGAAGGGGCGTCAGCACTTTGATCAGTTGCTCCATGGCCACGCGGTCCGGGTCGGCTTCGAGGTCGTCGTCCATGCTCATTCCGGTAATTGCGAGGTGAGTTGCGTGAGCAGTTCCAGGGTGGTTTCCAGTGGCACCGGTTCGCGCAGGTCCTGGCGCAGAAAGTCATTGATCGCGTCGTTGAGTTGCACCGCGCAATCGGTGACCGGGTCGGACCCCGGCTGGTATTCCCCCAGGCGCAGCAGCATCTCCACTTGCCGATAGGCCGCCATCAAGCGACGCAGGCGATTGTTGGCTTGCTGGTGCTCGCGGCCGGTGACGTTGCTGAGGATCCGGCTGATGCTGGCGGGCACGTCGATGGCCGGGTAATGCCCGCGCTCGGCGAGTTTGCGTGAGAGCACGATGTGGCCGTCGAGCAGCGAGCGCACTTCGTCGGCCACCGGATCATTCATCGAATCCTGCTCGATCAGCACCGTGTAGATCGCCGTGATCGAGCCGTTTTCGCTCATGCCGGCGCGCTCGACCAGTTGCGGCAACAGGGTGTACACCGACGGTGGCAAACCACCCCGGCCCAAGGGCTCGCCGGCCGCGATGCCGATCTCGCGTTGGGCGCGGGCAAATCGGGTCAGGGAGTCGATCAGCAACAAGACTTTCATGCCGCGCTTGCGAAAAGCTTCGGCGATGGCCGTGGCGGTGAACGCGGCACGGGCGCGTTCCATGCTTGAGCGGTCGGAAGTGGCACAGATCAGCACCGAACGCTGGCGCAAAGTGTCGTCCAGTTCATGGTCGAGAAATTCGCGCAACTCGCGACCGCGCTCACCGATCAAACCGAAGACGATCACATCGCAATCCATGTTGCGCGCCATCTCGGCCAGCAGTGTGGTCTTGCCGCAACCGGCCCCCGCGAACAGCCCAACCCGTTGGCCTTCGCCCAGCAGAATCGCGCTGTCGATGGCGCGAATGCCGGTGGGTAGCGCTGAGCTGATCCGTGGCTTTTGCATCGGTGGCAAGGCGTCGGCGATCACCGGGGTGGTGGTGCGTCGGTCATAAGGACCGGCAAATGCACCGTCGCCATCCCCCAGCAGCGGCCGGCCGAAACCGTCGAGCACGCGACCGAGCAAACTGTCGTCGACGCCGATGCGGTGGGCCATGCCCAGCGGCCGGATGCGCGCGCCGACCTGGATGCCGTCCGGCGTGCCCAAGGCACTGAGTAAGGTGCATTGCGTGGTGAAACCGACGATTTCGGCAAGCATGGTGCTGCCATCGGCCTTGCTCACTTCGCACAAGTCGCCAATCTTCGCCGCCGGCACCTGGCATTCCAGCAGAATGCCGTTGACTGCCGACACACGGCCACTGATCCGCACCGCCGAGCAGCTCGACAGTCGCGAAGTCTGTTCGCGGGTCCATTGCGCCAGGGCTGCATTCACCAGCGCACCTCGACATGTTGGTCGCCGTCGAACTCGATGCGCTGATCGTCGATGCGGCTCAGGCGCAGACCGTTCAGCACGTCGCCGATGTACAGCCGCTGGCCCTCGCTGGTGACCAGGTGGGCGTTGGTGCCACTGATGATCTGCACGATCACGAAGGGCAGGCCGGCACCGGCCGTGGCGACCTGGTCGAGCAGCGGCACCGGCAGTTCGTAGCGCTCTTTGAAGCGTTGCAGCATCCGCTGATAAACCAGCAACGCGTCATCTTTCAGGCCACCCTTGAGGATCAGGCCTTCGGCGCTGTCTTCGATGCGCACGTCGGTCAACAAGCGATCGCTGAGCAACGCGTTGAGCTGACGACGTACCGCTTCGCGGGTGGCCAGTTTCACCTTCGACGCAGACGTGGCTCCGGGCGTTTTCGGCTGGCCGGCCGAGGTCGGCGCGACGATAGCGGTCGCGGGCGCGGTGATGGCCTCGGTTGACTGATTGGAAGCGCTGCGACTCAAGCCCCAGGCGCTGCCCATGATGCCCACCAGCACGCCGACAATGACCGCGCCGATACGGTCGAACCGCGTCGAGCGTGACGAAACTTTCTTCAGGGGCGGCGAATTTCCGGGGTTTTGCGGGTCGCTTTCGGTCTGTGCAAGCACTGGCACCAGCGGCCAGGCCTGCTCTGCCGCCGACAGGCACAACCAGACATTGCCCAGGGCAAACGTCTGGTTCGGCGCCAGTTCGGTCACCGTGCGTGCATGGCCTTCCTCGTCGTTGATCAGGCTGTCTTCGGCGTTAAGCCGCCAGCCGTCCTCGGTGCGGGTCAGACGGCAATGCAGGGCGGCGACGCCGGGGTCGTACAGCGCCAGATCATGATCGGCATCGGCGCCAATCAGCCACTGCTCACCGATCAACGGCAATGCGGCGCCCTGGTGCAGACCGCTCAATACCCGCAGTTCAAACATCACGACAGTCTCCAGGCATCAGGCCGCATAGTCGTCCTCCAGCACTTCCTGGTCTTCTTCCAGGTCGAAACGGCCCATCACTTTCACCTCGGCGACGTTGCTGATCTCGGCGAAGGACAGCACCGGGACATGGTGGAATTCGTCCTGCAACAAGGTGCGTAAGGGGCTGCGCAAGTCCTGGGCCACCAGCAGCACGGCACGTTCAGCGGTGCGCAGGGGAAAGGCGATGCGCAGTTGCTGCACCAGTTGCAGGCTTGATTCATTGCTCAGGGCAAAGAAGGTTTCGGTCTGGGTCTGGCGCAGGCTGTCGCGCAGGATGCCTTCGCTTTCCGGGGTCAGCAGCCACACCAGCAAACCGTTGGCGCCGCAGTATTGGTTGTAGATCAGCGATTTGAGGGCGATGCGTACGTAGTCGGTGAGGGCGGTGATGTCGCGTTCGTGCTGGCCGTGTTCGATCAGGGTTTCGGCGATCACCCGGATCGCCCGCAACGGCACGCATTCGGACGCCAGCCGTTGCAGTACGGAAGAGAACCGCGCCAGTGGCAGCACTCGCTGCATTTCCTGGGCGAGTTCCGGTTGCTCGGATTCCAGCCAGCCGAGGATCGCTTTGGTTTCCTGCAACCCGATGAACTGCGGCCCGCAAGCCTGTAATGCGCGCTCCATGCGCTCGACGATCAGGGTGCTGGCGCTGATGGTTTCCACCGGGCTTTGTTGCAACTGCGCGGCGTCGGCCGGCAACCACAGCCATTGGCTTTCCTGACGCTCAAGGCTGCCGGCCACTGCGTGTTCGAATTGCCCGGCATCCAGAGCATCGACATCGATGGCGACGTGGGTCTGGTTGAACGTGGCCTTAAGCATCGGCACTTCATAGACCGAGAAACGGAATTCGTCCGGTGCCAGGTGTTCGGCGGTTTCGATGATGAACGACGGTAAGGTCAGGCCGTAATGCACCACCAGGCGATTACGCCGTTGACGGATTTCGCTGACCAGCGCGTCGATCTGCGCCCTGTTCTGCTGGGGATGGAACTGCAACAGAAACTGCCGGCTCGGGGTAAAGGTGCGCAGGTCTTCGTTGCCGTTGTCCTCCGGCGCCACGGCGACCGGTTGCTCCTGCGTGGATTTGGGTTTGGCGCGTTGCAGTTGCAGCACGCCCCCCAGGCTACAGATGATCGCGATCACGATGAACACCGCTGTCGGCATCCCTGGCATCGCCGCAAAACCAAGCATCGCTACCGACGCGATGATCCAGGCCTTGGGCTGGCTGGTGATCTGCTCGGCGATCTCGCGGCCGATATTGGCTTCCACGCCCGGATTGTCGTTGGACACGCGGGTGATGATCATCCCCGAGGTGACGGAAATCAGCAGCGCCGGAATCTGCGCAATCAAGCCATCGCCAATGGTCAGCACGGTGTACAGCTGCACCGCGTCGCCAGCGGTCATGCCGTGCTGAATCATGCCGATGGCGATCCCGCCGATCATGTTGATCGCGACGATGATCAGGCTGGCAATCGCATCGCCGTTGACGAACTTCATTGCCCCGTCCATGGCGCCGAACAACTGGCTTTCCTTGCCCAGTTCCGAGCGTCGGCGGCGGGCTTCATGGACGCTGATCAGGTTGGCGCGCAAGTCGCTGTCGATGGACATTTGCTTGCCGGGCATGGCGTCGAGGGTGAACCGCGCGCCGACCTCCGCCACCCGCTCCGAACCCTTGGTGATCACCAGGAAGTTAACCACGGTGAGGATCATGAAAATCACCATGCCCACCGCCAGGTTACCGCCGACCACGAACTGCCCGAAGGCCTCGACGATGTGCCCGGCGTCCTGATCCAGCAGGATCAAACGGGTGGTGGAAATCGACAGCGCCAGGCGAAACATCGTGGTGATCAGCAACACTGAGGGGAAGGTCGAGAACGCAAGCGGGCGGGGCAGGTGCATGGCCAGCATGATCAGCAGGCAGGAAATACAGATGTTGATGGCGATCAGAATGTCCACCAGCCAGGTCGGCAGCGGCGTGATCATCATGAACACGATGGCGAGCACGACGAACGCGCCGACGATCTCCGAGCGACGCATGGCCGCCAGGGCGATCTGGTTCAGCACATTGATAATCCGTTCCATCAGGCGGGGCTCCCCTTGGGCAGGTCCTGCTCTTGGCGTGTGAGCTCCGCCATCAACGTCAGCAGGTTGCCCAGGGCGTTCTGTCGGGCCTTGAGATCGCGCCACAACAGAATGGGCAGCTGCTGCAGCATCGGACGCAGACCGTTGAGAAAAGCCAGTTGATGCTTGAGGTGTTTGCCGCCAATGAATTGCGCCAGTTGCAGCGTTTCATGCAGGTTCATGCCCTTGCCCGACAGCGTCAGCAGGTGCTTGAGGAAGGTCGGTGCATTCAACTGCAACGCCGGGTTCTTGCCGCGCATGCGGCCGAGCAAGTGCTCGCTGGTTTGCAAAAGGGTCGCGACATGGCGAGCCGTGTTCAGGCCGTGCATGAGGTTGCGCAATTGTTGCTGGGTGCTCGAGGGGCTCAGGGCTGCGAGGTCGTCGGCAATGGCGCCGCGCAGGTCGCGCAGGGTCGGTGCGAATTGCCGTTCGCCTTCTTCTTGGCCGAGCAGGGTGTCGATCAGGCTGGAAATGCTTTGCTGGCCGACTACGCCCGAGTAGTACAGGTCTCGCAGCGTCTGTCGGCGTCGCGGGTTGAGGCTGGACTTGGCAAAGGCCCGGGCGGTGTTGATGCCGGCCTGGGCCTTGTTGCCGTGTTCGCGACGCAGCAGCTTGAGTTGCTGATTCAGGTTGACGTGTTCGCCGCTGGCCCCTTCGTTATAGGCCTGGCGCGAGGCTGCTTGCAGCATCACGTGGGCCTTGGCGGCGTCGTCACCACTGAGTGCCAAAACTTGCGCAAGGGTCGGCGTCTGGTTCTTCAACTGCTTGCGCAGTTCCCGCGCCGCGCTGTCGAGGCCCTTGTCCTGGCTGCCCATCAGCAGCTGATAAAGCTCCCCCAGTTTGACGGCCTTGGACTGCAAGGCATTGGTGCTGGCCATCAAGTCGCGCTGGCTCAGGGTCCGGCTCTGCTGAATCAGCGCCGAAGCAAACCGCGTGACCTGTTGGGTCGATGTCCCCTGATTGGTCGGGGGTGTGCTCTGGGCAAGCAGTGCCGCCGACCTGACAGGCGTCGCCGGGGCCGGTTGCTGGACATGGGGAATGTTCGGAGCCGCGATCTTCATAGCGCATTTCTGTCAGGGGTCATGCGCAGTGAGTGGGTCGTCCTGGCCATCCGGTTCCATGTCGGCGGCAAACGGAACATCTGTGCCAGATCCAGTATTGGATCCAATCGGCTTGTGCAAGAACTTGCACAGAAATCATCAGTAACGGTTTTAAAAATCGTTAAAAATCAAACAAGTACATAAATGTGTCAATTGGCATACAAATCGCTATAGCCCTGGGACATATCCTGAAATGGTTTATAGCGATGCTTTCCAGCAATTCGATGACCTGTCCAGCTCCTGTTTCCGGCCTCCGTCAGCTCAATACCGAGCAGGTGCACAAGCTGAGAATCTTCATCAAAAAAAAGGTGATGAACCTTGATGATGTGGAGGACATCCTCCAATGCACGTTTCTCGAAGCGCTGCGTAATGAGCATAAATTTCGCTACGACTCCCAGCCGCAAACCTGGTTGTGCGGCATCGCGCTGAACCTGATCCGTAACCACTTTCGCAAACTGTACAAACAGCCCTTTCAGGAAAGCTGGGAAGACCGCGAAGAGCTGGAGGTTAGCGATGGTTGCGACATTGGTGCGCAAGTGGATGATCACCGACAGTTGGCGCGCGTCGTCCTGGCGATTGGCGCGTTGCCGGTGACCATGCAGCAAGTGCTGCGGGTCAGCCTGGAAATGGACGGCAACTATCAGGACACCGCCTCGAGCCTGGGCGTACCCATTGGCACCGTGCGCTCGCGTTTGTCCCGGGCGCGGGAGCAACTCAAGCGCAGCGTGCCCTGTGTTTTTTGAAGCTCATTCACCTCAAGTTGGGAACCGCATGAGCCTGTCATGCCACACATCGGCATGTCCGACTGAAAATGGCTAACCCTCATGCGCATTTCCAACACTCCGTTCCCCGCAACCGCCTCTCCATTGTTGGGCGGTGACAAGCCTTCGCGGCCAGCGTTGGAGAATGCCAAACCTAATGGTTCGTCCGCGTCGGGTGGTGGCGTGCAGTTCGGTCAGCAGACCGGGTCCCAGACGCTGGCCAGCCCAGCCAAAGACGCTCAATCGCCGAACCTGTTGGGCCTGGTGATGAAGCGTTTGCTCGGTGGCGATGAAGGCACTACGCCCTCGCGTCCGTTGACCGACACCCCACCCGCAACTCGTACCGCCGCTGCAACGCCGACGACCGACGCCACGGCGCCTTCGTCCAACCCGGCGGCGGCCAGCAGTCCCGAAGCCCGGTTGCTCGACGACTCGAAATACTCCTCACCCAAGGAGCTCGAACGCTGGGCGCCCCTGGTGGCGGACTTGCCGCCGGAGCAGCGGGAGCAAGCGGCCAAGGAACTCAATCGACCGATTGCCGCCGCCCTGATGGCCACCGAAAAAGGCCCGGATGCGGCCAAGGCGATGAAGTTCATCAACGACAATCCAGCCCTGAAAACCGCCGTCGATACCGGCAAACACGGCGGCAAGGCGGACGGCAAAATCACTGACGGCGACCTCAAGGCGTTTGCCAAGAAGATGCAAGGTGCGGCCGACAACGCTGACAAGGACCTGGCTAATTACCAGAAGGACCATCCCAATGCTGATCCTCAGTCGTTGCAGATGGTCCGCTCGGCCTCGTTGTTGCAGGCCAACGGTCCGCTGGCCAATGCTGCCGATCCCAAACATGCGGCCGGCGCGGAGGGTAAAACCAAAGTCGATCAGTACATGGACGCCGACGGCCTCAAGGCTTTGCAGGACAACAACCCCGGGCTCGCCGGACCGCTCAAACAAGCCTCGAAAACCTGGTCGCAGCCGGGCCTGCTCAACATGCTTGATCAGGGTGGACTCAAAGGCCGGGACCTGGCCACCCATGGCCCGGACAAGAAATTCGATGCAGCGAACATCAGCAACTGGATCAAGAACCAGGCTCCCACCAATGGCGGCGAGTTCGCCGGGATGCTCAGCGACGCAGCGACCCTGAATGCTGTCGCTGGCACTGATATCAGCAAACTGGGTAAAGAGGTTTTCGAGCAGCCGCAGAACTACACCGGCGCCGAGAAAGCGGCGGTGATGGTCAAGTTGCAACAGACCCAGCAGAGCGTTGTTGCCGGTTCCGATCTACGCAAAACCGGCAAGACCGAAGACGCTCTGGCGGAAAAGATCGGCCAGTTGCAGGACGATCCCGATGTGCAGACCTACATGAGCCAGGCCATCCCCAGTCAGGAACGAGCCCTGGTGGCCAGCGACCCGTCCCTGGAAAAAGCCGTGAAGGGCCAGTTGCAAAACGTAGTGAGTGGCCAGGCCCTGCGCAACGACATGAACAGCGCCGACAAGACCTCGAAAAAAGACGCCGCTCCCGACTACAGCGGCGCCATCGGCGGGCTATCGGCGCAACTGCAAATGCAGCAGGACTTGCTGGGCCCCGATGCCGACCTGCCGACGGCTGCGCAAGTGGTCGGCAACCAGCCGGACGTCCAGAGCAAGCTGCAACAGTCCTACGTCAGCAATTTCAGTGAGGGCGGTTCGCTCAAGCAGTTGCTGGGACAGAAAAAGGCCGACGCCGGGCAGTCCCTGCAAACCAGTGATGCGCAAAAAGCCGCCTATGACGCGGTGCTGCCACAGAGCTTCGTCCAGCGTCAGCAAGCGAGTTATGTGGACGCCACGGTCGGCCAGTTGCAGCAGTCGAAAAAAGGTCGCGAGTTACTCGAAAACGCCGGTGATGCGACAGGTCAGTCCGGCTCGGTTTCCGATGCCGTTGCGCCGAAAAACAAGGCCCAGCAAGTCAAGGATGCCTACGACAACACCAAGCAGGGTCTTTCGACGGCCAAGGATGGCGTTGATGCGGTGCGCAAATTGGCTGGCCGTGAAGCGTCGGCCGGGCTCGGGCGCATGGCCGGTTCTATCGGCGGACGGATTGCCGGGGCCGTTGCCGGTGAGGCAGCAGGGCTGGCGGCGGCTTCGGCCATCGGCGCGGCTGCCGGTCCTGTGGGTTGGGTGATCGACGCGGCCATGAGCATCGGTTTCGGCATCGCGGCGATTGTCGAGGCAGTGAAAAAGCACTCCGCGCAAAAGCAATTCGACCACAACGTCGATCCGACCCTGGAGCAGTTTGGAATTCCCAAGGCGCACTGATCGAACGTTCTATTTGATCTCAACGCTTCACTCCAACAAAAGGAATGTCCATGGACCCGTTATCTTCCAGCCGTACACAACCTTTGATCGATCGCAACGAGATCGAAATGCAGCCGCCCACATCCACCAACGCTGCCGCATCCACCAGTGCTACCGCAGCGATAACCAGTGGCGATCCGCAGGTCCTGCACGACCTTAAGACAAAAATGACCGAGCTGTTCAGGGGTGACCGAACCGATACAAACGGGGAAGCAATGGACGCGCTGGTGGAAGGGCGGGCCAACAGACTGCATGAATTGAATTATTCCTCCGCTGACGTCGATCGTCTGTTGGACAAGGCCGAACGTATGGACCGAGTGACGGTTCCGACCCAGGGCGCTGTCGGTGGCTTGCCGTTTGGTGTGGTCACCGTGGTGCTCGACAAAGTGCCAGGGGTAACAGCCGACGCCACCGGTAACCCGGGGTATACCGGTTTTATCGCCGGGGCGATGTCCGGCGCGGCCGATGTGGTGGGCGGTGGGGTGCTCGCTAAAACGACCGAAGATTCGCTGTGGCTCAAAGCGCCGGCTGACAAGCTTGAAACGATTATGGCTGACTCCCAAAAGGCCAAATCGGAGGCTCATCCGATCAAGCAGGCCGGGCAAAGCGCCCTGGCCCTCCAGACATTTTCCGTGCGTAACGTCGTTCGTCTGGGGGCAGCGGCAGCGCTCAATGCAACGGCCGGGCCTAAAGTTGCCGCTGCATTCGATACGGCCATTGGTTCGGCCGGCGGGATGGTGGCCGGCGCCGGGTATGCGGTGCTCATGCACAACAATCAAAAAGCCGCGGGACTGGTCGGCGGGGCGCAGTTGTTCGGGCGCAAAGACTGGGAAGATCAATTCAAGGAGCTGGACAAGTGCAGTCCTTCCCGGCCTTACATCAACGGCGCCAAGCGCGCCGCCAAATTCCCACTGGACGTTGCGACCGAGACCTTGAGCTCTGTGCGCAAGGTGTTTGAAGGCGGCAACCTCCTGACTAACGGCGGCGCGCTGGCTGGAGGTTTCGCGCTGACAGGCATGGCGCGTAACGCGGCCAAGCAGGCGGCACTCAATCAGGGGCTGCCGAAGGGGGCCGTTGCCGCGGCGGACCATGCGGTGAACGTCGCGGGTTCGGCGTTGACCTTCGCCGCCTACGGTGCTGCCGGTGTGCTGGCCGGAAAAGCGGCGGACAAAGGCGTCAAGGTTATTCAGGAAGACATTCCGCCCAAGGCTCTGAAGCTGGCCAAAAAAGTCCAGGATGGTATTGAGGAAGGGGCGAAGGATACGGGCGAATTTGTCGAGAATAACTATAACTCGGCCAAGAAAGGCTTTCAGGAGGCCGGCACTGCGATCAAGGGGGCTTATACCTCCGGTACGCAAGCGCTGGGTCTGCGCGAGCGTCGGGTACCTACCGGTGATGGTGCAGACCAGGTGTGATGGGGATGCCCCGACATGAAAATGTCGGGGCATCAGTGAGTTTGTCGCGTTTGTAAAAACTCAACGATCACCCGCGCAGCTTTATCGGGGGTCGCCTGAAGCAGGCAGTGCGGCGCCTCGACTTCGATCACTTGTACCTGCGGTTTTAGTTCGCAGATCCGCAGCGAGGCAGTCTTCGGCACCACCCGATCCTGGGTTGCACGCAGATAAACAGCGGGAACTTTGATTTGGGACAGTTGCGTCGATACATCGACTTTGAGCACCGATCGCAGTCGCTTGCGCATCACCGAAGGACTGACCTTGTTGATCGCCCGACTCAGCGCGGCGCGCAAAGCAGCGCTAGAAAATCGACCGAGCAACATTGGGCTGAGCCATCGGGCAGGCACGAGTCCTATCGGCAGAATATTGAGCAGAAAGCCCAAGTGGCTGAACAGCGGCCGCGGGTTGCTGGCAAAGGTGCAGCAGAGCACCAGCCCGACCTGCCGAGGCAGATTCAAGGCCGTCAGAGCAATGGCGATCGGCCCCGAGAAGGATTCGCCCAGCAACACGAACGGCCGGTCAGTGGGCAGCGATTGCCTGGCAATGGCTTGCAGTTCCCCATAGTTCAACGGGATGTCGCAGGGGTAAGTCAACACAACGATGTCGCAAGCTTGCCCCACGGCCGCCACGAAAGGCTGGAACAGTTCACCCGTTCCATCCATTCCCGGTAGCAGGACCAGCGTCGGCAGGTTTGATCGGTTCATGTATTCCTTCCTTGGCGAATGGCCATTCTGCCCATTTGGTCCACATCACGCTTCGAAAAATCCCCCTTCGGTCTATGGGCAGATTTCCGGGTTTTGGACTACTACTGACGAACCCTTTTCCATTCCCCTGTCTGGAGCATTCAATGCTATCTCACTGGTTTCTTGCGGCGATCCACCTCTTGGCTGTGGCCTTGGGTCTTTGGGCGGTGCTCACTCGCGGCACGGCGTTAAGCCGCTTGGCCGCTGGAACGGCGCAGATTCGTAGCGTGCTGGTCGCGGATAACGTGTGGGGGATTTGTGCCGGGATTTTGCTGGTCACGGGACTGATGCGAGCCTTCGGTGGGTATGAAAAAGGCACCGACTACTACCTTCATCAGCCGCTGTTTCATCTCAAGATGACGCTGTTCGTGATCATTTTGCTAATGGAACTGGCGCCGATGATCACCTTGATCAAATGGCGGATCGCGTTGGGGCGTGGCGCTTCGATTGACCAGGGACGGGCGAAACTGTTTGCCCGGATCAGCCACACGGAAGCCCTGTTGCTGATGCTGATGATCATCGCAGCCACCGGCATGGCGCGCGGTGTGACCTTCGGCTAGCAACGCTGATTCGTCGGGTTTAAAGCGAATAGTCTGACAGCCAAGGCGTGGCCGACGCCGGTAGTATCGGCTTAACGAAAGGGGGGAGGGACAGGAGGCGAGTGCTCAGCAGAACGCCGAGCATGAATCTTTAGCCAGCCATTGCGCTGAAGCGAACGGGCTGGCTACTGATGCAGCAGGACTCAGGGGGTTTGTGGCTTGTCTGGTGCGGTCAGACCGGCCTGAATGCGCTGATAGATTTCTTCGCGATGTACGGCAACATCTTTCGGGGCGTTGATGCCAATCCGGACTTGCTGGCCGCTAACGCCCAGAATAGTGATCGTAATGTCATCACCGATATTTATGCTTTCACCGACTTTGCGGGTGAGTATCAGCATGGTCTTCTCCTTGATTGCTTGTAGGGCACCTGATTCAGACAGTGCAGAGGTCGGTGTAGTTATAGATTAGTGCGAAGTCTCACAGTTTGGGTGCCTCTTTCTGACGCGCAGATGCTGCATTAATTCCCAAGGCGTAACTATACAGAGGCCGCAACCATCATTCTCGTTGTTTTAAGGCCATTTTGCGGCACTCGGGAAGTATTCATGAATGTTAAAATCCGCACTTTCAGCATTCAGAGGGAAACGTTGTGCGCAAAATGGCCTTGGTAATCGCAGTATTGGCGTTGGCGGGATGTGGTGAGGGCAAGGAAGCGAGCACTCAAAAGACGCCATCCAGCGCAGTTTCCGTACAGGCTTCAGCTCCTGTTCCGGCAGCCGGTCCGCAATGGGATCTCGAAGTGCGCGGCGAAACAACCCAGGCAGTCAGCGACCTCAGCGGCTGGTTGATCGAGCACAGCTTCGTTTCCAATGTGGTTCGGGAAAACGGCAAGGACCGGATCCTGCTCGGGCCGTTCGGATCCAAAGCCGAGGCCGAGGCGCGTCAGGCTGACTTAAACGCGGCGCTGACCAAGGCGAAAAAAATGAACATCGAATCGCTGATCATCGAGCGTCCGGCGGCTCAGTAACCGCACAACTGTTCAGGCGCCGTTCAGCAGCGACTCTTAAAAGGGGAGCTGGAGGACGTCAACGTGGACGAGGAGATCCTCAGGGGAACCTCCGAATCGGCCAGCGATGGTTTCTACGGCTGGGTCGCCTCTCAGCCTGATGGGCTACTGGCGCTACAACAAAGTCGGTGGTTAGAAACAAAAAAAGGCCTCGGGTTTAATGCCCGAGGCCTTTGTGTTTTCAGCGGTTGTTCAACCACAGGCTTTCATGTTTACCGGGCCGACAAACTCATTACCGCGACCCATCACGCAGGCCACGCTCTGGTTGCGCTGGCGCTCCCAGGCTTGCACCGGGTAGGTCTTGTTCCAGGCTTCATACAGTTGGCGATCCTGTTTGGACAGCTTCAAGCCGTACTGCTTGCTCATGTAGAAATACGTCCGGGCGATCATCCCGCGTATCGAAGGGCGCGGCATGACCTTCTTGGCCTTGAAGTCGACCTGCGTCAGGCACGAACCGTATTGGCCCGATTGTACCGGCAGCCAGCCAAAGCTGAAGTTGCTGCGGTCGCCATTCACCTCGCCGATGCTCGGCACCAGGTTGTGCAAGTCGGCCTCGGCCTTCTGATAAGTCGGGTCGTAGCGCGTGCAGTTTTTGCGTCCGCCCGACTGCCAGCATTGGCGCTGATGACCGATCTGCCAGGCGGGGACAATGTGTTCCCACTCGATGCGCGAGGCGCGCTTGAGGCTTTTGCGCGGCACATACCCACAGGCGGCGAGGTCCACCTTGTTACCGGTGTATTTGCAGCCGCAATAAAACTCGGTGGATTGCGGTGCGTAAAGCTTCCAGGCGACTTTCTTGGCTTCGTTGAAGGTGCGCGGAGCGCCAGCCTGGGCGCCCATGGCGATGAACAGAAACAACAAAGCAAAACAACGGACACTCATTGACTCAATCTTCCTTCGGCACAACCCAAAAAATCTGCACGCCGCCATCGTCGCGATAGGCGAGGGTGACGTTATCGTTTTCGTCGATTTCTTCGAGCAGTTGTTCCCACTCATCCACCGGTTCGTCAGGAAGACGGAAGATCAGGGCGGCTTTGGCTTTCTGGGCACTTTGGGAATTGATGATTTTTTGGACGCGAATGCCCATGCGTTGATAGGAGTCAGGAGAGGCGGAAGTGGTGGCCACAGGATTATCCTTATTAAGCTGTACGTGCATACAGTATTTAACTGTAAGCATTTTCGCAACTGCTTAAAATTCAAGAAAATCCTCTGACAGTGGTTTTTTCCGTTTGGTGTAAGACGGTCAGGATTTTTTTGTAGGACTATGACCCCTCGCCAGAGTGGCGAAGGGTGTAAGCGGTGCCCGACCGGAGCTGGTCGGGCGAGGGCGGATCAGTATTCCCAGAACATCCGTTGCAGCTCTTTGCTGTCATTGGTTTTGGTCAGCGCGACCATGGCCAGGATCCGGGCTTTTTGTGGGTTGAGGTCATGCGCTACAACCCAGTCGTACTTGTCATCAGGCTGTTCAGCGTTACGCAGTACGAAACCGCCGGCGTTGACGTGGGACGAGCGGATGATTTGCACGCCGTCCTTGCGCAGGGCCTGCAGGGTTGGAACGACGCGCGAAGACACCGAGCCGTTGCCGGTGCCGGCGTGAATGATCGCTTTGGCGCCCGATTGAGCCAGGGCTTTGTAGGCGACATCGCTAACGTTGCCGTAGGAATAGGCGATTTCGACGTCAGGCAGGCTCTTGATGGTTTTGATGTCGAATTCCGAGTCCATGGTGTGACGCTTGGCCGGCAGGCGGAACCAGTAGGATTTGCCTTCGACCACCATGCCCAGCGGGCCCCAGGCACTTTTGAAAGCCTCGGTCTTGATGTTGATCATTTTGCTGACGTCGCGACCGGACTGGATTTCATCGTTCATGGTCACCAGCACACCTTTGCCGCGTGCTTCTTTGCTGCTGGCCACGGCCACGGCGTTGTAGAGGTTCAGCATACCGTCAGCCGACATCGCAGTGCCTGGGCGCATGGAGCCGACCACGATGATCGGCTTGTCGGTTTTTTCCACCAGGTTCAGGAAGTAGGCGGTTTCTTCCAGGGTGTCGGTGCCATGGGTGATGACGATGCCATCGACGTCTTTGCTGTCGGCCAGTTCTGCCACTCGACGACCCAGTTGCAACAGGTTGTCGTTGGTGATGCTTTCAGAGGCGATCTGCATGATCTGTTCGCCACGCACATTTGCCAATTTGCCGAGTTCCGGCACGCCGGCAATCAGTTGCTCGATACCGACTTTGGCCGCTTGATAAGTGGCACTGTTGGCCGCGCTGGCGCCAGCGCCGGCGATGGTGCCGCCGGTGGCGAGGATCACCACATTAGCCAGTTTCTGTTGGGTTTCGGCTTCTTTCGCTTGAAGGGCGGTCGGCAGGAGCAGCAGGAGGGCCAAAGCGCCCGGAATAAAAGTGTTGAATACAGATTTCATTATTTTCTCTCTAGTAGTGACGGTGCTGATGCAGGTTCATCTAGATGCGCCCCCGGCAGATCTGAACGCCTGGGGTGCACGAGTAGGAGCAGGATCTGTACCAGCCGTACTTTGAATGAGAAAAAACTTTAATCTGCTGATTTATATAGGTATTTTTGTGATTGTCGGGACAGGTTCACATCTTGTTGTCCGGGTTCTCGAACACGTTTGGTGTTTGTGTTCGGTTCTCCGAAAAAACCTACGACTTTCGTTGAGAAAATCGCCTTGCGAAATTTCAGACCGCTGCTAAAGAAATTCGCGTTCAGGTCGATGCTCCTTTAAAGGACCTTACTTTTTCAGGAGCTCACATGTCGTTATCCGTCGGTATTCCGAATGCTGCAGGCATCACAATCGGTGGCAAATCAGCCGCTACCATCCGAGCGTTGAACGAAGCTACAGCGGAGGCGGCAGATAAAGCGCTGGGTGTCAGCAAGGACGACGGTAAGCAAGTCAAGACAAGCGCCGTGGGCCTGGCATCGGGTGCAGATGCGCAGGAAGTCCCGGACAACACCAGTGTGACGGTGAAAATGCTGCTCAAGCGCATGCAAGAGCTGCAACAGCAACTGCGCGAGGAGCAGCAACAATTGGCGGCAGCCCAGGCGGCTTCTTATCCAACGCCGGAAGCCAAGACCACTGCGGTCATGGGTGTTCAGGGCCAAATAGCCGAAACCAACGGCGCTTTGATGGAGGTATCCGCCGCCTTGGTCAAGGAGATGTCCAAGGGCTCCGGTAGCGGGTCGGTGGTCAACACCTCGGCCTGATGTGATTGCCCGGTTTTTGCCAACCAGTACAAAAAATTGGTCGTTTCTGCTCGTTGACAAATCCCTGCAGGGTTCGCATAGTTCGGTCTACGCAAACGTTTGCGCGGCGTTCCCGATGACTTGATTCATCGGCGACGCCCTGAAGCTACGCCAGCGCAAGCGTTGCTCACAATAATCATAAGATCGGAGTGAACCCATGAAGCTGCCATTCGCTGGACGTCTTCTCGCTGTCGCTATGCTGGCTGCCGCATCCGCCGCTTTGCCCCTCTCTTCGGCTTTCGCCGACACCCCCGAAAAACCTAAAGTTGCCCTGGTCATGAAATCCCTGGCCAACGAATTCTTCCTGACCATGGAAGACGGCGCCAAGGCCTACCAGAAGGAACACTCCGCCGATTTTGACCTGATCTCCAACGGCATCAAGGACGAAACGGACACGAGTAACCAGATTCGCATCGTCGAGCAGATGATTGTGAACAAGGTCAATGCTCTGATCATCGCACCAGCAGACTCCAAGGCTATGGTCCCGGTGCTCAAGAAAGCCGTCGATGCCGGTATTACCGTGATCAACATCGACAACCAACTTGATCCGGCCGTCGTCAAAAGCAAGAACATCACCATACCGTTCGTAGGCCCGGACAACCGCAAAGGTGCGCGTCTGGTGGGCGATTACCTGGCCAAGCAACTGAAGGCCGGTGACGAAGTTGGCATCATCGAAGGCGTGTCCACCACCACCAACGCCCAAGCCCGCACCGCAGGCTTCAAGGATGCGATGGAAGCGGCCAATATCAAGGTTGTCTCGTTGCAGTCCGGCCAATGGGAAATGGACGGTGGTAACAAAGTCGCCGCTGCAATCCTCAGTGAATACCCGAACATCAAAGCCCTGCTGGCCGGTAACGACAACATGGCCCTCGGCGCCGTTTCCGCCGTCCGTGCAGCGGGCAAGGCTGGCAAGGTTCAGGTAGTCGGTTACGACAACATCAACGCCATCAAGCCGATGCTCAAGGACGGCCGCGTCCTGGCGACCGCTGACCAGTTCGCTGCCAAGCAAGCCGTGTTCGGCATCGAGACTGCGCTGAAAATCATCAAGGGCGAGAAAGTCGACAGCGGCACCAACGGTGTGATCGAAACTCCGGTAGAGCTGGTTACCAAGTAGTCCTTCTGGCGACACAACGGTGCTCGCCCGTCCGGGCGAGCGCATGGAGAGTTTTTTATGTCAGTTTGCGCCCCGAACGCTGTCCTCTCGGTCAGCGGTATCGGTAAGACCTATGCCCAACCGGTCCTGACCGGCATCGACCTGACGCTGATGCGCGGTGAAGTGCTGGCGCTGACCGGTGAGAACGGCGCCGGCAAAAGCACCTTGTCGAAGATCATCGGCGGGCTGGTCACGCCGACCACCGGCCAGATGCAATTCCAGGGTCAGGAATACCGCCCCGGCAGCCGCACCCAGGCCGAAGACCTGGGCATTCGAATGGTCATGCAAGAACTCAATCTGTTGCCGACGCTGTCGGTGGCGGAAAACCTGTTTCTCGATAACCTGCCCAGCAGCGGTGGCTGGATCAGTCGCAAGCAACTGCGCAAGGCTGCGATCGAGGCCATGGCCCAAGTCGGTCTCGACGCGATCGACCCGGACACCCTGGTCGGCGAGCTGGGCATCGGTCATCAGCAAATGGTCGAGATCGCCCGTAACCTGATCGGCGACTGCCATGTGCTGATCCTCGACGAACCGACCGCGATGCTGACGGCTCGTGAAGTCGAGATGCTGTTCGAACAGATCACTCGCCTGCAAGCCCGCGGCGTGTCGATCATCTACATCTCCCACCGCCTCGAAGAACTGGCGCGAGTGGCACAGCGCATTGCCGTGCTGCGTGACGGCAACCTGGTCTGCGTCGAGCCGATGGCCAATTACAACAGCGAGCAACTGGTCACCCTGATGGTGGGCCGTGAGTTGGGCGAACACATGGACTTGGGGCCGCGCAACATCGGCGCGCCGGCGCTGACGGTCAAAGGGCTGACCCGCTCCGACAAGGTTCGCGATGTGTCTTTCGAAGTGCGCGCCGGTGAGATCTACGGCATTTCCGGGCTGATCGGGGCAGGGCGCACCGAGTTGCTGCGCCTGATCTTTGGCGCCGATACCGCGGACAGCGGCACGGTCGCGCTGGGTTCTCCGGCTAAAGTCGTCAGCATCCGTTCGCCGGCTGATGCGGTCGGTCACGGCATCGCCCTGATCACCGAGGACCGCAAGGGCGAAGGCCTGCTACTGACCCAATCGATCAGCGCCAACATTGCCTTGGGCAACATGCCGGTGATTTCCAGCGCGGGCGTCGTCAATAACGGTGACGAGATGGCACTGGCCCAACGTCAAATCGACGCGATGCGCATCCGCAGTTCAAGTCCAACACAACTGGTGTCCGAGTTGTCCGGTGGCAACCAGCAGAAAGTCGTGATCGGCCGTTGGCTGGAGCGCGATTGTTCGGTGATGTTGTTCGATGAGCCGACTCGCGGTATCGACGTCGGCGCCAAGTTCGACATCTATGCCTTGCTGGGTGAATTGACTCGCCAGGGCAAAGCGTTGGTGGTGGTGTCCAGTGACCTGCGCGAGCTGATGCTGATCTGCGACCGGATCGGCGTGTTGTCTGCGGGGCGCCTGATCGACACCTTCGAGCGCGACAGCTGGACCCAGGATGATTTGCTTGCCGCCGCTTTTGCCGGCTACCAAAAACGTGATGCGTTGCTCAACGAAGCAGCGCCTAGGGATCTTCCATGAAAACTGCAGCATCTGCCGGTAAACGTAGTGGCAATTTTTACGGGCTAGGCACCTACCTGGGCCTGGCCGGTGCCTTGCTGGCGATGGTCGCGCTGTTCTCGGCCCTGAGCAGCCATTTTCTGTCGTATGACACCTTCAGTACCCTAGCCAACCAGATCCCCGACTTGATGGTATTGGCGGTCGGCATGACGTTCGTGTTGATCATCGGCGGTATCGATCTGTCGGTCGGTTCAGTGCTGGCGCTCGCAGCTTCAGCGGTCAGCGTGGCGATTCTCGGCTGGGGCTGGAGCGTCTTGCCCGCAGCGTTGCTCGGCATGGCGGTTGCGGCACTGGCCGGGACCATCACCGGTTCGATCACCGTGGCCTGGCGAATCCCGTCGTTCATCGTGTCCTTGGGCGTGCTGGAAATGGCCCGTGGTCTGGCGTACCAGATGACCGGCTCGCGCACGGCTTACATCGGTGATGCCTTTGCCTGGCTGTCCAACCCGATTGCCTTCGGTATTTCGCCGTCGTTCATCATTGCCTTTGTGATCATCATCGTCGCCCAGGCTGTGTTGACCCGGACTGTGTTCGGTCGTTACCTGATCGGCATTGGCACCAACGAAGAGGCCGTGCGTCTGGCCGGGATCAATCCAAAACCCTATAAGATTCTGGTGTTCAGCCTGATGGGCTTGCTCGCCGGTATCGCCGCGCTGTTTCAGATTTCCCGTCTGGAAGCGGCGGACCCGAATGCCGGCTCCGGCCTGGAGCTGCAAGTGATCGCCGCTGTGGTGATCGGCGGCACCAGCCTGATGGGCGGCCGCGGTTCGGTCATCAGCACGTTCTTCGGTGTATTGATCATCTCGGTATTGGCGGCGGGCCTGGCGCAGATTGGTGCGACCGAACCGACCAAACGCATCATCACCGGTGCGGTTATCGTGGTGGCGGTGGTGCTTGATACTTATCGCAGTCAGCGCGCAAGCCGGCGGACTTGATTCATGGCAACGATCAAGGATGTGGCGGCACTTGCAGGGATTTCCTACACCACGGTGTCCCACGTGGTGAACAAGACGCGGCCGGTCAGTGAAGAAGTGCGGGTGAAAGTCGAGGCGGCGATCAAAAGCCTCGACTACGTCCCCAGCGCCGTCGCGCGTTCGTTAAAAGCGAAAACCACGGCGACCATCGGTTTGCTGGTGCCCAACAGCCTCAACCCGTACTTCGCCGAACTGGCCCGGGGCATCGAGGATTACTGCGAGCGTAACGGCTACTGCGTAATCCTCTGCAACTCCGACGATAACCCGGACAAGCAGCGCAGCTACCTGCGGGTGCTGCTGGAAAAACGCATCGACGGCTTGATCGTTGCCTCGGCCGGTGGCGATGCCGTGCTCGCTGAAGGTCTGGCGGGCGTGCGCACGCCGATGGTGATTGTCGACCGTGGCCTGGAAGGTGTGAATGCCGATCTGGTGCGCATCGACCACGAATACGGCGCCTACCTGGCGACCCGGCATCTACTGGAGTTGGGGCATCGGGACATCGCCACAATCGGCGGGCCGGCGGACACCAGTGTGGCGCAAATGCGTCTGGCCGGTTACTGCCGGGCGTTGAAAGAGGCGGGCGTCGAAGTGCCCCGCGAGCGCATGCTGGAAAGCGACTTTACCAGCACCGGTGGCTACACAGCCGCCGCGATCCTGCTGGAAAAGAACCCGCCCAGCGCGATTTTCGCCGGTAACGACATGATCGGTATCGGTGTGCTGCGCGCGGCCGCCGAACGCAATATTCGCGTGCCCACAGAGTTGTCGGTGATCGGCTTCGATGACATCCAAATGAGCCGTTATGTTTATCCGGCGCTGACCACCGTGGGCCAGTCGATCCTGCAGCTAGGTGAGATGGCTGCCGAGGTGCTGTTGCGAAGGATTGCCACGCCGGACCTGGCCACTGATCAACGGATCGTGACCCCAAGTATTGTCTTGCGGGAGTCGACTGCACCGCTGGCTGGTGTGTTTGCTGAGTACCGCTAAACAAAAGCACCGCTGAAACCGAATTGATGAGTAATGATGTATGCCAGCAAAAGTAGTGGTAATAGGCAGCTTGAATATGGACCTGGTGACCCGGGCGCCACGGTTGCCCCGTGGCGGTGAAACGCTGATTGGTCAGTCGTTCACCACGGTCTCTGGCGGCAAGGGTGCGAACCAGGCCGTGGCCGCCGCGCGACTGGGTGCCAAGGTATCGATGGTCGGCTGCGTCGGGACCGACGCTTATGGTCAAGAGCTGCGCGGGGCATTGTTGGCGGAACGGATCGATTGTCAGGCGGTCAGCATCGTCGATGGCGCCAGTGGCGTGGCGTTGATTGTGGTTGATGACAACAGCCAGAACGCGATCGTGATTGTCGCCGGTGCCAACGGCGCGCTGACGCCGCCAGTGATCGACCGTTTCGACGCGGTGCTGCAAGCGGCGGACGTGATCATCTGTCAGCTGGAAGTGCCGGACGCCACCGTCGGTCATGCGCTCAAGCGCGGCCGTGAGCTGGGCAAAATCGTGATTCTCAACCCGGCGCCGGCCAGTCGTCCGTTACCGGCGGATTGGTATGCGTCCATCGACTACCTGATCCCGAATGAAAGCGAGGCGTCGGCCCTGAGTGGTTTGCCGGTGGATTCCCTCGACACCGCGCAAACCGCCGCGACCCGATTGATCGCGATGGGCGCCGGCAAGGTGATCATCACCCTCGGTGCCCAAGGCTCCCTGTTTGCCAACGGCACAGGTTTTGAGCATTTCCCTGCGCCGACAGTGAAGGCAGTTGATACAACGGCGGCCGGCGACACCTTTGTCGGCGGTTTTGCCGCTGCCCTGGCTTCCGGCAAAAGCGAGGCCGAGGCGATCCGTTTTGGTCAAGTCGCAGCAGCACTGTCGGTCACCCGAGCGGGTGCGCAACCTTCGATTCCTACTTTGTCCGACGTACAGGCCTTTAAAATCCCATGAAAAAGACACCTTTGCTCAACGTCGCGCTGTCGCGGCTGATCGCGTCCCTGGGTCATGGCGACATCGTGGTGATCGGTGATGCTGGCCTGCCAGTGCCGCCGGGCGTCGAACTGATCGATCTGGCGCTGACCCACGGTATTCCGGATTTCATCAGCACCTTAAAAGTGGTGCTCAGCGAAATGCAGGTCGAAAACCATGTACTCGCCCAGGAGATCCTCGACAAGCAACCGACGGCCCTGGCGACACTGGAAGAGCTGAATGCCGAAGGTGCCTTGGGCCGGCGCGACTTGCTCAGCCATGATCAATTCAAGGTCCTCAGCCGACAGGCGCGGGCGATTGTTCGTACGGGCGAATGTCAGCCGTACTGCAACATCGTGCTGGTGTCCGGGGTGACGTTCTAACTTGCTGTAACCCTTTCTGCTTTCCCACGCACAAGGAGTGCGCTATGCACCGCTATGCTCAGAAACTGCATCATCTGCTCCGGAGTCTGCTGCTTTTGTCCCTGATTACCGCAACAAGCGCCCAGGCGGCGGAAAAGATCGACTTGATCATCGACACCGACCCGGGTGCCGACGACGTGGTCGCCTTGCTGTTTGCCCTGGCCTCGCCGGAAGAACTGAACATTCGCGCACTAACCACCGTCGCTGGCAACGTACGCCTGGACAAGACTTCGCGTAATGCACGCCTGGCCCGCGAGTGGGCAGGGCGCGAAGAAGTGCCGGTCTACGCTGGCGCGCCGAAGCCGCTGATGCGCACGCCGATCTACGCCGAGAACATCCATGGCAAGGAAGGCCTGTCGGGTGTCACCGTGCACGAA
The DNA here is from genome assembly GCF_056680395.1 of Pseudomonas sp. ASL4. NCBI lineage: Bacteria > Pseudomonadati > Pseudomonadota > Gammaproteobacteria > Pseudomonadales > Pseudomonadaceae > Pseudomonas > Pseudomonas sp. ASL4. The sequence goes on along the minus strand of NZ_CM155280.1, from coordinate 5,776,491 downwards.
CCGAAGCAAGGCCTGGCCAAGGGGAATGCGGTCAATTACCTGATCGATACCCTTAAAACTGCCAAACCCCACAGCATCACCATCGCCATGCTCGGTCCACAGACCAACCTGGCCCTGGCGCTGATCCAGGAACCTGAAATCGTTCAGGGCATCAAGGAAGTGGTAATCATGGGCGGTGCGCACTTCAATGGCGGCAACATCACCCCGGTGGCTGAATTCAACCTGTTCGCTGACCCGCAGGCTGCGGAAGTGGTGCTCAAAAGTGGGGTGAAACTGACCTACCTGCCGCTGGACGTGACCCACAAGATCCTCACTAGCGACGCGCGCCTGAAGCAGATCGCCGCGCTCAACAACAATGCCGGCAAGATCGTGGGCGATATTCTCAACGAATACGTCAAAGGCGACATGGAGCACTACGGTATTCCGGGCGGCCCGGTGCATGACGCCACCGTCATCGCTTACCTGCTGAAGCCGGAGCTGTTCACCGGTCGTTCGGTCAATGTGGTGATCGACAGTCGTGAAGGTCCGACATTCGGCCAGACCGTCGTCGATTGGTATGACGGCCTGAAAGCACCAAAGAATGCTTTCTGGGTTGAAAACGGCGACGCTCAAGGCTTTTTCGATCTGCTGACCCAGCGTCTGGCTCGTTTGAAGTAAGCCGCAGACCCGCAGGTGCCAGCCTGCGGGTTTTACTCCCTTTCTGAATCCACCACGCCGGGGTAGTCGGCCGGGTATTTCTCGAATATCTGGGCGATGAACGACTGGGCGGCTTGTGTTCCCAGTTCCTTGACCAGTAGGTCGATGCCAATGATTGCCAACTCTTCCGGGCTGCCCGGGCTGTAGGAACTGTGGCCCTGTGCCCACTTGGCTTTGATGTCGGCGTCGATACTTACGGTGGTCATGATGGCGCTCGTGAAGTCGGGAAAGTCTGAGTGTCGAGTTAACCATTTTGCGCAGCGTTTGGCACTCCGACTTAGGCATGAGGGAAGGGCTATGCGACACTTGGCCTTTGATGGATTTTCAAGGACCGCGCTGTGCAGATCGATTTGAATACTCCCGACGGCTTGACCCTTGAGGCCGTGCGCCAGCTCCTGGCCTCTGCCAGCGACGATGAGCACACGCAGTTGCGGGTAACCAAGGGCGGCATCGCTTACATTTCGTCGGGCGTTGTCGGCGGCACTGATATCAATGGTCTGCTGTTTCGCCTGGAGACGTGGGCCAAGGGCTCGGGTTATGTGGGATTAGTCGCCGCCAGTGACGAGGTCTGGGTCATGCAGATCTTCAACGCGCTGAAAGAGAACTGGCCGAATCCGCTTTACGACTACATCGACGTCTATTGAGTGCTGTTCATATTCAGTCACGATTGAGTGATGAACGATGCTGCGACGCTCAGGCAAACTCGCTGACCGTCCAGATTGGGGGCAGGGTGACAGTACTGTCCGTGAAACCAAACGCCAGATTGGCGGTCGCACGATCTCAGATTAACTATTTAAAGAAGGAGGCTTCATGCCTTGGAAGCTCGCGTCATTGGGTACTTTGTTGGCCGTTGCCATGCTGGCCGGTTGCAGCACTCCCTCCACCGAGTCGACAGCAAAAGACCCTGTGGTGACCGACACCGGTCACAGCCGTTGTGATTCAAAGGCTGCAGAATTCACCATCGGCAAAAAGGCCTCGCCAGAACTGCTGGAGCAGGCACGTACTCGCGCGGGCGCGCAGAGTGCGCGGATTCTCAAGCCCAGCGATATGGTGACCCTGGAGTATCGCTCCGATCGCTTGAACCTGAACACTGACGACAACTTGGTGATCACGCGCATCAACTGCGGCTGATACCGTCAGGCTTTTGTTTCGCCCATAAAAAACCCCGTCACATGGACGGGGTTTTTTTAGTGCGCCAGAAACTTACTCTGGGCGAACTTGTGCAGCTTGCATACCCTTTTGGCCTTTCTCAGCCACGAAGGAAACGGTCTGGCCTTCTTTCAGGCTTTTGAAACCGTCGCTTTCGATAGCTTTGAAGTGTACGAACAGGTCGTCACCGCCACCTTGAGGAGTGATGAAGCCGAAGCCTTTTTCATCGTTGAACCATTTAACGGTGCCGGTTTGGCGATTAGACATGGTGTATCTCCAAGAAACATATATTTTCAGTAGTACTGTGCTGCTCAGGCCAACTGGGCACACGGGACTATCATAGTCGAAATGTACGGTTTGGGAGCCCCCCGCAGGTGCTGTTTGCCCTTAAACCGTGCTTTCTTTGCTGCTTGATCTGGCTGTAAGCCCCGTTTTAAAAGGCTTTCAGCCAAAAGTAAAGACGATAAAAAAAGCTGTAAAACCTGTATAAAATGTCCGAAAAAGCGACGCTCGGGCTCTTTTTACAGTCATCGGTGGCGTAAAAACGACTTCGCCTGGCTTATTTTTTCTCACCATTCTCGAGCCTGCATGTGGCAATTTTTTCCATTGCCTGTTTCCCCAGTGCGTCACTGGCCGTGCCGTTCATCAATGCCGTAAGGTCACTGGCAGGATATGATTTGAGCTGATCGGCGCCGCAACCACACACGGCTTTTGCCTGAGCGTTACTGATCTTCTTTTCGGCAGCAGGAACGCACTGGGCCATGTATTTATCCCGCTCGCCCTTCGGCCAATCGGCATGGGCCGCCAGAGGCAGCAGAAGGACGAGAGGGGCGACTACTGCGAATAAACGATTCAGACGCATGCTTGGATGCTCCTTGTGGGTCAAATGTCTTGTTATCTGATGGATAAAACCGGGTTCAAGTTCAGCACTCTGGCATAAAAAGCGTCGTTTTACGCTGGCATAAGGCGTGGGTGCATCGACGACCGTTCATCTGTGCTAGGATTCTGCGCTCGTGCTTTTGCAGGCTCCGGCTGACATTCAGTCCCGGCAGCGGCAACTGTACGAATAACCCTGATTTGAATCCCAGTCACTCTGGTTCGGTTTTCCGGTTGGCCGCAAGGCTCCTGCCGCTGTAAGGCAGGCGTTCGTCATTGAATGGCCTGGATCGGATCTTGTACTGGCTCATCCCAACCCACGTGACCTTTGGTAGGGGTCACCACTAGGAGAGGAGGCGCCATGCCAACTATTACTCTTCCCGACGGCAGTCAACGTTCATTCGATCACCCGGTTTCCGTGGCCGAGGTCGCCGCATCCATTGGTGCTGGCCTGGCCAAAGCCACCGTGGCCGGCAAGGTCAATGGCAAGCTGGTCGACGCCAGCGACATCATCGACAGCGATTCCACGCTGCAAATCATTACGCCAAAGGATGAAGAGGGGCTGGAGATCATTCGCCACTCTTGCGCCCACCTGGTTGGCCACGCGGTCAAGCAGCTGTACCCGACGGCCAAAATGGTCATCGGCCCGGTCATCGACGAAGGCTTCTATTACGATATCGCCTTCGAGCGTCCTTTTACGCCTGACGACCTGGCTGCAATCGAACAGCGCATGCAGCAGCTGATCGAAAAAGATTACGACGTGATCAAGAAAGTCACTCCGCGCGCCGAAGTGATCGAAGTGTTCAAGGCCCGTGGCGAAGACTACAAGCTGCGCCTGGTCGAGGACATGCCGAACGAGCAGGCCATGGGCCTGTACTATCACGAAGAATACGTCGACATGTGCCGCGGTCCGCACGTGCCGAACACGCGCTTCCTGAAATCCTTCAAGCTGACCAAGTTGTCCGGCGCCTACTGGCGTGGCGATGCCAAGAACGAGCAATTGCAGCGCGTTTACGGCACGGCTTGGGCTGACAAGAAGCAGCTGGCGGCTTACATCCAGCGCATCGAAGAAGCTGAAAAGCGCGATCACCGCAAAATCGGCAAGCGCCTGGGCCTGTTCCACACCCAGGAAGAGTCGCCGGGCATGGTGTTCTGGCACCCGAACGGCTGGACCCTGTATCAAGTGCTTGAGCAGTACATGCGCAAGGTTCAGCGCGACAATGGCTATCTGGAGATCAAGACTCCGCAGGTCGTTGACCGCAGCCTGTGGGAGAAATCCGGGCACTGGGCCAACTACGCCGACAACATGTTCACCACTCAGTCGGAAAACCGCGACTACGCGATCAAGCCAATGAACTGCCCTTGCCACGTGCAGGTGTTCAACCAAGGCTTGAAGAGCTACCGCGAACTGCCAATGCGCCTGGCCGAGTTCGGTGCTTGCCACCGTAACGAGCCATCGGGCGCGTTGCACGGCATCATGCGAGTACGTGCATTCACTCAGGACGATGCCCACATCTTCTGCACCGAAGAGCAGATGCTGGCTGAATCCGCTGCGTTTATCAAACTGACCATGGACGTTTATGCCGACTTCGGCTTTAAAGACGTCGAAATGAAGCTGTCCACTCGTCCGGAAAAACGCGTTGGTTCCGACGAATTGTGGGATCGCGCTGAAGCCGCATTGGCCGCAGCCCTTGATAACGCTGGCCTGCCGTACGATTTGCAGCCGGGCGAAGGTGCGTTCTACGGTCCGAAGATCGAATTCTCCCTGAAAGATTGCCTCGGCCGCGTCTGGCAGTGTGGTACCCTTCAGCTCGATTTTAACCTGCCTGTCCGTCTGGGAGCCGAATACGTCTCCGAAGACAACAGTCGCAAGCACCCGGTTATGTTGCACCGGGCGATCCTTGGATCCTTCGAACGTTTCGTCGGAATCCTGATCGAGCACTACGAGGGTGCATTCCCTGCGTGGCTGGCTCCGACCCAGGCAGTGATCATGAATATCACTGATAAACAGGCTGATTTCGCCGCTGAGGTTGAAAAAACTCTCAACGAAAGCGGATTTCGTGCCAAGTCTGACTTGAGAAATGAAAAGATCGGCTTTAAAATCCGCGAGCATACTTTGCTCAAGGTTCCTTATCTCTTGGTTATCGGAGATCGGGAAGTCGAGATGCAGACTGTCGCTGTGCGTACTCGTGAAGGTGCTGACCTGGGCTCGATGCCCGTCGCCCAGTTCGCTGAGTTTCTCGCGCAAGCGGTTTCCCGGCGTGGTCGCCCAGATTCGGAGTAATTACTATTAAGCGTGAAATGAGACAAGATAAACGAGCTGCACCGAAAGCCCCGATCAACGAGAATATCTCGGCACGCGAGGTTCGGTTAATTGGGGCTGAAGGTGAACAGCTTGGGATTGTGTCAATTGAAGACGCGCTTCTTAAGGCTGAAGAGGCCAAGCTGGATCTGGTGGAGATTTCCGCCGATGCAGTACCCCCTGTTTGCAAACTGATGGACTACGGCAAATCGATCTTCGAAAAGAAGAAGCAGGTTGCCGCGGCCAAGAAAAACCAGAAGCAGATTCAGGTTAAAGAAATCAAGTTTCGTCCAGGGACGGAGGAAGGGGATTACCAGGTAAAACTGCGCAACCTGGTACGTTTCCTGAGTGATGGGGACAGGGCCAAGGTATCCTTGCGATTCCGCGGCCGTGAGATGGCCCACCAGGAGCTGGGGATGGAACTCCTCAAGCGAGTTGAAGGTGACTTGCTCGAGTACGGTTCGGTCGAACAGCATCCTAAGATGGAAGGACGCCAACTGATCATGGTCATCGCCCCGAAAAAGAAGAAGTAATCAATAGGGCACGGCAGGCCTTCTGATTATGTTTATCAACTGAATGCGGAGTATCCGAACATGCCAAAAATGAAAACTAAAAGTGGTGCTGCTAAGCGGTTTCTGAAAACTGCTAACGGTATCAAGCACAAGCACGCTTTCAAGAGCCACATCCTGACTAAAATGTCGACCAAGCGTAAGCGTCAACTGCGCGGTAGCAGCTTGCTGGCACCGTGTGACGTGGCAAAAGTCGAGCGCATGCTGCGCCTTCGTTAATTTAGTCAAGAATAGAGGAAGTAACTCATGGCTCGTGTAAAGCGTGGCGTCATTGCCCGTAAACGTCACAAAAAAATTCTGAAACTTGCTAAAGGCTACTACGGCGCTCGCTCGCGCGTATTCCGTGTTGCCAAGCAAGCGGTAATCAAGGCAGGCCAATACGCCTACCGTGACCGTCGTCAGAAAAAACGTCAGTTCCGCGCTCTGTGGATCGCTCGTATCAACGCTGGTGCACGTATCAACGGTCTGTCCTACAGCCGTTTCATCGCCGGCCTGAAAAAAGCGTCCATCGAGATCGACCGTAAGGTTCTGGCTGATCTGGCAGTGAACGAAAAAGCGGCGTTTGCTGCGATTGTCGAGAAAGCTAAAGCCACCTTGGCTTAAGTACCCCCGACAGTCACCCGGCCTCACCTCTGTGGGGCCAGGTGTTAAACGTCATAAATAGGGGAAGAGCCTTCAAGCTCTTCCCCTATTTTGTATCTGGAGTCTGTACATGGAAAACCTGGACGCGCTGGTCTCTCAAGCTCTAGAGGCTGTGCAAAGCGCTGAAGATATCAATGCCCTGGAGCAAATCCGGGTTCACTACCTTGGCAAAAAGGGCGAATTGACTCAGGTGATGAAGACCCTGGGGAATTTGCCGGCAGAAGAGCGTCCGCAAGTCGGCGCCCTGATCAACGTTGCCAAGGAGCGTGTCACAGAGGTTCTCAATGCACGCAAGGCACTGTTTGAAGAGGCCGACCTGGCCGCCAAACTGTCTGCCGAGTCCATTGACGTGACCCTGCCTGGCCGTGGCCAGACCTCGGGTGGTCTGCATCCGGTTACGCGTACTCTGGAACGTATCGAACAGTTCTTTACCCACATTGGCTACGGCATCGCCGAAGGCCCTGAGGTCGAAGACGATTACCACAACTTCGAAGCGCTCAACATCCCAGGCCATCACCCGGCCCGTTCGATGCATGACACCTTCTATTTTAATGCCAACATGTTGTTGCGCACCCATACCTCGCCGGTACAGGTCCGCACCATGGAATCGAAAAAACCGCCGATCCGCATTGTCTGCCCAGGCCGTGTGTACCGCAGCGACTCCGATATCACCCACTCGCCGATGTTCCACCAGGTCGAAGGCCTGCTGGTTGATCGCGACATCAATTTCGCCGACCTCAAAGGCACCATCGAAGAGTTCCTGCGCGTGTTCTTCGAAAAAGAACTGGCCGTGCGTTTCCGTCCTTCGTACTTCCCGTTCACCGAGCCATCCGCCGAAGTCGACATGGAATGCGTGATGTGCAGCGGTAAAGGCTGCCGTGTCTGCAAGCAGACTGGCTGGCTGGAAGTGATGGGCTGCGGCATGGTTCACCCGAACGTGTTGCGTATGTCCGGGATCGACCCGGAAGAGTTCTCGGGCTTTGCCTTCGGCATGGGCGTTGAGCGTCTGGCCATGCTGCGTTACGGCGTGAACGACTTGCGTCTGTTCTTCGACAACGACTTGCGGTTCCTCGCGCAATTTCGCTAGTCGTAACGAATTCTTAGGAGAGCAGGATGAAATTCAGTGAACAATGGCTGCGTGGCTGGGTAAGCCCGCAGGTAAGTCGTGACGAGCTGGTTGCTCGTCTGTCGATGGCCGGTCTTGAGGTCGATAGCGTTACGCCGGCCGCCGGCGTATTCACCGGTGTCGTAGTGGGCGAGGTGCTGAGCACCGAGCAGCACCCGGACGCCGACAAGCTGCGTGTTTGTCAGGTCAGCAATGGCTCGGAGACCTTCCAGGTCGTTTGCGGTGCGCCAAACGTGCGCCCGGGCCTGAAGATCCCGTTCGCCATGATCGGTGCCGAACTGCCAGGCGACTTCAAAATCAAGAAAGCCAAGCTGCGTGGCGTTGAGTCCAACGGCATGCTGTGCTCCCAAGCCGAGCTGCAAGTCGGCGAAGGCAACGATGGCCTGATGGAATTGCCGGCTGATGCGCCGGTCGGTCAGGACATTCGTGAATACCTGAGCCTGGACGACGCCAGCATCGAGGTCGACCTGACCCCGAACCGCGGCGACTGCCTGTCCCTGGCCGGCATGGCCCGTGAAGTTGGCGCGCTATACGCCGCTAAAGTCACTCGTCCGGTCGTAGTCGTTGTGCCAGCCGTGCACGATGAAGTACGTTCGGTTGAAGTGCTGGCGCCAGCGGCGTGCCCACGTTACCTGGGTCGTGTGATCCGTAACGTCGACCTGTCCAAGCCTACGCCGTTGTGGATGGTTGAGCGTCTGCGTCGTGGCGACGTGCGCAGCATTGACGCTGCGGTCGACATCACCAACTACGTGATGCTGGAGCTGGGTCAACCGTTGCACGCGTTTGATCTCGCCGAAATCAATGGCGGCATCCGCGTGCGCATGGCTGAAGAAGGCGAGAAGCTGGTGCTGCTCGACGGTCAGGAAGTCAGCCTGCGTAGCGATACGCTGGTAATTGCCGACCACACCCGCGCCCTGGCAATCGCCGGCGTCATGGGTGGCGAGCACAGCGGCGTCAACACCGCGACCACTCGCGATATTTTCCTGGAAAGCGCGTTCTTCGATCAGATTGCTGTCGCTGGCAAGGCCCGTTCCTACGGCCTGCACACCGATGCCTCGCACCGCTACGAGCGTGGCGTGGACTGGCAACTGGCCCGTGAAGCCATGGAGCGCGCCACCGGCCTGCTGCTGGAAATCACTGGCGGCGAAGCCGGCCCGATCATCGAAACCGTCAGCGAGCAGCACCTGCCGAAAATCGCGCCGGTTACATTGCGTGCGCAGCGCATCACCCAGATGCTGGGCATGGAAATGGATTCGGCCGAAGTCGAGCGTCTGCTGAACGCTTTGGGGCTGACCGTTTCTGCCGATGGGGCAGGGCAGTGGCAAGTAGAAGTGCCAAGCCATCGCTTCGACATTAGCCTGGAAGTTGACCTGATCGAAGAGCTGGCCCGTCTGTACGGTTACAACCGTCTGCCGGTTCGCTACCCACAAGCCCGTCTGGCGCCACAAGCCAAGGCTGAAGCCCGTAGCGATCTGCCAGAGCTGCGTCGTCTGCTGGTGGCCCGTGGTTATCAGGAAGCGATCACTTACAGCTTCATCGATCCGAAACAGTTCGAGCTGTTTAATCCGGGTGTAGAGCCGCTGCTGCTGGCTAACCCGATTTCGAACGATATGGCCGCCATGCGTTCGTCCCTGTGGCCAGGCCTGGTCAAGGCGCTTCAGCACAACCTGAACCGTCAGCAGGATCGTGTCCGTCTGTTCGAAAGCGGTCTGCGCTTCGTCGGTCAGTTGGAAGGCTTGAAGCAAGAGCCGATGCTGGCGGGTGTTGTTTGCGGTAGCCGTCTGCCGGAAGGCTGGGCGCAAGGTCGCGATGTCGTCGACTTCTTCGACGTCAAGGCTGACGTGGAAGCGGTGCTGGGCTTCGCCGGTGCACTGGATTCGTTCACTTTCGTGCCGGGCAAGCATCCAGCGCTGCATCCGGGTCAAACCGCCCGCATCGAGCGTGAAGGTCGTTTGGTTGGTTTCGTTGGTGCTATCCACCCTGAATTGTCGAAAACCCTCGGTCTCGATCGCCCGGTCTTCGTTTTCGAGCTGGTTCTGGCCGAAGTGGCGTTGGGTAAAATGCCTAAATTCCAGGAGTTGTCGCGCTTTCCTGAAGTGCGTCGTGACCTTGCGCTGATCGCCGAAAAAGACGTCGCAGCCAGTGCCGTACTGGACGTAATCCGTGAAAATGCAGGCGAATGGCTGACAGACCTCAGGCTATTTGACGTGTATCAGGGTAAAGGTATTGATCCTGATAGAAAAAGCCTTGCAGTCGGCTTGACCTGGCAGCATCCATCGCGCACTCTTAATGACGATGAGGTGAATACTACGACGCAAAATATCCTCACCTCGCTCGAACAAAGGTTGAACGCCACGTTAAGGAAGTGACGTATGGGGGCTCTGACGAAAGCTGAGATGGCGGAACGTCTGTATGAGGAGCTGGGCCTGAATAAACGGGAGGCCAAGGAATTGGTCGAACTGTTTTTTGAAGAAATCAGGCACGCTCTTGAAGACAACGAACAAGTCAAATTGTCCGGTTTCGGCAATTTCGACCTTCGGGACAAACGCCAGCGGCCTGGCCGCAATCCGAAAACGGGTGAAGAAATCCCGATCACGGCTCGCCGTGTGGTCACCTTTCGTCCAGGGCAGAAGTTGAAGGCCCGAGTTGAGGCTTATGCTGGAACCAAGTCATAACGACGAGCTACCCGTCATCCCAGGCAAACGCTACTTCACCATCGGTGAAGTCAGCGAGCTGTGTGCGGTAAAACCACACGTGCTGCGCTACTGGGAACAGGAGTTTCCTCAACTCAACCCCGTCAAACGCCGCGGAAACCGCCGGTATTATCAGCGACAAGACGTGTTGATGATCCGGCAAATCCGCGCGCTTCTTTACGATCAAGGGTTCACCATCGGTGGCGCGCGCCTGCGTTTGTCCGGCGATGAAGCCAAAGACGACACCACTCAGTACAAGCAGATGATTCGGCAGATGATCGCTGAATTGGAAGATGTGCTGGTTGTGCTCAAGAAATAATTTCCTGCGTTTGAATACTTCCAGTTTTCAAAAGCTTGCGATATATTCTTGAGCGTTCTTCGAGATGAGGGACGAGTATCACGCCTAGTCGGGGCGTAGCGCAGTCCGGTAGCGCACTAGCATGGGGTGCTAGGGGTCGAGTGTTCGAATCACTCCGTCCCGACCATATAATTCAAGGGGTTGCGAGATTTTATTTCGCGACCCCTTTTTATTTTGTGGCGTTTTTACCCCTACAAAATGGCTAGCTCTCGGTGGAATCAACAGCTCAAAGGGGGCAGAAACTCTGCTCAAGGTTCGCCCCTTTTGGCAGCAGCCTTCACCACAGGCTCACCGGCATCCCGCCTTTTTGAGATCCGTCTTATTCACCTGCCGCCTCGCCACGCTTAACTTCTCGGCGATGAAACTCAAACATTTCCTGCAACCGCTCGACTCCTCCTTCTCCACGCCTAAGGCCGCCAGAAAACTGTTGCGTCTGTTCGCTCTAGCGTTGGTGCTTGGCGTTTACGTGGGCGCCTACAGTTACCTGCGGGCAGCGTTTAATGAGGAGATTTCGCTGCGGCGTAGTTATATGAATGAGGCGATTTCCGATGCGCAGAGTTTTTTTGTCAGTCGCCAGACGTTGCTGAAGAGCTTGGGCTTGTCGACGGTGCGTCATGTCACGGCGCCGGTGGGCAATTTCAACGAAGTGCCGGCCGAGGAGGTGCATATCACCCTGGGCGAGGCGGGCAATATCTGGAGCCTGTGGCTGACCAAGCGCATGCTCGATTACCTGGAGGTCAATCAGGTCAATCTGATTTACGTGGCCCAGCGTGCCGAGCCTGTGGTGGAACGCCTGTTTACCGTAGGCATTGCCCCCGCGAATGTGCCGGAGCCGGTATTGCGGCGGTTGATGGCGGTGGACACTGGCAAGGTTTCGGTCAGCGATGAGTTGTGGCTGACCGAGCAGAACCGCCTGGATTCGCCGCTGTACATCTTCACCCGCCTCGACGACCGTAGCCCCACCTCGGGTTGGCTCGGGTTGGAGGTGGACGGGCCGGACCTGATCAATGCCTTGCAGCATGAAAAAGCCGGCGACTTCATGTTGCTCGACGGCTCAGGCCAGCTGATTTTCAGCAGCTCGCCGCATCAACCCGCCGCTGTGCAGGTGCTGCGTCAGTATCATTCCACGGCCAGTTTCGGTTGGGAGGGCAGTCGTTGGTTGCCGGACCGATTGGCTATTCGAAAGCACCTCGGTTATTCCCAATGGCAGATCGTCTACAGCCTGGAGTTGCGTTCACTGTTGCCCAGTCTGGCCTTGCCGTTGCTGGTGTGCCTGATGCTGTGCGTATTGGCGAGCCTGGTGATGGTGCGGCTGGTGCGGCGCATCGATCAGCGGTTGATTATCCCGGCGGCCAATCGCATCGAAGCGCTGGTGGAGAGTGAGGCGTTCAGCAGCGCGGTGATTCGCATCGCCCCGGTGGCCTTGTGTGTACTGCGTCGCAGCGATGGCGAGGTGGTGCTGGAAAACCCCTTGTCTCGCCAATGGCTGGGCAACGGTCAGGAGCGCCAGCAGTTGTGCCACGGCTGGATTCGCCGCGCCTTCCATGAGTCCGAGCAAGGCAGTACCGACGAGCTGCAAACGGCCGACGGCCGCCACCTGTACCTGAGTTTCGCGCCAACCCGTTACCAGCGTGAAGATGTGTTGATCTGCGCCTTCAGTGATATCACCGAGCGCAAACAGGTGGAGTTGGCGTTGCAGCAGGCGCGCACTCTGGCGGACGCGGCGAATGAGGCCAAGACCCTGTTCCTGGCGACTATGAGCCATGAAATCCGCACGCCGCTGTATGGCGTGCTGGGTACTCTGGAATTGCTGGCGCGCACCGACCTCAACAGCCAGCAGCGCGGCTACCTGAATGCCATCGAAGGCTCGTCGGCGAATTTGCTGCAAATGATCTGTGATGTGTTGGATGTGTCGAAAATCGAGGCTGGGCAACTGTCCCTCGAGTTCAGCACTTTTTCGCCGATTGAGTTGGTGCAGAAGGTGATCCAAGGCTACGCTGGCGCCGCCCAAAGCAAGGGCCTGCAGTTGTTTGCCTGCCTGGACCCGCAACTGCCCGACCGCGTGCGCGGGGATGCCACGCGCATCCGTCAGATCCTCAATAACCTGCTGAACAACGCGCTGAAATTCACCGAGAGCGGCCGGATTGTGTTGCGCCTGCGCCTGGAAAGCCGTGAAGGAGAGCGCGCCATGTTGCAGTGGCAGGTGGTCGATACCGGCAAGGGCATTGCCGAGGAGGACCAGCAGTATCTGTTCGAGCCGTTCTTCCAGGCCAGTGGCAATGCCAATGTTGTCGCCGGCACCGGCCTTGGGTTGTCGATCTGCAAGCGCCTGATGCACTTGATGAACGGCTCGTTGCGGGTGGTCAGCGAGCCGGGCCTGGGCAGCAGTTTTTCCTTCACTTTGCCACTGGAGCAAGTCAGTGACGACGGCAATGACCCTTGGGCCCAATCACTGCTGGGGGAGCGGGTCTATGTTGTGTCGCCGGTGCGGGAGCTGGCGGAAAGTGTCGGCGGCTGGTTGCGCCGCTGGGGCGCTCGGGCGCAACTCGGCGCGCCGGAGTCCGCCGAGGCCGACCCCGGCGCGGTTCTGGTAGAGCTTTATCCCGGCCCGACCGAGCCCGGCCAGTTGATGCGTTGGTCAGGGCCGCGGGTCAGGGCCGCCGTCGATGAACATGGCGCCTATAAAGGGCCCGGTGCGTGCTGGCAGATCGGCCTGAACAACTTGCAGGCCCTCAATCGTGCGGTCAGCCGCGCCCAGGGGGGCGAAGAGCAGCTGTCACCCAGGAACAGCGAGAAACCCACCGAGTTCAGCCTCAACCTGCGTCTGCTGGTGGCCGAAGACAACCTGATCAACCAGTTGATCCTGCGCGACCAACTGGAAGAGCTCGGCTGCACCGTGGTGCTGGCCGGCGATGGCGTTGAGGCCCTTTCACTGTGGGACGACACCGTGTTCGACATGATCCTCACCGACGTCAACATGCCGCGCATGAATGGTTACGAACTCACCGAACAACTACGCCGTCTGGGTTGCTCGCTGCCGATCATCGGCGCCACAGCCAACGCGATGCTCGACGAAGCCGAGCGTTGCCTGAGCGCGGGCATGGATCATTGTCTGGTCAAACCCTTTACCCTGCGGGCCCTCTATCAGTGCTTGCATCGCTATCAGAGGAGGGTGCTTTGAGTGCCTATCGCGTGCTCATTGTGGAGGACCATCCTTTTCAGCATGAGTACCTGATCAACGTCTTCCAGGCCATTGGCGGCTTTGACGTCGACGTGGTTTGGGATGGCGTCACCGCATTGCAACGCCTGGCCCGACAGCGCTACGACCTGTTGCTCAGCGATTTGATGATGCCGGGGATGGACGGCGTGCAACTGATCCAGCAATTGGCCCGAATGCAGGCGCCGCCGGCACTGGCGCTGATGAGCGTGGCGTCGCGGCGCATGCTGGTGGGCGCCGGGCAGGTAGCGGGGAATCTGGGGCTGATCGTCGCAGGGCTGATCTCCAAGCCGGTGCGCGAACCCGAGGTGCGCACTCTGCGCGATTGCCTGGACAAACTGGCCGAGCAGGCGCGCACGCCGTGTTGCCATCGGGGTGTCAGCCATGCCCGGGAAAACCTGGTGCACGCCTTGGCCAACGGTGAGGTCCAGGCCTGGTTCCAACCCAAGAAATCCCTGCACGACGGGCGGATCGTCGGCGCTGAAGCCCTGGCGCGCTGGGTGCACCCGGTGGAAGGGTTATTGATGCCAGGGGAGTTCCTCGGTGAGATCGAGCGCCAGGGCCTAGAAACCCAGTTGCTGACCTGCATCCTTGCCCAGGCCCTCACCGCGCAGGCCCAGTGGGCGCAGCTTGGTTACAGGCTGCCGGTGTCGATCAACCTGCCCACGCATTTACTCGACCAGTGCGACCTGGTCGACCGCCTGCTAGCCCAGGTGCAGAGCAGCGACGCCGAACCCCGGCAAATCACCTTCGAATTGATGGAAAGCTCCACCACACTGTTGCCCAGTAACTACTTCGCTGGAGCATGCCGCTTGCGCATGATGGGCTTTGGGCTGGCGCAGGATGATTTCGGCAAGGGATTCAGTTCCTACTTTAATCTGGTGTCCACGCCGTTCAATGAGGTCAAGATTGACCGCTCACTGGTGCATGGGTGTGCTGAGAACGAGAGCCTGGCGTCGGCCTTGCAGAGCATTGTCGAACTGGGCCGTAAACTCGGGCTGACCACCATCGCCGAGGGGGCCGAGACCCAGGCGGAGCTGGCTGTCTTGCGGCGCATTCGATGCGATCAGGTACAAGGCTTCCTGATCTCCCAAGCCGTGGCGGTGGATAAATTCAGTGCGTTGTTGATAGAGGATGGCCCTACGCCAGCACTTATGTAAACTGCCAGGGTCACACAGTCATGAAGCCCAAAGGAAGGGTCGCCCGGTCAGTCGGGCGTTATTGGCCAATGCCGGGATCAAGCATAGGCCCCACGTCCTGATACAGGCTTCTGCGGTACTGACGATGAAACATGCAAGTCTGCGCTTGGATAAGCTGGCGCAAAGCTCCCAACGCCTGAACAAAGCCCTGTTATTACTGACGGGATTCGCCTTGTTGCTGTCCAGCAGTTGCTACTGGGCGGTGTCGCGGTTGCTCGAAGCCGAACAAGAAAAAGTCGAGTTTCACTTCGCCCGGGTAGTGGAGATCATCCATGAGCATGAGGCGTTCCTGCGTAATGTGGCCACCGGCTACAGCCGCAGCAACGCGCCGCCGCTGCCGGCAGTGCAGTCGACTTCTGTGGTGGAGTTGCAGCGCGATGCCGGTCAGGTGGTATTGCAGGCCAAGGGGTTCGCCTTATCGCTGCCGTTCACTTTGTCCCACGCTGAGACTTTCTCGGCGGATGACACGCGGCGGGCGCTGGCGTTTGGCGTGCAACTGACCGACTACTATGGCAGCTTCTGGTCCAGTTCGTTTTACGCCTCACCGCAGTTGTTCGTGTCTACCCCCAATAATGTCTCCAGCCTGGCCGTGCCTGGCATTGGCGGGTTGCGCCAGCACCAGCCGTTGTCGCGCGAGCAATACCGCGAGGTGGTGAGCCGTTTGCATCAACTGCAGCAGAGCCAGAGTACGCTGCTCAATGACAGACGCGTGCGCTGGATGCGCGCGCCGTTGCAGCTATATCACAACAGTCGCAGTGTGGTTGCGATGATCGGCCTCGATGCGCCCGCCGCCGTACTGCCGGCCAATCAGCCCCAAGGCCTGCTGACTTTGGCGGCCGTGGTAGACACGTCCCAGGTCGATGAATTCGAGCGGGTGCTTCAACTGTCGGTCTACAACCAGTTCACCCTGATCTCGCCCCAGGGCGACGTGTTGCTTGGCAGCCTCGGCGATGAACATATGGTGCCCCTGGGCTTGAGCTTCAACAGCCAGGGCTTGCGGTTCAAGATGGTCAGCGAGGGCGGTGAGCACTGGACGGGCTTGTACGCCATCAGCTACCAAGACTTTCTGCGCTACGCCAAATGGCCGCTGTTAGGCTTGGGCCTGACGTTTCTTGCGGCCGTGCTGCTGGGCTGGTGGATCAACCATTGGTACAAGACGCGTATCGTCAGCCCGGCCCAGCGAGCCCAGGAGCGCCTGTTCGAGAGCGAAGCGTTCAACCGCATCATGCTGCACAACGCCCCGGCGGGTCTGTGCGTGGTGCGTCGCAGCGACCGCCAGTTGCTCCTGGAAAACCAGCGCGCCCTGCAACTGCGCGGCACCGCGCCATTGCTGGAGGTGTTGAAAGCCAACGATGGCCCGGACACACCCGGCGAAATGTGCCTGGCGGTAGAGGGGCGCTACCTGCAGGTTGTGGTGGTGGCCGCGCGCTACGAGGGCGAAGACGTATTTCTCTGCGGCTGTAACGACATCACCCGGCATGTGGACGAAACCCTGCTTTTGAACCAGGCCCGCCAGGAAGCCACCGCCGCCAACGAGGCCAAGACGGTGTTCCTGGCGACCATGAGTCATGAGATCCGCACACCCTTGTATGGCGTGCTGGGCAACCTGGAACTGATGGCCCTGACCGATATGAGCGAACGCCAGCGGCAGTACCTGGAAGTTATCCAAGGTTCCTCCACCGTTCTGTTCCAACTGATCAGCAACGTGCTGGATGTGTCGAAAATCGAGTCCGGGCAAATGGCCGTGGAAGCGGCGGCGTTCAACCCGGGCCAGTTGGTGGAAGAGTCGGTGCTGGTGTTTACCGCGACGGCGCGCAACAAAGGCTTGCAGATCGATGCCGAAATTGACCCGCAACTACCGCCGCGACTGCTTGGCGATGCCGGTCGGATCCGGCAGATCTTGCATAACCTGTTGGGTAACGCCATCAAGTTCACTGATTCCGGGCGGGTGCGTTTGCGCTTGACGGTGCAACAGTTGCTTGAGGATGAAGTCGCCTTGCAATGGCAGGTCACCGACACTGGCGTGGGCATTCCGGAAAAGGCTCTGGACCAGTTGTTCAAGCCTTTTTATCAGGTGACGGGCGGCCAGGACGGCAATGGCGCGGGCCTGGGCTTGTCTATCTGCTCGCGGTTGAGTGAACTGATGGGCGGCAGCATGCGCGTGGTCAGTGAGCCTGGGTTGGGCAGCAGCTTTTCGCTGTTCATCACCTTGCCGGTGCTCAAGGAGACCCCGTCATCAGCCGCGCAACCGTCGATGCCACTGTGTACTGATGCACCTTGTTTGAACGTGCGCGTGCTGGTGGCCGAAGACAACCCGGTCAGCCAGGCGGTGCTGCAAGAGCAGCTCGAAGCCCTGGGGGCTCACCCTACCGTGGCGCGGGACGGCGAGCACGCCTTGCAAATCTGGGGCTCCCAGCCGTTCGACCTAGTGATCACCGATATCAATATGCCGCGGCTCAATGGCTACGACTTGGCCCGCGCCTTGCGCGAACAAGGCGTGCAGGTGCCGATTATCGGGGTAACCGCCAATGCCCTGCGTGAGGAGGGCGAGCGTTGTCTGGCGGTGGGCATGAACGCGTGGGTGGTCAAGCCGTTGAGCTTGAGCATGCTGCGCCAGGCGTTGATGGCGCACTGTCGGCGGGCGACTGCCTTGTCGGTTGCGCAGCCGGATCGGGACCGCGAAGGCTGGATCGAGTTATCCCCGGCCATGCGCCAATTGATGGGCGACACCTTGCTGGTCGACGTCCAGCAGATCGAACAAGGTCTGGCTGCCGCCGATGCCACGCTGGTCCGCCAGCGCCTGCACTGCCTCAATGGCGCGCTGGCCAGCGTGCACGCCGGGGCGCTGTCCAACGCTTGCCAGGAGTGGGAGAGCACCCTGTGCGAAGGCCCACTGGATACGCACGCCACCACACAGATCCGGGTGTTGTGTTCACGGTTGACGGCGGTGGCGCAATGCTTACTGGCAGAGTCATCCACTCGATGAATGTCCACTACAAGAAAGGTAAAAAATGCGAGAAATAAACGTCGTCATCGCCGATGACCACCCCATCGTGCTGGTGGGCGTGCGGGAAATCGTCCAGCGCGATTCGCGCTATAGCCTGGTGGGCGAGGCAGTCAGCTCCAGCCAACTGATCGAACAGTTGCGCATTCATCGGCCGCAAGTCTTGATCACCGATTTCAACATGCCGGGTGACGATACCTACGGCGATGGCTTGAAGCTGATCGAATACATCCTGCGGCACTTCCCCGAGACCCAGGTGCTGGTGCTGACCATGATCTCCAACACCCTGATCCTCACCCGCTTGCAGGAGTTGGGCGTGGCGGGGGTGATCCAGAAAAACCACCTGCATGGCGAAATCGAAAAAGCCTTGAGCGCCATCAGTGCCCAGCGCAGTTACCAGGGGCCGGAGCCTGTGGCGACGTCGGTGGTGGGCAACCCGTATCAGGTACAGGAGCGTTTCCAGAGCCTGTCGCCCCGGGAGATGGAAGTGCTGCGTTTGTTTGTCACGGGGATGAGCGTCAGCGATATCGCGCGGCAACTGAGCCGCAGCAACAAGACCGTCAGCGCGCAAAAGATCTCGGCCATGCGCAAGTTGGATGTCGACAGTGACCAGGCCTTGCTGACCTATTGCATCGAGACCAGGCAGTTCCAGTAGTCAGCGGTAGGTCATCTGCATCAACAGCGTCGCGCTGTAGCTGCCTGCTTCGGGCAGTTCACCCAGTGACACGGGCTTGACCCGCAGGGTCAGTTCCAGCGGTCCTTCTTCCACCGGCCAGGTGCCGGTTTCCCCCAGGCTGAAATCTGCCTTGGCGCTTTTATTCAACAGGCTCAGACGCAGCCCCAGGGCAGGGCGATTGGTGAGCAGGGTCTGACTATCGGCGCTGCCCAAGCCCGCCGAGAGTGTAAGGGTCACTCGGCTGCCGGCGTTGCAATCGAAGATCAACGGCACATCGGTGGCGGCGACGTTGTCATCCTGCAGTTGGTTGAGGTTGGCCTCACCCAATTTCACCTGCTGTGAAGTCGGAAAGCGCGGCGTGCAGGGCGGGGCGATCAGCTTGCCGTTGATGTCGATCTTCGCCTCATCCGCCGGTTGCGCGACCGCCGCACTGGCCACGGTCATCAGTATCCAAAGCAGCGCTTTCATAGGTAATTGATGGTCATGACCATCGACGAAGTGAACGCTCCCGGCGTCAGTGCACCGCGAGCGACCAACTGAGCCCTGAGGCTGATATCGACGTTGCCGCTGAGGTTGTTGTAGGCCTTGGTGCTGCCGTTGAAATTCGCCGCCGAGTTGTCGTCCCATAGCAGCGACACGCCGAGGTTGTCGGCCGTGGTTTTGGCCACGGTGGCGGTGTGCGTGCCATTGTTGGAGGTGAAGCTGACGTTCAGCGAAGAACCTGCCGGGCAGACTAAAACTACCGGCACAAGCGCCGTGCCGGTGGTGGCCACCTGGTCGATGCGTACATCGCCGAACTCGGCGATCAGGTTGGTGTTGGTACTCATTACACAAGGCGGGCGTGTGAGGGTGCCACGCACGGTGATATTCACCGTGTCGGCGGCCTGGGCGGTGGCGCTGAGCAGCGCCAGGGCGAGCAGTGACGTTTTCATGGCAAAGGCCTCAACGGTAATCGATGGTCAGGGTGTATTGGCTCTGGAACGCACCAGCGGGCGACTGCCCTGCCTCAAGTTGCGGGGTGAACCCAAGAATCAGGCTGTTACTGCCCTGGCGCAGTTGCAGGGTGCGCGGACTATTGAGGGGCACAGGCGTATTGTTGTCATCCCAGCGCGCTTGCATGTTCAGGCCTGCCAGGGTGGTGCGCGACACGCCGGTGCTGGCGCTGACCACCGCCTGGCTTGGCGACAGGGTGGCGGTGGCTTGTACGGAGGCCGGACAGTTGACCGAGACCGTGGTCGATTGCTTCTGGTTGCTGAGGTCGGCGCTGCTGATGGTGCCGAAGGACAGGTTGACGCTGCTTGGCGAGCTCAGGGTGCAGGCAGGGTTGTAAACGGTGTAGTTAAAGGGCATCTCCAGAAACCACTGGGCCCAGGCCAAGTAGTTGAGGGAGGTCACTCCCAGTTGCACCAGCGTCTGCCGCGTACCTGTTGTTCTGGGCGCCGTGCCTACCAGGTTGTAGCGGTATCGAACCACCGTATTGATGGGTAATCTCTGGCACGTGCCCCCCAGGCAGGTACCGCTGTATTGGCCCAGCGGGAGCACGGGTACATAGGTCCAGCTCGAGGGGTCTACAAAGAGCAGAGTGGCGTGGTTGGAACCTGACAGGTAAGTGATGTTTGTGTTCACCCCGGCGGCGAAGGGAAAGGCACGGCGAATCGTACAAGTACCGCTGAACTCGACACTGATCGCTTCACCTGGTTGGAAACGGTAGCCGAAGGTCGGGTAGCCCGGCGTCGAGCAATCGAGGTTGCCGCCGATCAACGCCTGTGCGTGCTGTGGCATGCAGCACAACACCCCGCACAGCAGCGCGAGGCTAAGCCGCACGCGCACCTCATCGATTATGTTCACGATCATGATTGCGAATCCTTGGCACCCGACCCACCGGCCGCGCGCTCACATTGAATATTCATTTGAGTGATCCCGCCCTCGGTGGAGCTGTCGTCTTCCAGTTTCAATTCGCTGCTGCACCACGGCTGCCCATCCACGCTGATCAACAAACGCGACTGCGGCGGCACGCCGGTCAGGTAGGCCCGACCCTTGTCGGCCACCAGGGTGCTGCCCAGGGAGCGGTCATCCGGCGCGAACAGTTCGGCCTTGGCGGCAAAAGGCGCCGCTTCGCCGCGTGCGTCGCTGATGCGAAACAGAATGCGTTTACCGCGCCGGGTGTCGAAATCCGCCAGCACAAAGGCGCCTCGATTGGGCGTGACTTCCTGCACCAGCTGCGCGATGTCGACGTCATCGGGCATCGATTGGGTATCCAGCGATACGCGGTTCTTGCGGTAGGGCAGGGCCGACGGCACCACCGTGTAACCCTTTGCATTGGTGCGCACCCCACGCTTGTTGCTGATGCCCACGTCTGGTGCGCCAGGGGTGGCGACGATCACGTTGGTTTCGCCCAGGGGTTGGCTGAATATCAGGTTGCTGCCGTAGGCCACCACCGAACCCTCGATGCCCAGGTCCAACTGCCGATTGCCGGTGGACTCGTTATAGGCGCCGTGCACGATGGCGTTGGGCGCGTCATAGCGTGCGGCGAAGGTGCCGCCCACTACGTGATCGTTGGCGTTGACCTGCTGCGACACGCCTGCGCTATAGGCCAGAGTGTCGTCTTCAAACGCATTGCCGCTGAGGGTGGCGGTGCGCGACGCCGAACCGCGGGCGCTTTGGCTGCCGTTGACCGACACGCGCTGGTTGCGCGTACCGCCCAGGGGCATGCTGATGCTCAGGGACAAGGTGCGATTGTCGGCGTCAGCACCTTTGTTCAAGCCCAGTCCCAAGGAATAGGAAATACTCCCGGAACTCAGGGTGTAGCCCAGCTGGATCGAGGTGTCGGCCTTGCTCTTGTCCCAGTAGGCGGTTTTCGACACGTTGGCGTACACGCCGCCGTAGCCGCCAAGTTGCTGGGACACGTTGGCGGTGAAGTTGCTCTTCATATGGCTGCTGCGGTACGTCTCCAGGGACTGCTCGGTGCTGCGGCTGCTGAGCGCCTCGTTGAACGAGTAGTAGCCGCCGGTGGAATAGCGGTAGCCGATCAGGCTGAAGTTGGTGTCGGTGGCCGCCAGGGATTTGGAATAGCGAAAGCGAAACGACTGGCCACTGGCGGTGGATTTTTCGTGGCCCATCGCTTCGCTGCGAGCGTGGGTCACATCCACCGAAATCGCGCCGAAGCCGGCGAAGTCATGGGCAAACCCCAGCAGGCCGGCGTTGTATTGATCACTGAGCAGACTGCCGCCGAACAGCGTGGTGCCACCGGCCAAGCCACGGCGCAGGGAGGCCTGAATAAAGGTCGGGGTGTCCTGCTGCTGAGTCGACTGCGCGGGCCGGTACCGACCGGCGAACACCGAATAGCTCTGCTGCCCCTCGCGCAGCATGTAGGGTACCGACGAGAACGACTGGGTGTAGACCTGGCGCTGGCCGTCTGGGCTTTCCACCGTGACTTCGATATCGCCGTTGCTGGCGGTGGGGTACAGATCGGTCAGGGCAAACGGTCCCGACGGCACCCACTGCTCATGGATCACATAGCCGCGCTGGCGGATGATCACCCGCGAGCGGCCATTGGCGATGCCGCGAATCACCGGCGCAAACTCACGGGCCTGGTCCGGCAACATGTCCAGGTCCGAGGCGATGCCCAGCCCGCGATAGGGAATAGCATCGAACAGGTCGCCTTCGGTGGTGGCGTCGCCCAGCGTCGCAATCGCCATCATGTTGCCCATGTCGCGCTGAGCATAGGTTTCCAACGACTCCCAGCGCCCGGTGTTGTCCGTGCCTTTCTGCCAGGTGGAAAAGTTGCGTAGGCGCCAGGCACCGGCATTCACGCCGCTGCGCAAGCTGCCGAACTGATCCTGGCGTCGGCCTGTATCGGACTCCACCGTACTGCCAGAAAACGCATAGTTGGTGAACGCCACCTGTTCGCCTTCGCTCCACTGCTGGCGCCGCACTTCAAACGCAATGCTGCCCAGGTAAGCCTGAGGAATTTCGATCGCCAGCACCTGGCGGTTAAAGTCGTAGTCGTAGCTCACCCCGGCCAACCCCTGGTCGAACGCAAGGCAAGTGGTATCGGCGTCGGTGCGGTTTTGCAGGGCGCTGTCGGCCACCCCTTGGGCGCGGAAAAACTCGGCATCCAGGCACGGGAAAAGACCGGTGGCGGAACGGTCTGCCGTGCCGGTGGCGCGAATAAAGCGCACATCCCGTTGCTCGACGAAACGCTGGTTGACCGACACCTCCACCCGGTAAATCCCCGGCAACTGGCCTTCGCTCATGGCGCTGACCTGTTGTTTCACTGCAGCCGAACTCTGCCCGCCGCCGATCTCCAGGAACGACGCATCGAACTGGTAACCGGCCTGTGCGGGTGCCAGGTGCAAGGCCACGGCAGCAGCAAGCGGGCAGCCGAAGGCCTTCACGGCGCGACGGCGTGTGAGTGGGCGTGAACGGGACATGGGCGTTCCTGGACGGGAGCTCTTGGGGTAACTCTTGGGTATCAGTTAATGCGGATGGTCGGCGCCGTCACGGTGCTGCCGTAGTCATCGATGTAGCTCATCAGCACTTCATCGCCGGCCTTGGCTTGGATCGGCAGTTCCTGCTGTTGCCCGGGACGGAGCACATCCGGTGCCTGGGTGATCGGATGGCCGTTGAGCTTCAGCTCACTGACCACAACGTGGTATTTGGAGGCGTTGTTGAACGTCAGTGCGCCCGCGCTGGCCTTCCAGCTCACCTGCGCCACCGCGTCCTTGAGTGAACCTTTCAGGCCAGCCGGGCGGTAGAACAGCTTGATGGTGGTTTTCAGGGCGATCTGCAGCACGTTCTTGCCGCGTTGTTCATCACTCATCGCCGGGATCGCCTTGACGTTCATCAGGAATAGGCTTTCCCGATTCTGAGGTACGTCGGCGCCGCCGGCGAAGATCACGCGCAGGATGTTTTCGTGGTTGGCATCGAGCCTGAACAGCGGCGGCGTGACGATAAAGTTATCGACGCTTTCGTCGTTGGCGCTGCCGAAGCGGCTGACCCAGGACTGCACCAGATACGGCGAGTTGTCTTCGCGATTGCTGATGGTGAGGTTGGCTTCATTCGAGGCACCGTCGTAGATCAGCCGCGTGGCGCCAACGGTGACGGCGGCGTTCGCTGCCCCGCTATGCCAGAGCGGCAACAGGGCGAGAAAAAAACAAAGTTTCAAACGCATGATGGGGAACCTTTGAAGTCCGTGGGCCAGCGCTACGGTGCCAGGCCCACGGTATTGACAAGCAATTACTTGTAGGTGACGTCGAAGCTGGCCAGGGCGTAGACCTGACCGGTACCGATACCGGAAGCAGTCACTTCACCTTCTTCATTCTTGGTGTCGGCGACGGTGCGAACGTAGGCGGCAGTGAAGTCAAAGGTGTTGGACTGCGGACGTAGGTCGTAGTCGGCGGTCGGCGAGTTCAGTGGCAGCTTGTTGCCGGTGCGGGCGTCGGCGATCTGAATGGCGATACCGCGCACCTGATTTTCACCGGTCAGGCCCAGCAGGCTCGAGTCGGTGCCGTCTTGCTGGCCGCTGAAGGTGATCGCGACGTTCTTGCGGGTCGCGGTGCTGCAGTTGTCCAGGCTGATGGAGAACGCTTTCGCCTTGGCGGCGGCACCAACGGTTGGCCCGAAGTCGGAGATTTGTACCGGGTCAAGGGTGACGGACTTGTTCACGTCACCGGTGGTGATGGTGCAAGCGTTGTCGGTCACTGATCCGGTGAATTCGATCTGCCCGTCCGCAGCCTGTGCAGCGGTGCTAGCCAGCAGCCAGCAAGCGCCGCAGGCGAGAGTGTATTTGCTCAATTTATTCAGCATTGCAATGCCTCTTTTGAGAGATGGATGGTTGTCTGCCTATCCCGTGGGTAAGCCAATCCATGGTGCATTGCTGCCTTTGAGAGGCACATGAGACGGATCTTAAAAAGGACGATCTAGGCTTTTTATCTACTCATTTATTTTTCTATTTTTTATGGCCGACCACCCTTGCTAATGAGGTTTTTTCAGGTATTGACTCCCCAGTTCCTTCAGATTTTTTTGCATATTTTCCAACAACTCAGCGCGCGAAAAGATCCGTCTTCTTTCGGCCTCGGTAGTCAGCAGGAGTCAATGGGGTGATGACAACCAGTTCCGTCGGATCGCCCTCGACCAGTAAAGCCCGCCAAGGCTGTCACTTTCTGGCCCAGCCGAACATCTGGGTGAGGTCGACGAAGAAACTGATGGCTTGCTCGTCAGGCCGACAGAGCCTTCTCGCGTACCGGTAGTTCTACTTGGCGATACCGGGATCGAATAGCCATTGGGAGCCGCGCAGGCCGCAGAGTCCCTATGCTATCTGAGGAGTGTGCGTATAGGCGTCAAAGCTATCCACAAAAGGCGTGGGTATATCTGTGGATAATGACCCAGGCACTGCGGAATACAGGGCTTGCAATGTGCTGGTCATTAATTGAGCAGGTTTTGTGTGCCGCTGACGTTGGCGAGCAGGCCTAGGGGCGCAAAGTCGCTATCGCTCGGCTTGGATCTGCAGTTTTACGTCAAGCCTGCATTTGTCAGCCAACCAGGCCTCAATACCTCATGCCGTAAGTGGATCAAGACCAGCAGAGTAGATCCCACGCGCATTGTGATCCTGCAGTTTCTCGAAGGCCTGAGTGCGGCCGGTGTCAACCATGTGGTTTTGAATTTCAAGTACGGCGAACGCGATGCCGCTCAGGTGGTGGAAGAAGTTGGCCGAGAAATTTTGCCGCGACTTGAGGACAGCGAAGCCAGCCGAATGGGAGCAATCTGATACGGTTTCTTATGGTGGATCTGAGCCTTTTTTGTGGCTAGGTCGGTGCTTTATAAAGTGCGCGACCGGAGTGCGAGCGGACTGTGCCCGGCCGCCCACTTTTCCAGACTCTTTGAAGATCGGATGGTCTCGGCAGTCCTCAGGAACCACCATGAATACCCGCCGCACGAGCTTTCACAGCGTGGCTCTCACCGAGTCGCAGCGTGACATTCTCGGCATGATCGCGACCAATCATCAACTGGACGACATTCTTGCCGCCATCTGTTTGATGCTCGACGCACAAGATCCTTACACGCTTTGTTCGATACTGCTCACCGATGCCGAGGGCAAGCACCTGCTGAACGGTGCGGCGCCTGGTCTACCAGCTGAATACAGCCAGGCGATTCATGGAATGGCCATTGGTCCACAGGAAGGAACCTGCGGCACCGCAGCGTTCCGTCGCGAGCTGGTGGTCACCGAAGACATCGCCCGGGACCCAAGCTGGGAGCGTTTTCGCGGCCTGGCGCTGGGGCATAACCTGCGTTCCTGCTGGTCGGTGCCTTTGCTCTCCCATCAAGGAAGCGTGTTGGGTACATTTGCCCTGTACCAGAACCGCGCCCATGCGCCGGACGAGGCGCAGATTCAGCGACTGGCCTGCGCGGCCCAACTGGCAGCCATTGCGATCCGCCATGAACGTGACGGCCAACGTCTGGAGGAAAGCGAGCAACGTTTTCGTTCTTTGTTCACCTATAACCCCAACCCGGTGTTCGCCCTCGATCTGGCCGGCAACATCCAGAGCGTGAATCCAGCGGGCCTGAAGCTCAAGCCGCATACCGCAACCGACTTCATCGGTCATCACTTTGCCAATCTGGTGGTCGAAGAAGACCTGCAACGGGTCAGTCGGCATTTCTCTGCAGCCAGCACCGGAGAGCCCCAGCGCTTCGAGGCACGGGTTCGCGACGTGAGCGACAAGCTGTTGACCATGGACATTTCCAACCTGCCGATCATGGTCAATGGCGAGATCGTCGGGGTATTCGGAGTTGCCAGGGACATCAGCGAGCAGAAGCACTACGAGCGCCAGTTGAGCTTCAACGCCTGCCATGATCGGCTGACCGGTTTGCTTAACCGTGTCTCTCTTGAAGACCGGCTTATGCTGGATTGTCACATCAGTCGTCGGCGTAAGCGTCGTCTGGCGGTGATTTGCATTGATCTGGATGGATTCAAATCCATCAACGATTCGATCGGACACTACTTCGGCGATCAGGTGCTGATTGAGGTGGCGCAGCGTATGACCCAGCAGGTTCGTCCCGGCGATACCATCGTGCGCATGGGCGGTGACGAATTTATCGTTCTGCTGCCGGACCTGCTTCGTGATGAGGACGTTGTTCCGGTGGTCGAGCGCTTGATGGCCAGCATTGCCAAACCCTACTGCATCCAGGGCATTGACCTGCACGTGAGTGCAAGTATCGGTATCACCCTGAGCGATGGTGACATCGAGCAGCCGATGCAGCTGATCCAGCAGGCTGACATGGCCATGTACAAAGCCAAGCAGCAAGGGCGCAACAATTTTCAGTGGTACACCAGCGATCTCAATCAGCGTGTTTGCGAGCACGCGAGCCTGCGCAATGACCTGCAGAAGGCAATCGAAACCCAGTCGTTCAAGTTGCATTATCAACCGCAGATAGACGCGCGAACGTTACAGGTGGTCGGGATCGAAGCGTTGCTGCGCTGGGAGCATCCCGAAAAAGGATTTATCTCGCCAGCGGTGTTTGTACCGGTGGCAGAGGACAGTGGTCAGATTATCCCGCTGAGCCTTTGGGTACTCGATACGGCCTGCGCGCAGCTGCGTCAGTTAGGCGAGCAGGGCATCACCGGCATCTCGATGGCGGTGAATATTTCGCCGATGCATTTTCAGCGTGGCAATTTCGTCCAGTGTGTCCAGGCCACCCTGGAGAAACATGGTCTCAGTGGTGAGCAGTTGGAGCTGGAGATCACCGAGTCGCTTCTGTTGCATAACGCTGAACAGGCAATTGAAACCTTGCACCGGCTCAAGATGTTGGGGGTGCGCATTGCGCTTGATGATTTCGGCACCGGTTTTTCCAGCCTCAGCTACCTCAAGCGTTTGCCCATCGACAAGATCAAGATTGACCGCTCGTTCATCCAGGAAATCACCACCGATAATCACGATGCCGCGATCACCCAAGGCATTATTTCCATGGCCCATCACCTCAGCCTGACGGTGGTCGCCGAAGGCGTGGAAACGGCGTCTCAGGTGGATTTCCTGAAGGGCAGTCGCTGCGATATTTTTCAGGGGTATTACTTTGCCAAACCGATGCCCTATGCAGAAATCGAAGCGTTCCTGAGCCAACCCGCATCCCACCCCTGACCGGCAGTTCTGCCGGGTCCCAGGCCTGAAAATCAGACGCAAAGGCAAATTTTCAGACTCCCGCGCAGAACTCCCTCTCCCCAGGCAAGGCGCTCCCTGCGCCTTTCTCACACACTCGGCTCTAACGCTATCGCGCTGCAATACAACAAGAGCCGCGAAAAAATGACTAGTTTAGAACCTGCTACCGAAAGCCAGACCGGCCACATTGGCGCCCGTCAGACCCGTGTCGAGGACGCCGCATTGTTGCGTGGCCTGGGCTGCTATGCCGATGACGCTGCGATCCCTCCGGGCACGCTACATGCGGCGATCATCCGTTCACCCCACGCTCATGCGCGGATTACCTCGGTGGACTTTTCCAGAGCGCTGCTGATGAAAGGCGTGCACGGCGTGCTGGTCGGCGAAGACGTCAAACGCTGGGCGCTGCCGTTTCCGGTGGGTGTGCGTCAGCCGATGGAGCACTGGTGCGTCGCCGTCGACAAGGTGCGTTATGTCGGAGAGCCGGTGGCCGTGGTGATCGCTGAGAGCCGCTACCTGGCCGAGGACGCCATCGAAGGTGTGCGCGTTGAATACGAGCCGCTGCCCCCGATCATCGATCCTGAACTGGCCACCGCCGAACAGGCGCCGATCCTGCACGAAGCTGTCGGCAGCAACGTGGTCAACGAACGGCGCTTTCGTTATGGCGAACCGGAGCAGGCCTTTGAACAGGCGCCGCACAAGGTCTCGCTCAAAGTGAAGTTTCCGCGCAGTTCCTGCACACCCATTGAATGCTATGTGGTGCTGGCTCAGTACGAGCGCGCCACCGGCATTTATGACGTGCTGGCCAATTTCCAGGGCCCCTATGCGTTGCACACGGTCATGGCCCGGGCGCTGAATGTGCCCGGCAACCGCTTGCGTTTGCGCACACCGAAAGATTCCGGCGGCAGCTTTGGCATCAAGCAAGGGGTTTTCCCTTACGTGGTGATGATGGGCCTGGCGTCACGCAAGGTCGGCGCACCGGTGAAGTGGGTCGAGGACCGTCTGGAACATCTTCAGGGGGCTTCTTCGGCGACCAATCGGGTGACCGAAATTGAAGCGGCGGTAGAAGCAGATGGCCGCATTACCGCTTTGCGTTATGACCAGATCGACGATTGTGGTGCCTACCTGAGAGCACCCGAACCGGCGACGTTCTACCGCATGCACGGCAACCTGACGGGGGCCTATGCAATCCGCAATTTGCAAGTGCGCAACCGGGTGGTGCTGACCAACAAAACCCCTTCAGGCCTGAACCGTGGTTTTGGTGGCCCGCAGGTGTATTTTGCCCTGGAGCGGCTGCTGCAACACATCGCCGTGCAGTTGAAGCTTGATCCGTTGGACGTGATCCGCCGCAACCTGGTGCCGGCCGATGCCTTCCCTTATCGCGCGGCCGCCGGTGCGTTGCTCGACTCCGGCAATTACCAGGCAGGCATTGCCTTGGCGGCGGCTGATGGCGGTCTCGACGAGTTGCTCAAGCGTCGTGATCAGGCGCGTGCCGAAGGCCGAATCTATGGCATCGGTTATGCCGCCGTCATCGAACCCTCGATTTCCAACATGGGTTACATCACCACCGCGATGACACCCGAAGAGCGACGCAAGGCCGGTCCGAAAAACGGCGCTGTCGCAACCGCAACCATCAACGTCGGCCCGTTGGGTGACGTCAGTGTGCACGTGTCCTCGGCACCGCAAGGGCAGGGCCATCAAACCACGGTCGCTCAGGTCGTCGCCGAAGTGCTCGGGGTTGCGCTGGAGTCCATCGTGGTCAACGTTGAACTGGATACCCAGAAGGACGCTTGGTCGATTGCCTCGGGCAACTATTCCAGCCGTTTTGCCGGTGCTGTGGCTGGTGCCGTCTACAAGGCAGCGCTGAAGATTCGTGATCGCCTCGCCGCGATTGCCGCCGAGCAATTGCAGGCCTGTCCCGAGGATATTCGTTTCGCGGGCGGCAAGATTTTTGTGGTCAATGGCGGGGCGGTGGCGCCATTCCATCGGATTGCCGGTGCGACCCACTGGTCGCCGGGCCTGCTGCCGGAAGGTGAAAGCGGCGGTCTGCGCGAAACCGCCTTCTGGAGCCCGCCGCAATTGGTGGCACCGGACGACCAGGATCAGGTCAATAGCTCGCTGTGCTACGGCTTTGTCTTCGACATCTGTGGTCTGGAAATCGACCGCATGACCGGCGAGATCCACATCGATCGCTACGTCACCTGCCATGACGCCGGCCGCCTGCTCAACCCGGCGTTGGTCGATGGCCAGATTCGTGGTGGCTTCACCCAAGGCCTCGGCGCGGCGCTGATGGAAGAATTCGCCTACGGCGAGGACGGCAGCTTCCTCTCCGGGACCTTCGCCGATTATCTGGTGCCGACCGCACCGGAAGTGATCGAACCGGTGATCCTGCACATGGAAACGCCATCGCCATTCACCCCACTGGGCGCCAAGGGTGTAGGCGAGGGCAACAACATGAGCACGCCGGTGTGCATCGCCAACGCGGTGGCCGACGCCCTCGGTCGCTCGGACATCCGTCTGCCACTGACACCCTCGAAAGTACGCACGCTGATCGGCATCGACGAGCCGCCACGGCCCGCCGGCATGGAGCCCGATGAAAGCCTGGACGCGGCAGCTGCCGGTGGACCGGCACTGCGGGCCAACGACTCGGTGGTGATCCCTGCGTCGCCGCAACAGGTCTTCGATACCTTGCTCGACCCGCAGACGCTGGCGGCGATCATTCCCGGTTGCCACGACCTCGTGCTTGAAGGCGAAAACCGTTACCGCGCAGACGTCACCGTCGGCGTCGGCATGATCCGTGCGCGCTTCGAGGCCAAGGTTGCCTTGAGTGATCTGGACCCGCCGCATTCGTTGCGTCTGTCCGGATCCGGCAGCAGTTCGATGGGCTCGGCCCAGGGCCAGGCCAAGGTGCGTTTCGTCGAACTGGAAAATGGCCATACACGCCTGGAATACCAATACCAGGTGGCGGTCAGCGGCAAAGTTGCCGCGGTCGGCGGCCGAATGTTGCAAGGGGCCTCGAAAGTGATCATCGGACAAATCTTTACTCGCCTGTCGCAACGGGTCAGCGGCCAAGCCATCTCCACCGGCTGGTGGGCGCGATTGCGTGCCTCGCTTGGCGCGCTGTTTGGCAAGGGAGGTGCGCAATGAAACCGGCTGCTTTCGATTACGTTCGGGCTGACACCCGTCGTCAGGTAGTTGAGTTGCTCGCCGAGTACGGCCAGGAAGCTCGCATCATCGCCGGTGGCCAATCGCTGATGGCGGTGCTGAACATGCGTCTGGCTCAACCCAAGTTGCTGATCGATATCAATCATGTGGCTGAGCTGGCCTATATCGAACTGCGCAAGGATTGCCTGGCGGTAGGTGCCGGGGTACGACAGGCGCAGCTGTTGGCGCGTTCGACCCTGATGGACGAGGTGCCTTTATTGGCACTGGCGATGCCCTGGATCGGTCACTTCCAGACGCGTAATCGCGGCACCGTCTGCGGTTCGGTGGCTCATGCTGACCCCAGCGCCGAGTTGCCGCTGTGCCTGGTGACGCTGGGCGGCGAGATCGTTCTCGAGTCGAAAAAAGGCAAGCGCATCGTCAAGGCTGCCGACTTCTTCCAAGGCATTCTCACCACCGACAAGCGTGCGGATGAACTGGTCGTCGAGGTGCGTTTTCCGCTCAAGCGCGAAGGCATCACCTATCGCTTCCGCGAAATCGCCATGCGCCACGGCGACTTTGCAATTGTCTCCCTGGCCGCGGCCATCGGCACGGACCAGGTCGAACTCGGCATCGGCGGGGTCGCCGACCGTCCGCAACGTCGCAGTCTGCCTCGTGGTGCGGCGCTGCCAGACGCGCTCAATCAAACCGCCTGGTCTCTCGATGCACAGGACGACGTGCAGGCCAGCGCTGCCTATCGCCGCCAACTGATTCGTGAGCTGGGTCATCAGCTGATCGAAGGAGTCTGAACATGCGTGTAACTGCCGACCAAACCTTTCCGATTCGCCTGGAGCTCAATGGCCGCTCCCGCGAAGCGCTGGCTGAACCGCGGACCCAACTCTGCGACTTCCTGCGCCACGACCTCGGTGCCACCGGTGTCCATGTCGGATGCGAACACGGTGTCTGCGGTGCCTGCACGGTGCTGGTGGACGGAGTCGCCATGCGTTCCTGCCTGATGCTCGCGGTACAGGGGCACGAGCGGCGTATCGAGACCGTCGAGTCCCTCGCCGACGACGACACACTGAGCGACCTGCAACAAGCCTTTCGCCGTCATCACGCCTTGCAGTGCGGCTTTTGCACTGCGGGCATTCTCATGTCCTGCGTGGATTTCCTCGAACGGGTACCCAACCCGGACGAGACCCAGGTACGCGACATGCTTTCGGGGCATCTATGTCGCTGCACGGGCTACACCGGCATCGTCCAGGCCGTGCTCGAAGTCGCTGCCCAGCGCCAAACGAACAAAGGGGTATAACAATAATGTTCGATCTCGGACGCAGCTTCCTCGCTGCCGTTGAACGCCGACCACACGCCGTGGCGGTCAGTGACGGTGCGTTGAAGAAAACCTATGAAGACTGGTTCGTCGATATCCAGAGCGCAGCTCGGGGCTTGCAACGCCTAGGGTTGCAACGCGGTGACCGACTGCTGGTAGCAATGCAAAACCGCTGGCAGATGGCGACCCTGCATTGGGCCTGTCAGTTTGCGGGCATCGTCATGACCCCGTTGAACTGGCGTTCGACTGCCGATGAACTGGGCTACTGCATCGAAGATGCGCAAATCCGTGCGCTGGCTTACGACGACGCTACCGTGGCCGCAGTGGCCGGTTGCAGCGCCGCCACAAGGCTGCCACGGATCGCCGCCGGTATCCGTGCCGCCGACGCCGACCTGAGTTTCGAGGAACTGTGTTCGCAGACCCCCTCTGGAATCATTTTGCAGGCCGACGCCGAAGACTTTTCACTGCTGCTGTACACCTCCGGAACCACCAGCAAGCCCAAGGGTGTGCCCCGTCGACACCGTTGCGAACGCGCCGCGGCGGTTGCCCACGTAGCGCAAAACCTCTACCGCCAGAGCGAGTGCACGCTGGGTGTCATGCCGCTTTACCACACCATGGGCGTGCGTTCGTTGCTCTCCATGGCGCTGATCGACGGACATTTCGTCTGTGTGCCGAAGTTCGACGTGGAAGCCACGCTGCAGGCCATCGAGCGGGAAAAGGTCAGCAACCTGTACCTGGTGCCGACGCTCTACCACATGCTCATCGAACACCCGGCCTTTGCCCGCGAGCGAGTAGCCAGTGTGGAGAAAATCGGCTTTGCCGGTGCGCCGATGAGCGACGGCTTGATGCGTCGCGTCGAGCAGGCGTTCCAGCCGCAATTGTTCGTCAATCATTACGGCAGCTCGGAGATTTACACCTTCACCATCGACCAGCAAGCCAACCGCAAACCCGGTTCGTCAGGGCGCAGTGCCATGAACCAGCGAGTGCGCGTGGTGCCGCTCGATGCAGAAACGGTGGACGTGCAGGCCAAGCCGTTGGAGGAGGGCCAGATCATCGCCGACCTGGCGAGCGACGAGGCGTTCGAAGGCTACCTGAACCGCCCCGAAGCGACCGCCAAGGCGTTGCGTGACGGATGGTATTTCACCGGTGACATCGGCTACTTCGATCTGGAGGGCGATCTGTTCGTCACGGGACGCGTCGATGACTTGATCATCACCGGTGGCGAAAACGTCAGCCCGGCGGAAATCGAAAACATGCTCTCTCTGCACCCGGCAGTGGAAGAAGTGGTGGTGGTCGGTCTGCCGGACGAGCAGTGGGGCAAGATCATTGCTGCGTTTATCAAGCTGCGCGCCGAGGTCTCGGAATGCGACCTCGATGCCCATTGCATCGCTTCGGGCCTGGCCAAATTCAAGCGGCCACGGCGTTACCAGTTCATCGATCAGATTCCCAAATCTCCAGTTGGCAAGGTCCTGCGGCGCGTGCTGCTGGCCCAATTTCAGGAACAGGCCTTGAAGGCCATCAGCTAATCATTCAGAGGACACTCCCATGCAACAACAAGCGATCCAGCAATTTCTCGACACTCAGTTCGATGGCTTCCAGGTTGAAGTCGATGTGTCCCGCGAGCGCGCTGACATCATCCTCAACCGGGCGCCGTTGAACGTCATTTCCATGGGGCAGCGCGAGCAACTGCGCCTGGTCTTCGAAGCCCTCGACGCACACAAAGACGTTCGCGTCATCGTGCTGCGCTCGGTAGGTGAACACTTCTCCAGCGGCGGCGACATCAAGGGCTTCCTCGAAGCGTCGCCGGAGCACGTTTCGAAGCTGGCCTGGAACGTCGCGGCACCGGCACGTTGCGAAAAACCGGTGATCGTTGCCAACCGTGGTTACACCTTCGGCGTCGGTTTCGAACTGTCCCTGGCCTGCGATTTCCGCATTGCTTCGCAAACCACTCGCTACGCCTTGCCTGAGCAGAACTTGGGTCAGATACCGGGCTCGGGTGGCTCCGCACGCCTGCAGAAAATCATCGGCATCACCCGCACCAAACACATGGTAATGCGCGCCAAACGCATCACGGGCGACCAGGCCTATGCCTGGGGTATCGCTACCGAGGTCGTGCCGGATACCGAACTGGAAAGCACCGTCGATGCGTTGGTCGATGAATTGCGACGCTTCTCGCCGCTGGCTCAGCGCACGGCGAAAAAATTGATCAACGACAACGAGGATGCGCCGCTGACCGTCGCGATCGAAATGGAAGGTCACTGCTACAGCCGTCTTCGTAGCTCCAAGGACTTCAAGGAAGGCGTCGAAGCGTTTCACAGCAAGCGTGCGGCAGTGTTCACCGGCGAGTAAATGCGTACTGGCGAGCAGGCCCGGGAGCATGTCGGCAACGGTGTGCGCCCCTACGGAGCAGGGCCTGCCGCCCCTTCACTGAAACTGATAGGGCGCATCAATATTCGTTAATAGAAAACCCGTTGCGGGGCTCTTAGGGTGAGATCGGCTGCACTGAAATCCGTCCAATAAATATAAAAATCGGAGTTCCACTTATGGCTTCTAGCTGGCTGGTATTAACCATCGTGGCCGCCTACATGGTGGTCTTGGCGTTGATCAGTTTCTGGGTTCGACGCTCTACACAAAGCGCGAAAAACTTCACCACCGGAGGCAAGGATTTCCCGGCGGTGCTGATCGGTTTTCTGATGATGTCCGAGTTCATCGGCACTACCGCGAGCATTGGTACGGCTCAGGCGGGTTACACCTATGGCATTTCCGCTGCCTGGAACATCGCCGCCCTGGGCGTCGGCTTCGTGATCTTCTCCATGCTGTTGGCGAAGAAGTACAAGGACCTCGGCGAGAACACCATTTCCGGGGCGCTGGCCCGCACTTACGGCGAGCCGGTACGCTTCGCCACGTCAGTGATCATGATCTGCGCGCTATCGATTGTTGCGGTCTCGATCTATGCCAGCGGCGGGGCAGTGCTCGCGACCTTGCTGGGCATCGAGCGGACTTCGGCGATCATCATCGTCGGTATTGTTTCGGTGCTGTACGTCGGCATCGGCGGCATGCGTTCGGTGATCTATACCAACGTCTTGCACGCGATAATGATGTACGCCGGGATCATCCTCGCCCTGGGTTTTGCCTTGAGCAAGGTTGGCGGCATGGGCGAGTTGGTGGCGCGACTGCCAGCGCCGATGTTCGAAGTCGGCAACGTCGGTTGGCCGAAGATTTTCGCCTGGCTGGTGGCCGGTATCGGCGCGACGTTCGCCACCCAGTACGTGGTCCAGGCGGTGAATACCGTCAGCGACGGGCGCAAGGCCCAACACGCGAGTTTCTACTGCGCGTTGATGTTGATTCCCTACGGCTTGATCGCTGCGATGGTGGGGATGTGCAGCGCGGTGCTGTTTCCGCAGATTCCTTCGTTGCAGGCCTTTCCGCAAATCCTCGGGCACATGCACGAATGGATGGCCGGGATCGTCGTCGCAGGACTGGCCGGGGCGCTGTTCGGCACCATGGCCGCGCTAACCATGGGCATCGCCACGTTGTTGCTCAAGGACTTCTATCAGCCGTTCTTCAACCCACAAGGTGATGATCGCAAGAACCTCAATTTTGCCCGGACCGCGACCATCGTCGCCGGCCTGCTGCCCATCACGCTGGCGCTGTACGCCTCCGACGTGCTGGTGGTGACCTTCCTCGCCAAAGCCTTGCGCGCCTCACTCGCGGTGCTGGTGCTGATGGTGTTTTACGCGCCGACATTCGGCACGCGGCAGGGTGCGTTCATCAGCATCATCGCGTCACTGATCATCACCATCGGCTGGTTCCTGATGGGCAATCCCTACGGCATCGACAACGCCTACATCGCGCTGGCCACGCCACTCGTGATCATGACCCTGAGCCATTTACTGCGCGGTGGCAAACCTGAACACACCGACAGCGCCAAACCCATCAGTGCGAGCGCTACCGGACGCTGAACCCCAACGATTTAAACGGGCATGCCGCCGGGTGACCGGGCATGCCACCAAAACAATAATGACGAGGTAAGGCCATGCAGCCTGTGACCCTTTCCACCCCCGAAGCCGACATGGCGGGGGACTTGCCAGCAGGCGCCAGCCTGCGTGGCTGGCTCGACCACATGCAGCGCCAGCAGCGTTTGGCAATGATCCGTCCCGGCGTGGACCTGCGTTTCGGCGTTGCAGCGATTGCTAATCGTCTGGACGGCAAGAGCGCTTCACTGTTTCCCCAGCCTGGCGGTCACTCGATTGCGGTGGTTTCCGGCCTGCTGTCCGACCGGCAGTGGATGGCCGAGGCCATGGGCGTGGAGTCCGCTGAAGTGTTGGCGCGTTTCGAAACGGCCAGCCTCAATCCGCTGCCGTGGCGCGAAGTCAGCGATGCAGCTTGTCAGCAAGTGGTGCATCGCGAGATCGACCTGAACAAACTGTTGCCAATTCCCACCCACAACGAGCACGACAGCGGCCCTTACATCACCGCTGGCCTGCTGATTACCCGCAACCCACGCACCGGGGTGCAGAACGTTTCGATTCACCGCTTGCAGGTGAGCAGCCCTAATCGCCTGGGCGCATTGCTGCTGCCACGCCATGCGCTGGCCTTCTTTCAGGAAGTCGAGGCGCTGGGTGAGGATCTGGACGTGGCGGTGGTAATTGGTGCTGATCCGCTGACCTTGCTGGCGTCCCAGGCCATCGTGCCGATCGATCACGACGAACTGGAAATCGCCGGCGCTCTGCATGGCCGTCCGCTGGCGGTAACGCGCTGCGTGACCCATCAGATTCGCGTGCCTGCCGACGCCGAGATCGTCATCGAGGGCCGGTTGCTGGCCAAGGCGCGGGAGATGGAAGGGCCGTTCGGCGAGTTTCCGCAGTACTACGGCGAGCGCGCCGAACGCCATGTGATCGAAGTCGACGCCGTAACCCATCGTCACAACCCGATTTTTCACACCATCGTCGGCGGCGGCCTGGAGCACTTGCTGCTCGGCGGCATCCCGCGCGAAGCGACCATGCTCGCGCACTTGCGCCGCAGTTTTCCGTGCGTGCGTGACGTGCACCTGAGCAAGGGTGGAGTGTGTCGTTATCACCTGTATGTGCAGATCGACAAACGCTCCGAAGGCGAGGGCAAGAACGTCATCCTCGGCGCGCTGGGCGGTCACTACGACATCAAGCATGTCACCGTGGTGGATCTGGATGTGGACATTCATAACCCTAC
Organism: Pseudomonas sp. ASL4; assembly: GCF_056680395.1. Lineage (NCBI taxonomy): Bacteria > Pseudomonadati > Pseudomonadota > Gammaproteobacteria > Pseudomonadales > Pseudomonadaceae > Pseudomonas > Pseudomonas sp. ASL4. Next base: position 5,739,156 of record NZ_CM155280.1, on the reverse strand, counting down.
CGAAGTCGAGTGGGCGATTGCCACCCGTTTCCAGGCCGACCGCGACCTGGTGCTGATCCACGAATCCCAGGGCTCGAAACTCGACCCGTCCACCCGTGACGGTGTCGGCTCGAAGATGGGCTACGACGCCACGGTTCCGTTGTCGGCACCGACCATGCGCTTCAAACGAATCCAGGTGCCGGGCCAACAGGAAGTCGAGCTCGACAAGGTGGCGCACGCGTCGCCGCAAGACTGGCAACGTGAGCTCCAGACGCGCGATTGAACCCGGCGGCCGCTGGTGTTCAGCGGCCTGTTCCCGATAGCTCCAACCAGCTCAAGACACGTCTTGTGTGAGGCAACCATGACCACAACAACAACTGCACCGCCAACCAGCGTCGCTACCGACACACCGCAGATTCCACCGGGCAAGGCCTTGCTGGCGGCATTTGCCTCGACATTCGGCTGGGCGCTGGATTTGTTTGACCTGTTCATTCTGCTCTACGTGGCGCCGATCATCGGCCGCATGTTCTTCCCCTCGGACACCCCTACACTGTCGCTGGCCGCGGTGTATGCCTCGTTCGCCGTGGCTTTGCTGGTGCGTCCGCTGGGCTCGGCGATCTTTGGCGCGTATGCCGACAAACACGGCCGCAAGCGTGCGTTGATGGTGTCGATGGTCGGCGTCGGTATTTCCACAGCACTGTTTGGCGCGTTGCCGACCATTCACCAGGTTGGGGTGTTGGCCCCGATACTGTTTTTGGTATTGCGGGTGATTCAGGGCGTTTTCGTTGGCGGCATCGTCGCCTCCACTCACACCATCGGCACCGAATCCATCTCGCCGCGCTATCGCGGCTTGATGTCCGGGTTGATCGGTGGCGCCGGTGCCGGCATGGGCGCGCTATTGGCGTCAGTCACTTATCTGGTGTTGTCGGAGATCTTTCCCGGGGAGGAATTTGACGTCTGGGGCTGGCGCTTCATGTTCTTCTGCGGCCTGCTCAGTACGTTTTTCGGTCTGGTGATGTTCCGTTACCTGGAAGAAACCCCGGTCTGGCAGCAACTGCAACAAGCCCGCAAAACCAAGGGGCCGGCGGTAGTGGTCGTGTCGCCACTCAAGCGTCTGTTCGGTCGCGAGTACCGCGGCGTGATGCTGGTCAATCTGCTGATTACGTTCGGCGGCGGTGCCACGTATTACCTGGCCTGCGGTTATCTGCCGACATTGCTCAACGTGGTGGCCAACGTGCCCCATACGCAGACTTCGCAGATGCTCATGTACGGGTCGGTGGCGACAATTGTCGGGGCGTTGGCCTTCGGCTACCTGAGTGACCTGATCGGTCGCAAGAAGACCTTCATGCTGCTGGGTGTGATCAACCTGGTGGGTCTGCCGATGTTGTTCCTCGGTGTCGCCGAACCGGGTTCGCTGACCCGCACCGCGCTGTATTGCGTGGGCATCGCCTTCATGGGCGGGGCGATCATCGCGCCGATCCTGATCTTCCTCAACGAGCGCTTTGCCACCGAGCTGCGCGCCAGCGGCACCGGGTTGTCCTGGAACATCGGTTTCGCCCTTGGCGGAACCATGCCGACCTTTGTGTCCCTGTTCAGCAGCAGCCCAGCGCAGATCCCCATGGTACTGGCGATGTTCGCCGCCGGCCTGTCGGTGATCTACCTGATCGGCAGCGTGGTGATTCCGGAAACCCAAGGCAACTTCAAGTAAAGGAACACGCAATGAGCAGATTGAATGGAAAAGTCGCGATCATTACCGGTGCCGCGCAAGGCATCGGTGCTACTTATGCCCAGGCCCTGGCGGCCGAAGGCGCGAAGGTGGTGCTCTGCGATTTGAAGGCGCCTGACAAAACCGCTGCCGCGATCCGCAACAAGGGCGGTACGGCCCTGGCAATCGCCTGCGACGTGACCGACGGTGCCGCGGTGCAAGCTATGGTCGAGGAAGCCGTGGCGCAGTTCAGCGGTGTGCACGTGCTGATCAACAACGCCGCCTTGTTCGCCACCCTGGAACTCAAACCGTTCGAGCAGACCAGCTCGGCGGAATGGGACCGGATCATGGCGGTCAACGTGCGCGGTTCCTTCGAGTGCGCGAAGGCGGTAATGCCGGTGATGCGCCGTCAGGGCTACGGCAAGATCGTCAACATTGCCTCCGCAACGGCTTTCAAAGGCGCGCCGATGATGGCGGCTTATGTCGCGTCGAAGGGCGCGGTGATTGCCCTGACACGTTCGATCGCGCGCGAAGTAGGCGACGCCGGCATCCGCTGCAACTGCCTGGCGCCCGGCCTGACCATGAGCGCCAACGTTCAGGCCAATGCCGCGTGGGCCGGGGATATCGTGCGCAACAACATTGCCAGCCGTTGCATCAAACGCGAAGCGGTGCCGCAGGATCTGATTGGCGCGCTGCTGTTTCTGTCCGGCACCGACAGTGATTTCATGAGCGGCCAGACCCTTGTGGTCGACGGCGGTTCGGTGACCCATTGATTCAAGGAGGATTCATGCAAAGCCAACACTTCATCGATGGACAATGGACCGCTGCGGATCGTTGGACCGACAGTCTCGACCCGGCAAACGGAGAGCTGATCGGGTGCTTTGCCGACGGCGGCGAGGCCGAAGCTGAAGCAGCGGTGGCAGCGGCCGCCCGAGCCTTCGACGACCCGCAATGGGCGCAGAATCCACGCCTGCGTCAGCAGCTATTACTGGAGTGGGCTGCCGGCCTGAAGGCGCGTCAGGAACAACTCGCGCAGTTGCTGACCCGCGAGAACGGCAAGGCATTGGCGCAGTCCCGAGGGGAGATCGGCGGGGCGATTTCCGAGATTCTTTATTACGCCGGCCTGGCCCGGCACAACCCGGGGCACATGCTCGAAGTGGCGCCCGGTGAGTTCTCCAGCATGCTGCGCGAACCCGCCGGGGTGGCCGGGCTGATCATTCCATGGAATGCCCCGGCGGTGCTGCTGGTGCGTGCTCTGGCGCCGGCGATCGCGGCGGGTTGCACGGTGGTGATCAAACCCGCGCCGCAAACCGCGCTGTTCAACGCAGCGATGCTCGAACCGCTGTTCGCGTTACCAGGCCTACCGCCAGGGGCGGTCAATCTGTTCGCGGAGAGCGGGCATGCCGGGGCAGCACATTTGGTGGCTTCGCCGCGGGTGGATGTGCTCAGCTTCACCGGCTCGACCGCTACCGGCCAGCGCATCATGCGCGACTCTGCGACGACCATGAAAAAGCTCTCTTTGGAACTGGGCGGAAAATCTTGCTGCCTGGTCTTTGAAGATGCCGATATTGCCGCCATCGCGCCGAAACTGGCAGCGGCGGCCACCATTATCTCTGGCCAACAATGCACTGCCGCCCGGCGCGTGCTGGTGCATGCCAGTCGTTTCGCCGAAATGAAAACCGCGCTGAGCGCCGCACTGGGGCAGATCCGCCTGGGTAATGGCCTCGATCCAGTGACGAACATGGGACCGCTGATCGACTGGCAATCCCGGGACAGCGTCGAGCGACGCATTGGTGAGGCGCTGGACAGCTGTGACGAAGTGCTGCTGGCCGGTGATCGCCCGCAAGGTGAACTGAACAAAGGCGCATTTCTCGCGCCGTCGCTGATCGCCCATCGCGACAGCAGCGCATTCTTTTGTCAGGAAGAAATTTTTGGCCCGTTGCTGGTACTGGAGTCCTTCGAAGACGAGACCGAGGCTGTAGCGCGCGCCAACCATACCGAGTTCGGTCTGTCCGCGAGTGTCTGGACCGAGCAGGGCGCTCGCGCCTGGCGTGTCGCTCGGGCACTGCGCAACGGTACGGTGTGGCTCAACGACCACAACAAATTGTTCGCCGAGGCGGAAACCGGTGGCTACCGAAAGAGCGGTCTGGGGCGCTTGCATGGCGTGGATGCACTGCTGGATTTCAGCGAGCTCAAACACATTTATCAGAACGTCGGCACGCTCAGTTGAGCGCGAACGCGAGGGTGATTATGGAGCTGCGCCATCTGAAGTATTTTACCTGCCTCTACGAGGAGGGCTCCGTCACCCGGGCTGCACAGCGCTTGAATATCGTGCAACCGGCGTTGTCGATGCAGATCGCCAGGCTTGAGGAAGAACTTGGGCAGACATTGTTCGAGCGCAGCTCCAAGGGCATGGCGCCGACCGAGGCCGGAGATCAGGCTTATCGCTTGTTCATGCCGATCCTTGGCCAACTGTTGGCGGCGCGTCAGGCCCTGATCGACCGTAGCGGCCAGATCGGTGGACGCATCAGCGCCGGGTTGATCGCGTCTGCCGCCAACAACGCGTTGGCCAGCACCTTGGCGCATTTCGTCGAGCATCATCCGCAGGTCGAGCTGTGCGTCACCTCGGGCTACAGCCAGGAACTGATCGCGAAGGTTCTGACCGGCGTGCTGGATTTCGCGGTCATCAACCAAAGCTTCCAGCATGAGCACCTGATCGGCCACGACATCTTCGATGAGGAGTTACTGGTCGCCACCGGTGCAGCCAATCGCCTCAACGGAGCGTTGCCATTGCCGTTGGCCAGTTTGGCGGGGTTCAAACTGGTGCTGCCCTCGCGTCGTCACGGGTTGCGCAGGGTGATCGACCAACACCTTGCCGCCCAGGGGATTGAAGTCACCCCGCAGTTGGAGGTTGATGATCTGGCGGTCATCGAGGACTTCTTGCGTCGCAGCGACTGGGTCAGCGTGCTGCCGGCAACCGTCCTGCATCGCGGATTGCACGAAGGCGCGTTGCGCGCCTATCCGCTGGCCGCGCCGGGGATCAGTCGGCGCATGGTCTGTGTGCACGATGCCCGTCGACCACTGACCCCGGCGGCAATGCTGTTCATCGAGATGATCGGCAAAACCATGACCACCGCACTCGACACCATCCATTTCTACAAAGAAGGTCCGATAGAGGAAGGCGACCATGAGCGCTCCCAGTAATACCCGACCGCAGCGTCTGATCGTAGGAATTTCCGGTGCCTCCGGCGCCGTTTATGGCGTGCGTCTGCTGGAGCTGTTGCGCGACACGCCGATTGAAACCCATCTGGTGGTCAGCAAATCGGCGCTGATTACTTTGGCCCATGAAACCGAGATGTCCTGGTCTCAGATCAAAACGCTTGCGGACGTCAGCTACGTCAATCAGGACATCGGCGCGGCAATTGCCAGCGGCTCGTTCAAAACCATGGGCATGATCATCGCGCCGTGTTCGATACGCAGTCTGTCGGAAATTGCCAGCGGCGTGACCTCAACACTGCTGACCCGCGCCGCCGACGTGGTGCTCAAGGAACGCCGGCGCCTGGTGCTGATGGTTCGCGAGACGCCACTGCACCGCAATCACCTGCGCAGCATGACCGAGTTGGCCGAACTCGGTGCAGTGATCGCGCCGCCAGTGCCAGCGTTCTATGCCAAGCCGACCAGCCTGGAAGACATGGTCGATCACACCGTAGGCAGGGTGCTGGATATGTTCGATATCGAACTGGGTATCGTCCGTCGCTGGCGAGAACAGCCGGAGCGCGTAGCAACGCTGGATGAGGTGGTCGATGGTTGAGTCACGCTCGGTGCATTCAGGCGGGGAGGAGCTCCAGGAATTCGCAGATCAGTTGCAAGGTTCGCTCGGTCGCTTCGGTCTGGGGAAAGTGCCGGCAGTTATCCAGCAACACACAGCGGCACGGCCCAGGCACCTCTCGCTGGATGACCACCAGTTGCTCGGACGTGGCGTAATGGTCTTCGCGACCCTGAATCACCAGCAGCGGTTTTTCGATATAAGCCAGCTGCGCTTCGAGATCGTCCAAGGAAAAGTCCGGGTGCAACCAGCTGTCGCTCCAACCGTGAAAAGCGCCGTCGACATTGGTCCCATGGTGGCGTGCCAGGCGTTCGCGCAATCCGCCCTGATGCCAAACTTCAGTGGTATGGCGAATGCCATCGAGGCTCTCGGTCTCGACAATCACGTGAGGCGCCAGTGCAATGCTGCCCAACACGCGTGGATCGTTGGCAGCGGCATAGGCGAGGACGATGGATGCACCGTCACTGTGACCGAGCAAGACCACTTGCGGCAGTTGCAAGGCATCGAGCAATTGCCGCAGTTCACGAGGGCCGTCGCTGCTCAGGTAGTTCAGCGGACGCGGCAGGCTTACCGGGCTCGATTGCCCATAACCCTGACGGCTGTAAATGACCACACCGCAACCGCTGGCCTGGGCCAGGCGCAGGGGGAAGTCTTTCCATTGGTCGGCGCTGCCGAGGCCTTCGTGCAACAGCACCAGCGTCGGTCGCGACGGGTCAGCCGGAGGCCGTTGGCGATATTCCAGGCGCAGCGGCCCAAGTTGCAAAAACTGTTGTGGCGACATGTTAAATCAACGATTGAACAAGATTGCTCGAAGGTTACCGTAAACGTAACCCTGCATGCAGCACCACGCTTTGCTTGAGGTACAGAAAACATGCGTCATCTTGATGTTCAGGTGATCGACCAGGCCGTGCAATGGGCTCGCGCCGGGCAGGCCCAGTGGCTGTGCACGGTGCTCTCCACCTATGGCTCGGCGCCGCGTGCGCCGGGTGCGATGCTGGTGACCAATGGCACGGGCGAACACGTCGGCTCGCTGTCGGGTGGCTGCGTCGAAGAGGAGTTTCTCGAAAGCCTGGCGCGCGGTGAATTACGCGAACCGGCGCAGATCGTCAGTTATGGCGACAGTGTCGAGCAACGCCACCGTCTACGATTGCCCTGTGGCGGCGTGCTGATCGTGCTGGTCGAGCACCGCGCTGCCAGTCTCGAATGGACTGCGCACCTGGAGAGTCTGCAAGCGGCGTTACTCGGCCAGCGCCGGCTGCTGCGTCACGTCGACCTGAGCAGCGGTGCCTTGCGCCTGGACGCAGACACCGGACACGGCAGCGAGCGGGTGCAAGTCGTCGACGAGACGGTGCGCATCAGTGTTGGCCCGGCGTTACGACTGATTCTGGCCGGGCTGTCGCCGGTCGCGGAAGTCTGCGCCAGTTTCGCCCGCGCCATCGGCTGCGAAGTCATCGCCTGCGACCCCCGGGAAGAGATGCTGCATATCCAGCTCGAAGGCGTGGAGATGCAACGCGTGCTGCCCTCGATGTTCATCGCCGCCGGTGGTTGCCATGCGGCGACCGCGGTGGTGGCACTGACTCACGATCCGCGAATCGATGATCTGGCGCTGATGGAAGCGGTGCACACTCCAGCGTTTTACATCGGCGCCATGGGGTCTCAGGCAACCTCGGCCAAACGCGTCGAGCGGCTCAAACGCATCGGTGGTCTGACGGATGAACAGATTGCCCGTTTGCACATGCCCATCGGCCTCGATCTGGGCAGCAAGGCCCCGGCGGAAATCGCTCTGGCGGTGGTGGCCGATATCCTGCGCGTTTATCACGGGAAAGAACGCGATGCCTTGTAAGGCGGTTTATCCGATGAGCGTGGGGGCTGCGAAAGTCGAGGTAGACCCTCAATCCTTCGCGCGCGATAGTAGCCAGCCACGTGTTGCTGAACCATTGAGTGACCGTCGGGGTCCAGAAACACATAGACGCCGCGATAATCCTGCATTGTGGCCGAAAACAATATCGCTTCTAGCGAGCGGAGGAATCTGATGTCGATTGCCCAACGGGTTTTCCACGGCAGGTTTGGCCGGGTCGCCTTGCTGAATATGGATCGTTCGCTGGTCACCCACACCCATTCCGAATGCCATGTGCTGGTCAAAGTGTCTGGCGAAGACACTTACTTCAACGTCAACGGTCGGCGGGTTCCGCTCAGTGATCGCACGGCGGTGCTGGTCAACGCCTGGGAGCCGCATTTCTACGATCCGCAGCCGGGTGCCGGTGCCACCGTCATCCTGGCGCTCTACATCGAGCCCGCCTGGCTGGCTACTGCCCAGCAGTCGCTGGCGCTCAGCGGTCGGCCGGACTTTTTTGCCCAGTCGTGCATCGAGTTGTCGAGTCGTAATCGCACCTTGGCCGACATCCTGGTCGCCGAAGCGCATGGCTGCGGGATCGTGCCGAAAGAACGCATGGAATTCATGCTGTTCGACTTCCTGATCGAACTGATCGAGGACTTTTCCAGCTGGCGGCATTTGTCGCTACTAGGTGCGCCGAACTCAGCTGAGTTCCGTGACGCACGCGTGCGCCGTGGCACCGCCTGGTTGCTTGAGCACCTCGATGATCCGAACCCGATCGACAATGCCGCGCGGGCTTGTGGTCTGTCTCGGGCGCACTTCTTTGCGCTATTCAAGAAAGATACCGGCATGACGCCGACCCTGTTGCTTAACGACGCGCGCATGCGCCGGGCTTTTGCCTGGCTGGAGCGCGAGCGCAGTGGGACGTTGGGCCTGTTGTCGGAGAACCTCGGGTTCTCCGAGCAAGGCCATTTCACACGGTTTTTCCGTCAACACATCGGAGCTTCTCCCAGCCAATATCGCCGTGTAGTGGATTGTTATGCGGCGGTTTGAACCGAGAGGAGGGCGGGGGGGGTATTGGGCAACCCTCCCGCCTATGAAGTTAGTCTTTTCATCTTGAAACTGGCGGCTTGTATAGGCTACGAAAGTTGTAGGGTCTACTAATCGTCCAGAAAGTCATAAATCTCTTTCATGCGTTCTTCACGCATCAACTCCAGCTCTTCCTTAGTGTCGGCCACCCACTGCAGAATGAAGTCCCAGCAATCGCAGTCGTGAGCGTCTGCTTCTGCTTCAAATGCTTCTTGCAGAAATTTCAGGCGATATTCTTCTGGCGAAAGCCCGCAGTTTTCAGCGAGGCTGTAGTTCAGCTCGCTGAGTTCAAGTTGGATCCATAAGTTGGCGGCCAGGAATTTCTTCAGGGCGAGTTCGGCCCTAAGTTCTTTTGCGATCATGAATGCGCTCTTGTGTCATAAATAAGTAGCCGTTTGTTCGAGGTCGGCCCAGTGCAAAATCGGGCTATGTCAATTTCCCGCCATCATCCATCCTCTAACGCCATGACTTTCACTCAACTCTTTCACGACTCGAGCCGCGTCCTGCTTCTGTTTATACGGGCCGATGACGACAAAGTTGTTTTCTTTACGTGCTACCGGCAACTCCAGCTGCTTGATGGCTTTTGTGGCGCGATGACGGTTGGGTGTGTTCAACGCTATTTCGATCACCCACAAGCCGGATGACGGCGTGGCTGAAGCGGGTTTTGCAGTGTAAGAAATGAAGCCGCCGCACGTCAAACACGGGCGTTCCAGCGTGATTAGCGCGCCTGGCACGGTGCGAAAGACGTGCCATTGCGGATCAATGGTTTTTTTGCGGGCGAATACGGCCAAGAGCAGGCCGGTAACAGTGATCAGACCGCTGAGAATAATCATCCATTTGTGTGCCTGTGCGGGCAATGAAGGCAGCGTAAGTGCTGGAGTTTCGTCTGGCTTTTCGACCAAAAACTGTACGGCGTCAGCCTCCGTTGAATCGGGTATGTGGGATCCGTTTTTTGCAAGGGGCGTAAGCCCGTCGGAATGTTTTGTACTGAGCTCTGTCACAACTTTATTAGCGGTGTGATCGATGAGTTGTTCGAACTTTGTCACTTTTTTCTGGAGGTATGAATTGTCGACGTTATTTTGACAAATGGGTCCTGTGGACGTGTAGGTCCATAGTAGTGCTGATAGTTGCCCCAAAACGCCAGTTACCAGGAAGCCCAAGCCAAGCTTTCGCACAGCGGCCATCTCCAAATCAAGTGAATAGTTATTTGTCCCATTTATTTCTGATAAACAGGGTTCTATTGTTGATCCTGGGATGGTCTAAATTCTTGAGCTCGTCAGTGTGCCCAAGAGCCAAAGCTAGTTGGCTGCTTTTTGTTGTTTGAAAGAACATCGGGCATGCACTTTATAGACTGTTGGTTGACGAAAAAGACTCAGGTGATCGAAAAAAAACCGTATCAGATGGATTTTAGGTTGATTCATTAAAACACTTGTATTCAAGGTGAATATCGAGGCCAAAGCACCTTACTGTCGGAAAGCCTCGATGATTCACCGATATCAATCTGGTGCGCGCAGTCAACGTCTTTGTCGACGGCAAATTTAATGAATTGCCGAGCAGCGTTCCTGCCGGTTGTTCTTGATGCCTAAAAGCGAAACGTGGAGCGAAGCACCAGTATTTGCGAGTTGTTGCCGCCGGCGCTTTTGATCGCCGAACCGATGTCGTAGAACAAATAGTCGAGGTCAACGGAAACGTTAGCGGTCGGCGTCCAATTGGCGTTGGCCTGATACAGGGTGCCCAAGCGTTTTCCGCTGCTGGTGGTTGTTCCGGGGGCTGTGGTCATGCCTGGTAAATAGACGCCGTCATCGTTGCTTTCTCGCCAGGCAGCAAATATGCCCGGTTCGAAACGGAACCTGTTGAAGGGAGAGAACCTGAGTGTCGGGCCTACCAGAATGATGTTCGACAACGTTGTCAGGCTGGCCTGACCGTAGAAGGCGTTCTTGGGAAACAACGGGTCGAAAGTACCGGCCTTGTGATCGCCATCCTTATCACCGCTCGCGGCATCGACACGCAAACCCAGACGCGCTTTCCAGGGACCCGCAAAGGTATAACCGCTGTCGCTGGAAACCGCCCAGGCGTCGATGTCGGCGCTGGCCATATGGCCCACCTGCTTCATCAGATCCCAGCTCCAGTCGAATTTATTCCATGTGCCGAACAACCGCGTGCCGAAGGTGTAGCGATTGTCCTCTCCGGTAAAACCGTCGAGCTTGCGCTGCTCTGTTTCCAGGCCAAAGGCGTACAGATCAGCTTTCAACACACTGGACAGGGGCAGGGTGCCATAGAGGCCGTAGAACTTTTGCTGATGATTACTTGGGTCGTTGAACGAGCCATTGTCTCTGCTAACCACGGGTCTGGTGGCGAACGCATCCAGCTTGTAACCATCCTTTGCAATCCAGCTCAGGCGCACACCATCGAACGCCTGCCGTATGTTGGGGATTTCGCGATAGGTCACCAGTACCTGATTACCGTAAGCCATCTCCTGCCGACCGACCCGCGTTGTCAATGTGCCGCTCCGGTAATGAAGATTGCCGTCGATAAAGGCCTGTTGTATTTCATTACGGCTCTGATCGGAAGGACTGGGCAAGTCCTTACCCCATGTCCGAGTATTTTGTAATTGGATAAAGGTGCGCAGGCTGTCGTCGAATAAGTGCAGGTCGACATGTACTTGCGCACGTTGCATTAAATAAGAGTCGTCCTTTACTCCGCGCAGGCCGAACACCGGTTGGTCCGCCGCATCGGCGCGATAACGCAGTTCCGCTCCGGTCTGCAGCCAGGCAGAGTCTGACAGGCGCTGAAAACGCAATGCATCGAACGGGTCCGTGCGTTTTGCCGGGTTATCGAGAAAGCGATAATCCTCCACCCAGCGCGCAGGTCCCGGACGCAAAGGGCGGGATACCTCAAGGGGCGAGGGCGGCGTGGACTGAATCTCTTGGGCCTGAGCGGTCGACAGGACCGTTTGGCCGAGGGCCATAATGATCGGCAGGTGGAACGAGTAATGCTTCAGTGTTGTGCTGGACATCAGATGACTCCTGTTTTTATTGTTCGTAGGGCAGGTAGACACGCGCGGGGATGCCTCAACATGAAGTTGAATTCGCGTCGATGTTGTTCCGGTTTAAACGTTTCGCTGCTTTGGAAAGAAGCGCTCTGCGTTTGCGTTGAATAAAGAGTGGGTTGATTTCAAGGGACGTAAATCCTTATTCATCCCTTGGTGAGCTTTCATTGACGTTGTCGAGTAGTACCGTTCGTGTTTTAAAGCGTGCTGCTGCCGTATCGTCGACCGAGAAACAGGACGAGTAACCCGGCGATCAACATCGGCACGGCCATGGCATAGAAAACTGCCGAGGGTGACCAGCCCATACCCAAGGCTGCGCCGACCACGATGGGGCCAGTAATCCCGCCGATCCGCCCGATGCCCAATGCCCAACCGACTCCGGTCGAACGTATCGGCGCCGGGTAGAAAACCGCCGCCAGGGCGATGAGGCTTTTTTGCCCGCCGCTGATGCAGCAGCCTGCGAGGAAGTTGGCGGTCAACAGCATCCACAGCGGGCTTTTGAACGCCAGACCAGTCAATGCCACGCACACGAATCCGACGAGATAAAGAATGCCCAGGGTTTTGTAGGCGCCCAACCGGTCCATGGAGGGGCCGGTAATGAACGCAGCCGCGATACCGCCCACGGTGGTCAGTGTGGTAGCCATCACCACGGTGCTCATTGGGTAGTTGAGCCCCGTCATGATTGATGGCAACCAGCTTTGCAAGGCGTAGAACTCCCCCAGGTTAATCGCGAACACCAGCCATAACAGTACGGTGCCCAATACCCGATCACGGGTGAACAGACTGGCGAGTGCTCCACGTTGGCCTTGCCCTTGCTCGAGAGCGTCGACGATGAATGTCGGCTTCTCCTGTCGTGCAACGGCTGGGTCTATTTTTCGGAAAATTTTCAGGATTCGCTCGGCTGCTACCTTGCGCTGGATCATGAACACCATGGATTCCGGCAGGAAACGAATCAGTATGGGGATCAGCATCAAGGGCGCCAGGGCTCCGATCCAGAACATCGAGCGCCAGCCGTAGTGGGGGATGAACCAGTTCGCCGCCAGGCCCGCCGCGATAAATCCGAGGGAGAAACCGCAGTAAATAGCCAGAACAAACGTTGCTCGAAAGCGTTTGGGGCTGTACTCGCCGGTCATGGCGATCGCACTTGGGGCTGCGGCACCCAGGCCGACCCCGGTGATAAAGCGCAGGATCATCAGCTCGGTCACGTTGTCGGCCCATACCGATGCCAAGGTGCAAAGGCTGAAGACAATGGTGCTGACGATGATTGCTTTCTTATGTCCAAAGCGTTCGGACAGTGGGGTAAGCACCAGATAGCCAATCATCAAACCAGCGAGCGACGAAGAAAATATCGGTCCCAGCATCTGCCTGGGCAGGTTCCATTCACTGGCTATATAAGGCGCCATGTAACTAATGGCCTGGGTATCGAACCCATCGAGGAACATGACAAGACCGCACAGAATGATGACCACGTACTGAAACGGACTCACGGGTCGTTCATCCACGAACTGCGGAAGCTGCAAGGGCTTTGATTCGTGCAACATGGTTTTTCCTCATGGCCATTTTGGCCTTTTTTGTTTTTATTGCGTGCACACGCAGGTGGAGAAAAAACCGCCTATGAAGGCGGCTGGATCTCTCCAGAGGGTACGAAGGCGTCGCAGAAGAATGCGTCAGGCGACAACTGGCCTTCGGCAGTCAGGTCATTGAGCGCTGCGGTTGTCATGACCGGATTACCGCAGGCATACACTTGATAGGCACCCAGGTCGGGGTAATCCTCGAGAACTGCGCGGTGCACCCAACCAGTGCGGCCGGACCAGCCTGGCTCGGGCTCGGACAGCACCGGGGTGAAGCTGAACCCCGGCAGGCGCCTGGACCATTGTGCCGGCAGGTCGCCGAGGTACAGGTCGTCGCTGTTGCGTGCCCCCCAGAACAGGTGCATGGGTCTTGAACCACCGCGTTTGATCTGGTCTTCGATGATGGACTTGAGCGGCGCCATGCCCGTACCGGTGCCCAGCAGGATGACCGGATGGTCGACCTCTTCGTCCAGTGAAAATTCGCCATAGGGCAGTTCGACGTTGAGCGTGTCGCCTTTTTCCAATCCCGCCAGCACGCCCTCGGAAAAGCGCCCTCCGGGAACATGGCGAATATGCAGTTGCACGCCATCGCTCTCATGGGGCGCATTGGCCATGGAGTAGTTACGGCTGTCACCATCCTCCATCAACACTTTCAGGTATTGACCGGCCTGGAATTTGGCGCGCACACCCGAAGGGAAACGTAGGTGCAGAACCACGACATCGGCGTTGGGGCGGGTGAGGCGATGGACCTTGGTGGTAATGACCTTGCGCACCGGCGCCGCGCGTTGAACGATGCGTTTGGGGGCTATTTCCACCGGCGAGCATGGGCGCGCCTGACACAGCAGCACCCCCATGGCAGGCCCGCGTGCGATCCCTTGTCCGCGCACTTGCAATTCCCCGACGATCAAGCCGCCTTCGCAGGTCGAGCACACGCCCTTGCGGCAGGAGTAGGGGATCGAAAACCCCGCCCGCTCGGCAGCATCCAGAACTGTCTCGCCGGGCTCGCAGGGAAAGGTAATGTCCGATCCAGAGACTGTTACGTCGAACGTCATGCCAAAACCTCCTGGCTGGAAAGAGCCGCACCACCTACCAGGCGCAACGCGCGGATCACCGCTTCGGGATCGGCGAGGTTTTTACCGGCGATATCGAATGCCGAGCCGTGGCCCACGCTGGAAAAGATCAGGCCGGCACCGATGGACAGCGCCGAAGCGGTACGCCCGGCCAGCAGTTTGATCGGGATGTGACCCTGGTCGTGATACATGGCAATAAAGGCGTCATAGCCATTTTGCCCGAGCATCAGATCGGCGCCGACCGGCCCATGGGCATCGATACCCGCCTGCCGCAGGCGCTCGACGGCCGGGACAGTTATCTGCTGATCGTCCTGACCGAACAGGCCGTTTTCACCCGCATGAGGATTAATGCCGAAGACGCCAATGCGCGGAGCATTGATGCCCAGCGCGTGGAGTGCAGAAACTGCTGCATGACCTGCGGCCACCACCAACTCGGGTTTCAGCCTGGCCAGTGAATCGGCCAGGCGCTCGTGCAAGGTGACGTGGACGATCCGCATCCCCGCACCGATCAGCATCAGAAACACACGGTCGGACTCGACGCCTACCAGTTTGGCCAGCAGGTTTGGGTAACCGGAAAAATCGATGCCGGCGGCATTGATCGCCGTCTCGGAATGCGGGCACGCGACAATGCCGCGTGCCCGGCCCAGGCTCAGACCCACCACTGCGGCAGACAAATAATCCACCGTGGCAGCACCTGCCGAGGCATTCACTTGCCCAGGCATGAAAGCCTCGGATGCCAGGCTATGTACGGGCAGCAGGTGGATCACTCCCGCTTCTGCCGGTGCGGTGCCGTCAGTCTCTTTGACTCGCAGGCCAGCGTCCTGCGCATAGGCTTCGACGACAAACCGATCGCCGACAATGACCGGATTCAACTCGGGTTCATTCTGCAGAGCCGCGACGGCCTTGACAGCGACTTCCGGGCCGATGCCGTTGGGGTCGCCGATGCTCAAGAGGATTCGCGATGCCGGCAGGCTCATAGCGGCAGCGCCAGCAGCGTGTCGATGCGTGAGCTGTCGCACACCACGGTTCGTTCAGCCAACATGGCTGTCTCGCCATCGACCCGGTAGCAATCGATATAGCGGCCGGAGACGAAGTTCTCGGTCGTGCCGTCGCGCATGATGCGCAGCACCAGGAATGCAGTCTCGCTGCGCACCAGGTTGCCGTTGCATTCCAGGATCACCGGCTGATTGAGCATATGGCGGTAGCTGTGCCGCTCGTAGATATTGGCGTCGCGCAAGGCGGATACCCGGTCAATCAACATTCCGCGGTTGTCGGCCCAAATCATGCCGGCGGGCAATCCTTGTCGGTAGTTATCGGCAGTGGTAACGGTATACAGGCACTTCTCTAGAAAAAACTCCGGCCATGCTTCAAGCGGGCCTTCATCGATGCAGCGGGCATATAGGGCTTGAGTCTGGCTGATCAGTGCAAAAATATTATGTGTCACGAATGATTCCCTCTTCATAGATCCATGGCTGCGCGATAGGCCTTCCAGAAGCCGCGGATAGACGCTTCCGTAATCCGGCTATCACTCGATTCGGCGTCAGTCCCGCCCATTTCCAGCACCGCGCTGTGATTGGAGGCGCCAGCGATGCCACGCTGGACAAAGCCGCCTACGCAACCATCTTCCATGGAGATATAGCCAGCGGGACCGACAAGGTTGGCCTGCTTCAGACGCGTCAGTCGTTGTTCGGGCGTGTCGTCTTCAAAGCCCAGGTAGGTCCAGTTGAGCTGAGTCGTTTCCACGCCCCGTGGCAGCACTTGGCGGACTGCGACCGAATTCTGGATCTGTTGCAGTACGAAGCAGGGGAAGATCGACAGGATTTGCAGCGTGACGTCATCACCGACTTCACTGAAGCCTTCGAGCAAAGAGGGATCCTGCAACTGATAGGCGCTGTCGGAGCGGATGCTTTGTTCTGCATAGGAGGCATCGCGCTCGGCCTGACGTTCGGCTTCCCGGTCGATGGCCGAGTAGCTGACGTGATGTCCGCCGCTCTCATCAACGATGATCGCGCCGCGTTGAGACAGGCGGTTGATCTCGAAGGTGGTGAAAAACAGATGCAGGATACTGGCGTGGTACGAGTCTTTGACGTTCTCGATGTACAACTTCCAGTTGTTGGGCAGCATCTGGGTGAAGCGGCCCAGAACCACTGGCTTGCGTCCGCCCAGAACGCGCTCAATACGGCTGAGGATTTCCTCCCCCAGGTACTCTTCGATATCGGGCACGTCATCGCTGAAGCTGCCGAACACCAGGCCGTGGACAGTCGCTACGCGCAGCTTGCGCGGGCCGTGTTGCTCCATGCAGAACGAAGGCGCCATGCCGCCATTGCCCTTGATGCCATCCTTGAAAGCGATGCCGGTCAGATCGCCTTGCAGGTTGTAACTCCAGGCGTGATACACGCAGGTGAAGTCTTTGGCTTTACCACTGTCCTCCAGGGCAAGGAGGGCGCCACGATGCGCGCAGCGATTCTCGAAGGCGTAAAGTTCGCCGTCGCTGTCGCGGGTCACGACAATCGAGGTCTCGCCAATGAAACTGGTCTTAAAGTCGCCGGGCTCGGGAATCTCAGCCTCGAGGCACAGATAATTCCAGTGAGGCCCCTGGAACAGCCGCGTCTGTTCATCCTTGTACACAGCAGCGCTCTGAAAAGCCCAGTAGGGCACACGGGTCAATCCATCGGGCCACAGCGGGTTTTCAGGTACTCGATCAGTAATGATGTTCATTTTTTCTCCCGGATCAGGTCCTCATGGCTGCAGAAAAATGTTCTTTCCGACATGCACATGGTTGACATGAGGTTTTATTTTTGTTCGAATAGCGAACAATGTTTCATTTCTCGAACAATTAGAGCGTTGGACAATTATGGTTGTCAAGAAAAATACGTCCGCTGATGGCGTAGCTGTGCGCGCGCCGGAAGGTATGTCGGGCCTGGCAAAGGGCCTGGCAATCATCGAAGTGTTCGGTTTGGAGCACTCGCAATTGACGGTATCGGACGCGGCGGCACTGACCGACACCACCCGTGCCGCTGCCCGCCGATGCTTGCTCACGCTGGTTGATCTGGGCTATCTGACCCATGATGGAAAGCACTTCAGACCTACGCCTCGGTTCTTGCGACTCGGTGCGGCGTATCTGGATGCAGCGCCGCTACCGCAACTGGCGCAGCCATATTTGGCATCGGCCCGTGAAGCGCTCGGGGAATCGATTTCCTTGGCAGTATTCGAAGATGGCTGGTCGGTATTCGTTGCCCGTGCCGAGACGGCAAAAGTCGTGACTACCGGCGTACGCCTTGGCGCACGTCTACCGGCCTATGGCTCGGCAACGGGGCAGGTCTTGTTGGCGGGGTTGAGCGACGAAGAAGTCCGCCGCTACCTGACTAATCCTCCGTCACCGACCACGGCTCACATGATCGTCGACCCGAAAGTGATCATGGACAGGATCGAGCAGGCACGGATCGAAGGGTTTGCTTTTACCGATGAAGAGCTCGAGCTGGGGATGCGTTCAATGGCGGTGCCGGTGAGAAATGCCCAAGGTAAAGTGGTCGCCGCCATGAGTGTCAGCACATTTACCGCACGTTTGACCCTTCAGGAATTACGTGATCAATGCCTGCCGGTGCTCCAGCAGAACGCTGCCTTGCTTGGGTGTATGCTTTGAGTGCGCCAGTTACCCTGTAGTCAGAGTGCGAGAAGAGAGCATGGGACACTCGCCGTGCGCTTGTGTGAGCGCAGGATGAGGCGAGGACGAGTATGCACTTGGCCTCGTTTGTGGTTGCCATAGACCAAAATTGGTTGTTCGACTATGCAGTCCTGACAGCTGCTACACGGGGTATGACCGTTCTTGGCCGGTTTCTGCCGATCACGACGAGCCGGAGTCGACCTGAAACAAGCGCTTGGCGAGAGCTACAAAACTACAAGGAATTCAGCGCTATAAGAATTCGACTTATGACGACGGCAGGGTTCCTGCGGCTGCGTAGTCTGGAAAAGACATCATAGACTCCGTCGGTGGGTGCTCATAGGTTGAGGACAATACGGCGCTGAGTCGATCGCCCAACAGATTCCAGGCGCGTTTCTTCTCTTCGGCATAGTCGTGATGCAGGTAGTGGCGTCTCACCCGAGAGCCGGCCAGCACATGATTTTGACAGCGATCGATGACGTCCAGGCTGACACTCAAGGCCTGCATCATGGTCGCTCCCGTTCGGCGCAGGTCATGCGGTGTCCAGTCACCGTTCTGGCCGTTGGCAAGGACCAGCGTATCGTCATGACGCCGTCTGGAGAGGGCCTTGCGGTTTTTGAACCGCGCCTGGCGATCGCCGACCTGTTTACTCACCACTTTTACGTCCACATGCCCATCATCCAGCTTGTTCGGGAAGCACCATTGGGAATGTCCCGTTAGGGTCTTCAGTTCCTGAAAGAAATGCAGGGCGAAGGGGGAGAGGAAGACATGGTGGTCCTGTTTCTTGCCGCGAGTGCCTTTGACGTTTTCGCTGGGGAGGAACCAGATCTGCTGGTCCAGATCGACATTTTTCCATTCGGCCTGCAGTAACTCGCCAATCCGGCACAGCGTACCCAGGCTGATCCAGAGCGCGAGTTGGGTTTCTTTCTTTAACGGTCGAATGCCCTCGTACTTTTGACCGGCGGGGAGGGCGTTGTAATCGGCGGTCATTTGCTGGAAGCGGTTGTGCAGTTCCAACAGCTCAGCCGGCGAAAGGATCCGACTTCTTTCTGCCTCGTAGTCGGCAGGGATCAGTGGGGTGATGTCGACCAGTTCTGTTGGATCGCCCTCGACTAATAGGGCACGCCAGGGCTGGCGTTTTCTGGCCCAGCCGAACATCTGAGTGAGGTCGGCGAAGAAACTGATGGCTTGCCGGTGAGCGCCGCGGCTGAGGACCGCTCGGATCAGCGCCCGAATATCGTGCTCGGACACACTACTGACTGACGTCTTGCCGAGTGCTGGGTAAAGGTCCTTATTAAAGCGTCGTTGCAACTCGGCATTGCCGTCTTTACGCGCGACGCCATCCAACAGCCAGGCCTTGGCCAGATCCTGGACCGTTAGTGTTTGCACCTTCCTGATCTTTTCCTGTTCGGCCTCTGCGTTCGTTGCGGCATGCGCCTGTGCCTTGGCGGTTTTCTTTTGCTCGTTGGGATTGATCTGCTCATCGATGAGCGCACGGGCCAGGTTGCGTGCCTTGCGGATGTCCGTCAGGGATTTGCGCGGCCAGGATCCGCAGGAGTACTCTTTGTTCTGGTCGCCCCAGCGATACCGATAGAAAAAACTGACTGACACACCGTCCTTACGGACTGAGATTCGACCGGCGAGATTGCCATCCTCCCTGAGGATTCGGCCGGAATCATCGGCGGTCAGCGACTCAAGTTCTTTGATGGTGATTTTGGCCATAAAATGAGTTCCCCCTACTTTTCCCCCCACAAAAACGTCGGCTCTTGATGGACGTTACTGGACTCTCGTAGAGCAGAACACCGCTGGAGCTCAAGTAAATACTAGCTTAGAAAAATCCAGAGTAAAATTTTGGAAGCTTTCAAGAAGTATGAAAAAGGAGATGGGGTGCTAGGGGTCGAGTGTTCGAATCACTCCGTCCCGACCATATTTATCAGTAACTTAGCCGGACTCTAGCCAGTTCGGCTTTTTTACGCGTAGGGACTTTTGCGGGGGATCATCCCGTTTTCCTCCTGAGTATGGTCAGGGCCGGTCCTCGCGAATCGGTGGCTGACACTTTGTTTGCCGCTTCGATCAGTTGCCCAAGCTCTGCGGTAGAATAGTGGCTCGTGATGCTTCCGTTTTTATGCCCAAGCAAGATGTTTCGGTCCTCAAGTGTCACGCCTGCAGCACGCAACCTTCTGCCAAAGGTGTGCTTCAGGTCGTGAATCCGAAATGACCTGAACCCCAGATGCGCTGGCGACTGGTTGGCTTTCTCCCACTTGTCCGCCGCGCGCTTCCTGGCCTTCCTCCAGGCTGAATCGTTCATCCGGTGCATGGCCGTGGCCCCAAACTGATCTGGCTGTCCATAGGGGAAGACCAGCTCTTTGTGTAGGCCGCGCTGCTTGTCGATGATGTTCATGGCCACCTTGTTCAGGATCACCAGGCGTTCATCGCCGTTCTTCACCCCTGCTTTTTCACTTCGCCCGCCGAATCCGGCAGGTATCAAAAACACACTGGTGTTCAGTTCGGGCACGCGTATCTCCCAATCCCATCGCAACTTGCATACTTCCTGTTCCCGGCAACCGCTGTTCACCTTGTAGAGGGCCATCCTCAACAGGTGATCTGGCAGCTCGGGAAACAAGATCGCCTGCTCTTCCCACGACATCGGGTAGGGTTTTCGGGCGGATCTCTTTTCCTCCAGCATCGAGATCATCGGCACGCTCTCCAGCCACGGCCGCTTTTCTGCGTCTCGCCACTTCCTGTGGCACAGGTTCAAGATCCGGACGACTCGCTGCAGGGCGATGTTGACCGTCCTGTTCGAAACGCCTGGCTTCACCTTACCGGTTGCTGTCTTGGTGGGCTTTTGCCGATCTCGCTTGAAGGCGGCAAGCGTCCCGTCATCAATGTGCGTGATCGGCAAGTCACCGATGTACGGGTCCAACTGCTCGATGTGCGAAGCAGACAAGGCGATTGACGCCTGATCCTTGAAGTCCACCAGGAACTTCGTCGCAGCCTCCCGCCAGGTTCGCACCTGGCGCACGCCGTAAACTTTCTCCTGCCTGAGCTTTTCCAAGCGATGAATCAGGTACTGCTCGGCTTCTTCCCTTTCGCTTGATCCAGTGCTTTCTTGAAGTCGCTGACCTCGGACGACTTTGTCGATGTGCCAAATGCCGTTCCTCTCGTAGAGGCCGGACATGGTTTTTCGCGCCATTTATTAACTCCTTGGCGCCCACTGCGGGGCTGATTGTTGTCCTGATTGGCTGCTTTTTCAATTGCCATTGACTCGACCCAGGCGTCCGCCCATTGGTCGAGCTCGATCCGGTCGAAGCCGATGCCCTGTTTCCCGATCGGGAATTCCCGGACATTGGGCCGAACTGTTTTGTTGAATTCATCCCGGCACATGCCGAGATAGCCGTAGGCCTCGCCAGCGCGAATGAAGCGCGGAAGGATGGGCGCGACCTGGGCCGCGCTGCGATTTGACATAGGGGTGCTCCATGCCGCGCGTGGCGGCAGAAGGTGGTTATAGGTTTTGGAGTTCTTTTCGTTGTTCTGGCGACTGCGCGGGGTAACCGAAGTAGAAGCGCCGTTTGCCGGTGTAGCCGCACTCACTGCATCCAGACGATGGGCCGCAACTACAGCTACCCTCGCATCCGCAGCTGCACCCGCTACACGCCAACGTCACAATGCCTTCTTCCTCGACCTCGCCGTCCTCGGTTATCCAGTATTTACGCCGCCGATCAAGCCGGAACCCTGCCACTTCTTCGGCCTGCTCATATGACGCAGGCTCGATTCGAAAGCCGTGCTCCGCGCTGGGATCTGCGACTGATCGCATGACTTTTTGCATGCAGAATTCCTCTCCCGCCGTTCACCGGCAGGCTGTGAGTGGTCAATTAGGGGGTTGCAAGTGAGCTATAGTTGAAGCTTGCGTCTCATCAGTTGCCGAAACTACGGTTCGTTTTGGTGGCTGATGGGGCGGTTTCTATTCACGCTTCATGAGCGTGATCCAGTGCGTTTTTCACGCTTGCCGGACTTGTGTCCAAACAGGGGCTTTTGATCGGTGAGCGCAAGTAGTTCGCTGACCAGTACCTGGGCCTCGGCCCATTTGAAGATCAGGATTCCATCGGGGGCCAGCACGCGGAAGCACTCGGCAAACCCCTTGGCGATATCGTCTCGCCAGTCAGCGGTCAGTACGCCGTACTTGGCCCGCATCCAGCTATCGACGCCTGCACGGGTGAGATGCGGCGGGTCGAAGACGACCAGCTTGAAAGTGCTGTCTTTGAAGGGTAACGAGCGGAAGTCCATGATGACGTTCGGCTCAACCTTCAATACTCGCCCATCACATAGGACGTGTTCCTCATCACGGATGTCGCCGAACAGCGCGCGCTGGTCCTGCTTGTCGAACCACATCATCCGGCTGGCGCTGCAGGGGTCGAGGACTTTCGCGGCAGCGCTCATCACCGCGGCCCCTTGTAGCAGTACACGCAGGCGAACCAGGCGAGGGCGATCATGGTGTCACCTGCGGACTTTCTTCGGCGACCTTGCACGACCCGCAGCCATCACTGCAGGCGCCGCAAAACTCTTTGCCGGCGGCTACTGCATTGACTTCACGCTGCAAGCTCGGCACATAACGCACCCATACGCAGATTGGGCCGTCGTCAATATCGTGAATCGAGAAGATGAACCAGCCGTCGCCGGCGGGCGGAGTTGGCTCCCAGTCAGTGCAATTTGCGATCCCGCTGGCGAACCAGGCCGCTTGCAGCTCCTCCGGGGCGTCACCCTCGAAATTTCGCTCACGAACCTCCAGGCCCCGCTCGGTGAACCATGCGTAAGGGATCGGTTCGTCATCGGTGGATGGCCAGGCCGGATGTGTCCAAAGCCCGCAATCGTCGCGCTGCACGGGCAATGGTTGAATCAAAAGAGTTTCTTCAGGCATGACTGTTCCTTTGCCGCTATAGCGGCTGACTTGTTGTTGGGATAGGCTGCGGTATGCAGAATTTTTTAAACGGGAGGGGTATGGAGTACCAGAATCGACTTACTTGCTTTATCGATCTTTTAGGATTCAAAAGCGCAATCGATCAGTCTCTGAATGATCCGCTGATTGCCAAGTCATTATTTGATCTGTTTGAGCAATTCAGAGGCGCAGAACTAGAGAAAGTTGTTTATGGTACGGTGCCATACCTCACTGAGAATGGCATGATCAGCGCTGCTGAACATCACGGCGATAGAATTGTCGACGTAATGGATAGGCATTTCGATCTAGTTGTTACTCAGTTCTCCGATTCTTTCGTAATTTCAGCGCCAGCCGATAATCCTGCATCATGTAATCTATTACTTCGTGCTCTTAGGCTGATAAATGTACAGTTCTTCTTTGATCTGGGAATGCTGATGCGAGGCGGTATTTCTGTAGGTAAGTTGGTCCATAAACGGGGCGGTGCGCTATTCGGGCCAGCTATGAACGAGGCTTATGCTATTGAAAGCAAGGCTGCTGTTTATCCTCGCGTTGTTGTTTCTGATCAAGTTGCTGACTTCTACAATAAAACTCTAGTTCTAGCAACACCGGCTTCCGATGAGCCATTCATAAAGCGAGGCTTTGATGGGGTTGCTTATTTTGATCTCGTTTCATGTTTAGTAGATATGCGCGGCTTTAGGCGGGAGCGCTCTAAGATTAGCGATCAATTAAAAAAGGTCGAGGAGGATATTCTTAAAACGTCCAAAGCGTCTCATCCAAAGATTGCATATCTACTTCATCAGTGGTCACTACATGAACATAAGTTTACTGACGAGGAAGAGTCAGCTTAATGAGTTAAGCGGCAGCCGCCTGAATTTTTCGCACTAGCCAAGGATCATTGGCTAGTGCCAGAGCAGCCATCGGCGGCGGACTGACGCTGTTGCCGCACAAGTGAACCTGCTGGAGCCTTGGTGATGGGCTTGCTGATGAAGTCGGTCCGATAACCTATCGCGAGCCAGTGTTAAGATTCAAAAAATTATCGTCGAGAGTTGTTCATGGAAGAGTCGGGTGCGGTTCTGGTAGGACGATCACGAATGGTTTCAGAGAACGTTTATTTCATGAATGAGAGCGGAGACAGAGTCCATCCCATCTTTCAGGCCGATGACTCCACCGGCCAGCGCTCCTATAGGGTTTACATCGATGGAGGGAATGAGAAAACCAAAGATATCGACGTGACCTCCGAGCAGGAGTTGATAAAGCATGCTCAGCTAGGTCAT
The DNA here is from genome assembly GCF_056680395.1 of Pseudomonas sp. ASL4. Taxonomy (NCBI): domain Bacteria; kingdom Pseudomonadati; phylum Pseudomonadota; class Gammaproteobacteria; order Pseudomonadales; family Pseudomonadaceae; genus Pseudomonas; species Pseudomonas sp. ASL4. The sequence goes on along the minus strand of NZ_CM155280.1, from coordinate 5,715,165 downwards.
TCCATTCGATGTCTTCTTCCTAGCGGCCAGGCCAGCAATCGTTCGCTGTACTCATCAGACATTATTGATTTGATCGTGTCGACGAAGGTCCTAACGAAGAAATTTTGGTGGGTAAATCACAAGCAAACGTACCGATCTGAGATCGAGGGTGGTTATGTCTGGTCACCTAAAGCAAATAGCAATGGCGCTCGGAATCAGACCTATCTGAACCTCACCTTAGTGCACTCAGGTGACATTGTGTTTTCTTACGCGGGTGCCGAGATTCGGGCAATCGGTGTGGTAACTGCTCAATACCTGGAGCAGCCAAAGCCTGAGGAGTTTGGTTCGGCAGGCGGTAACTGGTCTACCGACGGCTGGTTAGTCCCAGTTGAGTGGGTCGTGCTCGATCTGCCAATTGCACCGAAAACCCACTTGGACGCTATTGCTCCGTTACTCCCCCCAAAGAACTCACCCCTGCAGAGCAACGGAAATGGTAATCAAAGCTGTTATTTGGCAAGTGTTTCTGCCGATCTGGGGGAGCTCGTATTAGAGCTAGCGCGTCAGGATAGCCCTGTTTCTGTCGATCACTTACTAGAGCTAGAGGACCATTCTCTGGAGGACGCGCAGCAAAAAGCTATTGACCTGGACCAGAGCATACCTCCGACGGAGCGTGAGCAGCTAACAAGGGCTCGAGTTGGGCAAGGCCTATTTCGCCAGCGTGTGCAGTCGGTTGAGAAGCGGTGCAGGCTCACTGGCATTACCGATACTCGATTCCTGGTGGCCAGTCATATCAAGCCCTGGAAGAGTGGCGATAATAGCGAGCGCCTTGATGGTCATAACGGCCTATTGTTGGCACCTCACGTAGATAAACTGTTCGATCGTGGCTGGATGTCCTTTGAGGACAACGGAGACGTATTGGTTGAACAGAGCGCTAGGGTCGTCATTTCTTCGTGGGGCCTGAGCGGTGTGACCAATGTCGGGACATTCACCCAAGAGCAGCAGGTCTTTCTTCGTTACCACAGGGCCCAAGTTTTCAAAGGCTAGTCAATGTGTGTAAAGCCATGGTTGCGGCCTCGATGCCCGACGGGGCCGAGCCGTAAGTGATTTCCATGCGGGATCCTCAGCCACCACAGAAGCAGGCAATGGCCTCATCGTGGTCGGCGAACATGTCGAATTGGGTGTCGGAGTAGTCGAGCATTTGCTGATAGCTGGGTCGGTCACTGCGGAATCGCGCGCCGTTACCGGTGAACTTACCCCCGGATACCACTGAGCTTTCCATGCGAGCCCACCACTCAGCCTTGGGACGGTCGTTGGCTATGATCGAATAGACCTGCTTGGCGCCCTTCAGGAAACAGAGGTCGCAGTTGCCTTCTAGGGGCCGGCCGTTGATCGTTGGCAGCATCAGGTCGAATGGTTGGCCGGCCCAGAAGTCCGTCACGTCCTGCACACCGACACCAGCATCAGCCAGCGGCATAACCATCGTGGCCCACTTGCTCTCGCTGGTGCTCTTCCGGTGGCGGATCTTCACGACCCGGCGCGGCTCGTCGGCACGAATCCTGGTCATCATGTCCACCGGGTTGTCTTCGGTCGACAGACCTCGACTACGCAGATATTTGTGGATGATCCGGATCTTCAGGTCAATGCTGCAGAACCTGGTCACCGGGTTGGGCAAGTACTTCCGTTTGCAGATCAGCGCTTCGAACGGCTCGCCCTGGTGGCTGGCGCTGGCGAAATCGACCACCTCAAACCCGGCCTCGTTGTCCCGGAATTCAAGCCAAACAATCGGCACTGCCCAGCGCTCTGCGCATTCCCTGACAAACTCCAGGGTGGCCGGGTGTTCCTTCCCGGTGTTGGCAAAGGTGACGACCAGATCGCTGACGTCATCGTTGTTGTCCAGCACCTGGCGCAGCATGTAGGCGCTGGTCCGCCCGCCGGAGAAGCTCACGACGGTGGTCCCTGATATTTCATATGGTGACATGGGATCCTCGCCTGCTGGCATGAAGTGTGTTTGTGGGCTATTGCTTGATGACTAGGCATGCCGCCGGAAGGAGCAGATAGATTTGGGTTGGATAGAGAGTCACTCAGGACTAGCGTCATGGGCTCAAGCGATTGGATCGCTCGTTGCTTTGGTTGTTGCTATAGGCGTTGCATGGTGGCAAGGACGCCAGTCGCGAAAGTTGTTTCGAGACCAGATTAACCACGTGGCGGAAGAAGCCAGGCTTCAACGTATTGCGTCGCTGAGAGCTACAGTTGAGGTTGCTGAAATTGTCGCTAGGCGTGTGATGGATGCAGCCAGGAAGATGCCCGATATCCTCTTGGAAGGGAGTGCACCACGTCATTCGGACGCTCTGGAGGCGGCGGTGCTGTGGATTGCAAAGTTACCTATTTATGAACTCCCTGGAGCCTTGGTCGCCAGGGAAGTGCAGAACATAGCCCTGTCCGCAAATCGAATGCTCAAAGTTCTAGAGAAAATTTCCATTGATGGGCATCTTTCAGATGAAAACTACAAATCTTTGTGCGGGCTTAGCGATGCCGCCGAAAGAGCTTTGGAGGGAATATCTTCATTTGCGGATGAATATAGTGGTGAAACCGACGTGATTAGGGCTGCTGATCTTTGAGGTTTGCTCCGCTTCAAATAAATGTCGGTCACAAGCTTGATCAGCGAGCTCGGCAGCACATGGTTATTCGGTGTCATCCGTCCGTGCGGCTTCCTGCCTCGCCGGCTGGCGTGATTCGTAAAGGTGCGGTATTTGTGTTCAGCCCGGCATTGAGTCAGATCAAGGAGGCATGGTGGAAGTAGAAGTGCTAAAAAGTTTAAATGACGACATGATTTTGTGGAGATACATGTCGCTAGATAAATTTGTAAACTTACTGGATGATGGTGGGCTTTATTTTGCACCTCTTGACTCCTATATGGCCTCCGATCCGTATGAAGGTTTTCCTCCGGCTGTGGCCATCAAAGCAATGTATTCGGCCAGTGATCCTGTTTATGAAGATGTAATCAATTTTGTGTCTTCCTTGGAAAATTCAGTCCATGAAAAAACACCAGAGTTTTTAGGTGCAATCCGAAAGGCTAAAGATCAGTTGGCAACACGTTCAGCGGTGTTTCGTAAGTTGTTAAACTCGGTGTCAAAGGGGACGCTAGTAAGTTGCTGGTACTATTCTGAGTATCAATCAGAGGCTATGTGGAAACTTTACAGTGATCAAGGGAAAGGAGTTGCGGTAAAAACTACTGTTGGCAAACTGAAGCAAGCTTTGGGGTCTGCAGTTGCCACGGAAAGACAAACAAAAATATTTCTTGGAAAAGTAAAGTATTTAGATTATTTCGATCCCTCCATCGTACCAACCGATTGCGTTGTTGATGGTCATATAATGCCGTTGCTGAAAAGAGTGTCTTATTCGCACGAGAACGAAGTGCGCGCTTTTTTGTGTCCTGATCTAGATATAAATAATTTGGATGATTTTGTTATTAAGCCATATATGGCGCACTGCGATGTTTTCAGTCTTATTGATGGGGTTTATGTATCCCCATTTGTAAGAAGTCCGTATGTTAAGGCAGTTTGCGCAATTGCAAAATCCTTCGGTCTTCCTTGTTCTGTTGAACAGTCAAGTCTTTTAGACGGGGCTGACGATTTATTTCATTGGTTAGGTAGAGGGGAGTAGTTGTGGGGCACCGGACATCAGTAGATCAGGCCGGTTGCCCGGCCTGTTGCGCTTACTTCGGATCGAACGTGCCCAGCGACAACGCGGCAGCATCACCGATCTTGTCCTGAAGTACCGACTTGAACTCCTGCGCGATGTCCTCACGCAACTCTTCACGCTCGGCGCTTGGGTCGATGCTCTGCGAGATTAGGCGTCGGGTGAGTTCGGCGGCGGCCGCCGGATCAAGCGCTGCGTAGTGCAGGCACTCTTCGTCGCTCAAAGCATTTGCGGGAATGCTCATGGGTTATCTCCAGGCAGACGCCTGCCTCGTCGGCTGGCGTGATTCGTAAATTGGGACGATGATTTGCACTCAGCAAAAACCTGACGGTGACTGCGATGAGCACGAAAACCGATGTGGAAGCGATATGCCTGATCGGTGATGAGGTTGTGCGGCTGCTCAGCCTTCCTGATGAAAGGCTTGAGGCCGAGGTTCGCCACGGGCTTAAGCTGATCGCTGACCTGGCGCAGTGGCGTGAGCTGGCATACGGCACCGAACCGGAGAAGAAGATCAGGCGCGCCGGACTTTGAAGTGGAGCATTGCCTTTATGCTGTGGCAGTAGTCCTGAAGTCGCTCATAGGCCTTGTACTTGGCCTGCCCTCGGGTGGCGGCCCAAACCCGGACCAGGTCTTCTCTGGCCTCACGACTCCAGTTGAGATCATCCCAGTCATGCTTGAACGGCAGAACCAGCCACTCCTTCAGAGGTAGCGTTTTGGCCATCTCGCCATACTGCATTTCGTGGGTAGGGTGGTAGTTGCTGATCCTCTTCTTCGGATCTTCGTCCAGCACTACCCCGATGTAGTGGCCGCGATCCGCCAGGATGACGCCGGGCTTACCGTAGGCGATTACGCGGCGGCCGACTTCGGCAGGCACCTGATAGTGCTGCCGGACGTATGCGCAGTTGTGGCTCATGGATATCTCCAGTCAGGCGCCGCCCTCCGATATCTCGGTGAGCGGCACTGTTTGAAATTTTGGGTGATCAGCGTGTAATATCCCGGCCATTGCAGAGCTCGCCATAGTGCGACCTCTAACGAGCACGGAGTGAAGGCTGGCGTAAAAGAGAAGTTTTTCAGCGGTTTGGCTATTGCATCGGACCTAATCACAGTAGGCGGGTGGGCGCTTCCATTGGCACTCCCATTTTTTACCGACATTGATCTAGGAGCATTACTGATGAGCACAACAGCAGCATTTGAATTAGGTGGGGCGGTTCTGGGAACGTTCGATTTTCAAATTGCGAAGAACTCGACGAGTAACGCTGGTTTCCGGACAGCACCGCAGGGGGTTCAACTCCCCCCGTTCCCACCAATTCTTATCCGGGCGATATGATTTCATCGCCTGGGTCGGCCGCTAGTTCGGCCATGCTTTTCTCATAGAATGCTTGCGACACCTTTTCTGGAATCTCATAAGGTGTCGTGACATTCTGCAGCATCCATTCCTGCGTTTCGAAGTCTGCGTCGATCAGGTTCTTCAGCAATCGCTGGTGAACGTCCTGCTGGTTGTTGATGCCGTGGGCCTTCATGACCGCCTTCAGGTCAGGCTTGAACACACCGGCCACTTCAACCGTAAACTTCTCGACGCCCAATGCAGCGTCCTTTGCTGCCGACTTCTCGCGCTTTTTCTTCTGCTTGATCGCTTCCTTCGTTGGCTCTTGTACCTCGGCCATGGCCTACCTCTTCAATTCCGCTGGCCGGCAAGTCCAGCTAGGTCTGTCGTTTGCGTTGTTGGGTGCGGAAGCATTTCAAGCTGCAACCTACTGTTGATTCCAGGCGCCGACCGCTTCAAATATCCGCGCTGCGTGAGCCTCATCGAGCGATATCGATTCCGGAATAGCGATCCAGCCAGAAGCCACCACCTGGCTTTGATTGGCCGAGTCGCGCAGTTGTTTGTAGCAATGCTCGATCACTTCTTCCAGATGGTCGGAGAGATACACTCCGTCCGGCGCCACCTCTATCGACTTGTTGTAGCGGTCGCCGCGGGCATCAATACAAAGAGCGCTGAGGTAGATCGTCCAGCGGTGGGGGATGCCACACACGGCCTGGCCAATCTTCCCGGGAGCGATGTTCTTCAGCGACTTGTGGTTGATCATGCCCTGGTGACCGCTGGGGTCGATGTTCACCACTGCGACGTGGTTGGTTGCCAGCAGCGAGCGGCACGATCGGTCTACGCGGGCCTTGAGGTTGTGGGGCTTGCGCTTGCTCATAGCGACTCCGCCATTTTGCGTAGGGCCTTGCGGTCGGCGGCCGATATCGGCTTTGGACGCCGCTTGAGTACCGTTTCAGGGTCTACCCACTCCCGTCGCGCTGGCTTGGGCTCCATTCGAACCGGCGGCAACTCTCTGAAGGTACCGCCGGGGCGCGTCCAGAAATCAGCCATCGCGGCAGCGATTCGATCAGAGTCGGTTTGTTTCACTCGAACTGCATTGAGGTTGAGGCTGATCATGCTCAGGCTCCTAAACGATGGGCTTGCGCCCTGGCTTTGTCCGCGACTTCATCAACCATGCGATTCAGTTCCAGGTTGAACTGGACCAGCTCTTTGTGAAGGTTGGCGATGTACTCTTCGTCGCGGTGAATCGTCTCGATGTAGAGCTGACACTCTTCATCTTGGCGAGAATCGAACGACAGAAAGTCCCACCACTTCCGGCCCGTAACGAACATGCAGCCCTGGACCTGCGGCATGTGTTCCTCAGGCATGCCTTCGAGCCAGGTCCTGACATGTATCGCCTCGTTGAAAGGGCACTTCGACTCAGTGCCCCCGTCATCGTTGACCAGACCGTCTGGCGAGCAGCCGAGCCAGTCGTACTTCGGGTGGACGATGAATGCGGACGGTACGACGATGTTGCCGGTCAACATCTCGTATGCGTCTTGCGCCTTCTGCTCTTCGGTGTGGCCCCACTTCATGGAAGCACTGCTGACGTTGTGTTTCGACTTCTTTGCCAGTCGCTCGAAGCACAGTTCGCGCATGTAGGAGGTACGCGCTTGCATCGGCTCGCGCTTGCCATTTTTGTCGGGCTTACCCCAGGCCAACACGTCTTTAAATCGGCTGGCGGTTACTCGCCCAGATCGGTCTGCATTCCACTTTTCAGTGCCCTGAAGTTCCGTTCTCACTACGCCGCTTCCTCGGCCTGAGTCAGGTCGTCGTTATTGTCGGTCATTTCGGTAAAGTCGCCATCAACGGTTGCCGCCATACTCTTGAGCGCTTCGTGGCATTCAAGGCCGATTGCTGCGCGCTGCTTCGGCTTGAGAGCTGCCCAAGCTGCCGCATAGGCGTCGATGTCCTGCTGTTTCGCGACGGCCAAAAGGTCGGCGAATACTCCGTCGATTTCCGGTGAGGGGGATTTCGGGCCGAACGACACGCCAGCAGTGGCCGTGGTGTTTGAAGCCTGCTTGGCAGGCGTGATATCGATTTCGCCGCCGTACGAGTCTTCGAATTCGTCGGGGGTATAGACGCCGAGAATGACGTCAGGGCAGAAGAGTCGCGCCCATTTTTTTGTCACCGGGTAGGCGATCTGTTGCTTGGGATCTTCCGCCCAAAGCGTAGAGTTCCGTGTGCGGACTTGGGTAAGCAGAAGCTCCAGAATGCGCGGCTCGTCTTCGCCTTTGAAGGTTGCCCAAACTTTGATGCCTAGGCCCTTCTCATCGTCAAAGCTCCATCCGGGGACGCGATACTTCTTGAACTCGCCAGTGTCCTCGTCCTGCTTGGTCCGGCTGGTGACTTCGCGCATCTTCCCGATGACGTTTTCCCAGGCGCCGAACCATTCGAAGTTCAAGCGACCCTTGACGGGGGCCTTCGCGATGATCACCGCGTTGACGAGCTGCGCTTCATAGCTCAATGCGCCGCCGTTGACGATGAATGTCTTCTGCGCAACAGCGAATGGGTTCATCTGCCACTGCATCGCCTGTAACACCACCGCCATGCAGTCAGCTTGATTGCCCCTCAGATGCTTGGGGACCGCTGTCACGCCTTTCGACATCATCAGCGCGAGGTCGCTCATCGACTTCATGGTGCCAGGGTCGAGAATGAGCGCTGCCGCGTTGTGCGATGGATCGTGGTACGTGGCGAGGCCGGTTTGTGCTTGGGTGTCTGAATCGGTCATTGCGCTCTCCGTGGCCGGCCAGGAGTTGGTCGGCCTTTAGATGGAAAGAGGGGAGTTAGAAGCGGATGGCGCGAAGCCAGGCGCGAGCGGTATCGATACTCACATCGAAGCCCAGAGCGACAATCTCGACGATGTCGTCAACCGATGGGGCGGCTGTAGTAACGTCGTCGGTTTCAGCAGCTGCTGCATGCGTTGTGATCGGCGTGACTTCGGCCTTCTCTTCGACTATTGGAGCAGCCACTGGAGTGACCGTGGCCGGCGCGGCAGCCTGGGCGCGCAGGCGAATAAGCTCGTCCTGGTCACGTTGATACTGGGCGTCGCGTTCGCGCTGCTGGCGTTGCTGCGCTTCCATGTCGCGGCGCTGCTGGTCCAGATCGTCCTGCTGCTTCTTCAAACGCAGGCGGTCTTCTTCGGCACGCTGCTTGCGCAGATCCTCGGCTTCGGCGTCGGCAATGCGTTGCTTCTCGCGCAGTTCGTCGAGTTCTTTCTGCTGGGCCAGCAACTTGGCGGCCGCTTCTTCTCGCTCAACGGCAGACTTGTGCAGTGTTTCCAACTGCTCAATGGCGTTGTCGCGAGCGATGGTGCCTTCAGCTTCGAACTCGGCATATTCCTCGGGGAGGATCACCGATAGCTTCACGCCTTGCAGGATGTCGGCGATATCGGCAGCGCTTCGGCTCGCATAGGCAGCGGCGACAGAGCTGAAGCGGGTGATCTTTGCCCGGATGGTTTCGACACGTTCAGCCTCGACACGCTCGCGCTCGGCCTTGGCGTCAGCTACGCGCTTCTCTTCGGCCTTAATTGCTTCGTCGACCGGCGCTTCAATCGCCAACACGCGATCCTTTAACGCCTCGCCGAACTCCTTAACCTGGTTGACGCGAGCCTGGGCATCCTTGACCTTCTGCTGATACGGAACAAGCGCGGTCTTGGTGGTGTTTGCCAGGGCGTAGCGCACGTCGCGGATATCGACGCGAACTTCCTTCGCATTCGCCAAGCCTTCGCTGGTCGAGCAGTCAACGACCAGCTTCGCGTAAGTAGTTTCCAGGCGAACGATCTGCTCCTCGTGCGGCCGGTATTCCGCGATATCGGTGACGGCAACCGAAGGGACAACGGAGTTTTGTGCGGCTTCAGCTTCGCCCATTTCGAGCGAGTCTTGCGCGAGTGCTTGTTTTGCGGACATGACAGTTCCTTGCCGCGCGGTGCGCAGCCTTGAAAGGTGTGAGGGTTATTGAGTGATCTGGCCGGAATAGGCGCTTGCCAGCATCCAGGCAGTGAAGAAGAGCAGGGCGATGGCTGAGCCGCGCCAGAACCAAAAGCGCTTGGCGCGCTGGTAGGAGGTCATGACCACGGCCTCAATTGCCGCAGCACCAGCTCATGAAGCGCCTTGCCGTCACGACTAATACGCTGACCTCGAAGCAGCCACTTTTTCGTGCTTGGCCAGCAGTCGATCATTCGACCATCAGGAAGCTTCAGTACAACGTGGAAGCCGTTGTTGTGTTTCTTGTAGGCAAGCCCGGTCTTGGTCAGCCAGGTATCGAAGCGGGCCATTGCTTCGGCTTTCATGCGTTTTTTGTGTCCCTCGGGGTTTGGCTCGCTTCCTTCGCCGCCACAATTCCGACAGCAACGCGGGTAGCCAATATCTTCGCCGATGAAGCCGCAACAGCTCATACAGTGGCTTCCGTCAGCCACGCTGTCTTCGAAAAAGCTCACGGCCGAACCCTCACCGCGATCCGGCCGCCCTTCATGGTCGCCGCAAGACGACGCGGCAGGTTGGCGACCAGGGCTTCGCGGGACTTGCCGATCACCTCATTGAAGGGAAGACCGAAACCCAGCAGAACCAGCTTTGATTCGATCTCATCGAGCTGCTCGTCGATCAGTGATTTAACCGGTGCCGTACTCATGCCGTCTCCTTGCGCCGCAGACAGATGTCGCGCAGTCGCCTGCAGTAGTGGTTGAACTCGTCGGTGGTGATCGCGCCATCGGTGAAGAGGCGGGTGATCAGCGCCTGGACCAGCAGGCTGATGTCTTCAGCGCCGAATGGCGTGGCCACTCCCTCAAGGGCTTGGTCGATCAGGATGTGCGGGCTCACAAATCACCATCCACGTCGTCCTCGGCTGCTTCCTGCTCGGCAGCCACCGCATCGGCGGCGTGCGAGCGAAGAAAGGTGGCGGCGATTGCTTCGAGCTGCGTGACCGGGCTGTTACTGCCCAGCAAGTGCTTGGCGTGGGTCAGCGCCTCGGCCGGGCTACCTACGACCACCGCCAGCACCAGGTTAGCGAACGAGTCACGATCATCTAGTCCGTCGATCTGCCGCTGGGTCAGATGCAGCTGCAGGTGTTCGGCGTACTCCGCCTTGGTCACCTTCCGCTCCGGGCTAGATCGGCGCTTCCACGTTACGTCCGAGCCGCATACCAACTGTTCAGCGGAGTGCTCAAACCACTCTGTTTCCGCCTGGTCACGCTCGCTGACTGGCGGCGGCAGAAGTTCGTCGTACTCAAACTGAGCTTTGCGTAGTGCTGACATGGTCGGCTCCAAAGTGGCGGGTGTTTATCCAACAAAACTCGGCTGCACTCATCCGTTCCGCTGGTTGCCGTTGGGCGCGGAGGGGAGTGCATGCGGGTTTGGTCGGGGGAGGGTCGGCAGCGTGTAGCGGTGCGATGTCGCTGCTAGTGCAATCAAAAGACTTACTTGAAACGGTGATGAGTTAGCGTTTCGTGGCACTACCTCTTATGATCTTCAGCGCTGTGAGCATGGACGAAAATCACTAACCCGCTGGGGGCTGCTTAAATGGAAAGAAGCTACTTTTTGACGACTCTTTTGCTGGTTCTACATCAGATAGATGCGGCCTTTTGGCGCGAATGGGAGATGCTTTATGTGCCCGGCGGAATACAGGGCTTTCTCCTTTTCAATGCCGTGGCCGTTCCCTTTTTGTTGATTGGTTATCGGCATGTTTTGCTTGGTACGAGCAGTGCTTTTTTGTACGCCAAAATTTGTGCTGGTCTAGGAGTGCTGACGTTCGTCATTCACACCGGCTTCGCTGTTGCCGGCTCCCACCTGTTTCACTTGCCACTGTCGATTGCTGTCATCGTTCTTTGCCTGATCAGCTCCATATGGTTGCTGGTCAAGACCCGAAATATTGAATCGCGGGTTAACGTGCCTGCGATTTGATGCAGGTGGGCGGTTATAGGCCGCAGTTTCGTCCGCATCGGGGTGTGATCTAACCGCCGCTGTGAAGCGATGCTCCGACAACTGCCGGGCAAAAGGGGTCTAGGTTAGATCACACTCCGATGCGGCCTGGCGCTGGGGAGTACCAGGTGCTCGGGCAGTTATCGTCAGGCTGACGTGGCGCTGGTTGGCCTATGCAGCGATCTTTGTGAAGGTGCGAGCCGTCACCACCTTCTCTTCCTCGACACAGGAGAGGTCGTAGGCGTCGCTCATCCACTCGATGGCGTCTGGCTCTGCGTGTTTGCCGCCGCCGTAGTAGTGCGTCCAACCGACCCATGTGCCGTCTGGTAGCTGGGCAGCGACCGACTTGGCTTCGTAATGGCGGCCACCGTCGCACGGGACATCCGTCTCAACGTCGCCGCAGCGAGTTTCGTTTCGGCTATCCCAGTGCTCCCCGGCATCCACCAAAGAGGCATAACCAGCATCCACGTCGGCTCCGGTCATCGCGGCGTAATCCGGCGCTTCCTTTTGCCGCCAGCGCGCATCGAGCGCCAGGATCAGGAATTTCACTTTCTGTTCGGGTGTCATCGATCATTCCTCGGTTGTCATCCCAGAACGCCCTGTCGCCAAGGCGCTCCAGTGATGCTTTCCGCCGTAACCCGCTTCTGGCGTCGATCACTGGCCTATCTCAAATTGTTCTTCCAGCCACGGGCCTTTCGGCTTGTTCTCCCGCTGGATAACTGTTCTTGGCGTTTTACGCTGCACGCCCGGGTCAGTTGCCAACCCTCTGAACCGTTGAGGCCGGTTCATCGCTGCCTTTGAATCTGGGCCGGTGGTGATCCGGCAAGGTGAAGCGGTGGATCTGAAGAGCGGCGCGGCTTTCGCTGCTGGGCCGGTGTTGCTTGATGGCTTGAACATAATTTAGCTCTAAGCTAAATATGGCGTCAATAGCTTTTTGCTAAAAAATTTAGCATGTGCATATCCTCGTTTAGCTCTTTGTTGTCATGGAAGCAAGGGATGCGGAATTTCAGGCACAAAAAAGCCCGCGCTTGGCGGGCTTCGAACTGTCTTTTGGCTCGGTCGGTAAAGGCGGTCAGTGCATGATCTCGTCTGAAGTGAGCAGCTCTGTAATTGCCCTGTCCATTACCTCCGCGTTGAATCTCAGGTCGCCGACCCGAACCCTCAGCTTCTGCGCCGTTTCTGTCGAACCTTCCTTTTCGAGCCAGGCTGCGATTTCCTCAAAGGCCTCGCCGATCATCATTTGATTCAATTGAAGGCTGGCCAGCATGTCCGGGAATAGTTTTGGGTGGGCCACGATTCACTCCTTCATCAGGGCATTGGGCGCAGACAACAAAAAGCCCGCACTGGGCGGGCTATCTGTCGAAGGGGCGCCGATCCGTCAGCTCGACCAGTGTGCAGCCACGCAATGTGACAGCTCAATAGTGGCGCGACGAAGGGCGGGAATGAAAAAGCCCGGCACTGGGCCGGGCTTCGATCAGTGCATTGTTGTAGGCAAGCCGCGCTTTATTTCTTGGACGATTTCGGCATTAGTTTCGCGATTGCTGACAACCCTAACACCGTGGAACTCGGTCAGTGCCTCAACAACTTCTCCGTAAGCACTCTGCAACTTCGAATTGCCACCTTCGGGTGGCTCTACGATAAACAAAGTGTCCTTTGCCAAGTGGTCGGCTTTGCTAAGTCTTTTGACCCTGGCCACCCAAGCATCGCCATGATCTAGGATCCTAGACGGCTCGCTCTGCCCCAAATAAAGGGGCTTGATTGCCTGAGCTGCATCTCCGTCATCCAATACAACAAAAGGGAAGCGAACTTCGTATTCCTTTGTGCCTAAGCGCTGCTCTTTGTACCGCTGCTTTAAATTCGACATTGCCAGAAGATTTCCAAGCTGTCGCTCAAGAACCCGCTCCTGGTATTCCTTGTTTGCAAAGCTGTGATTGACATAGTGGTCATACAGCTCTTGAACAACCGCAGGAATATTGTCGGTCGCGATAGAGCCAGGCTTGCTGAATCGCATCATGGTTTCGCGGGCGTGAATGAGATGCTTAAAGGTGCTAGCCAGCAGTGAGATTTCGCCACGATGCCCGTAAAAAAACTCGGCAAGCCTCTTAAACTCGTCCTGGACTTCATCGCGAGCTCGGATGTACACCTTATGATCTAAGGTTTTGAAAAATTGAGTCACGCGCTTGCGAGTTGGCTCGATTTTATAATGAAACTCGCCATTGTTCGCCAAGAGCACGACGCCAATGTTCACGAATTCCCCCGTTTCAGGGTACGGGAGAAATCTCAATATCGAATAATTACAAATATGTTTCATAGCTGCCCCCAGAACTGCTCTTCCTTGAACCTTTCCAGTAGTTGAAGCCTCTGCTCGAGGGTCGGCTCGGTTTCATCGCCGTGACCCGAGTCACGCCTTATCCATTCTTCTGGCAAAAGGGACGTGATCCTACCCCAGTCCGCCATAGCTGCGTCAAGCATAGGCAAATATTCCAGACGAGCGAGCAGTTCCCCGGTCTGGGTGCTTAGCTGGTCACGGAATACGTGGTACATCCTAAATTCCTCGCCTGTGAGGCCGATGTCGAAGGCTACGTTGTGGTCTATCACCATTAAGCCCCCAGATTGATCGAGGACTAAATTTACATTACCACCTAACGGGCCAAGGCCTCGATCGCCATTTCCAATCCACCAGTCAAATAGCAATACTCGCTTCTTTAATTCCGTGGGGATGTCGGGGACCTTTGCCCAGAGCAAGTCAGAGGCATTTTCAACCTGAAGAGACCCAAATGCGGGGCCACCTTCAAGATCCCTAACGTTATCCATGACGCTGAAGTCAATTAGCTCCTGAGGGATATCGATAATTCGCCATGGGGGTATCGGCAGCCCTAGGTGCGCACCTAATTCGGCAGCTAGCGCTTCAGACATGAGTCCACCCCCGAGAGCCCTAGAAAGGCCCTTGACGAAGTAAGTTTGGTCGTCATCTGCTCTAACAAGAAAAGGCTGAACCGAAATGCCCTGACTGCTTTGCCTTATGATTTCCTTTGCTGTGACACGTTCCGGCATAAGCAATCCCTGCGAAGCAAATAAAAGGTTGAAGAATGGAACTGGTCGGCCGCCAGCTCAAATCAGCGCGCGTACATACCCCACCAAAACACATGTCCGAGGATGCTGATCTGCTCATCCTGGATGTCCTGGAACGTGTAGTCTTCATCCGGGTGTTCTTCGCGGTTAAAGCTGCGCAGGCGAACACCTGACGGAAGTCTGTAGAGCTGCTTTACGCGCAACTGTCCATTGTGAATTAACGCGTACAGGTCGCCATCAGTGACATCGGAGATCGAGGTGATGCCGGTGTTGACTCCCACCGTAGCCCCATCTCTCAGTATCGGAAGCATGCTGTTGCCACGAATAGTCACGCATTTTGCATTCGAGAACTGGACACCGTTCTGACGAAGACTTCGCTTTCCGAACCGCAGGAAAGAATTAGAGCTTTCCTCAATGACGAAGCGGCCAGAGCCGGCGGCAAGCTCGACTTCACGAAGGAAGGGCACAGAAACTTCGTCATCATCGATAGGCGTGGAGTCATCCCAGAGAGCGATATCCTTTAGATCTGTGTGCTGAGATTCCGTCGCTGACTCAGCGACCAGTGACATATCTCGGACATTGTCCAAGTAGCCCTTCGGCAGGTCTTCGGCGGCCTCAATCCTGCGCGCGAGCTCATCCCCCAAGTTCCTGACCGGGTTTTTGGAGAGGATCTGGCTCAACACCGAAGACGATGTTCCCCATTTCTCCGCACATTCTTTTCGCTTTCTGTTGCCTGCGAGGGCTTCCAGGTTGCGCTTTCTGATCGCGTAAATATCCATGCGCTAATTATTGCAGCTCTTAGCTAAATGATAAATATTCTCCGAGCTAAACTCTTGCTTGCTAAATAATTTAGCTGGAGGATAAACTCTGTGCGAGATAAACGGAGAATACCCATGACCACCCAAATGCAAGAGTGGCTCAAGAAGGCGGCCGCACCTGAGCGCGGTCGAGTTGCGGCAGCGGCAGGCACCAGCGTCGGCTACCTCTACCAAATTGCGGGCGGTCATCGGAAGCCTTCACTGGAGCTTTCGAAAAAGCTTCAAGCCGCAACAAGTGGAGATCTGACCATGTCCGGCCTGCGGCCCGATCTGTACGAGCTTCTCACCGAATCAAAACCCCAAGTAGCCGCCTGACAGCCAGCACCGTCGCTGACCCGTTGAAGCCAGATTAGAAGAGAGTAGTCCCCATGAAAACGTCGAACTTGCGACACGAAACACGCGATGCGGTTTTGGTCGCGATTGCGCGCGACATGATCGCTCGGACGAGCATGAGTCAGGACGGCTTTGCAGAGCAGCTCAACCATCAGCTCTTTGACCGTGCGCCGGAGCGCTGCAAGGAAAAGGGCTTTCCTGATCTGCAGGGGATGACCAAAACCGCAGACATGCAGGCTTACGGTCGCGCCTTCAAGGCGTGGAGTAAGCGTGTTGAGCGCTGGCTCGATGACAGTGGTGACCGCATTGAAATCCCTTCGTGGATTGAAGAGTCGTGGGTCGGCGCTCTCGATCAGCCTTGGCGCGACCGCGCACTTATCGAGCTATCGAGCCGTTATGGCCTTCTCGCTGTGAAGCAGATCGGGTCGAACATCGATGACGCCCTTCAGGTGTTTGCAGGAATATCGACAAGCTTCGGTCTTGTCGCTGGCCTGGGCGGAAAGGTTTTCGCGGACGGTGTGTTTGACCACAAAGACAAAGGCTACGCCGGATCTTTCGAATCCTTCTGCCGTTCACTTGCCGCGCACGCGGTTGCTATGGCTGATCGAGCAGCCATTGTGGGTTCGCAGGTTCACTAAATTCGAGGCACAAAAAAGCCGGGACGCAATCCCGGCTTTTTCAACAGCAACACAACTTGTGGAATCGAGTATGCACACACAACTCAACACCGGCAATACCCAGACCAATGTCGCGACACGTTTTGTTAATTCCAAAAACGTGTCGCGGACCGAAATCGTCAGCCTTGTAGATGGCGAGGCGGTGACAGCTACTCTCGCCATCGCGGCAGGGTGCGAAGTGGATCATGCCAGCGTCATCAAACTGGTCCGTACCTACCAGTCCGATCTTCAAGAGTTCGGACTTCTGGATTTCAAATCCGAAAGTACAGGAGGGCGCCCCACAGAATTCGCCTACCTCAACGAGCAGCAGTCGACGCTGATCCTTACCTATATGCGCAACAGCACGATTGTTCGCGAGTTCAAAAAACGCCTCGTTAAAGACTTCTGGCGCCTGGTTCACACCAAGCCAACCTTCGATTATGCCGCCGCTCTGAGCGACCCGCGCACTTTGCTGGCCTTGCTCACCGACAACGTGAAGAAGGTCGTCGCCCTAGAAGCGGACAACACCGAGCTTTCCCACGAAAATTTGATGCTCGAGCAGAAGGTCGCCGCCGACGCGCCGAAGACAGCTTTTTTCGACGTAGTGACCGTCACTCACGAAATCTACTCGGTGGCCGAGGCCGCAAAGCTGATCGGCACTGGTCAGAACCGCCTGATGGCGTTCCTGCGTCAGCGCCGCTGGGTCACCATCCGGAAAAACGAACCGATGCAAGGCCCGATTGAATCCGGCTACCTGACCGCGAAGCTCAGCACCTTCGAACACCCCGAGAACGGCAAGACGATCGTTTCCACTCCACGGGTAACCGGTAAGGGGCTGACCAAGCTCCAGACGCTGTGGGCGCGCCGTGAAGCCGATCTGCTCGGAGGTGCGCTGTGATTACTACTGAACGCCTTCAACTGTCCCTTCGCGTTGCCGATCGCGCAATGGCCCATCAGCGTGCCATTGACGATCTGGCTGAAGCCCATCGCCGCCTGGATCAAGGCTATGTCGACTTCTTCGAAGAGCACGGCCGCCCATTTGAAGATCGCCGCCCGATCAATCCCGAAATCGAAGAGTTCCTTCCGGTCATCGAAGCGACTCGCCACCTCTATATCGCCCGCTGCAACGCCCTCCAAACCGCCAACACAGCCAAGCGCAAGCTCAAACTGGCCGTTCGTGCTGTCGAGCGTTACGACGCGGCCACCATCCAACAGGAGGCCGCTTGAGCACCGTAATCATGAGTCTTTGCTGGCCTTTGCAGGGCATGACCTGCACGCAGAAGTCCGTACTGATTTCGCTGTCGGACAACGCGAACGATGAGGGAGTTTGTTGGCCGTCAGTAGCCAAGATTGCTATCCGCACCTGCCTTTCTGAGCGGGCAGTGCAGGGGGCCATCAAGTGGCTGTGCTCAGTTGGGATTCTGTCGGTGCGTGAACGCATGGGCCGGTCGACCATGTACACCATAACCCCCGCAGCATATGCACCCCCGCAGAAGATGCACCCCGCAGATAATGCTGAGGCACCCCCGCAAGTGATGCGCCACCCCCCCGCAGCAGCTGCACCCAGAACCGTAATAGAACCGCCACTGAACCCAAAGTAGAACCGCAATCTTCTTTGCCAGCCCTGATCGGGCAGCCCACCGGCGAACTGGTGAACCTGGACGATGCGAAGCGTGCCAAGCAGAAACTCGAGAATGAGCGGCAGGAGGCTTGTCGGGGGATTTGGACTTCCTACGCCGCGGCATACTTCGAGCGCTACAAGACCGAGCCTGTCCGCAACGCTCGAGTCAACACACAGATCAACGACCTGCTGAAGCGTCTCGGCGCCGAAGAGGCTCGCTACGTCGCGGCCTACTACGTTTCGATCAACGACTCGTACCTGATCCGCTCCTGCCACGACATTGGCTCGCTCCTGGCGAAGGCGGAGTCATACCGAACCCAGTGGGCCACGAACACACAGGTCAACAGTGTGACGGCCCGGCAGATGGAAAGCACTCAGGCGAACCTGAGCGCGGCCGATCAGGCCAAGGCAATTATCCTGAACGGAGGTACGCAGAATGCTTTCCTCCGTCGATAAATTGAGTCTTGTTGATGCTCTGTGTGCGACCGCTGAGGCAATGGGCACGGCGTTGAGCGGCCCGACTGCGGCGATGATGGCGGGTGATTTGGAAGTCTACGACGTAGGGCCACTGATTGATGCGCTTCAGGCCTGCCGCCGCGAACTGACAGGAAAACTGACCCTTGCTGCCATTCTCCAGCGCGTTCAGGCCGCCGATGGCCGTCCGGGGAAAGACGAGGCCTGGTCTATCGCACTGACCGCAGGCGACGAATCCGAAACAGTCGTGATGACCGCCGAGATTCGCCAAGCGATGGTCGCGGCACAGCCGGTCTTGAGTCGTCGGGATGTGGTCGGTGCCCGAATGGCATTCAACAGTGCTTACGAGCGTCTGGTGTCTGCTGCCCGGGCTGAAGCCAAACCGACCACTTGGAGCGTTTCCCTCGGCCTCGATCCTGCGCGCCGTGTTACAGCGATCGAGTCGGCAGTCCGTATGCAACTGATCACCCAGCAGGCCGGTACCCAGTACTTGGCTGACCTTCGCATCCCGCCCATCACCACGGATGGCCAGGCCATAGCCGGGCTCATCACAGGTTCCACCACGGAGCCGTCACCGCACTTGCGAGAGAAGCTCGCCGAAGTGCGCCAGATCGTTGATGCGGCAAAGGCGCGGCAGAAGCGCGAGCGACTCAAGAAGGCTCAGGCAGATCGGGTCGACACATATCTTCGCAAGCGCAAGTTCCGTGCGGCCATCGTTGCTGCGCAACGCAAGGAGGCATCCCATGGGTAACGTAATCCTTAAACCGCGCCACTTCTGGTCAGCCGGCTCAAATCGCATTCGTGAAGTGTTCAAGGTCGCCTATCTGTTCGCCACCGAGCTTTCCGCCGTCGGCGCCGTCGAGATCATCGTCCGGCCCGTGAAGTCCCGTCGCACGCTGGAACAGAACGCCAAGCTCTGGGCAATGCTCGGCGACATCTCGCGCCAGGTGGAGTGGCCGGTCAACGGCCTGATGCAGCGCCTGGACAGCGAGGACTGGAAAGCGCTGATGACGGCGGCGGCCCGCCAAGAAATCCGCATGGCCCAGGGCGTTAATGGCGGGGTGGTGATGCTCGGCGTCAGCACCAAGCGCATGAGCATTCAGGAACTGGGCGACGTCATCGAATGCATGTACGTGTTCGGCGCCGAGAAGGGCGTCACCTGGAGCGAGCCGAAAGGGCAGATGCCTGAGCAGTGGGAGGCAGCTGCGTGATCAAGAAGTCAGGCATCGCTAAATCCCCGCGTGTGTTCCGGAAGAAGAAGTGCAAAAACGCCGAATGCAGGACCGAGTTTGTTCCGGTTAGAGAATTGCAGGCCGCCTGTGGCGTCCCGTGCGCCATTGCGATCACCAACGCCAACAAGGAGAAGGCCCGTAAATCACTGGCGCGCCAGGAGCGGGCAGAGATCCGCGAGAAGCGGGTAAAGCTCAAGACCCGGGCTCAGTACTTGAAGGAAACGCAGACCGTGTTCAACGAGTGGGTGAGGGCGCGTGACGCAGCCCTGCCATGCGTGAGTTGCGGCCGACACCACCAGGGTCAATGGCACGCCGGGCACTATCGCACCGTAGGAGCGAATCCGGAGCTTCGCTTCGAGCCGCTCAATGTCTGGAAACAGTGCGCACCCTGCAACAACCACAAATCCGGCGACATCGTGAATTACCGAATCACCCTGGTCCGGCGTATCGGCCTTGAACGTGTTGAGTGGCTGGAAGGCCCTCACGAAGCCAAGCGTTACACCATCCAGGATCTCAAGGAAATGAAGGCCGAATACCGGGCCATGATCAGAGAACTGAAGGGGGTAGCATGAAGATAAATTCCGCGCGCCAGGCATGGCACGACTGCAACTACAACCCGGCCCCAGGCCAGACTTCGGATGCAGCAGAGTTGGGGGTTGTCGTACAGAAGACCGAGCGCGGCCCGACTGCAAATCCAGCGATCCACGGCGCACTGGCTGGTCATATTCAGTCAGCAATAGCGCGGCTCCACTTTCAGTTGCGCGCCTTCGGCAATGCCATGTACGCGGCCGAGCCGACCGGTGATGACAGGGAGGAGGCCGAAGAGGCCGTATTCAACCTGGCTTGCTCGTGGGTAGAGCGTATGACCGCCAGTAAGCGGGAGCGGGCCGAGTATGTCGCCAAGGGTGTGTTTCGTCGTTACCGGTACATGCACCAAGGAGGGCAGTCATCTAACCTTGATCCGCTGATCAAGCCAGAAGTGTTCCGCGCCTGGATGAAAGAGGAGTATGGGATCGAGCTTCCATCCGTTGCATGGGGCAGAGATTGGGCGCCTTTCGTGCAGCTTTGTTTCGATGCCTGTCACGACATTGATGCTCGTGCTTTAAGCCCAATTGGCGGTGTAATTTACAAGATGAAACAGGCTGCTTGACTTCCCGCACGGCTGAGGGCATGATTTCCCCATAGTTAGTATTTTGCCTTCGGCAAGTTACTCAAGAAGCCGGCCACTAAGCCGGTTTTTTTATGCCCGCCAGAAAGCCAAAGGCCCCGACAAGTTCGGGGCTTTTTGTTACCTAAATAAAGCAATTTGCAAAAGGAATTTGCAGATGTTGAAAGAATGCAGATGTGGAAATTGCAAACGACTTCTCGCCCGAGTGGGTGAGTTTACCGAGCTCCAGATCAAATGTTCCCGATGCGGGACGTTGAATCATGAGAAGGCCACGAGCCTCGAGCGATCGCCTTTGAGCGACATGAAAGCGGAATCCTCCGCGAACAATCATTCGACTCTATAGGTACAAACATGAAAGTAATCAAAAACAGTTTTGCTCCGGTTGCACTGGCTGCTGCCTTACTGGCTTCGGGTAGCGCCGCTTTCGGCGCAGAGATGGTAGTGAACGGCAGCTTTGAAGCCCCTGGCTGCAGCAACGACTGCATCCTGAATACTCCTGCCCAAGCCGACTTCATCAATGGCTGGACGACCTTTCTGTCTGGTGTGGAGTACATGAATGTCAGAGCTGCGATCGGTAGCTCCGTGGCCGCTGATGGTGCGATGAGCGTTGACCTCGCCAACTACACCTATCTGAACGGCGGCGGCATTCAACAGAACATCAACACCGTTGTTGGGGCCCGCTACCGCTTGACCTTCAGCGCAGGCAACTCCAAGTATGTGAATCGCAGTGGCAACGGCATCATCAACGTCAAAGTGGCCGGACAAACGACTAGCTTCGACACTCCTGTCGCGACCAGTGATGCGACCGTCTGGGAAACCAAGACCTACGATTTCACTGCAACCACGCCTCAAACCACTCTGAGCTTCTGGAACGATCAAGATCCAAATGCTCACTTCGCCTTCATCGACAAGGTCAGTGTTGTTCCGCTCTAACTTGTTCTGCTGATCTAAGCAGAACTGGGACCTTGGCATTCTTCGAGGTCCTTACTTTTTCGGCTCCAGCGTACCCATAGCTCCGTGCAGAGTGCGCTGCTGGAGCTATCCAAATCCGCAGGGTAAGCCTGCACAAATTCATGACTCCCTGAAGGGGAGGAACCGAGATGCCAAACATGCCAGACAAACCAGACACATGGGCGATTGCGCTTGCGTGGTTGAGCCAGCATTCGCCGATCCTCTATGCGGCTGCGCTGTCCTGCGCGATGGCGGTCCTGCGCATCACTTACGGCGGCGGGACTCGTCGCCAGATGCTGGTGGAGGGCGCCATCTGCGGCGGCCTGACCCTGACCATCATCAGTGGGTTGGATTTCTTCGGACTGCCCCAGAGCATGGCCACCTTTGCCGGTGGCTGGGTTGGCTTCCTGGGTGTGGAGAAGATCCGCAACATCGCGGACCGGGTGACTGACTTTAAGCTGCCGAGCCGCAAGCCTGAATAATCCGCGACACGTTTCGTGAATCAGTAAATCGTGTCGCGACATTGGAGAAGGGCATGAGCAACGTTACCCGCCTGCGCCACGCTCTACCGATGAGCCCGGACATCAACAAGGCCATAGCCGATCTGGATAGCGCCATCGCCAAGGCGGTGAGTGATGCCAAGTCTGCCGGCCTACCTCAGGGCTTGGTCGTATCACTCTTGCACGGGCACGCCCAGGTGCAGACGAACATCATGGTGAGCTGACACGGGAATGCTCAGCAATCACGCTTTGATGGCGCTCGTCGTTTAACCGGTTGCATTCTGCATTTGCTTCTATGCGAGTTGGGTAGTTGGCTGGCAGCCTGCATTTGTCCTCGTTGTCATAAATGTTGAAGCCGATACGGTCGGTTGTGCAGTAGAAGCGCGATCCGTTGCGCGATGATCCTGTTTCCTTTGGAACTGCAGGGACAACAACGAATCTCGGAATCATGTTCTTCCCCTGTACTCCTCGAGCAATGTTGACCTTAAGGGATAGCGGCTACTGGCCACTGGATCAAGTGTGCGCCTTGAAAAACCGACGAGCAGTTTGATGAAACGAAACAGCATTCAGATGCAGGGGGGGCGAATGACGTTGAAGGTTATTGAATTCAAGCGCGAAGACTGGCAAGACGCCGTGAACACGCTGCGCAAGATCGCCGATGACCTTAAGTCGGGTGAGCGAAAAGCCTGTTCGGTTGGTGTGATCGGTATGCGCGCCGAGAGCGGTTGCATCGACGTGTTCGGGTTTGGCCCAAAGGCGGGCGATATGCAGTCGCTAGTCCTGTTCCGGCTGGGTGAGCAGAAGCTGATCGAAATTATTCTGGAAGACGCGGAAGGGTAAATGCGCGGCAGAGAGTAAGGGGTTTGGGCTACTTGATGTTGAGAGCAGCCTGGAGCCTATCTTCGTAGAGTGCTAGCTGTGAATAATCCAGTTGGTGCGTGATGTCAAAGCCCACCGCTGACCTTGCAATCAGGTCCTCAAGAGCACTGGTAACGACGTCCGCCGTTACTTGCAAGACGGTCAGACCAAAGCTGCTGTCTGCGATGATGAGATTTGGTAAGTCGTACATTCAGAATTCCAATATCAGCCTTTCATGTCATTTTGATATCAATATGCCATCCGCGCAATGGCCATTTATCGAGCTATCTATGACAACCAAACAACCCGACTGTGAGGCAATCGAATGCGCCTATCGGGAAATGTCGCAGCACATCACAACCATTCCGATCTCGGTCTTGTCGGTGCTAAATGGGATCTCGCCTAGCACTTCGAAGTCGAAGCCCTCGTAGAAGCGCCTCGCACTGGCGTTGGTTTTTAGTACGTCGAGCCAAATGAAATGCTCTTTACGATCTTCGGCAAGTTGGCGGATGAATTTCAGAAGCTGTTTCCCATAGCCTTTACCTGCTTGGGTCTTTAGGAAGTAAATTTTTTGGAGCTCCGCACCGGCCTTGCCGGAAATAGGCATCGGCTTCGACCAGTTAACCTTTGAGAACCCTACCGCTCTGTCGTCTTCATCGACGGCTATGAGCCAACAGTGATGTGCGGGTGCCCCTATCGACTCCTGAAGCGCCAGGACTGAAAAGTCTTCACTCAAGAAATGCTGCATGCCTGAGGGGGTCCAGATGTCGGAGAAGTGGTCTCGATACGTCTCTATGCCGATATCACGAAGTGCGTGGATATCTTCAGTGGTTGCCTCTCGAATTTTGATCACTGTCTCGCTCCTTGCGTTGAGTTGATCCCGACCAATACCCACAACGCTCCAGTATTTCAAGTATTAGGTAGCCCATGGACAGGCCACACCCCCCTGCGTCACTGCTTGAACTGTCTGACCTATCTGACTTCGGTATCCGCCTGACCCCAGCCCCAGAGATGTGGGAGTGGCTCCAAGCCGAGATCCTTGCCGACACCGGCAGCATTCACAACGAAGACCACGCCCATCTACTGGATGCAGACATCAGGATCATGTGGGCGTCCTCACACTTCGAGAAGCAGGGGCGCACAGTCCTGGGCCAGGCCGAGCAAGTAGCGTTCCGCGCTGGTGGTTGGCAGAAGGCTCGGATGGAACAACAGATGCGTGATTGGTTCGGCGATGTGCCGGCCTTCATCATCACACTGGCTGCCGATTACTGCTCGACCTGCAGCGATGCCGACTTCTGCGCGCTCATTGAGCACGAGTGCTATCACATAGCCCAAGCGACCGATAAGTACGGTCAGCCAGCCTTCACCGAAGAGGGCGCTCCCAAGCTGAAGCTGCGTGGACACGACGTCGAAGAGTTCGTCGGTGTGGTCCGCCGCTATGGCGCAAGTCCTGACGTACAAGCGTTGGTGGATGCAGCAAACAGTCCTGCTGAGGTGGGGAAATTGAACATATCGAGGGCCTGCGGAACCTGTCTGCTCAGATCGGCCTGACCCCTGACAGACCTAAGACGGAATTTACCCTATGGCAGCCCTGAACAATGAGGTGAAAGGCTTCATGGTTCAGGCCTTGGCGTGCTTTGACACTCCTTCGCAGGTTGCAGCTGCTGTCCGAGAAGAATTCGGCATCGAGGTCACCCGCCAGCAGTGTGAAGCCCAAGACCCGACCAAGCGTGCCGGGAGAGATCTGGCAAAGAAGTGGGTGACGCTGTTTCACGACACTCGCAAGCGCTTCCGCGAAGAGACGGCAGAGATCCCGATCGCGAACCGTGCCTTCCGCCTCCGCGCCATGAATCGGTTCGTAGAACGTGCCGAGACGATGAAAAACATCGGTTTGGCCATGCAGATTCTGGAACAGGCTGCGAAAGAAACCGGCGACATGTACGTCAACCGCAACCGCAAGGATGAGCCTGACGACGAGCCGGCAATCCCGACCCGCATCCAGGTCGACGTAGTGGATGCGAGGAAGCCGAATGCCGAGCCTTAACGTTCCGCAGTCGAAGTTCCTCCTGTTGCCCCACAAATTCCGCGCATTCGTTGCAGGGTTTGGCTCAGGCAAGACCTGGGTTGGATGCTCGGCGCTGTGCAAGCACTTCATGGAGTGGCCGGGCGTCAACGCTGGCTACTTCGCACCGACCTACCCGCAGATCCGGGACATCTTCTACCCAACGGTGGAAGAGGTTGCCTATGACTGGGGGCTGAAGACCAAGATCAACCAGGCGAACCATGAGGTTCACATTTACAGCGGCCGGCAGTATCGCGGCACTGTGATCTGCCGGTCGATGGAGAAGCCGCAGACGATTGTCGGTTTCAAGATTGGCCACGCCCTGGTGGATGAGCTGGACGTGTTGACGTCGATCAAGGCGCAGCAGGCTTGGCGCAAGATCATCGCCCGGATGCGCTACAACTTGCCCGGGCTGAAGAATGGGGTGGACGTAACCACGACGCCGGAAGGCTTCAAGTTCGTCTTCCTGCAATTCGTGAAGCAGCTCCGCGACAAGCCGAAGCTGAATGAGATGTACGGCCTGGTGCAGGCCAGCACGTTCGACAACGAGCTGAACCTGCCAAGCGACTACATCGAATCGCTGATGGAGTCGTATCCACCACAGCTGATCCTCGCTTACCTGAACGGTCAGTTCGTCAACCTGACATCCGGTTCGATCTACCACACGTACAACCGCAAGCTGAACAGCTGCTTCGATACCGTGCAGCCAGGTGAGCCGCTGTTCATCGGCATGGACTTCAACGTCGGCAAGATGGCAGCAGTGACCCACGTCAAGCGTGACCAGGGTCTTCCCCGCGCAGTGGATGAGCTGATGGATGGCTACGACACGCCGGACATGATCCGCCGCATCAAGGAACGCTACTGGGAGCACACCGGCAACGACTACAAGAAGACCTGCGAGATCCGGATCTATCCGGACGCCTCGGGTGATTCGCGCAAGTCGGTCAATGCCAGCGTGACCGATATCGCCATGCTCAAGCAGGCTGGCTTCACAGTTATCGCTCCGGCGGCCAACCCGCCAGTCAAGGACCGAATCAACGCCATGAACGCCATGTTCTGCAATGCGCAGGGCGAGCGGCGTTACCTAGTCAACCCGTTCACATGCCCGACTTACGCCGACGGCCTTGAGCAGCAGATCTGGGCGCCCAACGGCGAGCCGGATAAGAGCCAGGGCAACGACCACGCCAACGACGGCGGTGGTTACTTCATTCACCGCGAGTACCCGATTATCAAACCGGTCACCGCTATCAAAATGGGATACGCCCGATGAGCAACGACGTCTCCTTCAAGCGGGCGGACTACATCGAAGTGCTGGACCGTTGGGCAACTGTGCGTGATGTTTGCGCCGGCCAGCACCGGGTTGTTTCTCGATTGCCGTACATCAACGCGCACGACAAGTCGCCGGAAAACGTCGATCGGAACAAGGCCTACCGTGAGCGGGCAGTGTTCAAGAACGCCACCGGCCACACACGCAACGGCTTGCTTGGCTTGGCCTTCCACAAAGACCCGACGCTCACCGCGCCAAAGAAGTTGGAGTACTTGCAGGACAACGCCAACGGCTCCGGGGTGAGCATCTACCAGCACTCGCAAGGCACGCTGGAAAAGGTGCTCGAGGCAGGTCGTCACGGCCTGTACGTCGATTACCATCAGGACAAAGGCGTCGGCGGCCATTCGGTGATCCTGTCGTACTGCGCCGAGGACATCATCAACTGGCGCACCGGCATGGTGGATGGTCACAACGTGCTGACTCTGGTCGTGCTGCGAGAGATGTTAGAGATCGAGGATGGCTTCGGGTTCAAGGCTATCGAGCAGTTCCGTGAGCTTGCGCTTGAGGTTGATGGCTTTGTCTGTCGAGTCTGGCGCCGCTCTGGCCCAAGAGGTGGCGGCCCACTTGAGGTTACGGACACATTCACCCCGGAAGGCATTACGGGGCGCCTCAAGGAAATCCCGTTCACCTTTGTCGGCGCACAGAACAACGATCCAACTATCGACGAATCGCCGCTGTACGACATCGCGATGATCAATCTGGGCCATTACCGCAACAGTGCTGACTACGAAGACAGCGTCTTCTGGTGTGGCCAGGCTCAACCGTGGATCTCCGGTTTGGATGAGCAGTGGCGCGACTGGATGGAGAAGAACGGCGTTTACGTCGGTTCTCGGGCGCCGATGATGCTTCCGGTCGGCGGCGCCTTCGGCTATGCGCAACCACTACCGAACACACTTGTCAGGGAGGCAATGAACGACAAGAACCAGATGATGATCGAGCTGGGCGCCCGCATGGTCGTTGCGTCCCTTGCAGCCAAAACGGCTACCGAGTCCCGCGGCGATCAGTCTGCGTCAACCTCGGTGCTGGCCGGTTGCGTGGCCAACGTCAGCGAGGCCTATACCCGGGCGATTATGTGGTGCGGCCTTTACATGGGCATCACCGACAAAGTCGCGTACCAGGTCAATCAGGAGTTCGTCGAGCTGACGGCTGATCCGCAGATGATCACGGCCTTGGTTGGCTTGTGGCAGAACGGTGGATTTGCGAAGGCGGACCTGCGGGCCTATTTGCGCAAGCTGGGCTTGATTGCCCCAGAGCGCACAGACCAGCAGATCGACGGCGAGCTTCAAGAGCAGAGCGATGGCCTGGGCCTGGATGACGAGGTAACACCAAATGGCGGCAAACCAAGCGATCCTTGACGCCACGATCCGGCATGCGGTCTTCCTTGAAAAGCTGAAGGCGGGGGAGGTCGGCAAGTTCGCGCCGTTTCTCAAGGAGATTGACCGCTCGATCCGGGACCGGCTCACTCAGTCGGACCTGACTGAGTACAACGTCAAACGGCTTGAAGCGCTGCTGAAGGAGGTCGACAGCCTGCTGCTGGGCATCTTCGATCGCTACAGCGTGCAGCTGAATCTCGATCTGATCGACATTGCCAACTACGAGGCTGAGTTCGAGGCGACGAGCCTAGCCAGGTCCGCGCCAGTTGGTGTGTCGCTGGACGTTGCGGCGCCGACGGCGGTAGCCATCAGGGCGGCGGTGCTGACGAACCCGCTCAGCGTGCGCGGCACTGGCGGCGGGAAGCTACTGAAGTCGTTCATCAAGGGTTGGACCACTGCGGAGCGGGAGCGCGTTATCGGCACGATCCGGCAGGGCTTCTTCGAAGGTCAGACGAACTTTCAGGTCATTCGCAACATTCGCGGCACCAAGGCGGCGGGGTACAAAGACGGCATCCTGGCAACGACCAATCGCAACGCCAGCACCGTTGTACACACGGCGATTCAGCATGTGTCCTCCCAAGCGCGCATGGAGGTGGCCAAAGCCAATACGGATATCGTTTCCGAAGTTGAAATGGTCGCCACGCTGGACAGCAAGACCAGCCAGCAATGTCGCTCGATGGATAAACGGCGGTTCCCGGTTGATTCCGGCCCTCGGCCACCGTTTCACCCGAACTGCCGCACCACGTTCGTTTTGCTCACCAAACTCAGCGAGATGTTCGCCAAGGGCGCTACACGGGCTTCGGTGGGAGCTGATGGCGCAGGCCAGGTCAGCGCGAGCCTCGACTATTACCACTGGCTTCAGCAGCAGCCTGCGTCCTTTCAGGATGTCGCGATCGGGCCTGTTCGGGCGAAGCTATTCCGCGAGGGCGGCCTGAGTGTTCAGCGTTTCGCCGAGCTTCAACTTGATCGCAACTTTGCACCGCTGACGCTGGTGGAAATGAAAGGGCTTGAGCCGCTGGCATTCGAGCGAGCAGGGATCTGAGTCACTCACATTTTTGGCGCTGTTTATCCAGTGCGTTCAGCGCATCGTAAAAGGCGGAGTGCCACTTTCCAAAGGATTCATCGATTGTCCCCATTGCGGCGTCCTCGTCTAGCTTGTGCATTGAGGCGAGAGATCCCGCTCGAACTGAGTTGGAAATCATGATTGACCTGAGTCCAAGTTCCGGCGGGGCATATGCAGCCATTACAACCCCCGCCTTGATGAGCGGGCCAGCATTCTCTGCAAGCTCACGAGCGGTTGAGGTTTTTGGAAAAATTGAATAATTGAGCATGTCGCCCATTGCGGCAAGAAAAGCCTCACCTTTCTCCCGGAGAAGTTTTTCCTGTGTGTCTATCCGTTGAATACAAGCGCTTTTCTGACTCAGGGATGCCGTTTGATAGCTGGTTAGCCAGGTGAAGGTACTTGTGGCGAAGACTCCAATCAGCGTGCATGCGACGGGAAATATGATGCTGAATTTACTGGTGATAGCTGCTTCGCTCATTGGATTCCTATCCGAAAACTCGCTTTGCTAAGCGATAGTAAAACCGAGATTCTAATTAAATACGCCCGCACTTAGCGGGTTTTTTTGTGCCCGCAAAGCGGGTAAACCAAGCCCAAGGGGTGCATCAACGTGGCAGAAGAAAACGAAATCGACCTGGAAAACCCGGCAATCAAGGCCGCTATCGCGACTGCCGTTGAAGCCTCTGTTACCGGGCTGAAGTCGAAAAACAACGAGTTGCTGGGCAAGCTGAAGGAAACCTCCGGCAAGCTGACCCAGTTTGAAACCCAGTTTGAAGGCATCGACATCGACGCCGTCAAAGGCTTGCTCAGCCGCGCAGGTCAGGACGAAGAAACCAAGCTGCTAACAGAGGGCAAGGTGGACGAGGTGTTCAACCGCCGCACGGAGCGCCTGCGTGGCGACTACGACAAGCAGTTGAAGACCGTAACCGGTCGCGCCGAGAAGGCGGAAGCCTTCGCCGCGAAGTACCAGGGCAAAGTCCTGAGCGACTCAGTACGCGGCGCAGCACTGAAAGCCGGCGCTCTGCCGGAAGCAACCGACGACATCATCCTTCGCGCCAAGGGCGTGTTTTCACTGACTGAAGAGGGCGAAGCGGTCGCTGTCGATCAGTCTGGCCAGACCGTCCTCGGCAAAGACGGAAAAAACCCACTGACTCCGCTCGAATGGGCGGAATCACTGCGCGAAAGCGCACCTCACTTGTGGCCCAGGGCTACAGGAACAAATGCCCTGGAGCGGGTGAATGGTCAGGCCACGCCGAAACGCTCCGAAATGACCTCCGAGCAGAAGCGCAATTATCAGCGCCAGCACGGCCAAACCGCATATTTGCAATTGCCCAAGTAAGGGGATTCACCCATGGCTACAACCGTTAACAGCGATCTGATCATCTACAACGATGAGGCGCAAACCGCATACCTGGAGCGTGTTCAGGACAACCTGGATATCTTCAACGCATCGTCCAACGGCGCGATGGTGCTCGACAATGAGCTGATCGAAGGCGACTTCCGCAAGCGCGCGCTGTACAAGCTGAACGGCTCGCTGGAACACCGTGACGTCAATTCCGAAGGCAAAGTTTCCGCCAAGAAAATCAGCGCTGGCGAAGCAGTGGGTGTGAAGGCTCCGTGGAAATACGGCCCATACCAAACGACCGAGGAAGCGTTCAAACGCCGCGGCCGCCCGGTCGAAGAGTTCTCCCAGATCGTCGGCGCCGACGTAGCTGATGCAACTCTGGAAGGCTTCATCCAGTACGCCACGGCCGGCCTTCGTGCAGCCATTGGCTCTAACACCGACATGGTGGTTTCCGCCAACATCGAAACCGACGGCAAGAAGACACTGACTCGCGGTATGCGCAAGTTTGGTGACAAATTCGGCCGGATCGCGCTCTGGGTCATGCACTCCAGCGCCTACTTCGACATTGTCGACGAGGCGATCACCAGCAAGATCTACGAAGAAGCGGGCGTTGTGATCTACGGCGGCCTGCCGGGCACCCTCGGCAAGCCGGTGCTGGTGACCGATACCGCGCCTTCGGACGTGATCTTCGGCCTGCTGCCAAACGCTGTGACGATCACCGAGTCCCAGGCCCCTGGCTTCCGTTCCTACGAAGTGAACGACGAAGAAAACCTCGGTATCGGCTACCGCGCTGAAGGCACCGTGAACATCGATGTGCTGGGTTACAGCTGGAAGGCAGCGACTGGCGGCTCGAACCCAACGCTGGCCGCCGTTGGTTCCGCTGCAAACTGGGTCAAGCATGCTGGCAGCAATAAGGTCACCGCCGGCGTGATGATCAAACTGACCACCACGCCTCCAGTTGGCGGCTAACAACAACCCTTGGGTGCGGTCAGCAATGGCCGCCACGGAGAGCATCATGGAATTGACGTACAGCAATCAGCTTGATGGCTTCGATCCGGAAAAGCGTTACCGCAATCCCGATCTGTTTCGTTTGATTGAGCGCGACGCAACGACCGTTGTGATCATTGGCGACTATCCTGAGATCGCAGCTGCTTATGAGGCGGTGGGCGTCGAAGTAACGCTCTTGGATCATGGCAATATGCAAGGCGAGTTCGACGCCGATCCGTTAAAAATGGGTGTCGGCGAATTACGCGAGTGGTTGACTGCTCGAGGCATCGAATATGATGTCAAAGCTCCGAAGCTCGACCTTCTCAAACTCATTCCTGCGAGCTGATTCATGACTCTCATCATCGAGGACGGCACCGGCAAGCCAGACGCCGAAAGCTACGCATCTGCCGAGGACTTGGCCATGTACGCCGTGAAGTTCGGCGTGGTCATTCCTGCCGATGTTGTCGCGCAAGAAGCGCTGCTTCGCCGGGCCGCCTTGGCGATGGATGGCAAGACCTGGAAGGGGCGCAAGACGGATAGCGATCAGGCTCTGGCCTGGCCGCGCCGAGGTATCGAGCTGGATCAGCAGATCAAGCCCGACAACTACCTGCCTGCGCGAATCCAGTACGGCCAGATGGCCTTGGCCGCTGAGATTCATCAGGACGATATCGACCCAGTGGAGAAGCGCAAGGGCGCTGTCCTGCTGGACCGCGTCGAGGGGGCGGTAACGCGCCAGTACGCTGCAATCCCAAACACCAGCAACAGGCTGCTGCCAGCCGCGCCGGATCGTCCGAGCGCTACGCAGTTTGCTGACTACCTACAAAAGCGGGGCCTGTTCGCCGTCCGCGCATAGCTGAAACGGAGCTTTCATGGCCGCCTTCTACGACGAAATGGCCGTGATGGCTCTGGAGATGATCACAGAGTTCGGCCAACCCGTGATCATCCGGGCGACCACCGCCGGCAAGTACGACCCCGAAACCGGCACCGCAGGCCCTGACACCATCATCGAGCAGAGCGCCCAAGGAATCCTGCTCGACTTCACCGGGCAGGAGTTCCAAAACAATAGCCTCATCAAGCAAGGCGACAAGAAGCTCAAGATCGCCGCGCAGGGGCTTGAGTGGGCTCCCGGCCTGCTGAACAAGGTGGTCGTTCAAGGTCGCACCTGGTCAATCGTTCCGCCGCTGAAAGAGATCAACCCGGCCGGCACGCCAATTCTTTACGAGCTGCAGGTTCGGACATGAGCAAATACTCAGGCCTCAACGGCAGCTTCGCCGAGAACATCCGCCAGTTCGCCGAGCAGGCCCAGGCCGGGCTCGACGCCACCTTTCGCGAAATCGTTATCGAGATCGGCAGCAGCGTTATCCGCATGTCGCCCGTGGGCAATCCAGAGATCTGGGCGGCCAACGTCGCGCATCGCCAGGCCAACACTGCGGCGGCTGATTCCTACGACTTCAAGGTGGCCGTGCGCAATACGGTCATCAACCTCACCGACAGCAACTTCACCAAGGCCGGCAAGCTGAAGCGCGGCGTGAAGTACGCCAAGCCCCTGACCAAGACTGAGCGCGACCAGAACTACAACGTGAACGGCTTGGTCGCGGGCAAGAGCTACGTCGGAGGCCGGTTCCGCGGGAACTGGCAGTTCTCAATCGATTCACCGGCTGACGGCGTACTCGATCAGATCGACCCATCGGGCAACGTCTCGATTGCGGTACTGAGGACCCAGGTGCAGTCGCTGACCATCGGCCAGACCGCGTACCTGGTGAATAACCTTCCGTACGCTGTACCACTCGAGTACGGACATTCGAAGCAGGCGCCCGGCGGCATGGTTCGCATCACCCTGGCTCGCTTTCAACAGATCGTCGATGAAACAATCAGGAACAACCAAGTATGAGCCACAACATCATCGCCTCGATCTACGAGACCAAGCTGATCGCCTGGGCAAAGGCTTTGCCGGTACCGCTGAAGGTCGTCGTCGAGAACGAGGCCTACACGCCCGCTGACGGGGCGACTTATCTGAAGGCGTTCACGTTGCCCAGCGACACGGCAAGCAACACGCTCGGCGGCGACCACAAACTGTACACCGGCGTGTTTCAGGTCAGCATCGTGACGCCGTCGGGCAAGTATCGCGGCGCGGCCGGTGCGCTGGCCGACCAGATCGCGGTGCTGTTTCCGCTGTACGAGCGCAATACGAAGGGCGCGCTGACGGTGGTGACCATGAGCCCGGTAGACCCCGGCCCAGGCATTCCTGACGACACCACGTTTACCGTGCCTGTCTCGTTTCTGTACCGAGCCGACACTCAGTGAGTTACACGTTACTTCGGCGATTTCGGTACCGCTTGATTGAGTACCATGGAATTGCAAATATCAAAACAATAAGAGCTGTCATAGGCAAGGCGGCTACCCAAAGGCCTGCAAACAGGCCGATATCCCCTGCCCAGGTTTCGAGACCGAAGTGCGAGTTCGCTCCATAAGCTGAAAACGCAGCCAGCACCACTGTGAATATCGTTAACTTTTTAGCGATACGAATTACGTCCTGTTTCATTGTTGCTCCGGGTCGATATCTTAGATATGGCTAAAGCCGCAATGCTCGCAACGTACCATCTCTTGGGTCTATGCGATCAAAGTAATGATTTTCAACCTCCCTTAACGCGCCCGTTGGGCAACCCCAGAACCCGCCATTGAGCGGGTTTTGTCATTTCTGCAAAGAGGAAAAACCCATGGGCTACAAGATCCCCAACGGCGGCAAGTTCCAGCACGCCGCAACCTATGAGGTTGCGCTGCCGTTCACTGCCATTTCCAACGCATCCGAGGCGGTAGCCTCGGTCGTCGGCGCTGATTTCGACGCCGGCGATATCGTCCTGCTCAGTTCCGGCTGGAGCCAACTGGATAACAAGGTTGTTCGCGTGAAATCCGCAACCGCCTCGGCGGTTACCCTGGAAGCGATCGATACCACCGACACGCAGATATTCCCGGCTGGCAACGGCGCCGGAACCATGCGAAAGGTGCTCACCTGGGTGCAAATACCACAGGTCACTGACCTGGCTTTCTCCGGTGGCGAACAGAACTATCTGGACGTGGTGTTCCTTGAGGACGACCAGGGCAAACAGATGCCGACCGACAAGTCTGCCGCCAGCATGGTGTTGACCATCGCCGATGACCCGACTCAGGCCTTCAATGCGGTGCTGCTCAAGGCTGATGCGGGCAAGCAGGTGCAGGCGGCTCGCTTGAATCTTCCGGGCAATGACATGCTGCTGTACGGGGCCTACACCTCGTTCTCGAAACAGCCGGCCGTCTCCCGCAATAACCTGCTCACCCGTACCGTGAACTTGGCGTTGCAGTCCGAGCCAACCCGCTACCTGTCGGTGGTGTAACCCATGGCCAAGTTCACGCTTATCCAAAACCCGACCTTCAAGGCCGACGTCATGCTCCCGACAGTTGGCGGCGAACCGGTGAAGGTGGGGTTTGAGTTCAAGTATCGCGACCGAACCGAGTTGGCAGATTTGTACGCCGACTGGGGCGAGCGGCATAAGGCGCTGGGGCTGAAATCGGAAGAGGTGGGACTGAAGCAGTTCACTACCTTGCTGATCGATCTGCAGGTGGAGCAGCTCAAGGCAATCGTTGCCGGCTGGGATGTGGACGAAGAGTTCACCGACGAGAATCTCCGCATCCTGGTCAGCTCAATCAGCGCTACCCCAAGCGCGGTGCTGGGGGCGTACTCCGATGCATTCAGCAAGGCTCGCCTGGGAAACTCCTAAGCGCTGCACGCACCCTCTACGAGCAAGGGCCTTCAGCTGAAGAGCTGAAGACCTTCGGCTTCATGGTGGGTGATCTGACCGGGCAAGATTGTGAAATCTGGCCGGATAACTGGCAGGCCTTTCTTGTCTTCGAGGCGCTGAGCACCCAGTGGCGTACAGGCGCGTGCGGCGCTACCGGCCTGGATTACACATCAATTCGCGATGTCGCTGACTTCCTCGGGTTAACCCGGACCCAGACCACTGACATTTTCCCGGATCTCCGCATCATGGAAGCCGAAGCCCTGCAGGTGATGGCGGAACAGAGGGACAGTAAATGAGCACCAACTTCGCGTCCCTGGGCATCGAGGTCAATTCGTCGTCGGCGGTCAAGGCTGCTGACGATTTGGACAAGCTGGTCGATTCGGCTGTTGATGCCGAGAAGGCGATCGATGATCTCGGCAAGACCGGGGCCGAATTGGCCGGCACCGGCAAGAAGATCGTTCAGGCCGAGAAAGAAGTTGCTCAGGAGATCGACAAGGCCACTGAAGCCACACAGCGTCAATCCGATGCAAGACGGAAATCAGGCGCAAGCGCGACCAGTGAAATCGCCAACATTAGCCAGCTTGAAAAGGCGATGTCCAGTAACATCGGCAGCATCGAGCAGTTGGTTCAGGCGGAGGGGCTGCTTGAGCGTGCTCGCAAGGGCGGCCTGGTCACCATCGAGCAGCAGGAGGCTTATCAGGAACGGCTCGGCAAATCTTTTGACCGAATTGAGAAGGCTGAAGCCAAGGAGCTTGCGCAGAAACAGCGGCTGATTGATGCCGAGAACCGCCAGATTGAGGCGCTGAAGCGCACCGTCAATAGCATTGATCCGATGGTTGCGAAGCTGGCCAAGTTGGAGGCGCAGGAAAAGGCGCTCAACGACTTGCACAAGGCCGGCGGCATCGACGCCGAGGCTTACGCAGATCGGTTGGCAAAAATCGGTAAGGACAGATCCGGCCTAACCGCTACAGAAACTGCATTCGACAAGCTGAAACTCGGCTCGCGCCAGGCTCAGGAAAACGTCATGCAGCTGACCAACGCGCTGTCATCCGGCGATTTGGGTAGCGGGGCGAGGGCCATTGCTCAGCTCGGGGCCGGTGCTGGAGCTTCAGCCAAAAGCATGGCGACTTTGCTGCTTCCGGCAGGTCTTCTCGCTGGTGTGATCGGCGGGCTTGGATATGCCTACTTCGATGCGATGAAGCAGGCCCGGGCGTTCAATGCTGCAATCAACGGCGGATCGAACGACGCCAGCCAGAGCATTGCCAACCTAAAGTCCATGAGCGAATCGGCTGGTGTGCTGACGGGCAATCTGTCTGGTGCGCGCGAGGCAGTCATTGCGCTGGCTTCTGGCGCGGCCACCAGCGGCTTCCAGATGCAGAACCTGGCGCAAGCCGCGGCTGCCATCGGCGAGGTTACAGGGAAGGGGGCTGGCGATATCGCCAAGTCGCTGGCCAATGCGGGCGATACGGCTACCGAGGCGGCGGCCAAGATCAGCGATCAATATGGCCTGCTGACATACGAGCAATACGAGGTCATCAAAGGCATTGACGACCAGGGTGATCACCAACGCGCGCTAGATACCCTGAGCGAAAACCTGAATCAGTCGGCGCAGGAGCGGCTGAAGGCCTACCGCTCTTCGCTGTCCGACGTTGAGCGCGATTGGGACAACATCAAGATCGCGATCACCGGTGCCTATGGCGCCATCCGATCGGAAGTCTTCCCGGACCTGGCCAAGCAGATCGAGATCACTCAGCGAGTGCTCGACACACGCAAAGGCGGCGGTGTTGCTGGCGCGGTATCAAACGGCCTCAGTTCGCTCAACTCATTTCTGGGGCTGGGCGACGGTGAAAACGATGATTCCACCGCGGCGCTGGAGACCAAACTTGCCGGGCTAAAGGCTCGCCAGGCAGCCAGTGAAAGCCTTACCGCAACAACGGGAGAAACAACGCACGCGAACAAGGAGTTGATCGCAGTCCAGAAGGAACTGGACAAGCAAATGCAGGACCTGAACCCGCTCGCAAAGCGCCAGGAAGCCTACAAAAAGCTGAACGATCAGTTCACAAAGCTCTATCAGGACGCGGAGAAAACCGGGCAGAAAGCTTCAATACTGAACGGTGTGGAGTTCGACGGAAAGAAATTCTCCGGGGGCGCTTACGACAAGCTGAAAGCGGCTATCGATGACAAGGACAAGGATCCGAAGGCCGCGGCGGGCAGTGTTGATCTCACCGGTTTCAACGATGCCAAAAACCAGCTCACAGCAATTCTGGCCGAGTACAACAACGCCCAGAAGCAACTGGATGCAGCGCAGAAAGCCGGGCTCATTTCCCAGGCTGAGTACGCACAAAAACGTGAGGGCCTGATCGGCAACGAACGGGACGAAGTTGCAGCAGCGTACGAGGCCGAGATCGCGGCGCTGGAAGCCGTGAAGAACAAGTCCAGCACCATGGCAGCGCAGCGCATTCAACTGGACCAGAAGATCGCCGACGCACGCGCGGCCATGATCAAGGCGCAGAAAGACGCCGACAGCCAGCAGGAGGTGCTGGCCACCGCCGAGAAAGGACGCCTCGACAAGCAAACGTACGCAGTCAGCCAATACGTTGCAGCCCTCGGGCAGCAGCAGAAGGCGCTAGCGCTCGCCGGTCAGCGCGCCGTCAATGGCGTCGGCCAGGGCGATCGGCAGAATGCACTCAGTAGCGAACTGAACAGCCAGCAAGACCGGTTCGCGCAGCAGTCGCTAGAGCTGGAAAACCAGCGTTCTGACCCCTCCAGAAACATGGACCTGGAGGAGTTCAAGCAGAAGTCGCAGGCTCTCGCAGATGCGAACAAAGCAGCAACCGACCAGATCCGGCAGAACTATGCCGACGTCGAAGCGGCTCAGGGTGACTGGACTAAGGGCGCTACGTCGGCCTGGGCCAATTACTTGGATTCGGCGCGGGATGTTGCCGGGCAAACGCGGAGCCTGTTCGCGAACGCCTTCAGCTCGATGGAGGATTCGATCGTCAACTTCGCCATGACTGGGAAGCTGTCGTTTGCGGACTTCACCAAGTCGATCTTGGCAGACATGGCTCGCATTGCTACTCGGCAGGCCAGTTCGGCGCTACTGGGCAGTTTGGTGGGCGCCGCCACAAGCTATTTCACTGGTGGTGGAACCGGTAACGGATTGGCTGCCGGCTCCGCTGGCGCAGCCTCGTCAAACCTCGGGGCGTCCCAGGCCGGCTATTCGGGGTCTTACTTCCCGCAGGCTGATGGCGGCGCCTGGGGTGCAGGTGTGCAGCTATTCGCCGATGGCGGTGCTTTCTCCAACAGCGTGGTCAGTAAGCCGACAGCCTTCGGGATGGCCGGCGGGCAGACTGGCGTGATGGGGGAGGCGGGACCTGAGGCAATTATGCCGCTGACCCGGACTGCCAGTGGTGCGCTCGGTGTCCGTGCGCTGGGCGGTAGTTCTGGAGGCGGGACGCAGATCAATGTGCAGGTCACAGTGTCCAGCGACGGCTCGACCAGCTCCACGACCGACGATCCTGCTTACCAGCAGTTCGGCAAGGACCTGGCCGACTTCGTTGATCAGCGTTACCAGAAGCTGGTGAGCGTAGATCTACGCCAGGGCGGCAAAATCAACCGGGCCATCAAGGGGTGATCCATGGCAATTGAGCGCTTCACCTGGCCGATAGAGAAAGGTGCGACTGGCGAAATCAAACAGCGTACCCGGACCAAGCAATTCGGCGATGGCTATGAGCAGTCGGTCTCGGACGGCATCAACAACAAGACACAGTCCTGGCCTACCAGCCACACCGGGAACGCGGCGCGAATCAAGGAAATTATCGCCTTCCTCGATCGCCACAAAGGCGCGAAAGCGTTCCTGTGGGCGCCTCCTCTCGGCGAGCTTGGTCTCTACAAGTGCCCCAACGGCTACCAGCCATCCCACAAGGGCGGATCGGTTTACACGCTGACCGCCACCTTTGAACAAACCTTTCATCCCTAAGGGAAACCCTGATGGCACTGATTACGGACATCCAGAAGCTGGAGCCCGGCGGGGAAGTGCGGCTGTTTGAAATCGACGGCACGGAATACGGCGCGGACGTGCTCCGCTTTCATGCTCACGCGATTCCGCACACACCGGCCGAGCTACTGGCTTACGAAGGCTCTGCCGCCGAACTGCCGGCGAAATCGATCATCTGGCAGGGAAACGAATACGCGGCATGGCCGGTGCAGATTGAAGGTATCGGCGCAGACAGCAACGGTAGTGCGACCCGGCCAACGTTCATGGCCGCTAACGTCAACGGGCGAATCACCGCGTTATGCCTGGCCTTCGATGATCTGTTGAAATTTCAGCTCACCGTGCGCGAGACGCTGGCCCAGTACCTGGACGCTGTGAACTTCCCCGAGGGCAACCCGACCGCCGACCCGACGCAAGAGGCTCTGGAAATTTGGTTCATTGACCAGAAAACCAGTGAGGACGGCGAGGCCGTGCAGTGGGAGCTGTCGTCCCCGGGCGAGATCGACAACCACGGTTTGCCCGGGCGCCAGATGACGACCTTCTGCCACTGGGCCATGACTGGCGGTTACCGCGGGCCGAACTGTGGCTACACCGGCGGCGCCATGTTTGATGACGATGACGCCCCCACGGATGACCCGAGCAAGGACGAGTGCAAGGGCGGCCTGAAGTCCTGCAAGTTGCGCTTCGGCCAGAACAACGAACTTCCCCACGGCGGATTCCCGGCCGTTTCCTTGATAGCACGGAGCTGACCATGCGCAAACACATCCTGAGCGTGATGGAGGCGCACGCCGCCGAGCAATATCCGAAAGAGGCCTGCGGCCTGGTGCTGGCGATCGGGCGCAAGCAGAAGTACTTCCCGTGCCGGAACGTCTCGGCCGAGCCGACCGAAGAGTTTCGAATCGATCCCGAGGATTACGCCGCGGCGGAAAACGTGGGTGAGGTAATCGGGATTTTCCACACGCATCCGGACGCGACCAGCCGGCCGTCGCCGCGCGACCTGGCCATGTGTGAAGCCACGGCTTTGCCCTGGCACATTCTCAGTTGGCCGGAGGGCGATCTACGCACGGTCATGCCGACCGACGAAGTGCCGTTGCTCAAGCGGCCGTTCGTGCACGGGGCCTGGGACTGCTGGCAGGTCTGCGCAGACTGGTACAAGCGCGAATGGGGGCTGGAGTTCGAAGCGTTCAGGCGGGCTGATGGCTGGTGGGAAAGCGCCGAGGCTGAAAGCCTGTACGAATCGAATTACGAGGCCGCCGGATTCGCGAAGGTGGACCGACTACAGCGTGGCGACATGATCGTCATGACGGTCGGACGCACAGCGCACCCTAACCACGCAGGAATTTACCTGGGAACCGATCCAGCATTGCCCGGAGAAGAGGCGAACACCTTCGGCCCTGGGCCTTTCCTGCTGCACCACCTTTACGGGCGCCCAAGCGAGATCATCGTCTTCGGCGGGCCGTGGCTTGACCGAACACGCCTGATCCTCAGGCACAAAGATGCACAACCAACCACATGATGCGGCAGGGCCGCTGGAGAGAAATATGAAAAGTCTCCTTGGGCTTGCAGGCAAAGGACTGGGAAATCCTTCAATTCATTACTCGCTGCCCGCTCGGCAGAAGGAGGGCTGCTTGCAGCCAAGCCAGCGCTACATGCTGACAATTCAAGATCTGTTCACCACGTCCAGAGGTGCGCTCTGCGGCGCCGAGGCCGTGGTCGCCATTCTGGACAGCGGCACCGAGATCGATCGGTTGAATTTCAAGGGCAAAGTCGGGCCTGGCGGTGACGGGTATCACCGGATCTATAACGGCAAGCCGGGCCTGGCTGCGCAAATTGTCACCGGGCCTGGCAACATTAACTTCCAGGCGGTCTCGGTTGTGGACCTCACTCCGGCGGCGTGAGTCCGCTTACGAAATCGTCCGACCCCAGTTTGTGGGAGCCGTACTCCACGACGAACCAATTCCCGAGGCGCGTAGCTTCTACTTCGGCAGTCGATTTATCAGCATAGATATCGATGAATTGCCATGTTCCGGGAGCGTCCCTCAGCACGGCCCAGCCGATCACCCATCCTTTGTTGTCTGGGTCAGCAGGAAGATTTTTCGCAAGACTTCTGATTGACATGACCGCTCCTTGGTTTTTAGAGGGCCAAAAGCTACTACCGAGCTATTGGAGGGCGCCACTGGCTTTCCATCCACGCTGGATACCTAGACAGGAAACGAGTAAATTCGATTCCACAAGGGACGGGTAATGCAGGGAGTGCTTAAGTGCGCAAGTTTATGGGCTTGATTGTTTCGCTCGTTTTTTCGTACAGCCTGTCAGCCTACGCAGGGGATGGGGCTCTCAAAGTTACAACCTTTGGGGCTATTTTTACGTCGTCGCTTGCAGTGACCTTTTTCCCTACCTCGCTCACCGATGATAGCGAAGCAAGCACGCGAAACAGTCGTAAAAAACAAGATCAGAAGATCGTTGATGCGCGAAACGATGCGGCTGCATTTGTTGCAAGCGACGGCGGTATTCTCGGAGCACAGCTGGAATCTGCATTGTCGATGCTCGAAGCCTTTCGTGCAGAAAAATCGCTAGATGAGATGCAGTTGGCGAAGGCGATTTTGGCTTATCAATCACAACCCTAGAATTTGATGGTGGAGCGCGGCCGCAGCCCGGCGTAGCGCTGGACTTTTCGTTCCCGCCCCCCACTGAAATCGTGCACCCGTTCCCATAGGAGTGACCTGCATGAAATTATTCGTAGGAGCGTTGGCTGTTGCGTTGCTGGCTGGGTGTGCAACATCGCCCACACCATCGAGCGAGGCGAAGCCTGCACCAGCAAGCCAGTTGACTGCCTACCAGCAGAAACCTTCAGGATCGTTCGGAGTGCTCCAGGTCATTCGTGACTCTGGGCATACCGGCAGTCTGTGCTCAATGGCCATATTCATTGATGGCAAGCAGGCTGGGAGGCTAGATGTAGGTCAAAAAGCGTCCTTTTATCTGCCGCCTGAGACTTTCACAGTTGGAGCCGCTTACACCGGATCTGGGATCTGTTCGATGGGCGCCGATCGCGTAGAGCGAGAAGCCACTGTGAAAGATGGCGTGGTGAAGAAGTACCGAGTTTTCACTGGTGGTGATGGGCAAGTAGATATCCTTCCAACAACGCTATGAACGGAGCGGCTTCTGGGCTGCTTTCGTGTTGCCTCCACGTTGGTGCTAGAGTCCCGCCAAATCAAAGTGAGGGAACGACATGCGGATTTTGATAGGGGCGGTGGTGATGCTGCTAGCGGGGTGTGCGACATCGCCGATGTCTGCGCGGGATGCTGACCCGGTGCCAAACGATGAGCTGTATGCGTTCCAGAGTAAAACAGCGGGTACAACCTCCCATATCACCGTAGTTAGGGATGGTGGATTTGTAGGCTCGGGTTGTGATCTTGTCTTTTACATTGACGGTCGACGAGCAGCGAAGATAGGACCTGGTCAGCGCGCGAGCTTTTATGTTGAGCCGGGTGCTGTGAACCTGGGTACCGGGCTTGCTGAGTCAGGACTTTGTGCTGGTGCGGCAATCAGAACCATCAGTGCAAATCTCAAGCCTGGAGCGGAGAGTCAGTTCCGCATTAGTGGAGATATGAGCGGTTTCTTCTTGGCCCCATACGTGGACTATGGCGGCCGCTGAGATCAAAAACACAGAAAGCCGTCTTCGGGCGGTTTTTTATTGCCTGGAGAAAAGCTATGTCGGCATTAATCATCGATTACCAGCCAGTGACAACCATCAAACTGTACGGGGCTTTAAGGCAGTTCGGCAGGGAATTTAAGCTGTCCGTTCGATCGCCCGCTGAAGCCATTAAGGCGCTTTGCATCCAGATCCCAGGGTTTGAGCGGTTCCTGTCAAATGCAAAGTCTCGCGGACTGGAGTTCGCTGTTTTCCGCGGCTCAAAGAACATCGAGGAAAAAGAGCTTGGCTATCACGGAGTCGGCGAGATACGCATCGCGCCAGTCATCGTCGGACGTAAGCGCGCCGGGATACTTCAAACCATCGTTGGCGCAGTGATGATAGTTGCCGGTATTTTCCTGCTGGCAACCCCGTTTGGAGCGCCGTTAATCGCCGCAGGCATTGGGCTTGTAGCCGGCGGCGTTATCCAAATGCTCAGCCCCCAAGCCGGCGGCCTGAAAACCAGCGCAGCCCCCGAGAACACCCCAGGCTACGCCTTCGGTAGCGCCAAGAACACCACGGCATCCGGCAACCCGGTCCCGCTCTGTTACGGCAAGCGGCGTGTAGGCGGGGCGATTATCAGCGCCGCGATTTACGCCGAAGACCAGATGTAGCTAAACCTCGAATACCACAGCCGCCCTTGAGGCGGTTTTTTATTGCCTGGAGAAAAGCATGGGCGCAGCACAGCAGCTCGATATTTACGGCGCCAAAGGCGGATCGGACAAGCCAAAGACTCCGACCGAAGCACCCGATAGCCTGCGCTCGGTGGCCGTAGCCAAAATCCTGATCGCAATGGGTGAGGGCGAGTTCGCCGGCAACCCGACGGCGCAGGACATCTACCTCGACAACACGCCCCTGCAAGATCCTCAGGGCAACATGAACTTCCCGAACGTAAAGTGGGAGTACCGAAACGGGTCTGTGGAGCAAGGCTACATCCAGGGCATCCCGTCAGTAGAGAATGAAACCACACTCGGTATCGAGCTTCGCAGCGGCACGCCATGGGTGCGCGCAATCAGCAACACCGAGCTGTCGGCTGTGCGTCTGCGCTTCGCCTGGCCCGCACTGCAAGCGGTCGATGCCAGCGGCAACGTGAATGGTTACCGGATTGAGTACAAGGTTGAGCTGGCCACCGACGGCGGGGCCTATCAGCAAGTGATGAGCGAAGCCGTGGACGGCAAGACCACCAGCACCTACGAGCGTACTCGGCGCATTGACCTGCCGGTGGCCACCAGTGGCTGGCTGATCCGCGTAACACGTCTCACGCCAAACCAGAACAACAACAAAATCGCCGACACCATGCAGATTGCCGGCTTCACCGAGGTGATCGACGCCAAGCTACGTTATCCGAACACTGCGCTGCTCTACATCGAGTTTTCCGCCGAACAGTTCCGCAGCATTCCTGCGGTGACTGTCGACACCAGACTGAAGAAGATGCCGGTGCCGAGCAATTACGACCCGGACAGCCGGTCCTACACCGGCATCTGGGACGGCACTTTTAAGCAAGCCTGGACGGACAACCCTGCGTGGATGACCTACGACATCACTGTCAGTGATCGCTTCGGCCTGGGTCGTCGGATCAAACCGTGGCAGGTCGATAAGTGGGAGCTGTACCGAATCTCCCAGTACTGCGATCAGTTGGTACCGGACGGGAAGGGCGGCCAGGAGCCACGTTTCATCTGCAACCTCAACCTGCAAGGCAAGGCTGATGCCTGGTCGCTACTGCGCGACATCTCGGCAATCTATCGCGGCATGACCTACTGGGCCCAGGGCCAGATCTTCACTCTGTCCGACATGCCGCGCGCTACCGACTTCGACTTCGCCTATACCCGGGCGAACGTGATCGATGGCAAGTTCACGTACTCGAGCGCGTCGGAGCGCACCCGCTACAGTCGCGCGCTGATCAGCTATGACAACCCGGCGAACAACTACGATACCGATGTCACCGCGGTGACCGACGCAAAGCTTCAACGACGTTACGGCGACAACCCGCTGGAGATCAGCGCAATCGGTTGCACTCGCGAGTCTGAGGCGCAGCGCCGTGGTAAATGGGCGCTGCTCACCAACTCCAAGGACCGGGGGATCACATTCCGTGTTGGCCTGGATGGGCGAATCCCGCTGCCTGGCTACGTCATCCCTGTGGCGGATGAGCTGCTGGCCGGCAGGCCAATTGGCGGGCGGATCTCGTCGGTGAATGGCCGCGCCATTACCCTAGACCGCGACACCCAGGCCAAGGCAGGAGACCGGCTGATCCTGAACCTGTCCAACGGCAAGTGCGAAGGCCGCACCGTTCAGTCGGTAACTGGCCGCGTGGTGACCGTCACTGTCGCTTACTCGGCCGCACCCGAGCCGGAACTCGTTTGGGCCTTGGATGCTGACGATCTGGCCGTGCCGCTGTATCGGGTGACCAGCGTGTCCCGACCAGAGCCTGGTGTATTTGAAATCTCTGCCGTCCAATACGACCCGAGCAAGTTCGCGCACATCGACACCGGCGCCCGCTTGGAAGAACGGCCGATCAGCGTGATCCCGATCACCGTCGTTCCAGCGCCGGCCAGCGTGACTGT
Source organism: Pseudomonas sp. ASL4 (assembly GCF_056680395.1). NCBI lineage: Bacteria > Pseudomonadati > Pseudomonadota > Gammaproteobacteria > Pseudomonadales > Pseudomonadaceae > Pseudomonas > Pseudomonas sp. ASL4. The sequence continues at coordinate 5,670,351 of NZ_CM155280.1, read as the reverse complement.
ATCGTCGAATTCGGTAGTGTCCCAAGGCATCGCTGTCGCCACCATGACCATCACCTGGCCGGCAGTGAACGGCGCGGTCGGGTATGACGTCGAGTGGCGCAAAGACAGCGGCAACTGGATCAAGCTACAGCGCACCGGGATGACCAGTGTCGACGTCGTGGGTATTTATGCTGGTGCCTATGTGGCACGGGTCCGCGCGGTGAGCGCATTCGACATCTCGTCGATCTGGCGCGCCTCGATGCTAACCAATCTCAAGGGCAAGGAAGGCTTGCCGCCGGCGGTGTCGTACCTGACGGCCACGCCGTTGTTGTTCGGCATCTATCTCAAATGGGGCTTCCCGGCTGGAGCCGAAGACACGCAGCGTACGGAAATCTGGTACGGGCCAACGACCAGTTTGGAAGCTGCCACCAAGCTGACAGACCTCTCGTATCCGCAAAGCGACTTCTCGATGTTGGGCCTACGGGCGGGCGCGACCTTCTACTTCTGGGCGCGCCTGGTGGACCGGATCGGCAACATCGGGGCGTGGTATCCAGTCGGCATGGGCGTGCAAGGTCAGTCGAGTTCCGACGCTACCGCGATTCTGGCGATGATCGCCGGCCAGATTGGCGAAACTGAGCTGGGCCAGGACTTGCTGGACGAGATCAATAAAATCCCGGGCCTACAGGCGCAGATCGATGCGCTCGACGGCCTCAAAGGCTACGACCAGGACGCCACTTATGTGGAGTACGACCTTGTCGTGGTCGGCAAGCGGATCTACCAAGCCACTGGCGCGGTGCCAATCAACACACCACCGCCGAACGCCGCGTACTGGCTGGATGTTGGGCAGACCGTTCAGACGGCAAACGGGCTGGCGCAGCAGGTCGCTACCAACACTGCGGACATCACCGAAATAGACGGTGTAGTCACCGCGCAGGTAACTGCGTTTCAGGCCTTGCGCGCATCGTATCGCGATGATGGCGGTCAAGGGGAACTCGACGATGCACTGCAAGGCTGGAACAGCACGGCCAGCATTGCCGTCGAATCAAAAGTTAGAGCGTCGGAAACCGCTGCGGCAGCTCGCGAGCTGAAGACCTACGATGCCAAAATTACGTCCAATACCGACAACATCACAAAAATCTCCGCCAATGTTACTGACCTGACAGAGGTGGTGGCCACTAACAACACGGCAACTGCAACTAGGGTTGAGCAGTTAAATGTCGCGGTCGGCAGCAACTCGGCCGCAATACAGCAGACATCTACGGCCTTCGCAGATTTGAATGGCAACCTGAAAACGATGTGGTCTGTGAAGATGTCGGTGACAGCGAACGGGCAGTACGTCGCGGCCGGCATAGGCCTCGGCATCGAGAACGTGAATGGCGTGTTCCAAAGCCAGTTCCTGGTCAGCGCCGATCGGTTCGCCATCGTCAACACCATTGCCGGCGGCGCCATCTCAGTGCCGTTTGCGGTGCAGGGCGGCCAGGTGTTCATGAACTCGGCGTTTATCGCTGACGGCACCATCACCAACGCCAAGATTGGCGATTACATCTGCTCTACGAATTATGTGATGGGTCAGACCGGCTGGGCAATTTTCAAAAATGGGGGGTTTGAGATGAACGGACAGGGCGCCGGATCGGCAAGGATCGCCATCAATAACAGCAGCGTGAAGCTTTACCACCCCAATGGCGTCCTGGCCATCAACATGAGCGTCTGACATGACCGGACTGACCACGTACGACTCTGCTGGGCGCCTGCTGGTCGACATGACCATGAACATCAGCCAGATGCAGGGCTTTGTCGATACGGGCGGGGCCAATGGCTCGGCCGCTATCCCTGGGCCTCCTGCGGGGAAGACGCAGTACTACATTGTTGTCCCGCTAGTGGATTTGCAGCTTGAGAAAGGCAAGAAGCCGGGCGTCACGCTTATGCCAGGCTCTTTGTCATGGGTTTACTCATACGCAACGAACGGCTGGGGATACTTTTCGGCCAACTGCCGAATATTTTACGGGTATTACTAATTGGAAACTTTCCAGGCATTTAAAGATAATGGCCAAATTCTCTTTGACACCAACCTGATTTGTTACGGGCTGGTAAAGAGCGGGTATATGGCCTTACAGTCTTATTGGACGCGAAAACAATTGAGATCAGCCCAGCTTGACCCTAACGATGGTGCGAACTGGACCGTGTCAACCGCCAGCGCATCACCTTCTTTCGGTGACGGGCTGTGGGGCTTCACGGTATCTAACGCCATATCGCCCATTGTTTTTATTACCGGAACAGGAATTTTTAACGGGACCTCCGTATCAGGTAGCAGCATTACTTTTCATTATTCGAGCGCATCTACAAGTACAAAGTTCTACTGTTTCGATCTGATGGCCGACAATATGTCCGGGACCACGTTTCTAAAGACGTACGACACCAATGGTCGAATCACTTTCAACTCTTTGCAGCCGCCACTAAATATTATTGCGGCAATACAAGCGGCCGGACCTGGGGCGACCGATAAATATGGTAGATACTTAACCTGCTACTCAGGGGGGGCGAATCGAGTTCGCCAAATTTATCAGGTCGTAGGGGGAATTGTTTACACAGGTCAGGTCGATTCGTTTGTTGATATTCCTATCAATTCAGGTGTTGAGTATGCAGCGTTTTTGCCATGGTCGCGCGGCGTGATGTATTGGGACTTTCTATCTCGAAGCGAGTTCTACTCATTCTTAAATTACTCTGGCTTGGAGGGTGCCTACGGGCGTAGTGGTGGGATCTCCTTTATGTTCGGAGCCTCGCCTGCAACTACACAGGCCCATCCATTCAATCAAGGGTACTCACTTCCCATCTCGTTCTCTAATCTCCCCGTACTGCTGCCTACAGCACTGGTGATAACAACCGAAAACCTACCTTTCCCTTTCAATTAACCCGCCTTTACCAATCCATCCCATCACGGGTTTCTTATTCAGATCCAAGGACCACCCTATGCCCTGGTACAAAGCCGGGACGGTTTCCGTCGTCCAAAATTCGAATGCCGTGATCGGCACCAACACCGCATTTATTGCCAATAGCCGTGTTGGCGATGCGTTTCGCGGTCCCGACGGCGGCTGGTACGAGGTAACCAATATCGCCAGCGATACTGCGCTGTCGATTGCACCGCCGTACCAGGGCGCTACCAATTCCGCGGGAGCGTATGCGCTGGCGCCGATGCAGGGCTACGTCAAAGACTCAGCGGACGCCCTGCGCTCAATCGTCAATCAGTATGGTGCTAAGTTGGCCGCGCTTGGCACGACCGGCAACTACGAAATCCTGCCGATCACCAAAGGCGGAACGGGCGGGGCTACCTCGGGTGATGCGCTGACTGGGCTGGGCTTCTCTGATTTCATGAAGACTCTGGTAGATGATCTTAGTGCTCTTGCCGCGCGCACGACTCTGGTCGCCGCGAAAAGCGGTCAAAACTCTGATATCACTGAAATTACAGGCCTTACTAAACCGCTTACTAACGCTCAAGGTGGAGTGTCGGTCACCTTTATTGATGGTCTTATTATCTCGTGGAATAGCGCTACATCCATTTCAGTATCGGCGGGAAGTGCTTATGTCCTGAGTACTGGTAAAGTACTGCCAGTATCCGCAACCCTAACTTTAAGTGGTATGAGTCTCGCCACAAGTACGTGGTACCATATTTATCTATACGATAACTCAGGTGTGGCCGCTATCGAGGCCGTAACTACTGCGCCTACATTCGTTTATTTTGGTAAGGCTAGAGCAAAGATCGGAGATAATTCCCGTAGATACCTCGGTTCGATGGTTACCAACTCATCGGGTCAGCTGTACAAGGTGATTCACCTTCAGAACAACACAGTCTTTTATCTGGAGTCATTGAACTTGGCGCCGTTTCTGGTTGTAGCCGGCTCAGCAACTTCGTTCACCTCCGTCGATTGCGGTGCGGTCGTGCCAGTGACGGCCAGAGAGGCGAAGACCAGCTACCTATTAACGACCAACGTCGGCAACGCGTTCATTGCAAACTCGGAGGTGAACTTTACGCCCAACGCGAACAACTATCTTTTGGCTATTCCGATCGGAGCTGCAGGGTCTGCGGACTTTGTAATGGATGCGAGTCAACGATTTACATACGCTCTTGATGCAACGCCTGGTAGCGGCCTGTTCCGGGTTCGGGTTTCTGGATATCGGTTTGAGAGGTAAAAATGCCATACGCAATTACTAATTCAGGCTGGAGAGCAGTTGGTGCCGGATTTACCGAGGCGGAACTTGCGCCTGGCGAAAGTCTGGTTGCCGAAATCCCACAGTCGTTGGTCGACGCGATCGCCGAACAGGAAGTTTCGTGGGCGGCCACCGCCGACCTCAATGCACGTACGCGCTTGGCAACAGCCCAGGTGTCGGCGCTGCAAGGTCGAGTAGATGCAATCAATGACGCCATTGAGGGTGAGTACGCGCTGCCGGAAGAAGTGGAAGAAAAGGCCGGCCGGCTGACGGAGTTGGCAGCCTGGAAGAAGTACCGGGTCTTTCTCGGTCGCGTCACCGGTCAGCCGATCTGGCCGACTGCGCCAACCTGGCCAGAACAGCCTGAGCCCTACACCAGCGAGACGTCTTCCAGCCGGTCGACCACTCCGGTCCTTTAAAAGCCATCTGACTACCGGCCCGCCATCGAGCGGGTATTTTTTTGCCTGGAGAAAAGTGATGACTGCAATCGAGACTCGTGGGGTGCGCAACCGCAACCCCGGAAACATAGACTACAACCCAGCCAACCAGTGGCAGGGCCAGCTCAATCCAGACCCCGCTATCGAGAAACGCTTTGCCAGATTCGACGTTCCCGAGAACGGCATTCGAGCCTTGGGCAAGTTGTTGCTGACGTACCAGCGCAAGCACGGACTGAAGACGGTGAAGGCCATTATCAGTCGCTGGGCACCATCGGTAGAAAACGACACTGCCGCTTACGTGCGCGCCGTCGAAGCGAACACCGGTACCAAACCTGGCGCTGAGATTGATCTGGCCGTGCCGGCGGTGATGCAGGGCTTTGTCAAAGCGATCATCCATCACGAGAACGCCGGGTTTGCTTATCCGGACGCTGTGCTGGTGGAAGGCGTGTGTAGGGCGTTGCAGTGAACGTCGTGGCGTGGCGTCTGATCGGCATGCTCGTTTTGGTAGGGTGTTCCGTTTTTTCCACATGGAAAGTGGACGCTTGGCGTTACGGCCAGCAACTGGCGGAGCAGGCGAAACTCCACGACGAGACGCTGAATGAGTTGACCTTAGCCGCCGCGACCCAGCAACGGAACGAACAGGACAAACGGCTCGCACTCGAGCAGCGCCTGTCGGCCAGCGACCAAACCCACCACAAGGAGCTGACCGATGCTCAAACCAATCAGGCTCGCCTGCGCGATCGCCTTGCCACTTCTGATCTGCGGCTGTCAGTCCTCCTCGACGCGAGTTCAGCCGATGGCTGTTCAGTGCCAGCCGGTACCCGCGCCAGCGGCGTGGATCATGCAGTCGTACGAGCCAAGCTTGACCCAGCGCATGCTCAACGAATTATCGGAATTACCGACGCCGGCGACCAAGGATTGATTGCGCTGCAGGCTTGTCAGGCCTACATTAAAGAGATCAATGGTCGCTGATGCAGTGATATCTTCTAATCCCTTCTGCAGCGATGAGTTATTGGCTGGACGCGCAGGGCTAGGCTTTGTGGGAAATTCCTATAGCTGGAGCCATTTTTTTCAGTTATTTTGCCATCGTCTAAGGTGTCAAGCTTGGACTCCCATAGTGATAGCTCGGATATTGCTTTAGGCAATAGGCCCTTATTCTGTTTTATGGCTGGCAAGAGCGTGGCCTGCCAGGTTGAAACAGGTAGCGGTCAAAGGACTATTTTTATGCGCTTCGGCGCACAACGGACGATTCATGATTAACAAATATCTGATGCTTGGTACGACCGATCACACCCCAGTCAACGCTCCATGCTCAGGATGCAGGTGCGATAGGCAACATGAAGTTCTGCGTTCTGTTAGACAAAAGATTGTCGATGATATGGACTCGATAACTACGGACTACCAGATTGTTTTATGTCTGACCTGCAAGTCGCCGTCTTTAAGAATGCAAGTTGTCGACACTGACCTGTTTTTCTTTGATGAGCAAAGAGGGGAGTCTGTTACTCATAACGTGGTTAAGTCATTCTCGTGACTGGCGCAATGTGCTGAATGTTACTCGAACGTGACCGATCGCCTAGCATGAGCCTGTCAAAAGATCGCCTTCGTCTGAGGCGTCAGGCCCTCAAGCATTCCGCGAAAAGCCCTGACCTTTTTCTTATATGCATTCGCCGATGTGCGTAGGTCGTACATTTTCCTGCGGATCATGGCTGTCTCTGCCGACTTTTCACGCAGAGACGCCATGGTTTCGTCTTTCAGGCGGACTGCTTCGGCATGCATCTCGACCAGCTTGAGTATCTGCTCACGCTCTTGGCGCAACTACAAAGTCCGTTCCTCAAACTCGTTTTCGTAAAATCGGAACTGGTGCCGACAGGTTTCGAGTGGAGTCGGGCATCCAAGCCAGTCGCTGGTGTCTTCGATTTCGAGAGGGTCCACGGTCATGCCTTATTTATACTGTTCGAATATACAGTAGTCGAGGCGCGGGAGTCGGGCGAGGGTGAGGCGACGAGCTGTAGGAATTTGGGTGGTGTACAGCCTTGAAGGGCTGAGTTGCATTCTTGCTGTTGGCCGAATGCTGCCTGTTGCGAAGGACTGCAATCGACCCAAAGCAGCCCTTCATGAAGGGCAGAGTTCGGCCAAGAGCCGACATTACAAAACAACAGTGATCCTTGGCTGTTTCTGTAATGTCGGAGACATTGCTGCCGCCCTAAAGCGTTGCAGCCGTAACGTTGAGGGCTCGCCTCGATATCAAGGAGAGGTCGACCACACGGCTAGCTCATAGCCATCAGGGTCGATGAAGTGGAAACGGCGACCACCCGGAAACGAAAAAACTTCACGACTAATGGTCGCACCCGCTGATTTGATCCTTAGCTGGGTTTGCTCAAGATCATCCGCATATAGGATGATCAAAGGCCCACCCGTTCGCACTGACTCTCCTGTAGTGAATCCACCACTCATGCGTCCGTCGCTGAACTCGGTATAAGTCGGGCCGTAGTCAACGAAACTCCAGCCGAATATGCTTCCGTAGAAGGTCTTGCTTCGATCGATGTCAACGACATTGAACTCAATGTTGTCGATCTGACGGTCTTTTCCTTGCATGCCCATTGACGCTTCCTTGGTTGATTGGGAGGAAGCGAGTTTAGGACATTTGGCCATTCCAGCGTTGAGGCAGATGTCTATTGCCGTCGCTACATCATGAGTGACCGCCATGGGTCGACTGCTGTCCTTTGTGACAGGCAGAGAACGCCCAAAGCGGTCTGTCAGCTGCTTAAAGATCGGCCAAATCGACGATGGTGAGGGACCGCCCTGTGAACTCACTTGCTTATCTGCTTGGCGTTACAGCACGATGCTGGCTCAAGAGCAAGGACAGGCCCGATGACCAAGCCCCTCGAACAAGAAATCTCAATGTGAATTCACCAGACTATACGGCTAAGGGCGAAGACCTCGGCAACCGCATGATGAAGGTCGACCATGCGGGCGAGCATGGTGCGATCTGTATCTACAGCGGACAGTTGTTTATGGCCCGGCTTTTCGTCCCGGGCATGGTGGATGAACTTAAGGAGTTCCTCTCCCACGAGCGCCGCCATCGGACGGTTTTTCAGGAGGAGCTGCAACGTCGCAATTATCCCCGCTGCCGTAGTTATTGGTTGTGTGGCATCGGCGGTCTGGCGTTGGGTCTGGTTACTGGCATCTGTGGCCGCAAAGCAATTGTCGCCACTACCGTCGCGGTTGAAAGTGTGGTGCTTAAGCACCTGGCTCATCAACTTGATGTGCTGGGCAATATCGATCTCCACGCGGTGGCGGCCATTACTTCGATTGTGGAGGAGGAGCAGCACCATCATGACCACTCAGCAGTGCAGATTGATGTGCGCGATCCCTGGTTTAGGGTACTGACACCGATGGTGACTGCATGGACTGAAGCGGTAATCTGGATGGGTATGCGATCTTAGAAAGCAGGTGTAATTATCCCGTTTCACTGCCGCAATCTTTTAGACAAATGACTGACCGTTTCTGGCCGTTTTTTGCCTGTCGTGACCGGCTCAAAACGGCCGAGGTTGTGTAAAAACGTTTTAGAGCAGGTTTGACGGTCAAAACCAGAACGAAAATCGCGTTCCTACGCAAATTTCAGGTCTTCCGACTAGCCAAGCGCTGGCAGATTTTACGTAGCAACGCGGACTTCAAAACGGCGCATGCGTTTTTACACACTCTGGGCCATGAGCGGCCTCTCGAACACATCACCTGATCGGCTGTTTTGTAGGACCACGCAGTCACCGATGTTCCGCTGCCAACATTGACCTGAACTGAGAAGTGATCTCTGAAGATAGCCCGGCACCTTCAAACACTGCGCAGGTGAAGCTAACGGGTGCAGGGCCTGGAGCAGTTATGATGCGGTCTGCAACCACAGCCACTGGACTGCTTCGATAAAGCGTGCGCCCCTCATAACCTACGGCATTCTGTTGTAAGAAGTCAGCGCTGTTCGAGGTATGAGGAACCGTGTCGAGAAGCCCGGCCCTCGCAAGTGCCAGAGTTCCCCCACAGATACCGGCAATTGTCGCTCCACTTGAACGACTAGCATGAAGAAATTCTCGAATATCCGGTGCTTCTGCGCGTTCCCAGACCATTCCTCCAATGACGACAACAACGTCCGGTTTCCAGTCCAGACATTGTTGCAAACTGCTATCGACAGTTACAGCCAATCCACCCTGCGAGCGGAACTGCCCCGTAGCAGAAGCGAAAAACCTGACGTCGATCCCGTAAAACGGAGTCGCAGTTCCAGCAATGAAAGAATATTCCCAGTCCGCAAAACCGGGTGTCAGTATCAATCCCACGCGTGCCATCAGTCAGAATCCTCCATGAATGCCAATAACATATGGCGACAACAAACATACATCAGGGGCTGCTTTGGGTCGATTTTTGCCTATGACGTGGGGAAGCGTGCGACCCAATGCGGCCGTTTCGTTGCTTACTAAGGCATGTCATAGCTCAACGAGCTGCAAACATCCCTGTTGACAGGCTGTGAGAATTTCTTGCGCCAATTGGTCATCGGCCACAGCTCGAGCTAGTGCCAAGCCCCCAATCATCCCTACGGCAATTTGCAGAGCATGCTGGCGTGTATCCGTCTCTGTCGTCGATTTCAGTCCGGACTCTAGACGTGTGATGAAAGCTGCGAGCACTTGGGTGTAGCTCTCCTGGATGGCTCCGTCCTGCTGAGCAGCATCATTGACCATGAAGGCTAACGGACAGTGCATGCGGCTTGCATCCCGATGGTCCATGCGGAGATAGTCTTTCACCACCTGCTGCAAACCGTCTTTACCAGCCTCTTCCAGTATCGCACCCCCCGCGTTCGCGGCATTTCTAATAGCTTCGGTGTAAAGCTCCGTTTTGGATGCGAAGTGACTATAGAAGGCCCCCCGGGTCAATCCCGCACTCTCCATAATTGAGTCGATACTGACTTTTTCGAAACCTTCCAGTGCGAAGAGGCGCGATGCGCTATCCAGAATCATCTGTCGAGTGGTTGCGCGCTGTGTAGCAGGCCAGGGCATACGGCTTCTCCTCAGTAAAGCGTGAGATGGAGTATGACAAAACGGGACTTTATGTTCTTGAACATAAAGTCATACCGACCAGAATTGCCGACTCTTCCCCCTCAAGGAGCTACACATGAGATTGCACATACTGGGACCTGGATTTAGTACCTTCGTACGTAGTGTCAGACTTTACTGCGAAGAGAAAGCGCTCGATTACACACACGGGATGCACGTGGATGGTAAAACGATCACGCTCCACAACCCTGAACACAAGGCACTGCATCCTTTTGGCAAGGTCCCGGTATTGCTGCATGGAGAGCGGAGCGTAATCGAAACAACCACCATTTGCCGCTACCTAGATGAAGCCTTTGCGCGCACTTCTCTAAGACCCGCAGACTTGGCCCAGAGGGTAAAGGTCGATCAGTGGTCCGCTGCCTTGGCGACGTATGCCGATGATCGACTGATACGTCGTTATCTTTTATTGCTGGTTTCACCTGCGCAACCGTCACGCCCTATCGATAGAGAAGCTGTGGCTACCGCCGAGCCAATGGCTACCCAAACACTTGGGCTGCTGGAGACGCATTTGGGCGGGCAGCAATTTTTCTGCGGGGCGGACTACAGCATGGCGGACGCCATCCTGACGCCTATGCTCGATTATTTGGAACGTGTGCCCGAAAGTGCGCAATGGCTGAAAAAAACATCAAATCTTCGTGACTATCTTTTTCGCATGCGATTGCGCCAGTCAGGGCGCAACGTGTTGACCGAGCCGAACTTTAGTTAATGCGGAAAATGCTGGGCTTATCGTTCACACAAGGGCCGCTTTTGGCCGATTCTTGCCTGTCGTCAAGGGCTGCAATCGGCCATAAGCAATGGGATGGACTCCTCCTCACTTCGGCATCTTGAGTGCCAGACTGAAGGTGCAAACCACAGTCAACCGTGAGAAGGAGTCCACACATGAAGCTTATGCGCATTGGGGTCGACCTGGCCAAGAACGTGTTTCAGATCCACGGAGTGGATTGTCATGAACAACCAATCTGGCGGCAGTGCCTGCCGCGCGATCGCTGGCTGCAAACGGTGCTGGAGAAAATCGAACCCGGCTGTGAAATCGGTATGGAGAGTTGCGGTGGAGCCCATCATTGGGCGCGACAACTACAGGCACGCGGATTTCGGGTGAGGCTGATCGCGCCTCAGTTCGTCAAACCGTACGTCAAGAGCAACAAGAACGACGCCAACGATGCCGAAGCAATCTGTGAAGCCATGAGCCGCCCCAGCATGCGCTTCGTCGCCATCAAGACGATTGAGCAACAGGATATCCAGGCGACGCATCGCATCCGAGCCGGCTTGATCGAACAGCGGACGGCCAAAGCCAATCAGATCCGTGGGCTGGTTGCCGAGTACGGCCTCGTCGCTCCGAAAGAGTTACTGATGCTACGTCGTGCCATACCGTGCTGGTTGGAAGAGGCGGATAACGGTTTGACCGTACGCTTTCGTCATTTACTGGATGGCTTGTGGGGCGACCTTCGCACACTGGATGAACGCGTGGGCGAACTCGACAGCGAGATCTCGGCAATCGCGGCAAGTGAACCAACTGCCGTCCGCTTGCAGCAGCTACGCGGGGTCGGCCCGATGATAGCCACCGCACTCGTTGCTGCCATTGGTGATGCTCGACAGTTTGCCAATGGCCGGCAGTTAGCCGCCTCGCTAGGCCTGACGCCGAGGCAACACAGCTCCGGCGGTAAAGATCGACTGCTTGGCATCAGCAAACGTGGCGATGCTTATCTGCGAACGCTGATGATCCACGGTGCACGATCAGCACTACGCACGGCCAAATTCAAAGACGACCGGCTCAGCCAATGGGCCGTTCGTTTAGCCGAGCGCTCACATCCCAATGTGGCCGCTATTGCCCTCGCCAACAAAACTGCACGCATGGCTTGGGCGATGCTACGCAACGGCACTGATTACCAACCGGATCGGGCCGCGGCCTGACCCATTCATCCAAGGAGAAGCACCTCTACACCACGATTGCGAAGCGACCCGAACAATGGCAAACCGGTCGAACCGGCGTTGGCAAAACCCTCTAATGACCAGGTGCGTAAAGCACGTAAAAGCAATTGGGAGCCGACGCGCGAATAGCCCATCATGGCCCTGCATCGAATCGATGCTGAAATCAGAGGCCGAATATACGTGTGCAGTCGGCACGGGCGCCAAAGCGAAGGGGGCTTGCAATGAGGAGGAGTCCATATACAGTCATTCGTGAGTGGTCGTTTTCGACCCAAAGCTGCCGTTCAGCACCGGCAGTAAACGGCCATGACCTGAAGGCAGAGCGCGGCTCCGAAGCTGTCGAGTTTTGGCTCTGCGCAGTGTCATCCGGGTAGCCGATCTCCTACATATCGGCAAGTTGGACTTGATCTCTACCACTTGATTTAGCACTGTACATCGCGGTATCGGCACGCCGAATGAAGGCGTCAAACGATTCTGATGGAATCCAGGTTGCAACGCCGAAGCTACAAGTCGCCTGCCCAATATCATCAAATGGTAGGTCGCTTATCAGAGCTCGAAGCTTCTCTGCCAGCAGCCTTGTATCGTTTAGTTTGCTATCCGGGCAGATCAATGCAAACTCTTCTCCGCCTGTTCTGCACAGCAGATCGGTTTTGCGTGTTGCCGAACGTATTCGTGTGCACAACGACTTCAGAATGTTATCACCACACTGATGGCCCCAGCGGTCGTTGATGTGTTTGAAGTGATCGACGTCAAACATGATCAGCGACAGAGGGCGGTATTGCACGTTAGCCTCGATGAGCAGGCGCTCCATCAACTCTTCGAAGTATCGGCGGTTATAGACTCCGGTCAGGTGATCGGTAATGTTCAACAAACGCAAGTCTTGCGTGCGTTCATCAACCAGCGAGAGGGCACGGGCGCGCTGCGTAATCAGCAAGTACACCATCAAGGTCAGCAGCAGCGTCAACCCTGCACCGAACACGATAATCAGGCTGATGGACAGTGCGTAGCTGTTGGCGACCAGAAATGTTGAGCTGGGTCTAAACTGGATCAAGTAATTTTGGTCGGCTACTTTCAACAGTCGCTGGGCGTACAGCGCTGAAGGGGCAGCAGGGGCCAAGCTCTGATAAATGTTTTCACCTTGATGCTGCGTGTCGATCAATGAAAGCGTCACGTTCAGTCGTTGCAGACTTGGTAATGGAATGCCTTGTTCCATCAAAGAAGCCAAGCGTACGGTGGAGACAACGAAGCCCTGCAAATTATCATCGTTCGATGGAACTTCAGGGGACTCCTGGAATACAGGTGCGACAAAGAAAATCCCCGACTGCCCGTTGGTCATTTTCAACGGTTCCGACACAACAATTTGACGTGTTTCTCGTGCCTTGCTCATCAAGGCTTGGCGACCCGGGCGAGCCAGAACATCCATGCCCGGTATGATCTTTACGTCATCGCGCTTCAATAAGTAGAGCAATATCCAGTGTTCCGGCCGGCTGGCGAGGGGGACTCTTTCGCCGGTGACGGGATTAATTTCATGATATGAAAAATCACTGGTGCCGTTGAGAAGCGCCTTAGTGCGAAACGCTTGGAGATCCTTCTCGAGAATCCTGGATACCCAGCTATAGGCTTCGTCCTCTCCGACCAGAGGCGTGACGAATCCCAGAAACTCCTTTTCAGTGACATCGTCGGCGTTGATAAAGAAACGCCTCACAACGTCTAGTTTTAAGACCTGAGTATTAAAGCGTCGTTGCAGGCGACTGAATCGTTCGTCGACCTCCAGTTGGAACGCAACGTTGACGGTGCGTTGCTCTGACCCAACGAACAGAATCAGTACCAAGACCGTGACGGCGACACCAGCTAGGCACACCAGACCGCAAAGGGTCACGTCTGATGCTTTGAGTGCGTTCTGACGAGTAGACATCATGTTGTGTTCCTTGCTCATCGCCAAAAACAGCGTGCAGTGACCTGGAGTACCTTTGGAGTATCGGCACGCTTGTCGTTATCTTTATAAATCAGGCGTTAGAGAAAGGGGCTTATATGAAAGATTCCAACCAGTTAACGGTTCAAATCTCGAACTGTCGTGGCAAATGGGTCTGCGAACAGTTATAGACACGTTCGCCGACCCTCCGCAGGCTTCGGCTGATAGGCTACGTCAGCCAGTCTGGCAGCGCTCAGGCGAGCCCAAGCTGGCGAATGGCAATGTCGCGCAACCCGCTTTTCTGGATATTGCTCGACCGGCTGCTTTTGGCCCAGGCTGTGTAAAAACGCAGGCGCCATTTTGAAGTCTGCGTCGCTACGTTAAATCTGCCAGTGTTTGGTTATGCAGCGGACCTGAAATTTGCGTAGGCGCGCGATTTTCGTTCCGATTCTGACCGTCATACTTGCTCTAAAACGTTTTTCCACATCCTCGGCCGATTTCTACCTGCCACGACCGGCTGAAACCGACCCAAGTCGGACCGACTTTCCGTCCTATCTGAATGACCTGCGTAACCCCTCGATGACCTGATTGATCGTTGGTCCTTGGGCTGCCGGTGGCTCCGGTTTCTCGCCAAATTCACGCCAGATGAACAGCGTCAGTTCCGCTCCATCAGTCAGCGACTGCGCATTCTCGTTTGTTGCGAGGGTTTCCAGAACTCTGTATCTCCCATCCTTCCAGAATAGATCTTCGACCCAGTGGTACACCGGAATGAAGTGAAAATGGATAGGGAAGCTAGGGTCATGGCCGAATCGACTGATGTAGAGCCACTTCGGCTTTAACTCCGACTCAATGGTCTTCTGAATGGTGGCGAGCAGGCCGCCCAGTTCTGCGAGTGCACCGTCAGATAGCTCAGCCAGCGAGTTGACGTGAGTCCTCGACCCCAGCATCAGGTAGCCGGGGAGGGCGGACGACAGGTGATGATTGAGTATCCAGTGAGCGGTTTCATGGATGATGAAGTGTGGTGCCAATTCCATGCGCTGGGGTCCATGATCGATCGATCATACAGACTAGCAAGGCATCACAGTGTCGTCAGTTTTTGGTCGATTCCTGTCTGTTACGACCGACCGAAATCGACCCTGAGCGGCCATCTGCCCCTTTGACCATGTAGCGTCCGCTTAGCAACTTGCAGCTGTCACTGGTCTGAGCTTGAACAGGGCACAAGTTTGCATGTCAAGCAGTTGGGGACTATAAATCCTATCATCAATATCTATGTTATGCGGGCACCACTGTCCGTATAAATATTGCTAGGCCCGTTCCCACAGCAGGTTGCGTTCGCGGGACGAACGACGCTGTGGGTAGAATCACAATGCGCTGAAGGAGGCCCCCATGCTGAGTGTTTTCCCCCGGTTCCTCGTATCCTTGCTTGCGGCCGTTTCATTGTGCGCGGGTGCTCAGGACCCTGGTCCAAAACAGCAAGAGTTCCTACCAAAGTCAGGTAGTGGACGCGTCGTCGTCCTTGTTTCTGGCCAAACAGGCATGCCTGGCTACGCGATGACCGCGCAGCAGATCGCCGACGCTGGTTTCGATGTCGTTCTGGTCGACGGCAATGAATTCTGGATCAAAGACACGAGCCGTGCCGGGAACATGCTCAAAGAGGTGATTACGCGGGCTCAGGCGGGTGCGCACGCGCTGCCAGGCAAGGTGGGCGTCGTTGGCTATTCGCTCGGCGGAGCGACCGCGCTGACCTACGCGGCACGGATGCCAGAGCTCGTCGCAACGGTCGTTGTAGGCTATCCGTACACCGCATTCATCAAGGCCCCGGCCGACTTTGTCGCCAAGATCAAGGTTCCAGTGCAAATGTTTGCCGGTACGGCAGACACCTACAAGGATTGCTGCCTAATCGAAACGGCGCGTCAACTCGCCAACGCTGCCAAGGCAGTTTCCCCACCCATGCTGACGCTGCATGAGTACGACGGCGCCGGTCACGGGTTCAACTTGGCCACGGCCGCGCGTAAGGATCAGGCCGCAGGCCAGGACGCAATCAAACGGACGATCGCACAGCTGAAACAAGCATTGCCGGCGGAAGGGGCGAAGTAGCAACGGTGCGAGGCGTGTCAAGTGCGCCCTAATCACTCATTCAACCGGACGCGCCAATTCATGCCATTAACTTGGCAATCGTCGGTGGCGGCGCGCCGGTTAACTTGATCGTTGACGGCAGCTTTCAAGTTAACATCGGCCGTTCATCGACTGAATAATTGAAGCTCCCATATGTCGGCTCCTAGCCGATTGCTGCCTGTCGCGACTGGCAGGAAGCGACCCAAAGTTGCCAGCGATAATTCGCTGAAGCCGGTCAGAACGAGAATTTTACAAAAATAAATTCGCCTTATTTGTACCATTTGGAAAGTCAGCCGCCTTGCTGCGACTCATAAATATTAATTAACTGCTTATAATCTAAATTTTCTCCTGGCCATAAGCTATGGATCTTAATAAGGTCAAACTCTAGCTCATCAGCTTTTGCTAGCTCAATAATTTCGTCATCTGATATGGCGGCGTATTCTGGCCATTGATCAATGAGTCCTCTTGCATTCGCAACAGCCTCTTCTTCGGTTCTGCCTATGTATAACTCTTCAATTTGAGTCAAGCCGTAGGTGATCATATAAAAAGACATCATTTATCCTGAGTTTCAGTGAGTCGTAGTTATGGAAGACAAAGAGAGCATAAGAGGCTTCAGCTCACGAACATATCCTTGAGTAAAGCTCAAGTAGGCTTGTCGTAAGTAGTCCGGCCATGGGGGCTTCCTTGCGGCGTTATAATCTCGATGATTTCTCGGTGTGGCGAGGAGCGTGGAGTTAATTTTATTCGGATAGGGCGGAGGAGTCTCGTACCAAAATACGTACCACTATGCGTGTTTGAATGCGATAAAGTGGGTGGTTCTGCGTACAGAGTTCCCGGTTTCACTGCCTCTGATCCCTTAGCAGAATCCACCCTGCATAGCGGTGTAATTCTGCTCCGGCAGAGTTTATAGAGCATTCGTTGTTCGCTTCACACCGAAAGTGGCCGACAGGGACGCTGAATGATGCGTGATTAGGGCTTAGTATTGCTCGGTGCTAGCTGAGCTTCTTTTTCCTTTCTGTGATTGTCGATGTCTAGCTTGGCCCCCCAAGCGATGACGACGACTCCAAAAACGACCAACAGAATCAGTTGAGTAGTAGTCATGGCAGTACCCCTGCAAAAAGGCTCATTGAACCTGCCTGCGCAGCCCGTGCCAAATTGACGCTGTTACTTAATATGTCTGCTGCCCACGAAATTTAGTCCGGCGCCATCATCACCGCCAGCGTCATCTTGATGAACTCCTCGTTCTTGTCGATGGTGTCCAGGGCGCCGCGGACATTGTCGGCGACATCGGCTGAGCCACGTGCCTCTACCCAGTTGGAAAGCTCCGTGATGGCAGCCTCAAGGGCGAGTTGGTTCTCGTTGATCTTGTACAGCAGGGAAGGGAGCAGGTCTGAGTTTGGCATCGCGATTCCTCTGTGGAAGATCGCAGCGTAGCAGGGGCGAAACTTGAGTGGGAAAGATGGGTTTCAGTTCGGCAGGACGCCTAAGAAGGGAATGAAGCTTGTACCAATTTTTGTACCAATGACCATGTAATGAGGGTGTAACGAGGTGATGCTGCTGAACCTGTGCCTGCCGGGAAGTTCACCGAGGATCTGTTTACCCGGTCGCAATCAGTTGAGGCAACGAAGGTAATGTCGGTGCTTGATGCGATCAACGACCGATGGGGCCGAGGCACGCTGCGGGTAGCGAGCGCTCCCGCTACTCCAAACTGGGCTATGCGGCGCCAGTTGATGAGCCAGAGCTATACGACCCGACTGGATAAGCTATGGCATATCTCTTGCCATTGACGCGGGAATGTTTTGGCGTAAATCAGTATGCGTGAGCTACTCTTCGAAGACTGAGTACGCACTTATGCAGGGACGCGCTATGCCAACTAGAGAAGAGTTCAATAATGGTATATGGGTAGCTGGGAACTATCAGGGTGGGCCGGCTACAGCGCCTATTCTTAGAAGTTCAGCGGGGATACCTAGAAATTCAGATTTAGACGCAAATGGAACTCATTATTCATTGAGTTTTAATGCGTTAGTCGCGCCACCTCTTGGTGGAGTACCTGCGCCAATAGTGGCAACTGCGGCCACAACCCCTTACCTGGCTGAGTCTGGTATAACTGCTATCGATGGTGTCTCTTCTGGCAATAGAATAAACTTTGTACCGCCATCACCTCCACCACCGGCAAGCCCAAGAGTGGCGTACTTACCTTTTTATCAAAATGCAATTACCTCAATGATAATACCGCGTGCCGGTGATTTAAATGTAAATGCATTTTTTACCGATGCTCTTTCCGGATGTTCAATATTCATTGATAGAGTACACGGCACTGGCGACTTGGTGGTTTATCATGCCAATCGTATTCAACAGCTTCCATTAGATGCAGCGGAGAGAGAAGAATATTTTAGAATAACCGCTTTTGACGATCTTATGGCGGAAGCTCAAGCCTCAATGAGGGCAGATAAAGATCTTGCACAAGCGCAGATGCTTGGCGCGATAGGGTTTCCACTGACTGAAGTTGCAAGTTTGCACAGGCGTCAATATCTTCAATGTATTGAAAATGAGCGAGTGCGAAAAACAGCTGATGGAAGAACGAATTTTGATTACGCCGCTGGAACTAATGTCATGGGGTTTCATGGCGATGGTGGAACTTGGGAGTTCTGTTGGCAAACATGGGCGAGGATCTCATATGATCGCACATACAAAAACGCATTGTTTTCTATTACGAAGCACAGAGAAAAAGCATTGCGCTTAATCGGTCGTGGTAGTTTTTACACCGGAGTCTAATTACACAGGATTTAGTTGTGATGCATTGACCGGTTGAATCCACAGCCGATTGTAGTCACTCAGGCGCCATCAACACCGCAAGCGTCAGCTTTATGAATTCTTCGTTCTTGTCGATGGCTTCCAGTGCGCCCCGGACGTTGTCGGCGACGTCGGCCGAACCTCGCGCCTCGACCCAATTCGAAAGCTCCATGATGGCCGCCTCAAGGGCGAGTTGGTTCTCGTTGATCTTGTACAGCAGGGAAGGGAGCAGGTCTGAATGTGGCATCGCGAATCCTCGGTTATGAGGTCAGCGTAGCAGAGGGGGAAACTTGATTGAGGGGGGGTGACTCAGCTCGGTAGGACGCCGGGATGCAGGGACTTTCTCGTCGAAAGCGTGTAGGGACTTTTGCGGGGATTCGTAAAACACGGTTAGTCACGGTGCGGCATCGATTGCAGTGGGCGCCGTTCCAAAGGACTGTACCGTATAGCTTTTTAGCGCCCCTGCAAGCATGGGGTGCTAGGGGTCGAGTGTTCGAATCACTCCGTTACGACCATATTTCCTGAATAAAATCAGATACTTAAGCCGATCATCTAGATCGGCTTTTTTGTGCCTGCGCAAAACCCGTGCAAAACTGGCGCAAAACTACCCGGTGATTTCGCTGATATTCAGGTCCGGAATTGCCTCGGACCAGACGATTTCAGCGTGGTCCTTCTGGTGGTTTTTGGCGGCGGCAGCACGTCGGGCTCGTAGGTGTCGGGGGAAGCCGGCGAACGATTCAAATGAGCTGCCCATCACTGTGCCGATCAAATCTGCACCGCGCATGAACTCCAGATTCAACTGCTTCGCGGCATCTATCTCGACGCCACCCGAATTCAACCGCTTCCTGCTTGCTTCGGTGGAGCTCTGGCTCTGTATAGGTACGTCCTTCAGCGCTTACATACCGACCGGTTTTGACCCCGGAGTCGCTCCCGGGTCTTACGAGCTTGACCTTTTTTGCTTTGAAATCTTTGGTGAGCACCCAGGCTGCATATGGATAGGATCTGGACATGCAAAAACTCCTCGCCCGCCGTTCACCGGCAGGCTGTGAGTTGTAAGGTTTGGGTTTACAGCTGGATTAGTTCGGCGGGGACGCTGACGGTTTTGCCATGCTTGGCGAAGACTACGGCGCGGAACACCGCGATGGTTCGGGTTTCACCGGGCTGGCGGTTGCAGGGATCGTTGGTTAGGTCGGCCAGCCATGGGTATCGATGGCCGCGCTCACACCAGACGCCAGTTGCTCGGCGATGACCTGAGCGAGTGGCAGTTGCAGCTGGCCGGCGGCGGCGGGCGGCGGGCGGCGGGCGGAGCGCCTTCGATGGATTCGATTGCCCAGGCCAGAGCTGGGCCGGTCAGTTCCTCGGTGCGGACGCTGACCATTCGGCTCATCGCCACCTCCGGGATTCAGCAGCGGCTGGTTCGCACTCTGCGGCGAGCTTCAACAGACGCTTTGTAGGTCATTTCAGAAGGTGCCTTCGGCGCGTCGAACCATAGGTCACTGAGGTCTGCTTTTCGTTACTTTCTAGAACGACGTTGTACCTCGACGGCGCATCTCGCTTAGTGATGGAAATGGTAGATATTCTAAATGTCACATTGACCTTCAGGTCATTAACGCACCGAAATTGGCGCAATCCCAGTCCTTGGGCTTGCAGGCAAAGGACTGGGAAATCCTTAAAATGCCGGACATATCAGCCGGACTTGGAATCCCAGCCGGTTACTTCTTCGTTCTCTACAGTAATGCGTAGTCCATATCTATTTGCGCTTCGGTGGAGTTACTGGGGATTCGTACAGGGGCAAACCGGTGATATGGTTGGCGACTTTCCACAGGAGTGATTTGCATGAAATTGTTCGTAGGGGTTCTGGCCCTGGCGCTGCTTTCTGGCTGTGCTGATAGCGGCCCAATAAAGGTCGGCCCAGACACCTACACGATTTCAACGCGCGTCCCCTTTGGTGGCCCGGCATCTGCAAAAGGTCAGGCCCTGAAAGAAGCAAACGTATTTTGTGAATCTCAGGGGCGAGAAATTCTCCTCGACCACATGCAAGCCAGCGAGTGCGCCCTGCATGGCGGATGCGGTGAGGCCGAGATCTATTTCTTCTGCCTGGCTGCTGGCGATCCGCAGTTGAAGCGTCAGAAATACAGTCCTGATCCGACGCAGAAGATTGAGATCGACCAGCGTTGATGTGACGGCCTTGCTGCCCGCTGAATTGGGCGGCTGCTATAGTCGCGACCTTTCAGGACGAGGAAGAATCATGCGGATTTTGAATGGACTGGCGCAATGGCTGATGGCGGCTGGAATCGGCCTTGTTGTGACGATGAGCAGTGCGCAGGCTCAAACTACGCCGCAGGCTACCCAAGAGATAAAAGGCTTACTGGATTTTGTTGAGCACAGCGAATGTCAGTTTGTGCGCAACGGCAGTGAATACCCTGGACCCGAGGCTCGAGCACATCTCGAAAAGAAACTGAACTACCTCGAAGGCAAGAACTTGGTGAGTAGTGCAGAAGATTTCATCGATCTCGCTGCCACCAAAAGCAGCATGAGTGGTAAAGCCTATGAAGTGCGTTGCGCAGCAGGTGTTCAACCGACGAACACCTGGCTGAAGACAGAGCTACTGAGGCAGCGCCAGCTTCATTGAGCCCGCCTCGTAACGATAAAACCCAGCCCCGCGCTGGGCTTTTTGCATCTAGCCCTCTAGTGCTACAGTCCCGCCAAATCAAATGAGGGAACGACATGCGGATTTTGATAGGGGCTGTAGTGGTGATGGTGTTGGCGGGGTGTTCGACTTTTTCCGAAACCTTTGGTGATCGCCCAGGCTGCGGCGCTCATCCCTATTGCGGATCTTCCACCGATATTGAGCTGATCAAGGCCACAACAGACGAAAGCGCTGGAGCCTTGCGCGCCTTGGTACCGCTGGCAGTAATCGACCTACCATTCAGCATGGTCGCCGATACGTTATTTCTGCCATATACCGCCTTCCATGCAGAGTCTGCTCAGAAGTAACTGCCCCGACCAGATGTGAAAAAGCCCAGCCTAGTGCTGGGTTTTTTGCATCTGGCGGCCATGACGACGCCCGGCGGGCTGGGCTATTCCTGGATTACTTCAGGCCGGGGATCAATAATCTCGAGTAGCATCTTGTCGTGCGATGCCCGCGTGGCGGAGTAGAACATGCACCGATCTAGAAGAATCCTCTTCATACTTCGGGCTGAGGCGAGGTGCCTAGGCTCGACAGAGATCGTCACAGCCCTGCTGCTCCGGGTATCGGTCACTTGCAGGTGGTAGCGCCCAATCAGGCCGTCGTCTCGTTTGGTGTGGCCGAGGCATATGAAGGTGAGGGTGGGTTCTGACACGCTGATCTCCGATTAGGCTGGGGGCTGAAGCCCACATACATAAAACTCCATTCTATAAGATATAGAATGGGCGTTTGTGTATGTGGTTAAAGGCAACACCGGTACGCCGGGCTTTAATTGGCGGAAAAATTTTTAGAGTCGCAGCTGTTGTCGACCTGACATTTATTGACTGGTACCCAAGGGCCCTTTGGCTCCACTGCATCAAGTCGACATATCGTCAGAACCGCGGCGTAGTAGCTTCCAGGTACTCTCGGAAAGCCGGCTTTCTGACCGTCTTTGAAGCGCCCTTCATAAATTGGAACGATCTAGCCGCTTTGCGGAGCAAGACTTACCGAAACACTGTCTAGTTGAGAAATTAATCTCACTGAGAAAAAACTTTCAGGCATGAAGGGCTGCAATCGGCCAAAAGCAGGCGCTCCGATTTATCTTCTTTCTGTAAGACATATCCAAATTGGTAAATACAGCTTTGTCGTAAGAATCGCTACTGCGACATCTGGGAGGGCAAATGCCTGGCCTTCCAGGAAAGTTCTGTTAATTTCTGACGCGAATGGCCAAGCTTATATAGTAATGGTTTGTTCTAATTTTCCGTATCTTGCCCACCGTAAATATTGGCTTTGCTTTCCGACGTGCGGCCATCGCTATAGTTGATGTCTTGCCCACCGTAAATATTGGCTTTGCTGGAAGAGGTTGTTCCAATATCATACCTACAATCGTAACCATCATAGATATTCTTACTGCAACTGTCGGCAAAAACTTGATACAGGGGCGAAACAAGAAGCATCGTACCCAGCAGGATAACCTTAGGGTCCATGAAAGCTCCGTTCGAAAGAACTCGATATCACAGGCAAAATTATTAGGCCGCGCGATCACACACATGAGTTTATTTATTGGCATACAGGAGGATGTATGAATATCTTGGTGTCTCGAACTCATTGAACTAGTCAGGGGACAGGGGCACTTTGCTTACCCGAGCGAATCAATAAAGGGTGGCAAGCTGCCATTATCTATACAGGCTGAGCACCTCACACTAAGTTTCCGCTATAAAAATTTATTTTTATCAGGCGCACCGGGGTGCTTCATGCGATTACCGTTCCCGGCCAAGGCGAGACGTGGTGCTTTCGATGACGTCCGATTTGGGCCGACCTCTGCCGGTCACGACAGGCAGAAATCGGCCCCGGCTATCGTTTCAACACCAACATGGGCCAGGGAGCCCAAATCGAGCATCCCGACGGTCTGATCGGAGGCATTCGACCTGCCGCCCTCCCACCAATGCGCAGGGTCGTCCGATGCATCGGTTCTTCAGCATCCCGCTAGGGCAACGTGTCGCGCTTGGCAAGGATGCTTGCCATTTCCGCCATGTTCTCGGTCCCCCAGGTGCACAGCGGGATGATCGCGTCAGCCAAGCTGCGACCGAGCGGGGTCAGCGCGTAGTCCACGCGCGGCGGCACTTCCTTGTAGTCGGTCCGCGCTAGCACTTGATCGGCCTCCAAATCCTTCAGTTGCTGGATCAGCACCTTGTCACTGACGCCCTGGACCAAGCGCTTTAGTTCGCCATAGCGCTTTGGGCCGTCGCGCAGGAAAAACAGGACCAGCGGTTTCCACTTGCCCGAGATGATGCGCAGCGTGGCGTTCAGCCCGCAGCCGGGGTCGCAGGTTTCAGGAGGTGTCGTCATATTGGGTACTTACCTAAAAGTGCATACTTGTCGTTAGGTAATCAGAGTCGCATAGTCGTCCTCCAGCAAGCAACTCCCTGCTTCCATGCAACGCTTAGGAAGGATGCACGACATGACCAGACTGAATGGAAAGACCGCCGTGATCACCGGTGGCGCAACCGGCATCGGCCTCGCCGCGGCAAAACGCTTCATCCAGGAGGGCGCCTTCGTCTTCATCTTCGGCCGCCGGCAGGAAGCGCTCGATGCCGCTATAACCGAACTCGGGCCCAATGCCCGCGCGGTGAAGGGCTCTGTCTCCGATCTGGCCGACCTCGACCGACTTTACGCGGCGGTGAAGGCCGAGCGCGGAACCCTCGACATCGTCTTCGCCAATGCCGGGGCGGGAAGCCAGCTTGCGCTCGGCAAGATCACCGGCGAGCACATTGACGAAACCTTCGACACCAACGTGAAGGGGACGATCTTCACGGTCCAGAAGGCGCTGCCGCTGATGGGCGAGGGCGGCTCGATCATCCTGACCGGATCGAGCGCCGGCACCACGGGCGCCCCGGGAATGAGCGCCTACAGCGCGAGCAAGGCGGCAGTGCGCAACCTCGCGCGGACCTGGGCGGAGGACCTGAAGGGCAGCGGCATCCGGGTAAATGTGCTGTCGCCCGGGGCAACGGCGACCGAACTCGCGAAGGAAGCGCTGGGCGAGGAGGGACAGAAGGCCTACGCCGCGATGACTCCGCTTCAGCGCATGGCTGATCCGGCGGAGATCGGAGCCGTGGCCGCCTTTCTCGCGTCTCCGGATAGCAGCTTCATGACCGCCAGCGAAGTCGCCGTTGACGGCGGTCTTGCGCAACTCTGACGCCCTACGCCTAGGCGCTCCATTCGATTGTTCGGCGCGTCGTAGGACTCGGTAAACCCAAGGAGAACTTATGAGCTACGCAATTATCGGCTTCGGCAATATCGGCCAGGCCCTGGCCAGGGCGTTTGCCCGCAATGGCATCGAAGTAGCCGTTGCAACCACGCGCGACCCGGAAAGCTTTGCATCCGCCGCGGCCGCGATCGGACCCGAGATCATTCCCAAAACACTGGCGGACGCGGTCAAGGCGGACATCGTCTTCCTGGCTGTCCGTTTCGAGTCGCACCCGGACGTCGCGAAGGCGTTGCCGACCTGGAAGGGGAAGACCATTATCGATGTGACCAATGCCTACGGCGTGTCCCCTGAGGAACTGGGAGGAGAACCTTCTTCCAGGGTTGTCGCGCAGGCCTTCACGGGTGGACGACTGGTCAAGGGCTTCAACCATTTGGGCGCTGCCGTCCTTGGCCAAGACCCGGCCGTACAGGGTGGCAGGAGAGTCGTGTTCCTGGCGAGTGACGATGACGGCGCCGCAGCGGAAGTTGGTGCGCTTGCAGAAAATCTCGGTTTCTCGCCGATCACACTTGGCGGACTTTCGGAAGGTGGACTGCTGGTGCAGGCGCGCGGAAATACCTGGGGCCAACTGATCTTCAAAGACTTGGTCAAGTTCGACTGATAAATAGCGATCGCAAATTTTGAGGCGGTCCTGGCCACAACTTATGTGACCAGGTAAGTGCTCAATAATGAAGGAGAGGAATGATGATGCTTAATAATGAAAAAATAGTCAGAGAGCTTTGCGCCGCTGCGGAAGGGCAAGGAACGGATATCGAGAAGTTTGTTTCCATGTTCTCTGAGGAAGGATACATGTGGGATATGGCATCCGGCATGAAGTTTCGCGGGAAGGCCATTGGTGAGTCTATCGCGGGTATGGTCAGTGCGTTCCCCGATGTCCACCGTGAGATATTCAACATCCATGTCGCGGGAGACGTCGTCGTTGTCGAACTCGCGATTCGCGGCACGCACAAAGGTGATCTGCCTCTTCCTTCAGGGACGCTGGCTCCCACGGGCAAGAAGATAGATGTTCCGTCATGCGATGTTTTTCACCTCGAAGGCGGGAAGGTCATTTCTTTCCATTGCTACAACGAGGCTTCCGCGATGCAGCAACAACTTGGCCTCGTCCCCGGCTGAATGACCGACACCACGCGATCCGATGCAAGCGAAATGGAGACGTCTTTATGAGCATTCAAGAGAATATCCAGGTTGTGAAGGACTTTTTTGCAGCAATGGGCGGAGGCGATAGGCAAGGTCTGCTGGCGTTGTGTGCAGAAGATTTCGAGTGGATCATTCCGGGGGAGGATTGGCCGCTGGCTGGCACGCACCGCGGGCACGCGGGATTGGCGGACGTGCTTCAGAAGGCTTCCGCAGAACTGGAAACATCCATGGAGCCCCCCGAGTTTGTAGCGCAGGGCGACCGGGTTCTGGTCGTCGGCGTCGCTACGGGGAAAGTCAAAGCCACGAACAGGACGTTTGAGGATTATTTTGTCTTCGCCATCACTGTTCGCAATGGCAAGCTGACGAACATTCGAGAATATGTCGACACGCAAGCACTGGCCCGGGCCTCCGAGTCGAACGCGAGTCCGTTGCCCTGACCCATCGAACTCACCCGAAACAATTCGCAAAGTCAGCGAATACGTTGAACAGCGATAACGGCGCCAAGTTCGACGCATTCGCAAGTGCATTTCCTGATGTTCACCGTGAGCTATTCAGCATCTATGTCGCGGAGAATGTCGTAGTCGTCGAGCTCGCAATTCGGGGGACGCATAAAGGTGAGCTGACACTTGCCTCAGGGACTGTCGCTGTTGATAACGGCACGTTATGTACCTTACTAACGCCAACTGCGCGCCTCGTTGACTGACGAACCAGGCAAATCGAACTTGGTATAGGCGCCGATCCACGAGTGACTGCGGACTCACCTTCATCGCACCAGGCTGGATGCAACCAATGCAACCTCATGGCCTCATATAAATACAAGCAGCGCCATGGGGGCAGGTACCCTTTGCAATGGCCGATTGCGATTTTATCCCCATAGACAGGTGATTTTTTTTATGACGATGGCTGAAAAAAAAACACGTGGACTGGTTGGTTGAGCAATCGATGCTTCATGCCGCAAGACAGCGGGCCAAACTCTACTCGGGGCAAGGTCGATTGTGGCAACAGCCTTATGCTCATACTCGGCCCCGTGACGCTTCGGCTTTGGCTTCGGTGTGGTTCACCGCGTATCCGGCATCGATTGTCACGCGCGAAAATGGCAGCGTGCTGGAGGCTCTGGGGGATGAAACGTTATGGCACGCGCTGTCGAGAATCGGCATTCAGGGTATTCACAATGGCCCGCTGAAAAGGTCGGGCGGCCTCTTGGGCACCGAATATACGCCCACGATTGATGGCAATTTTGATCGCATCAGTTTCGACATCGACCCGCAACTGGGCACCGAAGCACAGCTTCAGGCACTGACTCGCATGGCCGCCGCGCACAACGCGGTGATCATTGATGACGTTATCCCTTCGCATACCGGCAAAGGCGCGGATTTTCGTCTGGCCGAAATGGCGTATGAAGATTATCCGGGCCTCTACCATATGGTGGAGATCCGCGAAGAAGACTGGCCACCTACCGGACATCGCCGAAGGTCGCGATGCTCAGAACCTCAGCCCATTGCAGGTCGACGTGCTTCGAGACAAGCATTACATTGTCGGCCAGTTACAACGGGTGATCTTCTTCGAGCCCGGGGTCAAGGAGACCGACTGGAGCGCAACACCGATCGTCATTGGCGTCGACGGCAAGCCGCGGCGCTGGGTTTATCTGCATTATTTCAAGGAAGGGCAGCCTTCGCTGAACTGGCTTGACCCGACCTTCGCCGCGCAGCAGATGATCATCGGCGATGCACTGCACGCCATCGACGTCATGGGTGCGAAAATTTTGCGCCTGGATGCTAATGGATTCCTCGGTGTAGAACGCAAACTCGATGGCACTGCCTGGTCTGAAAGCCATCCGTTGTCGATTACCGGTAATCAATTGCTGGGCGGCGCGCAAGAGCCTGACTCACACCTCCAGATTCGACGTTTTTGGGCCTAAACCGCAGAGCCAAACAGACCGCAAACTCACCCGACTTTTTGCTGTTTTGGTGACAAACCATTTTGCCGGTAGTTGGCACCGATTGAGTGCCGCTGAGCCCACGAAAGATCCGTCGGCCGCGGCTTCTAGCGGTCAGCTCGGAATCTCTTGCAAGGTCCTGGTCGGTGCCAAATCTGCTGCTAACTCACACCAGACGATATTCTCTTGGCCCCGTGGATGGTTTTTGGGCTATCGCCGAGGCCACCAGCCAAGTATCAGAGAAAAGGTCTACGTTGAAAGCATTCCCCAGAACATGCCGATCACTACGAACGCCATTGCTATCGTACAGCTCCAACCCAACACCTTAAGCCCTGGGTGGATGACGAAAGAACCCATTATTTTTTCGTGTGATGCCATCAACATCATGATGAACATGATAGGTACCGCAATGACACCATTGACGACTGCACTCCAAAGCAATGCCTTAATGGGGTCAATCGGAGCAAAGCAGATTAATACCCCCAATAATGTTGCCGCAGTAATGATGCTATAAAAAGCTTTGTCTGCTACCGGCTTGGCCGCGAGGCTGTTCTTCCAATTAAATGTTCCGGCTACTGCATAAGCTGCGGAGCCTGCCAGCACGGGGACCGCTAACATGCCGGTGCCAATGATGCCTGCACTGAACAACCAAAACGCAAACTCGCCCGCAATCGGCCGTAAAGCACTCGCCGCCTGTGCAGATGTTTGAATATCTGTGTTGCCATGCATATTCAGCGTGACTGCCGTCGTCAACATTATGAAAAACGCAATGATGTTGGAAATACCCATCCCCACCATGGTGTCCATGTTGATGCGCGTAAAGTTAGCTCTCGCCTGGTTTGGTGCATCAATCAGCGACTGAGCCTTGGGGTCAGCCTCCATGTCTTCAACTTCCTGTGAGGCTTGCCAGAAAAAAAGATAGGGGCTGATGGTTGTGCCAAAAATGGCAACCACCATGATTATGTACTCCGGCTTCCAGGACATCCGGGGCCATAAAGTCCGGTGAATGACCTCTGCCCATGGAATATGCACGGCAAACATAATGCCCACATAAGCCAGCAATACCAGCGTCAGCCACTTGAGTACTCGCACATAGCGCTTATAGGGGATGAAAACCTGTAGAAGCAGAGAAACCACACCAAAGCCGACTGCATAGAAGTGAGGCGATCCGCCTATCAACAGCTTCAACGCCGCGCCCATCGCTGCGATGTCGGCTGCAATATTGACGGTATTGGCAAACATCAACAGGGCGACGATGCTATATAAAAAAGGTCGAGGGTAATGTTTTCGTATATTGGTCGCTAGCCCGTGCCCGCTAACCCGGCCTATTTTCGCGCTGATGATCTGAATGCCGACCATCAAGGGAAAGGTGAAAAACAAAGTCCAGAGCGTATTCAGGCCAAATTGCGCGCCGGCTTGCGAATAGGTCGCGATACCGCTTGGATCATCGTCCGCTGCGCCAGTGATCAGGCCGGGCCCGAGCTTTCTTATCCATGAGCGATGGGCAACAACCGGAGGCTTGTCTATGAGTTCTTTGTTGTTCATTTCTTATTTCTCAGGGACATGGGATGCCACATCTCGTTTTGACTGAGGCGCTTTAACGGGAGTTCCGCAATGTTTATCCGCGGGATTTTTCCAGGCTGAAGGCTTTCAATGGTGAGTTATTGAATCTCCTAATGCTCCAGGGCGTAGCGTCGGCAGTGATTCAGGTATCCCTCTTCATGCTTCCCTACCAGTTGCACAACGCTGGTCCATAGCCAGGACGGCGCATCCAGCTGTCCTGTCCGGTTTACCTGTAATTCAGCGATCCAGCTTTTTCGAGTTGCCCGATCCATCTGCCGCGCATGTGCAATTCCAACAACGCGTGCGAGGTACCCTGCCGTGTGCATGGCATCAATCTCGCTTAATTCATCCAGTTCAAGCTTCATGTCCTGAGGCAGCAACTCTCGGATAAAAAAGCCGTGGTCCAGAAAACGCGTCGTGATCATTCGTTCACCGAGCGAAGGTGAAAGTTGCCGGGCTCCCTCCAGCACTCTTTTGCCGTTGTCGCGCGGCATATGAGCTCGAGCTGCCCGAGGCGCCGCGGCACCTACGGCTTCCTTGATGTCGATCAAACAATATTCCTGTGCTGCTTTTTCACCCACCCCCAGCAGCACCGCGTAACGCAACAAACCGAGCGAACTGCATCCTTTTACCCAGTAAGCCGAATCTAAAAGCTCTACATCAGCGCCATTGGGTCTTCCCTTCAGAGAAGTGACCAGTTGATGGATTTCCGGGGACGCACAAACGGTTTGTATTGCTGCATTTTCTTTTCGGGACAGTGGCCAGAAGTGTTTTCCCAAAGGAATGGTGGGACGGGCATTTTCAATACGTTCCCGGGCAAGATTTTTCCATGTTCGTTGCACGGCACTGCGCATGCTCGCCTTTACTTGGGCTGGGCGCGGGGGCGCTTCATCGGGTCGATCAGCGAACGCTTGCTCATAACCGCGCATCATTTCTTCCAGCATTCGAGCCGTTGTGACACCAGGTAAGTCAGAGCCTCTGGCCGCAGTCGCCAACGACAGGGCCAGACGCACAAGATCATGCGCTGGATTACCGATGACGGCCTGGTCCAGATCGCGAATATGTATATCAATTTCGCCTTTGGAGTTCGCTGTAGGTCCAAGATTGCCTGCATGGCAATCACCGCATATCCAGATTGCGGGCCCTTGAGGCAAGCGCCGGCCTGATTGACTGTGTAGCCATTCGTAAAACTGGACGGTGCTGCCTCGAACATAGGCGTGTGCCGAGCGAGCCATCTTCTTGTTGCGTAGCTGAGTCAAATGCGGAAGGCGTTGCGATGGGCGGGGAGGGGTCATGGAAATAGCTCGGCGTGGGCAACGGTTGACGCTTGGATCAGGCTAAATGTTTCAAAGTGATTCAGGATTTATTGAGCCTGATCTGGCCACCCTTCGTCAGCAAAGCGTGCTGTTGGAGCAGAGCTTCGGTCTTCGCCGTTTGGTGTGGGGCCGTGATTGGCCCCATACGCAACATGAAGACAGCATCAGTTACGGACGGCGGTGGAGCAGCTTCACGCTCTGGAGTGCTCGACACAACTGATGCATTCGTTGCAGCAATCCAAGCGCCAGAAACAATTGATCAGCGGACTGGATGTGCACATCCAGAATCTGGACAGACGGCTCGGCACCAGGCGCACCATTGATAGAGCGCTGTCACGCAGTCTCTGAACGGGCAGTCTGATTAGTTGATCCGACGTTTTGAACCTTCTCATTTTCGGGTAGATCAAACGTGTACAGCGTCAGGCATTGCCTGCCCGGAGATGATCAGATGAAACGCACAACTGCATTAATGTTAGTAATTACAGCCACCCTGCTGCTCGGTGGGTGCTGGCCGTATTGGCATGATGGGCATGGGCATGGAGGTGATCATGGTCGCTACTACGGAGGTCAGGAGTCCCATCGCTACTAGTTCCCAAGCCCAATCCGAAAAGATTGGGCTTTTTCATGGCTGCCAAAAACCTGCTGTCAAACAGTGCCCCATCCTTCCCTGACGGCCCGTCGAATCCCTTCCAGCAGCATCGCAAACGCCGGGTTGTCATTGTTCTCGCGCCAGATCAAATGCAGTTCGCTTTGCACCCCTTCGCCCAAGTCGATATCGCGGAACACCACATTCTTGAACACGACGCTGGTGGCGCAACGCGGCACCAGGGCCAGTCCCATTCCAGCGTTGACCAGGGCCAGAATGGTCAGGGATGAGCCCAGCCACTGCACGTATTCCGGGGCGATACGGGCCGAGCGCAGCATACCGGTCAGCAGTTCGTTGAACGGCGGGTAGGCGGCGTGGGAGTACATTAAAAACGGTTGGGCATCGAGGTCCTGCACCGACACGACTTCTGCGCTGGCCAGCCGATGATTACTGGGCACTGCCAGCACAAAAGGTTCGCGCACCAGGCATTCAGTGGCGTAACCCGTTTCCAGCAACGGCGCGCGGACGATGCCCAGGTCGATGCGGCGAGCACGCAGGGCTTCGTGTTGCTGGTAGGTGTTCATCTCCGACAGATCGATTTTGACGTGGGGCTGTTTGAGCCGCGCTTCGGCAATCACCTTGGGCAGGAATTCATACACCGCGCTGCCGACGAAACTGATGTTGACCGAGCCGATGTCGCCTTCGGCAAAACGTCGGGCGGTGGCGGCCGCTTGCTGGGCGCGCTCCAGCAAGTTCTGGGCTTCGATGAAGAAGGCGCGACCGGCCGCAGTCAGGGCGACACTGCGGGTGGTGCGGGTGAACAGCTCGACGCCCAAGTGGTGTTCCAACAGTTGAATCTGTCGGCTCAGCGGTGGTTGGGTCATGTTCAACCGTTCGGCGGCGCGACGGAAGTTGAGTTCGGTTGCGACCGTGGTGAAGCAGCGCAGCTGGGTAAGCTCGAACATTGATCTAATCCAGGTATCAATCGAATGCCAAGTTAGATTAGACGGGATCAATTACCGCGTCCATGATCGACTCGCCCCTAAAAAAACAAGATCGGGAGTCGCCCCTTGAAAACCCTTCAGAGTGCACCGCAGCCCACGGTACTCGCCCGTGCCGCGGCCAAAGTGAAGCGCCATGTGCTGCCGCTGTTTGTGGTCATGTTCATCGTCAACTACATCGACCGTGTGAACATCGGTTTCGTGCGCAGCCATATGGAAACTGACCTGGGCATTGGCGCGGCGGCCTATGGACTCGGCGCCGGTTTGTTTTTCGTCGGTTATGCGTTGTTTGAAGTGCCGTCCAACATGCTGCTGCAGCGTTACGGCGCTCGCGTCTGGCTGACGCGGATCATGTTCACTTGGGGCTTTGCGGCCATGGCGATGGCCTTCGTCAAAGGCGAGACCAGTTTCTATGTGCTGCGCTTTATCCTCGGCGCGGCAGAGGCCGGGTTTTTCCCCGGCATCATTTACTACTTCACCCAGTGGCTGCCGGCGTCCGAGCGCGGCAAGACCATGGCGGTGTTCCTCCGCGGTTCGGCGATAGCCTCGGTAATTTCCGGCCCGGTGTCCGGGGCGCTGCTGAACATCAACGGCTTGAGCCTGCATGGCTGGCAGTGGATGTTCCTGATCGAAGGCTTCGCTTCCATCGTGCTCTGCGGTTTCGTCTGGTTCTGGCTGCAATCCCATCCGCGCGAGGCGAAATGGCTAAGTGAAGAGGAGCGGGGCGCGTTGATTGCCGCCATCGCGGAGGAACAGCAGACCCGTGAAGCCGCGAAAGGGCCCAAGCCCTCGATGTTCAAACTGTTGGCCGACCGGCAGATTGCGCTGTTCTGTTTCATCTACTTTTCCATCGCGTTGACGATCTATGGCGCCACGTTCTGGCTGCCGAGCATGATCAAGAAAATGGGCAACCTGGGCGACTTCCAGGTCGGCCTGTTCAACTCGGTGCCGTGGATCATTTCCATCGTCGCGATGTACGGCTTCGCCGCGATGGCCAGCAAGTGGAAACACCAGCAGGCCTGGGTCGCGCTGACGCTGGTGATTGCGGCGTTTGGCATGTTCATGTCCACCACCGGCGGCCCGGTCTTCGCCTTTGTCGCGATCTGTTTTGCCGCCATCGGCTTCAAGGCTGCGTCGGCGCTGTTCTGGCCGATTCCCCAAAGTTATCTGGATGCACGCATTGCGGCGGCGGTGATCGCCTTGATCAACTCCATCGGCAACCTGGGCGGCTTCGTCGCGCCCACCGCGTTCGGTTTCCTGGAGCAATCCACCGGCTCCATCGAAGGCGGGATGTATGGCTTGGCGGCGACCTCGTTGGTGGCCGCCGTGGTGATCTTCTTTGCTCGCACAACCCCTCGCAGCCGCATTGGCAAATCAACCGACGTCGTGGTGCCGAGCCACGCCGCAACGCATTAAGCCCTGGATATAGATCAATCGGAGCCTGACCTTGAAAATCAAACGAGTGACCGTGACCCCCATCGCCTTCCGCGATCCGCCACTGCTTAATGCCAGCGGCATTCACGAACCCTTTGCGTTGCGTTCGATCATCGAAATCGAGAGCGACAACGGCTACATCGGCCTCGGCGAGAGCTACGGTGATGCCCCGGCCCTGGCGATCCAAATGCAACTCAAGGATCAACTGATCGGCCTCGATCCGTTCAACCTCAACCAGTTGCGCGCCATCGTCCAGGCCACCGTAGCAGCGAACAAAACCACCAGCGTTGCCGGCGCCGAACTGGCGCCCGGTTCCCACGCAAGCAAAGCCGTGAGCAACGCTTACTCAGCCTTCGAAGTCGCGTTTCTCGACCTTCAGGCGCACTCGCTGAACGTGCCGTTGGTGGACCTTTTGGGCGGTGCGATCCGTGACGAAATCCCGTTCAGCGCCTACCTGTTTTTCAAGTATGAGCAGCACATTGATTCGCCCTATAAGCCAGACAATTGGGGCGAGGCGCTGAACGAAGAGCAGATCGTTGCCCAGGCCCGGCGGATGATCGAAACCTACGGCTTCAAGAGCATCAAGCTCAAGGCCGGCGCATTGGAACCGGAACATGAAGTGGCGTGCATCAAGGCGTTGAAGAAAGCGTTTCCCGGTTACCCGCTGCGGATCGACCCGAATGCTAACTGGTCGCTGGAAACCTCGATTCGCATGGCGGAATTGCTAGGCGATGACCTGCAATATTACGAGGACCCGACGCCGGGTCTGGAAGGCATGGCCGAACTGCACAAACGCACCGGCCTACCGCTGGCGACCAACATGGTGGTCACCGATTTCGATGAATTTCGCCGCAGCGTGGCGTTGAACAGTGTGCAGATCGTGCTCGCCGACCATCACTATTGGGGTGGTCTGCGCGACACGCAGGCCCTGGCCAAAATGTGCCAGACCTTTGGTCTTGGCGTGTCCATGCATTCCAATTCGCACCTGGGCATCAGCCTGATGGCCATGGCTCACGTCGCAGCTTCGGTGCCGAATCTGGATTACGCCTGCGACACCCATTACCCGTGGCAGGAGCCGGATGAAGAGGTGATCAAGGGCGGCAAACTGCCGATTGTCGATGGCTGCGTGAAGATCACCCGGGCAGCGGGTTTGGGTCTGGAGCTGGATCACGATCAGTTGGGCAAACTGCACGATCAATACCTGACGTGCGGTATCCGCCAGCGCGATGACGTAAGGCAGATGCAGCGCTATCAGCCGGATTGGAAGACCGTCAAACCTCGGTTTTGATAAAGAAAAACGCCACTCAATCGAGTGGCGTTTTTGTTTGGGCTTCAGTTGCAGTCAACCAAACTCTTGCAACGCATCCAGCATCGCTTCACGAAAATAGGTCTTCGAGGCTCGATCACACAGGATGTGAAAACTGTCCTGCTGCGCGGTACTTGAGTTGATCACGATCACGTTGATCCGCGCCGCCGAGGTTTGCGCCACGGCGCCGGGGCCGAAGGCCAGAGGACTCAAATCGACGCCGCAGAGCTTGGCCATGACGTTAGCCAAGTGTTCACCACTCAGTTGAAAACAGGCATGGCTGTCCTGACGTGGCAGCAGGTAGTTGGCTTGGTGATCCAGCTCCCAACGGGCTTCTTCATCGGCGATACGCTGGCCCAGGTCCGCGGGGCTACCCAGCAACAGGTATTCGGTCTGGGACAACCGCGCAACCTGGCTGCCATCGGCTTGAGGCACTACACGGTTGGGCGCGTCCGGCAGGACAAAGTCCCGACCTTGCAGGTACGCGGCGCTCTGCGCGCCACGAAAACCCACCCGTGGCAGGTCAGTCAGATCCGTCAGCGTGCAGCCCGGCAAAGGCGCGAGGGCATGCTGCCCGACAGTGTGTTGTTCTCTGAGGCTGGTCATGGCTTAAAGCTCCTGCCGTTGGTTGTCGGGATCGAAGAAGGGCAGCTTCACCACCTCGGCCTGCAGCACAATGCCGCCTTCGACACGGATCGGAATTCGCTGGCCGGGTTGGCTCTGGTCGATGTTCGCGTAGGCCAGGCCGATGATCTTGTCGAGGGTGGCGGAATACTCGCAGGAGGTGACGTTGCCGCTGATGTCCGGGCCGTTGAGTACCAGATGACCTTCAAGCGGTTGCAGGCTGCCTTTGGGCAGGGTGAAACCCACCAGTTTGCGTTTCAGCGGTTGGGCGTCGAGGATGTCCACCGAACGGCGGCCGACGAAGAACGGCTTGTTGCGACTGACCGCCCAACCCATGTCGATTTCTGCCGGGTGGGTCATGCCGTCGGTGTCCTGGCTGATGATCACATGGCCTTTTTCCAGGCGCAGCAGGCGCTGGGTTTCCACGCCGAAAGGGCGAATGTCGTGGGCCTTGCCGGCCTCCATCAGCGCATCCCACAGCGCCAGCCCGTGCCGTGCCGGGACGTGGATTTCATACCCCAGTTCGCCGACAAAACCGACCCGCAACAGCCGCGCCTTGATACCCGCGACCGTGCCCTGGCGCACGCCGAGATAAGGGAAGCCTTCGGCGCTCAGATCAAGGTCGCTGCAAACCTTCTCCAGCACTTTGCGTGAATCAGGCCCGGCGACGTTCACCGCGCAAATGGCGGCGGTGACGTTGGCGACGTCCACGTCCAGCCGCCATTGCGCGTTCCACTTGAGCATCTGTTGATAGATCCGGTCGACGCCGCTGGTGGTGGCGGTGACGTAGAAGTGGTTCTCGGCAAACCGCGCACAGACGCCGTCGTCGATCACCACCCCGTGTTCGTCGGTCATTAGCGCGTAGCGAGAACGACCGATCGGTTGCTTGAGGAAGGCGAAGGTGTACATCCGATTGAGCAGCTCGGCAGCATCCGGGCCGCGCACATCGAGGCCGCCTAGAGTCGAGACGTCGATCAGGCCAACCTTGTTGTGCACGTGCAGGGCTTCGGCCTGCATGCAGCGTTCGCGATCCTTGGCGCTGCCGTAGTAGGCCGGGCGCTGCCAGATGCCGGCGGGCATCATCTTCGCCCCGGCTTGCAGGTGGCGGGCATGCATCGGTGTTTGCCGGTAAGGGTCGAACGCGCGACCGGCGACATGCGCCAGTTTCTCTGCGACAAAGGGAGGGCGTGCCGTGGTGACGCCGGTTTCGCTAATGTTGCGTTGGGTCGCCCAGGCGACCAGCCGTGCGGTTGGCAGCGCCGAGTGACGGCCCTGGGACGGGCCCATGCCCACGGTGGAGTAGCGCTTGACCAGTTGCACGTCGCGATAACCGATCCGGGTGGCGTTGACGATGTCAGCGACTTGCAGGTCTTCATCGAAGTCGACGAAGTCCTTGCCCTTGGGGTGCGGGAAGATTGGCCAGTTGAAGTTGACCTGGCCTTCTGTACCAAAAGGCGCACGCTGGGTTCCGACCTCAAAACCCAATGCGAGCGCCGCATCGGCACCGGCGTTCACGCCATCGGCGATCACGTTGTCCAGCCCATGGCGGCCATTGACCGAGCCGGCGACGCTGAGGTTTTTCGGCAGGCCGCTGAGGGTGAACTCGGCGCGCTGGTCGTCGTAGGCGAGTTTGCCACCGGCCTGGCATAGCAATTGATAGACCGGCATGTAACCGGCTGACATGCACAACAAGTCGCAGTCCAGGCGTTGTCCGCTGGCGGCGACTTGACCTTGGGCGGTGATCTGGCGCACCTCGACGCCGTTGATATGGCGCATTCCTTTTTCGTGCAGGGCTTCAAAAACGGTGCTGTTGCTCAGGCAAGGAATCTTACGTTGCTCCACGGCGTGCAGTAGGGCGGAGTCTCCCGGTGCATGGCGCAAGTCCACCAGAGCAACCACTTCCACACCTTGATCATGCAGATCGAGGGCGGCGAGGTAACCGTCATCGTTGCCGGTCAGCACCACCGCGCGTTTGCCGGGTTTGACCGCGTACAGTTTCATCAAGCGTTGCGCGGCGCTGGTCAGCATCACCCCGGGCAAGTCGTTGTTGCGAAAGATCACCGGCTGATCGAACGAACCGCTGCACACCAGGCACTGGCGGGCGCGCACCTTATACATCCGTTTGCCCTGGATCACCGGCAGGTAGTTGTCGGTGAACCAAGCGTTGCAGGTCGCTTCGGTCAGTACCTGAATATTGGCGTGCTGTTCCACTGCCGCCAGCAACTCGTGGCGCAGGGTTTCGCCGCGCTGGCCTTCGATGTTGAAGCGGCCATAGGTCAGCGAGCCGCCGAGCACCGCTTGCTGTTCGATCAGCAACACCTTGGCTCCGGCATTGGCGGCGGTCAGCGCCGCGTGCAGGCCGGCGGGACCGGCGCCGATCACCGCGACGTCGGTGAACAGGTAGGCCTTGTCGTAGTACTCGGGCTGGAACTTAAGGTCGAGCACGCCGAGGCCGGCCTTCTTGCGAATGATCGGCTCCCAGACTTTCCACATGCCCTTGGGCTTGTAGAGCGAGCGGTAATAGAAACCCACCGGCATGAATTTGGAGAACTTGCCCAAGTAGGCGTCGCGGTCGTTGTCGAGCGAGCCGTTGACGTTCTGCGCCGTGACCTGCAAACCGGCATACAACGCGTGCGCATCGGCCAGCACATTCGGTTCTTCAGGCAATTGCACCAGGCTGTTGGCGTCCTGCCCGGCCATGGTCAGCGGGCCACGCGGACGGTGATATTTGAACGAACGCGAGAGCAGGAAACGCCCGTTGGCCAACAGGGCGCTGGCGATGCTGTCGCCCTGGAAGCCTTGGTAGTGTTGGCCGTCGAAACTGAAATCCAGAGGCTGATCACGGTCGATCAACAGGCCCATCGGGGCGGGGAGGCGGTTCATCCGGCGATCTCCTTGGCGGCGTTGAATTCGACGCGGGTGCTGAACAGTTCTTTGGGGTCGAAGGTGCGCAGGATTTCGTCGGTGACGGTGTGTCGCTCCGCCAGAAACCAGTAGCTGGAGGGGGTGTGCATCCACCACTCACGTACCACGCCGGCGAGGTTGTCGGTGTTGAACACGTAATCGGCCCATTCGCCGTCGCTGCACGTCAGCGGATCGGGCATCGGTTTGAATTCACCGCCGTAGGTGAACTCGCTGATATTGCGCGGCCCGTTGAGCGGGCAAATCATGATTTTCATCGTCTGCTCTCCGTCAGTGGCTGGCCGCTGTGGCGCCCATTTCGTTGACTTGCTGGAAGGTCGAGAAGCGCTCAAGGGCAAAGGGCTTGATCAGGTCCGGGACCTTGCCGCCACTGGCGACCAATTCGGCCATGGTCTTGCCGCAAATCGGCGTGGCCTTGAAACCCCAGGTGCCCCAGCCGGCGTCGAGGTAGTAATTCTTCACCGGCGACAAACCCATGATCGGGCTGTAATCCGGGGTCATGTCAGTGATGCCGGCCCATTGGCGCATCAACTTGGCGTTGGCCAGGAACGGAAACATTTCGATGGCATGGGCCAGCAGGCTTTCCTTGAGTTCCATCGTCGAGCGCGTGTTGAACAGCGGATAGGGATCGGAGCCGCCGCCGAATACCACTTCGCCACGGCTGGTTTGCTGCACGTAGCAGTGCAGCGCCGAAGAACTCACCAGCGGATCGAGGAACGGCTTGAACGGCTGGGTGACCATCGCCTGAAGTGGGAAGGTCGTAATTGGCGAGCGAATCCCGGCCTTGGCCATCAACAGCGAACTGTGCCCGGCAATCGCCTGCACTGCGCAGCCGCACTTGATGGTGCCGCGATTGGTTTTGACCGCGGTGATCGCGCCGTTTTCGATGATCAGGTCCTGGACTTCGGTGAGCTGATGAATTTCCACGCCGCGCTTGGCCGCCTGCTTGGCGTAGCCCCAAGCCACCGCGTCGTGACGGGCAGTGGCGCCGTCGATGTGCCAGAGGCCGGCGATCACCGGCAAGTGGCCAGGATCGAGGTTGAGGCTGGGCACCAGTTCGCGGATCTGCTGGCGGTCGATCATCTCGGTACGCCCGCCAAAGTGTTTGTTCACTTCCGCTCGCTGGCGGAACGAACGCACCGTGGCATCGGTGTGGGCGAGGGTTAGTTGGCCGCGCTCGGAATACATGATGTTGAAGTCGAACTCGTTGGACAGCGACTGGAACATCCGCACCGACTCGGCGTAAAAACGCACGCCTTCGCTGGTCAGGTAATTGGAGCGAATCACCGCTGTGTTGCGCGCGGTATTACCGCCGCCCAGGTAGGACTTCTCCAGTACCGCGATGTTGGTGATGCCGTGGTACTTAGCCAGGTAATACGCGGTGGCCAAGCCATGGCCGCCGGCACCGATGATCACCACGTCATAGCTCGATTTGAGTTCTTTGGGTGGCGGCAAATCCACCTCCACCGGGTACTCCGAACTTAGCCCGTATTTCAATAGATTGAATGGCATACGGCCTCCGATTGGCTGCGTTGGGCCTGGTGTTGATTAAGGGCGGCGGTCACGGTGTTCTTCATCAAAAAGGCGATGGTCATCGGTCCGACTCCACCGGGTACCGGGGTGATGGCGGCGACGTGGGGCAGGGCGCTGTCGAAGTCGACGTCGCCCACCAGACGGCTGCGGCCATTGTCGTCGATGCGGTTGATACCGACGTCGATCACCACCGCGCCAGGCTTGAGCCAACTGGCGTCGATCAGTCGTGGTCGGCCGACGGCGGCGATGACGATGTCTGCCTGGCGACACAGGGCTTGCGCATCACAGCTGCGCGAATGCAGCACAGTCACCGAGCAATCGGCTTTTAGCAGCAGGGCCGCCATGGGTTTGCCGACGATGTTTGAGCGGCCGATCACCACCGCGTGCTTGCCGCGCAGATCGCCGCAGGTTTGTTCCAGCAAGTACAGGCAGCCGCTGGGCGTGCAGGGCGTGAGCACCGCGCGACCCTGGCTGAGGCCGCCGACGTTTTCACTGTGAAAACCGTCGACGTCCTTGGCCGGATCGATGGCTTGCAGTGCCCGTAATTCGTTGATGTGCGCCGGCAGCGGCAATTGCAGCAGGACGCCATTGATCGAGTAATCGGCATTGAGCGTGGCGATCAGGTTCAGCAGTTGTTCGGTGCTGGTGTCCGTGGACAATCGGTACTCCAGGGAGCGGATGCCGACTTCTTCGGCGCGCAGGATTTTATTGCGTACATAAACCTGGCTGGCCGGGTCGCTGCCCACCAGAATCACCGCCAATGCCGGTTGAATGTCTTGCTCGCGCAGGCTGCCCACGTCCTCGCGGACCTGTGCCAACACCCGGGCTGCGGCGGCTTTGCCGTCAATCAGTTTGGGCGCGCTCACCGGAAAACCACCGTTCTGTCCTGGTTGAGGAAAACCCGGTGTTCGAGGTGGTACTTGACCGCCTTGGACAGGGCCACGGTTTCGGTGTCGCGGCCAATCGCGACCAGATCGTCGGGCATGTAGACGTGATCGACGCGCTGCACTTCCTGCTCAATGATCGGCCCTTCGTCGAGGTCGCTGGTGACGTAGTGCGCGGTGGCACCGATCAATTTCACGCCACGCTGGTACGCCTGGTGATAGGGCTTGGCACCCTTGAAACCGGGCAGGAACGAATGGTGAATATTGATCGCGCGGCCCGAGAGTTGCTTGCACAAGTCATCGGAGAGGATCTGCATATAGCGCGCCAGTACCACCAGTTCGGTGCCGGTGTCGTCGACGATCTTCATTAGTTCGGCTTCCTGCCGGGCCTTGGTGTCCTTGGTCACGGGTAGGTAGATGAAGCGAATGCCTTCGCGTTCGGCCATGGGCCGCAGGTCTAGGTGGTTGGAGACGATGGCGGTGATGGTCATGTCCATCTCGCCCTTGTGGTAGCGGTAGAGCAGGTCGGTCAGGCAGTGGTCGAACTTGCTGACCATCAGCAGTACACGCATCGGTTCGCGGGTGTCGTGCAGCTCCCAGCTCATGTCGAAGGCGCTGGCGACGTCGCTGAAGCCGTCCTTGATCTGCTGCAGGTCGCCTTGATGCCCATCGTTGAAACGGAACACCGCGCGCATGAAAAACCGGCCGCTGAAGTCATCGTCGAATTGCGCCATCTCCCC
This sequence comes from Pseudomonas sp. ASL4, assembly GCF_056680395.1. Lineage (NCBI taxonomy): Bacteria > Pseudomonadati > Pseudomonadota > Gammaproteobacteria > Pseudomonadales > Pseudomonadaceae > Pseudomonas > Pseudomonas sp. ASL4. Next base: position 5,628,975 of record NZ_CM155280.1, on the reverse strand, counting down.
GATGTAGCAACCGTTGTCCGCCAGGTAAGTGGTGACGGCGGCGACAATGCCGGACACCGCGGGACAAGTGATTTTGATGATGAAATGGTTTTTTTCGTGTTGCATGACACGTCCTCGGGATGATGGCGGCAGCTCATCGCATAGCGAAAAAAACGTCAGCGGACAGAGACCTCGTCCATGAGGGTGTTTTCTTATGGGGAATAATATATTCCTGATGTTGGCTTTATAAGGGGAATGGTTGGGTGGCGTCTAGGGATTTTTGTGAAAGTTTTTTAACTGGTGGGAAAATTTTTGAGCGGAAAGGTGAGGGGGCAGGGTCTGATTATCGAGGGGGATTGAGTACATATCCGTTGCTGCGGTCATGGCTGCTGGCGGTTTCGCTCCTACAGCGAGTCCCTTTTTCAAACGCCAAAAAGGAACCAAAAGGCTTTGCCCCTCCATTCGGTGCCTCGCCTAGGCTCGGCATGCCCTCACTCCGGCATTGCTCCGGGGGCCCGCCGCCATCGGCCATCCATGGCCGGGGGCGGCTACCGCGGCATCCATGCCGCGGTGCCCCCTACGCAACGCCTGCGTTCGGCCTCTGGGAAAGGGGCAGGTAGATCAAGATCAAAAGCAAAGCAAAGCAAAGCAAAGCAACAGCAAGATCAAAAGATCGCAGCCTTCGGCAGCTTCTACGGGTGGACGCGCACTTGAGATCAGGCCGGCCGGTCGGCCGCCTCGCTTTTGATGTTGACGCACCGCCCCCTCGAGAGGCCGAGTGGAGGTTCTGCGCAGTGGGCAACCCGGCATGGATGCCGGGTTAGCCGCCCCCGGCCATGGATGGCCGATGGCGGCGGGCCCACGGAGCAGGACCGGAGCGAGGGCATGCCGAGCCTGGGCGAGGCACCGAACGAAAGGGGCAGAAGCGCTTTGGTTACTTTCGCGCTTTTCGAAAGTGACCCGCTGTAAGAGCGGAACCAATAGCCGCCGCTACCGAAGAAATGGATATGTACTCAAAAAAAGAGCTCACCAGGAGTTTCAAACTCACTCCTTATCGTTGCCATAATTCATGATCGACAACAGCCGAATCGGCACCAGCACCAATTCCTCCGGCCCATGGGGAATTTCCCCTTCAAAGGTCAGGCTGTCCCCAGCCTCCATGCGATACAACTGATTGCCGTGGCGATAAATCAACTCGCCTTCGAGCAAGTGCAAGAACTCGGTGCCAGGGTGGGAGAAGGTCGGAAACTCCTCGCTCGCGTCATCCATGCTCACCATGTACGCCTCGAAACTCTTCTTCGGCCCACGGGTGTGGTTGAGCAAGTGGTAGGTATGGCCTTTCTCGGTCCCACGGCGCACCACTTCCATCCCTTGGTCAGCCTTGACCAGCAGTGCGCTGCCACCTTGCTGGTCGTATTCGCTGAACAACTTCGAGAGTGGCAAACCCAGCACGTCGCACAGACGGCTCAGGGTATCGAGGCTGGTGGAGACCTGGGCGTTCTCGATCTTGCTCAACATGCCTTGGCTGATGTCCGCAATCTTGGCCACGTCGGACAGTTTCAAATCCTGGGCCTGGCGCTGACGCTTGATCTGCATTCCCAGGTATTGCTCAAGCTTGAGGCGCGGGGCGGTTTCGGTGGGCATAGTCATCAGGTCCTGCACGGTTTCCGTTCAGTAATATTAGTTTCGCACTGAGAAAGTGCAAAGCGCGAGTCTTGGCTCGCCGGTTGTCGGCGGTATTCCCACCGGGAAAAGAACTTTCCCATATATACAGCACAAAAGCGCCTTTTACGGCGCCTCGACGTTTCACTCGCGAATCTGGCAAGGGCTTTGCATTCCTATTGGGAAACTAACTTTCTTTTTAGGAATAAAAAGAACTTAAGGCCTACCCACAATTGTTTTGCCTTTCGCGAGGAGTGACGAGCAATGTTGCCAGCAGAAACCCAGCGCATCATCGACAAGCACGGGATCAAGTACGTGCTTGCGCAGTTTGTCGATATTCACGGTGCGGCCAAAACCAAGTCGGTGCCGATCTGTGGTCTCAAGGCCGTCGCCGAAGAGGGGGCGGGTTTCGCCGGCTTCGCGATCAGCGGCATGGGCATGGAGCCCCACGGCCCGGACTTCATGGCCCGTGGTGACTTGTCGACCCTGACACCGGTGCCTTGGCAGCCGGGTTATGGCCGGGTGGTGTGCATCGGCCATGTCGATGGCAAACCGCATCCTTATGACAGTCGTTATGTGCTGCAACAGCAGGTGCGGCGCCTGGAGGAAAAGGGCTGGACCCTCAACACCGGCCTGGAGCCCGAATTCAACCTGATGCGCCGCGACGAAAGCGGCAAGCTGCAACTGGTCGACATCAGCGACAACCTCGACAAGCCTTGCTACGACTACAAGGGCCTGTCCCGTTCCCGAGTGTTCCTCGAACGCCTGACCGAAGCCTTGCAGCAAGTCGATTTCGAGATCTATCAAATCGATCACGAAGACGCCAACGGTCAGTTCGAGATCAACTACACCTACAGCGACGCCATGACCTCGGCGGACCGCTTCACCTTCTTCCGTATGGCCGCCGGCGAGATCGCCAATGACCTGGGCATGATCTGTTCGTTCATGCCTAAGCCCGACCCGAAACGCGCCGGCAACGGTATGCACTTTCACCTGTCGATCAGCAGCGCCGAGAACAAAAACCTGTTCCATGATGCCAGCGACCCGAGCGGCATGGGCCTGTCGAAAATGGCCTATCACTTCGCTGCCGGACTGCTCGCCCATGGCCCGGCGCTCTGTGCCTTCGCGGCGCCCACGGTCAACTCCTACAAGCGTCTGGTGGTGGGCAATTCATTGTCCGGCGCGACCTGGGCGCCAGCCTTTATCGCCTTCGGCGCCAACAACCGTTCAGCCATGGTGCGGGTGCCTTACGGGCGCCTGGAATTTCGTCTGCCGGACGCTGGTTGCAATCCCTATCTGGTCAGCGCCGCAATCATCGCCGCCGGTTTGGACGGCATCGACCGGCAGCTGGAAATCGACACCGTTTGCAACGAAAACCTCTACAGCCTGAGCCTCGAACAGATCGCCGCGCGGGGCATCAAGACCCTGCCGCAATCACTCAAGGAAGCCTGCGATGCGCTGGAAGCCGACCCGCTGTTCGCCGAGGTGCTGGGCCCGCAGATTGTGGGCGAGTTCATCAAGCTCAAGCGCATGGAGTGGGTGGAATACAGCCGTCACGTCTCCGATTGGGAGATCCAGCGCTACACCGAATTTTTCTGACTTTTTGCATAGACAACCATTCGGGCACCCGGCACGGCGTCGAGTGTTCACTGCCTCCGAAGGAGACTTGATATGTGTGGAATCGTAGGTCTTTATCTGAAAAATCCGCAGCTGGAATCCCAGCTCGGCAAGCTCTTCGAACCGATGTTGCAGGCCATGACCGATCGTGGCCCGGACAGTGCCGGCTTCGCCATTTACGGCGATGAAGTGGCGGACGGCTGGGTCAAGCTGACCCTGCAGGCGACCACCGAAGGCTTCGACTGGAAAGCCCTGATGGGCGAACTGGAAGGGCGCCTCGGCTGTTCGCTGGACTGGTTCCAGAACGCCAGCGCCGCTGTGCTGAAGATCCATGCCGAAGAGGCACCGGTGCGTCTGGCCCTCGCCGAGCTGGCGCCGAGCATCCGCATCATGAGCGCCGGCCAGAGCATCGAAATTCTCAAGGGCATGGGCTTGCCGCAGGAAATTTCCCAACGCTTCGGCCTCGCCGGTATGAAGGGCAGCCACATCATCGGCCACACCCGCATGGCCACCGAAAGCGCGGTGACCATGGAAGGCAGCCACCCGTTTTCCACCGGCGCCGACCTGTGTCTGGTGCACAACGGCTCGCTGTCCAATCACTTCCGGCTGCGTCAGGAACTCAAGCGCGAAGGCATTCATTTCGAAACCGACAACGACACTGAAGTCGCCGCCGGTTACCTGACCTGGCGCCTGCAGCAGGGCGACTCGCTGAAAGAAGCGCTGGATCATTCGCTGGAAGAACTGGACGGTTTTTTCACCTTCGCCATCGGCACCCGCAACGGTTTTGCGGTGATCCGCGACCCGATCGCCTGCAAGCCAGCGATCCTCGCCGAGACCGACGATTACGTCGCCATGGCCTCCGAATACCAGGCGCTGTCGAGCCTGCCGGGGATCGAACACGCCAGGGTCTGGGAGCCGGCACCGGCCACTATGTACATCTGGGAACGCGAGTCAGCTTAAGGAGCGCACACATGAAAACCATCGATCTTTCCACGGCCAGCGTGCGCGACCTCAATCAGGCACTGCACGACCAGGCCAAAAACGTCACCGACCACGAGTGGCTGGTGACCCATGCCAACGGCAAGCACAACCTTGCGGTCGGGGTGAACCAAGCCGTGTCCATCGATATCCAGGGCCACGCCGGTTACTACTGCGCTGGCATGAATCAACAGGCCTCGATCACCGTCCACGGCAACGTCGGCGTCGGTTGCGCCGAGAACATGATGTCTGGCTACGTGCGGGTCAAGGGCAGCGCGTCCCAAGCGGCCGGGGCCACGGCCCATGGCGGCTTGCTGGTGATTGAAGGCGACGCCGGTGCGCGGTGCGGGATTTCCATGAAGGGCATCGACATTGTGGTCGGCGGCAGCATCGGTCACATGAGTTGCTTCATGGGCCAGGCTGGTCGGCTGGTGGTCTGCGGCGACGCCGGCGATGCGCTGGGCGATTCGCTGTACGAAACCCACATCTACGTGAAAGGCAGCGTTGAGTCCTTGGGCTCGGACTGCGTCGAGAAAGAGATGCGCGCCGAGCACCTGCAAGAGCTGCAAGAACTGCTCAATCGCGCCGGTTTCGAACACAAGGCGGCTGACTTCAAGCGCTACGGTTCGGCCCGCCAGTTGTACAACTTCAAAGTCGATAACGCGTCCGCGTACTGATCCGCGCGAGGAGAACAGATATGAGCGACCCAATTAGCCAAAAAGCCCCTCCCGTGCTGCGCGAGTCGGCCACCTTCGACCGCCTGACCATCCAGGAAATCCAGCGTGCCGCCGAGACCGGCATCTACGACATTCGCGGCGGCGGCACCAAGCGCAAGCTGCCGCATTTCGATGACTTGCTGCTGCTCGGCGCCAGCGTTTCGCGCTACCCGCTGGAAGGCTATCGGGAGAAGTGCGGTACCGATGTGATCCTCGGCAACCGCTTCGCCAAGAAGCCGATTCACCTGAAGATCCCGGTGACCATCGCCGGCATGAGTTTCGGTGCCTTGTCGGCCAATGCCAAGGAGGCCTTGGGCCGTGGCGCGACCATCGCCGGCACCAGCACCACCACCGGTGACGGCGGCATGACCCCGGAAGAACGCGGCCAGTCTCAGCACTTGGTCTATCAATACCTGCCGTCCCGATACGGCATGAACCCGGACGATTTGCGCAAGGCTGATGCCATCGAAATCGTCCTCGGTCAGGGCGCTAAACCCGGTGGTGGCGGTATGTTGCTGGGCATGAAAGTCACCGAGCGGGTGGCCGGCATGCGTACCTTGCCGATCGGTGTCGACCAGCGCAGTGCCTGCCGTCACCCGGACTGGACCGGGCCGGATGACCTGGCGATCAAGATTGCCGAGCTGCGGGAAATCACCGACTGGGAAAAACCGATCTACGTGAAAATCGGCGCCAGCCGGCCGTATTACGACGTCAAGTTGGCGGTGAAGGCCGGCGCCGATGTGATCGTGCTCGACGGCATGCAGGGCGGTACTGCAGCGACTCAGGAAGTGTTTATCGAACACGTCGGGATTCCGATCCTGTCGGCCATTCCCCAGGCAGTACAGGCGCTGCAAGAGATGGGCATGCATCGCAAGGTTCAGCTGATTGTTTCGGGCGGTATTCGCAACGGTGCCGACGTGGCCAAGGCCATGGCGCTGGGGGCGGATGCAGTGGCCATCGGTACGGCGGCGCTGATTGCCTTGGGCGACAACCATCCACGGCTGGACGAGGAGTTGAAGAAAATCGGCTCGGCCGCCGGTTTCTACGACGACTGGCAGAACGGTCGCGATCCGGCCGGGATTACCACGCAGGATCCGGAGCTGTCCAAACGTCTGGACCCGGTGGAAGGCGGTCGGCGTCTGGCCAACTATTTGCGGGTGCTGGTGCTGGAAGCCCAGACCATGGCCCGGGCTTGTGGCAAGTCGCACCTGCATAACCTTGATCCTGAGGATTTGGTGGCGTTGACGGTGGAATCGGCAGCCATGGCCCGAGTGCCGCTGGCGGGGACCAACTGGGTTCCGGGTTCCGGCACTGGCTACTGAGGCTGAATGAAAAACTTGTGGTAAGGGGGCTTGCCCCCGTTGGATCGCGTAGCGGTCCTGAATCCGGCAACCGCGGTCCTTCAGACAGACTTCGTTCGCCGTTCTGCGACCGCTTCGCGGCCGAACGGGGGCAAGCCCCCTCGCCACAACAGCTCGCTCGCCACAGTTATAGGCGCGTCTGAAAGACCGCAGCATGTTTATTTGATCATCAAGAGGCCTCTAAAGAGGCCCGCGCTCATTCACTTCGCTCACTGCCAGACACTTCCCATTTCTTTTGCAGGAGCTTTGAACATGGTCAATCGTCTTCTCGGCAAATCCCTTCTGGTCTTACTGGCGGCCAGCGCACTCGCACCGCTGGCACAAGCGGCCGATGCGCCCACGTTGAACACGGGCAGCACCGCCTGGATGATCACCGCGGCGGTGTTGGTGTTGTTCATGTGTTTGCCGGGCCTCGCGTTGTTTTACGGCGGTCTGGTGCGGGCGAAAAACATGTTGTCGCTGTTTACCCAGTGCTTCGGCGTCGCCGGTCTGGTCGGCATCACGCCAGCGTGCGCGTATGTCGGCGTCGGTGGGGCGCTGGCCATCGGCCTGTTGTGCGGGGTGTTCTGCTACTTGAGCGTCACCGTGCTGAAACGTCGCTTCGGCTATGACGACAGCCTCGACGTGTTCGGCTTGCACGGCATCGGTGGGATGATTGGCGCGGTATTGACCGGGGTGTTCTGCGTGCCATCGATGGGCGGATTGGTCGAAGGCGTGACCATGGGCGCTCAGGTCGTGGCGCAAATCAAGGGCGTGGTGCTGACGACGGTTTACTGCTTCGCCATCAGTTGGGTCATTCTCAAGGTGATCAACGCTGTGATCGGCTTGCGCGCCGATGAGTCGGTGGAGGAGATGGGGCTGGATCTGGCGGAGCACAACGAGCGTGCCTACAACCATTAATCATTGCTGTTGATCAACACGGCCCACCTTCGAGTGGGCCGTTTTCGTTGGGCTCAGCGCAACGCGGCGGCGCGCTGCAACTGGCTGGCGATCAGGGTGTTTTTCAGCAGATAGGCAATCGTCATCGGGCCGACGCCCCCCGGTACCGGCGTGATCGCGCTGGCGACGGTGCGGGCGCTGGCGTAGTCGACGTCGCCCACCAGATGGCTGCCGGATTCGTCAGAAATGCGATTGATCCCGACATCGATCACCACAGCCCCGGGCTTGAGCCAACTGGCGTTGATCAAATGAGGACGACCCACCGCCGCAACAACAATATCCGCCAGTCGACACAGCGCCGGCGCATCGACGCTGCGCGAATGCACCACGCTAACCGAGCAGTGGGCCTGCAACAACAAGGTTGCCATCGGTTTACCGACGATATTCGACCGACCGATCACCACCGCGTGCAAGCCGCTGATATCACCGCACGTCTCTTGCAGCAGGCGCATGCAGCCGCTGGGCGTGCACGGCGTCAGCACTTCCATGCCTTGCACCAGGCCGCCAACGTTTTCGCGATGAAAACCGTCGACGTCCTTGATCGGGTCGATGGCATGGATCACTGCCGCCTCGTCGATATGCCCCGGCAATGGCAGTTGCACCAGAATGCCGTTCACCGTGACGTCGGCGTTCAATTGGGCAATCAGTTCCAGCACTTGCGCCTGGCTGGCGTCGTCCGGCAGACGGTATTCAAGTGAGCGAATCCCGACTTCCTTAGCCCGCAGCAGTTTATTGCGCACATACACATGACTGGCCGGGTCGTCGCCGACCAGCAGGACCGCTAATGCGGGATAAATTTGCTGTTCGGCCAGGGCCAGAACCTCTTCCCGGACTTCATTGAGAACCAGGGCAGAGATGGCTTTACCGTCGATATCCCGGGCCAGTGTTGGGGTACTGCTGATCAAATGCGTCACCGTCGTCATTGAAAGAGCAGGGCGCAGGTTACCAGTCGATGGCTGCTGACTACCACCCGCAGAGGATGGACAGGATGTCGCGGGCGAGATGCGGTCTGTCAAACACCGCAAAACAACTGTGGGAGCGGGCTTGCTCGCGAAGGCGTCAGATCCGGCACCGCTTAAACATGTTTAACGACGGCCGTTTAAAGACACTCGCCGTTACGTCCCAAAGGCTACGACGCCTTGCGCCGTTACCTACGCGTAAGACAGAATCCGCCGGCTTGTGCGTCTTTGGGGTGGGCTATATCGTTTCCCGGTCACTGAAAAACAGTGATCGGGTTTGGTAGCCCATTCATGAGATCTGCATAGCATCACCATTCGCGGCGTCTTTCGTCTCGGCATTATGGTGGTCATGCGCAGGGCACCTTCGGGTGCGCCGGTTTCTCATGTCCGGTCTACCAACCTGCGTATGGCCGCCACCCTTCGTTTGGTAGCGAGGTTGGTTGGCTCCTTTATTGACTACATGAGAGATCTATCTATGTTCAAAGTCACACCGAATCCCCCAACTCTTGATCCAGTACCCTTCGACGCCTCTCTTGACCCCAAGAAACTGAAAGAGGCGGCCGACCGCGCGCTCAATTTCTACCTAAACCCCGGGGCGCCGAAAGAGCCGATACCGCCCCGCAAGCCCGGCATCATCTTCCTTATCGACCCCACGGTGGATGACGAAACGCTGCTGGTCCAAGCCTGCGAATCGTTGGGTTCGGCAAGCGACATGGCGAGTGAGATCGCCAGCTTAATGGACGGCCCACAGCGCAATAAGATGCTGTTGCTGCAACAGGCGATCATGTTGAGTGGGTTAGTGGTCAATCGCGTACTGGATAACCATAAACCTGGGTAGTCGCCAGGCATTGTAGGAGCGAAGCTTGCTCGCGAAGACGGCGGCATAGTCAAAAACTATGTCGCCTGATACACCGCTTTCGCGAGCAAGCCCGCTCCCACATTAAATCGCTGATGTCTTGGGATCAGCGAAACGCCGGCACCACTTGTTTGATAAACAGCTCCAGCGATTTTTTCTTCTCGGCATGGGGCAAGCTGTTATCGCACCAGAAGCTGAACTCGTCGACCCCCAGTTCCTGGTAATACTTGATGCGCGGAATGATTTCTTCGGCGGTGCCGATCATCGCCGTTTTGTGCAGGCTCTCCAGTTCGAACTCAGGGCGAGCGGCGAATTTCTCTTCCGGGCTTGGTGCCAGGAAACCGTTGACCGGCACTTCCTTGTTGCCGAACCAGGCGTCGAAGGTGCGATAGAACTTCGAGATCGCCTTGGCCCCGACTTTCCAGCCTTCAGGATCATCCGCCGCGTGCACGTGGGTGTGACGCAGCACCATCAGTTGCGGGCGTGGCACGTCTGGATTGTTGTCCAGCGCTGCCTGGAATTTGTTCTTCAGGTCGAGAACTTCTTCGTCGCCTTTCATCAGCGGCGTGACCATGACGTTGCAGCCGTTGGCCACCGCGAAGTTGTGCGAGTCCGGGTCGCGGGCGGCGATCCACATTGGCGGGTTGGGCTTCTGGATGGGCTTGGGCACGCTGGTCGAAGTGGGAAATTTCCAGATATCGCCATCGTGGGCGTAATCACCTTGCCACAGGGCGCGAATCACCGGGACCATCTCCCGCAGCGCCTGGCCACCGGACGAAGCAGGCATGCCGCCGGCCATACGATCAAATTCCACCTGGTAAGCGCCGCGGGCCAGGCCGACTTCCATGCGGCCGTTGCTGATCACGTCCAGCAGCGCGCATTCGCCAGCGACCCGGATCGGGTGCCAGAACGGCGCGATGATGGTGCCAGCGCCGAGGTGAATGGTGGTGGTCTTGGCGGCCAGGTAGGCCAGCAGCGGCATCGGGCTCGGCGAGATGGTGTATTCCATGGCGTGGTGTTCGCCGATCCAGACCGTGCTGAAGCCACCGGCCTCGGCCATCAGGGTCAGTTCGGTCAAGTCTTCGAACAACTGACGATGGCTGATGCTGTCGTCCCACCGTTCCATGTGCACGAACAGGGAAAATTTCATGACGCTTACCTCGGATTTTTATTTTTGACGGTCGGTTCAAGCCAGGACGGGCAGGGCGCCCATTTTGCCGTGGCAGTAAACCAGTGGGCCGGTGGTGCGTTGCGGCACAATCAGGTTCTTCACCGCGCCAACCATAATCGCGTGATCGCCACCTTCGTATTCGCGCCACAACTCGCATTCGATAATCGCCGTGGCATTACTCAGCAGCGGGTTGCCCAGTTCACTCAAGGTCCACTCGATGCCTTGCGCCTTGTCCTTGCCTTTACGGGCGAAGGCATAGGCTTCGTTTTGCTGGCCACCGGAAAGCACATGGATGGCAAAGCGTTTGTTCTTGATCAGGATCGGATAGGAATCGGAACTGTAGTTGGGGCAGAACAACACCAGGGCCGGGTCCATGGACAGCGAGCTGAACGCGCTGGCGGTGAGGCCGACGATCTGCCCGTCGTCGTCCAGCGTGGTGATCACAGTCACGCCGGACGGGAACGAACCCATGACTTGTTTGTAGATGGCGGCATCGATCATTGGACGGTCCTCGGACGGTGTACGACGGATTATTATGCTTGTTGGTCTGATGGTATACCGTAATACATCGTTTGCAAGGGCTTTTTGAAGTGAGGCGATAGGCGTAACGTCAGTCAGATAAGCGATAGAAACAGCGATGAATAACCTGTGGCGAGCTTGCTCCCGCTGGGCTGCGAAGCGGCCCCCGCTCTATCTAAAAAGAAGGGGACTGCTGCGCAGTCCAACGGGAGCAAGCTCCCTCGCCACAGTTTCTAACCGGCGCTTGCAGGTCAATGGGCGCCAGCAGCCTTGTTCAAATCGCTTTCGGCCCATTGCGTATAAACGCAGGCATCCGCAGTCGCCCAGCGCACTCGCACCGGATCGCCGGCCTTGAGCGGCATGCCCGCGGCGGACAACGCCTTCACAGTCATCGAGGTCCCGCCCGAGGTCACCACGCTGCACGTCTGGCTCTCACCGAGAAACAGCACTTCCACAACCTTGGCCGACACTTCGTTCCAGCCGGCGGCCAACGGTTCCTGAGTGGCTTGTTCGACGCTCAGTGCCAGGGCTTTTTCCGGGCGGACCATCAGCAGCACATCCTGATCGGTATGCAGGCCGGCAGTCAGGCGAATCGATAGTGACTGACCTTCAAAACTGGCTGCCGCATTGCCCTGGGCCTTGAGCTTGAGGAAGTTCGAGTTGCCGAGGAACGAGGCGACAAACGCATTCGGCGGGTTCTGGTACAGGTCGTAGCCGCTGCCCAAACCGACGATTTTGCCGTGGCTGAAAATCGCAATGCGCTGGGACAGGCGCATGGCTTCTTCCTGATCGTGGGTCACGTAGACGATGGTGATGCCGAGGCGCCGATGCAGCTGACGCAGCTCATCTTGCAGATCCTCGCGCAGCTTTTTGTCCAGTGCGCCGAGGGGTTCGTCCATCAGCAGGATGCGCGGTTCGTACACCAGCGCCCGAGCGATCGCCACGCGCTGTTGCTGGCCGCCGGAGAGTTGCGAAGGGCGGCGATGGGCGAACTGTTCCAGTTGCACCAGTTTGAGCATCGCATCGACCCGACGCTCGCGCTCGGCGCTGGCCAATTTGCGAATCGCCAGCGGGAACGCGATGTTGTCGCGCACCGACAGGTGCGGGAACAGCGAATAACGCTGGAACACCATGCCGATATCACGCTTGTGCGGCGGCACGTTGACCAGCGATTGGCCGCTGACCAGGATCTCGCCGCTGCTCGGGGTTTCGAAGCCGGCGAGCATCGACAACGTGGTGCTTTTGCCAGAGCCGCTGGAGCCGAGGAAGGTCAGGAATTCACCGTCCTGGATGTCCAGCGAGATGTTGTCCACGGCGGCAAAGTCGCCGTAGTGCTTGTTCAGATTGCGCAGGCTGACCAGGGTCTTGTTGTTCTGCTGCGCAGGGTCTTTGATCACGGCACTCATTACTTACTCCTGGGCGCTCAGGCGCTGATTGCATTGCGCCGGCGCAGGGCGGCGGCGATCACCATGACCAGTACCGACAGGCCGATCAGCAGCGTCGAGGCGACGGCGATCACGGGTGTCAGGTCCTGACGCAGGGTGGTCCACATTTTTACCGGAAGGGTTTGCAGGGTTGGGCTGGCCATCATCACGCTCAGCACCACCTCGTCCCACGACACCAGGAAGGCGAACAGCGCACCGGCGACCATGCCCGGACGGATCGCCGGAAAGGTCACCTTGAACACCGCTTGCAAGCGCGACGCACCGCAGATCACCGCTGCATCCTCGATCGACTGATCGAACAGCTTCAGCGAGTTGATGATCGAGATGATGGTGAACGGCAGAGCAACAATCACGTGGCTGACGACGAAGGCAAACATCGTCCCGGTGTAACCGAGTTTGAGAAACAACGCGTACACCGCCACCGCGATGATCACCAGCGGCACGATCATCGGCAGGGTGAACAAACCGTAGAGCATTTCCCGGCCAGGGAAGCGGCCGCGCACCAGGGCGAAAGCGGTCGGCAGGCCGAGGGCCACGGAGAAAATCGTGGTCAGCACCGCTACCTTCAGGCTGGCGAACGCCGCGTTCATCCAGTCGGCGTTAGAGAAAAACTGGCCGTACCATTTCAGCGTCCAGCCCGGCGGCGGGAACACCAGCCACTGGGAGGAACCGAACGACAGCAGCACGATGAACACAATCGGCAACAGCAGGAACAGCGCGATCAGGCCGGTGGTGAAATACAGGCCGAACCGCATGCGCCGGCTCATGGCATTGGGGGTCAGGAGCATGACGGCTTACCTCGCGTTGCTGGCGCCAACCGGGGATTCCGGCTGAAGCTTCAGGTAGAAGTAGAACAACACCAGCGTGATCACAATCAGCAACGCGGCACCCGCACTGGCCAGGCCCCAGTTAAGGAACGACTGCACCTGCTGGATGATGAACTCGGGCAGCATCATGTTCTGCGCACCACCGAGCAGCGCCGGGGTGACGTAGTACCCGAGCGACATCACGAACACCATCAAGCCACCGGAGAACAACCCCGGCCGGCACAGCGGCAGGAACACCCGGAAGAAGTTGGTCCAGGGGCTGGCGCCGCAGATCGAGCCGGCTTGCAGGATCATCGGGTCGATGGCCTGCATGGTCGCCTGCAACGGCAGGACGATGAACGGGATCATGATGTAGCTCATGCCGATCACCACGCCGGTCAGGTTGTGCACCATTTCCAGCGGCTGATCGATGATGCCCATGGCCATCAGCGCCTTGTTGATCACCCCGGAGGCTTGCAACAGCACCAGCCACGAATAGGTCCGCGCCAAGAGGCTGGTCCACATCGAGAGCAGCACGATGCTGAGGATCCAGCGACCCCAACCGCGCGGCACCAGGGTAATCGCCCAGGCCAGCGGAAAGCCCAGCAGCAGGCTGAACAACGTCACCAGCCCGGCCACCGAAAAGGTGTTGAGCAAGACCCGCGCATAAGCCGAGTTGGCGAACAATTGCTGGTAGTTGCCAAGGCCCGGTTCCGGCTCAAGCACACCGCGCAGCAGCAAACCGATCAACGGCGCCAGAAAGAACAGGCCGAGGAACAGCAGGGCGGGGACCAGATTGCCGGCCCCGCGCCAACGCTGAGCCAGCGAAGGGGTTTGCTTCATCACAGCCGCCTTGCCAGGAGCGCCAGCGGCGCTCCCGATCGGAGTGGATGGACGGGACGCGGCCGTCATTTTCATTTGACCAGCCATTCGTTCCACCGTGTCGCGATGGCCGAACCGTTTTTGGCCCAGTACGCGAAGTCTAGAGTGATCTGATCCTTAGCGTAGGCAGTCGGCAGGTTCGGGGCCAGTACCGAGTCCAGGCGCGCGACGCTGTCGACGTTGACCGGGGCATAGGCTGTCAGGTTGGAAAAATCCGCCTGACCCTTGGCGCTGCTGGCGCTGGCCAGAAACTTCATGGCCGCCGCTTTGTTTTTCGTGCCTTTAGGGACCACCAGAATGTCGGCCATGACCAGGTTCTGTTTCCAGCTCACGCCGACCGGTGCGCCGTCTTCTTGCAGGGCGTGAATTCGACCGTTCCAGAACTGACCCATGCTGACTTCACCGGAGGCGAGCAACTGCTGCGACTGCGCGCCGCCGCCCCACCAGACAATGTCTTTCTTGATGGTGTCGAGTTTCTTGAAGGCGCGGTCCAGGTCCAGCGGGTAGAGCTTGTCGGCAGGCACGCCATCGGCGAGCAAGGCCAGTTCAAGCACGCCAGGACTCGGCCATTTGTACAGGGCGCGTTTGCCGGGGTAGGTTTTGGTGTCGAACAGGGCGGACCAGTCCTGGGGTTTGGCGGCGCCGAGCTTGCCTTCGTTGTAGCCGAGGACGAAGGAGAAGAAGAACGAACCGACGCCGTAATCGGAGACAAAGCGCGGGTCGATCTTGTCGCGCTGGATCGCGGTGAAGTCCAGGGGTTCGAGCAAGCCTTCGGCGGCGGCGCGCAGGGCGAAATCGGCCTCGACGTCGACCACATCCCACTGCACGTTGCCGCTTTCGACCATGGCTTTGAGTTTGCCGTAGTCGGTCGGGCCGTCCTGGACGACAGTGATGCCGCTGGCCTTGCTGAACGGATCGGCCCAGGCCTGCTTCTGCGCATCCTGGGTACTGCCGCCCCAGCTGACGAAGTTGACGCTTTCAGCCGCGATTGCCGCGTGGCTGACTGTGGCCAATAAACCTGCAAAAAGAATTGCAGTTGCACCTTTGTTCAACACCATTTTCACGCCCTCATTTGTTGTGTTTTTGAGCGGGTTGTTGATGCCCGCCTATCGGGAGCAGTAGGTCCATCGGGGCCTTAAAGGCGACCGTGCCAAGGGCTTTTGTTTGTGCTGTCCCTGGCGGGCGCACTTGGCAAATTTGTCCGGCCTATGGAATATCATATTATGGTATTCCAAACTTTGTGCAAGCACTTTGCCTTACCGGCTATCAGGCAGAAGTGGGTTTTTTTGGTCGGGTTAACTCAAATATTGGCTGGTTAAGAGATGGAGCGAACAATGAATTACCTGTGGCGAGGGAGCTTGCTCCCGCTGGGCTGCGCAGCGGCCCCAACAATGGGACTGCTGCGCAGTCCAACGGGAGCAAGCTCCCTCGCCACAAAAGCTCATTAACACCATCAAAAATCTGGATTCACTCGGTAAACGGGATGCTCTCAACCACTTCCAGGTCGTAACCAGTCAAACCGGCGTACTTCAATGGCGGGCCCAAGTGACGCAGCTTGCCCACGCCAAGGTCTTGCAGAATTTGTGCCCCGGTGCCTACTTCAGAATAGATGCGCGACTGTGAGCGGCTGAACTGCCGAGGCGGCTGGGTCAGTTGCGGCACCCGCTCCAGCAGCGCTTGCGACGACTCGTGGTTGGCCAGCACCACCACCACGCCGCGACCTTCTTCGGCCACGCGCTGCAACGCTGCCCACAGCGTCCAGTTCGACGGTCCGCTGTACTGCGCGCCCACCAGATCGCGCAGCGGATCGATCACATGCACGCGCACCAACGTCGGTTCATCCCGGCGCACATCGCCCATGACCATCGCCATGTGCACGCCGCCCTCGATTCGGTCTTCAAAGGTGATCAGCCGGAATACGCCATGCACCGTCGGCAGCTCCCGTTCGCCGATGCGCACCACGGTGTGTTCGGTGCTGAGGCGGTAGTGAATCAGGTCGGCGATGGTGCCGATCTTGAGCCCGTGCTGGCGCGCGAACACTTCCAGATCCGGGCGCCGGGCCATGGTGCCGTCATCGTTCATCACTTCAACGATCACCGAGGCTGGTGTGAGGCCGGCCAGGCGCGCCAGGTCGCAACCGGCTTCGGTGTGCCCGGCACGGGTCAGCACGCCACCTTCCTTGGCCCGCAACGGGAAGATATGACCTGGTTGCACAATGTCGGCGGGACCGGCGTCGGAGGCGACGGCGGCTGCGACTGTACGCGCGCGGTCGGCAGCGGAGATGCCGGTGGTCACGCCGATGGCGGCCTCGATAGAGACCGTGAACGCCGTGCTGAACACGCTGGCGTTGGTCGGCACCATTTGCTCCAGGCCCAGGCGCTGACAGTGTTCATCGGTCAACGTCAGGCAGATCAAACCACGGGCCTCGCGGGCCATAAAGCTGATGGCTTCGGTGGTGCAACAATCGGCGGCGATCAGCAGGTCGCCTTCGTTTTCGCGGTCCTCGTCATCGACCAGGATCACCATTTTGCCTTGGCGATAATCTTCGATGATTTCTTCGATGCTGTTGAAGGCCATGCTGGGATTCTCGATGATTGATGGATACGTAATGTGGTATACCATAATACAAAATAAACCGAGAGGTCACTATGAAGGCGTATTGGATTGCTCACGTGGATGTCACCGACCCCGATCAATACAGCCACTACACCCAGCGCGCGCCAGCGGCGTTCGCCTTGTACGGCGGGCGAATCCTGGCGAGGGGCGGGCGCAGCGAGGCGATGGAAGGTCGGCAGACGCTGCAGCGCAGCGTGGTGATTGAGTTCGACTCTTACGAGCAGGCGCTCGCCTGCTACCACTCCGAGCAATATCAAGAGGCGAAGCGGCACCGCGCGGGTGCGGCGTTGGCGCAGGTGATCATCGTCGAGGGCGTGGCGCCGGCCTGACAAACGCCACATAACTTGTAGGAGCGAGGCGTGCCCGCGAAGGCGATTTCAAGGACGCCATCGCGGGCAAGCCTCGCTCCTACAAAGCATGGCGCACGACACTGATCACATCGTCAGCGGATAAAGTGAATCCTGCCGCTGTCGTCGTTGCCGATATAGATGCCATAGACCCCGGCCTGGCGTTCCTCGATGTAGCGTTCAAGGATCTGCCGGATTGCCGGGTAGTAGATGCTTTCCCAAGGAATGTCCTCGGGCGCGAAGAATTTGTAGTCCAGGGTTTCCGGGCCGTACTGGCCGGTGATCTCCAGCGCGATGGCGCGGAAGATGATGTACACCTCGCTGATCTTCGGCACGCTGAAGATCGAGTAGGGTGAGAGGATTTCCGCGCGAACGCCGCTCTCTTCCCAGACCTCGCGCAACGCTGCCTGCTCGGTGGTCTCGCCACCTTCCATGAAGCCCGCCGGCAAGGTCCAGGTGCCCGGACGCGGCGGGATCGCGCGTTGGCACAGCAGGTACTTGCCGTCCTGCTCGATGATGCAGCCGGCGATGATTTTCGGATTGATGTAGTGGATGTAGCCGCAGGCGCGGCACATCAGGCGCTCGTGCGTATCGCCCGGCGGCAGTTGGTGACCGAGGTCACTGCCGCCACACTTTGGGCAAAAGCTCGGGCTGAACATGTTCAGCGACCTATGCGCGGTTCTTTGAGCGCGATAGGGGCGGTGATTTCAGGCATTTCACCGGTCTCTTCCTGCTTGCTCTTGAGGTAATCGAGGGCAACCTTGGCGGCGGAGCGCACGTGATCGACGCAAGCCTGGTGGGCGACCAGCGGATCACCGCTCTTGATCGCCTCGACCATGCGTTCCATTTCCTGGTTGCTGGCGCCGCGACGGTTTTCCTGGGACACCGAGGTCGCCCGCAGGTAGCTGATGCGCGCCTGCAACTGGCGCAGTTGCGTGGCCGCGACATGGTTGCCGGAGCCTTCGAGCAAGACGTCGTAGAAACCTTGAACCGAATCGATCACCTGTTGCAGTTCGCCGTCCTTGAGGGCCTCGCGGTTAACCTCGAGGGCTTTTTCCAACGCCTTGATGTCCT
Source organism: Pseudomonas sp. ASL4 (assembly GCF_056680395.1). Classification (NCBI taxonomy): domain Bacteria; kingdom Pseudomonadati; phylum Pseudomonadota; class Gammaproteobacteria; order Pseudomonadales; family Pseudomonadaceae; genus Pseudomonas; species Pseudomonas sp. ASL4. The sequence continues at coordinate 5,611,048 of NZ_CM155280.1, read as the reverse complement.
TGGCCTTGGCGCGCAGGGTGAACAGCTGGACGATCAGGCCTTCGAGCACGCAACGCAGCTCATAGATATCGCCGGCGTCGGACAGGGTAATGATCGCAACCCGTGGGCCCTTGGCATCGGCGAACTCCACCAGGCCTTCGGATTCCAGGTGACGCAAGGCTTCACGCACCGATGTGCGGCTAACGCCCAGGCGATCGCACAGATCGCGTTCGACCAGACGGTCACCCGGCAGGAGCTGGAAGTTCATGATGGCGCTTCGCAGTTTATCCAGCACGATTTCGCGCAGGGTAATGGGGTTGCGATTGACCTTGAAGCTGTCGTCGAGTGGCAGGCGTTTCATGGGGTCCGCTCTGAGTGTGGCTGTCCATGCAAAAGAGTACTTCGATCCAGGATCATCCGTGCTCGGTCAGATCAAACAGCCAAGGGTTAACTTGAGGCCTCGGCATCGGCTTCGGCGAAGGCTTCACGGGCAAGCCGGAAACTGTCCACGGCAGCGGGCACTCCGCAATATATGCCGACCTGAAGCAGAATTTCGCGTATTTGCTCACGACTCAGGCCGTTACGCAAGGCGCCGCGCACATGCAGCTTGAGTTCGTGCGGCCGGTTGAGGGCCGAGATCATGGCCAGGTTTATCATGCTGCGTTCTTTAAGCGACAAACCCTCCCGGCCCCAGACATGGCCCCAGCAGTATTCGGTGACCATCTCCTGCAACGGTCGGGTGAAGTCGTCGGCGTTGTCGAGGGAGCGCTGCACATAGGCTTCGCCCAGCACTTGAGTGCGGATCTTCAAGCCTTTTTCGTACTTCTCGTTGTTCATCTCTATGCCTCACATGCAAGCCCGCTCCCACAGGGTTATTCAGTAACCCGTCAGCTGAGTGTGGGCAGCGGGCCCAGCTTGCCTTTGTGATAGATCATCGGCGTTACCGGCAGCTCGGGCAGGATCAGGTTCTTCACCGCGCCGACGATGATCGCGTGGTCACCACCGTCGTATTCGCGCCACAGTTCGCACTCGATGATCGCCGTGGCCTTGCTCAACAACGGGTTGCCCAGCGCGCTCAAATGCCAGTCGATGCCATTGGCCTTGTCCTTGCCTTTCCCGGCAAAGGCGTAGGCCTCGGCGGTCTGGTCGGCGGACAGCAAGTGAATCGCAAACTGCTTGCTGTCGCGCAGGATCGGGTACGTGTCTGAAGCATAGTTGGGACAGAACAACACCAGCGCCGGGTCGATCGACAGCGCACTGAAGGCGCTGGCAGTAATGCCAACGATGCCGCCGTCCGGGTCCAGGGTGGTGACCACCGTGACCCCGGACGGGAAGGAGCTCATGACTTCTTTATAAATGCCGGGTTCGATCATTTTGCAGACTCCTAGCGCATCACAAACGGGTCAGGCATCGGCGCCTGGGAGAGGTTGATCCACACCGTTTTCAGCTCGGTGTAGGCCAGCACCGAATCGATGCCGCTTTCGCGTCCATAGCCGCTGTTCTTGAACCCGCCAATTGGCGCCATGGCCGACACGGCTCGGTAGGTGTTGACCCAGATGATCCCCGAGCGCACATCCCGAGCCAGGCGATGGGCGCGGCCCAGGTCGCGGGTCCAGATGCCGGCGGCGAGGCCGAACTGCGAGTCGTTGGCAATTGCCAGCGCTTCGGCTTCGTCCTTGAAACGAATCACCGACGCTACCGGGCCGAAGACTTCTTCCTGCATGATCTTCATCGAATTGCTGTCGCATTCGAACAGCGTCGGCTCATAGAACCAGCCGTCACCCAGATTCTGCGGACGCTTGCCGCCGAGCTTCAGGCGCGCGCCTTCGGCAATCGCGTCGGCGACCAAACCTTCGACCACCGCCAATTGCTGCGCCGTGGCCATCGGGCCCATTTCGCTGGCGTCATCCTGTGGGTTGCCGATGCGGATACGCTTGGCACGTTCCACCAGACGCTCGACGAATTCGTCGTAGATTTCGTCTTGAACCAGCAGTCGCGAACCGGACACACAGCTCTGGCCCGAGGCGGCATAGATTCCGGCGATGGCGCCGTTGATGGCGCTGTCGAGGTCGGCGTCGGCGAAGATGATGTTCGGCGACTTGCCGCCCAGTTCCAGCGACAGCTTGGCGAAGTTTTCGGCGCTGCTGCGCACCACATGCCGCGCGGTGGCAGCGCCGCCGGTGAAGGCGATCTTGCGAATCAGCGGATGGCGGGTCAGGGCCGCGCCAGTGCTCGGGCCGTACCCGGTGACCACGTTGACCACACCCGGCGGAATGCCGGCTTCGAGGGCCAGTCGCGCCAGTTCGAGGATGGTTGCCGAAGCGTGTTCGGACGGCTTGATCACGATGGTGTTGCCCGCCGCCAGGGCTGGCGCGAGTTTGATCGCGGTCAGGTACAGCGGGCTGTTCCAGGGAATAATCGCCGCGACCACGCCCATGGCTTCGTGCACGGTGTAGGCAAAAAGGTCGGGCTTGTCGAGGGGCAGGGTGCCGCCCTCAAGCTTGTCGGCGAGGCCGGCGGTGTAGTGGAAAAACTCTGGCAGGTAGCCAACCTGGCCACGGGTTTCGCGAATCAACTTGCCGTTGTCGCGGCTTTCCAGTTGGGCCAGTTGCTCCTTGTTCTCGGCGATCAAGTCGCCCAGACGCCGCAGCAGTTTGCCGCGAGCAGTGGCGGTCAAGCTGCGCCATGCCGGGCCGTCGAAGGCAGTTTGCGCCGCTTGCACGGCGCGCTCGACGTCGGCCTCATCCGCATCGGGCAGTTCGGCCCAAGGCTGGGCCAGCGCCGGGTTCAGGCTTTCAAAAGTCTTGCCGGACAGGGCATCGACCCATTCACCGCCGATGCACATCTGGAAGCGTGCGAGTGTCATGCAACGATCCCCTTTATAGGTTTTTGTTGGGCGTGCGCAGTGTCGAGAAACTCCAGCAACAACTGGTTGACCAGGCGCGGCGACTCTACCGGCATCATATGCCGTTGCTCGGCGAGTACGGCAACTCGCGCGCCGGGAATACGCTCGGCCAGTTGCTCGGCCATTTGCGGCGTCGAGCCCGGATCGAGTTCACCGGTCGCGACCAGCGTTGGCGCCTGAATGCTGCCGAGGTCTTCGGCTCGGTACATGTCCTGGGTGGCGAACAATTCGTAAGTGGTCAGGTAACCCTGCGGATCATTGCCGGCCAAGGTCTGGCGCAGGGCGGCGATTTGCGCCGGGTTGGCCGCTTGGTATTCACGACTAAACCAACGCGACAACGCGGCCTCGGCGTTGGCATCCGGCCCGTGTTCGGCGGCCTGAGCAGTGCGTTCGATGACGCCGGCGCGTTGTTCGGCGCTGCGATTGAACACGCTGTTGAGCACCACCAACCCTTGCAGGCGTTGCGGGTAGTGCAAGGCAAACGCCCGCGCCACCAGCCCGCCCATGGAGAAACCGATCACCGTTGCCTGGGGCAAGTGCAGATGATCGAGTAGTTCCAGCAACTGGTCGGCATAACCGAGCAGGCCGGTGCCACTTTGTGGTCGAGGACTGGCGCCGTGGCCGAGCATGTCGTAGGCGATCACGCGGTATTTTGTGGCCAGGCCAACGACCTGGCCGCCCCACATTTCTTTGTTCAGGCCCACGCCGTGGATCAAGACCACGGGCTGGCCTTGGCCGGTCGCCAGGTAACTGGTGCCAGCCGGGGTGCTTTCAGCGGTGAGCCGAATCATGGAGCGCTCCTGCATGCTTTTTTATTGGTGTTGCACCGACGCAATTACTGGGCTTTTTCAGCGGCCAGTTCTTCCAGGTCGATGTAACGGTTGCCGATGCGGGGGTGCAGGCGGCCGCCATCGGCGCAACCCAGCACCACGACGATTTCGTCGGCACGCGGCGCGTCTTCGATCTTCATTTCCAGGGTGATGTAGTGCGAACGCAGGCCTTCGTCGTCCTTGTGCATCATCGGAATCTGGATCGACGTGCCCGGGCCACCGCGCTTGTTGGTGAAACTCAGGTAGCTCTTGGCCTTGACCGCTTCACGGTAGTGATTGCCGAAACGCAGGGTGTGGATCACCGCCGAGGCGTGTTCGATCTCGCCGTCAGCACCGACCACCGCGGCTTTGCCATAGGCTTCGATCTTGTCGGCGCCGCCGATGATCTTCACCAGGCGTTCCACCATCAGCGCGCCGAGGTCGGAGCAGTTGGCGCGGATTTCCGGCTTCAAGTCTTCGACAAAGCCACGGCCCAGCCACGGGTTTTTCATCACCACCGCCAGGCCAACCATGGTCACCGGCGTGTCGGTGGCCTTGCCGCCTTCGATAAAGGTTTCTTCGACGTAGCTGACGATCTTGCGGATTTCGAAACTCATGGGCGGCTCCATATTCAGGGTAAGAGTGTCTGTGCGTATGATGGTATACCATAATACTAGTTGCGCAAGACCCTGTAAGGAGTTTGTGTTGGAGGGAGGCGACCAGCGGCGGGGCGGGGAGTTTTGCGAGGGCGTGCTGATTCTGGAGCGAAGCACAAAACCTGTGGGAGCGGGCTTGCTCGCGAAGAGGCCGTGTCAGTCGATATCAATGCCTCCTGACACACCGCTTTCGCGAGCAAGCTCGTTCCCACAAGGGCTCTGTGGTTAGCCAAGCTAAACACTGAAGTTGGCCGGCATTCAGGACGCCTGCCGATATCGCCCCGGGCGTCTATCCCTTCGCCATGCTGGAAAAACATCAACTGATGCGTGAGCTCGACCGCAGCGTGGTGCACAGCGTGATCGACCGCTTGCTGCAAAACGAACACCTGCGCCTGGGCTGCAACATCTCTGCCCAAAGCGCGATCGTCGACAGCTACTGGCAGCAGATCCTCGCGCAATTGCGCGACGCGCCCTCGGTGGCCGCGCGGCTGGTGATCGAAATCACCGAAAGCGCCACACCGCCGAGCATCTCGGCCGCCATCGAGTTCGTCCTGTGCCTGCGCGAACTCGGCTGCCGGGTGGTCATCGACGACTTCGGCGCAGGCCTGGGCACCCTGGAGTTCATCCGTCAGACCCGCCCGGACATCGTCAAGATCGACCAGGGTTACCTGCAACGCGCGCGCCTGGAAACCAACAACGCCCAGACGCTCGGGCACTTGGTGCAACTGTGCAAAACCCTGACGCCGTGCGTGATCATTGAGGGCATCGAGTCCGAAGCCGATCGTGCCCTGGCCACTGCGTGCGGTAGCGAGTGGGGGCAGGGTTATCTGTTTGGCCGGCCACGAATGGATGCGCTGGGTGAGCGGTGCGTCGTGCAATCGATGGAGACTGAATCGGGGTCAATTGGCTATTGAAGCCCGATAGGCTCAATGTTGAGTAAATCCGGAGTCTGTGGTCCGTTTATGATTGTCGGGCGCCATAAATAAATTGCCAGGGGTCTATTGGCATCCTTCAATCAAGTCGATGACATACATAAGCTTGAGTCTGATACGGAAACTCAATAGTTTCACGCCCACGCAGGGATGGATGGGTCTGGATCAACGCCTGCAATTGCTCAACAACTTTCGCTTTCTCTGCGGGAGGCAGCGCAGCAATGAAACTCACTGACATGAACCGGTCAATGATCACCTCTTGGGCGCTGCCGGTCTGTGTATAGGGAAAGCAGGTCACTTCGGGATCAGAAAAGTAGCGGCCGATGAAGGGCCGTCGCCAGTTCCCGTTGTGAAAGCGTGGAGTGTCGCCTTCGTAGGGAGTGATGATGTCGGTGATGGCTGCCACCCAGTCGACCGACTCATCGCGTACGTTCCAGATCAGCCCGAGTCGGCCGTTCGGTTTGAGCACTCGGTGAATCTCGGCCAGCGCCGGTTCGGTCGCGAACCAGTGAAAGGCCTGAGCGCATACCAGCGCCTGAGCCGTTCCAGATTCGAGTGGGATCGATTCGGCCGTTCCCTCCAGGATCAGGACGTCCGGCAGATTTTTGGCAAACTCGGTTCGCATGGCTTCAACCGGTTCGATGGCAACCACATCGATGCCCAAGGATTTGAGCAGGCGAGTGAACTTGCCAGTGCCGGCGCCCAAGTCGATGACTGTCGATTCGGGATCGATACCGAGCGTTTCCCTGAGCCAGGCCTTAAGGTCGGCTGGGTAGTCCGGGCGGCCATGAGCGTAGGTACTGGCTTCTGTCGAGAAACCCAACTGAGCCGTCTTATGAACACCGGTCATGATCAGCAACTCTCTTTGTGAAGGGCGATTATGAAGCGCGCAGTATCAGGTTTCGTTTCCTTGCCTGGTGGAGGCGCGTCGGTCCACTTGCTTCCAATCTATAGCAAAACGCGCCAGGTATTTTCGCAGCCGATCAGCATCGTTGGGTTGTGTCCTGGGCTGACGGGACACACCAACAGACGTCGATGACAGCCTTCAGTTGCAAGCGATCAAACAGATCGATCTCGACGTACTGGTCAAGTGCAAAACGCAGGGCGCTGATCGGTTACGGCCTACTGCCCCAACCGCGCCATCGTGTGCTGCATCGGCTCCAGCGACACACTGATCAACCCGTCCAGCGGCCGATTCAGCTCTTCAACCAGCAGAATCGTCGCGGCCGTCGATACCGCGCACATCAACAGCACCACCAAAATCGTGGCGTTGCGCGGGGCGAACAAGCCGAACGAGCCGAAGATGATCGACAGCCAGGTGATTAGAATCACCAGCATGATCGGCGGGATCGACTGGTTGGCTTTCAGCAGGGTCAACCAGCGTGCGGCGAACACCGCGTCCATCATCTGCAACGCCGAGGCCTTCAGGCTGCGTTGGTTGTCGGTGCTTGGGGAAAGTGCGGCGACTTGCTGTTGCAGGGCTTCGGAGCGCGTGATCGCCTCGGGGCTGTCGAGCATGGCCAATCGGGAGCGATCCCGGGAGGCGAGGGTTTGCAGGATTTGCTCGTAATTGTGTTTGAGTTGCGTGCGGATCGGCTGGGTCTCCGGGCCATAGCGCGCCAGCACCCGGTCGAATTCGACCACCTTGGCCGCGGCGCCCTCCAGCTCCGCATTGGTGGTATCGAACGTGCCTTTGGCCGAAGAAACCAGCAGGCCCAGCACCAGCGCCGACATGGTCGCAATCAGGCCGGTGGCGAGCTTCAGGACGGCGACTGACTCATCGTTCAGGTGATGCGCGGGCAATCGCTGCCGCACGTACGAGCCCAGCAAAGCACTGCCGAACAGGCAGCAGAACGCGATCAGTGCGATCACCAGATGATTCATTCAACCTCCGTTGATGCGGTCTTCGGGGTGCGACGTTTTACTGGTACTTGATCACAATGCCTTTGAGTTTTCGGCCCTGAATGGTCTGGATATCGCGATTCCACAACGGCCCGCTGACGTAAGCGGCCACCGGTTGGATATGGTCATAAACCACCACCACCGCGTTGCCTCCTAGCTTGGCGGACTCTTCCCGCAGTTTTTGTTCGACATCGGTAATCGGTGGCGCCGGGTCGAGGTTCGCATCGACCAGCACTTCACCCAGTCGCACATGCGGGCGGGTCGGTTCGGTGCGCAGCACTTCGACCTGGCTGGCGACGGTAGGCGCTGGATGTTCTACGCCGACGTAGGCGGTGGTCTGCGCGTTGACGGTGGCGCAACCGTTCAGCGTGAGCATCGCGGCGGCGAGTCCTGCGGCAAGTATCGACAGTTTGAATCGGCTGGACCAAGTGAAGGCATTGTCTGGCATGGCTTGCTCCGGCAAGGAAATCCGTTACTGCACGGGATGGCTTGTTGACGGTAGCAGACGGTCACGGAGTTGCCAGAGAGATGGATGCTGGCACTAACCTTGTGGTGAGGGGGCTTGCCCCCGTTGGACTGCGTAGCAGTTCCTTTTTTGGGGCCGCTTCGCAGCCCAACGGGGGCAAGCGCCCTCGCCACAGGTTTCTGGTCGATCAATGGATATCAGCAGACAGCCCAACCTTTCGAGGTTGGGCTTTTTTATGGCTGGAAGAAATGATGTTTCAGCGATGTGCTTACTGATCTTTCTCGCAGTTAACCATCCACGCTACGCCAAACCGGTCCACCAGCATTCCGAAGCGCGCGGCCCAGAACGTTGCTTCCAGCGGCATCTGTACCGTGCCGCCGTCCGCCAGTGCCGTAAACACGCGCTCGGCTTCGGCCACGCTGTCGACATTCAACGAGATCGAGCAAGCGCTCATGTCATCGGTGGGGCGGTCGGGGGTGGTGTCCGAACCCATGATCGCCTGGTCTCCCACCGACAGGCGGGTATGGATGATCAGGTTGTGATAATCCGCCGGAACGTGATCTTTGGCCGGGGTTTCGCCGAAAGTCATCATGGCGTCGATGTGGCCGGGCAGGGCCTGGGCGTAATAAGTGAAGGCAGCTTTACAGTCGCCGTTGAAGATCAGGTAGGGATTGATTTTCATGCTGTGCTCCCGGTAACCGAGGGGGTCTGGAGGCCAGGGCGACCGCCAGTTTCAATTGGATTGACCCCAAGTAGCAAAGCGTTAGATACGAGGTTTTGCCGGGTTTGTTCAGACGTTTTTTCTATAAATCGGGTGCGCCTTATTGCCTAAGGCTGGTCGCTGGACCTGTGGCGAGGGAGCCTGCTCCCGCTGGGTCGCGTAGCGGGCCCACTTTATCCCCAACAAGAGAGGGACCGCTGCGCAGTCCAACGGGAGCAAGCTCCCTCGCCACAGGGGGACGCAGCAAACGCTCGACGGCGCCGCTCACCAGGTTTTCCAGCAGTTCATCGCGCTCCGCGTCACCCAGCGGATGCTGCGCCAGCCAGCCGGGCGCGCTGTTGAGCAGATTGCCAATCGCGTGCCCGACGGCCAACTGGCCCTGTTCACTGAACCGGGATTTGCTCCCCAGCATTTGCAACAGCGTGCGTTCGTATTGTTCGCGTAACTGCCGAACCCGCGTCTGCTGATCGTCATTCAGGCAACCGCTGTCACGCTCCGCCAGACGAAAATGCCAGGGCATTTCCCGATGCAGGTTCAGGTGTGCCTGAATCAGGCTGGGCAGGGTGTCGCGCCTGGGCTTTTTCTCCAGCCGTCCAAGGGTTGCCAGCAGTTCTTCATAGAACTCTTCTATCAGGTCCAACAGCAAGTGCTGTTTGCTCGGGTAATGGTGATACAACGAGCCCGGGGCGAGCCCCAGGCACGTGGCGAGCTCGCGCATGCCGACCTGGCCGAAACCCTTGCTGGCGAACAGCTCCAGCACTTTGTCCCGGTACTCGGCGAAGCGCGAACAACGCTCAGGCATAGGCATGGAAGCCGCGCCCCGTTTTGCGACCCAGGTAGCCGGCGGCGACCATTTCCTTGAGCAGCGGCGCCGGGCGATATTTGCTGTCGTTGAAGCCGTCGTAGAACGCTTCGAGAATCGCCAGCACGGTGTCCAGGCCAATCAGATCCGCCAGGGCCAGCGGGCCAATCGGCTGGTTGCAACCCAGGCGCATGCCAGCGTCGATGTCGTCGGCGCTGGCCAGACCTTCCTGAAACACCAGGATCGCTTCGTTGATCATCGGCACCAGAATCCGGTTCACCACAAAGCCGGGACGGTTGCCGGCGGTGATCGCGGTTTTGCCCAGGGTGGTGGCCATGTCCAGCGCCAACGCGTGGGTTGCGTCGCTGGTTTGCAGGCCTCGAATCACCTCGATCAACCCCATCACCGGCACCGGGTTGAAGAAGTGCAAGCCGATGAAACGCTCGGGTTGGCTGATGCTGGCGGCAAGTTGGGTAATCGAAAGTGACGACGTGTTGGAGGCGATCACGCACTCGGTGCCGACCTGCGCGGCAATCTGTTGCAGGACGCGCAGCTTCAGGTCGAGGTTTTCAGTGGCGGCTTCAATCACCAGTTGCACGCTTTGCAGGTTGCTGTAGTCGGTGCTGGTGCGGATTTTGTCGAGGGCGGCGTGTTTCTGCTCTTCGGTCAATGTCGCTTTGGCGACTTGCCGATCGAGGTTCTTGCCGACGGTCGCGACAGCCTTTTGCAGCGCGCTCTCGCTGATGTCGATCAAGGTCACGTTGAAGCCAGCGGCCGCGCAGACTTGCGCAATACCGTTGCCCATGGTGCCCGCGCCGATCACGCCGATGTGTTGCAGATTCATGCTTGAAATCCTTGCGATCAAACCCATCGATACCTTGGCCGCCATAACGGCCGAAGGCGTACTATGGCCGCGAGTCTAAAACCGGCAGGGCGGTTGTCCTATGCCGCAACTGTTCAACGGCACTGGTGTTTTTTGCCATTCGGGTGATGGGGAGAAAAGCGTTCACATGCGGGAAACGGACTCAGTGGCGGCCTACTTCATGCAGGCGATGATCCATGGGCTGGCGCACAATCCCCAGCGCCTGACGGCTGTGCTTGAACAAGCTCAAATCGACCCGGCATTGCTCGATCAGCCCACGGCCCGGGTGCCGGCCAGCGCTTTTGCCGCGTTGTGGTTGATCCAGATTCGCGAGCTCAACGACGAATTCTTCGGCCTCGACAGCCACGGCATGCCGCCGGGCAGTTTCGCCCTGATCTGCCGGGCGCTGATTCAGGAACCCGACCTGCACAAAGCCATGCGCCAATGCCTGGTCAACTTCGCCCTGTTCCTCCAGGACTTTCGCGGCACGCTGACCGTGCGCGGCAAGCGTGCGGTCATCAGCCTGCAAACCCGTTCGGCCGACAGTGACCTCAGCCGTTTGGGCGAAGAAACCTTCCAGGTGCTGATGATCAGCCTGCTGTGCTGGCTCGGCGGGCGACGCATCCCCATCGACCGCGCGGATTTTCGCCATGCGCGTGTCTCTCTCAGCGACGACCGTTTGCTCTGGGGCCCCAACCTGACCTTCGGCGCCGAACGGACCGAAATCGAATTCGCCAGCCACTACTTACGCCTGCCGGTGGTGCAGGATCTGGCCTCACTCAAAGTGTTCCTGCGCACCGCGCCGCAATGGCTGGTCATCCGCTTTCGCAACCAGCACGGCCTCGCGTCTCAGGTTCACCAACGCCTGCGCAACAGCCATTACAGCCAATGGCCGACCTTGCAGGCCTTCGCCCTCGAACAACACCTGAGCCCCAGCACCTTCCGCCGCAAACTGGAGCGCGAAGGCTGTTCGTATCAGGAGATCAAGGATGAGGTTCGGCGCGGGGTGGCGTTTGAGCAGTTGCGCCAGAGCAAGGCGAGTATTGGTGACATCGCCGAGCAGTTGGGATTTCAGGAACCGAGCGCGTTTCATCGGGCGTTCAAGAAGTGGACGGGGGAGAGTCCGGGGCGGTATCGGGCGCGGTTTGAGGAAAAAGCGAGGAGTGTGGATTGACGCAGAATTCAGGGCGACAGACCACCATCATCCAGCGGTGGTCTATTACCTGATGTGGTTCAGGAGGGGCGGCGAATTTCTACATAGAAGCGGCTAGATTTGTTTCGGAAACGCCGCGTCTGCCTTCAGCTTCGGAAACCTGATGCAGTTGGCTACGTGCCGTCCCGAATCCCATCTTAACTTCCTGCCAGACGAAAATATTCTTTCCGGGTGCGGCGTCGACTTTCAACATCGTGAAGTTTTCAGCGTCTGAGCCAATGGTGTGTCGTCCGGGTGCGACGTCAGTGACGAGGTAGGTATTGGCAGAGGTTGCGCCGACAAGCCTTCCATCGACGTTAATTGTCATTTTTATCCCCCCGCCAAAATTTTCATTGCGATAAATGTAGATTCTCGACATATCCGGGGAGGCACCGAAGCGTTTCATTTCGGCATCTTGCTGCGGATCTCCCATCGGGACGGATGCGCACCCGGCGGTGAAAGCTGCAAGAGCGCTGACGAGCAATAGTTTTTTCAATGAATATCCCTATTTCAGAACGGATTGAACGCTTGGGTCTTCGCCCGTCGGCAATCCTCGTTCGCCGAGGTGTTCTGCGTCAAGCGCTGGTCAGACGCTCATGTCTTGCATACGACCGTGTGTCGAGCTGAAGTACCATGGCGCATCGTCGTCCGTCTTTGCCGAGCCCATCGTCCTATGCCAACCCTCACCCGTTTCGCCGCTCTGCTCGACCAGGCAAAACGTGCCTTGCTGCTGGTCTGGGGCACCTCCCGCGGGTTGTTTCTGGGGTTAGTCCTGGCAACCCTGATTGCCGGCGTCCTCCCAGCCCTTGCTGCATGGCTCGGCCAACGCATCGTCGACGCGGTAGTGACCGCCATGCAATTGCACGCGCAGCAGGGCAGTGCGCCGTTGTGGCCGGTGGTGCGTTATGTGTTGTTTGAGGCGGGTGTGCTGGCGTTGTTGTCCGGGACTCAACGGGCGCTGTCGGTTCAGCAGTCGCTGTTGCGGGTGCAGTTGGGGCAGAAGGTCAACACGATGATTCTGGAGAAGGCCCAGACGTTGTCGTTGGTCCAGTTCGAGAACTCGGAGTTCTACGACAAGTTGGTTCGGGTGCGGCGCGAGGCGTCGACCCGGCCGTTGGCGTTAGTGATGAAGTCGTTGGGGCTGATCCAGAACCTGATCGTGCTGATCAGTTTCGGTGTGCTGTTGGTGCATTTTTCACCGTGGGCGCTGGTGTTGCTGGTGGTCGGGGCGTTGCCGGTGTTTTTTGCCGAGGCGCATTTCTCCGGGGATGCCTTCCGGTTGTTCACCCGGCGGGCGCCGGAGAGCCGGCAGCAGAGTTACATCGAGACGCTGCTGTCCCACGAAAGTTTTATCAAAGAGGTCAAGCTGTTCGGTTTTGCGCCGCTGCTGTTGAAGCGTTATCGCGACACGTTCAAGCGGCTCTACGCCGAAGATCGCCGCCTGACCCTGCGCCGCGATGGCTGGGGTTTTGTCCTTGGTTTGCTGGGCACCGGGGCGTTTTATCTGGCGTATGCGTGGGTGGTGGTCGATACCGTTCACGGCAATATCACCCTCGGGCAGATGACCATGTATCTGGTGCTGTTCAAACAGGGACAAACCGCCGTCAGCAGCAGCCTGAGTGCGATCAGCGGTTTGTACGAGGATGGTCTTTACCTGTCGGCCCTTTACGAATACCTGGCCGAGCCGGTGGTGAGTGATACCGGCCATCTGACCGTGGGCGTGGTGCCCGGTGATGGGTTGCGTTTCGAGAATGTCGGGTTTCGTTACCCGGAAGCCAGTCGCGCTGCGCTGGAAGGCATCGACCTGCACCTGGTGCCGGGTCGCAGCATGGCGCTGGTGGGGGAGAACGGTTCAGGCAAGACCACGCTGATCAAGTTGCTGACCCGGCTCTATCGCCCCGATCAGGGCCGCATCCTGCTGGACGGCAGCGACCTGCAAACCTGGGAAGAAGATGCGCTGAGACGGCGCATCGGGGTGATTTTCCAGGACTATATTCGCTATCAATTCTCCGTCGGCGAGAACATCGGCGTCGGCGATACCTTGGCTTTCGACGATGAAAAGCGCTGGAAGGAAGCCGCTGCCGAAGGCATGGCTGCGCCTTTTATCGAAGGGTTGGATCGCGGTTATGCCACGCAACTGGGGCGCTGGTTCGCCGGGGGGCAGGAGTTATCGGGCGGGCAATGGCAGAAGATCGCCTTGTCCCGCGCCTACATGCGCCGCGATGCTGACATCCTGATTCTGGACGAACCCACCTCAGCCCTTGACCCGGCGGCGGAAGCGGCGGTGTTCGAGCATTTCAGCCGGCACACCCAAGGTCGCATGACCTTGCTGATCTCCCACCGTTTTTCCAGTGTGCGCAATGCCGACCACATCATCGTGCTGGATCAGGGGTCGATCCTGGAACGGGGCGATCACGACAGTCTGGTGGCCGCGGGCGGGCGTTATGCGCAGTTGTTTGACTTGCAGGCGCGGGGTTATCGCTAGGCTTCAAGTGTCCCGGGAACTCCGGTTCACGGCTGCGACCTGAGCAGGTTTGGTGTTCATCAGATTTTCGATGGCCTGGCGATACTGGCTGCCGCCCAGGCTCATGCTGTTGTTGTGCGTGCCGCCGGGCACCAACAGCAGGCGCTTGGGTTCGTTGGCGGCATTGAACAACTGCTCGCTGAAGCGCGGGGGCATAAACGCATCGGCCAGGCCATGGACCACCAGCAGCGGCATGCCGATGTCAGTAATCTTGTCGATGGAATCGAATTTCTGCGACAGCAACCAACGCACCGGCAGCGATTTTACTGGCAGGTTCTCGTCGGCCACTTGCGCGACCGCATCCCCCAGCGAGGTGAAGGTGGACTCAATCACCAACCCGCGCACCGGCACTGCAACGTGGTTCTTTTTCGCCTGGGCGGCCAGGTCGGCCGCGAGGTCGATGGCCACCGCGCCGCCCAACGAGTGACCGTAGATCAGGCGTTTATTGGCGTCCGGTTGCATCGTCTTGAAGCGTTCCCAGGCGACGTGAGCGTCTTCGTAAACGCTGGCTTCCGACGGCAGATTACCCTTGCTCTGGCCGAACCCGCGGTAGTCGATGGCCAGCACCGAAAAGCCCATGGCCCGTAGTTGCTCGATGCGAAACGCCTGGCCGGTGAGATTCCAGCGCACGCCGTGCAAATAGAGGATCGACGGCGCATCGCGGCGCGCGGCCGGCCACCACCAGGCATGCAGGCTTTGATTGCCCTTGAAGCTGGAAGGCTTGATGTCGAACTCTTGAACATCCTGCGGCAAGCCGTGATACCAGCTGGCGGTGCCTGGCTCGATCCGAAACAGCAATTCGCGTTCTTTGTACTTGAGCACCCCGCAACTCACCGGCAGACCGACGATCAGCAGTGCCATGCACAGCAACGGCAACCAGCGCCGACCCAAGCGGCTCATGAAGGTAGAAAACATGCAGCGGTCCAGTCGATCAAGGGAAAGCACGGGTTTTAACAGATGCGCGCCGGGGACGGGGGATTAATTCGACAGCCGTATGTTGCACAGTGTTATGCGTTACCTCCATCCCCTGTGGGAGCGAGCAGGCTCACTCCCACAGTGGATCTGTGTCGTTCAACCGATCAATGTCCACCGCAGTCCCTTGTAGGAGCGAGGCTTGCCCGCGAAGGCGTCAGCGCAGTCAGTATTGATGTCGTCTGACACTCCGCCTTCGCGGGCAAGCCTCGCTCCTACGGGATTTGCGCAAAGCCGCTCGTCTTTGCCTGCCCACCTGCCCAATAAAAAAGATTGAATAATCACATTAAATGTTATTTAAATAACAAAACAAGAACGCCAGCCATCAGCCTGGCAGCCGCAACAAGGTGGAATAGCAATGAGCAAGATCGCAGTCATCGGCAGCAATATGGTGGATCTGATCACCTACATCGACCGCATGCCGGCTCAGGGCGAGACGCTTGAAGCGCCGGGGTTTGCCCTGGGTTGCGGCGGTAAAGGCGCCAATCAAGCGGTGGCCGCAGCCAAGCTTGGGGCAGATGTGTTGATGCTGACCAAGGTCGGCGATGACATGTTCGCCGACAACACCTTGGCCAACTTCCAGCGCTTCGGCATCGACACCCGCTACGTGCAGCGTGTGCCGGGCGTGTCCAGCGGCGTGGCGCCGATCTTCGTCCAGGCCGACTCGCACAACAGCATTCTCATCGTTAAAGGTGCCAACGCTCATCTCGTCCCGGCCGATATCGACGCCGCTGCGCAGGCCCTGCGTGAGTGCGCGCTGATCGTGCTGCAACTCGAAATCAATGTCGAAACCGTTTACTACGCCATTGCGTTCGGTCGAGAACACAACATTCCCGTGCTGCTCAACCCAGCGCCAGCCCTGGCGGGGCTAAGCCGCGAACACCTGGCGCAGCTGGATTTTCTGGTGCCCAACGAATCGGAACTGGCGCTGATCAGCGGCCAGACTGTCGACTCCCCTGAGTCAGCGCTAAAAGCCGCAAAAACCCTGGTCGCCAGCGGCATTCGCCATGTGATCGTGACCCTCGGCCAGCAAGGCGCGCTGTACGTCGGCGAAGAGGGTGAGTTCCAGATTCCCGGCCTGCGGGTCGCCGCCCGCGACACCACCGGCGCCGGGGATGCGTTCATCGGTTGCTTCATCCAGCACTGGAGTCGCGACCGCGATATCCGCGCCGCCATGACCCAGGCGGTCGCCTATTCCGCCTGTTCGGTCACCGGCCTGGGCACCCAAACCTCCTACCCGGACGCTACTGCATTCGCTGAATTCCAGCGCAACCTCGACGCCTGACGTCGAGCTGATTCACCCCTTAAAACTCACCGGAGAACAACAATGACAAAGCCTCCGCTCCAACAGACGCCCGATGGTTTTTACCTGAACCGCACGCCCTGGTTCGCCTTCATCTTGCTGTGCAGTATCTTCGCGCTGTGGGCGGCGGCCGCGAGCATGAACGACGTGCTCATCGCACATTTCAAGAAAGCCTTTCTGCTCAGCGATTTCCAGACTGCATTCGTGCAGTCGGCGTTTTACCTCGGCTACTTTTTCGTAGCAATTCCGGCGGCATTGGTGGTTCGGCGATTCAGCTACAAGACCACCATCCTCATCGGTCTGATGTTGTACATGCTCGGTTGCTTGCTGTTCTTCCCGGCAGCATCGACGGCCAAGTACGGTATGTTCCTGCTGGCGCTGTTCGTGATCGCGGCAGGCCTGTCGTTTCTCGAAACCGCCTGCAACACCTATTCGACCCTGATGGGCCCACGGGAAACCGGCACCCGTCGCCTGAACATCTCCCAGACCTTCCACCCGTTCGGCGCGATGGCCGGGGTGTACGTCGGCAGTTTCGTGATGTTCAAGGACACCGACGCCACCCGCGAGCAGCTCACGCAAATGAGCGCCTCGGACGCGGCGATCCAGCAACTGCAAATGATCCAGTCCACCTTGCTGCCGTACAAATGGATGATCGCGGTGCTGGTGCTGATGTTCATCCTGATCGCCATCACCCGGTTTCCGAAGTGCAAGGGCAATCAACCGAGCAACAAGAAAACCGCCAGCCTCGGCCAAAGCCTGTCGCGGTTGTGGGGCAACAAGCGTTTCACCTTCGGCGTACTGGCGCAGTTTCTCTATGTCGGGGCGCAGGTTGGTGTGTGGAGTTTCACCATTCGCCTGGCCATGCAGTTGGGCGGGATGAACGAGCGCAGCGCATCGTGGTTCCTGCTGACGACCTTCGCCGCCTACTTCGTCGGCAAAATGATCGCCAACGTATTGATGCGCAAACTGCACCCGGCCAAGGTGCTGGCGGTGTATGGCGTGCTGTGCATCGTGTTGCTGGCCTACACCATCCTGGTGCCGAACATCACGGCGGTGTATGCGGCGGTCGGTGTGAGTGTGTTTCTCGGCCCGTGCTGGCCGACCATTTATGGCCTGACCATCGACGGCCTCGGTGAAGACACCGGCGTTGGCGGTTCACTGTTGGTGATGAGCATTGTCGGTGGCGGGGTGATCCCGATCTTCCAGGGCCTGCTCTCCGACTACAGCGGCGGCAACATGCAACTGGCCTACAGCGTGCCGTTGCTGTGCTTCATCGTGATCGTCGCCTACGCAGTGCGCTGCTTGCGTCATTCCGCCAGTGAGCGGGCGCCGGTGGGTGTGGCGGTGACCTCATGAGCACGCGGATCAATCTCTATCCGGCACTGTTTGGCGACGCGCCGAAAACACTGCTGGAATCTGCGCACTTCAAGGTCAGCGCCAGCACTTATCCCAGCGGTGTGCTGGCGCTGGAAATGACCAACAGCCGTGGAAAACTGGTGGTGCTGCCGTATCAGGGCCAGATGATCTGGGACGCCGTGTTCGACGGCTGCGACCTGACCATGAGCAACCTGTTCAGCCAGCCAAAACCGAGCCCGACGGTGATCGGCACCTATGGCTGTTTCATGTTCCACAGCGGCTTGCTGCGCAACGGTTGCCCCACGCCCGACGACGACCATCCGTTGCACGGCGAGATGCCTTGCGCGGCGATGGATCGCGCCTGGCTTACGGTCGGCGAAGACAGTGCCGGACCCTTCCTGCGCTTGGGCGGTGAGTATGAATACGCCCAGGGTTTTGGCGACCGCTATCTGGCCAGCCCGAGCGTGACCTTGCGTGCCGACTCGGGGCTGTTCGATATCGCCATGAACGTGACCAACCTGGCCGGCAAACCCATGGACCTGATGTACATGGCCCATATGAATTACGCCTACGTCGAGGGCGCCCGGTTCATCGAGCCGTTGGGGTTTGAAAAGGTGCGTTTGCGCAGCAGCGTGCCGGCTCACGTGAAACCGACGCCGGCCTGGAGCCATTACATGGAGCAGTTGGCGCTGGAGCCGGAACAGTTTCAATCCCTGGACCGCCCAGACCTCTACGACCCGGAGATCGTGTTTTTCTTCGACGGCGTGCGCGCCGATTCAAATGGCGATGCGCATTTTCTGCTGAGTCATCCGGACGGCGCGGCGTTCTACACGTGCTATCGCCCCGACCAATTCGACCATGCCGCGCGCTGGATCCTGCACAACGCCGATCAGCAAGTGGCGGCGTTCGTCTTGCCCGCCACCTGTGAGCCGGAAGGCTATCGCGCCGAGTCCGCCAAAGGCCATGTGCGGGCATTGGCGGCGGGGGAGACGGCGGCGTTCAAGGTCACCACCGGATATCTCAAGAAGGCCGAACAACAGGCCTTGATCAGATGATCAGTTGCGCGCCGCTGGCGGCAATCGCGTCGCGGTAGGCCTTGGGGATTTTTTTGTCGCTGACCACGTACTGGAAATCCTCAAGGGCGGCGAAATGCGCAGTGCGCACCGTGTCGAACTTGCTGTGGTCGGCCAGCAGCAAGCGCTGTTGCGCCTGGCGCAGGACCTTCTGCTTGACCTCCACTTCATTGAAGTTGAAGCAGGTCACGCCGAGGTCCTGGCTGATGCCGGCGGCCGAGACAAAGGCCCAGGTCAGGCGCACATTGTCGAGGATGCCGGTTTCGCTGGTGTTCTCGAACACCTGGTTTTTGCGGTGGAACGTGCCGCCGCAGACCACAATGTGACAGTTGGGTTTTTGCGAGAGTTTGAGCAGCACGTTCAGGGAGTTGCACACGGCGGTGAATTCGAGCTCGTCGGGGATGAAATCCACCACAAACGGCGTGGTGGTGCCGCAGTCGAAGAACACTGTGTCGCCGGGCTGGATAAACCGTGCGGCGAGTTTGCCGATACGGCGTTTTTCCTCGACGTGCCGGGTGTCCTGTTCGGCCACGCGGTAATCGCCGGGTTCATTGCCGTCGTGGATTTTGGTGATGTAGCCGCCGAGCAGGCGCAGGTGGTCGGTGTACTTGCTCAGATCGCGGCGCAGGGTCATCTCCGATACGTCCAGCAACGCCGCCATTTCGCGCAGGTGAATGGCGCTCTGGTCTTGCAGGGCTTGTTGAATCAGCTTGAGACGCTCGGCTTTTTTACTGTCCACAGGCATTCCGGGGTTGATTGTTGATGTTATTTAAGTAACATTAATTGTTAGTTTTGTAACGTTTTTGCGCAAATGATCCTCGATTGTGGCGCAGGGGCATTTGAATATACAAACAGGAGTTTTTGCGATGGCCCATCTCCCACCCCAGGCACTGGCGCAGTACATCGATCACACCTTGTTGGCGCCGGACGCTTCCCGCAAGCAAATCGCCACCCTGTGCCGCGAGGCGGCGGAACATGGCTTCTATTCGGTGTGCGTAAACTCCGGGCAAGTGCCCCATGCTGCGCAGTGTCTGGCGGGGCACAGCGTCAAGGTTTGCGCGGTGGTCGGCTTCCCGCTGGGCGCCGGGCTGAGCGACACCAAGGCCTTCGAAGCCGAGCGGGCGATTGCGGCCGGCGCTGGCGAGATCGACATGGTGTTGAACATCGGTGGATTGAAGGACGGTTTGTACGCCGAAGTTCAGGCCGACATCGCCCTGGTCAAACAAGCCTGCGGCAGTGTGCCGCTGAAAGTCATCCTGGAAACCTGCCTGCTCACCGACGCCGAAAAAGTGAAGGCCTGCGAAATCTGCCGCGATCTGAACGTTGCGTTCGTCAAGACCTCCACCGGTTTCAGCCACAGCGGCGCCACCGTCGAGGACGTCGCCCTGATGCGCCGCACGGTGGGTGCAAACATTGGCGTGAAGGCCTCGGGCGGCGTGCGCGATTACCCGACCGCGCTGGCGATGATCGAGGCTGGCGCGACACGCCTTGGCAGCAGCTCAGGCATCGCAATCATCGGTGGCGCCGAGGCGGCGGGTGAAGGCTACTGATCAGTCCATCTGCAACACAATCTTGCCGATATGATCGCCGGCTTCCATCCGCGCGTGAGCCTGTGCGGCGTCGGTGAACGGGTAGACCTTGTCGATCATCGGCAAGCAACGCCCGGCCGACAGTACCGGCCAGACGTATTCGTACAGCCCTTGGGCGATGGCGGCTTTTTCTTCCTTGGTGCGCGAGCGCAGCAGTGAGCCGGTGATGATTGCGCGTTTGGCCATGATCGCGAGCAAGTCGACGTCGTTGGCGTGGGCGCCGCCGAGGAAGCCGAGCATCACCAGCCGACCTTCCATGGCCAGTGCTGCGACGTTGTTGTTGAAGTACGAGCCGCCCATGATGTCGAGGATTACGTCGACGCCTTTGCCGGCGGTTTTTTCGGCAATGACCTGGGCGAAATCCTGATCGCGATAGTTGATCGGCCTGGCGCCGAGTTTGCGAATCGCTTCGCATTTTTCCTCGCTGCCGGCGGTGGCGAAGGCCTCTACGCCGAACTCGCGGCAGAGCATCAACGCGGTGGTGCCGATGCCGCTGGTGCCGCCATGAATCAATGCGTGTTGACCTTTGCTGGCGCCGCCCATTTCAAACAGATTGGCCCACACCGTAAAAAAGGATTCCGGAATCGCTGCTGCGTGAATCCAGTCCATGTCATCGGGAATCGGCAAGGTCTGGCTGGCCGGGGCAACGCAATATTGCGCATAACCGCCGCCATTGGTCAGCGCACAGACCTTGTCGCCCAGCACAAACTCACTGACCCCTTTGCCGACCGCCACCACTTCACCGGCCACTTCCAGCCCGGGAATCGGGCTCATGCCAGGTTTCATCGGGTACTTGCCGGCACGCTGGATCACATCGGGGCGATTGACTCCGGCGGCATAGACGCGGATCAGCACTTCACCGGCGGCAACCACCGGCATCGGCACATCCTTCGGTTGCAGGACTTCGGGGCCGCCGGGCTGGGTGATTTCGATCAGGGTCATGGTTTGGGGCAGGTTCATTTTTTGGGTTCCTGTGCAGAAGATCGTTAATAAGTGGGACCGTGTGGTGTTGCTGAAGATCAAAAGATCGCAGCCTCGTTTTACTCGACAGCTCCTACAGGGTGTACGCGATCCAATGTAGGAGCTGGCGCAGCCTGCGATCTTTTGATCTTGGCTATCAGCCGCATCGCCAATTCCAAAACCAATGCAACCACAATGGCCCCACACGCAATCACAAACAACAACGTGTGATGCCCGCCACTGGCATTGAATATCCCTGAATAGGCAAACCCGGTCAGCGCTTGAAACGCGGCGAACGAAGGCTATCTCTGGCGTGCAGCCTATCGGGGATTGCTGCTGCGGTAATGCAGCGATTTCGCGCTACAGTGATGCGTATATGCATCAGTAGGTGAGCCGCATGAATTGGGATGACGCACGGGTGTTTCTGGCGGTTTGCCGAGAGTCGACGCTGCGCGGCGCGGCACGGGTGTTGGGCGTCGATCAGGCCACGGTCGGGCGGCGGGTCACGGCGCTGGAGAAGTCCTTGAGCGCGACGTTGTTCCTGCGCACCTCTGAAGGTTATGCGCTGACGGCGGTGGGTGAAGCGGCGTTGCAGGCCGTGGAGAAAATGGAGGTGTCGGCGTTGGAGCTGGAACGGCAAATCCTCGGCCTCGATGATCGGCTGAGCGGCACGGTGCGGGTCAGCACAACGGACTCGCTGGCCATCGATTTCCTGATCCCGGCGATTGCCCGGTTGCACGACAAACACCCGGATGTGCGGGTGCAACTGGACGCGTCCACGCAAATGATCAGCCTGGCCAAGCGCGAAGCCGACATCGCAGTACGCAACGCGCGGCCGGACAACCCGGACCTGATCGCCCGGCGCATTGCGCGTTGGCCGGTGGGGCTGTTCGCTTCTCAACGCTACGTGGACACCCACGGTGTGCCGGAGCCGGGGTCGGCGTTCGAAGGGCATGACTTGGTGGTGTATCAGCCGTATCTGGCGAGCAACAAGGAGATGACCCTGGTTTCGGAGCCGTTGAGTCGTGGGCGGATTGTTTCGAGTCTTGGCTCAAGCCTGCTGGTGCGGCGATCCATCGCGGCGGGGATCGGGCTCGGCGAGCTTGCGGTGTACATGGGGGAAAGGGATGGGCTGGTCAGGTTGTGGCCAGAACGCACGCGACCGATGCCCTATGACGTGTGGCTGGTGACCCATGCGGATCTGCGGCATACGGCGCGGGTGAGGGCGGTGATTGATGAGATTGTGGCGGGGTTTTCCGGTACGAATGAGTGAAGTCCCGCCAAGTAACGGTCGAGCACATGACCTGTGGCGAGGGAGCTTGCTCCCGCTGGGTCGCGAAGCGGCCCCAAAACCTGCAACCGAGGTGTATCAGGTACACCGAGTGCGATGGATTTGCGACTGCTTCGCAGCCGAACGGGAGCAAGCTCCCTCGCCACAGGAAATGTGCCGGGCTGATAAATATCTGGGGGCACAAAGGCCCCCAGATCATTCACGGTCATGGCATTTCCGGCAATTCCTGCGGCCGCAAATCAAACACCAACACTTCGGCATCCACGCCATTGCTCAAGGTCAGCACCTGTTCTTCGCGAACCCGCACGCCGTCGCCTTCCTGCAACTGCACGCCGTTGAGTTCAACACTCCCACGAGCGACATGCACATAGGCGTAGCGGTTGGCCGCCAGTTCCAGGGTTGCGCTTTCCTTGCCGTCGAACAGCCCGGCATACACTCGCGCATCTTGGCGCACCGACAGCGAACCCTTGGCCCCGTCCGGGGAGATGATCAGTTGCAGGCGCCCACGTTTTTTCTGGGTACTGAAGTGCTCTTGCTGATAGCGCGGTTTGGCGCCGCTGACCTCAGGAACGATCCAGATTTGCAGAAAATGCACGCCACGGGTGGCCGAGTGGTTGTACTCGCTGTGGGCCACGCCGCTGCCGGCGCTCATCAACTGCACGTCGCCGGGGCGGATCACCGAACCGGTGCCCAAGGTGTCCTTGTGTTCCAGGGCGCCTTCGAGCACATAGGAGAAAATCTCCATGTCCCGGTGCGGGTGCTGGCCAAAGCCTTTGCCGGCTGCCACGCGGTCATCGTTGATCACTAACAGATCGGAAAAACCCTGCTCTTTCGGGTTGCGATAGTTAGCGAAGGAAAAGGTATGGAACGACTTCAACCAACCGTGATTGGCCGCGCCGCGATCCGAGGCTTTGCGAAGGGTCAGCATGATGAAATCTCCTGTCAGGACGTGAATTCGTCCGAGTGAGGAGAAGGTTAATGGTTACTGCTCGATGCAATAAGTAGATGAAAACTGAAATACTGTCCCGTTCAGGTTGACAGTTTTGTGCGCGGGGTCACGTACGCATATTTGATACAAAGGCCATAATGCACAGCGAACAAAACCTGTGGGAGCGGGCTTGCTCGCGAAGGCGGCATCACATTCAACGTTGTGGGTGCCTGATACACCGCTTTCGCGAGCAAGCCCGCTCCCACAGTGGATCGGTGTTTAACCGACGGGCAGTTCTCTTTTTATAACCTCAGTGATGTCCACTCCATGAAAACCGTGGCAATGGTGCTGTTCCCCAACTTTCTCCTGCTCGACATGGCCGGGCCCATGGAGGTGTTTTCCATCGCCAACCGTTATCTGGAACCGGCCGACCACTATGTGTTGTCGATGATCGGCACCGAGCACGGTCCGTTGCGTGCTTCCAATGGCGTCAGCGTCCAGGCTGACTTGCATATCGATCAGGCCTGCGACGGTTACGACTTGCTGCTGGTGCCGGGCGGTCCCGGTGCCTACAACGAAAAAAGCGAGCCTCTGCTGGCCTGGCTGCGCGGGGCCGTTGCCCGGGCCGAGCGTTATGGCTCGATCTGCACCGGCGCGTTTGTGCTCGGGTATGCCGGGTTGCTGGACGGTTTTCGCGTCACCACTCACTGGCACTACACCGAGCGGCTGATCAAAGGTTTCCCCAAAGCCACGGTTCAAACTGACCAGATCTACGTTGAGGACCGCAATCTCATCACCTCCGGCGGGGTCACTGCTGGTATCGACCTGGCTTTGGCAGTGGTCGCCCAGGACCACGGCAAAAAAGTCGCCCAGGATGTGGCCAAAGTGCTGCTGGTGGTGATGAAACGCCAGGGCGGGCAGGCGCAGTTCAGTCCGCTGATGGCTGCTGTCGCCCCGCACGAAACCCCCATTACCCGAGTACAGAACTACGTACTCGAACACCTCGACGAAGCCTTCAGCATCGAACGCATGGCGAGCCTGGCGAACATGAGTTCGCGGCACTTCGCCCGGCTGTTTGCCCGGGAAGTGAACATGACGCCCATGGAGTTCCTGCAAAGTGCGCGCATTGACCGTGCGCGAAATCTGCTGGAAACCAGCGACGCACCGCTCAAGACCGTGGCCTACAAAAGCGGCTTCGGCAGCGTGCGGCACATGCGTTTTTTGTTTAGTGAAAAGCTCGGTTTGACCCCCGCGCAGTACCGCGAACAGTTCAGCTAGAGCGGTTGTGTCCGTTATGCGCACCGCGATGTCCGTAATGCTCCCAGTACGGTAGTTGTGTGGTCATCGATGCCTGCCAAGATACCCGTGAACTCTTTGCGATGGAGATGCGGGAGCCTGGATGGACGTGCTCGACGGACTTTGCAGTACCTTGAGCCGACCAGGTTTTCAGCACGAGAACGTGCATGAACAGCCTCAGAGATTTAACCAGCGATGCGGCGCTGCGGTTCGGCCCCTACGCGTTCCACCCCAACCAACGGCTGATCCTGGACGGTGATCGGGCGCTGCGCATGGGCGGGCGGGCGCTGGACATTTTGCAGGTGCTGGTCGAACGCGCCGGCCACGTCGTCAGTAAGGACGAATTGATCGCCCGGGTCTGGCCGACGTCGGTGGTCGAAGAGATTAACCTGCGCGTACACATCGCGGCTCTGCGCCGGGCCCTCGGTGATGGCCAGAACGGCGAGCGCTACATCGTCAACATTCCGCAGCGCGGCTACAGCTTCATCGCCCCGGTCGAACGTGTGCTGGAAGGCACGCCGGTGTTCATCGACAGCTTGCATAAGCCCCAGCACAATCTGCCGGCACGACTCACATCGATTACCGGTCGAGATTCGATCGTCGGCAGTGTGGTGCGCCAGTTGCCGGTTCGACGGTTCATGACCCTGGTCGGCCCGGCCGGGATCGGCAAGACCACCGTGGCCTTGCGCGTGGCTGAGTTGCTGTTGCAGCACTACCGCGATGGTGTCTGGATCATCGACTTGGCAGCTATCGACGACCCGTCGCAGGTGGTCGATCAATTGCTTCAAACCCTGGAACTCGACGCTGGCCTTGCGCCGCTGGCGCCACGGCATGCGTTGCTGGTGCTCGACAACTGTGAACACCTGCTCGAACGCTGTCGCACCTTGGTCGATGATCTGTTGGCCGCCGCGCCGCGCCTGTCGATCCTGGCCACCAGCCGTGAACCGCTCCAGGCTCTCGGCGAAACCGTGTTGCGGTTGCCGCCCTTGGCGGTGCCGCCAGCCTCGGCATTGCACAATGTGGCCGAAGCCATGGGCTACTCGGCGGTGCAGCTGTTTGTCAGCCGTGCCCGTGCCCGTCAGCAGGGCTTTACTCTGCGCGAGCAAGACCTCAAAGCCGTGCGCGACATCTGTCGGCGGCTCGACGGTTTGCCCTTGGCCATCGAGCTGGCCGCCGCGCAGATTGATGCATTGGCGCTGGTCGGGCTGCACGCGCAACTGGACAACTGTTTCCAATTGCTGACCCAGGGCCGACGCACCGCCGTGCCACGCCATCAGACCCTCAAAGCCGCGCTGGACTGGAGTTACGAACGGCTGAGCCCGCTGGAGCAAACGGTGTGGCAGCGCTTGGCGGTGTTCAAAATGGCCTTCACCCTCGACGCGGTGATTGGCGTGATCAGCTGCGCCTCACTGCCGCCCATGCACCTGTTGGACGTGGTGGAACGACTGGCGCGCAAATCGCTGCTTTCAATAGAGCAGGGCAGTGGCGTGCCCCGTTATCGCTTCCTTCACACCACGCGCACCTATGCCCTGGAGAAACTCGAACACAGCGGCCACCTGCGTGCGCTCGAACTGAGCCATGCGCACTACATCAGCCGCGCGCGCTGGATCTCAGGCGTGCAATTGCCCGGCGAGCTCATCGAGTAAACGCCGGACTTTCGTCAGGTCCGGCGTAGCAAAACCTTCGGTAAATCGCCCATAAATCGGCGCCAGCAACTCATAAGCTCGCTGCGCGTGACCCCGACGCTGCCAAAGTTGCGCCAATGAAGTGGCACTGCGCAGCTCCCAAGCCAGCGCTCCCTGACTTTTCGCCACCGCCAACGCCTCAAGCAGCACCGCCTCCCCCCTGTGGGAGCGGGCTTGCTCGCGAAGGCGCCCGCCCAGACAACCCACCTCTAACAAGTTCTCCTCAGCAACCAACGCCTCCCCCCGAACCCGAAGAATCTCCGCCGTACTCCAACCCGCCGCGCCGCTTTCAGCACGCGCCAACAACGCGCCATCAACAAAACCACCATCCAGCGTCACCATGATCTCTTTCACTAGCCCGACACCCGCTAGCGAAGGCCCCTCGGCCCCTTCAATCACCTGCGCATACTGCCGCGCCCAGTTATAAAACAGCACCACCGAATGCTTCTGCGCTTGCTCCAGCAACATACGCAAGAGTTCGCGGGCGGTAGCCGTGTCGCCGTTGTAATGGGCGATCAGGCAACCGGACAGCGCCAGGGTGTAGCAGATGGACGTGCCGTGGTTGATCTGGATCGCGATGTCCAGCGCCTGCCGGGCAGTGCGCCAGGCTTGTTCCGGCTGGCCTTGCAGCCAGAGAATCCGCGCCAGAATCGTTAGCGCCGCGACGCTCTGATCGTACTGCACGCCAAAACCGTGGGTGAAGCGGTTGAGGTGGCCGCTTTGGGCCATGCGCTGGATGACTTGCTCGGCATGCTCCCGCGCCTGTTGCTGATCCCCGGAAAAGTGCAGCGCCAGCACGCGCAAACGGTGGGTGCTCAGCGACAACACTGCATCGCCGTGCAGCCCCAATCGGTCGAACTGCTGGCTCTGCTCCAGGGCCATTTGATAGTTGCCGCTGCAGAGATTGACCGCCATGTGCCCGGACACCGCCCGCAACTGACCGGCAACGTCATCGTAACGTTCAGCCAGGGTTCTGGCGCTGACGAAGGCGTCGACGGTTTCGGCGGTGCCGCCCTGGGCGTGGTAACAGGAGCTGCCGAGGGCGAGCTTCAGGGCGATGGTCAGGCGAGGGCAGGGCTCGGCGGCGGCATCGAGCAGCGCCAAGGCCCGGCGCACGTACACGCCGTGCTCCTTGAGCAGCGAGAGTTCCTGCCACAGCGGCATTGAGCTGGCGGTCAAGCGGATCGCCAGCATCTGCGGCCCGTTCGCGTGCAAGCCCCATTCGAGGGCGGCGCGGATGTCTTCAAGGCCCCGGGCGTAACGCTCGATCCACAGGTGAGTGGGGGTTTGCTCCCAGTCGTCCTGAGCCTGTTGCATCAAGGCCAGGCAGCGTTCGGCATGCCGTTGACGGGTGTCCGACACCTCTGCGGCCAGGTGAAGTTTTTCCAGGGCATAGCTGCGGGTGGTGTCGAGCAGGCGATAGAACACCTCTTCATCGCCCACTTCCACGTTCAGTAACGACTTGGCCACCAGTTGCGTGATCGAGGCAAGCACCAGGTTGGGTTCGATGTGTTCGCCAACGATCACCGCCGCTGCGGATTCCAGCGTGAAACCGCCCCTGAACAGCCCTAATCGACGAAGGCACGTCTGCTCGCAAACACTGAGCAGTTCAAAGCTCCAGTCCAGCGTCGCGCGCAGGGTCTGATGCCGGCCCAGCGTTGTCTGACTTCCTTGGGTCAGCAGGCGAAAACTGCCTTGCAGTTGCGTCAGCAAGCCATTGATGCCGAGGTCGGCGACTTGCGCGGCCGCCAGTTCGATGGCCAACGGAATGCCGTCCAGACGCTGGCAAATTTCAATCGCCAAGGGCAGCTCTTCATCGCTCAGTTCGAAACTGTCGTGGTTGGCCATCGCCCGCTCGACGAACAATTGCAGGGCGGAAAAACTCAAGGTCTGGGCGCGGTCGAGCACGGCGATGGGTGGCGGGCAATCCAGCGATTCCAGGCGTTGCACGTACTCGCCTTCGGCCCGCAGGCTCTCGCGACTGGTGGCCAGAATATGCACCTGCGGTGCGCCACGCAGAATGCCTTCGCACAGCAGCGCAATCGCATCAATCAGGTGTTCGCAGTTGTCGATCACCAGCAGCATCTGCCGTTCCCGCAGGCAGGTCGCCAGGCTATTCATCGGCTCGCCGTCGTGCAGCGCCAGGTCCAGCAGTGTCGCCAGATGCGCAGTGATCATCGCCGGGTCATTGAGTGGCGCGAGGTCCAACAAGCGAATGCCGTCGCGGTAATGACCGATCAGTTGTTCGGCCACCCGCAGGGCCACGGTGGTCTTGCCGATACCGCCGGGGCCGACCAGGGTGATGAAGCGCTGGCGGGCGAGATGTGTCACCAAGCTGTCCACCAGATGCTGACGCCCGATCAGTCGGGTGCGGCGCACCGGCAGGTTATGTCGGCGCGGTTCGTGGGCCTCGTTGTCGGGGTGCTGCTCGATAGACGCCAGCGAGAACGGCGCCACAAAACTGTAACCGCGCTGAGCCACCGTGACGATGTAGCGCTGGCCGGCCTGACCGTCGCCGAGGGCTTTGCGCAATGCCGCCATGTGCACCCGCAAATTGATGTCTTCGACGACGCTTTTGGGCCACACCTGCGCGATCAATTGCTGCTTGCTGACCACATTCCCGGCGTGCTCCAGCAGGATCAACAAAATATCCATGGCACGTCGACCCAGGCGCAAAGGCTGGTCGCCTTCCAGCACCAGACGTTGTCCCGGGTAGATCCGGTAAGGGCCGAAATGCACGGCCTGATCGGGGGAAAGGGTCAACGGGTTACTCCTGCTTGCATCCGTCTAGTACGCGGTTTCCGAGCATATTCCTCAGGATTGTCCGGCAGTGCAATGAGGGCTCGGCAGACTGTCAGGTATTCGCTGCGACTGTCACGTTCCCTGCACCGCTCGTCACCTCGTATTTATTGGGCGCGAGTGTGACAAAAAGGGCGTTGGGGCATCAGGCGCGGTTTTGTAAATTAACAACGTTTAACTCGTCGAGCATCAGGTCTACGCCCAAAACTCTAGGGCTTCAAGTCCAACGAAGATCTCTGTCTTCGCGCTGTAAAAGGAATGGACACTTCTGGAGGATGCCGGAATGAGCGATGTGGTGGTGGTCTATCACAGTGGCTACGGGCACACCCGAGTCATGGCCGAAGCCGTGGCCCTGGGCGTGGAACGGCATGTGGGCAGCACCTGTCGGCTGATTTCGGTGGAAGACGTGGACACGCAGTGGGAACACTTGCACCGGGCGGACGCGATCATCTTCGGCGCCCCGACCTACATGGGCAGCGCTTCAGCATCCTTCAAAGGCTTCATGGAGGCCACGGCGGCGTTCTACCTGGCTCAGCCCTGGCGCGACAAACTCGCTGCAGGGTTCACCAATTCCGGCTGCCTGTGCGGCGACAAGCTCAACACTTTGCTGCAGATGGCCGTGTTCGCCGCCCAGCATTCGATGATCTGGGTCGGCCTCGACGTGCTGCCGGCGCGCAGCAGCACCGGGCTGTTCGACGGGCAACTCAATCGCCTGGGCAGTTCGCTGGGCGCCATGGCCCAGTCAAATGTCGAACAGTCCCCCGACGACGCACCGCCACCCGAAGACCGTTGCACCGCCGCGCACTTGGGCGAGCGGGTCGCGCGGCTGGCCGAACGTCTGCATCACTCACCGATTTGATCCCTCAACACCCCCAAAGGAGTACGCCTCATGAGCACATTCACCACCCGCGACGGTACCGAGATTTACTACAAGGACTGGGGCACCGGTCAGCCGATCGTCTTCAGCCACGGCTGGCCGCTGAATGCCGATAGCTGGGAATCGCAGATGATCTTTCTGGCGTCCAAAGGCTATCGGGTCATCGCCCACGACCGTCGTGGCCATGGCCGCTCCAGCCAACCGTGGACCGGCAACGACATGGACACCTACGCCGACGACCTGGCGCAGTTGATCGAACTGCTGGACCTGAAAAACGCCGTGCTGTTCGGCTTCTCCACCGGCGGCGGTGAAGTGGCGCGCTATATCGGTCGTCACGGCACTGGCCGGGTCGCAAAAGCCGGGCTGATTTCCTCGGTGCCGCCGCTGATGCTCAAGACCGAAGCCAACCCCGGCGGCCTGCCTCTGGAAGTGTTTGATGGTATTCGTCAGGCCTCTTTGGTGGACCGTTCGCAGCTCTACATCGACCTCGCCAGCGGCCCGTTCTTCGGCTTCAATAAACCGGGCGCCAAACCGTCACAGGGCATGATCGACTGGTTCTGGCTGCAAGGCATGGCCTCCGGCCACAAGAATGCCTATGACTGCATCAAGGCTTTCTCGGAAACCGACTTCACCGAAGACCTGAAGAAGTTCGACGTGCCGACGCTGGTGGTGCACGGCGATGCGGATCAGGTGGTGCCGATTGAGGCGGCGGGGATTGCCTCGGCCCGGCTGGTCAAGGGCTCGACGCTGAAGGTTTATCCGGGCGCGCCGCATGGCTTGACCGATACCCACAAGGACCAACTCAACGAAGACCTGTTGGTGTTCCTTAAGGGCTGATCAAACACCAAACAACTGTGGGAGCGGGCTTGCTCGCGAAAGCGGTATGTCATTCAACATGGATGTTGGCTGACACGACGCCTTCGCGAGCAAGCCCGCTCCCACATGGACGGTGTTCACAGCATTACGAATGTACGCATAACCCTGTAGGAGCACGGCTTGCCGGCGATGGCGTCCTTGAGATCGCCTCAAAGCCTGATCAAACACAAATCAAAACTGTGGGAGCGAGCTTGCTCGCGATAGCGGACTGACAGGCAACTCAGATGTTGAATGTTCAACCGTCATTGCGAGCAAGCTCGCTCCCACATGAATAGTGTTCGGGATTCAGGGGTGTAGGCACAGCTCCGAGGGCTGCGATTTTTTGCGGTTAAACACAGGGGCGCGTACCACCTGACACCGCCACGCAAACGGCGTGATGCCTTCGCTGCGGGTGAAGATGTGGCAGAAGTGCGCTTGATCGCAGAAGCCGCATTCCAGGCTGATTTGCGTCAGGGTCAGGTCGGTGTCGCGGATCAGTTGCTTGGCCCGGCCGATCCGCTGGCAGCGAATCCAGTCCTGCGGCGAGAGGCCGGTGCTGCACTTGAACGCCCGGGAAAAATGACTGCGTGACAGCGCGCAGGCCTTGGCCAGTTCGGTCACTTCCAAGGAGTCGCTCAGGCCTTCGAGAATCAGTTGCTTGACCAGGTTTTCGCGCCAGGGCGCGAGGCCGCCGGTGGTGGTTTTTTGCACTGGCGTGACGGACGCCCTGACGGCGTTGAACTGAACGTGAGCCATGACAAATATCCGTGTCGGTGGGAATGCGCGGGCGCACTGCACGGTGGATCAGCACCTTCCTTATTTAGGAAAGCAGGTCTGTGCAGAGGACTTCATTTTTGGCCGCGAGGCGTTGGCAGGCGAGTTAAACGTTGTTAATTCCACGCCCGGTTCGGGATGGAGAAACCGCGCTAACTCAGCACATCGCTGCAAGTGTGCGAAGGTTGGGTCGGTGCAAGATGGGGGACGTATGGCGCGCCTTGGCAGGTCGCTTTCCTTGAAGACATCAAAGGTGAAGGCATGAAGCATTCTCTGGTTTGCACACTGGGCCTGGCGGTTGCGCTGGCATCCGGTATTTCCATGGCGGCGGCACCGGCTCAGGTCGGCACCCAGGCACCGGGTTACTTCCGCTTGGCAGTGGGCGATTACGAAGTCACCGCACTGTTCGACGGCTACAACGACCTGTCGCCGAAACTGCTCAAGGGCCTGAGCCAAAGTCAGATCCGCGCACTGTTGGCCCGTCGCTCGATTGAAACGCCCGGCGTGCAAACAGCGTTCAACGCGTTTCTGATCAACACCGGCAAGCAACTGATCCTGGTGGACACCGGGGCAGGGCAGTGCATCGGCGCCACGGCCGGCATGCTCTCGGACAATATGAAAGCCGCCGGTTATCAGCCAGACCAGGTCGACACAATCCTGCTCACCCACCTGCACCTGGACCACGTCTGCGGCCTGGTCGACGGCCAGCAAAAACCGGTCTTCGCCAACGCCACGGTCTACGCCGCCAAGGCTGAGGCCGATTATTGGCTCGACCCGCAAGCCATCGCCAAAGCACCCGAAGGCGCCAAGCCGTATTTCAAAATCGCCCAGGATTCGACCGCTCCGTACGTCGCGGCGGGCCGCTTCAAAACCTTCGACGCCGGCCAGTCGCCGGTGCCGGGTGTCGAGGCCACGCTGGAAGCCGGGCACACGCCGGGCAGCACCACCTACCGCTTCACCTCTAACGGCCAGAGCATTTTGTTCATGGGCGATTTGGTGCATAACCTGGCGGTGCAATTCCTGCATCCCGAAGTGTCGATCGGTTTTGACGTCAATAGTCAGCAGGCGATCAAGAGCCGCAACCAGGTCTTCACCGATGCGGCCGCCAGCAAAACCTGGGTCACCGCCGCGCATTTGCCGTTTCCGGGCATAGGTCATATCGCCGCCGAGGGCAAGCATTTCCAATGGGTGCCGGTGGAATACGGCCCATACAAACGAGCGGCGAAAGTGCCGTTGATTGAGTAGAGTTCTGGCACTGTGCTTAGGCAAGGAAGAACACAAAATCTGTGATGAGGGGATTGCCCTTAAGCCAAAGAACGATGAGTAACCTGTGGCGAGGGAGCTTGCTCCCGCTTGAGTGCGCAGCACTCACAAAATCGGCATTGCTGCGAAGATTTTGGGGCCGCTGCGCAGCCCAGCGGGAGCAAGCTCCCTCGCCACAGGGTTTTGCAGTGACTGCCTGGACTGGCTCAAAACACAAAGGACCCACCCTGATGAACCGTAACGACCTGCGCCGCGTCGACATGAACCTGCTGGTGATTTTCGAAGCCCTGATGTTCGAAAAGAACCTGACCCGGGTCGCCGAAAAACTCTTCATGGGCCAACCGGCCGTGAGTGCGGCGCTGGGGCGTTTGCGTGATCTGTTCGACGACCCATTGCTGCTACGCAACGGTCGCGGCATGGAGCCGACGGCGCGGGCGCTGGCGATTCTCAAGGAACTGCAACCGGCGATGGACGTCATCTCCGGGGCGGTCAGCCGCGCCAAGGAATTCGAACCGGCCAGCAGTTGCGACGTGTTTCGCATCGGACTGTCGGACGACGCCGAGTTCGGTCTGTTTCCACCGTTATTGAGTCAGTTGCGGGAAGAGGCCCCAGGCATCATCGTTGTCGTGCGCCGGGCCAACTACCTGCTGATGCCGGCGCTGCTGGCATCCGGGGAAATCTCCGTGGGCGTCAGCTACACCACCGATTTACCGGCCAATGCCAAGCGCAAGAAACTGCGGGACATCCCCTGCAAAGTCCTGCGCGGGGATAATCGGCCTGGCCCAATGACCCTGGACGAATACTGCGAACGGCCGCATGCGATGGTGTCGTTTTCCGGGGACTTGAGCGGCAACATTGACCTCGACCTGGCCAAGATCGGCCGCCACCGCCGCGTGGTGCTGGGCGTGCCGCAGTTCAGCGGTTTGCGCGCATTGCTTGCCGGTACGGAAATGATCGCCACCGTGCCCGATTACGCCGCGTGTGCCTTGGTCGAAGGCTGTGCGTTGCGCGCCGAAGACCCGCCGTTCCACATCGAAGCCGCGCAATTGTCGATGGCCTGGAGCGGCGTGCACGACAACGACCCAGCGGAGAAATGGTTGCGGTCGCGGATCAGTCAGTTCATGTCCGAACCGCTCAATATCCAGACCTCATAACCCCAGACCAACACCCGATCCAATGTGGGAGCAACTGTCATGGTGGTTTTTATTTTGGAGACTTTTCAAAAGACAACCGGGTATCCACGGTTTCAATCCGTGTGATTTTCAACAACCGCGCCACAGGTTTTGTACAGGCCCAGGACATTCGGACAGAAGATCCAATGTGGGAGCGGGCTTGCTCGCGAAGACGGAGTGTCAGCCAGCATAGATATTGAATGACCCACCGCATTCGCGAGCAAGCCCGCTCCCACAGGGGATTTGCTGTGGATGCAGAGTTTGTGGTCGACGGAGATTCATTGTGGGAGTGAGCCTGCTCGCGATGGTGGTTGATCAGTTGATATTGATGGTGGCTGATGGACCGCATTCGCGAGCAAGCCCGCTCCCACAGGGGGTCGGTGTTCAAGCAAGGATCTGTGGTGGGCTTCATGCAGGAGACCACCCGCAAAAAGAGCACGTACATCCAATTTTTCCCCACCTGACCCCGGCACTCTCTCATCAAGTGCCGGCGAAGCCATGCCGGCCATTTATCAATTGCGCAGGTACGCCATGAACGCAGCGGAATGGGATGAATGGGCTCGGGACCTTGGACTGTTGTTTCTGCGGGTCAGCGGCGGGTTGTTTTTGCTGTGGGTGCATGGCTTGCCGAAGCTGCTGGACTACAGCGCGCAACTGCAACAGATCGAAGACCCGTTCCACCTCGGTGCCAACCTGACGCTGATCCTGGCGATTTTTGCCGAGGTGCTGTGCCCGCTGCTGATCGTCGCCGGGGTGCTGGTGCGTTTGGCGTGCTTGCCTATTCTGTGTGTGCTGTTGGTGGCGCTGTTGATTGTGCATCCGCAATGGAGCCTGTTCGAAGGGCAGTTCGGCTGGCTGCTGTTGA
This sequence comes from Pseudomonas sp. ASL4, assembly GCF_056680395.1. Lineage (NCBI taxonomy): Bacteria > Pseudomonadati > Pseudomonadota > Gammaproteobacteria > Pseudomonadales > Pseudomonadaceae > Pseudomonas > Pseudomonas sp. ASL4. Next base: position 5,576,240 of record NZ_CM155280.1, on the reverse strand, counting down.
TTGTGTTCACCAGCATCCTTATCGCCGGGCCGGGACGGCTGGCGCTCAATGATCGTTTCGCCGGAGTCTTTCGTTATGCCTGATGCCAACCACGCCGACGCTGCAAAACCGGGTTTCGAGGAAGTCGTGACCCTGATCGTCAAACACCGGGTCAAGGCCGGTTTCGAGGCGCCTTACGAAGCCTGGCTGCGCAACATCGTGCGCATCGCCGGGCAGCGTGAAGGGCACTTGGGCGTGGACGTGGTGCGCGGCAAGAACGCCGGCCTCGACACCTACACCTGCGTGCTGCGCTTTTGCTCCACCGAAGCGATGCAACTGTGGCTCGACTCGCCGCAACGCCTGGAACTGGTCAACGAAGCCACACCGATGCTGGCTGACGGCGACCAGACCGAGGTCAACCCGGTCAATGAGTTCTGGTTCTCGCCACTGGCCGACGCCGCCTCGCCACCGCCGCGCTGGAAGCAGGCCGTGATCACTTTGCTGGTGATTTTGCCGCACACCTTGCTGGTGCCGCTGATCTGGGGGCCGCTGCTCAAGCTCAACGCCTTCCTGTCCAATTACGTGGTCGCCACTTTCCTGATCACCGTGACCATCGTGGTTTCGGTGGTGTACCTGTTCATGCCTCGGGCGACGCGCCTGTTCGCGCCGTGGCTGACAGCCGACACGTCACATTCCCATCTGCCTGAGGAACCGCGATGAACGCCGATCTGATTTTATTCAATGGCCAATTCCACACCGTCGACCGCGAAAACCCGCAGGCCAGTGCGGTCGCGATCAAGGACGGGCGCTTTGTCGCGGTCGGCACCGATGCCGAGGCCATGGCCCTGCGCGGTTCGGGCACCCAGGTCATCGACCTCAAGGGCCGCTGCGTCATTCCCGGCCTAAACGACTCGCACTTGCACCTGATCCGAGGTGGCCTGAACTACAACCTCGAACTGCGCTGGGAAGGCGTGCCTTCGTTGGTCGATGCCCTGCGCATGCTCAAGGATCAAGCCGACCGCACACCAACGCCGCAATGGGTGCGGGTGGTCGGTGGCTGGAACGAATTCCAGTTCGCCGAAAAACGCATGCCGACCCTGGAAGAACTCAACCAGGCCGCGCCGGATACACCGGTGTTTGTTCTGCACTTGTACGACCGCGCCTTGCTCAACCGCGCCGCCCTGCGCGTCGCCGGTTACACCCGCGACACACCGAACCCGCCGGGCGGCGAAATCGTGCGTGATGCCAACGGCAACCCGACCGGCATGCTGGTCGCCCGTCCGAACGCGATGATTCTCTACTCGACGCTGGCCAAAGGGCCGAAGTTGCCGCTGGAATATCAGGTCAACTCGACCCGCCAATTCATGCGTGAACTCAATCGCCTCGGCCTGACCAGCGCCATCGATGCCGGTGGCGGTTTCCAGAATTATCCGGACGATTATCAGGTGATCGAGCAGTTGGCCAAGGATCAGCAACTGACGATCCGCATCGCCTACAACTTGTTCACCCAGAAGCCCAAGGAAGAGCTCAGCGACTTCAAGAACTGGACGTCGAGCGTGACCCTGCACCAGGGCGACGACTACCTGCGGCACAACGGCGCCGGGGAAATGCTGGTGTTCTCGGCAGCGGATTTCGAGGACTTCCTCGAACCGCGCCCGGACCTGCCGCAAACCATGGAAGACGAGCTGGAGCCGGTGGTTCGCCACTTGGTCGAGCAGCGTTGGCCGTTCCGTTTGCACGCGACCTACAACGAATCCATCAGCCGCATGCTCGACGTGTTCGAGAAGGTCAACCGTGACATTCCGTTCAACGGTTTGCCGTGGTTTTTCGACCACGCCGAAACCATCACCCCGCAGAACATAGAGCGGGTGAGGGCGCTGGGTGGCGGTATTGCGATTCAGGACCGGATGGCGTTCCAGGGTGAATATTTCGTCGAGCGTTACGGTGCCAAAGCCGCTGAAGCGACCCCGCCGATCAAGCGCATGTTGGCCGAAGGCCTACCGGTCGGCGCCGGCACTGACGCCACGCGGGTATCGAGCTACAACCCCTGGACTTCGCTGTACTGGATGGTCAGCGGCCGCACCGTTGGCGGCCTGGAGCTACACGCCGAAGGCCTGTCGCGGCTGACCGCGCTGGAGCTGTTCACCCACGGCAGCGCCTGGTTCTCGTCCGAGCAGGGCAAGAAAGGCCAGATCAAGGTCGGCCAATTGGCAGACGTTGCGGCCCTGAGCGCGGACTTCTTCAGCGTCGATGAAGAAGCGATCAAGTGGATCGAGTCGGTGTTGACCGTGGTTGGCGGCAAAGTGGTGTATGCCGCCGGGGACTTCGAAAAACTTGGCCCGGCCAGCGTGCCGGTGCTGCCGGACTGGTCGCCGGTGGTGAAAGTCCCGGGTCACTGGCGCCCGACCTCGCCGATGCAGGCTCAGGTTCACCATTGCAGCGGGCCGTGCGGTGTGCATTCCCACAGCCATGAAAAGGCGCGCCTGTCGAATGCGCCGGTCAGCGATTTCGCGGGTTTCTGGGGCGCCTTTGGCTGCTCGTGTTTTGCCTTCTGACGAACATAAAAGAGCGCCGGCCCAACGTGTCGGCGCCATAAGCACCATCCCACTACCGAGGAGTTTCATATGAGCAACGTTCCGTACAAACGTCTGAACAAAGATGACGCGGTGGTCTTGCTGGTCGACCACCAGACTGGCCTGATCTCGCTGGTGCAGGATTTCTCGCCCAACGAATTCAAGAACAACGTGCTGGCCCTCGCGGACCTCGCCAAGTTCTTCAAACTGCCGACCATCCTCACCACCAGCTTCGAAAACGGCCCGAACGGCCCGATGGTGCCGGAGCTCAAGGAACTGTTCCCGGACGCGCCGTACATCCCGCGTCCAGGCCAGATCAACGCTTGGGACAACGCAGACTTCGTCAAAGCCGTTAAAGATACTGGCCGCAAGCAGTTGATCATTGCCGGTGTGGTGACGGATGTGTGCGTGACGTTCCCAACCTTGTCGGCCCTGGCCGAAGGCTTCGAAGTGTTTGTGGTGACTGACGCTTCGGGCACTTTCAACGAAACCGTGCAACAAGCCGCTTGGGCGCGTATGTCGGCGGCCGGTGCACAACTGGTCAACTGGTTCTCGGTAGCGTGCGAGCTGCAAGGCGACTGGCGCAACGACATGGAAGGCCTGGCGAACCTACTGTCGCCGCGCATTCCGAACTATCGCAACCTGATGAACAGCTATTCGGTGTTGACCTCGAAATAAGTTTCGCCGCGCACAAAAATGCCCGCCATTGTGCGGGCATTTTTCTATCTGACACACAACACCCCTGTGGCGAGGGAGCTTGCTCCCGCTGGGCTGCGCAGCAGACCCAAAAATCTTTACTATCAGTCCCCATTTTTGGGAGTGCTTCGCCCTCCAGCGGGAGCAAGCTCCCTCGCCACAAAAGCGCGGTGCATCAATGCTTTTGCAGCCACCCCAGAAAACCTCCTTTCTTGATCGGCACCGGTTTAGCCATCAACGCCAACTGACTGTTCTGCTGCCGAACCGCCTGCAACTTATTCAACGCCTGTCCAACCGCGCCACGCTGCTCCATGCAATCGCGGGTCAGGGCTTTGTCGATCCGATAAATGATGCTCGACGTCAACGCCGTAAAGCAGGCCTGGGACGGTGTGTCGGTGAGGATGCTCTGTTCGCCCATGACTTCGCTCGGCCCCATGCGTCCGGCTTCGGTTTGCCCGGTGCCGTCGGGCACGGTGGCGCTGACCACGCCGGTGGCGATGACAAAAAGACTGTCCGGCACTTCATTCAACTCCAGCACCACCTGACCTGCCGCGTATTGCTGCGGGACCATCGCTTGAGCCAGTCGATCACGTTCGTCCTCGCTCAGTGAACGGAAGATTTTCACTTCATCCAGCAACGCCCGCGCCCGGGTCGAAGGCTCGATCCCGCCATCGAGCTGCCGGGAAATACCCGCCGCTTCCAGGTGCCGATGGGCCAGGTCAAACAGTTGATTGCGCACTTCACCTTTCTTGCCCAACTCGGCGATAAATCCGCTGGCTACATACTCGGACATGGTTTCGCCAGCCTCTTTCAACAGCGCTTTCGGCGCCGGGTTGAGCAGCAATGTGCTGCTGCCCTGAAGCGTACGATCCAGCGCATCCAGTACCCGACGCGGGCGGATGTGGTTTGGCACTTGAATGCTGATCGACACGCCGTGCATGTTGCTCGGTCGACTCAGGTTGACGATCTTTGCCTTGGCCGCCACCGAGTTCGGCACCACGGCGGTTGTGCCGGCGCTGGTGAGCAAATGGGTGGCGCGCCAGTCGATGTCGAGCACCTTGCCCTCAACACCGTCGATCACCACAAAGTCATCCACCTGATACGGCTTGGTGGTATTGAGCACGATCCCGGAAAACACATCGCTCAAGGTGCTCTGCAACGCCAGACCGACCACGATCGCCACCACCCCGGAAGTCGCCAGCAGCCCTTTGACCGGGAGCTCCAGTACATAACCGGCAGCGGCAACGATCGCGACCAGAAACACCAACGCGCCGATGACATCCTGCAACAACCGACCGCTGTGACCGATGCGGCGCATCAGCACCAGGCCGATGACTTCGGTGAGTACTCGCGCGGCGTACAGCCACCAGAGAATCCCCAGCGCTGTAGCCCCGAGTTGCGCCACACGGTCGTCGGCGAATATCGGTGCCTGTAATGGGCTGACACCGGCATTGATGATGACCGCGCTGAAGATCAGGAACAGCGTCAGGCGCAGGCCGATGCGGGTGACGCGGTGCTGGATCGGCGCGAGGTGCCAGAGCAGGGCGTCGATCACCAGCAGCAGGGCGCTCCAGGACAGGGGGTGACCGTAGATGAGGGACATGGGCGAACTCCGGAAATGTCGGCGTGGCGCAAAAAAAGATCGCAGCCTCCGGCAGCTCCAACAGGTATTGGTTTTGGGTTCAGAAGCAGTGGCTGTCGCTGCACCATGGACACAGATTAATGGGGTGCCATAAACGGAAAAAGCGGCTATAAAGTGTTTGACTGTCAACCAGGACGTGACAATGAACCCGTTCGAAGATATGCGTATTTTTTGCCAGGTGATGGACTCCGGCAGCTTCACCGCCGCAGCCGATCAACTGGGCCTGTCCAAGCAATTCGTCAGCCGCCGATTGATGCAACTGGAGGAGCGCTTGGGCGTTCGCCTGCTCAATCGCTCGACCCGACGGCTGGATGTCACGCCACTGGGCCAGAGTTATTACGAGTCAGCGTTACGCCTGCTCAGCGAAGTCGAGCAAGTGGAGCAGGGCATCGCCGGCCAGACCACCGAGCCCCGCGGCACCATTCGGCTGAGCGCGCCGTTGTCGTTTGCATTGGCGCATCTGGGCTGTCTGCTGCCAGCGTTTTTGCAGCGCTATCGCGACGTCACCGTGGAGGTGGACTTGAGCGATCGGCCGGTGGATTTGCTCGGTGAGGGTTACGACCTGGCACTGCGCATCGGCGTGCTGGAAGACTCGACCCTGATTGCCCGGCGCATCGCCTCGATTCAGCGGGTTTACTGCGCCAGCCCGGCTTACTTGGCCGAACACGGCACGCCGGCCAAACCCGAAGACCTGCTCAACCATGACTGCCTGCCGTATGGCCACGGTCGTCAGGTGCAATGGCGGTTTGAAGGGAAGGGCAAGCCGCTGACGGTCAACGTCACCGGGCGGATGCGGGTTAACAATGGTGAGCTGCTCAAGGATGCGGCGATTGCCGGGATGGGAATTACCTATCTGCCGACGTTCATTGTCGGCGCGGCACTGAAGGATGGACGACTGGTCCCGGTGCTGGAGGATTTTCGGCCGCAGCCGCTGGCGTTGTCGGCGGTGTACCCGCAGCATCGCCAAGGGTCGCGGCCGGTGCAGGCGTTTATCGAGTTCTTGCGTGAGCGGTTGGATCAGCGTGAGGAAGGGTTATAGAACGTTGACCTGCACGGTAGCGGCTAAATAGCATCATTGGCCCGTCAATCACGATCATTGCGACCTACACTCCCCTCCAAGGCGCGGTCGTATTGACCCGTCAGAAGCAGCAAGGAATCTGCGTTTGTCTCAACGGCAAAGTGACAACGGGAGGGGATATGGGGCACAGCATACTGCTGGTCGAGGATGACGAAATCCTCGCCGAGAACATTCAGACTTACCTGGAGCGCAACGACTTCGAGGTAACGGTCTGCCACTCGGCCGAGGACGCACTGGAGCAACTGGGTGCCTTTGTCCCGGACGTGGTGCTGACCGACAACGCGCTGCCGGGCATGAGCGGTCACGATCTGATCCAGAAGCTGCGCATCAGCGCGCCGGATCTGAAGGTGATCATGATGACCGGTTACGGCAACGTTGAAGACGCCGTGATGGCGATGGAAGAGGGCGCGTTCCATTACGTCACCAAACCGGTGGCCCTGCCCGTGCTCAAGTTGCTGCTGGACAGGGCCCAGGCCACCGACCGGATGGAGCGCATGCTGTCGTTCTACCAGGAACGCGAGGCGCAGAAGTCCGGAGTGCAGGCGTTGATCGGCGAATCGGCGGCGATGCATTCCCTGAAAAACACCATCGGCCAGATGCTCGACACCGAGCGCCGCAAGGCCAACACCGACCTGCCGCCAGTATTGGTGGAAGGTGAAAGCGGCGCCGGCAAGGAACTGGTGGCCCGGGCGCTGCACTTCGACGGCCCGCGCGCCAAGGGTCCGTTTATCGAATTCAACTGCGCTTCGATTCCGTCCAACTTGGTGGAGTCAGAACTGTTCGGCCACGAGAAGGGCGCCTTCGCCGACGCCAGGGACCGTCGGGTCGGGCTGGTGGAAGCCGCCGACGGCGGGACGCTGTTTCTTGATGAAGTCGGCGAGATGGATCTGTTGCTGCAGGCCAAACTGCTGAAACTGCTGGAAGACCGGACTATTTGCCGGGTCGGTTCGGTGAAGGAACGCAAAGTTGATGTGCGGGTGATCAGCGCGACCCAATGCAACCTTGAGCAAATGGTCCAGCAGGGCAAGTTTCGCCGCGACCTGTTCTTCCGTTTGCGGATCATCTCGATCAAGGTGCCGCGCCTGCACGCCCGAGGGCAAGACGTGCTGCTGCTGGCCCGGCACTTCCTGGCCATCCACGGCAAACGCTATGGCAAACCGCGCTTGTGCTTCAGCGTCCAGGCCGAAGAGTTGCTGCTCAGCTACACCTGGCCAGGCAACGTGCGCGAGTTGCGCAACATGCTGGAGCAAACCGTGTTGCTGACCCAGAGCGACACCATTGCAGCCCACCAATTGAACATCTGCTTGAACCTGATGGATGAGCCGCTGATGTTGCCGGAGCCGCCGTACAGCGAACCTCGGCCCACCCGCAATGGCGCCGAGTCGATGAACCTGCCGCAAGTGGAGCGCGACAGGATGCGCAAGATGCTCGACAAGACCGACTGGAACGTCACCAAGTCTGCGCGTCTGCTGGGCCTGAGCCGCGACATGCTGCGTTACCGGATTGAAAAGCTCGGTCTTGAGCGCCCGGACAAGCGTCAGTGGTAGAAGCACCGGTTGGCTGAGGGTCGTTCGTCAGAGAACAACGATGGGCAGGCGGCGCTAAACCCTGTCTGGCCCCCAGGCTGACGCTCAAGGCATTCGCTGATGTCGTCCGCGTTATCCGGATTACAAGATCCCTACAATGACTCAATGTGGTTTTTCCAAGGGCTGATCTAGACTCGTGCCGGTCAATAAAAACGAGATCTGGAGTACGCAATGGACCTGCCGACAAAACAACAGGCTATCGCCAGCAACCGCGATGCCTGGAATGACTCTGCCAGGCACCACAAAGACAATCCCGACTGGCAGACGCTGTTTGATGCAGTTAGTCAGCGGGATTTTTGCTGCATCGATGACACCCTGCGCGGTGTGCTGGAGCAGGTCGGTGTTGAGGGCAAGGACGTGGTGCAACTGGGCTGCAACAACGGCCGTGAAAGTCTTTCGCTGTTCGCGTTGGGCGCCCGCAGCGTGGTGGGGATCGATCAGTCTGCCGCTTTTCTTGAGCAGGCCCGGGAATTGGCGAGCCGTTCGCCTCATGACGCTGAGTTCATCGAAGCGGACATCCATCATTTGCCTGTCGAGCTTCAGAGGCGTTTCGATGTGGCGCTGATCACCATTGGTGTCTTGAACTGGATGCCGGACATCGCCGAATTCTTCCGGCACGTCGCGCAAACCCTCAGGCCCGGCGGCGCGTTGGTGATCTACGAAACCCACCCATTCCTGGAAATGCTCGACCCCGAGGCCGCCGACCCATATCGTCTCGACAGCTCCTACTTTCGCAGCGAGCCGTTCGTGCAACATCAGCCGATCGTCTACGAAGGCAAAGTCGAACAGTCGGCAGCGCCGTCCTACTGGTTCGTCCATACCCTCGGCGCGATCTTCACCGGCGCCATCGACGCCGGATTGCAAATCAGCCACTTCAAGGAATACCCGCACTCCAACCGCGAAGAGCTGTATGACCGGTATGAACGGCAGGTGGCGCAGTTGCCGTTGTGTTTTACGTGGGTGGCGGTGAAACGCTGATTCTTCGAGCCGTAGAATGCGTTGCCTCGACTGACGCCATCGCGAGCAGGCTCGCTCCCACATTGGATCTCCCTGTGACGAAGATCCCCTGTGGGAGCGAGCCTGCTCGCGAACGCGGCCTGGCAGCCAACCCGATTTTGCAGGCGAACTCGGTTTTCAAGCCTGCGCCGTCGCCTCCGCCGCTACTGGCCGTTCCGGTTTGCGCAACGCGTCGAGGCGTGAGCCTTGGTAGCGGGTTTCGCGGTAGAAGCGCCAGCGGCCGCCGAACAGGCCATAGACATGGGTGACCCGGCCTTGCTCCTGGTAGCCCATGCGGATGTGCAGTTTCATGGCCGGGATATTGCGGGTGTCACAGACGTCCACCACCTTGTTGCAGCCCTGGGCCTGCATCGCTTCCCAAAGGTTGACCTGCACATCCACCGACAGACTGGTGCCGAAGTAGGGGCGGGCCATTTCACCGCCGAACTCGAAGAACTCACCGGGTTTGACCGGGAACCAGCAGCCGAAGTAGTGGCGGTCGTGGTAATCCCGCATGCTGCCCCAGATGAAGGCGACGGCGTTGCCTTCTTCGTCCAGGTGCATGTGCCCGGTGTGGCCCTCGGTGGCGAGTTCGGCCATGGTCCCGACGCGATCACCGAAGTATTTGCCGAAGGCCGTGGCGTTGTCCGCGGTAATGGTTACCTGACGCAAGCCGGAATAGGGCCGCAATTTGTGCGGCGGTACCGGGCTGACCAGATCGCGTTCCATCCACAACAGTTCCCAATGGAAGAACACGTAGCGCTTCCAGAATGCCTTGAAGAGGCTGCCCAGGCCTTTTTGTCTGATTCGTTCGCGAAGCTTGCCGATAACGCTCATAAGCCCTCCATGGCGAAAGCCAAGGTGTGGTGGGTGACGCTTTTGATGGGTATGGATCAAGGCTGCACATTCAAGTCAAAGCGCCGGTCTTGGATATGTTGCAACCTATGTAATTCATTCGAGTGCAGCAGCCCCCGTCTGGAAATCCCTGCTCACAACGGCATACGACACCCGCTCGACACCCGCAAGGCGCAGCTCTAAAACCTGCGTCAACGACTCGTCGGGATTCAGATACGCGTCACCAAAGTCGGCCCCGAGCTGGGTTGGATGGGCGACGATCTCCAGCAGCCCGTCGGTCGGCACAGGGGCGTTTCGAAGGTCTACCGGGGTGCAAACATAGTCCGCCGTGGCCCCGGCCAGGTTGAATAAACGCCGATTGAGCAATCCCTTGAACACCCGTTTGGGCAGGCTCAGGTTTTGCCCCAGGTTGCGCGCCAACCGTACGGCCACCCCTTGTCGGGCGGCGAACCGCGCGACGATTTTGCCGATGGGCCAGATGTTGTGCACATGTTGGTGAGAGTCGATATGGCTGGGCCGCACGCCATTGTCCAGGCAACGTTGCCATTGGGCCTCGAGCTCATCCATCACCGCTTCGCGGTCCAGTCGATTGAGCCACAGGCTGTGGCGAGGAAGGTTGAGGTCGAACTCGCCCTGGCGGTCGCAAAACGTCGAACGTCCGAGAATGCCCTGGCTCAGCGGCCGGCCATAAGTCAGGTTAAAGTGCAGGCCGATCCGGTCCTTGAGCAACGGGTGTTGGGCCATGACGCAGGCGGCTTCAAACGCCGGCATGTTGGCCATGGCGGTGGCGGAACTGATGACCCCAGCCTGAAACGCACCGAGGATCACCGCGTTTTCGCACGGGCTAAGGCCGAAATCGTCAGCGTTGACTATGACTTGGCGAGGCATGTTCGCCCTCCGTAGTTTTTTCCGTAGTCGCCGGGGGCTGGGCCGCTGGCGTGGTGACCGTGACAACCGCCGCTGCGCGTTTCGCCCGCCATGTTTGCACGGCCGGTTTGAGCCGTTGCCAGACGCGCAGCGCCAGGCCCAGCGCGAGACCACTGAGGCGCCAGGAATAGAAACTCCAGCGCCAGTGTTCCAGCTGCCCGGTCATGCGCTCGTGGAGTTGATGGCTGGAGTTTTCCAGACTGACCCGCGAGGCATCGATCCAGCGCCAGTTGTCGTCCAGGCCCCAACGAATCCACTCTTCGAGCAGCACCCGGCCGCTGCCCAGGTCGGCGTATTGCGGCAGGAACGCCAGGTTGTAGTCGTACAGCCGACCCTGTTCCAGCAAGCCGAGGCGATAGCTGATGCAGCGCCCATCCAACTCCAGCACCACCACCCGCACCAGACCGCAAGCGGCGAGGGCGGTGAAGGCACGGTCCATCCATTGTCGGTGACGTTCGTCGGCAAAGATGCCGACGCCTTCATCACCTTTCCAGCTCACCGCTTCGACTTCACTGATGGCCTGCAACAGCGGGCCCATGGTCGAGGCGTCCGGGGTGATGCGCCGCACCTGGGCACCACACGCGGCGATGCGTTTGCGTGCGCGGCGCAGTTTGTAACGCGGATCGCCCGAGATTTCCTGGCGATCCGCCTCGCTGATCAGGTGCACCGGCGCCTTGCAACTCAGGCGTCGTTCACCGGTAGAACTGTGGGCCATCCAGACCGCCAGGGCACTTTCTTCACCCGTGGGTTCGGACAGCTCGTTAAGTTGCATCAGCGCGTGGGGTACGCGACGACGGATCACAATCAGTGCCTTGCGGATGCTCTCGGCGTCAAGGCAGGCGAGCAGCGCCAGGCGATCGGTCAGCGGATAACCGAGGTGATGCAACACCCGAAACGGCAGTCCGCCGAAGCGTTCGCGCAACGCCACCAACGGCAGGCACAGCGCCAGTTCATCACCCTGCCAGCCGAGCAGCACGTGCAGACGCTGCCCGTCACTGATCGCCTGTTCCGCGGCGCACAACCAGGCCAGGGTGTTGAACGGCGTGTGGTCCGTCACTCGCAGGCGCAGCGCTTCGTAAGCCGCTGCCGGAAAGTCCGGCGTGCAAAGCGAAGTGCGCCATTCGAATCGCGTTGCCATAAGATCAAGTCACCGTGGCTGCAACAGGTGGACGCGACGGTTTGCGCAAGGCATCCAGGCGCGAGCCGCTGTAACGGGTTTCACGGTAGACGCGCCAGCGGCCGAACAGCTCGTAGACGTTCATGATGCGTCCTTGCTCTTGATAACCCATGCGGATGTGCAGCTTGAGCGCTGGAATATTGTGGAACTCGCAGACATCCACCACCTTGTTGCAACCCTGGGCCTGCATGGCTTTCCACAGTTCCAGTTGCAGGTCCACCGAGAGCGTAGTGCCCCAATAGGCGCGGGTCAGCTCGCCGCCGAACTCGAAGAATTCGCCAGCCTTTACCGGGAACCAGCAGCCGTAGTAGTGCTTGTCGTGATAGTTGCGCGCCGCGCCCCAGATAAAGGCCACCGCGTCCCCTTGGTCATCCAGGTGCATGTGGCCGGTGTAACCCTCACGGGCCAGTTCCGCCATGGTTTCGACGCGGTCGCCGAAGTACCGCGCGAAGGCGCTGGCGTTATCGGGTGTGATGGTGACGACCCGCAGCGGCGGATAAGGCCTGAGGGCGTGTGGCGGGACCGGGCTGACCAGGTCACGCTCCATCCACAGCAGTTCTTCGTGGAAAAATGCGTAGTGTTTCCAAAGGCTCTTGAGGGTGGAGCGCAGGCCTTTTTGTTGGATGCGTTCTCTGAGTTTCTTAAAAGCACTCATTGGATAGTCTCCTGAGTTTCGGCTTGGCGAAGACCTGTGGCGAGGGGGCTTGTCGGAATGCCGCACCACCCCGTTCGGCTGCGCAGCAGTCGTAAACCATTGCATTCGATGTATCTGATACATCGAGGTTGCAGGTTTTGGGGCCGCTTCGCAGCCCAACGGGGCAAGCCCCCTCGCCACAAATTTGGTGTTCGCCGCACCTCTCTCTTAACGGATCGGAATTGGGGGTCATGAAGCGCGCCAGCTCAACGCAAACAGGGTTTGCCCTGGCAGCTCGAAGCTGACGCGACCGTCCTGGCAGCGGTAGGGCGCGTCGCGGCTGCGGTTGTCGGCGCCGAAATAACGCAATGAGCCTTTGTTCAGCGGGCACGCCGCGCCGCTCAGGTCCACACGCTGCAAGCGCGTGCCTTTGTTGACGCCCAGCAGGCTGCGTTGCAGGTCGGCGGCCATGGCGAGCACGTCGACTTCGAACGCGTCGTTTTCCAAGCCCATCACGCTGCCCAGCCAATGCTCCTGAATAAACTGCTGGGCCAGGCCCACGGGTTTGAGTTCGAAATGGTCGTCGCCGAGTACCCGCAACATGCCCTTGGGGTAGTTCGGCTCATCGGCGGCCTGGAACCAGTTGAGCATTTCCAGCAAACCGTCCTGGGACGAATTGATCACCACCGACGCCCACCACAACGCGGCGTAATGGGTTTCCTGATCGTAAGGGCTCAGGCTTGAGCCGCTGGACATGTTGGTCTGGTCCAGCAGCAATGCCTTGCGCGGCCGGCCTTGAGCATCGAGGCCCACCAACTCTGCGGCGCGGCGCACGCTGTCACGGTAGACCCGCGTGGCGAGCAGGTCGCGGATCATCCATTCGTGCCAGGCCAGTGCATCAACCTTGTCCCCTGATTCCGCCAGCAGACGGCGGGCCCAATCGATGCCGCGCTTGTCCGCGGCGTTGTCGGCAAACGGGCCGTTGACCAGCCGTGCACTGGCCGGCATGGCGATGCGGATGCCGGCGCGGGCATTGGCCGGATTGCTGCGAACCTGCCGGGCCATGCTGTTGAAGATGGATTGGTAGTTGGCGTAGCTCGGATAGTTGAGGTTCGGCTCGTCGGCGAAGCCGATGTAATGAGTGCCGTTGCCGCCGAGGGCGCGGGTGCTGGCGAGCCAGGCGTCGAGGCCGCTGTTGCTCAGGGTATCGGCCCGCAAATCGGCCTGGCGCTGGCTGCCGGCTAATAGCGTGATGTCCTGGGTGATGCCGAAGCGATCCTGGTAGACCTGGCGGAACGCATCTTCGTAGTGCGGATTTTTCGCGGTGATGTCGACGAAGCTGTAGTAACTGGCGGCTTTCGCCTTGAGCGCATCGAGCAGCGCATAACTGGAGGCCGGTGGCATCACGTAGGGCAGGGCGACGCCGAGGTTCGGGGTCTTGCCGAGAATCTCCTTGTGCAGGGTCAGCCGGGTCTGGCCGTCGTCTTCGCGCAGGGGCTTGAGCTGCTGCGGATTTTGCGCGAACAGGTTGGCCGTGCCGTCGAGCCAGAACGCCACTTTGCCGCTGCCTTGCAAACGCAGGCGCCAGATTTGTTCGGTCTGGGCCACCGGCAATGCGACCTGATCGAATTGCCAATAGGCCCGATAGGGTTTGAGCGCCAGTGACAGTTGTTGGCCGTCGCTTACCCGCTGGGCTTGCAGGGCGCCGACGCCCCCGTGGAACTTACCGGCGAGTACCGCGTGTTCTCCCGGGGCTACTTTGAAATACAACTCATCGCCGTCATGGGTTTCGGCACTGAAATGCACCTTGGCCGGTTCGAACAAAGCCACCGTGTGTTCATCGTGTTCGACCTTGTAGCGGCGAAAACTGTAGCCCGGAATTTCCAGTCGATAACTGGCGGCGCTTGGCGCCAACGGCCAGCTCTGGGTGCCGCGCGCTTCACTGGCGGCGATCAGGCGTTCGCCCTCAAGTTTGCCTTGGCCATCGATCAGGTAAATGTGTTCTTCGTTGGCATCTGCCTGCCACGCCGGGACCCAGCGCACGGTCACGGTGTCGGGGCGATCCGCTTGCAGGTACAGGCTGCCGTCGCGAATGTCCGTCCAGCGCATCGACGCCGCTTGAGCATCGAGCGCGAAGCCCAACCCCAACAGCAGCGCCAGGCGTTTCATATCGACTTCCGTTGCAGCATGTGCAGCATGGGCGCGACGTCGCTGGGCAGGATGATCAGGGTTTGCCAGACCGGCACGCCGCTCAAGCGGCAATACATCGCGAGCAACGCAATGGTCACTGCAAGGTAGGCGATGGACGAAGCCGCTGCGGCGCCGACGATGCCGTAAGCCGGAATCATCACCAGGTTCAGCGCCAGGTTCAGCAGCGCACCCAAGCCCATCAGCAGCGACACCGTGCCGGGACGATTCTTGCCGAGTAAATCCAGGCGCAGGATGCTCGCGTAGCACAACCCCAACAGCCCGGGCAGCAGGGCGAGCAGGGCCGGATACGCCGGTTGGTAGGCGATGCCGAACAGCGTGACGATCAGCCATTCACCAATGACGGCCATGGTCAGGCACGCACCGAGCATCACCGTGGCGGTCAGGCGCAGGGCCAGCGGGGTCACTTTGTCCATGCCTTCGTCTTGTTGCAGCAGGCGTTTCATCAGTGGCGTGGTGACTGCTTCCGGGACGATCAGCAGCAACTCGGCGGCAGCACTGGCCATCGCGTAATGACCCAGCGCGGTGCTGCCGAGCAGGGCGCCGATGAACAGGTAATCGGAACGCAAAATCACTTGCTGGAACAACAGATCGGGATGGCTGCGGGCGCTGTAGCGCAGCAATTCGTTCTGGCCGGCGCGGTCCCATTGCAGCTTCAGTGGTTGATCGCGCTTGAGCCAGACCCAACCGGCCAACACCACCAGGCTGAGACCCGCCAGCCAACTGATCAGCGCCGCTTCGAGGGCGGCGGTTTTCCACATCCAGAACAACGCCAGAAACAGCAGCAACGGCGCCAGGGATTCCACCAGCCGCAAGGCATTGAACGCGACCACGCCGCCCGAGGCGTTGTGCAAGGTCAGCAAGCCACTCTTGAGTACGGTCAGCGGCACCGCCAGCAGCAGCAGCCAAGCGAGCAAACCCAGTTGTGTGGTGATGTCCAGTTCACTGCCAAATTCCCGGGTCAATGCGACCACCAACAGGGTCAACAGCGCCGCGAGTAAACAGCCGAACACCAGCACTTGGCTCAGCAGCAAGCCCATCGGCCGTTGCTTGGCCGCCTGATAGCCCACCGCCGAATTCAAGCCGCCACTGGTGGCGGCGCTGATCAGGTCGGGCAGGGTGCTGAGCAGCGCAAACAAGCCACGTTCACTTGGCCCGAGAATCCGCGCCAGCAACACGTTGCGCAGCAAGCGCAGGCCAATCATCGCCAGTTTGGTGCCCATGCTCAGGGCCAGGTGCTTGAGGTAGTGGCTGCGGCTCATGGCCGGGCGCCTCGGTAGATGCGCCAGGACAGCAATTCCGGCTTGCGCGCCGCGCGCTGGCTGACGCCAAAACGTGGCAAGGCCAAGGGCTCGCCGTTGCCGCGATAAATCCCGGTGCCGGTGCCCAGCGCAAACGCGAAGTCGTGGTCGGCCACGTGTTGGCGAACCCGCGCGTCGTGGTCGCCGTTGGGGTAGCAATAGACTGGCAGCGGCCGATTGCAGCCGTTCAACAGCGCATCGCGACTGCGACTGAGTTCTTCATCAAGGCGTTGATCGTCGAGGCCGGTGAGGATCGCATGACTCGCCCCGTGAGGACCGAAGCGCACCAGCCCGGTGGCTTCCAGCGAGCGCACTTGCTGCCAGTCCAGGGCCTGGGGCAATGATTCTTCCGGGCATTCGTCGGTCAGTCGACTTAACTCGCCCGGCGACAGGGTTTTAAGGCTTTGCAGGTAACGCAACAACGCCAGGCTGCGGCGTTGAACATCCAGGTCATCCATCAACACCGGTAGCGGTCGGCCGATCTGTTGCAGGCACTCGATCAAGTGGCGCCGGGCTTTTGCGCCATGGCTATCCCAGAGGGTTTCACCGATGCTCTCCCACCAGAAGCGCTGGCGGCTGCCGATGAAATCGGTGGACAGGAAAATGCTCGCCGGCACCTGATATTTTTGCAGCAGCGGGAAGGCATTCACGGCGTTATCGCGCCAGCCGTCATCGAAGGTCAGCGTCACTTTCGGCCGGTCCGAGCGCTGGGTGCCGGGTTGCAGGATGTCCATCAGCGGCACGCAGTCGAAGTGCTTTTTCAGCCAGATCAGCAAGTGCTCGAACGCGTTTGGCCCGACGCACAATTCATTGCGGTGGGGCAGGTCAGCGGCGCGGTCGTTGGCCAGCACCCGGTGCAGCATCAGGATCACCCCGGCGCCGTGCAGTTGACTGCGCCCCACTGATGAATTGAGGTACAGCCAGCCACTGGTGCGTTTTAATAATTGTTTGATCGCCATGGCACGCTCCTTTCATCGATTTTGCTCGGGGTTCCACTGGCTATACCGATGGCCACGCAGGAACTGCCACAGACCGATACTCATCCCGGCAAGCGTCACCAAAAGGAATGCGGCGAGGCGAAAGGGTTTGGGTAACCGGTGTCGCACGTCCAGCAGACCGGCGATGGCCACTGCATAACCGAGCAGTTGCGCCACCAGGAACACTTGATAGAAAAAGTGCTCGTCCCACAGCCAGAAGTTGCTCAGCAACAACGGCACCAGCAGGACTGGCGCCAGCCGCCGGATCAGCTTGTGACTGATCAGCGCAATCGCATACAGACCATGCTTCAGCGGGTTGAGCAGTTCCCGACGCTGAGCGAGGCTTTGCAAGCCGCCGACGGTGACCCGCTGACGCCGACGAAATTGCTTGTCGGCTTCGTCCACGCCGTGGTCGATCACCTGGGCTTCGGGCACATAGATGATGCGTTTGAACGCCACCGGCGCGCAGGTGCTGATGAAGAAGTCATCGTTGACCTCCGCTGGCACGTTCTGGAACAACTCGCGGCGCAAGGCAAGCAGCGCGCCGTCGGCGGACACCATGCAACCGGTGCGGTTCTCCGCCCAGCGCAGCCAGCCTTCGTAGTGTCGATAGAGGCTGTCACCAACGCTCAGGCCATCACCGGTGACCGGGATCACCATGTGCCCGGCGCAGCCACCGACGTCGGGGTCTGCCAGCGGCGCCAGCAAGTGACCAAGCGTCTCGCGGGACCATTGGTTGTCGGCATCGGTGAACACCAGAATGTCGCCGGTGCTCAACGCTACGCCGGCGTTCAGGGTCGCCGCTTTGCCCTGGCGGGGCAGGTCGAGCACGCTGATGCGCGGGTCGATGACCTTGTGCGCGCAGGCCACGGTGTCATCGGACGAGCCGTCGCTGACCAGAATGATTTCGAGCCTGGCAGGCTGATAATCCTGGGCGAGCAGGGTGCGCAGCTTGTGTTCGATGTGCCGTGCTTCGTTGTGCGCTGCGATCACAATGCTGATGTTCAGCGGCGGCGCAGGGTCATGCCGGCGAGGCGCAAACATCGGCGCCAGCAGTGTCAGTAGCAACGGGTAACCGAGGTAGGCGTAGACGGGCAGCAACAGGCACAACCAGAAAATGAATTCAGCCACGGGCGGGCCTCCTGGCATTCCAATGACAAAGGCTGAGGATAAACGCGGCGCCTGCCAGGTGCAGACGCACCCAGTGCAGGCCCCAGAGTTGCAGGGTCAGAAGCAGATCGCGGTGTTTCAGGCTCTGGCGCAGGCTCAGGGCCAGCCCCGGCAGGGAAGTCACCAGCACCATAAACGCCGCATGGTGCGGGAAGCCATTGAGCAGCGCGGAGATCGCCAGGAAGTCGAGCAACCAGACGATGATCGACAGCATCGGAAACCGCAGCAAGCGAAAGCTCAACCCATGGGTACGGAGCAATTGCAGGTGGCTGCCCTGGCGCCACATCTCCTTGCCCATCCACTCGCGCCAACTGCTTTCGTAACCCCAATGCAGGGCGACGCTTTCGTTGACCGCCAACAAGCGCGCGCCGGCTGCACCCAAACGCATGGTGAAGTCTTTGTCTTCACCGGTGCGCAGGGTTTCGTCGAAGCCCCCGACCCGGTCAAACCAAGTGCGGCGCATCAGCAGGTTAGAGGTGGGCAGCCATTGCACCGGGTGCAGGATGTTGCTGCGCGGGCGCAGCGTGCGGCGCTGCCAGGCATCGGCATACCAAGGGGCTTCGGCCGGTGTGTGCAGGTCCAGGCCAAATACTTCGCCTTGGGCCCCTGACTCGAGTTTGCACAGCAGGGTCAGCCAGTCTTCAGGCATCTCGACATCGGCATCGATGAAGGCCAGCCATTCCCCGGTGGCGATGGCCGTACCGTAATTGCGCAGCGCACCGATCAGCACACCGGGCAGCACCAATACCTGCGCACCAAACTGCCGGGCAATCTGCGGGCCCTGATCACGGGAACCGTTATCGACCACAATCAGCTCGCACTCCAGGTTCGCGACATCGGCGGCCTTTTGTGCGGCGAGCAAGGTCCGGCCGATGTGCCGGGCTTCGTTGAACATTGGAATAACGATGCTGATTTTACTCATACCTTGGCCTCCACCAGGGGTGCTTCTTCAGCCTTCAGGCGCAGCACGCTGGTCAGGGCGAGCATGATCCACACGTACTTTTGGCTCGGCGCGCTGAGAAACATCAAAAACAATGTCAGCGACAGAAAGCTCATGCCCAGGTGGGTCATCAGGTCGGTCTGTTCCCAGTTGCGGCGCAGCATCCAGGCGCGGCGGGCGCGGATCAGGTTGTACAAGCCGAGGGCGAGCATGCCGACGAACAACAGGCCGGCGGGAATGCCCAGTTCGCTGAAGACTTCCATGTAAGTGTTGTGCGCCCGGCGATACAAGTCGCCGACCTTGCGGTTGGCGGAAAATGCCTTGGCGTAACCGGTGGTGGCGTAGTGCAGCGGGAAGGTGCCGGGGCCGGAACCCAGCAGCGGGTTCTCGCGGATCATCTGGCTGCCGACCACGATGTACGACGCTCGCCGGCCGAGGGATTCATCGTCGTGCCCCTTGGCCCCGGCGCTGAGCACGCTTAACGACTGGATGCGGGCGATGTAACCCGCCGGCATCGCATAGATTGCCAGCGGGATCACAATCGCCATGCCGAGCATGGCAAATCCCAAATGCCGTGGTCGGATGCGCGGCAACTGCGCGCGATAGTGCCAGACCCCGATGACCAGGCTGAGCATCAACACCACCAGCCCGGAGCGGGATTCGGTCTTGGTCATGCCGCCCAGCAGCAGCAGGCAGCAACCGCCCCAGAACAACCGGTGCAACAGGTTCGGGCTGCGGATCACCAACAGCAGGCCCAAGGGGATGGCGAAGGCGATGAGCAGGGCAAAGGCGTTCGGGTCTTCGAGCAGGCCGGCGGCGCGGCCCTGGTCCTGATACTTGGTGGAAAACATCGCCAGTACACAGGTCAGGCTGACGCTCAGGGTCACCAGTTTGGCGAACAGGTCCAGGTTCAAGTCGCGACCGATCAGCAGGGTAATCACAAACAAAATCAGGCCGACGCTCAGCTCCCGCAGATGCCCGAACGACATGCCCAGGTCATCGCTGTTCATCAGGCTCAGCATGTAGAGGATCATGAACCAGATCAGGTAGCGCCAGATGTTGCTGCGCAGGCGTTCCGACGGCAGTTGATGAATCGCCAGTTGCAGCATCAGTATCAGCGCCAGCGAGGCGCCGACGAATTTGGTCCCTGACAGCGCACTGTCCTTGAAAAAACCTTCGAACGGCACCAGCGCGACGATCCCGAGCAAACCCCAGGTCGGCTTGCGATAGAGCACCGCGACACCCACCAGGCCAAGCACCGCGCCCGGCGCCAGATACGGATAGGGGCTGGCCAGCAAACCGAGGCAGACCAGGCCGAGCAAACTGACGATCGAGAGCGGAAAGATCACGAGCGTGCCTCCCGTGCAGTGCGGATATAAAGCTGCGACCAGCGTTCGGCCAAGGCCTTGAGGTCGTAGCGATCCAGTTGCGTGCGTTTTGCGTTGTTGCTCAACTCGCGGGCCAGCGCCGGTTCCGTCAGCAAGGTGCCGATCTGCCGGGCGAGGGCGGCGCTGTCGGTGGGCGCGGCGAGCAAGCCGTTGTGCCGGTCTTCCAGCACATCGGGTATTCCGCCGACGCCGAACGCCACCACCGGCACCCCGGCCTGCATCGCTTCAAGCAAAATCATCGGCGTGCCTTCGGTGCGTGAGCTGATCACCAGCGCATCGAGTTGTCGCCACCACGGCCCCATGTCGGTCTGGTAGCCGGGCAGGGTGATGCGTTCTTGCAAACCGGCGGTGTTGATCCGTGCCAGCAGGGTTTCCCGTTCCGGGCCGTCGCCAAGCATCACGGCGTCGAGTTGCGGGTGTTGCTGACACAGCGGAATCAATGCATCGAGAAACAGATCCGGGCCTTTTTCACTGCTCAGCCGCCCGACGTAACCGGCCAGCCACCGTGGGTGGTCGACGCTGTGCGGCAGCAGATCGTTGGCCGCCGGCAGGCCGTTGGGGATCACTTGCAGTTTTTCCGCCCGGACACTGGCCTGACGGCACAGTGTGGCGATGCTTTCGGCGACGCAGACCACTCGGTTCACCGAGGCGGTGCGGCACAGTTGCAGGCTGACCCAGGTGTAAAACTTCTGCTTGCGACTGCGTGGCGTAAAACCGTGCTGGGTAATCACCAGCGGCAGACGCAACAGCGTCGCGCCGACCCAGCCAAACAACAGACCTTTGAAATTGTGCGTATTGATCAACGGTTGTTCCGCCCGCCGCTGGCGCAAATGCGCCAGCAACGCCCCCAGCCCCGAGCAGCCGCGACAATCCACCCCGGCCTCGCGAAACCGTGCAATCAGTGCGGGCGGCGCATCGAGAAACAGCACTTGGTGCTGCCCCGGCGTCGCCAGGCAATGGTCGAGCAGCATCCGCTCAGCCCCATAGAAGCCGCCGCTGCTGAGCAAATGAATGATCGGCAGGGCGCTGGAAGGGTTGAGCGGCGCGTTCAATTGCGCACCCAATGCACGAAGCTTGGTACGGTCCAGTTTTTGTGCGGGTTGGTCGGCAGGATGTTTTGATCGTTGATCACCAACAGTACTGGCAGGCCCAGTTCATGGGTGATTTGCGCAGGGTGTTTGAAGCGATGATCGAAGAACTCACGCACGTAGACCAGGGCAATCGCCAGCAACAGACCGGTGAACAAGCCGAACGGGATGATCAGGAACGGCTTGGGAAACGCCGGGTCAGTCGGCTCATATGGCGGGCTGAGTACCCGGGCGTTGGACAGGTCGTTGTCCAGCGAACGGGAGGTGCTGCTTTCGGCAAAGCGTTGGGCATACGTGGAGAACGCCGCGTGCAAGGCGTCGATCTCGGTGTCCATCTGCCGCAGCTTGCTCTGGGTTTCCTGTAACTGGTGGATGCGGTTCTTGAACTCGGCAATGCGCGCAGTTTTCTGATCGATCACCGAGCTGACAATCGCCAGGTCGTTGGTCCGTTCCTGAATCCGGTTGCTGACGATTTTCAGGAACTGCTGGCGGGTGCGTGAGATTTGCTCACGGGTCAGCAGCATCGGTTCACTGCCTGGCTGGAACACCGCCAGATCGTTCATGTAGCGGCTGACCTGAGTGGTCAGTTGCTCACCCAATTGCTTGATCTCCCGGTCTTCAAACGCCACGTTGTCGACGGTGGTGGTGAAGGTGTAGGGGAAGGTGTAGTCGTTGAGCTTGGACGCGTTGGCGGCCGCCAGGCTGGTTTTCAGGTAGTCGAGCCAGCGTTCGCTTTGCAGCCGACGGTCCTGGAACAGATTGAGCGCTTGTTCTTCGGTGTTGATGGCGTTGAGGCGGAAGGTGATCTCTTCCTTGGGATCGGACGAGCCGATGCCTTCAAGCAACGTCAGCCGAGTGCCTTCCAGACCATCGAGACGCACCTGGTACTGCTTCTTCTTGGTTTCATAGAAGCTTTGCGGCAAGTCGATGGATTGCAATTCCTGACGGCTGACCAGGTAGTTTTGCAGCAACGTCGCGACAAACTCGGTGCCCTGATGCGGATCGCCAAAGCTGTAGATGATGGAGATCACGTTGGAGCCCGGCAGGGTTTCGACCTTGAGTTTGTCCATGGCCTCTTGGGTCAGCGCATCCAGGATGGTGTCGCGCACCGGATCGGTCTCCATGCCCAGCGCGGACTTGACCGGGTTGATCACGTATTCGCGCAGCGGGGTGGTGACAAAGCGTTTGAACGGCTGGCTCACCAGTTTGTAGAACACACCAGGGCTGGGTGTGTACTCGCCTTTATCCCGGAGTTCGCTGATGGTCTGACGAATTAGCGCCGGCGAACGCAGGATATTGCTCTCGGTTTCCATATCCGCCAGTGACGGCGGAATGAAACTGGCATTTTCCTGATTCAGGGAGGTCGTCGCGTCGCCCTGAGAGAGTTTCTTGGACTGCACGATCACCTGGGCGGTGATATCGAAGCTTTGTTTGAGCACCAATGGCAAGACCAGGGCGATCACGGCAAAGACCAGGAACACGCGTTTCACCAACTGCTTGTTGGCGAAGAAGATCCTGAAGAACTCATGCAAGTAGTTTTCTTTTGGATTCATGGCCGAGTACCTGGGCGTTAGTTGGTGGTGCTGCCTTTGTTATCGAGGCGGTAGCTGAAGCTCATGCCCACGCCTTGAAACAACACGACGTCTGCCAGTTGCCGGGCCAGTTCACCGGCGCTAGCCAGTTTGGTCTTGGGCACGTAAAGCATGTCGTCCGGTTGCAGGTAGGCGATTTGCGAAGCATCGCCGGCCAGGGCTTTTTCGACGTCATAGTGCACCGCCTGAACGTGGTTGCCGGTGCGGCGCATGATCACCACCGAATCGAGCCGCGCCTTGATGCTGGTACCACGGGCCAGGGTCAGCGCTTCAAGCACCGAGACGGGGCGGCGAATCGGGTAGGAACCCGGCTGGCCGACTTCGCCCAGTACATAGATTTCGTTGCCTGCGGTGGACTTGAGCATTACGTCGACGCTCATCCGTCCCGGCAGGGTCGCGTAGCGTTTGTTGAGGAAGGTTTCCAGTTGGTTGATGGTCATGCCTTGCAGCGGCACCGCGCCAATTTCCGGGAAACTCGCATAGCCATCGGTGCCCACGGTGATCTCGCGGCTCATGCCGGTGGCCGGGTGGTTCATGGCGCTCTTGAGGTTTTGCTCGTTGGTCAGCGGGCTGATGATTTGCACCGTCAGCTGATTGCGGTTGGGCTGGAACAGCTGTTTGCGCTGATAGGCACGCTGGATTTCGTCGCGGGCCTGGTCACTGGTCAACCCGACGATTTTCACCGACGTGTTGGCACCCGGCAGGTTGATGGTGCCGTCAGGCAGCACCAGTTGATTGCCGTTGAGCTGGCTGGCCGCGGTGAAGTTCAGGCCGATCTGGTCACCGGACTGCACGCGGTAGGCTTCAGAGCCGCTGGTGCTGATATGGAAGATCACGTCCAGCACATCCTGAGGCCGCAAGGTCTGTTCGACCCTGGGCATGTCGGTGGCTTGGGCGTTGCCCGGCGTGGCCGTGAGGATCTGCACCGGCATGGTTTGGGTTTCGGTATTGCTGGAGCAACCTGCAAGTGGCAGCAACAGCAGGAGAAGCAATTTGGCGTTCATGGCGTCATCCTTTTCTGGTTGCTTACAGGTTTTTGTAGAGCCATTTAGGCATGTAGTACTTGCGGCGGTTGAACACGCTGCCGACCAGTTTTGCGCCGGCCTGGGTCAGGCGCTGGACGGCGGCCTGGGCCACTTCCCAGCGGGTATCTTCCGAGCGTACGACGATGATCACGCCGTCCACCTGGGTGCTGATGACTAGGGTGTCCGCGGCCGAATACACCGCGTCGCCGTCGACCACCACAAAGCGATAACGGCTGCCGAGTTGGTCGAGCAACGGGCGCAGGCATTCGGCGGTCAGGCGTTCGTTGCCGCGGATGTGCCGGCCGTTGGGCAGCACATGGAAGGGCAGGCTGGAGACCTGCACCACACAATCCTGCAGCAGCGGCGGGTTGTCGGCGTTGAACAGCAGGTCGCGAAAACCGCGTTCTTTTTGCAAGTTGAGCTGAGTCGTAAGGTTGGTTGCCGACTGGCTGGCGTCGACCAGCAGCACCAGGCCGCTGCTCATCTGCGCCAGTTGGCTGGCCAGCGCCAGGGCGCTGGTGGTCGTGCCTGCGCCGGGGTTGGCGGCAGTCAGGAATAGGATCCGCAGATCTTGATCGAGCACGGTCGAGGTCAGGTTGGACTCGCTCGGGTTCGCGATGGTCAGGCTTTTGGTGGATGAACCGTCCATTTAACTCGCTCCGTGGCCGCTGAATACTTTGAAGGGGGTTTTCAACAGGATCTTCAGATCAAGCAACAGGCTCTGCTCGGCGATATAGCTGAGGTCCAACTCAACGCGCTGGTCGAAGTCGATATTGCTGCGCCCGGAGATCTGCCACAGGCCGGTCATGCCGGGGTAGATGCTCAGGCGTGCAAGGTGGTTGTCCTTGTAGCGATACGCGCTGAACGAGGTCGGCCGAGGGCCCACCAGGCGCATGTCACCGGTAAACACATTGATCAGGTTAGGCAGCTCGTCGAGGCTGCTGCGCCGCAAGAACCCACCGATGCGGGTGATGCGCGGATCTTTGTCGATCTTGAAATCGATGGCGTCGGCACCGTGCTTGTTCAGGTGACGCAGGGACTCCTTGAGCTCCTCGGCGTTGGCCACCATGGTGCGAAACTTGTACATGCCGAACGAGCGGCCGCGATAGCCGGTGCGTTTCTGCACGAACATGACCGGGCCAGGGCTGCTGAACTTGATCGCCAGGGCCAGACCGAGCAGCAGCGGCGAAATCAACACCAGGATCATCAGTGCACCGAAGCAGGCGACGACCCGATTGGTGCGCGACAACGTCCAGGGCCGGCCACCGTCACGACCGGTCATCCAGCCGCAACCTTGCATGTGAATAGCGGCGTCCATGCGGATTCGGTGCTCAGGGTCCAGGCGCTTGTCACGGCGCAGTTGCGGAAGGGGCACACCTTTTTCATGTCCAGTCATAGATCCTCCGCTGAAATTCAGCCCTGTAGCTCAGCCGCAAGCGGCATGTGGGCGTGCAGTGGGTAGTAATCGCGGAACCAGGCGATGAAGCGGCCAAGGCCTTCGTCAAGTTCGACGCGTGGATGGAAACCGGTGTCGTCTTCCAGCTCATGGACATCGGCGCAGGTGTTGAGCACATCGCCCGGTTGCAGGGGCAGCAGCTCGACATTGGCTTTGCGGCCCAGGTGCTTTTCCATCAGGGCCAGATAGTCCTTGAGTTCAACCGGGTGTTCGCCACCGATGTTGTAGATCCGCCAGGGCGCCATGCTGCTGGATGCGTCCGGGGATTCGCGGTTCCAGTCGGGGCTCGTGTGCGGTGGGTGCTCGATCAGCCTTGCGATGCTTTCAATGATGTCGTCGATGTAGGTGAAGTCGCGCTGGTGCTGGCCGTAGTTGAACAGCTTCAACGGGCTGCCCTCGACAATCGCCTTGGCAAAACGGATTGGCGACATGTCCGGCCGGCCCCAAGGCCCGTAGACCGTGAAGAACCGCAGGCCGGTGCTGGGAATGCCGAACAGGTGGCTGTAACTGTGGGCCATCAGCTCATTGGCTTTTTTGGTGGCCGCGTACAACGACAGCGGGTGATTGACGCCGTCATGGGTCGAGTAGGGCGTGTGTTGATTGGCGCCATACACCGAACTGGACGAGGCGTAGATCAGGTGCTTCACCGGATGGTGCCGGCAGCTTTCGAGAATATTCAGGAAACCGCCGAGGTTGCTGTCCAGATACGCCTTTGGGTTATCCAGCGAGTAGCGCACTCCGGCTTGGGCGGCCAGGTGAATCACCACTTCCGGTTGCTCACGGGCAAACAATGCATCAATGGCCGAAGCATCGGCCAGGTCAATTCTGGCGAGGTGGAAACTGCCGACTTGCTCCTGTACCCACCGCACGCGATCGTGCTTGAGTTGCGGGTCGTAGTAGTCGTTGAAGTTGTCCAGCCCGCAAACCCGGTGCCCGTCGCGCAACAACCGCAACACACAATGGGCACCAATAAAACCTGCTGCTCCCGTCACCAGAATCTTCATGGGTGCAGCACCTCGGGAACGATGTGCCGAATCCCGATGCCGCTGTAGTGCAATCCGGCGGCTGCCACCTGTTCAGGGTTGTAGAGGTTGCGACCGTCGATGATGACCTTGGAGCGCAATTTGCTCGCCAGCAAGTCGAAGTCCACTACACGGAAATTCTTCCATTCGGTGCAGATCACCAGCGCATCGGCGTCTTCCAGGGTGTCGTCGCGGGTGGCGCACAGGTGCAGGTCGCTGCGGTAGCCGTAGATGCGTCGGCATTCGGACATGGCTTCCGGGTCGTAGGCCTGAACACTCGCGCCCTCTGCCCACAGCGCATCCATCAGATACCGGCTAGGCGCTTCGCGCATGTCATCGGTGTTGGGCTTGAAGGCCAGGCCCCAGACGGCGATGGATTTGCCGGCCAGTCCCTGGGGGAATTGCGCTTTCAGTTTGCTGAACAGAATGTGCCGCTGGGTATCGTTGACCTCGGTGACGCTGCGCAGCAGGCGTAGCGGCATGCCGTTGTGTTCGGCGGTGTGCAGCAGGGCGCGCAGGTCCTTGGGGAAGCACGAACCGCCGAAGCCGCAGCCGGGGTAGATGAAGTGGTAACCGATGCGTGGGTCCGAGCCGATGCCTTTGCGCACCGCTTCGAT
The DNA here is from genome assembly GCF_056680395.1 of Pseudomonas sp. ASL4. NCBI lineage: Bacteria > Pseudomonadati > Pseudomonadota > Gammaproteobacteria > Pseudomonadales > Pseudomonadaceae > Pseudomonas > Pseudomonas sp. ASL4. Next base: position 5,549,313 of record NZ_CM155280.1, on the reverse strand, counting down.
GTCGGCGCCCAGCAGTTCGGTGAGGTTGGCCAGTTCGTTCATGAAACTGATGCGGGTGGCGAGCATCGCGTTGGCCGCGTACTTGGTCAGTTCGGCGCTGCGGTTGTCCATGAACATGAGCTTTTCATGGTTGCGGCAAAAGGGTGCGTAGAGTTCGGTCAACTGGGCGCGGGCTTCGTCGTCATTGGTGCCGACGATGATCCGGTCCGGGCGCATGCAGTCGGCCAGGGCGCTGCCTTCCTTGAGAAACTCCGGGTTGGACACCACCCGTACGCTCAGGGCGCCTTTGCCCCGGCGTTGCAGTTCTTCACGGGCGGTGGCGGCGACCTTGTCCGCCGTGCCCACCGGCACGGTGGACTTGATGATCAGGGTGCGATCGGCCTCCATGAAGCAGGCGATCTGCCGGGCCACATTCAACACATGGCTGAGGTCGGCGGAACCGTCTTCATCGGCCGGTGTACCGACCGCGATGAAGATCAACTCGGCATGTTCCACCGCATCGCTGGCCTGGGTGGTGAACAGTAATCGGCCAGCCTTGATGTTTTCTTCCAGCGTGCTGGACAGTCCTGGTTCGCTGATCGGCGGGACTGCTTGTTGCAGCTGCTTGATCTTGTTCGGATCAATATCGACGCACAAGACGCGATGTCCGACATCGGCCAGTGCCGCTGCTTGTATCAGGCCGACATAGCCCGTACCAAATACGCTCACGTCCATATTGGCGTGCCTCGTAAGACGGTGGAGAAATCTGAAATGAGACTGTCAAAAGGGGTATAGCCCAGCCTAGGCAAACCATGTCAGCAAAATGACATGTTGCTTTGCTATAACACCCCCATTTTTGGGGGCGATTGGCCATCAAGTGCTTGCTGTTACTGGATTTGCCGCGGTTTTGACGCGTTTTTCACATTTGGAAGAAAGCGATAAACGGTCGAGAGCCCTTAATTACAAGGGCTGTAGCGCCTTGAGTGTGTCAGATTTGAGTCAACAATTTTTTGACGCTTTGGTGAAAAGTCCGGCATTTCTTGCGGTTTGATGGCTCGGTGCTAGTGTCAAAAAATGGCCGACAAACTATTGGCCAAAAGCCCTCGGCGAGCACCGGAAAGACAATGATTCGATATCTCAAAGAGCTGCTGTTAGTTCTCTATTTACTCAAGAATTACGACTATTACCTGGAACGCCTGGGCGCCATGGGTATTGGCGTTGCGGTATTGCTGTTCGGGGCGATGTTTATCGTGCTGACGGTGGCGTTGTTCATGACCGCTTACATCCGCCAAACGCTCATTAGACATCTATTCGCTTTAACGCTGTTTGTGTCGGCGGTGTTCTTTGACGTCTATACGCGGGTGACCGCCGATTACCTGACTTACAGCAGCTTTGTGTCACTGGTTTATTCCGGCGGTTTCATTCAGGAAGCGGCGTACCAGTATCGTGCTCCGCTGATCAGTGGCCTGGTCAGTGGGTTGCTGCTGCTGTTTGGCATCGGGCTCAAGCCGCGTCGGCGATTGCCGTTGCCGGGTGCGCTGTTGGTGGCGGCGCCAGTGCTGGGCGTATTGCTGCTTAGCGCGGTGCTGTTCGTGCGGGCCGGCGAGGGCGCCCGCGGTCTGCCGATCATGTACACGCCGCTGGCCTACCTGAACCTGTTTGCCTATGAAGCGCTGCACAACAGCGTCGGCCCGCGTGAGCCGGTGAAACTGGCGCGGGTTGATCAACCGGTGAATCACGACATCGTACTGATCATCGACGAGAGCATTTCCGGCAACTACCTGGACATCAACGCGCCGTTTGGCGTGCACAGCAATCTCAAGGAGGCTCATCCGGGCGTCGACATCTTCAATTATGGCTACGCCGCCTCCATCGCCAATTGCAGCGCCGACACCAACGTGACCCTGCGTTACGGCGGCACCCGCGCCGACTACGTGCGCATCAACACCACGTTGCCGTCGATCTGGCAGTACGCCAAGAAAGCCGGGTTGCGCACGGTCTACATCGACGCCCAGCGCACTGGCGGCAACCTGCAGAACCTGATGAACGACACCGAGAAAAAGGACATCGACGAGTTTGTGCAGTTCGACCAGACCAGCGTGCGCGACCGCGACATGGCGGCGGCCGCCAAGCTGATCGAACTGCTCAACGATGACACGCCGGAGCTGGTGGTGATCAATAAGGTCGGCGCTCATTTCCCGGTGCACGACAAATACCCGGACGCCTTCATGACCTACCGGCCGACTTTGCCCCGTGGGCAGTTTGTCGAAGTGGCGGACACGGGCAAGCGGGATGGTTTCAACGGTCAGCCCGATGACTGGGTGCTCTACCGCAACGCCTACAAGAACACCTTGCTGTGGAATGTCGGGGAGTTTTTTTCACGGGTGTTCGCCCAGGCGGATTTGAGCCATGCGCTGCTGATCTACACATCGGACCATGGGCAGGATCTGCATGAACGCGGCAATCCGGGACTCAACACACACTGCGGCGGTGACCCGGTGGAGGAGGAAGGGCTGGTGCCATTGGTGGTGATTCAGGGCAGTAGTTTGAAGACGCTGGACTGGTCGGCGCAACTGGCCGGTAACAAGGATCGCTCCAGTCACTACAACATCTTCCCGACGCTGTTGCAGTTGATGGGGTATGACCTAGCGGGGGTGGAGGCGGTGTATGGCAAGCCGTTGAGTGTGCCGACTGCGGATGACTTCACTTTTAACTATCGGTTCAATGCGCGGTTGGGGGCCAAGCCTGCGTGGAAGCATATTGATTTGAAGACGGTCGTTACGCCGGGTGAGCCGGCAACGAGCGTGGTGGTGGGGCAGTAGGTTTTGTATTGCCTGGCCTCATCGCGAGCAGGCTCGCTCCCACATTGGATCTGTGGCGTTCACAATTCCCCTGTGGGAGCGAGCCTCGCGAAGAAAGGTAACGCGCTGGTCAAGCCGTTCAACCCAACGCAATCACCCAAACCGCATTCCCGGATGAGTCGCAGAGATACAGGCGCTTGCCGTCGGCACTGAACACCGGGCTCTGCGGATACTGACCGGCATGAAAACGGCTGACGACCTGCCAGGAGTCGGTGTCGATAAGCGAAATGCTTCTTTCCCCGGTACTGCAACAGCATGCCATGCCACCGTCCGGGCTCAGGATTAAACCATGGGGCAGTGCCGGGGCCGGCAACAGATCCACCACGTCGTAATTCGACAGATCAATCTTCGCGATGATGCCTTCGGTTGTGCGGTAGGGCACATACCCGTAGCCCCCCGTGCGGTCGAGGGCAAATTCTTCGAATGGATCGGGCAACGAGAGGACAGTGGTGATATTGCCGGTTTCTGTATTTATCACCTTCAGTTCATGGTGAAGATAGTCGCAAACGAACAAGCGAGCGTCATGACCCAGAACGGAGGCGCTGATAAAAGGCCCGGTGTCGATACGATCGAGCAGTCTGTCGGTGACGGTATCGATCACACAGATCTGGCCGTGGCTGCGGCTGTTGGCGTTGATGTAAACACGCTCACCCTCGGCATCGACGGCTATCGCATAACCCTCACTGGCAGGGATTTCGCCAACTATCTTGCGTGTCGGAATATCCACGACCACCACCAGCGGTTTGCCCAGCCCGGTCACATAGGCCCGAGTGCCCGTGCGATCAAGGGCGACGGCCAGCGGTTGAATCGGCAGCGCAATGACGGCGCTCACGCGAATGGCCGCGGTGTCGATCAGCGACAGCGTGCTGTCCTGGGTGTTGCAGACGCAGGCTACTGAATCCTGAACGGCCAGTGCCAGGCTGTTCGGCTCATGACCGACCTCAATCACACCGATGACTATCGGCTTGTTCAAGAGCTTGCCAGCGGTTTGCGCTTCGGGACTGTATATCGCGGTTTTCATATTTGAGCACCTGTCCAGCCCAACGCCGGGCGTAGTGCGTTTTCCAACTTCGCAATCAAACGCTCCTTGTGACTTCATTAGATACCCGCGTCTTATTGACCGCTACTGTAAGAACTAACAGGTAGTCTATGGGCGCAAGCGCGTCCGCTATCCTTGCACCACGCTTATCAATCAGGTCTGCCCATGCTGTCTGTTCACGGAGTTTTCAAAAGCTACGCCACCCCGCAAGGTCCGCTGCCAGTGCTGCAAGGTGTCGACCTTGAGTTGAAACCCGGCAGCAGCCTGGCGCTGATGGGCGAGTCCGGCAGTGGCAAAAGCACCTTGCTGCACTTGATCGCCGGGCTGGACAAGGTTGATGGCGGCAGTATCACCAGCGGCGAACATCGACTCGACCAGATGAACGAAGCGCAACTGGCGAACTGGCGGCGCACGGAAATCGGCTTGGTGTTCCAACAGTTCAACCTGATCGGCAGCTTGCGGGTGGAGGACAATCTGGCGTTCCAGGCACGCCTGGCCGGGCGCCACGATCCGCGTTGGCAGGCGCATTTGGTGCAGCGATTGGGCTTGGGCGATTTGCTGCGACGCTATCCGGAGCAGTTGTCCGGTGGGCAACAGCAACGTGTGGCGCTGGGCCGAGCCCTGGCTTCGCAACCGAAGCTGCTGCTGGCCGACGAGCCCACCGGCAGCCTCGATGAAGCCACCAGCGACGAGGTGTTGAAGTTGTTGCTGGAACTGCTCGACGACAGCCCGACGACCTTATTGATGGTCACCCACAGTCCACGGGTTGCCGCGCGATTGGCGCAGAAAGTGGTGTTGCACCATGGTCGTCTGGCTGACGCGGGCGCGCATTGACGTGCGGGTCTTTCGCGAAACCTTACGCGCGCTGCTGAGCCATTGGCGGCAGCACCCGGTGCAGCTTTTCAGTGTGTTGACCGGGTTGTGGCTGGCTACCAGCCTGCTGACTGGGGTGCAGGCGCTGAATAGCCACGCGCGGGAAAGCTACGCTCGGGCCAGCCAATTGATCGGCGGTGAACCCCAAGCCAGCCTGAGTGCGCCCGGTGGCGGGGTGTTCTCCCAGCAACTGTTTGTCGATCTGCGTCTGGCGGGCTGGCCAGTGTCGCCGGTGCTGCAAGGCCGGTTGACGCTCAAGGGCCACGACGATCAGCGCTTGCAACTGATGGGCATCGAACCGGTGTCGTTGCCTGCCGGTTCGGCAGTGGCGGGGCAGGCGTTGGCGATCGGTCGAATCGTCGAGTTTTTCAGTCCGCCAGGCAGTACCTGGATCGCGCCGCCGACCTTGCAGGCCTTGGGTTTGCATGACGGCGACACACCCATTTCCGAGAACGGGCAGACCTTGCCGCCGCTGCGCGCCCAGCCCGACATGGCCCCCGGCGTGCTGCTGGTGGACATTGGTTTTGCCCAGCAGATACTCGGCCTGCCGAATCAGCTGTCACGCTTGCTGTTGCCCAAGGATTTCTCCGCGACCTTGCCGGATCAATTCAAAGGCCAACTGCAGCTCAAAACCAGCGGCGAAGAAAACAACCTCGCTCGCCTCACCGAAAGCTTTCATCTGAACCTGGATGCCTTGGGTTTTCTGTCCTTCGTGGTCGGCTTGTTCATCGTCCACGCGGCGATTGGCTTGGCGCTGGAACAACGCCGGGGTTTGCTTCGAACCCTGCGAGCCTGCGGGGTCAGCGCTCGGATGTTGATTGGCTGCCTCGCCGTCGAACTGGGCGGCCTGGCACTGATTGGCGGGATCGTCGGCGTCGCCAGCGGCTATCTGCTGGCCAGCGTGTTGTTGCCGGACGTCGCTACCAGCCTGCGCGGGTTGTACGGCGCCGAAGTGGCGGGGCAGTTGAACTTGAGTCCTTGGTGGTGGCTGAGCGGTATTGGCCTGAGCCTGCTCGGCGCGTTACTGGCCGGTGCCAACAGCCTGCTGCGGGCGGCGCGTTTGCCATTGCTGGCCCTGGCCAATCCGCAGGCCTGGCATCAGGCTCACGCGCGGTGGTTGCGACGTCAGGGTTGGGTCGCCGCCATTGCAGCCGTGATCGCGCTGCTGGCGTTGATCTGGGGCGACAGCCTGGCCGCCGGTTTTGTGTTGATGGCGGCGCTGTTGCTCGGCGCTGCGCTGGCGCTGCCGGTGTTGCTCAACACGGTGCTCAATCTGCTGTTGCTGCGCAGTCGTTCGGTACTCGGCCAATGGTTTATCGCCGATTGCCGTCAACAACTGCCGGCCCTGAGCCTGGCCCTGATGGCGCTGCTGTTGGCGCTGGCGGCGAACATCGGTGCCGGCAGCATGACCGCCGGTTTCCGCCAGACCTTCAGCGACTGGCTCGAACAACGCCTGACTGCCGAGCTCTACCTCAACCCGCAAAACCCGGCCCAGGCCCGCGAGATGCAAACCTGGCTCCAACAGCAACCGCAGGTCACGGCGGTGCTGCCCAGCTGGCAAGTGTCGATCCAGTTGCAAGGCTGGCCAGCGGACCTCTACGGTGTAATCGACCACCCGGCCTATCGCCAACACTGGCCGTTGCTCGAGGCCTTGGGTGACAACCCTTGGGATCGCCTGGCGAAGGACGACGCGTTGATGCTCAGCGAACAACTGGCGCGGCGGCTGAAGGTGCGTTTGGGGGATCACCTGACGATCCCCACGCCCAACGGCTCGTGGTCGCCGCAAGTGGTCGGGATCTACGCCGACTACGGCAACCCCAAGGGCCACGTGCTGGTCAACGCCAATCACTTGCTGCGTGGCTGGCCGCAACTCACGCCCAACCGGTTCAATCTACGCATCGACCCGGCGGCGATCCCGTCGTTCCTCACGGCGCTGCAAACCCGCTTCGCCCTCGACGACAGTCGTATCGTCGATCAGGCCCGGCTCAAGGGCTGGTCCACCCAAGTCTTCGAACGCACCTTCGCCGCCACCGCTGCCCTCAACAGCCTGACCCTTGGCGTGGCCGGTGTGGCGCTGTTTATCAGCCTGCTGACCCAGAGCCAGAGTCGTCTCGGCCAACTCGCACCGCTATGGGCGCTGGGCGTGACGCGCCGGCAACTGATGCTGCTGAACCTCGGGCAGACCTGGTTGCTGGCGTTGCTGACGCTGATTCTGGCGTTGCCCTTGGGTATCGCGCTGGCCTGGTGCCTGGACACAGTGATCAACGTCCAGGCCTTCGGCTGGCGCCTGCCATTGCGGGTGTTCCCGCTGCAACTGTTGCAGTTGATGGGGCTGGTATTGCTCGCCACATTGCTGGCATCGGCGTGGCCGTTGTACAGCTTGTATCGCACCCAACCGGCGGATCTGCTGAGGACGTTTGCTCATGAAGATTAAGGTCGGCGTGTTGATTTTGGCGTTGTTGAGCGGTTGCGATAACTCGGCACCGGTCGAAAAAGGCTTCGCGGGGCTCGGCGGTGAGGCTTCGGCGTTTACACCGGTGGTGCCGGGTCGGGTGTTCAGTTTTCCGGCGGATCATGGGCCGCATGATGGATTTCGCATCGAGTGGTGGTACGTCACCGCCAATCTCAAGGACGATCAAGGGCATGAGTTTGGCGTGCAGTGGACGTTGTTCCGCAGCGCCTTGAAAGCGACGCCAGAGGTGCCGGGGTGGAGCAATCAAACAATCTGGCTCGGGCACGCGGCCGTCACGTCGGCAACGGTGCATCACGCCGCCGAGCGCTATGCCCGTGGCGGCGTGGGTCAGGCAGGTGTGAGTGTGGCGCCGTTCAACGCGTGGATCGATGATTGGCGGTTTAGCGGTCCTTTGGCCGATATGCAACTCAGCGCCCGGGACAAGGGTTTCAGCTATCAACTGCGGCTGACGTCGACCCGTCCGCTGGTGCTTCAAGGCGATCAGGGCTTCAGTCAAAAATCCGAACAAGGCCAGGCGTCGTACTACTACAGCCAGCCGTTTTTCCAGGCCAATGGTTCGCTGGAAATCGACGGCAAAACCTACACCGTCAGCGGCCCCGCGTGGCTCGACCGCGAATGGAGCAGCCAACCCCTGACCGCCAACCAGACCGGCTGGGACTGGTTCTCTCTGCACCTGGACAGTGGTGAGCAAGTGATGCTCTACCGCATGCGACAAAAGGACGGCGCGCCTTATCTGACCGGCACCTGGATCGACCCCCAAGGGCAAACGCAGTTGCTGCACGGCGACGACATCAGCCTCACGCCCCAGGAAACCGCCAAGGTCGCTGGCCGGGCGATGCCGGTGCGCTGGTCGATCAAAATCCCCGGCAAACACCTCGACATCACTACCACCGCACTGAACCCGAACGCGTGGATGGATCTGCGGATTCCGTATTGGGAAGGGCCGGTGCGGTTGAGCGGCAGTCATGCGGGGCAGGGGTATCTGGAAATGACTGGGTATTAATGCATCCCGGAGCTGCCGAAGGCTGCGATCTTTTGACCTTAATCTTGTCACTTACCCAACCCACCGGAACTCCAACCGCAACCCACCGCTCTACCGTACGAACGCCCCCGCAGGAGTCCGTCATGAGCGACGACCTCAAACCCCCAGACCTCGCCACCTGGCAACGCCTGTTCGACGACACGGCCTACTGGCAACAATCCCCCGACGCCCATTACACCGAACTGCAGCGGGTGGCCGACGACTTGCTGGGGCAGGGCGCCATCGACCTCGAACAATGGCAAACCCTGAAAGCCAGGGCCGAGCAATCCCACAAGGACTCGCCCGCCATCAACGTCGCGCAGGAAGTCGACGACCCCCAAGCCTGAGGAGCATCCCCTGAGGACCATTCCATGAAACCCATCACCGAAACCGAACACCCCGACGAACCCCGGCCACCCGGCGAAGTTGAGCGCGACAACGACGCCCTGCGTCCCACCGACCCGAAAAAACGAGAGGAAAACAGCCAAGGCACCGACAGCGGCGACTCCACCGCGCAAGAAACTGCAAAGACTCCCTGAACAGTGTCTATGCTCATCGGCACGCACGGAGCGCAACCTTGAATGAGCGCCGTGCGCTGCCGCCAATCACAGGGAATGTAATGCATATGAAGCTCAACGCACTGGCCCAGGCCATCACCCTCGCAACCCTCCTGTCCGCCGCCAGCCTCAGCGCCCTCGCTGCCGATATTCCACTGTCTGCCGCCATAGAAGCCGATCAAGTCACCACCAAAGTCCTGGCCGTTGACGCCGCCAAACACCAGGTTGTCCTGGAAGGCGCCGAAGGCCGGCAGGTTCATGTACAACTCAGCGACAAAGCCAAAGACCTCGCCAACCTGAAAGTCGGCGACCAGGTGAACGTCGAAGTGACCCACTCGGTGGCTGCCTACCTCGACACCGACGTCGACAAAGGCCTGCCAGGCTCTACCGAACGCACCGGCGACATCCGCGCCACCAAAGACAACCCGAACCCCGGCGGCGAAGCCTTCCGCCAAGTGCAAGTCCAGCTGAAAATCACCCACATCGACGTGAAGAAAAACCAGGTCACCTTCGAAAACCCGGCCGGCCAATCGAAGACCGTCGATGTTTTGAAGCCTGAAGTTCAGGCGAAGTTGAAGGATTTGAAAGTCGGTCAGAGCGTTGTCGTGACCTACACCGATATCCTGAAAGTGACCAGCCAACACGAAAGTTGAGTATTGGCTCTATATGGAGTGATTATTCTTGTACAGTTTCTTGTATAAGAATAATCAGCTTTGCTGGCCGAGTTGGTGGGTTTGATGTATGTAAATCTGATGTCGATAAATATCTATTAATGTTGTATCCATAAATTTCATGTTTATGTATACGGACATATTCATCGACTTCAATTAAAATGCTTCCCGTTCGCCCAGTGTCAGGGCTCTTTACCGGTGCATGGATTGCCAGGCCATTACACTGGGCGAACACCTTCTTTAAGTGCAAGACGTTAAGATGCGCGGCATTTTCAACTCAAGCATGAAAACCGCCGCCTCCGTTCTGACACGGATGAAACCACTCTCCCTCTACCACCCTGCGCTCTACTGGCTGCGCGTGTGGCAAAAACGACTGTTTCGCCAATTGGCCTGGCGGTTCTCTCGCAAGCAATACGCCGTCTCGCTGAATGCCGCTTCTCGGTTACCACTTCGCTACCTCAAACACACTTCTAAACTGATTCCTGATCAGGGGCGGGTACTGCCGTTTGGGTTCCGGGGCGGCGATTTTTATAACTACGTCGATTTTGTTTTGCACAACCCGGCGGATCGGTGTTTTCAGTTGAAACTGAATTTGGGTGAATAACAGTTGGAAGGGGAGTTGTTGTGTGACCGGGTGAGGGGGGGCCGGTATCACATTTATCAACTTGGGCATCGGTTTGTGCGGGAGGGTGGGTGTACCCCGAGAATGAAATCTGGCGGGATATGCGGACCAAGGGGCAGGGGAGTCAGTTGGTGGTAAGTGAACAGCTGTACAGGAATAGGGTTGTGGTCAAGTACGCAGTCGATAACGCGTTACTTTAAATACCGGTCGTAATATAAAAAAACGGGCGATCTTGAAGTCGCCCGTTTTTGTGAGAATGTCAGCGCGTTATGTGGCCACCCCACGATCCGTCCCTGGTTTGAGAATCAGCAAATCGTCTAACTCTCGATTCCTGCACCGTTCAACAAATGCCAATGCGGCGGCTGAGTCGGTCAGGTACAGCTCATAAGCAGCGCTATCTATCCGATAGTACTCTTCGTAATCCACCATGCGATTGCTCACGGGGATTGAAACGTAAGGCTTGCCTGAAACCTCTTCGATGCCGATGGTGAAGCGCTCGGCTACATTGACTTGTGTGTCGTTGAATTTCATTTTTTCAAGAGTCCGAGTCGATATTCATCGCTATCACCGTCGTTAAACGGAAGGGTACAAGAGCGCCTCAGACCTCTTTTCTCCAACCCGAAAAGATGATGATGGTCCCTTCCTCTTTATCCTTGATCTCGATTTTGTAGGTGCCTCCACCGGCAACCCCATCGACGAGTGCCTTTTTGTCATTCGCACTCAACTCGGCATCTTTTGCTTGTTGCTGATAAAACTCCACGACATCGGAAAACGCCGTGTAGGTCTTCAACATAACCTCGAAATCATGCCGAGGCCGGCCGGCCATTTCGTCGTAGTCACCGTAAATCGGCGCGCCTTTCATGCCTGGTGTGGTGTAAGCACCGTCGACGCCAGCGCCCATTAGATAGGTATTCTTTGGAAGCAGTGGAAGCATCGCCTTAGGGAAATCCGAGGGCAATTGAGCGGCAACCCAGGCGTCTTTTTTCGGCTCCACAGTGATGTATTCGACCGAACCAATTTTCTGCGCCCTGGCACGTCGGTCAGGATTTTCACTTTCCGCCCACATCGCGATCAATGGCGGCAACTGCTTGCTCCAGGCAATAAATAATAGGATCCGCATCAGTCTTCTTCGCGCCTTTCGCCTGAAAGACAGTCAGCACCGTTTCCGGCCCAGGATTACAGGACAACGATTCTTCACTCGATTTGACGGTGCAATGCCCATTGACCAACCCAACAGCGATCAACTGACCCTTTTCGTCTAGCAACAATGCAGCTCGTTCGTTACCGTTGTTACGATCATCCATGGCGGTCAGCATCTTGCGCCCGGCAGGCACACCCTCCTCAAACGTCGAGAACTCTGAATCCAAAGCCCCCAATATTTGCGACACGATCATGTAGTTATCTTTGGTGTAGCTGCCAGCGGCGTAACCGATGAAATCAGCCAGCGCAGCGCGTACTGCTGGATCCTCGTTGAGTTGAGGTGCTCGCTCAGGTGCTGGGTCATCGGTGAGCAACAGCATAGTTGCACCATCTGCGCGGGTTTCTGAGTGAAGTGACAGCGCGGCGGCGTCGTGTGAGACAGCCAATGCCAAAAGCAGGGCGAGGGGGCGTGCGATGGTAAACAAGGGGGGCATTCCTTTGTTGGGTGGTGATCCGGTTACTTTGGGTGCTACTTGTTGGGTGTGATGCGTCTGGTCGCAGTGGGTCTGTTCAACCGTTATAAATAAAATGGGATAGATTTGTTTTCGCTGCGGAAAATAAATCTGTGGCGCCTTTTTTCGATTTGAGTCGATGAGTCCCCCAGTGTGGGGGGTGTTGATAGTGGGCTGCAGAGTAGTTATTGGTGTTTGATTATTCCTTAGAAAACAAAGTGGTACGCTCAATAGGCGGTGTTAAGTAACTGCTGTTACCATAAATCTATTCTCGCACACTCGAATTCAATGATGTTTCCGTTCTCTAATCCACCCGGTAAAAAATCATCGATCGTCAGAAGTATATCCCCGACTGCAAAAATCTGATTTGAGATGTCGACTATTTTGGCTATGACTTTTCTTTCAAGTTTTGTTTCGCTTATATTCCAAATACCCAACGTTGATTTGTCACTAATCATTGCGTTTTTTATCGAAAAGGCGTGGAGGGGCTCAGTTATCTTATCGCCTGTTTTGACACTACATGGTTGAGAGAAAGCAATGCATGTGAAATGTTCGTCACTGATTGTAACCTCCGCCTCTTCAGCTTATTTCGAAATCTATTTAATGCTTTCAATTATCATGTTTTATCACTTCGGTTGTATTGGCTGATATGGATACTTCCACCCAGTTTGTGGGTTAGGTCCAATCGTATCTGTTTTGATTGCTTTTGGCTGCGCTTCCCACCCTAGACTTGGTGCTTTCGATTCGAAGAAAGACACGGGTTTGAGGTGCATTGTTGTGATTTCTCCTGTGGCTCTATCGACTCCTACAAGCAGCCCTTTAGCGCTGCCGGTTCCTCCAGGAATTGCAACATAGCCGTTCAACTCCGGCGCGAAGGTACCATTGCGTATGACAGAATTAGCATCAGCTACATATTGGTCGAGACTATAGTTTTCATGACCGAGAGTTTGACCAATTTCTTGAGCCAAAAGGGGACAGATTTATTTTCAAATTATGAAAATAAATCTGTCCCCATTGTTGATTTTCTTTGCAGAAAATAAATCTTTCCTCTTTTTACTATTGAGGAAAATAAGACTGTCAATTTTTATTTTAGTGTGCGTTTTCGTATCACTCCCACTGTATTGTGAGTCTGTCTGGGCGTTCTGGTGGGATTGTCACCTTTGTGCCGCTAGAAGAAGTCACATGAATAAACTCTTCGTGGAGTTCTATTTTTTCGAAAGGATTTGTTGTGCTTAGTACGATTAGCCAAACCAATTCGTCATTGCTTTTTTTTGTTAGGGATATGAAGCCATCCTCTCCGGATGCTAAACATTCGCCACATTGTATGATGTAGTCTTTAAAGTTTTCTGATATGTAAAGGGTCGCCAGCCCTTCACAAAGCTGATTTTCATCTAAAGCAAAATCTAGTGCTGGCAGCCAAGATTTGTTTTGTAACAACTGACCTTGCTCAGATATATCGAATAGGCAATAAAATCCATTGTTGGACATTATGGAGTTATTGCGAGGATATATTTCCTCCTGCCAGTTATCTTGTATTTTTTGTTTGTCTTCGCGAAACATATTGCTTTACCTATTCGTTAATTTTAGGCAGGGTTTTAATGCCCGTAGCGGGCGCTGGTTTACCATCCACCCAGTTGCGCTGTTCATTCCTTCGCATCTTAAAAGCCTTTTCCCAGGTTTTCTTCGACCCAGGCATGATGTCTTCGGCTGCTACTAGTTCAATAGGTATGTTTCCGAGATCCGCCATTTGAGCTGCTCTTAGTCGCCGATTATCATAAGACACAAGCTGACCATCGACTTCCATTACTCGAATAGGGCCTGATCGCTTCCAATCCCAGGTGCCATTACGCATCTCCTGTTCGTAACCTTGGCCGTTTTTGTTTACACCAGGCTGTGTAAAATTAATATCTTTCGGGTTCGCTGTGCTTGGGCCAACTTTATATTTACGGCCGGAAGCATCAGGTGCATGGCTTTCTCCTGAATCGACACTTGCTCCTGACGGACTAGAGGGGTCTTCAACCGGGATTTTGCACTTTTCCGAGTCTGGACAATTCCCACTCAACCCCAACGGATCCACCCACCCCGTAGGGTTAGGCACGTACTGGTAGTTATTCAACCCACCCGCAAGCTTGATCGGATCCGGCGTCAGAAACCTTCCAGTCCCCGGATTGTAGTAGCGATGCCGGTTGTAGTGTAAGCCTGTCTCAGCATCGAAGTATTGACCCTGAAAACGCAAAGGGTTGTCGATTTCAGCAATGTCCAGCGCTGCAAGGTTGCCATACGCGCGGTATTTCGCCGACCACATGATCTCGCCGCTGTAGTCGGTGAGCTCCTGCGGTGTGCCCAGGTGGTCGAGTTGATAGTAGAAGGGCGTCGCTTTCAGCGGGCCTTCGCCATCAAGCATGGCCAATGGGCGGAAGCTGTCTGGTTCGTAGATGTAGGTGCGATAACGGTTGTCGGCGCTTTCCGCGATCAGGCGTTCGCCTTGCCACATAAATTCTGTGGTTTGGCCGTCTACGGTCTTGGCGATACGGCGGCCGAAGGCGTCGTACTTGTAACTAGCGATGCTGCCGCCGGGCAGGCTGGCGCCAATGAGGCGATGCTGGCAGTCGTAACGGTACTCGGTAACGAGTTTTTGTCCGGTGCCGCGACGTTCGCGGCTCAGGTTGCCGTGAGCGTCGTAGTCATAGTGGCGGTCGCCCTGCATCAGCAGGCGGTTACCTTTGACGTTGGCCAGGTTTGCAGCCTGTTGATCACCTTGGCCGAGCAGGTTTCCCGCCGGGTCGTGGGCGAAGCTTTCCGGGGTAGTGCCACGGACGTTGATCAGGCGGTCGAGCGGGTCATAGTGGTAATTGAGGTTGCCTTTGCGGCTGTCGTCGATGCCGACAAGGTTGCCATTCGCGTTGTACGCATAGCGGCGGCGGAACAGGTTTCGCTCTTGTTGGCTGACGGTATGCGCCTGCAATCGGCCTTGATCATCGTATTGATATTGGCTGAGCAACAGGCCTTGTTGGCGCTGCTGTTCGCGGCCGGCGCTGAACTGGTGGGTGGTCAGGCGCGAGCCGTTGAGGTCGATGCTGATCAGGCCGCCACCGGGTTGGTGGCGATAGTCGACTTTGCTACCATCGGGAAGGCGACAGTGGCTCAGTTGCCCGAGTTTGTCGTACTCATAGCGCAGTGTGCCCCAGCCTTGGTGTTCGGTGATAAGACGGTCTTGCAGGTCATATTCGTAGGCGAGGGGCCAGTTGCCGTCGTTGACGTTAACGAGGTTGCCGCGGGCATCGTAGCTGTAGTGAATTTCTTCACCATCAGCCAAGGTTTTGACCAGCAGGCGGCCAGCGGAGTCGCGTTGGTACTCAGTGATTAATTCGCTGCCGTCATCACCGAACTCGGTTTTCTTCAGCAGTTGGCCGTTGAGGTCATATTCGTAGGCCGTACGACGACCGTCGAAGCCGGTTTCCTGCTGGATCAGCCCATTAGCGTAGTAGTCGAGGTGATACAGCTCGCCGCGTTCGTTTTCGATGTCGCTGAGCAACAGACGTGAGTTGTCGTAGCGGTAGCGCAGTTGGCTACCGTCCGGGTTGATTCGGCGGCTGACCAGATGCAGTCCATCGGCGTACTCATAGCGGGTGACGCGCCCCAACTCATCGCGTTCAGCGGTGACACGACCGTACGGATTGTAGGTAAATGCGCGCGTGGCGCCGCCGGGCAGGGTGATTTGTGCCAGGCGGTTGGCAGCATCCCATTGGTACTGGGTGATCGTGCCTCTTTCGTCCTGACGAGTGATCTGCCGACCCAGTGCGTCATAGCGATATTTGCGTTGACCGCCATCCGGCAGTTGCTCTTCGATCAATTCGCCCAGATTGTTCCAGCCCAGTCTATGACGACTGCCATCCGGGTTCTGGATCTCCAGCAAACGGCCTTTGCTGTCATAACGGTAGTGGGTGGCGTTGCCGTCGGGGTCTATTTGTTGGGTGATGTCGCCCTGGTTATTACGCTCGTATCTCCAGATCGCTTCGTCCCGGCGCAGGACCGTTACAAAGCCGTTGCTGTATTCGTACAGCGTCGGTGTGTCCTCTGGCGGGATGACTGCTTCCAGGCGTCCTGCTTCGTCGTACCGGAACTCTGTAATCGCCCCCAGCGGATCTTTCTCGGCAATCAACCGGCCTTTGTCGTCGTATGCTTTGAGATGTTCTGCACCATCCGGCTCGACTTTGCTGACCAGGCGCGCTTGATCGTCGTGGGTGTAGATTTCTTCACTGCCGTCGGCATTGGTAACGGTGACGCTACCCTTGTCATCCCAAACGTAATGAGCGTCCATCTGCGAAAAGTTCGCCCAGTGATGGATGCAGCGTGACGATTTGCCTTCGTTTTCCCACTCCCAGAAGAAGCTGGCGCCACCGGCCAATTGTCTTTCAAGAATGACGTGCTTTTCATCGTAGGTGTATCGCTCGCTTTCACCGGCAGCGTTCTTCGCTTCAACCAAGTGATGCTGTGCGTCGTAGCGATAACTGACCAATGTCTGGATGGTGCTCCAGGCATCCTCCAGATTGTCTGCCGGGCTGAACTGCTGGTAATCAACGCCGACGATATGTTTGCGATCGTAGCGCAGCAACAAGGCACGACCGGCACCGTTGTCCACACGCTTGATGCGTCCATGAATATCGCGGGTGATGTGCAGACGATTGCCGTATCTACCGCTGATAGCGATCAGCGTGGCGCCCTTGCTGTCGTAGCGGAAATGATAAAAAAGTGTGTGATCGCCGGCCTGGGACAGAATCAGTTCTGATGGATCGTCACCGATGAAAATCGCAGCTTTGGATAAGCTATTGGTGATGGCCGGCCGCTGTTCACTTGGGAGAGGGAACGTCGTTACGCGGTTTTCGTGGTCGGTCCAGATAACTTCGTCGTTGTTGATCTCCACTCGTTGCGCTAGCGCATGGCTCCAGCCGTAGCCGAGACCACAGTCGATTTCTGCGGCACTGGTGCGATACAGACGAGTCCATTCAAATGGAAGCAGTCCGTTGAGTTGACCATCGGTGAGCGTTAGTAATTCTTCACCGGTAACCATCGAAACCGGGCAGCCGTTGACGCAGGTCTCGCGGGTACACGCGACATTTTTGTCATCGTGGTTGGTTGATTGTTTGGACTTGTCATCCAAGTGTTCCGAGGAATGGACTTTCGCGTGGTCCTGCCTGCCCCAACCAATCTTCACTTTGCCTTTTTCAAAGGCCCCTACGGCTGCGCGGGCGGCCACCTTCTTGTATTTATCAATAGATTCCATGAAGGCTTTAAGAATCTTGAAGACGGCTTTTACGAAGCCGACTACGGCCTCAAGAATTTTTGCGCCGTAGTTCGCAAGGCGAACGCCCAAATAGGCAATGCCGGAACCTGCGGCCGCATATGTCAATACCAAGGCCAACACGATGTCGATAAGGATTGTTACCAGAACGCTGGCTGCTTGCTCGGAGAATTTGCCTACGACCACGCTAGGTGGCAATTGAATAAGCCAGAGAGCCGTAGTTTTTAGCAGCAAAAATAAAGCAGCCTGATCACTTGCCAGCAACATGAGCCTTTCCATGGCCGCTGGCGTTTCTTTTGCAAGTTTGATCAGGTCAGTGGCACTTTGACCTAGCTCATGCGCAAATGCTTCAGGATCTTTCAGGATCTCGAATATGCGTTTAATACCGTCAAATGCACCCTTGATTGCATCCCAGGTTCCAGCGGCAGCACCATCGAGTTGCGCCCGGTAGGCTGTCGACAGCGTCTCGGTGGGCCATAGAGGCCTGTAGTTTTTCCATTCGCCATCCAGCCAGGTTTGCAACTGCTGCGTCAGGTTGTCGTAGGAGCCAAATAAGTCGTTAACCTGTTCTTTGGTGACTTGGCTCTGAACGCGGACGTAGTATTTTTCCCCTGCTATTCCCTCGTAGACACCTTTGCCTTGCTCATCAAGCGTGACAGGCTTTGAAGCCCCACCGGCCGTCGGTGTGACATCGACGGTAATGTTGCCTACCGGGATATCGTTAAGCGAGACGAATTTGCTCTCGATCAGCAGCTGCCCGTCTTTTGGGCAAATAGCAACCGTAGAGAAGTCGCTATCGTTGATACTGACGGTCGCGCTCTCGGTCCCGAGTTTGACGGTCCTGTTCATTCCAAATATGGCTGGTCTGTCGAAGAACTGAGGGCCTTTATCCACCCACTGGGCAAAATTGCTTTCGGTCAGTTCACGATAAAGCTTCAGGCTGTCTTTGAAGGTGGCCAGTTGTTCATCAATAAAGGCAACGCGATCCATCAGCCTTGCTCCAGAATAAGGTGGTTTAACAGTGCTTCATTAAGATTTTTCGGAGCATCCGGCCGGCGCACGAAGCGTGCGATTTTCAGCTTCAGGTTGCTCTCGGGATAGGCGGCGTAGATGTCTGGACGTTCCTCTCCCAGCCACTGCATCAGGTTGCCGATCAGGGTCGACTGGTTCTGCTTGGCGAGGCCATCCAACAACCCCTTCGGCACCTCCCACCACGGCCAATCCTTCGCCGGCGGTACCGCTCTCGGCCCAACCTCCACGCTCTGGCCGTTAATCAAATACCGATCAAACACCGGCAACACTTCCCCGGCCGCTTCACCCAACCCTTCAAGAATCGGATAGATATGCCGTCCATCCCAAAACCGGAAGAACACCTCTGTCCCATCCGGCATCCGCACTTGAGTCAAACTCCGCAGATGTTCAAACACCACGTCCGGCGCACTGGTCGAGACTGCCAACCAACCCCAATCCTGGTCATCGGTTTCGGCGATCCACGGCAGGAAGTTGGAGTTGGATTTGATCTCGGTGAGGTAGGGCATCACCGGTTGCCACGCGGCGTAGGGGGTACCGCCCCAGATAGGGGTGACTTGGGTGGCGGGTTCTAATTGATAAAGGCTCTTCAGCGCTTCGGCATCACTGGCGGCGCTGACGATCAAGTAGAGACGTTCACCTGCCTGCAAAGGACGTTCAGCAAGCCATGCCAGCGGGGTCAAAAGATCAGATCGCACAAGCACCTGCCTTGCATTTTTCGCACTCTTCACAGAACGGCGCATTACGTTTCAATGTATTGATCTGCGCCGGGGTCAGGACCTGGCCAGCGGTGTCGGCATCGGCCTGTTTCAGCGCGCCGGGCATCAACGGTGCCGCGCCAGTGCCGTTGCCGGGACTACCCCCGGAATTCATATTGATCACCGGCCCGCTCAGCGTGACGCCGCTGCCGTCGATCTTGATGAAGCTGCCGCCACCCTTTAGGGTCAGTTCGCTGCCGGCTTCGAGCACGACTTTCATGCCGCTGCTCAGGTGAATCTCTTGCCCGGCTTCGATGAATTGCCCGGTGCCCACCTTGATGTGTTGGTTAACGCCCACGGTAAGGTGGTCGTTGGCACGGGTTTCGACTTTGCGGTCGGCGTAGACGGTGTGGTGTTCTTCGGCTTTGAATTCGCTGTAGCTGTTTTGCTCGACGGTGTCGTGGCGTTCGTTGCCGACCCGAATCTTCTGGTCGTGCTCGACGTTTTCGTCCCAGTCGCGCTGGGCGTGCAGGAAGATTTGTTCCTGGCCCTTTTTGTCTTCGATGCGCAGTTCGTTGTAGCCGCCGCCACCCTTGGAGCTCAGGGTTTTGAAAGTGCTGCGGGTTTTGTTGGCCGGCAGGTCGTAGGGGACGACGTTTTCCTTGTGGTACAGGCAGCCGCTGATCAGCGGTTGGTCGGGGTCGCCTTCAAGGAAGCTGACCAGCACTTCCATGCCAATGCGCGGGATGGCGATGCCGCCGTAGTGGGCACCGGCCCAGGCGGAGGAGACGCGCAGCCAGCAGCTGGTCTTGTCGTCGGCCTGGCCTTCGCGGTCCCAGTGGAACTGCACTTTGACGCGGCCGTATTGGTCGCAGTGGATCTCTTCACCTTTGGGGCCGGTGACTACGGCGCTTTGGCTGCCGAGGATCCGTGGTTTGGGGTGGTTCAGTGGCGGCCGATTCGGCACGTCCCACGGGGTGGCCTGGAAACGGTTGCGATAGCCTTGATGGAAGTCGTCTTTCAACGCGGTGGTGTTGCTGGTCACCGACTCTTCCAGCACTTGCGGCTGTTTGCCTTCGTGGAGAATTTCGGTGAGCAGCCACAGGTCGTTCCATTTGGCTTTCGGGTGTTCGGTCAGGGCCAGGAAGTGGCCGCTGACCAGGATCGGCTGATCGCTTCGGCCTTCGGCCAACTGGAAGTTGCTGCGGTGACGTTCGAGGGCACGTTTGGCCAAGTGTTTGCCACGTTCGCGGTCGATGAAGCGACCGGGGTAGTCGTAGTCTTCGAGGTCGGGCAGGGCGTCGCCACGGTTTTCCGCTTCGAGGGTCAGGCGCGGTTTTTCGAAGTCGTAGTCGCGGCGGGTGGTGCGGCTGGTGCGGGTTTCCAGGCGCAGGTCGAAGCGCTTGATCACCGGGTTAGTCGCGACCATGCCGGAGTCTTGCTGGTAGGCCACTGGCGCGAGTTTCGGGAACACCGTCTGGTCATCGCCGAACACCAGTTTGTGGGCCGTGGCGCTGTGCTGGAAGTGGTAGTGGATACCTTCTTCCTCGCACAGGCGCTGGATGAACTGCAGGTCCGATTCATCGTATTGAACGCAGTAGATGCGCTCGGGATAAATCGCCCCGACTTTGAATTCGTAGGCGTTGCTTTGAATGCCGTGCTCTTCGAGGACCATGCCGACGATTTTCGGGACGGTGAGGTTCTGGAAGATGCGTTGGTTGATGCGGTGCGCCAGGTAGGACAGTTGCGGGCGCAGGGTCACCGCGTAGCGGGTCAGGCGTTTGCCGGAATCACCCTGGGCGGCGCGATAGATCTGGCCATGGATGCCGCTGCCGTCAGGCGAGAGCTGCAAGAAGGCCGGTTTGTGCAGCAGCGTTTCGAGGTCCAGGGACGGCTTTTCACTGACCAGCTCCACCTCAAACACAAAAGGCTGGCTGATGGCTTCCCGACCTTGCAGGGCAAGCACCTGGAGATCGTTGTCCAGTCCTTCGATAGTCAGGGCAAAGTGAGTCTGATTGGCCGGCGCGAACATCCCTTGTTCCTCGTGCTGTGCTGCGGCGTAAACCAATACCCGATCAAAGGATCAGCAGACGCAAAATTCTGGAAAGGCGTAAACAACATCGACCAGCAGAGCTGGCCGATGCGTGAAGCGGTCAGCCGCGATTAAGCGACTGGCTGACGCCAGTCATCGGAACCCGAAGTACCGGATACTTCGTGGGTCCAGGTGATTTTGCGGTAGGTGAATTGCACTTCTTCCAGGTGCGTGAAGTGGGAGTTCGACGGATCCTGGCAGTTGTGCATTTTGTTGTTGATGGCGACGATGATCGCGTCTTCCAGTTTGGTGGTGTAGTAGTGCTCTTGGGTCCCTTGGGCCGAAGTGCGGTACCACTGGATAACGATTTCGCTCATGCGCTCGCCGGAGGTCAGAGCAGCTTGCAGCAGTGGCGAAGCCTTGTCGTAGACCTTGGTGATCACAACTGGCTTGTGAACGCGCTGACCGGTTGGTTGGCCGGATTGCGGGTCACGCGGGATGATCACGTCGTGGCTGAAAGCCTGAACCATGACTTGGTCTTCGTGACCTTCTTGGTAGGTGTTGCCAACCGAGTCGGCGGTGAATGCGCCGGCAGTGATCAGACCTTGTTTTTCGCCAGTAACGGACATGTACGCTGGTGTAGCCATGGATGTGCTCCTTGCTAAAAATTTAGGGTGCCCGGGAGGCGAAATCGCCCGGTGGGTGCCTGACTGTTATCAAGGTTCGTGCCAGAAATGTTGAGGGCCAAGTAAACCGGGGGGATGGCCGAGGTTTTTCAATTGCTTGAGTGATTTTCAAGGGAAAACACCCCACAAAGTGCGCAAGAAGTTGCGCAGTACTGCGCAACTTCTTGCGCACTCGGCTGGAGGCCACGGCGGGCTTGGCGCTTAGCGATATTGGAGGGGGGGTTCGAAAAAAAAGTGCGCAACTTCTTGCGCATCAAGGCCATGCGCCATCATTCAGAGGCTGGCGCCGATCTGCTCGACGAATTGAGTGATGGTGGTTTCGTTGCGCCGGTAATAGGTCCACGGCCCGATCCGCTGCGAGGTCACCAGGTTGGCTCGTTGCAGCGCGGTGAGGTACAGCGACACGGTGGACTGCGACAGGCCGACCTTTTCCTGAATGATGCTGACGCACACGCCGATTTCTTCCGGGTCGCGTTCCTGGGTCGGGAAGTGCACGCGCGGGTCCTTCAGCCACAGCATGATTTGCAGGCGTGTGGGGTTGGAAAGGGCTTTGATGATGTCGTTCAGATCAAGGGTCATGGTCGAGCCTGGGAGCCTGTTTGCTGCGTCGAAATAAGCCGAAACCCTGAGGCCGGCAGATCGGCACCTTGAGTCGAAGGCCCGATCTGCCGCGCAGTTTACAGGCTCGGCTGGTAGCGCGGGTAATCGCTGTAACCGGCGGCGGTTCCACCGTAGAGGCTGGAGGCATCCAGTTCATTGAGCGGCCATTGATTCAGCAGGCGCGCCGGCAGGTCCGGGTTGGCGATAAACCAGCGACCGAAACCGATCAGGTCGCCCCAATCAGCGTTCAATACTTTGTCGGCGCGTTCGCCCGAATACTTGCCGGCGTACATCAGCAACCCGCTGAATGCCTCGCGTACGGCTTGGCGAAAGGTGATCGGCAGTTCGGGGGCATTGTCCCAGTCGGCTTCGGCCAAGGACACGTAGGCAATACCGATCTGTTCCATCAGTCTGACGGCTTCCAGGTAAGTTTCGTGCGGGTTCTCTTCTACCAATCCGAGGTAGACCCGCGCTTCATCGGTGCTGGCGAACAGCGGCGCAAACCGTACGCCGACCCGATCCTTGCCAACCACCGTGGCCACGGCTTCAGTGATCTCATACAGAAAACGCAGGCGATTGCTCAGCGAGCCGCCGTATTCGTCGGTGCGCTGGTTGCTGTGGGCGGAGATGAACTGATTGACCAGATAACCATTGGCGCAGTGCAACTCGACGCCGTCGAAACCGGCTTCCATGGCATTGCGCGCCGCTTGGGCGTAAAGCTCAACGAGCTCTTTGACTTGTTCGGTGCTCAAGGCCTGGGGCATGGACGGTTCGGCCAGCGCGCCAGTGCCGGGGCCGGTTTCGATAAACACGCTGACCGCCGTTGCAGGGACGGCCGAAGGTGCGATCGGCGCCGCGCCACCCGGTTGCAGGGAAGTGTGAGAAACCCGGCCAACATGCCACAACTGGGCGAAAATCGGCTTGCCTTCAAGGTGCACCGCTGCGGTGACTTGTTTCCAGCCGTCGATCTGTTCCTGGCTATGAATCCCCGGCGTCCAGGCGTAACCCTGGCCGCGGGGTTCGATCTGGATGCCTTCGGTGATGAGCAAGCCGGCGCTGCTGCGCTGACGGTAGTACTCAGCCATCAGGGCGTTGGGAATGTTGCCGGGTTGAGTGCTGCGCGAGCGGGTCAGCGGCGGCAGTACCAGGCGGTTTTGCAGGGTGAACGGGCCGAGGCGGATGGGCGTGAAGAGGGTGGAACCGGTCATCGGTAAGTCCTGTAAAGCGGAATGAGTGCGTTCGTGCGCCGTCAGCCGTGGCTGAGCAGGGTGCGCTGTGAACGCCTTTATAGGAGTATCACGATATTGTGATATATCAATATCTAAATTCGAAACGGTCCCGTATGATCCGGCCACTCAGTGAAACGAACCACGCAACCGGGTGGTCAATGACTCAGTACCCACGCGCCGTTAAGCGTCCGAATATTCCTGAAATCAAGTGAGAACGACATGAAAGTCCTGATGGTTCTAACGTCCCACGATCAATTGGGAAACACCGGTAAGAAAACCGGCTTCTGGCTGGAAGAATTCGCCGCGCCGTATTACACGTTCAAGGACGCCGGTGCCCAGTTGACCCTGGCCTCGCCCAAGGGCGGCCAACCACCGCTGGACCCGAAAAGCGACGAGCCAGACGCACAAACCGCCGCCACCGAACGCTTTCGCAAAGACTCGGCTGCGCAATCCGCACTGGCGTCGACCGTGCTGCTGAGCAGCGTGAAGGCTGAAGATTTCGACGCCGTGTTTTATCCGGGCGGCCACGGCCCGCTGTGGGATTTGGCCGAAGATAAGCACTCGATCGCGCTGATCGAGGCGTTTTACAAGGCCGGAAAACCGGTCGCGACGGTCTGCCACGCGCCGGGTGTGCTGCGTCACGTCAAGGACGCGGACGGTCAGCCGTTGGTTAAAGGCAAGCGTGTGACCGGGTTCAGCAACAGTGAAGAAGAAGCGGTGCAGTTGACCGATGTGGTGCCGTTTTTGGTCGAGGATATGTTGAAGGCCAACGGTGGGATTTACACAAAAGCCGATGATTGGGCCAGCTATGTGACCACCGATGGGTTGTTGCTGAGCGGGCAGAATCCGGCGTCTTCCGAGGCTACGGCTGAAGCGCTGTTGGCGAAGCTGGCTTAAACATTGGTCGGCTGAGCACTTTCACTGTTTGGCTGACCACTTTAATGGTTTGGCTGAACACCTTCATGTGGCGAGGGAGCTTGCTTGTGGCGAGGGGGCTTGCCCCCGTTGGGGTGCGAAGCGCCCCTCGTGGGTTCTTTCAGATAAACCGCGTTCGCAGGATTGACGACTGCTGCGCAGCCGAGCGGGAGCAAGCCCCCTCGCCACAATGATGTGCACAAACGTCAGGCCAAACTCGGCAATCCCAGAGAGTTGCAGCACTCATCAATCGAGCGCTGCTGCGTCTCGGCATACAACCCCAACTCATCAATCGTCGAGCGCCCCAGCGCTTTTTCGAACGCCTGCTGATTCGAATGCACGCCATAGTGGGTTTGCGCCGCATCCCCCAGGTTCGACTGGAAAATCCCCGCCGCACTGACCGGTAAAAAGTCCTCGTACACCAGCGGTTCAACCCGCACGTATCCGCCGCTCAGCAAGTCATCCAGCGACCTCCCGCCAAGCCCATCCGCCGCCAGGCCTTTTTCCGTCACGAAGTAGCGAAAGTACGCGAGTTCCTGTTGGCGCATGCCCTCGATCGTGTCAGGGAATTCGCCAAAATGCTGAGCCATCAACTCGTTGTAGCGTGCGGCATTGGCTTCGTTCGGGAAGCCCTTCAACTCATCCCGAGCAGCGTTGAGCAAACGATCGTAAAGCGCCCGGCCTTTAGGTGTGAGCGCCGCACCACGTTGCTCGATTTCACCGAAGCGAGCGCTGTGGCTGCCGCGTGTCTCGTCTTGGTCGGTGAAGGCAATCGGCTCGTCCAGCGCCTTGAAACTGGTTTGGCGCAGCAGGATCGGGCACTGCCGGCGCGGGGGGCCTTCGATCACCGCTTTGGGGGTGATGCCGTGGGCCGGCATTTGCGCCTGGACGATGTCGATGTCCAGCGTGCGCGGCGTCAGGTGATTGATGTGCGGGCCTTTGAATGCCACCACGTCAGCGATCAGTCGATGCTGGGCGCTGAGTTGCTGGTATTGCGCGGCGGTGACGGTGGCGCTGTGGTGCCAGCGGAAGGTTTCCAGCGCCTGTTCGACAAACTCCCAGGCTTGTTGTTCTTCAAGCCCGCCCTGGGCTTCGGCCTGCTCGATCAACTCCAGCGCGGCCGGGGTGAAGATTTTGCGTTTATCCAGCACCGATTGGGCGAAGGTGCGCAATTCCAGGTCTTCGATCAGCTCCAGGCGCAGCAGCGAGGTGAACACCCGAAACGGGCTGACCTGCAACGCCGCTTCATGCACCGCGCGAAATGCCGTGGAATGCACCGGCACCCCGGCCGGGGTCAGGTCGTAGTAGCCCACCGGTTGCATGCCCATCACCGCGAACAGCCGGGCGAGGGTCGCCAGTTCAGCCGCGGTGCCGACGCGGATCGCGCCGTGGCGTTCCAGATCCAGGCGCTGGATTTCACCCGTGCTTTCCAATTGCCGGGCGATTTGCGGATCGCTGTCCAGCACATGGCGGTTGGTTTGCTCCACCAGTTCCATCAGCGCGCCGTACAGCGGTACTTCTTCGCGGTACATGTCGGACATCGCTTTGGAGAAGCGTTGGCGGATCAGGTCGGGGCTGACGAAGCTCGGGTGGCTCATGAAAAAAATTCCTGGCACGGTGACAGAGAGGATGGGGGAAAAGATCGCAGCCTTCTGCCGTGCCGACAAACGAAGATTCCTACGGACTTCATTCTCCCAGCGACTGGTCCACCAGTTCGATCCAATGCCTGACCGGTGTTCGTCCGGCGCTGGCGAGGTGGCTTTGGCAGCCGATGTTGGCGGTGACGATCAGTTCGGGGCGGCCGCTTTCCAGCGCGGTGAGCTTGTTATCGCGCAGTTGCCGGGCCAGTTCCGGTTGGGTCAGGGAATAGGTGCCGGCCGAGCCACAACATAAATGACTGTCCGGCACGGCAGTGAGGTTGAAACCCAGCCGGGTCAGCACCGCTTCTACAGCGCCGCCGAGTTTCTGGGCGTGCTGCAAGGTGCAGGGGCAATGAAAGGCAATCCGCCGGTCCGTCGCGGCGCACACTCGTTCCAACGGTTCGACGGCCAGCACTTGCACCAGATCAAGCGCCAGTTCGCTGACCCGCAGAGCCTTGGCCGCGTAGACCGGATCGTCCTCCAGCAAATGCCCGTAGTCCTTGATGAACGCGCCGCAACCGCTGGCGGTTTGCACGATGGCTTCGGCGCCATTTTCCAGATGCGGCCACCACGCATCGATGTTGTGCCTGGCGCGATCCAGCCCTTTGGCCTGACCGTCGAGGTGATAATCCAGCGCACCGCAGCAGCCGGCCTCAGGCGCCGCAATGACGCTGATCCCAAGGCGATCCAGCACCCGCGCCGCAGCGGCATTGGTGTTGGGCGACAGGCCGGGTTGCACACAGCCTTCGAGCATCAACACGCGCCGCGCATGCCGAGGGGCAGGGCGCACACCGGTGGCGGGCAGGTCGTGGGGCAGCTTCGCTTCGACATCCCGTGACAAAAACGGACGGAACGTCGCGCCGATCTGCAGCAACGACTTGAACAGGTTTGGGTTCGGCGCCAATGCCCGCAACCCCTCGCGCAACAACCGTTGACCGGCCGGACGCGGCACCGCTTGGTCGACCACAGCTCGGCCGATGTCCAGCAGGTTGTGATAATCGACCCCGGACGGGCAGGTGGTTTCGCAATTGCGGCACGACAGGCAACGGTCCAGGTGCAATTGGGTCTGCGCGGTGGCGGGGGCGCCTTCGAGCACTTGTTTGATCAGGTAAATTCGCCCGCGCGGGCCGTCGAGTTCATCGCCCAGCAGTTGATAGGTCGGGCAGGTGGCGTTGCAGAAGCCGCAATGCACGCAGGTACGCAGGATCTTTTCTGCTTCGGCGGCCCGCGGTAATTTCCGGGATTGCTCGCTGAGGGTGGTTTGCATGCTAGAGCTCCGCGTACATCCGGCCCGGGTTGAACAGCCCTAGCGGGTCCAGTTGCGCCTTGAGTTGCCGGTGGTAGCGCAGCAGCGCCGGGGCCAGCGGCTGGAACGGTGTTTCACTGGCGCCGTGGCTGAAACAGGTGGCATGGCCGCCCAGTTCATGGGCCAACGACTGGATGTCGTGGGCCTCGGATTTTAACCAGCGTTGTGCGCCGGCCCAGTCGATCAGTTGCTTGCCCGGCAGCGACAAAGGCCCGAGATTATTGGGTAGCGACAGTCGCCACAACGAGGGTCCTTCATCAAAAAATGCCAAGCGTTGTTCATTCAGATCAGCCCAATAACACGAGTCCAGCGGCTCGCCGCCGAGTCGTTGATGGGCAGCCGTCACCGAACCTTCGCCACCCTCCAGCCGCAAATACAAACGCTGACCATCGTGACTCGCGGCGCTGATTGGCAGCGGCTGCTGGCCCCATTCGGCGAGTTTGCTCAGGGCGCGGTCGCTGTCGATTTCCAGGCTGATGCTCAAGCATTGCCGGGGTTTTGGCAGCACTTTGAGCGAGACTTCCGTCAGCACGCCGAGGCAGCCGTAACTGCCCACCAGCAAGCGCGACAGGTCATACCCGGCGACGTTTTTCATCACTTCGCCGCCAAAGCGCAGGTGTTTGCCGAGGCCGGTGATCACCCGCGTGCCGAGGACAAAATCCCGCACCGAACCCGACCATGGTCGCCGTGGCCCGGATAACCCCGTCGCGATCATCCCGCCCACCGTGGCGCCTTCGCCGAATGACGGCGGCTCGCAGGGCAGCATTTGCCCGGCGGCATCGAGTGCCGCCACCAGTTCGCTCAGCGGCGTGCCGGCGCGAACACTGACCACCAGTTCCGTCGGGTCGTAGCTGACAATACCGCGATGGGCGCGGGTGTCGAGCACTTCCCCGGCCACCTCGCGGCCGAGAAACGCTTTGCTGTTGCTGCCCTGAATCCGCAGCGGCGTGGCGTTCTCCCGGGCCTGATTGACCTGCGCGAGCAGCGCCTCGCTGGCATCGAACTCCAGCATCAGAAGCGCTCCAGTTCAGGGAACGGCAGTTGCCCGGCGTGAATGTGCATCGCGCCGAATTCGGCACAGCGGTGCAGGGTGGGGATGTTCTTGCCGGGGTTGAGCAAGCCTTGAGGGTCGAACGCGGCTTTCACCGCATGAAACAGGGTCAGCTCGTCGCTGTTGAACTGCGCGCACATCTGATTGATTTTCTCCCGGCCGACGCCGTGCTCGCCGGTGATGCTGCCGCCGACCTTCACGCACAACTCGAGGATCTGCCCGCCCAATGCTTCGGCACGGGCCAGTTCGCCGGGCTGGTTGGCATCGAACAGGATTAGCGGATGCATGTTGCCGTCGCCGGCATGGAATACGTTGGCGACCCGCAAGCCATGCTCGGCGGCGAGACGGGCGATGCCCTCAAGCACGCCGGGCAGTTCGCGCCGGGGGATGGTGCCGTCCATGCAGTAGTAATCCGGCGACAGGCGACCGATGGCCGGGAAGGCATTTTTGCGTCCGGCCCAGAAGCGCACGCGTTCGGCTTCGTCTCGGGCCTGGCGCACTTCGCTGGCGCCGGCCTGTTGCAGGACTTCGCGCACCCGCTGGCATTCGTCGTGGACATCGGCTTCGACGCCGTCGAGTTCGCACAGCAGAATCGCCTCGGCGTCCACCGGGTAGCCGGCGTGGATGAAGTCCTCGGCGGCGCGAATCGCCAGGTTATCCATCATCTCCAGGCCTGCGGGAATAATCCCGGCGGCGATGATCTCGGCCACGGCGCGGCCGGCCTTTTCCACCGAATCGAAACTGGCCAGCAAAACCTTGGCGACCTGGGGTTTGGGCAGCAGTTTGACGGTGACTTCGGTGATGATTCCGAGCAAACCTTCAGAACCGGTGAACAGCGCCAGCAGGTCGAAACCCGGTGAATCCAGGGCTTCAGAACCCAATGTCAGGCGTTCGCCTTCGACGGTGAGCACTTCCAGTTTCAGCAAGTTGTGCACGGTCAGGCCGTATTTGAGGCAATGCACGCCGCCAGCGTTTTCCGCGACGTTGCCACCGATGGAACAGGCGATTTGTGAGGATGGGTCCGGCGCGTAATACAAACCGAAGGGCGCGGCAGCCTGGGAAATCGCGAGGTTACGCACGCCCGGTTGGACCCGAGCGGTGCGGGCGGCGGGGTCGATGTGCAGGATGTTGTTGAAACGCGCCATCACTAGCAGCACGCCTTTTTCCAGCGGCAAGGCACCGCCGGACAACCCGGTACCGGCGCCTCGAGCCACTACGGGCACCTGTTCTGCGTGACAGATTTCGAGCAGTTTTTGCACTTGTTCCAGCCGCCGGGGCAGGGCCACCAGCATTGGCGTGGTGCGGTAGGCCGAGAGGCCGTCGCATTCATAGGGCTTGAGTTCTTCCTCGCGCCAGAGCAGGTCGAGGTCGGGGACATGCTGGTGCAGCAGGTTGAGCAGGGCGGCTTTGTCCACGTTTGGCAGAACGCCGTCGACGCGCTCGTCGTACAGAATGTTCATTGCGCTGGTCCGTTTCTGCCTTCACTGCCAACCACAGTCCCCTGTGGCGAGGGAGCTTGCTCCCGCTCGGCTGCGAAGCAGTCGCAACCCGGAAAACGCGCACTGACTGAGTAACCGTGGTGTCTGGTTTGGGGGCTGCTGCGCAGCCTAGCGGGAGCAAGCTCCCTCGCCACAAAAGTGGTCCTCGCTCCAATAACTTCCATCACTACAAGAATGCTCACCGCCGCGGTCCCAAAAAATCCCGATACAACCGCGCCGCCCTCGTCGGTTGCTCGACCATCGGCATGTGGCCAATCCCTTCCCAGATGTCCACGCGCAAATTGGCAATGCCCTTGCTCCACACCGCCACGCTGCTGACATCGATCAACCGATCCTTGCGCCCCCACAGCAGCAGTGCCGGGCATTTGATGTCGGCGAGTTTCGGCTCCATCGGCGGGCTGGCGCGAAAGTCCTGGAAAATTTCCGCCAGTTCGTCGCGGCATTGTTCATAGCGCTGGGCGACGGCGTCCAGTATGACGCCGGGTACCCACGGCGGGTTGGCCATGGTCATGGCGTAGAACTGCTGGAATTCTTCCTTGGTGTGAATCAGAAACGGGTTATGGCCCTTGGACAGTTGACGCTCCAGGTCGCTGACTTCCGGGGCGCTGACGCCCGCCGGGTCGATCAGCGCCACCGAGATAATCCGCTCGGGGTAGGTGGCGGCCAGCCATGCCGCGATGTAGCCGCCCATCGAGTTGCCGATCACGTGCACCTTCTCGACTCCGCATACGTCAAGCAACTGGATCATCCGCTTGGCCTGCAGGGCGATGTCGTAGCCGCCACCGGCCTTGAAGCCGGTTTCACCATGGCCGGCGAGGTCGGGGATGATCACCCGGTAGTCGCCGACAAAATGCCGGGCAAAGCGCAGCCAGAGGTTTTTGTCGGCGCTGTAGCCGTGCAGCATCAGTATCCCGCTGGTGGCTTCATACGGCCCGCCTTGCCAGGTCGAGACGGTCATCTCGCTGATCGGCACGACGATCTTGTGCAGCCGATACAGCTTGGCCTCCAGCGCCATGCTCAAGTCATACAGCCAGCGGCCGATGGCCGGGTAACTCAACCAGCTCCAGGCCACGAAAACCGCGATTGCGACAACCAACACAAGCATCAGGCGTGTTCCTTCTACGTGATCAGGACAGAATGTGGTCGGCGGGTTTCAACGCCCGGGTCAAGCGGTGATAGCTGAAACTGAACCCCGGAAACATGGCGATCACATGACCGCTCTTGCTTTGATACCAACTGTGGCAGCCCCCGGACTTCCACACCGTGCGTTCCATTTCCCGGTGGATCATTTCAGTGTAGGTACGTTCTGCTTCGGGGCGCACTTCAATGCTGCGCAGACCCTGTTCTTTTAGTGTGCGGATGCAACCGAGGATGTAATTCATCTGGGATTCGATGATGAACAGCGCCGAAGTGTGGCCAATGCCGGTGTTGGGGCCGGTGACGATAAACAGGTTGGGGAAGTCCGGCAGGCTGGTGCCCAGATAGGCCCGGGGGTACTGGGCCCAAACGTCCTTCAGCTGCCTGCCGTTCTTGCCGGTGACCGGGTAGGAAATGACCCCGTCGGTGGCGTCGTAACCGGTGGACCAGACGATCAGGTCGACGTCGATGTGCTGACCGTCCAAAGTGTTGATGCCGGTTTCGTCGAGGGAAGCGATGCCTTGTTCGCGGCTGTGCAGCGTCACGTTCGGCCGACCCAGCGCCGGGTACAGGGTGCTGGAAACCACCACTCGCTTGCAGCCGATGGTGAAATCCGGCGTCAACTTGCGCCGCAGTTCCGGGTCAGGCACCTGGCGTTTAAGGAAGCGCAGGGCATGTTGCTGAACCATATGAATCGCCGGTTTTGAATATTTGAAGGCGATCACCCGGGTTTCGAATTGCCAGTAGATCATCCAGCGCAGTAGCTTGTAGGCCGGTTTCAGCCCCAGCAACCAACGCTGAAATTTCCCGAACGTTCGATCGGCGCGGGGCAGTACCCAGTGGGCCGAGCGCTGAAACACGTGCAGGTGTCCGACGTTCGGGGCAATCGCCGGAATCACCTGGGCCGCACTGGCGCCGCTGCCGACGATGGCGACCCGTTTACCGCTGTAGTCGTAGGAATGATCCCAATTATTGGTGTGAAAGGTTTTGCCCTGGAAGCGCTCCTGGCCTTCGAAGTGAGGGACCACCGGCTGGCTCAGCGGCCCCGTCGCGTTAATCAGGAACTGCGCGTAGAACGTGCCTTTGGTGCCGGTGTGCACCGCCCAGCGTTTGCCGGCCTCGTCCCATTCGATGCCCTCGACGTTGGCTTCCAGTTCCACTTTGTCCCGCAGGCCAAAGTGCTCCACCACGTACTGGGTGTAGCGGTGCAGTTCGGCCTGTTCGGCGAACATCTGCGTCCACCGGTACGGCGCGAAGGACAGCGAATACAGCGGCGAGGGCACGTCGACGGCCGCACCGGGGTAGGTGTTCTGGCACCAGGTGCCGCCGAAAAAGTCCCGCCGTTCCAGCAGGCGAAAATCGCTGATCCCTGCCTTGAGCAAATTGATCGCCGCGCACTGGCCGCCAAAGCCGCTGCCGATGATCAACACTTCAAAGGTCTGCATGGGCCTCCTTTTTGCCGTTGTTTATCAAATCCTCCCATCATGTATAGCCAAACTGTAGGTGCGCTGCTTCCGCTTTCGTAGGAGCGAGGCTTGCCCGCGATGCTTTCGCTTTTGTGGGAGCCGAGCTTGCTCGCGATACAGGCGCTGCGGTCTATCAGTTCTACCGCGTTATCGTTCTTCGCGGGCAAGCCTCGCTCCTACAGATAGCAAGCTATTCACCGCTAGTCGGTGATGGCTATTTGAGGTTGCCCTGATAGACTGCGTTCACACCCGTAACCCTCGGTGTAATCAGATTCCGTTAGGTGGCAGAGGCCTCTATGGCAAAAACGGGAGGAAAGGGACTTTCACTGGCCAGGAGGCTCTATACGTCGCGAACCTTGGGGTTGGCCCTTGGGTTGTTGTGCGTGAGTGTGGCGATGTACCCGCTCAACCCTGCGCCCTGGGTTTGGGTGGTTATGTTGCTCAATGGCGTGCTCTGGCCGCACCTCGCGTACCAATGGGCCCGCCGCGCCACCATTCCCTACCATGCCGAACACCGCAACTTGCTGGTGGACGCCTTTCTCGGCGGCTTCTGGGTCGCAGCGATGCAGTTCAATCCATTGCCCAGTGCGACCACCATTTCCATGATGGCGATGAACAACGTGGCCATCGGCGGCTTGCGTTTTCTCTTGGCCGGCAGCGTGGCGCAAGTCCTTGGGATCGGCGTCGGATTTTTGATTTTTACCCCTGCGTTCATTCCGCAAACCAGTCCATTGCAGCTGTATGCCTGCTTGCCCTTGATGTGCCTGTACCCTCTGGCTCTCGGCTGGATCTGCTTTCGCCAGGCCCATGTCCTTGGCCGGCAAAAACGTGAATTACTGGCCCTGAGCCGCACTGACAGCCTCACCGGTTTGCTGAACCACGGCACCTGGAAGGATCAACTGGACGTCGAATTCCAGCGTTGTCAGCGACAGAACCAGGGCGGGGCGATTGCGCTGATCGACATCGATCACTTCAAAACCATCAACGACACCTACGGCCACGTCGCCGGGGACATCGTCCTGCGGCAGTTGAGCAAAATGCTCAAGCAAAACCTGCGGGCAGCGGATGTCGCCGGGCGTTACGGCGGCGACGAGTTCTGCGTGATCCTTCCGGACTTGCCGCTCAACAGTGCCGCCGCCACGATGGACGCCTTGCGCGATCGCTTTGCGACGTTGGGCTATGAGCAAAACCCGGCGCTGAAAGTCAGCCTGAGCATTGGCCTGGCGGCCTTCAACCCGACGCACACCGATGCGACCCTGTGGCTCAACGACGCCGACGAGGCGCTCTACGAGGCTAAGACCACCGGACGCAATCGCGTTATCTGTTGCAGTGACGGCAAGCCCCGTCGTGAGATGCTGGATTCGGTTTGACTGATTCACAGCAAATCCCTGTGGGAGCGGGCTTGCTCGCGAAAGCGGTGTGTCAGTCGACATCAATGCTGGATATCAGGGCCCCCTTCGCGAGCAAGCCCGCTCCCACATTTGACCGAGGTTGAACACAAAATCTGTGTAGTACACAGTTCCCTGTGGGAGCGAGCCTGCTCGCGATGGCCGCACCTCGGTCCAAAGCCGAACGCTCAGTGTCGCATCCGGTATAGAGCCTTGCGCCGCAGTCAGGTAGGGTGTTTTTCACCCCCCGACACGAAACAAGGATTGATTCATGACGTTCAAACTCTCTCGCTCCCCACTGGCCACCAGCCTCGCCCTGACCCTCGCCCTCGGCGCTTTCGCTCCCGCAGCCTTCGCCGAACCCCACAAGCAAGTTCTTGCCGACTCCGAGCAATACAAGGCTGAAGCCCTGCAGCTACTGGAAAAACTGGTCAACATCGACTCAGGCTCCGGCTATGAACCTGGCTTGACCCAGGTCCGCGATATCGCCGTCGACGAGCTGAAAAAACTCGGCTTCAGCATCGAACTGATACCGAACACCCCGGATAAAAGCAGCCATGTGATCGCCACGCTCAAAGGCACCGGCAAGGCAAAAATCCTGTTGATGGCGCACATGGACACCGTGTTCAAGGAAGGCTCGGCCGCTGAGCGTCCGTTCCACATCAAGGACGGTCGCGCCTACGGGCCGGGCGTGATGGACGACAAGGGCGGCATCGTCGCCGGGATCTACGCGCTGAAAGCCCTGAAAAATCTCGACTTCAAGGACTATGCCCAGATCACTTTCCTGCTGGATGCCAGTGAAGAAACCGGCTCTGAGGTCGCTACCGACCTGATCAAGAAAACCGCCAAGGCCCACGACGTGACCCTCAACCTCGAACCGGGTCGCCCGGCCGATGGCCTGGTGGTGTGGCGCAAAGGCAGCGCCACCGCAGTGGTCGAAGTGAAGGGCAAAGCCGCCCACGCTGGCGTCGCGCCGGAGTTGGGCCGCAACGCCGCGATGGAAGCGGCGCACCAGATTCTGCAACTGGGCAAATTGGGCGACGAAGCGAAAAAAACCACCATCAATTTCACTGTGATCAAGGCTGGCGACCGCACCAACGTGATCCCGGATCAAGCCATCGCCAAGGCCGATGTGCGCGCGGCGGTGCCGGAAGAGTTCGACCGGATCGAGAAGGACCTGGCGCGGGTGTCCCAGGACAAGTTGATTCCGGATACCGAAGTCACCACCACCCTGCAACGCGGCTTGCCGCCTATGCCGCAGACGAAAGAGTCGGATCGCTTGATGGCCATGGCTCAGGGGATCTACGGCGAAATTGGCCGCAAGTTGACCGAAGAAGGTAGCGGCGGGGCGGCGGATGCGAGCCTCTCTGCGGGAGTGGGGACGCCGACGTTGGATGGGTTCGGGATCGTCGGCGGCGGTATTCACACGCCGGAGGAATATGCCGAGGTGGAGAGCGTGACGCCGCGGATTTACTTGTTGTCACGGATGATTATGGAGTTGGCGAAGCGGTAAGTGGGCGCAGGTCATTCAGGCAAACACTGACCTGTGGCGAGCGAGCTTGCTCCGGGCGGCGATCCGACGCTGGGCTGCGTAGCGGCCCCAAAATTCTGACCATCAGCGCAGATTTTTGTGAGTGCTGCGCACTCAAGCGGGAGCAAGCTCCCTCGCCACAGGGATTTGTGGTGTTGGTGAATTAGAACGGATGTGGTTCAAGCGCGGGCGGTGCAGCGGGAGGCGGGGTTTAAAACTTCGGCTTAGCGGTGTTGCGGCTGACGCTTTCGCGAGCAAGCCCGCTCCCACATGGAGTCAGTGTTGATCACAAAATGTATGTTCAACATTAATTCACTGTGGGAGCGGGCTTGCTCGCGAAGGCGTCCTGTCAGTTCACCCCGGCATACCCGCCAAACGGTCACTCTTTAACGCGCATAAACTCTTCCGCCCAGCGGATGTAATCCTCTGGCTGCGTATAGGTATGCGTTAACTCGGTCGCGCTCAAATCCGACGCCTGGGTAAAGATCTGCCGCTGTTCACGCAAGCTGTCGTAAGTCGCCTTGATCGCCGCAAAGTACGCGCCATGGCCGTCGATGGTGACCCGCACGCCCAGTTCCGCCAGGCGTTTATCGTCGCGCAGCGCCGGGTTGCCGTAGGTGACCAGCATCAGTGGCACGCTCAGGTGTTCGGCGATTTTTTCCAGTTGGTCGAAGTCCTGGACGCCGACCATGCAAATCCCGTCGGCCCCGGCGTTTTGATATTGCTGGGTGCGGCTGATGATTTCCTGGATCGGCAGGATCCCCGCATTGGTGCGGGCGATGATCGCCATTTCTTTGTCGACTCGGGCTTCCAGCGCTGCGCGAATCTTGCCGACGCCTTCAGCGACGCCGATCAAATCGGTGGACTTGCGGCCGAATTGGGCCGGCAGCAGGGTGTCTTCGATGGTCAGCGCGGCGATGCCGGCGCGTTCGAGTTCGACGATGGTGCGCATCACGTTCAGGGCGTTGCCGTAGCCGTGGTCAGCGTCGGCGATGACCGGCAGTTGGGCCACGCGGCCAATACGGGTGGCCTGTTCAGCGAATTCGCTGAGGGTGATCAGTGCGAAATCCGGGGCGCCCAGTACCTGCAACGATGCGACCGAGCCACCGAGGATCCCGACTTCAAAACCCAGGTCTGCGGCAATACGCGCCGACATAGGGTCGAACACCGAAGCGGTGTGGTAACAGGTGTCGGAAGCCAGCAATTGGCGAAAGTTACGGCGCAAATCTTGATGGGAAAGCCTGGACATATGAGTTCCACCACTGCATTGGAATGGAAGGGCTTGAGCAAAAGTGTCAACGCCGAAGGAATAAAAGGCTATCACGCGGGCGGGGTCAGGAGGATGACGAATTTTCAGACAGGTGAAACGATACCGCTCCTTGTGGCACGGGAGCTTGTGCTAATGCCGGTCACTAAAGAGATGAGCGACGCATGACCTGTGGCGAGGGAGCTTGCTCCCGCTCGGCTGCGCAGCAGTCGTAAATTCAGCAAACGCGGTGTGTCTGAAAAATGGGGTGGCAGGTTTTGGGGCCGCTTCGCAGCCCAGCGGGAGCAAGCTCCCTCGCCACAAAGGCGGGGGATCAGGCCGCCACCGCCTGCTGCGCCTGATTCAACAGCGTCACTGCCCGCACCGAATTCCCCGGTTGCAGCTGCAGACGCTTGGCAGTGAGGCGGTCGACGATCAGGCTGTTGCCCACCAGCCGCGCCTTGGCGGTGGTGATGCGGCAGTTTTCCATGCGTTGGTTGTGGATCAGCCACACCGGGGCCTGTTCGTCCGGGGTGCCAATGCCCAGCACCAGCGACTGGCTGTCACGCACGGTGCGGATTTTCGAGACCTGCGCTTCAATCACCGGTCCG
The DNA here is from genome assembly GCF_056680395.1 of Pseudomonas sp. ASL4. NCBI lineage: Bacteria > Pseudomonadati > Pseudomonadota > Gammaproteobacteria > Pseudomonadales > Pseudomonadaceae > Pseudomonas > Pseudomonas sp. ASL4. Next base: position 5,512,199 of record NZ_CM155280.1, on the reverse strand, counting down.
CCATCAAAGATGTCGATGTAGTCCTTGTGGGCAAAACCTTCGGCATTGAGGATCTTCAGCGCCGTCTGCGTGTTCGGGTGAGCCTTGCCGATCACAGCCTGAGCCTGTTCGGTAAGCAGACAGGTGTACAGCGGTTGGCGGGGCATCAGTTCGGCGATGAACGATTTGTTGCCCAGCCCCGACAGGTGATCGGCGTGGCTGAAATCCATCTTGAAAAAGTGCCGGCCCAGACTGTCCCAAAACGGCGAGCAGCCTTGTTCGTCGGCACTGCCGCGCAGTTCGGCGATGAGCTTGTCGCCAAACAGCTGCGGGAATTCGGCGACGAACAGCAACCGCCCCAACGACAGCAATCGACCGTTGTTGCCGTAGCGCTGATCGGGGCGCAGGAACAGCGAGCAGAGTTCCGATTGGCCGGTCATTTCGTTGTTCAGGAACAAGGTCGGAATATGCTTCTGGATACCCAGGTCCGGCGACGAACTGACCGTCAGCCCGACCCGGTAGTTGTACCAGGGCTCTCGCATGCCGACGGCCCCCGTCAGGGCACTGACCCCGACCACGCGTTGCTCGTCGTCCTCCAGCACGAACAGATAATCGGCGTCGGCACGTTCGACCTGTTCGGCGAAGGTCCGCTGGGACCAGCGCACGCGGTGGGCCAGGCGATCTTCGTTCGCCGGCAGGGTGGTGAACCCGGGGCCTGCCTGTTGCACCAGCGTCAGCAAGGCGGGCAGGTCGGTGATGTGAACCGGGCGGACAATCATGATGCAGCTCCTTTTGCGCGCGTGCTCGGGCGCTGTCGTTGGGCACGGGTCCCGGTGATGCTCACAGGGCGATCAGCCGGATCGGGCTGCCGTCGGTGACGTTCAGGGCGGCGCACAGGTCGGCGCTCAAGCCCACCGGTTGTCCGGCGGTGTAGTCCAGTTCGGTGATGATGGCCCGGTAATCCTTGAACGAATCGTTGCTCACCAGGTAACTGCCACGGGCGTCGATGGTCTCAACGGGCTGCGCGGTGCCGGTGTGGCTGTGGGCAATAGAGCGAATGTTCGCGGTACGCGCATACAGCGTCGGGCCGCCGTCGAACAGGTCGATGTAGCTGTTGGTTTCAAAGCCTTCGCGCTCCAGGATGTCGAACGCTTCCTGGCCGTCGGGGTGAATCCGGCCAATGCACTCTTGCGCCGCTTTAGGCAGCATCGGCACGTAGATCGGGTATTGCGGCATCAGTTCGGCGAGGAAGGTCCGGCTCTCCAGGCCACAGAGTCGCTCGGCCTCGACGTAAGGCAGGTCAAAAAAGTGTTTGCCCAGGGCATCCCAGAACGGCGACTGGCCCTGATCGTCGCTGTACCCGACGATTTCGGTGATCACCGCCTCTGAAAAACGCGCGGAGTGAGCCGCGATAAACAGCAGCCGGGCCCGTGACAACAACTCGGAAAACGGCGTGCGCACCAGTGCCGCATCAATGTGAAAGCCGCGCAGCAAGGTGTGGCCGCTGAGGTCGTGGCACAACGACAGCGCCGGCACGCCGTGCTCGATGTTCAGTTCCCGTGAGGTGCTGGTGAAGTGGCGGTTGCGCAAGCTGTAGAACGGCTCACTGAAACCGGCGGTGGCAAGGATTTCCGAGCACCCGGTCAGACGTTGGCTGGCCAGGTCTTCGAGGACGAAAAAGTAGTTCTCCGGGCCGTTGCCTTGTACGTCTTTGTCGAACGAGGCGCAGGAGTCGAGAATTTTCTCGCGCAGGCGTTCGCTATCGTCCGGCAGGGACGTGACGCCCACCAGGCTGTCGCGGGCCAGTTGTTGCAACTGGGGCAGGTCGGTTAACTCGACTGGGCGTAAGACCAGCATGGATGTACTCCTGTATCAAAGGGTTCGGCGGTTTGCCGTCGAACCTGACTATCACTGTCGGTGTCCACGCGTTAAAGCAGCGGTCGCCTGATTTGTTGTCAGACGCCGCCCTTTTTGTTGTCAGACGTTGCTCGGGTCCGGCAACGACGTGCTGGCGCCCAGCTTGTTCAGGAAGAACAAATAGACCAGACCCAGAGCAATCCAGATCAAACCGAGCTTTTGTGCATCGACGCCCATGTTGTACATGATGGCCGCGACGATGATGAAGCCGACCACCGGGCAGAGCAGGTGACGGATCACCTGGCCGGATTTCTGCCGGCGCCAGTAGTAGTTGATCACGGTCAGGTGCAGCAGCATGAAGCCACTCAACGCGCCGAAGTTCACCAGGGAGGTGAGGGTGTCCACCGAGTTGATGAACAGGTAGCAAATCACCAGCGACAGCACGGCCACCAGGTAAATGCTGATGTGCGGCGTGTTGTATTTTGGATGGACCTTGGCCAGCACTTTCGGCAGTTTGCCGTCCCGTGCCATGCCGAATATCAGCCGCGATACCGCCGATTGCGAAGTGATGGCCACCGCCACACCCCAGGACAGGGCCGTGGCCACGGCGGTAAGGGTTGCCAGCCAGCTGCCAGCGGCAATTTCAGCAATTTCATAAAACGCGGTGTCAGCGGATTTGAAACCCATGCCGGCAGCCAGATCGGTGGCGATCCAGGTCTGCACCACGAAGATCACGCCCATCACCACCAGGGTAATCAGCGCAGCCTTGCCAACACTGCGGCCCGGGTCCTCTTTGATCTCTTCGGCCAGGGTGGAAATCGCATCGAAGCCAAGGAACGACAGTACTGCAATCGACACCGCTTGCATCAGCAGCGCGAAGTTGAACGTTTCGGGGTTGTACAGCGGCGCCAAGGTCAACTCACCGTGACCGCCGCCGTTGTGCAGGGCATTCCAGGCGTAGAACAGGAAGATCCCCAGCACCACCAGTTGCGCCAGCAGAAAGACGATGTTCATCCGTGCGGTGAAGGTGATGCCCCGCAGGTTTACAAACGTCGCACTGACCAGGAACGCCAGGATGAAACCGACTTTCGGAATATCCGGGTACAGGTGATTCAGCGCCATGGCCGCGTACACGTACAGCAGCGGCGGGATCAGCAGGTAATCAAGCAGCATCAACCAACCGGCAATAAAGCCGACATGTTGATTCAAGCCGCGTTGTGCGTAGGAATACACCGAGCCGGCAATCGGAAAAGCCTTGGCCATGCTGCCGTAGCTGAGGGCGGTAAACAGCATCGCCACCATGCCGATAATGTAGGCCAGCGGCACCATCCCGGGCGCCTCGGCGTTGACGTAGCCATAAACACCGAACGGGGCGATGGGGATCATGAAGATCATCCCGTACACCACCAGATCCGTCAGTGTCAGGCTACGTTTCAACTCCTGCTTGTAGCCGAATTCTTCTATTTCCATGAAGCGTCTCTCCTGGTCATTCCATCGGGCAACTTTTAGTTTTTATTCCGCTACAGCGCACAACGTTTACTTTTTTCCTACAGCAAGGGGGCGAGGTATCCGCTCCAGCGTTCAATTGCCTCGGGCGTGCGCAGCAGATCGTTGCGCACCTCGATCAACACCGATTCCAGCTCGCGAGCATCGCCGTGCACCGGCACGGTCATGTCCCCCAGAGGGTCTATCTTGTACGGCTGATTGCCGGCCACTTTCTTCGAATGCCGGCTCAACCCGTCGATCACCCGTTGGGCGTAATTCCGGGCCCCGCCAAACAGCACGCCGGCTTCCAGCAACCGGGGCTGACCGTAATAAATCGGGGTGAAACTGTGAATCCCCACCACTCGAACTGCTCGCCCTTGCGCCACGCGCTCGTCGATCAGGCTTTGCAAGCGGGTGTGAAACGGCTTGAACAACGTTTCCCGGCGGTACTCCCGGGTGGCTTCACTCAGTTGCTGGTTGCCCGGCACCTGATAAATCTCGCTCTGACCCGGAATGCTGTCCGGGGCATGGCGTGGGCGATTGAGGTCAATCAACAGCCGTGAGTAGTTGGCCGCCAGCAGCGTCACGCCGAGGGTTTCGGACAAGCGCTCAGCCAGCGCCAGGGCACCGATGTCCCAGGCGATGTGCTCACGGGCGGCTTCAAAGCTCAAACCCAGATCATTCAACGCCGGCGGAATAAAACGGCTGGCGTGTTCGCACACCAGAATCAGCGGGTGCTCGGAGGCTTCCCGGATCAAGGTGTACGGGGGCTTGGTGTAGAGCCCAAGTTCAGCAGGTTCAGTACAGACGGGCATAGTGCTCACAAAGGTCGGCGGGCGAGAGCTGTTCCGTCAGCGTCAGTTCCTCGGTTTTCAGGGCGAAATAAGAGTCGAGCAGTGCCTTGGGCAACGCTTCGATCAGCGCCTCACTGTTGCGCAGGCAGTCCAGGGCCTGGGGCAGAGAGGCGGGTAGGGCAACAATGCCCCGGGCCTGGCGTTGTTCTTCATTCAGGGCATCGGGGATTTCATCAGTGATTGCATTCAGTGCCAGGCGTTGTTCGATGCCCAGGCGTCCGGCAATCAGCAGTGCGGCCATGGCCAGGTGCGGCGAGGCGGTGGCGTCCATGGCACGAAATTCGAGGTTGTACTGCGCGGCTACGGATTTACTGCCCAGGGTTACCGTCGGGCAGATCCGCAGCGCCGCTTCGCGGTTGCGCTGGCCGAGGCAGGCATAGGAAGCGCTCCAGTGATGGGGCAGCAAGCGCTTGTAGGACACCGGCGTCGGCGCGGTTATGGCGCAGAGAGCCGGCAAGTAATGCAGGATCCCGGCGGCCCAGTGCTGGCCGAGGGTCGACAGGCCATTGGTGGTGCCGGCGTCGTACAGCAGCGGTTGCCCGGCGAGGTCTTGCAGGCTGATGTGCAAATGCACACCGTTGCACATTGCATGTTCGGTGGTCTTCGGCGCGAAGCTCAGGTCCACGCCCATTTGCCGAGCGACTTCCCGGGTGATTTCGCGCACGTTCACCGCACGGTCGGCGGCGGCGACACCGAGCGCCGGGCGGCAGGTGATTTCGTATTGATGCTTGCCGTATTCCGGCAGGAACATCTCCGGCTCCACGCCACCCGCGCGCAAAGCGCTGAGCAACCAGCCGCCGAATTCGGCACCCTGGCGCTGGGCTTCAAGGGAGAACGCCCGACAATCGGCATCGCCGCTGTCCAGGTTGAATTCGTGTTCGAACGCGGCGTTGACCTGCACCCCCAACTCGGCCCTATAACGTTCCACTTCGTTGCGCAGCAGGGTGCGCGGGCATGTGGCCCACGGCCGGCCATCGGTTTCGCAGAGGTCGCCATGGATGAAGTCCAGAGGCGGGGCATTGGCGTCCGGGCCGTTGCTGACGGTCACCCGGCTGCCCATGTCCGGAATCAATCGCAAGTCACCGTAAGCGCCCCACGGACTGGCCGAGGCGATGACGTCTTGCGGGGTCAGTGCGCTGTTGGCGGGCACCCAACCGATACCGGCGGCTTGATACTGCTCCAGCTCATCGGTGGGAAAGGAGCGACCGCGGGTCACGCCGATCAGGTCGGTGGTGACAATCGTGGTCATCGGGACGGGCAGCAGGCGCGCGCTCATGGCTGCATCTCCTGCAGACGGGCGAGCACGGTTTGCGTGTCCGTAATCCAGCAATAACCTTTGATCGCGTTGAGGCAGGCCTGATGCCGTTCCGGGGTGTAAGTGGCGCAGGCGTCTTCCACCAGCGTCACCAGGTAGCCACGGTCGGCGGCGTCACGCACCGCCATGTCGACGCACTGGTCGGTGACGATGCCGGCGATGACCAGATGCCGCGCCCCGAGGTTGCGCAACACGTAGTCGATGTTGGTGGAGTTGAAGACCCCCGAGGAGCTTTTCGGCAGCACGACTTCGTTTTCTTCCGGGGTCAGGTCCTCGATGATTCGCGCCTGCGGGCATCCTTTGGGCAGGTGCATGTCCGAGAGTTTGTGGTCCAGGGAACGGTCGCGGCCATCGGCGGTGAGGCTTTCGATCAGGGTATGTACTACGTTCTGCCGGGCGCTGCGAAAGGCGCTGAGCAGCCGCCGCTGATTGGGCACTACCTGCATGTGGGTGCGGGTCAGGAAATATTCAGCGTCAGGGTCGTTGAGGTGCGGGTCGAACTGCGGTTCGAGCCAGGCCCGTTGCATGTCGACCAGCAACAGCGCGGTGTGGTCGGTGACAAAAGGCAGGTCGCGCGGCGAGCGGTGGGGGAGCGTAAACATCCTTATTTTTCCTCCAGTAGATGGGTGTCGAATTCAGAACGCAGGGCATCGATGCCTTCCAGGCGATCGGCCAGATCGGGGCTGCGCAAGGTCAGGCAAGCAATCAGTGCTTCAACCTGCGCCAGCGCCGGGACCAGGGTGTCGAACGCCGAGACCGACTCCACCGGCGAGCTGATGATCAAATCGGCCATTTCCCGCAACGGCGAGGTATAGATGTCGGTGAACAGCACTACCCGCGCATAGCGATTTTTCGCGGCACTGGCCACCCGCAAGGCCTGGGACTGGTAGCGGCGATAATCGAACACCAGCACCACGTCCTGGCGCTGTACGTCGAACAGTCGGTCCGGCAACTGGGCGTTGTCTTCCAGGGCAAAACAGCCGGGGCGCAGCAGGCGCAAATGGTTGAGCAAATAGTGGGCGAGGAAACTGCTGAAACGCCCGCCGAAGCAATGCACTTGATGGCGAGCGTCGAGCAACCATTCCACCAGAATCCGTACATCTTCAGGTTGCGTCAGGGCCTGGGTTTCCACCATGGAGCGATGGGTTTCCGCCAGATAATGGCTCCACGGATCATCTTTTTGCAGGTGGGCGCGGGGTTGCAACAGGGTGCTTGGGGAGCGCAAGCGGTGGTCCATGTCGCTGAGCAACGCGTCCTGGAACTCGGCGTAACCGCTAAAGCCAAGTTTTTTGACCAGTCGCACAATGGTCGGGTCGCTGACACCGGCATGCTCGGCCAATCGCGACATCGGGCCCAGTCCGTTACGCGGGTACTGGTCCAGCAAGGCGCGGATGACTTTGCGTTCCGAAGGCGTAAGGTCCAGGCCGGGATCGGTGATCAGGTCTCTAAGAGGGGGCATCCGGGCTCCTGCTGGATGGGTGTGTCGGTTTCATTTCACAATTCACTAAAACAGTATTTATGTAACTCACACTACATGTCTAGTGAATTTTTGCACGCCAGTGTCAGGCCCCAAAACGGGGCGAAACCCCCGTGCCATGGGCCCTACGTGGATGTCGACAGGGCTTGTAGGATATTGCCCATAGCGGTGTCGGAGATTACCGTTTTTCATGATTGAAATAGGCTGTCTGCCCGAGGCAATTGAGCCAAATGAAACGCCCTCAAAGGCCCGTCTTACGGCACAATTGGCCGATTGTTTGCGGCGTTTTGCCGTTTCACATATTCAACAACAGGGTGATTTTCCGTGCAGGTGACCCGTTTGACCTTGATTTGCCACGCGCGAACCGTCGCACAAAAACTGGCGCGTTTTCCTACAGATGAGCCAGTGGAAATGGTTTGGCAATCGGCGAAGTGTTCCCGTCGCGGATCTTCCAAGGTCGCGCCGCGCCTGCTGTGTGGTCCCGAAGCCCGAACCCGCCAGACCGCTGAACTGTTTGGCAGTGATGCGCAAGTGGTCGAGGCCTTGAGGGACTGCGATTTTGGCCGCTGGCAAGGTGTGCGAATCACCGATCTGCAAAAAACCGAACCCGATACGCTCGTGGCATGGCTGGAAGACCCGCATTCTGCCCCCCACGGCGGCGAATCGGTGGTGCAACTCGGTGAGCGGGTGGCGGCGTGGCTGGCAACGTTGGAGGCGACACCGGGCCACATCGTCGCCATCACCCACCCTTACGTGGTTCGCGCCGCGCTGGCGCATGTGCTGCAGAGCACCGCATTCAACCTGATCGACGTTGAGCCGTTGTCGACCATCGAGTTGCGGTTCACCGGGCGCTGGCGGCTACGCTTGATGAGCACTGAGGCTGAAGGAGCGTTTTGATGAAAACTTTGCTGGTGATCGGCATTGGCGCCGGCAACCCGGACTACATCACGATGCAGGCGGTAAAGGCGCTGAATCGGGCGGACGTGTTTTTCCTCATGGACAAGGGCCAGAGCAAAGACAAGTTGATCGATCTGCGGCGTGACATCTGTGAGCGCTACATCACCGATCGCGACTACCGCTTCGTCGAAGCCCATAGCCCGGAACGCGAGCGTGGCGACGTAGACTACAAGGCCAGTGTCGAGGATCTGAACCTGGCCAAGCAGAACACCTTCGAACGGCTGATCAACGAGGAAATGACTGACGGCCAGTGCGCCGGTTTCCTGGTGTGGGGCGACCCCGCGTTGTACGACAGCACCGTGCGTATCTTGCAGGCGATTCTGGCCTCGAGGCACTGCGAGTTTGAGTTCGAAGTGATCCCCGGAATCACCAGCGTTCAGGCGTTGGCGGCGCAACATAAGGTGCCGTTGAATCGCATCGGGCGCTCGATTGAAATCACCACGGGCCGGCGGCTGGCGGCGGGGCAGGTGAGTGATGCGGATAGCCTGGTGGTGATGCTCGATGCGGAAGATTCCTACCATCGGGTGGCGGATCAGGAGACGGAGATTTACTGGGGGGCTTACTTGGGCACGCCGGATGAAATCCTTATCAGCGGCAAGCTCAAGGATGTGGCGGATGAGATTGAACGGGTGCGCAAGGCGGCGCGGTTGGCGAATGGGTGGATTATGGATACCTATTTGTTGCGCAAGCCTTGAGTTTGGCGGTGTCTGGTTGGACGCCATCGCGAGCAAGCCCGCTCCCACATTGGTTTTGTGAACGACACAGACCTAATGTGGGAGCGGGTTTGCTCGCGAAGAGGCCCGCAAGAACACCTCAAAAAACGGCTTGTACCCCGCGCCCAAACCGCTCCCGATACACCGACGGCGGCACCCCGACCACGCTGCGAAACGCCACCCGGAAACTCTCCACCGAACGATACCCGCAATGCTCGGCAATCTGCTCGGTGTTCTGGCGGGTGCTTTCCAGCAACTCCCGGGCCCGGGCCAGGCGTTGATGCTGCAACCAGGTCTTCGGCGACTGGCCGCTGGCTTCGGTGAAGCGGCGCAGAAAGGTGCGTTCACTCATTGCCGCCTCACTGGCGAGGTCGCGCACCTCCAGCGGTTCATGCAAACGCTCCCGCGCCCACTGCATGACACGTGACAAATCACTGCGCGGCGTTGGACTGACCGGTGTAGGAATAAACTGCGCCTGACCGCCGGTGCGCTGCGGCGACATCACCAGTCGCCGCGCCACCGAGTTGGCCACCTGAGTGCCAAAGTCCCGCGCCACCAAATGCAGACAGGCGTCGATACCGGCAGCGCTGCCGGCCGAGGTGATCAACTGACCCGAATCGACATACAGCACGTCCGGGTCGACTTGAATGTTCGGAAAGCGCTCGGCCAGTTCCGTGGTGTAGCGCCAATGGGTAGTGGCGCGGTGACCGTCCAGCAGGCCAGTGGCCGCCAGCACGAACACCCCGGAGCAGATCGACAACAACCGCGCGCCTCGGGCATGGGCCTGACGGAGTGCGCCGAGCAGCGCCTCAGGCACCGGTGCCTGACGATCGCGCCAACCGGGCACGATGACGGTTCGGGCGCGTTCCAGCAGTGGCATGCCACCGTCCGCCAGCACCTGAATGCCACCCATGGCGCGCATCGGGCCTTCATCCACGGCGACGATCTGATGTTCATACCAAGGGAAATCGAACTCCGGCCGGGCCAGGCCGAAGATCTCCACGGCAATGCCGAACTCGAAAGTGCAGAGGCCGTCGTAGGCAAGAATCGCGACTAATCCAGGGTTGGGCAGCATTTGGCGGAAAGTTCCCGGTAGGTGTCTTGTACGCCACTTTAGCGGCAAGTGACGGGTAGATAAAGTCTGCCTACACCCACCGAGACTTTGGAGTACAGCCCATGACCAGCCTTGTTCGCGAGATTTCTGCAGCCCCGTCGGCCATTGCCCTGATGCATTTCAGCAATCGCCTGACCTTTGAAACCGATTGTTCCGACGTCTATGGCAGCCAACAGGCCGGCGAGGTGGATTTTGTGTTGGTGGACACGCGCGGCCCGCTGGCTTTTGAGCGGGGGCATGTGCCGGGGGCGATCAATATTCCGGGGCGTTTGATGAAGGCTGATGGTTTGGCGGTTTATCCGAAAAACACTTTGTTTGTGGTGTATTGCGCCGGACCACATTGCAACGGTGCCAACAAGGCCGCGGTGAAACTGGCGGCGTTGGGCTACCCGGTCAAAGAGATGATTGGCGGGGTGACGGGGTGGCTGGATGAGGGGTTTGAGTTGAGTGTCGAGGGGGTGCCGACGTCAATCGGTTGTGAATGCTGATCATCAAATACCGCTAATCAATTGTGGATAGAGAGCTTCTGTGGCGAGGGGGCTTGCCCCCGTTGGGTGGCGAAGCCGCCCCAAAAATCTCGGTAACGGTCCAGGATTTTTGGGGAGCGCTGCGCACTCCAACGGGGGCAAGCCCCCTCACCACAAGGGTTTGATCGTGGGTTTAGCGTTGGGTTGATGAGTCAGCCCACCAGCCATCCAGCGCCCCCCGCAACCACTCAAACACCGCCGCATGCGCAGCACTGTCATCCTGATCCCGTGGCAACGGCGATTCCTCGCCAAAATGCTGATTGAGCATCACCACCGACTCGGCATCCCACTCCGGGTGAAACTGCAACCCCACTCGCGTCGGCCCGACCCGATACATCTGCTGCTCACACGCCTCACTGCTGGCCAGTAACTGCGCGCCGGGCGGCAAATCGATTGCATCTTCGTGCCATTCCAGCACCTTCAGCACCTGGCCATCAGTGAACGTCACCAACGTCCAGCCCGTTTCCGTGTCGGCCATGCGCCGCACCTTCCCGCCCAGGTTCAAGGCCAATAACTGTGCCCCCAGGCAAATCGCAAACACCGCCGCGCCTTGATCCAGACTGGCCGCCAGCCACTGTCGTTCATTCTCCAGCCACTCTGGCCCAGCGTTGGATTCGTATGGCCCGCCCAACAGAACCACCGGCCCCGCACTCACCGACGGCAACTGCCCAAGATCGGCGCGAAAAACCTTCAGCGTGATCCCGCGCAGCTTCGCCCATTCGGCAATCGCACCGGGACCTTCGGCAGGGTGGTGCTGGATCAGGTTCAATTCGGGCATCACAGTTCTCTTAAGCGGGGGCAGGTGGCGCTCAATGTGCCGCAAAACAGCCTTCATCGCCAGTGACACTCAGCGCCGGTTTTCTTTGCGACTATTCAGTCGGATCAGAGCCAAAATTCTGTAGGTTTTATCCAAAATCGGGTCTTGTCCTACAGTCCTTGCACCGCAGTGGCGCACGCTTCTAAACAGTCCAATCGACGAACCACTTTTCTATAAATATTTGTCGCTTAGGAACAATTTGCCCTGCGGCAGCCGCAATAGACTGCCGGCCACTTCGGTTCTCACACACCGAAACTGCCAATCGAAAGCTGCCAATAAAAGCCTCCGCACACAGGAGTTATAAATGAAGAAGCTAGTGATGTTCGGTGCCCTGGCACTGTCGATGTTGTCCCTGACCGCCGTGGCCGAAGACGCCAAGCCGATCCGCATCGGTATCGAAGCCGGTTACCCGCCATTCTCGATGAAAACCCCTGACGGCAAACTCACCGGTTTCGACGTGGACATCGGCGACGCGCTGTGCGAGCAGATGAAAGTGAAGTGCGTGTGGGTCGAGCAAGAGTTCGACGGCCTGATCCCGGCCCTGAAAGTGAAGAAAATCGACGCGATCCTGTCGTCCATGACCATCACTGACGACCGCAAGAAAAACGTCGACTTCACCATCAAGTACTATCACACCCCGGCGCGCTTCGTGATGAAGGCAGGCACCGACGTGAAGGACCCGCTGACCGAACTCAAGGGCAAGAAAGTCGGTGTGCTGCGTGCCAGTACCCACGACCGCTTCGCCACTGAAGTGCTGCAACCGGCCGGGATTGTCCTGGTGCGTTACGGCTCCCAGCAGGAAGCCAACCTGGACATGGTCTCCGGCCGCCTCGACGCGATGCTGGCGGACTCGGTCAACCTGGACGACGGTTTCCTGAAAACCGACGCCGGTAAAGGTTTCGCGTTCGTCGGCCCGACCTACGAAGACGCCAAGTACTTCGGTGGCGGCGCCGGTATCGCTGTGCGCAAGGGTGACAAGGAGCTGGCTGACAAATTCAGCACCGCTATCACCGAGATCCGTGCCAACGGCAAGTACAAGCAAGTGCAGGACAAGTACTTCAACTTTGATGTGTACGGCGGCGAGTAACCCAGCCGTTTAAAAAAGTGGCCACCGTTGACGCGGTGGCCACTTTTTTATGCCAATCTTCCTCAGAAGAGGAACCTGTGGGAGCGGGCTTGCTCGCGAAAGCGGTGTGTCAGGCAACATCAATACTGACTGACACGACGCCTTCGCGAGCAAGCCCGCTCCCACAGTGGATCTCATCGTTCTGACTATCGGAGTTCCCATGCAACGCATCGACCATCCACTGCCCTGGAGTCATCTGGGCACCGAGCGCAGCCTCAGCGTGTTTCGTTATGGCGCGGGCGCCCGCAAGGTTTATATCCAGGCCAGCCTGCACGCCGACGAACTGCCGGGCATGCGCACGGCCTGGGAGCTGAAGAAGCGCCTGGCCGAACTCGAAGCCCAGGGCCAGTTGCAGGGCGTAATCGAATTGGTGCCGGTGGCCAACCCGATCGGCCTCGATCAGCATTTGCAAGGCGCCCATATGGGCCGTTTCGAACTGGGCAGCGGCAAAAACTTCAACCGCGCGTTCGTCGAACTGAGCGCACCGGTGGCCGCGCTGATCGGTGCTCAGTTGGGCGAGGATGCCGAAGCCAACATCGCGCTGATTCGCCAGACCATGGGCCAGGTGCTCGACGACTTGCCGGCACCGGCGTCGCAATTGGAAGCCATGCACCGCTTGCTGCTGCGTCATGCCTGCGATGCCGATATCACTCTGGATTTGCATTGCGACTTCGATGCAGCGATTCACATCTACGCCTTGCCGCAACACTGGCCGCAGTGGCAATCCCTGGCGGCGCGCTTGAAGGCGGGCGTGGCATTGTTGTGCGAAGACTCGGGCGGCAGCTCGTTCGATGAATCCTGTTCGACGCCATGGCTGCGTTTGGCACGGGCCTTCCCTGAGGCGGCGATCCCACCCGCCAACCTGGCGACGACGCTGGAACTGGGCAGCATGGGCGACACCCGGGTCGATCAGGCCCAGGCCAATTGCGAGGCGATTCTGGGGTTCCTCGCCGAGCACGGCTTCATCAAAGGCACCTGGCCTGCAGCCCCGAGCGAGTGCTGCGAAGGTATGCCGTTCGCCGGCACCGAGTACCTGTTCGCCCCGCACCACGGCGTGGTCAGCTTCCTGCGCGAGGCCGGTGAATGGGTGGAGCAGGGCGATGCGCTGTTTGAAGTGGTCGACCCGTTGAACGACCGGGTAACGACCGTGAAGGCAGGGACCAGTGGCGTGCTGTTTGCGATTGATCGGGGGCGCTACACCGAGCCGGGGACGTGGCAGGCGAAAGTTGCCGGGCGTGAGCCGTTTCGGGTTGGGAAGTTGACTAACGACTGATCCAGCATCTTCGCTGTTTGTCCCGGCCTCTTCGCGGGCAAGCCCGCTCCCACAGTTGATCGCGTTCCAATGTGGGGGCAGGCTTGCTCGCGAAGACGGCATCCGTAACACCGAAAATCCCCAGGCTCGCCGCTCGATGTTAGGGTATCCCCCGAATCCTGCGCCCTGTGAAGGAAGATTTATGCTTAAGTTTCTCGCTCTGTTCATGCTCCTGGCGTCCGCCACGGTCCACGCTGAAACCCCGTTGCACACTGATCTGCCGCTCAAATACCTGGAGCAAGCCAACCCTGATTCGCACAACCAGCCGTTGGTGATTTTTCTCCACGGTTACGGCAGTAACGAGCGGGACCTGTTCGGGATCAAGGATGACTTGCCGGCGCAGTACAACTACCTGTCGGTGCAGGCACCGGTGGCGTTGGATGAGGACAGTTATCAGTGGTTTCGCAAAAAGGGCGAAGGCGCCTACAACGGTGAGACCGATGATCTGAAGACCAGCGGGCAGGTGTTGCTGGATTTCATCGCTCAAGCGGCGAAGAAGTATCACACCGACGCCAACAAGGTGTTTCTGGTGGGGTTCAGCCAGGGCGCGATCATGTCCTACGAGGTGGGGTTGCGTCATCCGGAGGCCGTGGGCGGGATTGCCGCGTTGAGCGGGCGGATTCTGCCGGTGCTCAAATCCGAGCTCAAAAAACCGGATGAAAAACGCCAACAACTGGCGATTTTCATCGGTCATGGCACCGTGGACAAACGCTTGCCTTACGTCGACGGCACTGACGCCGACAGCCTGTTGCAGCACCTGTCACTCAAGCCAGAATTCCATGGCTACGAAGGCTTGGGCCACAACATCAGCGCTGCCGAGATTCAGGACTTGAACGCCTGGTTGCTGCGGCTCAACCCCTGATTCGAACGGGGTTACTTGCCGGTGATCTGGTTGACCAGTGTGTCGTGAGCTGCCTTGTCGTTCGGGCGCGAGATGATCTGAATCACCGCCATTCTGTTGCCGGAGCCGGCCATCAGCGTGGAGGTGAGGGTCTTGCCGCCACCCTGAGTGGCGGTGCTGTCAACCTGGCGCAAACCCAGGCCGGTACTTTTCTGGGTCAGGCTTTTTTCGCTCAACTTGTTGAAGTCCGGCAGGGCCTTGCGTTGTGCCGCATCGAATTCGGACGCCGTGTTGTCGAGGAAATCGCCGTCGTTGTCCTTGACGGTGACACCAGGGGGCAGATTGTTTTCAGCCGCGATCACCACGGTTTTGGTGGCCTCGTTGGCGTACATGGTGCCCGTTGCGCCGGTCGCGCCGGACGGCAGCGGGTTGGCCACGAAGCCCTTGGGCAGGGTGAACGTGAACTTGCCGCCGAGCATCGAAACCTTGGCGGGCGCCGCGTCGCCGGTGGCCTTGGCGGCATAAGCAGTCACGGCCCCCAGGCTGGCAACCGCCGTCAGCAACAGGACAACGGCTTTTTTACTGAACAATGACATCGGAACTCTCCAGGGATGGTCGCGCTAGGTGGCGATCATCCCATGGAGGTTGTGGGTCACTCCAGCCCGAATTCCGCAGCTGTCTGTTCAAACGCAAAAACCTGTGGGAGCGGGCTTGCTCGCGAAGGCGTCGTGTCAGTCAATGCCCATGTTGACTGAACCACCGATTTCGCGAGCAAGCCCGCTCCCACAGGGGATGTAACTGATCAGCTCAATCGGGTTATTGCACCTGATTTTGCGGAAACAGATTGCGGCGGGTTTCTTCATCGAACTCAGCCTTGAGCACCAGTTGTTCCTTCAACCCGTGAGCACGCTGGGCCGCCGGGCGGGCGCTGATTTCGTCGAACAGGCGCTTGACGTTCGGGTACGCCGCCAGACCGTTTTCGCCGAGGACGTACGGCGCGTAGTTGGCCCAGCCCCAGAGCGCCATGTCGGCGATGCTGTAGCTGTCGCCGGCCAGGTATTGATGATCGGTCAGGCGCTGGTCGAGCACGCGGTAGTGGCGTTCGACTTCTTTCAGATAACGGTTTTTCGCGTAGGCCAGGTCTTCCGGCGCGTGGTGCAGGAAGTGCACGGCTTGACCGGAGAACGGCGACAGGCCGGTGCCGATGAACATCAACCAGGACAGCAGCTCAGCCTGACCGGCCACCGAAGTCGGCAGGAAGCGCTGATGTTTTTGCGCCAGGTGCAGGAGGATCGCCTGGGAGTCGAACACCGTGGCGTCGCCGTCCACCAAGGCCGGGACCTTGGCGTTCGGGTTGATCGCCAGGAACCCCGGCAGGTGTTGTTCGCCTTTGAAGGTATCAACGCCGATCAACTCATAGGGCGTTTGCAGCTCTTCCAGCAGCAGGGCGACTTTCATCGGGTTGGGCGAAGGGTGGAAAAAGAATTTCATGGGGTAGGCCTCAGTCAGTGGGTTTGAACTGAGGCTGATGGTGGGCGAAACCCGTTCGATTGACGTACGAGGTTGTTGGTCTACTCGTTCGAAGTTATCGAACGAGTGGTGGGTGCCGGTTTCGCCAACAAACGCCGGGTCACCCCGAGCATGCCCACGGACACCGCCACCCCAAGGGCAAATGCGCTCAAACCGAGGCGGGGTAATGTCAGCGCCAGCACCAGGCAGAACGCCGCGAACGAGTACATGCCAGTGGCGGTGGCGCGCAACAGCGCGGCAGTGAAGGCCGGACCGCGGGTTTGTTGGGAGAACACCGCCATCACGCTGCCGAGTACCGGGAACACCGCGAGCAATCCGCTCCAGCGCTCGCCCACGGTACTGGCCAGTAACGTGACGGCCAACGTCAGCAAAGCCCCGGCGACCATGCGCAGCAGCAGTTTGTCGGACTTGGGCTTTACCCCTGAAACAATCGGTTGGACCGACGGAAACAGGTACGGCGCCGCCAGCAGGGCAGTGGCGGCGGCGATGACCGAGAACGTCAGGGACGGCGGGATCAGCGACAGCACGATGGCCGCCGTGGCCCACACCAGCATGGACGTCGCCAGCGCCCACGGCCAACCGGTTCGTTGAGCGACTTGGGCGTACGTCACGCAGAAGGCAATCATCGCGAACATCGCTGAGAGCGCGGCGGTCGCGGCCTGGGCGGCAAACACCTGGCCTTGTTCAATGGCGAGGAAAAACAGAATCGGCCCGACCACCACCGGCAGCCCCGACAACCAACCGGCCACGCTCGGCCCCCAACGTTTGCCCGCCAAGGAAATCAGCAGCAGAAACCCGGGAATCACCAGCAGTTTGAGCATCAGCACGCACGCACCTCCGACCTGTGTGAGGCGGCCACGTTAGCATCGCGGGCGATGGATTGCTCTAGGGGTTTATGGGTTTTGTATACAAAAATAGGTTTTCAGAAATTGTCCAGAACAGCCTTTAGCGTATAAGTTTTAAAGAGGTCTTCAGCGTACATCGAGCCATCATGAACAGATCACCATCGCGCCTTCGTCACAGTCTCTGGCTGCTCGTGTTGCTCGGCACGCACGCGCTGGCCAGTTGGCAAGACGCACTGCCCGGCGCGCAGATCGTGGGTGCCGGTGAGTTTCGGGTGTTCGGTTTTGACGTCTACAACGCCCGGCTCTGGAGTGCGGCGCGGCCCTTGGCGCCGGACCAGCCATTTGCTCTGGAGCTGATCTACCAGCGCAATATTTCCCGGGACGATCTGGTGAAGGCCAGCGTCGATGAAATCAAACGGTTGTCCGGCTCCTCGGTCAGCGCTGAACAACTGGCCGGCTGGCAGATCCAGATGCAGCAGTCGTTCGTCGATGTCCAGGCGGGCACCCGCATCACCGGGGTGTATTTGCCGGGGCAGGGCGCACGCTTCTTTGTCGGCCAGCAGTTGCAACACGAAGTGAAAGACCCGCAATTCGCCCGAGCCTTCTTTGACATCTGGCTCGACCCGCGCACCCGCAATCCAGAGTTGCGCCAGCAATTATTGGGCACCGCCAAGCCTTGAGGAAATCGCGATCCCCGTAGGAGCTGCCGAAGGCTCGGGCCGCGTTCGGACGATCTTTTGATCTTGATCTTTGGCGAGATTGAAATGGCCGAAGATCGCAGCCTTCGGCAGCTCCTACGCCGGGTGGTGTATAGCCTGGGAGTGGTCGGAACGTCTAAGCTGCGCCTTTCCACCTGTCGACGGATGTTTGCGTGAACTTCAGTTTTTTGCCCAAAGTCGCCACGGCGCCGTTTTGCCCGCCGGAAGTGGCCGGCAGTGTTGCCGTTGACCCCAGCGCTACGTTCTTCAAGCGCCTGCTGCGCTTTGCCGGCCCGGGCTTGCTGGTGTCGATCGGCTACATGGACCCGGGCAACTGGGCGACGGCCATCGAGGCCGGTTCGCGCTTTGGCTACAGCTTGTTGTTCGTGGTGTTGCTGGCGAGCCTGGCGGGGATGGTCGTGCAGTGTTTGTGTTCGCGACTGGGCATCGCCACCGGGCGTGACCTGGCGCAATTATCCCGCGAGCGCTACAGCACTCGCACCGCCCGCACGCAATGGATTCTGGCGGAAATCTCGATCATCGCCACGGATCTGGCCGAAGTGCTTGGCTGCGCCCTGGCATTCCATTTGTTGCTCGGCTGCTCGCTGACCTTCGGCATCGCGCTGACCGCGTTCGACACGCTGCTGGTGCTGGCCTTGCAGAACCGTGGCTTCCGCCGGCTCGAAGCGATCATGCTGGTACTGGTCGCCACCATTGGCGTGTGTTTCTTCGTCGAGCTGATGCTGATCAAACCCTACTGGCCGGACGTCGCCCGTGGCTTCACGCCGTCATTGTCGGCCATCGGCGATGCGGCGCCGCTGTACATCGCTATCGGCATTCTCGGGGCCACGGTGATGCCGCATAACTTGTACTTGCACACCTCGATCGTCCAAACCCGGATGATCGGCCACGACCTGGCCAGCAAGCAGGACGCGGTCAAACTGGCGCGCATCGACACCATCGGCTCCCTGGCCCTGGCGTTGCTGGTCAACGCGGCGATTCTGATTCTGGCGGCGGCTGCGTTTCACGCCACCGGGCATGGCGATGTGGTGGACATCCAGGACGCCTATCACCTGCTCGATCCGCTGGTGGGCGGGGCCTTGGCCAGCGTGCTGTTTGGCGTCGCGCTGCTGGCCTCGGGGCAGAGCTCGACCTTCACCGGGACCATCGCCGGGCAGGTGATCATGGAGGGTTACCTGAACCTGCGGATTCCTTGCTGGCAGCGGCGTTTGATTACTCGCGGGCTGGCGCTGATCCCGGCGTTCATCGGCGTGTGGCTGATGGGCGACAACGCGATTGGCAAGCTGTTGGTGTTGAGTCAGGTGGTGCTGAGCCTGCAACTGCCGTTTGCGTTGTACCCGTTGATCAGCATGACCAACGACCAGAAACTGATGGGGCCGTTTGTGAATCGGCTGCCGACGCGGGTGTTGGCGTGGGGGTTGTTTGGGGTGATCAGTGCAGCGAATGCCTGGTTGATTTTGCAGTTGGTGGTTTGACGCTGAAAGTGTGTTGACTGGGCTGACCTCTTCGCGAGCAAGCCCGCTCCCACAGTGGATCTTCAGCGAACACAAAATCTGTGTACACCCCAATCCACTGTGGGAGCGGGCTTGCTCGCGAAGAACGATAACGCGGTTTACCCACCAAACGCTTCAACCACAAAATCGATAAACACCCGGGTCTTGGCCGGCATCAGCGTGCGGCTCGGGTAGTACAGCGAGATCGGCCCCGCATCCGCGTGCCAGCCCGGCAGCAAGCGCACCAACTCACCGCGGTGGATCTGCGTGACCACATCGGGCAGCACCAGCAGCGTCACTCCCAGCCCAAGCAGGGCGGCTTCGCGCATCGCCGCCGGGTCGTTGAGGACGATGTTTTCGTTCAGCACAGCGCTCTCTTCACGACCGGCCCCATCGCGCATCACCCACTGACGAATCCGCCCGGTGCGCATGCCGCGCATCACGATGCCGGCGTGTTCGAGCAAGTCCGCCGGGTTGGCGGGCAGGGTGCGCCCGGCCAGGTAAGCCGGTGAGG
Source organism: Pseudomonas sp. ASL4 (assembly GCF_056680395.1). Taxonomy (NCBI): domain Bacteria; kingdom Pseudomonadati; phylum Pseudomonadota; class Gammaproteobacteria; order Pseudomonadales; family Pseudomonadaceae; genus Pseudomonas; species Pseudomonas sp. ASL4. The sequence goes on along the minus strand of NZ_CM155280.1, from coordinate 5,492,724 downwards.
CGACGGCGACGATATCCGCCGTCGCCAGCCGGCGAGAGATGACCCCGGGCGTCAGTTCAAAACCACCGCCAATGGCCGCGTCATAACCTTCGGCAATCAGGTTCACCTGGCGATTTTCGAAGTGCCATTCCGGCCGGATCAACGGATAACGCGCCAGAAAAACCGGCAGCAGCGGCAACACTTGGCCGATCCCAAAGGTCGGCGCCAGGCTGACCTTGAGCACCCCCGCCGGCTCGCCGCGATCACTGCTCACCGCGCTGATCGCTGCCTGCAATGCCTCCAGATTGCCGCCGATGCTTGCCAGAAAGCTGTCCCCGGCCTCGGTCAGGGACAGCTTGCGCGTCGAGCGCTGGAACAGCCGCACGCCCATGTTGCGTTCGAGCGTCGCCACGTTGCGGCTGACGGCGGCGGGGGTCAGTGCGAGCAATCGCGCAGCGGCAGAAAAGCTGCCGGTTTCGGCGCTGCGCACAAAGGATTCGAGGTTGGCGAGGGTTTCCATGGCAGGCACCTGTTAGCAATGCTTGAAAATGATTCAAGCCATTACCGGCTAATCAAGTGCTAATGGCAAGCGCAGTATCGACTCCAACGACAACCCCTTGGAGTGAACAATCATGAGCACTATTGGAATCATCGGCGCTGGCGCTATCGGTACAGTCTTCGCCAAAGCGCTGTCCCGTCAAGGCATCGAATTTGTCATCGCGAACAGCCGTGGCCCGCATACCCTGACGTCGCTGGTGGAAGAACTAGGACCAACCGCCCGTGCCGGCACTCGCGAAGAAGCGGCTGCGCAAGACATCGTGTTGGTCGCGGTGAACTGGCCGAAACTGCCAACGGCGCTGGCAGGCCTGCCGGACTTTGCCGGACGGATCGTGATCGATGCCAACAACTCGATTGAGGTGCCGTCGTATAAAGCGGGGGATTTGCAGGGTCGCGCGTCCAGCGAAGTGTTTGCCGAATGGGTGCCGGGGGCGCGGGTGGTGAAGGCGTTCAATCACTTGGTGGCTCGGTTGCTGGATCGCGATCCGGCAGCGGAGGGCGGCAAGCGCGTGCTGTTTTTCTCGGGCGATGATGCCGAGGCGAAAGCTCAGGTGGCGGAGTTGATTGAGCGGCTGGGGTTCTGAGGGATCGACCTCGGGACGCTGAGTGTCGGGGCACGGCTGGCGCAGTTCCCGGGTGGGCCGTTGCCGATTTTGAATCTGGTGAAGTTTGGCTGAATGCCAGGCAAAAAGAACCCGGTGCATCTGAAGCTACACCGCTCTCACAGACGCTGATCACTTGTGGCGAAGGAGCTTTTGTGGCGAGGGGGCTTGCCTCCGTTGGGTTGCGCAGCAGCCCCAAAATCTCTGTAATAGTCGAAGATTTTTGGGAGCGCTACGCACTCCAACGGGGGCAAGCCCCCTCGCCACAGCAAGCTCCCTCGCCACAAAAAGCTAATCAGCGGCTCAGAAGCACCGGGGTGTTGCCAGACGGCGAACGGATATTCGTGGGTCCCCGCGCCGTCTGTTGAACGCTTTAAGTCCGTTCGATCGCCAGTGCCACGCCTTGACCACCACCGATGCACAGGGTGGCGAGGCCTTTTTTTGCGTCACGCTTGATCATTTCATGCAGCAAAGTCACCAGCACTCGGCAACCCGACGCGCCGATAGGGTGGCCCAGCGCGATGGCGCCGCCGTTGACGTTGACCTTGTTCAAGTCCCATTCCAGGTCCTTGGCCACTGCCAGGGATTGCGCGGCGAAGGCTTCGTTGGCTTCGATCAGGTCCAGTTGGTCAATCGACCAGCCGGCCTTGCTCAGGCAACGACGGGTAGCCGATACCGGACCGATGCCCATGATCGCCGGGTCGACGCCCGCGTTGGCGTAAGCAGCGATTTTCGCCAGTACCGGCAGGCCGAGGGCCTTGGCTTTTTCGGCGCTCATCAGGATCACCGCAGCGGCGCCGTCGTTCAGCGACGAGGCGTTGCCGGCGGTCACCGAACCGTCCTTCTTGAAGGCCGGTTTCAGTTTGCCCAAGGACTCGGCTGTGGTGCCGGCCCGTGGCTGTTCGTCGGTGGCGAAGGACAGCGGATCGCCCTTGCGCTGCGGGATCAGGATCGGCGTGATCTCATCGACAAAACGCCCGGATTCGATGGCGGCCGTGGCTTTTTGCTGGGAGGCCGCGGCGAAAGCGTCCTGTTGCTCGCGGGTCAGGTTGTACTTGTCCGCCAGGTTCTCAGCGGTGATGCCCATGTGGTAATCGTTGAACGCATCCCACAGACCGTCGCTGATCATGGTGTCGACGATTTGCGCGTGCCCCATGCGCAGACCGGTGCGCGCACCGGGCATGACGTAGTTGGACAAGCTCATGTTTTCCTGGCCGCCGGCAATGATCACGTCGGCATCGCCGCAGCGAATCGCCTGGGTCGCCAGGTGCAGGGCTTTCAAGCCCGAGCCGCAGACCTTGTTCAGGGTCATCGCCGGCACGGTAAACGGCAGGCCGGCCTTGATCGCCGACTGGCGTGCAGGGTTTTGCCCGGCACCGGCGGTGAGCACCTGGCCCATGATCACTTCATCGACTTGAGCCGGGTCCAGCCCGGTTTGCGCCAGCAACTGACGGATCACCGCAGCGCCCAGATCAACGGCGGACACACCCGCCAGGGCACCCTGGAAACTGCCAATGGCGGTACGGGTGGCGGCAACAATAACGACGTCTTGCATGGAAAAATTCCTCACTGGGCAGCGAATTGCATTTCCGGAACGTGATCCGGCACGATCAGTTTACCGGCGGTCTTGGCGACAATTTCTTCGACGCTAACGCCCGGCGCACGTTCTTTGAGAATGAACGCGCCGTCCTTGATTTCGAGGTAGGCGAGGTCGGTCAGCACACGCTTGATGCAGCCGGCGCCGGTCAGCGGCAGGCTGCATTTGGACAACAGCTTGGACTCACCGTCCTTGGACGCGTGGGTCATGATGACAATGATGTTGTCTGCGCCGGCCACCAGGTCCATCGCGCCGCCCATGCCCTTGACCAGTTTGCCGGGGATCATCCACGAGGCGATATTGCCTTCCACGTCTACTTCAAAGGCGCCCAGTACGGTCAGGTCGACATGGCCTCCGCGGATCATCGCGAAGGACTCGGCCGAGGAGAAAATCGAAGCGCCAATACGTGCTGTCACGGTTTGTTTGCCGGCGTTGATCATGTCGGCATCGATGGTTTCTTCGGTCGGAAAAGGACCCATGCCGAGCAAGCCGTTTTCCGACTGCAGCATGACTTCCATGCCTTCAGGGATGTAGTTGGCGACCAGGGTCGGGATGCCGATGCCCAGGTTCACGTAAAAGCCGTCCTGCATTTCGCGGGCGACGCGTTGAGCCATTTGTTCGCGGGAAAGTGCCATTGTTGTTATTCCTTCATTCGGGCCGGGGGCTGGGGATCACTTACGCACGGTGCGCTGTTCGATGCGCTTCTCGAACGTGCCGCAAATGATCCGGTCGACGTAGATGCCAGGGGTGTGGATCTGCGACGGCTCCAGCTCGCCGGGTTCGACGATTTCTTCGACTTCGACCACGGTGATCTTGCCGGCAGTGGCGGCCAGCGGATTGAAGTTCTGGGCGGTGTGGCGATAGATCACGTTGCCGAAGTGGTCGGCTTTCCAGCCTTTGACGATGGCGAAATCACCGGTGATGGATTCTTCCATCAGGTACTTGCGACCGTGGAATTCGCGCACTTCCTTGCCTTCGGCAACCGGGGTGCCGACGCCAGTGGCAGTAAAGAAGGCAGGGATGCCGGCGCCGCCCGCGCGCATTTTTTCAGCAAGGGTGCCTTGAGGGGTCAGGTCGACTTCGATGGCGCCGCTGAGCAGTTGCTCTTCGAACATCTTGTTCTCGCCCACATACGAGGCGACAACCTTGCGAATCTGCCGGTCTTCCAGCAGTACGCCGAGGCCGAAACCGTCGACGCCGCAGTTGTTGGAAACCACCGTGAGGTCGCGGGTGCCTTTGCGCTTGATCTCGGCGATGAGGTTTTCCGGGATCCCGCACAGGCCGAAGCCGCCGGAGATCACGGTCATGCCGTCTTCAAGACCTGCAAGGGCTTCCTCGTAGGAACTCACGCGCTTGTCGAAACCTGCCATATGCACCTCTTTTATTCTTTATGGGCGGCTGGCTAGCCGTAGTGGGGATGAGTGTCTCGCCAGAGTATTCATTTGTTAAGTTGATTTTTAAGGTTGATTGATAGATAAAACTCACTAATACCTCTGTAGGAGCTGCCGAAGGCTGCGATCTTTTGACGTTGATCTTTTGTGATCTTCAAGCCGCCGAAAATCAAGATCAAAAGATCGCAGCCTACGGCAGCTCCTACGCAACTGGAGCAAAGCGACCATGACAGTCAAGCAGATCCGCGCCTTTCTGGCCGTGGCCCAGAGCCTGAGTTTTGCCGTGGCCTGCGAGCGGTTGCACCTGTCGCAATCGGCGTTGAGCCTGACCATCAAGGCCCTGGAAGAAGGCCTGGGCGGACGCCTGTTCAGCCGCAACACACGCAACGTGGCGCTGACGCCTGAGGGTGAATCGCTGCTGCCGCTGGCCCGTCGGCTGATCGCCGATTGGGACAATGCCGAAGATGAACTGCGCCAGCGTTTCACCCTGCAACGCGGTCGCGTGACGGTGGCGGCGATGCCGTCGTTTGCCGGCAACCTGCTGCCGCCGATCCTCAAGACCTTCCGCGCGCGTTACCCGAAAGTCAACGTCACGGTGAACGACGTGATCAACGAGCAGGTGCTGGAAATGGTCCGCGATCGGCAAGTGGAGCTAGGCGTTTCGTTTGAGCCGGCTCATAGCTCGTCGCTGGAGTTCACGCCGTTGTACATCGACCGGTTTGTGGCGGTGGTGCCGCATGATTCGGCGTTGACGCAATTGGAGGAGATCGACTGGCAGACCTTGTTGATGGAGCCGTTTATCACTTTGCAGCGACCGTCCACAGTGCGGGTGATGCTCGAAGAACACTTGCAGGCTCGCGGTATGAAGTTGCCGGTGGAGTTTGAAAGTCATCAACTGGCGACGGTGGGACGGATGGTCGCCAGCGGGTTGGGCGTGAGCGCGGTGCCGGCGCTGTGCCGGCAGCAAATGCAGGAGTCGGGCGCGCACTGCATTACTTTGCGTGACCCGGTGGTGGAGCGGGCGATTGGCGTGTTGACCAAGCCGGGGCATGAACTGTCGGCGGCGGCGCAGGCGTTGTTTGATATTTTCAAGGAAGCAAACCTGGGCCAACGCCTGTCTGCCGGATAAACACATAACCCTGTGGGAGCGGGCTTGCTCGCGAAGGCGGAGTGTCAGTCGACGTCAATGTTGAATGTGCCGACCTCTTCGCGAGCAAGCCCGCTCCCACAGGGTTGGGTTTCGTCAGTTTTTAAGTGGTCAGTCGTTGGGTCAGCAAGGGCAGGAGTTTTTCGCAGGACGCCTCGATTTTCATCTCCAAAATGTCATCCGCCCGGGTCTTGCCCAGGTTAATCGCAATCAACGGCTTGCCCTGATCCACCACCGCCCGACACAACCGAAACGCCGAATACGCCATCAACGACGACCCCACCACCAGCAACCCCGCCGCTTGCTCCACCGCCGCCATGGCCTTGGCCGCCGTTACCTGAGCGACGTTCTCGCCGAAAAACACCACGTCCGGCTTCATCCGCGCCTCGCCGCAATGCGGACAGTGTGGCACCTGAAACCGCGCTTCAAACGCCGGGTCGAGCAGGGTGTCGCCATCCGGCGCTTGCACCGCATCGACCCCGGCCAGGTACGGGTTTTGCGCTTCCATCAGCTGTTGAATCGCATCCCGCTCGCTGCGCTGGCCGCAGTCCAGGCACAGCACCCGGTGCAGGCTGCCGTGGAGTTCGATGACGTCATGACTGCCAGCCTGGTCGTGCAAGGTGTCGACGTTCTGGGTGATCAGCCCGCCGATCTGCCGCGAACTCTGCAAACTGGCCAGCGCCTCGTGGGCCGCGTTCGGGTTGGCCAGGCGCACTCGCGGCCAACCGAGCATTGCCCGTGCCCAATAGCGGCGCCGGGACTCGGGGGCGGCGAGGAACTCCTGATACATCATCGGTTGCCGGCCACGGCGCACGCCCTGGTTGTCACGGTAGTCCGGAATGCCCGACGAGGTGCTGATGCCGGCACCGGTCAGGACCGCGAACGGCTGGTCGGCCATTAACTGCTGGAGACGGTCGAGTTGTTCGCGGATGGGGCGGTCGAGCATGTTCAACACTCCGCAGGGCCTTTGAGTGTTTGCAAGATAGCATTTGCCGATCACCCCGACGGATCAAACGCTGATCCCCCCCGTAGGAGCTGCCGAAGGCCGCGATCTTTTGACTTTGTTTTTTAAGATCAAGATCAAAAGAACGCAGCCTTCGGCAGCTCCTACGGGGTGCGGTAGTTATTTACGCGCCTCCAGAATCAGGTTGAACGGCGTTTCCGTGGCCCGGCGGAAATGCTTGAACCCGGCCTCGGTGAACACCTTGCGCAACCGCGCCTCGCCGGCCTGGGCGCCGAGCCCGAGGCCGACTTCCTGGGACAGTGAGTTCGGGGTGCAGATGAACGTTGAGGCCGCGTAGAACAGTCGACCAATCGGGTTGATGTTGTCGTCGAGGGTATCGTTGGCGTAGGGCTCCACGAGCAGCACCGTGCCGTTCGGTTTCAGCGAGTCAAAGGCGTGCCGTGCTGCACCCACCGGGTCGCCCATGTCATGCAGGCAATCGAAATAGCAGACCAGGTCATAGTCGGTGCCAGGGTAACTTTTGGCAGTGCCCTGGAAGAACCGCGCGCGTCCGGCCACACCACCTTCTTCGGCGCGCTGGGTGGCCACGGTGACGGAGGGCGCGTGGTAATCAAACCCGACGAACCGCGAATTAGGGAACGCCTGGGCCATGATCACGGTGGACGCGCCGTGGCCGCAGCCGACGTCCGCCACTTTGGCGCCATCTTCCAGCTTGGCGACCACGCCTTCCAGCGCCGGCAACCACTCGGCCACCAGGTGCGCCTTGTAGCCGGGACGGAAGAACCGTTCCGTGCCGCTGAACATGCACGGATGGTGCTCGCCCCACGGCAGGGCACCGTTGCCGCGCATGGCTTTGACCAGTTTGTCCTTGTCATGGAAAAACGACGCGACCACCCCGATACCGCCGGCGATGTACACCGGGGAGTCTTCGATCGCCAACGCCAGAGCTTGCTCTTCGGGCAGGCGGAACTGGCCGTCACGGTGTTCCATGTAGCCGGAGGCGGCGTGGGCACTGAGCCACTCGCGTAATAGGCGCGGGTTGCATCCGGTCTTGTCGGCGAGGGTTTCGGGGCTGATTGGCTGGCTGTCGGCCATGGCCCGATAGAGGCCGAGTTCTTCGCCGAGAATGACATTGGCCAGCATCGCCGCGCCGCCCATGTCGTTGACCAGTTTGCCCATGAAATCGTTAAGTCTGGCCTCGTCCATCACGTGTGCTCCTGTGAAAGGATCAGGGTCCAGAGGCAGTGTTTTTCGAGGCGTACGCCTCTGGGCGGTGGTCGTGGGAATGAACCCCTGCGGGGTAATCATTAAGTCTAGTTCGCAGCGTGTGCAGCGCTGTGGGAGGCGACGAAGTCCCCTTGTGGGAGCGGGCTTGCTCGCGAAAGCGGACTGTCAGTTAACCAATATGTTGGATGAGATGCCGTCTTCGCGAGCAAGCCCGCTCCCACAGGGAATGTGCAGACTTTCGGCAATCCCGAGGCGCGTGTTACGCCGGTTTAACAGATCGACCGCCATTCATCGGCGAACGCCTGATTCAGGCCAATCACCGGACGACCGGCCACAACGCGGCGATGCCACGGGGCGATAGTTGAGGAGCAGGGTTACTGCCCCAAGCTGTCACCCATAAGAAGCTGTCACCGATAACAAGAAAGAGAGGTTGTCATGCCCAAGTTCATTATTGAGCGCGAGATTCCAGGCGCGGGATCACTGTCAGAACAGGAACTGAAAGGGATCTCGCAAACGTCCTGCAAAGTACTGCGCGAGTTAGGCCCCGAGGTGCAATGGCTGCAGAGCTACGTCACCGGGGACAAGGTCTACTGCGTGTACATCGCGCCGAACGCAGAACTCATTCGGGAACATGCCAGGCAAGGCGGTTTTCCGGCCAACAGCGTGTCGCAGGTCATGAACATCATCGATCCCACTACGGCGGAGTAGTCGTCCGTCAAAGCCTGATCCGTGTTCCAACCCGCGAGGGAGCCACGCTTCATGAGTATACCTATTGATCTTGTTGCCCTGAAAAACCGTCAGATGGTCGCCTGGGCCAGTGGCGACTATGCCGTGATCGGCACCACCTTGCAGATCGTCGGCGAGCAACTGGCCGAAGCCTGTGACTTGCGCTGTGATGAGCGGGTGCTGGACGTCGCCGCCGGTAACGGCAATGCCACACTCGCCGCCGCCCGCCGAGGCTGCAACGTCACCTCCACCGATTATGTGGCAGCGCTGCTGGAACGCGGTGAAGACCGCGCCAGGGCCGAACGGCTGGAGGTGATTTTTCAAGTCGCCGACGCCGAAGCACTGCCCTTCGACGATGGCAGTTTCGACGCCGTCCTGTCGACTTTCGGCGTGATGTTCGCGCCGGACCAGCCCAAGGCCGCCACCGAACTGGCGCGGGTCTGCCGCCCCGGTGGGCGCATTGGCCTGGCCAACTGGACGCCGGAGGGTTTTGTCGGCCAGATGTTCAAGGTGCTTGCCCATCATGTTCCGCCACCGCCCGTAGCGTTACCACCGTCGAACTGGGGCAACGAAGCCTGGTTGCACACGCACTTCAATGACCAAGACTTCCTGACCCAAGTGACGCGCCGGACTTTCAACTTCCGCTACCGCTCGGCTGCGCACTTCATCGACACCTTCCGCAACTGGTATGGGCCGGTGCACAAGGCGTTTGCGGTGTTGCCGGTTGATGGCGCCATAGGGCTGGAAAGGGACCTTGCCGAGTTGCTGAACCGGATGAACCGAGCGGGGGAGGCTTCGCTGGTGGTGCCGAGTGAGTATCTGGAGGTGGTGATCACACGGCGTTGATGATTGGCAATGCAGATCAAATGTGGGAGCGGGCTTGCTCGCGAAGGCGGTGTGTCAGTCACCGCTGATGTTGAATGTTACGGCCTGTTCGCGAGCAAGCCCGCTCCCACACTCAATCGGTGTCTTGCACAAAATCTGCGGCTGACTCGGTCAAGTGGGAGCGAGCCTGCTCGCGATGACGGAACATCAGATCTGCGCAATGTTCACCTCAACCTTCTTCCCCATGCTGATGCGCGGCTCCACCGCATAACCCAGGGATTCATAAAAACCCTTCACGCTTTCATTGGTGCTGACAATCTGCAGATTGATCTTCATGCAACCGCGCGCCGTCAAAGCCTGCTCTGCATGGCGAACCAGCCTGGCGCCCAAGCCTTGTCGGCGCTGCGCCGGATGCACCGCAACCGAATAGAGCCAGCCACGATGGCCGTCGTATCCCGCCAGAACAGTGCCAACGACCACCTCTGCAGCCAGCGCTACAAAAAACAGCCCGTCGGCGATGGCCAGTTTCTTGTCGATCACCAGGCTTGGGGTGTTGTGCGCGGTTTCGTAGCCGAACGCGGTTTCCCAGAGATTGATAACGGCGGTGCGGTGATGTTCGTCGGCGTACTCGACAATCGGGATCATGGTGAGGCCTTTAAATGGGATGGGCTGACGCTATCGTCATGCGACGTGCTCTGTCCACTGTGCAAGCCTGTTGTGGACATACGCTGCGGTCAAAAAGGCTGAACATCTGTGGCGAGGGGGCTTGCCCCCCGTTCGCCTGCGAAGCAGGTGTCAATCCAGCGAATGCGGTCTGCCAGGAGAGTGCCGGGGGCCGCTTCGCGACCCAAACGGGGGCAAGCCCCCTCGCCACAGAGTTTGTGAGGGCCTGAAAATTAAAGCTGGCCCGACAACCACCACATCATGGGAACTGCTTTAATCGAGGTTCCGCAAAATCGGGACGCACGTGCAATGGATGCTTCGAACGCAACAGCCCTGCAAAACCTGCTCACCCGCCGGCGCAGCGTCAGACGTTACACCGACGAGCCCATCTCGCTGAGCGCCGTGCTCAACATTCTGTCTGCCGGGCAGGGCCGCACATCCTCAGAGGGCAAGCGTGCAGCGCCCTCGGCACATGCTTTGTATCCGCTGACCCTGGGCGTTATCGTTCGTCGGGTCGAGGGTCTATCACCAGGTTTCTACATCTTCGAGCCTGATTCGGCGCAGCTCACGTTGTCCGGTCCAAGCCTTGCGGCCGGGGTTCTGAATTGCGCCGCGCTCGGTGATGAAACCTGGCTGGAGGACGCTGCCGTTGTGGTGGTGATCATCGGAAACCGAGACCTGGCCATCCAGCACTTTGCCGAACAGCAAGCGGATGGCTTGCGTGGCGCGCGTTATGTCGATTTTGAGGCGGGAGCGGTCGCGCAAAACATGTACCTGGCGGTGACGGCGCAAGGGCTGGGGTCTGTGGTGGTAATGGGTTTTGACGATGGCGCAATGAAACGTGCTTTGGAGCTGGATGAAACCCGTCAGCCCGTGGCGCTTTTCTGCGTTGGCCAACCGGCAGTTTGATCGGCAGACTGAACATCGCCACTCAACGGATAGCGATTTTTCGACACAGGCAGGAGCCAGTTCGTAGCATGAAAAATACCGATGCACTCTTTCAACCCGATCGCCGTGATGCTTTCGACGAGCCCGCCATGGAGCGTGCAGCCATTGCCTGCATCGGAGCGTTTACCGACGCCTTCAACGCTCGGGACCTGGTGGGCATGGATCGCTTTCTTCACTTTCCTCACGTCATCCTTTCCGGGGAAAACCTGGTGATCTGGGACCGGGCCGGGCAGCTGCCGGATGATTTTTTTGTTGAGTTGACGCGCCAGACGGGCTGGGACCATACGGTTTACCAGGATAAACGTGTGGTCCTGGTGAGCCCTCGAAAGGTCCATTTGTATGTTCGGTATTCGCGCAATCGAGCGGATGGGGCCGTCATCACGTCTCATGAAAACCTGTGGGTGGTGACTTGGGACGAAGGGCGGTGGGGAATAAAACAGCGTTCGTATTGAGCCGCCCGTTCATCAAGACCTCACCGTAGGAGCTGCCGAAGGCTGCGATCTTTTGACGTTGATCTTTTTCGACGGTGCTGAGATCAGGATCAAAGATCGCAGCCTTCGGCAGCTCCTACACAAGATTGTGTGCAGTGGCTGGCCAATTTATTCATTGATCATGATCAACCTTTCATCCGTCCATGCGGCGCAGTCTGGGCTTTGCGCTGAACTCAAGCGCAGGCGCGACCACCGGAGGTGATGATCATTGCGAGGATGAAGGCGGCAATATTCGTTGAAAAGAACCGGATCGTGCTGGAAGACATCGAAGCGGCGTATGAACTGTTTGCACATCAGCGCGACGGCGTGATGAAAGTCGCAATCACCCCTTGAACCCCACATGATCCAGAAGGTAGCGCTGAACCCAATGTGGGAGCGGGCTTGCTCGCGAAGGCGATGTGTCAGTCGATATTGATGGTGACTAACACATCGCCTTCGCGAGCAAGCCCGCTCCCACAGGGGATTTGTGTTGTTCGGGCGATCAGGTGGCTTCGGCGCCCGGTTACTTATTCCGCGAGCCGTCAAACCACTCCATTGCCGTGCGCCAGATGCAGATCCCCAGGAAGTACGCCGACATCAGCAGCCAAAGCCCCATCACCAGCGGGTTGATCACCGGGTGGTTGACCACCAGCGACAAACTGCACAGCAACCAGATGGCGGTTACGGCGATGTTGATCGGCATGAACTTGCGCACCCGAAACGGGTGCAGGAATTTCATTCGGGTCACGGTCAGCAGCGCCAGGCCGATGACGGTGAGCAGCGTCACCCACGGAGACGGGGCGATGATGTACAGGCACAACGCGACGACGTTCCACGCGGCGGGGAAGCCCTGGAAGTAGTTGTCTTTGCTTTTCATGTTGACGTTGCAGAAGCAGAACAGCGACGAGACGAGTATCAGCGACACGGTCAGCAGCAGCGTGTAGTCAGGCAACGGGATGTAGCGGTAGATGAACAGCGCCGGGATGAACACGTAGGTCAGGTAGTCGATGACCAGGTCGAGGATCGAGCCGTCGAAACTCGGCAGCACTGATTGCACATTGACCTTGCGTGCCAGCGCCCCGTCGAGGCCGTCGACGATCAGCGCCACGCCCAGCCACAGCAGGCAATGGACCGGCTGGTTTTCCAGCAGCGCGAGGGTGGCCAGGAAGGCAGTGACCACGCCGGTCGCGGTAAAACCATGGGCGCCCCATGCTTTGAGCCTGGCGATGTGTAAGGTTGATATCACGGGGGCGTTCTCCAAAAAGTGAAGCAAGCCAGTCAGCACCCTTCTATTGGGGGCGTCGGCAAACCGGGTCGGGTTGCAGGTATCGACCGGGAATCCGGGGATAAGGTTCACCACCTTTAAATCTTAGCGCGCTGTAGAAAAATACTTCGGATAAATCTACAGGGATGTTTGCCGAAAGGAGGCACACACACTTTGTGGCGAGGGGGCTTGCCCCCGTTGGGTTGCGAAGCAGCCCCCTATGTTTCCCGCACAGACCGTGTCCACAGGTTTGACGACTGCTGCGCAGCCGAACGGGGGCAAGCCCCCTCGCCACAGGGTTCGCGTGGATGCTGATTTTTGTTACAACACCTTGCTCATAAACACCCGGCTGGTGCCCTCCGGCAGGCATGGCACTTCGCCAAAGCGCTGCCAGCCGTGCTTCTCGTAAAACGCCGGGGCCTGGAAACTCAAGGTATAGAGCACCGCCGAAAGACAGCCGCGACGGCGACCTTCGTCTTCACAGGCCTGGAGCAGTCGTGAGCCGAGTCCGGAGCCGCGCAGCGATTCGGGCAAGTAAAACAAGTCGAGAAACAGCAGGCCTAGCGATGTCCGCCCGGTCATCCCGCCCAAAACCTGTTGGGTCTCAGGATCGCGGATCGTCACCGCCAGTGCCTGCCGGTCGTTGATCCCGGTCGCCTGATCATTAAAAGCACTGAGCCCGGCACTGAGCACGTGCGCGACTTCAGGCTCGATCACGTCGCTGACGACGATCTGATGCTGATCCATGGCTGGGTTGATCCTCTGGGTAGCGGGTTAGCGAGGGTAGAACACTCGCAGCCGATGGTCATCGGGGTCAAGCGCGACGAAGGTGCGACCGAAATCCAGTTCCGTGGGCGGTTGCAGGATGCTCAAGCCGAGGCTGGACCATTTGGCAAAAATTGCATCGACCTGTTCGGCGGACTCAACCGGAAACGCCAGCTCCATGCCGCCGCCGGACATCCCCACCGCCGGCTCAGCGGTGTGCCGCGACCAGAGCCCCAGCTTATAGCCGCCATCAAGCACAAACAGCGCAAAGGTCGGGGATTCTTCCACGGGTTTGAGGTCCAGCAGAAACTCGTAAAACCGCGCACTGACGGCGGGATTTTCGACGAAAAGCAACATATAGCGAGGCGTGATCATGGGACGGCTCCGTTGTAGGTCGCACAAGCATAGAAGGGGGCAGTGTCAGTTTCTGTCAGTAGCGTGAGCGCTCGCGGTTTGACGGGTTCACGTCGGCCAAACGGTGCTGGCGCAATTGCCGGGCGGGGCTATCGTTGCCTGACTGCGTTTTGCCTATTAGCGCCACGCCGATTAATGAGGACGTCGTCATGAACACCAGCGATTTGCTCGAACAACTGTTGCGGGCCGGCCAAGGCTCCACGGCGCAACCGGGTGGCGCTTCGTCGTCCCAGGGAGGCCTGGGCGGTCTCGGCGGATTGCTCGGCGGCCTGCTGGGTGGTGGCGCCGGTTCCAGTGCTGGCGGTAGCGGGTTGGGTGGCTTGCTCGGTGGTTTGCTGGGTGGTGGCTCAGCGTTGGGTGGCTCGACCCAGAGCCGTTCTTCGGGCGGCACCAACTACGCGGCGCTGGCGTCCCTCGGGATGATGGCGTTCCAAGCTTATCAAACCTGGCAGCGCAGCCAGACCTCAGCGCCGCAACAGGCGCCGCGCACAGCCGACCTGTTGTCCGGCCCGGAAGTCGAGGAGCACAGCCACGCGGTGCTGCGCGCGTTGATCGCTGCCGCGAAGGCTGACGGCCGGATCGACGACAAGGAGAAACAGATGATCAGCGCCGAAATCGGCCGCCACACCGACGACCCGCAACTGCAGCAATGGCTCGACGCCGAAGTCGCCCGGCCATTGAACGCCGCCGATGTGGCGCAATCGGCCACCGATCCGGCCATCGCTGCGGAAATGTATTTGGCTAGTGTGATGGTGGTGGACGATCAGCAAGATGCTGAGCGTAATTATCTGGATGAACTGGCGGCGGCGCTGAAGATTGATCCGCAGTTGCAGGTGCATCTGGAGCAGCAGGCCAAGGGCGGTGCGGTTTAGTTGCCCATGTCTTGAGTGATGCGTTGTTTATTCGGCCGCCTTCGCGAGAAAGCCCGCTCCCACAGGGGATTTGTGAACGACACAAATCAAGTGGGAGCGGGCTTGCTCGCGAAGAACGATAACGCGGTCGCTCTGCCGAAACCCCCGCATTCCCTGGAAAAAATCGCCCCTGCCCATGGATTCAATCCCTTAGAATCGCGCCTCGGTTATAAAAACGGCTCAGGGACGCAGTAAATGGCACTCAAGGTAATGGTGATCGGCGGCTACGGAAACTTCGGCAGCATCGTCTGCCGGCATCTGGCGGTGATGTCGGGCATCGATCTGGTGATCTCCGGGCGCGATCCCCGCAAGTTGTCAGCCAAACTCGAAGCATTGAAAACCCAATCCGGCAAAACCTGTGAAGGCTGGTGCGGCGATGCCATGGGCGTCGATTTCAAGTCGGCCCTGAGTTCGCTGGGCGTTCAATTGGTCATCCACACCGGCGGCCCGTTCCAGGGACAGTCCTATGCGGTGGCCGAGGCTTGCATCGAGGCGGGCGTGAATTACTGTGACCTGGCCGACTGCCGCACCTTCGTCAACGGCATTCATGTGCTGGACGCCCGGGCCAAAGGCGCGGGTGTGGCGGTCCTCAGCGGCTGCAGCTCGGTGCCGACGTTGTCGTCGGCGATCATCGATCAGCACCGCGGGCGGTTTAAACGCATCGATTCGATCGAACACGGCATTACGTCCTCGGCCAAGATGCCGGGGCTGTCCACCGTTGCCGGCGTGCTCGCTTACGCTGGCAAACCGATCAAACAGCTGAAGAACGGGCAGGTGCACGAAGTGCTCGGCTGGCAGGACCTGACCTTGCGCAAGATGCCGCAGATGGGGACGCGGGTGCTGGCCAATGTCGATGTGCCCGACATGGACATCTTCGCCGGTCGTTACGGCGCCCACACCTTGCGATTCAAGGCCGGCGCGGGGCTCAAGCTCGGTGGCGTGGCCAACTACTTGTTGGCCCAGGCCCTGCGAACCGGGCTGATTCGCGACTACGCACCATGGGCCGCCCGGTTACACCGCTGGGGCTGCTGGTTCGAACGATTTGGCGATGGCAAAAGTGCGATGTACATCGACGTCCAAGGCCTCGGCATGGATGAAAAGCCACAGTCCTTGACCGTGCAGCTCACCGCGTTCAACGACAAAGGACCCGAAATCCCGAGCTGCGCCGCCGTCGCCCTGGCGGCGAAAATGCTTCAGGGCTATGTGCCCGAACCCGGCGCTCGACCGTGTGTCGGTGAAATCAGCGTCGATGAATACATGGCTGCCATTAACGACCCGGACAATCTGCAGATGTCCGTGGTTTTTTCTGACGGGCAGGGCTGAACATGCTCTACCTCGGCCTCAAATATGCCCACATCATCGCCGCGATTTTTCTGTTTGGTTTCGGTATGGGTTCCTACCTGTATCTGATCGCCGCCAGTCGCACGGCCAATCCGCTGGTGATCGCCCACGTGGCGCGAATGGTGGTGCGGTTCGACACCTGGATCACCACGCCGGCAGGCTTCATTCAAATCTTGACCGGGTATGGGTTGGTGAAACTCAGCGGGCTGCCGTTGACCACGGAATGGGTGCTGACGGCGCTGGTGATTTTCCTGTGCACCGGGGCGCTCTGGCTGCCGGTGCTGGTACTGCAGAAGCGATTGCAGGTGCTGGCGTTGAGCGCGGCGGAAACGGGGCAGGGGCTTACCGTCGAATACGATGCGGTTTACCGCAAGTGGTTCTGGATGGGCGTGCTCGGGTTTCTGGGGATGTTCGTGATTGTGCTGATCATGGTCACCCGAATGACGCCGGGGCAGTGGGTGGGGATGCTTGGGTAGTCTTGCACTTGATTATGATGTTGCTGGATATGCCGTCTTCGCGAGCAAGCCCGCTCCCCCATTTGGAATGCATTCCCTCTGTGGGAGCGGGCTTGCTCGCGAAGAACGATAACGCGGTCTATCTGGCCTAGCGTATAAACGCCTGCAAATCGGCCGTCAGCTTGTTGATCGCCGCTTTGAAGTCATTGACGGTGATCTTCTGACTGGTATTGCTCAACTGCTCGCCAAACACCTTGCGCACCACTTTGGCCACGACCTGGTTGTTGCTCGCGTCCACCAACTCGGCTTCAAGAAACAGCGTGGTGTCCTGAGTGCGATGGCCGGAAGCGGCACTGACCCCGCCAACCACCGCGGCGACCGGTACTACTTCATACCATTGCATACCTTCGTTAGACGCGGTTACACCGGTGATCGCCGCCCGCAGGACAAGCGTTTTGGAGCCTGGCGGTGCTGCCTTGGCACTGCTCACGATGCGGTATTTCTGCCCGAGCACACCTCTGGCGTTGCTGGTCATGTAGTTCTGCAATTCTTGCAGCGTCCGGAGGTCGACTCGATCGTTGGGTTTTGGCGTCGGATACAGTTCCAGCTTCATGAATGCCACGGTGTCATAGGCGTTGGGGTTCCACGACGGGCTGACCCAGCGCATGGCTTTTTCGCCGCTGGTGGTGGTCACTTCCTGAAGGTTGTTGTAGTTGGGCAGGAAGCCCGAGTACTGGTCCTGCTCGGTGACTTTGGAGGTGCAACCGCCCAGCAACAGACTGGCTAGTGCGGCGCCGACGAATATTTTTCGGGACAGGTTCATAGTGCTGTGTGCTCCGTGGGGTAATGTCGTTATTTTTCGATAACGGTAGTTCAAAAACGCCAGGTCATGTTCCCGGTCACGGCTTGAATCCAGGCATTGTCGAACTGACCGGACGTTCGCACGCCTGATACGGTTTTGGTTTGATCCACCGGCATGTCGCCGAGCCAGACCAAGGCCCAGCTGACGTTGACGTCGGTATCCTTGTTCAGCGCATAGGTGGCTCCAGTGCCCAGGCGCCAGGATTCGCCCATGGGGGCGTTCAGCGTGCGGTTGGCGTCCGACACGGCACTGCTGTCATACGCCACGCCGACGTTCCACAACAGTTGACGGGTGGCTTGATATTGCGCGCCGAGCGCCAATTGCCAAGTGTCCTTGAAGTGGGCGTTGACTGTGGTCGATTGCGAACCGGCCGCCGTGGTATCGACCTGCACCGCGACATCGCCGAACTGCGACCAGTCTTGCCAGTTCACCGTGGCCAGCAAGGCCCATTGCGGATCGAGTTGCTGGAAAAGGCTCAGGGTTGCGGTTTGTGGCACTTGCATGTCGAGTTTGGTGTTCAGCCCGTTCAGACGATCAAGTCCGGGACCGGTGCCGTGGATATTGAGCTTGTCTTCGAAATTCAGATCGACTTTGCTGGTGTAGGCCAGTCCGATCCGCGTGCCGGGTTGTGGGGCGTAGATCACACCCAGGTTGGCGCCATAGCCCCAAGTGCTGTCTTCGTATTTAAAATAGCCGTCGCTGCGGTTGGTCAGGCCAAATGGCGAGCGGTCGATTGCTGTCTGGTCCTGCAACATGCCATACATGGCTTTTACTCCAACGCCCACCGACCACTGATCGTTGAAGCGGTATGCCACGCTGGGCACCAGGGACAGTCCGGCAAGGCTGACGTTCTGCGCAAAATAGCGTCCGGACCAGTCATTGTTGTAGTTCGCCGCCAGCCCGAAGTCACCGTAAGAGCCAAAACCAACGCTCCAGTTGTCATCCAGTTGATGACTGATGAAGAAGCTACCGCCGGGGATGGGGTCCAGAGCATTGCCACTGCCGCGGCCTGTACCGTTGGTATTGGCATCCCGGTCGAACGTCAGGTTGCCATAAAGGATTTGCGCACCGGCTGTGATCTGCGTTCCCTGCAAGTAACTCAGGCCTGCCGGATTACTGGCGATAGTGGAGGGGCCTTGAGCCCGAGCGGCGGCACCCGCGTTGGCCAGGCCAACGTTATCGGTGCCAATTTCGTAGAGCATGATGCCGCCGGCATGGGCGTACTGGCAGTAAAGCGCGAGCAGGGTGACGGCGGGCAGGGTGCACGTTTTCTTTTGCATGGAATTCCCCTTTACCTCAACAAACCTCCATCAGAATTGCGGGTGGCGAGCCGTGGCCACCCGCAAGTTCCACTGCTTACTTGGCCATGGCGGCTCGGGCCGCCTCGATCTTGGCCTTGACGGCATCGAGGTTGAAGCTCGCGCCTTTCTGCATCGGCGGATACTCGATCGCCGTCTGCGCCAGTTTGATCACTTGATCCTGCACAAACACGAAGCGCCAGAACTGGAACTTGAACCACTGGAAGTATTCCAGCGAGCCGCTGGCCGCTTGGTCTTCCGGCCAGCCCATGCGCTCGAACGGGTCGAGGCGCAGGTTGGTCAGGATCGGCATGTCCAGCGCGACCTTGGCGCCCAGCCAGCCACCGGGCTGATCGATAAAGCGATACTTGAAGTCATCGATACGAATCGCGCCCAGGGTGCTTTCGCCGAAGTAGAAGATTTCATGGCGATTTGATGGACCTTTGCCGGTGATCATCGGCGTCTGGTCATAGCCGTCGAGGTGAACCTTGTAGGTGGTGTCGCCCAGTTGTTTGCCTTTGAGCAGTTCAGCCGAAATGTTCGGGTTACCGGCCGCCGTGATGAAGGTCGGGAACCAGTCCATGCCGGACATGATGCCGTTGGAGATGGTGTTTGGCGGCACTTGGCCCGGCCAGCGAATGATCGCCGGTACGCGGAAGCCACCTTCCATCACCGTGCCTTTGCCCATGGCAAACGGGGTGGTACCGCCGTCCGGCCAGGTGAAGTTTTCCGCGCCATTGTCGGTGGTGAACATCACGATGGTGTTGTCATCCATGCCGTCTTTTTTCAGCTTGGCCATGACGTCGCCGACGATATCGTCAAGCTGCGCCATCCCCGCTTCCTGCTCCGACCAGCCATTTTGCGAATTACGCATCGCTTCGTATTTGTCAGACAGGTGCGTGACGATGTGCATGCGCGTCGGGTTGAGCCACAGGAAGAACGGTTTGTTGTCCTGTTTGGCCTTGTCGATGAAGGCGAAGGCTTTGGCTTGAATCTCGTCATCGACGGTTTTCATCCGGTCTGGATAAAGCGTCCCGGCGTCTTCGATTTTCTGTTTGCCGACCTTGCCCCAACGCGGCATGACAGTCGGGTCATCCGTGGCTGTCGCCCAACTGTGCACCATGTTGCGCGGGCCGACGGAATCCAGAAGCTCCTTCGGATAATTAGGGTGAGCGGGGTCTTCCATGGCGTCGAGGTGATAGAGATAGCCGAAAAATTCATCGAAACCGTGCACGGTCGGCAGGAACTGATTCAAGTCGCCCAAGTGGTTCTTGCCGAACTGGCCAGTGGCGTAACCCATGGATTTAAGTGCAGTGGCAATGGTCACTGCTTCGGCGGGAATACCAATAGGGGAGCCGGCCTGGCCGACCGTGGTCATGCCGGTACGAATCGGTAATTCACCGGTAATGAAGTTGGCGCGCCCGGCCGTGCAACTGGCCTCGGCGTAGTAATCGGTAAAGCGCATGCCTTCATTGGCGAGTTGATCGAGGTTCGGTGTCCGACCTGCCATCATGCCCTGGTTGTAGACGCCGATATTGGACCAGCCGATATCATCGCCCATGATCACCACGATGTTGGGAGGCGGCTTGTCGGCGGCCATTGACGTTGCGGGTACTGCCATGATCGATAGCAATGCCGTTGCGGCAAACACGGTGGACAGTGATTTACGGTTCATGCCGAGCTCCTGCAAACATTAAACAATGTTTCGAGATGAGCCCCCCTGATAAATCCTCGCTCGATATTCGAATCCCCTGAAAGAGCCTAGGTATGAAGCTCGAAATATCAAGAAAATAAATGATCATCACACCAGAATGCTTGCTGGCATTGATAGCTCGCCCTGTATGAAGGATGAATCGGCGTTGCTTGCGTGAAATTATTGCTGTAGTTTTTCATGAAATTATAAAAACATAATTTC
This sequence comes from Pseudomonas sp. ASL4, assembly GCF_056680395.1. Classification (NCBI taxonomy): domain Bacteria; kingdom Pseudomonadati; phylum Pseudomonadota; class Gammaproteobacteria; order Pseudomonadales; family Pseudomonadaceae; genus Pseudomonas; species Pseudomonas sp. ASL4. The sequence goes on along the minus strand of NZ_CM155280.1, from coordinate 5,472,402 downwards.
ATGGAGCATCCTGTGTTTCAGCAATCCAAGCGACATGTCGCCAGCTATTACGCCCACAGTTGCGCCAATCTCCTGAGCTCTCGGCCTGCGCTGGTGGGGGAGCAAGACACCGAAGTTGTGATCATCGGTGCGGGTTTCAGTGGTCTGCATACCGCGTTGCGTCTGGCTTTGGCCGGCAAGCGCGTAACGCTGCTGGACGCCAGTCGCGTGGCGTGGGCTGCCTCCGGACGTAACGGCGGACAGGCCATTCTTGGCTGGTCGTGTGACATGCCATCACTGGAAGCTGCGCTAGGGTATGAACGGGCAAGGCGACTGTGGGACGGTATGCGCTGGGCCGCACAGGAGTTGCGCGAATTGTCTGGGCGCCATGGTTTCGATTGCGATTATCGCGCCGGCCATCTCTGGACCTCGGTCATGCCCCGTCGGGTCAGTCTGTTGACCGAATGGCAACACGAGGCCAGCCACAAATGGGGCCACGATGGATTGCAGTTCATCCCTCGTGAGCAGTTGCCTGAATGGGTGGCCAGCGAGCGTTATCAGGCCGGTCTCTACGACCCTGAGGGTGCGCACCTCAATCCGCTAAAACTCGCACTGGGCCTGGCGGCTGCTGTCGAGCGTGCTGGCGGCTGTATTCATGAACAAAGCAAAGCGTTGAGCTACCGAGAGGAGGGCGGGCGATTTCTGGTGAACACCGAGCGTGGGTCAATTCGGGCGGATGTGCTGGTGCTTGCCTGTAATGCGTATCTGGATCGACTCGACCCGAAATTGGCCAGTTGTGTATTGCCGGTGGGGACTTATCAGGTCGCCACGGCGCCGCTGACGCCAGAGCAGGCCACGGCGCTGCTGCCGAGCAATGTCTGCGTCACCGACAACCAGTTCGTCCTCGATTATTTCCGGCGCACGCCAGATAACCGCCTGCTGTTCGGTGGTGGCTGCACCTATCTGGGCGGCATGCCCAAGGACATCGCCGGGGCGACGCGACCTTTTCTGGAACGGGTGTTCCCGCAGCTAAAAGGTGTCGAGTTGGAGTTTGCCTGGGGCGGGCATATCGACCTGACCCTCAACCGCACCCCTGACATTGGCCGACAGGGCGACCGCTACTGGCTGCAGGGCTATTCCGGGCATGGCGTCCTTCCAACGCTGGCGGCGGCCCGTGCCGTGGCCGATGCCATTCTCGGCCAGCCGGATGAATTGACGTTGTATCAGGGCCTGAGTAATGGCAGTTTTCCCGGCGGTAAATACCTGGCAGCGCCGCTGGAAGCTATCGGCAAGGCCTGGTATCGGCTGCGCGACAGCATCTGATGGACCATTTTCGGGAATCCCTGGCATGAACAAGCAAGAAGAAATTGCCGCACTCGCGATCCTTATTCACGACCTGCGCAAACACAAGAAATACACCTTGAAGGACCTGGCCGACAAAATTGGCCGTTCGGTGGGTTTTGTGTCGCAGGTCGAGCGTGGCTTGTCACGGCCCACGGTCGCCGACTTGACGGCGATCAGCGAAACCCTGGGCGTGCCAACGACCTATTTCTACAGCTTGCCCAAACCCAAGGAATTGCCATGGGTGACCCGGCCAGACGAACGCCGCACGCTGTACTACGCCAACGGCATTACCGACATTCTGGTTTCACCGAAGATGAGAGCCTCGTTTTCCATGCTTGAAAGTCATCTCGAAGCGGGTGCCAGCAGCGGTGAGCGGCATTTGAGTGACAGCTCGGAACAGGGCGGCTACGTGCTCGAAGGCGAACTGACGCTGTGGCTTGGCGATGATGACGAGCCAGCCACTTTGCAGGCTGGGGACAGCTTTCAATTCGACAGTCACACCCGTTGCCGCTACGGCAATCTCACCGAGCATCTCACGCGAGTGCTTTGGGTCTACACCTGATAACAATAAAAGGAACAACAACGATGGATGCTGCCTGCTCTGATCTGCTGGCCGAAGTGCGTGCCTTTCGCCAACGCTTCCCCGAGGTGCGGTATGTCGATCTCATTTCCCTGGACATTCCAGGGCATTTTTATGGCAAGCGCTACCCCGTAGAAATGCTGGAAAAGGTCGCCGCCGGCAGCGCGCTCAAGCTGCCGCAAAACTGCGTGCTGCTGGGTACGCAGGGAGGGCTGTTCAAGATTGGTGACTACTGCTTCAACGACGGCGACCCGGACGCGTTGCGTCGGCTGGTGCCGGGCACGCTCAAACCGGTGACCTGGGAGGCGCAGCCACTGGGCCAGATGCTGATCACCTCGGATGGCACCCAGAAGCCGATTGTTTTCGAGCCACGCGAAGTGCTCGCACAAGTCCTTGATCGGCTGGCGGGTAAAGGCATTCATCCGGTGGTGGCGTTCGAACTGGAGTTCTATCTGTTCGATAAAAAGCTGCGCGACGGCGTGCCTCAGTTCGCTCGCGATCAGCTGAGCGACGATGCCGATGACCAGCCGAATATGCACATCGAACGCCTGTCGCGCTTTGCGCCCGTACTCGATGAAATGGTCGAAGCCGCGCGGATTCAGGGCATCGATACCACGGTGATCACCGCCGAGCTGGGGCCGGGCCAGTTTGAGATCAACTTTGGTCACCTCGACGATGGGCTGCGTGCCGCTGACTGGGCGGCGCTGTTTTGCCGCAGCACCCGTGGGGTCGCCCTTAAGCACGGTTACCGTGCCAGTTTCATGGCCAAGCCTTACTTGCAGCATCCGGGCAGTGGTATGCATGTGCATGTCAGTCTTTACGACGCGGCGGGTAATAACGTGTTGGCCGCCAACCGCCAACAATCCTTGCGTCATGCAGTGGCCGGTTGCCTGGAGTTGCTGCCTCACTGCATGCCGATTTTCGCGCCGAACCAGAACGCTCTGCGGCGCCTGGGCGGCACGGTGAACGTAGCGACGAAAGCGAGCTGGGGTTACGAGAACCGCGATGCTTGCTTGCGCATTCCCGAGTCAGATTCGAAAAACCTGAGGATCGAACACCGACTGGCCGGCGCCGATGCGAATCCGTACCTGGTGCTGGCGGCAATTCTGGTGGGGTTGGAGCGAGGGTTGGATACGGGGTTGGAGCCGATCCCGTCGCTTAATGACGACCGCAACAGCGGCATCGACTTCCCGCTGGAAATGCTCGATGCCGTGCGTGCCATGCAGCATCAGCCGCAGTTGCGCGAAGGCTTGGGCGCCGAGTTTGTGGATGTGTACTGCGAGAACAAACGCCAGGATCACCTGGCGTTTCTGCAAGAGATCAGCGCTCGCGAATACCGCTGGTACCTTTAAAACCTGAGTCGACATCCTCGTGGGAGCGAGCTCCCACAGGTTGTGCGCCTCAACTGATTTTTCGGCTGGCGCCCTCCCAATATTTCTCCCTGACCTGCCGACGCAAGACCTTGCCGACGACCGAGGTCGGCAGTTCGGTGACAAACACCAGCGACTTCGGCGCCTTGTAGCCGCCCAGCCGAGTACGGGTTTGTGCAATCAACTCTTCGCACGTCACTGTTTCACCCTGACGCAGGATCACTTCGGCATGCACCGCCTCGCCCCATTCCGGATGGGGAATGCCGACCACCGCGGCCATCAATACCGCCGGGTGCGCGGCGAGGGCAGCTTCGACTTCCACCGCGTAGACGTTGAAACCGCCGCTGATGATCATGTCCTTGAGCCGGTCAACGATATACAGATAGCCGTCACCATCGAGATAACCGAGGTCGCCGGACTTCCAGGCACCGTCGTCGAACTCCGCCGCTGTCGCTTCCGGGTTCTCGTAATAACCCTTGATGATGGCTTTGCAGCGAATGCGGATTTCACCGGTTTCGCCCACCGCGAGCGGGTTACCGTCGGGGTCGGCGATGAACACTTCGACACCGGGGGTAGGGCGACCGGCCGATGACAAGTGCCGCAACGCAGCGGCATCGCCGGGTTGGTGAGCGGCCTTGTCCAGCGAGGCGATGATCATCGGCGATTCGGTGGCCGCGTAGCCCTGGACGAAGATCTGCCCGAAACAGGCGACCAGTTCGCCGAGCTTGTCCGGGCTCATGGGCGCGGCACCGTAGATCAGCGTGGTCAGGGACGAAAAGTCCTTGGGCGCCGCCCGTTGCATTTCCAGCAAACGGTAGAGCACGGTTGGCACCAGGAAGGAATGGGTGACCCGCTCCTGTTCGACCTGTTGACGCCAGGACTCCATGTCCAACTGGTTCATGGTCAGGTTGGTGCCGCCGCCATACACCGTCGGGAAAAACAGCATCAAGGTGCCGTGGGACAGCGGCGACACATGCAGCAACCGGGTAGCGCTGGACAGCCCCAGGTCAGTGTTGATGAACGCTGCATCGCGGCAGGCCATCCAGTTGTCGATCGAATACATCGCGCACTTGCCCTTGCCGGTGGTGCCACCGGTGAAGCGCAACATGCAGACGTGTTGGTCGGTATCGAGGCTCACGTCGTTATCGGCATCGGACGCGGCGTCCACCAGCGACCAGAAGCTATGAACCCCGGCCAGTGTGGCTTGCTCTGCGGTGGGCGGGTCCATCACCACAATCTCGCAGCCGCGACTGCGCAGCATGCCGTAGTAACTGTCCAGCAAGCGGGTTTCGATAAACACGACTTTGGGGCGAACCAGATCGATCTGCCGCGCATGTTCGTCGAGCGGGTCGCGCAGATTAGTCATCACCACCGTGCCTTCTTGCTTGAAGGTACTGGGAAACATCATCAGGCTGAGGTTGTCGTTCTCCAGGATCAGCATGAAGCGTTCACCCGCGCGCACCTGCAGCATGTTGCGCAGGACGTCGGCCACGCGGTTGGTCAGCAGGTGGTATTGCTCATAGGTGTAGCGCCGGTTGCGCTCGATGTTGACGATCGCCTCCTGCTCGCGATGACGCAGGGCGAGCAGGCGCATGATCCGGCAAAAATTCATTTTCATGGGTGAGTGCTCTCGGTAGCCCGCAAGGATCGAAACGCCGGGTTACCGGGCACGCATGCGCGACGCAGCATCGAGGCGGATCGTTTCGCCGTTGACGTAGGCGTTCTCGATCAGGAAGGCGCAGCAATGGGCGAATTCGCGGGTGTCGCCCAGGCGCTTCGGTGCTTCCATCTGCTCTTTGAGCGAGTTGAGGATCTTCTCGTCGAGCCCGGCGACCATGGTGGTCAGGAACAGCCCCGGTGCAATGGCGTTGACCCGCACGCCAATCGCGCCCAGCTCGCGGGCCGCCGGCATGTTCAAACCAATAACGCCAGCCTTGGTTGCGGCGTAGGCGCACTGACCAACCTGGCCTTCGTACGCCGCGCCGGACGAAACGTTGATCACCACGCCGCGTTCTTCGCCGGCTTCGGCTTCGTTGTTGGCCATGTGCTCGGCGCACTTGGACATGACGTTGAACACGCCGTTGAGGTTGATCGCCGTCGCCTGGGCGAAACGCGCCAGTGGCGCGGCCTTGCCTTCCTTGCCCAATACTTTGAACCCGGTCGGCACGGCGGCGCCGTTGATGCACACATGGATCGCGCCGAAGCGGGCGATGACGGCCTCGACGGCGTTTTGCACCGAGGCTTCGTCGCTGACGTCGGTTTGTACGAACATTGCGCGTTCGGCGCCCAGTTCAGCCACGGCTTTTTGCCCGGCCTCGACGTTGAGGTCGAAGATCGCCACGCGGGCGGCTTTCTCTTCGATCAGGTAGTGAGCGGTCGCCAGGCCCAGGCCCGAAGCACCGCCGGTGATAACCACGACTTTGTCTTGAATACGCATGTGAGTGTCCCTGTTCGCTGCCCGGCCCAAGTGGGCCGGGTTGTTATTGTTGGAGGTCGAACCGACGGTCGATCAGAACGCGTTGACCCCGGTCAGGGCGCGGCCAATGATCAATTGCTGAATCTGCGTGGTGCCTTCGGGGATCGGCACGATGATCGCTTCACGGGCCAGTTTCTCGACCAGGAAGTCGGTGGTGACCCCGGCGCCGCCGTGAATCTGCACGGCTTGGCGGGCGATGGTCACGGCGGATTCGCAGGCGAAATACTTGGCCATCGCGGCTTCCATTTCCGCCGGGATGCCAGCACCGATCATCTCGGCGGCGCGGTAGGTCAGCAGGCGCGCGGCGTCGACGTTGGTGGCCATTTCCGCGAGCATTGCGCTGATCAATTGGTGGCCGGCAATCACTTTGCCGTGCTGCTTGCGCTCCTTGGCGTAGCGCACCGCTTCTTCCAAAGCGCGACGGCCGATGCCCAGGCCTTGGGCGGCAACGAACACTCGGGAACGCTCGAAGAACGACAGGGTATTTTTCAGCGCTTCGCCTTCGTTGCCGATGATGTTGCTGGCCGGCACCCGCACGTCGTTGAGGAAGATCTGCGCGGTGGACTGGCTGTTCCAGGCCATTTTGTGGATGTTCTGCACTTCGTACGGGTGTTCTTTGCGGTCCAGCAGGAAGTGCGTCAGGCCCTTGCGCGGATCATCGCCGGTGCGGCAGGTGCAGATCAGGAAGTCCGAGTAAGAACCGTTGCTGATCCAGGTTTTTTCGCCATTGATGATGAAGTCATCACCGTCGCGACGGGCGCGGGTTTTGATTTCCAGCACGTTGGAGCCGACGTCGGGCTCGGAGATACCGACGCTGACAAACAGGTCGCCGCTGATCAGGCCCGGCAGGTAGCGTTCGCGCAGATGATCCGGGGCGAGTTTTTCGAGCATTTGCGCGCCGAAGGAGTTGATCACCACTGGCGTCGACAGGTCCACCGAGCAGGCGGCGACTTCTTCGAAGAGCATGATCATGGTCGGCCAGTCCAGGCCCAGGCCGCCGTGGGCTTCGCTGACGGCGCCGCTGATCATGCCGAACTCGGTGAGCTGGCGCATGACCTCGGCCATCTTCTCTTTCGGGATGAACTTGTCGCGGTATTCCTTGTTGAAAATCGGATCGATCTTGTCGGCCAGGAAACGTCGGAAACTCTCGACGGCTTCGAGTTGTTCGGGGCTGCGCATTACGTGTCCCATGGGGTTCTCCTTAAGTATTTTTGTTGGCGAGAATGTTGACGGCGACCACGGCTTCTTCGATGCCGAACAGGCCACCACCGTTTTCCTGAATGGCAATGCGCGCACCCTCGACCTGACGCTTGCCGGCTTCACCGCGCAGTTGCGTGACCAGTTCATGCAGCTGTCCCAGACCAGTCGCGCCAATCGGGTGGCCCTTGGATTCGAGGCCGCCGGACGGGTTGATCGGCATCCGCCCGCCGACCGTGAAATCACCGCGTTCAGCCGCCGGGCCGCCTTCGCCGAATGGCACCAGCATCAGCGACTCGGCGTTGAGGATTTCACCGATGGCCGAGGCGTCATGGACTTCTGCGACATCGACGTCAGCCGGGTCGATGCCGGCCAGGGCGTAGGCCTTTTTCGCCGCCAGGTGCGCGACGATTTTTTCCGGTTCGTCGAGGCCACGATGGGTGCCGGTCTGCACCACGCTGGCCAGCACGCGAACGGCGCGATCGCCGGCGTTTTTCAAGCGCTTGAGACCGTCGGCGTTGCACAGCAGCACGGCGGCGGCGCCGTCGCTGATCGGCGAACACATGAGCGTGGTCAGCGGGTAGCAAATCGGCGGCGAGGCCAGCACTTCATCGATGCTGAAGGCTTGCTGGAACTGCGCCAGCGGGTTGTGCACCGAGTGTTGGTGGTTCTTCGCGGCGACGGCTGCGATCTGTCGTTGCGTGGTGCCGTAACGCAGCATGTGGTTGCGACAAATCGCGGCATACACGTCCATGAACACGCTGTACGGGCGTTCGGAAACCGTGCCCGGCGGCGGCACAATGCCTTCGCCCATGGCCAGCAAGGTGTGCTTGTTTTGCTCGACGGTGGACACGTCCCAGCCGCCATCGAACACGGCAAACATCTTCGCCTTGTCGGGGATGTTCATTTTCTCGGCGCCGACCGCCAGGGCGATGTCGCACTGACCGGCCCGCAGCGCCAGGGTCGCGAGGTTGAACGCCGAGGAGCCGGAGGCGCAGGCGTTTTCCACCGAGAACACCGGCACGCCTTCGATGCCGATGCGGCGCATGGCAATCGGGCCGGGAATGCCGGTCTGGCCCTGCAACATGCCATTGGTCATGGTGCTGTAATACACCGAGCCGACGTCCGCCGTGGTGGCGCCGGCATCCTTCAACGCCAGGCCCACGGCTTCCTCGACCATGTCGTAGACGCTGCGCTCCAGCAAGCGGCCAAACGGCGTCATGCCAACGCCCACTACGTAGATATCGTTCATTGTCTGTTCCTGCTGATTCCGGGGGGTGGGGCGGAGACGTGGCGGCCTAGCGGCCCTTGAAGTTCGGTGCGCGTTTTTCGCCAAAGGCCTGCAAGCCTTCCTGGAAATCGGCGGTGCGCAGGTGCTGGCGCAACATCACTTGCTCATGCAGCAAGGCGTCGTCGCGGGATTTGTCCGCCGAGGCGCGGGCCACTTCTTTCATGCGGCGCAGGGCAATCGGGCTTTTTTTCGCGATCTGGTTTGCCAGCGCCAGGGCGGCGTCGGCGAGTTCGGCATCGGCGTGGACTTCGCACACCAGGCCATAGACTTTCATCTCAGTGGCCGACAGGGATTTGCCGGTCAGCAGCAAGTACATCGCCATGTTCAACGGGATCAGCCGTGGCAATACCGCCGCGCCGCCGGCACCCGGATAGACGCCGAAATTGGCGTGGGCGTCAGCGAGGGTGGCGGTTTGCGCAGCCACTACGATGTCGGCGCACATGGCCAGTTCGAGGCCGCCGGCCATGGTCACGCCGTTGAGGGCGGCGATCACCGGTTTGGGGAAGTTGCGCAACTGGCCGAAGACCTTGTTGGCGCGGTCGAGAAAGTCCGCTTCGCCGGCCGGCAGGCTTGAACCGGCCAACACTTCCTTCAAGTCAGCACCGGCGCAAAAGGCCGGCCCGTTGCCGGTGAGGATCACCACCCGCAGTTCGTCATTGAGGGCAATGTCGTTGAGGCAGTGTTCGAGCTCGGCGAGTGTCGCCAGGTTCAACGCATTCATGGCCCGGGGCCGGTTGAGCGTCAGGCGCGCCACCGGGCCGACGATTTCATACAGCAAGACCTCTTCACTCATGACAACTCCCCTTTATTGTTCTTCGCACTGTTGGCGTCGTTGATGGGCCGATAGTAGGAAGGGCGCCAAGGGCTGCGCAGGTCATTGCAACGAAAGCGGTTGTCCGCAGGGGGAGGTGCAGGTCTTGTGCCCTACGAACACTTTGTGGTGAGGGGGCTTTTGTGGCGAGGGGGCTTGCCCCCGTTTGGCTGCGCAGCAGTCGTCAACCAGTCGGCGCGGTGCGTCAGGCAAATCAAGCTGCTGCTTTTGGGGCTGCTTCGCTGCCCAACGGGGGCAAGCCCCCTCGCCACAAAAGCCCCGCGCCACAAGTGTTATGTGTTCCGCCTCCGCGCCTGTGAAGACAGACGAATTGATCGAGAAGACCGGCAGGTCACGGGCGCTTGCTTGCACCATCGCTACGGCTATCCAATAACAATTAGAGAGAGACCCTGCGATGAAAACATTCCGTGTCGTGCTGACGGTGTCCGTGTTGGCCGCCAGTATTGCCGGTGCTTTGCACTGGTCACGCGGCCAGGCCGGTGTTCCCTGGCAAGCGGTTCAAAACAGCGCAGGGCAGGGCGGCCAGAAAGTGGCGACGGCGGCGACCATTGCGGTCAACGCGGCCACGGCGCACACCATGCCAGCGGTCGATCCGCAGGTCGAAGCCGACATCCAGCACGGATTTATCGCCACCATCCCCGACGCCGAAACCACCGCTGCCGATGGGCATGTGGTGTACAGCCTCAAGGGCTACGAATTTCTCGACAGCGCCGAGGCACCGGCAACGGTTAACCCGAGTCTCTGGGGCCAGGCACGCAAAAGCATGGCCGCCGGGTTGTTCAAGGTCACCGACGGGTTTTACCAGGTGCGCGGTCTCGACCTGACCAACATGACGATCATTGAAGGCCAGACCGGCCTGATCATCGTCGACTGCAACCTCGCCACCGAAGTGGCGCATGCGGCCCTTGAGTTGTACTACCAGCATCGGCCGAGAAAACCGGTGGTGGCGGTGTTTTACAACCACAGTCACGTCGATCACTTCGCGGGCATTCGCGGCATCGTCGATGAAGCGGACGTGAAGTCGGGCAAGGTGCAGATCATTGCCCCGGCCGGGTTCATGGAGACAGCAGTCGCCGAAAACGTGATGGCTGGCAACGCCATGAGCCGCCGCGCCGAATACCAGTTCGGTACCACGTTGCCGCGCAGCGCCCAGGGCCAGATTGACCTGGGCGGCGCGAAGGCGTTGTCCAACGGCACCATCACCCTGATCCCGCCCACCCTCGAACTCAGCAAACCGGTGCAAACGCTGAATATCGATGGCGTCGAGATCGTCAACATGCTGGCCCCCGGCACCGAGGCGCCGGCCGAGTTCATCCATTACTTCCCGCAGTTCAAGGTCCTCGATACCGGTGAATTGGCACTGCCGACCCAGCATCAATTATTGACCCTGCGCGGTGCGACCATTCGCGATGGCCTGGCCTGGTCGAAATACCTCAACGAAGCCCTGCATCAATTCGCCCCCGGCGCCGACATTCTGGTCGGGCAGCATGGCTGGCCGGTGTTTGGTCACGAGCGCGTGGTCAACTATTTGTCCAAGCAACGGGACATGTACAAGTGGTTGCACGACCAGTCATTGCGCCTGATCAACAAGGGCTACAAACCGGTCGAGATGGCTGAATACATGCGTGATCACGTCCCGGCGAGCCTGGCCAGCGAGGCGTTTACCCATGGTTTCTACGGTTCGGTGCAGCGCAACTCCAAGGCTGTGTATCAGCAATACATGGGCTGGTATGACTCCAATCCGGCCAATCTGGATGCGCTGTCCGACACGGATTACGGCAAGAAGTTTGTCGAGTATGGCGGCGGTGCCGATGCGGTGCTGGCCCGTGCCCGCACTGACTTTGCCAACGGTGAATACCGCTGGGTGGCACAAGCCATGAGCCATTTGATCTACGCTGAGCCGAACAACAGCGCCGCGCGTGAACTGGCGGCCGATGCCCTTGAACAACTGGGTTATCAGGCTGAATCGGCGGTCGAGCGCAACAGCTACCTGGCCGCCGCCATGGAGCACCGCAGCGGTGGCAAGAAACTCGCCTCGCCGCTGCGCACCGCCAGCCCCGACATGCTGCGGGCGCTGACCATCAACAATATTTTCGACTACCTGGGTGTGCGGCTGAAGGCTCCGGATGTTGAGGGCAAACACATCGTCCTCAACTGGAACTTCACTGACGTCGGTCCGTCGGGCCAGCGCTACATGCTCAATCTGGAGAACTCGGCGCTGACTTACATCGCCGATTACAACGCTGACAAGGCTGACGCCACGCTCACCCTGACTCGTGAGACGCTGAACGCGATCCTGGCCGAAAAAATGTCTCCGATTGAAGCAGTGTTCAAAGGTGACTTGAAGATCGATGGCAGCAAAATGGCGGTGTATGACGTGCTGGGTTCGTTGGACAAATTCTCCCCGGACTTTGAGTTGGTCGGGCCGAATGCGTCGGCACACTAGAGGCGCAGCGTAAAGGCGCACGGCTTGTCGGCGATGGTGTTCTTGAAATCGCCTTCGCGGGCAAGCCTTGCTCCTACAGAAAGCCATTTTTCGATACTGGAGAGCCTGACCATGCACGCTGCGCTACACGACTCCAACACGCCGGCCGATACGCTCGCCGAACGGGTGGCGGATGTTCTCGCCCGTCAGCAGGCCACCTCTTTGTCCGAAGGACCTCCATCGGCGGACTTGCGCATTGCACGGATCAACCGGGTGATCAAGCTGTTGCTCGATCATCAGCAGCCACTCTGCGAGGCCTTGGCCAAGGACTTCACCTGGCGCAGTCATGACCAATCGCTGATGGCCGATGTGCTGTTGCCGGTGCAGGGGCTCAAATACGCCCGCGACCATGTGCACCGCTGGATGCACCCGCAACGGCGCAAAGCCGAACTGGGCAGCGGTTGGCTGGGCGCCAGGGCCGAGATTCACTTTCAGCCGCTGGGCACCATCGGCATTATCTCGCCGTGGAATTTCCCCATCGCCATCGCGCTGGGGCCGTTGGCCGAGGCGCTGGCGGCGGGTAACCGGGCGATTCTGCTGTTTTCCGACCAGTCCCCGGCCACCGCAGGATTGTTGATTGAGCTGCTGGCCGAACAGTTCGATGACACCGAAGTCGCGGCGTTTATCGGCGGTGCCGAACTGGGCGCGGCCTTCTCCGCGATGCCGCTGGATCACCTGGTGTTTACCGGCAGCCCCCGGGTCGGGCGCCTGGTGATGCGCGCTGCCGCAGAAAATCTGACGCCGTTGACCCTTGAACTGGGCGGTAAGTCGCCGACGATCATCGGCCAGGGCGCTGACCTGGAAAACGCCGCCCGGCGTATCTGGGCCGGGAAGGGCATCAGTAGCGGGCAGGCCTGTATCGCGCCGGATTACGTTTGGGTGCACGAGGCGGATCGCGAGCGGTTGTTGAGCTGCATGCAAGCCGAACTGCGGCGCCTGTTCCCGACGCTGCTCAATAACCCGGACTACACGGCCATGGCCACGCCCGGTCAATACCGACGGATGCAAGCCTGTGTGCACGACGCCCGCCAACACGGTGTACGGGTGATCGAGGTCAATCCGGACAACGAGGACTTGAGCGCTTCGCGCAAGATCGCCCCGACCCTGCTGGTGGACCCGCCGGACAGCACGCTGGCGATGCAAGAGGAAGTGTTCGGCCCGCTGCTGCCGATCCGCAGCTATCGCCACCTCAGCGAGGCGCTCGACTACATCAACGCGCATCCGCGACCGCTGGCGCTGTACTACTTCGGCCACGACCGTGACGAGGCCCGGCATGTGCTGGAACGCACCCATTCGGGTGGCGCCTGTATCAACGAAGTGATGCAGCACCTGTTCCAGAACGACTTGCCCTTTGGCGGCTGCGGCCACTCGGGTTTTGGTCGTTATCGCGGTGGTTATGGTTTCAAGGCGTTCAGCCTGGAACGTTCGGTGTTCACACCACCGTTCTGGGACGTCATGGGCCTGCTGCGGCCGCCTTACGGCACGCTGTTTCAACGGGTGATGGGCGCGCTGTTGAAACCCTGACTCAAGCCATACACAAATCCAATGTGGGAGCGGGCTTGCTCGCGAAAGCGGTGTGTCAGCCAATATCAATGTTGGATGTGATGGCCTCTTCGCGAGCAAGCCCGCTCCCACAATGAGAACAAGGAACTCCTGATGATTGCGTTCAAACCACTTGCCCTGGCAATCTGTTGCCTGGCACTCGGCACCCAGTGTTTCGCCGCACCCAAACGCCCAAACATCGTAGTCCTGGTCGCCGACGACTGGGGCTACAGCGATGTCGGCTCCTTCGGCAGTGAAATCGCCACGCCGAACATCGACACCCTGGCCCGCGAAGGTGTGCGTTTCTCCGATTTCCACGTGACTGCGTCCTGTTCGCCGACCCGCTCAATGCTGATGACCGGCGTCGACAACCACCGCAATGGCGTCGGCAACATGCCGGAAACCATGCCCGACGAACACCTGGGCAAACCCGGCTACAGCGGTGTGCTCAACGACAATGCGATCACCGTCGCCAGCCAGCTCAAGGACGGCGGTTATCACACCTACATCACCGGCAAGTGGCACTTGGGCAAAACCGCCGACACCTTGCCCAACAACCGTGGCTTCGAACGTTCGTTCATCCAGGCCGATAGCGGCTCCGACAACTGGGAAGAGCGGCCCTACGCGCCGCTGTACGACAAGGCTGCCTGGTTCGAGAACGGTCAGCCGGCGCACCTGCCCAAGGATTACTACTCCTCGACCTTTATCGTCGACAAGGCCATGGAATACATCGCGGCGGATCGCAAGGACGGCCAACCGTTTTTCGCCTACCTCGGGTTTCAGGCCAATCATGTGCCGGTCCAGGCGCCCAAGGATGTCATCGACAAGTACCGTGGCCGGTACGACCAAGGCTGGACGGCCTTGCGCCAGGCCCGTCGTGAGCGCGCCATCGAACTGGGGTTGATTCCCGCCGGGAGCGGCATGCAAACCATGGCCAGCACCGCCGACTGGGATGCCCTTGACGAGCATGAAAAACGTTACGAAGCCCGACGCATGGAGGTGTATGCCGGCATGGGCGAAACCATGGACCGGGAAATCGGCCGCCTGATCGCCCACCTCAAAGCCACCGGCGATTACGACAACACAGTGTTTGTGTTCCTCTCCGACAACGGCAGCGAACCTACCGATCCGTACGCAATTCCAGCGATCCGGCTATGGCTGGAAATGCACTACACCCGCGAGCTTGATCGCCTGGGCAGCAAGGGCGCGTTCACCAGCATCGGCCCGAGTTGGGCCAGCGCTGCCGCGTCGCCCCTGAGTGGCTACAAGTTCTTTGCCGGCGAGGGCGGATTGCGCACGCCGTTGATTGTGTCCGGCGTGCCGAGCATGCAAACCAACCGCATCGTCAAAGCGTTTACCCACGTCACGGACATTGTCCCGACCTTGCTCGATGTCGCCGGGGTTGCCGCGCACAGCGGTGAATATCAGGGACGGGCCGTAGAGCCGATGATCGGCAACAGTCTGGTGCCAGTGCTGAAGGGCACAGCGGATCGCGTGCACCCCGAAGACCAGGCCATCGGCTATGAACTGTCCGGCAGCGCAGCGCTGTTCAAGGGTGATTACAAACTGGTGAAAAGCCTGAAACCGGTGGGCAATGAGCAATGGCACCTCTACAACATCGCCACCGACCCCGGAGAAGTGAATGACCTGCAACAGCAAATGCCCGAGCGCTTTGTCAGCATGCAAGCCGACTACGCCGAGTACGCCCGCCTCAACGGTGTACTGCCGATGCCGGCCGGTTATGACTACATGCACCAAGGGCAAATGTATGCCTTGAAGCACGTGGTGATGCCCAAGCTCAAGGCTGCCGCACCGCCGATTGCAGCGGTGCTGCTGTTGTTGGTGGGCGTGCTGGTGTGGCGTCGTCGTCGCAAGCAGGCGGTTTGAATGATGATCGACGAGGTCGATGAGTGGGGGCGCCGGCTGATTCACCGGCGCAAGGTCGAATGCCAGGGCTTTTTGCGCACCGATGGCCTGTGGGATATCGAAGGGCGGTTGAACGACAGCAAAACCCATCCGGTGACCCTTGCTGAAGGCCGGATCGTCGCGGCGGGGCAGACCTATCACGGCATGTGGATTCGGCTGACCCTGGACGATGACTTCATCGTGCGTGAGGTACGGGTGTCGATGCCCGACGTGCCCACCAGCGAATGCCGTGGGGCAATGCCGGCCTATGAAAAACTGCTGGGGGAACGGATCGGGTCAGGGTTTTCGCGGCGGATCAAAGAACTGTTTGGCGGGATCGGCGGTTGCGTGCATTTGACCGAGTTGCTGCTGCCGATTGCCACCACGGCGTTCCAGACGATTCCCATGGCCCGCGCGATGGTTGCGCCGCGTACGGCCGAGGATGTCGAGGCTTATCGTGATGCTACCGGGCGGTTGCTTAACACCTGTCACGCGTTGCGCGAGGACAGTCCGGTGGCGGTGTTCCTGAAAAAATGATGTTAGGTCTTCCTGGACCTTAAAACCTGACACTGACCCTGTGGCGAGGGAGCTTGCTCCCGTTGGACTGCGAAGCAGTCCCTTTCTTTTTGCGAACAAAGGGGGCCGCTTCGCAGCCCAGCGGGAGCAAGCTCCCTCACCACACAAGCTCGCTCCCACAGGGGATGTGTGTTTAGCCGATCTGCAACCGTTCTATCCGGCTCTCATCCAGACCAGCCTTGCGCAAGATCTGCGCCGTGTGCTCCCCACGCTTGGGCACTGAACCCGCTGCCGAAGGCGTCGCCGAAAACCGTGGAGCCGGTGCGGCTTGCAATACGCCTTCGGTGCGCGAATACACGCCACGCTCGGCCATGTGCGGATGGTTCAGGGCTTCGGCCGGGGTCAACACCGGGGCGAAGCAGGCGTCGCTGCCTTCCAGCAGGTCGATCCAGTGCTGGCGGGGCTGGCTGGCAAACACCGTGGCCAGTCGTTCGCGCAACGTGCCCCACAGGCGCGGGTCGTAAGGTTTCTTGAAGTCCGGATCGTCGCCTAACCCCAGTTTGTTGAACAGCAGCGCATTGAACTGCGGTTCAAGGGCTTGCACGCTGACGAACAAGCCATCGGCGCAGGCATACGTGCGGCCCCAATGGGCGCCATCAAGCAACCCGCAACCGCGTTCCAGCGGCTGTTGGCCGGCGGCATGCGCCGACAGCAAGAGGTTCATCAGGTTGGCACTGCCGTCGACAATCGCCGCGTCCACCACCTGACCGACACCGTTGGTGCTGGCATTGATGATCCCCGCCAGAATGCCCATCGCCAGGTACAGCGCGCCGCCGCCCAGATCACCGACCAGAGTCGGCGGCGCCATCGGTGGCTGGCCGGCCTCACCACTGAACCACAAGGCGCCGGACAGGGCGATGTAGTTCAGGTCGTGGCCGGCGGCCTGGGCCAATGGGCCGTGCTGGCCCCAACCGGTCATGCGCCCGTAAACCAGACGTGGATTGCGTGCCAGGCACACTTGCGGGCCCAAGCCCAGGCGTTCCATGACGCCGGGGCGCATGCCTTCGATGAGCGCATCGCAGCCTTCGATCAGACGCAGCACCGCTTCGATGGCTTCGGGGTCCTTGAGGTCCAGGGCTATCGACTGTTTGCCGCGATTGACGATGGCGTGCTGGCCCAGGTCGAGCAGGTCGGCGCCCTTGCTGCCGGCACGCTCCACCAGAATAACCTCGGCGCCCATGTCCGCCAGCAACATGCCGCAAAACGGCCCCGGCCCGATGCCGGCAATTTCGACGATACGAACGCCGTCCAATACGCCCATGTGCGTACTCCTTTGGATCAATGGATTGAGGGATTCAATGTTGCATGGCGAGTGAGGAGGGACAGGTCATTGCGGGTTGAACGGTGATCCGCAGAATGCCCACAGTCCCATGTGGGAGCGGGCTTGCTCGCGAAGAGGGTGTGTCATTCCACACATGTGTTGAATGTGAAACCGCTTTCGCGAGCAAGCCCGCTCCCACATTTGATTTGCGTTGGGTTGGGTTAGCGGCGAAGCAGCAGGAGGGTCATCACGCTGTGAAACACCACTGCGGGCCACAACAAGAGACCGCTGCTGACAAACACCCCGACATACGCCAGGTACAGCGCAATTGCTCCGTTGTAGACCTGCATCGCCCGCACCGCGCCGACACTGATGGGTCTCGGCCAACAAGCAATCCCAAGCGCAATCAGCGCAATCCCGAAAAACCGCGCAAACAGATTGGTCACGTCGGTCCCGACAATCCCCAGCAGCACATTGCTGACAATGCCGGGGGTGAGCAGCAGGGCCACGCCGGTGGCGAGTTCGACGACGGCGGCAACCGTCAGCAGCTTAGGCGTGGTGATGAGCGGCGCTGGGTTCATGATCATCCCTTTGAGTGATGGCGGTGCCGGCCGCGCGGTCCTGGCGGATAAACTCGGCGGCTTTTTCGCCGATCATCACGGTGGCGGCCGTGGTGCTGCATCCAATGATAGTCGGCATGATCGACGCGTCGACCACGCGCAAGCCTTCCAGGCCGTGCACCTTAAGCCGGGCGTCGACCACCGCCATGGCGTCGGCGCCCATTTTGCAGGTGCCCACCGGGTGATAAAGGGTGTCGGAACGGTTGCGCAACACCTGCTCGATCTCGGCATCGGTGTTCATTGGCGCGTCGATTACATCCCGAGGGTTAAGCGCCTTGAAGGCCGGTGTCGCCATGACTTTCTCGATCACGCGGTAGCCTTTGATCAGTGTCTTGATGTCATCGGGATGGGTCAGGAACGCCGGATCAATCAGCGGCGCCACCATCGGGTCGGTGCTGGCGAGGCTGAGCTGGCCGACACTTTTCGGGTGCAGCAGGCAGGCATGCACGCTCAAGCCGTGGCCGCGATACAACGTGCGCCCATGGTCGGCAAACATGGCGATGGTCAGGGCCAGTTCGATGTCTGCCTGCGGCAGGTCCGGGGTGGTTTTGACGAAGGCGCAGGCCTCGGCGAAATTAGTGGTCAACGGGCCGCTGCGCTGTCGCCAGTAGCGAAACGCGGCTTTGGTGATGTCCCAAATGCCTGCCAGCGATAAGCCGATCAGGTGCCGGGATTTGACCCGGTAGGAATGCACGTAATCGATGTGATCCACCAGGTTGCGGCCAACACCGGGCAGTTCATGCACCACCGGAATATCGAACTTCAGCAGTTCTCCTTTCGGGCCGACCCCGGACAACAGCAATAGCTGCGGCGAGTTGAACGCGCCGGAGCTCAGGATCAGCTCATGTCGGGCACGCAAGGTACGCTTGACACCGTTTTGCAGGAATTCGATGCCCACCGCACGCTTGCCGTCAAACAGGATTCGGGTGGCGTGGGCGTGGGTTTCGATGTTCAGGTTCTGCCGCTGGCGGTTGGGCGTCAGGTAAGCGCGGGCGGCGCTGCAACGCTGTCCGTCCTTTTGCATCACTTGCACGCGGCCAAAGCCTTCCATGCTCGCGCCGTTCTGATCCGGGCACGCCGGGTAACCCGCCTGAATGCCAGCCTCGACGAAGGTTTCGCCAAACGGGTTGGGCGAGGAATGGAAGCGTACGTTCAGCGGGCCGTTCTGGCCGTGCAATGGGTCGGTGAAGTGTTCGTTGTGTTCGGCGCGCTTGAAGAACGGCAGCACCTCCTGATAGCTCCAGCCCGGGTTGCCCAGGGCGGCCCAGCGGTCGAAATCCTCCGGGTGGCCGCGGTGATAGGCCATGGCATTGATCGAAGAACTGCCGCCCAGGGTCTTGCCCCGTGGCTGATAACCGACCCGACCATTCAAGCCGGACTGCGCCACCGTCTGGTACTGCCAGTTGTTGATCGAAGTCGGAACCATCGCCGCGACACCGGCCGGCATGTGCACCAGCGGGTTGGTGTCCGGGCCGCCGGCTTCGAGCAGGCAGACCGAAATGTCCGGATCTTCCGACAAGCGACTGGCAACCACGCAGCCGGCAGCTCCCGCGCCAACTACGATGTAATCGAATTGCGTGTTCTCGTTCATGCGTTCTTCTCTTTATTCGCTGCACAACGTGAACGCATTGTGGGCAGAACCACCCTGCCGTTACCGGTCAATTGAATGAATTCAAAGGTCAGCGGGACAGGTGACTAACACGCCAAGCACCGGGACATCCGGGATACTGGCCGGGTGGGTCATTGACCCAAGCGTGGCCTGCGGTGAACATCGGCTTTCGCATCCCTAGCAGGCAGGCTCATGTCAGATTCGAAAATGTCAGGTTCGGAATTGGATTCGCCCGACACCGAACCGTCGTTGCGTGAAGACGCGTTGCAGCCCACCACCATCGGCAGCTACACCGTGGCCATCGCCCGGGCGCTGGACGCCAGCGGTGTGGACAGCAAACGGATCTTTACCGCCATCGGTATTCCGCTGGACGTCTCCACTGACCCGATGACCCGCCTGCCGGCCGCGACGATGAACAAGCTGTATCGAGCCTGCGTCGATGTGACCAACAACCCGTATTTCGGCCTGACCGTGGCCAAACACATTCACCTCACGCATTTGCATGCCTTGGGCTATTCACTGGCGGCCAGTGGCACGCTGCTGGATTTCTGCCGGCGGCTGGAGCGCTATTTCCGTCTGGTGTCCCAGGTTGCCAAGGCCAGTCTCAATCAGGCTGACGAGCAGGTGTTGATGCGCTTCGATCACTTGGTCGGGCTCAGCAACGAGACCGAAGATGCGTTTTTCGGTTTTCTGATTCGTACCATGCGCCTGCTCTACAAACAGGAATTCAAACCGGTTCGCGTGGAGTTGTGCCGGCCGATGCCCCACGAGGGCGCCGGCCCGTATGAAGCGTTGTTCAGGGCGCCGGTGTTGTTCGGGCAGGCGAGTAGTTTGCTGGTGTTCGACAAGGCCGAACTGGCACAACCGCTTAGCGGCTCCTGCCCGGAGCTGGCCCAGGTCAACGACAACATCATCATCAGTTATCTGGCGCGGCTGGACAAAAGTGACGTGATCACCGGGGTGACCCAGAAGATCATCGAGTTTCTCCCGGACGGTGATTGCAGCCGTGACAAAGTCGCCAGTGCGCTGTGCATGAGCCCGACCAAACTGCAGCTCAAACTGTCCCAGCGCGGCACCCATTTCCAGCAACTGCTCGATGACACGCGCAAAGAACTGGCCTGCAGTTACCTGAGCCAGGCCTCACGCCCGGTGACCGAAATCACCTTTCTGCTGGGCTTCAGCGACACCAGCAACTTCACCCGTGCCTTCAAGCGCTGGACCGGACTGTCGCCGACGGATTTCCGGCAGCAGTTCTAAACCGTCCAACGCTAACCCTGTGGGAGCGAGCTTGCTCGCGAAAGCGGTGTGTCAGTCGACTTCGATATTGACTGACGCTGCCTCTTCGCGAGCAAGCCCGCTCCCACATAAATCCCAACCACATCCCACATAAATTGCGCTGACCGACGATTTGGCCCAATTGACCGGCAGCCTGCCGGTCGCTCGCGATACAACAACCTCGACCGATCCGGCCAGCGCCCCCGCGCAGGAGTGCACCGGCCAGTCGCATGTTCTTGAATCAGCCAAGGCGAGCACGCTAGATGAATAACAACAATAAGATCTGCCATCCAAATCTGCGACGTGGGCTCCTGGCATCGGCGGTTCTCGCCGGGCTGGGTATCGGTCCCGTCTATGCTTTTGAGTTCAACACCGGCAACGATGACTTGTCGGTGCGCTTCGACAACACCCTGAAGCTCAACTATGCCCAGCGGGTCGAGGGCGCGAACAGCAAGCTGTCCAATACCTGGAACAGCAACGACGGTGACCGCAACTTTTCGGCGGGCAGCCCGGTCTCCGAACGCCTTGATGTGCTGTCGGAACTGGACGTGGTGTTCAAGCAGAACCTGGGTTTTCGGGTCAGCGCCAACAGTTGGTACGACCATGCCTATGACGACGTTGGCAGCACCAACCCGTCGACCAATCAGCTGAATAACGGCAAGCCCGATTCGAACCGCCAGAGTGGCTATGTCGACCGCTACTACAACGGACCGTCCTCCGAGTTGCTCGATGCGTTTGTGTTCGGCAGCACCGAGATCGGCGACGAATCGTTGCTCAGCGGCAAGTTGGGCAAGCACAACGTGTACTGGGGCGAAAGCATTCTGGCGTTCGCCCATGGCAACAGCTACGGCCAGGCAGGCCTGGACCTGACCAAAGCGCTGACCGTGCCCGGTACCGAATCCAAAGAGCTGTTTATTCCGCGTAAACAGTTGTCCACCAGCCTCACCGTCAACTCCGAATTGACCCTCGCCGCACAGTACTTTTTCGGTTGGGATGCCTCGCGCATTCCGGAGTCCGGCACCTTCCTGGGCTTCAACGACGGGATTCAGAATGGCGGCCACGATCTGTCGCTGATCGGCGGCGCCAACCCGTTGTTCGGCGTGCCCGGGCCGGTGGGGGCGAACGAGTACCTGCGACTCAACAACGGCCATACGTTTACGCCGAGCCAAAGTGGTGACTTCGGCCTGATGGCCAAGTGGAGCCCGGCATGGCTGGACGGCACGCTGGGTTTCTACTACCGCAAAACCTCCGACATGCTGCCCAACATTGCGCTGCAACCGACCGCCGTTGGTATCCCGCAGCTGATCTCGGGTAACGCAGGCAGCTACAACCAGTTTTACGTGGATGACATCGACATCTACGGCATCAGCCTGGCGAAAAACATTGAAGGGGTCAGCTTCGGGCTGGACGTGAACTATCGCCACAACATGCCGCTGTCCAGCGTGCCGGCCACCGTCAATCCTTCGCCGGCAGCGGCGGGGCAGCCGGGTGTTATCAGCAGCTTCAACGGCGAAAACGGCGTCGCCCGCGGCAACACCGTGCACGCGGTGCTCAATGGCTTGACCACCTTCGGCCCGACGCCGGTCTGGGACACCGCGCCGTTGCTGGTGGAAGTGGCGTATAGCCGCTGGCTGGACGTGACCGAGAACCAGCAGTTGTTCAAGGGCGATGACTGGTACCAGGGCATCGATAAGGTCACCAAAGACAACTACATCATGGGGATGAACTTTACGCCGACCTGGTACCAGGTTTTCCCCGGCATCGATATGTACCTGCCGGTCAGCTACAACGTCGGCCTTGCAGGCCAGTCCTCGGTGCAATTGGGCGGTAACAAGGGCACCGGCAGTTACTCGGTCGGGGTCGGCATGGACGTGCGCACTCAGTACCGCTTCGACCTCAAGTACGTTGATAACTTCGGCGACTTCGACACGTGTGGCTCTGCCGGCAGTGCCTCGGCACATGGCGACGGTGCCGCGCCCGGCGCCAACGGCCAATACAACTGCGTTCCAGGCCAGGCCACTTCGTTTGCCGGCATCCCTGCGCAGCTCAAGGATCGCGGCATGGTTGCCCTCACATTCAAAACCACCCTCTGAACCAAGAGCTGTGTGTTAACAGGAGACACCCCATGAATTTCGTCAAATCAATCCTGGCCAGCGCTCTGGCGCTGACCGTTGCCTCATCTGCCTATGCCGCCGTCAGCCCTGACCAGGCGGCCAAACTGGGCAGCAGCCTGACCGCCGTCGGCGCGGAAAAAGCGGCGAATGCCGATGGCACTATTCCGGCGTACACCGGCGGCCTGACCACGATTCCGGCTGAATTCAAGACCGGTGATTCGTTCCGCCCGGACCCGTACGGCAATGAAAAACCGCGCCTGGTGATCACCACCCAGAACCTCGCCGAGCAGAAAGACAAACTCACCGCCACCACCCAGGCGCTGCTCACCCGTTACCCGACTTATCGCCTCGACGTGTACCCGACCCACCGCACCATTGCGTTGCCCAAAGGGGTGCTGGACAACACCGCGAAAAATGCCGTGACCGCCAAGACCACCGACGGTGGCCTCGGTCTGGAAAACGTCTTGCCGGGCGTGCCGTTCCCGATTCCGGCTGACGGCAACGAAGCGATGTGGAACCACTTGCTGCGCTATCAAGGCGTGGCGATGACCAACAAGTACGACTCCTGGAACGTTGACTCCTCGGGCGCGGCCTCGCTGAGTTCCACCGGCAACTTCTTCATCGAATACCCGCTGTACGCGCCGGCACGCCCGGCTGGCCCGGTATCCGCCGATGAGGTGTTCTACAAGATCAAACTGGCTTACTCGGGCCCGGCCCGTCGCGCCGGTGAAGCACTGTTGCTAATGGACTCGGTCAACCCGCTGAAACAGCCGCGTCGCGCCTGGCAATACCTGCCGGGGCAACGTCGGGTGAAGCTCGCGCCGGACCTGGCCTACGACACGCCAAACCCAGGCACTGTCGGCGCCGCCACCTACGACGACGCGTTCCTGTTCAACGGAGCGATGGACCGTTACGACTTCAAACTGGTGGGCAAAAAAGAACTCTACGTGCCGTACAACACCTACAAGTTGAGCTACCACAAAGACGCGGCCGACGTGATGAAGGCCAACCATGTGAACCCCGACCTGCTGCGCTGGGAGCTGCACCGGGTGTGGGTGGTCGAGGCCACGCTCAAACCGGGCAAACGCCACATCTACAGCAAGCGCACCTTCTACCTCGACGAGGACAGCTGGATTGCTTTGGCATCCGACGAGTATGACGCCCGTGGCCAGCTCTACCGTGGCGGCTTCTCGCACCTGACCTACAGCTACGACGTGCAAGCCCCGGACACCATCAACCACATGCTCTATGACCTGGTTTCCGGCGCCTACAACATGAACGGTTTCTACGGTCCTTACGGTGGCTTGAAGTACATCGAGCCACTGTCCAAGGCCCAATGGTCCGCCGAGTCGCTGGCCGGTACCGGCATCCGTTAACCCCGATCCTTGTAGGAGCGAGGCTTGCCCGCGAAGGCGGTGTGTCAGTCGACATCATCGTTACTGATACACCGCCTTCGCGGGCAAGCCTCGCTCCTACAAGGAGGCGGTGGTGTGCACCCGAGATAATAAAAATGACAACGATCAAGTGGTTTTTGCTGGCCGCATTGGCGGCAGCGATGGCGGTGCCGTTTACCCATCCGGCGGTGGCCGGTGAATTTGCCGATGTGCTCGATACACCTGCGCTGCCCAGCGCCCTGGCGGCCCACGCCACACTGACGGGATTGGCCCGGGCCGGCGAGCGGTTGATTGCCGTGGGTCAGCGCGGGCACATTTTGTACTCCGATGACGCCGGCCAACATTGGCAGCAGGCCTCGGTGCCGGTCAGTTCCGACCTGGTGGCGGTGCACTTTCCAAATCCGCAACAAGGTTGGGCGGTGGGGCACGATGGCGTGGTGTTGCACAGCAGCGACGCTGGCCAGACCTGGAACCGACAACTGGACGGCCGTCAGATCGGCCCGATCATGCTCGACTATTACCGGCAGCAACTCGCCCGCCAACCGGACGACGCCGACCTGCAAGCGCGGGTCAATGACGCTCAACGCATGGTCGAGGAGGGCGCCGACAAACCCTTCCTGGATGTCTGGTTCGAAAGCGATCAGGTCGGCTACATCGTCGGTGCCTTCAACCTGATTTTTCGCACCGACGATGGCGGTCGCCACTGGACGCCGTTGCTGGAGCGCACCGACAACCCGACTGCGCTGAACCTCTATGCGCTGCGCCCGGTGGGTGACCAATTGTTCATCGTCGGCGAGCAAGGGTTGGTGTTGAAACTGGATCGTCCAAGCGCTCGATTCAAGGCAACGCCCACGCCCTATAACGGCAGCTTTTTCGGCATCACCGGCAAACCCGGGGTTGCGCTGGTATTCGGCTTGCGCGGCAACGTCTACCGCAGCACTGACGACGGCGCGAGCTGGAACAAAGTCGAACTCGGTTTGCCGATCAGCATCACCGCCAGCAGTGTGACCGCCGACGGCCGGATCGTCCTGGTCAGCCAGGCCGGGCAAGTGTTGGTCAGCGCTGACGACGGCGCCAGTTTTCAGATTCAACCGAACACTTCACTGGCCCCGGTGGCCGCCGCACAGATCACTAAAAGCGGCGCACTGGTGCTCGCGGGCACCCGTGGTTTGCGGCAATTGCCCCTCGAATAAGCCCGGCATAACAAAGAGAACAGCATGATGGGTCACTACGAACTTGAAACAATGCCGGTCATCCGCGAGCTCAAGGGCTTCGATGCCCGCTCCGGAAACACCCTGGAACGGCTGATTTTTAACAACCGACTGTGGGTGGTGCTGGCCTGTTTGCTGGTGACGCTGGCGCTGAGTTTTTTTGCCTCGACCCGGCTGACGCTCAATGCCAGCTTCGAAAAAATGATCCCTCAGAGCCAGCCCTTCATCAAAAACTACCTGGAAAACCGTCAGGCCCTTCGCGGCCTGGGCAACGCGGTGCGGGTGGTGGTGGAGAGCAGCAACGGCGATATTTTCGATCCGCATTACCTCGATGCCTTGAAGGAGATCAACGACGAACTGTTCGTGACCCCGGGCGTTGATCGTGCCTGGATGAAGTCCCTGTGGACCCCGGCCGTGCGCTGGACCGAAGTCACCGAAGAAGGTTTCCAGGGCGGGCCGGTGATGCCCGACTCCTACGACGGCTCGGCCCAGAGCGTTCAGCAGTTGCGGCAGAACATTGCGCGCTCGGGGATCGTCGGTAGCCTGATCGGCAACAACTTCAAGTCGAGCATGATCTTCGTGCCGCTGCTGGAGAAAGACCCGGTTACCGGCCAGGGCATCGACTACCACCAGTTCTCTAAAACCCTCGAAGAGAAGCTGCGCAACAAGTACGAATTCGAAGGCCGGGTGCGGGTTGCGGGGGAAGAGGGCAAAGGCCCGATCAAGATCCGCGTGATCGGCTTCGCCAAACTGGTCGGTGACCTGATCGATGGACTGATGCAGGTGATGCTGTACTTCGGCGTCGCCGCGCTGATCGCCACGGCGATCATTTTTTACTTCACCCGCTGCGTGCGCAGTACCGCGCTGGTGATCCTCTGCTCGGTGATCGCTGTGGTCTGGCAATTGGGCCTGGTGGCGCTGTTCGGTTTTGCCCTGGACCCGTTTTCGATTCTGGTGCCGTTCCTGGTGTTCGCCATCGGCGTGTCCCACGGCGCGCAGAAGATGAACGGGATCATGCAGGACGTCGGGCGTGGCACCCATCAACTGGTCGCTGCGCGCTACACCTTCCGCCGCTTGTTCCTCGCCGGACTCACCGCGTTGCTGGCGGATGCCGTGGGTTTTGCGGTGTTGATGCTGATCGATATCCCGGTGATCCAGGACTTGGCCATCACCGCCAGCATCGGCGTCGCGGTGCTGATCTTCACCAACCTGGTGCTGCTGCCGGTGTTGCTGTCCTACTGGGGCGTCAGTCGCAAAGCGGCCGTGCGCAGTTTGCGCGCGGAAAACGAAGAGCTGCGCGGCAAAGGCATGGGCGCGCTCTGGAGTTTCCTCGACAAGTTCACCGAACGCCGTTGGGCCACCATCGCCGTGAGCGTGGCGGCGGTGTTGGCGGTGGGCGGGATTGTCGTCAGCCATCATCTGAAGATCGGCGATCTGGACCCCGGCGCCCCGGAACTGCGCGCCGATTCGCGTTACAACCGCGACAACGCCTACATTACTGCCAACTATTCGCTGTCCAGCGATCAGTTCGCGATCATGCTCAAGACCCCCAGCGAAGGCTGCCTGAAATACGAAACGCTGGTGGAGGCCGATCGCTTGGGTTGGCTGTTGCAGCAGCAACCGGGCGTGCAAACCACCGTGTCGCTGGTCAACGCGGTGCGGCAGATCACGGCTGGGTCTTACGAAGGCAACCCGAAGTGGCTGACCATCGCTCGCAACCAGAATGTGCTGAATTACGGCGCGCAGCAGGCCTCGGTCAGCAGCCCGGACCTGTTCAACAATGATTGTTCGATGATGCCGATCGTGGCCTACCTGTCCGATCACAAGGCCGAAACCCTGGACCGCGTGGTGCAAGTCGCCGAAACCTTTGCCCGTGAACACAGCAATGGTGATCGCCAGTTTATGCTGGCCGCCGGCAGTGCCGGGATCGAAGCAGCCACCAACATCGTTGTGCGCGAGGCCAACCGGACCATGTTGCTGTACGTCTATGGCGCGGTGATTGTGTTGTGTTTCATCACCTTCCGCAGTTGGCGAGCGGTGGTGGTTGCTGTGGTGCCGTTGATGTTGACCTCGATTTTGTGCGAAGCGCTGATGGTCTGGCTCGGCATGGGAGTGAAAGTCGCGACGCTGCCGGTGATCGCCCTCGGCGTGGGGATTGGCGTCGACTACGCGTTGTACTTGCTGAGTGTGCAGTTGGCGCAGCAGCGTGCCGGGTTGTCGCTGACCGAGGCGTATCGCAATGCGGTGGCGTTCACCGGCAAGGTCGTGGCGCTGGTCGGCATCACCCTGGCGGCAGGCGTCATCACTTGGGCTTGGTCGCCGATCAAGTTCCAGGCGGACATGGGCATCCTGCTGACCTTCATGTTTATCTGGAACATGGTCGGGGCGTTGGTGCTGATTCCGGCGTTGTCGCACTTTTTGCTGCGTAAAGTGCGCTAGCTCTCAAGACCACTGCAGGCCCTGTGGGAGCGGGCTTGCTCGCGAAAGCGGTCTGTCAGTCAACTTATGGGTTGAATGTGCTGGCGCCTTCGCGAGCAAGCCCGCTCCCACAGGTTTTGCGTACTTTCAATGAGGCCTGGTGCTTGCCCGCCGCCGCCAACAGATTTTTCAAGCAAGTGATGCGGCGGTGAAACACTCAGGCATCGCGCAGCAAGTCGTTGGCGTTGAGTAGCTCGTAGGCGATCTCCGGGCGCTTTTCCAGGCTGCGGCGAATGGCGGCCGGAATCGCCGCGCGGGTCTTGCGGCAGAGGCCCGGCAGTTCCTCGATCTGAATGCCGATGCCGCGCATGGTTCGCACTTCATTGAAGCTCGGCGTCAGTTCAACTCGAATGCCCAAGCGCCCGTACATCAGCTGCTGCACGTGTTCAAGGTCGGCCAGGCTTTGCAGGTTTTCCAGACGCTCAAGCAAGCGTTTTTCATCCTGACGGGTCAGAAACAGGATGCGCACGTCCGCGCCGGGAGTTTCCAGCAACGGGTCACGCCCGCAAATGCAGGCACCGGGTGGGCAGGGTGAACGGATCGGGGCCGAGGTCGTCATGGGCTCAATCATAGTGGCCCGCGATCAGTTTTGCCCATAGCGTTCGAGCGCGGACCAAGGGCAGGCATTTATACAAGCCTGCCCCTGATACTCACGCGAGTGAACATAGGTGGTTAGTGAGGCGCTGGCCCTTCGTATTGAACGAGGATCGCATTGGCCAGGTCTTCGTCGGTGGCGTTGAGGCCAGGGTTGTCCTGGCGGATCTGATGCAACACCGCTTCCATGTAGACCCCACGAATAGCGCCGTCACTGGCGACAAACGCAGAGACGTCATCCCGAGCCGGAATCACCATTTTGTGGTCTTTGAAGGTTGAATAAAGGGAAGCGGAAACCCCTGCCGAGGTCGCAACATCCTTGCCGCTTACGGCCAGGGCTGACCCGATGGGCAGGCACAATATCAGAGAAGTAATGAGTAGCATGCGGCGCATGGCGTCGTCCTCCAACAGCGTAAAGCGAAAAGGAAGTAACACATTACTTAGGAGGTGCGGCGGGGCTCAGGAGTTCAATTCCTGCGCACAAACCTTGTAGGAGGGCATCAGTCATAAGTGCTGTAGGGTCCCGTCGTCCCCAAGGAGAGTCGAGATGATTGAACTGGCAACGTGGAACTCGACGATCCCGGTCGGAACACCCGCCAAAGTCATCGATACGCCGCGACTGTTGGACTGCTATATCGATCAGTACTTTAGATCCGGCGATTCACTTTTCTTCTGGTCACCACAAATCCCCCCTGTGGGAGCGAGCCTGCTCGCGATGGTGGAGTGTCAGCCGACATCCTTGCTGGATGTGCCGCCCTCATCGCGGGCAAGCCCGGCTCCCACAGGGTCCGGTGTTGATCGGTAATTACGTGCCCAACGCCGATTCACTGTGGGAGCGGGCTTGCTCGCGAAGGCGTCAGACCAGACACCCTTTAACTGGCAGACAAGTCAGATATGGAAAGCCTGACGCCCAACCAACAACCATTTCCCATGTTGTTTCTGCCAAATCTGCAGGTTCTCGATCTCGGTCGGCACCACTTCAGTACCGTTGAGCGCCTGTGCCGAGAAGTGGTTGCGGACCAGCGCCGTATCACCCGACAGGGTAATGGTCTGGTTCTGCATCTCTAATGTCTTGAACGCGCTTTTGCCCGTTTCGATATCGGCAATGAAGGCTTTCTTGTCCTGGATTTTGCCGCTGGAATGCCCATAGCTCAGGTTGGCCGCTGTCAGTGCTTCAAGACCGGGAATGTCTTTGTGCAGCATGGCTTGGGTCAGATGGTCCACGGCTTGCGCCACGTCTTTGTCCGCAGCAGCCGGGGCGGCGGCGACATAGCCGCTGAAGAGACAGAGAAAACCGATCAGCACTTTGGTTTTTGTCATGGGTGTTTCCTTGTTGTTGTGGGTGGTCGCGACTGATTAATTTGTCAGTCGTCGTACAACGTAGCAGATATTTTAGGGAGAAGTCAGCAAGCGATTCGGGCGTTTACCGCCATTTGTCGGGCGCGAGGAACGGCCCTTCAACTCGACACTTCCAAGGGGAAACGACCCACGGAAGCTCGACCATGAATGATCAAGCAAAGCAGCAAGCCTTGGCTGCGTGGTACCAATTGCTGAGACAACCCGAGATCCGCATGGACAGCGAAGAGCACTACGACGAACTGCTGAAGGCTGCCGATGAGATGGAACGCAAAGGACTCATCAACAGCGCAGAGTGGCGTGTGCTGGTGCGGGAGGCGGGCGTCGTCTTTGCCAATTCGATAGCGGGACTGGGAGGTGGGACCTGAATCGGTGTCCAGAGCGGTTTATATCGGCACCGCAGGCTGGAGCGTGCCCCGGGAACACGGGGCGATGTTTCCTGATACCGGCACCCACTTGCAACGGTATGCCGCGCAACTGTCAGCCGTTGAAATCAACAGCTCCTTCTACCGCCCGCATCAGCCACAAACCTATCGGCGCTGGGCGGAGTCGGTGCCGTCGACGTTTCGTTTTTCGGTGAAGATCCCCAAGCTCATTACCCATGTTCAGCGCTTGCAGAACTGCGAAGCGTTGCTCGACGAGTTCCTTGCTCAATGCACGCAGTTGGGCGACAAGTTGGGTTGTATACTGATCCAGTTGCCGCCGTCGCTGGCCTATGACGCTGAAGTAGCCGCAGGGTTTTTCCGGATGCTGCGCCAGCGTTATGAGGGTTCGGTGGTGCTTGAGCCTCGACATGAAACCTGGCGTGCGGCCAGCGGTTTACTGATCGAACAGAGGATCGCTCGGGTCGCGGCCGATCCATCGCCCATCACCGGTGGCGGGGTCGCGAGCGGGTGGTCGGGCGTACGTTACTGGCGGCTGCATGGCTCGCCACGGATTTATTACAGCGACTATGAGCTGAGTCGATTGCAGGTATTGGCTGCGCAGATTCAAGCGTCGGTGCGGGCGGGGGCCGAGACGTGGTGCGTTTTTGATAACACGGCGGGTGGGTTTGCCACTGGTAATGCGTTGAGCTTGCAGGCGCTTCTGAAACCATCCGTTTGATGGTCTCTGTGGGGGCCTCTTCGCGAGCAAGCCCGCTCCCACAATTGGGCGGTGTCGTATGTGCAGATGTTGTGTTCACCGAAGATCCCCTGTGGGAGCGGGCTTGCTCGCGAAGAGGCCGGCCCAGACACCTCAAACCCACACCATCCACCATCAGGTTTTGCCAGCCACCGCCGATATATCCAGACACAGATACAGACCACCAAGTCGGGAACAGACGCGCGGGTTTGCCGTGTCGTGATATTCTGCCTGCCAACTTGCTTTGACCTATTCAGTTCGTTCGCCCTAGCGGCGTGCAAACAGGATCAATGTCGCTCAAGTAGCTGAAGCCAATAATGATAAAAAGTCAGTTCAGTAGGGACATATAAACTGAGGTCGATGGAACCGTCGGCCTTGTGTGCCCACCCTCCAATCCTGATGTGCGGGAACCCACGACATGCTGCCTGCGTGCCGTGAACCAGGGGCCTTCGCGTGTGAGGATGGAAGGGCGGATGGCGTTTTATCATAGGTGCAACAGATGCTTAAAAAACTGAACACGGCCCTATTGGGGCTGGCTTTGTCGATGGGGATCACGTCCGTTCACGCGGAAGAGGCAAAGAAAGTCGATGTGCTGCTTATTGGCGGCGGCATCATGAGCGCGACCCTGGGTGTGTGGCTCAATGAGTTGCAACCGGACTGGTCGATGGAAATGGTCGAGCGCCTCGACGGCGTCGCCCTGGAAAGCTCCAACGGCTGGAACAACGCCGGTACCGGTCACTCTGCCCTGGCAGAGCTGAACTACACCCCGGAAGACGAGAACGGTAAAGTCCAGATCCCGAAAGCCGTTGAAATCAACGAAGCCTTCCAGATCTCCCGTCAGTTCTGGTCGTGGCAGGTTCAGCAAGGCGTTCTGAAGAACCCGCGTTCGTTCATCAACTCCACTCCGCACATGAGCTTCGTGTGGGGCGATGACAACATCAAGTTCCTGAAAAAACGCTACGAAGCCCTGCAAGCGAGCCCGCTGTTCGCCGGCATGCAGTACTCCGAAGACCCGGCTGTGATCAAGAAGTGGGTTCCGCTGATGATGGAAGGGCGTGACCCGAACCAGAAAATCGCGGCCACCTGGACTCCGATCGGCACCGACGTCAACTTTGGCGAAATCACCCGTCAGTTCGTTGCGCACCTGCAAACCACGCCTAAGTTCGACTTGAAACTGTCCAGCGAAGTACAGGACATCACCAAGAACGCCGACGGCACCTGGCGCGTCAGCTACAAAAACCTGAAAGACGGCACCACCACCGAAACCGACGCCAAGTTCCTGTTCATCGGCGCGGGCGGCGGTGCACTGCACCTGCTGCAGAAGTCCGGCATTCCTGAAGCCAAGGAATACGCAGGCTTCCCGGTTGGCGGCTCGTTCCTCGTGACCGACAACCCAACCATCGCCGAACAACACCTGGCCAAGGCCTACGGCAAAGCCTCCGTTGGCGCACCGCCTATGTCCGTTCCGCACCTGGACACCCGTGTCCTGGACGGCAAGCGCGTCATCCTGTTTGGCCCATTCGCGACCTTCAGCACCAAGTTCCTGAAAGAAGGCTCGTACCTGGACCTGCTGACCAGCACCACCACCCACAACATCTGGCCGATGACCAAAGTCGGCATCAAGGAATACCCACTGGTTGAGTACCTTGCTGGCCAACTCATGCTGTCCGACGAAGACCGCATGAACGCCCTGAAAGAATACTTCCCGAACGCCAAAGCCGAAGACTGGCGCCTGTGGCAAGCCGGCCAACGCGTGCAAATCATCAAGCGTGATGAAGCGGCCGGTGGCGTGCTGAAACTGGGTACTGAAATTGTTACCTCCGCTGACGGCACCATCGCCGGTCTGCTGGGCGCTTCCCCAGGCGCATCGACCGCTGCACCGATCATGCTGACCGTGCTGCAAAAGGTCTTCAAGGATCAGGTTGCAACGCCGGCCTGGCAGGAAAAACTGCACCAGATCGTGCCGAGCTATGGCACTCAGTTGAATGGCAACCCAGCCAAAGTGGCTGAAGAGTGGGCTTATACCGCCAAGGTATTGCAGCTGACTCCGCCGCCGGCGATTCCGCAGTTGGCGGCTCCGGCTGCTGCTCCGGCTCCGGCTGACGCTGCGAAGGCTGTTAAGCCTAACGCTGCAAGTGATATGGCTCTGTAACTAGAAGCCTTATTTGAAAAAGCCCACTGAACCGGTGACGGTCAGTGGGCTTTTTTGTGGGCGGGGTTCAGCTCTGGCAGGCAACGCAAAATCCGATGTTGGCAAATACCTGTGGTGAGGGGGCTTGCCTCCGTTGGGCTGCGCAGCAGCCCAAAGCAACCTCACTCATTGCCACACATCAACTCCAAACTCTCAATCCACTCACTGCTAGCCTCGAACCGCACGTAATACGCCTGCTTCTCCAAACCACTCAACCGAGTAAAGAACGGAAGAAAGTAGTTATCGTTGTAATACCCCTGAGCCCCTTGCATATTGCTTCCCCACCAAGAAGCCTTGTAACCCTCAAACGCAATCCACGGCGGCGGAACAGCCCATCCCGACCCCTGAACAACACCCAGAAAATCGACGCTATTCGTCACCATACGAACCGTTGTGGCGTTGAACTCAGAACCGGAGTTGAAGTAGATCAAGTGCTCGTCTTTACGGCCGTTGGAATAGCGCTTTACGGGATGGTTATTGAATGGTTTTTCAACCACGAAACTGAAATTCGATTCGACCAGTGCTGCGAATTCATCAGCGTCTTCCGGTGTGGTTAGAAAAGTAGAGTAATAGGCGAGAACACCGACATCCTCCAACGGCACCACTGGCGGATAGTCGGCAAAGGGACGAGCGGGGCCTAATAACGGCGGAGTAAAAACCGACTTCAAATCTGGAAGGGAGTAACCGACGACTTGCTCTTGAGGGCCGCGTCTAACGAGGCTTTTCAGTCCACTGAGAATGCTCATTTCCTATCCTCGATCCTTGAGATTTCCAATCAGTTTCGTAAGCGGGCAGGCATCACACCTTGGCTTGCGAAATACGCACAGACGATCACGACTCGGGCAGTCCCTGTACAACCAGTTCGATTAGCCGCATCAGCCCTTTGGCCAACGGGATAACCAAACCGCTGACGTTAGTCGTCTTCGTATCATCACATGCACAGACGACGGGTCAGATCATTCAGAAGCCATCGGCCTGCTTTTCCTAAAGAGCGATTTTGCATGTGCGCTGCGTAGATCGTAAGTGTGTCTGGTGTGCGCTGAAGTTCGGCGGTTAACTCAAGCGGCAGGAGGCGTCCTGAAGCCAGATGATCCGCAATCAGATGCTCTGGCATTCGGCACCAACCGAACCCGGCGAGCAAAAAATCCAGCCGCCGTGCCAAATCTACAAACCGCCACTGATGACTGCCCGTCACCCCATAGCTAGGGCCGTCGGGAGAAACCGGATCGGAAAGTATCAGTTGAACATAAGGCTTGAGGTCTGCACTTGTTGCCCGACGGCCTAACATCGCCAGGGGATGCCCGCTGGCGACTACTGGCCTCAAGTCGACGCTGAGCAGCGGCAGTGCGACGACATCGTCGGGCACTGTCGGAATCAATGTGCAAAGCGCCAGTGCCGCATCGCCGTTGCGCAATCGGCGCTCTGCGCCGCCCAAGCCTTCTGTAGAAAAACTCACTGCCAGATGCGGAAAAGCCTCGCGGATAGCGCGCAGGCTTTCGATGAGCGGTGCGCTAGGGACCAAAGGGTCTATGGCGAGCGTCAACTCCGGCTCAACCCCTGCTGCCGTACTTGCTGCCATTGCTTCAAACTGGGCAGCGCTTGCCAGCACTGCGCGCGCTTGAACCACTAGCACTCTACCGACCTCAGTGAGCGTTGGCCGATGGCCGCTGCGATCAAACAGCCTCACACCTTGAACTGACTCAAGTGTGGCAATCGACTGGCTAATGGCAGATTGAGCACGCCGCAGGTGACGTCCCGTTGCCGAAAAACTGCCTGTATCAGCAATGGTTACAAGGATCCGCAACTGATCCAGGCTGAGATTTCCGATCATGACCCATCACTTAAACAGATGGACTTAATCATATTTACATCACTCCTGCTTAGAGATCGCATTGGGTAGAGTGTGTCGCACATCGCCTAAAGCGACAACGCAAAACCTACCGCCGCGCCACCGCGCAGGAGTTACATCCATGTCCAGGCTTCTCTCCATTGAAACCAGCTCACGTGGGGATGCTTCAATCTCCCGGCAGCTCACTCGCCGATTTGTCGCCGCGTGGGAAGCTGCACACCCTAGGGGCGCTATCAAAATACGGGATCTAACGGACACTCCGCTTACGTTCGTGACGGCCCCCTGGTTACAGGCTTACTTCACCCCGCAAACCCAACATTCGCCTGAAATGAAAGCCGTGTTGCAGCTATCCGATGAGCTTACGGCCGAGTTGCTGGAAACCGATCACGTGGTTATTTCAACGCCGGTCTACAACTATAACGTCCCTGCAGCGCTCAAGGCGTGGGTGGATCACGTGGTACGTAAAGGCCTGACCTTGGGCTTTGATGGTAAAGGGCTGGTGACCGGTAAAAAGGCAACGGTGCTGCTCGCCTCGGGAGGTGTTTACACCAACGACTCCCCGATTAGAGACCGTGACATTGCGACCCACTATTTGAAACTGATCCTCAACGTCCTGGGTATCACTGATGTCACCTTTATTGCGGCCGGCGGCGCTAAAGCGGTAGATCTCGGAGAAATCGGTATGCACGATTTTCTAGATGCATTTGATCATCAAATTCAAAAGTCGCTGGTTTAGACAGCATTTCTCCTCGCCCATATGATTCCACAGCGTCAGCCGTGCAAAGACCACCACAGGACACGCCGCCAGCAGTAGCAGCCCCGCCTGACAGAAGTGTTCCCAGTGAGGCGGGTAGGGCGCCACCACTGACTTTCTTGAGAGGAACGTTTCCTTGTGCATCCGTTTCGCGGCCACCCAGCAACGCAAACTCGCCCTATAGGCTAATCGCATCGGTGGGAATGGCTCCGCTGGGACTGGCGTAGTTGATCGTCCCGTCAGGCAGTGTGCAGGGTTTTGTAAAAGTGCAGCCCGCAACGGCTTGAGCCTTCTTTTGATCGATTGCCTTAAAGCGTTGGTCTTCATCCGCCCTTTGTCGGGCCAGCATGTCGTCATAACCCTTTTGTCTTGCGTCACGTTCTGCCAGCTCAGTGGCTGTCATGTCACGGTAGACGCGAATGCCCCCACCGTCTTTGATGACCTAGGCCCGAACGCCTTAGATAACTGCGAGCATCCCACGAAACGCTTGGGCCTCCATCTCCACGAGACTAGAAGGGCTGCTGCCCTTATGCTCCAACAGGAATCGCTTTACGAGCTGAAATCCAAGGGAATAGCCCAACCATTTTGGGAGGTCGGATGCACCAAAGAACCATGCGTCGTGGCCATAATCCTTGCGACTCCAGTAGCTCGCCGCCATTGCGACATGGCGTCGAATGTCAGACACATCGAGGCGCTCCCATGGTTCAGGTAAACCACCGCAGATTTCCTGTGAAAAAGCGCCCGCCAGCCCCTCCGAAACAAGCGCTTCACCTAATGATGATCCATAACCTGGCCCATCCCATCGGGCAGCATGGTGAAGCTCATGTGCGAACATTCGTTCGAGCGACGCTTCTTGGTTTGCTCTGAAAATGTCACTCGCAGGGTCTACGGTCAAAAAAATAAGGCCTGGTTCGGGTGCATATCCTAGATGCCCCTTTTCTGGAATGACATGAGTGCCAGCTTTCACGATCACATCAAGCGGGCGCAACGGCATCAACGTAATTACTTTTTCGTAGGTCTCTAACAGGCGGGTGTGAAGCCAATTACGGTGATCGATAAGCGCGCCGCACGCGTCGATGAAATGGAAATTTATGGATGTCATTGGTATGCGTCCCTGCATAAAGCCTTGCATAACGAGATGGGTTGCCACCTATGCGGCAACAGCTGATCGATTTCACTCGCCCGCTGCCTCGGCAAGCGCGTGAGCACGTCCTTCAAATAAGCATACGGATCATGCCCATTGAGCCGCACAGATTGGATCAAGCTCATGACGGCCGCTGTCCGTTTTCCGCTGCGTAGCGAGCGAAGAGCCAGTTCTTGTGAAAAGGGGACAGACTTATTTCTCTGTCACCAGTCTAGACAGCAATGAAAAATAAATCTGTCCCCTTTTTTCTAATCGGAAAGTTGCTTAGTTCTGAAGCGCATCAAATCGACTTTGCAGGAACTTAAAATATCTCCAGCGCCCGAGCCACCCATCACCGAGTCACCTTCCCATTGACACTGAGCATCCTTGAACTTCTCGAAAGCCTTCTGAGAGGCGAGCAGCGAGGCAAGGGCTTTGGCCGTCGCACTCGAATCGATTTCCTTTGTCTTGGTTTCCAGTTTTTTGTAGGCGATATTCATTTGTGACGTGACTTCGCGAGTCTTACGCTCAAGGCAAGGCTGCAACGCTGTCCGGGACTGATCGCCAATGGTGTTGTAGCATTCGTTCAATGCTCCAGCTTGAGCGTCGCTGGTCACTGCAGTTTTTGCTGCGATGGCAGTAGGCGTAGATGCCATATTGACCGCGCCATTTGTGATTGGATTCACATCAGGTTTCGCGGGTACTTGAGCGAATGCGGTACCAATGGCAAATGTAGTCGCTACAACGACCACAGAAATGAGTTTTCTCATTTTTATCTATCCTTTGGAAAGCATTTTTCGAGGGGCAGAAACAACTTTGAATACTAGGCCCATTGTGTACTACGTACGCAGGATTAGACCCATTGAGGTCGAGTAGCGCTCACAGCCCCAGCGCCTGTTTGACTGCATCCTGGGCAAGCTGTTCAACGCTGCTAAGAAGAAGCATCAGCAACAGTTTTGGCGTCCGGCAAATACATCACCGCCATGGGGGGGGATGGGTGCATCGGCCAAGCTCTGATCGACGCCAAGCAAACGGGCCGCGACTCGTGCGTCGCCATTAAGGCTGTCATTTCCTGGGACGCCTTTGCCGAGCAAGTCATCGAGGAGTGGTTGGCGCTGATCCCTGCGTTGTCTCATACCCTGTTAAAAGACGGTGAGATAAATCTATGCCTTCGAAGCTGAATGTCAGCTCGCCAATTACGAATGCCGCTAGATAAACACCCCGCCAACCCAATTTAACCGGATCAGGCAATAATTCAGCAGAATGCAGCCATCGCCCCCACCTCCCCAAGCCTTACCCTATCCGCAACGCGGCTCACCGCAGCCGCCAACGTTCCTCGACGGTCGACCACCAAACCGACCATCCCCGTCATCCACTTGAACGATTCAGCACCGACACTACTCCTCTTATATTCAACCTCTGACTTAAAAGGTGACCGCAATGGCCAAGACTTACAGTTACGCCGCGCAGGGTTCCAAGGACTCGCTCAAGCCTTTCACCTTCGAACGTCGCGCCCCAGGCGCGGACGATGTGCAGATCGATATCCTCTATTGCGGCGTGTGCCATTCCGACCTGCACACCGTGCGCAATGAGTGGCACAACACGCTGTACCCCTCGGTGCCGGGCCATGAAATTGTCGGTCGAGTGACTGCGGTCGGTGCAAATGTCAGCAAGTTTAAAGTGGGCGATCTGGCCGGCGTTGGCTGCATGGTCGACAGTTGCCAGCACTGTGCGTCGTGCGCGGAAGGCGAGGAGCAGTATTGCGAGAGCGGTTTCACCGGGACTTACAACGGTCCGGTGTTTGGTGGCGAGAACACTTTTGGTGGTTACTCGGACAATATCGTGGTGAAGGAGAAGTTCGTTCTGCGCATTTCCCACGACAACGCCAATCTGGCCGCCGTCGCGCCGCTGCTGTGTGCGGGCATTACCACGTATTCGCCGTTGCATCACTGGAAGGTCGGGCCTGGCAAGAAGGTCGGGGTGGTTGGCCTCGGTGGTCTGGGGCATATGGCGGTGAAGATTGCGCATGCCATGGGCGCGCATGTGGTGTTGTTTACGACGTCGCCGAACAAGCGTGAGGACGGTTTGCGTCTGGGCGCGGATGAGGTGGTGGTGTCGAAGAATCCGGATGAGATGGCGAAGTTTGCCAACACGTTGGACTTCATTCTGAACACGGTGGCCGCGCCGCATGATCTGGATGCCTTCCTCAATCTGCTCAAGCGCGATGGCACGATGACGCTGGTGGGTGCGCCGGACAGTCCGCATCCGTCGCCTTCGGTGTTTAACCTGATCTTCAAGCGTCGCAGTCTGGCGGGGTCGTTGATAGGCGGGATTCAGGAAACCCAGGAGATGCTGGATTTCTGTGCCAAGCACGGGATTGTTTCGGATATTGAGATGATTGATATCCAGAACATTAACGAGGCTTATAGCCGCATGCTGAAAGGCGATGTGAAGTATCGGTTTGTGATTGATATGAACAGTTTGAAGAAGGAAGTCGAGGTTGCTTGATCGGTTTTTGGATCAAAGGATCGCAGCCTTCGGCAGCTCCTACGGGGGGAGGGTGCATCTGATATGGTTTTTTCGGCGTCACCTGCATCTGTAATGCACCGGGCCGGCGGCTCACAATGCCGGCACGGTTCGCGGTCGCGGCCGGTTTGCACCGCACATTCATGATGTAGGAGGCCCGATGGGTAAGATGGCGATTTTCCTGGGTGGATTTCTGGTCCTGACCATATTGCTGGGGGCCCTTGCCACGATTTCTCCCGTTTAGTCTTTCCTGATCCGCAAACAGTACAACGCCTCCACATTGGGAGGCGTTGCAGTTTTCAGCGTTAGGGTTTGTGTTACTTCACTTCAAAGCGGTCCAGGTTCATCACTTTGGTCCACGCGGCCACGAAGTCTTTGACGAACCGCTCCTTCGCGTCGCTGCTGGCATAGACTTCCGCCAATGCCCGCAACTGCGCATTCGAACCAAACACCAGATCAACCCGGGTTGCCGTCCATTTCACTGCGCCGGTTTTGCGGTCGCGGCCCTCGAATTCCTCCTTGGTCTCCGAAGTCGGTTTCCACTCAACGCCCATGTCCAGCAGGTTGGTGAAGAAGTCGTTGGTCAACGCTTCAGGCCGCTGAGTGAAGACGCCGTGCTTGGCTTGGCCGATGTTGGTATTCAGCACCCGCAGGCCGCCGATCAGCGCGGTCATTTCTGGCGCGGTGAGGGTCAGCAGTTGCGCCTTGTCGATCAACAGTTGCTCGGCCGGAACGCGGTAGCGGGTTTTCAGGTAGTTGCGGAAGCCGTCGGCGATGGGCTCCAGGAAGCCGAACGATTCCACGTCCGTTTGCTCTTGGGTGGCGTCCATCCGTCCTGGGGTGAACGGCACCGTGACGGTGTGGCCAGCGTTTTTTGCCGCTTGTTCGACGCCGGCGTTACCGGCGAGCACGATCAGGTCGGCCAGGGAGACTTTCTTGCCGCCGCTGTTGAACTCGCTTTGGATACTTTCGAGTTTCGCCAGCACCTTCGCCAGTTGTTCGGGCTGGTTGGCTTGCCAGGATTTTTGTGGCGCCAGCCGCAGACGTCCACCGTTGGCGCCGCCGCGTTTGTCGGAGCCACGGAAGGTGGAAGCGGCTGCCCAAGCGGTGGACACCAGTTGTGAAACGCTCAGGCCCGAGGCGAGGAGTTTGCCCTTGAGTGCGGCGATGTCGCTGTCGTTGACCACGGCATGGTCGAGCGCAGGGATCGGGTCTTGCCACAGCAGTTCTTCGGCGGGCAGTTCCGGGCCGAGGTAGCGTGAGAGTGGGCCCATGTCGCGGTGGATAAGCTTGAACCAGGCGCGGGCGAAGGCATCGGCGAGTTGGTCGGGATTGGCCAGGAAGCGCCGTGCAATTGGCTCGTAGATCGGGTCGAAGCGCAGCGCCAGGTCCGAGGTCAGCATGGTTGGGTTGCGGCGTTTGGACGGGTCGTGGGCATCCGGGATGGTGCCGGCGCCGCCGCCATTTTTGGGTGTCCACTGGTGCGCGCCGGCCGGGCTTTTGGTCAGTTCCCAATCGAAGCCGAACAGGTTTTCCAGGTAGTTGTTGCTCCACTTGGTCGGGGTGGTGGTCCAGGTCACTTCCAGGCCGCTGGTGATGGTGTCGGCGCCTTTGCCGGTGCCGAAGCTGTTCTTCCAACCGAAGCCTTGTTCTTCCAAGCCCGCAGCTTCGGGTTCTGCACCGACGTTGTCGGCAGGGCCGGCGCCGTGGGTTTTGCCGAAGGCGTGGCCGCCGGCGATCAGCGCCACGGTTTCTTCGTCATTCATGGCCATGCGGCCGAAGGTTTCGCGGATGTCTATGGCGGATCTGACCGGGTCTGGCTCGCCTTCCGGACCTTCCGGGTTGACGTAGATCAGGCCCATTTGCACGGCAGCCAACGGGTTCTCAAGGTTGCGACCGTGGTCGGTGCGGCTCTCCTCATTTTTTCCCGGTTCGGCTACGAGTGGACCTTCGCCGGGTGCTTCCACGGGGGCGTTTTCTTTGCCGTAGCGGGTGTCGCCGCCGAGCCATTTGTTTTCAGAACCCCAGTACACGTCTTCGTCCGGTTCCCACACATCGGGACGACCGCCGGAATAGCCGAAGGTCTTGAAGCCCATGGACTCCAGCGCGACGTTGCCGGTGAGGACGATCAGATCGGCCCAGGAAATGTTCTGGCCATACTTTTGCTTGATCGGCCAGAGC
Source organism: Pseudomonas sp. ASL4 (assembly GCF_056680395.1). Lineage (NCBI taxonomy): Bacteria > Pseudomonadati > Pseudomonadota > Gammaproteobacteria > Pseudomonadales > Pseudomonadaceae > Pseudomonas > Pseudomonas sp. ASL4. Next base: position 5,431,167 of record NZ_CM155280.1, on the reverse strand, counting down.
AGCCGGCGCGCCTTGTCGAGGCTGACGTTGTCCGGCCAACTGTTGAGCGGCGCAAAGCGTTGCTGGCCGGAACCGGCACCGCCACGGCCATCACCGGTGCGGTAAGTGCCGGCAGCGTGCCAGGCCATGCGGATAAAAAACGGCCCGTAGTGACCGAAGTCCGCCGGCCACCAGTCTTGGGAATCGGTCATCAGCGCATTCAGATCGGCTTTGACCGCCGCAAAATCGAGTTTTTTGAACGCATCGGCGTAGTTGAAGCCCTTGTCCAAAGGATCGGACAGGGTCGAGTGCTGGTGCAGGATTTTCAGATTCAGTTGATTCGGCCACCAGTCGCGGTTCGTCGTACCACCGCCAGCGGCGTGATTGAACGGGCATTTCGATTCGTTTGCCATGTAAGAGCTACCTTCGGTCGTGTTCATCCAGCCATCCGGCCCGGCCTGGGCCCGCAATAGCAATGAGCGAAATCAATGACATAGGCTGCTGGGCCAAGCAGTTCGATCAACTGCTCATTGTGGCCACACGGGACGTCTAGAGATTGGCGATCGATTCGCCAGCACGCGGGCCCACGGCAAGCCTGTGACTCTTTTCTTATCTCTTCATCAGGTATTGAACGGCCAGCGTACGCCGGCGCACGGGTAAGACTAGACCCTCTGAGGCGGACTGCTAATAGGCGCAGTGTTGGGGTGTGATAGGCGGAATCTTTTGCGCGCACAGCAGGAGCAAAGCTTGCTCGCGATAGCGGTCTCACGGGTGCCTTCGCCGGCAAGCCGTGCTCCTACGGGTGCGGCAAGCTATAAGTACTCAACACCTTAATGGCTGCTCACCCTGCCAGTTTGTCTGGAGCTGCGTCTAACATGGAAAAACCGCTGAATCTACCCGTCCAAACCGCAGCGAAAGCGGTTTTGCAGCAACTCGTCGAGCACATAACGCCAGACTCCACCGAAGCATCCATTGCTCACCTCTCCGCACAGGCACTGGCCCGATTGGGCTATCCCGACACCTGGTATTACGATTGCCCGGCCTTCGTGCTGCTCGGGTCTCGCAGCTTGCTCTCGATCTCCGGGCGCGATTACCGGCCGAGCGATGAGGCTGTTGGTCTCCACAATTTAATAACGGTCGATTTGAGTCCGAAATCCGGCAATGTCTGGGGCGACTGCGCGCGTTCGTTTTATATGGAGGACGTCGTGTGCAGAGCGGTGCCCATCGGGGATGAATTCGGCAGAGGGTATGCGGTTGAGCGGCTGTTACATGAGTCGATGTGCCGTTTTACCCGGCCAGACACTACCTTTCATGAGCTGTATGAGTTCGCCAATGATTCGATCATTTCGGCCGGGTTTGAGAATCTCGACTTCAGCGCGAATGTTGGGCATAGCCTGTGCGAGCGGCGGGGCGACAGGTTGTATATCGAGGCCGGGAATGACCGGCGTTTAGGGGAGGTGGAGTGTTTTACTTTTGAACCTCATATTCGCCAGGTCGAAGGTGTCTGGGGGTTTAAGCATGAAAACGTTTATTTCTTCAATGAAGCTGGTGCTGCGACAGAACTTTGAGTGAAAAACGGACTGATTTATTCGTTTCTTTGTAGGAGCAGAGCTTGCTCGCGATAGCGCTCTCCCGAACGCCATCGCCGGCAAGCCGTGCTCCTACAGGTGCCCCCGAGCCGTTCGATACCAGGCAACTGGCGAAAGCAGCAGAACCGCCAACAAAAACGCTACCTGTGAAAGATAGAACGGCTCAAGCCATTGCTGATTCACGGCCACGTAAAACGTGTTGTGAGCGACATCTGCGATGATGATGGCCGCCGTGAGTGCGATGCCTGTCCGGGGTTTGATGAAAAGCAGCAGTGCCGCCAAAGGATCAAGAATCGTCAGTGCCCCCCAGAACACTCGGCTGGCCCAATACGCGCCATTCCCGTAGCCGTAGTCCCAGAAAAATCCATGTTGAAAATCCGCCCGCAAATGATTGGCCGTGGCGACCAAAAGACAGCAGGCGAATAACACGCGGATGGCAAATGATGCGCCAGGCATGGGCCTACGATTCACTCTCGCGCCAACGCCGCGCTTGCACAATCACCGCCGGTGCAAAGTGCAGCACCACCATCCGCACCAGGTGATGCGTCAGGATGAACACCACATTCAGCCCGCCACCGAACGCGACGATGGCGATGGTTTCGATGGCGCCGGGCATGTAGGCCATCCACAAGGACAACGGATCGCTGCCCAGGACTCGTCCGGCCACGCCGGCAAATGCGGCGGCGATCAGCAGCATAAGGGCGACGGCCATCATCCCGGCGCGGCCATGGCGTATAAGTTCGCCGAAGGAGATGTCTTTGAATTTCGAGCCAATGAGCACGCCAATGATCACTGTTGCGGCATCGACGCTCCATTCCGGCATTTGGAAGTTGTGGAGATAGCCCATCTTGATAGAGGCGGCGGTGGCGACGATGGCGGTGAGCATGAACGGTGCCGGGACGCCGATGCGCAACAACAAGCGGCCGATGCCGATGCTCAGGGCGATCAACGATAGCACCGTGAGCACGGTGCTGAAGACTAGCGGGCTGCTTTCGGCAAGTGCCATGCTGGTTTGCGCGGGAATCAGAAAACTGACCAGCACAGTGATCGACAGCAGCCGCACCAGGTGCACGACGATGACTTTGCCGGACGCTCGCTCGGACTCGAGCAGATCAAACACCGCAGCGAGGGCGCCGGGGTAGACGGCCAGCAGCGAGTCCTTGAGGTTCCAGCCCGAGACCTTGAACAGCCAAAAACTGGCCATCGCAATCTGGGCGGTCAGGCACAGGAATAGGATGCCGAGGCTGGGTAACATAGCGGCGGCAGTGTGGCTGTCCCACGCCTTGAACATCAGGCCGGTGGCGATCCCCAGCACGATTTGTATGAAGCCGAGGCCCAAGGGCAGGGTGGGGGCGAAGCGCAGGTTGCTGGCGATTAGCGAGGTGGCGAGAATCGAGCCGAGTAACAGGCCATGGGGTACGCCGACATACTGCAGCGCGGTGCCGACACCGGTGGCGATCAGCAAACACAGTAAGGTCTTCATGAGTCTTCCTTGATTCTAGTGTTACTGAATGTGTCGTCCATTTAGGCCATGCACGTTCTCCCATCTAACGGTGCGCGGGTCAAGTGGTTGAGCGCTTCTATCTCGCGATGGCCCAACGTAATCTGTCACCTCGACATTTGGAGGGAACCCAACCATGCCGCTCACCTATCGCCCAGTCAGTGCTGAAGATGTACTGACGATTTGCGAATTTCCTCAAGATCCCCAAGAACTGTTTTTTATGTTCCCGACCGGCCAGTACCCGCTGACGGAGGCGCAACTGGGCGCATCGATTGCCAAGCGCTCGGACTCGACGGTGATCGAGCAGGACGGCGCCATTGTCGGGTTTGCCAACTTCTACAAGTTTGAGCGTGACGGGATCTGTGCGATTGGCAATTTGATTGTGTCGCCCGAGGCGCGAGGGCAGGGTGTGGCGACGTTTTTGGTGGCGACGATGGAGCGGCTGGCGCTTGAGCGTCATGGGGCGCGGGAGGTGCAGTTGTCGTGTTTTAACGAGAATACCGCGGGGCTGATTTTGTATCCGAAGCTTGGGTTTGTGCCGTTTGATATTGAAGAACGGGCGTCGCCGGACGGGCGTCGTGTGGCGTTGATTCATTTGAGGAAGGTTTGGGGATGAATGTTTTCAGGGCTTGAATGTGCGGTGAGTTTTAGGACCTCTTCGCGGGCAAGCCTCGCTCCCACAGTTGATTGCTGGCGTTCACAGGTAGTGGATTCACAGCAGATACCCTTGTGGGAGCGGGCTTGCTCGCGAAGGGGCCGTCATATTCAACATCAATGTTGACTGACACACCGCTTTCGCGAGCAAGCCTCGCTCCTACGGGGGGACGGGGTGATCAACAAAAAAGCCCCGATGCCTTTTATGGGATCGGGGCTTTTGTTAGTGGGCTTTAAACGCTGCCTTCCACGTCTTCGAGGCTGAATGTCTCGGTGTGGTCGTCGTAGGAGAAGATCTCCGCGTAGCGGCCCCAGGTAATCACGCTTTCCAGGGTTTTTTCGACGAACGCATCGGTCAGCGAATCTTCCAGTTCCTGCTCAAAACGCACTCGCGGCGCGCGGTGGCCGTTGCGTTCCTGCAAGACCTGGCGGATGCGGGCCGCCAGTGGCACGTGTTTGACCAGGTGTTCGGCGAACAGGGTTTTGCGCTCTTGGGTGCCGTAGTCGGCAAAGAGTTTGCCGGCCTCGGTCAGGGTGATGTCGGCGCCCTTGAGTTCGGCGAAGCCCAGGTGTTCGAGCATTTCCGCGACCGGGAACAGGTCGTCCACTTCCAGCAAGCGTCGTTCGGCGACGTCGGGCAGGCCGGCTTCGCCGTTATAGGGCTCGGCCGCCAGGGTTTCGATCAGGCCGGCAATCAAGTTGGTAGAGACTTCTGGCAGCGGGCTGCCCATTTTCAGTTCGGATTTGCCTGTGCTCGTGGCGTCTGCGCTGCGGCGGTCGGTCATCAGGGCATAGATGTCGTCGACCATTTGCCGAAAGGTCGGGTCCAGTCGGTTGCGTGGGTGCTCGAACGGTACTTTGATCTCGGCGACCACGCGCCCTGGGTTAGAGGACAGCACCAGGATGCGGTCGCACATCAACACCGCTTCTTCAATGTTGTGGGTCACGATCAGAATGGATTTGATCGGCAGTTGTTTACCGCTCCACAAGTCCAGCAGGTCGGTACGCAGGGTTTCGGCGGTCAATACGTCGAGGGCGGAGAAGGGCTCGTCCATCAACAGCAGCGTCGGGTTGACCACCAGGCCGCGGGCGAAGCCGACCCGTTGGCGCATGCCGCCGGACAATTCCCGAGGGTAAGCGTTTTCGAAACCATCGAGGCCGATCAAGTCGATCGCCGCCAGTGCGCGTTTGCGCGCTTCCTTGCGTTCGACCTGTAGCGCCTGCAACCCGGCCTCTACGTTCTCGAGCACGGTCAGCCAAGGGAACAGCGCAAAGGTCTGGAAGACCATGGCCACGCCTTCCGCCGGCCCGTTGAGCAAGTGGCCGTTGTAGCGGACTTCGCCCGATGTCGGTGGGATCAGGCCGGCAATGATGCGCAGCAACGTGGACTTGCCCGAGCCGGAGCGGCCCAGCATGCCGACGATCTCGCCTTCACGCAGCGTCAGGTCGACATTGGTGAGTACTTGCAACTCGTCCTTGCCCTTGCCAAACGCCCGGCTCACGTTGTTCAACGAGTAGATTTCGGGGGATGCCTGTGTGTGTTCGGTGTAGGTATTCATGACATCGAATCCCGTTAATTGAGACGGAGTTTGTTTTCAGCAATGGCGTACATCGGTCGCCATACCACGCGATTGAAGGCCACCACAAAGAGCGACATCACCACCACGCCGAGGGTGATTTTCGGGAAGTCACCGGCGGCCGTGTTTTCGGCGATGTAAGCGCCCAAACCGTGGGCTACCACCTTGTCCTGTCCCCATGAAACGAATTCGGAAACGATACTGGCGTTCCACGCGCCGCCAGACGCGGTGATCGCCCCGGTCACGTAATACGGGAAGATGCCCGGCAACATGATCTTGCGCCACCACAGCCAGCCGCGAATGCGGAAGTTCGCCGCCGCCTCGCGGAAGTCGTTCGGGAACGCGCTGGCGCCGGCAATCACGTTGAACAAGATGTACCACTGCGTCCCGAGCACGATCAGCGGGCTCAGCCAGATGTCCGGGTTCAACTGGTAACGCAGAATCACGATGACAAACACCGGGAACAGCAGGTTGGCGGGGAAGGCCGCGAGGAACTGCGCCAGCGGCTGGATTTTCTCGGCCAAGTGCGGGCGTAAACCGATCATCACCCCCAGCGGCACCCAAATCAGCGAGGCCACGGCGATCAACAGCACCACTCGCACCAGGGTAATCAGCCCCATGACGAGCACGTGCCCGACCTCGCCAAGTGTCACTTCGCTGCTCATATAGAGGCCGATGTGGTACAGCGTGTAAAGGGTCAACACGGCAATCAGCGTGCCCCACACCCAATCGATCAGCCGTGAAGTGGCCGGGTTGACTGGCGTGGTGGTGCGGTTTGTGCGCGGCAAGCTGAAGCGGCGGTTGCCGATTCGGCCGACGGTGCGGGTGATCGGGCGCAAGATGCGCTGGACCATGCGGGTGCGCTGGATCAGTTTCAACACCCAGGACTCCGGCGCGCCGGCCTGGGAGGCGGTGTTTTCCATGCGGAACTTGTCGGCCCAGGCTACCAGCGGGCGGAACAGGAATTGGTCGTAGATCAGGATCACCGCGATCATCGCCAGGATGACGTAGCCCACGGCATGCAGGTCTTGCTGCTGGATGGCGACGGCCAGGTACGAACCCACGCCCGGCAGCATGACGGTCTTGTCACCAACAGTGATGGCTTCGGAAGCCACCACGAAGAACCAGCCGCCGGACATGCTCATCATCATGTTCCAGACCAATCCCGGGATGGCGAACGGCACGTCGAGCTTCCAGAACCTCTGCCAGCCGGATAGCTGGAGGTTGCTGGACACTTCTTCCAGGTCACGGGGCAGCATGCGCAGTGACTGGTAGAAGCTGAACGTCATGTTCCAGGCCTGACTGGTGAAGATGGCAAAAATGGCGGCGAACTCAGCGCCGAGCACTCGCCCTGGAAACAACAGCAGGAAAAACGTCACCGTGAACGAGATGTAGCCCAGCACCGGTACCGATTGCAGGATGTCCAGCACCGGCACCAGCAATTTCTCGGCGCGCCGGCTTTTGGCCGCCAGGGTTCCGTACAGCAGGGTAAAGACCAGGGAGGCAGCCATCGCTGCGAGCATGCGCAGGGTGGTGCGCATCGCATACTCGGGCAGGCTGGATGGGTCGAGTGAGATGACTTCACCTTGCAAGGTGGACATCGGCGCCCAGGTTTCCCGTGCGGCTATCGAGAAAAATAGCAAGAAGCCAATCACCAGCGGCAAAGCGACCAGGTCCCAGCGGTTGGGCAGTAGTCGCAGCGTCGTGGCCGGGATGTAGTGGCGCAATACCTTGTTCATATTCAGTGATTCCAACAGCGATCTGAGTGGAAGGGCAGGACCACAAGTCAGTACTTTCTTGAGCGCGCGCGTCTGAACCACAACACGGCACACCCTTGAGGGTTGGCAAAGAGCAGAGTGAGGTCACGCAAACGGACGCTGAAGGCACCAGCCCAAACGCCACGTTGAACTCATCAGGCAACAGGGCGTGGGACTTTCGTGAGCTTAGCTTCTGTCTGCATGACCCACCGAGAATGGGCAGGGTCCATGGCCGGACGCTCCTTTGGCAGGTTGGGCATTGGGGGGCCTGATTGAGGCCATCGGGCCAGCAATTGCGGGGTTCATCGACGCTGGCGTCGATGCACCGCTACGCTGGCGCGGATTATACGTTTCCAATTGTTACAAAAACATAAATTACCTGTCATGTTTACGTATTAAAACCATCGAAAAGCGACTAGCGGTGGCGCGTAAGTTGGGGCTGTGGGGGTTGTTCGGGCCTCTCGCGGGCGAGCCTTGCTTCTACAAGGGGAGGTGTCGTTCAGGGAATGGAGGGCGGGATTCGCTCAGGAGTTTGCTGAATGCCTGTTTGTCGATCGGGCGGCTCATAAAGAAGCCTTGCACCTCGTGACATTGATCTGCGCCCAGAATGTTGAGTTGCTCTTCGGTTTCGACCCCTTCGGCGGTCACGGTCAGACCCATGGCCTTGCCCAGTCCGATGATCGCCTGAACCACCGCGCGGTCGTTGCCGCCGCTGCTCATCGAGGCGATGAAGCGTTTGTCGATCTTGATCCCGTCGAACGGGTAGGCACGCAGGTAGCCGAGTGAGGAATAACCGGTCCCGAAGTCGTCCATGTTCAGGCGCACGCCCAGTTCCTTGAGCGCGTTCATGGTGGTGAGGGCGCCGTCGATGTCGTTGAGCATCACGTTTTCGGTAATCTCCAGTTCCAGGCGACTGGCCGGGAAGCGCGTTTCGACCAGCACCTCGCGGACATCCTCGACCACGTCACTGCGGGCGAATTGTGCCGGGGAAAGGTTGACCGATAACAGTAAGTGGGCCGGCCAGGTCAGGGCGGTTTCGCAGGCTTCGCGTAAAACCCAGCGGCCCAGCGGCACGATCAGGTCGGTTTGCTCGGCCAAGGGAATGAACACGTCCGGCCCGAGCAGGCCTTGGGTCGGATGCTGCCAGCGAACCAGCGCTTCAACCGAGACAATTTCCTTGCCGTCGACTTTGTAGCGCGGCTGGTAATGCAGTACAAACTGCTGGTTCTGCACCGCCAGGCGCAGATCGTCTTCCAGTTGGCGACGCTGTTGAATCTGGTCGTTCATGTGCGCTTCGAAATAGCACCAGGTGTTTTTACCGTCGGACTTGGCCTTGTACAGCGCGATGTCGGCGCAGCGGATCAATTCGCCGGGCAGGTAACCCTGGCGGCGGCTGAGGGCTATGCCGATGCTGGCGCCGATATGCAGCGCATGGTTTTCATAAGGGATGGGCCGGTGCAGGCTGGCGATAAGTCGGGTACAGAATTTGTCGATTTCGCTGTGGCTGTCCATGCCGTGCAGCACCACGACAAATTCATCACCGCCCAGCCTGGCCACGATGTCATGGTCGCGGGTGCATTCACGCAAACGGGCGCCGACCTCCTGCAACACCGCATCGCCGGCAGGGTGGCCGAGGGAGTCATTGATGGGCTTGAAGTTGTCCAGATCCAGCATCAATAACGTCAGCGGCGCCGAGTACTCTTTGAGCAGCAACGCCTCGTCAAGGTAGCGCGCAAGCTTGTTGCGGTTGGGCAAACCGGTCAGCGCATCGTGCATCGACAGATGCTGGATTTGCGCGTGGGCGGCGACTTCATCGGTGATGTCGCTGGCGGTGCCCCGATAGCCAATGACGGCGTGGTGGTCGAAAATCGGCCGGGCAGATACGCGGCAGTAGCGTTGTTGTCCGGTGTGATCGCGGTAGGTACAACGCAGCAAGCTGACATCGGCTTGCTCGGTCAGTTTGTTCAACCAGAGTGCCAGGGGCGTGGTGTCGCAATACAGCAGTTGCTCGATGTTTTGGCCCACCCATTGCTGATTGGAGAACCCAGTCACTTCACTGAATCGCCCGGACAGGTAGGTGATGGACTGGCGTTGATCAATTTCCCAGATCCAGTCCGACGCCGCTTCCGCCACTGCACGAAAGCGCTCTTCGCTGGCTTCCAGCGCCTGGTTGGCGGCTTGCAACTCCTCATAACTGGTGTCGACATACCGTGAGGAGCGCAACGCATAGCGAAAGAAATAGGCGGTCAGCAACATCAGCACCGTCAATGTCCCTGCCAGCGGCGGCAGTAATGACCACAATAAATGCTGCCCGGGCTTTTCGAGTTTGGCGATCAGGCTATAACCGGTGCTATCCAGGGGGACCTGCGGCAGGTTTTTAGCGATGCTGGCATCGGCGGCGAGGCTCAACTCCTCCAAGCCATAACTGACGCCCAGGCTATGCAGTTTGGTCGCGGCCAGTTGATCGACGAACACCAGCAGCGAGGTGCTTTTGGGGTCCGCTATCGTGCGGTCGTCATTGGGTATGACCGCCGAAGCGGTCAGCAGCGCCGGCCGACCCTCGAACATCGTGTACAGGCTCATCGGTTTGGTCAGGTCGGCCTGGCCCTGAACCTGATCGATCAGCGTCGCGGCAGACGCGGTCAGGTAACTGGAAAAATCACCCTGGACCAACTGCCCCCGAATCACCGCGTACTTGGTGCGCTCCCGATCAACGACAAATACGCCTTCGTAGCCATCGTTGGTGAACAGCGTTTTCCCGATATTTTGCTGGGTATAGGCCCAATCGGTGTCCACCTGGCCATTCAAATGCTCATAGGCGGACGTCCAGTAGGCATAACTGGTGATGTAGTTTTTTGATGCGGTGACGCGGTTTTCCAGCGCGCGTTCGGTGTAGAACCGGGTATCGCTGAGGTCTTCGGCGTCGAGGCCGGCGGCGATGCTGAACAGCGTGCCGAGCGCGATACCGACCCCAGCGATAAACACAATGCCCATTGCAAACGCCAGGCGCCGTGTCACCGAGCTTTGGCGGGTATGGGCCGGGGCCGCATAGGCTGAAAGGTCCATTGACTCGTCCTTGATCCATTCTCACAGCGTCTGGGCAACCTGAACTGTTGCATTGCTCAGGCTGGCCAGCGATTCAGTCATCCGCGATCGTCGGTGATGAATCTATTGGCGAGAGTATAGGCAGCGTGGACCAGAACGCCGGACCATCCCTGGATTTGCGGTGTTTGTTCGGGCCTCTTCGCGAGCAAGCCCGCTCCCACCGGGGTTTTTTGTTGTACACAAATGAGTGTTCCAACACAGACCCCCTGTGGGAGCGGGCTTGCTCGCGGAGACGTCAGCCCAAACACCACACTTTCCAGATCCTCATCAACGACCGCTAAACACCGCCACCCTGCGCTGCGCAAACGCCGCCAACCCTTCACCAAAGTCGCTGCTCTCACAGGCCTGTCGCCGCAACTCGGCAATCTGCTCCATCGCCTGCACCGGCATCGGTTGCAAATCTTCAAGAATGCGCAGCTGTTCCTTGACCGCCGCCACCGCCAGCGGCGCTTTGGCGGCGATGCCCTGGGCCATTTCCAGGGCGGTCGCTTCCAGCTCGCTGCTGTCGACCAAGCGGTTGATCACGCCAAACCGTTCCGCGCGTTGCGCGTCGAGTTTCTGCGCGGTGAAGAACATTTCCTTGAGCACATGAATCGGCAAGTTGTTGAAGAACCGCAGCAAGCCGCTGGTGGTGTAGGGCAGGCCAATGTTCACCGGGGTCATCGCAAAACTGGCGCTGTGGTCGGCCACCACCAGGTCGCAGCTCATCGCCAGGTCCACCGCGCCGCCCCACACTGAACCGGAGATCAACGCAATGACCACGCCGGGGTAGGCGCGGATCCGGCGCAATACTTGTTCGAGGGGTTTGCCGTAGGCGATCGGGTCGCGGTCGTGTTGCAGTTCGCGAATATCGTGGCCGGCGCTCCACACCGGTTGCCCCACTTCGCTGCCAAGTATCACCACGGGCACGCGTTGAGCGGCGAGGGCGGCGAGGCTTTCGTCGAGGGCGCTCAGCAGTTGGGCGCTGAGGGCGTTGCGGTGGCTGGGATTGCTGAAGACCAGTCGGGCGATGCGCTCATCGATCTGGTGGACGGTGACGGTCGAGTTCATTGGGCGGTTCCTGTGGCGTGTGCGGATGAGTCGTCGGTGTCCTGGAACACGACGTTGGCGGCGAGCAGGGCGTTGATCGAAGCGGCATCGAACCCCGCCTCGCGCAGCACCTCTATAGTGTGTTCACCCAACAGCGGTGGTGGGCGGCTGGCGGCGCTGTCGGTAGCGCTGAACACCGGCGTCACCACTTGGCGCAGTGCGCCGAGGGTCGGATGGTTGAGGGTTTCAGTCAGTTGGCTGTGCAGCACTTGCGGATCGTCGAAAACTTCGTCGAGGGTGTTGATCGGGCCGGCGGGCAGGCCGGCCTCGATGAACAGCTCGGTCCACGCGTGTTTACTGCGGGTTTTCAGACGGCTTTCGAGGATCGCCTTCAGCTCTTCGCGACGCTCGACCCGAGCTTCATTGGTGGCGAAGCGCGGATCCTCTGGCAGAGAAGGCAAGTCCAGCAACACGCACAAGCGTCCCCACATGGCCGAGGTGATCGGCGCCAGGTTGAGCGGGCCGTCGAGGGTCTGGAACACCCCGTAAGGGGCAATCACCGAATGTGCATTGCCGGTACGGCGGGGCACATCGCCGAGGCTGAGATAACGTTGGCCATGCACGCTCAACAACCCCACCAGACTAGCGAGCAACGACGTACTGACATGCTGGCCGCGCCCGGTGGTCGAGCGTTCCAGCAGGGCGGCCATCACTGCCGTCACCAGCCACATCCCCGAGGTCAAATCACCGATGGCCGTGCCGGTGCGGGTCGGGTCGCCGTCGACGAAGCCGGTCAGGCTCATCAGCCCCGAGTAGCCTTGGGCGATCTGGTCGAAGCCTGGCCAACTGCTCATCGGTCCGTCGGCACCGAAGGCGTTGATGCTGCCGAGGATCAGTCGTGGATTGCGCGCACTCAGCACCTCAAAGCCGAGGCCCATGCTTTCCAGGGTGCCGGGTTTGAAGTTCTCGATCACCACGTCGGCGTCGTCGATCAGTCGCTGGATCGTGGCCAGTCCTTCGGGGCGGCGAAAGTCGATGCACATCCCGCGCTTGTTACGGTTGCACGAGAGGTAATAGGTGCTGACGCCCCGATCGAACGGGCCCCAGGTGCGGCTCATGTCGCCGGTCGGGCCGGGCTCGATCTTGATCACGTCGGCGCCGAGGTCGGCCAGCACCATGGTGCAGAACGGTCCTGACAGTGCCCGGCTCAAGTCAACAATCTTCACGCCTTTTAACGCTTGCATAGGGTTCTCCAGTTCACTGATCAGGGCGCTATTGCGGCAGGGTTTGATCACGGGTTTCGACGGCAAACGGCAGGATCAGAATCCCGGCCACGAACGCGGCAGCGGTCCAGGCGATGGGCGCGCCGAGCGAGCCGTGCCAGTGAATGGCCGCCGCCAGCAGGAAGTTGACCCCGGCGCCGATGAAGCGCCCGACCGAGGCGTTGAAGGCGAATGCCGTGGCGCGGATGCGGGTCGGGTATTGCTCGGGCAACCAGAGCGAGAAGATCGCGAAGTTGCCGCCAAAGAAACCGAGGAACACCAGCGACACCATGAACAGGTGCAGGCCATCGTCCATGTAAAACACCCAGCCAAATGCGACCACGATTGAAGCCGCCATGCCGGCGAAGTAGATACCCAGCGCCTTGCGCCGCCCGACACGTTCCGCCAGCCACGGCGCGATAAGACAGCCGAGGATCGTGCTCAGCGACAGGATCGCCGCGCCAATCGAGGCCAGGTGTACCGCGCCGACATGGTCGATGCCGGCGCGGGTCGCCAGGGTCACCACGGCGGTGGCTTCGTACACCGAACCGGCCCACAAACCGACAATCGCGACCCCAACCAAAGCCGAGCTGGTGAGCGTGCGGCGCCGAAACGCCGGGGCGAAGATTTCCAGCCACGAGCTATGCGCTTTAGCGCCTTTGACGTGGATGACAGGCTTGTGCGGTTCTTTGACTTTCAGCGCGGTATAGATCGCCACGAACGCGGGGAACAGGCCGCAGAGAAACATCACGCGCCAGCCATAAGTGGCGCCGACGGTGTAGTTGAGCAACGCGGCGATAAAGAAGCCCAGGTAGTAGCCGGTTTGCAGGTAACCGGCGCCCATTTTGCGGCGGTCTTCCGGCCAGCACTCGGCCACGTAGGTCCCGGCCAGTGCCCACTCGCCACCGACGCCGATTCCGGCGATCAACCGAAACGCCGCCAGTTGCCAAATGTTCTCGGAAAACGCTGCCGCGCCGGTAAACAGTGAGTACACCAGGATGCTCGCCGCCAGCATCTTCACCCGGCCAAAGCGGTCGGCCAGCGGTCCCCAGATAAACGACAGACCCCAGCCGATCAGGAACAAACCGAATAGCAGGGAGCCGTACATGGCGATGTTGGCAGGGGTGGCGGTGATGCCGGAGTTGGGCAGCAACTCGGTCATGGCCGGGATCAGCACCAGGGCGAAGATGACCGAATCCACGCCATCGAGCACCCATCCCAGGTAGACCGTCCAGAAGCCGCGAATCTGCTCGCGGGTCAGGGGCGTTTTGATCGGTTTCTCGCGTGTTGCAGATGCAGTCATTGCTCTAGACATGGCGATCTCCCAGTGGCCTTTTTCAGGCCTATGGAAGCGCTGCCCGGCGGTTGCGGCCGATAGCGCTTCGTTTGTTGTGAGACGAGTCTAGGCGCGGTATCTCATAAGCCTCAAATATGATATTCCTCTGCTCCCAACGGAAAATACGATGGCTTCGGAGATGCCCATGGACCTGCGCCAATTGCGTTATTTCATCAAGGTCATCGAGTGCGGCAACATCACCCGCGCCAGTGAAGCACTGCACATCGCCCAGCCTGCGATCAGCCAACAGATGCGCAATCTGGAGCAGGACATGGACATGCAACTGCTCGAACGCAGCGTTCACGGCGTGGTGCCGACGGCGGCGGGACGCACGTTGTATCGGCATGCCGTCGAGCTGCTGCGCCAGGCCGATGGCACCCAGGAACTGTTGCGCCAGGACGCCGAGTTCCCGCAAGGCAAGGTCTCGGTCGGCATGCCGTCGAGTACTGCGCGGATGTTGGCGATCCCGCTGGCGCGGACCATCCGCAGCCGTTATCCGGGGATCAAACTGGAACTGATCGATGCGCCGAGCGCCGAGCTTGGCGGCCTGATCACCGTCGGGCGGGTGGCGCTGGCGGTGAACGTCGATGTGGTCGAAACCCGAGGCGTGGTCTCGCAACGACTGCTCACTGAGGCGTTGTACCTGGTGGCGTGGCCGGAATTTGCTTTACCGGATGGCCCGGTGTCGATTGAGGTCCTGGCGAAGATGCCGCTGGTGCTGCCTTGTGCGCCGAACACGATTCGCAGTCGGGTCGAATCGGCTTTTCAAGAGGCCGGCCTGCAGTGTGAGGTGGAGTTTGAGGCCAACTCCACGGACCTGCTGTTCTCGGCGGTCAAGGCCCGGCTCGGCGTGACGATCCTGCCGTGGGCGGCGGCGCATGTTGAGCTGGAGCAGCACAAGCTGAAACTGGCGAGGATCGATCATCGACTGTTCACCCGGGAGCTGTCGTTGTGTTGGCATGACAGCGCGGTGCAGAGCAATGCGGTGCAGAAGGTCAAGGCGACCATTTTTGAGTTGTTCGACGGGTTTGAGCGCCAGCCGGGATGGGCGGATGGGCGGTGATGCGGCATTTTTGTGTTGTGTTTGAGGGCCGTCATCGCGCATACACCACGAATCCCGGATCAGTTGTACTCTTCAAGCCACCACCAAGCCCCACCTTCAGGATCAACCACTGTGAGATAGACTCAACACGGTGTACCGAACGGTGGGAGTAACACCTGTGGCGCAATTCAGATGGACTCGCTAATCACCGCAGCAGCCCGAGCACTCGCGGCGGGTGACCCCCTCGGTGCGCTGAACCGCATAGCCTTGCGCGACGATGCGCCGGCG
Source organism: Pseudomonas sp. ASL4 (assembly GCF_056680395.1). Taxonomy (NCBI): domain Bacteria; kingdom Pseudomonadati; phylum Pseudomonadota; class Gammaproteobacteria; order Pseudomonadales; family Pseudomonadaceae; genus Pseudomonas; species Pseudomonas sp. ASL4. The sequence goes on along the minus strand of NZ_CM155280.1, from coordinate 5,416,048 downwards.
CTCGCGCTGCGGGGCATTGCAATGGCGCAGCTCGGTGAGCTGGTGCGAGCCCGGGCGCTGGTGCAACGGGCGGCGCGGGCCTTCGGGCCGAAAGAGGCGTTGGCGCGAGCGAGGTGTGTGGTCGCAGAGGCTGAGATCGCACTGGCCTCTCGGGATTTGGGTTGGCCGGTAAAGGCTCTCGGCACGGCACGTTTGACGCTTGAAGCCCACGGCGATTTCGTCAACGCCGCCCATGCGCGCTATCTGGAGATTCGGCGCCTGCTGCTGATCGGGCGCCTGGATGACGCGCAGCACCTACTCACCGAACTTGACCCTGCGCCACTGCCGCCGGCCTTGCGCACTGTCCATGAACTGGTCGTGGCCGGGATCGCGATGCGGCGCCTGCAATCGAACATGGCACGCGCTGCGCTGAGCAGAGCCGAAGAGGCCGCCGGGCAAGCAGCGATTCCCGCCCTTAGCTCCGAGGTTGAACACGCTGTCCTGGCGATGAACACGCCCGTCGCACGACTGATTGCCCAGGGCCAGGAACGTCCGCTGTTGCTGGACGAAGTCGAAGCGCTGCTCGCCTCAACCTCGCTGGTGGTGGACGCCTGCCGCTACAGCGTGCGCGGCGCCGGCATGTCGGTCTCACTGGCCTCGCGCCCGGTGTTGTTCACCATCGCCCGGGCACTGGCCGAAGCCTGGCCCGCTGACGTGCCGAGAGAAACGCTGATCGCCCGAGCCTTTCGCTTGAAACTCAGCGATGAATCCCATCGCGCCCGGTTGCGCGTCGAGGTCGGTCGCCTGCGTGCGGCGCTTGAGCCGCTGGCCAGCGTGACCGCGACCCCGCGCGGGTATGCCCTGGTGTCGCGGGATGAAACCGACGTCGTGCTACTGGGGCGGCCCGTTGAAGAAAAATTCGCTGCGTTGTTTGCCTTCCTCGCTGACGGGGAATCGTGGTCGAGCTCCGCCCTGGCGCTGGCCCTTGGCACCAGTCAGCGCACGGTGCAACGGGCACTCGACACACTGGCGGCCGACGCCAAGGTGCAATCATTCGGACGCGGACGGGCGCGGCGCTGGATGACTCCGCCGGTGCCGGGTTTCGCGACGACTTTGTTACTCACGGCGCCGTGGCCCAGTGATTAGGATCACCTCACCAACCCGTGACGAGGAAACCATCATGAAACACTCAGCAGCCGAAATCCTCCGTGAATATGGCCCTTTTGCCGGTGTCGACGCTGTGCATGGCGTGAGCTGGGACGGCCAGAATGTCTGGTTCGCCAGCGGCGAAAAACTCAACGCCCTCGACCCGGCCAGCGGCCAGCCCCTGCGCTCGATCGACGTCACTGCCGATGCGGGCACCGCGTTCGACGGCGAGCACCTGTTCCAGATCGCCGCCGACCGTATCCAGAAAATCGACCCCAGGACCGGCCGCGTCCTTCACACCATCCCCGCGCCCGGCCCCAGTGATTCCGGGCTGACCTGGGCCGAAGGAACGCTGTGGGTGGGCGAGTATCGTGACCGCAAGATTCATCAGATCGATCCCGAGACCGGGGCGATTCTGCGCACCATCGAGTCCAACCGTTTTGTCACCGGCGTGACCTGGGTCGAAGGCGCGTTGTGGCATGGGACGTGGGAGGGCGATGAGAGTGAGTTGCGGCGTGTTGATCCGGCGACAGGTGAAGTGCTGGAAAGCGTAAAGATGCCCGCAGGCGTCGGCGTCTCGGGGCTTGAGTCCGATGGTGCCGATCAGTTCTTTTGTGGTGGCGGGGGTAGTGGAAAATTGCGGGCGGTTCGTCGGCCGAAATGAGGTCGAATAGATAGTTTTGCGGCGGCTAAATGGGCCTCTTCGCGAGCAAGCCCGCTCCCACAATGGACGGTTGTGAACATACTGTTTGTGAACGACAACAATCCAGTGTGGGAGCGGGCTTGCTCGCGAAGGGGCCCTAAAGACAGCAAAAAACTGTCTGACAACAAACCAGTATTCGCCACAAGCGCGCAGGATCGTATGATTGGCGCTTCCCCTCGCCACTCACAAGGATCAACCCATGGCTTTAAGCAAGCGCGATCAGGCGCACATCGAACGTCGCCTGGTCGCCACCCTGACCGAAGCCTGTGAAACGGCCAAAGCGGAAATCGTCGGCTTCTGCTGGCTGACCCACGAGGTCGATTACGCCGAGTTTCCTTCCAGTCTGCGGGTGATCTGGGTCTTCGATACCGAGGCTGAAAAGCAACAGGCATTGTCCAGCGGCCAGGGCGAACGCATGGTCGAATTGACGGCCGAGGCGTTAGCGCAAGCGGACGTACTCGTCAGCCCGGTCGCGGCTCATGTGCAATTCGATTCCGAAGAACAATGCCAGCGAGTTAACGGCGGCAATTGGGCGCAACGCCTGGCGCGCAAACGCTAGACGCGGATGGCTGTAAACGCGGTCAAGGAGCTGCCGAAGGCTGCGATCTTTTGACGTTGCCTTTTGAAAGACCCAATCAAAAGATCGCAGCCTTCGGCAGCTCCTACCGGGGGCGATTTTCAACGCGGTGAATGTGGTCGACTCACAACCGCACTCACAACCCGGCGCCGATCAATTTGAGGTACTCGGGGCTCTCGGAGATCGAGTTGTGCCCCACACCGTTGATGACCTTCAGCGTCGCCACACCCGGAGTGAACTGTCCATAGAGCAGCTCTGTGCTCACCCGCGGTATCACCTCGTCGTGTTCAGCCATGATCAACAGTGTCGGGACGCTGATGTGCGCCGCGTATTTCCTTGAATCAAACGTGTCCTTCAACAACCACTGCACCGGAAAAATCGGGAACTGGCGGGCGGCGAGTTCCAAAAGGCTGTCGTAGGGCGTGATCAGGATCAAGCGCGACGCCGGGCGTTGGCTGGCGAGGCGGATGGCAACGCCGGTGCCGAGGCTGCGACCGACCACGGCAACCTGCGGGTGTTCGGCGTAGACCCGGTCAAACAAATCAAGCGCATCGCGGGCAATCGCTTCCTCGGAAGGTGACCCCGAGCTTCCTCCGAAGCCTCGGTAGTGCAGTAGATAGATCGCCTCGTCCGGGAACGCTTGGGAAAACGGCGGCAGGTTTCGAGAGACGTCCTCGGCGTTACCACCGAAATAGATCAACGCCTTGGGGCCCACGTGTGGCCTGACGGATACCTGCAGGTCCGCGTCGCTAACCGACAGTTTGAGCAACGTATCCGGGGTCTCGATGGTGCTGGGTTGGGGGAAGTAAATCAGGGCGCGCTGAAACACGAACAGCGCGGCACAGAGCAGCAAGTACACGGCTGCAATCGATACGAGGATGTACACCAGGATTCGTGGCATGCGCCTGCTTTTTCTGGACAACATTGAGTGCTCTGGGCCTGAAGACGGCGTTAGCAGTCTAGTCCATTGATTAGCGGGCCACCCGCCGCAAAATGCTGTCCGCTACCAGGCCGAATCGCCCCGCAACGCCACATCGGCGCCATCCGTCGCAGATGAAGAAAAGACGCCAATCCATTCACATCAACGTATTTTTCGGCAACCCCAACAACCCGTTCAGCGTATTCATGATCGCCTGCTGCCGCGCCCGATCCACCTGATGCCCGGCCTCGGCGGCGGCCACATCCGCAGCGCAATGAGGGCACGTCACTTCATGCGGGTGGATGTACTGCAAACATCCCCGGCACAAGGCCAACTGCGTCGGAATGCGCCCTTCGTCCGGTGATTTCTGGCCCTGATTCGCCCAGGCCAGTTTGATCACCTGACCACTGTCGCTAACGCTGCTCACCGTTTCGCCGGTCTCGATGCGTTCAGTGATGAGATCAAAACGCCCGACCGCGAAGGATTTTTGCGCGGCGTCTTCAATCTTGACGATGCGTTCGCGCAGCCCGCGTTTTTGCAGGTCCAGCGCGCGGTAATGGCAGTACGGGTTGTTGCCGGGTTTGCCGAGCAAGGAGTGCGAAGTCCAGGTGCAGCCGCCACGGCAGACGTCGTTGTAGTAGCAGCTGCGGCAGTAGCCCCACAGGTCGTCGACCGAGCGCAAGCGACCGAAGTGCATGCCTTCGCTGTAATGCCAGATGTCGTGCAGGCTCATGTTGCGCACATTGCCGCCCGAAAAACCGACGGTGGCCAACGAAGGGCAGCCTTTTACGGTGCCATCGGCCTCAAGTGCCAGCACGGTTTGCCCGGCGGCGCAGCCGCTCCAGTGCACGCGTTCGTCGCCGAAGCCGCGCCACATGTGTTCATACGGGCCGTAGTAACCGATGTTGTTGCCGACGTTCATCAGCAAACCGCGATCGACGCCTTCGCGGTAAAGCCGTGCCAGCAACGGCATCACTTCCAGCAGTTGATAGGGTTGCAGTAACAGCTCCGGGTGATCGACGGCGTTGCCCATGGCGACGGTCAACTGGATCTGCCAATGGGTGGCGCCGAGGCCGATGATCACCTCCATCAATTCGGGCAAATCGGGCAATGTGGCGGCGCCGATCTGGGTGTTGACGCTCACTGCCAGCCCGGACTGTTTGGCGCGGCGCAGGGTATCCACGGCTTTGTCGAATGAGCCCGGCACGTTGCGCACGGCGTCATGCAGCGGTGCCAATCCATCCAGGGAAACACCGACACCATTGAGCCCGGCATCCACCGCGGCCTGCATTTTCGCCGGCGTCAGGTTGCGCCCGCCGGTTTGAATCGCGCAGTACATGCCGTGATCGTGGATGGCCTGGATCAGCCGGGTCCAGTCCTTGCGCAGATAGGCTTCGCCGCCGATCAGGGTGATCTCGCGGGTGCCGAGCGCGGCCAGAGAGTCGATGACGTCGAGGCATTCCTGGGTGTTCAGTTCATCGGGTCGCCGATGGCCTGCGCGGGAGCCGCAATGCAGGCATTTGAGGTCGCAGGCCAGGGTGATTTCCCAGACCACATGCACAGGCACGTAACGTTTGAGGTCGGTTTCACTGAGGTAGCGGGCAGGGCGATTGTCTGACATGTGAGCTCCTTGCGCACAGTTGTGGCGAGGGAGCTTGCTCCCGTTGGACTGCGCAGCAGTCCTTTTCCCAAGGGGCCGCTTCGCGGCCCAACGCGAGCAAGCTCCCTCGCCACAGGTTACTCATCGTTAGTTCAGGCAGCGCTAGCGCGCTTCCAACCGTGCGATTTCGGCGGTCAACTGCTCCAGCGCACTGCGCAAGGCGCCGCTGTGAGCCACTTGCTGTTCGCCGCGCTGCACCACCGATTTCAGTTGCGCCAGGTCACCCGTGGTTTGCGCCTGCTGCACTGCGACGGCGTAGAGCGGCTGGACGTGATGAGGCGGCTCCACCGGGCCAATCACGGGCGATGGACTGACGGCGGCGTGCTTGACTTGATGCCAGACGCCCTGCTCGTAGTAGCGATAGTCGACAAAGCCGCTGACCCAGTCCGCGCCGAGGATGCCCTTCAAATGAAAGGTCTGGGCGATCTGGCTGAGTGGGCCGCTAGGGCTGCCATCCAGGGTGAGGATGATGTGGCTCTCGGCCGTCGGAATCAGTTTGGCCTCGGAATATTCACCCCAGACCCGAGCACGGAAGTGCACTGGCGGATGGGTGGCTTGAACGAGGCTGGCAATACCGCTGACTTTCTTTTTAACCGTGTCCACCAACAGGTCCAGGGTTAAAACCGGTGCGCCGATTAGATGATTGCTGACGTTGAGGCGAGTGTGGAAAAGTCCGATTGACATGGTGCAACTCCCTTAAGTGTATTCAGGACAAACCAGGCACATTGAGTGTCCGGGTCAGCGGCGTTCGAGTCGGCTGATTTCGCCCTTGGCGGCTTCCAGTGCGCTTTGCAGTTGTGGCTGCTGATCCAGTTGTTGCTTGGCCAGGCTCGCGAGGTTTTTCATCTGGGCCAGGTCACCGCTGGCAATGGCGCTTTGAATCGGCGCTGCATACAGCGGCAGGATCGGCGAATACGAAAAATGCGGCGGCATAACCGGGCCGGGCTCCAGCGGCGGGAAGGCAGTGGAACGCACCGCTTCGGTGAGATGAGCCGGAACGTTATTCACCTCGACCCAGCGTTGACCATCAAGGTAGGAATAGTTGGCGACACCGTCCTTCCAGTCGGTGCCGACCACCAAGCGTATCTTGAAATTCACGATGGAGTTCGAGCCTGGGCCGCCGTGATTGCCCTGTGCGGTGATCAGGATTTTGCTGACACCGGGTGACATCACAGTCAGGTAGGTGTATTCGCCCCAGACATCGGAATGGATATCCAGCGGAGGGTTGGTGGCCTGAGTGATTGTCGCGGTGCCGCTGACCGTCTCTTCAGGGGTAAAGACCAGCAGATTGAATGCCAGGCTTTGTGCACCCGGTGCCGAAGTACCAATTCGATAGGCGAGTGGGAATAAACCGACAGGTTGTTGGTGAGTACCAGACATGGTTATTGCCTCCATTGCAATAAGGGGAGAAAACAGAGCTAGTGTTTTTCCTGGCGCGAAACTTCCTTGGCCAGTGTGTCGTAAGCGGTCTGTAGCTCTTTGGGTTCAGGCTTCGATGCGTCGCGTTGTTTCAATAACGCTTTCATCTGTTGCAGGTTGCCTTCCTTGATAGCGTTCTGGATGGCGACCCCGTACGGCGGGATTGGATGAGAAGATGAATGGCTCATAGCGACTCCTTCCGTGGTATTAGCAAGTACTGCCGTCATTAGCAGTTTTTGCAGTTAAGCAGGACTCTTTAAATATGCAATGTCCAATGGAGGCATAATGCCTTTTAAATTTTTAATCCGGTTTTACTCATCGCGAAGTGTTTGGTTGACGCTAGTTTGATATTGAGAATGGCGATTAAGAATGGCCGATTCAGCTTTTTTCTCATAAATAACCGACGTCCTTATCGCCATTAATAATGACTTTCCAATATAACGTTTGGCATTAAACTGCAGTGTCTTTTGATATTGGTTTCAGGCCAAAAACCGGGAGTACAAAATGACCGAGCGCCACCTGATTCACACAGAAACCCTGTCGAACGGATGCAAAATCGAGGTGAAAGCCAAGATCCTGAGGGACGGCTCGTTGGAAATGTTCATCGGTGTCTACCGGCCAGATGGCACGGTTATCGTTGAGGACAACGACCCGTCGCCGCATTTGCTGGACATGGAAGCCGCGCTGGACTGGGGAATTGATATCGCCAGAAGTGTCGGTAACGGTCAGCAAGCCTGACCGTTATTCAGGACGCCAGATATCGCCCAAACCAATCCAGCGTCCGGCTCCAGGCGAGCTTGGCAGCGGCTTCATCGTATCGAGGCGTGGAGTCGTTGTGAAAACCATGATTCACGCCTGGATAAATGTAGCCTTCATAGGTTTTGCCCGCCGCTTTCAATGCCTGCTCGAAGGCCGGCCAGCCTTCAGTGATGCGGGTATCCAGTTCGCCGTAATGCAGCATGAGCGGCGCCTGGATTCGCGGCACATCCTTGGCTTCGGGTTGTCGGCCATAGAAAGACACTGCCGCCGCCAGTTCCGGGTAGGCCACCGCCGCCGCATTGACGACGCCACCGCCATAGCAGAAACCGGTGATGCCGACTTTCCCGGTACCGGCGGCGTGATTCATCAGCCACTCGATGGCCGCGAAAAAGTCATTCATGAGTTTTTCCGGGTCGACAGTCAGTTGCAGCTCACGACCCTTGTCATCATTGCCGGGATAGCCGCCGACCGACGTCAGGCCATCGGGGGCGAGGGCGATGAAACCGGCCTTGGCCACGCGCCGGGCAACGTCTTCGATGTAAGGGTTTAGCCCACGGTTTTCATGCACGACCACCACCGCCGGCACCTTGCCGGCGGCTTTCGCCGGGCGCACCAGATAGCCGCGAACCTGGCCGTGGCCCTTGGGTGACGGGTAGGTGATGTACTCGGCGAGGATGTCCGGGTCGGTGAATTCCACTTGCTCGGCCAGGGCGTAATTAGGGCTCAGGGCGGCGAGCAGCGCGGACGCGGTCAACCCGCCGAGGGCGAACAACGCCGCGCGGTCGAGAAACTCCCGCCGGTTGATCTGGCCATGTACGTAGTAGTCGTAGAGTTCCAGCAACTCAGGTGCGAAGTCTTTCGCCGTCAGACGGTTCATTGGCTTGCTTCCTGTCTAGGCATTGCTCACTTTGGCGGTTCGAATGAACAACGCGCGCACCTTGTCCCAGAAGTTGCCGCCCAGCACGAAAAAGCTGCCGATCAGCATCAGGTCGCCCAAGACTTGAACCTGCCAGAGGTTTGGCCGCAGCCCCGGCCAAATGCTGTCGACGTAGGGTTCAAGAAAGGCCGAGATCAGCGGTACGCAGAACATGACGAGCCCGATGCAATGCCGCACCGGGCCGACTTCGAGTTCGGCGCTGGGCGCCAGTGAGGTCACGTAACCAAACACGCTGCGCTTCAATTGCTGGAAGCCGGCCTTGCCCATGACGGCAATCACCAGAATCAGCAGGACCTTATTGCTGATAAACAAGACTCCCGTCAGCGCGGCGACCTTTGAACCCGGGACACCGACCGCTGCCGCGAGCGGCACCATCAACCACGACCCCAGCATCAAACACAAAATGACGATGCCCAGTTTGAAGCGCCAGCCGGCTGAGTGAGGTTGGGTAGTCATGAGGGCCGTACCTTTTCTGGATGGACTGCAGCGGTTAGTGGCACTTGAAAAGCGTAGCAGCTGATACGCCGCTACGGACGAGTTCGCGTTTTGATTGGGGCGGCTATGCTCCAAGTCATCTATCTGGTCGGGCCCCGTCATGTATCCACGTGCAGCCATGTTGATCCGGTCAGGATCGCTCCTGTTGCTGGGCGCGCTCGGCCTCAGCGGCTGCATGCGTGTGGGGCCGGACTTTCAGTCCCCCGGCGAAGACTGGGTCAAACACTGGAGTACGCCGGCGCTGGAGCAATCCAGCGAACGGGGTACGAACCCGGATATCCGTCAGTGGTGGCAAGTCTTCAATGACCCGGTGCTCGACCAACTGATTGCTGACGCCGATGCGCACAACTCCAGTCTGAAGATTGCCGGCCTGCGGATAATGGAAGCCCGGGCGCAATTGGGCATCGCCCAGGCCGGACGTTACCCGCAACTGCAACAGGCCAGTGTCGACGGCCTCTACGTTGCACGCCGTCAGTACAGCGGCAGCAATCCGCAGAACAGCCAAATCTGGCAATTCAGTGAAGGTTTCGACGTAGCGTGGGAACTGGACTTCTGGGGCCGCTTCAGTCGGGCCATCGAGTCCTCGGATGCCAGCTACTTCGCTGCCCAGGCCAACTACGAAGACGCGCTCGTGCTGCTGCGCGCCCAAGTGGCGGACACCTACTTTTCACTGCGCACCACCGAGGCGCGATTGCGCGTCGCCCGCGACAACACCCGGCAGCAAGAGCGCAGCCTGGACATCACCCGCAAACTGTTCAACAGCGGCCAGACGGCTGAGCTCGATCTGCAGCAGGCCAAGACCCAGTACCTCGGCACCCTGGCGAGCATTCCCAATCTCGAAGATCAGCTGCATCGAACCCGCAATGCCTTGTCGGTGCTGACCGGGCAAGCGCCGGGTGAGTTGCCGCAAGTGACGGACAATGAAGGGCTGATCCCGCTGGTGGACCGCGCCGTGCTGCAGGATGTGCCGGCCAACCTGCTGCTGCGCCGGCCCGATGTGCGCGCGGCCGAGCTGAACGTTGCTGCCCAGTCGGCGCTGATCGGCGTGGCCGAAAGTGATTTTTATCCGTCGCTGAGCTTGGTTGGCAGCATCGTCTGGTCGGCCAGTTCGGTGGGCGGCACGTCCAACAACCTGGACTTTATCGGAGGCCCCAGCCTGCGCTGGAACCTGTTTGATCACGGCAAGATCAGCAACAACGTGCGGGTGCAAGACGCGCGTTTGCAGCAGTTGATCGAGTCTTACCGCGACACTGTGCGCCAGGCCGCCCGCGAGGCTGACGATGCCGCCAGCGGCCTGAGCAAATCCCTGGAGCGCGAACGCATCCTGCGCCAAGGCGAGGTGGCGGCCAAACGTTCGCTGGTGCTGGCCAGCGCCCAGTATCGCGAAGGCTTTTCAGACTTTCAGCGGGTGCTGGATGCCCAGCAGGCATTGCTCCAGCAACAGGACAACTACCTGATCAGCCGCAGCGATGCCGTGAGCAACCTGATTGCCCTGTACAAAGCGCTCGGCGGTGGCTGGTACGCCGCCCAGCCAACCATCGACAGCGCCACGCGCAAGCAAATGGAAAAACGCACGGACTGGGACGACCTGCTGGACGACCCCACCGCTGCGCAGCCCGCCTATCCACTGCCCGACAAGGTGAATAACCATGAGTGAAGCCGCACCGCCCCCTGTCGAAGCGTCGGCGCCGAAAGCCACGGCACCGGCCGCCGACCCGGCGAAAAAAGGCATCAAGTGGGTGCTGCTGTTGATCATCCTCAGCCTTGTCTGGTACTTGCTCGCCGACCGCTTCACGCCTTACACGCAGCAGGCGCGGGTCGGGGCGTTTGTCATTCCGGTGGCGGCGGAAGTGGCGGGGCGGGTGATCCGCGTCAACGTGCGCAACAACCAGGACGTCAAGGCCGGGGACATTCTCTTCGAGGTCGATCCGCAGCCGTATCAGATCGCCGTTGATCGCGCTCGCGCGGACCTCGAATCGACCCGTCGCCAGATCGGCGCCGGCACCGCTGGCATCGCCTCGGCACAAGCGTCGTTGCGATCGGCCCAGGCCAACGAGCTCAAGGCGCGACAGGATAATCAGCGGCTGGAAGGCTTGTATCGCGAAGACCGGGGCACGGTGTCTGTGCGTCTGCTGGAAGTGTCGCGGGCCAATCTCGAACAGGCCGCCAGCCAAGTAGAGGCGGCCCGTGCCGAAATTCAACGGGCGAAGGAGCAGGAGGGCGGCAACGAGGCGGAGAACGCACAACTGCGCAGCGCTGCGACGGCGTTGTCGAAAGCCGAGCTGGACTTGGCCAATACTCGCATCTACGCGCGTTCGGCGGGTTTGATCACAGACCTGCGCACCGACGCCGGACAGTTCGCCGCCGGCGGCAGCCCGGTGATGACCCTGATCGCCATCCACGATGTGTGGATCAGCGCCGACATGACCGAAAACAACCTGGGCCTGATCCAGCCCGAAACCCCGGTGGCCATTGTGCTGGATGCGCTGCCGGGCGAAGTCTTCGAGGGACGTGTGCGCAGTGTCGGTTATGGCGTCAGTGTTGGCCAACCGACAGCGCCCGGCACCTTGCCGAGTATTCAGAACAGCCGTGACTGGCTGCGCCCGGCCCAGCGCTTCCCGGTGGTGATCGAGTTCGGCGAAGACGCCTTGAACAGCCTGCGCGACAGTCGCGCCATCCGCGCTGGCGGTCAGGCTGAAGTCATGGCGTTCCCGAGCCAAGGCAACCCTTTGAACCCGCTCGGCCGGATATTTTTGAGTCTGATGAGCTGGTTGTCGTATGCCTACTGAGCGCACCGCCCGGGATCAGCGCGCTCTGCGCCTGGCCACGGGTACGGCGCTGTGCCTGGCCGCCAGTTTCGGTCTGGCATTGCCGATTCCCTTTCTCGCGCCCGTTTTGGCGCTGCTGTTCCTTGCCACCCTTAATCAGCCGCTGCCGCTCAAGGCCGGGGTGGCACTGGCGTTGGTGGCGATGCTGACCACCGGCATCGGGCTGTTGTTGATTCCGCTGCTGCGCTATTACCCGGTCAGTGGGCTGTTGCTGATTGGCCTCGGTCTATTTGTGGTTTTTCGTTTTGGCCTGCGCGGCGGCAACAACCTGATCGTGACGTTTCTGGTGATTGGCTTGACCATGATTTCGGCGGCCGGGTTCGCCAGTTTCGACCTGGCACTGATGGTCATCGGAGCGCTGGTCAAGGGTTTGCTGCTTGCCGTGATCGTCGTGACATTGAGTCATGGGCTGTTTCCCGAGCCGGCCAATACACCGCCAGCACCCGCCGCGCTGACACTGCCGGCGGAAGACGTCGACCGGGTCGCTTTGCGCGCCACGTTGATCGTGTTGCCGGCATTCCTGCTGGCGCTGATCGATCCGGCCCGCTACCTGCCGATCATCCTGAAAGCGGTCAGCCTCGGTCAGCAGAGTTCTACCACGACCGTGCGCAACGCCGGTCGCGAGTTGCTCGGCTCGACGCTGCTCGGTGGCGCATTGGCGATCCTGTTCTGGTGCGCCCTGAGCCTGTTTGTGCACCTGTGGATGTTCTTTCTGTGGATGCTGCTGTTCGGCCTGGTACTGGCGCGCAAACTCTATGCCCTGAGCCCGACCCGCTTCAGCCCGGGATTCTGGCTCAACAGCCTGATCACCCTGATTATTCTGCTGGGCCAGTCGGTGCAGGACAGCGCCGCCGGCAAGGACGTCTACACCGCGGCCGCCGTGCGCATGGGGCTGTTTATCCTGGTGACGTTGTATGCCTGCCTGATGGTTTACCTGCTGGAGCCACGCCGAGTGAACATTGCCTGAACGTAAGCTGAACGGTAATCCAATGACAAGCACTTCGCAGGAGGGCGCGCCTTACACTTCGACACCTGTCCAACCCCCGAAGTCAAAGCCATGTCTGAAGCGTTCGAAGTCCCAAGCCCACACGAAGAACATGTCGAACACGTCACCCACCACGCCCATGGCAAGGGTGATAATTTCGCCAGCAAGATCGCTGTCATGACGGCCATCATGGCGACCGTGGGCGCGTTGCTCAGCTATCAGGCGGGCTCCACGGAAAGCGAAGCGGCGATGGACAAGAACAACGCCGCCATCGAGAAAACCGAAGCGTCCAACCAGTGGAATTACTACCAGGCCAAGTCCAGCCGACAGAACCTGTCCGAACTGGCGACCCACATCCCCGGCCTCGATGCCGCGCACTACGTCGCCGAAGCGGAACGCTACAAGAAAGAAAAAGAAGTGGTGCGCAAGAAAGCCGAAGCGCTGGAGGAGGAGGTTCGCGTGTGGGATGCGAAGTCCGAGGAGGCGTTGCACCAGCATCACCGCTGGGCCCAGGCGATGACCGCGATTCAGATCGCCATTTCCCTGGCCGCGATCACCTTGCTGACCCGCAAGGAGTGGCTGAAAAAACTCGCCTACACCGCAGGCGGCGCCAGTGTCGTGTTGGGCACACTGGCCTGGCTGCATATATAAACCACGCCCCGAGGGCACGGCCTGGCGCCGTGCCTATTCAATGCCCGCCCACCACCATATGAGTGAACGGCGCCACATACGCCTGCAACGTCACCAACCCGCCGACCAGAATCGCCAGCACGATCGAGTGGAAAAACACGTAGCGCAGAATCTCCCCTTCATGGCCGTACCAGCGTGTTGCGGTAGAGGCGACCACGATTGACTGCGCATCGACCATTTTGCCCATGACCCCGCCGGAGCTATTAGCGGCGGCCATCAGGATCGGGCTGATCCCCAGTTGTTCGGAAGTCACCCGTTGCAAGCCGCCGAACAGCACGTTGGAAGCCGTGTCCGAGCCGGTCAGCGCCACGCCGAGCCAGCCGAGCAGGGTGCCGAACATCGGGTAGAAAATCCCGGTGGCGGCGAACGCCAGGCCCATGGTTGCGTCGAGTCCCGAGTAGCGCGTGAGGTAACCCAAGGCGAGCATCGCCGCGATGGTAATCAGCGAAAAGCGCACCACCCACAGCGTTCGCAGGTACTGGCGCGCCAGTTGCGGGATCGAATAGCCCATCAGCAACCCGCCGATAATCGCCGACAACAAGATCCCGCTGCCGGTGGCGGTGAACCAGGTGAACTTGTAGATCGCTTCTTCGGTTTTCGGTTGTGGCACTACCGGCGGCACCTTCTGGACTTGCTGGTGCAGGGTGGTGAAAGTCAGGGCTGGCGAGAAGATCGGGTTCGCCTCGATCAGCGGTTTGCCCTGCGGGTCGAGCATCGCTGAGTGGGTTTGTGGGTCGGTGACGGCGCGGGTATCGAAGAGGTTTTTAAAGCCCTGCGTGCCCCAGGCGAACACGAAAACCGTCAGAATGATCCACGGCATCCAGGCGCGCATGACCGCCGGTTTGGCGTCGCTGGCGAAGGTTGCGCTGGCCACGGGTTTCTCATCGTCAGCCGCATCGATTTTCGAGTTATCGATACGCCCCGACAGGGCTGCCGAGGTGTAAACGGTGGCGGGTTTCCAGACCTTGAGGAACAAGGTCAGGCAGGCCATGGAAATCAACGCGGCAATCACGTCCACCAGCATCGGTCCGTGGTAGTTCGACACGATGAATTGCGGCACGGCGAAACTGACCCCAGCCACCAGAATCGGCGGCCAGATTTCCAGCATCTTGCGCCAGCCGGCGAAGGCCCAGATCAACCAGAACGGCACCAGCACCGAGAAGAACGGCAACTGGCGGCCGACCATCATCGACAGCTCCATTTCATCCAGCCCGGTGACCTTGGCCAGGGTGATGATTGGCGTGCCGAGGGCGCCGAACGCCACGGGTGCGGTGTTGGCGATCAACGCCAGACCCGACGCGGCCAATGGCGAGAAGCCCAACCCGATCAGAATCGCCCCGGTCACCGCTACCGGTGTGCCGAACCCGGCCGCGCCTTCAAAGAACGCGCCAAAGCAGAAGGCAATCAGCAGCAGTTGCAGGCGTCGGTCATCGGTGATGCGCGCCAGGGAATCCTGCAGCACTTTGAACGAGCCGTTCTCGGTGGTCAGCCGGTGCAGGAAGATGATGTTCAGCACGATCCAGCCAATCGGCAGCAAGCCGTTGGCCGCGCCAAACAGCGCCGCCGAGCCCGCCATGTTCGCCGGCATGCCGAAAGCGAAAATCGCGATCAACAAAGCCGAACCCAAGGCCAGCAATGCGGCCATGTGTGCCTTGATATGGAAAAAAGCCAGGGACGCCAGCATCACCACCACCGGCGTGGCCGCCATGGCCGTCGATAACACCGGATTGCCGAACGGGTCGTAGATTTGCTGCCAGACCATGTTCCACCTCTGCTTATTATTGTTGGAGGCGCAAATCCGTTGCGGGGTAGGTTGTCTGGAGTATAGGTGGCAATTCGCCGCTGTCCTTGCCGGGCTTGGCTTGAGGTTTATGGTGGTCTGTTGGGCCACTTCGCGGGCTTGCTCGCGAAAGCGGTCTTCAAGTCACCACAGTTTCCCGCTTGACCCTGAACCCGCTACAGGGTGTCCACTCTCCCCAAACAGAAAACCCATGGAGCGACCGATGAGCGCAGGACACAGTCACGGACAAGCACGGGCCGGGCACGAGAAAAAGCTGTGGTTCGCCTTGGCGTTGACCACCAGTTTCATGGTCGTAGAAGTCATCGGTGCTTACGTCACCGGCAGTCTGGCGTTACTGTCCGATGCGGCGCACATGCTGACCGACGCCACCGCGTTGGCGATCTCGCTGGTCGCCATCCAGATTGCCAAACGCGCGGCGGACAAGAAACGCACCTTCGGTTATGCCCGGTTCGAAATCCTCGCCGCCGCGTTCAACGCCATTCTGCTGTTTCTGGTTGCTATCTACATTCTGTACGAGGCCTATCAGCGCTTCCGGACCCCGACAGAAATCCAGTCCACCGGCATGTTGATCGTCGCCGTGATCGGGTTGTTGGTGAACCTGATCTCGATGCGCCTGTTGATGTCCGCCAGTGACGAAAGCCTCAACGTCAAAGGCGCGTACCTGGAAGTCTGGAGCGATATGCTCGGCTCCATCGGTGTCATCGGCGCGGCACTGATCATTCGCTACACCGGCTGGTCCTGGGTCGATTCGTTCGTCGCTGCCGCTATCGGTTTATGGGTGCTGCCCAGAACCTGGGTATTGCTCAAGGAAAGCACCAATATCCTGCTGCAAGGGGTTCCCGAAGGCATCGATATTAATGAAGTAGAGGCGCGTATCCGGGCGGTTGACGGCGTCGAGGACCTTCATGATCTGCACATTTGGGCGGTGACCAGTGGCAAGAACGTCCTGAGTGCGCACTTGGTGGTCCAGGGTTCTTCCGAGGCTGGGCAAGCCGTATTGGCTGAAGTGACACGCCTGATGAGCGAGGCCTTTCACATCAGCCACACGACCCTGCAACTGGAGCACTCGCAGTTCCATGCCGGGCTCGAAAAAGACCTCGGCATGGAGCACTAGCCGGCGGTGGATTCCTGCCGTTTGGATGGCCAAGGGGTTTGCCCGTCGAGGTTGGGAAACACCAGCCTGAACACCGTGACGCTGCCCGGCAGGCTTTGCACCTCGGCGCTGCCCTGATGCAGGCTCATGATCGAACGCACAATCGCCAGACCAAGCCCGGTCCCGCCTTCAGCGCGGGACCGGCTGGTGTCGACCCGATAGAAGCGGTCGAACAAATGCGTCAGATGCTGCGGTTCAATCCCGGCGCCA
Source organism: Pseudomonas sp. ASL4 (assembly GCF_056680395.1). NCBI lineage: Bacteria > Pseudomonadati > Pseudomonadota > Gammaproteobacteria > Pseudomonadales > Pseudomonadaceae > Pseudomonas > Pseudomonas sp. ASL4. The sequence goes on along the minus strand of NZ_CM155280.1, from coordinate 5,399,787 downwards.
GGGTTGCCCACCAACAGTGAAACCTCGCCGGCATGGTTTTCGATGATCACCGAAATGGCCTGGCCGGGCGGGCAATGGCGTATGGCGTTGGACATCAGGTTGGAAATCGCCCGCTGGATCATCAACCGGTCGCCAAGGGTCGAGCCGCTGCCGGTAACGCTCAGGCTGATCCGTTTCTCTTCCGCCGACAGTGAAAACAGATCGACGACTTTCAACGCTTCATCCTCCAGCGCAATGGTCTCGAACGGGACCAGCGCGGCGGGGTGACTGACCTGCGCCAGAAACAGCATGTCCGAGACAATCCGCGTCACGCGGCCCAACTCTTCGGTGCAGGACTCCAGCACCGCTTTGTACTCCTCGGCCGGTCGCTCCCGGGACAGGGTCACCTGAGCCTTGCCCATCAGGTTGGTGATCGGCGAACGCAGTTCGTGGGCCAGGTCATCGGAGAACTGCGACAACTGCTGAACATCGCCGTCGAGGCGGTGCAGCATGAAGTTGATGCCGTGGGCCAGCTCACTGAGTTCCTGGGGCATCTTGACCACCGACAGTCGATGGCTGAGGTCCTGCGCCGAGATCATCGCCGCGACCTTACGAAACTCACGCAACGGCGCAAGGCCACGCTGGACCACGGCCCAGGCGCTGATGCCGATGAGGATCAGCAGCAACGGCAAGGCAATGATCGTCGAGCGCAGGTACGCACTGAGCAGCGTGTCGTCGTTGGCGCAATCAATCGACAGCAACACGGCGACGCTCGTGCCGTTGGGGAGTCGAATGAGCCTGGACGCGGTCAGGAAGTGCCGACCTTCAGCATCAGTACTTCGGGAATACGAAACCTGGTCGATGGCCGATGCCGCGGCCTTCAACTCGACCCTTGGGTCGGTTAACCCCGTGCCGAATTTCAATAGCGGCGAGCGCAGATTCTTCAGGTCATAGAGGGTCAGGTTCAGGTTGTCATGGCCCATCACCTGATCAAGCAACGCGTGGGGTTCGGCGTTGATGTCGCTGGGTTTTTCATAGCTCGAAAGGCTGTGCTCGATCTGCTGCATTTTGCTGTCGAGGCTGCTTTTGGAGAGTGTGTCCAGCTCATGGGACAGTGCGATAAACGCGAGCACCGCTAGCAACACCACCAGCAACGCCCCCAGAATACTCACGGTCAAACCCAGTCGCATCGACAGGCTCGCCGGCTTCATTCCCGGGCCTCCAGCACATAGCCAACGCCGCGCAGGGTATGGATCAACTTGTTGTCGAACGGGTCATCGATCTTCGCTCGCAGGCGCCGGATCGACACCTCGACCACGTTGGTGTCGCAGTCGAAATTCATGTCCCAGACCAGCGAAATAATCTGTGTACGAGAGAGCACCTCGCCTGACTGGCGCATCAGCAGGTGCAGCAACGCGAACTCCTTGGTCGTCAGGTCGATGCGCTGCTCGCCACGAAAGGCCCGGTGGCGGCCCTGATCGAGTTCGAGGTCGGCAACTTTGAGCACTGGCGGCACGGGAATGTGCTCGCTGCGACGCATCAAGGTTCGGACTCGGGCCAGCAGTTCGGGAAACTCGAACGGCTTGACCAGATAGTCATCGGCGCCCAGATCGAGGCCTCGAATTTTATCCGCCAGACGCCCGCGTGCGGTCAGCATCATCACCCGGGTGTTGCTGCTTTGGCGCAGTTGCTCAAGCACACTCCAGCCATCAAGTTGCGGAAGATTGGCATCAAGTATTACCAGGTCGTAGGCCTGTTGGCGGGCCAGATGAAGTCCATCTGCACCATTCGCGGCCCGGTCAACTACATAGCCACTTTCCGTCAGGCCCTGATGCAAGTACTCGGCAGTTTTAAGCTCGTCCTCAACTACAAGGATTCGCATGATAGTTCACCTTTTTAAATAACAAAAAATAGTGGGATTACTCAGAAAAGTTAGTTGTTGTTTTAAGGTTCTCTGACCGAATGTAAAGTGCGTTTGAAACGCTTCAATGATCGCCACCGTAAAGCCTGAAGCTGCTACAGGGTCAAGCCAAAGCCTTGTTCTTGAGCGGTTAATTCAAGGTTTGCGACAACATGTCGCATGAGTCTGGACGGCTTACATGGTTGTGAGACTTCGGCAAGTGCTGTGCGGCGGATAATTGGCCAGCATTTGTTTCTTCATATTGCTTGTGGGGTTATTAGGTTTTTACCCCTCCATATTAGTGCAAGAAGTACCGCCAGAACGTTGGATAACGTATTTGTAATTTTGCAGTCACCTTGTTGATAGCTGTGCAACTCTACATTGATGCCATTGAATTATTAGTGCTTTAAAGGAAGTCTGGAATTGCGCTGGCATCGAACGTTAATAGTTTCCCTGAACATAAGCAGAATTCTCGGTTTAAGTTGCCTGCTCTCATGGGCCGGTTCCAGCGTTGCGGCAACTTCGGCCTCATCAGCGCTGACCATGGACCAAGCCCTGCAAACGGCGTTTGCCAACAACCCTGACCTGGCAGCGGCCCAGTGGGAAATCGGTATCGCCCAGGGCGATCGGCAGCAAGCGGGATTGATCCCCAACCCCGAAGTGTCCTGGGAGGCGGAAGACACCCGCCGCAATTCGCGAACCACGACGGTGATGCTCAATCAACCTATCGAACTCGGTGGCAAGCGCGGGGCCCGGATCGACGTCGCCAGTCGCGCCCAGGATGCGGCGGGCATCGAGTTGGAGCGCAAGCGCAACGTGTTACGGGCCGACGTCATTCAGGCGTTCTACGGAGCCTCGACAGCGCAGCAACGGTTGTTGCTGTCACGCCAGTCGCTGGAACTTGCGGAACGCGGTGTGCGGGTGGCGCAAGGGCGGATCAACAGCGGCAAGTCATCGCCGGTTGAAGGGACGCGCGCCGAGGTGCAGCTCTCGGAGGTCCGCCTGGAACTCAGAAGGGCCGAGCGCGACGAGGCCAGTGCCTGGCAGCAACTGGCGCAGGTCATGGGGGCGCCGCTGCCGACCTTCGTCAGCGTGAGCGATTCTGACCGCTTGATGCCCGCCGTGCCGCCCGCTTCGCGGCTGCTGGCACGCATCGAAGACACCGCAGAGCTGCGACTGGCCAAGCTGCAGATCGATCAGCGCGAAGCGTCCCTGGGCCTGGAAAAAGCCCAGCGGATTCCAGACCTCACGGTGAGTGTCGGCAGCCAATACAGCGAGCTGGAGCGCGAGCGGGTCAACGTCGTCGGGCTGTCGATGCCGATCCCGCTGTTCAACCGCAATCAGGGCAACATCCTCGCCGCCGCACGCCGCGCCGATCAGGCCCGCGACCTGCGCAACGCCAGTGAGCTGCGCTTGCGCACGGAAATCCAGACCACCCTGGATCAATGGCTGACCGCCAACACGGAAATCCAGTCGTTCGACCAATCGATCCTGCCGGCGGCGCAAAGCGCCGTCGACACCGCGACCCGTGGTTTTGAGATGGGCAAGTTCAACTTCCTCGACGTGCTCGATGCCCAGCGCACCTTGATCAGCGCCCGCGCCCAATACATCCAGGCGATTGCCGAGGCCACTGACGCCTGGGTGCGCATCGAGCGGATTTTCGGCGATGTCGAGACGCTCGCGCGCAGCCGTTGATTTCATTTTTTATCGCTGCCCGGTCAACGGCGCGGCGCAGGGAGTCTCCATGGAAAAAAAACACCTATTTGTCACCGCACTGACCCTCGCGGTGGGCATTGGCATTGGCTCATCCTGGATGGGCGGCGCAGCGTCACCGACGGCCGCCGTCCAGGCGCAGGACGAACAGGGCCACGACGATCACGCCGGCGAAGATGAAACGAAAGCCTCCCACGCCGAAGGCGAAACCGAAGAAGGTCACCTGACGCTGAGTGCCGAGCAGATCACCTCGGCCGGTATCCAGTTGGCCGAAGCCGAGGCCCGGGACATCAGTCTCTCGTTGCCGTTTCCCGGCGAAATCCGTTTCGACGAAGACCGCACCGCCCACGTGGTGCCGCGTGCGCCGGGTGTGGTCGAGTCGGTGCACGTCAACCTCGGTCAGTCGGTGAAGAAAGGCCAGTTGCTGGCGGTCATCGCCAGCCAGCAGATCTCCGATCAACGCAGCGAACAAGCCGCCGCACAACGGCGTCTGGAGTTGGCGCGCACCACCTACGCCCGTGAACGGCAGCTATGGCAGGACAAAATCTCTGCCGAGCAGGATTTCCTCCAGGCTCGTCAGGCCCTGCAAGAAGCCGAAATCGCCCTCGGCAATGCCCGCCAGAAAATCAGCGTGCTCAGTGGCAGTTCGGTGGCCAGCGGCGGTAATCGCTATGAGCTGCGGGCGCCGTTCGACGGTGTGGTGGTGGAAAAACACTTGGGCTTGGGGGAGGTCGTCAGCGAAACCACCAATGCTTTCACGCTCTCGGATTTGTCGCGGGTGTGGGTGACCTTCGGTGTCTCGCCGAAGGACTTGAACAAGGTGCTGGTGGGCAAATCGGTGACGGTCAGCGCCCCGGAGCTGAACGCCGAAGTCAGCGGAACCGTGGCCTACGTCGGCAGCTTGCTGGGCGAGCAGACCCGCACTGCCACGGTCCGCGTCACCTTGGCCAACCCGCAAGGCGCCTGGCGTCCGGGGCTGTTCGTGACCGCTCGGGTGGACACCGAAACCCGCCAGACGAAGGTCGCCGTGCCGGAAGCCGCGCTGCAAACGGTGGAGGACAAACCCACCGTGTTCGTTCGAACCGATGACGGCTTCAAGGCGCAGCCGGTGGTGATTGGCAGCCGCGCCGCCGGCCTGGTCGAGATCACCGAAGGCCTGGCGCCTGGCGTGCAAGTCGCGACCGCCGGCAGCTTCATTCTCAAATCGGAACTGGGTAAGGCCTCGGCCGAGCACGCTCACTAAAGACGCCCACCGATCCGCCATTGCCACGAGAAGGTCCTCATGTTTGAACGCCTGATTCAATTCTCCATCGAGCAGCGCATCATCGTGTTGCTCGCGGTGCTGCTCATGGCCGGCCTCGGCATCGCCAGCTATCAAAAGCTGCCGATCGACGCGGTGCCCGACATCACCAACGTGCAGGTGCAAATCAATACCGGCGCGGCGGGTTTCTCGCCACTGGAAACCGAGCAGCGCATCACCTTTCCCATCGAAACCGCCATGGCCGGTTTGCCGGCGCTGGAGCAGACCCGTTCGCTGTCGCGTTCGGGGTTGTCGCAAGTCACGGTGATCTTCAAGGAAGGCACCGACCTGTTCTTCGCCCGGCAATTGGTCAATGAGCGATTGCAGGTCGCCAAGGAACAATTGCCCGACGGAGTGGAGGCGGTGATGGGGCCGATTTCGACCGGGTTGGGGGAGATTTTTCTGTGGACAGTCGAGGCCGAGGAGGGCGCGCTCAAAGAGGACGGCAGCCCGTATACGCCGACCGATTTGCGGGTGATCCAGGACTGGATCATTAAGCCGCAACTGCGCAACGTGCCGGGCGTGGCGGAAATCAACACCATTGGCGGCTTTGCCAAGGAGTACCAGATTGCGCCCGATCCAAAACGCCTGGCGGCCTACAAGTTGACCCTGACCGACCTGGTGACGGCGCTGGAGCGCAACAACGCCAACGTCGGCGCCGGTTACATCGAGCGCAGCGGCGAGCAGCTGTTGATTCGCGCCCCAGGCCAAGTGGCGACCACCGAGGACATCGCCAACATCGTCATGGCCAATGTCGACGGCACGCCGATCCGGATCAAGAACGTCGCGACCGTGGACATCGGCCGCGAATTGCGCACCGGGGCCGCGACCGAAAACGGCCGTGAAGTGGTGCTCGGCACGGTGTTCATGTTGATCGGCGAGAACAGCCGCACGGTGTCCCAGGCTGTTGCCGCCAAGCTTGAACAAATCAACCGCTCGCTGCCCAAAGGCGTGGTCGCGATCACCGTCTACGACCGCACGCATCTGGTGGACAAGGCAATTGCCACGGTCAAGAAGAACCTGGTGGAAGGGGCGATCCTGGTGATCGCGATTCTGTTCCTGTTCCTGGGCAACATTCGTGCGGCGCTGATCACGGCGATGGTGATTCCGCTGGCCATGCTCTTCACCTTCACCGGCATGTTCACCAACAAAGTCAGCGCCAACCTGATGAGCCTCGGCGCGCTGGACTTCGGCATCATCGTCGACGGCGCGGTGGTGATTGTCGAAAACGCCATCCGGCGGCTGGCCCATGCGCAGCAGCATCACGGGCGCATCCTGACGCGCTCCGAACGCTTTCATGAAGTGTTCGCGGCGGCCAAGGAAGCGCGCCGGCCACTGATTTTCGGCCAGTTGATCATCATGGTCGTGTACCTGCCGATTTTTGCCCTGACCGGCGTCGAAGGGAAAATGTTCCACCCGATGGCGTTTACGGTGGTGATCGCCTTGCTCGGGGCGATGTTGTTGTCGGTGACTTTTGTTCCGGCGGCGATTGCGCTGTTCGTGACTGGCAAGGTCAAGGAAGAAGAGAACGTCATCATGCGTGGCGCCCGTCGGGTCTACGCCCCGGCGTTGGAGTGGGTTATGGGCCATCGCTCGATCGCATTCGGCGCGGCATTGGCCGTGATCGCGATATCGGGAGTGGTGGCCAGTCGAATGGGCAGCGAGTTTGTACCGAGTCTCAGCGAAGGCGATTTTGCCCTGCAAGCCTTGCGCGTGCCGGGCACCAGCCTGACGCAATCGGTAGAAATGCAGCAGCGCCTGGAAAAACTGGTACTGGAAAAAGTGCCCGAAGTGCAGCGCATGTTCGCGCGCACCGGGACCGCGGAAATTGCTTCCGACCCGATGCCACCGAATATCTCCGACAGCTACGTGATGCTCAAACCCAAGGACCAATGGCCTGATCCGAACAAGTCCCGAGAGGCGCTGATTGCCGATATCCAGAACGCCACGGCGCTGATGCCGGGCAGTAACTACGAGTTGTCCCAGCCGATTCAGTTGCGTTTCAACGAACTGATTTCCGGCGTGCGCAGTGACGTGGCGGTCAAGGTGTTCGGCGATGACATGGCGGTGCTCAACAGCACGGCGGCGAAAATTGCGGCGTCGATGCAGAAGGTCAGCGGCGCTTCCGAGGTCAAGGTTGAACAGACCACCGGGCTGCCGGTGCTGACCATCAACATCGACCGCGACAAAGCCGCGCGTTATGGCCTGAACGTTGGTGACGTGCAAGACACCATCGCGGTGGCGGTCGGTGGGCGCCAGGCGGGGACTCTGTATGAAGGTGATCGTCGATTCGACATGGTGGTGCGCCTGTCCGACGCCATGCGCAAGGACGTCGAAGGCCTGTCGACGCTATTGATTCCGGTGCCGGCGCTGCTCAATGGCAGTGCCGCTCAGATTGGCTTCATCGCGCTGTCGGAAGTGGCCAGCCTTGATCTGGTGCTCGGGCCGAATCAGGTCAGCCGCGAAAACGGCAAGCGTCTGGTGATCGTCAGTGCCAACGTGCGCGGGCGCGATATTGGTTCGTTTGTGCAGGAAGCCAGCCGCGTGATTGAACAGCAGGTGCAGATCCCGGCCGGTTACTGGACCAGTTGGGGCGGGCAGTTCGAGCAACTGCAATCGGCGGCCAAACGCTTGCAGATCGTAGTTCCGGTCGCTCTGCTGCTGGTGTTTGCCTTGTTGTTCATGATGTTCAACAACCTCAAGGATGGGCTGTTGGTGTTCACCGGGATCCCTTTCGCACTGACCGGTGGGGTCATGGCGTTGTGGCTGCGGGACATTCCATTGTCGATCTCGGCGGGGGTCGGTTTTATTGCCTTGTCCGGGGTCGCGGTGCTCAACGGTCTGGTGATGATCGCGTTCATCCGCAATCTTCGGGAAGAAGGGCGCTCGCTAAGCAGCGCGATCAATGAAGGTGCGCTGACGCGGTTGCGTCCGGTGTTGATGACGGCGCTGGTGGCCTCGCTCGGCTTTATTCCGATGGCGTTGGCCACCGGCACCGGGGCGGAGGTGCAACGGCCGCTGGCGACCGTGGTAATCGGCGGGATCCTGTCCTCGACGGCACTGACGTTGCTGATCTTGCCGGCGCTTTATCAGTGGGCACACCGTCGGGAGGAGGATGAAGTTAAATCGATGGCCTAGTTGGTTGTTATTTAAAGTAACAAACATAACGAATATGTAATGTTGGCGCCACCGTCGTGACAGGTTCCAATTGATACCCTGACAGCGTCAATTATTAATGAGGTGTCACAAATGAAACTTGCTCAAGTCTGTGCGTTTTTAGGTGCTTTGATTCTTTCTTCCGTTGCAATGGCTGAAGGCGGTGGCGACAGGACGTTTGACCGGATGATGACGTCTAATGACCAGGCAGTGCAGGCGTTTGCGGCCAAAGAACCGAAGGGTGATCCGGTGGTGTTGAATGCTGCCAAGGATGATAAAACCAAACAAATGTAATCGTGCTGCACATGAACAAGCCCGTCATCGAACTTCGATGGCGGGCTTTTTTTATGGGCGGTTTATATCGTTTTTGTAATGTGGGTGCAACGTCTTCGATAGCGGCAAGTTGATACTATTTTGGTTTTTCCTATATGAGGTATTGGGCATGAAGTTCATGAGTGTGATGAGTTGTGTTGCTGTATTGGCGATGTCTTCAAGTGTATGGGCAGAAGGGGGCGGTGACAGGGCCTTCGACAGGATGATGAGCGCCAACATGCAAGCCATGGAGCAGTATGCGGTGAGCCAGGGCAAGTCAGCGCCAGTCGTCAAAGAGTATGAATACGGGATGAAGATGGACGTGGTTAACGTCGTGAGCGTCGTGCGACCTGAAAAGCGTTGCGCTGTGGTGCCGGCGGCCATGACCTATGAAGACTCCCAAGGGCAGCTCAATACGGTCAAGTACACGGTGGCGGGGGAGTGTCGCCAGCAGCGCAGCTAGTGCATTAAACACACTTCCCACAGGTTTTGTATGTGCCTCGCGATTTCTACATCGCAGGCATAAAAAAGGCGTCCCAAAGGACGCCAAAAAATTCACCTCTTCCAAAGGAGCAAGGAGCTTCTAAAGGTGAATGTGCAGATTTAACTGAGCAGCAGGGTCTTACAGAATCGCCAGCGGGTATTCGACAATCACGCGCACTTCATCCAGGTCCGACTCGAACGCCGTTGCCCGGGTATTGGCTTGGCGCAGACGCAAGGACATGTCTTTCAACGTGCCGGTTTGCACCACGTATTTCACCTCGATATCGCGCTCCCAGCGTTTCTGGTCGGTTAGCGGGTTACCCTCGGCATCGCGGCGCATGTACACGGCGTTCGCGTTGGAATAGTCGGCGCCGGAGCCACGGCCGTAACGGGTCATGAATGACAGGCCAGGCACGCCATACGGGCTCATGTCGAGGTCGTAGCGGACCATCCAGGAACGTTCTTTGGGCGAGTTGAAGTCGCTGTACTGGATCGAGTTGTCGAGAAAGATCGAGTCCGACTGGCGCAGATAATCGAAGTCGTCGTTGCCGTTATTTCGTTGGTGGGACAGTGCCAGCGAGTGGGCGCCGTACTTCACGCCGATCCGGCCGCTCCAGATGTTGTTGTCGAACTTGCCGAGCAACTGCTTGCCCTCGTCGATGGCTTTGTAATAGTTCAAGCCACCAAATACCGAGAGTTCATCCGACAACGAGTGATTCAACGCGGTGCCTGCGTAGTATTGATTCCAAGCGTCTTTGAGGCGGCTGGAATAAAGACTGAAGCTGACATCTTTGTTCAGTGCGTAGTCACCGCCGAAGTAGCCAACCCATGGTGAGTTGACCGGGCCGGCGTAGAACGTCGCGAAGTTCTCGCGCATGTTGCTGGAGACCGGTTGGCTCATGGCGTGAAGTCGACCGCCCTGAAGTGTCAGGCCTTCAAGGCTAGTATTGGTCGCGGTAACGCCCCGGAAACTTTCCGGCAGAAGCCTGGAATCACCAGCCGCCACCACTGGGGTGGAAGGGAACACATCACCGACTTTCAGCACGGTATCAAAGGCCCGAACTTTGGCTGCACCACCGACCTTGGTGTATTCATCTCGCGCCTCGCCGTCGCTGTTGACGGGCAATACGTCGAACGAACTACGGCCGCCGTTGCGACCATCACCGGTATCAAGCTTCAGCCCGATCATTGCAAATGCATCAACGCCGACACCGACAGTGCCTTGGGTAAAACCGGATTCGAACTTGCTGATAATCGCGTGGGCCCAGGCCTCGGAATAGCCATTGCCCGTGGGACTCGACTGACCATTGCGGTGATCACGATTGAAGTAGTAGTTACGGTTGAGCACGGTCAGGCTGCTGTCTTCAACAAATCCCCCGGCCTTTTCCTCAGCCGCTACCAGGGACGGCCCGGAACTGACAACCATCGCTAAAGCGGCCATCGAATACTTTGTAGGGTTAACCATCAATCACTCCTTGGGTTCGGCAGAACTGGAACGTTCTTCGGCTTGGTTTTATTTTTCTACGGCAAGGGATTTACCCTTGCGTAAGAGCGCCGAGTGACATCGTTGCAATCTGCAGATAACGGGGAGGTGATGGGGGAATTACAATTCTGTCAGCAGGGGAATACTCCCCTGCTAGAAGGTGAACTGGCGTGATGAACGCTGGGCCATTTCGGTGTCGAGCAAATGCTCGACCAGTACATCATTCAAAAACCGGAACTGATCGTTAAGCCCGACCACTTCGTTACTGAAATGGTTGGCCGCTGCCGGCATCAGCAACGCTTCGAACTGTTTGTCGAACACCAACGCAACTTCTTTGCGCGAGACGGCCTGTTGCGAATAGTAGTTGCTGCCGAACACCGGGAAACTCACGGCCAGGGTGACGATGTGGATCATGATGGGTGCTCCTCGGATGGGTCGATGTCCAGAAAGAAACGGGAAAACAAAGTCAGCGTGACGGCAGTCAAGGCCAGGCAGGTCAGCAGATGGATCAACATGGTTCGCCCCTCTGATGCAGGGTTTGCGTTGGGTATGGGGCTGATCCTGCGCCGGACGGTTTTTTTGCGGAAGGCTTTCATTACGATGGTGCATATCGACAGGAATGATGGTGAAGCTTTTTTCATCGTTTTTGCGGGCCGCATCGCGAGCAGGGATTGCATCGGACCCGTAGGCGCGAGGCTTGCCCGCGAAGGCGATGTGACTGACGCCGGGATCTCTAGTGGATTTGCAGGCCTCTTCGCGGGCAGCCTCGCTCCTACAGGGGAGTGCATTTCAGATGTGGGAGCGGGCTTGCTCGCGAAGGCGGTTTCAAGGGCGCCACCATTCTCCAGACGAACGGCCAAAACCCGCGGCCTATACTCAACTCAATAGCTTTATGAGCACCGGGCATTTCGTTCGGGGGCGACTGTAGGACATCGCGATCTTGAACCTGCGTTCGCTGATCGTTGCCGTGATGCTGGTGTTGGCGGGGTGCGCCACGTCTGCGCGTGCCCCAGTGCCGGAACCAGCGGTATTCGTCTCACCCAGCACCTGGCAGCAGGTGGACCGGGAGATTGTCAGCGCCTCGCAACAGGCCACCGAACAGGCCCGACAGTTCGCGCGTGGCTCAATGGAGCACTGGCGCACCCGGGTTTACGAACAGACCGAGGAGAAGTTCATCCCGTGGTTCAGCAGTTACTGGACCCAGGAATGGCTGTCGATGAAAGTCAGTGTGTACACCTTGAGTGCAGGCGGCGAGCAGGATGCCTCGACCAAGCGCTTGGCTGCCTATTTGCTGGAGCAGTATCAGAAGCGGGTGCTGGCGCCGGTGGCGGTGGAAATTGATCCCGACGCTATCCTCGCCCAAGCCACAGTGTTTTATGTGCAGACCCTTAGCCAGCAAATGCAAGTCATCGCCCAGCGCCATGGCATACCCATCGCGCAGCTCAACGGCCGGATTCAGAAAGTCCCCGCCATCGCCCTCGGACCGCCTCCGGCCCGGGATGCCTCGCTGTATCAAGTCGTCAGTACCGAGCCGCTGAACGCGTTGCCGGCTTACGCGGCGTTGATCGACACGATCCACAAGGCCGGCGGTGACAAAAGTATCGCCTCGCCAGATGCCGGCATGGCGCCGGTAGCCAAGCGCGTCAGCCAACGAATGGAGGCCGAGATGGCCCCTCGTGGCGCGGCCAGTGCGGTGGCTGCAGCCGCCGGCAAACTGGCCGGGGGCTTGATCACCGTGGGGGTGGCGGGGATCCGGGCGATCATTCAGGCCAGCGACCGGCCGGACAGCGAGGCGCTGATCCGCAGCAGCCTGGGCAACACGTTCGACAAGGCCTGGACGAAACTGCTGCAGAACCCGACCAGCGGCGTCATGGCCGGGACGCTGTACATGGCCAAGCAGGTTGAGGGCAGCCTGGGGAGCAGCGTTGAACCGTCGGTCGGCTCGGGGGAGGGCACTGTCGATTTGAGCCCGAGCGGATCGACTACTCAACAGATCGACCCCTGACCAATGCCACCAAGTCGCCAAGAATGCACACCGTCCCTGTGGCGAGGGAGCTTGCTCCCGCTGGACTGCGCAGCAGTCCCATTCTTTGGGGCCGCTTCGCTGCCCAGCGGGAGCAAGCTCCCTCGCCACAGGTGCAGTGTCACAACCGGTATTGGCCTTTAACCCATGCAGGAGAATGACCATGTCTTACATCGATGGCCTAATCGCCGCAGTCCCCACCGCCAATCGCGAAAAATTCAAGAAGCACGCCGAGATCGCCGCCGGGATCTTCAAGGAGGCCGGTGCCTTGAGCATCACTGAATGCTGGGGCGATGACGTGCCGGACGGCAAAGTGACGTCGTTTCCGATGGCAGTGAAACTCAAGGAAGACGAAACCGTGATTTTTTCCTGGATCGTCTGGCCCGACAAGGCCACCCGCGATGCCGGGATGCAGAAAGTCATGGTCGATCCGCGCATGCAGCAGGACGTCAATCCGATGCCGTTCGATGGTCAGCGCATGGTCTTTGGCGGTTTCAAAGTCCTCGTCCAAGCCTGACAAACGACCACAGGGTCACTCCGAGGATGGGGTGATCCTGCAACTCTTGCGGTTGCGGATTTCACTGTCCGTCGGCCGCTCCTTGATGAACTCGAAACGCGGCTCACCTTCGCTATAGTGAACCAGCCAGCCCCATTCCAGCTCGGACTCAGCCTGGCCGGGTCTCGGTGGCATCGCCCACCATGGCTCTTTGCTGATGATTACTCGCATGGCGCCCTCCCGTTAATTCGGTTGGTTCAACTATAACGTGCATGTCAGGAGGTGCCAGGCGTGAGCGATGAATCCCTTGAACCGGTCAAACGGCTGTTTTTTGCCTTGAACTGTGCGGCGCCGCAGCGGCGGGCGATTGCCCAGTGGCGCAGCGCGCTGCAACTGCGCAGTGGACGCCCGGTGCCGGCGGAAAACTTTCACCTGACGCTGATGTTTTTGGGGGCGGTGGGCGTGGCGCAGATTTCGGATATCTGCACCGCGGCAGCGAATGTTCGGGTGCCGGGCGTGCCGTTGCGGGTGGTGCTTGATCGCCTGGATGTCTGGCGCAAGCACGGCGTCATGGTGCTCGCGTCGGAGCAGGCGTCGCCGGAGTTGTTGCGGCTGGTTTACGCACTGGAGCAGGCGATGTTGCCGTTTGGATTTGAGGATTCGCCGAAGGAATTTCGACCCCACCTGACGTTGATGCGTGACTACCGATTGCCGGTGCCTGAGTCGACTGAGCCTCCCGAGTTTGTCCTGCGGGCCGAGCACTTCACGCTGTTCGAATCCCATAAGGGTCGCTATCGAGCGCTGGTCGAGTGGCCGCTCGCGCCCTGAATCGGCAGCACAAAAAAAAGCGCCCGAGGGCGCCTGAAATTCACCTTGACCGAGGAAGCCAGGTGAGGCCGTTCGAAGGAAAAGCAGCGGTGGTAAGGCGCTGCGTGAACGGAAGAGGGAAAAGCGGATATCTGTGTTGAATGTGATGGCCTCATCGCGAGCAAGCTTTGCTCCTACAGGGAGTGCGGGTTATTTACCGAGTTTCACCCGCGTCCAGCCCCGGGTCATGACCCGCTGAATGCCGATTGGCATGTCCGGGATGGCATACAACGTCGCCATCACTTCTTGCGGCGGGTACGAGCCTGGGTCGTCACGAATCGCTTCATCCACCAACGGCGTCGCCGCCGCGTTGGCGTTGCTGTAGCCGATGTTGTTGGTGATCTCGGCGATGATGTCCGGGCGCATCAGGAAGTTCATGAACAGGTAAGCGTTCTCGACGTTCGCCGCGTCCCGTGGGATGGCGACCATGTCGTAGAAGCTGCCAGCGCCTTCTTTCGGGATGCTGTAGTCGATCTTCACCATGTCGCCGGCCTCTTTGGCGCGAGCCTTGGCCTGCAGCACGTCACCGGAATAACCGACCGCCACGCAAATGTTGCCGTTGGCCAGGTCAGAGATGTACTTCGAAGAATGGAAGTACGCCACCGACGGTCGAATCTTCATGAACAGCGCTTCAGCTTCAGCAATCTGGCCCTTGTCCTGTGAATTCACCGGGTAGCCCAGATAGTGCAGGGCGGCCGGGAGCATTTCGGTTGGCGAATCCAGGAAACTGATGCCGCAGGCTTTTAGCTTGGCGGCGTTTTCCGGTTTGAACAGCAGGTCCCAGGAGTTGGTCGGCGCGTTGGCCCCGAGTACTTCCTTGACCTTGGCCGGGTTGAAACCGATGCCGATCGAGCCCCACATGTACGGGAAGGCGTGACCGTTATCCGGGTCGCTGGCCGATGCGTTTTTCAGCAGCACCGGGTTGAGGTTTTTCCAGTTCGGCAGCTTCGATTTGTCCAGCGTCTGGTAGACGCCAGCCTTGATCTGCTTGGCCAGGAAACTGTTGGACGGCACCACGATGTCGTAGCCGGATTTACCGGCCAGCAAGCGGGCCTCAAGGGTTTCATTGCTGTCGAATACATCGTAGGTCACGCGGATGCCGGTCTCGTCTTCGAACTTCTTGACGGTGTCCGGGGCGATGTAATCCGACCAGTTGTAAACACGCAGAACCTTGTCGTCGGCCTGGGCAACCGTAGCCATGGCGCCCAGTAAGGACAGTGTCAGCAGAGTCCTGCCAAACATTTTCATCGGTACAACTCCATTCTTTTTATTCAAAAACGCAAAGCAAAAGTGCGGTGAACACAAGACCTGTGGTTAGGGGCTTGTTGTGGTGAGGGGGCTTGCCCCCGTTGGGTCGCGAAGCGGCCCCAAAACCTGCTGCGCAGGTATATCAAGCACACCGCGTTCACCGACTTTACGACTGCTTCGCAGCCGAACGGGGGCAAGCCCCCTCACCACAACAAGCCCCTCACCACAGGTTTTGTGGTCACTTAAGTAAAAGCAAAGACACTAGGCCGCCACTTCAACTCGTTGGTTTTTCGGTTGTGACCAGGATTCGCTGGCCGTCTGGTCCATCGCTTCCTGGATCGCACGTTTGCGGGTGGCTTCGGCGCGGCGGCTGAAGTACCAGACCATAAACGTGACAATCGACACCGCCAGCAAAATCAGACTGGCCACAGCGTTGATCTCCGGTTTCACACCCAGACGCACCGCCGAGAACACTTCCATCGGCAGAGTCGTCGAACCAGGGCCGGACACGAAGCTCGCCAACACCAGGTCATCCAGCGACAGGGCAAACGACATCATGCCGCCGGCCGCCAACGATGGCGCGATCATCGGAATGGTGATCAGGAAGAACACCTTCAACGGCCGCGCACCGAGGTCCATGGCGGCTTCTTCGATGGACAGGTCCAGCTCACGCAAACGCGCCGAAACCACCACCGCCACATACGCCGCACAGAACGTCGTGTGAGCAATCCAGATCGTTACCAGGCCACGCTCTTTCGGCCAGCCGAGTAATTGAGCCATCGCCACAAACAGCAGCAACAGCGACAGACCGGTGATTACCTCCGGCATCACCAATGGCGCCGTCACCAGGCCACCGAACAGCGTGCGGCCCTTGAATCGAGTCACGCGAGTCAGCACAAACGCGGCCAATGTCCCCAACGCCACCGCGGCAATCGCGGTGTAGCAGGCGATTTCCAGCGAGCGCATTACCGAGCCCATCAGTTGGGTGTTGTCGAGCAAGCCGACGTACCACTTCACCGACCAGCCGCCCCACACTGTCACCAGTTTCGAGGCGTTGAACGAGTAGATCACCAGAATCAGCATCGGCAGGTAGATAAACGACAAGCCGAAAATCAGCATGAACTTTGAAAATCCGAAGCGTTTCATCCCCGTGCCTCCATCTCTTTGGCCTGGCTGCGGTTAAACAGCAGAATCGGCACAATCAGGATCAACAGCATCACCACCGCCAGGGCAGACGCCACCGGCCAGTCGCGGTTGTTGAAGAACTCTTGCCACAGCACGCGACCGATCATCAGGGTCTCCGGGCCGCCCAGCAGTTCCGGAATCACGAACTCACCGACCACTGGAATGAACACCAGCATGCAGCCGGCGATAATCCCGTTCTTGGCCAGCGGCACGGTGATTTTCCAGAAGTTGTTGAAGTTGCTCGAACCGAGGTCCGACGCGGCTTCCAACAGGCTTTGATCGTGCTTCACCAGGTTGGCGTACAGCGGCAAGACCATGAACGGCAGGTAGGCGTAAACCACCCCGATGTACACGGCGGTGTTGGTGTTGAGGATCTCGATGGGTGACGAAATCAACCCGGTCCACATCAGGAATGCGTTGAGCAAACCGTTGTTGCTGAGGATGCCCATCCACGCATAAACGCGGATCAGGATCGCGGTCCAGGTCGGCATCATGATCAGCAACATCAGGACGTTTTGCGCTTCCTTGCTCGCCTTGGTAATCGCGTAGGCCATCGGGAAACCGATCACCAGGCACATCACCGTACTGAAAAACGCGACCTTCAACGAACCGAGGTACGCCGAGATGTACAACTCATCCTGAGTCAGCAGCGCGTAGTTGCCGAGGTTCAGCAGCACTTGCAGCTTCTGGTCGACGAAATTGTAGATCTCGGTGTACGGCGGAATCGCCAGCGCCGCTTCCGAGAAGCTGATCTTCATGACCAGGAAGAACGGCAGCATGAAAAACAGGAACAGCCAGATGAACGGAATGCCGATCACCATTTTGCGCCCGCTGGGGACCAATCTCAGGAACTGCTGATTGAAGGTTTTCATGAACGCAGTACCACGCCGCTGTCGTCTTCCCACCACACGTAAACCTGGTCGTCCCAGGTCGGACGTGCGCCCCGGCGTTCGGCGTTGGCCATGAACGACTGGACGATCTTGCCGCCAGGTAATTCGACGTAGAACACCGAGTGGCCGCCGAGGTAGGCGATGTCATGCACTTTGCCCTTGGACCAGTTGTAGCGCTGCTCGGGCTTGAGGGTGCTGACCAGCATTTTTTCCGGGCGGATGGCGTAGGTGACTGACTTGTCCTGCACCGAAGTGCTGACGCCGTGACCGACGTAAATCTTCTGTTCCAGGTCCGGGCTGTGGATGATCGCGTGACCTTCGAGGTCTTCCACAACGGTGCCGTCGAAGGCGTTCACGTTGCCGATGAATTCGCAGACCATGCGGCTGACCGGCGCTTCATAAATGTCGACCGGGCTGCCGATCTGGGCGATCCAGCCCAGGTGCATGATCGCGATGCGTTCAGCCATGGTCATGGCTTCTTCCTGGTCGTGGGTCACCATCACGCAGGTCACGCCGACCCGTTCGATGATTTGCACCAGTTCCAGTTGCATCTGCGAACGCAGTTTTTTATCCAGCGCGCCCATTGGTTCGTCGAGCAACAGCAGCTTCGGACGTTTGGCCAGGGAGCGGGCGAGGGCGACGCGCTGACGCTGACCGCCGGACAACTGATGGGGTTTGCGTTTGGCGTATTGGGTCATGTGCACCAGACGCAGCATCTCTTCAACGCGGGCGTCGATTTCGCTGGCGGACAAACGATCCTGCTTCAGGCCAAAGGCGATGTTCTGCGCCACGGTCATGTGCGGGAACAGCGCGTAGGACTGGAACATCATGTTGATCGGCCGCTCGTAGGGCGGCATGTCGGTGATGTCCACGCCGTCGAGCATGATCCGCCCTTCGGTCGGGCGCTCGAAACCGGCGAGCATGCGCAGCAGGGTCGATTTACCAGAGCCGGAACCACCGAGCAGGGCGAAGATTTCGCCCTGATAAATTTCCAGGGACACATCGTCCACGGCGGTGGTTTCGTCGAACTTCTTGGTCACGCGATCGATTTTCACCAAGACCTTTTTCGGTGCCTGGTGACCTTCAAGAGCCTTCCTGTAAGTGCTGGAGGCATTTGCCATGTGAAACTCCCAACAGGTTTCAGTCGTCGGGCCAACGCGGCCTGACTTAATAGTTGATTGCAAGCCTGAGCTGTACGACGCCAGTCAATTCAACGGTGAGCCCCTGTGGGAGCGGGCTTGCTCGCGAAAGCGGTGTATCAGGCAGCATCAATGTCGACTGACACTCCCTCTTCGCGAGCAAGCCCGCTCCCACCCTGGATTTGCGTTTGGCTCACTGGCATCACCCATACCGCTCGGGCTTATTCGGCGCCGCCGTCCTGGCTGCCTGGTAGTACTTGTTGTTATCGCGGTGTGTTGTTGTCGTGAGGGACGGGCGCACAAACGCGCGCCCGCCTGGCCCACGGGGGCAGTAAATGGATCAAATGTGTTTTACGTCAGCGCGAGTTGCGCAGCGCCGCGCGTTTGCGGCACGCGTCACCAAACGCCTGGAAAATACTCAAGTAAGGAGGGTTGCTCAGCACCTGCCATTCCGGGTGCCATTGCACGCCGACCGCGAAGGTCGGGCTGTGATCCACCGAAATCGCCTCGATCAAACCGTCCGGCGCAATCGCTTCGGCGCGCAGGCCGGGAGCGAGTCGGTCGATGCCCTGGCTGTGAATCGAGTTCACCTGGAACACCGTCGGCAGACCCATGGCTTCGAATACGCCGCCCGGTTGCACAGTCACCGCATGAGCCGGCGCGTACTGCACCGCCAACTCCGGACTGTCCGCCTCGCGATGATCGAGCATGCCGGGCAATTCGTGGACCTTCTGATGCAGGCTGCCGCCGAACGCCACGTTCATCTCCTGGAAGCCGCGGCAGATGCCCAGCACCGGCACGCCGGCGGCAATCGCTGCACGCAATAAAGGAAGAGTCGTGGCATCCCGCGCCGGATCGTGATCCGTGCCGGGTGCGCTGGCGGGGCCTTGATAGTGGAAAGGTTCCACATTCGAGGGTGAGCCGGTCAGCAACAGACCGTCGAGCTGCGCGAGCAGGTCCTCGATTTCGGTCAGTTCGCCCAAGGAAGGAATGACGACGGGCAGCCCCAGAGCCGCGACGCTGACAGCACGTAAGTACTTGTCGCCGCTGACGTGGTAGGGGTGCAGGCCAATCTGTTTGACGCACGCTGTAACGCCGATCAATGGCTTGAATGCCATTTTTATCACCTCGAAGTTTCACACTTGAACGAGCTTTTCCGGAGCTTAGCCTTGTTGATTTTAATTAACAACTCTCATGTAAAAAATTCTAAACGCCGGTCGTCCGATCCTCAGGATTTACACGGTGCGCAGGACTTCCCTGGCACTCGCGTGCCCATAAAAGGCCCGAAAATAAAGGTTGAAAGGCCAAGTGTTCGCTATTGACTTCACTTTGTCTTTCGGATTGACTGGGCTCGTGAACATGAAGTGAACATAATAATTAACAGCTAATAGGTGCATCATGTCGGTCCCTCTGCGTGCCGTTCAACTCAACGAAGCAAACGCATTCCTTAAGAAATATCCTGAGGTTTTGTACGTCGACCTTCTGATTGCGGATATGAACGGTGTGGTGCGCGGCAAGCGCATCGAACGCACCAGTCTTCATAAGGTTTACGAAAAAGGCATTAACCTCCCGGCGTCGCTGTTTGCTCTGGACATCAATGGTTCTACGGTGGAAAGCACCGGCCTGGGTCTGGACATCGGCGACTCAGACCGAATCTGCTTCCCCATCCCAAACACCCTCAGCATCGAGCCATGGCAGAAGCGCCCAACCGCGCAACTGTTAATGACCATGCACGAACTCGAAGGCCAGCCGTTCTTCGCGGACCCTCGCGAAGTACTGCGTCAGGTCGTGAGCAAGTTCGATGACATGGGCCTGACGATTTGCGCAGCCTTTGAACTCGAGTTCTACCTGATCGACCAGGACAACGTGAACGGTCGTCCGCAATCGCCACGCTCGCCAGTCTCCGGCAAGCGTCCGATGTCGACTCAGGTGTACCTGATCGACGACCTCGACGAATACGTCGATTGCCTGCAAGACATCCTCGAAGGCGCGAAAGAGCAGGGCATTCCTGCTGACGCCATCGTCAAGGAAAGCGCCCCGGCGCAGTTCGAAGTGAACCTGCATCACGTCTCTGATCCGATCAAGGCCTGCGACTACGCGGTGTTGCTCAAGCGTCTGGTGAAGAACATCGCCTACGACCACGAGATGGACACCACCTTCATGGCCAAGCCGTATCCGGGCCAGGCGGGCAATGGTCTGCACGTGCACATTTCGATTCTCGACAAAGAAGGCAACAACATCTTTGCCAGCGAGGATCCCGAGCAGAACGCCGCACTGCGTCACGCGATCGGCGGTGTGCTCGAGACCCTACCGGCGCAGATGGCGTTCCTGTGCCCGAACGTCAACTCGTACCGCCGCTTCGGCGCGCAGTTCTATGTACCGAACTCGCCAAGCTGGGGCATCGACAACCGTACCGTTGCGGTACGTGTGCCGACCGGTTCCGCGGACTCGGTGCGCATCGAGCACCGTGTTGCCGGCGCCGATGCCAACCCGTACCTGTTGATGGCCTCGGTCCTGGCCGGTATTCACCACGGCCTGACCAACAAAATCGAGCCCGGCCCACCGGTCGAAGGCAACAGCTACGAGCAGAACGAGCAGAGCCTGCCGAACAACCTGCGCGATGCATTGCGCGAGCTGGACGACAGCGAAGTCATGGCCAAATACATCGACCCGCTGTACATCGACGTGTTCGTGGCGTGCAAGGAAAGCGAGCTGGCCGAGTTCGAGAACTCCATCTCCGACCTTGAGTACAACTGGTATTTGCACACCGTCTGATGGCTATTGAATAACCCTGTAGGAGCTGCCGAAGGCTGCGATCTTTTGACTTTGCTTTTTAAAGTCAAGATCAAAAGATCGCGGCCTTCGGCAGCTCCTACAGGGGATTTGTGTCGTTCACAAACCGTGCGGACAACACCGATCAAATGTGGGAGCGGGCTTGCTCGCGAAGACGGCGGCATAGTCAACATGGATGTCGCCTGACACACCGCTTTCGCGAGCAAGCCCGCTCCCACAGGGATCGCTGTTTTCTGATCCTAAATGGGTTGGCTTTAGTCCGACGACTACTTATTCCCCTGCGTCGAGTCACAACAATGACAAACACTCGCAGCGACTGGGAGCAACGCTTTCAGTCCTTAACAATAGAAGGCCGCGCCTTCATCGACGGTCAGTACCGCGCAGCACTGAGCGGTGACACCTTCGAATGCATCAGCCCGGTCGACGGCCGCTTTCTGGCGAACGTTGCCAGCACCGATGAAGCCGACGCCAACGCAGCCGTAGTGGTTGCACGGCAGACCTTCGAGTCCGGCATCTGGGCGCGTTTGGCGCCAGCAGAGCGCAAGCGCATCCTGATCCGTTTCGCCGACCTGATTCTGGCGAACCAGGAAGAGTTGGCCCTGCTCGAAACCCTCGACATGGGCAAGCCGATCAGCGACTCCATGAGCATAGACATTCCAGCGACCGCCAACGCGATCCGCTGGAGCGCCGAAGCCATCGACAAGATCTACGACGAAGTCGCGGCCACGCCGCACGACCAACTCGGCCTGATCACTCGCGAACCAACAGGCGTTGTCGCGGCCATCGTGCCGTGGAACTTCCCGTTGATCATGGCCAGTTGGAAGTTTGCCCCGGCCCTGGCGGCGGGTAACTCGTTCATCCTCAAGCCTTCGGAAAAATCGCCACTGACCGCGATTCGTATCGCGCAATTGGCGCTGGATGCGGGCATCCCGAAAGGCGTGTTCAACGTCTTGCCGGGCTACGGTCACACCGTCGGCAAGGCGCTGGCGTTGCACATGGACGTCGACGTGCTGGCCTTCACCGGCTCGACCGCGATTGCCAAGCAACTGCTGATTTACGCCGGGCAGAGCAACATGAAACGCGTTTGGCTCGAAGCTGGGGGGAAGAGTCCAAACGTGGTGTTTGCCGACGCGCCGGATTTGCGCGCGGCAGCACAAGCAGCCGCCGGGGCGATAGCCTTCAACCAGGGCGAAGTCTGCACCGCCGGTTCTCGTTTGCTGGTGGAGCGCTCGATTCGCGAGCAGTTCATTCCGCTGCTGGTGGAAGCACTGCAAGCCTGGAAACCGGGGCACGCCCTCGATCCGGAAACCACCGTCGGCGCAGTCGTTGATCAGCGCCAACTGGACAACGTGTTGCGCTACATCCAGATCGGCAAAGACCAGGGCGCGCAACTGATCGCGGGCGGCAGCCGTACCCTCGAAGCCACCGGTGGCCTGTACGTGGAACCGGCAATTTTCGACGGCGTGACCAACGCCATGACCATCGCCCGGGAAGAGATTTTCGGCCCGGTGCTGTCGCTGATCACCTTCGACACCGAGGAAGAAGCGCTGGCGATTGCCAACGACAGCATCTTCGGTCTGGCCGCCGGTGTCTGGACCAGCAACTTGAGCAAGGCTCACACCTTCGCTCGCGGCTTGCGTGCCGGCAGCGTCTGGGTCAACCAGTACGACGGCGGCGACATGACTGCGCCGTTCGGCGGGTTCAAGCAGTCGGGTAACGGTCGGGACAAATCGCTGCATGCGTTCGACAAATACACCGAACTCAAAGCGACCTGGATCAAGCTCTAATACTTCTACAGCGGCGGTCGCTGGCACGTGCCAGCGGCCATCGGAGAAACCTATGAAACAAACGCATGTAAACAGTTACTACGCCGCCACCCGTAACTTCACCGGCGACTTTCCGGTGCTTGAAGAACTGGTGGAGTGCGACGTCTGCATCATCGGCGCCGGCTACACCGGTTTGTCCTCGGCACTGTTCCTGGCCGAAGCCGGCTACAGCGTCACCGTGCTCGAAGCCGCCAAAGTCGGTTTCGGCGCCAGCGGTCGCAACGGCGGCCAACTGGTCAACTCCTACAGCCGCGACGTCGACGTGATCGAAGAACGCTACGGCGACAAGACTGCCGAAGTACTCGGCAGCATGATCTTCGAAGGCGCCGATATCATCCGTCAACGCATTCAGCACTACGACATCCAGTGCGACTACAAGCCCGGCGGCATCTTCGCTGCGCTGAACAAAAAGCAACTCAAAGGCCTGGCCGAGCAGAAAAGCAGCTGGGAGCGCTACGGCAACAAGAACCTGAAAATGCTCGACGCGGCGGACATCCAGCGTGAAGTTGGTTGCGACAACTACGTCGGCGGCCTGCTCGACATGCAGGGCGGCCACATCCACCCGCTGAACCTGGCGCTCGGCGAAGCCTCAGCGATCATTGGCCTGGGCGGCAAGATCTACGAACAGTCGGCGGCGGTGGAAATCACCTACGGCGAACCGATCACCGTGCGCACCGCCAAAGGCGTGGTCCGCGCCAAGTACCTGCTGATCGCCGGCAACGCCTATTTGCCGCAAGACCTCGACAACCGCGTGACCCGCAAAAGCATGCCGTGCGGCTCGCAAATCGTCGTCACCGAACCGTTGTCCGAGAAGGTTGCGCGCAGCCTGATCAAAAACAACTACTGCGTCGAAGACTGCAACTACCTGCTCGACTACTACCGCCTCACCGCCGACAACCGCTTGCTGTATGGCGGCGGCGTGGTCTACGGCGCCCGCGAACCGGACGACATCGAGCAACTGATCAAGCCGAAAATCCTCAAGACCTTCCCGCAACTCAAGGACGTGAAGATCGACTACCGCTGGACCGGCAACTTCCTGCTGACCATGTCGCGTATGCCGCAATTCGGCCGCATCGAGAAAAACGCCTACTACATGCAAGGCTACAGCGGCCACGGCGTCACCTGCTCGCACCTGGCCGGCAAACTAATCTCGGAAATGATCCGCGGCGACGCCGAACGCTTCGACGCCTTCGCCTCGCTGCCTCACATGCCGATGCTCGGCGGCCGCACCTTCCAGGCCCCGCTCACCGCCATGGGCGCCGCGTACTACGCACTGCGCGATCGCTTCGGCATCTAAGCCTGCCGCAATCCCACAGGGGATCCAAGCCAAGCACAAAATCTGTGCCCAGCCGAGATCAAAACTGTGGGAGCGGGCTTGCTCGCGAAGAGGCCGTATCAGCCACCTTCAATACCCCCTGAAACACCGCAATCCCAAGCAAACCAACCCCAAAACTCACGCACCAAAACCGATCAACATCAGGCCCACCAGCCTTTTTCACCCACCACCCATCGAACCTGCTGAGCAACACGAACAAACGTGATTTAATACCCGCCTTTCACTTTTCCGGGACAGGGAAGCGGTGTTCCTCGCGGCCAAAAGTCGCCCGCCATCCACCCCCATAACCCCTTAAGTACTTCACACATAAGGCTGTCATGGACACGGGCTCACGACTCAAATTAGTACGCGAAAGCTACAAAATGTCCCAGCGCGAGCTGGCCCGGCGTAGCGGCGTCACCAATGCCACCATCTCCCTGATCGAACAGAATCGCGTCAGTCCCTCCGTCAGTTCCCTCAAAAAACTGCTTGAAGGCATTCCCATGTCTTTGGCGGACTTCTTCACCTTCGACCAACCACCGCGTGAGCATCAATACGTGTTTCGGGCTAACGAACAGCCGGACCTCGGGCGTCACGGGCTGCGGTTGCTGCTGATTGGCGCTTCGGTGCCGAGCCGGCAGATGCGCTTGTTGCGCGAGCAGTACGCGCCAGGGGCTAGTTCTGGTGAAGAGCCAATTGTTCACTCGGAAGGGGAAGAGTGCGGGCTCGTGACTCGGGGCACGGTGGAGTTGACGGTTGATGGGCAGATTAGTGTGCTGAATGCCGGGGATGGGTATTACTTCCCGACGACGCTGCCGCATCGGTTTCGGAATATTGGGGCGGATGAGGCGGAGATTATTAGTGCGAACACTCCAGCGAACTTCTGATCAATAAGCTGTACGCTCGATTACCTTGGATACATCAGCGCCGGGCTGTTTTTTAGCAAAACATGGAAGTGTGTGATGAGACTAGTTCTTGCAATGTTGTTGATGTTCAGTGGCTACTCTTTTGCTGGCTGCGGCAATATCCAGGATCATGATCAGCGCGCATATTGCAGTGCCAAAAACAGCGGCACCAGTTGCGGCAATATTCAGGATCACGATTTGCGAGCCGCCTGCGACGCGGAGATGAGCGGTGGTTCTTGCGGCAACATTCAGGACCATGATCAGCGTGCGTACTGTAGCGCGAAGGCGAGCGGCACCAGTTGCGGAAATATCCAAGATCATGATTTGCGTGCTGCCTGCAATGCGGAGATGGGGGGTACTTCATGCGGTAACATTGGCGATAGCGATCAGCGAGCCCTTTGCAATGCCAAGGCGAGCGGCGGTAGTTGCGGGAATATCAGCAATCATGATTTGCGCAGCCAGTGTGAATCCATGAAACGCTGAAAAAGGATGGGAAAAGGGGACGCGTATTTATTGGCTTCCCAAAATTGACAACCCGGATCATCCCAAACACTATCGACCCATGACCTACACACGCCACATGAACATGATGTGCTCCTCCATGACCGCTTCCAGCGGGCCATGAGGTCATACGTTCATAGGATTTGACGTAGATACCCAAAGCCCCGCCAGAAATGGACGGGGCTTTTTAGTTCTCGGTCCACGGATGGCTAAAGGAGAATGAAATGCTCGAGATCAGACGCGCTACGCCAAGCGATGCCCAAATGGCGTTCGACATACGCTTGCAAGCGATACGGCACCAATGCATTGGTGCTTATACCGAGCAGCAGATGCTCGCCTGGACAGCAGGAGCCGCAAAGGACGGGTACGACAGCCTTATGGAGAAACACTTTTATCTGGGCTGGATTCAGGGTGAGCCGGTGGCGACAGGGATGCTTGATCTGGAGAGCAGCGAAATCGGCGCGATCTTTGTGCTGCCGGGTTTTATGGGGCAGGGTATTGGGTTGAAAATCCTGAATCACTTGGAAGGTTTGGCGCGGGATTTGGGGCTGGAGGAAGTCAATCTGGATTCCACATTGAACGCGGCCGACTTTTACCGTCGGTGCGGTTTTGTGGGTGATGTGCCTGCTATTTACCATTCACCTTCGGGGCTTCAGTTGGCTTGTGTGCCTATGGTGAAAGGGCTTTTGTTTTAATTGGAGTAAACAACCGGTCATAAAAACCCGCAGTAATGCGGGTTTTTTACGGCTTTAATTTGGTCACTGACTCTTGGGCGTATCAAACCCACGCTGCTCAATCACCCGAAACACATCGCGCACATCCTGGACCATGATCCGGGCGATGTTGGTGACGGTGTTGATGTCATTTTCGGCGTAGTCCGGCAGGCTGGTGCAGGCCATGAGGTTCAGGTATTTGAGGACGGCGTTGAGGCGTTCGCTGACGCAGTTGTGGAGTTCGCGGATTGGGGCTTCGGTGTCGATGAGGAGGACGGGGTAGTCGGTGGCGAATTGGGACATGGGGGTGAAGCGGCGAGGCGGATTGTTCGTTGTCATGAGATTCGATTCTTTATGAAGGGAATGAACTGCCGCCTTTTTGCTGCGAAACAAAATGGGTGGCAACTGTGCGCGGGTTCGCAGACCAAGTAAGAATCAAACCCGGCAGACCCGAAGGTCTCCCACGCACAGCCGCCATAAAGTGAGGCTCAGGCTTAGCACGCCTGAGTGTCTTATGACGGTGCAGGATTGATTCTATTCGGAAGGGCTGCGAAACCCTATCGCCAATTACTATCGGCGACGGGTCGAATATAGGTGTCCACTTTGGCCCCCGCAACCGCAGGGTAGGACGCCTTTTCGGCCATTATGGCGAAGGGGATTTACCGCGTTCGGTGGCGAAGCCCTTGTAAACCGGGCGTTCGGAAATGTCCTAGGAAATCGGGGGCAGGGGATTGGGGTTGCTTCGCTGCCCAGCGAGGGCAAGCTCCTTCATCACAGCGGGGGGTTTCCTACGCGTTTTTCGGACGTGAAGATCAAAAGATCGCAGCCTTCGGCAGTTCCTACGCCGATTGTGGGATGGCAGGTCGCTTGGCGAGTCAGGTAGAAATAAAAAAGCCCCGAATCACCGGGGCTTTGTTCTTTTGAATTTTCGCAGTGCTCAGATCGGTATCGGGTTATTGCCTGGCCTGCGGTGAATGCGGGTCGTGCGCAACGTGCTTCGGTCCGGCGAAGGCCCACAGGATGAGCCCAATCAACGGCACGAACACGATCACCACGATCCATACGCCTTTGTTGTCCACTTTCCCCGTGCTTTTGACCACTCTGTTGATCGCCCACAATTCAACCAGCAAAAGAATTGCGGCGAGTACGATCCAGATCGTTTCGATTTGCATTAGCCACCTCCTGATAGTCATTCAGTTAGGCGGCCGGTCGCGGGCAGGGTTCATTTTATTGCGGTGCAAAGCTCCACCAACGCCTCGCGCTTTGGCGCGTACAGCAAACAGACTCGTTTGTTTCTCAGCTCGGTACAGGCCAGAGCATTGTCTGAACCCTGATGTGCGGGTGACTGGCTAACGGTTCCCATTCATCGATGAAGTTGAAACCCTGCCTTAGATAGAAGTTCGAAGCTCTTGCGTTGTCCGGAGCGACGTCCAGAAAAACGTGTTCGTGGCTTTTTTCAATCGCGCGAGATTTAACTGCCTCAACCAGCTGAGTGGCCACGCCAGAGCCCCGCTCAGCAGGTTCAACCCACATTCCAATCAAGTTATAGCGATTCGATTGACTGACCGCGGCACCGATCATGCCGATTGGTTTGTCTTCCTTGAGGGCCAACCAGAACTGCGTTCCGGTGACTGAAGAGGCGCGCTCTTTCCATTGCTCGTCAGTGTAATTAGCGGCGGTTTGATAACTCACACCGAACGCCGTCGGCGCGTCCAGCAGTGCCGCGAGGCGGACGTGCTTCAACAGCATCCAGTCTTTTTCTTCCGTGAATCGAATGTCCATGACCTTCCTGAATGGGAGTGGGTAAAAAGGGGACAGATCTATTTTTTTGTAAATTTTAAAGCGTGACTAGCACCAATCACTCAGCGCCGATGTATCCAACGCCTGCCACGCTTGGGCATTACCCATTTGATCTTTCGTCAGCCAAAGGCCAGCGCTCGGGCACAGGTCTTCGGCGGGGATTGCCAGCAGGTCGCTCAGCGTTATCACCGTGACCGAGCCGCGATCTCTGTCATCCTCGGCTTCCCAGTCGCGCTCAAACAAACGCACCTTCAAAACCTCGGCTTTAAAACCTTCAAATTGCGGTCGATTGCGCAGCCACTGGGGTGAATGCCTCAAGGTTCGCGCCTGGACATCCAACAGCAAGATCTGCCATGCCATCCGACCTCCATGATCATCGTCGACGTCGGTATGAAGTCGAGTCAGCGCGAGATAACGGGCATCCTCGGACCAGATCATCGAAGGCGCGAGATCGCTGATGGCGCAACCAGACGCCGTCAGCAGATGCCCGCCGAGGCGTGGGCTCTGGACGCGCAGCCAGCTGTCGGCGTATTCGGTTTCACAGCCGAACAGCCACGCGGCATCTTTATCCTTCGGGGCTGGCTGGATGAAGTTACCATCGGCTATCGCCGATTGCGGCTGCTTAACCAGGCGCCAGTCGGGGAGGGCGGTCAGACCGTGATGGCTGACAATCAGCTCACACCACTCATAGTAAAGTCGCGAGTCCTGTCGGTACTGGCAAAACTCAGCGGCATCGTCCGCCTCGGGTGGCGCCTGATCAAAGCGCTGCAACGGAGTGCTTTGCCGATCCTGATTCAGGCGACCGCGAATCACCGCCACGCTCAGTTTCAGTCCACGAAAATCCAACAATCGTGCAGCCAATAGAGGTGGGCTGTTCATCAATTGCCGTTCCTGTGCGTCCGCCACCACCACATGACCTGCGGTGGCGGGCGGCAGGGCGAACGGTATCAACGCAATGTAACGCCCGGTGTTTGACACGCGATGATCGAGCAGCCAAACCCCTGGCAACGCCCAGTCGCCAATCCGGCAGCTATAACCGCCGAGCCCGAGGCTGTTGTCTTGCTGCCAAGTAAATTGAGCCCGGGTTTTACCGCTCAAGGGTGCCGACTCGACCATCGTCGCGCCGCGCTGCCCATCACCCGTCAGTGGCACAGCCAATTGCACGCGAGTCAGTTGCCGCTCCGCGACCTGAATTCGACCATTCGAGTCGTGGCCAACCTGAGCATCACAGTCGCTGTGGACGCTGTGCAAGCCGTAACCATAGCGACCGCGATCCGGCTGCGGGTAGTCGAAGTAGGACGCTAGCCGCAGGTGGTGGTCATCCAGCGCCAGGGGTTCGCTCCAACCCATGGAAGGTTCGCTGTCGGCGGGTGTCCACGGGCAGGGCAGTGTTTGCCAACCTCGGTCTGCGTGCCAGAGCCAGTAGTCGAGGGCTTGCGGTGGCTCATCATCCATCCGTGCACGGCAAGCGAAAGAGCGGCTATCGGGATTCCAGATGATGGCGGTATCGGCCGTGATCAACAATGAAGTGGGCTCACCGTTCAGGCTCACACGGTATTCCGGATTCCTCAGCGGGTCGCAAGGTTGTGGCAGTTCGCGCAGGCTGGCCGGCAGCGCCAGAGTCCCGCCCAGGCGTTGCTTGCCATCGGGGGAGGTGTTCAGGAGCGTTTCGCGTGCAAGGTTTTTCTGCCAGTTACCCGGCTCAAGCCAAAGGTCAGCAACGGCTACCAGGCTGATTTTTTCTGCCGTCGTCAGCAGTTGCTCCAGGCTGATCTCCCGTGAACCGTTGTCGACCAAAGGGCTGTAACGCCCACTCAAGGTGTCGTCGTTAAAGGCATCCAGTTCCCAAAATTCATCACACGAACACTGGTAGAGCTGACGCAGTTGACGATCCAGAATCACCAATCCCCATGCCTGGCGCGAGGGTAACGGTGCGGCGAAATAACGTCCGTCATTCGAGAAGCGAGCCGACGACCCAAGGCTCTGGAGCAGCACCCCATCGGGGAACAGGTAATCGCACAGGACCGGCCCGCCCATGGCGATTTCACTGTAGTTGAACACGCGGATGGGCTCCCCCTCGGGTGTCTGTCGGGGCTCATCCCCACCCCAGGCACTGGCGCCGCCGGAAGACTGACCACCTGATTTTTTCGCCGACGACTTGGCCTGCGTCTTATCGACAAGGCCAAAACGTCGTTCCAGATGACTGACGCACGCCAGCCCGGAAAACATCACAGCCGCTGCCCCGGCGATGTCCCAGTATTGCGGCAACGCCCGGCCCAGATTAAAACCCAGACCTATTGCGGCAGAGGTCATGAGCCTGGCAAACCCTCGACCGGTTCTCAGCCAACCTGCCCGTGCCGCCAGCCACATTAAGGCAGCACAAACCAGCACCACACCGAGCGCCCAGAGCAACGGTATGACCGTTACGAGGAATATCGGGATCAACAGCACGGCGATTTGCCAAAGCAGATCGAGCAGTAATCGAGGCAGGTTTTTTTCGTCAGCGCGTTGATCGGAAGAGTGGGGCACCAGGACCTCGACAATAGATGGGCAGTTTCAAAAATGGGCTGAATGGTTTATCGACCTACCAATGGGTAATGCTTGATGCGACAGGCATAGTCATTGCCACCGCCTTTACAGATGCCATAAAGGTTTAATGGGACTGATTATTGGGGGCGTCTGAAACGTTGTTCCGCGTCAGGTGATTTTGGCAGCAACTCTGCAACAAATGGTTTTATTTTGTGCCCTGACGATCTTGCGGTCGGTCTCAACCTGATTCGGCAAGGTCTGCCGACTGTCATTGCCCAACGATTGGATTTACGGATGAAACCAACGCTACGCCTCCCGTTCTACACACAGAAAATCATCGCCATCACCACCTTGTTTCTGTTTCTCACTGGCTGCGTCGGCGTGATGGTCTCGGTGCCGGAAGAGCGCACAAGCTACACATCCCCCGACTTGACCACGCGGGCGTGGTGTGGGGTCACGCTTTGGGCGGTGATCGTGCCGATTCCCTTGCAATTGCCGGTGTGCACGCTTCACCAAGGGCAGTATTTGACGTCGCCTTTTTATGCCTGCGGCCCGCTAATGTTCCTGGGCGGTCTTTCTCCGATTTACGAAGGGTATGGGCTGTGTGGAATGTTTCCCAAGTAGTCGTGACCAGCCGAAGCCACTTCATCATGTAAGGTCCGTGCGGGCAGGAACCTCCCTCGACGAGTCTTGGCGATCAGAATGCAAACGCCACCCAGCACTAAAGTGACTTGTCATGGTCAATAAATCCCGCACGACCATCAGCGGTCGTGCGACTCGCATCGGTATTTAGATCAAGGACAGTAAAAGCATGCTCGCCGCCATGTAATCAGAAACCACCGCCACTTGGTTCCGTGAATCGGGACTCGCCGTACGTATTCCCCTCTATCCAATTCGAAGAATTTAAAGCATGCACCTACGCAAAATTGCAGTTGGGCTGTCGGCCCTTGTTTTGCTCTCGTCCGGGGCGCAAGCCCGCGGTCTGCTGGATCTCCTCAAACCGCCCACCGAGCATCAGGAACACGCGTCCCACTCGGGCTCGATCAGCCAGAACGCGGCCCTGGACCTCTATTCAAGCAAACAGCAACAGGCATCGTTTGACGGTTGCGCCGATCTGTTCCCGGCAGCGAAGCCGATCAATCTGGGCACTGTGCCGGCAACCATGAAACCCCTGGCGTTGTGTTCCGACAACTTCGCGGTGCTGTACTCGCAAACCAGCAAGACGCCGATAGTCGTGGTCGAACGCCTTAATTCGGCTCAGTTGCAGGACGCCAAAGGGGAGGAGCGCACCAACCAGTTCTACCCGGACCCACGCATCCCCAAGGGTGCTCGGGCCGAGTTGAGCGATTACCGCAGCCAGCACCCGGCCGTGGACCGTGGCCACCAATCCCCGGCCGCCGACGCACCGAGCCCCAATGCCATGGCGCAGTCCTTTGCGCTGTCGAACATGGTGCCGCAAGACCCTACCAACAACCGGAAGATCTGGAGCAAGGTCGAGGCTGACGTCAGGAAGTTTGCCAAGCGCGCCGATGGCAATGTGTTTGTCTTTACCGGCCCGCTCTTTGATGAAGGCCACGCCACCATCGGCGACAACAAGGTCTGGGTGCCGACTCGCCTGTTCAAGCTGGTTTACGATGTATCCTCCAAGCGCGCCTGGGCCTACGTACTACCCAACGCTGAGACCCGTATCGAGAAGCCGATGGACTACGATACTTTCGTGAAAAGTACCGGGCTCAAGTTGTTGGGCAATCTACCGGTTACCGGTTCCGTAGGGCGCACTTGATGGCTTGACGAACTACCTGAAAAGAACAGAAAAAACCCGCAACCGAGTGCGGGTTTTTTTTGCTTGAACGGTGCGCGTTATCCCTTACACACCCATCGCCAGTTTCCCACCCGACAACCGACGCTTATACGCGCTGTCCCGACTCGCCAGCCACCAGTACAACGGCGTCGTAATCAGCAACCCGACCACCCAGGACAAATCCGCGCCATCGATGTGCGCCGAGATCGGCCCGACGTACAGCGGCGTGTTCATGAACGGAATTTGCACCACGATCCCGATCGCATAGGCCAGCAGCGCCTGCGGGTTGTAGCGGCCATAAATCCCGCCATCGACGTGGAAGATCGAATCGATGTCGTACTGACCTTTATGAATCGCATAGAAGTCGATCAGGTTGATCGCGGTCCATGGCACCAGCACCACGAGTAGCACCAGCACCATGTCGACGAAGTGGCCGATGAAGTTGGCGGAGGCGCCGACGGCGGCGAAGCAGCAAGCGCCCAGGACGATGATCGAGATCACGGCGCGGCTTTTTGCCGTAGGGATCCAGCGGTAGGCGAAGGTCTGCACCAGGGTGATCAGTGACAGCACGGCACCGTAGAGGTTGAGGGCGTTGTGGCTGATGACGCTGAGCAGGAACAGCAACAGCATCAACGGGCCGATGGAGCCGGTGGCGAGTTTGACCGCGTCCATGGTGTCCATGCCGACGGGCGTGGCGAGGACCGCGACGGCGCCGAAGATGAACGACAGGCTGGAGCCGAGCACGGTGCCCAGATACGTGGTCCAGAAGGTCGAGGCCACGGGCACATTGGCCGGCAGGTAGCGCGAGTAGTCGGAGACGTACGGTGCGAAGGCGATCTGCCAAAGTGCGGCCAGGGACACGGTGGCCAGCCAGCCTGAGATGTTGAAGCTGCCGCGGGTGAGGAAGTCGGCAGTCTGCACGTGGGTGAAGATGTAGCCGAAGCCGAGCACGATGCCGGCGCCGAGCACCCAGGTGCCGATGCGGTTGAGCACGTGGATGAAGCGGTAGCCGATGATGCCGATGATGCCCGAGCCGAGGGCGCCGATGACGATACCCACCGGCACCGGCACGCTGTCGACCACGCCGTGCAGGGACTTGCCGGCGAGGACGATGTTGGAGGCGAAGAAGCCGATGTACATGATGCCGGCGATCAGCACCACCAGCAGTGCGCCGAGGGAGCCGAACTGGGCGCGGCTCTGGATCATCTGCGGAATGCCCATTTGCGGGCCTTGCGCCGAGTGCAGCGCCATCAGCACGCCGCCGACCAGATGCCCGACCAGAATGGCGACGATGCCCCACACCAGGTTCAGGTGAAACAGTTGCACGCCGAGGGCGCCGGTGACGATGGGCAGCGGCGCGATATTGCCGCCGAACCAGAGGGTGAACAAGTCCCGGACCTTTCCATGGC
Source organism: Pseudomonas sp. ASL4 (assembly GCF_056680395.1). Taxonomy (NCBI): domain Bacteria; kingdom Pseudomonadati; phylum Pseudomonadota; class Gammaproteobacteria; order Pseudomonadales; family Pseudomonadaceae; genus Pseudomonas; species Pseudomonas sp. ASL4. Next base: position 5,366,021 of record NZ_CM155280.1, on the reverse strand, counting down.
GATCTTGCGGTGGGACGTAGCCAATCGTGTGCTTCTCGATCAGCGGGGCGGAGGTTGTTGCGGAGGTGACCATGACGAACTCCAAGGCAATATGAGTACGTGTACGTACTTCGGTGAGCGCCACGTGAGCGACGCTTTTCTTGTTGGAGTGATCATGTGCAATGCTTCGGGATAGATAAATTAGTAAGTTTGTTGCTTCAAACCTTAAAAAATATATGCCCGGGGTTTTGGCGGCTCCGGTATGTTCTGGGTTGATCATTTGCCCAAAATCTTCAGGTCTGACACGGACCTGTGGCGAGCGAGCTTGCTCGCGCTGGGCTGCGGAGCGGCCCCCAAATCCGGGATCGATTGTAGATTTTGTGAGTGCTACGCACTCAAGCGGGAGCAAGCTCCCTCGCCACAACAGCATATGGGTGCACCCCGATGTTTTCTGGAGGTCCGCATGGCCGCTTACAACCTGCGACAGCTTCGCTATTTCGTCACCACCGCCGATTGCGGCAGCGTGGCGGAAGCTTCGCGCAAGCTCTATATCGCCCAGCCGTCGGTGTCGACGGCGATCAAACACCTGGAAGAAAGCTTCGGCGTGCAGCTGTTTATCCGGCATCACGCCCAGGGTGTTTCGCTGACGCCGAGCGGGTCGCGGTTTTACCGCAAGGCGCTGGAGTTGCTGCGGGTCGCGCACGAGTTTGAGCAGAACGCGTTGGCGGACAACGACGTGGTGGCGGGGCAGATCGATATTGGTTGTTTCGAAACGGTGGCGCCGCTGTACCTGCCGCGCCTGATCGCCGGTTTCAAAGAACGCTGGCCCGGCGTGGAAATCCGTATTCGCGACGGCGAGCAGCAGGAGTTGGTGCATGCACTGACTGCCGGCAGCATCGATGTGGCGATGCTGTTTGAACACGATCTGGACAGCACGATTGAGACCGTTGCGCTGATGCCGCCGCAGCAGCCTTACGCGTTGCTGCCGGCCGATCACCGTTTTGCGCAACAGGCAAAAGTGTCGCTGGACGACCTGGTGCTGGAGCCAATGATTTTGCTCGACGTGGTGCCGAGCCGGACCTACTTCGTCAGTATCTTCGAAGAGCGCGGGCTGACGCCGCACATCGTGTTCAGCTCGCCTTCAATCGAGATGGTGCGCGGGATGGTCGGGCGCGGTTTTGGCTTTTCGATCCTGGTGACCAAGCCGTTTTCGCCCTACACCTATGACGGGCAAAAAGTGGTGTGCGTACCGCTGGCGCAAACCGTGACCGGTTCCGGATTATCGGCGGCATGGTTGAAAAGGTCGCAGCTGACCAAACCGGTGCAGTTGTTCGTCGATTATTGCCAGGAAGAACTGGCCCGACTCTATACCTGAGCGTCGGGCCAACCCTCAGCAGCAGATCGATAGCAGCATCCGTTGCAGCATGGCGTCGCAGCTATTCAGTTGCTCAACGCTGACAAACTCGTCCGGTTTGTGGCCTTGATCCATGCTGCCTGGACCGCAAACCACTGTTGCAATTGCGGCAGCGTCAAACAGGCCACCCTCGGTGCCGAACGCCACTGTGCCGAACTCCCGAGAGCCCGAAAACGCAGCGATCAACTCAGCGGCTTCGCTGTGCGCATCGGTGGCCAAACCGGGGTACGCCGACAACTCGCTGAAGCGGATTTCACTCTGATCACTCACGGCACGCATACGCGGCAAAACGTGTTGTTCGGCGTAGGCTTTCAGCTCCTGCGCGACATCGCTTGGGTCGTATGAGGGCAGGGCGCGGATTTCAAAGTCGAAACGGCAATCGGCGGGAACGATGTTCAAGGCTTTGCCGCCAGAAATCACTCCGGTTTGCACCGTGCTGAACGGCGGATCGAAGCGTGCGTCGTGAAGCTCGGGGGCTTTGAGTCGTTGGCCGATGCGCCCGAGCTCACCGATCAGTTCGGCGGCGTATTCGATGGCATTAACCCCGAGCGGCGCATACGCCGAATGGCAGGCTTCACCATGAATGTCGCAGCGCATCGCCAGTTTGCCTTTATGGCCGAGCACCGGTTTGAGCTCGGTCGGCTCGCCAATGATGCAGAGCATCGGTTTGACCGGGCGCTGCTCCAGCACTTTGAGCAATGAGCGGACGCCGAGGCAGCCGATTTCTTCATCGTACGACAGCGCGATGTGCACCGGCAGCCGCAGCGAGGCCTGCACCAACGATGGCACCAGGGCGAGTACGCAAGCGATGTAGCCTTTCATATCCGCTGCGCCGCGCCCGTATAGCTTGCCGTCGCGCTCGGTGAGTTCGAATGGCGGTACGGTCCACGGTTGGCCATCGACGGGCACCACGTCGGTGTGCCCCGACAGCACGATGCCCGGTCGATCCGCCGGGCCGATGGTCGCGAACAGATTAGCCTTGCTGCGTGGCTCGTTGTAGACCAGTTCGCACGGCACATCGAAGCTGGCGAGGTAGTCACGGACAAACTCGATGAGGTGCAGGTTGGATTCGCGGCTGGTGGTGTCGAACGCCACCAGCGTTTTCAGCAAATCGCGACTGTGGCTCATCGGTCGTCTCCGGCGACGCCGTAACCAGGGGATTTGTCCGGGGCGAGGGCGCGGTCGATGTAGTCCTGAACTTGTGGGCGATAGGCGTCCCACAAATGTTCCAATTGGCCGATTGGGTCTTCATCGGCCCAATCGACGCGCAGGTTGATGATTGGCCAGGTCAGTTCGCCGACCACCACCATCGCCGACGAATGCACCGGCCCGGCTTCGCCGCCCGCCACGATGGCGGCTTGCATTGCCGCCAGCAAGCGATCGGCCAGTTGACCTTCGCCCTGTTCGAATGCCCGGACCATCGCCTCTACAACAGAACGATCCGCCAACATGTTGCCGGCTGCGACGCATTGTTCGCCGCAGACCGCGTTGTGGTTGCCGAGGGTTTGCGCGCCGCTGAAGTGCGCGGTGCGACCGAGGTGGTCAATGGCGGTGATCTGGCGATATTGGCTGTAGCCGTTGCGGGTCAGGACTTTGTCCAGCGCCTCGGCAGGCGCGAGGCCTTGCTCAATAAGGGCGAGGGTTTCCGGGCCGAGGGATGGCAGGGTGATGTTTTGAGTGGAAACGGCGCCAACGCCGGGCAGCAGCCACGGGCAGCGGGCGCCGACGGCGATGCTGGAGGAACTGATGGCGATGCCGAGCTGACCGGTTTCGGGGCAGCGGGCGGCGATGGAGAAGGTCATGGTTTTGCTCCTTGTTTTGCCTTGGCGAAATGGTCGTCTGTGCGGGCGCCTTCGCGAGCAAGCCCGCTCCCACATTTGATCTTCGTCGTACATAAATCTGTGCCCACTGGAGATCTAGTGTGGGAGCGGGCTTGCTCGCGAATGCCGCGACGCGGTCTACCGGTGTTTACTCAGGAATCACCGCAATCACATCAATCTCCATCAACCACTGCGGTTGCCCCAACGCCGACACCACCAACCCGGTCGAAATCGGAAACACGCCTTTCAACCACTTGCCCACTTCCTGATAAACCGGCTCGCGGTAACGCGGATCGATCAGGTAAGTGGTGGTTTTCACGATGTGGCTAAGGTCGCTGCCAGCCTCTTCCAGCAACTGTTTAACGTTGCGCATGGCTTGCTCGGTTTGCGCCCGTGGGTCACCGAGGCCGACCAGTTTGCCCTCGAAATCGGTCCCGACCTGACCACGAACATAAACGGTATTGCCCGCCCGGACCGCTTGGCACAGGTCATTGTCCAGGCTCTGGTTCGGGTAGGTTTCTTTGGTGTTGAACATGCGAATACGGGTGTGGGTTGGCGTGGACATTTGCAGCTCCTGAAAAGAATTCGACGTGGCGCGCTTAAGCGCTGACCGTGGTTTTATGGGCGAGCGGGGCGGCTTGCGCTTCGCGTTGCTCTGCATCGCGGTAGTCGAGGTACGAACGCTGGATGCCGATGTGATCAGCCACGTACTTGGCGTCGTGCCAAACACCCCAGATAAACGAAGAACCGCGCCGCGACTGCCATGGCAGACCAAGGAAATACACGCCTGGCTCGCTCGAAACGCCGCGCTGATGTTTTGGTTTGCCGTTTTCGTCGAAGGCATCAACCTTCAGCCAGCTGTAATCCGTGGCGAAACCGGTGGCCCAGATGATCGAGGTCACGCCGGCCTGGGCCAGGTCGAGTTCCAGAATCGGGTTCGTCACGCAGTCCGGATCCGGGAAGGTGATGCGGGCTTCAGGTTCTTGCGGCAGGTCCAGGCCATTGCGCTCGATGTAGGCGTCCGCAGCATTGAGCAGCGCCAGATAGTTTTCATCGCCGCGTGCCAGGTTGTCGGCCAGGTTCGGTTGGAAGGTGGCCACGGAACCGTTGAACGATTGAGTCAGGCCGACCAGCGTCATGCCGCGATGGGCCAGGCCACGGAAGTCCACCGTACGACCGCCGTGCGCACCGCTGACCGCGATGGTCACGTGTTCCCGGCCGGGTTTCATGGCCGCTTGATCCCACTCACCGAGCACGCCCAGCCACCAGCAAAAATCACGGTTGCGATAGGCGCGAGGAGGGCGGTCATGGGCGCCGACCGAGAGATAAACCTTTTTGCCAGAACGCTGCAGTTCATCGGCGATCTGTACCCCCGACGACCCGGCGCCCACCACCAGCACAGCGCCTTCAGGCAACTGCTGCGGATTGCGGTACTCGGCGGAGTGGATCTGGGTGAATGGCGCGTCTTTCGGCGCAATCGGCGGAATGACTGGACGCTGGAAAGGCCCGGTCGCGGCCACCACGCGGCTGGCTTCGATCACACCCCTAGAGGTTTCAATGGTGAAGCCCGGACGACCGATATTGCGCTCGACTTTCAGCACGTCGACGCCCGTTTGAATCGGCGCCTTGAACTTCTTGGCATAGGCTTCGAAATAGTCGGCCACTCGCTCTTTCGGGGCAAAGCCGTCAGGGCTGACGTCGTCGAACTCAAGGCCCGGAAACCGGTCGTGCCAGGCCGGACCATTGGCCACCAACGAATCCCAGCGCCCGGTGCGCCAGCGCTCGGCAATGCGGTTACGCTCGAGCACCAGGTGCGGCACTCCGAGTTCGCTCAAGTGCTCACTCATGGCCACGCCAGCCTGACCGGCGCCGACAATCAAGGTGTCTGTTTTTATTGTTTCTGTGGTCATCTCTCTACCCTTCGAAGTGGGAGTCAGGTCGGTTATGGCCTGCCATCTCTTGGGTTAAAGACTAGGGATCACCTTGGTATCGGTAAAATATTATTAAGCTGGGAACTGAGCATAAATAACGGAGGCAGAGCGTATGGTTCAGGATTGAAAAGGTTTAAAGGGAGATAGTGAGCCATGAACAAGCACGCACTCAGCGACACCTATCGCGCCTATATCGACTGCCTCAACCGACAGGATTGGCCAGCCCTGAGTCAACTCGTCGATGAAAACGTGCACTACAACGGCCTGCGCGTCGGGCTGTCCGGTTACCGGGCGATGCTGGAACGCGATTTTCGCTCGATCCCCGATCTGCACTTTGTGATCGACCGCCTTATAACCGACCCGCCGCATATCGCCGCCAGGCTGTGCTTCGATTGCACGCCAGTGGGGGAGTTGTTCGGCCTACAGGTGAATGGTCGGCGAGTGGTTTTTACCGAAAACGTGTTCTATGAGTTCAAGCACGCAAGGATCTGCAACGTCTGGTCAGTCATCGACAAGGCTGCGGTCCAGGCGCAGATTATTTAAAAGGGGCAGATACACTTTTCGAAGTACCCACGAACCCCTATGGGATGATCCTTTAAAAGGGGACTGGCTTATTTTCGAGAAAGTAAACCTGCCCCTTTGTCGTTTAAAGATCAGGCCTGCTAGATTGGCCCTTCAATCAACCTGATCAGTACCACCCTACGATGACCGACCTGAACAACGGAATGTCCTTGCCCGCGTCACAACCCGCCGATGCCTCCATGCGTCGCCGATCTTTACTGGCGGCTTGCAGCGCGCACGCCGTGCATGATGGTTTGACCGACGTTATCTACGTGTTGCTGCCCCTTTGGCAGTTGCAGTTTGGCCTGAGCTTCGCGCAGGTCGGGCTGTTGCGCGGCGCCTATTCCGGGGTGATGGCCAGCATGCAGCTGTTGGCGAGCCGTGCGGCCAAACGTTGGGGGCGCGGACGCCTGCTGGTGGGCGGAACAGCACTGGTTGGGGTGGCTTATCTGTGTGTGGGGCTGGCGGATGGGTTGCCGTTGCTGTTGCTGGCCCTGATGTTGGGTGGGTTGGGCGCGAGTACCCAGCATCCACTGGCGTCTTCGATGGTCAGTGATACTTTCGAGGCGGGCGGCGGGGTCAAGGAGGCCTTGTCGCAATACAACTTTGCCGGCGACATCGGCAAGATGCTGATACCGGCACTGGTCGGCGTATTGCTGACGGTCGTCAACTGGCGCACCAGCGTGACGCTGATGGGTTTGCTGGGCCTGGCTGCAGCCGGGTTGTTGGGGTGGTTAATTGCGGCGCGCGGCGTGCCAGCCTCCCGTTTGAAGAAAGCCCCCAAGGTGTCGGCCGGGAACGGCTCGGTCGGCGGGTTGCGGGCACTGCTGGTGACCGGCATCCTGGACAGCGCGGTACGGATGGGGTTTCTCACCTTCTTACCCTTTCTGTTGACGAGTAAAGGTGCCGGGACGGCGGGTATCGGTCTGGCGTTGGCGTTGTTATTCGTGGGCGGCGCATTCGGCAAGTTGCTGTGCGGCTACCTGGGCGCCCGGATCGGCATGATGAAAACCGTGTGGCTGACGGAATCCGCGACCGCACTATTGATCGTTCTGGCGGTGTATTTGCCGCTGACCAGCATGATGGTGATGTTGCCGCTGCTAGGGCTGGCGTTGAACGGCACATCGTCGGTGCTCTACGGCGTGGTGCCGGAGTTATCGAATGCAGACAAACGTGAACACGCCTTCGCACTGTTCTACACCGGCACCATCGGTGGCGGGGCGCTGGCGCCGGTGTTGTTTGGGCGCCTGGGGGATGCTACCGGGATCCCGGTAGCGGTGATGACGCTGGCGGCGATTCTGTTGCTGACACTGCCATTGGCCTGGTGTGTGCAGCGGGGGCTGGACCGCAATAGTGGCCTGAGTCAAAGCCAGGCTTAGAGCAAAAGGGGCAGATACACTTTTTGAAGTACCCACGACCCCCTGTGGGAGCGGGCTTGCTCGCGAAGGCGGTGTGTCTTTAGCATTGATGATGACTGACACACTGCCTTCGCGAGCAAGCCCGCTCCCACAGGGATGATAGAAATCGATCAGGCTTTACTGGCGGTCAGGTAGGCGCCAAGACGCTGGCCCATTTCTGCGCCCAACGCCTGTAAGCCGCTCAGCGGACGGACCATGACTTCAAATTCAACGATTTTTCCTTCTTCGTTGAACCGGATCATGTCTATCCCTTTCAGCTCTTTGCCGCCAACCGTCGCGCTGAATTCCAGCACGACATTCAACCCGTCCGCCGTCGCCAATTCGCGGTGGTATTCAAAATTCTCGAAGACGTCGAGCACTGTTGCGAGAATCATCGCAACCACGTTCGCGCCCGGGTAAGGCGTGTGCGCCATGGGCGAGCGGAACACCGCTTGCGGGTCCAGTAATTCGGGCAGGGCTTTCAAGTTCCCGGTGCTGATCATGTGGTGCCACTGCTTCAGGGACTCCGCGGCGTTGGGGTGCAAGTTCAGTTCAGACATTTTCAACTCCTGTTTTATTGTTGTTCTGCAAGCGTCAAACGGTGCGCGTTGGCCCGTAAAGACTCAGCCATCGCGACAAAGCGCTGGCGGGTTTCATGTTCGAAAAGACGGTTGGCCAGCGAGTCGGGCAACCATTCCAGCTAACGCGACCGTAAATGTACGCTAAAGGTGTAGATCAACTCCGAGGTGTTGTCATCGAGATCACGATGGTGCATCGACGCGGCCCACCACTCAAATACGCCTTGCGGCTCGACCAACAGGGCCGCTGCGACCTGTGCAGGCTGAAGGTTGACGAAACGGGCACGCATTGAAAAATAACGTTTCCAGCCCGTTACCGGAGGCGATATCGGTTTTCAGGCACCAGGGTGGGGAAGGTCGGCTTGAGGTGCGCGCGCTGATCGGGTGGATTGAAGAGCAATTGCGAAGTGAGCGCTGACCTGAACGGGGGCTGCAACGCTACCGGAAAACCCCTCCAAAGCGCGGCACTCTCGGATACACTCCGGTGATGCCAAAACATCATCACGCGCCCCTGAATCTCGCCCGCATCGGTAACAGCATCGTCACGCGACTGCTGATATTGGCGTTGTGCATCGTCATTTTCGGTGCCGTGGTGCGCTATTACGTGTTGACCAACTTCTTGCGCGAAGATTTGAGCGCAGTGGTGGAGGGCCAGCAGTTAACGCTGGCCACTTACGTCGCCCGCGATATCGATAACAAAATTGTTCAGCGCCAGCAGTTGTTGGAGCATCTTGCCGCCACCGTCCCGGCTGATCTCCTGACGCAGCCCGAACGGCTGAAAGCGTGGCTGAAAGAGCATTACGACGACCAAACGCTGTTCACCGCAGACTTGTTCATCGTGAACACAAAAAGGCGTTTACTTGCGAACTATCCCGTCCTGGATACCGATTACCCTGACGGTGATTACATTCAGGCGGGGTTGGCGGGGCGTCCGTTTATCGGACAGCCGAGGATGGGGCGCGCCACTAAAGCACCGATCCTGCCGATGTCGGCGCCCATCAAGGATGCCGGCGGTGAGGTCCAGGCTGTGCTGGTTGGCGTGACCGCGCTGGGTGCTTCAGGGCTGCTTGATTCGTTGCTTCAAAGCCGCGTGGGCGACGCCGCCAGTGATTTCCTGTTGGTGTTCCCGGACAGCAAGTTGTTTGTCGACACCTCGACACTGAATGTGCAGCTCAAGCCAACGTCGTCTCCCGGCATCAATGCGCTGCACGATCGAGCCATGGCCGGGTTTCGCGGCGCCGGGATAACGCTCAACGCCAAGGGTGTCGAGGAGGTGGCGGCGATGGCTTCTGTCCCAAGCGCCGGTTGGTTCATAGTTGCCCGTTTGCCGACCAGCGAAGCGTTTGCCACCGTGGATCGAACCCAGCACTTTTTGATCAAGGGTGCGTTTTTATCGATTCTGTTTTTTGCCACGTTCGCCTCCATCGGTTTGTACTTTGTCTTTCGTCATCTGTTTAGTGCTGCCGCCCAGGCGGACCGCATGACCCGAGATGAATTGCCGCACGCGCCGTTGGCGGTTGTTCGGGATGATGAAGTCGGGCACTTGATCTCGGCGTTCAATCGTTTGCTGGTCAAGTTGAATGACAAGCAGGACGAACTGAAAAAGATCGCGCATCACGACACCCTGACAGGGTTAACCAACCGGCATTATCTTTCCGGCCGGCTTAGGCTGGTGTTGGCCCAGGCACAACGCAACCAGACGCAGGTGGGCTTGTTGTTTATGGACCTTGATGGGTTCAAGCACATCAACGATTCCCTCGGGCACGAGGCTGGCGATGAGGTTCTGCGGCAGGTAGCGCGGCGTTTTTCAGCTGTCGTGCGAGTGAGCGATACCCTGGCCCGCATCGGCGGAGACGAGTTTGTGGTGCTGCTCAATGACCTCGGCGACAATGCCGAAGAGACATTGACCCGCGTGGCGACGCAATGCATCGATGCCTTGGCCGCGCCGTTTTTTATCTCCGGCTCGGTGTGCATCGTCGGCGTTTCGATTGGTATCGCGCTGGGAGACGGGCAGAGTTCTGCCGATAAACTGTTGCTGGCCGCTGATCGAGTGATGTACCAGGCCAAGAAAACCGGGCGCGGTCGGTATCTGACCTACAAGCTTTAGGCCGCTACGACGTTTAACCCGAGGAGCACCAAGATGACCCAGACCCTGGAACGAGCCATTGCCATCGCTGCTGCCGCCCATGCGGGACAGGTCGACAAGGGCGGGGCGCCTTACATCCTGCATCCGCTGAAAGTCATGCTGCGGGTCAACACCCTGGAAGAGCGGATCGTCGCGGTGCTGCATGACGTGGTTGAAGACACCGGCATCAGCCTCGAAGACTTGCGGCAAGAAGGCTTCAGCGAAACGGTGCTGACGGCCATTGCCTCGGTCACCAAGGTGCCGGGGGAATCCTATGAGGCATTCGTCGAGCGTGCGGCGTTGAACCCGATTGGCCGGGTGGTCAAACTCGCGGATCTGGAAGAGAACAGCGACCTGTCCCGGATTGCGCAACCGTCCTGGGAAGATCTGGAACGGATCGAGAAGTATCGGCGGGCGATCGGAGTTCTACGCTCTTAAGCGCTACGCCAAACCTTGTGGCGAGGGAGCTTGCTCCCGTTCGGTTGCGCAGCAACCGCCTTCAAGGGCCGCTACGCAGCCCGGCGGGAGCAAGCTCCCTCGCCACAGGTTTTCATTGCACCACAGGACCTGTTCAACTCTCCCCATACCTTTGTCGCACGCTGCAAAGGCGTAGACTCGCCAAGTTGTGTCCTGAAAGCGCTGCTCCAATCCCGATTTCCTCATCAAATCGACCGCTGATTCACGCGCCGGGTCAGTTCTTCAGCTGACTCCTTGCGCTCCGAATAGCGGTCAACCAGATCCGGACGATCCCGAAGCAGCAGCGTGAACTTCACCAGCTCCTCCATCACGTCCACCACCCGGTCATAAAGCGCTGAGGGTTTCATGCGGTTGCCTTCGTCAAATTCCAGATAGGCCTTCGGGACCGAGGATTGATTGGGGATGGTGAACATCCGCATCCAGCGCCCCAGCACGCGAAGTTGATTAACGACGTTGAAGGATTGCGAACCGCCACACACCTGCATCACCGCCAGGGTCTTGCCCTGGGTCGGGCGAATCGCGCCAATGGCCAGCGGCACCCAGTCTATTTGAGCCTTGAACACCGCAGACATGGAGCCGTGGCGCTCCGGTGAGCACCAGACCTGGCCTTGCGACCACTGCATCAGTTCCAGCAGTTCCTGGACTTTCGGGTGGTCGTTCGGTGCGTCGTCCGGGAGCGGCAAACCGGATGGATTGAAAATCCGCGTCTCGGCGCCGAAGTGTTCGAGCAAACGCGCCGCTTCCTCGACCAGCAATCGACTGAAAGAGCGGGGGCGGGTTGAACCGTACAACAGCAAAATCCGGGGTTTGTGCTGGCCGTTTTGATCGGTGGCGATGGGTTGAGTCAGTGATGGGTCGAGGTTGGGCAGCGGGTGAGTCATGAGGCGCTCCAGTTACAGCGTGCCGATGCGGTCGAGTTCACGCTTCAGCGCATCGCGATCAAGTTGGGCGAAGGGCAGTGCCAGAAACGCCCGGCAACGGGTTTCGATTCGCGCCAGGGTCGAGTGAAAGGCGGCGGATACGGCCGCTTCGTCCCCCGTGACCTCCGACGGATCTTCCAGTCCCCAGTGGGCTTTCAACGCCGGCCCGAAATACACGGGGCAGGCCTCACCGGCGGCCTTGTCGCAGACGGTGATGACGATGTCCGGTGGGTTGCCCTCGAAGGCGTCATTGCCTTTGCTGCTCAAGCCATCAATGGCGATGCCGGCTTCTTGCAGTGTGGTCAGGCTGCGCGGCAAGACCTGGCCCTTGGGAAAGCTGCCGGCGCTGACCGCCTCGAAACCTTCTGGCGCCAGGTGATTGAACATCGCTTCGGACAGGATGCTGCGGCAGCTATTGGCGGTACACATGAACAGAATGCGCATGGAGACTCCTTTTGTCAGGCGGACAAGCCGAGGCGCAGGGCCAGGGCGGATAAGGTGATGAACAGGATTGGCACGGTCAGCACGACACCGACCTTGAAGTAGTAGCCCCAGGTAATACGCAGGCCTTTACGTTCTAGAACGTGCAGCCAGAGGAGCGTCGCCAGGCTACCGATCGGGGTGATTTTTGGTCCCAGGTCACAGCCGATGACGTTGGCGTAGATCATGGCGTCGCGCACCACGCCAGTGGCGTCGCTCGCCTGAATGGACAGCGCGCCCACCAGTACCGTGGGCATGTTGTTCATGCCCGAGGACAGCGCTGCCGTCAGAAAGCCGGTTCCCAGCGCGGCGCCCCACACGCCGTAGTTGGCCAGGTAGTTCAGGGCTGTGGTCAGGTAGAGGGTCAGGCCTGCGTTTTTCAGTCCATAAACAACCAGGTACATGCCCAGCGAAAAGATCACCACTTGCCACGGCGCCTCGCGCAACACCCGCCGCGTCGAAATCACATGGCCGCGTGCAGCCACGGCGAACAGCGCGGCAGCACAGACGGCGGCAATCGCACTGATGGGAATGCCCAGCGGCTCCAGTGCAAACAGGCCGACCAGTAACACGACCAACACACACCAGCCGACTCGAAACGTCAGCGGGTCTCGCACCGCGAGACGCGGATCTTGAAGCTCTTGGACGTTGTAGCTGCGCGGTATATCGCGCCGGAAAAACACGTACAGCGCGCCCAGCGTGGCAGCCACTGCCACGAGGTTGACCGGCACCATCACCGAGGCGTACTCGCTGAAGCCCAGGCCGAAGTAGTCGGCCGAAACAATGTTGACCAGATTCGACACCACCAGCGGCAGGCTGGCCGTATCGGCGATAAAGCCAGCGGCCATGACAAACGCCAACGTAGACGCCGGCGAAAAGCGCATCGCGATCAGCATCGAGATAACAATCGGGGTCAGAATCAGTGCTGCGCCGTCATTGGCAAACAGGGCTGATACGGCGGCGCCAAGCAGTATCGTAAAAGCGAACAGGCGACGACCATCGCCTTTGGCCCAACGCGCCACATGCAAAGCAGCCCACTGAAAGAAGCCCGCTTCATCCAGCAACAAACTAATGATGATGACCGCGATAAACGTGGCGGTCGCGTTCCAGACAATGCCCCACACCAGTGGAATGTCGTCCAGCGTCACCACGCCTGTGGCCAGCGCCAGAATGGCACCCAACGATGCACTCCAGCCAACGTCCAAGCCCTTGGGTTGCCAGATGACCAAGACAATGGTGAATAGAAAAATCGAAACCGCAGCCAACATGAGAGCGCTCGATGAGTAAGAGAGTCAGCAGCACGCTGCAGTATTGAGAGGCCGGTCGCCCATCTGTCTGAGCCGGGCGCTGTTTTCTTCAAGCCAGTCGGCGTTGGCTTGCAGCGTGGTCTCAAGGACAGCGCGTACCCAGGCAGGCAGTTCGGGATTGAGTCGGTAATACACCCATTGCCCCTGGCGTCGATCAAGCAGCAAGCCGCACGCCCGCAGTTGTGCCAGGTGACGAGAGATCTTCGGCTGACTGTCGTCCAGGGCACAGACCAGCTCGCAGACGCATAACTCGCCTTCACGGGTGATCAGAAGGGTGGCGCGGGCGCGGGTCTCGTCGGACAGGCATTTATAGATGGCTGGAGGGCTGAGCATGGGGCTGCCTATAATGTGTGGAAATCCGAATATACGGATATCCATATGTATTGCGCAAGACGCTTTTTTGTTTGAGTTGAGGCAGGACTCCTCTCGCTGGAGTGAAATGTACGCAACGACAAATGACCGGGTTTGAATCAGCACATCGAAAAAGCTGTCGCTGCTATTCGAAACCTTCCTGATCTTCCGTTTACCTCAAGTCCTTCGGCATTAAAGATCCTGATTTTCGAGGTGTTTTTGGAAAGCCCCAAGCGCCGTACTGATCTGTGGGCCCATCACAGGATCATCGGCAATGCTTTCGGCACTCAACTGGGTGGACAGGAGGTTAACCGTAATTGACGCTTCCTCAATGAGGCGAGCTGACATCGTATCTAAAACCAGCCGCAGTGCGGCCTGCGCATGGCTGGCTCTGGGCGAGGCGTTGAAAAGTGCGACCGATTTGCCCGGGAAGGCTTCACTGCTGACGAGCCAATCGAGCATATTTTTGAACGAGCCCGGAATCCCTCGAGCGTATTCCGGGCATGAAATCAGAAGCCCATCGGTCTGGGCGATAATCGAGTGTAATTCCAGGATTTTCTCAGGAGGATGTTCAATCAAGTCCGGGTTGAAGTGCGGTAGCTCACCGATCCCTTCGTAATGCGTGATCAAGACCCCTTTGGGGCGCAAAAGCTCGGTTGCACGTAGCAAAATCGAGTTGGAAGAGGCCTGGCGCAGACTTCCTGAGACCGCAAGCAAATGCACCATTTCAACACCATCCGTGATTTATAAGTCGGTGGAGTTTCGCACGAGGCAGACATGACTGCCATCGCCCCACCCAGTACTCGCCCCTTCGCCAACCATTCGTCCAATCGATAGTCATCATCAAAAAAAGCGAGTTTCGTTTTTCCAGCAACGGAGGAGGATAGCGCTATACCGATCTCGCTTCTGAAGGAACCTGCGCGATGAGAATCTCAACTGTTTTGGCCCTTATCGCCGTACTGACCAGCGGTTTTGCCGCCACCGCCCCGGCCTACGCTGGCGACCCACAAGCCTGCCATTTCCTGCCGATGGGCGACAGCAGCGCCAACCTGAAGCATTCCCAGTCGGTGGGTGTGCTCTACAGCGAAAACACCGTCAACACTATCGAATACCTTGAGCGTTACCATTCTGTTGCGGTGAACGGCAGCAAGAACCCTGCACTCGATTCGCGCATCAGCAACGCGTTCGTCAGCAGCTCTGATCCGAAACTGGCGATCAACTGGCTGATGAGTTCGCTGCAAAAAGAATTCGCCTCGGTGACCGTCTACGACAACCTCGACGCACTGGTGCAAGCGCACCCGGACGTGGTGGTGATGCTTGACACCTACAGCCGTCTGGTCAGCAAACGCAATGATCAGGTCGAAGCACGGTTCCTCGCCAAGTTCTACGATTCGAACCTGCAATACATCGGCCAGGCCGAAGGCTCCCGTGAACAGAAAATGCCTTCGGTATGGGTTCACGGCAAAGCAGCGTCGGAGATTGCTGCGCAGATCGACCAGCAAACCGCATTGCAAGTGAACGCCTTGAAGCAGTTCGATGCGTCGCTCAAAGCGTTGGTGACCTCGGGCAATGTGGCTCAGGTGGCGAACAACTGAGGATGCGGTTATCTGGCTGTTGCGCTCAGGAGTTTTGCACGATACTGGCTGCCCATCATGATAGTCAGAGCGCAAATGATGCCCGTATCACCTGATCAAAATCCGTCGCTTGTTCTGGTCCCTGCTCAACAAAACGACCTGGACCCACTTGTCGCCATTCGAATTGAGGCCATGCGCGAAAGCCTCGAGCGCGTCGGGCGATTTGATCCGGTGCGTGCGCGTGAACGTTTTGCCAGCGGCTTTGACCCCACTAGCACACGTCACATCGAAGTGGCCGGTGAGCGGGTTGGTTTTGTGGTGGTCAAGCATCACCTCAATGAACTGCTGCTTGATCACTTGTATGTGAAACCGGGGGCGCAGGGATCAGGGATTGGCGCCGCTGTTCTTGCTCATGTTTTCCAAGAGGCGGATGCAGCCGCGCTGCCTGTCAGGGTGGGCGCGCTCAAGGAAAGCGCTTCCAACCGCTTCTACATCCGCCATGGCTTCCAATTCGTGGAAAGCGCTGAATTCGACCATTACTATGTTCGGCCGAGCGTTCCTGCAACTCGTCCAGCCGATTAGCCTGCGGTCATCCGTTGGCTACGTTTAACCACACCGACACACGCAAACCGCGGTTTTGTACCTCATCGGCGAAGCCCAGGCTAACCCGTGCCCCGGTACGCTGCGCAATCGCCTGAACAATGGACAACCCCAGCCCGGACCCAGCCTCATCGGTCCCCAGGCTGCGATAAAACGGATCAAACACCCGCGCTCGCTCTTCCACCGCGATCCCTGGCCCCGAGTCCTTGATCTGCAGCAGCGCCGTGCCGTTATCCATGACCACAGAAAGGTCAATCCGGCCACCCTCCGGTGTATAGCGGATCGCGTTGTCCACCAGGTTCTTGACCAGTGTCATCAGGTCCATTTCGTTGATCAGTACTCGCACGTCTTGCTCACCCTCGACGCCAACGTCGAGGTGTTTTATATCGGCCAGCGGCAACAGATCTTCCAGCACTCGACGATAGACCTCATGCACCGAAACCGGCGACGTCGGCGCGCTGGTTTCGGCTTGCACCTTGGCCAGGGTCAGCAGTTGATCAATCAGGTTTCTGCCGCGCTCAATGCCCCGGCGCAATGGCACCAGACGCTCATGGGCCACGGCCGACATATCGGCGCCAGACAGGCGTTCGGCCTGCAAGGAGAGGGCGGTCAGCGGTGATCGAAGTTCGTGGGCTGCGTCGGCGACGAAGCGGCGCTGGGTTTCCATCGCATTCGCCACACGTTCGAGCAAGCGATTGATCGCCACCACAAAGGGCCGGATCTCGGTCGGCAAATGGCTTTCGTTGATTGGATGCAGTTCCTGCTCGGCGCGCTGATCGATTTCAGAAGAGAGTGTCGCGATGGGTCGAAACAGCTTGCGCACCAGGTCGCCGACCACCAGCAACAGCACCGGAAATAAAATCAAAAACGGCAGCAGACTGCGCCAGGCACTTTCGCGGGCGTCCTTGTCACGGGCGCCGGTTTCCTGGCCAACGGCAATGCGTTCGCCACGGGCGGTGGTCCTGACCAGCACGCGAAACGCTTCGCCGCCGACATTCACCGTGGACAAGCCATCGGCCAGCGTCGTCGGGAAGGGCAGCGGTGCAGTGTCGTCATCGTTACCGGAGGCTTTGTTGCCATCGGCCAGGTGCTGAATGATCAGCCGGGATTCTTCATCGTCGCCGGCAATGCCTTTGCCTTCGGGATATTTCAGCGTCATGTGTTGCCGATCAAACAGCACGGCCACCTGGCGCAAGGTGTCATCCTGCATTTCGTGGGCTTCGTCGAACGCGGAAATGAACGCAAAGACGCCGGCCACAATCGCGACGATCAGGATCGCCAGCGACAGGGTGACGGACAGCCTGAGTTGTACCGATTCGCTCAAGCGTTTTTTGAAACCATCCATCCCACACCCCTAACGTTCTTGATGACTTGGCTACCCAACTTGCGCCGCAATGCATGGATCAAAAACTCCACGGCGTTGCTTTCCACTTCATTGCCCCAGCCATAGAGGCGGTCTTCGAGTTCGCTGCGCGAAAGGATCGCGCCCGGCCGGATCAACAACGCCTGCAGCAGGGCGAACTCGCGGGCCGAAAGCTGCACGCCGGGACTCTCTGCGGTCGAGGCTTCTTTGCTGACCAAGTCCAGCGACACCACGCCGTTGTCGAGCACGGACAGGGCGCTGCCGCCCTTGCGCCTTAAAACCGCGCGCATGCGCGCCAGCAACTCGGCCATGTCGAAGGGTTTGAGCAGGTAGTCGTCTGCACCGCCATCGAGGCCGCGCAGCCGGTCGTCGAGGCTGTCTCGGGCGGTGATGATCAGTAACGGCACGGGATTGTTGTTGGCGCGAATGCGGGTCAACACGTCGAGGCCGTCCTTGCCGGGCAAACCGAGGTCGAGCAGCACCAGGTCGTAGTGTTGAGTCTCCAGCGCCGCCAGGGCGGTGAGGCCGTTCTTCACCCAGTCGGCGGCATAACTCGCATCGTTCAGTGCACCGTGGATTGCATCGCCAATCATCGGGTCGTCTTCGACCAGCAGTATCCGCATGTCCCGCTCCGGCAAAAAAAAGGCGCGAGGGTCATGACCCGCGCGCCTGTATTGAAGCATCTGTGCCCGGTTACTGCTTCCCTTTCATCGAGTCGAAAGCCTTCAGCAAGTCATCCATCGCAGCTTTGCAGTCGCTCTGCTTCGGGCTGCTGGCACGCACGGCATCGAGGGCGCGGTCGATGGCTTTGTCTACCACGTGCCAGTCGCTCGCGGCGCGGGGCTTGATGCCGGCTTCTGCCGAGTCCCAGGAGGTTTCCAGGTCCTTGATGCGGGCCTTGGCGGCGGGCAGATCGTTTTTGTCGACCAGGCCGGCAACGTCGGCGGCGATGTTGCGGAACTCGGACAAGTCGCCCAGTTTAGAGGCCGAACCCTGGGTCATCTCGACCGCCGAAGTCGTATCGGCCTTGGGTTTGTCGGCCGGTTTCGAGCAACCGGTGGCGATGCTCAGCATGAAAATGGCCGAGACAATGCACACGTGACGAATGAGGTTTTGAACGTGGCGCATGGTGATTCCTTAATGGCTTTTGAATGAGTTATTGAGTGATTGCTTTACGATTGCCGACGCTCATTTGCGCTACGGCGACCAGAATGACGATGACGCAGAGGAACAGCGCGCTGGTCCACATGGCACCCATGCCGAGGCCGCCATAGGTTTTGGCCTGGGTCAGCAAGTCGCCCAGGGACGCACCGAATGGGCGGGTCAGGATGTAGGCGATCCAGAAGGTCAGCACCACATTGCCGCCCAAGCGCCAGGCCAACAGGGTGGCGGCGATCAGCGCGCCGAAAATTACCGCGCCGAGGGTGAAACCCAATCCCAGTGCTTCGGTGGCCAGGTCACCTGCCGCGGTGCCGAGGGCAAAGGTGCAAAGTACGGTTGCCCAATAGAACAGCTCGCGCCGTGGCGTGACGATTTCGCGGATCGACAGGCTGTGTTCCACCCGGTACCAGACCCAAAAGTTGACCGCCAGCAGCACCGAAAAAATCGCCGTGCTGGTGTACAGGCTGACGTCGAGCTTGTCGGTCAGGATGTCAGTGATCTGCGTGCCGACGATGCTCACCAGCACCACGGTCAACCAGTAAATCCAGGGTGTATAGGCCTTGGTCCGCAGTTGGCAGAACAGCGCGATCGCCAACAGGACCGCCATGCCGATACTGGTCCAGCCCGCACCGAAGCCGGCATCGACGGCCAGGAAATCGGCGCCGGTTTCGCCCACGGTGGTGGACATGATCTTGATCACCCAGAACGACAGGGTGACCTCGGGGACTTTGTTGAGCCAGCCGGCTAGGGTCGGATTCATCTGGATTGTCTCTCCTGAGCAAGTGCTTTAAGTGCGTGAGGGAGAGGCTACGGGCCGAAACTTAGCTGAGACTGAGGCGCGGGAAATTAATCGGGTGGTGCAGCTGAATTGTGTTTGCCTGGCGCTTTGGCTAATCTCGCATAAACCCGCAAAAGCAGGCATTACCATGCAAGGTCAGCATTCCATCGCCGAGCTTCCTTCGTTGCGTCGGCAGAAAATCCTGTTGATCCTGGAGCGTGACGGCAAGGTCATGGCGTCCGAGCTCAGTCAGCATTTCGCTGTGTCCGAAGACACCATCCGCCGCGATCTGGCAGAACTGGACAACGCCGGCCTGGTGCAGCGGGTGCATGGCGGGGCGCTGCCGCGACCCAAGGACACCGGCAAGGACTTCTTCACCCGGGTCGGCGAAACCGATGAGGTGAAAACGAACCTCGCGCAATTTGCTGCCCGGCGCGTGCAGGATGGCCAGATTGTGATGTTCGATTCCGGCTCCACGACGCTGCAGATCGCCCGGTCGCTGCCAGCAGACATCACCATCACTGCGGTCACGGCTTCACCGATGATCGCGATCACCCTGGCCGAATACAAAGGCATCAAAGTGATTCTGGCCGGCGGTCAGCTCAACCCGGCCACGATGTCGGCGAGTGGGCATGAAACCCTGCGATTGCTTCAGGGCATCAAGGCTGATCTGGTGTTCACCGGTGTGTGCGCGATTCACCCCGACGTCGGCATCAGCTCGCTGCATTTCGATGAGGTGCCGGTGAAGCAGGCGATGCTCGACAGCGCTGCCCATGTGGTGGCCGTCACCACGGCGGACAAGCTGGGTGCGGTAGAACCCTTTGTTGTCGCGCCTTGCGGGCGCATCCATACGCTGATCACCGAGCGTCATGTGGCCTCGGGCGATATCGAGTCTTATCGACGGCTGGGGATCGAAGTGGTGCAGATGGACGCATGAAGCGCCTCGAGCATTCAACCTCTGAGCCGTTAAGTCAGGTTGTGTGAGTCAGCCAGTTAACAAACAGAGCGAACGCTGAATAACCTGTGGCGAGGGAGCTTGCTCCCGTTGGGCTGCGCAGCGGCCCCAACGTCTATAAACCGCTGCCGATTTTTGTGAGTGCTGCGCACTCAAGCGCGAGCAAGCTCGCTCGCCACAGGTTTAGCGGTTATGTCGCAGCAACTCGATCTGCTCTGCCGGGATCAGCGTCCTCAAGGTTTTGTAGAGGGCACGGGTTTCCAGCAGGTTCCATACCCGCAGCATGGTTTCCAGGGCATCCAGCGGTTTACTGATGAAGTCCTTGGCGCCCAACGCCAGGGCGCGCAGGCGAGTGTCGCGGGTGGCGTCGGCGGTGAGCACGAGGATCGGCAGGTATTCGCCGTGCGGGATGCGTCGGTTGAGTTGTTCGAGTACCGCAAAGCCATCGAACTCCGGCATGTGCAGGTCGAGAATGACCAGGTCCGGCTCGAAGCTGTTGAACAGGTCCAGGGTTCGCAGCGGCTGGGTGCTGCTCAGCACGTTGGTCAGTCCCTCGCGCACCAATAGTTGTTCCACCAGATCGAGATTGGGCCGTTGGTCGTCGATGATCAGAATGCGCAGGTCGGTGTTCACACGGGCTCCGGAAAATACTGGTCGAGGTGGGCGAGGAACGAGGGGACGTGAATCGGTTTGGTCAGAACCGCCGTCGCGCCGGCTTCGCACAAGGCCAAATGGGTGAGGTCGCTGGCGTCGGCGGTGATCATCAGCACCGGCGTGGTCCGGGTGATCACCGACTGGCGCAAACGCTGCAGAACGTTCAGCCCGTCGATGTCCGGCAGTGAGACGTCGAGCAGAATCAATCGCGGCGCGTGTTGCGCGGCCAGGTCCAGCCCCAGTTGGCCTTGCATGCTCGACAGCAACTTTATCCCCGGCCGGCGTTGCAGCAAGGTTTCGATCAGCGCCAGGCTAGAGAGGTTGTCTTCGATGCACAACACCTTGCCCTGAATGTCAGGGCCGGCGAGGGTGGGGGTCAGTGGTGGCTGCTCGACGGGCGCAGCAGCGGCGGTTTGCTGCAGGCGCACAAAGGGCAATTCCAAGGTAAATCGGGAACCGGCGCCGGGTTGGCTTTGCACGTTCAGGCTGCCGTTCATCATCTCCAGTAGGTTCTTGCTCAGCGCCAGGCCGAGGCCGCTGCCTTCCACGTTCGGGTCGGTCTCGAGGCGTTCGAAGGGCTTGAACAGCTGACCCAAACGATCAGCCGCAATGCCCTTGCCGGTATCGCTCACAGACACGGCAATACGTTGTTGATCGATCGCGACCTCGATACTCACCTGACCCTGAGGCCGGTTGTACTTGATGGCATTGGACAGCAAGTTCAGCAACACCTGAGTCAGGCGTTGTCGATCCGCGACGATTGCTTGGTCAGCGGCCATCGTCGGCAATGGAACCAGATGGATGCCAGCGTCGGCGGCCATCGGTGAGACCAGATTCAGGGCTTCTTGCAGCGCAATCGCCAAGGGCACCGACTCGATGTTCAGTGGCAGGCGTCCGGCTTCGATCTTGGCAATGTCGAGCACTTCGTTGATCAGCGTCAGCAGGTGCTGGCCGGCGCGCAGGATGTGACCGATCTGGGCCTTTTGCCCGGGCGGCGAATCCATGTCCAGCAACTGCGCAAAACCCAGGATCGAGTTCAGCGGCGTGCGCAGTTCGTGGCTCATGCGCGAGAGGAATTCGCTTTTGGCCCGGCTGGCGCGCTCGGCTTCTTCGCGGGCGGTGCGCAGCGCAATTTCGGCGGCGCGGCGGTCGGTAATGTCCCGGGTGATCTTCGAGAACCCACGCAACGCTCCGCTGCTGTCGTATTGCGCAGTAATCACCACGCTGGCCCAGAAGCGGCTGCCATTCTTGCGAATGCGCCAGGCTTCTTCCATGTAGTGACCGTTGCGCGTGGCCTCACGCAGGGCCATGTCGGGATGCTGCGGGCACTCTTGCGCGAGGTAGAACACCGAGAAATGCTGGCCGATGATTTCCTGTTCCGTGTAGCCCTTGATCCGCTCGGCACCGGCGTTCCAACTGGTGACATAGCCTCGGGTGTCGAGAGCGAAAATCCCGTAGTCCTTCACGCCGTCGATGATCAGTCGCAAGCGTTCTTCGTTGTCACGCAATGCGCGCTCGCGTTCGGCCAGTAGCAGGCCGGCCTCCACCAGGCGGGTGCCCAACTGACCAATCTCATCGTTCTCCGGCGGTTGCGGCAGCAACGGCTTACCGAGGGCCAGGCGTTGGGCATTACCCTGGACTTTCTGCACTCGGGCAACGATGCCCTTGGACAAAAACAGCACCGCGACAATGGCGCCAAACAGTCCGCAAAGGGCCGCCAGTAACGTCGAGAACAACAGCCGTTGGCGGGTCGCAGACGCGGCGGCAGTGCGCTCGGCCAGCAACGTGTCCTCAAGGGTGAGCATGGTGCTGATGTGTTCGCGCAATTCGTCGAGGATGTGTTTGTTGCTGATCAGGATGCTGGTGATCGCTTCGGGTCTGGCGTCGCGATCACGGAGCATTTCCTCCAGTCCTTCGACTTTGTTGTTGATCAGCGGCGTGATCGCGGTGAGCTGCGCGCGCACCCGTTCATCGCGCACGTTGCTGTCGAGCCGACGCAGGGCTGATTCGATCAGCGGCTTGGCTTTCAGGTAACCCGGCAGGAAATCTTCGCGATGGGTCAGCAGGTAGCCGCGCACGCTGGCGGCCGCTTCGGCGAGCAGGGTGTGCACAGTCTGGATGTCGCCTTGAACCAGCAACACCCGACGCACGTCTTCTTCGGCGCGGGCGGTCTGGCGCTCGGTGATGTAGATCAGCACCAGCGACAACAACAGCACCACCAACGGCAGGGAAATCACCACCAGGGCTTTGCCCCGCAGTGGCAGATCGGCCCAGCGTCGGGCGTAAAACACCTTCATGGTTGAGTCACCAGGCCCAACGCAATTCCGCGCACGGCAGCCTGGGTCCGATCTGCCGCCCCGAGTTTGCCAATGACCCGTTCGACGTGGGCTTTGGCGGTGCCGGTGGTAATCCCCAGTTGCTCGCCAATTTGACGATTACTCATACCGTTGGCCACCAGCGCGAGGACCTGGCGTTCCCGTGCGGTCAGGTTTTCGGACGGTGTGCTGCCACTGGCATTGCGCTCGGTCATGCGCCGTAGCAGACGGGCGCTGACTGCACTATTCAGGGCTTCTTCGCCAGCGGCGACCCGCTGCAAGGCGTCGATCACTTCATCACGGCTGGCGTCTTTGAGCAGGTAGCCCACGGCGCCGGCATTCATCGCCGCTTCGAGGTGATCGGGGCTGTCGTCCATGGTGAAAATCACCACTTTCAATGCCGGCAGGCGTTGTTGAAGCAGGCGTGCGGCGCCGAGGCCGTTGAGCACCGGCATGCGAATGTCGAGGATGACGATGTCGGGCAGCAGCTGTTCGCACAGTTCGACCGCTTCCTGGCCATCACGGGCCTGACCAACCACTTCGAATTGCGGATGACCGGCCAGCAGCGCGACGAAACCGGTGCGTGTGACTTCGTGATCGTCGGCCAGCACCAGGCGTAAGGCTTGGCTCATTGCGGTGTTCCATTCAGGTCAAAAGGTACGCTGACGCGCAGGTGCGTTCCGCATTCGGCACTGCTGACACAGGTGAGTTGCCCGCCCAGCAGGCTCGCGCGCTCCTGCATGGCCGCCAGCCCCAAGTGCCGGGCGCCGGCCGTGTCGAGGCGTTGTTCGACGGCAAACCCTTTGCCGTTGTCGTCCACCCGCAGCAAGGCCTGGCCTTCGTGCAGTTCCAGTGCCAGTTGTGCGTGGCTGGCGTGCGCGTGTTTGAGGATGTTGTTGATCGCTTCCTGGGCGATCCTGAACAAGGCGATTTCCACCTGGCTGGGCAACCGCGCCTCGCAGCGGGTGACCCATTGCACGCTGATCCCGGCATCGCGCAGGCGATCGGCTTCTTTGTCGACGGCTTTGAGCACACCGAAATCGTCGAGCACTGTCGGACGCAAGCCGCCGATCAGTTGCCGGCCTTCCACCACGCAATGCTGGGCCAGCGCCAAAATGGCCTGCAGGTCTGCACCCAAGGTGTCCGGCAGTGTCGGGCAGCGTCCGGCAAAACCTTGCAGGCGCTGGTGCAGCCCGGCGAGGGTTTGGGCCAAGCCGTCATGCAGGTCGTAGGCCACGCGTTTGCGTTCGTCTTCCTGGGCGCGAAACAACCGGTTGACCAGGTCCGACAGCGTGCGATCCCGCGTCTTGAGCGTCGTCAGCAGTCGATCGTTTTCAAGGTGCGCGGCCAGCAGGGTGGCGAGCAAGTGCAGGGATTCGATGTCTTCGTTGTCGGGCGCCCGCAGGCTGACGCTGTTGGCCAGCACCAGTGCGCCAAAGGCATTGCCGTCGCCGCCGCGCAACGGCACCCGCAGCACGTTGGGCAAGGCATCCCCCGGACGATCCTGCCAGCACGGCGTGCGCATTGTGCTGTCGGCAACCGCTTCCAGGCTGTTCACTTGATCGAGGCTGCCATGTCGGGCGGTGATACTGACGCGGCCGCCGGCGTCCCATTCCAGCAGCAGCCCGTGGTCCATCGCAAGGAACGCGCAAGCCCGGGCCAACACGCATTGGCGCATGGCGTCCGGGGCCAGTTGGGTCAACGCTTGCCCGGTGTCCACCAACAATCGCAGGCGCGCCGCGCGACTTTGGGATTGTCGATACTCAGTGCGAAAGGACAGGGCGCTACCGGGGTCGTGCGGTGGGCTTTGCATGGTTCGGCTCCGGATTTAGACAGGCCCGCGGGCGCACGGGAAAGTCATTAAACCTTGTTAACGGGGGCGGGCGCTATCTGCCGAATGGCATAGGCAAATGACTCCGGTTGGCCGATGTCGCACGCTTGGCGAGTCGGCAAAGTGTGCTCATCGACCACCCCTGGAGCATCGTAATGAAATTGAAGATCCCGGCCATCGCCCTGTTTTTTGCCCTCAGCGCCCCGTTTGCACACGCAGCAGAGCCGGCCCCGCACGTTTACCGGTCGGTCGCCAAACAGCCGGTTAATGCCAAAGACCGGGAAATCGCTGGGCTGTTTGACCGCTGGAACAGCGCCTTGAAAACCGGCGATGCGCAGAGTGTGACCGCCCTGTACGCACCGAATGCTGTGCTGCAACCGACGGTGTCCAATCAGGTGCGCACCACGCCCGCAGAGATCAAGGACTACTTTGATCACTTCCTGCCGTTGAAACCGGTGGGCCAGATCAACTACCGCGAGATCCGCCAACTGGGCAGCAACGTGGCCATGGACAGCGGCGTCTACACCTTCACCCTGACCGAGCCAACCGACAAGACCAAGCATGTGCAGGCGCGCTACACCTTCGTTTACGAACAGGTCGATGGTCAGTGGAAGATTCTCAACCACCACTCTTCGGCAATGCCGGAAGCGCAGGCGCAACACGCGTCGAAGTGATCGTGAACCCAGCGTCCATACCCTTCGAGGGTGGACGCTTTTTGCGATCCGCTAGCGCAACAGGTGCACGGCCAGACCGATCAGCGCACAGCCGATCAAGACCTCGATCACCCCGCGCTTGAAGCGAAACAACGCAATCGCTGCCGCAATGGCAATCAGCAACGAAGGCCAGTCGAGGTGACCGCTGAAGCCATTCGGCCACAGCACGTGGTAGCCGAAAAAGCACGCCAGGTTGAGGATTACCCCGACCACAGCGGCGGTAATCGCGGTCAGCGGTGCGGTGAATTTCAGTTCGTTATGCGTCGATTCCACCAGCGGTCCGCCGGCGAGGATGAACAGGAATGAAGGCAGGAACGTGAACCAGGTCACCAGCGTGGCGGCGAGAGCGCCGGCCAGAAACACGTGGTCGGCACCGAACACCTGTTGCACATAACCCCCGATGAAACCGACGAACGCCACCACCATAATCAGCGGTCCGGGGGTGGTTTCGCCCAGTGCCAGGCCATCGATCATCTGCGTCGGCGTGAGCCAGCCGTAATGGCCGACCGCGCCCTGATACACATACGGCAGCACGGCGTAGGCGCCGCCAAACGTCAGCAATGCGGCTTTGGTGAAGAACCAGCCCATCTGGGTAAAGGTGCCATCCCAACCGAACAGCGCGGTGAGAATGCCCATTGGCACCAGCCACAAAACGGCGCCGACGACGGACAGTCGCAACAGTTTTATCGCGCTGAAACGCGCATGTTCAGGTGTCGGGGTGTCGTCATCAATCAATGCCGTGCCGTAGGATTTTTGCGCTGCACTGTGGCCGCCAGTCTTGAACGTTTCCGGCGCCAGACGTCCGCCGAGATAACCGATAACCGCAGCCCCCAGCACAATCAACGGAAACGGCACATTGAAGGCGAAAATCGCCGCGAACGATGCCGCCGCGATGCCCCACAACCAGTTGTTCTTCAGCGCCCGTCCGCCGATTCGATGGGCCGCTTGCAGCACAATCGCAGTCACCGCGGGTTTGATTCCATAAAACAGCCCGGCCACCACCGGCACGTCGCCGAAGGCGATGTACATCCACGACAACCCGATCAGGATGAACAGCGACGGCAGCACAAACAGCACACCGGCAATCACGCCGCCCCAGGTCCGGTGCATCAGCCAGCCGATGTAGGTCGCCAACTGCTGCGCCTCCGGGCCCGGCAGCAGCATGCAGTAGTTGAGTGCATGCAGAAAGCGCCGCTCCGAGATCCAGCGTCGGCGCTCGACCAGTTCCTGGTGCATGATCGAAATCTGCCCGGCCGGGCCGCCGAAACTGATGAAACCGAGTTTGAGCCAGAAGAGGAAGGCTTCGCGCAGGGGAATTGCCTGAGGTTTTGGTTGAGCCTGTTCGAGTACGTCACTCAAGAGAGGAGCCTTTTTTCAGAGACCGGCGGGTTGCTTACAGTAGCGGGGAAGGGCCGGTTCGGATAGTCGGATAGTCGGCTAGGGGCGTGAGGTGGGCGTCGTGGGTGTCGGGCAGGGGCGGACTTCTCGAAATGGCAGCGCGGTGCGCCATTTTAGAGGCCCGGCGGTTCAGAGATTAGTCAGCTAAAAGGCATTTACCCTATTAGGGTGGCTCATGAATCGAGCCACCTGTGAGAACTCTAGCCAGGCAAACCCTGTGGCGAGGGGCTTGCCCCCGTTGGGTCGCGAAGCGGCCCCGGCATTCTTCCAGTCTTACCGTGCAAGCAGGTATTGCGACTGCTTCGCAGTCGAACGGGGGCGAGCCCCCTCACCACAGGTTTTGGTGAATGCTCAGGTGTGGGGCGCTTCAGCCCTTATAACGCAACGCATCCAGCAACAGCGCAAACGCCGGTGACGCCTGCCGGCGGCTCGGGTAGTAGAGGTGGAAACCGGCAAACTGTGGGCACCAATCTTCAAGCACTCGCACCAATCGGCCATCCGCCAGGTGCGGCGCCACCAGGTCTTCAGGGATGTAACTCAAGCCGAATCCATCCAGCGCCGCGTTCAGGAGTTGATAAACACCGTTGAACGTCACCTGGCCAGACACCCGAACATTCAGGCTTTCCCCGGCCTTTTTAAACTCCCAGGCGTACAAGCCACCGTTGGTGGGCAGCCGCAGGTTGTTGCATTGATGCTCAGTCAGGTCGCGAGGTGTCTGGGGACTCGAGCGGTCGGTAAAGTAGGCCGGCGAACCCACCACGGCCATGCGCATGTCTGGGCCGATACGGGTGGCGATCATGCCTTGGGCGACGTCTTCGCCCAGGCGCACACCGGCATCGAAACCTTGCGCGGCGATGTCGACAAAGCTGTAGTCGCAACAGACTTCGACCGAGATGTCCGGGTATTTCGCCAGGAACGGTTTCAACACCGGCCACAGGATGAACTCCAGCGCGTGGTCCATCGCGTTGAGGCGAATATTGCCGGCCGGTGTGTCGCGCAGGTCGCTGAGGGCCGCCAGCTCAATTTCGATTTCTTCGAAGTGCGGGCCGATGGTTTCCATCAGCCGTTGCCCGGCTTCGGTCGGCGACACGCTGCGGGTGGTGCGGGTCAGCAGACGCAATCCCAGTCGCGCTTCCAGGCCACGAATCGTATGGCTCAGCGCCGATTGTGAAACCCCCAGTTTGGCGGCGGCCTTGGTGAAACTCCGCTCCCGCGCAACCGCCAGGAAGGCGAGCAGATCATTGGCGTTTTCCCGCAACATCCATGAGTCCCCCTCATAAGTCTTTTCGAATTGTAGCGGCTAATCAGGAGAATACGCGGCTGATAGATTGAACGCACTTTCATAGGCTCAGGAGACCCCGATGCTGACCGTTACCCCCAATGGCTCTCAACCTTCGGCCAAAGGCCCCGCCGACTATTTCACCGGGACCGTGCGTGTCGATGCGCCGTTCAAAGGCACCGAACCGGCTCAGGTCAGCGGCGCCACAGTCACCTTCGAACCCGGTGCCCGTACGGCTTGGCACACTCATCCGCTAGGGCAGACGTTGATCGTCACCGCAGGCTTGGGTTGGGTGCAGGAATTGAACAAACCCGTTCAACAAGTCCGGCCGGGCGACACCGTATGGATTCCACCCCATGTGAAACATTGGCATGGCGCCACCGCTACCACCGCCATGACCCACATCGCGATTGCCGAAGTGCAGGACGGCAAAGTGGTGGACTGGATGGAGCAGGTCAGCGACACGCAATACCCTGCCGCGCAATAACCCCTTCAGATCATCGCGGGCAATTTATCCAGGATCTTGTCCAGCGTGATCGGATACTCCCGAACCCTTGCGCCGGTGGCGTTGTAGACCGCGTTGGCGATGGCCGCACTGACGCCGCACAACCCCAGTTCGCCGACACCTTTTGCCTTCATCGGCGACGAATAAGGGTCGGTTTCATCGAGGAAAATCACTTCTTGATGCGGGATGTCCGCATGCACCGGCACCTCGTAGCCAGCCAGGTCGTGATTGACGAAAAAGCCCTGGCGTTTGTCCACGGCCAGCTCTTCCATCAACGCCGCGCCCACGCCCATGGTCATCGCGCCGATCACCTGGCTGCGCGCCGAGGTCGGGTTGAGGATTCGCCCGGCGGCGCACACGGCCAACATGCGGCGTACGCGGATTTCCCCGGTGGCGCTGTCGACTGCGACTTCGACAAAGTGTGCGCCAAAGGTCGATTGCTGGAACTGTTTGGCCAGATCACCAAACTCGATCGAGTCTTCGGCGACTATTTCTCCGGCCTGCGCGGCATCGCGCAACGGCACGCTTTTATCGCCGGCGCGCACCTGGCCATCGGTGAACAGCGCATCCTCTGCGTTCAGGCCCATCTGTCGCGCGACCGCTTCGCGCAGCTTGACGCAAGCGGCATAGACGCCCGCCGTCGAGCAGTTGGCGCCGAACTGGCCGCCAGAACCGGACGACACCGGAAAGCTCGAATCGCCCAGGCGCACGACCACGTTGTCCAGCGGCACGCCCATCATTTCCGCTGCCGTCTGAGCAATGATCGTGTAGCTGCCGGTGCCGATATCGGTCATGTCGGTTTCCACGGTCACCGTGCCCTGGCCATCAAGCCGAACCCGTGCCCCGGACTTCACCAGATTGTTATTGCGAAAAGCCACGCCGACACCCATGCCGATCAGCCAGCGACCGTCACGTTGTGTGCCAGGTTGTGGGTGACGCTGGCTCCAGTCGAACTGTTCGGCGCCGGTGCGCAGGCATTCGATCAGTTGCCGCTGCGAGTAACGCCGTTCTGGATTGGTCGGGTCGACCTGGGTGTCATTGAGGATGCGGAACTCGATGGGGTCGAGGTTCAGTTTCTCGGCCATTTCGTCCATGGCGATTTCCAGTGCCATCAACCCCGGGGTTTCACCCGGTGCGCGCATGGCGTTGCCCTCAGGCAGGTCGAGGGTGGTGAGGCGCATGGAAACCACGCGGTTGGCCCCGGCGTACAGCAATTTGCTTGGCTGTGCAGCCCGCTCGACTTTGCCGCCGGGCAAGTCGCCCGACCAGCCTTCGTGGGCGATGGCGGTGATTTTGCCGTCGCGCGTGGTGCCGATACGGATTCGTTGAATGGTGGCGGGACGGTGCGTCGAGTTGTTAAACATCAGTGGCCGGGTCAGCGCCACTTTCACCGGCCTGCCGGCCATACGCGCGCCGAGGGCGGCGAGCACCGCATCAGCCCTGAGAAACAGTTTTCCGCCGAAACCGCCGCCGATGTAGGGCGAGATCAACCGCAGGTTTTTCCTTGGCATGCCCAATGTGGTCGCGATGTCGGTAGCGGCCCAGTCGATCATTTGATTGGAGGTCCATACCGTCAGTTGATCGCCGTTCCAGACCGCCGTTGAGGCGAAGGGCTCCATCATCGCGTGGGCCTGGTCGGGGGTGGTGTAGGTCGCATCCAGTTGCACCGGCGCGGCGGCAAATGCGCCCTCGAAATCGCCGTGGACAACATCTGGCATATCCTTGGGTTCCAAACCGGAGTCGCGAATGCTGGCGAGATCGAAGGCGCCGTCGGTACTGGCGTAGGTGATGTCGAGCAACTGCGCGGCGGCCCGCGCTTGTTCGAAGGTTTCAGCCACGACTAATGCGACGGCCTGGTGATAATGCTCGATGTCGGGTCCGGCGAGCAGTTTTGCGGTGTTGTATTTGCCCTTGCCGAGTTTTCCCGCATTCGCGGCGGTGACAATCGCAATCACCCCCGGCGCAGACTTCGCCTCTTCAAGGTTCATCGATGTGATGCGGCCCTTGGCGATGGCCGAGCCGACCACGAAGCCATAAGCCGGGTTCGAGGCGACGTCGTGGTGTTCGTAGGCGTAAGGCGCGCGTCCTGTGGTCTTCAAGTGCCCTTCAATACGTGTCGTTGGCTTGCCGACGACCTTCATCTGGTCGATGGGGTTGGTGCCGGCCGGGGTCTCGAACTTCATGCGTGAGTCCTCGCTTGCGCCATCACCGAAGCGAGCGTGCGCTCGACCAGCGTCAGCTTGAAGGCGTTTTGATCGGTGGGTGTGGCCCCGGCGAGCAACTGCGCCGTGACCGCTTTTGCGCCTTGGGACATGGCGGCTTCGGCGCTCTCGTTGCGCCAGGGTTTGTGCGCGACGCCGCCGAGCGCGATACGGCCTGAGCCATCGTTCTGAATGACCGCAGCCACCGAGATCAGGGCGAAGGCGTAAGAGGCGCGGTCGCGAACCTTTTGGTAAATGTGCGTGCCGCCGAGTGGTGCGGGCAGCGTGACGGCGGTGATTAACTCGTGCGCGCCGAGGGTGGTTTCGATGTTCGGTGTATTGCCCGGTAGGCGATGCAAGTCTGCAATCGGAATGCTTCGGGTGCTGCCGTCCGGGCGGACTGTCTCGACCTGTGCGTCGAGCAGCCGCATTGCTACCGCCATGTCGCTGGGATGGGTGGCGATGCAGGCTTCGCTGACGCCGATGATCCCGAGCGGGCGACTGAATCCGCCGATGGCCGAACAACCACTGCCGGGCTGGCGCTTGTTGCAGGCCTGATTCGTGTCATAGAAGTACGGGCAACGGGTGCGTTGCAGCAGGTTGCCGGCGGTGGTGGCGACATTGCGCAACTGGCCGGAAGCGCCGGCGAGCAGGGCGCGGGAGAGCACCGCATAGTCCTTTCTGATCCGCGGGTCGGCAGCCAGGTCGGTGTTTCGTACCAGTGCTCCGACTCGCAAACCACCCTCAGGCGTGGCTTCAATCCGGTCAAGAGCAAGGCCATTGACGTCGATCAGGTGCGTCGGCGTCTCGATGTTCAGCTTCATCAGGTCCAGCAGATTGGTGCCGCCGGCAATGAACTGCGAGCCGTTGATCTGCGCTGCCAATGCCGCGGCTTCGGTTGGGGACTGGGCGCGAGAATAGGTAAAGGGTCTCATGCGCTAGCCTGCGCAACGTCGGTGATGGCCTCGATGATGTTGGAGTACGCACCACAGCGGCAGATATTGCCGCTCATGCGTTCCTGCAATTCACTGGCGATCAGCCGGGGTGGTTCGGTAAGGCTGGGGCTGGCATGACTGGGAATCCCTTGGCGGATTTCCTCCAGCACGGCGACAGCGGAACAGATTTGCCCCGGCGTGCAATACCCGCACTGGTAACCATCGTGCTTGATGAAGGCCGCTTGCATCGGGTGAAGTTTTTCAGGACTGCCAAGGCCCTCGATGGTGGTGATTTTCGAGCCCTGGTGCATGACCGCCAGGGTCAGGCACGAATTGATCCGCCGACCATCGGCAATCACCGTGCAGGCGCCGCACTGGCCGTGGTCGCAACCCTTTTTGGTGCCGGTCAGTTGGAGGTGCTCACGTAGCGCGTCGAGCAGGGTGGTACGGGTATCGAGGTCCATGTCGTGCAGTTCGCCGTTGACCTCGATGGACAGTTTTGACAGGACCGGCCGCGCGGCGTTGGCGGCACTGGCTTGCGCGCAGATGAAGGGCGGCAGGGCGATGGCCGTCGCGGTCACGGCGCCGATAATTAGAAAGGTGCGGCGGGAAATCGGCTTCTGCTCACGGGCGTCCATGGGGTCGATTCCTCTATCTGGCGTTTTTCGCGCAGCAACGTGCCTGCGCCATGGCGGTACTCGTTAATAAGAGTGACCTGCGCGCGAGCGAAATGTTTTTGCGTTATTCGTCTATAGAGTTATGCGTAGGGCTCATGAATCGTCAGAACTGTAGAGCGAAGCTTGCTCGCGAAAGCGGTATATCTGTCACATCGTCGCAGGATGTGCCGCCGTCTTCGCGAGCAAGCTTCGCTCCTACAGGGGGAGGAGTGCGCTGGAGATTTATTGAGTACCAAACATCGCCGTCCAGTAAATCCCCGCATCGCTCTTCGGGTCCACCGCATACGCTGCGCCCAGTTCACGGAACTGCGGGTTCATCAGGTTGGCGCAGTGCCCTGGGCTGCCGAGCCAGCCATCGACGACTTTGCGGATGGTGTCTTGCCCGGCGGCGATGTTTTCGCCGATTTGCTGGTAACTGTAGCCGGCGAGTTCAGCGCGGTCGCCCGGCGTGCCGCCCGTGCGGTCCTTGTGGTCGAAGTAATTGTTGTTGGCCATGTCCCGACTGTGAGCTTCGGCGGCAGTGCCCAGCGTGGCATTCCAGGCCAGTGGCGCGGTGGCGGCAAACGGTTGGCCGCCGCACTGCCGCGGCTGGGCGCGGGCGGCGTTGAGCAGTTCGAGGAGTTTTTGGCCTTCGGCCGAGGCGTCGCCCAGACGCCCGCTCAACAGCGGACGAGCGAGCACAATGCGCCATTCGCTGCCGGAGCGGCTGACCCCGACATCAATGAATTGCGGGTTCAGCACCACTTGGCAGAAGCTCTCCTGCACAGCCTTCATGGCCGACTGCGCATCACGCGGGCCGGACAGGGTGATCGCCTGCACGTTGACCATCGGATAGCCCGCACGGGCCATCGACTGCTGCAGGTCAACGGCGCCGCTGGCGGGCAGGATCAGGCGCGGATCGGCTGCCAGCGGTGGCAGCTCCGGCGAAGCCTGGCCGCCGCAGCGCTGTGCCTGGCTGCGATAGGTGTTGATCGACTGAACCAACTGCGTCTCGTCAGTGGCCAGGGCCGACGTGGCAAACACCAGGCCCGACGACAACGCCGCAACACGCAAAACGGATGATAGAACGCGCATGAAAATCCCCCTTGAACGGACTGCGCCCATGATGCGCGATTTCGCCCCTCACAGGGCAACGGGTTTTTGCCGTTTGTGGGGCGTTTGATGGCGCGATTTGCCGGCTACAATTAAGCGAAGTCGGCCATCGACGTCCTACAGAGCCTGCCCATCATGCGCCTCCCGTGGATAGCAACCTGCCTCGCCCTTACCCTGCTTGCAGGCCAGGTCATCGCTGATGACCAGGAGCAAAAAAAAGAAGTCGCGGTGGACAAGGCCCAGGTCCTGGAACAGAAAGCGGCCGAGAAGGGCGGTGAAGCACCGGCGCCGAAAAAGGCCGAGACCATCACTCAGTCCGAAGTCCAGGCCGTCGACCCGACGGGCACCGCGCCAATGGACGAGGCCATCACCTGCCTGGCCCGCTCCATTTATTGGGAGGCCAAAGGCAAGGACTCCGCCGCCATGGAGGCCGTTGCCAACGTGGTAATGAATCGCCTCGGGCACGAGGGCTTTCCGGATACGGTATGCGGGATCGTCAAGCAAGGCTCGGAAAAGCATGCCTGCCAGTTTTCCTGGTGGTGTGACGGCAAGCCAGACACGGCCCAGGAAGAAGCGCCTTACGCGATCGCCAAGGAAATCGCCAGAAAGGCGCTGAACAAACAGCTACCGGATCGCACCCACGGCGCGATGTATTTCCATGACAGGACGGTGAAGCCGAATTGGGCGCATCAATACATCAAAACCGCCCAGGTCGGGCTGTTCACGTTTTACAAACCCCATGACGGTTCGGCGAAGTAGCGTTTCTCGCTCAGACGTGACTCAGCGCAATGGCGAAAGACACCACGATCATGCAGGCAATCGCCAAATTGAAGTTCATGAGAGAGTCGTCCGAGCGGTTAGGGGAGCGGCTATCGTGAACAGGTCGAGGCGAAATGAAAAATTCGCTTTGGTGATTTGTATGATCGAAAAAAATGATGGGTTATCGGCGAGGGTGCAATATCTGCACTGACTGTCAGTCCGCCTTCGCGAGCAAGCCCGCTCCCACAGAGGATGTATGACCGACACAGATCCAATGTGGGAGCGGGCTTGCTCGCGAAGGGGCCATCAGCGCCTATTCAGTAAGCCCGCCAATGCCCCGGCACCCACATCCACTGATTGTGCCCCCAACGATAATGCCCGGCTACCCAGTGGTAACCCGGTGCCGGCATGACCGGCACGACTTCAACCAGCGGCGGCGGCCGGTGCGGGCGTGCTGGCTCGACGATGCAGCCTGACAGGGTAATCGCCGTGAGACTGGCGACGATGAGCGTCTTGAATGTTCGCAGCATGGCTGGATTCCTGGTTTTCATACTTGCGAGCGCCTGAGTGGCAGGCTCGCAAAGGTTTAACGTCGGCCGACGGAAAATCCGTCGCCAGCGGCTAATTCTTGTTGGCGGCCTTGCCCTTGGCGTTACCCCGCGCATACAGCGAATCAGCGAGGGTTTGCCGCTCTTTGGCCGGCAATGTGGCGGCGAAGTCCGCCAGGTTGGCGTCGACCTTCGCCCGCAGCGTGATGTCCGCGTCACGGGCCTTGGCCAGATCGCTGTCCAGCGCGGCGCGATCCAGCGTCGGCGCTTGTAGCTGACGCACCACGTCGAGCCGCGCATCGCGGCTGGCGGCGATCAATGCCTGATTCTCGTCTCGAGTCTGGCGCAGCAACTGGCGCAGTTGATGGCGTTTGGCGGGCGGCAACTGCAACATCACCTGGCGCACGCCGTGTTGCGGCAATACCAGCGCGGGTTTGGCCTGGCTGTGCCACTGATAGTAACCGCCGACCGCGCCGCCGATCAGGAACACGTTGAGCACTAGCGACACCGCCAGCAGGGCTTTGAAATGCTTGGGTGGCTGGGTCACTGGTCACTCTCCTCGGCGTTGATACTCATGACGATATCGGCATCGCTCTGCTCAAAAATGCTGGGCAGGGCTTCGGATGAGCTCGGCAACGGCAGGCCCAATGAAACCACCAGCATCCCCGCCGCAATGCCGGCCAGGCCAGCGCCGACGAAACCGATACGTGACAGCCAGCCCGGATGCCGGCCCCAGAACGACGGCGGTGCGGCCGCTGGCGCTGATGCGACGATGCGCCGAATCAGCTCCGGCGTCGGTGCGGCGACCCGATGGCTATCGAGCAGACCATCGAGCCAGCGCGCCTGGTTCAAGGCTTCAAGTAACTCGGCGTTGCCCTCGGCGAGTAACGCCTGAGCGCCGGCGCGCTCAGAGGCGGGCCAGCGTTGCAGGTCGGCGCCGTAGGCATCGGCCAGATGAGTGAACCGTTCGGGCGTCATCTTTTTCCCCTCCTTAGGCGCGCGGGGTCGTGGGCATCGACCAGATGATTGCGCAAGTTGCGCCGTGCCCGCGACAGCAGGCTTTCCAGTGCATCGACGGTAATGTTCATCAGCGCCGCCGCCTCGATGTTCGACAGGTCCTGGTAATAAGTCAGCACGATGGCTTCGCGCTGGCGGTCGGGCAACGCGGCCAGTGCAGCCGCCATCAGTTCGTTGCGCGCGCTGGCTTCCAGTTGCTCTTCCGGCAGCGGCGCAGGGTCCACCGGCTCGGGCAACTCATCGTTGTCTGGCAGGGGTTGTTCTTTGCGACTGCGCAAGCGGTCGTAGCACAGATTGAGCGCGACCCGATGCAACCAGGTGTCAAACCGTGCCTGCCCGCTACGCCAGTTCGCGGCCTGTTTCCAGATCCGCAGAAAGCTTTCCTGAGCGACGTCTTTCGCTTCATCGGCATCGCCCAGCAAACGACTGGCGAGTGCCAGCAGACGGGGCAGCTTGCGCGACACCATCTCGTTGACGGCCTGTGCCTCGTTGTTGCCGATACGGGCCAACAACTCGACGTCCGGATCAGTTTCGTTCAAATGACAGCTCTCGGTCCGGTGGCGGGATCAGATTGTGCCGGGCAGGGAAGGGGACGAACCCGGTTCGTCCCGTGCCGATACACCCGTGGGATCAACGTACCCAGCGCCCTTCGATCCAGTACCAGTTCGGCCCGCGCGCTTCCCAATGACCGGGCATCCAGCGTCCGCCGTGGTGCATCCGCTGCCAATGACCGGGCGCCCAGACATAACCGCGACCGTCCCAGCGCCAGTGGCCGTTATCCCAGGCATAACCGGGACGTGCCATGGGCACCTGCTCCATGCGCACGGGCGGTGGCGCCTGGCGAATGATGATCTCGGGCTGAGCAAACACCGGCGTGCTCGCCAGCGCCGCCAGCGCCAGGGGAATGAGCAAAATCTGCCGCAACTTGATCAGGGGGTGCACAACTTTCATGACAACTCCTCAAGGCTTGCATCCGAAAGTGGATGTTGCTGATGAGTTGAACGCCGGATCGGCAAAAGATCCGTCGCACGGAATATGAAATTTTTTTCAGGTTGGGGCGCGACGGATATCGGAGGGCAACCCGTTCAATCAATAACCGCCAGCGCAGCGTTTTGTGCCGGCATTTATGATTGACCCAAGAGGAATCGACCATGTCCCGCCCTTTGAAACTGTTTGCCTGTGTAGCCGTATTCCTGACCTTGAACGGTTGCGTCTATTGGGGGCATCCGCACCGTTGCTGCTGGCGGTATGACGCTGTTGAGGTGCGTTGAGTTGGGTGAACTGGGTTTAGTTGAATTGAGTTGAACTGAGTCTGTGGCGAGCGAGCTTGCTCGCGCTTGAGTGCACAGCGCTCTCATCAGGGTCTGCTGTGCAGGCCGGCGCAAGCAAGCTCGCTCGCCACAAAAGCAGGATGTGGCCTGATCGTTCCAGGCCGCACAATCATGGGCACGATGTAATTGTAAGAGCGGTTGCCTGCGGCTAGACTCCAGCCCCATGAAACGCTATCTGCGGTTTTGCCTCATTTTCCTGATCAGCCTCGCGCTTCCCTTGAGTGGAATGGCGGGCGTTCAGGCACCCGCCGAACCTTGCCCGATGAAAGCGATGGGCATGTCGATGATGGGTGACATGGGCAAGGACTGCTGTCAGGACAAGGGCATGCCGTCTGATCACGGCAAGCCTTGCAAGCCCGGTCAGGAGTGCAAGACCGGCGGCATGCTGCAAGTGTTCATCACGCAACCCCCCGTTAATATGTTCAGCCCCGTGGTAGCGACGTTCTTTGTCGACGTGCTGCCTGTCAAGACCCCGTCCGGGGTATGGCGACCCCCGCGCATCTGATTCCTGTTCCCCGTTAAGCCCCGTTTCGCCTGCGCGAAATGGCGTTGCTGTGCGCTTTTTAAAGCGCGCAGTGGATCCTTACAGGAATCATAAACATGAACTCCATGTGTTCCCGCACAAGGTGGCCGCTGGCGGCTGCCCTGGCGGCAAGCGTACTGGCTTTGCCGTGCGTTGCTGCCCCGTTGACCCTCGATGAAGCCTTGCGGCTGGCCGATAACAACGCGCCATCCCTCACCGCCGAGGCGCAAAAGCTCCAGGCGGCCAGAAGCGCCGCGATCCCGGCCGGTGAACTGCCCGACCCGAAGCTATTGCTCGGCGTGCAGAACTTCCCGGTAGGCGGTCCCGACCGCGGAACCCTCGATCACGATTTCATGACCATGCAAATGGTTGGCGTGAGGCAGGAAATGCCCAACGGTGACAAACGTCGAGCGCGTACCGAAGTTGCCGACGCAGCGGTTGATCTGGCGGCCGCCCAAGGTCGGGTCGAACGCCTGAACGTGCGCCAGGCCACGGCGCTGGCCTGGATCGGCAGTTACTCGGTTGAACTCAAGCAGGCGTTGTTCCAGCAGTTCTACCGCGAGAATCGACTGTTGAGCGACACCGTCCGCGCCCAGATTGCCAGCGGTCGCGCTCAGCCTGCCGATGCCGTCACGCCCAAGCTGGAAGCTGCGCAACTGGACGAACAACAGGACCAGTTGCAGCTTGAGCGTGCCCAGGCCCGCGCCGCGCTCAAACGTTGGATCGGCCCCGCCGCTAATGAGCAACCCTCCGGCAACTGGCCGCAATGGCCCATCGATACCTTGGGTTACTCCCACAAACTTGAGCATCATCCGGCCCTGGCCGCGTTCGGCCCCATGACCCGCGAAGCCCAGGCCAAAGTCCGCGAAGCCGAAGCCGACAAACAATCGGACTGGAGCTGGGAGCTTGACTACCAGAAGCGCGGACGTGAGTTCGGCGACATGGTCAGCGTGCAGTTCACTTTCGATCTGCCGCTGTTCCCTGAGACCCGGCAAAACCCGAAGATCGCTGCCCGGCATGCCGAACTCAATCAATTGGAGGCCGAGCGCGAGGCACAACTGCGTGAGCACACCGAGCAACTGGAAACACAACTGGCCGACTACCAGCGCCTCGACCGTGCAGCGCGACGAACCCAGGAAAGCTTGCTGCCGTTAGCCAAGGAAAAAGCCGAGTTGACCCTGGCCAGTTATCGCGCCGGCAAAGGTGATTTGTCGGCAGTGGTCGCTGCCCGGCGTGAACTGATCGACGCGCAGATGAAACAGATCGACGTCAACCAACAGAAAGCGCTGACCAGCGCCCGGCTGTATTTCGCCTACGGGGAGGCTGGCCAATGAGCCTTTATAAAGGTGTTCTGTGGGTCGGTTTATCGTTGGCATTGGGGGCTGTCGGCGGCTATTGGCTGGCGCACAAACCCGTATCGGTCGAGGCGGCGACCATGGCTCAGGACGAGCGCAAGGCGCTGTATTGGTACGACCCGATGTACCCGCAGCAGAAATTCGACAAACCCGGCAAATCGCCCTTCATGGACATGGAACTGGTGCCGCGCTACGCCGCCGGCGCGGCGGACACTGCCTCGATCCAGATTGACCCCCGCGTGGCCCAGAACCTCGGCGTTCGCCTGGCGACGGTCACCCGTGGCGCACGGGCGTCCAGCGTCGAAGCGTCAGGGGTGCTGGCCTACAACGAACGCGAAGTGGCAGTAATTCAGGCGCGCGCACCGGGGTTCGTCGAGCGGGTGTATGCCTTGGCTCCGGGGGATGTGCTCAAGGCGGGCGCGCCGTTGGCGGACATTCTGGTGCCGGAATGGGCAGCGGCTCAGGAGGAGTTTCTGACGCTCAAGCGCATGGGTGACGCCGGGCTGCTGGCAGCGGCACGCCAGCGTCTGCGTCTGACCGGGATGCCGGCGGCGTTGATTGCCGAGGTTGAACGCAGTGGCAAGGTTCACGTGAATCAGACTCTCACCACGCCGATTGCCGGTGCGTTGCAGGAACTGAATGTGCGGGCCGGCATGACGTTGGCTGTCGGCGAGACACTGGCGCGGGTCAATGGCCTGAGCAGCGTCTGGCTGGCAGTGGCGGTGCCGGAATCACTTGCCGGTTCGGTGCAGATCGGTCAGACGGTCGAGGCCAGGCTGGCGACCTATCCGGACACCATCCTGCGCGGCACCGTCAGCGCGATCCTGCCGCAAACCACGGCCGACAGCCGCACCGTCAGCGTGCGGGTAGAGCTGCCCAATCCTGACGGCCGCTTGCGTCCGGGCCTCACGGCGCAGGTGCGCATGAACAATACGGACGGACAATCGATGCTTTGGGTCCCGAGCGAGGCGTTGATTCGCACCGGCAAGCGGGTGCTGGTGATGCTTGCTGAAGACGGCGGGCGCTACCGTCCGGTCGAGGTGCAGGCAGGATCGGAAAACGCTGGCCGAACCGCTGTGATCAAGGGACTGGAGGAGGGGCAGAAGGTCGTCAGCTCGGGGCAGTTCCTGCTCGATTCCGACGCCAGCCTCAAAGGCATTGGCGCCCGGCCCCTGGACAACACCGGAGGCCAGCCATGATTGCCGCACTGATCCGCTGGTCTGTGGCCAACCGTTTTCTGGTGCTGCTGGCGACCCTGTTCGTCATGGCCTGGGGTGTGTGGTCGGTTCAAAGTACGCCCATCGATGCACTGCCGGACCTGTCCGATGTGCAGGTGATCATCCGCACACCCTACGCCGGCCAGGCGCCGCAAATTGTCGAGAACCAGGTGACCTATCCGCTGGCGACCACCATGTTGTCGGTGCCGGGGGCGAAGACGGTGCGCGGCTATTCGTTTTTCGGCGACAGCTTTGTGTACGTGCTGTTCGAGGATGGCACCGACCTGTACTGGGCGCGCTCCCGGGTGCTGGAGTATTTGAGCCAGGTCCAGAGTCGCTTGCCGGCCAGCGCCAAACCGGCGTTGGGGCCGGACGCCACCGGGGTCGGCTGGATCTACCAGTACGCCTTGGTGGATCGCAGTGGCGGACATGACCTGGCGCAACTGCGGGCCCTGCAGGACTGGTTCCTCAAGTTCGAGCTCAAGACCCTGCCCAACGTCGCGGAAGTCGCCACCGTCGGCGGTATGGTCAAGCAATATCAGGTGCTGCTCGATCCACTGAAAATGGCCACTCTGGGGATTACTCAGGCCCAGGTGACCGAGGCCATCGGCAAGGCCAATCAGGAAACCGGCGGCGCCGTGCTGGAGATGGCGGAAACCGAATACATCGTGCGCGCTTCCGGTTATTTGAAGACCCTCGATGATTTTCGCGCCATTCCCCTCAAGCTCGGTGTCGGCGGCGTACCCGTGACCCTAGGTGAGGTGGCAACGATCCAGGTCGGCCCGCAAATGCGTCGTGGCATCACCGAGCTCGATGGCCAGGGCGAGACCGTCGGCGGGGTGGTGATCCTGCGCAGTGGCAAGAACGCCCGGGAAACCATTGCCGCGGTCAAGACCAAACTCGATCAGCTCAAAAGCAGCCTACCGCCCGGCGTGGAGATTGTCACCACCTACGACCGCAGCAAGTTGATCGACCGTGCCGTGGAAAACCTCAGCCATAAACTGATCGAGGAATTCATCGTCGTCGCGCTGATCTGCGGGATCTTCCTGTGGCATCTGCGCTCGGCGCTGGTGGCGATCATCTCGCTGCCGGTGGGGGTGTTGATTGCATTTATCGTCATGCGTCATCAAGGGATCAACGCCAACATCATGTCCCTGGGCGGGATTGCGATTGCCATCGGCGCCATGGTCGACGCTGCCGTGGTGATGATCGAGAACGCACACAAGAAGATCGAGGCCTGGCACCGGCGTCATCCGGGGGAAGCGCTGAAGGGCGAGCGGCATTGGCAGGTGATGACCGAAGCGGCCGTGGAGGTCGGGCCGGCGCTGTTTTTCTGCCTGTTGATCATCACGTTGTCGTTTATTCCGGTGTTTACGCTGGAGGCGCAGGAAGGGCGGCTGTTCGGTCCGTTGGCGTTCACCAAGACCTACGCCATGGCGGCAGCGGCGGGGTTGGCGGTGACGCTGGTGCCGGTGTTGATGGGCTACTGGATTCGCGGGCGGATCCCGGATGAACAGCAGAATCCGTTGAACCGTTGGCTGATCAAGGTCTATCAACCGGCGCTGGACGCGGTATTGCGTTGGCCGAAAGTCACCCTGTTAGTGGCCTTGCTGGTGTTTGTCAGCGCGCTGTGGCCGATGTCGCGCCTGGGCGGCGAGTTTCTTCCGCCCCTGGACGAGGGGGATTTGCTCTACATGCCTTCGGCGCTGCCGGGTTTGTCGGCGCAGAAAGCCGCGCAATTGCTGCAACTGACCGACCGCTTGATCAAGACCGTGCCGGAAGTCGAACACGTTTTCGGCAAGGCCGGTCGTGCCGAAACCGCGACCGATCCGGCACCACTGGAGATGTTCGAAACCACCATCCAGTTCAAACCCCGTGATCAGTGGCGTCCGGGAATGACCTCGGAAAAACTCGTGGAAGAACTGGACCGGGTGGTTCGGGTGCCGGGGCTGACCAACCTCTGGATTCCACCGATCCGCAACCGTATCGACATGCTCGCCACCGGCATCAAGAGCCCCATCGGGGTCAAGGTCGCCGGCAGCGATCTGGCGCAGATCGATGCCGTCACCCAGGCGGTCGAGCGCGCGGCCAAAGGCGTGCCGGGGGTCAGTTCGGCGCTGGCCGAACGCTTGACCGGCGGGCGCTACATTGATGTCGATATCGACCGTCAGGCGGCTGCTCGCTACGGCCTCAACATTGCCGATGTGCAAGCAATTGTCTCGGGAGCTATTGGCGGTGAAAACGTCGGCGAAACCATCGAAGGCCGGGCGCGGTTCCCGATCAACGTGCGTTACCCCCGTGAGTGGCGTGACTCGGTGGGCGCGCTGGAGCAACTGCCGATCTCCACGCCGCTGGGCAGCCTGATCACCCTTGGTACGGTGGCGAGAGTAGTGGTCACGGACGGCCCGCCGATGCTCAAGAGCGAAAACGCCCGACCGTCCGGCTGGGTGTACATCGACGTGCGCGGGCGGGACATCGCTTCAGTGGTCGCCGACTTGCGTCGGGTCGTCAGTGAACAGGTCAAGTTGCAGCCGGGCATGAGCCTGAGCTACTCCGGGCAGTTCGAGTTTCTGGAACGGGCCAACGCCCGGCTCAAACTAGTGGTGCCGGCCACGCTGCTGATCATCTTTGTGCTGCTGTACCTGACGTTCGCCCGGTTCGACGAGGCGTTGCTGATCATGGCCACGCTGCCGTTCGCGCTGGCGGGCGGCGCCTGGTTCCTCTATGGGCTGGGGTTCAATTTATCGGTGGCCACTGGGGTCGGCTTCATTGCATTGGCCGGGGTGTCTGCCGAGTTTGGCGTGATCATGCTGCTCTATCTGAAGAACGCCTGGGCCGAGCGTGAAGACGCGGGCGAGCGTACCGATTCGGGGCTGGTGGCGGCCATCCGCGAGGGTGCAGTGCAGCGGGTTCGCCCCAAAGCCATGACCGTGGCCGTCATCATCGCCGGCCTGTTACCGATCTTGCTGGGCAGCGGCACCGGCAGCGAAGTCATGAGCCGCATTGCCGCGCCGATGGTCGGCGGGATGGTCACCGCGCCGTTGTTATCCCTGTTTGTCATTCCGGCTGCGTATCGCTTGATGCGCCGCCGTCAGTTGCTTGTTAAACCCACTCTTACTGAAGGAAATATCCAATGAAACTGACTCTGATTGCCGTAGCAAGTACCGTCGTTGCGCTATCTTTTGCTGTCCATGCCGAGGACATGCCGGGGATGCCAGGGATGAAGATGGACGACGCGCCAGCGAAACAGCCGGCCACGCAAGCACCGGTGGCCAAGGCTGCCGGGACGGTGAAGGCGATTGATAGTGAGAAGCACACAG
Source organism: Pseudomonas sp. ASL4 (assembly GCF_056680395.1). Lineage (NCBI taxonomy): Bacteria > Pseudomonadati > Pseudomonadota > Gammaproteobacteria > Pseudomonadales > Pseudomonadaceae > Pseudomonas > Pseudomonas sp. ASL4. The sequence goes on along the minus strand of NZ_CM155280.1, from coordinate 5,322,580 downwards.
TCACCATCGCCCACGGCGCAGTACCGGCGGTGCAATGGCCGCCCATGACCATGGGGTTTCGGGCCACCGACGCGCAATTGGCCGGGGTGAAGGTCGGGGATCAGGTGAATTTCGAGTTTCAATTGGCGGGATCGACAGCGACGCTCGTGTCGATTGATTTAGCGAAGTAACGTGACATCAGCCAGCGGCGCGAACCAGGTTCGCGCCGCCGGTTGAGCGGTATTACAGTTCCATACCCAGGAAAATCAGGGTGTTGCCGTGAGCCTCAACCGCTGCACGCTGGTTATAGCTCTCGCGGTGCGAGCAGTTGAAACCGTGCTCGGCTTCCGGATACACGACGATTTCAACGTTGTCGTTGGTGTCGAAACGCTCGGCGATTTTCTCCACGGCTTCCAGGGAGATGTGGCTGTCCGCTTCACCGAAGTGCATCAGCAACGGCACCTCGATTTCATCGGCACGGTCCAACTGGTTCTGGATGCCGCCGCCGTAATAGGCGATGGCCACGTCCACGAAACCGTTGGCGGCGGTGTGGTACGAAAGCAAGCCGCCGAAGCAGTAACCGATGGACGCGATGCCGCCATCCAGGCCCGGTTGGGCTTGCAGGGCATCGATGGCTAGCTTGATGTCGGCTTGAGCTGCATTCACGTCGGTGGCATTCATTAATTCAACCGCACGTTTCCAGCCGGCTTCGTCGTAGCCCAGCTCGATGCGCGGGCCGCTGCGCCAGAACAGATCCGGTGCAATCACCAGGTAGCCGTCGGCCGCATATTGTTCGGCGACCGAGCGGATGTGTTCGTTGACGCCGAAAATCTCCTGAATCAGCACGATCCCCGGGCCTTTTTGGGTATGGGGGATGGCCAGGTAAGCGCCGAATTTGCCTTCGGGGCTATCGATTTCGATCCATTGGGTGGTCACGCTCATGGTGGCTCCTGTCTTCGCAAGTGGGGGGAGGTTGCAGCTTATTAAGTGGGTGTGTCAGTCAGTGTGACAGTGCCCTGGGCAAGTTCACCCAATGTAGACCAATCGGCTGGCCAGTGAACAGCCGCCGTTTCAACGACCGTTACCATAACCCGGCAAAGCCCGGCACTTCCAACCACCCCAATACCAATGTGGGAGCGGGCTTGCTCGCGAAGAGGCCGGCACATGCTGCATCAATGTTGTTCTGATAGACCGTTTTCGCGAGCAGGCTCGCTCCCACAAGGGATAAGTGGTGAAGGGCGCTGCAACATTCACGAACTAAACTGTGATCTACCTCGCACCAGCGGCGTCTAGCGTCTGTGACCCCGCAATCCCATGGGGCGAGACTTCGGAACCCGGCATGCAAGCGCTGTTGAACGAGATTCTTGACGCAGTTCGTCCCCTGATCGGCCAGGGCAAGGTGGCTGACTACATTCCTGCCCTTGGTACCGTGCCGGCCAATCAACTGGGGATTGCTGTGTATGGCAATGACGGCGAGCTGTACTGCGCCGGCGACGCGCACACGCTGTTCTCGGTGCAGAGTATTTCCAAGGTGTTCAGCCTGGTGCAGGCCATCGAACACTCCGGCGAAGCGATCTGGGAACGCTTGGGTCACGAGCCGTCCGGCCAGCCGTTCAACTCGCTGGTGCAGCTGGAATTCGAACGCGGCCGCCCGCGCAATCCGTTCATTAACGCCGGGGCGCTGGTGATCTGCGACATCAACCAGTCACGTTTCGCCGCGCCGGCCCTGTCGATGCGCGATTTTGTCCGGCGCTTGTCCGGCAACCCGCAAATCATGGTGGACGGCAAGGTCGCCGAATCCGAATACCAACACCGCGCTCGCAACGCCGCCATGGCGTACCTGATGCAGTCGTTCGGCAACTTCCACAATGACGTCGAAGCCGTGCTGCGCAGCTATTTCAGCCACTGCGCGCTGCGCATGAGTTGCGTGGACCTGGCGCGAGCGTTCTGCTTCCTGGCCAACGACGGTTTCTGCAAACACAGCGGCGAACAAATCCTCACCGCCCGCCAGACCCAGCAAGTCAACTCGATCATGGCCACCAGCGGCCTCTACGACGAAGCCGGTAACTTTGCTTACCGCGTCGGATTGCCCGGCAAGAGCGGTGTGGGCGGCGGGATTGTCGCGGTGGTGCCGGGGCAGTTCACAGTGTGCGTCTGGTCGCCGGAATTGAACGCCGCCGGCAACTCGCTTGCCGGGATGGCGGCGCTGGAGTTGTTGAGTCAGCGGATCGGCTGGTCGGTGTTCTAAAGCGGTGTGGGCGGGCGTCGGTAATGACGCTTCGGGAAATTTGCTATACATTTTCCGGCCGCCCACTGCATGGTGAAACTGCTTCATGTCCCTGATGCTCGAACGTCTCGTCGCTGGTACGCCGATTCCTTTTGCCGGTAACCGTGTCTCGGTGGTCAGCCCCGAATTGGCGGCACGCTTTCAGCCCGGTGACCATCTGCTGGTGGAGCAGGTCAGCGGTGAGCTGTTGCTGATCCCGGTGGTGGACCAGCAAGCGGCGGCGGTGGCGATTGAGCGCGCACAAACGGCGTTTACCGCGATGTCGGCAGTGTCGGATGAAGCCATCAGCGAGTTCTTTGATCGGTTTGCCGAGCGCCTGGAAACCCCGGCCTGCTGGGCCTTGATCGAGGCCACCAACCTGGCCGACATCGAGCGCGCCAAGGCCCGCGGGCGTTCCACCACGCGGTTGCTGGCCGACGAACGCATGCGCCGCGACATGATCGCAGGCCTGCGTGCCTGGCGCGATGCGACGGCCACCCGTGGCAAAGTCATCAGTTGCGTCGAGCATGACGGCTGGAAAGTCGAGCAAGTGGTGTCGCCGCTGGGCATCGTCGCTTTCGTCTTCGAAGGCCGACCGAACGTCTTTGCCGACGCCGCTGGCGTACTGCGCACCGGCAACACCGCCGTGCTGCGCATTGGCAGCGATGCGTTGGGCACAGCGCAAGCCATCGTCACCCACGCCTTGAACCCGGCACTGGCTGAGGCCGGCTTGCCGGTGGGCGCGGTGTCGCTGGTTGAAAGCGTCAATCACGCGGCCGGTTGGGCGATGTTTGCTGACCGACGTTTGTCGTTGGCCGTGGCCCGGGGTTCGGGCCGGGCCGTCAGCCAACTGGGCAGCATCGCCCAACAGGCCGGCACCGCCGTCAGCCTGCACGGCACTGGCGGTGCCTGGCTGATCGCCGATAAAGACGCTGATGCCACGCGTTTTGCCGCCGTGGTGCGCAACTCGCTGGATCGCAAGGTCTGCAACACCCTGAACGTCTGCCTGATCCAGCACGACCGTGCTGCCGAACTGGTGCCGCTGTTTCTCGATGCGCTGCAACAGGCCGGCACTGCCCGTGGCCAGGGCTGCAAATTGCACATCGTCGAAGGCAGCGAGTCGTACTTGCCGAGCGATTGGCAGGGCGCCAGCGTCGAGGTCTACCGCGCCGAAGGCTATGTGACCGAAGCATTGGCCGAGCCGCTGGCGGAGGATCAATTGGGTCGCGAGTGGGAATGGGAAGAAACCCCGGAAGTCAGCCTGAAAATCGTCGACGACCTGGACCAGGCCATTACGTTATTCAATCGCTACAGCCCGCAATTCACCGTGTCGCTGATCAGTGAAAACGCCGAGGCTCATGAGCGTTTCTACAACGCGGTGAATGCGCCATTTGTCGGCAACGGCATCACCCGTTGGGTCGACGGCCAGTACGCGCTGAACAAGCCGGAACTGGGGCTTTCGAACTGGGAGAGCGGTCGCCTGTTCGCTCGCAGCGCGATTCTGTCGGGCGATGGCGTGTTCACCATTCGCAGCCGCATGACTCAGATAGATTTGTCAGTCAAACGCTGAACGCTCCGGCCGCAAACCACAGGCGCACTATAATTAATGTGTCTGTTTTTGCGTGACAGAGGGTTGCACCATGAAACTTCATTCCTTTGAACATTATTCTCATGACCTGGCCATGGTTGCTCACGATACATTGCTGACTGCCAAGGTGAAGTCGGCCCTGACCAAGGCCGAACCCATCTTTGGCCTGCATATCCACGTCAAAACCCATGGCGGCGAAGTGCTGCTGAGCGGCATGGTCGACACTCATCGACAAAGTGAGCAGGCAGTTGACCTGGCTCGCTCGGTTCCGGGTGTCATCGACGTCGATGCCAGTGGCTTGCGCACGCATGTGTTCAAACCGGGTAGTCCTGACGAATGAGTCAGATGATCAGCGGGAAAACTTCCTCGCCCCGGCCACACAAAGGATCACCGCAACGGTGACCCCCAGCATGCCCAGGCTGACCTGCTCGTGCAGTAGCGTGGCGGCCAGCGCCAAGCCAAAAAACGGTTGCAGCAACTGAAGCTGGCCCACGGCGGCAATTCCGCCTTGGGCCAGCCCGCGATACCAGAAAACGAAACCGATCAGCATGCTGAACAGCGAGACATACGCCAGGCTCAGCCAGGCCGGTGTGCTGACCGTCGAAAACGACGCGGGCAGCAAAAACCAGGTCAGCGCCGCCATCACCGGCAACGACACCAGCAACGCCCAACAAATCACCTGCCAACCGCCGAGGGTTCTGGATAGTTTTGCCCCTTCGGCATACCCGAGCCCGCAAACCACCACCGCCAGCAGCATCAGCAGGTCGCCTTTGGGCGAGGCGGTCAGTCCTTTAGAAACCGCATAACCGACCACCAGCAAACTGCCGAGGATCGAGAACAGCCAGAAGGCCCGCTTTGGTCGCTCACCACCGCGCAGTACACCAAACACCGCGGTGGCCAGCGGCAGCAGGCCGATAAAGACGATGGAGTGAGCGGAAGTCACGTATTGCAGGGCCAGCGCGGTCAACAGCGGGAACCCGAGGACCACGCCCAGCGCGACGACGATCAACGGCACAATCTGATGCCGGGCCGGGCGCTTTTCCTTGAACAGCCACAAAAGGCACAGCGCAAGGACACCGGCAATGGTCGCGCGCGCCACCGTCAGAAACACCGGGTCGAACTCCAGCACCGCCACCCGGGTGGCCGGCAGCGAGCCGCTGAAGATCACCACGCCGATCAATCCATTAAGCCAACCGCTGCTGTTTTTTTTCGATAGCGTCGGGCTGTTCAGGTTCGAGGTACGTTCCATCGGGTTCACGCTCCGGGCAAAGGGCTGATGTGGCGGGTTGCGTTAAGCGCATCCTATGACTGAGTATTAAGACAATCAAAAAATTGTCATGGATACATTCCCGATGCCGCGCTCCCGGTACAAGTCATTGGTTGACCGTTTTGCCGCCGATATCCGTTCAGGACAATTGCCGCCCGGTACACGCTTGCCGACCCACCGGCAGCTCGCGGCGACGGAAGGTCTGGCGCTGGTCACGGCCAGTCGGGTTTATGCCGAGCTGGAAGCCATGGGTTTGGTCAGCGGCGAAACCGGTCGCGGCACGTTTGTCCGGGAGACGGCGCTGCCGCCGAGTCTGGGCGTGCATCAGCCGAGTGTTGTCGCGGGGATGATGGACCTGAACTTCAACTATCCGTCGTTGCCGGGCCAGGCTGATCTGTTGCGTACGGCGTTGCGCCAGTTGGCGTTGTCCGGTGATCTGGAATCTCATCTGCGCTACCAGCCTCACGCCGGGCGTCTGCATGAACGGGCTTCGGCGGCGCGACATCTGCGTAGTCGCGGCTTGAACGTGGCGGCTGAACAGGTGCTGATTGTCAGTGGTGCCCAGCACGGGTTGGCGGTGACGATGATGGGGTTGCTGCAACCCGGCGACGTGATCGCCGCCGATGCGTTGACCTATCCGGGGTTCAAGGTCCTGGCCGAAGCGCTGCATCTGGAGGTGGTGCCGATTCCGGTCACGGACACCGGGCCTGATCTCGCCGCCCTGGAAAAACTCTGCCGAAGCCGTTCGGTCCGGGCTGTCTACAGCATGCCAACCCTGCATAACCCGTTGGGTTGGGTGATGGCCGCCGATGAGCGCGAGCACCTGGTGTCGATTGCGCGCCAGCATGACCTGCTGATCATTGAAGACGCCGCTTATGCGTTTCTGGCTGAAGCGCCGCCACCTCCATTGGCTGAGTTAGCGCCCGAAAGGACGGTCTACGTGACCGGCTTATCCAAGAGTATCGCCACCGGGTTGCGTGTCGGTTTCGTCGCCGCGCCAGCGTCAAGGGTGCCGGCGCTGGAGCGCACGATCCGGGCGACGACCTGGAACACCCCCGGGGTGATGACGGCGATTGCCACGGCGTGGCTCGACGACGGTACCGTCACGCTGCTGGAAGCGCAAAAACGCGCCGATGCCCAGACCCGACAGGCCTTGGCCGACGAGGTGCTGAGCGGGCTGCGTTACGTTCGTCATCCGTCTTCTTACTTTGTGTGGCTGCCCTTGTCGGAAGAGGCAAGGGCAGATCAGATCGCCATGGCGTTGCTGCATGAGCAGGTGTCGGTGTCGACTGCCGAACCTTTTGCGACGTCAGTCCATGTCCCTCATGCTATTCGGCTAGCCCTTGGTTCGGTCGACATCAACACGCTTCGACGGGCGCTGATGAAAGTGAAGCAAGTGGTTGGGGCTTATTCATAGCGCTTTACGGTGTTGTTCAGGCGACTTGCGAGGCCTTGGCGTACACCGCGCAGGTGGTCGGATGCTCAACCAGGGAGACAAAGCTGCGGCTGTCGGCGTCCAGCGCATCGATCGAACCGGTTTCGATGTCGTACACCCAGCCGTGCAGGTTCAACTGACCTTTTTCCTGGGCCAGACGCACGCTCGGGTGAGTCTGGATGTTGGCAAGTTGGGCGATCACGTTCTCGCGCACCATCGAACTGACCTTGGCCGCTTCATTGGCGTGAGGGCGAGATTCGTTGATGACTTTCGCCGACTCCGCGTGCTGCAACCAGCCGCTGACAGCGGGCAGGTGATCCATGCATTTGCACTTGGCAACGGCGGTCATGGCGCCGCAATCCGAATGGCCGCAGATCACGATGTCGGTGACGCCGAGCACGGCGACCGCATATTCGACCGTGGCCGATACACCACCGGGATGCGGGCTGTAGGACGGGACGATGTTGCCGGCGTTGCGGATCACAAACAGTTCGCCGGGTTCTTGCTGGGTCAGCAGTTCAGGCACTACGCGGCTGTCGGAACAGGTGATGAACAAGGTGCCGGGGTGCTGGGTGGTGGCCAGGTGTTTGAACAAGTCAGTGCGTTGTGGGAAGGCTTCGTTCTGGAACTTCAAAAAACCGTCGATGAGCGCTTTCATGTTTGCTTCCTCAAAAGTGATGAACCGTGGCGACTCAGTTCGAGCAACCGGTACCGAATTCGCTGTACTGCAAAATGTGCGTAACGCCTTTGGAGTCGAGGTAGGTCATCTCCACCGGCGTCGGACCGCAAACATCGGCGACCGGGGTGATGTTCACGACCCGAGCGATGTCTAGGTCCATGCCGTACTGGTAGGCAACGGCGCCGTCCTGGGCTTGAGCCTGGGCAGCCAGGCCGGCGATCAACGACAGTGCGAAGAGAATTTTTTTCATGGGGCATCCTCCAGATGAATTTGGTGAATGAAATGTTTTGGGTGGTGGGCCCGCACGTTAAGTGCGGGCCGGTACTGATTTAGAAAGGACGCAGTGGCAGGAACTTGCCGTCCAGGGTGATCACGGCGCGGGAGCCGCCTTCCGGGTCTTCGACTTTCTTCATGTCGAGCTTGAAGTTGATCGCGCTGATGATGCCGTCGCCGAACTGCTCATGAACCAGGGCTTTCAACGTAGTGCCGTAGATCTGGATCATTTCGTGGAAACGGTAAATGGTCGGGTCGGTCGGTACACCCGACAGGCTGCCGCGCAGCGGGATGATTTGCAGACGGGCGATGCTGTCAGCGTCTAGGTCCAGCTTCTCGCCGACCACTTTGGCGGCGGCTTCCGGCAGCGGGTGCTGGCCGAGCAGGGCAGCGGTGACGTAGGCCAGGCCGAGGCCGGTGCCATCGGTCAGGTCCTGCCAGGACAGGTTTTTGCGGGCCTTGGCATCAAGGATCGAAGTGGTCAGGGCCAGACTCTGGTCGTTGTAAGCGTGGGACTGTTGCATGGTGTGACTCCTATCGGGTTGAGCTATTGGGTGGTTGCTGTGTGTGGAGCAATCTTCTGCCGATTGACTCATAGCGTCCAAGACCGATATACAATGTTGCGCATAAGCACAGCCTATAGATGGAATGTCCCATGCTGCTCCGACATCTGCGTTACTTGATCGCGGTCGCTGATAACGGCGGCTTCACCCGCGCAGCCGAAGCGCTGCACGTTTCTCAGCCGACTCTGTCCCAGCAAATCCGCCAATTGGAAGAAACCCTGGGCGTGACCTTGTTCGACCGCACCTCGCGCACGGTCAAACCCACCGATGCGGGCGAGGCCTACATCGAATGCGCCCGACGGGTGTTGGTGGAACTGGAGGCGGGTAAGCGCGCGCTGCATGACGTGAAGGATTTGTCTCGTGGCGCTTTGCGCCTGGCCATGACGCCGACTTTCATGGCGTATCTGGTGGGGCCGCTGGTGCGCGATTACACAGCACGGTTCCCGAACATCCACCTGGAGATTTTCGAGTTGTCCATGGACGGCATCGAGGCCGGGCTGGCGGATGACTCACTGGACATCGCTATTGCCTTTACGCCAGTCAGAAACCCCGAGATCGAGTGCATCCCGGCGTTTATCGAGACGTTGGGGATTGTGGTCGGGCGTGATCATCCGCTTTACGAGAGCCAGGGTGCGCTGGCGCCGAGCGAGGTAGCGCAACTGGAGTTCGCGTTGCTGGCGCCGGAGTTCATTACCCGATCGTCCATCGACGAATACTTCCGCCAACAAAGCATCACGCCCAAAGTGGTGATCGAGGTGAATTCGGTGAGCACCTTGCTGGAGGTGATTCGCCATACGGCGGTCGCGACCATTTTGCCGGAGGCGATTGCCACCGAGGATCGAGCGTTGCGCAAGATTCCGTTGCAAGGTGAAGCGCCGCAGCGCGGGGCGGCGTTGTTGCGTCGTCGCAATAATTACCACAGTGCGGCGGCGCTGGCGTTTGTGGAGTTGGTGTTGGGAGCAGAGCTTTCCTAGTCACCGTCATTCAACTGTGGGAGCGAGCTTGCTCGCGATAGCGGTGGGTCAGTCGACAGTGATGTTGAAGGTGATGGCCCCTTCGCGAGCAAGCCCGCTCCCACAGGGATTTAGGGTGTTCACTAAACGTGTGTGAAAACCCATGCATAAAAAAGGGCCTGCTCCTTGATGGGAGCAGGCCCTTTTTTCAATCTTACTCAGTAGAACCGATCAATCACTCGAACTTCGTTCTGGTTCTGCATCGATGCCCACGCCTGTTTCAGAGTTTGCAGAACATTACCCATGAAGTCCTTGTCGGCTGCGGCTTTCTTGCCGACATAACCCTGGCCGCGACGGTACATCTTCAGTCGGGCCAGCAAGTCCTGGTTGTTCTGGTCGAACTCTGCTTCGTGAGCATGGGGCGACAGGCTGTCCATGTGCACCTGGCCCGACTTGCTGATCCACAGGATATGGCTGTCGTGGCTGTCTTTCTGCGCAGCGAACATACGAGCCAGTTCATCGATAGTAGGTTGATTGTTCAGATTCATATTAAGCCCCTTGACCATTTGGTGATCTTTCAAAGTTGATTCGCTAATACAGGTAGCCCATCGGTTAGTTGATCCCTGGCACCGAAACCAGGACGTCAGCGGTCAGCCGTCGAAATGACGGGGTCTCGCGTCTGTTGCATGTAGTCGTGTTGAATAACTGCTACGCAATAGCGTCACAACGAAGAGAAGCGGCGAAAACCTGGAGGCCACTGCCGACGTTTTCAGGGTCGGCCACAAGCTTCATGAGAATGTTTCGCCAGCGCTTCTCGTCTTTGTACTGGACGTTCGGGCCAGGTCAGCTTCTTCAATCTGCCTTGTGGGCAGCGTGTATCCGGGAAAAACAGCTCGGCGGTCAGACGAGCTTGCTCAAACGTGTTGCCTGTACTCCCGATCGGGGAGACGTCTGCATCATGCAAGGGCAAATCGACGGCGTCAACGGTTATGTAGTGATTATTTTTAGTCACTACATATTGTCGGACAAAGTGGTTTTGGTATTAGGAAAGGGTGTCTAGAGCCCGGTGGTTGGGCTTTCCAAGCGGTAGAACGTGCAGGGATAGCCGTCTACCGTCTGTTGCTGCGTTGTGAAATTTTCCTGCGCAAGGGCAGGGATCACCTTTGCCCAAAACAACCGCGCAGGCTGGTTCGCATCGATGTGGAAAATTTGCCATTGACCGGGGAGCTGGCTCAAGAGGGTGGATGCGACAAACTTCGCGACGCCTTGGCCACGAAAGCGTCGGCTGACAAAAAAGTAGCCGATGTTGAGATATGCGCCAGGCAGGTGGGTTTGATCATCCACCGTTACGAACCCGGCCAGCTCTCCATCAACCTTGATCAAAAACGGCCGCGTCGCCGGTTTTCGCCAGTAATCCAGCTTCGGCTGAATGTTGAACAAACCCTGTTCGCCAAGCTTCAGCGGCAGCCACTCGCTGAAGTCGTACGTGTAGAACTGCATCAGGTTTTCAATCGTCTCCAGTTCGTCGCGTTGCGCGGCGTAAAGTTCTATGAGAGGCATGGCGGGCTCCTGATTTCGCGGACCATCCCTGGCCCGCAGATGTTCACTCAGTGGGGCGCGAAGTCGTACTTGCCACCCTTTTTCAAGGCGGCGATGTAAGCCGGGCGCGCCTGGAAGCGTTCAATCCAGGCCGCTACATGAGGGTAGTCGCGAAGCTTGCCCTGGGCCCTGGCGATTTCGCCAATGAAACTCATCTGGATGTCGGCGGCGCTGAATTCATTACCCAGCAGGTAGTCGGACTGGCTCAGTGCCGTGTCGAGGTAGCTCAGGTAGTTGGCCACTTCCGAATTGATGCGCGGATGCAGCGGCGCGCCGGCTTCACCCAACTTGCCCACATAGAGATTCAGCATCATCGGCAACATCGCCGAGCCTTCGGCGAAGTGCAGCCATTGCACGTATTGATCGTAGGCGGCGGTGGATGGATCAGGTTGCAGGCGACCCTGGCCGTGACGGCGAATCAAGTAGTCGATGATCGCGGCGGACTCGATCAGCTTCTGCGAGCCATCCTCGATCACCGGCGATTTGCCCAAGGCATTGATCGCTTTCAACTCTGGCGGCGCGAGGTTGGTTTTCGGGTCGCGCTGATAGAGCTTCAGTTCGTAGGGGATGGCCAGCTCTTCCAGCAGCCAGAGGATGCGCTGGGAGCGGGAGTTGTTCAGGTGGTGGACGATGATCATGGTCGGTACCTTTTCAGAAAGTAGGGCGATCGCCGGGCTTGAGCAACACTAGACCATCCGTGGCTTGTCGAAGTGCCCTCATGCTTTGCTCGCCGGTTTGGCGGCGCGTTTTGCACCGGCTGCGGGCTTGCGCGGGGTGGACTTGCGTTTCTTCTTCCAAGGAGTTGCGCCGCTACCGGCGGGGCTGGCCGGCCCGCTGATGGTCAGGCTCAGGCCGGCGCAGCGAGCGACCTGCTTGCTCATCCAGGCGGCCTGCTTGGTGACGAATTCTTCCAGGCTCATTTCACCACTTTGCACCATGTCCAGCGCCTGTTCCCAGATCGCGGTGGTGCCAGGGTCGGCGATGGCCCGTGGCACGGCGTCGATCAGGCTGAACGCGGCCGGCGTTGCGGCCAGGGCCTTGCCGTTCTTCACCAGATAACCCCGGTCGAGCAGGCCCTGGATGATCGAGGCGCGGGTCGCTTCGGTGCCGATCCCGGTGGTGTCCTTGAGTTTTTGCTTGAGCAGCGGGTCTTCCACCAGTTTGGCGACGTTCTTCATTGCCTTGATCAAGTCGCCCTCGGTGAACGGCTTGGGCGGTTGGGTCCAGAGGTCCTTGAGTTTGACGTCGGCCACCGCACAATCGCGCCCTTCGGTCAGGGCCGGTAGGGTTTGTGGCGCTGGCGCCTCGCGGCCCTTGGCCGGAGCGAGGGCCTCGGGCAGGGCACGCTTCCAGCCAGGTTCGACGATCTGCTTGCCCACGGCGCGCAGAGCTTCGCCAGCACAGTCGAAGTCGGCCTGGGTGCGGTCGTATTCATGGTTGGGCAGGAACTGCGCCAGATAACGCGCGCGGATCAGCGTGTAAACCGCCCGTTGCTTACCCACCAACCGCTCGAGGTTTTTCGCTGCCGCGGTGGGGATGATGCCGTGGTGAGCGCTGACCTTGGCATCGTTCCAGGCCCGTGAGCGTCGCTGAGGCTCCAGATGCTCGTTCAAGGCGTTGAGGCTTGGGTCGGCCTGGCGCAGAGCGGCGAGAATGCCAGGCGCTTCGCTGTGCTGACTCAGGGGCAAATAGCCGCAGTCACTTCGCGGGTAGGTGATGACTTTGTGGGTTTCGTAGAGTGCCTGGGCGATGTCGAGGGTTTCCTGGGCGCCGAGGCCGAGCTTCTTCGAGCAGACTTCCTGCAAGGTGCCCAGATCAAACGGCAGCGGAGCGATTTCGCGCATGCGTTCGGTCCGAAGTTTGATCACCCGGGCGCTTGACGCACTGCCCATCGCCGCTGCCGCTTGCTGCGCCAGAGCCTGATTCAGGCAGCGATCCTGATCGTCGCAAACGTCTGATGCTGCGCGCCATTGCGCGGTGAACGTCGTGCCATCGTGCAGCAATTGCACGTCGATGGCCCAATAGGCGACAGGGACGAAATCGGCAATGCTGCGATCCCGATCCACCACCAGCCGCAAGGTCGGGGTTTGCACGCGGCCGACCGGCAGCACGCCTTGATAACCGGACTGTCGCCCCAGCAACGTGAACAGTCGACTCATGTTCATCCCGATCAGCCAGTCGGCCCGGGAGCGGCCCAGCGCCGAGTGGTAGAGGCTGAAGGTCTCGACCCCCGGCTTGAGCGCCGCCAAGGCCTTGCGGATCGACGCATCATCCAGCGCCGATAGCCAAAGCCGCCGGATCGGCCCGCGATAGCGGCAATGCTCCACCAGTTCCCGGGCGATCATCTCGCCCTCGCGGTCGGCGTCCGTGGCGATCACCAGTTCAGTGGCCTCGCCAAGCAAGCGTTTGACCGCTTTGTACTGGCTGGCGGTACGCGGCTTGACGGTCATCTTCCATTTGTCGGGGATGATCGGCAGGTCTGCCAGCACCCAGCGCTTGTAGCGCGCGTCGTAGGCATCCGGCGGCGCGGTTTCCAGCAGGTGGCCGATGCACCAGGTCACCGTGACGTTCGTTCCCAGCCAGCAACCGTCGCCCCGGCGCTTGGCGCCGAGCACTGCTGCAATGTCTTTGGCCTGGGAAGGTTTTTCACAGAGGTACAGCTGCATAACCACCATCGTTCAAGTCGGTTTGAAGAAGGTGGACAGAATGCGCAGGGATTGCGATTGGAGCAACCTTTATCTGTATGGATATACAGATAAAAGGTTGCCGATGATGACGAGACCTTAGACCGAGGCTTCCGAGCCTGCGACCGCTTTCCAGCCCGCCAGCGGCGTCAGGAAGTGCAGCTCGAACCGGCGTTCGATGAACGCCCAGCGGCCGTCACGCCGTTCGAATCGATCGTGATACAGGCCGCTGATCTGCACCTGTCCCATTTCGACATGAGTACACAAACAGTCCACCGCAACCCGCCCGGCGGCGGTTTCGCCGTCGATATCGATCACGGCGTTGGCCATCCAGTGATGCATGTGGGGCATCGTCGCCCAGTTGCTGTGGGCTGATTCGATGATCGCGTCGATGCCTTGATAACTGCCGAACGCTGCACCCAGATCCAGTCGTGCGCCGTCGTGCCAGATACTTCTGAGCAGGTGTTCGTCGCGGCCCTCGAAGGCCAGGACGTATTCGGCGATCAGCCGATGGGCGACGCTGCCGCCAACAAGCCCGCTCCCACAGGGGATTGTGGTCGTACACAGATACTCGATTCATCCACGATCAAAGGTGGGAGCGGGCTTGCTCGCGAAAGCGATGCGTCTGGCGATATCGATGGTGAATGTGCCGGCCTCTTCGCGAGCAAGCCCGCTCCCACACAGGGGAATGGCAGCATCACTCAGTGCGACGACACAAACACCGAATCCTCCATTGGCGGCGGCAAGGCAAACGCACCTTTCATCCGCGCCACTTCATCGGTGGGCGTACGGCTGAACAGCCTTTTGAATTCCCGGCTGAACTGTGAGCCGCTTTCATAACCGACTTCAGACGCCGCCATCGCCACGCTATAGCCGTTGCGTGCCATCAATAGGCGAGCCTGATGCAGGCGTGTCGATTTCAGGTACTGCATCGGCGAGGTGTGGGTGATGGCTTTGAAATGCGCGTGAAAGGTCGGCACGCTCATGTTTGCTTCCGCGGCCAACTGCTCGACGTCCAGCCGTTCACCGAGGCTGCCGTGGATTTTTCGCAGGGCTTGGGACACTCGGCCGAAGCGACCTCGAGCAGTGAGGGCTGCACACATCGATCCACCCTGGGCACCGGTGAGAATCCGGTAATAGATTTCCCGCAGCAGTGACGGCCCAAGGATGCGGGCATCCAGCGGCGAATCGAGGGCTTCCAGCAGGCGCAGGACGGATTGGTTCAAGCGCGGTTCCATCGGCGAGGCGTACATGCCTTTAGGCTCGGCGGTGGGCTCGTCGTTGAGTTGCAGCATCAGATCGGCGGCGAGTTTGAAGTCCAGGTGAAAGTAGATCGCCAGCAGCGGTTCCTCGGCGCTGGCATCGGTTTCCATGGTGAACGGTACGGGCACGGCAACTGCCAGATAGTGTCGGGCATCGTACAGGTAAGTCGCGTCGCCCCAATATCCGCGCTTGCGCCCCTGACAGACGATGACGATGCCCGGATCGTAGAGCACCGGCGTGCGCTCCAGCGCACGGTTGGAACGCAGTAAACGCACGCCCGGCAGCGCCGTGAGGTTGTAACCCTCATCCGGTGCGAGCTTCGTCAGCAGCGCAATCATCCGTGGCTGGCAATCGTTTTGATCAACACCTGAATTGCTCAACTGATCTACTCGCTCGATAACACAGGGCTTGAATGTGAACTCGCTCGCCCCGCAAATCAATCGACTCAGAGGAATAGGCAAAAGACCCACAGTTATGGGCGTTCATTCAGGGGGGCTACGCTCTTAGCATGGCTGTCAGCTTGACTGCCGCGTGGTGCGGCAGCAAAACACCAGGTGGAACGTGATCATGACTGCAAAAAAGACCCTCTTCATAACCGGTGTCAGCAGCGGCTTTGGCCAGGCGCTGGCCAACGAAGCACTGGCCGCGGGGCACCGCGTGATTGGCACCGTGCGCAGCGAAGTGGCCCGGGCCGAATTCGAACAACACGCCTCAAAGAATGCGTTCGGTCGGTGCCTGGATGTCACTGATTTTGAAGCCATCAATGTTGTCGTCGCTGAGGTCGAAAAAAACCTCGGGCCGGTGGATGTATTGGTCAACAACGCCGGTTACGGCCACGAAGGCATTTTCGAGGAGTCGGCGCTGGAAGAGATGCGCCAGCAGTTCGACGTCAATGTGTTTGGTGCAGTGGCCGTCACCAAAGCGTTTGTGCCGTTTTTCCGCCAGCGCAGGGCCGGGCACATCATCAACATCACGTCCATGGGCGGCTTAATCACCATGCCCGGCATCGCTTATTACTGCGGTAGCAAATTCGCCCTGGAAGGGATTTCCGACACCTTGAGCAAGGAGCTCAAGCCTTTCGGTATCTCCGTCACGGCGGTGGCGCCAGGATCGTTTCGCACCGATTGGGCCGGGCGTTCGATGCGCCGCTCCGAGCGCAGCATCGCCGACTATGACGCCTCTTTCGACCCGATCCGAACAGCGCGCCAGAACAAAAGCGGCAAACAGTTGGGCGACCCGATTAAAGCTGCCCAAGCCATGCTGGCCTTGATCGCCAGCGATTCACCGCCAGCGCATTTGCTGCTGGGCAGCGATGCGCTGCAACTGGTGCGCGAGCGGTTGGCTCACATGGCGCAGGAGATCGATGCTTGGGAAGCGGTGACTCGATCCACGGATGGCTGACCCGCCCCTGGTATCGAGAAATTGATTAGCGCCAGGTTTCAAGCTGTGTCAGTTTCACCGCGCCTGCATTAGGCGAGTGACAGGACGATCTCGCCAAGGGATCGCCGTGGTCTGTCGGAAACTGACTACTTTTAAACAAGGACGTAAGCAATGTCTCAAGCAAAATCCCGGGCCAGTGACGCCTACTCGACAGTCGACACCTTCAGCCACTTGTACGACCGTGGCGGCAGCGTTTTGGTGAACGGCAAACCTTCGTTCACCGCTGATCAGGCCGCCGACCAGATTCTGCGCAAGGGCGCGTCCTGGCATGACCAGAATAGCGACGGCAAGATCGACCTCAGCTACACCTTCCTGACCTCGAAACCAGCGAACTACAATCCGGCCCTCGGCACGTTCGGCGAATTCAGCGCCCAGCAAAAAGCCCAGGCGGTGCTGGCGATGCAATCCTGGTCGGACGTGGCCAAAGTCACCTTCAGCGAAGGCACCGGCGGCGACGGTCACATGACCTTCGGCAACTACAGCAACAACACTGGCGGCGCGGCGTTCGCCTATTTGCCACAAGGCAGCCAGTACGACGGCCAGTCCTGGTACATGATCAACGACCAATACCAGGTCAACAAAACCCCGGACACCAACAACTACGGGCGCCAGACCCTGACCCACGAAATCGGCCACACCCTGGGCCTGTCGCATCCTGGTGTCTACAACGCCGGCAACGGCAACCCGACCTATAACGACGTGACTTACGCCCAGGACACACGTGGCTACAGTCTCATGAGCTACTGGAGCGAAAGCAACACGCAGCAGAATTTCAGCAAGGACGGCAGCGGCGCCTATGCCTCGGCACCTTTGTTGGACGACATCGTGGCGGTGCAGAAACTCTACGGCGCCAACCTGGAAACCCGCGCCAGCGACACGGTCTACGGCTTCAACTCCAACGCCGAACGGGACTTCTACAGCGCTACTTCGGCCGCCTCGAAAGTGGTGTTTTCGGTGTGGGATGGTGGCGGTAACGACACCCTGGACTTCTCCGGTTTCAGCCAAAACCAGAAGATCAACCTCAACGAAGGCTCGTTCTCCGACGTGGGCGGTCTGGTCGGCAACGTATCCATCGCCCACGGCGTGACCCTGGAAAACGCTATCGGCGGTTCGGGCAATGACCTGCTGATCGGTAACGCGGTGGCGAACATCCTCGAAGGCGGGGCCGGCAACGACATCATCTACGGTGGCGGTGGCGGTGATTCGCTGTGGGGCGGGGCCGGGGCGGACACCTTTGTGTTTGGCGCCGCCAGCGATTCGACCATGACCGCACCGGACTGGATCATGGATTTCACCAGCGGCCAGGACAAGATCGACCTGTCAGGCATTGCCGAATTTGCTGCGGGCAACGCGGCGCTGAACTTCGTCAGCGGTTTCACCGGGCACGCCGGCGACGCGATCCTCACGTACTTTGCGCAGACCAACCAGACCAGTTTGATGGTGGATTTGACCGGGCACGGGGCTGTGGATTTTGCGGTGGGAACGGTAGGGCAGGCATTGGCGACCGATATCGTCGCTTGATTTGACGACAGATAAAGATCAAAAGATCGCAGGCTTCGCCAGGTCCTACATTGACCGTGTAAACCGTGATGTTTGTACTGCGCTCGTACCCTGTAGGAGCTGCCGAAGGCTGCGATCTTTTGACTTTGCTTGTGAACTTGTGGCGAGGGAGCTTGCTCCCGTTCGGCTGCGAAGCAGTCGCATAGCTCAAACTTGGGTTATACCTGACAGTCGGGGCCTCAGGTTTTGGGGCCGCTCTGCAGCCCAGCCTTGCTCCTACAGGTTCATCAGCGTCATGAGGAACGTATTCCATGAAAAGCTCCGGTCCCAGTCCTGTCATCACCATCGCCGAGCAGCCCGGCTGTCTATTGGTGAAGTTTCACGGTATTCAGGTGGCCGCGTCCGCCCGGGCGCTGATTCTGATGGAAGCCAACTATCCGCCGGTGTATTACGTCCCGCGCGAAGACATCGACGAAAAGTACTTTGCCCGCACCGATCACACCAGTTATTGCCCTTACAAGGGCGATGCCAGCTATTTCAGCCTGCAAATCCCGGGGCATGAAGGCGCCAATGCGGTGTGGAGTTATGAGAACCCCAAGGTGTCGGTCGAGCAGATTCGCGACCACGTGGCGTTCTATCCCGATCAAGTGACGTTCGAGATTCTCGAAAATTACGAGTGACTGTGGCGAGTGCGCTTGTTTGTGGTCAAGGAACTTGGTTGTGGCGAGGGAGCTTGCTCCCGCTGGGCTGCGTAGCGGCCCCAAGATTTTGTGAGCGCTGCGCACTCAAGCGGGAGCAAGCTCCCTCGCCACAGGTTCGGTGTCAAAAGCCTACTACCGAAGCGTTTCCACCAACGTTGATTCATTGATCTGACTGATCGAAGTCACCCCGGTCAAGGTCATGGCCACGCGCATTTCCCTGGCGAAAATATCCAGCATGTTTTCGACCCCGCGTTGACCATCGGCCGCCAGTGCGTAAGCCATGGAACGCCCCAGTAGTACGCCTTTTGCGCCCAGCGCCAGCATCCGCACGACATCCAGCCCCGAGCGGATGCCCGAGTCGACCAGCACGGTCAGGTCATTGCCCACCGCTTGCATGATCGGCGGCAACGCCTTGGTGGTCGAGAGCACGCCGTCCAGTTGCCGCCCGCCGTGGTTCGACACCACGATGCCGTCAGCGCCAAAACTGACCGCGTCCCTGGCATCTTGCGGGTCGAGAATGCCTTTGATGATCATCGGGCCTTCCCAGAACTCACGAATCCACTCCAGGTCGCTCCAACTGATCGAAGGGTCGAAGTTATTGGCCAGCCAGCCCATGTAGTCTTCCAGCGTTACGGCTTTGCCGAGGTACTTCGAGATATTGCCAAGGTCGTGTGGGCGCCCCATGACCCCGACGTTGAATGCCCAGTCGGGCCGGGTCATCGCCTGCAAAATACGCCGCGATGAAGCAAAAGGCCCGGACATCCCCGAGTGCGCGTCCCTATACCGGGCGCCGGGCGTGGGCATATCGACGGTAAAGACCAGGTTTTTTACACCGGCAGCCTTCGCCCGTTCCAGTGCGTTCTTCATGAAGCCACGGTCTTTCAACACGTACAGCTGAAACCAGATCGATTGTTGGCTGTGTGCCGTCACTTCTTCGATCGAACATACCGACACTGTTGAAAGGCACAGTGGAATCCCTTTGTTCTCTGCCGCTTTGACCGCTTGGACTTCACCACGGCGGGCGAACATCCCGGTCAGGCCTACCGGCGCCAGGATGATCGGCATTGAAAGGGGTTGATTGAATAGGGTGGTTTCAAGGCTCAGGGTTTCGACGTTTTTCAGAATGCGCTGACGAAGCTTGATATCCGTCAGATCGGCGCTATTGGCCCACAGCGTGTGCTCGGCATAAGCGCCGCCATCGATGTAATCAAACAAAAATCGGGGAAGTTTGCGACGTGCCGCCTCGCGATAGTCAGATGCAGATGAAATGATCATGGTGCCTCGGTCTGGGGAGTGGCGGGGCTGTAGTGTTCATCGAGCTTAACGAAAATGTGGGCAATGAGGATGAACACTTCACCTGTGGCGAGGGAGCTTGCTTGTGGCGAGGGAGCTTGCTCCCGCTGGACTGCGCAGCAGTCCCATTCTTTTGGGGCCGCTTCGCAGCCCAGCGGGAGCAAGCTCCCTCGCCACAGGGGGTTGCAGTAAACTCAGGCTCCGTCAGTTGGTATCCAGATCCACGTTCTTCGTCTCCCGCAAACAAATCAGCCCCACAATCAGGCTCACCCCGGTAATCACCACCGGGTACCAAAGCCCATAGAAAATGTCCCCGGTGTACACCACCAACGCAAACGACACCGTCGGCAGGAACCCGCCGAACCAGCCATTGCCGATGTGGTAGGGCAGGGACATCGAGGTGTAGCGGATGCGCGTCGGGAACAGTTCGACCATCAGCGCCGCCAGCGGGCCGTAGCACATGGCGGAGATGATGATCAGCGCGACAATCAGCGCGACGATCATCGGTTTGTTGATCTGCTGGGTGTCGGCTTGCGACGGATAACCCGCCAGCGTCACCGCGCCACGCAGGGCCGCTTCGTCGTAGCCATCGATCTTCACGTCACCCACGCTGACCTGCACGCCACTGCCTGCCGGGGCCGCCGCACTGGTGTAGGGCAGGCCCTGCTTGACCAGAAAGGTTTTGACCTTGTCGCACGGGCTATCAAATTTCGCCTTGCCCACCGGGTCGAACTGGAAGGTGCAAGTGGCCGGGTCGGCCAGTACGGTGATCGGTGCCTGATGGCTGGCCTGGTCGATGGCCGGGTTGGCGTAGTGGGCCAGGGTCTTGAAGATCGGGAAGTACAGCGCGGTGGCCAGCAACAGGCCAATCATCAGCACCGGTTTGCGCCCGACCTTGTCCGACAGCCAGCCGAAAAAGATGAAGAACGGCGCGCCGATGATCACGCTGACAATCAGCAAACTGTTGGCCAGCGCCGGGTCCATTTTCAGGAATTGGGTGAGAAAGAACAGCACGTAGAACTGCGCAGCGTAGAAGGTCACCGCTTGCCCGGCGTTGATGCTGAACAGCGCAATCAGTACGACTTTGAGGTTCTCCCATTTGCCGAAGGAATCGCGCAGCGGTTGCTTGCAGAGCTTGCCTTCCTCTTTCATTTTCACGAAGGCTGGCGACTCGTGCAGGCTCAGGCGAATCCAGGTCGAGATGCCCAGCAGCACGATGGAAAACAGGAACGGAATGCGCCAGCCCCAAACTTCAAACTGGTCGCCGGTGAAGTAACGGCAACCGAGCACCACCAGCAGCGACAGCAACAGGCCGAGGGTGGCCGTGGACTGAATCCAGCTAGTGTGGAAACCGCGTTTGCCCATCGGTGCATGTTCTGCGACGTAAGTCGCGGCGCCGCCATACTCGCCGCCGAGGGCCAGGCCCTGGAGCATGCGCAGAAGCACCAGAATGATTGGCGCGGCGATGCCGATGCTGGCGTAGGTCGGCAGCAACCCGACACAGAACGTCGCCAGGCCCATGAGGATGATGGTTGCGAGGAAGGTGTATTTGCGCCCGATCATGTCCCCCAACCGACCGAACACCAGCGCACCGAACGGCCGCACGATGAACCCGGCGGCAAACGCCATCAGCGCAAAAATGAACGCCGTGGTGTCGTTGACCCCGGCAAAGAACTGCTTGCTGATCACCGCCGCGAGGGCGCCGTAGAGGAAAAAGTCATACCACTCGAACACCGTCCCCAGGGACGAGGCGAAGATGACTTTCTTGGTGCCGCTGCTGACGCCCGCGCTGCGCGTGGCTTCCAGAGGCTGAACGTGTTCTGACATATCGGTATCCCTCACAGTGATTGTTTTTGTTGTTCCACTGTCGGCGCCGGCCTTGTGGGCGGGTGCCGCGTTTTTCCATAAATCGGGGTGTACATCGATCCTGTGGGAGCGAGCTTGCTCGCGATGGCGGTCTTCCAGTCAAAGAGATATTGCCTGACACACCGCTATCGCGAGCAAGCTCGCTCCCACAGTGTGATTCAAGCGTTACTCAGCAGTTCCTTCTGTGGATTGAGGCTTCTTGTGCCGGGGTTAAGGATCAACTGCGCAGCCTTCTCGGCAATCATCAGCGTAGGCGAACACGTGTTGCCCGAGGTGATGCGCGGCATGATCGAGGCGTCGGCGATGCGCAGGCCAGGAATGCCGTGGACGTTGAGCTGCGCATCAACCACCGCATCCGCGTCGCTGCCCATCCGGCAAGTGCCCACCGGATGGAAAATTGTCGTGCCGATTCGCGCAGCGGCTTCGTGCAATTCCTCTTCACTCTGCAAACTGTCACCGGGCAAATACTCAACCGGTTTGAACGCCGCCAGGGCCGGCGCGGCAACGATGCGGCGTGTCAGGCGAATCGCGTCCGCCGCGATGCGCAAATCCTCGGGATGGCTCAGGTAATTGGGCTGAATCAGCGGCGCTTCCTGCGGGTCAGCGCTGCGGATTTCAATGCGGCCACGGCTCTGCGGGCGCAGATCACAGACCGACGCGGTGAACGCAGGGAAGGGGTGCAACGGCTCGCCAAAACGCTCCAGCGACAGCGGCTGCACATGGTATTCAAGATTCGCCGAAGTCTGCTCCGGCCCCGAACGGGCAAACGCGCCCAACTGACTCGGCGCCATGGACAACGGCCCGCTGCGGTCATACAGATAACGCAGGCCCATGCCCATCTTGCCCCACACGCTGCCGGCGATCTGGTTCAGGGTGCGGGCGTTTTCCAGTTTGTAGATAAGCCGCAGTTGCAGGTGATCCTGCAGGTTGCCGCCAACCCCCGGCAGTTCATTGGCAACGCCGATCCCCAAACGTTGCAGCAGCGAACGCGGACCGATCCCGGAGCGTTGCAGGATGCTCGGCGAACCGATGGAGCCGGCGCACAAAACGATCTCCCTGCGCGCCTTGAAGGTTTTCGCCTGGCCCTGCCAACGGGTGAGGACCGCCGAAGCGCGACCGTTTTCCAGCAATACGCGATCGACTTCAACATCAGTCAAAACAGTGAGATTGGCGCGATGACGGATCGGTTTGAGAAACGCCTTGGCTGCGTTCCAGCGAATCCCGGCCTTCTGATTGACCTGGAAGTAGCCGCAACCTTCGTTCTCGCCCTGGTTGAAGTCATCGATGCTGGCGATGCCGCTTTGCTCGGCGGCGCTGCGGAATGCATCGAGAATCGGCCACGACAACCGCTGACGCTCCACGCGCCATTCCCCGGCAGCGCCGTGAAATTCCGAGTCGCCGGCAAAATGGTTTTCGCTTTGTTTGAACAGCGGGAATACGTCTTTCCAGGACCAGCCCGGATTGCCCTCGGCCGCCCAGCCATCGTAATCGCCAGCCTGGCCGCGCATGTAGATCATGCCGTTGATCGAGGAGCAGCCACCGAGCACTTTGCCCCGTGGGTAACTCAGTGCGCGACCTTGCAGACCGGGTTGCGCTTCGGTCTTGAAGCACCAATCGGTGCGCGGGTTGCCGATGCAGAACAGGTAACCCACCGGGATGTGAATCCACGGGTAGTTATCGCGGCCGCCGGCTTCGAGCAGCAGCACCCGGTGTTGCGGGTTGGCGGACAATCGATTGGCCAGCAAACACCCGGCCGGCCCGGCGCCGACCACGATGTAATCGAATTCATCTAGGGAAGTCTGCATCCCTTACCTCTGATTGTTTTTGTTGTTGGGGTCATCCTAGTTGTTAGCTTTCGTATAAAGAATGTTAGATTTTGCGCAGCCGCTGTGCGTTTTTAGACAGTGCTTCTATCAGCGTAGCCCCAAGGAAGATTCATGTTCGATTGGAATGACCTGCGGTTTTTTCTCGAATTGCAGCGCAGCGGCCGCTTGCTCACCGCTGCCCGGCGCTTGAACACCACCCACGCCACCGTGGCCCGGCACATCGAGGCGATTGAAAAGAGCCTCGGCACCGCGCTGTTTGTCCAGCACGCCCAAGGCTATCAACTGACCCCGGCCGGTGAAGCGCTGCTCAAACACGCCGAAGCCATGGAAAACGTCGCGCTGCTGGCCCAGGAAGAAATCACCCAATCCACAGCGCCACTGGGCAAAATCCGCGTCGGCGTGACCGAAGGACTGGGCATCATGTTCCTCGCCAGCCGCATGAACGGCCTGTTCGAACGCTACCCAGGGCTCGAAGTGGAACTGGTCGCCGTGCCGCGCTTCGTCAGCATCCTCAACCGCGAAGCCGAAATCAGCATCCACCTCGAACGCCCGGCCGCCGACATGCTCGTCACCCGCAAACTCACCGACTATCGCCTGGCGCTCTACGCCAGCCAGGCCTACCTCGACAAGGCACCACCGCTGCGCAGCCGCGAAGACCTCGGCCGCCATGCGTGGATCGGCTACGTCGATGATCTGCTGTTCAGCCAGGAGCTGATGTTTCTCAACAGCTTCTGTCGCAACCCCCAGGTCGTGTTCCACAGCACCAGCGTCATCGCCCAGCATCAGGCTGCGCGTTCGGGGTTGGGGATCGCGGTGTTGCCTTGTTATATGGCCAATGCCGATCCGGAACTGGTGCCGTTGCTGCCGGATGAGAGCATTCAGCGCAGCTACTGGATCAGCACGCGGCGGGAGTTGCACAAGTCGGTGAGGTTGCGGGTGTTGTGGGATTACGTGGTGGAGTTGTGTGAGCGCGAGCAGGGCCTGCTTCTAGGCCCCAATCCCCTGTAATTGCAAATTCCCTGTGGGAGCGGGCTTGCTCGCGAAGGCGTCAGGTCTGGCGCACCGCATAAACATGTTTAACGGCGCCTGTTTAAAGACACTCGCGGTTACGTCCTAAAGGCTACAACGCCTTGCGCCGTTACCTACGCCTAAGACAGAATCCGCCGGCTTGTGCGTCTACATGGCGGGCTATATCGTTTCCCGGTCACTGAAAAACAGTGATCGGGTTTGGTAGCCCGGATGTAAGAACCGCATAGCATCACCATTCGTGGCGTTTCTCGTCTCGGCATTATGGTGGTCATGCGCAGGGCACCTTTGGGTGCGCCGGTTTCCTTATGTCCCGGTCTACCAACCTGCGTATGGCCACCACCCTTCGTTTGGTAGCGAGGTTGGTTGGCTCCTTTACTAACGGCATAAGGAGTTTCATCCATGTTCAAAGTCACGCCGAATCCCCAACTCTTGATCCAGTACCCTTCGACGCCTCTCTTGACCCCAAAAAACTGAAAGAGGCGGCAGACCGCGCGCTCAACTTCTACCTCAACCCCGGGGCGCTGAAAGAGCCGATACCGCCCCGCAAGCCGGGCATCCTCCTCCTCATCGACCCCACGGTGGATGACGAAACGCTGCTGGTCCAAGCCTGCGAATCGCTGGGCTCGGCCAGCGACATGGCGAGTGAGATCGCCAGCTTAATGGACGGCCCGCAGCGCAATAAGATGCTGATGCTGCAACAGGCGATCATGTTGAGTGGGTTAGTGGGCAATCGGGTGCTGGATAACCACAAGCCAGGCTGATAGCCCGGCATTTCCCCTGTAGGAGCGAAGCTTGCTCGCGAAGGCGTCAGGTCTGACACACCGCGTTATCGTTTTTCGCGAGCAAGCTTTGCTCCTCCAGACCTCAAAATAGTTCGGTCTCTTGATGAAACACTCTGTGGCGAGGGGGCTTGCCCCCGTTGGGTTGCGAAGCAGCCCCAAATCGGTCATCGAGTTCTTTCTGAAAGACCGCGTCAGCTTTATTGGGGCTGCTGCGCAGCCCAACGGGGGCAAGCCCCCTCGCCACAGTGTTCAGCGATCAGAATTGATATCAGGGGAGGATTTCGAATGAGGTGCTGGCCAGCCGTTCGCCATTCACCATGATGTGCACTGCATGCTTGCCGGCGTAATGCCGGCGTGTGGTCAGTTCCTTGATCTGCTGCCCACGGCTAACGAATTCACTGGCATGACCGGGCAGGGTGAGTGCCTTCAGCTTGAACACTTTCGCCGAAGTACTGCCATTCGCTTTGACGTAATCAATCGCATAGTCGATCACCAGCCGCTGACTCTCCGCCACCGTGGATTTCACGGTAAACGACAAAGTGATTTTCTCCCCGAGCCGAATCACCGCCGGTTCAACCTTCACGCCAATAATCTCAACTTCGGGTTTGCCACCCGCGCCATTAACCGCCAACGCCCGCTGATTCCCCTGTTTGATCAAACTACGCAGCGCATGCTTGGCGATCCAGGCCGTGTGCTTGTTCTCCAGCGACCAACCTTCAATCAAATCCAGCACCCACTCCGGATGATCCTTGGTGATGTCATTAAGGTGATTGGCCACGGACTTGCGCACGTACAGGCTTTCATCAGCCTTGAGATTATCGAGGATCACCGCTGCCAGGCTCGGGTCAGCCTGAACCGGTTCCAATCGAAACGACCACGGCAATCGCGGGCGACTGCCTTCGCTTGCGAGCCGCCGAACGTGTTCGTTTTCATCCTGCGACCAGACCTCCATCAGCGCCAATGAACGTTCAAGATCACTGCGCAGAAAATGCCGGATTGCAAACTCGGAAGAACCGAACGAGGTGAAAAACTTGAGCGCTTCCATCGACTGCTCAAAATCATGAGCGCCATACATCGCCACATAATTCGGCAACGAGATACTGACAAAACCACTGTTCAGCCGAGGGGCCAGGGCACGCAGCACCTCAAGTGACTCTTCATATCCGAGCGGCAGCACCGCATGCAGACACTCACTGACCCGCGCCATGCGCTGCATGATCGACAATTCAGCAAGGCCTTCATTGGCCATTTTCAGAAAGGCCTTGGCGTTGAACGCCGGGTAAACCGCCGTCATCTCTT
This sequence comes from Pseudomonas sp. ASL4, assembly GCF_056680395.1. Taxonomy (NCBI): domain Bacteria; kingdom Pseudomonadati; phylum Pseudomonadota; class Gammaproteobacteria; order Pseudomonadales; family Pseudomonadaceae; genus Pseudomonas; species Pseudomonas sp. ASL4. The sequence continues at coordinate 5,296,295 of NZ_CM155280.1, read as the reverse complement.
TCGCGATGTGCTTGAGGCGCTCGGCGTTGAAGATTTCCTTCAACGCCGGGGCAGAGGTGTCAGCGGTGGTCATGAGCGAGTCCGGGACGATGGGCGGCTCAGGTTATCGGGGTACTGATGAACGCCTCAAGCTTTTCTGCCTGCGCGGTGAATTGAGCGATGTGCGGGAAGCGCGAGTCATCGACTTGATCCGGCACCACTAGGTTGGTGAAGCTCCAGGCGACTGCGACGGTGATTCCGTCCTGCGCAATCGCGCTGCCATTCACCAACGGCTGCTTTTCAAGCTCTCGCTCCAGCGCTGAATAGGCCGCAGCGAGCTGGCCTTCAACCCGCTCAACCCACGGCTGATACTGAATATCCGCCGGCCGCAGATTCCGTTCGTAGTAAAGCTGCACCGATTTTTCGCACGCCGCCAGCGCCAACCCGATCACCCGTAACGAGCGCGCCCGTTGCTTCAGATCACTCGGCATCAAGCTTTTCGAAGGCCCGGCGAGGGCTTCGAGGTAGTCGATGATCAGCGTCGAGTCCATCAACACTTCACCGTCATCCAGCACCAACGTCGGCGCCTTGACCACCGGGTTGATTTGCTGGAATTGCTCGAAATGCCGGAACACCGACACCGAGTCGTGCTCCAGCGCGATGCCCAAGTGTTGGGCAGAAATGGCCACGCGCCGTACATAAGGCGAATCCAGCATGCCGATCAGTTTCATGACACGTTCCTTCAAGTCGAACTGGGAGAGGGCATAACCTATCCGAGCTTGAAGGAATTGTCAGTCCTCGAAACCGACCTGCTCATGAATCTCATCCACCTTCAATTCCAACCGATACGCGACCGCAATAAACAACGCCTGACACAAACACAACGTCGCACTCAGCGAACGAAACGCAAACGAACTCCCTTCATTCACCAGCAACACCGTGCTCGCCCGCTTGGCCAGCGGCGAAAGGTTGCTATCCGTGATGATCAAGGTTTTCGCCTGATGATGCTGGGCGATGCGCAGGCAGTGCTGGGTTTCCTTGCCGTAGGGCGTGAAGCTGATGGCGATCACCAGGTCATTGGCGCGCACGCTGCGCATCTGCTCGCGGTAGCTGCCGCCAAGCCCTGAAACCAGGTGAATACGCTTGTTGGTGTGTTGCAGGTTGTAGACCAGGTAGTCGGCGACCGCGAACGAGCGGCGCACCCCGACCACGTAGATGTTGTCGGCATTTACCACCAGATCCACTGCCTTGTCGAAGGCGACGTCGTCGAGTTCCATCCCCAGCCGTTCGATGCCCGACAGCGTGGCGTTGACGCATTCGCGCGCCAGGTCGCCGCCGCTGGCCTTCTGCGACTTGTTGGCGATCATGCTGCGGATGCGCTGCTGGTAGTTCTGCACCGGCGTGGTTTTGTGCGTGTAGGCCTCGCGGAACAACGCCTGCATTTCGCTGAAACCGCTGAAACCAAAGCGCTGGGAGAAGCGCACGATGGCCGACGGGTGCACTTCGCACTCACGGGCTATGTCGCTGATGCGATCAACCATGATCCGGTCGCTTTGCTGGCTCATGTAGCTGGCGATGCGTTTGAGCTGGCGCGGCAGGCTTTCGTATTCGTTGGTGATCAGCTGCAGCAAACGCTCGGCATTGATCGGGGGGCTGGGGAGGTCGCTCTCGGGCGTGCTCTCGGTGGTAGCCGGCTGATCGGTGCGGGACATAAAGGATCCTTCTGGCTTGTTCTTATAGGAATGACGAAAAGGTCATCCCCTGACAATAGGTTGGCTGTGCGCAGTCTACAGGGTAGGCCGGAATAAAATCTTGAGCTTGCCGATCGACAGACACTTGCTGAAACGATGCACTGTGTCTGGAGCGCTCGTTCAGAGTTTATTGGAAAAAATATTCCACGTAAAAAATATATAGAATAAATATTGATTATTCAGTCCGAGACGTTTTAGTCTGCATCCACCAAGAGTGTTCGGCACGGCCATCGTCCCGAACGCAGGCTGATAAAAATAACAGGAGCCAGCATGGGCCAGACTCGTTTTGCCAGTGGGCGTCAATTGGATCTGATTTGCCTGGGGCGCCTTGGCGTCGACCTTTATGCGCAGCAAGTCGGGGCGCGGTTGGAGGACGTTTCAAGCTTCGCCAAATACCTCGGTGGATCGTCCGCCAACATCGCTTTTGGCACCGCGCGCCTGGGCCTCAAGTCGGCGATGTTGAGCCGGGTAGGGGACGACCACATGGGCCGCTTCCTGCTCGAATCCCTGGCCCGCGAAGGTTGCGACGTCAGCGGCATCAAGGTCGATCCGGAACGCCTGACCGCCATGGTCCTGCTCGGTCTCAAGGACCGCGAAACCTTCCCTTTAGTCTTCTACCGCGAAAACTGCGCCGACATGGCGTTGCGGGCCGAAGACATCAGCGAAGCCTTTATTGCCTCCAGCAAAGCCTTGCTGATCACCGGCACCCATTTCTCCACTGACGGCGTCTACAAGGCGAGCATTCAGGCGCTGGATTACGCCGAGAAGCACAACGTCAAACGTATTCTGGACATCGACTACCGCCCGGTACTCTGGGGCCTGGCCGGTAAGGCCGACGGCGAAACCCGTTTTGTCGCCGATCAGAATGTCAGCCAGCACGTGCAGAAAATCCTCCCGCGTTTCGACTTGATCGTCGGCACTGAAGAAGAGTTTCTGATTGCCGGCGGCTCCGAGGATTTGCTCACCGCGCTGCGCAATGTGCGGCGTCTGAGCGCCGCGACCTTGGTGGTCAAACTCGGCCCGCAAGGTTGCACGGTGATTCACGGGGTGATTCCGGTGCGTCTCGAAGACGGCGCGATCTATCCCGGTGTTCGTGTCGAAGTGCTGAATGTGTTGGGTGCCGGCGATGCCTTTATGTCGGGCTTCCTCGCCGGTTGGCTCGAAGACGCCAGCGACGAGCGCTGCTGCCAGTTGGCCAATGCTTGCGGTGGTCTGGTGGTGTCGCGCCATGCCTGCGCCCCGGCGATGCCGACCCGCGCTGAACTCGATTACCTGTTCAACAGCCCGGTGCCGATCACCCGGCCGGATCAGGACGCGACGCTGCAACGCCTGCATCAGGTCAGCGTGCCGCGCAAACAGTGGAAGCAACTGTTCATCTTCGCCTTCGACCATCGCGGGCAACTGGTGGAACTGGCGCACAAGGGCGGTCGCGACTTGAGTGCGATCTGCGAACTGAAACAACTCTTTATTAAAGCGGTGGAACGGGTTGAAGCCGATTTGCGTACGCAGGGCATCGAAGCCGATGTCGGGCTGCTGGCCGATCAACGCTTTGGCCAGGACTCGCTGAACGCCGCGACCGGTCGTGGCTGGTGGGTGGCGCGGCCGGTGGAAGTCCAGGGTTCACGGCCGCTGGCGTTCGAGCACGGGCGCTCCATCGGCAGCAACCTGATTGCCTGGCCGCAAGAACAAATCATCAAGTGCCTGGTGCAATTTCACCCGGACGACGAGCCGCTGTTGCGGCTGGAACAGGAAGCGCAGATCAAGGGTTTGTATCAGGCGTCTCAGGTCAGCGGTCACGAACTGCTGCTGGAAATCATCCCGCCCAAGGATCACCCCTCGACGCACCCGGACGTGCTCTATCGCGCGCTGAAACGCCTCTACAACCTGGGCATCTATCCGGCGTGGTGGAAGATCGAAGCGCAAAGTGCCGAGGAATGGAAACAGCTCGACGAACTGATCCAGGAGCGTGACCCGTACTGCCGCGGCGTCGTGTTGCTGGGCCTGAATGCCCCGGCGGCAGCCTTGGCCGAAGGCTTTCAACAAGCCAGCCAGAGCCAGACCTGTCGCGGGTTTGCCGTGGGCCGGACGATCTTCCAGGAGCCGAGCCGCGCGTGGATGGCCGGTGAAATCGACGATGAAACGCTGATCCGCCAGGTGCAGGGCACGTTTGTCGAACTGATCGATGCCTGGCGCACGGCCCGGGCCTGAAGAAACACCGCAAAACCAATGTGGGAGCGGGCTTGCTCGCGAAGAGGCCGGCACATTCAACATCAATGTTGCCTGACCCACCGCCTTCGCGAGCAAGCCCGCTCCCACAGGGGATTAGCGTCGGTCTTACTGATTTGTAAAAACAATAATAGGTGCAGCCATGCCCGCTATCCGAATTGGCATCAACCCGATCTCCTGGAGCAACGACGACCTGCCGTCCCTCGGTGGCGAGACGCCGCTGAGCACCGCGTTGAGCGAAGGCAAAGAGATCGGCTACGAAGGTTTCGAACTCAACAGTAAATTTCCCAAGGATGCCAAAGGCGTCGGTGACGTGCTGCGGCCTTACGATCTGGCGCTGGTCTCCGGCTGGTACTCCAGCCGTCTGGCCCGCCGTTCGGTGGCCGAAGAAATCGACGCCATCGGCAGCCACGTCGAGCTGCTGGCCAAGAACGGGGCCAAGGTGCTGGTCTACGGCGAAGTTGCTGACTCGATTCAAGGCCAGCGCATTCCACTGGTCGAACGCCCGCGTTTCCATACCGAACAAGCCTGGCAGGAATACGCCGACAAACTCACTGAACTGGCGCGTTTCACCCTGTCCCAAGGCGTGCGTTTGGCGTATCACCACCACATGGGCGCTTACGTCGAATCCCCGGCCGACATCGACAAACTGATGGCGCTGACCGGCAGCGAAGTCGGCCTGCTGTTCGATTCGGGCCACTGCTACATGGGCGGCGGCGAACCGTTGCAGGTGCTGCGCAAACACATCGAACGAATCTGCCACGTGCATTTCAAGGACGTGCGCAAACCGGTGGTGCAACTGGCGCGCAACAACCTCTGGAGCTTTCCGGACTGCATCATCAACGGCACCTTCACCGTGCCCGGCGATGGCGACATCGATTTCGGCGCCTTGCTCGACGTGTTACTTGCCGCTGATTACCACGGTTGGCTGGTGGTCGAAGCTGAACAGGATCCGGCAGTAGCGCCAAGTTATGTCTACGCCAAAAAAGGCTTCGACACCCTGCGCGCACTGCTCGATGAGAGGACTAAGTGATGAGCCTGCTGGTCAAAAGCAATGCCCGTGGCCGGACCATGGTCGAGCTGGGCAAAGGTGAATTGGAATACGTCGGTTTCGCCGCGTACCGCTTGAGCCTCGGTGAAACCTTGCCGGTGTCTGCGGGCGATAAAGAACTGTGCCTGGTGCTGCTCAGCGGTCGCGTCAGCATCAAGGGCGAAGCGCCGGGGCAGGGCGCGTTCGATTGGGACAACCTCGGCGACCGCCAATCGGTGTTCGAAGACAAATCGCCGTTCGCCGCCTACTTGCCGCCGGGCAGTCAGGCGCAAGTGGTTGCGCTCAGCGATGTGCAAATCGCTGTGTGTGCTGCGCCGGGTTCGACGAGCAATGGCATCGGTCCGCGCCTGATCAAACCCGACACCATGAAGCGCAGCGTGCGCGGCAAGGGCGCCAATACTCGCTACGTCTGCGACATCCTGCCGGACACCGAGCCCGCGCATTCGCTGCTGGTGGTGGAAGTGCGCACGCCGTCCGGGCACTCGTCGAGCTACCCGCCGCACAAGCACGACACCGACGACCTGCCGCACCAGAGCTTTCTCGAAGAAACCTATTACCACCAGATCAACCCGCCCCAGGGTTTTGTGTTTCAGCGGGTCTACACCGACGACCGCAGCATCGATCAAGCCATGGCCGTGGAAAACAGCGACCTGGTCGTGGTGCCCAAGGGTTACCACCCGGTCAGCGTGCCGTACGGCTACGAGTCGTACTACCTGAACGTGATGGCTGGGCCGAAACGCGTCTGGCAGTTCCATAACGATCCGCAGCACAGTTGGCTATTGGATCTTTGAATTAGAAAGCCTGAATTCCAACACTTTCACGGAGAACAAGAACAATGAGCAACGCCCCGGTTTTAGGCCATTACATCGACGGTCAGGTGCAGGACAGCGGCAGTGAGCGGTTCAGCAACGTGTTCAACCCGGCCACCGGCGCGGTCCAGGCACAAGTCGGTCTGGCCAGCCAAAAGACCGTCGACCAAGCCGTCGCCTCGGCGTTAAAAGCATTCCCGGCCTGGTCCGAGCAATCGTCCCTGCGTCGCTCCCGGGTGATGTTCAAGTTCAAGGAACTGCTCGACCGTCATCACAACGAGCTGGCGGAAATCATCAGCCGCGAACACGGCAAGGTGCTGTCCGACGCCAAGGGTGAAGTCACTCGCGGCATCGAAATCGTCGAATACGCTTGTGGCGCGCCGAACCTGCTGAAAACCGATTTCAGCGACAACATCGGCGGTGGCATCGACAACTGGAACCTGCGTCAACCGCTGGGCGTTTGCGCCGGGGTCACACCGTTCAATTTCCCGGTGATGGTCCCGCTGTGGATGATCCCGCTGGCGCTGGTCACCGGTAACTGCTTCATCCTCAAGCCGTCCGAGCGTGATCCGTCCGCCAGTTTGCTGATGGCCCGTTTGCTCACTGAAGCCGGGTTGCCGGACGGTGTGTTCAACGTGGTTCAGGGCGACAAAGTGGCGGTGGATGCCTTGCTGCAACACCCGGACATTGAGGCGATTTCCTTTGTCGGTTCGACGCCGATTGCCGAGTACATCCACCAGCAAGCCACTTCTCGTGGCAAACGCGTGCAAGCGCTGGGCGGGGCGAAGAACCACATGATCGTCATGCCCGACGCCGATCTCGATCAAGCCGCCGACGCGCTGATTGGCGCGGCTTACGGCTCGGCTGGCGAACGTTGCATGGCGATCTCGATTGCCGTCGCAGTCGGTGATGTCGGCGACCAATTGATTGCCAAACTGCTGCCGCGCATCGATCAACTGAAGGTCGGCAACGGCATGCAGGGCGACAGCGATATGGGGCCGCTGGTCACCGCGGAGCACAAGGCCAAGGTTGAAGGTTTTATCGGCGAAGGCGTGGCCCAAGGCGCGCAGTTGATCGTCGATGGCCGCAACTTCAAGGTGCCGGGGGCCGAGAACGGTTTCTTCGTTGGCGCGACGCTGTTCGATAACGTCACGACCGAGATGAGCATCTACCAGCAAGAAATTTTCGGCCCGGTGCTGGGCATCGTCCGCGTCCCGGATTTTGCCAGCGCCGTCGCGTTGATCAACGCCCATGAGTTCGGCAACGGCGTGTCCTGCTTCACCAGTGACGGCGGCATTGCCCGCGCATTTGCCCGCACGATCAAGGTCGGCATGGTCGGCATCAACGTGCCGATTCCGGTGCCGATGGCCTGGCATTCGTTCGGTGGCTGGAAGCGCTCGCTGTTCGGCGATCACCACGCGTATGGCGAAGAAGGCATTCGTTTCTACAGTCGCTACAAAAGCGTGATGCAACGCTGGCCCGACAGCATCGCCAAAGGTCCTGAATTCAGCATGCCAACCGCCAAATAACTCACCCTTTTGGAGAACAACAATAATGAGCAAGCCCCTGCGTTTCGCCTTGAACCGTATGGTCGCCCCCCGTTTGTCCCTGCCCGCGTTCATCGAGTTGGCGGTGACCCTCAAGGCCGACGCCATCGAGATCCGCAACGACCTAAGCGGCGTCGAGATCGAAGACGGCACCGCGCCTGAGCGCGTGCGTGAGTTGTGCGCGGCCAAAGGCATCACCGTGCTGTCGATTAACGCGCTGTACCCGTTTGATGTGTGGAATGACGAGCGTCGGGCTCAGGCTGTGAAGCTTGCCGCTTATGCTCGTGATTGCGGCGCTCAAGGTTTGGTGATGTGCCCGTTGAATGATCGCGCCGACTCGCGCAATGAAGCCGAACGTGCTTCGGGTTTGCGCACGGCGTTGACTGAACTGGCGCCGATCCTGCGCGATCACGGCATTCTCGGTTTCATCGAACCGCTGGGGTTTGAAGAGTGTTCACTGCGGCGCAAACGCACGGCGGTGGACGCGATCAAGGTGATTGGCGGGCTGGATGTGTTCCGGTTGGTCCACGACACCTTCCACCATCACCTGGCCGGGGAGCAGGAGTTCTTCCCTGAGCTGACCGGGCTGGTGCACATCTCTGGCGTCGAGGATGCCGAAGCACCGCTGAACAGCATCCGCGACGGCCATCGCGTGCTGGTGGGCGAGGGCGACATCCTTGGCAATGCGGCGCAGATTGAGAAGTTGCTCGCCAGCGGTTACAGCGGCTATCTGTCGTTCGAACCGTTTGCCGACAGCGTGCATGGTCTGGCGGATATCGAACAGGCGATCGGCGCGAGCATGAACCACCTGCAAAAATCTCAAGGTTAATGAAGATCCCCTGTGGGAGCGGGCTTGCTCGCGAAAGCGGTAGGTCCGCCAACGAAGATGTTGAATGTGACGGCCTCTTCGCGAGCAAGCCCGCTCCCACAGTGATTGGATTTCAGAGCACATACCGGATTTAGCTTCAAAGGAAGGTGCAAGCATGACCACAACAAGACTGACCATGGCCCAGGCCCTGGTGAAATTCCTCGATAACCAGTACATCGAGGTCGATGGGGTTCAGAGCAAATTCGTCGCCGGGATCTTTACCATTTTCGGCCACGGCAACGTGCTCGGTCTGGGCCAGGCCCTGGAGCAGGACAGCGGCGACTTGATTGTCCATCAGGGTCGCAACGAGCAAGGCATGGCCCATGCGGCTATCGGTTTCGCCAAGCAAAATCTACGGCGCAAGATCTACGCCTGCTCTTCATCGGTCGGCCCCGGCGCGGCGAACATGTTGACCGCTGCCGCCACCGCCACTGCGAACCGCATTCCGTTGTTGCTGCTGCCTGGCGATGTCTACGCCTGTCGCCAGCCAGACCCGGTGCTGCAACAGATCGAACAGTTCCACGACCTGAGCATCAGCACCAACGATGCCTTCAAAGCTGTGAGCAAATACTGGGACCGCATCAACCGTCCCGAGCAATTGATGACCGCGGCGATCCACGCCATGCGCGTGCTCACTGACCCCGCGGAAACCGGCGCCGTGACCCTGGCCTTGCCGCAAGACGTGCAAGCCGAGGCCTACGATTACCCGGATTACTTCCTGCAAAAACGCGTGCACCGCATCGAGCGGCGTCCGGCCACCGAAGCCATGCTGGGTGATGCGCTGGCGCTGTTCAAAGGCAAGCGCAAGCCGCTGATTATTTGCGGTGGCGGCGTTCGTTATTCCGGGGCTAATGCCGCGTTGCAGGCGTTTGCCGAGCGCTTCGATATTCCTTTCGCTGAAACCCAGGCCGGCAAGAGCGCGGTGGTGTCGAGCCATCCGCTGAACGTCGGCGGCATCGGCGAAACCGGTTGTCTGGCGGCGAATCTGCTGGCCAAGGACGCTGATCTGATCATCGGAATCGGCACCCGTTACAGCGACTTCACCACCGCGTCGAAGTCGTTGTTCCAGCATCCGGACGTGCAATTCCTCAACCTCAATATCAGCCCGTGCGATGCCCTGAAACTCGACGGCGTGCAGTTGTTGGCCGACGCCAAAACCGGTTTACAGGCACTGGCGGTCGCATTGGGCGATTACCGTTCGAGTTGGGGCGATCAACCCCGTCAGGCCAAGGCGCAACTGGACGAAGAAGTCGACCGCATCTACCAAGTCGAATACCAGGCCAAGGATTTCATCCCGGAAATCAACGACCACATGGACCCGGCGGTCCTGCGGGAATTTATCGAACTGACCGGCTCCTGCCTGACCCAAAGCCGCGTGCTCGGCGTGCTCAACGAAACCCTGGCCGACGACGCGGTGATCGTCGCCGCTGCCGGCAGCCTGCCCGGTGACTTGCAGCGCAGCTGGCGCAGCAAGGGCGTGAACACCTACCACGTCGAGTACGGCTATTCCTGCATGGGTTACGAGGTCAACGCCGCACTCGGCGTAAAACTCGCCGAGCCGGAGCGCGAGGTCTATGCGCTGGTCGGTGACGGCTCTTACATGATGCTGCACTCGGAGCTGGCGACCTCGATTCAGGAGCGGCGCAAGATCAACGTGGTGCTGCTGGACAACATGACCTTCGGCTGCATCAACAACCTGCAAATGGAACACGGCATGGACAGCTTCGGCACTGAGTTCCGTTTCCGTAATCCGGAGACCGGCAAGCTCGATGGCGGCTTCGTCCCGGTGGATTTCGCCATGAGCGCAGCGGCTTATGGCTGCAAGACTTACAAGGTGAACACCGTTGAAGAGTTGCAAGCGGCGCTGGCGGATGCGCGGTTGCAGACGGTTTCGACCCTGATCGATATCAAGGTTCTGCCCAAGACGATGATTCACAAATACCTGTCGTGGTGGCGGGTCGGTGTGGCGCAAGTCTCCACCAGCGCCCGTACCGATACGGTGGCCAAGACCCTGAACGAACGACTGGCCAAGGCCCGTCAGTACTGATTGCCCTGAACGAACAACTACAACTCCAGGAGTCTCTACATGTCTTTAAAGATTGGCGTCATCGGCACCGGGGCCATCGGCCAGGACCATATCCGTCGTTGCAGCCAGACCTTGCTCAATAGCCAGGTCGTTGCCGTCACCGACATCAATTTGCAGCAAGCGGCGAAAGTCGTGTCCGACCTGAAACTGACCGCCGAGGTTTATCCCGACGGTCATGCGCTGATCAAGGCCCCGGAAGTCGAGGCAATCCTTGTTACCTCCTGGGGCCCGAGCCACGAAGAATTCGTATTGGCTGCGATTGCCGCCGGCAAACCGGTGTTCTGCGAGAAGCCCCTGGCCGTCACCGCTGAAGGCTGCCGCAAGATCGTCGAGGCCGAAGTGGCCCACGGCAAGCGTTTGGTTCAGGTCGGTTTCATGCGTCCGTACGATGAAGGTTATCGCGCCCTCAAAGCGGTGATCGACAGCGGCCAGATTGGCGAACCGCTGATGCTGCACTGCGCACACCGTAACCCGACCGTGGGCGAGAACTACAAGACCGACATGGCGATCACCGACACGCTGATCCATGAACTGGATGTGCTGCGCTGGTTGCTCGATGACGATTACGTCTCGGTGCAAGTAGTGTTCCCACGTAAGACCAGCAAAGCCCTCGCACATCTGAAAGACCCGCAAATCGTCCTGCTGGAAACCGCCAAGGGCACGCGCATCGACGTCGAAGTCTTCGTTAATTGCCAGTACGGCTACGACATCCAGTGCGAAGTGGTGGGGGAGACCGGCATCGCCAAATTGCCGGAGCCGCAACAGGTGCAGTTGCGCAGTGGCGCGAAGCTGTCGAACGCGATTCTGATGGACTGGAAGGATCGGTTTATCGCGGCCTACGACGTTGAGCTTCAAGCCTTCATTGATGGCGTGCGTGCAGGTCAAGTCGGTGGCCCATCGGCATGGGACGGCTTCGCAGCAGCAGTGGCGGCGGACGCGTGCATCGAAGCACAAAACAGCGGCCAGATCGTCAAAGTCGGCCTGCCAGAGCGCCCACACTTCTACGGTTAACAATGGTCCCCTGTGGGAGCGAGCTTGCTCGCGATAGCGGTGTGTCAGGCGACTTCAATGTTGAATGTACCGCCGTCATCGCGAGCAAGCTCGCTCCCACAGGGGGAGTGGTGAAGGAGAACAAGAACATGCGCATCGCACTAGACCCCTACATGTACCGCAATCTGTCCCTGGGCAAGATGGTCGACAAGGTCGCCGAGCTCGGCTACGAACACATCGAGCTGTCGCCTCGGGAAGATTTCCTGCCGTTCTACAAGGCCCCGCGCGTCGACAAGGCGCGGATCAAGGAATTTCGCAAAGCCCTGAGCGACACCGGGGTCAAACTCTCGTCTTTATTACCGATGTACCACTGGGCCGCTGCCGACGAAGGCCTGCGAGTCGCCGCCGTGCGCAACTGGAAGCGCGCTATCCAGATTGCCGTGGAGATGGACTGCGAACTGGTCAATACCGAATTCACCGGCCAGTCGGACAACCCGCTGGTGTGCGAAAACCAGTTCATGCGCTCCATGGATGAGCTGATGCCCGAGTTCGAACGCGAAGGCATCAAGCTCGACATCCAGGCGCATCCGTATGACTTCTGCGAGCGCAACAACGAGTCGGTGGACATCATTCGCGGGCTGGATTGCGAGTGGATCAACTACCTCTACGCCGCGCCGCACACGTTTTTCTATGACGACGGCGTCGGTGATATTGCTTCGATGCTCAAGTACGCCGGCTCGAAACTCAGCCACCTGATCATCGCTGACACCTACAACCACAAGGCCTCTTCGGGGTTGCGCTACATCGTCAACCCGCCGGGCGTCGTCGCCACCGTGCACCAGCACTTGGACATCGGCCAGGGTGAGGTCAATTGGGATGCGTTCTTCGGCACGTTGCGCGAGATCCAGTTCGACGGCATCGCCACGGTTTCGGTGTTCGCCTGGGAAGACCGGCCGGACGAGTCCAACCGGATGATGCTGGAACGGGTCAAAAGCGAACTCTGCCGCTAAGCCCACCACAAAACCCTTGTGGGAGCGGGCTTGCTCGCGAAGGCGGCGGACCAGTCAATATTGATGTCGACTGACACACCGCTTTCGCGAGCAAGCCCGCTCCCACAGGGGCCGCGTACACCCGGTGAGTGGTTAACAGAACAATAAGAAGGAATGCACACATGCGTATCGGACTTGTCGGTTACGGCCATGGCGGCCGGTTTTTCCATGCTCCGCTGCTCAGCAGCCTGCCGGGCGCGACCTTTGTTGGTGTGGTCACCCGTTCACCAGAGCGCCGACAATTGCTGGCCGCCGAACACCCCGGCGTGCCGGCCTTCGACAGCATCGGCCAACTGGTCGAAGCCGGGGTCGATGTGCTGGTGGTGTCCACACCGCTCAAGGGCCGGCCGGCGCTGGTACTCGACGGCATCGAGCACGGCGTGGCGGTGGTCAGCGACAAACCGTTCGCCGCTGATGCGCAACAGGCGCAAACCCTGATCACCATGGCCGAGCGTCAGGGTGTGCGGCTCAGCGTCTACCAGAACCGGCGCTGGGATTCGGACTTCCTCACCGTGCGCAAACTCATTGAGTCCGGCGCGCTGGGCCAGATCACGCGTTTCGAATCGCGGATCGAACGCTACTCGCCGCAAGCGGTGAACAATGGCAGCGGCGGCGGCTTTCTCCGCGACTTGGGCAGCCATCTGGTGGATCAGGCGCTGCTGCTGTTCGGTCCGGTGACGCGGGTGTACGCCGAACTGGAATACCTGGAAAAAGGCCAGGTCTTCGACAACGGCTTCTTTATGTCCCTGACCCACGCCAGCGGTGTGACCTCGCACCTGGGCGGCAGTTGTCTGCAAAACACCCCCGGACCGCGTTTCCGCGTGACTGGCACCCAAGGCTGCTACAGCGTCGATGGTCTGGACGGGCAAGAGGACTCGGTGCTGGCCGGGCTCTCGCCTAAATCCGAAGGCGACCGCTGGGGCGTGGAAGAACACCGACGCTGGGGCTGGTTTGAACAGGGCGAGGTGCGCGAGCGGGTTCCGTCTGAGCGTGGCTGCTGGAATCAGTTCTATTTACAGCTACAAGCCGCGTTGCAGAGCGGTGGCCCACTGCCCGTCGAGGCCCGTGATGCACTGGCGACCACTCGCGTACTGGACGCTGCGCGAATGAGTGCTGAGCGCCATCAAGTGGTGGATTTGGGGCAGTTCGACCACCGTGGAATAAAAACAGAATAAAATTCTAAAATTAGTTGATATAGAAATTATTTTCCAATAAAGTCATTTCCAGGTTGCCGACTATCAACGTTCAATCTCGCTCAAGCCAAGCTCGAACGAGTGCAGGACGAACCAAAAACAAGAAACAAAAGCCAGGTACCGTCGATGAAAACCTTTAACGCTGCTTTGCATGTTTTACGTTCCGCTACACATCTCTTACGCGACCTGCCTCGCGCCTCGTTCCTTTTCTTTACCCGCTTGTCCATTCCCCGCTTGCTCTGCGTTGAACGCAAGGGTGCCCTGGTCTGCTGCATTCCCGGTGCGCCGATTGTCCGCTTGCCCAGTCACTGAAATCGTCACGCCTTATCCATAAAACCAACAAGAATGTGGAGAAAGACTTTTCATGAAGACCCAGATCCGTTTCACCGCACTTGCCTTGTCCCTGATGTTCGTCAGCGGCGCTGCATTGGCCGATATGAGGATTGGCGTAAGCATGTCCCAGTTCGATGACACCTGGCTGACCTACCTGCGCGAATCCATGGACAAGAAAGCCAAGGCCTATCCCGATGGCGTGCAGCTGCAGTTCGAAGATGCCCGCAGCGACGTGGTCAAGCAATTGAGCCAGGTAGAGAGCTTCATCAGCCAGAAAGTCGATGCCATCGTGGTCAATCCGGTTGACACCGCCGCCACCAAAAAAATCACCGAAGCCGCCGTCAAGGCTGGCATTCCGCTGGTCTACGTCAACCGCCGCCCGGATGACCTGAAGTTGCCTAAAGGTGTGGTCACGGTGGCCTCCAACGACCTGGAGGCCGGTGAAATGCAGATGCAATACCTGGCCGACAAAATGGGCGGCAAGGGCGACATCGTGATTCTGCTCGGCGACCTGGCCAACAACTCCACTACCAACCGCACCAAAGGCGTAAAAGAGGTGTTGGCCAAGTACCCGAACATCAAGATCGAGCAAGAGCAGACCGGCACCTGGTCGCGGGATAAAGGCATGACCCTGGTCAACGACTGGCTGACCCAGGGTCGCAAGTTTGACGCGGTAGTGGCCAACAACGACGAAATGGCCATCGGCGCTGCGATGGCCCTGCAACAGGCCGGCGTCGAGAAGGGCAGTGTGCTGATTGCCGGTGTCGACGGTACGCCGGACGGCTTGAACGCGATCAAGAAAGGCAACATGGCGGTGTCGGTGTTCCAGGACGCAAAAGGTCAAGCGGACGGCTCCATCGACACGGCCGTGAAAATGGCCAAGAACGAGCCGGTTGAACAGGCCGTGTGGGTGCCATATCGCCTGATCACCCCGCAAAACGTCGATACCTTTAAATAGTCCGTCCGTTCAATAACAACAATAAGTACGCAAGGTCGCCACCGCGATCTTGCTGATGGAGTACCTGATCATGTTCGCTTCAGCGACTGCTTCGAGCACCCCGTTGGTGGGTATCCAGCCAACCGCAACACCTGTCGATGAGCCGTACCTGCTGGAGATCATCAACGTCAGCAAGGGTTTTCCCGGTGTGGTGGCCTTGTCCGATGTGCAGCTTCGGGTGCGTCCCGGTTCCGTGCTGGCCCTGATGGGCGAGAACGGCGCAGGCAAATCGACCCTGATGAAAATCATCGCTGGCATCTACCAGCCGGACGCTGGCGAACTGCGCCTGCGGGGCAAAAAGGTCGTTTTCGAGACGCCTTTGGCGGCGCTCCAGTCCGGGATCGCGATGATCCACCAGGAACTCAACCTGATGCCGCACATGAGCATCGCCGAGAACATCTGGATCGGGCGTGAGCAGCTCAACGGTTTTCACATGGTCGATCACCGCGAGATGCATCGCTGCACCGCGAAACTGCTGGAACGCCTGCGGATCAACCTTGATCCGGAAGAACAGGTCGGCAACCTGAGCATCGCCGAGCGGCAGATGGTCGAGATTGCCAAGGCTGTGTCCTACGACTCCGACATTCTGATCATGGACGAACCGACCTCGGCCATCACCGACAAGGAAGTCGCCCATCTGTTCTCGATCATTGCCGACCTCAAGAGCCAGGGCAAAGGCATCATCTACATCACCCACAAAATGAACGAAGTGTTCGCCATCGCCGATGAAGTAGCGGTGTTCCGTGACGGCGCCTACATCGGCCTGCAACGGGCCGACAGCATGGACGGCGACAGCCTGATTTCGATGATGGTCGGTCGCGAACTGAGCCAATTGTTCCCGGTGCGTGAGAAGCCGATTGGCGATCTGCTGCTTTCGGTGCGCGACCTCAAGCTCGACGGCATTTTCAAAGGTGTGTCCTTTGATCTGCACGCCGGGGAGATTCTGGGGATCGCCGGATTGATGGGTTCGGGGCGGACCAACGTCGCCGAAGCAATTTTCGGCATCACCCCCAGCGACGGCGGCGAGATTCGCCTCGACGGCAAGGTAGTGCGTATCAGCGATCCGCACATGGCCATCGAGAAAGGCTTCGCGCTGTTGACCGAGGATCGCAAGCTCAGTGGCCTGTTTCCGTGCCTGTCGGTGCTGGAAAACATGGAGATGGCCGTACTGCCGCATTACGCCGGTCACGGTTTCATTCAGCAGAAAGCCCTGCGGGTGTTGTGCGAAGACATGTGCAAAAAGCTGCGGGTCAAAACCCCGTCGCTGGAGCAGTGCATCGACACTTTGTCCGGCGGCAACCAGCAGAAAGCCTTGTTGGCGCGCTGGCTGATGACCAATCCACGCATCCTGATTCTCGACGAGCCGACCCGTGGCATCGATGTCGGCGCGAAGGCCGAGATCTACCGGCTTATTTCCTACCTCGCCAGCGAAGGCATGGCGGTGATCATGATTTCCTCGGAGCTGCCGGAAGTGCTTGGCATGAGCGACCGGGTGATGGTCATGCACGAGGGCGACCTGATGGGCACCCTCGACCGCAGCGAAGCGACCCAGGAACGGGTGATGCAACTGGCCTCGGGCATGTCCGTGGTTCACTAATTCAAGGGTAAACACAATTTCTGTGGTGAGGGAGCTTGCTTGTGGCGAGGGAGCTTGCTCCCGCTGGGCTGCGAAGCGGCCCCAATGGCATGGGACTGCTGCGCAGTCCAACGGGAGCAAGCTCCCTCGCCACAATTAAGCGCCCTGGCCACAAGCAATCTCAGGCCACAGGGTATGTAGTCGATACCGGATTTTTTAGAAGGGTGAGTGGTTATGAACGCGATACTGGAAAACAAGCCAGCAACGGCACCGACCAAGAGTCGTCGGCGCTTTCCGACCGAACTGAGTATCTTCCTGGTGCTGATCGGCATCGGCCTGGTCTTCGAAGTGTTTGGCTGGATCGTGCGCGACCAGAGCTTCCTGATGAACTCCCAGCGCCTGGTGCTGATGATCCTGCAAGTGTCGATCATCGGCCTGCTGGCCATCGGCGTAACCCAGGTGATCATCACCACCGGTATCGACCTGTCGTCCGGTTCGGTGCTGGCGCTGTCGGCGATGATTGCCGCCAGCCTGGCCCAGACCTCGGACTTCGCCCGGGCGGTGTTTCCGTCGCTGACCGACTTGCCGGTGTGGATACCGGTGATTGCCGGGCTCGGGGTCGGATTGCTGGCGGGGGCGATCAACGGCAGCATCATTGCCGTTACCGGGATTCCACCGTTCATTGCCACCCTCGGCATGATGGTCTCGGCACGTGGCTTGGCGCGGTATTACACCGAAGGCCAACCGGTGAGCATGCTCTCCGATTCCTACACTGCCATTGGCCACGGCGCGATGCCGGTGATCATCTTCCTGGTAGTGGCGGTGATCTTCCATATCGCCCTGCGTTACACCAAGTACGGCAAGTACACCTACGCCATCGGCGGCAACATGCAGGCGGCGCGGACCTCCGGGATCAACGTCAAGCGGCATCTGGTGATCGTCTACAGCATCGCCGGGTTGCTCGCTGGCCTGGCCGGTGTGGTGGCTTCAGCCCGAGCCGCGACGGGGCAGGCCGGGATGGGCATGTCCTATGAACTGGATGCGATTGCCGCTGCGGTGATCGGTGGTACGAGCCTGGCCGGCGGCGTAGGGCGCATTACCGGGACCGTGATTGGCGCGCTGATCCTCGGGGTAATGGCCAGTGGCTTTACCTTTGTCGGGGTCGATGCGTATATTCAGGACATCATCAAAGGATTGATTATTGTGGTGGCGGTGGTCATCGACCAGTACCGCAACAAGCGCAAACTCAAGCGCTAAAACCGCTATAAACAGCAAAATGCGCCACGCCTGACCCGCGTGGCGCAGCCGTTTGTCTTCTATATACAGCCGCTGGACTGAATTTCTTGCTATAAACGCACTCCGATGACCGCCACAACGGCTGCCATAGAGCACTTTCCGGGTGTTGTCGGACAAATTCGCTGTCTTTTCAGTTGCTGAGGCCTCAAGTCGGCCTTAGACTGCCGCCCCTCGTAAATTGAGTGCCGGGTGGCGCTTGGAATAAACGGCGCCTTTCCGACGGCCTTCGAGGTTCGTCGGAACGCTCCCTAATTCGCCTTAATGCACGTTTTTTTATAGAGATATCAATGACAAAGGACAAGTTGCTGGCCATGCCGGCGGATGACTACATGAATGCCGAGCAACATGCTTTTTTCTTCGAGCTGTTGCAGAACATGAAAGTCGAAACCCACGAGCGCATCGAGCAGAACCGCATCGCCATCGAAAGCCTGGACACCCCGGCTGACCCGGCCGACGCTGCTTCTGTTGAAGAAGAGCGTACCTGGCTGGTCAACGCGATCGATCGCGACCAGCGCATGCTGCCTCAGTTGGAACAGGCTCTGGAACGCATCAAAGAAGACAGCTTTGGCTGGTGCGATGACAGCGGCGAGGCCATTGGCCTGAAACGCCTGCTGATCAGCCCGACCACCAAGTACTGCATCGAAGCTCAAGAGCGTCACGAACAGATCGACAAGCACCAGCGTCAGGCCTGATTCAGTAGCGCCGCAATCGCGGGCAAGCCTTGCTCCTACACACATCTTGTAGGAGCGAGGCTTGCCCGCGAAGCTTTTCGCCGTCCGCAAAACCCGAATACTTCTATTGACCTGCTGCAACATCCGCTACTAACGGACCATAGATAATGGCCCACTAGTGGCGTTTAATGCAGTCACAACAAATAGAAGACGCATGGGGTGACGAAGATGACGAGAGACGGATCTCTGGTTGGGGCAGTACCTGCTCCCGTGCCAGCGCTAAAAAACCTTTGGCTGACGCCCACCTTGCAAAGCATCGCCCTGGTGCTGTTGCTCTGTGGCATCTCCTTGGGCGGTGCATCGCTCTACATCGGCCTGCCCGTGGCCGTGCTGGTCATCTGGCTGCCGCGCCTGCGCGCGCGCGCGATCCCCGATTCAACCCCTGCCGATGGCTCAAGCGCCATCGCCGAGCTGACCCGCGATCTTTCCTACACCACCAGTCATAACGCGTTGTCCGCCGCTGGCGTGGCCTATTCAGTCAAGCAGTTGGCCGAGAAGGTGCAATCGCAACTCGATGCAGCCAAGCGGATCGTCAGCAACGCCGAAGTGATGATTTCCACCGAACAGGCGACGTCGACACTCAGTCGAGAAGCCTTGAGCGCGGCCAGCGAGGCCCATCAGAGCAGTGCGGCGGGGCGAACCGAACTGATCGAGTCGATCTCGCGTATGCACCAGCTCAGCCAGCGGGCCAGCGCCAGCCGTGAACTGATCGAAGCCCTGAGCCTGCGCAGTGACGACATCCAGCGGGTCACCCTGGTGATTCAGTCCATCGCCAGCCAGACCAATCTGCTGGCGCTGAACGCCGCCATCGAAGCCGCGCGCGCCGGGGAGCACGGTCGCGGGTTTGCCGTGGTGGCGGATGAAGTTCGTGGTCTGGCCGCGCGCACGGCGATGGCGACCGGCGAAGTCGGAGAAATGGTTGCCGACATCCAGCAACGCACCGCGCAAGTGGTGGAGCAGATCCGCCAGCTCTCCAGTGATCTGGACGTCGGGGTCAAACAGGTAGAGCACACCGGCCAACATCTGGAAAATATCGCGCGCCTGGCTGCTGGTGTCGAACACCAGGTCGGCGAAATTGCCCGCGGTGCCGACACCAACCGCGAACAACTGGACAGCCTGTTTCACGCCATCGAACAGATGCGCAGCGACCTGGCGATCAGTGATCAGCAGACTCAACGCCTAGCCCAGGCCGCCGTGCAAATGGAAGGTCAGGCCGAAACCATCAGCGAGCGCTTGGCAGAGGTCGGGCTCGATGACTATCACCAACGGATTTACGACCTCGCCCGCGAAGGCGCGCGCCAGATCGCCGCGCGTTTTGAAGCGGATATCGATCAGGGGCGTGTCAGCCTCGATGACCTGTTCGATCGCAATTACCAGGCCATTCCCAACACCAGCCCGGCCAAGTTCCAGACCCGCTTCGATCGCTACACCGATCAGGTCTTGCCGGCGATTCAGGAACCGCTGCTGCCGCGCCATGAAGGTTTGGTGTTTGCCATCGCCTGCACTCAGCAAGGCTACGTGCCGACTCACAACACGGTATTCAGCCAGCCGCTGACCGGTGATGCGCTGGTCGATACCCTGCAAAACCGTACCAAGCGCAAGTTCGCCGACCGCACCGGCATCCGCTGTGGCAGTCATCAGCAACCGGTGCTGTTGCAGACCTATACCCGCGACACCGGCGAATTGATGCACGATTTATCCGTGCCGATCATGCTCAAGGGCCGGCATTGGGGTGGATTGCGACTGGGCTATAAGCCGGAAAAGCCGCGCTAGACACCTGATTGTTACCGGTTGTGCAACGAACCTGTGCACGGCGCTTGCTGTTTCCTCACGAAAGAACTCATTACTCTGCCTATATAGTTAGGTGGCTAATGAAAATTCGAGAGGTCAGCATGCAAAGTAAAGTCGATGTTGCGGTGATGATCGGCAGCGGTGTGCCTGCCTGTTTGCGCGCAATGGGGCAGAGTGTTTGCTGGGTCGTGCTACTGAATGGCGAGCGCCGGGGGACGGCGTTTTCCAGTCGCGATGAAGCCGAAGAGTGCAGGGCTGCCTGGCTGGCGCAACTGAGTGTCGAGCGACCTGACAGCCTGCATTGACTGCCCGGGCTAGTGAGTCTGATGCATGCGCAGGTTCAGGTCGTCGACCACCCGCGCCCAATCGGCATCTTCACGCAGTTGTTCTTTGAGAAAACCGGCCTGTTGCGGGGTCCAGAATTCGGCATCGATCAGTTTTTTGTCGTCGGCCATGGGTGAGTGGCTGGCGATGAAATCGTCGATGGCCTTCTCGCTGGAGTCCAGGCCGAGCTGATCGAACAAGCCTTTCAAGTCGTGTGTAGGTGAATCCATCTTCATCTCCTTGCGGGTCGCGTCGAATGCGAAATCTGAGGTGCGGCTTCAATGCATCTGAGGGAGCCGCGCTTCAGGAGTTCGATAGCGATGGTCAAAAGCAGGAGTGAGCATAGACTGCAAACCGGAGTCAGACTTTCAATGCACCTTCATCGACCGCCAGCTTCAGGGCCTTGGCGGCTTCCTGGGCAGCGATGGCCGCAACGTCCGAGGTCTTGAACCAGCGATCCTTCTCGACCTGGTGATAGGTCACGGTGTTCAAGGGTGGTTTGGCGCGCATGATAATGACAGCCTGGAATTCGCCTTCGACCTCTCTGGCTTCGCCCCGGATAAAAAATTCGCCGATATCAAATTCCGTCACGTAGCAGCCTTCCCTTGGAAATAGTCTGTTGTAGTGAAAGCCGTCCGCCGAGGGGACGGGTTTCATGGGGCGCGCAGTATGGCAGTAGTTGCCCGCCGACGGCTGAGTTAAGTCGTCGGCATGACGAAACGTCATTTGATGCTCGGCGTCAGGTACGCGCTGCCAGAGAGCGGGCGAGGGCGCAGGCTTCGTTATGGTCGGTGCGGAAACCTCTGACGCGACCGGTGGCGGTTTCCTTGATGTGGAAGAATGACTTGCCGGCCGGTACCACCTGAAAACGCGGCAGGGCAAGCGCTTGAAGGGGCAGGGCATGGGCCTGAAACAGCAGCGGGTGCAGGGGCGCAAGGTGGTTTGTTTGAGGCGTTGAGTGATTTGCAAAGTGGGTCATCGTGCACATAAGAAGTCCTTTTCCTGTTTTTACCGACGTGTGTGCGTCGTTTTGAGTAGTCGGGTTGAGCATCGCTGCTCTAGAATCGCCATCAGTGGTTGGCGATTGGTAGCCATCTAAAGCAATTTTTTACGGGCGATATGTCGGAAAAGTGCTTTTCTTGAAGCGTTTTTTCCCTAAAGTTAGTAGTCCGGCTTTTCTGGTCCCCAGAAGGATGTTTTCCTTCAACTTCTGGCGAACGTCAGGGAGGACGGCGCGAGTGACAATCCAGTAATCTTACTTACCTCGCGATGGATGAGCGCTCTGCTCAATCCAGGATTTCAACTCGGCTCATTCGGCAACACATTCGCCATGGCCGCTTTTTTCTGCTGTGCGTTTTTCCTGCGTACAGCATCATTTTCGATGTGGGGATGTTTCCTTGGCAGTAAGTAATCTTGATATGCATGCGTTGTTCGTACTGGGTGATTTGCGTGCAAAGTTGGTTAAACAGTTTCAGTCGCGTTTTGTCTATGTCACCGAACAGAACGCGGAAGGCATTTACATTGCCGAAATCGATACCGAAGCCGCCCTGGTGGTGGACGACAAACCTGGCCTTAAACTCAAGGTCGGCGATCATTTCAGCGCCTCGGTATTACCCAGCCGCGAAGGCGGCAAACTGGACATCAAGTTCCGCGAAATCAAACTGACCGTTTACGGCTTGGGTGACTATGCGTTTGTGACGACAGCTGACGGTCACGGCATTGTGTTCAAGGAAGGTCATAGCGTGGTGATGGTGTTCGCCGCCCACGAGCAGTTGCAGGAAGGCCTGACCAAAACCCTGAAAGCCGTGACGGCCAAGGCTGCCAAGTGGCGCAAGGGTGAACTGGTGACCTTCAAGGCCAGCGAGTAATGCCGCTGACCCGCGCCGATTTCCACGAGCAGAACCTCGCCAGTGCGCAAGCCGAGGCCCAGCGCCTTTTCGCACAAAAGGCTGTTCTGCAAGGCGGTTGGCTGACTTGGGTGGCTTCACAGCTCTACACCTTGCGTCCGGCGGAGTACGCCAGCATGGTGCGAAGGGAGCTTGCGTGCTTGCAGCAACCTTCTGAAAAATAATTACGCCCCTCGTTTGCCGCTAAAAAGCAGGAACCTCTACTACAGTCAGTTGACTGAGTATTCAGAGGCTTGCGGTCTAGTCTGTCAGGCCATCCTGCTATTGCTGTGAACAGCATGAGGTGCAAAAGCATGAAAGGACTTCGACGGTTGCTGGCCGCTACCCTGGCCACGTTCGGTTTGCTCGCTGCGCCGGTCCCGGTATTTGCTGCCCAGGCCCCGATTCACTTCGCCGACCTGAACTGGGAAAGCGGCAGCCTGATCACCGATATCCTGCGGATCATCGTCGAAAAGGGCTACGGACTGCCGACCGATACCTTGCCGGGAACCACCATCACCCTGGAGACCGCCCTGGCCAACAATGACATCCAGGTCATTGGCGAAGAGTGGGCCGGGCGCAGTCCGGTGTGGGTCAAGGCCGAGGCCGAAGGCAAGGTCGCCAGCCTGGGCGATACGGTGAAGGGCGCCACCGAAGGTTGGTGGGTGCCGGAATACGTGATCAAGGGCGATCCGGCCAAGGGCATCAAGCCGCTGGCGCCGGACCTGCACAGTGTCAGCGACCTGCCGCGCTACAAGGATGTGTTCAGTGACCCCGAAACCCCGGGCAAGGGGCGCTTTCTCAACAGCCCGATCGGCTGGACCTCCGAAGTGGTCAACAAGCAAAAACTGACGGCCTATGGGTTGAACGACAGTTATGTGAATTTCCGCAGCGGCTCGGGTGCCGCGCTGGACGCGGAAATCACCTCGTCGATCCGTCGTGGCAAGCCGGTTCTGTTTTATTACTGGTCACCGACGCCGTTGCTCGGGCGCTTCAAGCTGATTCAGCTGGAAGAGCCGCCGTTTGACGCCGAAGCCTGGAAAACCCTGACCGACGCCGACAACCCGAATCCGAAGCCGACCCGTTCGTTGGCCTCGAAACTGTCGATTGGGGTGTCCACGTCGTTTCAGAAGCAGTACCCAGAGGTCGCCGCATTCTTCAGCAAGGTCGATTTGCCGATTGGACCGTTGAACAAGGCCCTGGCCGAGATGAGTGAAAAGCACACCGCTCCGCGTCAGGCTGCCGAGGCATTTATGAAGATGCATCCGGAGGTTTGGCAGGCGTGGGTGCCGAAGGATGTGGCGGATAAAGTTACCGCCAGCCTTCAGTGAACATTGTGGCGAGGGGGCTTGCCCCCGCTCGGCTGCGCAGCAGTCGTAAACACTGAAAACGCGGTGCGACTGAACAAATGCCGGGGCCGCTTCGCAGCCCAACGGGGGCAAGCCCCCTCGCCACAGGTATTTGCAGGTTTTAGAACTTCGTCTGTACGGCTAACTCGAAGGTGCGCGGTGTGCCGAGGTAATACGCCGGCGAAACATGCGCAAACTCGGCATACACCTCGTTGGTCAGGTTACGCACCCGGCCGGTGACGGTGGTGTGCCGGTCGACCTTGTAGCTCAGGAAACTCCCGAGCAACGTATAGGACGGCACGGTCATGGTGTTGGCGCTGTCGGCAAACACCGAGGCGACGTACCGCGCATCGACGCCGCCCTGCCATTGCGGCGCGAAATCGTAGGTCAGCCACAGGTTGCCGACCCGATCCGGCACGTTAGTCGGCGTGTTGCCCTTGCGTGAGACCACCACGCCAGCGGCGTTCTTCTCGGTGAACTCGTCGTATTGCGCATCGACCCAGGCTAAGTTGCCTTCGGCCAACAACTTGTCGGTGATCCTGAAGGAGGTCGCCAACTCGATGCCTTTGGATGTTTGCTGACCCACCGGGATACTTTGGGTCGGGTCCAGCGGATCGGTCACGGCAAAATCCTTACGCTCAATCGTGTACGCTGCCACCTTCGCCGAGCCGCGACCGTCCAGATAATCGAATTTGCTGCCGACTTCCCACTGCTTGCCGGTGGACACGTCAAAGTCCTGCGTGCCGCTGGGCTGTTCGGCGGCGGTGCTGTACTGCACGTAGACGTTGGCTGTGGGAATGATCTGGTAGGTCAGGCCGGCCCGGCCGGTAATCGGCTCCCAACTGCGCTTGAAGTGTCGAGGATTGCTGGCGGTCACGGCCCGGTGATTGGTCACGTCCAGGTCGATGTCGTCGTAACGCAGGCCGGTCAGCAGCGCCAGTTTGTCGGTCAATGCGAGTCGGTTTTCGACGAACAGGGCTTTGGTGGTGACCTCATTGGTCTTGTCGCTGACCCGTTCTGGATTTGTGCCCGGGATGTCGTAGAAGTGCCCCGGCTGGAAGTTGTTCGGGTCGACGCTGCTGGTGCCTTTGACGTTCAGCGGCGAGTTGGTGGTCTGGTTGACCTTGTACTCGAAGCCGCCGGACCAAGTGGTGTCCAGGCCCAGCAGGGTATTGTCGTGGCGCAGCTCGAACTGGTTGCCGTTTTGCTCACCCTGATGCCGAACCTGATACGCCGTGGAGCGATTCACCGCGCTGTTGTCGGCGTTGTACTGATAGGTTTCGAGGTTGCGGTAATCGCGCTGGCTGTCGAGGTGGTACAGCGTGTTGCGCAACGTCGTGCTGTCGTTGATTCGGTAGTCGATGATCGAGCGAACCCGGATTGTGCGCTGTTCGTAGCGCCCGTCTTCGACGTTGTAGTTGTTGAATCGGTTGTGTTTGTCGATCTTCAGCTCGCCAGCCTTGGGATTGAGCACCGGAGTGCCCCAATAAGGACTGTCCTCATGTTCGTCCTGATATTCCAGGGCCAGGGTGTGGGACAGGTTTGGCGTCAGGTCGCTGAGCAACGAGAACGCCACACTCCAGGCATCGCGCTCCTGACGGTCGATGTAGCCGTTGCTGGTGTTGTGGCTGACGTCGAGTCGCGCGTAGTGCTGCACGTCCGCGCCGGCTTCGCTGAGGGCGTGGTTGAGGCCGAATGCGGTCTCGGTGGTGTCGTAGCTGCCGTAGCTGACCCGACCTTCGACCGCTTGCTCCTCGCGGGTGGCCTGTTTGGTCACGTAATTCAACGAGCCACCCACGGAACCAGCGCCATTGATCAGCGACGAAGGGCCGCCCACCAGTTCGACCCGATCATAAATCCACGCGTCCACGGGGCGAGCCAAGCCGCCCGATACGTTGATGCCACTGACGCCGGGGTTTCGCGTACGCTCAGGCCCAGCCTGGAGGCCGTACCGCTGGATTGGTCAAGGCTCAGCCCCGGTTCGGCATTGGCCTCGCCATCAATGGTGATTGGCGCCAGATCGACGGTGGATTGCGCCCAGGTGTTAACGGACAGGCAGCCGAACAGGCTGGCCAAAAGAGGAAGGTGTTTCATCGATGAATCCTGAATTCTTGACTAGGAAACAGCGCACAGGCAAACGCCACGCGTAGGCGAAGTGGGCTGATCGGAAAGACGAAAAATCAGGCGAAAGGTGGGGCGCGAGGGTTGGCCGAAGGCCAGGTGTGGCGGGCAGGAAGGTCGATGCTGGCAACGGCGGCCAGCGGCGGGCTGTGTTGTTGCGGGAGAATCGCCAGGGTCAGGCTGGAGTTGAGCGCCGGGCCCATGCCGCCGGTGGAGCACAGCGGGCAACCGAACGCCTTGGACAGGGTCGGCAGCTTTTCCTCGGAGGTGTTCGACGAGGCTGGCGCCTGAGTTGCCGGGTCCACGGCACAGAACTGGCCGCCGAGGCCGATGAGTTGCATCCCGACCATTTGCCCATGACCGATGCTGCAGGCGAACACGTTGAACAGGACGCAGCAATAAAGCATCCAGGCCATCAATGTGCGATCAGTTCGGGCGAATCTCATGGGGCGGCACTTTACCTCGCCGAAGACGAATACCCTTACAAAAAAGTTCAATGAAGTTCATCCTGCTGCGACATTTCACGCTGGATGTCTGAATATGAGCCTAATGGTCGCGCAATGGATTGCTGCAATCTTCCTGTTGATCAGTCTGGTCCACCTGTATTGGGCCGCGGGCGGCACGCTCGGGAGTGAAGCGGCGGTGCCGAGAATCCCGGGAGAGGGTGGAGGGGAATCAAGGCCGGCGTTCAAGCCTTCGGGCTTTGCGACGTTGCTGGTGGCGGTCGGTTTACTGCTGATCGCGATGCTGGTGTGCCTGCGGGTCGGCTTGTATTTGCCGACGGTGCAGCACTGGTCGCTGCAATGGGTGATCAGCGCCATCGCGATGCTGATGTTTGCCCGGGCAATCGGTGATTCAAACCTTGTAGGGTTCTTCAAGCAGGTCAAGGATTCGAGATTTGCCCGGCTCGACACCTGGGCTTATTCGCCGTTGTGCGTGGTGTTGGGGGCCGGGTTGTTGGCTGTCGCCTGGGTCTGATCGGCAGGTAAAGCAAAATCAAAAGATCGCAGCCTTCGGCAGCTCCTATGGGTGTACACATTCCCCTGTAGGAGCTGCCGAAGGCTGCGATCTTTTCGCATCTAGCTACCGATTTCGGTACGCCGACTACTCACCTCGGCCGGCACATCATCCCCAGCCATGCGCTTGCGAAACAACGCCGCCCGCGCCAGCAGCAACGTGGTCACCGGCACCGTAATCGCCAACAGAATCGGAATTAGCCATGCATGCAGCACTGGCGCGGACTTGAGCGCCGAAAAGTAAATGATCGACGCCAATGCCACACACCACGCGCCCAAGGTCGAAGCCAGGGCTGGCGGGTGCATGCGCTGGAAGTAATCCTTCATTCGTAACAACCCGACCGCGCCAATCAGTGCGAACAAACTGCTGAGCACCAGCAGGATCGCCACCGGAATCTCGACCCACAACGACAGTTCGCCATTCATTCGATCACCTCGCCACGCAGCAGGAATTTGGCCAGGGCAAACGAACCGACGAAGCCGAACAGGGCGATCAGCAGCGCGGCCTCAAAGTAAGTGTCACTGGCATAACGAATACCCAGCGCCAGCATCATCAGCATGGCGATGATGTACAGATAATCCAGCGCCAGAACCCGGTCCTGGGCCGATGGTCCCTTGAATAGCCGGATCAGGGTCAGGATCATCGCCAGCGAAAAGATGAACAGGCTCAGCACGATCGCGTTCGACAGCAATTCGCTCATTCGAAGATCTCCATCAAAGGACGCTCGTAGGCCGACTTGAAGTGCTCGATAAACGACGCCTCGTCATCCAGATCGAACACGTGCAGCAACAGAATGCTGCGGTCCAGCGCCAGTTCCGACCAGACCGTGCCGGGCACTACCGTACAGATCATTGACAGCGCAGCCAGGCCGTTGGCGTCGCGCAAGTCCAGCGGCACCTTGATGAACGCCGAGCGCGGTGGCCGTCGACCGGCGTTTAGTACGCCCCAGGCCACGGCGATGTTGGACAGCACCACGTCACGACCGATCAGGAAAAACAACCGCACAATCACCCCTGGTCGCCGAATCCGGATAGGCAATGGCCGCAATTTGCGCATCATCAACGGCGCGCAAAACCCCAGCATCGCGCCCAACAGCAGATTGCCAGGGCTGATCGACAGGTTCAGCACCAGCCACAACAGCCACAGTGCCAGGGACAACCACGGCGCAGGAAACAGACGCTTCATGGTTGCACCTCCAGCATCGCCGCTTTCGCTTCGGGACTTGGGACGGAGCGGGTGCCGAGCACCGCCATCACGTATTGCTCCGGGTTGTTCAAGGCTGTTGCGGCGGCCTGGGTGTAGCGCATCAGCGGTTCGGCGTTGAAGGTCAGCGCGATGCTCAGCCCCAGCAGGGCGATGATCGGCACGCACTCAAGGCGTCGCAGCAGCGGCGATGGCCGCTCCTCGGGGGTCCAGAAACGCTGGATACCCAACCGCGAGAAAGCAATCAGCGACGCCAGCCCGGACAGGATCAGCAACGCCAGCAAGCCCCACGCCGCGTTTGATATCGGGACGTCACCGCTGTTGCCAATCCCCAGCGGGTTGAGCAGGGCACTGAGCAAACCGAGCTTGCCAATAAACCCGGAGAGCGGCGGCATGCCGATGATCAGCAAGGCGCAGGCAATGAAACTCAAGCCGAGGAAGGCCATGGTCCAGGGGATCACTTGGCCGACCACGGCTTTCTGTTCGTCGTCGAGGTTGATGCCTTTGGTCGGTTGCAGGGATTGCGGAGGTCGCGTAATGAGATCGGCGTCGTCGAACAGCGGCATTTCATTGACTGAGCGGGAGCGCTCGATCAACTCGGCCAACAGGAACAGCGCACTCAGCGCCAACGTCGAGCTGACCAGGTAGAACAGTGCCGCGCCGATAAGGTTTGGTTGTGCGAAGCCGATGGCCGACAACAGAATCCCGGCCGACACCAGAATGCTCAGGCTGGCCATGCGTTCCAGCCGTTGCGCGGCAAGAATCGCCACGGCCGCGCAGACGATGGTCGCCATGCCGCCGTAGATCAGCCAGTCGCCACCAAAGTAGGCGGACGCCCCGGCCTGGCCGGAGAACAGTAGCGTCCACAGTCGCAGCAAGGTGTAGACACCGACCTTGGTCATGATCGCGAACATCGCTGCCACTGGCGCACTGGCCGCGGAATAGGCCGGTACCAGCCAGAAGTTCAGCGGCCACATCCCGGCCTTCGCCAAAAACGCCACCGCCAGAATTGCCGCACCAGCATGCAGCAGGCCGCGATCAGCTTCAGGTACCAGCGGGATTTTCAGCGCCAGGTCGGCCATGTTCAGCGTGCCGGTGACGCCATAGATCAGTGCCGCGCCAATCAGAAACAGCGACGAGGCCAGCAGGTTGATCGAGATGTAATGCAGCCCCGACGACACCCGTGCCCGGCCCGAACCATGAAGCATCAAGCCGTAAGACGCGGCCAGCAGCACTTCGAAGAACACGAACAGGTTGAACAGGTCTGCCGTCAGGAATGCGCCGTAAAGGCCCATCAACTGTATCTGGAACAGCGCGTGGAAGCTCGAACCGGCGCCGTCCCAACGGGCCATGGCGAACAGCAGGGCGCTGACGCCGATGATCCCGGTCAGCACCAGCATCATCGCCGACAGACGATCGACCACCAGCACGATGCCGAACGGTAATTGCCAGTTGCCCGGCAGGTACACCCCAATGGAGCCAGGCACGCCGGTGGTTTGCGTCCATTGCAGCAGCATCACGGAGATGCCCAGGCCCAGCAGGCTGGAGAACAGGTTGATCTTGGCTTTCAGCGGGCGATGTTTCTCGCCGAGCATCAGCATGATGGCGGCGGTCAGCAGCGGCAGCAGAATCGGTGCGGCGATCAGGTGCGTCATCGCATTCATTCTTTAGGCTCCCGGCCATCCACATGGTCGGTACCGGTCAGGCCCCGAGAGGCCAGCAGCACCACCAGAAACAACGCGGTCATGGCGAAGCTGATCACGATTGCGGTCAACACCAGGGCTTGGGGCAGTGGGTCGGTGTAATGCAGCAAATCCTGCGGCACGCCGTTCTTGATGATGGGCTCCCTGCCAATGAACAGGCTGCCCATGCTGAAGATGAACAGGTTGACGCCATAAGACAGCAGGCACAGGCCCATGACCACCTGGAACGTCCGTGGCCGCAGGATCAGCCAGACGCCGGACGCGGCCAGGACGCCGATGGCGATTGCGATGACTTCTTCCATCAGACGGCTCCTTTGGCGGCAACGGATTTCGGCGCAGCAGCGGATTTCGGCTGCGCGGCGGTTTTGTGACCCCGAACCGACTGGTGAGCCAGGGCGGTGAGGATCAATAGCGTCGAACCGACCACTACCGCGTACACGCCGATGTCGAAGAACAGCGCACTGGCGATATGAATATCGCCCAGAACTGGCAGTTCGAAATGCCAGGTGTGGGTGGTCAGGAACGGATACCCGGCGGCCATCGCGCCAAGCCCGGTGACCGTGGCGAACAGCAGCCCGGTGCCCATCCAGCGCAGCGGCCGCAGGCTCATTTGCGCCTCTACCCACTGAGTGCCGGCGACCATGTATTGGAGGATGAAGGCCACCGACATCACCAGGCCGGCAACAAACCCGCCGCCCGGTTGGTTGTGCCCGCGCATGAACAGGTAGAACGAAATCACCACGGCGATCGGCAGCAACAGGCGCACCAGCACCGCTGGCACCATCATGAAACCGAGGGCGGTGTCGCTGGCCTGACGCGGGTTGACCAGGTCGGTGACCACGTCGGGCGCCAGCAAACGCTGCTGGGCCGGCAATTGCAGGCTTTCTTTCGGTGGGCGGAAGCGGCGCAGCAGGGCGAATACCGTCAGGGCCACGGCCGCCAGCACGGTGATTTCACCGAGGGTGTCGAAGCCACGGAAGTCCACCAGCATGACGTTGACTACGTTGCTACCGCCACCTTCCGGCAGGGCGCGGCTGAGGTAGAACGAAGAAATGTCGTTAGGCGTCTGCCGGGTCAGCATCGCATAGGCCAGCAGCGCCATACCGCCGCCGACCACGGTCGACAACAGCAAGTCGCGGATACGCCGGATGCGCGCCTTGCGCAGGCTGCTTGGTAACGGAGAGACCTCTTCGATCCGTCGCGGCAACCAACGCAGGCCCAGCAGGATCAGCACCGTGGTCACCACTTCGACCACCAGTTGCGTTAGCGCCAGGTCCGGCGCCGAGAACCAGACAAAGGTCACGCAAGTCATCAGGCCACACACGCTGACCATGGTCAGGGCGGCGAGACGGTGATACTTGGCCTGCCATGCCGCGCCGAGGGCACAGGCAATCGCCAGCAGCCACAGGATCACAAACACGATCGACCCCTGAATTTTCGGCCGCTCGCCCCAGCTCAGGCTGCTGTGGAGCATCGGGATCAACCCGGCCAGCACGGCGGCGAGCACCATCAGGAACAACTGGGTTTGCAGGCGCTTGGTGCCGATCCGCCGCTCCAGGCGACGGGCCACGCGCATCATGATCACCAGGCTGCGTTCGAACAGGCGCTTGCCGTTGAACCGGCCAATCAGCGGCGGGTACTTGAAGCGCCCGCGCTTGAGTTGGTTACGAAGCAGCAGGTAAAGCACGATGCCGCCGGACATGGCGATCAGGCTCATGATCATCGGCGCGTTCCAGCCGTGCCATATCGCCAGGCTGTATTCGGGCAGAGTGCCACCGACGACGGGCAGGGCCGCCGCCGCGAGCAACGGGCCGACGACCTGGGCTGGGAAAATCCCGACGATCAGGCAGGTGAACACCAGCAGTTCTACCGGCGCGCGCATCCAGCGAGGCGGCTCGTGCGGAGTGTGCGGGAGGTCGGTGGCGGTCGGGCCGAAGAACACATCGACGGTAAAACGCAGGGAATAGGCGACGCTGAACGTACCGGCAATGGTCGCGACAATCGGCAAGGTCATCTCGACCCAGGCAGTGGCGTTGATGAACACGGTTTCGGCGAAGAACATTTCTTTGGAGAGGAAACCGTTGAGCAGCGGTACGCCTGCCATGGAGGCGCTGGCGACCATTGCCAGCGTGGCAGTGAACGGGATCAGTTTGATCAGGCCGCTGAGCTTGCGAATGTCCCGGGTGCCACTTTCGTGGTCGATGATCCCGGCGGCCATGAACAGCGAAGCCTTGAAGGTGGCGTGGTTGAGAATGTGGAACACCGCGGCCACGGCGGCCAGCGGACTGTTCAGGCCCAACAGCAGGGTGATCAGGCCCAGGTGGCTGATGGTCGAGTACGCCAGCAAGCCCTTGAGGTCGTTCTGGAACATCGCGCAGTACGCGCCGAGCAACAGGGTGCAGGCGCCAGCCCCGCCAACGATGTAGAACCATTCTTCACTGCCGGACAGCGACGGCCATAGACGTGCCAGCAGAAACACCCCGGCCTTGACCATGGTCGCCGAGTGCAGATAAGCCGAAACCGGGGTCGGCGCCGCCATCGCGTGGGGCAGCCAGAAGTGGAAGGGGAATTGCGCGCTTTTGCTCAGGGCGCCGATCAGGATCAGGGGTAGCAGAATAGGGTAGAGGGCATGTGCGCGAATCAGATCGCCGGCGGCCAGGACCTTGTCCAGGTCATAGCTGCCAACCACATGGCCGAGCAGCATGACCCCCGCCAGCAGGCACAAACCCCCTGCGCCGGTGACCATCAGCGCCATATAGGCGCCACGTCGGGCATCGGCGCGGTGGTGCCAGTAGCCGATCAAAAGAAACGAAAAGAGGCTGGTCAGCTCCCAGAAAAACACGATCTGGATCAGGTTGCCGGAGATCACCAGCCCGAGCATGGCGCCCATGAACGCCAGGAAAAACGCGAAAAACCGCGGCACCGGATCGTCCGGCGACATGTAATAGCGGGCGTACAAAGAAACCAGCGTGCCGATGCCCAGCACCAGCAGCGAGAACAGCCAGGCGAAACCGTCCATGCGCAGGACGAAGTTCAGGCCGAGGCTCGGTAACCAGAAGAATTCTTCGCGTATCACGCCGCCATGGGCGATCTGCGGGTACAAGAGAGCGACTTGAATAGTGCCCGCGAGGGCAACCAGACCAGCCAGAAGTGATTCGCTGTTACGCGCGTTATGTGGCAGCAAAGCCGCGACACAGCTGCCGATAAAAGGCAGAAGCAGTAGAACTATCAGGGACATAGGCTTCTAATCTGCGGAAGTTTGTGAAGCATCATACGTGCCAGTTCCCGGATCGCCAAACGCCAACCTGTGGCAGGATCCTACAAGGTAGGCACAAAAAGACGGTTTTTCATTGTTTCAACGCTTTGAAACTCCGCGGGCGCAAAAAGATCGCAGCCTTCGACAGCTCCTACATTGGAATGCGTACCCCTGTAGGAGCTGCCGAAGGCTTTAACGTTCGCCTTCGCGCTCCAATGCTTCGTCGACCGCAATGGCACCTTTACCCTTGGTCTTCAACTCACTGACAATCACCGCCGCCACAATCAATGCTGCCCCAAGCAAGGCAATCGCCGGCAGCCGCTCCCCGGCCAAGCGTCCGGCAATCCCGGCCCACACCGGTTCGCCGGCATAGATCAATGTCGCCCGAGTCGGTGAAACACTCTTCTGCGCCCAGTTCATCGCCACCTGAATCGCCGCACTGGCCGCACCCAAACCCAGGGCGCTGCATAGCAGTAACCAGGAGAAGTCCGGGATCACTTCGTTTGTCGGTACCACCATCAAAAATGCCAACACCGAGGTAGTCGCCAATTGCACCACGGTCACCCGCCGCACATCGACCTGACCGGCATAGGTGCTGATCAGAATAATCTCCGCCGCAATCGCGATAGCGCTGATCAACGTGGCGATTTCACCCGGACTGAAATTCAGCGAAGCCCCGGAAGGCCCCGACAGCAACATCAATCCGGTAAACGCCAGCATGATCCCGATGCTCGGCATCAACCCCGGCCGCCGCCCCAGCACCAGCCATTGCAGCAACGGCACAAACGGCACGTACAACGCGGTAATAAACGCCGACTGACTGCTGGGAATCGTCTGCAACCCGACGGTCTGCAAGCCATACCCAAGCATAATCGCCACGCCGATAAAGGCACCGGCCTTGAGTTCGAACAGGGTCAGTTCCCGCAGCTGACGCCAGGAGAACAGCGCGACGATACTTGCCGCCGCCGCAAAGCGCAGGCCAACGAAAAACATCGGCCCACTGACGGTCATCGCATGCTGTACCAGCAAAAAGGTCCCGCCCCAGACCATGGTAATCAGCACCAGCACGCACTCGGCCTTGCTGAACCGCGAGAAACGGGAAGAAGCCTGAGGGGAATTCACCGACGTCATGACCTTGCGCGCTACCTGAGGCGGACGCACAATGCGCCCGAATGTTGCGCAGTATACTGCCCAACCCTGCCAAGTGAGCAATATAGTGCACAAAGATTCTCCCCCGCGGGCTTCGGTCCTCCAGCACGTCAGCCAGAACGTTCGACGGCTGCGCCACGCCGCCGACATGAGCCAGACCGCCCTGGCCGAAAAGTCCGGTGTCAGCCGGCGGATGCTGGTGGCGATCGAAGCCGGCGAGAAAAACGTCAGCCTGACCACCCTCGACCGAGTGGCCGAAGCGCTGGACGTCGCCTTCAGCGATCTGATCCAGGCCCCGGATGCCCGCGACCCAAGCCGCATCAACGAACTGGCCTGGGCCGGGACGATTTCCGGGAGTAAAGCGGTGTTGCTGTCCAAAGCCACTGCTACCCGCGAGGTGGAGCAATGGGAATGGTGCCTGCAACCGGGCGAGGTTTATCCGTCACAACCGGATGCCGAAGGCTGGAGTGAGCAGATTTTTGTGTTCGAAGGCTGCCTGACGCTGATGCTGGGCGACACAGCGCAGCAAATCGCGGCGGGGGAGTTCTTCATGTTCGCCAGCAACCAGCCCCATACCTATCGCAACGATGGACCGGTGGCGGCGCGGTTTGTGCGTAATGTGGTGATCTGAACACGCAGTCCCGTTCATCGGAAACGCTGCGGAACCTGACATTTTTGACAGTAGACGTCGCTCAGAACATGGCGCATTTGTGGGGTGTATTTTCACATCGGTGATTCGCGCCTCACGAGGGTATAGCCATGAACGACAAAACTCACGCCTCCGACTTTCCAGCCCCTTCCATCCCTTCGGCACAGGACGGTGTCGTGAGGTACACCGCATATGTTGGGTCCTTTGTTTACGTCAAGATCGAGCCTTACGAGAGCATGAGCATCGGGCAAAAGCCGGTTATCCAGGTGCGTTTTAGCGCAGGCGGGAGTACCAACTGGGCGGTTGAGGTGAAAACACAACGCGAGCTCATTGATGGATTATCCAGCGGTTTCACCCGAGAGCATTTGAAAGGCAGCACAAGCCTCACTGTCAGCTTCATGCTCGGTTCCAAAGGGTCCGAAATCCGGACATATGCTGTTGAAGCCCCCGCGAACGAGATGACCTGAGCCCAAGTGTTTCAAGGGCAACAGTTGTTGAACAGTTTGTCTGGTTGAACCGTTTGTCATGGTTGAGTTAATACTTTTAACCTATTGAATAATAAAGATTTTAATTTCAGGCACGACTCCTGCAGAAGCTCCAGGGTATTCACCCGGAACCACGGAGTCGGCCCCATGACAACTTCACCCATTACCGCCCACATCATCCGCTCGGACGCCGAGGCCATCGCCGTCGCGCACAAACTTGCTGCACGCTTCGCCGTCGAAGCCAGCGTCCGTGACCGCGAGCGACGCCTGCCGGTGGCCGAACTGGACGAGTTCTCCGCCAGCGGTCTGTGGGGCGTCACCGTTCCCAAGGAATACGGCGGCGCGGGCGTGTCCTACGTGACGGTCGCCGAAGTGATCAAGATCATTTCCGCCGCCGACTCATCCCTCGGCCAGATCCCGCAAAACCATCTCGGCGTGCTCGACATCCTGTTGCAAACCGCCACCGAAGAGCAGAAGCGCTATTACTTCGGCAAAGTCCTGCAAGGCTACCGTTTCGGCAATGCTTTCTCCGAATCCAAAAGCAAAAACGCCGGGGCGTTTGAAACCCGCATTCGTTTCGACCAAGACACCGCGCAAATCGACGGCGAGAAGTTCTACTGCACTGGCGCGTTGTTCGCGCACATCGTGCCGGCGGTGGCGGTCAACGAACAGAATCAGGCGTTTATCGCGTTCATCGAACGCGACAACCCTGGCCTGACGGTGATCGACAGCTGGGATGGTTTCGGCCAGCGCACCACGGCCAGCGGTGGCGTCACGTTGAATGCGGTGAAAGTCCCGCTCAGCGCAGTGATTCCGGCCCACAAGGCGTTCGACGAGCCCACGGCCGACGGCCCGATCTCACAAATCATCCAGGCCGCCGTGGACACCGGCATCGCCGTCGGTGCATTGGAAGAAACCAAGCGCTACGCCCGTGAATCCCGGCCATGGATCGACAGCGGCCAGGATCACGGCTGGCAGGACCCGTTCAGCATCGCCGCCATCGGCGACCTCGAATGGCGAGTGCACGGCACCGAAGCGATCCTGAAAAAGGCTGGCCTCGCCATCGATCAAGCGTTACTCAGCCCCAACGAAGACACCGTGGCCCACGCCTCGGTCGTCGTCGCCCAAGCCAAAGTCTTGTCCGCCGAAATCGCCTTGCTCGCCAGCAGC
The DNA here is from genome assembly GCF_056680395.1 of Pseudomonas sp. ASL4. Lineage (NCBI taxonomy): Bacteria > Pseudomonadati > Pseudomonadota > Gammaproteobacteria > Pseudomonadales > Pseudomonadaceae > Pseudomonas > Pseudomonas sp. ASL4. The sequence goes on along the minus strand of NZ_CM155280.1, from coordinate 5,259,710 downwards.
AAGCTCTTCGAACTGGCCGGCACGCGCTCGGTGCTCGGCAAGTACAACCTCGACCGCCACTGGCGCAACGCCCGGACCCACACGTTGCACGACCCGGCGCGCTGGAAATACCACCTGATCGGCAACTACCTGCTCAACGGCGTGAAGCCCGCGCGCCACGCCTGGAACTGAGGAGCCCACCATGAACGCTTTGACCCAACCGATTATTGCCGGGCAACCCCTGGCCAAAAGTCTGCACGACTTGCACAACGCCCGCAGCCTGCTCGATGCAACGCTGCGCTTCGTTCGCCAACAGGCGCAAGTCACCGATGATCCTTACGTCATCAGCCGCTTCGGCGATTTGCACATCCGCATCGAAGTCGCCGCCGCACTACTCGAGCGCGCCGAAGACTTTCTGAACAGTCACGAAGACGATACCGAGATCAGCGTCGCCATCGCCGAATCGCATCTGGCCAGCGCCGAGGCCTTGAATGCTGCCAGCAACGCCGAATTCGAACTCACCGGCCAACGCACCGCATTGCACGGATCGCTGCACGACCCGCTGCGCTGGAAGCTCCACCTCATCGGCAACTTCCGCCTCAACGGCATCCATCCCCCTGGCTTTCCCAAACCTGAAAAGGGAGCTGTTTGATGGCCCGTGAAATTCGTCTCAACGCCTTTGACATGAACTGCGTCGGCCACCAGTCGCCCGGTTTGTGGGCGCATCCGCGGGATCGCTCCTGGCAGTACAAGGATCTGGAGTACTGGACCGATCTGGCGAAAATCCTTGAGCGTGGCAAGTTCGACGGCTTGTTCATCGCCGACGTGCTCGGCATCTACGACGTCTACAACGGCAACGGTGATGCGGCGATCCGTCAGGCGGCGCAGGTGCCGGTCAACGATCCGCTGCAACTGATCCCTCCGATGGCATTGGTCACCGAGCACTTGGGGTTCGGCCTGACCGCGTCGTTATCCTTCGAACACCCGTACCCGTTCGCCCGACGCCTGTCGACCCTCGATCACCTGACCAAGGGCCGCGCCGGCTGGAACATCGTCACTTCGTACCTGGAGAGCGGCGCGAAAAATCTCGGTCAGAAAAACCAGACCGAGCATGACGCCCGTTATGACTTTGCCGAGGAGTACCTGGAGGTTTGCTACAAGCTCTGGGAAGGCAGTTGGGAGGAGGGCGCGATCCTGCGTGATCGCGAGCGGCGGATCTTCAGTGACCCGAGCAAAATCCATGAAATCCAGCACGTCGGCAAACACTTCCAGGTGCCGGGCATTCACCTTTGCGAACCTTCGCCGCAGCGCACGCCTGTGTTGTATCAGGCCGGCGCGTCGAGTCGCGGCAAGCAATTCGCGGCGGAACATGCCGAATGCGTGTTTGTGGCGGCGCCGTCGAAAGTGCTGCTGAAGAAGACCGTTGCCGATATTCGTCGTCGTGCGGCTGAAGCGGGGCGCGATCCGAAGAAGGTCCTGATCTTCAACCTGCAAACGGTGATCCTCGGCGAGACCGACGCCAAGGCGAAGGCCAAGTTTGAGGAATACAAAACCTGGGTCAGCTACGAGGGCGCCATGGCGTTGATCTCGGGCTGGACCGGGATTGATTTCAGCCAGTTCAAACCGGATGAGCCGCTCAAGCACGTACACACCAATGCGATTCAGTCGGCGGTGGAGGCGTTCTCCACGGCGGACCCGAACAAGGTCTGGACCCCGAATGAATTGGCGGACTGGGTCGGTATCGGCGGGTTTGGACCGTTGTTTGTCGGCAGCCCGGAAACCGTTGCCGACCTGCTGCAAGAGTGGGTCGAAGAGACCGACGTGGACGGCTTCAACCTGGCCTATGCGTTGACCCATGAAACCTTTATCGACGCCGTGGAATTGCTGGTGCCGGAGTTGCAGAAGCGTGGCGTATACAAGACCGAATATGCGCCGGGGACTCTGCGCGAGAAGTTGTTTGGCGAAGGGCCGCGGTTGCCGGATATCCATCCAGGCGCGGGGTATCGGGACCTGGCGGCATTGCGGCAGCAGGAGAAGAAAGTGGTATCGGCGTAGACGCCTTCGCGGGCCAGCACATTCAACATCGATGGCGACTGATACACCGCCATCGCGAGCAGGGGATGGCGATAACCCTTCAGCCCAGCGGACCACCGCACGCTTTTGCCCATGAACAGGAGGTCAATCCATGAGCGTGCATGAACTCAAACGTCCGCCCAGTGCGGACACCGCCGAGTGGCAGGTCAAGGCGCCCCAGGCCCTGGAGCAATTGCGCCATTGGAGTCAGGTCAGTCCGTTGCAAACGGCGCTGCGGCACAAGCGTCATGGCCAGTGGTTTGTCTGGCGCTGGATCGATGCCTTGCGCGACGTCGAGCGTCTGGCCGATGGGTTGCGCCAGCAAGGGTTTACTGAAGACTCGCGGCTGGCCCTGAGCGGTGCCTTTGAACCGGATCTGTTGCTGCTGGCATTGGCTGCCCGGCATGTCGGCGGTGAAGTGCTGACGCTGCCCGACACCCTCGACGCCGAAGCTCTGCATAAAGCGCTGTGGCGCAGCCGTCCGACTCACGCTTTTATCCAGGGGCGGCAGACGCAGCAACTGTGGCTCAACCAAGGCCAAACGATGTTGAACTTCGCTGAGCTGCTCGGCCCGGTAGAACCACCACAACGCCTGCGCCTCGGGGTCAATGGCGCCCAACTCTGGAGCGAAGAGGGCACTCAATGGCAGGACGGCCTCAGCGTGTTGCTCGATCAATGGCTGACCAGCGGCCAAGCCCTGGCGTTCCCGGAAAGCCCCGGCAGCGCGAGCCGTGATCGCCGGGAAGTTGCTCCGTCCGGGTTGCTGCTCTCCGCCGAACGCCTGCAACGGCTAGCCGATGAAATCGACAGCCGCCTCGCACCGCTGGGCACCTGGCGCCGCCGCCTCTGTGACTGGGCCATCGCCCATCCCGAGAAAGGCCTGCAACGGCTGATCAAAAACCGTGTTCGCCGATTGCTGGGCTTCCACAACCTGCATTTCATCTGGCAAGCCACCCGCACCCCCGACGCTCAACCCGCGCCGACCTGGCTCGCCGAATTCAAACGGGACATCGCATGAGCTCGACCGATTCCATCCTGCAAGTCAGCGGCATCTCCTTGTCGTTTAAAGGCGTGAAGGCGATCAACGATTTGTCCTTCGACGTGCGCAAGGGCGAGATCTGCGCGCTGATCGGCCCCAACGGCGCGGGCAAGAGTTCGCTGCTCAACGTGTTGAACGGCGTGTATCGCTTTGATGCCGGCTCGATTGTCTTCGAGCAGCAGCCATTCAAACGCATCGACCCGCTGAGCGCCGCGCGCCGAGGCATCGGTCGCACGTTCCAGAACAACGCGCTGTTCAAGAAAATGAGCGTGATCGACAACATCCTCACCGGCCTGTCCCGGCACTTGCGCAGCAGTTTCATTGAGCAAGCCCTCAATCTGCCGCGTGCCCGTCGTGAAGCTGAAGACTTCCGTCAGCAGGCCCAAGGCATTCTCGAATTTCTCGAACTGCAAGCCCATCGCGACGTGCCGGTGGGCAATCTGTCCTACGGCCTGCAAAAGCGCGTGGAGCTGGGCCGTGCCTTGATCGCCGGGCCACGCCTGTTGCTGCTGGACGAACCGATGGCCGGGATGAACGCCGAAGAGAAACAGGAAATGGCCCGCTTCATCGCCGACATCAACCGCGACCTCGGCACCACCGTGGTCTTGATCGAACACGACATGAGTGTGGTCATGGGCCTGTCCGACCACGTGGTGGTACTCGATTACGGGCGCAAGGTCGGCGATGGCACGCCCGCCGAAGTGCAAGCCGATCCCGAAGTAATCGCGGCGTATCTGGGAGTGGTGCATTGATGACGTTCTTCTTCGAAACCCTGCTCGGCGGCTTGCTCGCCGGGACCATGTATTCGCTGGTCGCCATTGGTTTTGTGCTGATCTACAAGGCCAGCGGTGTATTCAATTTCGCCCAGGGCTCGATGCTGCTGTTCGCCGCACTGACCTTCGTCAGCCTGCACGACCAGGGTGTGCCGTTCGCGTTGGCACTATTGCTGACCGTGCTGGTGATGATCATCGGCGCGCTGCTGATCGAACGACTGGTGCTGCGGCCCCTGGTCAATCGCTCGCAGATAACCCTGTTTATGGCGACGCTGGGGCTGTCGTTCATCATCGAAGGCTTGGCTCAAGGACTGATGGGTTCGCAAGTGCGAGCGCTGGATCTGGGCATCGACGATGTGCCGATTTTCATCGGCGGGATGATGGTCAGCCAGTTCGACCTGATCGCCGCAGCCGCCGCCATCGTGCTGGTGACGGTGCTGGCGTTGCTGTTCAACAAGACCCGGATCGGCGTGTCCCTGCGCGCCGTGGCGGATGACACCACCGCCGCGTTGTCGATTGGCATCAACCTCAATCGGATCTGGCAGATCGTCTGGGCGGTGGCCGGCGTGGTCGGGCTGGTGGCCGGGTTGCTCTGGGGCGCTCGGCAAGGGGTGCAGTTTTCCCTGTCGCTGGTGGTACTCAAGGCCTTGCCGGTGTTGATCATTGGCGGCTTCACCTCGATTGGCGGGGCGATTGTCGGCGGGTTGATTGTCGGTGCGTCGGAGAACCTCGCCGAGGTCTACATCGGCCCGCTGATTGGCGGCGGCATCACGCCGTGGTTCGCCTATGTCCTGGCCTTGGCCTTCCTGTACATCCGTCCCGCCGGCCTGTTCGGCGAGCGCGCCATCGAGCGAGTCTGACCCCATGTCGATTTCCCTTACCCGCGAAACCGCGCCGTCGGTGCTGATCCAGCGGCGTGTACCGTTTGGATTGCTGGGCCTGTTGTTGATCGCTTTCGTGATCGTGCCGCTGACCGGCAACGACTATTGGCTGAACGCGATTTTGATTCCTTTTTTGGTGCTGTCCCTGGCCGGGCTCGGCCTCAACCTACTGACCGGTTACACCGGCCAGACCTCGGTCGGTGCGGCCGGGTTTATGGCGGTCGGCGCCTTCGCCACCTACGGTTTTCTGCTGCGACTGCCCGAATTGGGCTTGCCGGTCGCGCTATTGGGCGGCGGATTGATCAGCGCCGTAGTGGGTTTCGTCTTCGGCCTGCCGAGTTCGCGGATCAAAGGCTTTTACCTGATGGTCACGACGTTGGCGGCGCAATTCTTCCTCGAATGGCTGTTCGTCAAATTTCCCTGGTTCTACAACTACGGCTCCTCCGGGACCATTTCCGCCCCGAAACTGGCGCTGTTCGGCCATGACCTGAACACGCCCGTCGGCCGTTATCTACTGACGCTGACGACGGTGCTGCTGTTGACCTGGGTTGCGATCAACCTGGTGAAAAGCCAGATCGGCCGCAACTGGATGGCGATCCGCGACATGGACACTGCCGCCGCCGTGATCGGCATTCCGGTAGTGCGTTACAAGCATCTGGCGTTCGCCGTCAGCTCGTTCTACCTCGGCATCGCCGGGGCGTTGTGGGCCTTCGCCTACCTGGGCACCGCCAGCGCCAGCAGCTTCGATATCAATCGGTCGTTCCAGATCCTCTTCATCATCATTATCGGTGGCATGGGCAGCATTGCCGGCAACTTCGTCGGCGCGGCGTTTATCAGTTTGCTGCCGATCCTGCTCAGCCACGCCGGGCAAGCCTTGTTCGGCGGTTCGGTGGACGCCGGGCAACTGCAAAACCTGCAAAAAATAATCTTCGGCGTGCTGATCATCCTGTTCCTGATCAAGGAACCGGAAGGCCTGATTCGCCTGCTGAGCAATCTTCGTGAACGGCTGAGTCACTGGCCGCTGCGCTTCTGAATTCCTGACCTGATTAGAGAGACAACATGCGTGCATCCTTGAAACGTTCCCTGATTGGCGCCGCTCTGACGCTGGCAGTTTTCGGCAGTGCAGTCCCGGTAGTCCAGGCCTCGCCAGACCAGCAATTCTTCCCGTTGGCCACTTACCGGGTCGGCGCCTACGCCTCCAGTGGCGTGCAGGTGTGGGCCGGGATGCTCGATTACCTGAACTACATCAACGAGGTGGAAGGCGGGATCAACGGCGTCAAACTGGTCTGGCAGGAATGCGAGACCGAGTGGACGGCGGAGAAGGGCATCGAGTGCTATGAGCGCTTGAAGAAAGGCCTGGATGGTGCTCCGGTGGCGATCTATTCCCCCAACGGCGCCCCGGCGGCTTATGCCCTGAGCGAACGGGCGGAGGTCGACAAGATCCCGCTGATCACCCTCGGCTACGGGCGCACGGAAGCCACCGACGGCACGGTGTTCCCCTACAATTTTCCGGTGATGCTGACCTTCTACAGCGAGGCGTCGAGCCTGATCAACTACATCGCCCAACGCGAGGGCGGCTTCGACAAACTCAAGGGCAAGAAAATCGCCACGGTCTACCACGACTCGGCTTACGGCCGGGAAACCCTTGGCCCGCTGAAGTTGCTGGCCGAGAAGTACGGTTTCGAAAACATCCAGATTCCGGTGGCTGATCCGGGTAACGAACAATCGGCGCAATGGCGGCAGATCCGCCAACTCAACCCGGACTGGGTGTTCTTGCGCACCTGGGGTGTGTCGACGCCGGTCGCGGTCAAAACCGCTGCACGTTTTGGCTTCCCGGTGGACCACATCGTCGGCGATATCTGGGCCAGCTCCAGCGAAGACGTGTTGCCCGCAGGTGCCGCCGCCAAAGGTTATCTGGCGCTGACGCCATACCCGGCCGGCACGGATTTCGAGATCCATAAACGCCTCAAGCAGTACATCCTCGACAAGGGCAAAAGCGACCTCAAGGACCTGAAGAATTTCGGCAGCGTCTACTACAACTCCGGGCTGGTGAATGCTGCGGTCATGGTCGAAGCGATCCGCACAGCGCAGGGCAAGTTTGGTAAACGCCCCTTGAATGGCGAAGAAGGTCGCTGGGGCCTGGAACACTTGAATATCGACGACGCGCGGCTCAAGGACATGGGTTACTTCGGGCTGATGCAGAACCTCAAGTTGTCCTGCAAAGATCACGAGGGCGGCGGTTCGGCGCGGGTCCAGCAGTGGGACGGCGCCAACTGGACGCTGATCAGCGACTGGATCCCGGCGGATCGTGCCTTGTTGCGGCCATTGATCGATGAAAAATCAGCGGCGTTCGCCAAGGAAAAAGGCCTGACACCACGCACCTGCAACGGGGATGAATAAACCATGAGCCAGGCCGCCAGTGACATTGCTGCCAATGACCTGTTGCAGGTCAAAGACATCGAAGTGATCTACGACGGCGCGATCCTGGCCGTGGCCGGGGTGTCGCTGACGGTGCCCAAGGGCGGTATCGTCGCTTTGCTGGGGGCCAACGGCGCGGGCAAAAGCACCACGCTCAAGGCGATTTCCGGGCTGGTGCGGGCCGAACGCGCGGAAGTCAGTCGCGGCAGCATCGAGTTTCTCGGCCGCGACACGGCGGGCGTCGATCCGAGCGTGCGGGTGCGCCAAGGCATGGTCCATGTGCTGGAAGGCCGACACGTGTTCCCGCAGTTGACCGTCGAGGACAACCTGCGCAGCGGCGGGTTTGTTCGGCGTTTGAGTCGCCAGGACATGGCCCGGGACCTGGAGCGGATCTACGCCTGGTTCCCCCGGCTGAAAACCAAGCGCAAGACCCAGGCCGGGCTGACATCCGGTGGTGAACAGCAGATGGTTGCCATCGGTCGCGCGTTGATGACACGTCCTACTTTGGTACTGCTTGATGAACCATCGATGGGTTTGGCGCCTATTATCGTCCAGGAGATTTTCGAGATCGTCGCCCAGCTCAATCGCGACGAACAGGTGAGCTTCCTGATTGCCGAGCAAAACATTAATGTGGCGCTCAAGTACGCCTCCCATGCCTACGTGCTCGATACCGGGCGGGTCGTGTTGTCCGGCAGCGCCGAGGCACTGCTGGCCCGTGGCGATTTGCACGACTTCTACCTGGGTAAACACTGACCATGAGAACGCCATGAATCAAACCTCCAGCGGACAGGCGACCGACGCCATCCGCCACGCAGACATCCTGATCATCGGCGGAGGCCTCAGCGGCGCGATGCTGGCGGCGCAGTTACTGCGTTTACCCGGCCAGCGTTCAGTGCTGGTGATTGAACCCCGCGCCGAACTCGGCCGGGGCGAGGCCTACAGCGCAGTCGAGTTGGGCCATACGTTGAACGGCAACGCGGCGAGGATGAGCGTCGACCCGGACAACGCCGATGACCTGACCCAATGGCTGACCGAATACATCGCGGCCGGTGGTTGGCCGGAGTCGGACCAGCAGCATGTGCCGGTCAGTGAGTTGTTTGCGCCGCGGGGGCTTTTCGGCCTGTACGTGCAGCAACGGCTGGCCGAAGCGAAAGCAGTTGGGGCGTTGAACGGTTCGAGTGTCGAGCATGTGCGGGCTGAAGTGGTTGACCTGCAAACCTTCGATGATTCAGTACGGCTGACCCTGAGCGACGGTCAACGCTTGCAGGGGGCTTTTGCGGTACTGGCCACGGGGATGTTCCCCGCCGCCCGCACGCCGCAGACCGAGTCCAGCGGTTTGAACGCGGCAGCGCTTGATCCGTGGGACGTCGCCGCCATGCGGCAGCTCGACCCGCACTCTACGGTGCTGATCATCGGCTCGGGCCTGACCATGGTCGATGCGCTGGTGTCGCTGGAACAGGCCGGGCATCGCGGGCCGATTGAAGTGTTCTCCCGGCATGGGTTGCTGCCGCATGTGCGGCGGCAACCACCGGCCTGGGTGGATTTTCTCGCCGAGGACCACAGCATTCGTACACCGCGTCAACTGGTGCGCGAGCTGCGCAGGCATTGCAAGGACGCCATTGCCCAAGGCATCGACTGGCAATCACCGCTCGACACCGTGCGCGCACACATCGGCCGGTTGTGGAGTCAGGCGACGGACGTGCAGCGTCGGCAATTCGTACGGCACGTGCGGCCGTGGTGGGAGAGTCATCACCACCGCTCGCCACCACTGAGTGCCGAGTTGGTGGAGCGCTTGCACGAGGAAGGGCGGCTGCGGATTCACGCCGCATCGTTCAAAGGCCTGGAGCCTGTTGTGGGCGGTGAAGTGCGCATCCGGATCCGGCGGCGTGGCGAGACTGAAACGGTGGTCGCCAGCGGCGCGGCGTTGATCAACTCCAGCGGCATCGAATACGACTGGCGCCGGGTCGCCCGACCGCTGCCGCAACAGTTGCTGGCCCGTGGGCTGATCCGGCCAGGGCCGTTGGCGCTGGGGATTGCGGCGGCGGTGGATGGCGCGGTGCTGGACGCCGAAGGGCGGGTTGCCCAACGGTTATTTGCCATGGGCCCGCCGTTGCGTGGCATGTGGTGGGAGAGTACGGCGGTGACGGACGTGGTGAGCCAGGCAAAGGCCTTGGCGGCGCATCTGGCGGATGTCCGCAAATAAGGAAGCGTGAGCCGATAAAGAAACCTGTGGCGAGGGAGCTTGCTCCCGCTGAGGCGCGAAGCGGCTCTTGCTTTACCTGAAAAGCAGAGGACTGCTGAGCAGTCCAGCGGGAGCAAGCTCCCTCGCCACAGGTTGATCTCGGCCTTTTATTTTTTCTTAACGTGTCAGGAATCGAAACGCCATGAAAGCACTGATCTTCGGCGCCACCGGCATGGTCGGCCAAGGCGTACTGCGCGAAAGCCTGCTCGCGGCGGATGTCGAGCAGGTGGTCGTCGTCGGCCGAACGGCGGTCGAGACGACGGACCCCAAGCTGCAATCGCTGGTGGTGCCGGACTTGACCCGGCTAGGTGCGGTCGAAACGCAACTGCAAGGCTTCGACGCCTGCTTTTTCTGCCTGGGCGTTTCATCGTCCGGCATGGATGAAGCGCAGTATTCGCGCCTCACCTATGACCTGACCCTGGCAGTGGCCGAGGGGTTGGCGCGGCTCAATCCGAACATGACCTTTGTGTACGTCTCGGGTGCTGGCACTGACAGTTCTGAAAAGGGCAAAAGCATGTGGGCGCGGGTCAAGGGGCGTACCGAGAACGCCTTGCAGCGCTTGCCGTTCAAAGCGGTTTACCTGTTTCGACCGGGGGTGATCCAGCCGTTGAATGGTGCGGTCTCCAAGACTTCGGCGTATCGCTGGACTTACATCGTGATGGGGCCGTTGTTGCCGCTTTTGAGACGGCTATTTCCGCGGCATGTGCTGACTACCGTTTCGGTTGGGCAGGCGATGTTGGGGGTTGTCAGAAAGGGTTATACGACTGCTGTGATGGAAGCGGCGGATATTCAGGCTGCGGCGCTCAGGGGTTAGTGAACTGGGCGCCGAACTCCTGTGGAAGCGAGCCTGCTCGCGATAGCGGTGTATCAGGCAGCAGTGATGTTGGATGTGACGGCCTCTTCGCGAGCAAGCCCGCTCCCACAGGGGGTTTGTGGTGTTTTATCGAGCCAGGTCAGGCGTTACTGAGCATTTCGATCAAACGCTCTGGCCACACCGTTTCGCGGGTTGCTTGCAGTTCGGTCACGGACCACCACTTGTGCTCGGTCATTACCCGAGCTTCGTCGACCGTCCAGCCGTCGCGGGACAGCAGTTCGCCGTCGGCGCGAACCACAAAATAGCGTTCCACGGACAAGACCTTTTCACCGCTGGGCAACATCATCGAAAAATGCCGTTCACCCACGCAAGCGCCCACGCTGTCGACTTGCAAGCCGGTTTCTTCACGCAGTTCACGAATCGCTGCAGCTTCGAAGGTTTCACCATCCTCAACACCACCACCGGGTGTTGCCCAATAGTCGCGACCATCGAGGGCATCGCCCTTGTGCTGGAAGCGAAACAACAGGACTTGATTGACGGGGTTGATGACGAGGAGTCTGGCGGCGTTGCGTTGGCGCATTGTTGATTCTCTGTCCATAGAAAGTGTCTGGCGGGCATAGAAAGATTGTGGCGAGGGGGCTTGCCCCCGTTGGGTTGCGGAGCGACCCCAATTCCGGCTCTGCGGTCTATCAGAGAGGAACCAGAGATTGGTTTTAGGGCTGCTGCGCAGCCCAGCGGGAGCAAGCTCCCTCGCCACAGGTTTCGAGTAAACCCAAGAATGCTGTCCTCACCCAGCGACAGCATTCACTTTAACGTTATTACGCAACCACTTGATAACACGGCACATAGGCCGCGCCACCCGGCAGTTTCATGCGGTGCTGGGCCACGAAGGCCTTGAGCAACTGATCCAGCGGTTGCATCACCGCCGCATCGCCACGGATCTGGTACGGCCCGTGCTCTTCGATCAGGCGGATGCCCTTGTCCTTGACGTTGCCGGCAACGATGCCGGAGAACGCCCGACGCAGGTTGGCGGCGAGTTCGTGGGCCGGCAGTTTACGGCTCAGTTGCAGGCTGGCCATGTTTTCGTGGGTCGGATCGAACGGGCGCTGGAAGCCCTCGTCGATTTTCAGCAACCAGTTGAAATGGAAGGCGTCGTTGCGCTCGCGGCGGAACTGCTTGACCTCTTTCAGGCCAGCGGTCATCTGCCGCGCCACTTCGGCCGGGTCGTCGATGATGATCGTGTAGTGCTGCTTGGCGGCTTCACCCAGGGTGGCGCCGACGAACGCGTCCAGTTGTTCCAGGTACGGTGCCGCATGTTTCGGTCCGGTGAGGACGACCGGGAAGGGCAGGCCTTCATTGTCCGGGTGCATCAGGATGCCCAGCAGGTACAGGAATTCTTCGGCAGTACCGGCGCCGCCCGGGAAGATGATGATGCCGTGGCCGACGCGGACGAAGGCTTCCAGGCGTTTTTCGATGTCTGGCAGGATCACCAGTTCGTTGACGATCGGGTTTGGCGCTTCGGCGGCGATGATCCCCGGCTCGGTCAGGCCGAGGTAGCGGCCGCCGTGGATGCGCTGCTTGGCGTGGGCAATGGTCGCGCCTTTCATCGGGCCTTTCATCACGCCAGGGCCGCAACCGGTGCAAATGTCCAGGCTGCGCAGGCCCAGTTCGTGGCCGACTTTCTTAGTGTATTTGTATTCTTCGGTGTTGATCGAGTGGCCGCCCCAGCACACGACGATCTTCGGCTCGACGCCAGGGCGCAGGGTGCGGGCGTTGCGCAGCAGGTGGAAGACGTAGTCGCTGATACCCTGGGAGGTGCTCAGGTCGATGCGCTGGGCGTCCAGTTCGTTTTCGGTGTAGACGATGTCGCGCAGGGCGCTGAACAGCATTTCACGGGTGCTGGCGATCATTTCGCCGTCGACGAAGGCGTCGGCCGGAGCGTTCAGCAGTTCCAGGCGTACGCCACGGTCTTGCTGGTGAATGCGGATTTCGAAGTCCTTGTAGGCTTCAAGGATGGTTTTGGCGTTATCAACGTGGGCGCCGGTGTTGAGGATGGCCAGGGCGCACTGGCGGAACAGGGTGTAGGTGCTGCCGGAACCGGCTTCGCTCAGTTGCTGAACTTCACGTTGGGACAGGGTTTCCAGGCTGCCTTTGGGGCTGACCGAGGCGTTGATTACTTGTCGTTGGGTCATTCAATGATCCTTAAAACGATGCCATTCATAGAGGAGGAGCGACTGGCATCCGAATAATATGTATCCATGAAAGAAGATGGCACGAACTGCGGTGTCTCGCCATGTTCTCCTTTTGACGATGAAAAGATGAAAAGGAGCCCCAGCATAGCTAAATCCTGCGATGAGGCGATAATGCCCCGCACGCTTTTTGCCCACTGACTCAAGGACGCTAGCCAAGATGTTCGAAATCCAGCCGATGAATGCCGAAACCTTTCGACGCCAGACCCGGCGCAGCACGGTGATCATCGCCCTGATTTTCCTGGCGCTGGCGATGGTGTTGTCGACCGGGGCCGTGGCGCTGTTCGGTGAGCCCGGCGGTGACAATCTGCGGTTCAATGTTGGTGGCGTGTTTGTCGCGGTGCTGCTGATGGCGGCGCTGATGCGCGGCAAGTTCTGGCACCAGGCGTGGATGGCCCCGGCCGTCTACGGCTGGCGGCTCAAGCGCAGTCTGATGCGCGTCACCAACGTCATGCACCAGGTGACGGCGGCGGTGGAGAAGGACGATCCGAACGCCATGAAGCTGCTGCGCTTCTACCATCTGGGGTTGAACCAGATGCACGAACTGGACGGCAACTCCAGCGATCACAGCCAGTTGATCCGCGAGATGGATAAACACAAGGAGCGGATGGAAGCGTTAGGTCTCGACATCGAGCAAATGCAACTGAACCCGGCGTGGCTCGAAGCCTTGAAGAAAACCCCCGCCTGACCCGTTTCAAACCCGCAGCCGCAGGGTTTCAAACAGTTGTAGGTCTTCCTTTTTGGCCGAACGGGCATGGCGCCGAATGACCTGCAACAGGCAATCGGTGAAGCACTGCGCCGGATTGCTCAGTGCACCGTTGCGGCGTGTCACGATGCTCAACTGTCGCGGTTCGAACTGTTCAGTCAGCGGCAGAGAAACCACTCGACCGAGGAAGGGCGGGGCAATACTGACGATGGACGGGCCCCAGGTGCACATGTCGGCCCGCTCGACCATCATCTGCAGGATCGCCAGTGAGTGGGCGCGGACGATACGGTTCTCATCGATCTGCGCGCCGTGTTGCCAGAACAACTCCTGCATCAGCCCGTCGTGTCCGTCTGGTGCGTAGTTCAGCGTCCAGTTTTCCTCCAGCAGTTCATGGATCGATCGAGCGTTCTGCCGGGCATGGCCCTGGCGGACCAGCACCGACGTCTGGTAATCGAGCAGTGTTTCGCAGGCAAACTCCTGGGTTGATTGCGCCGGGTGAAGCTGGCCGATTGCAAAGTCCATGCTGCCATCGCGCAGCAGCGGCTGGGCCACGGCCATCAGGCTTTCGAACAACTCCAGGCGGATTTGCGGCATGCGCTCGCGAAAAGCCAGGACCACTTCGGGCAGGAACGTCAGGGCGATCCACGGCGTGATCCCGACACAGAGCCGGCCCTGAGCCTTGCCACGCATGTGATCGAGCTCGGTTTGCGCGTGTTCCAGTTGCTTGATCACCAGTCGGGCGTGGGTCAGCAGCACTTTGCCGTACTCGGTGAAGTTCAGGCCGCTGGCGGTTCGGGTGAACAGCGGTAGTTGCTGGCTGGTTTCCAGCTCTCGCAGCGCTTTGGTCACGGCGGCCTGGGAAATCTCCAGCGAACGGGCGGCCGCACGAATGCTGCCGGTTTCGGCGCTGGCGATCAGCGCTTGTAATTGATGCAGTTTCATCTGCTCACCCTGATGACAACTAATGGTTGTCATCATAACCAAACTGCGTCTCCCCAGCCCAGAGCCTGTTCCCTAAGATCCACCCCATCAACCGCTCAGCTCTTGTCGAAGGGGAACAACAATGGATGTCGGCCATGTCCTGCCTGGTATTGCAGCGCTGCAAGATGAAATGATCGCGTTGCGTCACAGCCTTCACGCGCATCCCGAACTGGGTTTTGAAGAGTTCGCCACCGGCGAGCGCGTTGCTGAGTGTCTGGCGCGTTGGGGCTTCCAGGTCAGCACCGGCGTTGGCAAGACCGGCGTCGTTGGCACCCTGAAAAATGGCGAGGGCCGGTCCATCGGCCTGCGCGCCGACATGGATGCACTACCGATTCAGGAAACCACCGGTTTGCCCTATGCCAGCCGCATCGATGGCGTCATGCATGCCTGCGGCCACGACGGTCACACGGCCACCCTGTTGGCCGCCGCCAGGCATCTGGCGCAGACCCGGGCGTTCAACGGCACGTTGCAGCTGATTTTCCAACCGGCTGAAGAAGGGCTGGGCGGCGCGAGGAAAATGCTCGAGGACGGACTGCTCGAACGGTTCCCCTGTGACGCGATCTTCGCCATGCATAACGTGCCGGGCTATCCCGCCGGGCACTTGGGGTTCTACAGCGGACCGTTCATGGCGTCTGCCGACACCGTGACGATCAACATCATCGGCAACGGAGGGCATGGCGCGGTGCCGCACAAAGCGGTCGACCCGGTGGTGGTCTGCTCGTCGATTGTGATTGCGCTGCAAAGCATCGTCTCGCGCAACGTCAACCCGCAGGACGTGGCGATTATCACGGTGGGCTCCATCCATGCCGGAAGCGCCTCGAATGTCATCCCGTCCACTGCACAGATGAGCCTGAGCGTACGGGCATTGACCCCCGAGATTCGCCAGTTGCTCGAAGTCAGAATTACCGAGCTGGTCAACGGTCAGGCCGCCAGTTTCGGTGCCCGGGCCGAGATCGATTATCAGCATTGTCATCCGGTGTTGATCAACCATCCCGAGCCCACCGCGTTTGCCCGAGAGGTCGCCCGGGAGTGGCTCGGCGAAGAGCACCTGATCGACAACCTGCGGCCCTTTACGGCGAGTGAGGATTTTGCCTTCATCCTGGAGAAATGCCCCGGCAGTTACCTCGTAATCGGCAATGGCGATGGCGAAAGCGGCTGCCTGCTGCACAACCCCGGCTATGACTTCAATGATGCTTGCCTGCCAATTGGCGCGAGTTACTGGGTCAAACTGGTCGAAAGTTTTCTGAGTTGAGACGCCGGATTGTCGAGCGTCAATCTGTACAAACATCGTCTGCGGCCTGAAGAGGAACAATAAAAATGAACAAGATGATTGCGGCTGTTTCACTGGTTTGCCTGACGGCATCGAGCCTGGCCGGCGCGGCTGACTGGTCTGGCAAAGTCCTGAAACTGGGCGTCGACCCGACGTACCCGCCGCTGGAATACAAAAACCAGGACGGCACGCTGACCGGCTTCGGAGTCGATATCGCCGAAGCGCTGTGCGCGGAGCTCAAAGCCCGCTGTGTCTGGGTTGAAAGCAGCTGGGACGGGATGATCCCGGCGCTGCTGGCGCGTAAGTTCGACGCGGTGGCGTCGTCGATGACCGTGACGCCCAAGCGCCTGGAGCAGATTGCGTTTACCGACAAAGTCTCCAACGCGCCGGCACGACTGGTGGTCAAGCGAGGATCGGGTTTGTTGCCGACCCTCGAATCGCTCAAGGGCAAACGTATTGGCGTGGAGCAGGGCTCGACCCAGGAGGCGTATGCCAAAGCCGTCTGGGGTTCCAAGGGTGTGGACGTTCTGTCCTATCAGAATCAGGACCAGGTGTACGCCGACCTGGTGGTGGGACGACTCGATGCCTCGCTGCAGGGCGCCATTCAGGCCAGTTACGGCTTCCTGGGTACAACGGCGGGCAAGGACTATGAATTTTCCGGCGCGACACTGGATGATCCGGGCTTTTTCGGCGTCGGTGACGGCATCGGCTTGCGCAAGAGCGATGTCGAGTTACGCGAGGATCTGAACAAGGCGCTGGCGAACATTCTGGCTAACGGTACTTACGCGCGGATCAACAAAAAGTACTTCGACTTCGACGTCTACGGCGCGAAATAACGCCGCCTCGCGACTATGGGCAGGGCGGTCGACCAGGCCGCTCTGTTTCAGCATCCCCTTCACCTCAACCTAATAAGAACAAGGAGAGTGAAATGCTTCTGGAAGGCTTTGGCCCGCAAATCCTGCTGGGCACACTGGCCACGATCAAACTGGCGCTGTGGTCATTGTTGATCGCGGTCCTGGCAGGCCTGCTCGGTGCCAGTTCCAAGTTGTCCTCCAACCGTTTATTGCGGGCGTTGGCCACCGGTTACACCACGGTGATCCGCAGCATGCCGGACCTGGTGATCATGTTGCTGCTGTTCTTCAGCCTGCAGATGCTGCTCAACCGTATGACCGATTGGCTGGGCGTCAGTCAGATCGACATCGACCCGTTTTTGGCCGGCGTTCTGACCCTGGCTTTTATTTACGGGGCTTACTTTACCGAGACATTTCGCGGCGCCTTCCAGGCCGTGCCGGCTGGCCAGCTCGAAGCAGCGCGGGCTTACGGCATGAGCCGGGGAAAAACCTTTCGCAAGGTGCTGTTCCCGCAAATGCTGCGTCATGCGTTGCCGGGCATTGGCAATAACTGGCAGGTGTTGATCAAGTCGACTGCGCTGGTATCGATCATCGGCCTGACCGATGTGGTCAAGGCTACCCAGGACGCGGGCAAGGGCTCCATGCAGTTCTTTTATTTCACGTTGGTGGGCGGCCTGATTTACCTGGCCATCACTACGCTGTCCAACGGCGTGTTGCTGTGGCTTGAGCACCGTTACTCGGTGGGTGTCAGGAAGGCTGCGTTATGACCGGTATTTTCGAGGACTACTGGCAGGCTTACCTGTGGAGTGACGGGCCGCACTTTTCCGGGTTGGCGGTGACCTTGTGGCTGCTGATTCTGGCGGTGGTGAGCGGCTTCCTGCTCGCGGTGCCGTTGTCGATTGCCCGCGTCAGCCGCAATCCGCTGCTCCGTTTACCGGTCTGGTTTTACACCTACGTGTTTCGCGGTACCCCGTTGTACATCCAGCTGCTGTTCTTCTACACCGGGGTGTACAGCCTGCACGTGGTTCGGTCCCAGGATTTTCTCAACGCGTTTTTCCGAGATGGCTTTAACTGCACGGTGCTGGCGTTCGGGCTCAATACCTGTGCCTACATGACCGAAATCTTTGCCGGCTCGATCAGGGCGACTCCTCACGGAGAAATCGAGGCCGCTAGTGCCTATGGGATGAGCCGGTTCACCCTCTATCGCCGAATCATACTGCCGTCGGCGTTACGCCGGGCTCTACCGTTTTTCAGCAATGAAGTGATTCTGATGCTGCATTCCACCTCGGTGGCGTTTACCGCCACGGTGCCCGATTTGCTGAAGATTGCCCGGGACGTCAATTCGGCAACCTACGCCTCGTTCAGCGCGTTTGGCATTGCCGGAGTGCTGTATGCCGCCAGCGCATTTTTCCTGATCTGGCTGTTCCGGCGCGGCGAACTGCATTGGCTGGCCTATCTCAACCCACGCACGCATTGACCCATCGGACTTGCTCGAATGTATAAATTGATCGTTGAAGATGTCCATAAAAACTACGGCAGCCACGAAGTGCTCAAAGGTGTTTCGCTCAAGGCCAAGGCGGGTGATGTGATCAGCCTTATCGGTTCCTCCGGGTCCGGGAAAAGTACTTTCTTGCGCTGTATCAATCATCTGGAGCAACCGTCGGCCGGGCGGATTATCGTCAATTCCCAAGAGCTGCTGACCCGTAAAAACTCAAGGGGCGACTTGTGTGCGGTCGATCCGCGGCAGTTGCAGGTCGTGCGCAGCCAGCTATCGATGGTGTTTCAGCACTTCAATCTGTGGAGCCACATGACGGTGCTGGAAAACCTCATCGAGTGCCCGATGAGCGTGCTGGGTCTCGGTCGCTCGCAAGCGTTGGAGCGTGCGCGCCATTACCTCGCCAAGGTCGGTCTGCCCGCCAAGGTTGAGGGCCAGTATCCGGTCCATCTGTCCGGTGGCCAGCAGCAGCGCGTCGCTATCGCCCGCGCGCTGGCCATGGAGCCCCAGGTGATGTTGTTCGATGAACCAACCTCCGCCCTGGATCCGGAATTGGTCGGCGAGGTGCTCAAGGTCATGCAGCAACTGGCCGAGGAGGGCCGGACGATGGTGGTCGTCACCCATGAGATGGCCTTTGCCAGGCAGGTGTCGAACCACGTTATGTTTCTGCATCAGGGGCGGGTGGAGGAAGAGGGGGCGCCAGGCACGGTGCTGGAACAGCCCCGCAGCGAGCGGTTGCAGCAGTTTTTGAGCGGGAGCCTCAAGTAATGCGGGGCTGAACAGGTTGATCAGGCCGACGACCGCGTTTTTTCGGGCTAACCTGTCTGACGGTTGATGCCTCATAGTGGGCGGAGTACGAAGCGCCGCTAGACGGTACTCAACGGGCGAACGGGAAGATTCGCCACGTCATAAGGTTCAGGGAGCGTCATGGGACATCCGTCAGTCAAAGTGCGTATTGAAAGCCTTCAGCCGTCCTTTCTGGCCGAGCAAATCGAGGCCAAGCTCAAGGTTCGTTATGCCGTGGTTTTGCTGGTCGCGGTGTGCCTGTCCATGTCCGCCATTGCGATTTGGGAAGGCTGGAATTCGCGTGAGTACCACCTGCATGACCAGGAAGTGGCGATGTCCAACCTCGCCCAAACCCTCGCGTCCCAGGCGCAGTCAACGATCAAACAGGCCGACACGTTGCTGTTTACCCTGGTCGATCGCGTCGAAAAGGACGGGATGGGTCAGGCGCCGTATACCCGAATGCAAAGTTTGCTCAGTGCGCAACGCAGCGAGCTGTCCCAGCTCCATGGTTTGTTTATCTACGACGAAAACGGGCGTTGGCTCGTCAACTCCAACGGCGCCGTTGTGCCAGATGCCAATAATGCTGACCGTGAGTACTTCATCTTCCATCGTGACCATACCGACCGTGGCCCGCATATCGGCCCGTCGATAAAAAGTCGTTCGACCGGTGAGTGGATCATGACGGTGTCGAGAAGGATCAATCATTCCGACGGCAGCTTCGCCGGTGTGGCGTTGGCAACGATTTATCTCAATCATTTCCTCGCGCTGTACGACAGTATCGAGCTGGGTAACAACGGCGCGATCAATCTGATTGCGGACAACGGCACCATCGTTGTTCGTCGGCCCTTCAAGGAAGCCGACGTCGGCACCAGCGTTGCCAATGGGCCGTTGTTTACCCAGTTTCTACCCGTTGCCAGTTCGGGGACTGCAACGTTCAAGTCGGTGATCGATGGCGTTGAGCGGGTGTTCGGATTTCGACGGGTGAGTGGTTATCCGCTGATCGTCTCCGCAGCCATCAACAAGGAGGAAGTGCTGAACGGCTGGCGTCAGGAATCCACGAACAGTGCGATTATCGTGTCACTGCTGCTGGCGTTCCTTGGTGCGCTCGGTTATCGGCTCATTCGGGTCATGAAGCAGCAGAACCACATTCAAAGCGAACTGCTGGGGGCCCAGGAAAAGCTCATCGAAGTTAACCGCAGTCTGGAACTGCTGGCCCTCGAAGATGCGCTGACCGGGCTGTCCAATCGGCGTCAGTTCGATTTGTTCATGGTGGCGGAAATGGGCCGCTCCCGGCGCAGCCAGACCGGTCTTGCGCTGCTGATGATCGATGTCGATCACTTCAAGCTGTTCAACGATCTCTACGGGCATTTGGCCGGTGATGAGTGTTTGCGCAATATCAGCGTCATCATCAAAGACAACATCAAGCGCCCCGGAGACTTGGCGGCGCGTTATGGCGGTGAAGAATTTGCGGTGGTGCTGCCCGGCACCGACTATGTCGGGGCTTTCCTGGTGGCGGAAAAAATCCGTCGTGCGGTTCAACTGGCGGGTATCAAGCACACTGACAGTGCCGAAGGGACGGTGACGGTCAGCCTGGGTGTCTGCGCCTACGACCCGGCATCGCAAGCCACCTCCGACGATTTGATCGGCGCCGCCGACAAGGCGTTGTACGTGGCCAAGGCCAGTGGCCGGAACATGAGCGTCATCGCCAACTGAATTCAGATAAAGCGGTCGCTGCCCTGGACGAGTTGGGTCGCCAGCCAGGTTTGCTTGAGTTTCTCCAGCCACCAGCCAAGGGCACGACCGTCATGGTCGCCGCGCCAGCCGGCATAGAGGATGTTCGGCTCGCGCGGGTCGGCCATCTGCTTTTCCACCAGCGAGCCGTTTTTCAGCAAAGAGCCGACCCGATGCCGGGGTAACCAGCCCACGCCCAAGCCGTCGCATTGGGCGAGGATCTTGGCGCGCATGGTTGGCACGGCGAGCACTGGTTGCCCGCCGGAAACACCGTAGGTGCTGCCTTCGGTGGCACGGGAAGAGTCGGCGACGACAATCGCCCGGTGCTGTGTCACCAGTGTTCGGGAGATGGGTTCTTTGGCCTTGGCCAGCGGATGTTTCGGCGAGACGGCGAACACCCATTCCATTTCCCCCAACTGCATCCAGCGCAATGAAGGGATGGCGGGTGGTTCGTTGGTGGCGCCGATGATCAGGTCTGCGCGACCTTCACGCAGGGCTTCCCAGACCCCTTTGAGCACCTCCTGAGTGATGCGCAGCGGCACTCCGGATTCCAGCGCGTCGAACTCGTGAATCACCGGGATCAAGGTGTCGAATTCCAGCAATTCGTCAGTGACGATCCATAACCGGCTCTCCCAGCCGTTGGCCACTTGTTGCACGCGCTGAGTCAGCCGGGAGACGTCCTGCATCAGCCGCGCGGCCTCGTTTACCAGCAACTCGCCAGCGGCGGTGAGTTGCAGGCGGTAGCGGCGGCGGTCGAACAGCAAGGCGTCGAAGCGTTCTTCCAGTTGGCGCGCGGCGTAGGAAACGGTGGAAGGCGCCTTGCCCAAATGGGCGGCGGCGCGCGACAGGCTGCCGGTTTCGC
Source organism: Pseudomonas sp. ASL4 (assembly GCF_056680395.1). Classification (NCBI taxonomy): domain Bacteria; kingdom Pseudomonadati; phylum Pseudomonadota; class Gammaproteobacteria; order Pseudomonadales; family Pseudomonadaceae; genus Pseudomonas; species Pseudomonas sp. ASL4. The sequence goes on along the minus strand of NZ_CM155280.1, from coordinate 5,238,560 downwards.
GGATGGCTTGCAGCAATGCCAGGTCTTCAATCGACAGCATGTTTCAGATCCTCGACAGTCAAATGCGACACCGAACCTGTGGCGAGGGGGCTTGGCCCCGTTCGGCTGCGAAGCAGTCGTAATCCGGCCAACTCGGTGTGTCTGACAGAATGCGGGGGGGGCCGCTTCGCCGCCCAACGGGGGCAAGCCCCCTCGCCACAGTAAGCCCCTTAGCCACAGGTTTTGTGTCAGCCGAGCCTTACGCTGCCCGACGCAACTTCCACATCCGGATCAACCGAACATAGACCACCAGGTTAACCGCCAGCACCACGCTACCCAGCCCCAGTTGAATCGTCGGTGTCAGTCCGGCCGGGTAAATGACCGGCAAAACGTAATGCTCGACGAAACCGCCGCCATACACGGTTTGCCCGGCGGCTTCGCGCATCAGGTTTTCCCAATAGGTCAGCGGGCAGGTCAGGTGAAAGACTTCCACGATCACACCCCACGCGGCGGCGGGCAGGTGCCACCAGATCAGGTGGCGCCATTTGAGCATCAGCAGCCCGCCAAACAGCACGAACAGAATGAACAACAGGTGAAACAGCACCAGCCCGTCGGCGGCGATTCGGTAAAGCATGTCGGCTCCCTGACTCTTTAAGTGAATCGCTGCATGTTACTCGGGCTGGTGGCCTGCGCTCTATCGATTCAATGCGCCCAGTACGTCTTTCAAGCGCGCCACAGTGTTTTCGCCACTGCGCTGCATCGGCGCGCGCAGTTCGTCGTCGATCAAGCCTTGCAGGGCCAGGGCGGTTTTGACCGGGGCGGGATTAGGTTCGATGAACAGGCTTTGGATCAGTGGCAGTAACCGGAAGAACGTCGTTCGCCCCGTCGCGAGCTGGTTGTCGCGAATCTGTCGGTACAGCGCCACAAACAGCTCGGGATGCACATGGGCCGATGCGGCAATCGCACCTTTGGCTCCGAGGCACAAGGCGTTGAAAATTTGCGGATCTTCGCCGCACAGTACGTCAACCGTGCCACTGGCCAGCAGTGCGAGGGTTGTAGCGTGATTGCCGCCACAATCCTTGATCGCAACGATCCGCTCGTGGCTGACGATGTTGAGCAAGGTCGCTTGCTCGAACGCCACGCCGGTACGGTAGGGGATGTCGTAGAGAATGATCGGCACGCTGGAAGCGTCGGCGACAGTCTTGAAAAAGGCTTCGAGGCCGGCCTGGGACGGACGGATGTAGTACGGCGGCGGCACAAGCAGGCCTGCCAGGGGCCGTTTCAGGATTTCGCTCTGGAACTGCAGCAACTCGGTCAGGTTATTGCCGGCCAGGCCCATGACCACCTGCTCGGCCGGCACCAACTCAAGCACGGCGTCGAGCACCGCCAGTTGCTCATGTTTGCCCAGCGCCGCGGCTTCCCCGGTGGTGCCGCAGACCACAATGCCATCCACGCCGTTTTCCAGCAGATGGCTGACCAGCCGCCGCAACCCGACGAAGTCGATGGCGCCGTGGTGAAACGGCGTGACGATTGGGACCCAGATACCTTGAAACGATGACATGTACGTTCTCCTGAAGGTTGACCGATTTCGTCACCGTCAGAAGCGTAGAAGGAAAGTAAGCAAGGGAAGGGTGCCCGTCGCGCTCAATGTCCTGTCAGCTCATCTGACGGGACAGCGCGCCCCGGTCACATGAGCGACTGTTTCTTCGATTTGAGGGTGTTCGCAACGCAACCTTGCGCCTTGGCAATCAAGCCAATGACGACGGTGTTGAGGTTGAAGGTTGCGGACATGTTGCTGACACCCTGAATGAGGCGCTCAGTTTTAAAAGGCGCCGATGTGTTTGTCAACCGCGCTTTTAATCACGGAAATCGCCGAACTCGGCGCGCATCCGCCCATTGTGCTTGGCCCGGTAAAGCAATTTGTCGACCTGTTCGACGAAGTTCACTGCGCTATCGCCCAGGTGTACGACGGTGGTGCCAACGCCCAGACTCAGGGTCACCAGCGCTGAAACCGTCGACAACTCATGGGGAATTTGCTGCTGGCGAATCAAGTGCAGGCATTTGCGCGCCACCAGCCTGGCGGACTCGGCATCGGATTCCGGCAGCAGCCAGACGAACTCTTCGCCGCCGATCCGAGCGATGAAATCCCGTGGCCGGTTAGCGGCCCGGGACAAGGTTTGCGCCACGCGCCGCAGGCATTCGTCACCCTGAATGTGGCCGTAGTGATCGTTGTACTGCTTGAAGTAGTCGATATCCATAATCAGCAACGACAGCGGCAATCCGGTGCGCTGGGCATTGCTCCATTCGCGTTCCAGCACGGTGTCGAACATGCGCCGGTTGGCGATGCCGGTGAGGCCGTCCTGGAACGAATATTCTTCGAGCTGCTTCTGCAGGCGAATCAGGTGTTCTTCGGTTTTCTTGCGCTCGCTGATATCGAACATGAAGCCCACCAGCGCCTCCACTTCACCGTCCTTGCGCACCACGTGCACCACATCGCGAATCCACACGTAGTCGCCGTTTTCGGTCAACGCACGATAGTCGGCCTCATGATCGACGCCGGCCCGGGATTGCGACACGCAGAAGTCCACGACGTAGTCGCGGTCATCCGGGTGCATGCGCTCGACCCAGTCATTGACCGAGGTCCAACTGTCCTGCTTCCAGCCGAGCAAGCTTTCGATTTGCGGGCCGATGTAGCTGAACGTCATGGTTTTCCAGTCGATCCGCCAAGGAATCGCCTTGGTCGACTCAAGCAGGGTTTTGTAGACATCGCTGTCGGTGTCGACGGAACTCATAAAGGGCCGGCCTCAAGGAGAAATGCAGCGCCATCATGTTGATACTGCCGTGGCGAAGCAAGCCGGCAGCCGATGAAAGGCAGCGCAACGTGAGTAATGCCGATCAGTTAAGTCTGGCACCGAACCTGTGGCGAGGGAGCTTGCTCCCGCTGGGCTGCGAAGCGGCCCCTGCTTATCCCTAAAAAGCAGGGGACTGCTACGCAGTCCAACGGGAGCAAGCTCCCTCGCCACAGATGACTCATCGCCAATTCCATCTCTTAACTGACTGGCAGTTGGCAACGTGCGTTCCTTGAAAGTGCGCAAGATTGTTCAAGCCTTCGGCGCCGTCTGCTGGCACAGTCGTTGGTCCTTCCACGGGTTGTAGAGCGTTATGTCGAATTCACTCATGCCGCGCAGTGCCTTTCTGCGGGGGGCGGCGGCGATCATGCCGCTGTCCCTGGCCACCGCGCCCTGGGGGCTGTTGGCCGGTTCCATGGCCATCGAGGCCAACCTGACGCCCCTGCAAGGTCAAGGTTTGTCGAGCATCGTGTTTGCCGGTGCCGCGCAACTGGTGGCGATCGGCATGCTCAAGGGCGGGGCCGGGGTCTTTTCAATCCTGCTGACCACGCTGCTGCTGACCTCCCAGCATTTGCTGTACGGGATGAGCATGCGTTCGGTGATTTCACCGTTGCCGGGTCGCTGGCGGGTGGGGTTGGGCTTTTTGCTCACCGACGAGTTGTTCGCCCTGACCAGTCAACACGACAAACAGCAGTTCAACCGCTGGTACGCCTTGGGCGTGGGGCTGACGTTCTACATCGCCTGGAACCTCTTCACCCTGGCCGGCATCGTGCTCGGCAGCAGCATCCCGGGCCTGGAACATCTGGGGCTGGATTTCTCCATCGCGGCGACCTTTATCGCCCTGATTACACCCGTGGTGCGTAACGTGCCGACGGTGGTCTGTGTGGCGGTGTCGCTGTTCTGTTCGGTGCTGTTCAGCTATTGGCAATGGGGCTCGGCCCTGGTGTTGTCAGGGTTGGCGGGCATGACCGCCGGGTTTATCTGCAACAAGTTTTCCCGGGAGCGCACATGATCGTCTGGGCAGTGATTATCGGCATGGGTGTTTTGGTGTTTCTGAACCGCTACGTGTTTCTTGAGCCCCGATTGCCGGTGCGGTTGAGCAGCAATGCGCGGCAGTTTCTCGGTTTTGCGGTGCCGGGCATGCTCACGGCCATCTGCGGGCCGATTGTGTTTATGCCGGACAAACAACTGAACCTGCAGTGGGACAACCCTTATCTGCTCAGCTCGCTGGTGGCCGTAGGATTGGTGCTTTACACCCGTAATACGCTGCTCAGCATGCTGTTGAGCATGGGGTTCTTCTTTTTGCTGCGCTGGTGGCTTTGAGTCGGGCGGGTGAATCTGTTCTACGCTTAAAGCTGGTAGTTGATCGCTTCAGGAAGAGAGGTGGACATGGCAACTGAACCCAAGCAGCCGGACCTGGATGAAGACACGGATGAACCGAGTGAAGAAGAAATTGAGCGCCAGAGACGCTCGATGCCGGACTGGAAGCATCCTGACGATGGTAAAGAGCTGTCAGATCTCGACGTAGAAATTCCGCTTAAACCTTAAAGTCAAAAGATCGCAGCCTTCGGCAGCTCCTACAGGGGATTGTGTTCCTATGTAGATACCGTCTTGAATCTCACCGAGCAAGCGCAAATTCAGGGTCATATGGCTGGCCCGATTTGAGCACTGCGTAAACGTAATGCAGCAGCTTGCGCATGGCAGCACAGATGATCTGCTTGGGGGCCTTGCCGTTGGCCTTCAGGCGATCTTTCATGGCGATTATTGCTTTGTTGTGTTGCAACGCGACCAAGCCCGGCATGTATAGGCCTGCGCGCAAGCGCGCTGAGCCGATCTTCGAGATCGGGCTGCGGCCCTTGAGGAGCCCTGATTCCTGGAGTTCTGGATTCAGGCCAGCAGCCGCGACAAGTTTTCGAGGGTCGTCGTACTTGCGCAGGTCGCCCAGCTCAGCCAGCAACCGCTCAAGCGTTTTCTCGCCAATGCCGTCGATGGTCACGACCAAGTCGCGCATCTGGCGCATGTCGGGGTCGTCATCGATATGTTTTTTGATCGCCTTGTGGGTTTCAACGATTTCTTTTTCGATGTGGCCAATCACCGAGTTGATCGACTCTTTGACCTTTTCGTCGGACACGTCCAGACGATTACGCTCCATTTGCTCCATCTCTTGAAGGTCATCCAGGCGACGAACCATGGCCTTCAGTTGGCGGAACTTCAGCGGTTCCGGAGCCCAAAGCTTGAGCTTTTCATTTTTTTCTTTAGCGAAGTCGGCGATCAGCTTGGCATCACTCTTGTCGGTTTTGATCCGACGTAACTCGCTGCCCGCATACGCGTGAGTCGTGGCCGGATTCACCACGCAGACCCGATAACCCTTGTTGTAGACGAACTCGGCGAGCTCCAGATGATAGACACTGGTCGCTTCCATCACGATCAGGGTCGAAGGCTCGGCCTGCTTCTGCAACCAAACTTCAAACTCTTTGAAACCCTTGGAATTGTTAGCCAGTTTGGCCTTGGTTTTATGCTTGCCATTTGGCAGATGTGTAGCGATATCAAAGGTGTTTTTAGCGACATCGACGCCGACGAAACTGGACATAACACTCTCCCAATCAGATCAATTGCGATCATCACTGCACTCTGTCCGACCTTGCGAATGCGGGCTCTAGCCAGAGGCGGGCCCAAGATACCGTTCGAACTATACGAGTGAGTGCGGAGGGTTGGAGCACGATCTACGTCACAGGCAAAAAGCCTAAGGAGCTGCACGGCTTCCAGGTCCCTCCCTCGATGATCAGTCGAGAACTATCGCTCCTGACGGAGCAATAGTCGAGATACAAGGAGCTGCCGAAGGCTGCGATCTTTTAGCAGGCATCAAGCAGAATCAAATAGCTTCATTCCAGCGTATTTGCGTAATACCCAATTGCAACGCTTTGTCCCGCGCAGTTTCGAGGCTGGCGCATGGGGCAATCTTGTGACTGGTTTGGGGATAAGCATGGGCGGAGGCCGAACGAATCGCCTCGACATCGGAAAATCCCGCCGCCAGTTTGAAAAAGTGCTGTCGCACACCGTCGAGCAAATAGTGCACGGCATAAGGAATAAGTTCGCTCATGTATTCCTCCTGAAGCCATCAAGACTTAGGCCCGTCGTCAAATAGGAAATTCAGAGAGATCTGCGGTATTGCCCTCATGCAGAAAGGGTTCGCCTGAAAAAAGAGGCCGCTGCGCCTTTTTATTGAGAGTGTTTCTGTTCAGGGTTCGTTCAGTACTTATGCTGTATTAGCCCGCAAGCATTGCCCTAAACGTCTTCCAACTGAGGGAAGTCGGGATGAGCGGCTCGGTAACCGAGTGTTTTATCGATCCAGGCATTGAGTTCATTCACCATCACCGGCGGCTTGCCCGGATAGCTTTGCAAGGTTGAGCGCAGAGTGCTGTTGATGTCAGCGACTGAGCGCAGGTTTCGAGTCTTTATGTAATGGCCGATAAAGCCGTCGAGTTGCAAGTGTTCTGTCATCGAAAGATAGACACACTCCAGCCCACCGACTTGATGGATTGCAAAATCGTCGCGCACTTATTTCTCTGCAAGGTATGTAAAAGTTGTAGGGATTTATTCGGGTTGTTGACTCTTTGGTCAACTGGGAGGCGTTTATGGAAATACGGCGCGCATGCTATCTGCAGTCATTCTAAATGTATGTATGACGGTTGAAATGTCAGACCAGCGGTTGATGCGTCAAATGGCCACGCTTATATAAGTGTCTCTTTACTGAAACACTCGATGTAACGTTTAAATTTTTAATTTGTATAGACAAGTTCATCAGGCGTCGGCTGAAGATTTCAGCCTTATCTGCGTCAGATGACATGAGCCCGCTGCAACTCAGTCAATGACAACGCCTTGAGTCGTGCGAGCAATGGATCGCGGCGATCACGGGGATGGGCCAGGTCTACCGCCAATTCCTGGCGAATGCTGCTGGGTCGATTGTCCATCACCAGCACCCGATCACTCAGGTACAGCGCTTCATCGACATCATGGGTCACCAGCAGCAGTGCGATGGCGTGGCGCTCGGCCAGTTGCAGCAGCAGGTCCTGGAGTTTCATCCGGGTGAAGGCGTCCACTGCGCTGAACGGTTCGTCCAACAACAGCACCTGCGGGCGCGAATACAAGCCGCGCGCAATCGCCACCCGTTGCGCCATGCCGCCGGACAAGGCCTTGGGCAATGCCTGGGCGAAACCGCCGAGGCCGACTTCTTCGATCAATTGCGCAACCCAGGCCTTGTCGTATTGGTTGTCGGCGCTGAAACCGATGTTTTGTTCCACCGTCAGCCACGGCATCAGCCGCGGTTCCTGAAACACGAATGCGACTTCGCCGGCGTTGTTGTGCAGTTCGCCCTGAAAGTCCTTTTCCAGCCCGGCAACGATCCGCAGCAAGGTACTTTTGCCGCAACCGCTGGGGCCCAGCAAACTGACGGCTTCCCGGGGGTTCAATTGCAGATGAATGTTGTTGAGCACGGTGGTAGCGGCGAAGGTTTTGCGCTCCACGCGAATGTCCAGCAGGTGTTCGGTCATGGCTCAATCCTCTGCGCTTTGGCCGTTGAAGGTGTCGCGCCAGGCCAGGAAGCGTTTCTCCAGGCCGGCGAGGATGCCGTCGCTGAGTTTGCCCAGTACCGCCAGCACGATGATGGCGGCCAGGACGATGTCCGGACGTGAGGTTTCGCGACCATCACTGAGCAGATAGCCCAAGCCTTTGGTCGCGGCGATCAGTTCGGCGGCCACCAGAAACATCCAGGCCAGGCTCATGCCGCTGCGCAGTCCGGTGAACAGGCCGGGCAGGGCGGCGGGCAACAGAATCCGCCGCACCAGCCGGGCCCGACTGAAACCATACATCTGCCCGACTTCCACCAGTTTGCGGTCGATGTCGCGGATCGCCGCGACGCCGTTGAGGTACACCGGGAAGAAGGCGCCGATGGCGATCAGGACGATTTTCGAGGTCTCGTCGATGCCCAGCCATAGCAGCAACAGCGGCACCCAGGCCAGGCTCGGAATCGAGCGCAGACCGGCGAAGGTCGGCTCCAGATACGCTTCGGCTTCGCGGCTCAAACCGACCCACGCGGCAAACACCAAGGCCAGGCTGGCACCGATGGCGAACCCCAGTAGCACCCGCAACAGACTGGCGCTGATGTGTTTCCATAGCGCGCCTTCAGCCAGATCACTCAGGGTCAGGGCCACGTCGCTGGGGGCGGGCATTTGGTAGGACGGCAGCCAGCCGATGCGTACGACGAATTCCAGCACCAGGATGATCAGCACCGGCAGGGCGAGGCCTTTTAGGCGCAGTTTCCAGGCGTTGTTCAGGCGACGCGGTGCGGGCAATGTTAGAGGGGCGGGCAGGGTTTTACTTTTGCTGGTCATGGGGTTCTCCAGACAAAGATCGCATCCCTGTAGGAGCGAGGCTTGCCCGCGAAGGGGCCTTTGAAAACGCCAAAAGCTTCGCGGGCAAGCCTCGCTCCTACAGGGGCTGTGCTTTTATTGACGGGCCACGGTTTCTTTGAAGCCGGTGTCGATCAGTTGATCAATGACCTGGTCGACATTCACCCCACGGCGAACCAGTTCTTCGGACACCAGAATCGGCGCCGCGGCCTTGGAGGCAAGCACATCCTTGGCGGTCAATTGCGGGCTGCTCAGGTCGGTTCGCGACAGTTGCAGTTTGGCCACTTCCAGCGGTAGGCCGGATTCGCTGGCGAGCAGTTTCGCCAGTTCTTCCGGGTTTTTAACCGCCCATTCACGCGCCTGTTCATAGGCGTTGAGCACGGTTTCAATGGTTTTCGGGTGTTCCTTGGCGTAGCTGTCAGTGACGCTGACCACGCCGTAACTGTTGAAGTTGGTGTTGCGATAGAGCAACCGGGAACCGGCCTGGACCTGGCTGGCGGCCATGTGCGGGTCAAGCCCGGCCCAAGCGTCGACGTCACCTTTTTCCAGCGCGGTGCGACCGTCCGGATGTTGCAAATGCACCAGCTCCACATCGTCCTTGCTCAAGCCTGCCTGTTGCAGGCTACGCAACGTAAACAGATACGGATCGGTGCCTTTAGTGGCGGCGATTTTCTTGCCTTTCAGATCGGCCACGGTCTTGTAGGGCGAATCCTTGCGCACCACCAACGCGGTCCATTCGGCGCGGCTGTAAACGTACACCGACTTGATCGGGCTACCGTTGGCCCGGCTCAACACGGCCGCGAGGCTGGCGGAGGAGGCGAAGTCAACGCCGCCACTGTTCAGGTATTCCAGAGAGCGGTTGCTGCCTTGGCTCAGCACCCAGCCGACTTTGGTCTGGGGCAGGGCTTTTTCCAGGAAGCCGAAGTGCTTGAGCACCAGGCTGACTGGCGAGTAATAGGCGTAATCCAGATGCACTTCGGCCGGGGTTGTTTCGGCGGCCTGGACCATGGGTTGCATACTTAAGGCGATGGCGACGGCGCTGATCAGGTGCCTGGCTTTGGGGAAACGGAAGAGGGAACTCATGGGAGCAACTCCGGCAAGGCAACGGGATTCTTATGTCCTGATTATTGGTTTGTATAAATGCGTCCTGCATAAAAGGAATATTGCAGGCTCTGTGCCATGTGTTGGATTTCACGGTTTTCGGGGCTTTACGGGGTTTTTTAGGGGTATTCGATGTGCGCAGTGAAACAGTCTGTTGCGCCGCTGTTGCTGGGCAAACACTGACCGTTACTGGTCATGAGCTTATGCATAAATCGAATTTAAAAAGCTTGTGATAAGAGCGTTATGGTCTATCGGAATAACAGCCCCGGAGCCTCCGATGAACCTGTCCCGATTCCTGTGCAGCCTGCTGACCAGCGCACTGTTTACCGCGCCGTTTTCCTACGCCGCTGAACCGGTCGTCCTGCATGTCGGCGACCAGAACTACTACAACGTTCGCGCCTCGGTCGAGGCGTCGGGTGTGTTGGAGGGCGCGCCTTACACCGTCGACTGGAAACACTTCCAGGCCGCCGCGCCGCTGGCAGAAGCGCTGAATACCGGCGCGCTGGACCTGGGCTTTCTCGGTGATTCGGGCTTTCTGTTCCTGGCCGCCAAGCAAGCACCAGTGAAGCTGATTGGCGTGTCACGGCAGAACCCGGACACCATCGCCTTGTTGGTGCCCAAGGATTCGCCGGTCAAAACTATCGCCGACCTCAAGGGCAAGAAAGTCGCCTACTGGCCCGGCGCCTGGAGCCAGCAACTGACCTTGCGTGCGCTGGAGCAAGCTGACCTGCCGGAAGACTACGTCGACTTCATCAAACTGATGCCGATCGACGCTGCGGCAGCGTTACCCCAAGGCAGTATCGATGCGTTTCCGGTCTGGGAACCGTACATTTCCCAGCAGATTCTGTTCTCCGGCGCCCGGCCGATTCTCACAGCCAAAAACCTGATGCCCGGCCTCAGCGCGATTGCTGCCTCGACGCCGTCAATCGACAGCAAACGCGAGGCCATCGCCGACTTCCTCGGGCGCCTGAAAAAGGCCCGGGCCTGGGTCGACAACCACACTGACGAATATGCCGATCTCTGGGCAAAGAAGGCCAATCTCGATCAAGACGTTTCCCGCCATTGGTTGCGCCAGGCACACATGACCGTCGGCCCGGTGGATCAGCAAGCGGCGGCAGATTTGCAGAGTACCGCGGACTTCCTGTTCAAGGTCAAGGCACTGCCGGCAGCAATGGCGACGGCGCCGATCATCGACAACTCATTCCAGAAGTCCTTGGCCGAGTAACGCGTCACCCTGCAGCATGTCGATAAAGCGCTGTGCTGCCGGCGCCATGGCCTGGCCCGTGCGGGTGATCAGGCCAATCTGGCGGGTGACGCCGGGATGATCCACCGGCACTTTCACTAGATCATCGCGACCGTCATCGGCTGACTCGGGCAGCAGGCTCACACCCAGACCCTGACGCACCAGCGCCAGCACCGTTGACATGTAATTGGCTTCCAGTCCTGGCGACAACGGCAGTTGCGCGTCGGCGAACAATTGCTCCACAAGCTCCCGCACGCTGCTGTCGCGCCCGGTCAGGATGATCGGTTGCGCCGTCAGTTCGCTCAGTTTGACGGCGCTCCGTCGGGCCAGCGGGTGATTGGCGGGGATGAACAGGCACAGCCGATCCTCCAGCACTGTTTGAAACTCCAGCCCATGGCTCATCCGCGCCCGCACGCCGAGGCCGAAGTCCACTTCGCCATCACGTACCAGCGTGTCGATCCGTTGAGCCACGACGTCCCGCAGCCGTACTTCGACCCCCGGAAACTGCTCGCGAAACTGTTTCAGCAGCGGCGGTAGCGCGCCAGCACACAGCGACGGCAGGGCGGCGATGGTGACCACGCCCCGGCGCAACGACGCCAGATCCCTAGACGCGCTGACGATGTTGTCCAGGTCCAGCAGCAGCTTTTCCATGGGCAACAGCGCGCTTTGTCCTGCGCTGGTGAGCGCAACATGCCGTGGGCTGCGTTCGAGCAGGGCGACGCCGAGCCAGTCTTCCAGTTGTTGAATCTGCACGGTCAGGGCCGAAGGCGAGAGGTTCAGCGCGACTGCTGCCTTGGAAAAGCTGCCGGTTTGTGCCACGACCAGAAAGGCGCGGATGTGCTGGATCGAGTTCTTCATTTTGTTTTTCCGAATGCTGGCAGCCGAACATTTCAATTTACAAAGATTACCTGCAATTCCAATACTCGATGAAAACAACAACAGCGCATTTCATCGCCGCCGCGAGCAGAAATGCCAAACAGGACCTGCCCATGCTTGCCACACTCGGTGTCATCACCATTCTCTGTTTGCTTGTTGCTGTGATGAGCAAACGCCTATCGCCCCTGGTTGCACTGATCGCCTTGCCGATCATTGCTGCGTTGATCGGTGGTTTCGGTCTGCAAACCAGCGCCTTCATCATTACCGGCATCAAGAACGTCGCCCCGGTGGTCGGGATGTTTGTGTTCGCCATTCTGTTCTTCGGCGTGATGACCGACGCCGGCATGCTCGACCCGATCATTGACCGCATCCTGAAGCGAGTCGGCACTCGCCCGACGCGCATCGTCATGGGCACCGCGCTGTTGGCGTTGTTGGTGCATCTGGACGGTTCAGGAGCAGTGACGTTTCTGGTGACCATCCCGGCCATGTTGCCGTTGTACACGCGCCTCGGCATGGACAAACGCATTCTCGCTTGCGTCACGGCCATGGCTGCCGGCGTTAACTTCCTGCCCTGGACCGGCCCGGTGCTGCGTTCCTCGGCGGCATTGCATGTGCCAGTGGCCGACCTGTTTCAGCCGTTGATCCCGGTGCAGATCGTCGGCCTGGTGTTCGTCTTCACCTGTGCCTGGTTCCTCGGTCGCCGCGAAGAACGACGCTTGGGCCTGGGCGCCGGGGCGTCGGTAGAGGTGATGCCGCAACGGGTGCTGACCGAGGCCGAAGTTGCCCTGCGCAAGCCACGGCTGTTCTGGCTCAACCTGGTGCTGACGGTGGTGGTGATGGGCGTGATGATTGCCGGGGTCGTCGACCCGGTGGTGATGTTCATGCTCGGCACAGTGCTCGCCTTGTGCATTAACTACCCCAACGTCGACGCCCAACGCGCGCGCATCGACGCCCATGCGAAAACTGCGCTGACAATGGCCAGTATTCTGCTCGCCGCCGGGGTCTTCACCGGGATCATGCAGGGCAGCGGGATGCTCAAGGCCATGGCCGAGGTTGCGGTGGCGCAGATTCCCGCCGGGCACGGCAAGCTGATTCCGATGGTGGTGGGTTTTATCTCGATGCCCTTGAGCCTGCTGTTCGATCCCGATTCCTTCTATTTCGGCATCATGCCGGTGGTGGCCGAGGTCGGCCGGGCCTTGGGTGTCGATCCGCTGCAAGTGGCCCAGGCGTCGCTGCTGGGCGTGCACACCACTGGGTTCCCGGTCAGCCCGCTGACCCCGGCGACCTTCCTGTTGGTGGGGCTGTGCAAGATCGAACTGGCGGATCACCAGCGCTTCACCATCCCTTTTCTGTTCGCTGCCTCGGTGCTCATGACCCTGACCGCGCTGCTCATTGGAGTCTTCTGAATGAAAACCTTACGCATCGGTTCCGGTGCCGGTTACTCCGGCGACCGCATTGAGCCAGCGATTGAACTGGCCGAGCACGGCGATCTGGATTACCTGGTATTCGAATGCCTGGCCGAGCGCACCATCGCTCTAGCGCAGCAGGCGCGTCTGCTCGACCCGCAAGCCGGCTTCGACCCGCTGCTGGGCGAGCGCATGCGCCGGGTGCTGCCCTTTGTCGGGCGTGGCGCCGATGGTCAGCGCCGACGCTTGCGGGTGATCACCAACATGGGCGCGGCCAACCCGCTGGCGGCGGCGCGGGAAGTGCGGCGGATCGCCGGGGAATTGGGGTTGCCGGGGCTCAAAGTGATCGCGCTCAGCGGCGACGATGTGCTGGCGACCCTGCTGGATGATCCGTCGCAGACTCTGGATAACGGCAAGACGCTGGCGTCGTTGGGCGAGCGCCTGATTTCGGCCAACGCCTACCTGGGCGTGGACGGCATCATCGACGCATTGCGCGCGGATGCCGACGTGGTAATCACCGGTCGCGTGGCGGACCCGTCACTGTTCCTCGCGCCGCAGATATTCGAATTCGGCTGGGCGACGGACGATTGGACATTGTTGGGACGTGGCACGTTGGTCGGCCATTTGCTCGAATGTGCCGGGCAGATCAGCGGCGGCTATTTTGCCGATCCGGGGTTCAAGGACGTGCCGGATCTGGCGCGCCTGGGATTTCCGCTGGCCGAAGTGGACGCCACGGGGCGCGCAGTGATCAGCAAAGTCGCCGGGTCGGGTGGGCGCATCGATACCGCGACCTGCACCGAACAGATGATCTATGAAGTGCATGACCCGGCGGCTTACCTCACGCCGGATGTCAGCGCCGATTTTTCCGGTGTGTCATTCACCGTTCAAGGGCCGGATCAGGTGCTGGCTGTAGGCGCCGACGGCCGGGAGCGACCGCCATCCCTGAAAGTCTCGGTGGGTTATCTCGATGGCTGGATCGGCGAGGGACAGATCTCCTATGGCGGGCCGGGTGCGTTGGCGCGAGGGCGATTGGCGCGAGAAGTGGTGTTGGAACGCCTGAAACTGACGGGTGTGGCGTTTGAAGAGATCCGCGTCGAGTTGATTGGCGTTGATGCCTTGCACGGTCTTGAGCTGGGGGCGCGGGCGGACAGCGAACCCTGGGAAGTGCGCTTGCGTGTGGCTGCCCGGTGCGCCGATCGTGCCGAAGCAGTGCGCATTGGCAACGAAGTGGAAACCCTCTACACCAACGGCCCTTACGGCGGTGGTGGCGCCAGCAAATCGGTGCGCCAGGTGGTGGCGGTGGCGTCGCTGTTACTGCCGCGCGATGCCGTCACCGTGCAGATTCATTCGGAGGACATGGCATGAGTGGTATCAAGCTGCGTGAGCTGGCCCATTCTCGAACGGGCGACAAGGGCGACACTTCCAACATCTCGGTGATTGCCTTTCGGGCCGAGGACTATCCACGTTTGTGTCAGTGGCTGACGGTGGAACGAGTCACCGCGCATTTCGCCGAGTTGCTGGACCCATCCGGGCCACCGTTGCGACGCTACGAACTGCCCAACGTCCACGCGCTTAACTTTGTCTTGCCCGGCATTCTGCGCGGAGGCGTCACCCGTTCCCTTGCTCTTGACGCCCACGGCAAGGCGCTGGGTGCGGCGTTGCTCGATCTGGAACTATGAAACACCCAAAATAGCGGCACTTGAACCAAAACTGTGTACCCTAATCCAACCTGAGCCCGCAGCCACCTGCGGGCTCACGGGAGGATCATCGGGCGAGGGGTTTTTGCCATTAACGTGACGACCGCAACGGTCTGGCCCAAGGCAAAACATGACACGACTGTTCAAGGTTCTATCGGCGCTCACCCTGGTTGTCGGGCTGGCGGGCTGCATTGCGGCTCCGATCGAAATGACGCCCCAGACGCAACAGCGCCTGCAAGCGCAGCCGCCGATCCGCTTTCTGCTGACCTTTGACGACGGCCCGAGCGCATCAAGCTTCTGGAACCCGACCGACACGGTGCTCGACAGCCTCGCGCAAAACCCGGTGCAGCCGAACATCAAAGCGGTGTTCTTTGTGCAGACCGGCGCGCCACGGGCCGGCGACAGTGACATCGGTCGCCGGGTCATGCACCGTGAGCATGCCGAGGGGCAAATCCTTGGTTTTCACACCGCCACCCACTTTCACACCAACCATCGCTCGTTGAGCCCTGAAGATCTGGAAAAGTCACTGACCCAGGGCAGTGCCGATATCGCCGCCATCACCGGGGCGCCGCCGACCCTGGTGCGTCCGCCGTTCTGGAATTACGACAAGCGCACCTTCGCCGCGTATCAGCAACATGGCATGCACGTGTTATTGACCGACCTGAGCGCCAACGACGGCAAGATCTGGGGCTTCAACGCCAGCCCCCGGCGACGGGCGAACATGTTGCGTCAGCTCTCGGAAGTCCGTGAGCGCATCGCCCAGGGTGAACTGCCTGCGGTCGATGGGGTGATTCCGGTGGTGGTGACTTTCCACGACCTCAATCGCTACACCGCCCGGCACACCCGCGAATACCTGCAAATCCTGCTCGACAGCGCCAGCGCTACCGGGGTGAAAACCGCTCCGAAGCCGTTTTATGACGATCAAGCCCAGTTGCTCCGAGCCGCGATGGCCCGCACGGTCACCGAAAGTTCAGAACCGGTCCGTTTGCCGGGGATCTGGAACTGGTTTTGGGACGGGGATAGCCATTGAGATTGACCAAAGTGAGACGCAGATAACACTTATTGTTGGTATTCGCGAGCGCGGGAAGGAAAGCGGTTCTATGCTGTTCAGATTGGATCCGATCAACAGCCATGGAGGCCCCCGTCATGGTTTCAGTCCCAGAGCTTTGCCACATTGTGCAGTCCGGTTTTCGTCCGCTCTCGTGCGACTGCACGGTGAACCGCGACGGGACGCTACGGATCAAGGTCTACGAGCCTTCGACCGGGCGGACCTCTCTGTTGCTTCCCTATGTCTCGCCATCGCGACTGACCACAGTTCGCGACATTGCAAACCTGATTGGCGAACTTCGCACCGAAATGAGTGCAGGACGCCGGGCGTTTGCTGGTTGACGGACTGAGTCCTAAAACTTAGACACTTAACCTGTGGCGAGGGGGCTTGCCCCCGTTGGGCTGCGAAGCGGCCCCCGGCATTCTGTCAGACATACCGCATATGCAGGATTTACGACTGCTTTGCAGCCGAACGGGGGCAAGCCCCCTCGCCACAAGCAAGCTCCCTCGCCACAGGTATTCATTGCACACCCAATCTCATTTCAGTCCCGCGGCAGCAGTTCATCAATCATCTGCAAACAATGATTCAACCCCGGTGACACGTCGCCCACCCGTCGACTGAGAATAATCGGCGAGGTGGCATTGTCTTCCAGCAGCGGCGTGAAGCCGATGTCGTCGCGGTGCAGCAATTGCACCGAGGCCGGCACCAGGGTGACACCGATGCCGGCGCCCACCAGACCGATCGCGGTCTGCAGTTCATTGGTCCATTGCGCCACATGGATGCTCACGCCGTAGGATTCGAATAGCGCGATCACATGATCGGCGTAACTCGGTCGCGGGTTGCCGGGATAGAGCACGAAAGGCTCCTTCGCCAGTTCGCGCAGGCTGATCGGGCGGGTCAGCAACGGATGGCCGGCGGGCAGGGCGGCGACTAGCCGATCCTCGGTCAGCACGGTCTGGATGATCGCCGGGTCGTCGATACGGATTCGACCGAAACCGACATCAATCCGCCCAGCCTTGAGCGCCTGCACCTGTTGCAGGGTGGTCATTTCCGACAACCCCAGTTCGAGCTCCAGATGCTCATGGTTGCGCAAGCGGCGGATCAGTTCCGGCAGCACGCCGTAGAGTGTCGACGGCGCGAAACCGATGCCCAGCCAGGTCTGTTCGCCCAGACCGATCCGTCGCGTGTTGTCGCAGACCTTGTTCAGTTGCTCCAGCAGCGCACTGGAGTGCTCATGGAAAAACCGCCCGGCCTCGGTCAGCTTCAGCGGCCGCCCACGTTCAAGCAGTTGCACCCCGAGTTCGTCTTCCAGTTGCTGGATCTGCCGGCTCAGGGGCGGCTGGGCGATGTGCAGCCGTTCGGCGGCGCGGGTGAAGTTGAGGGTTTGAGCCAACACCTGAAAGTAACGCAGGTGACGCAGTTCCATAAGGCCTCCAGACGCTGATCAGTTGAATACCTTTAAGGTATCAAGCCAGACCAATTCTATATTGGCCGCTATTGAAAAGCCGTATGAGAATCCGATTCAGAACTTAAAGAACCTGACGGGTATCGACATGCGTGCAACAGCCATTGAATCGATCGAGACGATCATCGTCGATCTGCCGACCATCCGCCCGCACAAACTGGCGATGCACACCATGCAGAACCAGACCCTGGTGATCATCCGCGTGCGCTGCGCCGATGGCATTGAAGGGATTGGCGAATCCACCACCATCGGTGGCCTGGCGTACGGCAACGAAAGCCCGGACAGCATCAAGACCAACATCGACAAACATTTCGCACCGTTGCTGGTCGGCGAGGACAGCAGCAATGTCAACGCCGCGATGTGGCGCCTGGAGCGGAGCATCCGCGGTAATACGTTCGCCAAGTCAGGCATCGAAACCGCCTTGCTCGACGCCCAAGGCAAGCGCCTCGGCCTACCGGTCAGCGAATTGCTCGGTGGTCGGGTTCGCGATGCGTTGCCGGTGGCCTGGACCCTGGCCAGCGGCGACACCGACAAAGACATCGCCGAAGCCGAGCAGATGCTCGACCTGCGCCGCCACCGGATCTTCAAGCTGAAAATCGGCGCCGGCGAAGTCAATCGCGACCTGGCGCACGTCATCGCGATCAAAAAAGCCCTCGGTGATCGCGCCAGTGTGCGGGTCGACGTTAACCAGGCCTGGGACGAATCAGTCGCGCTGCGCGCCTGCCGGATTCTCGGCAGCAACGGCATCGACTTGATCGAGCAACCGATCTCGCGCAACAACCGCGCCGGCATGGTGCGCCTGAATGCCATCAGTCCGGCGCCGATCATGGCTGATGAGTCCATCGAATGCGTGGAAGACGCCTTCAACCTGGCGCGCGAGGGCGCCGCTTCGGTGTTCGCCCTGAAGATCGCCAAGAACGGTGGCCCACGCGCCGTGCTGCGAACCGCTGCAATTGCCGAAGCGGCCGGTATCGGCCTGTACGGCGGCACCATGCTCGAAGGCGGGATCGGCACGCTGGCCTCGGCCCATGCCTTTATTACGTTGCACAAACTGGCCTGGGACACTGAACTGTTCGGCCCGTTGCTGCTGACCGAGGACATTCTCACCGAGCCATTGGTCTATCGCGATTTTGAGCTGCACGTACCGAACACACCGGGGCTGGGGCTGACGCTGGATGAGGAACGCCTGGCGTTTTTCCGTCGCGACAAGTCATCGACCGCTATTCAAAACGCCTGAGGAGAGCATCATGCTGTTCCACGTAAAAATGACCGTAAACCTGCCGCTCGACATGAACCCCGAGCGCGCCGCACAGCTCAAGGCCGACGAAAAAGCCCTGGCCCAGCGCCTGCAAGAGCAGGGCAAGTGGCGTCACCTGTGGCGCATCGCCGGGCTTTACGCCAATTACAGCGTGTTCGACGTCGACAGCGTTCAGGAACTGCACGACCTGCTGATGCAATTGCCGCTGTACCCGTACATGGCCATCGAGGTCACCGCGATGTGCCGGCATCCTTCTTCGATTCGTGAGGATGACCGCTGAACCCAGCCTGTTCAGTTCGCTACGATAATAATGACAAGATGAGGAACCACCATGAACGTCAAGATTTCCCACACTGCCAGTGCCCAGAAGTTTCTCGAAGAGGCCAGCGGTCTGCTCAACGAGGCCGGTGATCCGCGGGTCAAGGCGCTGGTTTACCGGATCCTGCGCGATTCGGTGAACATCATCGAAGACCTCGCCGTGACCCCGGAAGAGTTCTGGAAAGCCGTCAATTACCTCAACGTGCTGGGTGCGCGGCAAGAGGCTGGCCTGCTGGTCGCCGGGCTCGGCCTGGAGCATTACCTCGATTTGCTGATGGACGCCGAAGACGAGCAGGCCGGCAAATCCGGCGGCACGCCGCGGACTATCGAAGGCCCGCTGTATGTGGCGGGTGCGCCGCTGTCAAATGGCGAGGCGCGGCTGGATGACGGCGTCGATCCGGGCGTGGTGCTGTTCATGCAGGGCCAGATTCGCAACACTGCGGGTGAACCGTTGGCTGGGGCCGTGGTGGATGTCTGGCACGCCAATACCGGCGGCACTTATTCTTACTTTGATACCGCTCAATCGGAGTTCAACCTGCGTCGGCGCATCGTCACCGATGCCGAGGGTCGCTACCGTTTTCGCAGCATCGTGCCGTCGGGCTACGGCTGCCCGCCGGACGGTCCGACCCAGCAACTGCTGGATCAATTGGGTCGTCATGGTCAGCGGCCGGCGCACATTCACTTCTTCATCTCGGCGCCGGATCATCGCCACCTGACTACCCAGATCAATCTCGATGGCGACAAATATCTGCACGACGATTTTGCCTATGCCACCCGCGATGAGTTGATTGCCCACATCGCCTTCAGCGACGATCCACAACGCGCAGCGGCCCACGGTGTCAGTGGTCGGTTTGCCGAAATCGACTTCGACTTCACGCTACAGTCGTCTGCGCAACCCGAGGAGCAGCAACGCATGGAGCGTGTGCGCGCACTGGAGGACTAAGCGCATAACCCTTGTGGGAGCGAGCCTGCTCGCTCCCACAAGGGTTTTCGGTTAACTGGCTGGCACTACGTCGGCCGACTGACACAGCATTGCGAGTACCGCCCTGGAATGGCCCGACGTAACCCATAACAACAATGAGAGTGAACCGATGATGCAAGCGCAACTGTTGAGTCAGCGCAGCCGAGTGTTCGATCACGCCGACCCCTACGCGGTGTCGGGCTACGTCAATCAGCATGTCGGCAACCATTGCATTCTCATGCCCCGCGCCGGCCGACCGCTGGCCAGCCTCGATCACCGCAAGTTCGCCAGCCTGGACCTGTGCCGCATCAGCTACGGCACCAGCGTGCGGGTAACTTCTGGCGCACTGGAGAGCATTTATCACCTGCAAGTCTTGCTGCGCGGCCACTGCCTATGGCGTGGTCATGGCCAGGAACACTACTTCGAACCTGGTGAATTGCTGCTGATCAATCCCGACGAACCGGTGGACCTGACCTATTCCGACGACTGTGAAAAATTCATCCTGAAAGTCCCCACTCGTTTGCTCGAATCGGTGTGCGACGAGCAACGCTGGCGGTACCCGGGGCAAGGGGTGCGGTTTCTGGAGAACCGTTATCAGCTCAATGAGCTGGAAGGTTTCGTTAACCTGCTGGCGATGATTTGCCAGGAGGCTGAGGCCACGGAGCAGATTCTCAAGGTTCAGGAGCACTACGCGCAGATCATCGTCAGCAAGATGCTCAGCCTGATGAAAACCAATGTCAGCCGCGTTAGCCTCGGTTCACCGTCGGCCACGTTCGACAGCATTGCCGACTACATCGCGCGCCATCTCAAGCAAGACATCGACAGCGAAGAACTGGCCCGCCAGGCGCGGATGAGCGTGCGTTCGCTATATGGCTTGTTCGAACGCAACGCGGGGGCCACGCCGAAAAACTACATCCGGCAAAAGCGCCTCGAACGCATCAACGCCTGCCTGAGTGACCCGACCTGCAACGTGCGCAACGTCACGGAAGTGGCCATGGATTACGGCTTCTTGCACCTGGGACGGTTCTCCGACAGCTACCGCAAACAGTTCGGCGAACTGCCGTCCGACACCCTCAAGCGCCGGCACTAGACTGAGCACCAAATACCTGTGGCGAGGGGGCTTGTCGGATCGCCGCACCGCCCGTTCGGCTGCGCAGCAGTCGTCAATCCAGGCGCCTCGGTGAAACTGTGAGAATGCCGGGGGCCGCTGCGCGACCCAACGGGGGCAAGCCCCCTCGCCACAGGTTCAGCGTCGCTCTCAGGTGACAGGTATCAAGCAAGCATTGTCGGCTGCACAAAACGGATAAAGGTCTGCACCCAGCGGATAGTCCGTCCCATTCCTCCGTCCTAGCATGGCCCTGCCTGAATAAAAACAATGGAGGCGGCGGCCATGTCCCTGCGACCCGAATACCTTCACTCCCTGCTTGAAGACGACAAAGACCACGGCATCTACCGCTGCAAACGCGAGATGTTCACCGACCCACGGCTGTTCGACCTGGAGATGCAGCACCTCTTCGAAGGCAACTGGCTGTACCTGGCCCACGAAAGCCAGATCCCCAGGATCAACGATTTCTACACCACCACCATGGGGCGCCAGTCGATCTTTATCGCGCGCAACAAGGACGGTGAACTGAACGCGTTTATCAATGCCTGTAGCCATCGCGGCGCGATGCTCTGCCGGCACAAGACCGGCAACAAAAGCTCCTACACCTGCCCATTCCACGGTTGGACCTTCAACAACTCCGGCAAGCTGCTGAAGGTCAAGGACCCGGCGGCGGCCGGCTACCCGGCGAGCTTCAATTGCGAAGGCTCCCACGACCTGACCAAAGTCGCGCGTTTTGAGTCCTATCGCGGCTTCCTGTTCGGCAGCCTCAAGGCTGATGTGGTGCCGCTGGTGGAGCATTTGGGCGAGTCGGCGAAGATCATCGACATGATTGTCGATCAGTCCGCCGATGGCCTGGAAGTGCTGCGCGGCTCATCCAGCTATATATACGAAGGCAACTGGAAACTCACCGCCGAAAACGGTGCTGACGGCTATCACGTCAGCTCCGTGCACTGGAACTACGCGGCCACCCAAAACCAGCGTAAACAGCGCGAGGCTGGCGATAGCAATCCGACCATGAGTGCCGGCAGTTGGGCCAAGCAGGGCGGTGGTTTCTATTCCTTCGACAAGGGCCACATGCTGCTCTGGACCCGTTGGGCCAACCCCGAAGACCGTCCGTTGTACGAGCGTCGTGATGAACTGGCGCAGGACTTCGGCCAGGCCCGCGCCGACTGGATGATCGAGAATTCGCGCAACCTGTGCCTGTACCCGAACGTCTACCTGATGGACCAGTTCAGCTCGCAGATACGCATCGCCCGGCCGATCTCGGTCAATCGCACGGAAATCACCATCTACTGCATCGCCCCCAAAGGCGAAAGCGACACCGCGCGGTCCAGCCGGATTCGGCAGTACGAGGATTTCTTCAACGTCAGCGGCATGGCGACCCCGGATGATCTGGAGGAGTTTCGTTCCTGCCAGACCGGTTATCAGGGCAGCGTCACGACCTGGAATGACATGTCCCGCGGTGCCGAGCATTGGATCGAAGGCGCCGACGACGCGGCCAAAGAGATCGACCTGCATCCGCTGCTCAGCGGCGTGCGCACCGAAGACGAAGGCTTGTTCGTACTGCAACACAAATATTGGCAGCAGACGATGCTCAAGGCCTTGGCCGCTGAACAGTCCGAGCTGATCGCCGTGGAGGCCGTGCAATGACCATCACCTATGAGGCCGTGCGCGATTTTCTCTACCGTGAGGCCCGCTACCTCGACGACAAACAGTGGGACGAGTGGCTGGAGCTGTACGCCCCGGACGCCACCTTTTGGATGCCGTCCTGGGACGACAACGACGAGCTCACCGAAGACCCGCAGCGGGAAATCTCGCTGATCTGGTACGGCAACCGCACCGGCCTGGAAGACCGCATCTTCCGCATCAAGACCGAGCGTTCCAGTGCGAGCATTCCGGACACCCGCACCTCGCACAACCTGAGCAACATCGAGCTGCTCGAACAAGCCGACGGCCTGTGCAAAGTGCGCTTCAACTGGCACACCCTGAGCTTTCGCTACAAGACCGTCGACAGCTATTTCGGCAGCAGTTTCTACACCTTGGATGTGCGCGGTGAAAACCCGTTGATCAAGGCCAAGAAAGTAGTCCTGAAGAACGATTACGTTCGCCAGGTCATCGATGTTTACCACCTGTGAGGCGGCTGTCATGACTCATTCCATCGCATTCAATTTCGAAGACGGCGTCACCCGTTTCATCGACGCCAACCCCGACGAAACCGTGGCCGATGCCGCGTATCGTCAGGGCATCAATATTCCGCTGGATTGCCGCGATGGCGCGTGCGGCACCTGCAAATGCTTCGCCGAGGCCGGTCGTTACGATTTGGGCGAGGAATACATCGACGACGCCCTCAGTGCCGATGAAGCCAAGCAAGGTTTCGTCCTCACCTGCCAGATGCGCGCCCAGAGCGATTGCGTGGTGCGGGTGCCGGTATCGTCGGATGTCTGTCGCACCCGTCAGGCCAGTTTTGAAGCGACCATCAGTGCCGTGCGCCAGTTGTCCGACAGCACCATCGCGCTGTCGATCAAGGGCGAGGCCCTGAACAAACTGGCGTTCCTGCCGGGGCAGTATGTGAGCCTCGGGGTTCCCGGCAGCGCGCAGACCCGCGCCTATTCGTTCAGCTCGTTGCAGCGCGACGGCGAGGTCAGTTTCCTGATCCGCAACGTGCCCGGCGGCTTGATGAGCAGCTTCCTCACCGGCATGGCCAAGGCCGGCGACAACATGACCCTGGCCGGACCGTTGGGCAGTTTCTATTTGCGCGACATCCGCCGTCCGTTGCTGTTGCTTGCCGGCGGCACCGGGCTGGCGCCGTTCACCGCGATGCTGGAAAAAATCGCGGAGCAGGGCAGCGAGCAACCGCTGCATCTGATCTACGGCGTGACCAATGACTTCGACCTGGTGGAAATGGATCGACTCGAAGCGTTCGCTGCACGGATTCCGAACTTCAGTTTCAGCGCCTGCGTGGCCAACCCCGATAGCCGGCATCCGCTCAAGGGTTATGTGACCCAGCACATCGAGCCTCGGCATTTGAACGATGGCGACGTCGATGTCTACCTGTGCGGCCCGCCGCCGATGGTTGAGGCGGTCAGTCAGTTCATTCGCGAACAAGGCATTGCGCCGGTCAATTTCTACTACGAGAAGTTTGCTGCCAGCGCGGCATAAATTTTTCGGCAGCTCCTACGGGAGAGGGTCGTTGTCATGAGGTATGTATGAACAGATTTGATGAAAAAGTCGCGTTGATTACCGGGGCTGCGCAAGGCATTGGTCGGCGCGTCGCCGAGCGCATGGCCGCTGAAGGCGCGAAGTTGATTCTGGTGGATCGCGCGGAGCTGGTATTCGAAGTCCAAAAACAACTGGGGCAGGGCAGTCAGGTACTCGCTCTGACCGCTGATCTTGAGGATTACAGCGAATGCAGCCGGGTGATGCGAGCCGCCGTCGAACGTTTCGGGCGCCTGGATGTGTTGGTCAATAACGTCGGCGGGACGATCTGGGCCAAACCGTTCGAGCACTACGACGCGCAGCAGATCGAAGCCGAAGTTCGCCGCTCGCTGTTCCCGACGCTGTGGTGTTGTCATGCCGCGCTGCCGTTCATGCTTGAGCAAGGGAGTGGTGCCATCGTCAACGTTTCATCCATTGCCACCCGCAGCGTCAATCGCGTGCCTTATGGCGCTGCGAAGGGTGGGGTCAACGCGCTGACCGCCTGCCTGGCATTCGAAACCGCCGGTCGCGGGGTTCGGGTCAACGCGACTGCCCCCGGTGGAACCGAAGCACCGCCGCGACTTATCCCGCGCAACACCACAGAGCAAAGCGCTGAGGAAAAGGTTTGGTATCAGCAGATCGTCGACCAAACCCTCGACAGCAGTTTGATGAAGCGCTACGGCACGCTAGATGAGCAGGCAAGCGCTATCTTGTTTCTGGCCAGCGACGAGGCCTCTTACATTACCGGCATGATCATGCCGGTGGGCGGCGGCGACCAGGGCTGACACGACTCGTTAAAAACATCACACAAACAGGAGTCATGGTGGTGAGCCACGACATAGCCCACCTTACAAGCGGCGCTGATACGCTTTGACGATGCGCAGCGTGGCGTCGCTGATTTTCAGGTTGTGAATGGCATCCAGTGGATGCCACATGCAATCGATAATCTCATTCAGCGGCCGGGCCTCATGCAGGTTCACCACCGACGCTTCGTAAACATGGTGCCGGGTGCTGCCGTCTTCCAGTTCCATCAGGTACAACATGCCATCGACCCCGAGCCCGGTTTCTTCCGCCAGCTCTCGCGTGGCCGCGTCCACTTTGGTTTCCCCAGGCTCGACCTTTCCGCCAGGCAAGGTCCAGCGACATCGGGGCTTGCGCACCAGGAGGACATGTCGGTCTTGCTCGCAAATAACGGTGGCGCGTACTTTCATGTGTTACCTGATTGCCGTTTGTCACAAATAAGTCATAAAAATGCAATATTCAGGCCGAGGCCCGTGCGGCGGGAGTTTGAAGGGTTGGAGTGGTCGTGCAAGCCGAAAGTGCAACCGGATGCTGCCATGCCCTCGCGACGTCTGGTCGGCACGTTGGCAAAGGCCGGGTGTAAGGTAGTCGCCTCAATCGTGGGTTTTCACAGCCCATATGGAGGTGACGATGAGCATTGAGATGCTGACCAAGATGCACATGAACGGTTACGACGTACTCAGCGTGAACCACGGCCCTTGGCGGGTATGCACCAAAGATGACCGCCTGGGCGCCTTTGCCAGTCGGGAAGAGGCACTGGCCTTTGCGGCGTCTTTACCGGCGTATAAGGCGCGGTCTAGACGACCGGCGCGTAGCCAGTAGTCAATCGAGTGTGGTTAGCCCCGGTTTTTGCCGGGGCTTTTCATGGATGATCGTTCAGTAGCCTCCACCACTGCTGACAGAGTGGGAGGGCTCCCTGGCTCTCTGTTGGGCATTGCTCCACTCCGCGCAGCTCATGAAGCTGGTGTGGTCGACCTTGCCCGCGCCATCGAAACTGACGTTGTAGAGCTGTTGATGACCGGCCTGAACCAGTTTGTAGTCAAAGCAGGTGCCGGGCTCCACCGTGCGATCAGTGATGGCCAGCGGTTTGCCGCCAATCTGCTGGACTTGATCCTGGCTCATGCCGTTTTCGATCTTGGCGACCAACGGCTGGTTGCGATAGACCTGTGAATCGGAGCCGCAACCGCTCGACGCCGCCAGCACGGCGAGCAGTGCGAACAGAGGCTTGTTCATGGCAGTGGTCCCGTTAGTGAGCTTTCGTTCGACTGATGTGCCGCGCCTTCACTTCATCGGCGTAGCTTTTGAGTCGTTCTTCGTCCCCCTGGAGCACCTCGCGCAGCCTTAGGGCTACTTGGGCATCCACTTCGTTGCCAGCCAGGCGAAACTGTTCCGCCAGGCGCAAAAGTTCTACCGCCGACCAGCGCAGATTCGATTCCACACTTTGTAGGTCGCGCTGAAGTTCCTGCTCGAATTCGTTAAGCCGCATGATGATCTCCTGCAAAATCCCCGCTACGAAAGATTAGTCCCGATTGCGGCGTGGAGTGTGCCGTTTGCAAGGGCATGCGTCGGTTCTGTCGCTTTCGCCAATCGTTCGCTGGATGTCTGAGCGGCTACGCGCTACATTCGCCGTTTTTCAGGGTGAGGAAGCGTCATGCGGATGTTGATAGCGGGGGTAGCGGTGGCTATGTTGGCGGGATGTTCATTGCCTGCGTCCCTGGTGCCAGGCGAGCCCAACGTCAGCAAATACAGCGCCAAGCCGCCCAAAGAGTACCTCGCTTGCGTGCTGCCTTTGTGGCAGGAGCAGATTCCAAAAACGACGCAGATAGGCATTTCCAACGGCTACCGCCTGACCGCGCCGAGCATCATCACGGCGGATGAGATTCTGGATATCGTGAAATCGAAGGATGGCAGCCGGGTGTCGCTGTATCAGGGGCCGCCTTGGGCGAAATCCGCGGCGATGAGAAAAGCGGTGCGTGACTGCCTGTAAGGCCTGAAGCTGTAACGACTTTGAAAAAAGCAGAAGCCGGATTTTCCGGTTTCTGCTTTTTTTTAGTCTGTAACGTCAGTTACTGGGATCGTTTGCTCAGTGCCAGCCGCGCTTTTCTTCTCGTTGCGCTCAACCAGCCATTCATCCACTTGTCCGGAGAACTCCGGCGGGGCCTTACGCCCAACACCGTTTGGATTTATCCGCAAGCAGCCAATTGTGAAACAGCTTGGGCGGCTGCCGATCCACTGATTCCGATTGCTTGATGGATCGCTCAGGACTGACCAACGGTATCGATTTCCGCACAAATAGTGTTGATATATAACGGGTTACGTTCTTAATTAACCGAACGGTGCGCAGAAATATATTGTTTCAAAGTGTTTTAGTAGGTTAATATCGCCCCGCGTTCACCACCACGGTTTATGCATTTTTAAGTCCCAGGCGTCCATCAGCTGCCTGGGATTTTTTTTTGCCTTCGATTTGCCAATCAAAACGCGTATTGCACGCGGGTGTAGTAGTAACCACCGGTAAAGCCAAACGGTGAGTAGCTGCCCCAGTTGTCGCCGAACGAAGAATTGGGCACGCCGATGTGGTCGGGGTATTTGTCGAACAGGTTCTGCGCACCCAGGGCCACGGTCAGTTGCTTGGTCAGCGCATACGCCACGTCGAGGTCAGTAATCCATTTGGCGGAATACTCGCGGTCCAGGCTCGGATCGCTCGAGCTGTTGACCTCGGTGTATTTGCCGTAACGGGTCAGGCGCAGATTGACGTCGACGTCGCTGATGCCCCAATCGGCGGAGAAAATCATCTTGCTGCTTGGCGAGGTCTTGGTAATCAGCGCCCGGGATTGGCGGCCCATCAGTTGAAAGTTGCCCCCCAACGCAGTCAATTGCTCCGGTGTGTCGTTCACGCTGAGGATTTGCGTGTGGTTGTAGTTCAGCGCCGCGGTCCACTTCACCGTGCCATAGCGGTTCAGGTTTTGCCGATAGTTGCCGACCACATCGACCCCGGACGTGCGGGTGTTGGCGCCGTTGGTGAAGTACTGCGCGCCCGCAGTGGCCGGCACGCCGATGCTGTCGAGCAGGCTGGCGACGCCCGGGCCCTGGAAGCGTTCGCTGAGCACCAGCCGATCGCGCAGGTTGATCACGTAGCCGTCGACGGTCAGGCTCAGGTCTTCGCTGGGGGTCAGTGCGAAACCGAGGCTGAAGTTGGTCGAACGCTCTGGCTTCAACGCTTGGGCCCCAAGGGCTTGGGCGCCCGCTGAATCCACCGGCAGGATCACATAGTTGTAGGACTGGTAGACGCCATTGATGGTGTCGAACCCGGTCGAGCGCGCGGTGAAAATCTGGTTGGCCAGCGACGGAGCGCGAAAGCCATTGCTGACGCTGCCGCGCACCGAGAACAGCGGGTTGAACTCGTAGCGGGTGCTGAGTTTGCCACTGCGCGTACCGCCGATGCCTTCGTTGTAGTGCTCGTAGCGCCCGGCGACGCCGAAGTACCACTGCTCGACCGGGTAGAAGCCGAGGTCGATGTAACTGGCGACGCTGTTGCGGCTGACTTTCTGCGCATCTTCAGGGGTGATGCCGTTGGTGACTTGCGCACCCGGATCAGGACGTTGCCCGGCGCGCGGACTATCGTCCGGGAACACGTAGCCGCCATCAATATAAGAGGCCTCGGACCCGGCGCGGGTCTCGTAGCTTTCCCGCCGATGCTCGAAACCGAAAGCCACATCCATCGGTTTAGCCAGACCGATCTCGTAGCTTTTCTTCAGGTCGAGGTTACTGGTGAGTTGGTCTGCGATGTAGATGCCAGAGGTGAACTTGTTCGGCGTGTTTTCCCCCAGTGACGGGTTCTGGTTGTCGTAAGTCCGTTGTTTGGCGTAGTTGCGCCCGTAGGTGCTGCTCAGGTCCCAGGCCCAGCCGCCGAAGTTGTCACCCTTGGCGCCGAAGGCCGACTGGAAGTCGGTTTCGTTGACCAGCCAGTAAGGGCTGTAACCGTCGGGATAACCATTAGGGCCGGTGGTGATGGTGTTGCGTCCGCTGGGCAGGCGGAAGTTCTGGCCGTCGTTGTTCTCGCGGGTAGCCAGGGTCGAGAACGAATACAGCGTCACGGCGTCGTTCAGCGGCAGATCGAGGTTATAGCCAGCATCGGCCAATTGGCTGCGGGGCAAGCCGTAGCCTTTATAGGTGTGGTGGCTGGCGTCGGCCTCGCGCGGGTCCGGCGAGCCGTCGGCCTGCGGGTAGTAATGGGCGCTGTAGCCGTTGCTGCCGGCCTTGTTGTCACGTTCCTGATAGCGGGTGTCGAGGGAGACGTTGAGCACTCCGGCTTCGCCCACCTGAAAACCATAATTGAGCGCTTCCTGGCCGGTGCCGCGTTTGCCGTCATAGCCCTGGCCGAGGGTTGTGTCGGAGCTGCCGCCGGTGGTCTGCTTGAGGATGATGTTGATCACCCCGGCGATCGCATCCGAACCGTATTGCGCCGCCGCACCGTCGCGCAGCACCTCGATATGGTCGATGGACGCCACCGGGATCAAATCCAGGTCGCTGGGTGCTGCACCGCTGTTGATCCCATTGATATTCAACGTCGCGCTGGTGTGCCGGCGCTTGCCGTTGACCAGCACCAGCACATGGGACGCGGTCAAACCGCGCAGGGTTGCCGAGCGCACCACGCCGCTGGCATCCCAGCCTGCGCGGTCCGGCAGGTTGAATGACGGGATGAATTTGCTCAGCGCTTCCAGCAGGCTGGGTTTGCCGACGGAGCGCAATTGTTCGCCGGTCACCACGTCGATGGGTGTCGGGCTGGTGGTGACGGTACGTTGTTCGGCACCACGGTTGCCGGTGACGACAACGGTGTCGAGGGTCGGCGACCCGGTTTCAGCGGCTTCGAGGCTGAACGAGGTCAGGCTACAGGCAAAGGACAGCGGCAGTAATAAAGGACGGTAAGCAGGTACTGGGCAGTTGCGCATAAGGGTGAAGCTCCTGAGTGTCGGGTGATGTCCGTGTCATTTCTTGCGGGCGGCGACGGCTTCGATTTCCACCAGACCGCCGGGCAGCGGCAGGGCCACGACCTGAATCGCCGTGCGTGCCGGTTTGTTCGGTTGTGCGGTACTGCCGAAAAACGGCGTATAGCCTTCCTGTAACCCGGCGAAATCGAGCTTGTTGCTCTTGGCCGGATCGCCCACCAGGAACACCCGCAGTTGCACCACGTCACCGAGGTCCAGGCCTTGGCTTTGCAACACGCCTTTGAGTTTGTTCAGGATTGAAGTGGTTTGGGTTGCGGTATCGCCATAGGCCGCGAAGGAATCCTTCGGCGCTTTCGGGTCGTGCACGTCGGCGAGCAATCCGCTGACAAACAGCAGCTCGGTTTGCGCCGGCACCGACACTGCCAGCGAAATCGGGAAGTTCGAGTTGGGCAGGGCGATGCGTTTGATCTCGTCGGCGTGGCTGGTGAGGGCGGTTGCGGTCATGAGCAGTCCTGTGAGCAAAGTAAGGGTTTTCATCGTTCAGTCCTTTAATTGAAAAGAGTCAGGGGAGATGAACCTGTGGGAGCGGGCTTGCTCGCGAAGGCGGTGTGTCAGGCAACATTGATGGCGGCTGATACACCGCCTTCGAGAGCAAGCCCGCTCCCACATGGTTTGCGCTTAACTGACTGGCATCAGGCAGCAACGCCCGATGGGGTACGTTCGGCATGTCGGCCAATCAGCCCGACGATGCGTCGCGCCGAGTCGGCGGCGCTGTTCTGCCAGATGCCGACACCGCCGTGGGCGAGGGCGTCGCTGGCCAGGTAAGTACGGCCCTGGGGCTCGTTGAGGATCTGGTAGGCGCTCTCGCCAACTTCATCGTTGACGATCCACGGGCCTTTGCTGAAAGGCACCTTGGCCCAGTTGATCGCCACCGGTTTTTGCAGCTTGGCGCTGTGTCCGGGGTGCAGCAGTTCGACGGCTTGCCGCGAGGAGGCAAACTGTTCGGCGATGGTTTTTTTGCTGAAGGATTGGGCCGATTCGCTGGTGTTGTAAGCCGCGACCAGAATCCCCTGGGCGCTGTTCAACCGATCGCTCGGATACCACAGACCTTTGACTTCATGATCCAGGTAAGACAATCCGCCGTAGATGTTGAAGTCGGTTTCCCAGAAGCGTGGTGACTGCCAGGCCACTTTGTTCGCTTGGTCGCTTTGGGCGCTGAGAATCGCTTGCTTGAACGGCGGGCTGAAGTTGCTCGGCAGTTTGGCCAGCAACGGCAGGGGCACCGTGACCACGGCGTAATCGGCGTTCAGGGTTTGGGTCTTGCCGGTCTTGCGATCCCGGTAGGTGATGCGGCTGCCGTTTTCGGAAGTCTGGATGTCGCTGACTTCGGCGTTGAAGCGCACCGCATCCTTTAGCTTGTCGTAGAACGCATAGGGAATCCGGTCCATGCCGCCGACCGGCTGGAACATGGTCGAGGAAAACTCCGGGATTTCATCGAACACCAACGCACCCCAGAGCTTGGGGTTGAGCAGGGTTTGCAGCTCCAGCGGCGCCCGGGTCACGCCGGTTTGATCGCCGGCACCCGGTACGCGGGTGTAACCCGAGCGTACCGAGCCCTTGTATTGGAAGTCGGCATTCAGGTCGCCATAGACCTTGAGGAAGTTCAGCAGCGCCTGGCGGTCATCGACGCTCAAGTCCTGATCGAGGGCTTTGCGGCTGACGGTGCGCGCCAGCAGTTCGGACAACTGGCCGCGAGTGTCGTTGACTGCCTGGCGCAACTGGAACGCCGGTTTGTTTGGGTCCGGCAAGGCCAGTGCATTGCGACTGCTGTTGACCAGCACTTGCAACTCGACGCCCAACTCGCGGCAGTAGCCGAGGATCGTCTGGTGATGGCTGGGAATCCGCGCCGGGCCGGCGTTGAAAAAGTGGCCTTCATCGAAGTCGACGGTCTGGCTGACGCCATCGTCGAAATCGACTTTGGTGCCGCGACGCAGGGTCCAGTTGCGCCCGCCAACCCGCTCGCGGGCTTCCAGAATGGTCACTGTAAAACCGGCCTTGCGCAGCTCGTAGGCACTGACCAGGCCGGAAATCCCGGCACCGACCACCACCACGTTTTTACCTTTACCACTGCTGCCCAGTTGCAGCGGGGTGAAGGTGGCGGCCATTGCCTGAGGGGTGAGTCCCAGCGCGCCGAGGGCGCTGACCGCGGCACTATAGCCGCCGACGGCGGCGATGCGGGTAATCATTTCTCTGCGGGTGAAAGCCATGGTTTAGCTCCTTGAAGTCATGCCTCTCAAACTGACGCGGACTACCTGTAGGAGCTGCCGAAGGCTCGGGCCGCGTTCGGCAGCTCCTACGGGGGATTCGCGTCCGTTGAGAGATGCGTCGATGTTTTCGGGGTTCAGAGGTCGTAGCGCAGCGACAACAACAGGGTTCGCGGGTCGTTGATCGAGTAGTAGCGAGCGCCACTGGACGGCACGAAGCCGACCGATTGCGGGTAGGCGCGGTCGAGCAGGTTTTTCACCGCCAGCGTGGTGGTCCAGTGACCGTCGCTGGAGATGTAGCGGGTGTTGGCGTTCCAGAAGGTTTGTGTCGGAATTTCCTGGATGTCGTCGTTCAGCGCGTTGGCGTAGGACTTGGTCTGGAACTGCGCATCGGTGCCCGCCAGCAAGGTGCCGGGCAGCCCGGCCGGGATGGTGTAGTTGAGGCCGACGCTGGCGTTCCAGCGTGGTGAGAACACCAACTGTTTGCCGTTGGCATCGACACCGGCGCCGCTGGCATTTTCGAAGTCGTCGTACTTGCTTTGCAGGTAGCCGACGTTAGCGGTCAGTTGCAGGTCGCGGGTCAGTGCGGTCAGGGTTTCCAGCTCGACGCCGTAGGTGTGGGCCCGACCGACGTTGGTCCGCAGGCTCACGCCCAGCGCCGGGTCGTAGGCGTTGGTTTGCAGGTCCTTGTAGTCGTTGTAGAACAGCGCGACGTTGGCCCGCAGGCGTTGGTCGAAGAAGTCACCCTTGAAGCCGGTTTCCCAGGTGGTCACGTCTTCCGGTGAGAACGCTTGTTCGGCAGCGGCCTGGGTCGGCGCACGGTTGTCGTAGCCGCCAGCCTTGAAGCCTTTGGCGACGTAGGCGTACTGATTCAGATGCGGGGTCCAGGCGTATTCGAAGCCGATTTTCGGGCTGGTGGACTGCCACGACTTGCTCGACTCGGCAGTGAAGTTGGTCCCGGTGATCTGCCGATCGGTGTTGATCGCGTAGTTGGTGTAGTCGAAGTTCTTGTGTTCGCGGGTAAAGCGCAGCCCGGCGATCAGCGACAGCTGTGGCGTGAGTTTGTAACTGCCCTGGCCATACAGCGCGTAGCTCTCGGTGTTGGTCGTGCTGTATTGGCCCTGGCCGATCACTTGGTTGCGCGCAACCGAATAGGTGAGGTTGTCGCGATCGGCTTCGAACTTCTCGCGGTACAGGTACAGGCCGGTGCTGAAGCTGAACTTGTCGTAGTCGCCGTTGAGCTGGAATTCCTGGGTGGCGTAGTCCTGCTTGTAGGTGATCAGGTTTTGCTGAATCAGGGCTGCCTGCCCCGAGTTGTCATAGTCCACCGGCTGGTTGAACGCCGAATAGGCGGTCACCGATTTGAAGTTCAGGTGGTCGTTGATCGAATAGATCGCACGCAGTATTGAGCTGCCCTGATCGAGACGGTTCTTCGGGTCGAGGCTGCTGTAGCTCTTGAATTTGTCGAAGTGGCCGTTGGCATCAAAGGGTGTGTAGCTGGTGGTGTCGCCACGGTCAAAGGTGCCGGCCAGGGTCAGTTGCACATCCCATGGTGAATCGATCGGGTTGAAGCGCAACTTGCCGCGGTAGGACTGGATATCAACGTTGTTCACATCCTTGTCGCGCGTCGGGTCGGAGACAGTGCCGTCGCGGGTCAGGTGAATGGCTGAAAAACTCCCGAACAACGCGTTGTCCACCAGCGGGCCGCTGATCAGGAAGCGCTCGTTCTGGGCGTTGTAGTTGCCGGCACCGAGCTCGAAGAAACCACGGGTTTCCTGGGTCGGGTCGCGGGTGATCACGCGAATCGCGCCGGCGCTGCTGTTGCGTCCGTAGAGCGTGCCTTGGGGGCCGCGCAACACTTCCACGCGCTCGACGTCGTTGAAGTCGAGCATCGAGGAAATCGCCCGCGGGATGTACAAATCATCGGCGTACACCGCGACGGCGGATTCCTGGATCGGATCGGTCTCGCCGATGCCACGAATGCCGTAGGTCTGCGCGCTGTAGGAGATCGACTGACGGCTGAGCGTCAGGTTCGGCACTTGCCCGGAGAGGTCGCGGACGCTTTTGATCTGCTTGTCTTCAAGGGCTTTTTCGTCGAACGCAGAGATTGCCAGCGGGGTCTTTTGCAAGTCCTCTGCGTGGTGTTCGGCGGTGACTGTTACAACGGGGAGGGCACCATCCTTGGTGTTTTCTTCGGCGTGGGCCGACAAGCCGAACAGGGCCAGCGATACGGCCAGCGTCAGACGGTTTGCTGTGAAGGTGTTGTGCATGGTGAACCCCAGGTGTGTAGATGTTGCGTTGGCGTTGTTATGTTTTTTTTGGGCAAAGCGTTGCCGGGGCCATGATTCGAAAGCCATGGCGGCGGGGGGCTTGAGCCGGTTTCGGGTTTGGGTGTGGCAGTTGACCGTGGAGTGGTGTCGGCCGGAAAAACGTGCAGTTCCGTGGGCCTCCACCTGGTCAGGGGTCGGTGATGGTTGTAACAATATTTGTATAATACGGTGCTGTAAAAGTCCGATTAGTTATAAGTTAATTATAAAATATAGGTATTTATTGGCTGTGTAGAGATGCGTAAAGCTGATGTTGTGAGCGAGAGAGTATTTGTGGCGAGGGAGCTTGCTCCCGCTCGGCTGCGCAGCGGTCGCAATGCGGGTAAATGCGGTGTGCCTGAGGGAATGTCATAGCAAATTTTGGGGCCGCTTCGCGCCCCAGCGGGGCAAGCTCCCTCGCCACAGGTGCGGGGGAGCTTTCACAATTGTATTTGTGTCTGGTCTTAATACCCGCGCTGTACGTTCGCCAGATTCTCCGGCGCCAACCCGTTAAGGAACCGCTCAAGATTGGCCAGGAAACTGTCGGCAATTTCGTGTCGACTGTTGCTGGAAATCGCTGAGGTATGCGGCGACAGGCGAACCCTCGGATGAACATAGAGCGGGTGCCCGTCGGGCAGCGGTTCGGGTTCGGTAACGTCCAGCGAGGCCAGTCCGATCGCTCCGCTGTCCAGCGCCTCAAGCAACGCTCCATGGTCCAGCAAACCACCGCGGGCGATGTTGATCAGGTGCAGGCCAGGCTTGGCACTGGCGAGCACCGCGCTGTTGACGATATGCCGTGTCGCACTGGTCAGTGGCGCCGCCAGCACCAAGTGATCGGCGCGGGCAAACAGATCATGGATATCCCGCGCGGCCTCGACACCTTCCACCTCGAATGGCGTCTGACTCTGACGCAACGCCAGCACGTTGATGCCCAGTGCGTGGGCCTTGGCCGCCAGGCTGCGGCCAATCGCGCCGAAGCCAAGAATCCCCAGCGTAGTGCCCTTCAGCGGTGTCAGTGCTGTGAAGTTCCATTGCGCGTCATGTACCCAAATGTCCGGCAGGCGCTTGGCGGCGGCGAAGATCGCCGCCAGGGCGAATTCGGCGATATTCTCAGCGGCGCTGCCTCGGGACGTACTCACCGGCGGGCCGTTGAACAGCCATTGGGGGTAGAAGTCGATGCCGGAAGACACCACCTGAATCCACTTCAACCCATAAGGCCAACCTGGTGGAGGCGTGTTTGGCGCCAGATAGCCGCGCACATTGATCGGCCGCGCCAGCAGAATACTGACCTCAGTCGGCAGGTCGCTGGGCACGCCGGCCGGCACGCCAATCACTTGGGCGTCGGAGTGTGTTTGCGCGAGGCGTTGGCGGATCACCTCGTTGAAGTCTTCATCCAGTTGGCTGGCAATCACAAGCTGGCTCATGGGCGTTCCTTTTGCTGGCGCTGGGCGAAAACAGCTTTGCCGACGCCTTGCAGCACGGCATCGTTTTGCGGTGTGTGAACGCGACTGCACAGTACATCGCGGTAATGCCGTTGCAGTGGATTGTGGCGTGACAGGCCGGGGTTACCGGACGCTTCAATGGCCAGCTCGACGGCGCGAATGGCGTTGCCGGTCACCAGGTATTTCAGCTGCGCAGCATGACTCGCCGGCGTGCGTCCCTCGGTGGCGGCATCCAGCAGGCTGCGGTTGGCGAACAACAGCGTGTCGATGTGCCCGACGGTTTCCTGAAAGCGCGGCAGGGTCGACAGCGCTGCGCCGAGGTTGGACGGCTTGCGTTGTTCCAGCCAGCCTACAAACCAGTCTCGCGCGGCTTGTGCAACGCCGTCGTAGACCGATGAAAGCAACACCGACATCCACAGAAAGCCATCGCCATCGAGCTCGGGTTGCGGCGCGCTCCAGGGGCTGACGCTGACCGCGTGATCCAGCGGCACCAGCACGTTGTCGAACACCACTTCATGGCTGCACGTCGCGCGCATGCCGAGGTGGTCCCAATCTTCGATGATGCTGATGCCGGGCGTGTCCTTGTGCACCAGCCAGGCGCCGACCAGCGGGTCTTCATCGGTACTGCGCGCCCAGACGCTGAACCAGGTCAGGCCATGACTGCCGGTGGAGTAGATTTTTCGGCCGCTGATCCGCCAACCCGCCGCAGTGCGCCGGGCGACAGTCGCCGGCAAACCGCCACGGGCCGGGGTGCCGAGGTCAGGCTCGACCCGCAGGGCGTTGATCAACGCGCCTTGCTCGACGGCGTCTTGCGCCACTTGCAGGCGTAGCGCTTCAGGCCAGTTTTTACTGTCTTGCAGGCGTGTGTGCTGGAGGTACTGCATCACAAGGATCAGCGCTGTCGACGGTTCCCCCTTGGCGATGGCGTTGATCGCCTTGCGGGCCTGAACCAGGCTCGCGCCGCCACCGCCGAGGGCTTTGGGCACCGTCAGTGCGACCAAACCGTGCTCATGCAGCAGCTTGAAGTTGTCATGGGGGAAGGCACCGCTTTCGTCATACCGGTGCGCCGTGGTGCCGAGTTGCGCGCCGATGGTTTCCAGCAGTGCTTCGAAATTGGCCGCTTCGACTGAACGCAGCAAGGGCGGGTGTTGAGAAGAAAGACTCATGGTGAATTCACTCGATCAGAAGGTAAGAGCCAAGAGGTGTGCCAACGCAATCAACTGTGGCGAGGGAGCTTGCTCCCGCTGGGTCGCGAAGCGGCCCCCTGCATTCTCCCGTCATACCGGGGCGCCTGGATTTACGACTGCTTCGCAGCCGAGCGGGAGCAAGCTCCCTCGCCACAGGGATCCAGTTCATAGCGGCAATAGTCGGAAGTTTTTGTCCCACAACGGACTGACATCCAGCCGCTCAGTCAAAACCCCCGCATCGAAGAACAAATCCGCAACCTCCTGCTGCGAGGCAATCGCCTGGTCGTCCACTTCGAGCACTTTCCACGGTTGGCTGCGGCTGTTGTACATGTCGAGGAACACCGCTTTGTCGACACCCAACAATTGCGCCGATTTGGCAGCCCACGGCTCGGGGTTGTTGTTGATCCACTCCAGCGTGCGCGCCGTGCGCTGCAAGTAGTCCTGAATCGCCAGTTTGCGCAGCGGGTCTTCGAGGGCGGCGGGGCGCGCGGCCATCAAGTAGTTGCCGGACAAATAACCCTCAGCGGTTTTCAAGACCCGGGCGCCGCTGCGGAATTTCGCCAACTGGATAAACACCCCGTAAATCACCCACGCATCGAGTTGGCCGCTCTGGAAGGCACTGAAACCGTCCTGCGGCGTCAGTGCCACCGCAGTGATGTCCTTCATGGTCAGGCCCTGTTCCTTCAAGGCCTTGATCAGAAAATAGTGCGAGGTGGTGGAGCGCACATAACCGACCCGTTTGCCGCGCAACTGCTCGACGGATTCGATGGTTGAGTCCTTTGGAATCAGGAACACCTGATTGTTCACATCGCCCTGAATCACAGCGATCAGTCGTGGCTGGCGATGGCTCTGGATCGAGAAAATCGGCGGGATCTCGCTCATGGAGCCGATGTCCAGGCTGCCCGAAGCCAGCGCTTCGACGATCAGGTTGCCGCCGGCAAATTCCGCATAGTCGACTTTGTAAGGGCGGTTGGATGTGCCGGCGTCGTCGGTGAAATACGATTCCTGGCCGCGGTAGGTGGCGACCCCCAAGGTCAGGTCCGACAGTTGAGTGTTTTGCGCGAACGCGCGCGAGGTCAATCCGAGGGAGGAAAGCCCCAGCGCCCCGACGGCAATCGAACTGGCCGTCAGAAAGCCGCGACGATTGAACTGCCCCTGTGTGATGTTTTTCGTCATGGTCAGGCTCTTTCAGATAGCGAGTTGTAAGGGCGTTTGCCCGAGCAGTTGTTCAACAGCGCGCAACACCGGGTCGGCTTCGGTGCGCACCAGCCAGTCC
Organism: Pseudomonas sp. ASL4; assembly: GCF_056680395.1. Taxonomy (NCBI): domain Bacteria; kingdom Pseudomonadati; phylum Pseudomonadota; class Gammaproteobacteria; order Pseudomonadales; family Pseudomonadaceae; genus Pseudomonas; species Pseudomonas sp. ASL4. Next base: position 5,200,429 of record NZ_CM155280.1, on the reverse strand, counting down.
GGGCTGACCTCGGCGAAAGCCACGGTGCCGTCCCGAGCGATGACTACTAACGTCGGCTGCGGCAATTCCCAGGTGCCAGTGCCGGTGGTTTCGCCGATGCCATTGCCCTTGGCCAGTGAGGCTTTGCGCGAGGCTTCATCGAAGCTGTAGAGAATGCCCAGGCGCCGGCCGAGTTGATTGTCCGGATCGCTGGCAACCTGAAGTTCGAGGTTGTGCCGGGTCTTGATTTCTATCAGACGCTCCGGCACTTGCGGACTGACCGCTACCAACGGAACCCCGAGCGCGTGCAGTTGCGGATAGAGCCGACGCTGATAATAGGGCAGGGCGATGTTGCAGGCCGGGCAGCCGGCGAAGCGGAAGAAAATCAGCACGGCCGGACCGTTGGCGAGCAATTCGTCACGGCTCAGGCTGCCACCTTCGACCTTTAACAATGTGAAGGGCTCGAGCGAATCACCGGCATTGACGAAGTCCTCGACCCGAGCTTCATTTACCAGGCGTTGACGCTGATCGATGTTGACTTGCAGGGCTGCTGGTTCCCAAGTTGCCAGGCGTTGCGCGTGCAAGTCCGCGAGCAAGCTGTTCAGGGATTCGCTCATGCCAGCGCCTCGCTTTTTTCCTGAGTTTGTGTGGTCGCGTGACGGTTGGCGGGAACGTCGAGGCCGAGGTTGTCGCGCAGGGTGTTGCCGCTGTACTCGTCACGAAACAGCCCCCGCTGTTGCAGCACCGGCACCACCAGTTCAGTGAAATATTGCAGGCCATCGGGTAACAGTGAATTGATGATGAAACCATCGGCGGCGCCGGCTTCGAACCAGGTCTGAAGGGCGTCGGCGACTTGTTCGGGTGTGCCGACGAAATCACGCCGTGGCCGCGAGAAGCGCAGGGCGACCTGACGCAGGGTCAGGCCTTCGTCCTTGGCCAATTGTTTGATCCGGTCCGACCCACCTTTCTGACTGTTGGACCCCAAATCACCCAGCTCGGGGAACGGTGCATCCAATGGGTACTGGCTGAAATCATGGTCGTTGAATGGCCGGCCGAGGGCGACAATCGCATCCTCGATGCTCACCAGTTCCACCGCTTGCTGATAGCGGCTTTCAACTTCCGCTTCATCGCGGCCAACGATCGGGCGGATGCCCGGCAGGATCGACAGCTTCCGGGCGTCCCGGCCAAAGCCGCTGGCGCGTTGTTTCAGGTCTTGATAGTAGGCGCGGGCTTCGTCGAAGGTTTCGGGGCTGACGAAAATCGCATCGGAGTTTTCAGCAGCGAAATTGCGACCGGCCTCCGAGGTGCCGGCCTGGAAAATCACCGGCTGACCTTGCTGCGAGCGGGCGATGTTGAGCGGGCCTTTCACCGAGAAAAACTCACCCTTGTGTTCCAGCGCATGCAATTTGCCGGGGGTGAAAAACTCGCCGCTTTGCTTGTTGTAAGCGAAGGCATCGTCTTCCCAGGAGTCCCACAAACCCTTGACCACATTCAGATGCTCCTTGGCGATGCGGTAGCGCACGGCGTGGGGCGGGTGCTCGGCCTTGCCGAAATTATCGGCGGTGCCGCTGAGCCAGGAAGTCACCACGTTCCAGCCGGCGCGCCCACCGCTGATGTGGTCCAGCGAGGCGAACTGACGGGCGACCTGAAACGGTTCGGTGTAGCTGACGGTGACGGTCGCCACCAGGCCGATATGGCGGGTGGTCGCGGCCAGTGCCGAAAGGATGGTCAGTGGCTCGAAGCGGTTGAGGTAATGCGGGCTCGACTTCTCGTGGATGTGCAGGCTGTCAGCGATAAACACGAAGTCGAACTTCGCCCCTTCGGCCAGTTGGGTCTGCTGCTTATAAAAGTCGAAGTTCACGCTGGCGTTGGCCAGGGCCTGCGGGTGGCGCCATTCGCCCCAGCCATGGCCGACGCCATGGACCATCGCACCGAATTTCAGTTGGCGTTGTTTGCTCATGGTTCTACTCCTGAATTAGCGCGATGCCTGGCTGATAGGGGCACGCAGGGCGTTGAAACTCTTGTCGAAGCCTTGGGAGACGTCGATGTGCTGGGTGAGGATGCCTTCCTGCTGATAGATGTCTGCGGTGGTTTGCAGGCCGCTGATCACCGTGTCGTCAATCGTCACCGGTTGCATGTGTGTGCCTTTGGCTACGGCCAGGTGCACGGCCAGTGGCAGGCCGGTGACTTTGGCCTGGGCGGCGGCATATTCCTCAGGGTGGCTGTTGGTCCAGCGGTAGGCGCGATCGACCCGAGCGACGAAATCGTCGAGTTGCGGGCGTTTGCTTTCGATGGCCTGGCGGGTGGCGGCGAAGTACAAATGGTTGGTCAGCAAGGTGTCGCCGCTGACCAACACCTTGGCCTGACTCTGAGTGGTGGAAATCGTGGTGTAAGGGTCCCAGGTCGACCAGGCGTCGGCGCTGCCGTTATCCAGCAGGATTCGCGACTCGCTCGGCAGCAGGTAGATGAACTGCACGTCGGCAGTGCTCAAACCGACGCTGCGCAAGGCTTTGATCGCCAGGAAGTGGCCGATGGAACCGCGGGTGGTGACGATCCGTTTGCCCTTGAGGTCGCTGGCGGTGTTCAGCGGCGAATCTTTTGGCGCGAGGATGGCTGTGGTGTAACGACCCTCGGCGTGCACGATGCTGACGACTTTGAGCGGCGCACCGGCGCCGAGGGCGAACACGTAAGGCGCATCACCGAGGGCGCCGATGTCCACCGCGCCAGCGTTCAATGCTTCGCCTAATGGTGCTGCGGCGGGAAACTCGGAGAACTGGATCTCGTAGGGCACATCTTTCAGTTCGCCGGAGACTTCCAGCAGCACCTTGATCGTGGACTTTTGATTGGCCACCAACAGCGGTTGCAGGTCGGCCGCGTAGCTGACGGCGGTGAAACCCAGGGTGCAGAAGAGGCTCAACAACAGCGGTTTGAGTGACATGACAAGCTCCAGGCGGGTTCGTGTGGCCTCCGCCTGGAGAAGGGGTCGGTCTGAGATTGACGTTATATCTATAAAAATCTGATGGGAAAGTCTTTCTGGTTATATGCTAATTATTAAGTAAGCTGATTATAAAATTAATCAATATGAAATAAATGCATTTAATTGGGGCTTTAGTCAGGCGAGAACCTGTGGCGAGGGAGCTTGCTCCCGCTGGCTGCGCAGCGGCCCCAAAATGCTTGTGAGCGCTGCGCACTCAAGCGGTAGCAAACTCCCTCGCCACAGGTTTAGTGTGAAGCTGGCATCTATACGGTTGCTTAGATCACAAAAAAGCCGTGCGTGGCGTCGCTGGCCAGTTGCGCCACCAAACCATATTCCCAATCCAGATAGGCTTGCATCGCTTCGCGCGGGCTATCGGTGCCTTCGTACGGGCGGCGATAGCGGTCGATGCGCGGTGAAGCCAGATGGGTTTCGCCATCCTCCAGCGGAAATTGCGCCGCGATCCAACTGGCGGTGCCGCCCTTGAGCAGGAACACCGGTTTGTCGGTCAAGGCCTCGACGTCGGCGACGGCCAGCCGTGCCAACTGGCTGCTGCCGCAGGTCAGTACGTAGCGTTGAGCGGCAGGTATTTTGGCCAGCGCTTCGCTCAATTGCCCGCGCAGCGCCCACCACGCGCCGGGGATATGGCGTTTGACGTAGTTGGCGCTGCTGGTGAAATCCAGCACCACGCTGTCGCCGTGGGTAAGCCATTCGACCAGGGTTTCGACGCTGATTTCTTCGGCCTGCTGCGGTGCAGGAACCGGCGCCTGCCAGGCACTTTTTTCGCTGAAATGCGCAGGCTGTACGTCATCCAGCACATGCACCTCCCAACCCAGTTGCGAGAGCCAGGATGCCGACATGTTGGCGCGCACGCCGTCGTCATCCACCAGCACCAAACGCGCACCGCGGACACTGGCGAAGTGGTCGGTTTCCTGCACCAGTTGGCCGCCGGGTGTCGAGCGGGCGGTAGGCAGGTGGCCAGTTTCAAATTCTTCCGGCGTGCGGACGTCGAACAGATAAGTGCTACGGGTCGACTCCTGCTGCCAGCGCTGAAGATCCGCCAGGGTTGCGCGACCGACCAAGGCTTTGTCGGCAACGCGACGGGCATCCTGGGCGGCGATGTGACGATGTTCCTCGCTGGTCGGGGCGAACCGGCGGGACTGGCCGTGTTGCAGCGTCTGACCGGCCAGGGTCCAGCCGATGGTGCCGTTGCGCAGGGCTGAAACCGGGTTGGCAATCCCTGAGTTGATCAACGACTGCGTGCCGATGATGCTGCGGGTGCGTCCGGCGCAGTTGACGATGATCCGCGTTGCCGGGTCCGGCGCCAGTTCGCGAGCGCGCAACACCAGTTCCGCCCCCGGTACGCTGATGCCGGTGGGAATGCTCATGGTCTGGTATTCGTCGAAACGCCGGGCGTCGAGCACCACCACGTCGGCCTCGCTGTCGAGCAGCGCTTGCACCTCTTCCGCCGCCAGGGATGGCGTATGGCGTTGGCTTTCCACCAGTTCGCCGAAGGCTTTGCTTGGCACGTTGACGTCGATAAACAGCTCGCCACCGGCACGACGCCAACCGTCGAGACCACCTTCCAATAAGCTGACATTGACGTAGCCGAGCCCTCGCAGGCGTTCAGCGGCGACTTGCGCCAGGCCTTCGCCATTGTCGTAGACCGTCACCGAGGTATCGAGCCGTGGAATCCGCGAATACACCTCCAGCTCAAGTTTCGACAACGGAATATTCGCCGCGAACAATGGGTGCGCCTCGGCGAAAGGCGCTTCTTCGCGCACATCCACCAGGGCCAGTTCTTGTTTGTTCAGCAGCGCCTTGCGAATCTCGGCGAAGGAGCGGGTCAGTGGGTGGCTCATAATGCTTGGCTCTCTTTAGACAGATCCCAGATGTTGGGGAGAAAGGCGTTGGAATAACCGGAGATAAAGAGCTTTTCGCTGCCATCAGGCTGATACACCGCGCGGCGCACCGCACCGATATTGGCGCCGTAGACATGGATGCTGATGGATACCTGATCTTCAAAGGCGTTGCTGACCTGATGAATGTCGCCAATCTTCGGCGACACGGCTTCGACCTGGCCTGGCAGCAACTGAATCCGCTCATCCACGGGCAGCAACGTGCCGTCAGTTTGGCGTGCAAAACCCTGGGAATATTCCGCGCCACGCAACATGCCGATCAGGCCCCAGACCCGATGATCATGGATCGGCGTGCGTTGCCCAGGCCCCCAGACAAAACTGACGATGCTGAAACGCTGCCGTGAATCAGCATGCAACAGGTATTGCTGATAGCGCTCCGGGTCGGGTTGGGCGAAGTCTTCCGGCAGCCAGTCGTCATGGCTGACCAACTGGCCAAGCAGCTTGCCGCCACGATGCAGCAGGTCGCCTTCGCGCGGATTACTGTCGATCAATTCCGCCAGGGCGCCTATGAATGCTCTGAGTCTCTCCGGGTGTCGGGCCTGGGTCATGGCAATTCCATCGTTCGTTTCGAAAGTTGTTGTGATCATCTAAGCATAATGATCGTTCTTAATATGCTAGTTTTTAATGATTAGGTTATAGCTGAAAGGAATTTAGAACCCGATTGAATAGCGTTAGACGTTATCGATAGAGACGCTGAAGCGCTTCGGGCTATCCAGATTCCAACAATCGAACTATGCTTTTCAGACATCTTATTGACTGTTCTCTATGTGCGGGCCAAATGAAAATTGATGATATCGATGCCTTCGTCGAGGTGATTCGTTGCCAGTCCATCAGCCATGCGGCGGAGTCGTTGCAGCTGACTCAGCCGGCCATTACGCGGCGCGTGCAAAACTTTGAGCAGGCGTTGGGCGTGGAGTTGTTCGACCGCAACACCAAGCCGCTCAAGCCCACTTTGATCGGAACTCGGGTGTATGAACAGTGCCGTTTGATCCTGCGGGAGATGGATGCGCTGCGCGAACTCGTTGCCACCGACGCGCCGCCCACCGGGCTGCTGCGCCTGGGCGTCCCGCAAACCATTGGTGATGTGGTACTGCTCGATGCGCTCAAGCATTTGCGCGTCGAATATCCGGAATTGCGCGCCCAAGTGGCGACGGGCTGGGGCAGTCAACTGGTCGGCAAGATCGAACGTGGTGAACTCGACGCGGCGGCTGCGCTGTTCCCGGCGGGCAAGATTTTCCCGGACAACATCGTTGGTGAGTCCATCGGCAAGATGGAACTGGTGGTGGTCTGCGCCAAGGCGCAAGTGCCTAAGCGTGCGTGCAAACTGGCCGACGTTTACCAGAGCGGCTGGATTCTGAATCCCGACGGCTGTGGCTTCCGCGCCGGGTTGCAACGCACCCTGTCAGATCAGGGGCTGGCGTTGCGCGTCAACCTGGAGACCTTTGGTACCGAATTGCAGTTGGGCCTGGTGGCCGATGGCCTCGGTCTCGGGCTGGTACCGCGTCCGTTGCTGGAACGCAGTGCGCATTTCGAGCAGTTGGCGGTGGTGCCGCTCAAGGATTTCAAACCAGTGATGGACCTGTGGCTGATCTACCCGCGCTTCCTCGGCAACCTGCAAGGGCCGGTCGATGCCTTTGGCAAACTGGTTGCCGGCTCGCTGCAGAAGATCAAGAGTGCGGCATGACGGGTGCTTGAAGACATAAAAAAAAATAATAATTAGCTTAGATTAAAATGTGCTTTTTATTATTTTTTGGCTTGCCATAGGCTGACTGGAGATCCTTAAGGCCATCCAGGAAGTTTTGCCATGAGCAGCGTCAGCCCGTTATCCAGCGTCTCGAAAAACGTCCGCCAGCGCGTCACCCCCGAAGAATGGGAAGTGCGGGTCAAACTGGCGGCGGCTTATCGGTTGGCTGCCTTGTTCAAGTGGACCGATCACATCTACACGCACTTTTCCGCACGGGTACCGGGGCCGGAGGAACATTTCCTGATCAACGCCTTCGGGCTGTTGTTCGATGAAATCAGCGCCTCCAACCTGGTCAAGGTCGACATCGATGGCACCATCGTCGACGACCCGACCGGCCTGGGCATCAACTACGCCGGTTATGTGATTCACAGCGCTATTCACGGCGCGCGTCCCGACCTGCAAGCCGTCCTGCATACCCACACCCGCGACGGCATCGCGGTCTCGGCGCAGCGCGACGGGCTGTTGCCGATCTCCCAGCATTCCATCGGTTTTTCCGGGCGCGTGGCTTATCACGGTTACGAAGGCATCGCCCTGGACCTGGACGAGCGTGAGCGACTGGTGGCGGATCTGGGGGACAAAAGTGTGTTGATCCTGCGTAACCACGGGCTGTTGACGGCGGGTGTCAGCGTCGAACACGCGTTCCAGCAACTGCACGGTCTGGAGCGTGCCTGCAACATTCAGATCGCCGCGCAGGCTGGCGGCAATGCCGAGTTGATCTTTCCGCCGGCCGAGGTGGTGGCCAAGGTCGAGAAGCAGGCTGAGGTGTTCAAAAGCGGTGACGGGCCGGGTGTGGCGCGGCATTGGAATGCGTTGATTCGGCAGTTGGAGCGTAGTGATACGGCCTATAAAGAGTGACACGACACACCACAACCCCTGTGGGAGCGGGCTTGCTCGAAGGTGGCGGGTCAGTAAACACAATCGCTGAATGACACACCGCCTTCGCGAGCAAGCCCGCTCCCACAGGTTATGCGCCTTAACTGTTAAGGCGCGCGATCCGCCAACTCTTCAAGCAAGTCCGCCGAAGGCACAAAGAACAAACCACCCGTCACCGCCGTGCTGAAATCCAGCAAACGGTCATAGTTGCCCGCCGGACTGCCGACAAACATGTTCTCAAGCATCAGCTCAATGGGTTCTGGCGAACGGGCATAGCCGATAAAGTAAGTGCCGAATTCTCCAGCGCCTGGCCGGCCGAACGGCATGTTGTCGCGCAGGATTTTCACTTCCTGGCCGTCCTTGGTGATGGTCGTCAACGCGCTGTGTGAATTGGTCGGTTTGACCGAATCGCCGAGTTCGATATCGGACAGCTTGGTGCGTCCGATAATGCGTTCCTGAGCTTCGACGGATAACGCGTTCCACGCGCTCATCTTGTGCAGGTACTTCTGCACCAGCACATAGCTGCCGCCGGCAAACTCGGGATCTTCATCACCGATGATGGTGAACTCGGCCATGTGCCGATCATCCGGATTCTCCGTGCCGTCGACAAAACCGATGATGCTGCGCATGTCGAAATAGCGGAAACCCTGGACCTCATCGACCACCGACACTGCATCGCCCAGGGCTGAAAGCAGCTGTGTGGCCAGCTCAAAACACAGGTCCATCTGGTCCGCACGTATGTGCAGCAAAATGTCCCCTGGCGTAGCCGGCGCATGACGACCCTCCTCGCCGAATTCGCGAAAGGCGTGCAGTGCAGCCGGGCGCGGGCCGCCAAACAAAGTGTCCCAGGCACTGGAACCAAAACCGCAGACACAGGACAAGTAACCGGTAGGCACGCGTTTGCCGACGGAGCGGGTGAGGGCGGCGATATCGCCGCACCAGCCTCGGACTTTTTCAGCGGCATCGTTGCCGGGGGCCAATGTGGCCACGATGAAAATCGCGCTTCTAGTGATCGGCGCGCAGACGGCTTGAGGATCAGGCGTTTGATTGGTCATGGGTGTGAACGCTTTCTTCGATGCGAAGTGCAAAGACAGTAGCAGATTCCACCCTCAGGGGATCAAGCCCGCCGCTCGATAAGACTCGGCGATTTGTGAGCGACACAAAACCACTGTGGGAGCGGGCTTGCTCGCGAAGGGGTCATCACATTCAACATCATCGTTGAATGTCACACCGCTTTCGCGAGCAAGCCCGCTCCCACCGGGGATCAGTATTGAGCTTTTCTGTTTGCGCGGGATCGCTTCTGATCAGGCGACTTTTTCCGCCGCTTGCCGCTCCCGTTCAGCCACCAGTTGACGAGTCAACGGGATCAGGCGCTTGCCATAATCGATGGCGTCGTTAAGCGGATCAAAGCCACGGATCAGGAACGTGGTAATGCCCAGGTCGTAGTAATCGAGCAACGCTTCGGCCACCTGTTCCGGGGTGCCGACCAGCGAGGTCGAATTACCCTGCGCACCCAGCAGACCCGCAATGCCGGTCCACAGCCGTTTGTCCAGCCGCGAGCCCTGGGCGGCGGCCGCCAGCAAGCGTCGGGAACCTTCATTAGGCGGTTCGCGGCGGACAAATCCATTCTGTTCGGCCAGGGCAGTGGCCTGTTGCAGGATGCGCTCGGCCCGTTCCCAGGCTTGCGCTTCGGTGTCTGCCAGGATCGGGCGCAACGACAGGCTGAAGCGAATGCTGCGCCCATGCTTCGCTGCTTCGGCGCGCACCTGATTCACCACTTCACGCACCTGTTCGTAGGTTTCACCCCACAGCGCATAAACGTCCGCATGCTTGCCGGCCACCGCAATGGCCGCCGCTGACGAGCCGCCGAAATACAGCGGAATGTGCGGCTGTTGCGGTGATTTCACCGAAGAGTACGCGCCATCGACCTGGTAGTACTTGCCGTCATAGTCGAAGGGCTTTTCGCTGGTCCATTCCTGACGCAAAACATCGAGGTATTCATCGGTGCGGGCATAGCGCTCGTCCTTGCCGATGTAGCTGCCGTCGGCGCGCAGTTCGCGGTCATCGCCGCCGGTGATGATGTGCACGGCGGTGCGTCCGCCATTGAATACATCGAGGGTGGTGAACTGGCGTGCCGCCAACGTTGGCGCGGCGAAACCCGGTCGATGGGCAATCAGGAACTTCAGCTTTTTCGTCACGCTGGCAGCATGGGAGGCAATCAGCGTGCTGTCTGGACTGTTGGAGTGGAAGGCCACCAGGGCACGGTCAAAACCGGCTTCCTCATGGGCGCGGGCGACGGTTTCCACATAGTCAGGCTGCAACACCGGACCGCTGCGAGGCTGGATTTCGGAAGATTGGTGGCCGCCGATGTAACCGATAAATTCGATGCTCATGCTGAGTTCCTTGTCGTTGGATAGGCGTGATTCAAGCCTCCACCTGGCAGGGGGTCGGTCCGTGGTGTCGAAAATAGGCGCAGCGAGGCAGGGCTGTGAAATGCCGTTTTGTTCTAAGTTAATTATTAATTAAATGAATCATAATAAATTATAAATATCAGAAATGCGCATTTTGATCCACGCCAGGGATGCAGGCGGCGAATGGCACGGGCTGAGGGCTTTAATTATGCAAATAATTTATCTGGATTATTTTCTATCTGATTTTTAATCATATTAGGTTATTCCCAAAAAGAATTTCACTGAGGTTTTTTATGCGAATAGCATGAATCCGAAGCCATGTTCTTGATGAGGAAGGAAGTCTGATGACCGAAAAGACATTCGACACGCAGAGCGCCAGCAACTCGCTTTACGTCGATAAGGCTGTTGATAGCCAAGGCGCGTCACGGCTGATACCTGACTGGCTGAGGAACTGGCGAACCCCGGAAGTCTTTCTGCGCTTGCTCAGCCCGATCGCGCTGCTGCTGTTGTGGGAACTGGCTTCGCAGCTCGGCTGGATCCCGCAACGGATCATCGCCGCGCCCTCGCAAATCGGCGGCACGCTCTGGGCGATGATTGTGTCTGGCGAGTTGGGCAAGCATTTGCTGGTGTCACTCCAGCGGGCGCTGCTGGGCTTGAGCATCGGGGTCAGCATCGGCGTGGTGGCGGCGCTGATCACTGGCCTGTCGAAGCGCGGCGAGGTGATCCTCGATTCGCCGATGCAGATGCTGCGTACCATTCCTTCGCTGGCGCTGGTGCCACTGTTCATTCTCTGGTTCGGCATCGGCGAGTTCACCAAAATTGCATTGATTGTCACCGGCACCACCTTCCCGGTGTACCTGAACCTGTTCTCCGGCATTCGCAACATCGACCCCAAACTGATCGAGGCCGCCAACACCCTGGGCCTGAATCGTCGCGAGTTGATCTGGCACGTCATCCTGCCGGGCTCCTTGCCTTCGTTTTTTGTCGGCTTGCGCTATTCCCTGGGGATTTCCTGGCTGGCCCTGGTGTTTGTCGAACAGATCAACACCACCGCCGGCATCGGTTTTCTGGCCAGCGATGCGCGGGACTTCATGCGCACTGACGTGATCGTCATCTGCTTGCTGATTTACAGCGTCCTCGGTTTGGTGATCGACGGCTTGATCCGCACGCTGGAGCGATTTGCCCTGGCCTGGCGCCCATCTTTTGTGAGGAACTGACATGTCGACTATCGCGGCAAAAAACCTGCATTCAGACGCTCCGGTACAACTGCGCAACGTGGTGCGCCAGTTCGGTCAACAACGAGTCATCGATGGCCTGGACCTGGACATCGCACCCGGCGAGTTCGTCGCACTGCTCGGGGCCAGCGGTTCCGGCAAAACCACGTTGCTGCGCAGCCTCGCCGGGCTCGACAGTATCGACAGCGGCCAATTGCGAGTGCCCAAGGCCCGGGCGGCGGTATTTCAAGAGCCACGCCTGATGCCATGGAAACGCGCCTGGAAAAACGTGATCCTTGGCCTGCGCGTCCCGGACGCCAAGGCCCGTGCGGTGCAGGCCCTGACTGAAGTCGGGTTGGCTCATCGACTGGAAGCCTACCCGGCGACACTCTCCGGCGGTGAAGCGCAACGTGTCGCACTGGCCCGAGGCCTGGTGCGCGAGCCGAAGCTGTTGCTGCTCGACGAGCCGTTTGCCGCCCTCGATGCGCTGACCCGGATCAAGATGCATCGGCTGATCATCGAGTTATGGCGCAAACACACGCCGGCGGTGCTGCTGGTGACCCACGACGTCGACGAAGCAATCCTGCTGGCCGACCGGGTCATCGTGCTGGCCAACGGCAAGATTGCCGAGCAACTGACTATCGATTTGCCGCGCGCCCGAGACTCCGGACAGGAGGGTTTTCAAGCGATCCGCGCACGACTGCTGAGCCTGTTGGGTGTTGAAGTGGAAACCGCTGCGGTGGCTGAGCGTCAGGCTACCCACAGCACGGTTCGGCGGTTTGCCCATGGTTAATCGACGTGTTTTGATCTCGGCGATGGCGTTGCTGTCAGGTGCCGCGTTGTTGCTCAGCGGCTGCGGTGACGCCATCGAGCCAAAAGCCCAATCGGACCTGTCCAGCGTCACGCTGATCCTCGGCGATCAAGCCAAGGGCTTGCGCACGGTGGTCGAGGCCGCCAACGCGCTGGAGGGCATTCCCTACAAGGTTCAGTGGGCGAACTTCCAGGGCGCCGCGCCGTTGTTCGAAGCCTTGCGCGCCGGGGCCGTCGATCTGGGGCCCGCCGGCGATACCCCGGTACTTGCTGCGGCCACCGGCGGCACGCCGTTGCGGATTGTCGCGGTACGGCGCAGCCAATCGAGAGGCATCGCCATCCTGGTCCCGGCGGATTCACCGATTCACAGCGTCGCTGATTTGAAAGGTCGCAACGTGGTGGTGTCGTCGGCCCGCGGCAGTATTTCCCAGTACTTACTGATTCGCGCGTTGGCCAATGCCGGGGTTGACGAGAAAGACGTCAACGTCGGATTCGTCCTGCCCACCGACGCGTTGGCGGCATTCAACGCCGGCAAGATCGAAGCCTGGGCCACGTTCGGGATCTATCAGGCATTTGCCGAGCAGCAGGGCGCGCGGGTGCTGATCAGCGGCGAAGGGATCAACACCGGGCTGACGTTCATTACGGCGTCCGATGAAGTGCTCACTGACCCACTCAAACGCAAGGCCCTCAGCGACGTGTTGCAGCGTTTCGCCAAGGCTTTTGAATGGGCACGGCAAAACCCTGAGGAGTACGCGCGGGTGTTCGCCAAGGCCAACGACGTTTCGCTTGAAGTCTCGCAGCGGCTGCGCAGTTGGGGCGATGAGTCGCTGTTGCCGGTCGAGCCGCGGGATGTCCAGGCCTTGCAGCAGGTCGATGATTTGTTCGTCGAGAAGAAGATCTTTCCCCATCGCGTCGACGTAGAGAAATTCACCGACGCCCAGGTGTTTTCCAACGAGTCGCGGGCCCTGAGTCGAACCACGTCTACCCAGTAAATTAACGCCGATTCACCTCGCCTGGCGGAACGCTCCTGTCTCTATGACAGGGGCGTTTTTGTGCTTCCAGAATGTAAAAACGCCACTCGAAGCGAACCTAAGCTAATGCGAAAAAGATATTTATTACTGGTTTTTAAGATCGTTTAGCTTGGATCCATTGCCAGATAAATATCGTTTCACCTGGGAGTGAACCATGCCGCAGCCCCTGGACATCACCACCTTACCGACCCTCGACCTGTCACTGCTCGACGGCACCCCGGCTCAGCGCCAGGGCTTTCTCGACGACTTGCGCCACGCCGCACGGGACGTGGGTTTTTTCTACCTGACCGGCCATGGCATCGACAGCGCTTTGTTGAGCCAGGTTCAGGACCACGCCCGCCAATTCTTTGCCCTGCCGGACAGCGAGAAAGCCGCCGTCGGCATGATCAACTCGCCCCACTTTCGTGGCTACAACCGTGCCGCTTCAGAGATCACTCGTGGCAAGCCGGACTTGCGCGAACAGTTCGATCTGGGCGCCGAACGCGAGGTGTTGCCGCAGGCTGAAAACAGCCCGTACTGGGCGCGTCTGCAAGGCCCCAATCAATGGCCGGCCGCGCTACCGGCGCTCAAGCCATTGCTGCTGGATTGGCAGCAAGCCATGACCCGCATGTCGCTGCGCCTGCTGCGCGCTTTCGCCCAGGCGTTGGCGCTGCCGCAAGACGCTTTCGACCGGTTGTACGGCGACAAGCCCAATGAGCACATCAAGTTGATGCGCTATCCGGGGCAGGCCGCAGACGCCAGCCATCAAGGTGTCGGGGCGCACAAGGATTCGGGTTTCCTGAGCTTCCTGCTGCAAGACCAGCAGGCCGGCCTGCAAGTCGAAATCGAGGAGGGGCGCTGGATCGATGCGCGGCCTCGGGACAACACCTTAGTGGTGAACATCGGCGAATTGCTGGAGTTGGCCACCAACGGTTACTTGCGTGCCACGGTGCATCGGGTGGTGTCGCCGGCCAAGGGCAACGAGCGTTTGTCGATTGCGTTCTTCCTCGGCGCGCAACTCGATGCCGTCGTGCCGCTTTACCCGTTGCCCACGGCGCTGCTGCGTGAAGCACGAGGTCCGGCCAGCGATCCGGACAATCCATTGTTTCGAGACGTCGGCTGGAACTACCTCAAGGGCCGGCTGCGTTCACATCCCGATGTTGCCCAGCGTTTTTACGCCGATGCACTGATCCCCAAAGCACTGACTGCCTAACCTCATCAAGGACTAAGAACATGTTCAAGAAAACAGGATTGACCCTGGCTGTGCTGGGCGCTCTGGTGACGTCTTTCAGTGCCCTGGCCCTTGAGCCGCTGCGAGTGGCAGCGGACCCGGTGCCCCACGCGCAGATTCTGGCGTACGTGCAAAAAATCGACCCGCAACTGAACCTCAAGATCATCGAGATCCCCAACGGCGTGAACTCCAATGAGTTGCTGGTGCATGGCGACGTCGATGCCAATTACTTCCAGCACTTGCCATACCTGAAGTCACAGGAGCAGGCCCTCGGCGAAAAACTCGCGGTGGCCGCGACGGTGCATATCGAGCCGCTGGGTATTTACTCCCACAAACACAAAAATTTCGCTCAAGTCCCGCAAAACGGCACGGTGGCGGTTCCCAACAACGTCACCAACCTGAGTCGCGCGCTGTACCTGTTGCAGGACAACGGCTTGATCAAACTCAAGGCCGGCTTCAACGACCCGGCCACCGATCAGGCCACACCGAAGGACATCGCCGAGAACCCGAAACAGCTGAAGATCCTCGAAATCGAATCGCCGCAAATTCCCCGCGCCCTTGATGATGTGGACCTCGCGGTGATCAATGGCAACTACGCATTGGAAGCTGGTTTGGTCCCGGCCAAGGATGCGCTCGGGTTGGAAAAAGCCGAGCACAACCCCTACGCCAATATCCTGGTGACCACGCCAAAATTGCAGGACGACCCACGGATCAAGCAACTGGCCAAAGACCTGACGTCGCCTGAAGTGGCCAAGTTCATCACCGACAACTTCTCCGGTTCAGTGATTCCGGTGAGCCCTGTGACCGTAGCGGCCACTAAGCCATGATCGTCGTCGAGCAGTTGAGCAAAACCTATGCGCCAGGGCAGGCGCCTGCCCTGGATCAGGTATCCCTGAGCATTCCCGATGGTGCGATCTACGGGATTCTGGGGCGCAGCGGTGCGGGTAAATCGACGCTGCTGCGGTGCCTCAATCTGCTCGAACGGCCCAGTGCCGGGCGCATTCTGCTGGACGGCGAGGACCTGACAGCCTTGTCCGACATCGAACTGCGCCGGCAACGCCAGCGCATCGGCATGATCTTTCAGGGCTTCAACCTGCTGCACTCGCGCAACGTCTTCGACAACATCGCCGTGCCGCTGGAAATCGCCCGCGTAAGCAAAACACAGCGTCATGCGCGGGTCAGAGAACTGCTGGATCTGGTGGGCTTGAGTGATAAGGCTCAGGCGTTTCCTTCACAACTGTCCGGTGGGCAAAAACAACGGGTAGGCATCGCCCGGGCGTTGGCGGCGCGACCGGCGTATCTGCTGTCGGACGAAGCCACCAGCGCCCTCGACCCGCAAACCACTGCCTCGATTCTTGAACTGCTGCGCGACATCAACCGCCAGTTGGGGCTGACTATCGTGCTGATCACCCATGAGCTGGAGGTGGTCAAGTCGATTTGTGATCACGCCGCTTCACTGGCTCACGGCCGATTGGTCGAGGCCGGGTCGATTGCACAACTGTTGGCTAACCCGGATTCCAGTCTCGGTCGCTCACTGCTGCCGGGATACAGCACACCGTTGGGCAACGATGCCCTGGACTTGAGCTTTTTCGACAACCTTTTGGCCACTCCTGTGCTCAATGAATTAAAGCAACAGGGCGTGGAACTGAACCTGCTCGCCAGTGGCGTCGAGTCTGTCGGCGGGCGCCAGGTCGGGCGTTTGCGCGTGGCATTCCGGCAGCCTGGCGATGAACTGAAACTGAACCAGGTCGTGGCGTTTCTCAAACAACGTGGCGTCAGGGTGGAGCGCTCATGAATCGCGTGATCGACTGGAACGAGATCTTCCAACTGGTGCTCACGGCCACCGGTGAAACCCTGTACATGGTCCTGCTGGCGGGGTTGTTTACCTTGCTGATCGGCTTGCCGCTGGGTGTGTTGCTATTCATCAGTCGTAGCGATGGTCTGTTCCCAATGCCCCGGCTCAGCAAAGGCCTGGGAGGGCTGGTCAACCTTGGTCGCTCGCTGCCGTTTGTGGTGATGCTGATCGCCTTGATCCCGCTGACGCGATTGGTGGTCGGTACGACCCTGGGCAGCACCGCAGCGGTGGTGCCGATCACCATCGGCGCCTTTCCGTTCTTCGCCCGAATTGTCGAGAACGCCCTGGACGAAGTCGACAAGGGCCGCATCGAAGCGATCCTCGCCATGGGCGGTGATGTCTGGCATGTGATTTTCAAAGTGCTGTTGCCCGAAGCGCTGCCCGCGTTGTTGGCAGGCATCACCTTGACCCTGGTGATGCTGATTGGTTTTTCCTCCATGGCCGGGGTCATCGGTGGCGGTGGTCTGGGAGATTTGGCGATTCGCTACGGCTACCAGCGCTTCAACAATCAGGTGATGGTCGCCACTGTGGTGGTGCTGGTGATTCTGGTACAGAGCGTGCAAAGCCTCGGTGATCGGCTGGTGCGCTCCTTGGCACACCGACGATGAGTTCGCCTGTTTCCGTGGCACCCGAGTCGCTGATTCGTGTGCGTGAGCTGAGCAAAACCTTTGGCGCCAGCCGTGCGCTGGATCGGGTCAGCCTGGAGATTTACCCCGCCGAAGTGGTGGCGCTGCTGGGGGCCAACGGTGCGGGAAAATCGACTTTGGTGAAGATCCTCGCCGGCAGTCAATCCGCCGATGCCGGTGAGCTTTGGGTCGACGGCCAGCCCCGGTATTTCACCTCGCCACTGTCGGCGCGCCGGGTCGGGATTGTTGCGGTGCACCAGCAAGTCAACGACGGCATCGCACCCGGATTGAGCGTGGCGGAAAACCTCTTGCTCGATGAACTCTGCCAGCCCGGCGCGGACTTTTGGCTGAATCGCAAGCGCCTGTTCGAGCGGGCCGCGAGCATCGCTGCCGGCCTCGGCCTGGAGCTGCCGCTGGAGCAACCGATCGAACGCCTCGGCCAGGCCGAACGGCAACTGGTGGTGCTGGCACGCGCGTTCGCCCTGCAGCCGCGTCTGCTGATTCTCGACGAGCCCACGGCCGCCTTGTCGGACGTCGAAGCCCAGCGCCTGTTCGGCTTGATCGACACGCTGCGCAGTCGTGGGGTGGCGATTTTGTACATTTCCCATCGTTTGTCCGACCTGCAGCGGGTGGCGGATCGCGCCATCGTCCTGCGCGATGGCCAACTGGCCGGCGAGTTCGGCGCCCGCCAGTTGCCCGAAGCGGTCGAGGCCATGCTCGGTCAGGCGCTTGATACTCACGTTTACGAACCGCGCACGGCTGGGCGGGAAGTCCTGACCCTGCGCGCCGCGAAAATCACACCGCATAAAAAGGCGTTCGATCTGACCCTGCACGAAGGCGAAGTGGTGGTGCTCACCGGATTACTGGGCGCCGGCAAAACCGAGATCGCCGAAGTGCTGTTCGGCCTGCGCGAACCGGCGGCTGGCACCCTGCAACTGGATGGCAACGACTGGCAACCCGAGTCGCCACGCCAGGCGATCCACAGCGGAGTGTTCTTTGCCGCCGAAGATCGCGCCAGCCAATCATTGATCGCAGATTTTTCCCTGCGTCGCACCCTGACCTTGCCGTTCCTCGAACGCTTCACCCGTGGCGGTTTCATCCGCAACCGGGCCGAGGCGGCAGCGGTCGAGGCACAGGTCGCGGCATTGGGGATCAAGACTGCCGGAATCGACGTGCCGATGAGTGCGTTGTCCGGCGGCAACCAGCAGAAGGTCGTACTGGGCCGCTGGTTGCTGGGGGACGGGCGGGTGTTGATTCTCGATGAACCGTTTCAGGGCGTGGACGTACGCGCCCGCCGCGAAATCGGCCAACTGCTGCGCGACAGTGCTGGCGGCCGCGCAACGCTGGTGATCTGTGCCGATGTCGACGAAGCCCTGGAAATTGCCGACCGGATTCTGCTGGTGCGCAATCACGCGGTGGTCGCCGAATACTCCCGCGCCGGGCTGAGCCGCGCCACGCTGGTGGCGGCGCTTGCTGGCGTCGAAGTCACTGTTCCAACTATTCATGCCACGCCAAGGAGTAGAGCGAGTGCCTGATTCAAGTTTGCTGTTATCAACCGCCCCGGCGCCCGCCGAGCATCTGCTGCAAGCGCTTATCCGCTATGGGTTGCTTTGGGTGCTGGCGCTGATCCTGGTGTTTTTCAGCTTCGCGGAGCCGGCATTTCTGCGGGTCGGTAACCTGTTCAGCATCTTGCAGTCGGTATCGATTGTCGCGTTGTTGGCCTTGGGCGTGACCCTGACCATGGCCGTCGGCGGCCTCGATTTGTCGATTGGCGCGGTGGCGGCGATGAGTTTGATGATCGCCAGTTACGTCATGGTGGTGCTCGGTTGGGGCGCTGTGCCGGCGGTGCTGATCAGCCTGGCGGGCGGGGCGGCGGTGGGGCTGCTCAACGGCTGGCTGATTGTGAAAATGCGGGTGCCGGACATCCTCGCTACCCTCGGCAGCATGTTTCTGGTGATCGGTGTGCAACTGATCCCAACCGGCGGGCGCTCGATTGCGGTGGGCATGACCCTGCCCAATGGCGATGAGGCCGAAGGCACGTTCAGTGCGCTGTTTCTGGCCCTCGGCCGCGGTCGGTTGTGGGACACCGTGCCGATCCCGGTGCTGATCACCGCTGTGGTCGCGTTGATGGTCTGGCTGTTCCTGGAGCGCACGCGCATTGGTCGTTTGTTCTACGCCATCGGTGGCAACGAGCAGGCGGCACGCCTGGCCGGTGCGCCGGTGCAGCGTTTCAAACTGCTGGCGTACGTGCTTTCAGCCTTGCTCGCGTCATTGGGCGGGTTGCTGCTGGCGGCACGTTTGGGCCGTGGCGATGTTAGCTCGGGTAATGGCCTGGTGCTCGATGCCCTAGGGGCCGCGTTGATCGGTTTTGCCGTGCTCGGGGCGAAGAAACCCAATGCGTTCGGCACGTTGATTGGTGCGTTGTTGGTGGCCACGCTGCTGAACGGCCTGACCATGCTCAACGCGCCTTATTACGCTCAGGATTTCGTCAAGGGACTGGTGCTGGTGCTGGCGCTGATGTTCACCTTCGGCCTCGCGCATCGGGCGCGTTGAGCTGCTTTTAATGTCTCGCAAGGAAGATGTATGCACGGATCATTCAAGGGTTTTGTTCGTCACTGCCTCGCTGGCGCCGTGCTCACGGCACTGGCGCTGAATGCCCAGGCCAAGGCGCTGCCGGGGGCGCCGGCACCATTCGACAAGGGCAATGTGCAAATCGCGTTGGTGGGCTATCTGTTTTCCGGGGATTTCACCGAAGCCTATTTGCGTGGCGTCGAGAAACAGACCGAAGCCCTCGGTGCAACGTTGCGGGTGTTCGATGCCCGGCAGCAGGCGGCGAGTCAGCGGGAGATGATCGATCAGGCCATCGACCTCGGCGTCGACGGCATCATCGTTCAGCTCGGTCTGGCGGAAACCCTCAAAGGCCCGATTGACCGGGCCATCGCCAAGGGCATCAAGGTCGTCGCATTCGACGTCGATCTGAACACCCCGCAGGTCACTCAGGTCGAGCAGGATCACCATGCGTTGGCTCGTCTGGCGCTTGATCAGGCGCTCAAGGACAACGGCACGCGCTTCGATGCCGGTTACGTCTACATCAGTGGTTTCACCCCGATGGAGCGGCGCGATGAGATCTGGAGTCAGGTCAAAGCGGCGAACCCGGGGATCATCGAGAAGGCGCGTTTCGGCACGTTGAATCCGCCGATTGCCAACTCGGTCGCCGATCAGGCCAGCGCCGTGTTGCGCGCCAATCCAGGCATCAGCGTGATCTTCGCGCCGTTCGACGAATTCGCCAAAGGCGCAAAAATCGCCGTGGACGAAGCCGGTCTTGGCAAGAAAGTGAAAATCTACAGCGCCGATATTTCCACTGCTGATATCCAGATCATGAAAGAGCCGGACAGTGCCTGGGCGGCTACCGCTGCAGTCAACCCGCAAGTGGCCGGGGCGATCAGCGTGCGGAGCCTGGCGATGCTGATTGCCGGGGAGAATCCGGGGCATAAAGTGTTGGTGCCGCCGACGCTGATTACCCGTCAGCAACTGGTGGATCTGGACGTGAAAAACGTCCGTGATTTGGCGCAGAAACTGCCGGCGTTTGGCGACACCGCCAATGTGGCGCGCGCGGCGTGGATTCCTTCCGCGGACTAAAGGCAGGCATATAACTAATGTGGGAGCGGGCTTGCTCGCGAAGAGGGAGTGTCAGTCGATATCAATGTTGCCTGACACACCGCTTTCGCGAGCAAGCCCGCTCCCACATTGACTGTGTTTGGTTTGATATAAGTGTTTGAAAGTTGAAGTGGTTAGTTGATGTTAGTTGTTGCCCACTAAACACCCCTGTTGCCCAGCCAACAGTCCGTTCGTCCGATATAACCTAAGTAGTATTGGTTCTTTTCCAAAGATAACCGCCTCGTCTAGCATCGCCTCTCAAGTATTTGTATCAACTTGGAGACGTTCGCGCTTTAAACCTGTTCTACAGCCTTCGCTGCCTTCCGGATTATTAAAACTACAGCAGACATTGCCGTGCACTTGTTGCCGACTTTTTTATGGTCGGCAGGGCCGGGTATTAGCTGCGATAAAAGGAGCTGTTCCATGTATCACCGTTCTCGTTCATTACTCGCCGCTGCTGTAGTCACAGCAATGACACAACTTCCCGCGCAGGCCGAAGAAACTTCCGCCCGTGTCGACGACGACACACGGTTGGGTACCGTGCTGGTCACCGGCACCCGCGGAACTGCCCGCACGGTGCTGGATTCGCCGGTGCCGGTGGACGTGCTGACCGCCGAGGACCTCAAGTCGGCCGGTGCCAGCGGCGGTGAACTCGGTCAGGCGTTGCAGACGTTGCTGCCGTCATTCAGTTTTCCGCGTCAATCCAACTCCGGCGGCGCTGACCATGTGCGGGCGGCGCAGTTACGTGGCATGAGCCCCGATCAGGTGCTGGTGCTGGTCAACGGCAAGCGCCAGCACACCTCGGCGCTGGTCAATGACTCGTCGAAGATCGGCCGCGGCACGGCGCCGGTGGACTTCAACTCGATTCCCATCAGCGCGATCAAACGCATCGAGGTGCTGCGTGACGGTGCCGGTGCACAATACGGTTCCGATGCGATTGCCGGGGTGATCAATATCATTCTCGACGACGCCCCGGAGGGTGGCGAAATCTCCACCACTTACGGCGCCTACCACACCCATCAGGATGCCATCGGCAGGACCACCACCGACGGCCAGAACAGCATGACCACCGCCAAGGTCGGCACGCGCCTTGGCGAGGAGGGCGGGTTCATTCGCGGCGGCACTGAGTACAAGGATCGCGACCCGACCAACCGTGCCGGTTTCGATGGCTTCGCCGATACGCCGGGCCAGCGCAACTACGTCATGGGCGACGGCATCGCGCGGGACGTCAATGCCTGGTTCAACTCCGAATTGCCCCTGGCCGGTGGCAAGGCGTACTCGTTCGGCACCTACAACCAGCGCCACACCACCGGCGCCGAGTTCTACCGCTACCCATCCGAGCAGCCGCAGTTCTACCCCAACGGGTTTCTGCCGCAGTCCCTCGGCGACAATCAGGACCTGTCCGCCACGGCCGGTTTCAAGGGCCTGATTGGCGATAACTGGGACTTCGA
Source organism: Pseudomonas sp. ASL4 (assembly GCF_056680395.1). Taxonomy (NCBI): domain Bacteria; kingdom Pseudomonadati; phylum Pseudomonadota; class Gammaproteobacteria; order Pseudomonadales; family Pseudomonadaceae; genus Pseudomonas; species Pseudomonas sp. ASL4. The sequence continues at coordinate 5,178,675 of NZ_CM155280.1, read as the reverse complement.
CAGCAGCGTCACCCACGGCCGCAACCACTTTGATTCGGCCACTCGACGCACCCTCAACGTGAGCTTGGGCGCTGAGTCGCCAACGCGTTTTGACACGGGTGAATACGAACTGCGCCAGACCACCGCCAACCTCGATTTCACCCGCGAGCTGCGCCTGGCCGAGCGTTCGTTCGTGCTGGCCGTGGGCAGTGAATATCGCTACGAAAACTACCTGACCTACGCTGGCGACGAAGCCTCGTACATCGGCACCGGGGCCGACGGCGCCAACGGTTTGCGCCCGAGCGAAGAGGTGAATCTGGATCGCAATGTATTCGGCACGTATGCCGAGTTGTCCGGCGATCTGACTGACCGCTTTTTCGTCGACGCCGCCACGCGCTGGGAGCATTACGACGACGCCGGCAGCAAACTTACCGGCAAGCTCAGTGGCCGTTATCGCCTCACCGATCAATGGGCGCTGCGTGGTGCAGTCTCGAACAACTTCCGCGCGCCGTCCCTGGCACAGGTCGGCTTTCAGAGCACTACCAGTAACTTCGGAACGGGCGGCACACTCACGGACATTCGCGTGCTTTCCGTCAACGACCCGATTGCCCGCGCCCTCGGAGCCCAGAAGCTCGACCCGGAAACCTCGAAGAACTTCAGCCTCGGCCTGACTGCGCAACTGAGTGAACGCTTTGATGCGTCCCTCGACGTGTTCCGCATCGACGTCAAGGATCGGGTGACCCTGTCCCAGCGCATCGGCAGTGATGCCCTGGAGCAGTACATCAACGACAACTTTGGTGTGGCCGGTGTGCACGACGTGAACTTCTTCACCAACGCCGCCGACACCCGCACCGACGGCGCCGAACTGGTGCTCAACTACCATCAGCCGTTGTACGAAGGGCTGCTGGGGTTGACCACGGCCTACACCTACAACCACACCAAAGTCACTAACACCAAGGGCACACCTTCGCAGCTCACCGCGCTGGGCATTGGCAGCGACGCGTTGGTGGGCGTGGAGGAACGCAACACCCTGACCGACGCAGCGCCCAAGGATCGCTTCATGATTTCCGCGAATTGGGCCAGTCAGCATTGGGGCCTGCTCGGGCGTCTGACGCGGCAGGGCGAGACCACGCGGGTCTTTGATTTCGGCGACTCCCAGCCGGAGCAAACCTATGGCGCGGTCTGGCAGCTGGATGCCGAGGTGCAATACAAATTCACGCCAAAATTCGACATTGCCGTGGGCGGCAACAACCTGACCGACAACTACCCGGAGCGCTCCAAGTCGGAAATCAACTACGGCGGCAACCTGCCGTATGACGTGCTGTCGCCGATCGGTACCAACGGCGCCTACTACTACGCTCGCGCCACCTACGGCTTCTAAACGAAACCGCCACCCGGTAAGGGTGGCGGTTGATTGGTTGGTTAGAACGACACCTCGGCCGGTTGCGACAGCCGCAGCACCGACAAATCCCCGGTAATCCGCTTCCAGGCCAGGCGAATCGCTTCGATGTCCTTGCCATGTTTCGCGTCGTTCTCGTGAAGAATCACGATGACTTTGGTGCCCAGGCGCTCCGGCTCCTTGGCGCCATGGTCACGCCACTGGCCGTAGGCGTCGAGGACGCTGAAGCCGTCTGGAAAGCGCGGCGTGACTTCCTGATCGAGAAACTCGCGCCAGCGCGCGGGGCTGATCACTCCTTCCTTGCCCTCCAATGGTCCCACCGAGAAATACAGCTCGGTGCGCAGCCATTGCGCCTGCGCCGGGCGCGAGGCATCGCCTTGCAATGTCGAACTGGCGGGGTCTTTTGTATGAACCGAAACGGCAGGCGGGCTGGCACAACCAGCCACCGCCAGGAACAGTGCAGCCAGTAAAAGGCGTTGATGCATGGAACGTCCTTATTTAGCGAGTTGGAGAGCGTTGCCATTATAGGGGCGGCGCTTAATAGCTAGAAAAGATTAAAAAGTGATCCTGGATTGAACTTAAGTAATAAGCGAGAGCATGAAAAAAGTGGGGGCTGTTTAGAACGATTATTTCTTTCAGTTATTTATATAGCTGTCAGTCGAATATCTATCGCCGATGAAACGGCGTCACTGCTTTTAAAGTGTCTGCAATAACAATCAATAGGATGCTACAGCAGTCATAACTGATCGGTGCGCTGCACTAAGTCGGTTCTGGCGCCCATTTTTGCTGCTGGATCAGCCTCTTGTCGACCCTGCGCCAATCCTTAGAATCCACTCCATCAGCTCCGTCTTACTCTTAAATATTCAGGGAACACCATCATGATGAATGCCATGCAGATGCAAATGCCGATGAACGCCAACATGCCAATGATGCCGATGATGGGCATGCCGATGATGATGGCGACCATGAGCTGCGAAATGATGGACGACGGCATGATGTGCAAAATGATGCCGGCCGCTGGCATGGACATGGCGATGTTCAAGAACAGCGCTGAAATGATGCAGATGATGATGAACTGCGGCATGCCGATGATGATGCATTGCGGCAACATGAGCATGATGTGCATGTCCCAGGCGGCCATGACCATGCCGATGATGAACATGATGATGCCAATGCCGATGATGGGCATGCCGATGCCATCGATGAAGTGCGTGATGGAATGCACCATGATGGCGGACGGCATGATGTGCAAAATCATGCCAATGGCCGGCATGAACATGGACATGATGAAAAACTGCTGCGCCCTGATGATGAAGATGATGAACGACTGCAGCATGCCGATGATGATGAGCTGCAACGGCATGCCGCTGATGTGCTGCACCTGCTGATCCCGGGCCGCACAAAAAAGCCCCCGCAGCCATAGGCCTCGGGGGCTTTTTCATTCCAGCAAACACCACAAATCTCCTGCGAAAATGAAATCCCTGTGGGAGCGGGCTTGCTCGCGAAAGCGGTGTGTCAGGCACAACAATGTTGACTGACACTCCCTCTTCGCGAGCAAGCCCGCTCCCACATTGATTGTCGATTAGTCCAGGCGTTCGGGGTAGGTGACCACCAGATAAGCGACGGCTTCACTGTCGGCCGGGTTGCGATAGCGGTGAGGCTGGTCGGCGTAGAACAGAATCGAATCACCGGTCGAAAGTAGGTAACGTTCATCGTTGACGCTGATTTCCAGCACACCCTGGGACACCACCAGGTTCTCCTGAACCCCAGGGCCATGCCCCTCGGAAACGTCTTCACCCAACGGACTCAAGCGCAGTTCGTAAAACTCCGATTGGCGGGCCACGTCGAACGGAAACAGCGCTCGGCTGACAAAGGCACCGCTGGCACTGACCAGGCGTTTGCTCTGGCTCGCCGACAACACGGCGACACCTTCAAAGGCCCGATGCTCAAGAAATGCGGCCACTGACACCTTCAAGCCCTTGGCGATTTTGCACAGCACTTTGATCGACGGCACGCTACGCCCGGACTCGATCTGCGCCAGCATCGCCCGGCTCACACCGCACTGGCGGGCGAGGGCATCGAGGGACAAATGTCGCTTGCCGCGCAGGCGTTGCAGGTTCTGCGCGACGCGATCACAGGTCGGGTCTTCTTCCAGTGATTCCAGGTTATTCAAATCCAGCACGGGTTCGTCGGCGCTCGCCAGAAAGCGCGAGGGTTGCTGCACGTTCACGCGTGACGCGTCTCGGAAGCCTTGGCCGCTTGCACCCACTGAAAGGCCTGCAAACCGGCGTTACATGCGTACATTTCCCACATGGCCCGTGCCCGTTGCTGAGCCTGTTTGCGTTTGCGGTAGCTGGCGAAGTCGATGAGGTTGTCAGTCGGATTCATAGGGCACTTCACTGTGGTGATGAATGACGGGATGAGCTGACAATACGCGGATATTTTTATAACGATAAATACTGATTTTGTATTTATTAATTCTTTTTGGTTCTTATAAGTCTTGCCACGGGGCGCAGGAGCAGAACATCAACATCGCGCCGGATTACGCGCAGTACGCCTTCGTGCTGGAGAACGGCCGGAGGGATGAAGGTTCGGCGGCCGAGTTGGCTGCTTGGGAGGACTTGCGCACTTACTATCAGGGGGCTGTGGGGTAGGGCATCTGCCTGGCGCCTGTCCTTGCGGGCAGGCGCCATGGCTGATCAATAGCGGAACGAGGCGCCGTAAGCCGAGTCCGGCAGATGGCTGGTGCCGTCCGCTCGCAACCTTGATCGCAGGGTGCCGCGCTGCGGTTCGGTGCGATACAAACCGCGCTTTTGCAGCTCGGGGATGATCAGTTCGACAAAGTCTTCCAGGCTGCCGGGACTGAGCAGCGGATTGAGCATGTAGCCGCTGGTGCCGCTGATGCGCGCGTGTTCTTCAATGCGGTCCGCCACCTGTTGCGGATTGCCCACCAGGATCAGATCACTGCCACGGGTGACGTTGGCGAAACGCTGTTTGACGTCGCCCGCGGTCAAGGGCTTGCCGCTGCCATCGGGACGCATCACGTAGGAGGTCATGCCTTCGGTGTGAGTGGACAGCGCGTCACTGTCGGCGTAGCGGCTGATGTCGATTCCGGTATCGCCGGCATAACTGACCAGTTGCGCCTGCAAGTGGTAGTTGCTTTGCAGTTCGTCATATTTGCGTTGGGCTTCGATCTCGGTCTTGGCGGTGACGATCCGCAGCACCGTCAGTGATTTCACATCCTCTGCCTGCCGACCGCGGGCCCTGGCCTGGGTCCAGATGTCTTCCAGGCCCTGGCGGATTTCCTGGGGGTTGGATTTGGCGACGAAAATCAGTTCAGCGTGCTTGGCCGCGAACTCGCGACCACGGCCCGACCACCCGGCCTGGATCAGCAGCGGCGTGCGTTGCGGCGAGGGCGCGGTCAGGTGTGGTCCGGCCACCCGGTAATGTTCGCCGACGTGGTTGATCGGGCGTACCCGGTCGCCTCGTGCGTAGAGCTGGCGTGCCTTGTCTGCTACCACTGCGTCGTCGGCCCAGCTGCCTTCCCAGAGCTTGTAGACCACATCGAGGAATTCTTCGGCGCGTTCATAACGGTCGTCGTGCTTGATCATTTGCTCCAGGCCGAAGTTGCGCGCGGCGCTGGTCAGGTAGGAGGTGACGATGTTCCAGCCGATCCGGCCGTTGGTCAGGTGATCCAGGGTGCTGAAGCGTCGGGCATGGGTAAACGGGTGTTCGTAGCTGGTGGTGACGGTGACGCCGAAGGCCAGGTTTTCCGTGACGGCGGCGAGTGCCGGGATGATCATCAGCGGATCGTTGGCCGGTGCTTCCACGGCCCATTTCATCGCCGCATCGGCGTTGCCGCCAAACACATCGTAGAAGCCCAGCACATCACCGAAAAACAACATGTCGAGGTGAGCCTGATCGGCAATGCGTGCCAGGTTCGACCAGTAACCCAGTGAGTTGATGGCCAGGCGTTCGTCAGCCGGGTGAGTCCAGAGGCTTGGGGCGCCACCGCAACCCACACTGGCTTGCTCGTAGAGGGCGAACAACAGAGGTGTTGGATCAGACATTGTGCTTCCTGAATGAAATTAAGACCGCGCCGACGTATTTGGCGGCGCGCAGTCTTGACCAAGGCGTTGCTGCAACGCCGTGGCACTGGAGAGTTTTTGGGGAGGGTCGCCAGGTGGCGTGGCCTGATCTGGATCGGCATCGCTGACCGGGGGGGTGAACCTTGGATGCCAGAGTGCGTATATATTTAAACGCACTATAAAAGTGCGCTGTACGGCTTTTATGGAATAACTGGCTTGCTTTGCGCTATATCAACGCGCTGGCCGAAAGGGCCCTGAGATTCAGAATCTTCGTTGACTGTTACGCCGCCATCGCGAGCAGGCTCATTTCTACATTGGAGTCCTAGGGTGTCCAGATGTCGACGTCTTTGGCATCGACTGCTCTGGGCAATAGTCCCTCGGCGAAAAATGCGTCGGCGATTTTTTGTTGTTCGCCTAGTTGATCAGCCTTTACCGGTTGCACCTGGTAACTGCGATGGGCATTCGCGGCCTCAACGGTTTCCACATCAAGGTTGCCCCACAACGGGCCGAGTACTTGTGCTGCATCACGGGGGTTGTGCTTTACCCAGTCGCCGGCCTTGTGCAGTTGCTCGTAAACCAGCTTCAGAATTTCAGGATGCGCCTTGGCGTAGGAGGTGCTGGTCAGGTAGTAGCGTTTGTAACTGGCCAGGCCAGAGCCGTCCGCCAGGGTGCGGGTCGGCAGTTGACGTTGCACGCCGGTGAGGAAGGGTTCCCAGGTGACCCAGGCGTCGACCTTGTTGTTCTCGAAGGCCGCCCGACTATCGGCCGGTGACAGGTACGCCGGCTCAATATCGGAAAATTTCAAACCAGCCTTGTTCAGGGCTGCGATCAGCAAATAGTGCGAACCTGCCGCTTTGGTCACCGCGACTTTCCTGCCTTTCAAATCCGCCAGTTGCTGCAACGGCGATTCCTTGCGCACGACGATTGCCTGGGCTGAAGGCGAGGGTGCTTCCTGGGCAAAGTAGGTCAGTTTGGCCTGGGCGGCCTGAGCGAAAATCGGCACGGTATCGGCCACGTCAGCGCTGATATCGACATTGCCGACATTCAACGCCTCCAGCAGCGGCAAGCCACTGGAAAACTCATGCCAGGTCACATCGATATTGTTTTCTGCGAGGGTCTTTTCCAGGGTGCCTTGGGTTTTCAGCAGGGTGATCAGAGTCGATGATTTCTGATAGCCGATCCGCACCGTTTCCCGGGCCTGGGCCGGTAGTACGAAGGACAAGGCGAGCGCAACAACCAGACTGGTAAGGACAGCGTTTTTGAGGGGCTTTGACATGGCGAACTCGACAGTTAGCAAAGGAGAAGGTGGCTATCTGTCATGAGCATAGGGTTCTAAGAATTATTCTTTAAATAATTTTTAGGTCTTAGCTTAAGGGTTTCGTATATTCAATTCAGGAATAAACAAATCGTTATTTATTCCTTTTGTCGTCCGCTGAACAGGTGCATTTTGAAGGCCTGCACCTCAGTGCGGTTTTGCCCCACATCAGACAGGAAGCCTCAACATGACTATCAAAGCGATCAACGTTCGTAACCAGTTCAAAGGCGTCATCAAGGAAATCCTGGAAGGCGAAGTGGTCTCGGAAATCGATGTGCAAACCGCCTCCGGAATCGTCACCTCGGTAATCACCACCCGCTCAGTGCGCGATCTGGAATTGAAGATTGGCAGCGAAGTGATTGCCTTCGTTAAATCCACGGAAGTGTCGATTGCCAAGCTCTGATTTGCTGTTGTGGCGAGGGAGCTTGCTCCCGCTTGAGTGCGCAGCACTCACAAAATCTTGGGGCCGCTGCGCAGCCCAGCGGGAGTAAACTCCCTCGCCACAGGCAAGTCCCCCTCACCACAAGGTTTCTTGTTTGACTCGAGATTTTCAGCGAGAAATCAACCCACGCTCAATCGCGTAGTTGAGCAACGCCGCCGGTTTGTCGATGTTCAGTTTGCGGCGGATGCTCAGGCGATGGGTTTCCACCGTGCGCACACTGATATCCAGTTCGCGGGCCATTTCCTTGTTGTTCAGCCCCAAGACCATTTTGCACAGCACCTGACTTTCTCGCGGAGTCAGTTCGTTATCCGTGGGCCGGTCAGCCGCCAGTTTCTGGGCGATTTCGGCGCTATAGAAGGTGCCCCCACTGGCAATCGCCTCGATAGCCGCAATGATTTCCCGTGAAGGGGAATTCTTCAGCACATAGCCGCTGGCACCCGAACGCACCGATTCGCTCACGTACTCATTGTTGTCGTACATGCTCAGTATCAGGATCTTGATCGACGGGTGTTCCTGGCGCAGTAGGCGGGTCAGCTCAAGACCGTTCATGTCCTTGAGACCAATGTCCACCAACAGCAAGTCGGGCTGGGTCTGGCGGACCATTTCAACCGCGCTCGCACCACTGTCGGCTTCACCGACGATTTCCAGAAAGTCCACCACCGTCAGCAAGGCGCGAATGCCGTCGCGTACCAGTGAATGATCGTCGACCAGGGCGACGCGGATCGGGAAGGGCAGGCTCATCAGGTTATTTCTCTTATTGTTGTGTGACGGTGATCGGCTTCAGGTGGCCGTCACACTCATGGGCAGCAGAACGTTCAGCTCGCTTCGGCCCGGCGTTGAATGAAGGTCGAACCGGCCACCAAAATGCTCGACCCGTTCACGGATATTGCGCAGGCCGATGCCGGCGTTCAGGCGTTCGACTCGATTGACGTTAAAACCGATGCCGTCATCCACGACGATCAAGCGCAATGCCTGCGCCGATCCTTGCAGCGTGATCGACACCGTGCTGGCCTGGGCATGCCGTTCAATATTGGTCAGGCCTTCCTGGGCGATGCGGAACAGGGCCACGGCCGCGCCGTCTACCAGATCACAATCCACCAAGTCGCTTTCATAATTCACCTGCAAACCACTGCGCTGCTGGAACTCAGCGGCCAACTGCCCCATGGCGGCGGGCAGGCCCAGGGTGTCGAGCAGCGATGAGCGCAAGTCATGGGAGATGCTCCGAACCTCGCCAATGGCACTACCGAGGCGCTCGGTGGCTTCACGCAAAATATTCAGGCCATTGTCCCGACCGGCCTCGATCAGGTGGCTGGCCAACTCGAACTGAAACTTGATGGAAACCAGCAACTGACTGATGCCGTCATGCAGTTCGCGGGAGACCCGCGAGCGTTCTTCTTCCTGCAAGCTGACGATGCGCTGGTTGAGTCGCTGGAGCTTTTTGTCGGCCAGGCGATGTTCGCTGACGTTCAATGTCATGCCGCTGATAAACACCAGCAGCACGGCAATCAGCGCGACGGCGGCGATTGCCAGCATGGTGCCGTGGATACCTTGGGCGACTTCATCGCGGGCTTGTTGGGTGGCTTGCTCGATGTCTTCGAGGTAGATACCAGTGCCGAGCATCCAGCCCCAACGGTCCAGCATCACCACGTAGGCGAGCTTGTCGGTGACCGCGCCGGTCGAGGGTTTTTTCCAGGCGTAACGTTGGAAACCGGCGCCGGATTCTGCGCTTTTCAGCAAGGCTTGAATCACCGGCAAACCGTGCGGGTCGGTCATGTTCCAAAGGTATTTGCCGACCAGCTCGGACTGCCGCGCGTGCATCAGGCTGCGACCCTGGCGGTCATAAACGAAGAAGTAACCGTCGATGCCGAAGCTGAGTTTGCGCAGTTCTTCGAGCACGCGCTGCTGTGCCGCTTCGTCACCCTTGCCATCGGCATACAGCGGCTCGATCAGGCTCTTGGCCATTTCTACGTAGTTTTTCAACTCCGCGCGTTTACTGGCGAGGATGCTGTCTTCGATCAACTGCGCCTGCTGTTCGCCGAGCTGTCGATTCTGGACGATGACCAGCGCGCAAATAACCGCAATCGCCAGGATCAGCGGCAGGATACCGAGGGCAACAATTTTGTGTTTGAGCTGCATATCTACTCCTGTCCAGACCGGGCGACGGTGCGGCAGGGCCGTTGGCGGGTGTCGTGGTGGGGGCATGATAGGCCAAAAAGACCTTCACTTCGCCAGCGTAAAGAGCCGTCGGACTAATGGATAAAACCGATCTGCGTAGTACTACGTAGAAGGGCCTTACGTAGTACTGCGGATTTCACTGATGGCGACATGCGCGGATATTAGGCAGGCTCGCATAACGGGCACCATTATAAAAATTATCGCCGCGGCCTATCGGACTGCCGGCAGGAGACACGCAATGACCCGTCTGGTTAAACACCTCGCCTGGTTTGTCGTGGCTGTCATTGGAGCGTTTGCGCTGAGTGTCGTGGCCTTGCGCCGCGGCGAAGCGATCAACGCCCTTTGGATTGTCGTCGCCGCCATCGCCATCTACCTTGTTGCCTACCGCTATTACAGCCTGTTCATCGCCAATAGGGTGATGGAACTCGATCCCAATCGAGCGACCCCCGCCGTACTTAACAACGATGGTCTGGACTACGTCCCGACCAACAAACACATCCTTTTCGGTCACCACTTTGCAGCCATCGCTGGTGCCGGGCCTTTGGTCGGTCCGGTGTTGGCAGCGCAGATGGGCTACCTGCCCGGCACACTGTGGCTGATTGCCGGTGTGGTGTTCGCCGGCGCGGTTCAGGACTTCATGGTCCTGTTCATGTCCACCCGCCGCAACGGTCGCTCGCTGGGCGACATGGTCCGTGAAGAAATGGGCCGCATCCCTGGCACCATCGCGCTGTTCGGCTGCTTCCTGATCATGATCATCATCCTTGCGGTGCTGGCGCTGATCGTGGTCAAGGCCCTGGCCGATAGCCCGTGGGGCATGTTCACCGTGATGGCGACCATCCCGATCGCGATGTTCATGGGCATTTACATGCGCTACATCCGTCCGGGCCGCATTGGTGAAATCTCGGTGATCGGCGTGGCGTTGCTGCTCGGTTCGATCTTCGTGGGCGGGCAGATTGCTGCTGATCCGGTGTGGGCCAAAGTGTTTAGCTTCACCGGGATTCAGATTACCTGGATGCTGATCGGTTATGGCTTTGTCGCGGCGGTGCTGCCGGTGTGGCTGATCCTGGCGCCACGCGACTACCTGTCGACCTTCCTGAAAATCGGCACCATCCTGGCGTTGGCGGTTGGGATTCTGATCACCATGCCCGAGCTGAAAATGCCGGCGCTGACCCAATTTATCGACGGCACCGGTCCAGTATGGAAGGGCGGGTTGTTCCCGTTCCTGTTCATCACTATCGCTTGTGGCGCGGTTTCGGGTTTCCACGCGCTGATCGCTTCCGGCACCACACCGAAATTGCTCGCCAGTGAAGGCCATGCCCGTTACATCGGTTATGGCGGCATGTTGATGGAATCCTTCGTTGCCATCATGGCGATGGTTGCCGCTTCGGTGATCGAGCCGGGCGTGTACTTCGCCATGAATAGCCCGGCCGCCGTGGTCGGTAGTGACGTGGTGACTGTGGCGCAAACCGTCAGCAGTTGGGGCTTTGCGATTACCCCGGAAGCCCTGCAATTGGTGGCCAAGGACATTGGTGAAACCACCGTACTGGCTCGCGCCGGCGGTGCACCAACGCTGGCAGTCGGCATTGCGCAGATCCTGCACAGTGTGTTGCCGGGTGAAAACACCATGGCGTTCTGGTACCACTTCGCGATCCTGTTTGAAGCGCTGTTCATCCTGACCGCCGTCGACGCCGGCACGCGGGCCGGACGCTTCATGCTTCAGGATTTGCTCGGCTCCTTCGTTCCGGCGCTCAAACGAACGGAATCCTGGACCGCCAACCTGATCGCGACTGCCGGTTGCGTGGCGATGTGGGGTTACTTGCTTTATCAAGGCGTGATCGATCCGCTCGGTGGCATCAACACCTTGTGGCCGTTGTTCGGTATCTCTAACCAGATGCTCGCTGGTATCGCGCTGATGCTCGCCACCGTCGTCCTGATCAAAATGAAACGTCAACGCTACATCTGGGTGACTTTGTTGCCGGCCGCGTGGTTGCTGATTTGCACCACCACCGCCGGTTTCATTAAGTTGTTCGACGCCAACCCGGCGATTGGCTTCCTGGCCCTGGCCAAGAAATACAGCGATGCCCTGGCCAACGGTCAGATCCTCGCGCCGGCCAAGGACATCAATCAGATGCAACACGTGATCTGGAACGCCTACACCAACGCAACGCTGACAGCGCTGTTCCTGTTCGTGGTGTTCAGCATCCTGTTCTATGCGCTCAAGGTCGGGATTTCGGCTTGGGGCAGCAAGGAACGTACGGATAAAGAATCACCGTTCCAGGCTGTGCCGGATGCGTGATCAAGGATTGCAACGATGTTCAATGACCTGAGTCGCCTCGGTAAATACCTCGGTCAGGCCGCGCGCCTGATGGTCGGCATGCCCGACTACGACAACTACGTCGAGCATATGCAAACCAAACACCCGGACAAACCGGTGATGAGCTACGAGATGTTCTTTCGGGAACGTCAGGAAGCGCGTTACGGCAGTAAGGCTGGGCCGAAGTGTTGTTGATCTATTGGCACTGAAGTAACGCAGTACCCTGTGGGAGCAGGTTGAACCGGATATTTGTGAGCGACCCCCAAACCACTGTGGGAGCGAGCTTGCTCGCGAAAGCGGTGTGTCATTCAACATTAATGTCGACTGACACGGCCTCTTCGCGAGCAAGCTAGCTCCCACATTTGTTTTGTTTTGTGCTGTTAGTGCCCTTGATTGCTTTTGATCAACTCGTAAGCCCGGCGCACCAACGGGTTCACCGTATTCGGCCGAATCCACAAGTGATATGTCACGTCCGGCAACCGCGGCAACCCATCGTTTTCCCCCAATACCCGCATGTCCGGCCCGAGCATTTCCATGCTTCTCGGGGTCACGCCCAACCCTGCACGGGTCGCAGCCTTGATGCCAATCAGGTTCGACGCCAGGTACGCCTGGCGCCAGGGAATGTTCGCGCGTTCCAGCGCTTCCAATGCATAGCGCCGATAGATGCTCGGTTCATCCACCAGGATCAGCGGCAACGGTTCACTGGGGTTGTGAATGTACTGCGCCGAGCAAATCCACCACACCGGCGAGGTGCGCAGGGCGAAGCCTTCGAGAGTCGGATCCGCGCGAGTGGAAATCACCATGTCGACCTTGCCCCGGTGCAGGTCTTCCATCAGGAAGGGACTGCGCCCGACATCGATCTCCAGGCGCAAGCGCGGTGCCGAGCGGGCTATGTGGCTGAGCATCGGCGGCAGGATGGTGTCGGCGATGTCATGGGGCGAGCCGATACGCAGCACGCCGCTCAAGCTGCTTTCGCGCAAGGAGTTCAGCGCGTCGTCATTGAGCGAAAGCATTTGCCGGGCATGACGTAGCAACTGCTGACCCGCTTCCGTGAGTTGTTTTTGCCGGCCGCGCTTTTCGAACAGGCTCACGCCCACCTGTTGTTCCAGCCGCTGCATGTGCTGGGTGACTGACGATTGCGTGCGGTCCAGCTGCGCGCCGGCTTCGGCAAAACTGTGGTGATCGACCACCGCTATGAAGGTACGCAGTAATTCGAGATCGAGGGTAGGCAGGGTCGACATGGAGGCTGCTTTTATATCAAGGGCACGAACATAAACATTACATATTTTTATGTGTTCGGAGAAATGGATTTTCTTGAGTCGTGTTTAGCGCCCGCAAACACGGCGATATAAGCGTTTTGCTAAAAAGTAAAACCTTCCGAGTTATAACGATATTAGATATTTGCATTTCCGTTGCCTGAGCGCTGTACCTAGGATGCCACTCATCAGGTCGGGGTACGCCGATCATCCATGAGGGGAAATCCATGTTGCTCGAGCGCTCACCCGTTAAACGATTGTTGCCTGTGGTGCTGGGCGCGTTGATTTCCTTGTCGGGCATCAGCGCCGCGCAGGCCGATGCCACGCTGGACAAGATCCAGCAACGCCACGTGTTAGTGGTCGGCGTGCTGCTGTCCGGCGGGCCCTTTGGTGCGATAGATCCCTCCAGCCAAAAGCCTCGCGGCTTGAATGTCGACCTCGCTGAGGAGCTGGGACGCCAGCTTGGCGTCGAAGTGCAACTGGTGCCGGTCCTGCCGGCCAACCGCGTGCAGTTTCTGCAGCAGGGCAAAGTCGATTTGCTGATCGCCAACATGGAATGGACCACTGAACGCGGTGAGATCCTCGGCTTTGTGCCGACCCCGTTCTACCGCGTCGGCGGCACCGCCGCCGTGCTCAAGGACAGCAAAATCACCCGTTGGGAAGACCTGAAGAACCAACCGGTCTGCACCTCCCAAGGCAGTAGCTACGTCAAGCCGCTGACCGATTTGGGCGCCGAGATCAAAGCGTTCAAGAGCTCGTCCGAATCCTTGCTAGCCCTGCGCGGCAACAACTGCGTTGCGGCTGTGCACGACGCCACGCTGATCAACCCGTTGCTTGCCGACACCGCCGAATGGCAGGGCTATCGCGCCCTCGAACCGGAACTCAACCCGGCGCCGTCGGTGATCTGGACCCGCCGTGGCGAAAGCGACACCCAGGCCAGACTCGACCCGATCATCAAGGCGCTGCACCGCAGCGGCTGGTTGATCGAGGCTCAAACCCGTAACCACATCACCCCGGCATCCCCGGCGCTGGTCGAGTTGCAGAAACAGTTCCAGGCCAACGGCGCCTGAGGCCGGTTCATCGTTTTTAACCGACCAACGCTCAAGGTAGCTGTGCATGAAGCCTCTTTTTTCCGCTAAAACCCTGACCACCCTATGCCTCGCCGGGTGTGCCGCACTGGCCGCCAGCCTGGCCCAGGCCGACGCCACACTGGACAAAATCGAGCAACGCCACGTCATCAGCGTCGGAGTGATTCTCAGCGGTCCGCCGTTCGGCACCATTGACCCGAAGACCGGCGAACACCTGGGCTATAACGTTGAACTGGCCAAGGGCATAGGCAAGGCGCTGGGCGTCGAAACCAAGACCGTTTCGGTGCTCGCGCCGAACCGTGTGCAGTTCCTGCAACAGGGCAAGGTCGACATCCTGATCGCCAACATGCAGTTCACCGAAGAGCGTGCCGAGATTCTCGACTACGTGCCCACGCCTTATGAAGAAGTCGGCGGCGCTGCGTTGATTCGCAAGGGCTCGGGCATCACCCAGTGGGCTGATCTGAAGGGCAAGCCCGTGTGCGTGTCCCAAGGCAGCAACTTCATCAAGCCGTTGCAGGAAACCTACGGCGCCGAGATCAAGGCGTTCCGCAGTCAGTCGGAATCGCTGTTGTCGCTGCGGGGCAATGGCTGCGTGGCGGCGGTGCACGTCAGCCCGACCATGCAGGCGTTGTTGAGTGATGCCGAATGGGCCGGTTACGAGATCCCGTTGCCGGGGGATTTGATCCCGTCGAACTCGGTGATCTGGATTCGCAAAGGTGAGCACGATACCCAGGCCAAACTGGATGCCATCGTCCGTGACTGGCACCGCAGCGGCTGGCTGATCGCGTTGGGCGAACGCACCGGCATGGCGCCGTCCCAGGCTCTGCGCGACCTGCATGAACAGTACCGCAACGCCGAACCGCTGGCGGTTCAGCCATGAGCCAAGGGTTGTTCGAGATCTTGCAGCAACTGCTCGGCGCCAGTCATGTGCAAAGCAATGAAGACGCTGCGCCGTACCTGACCGACAAGCAGGGTCGCTACGTGGGGCAAGTAATTGCCGCCGTGCACCCGGCCAACACCGAGGAAGTCGCGGCGGTGGTCCGCGCTTGCGTGGCCAATGACACGCCGGTGGTGGTGCAGGGCGGCAACACCGGTTTGATGGGCGGCGCGACTCCGGACGGCAGCGGCCGCGCCGTGCTGTTGTTGCTCGATCGGCTGAACCGCGTGCGCAACCTGGACACCGACAACGACACCCTGACCGTCGAGGCCGGCTGTATTTTGCAAACCGTGCAGGACGTGGCGCGTGACGCCGGTCGCCTGTTCCCTCTCAGCCTCGGCGCCGAAGGCAGTTGCACCCTCGGCGGCAATCTGGGGACCAATGCTGGTGGCACGGCGGTGCTGCGTTATGGCAATACCCGCGAGCTGACTCTGGGGCTGGAAGTGGTCACCGCCCAAGGCGAAATCTGGAATGGCCTGCGCGGTTTGCGCAAGGACAACACCGGTTACGACCTGCGCGACCTGTTTATCGGCAGCGAAGGCACCCTCGGCATTATCACTGCCGCGACCCTGAAGCTCTTCCCGTTGCCCAAGGCCCAGGCCACGGCGCTGCTGGCCTTCGACTCTTTAGCACAGGCCGTGAAATTTCTGTCCCACGCCCGCGCCGGTTTCGGCGCCAGCCTGACCGCGTTCGAATTGCTCAGCGCCGATTGCCTGGCGTTGTTGCGTGAGCAGTTTCCACAAGGTCCACAGCCGTTTCTCGGCGCCGTCGAGCCGTGGTTTGCGTTGCTGGAACTCTCCGACAACCACAGTGAAAGCCATGCTCGCGAAGCGTTTGAATCGGTGTTGGGCGAAGCCTTTGAGCAAAGTCTGCTGGCCAATGCGCTGATCGCCGAAAGCCTGGCCCAGAGCGAGGGCCTGTGGTTGCTGCGGGAAAACATGAGCGAGGCGCAGAAGCGTGCCGGTCGCAACATGAAGCACGACATCTCGGTGCCGATTTCCCAGGTCGTGGCATTTGTCGCTCACACCGACGCGCTGTTGCAAAAAAAATTCCCCGGCGTCCGGCATTTCACCTTCGGCCATTTGGGCGACGGCAATCTGCATTACAACGTCGCTCATCCACTGGGTTCGACGGTCGAGGCGCACATGGCTAATTACGCCGCTCTCAGTCTGTTGGTCCACGACAGCGCCCACGCCCACGGCGGTTCCATCAGCGCCGAACACGGGATTGGCCAGCGCAAAGTCGGACTGCTGGAGCGCTACAAAAGCCAGGTGGAGCTCGATCTGATGCGGCGGATCAAGCACGCACTGGACCCGAAAAACCTGCTCAATCCGGGCAAGGTTGTGGAGGTGCCAAAACCATGACTCTTCGTCTGTCCAAACGCGTGCAGCGCGTGTCGCTGTCGGCCAATGCGGCGGCCAAATCCCAGGCCACGGCGTTGCGAGACGCCGGTCGCGACATCCTCGACCTGACCACCGGCGAGCCGGATTTCGACACCCCGGAGCACATCAAGCAAGCCGCCTATGCCGCCATCGCGGCCGGCGCCACCAAGTACACGCCGACGCCCGGCGTCAAAGCCTTGCGGGTCGCCGTGCAGCGCAAACTCCAGCGCGAGAATCGACTGGATTACCCATTGGAATCCATCGTGATTGCCAACGGCGCCAAACAGATCATCTTCAACGCTTTCGCCGCGACCCTGGATGACGGCGATGAAGTGCTAGTACCAACGCCGTACTGGCCGACATTTCCGGACAGCGTGCGCTTCAATGGCGGCGAACCGGTATTCATCGAATGCGGGTTGGCCCAGGGCTGCAAGCTGACGCCGCAGCAACTGGAACAACACATTGGCGAGCGCACGCGCTGGCTGATCCTCAACGGCACCGGCAATCCGAGCGGCGCGGTGTACAGCGCCGGCGAGTTGCAGGCGTTGGCCGAGGTGCTGCGTCGGCATCCGCAGGTGCTGATTCTGCTGGATGAGCTTTACGAACATATCCGCTTTGACGGTCAACCGGCCCAGAGCCTGCTTAACGTCGCCCCGGATCTGCAACCGCGCTGCCTGCTGGTGGGCGGTGTGTCCAAGACCTACGCCATGACCGGTTGGCGCATCGGTTTTGGTGCCGGGCCGCAGGCGTTGACCAGTGCCATGGCGGTCGTGCAGTCGCAATCGACGTCGGGCGCTTCCTCGGTCGGGCAAGCCGCTGCGTTGGCAGCCTTCGACGGTGGGCTGGATTTCTTGTCGGCACAGGTCGCTGCGTATCAGCAACGACGAGATCTGCTGGTAAGCACCTTACGCAAAGTGGATGGCCTCGAGGTGCTTGAACCTCAGGGCGGCTTTTTCGTGTTCGTCCGCTGCGAAGGCCTGTTGGGACGTTATCGCCCGGACGGTGTACGCCTCAACAATGACGCCGATGTCGTCGCGTATTTGCTGGATGAGGGCGTCGCTGGCGTCGCGGGCAGCGCTTATGGCTTGTCCCCGTGGTTTCGCCTGTCCATCGCCACCGCGACCGACAACGTTGCCGAGGCCGGACGCCGCATCGCCTACGCCTGCGGGCAATTGCGGGGCGAAGCATGAGTCATCTGTTGGAGCTTTTCGTCCACTGGACCGCCGGGTTTGGCCTGAACTACGGCTTTCTGCTGGACGCCTATCAACGCGGCACGCTGGAGCAGGGCGCGCTGACCACGGCGTTGCTGTGCCTGTTCACCATCGTCGGCAGTCTGTTGGCCGGTGTCGGGTTAGCGGCAATGTTGACCTCGGGCAAACCCTGGCTGGCGACACCGGCGCGGGTCTTCATCGAAGTGACCCGCAACACCCCGACGCTGGTGCAGCTGTATTGCGCGTTCCTGGTGTTGAACATGCTGCTGACTCAAGCCGTCGGCACGGCCAACCCGCTGACACCGTTCGCCTGGGTGGTGATTGTGATCTCGCTGCACAAGGGCGCGTTCCACGCCGAAGCCCTGCGCGCCGGCATTGAAGCGGTGCCGGCGGTGACGCTGGAAGCCGCCAGCTCCCTGGCATTCAGCAGTCGTCAATTGCTCTGGAACGTGCAGCTACCGCTGGCCCTGCGCTTTGCTTTGCCGTCGCTGATCAATAACCTGATCGACCTGGTGAAAATGACCGCTGTCGCCTCGGCGATTGCCGTCGGGGACATCACCTACGCGGCGATCATGATCTGGACCCAAAGCGATAACGTGCTGGAACTGATGATCCTGATCCTGACCTTTTTCGGCTTGCTGAGTTTTATCGTCAACTGTGTGGGGCGCCTGCTCGAAGCGCGCCTGAGGATGCCCGGCTATGGCCATTGAATCGTCCGTCAGCGCGCCGCTGGCCTGGCCGCGTCGGCATGTCGGCAAACTGCTGCTGTTGGCGGTTGCTGTGTTCTGGCTGCTGTACTTCGCCCCGCAAAGCCCGGTGTTCAAGGCCTTGCTGCAATGGTCGCCGGCGCTGGTCGTGGGCTTTGGCCAGAACATTTTGATCAGTTTGGTGGCGATCGGCTTGGGCTCGCTGCTGGGATTGCTGGTGGGCGCATTGGCCGTGTCGCCGCTAAGGCTGTTGCGACTGCCGGCACAGATTTGGGTGCAGATTTTCCGCAATGCGCCGTGGCTGGTGCTGATCTATTTCACCACCTATGTGTTCCCGTTCGAGATCAAGATCGGCAGCACCTACGTCTCGTTTCCGGACTGGGTCAAAGTCACCATTGGCCTGGCCTTGCCGGCGAGCGCCAACGTTGCGGAAATCTTCCGTGGTGCCATTGCCTCGATCCCCAGCACCCAATGGGAAGCCGCGCGTTCCCTGGCCTTCACCCGTGGGCAGATTTTCCGTTCGATCATCCTGCCGCAGTGCTTCAAGCGGATGTTGCCGCCGTGGATGAACCTCTACGCGGTCATCACCATGGGCACCGCGCTGGCATCCCTGGTGGGCGTGCATGACGTGATCGACACCGCGCAGATCGCCAGCAACACCGTAAACATGACCGGTTTCACCGTGGTGATTTACCTGAGCCTGCTGGTGTTGTTCTTTGCTTATTGCTACCCGATTTCCCGACTGACCCAACGCCTGGAGCGACGTTATGCCTTCTATTGAAACCGTCGCCGAGCCCCTGGTCAGCCTGCGCGACCTACACTTGTCGTTCGGCGCCAACCCGGTGCTCAAGGGCATCGACCTCGACGTCCATCGCGGCGAGGCCGTGTCGATCATCGGCCCGTCCGGTTCCGGCAAGTCGACCATCCTGCGTTGCATCACCGGCCTGTTGCAGCCCCAGCGCGGCAGCATCCGCGTCGGCGCCACCGAGGTGCACACCCTGGCCAAGGAAGCCCAGCGCATCGAGTTGCGCAAGCGCGTGGGGTTTGTGTTCCAGCAGTACAACCTGTTTCCGCATCTGTCGGTGCTGGAAAACCTGGTGATTGCGCCACGCAAGGTCTTGGGTCGCAGCCGGATCGATGCCGAGAAAGAAGCCCGGGCCTTGCTCGCCAAAGTGCGCATGGAACACAAGGCCGATGCCTATCCAGGGCAGTTGTCCGGCGGCCAGCAGCAGCGAGTGGCGATTGCCCGCGCCTTGGCCATGCGCCCGGAACTGATTCTGTTCGATGAAGTGACTTCGGCCCTCGATCCGGAAACCGTTGGCGAGGTGCTGACGGTGATTCGCGAGCTGACCGAAGAGGGCATGACCTGCGTGCTGGTGACCCACGAAATGCGCTTTGCCGAAGAAATCAGCGACATCGTCTACTTCACTGAAAACGGCGTAATCGTCGAACACGGCAGCGCCGCGCAAATCTTTCAGCACCCGAGCAGCGAACGAACCCAGGAGTTTTTGCGCCATGCGCTGGGTGACCCGGGCCGTCGCCCGGCGACTGCCAATGATCCGTATCTGTTGACCAACCTGAGCCGCTATAGCCTGTCCGTGTAACACCGAGGAGCTAATTCATGAGTACCGATAACCGTGCCGTCGTCATTGAGGATTTCCTCAAGAAAATCCGTGTGATCAATCAACGGGGCGTCGACCGCGCCGCACTGGTTGAAATCGTTGCCTTGCTCGAAGACCTGGCCGAGCGCCGGGATCTGTTCAACTTCGACGCGTTCCCGGCGCCGGTGCCGGGGCAGGGCAGCACCGCGTTCCGCTACCGTCTCAATGACGATGGCGACACGCCGACGCTGTACTTGAACTCGCTGCTGCCGGGCAAAAGTACGCTACCGCACAACCACGAAACCTGGGCGATCATCAGCGCCGTAGAAGGCCAGGAAATCAACTTCGTCTACGGTCGCAGCGACGAAGGTCGCGAACCTGGCTTCACCACGCTGCACCTGGAAAAAGAAGTCATCGTGCAGCCCGGCACGTCGATCTCGTTCCTGGGCGAAGACCTGCATGGCATCCGTGTCGAAGGCGAGCACGCGACTCTGCATTTCCACCTCTATGGCCTGCCGCTGGAATCGCTCAACGGCCGCTACGGTGTGGACACCGACGGGCGGATTCTCAACTACAACGCCTCGCAAATGGCGCCGTCGATCAAGGCCTACGCATGATCGATTTGTATTACTGGCCCACCGGCAATGGGCTGAAGATCGGCATCCTGCTCGAAGAACTCGGGCATGCGTACCGCGTGCTGCCGATCAACATCCGCGAAGGCGAGCAGAAGCAGGCGGCGTTCCAGCGCATCAGCGCGAATGGGCGGATTCCGGCGATTGTCGATCAGGCACCGCAGGGTCTGGACGCGCCGCTGAGCCTGTTCGAGTCCGGTGCCATTCTCAATTATCTGGCCGACAAGGCCGGGCGTTTTCTGCCGGTTGCGGGCAGTGCCGAGCGGCAAAAGGTTCAGGAATGGCTGTTCTGGCAGGTCGGGCATGTCACGCCCTACCTGAGCCAGTTGCAGCTGTTCAAGGAGAAGGCGCCCGAGCCGATCCCGTTCGCCCTCGACCTGCTGAATGCCGAGGCGACGCGCCTGTATCGGGTACTGGAAACGCGGTTGTCCGAGGTGCCGTATGTGGCGGGTGACTACTCCATTGCCGACATGGCGATCTTCCCGTGGATTCAGCCGTTGCGTCAGGGGCAGGACCTGGCGGACTTTCCGCATATCCACGTCTGGCGCGAACGCCTCAAGGCCCGTCCGGCCATTCAACGCGCCTATGCCAAGGGCCGAGAAATCGCCGCCAATGAGCGCTCCCTCGCGCTTCAATAACTCTATTTTTCTAGCGGGACTCCCATGAGCCAGACCGTAACTCCAGGGCAATTGCAGCAGTGGCTGTTCGACGGGCAGGAAATTGCCCTGTTTGACGTGCGTGAGCATGGTCAATATGGCGAAGCCCATCTGTTTTTCGGGGTGAACCTGCCCTACAGCCGCCTGGAGTTGGAGGTCCGGCGTCTGGCGCCGAATCCACAAGTGCGGCTGGTGATCTACGACCAGGATGGCGGCGGCGTTGCGGCGCGTGCGGCCCAGCGTTTGCAGGCATTGGGTTATGGCCGCGTGCACGTCCTGGAGGGAGGTGCCGATGGCTGGCAGGCCGCCGGTTTTCAACTGTTTGCCGGGGTGCACGTGCCGTCCAAGGCATTTGGTGAGTTGGTGGAGGAGGCCAGCCATACGCCGCATATCACCGCCACGGAGTTGGCCCAATGGCAGGCCCGGGGCGAACCGTTGGTGGTGCTCGACGGTCGGCCGTTCGATGAGTATCGCAAGATGACCATTCCCGGCTCGGTCTGCTGCCCGAATGGCGAACTGGGCTATCGCGTCCACGATCTGGTGCCGGACGAGAGCACGCCGATTGTGATCAATTGCGCCGGTCGAACCCGCAGCATTATTGGCGCGCAGACGCTGATTAACCTGGGGGTGAAGAACCCGGTGTATGCGCTGGAGAACGGGACACAGGGTTGGTATCTGGAAGATTTTCAGTTGGAGCATGGCAGCACACGGCGCTATGCCGATGAGGTGTCATCTGATGCCTTGCCGGCTCAGCGGTTGGCCGCCGCGCAACTGGCGCAAAAGGCTGGAGTGAAAACCGTGGCGGCGACACAGGTTGAGCAGTGGTCAAGGGATGCCGGTCGCAGCCTGTTTCTGTGTGATGTGCGCACTGCCGAGGAGTTTGCCGCCGGCAGCCTGCCGGGCGCGCAACACACGCCGGGTGGGCAGTTGATTCAGTCCGCTGATTTGTATGTCGGCGTGCGCCAGGCACGGTTGGTGCTGATCGACAGCGATGGCGTGCGGGCGCCGATTGTGGCCAGTTGGCTGCGTCAGTTGGGGCATGAGGCGTATGTGCTTGAGGGCGGTGCGAGCAGTTCTTTGGCATTGCCAGTACTCGAAGTCGCCGCACCTGAAGTGTTGCCATTGATCAGCGTCCAGGCATTGGCCGATGCGCTGAGGGACGCCGCCGTTGCACTGATTGATTTGCGCCCGAGCATGAGCTATCGCAAAGGTCATATCGGCGGGGCGCGTTGGTCGATCCGTTCGTTGCTCGCAGCCGAGGTCGCCGGTGAATTGCGGCCATTGGTGCTGCTGGCCGACGATCCGCAACTGGCGGCTTTCGCGGCACTGGAATTGCCCGAATACCAACGCCAGCAAACCCGGCTGCTGGACGGTGGCCTCGACGCCTGGCGCGCGGCGGGTTTCGCGGTGGAGGAAACGGTCAATACACCGCTCAATGAACAGTGCATCGATTTCCTGTTCTTCACCCACGACCGCCACTCCGGCAACAAGGATGCGGCGCGGCAATACCTGGCCTGGGAGATCGGTTTGCTGGCGCAAATGAGCGAAGACGAAATCGCCAGCTTAAAGCCGCTGCAAGAGAAAAAGTCCAGGGTTCGTACCCAGCTCATTCATTTGGCACGCACCGAAAAGGGCAATGGCGGTCGCGCCGTCAACGTCCCCGTCACGCGGTTAAGTACGGTGCTGTTCGACAACCTCGCGCAAATGCGTGACGCCCGTTCCCGGCGCGACCATGAGCGAGTGCTGAGCTATGGCGCTCGCGGCAACCCAACGGCATTCGCCCTGGAAGATCTGGTCACCGAACTTGAGGGCGGTTATCGCACCCGCTTGTTTGGCACCGGCCTGGCAGCGGTCGCCCAGACGTTCCTGGCCTACCTGCGGCCCGGCGACCATGTGCTGATCACCGACGCGGTCTACTCGCCGGTAAGGCGCCTGGCCCGAGAGTTTCTACAGCCGTTCGGCATTCAGGTCAGCTACTTCGCGCCTGACGCCCGCGACCTGCACATGCAGCTGCAAGCCAACACCAAAATGGTCTACACCGAAGTGCCTGGTTCGCTGTTGTACGAACTCTGCGACCTGCCGGCCATCGCCGCCCTGTGCAAGCCGCGCGGCATCTTGCTGGCCGTGGACAATACGTGGGGCTCAGGCTACTTGTATCGACCGCTGACCCTCGGTGCCGACATCTCGATCATGGCGCTGACCAAATACGTGAGCGGTCACAGCGACGTGGTCATGGGCAGTGTCTGCACCCGGCAAGAAGCCTGGCAACCGCTGGCGGCCATGAGCGACGCCTTCGGCAGCGCTGTCAGCCCCGATGACGCCTACCTGGTGCTGCGCGGCGCCCGAACCCTGGCGTCACGCCTGGATGTTCATGAACGCCAGGCCCTGGAAATCGCACACTGGTTGCAGGCTCATCCGCAGGTGAAACGGGTGTTCCACCCGGCATTGCCCGATCACCCCGGCCATGACGTGTGGCAGCGTGACTTCAAGGGCAGCAATGGTTTGCTCTCGTTCGAGCTGCACGACGCCAACGCGAGCTACGTCGAACGTTTCATCGACGGGCTTCAGCTGTTCGGGTTGGGTGCTTCTTGGGGCGGCTATGAAAGCCTGATCACCGTCGCTGAACTCAAGGAACGTGACAGCGCACAGGATCGCGCACTGAATCCGGTGCTGCGCTTGCATATCGGGCTGGAAGATGTCGAAGCGTTGATCGAGGATCTGGAGCGGGGATTCGCTGCTGCGAGGTAAGCGTGTGCGCTTTGCGTCGCGTCGGCAGCGAATCGGTGATGAGCGTCAGTTATCGATGGTTGTCGCTTTTGGCCGGGTCTGCGTTGCGCCGATCCGGGCCAGCGGGGTTGCCAGTGTCCACCAGTCTTCTCTCGACCAGCACATTCTGCAGCGCCTGGCGGGCCACCGGGTCCAACTGATGTTCACGTTCCTTGAGTTCAAGCAGGATGGGACTGGACCAAGTGCGATAGGTTTTTTCGGCGGTTCGAACGGGTGTCATCTATCTCTCCTTGATAAGGCGCTAGCGATGAAGCAGCGGCTGATTGATGAGGTAGAAACGTTAGTTGAGGAACGGGGTTGTTGCCAGTCGACTATCTGCCCCTGGCATAGTGATGGAGTCCTTATTGTTGATCCTTTGCCCGGCGTCATGTCCACGCTCACGGAAGATGCCGCGGCCACTCTGCAGAAAAAACTGACGCTCAGGGTCTCGGCGGCACTCCTTCAAAATTTTCAGTCATCAGGGATCTGTACAACGTAGAGGGAGCGCTTGCCGCACGCCTCATTAATACGAGTAATGAGGCGTGAGAGAAGTGGGTGTCAGATCAGGCGCAGGCCTGGCCGACGTGGTTGTCTTGTGCCCCGGCGATGAGGTGCAGTGGTATGTGCGGCGGCGCATCCAGTGAGGGAACCTCGATATTGCCCACTATTTGCACGTGTCGCTCAGTCAGCGCGGTCGACTCTTCTTCCTTTGCCTTAGCCATTCTCGCGTGGTTCATTGCGATTTCGTTGAGAGTTGACACGTTACATCTCCCGGTGACTGACCAAGCGTATCGCTGGAGTCCTTAAGCGTTGATTTGATTGCAGTCGCGTCAGAATTACGTCGCTCTGGGGCTGCTAGGACCGGGCAATGCAATCCCTAAGCCAGATGGCGTCAGGTATTGGGCACCATGCTTTTATGGGCGACGAATGGTGCCGGGTCAACGTGCACCGACCGTCAGACCGCCTGAATTATCGATACTGGCCCCACTCCATAGGGTGAGGAGCAATTGTTCCTCGATGGCGGTGAACTCCGGCCAGAGGCAAGTTAATGACATCATTCGAAGACTTCCGCATCAAATCGCAAGCGCTTTTGATCGAGTTGGATGCCGCGACTATGGGAATGATGACGCTAGTGACATCTAAATGTGTTTCCGGACCGGAATGGGACGCTGCGACCAAAAGACAACACGATGCCTATGAACGCTGGAACGCTTTCCTCAATATTCCTGGCTAGCCGGCAACGCGGTTTGTTTGCGATTCGGGCGTAAAATGGCAATGCACTTCATCAAGAGGAGCAGCACATGGACGCCGACCAAGTGAATAAGCAAGCGACGGAGCAACGAGTTTGGGATCGATACTTCTGCGCCGCATTGATTGCGGAAAGCAATCTGACGGCACCGGTGGTAGGAGAAGCCACTCACCAAGACCGGCAGAACCTGTTGGTTGAACGGGCCAAAGCGCTCGCCGACAAAATGATGGCAAACCGAAAATAAACAGAGCCCAGCCATCGCGCTGGGCTTTGCACATCTGGCCGGTACCGATGATCGGATGTTGTGAATCATTCACCTTATTCGCGCTCAATGATGCTGAAGTATTTACTTCTCGGTGACGGTAGCGTCAATGGGGTTAAGGCAATGACATCAGTCGACGATTTCAGGATCAAATCGCATGCGCTGCTGGCGGATCTCGATGCTGCAACAACGGAAATGATGGAGCTGATTTCATCCCGCTCTGTGTCAGGGCCGGCATGGGAGGACGCCGTCAAGCGCCAGCACGATGCCTATGAGCACTGGAATGCTTTTATTAATAGTCGTGATGGGCGTGATCCGCCTGATTGACCACTCTGCGGTGCTATTGAGGAGTCCATCGAGAATGCCTCACCGCGCTGCCACGATCAGTTCAGGCCCCTGATTGTGCACATTGCCAACGGCCATATCGACCTTGAACCATTCGAAGCCTTCGCAAGGCTCGGCCTGTAGAAGTGCCATCTGCTCAGCACGCTCCTTGGGCGTGGCCGGGTTCAGCCATTCCCGGGCCAGTTGCGCTGAAAGCGTCACGGGTTGGCGGTCGTGGACGTCCACCATACCGCCAGCGCTGTCGGCGGTGATGATGACGAACCCGTCATGTTCATCCGGTTCATGTTCGTACCTTGGGTACTGACCAATCGCTGCGCAGAGGATCGGCGCGCGATCCTTGCGGCGGATCAGGTAGGGCTGTTTCTTCGGGCCACCCTCATAGACCCACTCAAACCAATTGTCGATCGCGATGATCGCGCGATGCGGCCAGATCGTTTTGAAGAATGGGCCATGGGCGACTTTCTCGACCCGGGCGTTGATCGGCGTGGTGTGGTCCTTCGACCAATGAGGTCGCCATCCCCAGCGCACCCTGTCGGCGTGCAGCACATCGCCTTCCTGGTGGAAGAGGGCGAGTTGAGTGGTCGGCGCGGCGTTGTAGTATTCCAGCGGCAGGTCGCCGACGGTATTGATCAGGGCGTTGGGAATACTCAGTGCAGCTACGAAGTCGTGAATGCCTCGGTACTGGGAAAGTCGTCCGCACATGATCGGATCCTCCGCCTGTACCTTCAGCGTAGACCAGTGCTTGGGTGGTTATTATGAAGTTGGGCCGGCACGATTGTTTCGACTCAGGCATCTATCAGTGGGAGTGCATGCGGCGGGCCCTGGGTCGGTGACTAACTTTTCGCGATAGCGTCTATGACGCAGGCAATGGAAAAGTAATAAGGAAATTACGTGCTACGCAAGCTCATATTGATATTGGCCATTTCACAATTGAGTGGCTGTGCCTGGATTGCTGCCAATTCCTACGGGTCCATTTCCTGTTTTAACGGAACGGAATTCGAGTTCAAAGAGATGATGCCTTTAGTGGGGCCGTTCATCATTCTCGACCTTCCCTTTACGTTGCTGGCAGACACGCTATCGGTGCCTGCTTGCTTGTAACCGCCTGCCAATCGCTGCCTTCATGTGAATACCCAGGCCCGCGCCAGGCGACGGCTTGGGTTTGTTGTATCAACAGAGCATTGTCGCGACGGGACTCCGCTCGCGGATGAAAGTAATAAGGACGTTACGTGTTTCGGAACGTGATTTTGTTGGCCATGTTCGCCTGTTTAACTGGGTGCATGGCGGTAGCGATGAGAATGGACTACGAGCACCCATGCCCCTATACGGGTGTGCGTTTTGACTGGTGGTTAGTCGGCACATCCCACGGAAAACTAATCCCCTTTTTACTCATTGATGCGCCGTTTTCGTTGGTGGTCGATACGGTATTTTTTCCCTTCGAGTATCAGTACAGCTGCAACATTTAATTTGATGCCGGCGTTCGTTCGCATCGCGATGTGATCTACGCGGGGTGCTACCCCTGGCTTTGCCTGTGGGTCGACGCCAGAGCGTTCGTACAGAGGAAAAGTAAATTTGAGGGGGCGGGCGGGTTTTTGTTTTCATATTTCAGTTGAGGACTATTGGTCCTGTTTTCAAGAACGAGCGTATGTTTCGTATTCCTAAGGATAGTGTGGTGGCATTTTTGGAAGGTCTTCCGGAGCAAGCAGTCATCCAACTGCTTTAGTTTATAGGTGGTGCTGGGTTTGGATTGTCCGTACGGGTACTTTAGGTAATTGTTGATGGTGACGTTTCGTGATATCTCAACGAGGGCGCGACACGCAGCATCCACTAAAGAACGGGTATTGAAATCGACCAGCGCTGATACAGCAGAGCTGCTGCTCAGTGCGTTGAGCGACTGCTATAGTCGCTTCCTTTCAGGATGAGGAAGAATTATGCGACCGCTGATGGGGGCGCTGGCTTCAGCATTGTTGGCTGGGTGTTCAAGTGTTGGAGATATCAGGCAAACACCACCGGTGCTCGATTTGGTATCTACTCGCACGCCTAAGGTTGTGGCTGAGTGCATCCGTGATGGATGGCAAAGCACGCAGTTAATTGGCGGGAGTATTGGAGGCCTTTTACAGACGTCAGGTGATCGCTATACGGTCCTGGCACCAAATGCTGAAATGCCCTGGCATTTGGTTGATATCGACCCAACACTCACCGGATCCGTTGTTCGTTATCGATTCTTTCGCACATGGCAATCTCCCTCCGATCGAATATCCGGCGTCGTAAAAATTTGTGTGAGATGAAAATGCTATCTCGAATTTGGCACGCTGAAATACAGCATCAAAAATTTATGGAAGAGGACGAGTCATGCGGATTTTGATAGGGGCGGTGGCGTTGACTCTACTTAGTATCGCGGGGTGTTCCACCTCACCCGTTTCAGCTGAAAATGCAGCGTCAGTACCGGCGTCGAGGCTTTTCGCGTTTTCTGAAAAGAATGAATCTCAGCTTGTGGTAACGAGAGATGAGGGCATTGTCGGGTCTGAAATTCGTTTCATTTTGCATATTGATGGAATGCCGGCAGCTGAGTTTCATCCGGGTGAGGTAGCCCGATTTGGCCTTACTCCGGGCAGGCATGTCCTCGGGTTGAGTACTTGGGTAATGTTTGGGACATCTTCCGTCGCTGAATCCGAGATTGAATTAAAAACTGGCGAGTCTGTTCGGCGGCGGATTTCAATGAGTAGCGGGGATTTTTACTTGACTCCCACAGCCTACTAAAAATTCATAACGCCCGCTTCGGCGGGTTTTTTATTGCCGGAGATCGGACAAGCCAAAGATTCCCACCGAAGCGCCCGTTCGGATACACAGCAATTGGGTGCGATAGTCGGGCGAAGGTTGGGTGACGAGTTGCAGGGTTTGGGGGCGTACGGTCGGCAGGACGCCAGGAAAGAGGCGAGTGTTTCGGAACTACGTTGACGGGGTAGGGGGCTGCGTCCTACTGGATTAGGTCCGCAACCCGAAACGTCAATCTTATTTTTGCCAGTTATCAATGAGCCATTTGAGTATTTCAGCCCGCTTTTGAACGGAGCCAGGCAGCTTGGTTTTAATCAGGCGCTCGGCGTTCAGAGCTTGATCTTTGTCTGCGCAGATACTGTTAAGGAAGCGCAGTACCTCATAGCCTTCGTCCCGGTCTACTTCGTCTCGATCCAGTTTGCCGGTGTAATTCCGGTTGTCCCCCGAATCTGCCGACCAAGTGTACTTGTAGGCGAGTTGGCTCTTCGTGATTGCAGACATGTTCTCTCCCTTGAGGTAATGGCTAGATGCCTCTAGCCCAACAAGGTTGTAATAAATCCAGACAGTTTTGCAATAGTAATTTTTTGGTCATGCGTTTCAGTCCGCGTAAAACCTGCTTCAGAAGCCGCAAGTTATTTGATTTTGGAATGAAGAAAAGGCAGCCAGGAGGTTTGAGCCGCGAGGCCTGTAAAAAGCCCAAGCGCCAATGGCACGGGGATATATCTCATGTTGACCTGCGTCTTTTCCTGGCAGATTCGTGCGCCTCAACCCAGTTCGATAGTTCCAGGATGGCAGCCTCAAGGGTGAGTTGTTTTTTCGTGGATCTCGCAACGGGGAAGCGAGTAGCGCTGATTTCACCAAACGCCAGAAACGAAAAAGCCCTGACTATTCAGGGCTCTAACGTATTCAAACTTTCTTCCGGACCGAAAACGCACCATTGTCGAAGACGAACGACTGGCAGACATCGGCGGAAATGCCGATGTCATCCTGGCACAGACGCCATCCCTGTCGTCTTCCAGCGCCACAGTCTCGGCGGCGTAGGGCCTAAGCATATCCATCGCGTTTTTTCGACCTGATGTGGCAGGCCGCCAGTAAATAGCCGGAGCACAGATTAGACGTGGCTCACGGACAGTTGGCTGACAATACAAATCGAGCCGTCGCTTGGTGAGGTGGCATCGGTGTAGTCAATTTGATTGTAAATACCTCCATGGAAATCGAAAGATTTGGATATCCAGGAACTGCCTAGTTGCAAAATTGGGGAGGATGCGGACTTGCCGCCCACGCTGGCACTCACAACAACGGCGCCAGCAGACGTGCTATGGATGCTCACCTGATACTTCGCACCTAACGCAACGTTGCCAAGCAGAAGTTTAGGCGTTGGGTCCGCGCCGCTGTAGTTCTTTCGAAACGCGTAAGTGAGCGAGCCTTTCTCCCAAAACACCTTGATCGCCGGATCTACACTGTCTTGAACGTGCATCTGTGAAACCACGACCTTTTGGGCAGAGTTGACCTTCACCAGTGTCATCTCTTGCTGGTTCCAATGGTCGGCAGCGCTAATCAGAGTCCAGTAATTCGACTCTTTCCATTCGCAGCGCGTTCGATGCGTACTCTTGCTTGATGCTCCCTTGGTGGGGGCTGTGAGCTGAATAGATCCATCTGCCAGCCGGATGATTACGGTAGGGCACTCTTCCAGAGCTTTATCGCCGTTTAACTCAAGCGCTACCGGGTTAGTACCTGACGTCGGCAACGGGGTAGCAATGTCGAAGTTACTGATATCTACAGTCATGATTGTCATCCTTGTCATGAGAAGTGTTTTTCAAATTAGGGATAGGCAGTTTGATGCAGGTGAGCGGATATAGGCGGCAGTTACGTTCGCAAAAGCGACGGCCTCTCAAGCTTAAATTTTTAAAGCTGTAAAGGGTAGATGTCGAGCCTTTGGGGGGCGCGGAAAAGTTTATTCAACTGAGGCTATAGGCATTCTTGAATGCTCTAGCATTAGTTGAATTTTTCTGTTGAGTCATTAATTGGAGATAACAGTCCGGTTTCTCCCGCTGGATTTGGCGATGTAGAGCGCTTTATCAGCAATGTCTACCAGGTTTTCAGATGTCCCGGTCTTTGAGGCGGACAATGCGCCGATGCCAACACTGATGGTCACTACTCCAATAGGAGACTCACTATGATTGATTGCACTTTGCTCTAATTCGATTCGGATTTTTTCGGCTATCAGGAAAGCTCCAACATAGTCTGTGCCTGGAAGAACGATGGCGAATTCTTCTCCTCCGTACCTTGCAGCAAGATCGTCTGTCCGGGTTACATGCCTTTTTATTATCGCGCTCACGGTCTTCAGGCATTCATCCCCTTGTACATGGCCGTAATGGTCGTTGTACTTTTTGAAGAAGTCGACATCGATCATGATTAAGGCTGTGTCATCTGATTTTCTTTTTGTCCTGCCGATTTCTGCTTCAATGAAAAAGTCAAATTGCCGGCGATTGAACAGGCCCGTTAATCCGTCTTCTAGAGCAAGTACGCCGAGGGCCTTGTTTGCTTCTATGTAGATTTTCTGAGAGAGTTGTAGTTCTTTTTGTGCCTGGATTTGCTGGCTCATCAGTTTGATGAGTCGATATCCAAGAAGGCTCAGTATCACTAACAATATGGATGATATAAGCAGGCTGGCGAGTGATTCGCTACGCCAGTCAGCAAGTATTTCGCTTTTATCAAATGCAGCGATAATTACAAGGGGGTATCCATCAATGCGTCGAAAACTGATGACCCGCTCTACGCCATCGATAAATGATTTGATTGTTGCGGTGCCCGAATTAATCGCGGGGGTTAGTAGGGCAAATGCTTGTCCGCTTGACATGTCTGTGCCGACGTCAGCGTCACGAAATGGTTTGCGTACTACAATTCGCCCGGTTGAGGATGCAAGGTTGATAATGCCATTGTTTCCTATGTCTATGTCATCGTAAAGGCTGAGGAAGTATTTCAGATAAACTGTGGCTATCGTTACACCAGCAAAGCTACCGTCGGGATGATTGATTCGCCGCGATACCGTCATGATCCATTCGTTTGTTGAGCGGCTAAGTATAGCTGGGCCAATAAAAGTGGTCGGGTCGGTGTGGTCGCGATGGTAAATAAAGTAGTCGCGATCTGAGTTGTTTGCGCCAGCTGGGATTATGCCGTTTGAGTTAAGCAGCCAGCGACCCTGTTCGTCATAAATAAAGAAGCCATGTATTTGAGGCAGGTGTTTTTGTTGTATTTTTAGAATCTCACCTAAGTTTTTTAAATTCTCCGGGCTGGTACCTTCAGCTTCCAGCCGCTCCTTAACCCCTAAAATCACTGTGTCGGCTTGAGTGAGCGTAGCTGCGATACTGGATGACAATGTCTTGGAAAGGTTTGACATCTCGGTTTCTTTGTCGTGCAAGTGGTACTCCAGGGAGTTAAAGACCCCCCAGATGCTTATTGCTATCAATGAGATACACACTGCTGCGATGAAGAGAACGACGTGACCGACTTTTAGCTTGGCATTAGCCCATTCGACGTCAAAGATTGAGGCCATTTTGGTTAACATAAAACCCCTTCCATGTGGCTCTTATCGTGGTGTTAAACGTGTTCGATTTTTCTAAGATGGATTTCTTTTCAAAATGGTGCAAGTGGCATAGTAGCGCGACTTTGGATTTGTAGATCCGAACGATTGCTTTTGGCCGTTTGCCGCCAGTCACGAAGGGCTTTAATCGCCCAATTGCGGACCTTCTGCCGCCCTCAAAAAATATCGCGGCTAAAGCCCCTGCCACAAGGAACTACGATCCTATGTAGGAGGGCTTTCGCCGCGAGCTTTTGATCTTAAGCAATGGAGAAAACAGGCCGCTTCTGGCCGAGGCTGTGTAAAAACGTTTTTGAGCGCGACAGGTACTCAAAACCGGACTGAAAATCGCGCTCCTACGCGAAATCCACATCTGCTGACGTGCCGATAAATTTCAGATTTAACGTAGACGCGCACACTTCAATTTTGGCGAAGCGTTTTTACACACTCTGGGCCGGAAGCAATCCTAAACCGCAACGTATCCAGCGCAGTCATGGCGCTGTTCCTGAAATGGACTCAGTGCGAGTCAGGTCACTCAGACCAGCCGAGCGCCGCCGTCGATGTTTAGCGTGGCGCCGTTCATAAAGGTGTTGGTCATCAGGAAAACGGTAGCGGCGCCTGCTTCAGCGGCGGTACCGATGCGATGCACCGGCAGCACTTGCTCCCATGCGCTCACGTACGCATCGCGCCCCTTGCCCAGGGCTTTGCTAAAAATGGGGGTGTCGATCGGGCCTGGGGACAGGGTGTTCACACGGATGGGCGCCAGCTCCAAGGCCAGGCCACGTGCCAGCGCTTCCATTGCCGCCGATGCAGCGGCGATCACGGCGGTGCCATGGGCGTTGGGCCGGTCGGCCAAACAGCCAGAGATAAAGACGATGGAGCCGTCCTTGGACAACCGATTTCCCAACGCGCGGATGGCGTGCAACGAAGCCCATATACGCTCTTCGAATGCCCGACGCAGGTATGCGATTTCAGCGTCCAGCACCTTGCCCGCCACAAATGTGCCGGCGAGTAGAACCAGATGATCCACGTGAGGAATGTCCGCCAAGGCAGCGTAGACGGCATCGCCGTTGGTGACATCAGCGGCGCGCCAGCCGGCGAGCCTGTGTTCTGTCGCCGCTTGCTCGGCGCGCTCGGCATTGGAACCGATCACGGTCACCGATGCCCCGGCGGCTTTGGCTTGAATCGCGGCGGCTAAACCGATGCCGGATGTGCCGCCGAAAATCACCACCGTGCGGCCTTCCAGATGAGAGGGTAGCTGTTGGGTAAATGCGGTTTGTATGGTGGTGGAATGGCTCATGGTCGATCTCCTTGACTGCCTGAATGGCGTCGTTGGGCAAAGACTAAAGATTCGAGCCAACATTGATAATCAGGCCATAAATCGCTTTACTAGTGCCATGAAGGAACAAATAGGGTTGGACCGCCTTACCGGTCTTATTGCCTTTGCCCGCGCTGCCTCTTTAGGCAGCTACACCGCTGCAGCCCGCGATTTATCCGTGTCGCCGTCCGCTATCAGTAAAAGCGTGCAACGCCTTGAGCAACATTTCGAGCTACGTTTATTCAGCCGCACCACCCGCTCGTTGACCCTGACACCTGAAGGCCGGGATCTTTACGAACGGGCGCTACGAATTCTGCGTGAAGTAGAGGACATCGAGCAGGCCGCAGTGGCCTCGCGCGCTGAGCCCTCCGGCACCTTGAAAGTGACCGCTTCGCCGCCTATCGGGCTGAACATATTGGCGCCGGCGATTCCCAGGTTTCGCGAGCGCTACCCCAAGCTCGCCATCGACCTGCGCTTGGGCGATCAGTTTGTGGACATCGTTGCGCAAGGCATCGATGTGGCTGTGCGCGTGGGCAACCTGGCCGATTCGCGGCTTATCTCCCGCACGCTGGGGCCGCATCGAATCTGCGCTTTCGCCTCTCCAGCCTATTTAGCCAAACGCGGCACGCCCCTGGAACTCAGCGACCTGGTCGACCATGACTGCGTGAATTTTCGCTACCAGAGCTCGGGCCAAGCGCTACGTTGGCCATTCAACGTGGGGGACCAAATGGTGGAGATAGCGCCCGACGCATCCATCGTCATTGACGCCAGCGATGCGGTTGCCGCAGTGCTTGCAGCTGGCGGTGGCATTGGCATTTCACCCACCTATGTCGCCGCGCCCTATGTCGCACGGGGAGAACTGAAGCCGCTATTTCCACAGTTCGCTGTCGACCGTTCCTCCATCACGGCCTTGTGGCCAGAGAGCCGCCGAGGCAGCCCGAATGTGAAGGCGTTTGTGGGTTTCCTGAACGAGCTATTTCCCAGCCCTACCGCGTGGGACGAGATCGTAGCGAAGGCGTAGTGCCAGGTTTCTTTCTGAACCAAAGCTGGACGTCCGCTTTTTGCCGTTTGCAACCAGTCTCGAACGGCTGCAATCGAGTGTGGATTCAACCGGTCATACGTGACAGGTTGAAACGACCGAAAGCCGACCCGGTAGGGTAGGCCTGCTGCCATAAGTCGCACGTTGCCGCACAGGCAACCGCCGGTGAATCGGTCCATGCTGCGTCTCGTCTGGCCGAACTCTGCCTGCTACGGCTGGCCGAAATCCACAACCCGAAGCTGACATTGTCCTCCGTCAGCTCCAAGTCTTCTCTCGATCCAGTGGGTGCGGACAATTCAGCGGCGCCACGATCCGTCGGGCAATTCGACCTGCCGTTGGGCCGCAGCCAAGGCAACCTTCAGCCCCTCTTTATCCAGTGGTATGCAGTAAGCGGGTTTAGCCCGTTCGAATCGCCAGCTATCATCAAGGCTGCCAGCATCAACGGCGTCGAATCCAATCTCGTCCAGCAATCTGATAACCAGGGCTTTGGCGGCCGGATCATCAGCAGCGATCGGAAGTGCGCGTCGGTCGGGCGCCGCTGCGGGGCGTGCGTCCGGCACCAAATCCCGGGCAAGAATGGCATTGAACACCTTGACCACATTGGCCTGGGGCAGATGCTCGGCGAGCAGGCGGCTGGTGGTGGTTTCGAAGCGGTCGAGGGCGGCGATAGGGTCGTCGCGTTGCGGGTAGTAGTTGTTGGCATCCAGCACGGTTTTGCCCTCCAGCCACTGCGCCGGCACACTTCGGTAATGCGCCAGGGGAATGGCCACCAGCACCACGTCGCCAAATTGTGCGGCGTCCTCGATAGTGCCGACCTGACTGCCGGGAATGTCAGTGAGTATGCTACTCATCGTCTGTGGGCCGCGTGAGTTGCTGAGCATCGCCTCGTGTCCCGCTGCGATGACCAATTGCGCCACCGCACGTCCGATGAAGCCTGCTCCAATAATGCCGATTCGCATGTCTTTGCTCCTTGATTGGTAGGAAGAGTCCATGATGATTGCCAACCACTGGCAGATAAATAATCATCGGGTACTTAGTCTCGTTACCAGGAGTGTTGAATGATGGATCGTCTGACGAGCATGAGTGCTTTCGTGATGGCGGCGGAATCAGGCTCCTATGCCCGCGCCGCCGAGCGATTGGGTCTGTCGCCGCAGATGGTGGCCAAACATGTTGCCGCTCTTGAGCACCGGCTAGGGGCGCGGCTACTGAACCGTACTACTCGGCGCCAGAGCCTGACTGAACTGGGGACTGCTTACTACGAACGCTGTAAGCATATTTTGAGCGAAGCCGAGGCTGCCGACACCCTTGCCCAGATCATGAACGACACCCCTCGTGGCAAACTGAAAGTCAGTGCTCCCGTGACCTTCGGTTCCTATAGCCTCATGCCATTCGTGACGGATTTCTTGCGGCACCACCCTGAGGTAGAAATCGATCTGCATTTGACGGACCGCTTCGTCGATCTGGTGGAGGAGGGTTATGAGGTGGCTTTTCGGATCGGCCCCTTGGCCAACTCCAGTTTGACAGCCAGACCGTTGGCGCCTTATCGGTTGGTGGCCTGCGCAGCCCCGAACTATCTGATCGAGCGCGGAACGCCACAAACACCGGGTGATCTCGAAAACCATGAATGCTTAGGATATGCCTATTGGTCCCGCCCGGCTGACCGCGAATGGCAGTTTTGCAAAGGCTCCGTAGTTCATAAGGTACAAGTCGCCAGTCGTTTGCAGGTCAACGAGAGCAAAGCGCTGCTGACAGCAGCGCTTGACGGGTTTGGAGTTGTCCTTGGACCCGAGGACTTTCTTGAGCCGGCGCTGCGCAGCGGCGAGTTGGTGCGATTGTTAGCTGACTTCGAAGCTCCGAGCCGACAAATGCATTTGCTCTACACGGCAAATCGTCAAAGAACAGCCAAGCTCCGACGATTTATCGATGCAGCGATCGCCCGCTTTGGTTCGCTTTGAGCAGACTTTTGAATTGCCTAAGCCGCATTAATCTGTGATTTATCTCGGTCGCAGACTTCTGCTTCATTTACTGCACTGACTGGTCGGGCAGAGTCCGCATCATGTCGATGCAGTCGCCGACCAGTATCTGGTGGGAAGGGGGCATGGGTTGCTTCGGGTAGGCCTCTACGGCTGGCGTATTGGCGTTTAATTTGGGAATGGTCTATTTTTTTGATGGCTGGCATTAAGCAAAATGCTTGGGCAAATTCATCAAGAATTCGCGTGTGGACATGGTGCTTGGCCGACCGGCATATGAGGCTAGGCACTGAC
This sequence comes from Pseudomonas sp. ASL4, assembly GCF_056680395.1. NCBI lineage: Bacteria > Pseudomonadati > Pseudomonadota > Gammaproteobacteria > Pseudomonadales > Pseudomonadaceae > Pseudomonas > Pseudomonas sp. ASL4. The sequence continues at coordinate 5,141,898 of NZ_CM155280.1, read as the reverse complement.
GGAAACCGATCTATTTAATCTAGGCGTCTCGGCTTTTTAAAATTAAAACACTCGGTCTGTGTGCGGTTGGTGAATTGGAAGATTCTTGCAATTAAAATGGAGTTTATATGAGATTAATAGGATTTCACGCTACTAGGTCTGGGCATAGGGCATCCTTAAAAGGCGGTCTAAGAGTTGTGCCAGGGGTTTGGGACCATGCCTCGGGAGGGGAATTAGGAAATGGTTTTTATGTAATAAAAACCTTTAAAAAGACACCGGCTGTTTATGCTTACGGATATGGAATTGCTGCTGCTGTTGTTCCTGCTGAGGGCGTTGATATATGGTCAGTATATTGTAGTAAGGAGTTGGCTGAAATGGATAGCTTTGCGGTTCCAGTGGCTCAGCAGTGGCTTAACATACCTGCAAGCTACTGTAATGATTATGATTGGCTGTCGAATTTTAGTGAAAATCCAGCTGTGCAGATTAAATTTAATCCTAAAGCTTATAGCTATCTAACGATTGAGCTTACACAGGTTTTAACTTTGCAGGAGGCTGATAATATAGTGTTTGGTCCCTCTTGATTTAAGTTTTTTATGATCTGGCCTGTTTAGATCATGGGTCAGATTACTTGTATGTGGTTCAAAGATTGCGCTGTTGGTCTCGTTTCTTTCCCGCTACCTCACAATTCTACTAATTCTGCGGCGGGATTCTTCCCTATGCTCCATCTCCTAATGGCAGCCGGCAGTGCGCTCTGACCTTCCTGCTGAGCCGCATCATGCCGCCTTCTCGCTTCGGGAGTTGACGGCGACGAGCACAGCGGAGGCGGTGGTTTTGAAAAATAACCACTTATGGAAAATCTACATTGCAGGCGCCACCCTCCGTGACCGGATACGACAGTTAGTAAGCGACAAAGGCCTTTTACCTCGATTTACTGTGCCGCAGCTTGTACGGCGATGCTCATAACACCCCCTACAGCGGGTGTTACGACTAGATATTCAATAGTGATATTTGTAGCGTCCACTACAGAACAGCGCATGAAGCCAAGAGTTAATGTTTTTATCGTTAGTCCTGTCAGGGATGATTTAATATCTTGGCGTCTAGGCGTATAAAGCAGGCCATGGGGAATGATCATCGTTTTAATCCCCGCAGCGTCTAGGTCGCCTGCGATGGATGATTGTTCTTTGGAAAAATTAGTTGACTTGGTTCCACCGTTCAAGCCAGTTCCTTCGATATTGAAGCGGTCCGAATTAACTATTGGTGCATTACCTATTGTATATGCACCGGATGATGGGGATATATCCAAGTTGATCCTATTTCTACCCCCGTGTGAGTCCACTGGAGTGGTGTATTCAAAACCTGCGACCACGGTGTTCGCAATCCAACCGCGGATTCTATTGCGGCTTGAGGTGACTTTTAGGCCGGTCTTGGTCCCACGAATAAATAGATCAGCAATGGCTGTGCCCACGCCACCGATAAAAACGCCATTGGAAAATGCAACAGCGGCAGAGTTATCGTAAATCTGCATGACGCCGATGCTGTTAAAGTCTCCTGTGATCTTGGCGATCCAAGCGTCTGGTGTGGCGGTAGATGATGCGGCGCGAGCGAGTCCTCGCCATACTCCAATCATGTTGCGAGAACCCGAAATCGTAACCATATCGCCACCTTGGCCGCCGAAGTACTGATTCAGATTTGAAATCAAACACGATCCGGCATTAATTTCTAATGAACCACCATCCACGGTGATCTGACCGAACGAACCATTAGTGCCGATATAGATGTTCTTACGTTTGCGACCGCTTGCACTGGTCCAGTTCATGTCACCCTGGAAGCAATGTAAAATTGTGCAGTAAGTGGGGGCCCCATTGTACGTCTCGTCGAGAACCTCACTGAAGTAGTTCCAGCCTTCATTTCGCATGCCAGTGATATTGTCCATGTGGACACTGTGCGGCCCGCGGTTTATCCAGCCATCTCCGTTGTTGTCGCGGACAATTAAATCGCGAACAAAGCCTTCCTCTTGATCGGCAATTGAAGCGTTGCTGGATACGTTCGTTGCATACTCAGTGTAAAGGCCGCCGCTGGCGCCCCATCCGATAACAACGTGATCTATTATCGTGTAGGCGCCATAGAAGCAGCATGCTCGGCCGACACTGTTATGTTCTTTGTTGCCATTTACCTGAACATTTCTTAACCCAAACCAGGAGGGCACTCGATTATCTGTTGCGACTGGTAAGCCCGTGCCGGTCAAAACCGGAAAATTTTCTGAGGTTACAAAGTCTACGTTTGATCCCGTCTGTTGCAGTAGTATAGATACCAAGGGATTTTCACCTTGGATAATTACCCCTCTGGGAATTACCATTGTGCTGGCTACGTATGTTCGAGGCCCAAGAAGTACTGTTCCACCAAGTGAGCCGAGAGCAGCAACTGCTTTTGCCAAACCGTCTGTGTTGTCGACAAGTCCTGGCAGGCAGTAGTCGTCAGCGTGGACACTGTGCCGCGATGCTGACTCCACCACAGAAAGTACTGAGCTAGCGCTCCGAGGTACGAAAGGAATTTGGGGGGATCCTTGGTTGGAATCAATCAGGACTTTCTCAAGTGGAGTAGTTTCAGCTAGTTGAGTGGATTCGCCGATAGTCATATTTACCTCAAGTTATGTTGATCCCATATACATGGGTTTTTAAAGGCTTCATTCGCCTGAATGAAACCACGTTGGAGCTGAACCTTTTTAGGAGACTTCTTTTTGCGGTAGTTTTTCAGTGATTAACCGCCGAGAGCTTTACGGCAGTCGCCATTACCTCAAATGCCGCCTGGTGGAATGGTCAGCCAAATGCGGTGCCGCCGCTGTGTTGGGCTGGCGGGCTGCCTTCGGGTTTGCTGGCGATCTTGTGGGTGACGCGATGGAGAACGGGCATTGCGAATACCTCGGGTAGGCACCGCACGCCTCAGCTCTGCCAAACTCTCATTTCGAAACATCCGCGCCACGTTTTTGCATATCTGCACTTTGTGGCGCGGACTTTCCATCGCTTGGAACGAGAGGGTCGGTCCGAGCGCATGAGCGCTCAAAGTCAGGTTCTGCACAGCCTCGTTCATTTCCTCGATGCCGTTCCAGGCCATCAGTTCGTCAAGCTTCTGCCGCGTGCCGAGCCGTAACCGGTGCCGCAATTCCTTCTCGTCGTACTCGATCCGCTTCTCGGCGGCCTTCGCCGATCGCTATTGTCCAGTCTTGGCCATGGCCTGCCTCTTCGAGATCGCTGGCCGGCAGGTCCAGACAGGACTGTCGGCTTCGTTGGTTTACCCAGGTGTTCATCCGCCTCAAATCTGTCCACCCGGGGTGACGCGGCTTTCTCTGGCGATCAGTTCCATGCACTTGATCCGGATACCCTAGATTAAGTTAATACAGCTGCGGCTTTGAATATTGCTGTAGTACCAGCCAGTCCCGAAGTAGTGCACTTCCATCTGTCCGGCACACCGGCACCCACGGCAATGTTTTCAATGATGTGCCCTTGAGTGTAATAAAACCCGTCAGTAGGCACTGTAGAAGCAGAGTGAACAGATACAGACTGAAGCAAAAACTCAGAACCGGCTACGTAAGGTTGTATGCGCATAAAAGTGGCTATACCACCAGCGGGTATTGTAATGTCCCGACCTGTACCAGTAATTATATTACCACCAGAAGAATTTTTGAGAGTTACAGGGCCGGTAGTTGCTCGCAGCACTAAAATTTGTCCCGGTAACAAATTGCTGGATATGTGAGACAATCGTACAGAGCGATCAGGATTAGGTGCTATTGTCCCAAAACCATGTGATCCCATATCAATCTTGCCGTTAGTGTCCATAGCAGGCGATTTTTGTGGCAATGCAGGCAGTATGGTAAGTCCGGTAGCATCACTACGAAGGTAACCTCGCCAGTTGATACCATTGCATTCGTTGGCTCCAGAAGACGTATCGGAAATTAAGTGATCATAAGACCCCTCTACGACGTTACCCTGACCCCAATCAATCTGGCCTTTAGATCCTAAAGTAACAATATAACCTGTTCCAGGCGTACCGCCAGCCGTGGCACCAATACCTGCATTGGCAAAGCGGTTGTTAGAAAGACTAATATTCCCGTCACCTGTCATAGTCACTGCTTGTGCCAAGGTCTCATACCAGCAACCATCAGATGTAATATTACGTGCAGGACCATCGACCCAAAGACCCTTCTGCGATCCTTGAAATGAGAAACCATCACTAAAATTTATATTGTGGCCGGCTCGAGAGGCATTGCCTACACCAGAAACATCCGAAGTGCTTTCGCCATTGATACCTTCGTAAGCAGTTGTTGAAGGAGCAGGGTCAACAGCGATTTTGACCGAGTACAGTGCACGTGTTACGACGGAGGAACTAATGCTTTTACCTTGCCCGCCTCGCACTGAGATCTGGCCATGTTGCCCAGTAAACAGCCAAGGCTCACCGCCATCCTGAACCTCAACTTGAACATCAGAAAAGTCGATCCACTGGTGTGGTCGCTTCGAGTTGGCTTGGGTATAACCGCCACGAGACCAAATGCCTTTTTTGAAGTTCCAAAAACACACATCCACTAGATTTGAGTGCCAGAAACCCCCCTCTACATAGCTAGCGTCGTACTGTGCATGGCAGTAGAAACCCCATTGATTTGGGTTGACCGCAGCTGTCCCATATACATAAGAGGGTGATCCGCAAAATGTAATACCACTGATGTGCGCACCCTGTACTACCCCTGGAGCCAGTTCCAGCATACCGTATGGCTTACCATTGGCAGGATCGAAAGGCAGAGCCGAGATGAAGGTATTACGAGAGCCCATGCCTTGAAGCGGCGTGCCACTGTAGTGAATGATTCGGGTAACCGGATAAACTCCGGCAGTAAAACTTACGCCGTAACCGCCATAGGCTACTTTGGCCATAGACTGAGCTTTAGCCTGTGCGCCCGCAATGGCCGGAGACCAATCCCATGTCGTAGGGTCTGACGGGTTAGGCTTATTGGTAATTAGATTGGTGAATTCCCAAACACTGATCCAGGTAGTACTTAATGAAGCAGCGACAGTGCCTGTGCTAGCAGAAGCCATAGGTGTTCTGCTCCAACTGACTAAAGCAGCGTCTTCGGTAGTAACAGTGGTTGCTTGAGTACCTCCGATTTGGGTTGTAAGGTTATTGTTGATGTTGGATGGTGCGTCTACTGCGTGAGTTAAAGTGTCGTTAGACATAAATACTCCAAATTTTCAAATGCATAAATTAATGAATGGGTGCTGTTTTTACGATCGCCCTACTTAATGATTTCATCTGAGTCAGTATGTCTGTTTCGATAATACTTTTCGGCAGATCCAACTAAGGTTGCCGGTGTCATTTATTTACTATTCGCTTGATCTTCCTCATGCCGCGGCATTCACCAGGGTTACTCCGGCCATGCTGAAAAGCGAGCCTTGCTGAGCAACCAGGGCGTCGAATGCGTCCCAGTTGACGGTCAGCACGCTTAGCGGTGCCAGCCCGCCAGCTACGGCGTGCACCAGGGCTTCCAGATTCGTGACCTCGGCGCGGTAGGTCATCGGTTTTGCTTCATTCGCAATCCGCTGCAACTCTTCCTCTCGGATGCGCTTGCGGGTGGCTTCCGCTTTTTCTTCCTCGGCTTTCTGATGTTTCGAAATTCGAACCTTGATCAGCGCCACCAGGTCATCGTTCGCCTTCAGCACCAGTTGCTGAACGTTGTTGAACAGGAAGACGTAATCGGCGGTCAGTTCGACCAAGCTCGCCAGGTTGGCGCGGATGCTGTCGCTGACCTGGCTGGCGACGATCTTTGGGCCTTTCGGCTTGTTCTCCCGCTGTGTAACTGTTCTTGGCGTTTTACGCTGCACGCCCGGGTCAGTTGCCAACCCTCTGAACCGTTGAGGCCGGTTCATCGCTGCCTTTGAATCTGGGCCGGTAGTGATCCGGCAAGGTGTATCACTAAAGAGCGGCGCGGCTTTCGCTGCTGGGCCGGTGTTGCGTTGGCTTGAGATGAACAGTAGGCATTGGCTAACATTTTGTAAATAGGTATTGGCTAATTATTTTTTGATAGGCATAAAAAACCCGCACTAGGCGGGGTCATATTTTCAGTCGCAGTATTTTCGCCAGCCGATCCTGACGGTGCCGTCACTCAGGCGTTCGATGCTTACGCCGTTAGTTTCCTCAATATCTCGAATGACCTGGTGCCATGCCTCAGGGTTCTCGTCCTTTCGCCTGGATACCACGACAGCCATTTTGCTTTTTGACGCTAAGCGCCGCGATCAGCTCTTTGATTCGCCGACCGACGAGCTCATAGGAATTCTTTGGCTGCGATCCGGATGTAGGGTGAAACATAGGGCGCTCCTTGCGTTAGCTGTACGCACATACAGTATTTATCCTGACACAATTTAGCAATAGTCCCAAGCGGGCTCGGTTCGTTTAGCGAGGAGAAACCCTCTAAAAGCCCGGAATAGACGGCATGCGGGTGGATGTCTAATTGCTATCATTCGGATACAATCCGCGCCGGTCGATTTACGGCCGAGCCAATGATGGCGATATGGAGTGGTGTGATGGTTTTTCGTAAAGCGTGCGCTGGGATGGCGATAGTTTTGGCGTTTGCAGTATCCGGTTGCGCGAGCATTGTCAGTGACAGCAAGCCAAAGGTGGGGCTGTACAGCATGCCGACCAAGGCGAATTACGTGATTAAGGACAGCAAGGGAGGCGTTGTGATGAAAGGCGTCACACCTGGCGCAGCCATTCTGGAGACCAGTCGCGGTTACTTCAAAAGCGAAAGCTACACAGTCACCTTCCAGAAGGACGGCTACGCAGAGACAACTGTTCCTTTGAAATCCACGGTGAGCGGTTGGTACTGGGGCAACCTGCTGATTGGAGGTTTGATCGGTATGCTTATTGTCGACCCACTTACCGGCGCTATGTACGCGCTGCCAGAAGACGCTACCGGCAATCTTTCGCCAGTCGTGCTGCCTCAGGTCTCCTTGCTGCCGGCGCCGGGTGTAACGCAGTAATTGCAGGCACAAAAAAGCCCGCGCTTGGCGGACTTTGCAATTGGCGTTGCTGCGTTATTCTGCGGGATAGGCCCAGCCAGTTCGCGTCCAGTAGGTGGATTGGCCTATATCGGGTGCTTTCGAATACTCGGTCGCGCGCTTGAGTCCGATTTGCATTAGGTCATCACGCACTTGCATTACCGTCCACGAAATGTCCTGGCTGAGATCCAACTGCGCAAAACAGTACTTGCGTGTGATCATGACAGACCACAACGCATATTCGGCTTGGGTGTAGCTGGTATAGGCTCGATCAAAATCGCTAGGTGAAACGCAGCCGAAAGCCTCTCTGTCGAGATGTACAAGATCTTCCACAGGAGCGTGAGTTGCTTTCAACTGTCGCCGGAGCTGCTGTTGGCTTTCGGGAGAGCAGAATTATCAGCAGGCCTGCCAAGGCAATAGTTCTTGATTTGGTTTGGTGAGGGGCATGAAACCTCCTGCAAATCTACTTCGCGCCGGCTGATTCGTAAGCTTTAATGAAGGGTCGCAACTCTGCGACTCTCTCCAATCCTGACCCGATCAAGCGCACGATTTAATGCGTCCAAGGCGTCGAGGAGGGCTTTCGCCTCAGATTCCCGGCCATCACCCCAAAGGCGTTCAGCCATTTTGTTCAGGGCCTGGATAGAGCGCTCAATGTCAGCAGCGGTCGTTGCTACTTTGCTTTCCGGCTGTTTCTTCGGCATTCAGTAACCCTTCTGCAGGGCATTGCTTTGTCGTTCAATTTTAGCGCGCAAACATGCCCCACCAGAATACGTGGCCCAAGATTGCGATCTGCTGATCCTGGATCTCGGCAAAGGTGTAATCCTCGTCCGGGTGCTCATCGCGGTTGAAGCTGCGTAGACGGATGCCGCTCGGCAGTCTGTAGAGTTGCTTCACGCGGAGTTGGCCGTGGTGGGTGATCGCATACATGTCGCCGTCGACGATGTCGCCCAGGGAGCTCTTGCCGACGTTGATACCTACGGTCGCGCCATCGCGCAGTACGGGCAGCATGCTGTTGCCGCTGACGAGCACGCACTTCGCGTTGCTGAACTGAACGTTGTTGTGACGAAGGTCTTTCTTGAAGAAGCGCAGCCTAGCGCTGTCGCTTTCCTCAATCACGAATCGGCCGGAGCCGGCGGCCAGTTCCACTTCGCGCAGGAAAGGGACGTAGACCTCGTCATCGTCGAGAGGGGTGTTGTCGTCCCAAGGCTGGATATCCGAGAGATGGACATCAGCTCGGATAGTTCGATCAAAGCCTTTCTCGGCTTCTGATGCCGAAAGAATATTGCCCATCCGATCGCTTAAGCCCCAGTGAGAAGGCTTCACAACGTCCGAGAAATACTCGATCAGCTCCATGAGCTTCGACTTATCGATTCGGCCCGTCTTCACCCAGCCTTGGACAGACGGACCCGCCACGCCGAAATCTTCGGCGAGCTTCTTCTTTGTAACGCGTTTGGCGACCCGAGCTTGCTCGATGGCTGCGCCTAATTCAGGACCTGTAAGCATTGCCTAATTAAGCCTATTCGTTAGCCAGGGAGTTTCTTGTCGGCGTTTCATGGATGCTGATGCCTCTGGGCCGATTAGCTGATTTTTCCAGTTGTACAAGGTCGGCCTGCACACGCCCAGCTTTTGAGCCCCGGCGTTCGCACTTTCTTGTCGCGTACACAGCGCGATGACCAGCCTGCTTCATCGCTGGCGGGCGTGATAGCCCGTCAGATCGACCAACGACGCGGGTGTGCAGTTCGGGGTGCAATTCATGAATCCAGGCACGCAACGAATCCCGTGCCGGGTAGCCCAAAGCCTTGATGGTGGAGGCAACGCAGCGCCAGTGGTCGAGATAGTACCCGACAGCCTTTTCCCTTTGGGCCAGTGAGTACTTCGGCTTCGAGAGCATGTAACCACGCGACAGGTCGAGGCATCGCTCGTACTCTTCATGCCAGCTCTTCAGAGAGTTCTTCGTCGGGTAGCCCAACTGACGAATAGTTGCCCCGGTGTGCTTCCCCAGTTTGATGTAGAGCTTGACCGCTCGGATGCGGTCTTCGTATGAATACATGAACTACCTCCAGGTAGTCCAAGATTTCTACCGCCCCCCCGAAACAATATCCTGACCGATGCGTTAAAGTTTAGAGGCCGCGCAATGGAGTGGAGATACCGGTCACGCTGTTAGTGAAACGATCGTACACAATGAGCAAAATACAAAAATATTCGTATTCGCCGACGAAATACACTTTGTTACATATTGACAGCCAGAATTTACCGCCTAGAATCGGTGCTACAAATGTGCCTTCGGTGGGATCCGGAGGGAATAAGACAAAGGAGTGTACTAATGCGTGGAAACTCTCAGCAGCACCGTATTGCAACATGCAATGCTTCCAGATTACGCCTCCTGATAACAACATCCGTTCATCACACTTCTTTCTCACCGTCTCGCGGTGCGACTTCCACTGCCCCCATCTCCTCTGAATTAATTTCGACTTTCACACCTTAGAAAGCGCTATTACACAATAACTAAATTTTATGCTGTCCGGCCTACCGCGGGCTGTTGTTAGCACGTTCGCGATTTTCTAAATTATAACTTCGATAGTTGTACGGCGGTGTTCGCTCTGAAAAAAGCTTTCCTGATCAAATGGAATTCCGATTCTCACTCAAGGAGTAGTTTGACCATGTTCAAAAGTCGCAAGCGCATCGCACTTGATGATCCCGGTCTGGAACGTGTGAAGTTGACACCGCAGATGCTCGATTACGATCGATTCGCCAGTCGTGGTCGCTCCCAGTACTTGCCCTATGTCATGGGTTTCAATGCCGCCGACTACCGATCGCCATCGATCAATACCGATCGGCTCGGCTTTCGTCTCGCCCATGATGCGCAAGGCCGACCGATCAGTGCCGGTAACCTGGGGACACACGCACCGCAGGCGGTCAATCTGCTGGTCGGGGCCTCGTCAGCCTTGGGATATGGGGCCTCCAGCGATGCCGCCTCGGTGGCGAGCCGCCTTGCCGCGCAGGATCCCGACGGTACGCCATGGTTGAATTTTGCGGGACACTGCTTCAATTCGACCCAGGAATTGATGCTGTTCATTCTGCATGTCCACCGCTTGCCCAAAGTGCGCAAGATCGTGGTCATGGGCGGCTTCAACACGCTGGTCATGGCCCGTCTTCCCGAGTTCATTCGCGGTGACCTGCCGCCGTACCACTTCTGCGGCGATTACTATGAAAAGTTTGATGAAATTGCGGAGGAAAATGGCGCCGAACTGCCGCCCGTCAAACTTCCAAAGTGGCCGACCGAAACTACCGCAGTGCCACCGATTGCACACACGGTGGCACGCGCCGCCGAAGACACGCTTAATTGTTTGACCACGTGGAAACGACTTGCTGACTCCCTCGGTGCGGAACTTTCATTTCTCATGCAACCCTTGGCGACTTGGGTGAGAAAGCCGTGCACCGAAGAGCAGAAGTTGTTCGATGAACTTGACCGGATTTCCCGATTTGGTACGTGGCAAAACTTGTACGGTGATATATCGGATCCCGCCGTCGCTGACCATTATTCCGATAACCTGGCCAGCGGTTGTCATGCACTGGGTATTCGATTTTGCAATCTGGTCGATGATTTACGTCAACGCCCGACCGATGAATGGTTATTTGTCGACCGCGCACACTATACCGACGTTGGCAGTGATGTCGTGGCACGCGCCATTCATCGAAATCTGCAGTAAGGATTAAGGAGGTCTTATGTTAAAGCGAATTCGCAAGGCACTTGGCGGTTTGTTCAAGAGAAAGAAAAAAGCCAAGAAGAAAAACAATTCCTCTATCTATCCAATGTACTGATGAAGACTAATCGGCAGATTTTTTCCAGCTTCCTCGGGGCCCAGGCAGGGGAAGAGGCCAGGCGGGTGTTTACCTCGGCCTCCCTGCGCACCTGCCTCGAGACAGTGCCTGGAGCAGACCTGATAGACGTCGACTTCGCCAGCGAGACGGCCCTGGCCGGGCTGCCAGGCGTTGCATTCGAACGGCTCCGACCCGTGCGCGAAGGATTTCGAAGGTTGACGCAGGCGATCAAGGCTGACGAAAAGGATGCCCGGGCGCTGCGTGCCAAAGCGGCGCTGGAGTCGGCGCCCTTGCTGATCGGCAGCCAGTACCTGATTCATGGGCTGTGTGGCAGCTGGAACAACGAAGCGCGCTACGCGATGGCAGCGCTGAGAATCCATGCGGCGGATGTCGGTGTCGGTCAACCGGCGGCCAGTCGTATCCAACGCTACCAGGAGTTGCTGCGTCAACATGGGCTGGCGGATGCCGGCGAAGACCTGCTGCGGGCGGGGGGCGACCCGAGGATCTCGGATGGGGCCTTCAACTTTGCCTCGACGCTAGCCGTGCTCGGGCATTTCCCCGAGTCGCTGATGGCCCAGGTCCTGGGGGCCAACCTGTACCTGCGTCATTGCGGGCTGCTGCCCTCGTTCGAGTTCATCGCTGACAATGAACCTTCCGCCTGCCAATTCCTCGATCTGCGTCGCGACCCCGCCGGGGGTACAGATGACCTCGCCGCGCTCGCCGAAACGGCGGTGCGCGAATTCCTCCTGCACGCGGGGGAGTCGGGCCACACTGGCGTACGCCAGGGTTACCAGTGGGCACGCTGGCAGGCCGAGGCGATGAGCGAGGCGCTGCTCGATGTGCTTGAGCGCTGGCTCGATCCGAGGGAGGCGGCGCGTCATTTGATCAGCCGTCGTCGGCTGGATGCTTGCCAATACCATGACAAGACGCGACTGAACAAGGCGCCGATGAAGCCCTTGCTGGAGGTCGACGATTCCTTGACCTTCCTCGACCACCTTGCCGCCAGCACTTACGTGAGGGCGGGTAAGCCGGAGTCGAGTCCGCTGCTCACCAGCCTGATTTCGCCGCGGGGCAAGATGTTCCGCATCTTCAGCCGCGACGACATCGTCATTCTTCATCGCTGGATCGCCGGCTTGCCCTACGCCGATGCGCCCCTGCAACCCGCGGCCTGCCAGATGTGGAAGGACGACGGCAGGCTCGTTGGGGCCATCCGGGAGGACATCGAGGCGCCGGTCCTGGTCACCAGCCTCAGCCTGCGACAGGCCTACCCGCGCCTGCTGCGCGTGGAGCTCACGCCTGCTGAGGAACACTACAGCGGACACTACGTGACACGCTGGCTTGCCAGGGCCGCGAGTGGGGTCGCCAACGGGCGTTGCCCATTGCCGGAGCAATGGGCTCCCGGTGTTCTGCAGCCATGGTTGCAGGGCCAGCACGTGGCGTCCAACCAGTCACTGGAACAGGACGAAGAGCTGCCATCGCGCGAGGACGTGGTGGCCGATATCCTCTCCCTTGCGCCGTTGACGATGATCGACGGTGCCTGGCTGGCGGGATTCGCCCATCCGGCGGTGGCCTCCACCGCGTACGGCAGCCGACTGTTCGAAACGCTTTTCGATGAGCTGGGCAACGGCATCGAGGCTCAGAACCATCCCGTCATCTACCGCCATCTGCTCAAGGCGATACATGGTGAGTTGCCAGCCACCGCCGACCCCGGCTACGCCAATGCCGCCTGCTTCAACGACGAAGACTTCGAACTGCCGGTGTTCTGGTTGTCGATCAGACGATATTCCCAAACCTACTGCCCGGAGATCCTCGGGTTGAACCTGGCGATGGAGCTGTCCGGTGTCGGTGGCGGCTATCGGCGTACCCACAAGGCCTTGGTTGCCTATGGCTATCCGACGATGTTCGTCGACCTGCACAACTCCATCGACAACATATCCACCGGGCATACGGCATGGGCTGCCGCGAGCCTGGATGCCTACCTCAGCGCATTTCCTCGAAGTGATCGTGACGAAATGTGGGCGCGGGTCCGTACCGGATTCGTCGCGCTCAATCCACCCAGGGAGCAAACCATGCTGGACAAGTTTCGCAAGAAAGTGAGGGCGCTGCTATGACGTACACGCTTGGCATCTCGGCCTTCTATCACGACAGTGCGGCCACCTTGGTAATAGACGGCAAGATCGTTGCCGCCGCCCAGGAAGAACGCTTCAGTCGGGTCCGCCATGACCCGGGGTTTCCACGCCAGGCCATCGAGTACGTCCTGGCGCACGCGGGCATCAAATTGGCCGACGTCGACCATGTCGCCTATTACGAAGATCCGGCGCTCAAATTCCGCCGTGTGCTCTCGACAGCCGTCGTGGCGGGGCTTTCAGCCGTGCGCACCTATGCGCCGGCACTGGGTGACTGGCTGTCGACCAAGCGGCGGATGGACCGTGAGGTTGTACGTCATCTGAAAGCGATGGGCGACCGGGACGGTCGTCAGGTCGAAGTGCATGGTCACCACGAATCCCACGCCTCTTCGGCGTTCTTTCCCAGTCCGTTTGAGAGCGCCGCAATCCTGTGCATCGACAGTGTCGGTGAATGGGCGACGACGACCCTCTGGCACGGCAAGGCAGACGGCATCAAGCTGGTCGCGGAGTTGTCCTTCCCCCATTCGCTGGGCCTGCTCTATTCGGCGTTCACCTACTTCTGCGGTTTTAAGGTGGACTCCGGCGAATACAAGCTCATGGGGCTAGCGCCCTACGGCAAGACGACCTATGTCGACACGATTCTCTCGAATCTGATCGATGTGAAGCCCGACGGCAGTTTCAGGCTCGACTGGACCAAGTTCGAGTTCATCAAAGGCGAAGTGATGACGGGCAAGGCCTTCGAGCAACTGTTCGGTGGACCCCGGCGCTTGTCCGAGGCGCCACTGACCGAGCGCGAGTTCGACCTGGCGGCATCGGTGCAGAAAGTCACGGAAATAGTGGTGTCGCGCCTGGCCAGGACTGCCCGTGAACTGACAGGCGAGACATCGCTGTGCATGGCCGGGGGCGTCGCCCTCAACTGCGTGGCCAATGGCGTGATCTCCCGTGAGCGAACCTTCGACAGGCTGTGGGTGCAACCGGCGGCGGGCGATGCAGGTGGTTCCCTGGGTGCCGCGCTGCTGACCGACCGCAAATGCCGTGGGGTGACCCGCCGCGAACTGCCCGCTGGTGTCCTCGATGGCATGAGCGGAGCCTTGCTCGGCCCGGAATACAGTGAGGAACAGATCAGGGACGAACTGGAAGCCTGCGGCGCCGTTTTCCACAGGCTTTCACAGGAAGAGGTCGACCGCCGTGTGATCACCAGCATCGAGGACGGCGGGGTGATCGGCTGGTTCCAGGGGCGGATGGAGTTCGGCCCACGCTCGCTGGGCGGCCGTTCGATCCTCGGAGATCCGCGCCGCGCGGACACCCAGACGACCATGAACCTGCGCATCAAGTTTCGCGAATCCTTCCGCCCTTTCGCGCCTGTGGTGCTTGAGGAACAAGCGTCGGACTACTTCGACATTGTCGAGGAAAGCCCCTACATGCTGGTGGTCTCGCCGGTGGCTGAGGCCATTCGCAGGGTGATCCCAAAGGAACAGGCGCAGCTGACCGGCATCGACCTGCTCAAGGTGGCGCGCAGCAATTTGCCGGCGATTACCCATGTGGACTTCTCGGCCAGGGTGCAGACCGTGGACCGGGAGCGCAACCCGCGGTTCCGCGCGCTGCTTGAGCGCTTCTACCAGCGTTCCGGGTGTCCCGTATTGGTCAACACCTCGTTCAACGTGCGTGGCGAGCCGATCGTGAACACGCCATTCGAAGCCTATCGCTGCTTCATGCGCACCAACATCGATGTGCTGGCGATCGGCGATTTCTACCTGGACAAGTCGGAACAGCCCCAGTTCGAGGAAGCCGTCGACTGGCGCGAGACCGTGCCGTTGGACTGATGGACTGATCATTTCATTCACTAGGGAAGGTGCACCATGGATTACGTTCTGCTCTACCTGATCCTGCCGCTGGGGATGTTTATCCGTCGAACCCGCGCGTTCGCCCACCGGCCGGATCCCAAGGTCAGCTCATACTTGAACCGCAAATCATGAGCCTCATGGCCATAGATGTTCAGCAGGCTTCGATGGTCCAGGTCATGATCATCGATTCGCCCGACCTGAGCGGGCTGGAGGGCTGTCGCGCGAAGTTGGCCGAAATGCCGCACCGCGCCGACAGCGTGGGAGAAATCGGCGGGGACTGGCTGAGCACCGTGTTGGGCAGCGACAACGTCGAGGCGATCCGTGCGTTCCCCGCCAGCCCGTTCAAGGCACTGCTGGTGCGGGGTATCTCGCTCTCCACGGATGTCGCGACGCCGTGCAATGGCTTCCTGCCCAATGCCCAGTGCATCCTGGACTTCGACCTGCTGCAGTTCGGCATGCTGCAGCTGCTGGGTGTCAGGCCGCATGCGGTCGAGTACGAAAACCTCGGCAAGCTGGTCAGGAACGTGGTGCCGGTGCCGGAGGCTGCGGGCACCACGAGTTCCTGGGGCGCGGACGTGGAGTTTTTCTGGCACACCGACAATCCCAACTGGCCCTTCGACGACCAGGGCCGGGATGTCACGACATCCGTGCCGAACTTCCTGGCCTTTGCCGCCGTGCGCAATTTCGAAGGTGCCTCCACCGACATCGTCTGTGTGGATCACATCCTCTCACAGCTGCCCGCCTGGGCAACGGCCCAGTTGCAGAAGCCTGCCTACACCTTCGGGGCTCCTGCTTCCAACGAGGGCTTCGATGGCCAGCAGAAGGTGCTGCCGATCCTGGAGCAGGGCGATAGCGGTTATCGCCTGCGCTTCGACGACGGCATCGTGGCGGCGCTCGACCCGGACAGCAAAGAGGCCCTCGGGCTCCTGTGCCAATGCCTGCGCGATGCCCAGGGTATCGAAGTGGTGATGCAACCGGGTGACTTCTTCATTTTCAAGAACGCCCGCGTGCTGCATCGACGCAAGGCGTTCCAACCTATGCCCAACAGCAAGGCGCGCTGGCTGCGCAGGGTGTACTGCAGTTGAACCTTTTCTTCAAAACCCATCACGATAAATAGGAAACTCACACATGAACAAGCGTATCGCAGTAGTCGGTGGCCGCCCCGCGCCCATTCACGGAGCCAAGGAACTGGGCATCGACGTAGTGCTGGTGCACCAGGAGGGTGACTACGAGCAGGAGATCGTCGCCCATTGCGAACAGGTGGTGCATGCCAGGATCGACGACGCCGAGGCGATCATCAAGGTGCTCGAACCCCTGCATCGCGAACGTCCGTTCGATCGCATCATCACCACCACCGAAGTGGCGGGCGAGTCGACGGGCAAGGTGGTCGATCATTTCGGCCTCACCGGAGTTTCCTACAAGACCGCGCGCCTGCTCAAGGACAAGGTGGCTATGCGCGAACTGCTGGCCAAGCATGACCTGAGCCCGGTTGCCTATCGCCATGTCACCAGCGCGCAGATCGCCATCGCGTTCGTCAAGGAGCATGGCAAGTCGGTGCTCAAGCCGGCCGAAGGCGTCGCCAGTCTGCATATCCATCCCTGCGATGACGAAGCCTCCGCCACCAAGGCCTGGCAAGCGCTGCAGGACGCCGACGTCAAGCACATCATCATCGAGGAATACCTGGAGGGGCCGGTCGTCAGCGTGGACTCCTTCTCCTTCAAGCGCCGCCACCTGCCGATCGGCTACTCCCAGTACCGCATGAACGACAAGTACGTCGAGTGGGAGGTCAGCACGCCAAGCACCGATGCCAAGAAATGGCTGAAAGAGCTGAAGGAAATGACCTGCCGCCTGCTCGACGCCGTGGAGCTGGAGGAAGGCCCTTCCCACAGCGAGTTCGTGCTGACGCCAAAAGGCCCTCGGGTACTGGAGTCCCACGCCCGCCTGGCCGGTTCGGGTGCCCCGGAATTGGTGAGACGCGCGTTCGGCCTCGACCTGAACCGGATGTTCCTGACCGTGCCCCTGGGTATCGACACCCTGCCGGAAGTGTCGCCAGAGCCGAAGGCCGGTGCGGCGATCCAGTTCTTCGTGCCGACACCTGGCAAAGTGATGAAGGTCGAGCTCGACCTCAAGCCTGACGTCGACGTGCGTCACACCAAGCAGGGCGAGACGCCACTGGTGTTCCTGCCGTTCCTGTTCGAGCTGGGCCAGGCCGAGCGTGCCGTGGTCATCCAGAAGCACGAGGGCGACCAGATTCCACCTCTCGATACCGTTGCCGACTGCGTCTCGGGGTATGTCCTGGCAACAGGCGTCTCGCGTGAGGACGCGGTCCGGATCGGCGACGAACTGGTGGAGGCCGTTCATTTCATCGTGGAGCCCAAGGCATGAGCTACCTGCTCTGCTTGCATCGTTGGGTCGGCTCCCAAGCCCTCTACGACCGATACGAGTTGCCTGCGGGGATGATGATTCGGGCGATCTGCACGCCCGAATCCATCGCATCGCTGCCGAGTGAGCGCCTGGCGTCGAGTTCGACGCTGGCCTCGCTGGACGATACCGGGGCGGTCATGGCCGAGGTCGAACGCCTGGTCGCGCAGCACGGTGTTCCGGCGCTGGTGGTCGCCCTCAATGAGGGCGACCTGCTCAATGCCGCGTCGATTCGCGAGCGATGGAAGGTGCCGGGAGACCGGGTTGCCTGGACCGAGCGGTTTCGCGACAAGCTCACCATGCTGGACATCGCGGGTCGGCAGACGTCGATCAGCGTGCTGCCGGCGGTGAACGCCGATTCCCGTGAAGCCGTGGAGCAACTGGCGACCGAGCATGGCTATCCGCTGGTGCTCAAACCACGCTATGGTACGGCGAGTCGTGGCGTGAAGATCCTTCGCGGTCCTGGGGATCTTGGTCCGTTGCAACAGGCCGTGGAGCCCATGATGGTCCAGGTCTACTGCGCCGCCCCGATCCTGCACGTAGACGGTTGGTGGGATGGGCAGCGGATCGTGGTGGTCACCGCGTCGCGCTATGTGAACAGTTGTGCCGATTTCGGTCCGGACAGCCCGCTGGGCAGTATCGAGCTGGAGGAGGGCGAGGACGAGCAGCGGATTGCGCGGCGCGTCGAGCAGTTGCTGGCGGCCTTCGCGCCGGAGCGGGAAATCGTCTTCCACCTCGAACTGTTCGACCGGGGTGACGAGTTGCTGTTCCTTGAGATTGGTGCCCGTGTCGGCGGTGCTGAAATTCCGTTCCTCTGGCGGGAGGTGAGGGATATCGACCTGCTGGGGATTGCCTGGGAACTCCAGACAGGGGCGTCCACCCGCTACAGGGACCTTGCACGCAGCCGCAGCAATGAGGGCAGACCCTTGCGTCGTGAACGTGGGGCCTGGGTGATCGCCCGGCGCGGCAGTTCGCCGCACGATGGGCTGGGAACCCTGTACTGGGCCCAACCACAGGACCTTGAGCACTCCGCCAGTGGTGTCTATGAGGGCTCCAGGACCCGCTTGCGCCTGCGCAGCTTCGATGGTCCCGCGCTGGTACACGATGTGGGGAAGGTCTTCGAACAGTTATCCGAACTATGGAGTGTTCAATCGTGAGAACAGCAGTTGTAACGGATGCCAACGCTGGCATTGACGAGGCGTACGGCCGCACCTTGGCCCGTCGTGGCGGGCGCGAACAGCTGCCGGCCACCCATTTTTCTGTACACGAAGGAGCACGCTGATGGTTTCGCCGGAAAACCTGGCCGGTGTGGCCATCATTGCCCTGGGCATGGTGCTGACACCTGGACCGAACATGATCTACCTGACCTCGCGGGTGATTTCCCAAGGGCGACTGGCGGGGATGATTTCCTTGGCCGGCGTGGCCCTGGGCTTCGTGTGCTACCTGGTGGCTTCGGGACTGGGGCTGGCGGCCTTGTTCAAGGCCGTGCCGGTGGCCTACGACGTCGTCAAGATCGCGGGCGCATTCTATCTGGGCTACCTGGCCTGGAACATGCTCAAGCCCAGGGGCGCCTCCCCCTTCGAGGCGCGCGAACTGCCGCCTCACTCGCCGAAGCGGCTGTTCACCATGGGGCTGGTGACAAACCTGCTGAATCCGAAGATTGCGCTTATGTATTCCGCGCTGATTCCCCAGTTCATCGATCCTTCCGCGGGATCGACCCTACAGCAGTTCATTCAGCTGGGGCTGGTACAGATCGTCATTGCCGTCACCGTGAACGGTATCATCGTCCTGGCCGCCTCCCGGGTCAGCAGCTACCTGACCAAGCGCCCCACTGCCATGCGCACCCAGCGCTGGGTTTCCGGAACTGTACTTGCTGTGTTTGCGGTCGATATCCTACTGCGCAAGCCGATGACCTGATAGAGGAGCGGGCCTTGCGCAGGTCCTGGAGCTGTACAGGGAACGGCTTTAACACAAAAAGTCCCGCGTTGAGGTGGGACCTGCGTCATTAAGAACGCAGCAATTACCAACAAAAGCCTAACGCATCGGAACCGGTTGTGGCTGGTAGTAGCCCGGTGGCGGTGCCTGGTAATAACCGGACCATGAACATTGGGCTGAGCATCCAGGTCGCGGCGCTGCTGATGCTAACGGTTCCTGCGGCCTGGTTGACCATCCCTTGGGTAATGGGCGCTCAGGCGCTGTCAGGGATCGCCAAAGACCTGAACAAGATGAGTGCCAAAAGCTCCATCAAACTCCTGGTGTCCGATGGGCAACAGGGCCGGTTTTATCAATGGATAGTCGGTCATTCCTTGCAGGTGGTGGCAAAAGAAGATGTTGCCGCCCACCGTCAGGCTGGATTCTTCCATGAGCTTTTGCAGATGCTCGATGGCGGTGCCGCTGAACTCCGTAAAGTCTTCGGTGCCAGCAAGGTATTTGCTGAGCCAGCCGCTGAAGCGGGGCGCGCCGGATTCGGCATGGAAGAAGCCCCAGCCTTTTCCAGTCTTGGCGTTATAGCTTTCGTTGAACTGTTGAACCAGCTCGTCGCGGGCTTGGCTCTCGACGAGTTCGCCGGCGCTACGGTGCAGAATATAGGGGCAAGCGATCGTAAGCATTTCAATTTCATGGCATCCCCCCAAAATTAAGTGCGAACTCTACCATTCGTGGCGCACGCCCACCATTGACGAGGAGGGCGGGCAGAACGAAAAAGCCCGTCGCGAGCTGAGTCGTAGATTTTAATGGAGGACTCTTCGGCTCTCCCCAATCCTGACCCGATCAAGCGCACGATTTAATGCATCCAAGGCATCAAGTAGGGCTTTCGCCTCAGATTCCCGGCCATCACCCCAAAGGCGTTCAGCCATTTTGTTAAGGGCCTGGATAGAGCGCTCAATGTCAGCAGCGGTCGTTGCTATTTTGCTTTCCGGCTGTTTCTT
Organism: Pseudomonas sp. ASL4; assembly: GCF_056680395.1. Classification (NCBI taxonomy): domain Bacteria; kingdom Pseudomonadati; phylum Pseudomonadota; class Gammaproteobacteria; order Pseudomonadales; family Pseudomonadaceae; genus Pseudomonas; species Pseudomonas sp. ASL4. The sequence goes on along the minus strand of NZ_CM155280.1, from coordinate 5,121,742 downwards.
CGGCATTCAGTAACCCTTCTGCAGGGCATTGCTTTGTCGTTCAATTTTAGCGCGCAAACATGCCCCACCAGAAAACGTGGCCCAAGATTGCGATCTGCTGATCCTGGATCTCGGCAAAGGTGTAATCCTCGTCCGGGTGCTCATCGCGGTTGAAGCTGCGCAGACGGATGCCGCTCGGCAGTCTGTAGAGTTGCTTCACGCGGAGTTGGCCGTGGTGGGTGATCGCATACATGTCGCCGTCGACGATGTCGCCCAGGGAGCTCTTGCCGACGTTGATACCTACGGTCGCGCCATCGCGCAGTACGGGCAGCATGCTGTTGCCGCTGACGAGCACGCACTTCGCGTTGCTGAACTGAACGTTGTTGTGACGAAGGTCTTTCTTGAAGAAGCGCAGCCTGGCGCTGTCGCTTTCCTCAATCACGAATCGGCCGGAGCCGGCGGCCAGTTCCACTTCGCGCAGGAAAGGGACGTAGACCTCGTCATCGTCGAGAGGGGTGTTGTCGTCCCAAGGCTGGATATCCGAGAGATGGACATCAGCTCGGATAGTTCGATCAAAGCCTTTCTCGGCTTCTGATGCCGAAAGAATATTGCCCATCCGATCGCTTAAGCCCCAGTGAGAAGGCTTCACAACGTCCGAGAAATACTCGATCAGCTCCATGAGCTTCGACTTATCGATTCGGCCCGTCTTCACCCAGCCTTGGACGGACGGACCCGCCACGCCGAAATCTTCGGCGAGCTTCTTCTTTGTAACGCGTTTGGCGACCCGAGCTTGCTCGATGGCTGCGCCTAATTCAGGACCTGTAAGCATTGCCTAATTAAGCCTATTCGTTAGCCAAGTAGGCAATGGCTTGTCGGTAATTAGTTAATGACTTATATTTGGCGCATAACAAGCCGGAGAACCCCATGACACCAGCAGAAGCGGTTCGAAAGGCAACCGGGATTTTGGGCGGCCAAACAGCGCTGGCCAGCCGTCTTGATGTTCGAACTCCAACTGTTAGCCAGTGGTGTTCGGGAGGTCGGCCGGTCCCGGTGGCAAGAGCGATTCAGGTCGAAGCGCTCACAACTGAGCGGGATTTTTTGTACTCGAGGAATACCAATGACTTACAACACCGGCAACGCCCTGGGATCGAGCGACGTTCTCGACCTGAATGACAACGCGGTCAATTTGGACTGGTTCGCCAACGGTCCCGCCGCGTTCTACCCCGACCGATTCGGTACATTCCGCTAATCCGTCGCGGGAATGAATGCCGAGTTCGTGGCGGCTCAGGTTTCAAGCGCTAACACCTTCATCTCCACACAAAACGCCAAGCAGGAAGCCTTCGACGCTGCGCAGCTTGCCAGGGCAAACGAATACACCACCGACAAGAGCGATCGAGATACTGGGTTCGCCGCCGATCAGGCAGAGCGAGTCGTCGAGTTCTGCGAGTTTCTGGAGTCCAGTGGCTACGAGGCGCCAGTCGATTATGTAGCAGGTCTTGGCATCACTCGCCCGACGCAGACCGTCCGCTTCGGTGGCGAACTTTACCGAGCGAAGGGTGCAAGCCTGCCGTTCACCACCACCACTTGGCCGGCGGACTCGGCCAAGTTCTTTGCTATTGGTGATGCCGCCCTGCGCCAAGAGCTGGCTTCTACTGATTCGATCAAAGGCGCCACCCTGGTAGCCCATTCGACCGTTCACGTCGCCTCCATTATGGATTTGCAGACAGCCAAACGCGATCCAGCGTGGGCGGTTCAGACCTCGGCGTATCGCCCGGGCGTGTTCGCTCTTGGTGCGCCCCGCAGCACCAACGGAGGTGGGCGTTTTATTTGGATGGAAAGCGTCCCGAAAACTCAACACAACGGCGGAACGGTTATCAGCCCTAGTGTTCCTTGGAGTGGTGAACAGAACACCCTTGCGGCATTCCTCAAGGCAACTGGCGAAACCAGTCCAGGCGGCAATGGCTGCTTTGTTTTGGTCTTGCAGGGCGAACTATATGCCGAGCAGTTCGGCGCAATTGGCGATAACGCCTCAGATAACAGTGCGAGTTTCCAAGCGGCAACCAACTACCTGCAATCGGTATCTACGGGCGGGAAGCTACGCATTGGCCTTGGTCAGTTTCAACTGTCCACCGCCATCAAGAACGATCGGTCGACTAACGCAGCCGTTGGACGGGTTTCCTACGTGGGGGCGGACGAAAACGGTACGCAGCTGCTGTACACCGGGTCGGGCAACTGCTTCGAGATCCTGAATAGCCACGCTGTTGGAGTCGAGAACTCGACTTCTTGTCAGATAGTTTCTGACATGTCGATATTCAAGGTTGGATCTGCAGGTGCGACCGTCGGTATCGTGGTGAATCTTGGAGCGTGGCCAAAGTTTGAGCGACTAAACATTCAAGGGTTTGATTACGGAATGTATCTACAGGACGTAGATCATCCATATTTCAGCACGGTCAATCTTCGCTTCAACAACAAGGGCATATATGCGCAACGAGCAATACCTGCCAGAGCGCTTAGCACCGCACCAAACAACTATACGTTTGTTTCGTGCAGTATCAGCAATAACGGCACGTATGGGATGTATATCGTAGGTGGATCAGCTATTAACTGGTATGGCGGATCTTGCGAGTATAACGGGCATGTTATTGGTTCGGCCGGATTTGGGGTTCAACTGGAAGACTGCGGGTACGAAGGAGGGGTGGGGGCCAACTTTAATAATGTGTATTTCGAGGCTAACAACGGCATAGCCGATGTTATCCTTAAGACACAGAATGTCGACAGCGGTGCCGTGCTTGGCGCACTCCACAAAATCAGCTCGGACTTCCATCGAAATCTGACAGGCTCGAACATAAACAACATTCTGTGCGTTTTCGGGCCGCCCGGGTCAGTGGGCACGCAGGTTCTTAATGTGCATGGATCGGCCTTTAAGTCATTCGGTGGCTATGTGCCGAATGCGGCAACCAAGAACATCTCATTCTCTGACACTGTCGCAAGTGCCGGCAACTTCTTTGATGCTGGCGCGTTCTACGCAGACCCAGTAGAGCGTCCTGTATTTGCCCAAACGCATAACAAATATTATGCGACCGTTTCCAAGAGTGCTAATCAAGCAGTGCCTACTGCGGTCTGGACCAAACTATTACTTGACGCCGTACCCAATTTCTTTCTATTGGCTCCATCATTGTCGACTCATGACATTTCGATTCCAGAAACCGCGCTATTCAACGTGTCTGCTACGATTAGTTTTAGTGGGAACGTTGCTGGTCTGCGCGGTGTTCGGTTTAAAATTGGAAGCCTTGTTGTCGCTTCTGCTAGTACCTCTGCCGTGGCGGACAATGTTGTATCTCTTGATATGACTCGGTGTATGTCCATAGGGAATACTCTTAGCGTGGAAGTGTTGCAGACGTCCGGCGGAAGTCTCGACGTGCAAGGAGTTAATATTGGGAATACGCTTATAAACATAAATAAAGTAGTTGGGCAATAATGGCGAGCTATTAACGAAAGCCTCTCCGTCGATAGCGCTATTTCCGCATGGAGAAAAGTGTAATCATCGACAAGACACACGGGGCCGCAACCGCAACCCCGGAAACATTTACTACAACCCAGCCAATCAGTGGCAGGGGTAGCTCAAGCCAGACCCCGCTATCGAGAAGCGATTTGCCAGATTCGACGTACCCGAGAACGGTATCCGAGCCCTGGGCATGACGTACCAGCGTAAGCGCGGGCTGAAGACGGTGAAGGCGATTATCAGCCGGTGGGCACCCTCGGCAGAGAACGACACCGACGCTTATGTGCGTGCCGTCGAGGCGAACACTGGCACCAAGCCTGGTGCCCAGATCGATCTGTCTATTCCGGCGGTGATGCAGGGCTTCGTGAAAGCGATCATTCACCACGAGAACGCCGGGTATGCCTACCCCGAAACGGTTCTGACTGAAGGCGTGCGGCGGGCGCTGGCATGAGCCCGGTGCAGAAGCTGGTCGGGCTGTTGGTGCTGAACGTGGCGCTGACGGCCGGCAGTGCGGCGGGCACCTGGAAAGTTCAGGACTGGTGCTAGAGGGCCCACAACAATTGATTTGGATACGGAAGATAAACCATGCACTTTTATACTGCGACGCCCATCTTAGATAAAAATTTAGCTCCTAGGGCTAAACCCCGTGAGCAAGGAGCTGTAAATGTGATGGCAAGTGGCTGTAACTCAACTTTTTCGGCCACCTCTGTCTTTGTATTCGCCGACTACTTGATTATATATTTTGGCCCTTCGATGAGTGTCAGCATAGCCTCCCATCGCAGAGACCGTTCCGCTTTGAAGATGGTCAAGATAACTAAATATTTTTCGCGGAGAAATAAAGTTGATCGTATAGCCTAGCGCAACCATTCTGTCTTGCAGTTCATAACCGGGATTTCGATCATCCATTAGAAAGTGAAGTCCGTGTTTTTTAATTAATCGTACGTTCCACAAAGCACAAAAGCTCTTTAAATACGTCTCTCTATAGGGTTTAGGATCTTTTGCTTGCATCCCTAACACCCGTAAGCCTCGTCGAGAGTAGTGCTTGATAAATCGCGAAACCAGGCGCCAGGTAGATCTGGTCCAGCCTCGATTCAACTGCTCAACGCATCCAACCGCTGCAACTTTGTGTGCGCCGGCGCAAGAGTCAATCATCATGGGGAAAATAGCGGGGTCATAAATAAATGTATCGGTATGCAGCAAAAATACATATTCGGTTTCAATCTTGTCTAGCGCCATATCCAGTGCTCGACCATGCGCCACGCTCCCAGCTTCGGGCCCCCATGATTTTCGCTCGATCAAGTTGACCCAGTTCAAGGTGCGTAGGTATTCGCTGCTCGTATCGTTTGAGTCATTGTCCACCACGTAAACGGGAACCCCAATTTCCCGCAATCCTTCGTACAATAGGTTTAGGCAGGTCTGGGTGAGTTGAAGGGACCTATAGTTAACGAGGATAATGCTATAGTTCGTCGCGGAAGCAGAAGAAGAGTTCATAATTAAAATCTCAGTAATCGAACGTTTTGATCCTTCGTTCCATCGACGGAGTTTTTATGTGATCACCAGAAAAAGCCTTTGATCACGCAAGCGCACTTTTGCACCTGACACAATTTTCTTGTGGCGTACAACGTCACACCATCCTGAGTGCTTATTTAAATAAAAAATAATTAAACTTGGATTTTGCACTGATTGCACTTTTATACAAGTCTGTTCGGAATGCGAAGATTGAAGACGCAAAGAATGTGAATCGACGCCCAGCCACACCTCCGAAAACTAATACCAGGCATGTAGCCATTCAGTGAAAGGAATGTGAAATATTTAGTGTTTTTCGCTTATTTAATAACTCTTCTGTCTCCCCAGCTTTTAAATACACCGGCGCTTCTTTAAAATTAACATGACTTAATTGCTATTTTTCCGTCTCTGATCTGAGCTATTTGTAGATGGAGATATGAGCAGTCTGGATAAGTTTTTAACTTGCGATGACTTATTTGTTCTGAGGTGCTCTCAGCCACAAACTCTCGGGTTGGGCGCCCATTTTGACTGTGGAGAGTAGATACTATCCGCTATTGACGTTGTGCCAATAGTTTCGGCAGCCGCTGCCACGATTACATCGGTAGCTTTCCGTTTTTCAGATTGCTTTAATCCGGCGCCATCAGCACTGCCAGCGTCAGCTTAATGAACTCCTCGTTCTTGTCGATGGTGTCCAGGGCGCCGCGGACGTTGTCGGCGACATCGGCTGCGCCACGTGCCTCGACCCAGTTGGGAAGCTCCATGATGGCGGCCTCAAGGGCGAGTTGGTTTTCATTGATCTTGTACAGCAGGGAAGGGAGTAAGTCTGAATGGGGCATTGCGAGTCCTCAGTTTTGAGGACAGCGTAGCAGCGGAAATGTCGTGACACATATGGGAAATTGAAGCGGTCGGCAGGACGCCGGAGGAGGAAGAAAAGCGGCTAGTTTTGTAACGGTTACCAAATAGTTTTGTAACGCCTCCAAAAATCAGCGCCGATTCCCAAACCCCAGAAACGAAAAAGCCCTGACTAATCAGGGCTCTAACGTATTCAAGATGGCGGAGGCGATGGGATTCGAACTCATGGACCTGTTACAGTCGACGGTTTTCAAGACCGTTGCCTTAAACCACTCGGCCACACCTCCGTTTGTGTTGCGGGCGCCATAATACCTGAATGAAACACACTGTCAAACTCTCTGCATGGCTTGTTACAGAGCGTCTGTTATGATCTTTGCGACTGAACGTTTCAAACCAACAGGAGTGTCGCTATGCGCGAACAGGATTACGCAGTTAATAACAGCGTGCAGGCTGAGCAGCTAGAGGTTAGCCGCGTCCTGCGCAACACATACGGCTTGCTCGCTCTCACCCTCGCATTCAGCGGTGTGATGGCGTTCGTTGCTCAGCAGATGCGTGTCGGTTACCCGAACGTTTTCGTGGTGCTGATCGGCTTCTATGGCCTTTTCTTCCTTACCAACAAACTCCGTGACTCGGCCTGGGGCCTGGTGTCGGCTTTTGCCTTGACCGGTTTCATGGGTTTCTTGCTCGGCCCGATTCTCAACCGTTACCTGGGTATGCAGGGCGGGGCTGAAGTCGTGAGTTCCGCGTTCGCGATGACTGCACTGGTGTTCGGTGGTCTGTCGGCCTACGTGCTGATCACCCGCAAGGACATGAGCTTCCTGGGTGGTTTCATCACCGCCGGGTTCTTCGTGTTGCTGGGTGCGACGCTGGCGGGCATGTTCTTCAAGATCAGCGGTCTGCAACTGGCGATCAGCGCAGGTTTTGTGCTGTTCTCCTCGGTCTGCATTCTGTTCCAGACCAGCGCCATCATTCAGGGCGGCGAGCGTAACTACATCATGGCGACCATCAGCCTGTATGTATCGATCTACAACCTGTTCATCAGTTTGTTGCAGATCTTCGGCATCATGAGCCGCGATGATTAATCGCAAGTCTTGAGTAAAAAACCCGCTTAGGCGGGTTTTTTATTGTCTGCGATTCGGTGCTGGTCGTTGATTTCAACCTGGCTCGTGGCAACAGACGCAGAGCTTGTTGCCGTCGGGATCGCGCATGTAGGCGCCGTAGTAGTCAGGGTGGTAATGCGGACGAAGGCCCGGCGGCCCCTCGCAGGATCCACCATTGGCCAAGGCCAGCGCATGGCAGCGGCTAACGCTTTCTCGATTAGGAGCAAGCAGGGCGATCATCTGCCCGTTCCCCGGTGTGGCCGGGTGTTCGTCGAACGGAGTGCCGATGACAAACAACGGACGGGGTGCGTCCTTGCTCATCCATCCAGCCCAGGGTTTGGTCGAATCGCAGAATTTGGTCTGCAGATTGAGTGCAGCCATGATCGGTTGGTAGAACGCCATTGCGCGATCAAAGTCGGTGATGCCGATAAAAACGTGGGACAGCATTCGCTTGCTCCTTACTCCGCCACGACAATGCTGCCATCGGCCTGCTGGCGATAGATGGTATAGGGCAACAGCATGGTGTCGAGGGCACCTGAAATGACCACGTCAATCAGCACAAATATCGTGCCGTTGTTGTACTTCTCCGGATCGACGCCCGCCTCCAGTGGCGCATGCAGGGTGCAAAAATCATAGGTCACGCCGCTGTAGATGCGTGGCACCGCGCCGCAGTAGCTACGTTTCTCCTTGAGGCTTTTTACCGCCGCTTCGTCACTGCGCACCACCGTCTGCACAGTACCGCAGCCCGCGAGCATCAGCGCCGCCAACATCATTGCCTGAATCTTCATACCGCCAATCCTTAGCCGCAAACCAATAAATCTACGCTGATCCTGACAGAACGCCATTCACGCCATCGGTGGCAACCGGCGTTTGACCGGGGTTTTCTTGACGATGGCGGTGTTGGTTTCAGCATGGGTGTTAAGGCGGTCGAGCAGAGTGTCCAGTTGTTCCATCGAGCGCACGTGCAGGCGCGCGATGAAGCAGTCTTCCCCAGTGACCTTGTCGCACTCGGTGAACTCCGCAATCGCCTGGATTTGCCGCTCGACTTCCTGTAATTGCCCCGGCAGCGGGCGGATTCGCACGATCGCCTGCAACTGGTAGCCAAAGCATTTTGGATCGATCTCGACCGTATAGCCCTTGAGCACGCCACGTTCTTCGAGACGACGCAGGCGTTCGGCGACGCTGGGTGAGGAGAGGCCACTGATCTGCGCCAGCGCCTTGAGCGAACGTCGTGAATCCTCCATCAATGCGCTGATCAGCACTTGATCAATGTCGTCGGTCATGGCGAAGCCCCTGTTAGGCAATTGAATGAAACGGCCTTGATAAAAAAGGCAGAAGCCGAGTTTAGCCTGATTTATGCGCTGGAGAAGACCACCGTTGGATTGACATAATTCGGGCTCAAACACAGGAGTCTGATGATGGACAAAACACTACGCCGCGGCTCATTTGAAATGACTGCTGCCATGCTCATTTCCGGGACTATCGGCTGGTTTGTGCTGGTGTCCGGGCAACCGGTACTGGATGTGGTGTTCTGGCGCTGTGTGTTCGGTGCCGGCACCTTATTGCTGATCTGCGCGGCGTTTGGCTTCCTGCGGTCGGGCATTCTGACCCGCAGCACATTCCTGCTGACGGTGCTCAGCGGTGTGGCGATTGTCGGTAACTGGCTGTTGCTGTTTGCGTCTTACTCCCGCGCATCGATTGCCATTGGCACGGCGGTTTATAACGTTCAACCGTTCATGCTGGTGGGTTTGGCTGCGCTGTTTCTTGGGGAGAAAATCACCCTGCAGAAGCTGTTCTGGCTGGGCATATCGTTCCTGGGGATGCTGGCGATTGTCAGCGCCCACGGTGAGCAGGGCGCGGGTGGCAGTGATTACTTGGTGGGGATCGGCCTGGCGCTAGGCGCGGCGTTCCTATACGCGATTGCTGCATTGATTATCAAGCGCCTGACGGGCACACCGCCGCACCTGATCGCGTTGATCCAGGTCTGCACCGGCGTACTGTTGCTCGCACCCTTTGCGCACTTTTCGGCGTTGCCTCAAGCGCCAAGTGCATGGGCCAGCCTGGTGACCCTGGGCATCGTGCACACCGGCGTGATGTACGTGCTGCTTTACGGCGCGATTCAAAAACTGCCGACGGCGTTGACCGGTGCGTTGTCGTTTATCTACCCGATTGCGGCGATTTTCGTCGACTGGTTTGCCTTCGGCCATCGTCTGGAACCGCTGCAATGGCTCGGCGTCGCCGCTATCCTGCTGGCCGCCGCCGGTATGCAGCAGGGCTGGGGTTTGAAGCTGCGTCGAGTGGCCACGCAGTAACAGTCAGATGTTCCAGCGCGGGGCAGTCTTGGACAGGCGCTGGCGCATTTCGCCGATGTTGGCGGCCAGTTGCCGGGTCAACAAGCGGTAGCCATCCAGCGGACTGTAAACCGGCGCATCGAGGCTGGCGTCCGGTAGCTCCACCGGCCGATTGAGCCGCTGGGACGCCCCGGACTTCAAGGCCCGGGCCATCCCGATCAGTTGCACCCGGATCTGCCGGTGCTCGGCCTTCAACGCCGTTTGCAGGTGAGCCATGGCGACCGGGTCACTGGCATCCGGTCGGGTGTTACCGAGGATCTCCAGCGTGCTGATGCACATACGCAGATTGCGTTGGATGGCGTCCAACTCCGTCATGGATATCCGCACCTCCTTGGACACCGATGGCATCAGCGAGCGCAGTTGCACCATCACCGCGCTGAGGCGACCCATGATTTTGAGGTGTTCGTCAGCGCTAACCGGTTGGCCGTTGATGATGCGCCCGTAAATGGTTGCGCAGTCGCGCAAGGCATCGGCCAGGTTGTAGCGCCAGGAGAACACCGCGTACAGCGGCAGGGCAAAGGAAAACGCCAGGGCCAGGGCGATGCCGATGAGGATATCGACCCCGCGCCACAACCCGTCAGTGACCGGGTTGTCGCCATGCCCGGCGACGATAAACACGGTGATCGCCGACAGCAGCGCCGTGTAACCACCCTTGCCGATGGCGTGATACGAGAAGAACCCGCACACCACCGACATCGCGAAATAAGTCAGCCATGGCATCCCGAGCCAGGCCTGTTGTGCCACCAGCAGCAAGCCGACCCCTGCACCGATCAAGGTGCCTATTGCCCGCTCGGCGGCTTTTTTGCCAATGTTGCCGTGGTGCTGCAAGCCGCCGATCACCACCAGCATAGTCACCGACGCCCACTCGCCGTGGGGCAGGTGGATGCCGGTGGTCAGCAGGATCGTCGCCAGCAACCCCAGAGAAACCCGTACCGCGTGGATGACTCGGGCGTTTCGATAGCGCCGATAAGGGTCGAGTAACGGACGCAGCAATCGGCGCATCAGGGGTGGCAGGCGATAGGCTTTCAGGTCAGGTTTCCTCAGAAAATGTAATCAGTCGTCAGGAAGCTCGAATCGCGCCCGCGAATGATCTCGCTAATGAGCGCTTTGTTGCTGTCCTGGAACTTGGTCGCCACCAGTGTCCGGATCGAAAACACCCGCAACGCATCATGTACCGACAGTGTGCCTTCGGCGGAGTTCTTGCGGCCGTTGAACGGGAAGGTGTCCGGGCCGCGCTGGCACTGGGCGTTAATGTTGATGCGCCCGACCTGATTGGCGAAGGTGTCGACCAATCGGCCAACCGCCACCGGGTTGGTGCCGAAGATACTCAGCTGCTGGCCGAAATCCGATTCAAGGACGTAATCGATCACTGTATCCAGATGCCGGTACGGCACGATCGGCACCACAGGGCCGAACTGCTCTTCCTGATAGACGCGCATCTGCGGGTTCACCGGGTACAGCACCGCCGGGTAGAAGAACGACGCGCGGGCCTCTCCACCGTTGGGATTGACCACAGTGGCGCCTTTACTGACCGCGTCTGCCACCAGCGAATGCAGGTATTCGACCTTGCTCGCTTCCGGCAGCGGCGTCAGCGCCACGCCGGTGTCCCACGGCATGCCGGGTTTGAGGGTGGCGAGTTTGGCGTTGAATTTCTCGATGAACGACTCGACCACATCTTCATGGACGAAGAGGATTTTCAACGCGGTGCAGCGCTGGCCATTGAACGACAGCGAACCGGTGAGCGCTTCGCTGACGGCGTTGTCCAGGTCCACCTCGGGCAGCACGATGCCGGGGTTTTTCGCGTCCAGGCCCAGCGCGGCGCGCAAGCGGTGTGGTTTCGGGTGAAGCTTTTTCAGGTCGCTGGCAGCTTTGTTGGTGCCGATAAACGCGAAGATATCGATCTTGCCGCTGGCCATCAGCGCGCTGACGGTTTCGCGGCCGCTGCCGTAGATCACGTTGATCACGCCGGTCGGGAAGCTGTCGCGGAAGGCTTCCAGCAGCGGGCGAATCAACAACACGCCGAGCTTGGCCGGTTTGAACACCACGGTGTTGCCCATGATCAGCGCCGGAATCAGCGTGGTGAAGGTTTCGTTCAGCGGGTAGTTGTAAGGTCCCATGCACAGCGCCACGCCCAGTGGTACGCGGCGGATCTGGCCGAGTGTGTCCTGTTCCAGCTCGAAACGGCTGGAGCGGCGGTCGAGTTCCTTGAGGGCGTTGATGGTGTCGACGATGTAATCGCAGGTGCGGTCGAATTCTTTTTCCGAGTCCTTGAGGTTCTTGCCGATTTCCCACATCAGCAACTTCACCACCGCGTCACGCTGCTGGCGCATACGCCCCAGGAAGGATTCGACGTGTTGAATGCGCTCGGCCACGCGCATGGTCGGCCACAGGCCCTGGCCACGGTCGTAGGCGCGGACGGCGGCGTCGAGAGCGGTCAATGCGGTTTCAGCATCCAGCAGCGGCGTGCTGCCAAGGATCACTTGTTCATCGCCATTCTCGCCGGTCAGATACACCGGGCTGCGGACTTGGGCGAGGGGGCCGCTCCAGGTTCGTAACTCGCCATCGACCAGGTATTCACGTTGCTCGGTCTGGCCGTCGAGGCGGTATTTTTCCGGGATGTCGCTGCTGTCGGGAAACAGATTGCCAAGGATGTGTGCTGTGGTCATGTCGCTACCCCGTGTGGATTCTGATGCACTGATGAATCGTTTTAGCAGACCTCGACCTCGCTTGTCATGACTCATCTCAGGTGAAAGTTGCTTATTCAAGATAGTCGCTGATGTTGCCGCGAGTGGCTTGTTCGACGCCGGCCCATTGTGGGAGCGGGCTTGCTCGCGAAGACGGTGGGCCATTCAGTCTTGTAGTTGCCTGACACACCGTCTTCGCGAGCAAGCCCGCTCTCACAGGAGATTTGCTGGCCTCAGAAGCCCCCCTTAATGTCCGGCAATGCCCTCAACCCCGCCACGTGCCTGGCTTAGTGTTGCCTCTCCTTGATCAGAATAAGAAATGTGCACCGGCTGGCTGGCGCACTCAACGAGAGGACTGCTATGCCGACAATCAGGTACGCGGCGTTACTGGTCGCCGCTGTGCTACTTAGCGCTTGCGGTGATGAACCCAAAACTCAGGCCACCCGCAGCGAAGCCGGCAGCGCCGCACCCACCGACACCGCACTGGCGCAGGTCTACGCCAACAGTTGCAAGCTCTGCCACGCCAATCCCGCCGCCGGGGCGCCGATGACCGGCGACAAAAAAGCCTGGGAGCCGCGGGTGCTGCAAGGCGCCGACACGCTGCTCGATCACGCGATCAACGGCTACAACGGCATGCCGCCGATGGGGATGTGCATGCAGTGTTCCGAGGAAGAATTCCTGGCGCTGATTTCATTTATGTCCGGTCAGTCCATCCAACAATAAGAACGGCAGGTGCACTTCATGACAATGGACCTGACACGACGTCAGTTATTGCAACGGGCGAGCATCATCGGTGCCTTCACTGCGCTCGGTTCCAGCCCGGCGCTGGCCGAACTGCTGCGCGCGCCACGATTGATTCCCTGGCGCAACTGGTCCGGCGGCCAGAGTTGCCTGCCGGCGGCGCGGTTGGCGCCGAAAAACCTCGATGAACTGACCCAAGTGATTCGCCAGGCCCCCGGCAAGATCCGCCCGGTCGGCTCGGCGCATTCCTTCAGCGCGCTGGTGCCGACCGACGGCACGCTGTTGTCCATGAGCTACTTTACCGGCCTGCTCGACCACGATCCCAGCACGTTGCAGGCCGAGTTCGCCGGCGGTACGCCGATGTCACGCATGGGCACGCCGCTCAAGGACATCGGTCAGGCGCTGCAGAACATGGCCGACATCGACTACCAGACCCTCGCCGGTGCGATTTCCACCTCGACCCACGGTACCGGCAAGACGTTTCAATCCTACTCGGCCCACGTCTCTGGCCTGCAACTGGTCACCGCCAGCGGCGAAGTGCTCGACTGTGACAGCACCCATCACCCCGAAGTGTTCAGCGCTGCCCGGGTTTCCCTCGGGGCTTTGGGCGTGGCGAGCAAAATACGCCTGCAAAATCGCCCGGCCTATCGTCTGAGAGAACGCCAGTGGATCGCCAAAACCGAAGAACTGCTGGAAGACATCGACAAAAACACTCAGGAAAACCAACACTGGGAAATGCTCGTGGTGACCCATTCCGACTACGCCTTGTCGATCGCCCTGAATGAAACCACCGACCCGGCCACGCCGCCGATCCCGGCAGATGAGGAGGGCGGCAACGAGTTCGTGACCCTGATCGAGAAGATCGACAAGTACGGCAGCGACTTCCCCGACCTGCGCCGCACCATGCTCAATAACCTGCGCCACCTCGCCAGTTTCGATGACCGTGTGGGCGACTCGTTCGACATCTACGCCAACGTGCGCACCGTGCGTTTCAACGAGATGGAATATTCGGTGCCGGCCGAATACGGCCCGGCCTGCCTGCGGGAAATCATCAAGCTGATTCAGGACAAAGACCTGCGTACCTGGTTTCCCATCGAATACCGCTACGTCAAAGCCGACGACATTCCCCTGAGCATGTTCGAAGGCCGCGACAGCTGCTCGATCTCGGTTCACCAGCATTACCAGATGGACCATCACAACTTCTTCGCCGCCGTCGAACCGATCTTCTGGAAGTACAACGGCAGGCCGCATTGGGGGAAATTGCACACGCTCAACGCGAAGAACCTGCAGCCGCTCTACCCACGCTGGCGAGAATTCATCGAGGTCCGCCAGGCGCTGGACCCCAGCGGCAAGTTTCTCAACGCGCATCTGATGTCGATTCTGGGGGTGAGCTGATGGCCGTGAATCGACGCAATTTTCTGCTCGGCAGTGTAGGCGTGGGCGCCTTGCTGATTGGCGTTGGCGCATGGCTGCGACCGGGGGACAGGGGCGGACCGTACAGCGAATATTTCCGTGCGTTGAATCGAGAACTCAAGGACCACGGCCCGATGCGTCCGGTGATGTTGATCGATCTGGACCGCCTCGATCACAACATCGACGTGGTGATGCAATCGGTCCAGCGCGCCGGCAAACACTTGCGGCTGGTGGAGAAATCCCTGCCGGCGCCAGGGTTGCTGACGTACATCGCCCAGCGTGCCGGCACGAAGCGTTTGATGTCATTTCACCAGCCATTTCTCAACCACGACGCCGTGCAATTTCCCGACGCCGACATCCTGCTCGGCAAACCGCTGCCGGTGCGTTCGGCGCAGTTGTTTTACGAAACCCACAAAGGGCCATTCGACCCGGCGAAGCAGTTGCAGTGGTTGCTCGATACCCCCGAGCGACTCCGGCAATACCTGGCGCTTGCGCAAGGTCTGGGCACGCGACTGCGCGTAAACATCGAGCTGGACGTCGGCTTGCATCGCGGCGGTGTCAGCGACCTGGGCGTGCTCGGGCAGATGCTGGCGCTGATCAGCGCTCACCCGCAACACCTGGAGTTCGGCGGGTTCATGGGCTACGACCCGTTCGTGGGCATGGGCGTGCCGGGGATTCTTGGTTCGCCCGAGGAACTGTTCGCCAAAGTTATGGTGATCTACAACCGCTGTGTCGATTTCACTCGTCAGCAGTATCCGGGCTTGTGGCGTGAAGGTCTGACGCTCAATACCGCCGGCAGTCCGAGTTATCGCATGCACGAACAGGAAAGCCTGAGCAGCGAAGTCTCGGTGGGCACGGCGATGCTCAAACCGACGCACTATGATTTGCCATCGTTGGTGGACCATGTGCCGGCGGCGTACATCGCCACGCCGGTGTTGAAAAGCACCGGCGCGGTGAACATTCCGGCGCTGGACGACAAGTCGAAACTGTTCTCGTGGTGGGACGCCAATCAGCGCGAGACATTCTTCATTTATGGCGGCAACTGGATGGCCGAGTTCGAATCACCCCAGGGATTGCAGAGCAACGGCGTGTATGGCCGCAGCTCCAACCAGGAAATGGTCAACGGCTCCAGCGCAGTGGGATTGGTGGTGGAAGATCAAGTGTTCCTGCGTCCGACCCAGACTGAGTCGGTGTTGTTGCAGTTTGGTGATTTGCTCGCTGTACGCGGCGGCAAAATCGTCGATACCTGGCCGGTCTACGCCTGAGCACCGTCACACCCATGGAATGCAAACCCTGTGGCGAGGGGGCTTGTCGGAATGCCGCACCACCCCGTTCGGCGGCGCAGCCGTCGCATGACCTGTATGCGAGATATGCCTGAAGGAATGCTGGGGTCGCTTCGCAACCCAACGGGGGCAAGCCCCCTCGCCACAGAGGTCTTTGGCGGTTTAGAGTAAGCGGCCACTCAAGGAAGAATCACTATGCCCGCCACCGACCCCATCATCACCATCCAGCGCTTCAGCGAATCCCACATCGACGGCGTTACCGCGCTCTACAACGACCCGGCCATTACCCGTCAGGTGCTGCAAATGCCGTTTCAGTCCACCGAGGTTTGGCGCAAACGCCTGGCACCGGATAACGAGCGGGTGGTGCAATTGGTGGCGCTGCATCAAGGGACGATCATCGGCAACATTGGTCTGGAGCAGTTCTCGCGGATCCGCCGCAGCCACGCCGGCAACCTCGGTATGGGCGTCGCCGGGGAATGGCAGGGCAAGGGCGTTGGCTCCAAACTGTTGGCGACGGCGCTGGAGATCGCTGACAACTGGATGAACCTGCGCCGGGTCGAGCTTTCGGTGTACGCCGATAACGAAGCGGCCATCGCGCTGTACCGCAAATTCGGTTTTGAAGACGAAGGCCTGTTTCGCGACTACGCCGTGCGTGACGGCGTGCTGGTGGATGCCTTGAGCATGGCGCGTCTGCGTTCCACGCCCAAGGTCGGTTGAGTCAGTCGCCCAAGGCGAACGCCACCGCCGCCTGCGCATGCAGTTCGGTGGTGTCGAACAGGGGCAGGGCGCTGTGCTCGGGTTTGATCAGCAAGGTGATTTCCGTGCAGCCAAGGATGATTGCCTGGGCGCCGCGCGCCGTCAGCGACTCAATGACTTGCTGGTAAACCTTGCGCGACGCCTCGCTGATCACCCCGACGCACAACTCGTCGTAAATGATCCGGTGCACGGCTTGGCGCTCTTCCACCTCAGGTACCAGCACCGTCAGCCCCATGGCTGCCAGACGATCCTTGAGGAAATCCTGCTCCATGGTGAACGCGGTGCCCAGCAAGCCAACCTTGAGCGCTCCGGCCTCGACTGCCGCTTGGCCGGTCGGGTCGGCGATGTGCAGGAACGGAATGCCGATCGCGTCCTGAATCTGCCCGGCCACCTTGTGCATGGTGTTGGTACACAGCACCACGCATTCGGCACCGCCAGCCTCCAATCTGCGCGCGGCATCCACCAGAATCGCCGCCGCATCGTCCCAGCGCCCGGCATGCTGGGCTTGTTCGACAGGCCCGAAGTCGACGCTGTACATTAGCAATTGTGCCGAACGCAACGGTCCGAGTTGGTCACGGACCTGCTGGTTGATAAGGCGATAGTATTCGGCGCTGGACTCCCAGCTCATGCCGCCGATCAGGCCGATGGTGCGCATGTCGTGCTCCTGTTGTTGGCTACCCTTTGTTAGAGAGTCTCCCGTGGATTCGAGCGTCGATCTATCAGGAAATTTCACATGCTGAGCCAAAGCCTGCTGAGCGATAAAGTTTGCCTGCAACTGCTGCCGCGCGCTGCTTACAGCGCGCGGGATCCGGCGCAGTGGCACACGCTTGGCGTGACGCTGGAGCGCCAGCAAGGTGTGCATGCCATCGATTCGGACCATCGGGTGGACTTCGACACACTGCCCGGCGTACTGGCGCACACACCGGTCGGCGTCGAAGTGTTTTCCGAATCGGCCAGCGGCGGTGAATACCTGGTACTGCGGATGGACGAACAGTTCGCCCATCAACACGTGCCTTTGGTAAACCATCGCGTGCAGTCCGCCGGGAATGGCCGGGCGTTAGCGCTGGCGAGAGAGTTGCGGCGTTTGCTGCTGGCCCCGCAACCTGACCGGCTGGCCCTGGAACAAGGTGTGCTGGCGTTCGTCGCTCTGGCGGGTGTGCCAGCCGAAACCGCGCAGCGGACCACGGCCCAGGCGTTCGCCCGGGTGCTGGATCAGATTGCCGAGCAGTTCCACCAACCCCTGAGCCTGGAACAGCTGGCCGTTACTTATGGACACAATGAGCTGCGGTTCCTGCGCGACTTCACCCGTGCCATCGGCCTCACGCCCCATGCGTATCTGATTGAAGTCAGGCTGCAGGCCGCGCGCCGGCTGATCGAACAGACGAATCTGCCCCTGGCCAGCATCGCCCAGGACGCAGGCTTCGCCCATCAGTCGCACATGGGCAGCGCCTTTCGCAAACACTTGGCCATGACCCCCAGCCAGTACCGCTCACGCTTTTAGTCGTACGTCGGTGGCGCGCATCTGCCATGCTCAAAGTCCGCAGCACTGCTTCAACATAGGAACACCGCAATGGACGACGTACAGCAACTGGGCGAGATGCTTCGCCACTACGCAGAAAGCGAAGCGCACAAGAAGCAATTGTTTGAGTCGCAATCGGCCGTGTGGGCGACGCGCATTGGTGAGCTGTTCGATCAGATCCAGCACTGGCTGGAACCGGTCCAGGCACCGAATCTGCTGGAAGTGAGCCGTGAGGTGTACGTCGCCTCTGGGCCGAGCGTGCCGGTCGAGACTTCGACCTTCAAGACCGAGAAGCTGACGGTTGTGATTGCCGGCAAACCGGTGGAGTTTGTGCCAGATGTGATGGGCGTGGGTGGTCAGATTTCACTGGCGGTGATGGGCCTGACGGCCGCGCGTTACGGCAGCATTTCGCTGGTGTGCCTGCCGCCATCCGCGAGCTGGCAGTGGCGCAAGACCAATGGCCTGAAAGACCCGGATACGTTCAGCTTTGATGCGAACTTCCTGGCGTTGCAGTTGCAGAGCCTGATACCCCGCGAACGCGGCTGAATCCTGGCTGGCACATAACCCTGTGGGAGCGGGCTTGCTCGCGAAGAGGTCATCAGCTTCAACATCTTCGTTGACTGCTAGACCGCTATCGCGAGCAAGCCCGCTCCCACATTGATCGGCGTTGCATCAAATTTCGAGGTTGCCCCAACCAGGTTTAGCTTCCTCCGGCGCCACCGCCTTCACAGTCTTGCCCGTCGCCAACTCCACCCTTCGCGCCACCTCCGGGTCATCGGCAAACGGCATCAGACTCGCATCCTCCAGGCTCTCGGGCGTCTGGTGTTTCAGGCAATACTCAATCGCCAGCCAGAACCCGACAACCCCAAACAGATTCAACATCGTCTCGATCATCTCAAGCTCCTTGCCTCAAGCAATCTGCGCTTCACGCTCGGCCATCACCACGTCCGCCACCCGCACCGTGCGCCAGCAGTTGTAAGCCATCAGCAGCATGCCGCTGAGGAAGAACACCCCGCCGGCAAACCGCACCACAAACCCCGGATGGCTGGCCTGCAAGGCCTCGACGAAGGAATAAGTCAGCGTGCCGTCGTCGTTGATCGCGCGCCACATCAGGCCTTGGGTGATGCCGTTGACCCACATCGACGCGATGTACAACACGGTGCCGATGGTCGCCAGCCAGAAGTGCAGGTTGATCAGCGGCGTGCTGAACATCTGCTCGCGGCCGAAGACTTTCGGCACCATGTGGTAAATCGCGCCGAAGGTGATCATCGCGACCCAACCCAAAGCACCCGCGTGAACGTGGCCGATGGTCCAGTCGGTGTAGTGGGAGAGGGCGTTCACGGTCTTGATCGCCATCATCGGGCCCTCGAACGTCGACATGCCGTAGAAGGCCAGTGACAGCACCAGGAAACGCAGGATCGGGTCGGTGCGCAACTTATGCCAGGCGCCCGACAGGGTCATCATCCCGTTGATCATCCCGCCCCAGCTCGGCGCCAGCAGGATCAGCGACATGGCCATACCGAGAGACTGCGCCCAGTCCGGCAGCGCGGTGTAGTGCAAGTGGTGCGGGCCAGCCCAGATATACAGGGTGATCAGCGCCCAGAAATGCACGATCGACAACCGATACGAGTACACCGGCCGTCCGACCTGTTTCGGCACGAAGTAGTACATCATTCCCAGGAACCCGGTGGTCAGGAAGAAACCCACTGCGTTGTGCCCGTACCACCACTGGACCATGGCGTCGGTGGCCCCGGAATACACCGGATACGACTTGAACCAGCCCACCGGAATCGATAGGTGATTGACCACGTGCAGCATGGCAATCACCACGATGAACGCGCCGAAAAACCAGTTGCCGACGTAGATGTGCTTGGTCTTGCGCTGCACCACGGTGGTGAAGAACACGACAGCGTAGGCGACCCAGACCACGGTCATCCACACCGCGCCGGAGAACTCGATCTCGGCATATTCCTTGGTGGTGGTGTAGCCCAGCGGCAAGGTGATCAGCATCACCACAATCACTGATTGCCAGCCCCAGAAGGTGAAGGCAGCGAGCTTGTCCGAGTACAGCCGCACCTGGCAGGTACGCTGTACCGCGTAGTAACTGGCGGCGAATTGTGCGCTGCCGGCAAAGCCGAAAATCACCAGGCTGGTGTGCAGCGGACGCAAGCGGCCGAAGGTGGTCCACGGCAGGTCGAGGTTCATTTCGGGCCACACCAGTTGCGAGGCGATAAACACCCCCATCGCCATCCCCACGACGCCCCAAACAATGGTTGCCACGATGAATTGGCGGACGACCTTGTAGTTATAGGCCTGTCCGATTGTCGCTGTGCTCATGGTCAGTTCATCCATGCAAAGTCTTGCCAGGCCACCCGGTCTGGCATGGGATGCACTGTAGAAACCCTGTCGGAAACAAAACAGACTCAGGAAAACTCGATTTATGCGGATCAGATGCAAGGCATGCCTGCGGCCATCTGCCGTGCTCTGATACGGTTTTTTAGGTTTCAGGTGGGTCTGTAACGCGCTGCGCCGTAGGTCCATAGTCGCCACCTAGAAAACGAGCCGCAGAGCCTGATGCCATTCAGTGTTGACGCAAACCTTGTGGGAGCGAGCTTGCTCGCGATGGCGGCTGTTCATTCAGCACATGTGTTGTCTGTCAGTCAGCTATCGCGAGCAAGCTCGCTCCCACAGAGATTGTGGTGACTGGCATTAGCCACCGAGCCCGATCAACCCTGATGAGGTAGCCACATGTATCAGTACGACGACTATGACCGGGCGCTGGTGTTTGAACGGGTCGCGCAGTTTCGCGATCAGGTCGAGCGCTTCATGGTGGGTGAACTGAGCGAAGAGGAGTTCCTGCCGCTGCGCTTGCAAAACGGCCTCTACATGCAAAAGCACGCCTACATGCTGCGGGTGGCAATACCCTACGGCACCCTCGGCGCCGGACAAATGCGCACGCTGGCGAGCATCGCCCGGGACTACGATCGTGGCTACGGCCATTTCACCACCCGGCAGAACATGCAGTTCAACTGGATCGAACTGGCCCAGGTGCCGGATATCCTCGAACGCCTGGCCCAAGTGGAAATGCACGCGATCCAGACTTCCGGCAACTGCGTGCGCAACATCACCACCGAAGCGTTCGCCGGGGTCGCGGCGGACGAACTGATCGACCCGCGCCCCCTGGCGGAAATCCTGCGGCAGTGGTCGACCATCAACCCGGAGTTCCTCTTCCTGCCACGCAAATTCAAGATCGCCATCTGCTCGGCCAAGCAGGATCGCGCGGCGATCATGATGCATGACATCGGCCTCTACCTTTACCCCGGCAGCGATGGGCAAATGCTGCTGCGAGTGATCGTTGGCGGCGGTCTGGGGCGCACGCCGATCCTTGGTTTGCAGATTCGCGAAGGCCTGCCGTGGCAGCACTTGCTGTCCTACGTTGAAGCGGTGCTGCGGGTCTACAACCGCTACGGCCGGCGGGACAACAAGTACAAGGCGCGGATCAAGATTCTGGTGAAAGCGCTGGGCATCGAAGCCTTCGCCAAGGAAGTGGAAGAAGAGTGGCAACACCTCAAGGACGGCCCCGCGCAGTTGACCGACGTCGAGTATGAACGCGTTGCCAGTGCCTTCGTCCCGCCGGTTTATCAAGCGCTGGCGGGCACCAACCTGGATTTCGGTACGCGCCTGACGCAGAACCCGGCCTTCGCCCGTTGGGTCGCGCGCAACGTGCAGCCGCACAAAGTGCCGGGTTACGTCAGCGTCGTGCTCTCGACCAAACCGGGCATCGCTTCACCGCCAGGAGACGTGACTGCCGAGCAGATGGACGCTGTGGCCGACTGGTCCGAGCAGTTTGGTTTCGGCGAGATTCGCATCGCCCACGAGCAGAACATCGTGCTGCCGGACGTGACCAAGGCTGACCTGTATGCGTTGTGGTGCCTGGCCTGCGATCAGGGGCTGGGCTGCGCAAATATCGGTTTGCTGACCGACATCATCGCCTGCCCCGGTGGCGATTTTTGCGCGCTGGCCAACGCCAAATCGATCCCGATTGCCCAAGCGATTCAGGGTCGATTCGAAGACCTCGATTATCTTCACGACCTGGGCGACATCAGCCTCAACATCTCCGGCTGCATGAACGCCTGCGGCCACCACCACATCGGCAACATCGGCATTCTGGGCGTCGATAAGAACGGCAGCGAGTGGTACCAGATCACCCTCGGCGGTGCCCAAGGCAGGAACAGCGCGCTGGGCAAAGTCATCGGCCCATCGTTCAGTGCGGCCGAAGTACCCGACGTAATTGAGCGGATCATCGCTACCTTCGTCCGTTACCGCGAAAGCGAGGAACTGTTCGTCGATACGGTACAGCGCATTGGTCTGGAGCCGTTCAAGGAACGGATCTACCCGAAAGTGCTGGAGGCGTCGGTATGAACAATCTGTTGCGGCTGGAGGAGGGACTAGCGCGGATCGTGACGAACGATCCGTGGACGCTGGTGCGTACGCTCGAGGGTGACTTGCCGACAGGCCCGTTAGTGTTGCCTTTGGCCGGATGGTTGACGCGGCGCTTCGAACACAATCCAGCACGCGATGCTGTGTGGCTGGGGCCGGATGATGAGGTCGAAAGCCTGAAACCATGGGCCAGGTTACTGCCAATGATCGCCGTGGATTTCCCGAGTTTTCGTGATGGTCGCGGCTACAGCCAGGCGTACCTGTTGCGTACTCGACTGGGCTGGACCGGTGAATTGCGCGCAATTGGCGACGTGCTGCGCGATCAACTGAGCCACATGCGCCAGTGCGGGTTCGACAGCTTTGCAGTGCGCGAGGACAAGTCCGCTGAAGATGCGCTGAAAGGGTTGGCGGGGATGAGCGTGTCGTATGGGCGTTCGGTGATTGAGCCGCGACCGTTGTTCAGACGCCGCTGAATATCACCATGCAACTTAAGGCCTGTGGGATTTTGTGGCGAGGGAGCTTGCTCCCGCTGGGTCGCGAAGCGGCCCCTGCATTTATCCAGTTGTACCGCGTCCGCTGGATTGACGACTGCTGCGCAGCCGAGCGGGAGCAAGCTCCCTCGCCACATTGATCTTCAGTGAATAGGTATTTTTACTTGGGGCCGGTACTGGCATTTTGGTAGAGTCCGCCGCACTCAGCGGTTTTTTGGCTGCATGGACGAAATCAAGAAGGGAGTCTGACGTTGTGAGCTTCGGCAAGAAGATTTTAGGGCTGACGGCATTTTTACTGATGTTGACCCTCTGGGGCGGTTACTTCTACGTGTTCCAGGAAAACCGTGGCGGGCAGTTGGGCGGCGCCTACGACAGCACCGCCTGGTGCGGCACACCACCGTCTGCCGATGCGTTGTCGCTGGGCAAGGATCAACTGACCCTGCGCATCACCAACAACCTGCGCGGTGAGTTTATGCTCGGCGGCTCGATCATCGTGTCCGAGCGCACTTTCAACCGCTACGACCTGGGCCGCAACGAACTGCGTTTGCGCCTGGAACCGTTGCAATGGTCCTACGGCGCCACGCCGATCTTCCTCGAACAGGTCCGGATTAAACCCCTGAGCCGCAACCTCGCCTCGGACAACAAAAGTGCCTACGCCGAACTCGAATCACGACCGATTGGCGTGCAGGGGCGGGCTACCGAGTTTCCTTTCGACACCTACCGCTACGGTTACAAACCGGTGCTCTATTACCTCAAGGGCAACGAGCGCATCGACCTGCGCTTCCGTCACATCACCACGCTGATGGAGATGTCGAACACCTTCACGCCAATCCAGAAGTACAACCGCGTCGAGTACATCAACGAGAAAAACTCGATGGTGCGTGATGAGGATTACAAGGCTTACGCGCCCAACGAATGCGCGTTCAGCGTTGAGCGTAAGGGTTCGTTCAAGGTGATTGTTTTGCTGATGTTGCTGGTGCTTTGCTTGCCGCTGATGCACGTGTTTTATCGCGACGAGCCGGGTATCGACTTTCTGGCCACGCTGGTGGGGGTTGGTGCGGTAAGGATGCTGCTGGTGGGGCCGTTGCAGGATTTCCAGCTGTACAACATCGACTTTCTGTTTGGCGCGGCGATTCTGCTGGTGGGGACGGTGTCGCTGATCAAGGCGATGCGGGCCAATAGTCGGCGGGTATTGGCGGCTAAGAGTGGTTCAACGTGGTGATGCTCTATCAGGTCAACACATAACCTGTGGCGAGGGGGCTTGCCCCCGTTGGGCTGCGCAGCAGCCCTAAAACCTGTCGACGCGATTCTACAGACTTACCGCATTCGCCGGTTTTACGACGGCTTCGCCGCCGAACGGGGGCAAGCCCCCTCGCCACAGAGGCCTCAAGATCAGCCCCCAATCATTTCAACGCCGGATCGCCCATGTTCATCTTCTTCCAGCCCTGCAGCAGCACTTGGGCCTTCGGTTCCTTGCCGTTCTCCAAGTAATACTGGATCAACGACAACCGCGCATTACGGTTGGCCGGCTGAACTTTCAACAACCGCTCCAGCTCTTCGCACGCTTCATCAACCTTGCCGCTGTCATGCAGCGCCACCGCCAATACATAACCGTACTGCGCGCTCTGGGGCTCCAGCGCGGCGGCTTTGCGTAACAGCGGCATCGCTTGCGCGGTTTTACCGGCACGAATCAGCGACAAGCCCTGGGTATGCAGCAACAGCGCAGAATCCGGGTGCTCCTTGACGCTCTGCTCCAGCAGCGCTTGCGCCTCAGCACCGCGACCTTTGGCTTCCAGCCATTGCACCAGCGTTACCAGCGCCGGGTAGAAGTCCGGGTCACGTTTCAGGGCCATACGCAGCAGCGGCTCGACGTCCGCCGTACGTCCACTGCCCTGATAGAGCATGGCCAGGTTGAGGTTGGCCTCGGCGCGTTCCGCCAGGCTTTTTTGCACGTCTTCGTATTCGGCGATCGCCGCTTCCCAGTTGGCCTGGGCGCTGCCCAAACCGTTGCGGGCCACGCTGAGCAGGTCCCGGGCCGCGACAATCCGCACAGCCTTCACCGGGTCGCCGAGCAGCGGCGTCAACAGCGGCGCACGCTCCGGTGGCGGCAGGAACGCACTGATCGCCCGCACCGCGCTTTCACGCACCTGTGGCGCCAGGTTGCTCAAGTCCTGGGTCGCCAGTTTCAGCGCTTGCTCGCTCGGGTACAGCGGCAACTCGGCCAGCAACGTCGCCCGTTGAATCGCCGGCAGGTTGCTGCGCTGCAATTGCTCGTACAAGGCTTGCGCGGCGCCGGGTTGGCCGTTGCGGATCAGCCACAAACTTTCGTCATAACGCGGTGCCTGAACAGCAGACGCCGAAGCGGTGTTCCACAGCTTGAATTGCTCGGTGACCTTGTCCCCGGCCTTGCCCTGGTGACAGGTCAGGCAGGCGTCCGGCGTGCCAAGTTTTTTAGCGCGCTCGGGGTTGGGAATGCTGAAGCTGTGGTCATGCCGGAAGTCGTTGCCCATGTAGAACTTGCCCGGCATATGGCAATCCACACACTGCGAACCCGGCTGGCCCATGGTGTGGCGGGTGTGTTCGATGGAGTCGTAGTTCTTCGCTTGCAGGCCCTTGCCGTCGACGCCTTCCACCGCAGTTTTGCCGGCGGTGTTGTGGCATTGCAGGCATACGCCGTTGCCCGGCGCCTTGAGTTCGGTGCTGTGGGGGTTGTGGCAGTTGCTGCAACGCACACCTTTGTCGAACATTTTGCTTTGGGCGAAGGAGCCGTGCTCGAACACTTCGTCCTTGATCTTTCCGTCCAACGCATACAGCTCGCGGGTCAGGGTGCTCGGCAAGTAGTCGTCCATCAGCCGTTTGCCGACGGTGTAGCCATCGCCCAGCGGTGCGCGACGCGAGTGGCAGCGGGCGCAGGTTTCGATCTCGACAGTGGCGTTTTTGTCCTTGAGGTCGACGGCAAAACCGGCGTGGATCAAGTCGGTTTTTTTCGCCGTCCATTCCAGGTGATTGGACGCTGGGCCGTGGCACGCCTGGCAGCCAACGCCAAGGCTGTTCCAGTGACTCTCAAAGGTGTTTTTTACGGCATCGAAATTTCGGTTGTAGCCAGTGGTGTGGCACTCGACACACATGAAGTTGGCGTTCTGGCTCGGCTTGCTCCAGTGCAGCGGGTTCTTGAAGTTCACCCCTTGCCCCGGATAGAGATGAAACCAGCGCTGCTTCTCGGTATCCCAGGCCACGCCGAGGGCTTGCAACCGGCCTTCGCCGACTTCGATCAGGTATTGCTGAAGCGGCGCGATGCCGAAGGTGTAGGCGACTTTGAAATCGGCATTCTTGCCGTCGATCCCAGGTGTGTTGACCCAGAACTCGTCACCTTTGTGCGAGAACACAGTGGTCTCTTTTTCCGCCTTGAAGGTGACGTTTTTAAAGTCCCCCAGCATCGTGTCGGCGGTGGCGGGTTGCATCGCCAATTGGTGATGGGAGCCTTGCCAATCCTTGACCTGCTCGGTGTGGCAGCCCTGGCATTGTTGCTCATCAACCATCGTCGCCGGGGTCGCAGCCACTACCGGTTTGGCCGGTTGCACGACAGGCGCGCTGACCGCTACAGGCTTGAGCGGGGCGGGTGTGCTGCTGTTGAAAAGAAACCAGCCGATTCCCGCGACAGCCAGCAGCAAGACGCCGATGGTGACGGGAAACAGGTAACGGTTAATCAAGGTCGGTGGCGAATCAAGGTTTGTGTTTACTGCTTTATTTTTATGCTTCGACATTGCGACTTCCGTGGTCCGAGTGCGTTGGCCGTTGAAGGCGCGCTTTGACGCTCGATGCAGCTTTGCCGGATGGCGAACTCTTCCTTGGTCAGCGCCGGGCCGATCGGGGTGTTGGTGTTGATGCGGTTGTAATAGCCGAAAACCATGTTCAGGTCAGTCGGCAGGTTCTGCCAGTCGCGGGCGTTGTCGGCCTGGCTCAACAGCGGGGTCATGGCCAGCGTCAGTGCCGTCATTCCTTTTTTTGATGTCTTCAAACGCATCTTTTTGCTCCTGCAATGTTCTGAATGACGGTTTACGACTTATTGACCAATCGGCGTCAGCAGCGGGATCTTCCACTGACCGTTCACCACTTCCGGTTTAGGCAGGTACAGGCGCAGCACGGTGTAGAACGGCCCGTGCGGTGCCGGCAGCCAGTTGCTTTTCTTGCCGTCCACCGGCTCGGAATGCTGCACATACAGGGTCAGCCCGCCGTCAGCATCGCGCTTGAGCTTGGGCAACATCCGCGAATTGATCAGGTAGCGCTTCGTGTGGTTGGCCACCAGCAACTTGGTCTTGCCGTCGTACAGGGTCAGCGACCAGAAGGCGTCGGCCGGCGGCAGCTCGTCCTTGTTGAAGTGCAGGGTGTAGCTGTGGCGGGCGCCGTTGAGTGGTTTGCCCTGGTTGTCGACGAAGTAGCCGATGTAATTCGCCTCTTCGGCGGAGTTGCCGAAGATCCCGACATTGGCGCCGACGTAGCGATACAGGTAGTTGCCATTCAGGTGATCGCGGGTGCCGAAGAAGTCGCCGCTGGTGACTTGGTGTGTGTCGATTTTGTCCTTTTTGAACTGGGCGAACTCGGCCTTGCCGTCGGCGATGCCGTCGTCCAGCGCCTTGCGTTGTTCGGCGCTCAAGTCGCTGACTTTGAACGGCTGGCCACCGACGATGCCGATCTTGGCGAAGCGTGCCAGCAGGTCTTTTTCCACGTCCTGGGGTGGGGCGAAACTCAGCATGAAGTTGAGGTAGCGGAACAGCTCCGGGCTGTCGCTCATCGTCGCCGTGGGTTTGGGCCAATCGACTTTTGGCGCGGCAGGTGGCGCCGGTTGCTTGAGGTACTGGCTGAGGGTTTGAACCTTGTAGGCGTTCTGGATCAGCTTGACCTTGTTAAGGTCGGCATTGTCGAACAGCTGCGTGCGATACAGCGCGTAGGCAATGTTGCTTTCACTGCGCACCAGGCGATCGATGTTCACCGGTTGCTGGCCTTGCCAGTCCGGGCCCGCAATCATGAACGTGCCGCCCTTGTTGCCGGTGCTGCGAGTGCCCAGGTACGCAAAGTTTTGCGTGTAGAGGTCGATCAACTGCACCGAGTAGTAACGGTTTTCTGCAATCGGCGGCAGGGTCAGCACCACGGGCTCAGTCCGCAGGTCCATCCAGACGAAGGAGTAGGGCGTGTCAGAGTTGGGGGTGACAAATGCAGTGTCTGCGGGCGAGAACACTTTGGTGGTGTTACCGATCTTGTTGAACGGCGCCTTGAAATTCGGCCCACCTTTGTCCACGGCTTGGGTGTAGAGGGTCTTGTACATCTCCACTACCGGGAAGCCATACAGATAGGCTTCCTTGGCGATGCCGCGGGCTTCTTGCGGCGTGGCGCTGAAATCCGCCCAGGCACTGCAACTGAGCAGTAACGAGAGACTGGCAAGCATCAGGCGTGGGGCTTTTTCAAACTGCATGGTGTGTCCTTTTCAAGTAATGCCGGTCAGTCAGAGATCGAACTAACAATGAGTAACCTGTGGCGAGGGAGCTTGCTCCCGCTGGACTGCGCGGCAGTCCCTTTTATGGGGCCGCTTCGCGACCCAGCGGGAGCAAGCTCCCTCGCCACAGGTAATGCGCTCGCCGGTCCATTCCTTGACTGGCCGATATTGATCTTTGGGCATCACTTCACAACGGTGATGTCATCCAGTTTCCAGCTCTTGTCGACATACGCTTCAGTCGGCGCATACAGCCGGGAGTCGCTGAACGAGTGCTTACCCGGCGGGGTTTGTACCCCGACTTCCTGTGCCTGCGCTTGAGCGCCAACACCACAACTGGCGAACATCGCCATTACACTGAACCCTGCCGCACGAAGTGAAATATGCATATGAGTGTCCTTATTTGCCAACCGTGACATTGATCCCGGCGAACAGCGTGAACTGCGGCAGGCCATCGCCTTTGCGTTCCACGGTCCACTGGGGTTCTACAAAGGCGTTGAGGATGTTGGTGCCGGACTTCCAGACCTTGCCACCACCCAAGCCGATGGGGATGTAATGGGTGTCGTTTTTCAGGTCGAAGGTCCAGGTGCCGGTGGACCGCAGGTACCAGCCTTTTTCCAGGTTATGCATGATGAAGGGCTGCATCGTCGCGGTTTCGACGTGGGCGCGGTCACGGTCACCGGCGAACGAACTCTGGTACTGAACCAGCGCACCCAATAGGCCGCGGGGTGACGAATCGATGGCGACGGCGGCCAGGCCTGCCTGCCACTTGCCGGTGCCCAACTCATCTTGCTCGGCGGTGGGCGCGGTGATCTGCGGGCCGATGCCCAACTGGATGCCGTCGGTCTTGAGCAGGAAAATATCGAACAGGTTCAGGTCGCCGATACCGGTGCTGTAACCGTTATGCGGGTCGGGGCGGGTGCTGATCGGCAGAGTCGCGCGCAGCAATTGCGGCACGCCGATGAAATCGTTGGGCGCTACCGGCAGGGTGCCACGCAGCAATGCGTCATTGGTATGAACATTGGTGTCGTAGAGCCTGGGCGTGTAGTAATCCTGCAGGTTGGCGCCGGGCGCCAGGCTCAGCGGGTTGTTACTCTTGTTGGCTTCCTCTGCGTTATCCGCCTGAGCACAAGTGGCAGACGCCATGAGTGACACCAGCAAAAGGGCGTGCGCTCCTGGATTTTTCGACATGATTCCCCAGTTCCTTGATGGCTCAGTGGACGAACCCGGCCATATGTTTGGCCGTTACTGTGTAATCTCTTTCCGATCAAGCCTGTAGGACACATCAGTTGAAGCTAGCAGCTAACCACAAGTTAGCCAGCCGAAAGGGTTAATTCCTTCGTTTTGCGTACGCGTTCTCGTTATTTTTGTGTACTGGAAAGTTAAATTGAATCAGTGGGTTGGGGGCGGGAGTTTAGGAGGGAGTTAGGCTTTTCGGGGGGGATGGGGGCGTGCGACGGGCACAAATACTGTGCCCGTAGAAGATCAAATGTGGGAGCGAGCTTGCTCGCGAAGGCGCCGTGTCAGGCAACATTTCTATCGACTGGTACGCCGCTTTCGCGAGCAAGCCCGCTCCCACAAGGGGGATCACCTATTTAGGCAATTCGAAGTTATCCAGCATCCGATTCACCGCCAGTTCACCCAACATGACGACCTGTTGAATGCCCATCAGGGTGTTGCGATGCGGTCCCTCCATCAGTCCGGCGAAGTTACTGAGCATGACACTCGCCGACGCCATCGATTCGCAGGCGTGGGCCAGCAGGGTTTCCTGGTCGGCATCGGGGTAGATATTGAAGAGGGTGCTGGGTTTTCGCGGTGGGATAGGGTTTTTCAGGGCCCCGGGGTTGAGGTAGAAATTGAGCGCGCGGTCGGCGGCCTCTTTGAGTTTTTTGGCGTCGAGGGCCGGGTCGTGCGGGACCGGATCTGTGTCCGGAGGATTAGGTGTTGCCTTGAACATGATCTTCTTTTTCCTGAGTGATGCCGCCACTCCTTGCTACTAACAAGGGGGTGGCGGCTGTACGCAGGTTAGTAGACCGGGGAAAAGAAGAAAGCCGGCGCGCCCAAGGACGCCCTGCGCACAGCCACCATCAAGTACAGGCATGGAAATACCTGTTTGACAGTCACTTGTGCATCTTCTAATACCGCGGGCTACTAAACCCGATCACTGACCATCAGTGATGCGGACAAAGTTACCGAGCAGCCCCCAGACGCACAAGCCGGCGGATTCTGGCGTAGTTGTAGGCAAAGGCGCAAGACGATGTAGCCTCGCGGAAACCTTCTGACACGCCATTTAAACAGAGCGTTAAACACCCTCAATTACAACGGGTATTGAGCGCGCCGCGCCGGCCCTATTCAGTTCTTTTTCCCCTGCGCCCGCACTCGCTCTTCCTGCTCGCGCAACTCAGGTGTGAACTCGGCACCAAAGTCCTCGGCCTCAAATATTTGGCGAATCTCGATCTCGGACTCTCTCCCAGGCATTGGGTTCGGACAGCGTTTGACCCACTCGATCGCTTCCTCTTTTGATTTCACCTGCCATATCCAAAAGCCGCCGATCAGCTCTTTGGTTTCGGCGAACGGCCCATCAATGACCGTACGTTTTTCGCCCGAGAACCGCACGCGAGCGCCTTTGCTACTGGGTTGCAAACCGTCGCAGTCGAGCAGAATCCCAGCCTTGGACAGTTCCTCGTTGTAGGTGCCCATCGCGGTCATCAGTTCCTCGGAAGGCATCACACCGGCCTCGGAATCCTGGCTGGCTTTCACAATGATCATGAATCGCATGGTTTTATCTCCGCTGGAAGTGAGTGATTCGCTACCTAGTCGAATGGCCGTCTGCTGAATCGACAACACCGCCCACAAAATTTAGCAGCACACCGATACCCGTGTCGGAGCTGCCGAAGGCTGCGATCTTTTGATCTTTGCCTTTAAAAGCAACATCAAAAGATCGCAGCCTTCGGCAGCTCCTACGGGGGGATGTGTGGGGGTTGAGCGCGGTGGTAGGCTGCGCGTTCCCTGGCCAATGGAATGCCTGCCAATCATGCCCGTTCTGCAACTCACCACCCTGATCCCCGACCGCACGCCTGACCAAGTCCTGGATTTCTGCCTCGAAGGCGTCAACTTCCCGAAAATCTTCCCCGAACGCGTCACGCCGCTGGGCGATATCGACCTGAACAATCTGCGTATCGAGGCCGGGCGCCAGTTCCGCTTTCGGCACTGGATGTTCAACGTCATCCCGTCGAACTGGACGGTGGTGATTCGTGAGGTCGGCGAAACGCATTTCATCGATGAAATGCTCAAGGGGCCGATGGCTGCCTTTCGTCATGAACATCGAGTGGCGGCGGGCGAGGGCGGTACGCTGTACACCGACCGGGTGACGTATGCGGCCATCGGCGGCGCACCGTTGGAATGGTTGCTGGTCAACGGCTACATGCGGCGGATTTTCGAGGCGCGGCATCGCAATATGCTGCGGTTGCTCGCCTGAATCAGCCTGTACGCAATCCCTGTGGGAGCGAGCTTGCTCGTGATGACGGACTGACAGTCACCCAATGTGCTGAATGCTAGACCGCTATCGCGAGCAAGCTCGCTCCCGCTGGTTTTGTGTCGTTTGTGCGAGTTGTATCCAATTTCACCTACGACACTTCACAATTTGTATCTGGGCATAGGTCGTCGGACAATTTCGTGGTTAACTTCGGCCTCTTCAGATTTTCAACAACACTTCCAGAAGGACTCCGTTCATGGCTCAAGTCACTCTTAAAGGCAACCCGGTTCAAGTCAACGGCCAACTGCCACAAGCCGGTTCCAAGGCACCAGCCTTTTCCCTGGTTGCCGGCAATCTGTCCGACGTGACCCTGGCGAGCTTCGCCGGCAAGCGCAAAGTGCTGAACATCTTCCCAAGCGTCGACACCCCGACCTGCGCGACTTCGGTTCGCAAGTTCAACGCCCAGGCAAATGATGTCGCCAACACCGTCGTGCTGTGCATCTCTGCTGACCTGCCGTTCGCCCAGGCACGCTTCTGCGGCGCTGAAGGCCTGGAAAACGTTCAGAACCTGTCGACCCTGCGTGGCGCCGAGTTCATCGAAAACTACGGCGTGGCCATTGCTGACGGCCCACTCAAAGGCCTGACCGCCCGTGCCGTCGTGGTACTGGACGAAAACGACAACGTGCTGCACAGCGAACTCGTTAAAGAAATTGCAGAAGAGCCTAACTACGAAGCGGCACTCGCTGTTCTGAAGTAACCGGCTTTACAATTGTTAACGGCCTGGCACTCGCCAGGCCGTTTTCATTTGTGTTTCAGTCCCTTGGACAAACATCCTGTTACGTAAGCCAAAGGTAAATAGCCGGTAAAGCCGCTTTGCTTAATGCTCGCCAGTGCTTATCGTTCAGCCTCCCGTAGAAGAAGCCCCCGCGCCCATGGTTGATCATTCAATGCAATCCTCCTCCCGTAGTCCCCGTCGCTGGCTGTTCGGCCTGCTTGTCCTGTTGATCGTCGCGGGTGTGTGCTGGAAATTCTGGCCTGCCGGCACTGATCACAAAGCGGGCGAAAAGCCGAGAGCCGCCGCAGGGCATACAGGCAAGGCTGGAGGGATGCGTCCGGGGTTTGGCGGGGCGAGCGGCCCGATTCCGGTGCGCGTGGCGCCGGCGGTCAAGGGTGATTTCCCGCTGTACTACAAGGCGCTGGGCACGGTCACGGCGCTCAACACCATCAATGTGCGCAGCCGGGTGGCCGGAGAGTTGATGAAGGTTGCGTTCGAGGAAGGGCAGATGGTCAAGGCCGGCGACTTGTTGGCCGAGATCGACCCGCGTCCTTACCAGAATGCTTTGCTCCAGGCTGAAGGCACTTTGCTACAGAATCAGGCGCAACTGAAAAACGCCCAGGTCGATGTCGAGCGTTATCGCGGTCTGTTTAAAGAAGACAGTATCGCCAAGCAGACCCTGGACACCGCCGAAGCGCTGGTCGGCCAATACCTGGGCACGGTCAAGACCAACCAGGCAGCGGTTAACGACGCCAAGCTCAATCTCGAATTCACCAAAATCCGCGCACCGATCACCGGGCGTGTCGGCTTGCGTCAACTGGACGTTGGCAACCTTGTCGCCGCCAATGACACCACCGCACTGGCCATCATCACCCAGACCCAACCGATCAGCGTGGTTTTCACCCTGCCGGAAAACAGCCTCGACACCGTACTGGCCCGCTACCACACCGGTGCCAAACTGCCGGTGGAAGCCTGGGACCGTGGCGATATGAAATTGCAGGCCAGCGGCGTGTTGCAGAGCCTCGACAACCAAATCGACGTCACCACTGGCACCCTGAAATTCAAGGCGCGCTACGAGAACCGCGATCAAGCGTTGTTCCCCAACCAGTTCGTCAACGTCCACCTGTTGGCCGACACCCTCAAAGACGTGACGCTCGCACCGTCGGCGGCGATTCAGTTCGGTACCAACGGCACCTTCGTCTATGCCATGGATGGGGACAAGAAGGTCACGATCCGTCAGTTGAAAGTCGGCCCGAGTGACGGCAACAACACCGTCATCACCGAGGGTCTGGCCGTCGGTGATCGCGTGGTCCTGGAAGGCACCGACCGCCTGAAGGAAGGCAGCGAAGTGGAAGTGGTCAATGACACCCAGGATGTACCGACCACCCCGACCGAACACCTGCAAGGCAAATCGGCGGCCAAGACCCCTGACGCGACCGCCAACGACAAGGCGAAGAAGGGCGCATGAACATCTCGCGGCTGTTCATCCTTCGCCCGGTCGCCACGACCCTGAGCATGCTGGCCATTATTCTGGCCGGCATCATCGCTTATCGTTTGTTGCCAGTGTCGGCATTGCCCCAGGTCGACTACCCGACCATCCGCGTCATGACGCTCTACCCCGGCGCCAGCCCGGATGTGATGACCAGTGCGGTGACCGCGCCGCTTGAGCGTCAGTTCGGGCAAATGCCCGGCCTGACCCAAATGGCGTCCACCAGTTCGGGCGGCGCTTCGGTGCTGACCCTGCGTTTCAGCCTCGACATCAACATGGACGTCGCCGAGCAACAGGTGCAGGCCGCGATCAATGCCGCGACCAACTTGCTGCCCAAGGACCTGCCGGCACCGCCGGTCTACAACAAGGTCAACCCGGCGGACACCCCGGTGCTGACCCTGGCCATCACCTCCAAGACCATGCTGTTGCCCAAACTCAATGATTTGGTCGATACGCGCATGGCGCAGAAAATCGCCCAGATCAGCGGCGTCGGCATGGTCAGCATCGCCGGCGGCCAGCGTCAGGCGGTGCGGATCAAGGTCAACCCCGAGGCCCTGGCGGCCAATGGCTTGAACCTGTCGGACGTGCGCACCTTGGTCGGCGCGTCCAACGTCAACCAGCCCAAGGGCAACTTCGACGGCCCGACCCGGGTGTCGATGCTCGACGCAAACGATCAACTGACGTCGCCCAAGGATTACGCCAACCTGATCCTTGCTTACGCCAATGGCGCGCCGTTGCGGCTCAAGGACGTGGCGGAAATCGTCGACGGCGCTGAAAACGAACGACTGGCGGCATGGGCCAACGAAAACCAGGCCGTGTTGCTGAACATCCAGCGCCAGCCCGGTGCCAACGTTATTGAGGTGGTCGACCGGATCAAGGCCTTGCTGCCGAGCATTACCGACAACCTGCCGGCCGGCTTGCAAGTCACCGTTCTGACCGACCGTACCCAGACCATCCGCGCCTCCGTTACCGACGTACAACACGAACTGCTGATCGCCATCGCATTGGTCGTCATGGTGACGTTCCTGTTCCTGCGCCGGGCCAGCGCGACGATCATTCCTTCGGTCGCCGTGCCGCTGTCGTTGATCGGTACGTTTGGCGTGATGTACCTCGCGGGTTTCTCGGTCAACAACCTGACCTTGATGGCCCTGACCATCGCCACCGGTTTCGTGGTGGACGATGCGATCGTCATGCTGGAGAACATTTCCCGATTTATCGAAGAGGGCGACAGCCCGCTGAATGCGGCGCTCAAGGGCGCCAAGCAGATCGGCTTCACCCTGGTT
The DNA here is from genome assembly GCF_056680395.1 of Pseudomonas sp. ASL4. Taxonomy (NCBI): domain Bacteria; kingdom Pseudomonadati; phylum Pseudomonadota; class Gammaproteobacteria; order Pseudomonadales; family Pseudomonadaceae; genus Pseudomonas; species Pseudomonas sp. ASL4. The sequence continues at coordinate 5,086,615 of NZ_CM155280.1, read as the reverse complement.
TCCCTGACCCTGTCGCTGATTGCGGTACTGATCCCGCTGCTGTTTATGGCTGACGTGGTGGGGCGTCTGTTCCGGGAATTCGCCATCACCCTGGCGGTGGCGATCCTGATTTCCCTGGTCGTGTCGCTGACCCTGACGCCGATGATGTGCGCGCGGCTGCTCAAACGTGAGCCCAAGGAAGAAGAGCAGGGCCGTTTCTACCGGGCCAGCGGCGCAACCATCGACTGGATGATCGCTGCTTACGGGCGCAAGTTGCAGTGGGTGCTCAAGCACCAGCCGCTGACCTTGATGGTGGCCATCGCCACCCTGGGCCTGACCGTATTCCTTTACATGATCGTGCCCAAAGGCTTCTTCCCGGTGCAGGACACCGGGGTGATCCAGGGCATTTCCGAGGCGCCGCAGTCGATTTCCTTTGCCGCGATGAGCGAACGTCAGCAAGAGCTGGCCAAAGTGATCCTCGCCGACCCGGCAGTGGAAAGCCTGTCGTCCTACATTGGTGTGGACGGGGACAACTCGACGCTCAACAGCGGTCGCATGTTGATCAACCTCAAACCCCACAGTGCGCGGGACCTTAGCGCCACGAAAATCATTGCTCGCCTGCAACCGGAAGTGGACAAGCTGATCGGCATTCGCCTGTTCATGCAGCCGGTGCAGGACCTGACCATTGAAGACCGGGTCAGCCGTACGCAGTACCAGTTCAGCATGTCGTCCCCGGACGCCGAATTGCTCAGCCTGTGGAGCGGACGTCTGGTGGAAGCCCTGGCCCATCGGCCGGAACTGACCGACGTCGCCAGCGATTTGCAGGACAAGGGTTTGCAGGTGTACCTGGTGATCGACCGCGATGCGGCGTCCCGGGTCGGGGTGTCGGTGCAAAACATCACCGATGCGCTGTACGACGCTTTCGGCCAGCGGCAGATTTCGACCATCTACACCCAGGCCAGCCAGTACCGCGTGGTGCTGCAGTCGCAGTCCGGCGAGAAGATCGGCCCGGACGCGCTGAACCAGATTCACGTCAAGACCACTTCGGGCGGCCAGGTGCGCCTGTCCAGCCTGGCGCATGTCGAGCAACGTCAGACGCAATTGGCGATCACTCACATCGGCCAGTTCCCGGCGGTGATGATGTCGTTCAACCTGGCCCCCGGCGTGGCGCTGGGGCATGCGGTGGAGATCATCGATCAGGTGCAGAAGGACATCGGCATGCCGATCGGCGTGCAGACCCAGTTCCAGGGCGCGGCCGAAGCATTCCAGGCGTCGCTGTCGAGCACCTTGCTGCTGATTCTGGCGGCGGTGGTGACCATGTACATCGTGCTCGGCGTGCTGTACGAAAGTTACATTCACCCGATTACCATCCTCTCGACCTTGCCCTCGGCGGCGGTCGGCGCCTTGCTGGCGTTGCTGCTGACCGGCAATGACCTGGGGATGATCGCGATCATCGGCATCATCCTGCTGATCGGTATCGTGAAGAAGAACGCGATCATGATGATCGACTTTGCCCTCGACGCTGAGCGCAATCAGGGCATGGCGCCGGAGCAGGCGATTTACCAGGCGGCACTGCTGCGTTTCCGGCCGATTCTGATGACTACCCTGGCCGCATTGTTCGGCGCGGTGCCGTTGATGCTGGCCACCGGTTCCGGTGCAGAGCTGCGTCAGCCGTTGGGTCTGGTGATGGTCGGTGGTTTGCTGGTGAGCCAAGTGCTGACGCTGTTCACCACCCCGGTGATCTACCTGTATTTCGACCGTCTCGGTCGGCGCTGGGGCCATAAGTCTGCAGCCGTGGACGCGGTAGAACAGCCATGAACCTGTCCGGACCTTTCATCAAGCGCCCGGTCGCGACCATGTTGCTGAGCCTGGCGATCATGCTGCTGGGCGGTGTCAGTTTCGGCCTGTTGCCGGTGGCGCCGTTACCGCAGATGGACTTCCCGGTGATCGTGGTTCAGGCCAGTCTGGCGGGTGCGAGCCCGGAAGTGATGGCGTCGACCGTGGCCACTCCGCTTGAGCGCTCCTTCGGCTCCATCGCCGGGGTCAACACCATGAGCAGCCGTTCCAGCCAGGGCTCGACCCGGGTGATTTTGCAGTTCGACATGGACCGCGACATCAACGGCGCGGCGCGGGAAGTGCAAGCGGCGATCAACGCCTCGCGCAACCTGCTGCCGAGCGGGATGCGCAGCATGCCGACCTACAAGAAGGTCAACCCCTCGCAAGCACCGATCATGGTGTTGTCGCTGACCTCGGACGTGTTGGAGAAAGGTCAGCTCTACGACCTGGCCTCGACCATTCTGTCCCAGAGCTTGTCCCAGGTGCAGGGCGTAGGTGAAGTGCAGATCGGCGGCAGCTCCTTGCCAGCGGTGCGCATCGAGCTCGAACCCCAGGCGCTGAACCAGTACGGCGTGGCGCTGGACGATGTGCGCAATACCATCGCCAACGCCAACGTGCGCCGCCCGAAAGGCTCGGTCGAAGATGACCAGCGTTTGTGGCAGGTCCAGGCCAACGATCAACTGGAAAAGGCCAAGGATTACGAATCGCTGATCATCCACTACAACAACGGCGCGGCCCTGCGCCTGAAGGATGTGGCCAAGGTCAGCGATGGCGTCGAGGACCGCTACAACAGCGGCTTCTTCAACAATGATGCGGCGGTGCTGCTGGTGATCAACCGCCAGGCCGGCGCCAACATCATCGAGACGGTCAACGAGATCAAGGCGCAGTTGCCGGCGTTACAGGCGGTGTTGCCGGCCAGCGTCAAACTGAACCTGGCGATGGACCGGTCGCCGGTGATCAAGGCAACGTTGCACGAAGCGGAAATGACCCTGCTGATCGCCGTGGCGCTGGTGATTCTGGTGGTGTACCTGTTTCTCGGTAACTTCCGTGCCTCGCTGATTCCGACGCTGGCGGTGCCGGTGTCGCTGGTCGGCACTTTTGCGGTGATGTACCTGTACGGATTTTCCCTGAACAACCTGTCGCTGATGGCGCTGATCCTGGCTACCGGGCTGGTGGTGGACGATGCCATCGTGGTGCTGGAGAACATTTCCCGGCACATCGACGAAGGCGTGCCGCCGATGAAAGCGGCGTACCTCGGCGCCCAGGAAGTCGGCTTCACCTTGTTGTCGATGAACGTCTCGCTGGTGGCGGTGTTCCTGTCGATCCTGTTTATGGGCGGGATCATCGAAAGCCTGTTTCGCGAATTTTCCATTACCCTGGCGGCGTCCATCGTGGTGTCGCTGATCGTGTCGTTGACCCTGACGCCAATGCTCTGCGCGCGTTGGCTCAAGCCGCACACCCCGGGTCAGGAAAACCGTCTGCAACGCTGGAGCCAGCGCGTCAATGAATGGCTGGTCGCCAAATACGCCACCAGCCTCGACTGGGTGTTGCGTCACCGGCGCCTGACATTGCTCAGCCTGCTCATCACCGTGGGTGTCAACGTCGCGTTGTACGTGGTGGTGCCGAAAACCTTCATGCCGCAACAGGACACCGGTCAACTGATCGGTTTCGTCCGTGGCGACGACGGGCTGTCGTTCAGCGTGATGCAGCCGAAGATGGAGACCTTCCGACGCGCCGTGCTCAAGGACGATGCGGTGCAAAGCGTGGCCGGTTTCATCGGCGGCACCAACGGCACGAATAACGCCTTCATGCTGGTGCGCTTGAAACCGATCAAGGAGCGCAATATTTCCGCGCAAAAGGTCATCGAACGTCTGCGCAAGGAAATGCCCAAGGTCGCCGGCGCTCAGCTGATGCTGATGGCTGACCAGGACCTGCAATTTGGTGGCGGTCGTGAACAGACCACCTCGCAGTACTCCTACATCATTCAAAGCGCCGACCTGGGCTCGTTGCGCGAGTGGTACCCGAAAGTCGTCACCGCGCTGCGGGCCTTGCCGGAGTTGACGGCGATTGACGCCCGCGAAGGTCGTGGCGCGCAACAGGTGACGCTGATTGTCGACCGCGACCAGGCCAAACGCCTGGGAGTCGACATGGACATGGTCACGGCGGTATTGAACAACGCCTATGCCCAGCGACAGATTTCGACAATCTACGACAGCCTCAACCAGTATCAGGTAGTGATGGAGGTCAATCCGATATACGCCCAGGATCCGATCACCCTCAAGCAAGTCCAAGTGATCACTTCTACCGGCGCGCGCATTCCCCTGTCGACCATCGCTCACTACGAAAATAGCCTGGAAGACGACCGGGTCAGCCACGAAGGCCAGTTCGCTTCCGAAAGCATCTCCTTCGACATGGCCGAAGGCGTGACAGTGGAGCAGGGCACCGCGGCTATCGAGCGGGCGATTGCCAAGCTCGGCATGCCGGAAGACGTGATCGTGAAAATGGCCGGGACCGCCGACGCTTTCGCCGCCACCCAGAAGACCCAGCCATTCATGATTCTCGGCGCGCTGGTGGCGGTGTATCTGGTGTTGGGCGTGCTGTATGAAAGTTACATTCACCCGCTGACGATTCTGTCGACGCTGCCGTCGGCTGGGGTCGGTGCGTTGCTGTCGATCTATGCGTTGGGCGGGGAGTTCAGCCTGATCTCGTTGTTGGGGCTGTTCCTGTTGATCGGGGTGGTGAAGAAAAACGCCATTCTGATGATCGACCTCGCGTTGCAACTGGAGCGGCATCAGGGCATGAGTCCGCTGGATTCGATTCGCAGCGCCTGCCTGCAACGTCTGCGGCCCATTCTGATGACCACCCTGGCGGCGATCCTCGGTGCACTGCCGTTGCTGCTCAGCCGTGCCGAAGGCGCGGAAATGCGTCAGCCGCTGGGCCTGACTATCATCGGCGGGCTGATTTTCAGCCAGGTGCTGACGCTTTACACCACCCCGGTGGTTTACCTCTATCTCGACAAACTGCGCCATGGTTTCAACAAATGGCGTGGGGTACGTACCGATGCAGCTCTGGAAACTCCGCTATGACTGACCGTTCGCTTATCACTCTGGCTGCACCAATCGCCATGGCGCGTGGCTCGCGTTTGTTGAGCCTGGCGCTGTGTGTGGCCATGCTCAGCGCTTGCGCCGTCGGCCCGGACTACCAGCGCCCACCAACCGCGGAACCGGCGCAGTACAAGCAAGCCGAGGGCTGGCGTCAGGCCAATCCCAGCGATTCCCTGGCCCGTGGCGCCTGGTGGGAGTTGTACGGCGATCAGCAGCTCAACGGCCTGATCGAGAAACTCAACAACTCCAACCAGACCGTCGCCCAGGCCGAAGCCCGGTATCGGCAGTCCCAGGCCTTGGTCAGCACTGCCCGTGCCGCGTTTTACCCAACGGTTGACTTGAGCGCGGGCAAAACCCGCTCCAGTCAGGGCGCCGGCAGCAGCAGTTCCAGCCTGAGCAGTTCCGCCAGCGGTATTCGCGACACCTACAACGCTCAGTTGGGCGTCAGTTGGGAAGCGGACGTCTGGGGCAAACTGCGTCGCGGGCTGGAGGCCAACGAGGCCACGGCCGAAGCAAGCTTCGCCGACCTCGCGGCCATGCGCCTGAGCCAGCAGTCGGAGCTGGTGCAGAACTATTTGCAGTTACGGGTGATCGATCAGCAGAAGCGCCTTCTGGAATCAACAGTCACGGCGTACGAGCGTTCGCTGCAAATGACCCAGAACCAGTACCGCGCCGGCGTGTCCGGGCGTGATGCGGTGGCCCAGGCCCAGACTCAGCTCAAAACCACCCAGGCCAACCTGGTGGACCTGATCTGGCAACGTGCCCAGTTCGAAAACGCCATCGCCGTACTGATCGGCCAGGCGCCGGCCGAGTTCAATCTGGCGGAAACCGAGGACATCCCGAAACTGCCGCAGATTCCCCTGAGCCTGCCGTCGCAGCTACTTGAACGCCGCCCGGACATCGCTTCCGCCGAGCGCTCGGTGATTGCCGCCAACGCCAACATCGGTGTGGCGAAAGCCGCTTACTACCCGGATTTGAGCCTGAGCCTCAGTGGCGGTTACAGCAGCAGTACGTCCAGCAACCTGTTCAGCTTGCCGAACCGCTTCTGGTCGGTGGGGCCGAAAGTGACGTTGCCACTGTTTGACGGTGGCGCGCGCTCGGCAGAAGTTGATCGCAACGAAGCGCTCTACGATGAAACCGTGGCCAAGTACCGCCAGACCGTGCTCGACGGCTTCCGCGAGGTGGAGAACTACCTGGTGCAGCTCAAGGTTTATGAAAACGAAGCGACCGTGCGCCAGGAAGCCCTGGACGCGGCGCGCGACTCCTTGCGCCTGACCCAGAACCAGTACAAGGCCGGGTTGATTGCCTACTTGGACGTGGTCGTGGTTCAAGCCACCGCGTTGAGCAATGAACAAAGCGTATTGACCGTGTTGCAGAGCCGATTGATTGCCAGCGTGCAGTTGATTGCGGCGTTGGGTGGCGGTTGGGATGGGCAATTGCAGGTGAGTGACAAGGAATAACGCAACTTTTGTGGATCGGCGCGATTTGTGGCGAGGGAGCTTGCTCCCGTTCGGCTGCGAAGCAGTCGTAGTCCGGCTAACTCGGTATACCTCAGAGACAAAACGGGGCCGTTTCGCGACCCAACGGGAGCAAGCTCCCTCGCCACAATGACGGTGTTGAAATAACCATTTTTTGACGTCAAACAAGCGCCCCATCGGCTTGATGGCCATTTGATTATTTTGTCAGTGCGTTCTTCCGCGCAATCAGTACAATCGCCGACTTTGCCCCCGAGAACGGACGCAGTACGGAGGGGCGGTCACGAGAATTATCATGCTCATCGGCACTTATTCCCCCACGCTGGTCTTCATCTCGCTGTGCGTGGCGATTCTCGCCTCGTATACCGCCCTGGACCTCACCGGTCGGATTGCCACCACCAAAGGCCTGGCCGTCCACCTGTGGACCGCAGGCGGGGCGGTCGCCATGGGCATTGGCGTCTGGTCGATGCATTTCATCGGCATGCTCGCGTTCAAATTGCCGATTGATCTGGGCTACGACCTCGGCATCACCGTGCTCTCGCTGGTCATCGCCATCCTGTCCTGCGGCTTTGCCTTGTGGCTGGTCAGTCAGCCGAAGCTGCCGGCCTGGCAACTGGCCTTTGGCGCGCTGGTCATGGGCAGCGGGATCAGCGCCATGCATTACACCGGCATGGCGGCCATGCTCATGCAGCCAGGCATCGATTACGACCCGACCTTGTTCAGCGCCTCGCTGCTGATTGCCATCGGGGCCTCGGCGGCGGCGTTGTGGATTGCCTTCCGCCTGCGCCAGCACACGCCATACGTGGGCCTGATCCGTGGCGGCGCTGCGGTGATCATGGGTTTTGCCATTGTCGGCATGCACTACACCGGCATGGCGGCAGCGCGGTTCCCGGACGGCAGCTTCTGCGGAGCAGCCCTCAGTGGGTTGAGCGGCAAGGGCCTCGACAACCTGGTGTTGATCACCACTCTCGCGGTGTTGAGCATTGCCTTGCTGACCTCGATTCTCGATGCCCGCCTGGAAACGCGCACCGCTGACCTCGCTCACTCGCTGACCGAAGCCAACCGCGAACTCACCCAACTGGCCTTGCACGACACCCTGACCGGCCTGCCGAACCGCACGTTGTTGGCAGACCGCATTGAGTTGGCCATGTCGAAGGTACAGGAGCAGGGCGGTTGTTTTGCGCTGATGTTCATCGATCTGGACGGCTTCAAACCGGTCAACGATGCCTTCGGCCACCACATGGGCGACCAGTTGTTGCGTGAGGTCGGTTTGCGACTGCGCGAAGACTTGCGCAGCCAGGACACCCTGGCGCGGATTGGCGGTGACGAGTTCGTCTTGCTGGTGCGTCTGAGCGAGCCAAACGATGCACTGAGCCTGGCGGCTCGTCAGGTCGGCTTGATCGCGCGCTCGTTCCGGGTGGCCGAACATGACCTGCAGATTTCCGCCAGCGTCGGCATCGCGCTCTACCCGGGCAACGGCCAGACCGCACAAGAACTGCTGATGAATGCCGACGCCGCGATGTACCACGCCAAGGGCGCGGGCAAAAACGGCTACAGCTTCTTCGACGCCTCGATGAACAGCAACGCCCGCAAACAACTGCAACTGCTGCAAGACCTGCGCGCGGCCCTGGAACAGCAACAGTTCAGCCTTTATTACCAACCCAAATTCGACGCCAGCAATGGTCGCCCGGTGGGCGCCGAAGCCTTGCTGCGCTGGGAGCATCCGACCCAGGGCATGCTGTTGCCGGACAAGTTCATAGAGCTGGCGGAAAAGACCGGGTTGATCATTCCCATCGGCGAGTGGGTGCTGAACGAAGCCTGCCGGCAGATGCGCGAATGGTACGTGCTCGGCTACACCGACTGGCGCATAGCGGTGAATCTGTCGGCGTTGCAGTTCTGCCACGCAGGCTTGGTCCAGAGCGTGGCCAAAGCCTTGGCCATGCACCATTTGCCAGCCAATAGCCTGACTCTGGAAATCACTGAAACCACCGCCATGAGTGACGCCGACGCGAGCATGACCGTGCTTCGGGAGTTGTCGGAAATGGGCGTCGACCTGTCCATTGACGACTTCGGCACCGGCTATTCGAGCTTGATGTACCTCAAGCGCCTGCCGGCCAACGAACTGAAAATCGACCGTGGGTTTGTTCGCGATCTGGAGCACGACAGCGATGACGCTGCCATCGTTTCGGCGATCGTTGCGCTCGGTCAGGCGCTGGGTTTACGGATTGTCGCGGAAGGGGTCGAGACCGGCGTGCAGCAGGACTTTCTGACCAAACTGGGTTGCGATTCGCTGCAGGGTTACTTGCTGGGGCATCCGCTGCCGGCGGAGCGCTTCATGATCGACATTCACCGTGGCGAGCAACAGGCCACAGGCTGATTGATCTTGTGGCGAGGGAGCTTGCTCCCGCTCGGCTGCGAAGCAGTCGTAGTTCCAGGCGGCTCGGTACCATTGGAAGAATGCAGGGCGCCGCTTCGCGACCCAGCGGGAGCAAGCTCCCTCGCCACAAGGAAGCAGTTCGCCACAGGGCAGTGTTGTCGCTGATGGTAGATGCAGGTCATGCAAAACCCGTCAATGGCGGTTATTCTTGCCTCCGACTGCTTAAGTTTGAAACGGGGGAACGTCAGCATGGAAAAAGTCATCGTCATCACCGGCGGCAGCCGAGGTATCGGCGCCGCCACGGCGTTGTTGGCCGCCGAGCAGGGTTATCGGATCTGTATCAACTATCAAGCTGACGAAAAAGCCGCGCAAAGCGTGCTGGAACAAGTCCGTGCCTTGGGCGCACAAGCGATTGCAGTGCGCGCTGATGTCAGCATCGAAGACGAAGTGATCGCCATGTTCCAACGGGTCGACACTGAACTGGGCCGGGTCACCGCATTGGTGAACAACGCCGGCACCGTCGGGCACAAGTCCCGGGTCGACGAAATGTCCGAATTCCGCATTCTCAAAATCCTCAAGACCAACGTCCTGGCGCCGATCCTCTGCGCCAAGCACGCGATTCTGCGCATGTCGCCCAAGCATGGCGGGCAGGGTGGCAGCATCGTCAATGTGTCGTCGGTGGCTGCACGGTTGGGGGCGCCGAGCGAATACGTGGATTACGCCGCGTCGAAGGGTGCGCTGGATACCTTCACCATTGGCCTTTCGAAGGAAGTGGCGGGCGAGGGGATTCGCGTCAACGCAGTGCGGCCCGGTTACATCTACACCGACTTTCACGCGTTGAGCGGCGACCCGGATCGGGTCAGCAAACTGGAGTCGGCGATCCCGATGGCCCGTGGCGGCCGGCCTGATGAAGTGGCAGAGGCGATTGTCTGGTTGTTGTCGGATAAGGCTTCTTATGCGACGGGGACTTTTGTTGATCTTGGTGGTGGGCGTTAAGCCTTAAGGTTTGCGTTGCTCGAACGGGCCTCTTCGCGAGCAAGCCCGCTCCCACAATGGATTGATGTGAACACATTATTTGTGCACACCACCGAACCCCTGTGGGAGCGGGCTTGCTCGCGAAGGCAATGGACCAGGCAACATCAAACTGTCAGAACGACCGCACTATCCGCCCCAACGTTTCCATCGCCTTCTCCGCAGCTTCATTCCACGGGCTGCCATAGTTCAACCGAATACAATTCCTGAAGCGCCGGGTCGGTGAAAAGATAGGCCCCGGCGCGATGCTGATGCCTTGGGCCAGCGCCATCTGAAACAACTTCAACGAGTCCATCTGCGGTGGCAGTTCCAGCCACAGGAAGTAGCCGCCGGCCGGTTGGCTGACGCGGGTCTGTGCCGGGAAGTAGCGGGCGATGGCGGCGAGCATGGCGCTTTGCTGTTCTTCCAGGGCGTAGCGCAATTTGCGCAGGTGCCGGTCGTAGCCGCCGTGTTGCAAGTAGTCGGCGATGGCCGCCTGGGCCGGCATCGAGGCGCAGAGCGAGGTCATGAGTTTCAGGCGTTCGATTTTCTGCGCGTAGCGCCCGGCAGCGACCCAACCGATGCGGTAGCCAGGGGCCAGGCTCTTGGCGAACGAACCGCAGTGCATCACCAACCCTTCAGTGTCGAACGCCTTGGCCGGTTTTGGCGCCTGCTGACCGTAATAGAGCTCGGCGTAGACGTCGTCCTCGATCAGCGGCACCTGATGGCTGCGCAGCAGTTCCACCAGTTCCTGCTTCTTCGCCTCGGGCATGGTCGCGCCCATTGGGTTCTGGAAACTGGTCATGCACCAGCAGGCCTTGATCGGGTGGCGCTCCAGGGTTTGCGCGAGCACGCCGAGGTCGATGCCGTCACGCGGGTGCACCGGGATTTCCACCGCTTTGAGCTTCAGGCGCTCCAGCACTTGCAGGCTGGCATAGAACGCCGGGGCTTCGATGGCCACCAGGTCGCCGGGTTCGGTGACGGCTTGCAGGCACAGGTTCAACGCTTCGAGGGCGCCGTTGGTGATCAGCAGTTCTTCCATCGGCAACATCAGGCCGCCGACCATGTAGCGCAGGGCGATCTGCCGGCGCAACTGCGGGTTGCCCGGCGACATGTCGGTGACGACCATGCGCGGGTCCATTTCCCGGGCGGCACTGGCCAGGGAGCGGGACAGGCGTTGCAGCGGAAACAACGTTGGGCTGGGGAACGCTGAGCCGAACGGGACGGTGGTCGGGTCCTTGATCGAGTCGAGCACCGAAAACACCAGTTCACTGACGTCGACTTCGGTGGACTCGTTGACCTGGCTGCTGATCACTGGCTCCGAGAACGGGCTCGGGGCGTGGGTGTTGACGAAGTAGCCGGAGCGCGGACGGGCGCGGATCAGGCCGCGACGTTCTAGCAGGTAATAGGCCTGGAACACCGTGGATGGGCTGACCCCGTAAGTCTGGCTGGCGTAGCGCACCGATGGCACGCGCTGGCCAGGGCCGAGGACGCCGGAGCGGATCAGTTCAGCGATGTCATCGGCGAATTTTTCGTAGCGTTTCATCGAGTGCCCGGGTTGAATTGATTCATGTGGTGCGCTTTTGTGGCGAGGGAGCTTGCCTGTGGTGAGGGGGCTTGCCCCCGTTGGGTCGCGAAGCGGCCCCCTCCAATTCTTCAGACATATCGCGCTGCCCGGTCTACGACTGCTTCGCAGCCGAACGGGGGCAAGCCCCCTCGCCACAGAGACCGCGCCTGACAAAGGTCGGCATCTTAACGGCTCAACGATTCATCGGCGCAACAAACCGACTCTTTGCCACGCTGTAAATGTCCGGCTCGTCACTGTCGACAATCTTGAAGGCAATGGTCTGCGAGCTGCTGCTTGGCCGTTCCGTGGTCATTGCCACCGACACCGGCACATCGACAATCTCACCCGGCGCAAGGCTCAACTCAGTCTTGCCTTGCAGCTGGAAGCCATCGCCGTCCACCAGGCTCAGGCGATAATCCTGACGCTGCTGGGTCTTGTTGATGACTTTGAGGCTGTAGATGTTTTCGATCTGGCCTTCGCTGTTTTCACGGTACATGCCACGGTCTTTGGTGACGTCCAGCGACACCATCGGTCGTTCCACCAGCGCCATGGCCAATGCGCCGATCATCACCAGCAGCACCGCCGTGTAGCCGATCAGCCGCGGTCGCAGCAGGTGGGTCTTGCCACCTTGCAACTCATGCTCGGAGGTGTAGCTGATCAGGCCGCGAGGGTAGTTCATTTTGTCCATGATCGAATCGCAGGCATCGATGCACGCCGCGCAGCCGATGCATTCCATCTGCAAGCCGTCGCGGATGTCGATGCCGGTCGGGCAGACCTGCACGCAGAGCTGGCAGTCGATGCAATCACCGAGACCCACCTCGGCCGGTTTGACCTCGCGTTTGCGCGGGCCACGGTTTTCGCCACGGGCCACGTCGTAGGAAATGGTCAGGGTGTCCTTGTCGAACATCACACTCTGGAACCGCGCATAAGGGCACATGTGCATGCACACCGCTTCACGCAGCCAGCCGGCGTTGATGTACGTGGCGCCGGTGAAGAAGATCACCCAGAACAGACTGACGCCGGCCATTTGCAGGGTCAGCAGTTCTTCGGCCAGTGGCCGGATTGGCGTGAAGTAACCGACAAAGGTCAGGCCGGTCAGCAGGCTGATGCCCAGCCACAACGTGTGCTTGGCCGAACGCCGCAGCAGTTTGTTCAGGCCCCAGGGCGCGGCTTGCAGCTTGATTCGCTGGTTGCGCTCGCCTTCGGTAATTTTCTCGCACCACATGAAGATCCAGGTCCAGGAGCTCTGCGGGCAGGTGTAGCCGCACCAGACGCGGCCGGCGAACACGGTGATCGCAAACAGGCCGAACGCGGCAATGATCAACAGCGCCGAGAGCAGGATGAAATCCTGCGGCCAGAAGGTCGCGCCAAAGATGTGGAATTTGCTTTCAGACAGGTCCCAGAGCACCGCTTGGCGGCCACCCCAGTTCAGCCACACCGTGCCGAAAAACGCGAGGAACAGAAAGCCCGCGCCGCTCATGCGCAAGGTGCGGAACAGCCCGGTGAAGCTGCGGGTGTGGATCAGGTTGTCGCTGGATTTGGCCTTCATCTTTGGACGCGAAGGCTCATAGCGCTGTACGACTGGGGCGCTTTCTACGGTTCGGACGGGGATTCTATCGCTCATGGTCTTTCGCTCATCAGCCTCCATCAGGCCGGTGCACTATGAGCGTCGATCTGTTTGCATAACAGACTCAGATATTGCAATAAAAAGCGGATCAGATGGCATTCAAGCGAGTGCCTGCGACAAGTTGATGCACCTGCCGCCGCTGGCTGCGGGCGCCTATCTCAGGCGTCCGGGGCGGTTGTTGATCCGGGTCAGTCAAATCACCGAATCACTGTCGGTGGCCCTCAAATGCTTACGACCGTCGACAGCGCCTGCTACGGTCAATGCGTCGGCTTCTGCTTCGGTGATGTAGATGCGTTCGCCGTTCATCTCCACCGCGGACATGGCTTTTTCCGAGTCGGTGATGATGGTGACGTCGGGGCACAGACGAATTTCTTCGCCGTTCTCGGTGGTGAAAAAGCAAGTCTGGGTTTCGGTATCGATGCGCACGGTCATGGGACTGTCCTTTTTTCAGCGGAGACTAAAACGTTAGGTCGCCAAGGACGGCCTTCGTTCTGTGCAACCGATTAATGGTCGGCGCGGTCCATCCTCTACAACCGACTTTCTGTTGAAGAAGAAGGAATGGCCCATGGACGCCTGCGTGGGGGCGAAGTGTTATGGACTGCCGATCACCGGCGGCATGGTTGTCGGCGGTTCTTCGCGAGGTGGCGGGGTGGTGCCCGGTGGTTCTTGCTCGGGCACCGGGTCCGGTTCGGTCTCGGGAATGGTCGGGGTGTCGATGTTCGGGTCCGGCGTTTCGGCAGGGATCGGGATACTCATCGGTCAAGCCTCCTTGTGGCACATGGCGTGAGTCGTGCTTAAGTAGATTGACCACCGCGAAAAGGTTTTGATTCCCCCGAACGCTCAGGCAAATCCCCGTGAACTTTTAGCGGCGCCTGTCGCTCGGAACCTAAGTGAGTTCATTCCGGGACGGACTGGCCCATGTGGATGAACATCAAGCACAAGAGCGTCCTTGGGGCGTAAAGGAGAGATGCTCGATGATCGCTGAAAAACCGACAGAACTCAGTTACAACCCGCACATGCCGCTGTCGCAGGCGTTGTTGCTGCCGCGCATCGTCATCGAAGACACCATGCCGATCCTCGACGGCGGGCAGTTTGCCGTCAAAGCTGTGGTCGGTCAGGACGTGTTGGTCACCAGCAAAGTCTTTGCCGACGGTCACGACAAACTGGCCGTGCGCATTCGTTGGCGCAACGAGGGCGAAGAGTCCTGGCACAGCGAAACCATGCAGGAGCTGGGCAACAATGGCTGGCAGGGCCGGTTCCGGGTCGAGCGCCAGGGCCGTCACATTTACTGCATCGAAGCCTGGATCGATCAGTTCGCCAGCTTCTGTTATGAGCTGGAAAAAAAACACACCGCCCGCGTGCCGGTGAGCCTGGAGTTGCAGGAAGGCCGCACGTTGGTCCATCAAGCCGTCGAGCGCAGCGACGGTCAGCTGAGCGAGCAATTGGCGGGGCTGCACCATGAACTGTCCGGGCTGCTCGAAACCGAGCAGGTCGCGCTATTTCTGCACCAGCGTAGCGCCGAACTCATGGCCCAGGCGGATCACCGCGCCTTCCTGAGCCTGAGCCCGGAATACCCGCTGGACGTGGAACGGGAAATCGCCCAATTTGCCAGTTGGTACGAGCTGTTTCCACGCTCGATCACCGACGATCCCACCCGTCATGGCACCTTTAACGATGTGCACGCGCGACTGCCGATGATTCAGGACATGGGCTTCGATGTGCTGTACTTCCCACCGATCCACCCGATCGGCCGCAGTTACCGTAAAGGCCCGAACAATTCCCTGACCGCCGGCCCCGACGATCCGGGCAGTCCGTATGCCATTGGCAGCGCCGAGGGCGGGCACGAGGCAATTCACTCCGAGCTGGGCAGCCGCGAAGACTTCCGCCGGTTGGTCGTTGCGGCGGCGGATCATGGGCTGGAAATCGCTCTCGACTTCGCGATCCAGTGTTCCCAGGACCACCCGTGGCTGGAACAGCATCCGGGCTGGTTCAACTGGCGCTCCGACGGCACGATCAAATACGCCGAGAACCCGCCGAAAAAATACCAGGACATCGTCAACGTCGATTTCTACGCCGCCGACGCAATTCCCAGCCTCTGGGTCGAATTGCGCGACATCGTGGTCGGTTGGGTCGAGGAGGGCGTGAAGATCTTTCGCGTCGATAACCCACACACCAAACCGCTGCCGTTCTGGCAATGGCTGATCGCCGATGTGCGGGCGTTGCACCCGGAAGTGATCTTCCTCGCCGAAGCCTTTACCACCCCGGCGATGATGGCGCGGCTGGGCAAGGTCGGTTACTCCCAGAGCTACACCTACTTCACCTGGCGCAACACCAAGTACGAACTGTCGACCTATTTCAGTGAACTGAACGAGTCGCCGTGGCGTGAATGCTTCCGCCCGAATTTCTTCGTCAACACGCCGGACATCAATCCGGGGTTTCTCCACGAATCCGGGCGTCCGGGGTTTCTCATCCGCGCGGCGCTGGCGACCATGGGCTCGGGCCTGTGGGGCATGTATTCAGGCTTCGAACTGTGCGAAGCCGCCGCTGTGCCAGGCAAGGAGGAATACCTCGATTCCGAGAAGTACGAGATCCGTCCACGGGACTTCAATGCGCCGGGCAACATCATTGCCGAGATCGCTCAGCTCAACCGCATTCGCCGGCAGAACCCGGCGCTACAGACGCATCTGGGGCTGAAGCTCTACAACGCCTGGAACGACAACATTCTGTATTTCGGTAAACGTAGCGCCGACGGTAGCAACTTCATTCTGGTGGCCGTCAGCCTTGATCCGCATAACGTCCAGGAGGCTGATTTCGAGTTGCCGCTGTGGGAAATGGGCCTGCCCGACGACGCCAGCACCCAGGGCGAAGACTTGATGAACGGCCATCGCTGGACCTGGTACGGCAAATACCAATTCATGCGGATCGACCCGGTGCATCAGCCGTTCGGCATTTGGCGAATCACCACCTCTTGACTGTGGCGAGGGGGCTTGCCTGTGGCGAGGGGGCTTGCCCCCGTTGGGCTGCGAAGCGGCCCCTACTTTTCCTTCAGCCACATCCAGTTATCCGGATTTACGACTGCTTCGCAGCCGAATGGGGGCAAGCCCCCTCGCCACAAAAGCCCTCTCACCATCGATAGGTGCTCGGCTCAGCGGTTAATTTGAATTCAACAGGAGTTTCAAATGGCGAAGAAACCCAAGTCAGCCACCTTTATCAAAGACCCGCTCTGGTACAAGGATGCGGTGATTTATCAGGTTCACGTTAAGTCTTTTTTCGACTCCAACAACGACGGGATCGGCGACTTTCCCGGTCTGATCGCCAAACTCGATTACATTGCCGATCTAGGCGTCAACACCATCTGGCTGTTGCCGTTCTATCCCTCGCCACGTCGGGATGACGGTTATGACATTGCCGAATACCGCGGCGTCCATTCCGACTACGGCACCATGGCCGATGCCAAGCGCTTCATCGCCGAGGCCCACAAGCGCGGCCTGCGGGTGATCACCGAACTGGTCATCAACCACACCTCCGACCAGCACGCCTGGTTCCAGCGCGCACGCAAGGCCAAGAAAGGCTCAGCCGCCCGGGACTTCTACGTCTGGTCCGATGACGATCAAAAGTACGACGGCACCCGCATCATTTTCCTCGACACCGAGAAGTCCAACTGGACGTGGGACCCGGTCGCCGGCCAGTACTTCTGGCACCGTTTCTACTCCCACCAACCGGACCTGAACTTCGACAACCCGCAAGTCATGAAAGCCGTGCTCTCGGTGATGCGCTACTGGCTCGACATGGGCATCGACGGGCTGCGGCTTGATGCGATCCCGTACCTGATCGAACGCGACGGCACCAACAACGAGAACCTCCCCGAGACCCACGACGTCCTCAAGCAGATCCGTGCCGAAATCGACGCCAATTACCCCGACCGCATGCTGCTGGCCGAGGCCAACCAATGGCCGGAAGACACTCAGCTGTACTTCGGTGACACCGACGCCAAGGGCCTGAACGGCGACGAATGCCACATGGCGTTCCACTTCCCGCTGATGCCGCGCATGTACATGGCGCTGGCCCAGGAAGACCGTTTTCCGATCACCGATATCCTGCGTCAGACCCCGGAAATCCCGGCCAACTGCCAGTGGGCGATTTTCCTGCGCAACCACGATGAGCTGACCCTGGAAATGGTCACCGACAAGGAGCGTGATTATCTGTGGAATTACTACGCGGCCGACCGTCGAGCGCGGATCAACCTGGGGATTCGCCGCCGTCTCGCGCCGCTGATGGAGCGCGACCGCCGTCGTGTCGAGCTGCTCAACAGTTTGCTGCTGTCGATGCCCGGCACGCCGACGATGTATTACGGCGATGAAATCGGCATGGGCGACAACATCTACCTCGGCGACCGCGATGGCGTGCGTACGCCGATGCAATGGTCGATTGACCGCAACGGCGGCTTCTCCCGCGCCGACCCGGCCAGCCTGGTGCTGCCGCCGATCATGGACCCCCAATACGGCTACCTGTCGGTCAACGTCGAAACCCAGGCCGGCGACCCGCATTCACTGCTGAACTGGACCCGGCGCATGCTTGCAGTGCGCAAGCAGTCCAAGGCCTTCGGTCGCGGCACGCTGAAAATGCTTTCGCCGAGCAACCGCAGGATTCTGGCCTACACCCGTGAATTCACCGGCGCCGACGGCAAACACGAAATCATTCTGTGTGTGGCCAACGTGTCCCGCAGCGCGCAAGCGGCAGAACTCGACTTGTCAGCCTACGTCGGCATGGTCCCGGTGGAGATGCTCGGCGGTAACGCCTTCCCGCCGATTGGCCAGTTAAGTTTCCTCCTGACCCTGGCGCCATATGGTTTCTACTGGTTTGTACTCGCGGCGGAAAACCAGATGCCGAGCTGGCACGTGGAACCGGCGCAAAGCCTGCCGGACTTCACCACGCTGGTGCTGAAAAAACGCATGGAAGAACTGCTCGAAGCGCCGTCTCGCGGCACGCTGGAGCAAGGCATCCTGCCGAACTGGTTGCAGAACCGTCGCTGGTTTGCCGGCAAGGACACGGCCATCGACAGCGTCAACATCGCTTATGGCGTACGTTTCGGTGACCCGCTGCACCCAGTGTTGTTGAGTGAAATCGACGTCACCAGCGGCGGCCAGACCAGTCGCTATCAACTGCCGTTCGGCTTTATCGCCGAAGATCAGGTTGGCGCGGCGTTGCCGCAACAATTGGCGTTGGCGCGTGTTCGGCGAGTGCGCCAGGTCGGTTTGATCACTGATGCGTTCAGCCTCGACACCTACATCCGCGCCGTGCTGGAAGGCATGCAAGCCAGTACCGTGTTGCAGTCCAGCGAAGGCGAGATTCGTTTCGAGCCAACTGCCGAACTGGCCAAACGCGGTCTGACCGCCGAATCGGACGTGCGTTATCTGTCCGCCGAGCAGTCCAACAGTTCGGTGGTGATCGGCAACAGCCTGGTGCTGAAACTGATCCGCAAACTTGCCTCGGGCGTGCACCCGGAACTGGAAATGAGCGCGTACCTGACCGCCGCCGGTTTCGGCAATATTTCGCCGTTGCTCGGTTCGGTGATTCGCCGTGATTCGAAGGGCGAAGACACCCTGTTGATGATTGCCCAAGGCTATTTGAGCAATCAGGGCGACGCGTGGGAATGGACGCAGAACAACCTTGAACGGGCGCTGCGGGACGAACTGGCCGATGCCATGTCCGAGCAGGAGCAGCACTACAACGCCCTCGGCGAACTGAAAGATTTCGCCGGTATGCTGGGCCAGCGGCTGGGGGAAATGCACGTGGTGCTGGCAACGCCCACCGACGACCCGGACTTCGCCCCACAAGTCACGACACAAAAGGATGCCCTGGCTTCGGCCAAGGACGTGGCGGCACAATTGGAACACGCCTTGAAGTTGCTCAAACAGCATCAAAGCGAACTGAACCCGGCAGACAAAGCCTTGGTCAGTCATTTGCTGGACAACAAAAAAGCCATTCTCGGCCATGTCCAGGAACTCGGTAAAAAAGCCGCAGGTGGGCTGCGTATTCGGGTCCACGGCGACTTGCATTTGGGCCAGGTATTGGTGATCAAGGGCGACGCTTACTTGATCGACTTCGAAGGTGAGCCGGCGCGGCCACTCAGCGAGCGGCGCGGTAAGCACAGCCCGTATAAAGATGTGAGCGGGGTGTTGCGTTCGTTCGATTACGCGGCAGCGATGGCGATCAACGTGCATAACGTCGACAACACCGCCGATGCCCGGGCAGCCCGGCAACGGGTGGCCGATCGTTATTTAAGTGAAGCGCGACAGTCATTTATCGACGCTTATCGGCTGGCGGCAGCTAGTCTTGCTCATGCGTGGCAAGATCCTGAGGGCGAAGACGCTGCACTGGCGTTGTTCGGTCTGGAGAAGGCGGCCTATGAAGTGGCTTATGAGGCGGAAAATCGCCCCACCTGGCTGCCGGTGCCGTTGCACGGTTTGTATGGGTTATTGAGTGGGCTCAAACCCTTTTCCGATCTTGGTGGAGAGTAGTCATGAGTTTCTCGAACACGGAACAGGGGCACCACAAAGAAACACTGCTGCCCAGGGCGTCGGACATTGATGCGTTGGTACGCGCTGAACACCACGACCCCTTTGCCATACTCGGCCCCCACGGCGATGACAATGGCGGGCAATTCATCCGGGCCTATCTGCCAGACGCTTTAAGTGTCCAGGTGTTGGCCAAAGACTCCGGCGAAGAGCTCGGCAGTCTTGAAGCCACTCAGACACCGGGGCTGTTCGTCGGCCACTTTGACCGCGCCCAGCCGTACCTGCTGCGCACCCGTTGGGCCGGCGGCGAGCAAGTGGCCGAAGACCCTTACAGCTTCGGGCCGCTGCTCGGTGAGATGGACTTGTACCTGTTTGCCGAAGGCAATCACCGCGATCTCAGCGCCTGTCTCGGCGCGCAGTTGAAGAACGTCGATGGCGTTGATGGCGTGCGGTTCGCTGTGTGGGCGCCGAATGCCAAACGGGTGTCGGTGGTCGGCGATTTCAATGTCTGGGACGGTCGTCGTCACCCGATGCGTCTACGTCATCCGACCGGGGTCTGGGAGTTGTTCATTCCGCGCCTGCAAGCAGGGGAGGCGTACAAGTACGAAATCCTCGGCACTCAAGGCATTTTGCCGCTCAAGGCTGACCCAATGGCTTTGGCCACGCAGATGCCGCCGGACACTGCTTCGAAAGTCGCTTCGCCGCTGAGCATCGACTGGCAGGACCACGAGTGGATGCAGTCCCGTGGCGACCGCCAAAAACCGAGTGCGCCGCTGTCGATCTACGAGCTGCACGCCGGTTCCTGGCAGTGCGAACTGGATGATCTGGGCGAAGTCGCCCGCCAGTACACCTGGCACGAATTGGCCGAGCGGCTGATTCCGTATGTGAAGGAGCTGGGTTTCACCCACATTGAGCTGATGCCGATCATGGAGCACCCGTTCGGCGGTTCCTGGGGTTATCAGTTGCTCTCGCAATTTGCCCCGAGCGCCCGTTACGGCACGCCGGATGACTTCGCCGCGTTCGTCAACGCCTGTCACCAGGCTGACATCGGCGTGATCCTCGACTGGGTGCCGGCGCATTTCCCTACCGATACCCACGGTCTGGCGCAGTTCGACGGCACGGCGTTGTATGAATACGCCAACCCGATGGAAGGCTTCCACCAGGATTGGGACACGCTGATCTACAACCTCGGCCGCACCGAAGTGCACGGCTACATGCTGGCTTCGGCGCTGCACTGGCTCAAGCATTTCCACGTCGATGGCCTGCGGGTCGATGCCGTGGCGTCGATGCTCTATCGCGATTACTCGCGCAAGGCCGGCGAGTGGGTGCCGAACCGCCATGGCGGCCGCGAGAACCTGGAAGCCATCGACTTCCTGCGCCATCTCAATGACGTCGTCGATATCGAAGCGCCCGGCGCGCTGGTGATCGCCGAAGAATCGACAGCCTGGCCGGGTGTCAGCCAGAACACCCAGCAGGGTGGCCTCGGTTTCGATTACAAATGGAACATGGGCTGGATGCACGATTCGCTGCATTACATCCAGCAGGACCCGGTATACCGCGCGCATCATCACAACGAGCTGAGTTTCGGCCTGGTGTATGCGTGGTCCGAGCGTTTTATCCTGCCGATTTCCCACGATGAAGTGGTGCACGGCAAGCATTCGCTGATCGACAAAATGCCCGGCGACCGTTGGCAGAAATTCGCCAACCTGCGGGCGTACCTGAGTTTCATGTGGGCGCATCCGGGCAAGAAACTGCTGTTCATGGGCTGCGAGTTCGGTCAGTGGCGCGAGTGGAATCACGATCAGCAACTGGACTGGTACCTTTTGCAGTACTCGGAACACAAAGGCGTGCAGAAACTGGTGGGTGATCTCAACCGGCTGTACCGCGAAGAACCGGCGCTGCACGACCAGGACGACGCACCGCAGGGCTTCCAGTGGTTGATCGGTGATGATGCGATCAACAGCGTCTATGCCTTCATGCGCTGGAGCAAAGAGGGGCGGCCGGTGCTGGTGGTCGCCAACTTCACCCCGGTGCCGCGTCAGGCCTACCGGATCGGCGTGCCATTTGCCGGGCGCTGGACCGAGATGATCAACAGCGATGCCGACACCTACGCCGGTTCCAACTATGGCAACGGCGGCGGGGCGTTTACCGAGGAAGAACCGAGCCATGGCCAGGCGCTGTCGCTGGTGCTGAACTTGCCGCCGCTGGCAGTGTTGATTCTGCGTCCAGAGGGTTGATTTAAAACCGCGTCGCTCCCTTCGCGGGCGAGCCTCGCTCCTACAGGATTTGTGTTGGTCGCGTCATTTCGGCACGACATAACACCTGTAGGCGCGAGGCTTGCCCGCGAAGGCGCCAGATCAAACAACATACCTCTTGCGGTCAACCCCTCACCACCGCATCCGAATCCCCAAACTCCCTATCACCCCGTTCAAATCATTCGCATCCGCGGCACTGCTGTAATCGGCACTGACGTACAAGCTGACGGTGGGGGATACCCTGGCCACCAACCCCAGCCCCAACTCGACCGTGGATGAATTGCGACTGCTGCTGATCTTGTCCACCTGATCCAGTGTCACGGTATTGCCGGTATACATGGTGTGCCACAGGTTGGTCCGCACATAGGGTTCGACTGGCAGGCCGTTGAAGGTATAACTGCCTTTCAGTTGGGCGCCGACCCGACCGCTCCAGGACGACAGATCGCTGCTGGTGGCGTTGTTGGCACCGGCATAGGGCGTGTCCAGGGTAATACGCTGATTGACCAACTGCGCCTGGGGTTCGATCACCCAGTTGTCGCCCAGGCCGATGGGGAAACCACCTTCTACCGACACCGTCATCGCGCTGCCTTCAGCGGTTTGCCGCATCCCTTGGGCATCTCGGCTGAAGCCGTTGACCCGGCCGCCGCTGGCGGTCAAGTCGACGTGCCAGCCCTGGGGACCGATCAGGCTCCAGTAGGCACCGAGCGTCTGGCCTTGAAGGTTGAAAGTGTCGTTACCGGGGTCAGCAAAGGCGCGATTGCTCAGCAGTCCGTTGTTGTTGCCCTGGTACTGGCTGGTGCCCCCCACCAACCCGAGCCGTTGCACCCGGCCGCCGCTGCTTTGCAGGGTCAGGATGGCCGGGCCTTTGAATTCGTCTGCGCCGGGGAGCGAAAAGCCTGCGGATTGAACATTGGTTTCTGCCAGGCGCGATGCCTGTCCGTAGAGTTGATCCCAGGCAGCCGGCGCGGCGTCTTCAGTGGTCAGGCGGGAACTTCGCATGTCCGGGACTGCACTGAAATGCCCCGGGTAGATGGCAGCGACGTTTGGCAAGGTCAACGTCGGTACATCTTCGCGATACCAAGGCGTGGCGTCATCCTCGGCAGGCCCGGCCTGCACCTCCATGGACGAGCACAGCAGGAGTGAGCTCGAGACTGTGCAAAAAGTAATTTTGATCTCTTGTTGGGTGAATGAAGTTTTCATGGAGGTCTACCTTGCAAACGCATGCCATATCTTGCTTTGGCGTCTCTCCTACCCCGAATGAGGGGCGACCGAATGGATTGGGGCAAGCCTCTGGCCGCCCGTTTTTGCGGGATTCTGGAGGCTTGCCCCTGATGGTATTTCCGGGGGTAGTACGGTTTAGCTAAGAAGACCTGTGACCTTGCGTCAAGAAAATGGCCGATAAATGGTATGGCTATTTTGGTGATTGCAAGTGACTGATTATTAGTGTGTACATAAGTGATTGTTTGCACAAAAAATCAGCGTTTTAGAGCGCTGGCACTAGCATTTGGTAGTCAGCTAACGGTTGTGTCATCGGTAAGCGGGTTTGAATTCATGCGGTAATTTTTAAGACGGTTACTGTCGATAATCACAGTTTTAGCCTATTCGCCTTGGCGCCTTACAGATGCACTTCCACCGCCAACGGCAAATGGTCAGAGAGGTGAGTCCACGGTTTGTTACCGAGTATTCGCGGGTGATGGCTGCTGGCATTGCGCAGGTAGATACGGTCCAGACGCAACAGCGGAAAGCGTGCCGGGTAAGTCTTCGCGGGCTGCCCTTGGTGGCGTTCGAAGGCTTCGTGCAGGTATTCGCGCCGGGCGAGGGCGGCATTGCCTTGCAGTTGCCAGTCATTGAAATCACCGGCGATGATCACCGGTGCGTCGTCGGGAAAGGATTCGAGCAGTTGGCAGAGCAACTGCAGCTGCAACTGGCGATGACTTTCGAGCAGGCTCAGGTGCACGCAAATCGCGTGGACTTCAGCATGGCCCGGCACGTCCAGCACGCAGTGCAACAAGCCACGGCGCTCGGGGCCGGTGATCGAGACATCGAGGTTGCGAAATTCGCGGATCGGGTATTTCGACAGCAACGCGTTGCCGTGGTGACCGTCGGGGTAGACCGCGTTGCGGCCATAGGCGAAATCACTCCACATGCTGTCGGCGAGGAACTCGTATTGCGAGACCTGCGGCCAGGCGTTGTAACGGGCAGAGTGCCGCTCGTGTTCGCCGACTACTTCCTGGAGAAACACCAGGTCTGCCGAGGTGCTGCGTACCGCTTCGCGCAGTTCCGGAAGTATGAAACGCCGGTTGAACGCGGTGAAGCCTTTATGGGTGTTGACCGTGAGTACCCGCAGTCGGTGTATGGCCGTGGGTGTGTTCAAGGGGGCGGATTTTAGTGAGTCGCTGGTCACGTTGGCTCCTCTGAATCAGGCTGCTCAAGTAATGCGACTGATGCAGGGACGAGCAGTTCACAGAGATCCTGGAATTAGCATCGAGCAAGAGTGGGAGCGGGCTTGCTCGCGAAGGGGCCGTGCCAGTCGACATTGATGCTGCCTGAGCCACCGCTTTCGCGAGCAAGCCCGCTCCCACAGGTTTTGTGTTTGCCCGCGGATCGAGTGCAAGTCGGTATAAGGTCATCACCCAACGGTCTAACCATCGCTCTATAAAATCCCTCCCGCCATCGCACAACCCTGCATAAACCAAACGCAGGGATGGCTGTCCATGATCCATTTTTCACCACCTAAATCCCCTTTGACCCTGGCCTTGTTGCTTGCCATGAACACGCTGCCGGCCTTTGCCGCGAGCAGTGTCGATTTCAACCTGCCGGCCGGTCCGCTGGACCAGACCTTGCTGGGGATTTCGCGCCAGACCGGCACGCCGATTTCCTTCGATCAATCCCTGGTCAACGGTATCAATGCACCGGCCATTCACGGCCAACTGACCCAAGCCCAGGCGTTGACCCTGGCCTTGCAGGGCAGTGGCTTGAAAGATGACGACGGCGTGATCAGCGCCGCCGCGCCAACAACTGCTGCCCCAGCCAAAACCTTCGCCGAACCCACCACCCAACTGCAACGCGTCGAAGTCACCGGCAGCGCAATCCGCCGGGTCGATGCCGAAACCGCAGTGCCGATCACCATCCTGCGGGTCGAACAACTGCGTGAGCAGGGCGTGACCAGCACCGAAGAACTGATCAACCGCATCTCCGCCAACCAATCGTCGGTAGGCTCGGGACGTTCGGTAGGTTCCAGCAGCGGCGGTGCGTCCTATGCCGACTTGCGCGGCATCGGCCCGAACAAAACCCTGGTGCTGCTCAACGGTCGACGGCTGAGCAACAACGCCACCAGCTCGATCAACGGCTCCGGCGTCGACCTGAACACCATCCCATTCGCCGCCATCGACCGAGTCGAAGTGCTGCGCGATGGCGCGTCGGCGCTGTACGGCACCGACGCCATCGGCGGGGTGATCAACTTCATCACCAAGAAAAGCCTGACCACCGGCCAGCTCACCACCGGCTACGATAGCCCGACCCATGCCGGCGGCGGTGACAGTCACAACTTCAGCGGCAGTTATGGTTTTGGTGATCTGGAGGACGACCGCTTCAACGTGTTCGGCGTGGTCAGCTACGACAAACAGCAACGCCTGGCTGCCGAGGACCGCAGCTACACCTACAACTACCAGCCCGGCCGTGGCCTCGATTACACCTCCGGCACCGCGTCGCCCGCCAACTGGAGCCAGGGCAGTAACGCGACCAATCCGTTGGCCGGTTCCGGTTGCAACGCGCCCGGGCTGTTGTCGCGCAACGGCATCTGCCGTCAGAGCCTGTGGAATTACCTCGATCTGGTGCCGGAAACCGAGAAGACCTCGGCCTTCGCCAAAGCCACCGGCAAGCTCTCGGACGACCACAACGTCAGCCTCGAATATTTCTGGGCGCGCAACGAAAACCGCACGCAAATCGGCCCTGGTACGTTGATGGGCAATCAGGTGAATCCGGGCACCACGTTCTATCCGGGCAACGGCGTTACCCCCGGCCCCAGCACTTTTGCCCTGGACCCGACGCAACCGGTAGACGTGAATTGGCGTGAAACCGCTGTCGGCGCGCGTCAGCATGAAGACGACAACACCAGCCAACGCTTGTTGCTGAGTTTCGACGGCAATCTGGTGGGTTGGGACTACAACGTCGGCGCCTCGTACAACCAGAACAAAGTGGTCAACTCCATCCTCGACGGCTACGTGAACGACCGGCCGATTAGCCAAGGCATTGCCACTGGCGTGATCAACCCCTTCGGCCCGCAGACAGCGGCGGGCGATGCCTTGCTGGCGGCCAACGCGGTGGACGGTGATTACGGCACAGCAGTGGGCCGGGTGAAGGCGATTGACGGGCGCATCAGCCGCGAGATCGGCGACTGGTTCGGCTCCGGTTCTTCAGCCCTGGCCTTGGGCGGCGAGTATCGCAAGGAAGATTTTCATCAGGATTTCGCCCAGTTTGCCGGCGATATCCAGAGCCTCGGCGTTGACCCCAATGGCAGCGTGGCCGGGGATCGCAGCGTCTCGGCCGAGTACGCTGAGGTCAACGTTCCAGTGCTCGACAGCCTGGAGCTGTCTGCCGCCGTGCGTCACGACAAGTACAGCGACTTTGGCAGCACCACCAACCCGAAATATTCGTTCCGCTTCCAGCCGTTCAAGGAACTGGTGCTGCGCGGCGCCTACAGCGAAGGCTTCCGCGCGCCGTCGTTGTATGAGCTCTACAACCCGACCTTCACCTCGTACACCGTCGCCAACTACAACGACCCTCGCCTGTGTGCCGGCGGCAACCCCAGCAACGGCGGGATCGCCAACCGCGACTGCGCACAGCAGTTCAACCGCACCACGGGTGGCAACACCGACCTGAGCCCGGAAACCGCGCGCAACGTGACCGTTGGTTTCGTCTATCAGCCGTTTGATCGCCTGACCACCGGGCTGGATTTCTGGTGGATCAACATCGCCAACCAGATCGCTGAATTCCCCGAATCGGCAGTGTTCGAAAACCCCGAGCTGTACCCCGAGCGTCTGATTCGCAAGCCTGATGGCTCCATCGATCACATCGTTACCGGCCTGGCCAACCTCGGCAAGATCAAGACTAACGGCGTCGACGTGAGCTTCGACTATCGCTTGCCGAGCACCTCGATTGGCGATTTCGGCATCGGCCTGCAAGGCACTTATGTCAGCCGTTACGAATTCCAGCAGCAGCTCAAGGGCGATTACATCGACAAGCTCGGCGACTTCCGTGGCGGCGACTTTTCCTCGGCCGGTGCCGTGGCCCGGTGGCGTCACAGCCTGACCGGCACCTGGAACCGCGGCCCGTTCGGCGCGAGCCTGACCAACCGCTACACCAGCGGTTACCACGACTCCAACCGCGAGGCGCACGACTACGTCGGTTCCTACAACGTCTGGGACGTGGCCGGCACCTACACCTGGCGCAAAACCCTAGGCGTGACCCTCGGGGTGAAGAACCTGTTCGACCGCGAGCCGCCGTTCAGCAACCAGACCTACACCTTCCAGAGCGGTTACGACCCCAAGTACGGCGACCCTTTCGGGCGGACGCTGTACACGCGGGTCAGTTACAACTTTTGATCTGAAAACTAACCAGTCAGGACAGGTTTTAGTAACCAAGTGTTCTAAACGCCGCCCTATAAAAACCGCTGGCCTGTTGCACATAACAGGTAGGCGGGAAGGGTGGCAGTCCTGATTTGACTGTCATTGGCCGGGGTGTGTGGTGATTGTTCGGGCCTCATCGCGAGCAAGCTCGCTCCCACAGTGGATTTGTGCACGCCGCGAACCCTGTGGGAGCGAGCTTGCTCGCGATGAGGCCAGTAGCCGTAACCCAACATTCCGACCCTGCATGAAGGCTTGAATACCATGCTCCCCAGATTCTGTTCACTGGGCCTCTGCCTCTTACTGAGCCCGACTATTTTCGCCGCGCCGCAACCCGCCCTGACGGTCTACGGCGAATCCCCCAAATACGCACCTGACTTCCAACACCTCGACTACGTCAACCCAAGCGCGCCCAAGGGTGGCAGCCTGCGCCGCTCCTCGCTGGAAGGCGGCCCGTTCGATCATCTGATCCCCTACGTCGACAAAGGCACCGGCGTCGCCGAGATCGACACCTGGCTCTACGCCCCGCTGGCCTATCGTTCCAAAGACGAGCCCTACAGTGTCTACGGCCTGGTCGCCCAACAAATGGAACTGGCCCCCGACCGAACCTGGCTCCGGTTCTACTTGAACCCGGCAGCCCGTTTCGACGACGGCAGCCCGATCACCGCCGAAGACGTGCGTTACACCTTCGAGCTGTTCACCACCCAGGGCAGCCTCAAATATCGCCAGCAATTCGCCGATGTCGCAGAAGTCATTGTCGAGTCGCCGACCCAAGTGCGTTTCGTCTTCAAAAACAGCGAGAGCCGCACCTTGCCGCTGGATCTGGCGACATTGCCAGTGCTGCCGGAACACTGGTGGCGCACGCGCAACTTCGCTGACGGCGGCGGTTTCGAAGCACCGCTGGGCAGCGGCCCGTATCGGGTCAGCGCGGTGGACGCCGGGCGCAGCGTCAATTTCGAGCGGGTCAAGAACTGGTGGGGCAACGACCTGCCGGTGACGCGCGGCCTCTATAACTTCGATGCCTTGAGGGTCGAGTTCTTCGCCGACACCGACGTCTCGCGCCAAGTGCTCAAGGCCGGTGGCTTCGATTACAACCGCGAGTTCTCGGCGACCAGTTTCACCATCGGCTACGCCGGGAGTGCGCTGGATCAAGGACGTTTGATCCGCGAACACCTGGCCCCCGGCGCGGCTCAGGGCGCCCAAGGGTTTGTGTTCAACCTGCAAAAACCAGTGTTTCAGGATCGTCGGGTGCGTCAGGCAATTGCTCTGCTGTGGGACTTCGAATGGAGCAACCGCCAGATGATGCGCAGCATGTACCTGCGTCAGCGCAGCTACTTCTCCCACAGCGAGCTCTCGGCTACCGAATTGCCGGACGCCGAAGAACTGAAAATCCTCGAACCGTGGCGCGGCAAGATCCCCGATCAAGTCTTCAGCGAGGTGTTCCAGGCGCCGCACACCGACGGCAGCGGCATCATTCGCGGCCAGCAGTTGCAGGCGCTGAAGCTGCTGGAAGAGGCGGGATGGAAGCCTGAGGGCGATCAACTGGTCAACGCCAACGGCGAGCCGCTGCACTTCACCTTTCTCAACGGTCAGAAAGGCTTCGAACGGCTGTTGCTGCCGTTCAAACGCAACCTGGCGCAGATCGGCATTGGCTTCGATATCCGCCAGGTCGACACCGCGCAATACACCAACCGGGTGCGCAGCCGCGACTACGACATGATCGTCGCCGGCTACCCGGTGAGCCAGGCGCCGGGGCGGGAGTTGTTCAACTACTTCGGCGCCGAGGGTGCTGACGATCCCGGCTCGAATAACTATATGGTCCTGCGCGATCCGGCGGTGGACGGCTTGCTCACCGGACTGGTCCAGGCCGATAGCCGCGCCAGTATGTTGCGCCACGCCCGAGCGCTGGATCGAGTGTTGCAGTGGGGTTACTACTGGATTCCCAACTATTACCCGCCGGGGATTTCCACGGTGTGGTGGAACCGTTTCGGCCGTCCGGCGATTGCGCCGTTGTACGACGCCGGCCTGGAAACCTGGTGGGAAATCAGCCCTTCGGCGTTGACCCAAACCCAGATGCAACAACGCACCCGGGAGTATTCCCATGTGGGGTTATAGCCTGCGGCGTTTGCTGCTGATCGTGCCGACCTTGTTGTGCATTCTGCTGGTCAACTTCGTCATCGTGCAGGCCGCGCCGGGTGGGCCGGTGGAGCAAGCCATCGCCCGTTTGCAGGGCATCGGCGTTGGCGGTGGGGTGGGCGGCGGGCATGTCGAGACGGTCGGTGGTGAGTCCCGCGCCACCCGAGGCCTGGACCCGAAACTGGTGGCGGATATCGAGCGTCAGTACGGCTTCGATAAACCCGCCGGTGAACGCCTGTGGCTGATGCTCAAAAGCTACGCGCGGTTGGATTTCGGCTCGAGTTTTTTCCGTGGCGCATCAGTGATTGATCTGATCCTGCAAAAGCTCCCGGTGACCCTGTCGCTCGGCTTGTGGGCGACGCTGATCACCTATCTGGTGTCGATCCCGCTGGGGATTCGCAAAGCGGTGCACCACGGCTCGGCGTTCGATGTCTGGAGCAGCGCAGCGATCATCATCGGTTACGCGATGCCGGGGTTTCTGTTCGCGTTGTTGCTGATCGTGGTGTTCGGCGGCGGCACGGTGCTGGACTGGTTTCCGGTGCGCGGTTTGGTCTCGGAAAACTTCGCCGAGCTCTCGGCCTGGGGCAAGGTCGCGGACTACTTCTGGCACCTGGTGCTGCCAGTCAGCGCATTGGTGATCGGCGGGTTTGCGACGTTGACGATCCTGACCAAAAACAGCTTTCTCAACGAGATCTCCCGGCTGTACGTGGTGACGGCGCGGGCCAAAGGCTTGAGCGAAAACCAGGTGCTGTACGGTCATGTGTTTCGTAACGCGATGCTGTTGGTGGTCGCCGGTTTGCCCCAGGCACTGGTGACAGTGTTCTTCGGCGGCTCGTTGCTGATCGAAGTGATCTTCTCCCTCGATGGTCTTGGCCGCATGAGCTACGAAGCCGCCGTCGCCCGGGACTACCCGGTGGTGTTCGGCTCGCTGTTCATCTTCACCCTGTTTGGGCTGCTGATAAAACTGTTGGGCGACCTCTGCTACACGCTGGTCGACCCGCGCATCGATTTCACCGCGAGGGCTGCCTGATGCTGACGTTGTCTCCCATAGGCCAGCGGCGCTGGGCACGGTTCAAGGCGCATCGGCGCGGTTGGTGGTCGTTGTGGCTGTTTCTGGCGCTGTTCGGTCTGAGCCTGGGCGGTGAATTGGTGGCCAATGACAAGCCGCTGCTGGTCTCGTATCAGGGCGAGTGGTACTTCCCGGCGTTCAAGCGCTACACCGAGCAGGATTTTGGCGGCGAGCTGCCATTTCAGCCGGACTATCGCAGCCTGCAAACAAAGGAATTGATCGAGGGGCAGGGCGGCTGGTTGTTGTTTGCGCCGATTCCGTTCGGGTTCGATACGGTCAATTACGACTTGACCGAACCGGCGCCGAGCCCGCCGTCGTTTGAGAACTGGCTGGGCACCGACGATCAGGCTCGGGACGTATTGGCGCGGGTGATTTTCGGCACGCGGATCTCACTGTTGTTCGCCCTTGCATTGACCGCCGCCAGTGCGCTGATCGGTATCGCTGCCGGCGCGTTGCAGGGTTATTACGGCGGCTGGATCGATTTGCTCGGTCAGCGGTTGTTGGAGGTTTGGTCGGGGCTGCCGGTGTTGTATCTGCTGATTATTTTGTCGGGTTTCGTCGAGCCGAATTTCTGGTGGCTGCTGGGGATCATGGCGCTGTTTTCCTGGCTGAGCCTGGTGGACGTGGTGCGCGCCGAATTCCTGCGCAGTCGCGGGCTGGAGTATGTGAAAGCCGCGCGGGCGTTGGGCGTCGGCGATGCTCAAGTGATGTGGCGGCACATTTTACCCAATGCCATGAGCGCGACCCTGACGTACCTGCCGTTCATTCTGACCGGCGCCATTGCGACTTTGTCAGCGCTGGATTTTCTCGGTTTCGGTATGCCGGCCGGCAGTGCATCGCTCGGTGAATTGATCGGCCAGGGCAAAAACAATCTGCAAGCGCCGTGGCTGGGTTTGACGGCGTTTTTCGCCTTGGCACTGATTCTGTCGTTGCTGGTGTTTATCGGCGAGGCCTGCCGTGATGCGTTTGATCCTAGGACTTGAGATGAACGATAACCTGATGGAGTTGCGCAACCTGCGGGTGGCGTTTAACGGCTGTGAAGTTGTGCACGGGATTGATCTGGATATTCGACCCGGTGAATGCCTGGCGTTGGTGGGCGAGTCGGGTTCCGGCAAATCGGTGACCGCTCACAGCATTCTGCAATTGCTTGAGCCTTCGACGACCCGCATCGAAGGCAGCATTCGCTACGGCGGCGAAGAATTGCTGGGCGCTTCTTCCAAGCGTCTGCGGCAACTGCGCGGTAACCGTATCGCGATGATTTTTCAGGAGCCGATGAGTTCGCTGAATCCGCTGCACACCATCGAACGGCAATTGGGTGAAACCTTGGCGTTGCACAAAGGTTTGGCCGGTGCTGTAGCGCGCAAGCGCATTCTGGAATTGCTGGAACTGGTGGGCATTCAGCAGGCTTCGAATCGTCTGAAGGCTTATCCTCACCAACTCTCTGGTGGTCAGCGGCAACGGGTGATGATTGCCATGGCGCTGGCCTGCGAACCCGAGCTGCTAATCGCCGACGAGCCGACCACCGCGCTGGATGTCACGGTGCAGCGCAAGATTTTGCTGCTGCTCAAAGACCTGCAACAGCGTTTGGGCATGGCGCTACTGATCATCAGCCACGACTTGAATCTGGTGCGCAGCATTGCCCAGCGGGTGGCGGTGATGCGTGGCGGGGAGATTGTCGAGCAGGCGTCTTGCGAGCAATTGTTCAGCGCACCTCAGCATCCATACAGCGTCGAATTGCTGAATGCCGAACCCGGCGGCACAGCGTTGTGTCGCGACGATGCTGAAACGTTGCTTGCGGTCAGTGACCTGAAAGTCTGGTTCCCGCTGAGTGGCGGCTGGTTGCGGCCCAAGGCGTATCTCAAGGCTGTGAACGGTATCGATTTGAACCTGCAACGGGGCAA
Organism: Pseudomonas sp. ASL4; assembly: GCF_056680395.1. Lineage (NCBI taxonomy): Bacteria > Pseudomonadati > Pseudomonadota > Gammaproteobacteria > Pseudomonadales > Pseudomonadaceae > Pseudomonas > Pseudomonas sp. ASL4. The sequence goes on along the minus strand of NZ_CM155280.1, from coordinate 5,054,136 downwards.
GACCTTGGGCATTGTCGGTGAGTCGGGTTCCGGCAAGTCGACGTTGGGCCAGGCGATTCTGCGGTTGATCGATGCCCAGGGCAGCATTCGCTTTCAGGGTCAGGCGCTGGAGTCGTTGAACGGCAAAGCGCTGCGCCCCTTGCGCAAGCGCCTGCAGGTGGTGTTTCAGGACCCGTTCGGCAGCCTGAGCCCGCGCCTGAGCGTGGAGCAGATCATTGCTGAAGGCTTGCAGGTTCACAGCGACCTGAACGCCGGGCAGCGCGAGCAAGCGGTGATTGATGTGTTGAGGGAAGTCGGCCTCGATCCGGCGACCCGACACCGCTATCCCCATGAGTTTTCCGGTGGTCAGCGGCAGCGGATTGCGATTGCTCGGGCGTTGGTGCTCAAGCCTGATCTGATCTTGCTGGATGAACCGACTTCAGCGCTGGATCGCACGGTGCAGAAGCAAATCGTCGCGTTGTTGCGCAGGCTTCAGGAGGAGCATGGTTTGACCTATCTGTTCATCAGCCACGATCTGGCGGTAGTACGGGCGCTGGCCCATGACTTGATCGTGATGAAGGAGGGTGAAGTGCTGGAGCGCGGCGCCACGGCCGAGCTGTTCGACTCGGCGAGGCATCCGTATACGCGGGAGTTGTTGGCGGCATCTTTTACAGAACACCACAGACCCAATGTGGGAGCGGGCTTGCTCGCGAAAGCTGAGTAACAGTCAACATCAACGTTGAATGTTAAATCGTCTTCGCGAGCAAGCCCGCTCCCACAAGGGATTGTTGGTGATTGTGAAGTCGGTGATCAGAGCGCGAAACAGGAGCAACCAAACGCCCCCCAAAACCCTTGGAAATCACTGACTGGCGCCGATGACAACCGCGCCTGTTGGTGACTGTGGGCATGCACTGCACACGCCCCGACACACTGGTGAACCTGCGCCGTCAGCGGCGCCAACGGTTTCCAGTGCCCCGGCACTTTGGCTACCGGCGACCACTCCGGCACCACCGGAATCGGCGGTGGTGACAGCTTGTCGAACTCGACGCTGCCGTAAACGATCTTGCCATCGACGATGGTCAGCACCGATTCGATCCACTTGATCGCTTCGTCCTCGATGTGGAAATAGTCCGCCGACAGCGCAATCAAGTCCGCGAGTTGCCCGACTTTGATCTGTCCTTTCTGGCCTTGCTCGGACGAGAACCAGGCGCTGCCGTGGGTGAACAGCTCCAGCGCCGTGTCGCGGCTCAAGCCTTGCGGGTACAGCTCCAGGCCGCCGACGGTGCGGCCGCTGACCAGCCAGTACAGCGAAGTCCAGGGGTTATAACTCGACACGCGGGTGGCGTCGGTGCCGGCGCCGACCGGGATGCCTTCGGCCAGCATTCGGGCAATCGGCGGGGTGTGCTCGGCAGCCTTGGCGCCGTAGCGGTCAACAAAGTACTCGCCCTGAAACGCCATGCGATCCTGAATCGCAATGCCGCCGCCCAAGGCTTTGACCCGCTCGATGTTCTGTGGGGTGATGGTTTCGGCATGGTCAAAAAACCACGGCAAGCCATCGAACGGAATGTCGCGGTTGACCTTCTCGAACACGTCGAGCATGCGGCCGATGGATTCGTTGTAAGTGGCGTGCAGGCGGAATGGCCAACGCTGTTCCACCAAGTGGCGCACCACCGGTTCCAGTTCCTGCTCCATGGTTTGCGGCAAGTCTGGGCGCGGCTCAAGGAAGTCTTCGAAGTCCGCGGCCGAGAACACCAGCATTTCCCCGGCACCGTTGTGCCGCAGGAAGTCGTTGCCCTGACCGTACTGGGAGGTGCTGGTCCAGTTCTTGAAGTCGCTCAGCTCTTCCTTGGGTTTTTGGGTGAACAGGTTGTAGGCGATGCGCACCGTGAGTTGCTTGTCGTTGGCCAATTGCTGGATGACTTGGTAGTCGTCCGGGTAATTCTGGTAACCGCCGCCGGCATCGATGGCGCTGGTGAGGCCGAGACGATTGAGTTCACGCATGAATTGGCGGGTCGAGTTGACCTGATATTCCAGCGGCAACTTCGGCCCCTTGGCCAGGGTCGAGTAGAGAATCATCGCGTTCGGCCGGGCGATCAGCATGCCGGTCGGGTCGCCGTTGGAATCACGCACGATCTCGCCACCCGGCGGGTTTGGCGTGTCGCGGGTGTAGCCGACCACTTTCAGCGCCGCGCGGTTGAGCAGGGCGCGATCGTACAGGTGCAGGACGAACACAGGAGTGTCGGGTGCAGCTTTGTTCAGTTCTTCAATCGTCGGCAGGCGCTTTTCGGCGAACTGGAATTCGGTCCAGCCACCGACCACCCGCACCCATTGCGGCGTGGGTGTGCGATCAGCCTGTTCCTTGAGCAGGCGCAAGGCATCGACCAACGAAGGCACGCCTTCCCAGCGCAATTCGAGGTTGTAATTGAGGCCGCCGCGAATCAGGTGCAAGTGCGAGTCGTTTAGGCCCGGGATCACCGTGCGACCGTGCAGGTCGATGATTTGCGTGCCAGGGCCTTGCAGGGCCATGGCCTGGGCATCGCTGCCGACCACCACGAAGCGTCCGTCCTTGATCGCGACGGCACTGGCCTGGGGTTTCTTGCGGTCGACGGTGTGCAGGCGTCCGTTGTACAGAATCAGATCGGCCGGGGCATCGGGCATGGTTTTACTCCCTGCGAAAAGTGGGCTGACCCAGGCGCCGACGGCGCCTGCCGAAAGGCCATGCAGTACACGGCGGTGATTGAATCCGTCGTGGTCGTCAGGTGGACTCATGGCTGTGTTCTCCGCATGACTCTTCATAAAAAAAGTCGGACTGAACAGCCGATGTCTGACGCATGCGGCCAGAAGGAATATAGACCGCAAATCCGCGGGCGGCCTGTTTTAACTGTTGGGCAGATCGGTTAGATTCCGCGCCCGCCCAAACAAGGATGTAGACGATGATTAAACTCAGTAACCCGAAAGGTATCTTGATCGCTGCGCTGATCGCCGTCGGTTTGGTCGGGACTTATCTGTATGCCGGCCAGGGCAACAACCTCCCGGACACGGTGATGATGACGGCTAACTCTACGGATCAGCCTCAGGCTCGAAGGCGATGAGGGTGAACTCCGTTTTGCCGATAATGTGACCGAGGTCAACAGCGTCGACGCGTTGGAAGAAGAACACACCAAAGTGTTCGAAGAAATGGATGACGCCGGTTCGCGTTGAGCCCTGAAACGACGAATCCCGCCATATAGGCGGGATTCGTGTGCAGCAAGAGAGGCTCCCCAGGGCGGGGAGCCATCATCTTACGACGGGAACAGCTCGGACAGTTTCATCGCCAGCATCATGTCGCCTTCAGCGCGCAGTTTGCCGCCCATGAACGCTTGCATGCCGTCGGTCGAACCGTCGACGATGCCTTCCAGGGTTTCACCGTCCATCACCAGAGTGACCTGGGCATCCGGGTTTTCGCCTTCTTTGAGCTCGCAGGTGCTGTCTTTGACGATCAGCGAGAAGTTCTTGGTGTCGTCGATGCGGAAACCGAATACCAGGTCCAGACCGGCAGCAGCGGCTGGGTTGAACTTGGCTTTCATTGCTTGTACGGCATCAGCTACGGAGGTCATGGTTCGATCCTTTCTTGGGTAATTAGAGCTGGGTGATTACAGCCAGGGTCACAATAGTCCGGACTCAGCGAAACGTGATGAGTTCCGGGGCCTTCAGCAGTTGCAGGTGTACATGACTGTTGAAGGAAGCCAGAGCCACCTCGCGACCACGAAACTTCAGTTGGTGGAGCGAGGTGTTGACGATTTGCCAGTTGAGCTCAAAGGCCTGCCGGGCAGGCATTTGTGTAATGAGGTGGAGCAGGGCAGTGATGGTGCCGCCGGAGGTGAATACGGCGATTTTCTGGGTGTTGTCGGCTTGTTCAAGGATGCGGTTCAGTCCGCCTTGCACGCGCTCGACAAACCCCAGCCAGCTTTCCAGGCCCGGTGTGTCGTAAGTGCCAGCCAGCCAGCGCTCGATGATCAGGGAAAAGATGCGCTGGAACTCAGCACGGTTTTGCGCCGCGTTGCGCAGGAAGTTCAGCGCTTCGGGCTCATCCGCCAACATGGCCGGCAAAAGGGAGCGGATCACCGCGTCGGCGTCGAATTCGTTGAAAGCGGAATCGATTTCCAGCGTCGGCACCGGCAGGCCCACGGCGGCGTACTGTTCCAGCGCGCTGTTGGCGGTATGTTGCTGACGGCGCAAGTCCCCCGACAGACAGCGATCGAAGCTGAGACCCAGCTCAGCGAGGTGCTGGCCGATGATTTCTGCCTGGCGAATACCGGTCGGCGACAGGACGTCGTAGTCGTCTGCACCAAAGGAGGCCTGGCCATGTCGAATCAAATAGATGCTGCCCACGTCCGCGTCATCCCGGTACGTTGAAGGTTTGGCGAGGTTATGAGGATGGCAGTGAGCTGTCAATGAAAAAACATACGCTTGTTTGAAATGCCCGTTACAGGCCTGTTGCCAGAGGTTTCACGGCTGGCCCCAAAGGCGGGGCATGGGTATGCTGACGTTATCCCGCGCGCGTATATGCGGCGCATTGCATTAAAGGAGTCCTGTGTGGAGTTTTTTGCCGAGTACGCCAGTTTTCTGGCCAAGACCGTGACACTGGTGGTCGCCATTCTGGTGGTGCTGGCCAGTTTCGCGGCATTGCGCAGCAAAGGTCGGCGCAAGTCGGCCGGTCAGTTGCAGGTCAGCAAACTCAATGATTTCTACAAAGGGCTGCGCGAACGCCTGGAGCAAACCTTGCTCGACAAGGACCAGCTCAAGGCCCTGCGCAAGTCCCAGGCTAAAACCGAGAAAAAACAGAAGAAAAAACCCGAAGCCAAGGGCCGGGTGTTTGTGCTGGATTTCGACGGCGACATCAAGGCTTCCGCCACCGAAAGCCTGCGCCACGAAATCACCGCGCTACTGACCCTCGCGACCCCAAAGGACGAAGTGGTTCTGCGTCTTGAAAGCGGCGGCGGCATGGTCCACAGCTATGGCCTGGCGTCGTCGCAACTGGCGCGCATCCGTGAGGCGGGCGTGCCGCTGACCGTGTGCATCGACAAGGTCGCGGCCAGTGGCGGCTACATGATGGCGTGCATCGGCGAGAAAATTATCAGCGCGCCGTTCGCCATCCTCGGCTCCATCGGCGTGGTGGCGCAGTTGCCCAATATCAACCGCTTGCTGAAAAAGCACGACATCGACTTTGAAGTCCTGACTGCCGGCGAGTACAAGCGCACGCTGACGGTGTTTGGCGAAAACACCGAGAAGGGCCGGGAAAAGTTCCAGGAAGACCTGGACATCACCCACCAACTATTCAAGAACTTCGTCTCCCGCTACCGTCCGCAATTGGACATCAATGAAGTGGCCACCGGCGAAGTCTGGCTCGGTGTCGCGGCGCTGGACAAGCAACTGGTGGACGAACTCAAGACCAGTGACGAATACCTCGCCGAGCGCGCCAAGGGCGCCGAGCTGTTTCACTTGCACTACGCCGAACGCAAGAGCTTGCAGGAGCGTGTCGGCCTGGCTGCCAGCGGTTCGATTGATCGGGTGCTGTTGACCTGGTGGAGCCGACTGACCCAACAACGCTTCTGGTAATTCTCCTTCAAAACCCGGTCACTGTCGGTGATCGGGTTTTTTATTGTCCGCAATTTTATATCGGCAGCCCACTATTTATAGCGGTTGCATAATTAATAAGTGGCGAGGTGGTATTTATATATATCTTGGGTTCGTATTGTTGATTTGTTGGTGGCTATTATGATCGGTTATTGAGTTTTTTAATAAAGAGATCTGCCGATAGACTTGGTCGTCCAATCAGTCGTGCAGGTTAATGAACATGTCTTCAACTTCAAGTGAGGAGGGTCATGAAGCGCCGGATATGACGCTGGAACAACAAGGCGTTTTTTTCGATTTTTTTAAACAAAAAGAAATTCCCTCCTGGTTGATTCAAGCCAGCAGTACAAAGCGTGAGTCATTGCATCGATGCATTGTTGCCAGTCAGGTTTCAAGGGCGAACGCCATTAACGCAATGGCGTTATTGAAACCCCCGCATAGCTTCTGTGCGCCATTATTGACGAAGGCCATATCCGACAAAGTCGGGGAGCCCCTGAATATCAAGGGCGTTGTCTTTCAACATGTACGTTCCACCTCCAGCTTGCTCGGTCTTCGAAGCAAACTGATCTTGCCGATTGACAGGGATTTGCTGGAAGCAGCCTGTGAGAACTTTGAAGACAGCGAAACCCTCGCCGATAGCGATCACGAAAAGTCATTGATCTATCAACCGGAGAAAATCAATGGGCGGAGTAACAAGGTGCTGCCGATCGAGCCCCATGAGTTCGCGCAGTTATGTCGGACTCTAGACTTGGGCAAGCAATACCAGACACATCTCAATAGTATTTTTGAACCTTATATAGACACCGGTGAGGTACGCAAACACTGCATCGCTCATTCGCAGCGTTGCTTTGAAGTAGACATGCAAATTGCCTTGATGAAAAAACATGTCAGCGAGAAAGTCTTCCTGATGCTGGGCGACGTATTGGCAAATAAGCAGTCCATAAAATTCGACACACACTCCATCGCCTACAAGCGACTGGAACTGTCTGGATATGCACTTGAAGGTGCGATGTTGATCGTAGCGGTCAGTGATGGGGCGTATGACGACAATCCGTGCGTGTTGTATCTGCCGGGTGATCCGGATCAGCCACTGAAGGAGTACCCGAGCTTCAGGAAAATGGAAGTTGCATTAAGCGCCCGGCTTAGAAGCGCAGCGTTCACGAAAGTCATCCTGAGATTCATTTCACTGAAAAACCGTGGCGGATTTGACGACATGCTCAAACTCCAGCTACTCAAGCCACCAACGGGCTTGTTTCAACCGTCAAACAGCGGTTTTATTCCGGTGACGACCAAGGATGTGCACACCGGTTTGTTCGCGCAGTTGTATCGTCAGCGCGTTGACCACGTCATGGCGAATGCGCGACTACTGGTGGTGCCGACGGATGATGAAGACGAAAAGTCCCGCGCCGCCCGGTTGGAAAAGTACAAGGAGATCGGTTTCGACATAGTGTTCTTTGCCGCCTCGTTCATACCGGTGGTGGGGGAACTGCTGACCGCTGTGGCGGCGGCTCAAATGTTGCTCGAGGTTTATCACGGCGTCGAGAGCTGGTCTGCCGGCGAGCAGGAACAGGCGGCGGACTACTTTTTCGATACCGTCGAGAACATTATCGTGGCGTTGGCGTTTTCTGTCGGCGCGGTGGCCGTCAAGGCCGCCTACAAAAAGGTCAGAAGTTCGAGCTTTGTCGACACGTTACGACAGGTCCGGTTGTCGGGTGACCAGGAGCGATTGTGGAAGCCCGACCTGTTGCCTTATCGCCAGCACCTGGCGTTACCACACGGTTTGAAGGCCGACGAGAGAGGGCTTCACTGGATCAACAAACAGGCTTATGTCTCGCTGGATAAAGACCTGTACGCCGTTCGCCCCGAACCCGATACCGGTTTGTGGGAGGTCCAGCAGCTTTCAAATGGCGATAGTTACACGCCTCGCCTGGAGACCAATGACCGCGGGGCCTGGCGCCATGACTCAGAGCTGCCTCAGGAGTGGGATCGCCTGACGGTGTTTCGGCGCCTGGGATACTCGGCGCAGGACATTTCTGATGTCCGGGCGCTGCAAATTCTGTCCGTCATCGACATCGACATCAGCCTGTTGCGTCGCACCCTGATTGATCGGACCAATCCACCCGCCTTGTTGATCGATACCGTTCGGCGTTTTGCCGCCGACCAGGCGGTGTTGCAGTTTATCGAGCAACTGGGAGGGGCACAGACCGCCCCCCTGGCGGATGCCGAGTTGCAGTTACGGCTACTGATGACGCTCAAGCGATGGCCCGTTGAGACTCGCATCGAAGTGGTAGATGCCGAGGGGCGAACTGTCAGCACACTCATGCCTGCCGATACCACCGATGGGCAAACAAAGGCCCTGACGCTGACCATGGAGTCACTTCGAAAGGGGCAGTTTTATGCGCCGCTGTTGGCGGGTCTGGAGCAAGCCGAGCGCGAAAGTATTGTGCAATCGACTACCAAAATCTCCGAAGAACAGGCTGCTGCGCTGGTGCAGGTACTGGCCAGACAGGCAGGCCGCAAACGACTGGACCTGTTCGACTGGCTTTATCAACGGGGTGTGCCTGTGCGTGAAGCACAAGCGACGCCTTTGCGCAGCCATTTCCCTGACCTTCCGATCAGCGTGATCGATGAGTTGGTGCACTACGCCGATACCAGCGAAATGGCAGAACTCGATAATGGAAAAGTGCCCCTGCGCCTTGCCGAAGAGGCCCGTCGATTCCAGCAGGTGGTGCGCATTAACCGTGCTTATGAAGGGCTTTATCTTGACGCCGCTGGAGGGATCGACACGGATCGACTGGTGTTCAATACCCTTGAGCATCTGCCGGGATGGAGAGGCGACATTTACATTCGCCTGCTGGAGTGGTCGTTCTACACCGAGGAGTTCGCCAGCATCGGGCCTGACGACGCGACACAGAAATTGTTTATGAGTGCACATCCCGATCGATATGAAGCCTCCAATGAACAGTACGACCTGCGCAGCTATCTCCCTGGGCGCACGCGCGAGCATTATTTCCAGTCCCTGTGGGACGGCCTGTCGCCGGTGCGCCGCTCAGCGTTGGGCGTACAGGCAAATGATCAGGGGGTGGCGCTGAGGGAAAAGCTCACCGCCCTTGCGCTGGAGCGTCGAGCGCAGTTCGCGCAGGTGCTTGAGATTCGGACGATGCGTGAGGGTTACACCTCGCCCATGCGTCTGGCCGATCCACAGTCGCAAACCTCTTCAAGCAGTGCATCGGCGCAAGCCGCAATTCCTGTCGGTAAACCAGCTGCCCACGTTCGGCGTGCCCAGGAGCTTTATCCAACACATTCGCTCGAACAGATCGATGCATTTCTGAGCAGTCTGGGTTCGAGCGATGTGTTGGTCCTCAGAAAACTCGAAAGCATGAGAATGGAGTTCCTGACCCTGCGCGAGGTACTGCAAAGCTGGATCAACCGCGACACCAGGTACCAGACGTCCGATGGGCCGAGGCTCAAAGTATCGACGCTGGCCAAGACCCGGGCGTCCCGGGAAATCATCCGCTGCTGGCGCAAGGAAACACCCGCTACGTTGTCCCTCGACGGCATGCTTTATGAACTCTCGCTACCGCCGCTGCACTTGGGCGATTTGCCGAGGGTTGTCGGGGATTTCAGTCATGTCGGCACGCTGATCCTCGACCGTATCGGTGCCAGCGCTGGATTGAACAGCTTCCTGCATAACTTCAGTCGCCTTAGAACCCTGTCGCTGATCGGCAACGAATTGAGCCGCATGCCGCAAGCGGTGGGCAGCATGACGCGGCTTGAGAGTTTGAGCTCGAGTGAGAACCGGATTCAACTGACGACTGCGTCGGTGAACGAGTTGTCAGGGTTGACCCGCCTGAAACATTTGGACCTGAGCGCCAACCCGACCCTGAGCCTGACCCCCAATGTGGCGCACATGCCGCAACTGGAAAGTCTGAAACTGCGCGGCACCGGCATCAGCCAGTGGCCGCAGGGCGCTACTGGCTTGGCCAAGCTGAAGTTGTTGGACCTGCGTGACAACGGCATCAGTCAAATCCCCGAAGATGTGTATGCCGCACCGCTGACATTGAACGCTGGCACCAATGTCAGCGGCAATCCACTGGACCACGAGACCCTTAGGCGCGTCGCGGACTTTCAGCAACTCTCGCAGATCAGCCTTGGCCTCATTGCGTCGGGCCATCTGCGCGAAGCGGCTGAGGTCATATTGGATGTCTCGATGATTTCGACCTGGCTGACCGGTGTGGCAGTTGAAGACGAGATGCAAAAACGCGCTGTGGGGTTCGCTGTTTGCCTACCCGAATTCGCGACCGTTTTTCACCTTGCTGATGCGTCTGCGTTACACGGCCGATTTTCGCGTGATTTATTCGTCATTGCGCCAGCGCGTGTGGGAAGTGGTGCAAGCCGCCTCGGCAGATGATGCGTTGAGGCGGGCACTGTTCCTGATGGCTGATACGCAGAAGATCAGCGCTGATGGGGACTCATTGTTGTTCAGTGATTTGTACGTCCGGATGCTGTGTTACCGGGCGATCAATGCCGCCAGGGGCGGAGTCGACATGCTGGAAGGGCTGGTACTTGTACTATTGCGAAGCCTGTTCCGGCTACAAGAGGTCGAGAAGTACGCCTTGAGAAACATCCTTTCCCGCTCACGCACGGGGCCGTTGACGAGCCAGCAAGCGATGGAGATCAGTCTGGCGTTTCGGGTGGGGTTGGCTGAACACCTGAACCTGCTGGCCCAGCCGAGAGAAATCAACACTCGGCTGAGTGTCGACGTCCTCCAGCAAACCCTCGAGTGGGTGTACGCCGAGATCGCTAAAACGGAACAGACAACGGCATTGCCGGACTGGATGAATGCTCAGGAGTTCTGGGTTGATTATCTGGAAAATACCCACCGTGACGCGTTCGACGAATTGGCCCTGAGCGCGGCGCTGGCTTTCCAGCAGTTGGATGGCCGGCTCAATTACACCCGGGAGCAGTTCACTGAAAGCATGAATGCCATCGTGGACAACTACCGAAATGACCGTACAGCGCTGTTCAAGAGGCTGACCATCGAGGCCCTTCAACGACATCCAGGGCTGATACTGCCGAATGCCCGTGGCTGAGCGGCCCCATGAATGCAAGGAGTGCACATGAAGGAACTGACGCAACAACACCGTGACGCTCGTGGTCGGCAGGTGGCCTCCATCCCACACGTTTTTGCCAACCTGGATCTGGATACGATCCTGCCGATGACCCCGGCGCAATTGGCTGCGCGGGTGATCGAAGAGCGATGGGGCGCCGAGCCGTTGACGGCGCGGTTGGTGGATCTCAATTACGATTTCTATGGTTACCCGGCCGAGGGTAACGATCATCTGGGTAAGGTCCGTACCGCGCAAAGTCTGGTGCAGTCCTTGCTGAGCAACTACCAGACGGTCGGCGCCGGGCGCTTCGGCGAAACCGCGTTCGGTCTGTACACGCCGCCTGCCGTGGGGCCGACCGTGCGTATCGTCGAGATCGACGAATCCATCAACCCGGGCGGCGGTTTTCGCGACTATGAGGGCATCTACCGGCAGACCGTCCCGCAAGTCTACGGCCCGAGCACCCAACTGGCGTTGCAACCGGCCGAGTTCAAACAGTGGGTCTGGACGCTGGAGTTCAAGGAGCAATATGGCGCCTATGTGCACGACACCTGGCCCGAGGACGAGCAGATTCTTGGGGCCGCGGCCTATCCGTTGCGGACTTCCGTCAGGGTGGCGTTTGTCATGGCGGCCCATCTGCAGCACCAGGAAAACAGCCTGACGGGCGATGGACTCGGCCTGGCGTTGCGAGCCGCCGGGTTATCCGAACAGCAAGTGTGGAAGAGCCTGACGCTGGCGCAGATGCAGAAGCAGGCAGTAATCCCGGCGTCCGTCGAGGCGGCGCGGCTGGTGGTTTATCGTTACACCTCGACCGATATCTGGTGTTTTCGGGATAAAACCACTGGGCGAGTCGTGCTCTACATTCCGGGCAACTCTTCGCCCTTTCAGGAGTTTGTCGATCTCCAGGCTTTGGCAGAATGGGTGGCTGAAACGGGACGTGACGCCGACCAAAAACAGGCCTTGGCTGAGCATTTTTCCGACGAGGATCGGCAGGACGGTACGTTTCACGCCGGTGTGCTGACGGCGCTGGAAGGCATGGCTACGTATCCACGGCAATTTCGGCTGAAAAAGGGTCACGGCTTTTTCAACAATGACGGTTATTGGCCTCCCGCTGAGTACGTTGGTGTCAATGTGCCTGCGTCTGCCACCGATCCCTTCGCCCAGTGGGTATTGGTCATGAAACAAGCCGCTCACGCGAGCATCGATACCATCCGCGACGATGCCCAGGTCAATCGGGCTGACTTGAGCGCCGTGGTCGAGCCTGTCGTGCAGTGGATCAACAAGTTCGGTCCGTTGGCGTTGTTCGTTCCTGGTGGGGAAGGCCTGCTGGCGCTCGCCGGGCTGATCGATGCCGGTTATGGCCTGGCGCAGGCGGTAGACAGCAAGACGCTTGATGAGCGATCCGCCGGGGTCGCCCGGACGGTTTTCGGGTTGCTTAACGCGTTGCCGGTGGCTATTGCCGGTAAAGCGATCAAGGCTGAAGAGCGCGTGACCCAGACGGCAACCCATATCCCGGACCCCGAGCCGACCGTGATCGACGTATCGCTGCCCGTCGAAGGGACGCCCGTCGTGTCCGGCGCAATCGTCGAGCGCGTCCGCTTGCTGCGGGGTATCGGCGCCGAGGCCGAAGGGTTCAGCGATGAAGTATTGGGGCAGATTGGCCGTGTCATCGATGTCGACAATGACCTCCTGGCGTTGATGCAGGCGGGACGACGACCACCAACGCCCATACTGGCGGATACCCTCAGCCGCTTTCGCATCGACCAGGATCTACGGCATGTCGCAGATTCGGCGGTGGCGCGCGCCGAACAATTCACACAGCGCTATCAGGCGTTGCAGCACTCCGGGCATGAGTGGGTGAAGCTGTTTCAACAGCACTATCCGGGGCTGCCAAAAAACGCCATCGAGCAAATACTCGACCGGTCCGGGGTGGCGATTGACGCACCACACACCTTGGCCGATGCCAAACGGGTATTGAGCCAGTTGAGCGTCAAGGCAGAGCAATATGAGCGCCATGTACGACTGACTCGGGCTTACGAAGGCCTTTACTTGCCGTCGGTGGCGAACCTCGACAGTGATGTCCTGGCCTTGCATTCACTGCAACGGCTGCCGGGGTGGTCGTCTGAAATCCGCATCGAGGTCGTCGATGGTTCCAGGGTGATCGACAGCATCGGCCGGCCAGGTACGCGTGCTTACCGGCAGTTGATCCGGCGCGGCTCCCGTTATCGGGCACCCCCGGCCTCGGCGGCTGAAACCGTGAGTTTTGCCCAGGCACTGCTCAATGCCTTGGCACAGGAGCAACGTTCGGTATTGGGCTTGCGGGCCGGGCATGAGCTTGAAGACTTGCAAGCCAGCATCCGCGAGGCAGCATTGCCACGCACCGAGCTGGAGTTGGGTCTGCGTCGAATGGATTCGGGGATGGCATTCGAGAGCAGCGGTCTGCGCGGCGGAGGCTTTCCGCCCACGGCTCAGGCTGAAGCATTGTCAAACGACATTATGAAGTTGCAGGTCAAAGAGTTTTATCCCGCCATGACGGAGGATGAACTCGAGACACTCATACACGGTTGGGGGGAGGGCGCGCAGAGGCAACTGGTCAGCCTCACTCAGCAGTTGACTCAATTGCGCATTGACCTGGTGACGTGGATCGAAAAGGTTGAGGCGGATGTCGATGACATGCAAATCGAGTTTCTGGACCCGGCTGACGAAGAGGCGCAAGGGCTGAGCCCGGCCGAAATCGAAGAGGAAAACGATTCGCGCCTGTTCAATGTCATGGAGTACGAGCGCCAGTCCCGGATTGAACTGGCCAAGGAGCTTGAAGTGTTGTGGCAACTGCGTGGCGATACGGCCAGCCGTGTCTATGTCGATGGGGAATGCGTGGGTTTTCGTCTGGAACTGGACTTTGAACAGTTGCATTGCCTACCCGAGCTGAACGTCAAGCTACCGGATGTCGCGCTGCTGTCCGTGGCGGATTTCACCCTGACGCAAGGTGAAAGTCTGTCAGGCTTTCTGGAGTGCTTGCCCAACCTTCAAACACTGAACCTGGAAGGCACTGATTTGCGCATTCAGGGGCTTGATGGGCAATGGACCGGCAGTTTGCCTGCGGCGATTGGCAAGCTGTCCAGATTAACCACACTCAACCTCAAGAACACGTTGTTGACGCTGACCGAACAAACGGCAGGGCAGTTAGGTGAGCTGACTCGGCTCCAGGTGCTTGATCTGAGCAACAACCCTTTGGGGGTGCCACCTCTGGTGCTGAAACTGACGCAGTTGCAACACTTGAACCTGCGCAGTACCGGTATCACCCGTTGTCCGATCGGTATCCTCGATCATCCTTATTTGCAATCTCTGGATCTACGCAACAACGGCATTGCCCGTGTGCCCGAAGCGGTACGAATACAGTCCGTGGGCAAGAACAATGTGCTGCTCAGTGGCAACCCGCTGACCGATGAGGACAGTTTGCGCTGGGTCAGCCGTCATCGGCAGCAGACCGGGATCAACGTGTGGATCGGGCCGCCGATGGACAATGCCGCTCAGCCCGGCGCCTGGCTGGAGGGCGTGCCCGCGCAGCAGGCTGCCTTGCGGGCCGGGCGCTGGCAACGGGTGCTCAACCTGACGGGAAGCGGACGGTTTTTTGGAGCGCTGGAGATAATCGGGCGCACGGCCGATTTCCGGGTGGACTACACCGCATTGCAACAACGGGTGTGGCACATGGTTGACGAGCTGGAAGCGTCACCAGGGCTGTGCCGCTACCTGTTCGAGGAGGTGCAATGGCCGGCGATTGATGGTGATGATCCGTTTGCCGGTTTCGTGGGGCTGGAAGGTGCAATCGCTGAGCACGGGAGCGCTGCTGCGGGACAACGTCTGCCGTAATGACTTTCGCCAGGCGAAAAAAAACCTTGAGCCTCGGCGCACTGGCCAGGACTCAAGGCTTTTTGACCGTCAGCGGCGACGGAACAGCGGCAGCGGTTCGTCAGTAGCGGCCTGGTATGTCACCGAGAAGTCCTTGAGGCTTTCAAGGGCTTCGTACGGGTCTTTATCGGCGCGCAACGCAAAGGCGTCGAAACCGCAGCGGCGCAGGTAGAACAACTGGTCGCGCAGAATATCGCCAATCGCCCGCAGTTCGCCTTTGAAACCATAACGGTCACGCAGCAGGCGGGCGTTGGAGTAGTTACGGCCATCGGTGAAGGCCGGGAAATTCAGGGCAATCACCTTGAACTGATCCACGTCGTCACCGATTTCCTCGGCTTCTTCATCGGCGTCCAGCCACACACCCAGGCCGCCATCGCGGGCCTTGAGCATACGGCTGTGTTCGCGCCACAGCGCCAGCGGCACGATCAGGTCGTCGCAGTTGCTGATCTCGTCGATGTTGAAGTCCTTGGGCAGCAAGTGCCAGGTTTCGTCGACGACTTCGTTGTTCTTAATTATTCGCTGCATAGACGCGCTCCTTGAAGAGGTCGATGCCGATACGTTGATAGGTGTCGATGAAGCGCTCGTCTTCGGTACGTTGTTCGATGTACACGTTGATCAGCTTTTCGATCACATCAGGCATGGCTTCCTGGGCGAAGGACGGGCCGAGGATCTTGCCCAGGCTGGCGTCACGGCTGGCGCTGCCGCCGAGGGACACCTGGTAGAACTCTTCGCCTTTCTTGTCCACCCCGAGGATGCCGATGTGGCCGACGTGGTGGTGACCACAGGCGTTCATGCAACCGGAGATGTTCAGGTCCAGTTCGCCGATGTCGAACAGGTAGTCCAGGTTGTCGAAACGACGCTGGATTGATTCGGCAATCGGGATCGACTTGGCGTTGGCCAGCGAGCAGAAATCACCGCCAGGGCAGCAGATGATGTCGGTCAGCAAGCCGATGTTCGGCGTAGCAAAACCTTGCTCGCGCAACTCGCCCCACAGGGTGAACAACTGAGCCTGCTCGACGTCGGCCAGGATGATGTTCTGCTCGTGGGAAGTGCGCAGTTGACCGAAGCTGTAACGCTCGGCCAGGTCGGCCACCGCGTCGAGCTGCTTGTCGGTGATGTCGCCCGGTGCAACACCGGTCGGCTTCAGGGACAGGGTGACGGCCACATAGCCCGGCTTCTTGTGCGCCAGGGTGTTGCGGGTGCGCCAGCGAGCGAAGCCTGCGTGTTCTTTATCGAGGTCGGCCAGTGCCTGGGACTGGTTGTCCAGGGCCTTGTAGTCCGGGTCGACGAAGTGTTTGGCGACGCGATGCACTTCGGCGTCGGTCAGCGTGGTCTGGCCACCGCGAAGGTGTTCCATTTCCGCGTCGACTTTTTGCGCGAAGACTTCAGGGGTCAAGGCTTTAACGAGGATCTTGATCCGCGCCTTGTACTTGTTGTCGCGGCGGCCGTAGCGGTTATAAACCCGCAGGATGGCGTCGAGGTAGCTCAACAGGTCCTGCCACGGCAGGAACTCATTGATGAACGCGCCCACCACCGGTGTACGGCCCAGGCCGCCACCGACCAACACACGGAAACCCAGTTCGCCCGCAGCGTTGTGCACCGGCTCAAGGCCGATGTCATGGACTTCGATGGCCGCACGGTCGGACGTCGAACCGTTGATGGCAATCTTGAACTTGCGCGGCAGGTAAGCGAATTCCGGGTGGAACGTGGTCCACTGACGGACGATTTCGCACCACGGGCGCGGGTCGATCAACTCGTCGGCAGCGACACCGGCGAACTGGTCGGTGGTGACGTTGCGCAGGCAGTTGCCGCTGGTCTGGATCGCGTGCATCTGCACGGTAGCCAGCTCAGCCAGGATGTCCGGAATGTCTTCCAGCGCCGGCCAGTTGAACTGCACGTTCTGCCGGGTGCTGATGTGGGCATAGCCCTTGTCATAGTCACGGGCAATCTTGGCCATCATTCGCGTCTGGCGCGAAGTCAGTTGGCCGTAAGGCACCGCGACCCGCAACATCGGCGCGAAACGCTGGATGTAAAGGCCATTTTGCAGGCGCAGGGGGCGGAATTCTTCTTCGCTCAGCTCGCCTGCCAGATAGCGTCGGGTCTGATCACGGAACTGCTTGACGCGGTCCTCGATGATCCGCTGATCGTACTCGTCGTATACGTACATATAAGTCCTGTTCTCAGGCTTGGGCCGGTCGGTTCCAGTTGCGTTTTTCGCTTGCTGAAGTTTCCGATGCTGCCTCGGCAATTCTGCGCGCACGGCCGCGCACTCCCTACGGAGCCGGGGCAAGATACCAGTTTGCAGTTATGCGCAAAAGTGATGTTTGAGTATATGTAAAGAACCAAAACGACTAACGAGAACCGTTATCGCTAAACCCTTATTTGTGGTGCGGGCAATCGTCGTCTTTACTCTGCTCGAGTCTTTCTGCAATCACCGATAAAACCGACAAGAGGCGATGCAATGAGCAACCCAACCAAAGCAAGGAAAAGCGATAGCACGGTCGATGCCTGGGCGATTTTGTTCCTGATCATCCTGGTCGTGGGCACGGCAGTATTTTGGGTCGCGCATCAATAAACGACCCCGTCCGGGCCTGGTTCCGACGATTGTCGGACAAAAACGGGAATTAGCGCAGTTTGCCGGCAGTTCGGGGGCTATAATGCGCGGCCATTTTTCCGGGGCTCGGATGATCCAATGTTCAAGTTTTTCTACACCTTCCTGCTGATATTCGGCGCGGTCTACGGACCCGGCGCGCACGCGGAATCGGTGTTGTTCCTGAACCCGGGCTCTACCCATGAAAGATTCTGGGTCAGCTACTCGCAATTCATGCAGGCGGCGGCCAAGGATCTTGGCATGGACTTGAAGATTCTTTATGCCGAGCGCATGCCTGAGGTCACGATTGCCCAGGCCCGAGAGGCATTGCAGGGGCCTGATCGTCCGGATTATCTGGTGTTTGCCAACGAGCAGTACGTCGCGCCGCAAATCTTTCGTCTGGCCCAAGGCAGTGGGGTGAAGCTGTTTATAGTCAACGCGTCCCTGACCGACAATCAACTGAGCCTGCTGGGTGAGCGCCCGGATCGATTGGGTAGCCTGGTGCCCAACGACGAAGAGGGCGGCTACCTGATGCTCAAGGAATTGATCCGCCAGCATCCACCGGCGGCGCCCGGACAATCCATCGAGTTACTGGCGTTTTCCGGCCTGAAGATCACCCCTTCGGCGCAACTGCGCGAAAAAGGCATGCTGCGCGCCTTGGCCGAACACCCTGAAGTGCGTTTGCGCCAACTGGTCTACAGCGGCTGGACCCGTGAGCGCGCCTATGAACAGGCGAAATTGCTGTTGCGGCGCTACCCCAAGGTATCGCTGGTGTGGTCCGCCAATGACGAGATGGCATTCGGTGCCATGCAGGCGTATTCGGAGGCAGGAGGCACGCCGGGCAAGGGTGCCTTGTTCGGTGCTTTCAATACCGCGCCCGCAGCCTTGAACGCCTTGGTCGACGGGCGTTTGAGCGTGTTATTGGGTGGGCACTTCACGCTGGGTGGCTGGGCGCTGGTGGAATTGCATGATTACGATCAAGGCGTAGATGTGAACCAATACGGCGGTCGTGACCGGCAGATTCCGTTATTGCAACTGATCGACAAGGCCCAAGCCAAACGGCTGCTGGCCATGGGCGACTCGCCGGATTTCGGGGTGAACTTCAAGCTCCTGTCGGCCAAGGGGCAACCGACCTCCTATCGCTACCCGTTCAGCCTGCTAACGTTGATGCACTGAAACCGCGTCACACCCCGGCCAGGTGCAGCACCAGTTTCACGATGCCAAACAGCGTCAGCGCGAATATCGCTGTGAACACAATCCCCATAATCACGAAATGACTCGGCTTGCCATGGGTAAAGTCCCGGGCGCGATTCTTCCCGCTTTGCACTCCGAACGCCGCGGCTATCACGCTGTGCAGCATCTGTAGGAACGTCGGTGGCTTGTTGTCGACTGGATCGTCCATAAATCCCTCGTCACGTATGTGTGTGAAGCAAGCATAGACAATCGCCGCGAATCCTGTCGGAGCGAGGCTTGCCCGCGAAGGGTCCATCACATTCAACATCATCGCTGACTGTCACACCGCTTTCGCGAGCAAGCCCGCTCCCACAGGGTATTTGTGTTGGCCACTGTGCTGTGGCCAGTCCGTGAGGCTTAGTTGTCGTAACCCAAGTTAGGCGCCAACCAGCGTTCAGTCACGCTCAATTCCTGCCCCTTGCGCGACGTGTAGCTCTGCACCTGGTCCTTGTCGATCTTGCCCACGGCAAAGTACTGCGCCTGCGGGTGGGCGAAGTACCAGCCGCTGACTGCTGCCGCCGGGAACATCGCGTAGTGTTCGGTGAGGAACACGCCGCTGCGACCGGCGTGCATTTCGCTGGCCTCAGGGTCGAGCAGGGCGAACAGCGTGCCTTTCTCGGTGTGATCCGGGCAGGCCGGGTAGCCGGGAGCAGGGCGGATGCCGGTGTATTGCTCTTTGATCAACGCCTCGTTGTCCAGCGTCTCGTCCTTGGCGTAACCCCAGTGTTCTTTGCGCACCTGTTGGTGCAGCCACTCGGCGCAGGCCTCGGCCAAACGGTCGGCCAGGGCCTTGACCATGATCGAGTTGTAATCGTCGCCTGCGTCCTGATAAGCCTTGGCCACTTCTTCGGCGCCGATCCCAGCGGTAGTAATGAAACCACCCACGTAGTCGGTCACTTCGCTGTCTTTAGGCGCCACAAAGTCGGCTAGGGAGAAGTTCGGCTTGCCGTCAGTCTTGATGATCTGTTGACGCAGGTGATGCAGCTTCGCCAGCGGTTTGCCGTCATCGCCGTAGACTTCGATGTCATCGTCGCGCACCTGGTTGGCCGGCCAGAAGCCGAACACCGCGCGGGCGCTGATCAGTTTCTCGTCGATCAGCTTGGCGAGCATTTCCTTGGCATCGGCGTACAGCGCGGTGGCGGCTTCACCGACCACTTCGTCTTCGAGGATGCGCGGGAACTTGCCGGCCAGGTCCCAGGAGATAAAGAACGGCGTCCAGTCGATGTATTCGGCCAGCACCTTCAGGTCAATATTGTCCAACACACGAGAACCGGTGAAGGTCGGCTTGACCGGCGCGTAAGTGCTCCAGTCGAACTGCGGCTTCTTGGCGATGGCCGCCGGGTAGCTCAAGCGTTCGGTGCGGGCGCTGCGGTTGGCGGTGCGCTCGCGGACTTCGATGTATTCCAGGCGCGTCTTCTCGACAAACGCCGGCTTCAATTCCTTGGACAGCAATTGCGTCGCCACGCCCACGGCGCGGGAGGCGTCGGTGACGTAGATCACCGCGTCGTTGCTGTACTTCGGCTCGATCTTCACCGCGGTGTGCGCTTTCGAAGTGGTCGCGCCACCGATCATCAACGGCAGGTGGAAGTCCTGACGCTGCATCTCGCGGGCCACGTGGACCATTTCATCCAGCGAAGGCGTGATCAGACCGGACAAACCGATGATGTCGCACTTCTGCTCCTTGGCCACCTGCAGGATCTTCTCCGCCGGCACCATCACGCCGAGGTCGACGATGTCGTAGCCGTTGCAACCCAGCACCACGCCAACGATGTTCTTGCCGATGTCGTGCACGTCGCCCTTGACCGTGGCCATGAGGATCTTGCCCTTGGCTTCCGGCTTGTCGCCTTTCTCCAGTTCAATGAACGGGATCAGGTGCGCGACAGCCTGCTTCATCACGCGGGCGGATTTCACCACTTGCGGCAGGAACATTTTGCCAGCGCCGAACAGGTCGCCGACGATGTTCATGCCCGACATCAGCGGGCCTTCGATCACTTCAATCGGACGGGCGAACGACTGACGGGATTCTTCGGTGTCTTCAACAATGTGCGTGGTAATGCCTTTGACCAGCGCGTGCTCCAGACGCTTGTTGACGGGCCAGCCGCGCCACTCTTCGGTCTCGGCTTCCTTGACGCTGCCGTCGCCCTTGTACTTGTCGGCGATGGCGAGGAGGGCGTCGGTGCCTTCCGGGGTGCGGTTGAGCACCACGTCTTCCACGGCGTCACGCAGTTCGGCCGGGATCTGGTCGTAGATCTCCAGTTGGCCGGCGTTGACAATCCCCATGGTCAGGCCGTTACGGATCGCATACAGCAGGAACACCGAGTGGATCGCCTCACGCACCGGGTTGTTGCCGCGGAACGAGAACGACACGTTGGACACGCCGCCAGAGGTCAGCGCGTACGGCAGTTCGTCGCGGATGTAGGCGCAGGCATTGATGAAGTCCACAGCGTAGTTGTTGTGTTCTTCGATGCCGGTGGCCACGGCGAAGATGTTCGGGTCGAAGATGATGTCTTCCGGCGGGAAGCCGACTTCGTTGACCAGAATGTCGTAGGAGCGTTTGCAGATTTCTTTCTTGCGCGCTTCGGTGTCGGCCTGGCCGGCTTCGTCGAACGCCATCACGACAACTGCGGCGCCGTAGCGTTTGCACAGTTTGGCGTGATGAATGAACTGTTCGACGCCTTCCTTCATGCTGATCGAGTTGACGATGCCCTTGCCCTGGATGCATTTCAGGCCGGCTTCGATCACTTCCCACTTGGAGGAGTCGATCATGATCGGTACGCGGGAGATGTCCGGTTCACCGGCAATCAAATTGAGGAAGGTCACCATGGCCTTCTTCGAATCGAGCATCCCTTCGTCCATGTTGATGTCGATCACCTGGGCGCCGGCTTCGACCTGTTGCAAGGCGACTTCCAGGGCTTCGGTGTAGTTGTCTTCACGGATCAGACGGGCGAACTTGGCGGAACCGGTGATGTTGGTCCGCTCGCCGACGTTGACGAACAACGAGCTGCGATCAATGGTGAACGGTTCCAGGCCCGACAAGCGGCAAGCTTTCGGGATCTCCGGAATTTCACGCGGTGCATAACCGGCCACGGCTTTGGCGATGGCTTCGATGTGGCCCGGCGTGGTGCCGCAGCAACCGCCGACGATATTCAGGAAGCCGCTTTGGGCGAATTCTTCGATGACCTTGGCGGTTTCCGACGGCAATTCGTCGTACTCGCCGAATTCGTTCGGCAGGCCGGCGTTCGGGTGCGCGGAAACGTGGGTACCTGCCTTGTTCGACAGCTCTTCCAGGTACGGACGCAATTCGCTGGCGCCGAGGGCGCAGTTCAGGCCGACCGAGATCGGCTTGGCGTGGGCCACTGAGTTCCAGAACGCTTCAGTGGTCTGGCCGGAGAGGGTGCGGCCGGAGGCGTCGGTGATAGTGCCGGAGATCATGATCGGCAACTCGATGCCCAGCTCTTCGAAAACCCCTTGCACGGCGAAGATCGCGGCTTTGGCATTCAAGGTGTCGAAGATGGTTTCGATCAGGATCAGGTCGGCGCCACCTTCGATCAGGCCTTTGGTGGCCTCGGTGTAGTTTTCCACCAGTTCGTCGAAGGTCACGTTGCGGTAGCCGGGGTTGTTCACGTCCGGGGACAGCGAGCAGGTGCGACTGGTCGGCCCGATCACGCCGGCGACGAAGCGCGGTTTTTCCGGGGTTTCGAGGGTCTTGGCGTCGGCAATCTTGCGCGCCAGGCGTGCGCCTTCTACGTTTAACTCATACGCCAGGCCCTGCATGCCGTAGTCGGCCAGGGAAACCTGGGTGGCGTTGAAGGTGTTGGTTTCCAGAATGTCGGCGCCGGCATCCAGGTACGCCTTTTCGATGGCACCAATCACGTCCGGGCGGGTCAACACCAACAGGTCGTTGTTGCCTTTCACATCGCTCGGCCAATCGGCAAAGCGCTTGCCACGGTAATCTTGCTCTTCGAGCTTGTAGCTCTGGATCATCGTGCCCATGCCGCCATCGAGAATCAGGATGCGCTCTTTAAGGGCGTGCTTGAGAGCTTGAAGGCGAACGCTGCGATCGGACATTTGGACTACTCGGTAAGGCCATGACGAAGGGCCGGGATAATAGCAAACCTGTGCGCTTTTAGAGCATGCCAAGGTTTTGCATGAATATCGTTCATGTTGGTGGCAGGTCTGGACCGGTAGAATCGCGGCGTTTTTACAGGATTGGGACCAGGGATATGTCGTATCGCGTCGTTGTCAGCATTCTATTGCTGCTTTCAAGCTGGGGCGCCGATGCGCAAAGTCCCGCCATTTCCTATACCCGAGATATTCAACCGATCTTCACCGAAAAGTGCGTGGCCTGCCACGCGTGCTACGACGCCGCCTGTCAGCTCAATCTGGGCAGCGGTGAAGGGGCGGCCCGCGGCGCGACCAAGATTGCGGTCTACGACGGCGAGCGCAGCGTCGCATCCTCGCCAACCCGACTCTTCTATGACGCCTTCGGTAAACTGGCCTGGCAGCACAAGGACTTCTATTCGGTCCTCGACGCCCAAGGCAGCCAGGCAGCGTTGATGGCACGGATGCTTGAGCTGGGCCACAAAACCCCGCTAACGCCTAACGCCAAGTTGCCGGAAGACATCGTGCTGGGCCTGAATCGGGAAAACATGTGCGCCATGCCGGCGGAGTTCGATGGTTATGCCGGCGCGCACCCGAAAGAAGGCATGCCGCTGGCGGTGACCGGCCTGACAAATCAGCAGTACCAGACCCTGCAACGCTGGCTCGCCGCCGGTGCGCCGATTGATGAACAAGGCCTGGTGCCCAGCGCCAGGGAAGCGCTGCAAGTGGTGCAGTGGGAAAATCTGCTCAACGCACCGGGCGCTCGTGGCAGCCTGGTCGGGCGCTGGTTGTTTGAACACTTGTTCCTGGCGCATATCTACTTCAAGGATGGCGAGCCGGGGCATTTTTTCCAGTGGGTGCGTTCGCGCACGCCGACCGGCCAGCCGATCGACCTGATCAATACCCGCCGGCCGAACGACGATCCGGGCACGCAGATTTATTACCGGTTGTGGCCGGTGCAAGGCGTGATCGTGCAGAAGACCCACATCACTTATCCGTTGAGCGCGGCGAAGCTGTCCCGGGCCAAAAGCCTGTTTTTCAGCGGCAATTGGCAGGTCAACGCCTTACCGGGTTACGGCCCGGAGCGCCGGGCCAATCCGTTCACCACGTTTGAGGCTATCCCGGCCCAGGCGCGTTATCAGTTCATGCTCGATAACGCCGAGTACTTCGTGCGCACCTTTATTCGCGGTCCGGTATGCCGTGGGCAGATCGCTACAGATGTGATTCGCGACAACTTCTGGGCACTGTTCCAGGCCCCGGAACACGACCTCTACATCACCGATCCGAACTATCGCGGCAAGGCCACGCCGCTGCTGGCAATGCCGGGGCAGAACGACGACGTCGGCAGCGTGTTGAGCCTGTGGCATGACTACCGCAACAAACGCAACGAATACGAAGCCCTGCGCCGGGACAGCTACGCCGAGGCGCCGGCGCCGAGCTGGTCGACGCTGTGGGCCGGTAACGACAACGCGTTGCTGACGATCTTCCGCCACTTCGACAGTGCCTCGGTGAACAAAGGCCTGATCGGTGACGTGCCGCAAACCATGTGGCTGTTCGACTTCCCGTTGCTGGAACGCACGTATTACCAGTTGGCGGTGAATTTCGACGTGTTTGGCAACGTCTCCCATCAGGCCCAGACGCGGCTGTATTTCGACCTGATCCGTAACGGCGCCGAGCAGAACTTCCTGCGTTTGATGCCGGCCGATTCGCGCAACGACTACCTCGACGATTGGTATCAGAGCGGCGGCAAGTTCAAGATGTGGCTGGATTACGAGTCCATCGACAACGACAAGCCCAGCGCGCTGACACTCGACGAAAAAGACCCGAAACGGGATTTCGCCATGCAATTGCTGGCCCGTTACGGCGACCTCAACGCCACGCCGGATCCGATTAACCGTTGCGATGGTGCGTATTGCTCGCGGCCGAACATCGACCCGGCGTTGCAGAACGCCGAACAAGCCTTGAGTCGCCTGACTTCGCGTCCTGCAGCGGGTTTGAAGGTCATTGATCAGTTGCCGGAAGCGACGATGTTGCGTATCGAAACCGCAAGCGGCAAACGCGAGATCTACAGCCTGCTGCGCAACCGTGCCCACAGCAACGTGGCATTCATACTCGGTGAATCCCTGCGTTATCAGCCGGGGCTCGACACGTTGACCATTTACCCAGGTGTGCTCAGCAGTTATCCGAACTTCATGTTCAACATTCCGGCCGAGCAGGTGCCTGAGTTTGTCGATGCGATGGAAAGGTCGAAGGACGCTGACAGCTTCGAGAGGATCGTTGAACGCTGGGGTGTTCGGCGCAGTCATCCGCAGTTCTGGTTCTACTTCCGCGACCTGAGCACGTACATCCACGAAACTGACCCGGTGGAAGAGGGCGTGCTGGACATGAACCGCTACGAGAATCTTTGATCGACCTTTAAAGACCAATCACTGTCCCACCGGTAGGAGCGAAGCTTGCTCGCGAAGGCGGCGGTACATTCAACAATGATGTTGACTGACGCGCCGCTTTCGCGAGCAAGCTTTGCTCCTACAGGGGGCTTGCGGTGGTTTGTGAATTTCGATTGGAGGGCCGTCGATGTTGATTTCTGTACAAGCGCTGCGCGCCATCGCAGCCTGGGCGGTGGTCTGCCACCATTTCATGCAGATTTTCTTCGACTTCAAGGCTCGCGGGCCGGTGGGGCAGGCGTTTATCGACAAGGGCGCCGTGGGCGTCGACATCTTCTTCGTCATCAGCGGTCTGGTGATCTTCCTGTCCACCGAGGCCAAGTCGCTGCCGCCGGCGCGGTTTCTGCTGTATCGAATGTGCCGCATCGTCCCGGCGTACTGGCTGTACACGGTGCTGATGGCGCTGGTGGTGGTGTTCGCTCAACCGGTGTTGCCGGATCAGACGGTCGACTGGTCGCATTTCCTGCTGTCGCTGTTGTTCATTCCTACGCAAAACCCCGGCGGCTACGGGATTTATCCGACGCTCAATGTCGGTTGGACGCTGAATTACGAAATGCTGTTTTACCTGCTGTTCGCCTGGGCACTGCTGTTTCGCTTGCAGGTCAGGTTGCTGATCGTCGCGGCGCTGCTGTTCGCGGTGTGCCAGGCCTGGACCGGTTATGGCTGGATCAGCCAGTTCTACCGATCCGACATCGTTTATGAGTTTCTGCTGGGGATTGCCATTGGCATGGTCTACCGCAAGGGTTGGATCAAGCCCGGTTTATGGCTGCCGCTGCTGGGGATCGCTGGTGCCTTACTGACGATTTATCATCTGCCGCCGGCACCGCGACTGCTGGCCTGGGGTTTGCCGAGTGCCGTGTTGGTGATGGCGTGCATCGCGCTGGAACGTTATTTCAAGAACAATCGGGTGTTCGAACTGCTCGGTAATTGTTCCTACTCGGTCTACTTGATGCATGTGCTGGTGCTGTCGGCCGGCGGATTTATCGCACAACAGTACGATGTGAATCCTTACGTCATGTTTGCCGTTTGCGCGGCCACCATTGGCGTGGCTTCCTGGGCAAGTTACGAATGGGTGGAAAAACGCAGCTATCGGTGGCTTAAAGCCTGGATCGACGGCGAAACAGTTGCTCAGCCCGTGCAAGCTCTTTCCCGACAAAAATACTAGGACTTTGTGCGGCGCGATGATTGGCGTAAACTGCGCCCAAGCCTGCGAGGAGTTTCCATGACCGCTATTACCATCACTGACGCCGCCCACGATTATCTGGCTGATCTGCTCTCCAAGCAGAACACCCCGGGCATCGGCATCCGCGTCTTTATCACCCAGCCTGGCACCCAGTACGCCGAAACCTGCATTGCCTACTGCAAGCCGGGCGAAGAAAAACCTGAAGACACTGCGTTGGGGCTCAAAAGCTTCACCGCTTACATCGACTCGTTCAGCGAAGCCTTCCTGGACGATGCGGTTGTCGACTACGCCACCGACCGCATGGGCGGCCAACTGACCATCAAGGCGCCAAACGCCAAAGTTCCGATGGTCAACGCTGACAGCCCGGTCAACGAGCGCATCAACTACTACCTGCAAACCGAAATCAACCCGGGGCTCGCGAGCCACGGCGGTCAGGTTAGTCTGATTGATGTGGTCGAGGACGGCATCGCCGTTCTTAAGTTCGGCGGCGGTTGCCAGGGCTGCGGCCAGGCGGACGTCACCTTGCGCGAAGGCATCGAGCGCACCTTGCTCGAGCGCATTCCCGAGCTCAAGGGTGTACGCGACGTGACTGACCACACGCAGAAAGAAAACGCCTACTACTGAGTAAGGTGTTCGCTGCGACATAAAAAACGGCGCCCCGTGAGCGCCGTTTTTTTATGGGTGGTCGATTTTCCTATGGCTGCCATGACCTGTGGCGAGGGGGCTTGCCCCCGTTCGGCGGCGAAGCCGTCGCAAGACCTAAAATGCTGGGGCCGCTTCGCAGCCCAACGGGGGCAAGCCCCCTCGCCACAGGGTTGTGTGTGAACTCAGGGCCTGTAGAGATGCGCATGCCCCGCGCGATACAGCGACGATTCACTAAATTGATCGCTGCCCAACACCCGACCCACCAGTATCAACGCCGTACGCCGAAACCCTTTGGCCTCGACCTTTGCGGCAATGTCCGCCAGCGTCCCCACCACCCAATCCTGATCCGGCCAGGTCGCGCGGTGAATCACCGCAATCGGGCAGTCGGCGCCGTAATGCGGCAGCAATTCGGCGAGGATCTTCTCCAGATGATTGACCCCTAAATGAATCGCCATGGTCGCCCCGTGTTGCGCCAGGCTGCCTAGCTCTTCGCCGGCCGGCATCGCGGTTTTGTCGGCGTAACGGGTCAGGATCACGCTTTGCGAGATGTCCGGTAAGGTCAGTTCGGCGCCCAGTAGCGCAGCGCAGGCGGCGGTAGCCGTGACGCCCGGGATGATTTCGAACGGTATATCGAGTTCACGAAGGTAACGAATCTGCTCGCCAATAGCGCCATACAGGCTCGGATCGCCCGAATGAACACGGGCCACATCCTGCCCCTTGGCGTGGGCGGTTTTGATCAGTTCGATGATCTGTTCCAGGTGCAGTTCGGCGCTGTTGACCACCGTTTCAGCCTGGTGGCCGTCCAGCACGGCAGCCGGCACCAGGGAGCCGGCATAGATGATCACCGGGCAGCTGCGAATCAGCCGCTGGCCTTTGACGGTGATCAGTTCCGGGTCGCCGGGACCTGCGCCAATGAAGTAGACGGTCATCGTCCGTTCCTTTGAAAAAAGAGTCTGTGAGAAAAAGGGCTGTGCAAGGCTTCAGATGAAGATTGCTCATGATCGAAGGTGGGGATTATCGGGTTTTTACGCGGCACTGGCCAATGCGAGGGTGGCCTGAGCGTATTTTTGCCTGGGAATCAGCAGCTTCGCCGGTGCCTGGGCCAAGTGTTCGGCGAGTGCCAGGGCGGCACTTTCCGCTACGCCGTAGCAGCCGGTGCGTTCGAAGGCGATCTGCGAATGGTGGCTGAGCTGTGGCTGATAACCGGCCAATTGTTCGCTGCTGAAGTACATCACTTCTAGCCCAAGCTGCGCGGCCAATTCGATCAGGCCAGGCTCATCACGTTTCAGGTCGATGCTGGCCAGGGCCTTGATCGCATGAAGTTCGATTTGATGCGCCTGTAATGCCTGATCCAACAGCGCCCGCAACGTGCTGGCGGGGCAGCCGCGCTGGCAGCCCAGGCCGACCACTAAGGTCGGCGCTGCGCTGTTATCCGTCATGCGTGGTATTGGCCATCGCTTTTGCGGCGGAACAACCAGGCGCTGATCAGGCCCAGGGCCAGCCAGAACGCCACGTTGGTCAACTGCGAAGCGATTTTGAACTGAGATTCCAGGGCTTGCGGGGCCAGCATCGAGTGGACTTCCGGTTGTGGCGCGCCGATTACATGCGGTACCGCCAGAATCGCCACCCCGAAGATTTTCATCAGCCAGTGACGGCTGAACACGATCAGCGCGATGCCGACAGCGGTAGAAGCCGCAGTGCCGACCCACCAGATCTGCCGTTGCGCCAGATCGGCGGCGGCAGTGCCCGGCAGTTCCGGCGGCAGACCGAGGGTCGGCGCCAGCACAAACGTCGCGTAACCGGCCAGGCCCCAGAGCAGGCCTTGAGCGGTTTTGGTCGGTGCACGCAAGGTGTACAGGCCGGCGAGCATCAGCGCAAAACCAACCGCGACTACCAGGTTACCGCCGGTGGTCGACAGCACGCGCTGCCAGCCGTCTTCCGGCTCCCAGGCTTCGGCGTCGTGGGTGTGAGCAGCCATGGCGCCTTCGGTGTGCTCGTGAGCTACAGCGGCGGCAGGTTCGGATTTTTCGTAGGTTTCCGCCTGAAGAATCAGCGGGGCGACCCAGAAGCTTTGCAGCAGGGTCAGCAGCAGGGCGGCGAGCAGCCCGGTGAAACCTGCGGTTTGAGCGATACGCTTGATCATGTCAGCAGGTCTCAATGGCACGGGAACGCGGAGCTGTGACGGGTATCGTGCGCAGCGTTGTGCACCGCTTCGATGTGCGAGAAACCGGCGAAATACACCAGGCACGCGCCGAGGATCGACGCGCAAGCGGCGGCGGTCAGGCGTTGGCTCAGGGTTGTGGTGGTGCTTGCAGTGCTGTGGTCGGTGCTGCTGATGATCGACATGGCGCTTCCCTCTGGTCTGTCAGCGGGTGAATAGAGCGCATGCAAACCCCTGCGAGCGTGCGCGCAGAGACTTAAACAGCGCCCGCCCACCGCGGGTTTGTTATTCAGTGATCGTACTGGTCACTTTGTGTTGCGGGCCGGTCTCCGGGCTCGCGAGGGGTCAAGGCTTACGCCGGAACCTGCAAGAATCGCCTTCCCATGCCGAACTGCTGGCACAGTGGATCTGATTCTTCACTCGCTTACCGTTGCGGGGGCAGCACCGGACTGACATGGCTTTAGAGTAAAGCACATGATTCACCGGTTTCCCGTTTCACCCTGTGAAGGGCACCCGTAACAAGGCGCACAGGAGACCATGGGCGGGGCGGGGGAGTCAATTGGCAAGGGTTCTCAGTTAGCTTTTGTGGCGAGGGAGCTTGCTCCCGCTGGGTTGCGAAGCGACCCCCTTCATTCCTTCAGACAAATGTTGCAAGCAAGTCTTGCGACGGCTTCGCCGCCGAGCGGGAGCAAGCTCCCTCGCCACAGGGGATCGCTAGCGTCTCATGAACATTGACCCGCCCCCACACCATGCGTAGCCTTGCGCTTTCGAGGTTCTTCGGCGTTTGCCGAAGCTAAGAAGGGAACGCGGTCGATGCCGCGGCTGCCCCCGCAACTGTGAACGGTGATGTTCGCTGCCACGCCACTGCACGCTCCAGCCATGGAGCCCGCGGGAAGGCGCAGCAAACGCCAGTCTAACGACAGGCACACCGTCAGCCAGGAGACCTGCCTCGAAACGAATTCTCACTACAACCGGGCGGGGTGATCCGGTGGCGAAATCTTCCGCGCATCCTTCGCCGCGGTCGTCGTCCCGTTTGCCCGCCACCTTGCCAAAGGGCATCCGATGAAAACACTGGCCAAACTCCCCGTCACCATCGTTACCGGCTTCCTCGGCTCGGGCAAAACCACCTTGCTGCGCCATATGCTCGACAACGCGCAAGGTCGCCGCATCGCGGTAATCGTCAACGAGTTTGGCGAGCTGGGCATCGACGGCGAAATCCTCAAGCAGTGCTCCATCGGCTGCACCGAAGAAGAAGCCAACGGCCGCGTCTACGAACTGGCCAACGGCTGCCTGTGCTGCACCGTCCAGGAAGAATTCTTCCCGGTGATGCGCGAATTGGTGGCCCGTCGCGGCGACCTCGACCACATCCTGATCGAAACCTCGGGCCTGGCCCTGCCAAAACCACTGGTGCAAGCCTTCCAGTGGCCGGAAATCCGCAGCGCCTGCACCGTTGACGCTGTTATCACCGTGGTCGACAGCCCGGCCGTGGCCGCCGGCACCTTTGCCGCGTTCCCGGACCAAGTCGACGCCCAGCGCAAACTCGACCCGAACCTGGACCACGAATCGCCGCTGCACGAACTGTTCGCCGACCAACTGGCCAGCGCCGACCTGGTCATCCTCAACAAGGCTGACCTGATCAGCCCTGAAGACCTGGCCCGCGTGCGCCTTGAAGTCGCCGAAGAACTGCCGCCCGCAGTAAAAATCATCGAAGCCAGCAGCGGCCGCGTGCCGTTGGACGTGCTGATCGGCCTCGGCGCCGGTTCCGAAGAACACATCGACAGCCGTCACAGCCATCACGACCATCACCACGGTGAAGGTGATGACGACCATGATGATCATGACCACGACGCCTTCGACTCGATCTCCATCGAGCTGCCGCAAGCCGACGAAAGCCTGCTGATGGATGCGTTGACCCAACTGGTGGTCAAGCACGGCATCCTGCGCGTAAAAGGCTTCGCCGCGATCCCGAACAAGCCGATGCGCTTGCTGATCCAGGGCGTGGGCACGCGTTTCGACAGGCATTTCGACCGTCAGTGGGGCGCCGAAGAAGCGCGCACCACCCGTTTGGTGTTGATCGGCCAGGAACTGGATGCCGCTCAACTCGAAGCGCAATTGCGCGCCGCGCTCAGCGTTTAAGCCATGCATTTGCTTAGGACCCAGCCCGGCGGTTTCGTGTCGGATGACAACATTGCCGACCTCGGACAAACCCCCGCCGAACTGGTGATCCTGTGCAGCGGCGATTCCAGCCTGGCGCTGCTCGCCGAAGCGGCGCAGCAGTTGCCCGATGACTACCCGAGCGTGCGCTTCGCTAACCCGATGCAGGTGCAGAATCACGCTTCGGTCGACTTGTACGTCGACGAAGTGCTGCGTCACGCCAAGGTGATTTTGATCTCGCTGCACGGCGGCATCGCCTATTGGCGTTACGGCGTCGAGCGGCTCGTCGAGCTGTCCGAGCGGGGTGTGCAACTGATTCTGGTGCCCGGCGATGACCGCCCGGACCCCGAGCTCAGCGACTTGAGCACCGTCGTCGCGCAAGACCGCGATCGTCTGTGGCAGTTTCTGCGTCAGGGCGGCATGGCCAACGCCCTGGATTTTTTCCGCTGTTTGGCCAATCGCTGGCTGGATCGCGATTACGCCTGGGCCGAGCCGCAAACCCTGCCGCGCACCGCGATCTACCACCCGAATAAAAGCCCCGCTGAACTGAGCGATTGGCAAGCCGACTGGCAGGCTGATCAACCGGTGGCGGCGGTGCTGTTCTATCGCTCGCATTTGCAGGCGGCGAACACCGGTTTCATCGATATTTTCTGCCAGCGTTTGCAGGCGGCGGGGCTGAACCCGTTGCCGATAGCGCTGGCCAGTTTGAAAGAGCCCGGCTGCCTGACAGTGGTCGAGGACTTGCTGGACGAAGTCGAAGCGGCGGTCATTCTCAACACCACCGGTTTCGCCCAATCCAGCCCCGAAGCGCCGCACTTGCGGCCGTTTCGCCGCAACATTCCAGTGATCCAGGCGATCTGCGCCCAGGACAACGAACCCGGCTGGCGCGCCAGCGAACAAGGCCTCGGCCCACGCGATCTGGCGATGCACATCGCGCTGCCGGAACTCGACGGGCGCATCATCAGCAGGCCGATCAGCTTCAAGGATCTGGCCTGGCGCAGCGAGCGCAGTCAGTCCGACGTGGTCTGCTACCGGCCGCAACCTGAGCGCATGGACTTTGTCGCCGAACTGGCGCGGCGCTGGATCGATCTGGCGCGGGTGCCCAACGGCGAAAAACGCATCGCGCTGATCCTCGCCAACTACCCGACGCGCGATGGTCGCATCGGCAACGGCGTCGGTCTCGATACGCCGGCGGCGGCGCTGAACATCCTGCGTGCGCTGTATAAAGAAGGCTACCCGCTGCCGGCCGAACTACCGGACAGCGGCACCGCGTTGATCCAGCAATTGCTCGGTGGTGTCAGCAATGACCTCGACACCCTCGACCAGCGCCCATGCATGCAAAGTCTGGCGCTGGACGACTACTTTTTGATGTTCGACGCACTGCCTGAAGCCAATCGCCAAGCGGTGCTGGAACGTTGGGGCCCGCCGGAAAACGATCCGATGTTCCGTGGCGGACGGATGATGATTGCGGGTTTGCGCTTCGGCCTGACCTTCGTCGGCATCCAGCCAGCCCGGGGTTATCAGGTCGATCCGAGCGCGGTCTATCACGATCCAGACCTGGTGCCGCCCCACGGGTATCTGGCGTTCTATTTCTGGTTGCGCAACACCTACGGCGCCCACGGCGTGATCCACGTCGGCAAGCACGGCAACCTCGAATGGCTGCCGGGCAAGGGGGTCGGGCTCTCGGAAAACTGCTGGCCGGACGCGTTGCTCGGGCCGCTACCGAACATCTATCCGTTTATCGTCAACGACCCGGGCGAGGGCGCGCAGGCCAAGCGGCGTACGCAAGCGGTGATCATCGATCACCTGATGCCGCCGCTGACCCGGGCCGAAACCTACGGTCCACTACGTAACCTTGAACTGTTGGCGGACGAGTATTACGAGGCGCAGTTGCTCGATCCGCGCCGCGCCCGGGAGTTGCAGCGCGACATCCTGCAACTGGTGCGCGACACCCACATCGACCGCGAACTGCAACTCGACGAAAAACTGAATAGCGATGCCGACGCGGCGATCTGGTTGCCGCGTCTGGATACCTACCTGTGTGATTTGAAGGAATCGCAGATCCGCGATGGCCTGCACATCTTCGGTGAATCGCCGACCGGGCGTTTACGCATTGATACGTTGCTGGCCTTGCTGCGGATTCCGCGTGGTGACGGGCGTGGTGCGCAATCGAGTTTGCTGCGGGCGTTGGCCAAGGCGTTTGTGCTGGGCTTTGATCCGCTGGATTGCTCTTTGGCCGATCCGTGGACCGGGCCAAGACCGGCCGAACTGCAACAGGTGAGCGATGAAGCCTGGCGCACGGCGGGTGATACCCGTGAGCGTCTGGAATTGTTCGCCGCGCAACTGATTTCGCAGACCTTAAACCAGCCTCAAGCCCAACCCGGCCCCTTAGGATACGAGCCTCTGTGGCGAGGGGGCTTGCCCCCGTTGGACTGCGCAGCAGTCCCGTCTTTTGAGGCCGCTTCGCGACCCAACGGGGGCAAGCCCCCTCACCACAAAGGCTCGCTCCCACAGGAGGCGGGTTGGGCTGACGTGAATGCGATCATCGACGGCCTCCGCGAAGTCGTCGCTCCAAGACTGGACGCGTGCGGCCCCGCGGAAATGCGCGGCTTGCTCGACGCCCTCAGCGGTCGTTTCGTCCCCGCCGGGCCAAGCGGTGCACCGAGTCGCGGTCGCCTCGATGTACTGCCCACCGGGCGCAATTTCTATTCGGTGGACGTGCGCAACCTGCCGACCACCACGGCGTGGCGCATCGGCTTCCAGTCGGCCAACCTGATTCTCGAACGGCACTTGCAGGACCACGGCGATCACCTGCGTCAGCTCGGCCTGTCGGT
The DNA here is from genome assembly GCF_056680395.1 of Pseudomonas sp. ASL4. NCBI lineage: Bacteria > Pseudomonadati > Pseudomonadota > Gammaproteobacteria > Pseudomonadales > Pseudomonadaceae > Pseudomonas > Pseudomonas sp. ASL4. The sequence goes on along the minus strand of NZ_CM155280.1, from coordinate 5,020,182 downwards.
CTGGGGCACGGCGACCATGCGCACCGGCGGCGACGACATCGCCCAGGCTATGGCGCTGATGGGCGTGCGACCGGTCTGGGCGACGGGCAGTCAGCGGGTCGACGACTTTGAAATCCTGCCGCTGAGTTTGCTGGACCGCCCGCGGGTGGACGTGACCTTGCGGGTGTCGGGGTTCTTTCGTGATGCCTTCGCCAACCTGATCCGGCTGTTCGATGCTGCCGTACAAGCAGTCGCCGCGCTGGACGAGCCGGACGATCTCAATCCGTTGGCTGCCAAGGTTCGCGCCGAGCGTGAAGCGTTGCTGGCCTCGGGTCTGGATGAAGACGCGGCCCAGCGTCAGGCCGGTTGGCGGATTTTTGGGGCGAAACCCGGTGCCTATGGCGCGGGAGTGCAGGGCGCCATCGACGGGCGCCTGTGGCAAAGCCGCGAGGACTTGGCCGAGGTGTACCTGAACTGGGGCGGTTACGCCTATGGCGGTTCTGACGAAGGCACCGCCGCCCGTGAACAGTTCGCCCAGCGCCTGAGCCAGGTGCAAGCGGTGCTGCAGAATCAGGATAACCGCGAGCATGACTTGCTCGATTCCAATGACTATTACCAGTTCCAGGGCGGTATGCTCGCCGCCGTGGAAAGCCTCAGCGGCGAAGCGGTGGCCAGTTATCACGGCGATCACAGCCAGCCGGATTTGCCGAAGATCCGCACGTTAAAGGAAGAGTTGAACCGGGTGATACGTTCCCGGGCGGCGAATCCGAAGTGGATCGACGGGGTCAAACGGCATGGCTACAAGGGCGCTTTTGAACTGGCAGCGACGGTTGATAACCTGTTTGCTTTTGATGCGACTACGCAGTTGATCGACGATCACCAGTACGCGTTGCTGGCGGATGCCTACCTGCTGGACCCGGCGACCCGGGATTTTGTCCGCGAGCACAACCCGCATGCCTTGCGTGATATGACTGAGCGGATGCTCGAGGCGCAGCAGCGGGGGATGTGGAAAGAGCCAGGTGAGTACCGCGAGGCGCTGGAGAATTTGTTGCTCGATATAGAAGAAGACAGCTAGCACGCTTACCCCCTGTGGGAGGTTTGCCTGATGCACCTACCGACCATGACCGAGATTTAATAATGACCGACACCCCCCATTTCCCGCTCTCCGCCGTGGTCGGCGCCGACGATTTGAAGCTCGCGCTGTACCTGACCGCTATCGACCCGAAAATCGGTGGCGTACTGATCGAAGGCCCGCGCGGTATGGCCAAGTCGACGCTCGCTCGGGGTCTCGCCGACCTGCTCGCCAGCGGTCAATTCGTCACCTTGCCTTTGGGGGCCACCGAAGAGCGACTGGTCGGCACCCTTGACCTCGACGCCGCCCTGAGCGAGGGTCGTGCACAGTTTTCCCCCGGCGTGCTGGCCAAGGCTGACGGCGGCGTGCTTTACGTCGATGAGGTCAATTTGCTGCCCGATCACCTCGTCGACCTGCTGCTCGATGTGGCCGCCAGCGGCACCAACCTGGTCGAGCGTGACGGCATTTCCCATCGGCATTCGGCGAAGTTCGTGCTGATCGGCACCATGAATCCCGAAGAGGGTGAACTGCGTCCGCAACTGCTTGACCGCTTCGGCCTGAACGTCGCGCTTAGCGGCCACACCGCACCGGCCGAGCGCGGTCAGATCATCCGTCGGCGACTGGATTTCGACAGCGATCCTCAAAGCTTCTGCGCTGAGTGGGAAAACCAGCAGCAATCCCTGCGCGAACGCTGCCAGCAGGCGCGCAGCGCATTGGCGAGCATCCCTCTGGATGACGCAGCGCTCGCGCAGATAACCGAGCGCTGTTTTGCTGCGGGTGTCGATGGCCTGCGCGCCGATCTGGTCTGGCTGCGCGCCGCACGGGCCCATGCGGCTTGGCGCGGGGCAAAAGCGATTGCCGAGGAAGATATCGACGCGGTCGCCGAGTTTGCCTTGCGCCATCGCCGCCGCGAACAGACGCCACCGGCACCGCAACAAAGCCAGGCGCCCTCCAGCCAAAACGACAACCCGAGCGAAGGCCAGGGCCAGTGGGGCGAAATGCCCGCCCAGGCACTCCCGGTCGGCGCCCGACGTGACGTGCCGAGCTGGCCAAAAAAGCCCTAGGCATTCGCCCTCGATCTGACGCGGGGGCGAATGCCAGACCCCGCGCCGGACGGCTGGACAATGGCCGACAAGGCAAGCGCCGCGCCGCACCCCAAGGTTCGATCAACTGGCCCGGCACCTTGCTCAATGGGCGCCCGCGTCAGCATGAAGATTTGCTGTTTCATCTGCGCACTCGTTCGGCCCACGAACTTTGGCTGGTGATCGTCGACGCTTCGGCCTCGACCCGGCGTCATCAGGCGTTGAGCGATGCCAAGGGCTTGTTGGCGCAACTGTTCGACGACGCCTACCGGCAGCGGGCGCGTCTGGCGTTACTGACTGCCAGCGGCAGCGCGCCGAAGTGGCAGGTGCAAGGATTGAAGGCTTCCAGCGGTTTACGCGACTGGCTGGATCGGCTGGGCGCGGGCGGTGGCACGCCGTTGCTCGCGGCGCTGAGTGAGGCGGGGCAGTGGTTGAGCGCTCGGCAGAAACGCTTTCCGGCGGAGCAGCAGCGATTGTTGCTGGTGACCGATGGGCGATTGAAAGAATGGCTGGGGTTGCCGGTGCTGGAATGTCCGGGGCTGCTGATTGATATCGAGCGCGGGCCGATTCGGCTTGGGCGGGCTAAGGTGATGGCTAGCGAGTTGCGGGCTGAGTATCGGCATATTGATGAGCTGATTTCAGGCTGAGTACTCGGGTGTTTGTGCCGGCCTCTTCGCGAGCAAGCCCGCTCCCACAGGGGATCTTCGCTGTGACAGAGATCCCCTGTGGGAGCGGGCTTGCTCGCGAAAGCATCCCCTCGCTTTAGGATCAGCCCCCCAAATCGGCATCGCATACCCTATGCTAACCAAGCCAACCCATTCACAGGAGTGACCCATGCGCGTTCTAGTCGCAAACAGTCAGGATGATTTCCGCGTCAAAGCCTACGCCGGCACCAACGGCGTGTTGTTGGCCATGGACCTGGCCGATCCCCGCCGCAAAGGCTTGCTGGGGTTTGCCATCGAAAAACAGCAGGGCGACAAACCCTGGGAGTTCCTGTTCAACAGCCTGACCTTTCCCGGCAAGGTCCATACCTTCCCCCAATACGCCGCCACCCCCAGCGATATCGCGCCGCTGCAGAAGTTTCGCTGGGCCGATTACGCCGTTATTCCGGGGACGACGATGAATTACCGCGTCCACCTGGCCTACGGCACGCCCGATGCGGTGCAACTGGGTGAGTTTCTGGAGCTGTCGATCACCGCCGACAATGGCCTGCCGAAAAACCAGAGCGTGATCTTCAACCGGGCCGTGGCCGCCAGTCAGGCGTTCCAGCGCAAGTTTCCGGACCTCGACGCCCAGATCAGCGCCAACAAAAACCTGCCCATCGAAGACTGGCCCATCGCTGCGCAACAATGGCTGGAAAACGGTTTGCTTGGGCGCCTGTTGGGGTTTATCAAGCGTGCGCTGGACGATCAATGGGCGCTGGACATCGCCATCTACGAGTACCAGTTAGAGTCGATCATCGATGAGGTAAACGCCGCGTTCGCCCGTGGGGTCAAGGTGCGGGTGCTGTATCACGCGAAACCGGGCGATTCTGACACCACGATGAACGAGGCCAGCCTGGAAAAAATCCCGGCGGCAAACAAGCGCGGACGCGTCACCCACAGCATCTTCCACGACAAGTTCATTGTCCTGAGCAAAGTGGATGGTGGCGGCGAGCACCAGCCGCAAGCGGTGCTTTGTGGCAGCACCAATTTCACCGCCAACGGTGTCTACCGTCAGGCCAACGTGGTGCATGTGCTGGATGACGTGCGAATCGGCACCCTTTACCTGCAAACCTTCGAGGAGGTGTGGGCGAACCCGGCGGACGTCGGTGCCACGCGAACCTGGCTGACCAAAAACAACCCGATGGACCCGACGCAGCCACTGTTTGTCGGCTTCTCGCCGCGCTCGGGCCAGGGTGATTTGACGGAATTCGTCGACATCATCAACGCGGCGAAAAAGGATGTGCTGTTCGTTACGGCGTTCGCGTTGCCCGACGAGATCCTCAATGCGTTGCTCGGTCAGCCCCATGACGATATTTTGCGCTACGGCCTGCAAAACACCGCCAGCAGCATCACCGGTTTCCATGCTGACCGCACCGCCGAGTTCGCCGCCACCGCACTGCTCAACACCGGGCTGGAAGGCTGGCTCAAGGAAAACATGAAAGGCCAGAAGGGCGATCTGCTGGTACACACCAAAGCCATCATCACCGACTTCACCACGGACGCGCCGACCATCATCAGCGGCAGCCACAACCTCAGCGTGTCGGCGAGCGACGGCAATGATGAGAACTTCCTGATCATTCGCGGCGATACGGATCTGGCGGACCGTTACGGGTTGGAGTTGTTGCGGTTTTATGAGCATTACCGGTTCAGGTACTTTGCGAAGAAACTGGCGCTCAAGGAAGTCCAGCCTTTGACGGCGGATGACAGCTGGACCAATGATTACTATCTGGAAGGGGATTTGCGGCAGCTGTCCAGGTTGCGATTCTCCGGACGATAGAGAACCCCTTGTGGGAGCGGGCTTGCTCGCGAAAGCGCTGGTTCATTCAACATCGATGTCGGCTGAAACGGCGCCTTCGCGAGCAAGCCCGCTCCCACATTGGTTCTGCGGTGTGAAGGTGATCGCTGCCATCACCCAGATCACCTGTGGGAGCGAGCTTGCTCGCGATGGGGCCGGCCAATTCAACACCACCTCTCAGCGAAACCAGTTAGTCCGCGCCAACTCAATCACCTCATCGCCACGTCCACTCATCACCGCTTTGAGCATGTACAGGCTGAACCCCTTGGCCTGCTCAAGCTTGATTGCCGGCGGCATGGCCAGTTCCTGAGTCGCGGTAATCACGTCCACCAGCACCGGCCCGTCATGGGCCATTGCCCGGCGCAATGCCGGCTCCAGCGCTTGCGACTCCTCGACCCGAATCCCGAGAATGCCCATGGCATTGGCCATCGCCGCAAAGTCCGGGTTGTGCAGGTCTGTACCGGTATCGAGCATCCCGGCGGACTTCATTTCCATGGCGACGAAGCCCAATGAAGCGTTGTCGTAGACGATGATTTTCACCGGCAATTTCAACTGCGCCAGTGAGATGAAATCCCCCATCAACATGCTGAAACCACCGTCGCCGGACAACGAAATCACCTGCCGATCAGGAAACACCGCTTGCGCGCCAATGGCCTGCGGCATGGCGTTCGCCATCGAGCCGTGGTTGAACGAGCCGAGCAATCGGCGCTTGCCGTTCATCTTCAGATATCGGGCCGCCCACACCGTCGGGGTGCCGACGTCGGCAGTGAAGATCGCGTCGTCATCCGCCAGTTCACTGAGCAGTCGGGTCAGGTATTGCGGGTGAATCGGCCGGCCCGGTGCGGAAGGCTGGGCCAGGTCATCAAGGCCCTGGCGTGCCTTCTCGTAATGCTTGAGCGACGATTCCAGAAAACTCCGGTCGCCGCGATATGGCAGGCGCGGCAGCAACGCGGCGAGGGTTTCGCTGACGTCAGCGGCGATGCCCAGGTCCAGCGTGGTACGCCGACCGAGGGCCTGAGGGTCGTGGTCGATCTGAATGATCGTGGCGTCGGTGGGGTAGAACTGCCGGTACGGGAAGTCGGTGCCAAGCATCACCAGCGTGTCGCAGTTGAGCATCGCGTGATACCCGGAGCTAAAGCCGATGAGCCCGGTCATGCCGACGTCGAACGGGTTGTCCCACTCCACGTGCTCCTTGCCGCGCAAGGCATGCACCACCGGCGCGCCGAGGGCATCGGCCAGCGCCACCACTTGATCGTGGGCCCCAGCGCACCCGGCGCCACACATCAGGGTGACGGCTTTGCTTTGGCTGAGCAGTTCGACCAGTCGATCCAGGTCCTGAGGCGCGGGCAGGGTGCGCGGCTTGGATAGAGCCGGCCAGGGTTTGAGGTTGTCTTCGACTTCCTGCAATGCCACGTCACCGGGAATCACCACCACCGCGACGCCACGGTTGAGGATCGCGCTACGCATCGCCCGGTGCAGCACCTGCGGCATCTGCGCCGGGTTGCTGACCAGTTCGACGAAGTGGCTGCATTCCTTGAACAGGTCCTGCGGATGGGTTTCCTGAAAGTAGTTCAGGCCGATTTCGGACGAGGGGATCTGCGCGGCAATGGCCAGCACCGGCACATGGTTTTTGTGGCAGTCGAACAACCCGTTGATCAAGTGCAGGTTGCCCGGCCCGCAACTGCCGGCACACACCGCCAGTTCCCCGGTGACCGCCGCTTCGGCCCCGGCGGCAAACGCCGCGACTTCTTCGTGACGCACGTGCATCCATTCGATGCTGTCCATGGTGCGCAGGGCTTCGGTCAGGCCATTGAGGCTGTCGCCGGTCAGGCCCCAGATGCGTTTGACGCCGGCCTGTTCAAGGGTGGTTGCCAGTTGCTGGGCAATGGTGATTTTCGCCATGGGGTGCTCCAGTGATCGATGAGTTGTCCTCGGGATTAAAAGAGGACAACTCAATGGCGATCATGACTCACCCCGATTAACGATTACTTGGCCATGGCCTGTTTGTACTGACGGGTGCGCCGGGCGATGTACACCTGATCGCGGATCAATGCCCATAACGCCGAGACTTGCGGCCGAGGCTTGAGTCCACGACTCAGGCGATGCAACTGGAATTTCACCACCGCCATGCTCGCCAATGCGGCCAAGGGTTTGCGCTTCCACTGTATTGGAGGCAGTTGTGGGTGGCTGTTCCGGCCTTCGCGCCAGTGTTTGACCAGGTGCGGTTCAATTGCCATCGCGGTACCGATCCCGGCCATGGCGATGCCACTGTCGAGCACTTGTTCAACGATGGCCAAACGGCGAATCCCGCCAGTCACCATCACTGGCATCTGCGCCACGCTGGCCAGTTCGCCGGCCATTTCCAGGAAATAAGCTTCACGCGCCAACGTCCGGCCGTCCCGGGCTTCGCCTTGCATGGCTGGGGCTTCATAGCTGCCGCCAGACAGTTCCAGCAAGTCGATCTGCTGCTCGTTGAGCCACTGGATCACTTGCTTGGCATCGTCGGCATCGAAGCCGCCGCGCTGGAAGTCCGCAGAGTTGAGCTTCACCGCTACGCAGAACTGCGGCGACACCGCATTGCGAACAGCGCTGACCACATTGAGTAGCAGGCGCGCACGATTCTCCAGTGAACCTCCCCATTGATCGGTGCGGCGGTTGGTCAGCGGCGACAGAAACTGGCTGAGCAAATATCCGTGGGCCGCATGGATCTGCACGCCGGTGAACCCAGCCTTTTCCGCCAGGGTGGCGCTGGTGGCGAAGCGCTGGATCACCTCGGTGATATCGCTGTCGGTCATCGGCTTCGGCTCGGCGAACATCTTCGAAAACCCACCAAGATCCAGCGCCACTGCCGATGGCGCCAAGGCCTGCTGACCAAGGTTGGCCATGGTCTGGCGGCCAGGATGGTTGAGCTGCACCCAGAACTGCGCGCCACCGGCCCGGCCAATGGTCGCCCATTGACGAAAACGTTGAAGGTGCCGCTCGTCCTCCAGCACGACGCCGCCGGGACCGGTCATGGCGCGACGGTCAATCATTACGTTGCCAGTCAGCAACAACCCGGCTTCGCCCTCGGCCCAGGCTTGGTACAAGCGCAACAGGGCATCCGAAGGGGCTTGTTGAGTGTCGGCGAGATTTTCTTCCATTGCAGCTTTGGCGATGCGATTGCCGATGGTCTGGCCGTTGGGCAAATTCAACGCTTGGAAGGGCGACATTGCTTGACTCCTCATAAGTGATGCGTAGAGGCTAAGCTTAAAGTTAACTTTAATGTCAAGCAGGTAAATGAGGCTGAGATGAAGATTGGTGAATTGGCGCAACTGAGCGGGTTCAACCCGTCGCGCATTCGGTTTTACGAGGCTCAGGGCCTGATCCAGAAAGTGGAACGCCGGGCCAACGGCTACCGGCATTATCCCGAGCAGGTGTTGCAAACGCTGTATCTGATCCATTGCGCCCAGCAGGCCGGGTTCAGCCTGGAAGAGTTGAAGCAACTGATGCCAGACACTGCGACCGGAGAATTCAAGCATGACGAACTGCTGGCGGGCCTTACGCGCAAAGTCGAGCAGATTGAAGAGATGCAAAAGCATCTGGCACAGAGCAAGGCCAAGCTGCTGGCGGTGATCGACGACATTCAAGCGAAGCCCGAGGGCATGGGCTGCGATGCCAATGCCGAGCGGGTGCTGGCGTCGTTCAAGCAGACGCGCTGATGGCGTTGGGTGCGGGTATCGGATTGCGCATCAGCGTGCCTACCACCAGCGCCCCCAGTAATGCCAATAACCCCGCGACCAGCAGCAACAGACTGAAACCGCCGACGAACGCCTGCCGGGCCAATGGTTCGACCACGCTGCGTGCGGTGTCCGGCAGCAGATCCAACGCCGCTGTCATGTCACCGGCCACCACCCGCGAGGCGATACCTCGCGTCTGATCGAGCCATTGCCCCGACAGGCTGTTACGCAACAACAACTCGGTATGACTGGCCAGCAACGCGCCGAACACGCCGATGGCCAACATGATCGCGCTAAAGCGCATGGTGGTGCTCATGCCCGAGGCCATGCCGGCGCGGTCCCGAGGCACGCAGGCCATGATGTTTTTCTGCGTGTCGCCATTCAGCAGCCCGGCCCCGGCACCGGTTACGGCAATCGCCAGCGCGAAGGGCAGGTAGCCGCCGCTGTTGACTGCCCAGGCGCTGAGCAGGTTGCCGCTGCCGACCAGTGTCAGCCCGGCGGCCATCATGGTCGCGGGTTCAAACCGGTTCGCCAGTCGTGCACCAATGCGCGGGCAGATCAACATCGTCAGGGCAAACGGCAACATCCCCAGCCCCGAGGCGATGGCCGAGAAACCCAAGCCGTTTTGCAGGTAGAACGGCAGCAACGTCATCATCACTTGAGCGCAACCGGCGTAGGCAAACATCCCCAGCAGCGCGCCGATGAAGCGCGGATGCTTGAACAATTGCAGGTCGACCATCGGCCGTTGCTGCCCCCGTTCAATTACGACAAACAGTCCCAGCAACAGCGCGCCGCCGATCAGCCGGGCGTAGGTCAGCGGGTTGCTCCAGCCGACGCGGTTGGCTTCGATCAAACCCCAGATCAAACATAACAAACTCGCGCTGAACGCCAGGCTGCCCCAGGGATCGAGACGTGCGGATTGGGTATCACGGGATTCCGGCACATTGCGCCAGACCATCGCCATCAGCAGCACACCTACCGGCAGGTTGAGGTAGAAAATCCAGCGCCAGCCCACGTATTCGGTGATCAGCCCGCCGAGGGTAGGCGCGGCCGTCATCGCCACGCCCATGCACGCGCCCCAGAACGCCCAGGCTTTGGCCCGTTCCACTTCGTCGTGAAAGGTATGGCCGATCGAGGCCAGCGCCGAGGTCAGCAGCAACGCCGCGCCGACACCCTTGATCGCCCGGGCAATGTCGAGCAACAACGCGCTCGGTGCAGCACCGCAACCGATTGAAGCGAGAATAAAAATGCCCAGGCCCCAGAGCAGGGTTTTCTGCCGGCCGAAGCGGTCGGCGATACTGCCTGCCGGCAGTAACAACGCAGCGAAGGCCAGCATGTAGGCACTGACGACCCATTCGATGTCGGCAAAATTAGCGCCCAGGTCCCGGGCGATCGTCGGCAGGGTGACGGCGACAATATTAGTGTCGAGGACGATCAGCGAACACACCCCGGAGGCGGTCAGAAGCGTCTTGCGTGGGCTGACCCGGTTCATGAGGTGATTGCCTTTTGAGTAAGGTGTTTGACGTACATGGTTTTGGCTCTCTACTGTGGCTGCATCGAAAGCTTATCCCGCTCCAAGTCAGCCTTTGTTAGCTGCCGGTCGAGACTTCATTACCTTTGAGCTAACACACCGATGGACATACGCCATTTCCGCTACTTTCTGGCCGTTGCCCGGCAGCGCAACTTCACCCGCGCCGCCGAACAACTCGGCATCGCACCGCCGACCTTGAGCCGGCAGATCCAGGACATGGAAACCGAACTGGGCACCCGGTTGTTCCTGCGTCGCCAGCGCGATGTCAGCCTGACCGAGGCCGGCGCCGCGCTGGTGATCGAAGCCGAAGCGACGGTGCGCCAATTCGAATTCGCCCAACGCAATGCCCAGCGCGCCGGGCGTGGCGATATTGGCCATATCGAACTGGGTTACGTGGCGTCGGCGGTGTACTCGGGGTTGCTGCAAAAGCAGGTGCAAGCGTTTAGCCGCCAGTGTCCGGACGTCAGCCTGAATGTGCGGGAAAGTCCAATGGCCGCGCTGCCGGGCCTGGTGATCGAAGGTCGGTTCGATATCGGTTATGTGCGCTCGCCGATGACCTTGCCCGATGGGCTGGAAGCGATTCGCCTCGATTCGGAGGGCTTTGTACTGGCGCTGTCGAGCGATTCCTGGCTGTGTCGCTTACCGCAGATCAGCCCGGCGCATTTGCAAAATGAAACCTTCATCCTGCCGGAGCAAATCAGCGGCACGTTGCAAGTCGCCGCGCAGGGTGGTTTCGCACCGACCCTGGGGGCGCAACCGGGCGGCTTAGTGGCGGTGATTGCCCTGGTGTCGCTGGGACAGGGCGTGGCGGTGGTGCCGGAATCGGTGGTCGGGCATGTGGGGTTGCCGGGTGTGGTGTACCGGGTGATCGAAGGATGTGAGGCGAGTTCTTGGTTGTCGATGGTTTATCGGCGGTTTGAGAAGTCGGCGGTGGTGGCCAGGTATATCGAGCAGATCAGAAATAGCTAAAAGCAAAAGCTTCGCGAGTAAGCCCGCTCCCACATTGGTTTTGTGGAAGCTCGAGATCCCCTGTGGGAGCGGGCTTGCTCGAAGGCGTCCTCAAAAACACCACCACCTTAGAAGGAATACAGATCTTGTAATAATTTCCCGCTGTAGGAAATGTCGCCATCACCTGTACGCTCCAAGTCCTTTTTCCTTTCAGGACCTGCATGAACACCCTCTCGGAGCCTCCCAGTCAGCCCTTCATCTCGCGCCTGCGCGCAACCCTGACGCACGCCAAACACCCGGTTTTCCGATTCCAGTCTATCTTTTTCATCGCAGCCCAACGGCCCTCGCGCCGCACTTTGCCGTGCCCGGCATTCTGAATTCGCTGAAGAGATCGAGATAATTTTATGGAATGGATAGCTGACCCCACCGCGTGGCTGGGCCTGTTGACCTTGATCGTGCTGGAACTGGTGCTGGGCATCGACAACCTGGTGTTTATTGCGATCCTGGCGGACAAGTTGCCGCCGGAGCAGCGTGACCGTGCGCGGATCATCGGTTTGTCCCTCGCGCTGCTGATGCGCCTTGGCTTGCTGGCGAGTATTTCCTGGCTGGTGACCCTGACTCAGCCGCTGTTCGAGGTGTTCGACAAGAGCTTCTCGGGCCGAGACCTGATCATGCTGTTCGGCGGTGTGTTCCTGTTGTTCAAGGCCACCATGGAATTGCATGAACGGCTCGAAGGTCATGTCGGCCAGCGCGCCAGCAACAGCGCTTATGCGATGTTCTGGCCGATCGTGGCGCAGATCGTGGTGCTCGATGCGGTGTTCTCCCTCGATGCGGTGATTACCGCCGTGGGCATGGTCGATGAACTGGCGGTGATGATGATCGCGGTGATTATTTCCATCGGCCTGATGATCGTCGCCAGCAAACCGCTGACTCGATTCGTCAACGAACACCCGACGGTGATCATGCTCTGTCTGGGCTTCTTGATGATGATTGGCTTCGCCCTGACCGCCGAGGGCCTGGGGTTCCACATTCCCAAGGGCTACCTGTATGCGGCCATCGGCTTCTCGATCCTGATCGAAGTGTTCAACCAGATCGCCCGGGCCCGGCGCAAACGCTCCCTGCAGGGCCTGCGACCGGTGCGCGAACGTACCGCCCATGCGGTGATGCGTTTGCTGGGTGGTCGCACCTTGGCGGCGGAAGAGGTTGGCGAGGAAATTGCCGACTTGCTGGATAACGGTGCAGCGCCGAGTGAAGTGCTGTTCGACCGGCGCGAGCGGGTGATGATCAGTGGCGTGCTGCAATTGGCCGAGCGGCCAATTCGCACCTTGATGACCGTGCGGGCCGATGTCGACCACATCGATTTATCTGACGATGCCGAGACCATTCGTACACAGCTGATGCATTCGTCCTACTCGCGCCTGCCGCTCATTCGCGACGGCGCGGTGGATGAGCCGCTGGGCTTCGTGCACAAAAAGGAACTGTTGAAGGAATACCTGGGCGGCAACGAGCCCGACCTCGAAGACCTGGCGCGCAAAACCATCAACTTGCTGGACAGTTATTCGATCCTTAATGCTTTGGAACAGATGCGCAAAGCCTCGACCCACATTGCCTTTGTAGTCAATGAATTCGGTGACTTCGTCGGCGTGCTGACCATGACCGACATTCTCGAGTCGATCGCCGGCGAACTGCCGGATGCCAGCGAAATCGAAGGCCCGGATGTGCTGGAAGAGCAGGGCGGGTTCATGGTCAGCGGCGCATTGAACCTGGCGCGGGTGCGCCAGCGCACGGGTTTCAGCGCGCAACCTACTGATGATTATCAAACCCTCGCCGGGTTGGTGATGAGCGTGCTGGATCGCCTGCCGATGATCGGTGACAGCCATGAGTGGGACGGCTGGATGATGACGGTGGTGGCGGTTGAAGAACGGCGGGTGACGCGGGTGATGTTGGCGCGCGTCGGCGGGTGATTTGCGCCGGGTTTGAGGGCCTCTTCGCGAGCAAGCCCGCTCCCACAGGTGGTCGGTGGTGTTCACAAATAATGTGTTCACCGCAGGTCTAATGTGGGAGCGGGCTTGCTCGCGAAGGCAATCTACCAAACGCTAAACGACTCCCTGCTCAGCTGATGAGCCCGAGCCACCGTACACAACCTACGCAAAGTCCGACGCAACCACGCCAGGTCATGTTTCGGCTTTCGAGCCGTAAACCTGGGTTTCACCTTGCCAATGTGCACTACAAAGTCCGCTGCCAAGGTTTGCGGAGTACCAATCCCTTTAAGCTTTTTCAGCAGTCTCCCATCCTTGTAAAACAACACAGTCGGCGTCCCGGTGACATTCGGGTGCCGCGGCGATTCGCTGGTGTTCAACATGTAGATGTCCGCCCGCTGCCGATACGGCTCGGCGATCCCGCGAAAAATCGGCCCGGCCTCTTCGCACGCAGGGCAGTGCTGATTGCCGAAATACAGGATTACCGGGCGCCAGGTTTTCAGGGCTTTGCGGTAGGTCGGGGCTAGCGCGATGGGAGTGGTTGTCGAGGTCATTGAAAGCTCCTTTTCACAACGAGCATCTAAGGCTTGATGACGTTAAAGGAGGGTGAGGGGCGGGTCTACTGTCAGAAATTACAGGTGATGAGCTTTCCTACGCTCATTGGGATATGCCCCACCGTCTTGCAAGACACGCCTGACGGCAAACGCGGAAATACAGAAGCGTGTGGCGTGATACTTTTTAGGCATTCGTAGAGGGGGTGTGCGGCAGGTATTGAACGCGGCCTTTATGTCAAAAGAATAGGGCCAGATACGCTTCCGGGTGCTATTTTTAGCACTTCTTAAAGCACCCTAAGGAATAACTTCATGACACATATCGTGCTTTCGCAGGTAGTAGCGAGCATCTCTGAACTGAAAAAAAACCCGATGGGTACGGTAGCTGCCGGCGGTGGTCTGTCTGTAGCGATCCTAAACCGCAACGAGCCGGCCTTCTATTGTGTGCCCGCCAAAGAGTACGAAGCCTTGATGAGTCGTCTGGATGATTTGGAATTGATCGCTCTGTGTAAAGAGCGGGAAAACGATCCGACCATAAAGGTTTCCATTGATGACCTATGAGCTGGAGTTTTCTGAAAAGGCCTGGAAAGAATGGAAAAAACTCGGGGTTAACCTGAGGGAGCAGTTTAAGAAAAAGCTACAAGAGCGACTTGTAAACCCGCACGTACCTGCAGACAGACTCAGCGGACTTGGAAATGCTTATAAGATCACGCTACGGAGTGCGGGGTATCGAATGGTTTACCGCGTGAAAGATGAGGTACTCGTAGTGACGGTCATCGCTGTGGGGAAAAGAGAGCGCGGTGATGTTTACAAGGATGCAGGCGAGCGATAGTGCACCGAATCGCTTTATATTTCCGTAGGTTTTCCAGTTTTAATCCTTCGAGTGCAGGCCTGCACCGAATCAGCTCGTCGAAGCCCAATTGTGAAGCAAGTACCCGCCCGCTGTAGCCAACGGTAGCGTTCGATAACCTGTGCGTTTGGTAACGCTTTAACCACGCCATCACCTATCCATTTGATTCAAAACACTTTTCAACCGCTCCAGCATCGCCCCACATTCTATGGCACACTTTCTGCTGTCTATTCCGTTGTTACATACCTACTTCCGGTATAGCGGAATACATATCATCTGGAGTGCTTGCCATGCATCGCCGACCTTCCTTGTTCAAAGCGTGTGTTTTGATTCTCGCGGCTTCGGCCGCTGCCGTGGGTGTTGCCCAGGCAGCGGACAGCAAGCTCGATAGCGTGCTGACCCGTGGGAAATTGATTGTGGGTACGGGGAGTACCAACGCGCCGTGGCACTTCCAGGGGGCGGACGGCAAGTTGCAGGGTTTTGATATCGATATCGGGCACATGATTGCCAAGGGTTTGTTCAACGACCCGAGCAAGGTTGAGTACGTGGTGCAGTCGTCCGATGCGCGGATTCCGAACCTGCTGACGGACAAAGTCGACATCAGTTGCCAGTTCATTACCGTTACCGCCAGCCGTGCGCAGCAGGTTGCATTCACCCTGCCGTACTACCGCGAAGGCGTCGGCCTGCTGTTACCCAACAACAGCAAGTACAAGGAAATCGAAGACCTGCAAGCGGCTGGCGACAGCGTGACCGTGGCGGTGCTGCAAAACGTGTACGCCGAAGAGCTGGTGCATCAGGCGCTGCCCAAAGCCAAGGTCGACCAGTACGACAGCGTCGACTTGATGTATCAAGCCGTGAACTCTGGTCGTGCCGATGCCGCCGCCACCGATCAGTCGTCGGTCAAATACCTGATGGTGCAGAACCCTGGCCGCTATCGCAGCCCGACCTACGCCTGGAGCCCGCAAACCTACGCCTGCGCCGTTAAACGTGGCGATCAGGATTGGCTGAACTTCGTCAACACGGTGCTGCATGAAGCGATGACCGGCGTCGAGTTTCCGACTTACGCGGCGTCGTTCAAACAATGGTTCGGTGTCGATCTGCCTACCCCAGCCATCGGTTTCCCCGTCGAATTCAAATGAAAACTGCTGCGCTCGAAAATACTGCGTTGAAAACAGCCTCGAAATGCTCATTGGCTAAAGCCAACTCCGCTTTCTCGCCTGTTTTCGCCTTGTCTTTCCTTCGCTCGCGACGTTTCCATTTCTAAAATGATGAGCGGGGCGGCTATGAAGGCGCCCCGTTCAAGGTACTGCTGACCATGAACTATCAGTTGAACTTTGCCGCCGTGTGGCGCGATTTCCCCAGTTTGCTAGCGGGGCTCGGTCTGGGCCTTGAGCTGGCGCTGGTGTCGATCGCCATCGGCTGCGTGATCGGCCTGCTGATGGCGTTTGCTTTGTTATCCAAGCATCGCGCGTTGCGGGTGCTGGCGTCGGTGTACGTGACGGTGATCCGTAACACGCCGATTCTGGTGTTGATTCTGTTGATCTACTTCGCGTTGCCGAGCCTGGGCATTCGGCTGGACAAGATCCCTTCGTTCATCATCACCCTGTCGCTGTATGCCGGGGCTTACCTGACCGAAGTGTTCCGTGGCGGGCTGTTGAGCATTCCCAAGGGCCAGCGTGAAGCCGGGTTGGCCATCGGGCTCGGCGAGTGGCAGGTCAAGGCCTACGTCACTGTGCCGGTGATGCTGCGCAACGTGCTGCCGGCGCTGTCGAACAACTTCATTTCGCTGTTCAAGGACACCTCGCTGGCGGCCGCAATTGCGGTGCCTGAGCTGACCTATTACGCGCGCAAGATCAATGTCGAGAGCTACCGGGTGATTGAAACCTGGATGGTGACCACAGCGCTCTATGTTGCGGCCTGTTACCTCATTGCCATGATCCTGCGTTACCTCGAGCAGCGTCTGGCGATCCGCCGATAGGAGCCTCCCATGTACGAATCCCCTAGTTGGTTGCATGAGTTGTGGGTGGCGCGGGAAGTGCTGTGGCAGGGCTTTCTGGTCACGGTGCAGTGCTCGGCCCTGGCGATTTTGCTGGGCACGATGATCGGCATTGTTGCCGGTCTGGTGCTGACGTACGGCAATGTCTGGATGCGCGCGCCGTTCCGTTTCTACGTCGATCTGATTCGCGGCACGCCGGTGTTTGTGCTGGTGCTGGCCTGCTTCTATATGGCGCCGGCGCTCGGCTGGCAGATCAGTGCGTTTCAGGCCGGTGCCTTGGGGCTGACGTTGTTTTGCGGCTCCCACGTCGCCGAGATCGTGCGCGGTGCGCTGCAAGCGTTACCTCGCGGGCAGATGGAAGCGAGCAAGGCGATTGGCCTGACGTTTTATCAATCGCTGGGTTATGTGCTGTTGCCTCAGGCGTTGCGGCAGATCCTGCCGACCTGGGTCAATTCGTCCACCGAGATCGTCAAGGCTTCGACCTTGCTGTCGGTGATCGGCGTGGCCGAGTTGCTGCTCAGCACGCAACAGATCATCGCCCGGACCTTCATGACCCTCGAGTTCTACCTGTTCGCCGGTTTCCTTTTTTTCGTCATCAACTACGCCATCGAATTACTCGGCCGGCACATTGAAAAGCGGGTGGCTTTGCCATGACTCAGACTTCTACTGCACAAAACGGCCAGGCCCTGCTGGACATTCGCGGCTTGCACAAACAATACGGCAAGCTTGAAGTGCTCAAGGGCGTCGACCTTAGCATGCAGCGCGGCAACGTGGTCACGCTGATCGGTTCCAGCGGCTCGGGCAAGACCACGCTGCTGCGTTGCGTGAACATGCTCGAAGAATTCCAGGGCGGGCAGATCCTGCTCGATGGCGAATCCATCGGTTATGACGAGGTCAACGGCAAACGTGTACGCCACGCGGAAAAAGTCATTGCCCGCCATCGCGCGATGACCGGCATGGCGTTCCAGCAGTTCAACCTGTTCCCGCACCTGACCGCGTTGCAGAACGTCACC
The DNA here is from genome assembly GCF_056680395.1 of Pseudomonas sp. ASL4. Classification (NCBI taxonomy): domain Bacteria; kingdom Pseudomonadati; phylum Pseudomonadota; class Gammaproteobacteria; order Pseudomonadales; family Pseudomonadaceae; genus Pseudomonas; species Pseudomonas sp. ASL4. Next base: position 5,002,966 of record NZ_CM155280.1, on the reverse strand, counting down.
CTCGGTTTGCTCAAGGTCAAAAAGCTGCACAAGGACGAAGCCGTGGCGCTGGCCGAGAAATGGCTGGAGCGGGTTGGCTTGTACGAACGCCGTGATCACTATCCCGGCCAGTTGTCCGGCGGTCAGCAACAGCGGGTGGCGATTGCCCGGGCGATTGCGATGAACCCGAGCCTGATGCTGTTCGACGAAGTCACCTCGGCCCTCGACCCGGAACTGGTCGGCGAAGTGCTGAACGTGATCAAGGGCCTGGCCGATGAAGGCATGACCATGCTGCTGGTGACCCACGAAATGCGTTTTGCCTTCGAAGTCTCGGACAAAATCGTCTTCATGAACCAAGGGCGAATCGAAGAGCAGGGGCCACCCAAGGAACTGTTCGAACACCCGAAATCGCCGCGTTTGGCGGAATTTCTCAAGAACACTCGTTTTTAACCCTATTAATCAGGAGAAACACTCATGAGCATTACTCGTTACGGCACCGGTAGCAGCGCCGGTGGCGGCCAGCCTCGTCCTTTCGCCCGAGCCGTTGAAGCCGATGGCTGGCTGCATGTGTCCGGCCAGGTGCCGTCGCTGGATGGCGAAATTATTGTGGGCGGTATCGTCGAGCAGACTCACCAGACTATGAAAAACCTGATCGCCATCCTCGAAGAAGCCGGTTATGGCCTCGAAGACGTAGTGCGCGCTGGTGTGTGGCTGGAAGATCCGCGGGATTTCTGGAGTTTCAACAAGGTGTTCTCCGAGTACTTCAAAAGCGAACACGCCCCGGCCCGGGCCTGCGTGCAGGCGAACATGATGGTTGATTGCAAGGTTGAGATTGACTGCATCGCGTACAAGAAAAAGGCCTGAACCGAGTCGCGCCCATCGCGGGCAAGCCACGCTCCCACAGGAGAACGCATTCCAATGTGGGAGCGTGGTTTACCCGCGAAGACGGCCTAACGGTCGCCGCTGCACTCTAGGTAAACTCCCGGCACTTTGAATGGGAACCTGATGACATGACCGAAGACACCATCAAACGCCGGGCACGCGGTCTGGACCGGGCGTTCGATATCCTCGATTTCCTCAAGGAGATCGGCCAGCCCCTGCGCCCGAACGAAATCGCCAGCGGCATCGGCAGCCCGAAATCCACGGTCTACGAACTGGTGGCCTCGCTGTTGGAACGGCGCATCCTCGAGACCGTGGGCAAGGACGGTCACGTTTACCTCGGCCGCCAGCTGTACTTCCTCGGGCAGGCGCACCTGCGCCATTTCGACCTGACCCGTGAGGCCGATTACGCCTTGCAGGAAATCGTCAGCCAGACCCACGAAACCGCGCAGATGTGTCTGCTCAATGGTCGCAAGTACACCGTTGCGCTGATGAAAGAGGGCGAGCGGCATTTCCGCATTTCCTCGGACATCGGCGAAAACGCGCCAATTCCCTGGACCGCGTCCGGACGCCTGCTGCTCTCGCACTTGAGCGACCAGGCAATCATCGACCTGATCGACTACGACGACTTTATCCTGCCCAACGGCGAACGCCTGCCGCTGGAACAGTTTCTCCAGGAAATCCGCCAGGCTGGCCTCGATGGGTTTTTCTCTTTCGATAGCGTCGCCGATACTTTTACCCATTGCTTCGCCGCCCCGGTCAAAGACCCCAGCGGCATCGCCATTGCAACCCTGTGCATCGTTGCCCCTCGGGCCGACGCCAAGAACAATTACAACGACTATCGCCGGGTGCTGATCGACAGCGCCAACAACCTGGCCCGGCGTATCAACGAGTAACAGCGGCTGCTTGCGGCCGCGAATGTAAGGAGTTTGACCATGTCTTCTGCCGAATCGACTGCTGCCGTAGAAAAGGGCTTTGCGCACACCGGCGCGCATCTGGTGCGCGACGTCAGCCTGCCGGCGCTGGTGTTGCACCGTGAAGCGCTGGAACACAACATTCGCTGGATGCAGGCGTTTGTCAGCAACAGCGGCGCGGAACTGGCGCCCCACGGTAAAACCAGCATGACCCCGGCGCTGTTTCGCCGCCAACTGGACGCCGGCGCCTGGGGCATCACCCTGGCCAGCGCGACCCAGACCCGTGCCGCTTACGCCCATGGCGTGCGTCGGGTGTTGATGGCCAACCAACTGGTCGGCACGCCGAACATGGCGTTGATCGCTGACTTGCTGGCGGACCCGACTTTCGAATTCCATTGCATGGTCGATCACCCGGACAACGTTGCTGACCTCGGCGCGTACTTCGCCTCCCGCGGCGTGCGGTTGAACGTGATGATCGAATACGGTGTGGTCGGCGGTCGTTGCGGCTGCCGCAGCGAGCTGGAAGTGATCGAGCTGGCCAAAGCCATCACAGCGCAGCCGGCGCTGGCGTTGACCGGTATCGAGGGCTACGAAGGGGTGATTCATGGCGATCACGCGGTCAGCGGCATCCGTGAATTTGCTTCTTCCCTGGTGCGTCTGGCGGTGCAGTTGCAGGACAGCGGGGCGTTCGCAATTCCCAAGCCGATCATCACCGCTTCGGGCTCTGCCTGGTACGACCTGATTGCCGAATCCTTCGAAGCCCAGAACGCCGGCGGTCGCTTTCTCAGCGTGCTGCGCCCCGGCAGTTACGTCGCCCACGACCATGGCATCTATAAAGAAGCGCAGTGCTGCGTGCTCGACCGTCGCAGCGATTTGCATGAAGGTTTGCGTCCGGCGCTGGAAATCTGGGCGCATGTTCAGTCGATGCCGGAACCAGGCTTCGCAGTGATCGCCCTCGGTAAGCGCGATGTGGCGTATGACGCCGGCCTGCCGGTGCCGTTGTTGCGTTACAAGGCCGGCGTGCTGCCGGCGGTGGGCGACGATGTGAGCGCCTGCAAGGTGACGGCGGTGATGGACCAGCATGCGTTCATGACCGTGGCGCCGGGGGTTGAATTGCGGGTGGGGGACATCATTTCTTTCGGTACTTCACATCCGTGCCTGACGTTCGACAAGTGGCGCACCGGGTGTCTGGTGGATGAGCAGTTGCAGGTGATTGAAACCATGGAAACCTGTTTCTAAGGCCTGAAACCGAGGTGCGGCCTTCGCGGGCAAGCTTTGCTCCTACGGGATCGTGTTGTTCGCGAGTGATCGCAAACCTGTAGGAGCGAGGCTTGCCCGCGAAGGCATCCTTCCAGACAACATCGCATCACCTGAGACCCCACACCCATGAACACCATCAACACCCTCGGCCCCAACACCCCGCGCATCGCCCTGATCGGCGAGTGCATGATCGAGTTGCAGCAGCGGGCCGATGGCAGCCTGCAACAAAGCTTCGGCGGCGACACCCTGAACACGGCGGTCTACCTGTCCCGGGAACTGGGCGAAGGTGGCACGGTGGATTACGTCACCGCCCTGGGCGATGACAGCTTCAGCGATGCCATGTGCCAGAGCTGGGCGGCCGAGAACATCGGCCTGGAGATGGTTCAGCGGTTACCCGGTCGTTTGCCAGGCTTGTATTGCATCCAGACCGATGCCGCTGGCGAGCGACGCTTCCTTTACTGGCGCAACGAAGCCGCCGTGCGCAGTTGCTTCACCACCCCGACAGCCGCACCGATACTGGCGGCATTGCCGGATTACGACGTGCTGTATTTCAGTGGCATCACTCTGGCGGTGCTGGGCGAGCAAGGTCGGGAGAAGTTACTGGAAACCCTGACCGAGGCCCGGCAGCGGGATGCGCGAATTGTCTTCGACAACAACTACCGGCCGCGGCTGTGGGCATCGCTGGAGGAGGCGCGGGCTGCGTATCGCAGTGTCTTGCCGTACGTGGACCTGGCGCTGCTGACCGTCGATGACGAACAGGCACTGTTTCATTTTTCCGATAGCGAGGCAGTGTTTGACGCCTACGAGCAGATCGGCACACCGGAAGTGGTGCTCAAGCGTGGCGCCGAGGCGTGCTTGATTCGCTGTGGCGGTGAGTCGTTCGAAGTGCCGGCGCAGAAGGTCGAGCGCGTGGTGGACACCACGGCGGCGGGGGATTCGTTCAGTGCGGCGTATCTGGCGAGTCGGCTCAAGGGCGGGAGCCCGGTTGAGGCGGCCGAGGCGGGGCATCGGTTGGCGAGCCAAGTGATTCAAGTCCCGGGTGCACTCATTCCCAAAACCTGAAACACAATCTCTGCGGTGAAGAGATTTTGTGGTGAGGGGGCTTGCCCCCGTTGGGTGGCGAAGCCGCCCCGGCATTCTTTCAGATAAACCGAATCCACAGGCTTACGACTGCTGCGCAGCCGAACGGGGGCAAGCCCCATCGCCACAGAGGCCCTCAAGCCAACCGCTCAATCCCGATAAAACACCTGCACCAAGTGATACCCGAACTTGCTCTTGATCGGCCCATGCACCACCCGCAGCGGTTTCTTGAAGATCACCGCGTCAATCACTCCAACCATCTGCCCCGGCCGCACTTCACCCAAATCGCCGCCGCGCTTGCCGGACGGGCAGGTGGAGTATTTTTTGGCCAGCACATCGAAGGCTTCGCCCTTGGCGATGCGTTGTTTGAGCTGCTCGGCTTCTTCCGAGGTTTTCACCAGAATATGGCGGGCTTGAGCTTTCATGGGGCAGGTACCTTGCAACGGTGGTGACAGCGGGGCGCGGGATTATGCCTCAACTCACTCTGGTTGGCCGATCATCGTGCGAATCTTGTTGGCCAGCAGGTCGATGGAAAACGGTTTGGCCACCATGTCCATGCCTTCCTCCAGGAAACCCTGGCGTTCGGCGGCTTTCTCCGCGTAACCCGTCATAAACAACACTTTGAGGTCCGGGCGATGCTGACGGGCGATTTCCGCCAGTTGCCGGCCATTCATCCCCGGCAGCCCGACGTCGGTCACCAACAGGTCCACGCGCAAGTCGGACTCGAGCAAAGGCAGGGCCGCCCTGGCGTCTTCGGCTTCATGGGCGTGATAGCCCAGCTCATTGAGCAAATCGAGCACCAGCATGCGCACCGCCGGATCGTCTTCCACCAGCACCACCGTTTCGCCGGCAATCGCCGAGGGCGCGTCGCCAGTCACCGGCAGCAACGTGTCTTGCGGCGCACCGAGGTGCAACCGTGGCAAATACAGGCGTACGCAGGTGCCTTGGCCCGGCAGGCTGTCGAGGCTGACATGTCCGCCTGACTGCTGGGCAAAGCCGTAGATCATCGACAACCCCAGGCCCGTGCCCTGGCCGATGGGTTTGGTGGTGAAGAACGGCTCGAACGCCTTGGCCAACACCGACGGTGTCATGCCAGTGCCGTTGTCGCTGACGGCAATCATCAGATAGTCCCCGGCCTTGACTGCTTCGAGCGACGTGCTGTCGCTGCCGTCGAGGTAGACGTTGGCCGTTTCGATCAGCAACCGGCCGCCATCGGGCATCGCGTCCCGGGCGTTGATCACCAGGTTGAGCAGGGCGTTTTCCAGTTGGCTGACGTCAGTACTGACCGACCACACATCGTCGGCCAGTTGCAGCATGAGCTCGATATGGTCGCCCTTGGTGCGGCTGAGCAGGTCTTCGAGCGAATGAATCAACTCATTGGCGTTCAGCGGTTTGCGGTCCAGCGACTGACGGCGGGAGAACGCCAGCAGGCGGTGAGTCAGGGCCGCTGCCCGGTTGGCGGAGGACACCGCCGCTTCGGTGAAACGGCCGATCTCGGCGGTGCGCCCATCGGCGATGTAGCGCTGCATCAGGTCGAGACTGCCGATAATCCCGGTGAGCATGTTGTTGAAGTCATGGGCGATACCGCCGGTGAGTTGACCCACCGCTTCCATCTTCTGCGCATGCCGTAACGCGTCTTCGGCACGCTCGCGCTCGAACATCTCGTTTTGCAGGCGTTGATTGGCCTCGGCTAATTGTTGCGTACGAGCGATCACGCGCTCTTCGAGGGTTTCATTGAGGTTGCGCAGGGCTTCTTCGGTTTCTTTACGCTCGGTTTCGTCGATCACGAAGATGTAGAAACCGTTGACCGAGCCGTCTGAGCCGTGTCGTGGCAAGTAATTCATCAGGGCACTGCGGATACTGCCGTCCCGATGCGGGGTGTCGATACTGAACGAGCAGGGCCGGCCGGCCAGCGCCTCGGCAACGTAGTGGGCGCGGGTGGAATAGTTCTCGTCACCGAGCACTTCATGGATGGTTTTGCCAAACAGCTCCTGAGGCGTCAGGCCGTACCAGTCGAGGTACGCGGCGTTGTTCAGGCGGAAGCGTTCCTCGCGGTCGACGTAGCTGATCAGGATCGGCATGGCGTTGATGATCAACTGCAGCTCAGTCTGGCTCTGGCGCAAGGCTTGTTCAGTGTGTTTGCGTTCAGTCAGGTCGAGGGCTGCGCCGAGAAAGCGCATCGGCCGGCCATGGTGGTCCTTGTAGCAACGACCCCGGGCAAACACCCAGCGCAACTGGCCGTCGGGTTGCAGCAAGCGATATTCCTCGGCGTACTCGGTGCCGTGGGTGATGCAATGCTTGATGCTGCGGGCAATCATCGCCCGGTCTTCCGGGTGGACGCCATGCAGGTAATCACTGATCGGCAACTGGCTGGCCATGGCCGGGTCGACACCGTGCAGTTGCGCGAAGTGGGCGTCGGCGATGAAACGGTCTTCGCCTATGTCCCAGTCCCAGGTGCCGACCGCATCGGTGGCGGCCAGGGCCAGTTGCAGACGCTGTTCGGTTTCGTGCTGGGCCTTGAGGCTGGCGGCGGAGCGCTGTTCGAGTTCGAGGGCAATACGGCGCCGCTCGTTGGTTTCGATGGCGGTGACCAGAATCCCGGCCACCTGAGCGCTTTCATCGCGGATCGGACTGTAGGTCAAGTCCAGCCAGAAGTCGGAATCTTGCCCGTCGCGCTGCAAGGTAAAGCGTTGTTCGCTGTAGGTCCGCACCTGTCCTTGTAGGACGGCGCTGTAGATCGGGTCAGTAAAGTCTTTTAATTCTGGCCAGATCTGGTGCGCGGGCTGTCCGAAAGCATGAGGATGCTTGTTGCCCGCCAGCAGGGCGAAGCCGTCGTTGTAGATCTGCGTGAGCTGCGGGCCCCACAGCAAGAGCATGGGCATGGGCGAGTGAATCACGATGTCCACCGCAGTTCGCAAGCTCTGCGGCCAGGTGCTGGCGGCGCCCAAAGGGCTGCGGCGCCAGTCCAGTCGGGCAATCAGGGCCTGGGCATCGCTGCCAGTCGGTGATGCGTTCATCAAGATGTCCTGCACGTAAGTCGGTGTGGCTGCGTCTACTATCCTTGCTAGGCGGTAGACGCTGGATGGCCCGATGCGTCACTGTTTCGGGTCATATCTGTTCATTGAATGCTTCGCGGGTGTTTTTTGCCATGGAAATCGATGTGCTGTTGCGGCAACTGGCGAGCCAGGAGGGCTCCGATCTTTACCTTTCCACTGGCGCGCCACCCAGTGCACGGTTCGACGGTGTGCTCAAATCCTTGTCTGATCAACGGTTCAAACCAGGGGAAGTCGCTGCCATTGCCGCGTCCATCATGGATGCCGAACAGCGATTGGAGTTCGAGCGAGAACTGGAAATGAACCTGGCTATCTCCCTGGCCGGGGTCGGACGCTTCCGGGTCAACATCTTCAAACAGCGCAATGACGTATCGATCGTGGCGCGCAACATCAAACTCGACATTCCGCGCTTCGAAGACCTCAACCTGCCGTCCGTACTGCTCGATACCGTGATGCTCAAGCAAGGGCTGATGCTCTTCGTCGGCGCGACCGACTCGGGAAAATCCACGTCCCTGGCGGCTTTGATCGATTACCGCAACCGCCACAGCAGCGGCCATATCATCACCATCGAAGACCCGGTGGAATATATCCATCGCCACAAGAAATCGATCATTAACCAGCGGGAAGTCGGCGTCGATACCCGCAGTTTTCATACGGCATTGAAAAATACCCTGCGCCAGGCACCTGATGTGGTGCTGATCGGTGAAATTCGCGACCGCGAAACCATGGAGCATGCCTTGACGTTTGCCGACACCGGCCATCTGGTGATCTCCACGTTGCATGCCCACAACGCCAACCAGGCGCTGGACCGCATTATCAATTTCTTCCCGCAGGAGCGCCGGGAGCAACTGCTGCATGACCTGGCCAACAACCTCAAGGCCTTCGTTTCTCAACGGCTAGTGCGCACACTCGACGGTCAACGCCGGGCGGCGGTGGAAGTGATGCTGGGGACGCCGACCATTGCCGACCTGATCCGGCGCAATGAATTTGATGAGCTCAAGGGGATCATGGAGAAGTCGGTGGAGCTGGGGATGCAGACGTTTGACGGGGCGCTGTATGCGTTGGTTGTGGAGGGGGCGATCAGTGAGGACGAGGCGTTGAAACATGCGGATTCGCTGAACAACTTGCGGCTGCGGTTGAAGTTGCATGCCGATGCAGTACCGGGCCCACAGCCACCGCCCGGTGAATGGGGACTCCTGGACTGACACCGGTCAAATGTGGGAGCGAGCTTGCTCGCGATAGCGTCATGTCGTTCAGCATAAATGTCGACTGACAGTCCGCTATCGCGAGCAAGCTCGCTCCCACAATAGATTTGCGTTCTAGTCCGTGAGCTCTGGGCGATTGCGAAATTGTTCCAGCGCCTCGGGATTGGCCAGGGCATCGGTGTTTTTCACCGGTTGCCCATGCACCACATTCCTTACCGCCAACTCCACCACCTTGCCGCTGATGGTGCGCGGAATGTCCGTCACCGCCAGGATCTTCGCCGGCACATGCCGAGGCGTGGTGTTGGCGCGGATCACTTGGCGAATCTGCTGCTGCAGTGATTCATCAAGAACGATGCCGTCCTTCAACCGCACGAACAGCACCACCCGCACGTCATCCTGCCACTGCTGACCGATGGCCACGCTGTCCAGCACCTGCGGTACTTTCTCCACCTGCCGGTAAATTTCCGCCGTGCCAATGCGCACGCCACCGGGGTTGAGTACGGCGTCGGAACGCCCGTGAATCATCATTGCGCCGTGGGGCAGTTGTTCTGCGTAGTCGCCCTGAGCCCAGACGCCGGGGAACTGGCTGAAATACGAGGCGCGAAGTTTTTCCCCAGTCGGGTCGTTCCATAAGCCAATCGGCATCGCCGGAAAGTGCCGGGTGCACACCAGCTCACCTTTTTCGCCGATCACCGCTTGACCGGCGTCGTTCCAGACCTCGACCGCCATGCCCAGGCTCTTGCCCATCATCTCGCTACGCCGCACCGCGGACATCGGGTTGCCGTTGACGAAGCACGAAACGATATCGGTGCCGCCGGACATCGAGGCCAGGCACACGTCCGATTTGAAGTCGCGATAGACGAAATCGTAACTCTGCGGTGACAACGCCGAACCGGTGCAGAGCAGGGTTTTCAGGCTGCTCAGGTCGTGGCTCAGTCGAGGTTTCAGGCCGCTGCTTTCCAGGGTCGCAAGGAACTTGGGGCTGGTGCCGAAGACGTTGATGCGCTCGTCGTCGATCAGGTCGATCAAACGTTCAGGGCCTGGATGAAACGGTGAGCCGTCGTACAACACGATGGCGCTGCCGACCGCCAGGGCCGAGACCAGCCAGTTCCACATCATCCAGCCGCAGGTGGTGTAGTAGAACAAACGGCTGCCGGGGCCGAGATCGCAATGCAAGCCGTGTTCCTTGACGTGTTGCAGCAGCACGCCGCCGGTGCTGTGGATGATGCACTTCGGCACGCCGGTGGTGCCGCTGGAATAGAGGATGTACAGCGGATGGGCGAACGGCACTGGAACGAAATCCGGGTCGCCGCCAATGTCGTAAAAGTCCTCCCAAAGCGACACGTTGGCCTGAGTGTGGAAATGTTCGATGTGCGCCTGTGGCAGTGCGTAAGGCACGACGATCAACTGCTGCAAGGTTGGCAGCCGTTCGAGGATTTCGTTGACCTTGGCGTGTTGGTCGATCTCTTTGCCGGCATAGCGATAACCGGCGCAGGTGAGCAGTACCTTTGGCTCGATCTGGCCGAAACGGTCGATCACCCCTTGGGTGCCGAAGTCCGGCGAAGAACAGGACCAGATCGCCCCGAGGCTGGTGGTGGCGAGCATCGCGACCAGGGTTTGCCAGGTGTTGGGCATGCACGCTGCGACCCGGTCGCCTTGGCCGACACCAGCGGCTTTCAAACTGTTCTGGAAACCGGCGACATGGCTGGCCAGTTCGGCCCAGGTCAATTGTTCGCGCTGACCGTTCTCAGCCACGGCGACTACCGCCACGGCGTCGTCACGACGCCGCAGCAAATGTTCGGCGAAGTTCAGGGTCGCGCCGGGGAACCACTCGGCGCTAGGCATGAGCGGGCCTTCACGCAGCACCACGTCGGGTTGTTCGTGAAAACGGATCTCGAAGAAATCGACGATTGCCTGCCAGAACGTCTCCCGCTGATCGATGGACCATTGGTGCAGGGCAGGGTAGTCGTCGATCTTGAGGTGATGCCGCTGATTGATAAAGCGCCGAAAGGCCTCAATGCGGGTCTTGCCGATGCGCTCGGCGTTGGGTTGCCATAAAACGTCTGACATCAGTGTCCCCTTATTTTTCTTTTTGCACGCGCATTTGTTTTTTGTGGCGAGGGAGCTTGCTCCCGTCGGGTTGCGAAGCGACCCCCTGCATTCCCTCATTCAACCGATTCGCCTGGATTTACGACTGCTTCGCAGCCGATCTGGGGCAGCCCCCTCGCCACAGGGGGCTAGCGGCTAATCACTGCGCCAACCACCCACCATCAATATTCCACGCCGCACCGCGCACCTGACTGCCGGCCTCGCTGCACAAAAACAGCACCAGTTCGCCCAGTTGCGGCGGCGTCACGAACTCAAGCGAAGGCTGCTTCTCGGCCAGCAAATCGTGCTGCGCTTGCTGCGGGTCGATCCCGGTGGCGGCGCGATCGTCGATCTGTTTCTGCACCAGCGGCGTCAGCACCCAGCCTGGGCAGATAGCGTTGCAGGTCACTTGGGTCGTCGCGGTTTCAAGGCCAACGACCTTGGTCAACCCGATCACCCCATGCTTGGCTGCGACATACGCCGCTTTGCCCACCGACCCGACCTGACCGTGAACCGAGGCAATGTTGATGATTCGCCCCCAATTTTTGGCGCGCATACGCGGCAGGCAAAGGCGCGTGCTGTGGAACACCGCCGACAGGTTGATCGCGATGATCGAATCCCAGCGCTCTACGGGGAAGTCTTCCACCGCAGCCACATGCTGGATACCGGCGTTGTTCACCAGAATGTCGATGCCACCGAACGTACGTTCTGCGTAGGCAATCATCTCGGCGATTTGCTCCGGGTTGCTGACGTCGGCCGGGTGATGCCCGACCTTGCCGCCAAACTGTTGCACTTCGGCAATCACCTTGGATGCGTCGCCGAAACCGTTGAGGACCACGTTGGCGCCAGCCTTGGCGAGGCTGAGGGCGATGCCCAGGCCGATGCCGCTAGTGGAGCCGGTGACCAGTGCGGTCTTGCCAGTAAGATTCGTCATGAATGCCTCACACAATGCCAGTGGCGTAGAAAGTACCGATGACCACGAAAACCGCCAGGGTCTTGATGATCGTAATACAGAAAATGTCTTTGTAGGCTTCGCGGTGCGTCAGGCCGGTCACCGCCAGCAAGGTAATCACCGCGCCGTTGTGCGGCAGGGTGTCCATGCCGCCACTCGCCATCGCGGCGACCCGGTGCAGCACTTCCAGCGGAATATTGGCCGCGTGGGCGGCGCTGATGAATTGCTCCGACATCGCCGCCAAGGCGATGCTCATGCCGCCCGATGCGGACCCGGTGATGCCGGCCAGCAAGGTCACGGTAATGGCTTCGTTGACCAGCGGATTGGGGATGCTTTTCAGCCAGTCGGCCAGTACCAGGAAACCCGGCAGCGAGGCGATCACTGCGCCAAAGCCGTATTCCGAAGCGGTGTTCATCGCCGCCAGCAATGCACCGCTGACCGCACTTTTACTGCCTTCGGCCAACTTGCTGCGAATCGCCTGGAAGCCGAACGCCAGCACCATGATGATGCCGATCAATAACGCTGCTTGAACGGCCCAGATCGCTGTGAGCTTGGCAATTTCGGTGGTCACCGGCGTAGCCATGCCCGGCAGCGCGAGTGTATGGGTTTTGCCATACCACAGCGGAATCCAGTGGGTGAACAGCAAGTTCATGACCCCGACCATCAACAGCGGCGACAGGGCGATCCAAGGGTTCGGCAGCTTGATATCTGTAGCAGTTTCCGGCTCGTTGCGCAGTTCGGTGCCGTAGCCTTCGCCGGCCCGTTGGGCTTTGTTGCGTTGGCGCTGGAGGAACAGCATGCCGGTGCAGAACACGAAAATCGTCCCGATCAGCCCCAGCCACGGCGCGGCCCAGGCGGTGGTGTTGAAGAAGGTGCTGGGGATGATGTTCTGAATTTGCGGGGTGCCGGGCAGGGCGTCCATGGTGAAGGAGAACGCGCCGAGGGCGATGGTCGCCGGGATCAGCCGCTTGGGGATGTCGCTCTGGCGGAACATCTCGGCCGCAAACGGATAAACCGCGAACACCACCACAAACAGCGACACGCCACCATAAGTCAGCAGGGCGCAGACCAACACGATCACCAGCATGGCCTGGCGGGTGCCGAGCAAGCGAATGGCCGCCGCGACGATTGAGCGCGAGAAACCCGACAGCTCAATCAGCTTGCCGAACACCGCACCGAGCAGGAACACCGGGAAATACAGTTTGATGAAGCCGACCATTTTCTCCATGAACACCCCGGTGAACGCAGGGGCGACGGCGGAAGGATCGGTGAGCAGGACAGCGCCGAGGGCGGCAATCGGGGCAAAGAGGATAACGCTGTAGCCACGGTAAGCAGCCAGCATCAGCAGCGCGAGGGCTGCCAAGGCAATGATCACACTCATGGGTGTGTCTCCTGGAATTGTTATTTTTGTAGGGTGGATCTTTTGTGGGAGAGGGCTTTAGCGGGAATCGTGCCATATCATTAACTTGTTGAAATATAAGGATATTGTTGTTTTTTGAAACGACTTTGCTGATTTTTGTCTCTGTTTTGAGATTTTTAGTGATCTGGCGGACGCCTTCGCGGGCAAGCCTCGCTCCTACAGGGGGAGGCGCTATTCACGGATGGTGCGTACACCTTGCACCTGTAGGAGCGAGGCTCGCCCGCGAAGAGGCCTCATCTACCAATAGAGATGTCTGTCTCTTTATTGAGACTCGGCAATCCCCAACGCCACCATCTTCTTGTACAACGTCGACCGCCCAAGCCCCAGCCGCACCGCCGCTTCAATCACCTTCCCCCCGCATTGCGCCAGGGTGGCTTCAATCAATTGCCGATCAAATCGTTCCCGAGCCTCACTGAACGTCTCATGGCCCGCGGTCTCGACTGACAACGGTATTACACGCTCAACCGGCGTAAACGTACCAATCGCCGCCCGGATATCCGCCGCATTCAGCATCAAGTCATCACTAAGCAGCGCTGCGCGTTCCAGCACGTTGCGCAACTCGCGAATGTTCCCCGGCCAGGCATGTTGACCCAGCAACTCCTGCGCTTCGCGGTTCAGCTCATGCTGACTGCGCAGTTCTTCAAGGATCGCTTCGCTCAAGGCCGGAATATCGTCGAGCCGGTCGCGTAGCGGCGGAACGTGGATCGGCAGCACGTTGAGGCGGTAGTACAAATCGGCGCGAAATTCGCCGCGTTTGATCGCCGCTTCCAGGTCCGTTGAGGTCGCGGCAATCACCCGCACATCACTCTGGATCACTTCGTTGGAGCCCACCGGCTCGAATTCTTTTTCCTGCAGCACCCGCAGCAACTTGCTTTGCAGGGGCAGCGGCATGTCTCCGATCTCATCAAGAAACAACGTGCCGCCCTGGGCGATCTGCAATTTGCCGATCCGGCCTTTGCGGTCCGCGCCGGTAAACGCGCCGGGGGCGGTGCCGAAGAACTCCGCCTCCAGCAATGATTCGGGAATCGCCGCGCTGTTGATGCTGACAAACGCCTTGTGCGCCCGTGGCGAAGCGCCATGGATCGCCTGGGCCAGCAGCTCTTTGCCGGTGCCGGTTTCACCGAGCAGCAACACCGGCGACTCGGCGCTGGCACTGCGCCGGGCCCGGCGTTTAACTTCCAGGCTGGCGGCGCTGGTGCCGATGAAATGAGCAAAGTTGTACTTGGCTTGCCGCGCGCGCAGCAGCGAACGGGTGGAGGCCAGTTCTTCCTGCATGCTCAGGTAGCGCTTAAGCATCGGCGACAGGCTGCGCAATTCGTCGAACAAGGCGAAGCCGATGGCACCGATCACCGCGCCGGCATCGTCATGAATCGGTAGGCGCATCACCACCAGCGGTTCTTTGGGGGTGTCCTGCATGTCCAGCAGGATCGGCCGGCCAGTGCGCACCACCTCGCGCAGCAGACTGCCGGGGATCACGCTTTCGCAGGCTTTGCCGATCGCGACTTCTGCCGATGCCAGGCCGAAGCGCCGGGCGTAGCGTTCGTTCATCCAGACGATATTGGCGTCGCGGTCGACAATCACCGTGCCTTCGCTCGATTGCTCGATGATTTCGAACAACGAACGGATCGCCAGCATGCGAACGCGCTGGTAGTCCTTGAGGCTTTCGGTGGTGTTCATTTGGAGAACCCTGGTTGTGTATTGCTTGTGCGGACGCCATCGCGAGCAAGCTCGGCTCCCACAGGTTTTGCAGTGCTCACATAAATGGTGGTTACACCGCGCACCTGTGGGAGCCGAGCTTGCTCGCGATGGGGGCGGCTCGGTTGATCGGCATGCAAAGGATTATGCCTAACCCTGATGCGCCGCCGCCAACAGCTCTTTGGTATACGGATGCTGCGGCGAATCGAACACGTCGTGGCTGGCCCCGCTTTCCACCACTTTGCCATCCTTGATCACGATCATGTCGTGGGCCAGCGCTCGCACCACCGCCAGATCATGGCTGATAAACAGGTACGTCAGGCCATGCTTTTCCTGGAGGTCGCGGAGCAGGGCGACCACTTGCTTTTGCACGGTACGGTCCAGGGCCGAGGTCGGTTCATCCAGCAGGATCAGCGCCGGCTTGAGCACCAGCGCCCGGGCGATGGCGATGCGTTGCCGTTGGCCACCGGAGAACTCGTGGGGATAGCGGTGACGGCTTTGCGGGTCGAGGCCGACTTCTTCCAGCGCCCGAATCACTTCGGCTTTGCATTCTTCAGCGGTCAGTTGGCTATGCACCTCCAGCCCTTCGCTGATGATCTGCGCCACGGACATCCGAGGGCTCAAGCTGCCGAAGGGGTCCTGAAACACCACCTGCATCTTCTTGCGCCACGGCCGCAGTTGCTTTTGCGTGAGACCGTCCAGTGCCTGGCCTTGAAAACGAATACTGCCTTCGGAGTCGAGCAAGCGCAGGATCGCCTGGCCGAGGGTGGACTTGCCCGAGCCGGACTCGCCAACAATGCCCAAGGTCTTGCCGCGTTGGACATTCAGGCTGATGCCATCCACCGCGTGTAAATAGGTCTTGCGTTGGAACAGCCCGCCGCCAATGGCGAATCGTACTTGCAGGTTGTCAACTTCCAGCACTTTCTCGCGCTCGTCCCGGGGCAAGGCTTCGCCTTCCGGTTCAGCATTGAGCAGCACGCAGCTGTAAGGGTGCTTCGGTTCGGTGAACAGCGTTTCGCAAGAGGCCTGTTCGACGATTTCCCCGGCCTTCATCACGCACACGCGCTGGGCGATGCTGCGTACCAGATTGAGGTCATGACTGATCAGCAGCAGCGACATGCCGAGCCGCTGTTGCAGGGATTTGAGCAGCAGCAGGATCTTGCGCTGCACCGTCACGTCCAGCGCCGTGGTCGGCTCGTCGGCGATCAACAGTTCTGGTTCACAGGCCAGGGCCATCGCGATCATCACCCGTTGCCGCTGACCGCCGGACAGTTGATGGGGGTAGGCCTTGAGCCGCTCCTTGGGTTTCTGGATGCCGACCAGTTCCAGCAGTTCAAGAATTCGCGCTTGCGCCACTTTGCCGGCCAAGCCTTTGTGCACCAGCAAGGTTTCGCCGATCTGCTTTTCGATGCTGTGCAGCGGGTTCAGGGAGGTCATCGGTTCCTGAAAGATCATCGCGATCCGGTTGCCGCGTAACTGACGCAAGACCTTGGCATCGGCACCGACCAGTTCCTGGCCGCGATAACGAATGCTGCCCGTGGTTTCGGTGCCCAGTTCCGGCAGCAGTTGCAGGATCGAATGGGCCGTCACCGATTTGCCCGAACCCGACTCGCCCACCAGCGCCAGACACTCGCCGGGGCGGATGTCCAGGCACAGTTTGCGCACCACGGTCTGGCCACTGAAGGCCACGCTGAGATCACGGATTTCGATCAGGTTGTCACTCATATCAATCGCCCGGCTCATAGTCGTGGATCAGGATCTTGGGTCGAAGGCATCACGCAATGCCTCGCCGATGAACACCAGCAAAGAAAGAATCAGCGCCAGGGTGAAAAACGCCGTCAGGCCCAGCCACGGCGCTTGCAGGTTCTGCTTGCCCTGGCCGATCAGTTCGCCCAATGAAGCGCTGCCTGCGGGCATGCCGAAGCCGAGAAAATCCAGGGCCGTCAGGGTCGAAATCGCACCGGTGAGGATGAACGGCAAGTAGCTCAGCGTTGCGTTCATGGCGTTCGGCAATATGTGCCGGACGATCACTTTGCGATCGCTCAGGCCCAGGGCCCGGGCAGCTTTGACGTATTCCAGGTTGCGTCCGCGCAGAAATTCGGCGCGTACCACGTCCACCAGGGCCAGCCAGGAAAATAGCGCCATGATCCCCAGCAGCCACCAGAAATTCGGTTCGACGAACCCCGACAGAATGATCAGAAGATAAAGCACCGGCAGCCCGGACCAGACTTCCAGCAAGCGCTGGCCCAGCAGATCGATCCAGCCGCCGTAATAGCCTTGCAGCGCACCGGCGGCAATGCCGATCAACGCACTGACAAATGTCAGCATCAAGGCAAACAGAATGGACACCCGCGCGCCGAAAATCACTCGGGCCAGCACATCCCGCGCCTGGTCGTCGGTGCCCAGCCAGTTGACCTTCGTCGGCGGGCTCGGCGCGGGTTTATTCAGGTCGTAGTTAGGTGTGTCGTCACTGAACGGGATCGGCGGGAACAGCAGCCAGCCGCCGTCCTTCTGGATCAGCTTCTGTACGTAATCACTGCGGTAGTCGGCCTGGAACGGCAGTTGCCCGCCGAACTCCTGCTCGGTGTAGCGCTTGAATGCGGGGAAGTACAACGAGCCCTGGTAACTGACGATCAGCGGCTTGTCGTTGGCGATCATCTCGCCGCCGAGGGTCAGCAGAAACAACCCGATAAACAGCCACAGCGACCACCAGCCACGGCGGTTTTTCTTGAACCGTTCAAAACGGCGCCGGCCCAGCGGCGAGAGCTTGAACATCAGGCATTCCTCGCGGCGAAGTCGATGCGCGGATCGACCAGGGTGTAGCAGAGGTCGCCGACCAGTTTTATCAGCAGGCCGAACAACGTGAAGATGAACAACGAACCAAACACCACCGGGTAGTCCCGTGACACAGCTGCTTCATAGCTCATGCGGCCGAGTCCATCGAGGGAGAAAATCACCTCGATCAGCAACGAGCCGGCAAAGAACACGCTGATAAACGCCTGGGGAATCCCCGACACCACCAGCAACATCGCGTTGCGAAACACATGGCCGTACAGCACCCGGCGTTCGCTCAAGCCTTTGGCTCGGGCGGTGACCACGTACTGGCGGGTAATTTCATTGAGAAAGGAGTTTTTGGTCAGGATGGTCAGGGTGGCGAACCCGCCAATCACCAGCGCCGTAACCGGCAACACCAGGTGCCAGAAGTAATCGGCGATTTTGCCCACGGTCGACAGCGACTCGAAGTTGTCCGAGACCAGCCCGCGCACCGGGAACCAGTTCAGCGATGTGCCGCCAGCAAACACCACGATCAGGAACATGGCAAACAGGAACGCCGGCATGGCGTAGCCGATGATGATCGCGGTGCTGCTCCAGATATCGAAATGGCTGCCGTGATGCACAGCTTTGCGAATCCCCAGTGGAATCGATACCAGGTAGGTAATCAGCGTGGCCCAGAGCCCGAGGGAAATGGTCACCGGCATTTTTTCCAGGATCAGGTCGGTAACCGTGGCGCCGCGGAAGAAGCTCTTGCCAAAGTCCAGCCGCGCGTAGCTTTTAAGCATCAACCACAAGCGTTCCGGTGCCGGTTTGTCGAAGCCGTACTGTTTTTCGATCTCTTTGATCAGTTGCGGATCGAGGCCTCGGCTGGCTCGGGAACTGCCGTGCAAGGTCTCGCCGGAACCTGCGCCGATACCGGCGCCGCCGATGCCTTGCAAGTGCGCGATCGCCTGTTCCACCGGGCCACCGGGGGCGGCCTGGACGATGACGAAGTTGACCAGAAGAATGATGACCAGCGTCGGAATAATCAGCAGCAGGCGCCGCAGTATGTAAGCCCACATCAGCGCGGCCCTCCGGATTTGCCGCGCTTGATCAGTTCGGCGGTCATCTGTTCGTTGGTCAGCGGGGTGGAACTCACTTCCCACCAGCTCTCGATGGCTTCGTCATTGCTCGCTTGCACGCTGGGAATGCCGAAGCGATTCCACCACACGGTCGAACTGCCGGGTGGGTAATAGTTGGGAATCCAGTAGTAGTTCCATTGCAGTACCCGGTCCAGGGCATGGGCGTAGCGCAGCATGTCGGCCTGGGTGGTGGCGCGGACCAGGCCGCTGACCAGCGTATCGACCGCCGGGTTCTTCAGCACCATGTAGTTGTTGGCGCCGGGATCGTTGGCCGCGGACGAACCGAAGTAGTTGACCAGTTCGCTACCGGGGGAGGTGGTCACCGGGTAACCGGTGATGACCATGTCGTAGTCTCTGGACATCAGGCGGTTGACGTACTGGGACGAGTCGATGCGCCGAATGTTGAGGTCGATGCCGATCTGTTTCAGCGTGCGCTTGTACGGCAACAGCAATCGGTCGATGCCGTTCTGGCTGGTGAGGAAGGTAAAGCTCAGCGGCTCGCCCTGGGCATTCACTAGTTGATCGCCGTCGGGTTTCCAGCCGGCCTGTTCAAGCAAGTCCAGGGCCTGCAATTGTTTGTCGCGGATATTGCCGCTGCCGTCAGTCTTCGGTGCTTCGAAGACCTGGGTGAAGACTTCGTCGGGAATCTGCCCGCGCAACGGTTCGAGGATTGCCAGTTCAGCTGCATCCGGAAGCTTGCGCGCGGCGAGGTCGGTATTGGAAAAGAAGCTCTGCTGGCGGATGTACAGGTCGCGCATCATCTGCCGGTTGCTCCATTCGAAATCCCAGAGCATGGCCAGGGCCTGGCGGACACGGCGATCCTGGAACATCGGGTTTTGCAGGTTGAAGACGAAGCCTTGGGCAGTTTGCGGGGCTTCGGTGGCCAAGTGAGCCTTTTGCAGGCGACCGTCGCTCAGGGCCGGGCTTTCGTAACCGATGGAGTAACCGGTGGCGGAGAACTCGCGGTTGTAGTCGTAGGCACCACCGCGCAACACCTGGCGGGCGACGTCGGTATCGCCAAAGTACTCGAGGCTAAAATGATCGAAGTTATATAAGCCCCGGCTGACCGGCAGGTCCATGCCCCACCAGTCGGCGTTGCGCTCAAACGTGATGCTGCGTCCGGCATCGACTTTGCTCACTCGATACGGGCCGCTGCCAAGTGGTGGCTCGTAACCACCGCCGCTGGCGAAGTCGCGGGTTTTCCACCAGTGCTCGGGAAAAACCGGCAGCGTCGCGATGTCCAGGGGCAGGGTACGGTTCTCGTTGCTCTTGAAGTCGAACCGAACGGTTGATGGCGACTCGACTTCGACGCCTTTGACGTCGGCGAACTGGGTGCGATAGCGCAGGCTGCCTTGGGTCATCAGCAAGTCGAAGGTGTAGCGCACGTCCTCTGCGGTGATTGGCGTGCCATCGGCGAAACGGGCCTTGGGGTTCAGGTAGAAACGCAGGGACAACCCGTCCTCGGCGCGCTCCATTTTCTGTGCTACCAGGCCATACACGGTATAGGGTTCATCGAGCGAGCGCTGAGCCAGGGGAGAATAGAGCAGGCCATCGATCTGGGTCACGCCGATGCCCTTGTCGATGTAGGGCAGGACATGGTCGAAATGACCGATTTCAATGGCCGAGCGCCGCATCGTGCCACCCTTGGGGGCTTGCGGGTTGGTGTAGGCGAAATGACTGAAACCAGCGGGATATTTCGCCGGTTCGCCGTACACGGTCAACGCGTGTTGCGGTGCTGCATTCACACCAGCGGCATTCAACAGCAGTGCCACGGCAGTGAATATCAAAGTGGGGAAAACCAGTCGCATTGTCAGCCTTAGAGCCGGGTAATCGATAACCACAATTTGTACGCTAGCGGCGCGTCACTCGCCAGCCGAATCACGTAACCAAAACACAACGGCCCACCAAATGGCGGGCCGTTATGCAGAAAGCTCAGGTTTCAGATCAGTCCTGACGGCTGGTCACTTCCAGCAGGTGATAACCAAACTGGGTTTTGACCGGGCCTTGCACGACGTTGATCGGTGCGCTGAAGACCACGGTGTCGAATTCCTTGACCATCTGGCCTGGACCGAACGAACCCAGGTCTCCGCCCTGACGGCTGGACGGGCAAGTAGAGTTAGCCTTGGCAACTTCGGCGAAATCAGCGCCGCCTTCGATTTGGGCCTTGAGTTCGCTGCACTTGGCTTCGCTGGCAACAAGGATGTGACGGGCAGTGGCTTTAGCCATGGGAAAATTCTCCATTCAATGTTCAGTAAAGTGCTGAGCCTACCGGATTCAGTAGCCTATTTCTTCTCAAAGTTCCATCGCAGGCGGGCGAGCGGTAGTGCATCTATATACAGAAAGGGATTAGAGGCCGGCATTTCTCAAGCGCTCGGCGTGCAGCACGTACAACTCGATCGGGTCGACGCCTTTGCAGATTCGACCGGCGGTCTGGCGCAGGCTATCCATGTGATCCATTGGATAGTCGGAGCGGATCACCTTGCCCAGGTGGGAACTGAAGCGACCAACCAACCCGTCGTTTTGCCCGGCCTCGGTGATGAAATACTCGGAAAAAGCCCGGCAAAAGGCGTGTGCCGGATCGAGAGCGCCAAGTCCTTCATCAAGGATGTTCCCTTGCAGGATGCCGCTCCAGGAGTAGTACCGCACGCCATTGACCAGTTCGCGGCCCTTGCCCCCCCAGGTTTTTGGCAAGCCTTGAGGGTATTTGTCGTTGAATGCGCCGACGCCTTCGGTGGTCAGCGCGTTAAGCGCGGCAATCGCGTTTTGCGGCAACTGGTGGTTACCGCTTAGCAACGACAGGAAGTCAGCAAACAAGGTCGCGACCTTTCTTGCCACATGCTCGGGCAAACGCGCGGGGGTGAGGGCTTTGCGCAAGAAATCCGCCAACTCCGAGCCATGGTTAGGGCCGCTGACAGACGTCACCGACGCCACCAACTCTGGCGCAACTGCGGCCGCGTAACGCGCAGCCAATGCGCCCTGGCTGTGCCCGATCAGGTTGACCTGGCTCGCATCGGTTCCCTCCAGGACCCGTTCGATCTGTGCCAAAAGCTGTTCGCCGCGTACTTCGTTGCTGTGGGTGGCTGAGAGGTGGGGAACGAAGACTCTGGCGCCATGGCTTCGAAGGGCCCGTTTGACGTCATGGAACAGTTCAAACTTGCCAATGCGGTCGAAGCCGAAGAGTCCATGTACCAGCAGGATTGGGTGTTGAGTTGTCGCATTCCGTTGCATGTTAGTGCCTTTTTCGCAGATGTTTGTGGATGTGCAATAGCGCCCACTCTAAAACACTCCCGTGGCCTGGCGATGTATGAAAAAGCCGCTGTAGTCGGAGGAAAGCGGCATAGGAAAAGTACGAAATTTCGGAACTGTACGAAGCCTGGATCGGAACATTTCGACATCTTTTTGTGCAGTCAGGACTGATTCTCACCAATGGCCTACTTAGAGATCAGCATTTTTCCCGACCATGTGACGCGATCACCTGACATCGCCTCGCTCGGCGATGGGCTTAAATAGGCTTCGCTCGACGTCGACCTGCGGGACGGCGTTTATTTCCACGGACTGGAGTGTATGAATGACCTCACATGAAGTAGCTGCAGACACCTGTACAAAGTCTTTGATGCTGGCACCGCTGTTGGCGCAGGCGGATAACGGAGTTCTCGACCCAGCCTGTAAAAAAGCGGTCGTGAAGGTCATGCCTTATGCAGGCATGGCCAACGGAGACAGGCTGGTATTGCATTGGTCTGGTCTCGACGCCGAGGGGCAGGCCTATCGGCATGAAGCTACGCGTTATGTCAGTCAAACGCAGGTCGGCAAAGATGTTGTCTTCATCGTCGGCGGCGAACACATCGGCGCACTGGATGGCGGTTCACTGGAAGTCTTTTACACGCTCAGTAGCCGTTCCTTGCCCACGCCGGTGCAGTCACCGCAGTTGCAGTTGAATGTCGGTGATGTCCGATACGAGTTATTGCCGGTAGTCGCTAATGACGCTGTGGGCGGGACGCTCGACCCGAATCGAGTGGATGAAGGGACACGCGTAACGATTCGACCTTATGCGCGGATGGCGGCGGGCGATCGGGTCGTGCTGTCCTGGGAAGGCGCTACACCACAAACGAGCTTCAGCGACCGGCTGAATATCGAATCCTTTGCGGTGGGGCACGAACTTTCGTTCTGGGTGAATCCCGAGTTCATTGCGCCGGCTCTCGGATCGTCGGTGAAGATCTTTTATTGCATTGAACAGCATGGGCAGGCGCCGCTTTATTCGCAATTGATGCAGTTGTCCATCGGCCCTCTGGAACGAGCGCCTCTGTCGGCTCCCATCGTATTGGAAGCCGAAGAGGGCTGGCTGGATCTGCAGGATTCGATCGACGGTGTCACCATCGTGATTGACGACGCCCGGACAGAGGAGGGTGAGCTGGTCTATCTGAAGTGCGATGGCGTCAACTTCAGTCACCGGGACGAACGTGAGATTTCCCGGGAAATGGCCGGTGAACCACTGGTGTTCATTGTTCCTTACCGGTTCTGGAGAGAACATCAGGGCTCGACGATCCGCGTTGGTTATGCGGTCGAACGGCTCGACGATGTGAGCCAGCTATCAGACGTGGCCCTGGTGCAGGTGCAGGGCTAAGTCGTTTCGGGAGACTGCGCGGCTCTCCAGTCTTCGCTTGAAGACTGGAAGAAGCCGTTGGTCATACTGGTTGTCGTGTGCGGTGCTGTGTCCGAAGCCGGTCGGCGGCTTGGCGCAGCAACTGTTCCGTCCCGGTCCAGCCGAGGCAGCCATCCGTTACAGATACACCGTACTGCAAGGATGAACCCAACGGTTGGCAGCCTTCGAACAGGTGACTTTCAATCATCATGCCGATCAGTGTGCGATCACCTTGCAGTCGCTGTTCGAGCACGTCGTTGAATACTGCTGGCTGGCGCAATGGATCTTTGCCGCTGTTGGCATGACTGCAATCGACCATGATCCGTGCCGGGATCTTCAGTTTGGTCAGGTCGTGGTTAATCCGGGCGACGCTGTCACGGTCGTAGTTAGGTCCGCGATGCCCGCCGCGCAATACCAGGTGGGTATCAGGATTGCCTGGGGTTTGAATGATTGCAGGATGCCCCTGGCTATCGACCCCGAAATGTCGATGGGGGTGAGCTGCCGAGCGCATCGCATCGCTGGCAACCGTGACACCGCCATCGGTGCCGTTCTTGAAGCCCACTGGCATGTTCAGGCCGCTGGCCATTTCCCGGTGGATCTGCGATTCGGTGGTACGTGCACCAATGGCGACCCAACTGAGCAAGTCGTCGAAGTAGCCGGCGGCCATCGGTTGCAACAGTTCGGTGGCAATTGGCAAACCGAGACGAAGCATTTCTCGCATCAGCTCGCGAGACAGGGTCAGGCCACCGGCCATGTCGTCGCTGCCATCAAGGCGCGGATCGTAGGCCAGGCCTTTCCAGCCAACCGTGGTGCGAGGCTTTTCGACGTAGGCACGCATCACCAGGAGCATTTCATCACTGACATCGGCGGCCAGGCGCGCAAGGTTCGCGGCGTATTCGAGGGCTGATTGTGGGTCGTGAATAGAGCAGGGGCCGACGATGACCAGCAGACGGGAATCTTCACCGTTGAGGATCGCGCGGACCGCATCGCGGTGGGCGGCGACTTGCCGGGTCAGGGCGTTGCTGAGTGGCAATTGCTGTTTGAGTTGCAATGAGCTGGGCAGACGCAGAGTCAGCGCTTCATTGGCAGGGCTCAGGGTGGACAGTGGCAGAGCAGAGGCGGACGAGTTCATATTCAGGCTTCCTGGGCTGGCAGCGGGTTCGTTCCCGCGTGCTCGGCCCTACTGGGGTGTTCGACAATTGGCCGGATTGGCTGCGTGTGTGTGCTTGCCACCTGTGGGTGACCGATCGGAGGCGGCAGGCTGTCCCGAGCGGAGGCTGGTAAATCGCCAGGCGGTAAAACTGTCGTAACGGTAATAAGTGGCGTAGTTCATTTTCTAAATCCTCAGATGTTTGGTGTGTCGCTAAAAATGTGCAGGGGCTGAAAAAACAAAACCCCCGGTCGGGAAGCCGACCGGGGGTTGAGAATTCTCTGGTGGCGACCCGTTTAAAGTGGGCGCCGTGTGGGTATCAGGCGCGCCAGTGGCTAAACCAATACCCAAAATAAAAGCTTGCCGGAGCACAAACGTCATTCACCCGGGCAGCCGCCACCGAGCGCAGGGCGCTGACGGTACGAAGCTGTGAGAGGGCGTTGAACATGGTCTGTCTCCGATGAATGCGCCGAGCTTACTCGAGGGCGGTAGGCGGATTCAATCAGAAAATGCTATCGAGTACTGACGGTGCTTTCTATCGCTTGAGTGCCTGTAGGGTTGTGACACACTTCGTGTTTCGCAAAAGCACACTGTCACAAGGACGCGTCATGACAACCCTGACCATCGCTGCGGCTCAATCGATCTCCATCGCCGCTGACCTTGCCGCCAATATTGCCTGGCACCGGCGCTTTATGCAGATAGCTGCGGAACAAGGTGTGCAACTGCTGGTTTTTCCGGAGTTATCGCTGACCGGTTATGAGCGTGGTCTGGCCGCAGAGTTGGCCATTACCCCGCAGGCCGGCATATTACAGTCGTTGCGAGATTTCGCGCGGGAGATCGGTGTGACGACTGTTGTCGGGATGCCGATTCGTCTGTCAGACGATTCGCCGGTTTTGATCGGGGCTTTGGTTCTGGGCGCGGATGGCTCGCTTGGGGTTTACAGCAAGCAGCATTTGCACCCTGGCGAAGAGGTCGCGTTTGCGCCGGGGGCCGGCGGCTCGACACTCTGGGTCGGTGCTGACACTGTCGCGCTGGCGGTATGCGCCGATTTTTCTCATGCAAGTCATGCGGCCGCGGCGGCAGAGCAGGGGGCGGACATCTATGCTGCAGGCGTGCTGATTACTGAAAAAGGCTACGCTGCGGATACAACGCTGCTTCAGGGCTATGCCAATAAACATTCAATGGTGGTGCTGATGGCCAACCATGGAGGGACTACGGGTGGCTGGGAGTCGGCCGGGCGCAGCGCCATTTGGGCGGCGGACGGTTCGCTGATTGGCATCGCGCCGGGTAAGGGCAACTTGATGGTCATCGCCCGTCGCAACGCCGATGGCTGGAAAGCGCAAATTGTGACCGTTTCGGAGCGTTGAATGGTTTTCGAATTACGCCCGGCGACATCCCGGGATCTGGGCTTCGCTCGGGACCTGACCTGTCAAAACATGTTGCGCTATTACATTCAGCACGACCTGCTGTGGCTCGACGAGGCGTTCGATGTGGCCTGGGCGGGGCGGGAAAACTGGTTGATTGTGCAGGACGACGTTGCGGTGGGCTTTTTCAGCCTGAGTCGTGATGCCAAGGCCCTATACATCCGCGAACTGCACTTGGCTGAAGCCTTTCAGGGGCAGGGCGCAGGTTCCTGGGCGATCGATCAGATATGGACCATGACGTGCGCAGAGCGTCGGCCCGCGTTACGCCTGACCGTTTTCAAAAATAATCCGGCGCAGTCGCTGTATCAGCGAAAGGGCTTGGAGGTGGTCGGCAAGGACGAGTATTTCCTGAGAATGCAGCGCGAAGTCGATGTCCCTTGTCGCTGAAACGCACAGACGGCAAGCCCCCAAAGATGAATTGAAACTTTTTATATGTCGCTTGACGCTAGGTCTGCCAGTTGCTTTTTGCTAAGGTGTTCGGCAACCCAATACGACCATATCGCGAGGTGTCTGCTTGATTAGGGTGCTAGTAGTCGATGACCATGATCTCGTTCGTACAGGCATTACACGAATGCTGGCTGACATCGATGGCCTGCAAGTAGTCGGCCAGGCCGAGTCAGGGGAGGAATCCCTGCTCAAGGCGCGTGAGTTGAAACCCGATGTGGTTCTGATGGACGTCAAGATGCCCGGGATCGGCGGTCTTGAAGCCACGCGAAAATTGCTGCGCAGTCATCCCGACATCAAGGTTGTCGCGGTCACTGTGTGTGAAGAAGATCCGTTTCCTACACGGTTGTTGCAGGCCGGTGCGGCGGGCTATCTGACCAAGGGCGCAGGTTTGCCGGAAATGGTCCAGGCCATTCGGCTGGTGTTTGCCGGGCAACGCTACATCAGCCCGCAAATCGCCCAGCAATTGGCGATCAAATCGTTCCAGCCGACCAACGATTCGCCGTTCGACGCATTGTCAGAGCGTGAGATCCAGATCGCCTTGATGATTGTCGGCTGTCAGAAGGTTCAGATCATTTCCGACAAACTTTGCCTCTCGCCAAAAACCGTGAATACCTACCGTTACCGCATTTTCGAGAAGCTTTCGATCAGCAGCGACGTCGAACTGACGCTATTGGCGGTTCGTCACGGCATGGTTGATGCCAATCTCTGAAAATGACTGAAGTCTTCGATCCGAGTGCCTTCCTGTCGACCGTGAGCGGACGCCCCGGCGTTTATCGCATGTTCGACAGCGATGCGCGCCTGCTTTACGTCGGCAAGGCCAAGAATCTCAAGAAGCGCTTGGCGAGTTATTTTCGAAAAACCGGGCTTGCGCCCAAGACCGCCGCGCTGGTGGGCCGTATCGCCCAGATCGAAACCACGATCACGGCCAATGAAACCGAAGCGTTGTTGCTTGAGCAGACGTTGATCAAGGAATGGCGTCCGCCCTACAACATTCTGCTGCGCGACGACAAATCCTATCCTTACGTCTTTCTATCGGATGGCCAGTTTCCGCGCTTGAGCATCCACCGGGGTGCAAAAAAGGCCAAGGGCAAGTATTTCGGCCCTTATCCAAGTGCAGGTGCCATTCGAGAAAGCCTGAGTTTGCTGCAAAAGACCTTTTTCGTTCGCCAATGCGAAGACAGCTATTACAAGAACCGCACGCGGCCTTGCCTGCAATACCAGATCAAGCGCTGCAAGGCACCGTGTGTCGGGCTGGTGGAGCCGCAGGTGTATGCGGAGGACGTACGACACTCGGTGATGTTCCTTGAGGGGCGCAGCAACGCGCTGACGGACGAGCTGTCTGCAGGGATGGAGGAGGCTGCGATCAACCTCGAGTTTGAACGCGCGGCCGAATTGAGAGACCAGATTTCATTGCTGCGCCGGGTCCAGGACCAGCAGAGCATGGAAGGTGGAACCGGCGATATCGATGTGATCGCCGCGTTCATCAATCCGGGCGGCGCCTGTGTTCACTTGATCAGCGTGCGTGGCGGCCGGGTACTGGGCAGCAAGAATTTCTTCCCGCAAGTGGGTATTGAAGAAGACGTTTCCGAAGTCATGGCGGCATTTTTGGGCCAGTACTTCATCAGCAGTCCTGAACGGGATTTGCCGAGCGAGTTGATCGTCAACGTGGTTCACGATGATTTCCCGGTCCTGATCGCCGCCATCGACGAGCTGCGCGGGCGCGAATTGTCCATCAGTCACCGGGTGCGCGGTACGCGAGCGCGCTGGCAGCAACTGGCGGTCACTAATGCCGAGCAAGCCTTAAGCGCGCGACTGGCCAATCGTCAGCATGTCGCCGCGCGTTTCGATGCTCTGGCGCAAGTACTGAACCTGGATGAGCCGCCACAGCGCCTTGAATGTTATGACATCAGCCACTCCAGCGGTGAAGCCACTGTGGCATCCTGCGTGGTGTTCGGTCCGGAAGGCCCGATCAAGTCTGACTACCGTCGGTATAACATCGAGGGTGTGACACCCGGCGACGACTACGCCGCAATGCATCAGGCTCTGACCCGACGCTTCAGTAAACTGAAGGACGGCGAGGGCAAGTTGCCGGACATCCTGCTGGTGGACGGGGGCAAAGGTCAGCTGTCCATGGCCCGGGACGTACTCAATGAACTGGCAGTGCCTGATCTGATTTTGTTGGGCGTGGCCAAGGGCGCGACGCGCAAGGCCGGTTTCGAAACCTTGTACCTGAATGACGCTGCACATGAATTCACGCTGCGCGGTGATTCCCCCGCGCTGCACTTGATCCAGCAGATTCGCGACGAAGCCCACCGTTTCGCCATTACCGGGCACCGGGCGCGGCGGGGGAAAACCCGTCGTACCTCAACGCTTGAAGGCGTTGCGGGTGTCGGGCCGACACGTCGGCGCGATTTGTTGAAACATTTTGGTGGATTGCAGGAGCTGTCTCGTGCCAGCATCGAAGAGATCGCCAAAGCACCCGGGATCAGTAAAAAGCTCGCTGAGTCGATTTATGCAAATCTGCACAGCGAGTAGAATGCCTACTTGGTGACACATGAGGTTTAACCCAATGAATTCAGGGGTTTGACCATGCTGCACACCACCTCAACGACCCAAAGTGTTAGAACAGTGTTAGACCTTGCGTGTCCCTATCTGTATAGGCGTCAAGGTCGGTACACCCTCAGAGTCCGCCCAATGGGCTCGAAGAGAACCTGCACAATCTCCCTCAAGACAACCCACAGGCAAACCGCATTGGCTACGGCTTCACATCTCCTTGGCACACTCAGAGCGTTCCACCTCGACAATCCCGAAAAGACTTGGCCTGAGCTTAAGGGGCATCTTCAAGACATTGCGGAAGGCGTCCTACAGACTGGCTCTGTTTGGGACCAGATGGGCGGCTCGGGTCGAATCTATGCGGATGTGCGTTCTGACCTCAATGAAATCGCCTGTGGCGTCTGGCTGATCGCATGGCTGACGAAGTGGTTATTCGTCCTCACAAAGTGTCCAACCTCGACACCAAAGCTTTCGGCGTAGGTGTGAAGATGCTCATGCAGTTCAAGAGTTTTCTCGTGAAGTCGCTCAATGAGCGCCTGATGCGCGGTGTGAATGAGGCCCGCATGAATGGCCGGGTGATGGATCAGACCTACACAGCAGCTCTGTCGGCCCTGGCTGGCGGGAGCCTCTACGCCTCTACTGCCTACTTGAAAGCTCAGATGATGCCTACACATAGCCGGAAGCAGTACCTAAAAGACGCCCTTGATCCCAACATGATTGCCTATGCGGCTCTGACTCGTGGGTCGTACCTCGGAACTCCCTTTGGCCTGGCTAACATCGTAGCTGCACCATTGGGCTTTGATCAGGCGGCGATGGTGCGAACTTCGATTCTTCCTGAGGCAGCTCGCAAGAGGGACCCAAAGGAGAAAGCATGGTTGTATGGTCTGAGCGACATCGACAAGCCCGGTGAGATTCTTACAGGTGCCCTGAAGCAGGTTCCAGCGGCTGGCTTGGTTAGCAGTGCTGCGCAGGTCGGCTACAACCTTGCAGGCCTTGCAGGAACCATTAACAGTCCCGATATGGCCCAGCAATACCGAACGGGAGTCTTCAACGGATTCCGGGGGTTGATACCCAACGATCCTGTGAGCCAGCGAGCGACCGTTGAGATGTTTGAGCGGTGGGGCATCGACACCACGAAGTAAATCGCCGTGACTTCAAAGGGGACCTTAACGGGTTCCCTATTTTTTTAGAATGGCCACCTCTGAGAGGCCCGGCCTATAAGGCCTCCAAAAGTCCTCACTATAACCAGAGGGGACTTAAGGTTCTTACTACAGTTGACCCCTTAAGGCTCCTTGAAGGCTCTGTGAGAGGGTGGTTATCAACACTACCAAACCTACAGCTCAAGGAGGGCTATGCGATGACTACACGGTGGAATACCTGTGTTGCTGTACTCCGCACTCTGGCTACCCACCGTGTCACCTACCGATTTCTTGGTCTACTCCTTGTCACTCTGGGAGTTGCTCAAGGTGGTCCTTTGGTCGAAGGCCTTGGGGATGTCGTCTGCGTTCTATTTGGTGGCTGTGACGGGTGACCTTGCCGTTGTCCTTGCGGATGCGGCCTCTGATAGACTCGCCGAAAGGTTGGCAGGAGAGTGACTGCAATTGGACATCCAAGAATCATATTACTTTCTTCGAATGTACTCGATTGACCTAAACACGGCGCTGCACTCGATCAAGGTCCTTCGGCGCTACAAGCGGCCTGATGTCCAATACGCTTTGCTACGAGATTTAACGGTCACATATGTGCGGCCTTTCTCTGGGAACAAAGTAGATCAAGGCAACAAGCGCAAGCATATGCTTACCACGAAGAAACGTGTCCCTAAGCATCTGTTGCCACTGCACAAGGAACTCGAAAGGCTTCGAATGCAGCAGTTCGCGCACACGGACCTGAGTTACTACAAACCAAGAGCCGTGGGGATTAGCTTCGTTCCTTCAGGAGCCTATGGGATGTCCTTCAAGGGGTACGACTATGCAGCACTGCTCAGAAAGCTACCTCAGATAGAAGAGCTTATCCGAGCGGTCGAAAAGAGTGTGAATGCTGAGATAGCAGTCTACGAGGCAAACCCCACCTTATTAAACGAAGTTCCTTAGATATCCACCCTGCGCTGACTTACCTCAACCACCTCATTGAAGACAGTTTTGTAGATGAGAATTCGCTCGAAAGGGGTCTGCCCTACGGTCTCCTCTGTGGGCCAACGGATGTCCTGATCCTGAGCGGGCTCCCAAAAATCGACAATAATTAGAAGCCATAAAGCCTCGCAGTTCTGATACTCCAGGGCCTTCGCGGATTTATCCCTCACCACCTTCTTTACTCGCTCAACTAACAGCGCTGGCACGTCATAAACTTGCGGGATCTCCCAGTTACTGAGGGGGTACTCCTTGCCGTCGTGGTGGAGGTAGCTAATCTCAGGAGCCGCTTCGACAGGGCTGTATCCCGTGTAAAAATCCCTGTGAGTCGAGATTTCCAAAGCGAAGAGAGCCAAGCGCTCAGCGGTCTGCTCTACGTGGTCCTTACTGAGAATCGGATAGTTAGGATCGAAGGCAATATGTAGACAAATTTTCCGTCCACCTCTCGAGTGATAGATTTTCTCTGCTCTATCAATGACATTGCGCCGCATTTTGGCTTGTCTCTGTTCGCAGTCGGAGTCCTCACCGTCTTTTTTGTAAAGCTCTGTTATCTCTATACCGAGGATTTTCTTCGCGCCTTCACCACGAATGAGTACATCTGGTCTGTCACTGTGTTCGATGGTTCCGGGCGGCAGTGCATAGTGTTGGCGAAACGAATTAAAGCGTTTTTCCTCAAGCTCTCGGTTCGTCGTGCGTGCCATTTATGACCCCGAATCAGTGATATGGAACTTGTAGCGTAGCGTCAGATTGATTCCGCCCTTTGAGAATCTGACAGAAAAATCTGAATGACCACCTCACTACCCATACGTGCCAGGTTCCCCTGTAGGCCCTCGCGCCTGAGCCTTATCACCTTGAACGAACCAACAAGAGCCACTACGGGACTGGTCCAATGAGATGGGACGGTAGGGCTGCTTAGTCGAAGGCCTTGGGGATGTCGTCTGCGTTCTACTTGGTGGCTGTGATGGGTGACCTTGCCGTGGTGCTGGCAGGGCTCCTTAGGGGCGGAAAGGATCAGCATCACCCTCACACGGCTTCAAGCGGGCAATAACGTTAGGAGAGGTTTGAACAGTGTCGATGCGACCTGCTCCATTGAGGTAGATATCTAACGCGCTCCCCCATTTTGGCGTTATGTCGATGCACCTCTGGAAACCCTTGTCAGTCCACCAATCGAACATCATGAAGAAGTCCTCATTGGGGAAAATATGCCCATTATCAAATGTGGCTTGCCCCGGAAGCATCCTTTCTTTATGAATATTGTGCTGCGTGTTCCAGATTAACCGAAGTTCGTCTGTGCCCTCTTTGGAGTAATGGACACGGATGAGTGGGGTCGCCACGTACCAAAACAGCAACAGAGCTACTAAGACGAATAGAACTGCATGACGGAACTTAATTTTTCTCGCATTGATCATCAATGAAGCCTGCTCCCCATTCTTGTGATACTGGTAGGGCACCTTAGGGTCGGAAAGGGTCCAGTTCGCCTTTGCAAGGTTTCAAACGAGCAATAACGTCAGAGGAAGTTTTTGCAGTGTCGATCCTCCCTGTTTCATCAAGGTTGATTTCTGTCGTTGTCCCCCATTTAGGCGTGATGTCGATACACCTCCGAAGCTTCTTGTCGGACCACCAATCGAACATCATGAAGAAGTCCTTATCAGGAAAAATGTGGCCGATGTCTGCTGTCCCTTCACCGGGGAGCATGCCCCCTTTGTCGATACGGTGCTGGGTGTTCCAGATATAGCGCAGCTCCTCCTTGCCATCCTTGGGGTAATTGACGACTACTCGCGGCAGCGTTACATACCAAAATACAAGTAATGCGAGGAGGCAGAGCACTACTACCTTCCCCTTACTCAGCTTTCTTGCAAACGTGGACAATAACGCCATCGCCCCAATCCTCTGGTTTAACTGCAAGAACTTTCTCCATGATCATTTTGGCGGTGATGCCTCCGTTAGGATGCTCAGCGAATAGTTCGATCCCGATGCCAATCGATATCCGATCCGGTGCATCGTCGTAAGCCTTCATCCCATCGACACCTGGGGTTGCATGAGGTCCCCGACGTTTCTTCCAATCAAATACCTTTCGGATGGAGTCCGAGGCAATCTGCTCAACACCGGCACCGTCGGCCAACACGCTTTCGGAAAGGCCGCCAGCTCGTCCGACGTAGCCGTAGTGGATGTTCGACCAGATATCATAGAAATAGTCGTATTTACCCTGCTTTTGGTAATAATCGCCGAACCTCGCATAGATTTTCGGCTTGTGGTCCCAATCCCGCTTCTGCCCAACACGTTCAGTCCAAATCGCCATTGCAGCCGCGCCATTCGCAGCGCCAATAGCTTGAGGGCTCGTCGCGCCAACTTGGGCATACCAAGGCAGATCCATTTGCTTGCGGGTCTCTTTGGCAACGTCATAGCTGAGCAGCTCTTTCATCTTTAAAACGGAAGGGTGATGAATATTGCGATTCATCTCGTCCGCGATGTAGTCCGCCACCTTCTCCATCATGTCAGGGTCTTTGCAAACGACAGGTTCCGCTTTTGGCTCAGGCTTCGTCTCTGGCTGTTTTGAGGCTGCCTTGGGATCTACCAAAGCGTTCGCCGCTGTGGCTTTCTCTGTGAGCTTAGGGTCGGCCAACAAGGTCGCCATCTTCTCGTCGTCCACAGTGCCATCTGGCCGGAATGCTCCGAGGGCCATAAAGTTGATGATGGTTGCACCGCCAGCGTCACCCATGACAAAGCCACCACCGACGTCGCCTGACCCCGTGATGATTGTCCCGCCGTGACTGGTAGGGCTCCCTAAGTGGGCCATGGGGCGACCGTTCACTTGTATAGAAGGAAAGCCTGTAGTGATGACCGCGCCACATCCACAGGTATCGCCGACACGAGCAGAGCCCATAAAGTTGATGTTGGTGTCAGCAGATGCAGAAGCAATAGGGGTAGTGCCGTGGCCTGGCAATGGGCAGACATGTTTGTCACCCAATCGAGCAGAAGAAATCATTCATCGTCCTTGCGTCTTTCGTCCATGGTCATGAACCAGTCTTATGCTGGCTCGCGGAAGGCTACCGGAAAGGGAAGGGAAGGTCTGTAGGAAAAGTCCTAATGTTGGTCGAAGGCTTTGGGGATGTCGTCTGCGTTCTACTTGGTGGCTGTGATGGGTGATGTTGCCGTGGTGCTTGCGCCAGCTCAGGCCGAGAAAAAAACTTAACGTCGTGTCCGGGATTAGTTGATCACTACAGTGTATGTTTAGGCTCGTGTCCAAGCGCTTTGAATAACAGGGAAAAGCCATGAAATTTCGCTTTCTGATTTTGACTATGGTTGTTCTTACGGCCGAATCAGCAAATGCTGAACTTGCACCGCAACTGATGGATGCTTTGAAAGTCGAAAATGCTTGTGCGAGCGCAATGGTTCCAACTGTTGATGATGGTGTTTCTGACGCGGGAACGGTGGCCATAGCCCTGTCTCTGCGATGTGCGAAGGAATATCAAGCCGTCACCGAAGCTTTCAAAACGACCCTTGAGAACGATACGCAGCGGAACATGCTTGCTCATCAGCGCATGAGCAACGATCAAAGGGAGCAAGAGTTTCTCACGGTTGTAATGGGCTATCGCCAGTGGAAGAAAACCCATCCAGACCAACCCTCCAAGCAATAGCCCTACTATGACTTGTCGTGGTGCCTTTCCTGTCCGAAACAGGCACGCTTCGTATGTGTCCGGGCATCCCGTCTTGCGTAATTAAACCGGCTGCCACCTATGCGGAAGCAACTGCTCCATTTCACTCGCCCGCTGCGTCGGCAGGAGCGAGACACATTGTCGCTTGCTCTGAATACGCTGGTGGGCGTCATGCGGCAAACTCTGGAAGACCTCCACGGCCCTTACCGATAGCTATTACGGCAAGCTACCTGCTGAGGCTGTCTTGGGTCCTGATGAAGGCTACCCAGAAAATAGCGAAATTTTGGGAGACAACACCTCAATGCTTTAATAGCTGCAGGTTCCCCCGTAGGCCCCCGCCTGAGCCTTATCGCGTGTATGCATGGGTCCTTACCGTGCCCGCGCAGGCCTCTGGATGAGGGGCTCTGAGATGCCACAAAGTGTTAGAACTCTGTTAGAACAGTGTTAGACATGGCCCGAAAGAAGCCCGTAGAATGGGCCAACACGCCTCATCGCCTGTCCTTTTCAAGTAGAATGCCAACTCACCTCGTAGCCAGTTGTGCCGATGAATATCCCTAATCTGATTACCGTTCTACGCGTCCTGCTCATTCCGATCTTCATTTTACTGTTCTACCTGCCGTACCAATGGAGCTATCTGGCTTCCAGTTCAGTCTTCGCATTCGCCGCTGCCACTGATTGGCTGGACGGATACCTGGCTCGCCGTTTGGAGCAAAGCACACCGTTCGGGGCTTTCCTCGATCCGGTGGCTGACAAGTTGATGGTCGCTGTCGCGCTGGTATTGCTGGTGCAAGAACACGGCAACCTGTGGCTCACGCTGCCGGCAGCGGTCATTATTGGTCGCGAGATTGTCGTCTCGGCGTTGCGAGAGTGGATGGCCGAACTCGGCGCCCGTGCTCACGTCGCCGTGTCGAACCTGGGCAAATGGAAAACCGCCGCGCAAATGCTGGCGCTGGTGATCCTGCTGGCCAATCCGTCGGACTTCAGCTTCTGGGTCCTGGTGGGTTACGCCTTGTTGCTGGTGTCGGCAGGCCTGACATTGTGGTCCATGGTCCAATATCTGCGGGCTGCCTGGCCACATCTGAAGACCGACGTAGAAAAGAAATAAAACTTTTTTGAATCAAAGGGTTGACGGGGCTTCTGGATTCTATAGAATGCGCCACACCAAGACGCGGGAATAGCTCAGTTGGTAGAGCACGACCTTGCCAAGGTCGGGGTCGCGAGTTCGAGTCTCGTTTCCCGCTCCAAATACAGAAAAAACGCCACTCAATGAGTGGCGTTTTTTTTGCGCGTTATTTTATTGTCAGCATTGTAAAAAGAGGCTTCGGTCTCTTTTTTTCGTTTCAGTAAGTTCCACTCGAAACCACTACCAGTCGCGATTTTTAATTCGGCTTACAGCGTAGGGGAGCGCACCGGCACCGGTGATTCCAGGCAAAAGCCTGAACCGGCAATTATCCGGATCTTCACTCCAAGGTTATCGCTGAAGGGCAGGGGCTCGGTCGAGTAGTGGCTGTAATAGCCGTGGCCTTGTTCATGTTCTTTCGGCGAGGCCTGCCAGATTTGCAAGCTGTGCATGCGAAAGCCGCTGGCCATGAGTGATTTGGGGGGACGTTCGACATGGGCGATCGCGCTGCCGGCCATCATCCCGCTGACGTCACTCGGTTTCACCCATTGATCCGAGCCTAGGCTGTCCTTGTGCCGGATTTCTCCTTCGAGCAAGTAGGTCAGAGTAGACAGGCCAATATGTCATTAATGCCCGGGCATTGGGCTGCTTGGGCGTTTTACATCGCGTTTTCGCTTTGCCAAGTCAGGGCTCGCAATGTGGCTCGGTTGAAGCAGCCGGGGTGTACGCAGTAACAGACTGATTTCCTCTGCGCTGACCGCTCTGCTGAAAAAGTGGCCCTGAATTTCATCGCAACCGTTTTCACGCAGGAAGGTTTGCTGCTCTTCGGTTTCGACACCTTCGGCAATGACCTTGAGGTTCAGTTTGTGTCCCAATGAAATCACCGCGGTGGCGATGGCTTTGTCGTTCTCGTTGTCGGGCAGATCGCGCACGAAAGACTGGTCGATCTTGAGTCTTGCGATCGGGAAGCTTTTCAATGCGGCGAGGCTGGAGTAGCCGGTGCCGAAGTCGTCGATTGAGAGACTGATCCCCATTGTTTGCAGTTCTTTCATTTTGCTGATGGCTTGCTGAAGGTCTTGCATGATCAGACTTTCGGTCAGCTCCAGCTCAAGGTACATCGGGTCCAGTCCGGTTTCTTGCAAGGCATGCCTCACCCGGTCGATCAGATCCCTTTCGATGAACTGGCGTGCTGAAATATTCACCGACATGGTGATCGGTGGCCAGCCCGCATCCTGCCAGTCCTTGTTCTGTCTGCACGCGGTATGAATCACCCAGTCGCCGATGGGCACAATCAACCCGGTCTCTTCGGCCTGCGAAATGAATTTGATTGGAGACACCATGCCGAGCTCGGGGTGCTGCCAGCGGATCAGTGCCTCTACGCCGATAATCTGACCTGACTGCAAATCCACCTGTGGCTGGTACAGCAGCAGGAATTCGTCATGGTTGAGTGCGTTTCGAAGCCCATCTTGCATGGCAAGCTTGCCCTGAACCTTGTTATTCATCTCGCTCGTATAGAACTGGTAACTGTTGCGACCCAACTCCTTGGCCCGGTACATGGCGGCGTCCGCGTTGCTGAGCAACGTGTCGGTATCGCTGCCGTCGGCAGGGTAGGTGGCCAACCCCATGCTGCAGGTGACGTGGAGTGTATGTCCGCTGAGCTGAATCGGCCGCAGGATGGCTTCCTGGATTTTGTGCAGGGCTGGAGTAACGCCGTCGAGGTCTGAGGGCTGGTCGAACAGGATAATCACAAACTCGTCGCCACCCAGTCGCACGACGGTGTCGGTGCGGCGTACACACTCCTGCATGCGCCGGGCGACGGTTTTCAGCAGTTCGTCTCCAGCACTGTGCCCAAGGCTGTCATTCACCAGTTTGAATTTATCCAGATCGAGAAACACCACCGTCACCAGGCGGTCGTAGCGCTGAGCATAAAGTATTGCCTGCTTGAGACGGTCTTCGAGCAGTGTGCGATTCGGCAACCCAGTCAGTGCGTCATGGTCGCCCATATAGCGAATGCGCTTTTCGGTAAGTTGGCGTTCTATCGCAATGCCGGCAAGAGGTGTCGCCATGTCGATCAGTCGCGTCTCGGTCGCGCGAGGGCTGCGTACGGTGTTGGAATACAAGGCAAACGTACCCAATACCTTTCGCTCATGGGACAGAATCGGCGTTGACCAGCAGGAGCGAAATCCATAGGGCGCAGCAACTGAGCGGTACGCCTCCCACAGCGGATCCAGCTCGATATCCGTGACGATGACCGGTTCTCGTCGATACACCGCAGTGCCGCATGAACCGACGTTAGGACCGATCGCAATCCCGTCAATGAGCTGGTTATAGGCTTTCGGCAAACTGGGGGCAGCCCCGTGCAGCAGGTGCTTGCCATCCTCATCCAGTACCAGGATGGACACCATCATCCCCTCCAGTTGGGACTCAACCAGGTGAGCCAGGCTGTCGAGGACTTCTGCAAGCTCGGTGCTCCTGGCAATTAGCTCCAGGACATGACCTTGTCCGGCGCGGATGATGGCTTCTTGCTCTAATCGGCTGTTTTGTACGGCGAGCCGCTCTGTGGCGATACTCAATTGGACCGTTCTTTTTTCCAGCTGAAGTCGGTCTTTAAGGAATTGATTCACCGCACTCGCCATGTTGCCGATCTCGTCCTTCCCATGCTCTGCCATCACTAAATGCGTTTTGCCCGTGTGCTCCTGACGCAATTGCCGGCTTATTTCATTCAGGCGCACGAGCACATGACGGCCCATGAAGACCCGGGTCACGAACCAGGCGAACACCAGGCTGGCACCCAACATGATCAGCACCCATTGCTGGCTACGATTGGAGGCCTCGACCAGACGCTGCACAGCTTCGCGATAGTCTTCGGTGTAAGCACTGGATTGCGCACGGGCCACCGCGACCAGAACCCCGGCTTCATTCTTCAGTTCTTCATTGAAGCGCTGTATGACGTTGCGCTGATTGATGAGCCTCAGGTGCAGAGAGAAGAGATCAGGCGTCTGCACGTCAGCGTTGGGTAACTTGCCTGCGGTGCCTGACAGGCGCTCATACCGGATCCGCAGCCGTTCCACGGCATCACTGTCAACAGCCTGCGGCAGATCGAAAAGTAACACCGCCAGTTCCAGGCTGGCGCGGGTCTGGGTCGCGGTTAACCGGGCGGTATGCTCCTTCAGGGTTTGCTCGAAGGTGACCTCGGTTTGCAGCAGGCTTTCTCGCAGTTGCGCAACGATGTTGGCGGTGTTGCGGAACATCTGGCTCGACTGGTACATGTCAAGTATCGCCACGCCACTGTTCGAGGCAGTCAGCTGCTGCACCAGTTGATCAAGGGCTTCAAGCTGTTCGACGGTCGCCGCATAGCTTGAACGCAGGGCGTCGGGGGAGCGGGTTGTCAAAAGCTGATCGGTCTGGCGTTCGATCAGCAAGGTACGCTGCAGCATGTCTTGCCCATTTTGCATGCGGACCAGTCGTTCATCTGTCAGCTGGCGGGTGGCGCTGTTTGACGTGCGCAACGCGTAGACCGCAGTTGCACCACCCGCCAGGATCAGCAGCGCCAGCGTCAGAAACGCCAGCGTGAACTGCGCGCGTAGCGATTGCGGCAATAGCCAGCGTCCGAGTCGGGAAGTAACGTCCAATGTCAGGGATTCCATTGGTGGCGATAGATGTCTCGATAGCCATTGTCAGGGTCGTACTGGAATTTCTTCCCGCCGTCGAAGGCGATGTTGTCGGCATTGACTAGGTGAATCGGCG
Source organism: Pseudomonas sp. ASL4 (assembly GCF_056680395.1). NCBI lineage: Bacteria > Pseudomonadati > Pseudomonadota > Gammaproteobacteria > Pseudomonadales > Pseudomonadaceae > Pseudomonas > Pseudomonas sp. ASL4. Next base: position 4,963,683 of record NZ_CM155280.1, on the reverse strand, counting down.
CTACGAAGCCACTCACCGGCTGACCTGCAAACAGCCGGTTCAATTCATCTATCACTTGCCAGCCATGCAGGTTGAGCGGCTCGGCCACGGTGACGGTCTGGTAGGTTTTTGCCTGTATGCGCAAGAAAGCCGAAGCGCTGCCATCACCGGCAGACAACAGACTGATGCCGTCACTGGGTATTGCAGCGTTGGTCAATGAGGCAATCGAGTAGTCGAAATAGATATCGTTGATGGCCAGGGTGTGGGTCCAGCGCTTGCCATAGCGCTGAAGCAGCTCCTTGGTGATCGCCGGCATCTTCTCGCTACTTTCGGAGATCGCGACATCGCGTACTTCCAGTAACGTACATTCCCGACAGGCCCGAATGACGTCTTCCATGGCCTTGGCTTTCGCCATGGCGATGCTGTACTTGGAGTCAGTCAGGATGACCACGCCGGCGTGTCCGTTTGACTGTGCCACTGCCGCCATGGCCGTGAGGCGCGCCACTTCTATCGGGTCGGTCGTGACGTTCATGGCCACTGGCGTGCCGTCAATCGGCCCGGGTCGTGCCCCGGCGTGCCAGCCAACCACCGGCACCTTCCTGTTGGCGAAGAGCATCAGCGCCGCATTGTTCTCAAGGGCGTCGGAGCCGCACAGAATGAGGCCGTCGGGTTTCGCCGCCAAGGCATCGGAAAAGGCCTTTGCACGCCCGGCCGATGATCCAGCGCCATCGAATATTTTCAGCGTCCAGCCCATCGCCTTGGCTGCCTCGCGAGCGCCCTGCGCGACACCGACAATTCCTCCGTTACGCAAATCTTCTGCGACAAAGGCGATGCTCTTGCCTCGTTGGGCTTGCGGACCAGATTCAGGACCGCTCCAGCGAACGGCTTCGAGGGTGGCCCTGGAAACGATTTCCTGCGCTTGAATCACCGTAACCGTGGCGTTTTCGGCACCCGCTGCGGCTGGCAGGTTCTGGCTGTATCCGGGAGTTGCCGTGAAAAGACAGAAAACCGCAATTGAGGCCATCCAGAGTCGCCTGGGCTTGATCAGATAGGTTCGATCACCGCATGTGAAGCCGGGGCTGGAGCCGATGGCGCGATCATAGTCTGGCATGGTGTCCCTTTTTGCCAAGAGTGCAGCGTTCACTGTCCGAAAGAATAGTCGGTTCTGCTGTCATCAGGTCGTTTGTGGGTGACGTGCTCGAATTTAGTCCTGAATATTCAGGAAATAGGGCAGGGTGCCATGGCACAAAACAAGGGACGAAGGCCAATTGCATCGTTGACTACATTGAGTGGTTTTACAAGGCTTCGACTTTGCACAAACGCCAGGCAAAAAAACGGCACCTGGCGTTTTTGTTTGTGTGTGATTTGTTGGGCTGTTCCGAGGAAAAGATCGCGATCTGTACATTCGTTCCGCCGCTTTCTGCGAAAACTATCCCTGAGGCCGTTTCTCAGGAAAGTTCGGCAGGCGGCTAGAGAGGACTGTCTCAATCTCCAGTCTTAAGGTGTCCACATAAGCACAGAGGTACGGTTTAGTACCTGAAAGCACCTGACCTTGATGGATAAACCTAGTTTACGTCGAGGTTCTTCTTGAACCCGCGAAGGTTCATTAGAAAAAGGAAAATCTGCAAGACGATGAGAGCATAGGCTTCTACGTACACCCCCCAAATCACCCACAGCAAATTGCTCAAACTGAAGCATACGAACCCTGTCATCCGCCTTGCGGGTCGTTGAGACCCGATAAGCCACGCTGCAAACACCGTTACCAGCATCGCAGGCCATTGAACCCAATCCAGGTAGCTCAAAATTACTCCCTAAATTTCTCCGAGAATAAAAGATAGAGGGTGATATTGACGAATGATTCAGAGTTTTTCGTGAGACGTACTCCGTAACCACTCGTCCGGGAATGATTAGATTTGTTGAACGTGTGTTCCTTTATCGCAGACAGATAAATCATGTGCTGACGAAACGCACTCCTCGTTCGGCTACCTCTTAAATATCACCATCCAGGAGAAAATCATGAGAGTGCTCGTTACGGGAGCAGGTACAGGGTTTGGCTATGAAGTAGCCCTCAGACTCGCCAAGAGAGGGCTGGATGTCATCGCCGGAGTCGAGGTCGTGGCCCAGGTGCATTCACTCGAACAAGAAGCGAAGCGTCGTGGGGTTAGTCTTCGTGTCGAGAAGCTCGACGTCACACACGAAGGCGACCGGCTAAAAGCTGCTGAGTGGGATGTGGACGTGCTGCTAAACAATGCAGGTATCTCAGAAGGCGGAGCGACAGTTGATATTCCTGCCGAAAATTTGCGTCGTCAGTACGAGGTCAATGTGGTCGGCCCGCTGATGCTGACTCAACTGATTGCTAAGAAGATGGTGTTGAAGAAAAAGGGCAAGATTGTCTTTATGTCCTCAGTCGCAGGCCTTACAGCCGATCCATTCGCTGGCGCTTATTCGTCTTCCAAGCACGCGGTGGAGGCTATTGCAGAAGCGATGGGACTTGAACTCAGAGAGTTTGGTATCGAGGTGGCAACAGTGAACCCGGGGCCGTTCCTGACCGGGTTCAATGATCGTATGTTTGAGACGTGGAAAACTTGGCAGGACGATCCTTCCACGCGTCTCTTCGACTACAACAAACTAGCTTTCCCGCATGAACAGTACGATCCGGAACCGGTATTCGAAACTACCATCGGTGTTATCACCGGCACCGTCGACACTTACCGGAATGTTGAGCCAAAGGAAATTATTGATCAGCAACGTAAGCAGATCGACTCCGCTTGGACCCGCAAGAGCAGGGAAGGACTAGGTAAGCGCGCTGAACTTGTTCAGAAGGCGTATGACATTGAGCCTGGCACGCCTGTCTGACATTTATGAAAGGGTAAGGGGGCGCTCGCAACGTGCGGAATCCCTTGCCTTCAATTATTCCTAATCATGCAGATTTTCTTCGGGCACCCCGACTGTTTGTCAACGGGCGTGCCATCGACGGCGGCCTCTGACCGGTCGGGTACAACTATAAAAAGGGTGATCGCGATGAATTGTCTTATCTGTATAGGTATCGCTGAACGTATTCAATGCTCTGGCCCTTGGGAAGAAAGAGACTGCCTGGACTGCGGACGCTATCGCATCTCGGACGAACTCATATTGGCCTTGATGCAGCAGGGCCAGATTTTCGACGTCAGCGAAACTAGGAGGTGGCTTAACGGCCAGCGTCTAGAAGTTGCGATTCCTACTATTGAGATTCATCAAGCACTGCTGGCGTCTTAAGCTTTGTGCGGTTCGTTGGGAGGCAGTTTGTTGCTGGGTTTGCTGTGAGGTATTGGCGATTGGCATCGCAGGTCGCCTGGATGAAAAGAGTAAAAATTGTGAGTTGCCCAGATTTCCTAAGCGCACCCCACAGGCTGCTTTTGGCCCAGAGTGTGTAAAAACGCTGAGCCAAAATTGAAGTCTGCGTTTCTATGCCGAATCTGAAATTTATCGGCTGGTTGGCAGACCTGGATTTTGCGTAGAAACGCGATTTTCAGTTCTACTTTGGCGTGAGTAGATGAGGTGATAACTGATCGAGTGAAGCGCCGCCCCGCGGACATGACTGCGAGTACCTGTCACACCCTGGCTCCATGCACGGGCCAGGCAATCTGGTCCAGATCCCGGTTGCTGGTAAAAATGCAAACCTGCCGATACCTGGGTATCGGCAGATCGGGTTTTGCCGTTTAAAGCCTCAGTAGGGATTACAGTGTTGCGCTACGGCTGTGGCTTGGTCGACGTACGGCCGCGCCGGTTCAAGGTTCCATTCGGGCTTGTTCCTGACAGGCTTGCCGTCGACGGTTGCTGCCAGATGACAAACCATTTGCCGGCGCAGTGACCCGCCATTGACGCTGTACGCCCTCCATTGCTGATCGTCTTTATGTTTGTTGTACAACTCGGCAAACATTCTGTCGGTCTGATCATCCTTGATCGCGCGGCCGCAAGCGGTAGGCACCACCTGGAGCGACCAGGTGTTCGGTCCGAGTTTTGGATCGGGACGTTGTGCCCAGCTGCTTGATTCGATGTACTTGTCACAGAACTGTTGCGAGGGTGGAGGCGTGGTTTTGATGCACGAGAAGCTGGCCTTGCTCGTCGGGGTTCTTGGGAAATCAATCTTGACGATGTTACGGTCCTTTCCTGTCTTGTTTTTATAGTCCCGCTGATTGGCCAAGGCATCGTTCAAGCCACGTTGATCGCTGTAGAAAAAAGCCAGAATCGGTAGTTCGTCATCTTTCGGGTTACCCAAGCGTAATTCTGTCTGGGTTTGAAACTCACGGGTGTTGATGACTTTCCGTGCCTCCATGAAGTTGCGAAAGGCGTCTACTCGATCCTTGCTGCTCATGGGATTGCGCATATTGAAGCCACATTGCAACTGGTCTTGCTTGATGTCGTTGTTGAACTTGGTGAAATGCGCAACCCAGGCATTCGCGCTAAGGATAGGGGGTGCCATGGCTTGGCATACGGCCTCTGTCTGGGCGGTGTTTTTATTGTTGCCACAGCCCCGATCGTCTCGAAAATCGGTCCAGGCGTCGTTGGGAAACGCACAATAAACATGCACCGGAGTCTCGGGATCGCGTACCAGATCTCTCGGAGTGATGATGTAGCCGTTCTGCGTACTCATGCCAGGATCTTCATAGCTGATGCCATCGGCACGCATAAAAGACGCGGCAAACGTACCCAGCTCTTTGGCTTTCGGGCTTGGATTCCAGACATCCCATTTCTGCCCCTTTGCCGGGTCGGCTCGGTGAGTGCCCCGGATCATCAATCCCGAACAGTCCGACGCCGGATCCTGCCTGCAACTATCGACTGTGTTGTTGTACAACGTTTCAACCCGTTTCAGCGTCTCCTCGCATGATTCGGCGTTGGCTAATGTCGTTTGCAAGAGCAACGGAAATATAAGTAATGACGTAATCCTGTTCAGACGTTTTTTCATGGGGCTACTTCCTTGTGGTTGGAACCGGTAGCCGGCGTGGGCGTCCATGCCGGTGCTACAGAAAACAGAAGGGTTCGTTGCACGCGCCAGCCTCATTCGCCGACGACTTGCGCGACCTGCCGCGGACAACCGCAGCGCCCTCGGCAAGGGCGCCACAGTGCCCCGCAAATTCAACGCTGCACTGGGTTGCAACCTGCGGCCCGGGTCTCGCTCTCCGACAACGCAGGCCTGAAAGGCTCGAGATTCCAGGGCGTCTTGCTGCGGTAGTTGACCAGTACGCAGCTCAATTGCTGGCGCATGCTGCCGGCGGAACTTTCATTGTCACGCCAGTTGCTATCTGCGCCCTTGAGGGTGAACAACTGGTCGTACAAAGCCCCGGCCTGCTCGTTGGGCAACGCGCGGCCAGCCGCCGTGGGCACCACGCTCAAGGTCCATTCATCCTTGCGGGTGCCGGGGTCGTAACGCTTGACCCAATCGGCAGACGCGATGTATTGCGGTGCCTGTAGCGGCAGCGGATTGCAACCGGCCTTGGCCGCTTCCTGGGGTGTGACATTGGGGCGAAACGGTTCCAGGTTCCATTCGGTCTTGGCCGGATAGTTCTGCACCAGACAGCTCAGTTGCTGGCGCATGCTGCCCGGTGATTTCTCGTTGTCACGCCACTGGCTATCGGCTCCACGCAGCTCGAACAGTTCCTTGTACAAGGCGTCCTGGTCGCTGGCCTGGATCGCCTTGCCCTGAGCGGTGGGTGTGACCTGGAGGGTCCATTCGTTTTTCTTGCTGCCCGGGTCGTAACGCTCGATCCAGGTAGCCGCAGCGATGTAGCTGGGCGCCGGTTTCGCCGGCGTCGGCTGTGCACCGCCAGCAACCGTCAGGTCTATCGCCTGGTCGGCGGCGACATAGCTGAAACGCTGCTCCGCCGGCTTGGTGAAGTCCAGCCGCAGGACCGGCACGCTGTAGCCCTGTGCCTGGAGTTTCTTCTGGAAGTTGCGCGCGCTGTTCAGGCCGTCCTCCGGTTTCGGTGGCAACTGGTCACCGCGGGTGGCGAAGTTTTGCGTGCTGTTGACGTTGTAGATGAAGGCATCGATGTACTTCATGTTTTCGCTGCCGTCGTTGGTCGCCGAGGCATTCTTCAACATGAACTCGTTGACCTGGGCACTGAAGGCGAAGGGATCCTTGTTGGTGGTGTTCGGCCGGGACTCGTGGACCCGGATCATGGCGTTCCAGTCACTCGGTTTTTCTGCGTTCCAGGAGCACTGGCTGTATTGGATCGGCCCCTTCATCAGTCCGGTGTATTTCTGGGTCCATTGCTCGGCGGTGCTGACTGTGGCTTCCGCGCAGGTGCCGTAGGCCAGGGCGGCGTTGCGGTTGTTCATCGCGCCCTGGGCCGCACGCGGTGGCTCGCGGCTGTCGAAGAAGCCGCAGCCGTACCATTTGCGCTCCGGCCCGGTACCGCCATCGAAGGCGTAGATGCAGGTCCAGCCCTGTTCCTTGACCGGCAGGTTCAAGGCCGCCGCATCGGTTGGGGTACGCAGGATAAAACCGGCCGGGTGAATGAGAATCCGGGTGCTCAGGTCCTTGCGGATCCAGGAGTAGGAGGTCGCGCCGATCTTGATCGCGTAGGGGCTGTAGTCCCAAGGGTTGAATGCCCCGTCGTTGACCATACGCAAGGTCACGCCGCTGCAGTAGTAGTGACCGCGCGCGGCACCGGTATCGGGTTCCTGGCAGGCGTCCTTGAGGACGTTGTAGTTGTGGTTGATGCGGTTCAGGGTCTGTAGCGGATCGAGCGGCGGCTGGGCGGCAACTGCACAGAACGCCAGGGGCAGGGTCCAGGCCAGGGCCATAGACGAACGAACGGCTGGGTACATTATCGACACTCCTTGTCGCACGAGATGATTTCCTTTAACGGATCAACGTAGTCAACTCAGACCTTCCGGTCAAATCAGTACTTGCTCACAGATCAACCTCCCGGTTCATAACCCTATCCATGACATTGGACCGCACGATAGGTTTGGGGCGACCCCGTAGCGGCAGCGTGAATTTCACCCCTGTAAAGGATGTCCCCGGTTTCTACCCGAGCCGGCCCTTTCCCGCGTAGGTCTGGCGCCAGACAGGTGCTTTTCAGAGCTGCACCCGACGGAGTCTGCCGCTCAACGGGACGACGTTGTTGTCTGGCGTAGGCAGTGGCCGGCCCGCTAATCCCATGCCTTCGCTCACCAGTACCGCATCCTTCAACACGCACAGGTTGGAAGGGGTATCCAGGTCGCGGGCGAGCACGGCGACTTGGGCTGTTTGCAGGTTGCAGCTCAACAGTCGACCCGTGAATCGGGTAAAGCCGCCATGGAGTACTTCGCCATTCCAGTCAGGCGGCAAGGGCTGCTGCAGACGATTGCAGAGCTCCAGGACCAGCACGTTCCCTTGCGGACACAGCGCCAGTCCGGTAGGCAGTTGCAGACCGCGAATCAGGATGTCGATTTGTCCGCTGGCCGGCCAGACCCGAATCACTTGGCCTGCCTTGTCGGCAAAGTCGATGCCCTTGCGGGTCGGATCGCCTTGCAGTTCTCCGGAGAACAGGCTGATCAGCACGGCGTCTGTCGCCGGTTCGTACACCAGGGTCACGGGCACGGCTTCCTGGCCCAGCTCCAGTTCGGGTAATTGGACCAGTACGCGCTCGTTCTGGCCGGTGCTGAACTCCACCAATTGATTGGTATCGGGTTTGACGGCCAGCCAGCTGCGCCGGGTCGGGTGGTAACACAGCGCATTCAGATTGCCACGGCTGTGAAACACCGGCTCGGGCGGGGTGTATTGCAGGTCCAGCAGTTTAGAGCCCTCGACATAATCGGTCTGGCTGACCAGACAGCGCCCGTCACCGCAGGCGATGTCCGACAGCCCCATGATTTCATCGCGCAGCATGCGGGCCTGCATGTTCATGGCGCGAAAACCTTGCGCGAGTATTTCGCGGGGCAGATAGGCGCCGGGGCTGGACGGATCCGGTCGCAGTCGACTGATACGGCCGCTGAAGGGCTGGTCTGGCAGGCCTGAGCCGGCTTCGGTCAGCAGCAGACTGCCATCGGCTTGCACACAGACGCCGCGGGGGTTCAGCAGGCCTTCAGCGATGATGGTGCTCGGGCACAGGGTTTCGCTGGGTCGCGCAGGGATATGAACGGGAATTTGCATAGGTCTCTCTCCATGGGCAAGGGGTGGGCGCGACTACTGCGGCGGTTGCCACGGTTCACCCGTGAGATAGGCCCGCAGCAGTGCGCGCTGGCAGGGAGACATCGAGCGCACCACAGGCATGAACAGCGTGGTGCCTTTGTAGGCATCCGAGGTTCGGGCGAGGATCGGATTCTTGGCGGCCATGATTGCGTCGGGCTGATTGAGCGGGATGTAACGAGACATGGCGGGGAAGGCCAGGTAGTGAAAACGCAAGACGTTCGGATACATCAGCGGCCAGGTGATGGTGGTGCCCGCGGGGATGCCGAAGTCGGTCTGTGCGTATTTGCGAAAGCTGGTGAAATAGCTGCCACTTGCAAGGCCGTTGACTGTGTAGGTCAGGGCGACGAAACCCGCCTGGGCGGCAGTACCCGGTTTTACCGTGACGGGGAAACTGACGGCGAGCTGACCGGTGTTTACGGTCAGTGAGGCAGGGAAGTCGAGGAAGTCCCAGTTTTGCGGTTGATCGTATAAAGCAGGGGGGGTTGCCTTCAGGTCGATTTCGGTAGCACTGTCGACCGGAACGCCCAGATGCCTGACCTGCAGGGTGATCGACAGGCCATTGGGGTGGTCCTCCAGATAAACGTTGCGCTGATCGGCATACACCCGATAGATCGATTCGGTTGCGTGAAGCGTCGACTTGTAGACCGTGTCGGGCGCGTTGATGGCCAGTGGGTTTTTCTGCACCGCTAGCTGCTGGCTGGAACTCAGGGGCAGGTCGACGATGCCGCCATACACGTAGTAGTTGAACAAAGGGCTGCTGGTCGGGTCGAGGGTGGTCAGGGTGGTAGCGCCTGCAGTAATGGTGACGGGACCGTAATTAGCGTTGGGTCCGATGGGGCTAGTGATGTCGTCCCTGACGACCCTGAAGTTTTGTTTCGGGATGACGTTCACCATGTCGATGCTCAGGAGGCCACTGTCGCCCAGATCGGCATAGCCGGTGCTATTCGTGTACTTGTTGACCAGTTGCCGGCCCGGCTGGCAGTTCATCGGTTCGTCGGCGAAGGCTGGGGCCAGTGTGCCGATGACCCGGCCGATGCTCGGGTTGGGGGTGTTTCTGCCAGCGGCATAATCGGCATCCAGTTGTTCGGTGGTCATCTCGGGGCACATTTCGAACATGACGAAGCGCAGGACGATCCCCGTTGCCCCCGGTGCCTGAATGATCGACTGCAGGCCACTGCTGTTCTGGTTCCAGCTCACGATGCTGCTCAGGGGAAAGGTCAGCTGAAACGTACCGCTGAGGCGGAAAGAACCCGGCGCATCCATATCCTCTGGCTCCAGAATCCTCTTTTTGACATCCAGGCTGCTGCAGACCGTGTTGGCGCGAATCAGCAACTGGATGTTGTCGCTCCCGCCAATCTGCAGGCCGCCGACGAATATCTGGGTGGTGTTTGTGGCGGTGGGGTCCAGGTCCACCATCATCGGGCCGGAAACAGGCCCCTGTCCGGTTACCGGGTCCACTGAACCGAGCAGATAGACAGGCTGGCCGACCTGATCGCCCGTCGTGCTGATGTTGCCCGGATTCCCCTGGGAACTGATCAAGGCGCTCTGCATATCAACGACATGCTGCCCGTAGTGATTCCAGCCGCCAGCGGTGTAGTAGTCGCCGTTTGGGGCATTGATCATGTCGTTCAGTTGATCGTCGGTGTAAGACTGGGCGCCCGGCGCCAGGGTCGAGGTGGTCAGGTCGAAGAGCGGCCAGCCGTCAGGCTCTCCTTGAGGGATAGTCGGGGAGTTGTTCGGCAAGCTGACATCCGTGCGGATGCCGCCCCAGAAATTCAGTCGTGGGCCGTTCAGGATGCTCATGATTTATTCCTCGTCCTTGATGGTTTTGCCGATAGGCGCATTGGCGAATTTGAACAGGTAGGAGTAGTCGGACTTGTAGGGGCTTTTGACCGGTGTCGCCATGGAGTGGCAGTTCATGCAACTGCTGTTGGGCTGGATATAGCTCTCCATGGTCACGTTGGCCGAGAGCGAAGGCGTCGGCTGGCCCAGTGGATTGCCAGGGTTGTCCGGCATCAGCGGGCGTTGGGTGGTGATGAGCTGGTAATACTTCAACGCGCTTCTTTGCAGCCCCGGATCGGAGCGGTAATTGGCGTTGACCCCATTGGTGACTTCGGCAATCGGGGTGACCCGGTTCAGCGGGTTCGGGGTCTGGAACGTGGTGCCGGGTTTGGGTACGCAGACCAAATGCGCGTCTTGAGTCTGCCAATCGCAGGGCGACTGGTTGAGGGTGACGGCGGGGGCCGCGGCGTTGAAGTAGGAATAGGCCGTGCCGGATGCCGGTTGGTCGACCCACTGGCCGTTCACCAGCGCCTTGGGCGGAACGTTATCGACCTGCTCGAATGTCGACCAGATCCACTGTGGATAACCGTTCGCCTTGGTGATGATGTGCAGGCCCACCAGACCCAGGTACGCCTCGGTGACACCGATGCGCTGGCCTTGGTCGTTGAACTTGGCCACGCGCGCGAGCATGGTTAGGTAGTGGCTGGCGTTGTCAGCGGTCGTGAGGACGCGCCAGCTCGATTTGACCTCAATGACGCCATAGGGAAACTGGATGTTGTTGGCTTTGGAAACGACATCGGCGTTATAAAAACTGTTGCCGACGATGTAGTTGTAAGAGGTCTCGTTGGCCGAGATGTCGTAGTAGGTCGGGTTACGGGCCTGGTCGATCAGCCAGCCGCCGACGGCCTGATCGACGGCATTCACCTGTGAGCTGTTCTTCAGCGCGGCGATGTTGATGATCCCCAGGCTTTTTGCGGCCTGCGGGCTATTCCACGGGCCAGGGTTGGTTGCTCCCGGCAGAAAGATTTCCTCTACGGTTTTGTAGGTCTGCCAGACGGTGTAGCCGGCATCCCCGGGCTGTTTGCTGCAGTCGGGATTACCTCGCTGCCCGTCCTGTGCCGGCCAGCTCAAGGCGATGAACATCTGCCAGCTGTATTGATCGAACAGATCCTGACTGGCGGTGGCGGCCGGCGCGGTGCTGGGGGGCTGGCAATTCAGGTTGGTGGCCTGCGTCGACGGCATTGCCTGTTCCCGGGCCAGTGCCGGCAGACTGGCCAGGCCCAATAACATCACGGAGAGACGGAGTGTGGTTTTCATGGCGATCCTTCGTCATTGGTCAGGGTTTGCGTTGCATGAGCTTGTTCCATTGCGCCTTGTGGCCGTTGCTCTGTGACGCCGGTGGCTCAAACAATTGGCAGGGCGGCGGATTCGACGGGCACATGGCGGCTACCTGTGCCCAGGTCTGGGCCGGGTCCGGTTTGGCGATGCGGAAGTCGGTGTAGTTCTGGCTGACGATGGGCGCATTGGCGACGCTGGTGTCCCCGGAAAAAAAGAACGACTGGGGATGCCGGTACGGCGGCTGTCCCGACGGTTTTTTGTAAAAGGCATAGCCGAACAGGATCGGACCTTGCGGTGATTCGAGGTCCAGGGCGTAGGCCTGCACGCTGGCGTCGAGGTTTTTGCTGCGTTCGGCGCTGTAGGGCAGGTGCTCGATGAAGTCTTGCCGAGGCGGATGATTCATCGGTGAAAACATGCAGCAGGCCGGCATGTCTTTGGGGCGGTCTTGCGGGTACGTCAGGAAATACGCCTTGTTGCCAAGGGATACGAACGAGCAGGTGTAGTTGTTGTTCTTGATCGGGAAGATCGGCAGACAGTACTTCTCGTAGTGCTCCATCATGGCGCCGAAGCCGTCGCCATCCGGCGGGATATAGGTCGTGTCGTAGTAGCTGGTCCCGCGGGAGACGGTGTAGTCCGCCGGGGTCAGAGTGGCAGGTGGGTTGCTGTACGGCGGCTGATTTTTTTCGTAGTTGTGCATCACTCGGTACATGGTCCAGTTGCTGATCCAGAACGCCGGAAAGAACGGATCGGAAGGGTCGCCCGGTGCGCGTTTGGCGATGCAGTTGCCGTTCTGCTCATCGCACCCCTGGGTGTTGTGCACTCCCATGGTGAAGTAGATGGCGCCGCTGTCCTCCTGGGCGAAAAGGGCTGGGCTGAGCAGCAGGGTCAGCAGCAACAGTCGGTTCAAGATGCTGGCTTTCATATGACACTCCTGTGAAATTCCGGGTGACAGGCTCGTCACCCGGTGGTCCTGCTTGAAGCGTTGTTGTTTAGCCTTGTTTGTAATCGCTCATGCTGAGGGGGAAGGGCGGGTAATTGCGTTTCACCAAGGACTGCGCCCAGAGCTCCAGTACTGCGCGTCGGCTTTGCGGCATATCTCGGGTAATGGGCATCGCCAGGGTGCTTTCTTCCTGATATTCCTTGCTGATCAGCACAATGAGTTGGTCGACGGCACCCTCTATCCGGTGCAGCGAATTGAGCGGCATATATTTGCTCATGATCGGGTACATGTAATAGAAGGGCTGCAGGATGCGTGGGTAGATGAAGGTCTCCCAGATCAAGGTGCTGGCATCCGGGCGCTGATAAATGCGGTTCCACTCATCGACAAAATCCTTCTGCATTTGCGGCTCCAGCGGCAGGATGCGCATCGGTGCGAGGAAGTCGGTATAAGCCTGCGAGAGCGGGAAACTGAAGGGGATGACGGGTGTCTGCTCTCCTTCATGCACGAAGAAACGCAAAGTCGGAAAGCCCGGGGCCTTTGCCTTGACGGTCAGTCGGGCGATGCCATTGGCGTCGGTTTGAATCTGCGTCAGGCAGTAGTGCACGGCGCTGTTCTGGGAGTCCTGCAGAACACCTTCCATACGGATTGGATTGTCGAACGACAGGCAGGGGCTCAGGGCGACCGAACCGGGTGTCGGCAGGTATTGCAGATAGCTCACCGGCACCTCGGTACCGGATGGCTCGGCGGCCCGCGTCGCCATGAGCCTACGGCCAGTGCCCTCCGTCACTTGGCTGGGTATCGCAGGGGTATCGCTAAATTGCGGCAGGTTGGATCTGTTCTTGCCGCGATTTTCCGGATCGTCGTAGAACAACGTAAAGTCGGCCGGGTTGCTGAACGCCAGATAGTAATCGGTCGTGCACATCATGTAGGCGTTGCCATACTCCGCCACCGATAGCACGGTGCCGGCCGGTGCCGGCAGACCGTCATATTGCACCATGATCTGCAGCGTCTTGCTGTCGCCGACGTCGATGAAACTTGCGCTCTCGACCACTTCTGCAGTCCACATCTGCTGGGCTGCGGCTAGCACCGGGTTTGTTCCCGCTAGTTGCAGCTCCAATGATCCGGTTTGCAGCTTTTTCTGTGCGTCGGCACTGAGAGGCAGATCAAGGATGCCGGAGCGTTTATCGAAAGCCGCCTGCTCATAGTCCTCAAAGCCAATACTCGCCAACGGAGTGAATTGCCCGTCTTGGCGTATCCCGAGTTGGTAGCTGCCGGCATCGAATTTTTCTGCCACCGGGATGTCAGCGGCCGGGTCGATCGGATAGCTCGGGAAGGTGTTGCCCAGATCCAGCGATAAGGTATCGCCATGGGCCTGTGCCGAGATTACGCCCAGTGTCGCCTGTTTGGGGGCGTCCCCGGTTTTTTGTAGAGTCACCGCGTCGCAAGGGATCAGACGCCGCCCGGCCGGCGCGGTGGGAAACTCGTCGTCAAACCACAGGCCCAGGGTGCCTACGGTGCTGCTGTAGGCGGGGTTGAAGAAAATGCTGGCGACGTTGTCCAGCCCTTTCTGATACATCTCCTGGACTTTGGCCAGGGCCGACGGGGTGGTGGAACGGCTGTTGAAGGGCGGGTAGTTGTTGAAAATGCCGTTTTTGTCGTAGCAGGTCAGGTAGGTGGAAAACCGGAACATCAGGCCTTTGGCTTTTTGTTGTTCCATCTGTTCCTGGAGATTTTTCAGCAGGGCCGAATTGCCGATCGCCCAGGCCAGATTTTCTTTCGGGAAGCAGGTTTGCCACGTGGTGGTCACATAGATCAGGCCACCCAGGTTTGCCCATTTGAAGTTCAGGAAGCGATCGAGCATCCGATATTGACGCTTGAGCGTCAGGCCGCATTGGTCGTCGCCCAACACCAGTTTGTCGAAGTACAACGCGGTGAAGGTGTTCTGCCAGGGGCTGACGTCGACAAAGCGGGCCGCGGTGGGGCTTGTGCTGCCAAAGGGATTGCCGAGCAAATTGTAGCTCTGGTTAATCAGGGCATCCTGGTCAACGTACCCACCGTTCGGGAGTTCGCCGCCGATGATGACGGACTGGGTCTGGTTGTAGCTGACGGTGCCACAGGCGTTGTCACCAAACAGGTTCCATTCTCCGGGGATCATTATCGGAGGATTCTGTGAGACGTTGCCCGGCACCTGCGTGACGTAATTGGGCGCCTCGTGTAACACCCGAGGGGCGATCGTCCAGGGCATCAGTGTGCTGGCGGCATTTTCTGGTGTGATGTTGTAGTAATCAAGAAACCGCCAGTTCATCCGCATTTTTACCGCATCGTAGAGCGGGTACATATCGTTGTTGTTGGCCGTCGGCGGGTTCCAGAACATATGGCCGTTGAGGTAGATGCGAGGGAAATTCAATACGCTCATGTCATGCTCCTTAGCGTTGCCACTGGGCGCGCTTCAGCGACCAGACAAAGTCCAGTTTGTTGTAACCGACAAAATCGGATGCCGGCAGCGGGGCAGTTGGGTAAACAAGGCCGCCCTGTTCTTTCAGAGCGAAATTGAAGTAGCCGTTCTTTTTTGAGTACGCGGCCGTACCGTGGCAGGCGAAACAGGAGGACTGGCTCTGAAAGGCTGACTCGAGCTGGGAGTTGGCGAGCAATGTCGGTGTTGTCTGGGATTGGGTGCCGATCAGTTCGTACTGCGCCAGGGCAGGGTATCTGGCCTGGAAGTCGGTGTTCACCGGTTGGGCAGCCGGTGTCGGTCCGGTGCTGTTGGTCATTGGGGTGGACGGGATCGCATTGGTCACGGTGTACTTACTGTTGTTGCGATTTTCGAAGGTGGTCCAGACCCAGTCGGGGTTTAGCTTGTTGATGACGTGCAAGCCGCTCAGCGCGGCATAGCCGACCAGATATTCATTACCCTGCTGATAATAGGCCTGGGCGATGTAGTAACCATCGCTTGCCAGTTGCTTCTGGTAGCTCGGATTGTTGCCGATCCACAGCCAGGAGGCTTTCAACTCCCAGGCGCTGGAGGGGAATGTCAGGTCGCTGGTCAGGGCGGCTTGGCCATTCATGTTGTAGACCTGTTTCTGCACGATGTAATCGAACGTGTCTTGGCCCATCAACAGTTGGAAACGCACCGGCTGGCCTTTTTCTGCGTCCGGCACCGCGCCGCCCATCTCCAGGATCAGACCGTCCACCTGTTGCGTGGCGTTCAGGTTGTGGAACGTGCGATTGACGTCCATGCCCTGATCTTTGGCCTGTTTAAGCACGTCGGATGGAAGCGGGGCGCTCTTGCCGTATGGCAGGGGCGCGGCGCCGTTGCTCAGGTAGACCTGATCCGAGGGCTTCATGGTTTCCCACACCCGATCGGGACTGTTCGCGGCGGCAGGCTGGTTCAGGCAGACGAACCAGTTCCAGGTCAAGGTTTCGGGACCCTGGGTAAATTCGGCCCGGGTCTTGTCGATGTTTCCTCCAAACTGCATGAAATTGTTGCAGTCGAAGGTGTTGGTGTTCTCAGCCTGAGCCAATCCGGCCAGTGCACTGAGAACGGTTATAGAAATGGCTCGCCGCATGGAAGCTCCTTGGCATTGGCCAGGTCGGTGTGTGGGTGCCCCAGGAAATGCTGCAGGAGCAGTTGTTTCACTGCCGTGGCCGCAAGGTGTTGCGGCAACGGCAGATCACAATTGGTGATGAGCAGCGGGCCGGTCTGCGCGCTACCGGGCAGGCGGCCATGACTGCCGCGGACCAGTCCGGTGTCCAGCGGGATCAGGTCCATGTAGTAGCGAAAGCCGAGCTTTTTCTGCAGCAGGCGGCGCGCCACTTTCAATTTGGGGAAACGAATGGCCGGGTCGATGAACAGCTCCAGCGGGTCGTAGCCGGGCTTGCGATGGATGTCCACGGTGCGGGCAAAGTCGGGTGCCTTGCGATCGTCAAACCAGTAGTAGTAATCGAACCAGTAACCCGCTGCGGCCACGGTCACCAGCTCGCCGCTGCGAGGATGATCCAGCTGCCAGGCCCGTTGCTCGGCTTTATCCAGCACCTGCTCGATGCCGGGCTGACGCTGCAACAACGCTTTGACGCGGGGGATGTCTTGAGCCTGCTTCACGTAGATATGCGCGATCTGATGATCGGCAACGGCAAAGGCTGCGCTGGCGCCGGGGTCGAGCAATTCCCAGCTCAACGATTGGCGCACCTCTAACAAACCTTCCGAGCGCAACACGCGGTTGATCGAAACAGATTGCTGGACGGCTTCGATCCCGTATTCGGACAGCAGCATCACCGCTGCGCCTTGCTCCTGGGCGAAGGTCAGCAGGCGACCGACTTCACTGTCGATAGCCCGTACCTCGTCAGCAATCGACGGATGATCGGGGCCCAGACGCTGCAGGCTGTAGTCGAGATGGGGCAGGTAGATCAACTGCAGGTCAGGGCGATCGAGCTGGAATTCGGCGATGGCGCAATCGACGATCCAGCGGCTCGACTTAATGCCGGCCGCCGGGCCCCAAAAACTCGGAAAAGGGAACTCGCCAATCTGCCGCTCGATACGCTCGTGCAACGATGCCGGTGACGAATACAGACCGAACATTTTGCGGCCATCGGCCGGGTAGTGAGGGCGCGGGGTGATGGCGGCATCCACGTCCGCGTACATGTTGTACCACCAGAACAACTGGCTGCAGCGAAACCCGGGTAGCTCACGCTTGAGTTCCTGCCAGACCTTTTCACCCTGGATCAGTGCGTTGGGTTGCAGCCAGAAGCGTACTTCGGCCTGATCGCGAAAATACCAGCCATTGCCCACGATGCCGTGCTCCGACGGCGGTAGGCCGGTAAGGATCGAGGCCTGCACCGTCGACGTGACGGCCGGAAACACCGGTTGCAGGCTGGCCATTTTTGCCGTTTTCAACAGGGCATTGATGTGAGGCGTCGCGGCTCCCAGCAGCGCTGGCGTCAGCCCGACCACGTTGATCAGCAGCAGCGGTTGACGCGGATGATCAGAGGGCATCGGCGTACGCCTCCTGCGCTTGTGGTTGCAGCAATTGCCGCTGCCGCAGTTGCTCTTCGACCCAGTGCAATTCTGCGGCGATCCCCTGGAGTTGGGCGTACTCGGTAGTGGGCCGCAACTGGACGGGAAGGACGCCCCAACTGTAGGTTTCCACTTCCAGCACCGGACGAAAATCCCCATGGCTGGCGAGAAAATCGAAGGTCTGCGACAGGGCGATCTGACTGCCGCTGAGCTCGGGCAACAGCAAGTGTTCGCTGAACAGTGGGATGTGGAAATGAATCCTCAGTTCGGGGTATTGCCCCGGGTGCTTTGCGCAATCGTCGAGGGCGGCGGGAAGGTCCGCCCAGGCCATTAACCGGTCCTGTGCATCGCGAGCTTTCACTTGATGCAGGTAGGTGGTTTCGGCAAATTCGCCCAAGGTCTTGAGAACGTGTTCACGCCGGTTGTCGTCTTGAGAGGGCAGGCGACAAATCAATGCGTTGGACAGCTGAATCTTGCCGATGGGCACCCGTGCCTGACGCAGCCTGTCCAGCGACTGATAGCAGTCTTCGAACATCACAGCCTGGTGGCAGACATCAAAACACAGCGCTAAATACTCATAGTGCGGGTCAGTGGTTTGCCAGCGGCGGAAGAAGGCGATGGCCTGGTCAGTGTTTTCCAGCACGCAGTCCGGCTCCATCTCCAGGCAGAACACGATTTTCTTGCCAGTCTTCAGATGCAGCCTGGCCAGTGAGGCGGTGAGTTGGCGCAGTTGATATTCGGCACGTTGCTGTAACGTCGGGTTCCAACTGGCGGCATAGCCCAGCGGCACGCTGGAAATCACTCCCTGATGGCAGTCTGGCGGCAAGGCCAGCGCGAGGATTTGCGCCAGATTCAGGCTGTACGCCAACCGTTTTGGTTCGGCCCAACTGGGCAGGTAGACCTCGGCTTTCACCGCGCCATCATGAAATTGGCCGTAGGGAAAACCGTTAAGCGAGGTCAGACGTAGCCCACTGCGTTGCAGCAGACTCAGGAACTCCGAACGCGCCGATGTCTGCTGTAATTCGGCCGCGGCGAGGGCACTGATCCACAGTCCACTGTCCTGCTCGTTCAGCCTGCGTAGCGTGCGCACGCCCTGAAAGTGCTGTTCGATGGAGGACCGTAGCCCGGCCAGGTCACGGGTCGGATGCACGTTGCTGCAATAACCGACCTGCGCGGCAGCCCACCCCGTGCCGGCATTCATTTGATCACCGGTTCCTGCCCCCGCAGGGCGGAGTTTTCCTGCCACTGCCGACGCTGATCGATGGGTAGCGGGGTACTGATCAGGGCTTTATCCATTTGGCCGCTTTGGGCAAAAAAGTCCACCGGGTTGTGGAACAGCACCTGTTCGACCTGAGCCTCGCTGAAGCCGGCCGCCAACATGGCCTGGCCCGTTTTTGGCACCTTGAGCGGGTCGCTGATGCCCCAGTCGGCAGCGCTGTTGACCACCATTTTTTCGGTGCCGTACTGCTGGAGCAGGGCCACCATGCGCTGTTCCGACATTTTGGTGTTGGGGTAGATGGAGTGGCCGCGCCAGCAGTCGCTGTCCAGCACCAGAGGCAGCGTCAGTTCATTGAGGTGGTCGATGATCACCAGATGCTCGGCAATCCCCACTTCGCGAATCACTGCCAGGGTGCGTTTGGTGCCGCCGATCTTGTCGCGGTGCGGGGTGTGCACCAGCACCGGCAAATTGAATTGTTTGGCCAGCTCCAGTTGAGCGGCGAGAAAGCGATCCTCCTCGGGCGTGATGTCGTCGTAGCCGATTTCGCCGACCGCCACGACGCCGTCTTTCACCAGATAGCGCGGCAGAATCTCCAGCACCTCATTGGCCACCGACAAGTCATTGGCCTCCTTGGGGTTGAGGCCGATGGTGCAGAAGTGATGGATGCCGAACATGCTGGCGCGAAAGCGCTCCCAGCCCAACAGCGTGTCGAAGTAATCGATAAAACTGCCGACACTGGTCCTGGCCTGGCCCTGCCAGAAGGCCGGCTCGATAACCCCGGTAATGCCGGCGGCTGCCATGTTCTGGTAGTCATCGGTGGTGCGGCTGACCATATGAATGTGCGGGTCGAAGTACTTGAGCATGGTGAATCCTCGTCAAAGGAAGGGAGCCATTGAGCATCAGTTCGGTGAGGTGCCGGCCAAGCGGTCACGCCATTCCGGCGGCAAGCGTTGCTGCTGACTCAGGCCTGCCAGGCGCTGGTGTTGCGCCGGGCTGAGCAGGTTGAAGGCAATCGCCAGGGGCAACCCGGCGGACACCGTTCGTTCGGCCGCGAGCTGTTCGTCCAGCAGGTCGAGGGCCAACTGATTAAGGGGGACGCTGAGTCGTTGCGTCAGGCCGATCAGACGTCGTACGTCGAGCCCCATGCCCAACGCCTTCAGTACCAGTTGATGGAAGGCCCGTTCGGGGTAATGACGTGACGGGTAGTGGGTGTCGAGGGCGAGGGCGGCAAACACCTGGCTGTTACTGGTACGCCCGGCCTGCAACGCCAGCTCCACGCACAGCCCACGGCTATCGAGCCAGTCGAGGGCCTTCAAGGTGGCGATCTTTTCCTGATCGTCGCCCCACAGAAACAACTGGCGCAGCAGGGGCAGTTGCCCGTCGGCGGGCTGTTGCTCAAGGACCTGCGCCAGCAACAACGCGCGCGCCAGTTGGATGTGGCTCCAGCCGGCATTGTTGGGCAGTGCATGCTCCTTGAGGTTGCGCTTGCACTGACTGCTCAAGAGCGCCGCGGTGTTGGCGTTCGGGTGTTGGGTAAGCCGCTCCTGTGCCTGGCGCCACCACTGCTGCTCGGCTTCATCGAGCTGTTGGGTCAAGGCCTGGCGTTGTTCGGCGAGGCGGTCGTGGCGCATTTCGAGGGCCGTTGATGACGGCGCAGTGACGTCCATTTTCATGTCGGTTTGATCCAGCGCTGAAAGTGTGGGAGCAGGAAAAACACCAGGACACATAACAGGCTGCCCAAAGGCTGATTGGCCACGGCCATCACCAGGGCATCGAACAGGGGCAGGGCTGCCAGGCCGGCACCGATAAAGGCCCGAACCTTGCGATGTTGCGGGTTGGCCAGGTTGTGCCAGTAGTGCCAGCCCAGCCAGCCAAGCCATATCAGCAGCACCGGCCAAAACCAGAGGTTGTCGGAATAGATCGCCAGGGCCAGCGGACTCAGCATCAGTATCAGCGGGAGGCGGCTGAGCAACTGGTTGTTGTGTTCATTGCGGGCGAGGTAGGTCAGGCCGCTGATGTAGACGCCCAGCAAAATCGCGCAGAGCCAGATCGGTTCCGGAGGCACCGCCAGGCTGGCCGCCGCCGTGAGGTAGAGCGTCGAGCGGCAAGCGCCCATCAACCAGACGCTGTGGGCGTACTTCTTGTGCAGCAGGTTGTAGCCGAAGATGCAGCCCGCCAGCAGGGTGACGCTGCCCAGCAGCCAATGCGGCTGATCGATCAGTCGGCTCAGACCCAGCACCGAGGCT
Source organism: Pseudomonas sp. ASL4 (assembly GCF_056680395.1). Lineage (NCBI taxonomy): Bacteria > Pseudomonadati > Pseudomonadota > Gammaproteobacteria > Pseudomonadales > Pseudomonadaceae > Pseudomonas > Pseudomonas sp. ASL4. Next base: position 4,943,010 of record NZ_CM155280.1, on the reverse strand, counting down.
GCGGCCAGCATCAGCAACAACACAGTGGCCAGGCGCACTTGTTGTCGACTGACCAGGCCCAGGGTGATGGGCCGAGGGTTATGGTGTTGTTGGTCCCAGTCGGCATCCAGTAGATCGTTCAACAACATGCCGGCCAGATACAGCAGCGACAGTGTGGCCAGCAGCAGGATCCACACCAACGACGACGGCGGCGCCAGGGCCCCGGCACTGCTGGCCAGCAGCGCGGCGGCCAGGGTGTTGGTCCATACGGTGGGCAGGTTGGACACCCGGCCGAGGGTCATCCAGGTCTTCAGATTCAGCGGTGTCTGGCTCATTGCGCGAAGCCCTCGTTCAGGGTGAGCGCCGGGCCGCTGCGGGTGGACAGTCGCAACAGCGCTTGCTCCATCCGCGCGTCATCGATTTCATGCAGGTCGACTGACTCGCCGATCCGGCTAAGCATGGGGATGGAGAGTTGCCCGCCCAAGTGCTGGCGGAATTCCTCCAGCCCGAGCAACACCTGTGAGCGCCCCTGTGCATCTTTCAAGGTCAGTTCCGGCGGGCACAGGTTGAAACCGAGCTTGAGTAAAAGGTTCAGAACCCGTTCAGTGTCGGCGTCGCTCAATAGCCCCAACGCATTGGCATAAAGTCCATCGAGGGCCATGCCCACTGCCACGGCTTCGCCATGGCGCAGCCGGTGGTGACTGAGGTTTTCCAGTTTGTGCGCGGCCCAATGCCCGTAATCCAGTGGCCGTCCGTTACCGCGTTCGAAGGGGTCGCCGGCACCGGTGATGTGTTCCAGGTGCAGTTCGGCGCAGCGGCGAATGGCATAGCGGCTGGCCGGGTGATCGAAGTGGGCGAGGGCGTCGGCCTGTTGCTCCATCCATTGGAAGAATGACTGGTCCTTGATCAGCGCCACCTTGACCGCCTCGGCCAGCCCGGCGATCTGGTCGCGTCGGGTGAGGCTGGTCAGCAGCTGGAAGTCATTGATCACCGCAGTGGCGGGGTAGAAGGCCCCCAACAGGTTCTTCTGGCCGAAGGCATTGATGCCGTTTTTCACCCCGATGCCAGCGTCGTTCTGGGCCAGCACCGTGCTCGGGACGCGGATCAGGCGAATGCCACGGTGGAAGGTGGCGCAGGCGTAACCCACCGAGTCCAGCACTGCGCCACCTCCCAGCGCCAGGACATAGCAATGCCGGTCCAGCCGATGTTGCAGCATGTCGCTGTACAGCTGCTGCAACACCTGTGAATCCTTGCTCAGTTCACCGGCCGGAACCGCAATCGGCGCTGCCTGCAAATGCAGATCCGCAGCATGGGCGGCAAAGTAGGCGTCGATCTGTTCCAACAGGTGTGGGGCGCTTTGCAACAGTTGTTCATCGGCGAACACCAACACCGTCACCGGGCCTCTTTGCTGGGCGGTGAGTTGGCGGTGCAGACAGGGATTGAGCGGGTCGAACAAGTGATCGGTGAACACCACCGGGTAGTCATAACTGACCTCGAAGCGCCCGTGCAACGGTTGCTCCGCACCGAGCTTGCGCAAGGTCTTGAACAAGCTGTATCCGGCGATAAACAGTCCGGGCAGGACCATGCTGGCGAGGATGGTTACCAGCAGCGCGTTCTGCTCGACGAGGTAGGTGCCGATGGCGCTATAGGCCAGTGCCAGGCCGGCATTGGCCAGGGTGGTGACCAGTACGAACGCGCGCAGCGGATAGCGTTGCATACCGGCGGCCACTACTGAAGTTTCCGCCAATACCGGCACGCCGCGCAGGCAGATCAATGACAGCGTGCTCAGCCTATACGCCAGTTTCCCCGGCTGACGCAGACCGAGGCGGCCGGACAGCAGACGAAAATAGCCGGCCCCCAGCGCATAACCCAGCCCGGCACCCAGGCACAGGCCAATGAAAATCACCAGGTAACCGCCGACACTGCCAAGCATGGCCACGGCCAGCAGCGCTACCAAGCTCGAAGGCACAGGCAAAACTACGTCCAGCGCGAGCAGGGCGATCAGCAGCAGCGCCAGATTGAGTTGCTGGGTGGGTGTCGAAGGCTGGTACAGGTTGAGAGGGGTGAGGAAGTCCTGGATCTGTTGTTCGAACAACAGGAAGCTGGCGATCACCAAGCCTGAGAAGCAAAACAATGACAGCCAAAACTGTTCGGCTGGCCCTCTAAACGAGAATGCACGATACCAATGGCTGCGCTTCATCAAGCATCCCTCTTGATTGTTATGACTGAGTTCCGTTTCAGTAATTAAAAGCAGCGTCTGATGTGTTTTAGGGGAATAAACTCTCCCGCCTGAAGGGCTGGTTTTATGTGCGGTTGATAACGCTTGCGAAGATATTCATGAACTTAGACGGTTGTGGTGTTTTTGCAAGCTTGCTGGGTTGCAGAGTTTTAGATGAGCTGTTGGAACGACGTGAAGCAGTCGGGTAGGTGAGTGTTTAGGTTAGATTTATATTTAATATTATCAATGAGTTGGATGATTTTTTCGAGACTGTGAAGACAGTGTTGAGTGAGCGATATTCAATGAGTTTGCGGCAGCCATCCATAGCAAGCTAATGATGAGGTGGCCATATGGCATTAGCATTTGTTATGTGGGTTATTTCTACTGGCTATAAGCTTTTTTGATAGTTGACTAAATCAGTCGGTGAACTCGTCTCTGAATTTTATAAATGTTCAGCGAACAATTAAATAGAAGGTGCTGCTCCCTATTTTCTATGCGTTGTCTTACCTACTTGTTATTACTCCATCCAAGCGGATAGCGAGGGGTTGACCCCCTTCATGTCCGTGACATTTATTGTCGAGCGCTATGGCCAGGCGCCATTAATGCTGTTATGCATTGGATATGCCTTCCACGACTTAATACAGCAGTTGTCATAACTCGGACGTGGGGGAACTTCACTTGACTGTTTTGGGGGCAAAAAAGGTTTGGAAAGCACACAAATCATGACGCGCCAACTGATTATCTGTATCGATGGAACGAACAACCGCTTCAGTGACAAACCCACCAATGTCCTCCGGGTTTTTCGGTCATTACCCAAGAACAGCGACGCGCTGCTGGCCTATTACGATCAGGGCGTGGGTACGTTCGGGCTGAGTGAAACGCTGTTCGAATGGCAGAAGGTACCGTCGCGAATCGCCGGGCTGGCGTTTGGCTGGGGGATCAAGCGTAACGTGCTCAATGCCTACCGTTTTCTGATGGAGAACTATCAGAAAGGCGACCGGATTTTCATCTACGGCTTCTCTCGAGGTTCCTATGCTGCCCGGGTTCTGGCAGCCATGATCCATACGCTTGGGCTGCTTCCTGCCTGTCAGGTTCAACAACTGGATTTTGCCTGGTCATTGCTGACCACACGAACACGTGCTGAAAAAGATGCGCCTGAACCTTCCCTCAAGCGGGCATGGAGCTATATCTGGTGGCGTCTGACCGCGCGCAAACGACCGGACTTTTCCTTGATGGCGCAGTTCAAGGCAACGTTTTCCCAGGATGTCGATGTCCACTTTCTGGGGTTGTTCGACACCGTGAGTTCGGTGGGCTGGGTGTATGACCCGTTGGCTGTTCCCTACACCGCAAACAACCCTGGTGTGCGCACCATCCGTCATGCGGTGTCCATTGACGAGCGACGCTGTTTTTACCGCCAGAACTTGTGGAATGCCGCCAAGGCCGCAGATCTGAGGCAGGTGTGGTTCGCCGGCGTGCATTGCGATATCGGTGGTGGCTACCCGCCGGAAGAATCGCAGCTTGCCCTGATTACCTTGCGTTGGATGATCGGCGAAAGCCTGGAGGCCGGGTTGAACATCGACGTCGCATCGTGTCGTGGTGAGCTGTATCCACCGTCCTGCCCGGTGCCGGATCCGCTGGCACAAGCCCACCAATCGCTGTCTCGGCTGTGGATGATCGCCGAGTGGTTTCCGCGCCTGAGGTGGGACACCAAGACCCACACCCGAATCCTCAGGTTTGGTTCGATGCCGCCGTTCGGCAAACCCAGAGCGCGGGTGATGCAGCCTGAGCCAGGGCAAAAAGTCTCGGTGCATGAATCCGTGGTGGTCCGGCTGAAGGAGCCGTTGACCACCGGCCAGCCGTGGGGGAAGGAGCTGAAATACGCACCTGAAAACCTGGTGCGCATTGATCCAGCACTGATTGATCAGGTTTTCGACTCTCCCGAACTTGCTCTGCGCAGGTTATAGATCAGAACCCCGATGCACTGGCTTAAGATAATCGAAGGCTTGAATGGACCATCTCTACCAAAGGACGTGACATTTATGGAAATTCCCTTTTCTCAAATCCGCGACCGTTTGCACAATCGCCGATTTGCGGTAGCGGACAACGCCCAGGGGCTATCCGGTGCAGGCACAGTATTTCATTACCATGTTGAGGAAAACGCCATTTCGAGCACTTACCAAGGCGGCCGGATTCGCTGGGGTAATCAAGTCGGGCGTGCGACAGGCCCCGATACCATTGAGCTTCTTTTTCAGTGCTTGACTACGGATGGCGAAATTCTTGCCGGCTGGTCGCGTGGCACGGTAGGCGTTGATCACGCAGGACGTACGACGCTGGCCTTCGTATGGGGTTGGTTGTCGGGCGCGACTGGAGGTGGGGAGTCTAGCTACGTCGAGCTTGTCGCGTAGTGGCTAAGGATTTTCTGATGACTCAGGAAGGGGCCTATGAACGCTGCCTTCATTTCCGACAGAGCAGCAGCGAGTAGCCTCAACCTCAGCACCTCACTGGATGACGATGCGCATCATCCAGTGCGCCCGGCTGTTACAGGATGTTCAGCGGATAGCTGATGCTCATCGCTGTCCCGTTGTGTGGACACTCCGGTGCGCAGTGAAGCGTGACGCACAAAATGGTTCGTGAAGACAAAGTGCAGAGTCTTGGCAACTTGAAGTTCGATCCGTTGCCTTAGGTCAACCAATCTTGCGCCTTGCCACGGAGAAAACACCTTCGAAGCGGTCTTTGAGCATTGACGTGATTTAAAGGCGTTGAGTCTGAGGATGTGTTGGCGGTGGTGCGCAAGATTGACGTTGTGGGGCGCAAGCCGGTGAGACCCTGGGTCGAAGCTTTTCACCGGCTTGTCGACGCGATGCCTTGCACGGCACCGATCTGTTTAACCGCTTAGAACCAATAATGCAGGCCGAGCATCAATGACTGGGCGCTGTAGTCAGTGCGCACATCGCCTTGGGGCAGGCCCTGTATGTCACCGAAGTGCGCATCGCGAGTCTTGAGGTATCGATAATCCAGGGACGTGGACCATTGATCGGTGAGCTCGAAACTTACCCCGGCTCCGAGTTGATAGGCCGATACGTTGTCACGATGAGTATTGCCGAAGTGGACGCCGCCGGCTTCCAGGCCACTGATTGACACGGTGCTGTAGCCCAGGCCGCCGCCAATGTAGGGAGTGAACCGACTGAAGGGCGCCGGGAGATTCAGGAAGTCATACCAGAGGTTGGCCATCAGGCTGGTGACTTCCTCTTTGCCTTTGCCCGAGATGCTTCCGCCGCCTTCGTAGACCCGGTTATTGAACTGGGTCAGGGTGTTTTTGCGGTAACTGAGTTCCACTTCAGGTCTGAGCCCGACGGGGAATCGCCAGCCCAATGCCAGTCCAGTGGCGTAGCCGGAGTCTAACGGGTGGTTGAACTGCATCTCGACAAAATCGAGGTTGTTCTGGTTAAGGTCCTGCGGGGCAACCCAGTTCAGGCCGCCCATGACACTGATGTAGGGGCCGAGCGTGTCGGCGGAACTGGACGCAGGGCTGATAAAGCCCATGCCAATGACGCCCATCACAAGATACTGAGTGTTTTTTAGTAGTTTCATGCTCGGTCCGAAGTGTGCCGTTATCGATAAGTAAGCGAAGCGTGCTCAGGCGCGAGCGTTCAACACGCCCGTTCCCGGGATGTTTCATTAGTGCTGCAAATGCGTGCCAGGCTTGTCGAGCACGAGGTTGTTCATCGCGTTCGCCCGTTGTTCCGCCAGAGTGCTCAGGTTGTCCAGTGCGGTGGTCATTGCTGCCGTCAGCATTTTTCGTAATAGCCCGCGGTATAAAAAACTTAAGGGGCCGGAGATCTTCGCGCTGTGGGTGACCCGGGTTTCATGCGGAGAAAGTCTATGCATCTGGTGATCGAACTCGAGGTCGATCCAAAGCAGTCTTGCCGTGTTCCGATAGCTTTCATGCATCCTCACCGCTTCCAGTTTCAGTGGCATGTTCAGGCCATTCTTGAGGACACACTTGCCCCGCGTTCCAGGCTGGAACGGGCCATCGAGTTCACAATGGCTAACGTCGGTATCCCATAACGGCGCTTCTGAGAAGTTGCTCCAGATCTTCCAGATTTCAGAAGGCGGCGATTTGACTCGGACTTGCACATTTACATCGTTCACGGCGACACCTTTGTTGTGTGGGGCGCTGTCATGCTGGAGAGTGAGATCAACTCAAAGCCTCACGCAGCAGGCGCGGATTGACTCAGCACTTGAGCGGTAATACTGGCTTGACCGATTTTTTCGCCCCGGTTGAACAGGTCGATGTAGATACGGTTCGTTTTGAATAGCTGATCCTGCCCGTCAAAACCGGCTTGCGGTGCCAACGACAGCGGGCTGTTCCTGGGGATTGGTCGATCCAGAGTGAAACTCAAGGCCAGCAGGTTCATCGGGGTATTGAGTGGGATTCGTAGATAACTGTGGGCAATCTGCATGTAGCACTGGCGGGCAACTTCGAGGAAATAGACCATCGAATAGTGCTCGGGGTCGCCCTCCTGGAAGATGTGCTCATCCGGCAGTTTGAGCGTGTCCACGCTCAAGCCCTGGGCGATACCGCTCATGTCACTGACGATGATGTTTTCTTCTCTGGCCTTGTGCAGCAAAGCCTTGTCGCGGCAGCGAACAGCCGTGAACTCGCCGGCGGGCGATGTCTCGAACGCCGAGTTGTAGGCCATGCCAAGGATGCACGTGCACATCAACTTTCCGGCCTGCATGACCTTGGCATTGAAGACCTGAGGGTCTTTGCCTTGTTCCAGATGAAGATTAATCGCACCCTGCTTCTGTACGTATTGCTGGAACTTGATGCTCAGATTTTTGACATAGGCCACTCGGCCGCTCAGTGGGGGCATAGCGAGTTCAATCAGTTGCAACACGCCCTCGAGCAATAAAATGCCGGGGATGTGATCAAGGGGATGGTCGAAGAAGTAAGGGTGCGCTTCATTCACCACGAGCTGGGCGTGCAGTGACTGAGGGCCACGCTGGACGTTGGCGATCACGATATTTTCCGGGCGACGTTGCCAGTGCACGGGGCGCTGGGCTTCAGAGCCACGGTGCAGGGCGAAAAGGCCCTCCATGGCGCGAGTTCTGACACGCAACCCTGAGAGCAGGGTGCTGGTCAGCAAATCGCTGAGCGCCAGCACGTCGACGCCGTCGTGTCGCGGCTCCCTGACCAGGCTGACAGGTCGTGCAGGCAGGATGACCTGCTGCAGTTCTTGGGGCGCCGAGTGAGCGAAACGCAACGTGAAGGGATGCTTGACGGCAGCGGCGGGTTCGGCTGCGGCCGGGCGCCACTCCTGAAGCTTTTCAGTAAATAACCACATCACTGCCTTGCCGGCCTCGCGCACCTCGATCACCGTGTGAGCCGAGGTACTTAACAGCACCGCCAACAGGGTTTCGATGCCACTGGCTTCAGCCAGGAAGCCGGTCATTTCTTGCAGTGAGCTGCTGGCATGAGTTGCATCAGGCTGCAGCTCGCAGACTTCAATGTTCTGGTATTGACTCCGCGCGTTGCCCAGCAGTTGGCAAGCCTCTTCCAGCGAGTTCGCGGCATGGGCCAAGACTGCCGCGCGGATCACCAGTAAAGGCTTGTCGCTGGAGTTTGGTAGATAGGGGCGCAGAGCAATCACCCCCAACCCTTCGCCTTGCAGTGTCGCTGAGTGCCGGGCGCGTTCGATCTCTATTTCGCCACTGATAAAACGCCCTGCGCCGAGCAAGAGCGTCGTCACGCCGTCCTTGAACCATTGCTGCGATGCCAGCAAGGTTTGCCAGAACAAGCCAGGGGTGCCGACCAGAGTTTGATGGAAACCTTTGAAGTCAAAAATTTTCGCCGGGTAGCCGGACAACATGTTCGGCAACATGGTTGCCACGTCTGTCACCTCCACACCCGGCGGCATGCCTTGAGCCTGGGAGTAGAACGTGTGGGCGCCGCTATACGCATTGCTGAAGCGCTCCCCACCCATGTTGCAGCACATGACCATCGCAGTGCCGGGTGAGCCGGCCACACCCGGCAGGCGTTGCAGCAAATGATTGATTCGATCGGTGATCAACAGCTTGAACGGATCGACATGGGCCAGATGTTTGGGGCCCATGCCGAAACCGTCGATATCAATGACGCGATCCTGCGCCAGGAATTTTCCCAGTAACGGCTGACCCGCAGTGGCGGCGCAATCAACGAAGCGCCCATAAGGGAAACTGACTGACGGTGCTGCTGGCTGAGCGAGTTGTTGCTTGAGAGCCTGTAATGAGAAGTGACTGCCGATCGCCGCTTCAGCCTCGACAATGGCAAGGTCCAGCATCAGCACGCCGGGGGCGACCCGGGGGACGGCAGGGCGGTTGTCGGGAATGTATTCATCCACCACCAGATGCGCATTGGCGCCGCCAAAACCAAAGCTGGATATGCCTACCCGGATCGCCGACTGACGATCAGCGAGGGGTTGTACCTGCTCTGTGGCCAACTGCAGGCAGGTCTCATCGACTTTTGCGCTAGGGCGGTAGTCGGGCTGAGGTGGAATACCTTTGTGACGCAATATCATCAGCGCCTTGGCGAGCGAAGCGCCTCCGGCGGCGGCCAATGGGTGGCCAATGACGGATTTGATCGAACCGATCATTATCTTTTTGCCATCTGTGCGATGAGGGGCGAAGAAGCTGTTCAAAGAGTCCAGCTCTGTCGCATCCCCCAGCGGTGTACCGGTGCCATGGGTCTCGATGTAGTCCACATTGCTGGGGTCAAGACCGATATAGGCACGCTGGTAAGCCGTGCACTGAGCCTGTTTGCCAGGCGCAAACACTGAGCCTTCGGCGCCGTCGGCCGAAAGTCCCAATGCCCGCAAAACACCCAGGGGACGGCGCTTCGCAATCAGGGCCTGCGATACAGGCTCGACCAGAAAGGCGACCGCACATTCGCCCGGCACAATGCCGTCAGCGTCTTGGCCGAACGCCTGCATTTGGGCTCGGGAGGAAAAGGCGGTCAACTGCGAGAACCCCAGAAACAGCGCTGGCGGCAGTACGGTGTTCAGTGCCATGACAATCGCGTTATCCGCCTGTCCGCTGTTGACCAGCGCTTGAGCCATATCGATTGCATAGGGGAACGAACTGCAGGCGGTGTCTACTGATAACGCAGGGCCACCCAAAGCCAAAGCCGCCGCCAGTTCAGCAACTTGTTCACCCGGCGTATAACCCCGTGGTGCATCGGCTGTTGCGCAGACTCCGGTGACGAAGTAACTCTCATCACTCCAAGATGTCGCGACCACCAACGCAGTGCGCTCCTTGATCAATACCGAGCCTTGTGCGGCAAGCTGGGTGAGGAGTGTCTGGAGTACTTTCTTGCCGATGGCGACTTGCCGTCCTTCATGGCGTGACGGGGTCGATGCGTCATCGGCCAGGCAATAAGCACTGTCCAGGTAAGTACGATCCTTTTCGCCTTTCTTTGCTGAATAGATTGACGCCTTATCCAGTTCCCAGCGTGTCAGCATCGAATGGATGGGCGCTACCTGTCCCTGCGAAAGCAAGTGCCAAAGCGCATCTGTTGAGGGGGCCCCGGGAAACTCTCCAGCCATTGCACTGAAGCAAAAATCGCCCTCTGTCGTTACCGCGCCACTCATACCCGTTCTCCTGGTTGTCAAAATGCTGGGTGATCTTTGCGATCACCCGGATTCCATTCCATTTTTTACAGTGGCTCAGCCCAGTCTTGTCAGCAACGACATGGCGTCTTGCGGCGTACGACGCGACATCAGCGCCTCACCTGCAAATTCGCTGACAGGGCACTGCTGCGCCATTGATTGGCAGAGTGTTTCTCGGGCAAAACCGCTGAGCCCCAACTGTGCGAAAGGCGTCTCGATGTCGATCGACTTTGGGGCATCGGGGATCAGGGGGGACAGGGTGTTTAAAAGCAGATTGCTTATCTGCTCCTGGGGGGCTGTTGTGCTGGTTGGTTGCGCTTCGCAGGTTGTTACTGAGGTCGAATCGGGAGTGGCCAGAGCGACTTTAATCAATGCGATTGTTTCCTGTGGAAACTTGGCGTTGACCAGCTCAGTGCTGTTGGCCTTGAGTTGCGGCCACAAAGCGACGATCGCTTCCTGGAAATCCAGTTGCACCAAGGAGTCCAGGCCCAGGCTTTCATAGCTTTGCTTCTGGTCGATCTGGTCAACCGTAAAACCGGTGATATTCGCCAGTTGCTCAAGTACCCATACTTCGATATCCACGGCAGGTGCCTGCGGATTGGCTTCAAGCCGTGCCAGCAAGACGGTAGGCGAGGGCGCATCAAAGAGCGACGAGGTGAGTTCTTTCTTTTCCGGGAAGTGCTGAGCCAGGGATTCGAAAATATCGACCAGCCCCAGGGAGTCGATGCCCAGACTCTCGAAACTTTGATCGAAGTCGATTTGTTCCTTTTTGAAACCAGTGACCGAACTTATTTCGGCGCGCAACCATTGCCCGTAGCTGAGTGCAGGCGTTTGTTGCGCAACGGGTGCCGATGCCAGCACTACCGGGTTCGAGTGTACGGGTTCCAGGACGGGCAGGCTTCTATTGACGGGTGCTTCAACCCCGTTGGCATAAACGCCTTCCAGGACTTGTTGATGAGCGTTGAAGTAATGCGCAGTGACAGTTTCGGCCTGCTCCAGCACACGCATCAATATTGATTCTTTTTCGATATTGGAATCGCAAAGTGAATCAATGATTTTTTCTGAAAGAGAGAAATAGCTATGAGCTATTTTTCCATTGGACACGATGAATTCCTGCACAACATCGTTGAGTTGGACGCGCATGGGGTTCTCCTAACCAAAGTCGGTATATGTTTTCTATCAACAAGAAATCAAAAGTCATGGCCCAGGGCTGGGCCTTGTGTCACTCAATGAAGCAAACAGGCAGTAGCCATATAGAGACTTAAAATTGGAGTTCCACTGCGTCGATCTCGGAAGATGTTGTTTTTCTGGCCCCTTTGAGCAGCCCGGATCTTACGTTCAGATAAGTGAAGAGCGTGATTGCATCAGCCCCCTGAAAAGCGATGTAGCCGTCAGGACGAATCAGCATCAATGTGCCCTCTTTGGCATGGTAGCGCTTGTGCAGCCGCCAATCGGGGTCCAACAACGTTGAGTGCCAGAAAGGCAGCTCGGAGCTACCCAAAGCATCAATGACGCAATAAGCCTTGATGCCTGGGTAATCCTTCTCCACCGACTCGGCCAGCGAGTAGTAGCCCGGTAGCAAAGGGGAAAACTGATCGGCTGCGCTGAAAATCAGCAGCGTGAAGGTTCCTTGGAACAAGTCGATCAAGCGTTTTGGCGGCATACCTTGCAGTTGCCACAATTCAACATCGGGAGCCAGTTGACCTGCGCGAGGCGCAGACGTCTGGAATTCGGGTTTCTTCCCTTTTTTGTCCCAATTCATGCGCTGCTTTTTCGTCAGCGATTCTTGAATGTACTCACTTTTGCCATAGTGGTACTGATGACCGGAAATCATCGTGGGCAACTTGCGCTGAACCTTGCGCCTGTTGCTCAGCAGTGGCAGAACATTGTCGCGCAGCCAAACGAGGGCGCGATGCCTGAGGGTTATCAGTGCGGTCAGTCGGTGTGCCGTGTTCTCGACTTCCAGGGCGACCGGGTAGCGTTCTTCGTTGTAGCTTTCCAGCAGTGATTGATCCGCCAGGCCCTGATCGACATAGGCCATTTTCCACGCCAGGTTGTAGGCCTCGGAAACACCCAGGTTCATCCATTGCCCGCCGATCGGGCTGCCGATATGAGCCGAATCGCCCACCAGAAACACAGAGCCTTGTTGCAGCGACTGCACGCGACGATGTTGAAAGGAGGCGATGGTGGTCGATGAAATATTGGACAGCGTCATCTTTTGCCCGCGTCCTTCGCACAACCGCTGAAAATTCTCCAGGCTCAAGGAAGGGCGCTCATCTTCTGGCGGCAGGTCGTAGGGCATCTCGATGAACAGTCGATAACGGGATTGGGCGCTGATCGGTGCGACCGCCACATAACCATCCTGCGCACCCAGGAAGAAAGCCCCTTCGTCCTTGCTTCCAGACCACTCGATATCGGCATCGGCCAGCATGAAGAAACGGTCGTAGGACGATCCTTCGAAGGGCATCTCAAGACGTTTTCTAATGTTGCTGCGAGCACCGTCGCACGCGACCACCCACCGACTGGTAAAGGATTCGTCGTTGCCATCCGCATGATGGAGCGTCATTCGCACGGATCCCGGCTGGTTTTCTATATCGACCAGTTCGGTATTCCACTCGACATCCACACCCAACTTGTTAAGTCGCTCAAGCAGAATCTTTTCTGTCTGCGGCTGTGGCAGGCTGAGCAGCAGGGGATAGGTCGTATCCAGGTAGGAGAAGTTGTAGTTCAGCACCCGTTTGGCGTTCGACTGCACCGAAAACTGGTTGATCGTGAACCCGTCGTTGATGGCCTGATCGGCAACACCCAGATCGCGAAAAATTTCCAGGGTTCTGGAATGGATGGCCATCGCCTTGGTAGCGGTCGAGGGGCCGGCGTTCTTTTCAATAATGCGAAAAGAGACGCCCCACTTTTTCAGCATGATTGCCAGGGACAGGCCAATAGGGCCAGCACCGACGATCATTACTGTCGGGGTGTTACCGGGGCCGAAGTGCTTGGGTGCCAACGTGCTCAGAGTGTTCATCTGTTAGTACCAGTTTCTATAGAAGGGAGAGTTGGCAATGCCGAGCAGAGCATCGTCACCTGATGAGTCTCCGTAGGCATAAATGTAAAAGTCATCAAGGTTGCTCAAACAGCCTTTCAGCCGTGTGACTTTTTCTCTCTCAACACAGTTGGTACCTGATATCCCGCCAGTCAGTTTGTTCTTCGCAGTCGCCAGGCGGGTGCCGCATATATAGTCAAAACCTGCTGCCTGCCCCCAGGGAATCAGATAGTTCTCCGGCGAGTTGCTGACCAGCGCCGTGACATGTCCCATGGACTGATGCCATTGCAGCCGGCGCAAGGCCTCGGGCCTGAGCCAGAGCGGTAGCTGTTCGGTAATGAAATATTTGGCATGTTCGCGCTCTTGCTCAACTGACAGGCCGCCCAGATAGCAGGCAATGAACGCGAGGCGCGCCTGCATCAACGGTGTGATACCAAGGATCACACTGAGCATTTTGGGCAGTAGGGGAACGATCCTTAGCCAAAACGACTTGGTTCCCACGATAAAACGCATGTAGCGCCAGAACGTATGCCTGTCGGTCAGTGTGCCGTCAAAGTCGAAAACGGCCAGTACCGGTTGTGTGCTATTTGCTTGCATGGATCTCTTCCTTGAGAGAGATAATCTCGATAGTTCTGGGCAGTTTGAAGCCTGAGAGGTAGCGCGAGAGCAGGGTGGAGATAGCGCTCTGGGTCAGGTCACCGCTCCCTTCAACGCACAGGTGCAATACGTTGACCTCCTTGTTGTCAGGGACGATGTAAGCCTTTGCGCGCACCACGCCAGGATGCTTCAGGGCAATGGATTCGATTTCGGTCAGGTCGACCATTTGCGCTTTAATCTTCGAGATTCGCAGGCGTTGGCAATAGAAGAACACATGTCCATCATCGTCCCGCCAGACCAGATCCCCCGTGTGTAGCCAGCCATCACGGAAGAACCGGGCATTGGCGTCTGCTGCATCGTTATATCCGTCAATCACCATCGAGCCGCGTATCAACAGTTCGCCGATACGCCCAGTTGCGACGTCTCGACCCTGAGCATCGACGACCCGCAGTTCTACGTTGCGAATCGGCTGCCCCATGGCGCCTCGATGGACCTTGCCAATCGAACTCTGGACTATCACTGGCATGCTCTCGGTCAATCCATAGCCTTGCAGCACCGGATTGCACCCCAGCAGCCTTCCCAGTTTCTCGGCTTCGTCGGCCGGTAGATGGCTGCCACCTGAATAAATCATCAGTTGTGGGTGCATCGGCAATAGCGCGCCTTTGCGTTTGGCCAGTCGCGTATTGAAGTAGCGAATGACGTCAGGCACCAGGCAGGCAAAGGTGACCTGATGCTGGGACAAGACTTCCGCCAGATCCCTATTGAGCAGGGTGTTGGTCATTAACAGGGTGGCGCCCACGCTCAATGGAAAGACCATCATCACGGACAGTCCGAAGATGGCATACAGCGGCAGCGTCACCAGATGAACGGATCCGACCCCTTGAAGATGAAACTGCTCATGCAGCCCATCGCTCGATTGCGTCAGGTCAAGGTAGCGGTGAGAAACGGCCAGAGGTTTACCGGTGCCCCTATACGTGAACTGTACCGAGACGATCGGATTGCCTTCGGGCAGTAACAAAGGTTCGGTCTGTCGAGGAAGCTGTGAATCGGCCGTTGCGTTGTCGGGCAGGGGAGAGGATGGCTCGCTTGCGGTGTTCAACACCAAGGAGTGCTGAACGCCGTAGGCAGGCTGAAATGTCTCGCTATGTTGCTCGAATAGCGTTTCGGTCGTCACGACCAGCGTCGGCCGGGCAATACTGATGACGCTGCTCATTTCGAATGGCGTCAGTTTGTAGTTGAGGATAACCGGAGTCGCCCCACGCCCGATGATCGCCAGATAGTAAGCGATGAACTCCACCCCATTGGGTAGAACAACCGCCACTTTGTCGCCTGGCAATACACCTAGACTTTTGAGTGCGCCGTTGCACTCTTCAGCCTTTATTCGCAACCCACGGTAAGTGACGGTCTCTTCTTCCGCGTCCAGGTTCCTGATAGCAATGTGGTCTGGGAACGATTCTGAAAAACCGACGAACCGATGCAGAAAACCTTCTTTATATGAAAGGCTTTTCATTTACCAACCTCTCTCAATCCTTGAAGTAATGGTTAGACAAAAAAAGTACTACAGAGGCAGGCTATATATGAACTGTTTCAATTACGCATTTATGTAGTTATTTTTCCGGTACCAGTCCAGGGTGTCGGTCAATGTTTCAGCTACGGGGCGGAACTTGCACTCCAGCTCTTTTAGGCTTTTGTTATGGCTGAAATGAGTGCGCCCTTGCTCTTGCTCTATGAGTTTTACGGTGGAGGTACTGATGAGTACCGGCTTTTTCGTAACTCGGTAATAGCCTTCATATATCAAGGCAATTATTCGCAGCATGAACAACGGGATTTTTCGCTCCGGGGCTTTTACGCCGCTGACACTGGAGAGTGCCTGGAAAATGCTTTTCATGTTCATATGGTTACCGGCTGCCAGATAACGTTCTCCGGATCTGCCGCGTGTGATTGCTGCGAGCTGATGTTCCGCCACATCCCGGGCATCTACTACGGAAAAACTTCCAGGCAGCACGCCAGGCAATTTCATTCCGACAAAGTCGAGCAGGAACTGTCCTGATGAAGTTGGGCCGATATCCCCGGGGCCAAACATCCAGCCCGGTAATACCATGGCGATGAACATGTCCGGGTGTTGCAACAAAAATTCCTGAATTTTTTGCTCGGACAGTATTTTACTCAAGTAGTAATCGTCAGCATCCGATTCGCTGCGAGACATCGTCTCATCGATCACTTGGTCTTTATTGCCCTTCAATACGGCAATGGATGAAGTATGGACTGCACGACGAATGCCGGCGGCGTAAGCGGCTTGCAATAATCGCTCGGTCCCGGTGACGTTGGTGTCATACAGTTTCTGCCAGTGTTTTCCACCTTTGTAGCTGTCGCGGAAGTAGGCAGCTGTATGAAACAAGGCATCACAGCCTTGTAGGGCATGGCTGAAGGCGTCGACATTGAGCATGTCGCCTTCGACAAATTCGACAGGCAGATTGCCGAACTGCTTCTTGGCTTTCTCTACGGAACGAACCAGTGCTTTTACTTTGATATTTCGCTTTAAAAGCGCATGAACCAGATTATTACCGAGCAGGCCAGTAGCGCCTGTAACGAAGGCATATTCCATTAAAATCCAGCTCCTGTGGGGTAACCTGCTGCTGCATCGAGATTGATGTCACTGGTCTCGATGCTCTGATCAGGTGTTGGCTGAACCAACGACGCAAGTAAAAACCATTCGGTATCTGAAAATCAAGTGGTATTTCGTTATGAGCATAGAAGTGACGTCGCTAAATTTGACTTTAGGCTAGTAAAATCAGTGTTTTAGCGCTTGATCGGCAGTGAATGTTTCACCTGGATTGGGAGGATTAAGGCCATTGAAATAAATTTTTCGCCGCTCGCCGTCGGCCTCTTGGGGGTGTCACAAGACAACCTTGCTGATTCGATCGATCGGGTGGGCCACGCGTCAGGCTGGATACCGAAGTGCCTGAGCGTGCGGGAGTTGACACCTCTTTTTGAGTTGCAGCGCTTGCAATGCCGGCGCTGCATGTCGATGCAGTGCATCTCGCCGCCTCCGTCCCCATACATGGCATTTACATGGCACTTTTTAAAAGCTTAAATGTAAATTGATTAAGATGGTCTAGTATAAGGTATAGTCGTTAGATCCGTATTTGCAGTGAATAGCAAGCTTGTTGCATTCAGTTACAAATAGATATTTTTGTTTGGCCAGAGGAGCCGAAGGTGTGATTAAGAAGAGATTGGGTCGTGAAGAAAGCCAGCAAGTAACAAGAGACAAGTTGTTCGATACTGCCACTGATCTTATGGTTAGGAAAGGCTTTCACTCCGCCAGTGTCAATGCTATATCTGAGGAGGCCGGCTTTTCAAAGGGAGCATTTTTTTCAAACTTTACAAGTAAGTCAGACCTGCTTCTACAATTAACCCAGAGATTCAAGCGAGTTGAAATCGATCGATTGGGTGTTACTCTGGCTGCTGGATATTCATCAGAAGAACTGGCTCATGGATTGAATTCTTATATTGATACACTTAAAGATAATGCCAGTTGTGCGATTCTTGATGCTGAGCTACAACTGATTGCCTTGCGTGATGAGGAGTTTTCAACGCATTACTACGCCCTGCATCAGGAAAATAGTGAGGCTTTGGGAAAGTTAATTACGATTATATTCAGTCATGCAGGTAAGAAGCCTCCTTTGGAATGTGCCACTCTTGCAAAGACATTCACCGCGCTGTCGGAAGGTTTGATACTGCAAGGACATAAAGACCCGGCTTCTGAAATAAAATTGGTATTAAACTCGCTTATTCAGACAGCAGAGCCCTTATAGAGTATTTTCCAATCTTGTGGCAAATGCATTATTCACATGTCCGAGGCCCAGATCTCGGACAGGATGTGAGTGGTCCCCCTCTGTGTTTCGACAAACTTTCGGTGCTGTTTTCGCTAACTAGAAACCTCCATTGGTTGTAGTGGTGCGTTGCTGCTTTATGCTTCAAAAAAAAGTACAAAAACGCTCAGCGAAACACCGAGCGGTCACTTCGGGCAACTGTTCAGCACACCTGAACGAATGCCGTGGATGAATATTTTGTCCTGAACTCAATCGTGCTGGAGCAGGAAACGTTTCGCAACGTTAGTGCTGCCAATGTCGGTATCGATCAGGCTTTTCAGCTTGATCATAAGCTGGCCGGCGCGGCGCCTGACACCCACGAAGCCGTGCATTCGAGCATCGAGTCGTTCAATGGGCAATCATTGGCCAGGACAGTCTGAGGCAACTCAGGCAGGGCTTTGGTCGCGCAGCAACTAGCGATCAGTTCACATATAAGTTGTTGCCCGACCTAATACTTCTAGAACCAAGTCTCCATTTGCACTCCCAATTGCCACTCGCCGCCGGACTTGAAGTCCTTCAGACCAAAATCGTCTGTTGCGCTGAAGTTATCCAGGTCCCTGGACCAATTCATGTAGGTGGCGAACAGACGCAGTTCCGGGCGAATGAAAAAGTCACCGGTCTGGGCCTTGAAGGTCGGGGCGAAGGTGAGTTTCCAATAGTCGCCCTTGGCTGCCTGGCGGCCATCGTAGCCCAGTGCATTGAGGTTCATGGTCTGCCAGCTCAGTTCATATTGCATTTCGAAATTACTGGTCAGTTCGTTGGCCAGGCGCACGTTGAGCGTCGTGTAGCGATAGTCGTCGCCGGGGACGTAACGATTCTTGCTCTGCTCGGTTATCAAGGTCGGTGCGATGCGCCAGTCTTGATTCAGGCGGGTATGGCCATAGAGCGCCAGGCGCAATGTCTGAGCCTGGTCCAGCAAGTCGCCGTCGGCACCAATGCTGTTGACCTCCGCCCCCAGCCCTTGGCCATACAGCAGCGCCGCCTTGAAGTAGCCTTCTTGACCAAAGAAATCGGGGCGGTGGTAGGCGAGCATGCCATGGGCGCCACTCGTGGCAGGGCTGAATCCGGACTTGTTCACCCGAGTATCCCTGGCGAGTTCCTGCCTGCTCTTGTCGTTCAGGCTGGCATCGTTCTGCCCTGAAGAAATGCCATTGAGCATGACCTGCCAGCGACCCTCGTCGAAAAATTGATTGAGGGTCGCGACATAGCTGCGGATGTCCTTATTTTCCTCGGTGCCGAAGTCACCGTAGGAGCGGCTCATCAACGATGCATTGATGCGCCAGTCTTCAGCCAGGTGCACGTCGTAGATACCACCGCCGGTCCCGGCCAGGAACACTATCCCCCTGTCGAGCCAATGGATATCGTAATTGTCCCGATCAAAGCGCTTGCCCGCCCACAGGGTGGCATCGCGCAGCAGAGGACTGTCTTGAAAGGACGTTAGGTGACTAAGTTCGGCGTAGGCCTGGCGCACATTGAGCGCACTTTGTGCCGCGGTCCAGTCGTTGGGCGTCTCCAGACCGTCGGCGAGCATCAGCGTGTACTTGGAGCGTGTTCCGTTGGCGGCTTGGCTCTCCTTGGTGAACTTGGCTTCCATGTAGGTATCGACTTCATTGCCCAAGCGGCCAACCGCGCCACCTACCGAGCCGGCGGGGTCACGTAAGGGCCGCCGCGACCGGCACCTGATTTGTTGCTCATGATCCCGGAGCGGGCATAGCCTCCGAAGGTGAAGCCATCGCTCAATTGCTCGGTCGGAGTGGCTGCAGAGGCGGTCGCCGGAGGAGGGCTTTGGAGGGACTGTTGATTGGCTTCTACCCGCGCAACGCGTTGGTCGAGGGCAGTTTGTGCAGGCGTCGGCAGCCTGCCGGTGACTTGCTGGTTGAGGTGTTCGACTTCCTCTCGCAATCGCGCTGCATCGGTTTCGGCCATCGAGGCTCTTGCTTCGGCGGAGGAGGTCCTGGCTTGAAGTCTGGCAAGACGCTCTTCGATGCTTTGCGCCGGCGCGGCGAACAGTTGCGGGGAGAGAACCAGCAAGGAAAATACAGCCAAAGGCCGGCAAACCTCAGTACGCATAAATAACCCTCTTGTTTTTGTATTTGGGTACCGCAAACACCTTTCGAACATATCCCCGGCTCCAGTCGGGCTGGGGCTTCTGCGGGATCGTTCAGCGCGATATCTGCGCCCTTTGCATTGCGCTCCACTTGACAGCGAACCGTTTGGGGATGCGTAATGTGGTGCGATGTTAACGTTAACTTAAATAAAAACAAGAGGGTCGTCACATGCAGCTTGCAGTCAAACGTGAGTACTGGCTTATCAGTGGTTTGTTGTTTTTCTTCTTCTTTTCGTGGTCATCCAGCTATTCGCTTTTCTCGATCTGGCTTCATCGAGTCATTGGACTGAATGGCACGGAAACCGGATTTATTTTCGCAGCCAACGCCATTGCGGCACTGCTGATTCAGCCGTTCTATGGCGCTCTTCAAGACCGACTTGGGCTGTCCAAAAAGCTCCTGGTGTGGATTGGCATCCTGCTCTGTGCCGCCGCCCCGTTTGCGATTTATGTATATGCCAGCCTACTGGCGCAGAACGTGGTGTTGGGCGCCGTGGTCGGCGCGGCTTTCCTGGCGCTTGCAATGCTCGCGGGAGTGGGCGTGATCGAGTCGTATACGGAGAGGCTGTCGCGTCATGCGGGATTTGAGTTCGGGACAACCAGAATGTGGGGGTCGCTGGGCTGGGCCAGCGCGACAGGCATTGTCGGCGTGGTCTTCAACATTGACCCGGACATCGCGTTTTACATGAGCAGCACTGCCGGCGTCGTGTTCTTGTTAATCCTGTTTCGACTGGATTTGAGCAGGTTCAACCAACCAAAAGTGCAAACCGGTGAGGAAGCCGCCAAGCCCGTACGCCTGCACGATCTTTGGACATTGCTGACACTGCCGCGTTTCTGGGCATTCAGCTTGTACCTGACTGGTGTGTGTGGGATCTACATGATCTACGAACAGCAGTTTCCGGTGTATTTCTCCTCGTTTTTCCCCACCCCAGAGGAGGGCACCCGAGCCTACGGCTACCTGAATTCATCCCAGGTACTCGTCGAGGCGGTATTGATGCTATTCGCCCCCTGGGTGGTCAGCCGCACGGGCGCTAAATACGGATTGATCCTGGCCGGCAGCATCATGTTCGTGCGTATTCTTGGCTCCGGGCTGGCAACGGAGGCCTGGACCATCGCTGCCTGCAAGATGTTGCACGCTTTGGAAGTGCCAATCCTGCTGGTCTCGATATTCAAATACATTTCGTTCAACTTCGATTCCAGGTTGTCCGCCTCTATCTATCTGGTGGGATTCCAATTCGCCCAGCAATTGACCGCGATGCTGCTGTCGCCGCTCGTGGGCTACGGCTACGACCATATTGGGTTCTCGAGCGTTTACGTGCTGATGGCTGGCCTGGTCGGTGGTTGCCTGCTGCTGTCATGGAACCTGTTGCGCACGGACCCGGTCCGAAAACCCTCCCAAGCAAAGGTTGCCGAATCGCTGGAGCTTCCTGCCATTGCTCAATCTGCCACTCGTTACGAACCCTAGAAAGGACCAAGCCATGCACGCTGCACTGCTGGACGAAGCGCATCGCGCCATCGAAACAAAGCTACCCGAACGCGGCGACGACTATCGCCTCGGTTATCACCTGTCGCCGCCGGTGGGATGGATGAATGACCCCAATGGACTGGTTTTTTTTCGCGGTGAATACCATGTGTTCTACCAGCATCATCCTTACTCTGCGCAGTGGGGGCCGATGTTTTGGGGGCATGCCAAGAGCCGCGACCTGGTGCATTGGGAACATCTGCCCATAGCGCTGGCCCCCAGCGATTCCTATGACCGTGACGGGTGTTTTTCAGGATCGGCGGTGGTCGCGGACGATACGCTTTATCTGATCTACACCGGGCACACCTGGTTGGGAGAACCGGGCGATGACCAGAACATTCACCAGGTCCAATGCCTGGCCAGCAGTACGGATGGCATTACCTTTACCAAGCACGGTCCGGTGATCGAAACACCGCCCGATCCGCAGATCATGCATTTTCGCGACCCAAAAGTCTGGCAGCGAGGCGAGCAGTGGTGGATGGCGCTTGGCGCTCGTCAAGGCGACGACCCGCAACTCCTGCTCTATCGCTCCGAGGACCTGCATCACTGGGAGTATCTGAGCTGTGCCCTGCAAGGTCAGCGAGAGCCGGACGGCTACATGTGGGAATGCCCGGATCTGTTCGAACTGGATAGCTGCGACGTTTTTCTCTATTCGCCGCAAGGCCTGAAGCCCAGTGGCTACGACAACTGGAACAAGTTCCAGAACAGCTATCGAATGGGCCTACTAGACGACACCGGGTGCTTCAGCGAATGCGGTAAGCTGCGCGAACTTGATCACGGTCACGATTTTTATGCCGCGCAGACTCTGCTGGCACCGGACGGGCGCCGCCTGTTGTGGGCGTGGATGGATATGTGGGACAGCCCGATGCCGAGTCAGGCGCAACACTGGTGTGGTGCGCTGTCGTTGCCCCGCGAGCTGAGCCGCGACGGCGAACGGCTGCGCATGCGTCCGGCCCGGGAGTTGGCGGCGCTAAGGACGTCACGACGGATGCTGCAGATCGGAGCAGTCGAATCCCGGAGCCACACACTTGATGTACGTGGTGCCCTGCTAGAGTTTGAGCTTGAACTGGATCTGGCCGGCAGCAACGCTGAGCGCTTTGGCCTGGCGCTGCGCTGCAGCGAAGACCAGCAGGAGCGGACATTGTTGTATTTCGATGCCATGGCCCGCCGACTGGTTCTCGACCGGCAAAACTCGGGAGCGGGCGTGAGCGGTGTTCGCAGCGTCCCGGTGACTGTCGAGCAAACGCGGATAGCCCTGCGGATTTTTCTCGATCGCTCTTCCATTGAAGTGTTCGTCGACGATGGCGCCTATAGCCTTACCAGCCGGATTTATCCACGGCCCGAAAGCCTCCAGGTCAGCGCTTTCGCAGTTAATGGGGTAGGGGTGTTCGGGGAAACTTCTGTCTGGAACCTCGCCGATCTCCAACTCTGAATGCACCTGAAGTGCCATTCATGCAGTCTGCTGCCAGGCATCGTGTTGTCATGCTTTTATCAAGCATGACATGATGCCCGGCCAGACAAGCAAGGGCACCCGCGAATGGCTTCAGTTAAAGATGTCGCACGGCTGGCGGGGGTTTCCTTCATGACCGTTTCCAGGGCACTCAACACTCCGGAAAAGCTGAACCAGGAAACCCTGGCGAAAGTTCGTCAAGCGGTCGAGGCCTTGGGCTATGTCCCCAGCCTTTCTGCTCGCAAGATCCGTGGTGGTCACTCCAGTGGCAAGACCATTGGCGTCTTCGCGCTGGATACCGCGACAACCCCCTTCGCCGTGGAAATGCTCCTTTCAATGGAGCGCACGGCACGAGAAAACGGCTGGAACGTTTTCATCCTCAAC
Organism: Pseudomonas sp. ASL4; assembly: GCF_056680395.1. Lineage (NCBI taxonomy): Bacteria > Pseudomonadati > Pseudomonadota > Gammaproteobacteria > Pseudomonadales > Pseudomonadaceae > Pseudomonas > Pseudomonas sp. ASL4. The sequence goes on along the minus strand of NZ_CM155280.1, from coordinate 4,920,198 downwards.
GTGTTCGAAGCGCCGCCGAGTCAGCAGGCCATCGACCTGATGCTGTCCCATCAACCCGACGGGATCATTTTCAGCGCCATGCAGTTACGCACCGTGGAGATCCCCCCGGTGCTGCGCAGCCTGCCGCTGGTGCTGAGTAATTGCATGAGTTCAGAACCCGGCGTGGCCTGTTACGTGCCCGACGACGCAGACGGTCAGTATCAGGCCGTGCGACAGGTGCTGAAACGAGGCTACCGGCATCCGTTGTGCATCAACCTGCCGCAAGCCAGCCTGGCCTGGGAGCCGCGCCAGATGGGATTGCGTCGTGCCCTCACAGAGGCCGGGATGTCCGCGGACGATGTTCCTCAATACAACCTGTCGACCGATGACGCCTATCAGGAAACGATTGGAGTACTGGAGAACCAATTGCGGGGATTAAAAGGAAGACCGGCATTCGATCTGCTTATTTGCGGTAACGACCGCATCGCGTTGGTCGCCTATCAATTCTTGCTCGGTCGCGGTTTGCGTATTCCGGCCGAGGTGGCGGTTCTGGGTTACGACAATATGATCGGTGTTGCCGAGTTGTTCTATCCGCCGTTGAGCACTGTGCAACTGCCGTATTACGAGATGGGGCGTCGCGCTGCCCAGTATGTGATTGAAGGCAGGAACGAAACCACGATTCACAGGGTTGAATGCCCGCTGGTTGAGCGTGAGTCCTGTTAACAACGATGTTGCATGGCCCGCACAGTTCAGTAGTCGTCCGAACGCCTTCACTCCTCACCCGATCTGAAACAGACCGACAAAGTGCGCGCCAAGACGCGCACCTTGATCAGTACTTACTCGGCACTTCTGTCGTTATGGCTGGAGACGAATTGCCGAAAGCGTTCGGTGGGCAAACCTTCGAACAGTTCTGCTGGCGTACCCTGGGCGTCGATCAGGCCACCGTGCATGAACACCACCCGATTCGACACGTGCCGGGCAAAGCCCATCTCGTGCGTGACTACTAGCATGGTGCGGCCTTCTTCGGCCAGAGAGCGCATCACCCGCAACACCTCTCCAACGAGTTCAGGGTCAAGTGCCGAGGTCGGCTCGTCGAACAACATGACTTGGGGATTCATCGCCAGTGCGCGCGCTATCGCTACGCGTTGCTGCTGTCCGCCGGACAAGTGCGCGGGGTAATAGTCGCGGCGATCGTACAGGCCGACCTTGTGCAACAGGGCCTCAGCTTCCTCGATACATTCGGCACGGGAGCGCTTGAGAACCCGCATTGGGCCCTCAATGATGTTTTGCAGCACCGTCATGTGCGACCAAAGGTTGAAGCTTTGGAACACCATGCCCAGGCAACTGCGCATGCGTTCAACCTGGCGGCCGTTGCTCGGGGTCTGGCGACCGTCGGCATGCTGCTTCATTTCGATCACTTCACCATTGACGCTAATGATGCCTTGATCCGGCGTTTCCAGAAGGTTAATGCAACGCAGGAAAGTACTTTTACCGGATCCACTGGCGCCGAGGATCGAGATCACGTCGCCCTTGTGGGCTTCCAGGGAAATGCCCTTGAGGACATGTGCGTTGCCGAAGGACTTCTGAATGTTAGTTACCGACAAGGCTGAAGCGGGCTGAGTGCTCATGGCATGCTCCGTATCAAATCAAGAATGGGTAGGCAGCGAAGGGCTGGCTTTTTTGATGGCGTCGACCGGCCGCTCACGCAAGTGCGGCGAGAGGCGATACTCGAGCCAGGCGACAGCACGCACGACCAGGAAATTCAGCACCAGGTAGATCAAGGCCGCGCAAATGAACACTTCCATCGTGCGATAGGTGCGCTGGATGATCTGTTGAGCGACGCCAGTGACGTCCCAGACAGTCACCAGGCTGGCCAGCGCCGTGGACTTGACCAGCAAAATGGCTTCGGTGGAGTAGGCCGGCAGGGCCTGGCGCAAGGTAACCGGCGCAATGATCCGGCGTAGCAGTTCCCAGGGCGACATGCCCACGGCCTTGCCCGCCTCAATCTGCCCCTGTGGCACGCTGAGCAGTCCGCCGCGAATGATTTCGGCGGTATAACCAGCAGTACACAAGGCCAGTGAAGCTACCGCGCAGCCATAGGGCGACCGAAGCAGTACCCAGGCGAAGCTGTCGCGAATGGCCGGGAACTGGCCCAGCCCGTAGTAAATCAGGAACATTTGAATCAGCAGCGGCGTACCGCGAAACAACATGATGTAGAACCGCGCTGGGTAGCTGAAAAACCACCAGCGGCTGACCCGCAGGCTGACAATGCCGACAGACAGGGTCAGGCCGATCACCAATGAGCTGAAAAACAGCGTCAGCGTGGTGGGTAGCGCGGCCAGAAGCTTGAGCATGGTGTCCGCGAGGAACGGAAAATCGATCATAAGTGTCGCTCCCGACTCGAACTAGACTGGGCTGCGCTGACGCGTACGGCGCACGCGAGCTTCAGCCATATGGAAAAGCCGACCGGACAGGCCAGTGAGAATGAGGTACACAGCGCCCCCGATGATGTAGAACGTGAAATATTGACGAGTGGATCCGGCCGCGACCTGACTGGCACGCATCAACTCCACCAAACCGATGACTGAAATCAGCGCTGAGTCTTTCAGGCTCATTTGCCAGACATTGCCCAACCCGGGCAGCGCGAATCGCAGCACCTGGGGGACCAGAATTCGTTTGAAGCGCATCGCGCGGGTCATGCCAATGGCCAGCCCGGCTTCAAGTTCGCCTTTGGACACTGCGAGAAAAGCGCCACGGTAGACTTCAGCCTGATAGGAACCGGAAATCAGCCCGACCGCCAACGCCCCGACCAGAAAGGGCGGCACGTCGATATAGCCTTCACCGCCGAACCAGTGGCCAACCGCGGTCACCACACTGGCTCCACCAAAATAGAACAGGTAGATCACCAGCAACTCGGGGATCCCCCTGAACAGTATCGAGTACAGATCTCCCAGCCAGCGCAAACTGCGCTGGCGGGATAGCTTGGCAGCAGCGACCAGGCTGCCAAATACCGCCCCCACCAGCAGGGCTGCCAGGGTCAATATCACGGTCATGCCCGCTGCCTTGAGCAGCGCCATTCCCCAGCCTGAGTCACCGAAACTGAGTAGCTGCAAGAGGTTCATAGAGGGTCCCACTTATGAAAAGGTTTAAGCAGGCCCGGCAACCATTACGGTGCCGGGCCATTCAGAATCATTGCTTAGGGGTAAGGTCTGCCTTGAACCACTTCTCGCTCAGTGTCTTGATCGTACCGTCAGCCATGGCTTCCTTGAGGGCTGCGTCGAACTTGGCTTTCAGCTCAGGGTCTTTCTGACGGAAGCCCAGCGCTTCGCCTTCACCCCAGATCGGGCCTTTGATGACCGGGCCGGTAAAAACCAGCGGTTTGTTCTCAGGCTTGTCCATGACCGAGTTGAAGAAAGTCACATCATCGAACGATACGTCGATACGGCCGGCAAGCAGATCGAGAATGGCTTCGGCGGAGCTGCCGTACTCACGGATAGTCGCCACATCCTTGAAGTTCTGATCAATGAATGAGGTGTAAATCGTGCCCGAGGCGATACCAATGGTTTTGCCCTTGAGTGCCTTGCGCAGCTCTTCAACGCCGGCGCGTACTTCCTTGGCATCGGAACCCAGCGTAATGGCGGCATCGGCACCGGTTTTACCCGGCAACAGATCGGCTTTGAGCGCGACGAAACTGGCCGGTGTCTGGGCGTAAGGCGTCGAGAAGGCCATGACCTTCTGGCGTTCTTCGTTGATGACAATGGCGTCCATCAGCACGTCGAATTTACCGGCATTGAGGCTGGCGATCATCCCGTCCCAGTTCTGTACGACGATGTTGCACTTGAGCTTCATGCGCGGACAGATGACATCCATCAGCTCCGGTTCGAAGCCGCCGATTTTTCCACCCGGGAGCGTCAGGTTCCAGGGCTCATAGGCGCCCTCTGTTGCAATATTCACCGAGGTCCACTCTTTGGCCTGCAGTGCCGGAGCACAGGCCAGAACCATTGCACTGAGCGCTACAGAACCCAACCAGCTTGATTTCTTCGACATCTTGATACTTCCTGCCTAATCAATGGAGTGTTGCGAACTGATCCGGCTCAGGCCGAATCTCCAATGTCTGTGCGTACAATTATTTTTGTGTACACAAGACAAAACCATAAAAGCCAACCGTCAGTTAAGCCGGTCAATTCGCACCCATAATGGTTTCAGCCTGGACAGCTTCCCCATCTCCATGTGCCCTGACCGACTGATTAACCGGTAATCATCGGCAGGTTCAGGCCTTGTTCCTTGGCGCAGTCGATCGCGATCTGGTAACCCGCATCGGCGTGACGCATAACGCCGGTCGCCGGGTCGTTGTGCAGGACGCGAGCGATACGCTCGGCCGCTTCGTCCGTACCGTCGCAGACAATCACCATGCCCGAGTGCTGGGAGAAGCCCATGCCGACGCCGCCGCCGTGGTGCAGGGAAACCCAGGTCGCGCCGCTCGCGGTGTTCAGCAGGGCGTTGAGCAGTGGCCAGTCGGACACAGCGTCGGAACCGTCTTGCATCGACTCGGTTTCGCGGTTCGGGCTGGCTACCGAACCGGAGTCCAGGTGGTCGCGACCGATGACGATTGGCGCGGACAATTCACCGCTGCGAACCATTTCGTTGAACGCCAGACCGAGCTTGGCGCGCAGGCCCAGGCCAACCCAGCAGATACGTGCCGGCAAACCCTGGAAGCTGATGCGCTCGCGGGCCATGTCCAGCCAGTTGTGCAGGTGAGCGTCGTCCGGGATCAGTTCTTTGACCTTGGCGTCGGTCTTGTAGATGTCTTGCGGATCGCCCGACAGTGCAGCCCAACGGAACGGACCGATGCCGCGGCAGAACAGCGGACGGATGTAAGCCGGGACGAAGCCTGGGAAGTCGAATGCGTTTTCCACGCCTTCTTCTTGTGCCATCTGACGGATGTTGTTGCCGTAGTCGAAAGTCGGTACGCCCATTTTCTGGAAGTCCAACATCGCTTGAACGTGCACCGCCATCGATTGCTTGGCGGCTTTCACCACGGCAGCCGGCTCGGTCTTGGCGCGAGCGCGGTACTCTTCCCAAGTCCAGCCGGCTGGCAGGTAGCCGTTGAGCGGATCGTGGGCGCTGGTCTGGTCGGTGACCATGTCCGGGCGCACGCCGCGCTTGACCAGTTCCGGCAGGATTTCAGCCGCGTTGCCCAGCAGGGCGATGGAAATCGCCTTGCCTTCCTTGGTGTATTTGGCGATGCGGGCCAGCGCGTCGTCGAGGTCGGTGGCTTGTTCATCGACATAACGGCTGTTCAGACGGAAATCGATGCTGACCTGCTGGCATTCGATGTTCAGCGAGCAAGCGCCGGCCAGGGTCGCGGCCAAAGGCTGAGCGCCGCCCATGCCGCCGAGGCCGGCAGTCAGGACCCAACGACCGGCGAGGTTGTCGTTGTAGTGTTGGCGACCGGCTTCGACGAAGGTTTCGTAGGTGCCTTGAACGATGCCCTGGCTGCCGATGTAGATCCAGCTGCCGGCGGTCATCTGGCCGTACATGGCCAGGCCTTTGGCGTCGAGTTCGTTGAAGTGTTCCCAGCTCGCCCAGTGTGGCACCAGGTTGGAGTTGGCGATCAGTACGCGCGGTGCATTGGTGTGGGTCTTGAACACGCCGACCGGCTTGCCGGACTGCACTAGCAGGGTCTCGTCGTCGTTCAGGTTGGTCAGACTTTCAACGATCTTGTCGTAGCATTCCCAGTTACGCGCTGCACGACCGATACCACCGTAAACCACCAGTTCTTTAGGGTTCTCGGCGACAGCAGGGTCGAGGTTGTTCATCAACATGCGCAGCGGCGCTTCAGTCATCCAGCTCTTGGCGGTCAACTTGTTACCGCGGGCAGCGCGGATTTCGACGTCACGCCGCTTTGTAAACGTAGGCGTAGGTTTCTGGGTATTGTCAGTCACGAAAAAGACTCCTCAGCAATCAATCCAAACCAACCCTGGCAGTGGGCAAACAGTGGACGATGGTCGAGTCTCCGTGACTCATACTCATACGTCTTTACTTGTACATACAAGCATATGCAATCAAGCGGCCAACTTGTTGGTGTGGCGTTCAATAAAACTCGGGTTTTTGCTGAAACGCCCTTGATACAAGGGTTTGCCGGGAGGCGTTTTTTTTTCTGAGGTTTTTTGCGGCGGGGGGCGATTGTTACTTGAGCCTGGAATTGCGCCACTCTGGGGCGCTCGGTGACAGTTTGGGAGAATTTAGTGCGCGTTGGGAAACAGTTGGAGCCCATGAGTGTGTGGCGAGGAGGGAGGGTGCGCGGCACTGCAAAGCCCGGATTCGGTTCCAGGCTCGGCCCCAAGGCAATCCTTCAGTCGTCGAGAAGCCGCGAAACGCATCCTCTTGACGGCCAAAGGACAGCCCTGGAGTACAACCGTTTTACTTCAGGGTTTTCTGCACCGTGGCCAGGATTTCACCACTGCGTACCTGTTCGGTAACACTCACCATGTCCAAATAGAATGCACGATCATTGTCGGCGACCGGCACTCGGCTACGCACCAGATCATAAACGGCCTTGGTGACACTGGAAGCCTTGTGCACATCATGGAAGTCCAAGGCTTGGCAGCCCACCAGCAGTTCAATCGCCAGCACCGACTCAAGTTTTTCGGAAACCTTGTAAGCCTTGATGACGGCGTTATAGGCGAGGCTGACCAGATCCTCCTGGTTGCCGCAGGTCGAGAAACTGTCAACAGAAGAAGGGAACGACAGCGTCTTCATTTCCGCATACAGGCCAGCGGCCGTGTATTGAAGGATCATGTACCCGCTGTTAAGGCCCGGGTTGCGTACCAGGAAGGCCGGCATTTCACTGAAGTGCGAGTTGACCATGCGGTCGATACGGCGCTCGGAAATCTTCGCCAGGCTGGCCAGCGCCACGCACAACGAATCCGCTGACATGCCGATGTAGGTGCCGTCGAAGTTGGCGCCTGAGATGGCAATGCCGTCGCCGTCATCAAGCGGGTAGATGACCGGGTTGTCGCCCGAGGAGTGAATTTCGTTTTCGATATTTTCCCGGGCGTGATCAATGAATTTTTTCGAAGCACCATGCACCTGGGGAATGGCGCGCAGGCTGTAGGCGTCCTGAAGTCGGTAATCGATGTTTTCGGCGACCAGTTGGCTATCGTGCAGCATTGCTTTTATATGCTTGGCAGTTTGCGCCTGTTCTTTGTGTGCCTTGACCGAATGATAGCGAGGGTCGAATGCGCGAATCGTGCCCTTTAACGCTTCAAGCGAAAGCGCCGCGGCGACATCGGCAACGGAGGCTGTCTGCATGGCGTTGTAGAGCGCCAGAATAGCGATAGCTGTAACTGACGTGGTGCCATTGAGCATGGCTAATCCTTCTTTGCACTGCAGGTCTGTCGGTTGCAGGCCGACCTGTTCAAGTGCAGTGGCGCCATCCACCCATTCGCCGCCGTTGACCCTGGCTTTGCCTTCGCCCAGCAGTACCAATGCCAGGTGCCCCTCGACTGCCAAATAGCCCACCGAGCCCTCGCCTGGCGCAAACGGCACCACTTCGTTGTTGAGCAGGCTGGCAATCAGCTCCAACAACTCCAGGCGCACCCCCGAAAAACCTTTGCCAAGACTGATCAGAATCATCAACTGGATAGCACGAACCTGTTCACGCTTGAGCGGCTCTCCCACTGCGACAGCGTGGGAGCGCACGATGTTGACCTGAAGCTCCTTGGCATTCTGCGGCGAAATCACGTGCCGAACGTTATCGCCGAACCCTGTGGTCACTCCATAGACCAAGCGATTCTCTTCGAGGAAACGCTCAACCAAACCACGGGATTTTTTCACGCGGTTCTTGTAGGTCTCGGAAAACGACACCTTGGCTGAATAACGGGAAACAGCTACGAACTCTTCGATGGAAGGTTCTCTATCACCGAGGACGACCTGAGTGATCTGCTGAGGATGAGCTTTCATTGCGAACTCCCAAAAAACCAAATGATTGAGGGTGCCGGGCCGACTGAGCTGTCAGCCCGATTGAGTGCGCAAGAAGACTAAAACGATTTAATAATTAAGAAAATATGGTAATTTCTGTCAGTTTTATTAGAAAAACTAAACATAAAATACTTTCGAGACCTTCGCATCGCCATGAGCCGCTTACCGCCCTTACGAGCCCTCCAAATATTCGAAACCGTTGGTCACTGCGGCGGTATATCCCAAGCCGCAAAGCGATTGAACATCTCTGTGGGCGCGGTGAGTCAGCAGATGAAGTTGCTTGATGAGGCGCTGGGCATGAGCTTGACGGTCAAGGAGGGACAGCGCTTGCGACTGAATGCCATTGGCCAGCGTTTTCATGCGCGGTGTTCTATCGCGTTTGAAGAATTGAGAGCCGCCGTTTCCGAAGTAGAGCGTTCGAAAAACCCCAACAATTTGTATGTCAGTGGCCTGCCTTCGCTCATGACCAAGTGGCTGGCGCCGCTCACTTACGAATGGCGGCACGAGGATGGTGATCTCGACATCTATCTCGATGGCACGCTGGCAGATACTTCGGAGGAGGAAAACGCAGATTTTCGTATCGGCTATGGCGAACCTGGCCAATATGCCGGGCATAGCGTTGTGCTGTTTCGCGATTGTGTGGTGCCGGCATGTTCACCGACGCTTTTAGGCCATCCGGGCAATGTGGAACACGCCGGTGACCTGCTCCAATACCCACTTATCCGTATCGATTCGCGGCCGAAATTTGACTCACCCCCCTCATGGGCCGAATGGTTTGAACTGGAGGGCGCTGCCGTCGAGCAGACGATTGCCATACGTCGTAGCTTTTCTTCGTCCAGCATGGCTATTCAAGCCGCCATCGATCACCAGGGAATAGTGCTGGCGCAGTTTTCGATGATTGCCCGTGACATCGATGAAGGGCGCTTGATCATTCCTTGGCAGCGAGCCATGCCGCTGCCCTCGCCGTATTACCTGAGTTGGCACCCGAATACTTTGCAGAAAGCGCAATGCCGGGCATTTCAACGCTGGCTGATTGGCCGAGGGAGAGCACAAGAGAACATTACCGACGCCTTGATAGCGGCACAGCCCGCTGGCAAAAAGTGATTCGCAACCACAGGGTGCTAGCGGGTTTCGAGCTTTGACAATCAGGGCCGATTGCACACTGGGCCAACACGCGTGAGCGCAACGGCATAAGTCAGCACGTTTGATTATTGGACAGGGAAAGTTCACCCGGTCGATGCTGGGGATCATCTTGAATAGGGAGTGTTTGCCGACCCGGCAACCGCCGGCACCACCGATCGGGAAAAGGCCATCGTGCAGTTCGCCATTGACCTGACCCTGGAGCCGGCGTCGCTGAGCGCCCGTCACATCCTCACGCTTCGCGATCAAGGGCTGGACGATGCACAGGTTTTGGATCTGATCCACGCGATCTCGATTTTCGCCTGGGCCAATCGACTGATGTTGAATCTGGGGGCGCCGGTGTTTAACTCTCCATAACACCATCACGCGGTTTTTTGCTTAGAACAGCAAACCCATCAAGGACGCTTTGACCGCTGCTTCGGCTTTGTTCGAAGCTTGAAGTTTGCGCATGGAATTGACCAAATGAAATTTCACAGTCCGCGTGTCGATATTTAGAATAATGCTGATTTCGACATAGGTTTTTCCAATGGCCGTCCACTTCAAGGTTTCTTTTTCGCGTGCGGTCAGTGGCCTATACATTCCAGGTATGCTTTTTTCGGAAAAAAAACGCGTCATGGACTCATGCACTAACTGGGTCAGCCAAATTAACTTGGTTTCTTTATTTTCCAGTTCTGTCGGTGAAATATATTCACTGGAACGGGAAACGGAGAGTAAGCCAATGCTGTTGAATCCGCGTTGCGAAGAAAGACACCAGCCATGATTGAGGTTGTAATGTCGCGCTTCTTCCCAGAATTTCAGACTTTGACTTTGTTGTTCAGCAGACCAAGTCATGGGGATGGAGCGTGTTAGCCCATGTTCAACGGTGGGGTCTTGGGAGAAATAATTTTCGGCTACATATCTTTTTTCCCAAGGGGCGGGATAGTTTGAAAGTAGAAAATATTGCGGGGATGTTAACGGCAAGTGGGTTTTTAGTCCGTAGGAACAGAACTCGAACCCCAAGTTGGAAGTTATTTTAATCAGTTCATTGAATAATTCATTTTCTGAGCAGCAGCCAGAAACTAACTCAATGAAGTCTTCGCGCCATTCTTTCACCAATATTACCTTCCGTGGTCAGCGCCCTTAGTGAGAAGGGCGGCGGCTATTATACAGAATTGGAGCGCGGCAGGGAGGTAGCCCTGATTTGTATCGGTTTTGATGTAGGCATTGGCAACACCACGTTCGGTAAGGGCTGTAGCCCAGATGACTCTCCTGCAAGGGCGCAGTAGTGCGCTATATTTTTTAGTACTGAAGTACTAGAAAGTCTGTATTTTTAAGTTTCGGAATTTTTGTCCTCGCCACGGGGATGACAGACTTTTCAATTCGTCCAGCTAAAAAATTAATCATTACCGAGCGATCGGTGTTGCTCGTTATTGGATGTTGATTTAATTAACCTGCCCATTTGGGCAGCTACTAACACAGCATTCGATTTGTTGTACTGGTTAAATAATATTTGCTGAGTGACTGTCATGCTAGCTGCGGTAACAGGGACTGTTAGTGATCTATTGCCTGGGATGGCTTTTGCGCTCGCTAAATATAGATATCAGGTGTTCGTTAAAGAGTTAGGGTGGCCGTTGCATTGTGAGGAAGGGATGGAGTTAGATGCTTTCGATCGCCCTGATACGGTGTATGTGCTGGCCTGTGATAATGAACGCGAAATATTTGGTTGTGCCCGGTTAATTCCCACTAATCGTCCATACCTGTTGAGGGATGTTTTCCCTCACTTAATGGGCGGGAGTCCGCCGCCGTTCTCTGAGGGTATATGGGAACTCTCTCGGTTCGCCATCAGCCAACCGAAAGGTCAGGTGTTGAGTGCTGAGCAAGCCTGGAAAAACACGGTGAGGTTAGTGAAGGAAGTGATTGACGTTGCACGCTCAAAGGGTGCGTTTCGATTGATCGCGTTTAGTGCGGTAGGGAATGAGCGTCTGCTAAAACGGATGGGAGTCAATACACTCCGAATTTCGCCACCGCAGCTTATCGATAACAAAAGTATCGTTCCCTTCTGGATCGAAATCGATGACAAAACCACCAGCGCTTTGTGTCTGGCCGCCTAGAAACCGTTCAGCAAATGATGGTCGAGAATACCGATGAGTAGAGTCATAGGCCTGGCGGCATGCGATTGGTATGCCCTGGAATGTTTGGATAAGCGTGTTTCGGTAGTGGGCCGCACCCAAGAGCAACTTGAGCAGCGAGTAACGGCTGCCTGCGAATACTCCGCAACTGAGCATAATTTACCGGTAGCCTGGAAGGATGAGCGTGGCGAGATCGTTGCTTTTTGCATCGTGCATTTCGACAAACAGTTCACGGTCAACGGGCTTGGCAATGCGTACTTTTCAACGCTGATAGCACTACCAGTGGCGAGTGTCTTGCAACAACTGATGCGCAGTTCGGTTGAGTATATAAACAGTACGCGGTTGCTACCTCGACAGGTGTCTGACTTGGTTGGCCCAATTCACAGTTCATTTTTGATTGAGCGAGGGCTGCGCACCTTTGAGTCTGATTTCAATGTGTTTTCCTTGCCATCAAATACGATTGAATTGACTGATGCCTTGGTACAAGCAGGATTGCGAAAGGAAAAAGACCTGGTTGAAATTGTCTTTCAACCGCCTGCCCAAGGCTATCAACAGCATGCGCTGGAAGAAAAACTCACTCAGCGGTTGACGGGTATTGAGTTTCATCACTATGGGCAAGATGAACTGGTCGCCAAAAGCCAATTGCTAGCCGATTGTTATAATCAATCCTGGGAGCGAAACTGGGGGTACAGTCCAGCATCCAAAGAGCAGTTTGAAATTGCTTCGCGCAATATTAAAAGCATATCGGCGCTGATTGCCGAGCATGACGCTAAAGTTGTTGGCTTTACGATGTTCGCTCCCGCCATGAATGAGCAGGGGTTGTACGGTCGCGCTTTTTTTACGGGCGTCGCGCCTGAGTATCAACGAAAAGGATTGTCGATAGCGCTGACCTTAAAGTTAGCTGCTATCGCGTTGAATAAGGTCGGTCGTAGCAAAATCAGCCTGTCCTGGATGCTGGAGGATAACGTCATGGTTCTTCGAACGATGCGCCATCTCACCAGGGACGGTATTTGCAATGAAAGAGCCTATCGCATTTATAGATATACCGCGCCGGTAGAATGAGAGCCTTATGCGTATTGATGACGTTGCATTAAAATCGAAAGAGTTGGGTTTTTACACATATTTTCCTAAAGTCCGTTCAGCCTGTGGTCGGGACATGACGCTCGCTGATGGTCGGAAAATGTTGAACTTTGCATCGTGCGATTATTTAGGGCTTTCAAATCACGAGCGCATGAAGGAATCAGCGATTACTGCCATTCGGGAATACGGTTCAAACATCGGCGGCCCGATGATTTTCAGTGGTTTTACCGAATACCACGAGCGTCTGCAAAATGGCTTTAGCGAATTGTATGCAGGACGTACATCGCTCATGTTTACTACCTCTTATCAGGCGAATTTTGGTGTTATCCCATTGGCCGCCGAGCGTGCTGACCTGATTTTGTTGGACAAGTTGTCACATGTGTCGATCTGGGACGGCGTGAAATTGTCGGGCTGTCCATTCAGGGCCTACAGTCATGCCAATGTCGAAATGCTCGAGCAATTAGTTCGACTGAATCAAGACAAGAAAATTTTAATCATTACCGACGGGGTTTTCTCGGCAGACGGTGATGTCGCTGATCTCAGAAAAATCGCCCGGTTGAAACAGATCCATCCGAGCCTCGAAATCTACATCGATGATGCTCACGGTGTCGGTATGTTGGGTGGCTCCGGCCAAGGGGCTTGCGAATCGGCTGGAGTGGTCTCGGAGATCGATTACATCGTCGGCACCATGAGCAAAGCCTTTGGCTCATCCGGTGGGTTTGTTGTATTCAAGGATGAGGCGTTCGCTGAAAGAGTCCGGTTCCGCTGTCCCACCTACAACGCTTCCCGATCGGTTTCACCGGGTGTCGCTTCAGCTTCATGTACGGCACTGGAGATCAACGCCACGGAAGGCGCTGCGCGTCGGCTTCAACTTGCTGAACTCACTCGTTATACACATGAGCAAATAGACTCACTTGGCGTTGATAAGCTCTATTCGAAGACTGCCGTGATCCCGGTGATATTCAAAGATCCGATGGAGGCCGCCCGGGTCAATGCCGAGTTGGTTGGCAAAGGGATCATGGGTTCACTGTTCGTGCCGCCCTTTGTGCCGAATCATCAATCCAGGATCAGATTGTGTCTGACGTACAACCACACCATTGCCGACGTGGATTACTGTGTTGATGCATTGCGAAAAATTATTTAAGCAGCTTGTATTTATCCGCTAGTCGTAACGGTGCGGTGCGGTGCAGGCCTGCCTATTATTTAAGATATCGATGAAGTGGTAATAAAATGGTCCAGGTCGGTTCGGCTCTGTTAGGTATTGTTCTTTTCTATTTTATGCTATGCAAGGGTTTGGGGCTGTTGGTCATCAATAAAGGAGTGCGGGTCAACTATACGAGGAAGGTGGGGCATTTTGCGATGTTCCTGCTACCCAGCCTTTTTTTCGCTTTATTCAACATTCAAAGTACTCATGAGCGGTTACTGCTATCTGTGGTGTCCACCGCTATTCTGTTCTTGGCTATGTGCGGCTGGGCGCGTCGCCGTTATTTGCTTGCTCAACATATGTTTGCGAGTATCGATCGGCCCGAAGACTCGCCGCATACACTTTCCTGGTTGGTGAGCCAAACCGTGGCGGGGTTGCTGGTATTGTGGGTGACGCAATATGTCTGGTTGGCAGCCGGTGTTCCGATTGAGTTGATCTATATCACTATTTTAGCCACCACTTTCGGTGATGGTTTGGCAGAACCTGTCGGCATCCGATTTGGAAAGCATGAATACGTCGCCAAAGGGTTTTTTGTCGATAAGAAATTCAAGAGAACCCTGGAGGGATCTGCAACCGTATTCGTGATGTCGATGTTGTTTTGTGTACTGTTTAAAGATTATTTTGAGTGGCGTCAGTTTGTATTGCTGTGTGCTATTTTTCCTCTTGCCCTTACCCTGACGGAAGCAAAGTCCCCTCACACGTGGGATACACCGTTTCTGTTTATTGTCGGTAATGCGATTGTAACGGGGGTCTATTTACTGTGATTTATTTAATACGTCACGCTTCACCGTTGGTCAATTACGAGCGCTGCAACTCCGCCTCGGCCAAAGTGCTTCTGGATGAATATAACCAGACCTCAACTATCGATGAGGATGAAATAAAAGGGTTCTTGAATCGGTCGGACTTGTCGCAGCCACTGTTAACGTCCGAAGCCAATGTCATTTCCTCACCTGTCAACAGAGCCTATGCAACGGCGTGCAGGCTGTTTGAGGTTGCGCGTATTCAACAGGATAGCCGATTACAAGAGTACGACCTGCGGTTAAGCGCCATTCCCTTCCTGAAAATGGGGTTAAGGCAATGGTTCGCTGTGCACAGAATTCTGTGGTTGCTAGGGGTTTCGCTGGGAGCTGTTTCCCGAAAAGCAGAATACCTTCGGGCTGTAGGTGTCGCCGAGGAGCTTTACAAGTCCAGCGCCGAGGCAGGGAAAACGATGATTGTCATATCCCACGGTATGTTCCTTAGAACCGTCAGGAAAACACTGCAAAAACAGGGCATGCAGGCCCGCACAATTTATCGCTCAGGGTGTTTCACGGTTGAGTCTTTAACACCATGAAAGGGATTGCGCACACGTGAAGAAGTTACTGCTTTTAGGGGCCAGTGGTTTTATTGGACGGGGCGTCTACGAGGCCCTGAGTCAGGAGAAGGATATCCAGGTCATCCGCCATTCACGCATGCCGCAGGCTGGTTATGATGTTTGCGAAATCGGTTCCACGGAATTTATCGAGTTAGTTAACGACAGTGACTTTATTGTCAACTGTACGGGGATCGGGCTTAGTCGCTTGGGGGCGGGCACCGACAGTAACAAGGTACTCACGGAGCAGATACTGGCGTCGATTCAAGCTGGTGCCGCTGACAAGAAGCATTTTTTTCATTTAAGCAGCGTCAAAGCGCATAACCCTGAAAAAAGACTGGATGCTTACGCCGACGATAAGTGGGCGGCCGAGCAAGCTATCCAATTAAATAGCCACAAAGTGCAAGGCGTGATTTTGCGGGTGCCGACAGTACTGGGTCGTCACGACAAAAACCTGTTGCCGATGATTTCACTGTGCAAATTGAAACTGCTGCCATTGGTGATAGATGAACTCCCGGCACTGCATGTCATTGGCGTGGATAGTATTGCGAAGTGCATTATCCAATGGTTGGCGCGCCGCCCTGACCAGGCACTGCAGACGTATTACCTACTCAGCGATGACACGGTGACCTATAACGATCTGGTAGGCGAAGTGTACGGCAGGCTCCAAACGGTTGAGGGCATTGCCAGGCTGCGAAGAGTAAAAGTACGCTCCCTGTTCAGGATTTACAAAGTACTGTCTTTTATGGACACCTTCAGGCGCCAGAGAAAATTATTTCCATGGGCTCGCTTCAACGATCTTTTCATCTATCCGTGGCATATCGAAAAGGGTGTGAGCGTGATCATGACTCCGACGAAATTATCGGTATTGGTAGGAGGATATTTTGAAAACATTCAGAGTTGATGTCGCCGCCAGTTTGCTGATGCCGCTATTGTGTTCTTCTGTGGTGCTGCTTTATTGCAGCGGTGTTGCGTTACTTCAGCCGATCATCATGGCAAGTGTTTTGCTGTTTGCAGAATTTTATTTCCTACAGGAGACCGACAGCGAAAGCACTTTTGATAAAGGTATCAAAAGTGGGTTTTTGGTGTCGTGTGCAATATCGATTGTCATGTTGTTGCAGTTGTTGATACGCAGTGATGTCTTATTTCAAATGATGGGCTCATTTATCATCTTGTGTGGCATCGGTCTGCGGGCTCATGGAAAAATCATACTGGGTCGGCATTTTTCGCACTCACTGCGCTTGTTGACCGATCATGAGTTGGTTAAGGCCGGTGCCTTCAGGTACATCAGGCATCCGGCGTATTTAGGAACACTTCTTGTGGTCACGGGTTTTGCTTTCTACACCAGTCTTTATGCTGCGTTGATTGTCTTCTCTGTCGCACTGTTGTTGATTCTTAAACGAGTCCATGGCGAAGAGAAAATGCTGGTTGGTTATTTTGGTGCGGACTACACGCAGTACCAACTCGATAGCTTCAAAGTAATTCCTTTTATCATCTGATACCGTCATTCCAGGAGGTTTTATGACTCATGTTCACGAAGCAAAAATCAAGGAGATTGTTTCTCAAGTATTGGGCGTCAGCGTCGCAGAGATCCGAAATAACGAAGACTTCATAGAGGCTTACGGTGCTGACTCGATGTCAGGAATAGAAATCCTGGCCGGTATCGAGGGCGCTTTTCAAGTTCGAGTCGATGAGGCTTACATTCCACGGATAACCAGCGTCGATTCAATTCTCTCGTTTATCGACAAGACCCTGCTTGAGGCTGAGTGTGCATGATGAGCTCCGACAAGGGCAGAAGGGTCGTCGTCACTGGGTTGGGGCCGGTCAGCCCGATCGGGATTGGGAAAGCTGCGTTCTTCCATGCGTTGAAAACAGGGGTGAACGGCACGGGACCGCTTTCGAAAGTCAACACGGACCGGTTTGAAAGAAAGTATGGATGTGAGGTGAAATCCAACATCAGCACATTGATTCCGGATTTCGGTTCTTTCGCTCGGTCCGGAACTCCCAGCCATTTTGCCCTTGCCGCCACCGGGTTGGCGCTCGCGGATGCGGGAATTGAGCGGGCAGCGATTTCCGGCAAGCGGGTCAATTGTTACTTCGGCACGACCTATGGTGAGTCCAATCTGATTGACGACATGGTGACGGCAATGGCCGAGCCCCGGGCAGGCCTGCATGCGGCGGTGCAGCATACGTTTGCGTCTGAAATAAGCCGCGATGTCTTGAGATCGATAGGTTCGACCGGCGAGTCAGTCACGATTGGCAACGCGTGTTCGGCCAGTAACACAGCGTTGATATTCGGTTATGAGGCCATCAAGTCCGGGGACTGCGAACTTGCCATTTGCGGTGGAAGCGATGCGGTCTACAAGGCGACGTTTGCAACATTCCATCGATTGGGCAGCATGACAGACAAAAACTGCACGCCTTTCAATTCGGGCCGTAAAGGCGTTTTGACCGCAGAAGGTGGCAGTGCACTGGTCCTTGAAGATTACGATCGGGCAATGCGTCGTGGGGCGCCGATATATGCCGAAGTCCTTGGGTTTTCGATGAACTGTGATGCCGATCATATGGTGAGACTCAATCATCATAGCGTTGGCGATTGCATGAAGTCGGCGCTTGGAAATGCATCGGTCGCGCCTGGAGCTGTTGGCTATATTTGCGCTCACGGTACCGGCACGGTTGCCAATGACAGCAATGAGTACAAGGCAATTGAGGCAGTCTTCGGCCATTCGCCACCGCCGGTTAGTTCTATCAAGTCAATGATGGGGCACAGCATGGGCGCGGCGGCTGGTTTTGGAGCAATTGCCTGCATGCTCGCACTAGGCGAAGGATTGCCTCCTACGATCAATGTTTGCGAACAGGACCCTGAAATACCCATCGACATCGTCGCGGAAGGCTTCAGACCCGGAAAAGTCGACGTGGTGGTTAATAATGCTTTCGCTTTTGGCGGGAATAATTCAATTCTTGTATTCGGTAATCTCAAATGACGGGTGACGCTATCGTTGCATTGGTCCTGAGCGATTGGGTCATGTTGCAAATGCCTGGTGTATTCGAGCACGGGGGAGTGGAGTTACATCGGGGAAGCAGGCCTGCGTGGGACCTGGCTTCCAGCGAACTTGTGCCGAGCCGTGAGCTGAAAAATTTCGATCGGCAATCCCTGTTGCTATTGGCCGCGATGTCGCTGATTGAAGATGGTAACCACGGTGACTCCCTGGCGCGTTCGGCCATTATCGGTGCAACGTCCAATGGTTCCATCGACACGGTTATCCAGCTGATAAAAGAGTCGAACGAGAGTCGTTTTGCATTTCAGGTGAATCCGGCACAGATCCCCAATACCGTCATCAATTCCTCATTGGGTCAGTTGGCGATCAAATATGGCATTAAGGGACCGAATGTTTCTCTGTGCGCGAAAGAGTTGAGTTTCTATAACGCCTTGGTACAAGCGTCAAGAATTGCCATGCGAGGCGAGTCTGACTATATCTACACGACGGCGATGGAAACGTTTAGCGGTGAGTTCGGAACGCTTTACGCACAGAGCATTAATCTCCCTGCTGAAGAACGGCTGGATACGGCAGCGATTTTCAGCTTTCAGGTATGTATTGACTTGAAAGCGCCGGGACTGATCGTCAGGTCATGCATGACGGGGCGTCTCTTACCCTCAAACGCGGCCGGGCTGATCGATCTGGTACTCTCGTTTCTAGCAGAGCAGGGTGTTGATCTTGATGAACTCAGCCGGATAAATCTCGCAGCTCCGGATTCATGGCAGATGTCCTCGAACATCCTGAATCTGGCCTTTGGGGGGCGGTTCGAGATGCTGGATCGGTCAAAGGCTTTGAGTCTGTCTTTGGTGGGCGCCTATCAATTGGCCGAAATCGCGAACGGCCTCCGGCCCCAAAGTTTTGGGGTGATGGTGTGTGTTGATGACGAAGGTTTTTATGGTGTCGCACTGATTGAA
Source organism: Pseudomonas sp. ASL4 (assembly GCF_056680395.1). Lineage (NCBI taxonomy): Bacteria > Pseudomonadati > Pseudomonadota > Gammaproteobacteria > Pseudomonadales > Pseudomonadaceae > Pseudomonas > Pseudomonas sp. ASL4. The sequence goes on along the minus strand of NZ_CM155280.1, from coordinate 4,901,401 downwards.
CGTGTCGATGTTCGAGAGGGTTTTTTCACCGGCTCAAGTGATTCAGGCAAGGCGGATAATCTATGATTTCGTTTGTAAGATGGTTGCTGGTGCTGCTGTTCATTGTCCTGAGTTTTCCTTTTTTATGCTTATACATGCTAATCAACCCTGTAAAGAATAGAAATTTGCATGTGGCCTGCCGGTCATACTCGGTGATCAATAAAATATTCTCGGTTCGTGTCGCCGTCAGTGGATTCGACACGATCTCCAACGCCCAGCCTTACATCTATGTGGCCAACCACCAATGTAACTATGATGTTCTGATTGTTGCTGAGGCGCTGAAACCAGGTACGGTTATTGTCGGTAAAAAATCACTCAAATGGTTGCCTCTGGTTGGGCAACTGTATTGGCTGACGGGCAGTCTGTTCATTGACAGAAATAGCCCCCGGGCTTCTATTCTGAGCTTGCGCAAAATTAGCAAGAGTGTGGTTGCAGACAATACTTCCATCTGGATCTTTCCTGAAGGCACCCGAAACAACGGTGGGGAAATGCTGCCTTTCAAGGCAGGGGCCTTTCGGATTGCCAAGGACATGGGCGTGGGGATCATTCCCGTTACGATCAGTCCTGCTGTTGGGAGCATCGCTTACAACTCATTGCGCTCTACTGAAGTCAGTATCGTCGCCCATCAACCCATTGAGGCGGATGAGGTCGCAAGCATGAGTGCCAAGGAACTGGCTCGTTACACACGGGAGATCATCAACAATATGATCCCGGTCATTTAGTTGGGCGGCCCCCGCAAACCTATCCCTAAACCCTCTATTTTCGGGCTGTAAGAGCCTTGATGAGCTGCATCCCAAAGGTTGGATGCAACCGAAAAGCGCCCACTCAATCGAGTGGCGCTTTTATTTGCGCGTTTGGCGGGATTATCAGCCAGCGACTTGTGGCTGCATCTGCAGGTTGCCATCCACATCCTTGACCAACCCGCTGGCCAGAAACAGTGGGGCCAGCCGCTTGTGCAACTCGGGCTCGACAAACTCTTTGACGGTCGCCAGCGCCAGGTGGCCGTGAAGCTCCAGCTCCGCTTTGGTATACGACAGCCAGGCCTTCTTCAGCACCATTAGCACATCGCTACCGGCGGTGGATGCGAAGCGGCGGTTGAGCACTTGCCCGGCGAGGTTGAAAGTATGCGCGTTCTCGTAGCCGGTCTCGTCGCCAACGCTGTCGACACAACGGATGCAGGTACATTTACCCTCGCCGAAGGCCGCGCGCAGGTAGGTGTTGAAGTCCACGACAGGTTTGAGCCCCAGGCGTTTATCGACTTCGAACAAGTCCCCGGTCAGTTTTTCTTCAGTGCTCAACGTCAAATCCTCACAGTCATACGGCGTATTTTTACAGCGCTGCACAATACCAGCCGGATCGGCTTTGCGGGTATTTTCCGGGCGGCCAAAGGATCGCGAGCCAAAAAAGCCACTCAAGTGAGTGGCGTTTTTGTTTGGGCTACAGGGGTTGATCAGCTCAACCAATTCCCCCCATCAACGTTGTACGTCTGCGCGACGATGTACTCACTCTCGGACGACGCCAGGAATATCGCCATGCCCACCAGATCGTCTGCGGTGGCCATGCGCCCAAAAGGCACTTCCTCGCCAACCAGTTTTTTCTTCTCCCCGAGCGGTCGGCTTTCATATTTGGCGAACAACGCATCGACGCCATCCCAATGCTCGCCGTCGACCACACCCGGTGCAATGGCGTTGACGTTGATCCCATGCTTGATCAGATTCAAACCGGCCGATTGCGTCAGGCTGATCACCGCCGCTTTGGTCGCGCAATACACCGCCACCAGCGACTCACCCCGGCGACCGGCCTGGCTGGCCATGTTGATGATCTTGCCACCGTGCCCTTGGGCAATCATTTGCCGGGCGGCGGCCTGCAACGTGAACAGGGTGCCGGCGACGTTGATCGAGAACAGGCGCTCGTAGCTGTCGCGGGTGATGTCAGTGATTGGCGCCAGATCAAACAGCGCGGCGTTGTTTATCAGAATATCGAGCTTGCCGACTTTTGCGACGACGGCTGCAATGGCGGCGTCGATGGATGCCTGATTAGTGACGTCCATCTCCACCGCATAGGCCTGGGAACCCAATTCGGCTGCGGTCGCTTGCGCCCGCTCCAGGTTGATATCGGCAATCGCGACGTTAGCACCCTCGCGAATGTAAGCCTGTGCGAAGGCTCTGCCGATGCCCCTGGCGGACCCGGTAATCAGCGTGCTTTTTCCTTCCAGACGTTTCATTTCTTTCTCCGCTTATTGAAGCCATAGAGACGATCCAATGTGGGAGCGGGCTTGCTCGCGAAAGGGCCCCGTCAGTCAGCATTAATGTTGAATGACACACGGCATTCGCGAGCAAGCCCGCTCCCACATTGATTGCTACTTGGGGTACCCGGCGCGTTTCATCTCGCGTTCGGTGCTCTGTTGGGCATTGGCCAATGCTTGTTCAACCGACATCTGCCCGGTGAGGGCCGCAGACATCTGCTTGCCGACCGATGTGCCGATGGCCTGGAACTCGGGAATGGTCACGTACTGGATGCCGACGTAGGGCACAGGCTGGGCGGACGGATGCGCTGGGTCGGCGTTCTGCATCATTTGCAGCGTGACCTTGGCGAAGGGCGCGGCCTGCAAGTAAGCGTCGCTGTAGGTCGACTTCCGGGTGCCCGGCGGTACGTTGGTGATGCCATCCTTCTCGGCGACCAGCTGGATGTATTCCTTGGAGGTGGCCCAAGTCACGAAGGCTTTTGCAGCTAATTTGTGTTGGGAGCTGGTCGGGATGGCCAACGACCAGGCATACAGCCACGATGAACCCTTGTCCGTGACCTCGGTGGGCGCCGCAACGAAGCCGGCCTTGTCGGCGACATTGCTCTGGGTTTTGTCTGTGATGAAGGAACCCGCCACACTGGCATCGACCCACATCGCGCACTTGCCGCTGTTGAACAGGGCCAGGGTCTCGTTGAAACCATTGCTCGAGGCACCCGGCGGGCCGTAACGCTTCAGCGTATCGACGTAGAAGTTGGCAGCGGCGGTCCATTCAGGTCCGGTGAGTTGCGGTTGCCACTTTTCGTCGAACCAGCGCGCACCAAAGGCATTGGCCATGGTCGAGAGCAACGCCATGTTTTCACCCCAGCCGGCCTTGCCGCGCAGGCACATGCCGTATTGCTCTTTGTCCGGATGGTTCAGCTTGCCGGCAAACTCGCCGAGCTGGGTCCAGGTCGGGTGCTCGGGCATGCTCAGCCCGGCGTCCTTGAACAGGTCGGTGCGGTAATAAGTGACCGTGCTTTCGCCATAGAACGGCAGGGCGTAGAGCGTGTCGTTGAGCGAAAGCCCCTGGCGCACCGAAGGAAAGATGTCCTCGACGTCATAGCTGGCGGGCAGGTCCTTCATCGGTTCCAGCCAGCGCTTTGCCGCCCACAGCGGCGTTTCGTAAGTGCCAATGGTCAGCACGTCAAATTGACCGCCCTGAGTGGCGATGTCGGTGGTCAGGCGTTGGCGCAAGACATTCTCCTCCAGCACCACCCAATTGAGCTTGATGTCGGGGTGCGAAGCCTCGAAGGTTTTCGAGAGCTTTTGCATGCGGATCATGTCGCTGTTGTTCACTGTGGCGATGGTGACGGTTTCGCCGGCCTGGCAGAGCAGGGCGAAGGAAATACCGGCGGACAGGAATAGGACGTTGGGCAATAGCTTCATCGTGTTCTCCGCTCTGCGGCGTGGGCAGCAGAATCTTTTATTGTTGTAATCCGGGATGGCGAACCGATTACAACAGCTACCCACGTGCCCAACAAATGAACGGCATACGCACTACTGATACTTTTTTAACCGAGCACTTGCGCGGCAAAAAAGTATCAGTCACCACCGCTTATAGGGCTAGGCAACCCATACGCTTTGGTGTGAACCTTGGGCCAACGCTTGCCGGAGACTGTCCACAGTGACGAGCCAATACACAAAAACGGACAAACCGCCCGCGCTCGAAGTCATTCTCAACGAGCCACAGCACAGCTTTCGCTGGTATCAGCATGACTATCCCTTCGATCTGGCGCGCTGGAATCATCATCCCGAGTTCGAGATCCATCTGATTCGCGAAGGCAGCGGTCGGCTGTTGGCGGGTGATTACATCGGCCTGTTCGAGGCCGGCCATGTGGCGCTGATCGGGCCGGGCCTGCCGCACGACTGGATCAGCGATCTGGGTAAAGGCGAGCTGATTGCTGGGCGTGACGTGGTGTTGCAGTTCGACGGCCAGGCGCTGATGCAACTGCGCAACCTGGTGCCTGAGCTCAATGAGTTGCAGAGCCTGTTCCGGCAAGCGGCCCGGGGAATCGAGTTTGGTGGCGTTACCCGAAAGAAAGCCGCCGAGCTTCTGGAACAGATCGGGTTGAGCCAGGGGTTTGAGCGGTTGTGCCTGTTTTTGTCGTTGCTGCAACTGCTGGCCTCAGCGCCTGAAGCCGAAAGAAAGACCCTCGCCAGCCTGCAATACGCGCCGATGCTCGACGCCTTGACGGCCCAGCGCATGAGCATCGTTTTTGACTACATCCTCAACGACCTCGCCGACGAACTGCGGCTGTCCGTCATCGCCCAGCGTCTGGACATGAGCGAACCGGCGTTTTCCAAGTTCTTCAAGCGTGCCACCGGCCACACCTTCGTCGACCTGACCCGCAAGCTGCGGGTGCAGCGAGCCTGCCGGTTGTTGGCGCAAAGCGGCTTGAGTGTCGCCAACATCTGCTTTGAGGTGGGTTACGCCAATCTGTCGAATTTCAATCGGCACTTTCGGCATGAAATGCAGGAGACGCCGAGCGAATATCGGCAGCGGTTGCAAAAGGCCGTGGCGGCCGGTTAAAGAATCCCGGCAATCACGTACTGGATCAGCGCGTAAAGCTCGCCTGAATCTGGTGCATTGCTCACAGCTGCTCGCGGGCGTGTTGTTTGATCCAGGTTATATCAAGGCCGCGCAAATAGAGTGCAGTTGTGGGCATTTTATAACAACTAGATAAATTCGATAGATAACGCGTTTTAATTCTCCGCGGTCATAAATTCAATCGCGAAAAAAGAGAATAGGGCGCCCGCGTGCCCTCATCAGTTTAAATACTCAAAATAATTATCAGACCTTTCAGTCGAGAGCGTCTAACGGAGGATTAATGGATTTTTGGACGACCCTGCAAGTATTGATTTTAGGGATGGTTGAAGGCCTCACGGAATTTTTACCCGTCTCCAGTACAGGTCATCAGATTATTGCCGCGGATTTGCTCGACTTCGGCGGAGAGCGAGCCATGGCCTTTAATATCATCATTCAGTTGGGGGCTATCCTGGCTGTCGTCTGGGAGTTTCGCCGCAAAATTCTCGAGATCATCACGGGCTTGCCAACCGAGCGTAATGCTCAACGTTTCAGCCTGAATGTGTTGATCGGATTCTTGCCGGCCGTTGTACTGGGGGTGATGTTTGCCGACAGCATCCATGCACATCTTTTTAATCCGATCACGGTGGCCATAGCGCTGGTGGTGGGCGGGATTGTCATGTTGTGGGCTGAACAACGTGAACATGTGGTGCGCATCGTTCACATTGACGATATGCGCTGGACCGATGCCTTGAAGGTCGGTTTTGCACAGTGTCTGGCGATGATCCCCGGCACTTCGCGCTCCGGGTCGACGATTATCGGCGGGCTGCTGTTTGGTCTGTCACGCAAGGTGGCTACCGAGTATTCGTTTTTTCTGGCGATGCCGACGATGGTCGGGGCCGCGGTTTACTCCGGCTTCAAATATCGCCATTTGTTCCAGGCCAGCGACCTGCCGGTGTTTATCTTGGGGTTTGTGGTGGCATTCTTCTTCGCGATGATTGCCGTACGTGGTTTGCTCAAATTCATCGCTAACCATAGCTATGCCGTGTTTGCCTGGTATCGGATCGGGTTTGGCTTGCTGATTTTGGTAACCTGGTGGTTGGGCTGGATTCAATGGTCTGATCAACCCTAGGCAAGCCGATCCCCTGCGGCTGGAAGAGCAGGGGGGTTATCTGCCGTTGCAGGACGCCAGCCGAAGCTTGCTGATGCCTGCCAGCGGCAGGCTGATTCGCTGTTCACGGTGCAGAAAGTTCATCAGCAGCAACACGCGTTCCTCACCCTCCATGGCCAGGAACACTGCTTCGAGTTCGGCAAACGGGCCTTCATTGATGCGCACGTTTTCCCCAGGTTTCAATAGTGTTGTCACGATGGCCTGGTTGTCCCGCTCCTGGAGATCGTCGATCAGCGTATCGCTGATTGGCATTGGATGACCGCCGAATGCGACGACTCGTGACACGCCACGGGTCGAACGCAGAGGGCTCCAGCTGTCTTGCTGGCTCAGTTGAATAAACAGGTAGCCAGGAAACAGCGACTCGCTGATCAGCTGTCGCCGCCCCTTTAAAATGCGCTCACGTTTGTAGGTCGAGCGAAAACAGGCATAGCCTTGGCGCTGCAGATGTTCTTCGGCGCGTTCGTCTTGCCGGGATTTGCACTGGACCAGATACCAGGCTTTGGCGGCGTGTTGTGCATTGGCGTTCATGCGATGTCCTTCGTGTCTATGTGTCGATGTTCAGTCGACCGGAGTAGCAGGCGGGCGACAGGGAACCCCATCGTCAGCCTGCGCCGCCTCGTGGTTTCAGTCTGTTGCTGCGTCGATCTGCTCCAGCAGCTCGACAGTTTTACGCTGCATCAACGTGATGTCGCCGCGACTTTCCACATTCAGGCACGTCGTGCCGCCATTACCCGAAAGGCACAAGCTGAAGCGCCAGTCTGCAAAAACCAGGCTCAGCCCGTCGTCCTCGTTGATTTCCAGCGCTTGGGTGATGTAGCAGTTCTTGATACTTGCCAGCAGCGTGGCGCCATCCTTGACCTCACGGCGAATCTCCCCGGAAGAAGGAAAGACGCCGATGCGCTCTACCAGCAACGCCGGCGTTTTCGGCGCGCGGGGGAAGATCAGCTCCGAGGCGTAGGCACGGACGATAAGGTACGCAAGGTTGTTTTTAAGGTCAGCGCCATACGGCTGGCGACTGTCACCGGCCTTGAAACCGCTCAATGTCTTCATAGAGGTTTCATTCCTCGGGAAGAGAGGTCGCGTTGATGGCACTCAATCTGACGCGGGGCCAGATCCATCACAGGTTGTTTTGATGCAGGTTTTCGAAGCAGAAATTGGTCGCTTCGATATACCCTTCGGCACCTCCGCAATCGAAGCGTCGGCCCTTGAATTTGTAAGCCAGCACACAACCGTCCTTGGCCTGTTTCATCAGCGCATCGGTAATCTGGATTTCACCGCCCTTGCCAGGTTCGGTGTCGGCGATCAGGTCAAAGATGTCGGGAGTCAGAATGTATCGGCCGATGATTGCCAGATTGGAAGGTGCGTCCTCCGGACGAGGTTTCTCAACCATGCTGCTGACCCGATAAATGCCCTCACTCAGCAACTGGCCGGCAATCACACCGTACTTTTGAGTCTGCTCGAGGGGGACTTCCTGGATCGCCACGATTGAACAGCGGTACTGCTCGTAGAGCTTGAGCATTTGCGCCAGTACGCCATCACCACCCAGGTTCAGGCACAGGTCGTCCGCCAGGACCACCGCGAAGGGTTCATCACCGATCAGCGGGCGACCGCTGAGAATGGCGTGCCCCAGGCCCTTCATCTCTACCTGACGGGTATAGGAAAAACTGCAGGTGTCGATCAGCTCCCGAGTACCGGCCAGAAACATCTCCTTATCGGTGCCGCGAATTTGATGTTCCAACTCGAAGCTGACATCGAAATGGTCTTCCAGCGCTCGCTTGCCGCGACCGGTGACGATGGCCATATGTTGCAGGCCGGCATCGCGCGCTTCCTCGACGGCGTACTGGATCAGCGGCTTGTTGACGATCGGCAGCATTTCCTTGGGCATGGCCTTGGTCGCGGGTAAAAAACGGGTTCCATAGCCGGCAGCGGGGAACAGACATTTACGAATCATGAAAGCGTCCTTGAAAGTAGACTTATGTATTGGCTAGTGGCAGTAAGAAAATTCGATCCAGGCTGGCGGAACCGGCAACGCTGGGTGATTGGGAGCACTAAGCACGACCAATCACTTGACAAAAAATGCTCGCAACGCGAACTGCTAGAACGGCTATACATTATCCATTCGCTAAGTACCGGGTAATTTAGATGGATCGCCCGCGGGAAAACCGCAACTGTTAGAAACTGTCTGAATAAATATCGGTGATTGCTAACTTCTGCTTGTCTTCAGGCTGAGGTGTTATTTTTTGTCCGGAGAAAAACATGGGTGCAACTCAAGTGTCGTGGTAATAAATATGTCCTTGGTGTTGTAAAGCTGATGCTGCAATTCCTGGGCTTATAGAGGCTCAGGTTTATCCGTGGTTAAAAACTCTTATGTTCGGCAAGTGCATGTCACCGCCAATGTTGACAAGACGGGGAAATTTATCTTGCTTAAAAGGGTTTTGATTGTCTGTGTTGGCAATATATGCCGAAGCCCTACCGCGGAAAATCTACTGCGCGGGGCACTCGCTCATTCCGATATCCACGTCAGTTCAGCCGGTCTTGCCGCTTTGGTCGGTAAACCGATCGAGCCAACGGCGCGTGCGGTACTTGAAGCGCATGGTCATTCGCCCGATGAACACCAGGCCATTCAGCTTGAGCCTCAAGCGATCAGCGAGGCCGACCTGATTCTGGTCATGGAACGACAGCATGTCAGCGGCGTGCTCAACCTCGCCCCTGAAGCACGGGGCAAGGTGCTGATGCTTGGGAAATGGCAAGGCGAGCGCGAGATCGGCGACCCCTACCGGCAAGGCAAACCCGCTTTTTTTCACGCTTATGCGTTGATCGAAGAAGCCGTAAACGCATGGGCACAGCGCCTAGCACGCTGACGCCACTACTTTTTGAATCGTAATAAAGGCAAAGAATCCGACTTATGCAACAAGCGCCAGTAGTCACCGTACGGGAAGACGACAACGACGAGATCGATATCCTCGGTCTGTTTGGAACACTGATCGACCATAAATGGTTGATAGCCGCGATCACTGGCGCCTTTATGGTGGCAGGGGCCGCTTATGCGGTGCTGGCAACGCCGGTTTTTCAGGCGAATGCACTGTTGCAGGTCGAAGCAAAAAAGAATGACCTACTGGGTTTTTCGGATATTGGCAGCATGCTCGGCAAGGAGTCGCCGTCGGCCACCGAGATTGAGTTGATCCAGTCGCGCTCGGTGATTGGCAAAACGGTCGATAACCTCAAGCTCGATATTGTCATACAGCCCATTTACTTCCCCGTTATAGGCGAGTTTCTGGCACGTCGATTCAAAAATAACAACCCGGGTGAAATAGCCGATGCCTGGCTGGGACTTAACAGTTTTGCCTGGGGAGGGGAGTCGCTGAAGATATTCAAGCTGGACCTTCCCGAGTCGCAACTGGGCAAAAAGTTGACGCTGACGGCGGGTGAAAATGGTTATTTCACCTTGGTCGATGAAGATGACAAGTTACTGGCCGCGAGCCAGGCTGGTCAACTGTTCGAGAAAAACGGCGTCACGTTTCAGATCGAGGAAATGCGTGCCAATCCCGGGACTCGCTTCAGAATCGTCCGTAATTCTCGCCTGACCAGTATCCTTGACTATCAAGAGGCACTGGATGTCCTGGAGCGCGGAAAAGAGTCGGGCATGATTGGCTTGGCACTGGAAAGCACCGACCCGGACCAGGCTATAAAAATCCTCAATGAGATCGCCGACATCTATGTGCGGCAAAACGTCGAGCGTACTTCAGCAGAGGCAGCACAGAGCCTGGCTTTTCTGAAAGAGCAACTTCCAGTGGTCAAAAAGGACCTGGAAAGGGCTGGAAACGCCTTGAATGAATACCAGACTCGCAGCAAGTCGGTGGATATCACCCTCGAAACCAAAGCCATTCTTGATCAAATTGTCGGCCTGGATACCAGCATCTCCGAGTTGAAATTGCAGCAAGCCGAGATGGACCGCAAGTTCACCCGGCAACATCCGGCTTATCGCGCGTTGTTGACTCAGATCGGCGAGTTGAGCAGTAAGCAGAAAAGCCTGGCCAGCAAGGTCGAAAGCCTTCCGTCCACCCAGCAGGAACTGCTGAGCCTTACCCGGGATGTTGAGGTCGGCACCGCCATTTATACCCAACTGTTAAACAAGGCCCAAGAACTGGACGTGATGCGGGCAGGGACCGTGGGTAACGTGCGTCTGATCGACACGGCGGACGTCAATTTCCTGAAACCGGTCAAACCTAAAAAGGCCTTGATTGTATTGGTCGCCACGATTCTCGGCGGCTTCCTGGCGGTAGCTCTGGTCCTTGTGCGCAAGGCATTGAACCGTGGTCTTGAAAGCCCGGAAGCCATCGAGCAACTTGGCTTGCCGGTATACGCGTCGATTCCCTACAGCATCTTGCAGAAGGCCGAAGAAGAAAAAATCGGCCGCGCAAAGGGACGTGCCGCTACAGGTTATCCGTTGCTGGCCATCAACCACCCCACTGATTTGGCGGTCGAAGCACTGCGCAGCCTGCGTACCAGTCTGCACTTCGCCATGCACGAGACCGACAATAATCGGCTGATGATTTCCGGTCCAAGTCCGCAGGTGGGCAAAACGTTCGTCTCGGCAAATCTCGCTGTGGTAATAGCGCAAACCGGCCTGCGGGTATTACTGGTCGATGTTGATATGCGCAAAGGCTATCTGCACAAAGTCATGGGCATTTCTTCGGATAACGGGCTCTCCGATATTCTGGCGCGTCGCTGCGATTTGGCCACCGCAATCCATAAGACCGACATCGAGAATTTTGACTTTGTCAGTCGAGGGCAGATCCCGCCCAACCCTTCAGAGTTGTTGATGCATGCCAACTTCAGCGCGCTGTTGGCGCAGGTGAGTGAGCTTTATGACCTGGTGATTCTCGACACGCCACCTCTACTGGCGGTAACGGATGCGGCAATCGTGGGACGCCAGTCAGGGACCAACTTGATCGTTACGCGCTTCGGTCTGAACCCCGCGAAGGAGATCGAATTGACGGTCCGTCGGTTCTCCCAGAATGGCGTTGCCATCAAAGGGGCGATTTTCAACGGTGTGGAGAAAAAGGCCTCCAATAAGTATGGCTACAACGATTATGGCTACTATCACTATGAATATGCTTCCGACAATGCTTGATGCTTATTGATTAACTCAGCACGACAGTTGCTCAAGATGCTGAAGTTATAAACGCTGTCAGTGGTTATTGCCGAACGGGTTCAACAGCCTTTTAGGCACGAATAAGCCGACATTTCATAGATGCACCACGTCCTGAGGAATATGACGAAAAATCCTGGGGCGGTAGCGTGATCACAAATGACATAGGTTAATGAATAAGACAACAGCGTTCAAAGCTATATCGCTTCTCTGGATGGGCTCGCTGGCAGGCGCCGGATTTGCTTTTTTAACTCAGGTGTTACTGGCCAGGAAACTGGGCAGCAATGATTTTGGTGCTTTTTCGTCAGCACTCACGACCATTACCTTGCTCGCGCCACTGGCGGGCTTCGGAATATCGCAATATTGGCTCAAGGCTTTTGGCCAAGAGGGCTGGGCAGCCAAACGCTGGTTAAAGCCTTCTTTCGAATTCATTGCTCTGAGTACCTTGTTTCTCATCTGCGCCATCGTCGCCTGGGCTCTGCTTACAAACCATGACCGGTTAACGCAGCACCTGCTTCTGATACTTTCCCTGTACATATTGGGGCAGCTATCAGTGGAGTTGGTAAGCAGTAAATTACAACTTGAAGAGCGCTATCTGCGTCTGGCTCTTTGGCAGTTTTTGCCGCACTTTCTTCGTTGCTCGATGGTTTTCATCGCTGCGGTCGTAAGCGCTACGCCAATCGCCGCGGAGCTTTATGCGGTATTTTTCTCCGTTATTGCCCTGGTGTTTTTTTTGTTGGCAATCCCCCAGTTGCTGCAGATGATCAATGGGCGTTTGACCTTGAAGGGGCACGAGCTGACCGCTGAATTCAAGGATTTTGCTGCAAGGCCGGGGATGTTAAGTGTTGCCAGTGCCAGTTGGCCATTTGGGATCGCGGCGTTCTCCCATCTGATTTATTTCCAAAGCAACATTATTTTGCTAAAACACCTTTCAAGTAACAGCGCCGCAGGCATATACAGCGTTGCCTTTACCATCATGACAGCGGTGTACTTGCTGCCCAGTGTGATTTATCAACGCTTTCTACTGCCGAAAATGCACCGTTGGGCCAACCACGATCCAGACATGTTTTATCAGATATACCGTAAGGGTAACTGGATGATGTTGCTGCTCGGAACGCTGGCCATGTTGGTTATTTTGTTATTTGCAGACTGGGCAGTCCCTCTGCTGTTTGGTGAGGCGTATCGCGGCGCCGCAGCGGTGTTGAAAATTCTTTCCATTTGCGCGCCGGTTATATTCCTGGCCTTCAGTGCGGGGGCTACATTGGTAACCCAGGAACACATGAAAGTGAAAGTCAAATACATGGCGCTGGTTGCGGTCATCAATGTGCTGCTCAACCTTACATTAATTCCCCTGTTTGACCTGCGTGGCGCTGCGATCGCGACGGTTGTCAGTAATGTACTGTTGTTGTCCTTATATTTTTATGGCGCACAACGACTGGTTTTCAAAAGCAGACTTCGATAGCAGGTGCAGTCCCATATTTAAACTAACCATGACTATCGACTATCTGGAGATCAATTTACATGATGGATAACGTAAAAATTTATGCCCGGACAGTATTGGCAGGGTTCGGCTTTTTGTATGACCTGAGCCGATATGTAAGGTACTCGGGATGGCGATCTTCACTCAGTTCGGTGGAGGCCAGAAACTATTACATGGTCAAGGTGTATCACACACTTGAAAAGAGTCTGAGCTTTACCAATCGCAAACCAGGTTCCGGTTGGGCGGGTGCCAATACGCTTATTCATGCATTGGAACGTTCATTCATGCTCAATGGTGCGGGCTACCACGATCTGGTAGCAATCACCGTATTAAAGAAGTTTGCTGAAGCCGAAAAGGCCCACCAGCCGGAAAAAACCGCTGAACTTATAAAGCGTCTGGTAAAAGTTGAGAGTCTTAGCAACAACGCCGTTCCTTTTTTCTACAACAGTGGTGCAATCAACCATTCCAAGTCGGAATTCAATCAGGGACGACTGCTGGTTCCGGAGAGTTTCTTCATGTCTCGCTATTCGCTTCGTGAATTCTCTGATGCAGAGATCAGTGCGCAAGAGTTGAGAAGGGCGATGGAAATGGCCATGAAATCACCTTCTGCCTGTAACCGGCAATCGTGGCATGTTTATCATGTGGAAGGTGAATTGGCACAACAGGCTCTGGCGTTCCAGGATGGTAACCGCGGCTTCGGGCATAAAATAAAAGACTTGCTGATTATCACCACCGACTTGCGTGCCTTTGTTTCTCCGCGAGAGCGCTACCAGCACTGGATCGACGGCGGGATGTTCTCGATGTCGCTGATTCTGGCGTTGCACTCAATAGGCATAGCCTCGTGCTGTTTGAATTGGAGTCAGTCGGGCAGCGCGGATATTAAGTTTCGCAAGGTGATCAAGATAAGCCCGCAACATACAGTGATGATGATGTTGGCGATAGGTTATCCGAATGCGCAGAATACCGTATGTGCTTCTCCGCGGCGCCCTGTTGATGAAGTTTATACAAAACTCTCAAGTTAATACGTACTCATTCCGGGTTACAAAGGATTCAGCACCTTGAAAATTGCATTGATTACGATTCATCACGCCAACAGTTATGGCGGAACTTTACAAGCGCTCGCGAGTCAGGCAGTTCTGTCAAAATACGGTGATGTAAAAATTATTGATTACAAAAGCAAGGAGTTGGAACAGACCTTGAATTTGATTCGGATTGACCGTAATCCTCGCAGCATTTTTAGAGCGGGCAAGGATTTCTTTCGACTCCTGCCCAGAAAGAGACTGATCGCCAAGTTTAAAGAGTTTATGCGGGTCAACTATAAGCTGACCCCGGCATGTCCCGACTTACAAAGCCTTCAATCGATATCCAGTGATTTCGATTGCGTGGTGTGTGGTAGCGATCAGATATGGAACCCGAATATTACGGGGCAACTGGACCTGAACTACATGCTGGCGTTCTCCCGAGCGAAAAGGAAGATTTCGTTTTCCTCAAGTGCAGGCTCCTATAGCTATTCCGACGAGGAGACGGCCAAGGTCAGGAAGGCGCTGTCTACTTTTGACAGTATTTCCGTGCGCGAAGAAGACACGGCGCGCAAGTTGCGCAGCATGCTAGGCAACCAAAAGGTCGCTCACACCCTCGACCCTACTTTGATGCTCGACAAGCGCCAGTGGATGCAGGGTTTGCTGCTTACCGAAAAAGCGCCGGTACCTGCTGATCAATACATTCTCGTGTACACGCTGAAGAAAGACGCCTTGGTCAGGGAAACAATCAATCGGATAAAGACCCTGTTGGGGCTGCGAGTAGTGGCCATCGATCAGGACCCTTTCCTGGGATACAAGAGCGACAGGCATATCATGGATGCCAGCCCTGTTGATTATGTTTCGTTATTCGCCAACGCCTCTTTCGTCATCACCAATTCGTTCCACGGCACTGCATTTGCGTTGAACTTCGCCATTCCCTTTGTCACGGTGCTGCCCGAGAGCGGGTTGAATAGAATCAAGGGCCTTCTGGATAAAGTTGATTTGGCCGATCGCTTGGTCAGTCACCTGAGTGAAGTCGGCTCGGTAGTGGGGAAGCCCATAGACTTTACCTCCAGCCATAAAAAGCTGGATGCGTTGAGGTTGGTAACTTGGGATTACCTCGATGGCGCATTTTCAATCAATACAGTTAAAAAGCCCGTTAAGACTTCATGATGAATCAGCGTTCCGCCAGCTTGAAATTCCCGAGTGTCAGCCCACGTTACGTGCTGGCTGTCATCATCGGCATAACAGTGGTTTTTAACAATATTGAATGGTCGTTGGGCGGCAATAACCTGACGTTGGAACGATTGCTGGCTGCGCCAATATTTTTGATGGTCGTATTGCTGTTGGTTAGCTCGAACATCCCCCTGCGCCTGCCAAAAACAGGGGTTGTCCTGAGCATCTGGATTGTACTGGCTTTTTACGCGTCTGCTTCGGGCCCGGTTGCGGCCTGGTCGCTGAAAATGTATGCAGGTTTACTGTTCGCGGCCTCGTTTTATTATGTGGTTATCTGGTTAAAGGCTAATCCCTTTACGATTTTTAAATCCAGGACCTATCTGCTTCTGGCATGGTTTTGTGGCCCGTTTTTGTCGTTGATTTATATTCTTTCAATCTTGAAATTTCAACTTCCGGATTTGGCCGTTCACTGGTTGCAGGAAGGCAGTGGGGGGACTCGCATCCGCGGCGGGATTTATGAGGCCAATCTGTTCGGGGTATTTATATCGCTGATTACGCTGACGGTGCTGGCGCTGGCTTACCACCGAAAATTGTGGTGGTGGGTCCTCGTTATCGGTTTGCACACCTCGCTACTGTTTTCGTTCTCAAGAGCACCGTGGGTTTCCTACATTATTTCCGTCTGGCTTTACCACGGGCTGAGTTACCCAAGGAAATACAAAAACAGGGACTTGGTGAAGTATTTGCTGGGCGCTGTCCTGTTAGTCGTCGTCATGATGTCCTTGTCTTACTTGATCGTTTCTTCTTTTGGTGATTATGAGCTGATCGGCAGAACCCACTCGGTCAAGACGCGGTTCATCATGTGGGCGTTGGCGGCGAATTCCATTCTGGAAAACCCCATGTTCGGAAATGGTATCTACAGCTTTAGCGAAATATATTCTTTTGCACCGGAGTTGGTCGGCTCGGAGAATCATCGCAGTGCATGGATATCCAACCTGCCCTTGGCAATACTTAATGACACTGGCGCTGTTGGCTTCATCGTCTTTTTCACGTTTATCATTTTGGTGATCAAGCGCAGTTGGACCGCGGTCAGAAGAATAGCGGTTGATCCGGATGTCGATCGCTATCACGTCAGAGTGGGGGCGGCCCTGGTTGCATTTTTTCTGGCCATGGGTTTCTCAAGTCAAACCATTCCCGCGCATTCGATCGCTATTTTTTGGGTGTGTATGGCCCTTACCGAGCGATTCTCAACACTTAGTCGCTCCCTCATCAAAAGAGCATAAGCATGCCTGTAAAGAAGATGGTTTTCATTCATCTGTTCAACGACAGAAGTGGAAGCCCCAAGGTTTTGTCGCAAGTGATCAAGGCCGCGGCTGATAACAATATAGCCACCGAAGTGATTACCAGTGCTCATGGCGACGGTTTCTTGTCAGGGGTGGCGGATATCCAGAGCAAGCTTTTTTATAAACGATCGGAGAACAAGCTGCTGACCCTGGGTTATTACGTGATTTCTCAGGCGTTATTATTTATTCAGTGCTTGAAGTACAAGAAGCAGGATGTGGTGTTTTATGTTAATACCATGATGCCTTTTGGCGCGGCTCTGGCGGGGAAGTTACGAGGCATACCGGTTTACTATCATGTGCATGAGACATCGATAAAACCCAATATCTTGAAGAAGTTTCTCAGATTCATCATTGAAAAAACCAGCACAAAGGTTGTCTTTGTTTCGCATTACTTGATGCAGGCGGAACGCTTTGCCAGGCTCCCCCAGATAGTTATTCATAATGCTTTGGATGCGCTGGATGCAACGCCCTTTCCGATCAAGGAAGAGGCGGGCTTTACTTGTTTAATGATCTGCTCCTTGAAGGCTTACAAGGGAGTCCATGAGTTTCTGGCGCTTGCCCGCCGCAGCCAGAATGACAAAAACCTGAACTTCACCCTGGTGCTCAATGCCAGCCGAACTGAAATCGATAGTTACTTTTCGGGTGTCGATGTTCCGGGCAATCTGGCGATTTACCCGCGTCAGATCGATATGTCGGACTTTTATTCAAGATCCGATTTGCTGCTGAACCTCTCCCGGCCGGATGGCTGGATAGAAACATTTGGTTTGACCATTCTTGAGGGGATGTCACATGGCTTGCCCGTTATCGTTCCCCCGGTGGGTGGGCCTGCCGAGTTGGTCCGCAGCGATGTCGAAGGTTATCTGATTTCTTCATATGACATAGAAGAACTCTACCGCACGATTTGCAGAATCTCGTCGGACCCGAAGAAATATAAGTTGTTATCTGATAATGCCTTGTCCCGCACTCGGGATTTTAGCCTGCAAGCTTTTGAAGATAAATTCTTGAAATTATTTAACGAGATGCAGCATGACGTCTAAAAAACTTTATATTCTGGGCATAAGAGGCGTACCCGCCCAGCATGGTGGTTTCGAAACCTTTGCAGAAAAGTTATCTCTTTATCTGACAGCGCAAGGCTGGCAAGTCTTTGTCTACTGTCAGGAAGAGGGGAGCGGGGGAATCACCCACAGTACCTGGAATGATATCAACAGGATTCATATTCCGGTTACCCAGGGGGGCGCGTCAGGCACGGTTGTTTTTGACTGGAAGGCTACGCGGCATGCGACATCGCAACAGGGGTTGTTTCTGACCCTTGGTTACAACACGGCTGTCTTCAGCTTGCTGCAAAGGCTTAAAGGGCAAACCAACATTATTAATATGGATGGTATCGAGTGGCGGCGCGACAAGTGGGGAGTCATCGCCAAGACCTGGTTCTGGCTCAATGAGCGAGCGGGCTGCTGGATGGGCAATCATCTGGTCGCGGATCATCCCAAGATAAAAGAGCACTTGGCGACGCGGGTTTCTGAATCCAGGATCACCATGATTCCCTATGGTGGCGATGAGGTCAGCGGTGCAGACGCGACGTTACTGGCACGTTACGCCATAGAGCCCGGCAAGTTTTCGGTCATCATTGCGCGGCCGGAGCCTGAGAATTCGTTTCTGGAGATGGTTCGCGCGTTCAGCTCCAGGCCTCGCAATCACAAGCTCGTTGTACTGGGCAACTTTCAACCGAACAATACTCCATACCATAAACAGGTCATGGCAGCGGGCAGCGCAGAAGTCATCTTTCCGGGTGCTATCTATGAGACCGCGGTGGTCCAGGCACTGCGTTACTACTCTCGGTTTTACCTGCACGGACATCGTGTCGGCGGGACCAATCCATCGTTAGTGGAAGCGCTCGGTGCGGGTTGTGCGGTCATCGCCCATGACAACCCATTCAATCGCTGGGTGACGGAAAGCGCTGCTGCTTACTTTAAGGATGAAGCGGCTTGTGCCGCGTTATTTGACCAACTGCTTACCGACGATTCAGCGCTGGAGCAAATGAAAGCCGCCAGTGCTGCACGCTTTCGTCAGCGCTTTACGTGGAATCAAATCTTGCTCCAGTACGAAAAACTATTGACTGACTGGTATCCGAACAATCGATAGAGAGGCCGTTATGACTATCCGTATCCTGCTGACTGGCGGAGCCGGTTTTATTGGTTCTGCGGTCGTTCGTCATCTGATCCAAAATACTCGATATGAAGTTGCCAACCTCGACAAGTTGACCTACGCCGGTAATCTGGAGTCCTTGGCCAGCATCGCCGAGTCGCCGCGATATCATTTCTTTAGCGTCGATATTTGCGACGCTCAGTCGCTGGATCGTGTATTCACGGAGTTTCAGCCGGATGCGGTAATGCACTTGGCCGCAGAGTCGCACGTTGATCGTTCCATCGATAGTCCCGCGGACTTTATCCAGACCAACATCGTCGGGACCTATGTTTTGCTTGAAGCGGTCCGGCGTTACTGGAGCGGATTGCTGCCGGAGATCAAGCAGTCGTTTCGCTTCCACCATGTCTCGACGGACGAAGTCTATGGCGACCTGGAAGGCACTGACAGTCTGTTCACTGAAACCACGCCCTATGCGCCCAGTTCCCCCTATTCGGCGTCCAAGGCCAGTTCAGACCATCTGGTTCGGGCCTGGCAACGTACTTACGGCCTGCCAGTGCTGGTGACCCATTGCTCGAATAACTATGGTCCTTATCACTTCCCCGAGAAGTTGATTCCCCACGTGATTTTGAATGCCATTCAGGGCCGGCCTTTGCCGGTCTATGGCGATGGTTTGCAGGTTCGTGACTGGTTGTTTGTGGAAGATCATGCGCGCGCGCTGTGCGAGGTTCTATGTCGGGGCAAGATCGGCGAAACCTACAATATTGGTGGCCACAACGAGAAAACCAATATTGAGGTGGTGGAAACCCTTTGCGATCTGCTCGAAGAATTGGCTCCCGACAAACCTGCTGGCGTCGAGCGTTATCGTGACCTGATTACCTTTGTTGAAGATCGGCCAGGTCATGATCTTCGTTATGCCATTGATACCAGCAAAATTGCCCGCGATATCGGTTGGCAGCCAGAGGAAACCTTTGGAAGCGGCATTCGAAAAACCGTTCAGTGGTATTTGCACAATAAAGAATGGTGGCAACGCGTACTCAACGGCCAGTATCGGCCAGAGCGCTTGGGCCAGAAACACTGTCTCCCCAGTTCTCGACATTCATAGAAGGGAATCCTAGATGAAAGGTATTATTCTCGCGGGCGGCTCCGGCACTCGCTTGCACCCCATTACACGCGGCGTGTCCAAGCAACTGCTACCGATATACGACAAGCCGATGATCTACTACCCATTGTCGGTTTTGATGCTCGCGGGTATTCGCGAGGTCTTGATTATCTCCACCCCGCAAGACTTGCCCAATTTCCGCAATTTGTTGGGTGATGGTTCTTCTTTTGGTATCGAGCTCAGCTATGCCGAGCAGTCCTCCCCAGATGGTTTGGCACAAGCCTTTATTATTGGCGAGAGTTTTATCGGCGACAGTAATGTCGCACTGATTCTGGGCGATAACATCTTCTACGGTTATGGCTTCAGCGCCTTACTGCACGAAGCCTCGCAACGAAAGACTGGCGCTACCGTTTTTGGTTATCACGTCAGCGATCCGCAGCGTTTTGGCGTTGTCGAGTTCGACAGTGACGGCAAGGCGGTTTCAATCCAAGAGAAGCCTGAGCGTCCGAAGTCCAATTACGCGGTCACCGGCTTGTACTTCTATGACAACGATGTGGTGAGCATTGCCAGGCAAGTCAAACCGTCGATTCGCGGCGAACTTGAAATCACTGATGTGAACAATGCGTATCTGCAGCGCGGGGATCTGCACGTCAGCGTGCTGGGGCGCGGTTTCGCCTGGCTGGACACCGGGACCCATGATTCGTTGATGGAGGCCGGGCATTTCGTCCAGACCATCGAAGCGCGCCAGGGAATGAAAGTGGCCTGCCTTGAGGAGGTTGCTTACCGCCAGGGTTGGTTGTCGGCTGAACAACTGGATAGACAAGCCACCGCTTTACACAAAACCGGTTACGGCCAGTATCTGGCACAGGTGCTATCGACGGAGCCTGCGAAATGAATGTGATCAAAACCAGGTTGCCAGGCGTACTGATAATCGAGCCTAAGGTGTACGGCGATGACCGCGGGTTCTTTCTTGAGAGCTATCACCACCAGCGTTATCGCGACGCCGGTATCGAGTTGCCGTTCGTGCAGGACAATCACTCGCGCTCCCAACGTGGCGTATTGCGCGGTCTGCATTTCCAGCGCACCCGGCCTCAGGGCAAGTTGGTCCGGGTCACTCGCGGCGCGGTTTACGACGTCGTCGTAGACATCGATCCGGCGTCTGCAACGTGCGGTGAACACGTAGGGATCGAATTGACCGCCGAGGACCATCTCCAGCTGTGGGTGCCGCCGGGTTACGCCCACGGTTTCTGCGTGCTGACTGATACCGCCGATTTTCAATACAAGTGCACCGATCTGTATTACCCGGAGGACGAGGGTGGCTTGCTCTGGAATGATCCGGATCTGGACATAGCCTGGCCTCTGAGTTCACCACAACTCTCGGAAAAAGACCGGCAGCATCCGCGCCTGCGCGCGCTGTTGAAAGGGGAATGACCATGCGGGTTCTAGTGACCGGAGCACAAGGGCAGGTCGGGCGCGAGTTGCTGCAGAGAGTGCCGTCCGGGTTCAGCGTGATTGGCTATGGTTCGGGCGAACTGGATATCAGCGACCCGGCTCAGGTCCAGGATGTTTTGGTCCGGACCAAGCCGCAGTTAGTGATCAATGCGGCGGCCTATACCGCAGTGGACAAGGCTGAAAACGAGATCGAGCGAGCTTATGCGGTGAACCGCGACGGTGTTACGCACCTGGCGCTTGCAGCCGAGGAGCGGGGTATCGCGCTGCTGCATATTTCCACCGATTACGTGTTCAGTGGCGACAGCGATTGCGCCTACAAACCCGACGATGTCACTGCGCCTACAGGCGTGTATGGGTTGAGCAAGCTGGCTGGTGAGCAGCAACTGCAGCAACACTGTTCACGCCATTTGATTCTGCGAACCAGTTGGGTGTTCGGCGTCCAAGGCAACAACTTCGTCAAAACCATGCTTCGCCTTGGTCGCGACCGCGATGAACTCGCCGTGGTAGCGGATCAGCGTGGCTGTCCGACTTCCGCTGGCAGTATTGCCGATACCCTGTGGGCGCTGGCGGCGATTTTTCAACGTGATGGTGCGCTCAAGTGGGGCTTGTATCACTACAGCGGCGAACCCGCCTGTACTTGGTACGACTTTGCAGATGAGATTTTCAGCCAGGCCCAGGCGCTGGGTTTGCTTGAAAAGAGCCCAAGTTTGAAGGCGATTACCACCGCAGGTTTTCCGACTCCGGCCAAGCGACCCGCCTGGTCGGTGCTCGATTGCCAAGCCCTGGAACTCGACTATGGTTTGGCACCGCGAAGCTGGAAGCGCGAGTTGCATCAGGTATTACAACAACTGAGCTGAACCGCCTCCGAATTTTAATATATCGCTCACCGTCACAGCTCTGAATGTTCAGGCTATTGTTACTAATGGTCTATGTTTATTCGGCGGATGTTGTTGTCAGTCGCTGTTTTTTTCTGAAACTTACGGCTGTGCAAACACTTCAAGGGCCATTGGCCAGAAAGAATCCTGACGAATAATAACAATCAGTGCCGGGTTCGAATGACGCCCACTTGAAACTTTGCACGGAAAACGCCTTGTCAGGGGGTGGATGTCGTAAAACGTCGCCAATATCCTCCAATAAGCCCGTTCGTGCAGCTATTTTGCTCCAAGGGCATGAGGCGGGCGGTCTATGGCTTGCGACACCTATAAATGACATGCTCCAAAGGAGGAAAGTGCAGGGGCTGGCGCATTCGACCCTTGGGTTTGAGTCCATATACCTGCTGTTCCATTACTAGTCCCTTAGTATCAAATCTTATATAGAGATGATGTCGAGAAGGAGTCTGATATGAAAAAACTGTTTGCTGTCGGCTTGCTGGCGTTGATAAGTACCGCGGCGCTGGCCGAAGAGCCTCTGAGCTTGAACACCCCGTTGGTCGGGTCTGTCACTGTCGGGCATGGTGTCCTGGCAGGCGTGGCCATTATTGGTGGCGCGGTGGCCGCATCCAACTCCGGTGGTAGTTCCAATGGCGGGACCACTGGGTCCACGGGCACTACCGGAACTACAGGTACTAACTGATTCTCCCTGCGAAGTGTGTTGTTCAAGATCACTCAGAGTTCTCTGGGTGATCTTTTTTTAGCCTTGCCCTCGACTAGCGTAGTGCCATTATGATCCGTAGGTTTTCTGTTGTGATGCTGGCAAGTATTACCTTGCACGGTTGCATGTTTTCCCCTGGCCAACATATGGATACCAGCCAACTGGTTCGTGACGGTTCTCCCGAGAGTAGTCGGGTAGAGCTTATTCCCATCACGCCTAAATTGATTGCCATGGATGCCGCCTCGCAAGTTCGCGAGTCGGTGCCTTCTGAGTTGTTGTCCTATACGCCGGGTGGTTATCGCGTAGGCGCCAATGACTTATTGTTTATCACGGTTTGGGATCATCCCGAATTGACGGCACCTTCGGGGCCGCAACAACAAATTGATGCCAACGGTCGTCTGGTTCGTCCGGACGGTACGCTGTTTTACCCCTATATCGGTAATGTCCAGGCCGCCGGTAAAACCATCGAAGAGTTACGGGCCTTTATCGCCGAACGCTTGTCGCAGTTTATCGAAAGCCCTCAGGTTGACGTCAGCGTATTGCGTTTCGCCAGCCAGACCGTGGTGATTTCCGGTGCGGTGGCGAGAGCGGGTCAACAGTCGATCACCACCAATCCGCTTAGCCTGGTGGAAGCCATCGGCGCGGCCGGTGTGGATCCGCTGAATGCGGACCTGGCAGGGTTGACGCTGACGCGCGACGGGCGCGAGTACCGGCTTGATCTGGACACCCTCAATCGACGGGACTCGCAGTTGCACAAGGTCTACCTCAAAGGGGGCGACCAGTTGTACCTGCCCTATAACGATCTGAAGCGGATTTATGTCATGGGCGAGGTCAACCAGCCACGTGCCCTGAGTTTCAAGAGCAAATCGATGAACCTTTCCGATGCCCTGGGCACGGTGGGTGGCTTGAATCAGACCACCTCAAATGGCAACGCGGTGTACGTGATTCGGGGCGCGGATAATCTGGAAACCGAGCCGGCCAAGGTGTTCCAGCTCAATGCTGAATCACCTTCTGCGATGGTATTGGCTACTCGTTTCGACCTGCAGCCGCAAGACATCGTCTATGTCGGCCCGGCCGGCGTAACGCGCTGGAATCGCTTGATCAGCCAGCTTCTGCCTACGGCCAGTGTCCTCGGGACCGGTGCCAGCTCTGTCAACAATCTCAGTGAAGCCAACAGCAGATAAGGCTCAATCAATCCGTGAAAACTTTGCATACCTGCGCCTATCTGACGACGGCGCTCTTGCTGTGTGGGTGCAATCCGTTGATGACGGCCTCTTGGCAGACGCTTAAAGCGTCTGCCACCGGGCCAGCTCCGATCGAGTTGACCCGCGCCGGGGTCGATGCCGTGCCGTATCCGCAGATTCTGGTCACCACTACCACCAGCGAAGGGGTGATGGCCATGGCACGTCGGCGTGGCGACCTGGAGTTCTGGGTCGCTTCCGGCAAGCAAGTATTGATGATGCGTGACGGCCTGGTGGTGCGCAGTGTCGGACTGGGCGTTTCCCTGGACGGCACGCGTTTCAATGGCGAATCACCATTCAAGCGCGGTCTTCAACATTTGCCCGACGGTTATACCAGCACTCGCTGGATCGATATCTACGATGGCTACCGCGTCGGCATTGCGGTCAATAGCCGTTTCAGCATGCACGACATCGAACGCATCAGCATTTTGGACAAGGATTACGCCTTGCTGCGCATTGATGAGCAGGTGGATGCACCCGCCCTGGATTTCCACGCAACCAACCGCTACTGGGTCGACCCTCAGGACGGTTTTATCATGCGTAGCGAGCAACATCTGACGCCGCAGATTTCCCTGAAGATCGTGCAATTGCGCCCTGATCGGGGAGCGGTTCGGTGAAGTGCCAACAACTGTTATTGCTTGGCCTGCTATTGATCGGCCCGGGCTTGAGCCAAGCGGCCGTTACGGTCAGTGGCGATGTTCGAAGCCCCGGCGACCTCACCCTGAAACCCGGCACACGCCTGCGGGATGTGATCATCGCCACCCAACCCAACGCTGAAAGTTACTGGCTGGGCGCCGCGTGGCTGCACCGCTCACTGGAAGACAAGCAGACTCGGTTGAAGGCCGGGGTGTTATTCGATTTGAAACTGCTGCAGCGGGTGGCCTTGCTGGATGGACGGGACACACGAGCAGCCTTGAGCGCGCGCCTGTACGAGCAGATTGAGCGGATGCCGGTCACCGGCCGCCAGATCGCGGCGCTCGATCCGATCGCCCTGGAAACCGGGTTCGCGCTCAATGCGCTACTCGACGATGGCGACCGTCTGATTTATCCAGCCCGACCCTCCACCGTGGAAGTCTGGGGGGCCGTCGCGCAACCTTGTCATGTGCCTTTTGACGCCATGCAAGAGGCCCGTGCCTATGCCGAACATTGTGCCGTCCTCAGCGACGCTGAAAGCGATTATCTGTGGCTGATCCAGCCCGATGGCCAGGTGCGGCGCGTCGGCGTGGCGGCATGGAATCGTGAGGAAGGCATCGTGCCTGCTCCCGGCAGCAGGATCCTGGTGCCAATCAGGATAGACGATCTGGAATCGCCGACTCCTGAGCTCAATCAACAATTGGCCGAGTTTCTCGCCACGCAACCGCTGGCTGAGGTGGCCCCTTGAAGATACGTTTTGCTGCTGTTTTGCTCCTTCCCTGTGGATTGGTTCATGGCGAACCGCGTTACACCCAGAGTGATTTTGGTGGTGTCGGTTTATTGCAGACCCCTACAGCGCGGATGGCCCCGGCGGGCGAGTTGAGCGTCACTGCCAGTCGTACCGATCCCTATTCGCGTTACAGCTTATCCCTGCAACCGTTCGATTGGCTGGAAGGCTCGTTCCGTTACACCGCGATCACCAACCGCAAGTACGGCACCGAGGCGTTGAGCGGCGATCAGTCTTTCAAAGACAAGGCCATTGACGTGAAGGCTCGGCTTTGGGAAGAAAGTCACTGGGCGCCGCAAATCGCGTTGGGGGCTCGGGACATCGGCGGCACCGGATTGTTTTCGAGCGAATATTTCGTCGCCAACAAGCGTTATGCCGACCTTGATTTCAGCCTCGGTATTGCCTGGGGCTATTTGGGTAACCGGGGGGATTTCAGCAACCCGCTGGCGGTACTCGACAGCAAGTTCAATGATCGGCCCCAGAGCGATGCGGCCGTCGCCAGGGCCGGGGGGGTGAACTCCAACGCTTACTTCAGGGGGCATCCTTCGTTGTTTGGCGGTGTTGCCTATCAAACGCCCTGGAAACCGCTGAGCCTGAAACTCGAATACGAGGGTAACGACTACAAGAATGAGCCACTGGACAACCCGATCAAGCAAGACTTGCCGATCAATATCGGTGTGGTCTACAAGTTGGCCGACAGTATCGATTTGAGTGCGGCCTGGGAGCGCGGCAATACCGCGATGTTCGGCATCACCTTGCACACCAATTTTGTCAGCCGCAAGGCTCCGGCCAAAACCTACGACCCGCCTGCCGAGCCACTGCCGGCACAGGCGCCGTCGACCCCGCTCGATCAGGTCAACTGGGCGAATGTCTCCAGCCGACTGCAGCAAAATGCCGGTTACAAGGTCAAGCGTATTGCCCAGCGCGGTTCGGAGTTGTTGGTGTATGGCGAACAGTCCCGCTACTTCAACCCGGCCAAGGGCGTGGGGCGGGCCAGCCGGATTCTCGATAACAGCGTTAATCAGGACATCGACTGGTTCACCCTGATTGACCAGCGTTATGACATGTCGATAGAGGAAACCAGCGTGCCTCGGGAAACGTTCCGCGCGGTGGTGAACAATGATCAACCACTGAAGGATCTGCACCGCTCGACTGAGGTCAATCCGGCACTGGCGCACCAGGAAAACACCCTCTATTCCCAGGCCCTGGACCCGTTCAACTACGGCTTTGGCCTCGGCTACAAACAGAACATCGGCGGCCCCGACGGACTGCTCTATCAGTTCACCGCCGACGCCGATGCGCAGTACCGTTTGACCCGAAATATCTGGTTGAGCGGCATGCTGAGCGCCAACCTGCTAAACAACTACGACAAGTTCACCTACGATGCGCCGAGCGGGTTGCCCCGTGTGCGTACCGATCTGCGCAAATACCTGACCACCTCTGATGTAACGATGCCGACGTTCCAGCTCAACCACGCTGTGCAGCTGGATCAGAACCTGTATGGCATGGTTTACGGCGGCTACCTGGAATCCATGTTTGCCGGGGTCGGCAGTGAAGTCCTGTATCGGCCCATGGGGCAACGTTGGTCGGTGGGTGCCGACTTGAACTTCGTCCGCCAGCGCGACTTCAATCAGGGCTTTGGACTGCGTGATTACCAGACTGTCACGGGGCATGTGACCGGCTACACCGAGCTGCCCGGTGATGTGCATGCGGCAGTCAGTGTCGGGCGTTATCTGGCTCGTGACTGGGGCACTACCGTGGATTTGTCGCGCGAGTTCAACAACGGCGTGAAGTTCGGTGGCTGGGTTACGCTGACCACCGCCTCGAAAGAAGACTATGGCGAGGGCAGCTTCGATAAGGGGATCTACATTTCCATTCCGTTTGACGAATTGATGAGTACCTCGACGATGCGCCGGGCCAATGTAGTCTGGGCACCATTGACCCGCGATGGTGGCGCACGCCTGAACCGCGCCTACTCTTTACAGACCATGACTGACGGGCGTGACAGCGACCTGTTCTACAACAACTTCGAGAAAATCACTGAATGATTGTGCGGCTCAAGCGTTTGGTCGAATTGCCATTCTGGTGTCGGGGGCTGGCCTTTGCCGTGGTGAGCTTGATCCTGTTGACTGCCGGGTTGCGCCCGCAGCCAATCCCGGAGCTGTTTGTCCAGGAAGATAAGCTCCATCACTGGGTGGGTTTCCTGGTCTTTGCGTGTAGCTGTCGCCTGGCGTTCCCGGAAGTGAAGTTGCTGTGGATAGCCCTGGGGTGTTTGCTCACGGGCGTGCTCATCGAGGGTGCGCAGGGCTTGATGCCGCTGCGCACAGCTTCGCCTTACGACATGCTGGCAAACAGTCTGGGCGTGCTGACGGGATTGCTGATTGCCTGGCGCTGGATGCGCTGAGGAGAGGGCGGGTCGGGTTTGCTAACTCATACCAGCCCTATGCATTGCCAGGCGGCGACGCCTGGTGCGTCGGTTCGAATGAAGGTGATCGCGGAGCCTGGCGCCAACACTTTAAAAGGGCCCTGGTTCCCGAGCGCGAGGTTGCCCCCAGAGATGAATCTCACCGGATTGGAGCTCACCAGCAGGGTCAGGGTTTCGCCCGGCATGTGGTAGCCGTTGATGGTGTCGATTGTCAGCCCCGGGCCAAACTCGACGTTGACGAAGGCATGAGCTTTTACCTCCAACCCGCGTCCAGCGTTGAACGACACAGTAGAATGCACCCCCGTCGTCCCGACGCCGGCCTTGGACGGTGAGTCGAGCCTGACGCCGCCATGATTCTTGCCGACCACCAGGTTCGACATGCTGCCTGCCACGATAGGGGAGCGAATCGACGCCATGCAGTTTTTGCCGCAATCCAGGCCAGTGACGACGTTGGCGAAACGCGGTGCGATCAACTCCAGCCCGGACGACGAGTTATTTTGCCGGACGGCGGTAATGACCGTTTCAAACCATGGCGCAATCATCACGATATTTTCGCAACGGTCGATATCGATGCCGACGCTGGCGCGCTGAAAACTGGGGTTGGTGAAGGTAATGTTGTTGGGCCGTATGTCGTAGGCGGGATTGAACCTGCCGATGTAGGAGCCGACACCCACGGAACCCAGCCCGTACACACCGTCAAATCGACACTCGTCGAATTCGATATGTTCGCATTGTCCCATCAGCACCAACCCTCGCGATTTCGCCAGCGGCCGCTCGATCAGTACGTGGTCCACAAGACCAAATTGAATGGGCGCCTGAGTATTTTTATACCCCCCCACGAGCCGTAAACCGTCACCGGCAAATCCTTTGACGAATAGTCGCCGCAGCTCGAAATCCCACAAGCCACCGTCCGGCCCGCTCACCTTGCCCTCCAGGCTGATGCCATCTTGCAAAGGGTTATGTACGTAGTCGCCGGCGAGGGTAAAACCCTCCAGCAATACGCCCCTGATTTTCCCCTCCTGCATGCGCACGAATTGTGTGTGCGCAGACGCCAGGGCGCGGATCACGGTGCCGCTCCACTGACGTGTATCCTGGCGTCCCGCAATGTGCCCTTTGCCTATGGCGCGCGTGCCGTCGACCAGTTCGATGTACTGGGCATTGAGCACCCCGTCAGGCAATTCGATTTCATAACCCGAGGACAGGGCTCGATTGATCGCTGTCGTGTGGTCGAGGAGCGAGGCACCGGAGGTCACATCGCCTCGCTCGGCTTTCGTCATGAAGTCCAGCAGGCTGTGACTTTCCCGCAGCTTATCGCCAACGGTGCGTGATTCAGCGCCCGTTCCCGATTGCAGAAAACCCACCATGTTCGGCCCCATCTTGGGGTCCATGGAGTTGGCAAGGTCTTGCTGTAAATCCTGTGTGGGAACCAACGCCTGATTGGTATCGGCTTTGCGATTGCTCAGAGATGGCTGCGAGCCAGGCTCCGTGGGAATCCTTTCATCGGCCCCCAGCGCCAGGCCAGCGGTGGCGCCGGCGGTGGCAGCGAGTAGCTGGCGTCTGGTGAGAGGGCGCATGATCATCCTGATAGTGGAAGGACGGCGATCCGGGGCAGTCCGGCGCCGTCAGTGGCGTTATTGCCCGCGCCGGGGCGCCGTCGGGAACAGGCTCAAGCGTAGACCGCGTATGGGCGCAGGGGCGCCGTTGTTAATAGATGTCCTTGGAAAACAGCGTGAAGGGCGTCTTGATCAGAATCTTGATATCAAGCCACAACGACCAGTTGTTGATGTAGTTGAGGTCGATTTCCACGCGTTTTTGCATCTTGTCGATGGTCTCGGTTTCGCCGCGGCAGCCACTGATCTGCGCAAGCCCGGTGATGCCCGGTTTGATCCGATGGCGCGCCATGTATGCGCGAATTTTGCCGGTGTAGTAGTCGTTATGGGCGACGGCATGCGGACGAGGTCCGACCAACGCCATATGCCCTTGCAGAACATTGAAGAACTGCGGCAATTCATCGATGGAGGTGCGCCGTATAAAGCGCCCGATCGGTGTAATGCGAGTGTCCTGACGGCTGGCCTGTTGGACCTCGTGATCATCGTGCAGGCGCATGGAGCGAAACTTCCAGACCTTGATGATCTTGCCATTCCAGCCGTGGCGCTCCTGTTTGAAGATGACCGGGCCGGGAGAGGAGATTTTCACCGCTAGCGCAACAACCAGAAGCAGCGGACTGAAGCCGATCAGTGCCAGGGCCGCCAGGCTTCGATCGAGCAGGGCCTTGCTCAGCGCCGCCGTAGGGTAACTGGTCAACGGACTTTCATTGAGGTGGATGGCCGGCAAGCCATCCACCTCACTGATGGAATGATTGAGCAGGGTCATGCTGCCCAGGTCGGGAACCCAGACGACGTCCACATTCGAGTCAAGAAGATCGATGTACAGCGCTTCGACCTGTTTGGCTTCGCTCAACGACAGCGCAATGTATAGCCGCCGGATGTCGTGAACCCTGATGAGTTCGCGCAGCTCCTCCAGCGGGCCTATGACCCTGTGGGTGTTGACGCTGGTCGACAATTGGTTCGGTTTAGAACTGATCAGGCCAATCAGCGGCGGATACTCGGTCATGGCCAGCTTGTCCGCCAGTTTTACCGCCAATGGGTCGGTGCCGATAATCAGCGTGTTGTTTTGGCTGTGCAACTGCCGATGGTAGTGTCTGGAAATGGTGTGCAGTGGCAGATACAGCAAAGCCTGCAGGAAATAACCGGCAAAGGCCCAGATCAGGATCACCTCCCGGGAAAACAGCTCGCTGGTCTTGCTCAGGAATCCGATGCTGGTCAATCCCGTTAACGTCAGCATCCAGCCAAGCAACAGCCGTCCCAGGCCGTTAAGGTAACCATGCCGTTTGTGATAGACCTGCAGCAGCGAATAGGACGGAACCGAACCCAGGAAGGTGAGAACCGTCAGCACCCGATAGTGGGCGTCGATTTCACCGGTTTGATACAACGCGAGCGCAAATAGCAGTGCATTGACCGAAGTAATGGCAATTGCCCATTGCCCCCAAAAAGTGAGCCCTTTGGTTATGCTTTTGCGATTAATACGATGATGTTCCATAGCGGTATCCCTCGGGGCGTGCGCCACGTTGTATTCAAGTCGACGGTTAATAACTGGCAGCCGCGCGCAAAGAGCCAATGTGATTCCACCAACAGTTTTATTGTCGGGAAGGAATAACGACGGGCATCTAATGAGTCAGGTAGTTTTATTCTTATGAGGGCATCAGTTGGCAAGCTTTCTCAGTGAACGGTTTTATACTAATGCCTTAATCTTTGCGGGTGTCAGACGAATTATAACGGTCGTGGTTTTTCCAGGGAGTTATAAAAGGTCGTGTATTTTTATTTGGCGTGTGACGCAAAGGCTTCTATAACGATATGGCATTTACGTGTGTGCTTGCCGAATAGCAAGCAGGCGGCGGGGGGATGAAAAAAGACGGGTGTCATAACCGTTGCGCGCGGCAGGACAGGAGAGGCGAGAACACAGGGAGGGTCGGCAGTGAAAGTACGCGGTGTATCTGTTGGTGTGGGTTGTCGCTATATTCTTGTTTTTGTCGCGACGTCAATAATCAGTGAGCCACTCTAATCCTTTGTGCCAGGCAGTAGCCGCGATTCCGGACTGAACGTAGCAGCCGCTCTCCATTCGCCGCATTCTTGAACTTTGTCTGAAGCCGGCTCAAGCACATCTCCAAGCCACTGTAGTGTTCAGGGTCTTTATCAATACGCAGAATGAGATCTGTCTTGCTGAGTACTCGTTGGTCGTTAAGTACCAGTTGTGTGAGCATCAACGCTTCAGTGCCAGTCAGGGGGATAGTGATATCTTCTTTGACCAACGTGCGCTCATCGCCGTTGAACCACCAGGTTTCGGGGTTATGCGGTAATTCTTTAATTCGACTGACCGCAGAGATGAACTCTTCATCGGCCACCGGTTTTTTCAGAAAACCATCGACGCCAAAGTGAGAGAAGTGATTGAGTTCAGAGTGCTCTGAGTTGAGTGTGATCAAGATGATTTCTGCGTCTTTCTGGTTTTTTCGAATAAAGCTGACGTCGTTCAACGATATGTCTGCCTGATCGAGCAGAATATGACTGAAGCGTTTCTTTTTTATCCGTTCACAGCTGAGTTTCCCAGACTCGATTTCGAATTGAGAACACAGGCGTTGTGCAAGTAGCGCCTCTATAGCTTGTCGGGCAAGTTGGTCGCGGGTAAAAACTAGAAAGTTACTGCTGGGGGTATTCACAATTAAGGCTCCTTCCTACATAGGTGAAATCATTAAGGCTTAAGTAACCTCGGTGGGCGAGTAGTACCTGCCCTGGAAAAAATCGAAGGGCATGCTTCGGGCCAGCGTATGCAGCGCGCTATGCTCTACGCGGTCGGCGATGAATTTGATTTTGCTGTTGTGGATCATGCTGCTCAGGCAGTCATAGGACCGGTTGAAAAAGTCCTGGCTTTTGTCGACCATGATGTCGAAGTTCGATTTTGTCAGGTCGACTTTTACATAGTCGAAAAAGTCCAGGCTGATCAGTGTCTCGGCACTGTCATCGCTCAGGTCATAACCATCGAATGCGATTTCGACCCCGTTATCCTTCAACAAATGAATGTGACTGATAATGGTTCTTTTTTCTTTTAAGTTGATAGCCCTGAACGAGCCTTCCTGAATGCTGGGTACTAATTGTTGCCCAAGACCCTTAAGTGTCACCTGCAGGCTGGTCATTTCCTTGATCAAGGCGTTATCCAATAAAGAAGAATGACTCATGGTCACAAACTTCCGGTTCGGGGTCGTCGCGAACGCTGTTGGAGTAGCGGCAGAATGCGGAGTGGCATTCAATTGAATTCGCGCCAGTACCTCACGATAGAGGGCCAGCGGATGAGTAGGGCGCAGTGGCTGATACGCGTTAAGGTGCGCGTGATGTTTTATGGCCTTGGCATAAAACTCACTACCAAACAAATCATTGTTGCGTCTGAGTATCGACTGCCTGAAAAAACTTAAGGTGAAGCTTTCTTGAATTGAGTGTTGCTTGCTTGGTTCCATGACTCAGCTCCTTTGAGGGGATTAAGTTTTCTATTTGGCAGACATGACGCCTCGTAACAGTCGGTAGCCATAACCTCGAACGCTATGGATAATGTTGATTCCAAAGTTTCTTTTTATTTTGTTTCGAAGGCGGCTGATGGACTTTTCCAGGACGCGCGAATCGTAGAGTCTTATATTCAGTCCCATGGCTTCGGCAATACTGTCATGGTGCAAAATATTGCCTTGCGCGTTGATAAGCGCATCCAGTACTTTCATTTCTTGATAAGCAAGGTCCAGTTTTAGTTTGTCGTCACTTAAATGCAGGCACGTTTGATCCAGGGTTAACCTGATCGAAGGTCGCCATTCAGGACTGTCGAACAAGACAGATATCAACTCTGCCTTTTTGTCCGGGTCGTTAGGTGCGTAGATGCAATGATCGGCGCCGGCCCGGTAACATTCAATCTTGGCGTGCGGAGAATTATAGTTAATATTGGTGATGACAACTAACTCTGCATATTTCTCGCGTAACGTTCCGATAAGTTCCAGAGTGTCACTAAGAGCATAGGCATCGTCGATTTCTATCACTATGGCGCCAGGCGCCTCGCCTTCAACATCAGGTTTTAGAACATTAGTGCGATCTAATGTATGCGCGTGTATAGGGTTTGTTACGCTTCGCGGCTCTAACGCCTCTCCCGAATTCCAATTGTGTCCAATGGCAAGAATGCTCTTTTGGTCATTTTTGATCGTGTTATCCGTACTCATCATGCTAATGACTCTTATGTGCTGGCGTCGCAATCTTAATACACAAAATACTGAAGTTATCTGACGTTTTATAACATTCGCCTCGCTGGGAGACCCGCCGAACTGGTCAATTCGTAGCGATCAATTTCATTCGGCTCAACGACATAGCTACTTATCGAGGTTGTATCTCGCTTGTTTTTGTGAGAGGCGACTAGTTGATACGAGATTTGTCAGGCTGCCCGGGATCTCCGGGTTGACTTTTTCAAGGCTGCACTAGCAAGGGCTTCAAAAGTGGGATATGAGTGGGCCGCGTATCAGGCGCCATAAGGGGGCAGATCCAGAGAATTTCGGGTAGAAACTGTGCAGTGTTCGCATTTTTTATGCCTTGAAATTCACTTATAAGAATATTCTAGAATGTTCTATGAGTGATGCCGGTGCGCCGTTCAGAGTAGTCACCGCAATATCGCCTCTTTTTAGGGCGGAATGAGTGGTGGCGTATTTTAGTTAAGGTTTTTTGTATTGAGTTTGTAATGCGCAGCTAAAAAAGTCGGTTTTTTAACTAGTAGGTATTCTGCCTGATTATCGAAGAAACGATAAGTACTGATATCATTATGATATTGAAGTGACATCAATTTGACGTCATTCTTTATGTTGTTCGGAGCATCGCGTTTCGCTGTAGTGCTCGTGGGCACCAAGAGGGATGGCAGCGATGCATTCTGGTGCAGAAAGCAGATGATCCAGCGCCAAACCCGATCAGCTCTGGTAATCAAGAGCACTGACTTAGTGTCGGCCCAACGCAATGGGGTCGGTGTACGGCGACTGCAGATCCCGCTCCGGGATTTCCCAGATGATCAGGTTCGGCGGTGTCTCTTTGAAGGCTGGGTTATTGATATAGCTGTTTACGGCACCGGAAAACGCCCCCCCATCTTTTGCGAAATTGCCCACGGTGGCGCCCAGTGCCTGCTGCATGAACCCTGCGAAGTTCGAGTTGCGCGAAAATGAGGTTCCGATCAGAGCAGTGCCGGGCAGGTTGGCATCGCCAAACAGGGTGCCTTCATCGTCGGGGTTGTTGGCTGACACACCGGGAAGTTCGCGGATGCTGGTTTGGGCGACCATTTCGGGCGTCGGTTGCCATTTGAGCGGCAGCCAGTCGATGCCTGCCAGATGCACCAGATCCCCAGGCCGTAGCGCGAACGGAGCATGACTTTCGGTGAACGACCTGCGTGGCGTTGCGCTAATACCCAGGGTTTTCAGGTGCTGTGCGATGGACTCGGCGGCAGCCTTGGCGCCGGATTCGCTCCAGTGCGTGTCGGTACGTAAGTAGGCTCGGGGCCCCAGCGATGTCAGTGCGCCGGTCAGGTCCAGATTCGCCACCCCGGCCACATTCAGCTTCGAGGTCCATGCCTGGATTCGCCCTTCGAGAGACGCCGGGCGGTACAGTGAACAACGTTGCACAGAAGCGATGCGGCTCTTGTCTGGAACGATGACTACGAGCAGGTTGATGCCTTGTCGGAAGAGCTGCTCCTTCAGATCAATGACGGCCTGGGCCTTGGCATCGGCATTGAGTTGCGCCTGATGGTTGACCTTGAGTTCATCAGCCAGAAATAACCAGTCAGTGCAGCCTGTACGAACCCTCGGCCCCGTGTCGCCCAGGAGCAGCCAACTCGCCCCGCGCTCCAGCTCGGCGAACAGGGTCGCAACGGAAGCTTTCGACAGCGCCTTGGCGATTTCATGGGTGACACCTCCGTCGAGAGTCTGCGCAGTAGATAAATTTGCCGATACTGCGTCGAGTTGCCCTGATCCGATCAGCCGTCCAGAGGACAACAGCCCGAAGAACAGAAATATCAACAGCGCCGCGCCTGCCAATGGGCTGCCGCGTGCAGCCAAATCATCTGGCTGAGTTGGGGGAGTGCTGTGCTCTGTCATTGTCATCAGAATTGAAAGTACAGGAAGGGTACGGTTTCGCGACTGGCGATCAGCGCGAACGACAGCATGAAACCGACGATGGGCCAAAGGGCTGCGGTGCAGAACGCCAGGCCGGCCAGTTGTTTTTCAGCATAAGGGCGTAGCAGCGGCGCAACGACACCGAATACACCCAGCAAGGCCGCAAGGCCGTGTATCGGGCGCAGGGTCGTGGACAGTTCCTCGCCGAGAGCGATGCCTTGCAGGCCGAACTGTCCGGAATAGAGGCGCAGCGCGCTGTGAAAATCGGGGGCGCGGAACAGGGTCCAGGCCAGGCAGACGAACAGCAGTGTCAGCCCATGGGCAAGCACTGGCGGTATCGGGGGCAGGGTGGAACGGCTCCAGGCACGATCAATACACAATGCGATGCCATGGACGCAGCCCCAAAGCAGATAATTCCAACTATCGCCACCATGCCAGAGGCCGGCGATGGCCATGATCAGGAACAGGTTGCGATACGTTGTCCAGGGACCGTTGCGATTGCCGCCTAGCGGAATATAAAGATAGTCGCGTAACCAGCTGGACAGTGACATATGCCAGCGGCGCCAGAAGTCCTGGATACTGTTGGCCAGATAAGGACGGTTGAAGTTCTCCGGAAAGTGGAAGCCGAGCATCAGTCCCAGACCAATGGCCATGGCGCTGTAGCCGGCGAAGTCGAAGAACAGCTGCAAGGAATAGGCAAGGCAGCCCAGCCAGGCGTCAGCCAAGCTTGGGTTCTGCACCTTGAACGCCACATCGACCACGGGCGACAGGGTGTCGGCCACCAGAACCTTCATGCACATCCCGACCATGAACCGGCGTGCACCCAGCGAAAAGTTCTGCACGTTGAAGTAACGCCGGCGCAACTCTTGCCGGACCCAGTCATAGCGAATGATGGGGCCGGCGACCGAATGGCCAAACATCGAAATATAGGTCGCGTAATTGATGAAACTGCGTTCGACCGGCACGGTGCGACGATGCACATCCACCAGATAGGAAATCGCTTGTAACACGATAAATGACAAGCCGGCCGGCATGATCACTCGCTGCCAGGACAACGGCATGGCCCCGTACCAGACAATGGTTTCGTTCAACGTGCTGGCGACGATGTTGGCGTACTTGTACCAGCAGAGCACGGCGGTGTTGAGCACGATCAGTGCCACGAGTCTCCGCACACGGCCCTTGTCATCTTGTCGTGAAGCATCAATCAGCAAGCCGCCCACCCACGCCGTGATGGTCAGCATCACATGCACCGCGAGGAACCGTGGGCTCAGCCAACCATAAAACAGCCAACTGCCGATCAGTAGCGTGACGTTGCGCCAGTCGGGTGGGCTCAAAGCGTAGGCGAACAGGAACAGCGGCAGGAACAACGTCAGAAACTCGAGAGAGGCAAAAACCATGGTGGTGACGCAATCCGATTAGTGGGCCAGGACGTCAGTCGCAAGCAACAGGTACGGGCCATTAGCGCCAGGCAGGAGCACCACGCTGTAGCGCTCGCCGGCCTTGAGCTGACCGAGATCCAGCGGCACACCGACATCGGTCTGGGAGCAGACCAGTTGCACCGAAAGGCTGACGGGATTAATCGCGCGGCGCTGCACGCTACCGCTGGCCACATCCTTGAACAATTCAGCGTTCACCCGTGCGGCGCGCAAGCCGGCCTGGGGGCAAGTGGGATCGGCGTTAATAAACGCCAGTGAGGCTCTCAGGCTATTGAAATCATCGGGCTGCTCGCGGATGACAATCGGGCGCAGACCGTCAGTGCCGTCCGGCAATGCAATCACCGTAGCGAATTCACCGGCCATGACCTGAATGTTCAGCGGCTGGCTTTTGCCGCTGCGTTCAAGGGTGCCCTTGATCGGCTTGCCGACGGGCACCGAGAGGTAGTCGGACACGGCATTCTGGCCTTCGAGTTGCAGGTTTGCCCGCGAGCCTTCGGCCTGAATCTGCAGCGGTTGGTCGGCGGCGTTGATGAAGCGCAGGAACGCCGAGTCCTGATCCGGGCCCGTCGGGTACAAAGTAATGTCAGCGCCTTGGGCATGCAGGCTCAGCAACAAGGACAGGGCCGCTGCAAGTTCGGCTCGGGTCATTTGCCGGCTCCTTTGCTGGCGAGGCTGGCGGCGGGCAGTTTGGCCAGTGCGCTGCCGATCGCAGTGCCCCACGATTGATAGCCAGCGACGGTGAAATGCTGCCCGTCGGTGGTTATCCATTGCCCGGGTTTGGAGAACGCCAGCGAATCGATGAAGGTGCACGGCGCAACGTTGGCGGCCAGAAACTGAGACATCAACTGGGTGCGGGCATCGTTTTTCTGGTACATGCCACCCGCTTTGCCCCAGGCAGGACCTACCCAGGCGCAACGGGTGCCTGTGGCGGCGATGGCCTTGGCCAGGCCGGTGACGCTTTGCCAGGCCCAGGCTTTCGGAAACACCGGTTTGTCAAAGGACGCCATGGTGTCGCCGATGACCAGTACCACTAGGTCGGGTTTGTCGGCGGCGATCAGGTCCTGGATCGGTGTGGTGCTGGCTTCGCGGCCCTTGATCACCATCTTGTCGCTGCCTTTGCGCTCGGCACCGCAGTCGACCTTCTTGCTGATCAGCCAGTCGGCTGCGCTGGCACCGCAGGCACCAATGGAGTGAACGAGGGCGCCTTGGCGGGTCAGGTTGTCGTGCAGTGGCTCCAGCAAATGGTCCGAAAGGCTCATATGGCTCTCCCCAAGGACAAGGAGGGTCAGGCCGGCGAGGGCAGAAGTGGGCATCGAAAACTCCTGAATGATCAGTTGGAATAAGGTGAGGTATAGGGGCTGACCGGCAGGCTCATGGGGCCGCTGATGTCCTCGAAGAGGTAGCGCAGCGACAAGGCGCCGCTGAGTTGCTGGTAGTCGCGGGCGTTGTCCAGGCCCAGGTTGGCGCCCAGCAGGAAGTTCGAACCGAACTTGTATTCGGCCGCCGCGGCGAGGCTGTAACCGATCCCGGTTTTACTTTGCTCGGCGTAGCGCAGTCCCGATGCCGCTTGCAGGGTTTTTTCGGTAGGGAAATAGTCGGCGCTGTCTTGCTCGAAATGCTGCACGCCGACAGACGTCTTGACTTGATAGGTCAAGCGCCCGGTGCGTTGTGACCAGATCACCGGGATGCCCAGGGCAAAGAATGTCTGTGGGCTGAAATAGCCGCCGTGGCCGTAGGTGAAATAATCCTGATTGTTGGCGTAGCTCATGCCGGTCATGCTCAGGCCGACGGTCAGCTTGCTGTCTGTCACATTTTGCAGATACCAGTAGACGCCGCTGCCCAGTTCACTGCGGTTGTTGGCCTCGACATGGTTGCCCAGCAGTTGGTGCCAGGATGCGTAGCCATAGGCGCCGACTTCGCTGTCGTCATAACTCAACTGGCCGCGCGCGCCATTGGCGGTGACACCACCCCAGGACTGGCCGCTGCGTTTGTCTGTGGTGCCGGCAAACGAGGTGACGCTGTCGGTCACCGGGCGCCGGGAAATGTTCACGCCGTAACGGACATTGGAGGTGTCGCTCAGCGCTCGGTCGACGCTGATGCCACCCGTGGCGGTGGTGTATTTGAAGCCGAGCGGGGTGCTTCCAAGATCGGCTTTGAGTCCTTCAGCGGGTCTTTCAATAGCGACGGCAACGCCGACACCCTGGGCTTTTTGCGAACCGGCACTGCCGCCCTGTGCTCCGTTGCCAAACCGCTGCAATGACTCGCCGCTGACGCTGCCCGCGTTCAGCGAGACCGGCGTCACGCGCAAGGCGAGGCGACTCTCTTCCAGCGGGATGTTGATTTGCAGGGGCGTTTCAATATCCGTCAGTTTGCTCAGGCCGGACTCACTGTTGTTGGTGCGTATGCTCAGTCCCTGGACGACGTAGGCGCTACGCTCCTGGAGGAGCTGATTCAGTGCTCGTTGTGCGGGGCTGATGTCCTCGCTCACCACCACGGTGCGCGGCAGTCGCGACTCGAATGGATTACTCACCAGTGGTTGCCTCGCAGAGGCATCGACGCCCATGACAGGGGACGTGGGCGTTTCCTTGGCCGGCGGCGGAATGACGTCCGAGGATGTTTTGCGGCTGACATCGCTGCGTTGGCCGGATATCCCCGAAAAAGGGTT
This sequence comes from Pseudomonas sp. ASL4, assembly GCF_056680395.1. Classification (NCBI taxonomy): domain Bacteria; kingdom Pseudomonadati; phylum Pseudomonadota; class Gammaproteobacteria; order Pseudomonadales; family Pseudomonadaceae; genus Pseudomonas; species Pseudomonas sp. ASL4. The sequence goes on along the minus strand of NZ_CM155280.1, from coordinate 4,862,014 downwards.
GGGCGCCACCCCCGAATCTGTCAGTTGGCCGTTCTGGAGTCGGCGTTTTTCGCTCTGCTCGATGGCCACGGCTTTGCTCAGTAGATCAGTCGCCGTGCCGGTCTGGCCCATGTTCTGGTAAAGGCGTGCGGCTTGCGTGAGCATTTCAGGGCTGTTGGAATCGATCTTGAGCAACTGTTGCAGCGCTTGTTGGGCAAATGCAGTGTCATGGGCCAGCACCGCGGCGTTGGCGGCACCCAGCAGCAATTGCGGGTCGGCGGGCTGGCGCTGCAACAGCGGCTTGTAGAGTTCAAAAGCTTTTGCCGTGTCGCCATTGGCCGAGTACATCCGCGCCAGGGCCGCGACTGCCGCGCTGTCACCGGGACGTTGCGCCAGTGCGGGCGCCAGCGTGTCATAGGCACTGACCAGATCGCCTCGTTCGCGCAACTGGTCAGCCTGACGGATGCGATAAAGGAAAAGCAGGTCGTCGAAACGCTTGCGAGTCGGCACGCTTAAAGGCTGGTTCTGAAGGTCACGCAGAATCGCGTTGACCTGGGCATCCTCTCCGGATTTCAGCAGCAGGGTGGCGTATTGCAGAACGAAGTCTGCCGTGGGCGCCGTTGCCTGATGCAGTTGGCTGCGCATAAGGTTGAGCGCTTTGCCCGAATCACCGACGTCGAGATAGGCCGAGGCCAGGCTGGCGGTGCGCTGCGGGCTATTGCTGGCCAGCAGTTGAAGGCGATCGAGCAGTGCCAGGGCTTCCTGACGTTGCCCGCGTTTACCTAACTCGATCGCATGGCTCAGTTGCAGGTTGAGATCGACATCCGCGGCCAGCGCGTCCATGTCCGGTGTGCGCTGGTCAGGACGCAAGCGTCTCAGGGTCGATTGGGCGTTGTTCCAGTCGCCCATCTGAACTGACAACAATGCGCTGACATACAGCGCATCGGCATTGTCGGGCCGGGCTTCAAGCATCGTGTTGATTAGACTTCGGGCCTTTTGCGGCTCGCCCATCGCCAGAGTCAGGCGGGCCAGGGCGAAGCGCGTCCAGATGTTGTCCGGCTCGTATTGCAAGGCATCCTGCAAGGCGCTTCGCGCGGCAGGCAGGTCGTTACGTTGCTCGGCGAGATTGGCCAGTTGCACCGAACGCAAGGCTTGCAGGCGTCCCGACTGACTAAACGTTGCCTGTTGGGACGCCGGCAAGGTGTTGAGCAGTTGCAGAGCTTCATCGCCTTTGCCATTCGCCACCAGAACATTCACCAGCCCTTCCAGTGCCTGCGGGTCATCCTTGCGCTGGCTTAGCACATGGCGATAGCTACGTTGTGCGTCATCGAACGCGCTCTCGCGGGTCTGAACATCGGCCAGGGTGAGACGAGCATCCAGCCCGTTAGGGACCAGCTGCAGCGCCTGGTTTACCAAGCTCCGCGCCTGCGTTGCCTGGCCTTTGACCAGAGCGTCCCGAGCCTGCTGCAATGCAAGCCAGTAGCGAACATCGGTCAGCGCTGTTTGCCATTGGTTGGCGCCATTTTGTCGTGTGGCCTTGGCCAAGAGCTTTTCCGCTTCGGCCAGTCGCTGTTGTTGCTGGCGGATAACACCAAGCCCACCCAACGCATCGGCATCGTCCGGCCGGGTATTCAACCGCGCCTCAAAGGCTTGTTCGGCCGTGACCTGATCGCCTTCTTTCAATGCTTTCAGACCGCGAGCCACCTCGGCTGGCGGTTGCCAGTCCTTGCTGCCCGCCGTCGTTACCTGTTGCTTGCCCTTGTTCATTTGCGCCCGGATTTCTACGTCATCCGGATGAGTCTTGAGGTACGTCTCGAACAACGGGGTTTGCGTGGCATCGGGCGGGCCGATCCAGCTCAACGCCAGGCGCCAGCTTTCGTCGGCATCCCCGCTGATATCGGCACGCCGGGTCAGCCTGGCCAAGGTGCGGATGCCCTCGGCGCGGCTGTCTTCATGGCGTACCAGATGCTTGGCGTAAAACAGCGCGACGATCGAGTCGTCGGGCATTTCACGCTGCAGGCGCTGAAACCCGCTTCGCGCTTCGGGCCAGTCAGCCTGATTGAAGGCCAGGTTGTTGTAATACTCTCGGCCGATCACGCCTTGAGCGGAACTGGCGCCAAATAGCCCACGAAACACGGCGGTTGCCTTGTCACGCTCGCCGGCATCGACGAGACGGCGTGCCTCTTCCAGACGCTGGCGGTTCTGCGGTTGTGCCAGAGCGATGTCCTGCGCCAGTTGCAGTGCCTGGCGCGGCAGTGGCTGGACCGCTTGCAGGCGGACGAGGTATTGCTGCGCCTGCTGTGGCTTTTCCAGCTGCACACCGATCAGGCCCAGGCCATACAGGGCATCGACCTGGACAGGGTCCAGCAGCAGCACTTTGAGCCAGACTTCCGCCGCGCGTTGTGGGTTTTTATGCAACTGCCAGTATTGTCCCTGCTCGATGAGCAATGTCTGCGGCGTCGGGTTTTGGGCGTGGGCAGCCGTGGCTGTCAACGCGCTCATCACGGCGATGGTTAGCGTGCGGTGGTGCGCGTGCATGGGGTCTCCCAGGACAGTTTTAGCGTTCCGTCTTCCCGGAATCGGTAGTTTTTATCTGCCCAGCCGAGCGCGAACAGGCTGAGCATCAAGTTGTAGTAGCGAGGCGGGCCCGCGCTGGCATCGGGTCTGGCCAGCGCTTCACGCAAGGCTTGTTCCGTGTTGTGCCGCAGCATGAGGGCGACACTGGATTGTCCCTTGGCATGAAAGTAAGGAATCAGGGCTGCGTGGAATCCGAACGGGCCCTGACCTTGAACACGGCCATGCAGAACCTGTACTGATTCCGGTGGGAAACCGTTCGCGGCACTGAGGCGTGCCATACCGTCGAGCTGCTTTAACAGTGGCGTCGCAAGTCTTTCCCTGGCGTCACTCATACCCAGCCAGAGGTATACGCGAATGGCGTCGTAACTCCCCGTTTCGCCCTTGATCGGATCGCTGACGAAGCCCCCCGATTGGGTTGAAGTACCTTGATAGCCGACCCAGTCGGCAACGAAACCGTGGTGGCTTGATTGGCTAATCATCGTCGCCGTGTTGCGTGCAATGGCTTGCCAGGGGCCGGAAGGTGCTTGCTTGGCCAGTCGCCGCAACAGGGGGAGTGGCAGATAACTGGGGTTCAGCCGCCAGAGATGATTGGGCTGGATGAAGCCCTCTGGTCCGGGCAATAGCATCGGCCCCAGACCGGGCAGATCAACGACCAATTGCGTTTCGATTATCGCCATGAGCCGCAGGGCGTCCTGGCGGTAGTCCGGCCGATGCCACAGGCGTGCGGCTTCGAGCAGGGCGTAGGCGAACCACAGGTCGGCGTCGGAGGCCGAGTGGTTGTCTTGCAGACGCCATTGACCGTCCTCGCCTTGCCCCCATAACCAGCCCGGCAGGCGTGTGCCAATGGATGACTCGGCGAGGTTCGCGGTGGTCCAGCGCCACAATTTGTCGAAGCGTTGCGGATCGTTGCCGATAAGGGCGAAGAGCATGCCGTAGGACTGGCCTTCAGACGTGCTGTGGTTTTTCTCGAGGCTGGACTCCAGAACCCGGCCATCGGCCTGAACGAAGCGCGATGCATAGGCTTGCCACAGCGGCCAGGCCGGCTCCGCGCAAGGTTGGCCGGCCGCCATCGCGGGTGTTACCAGCGCCAGCGCCAAAACGTTCAACCAGCGCACGGACCCGCGCAGGCACTGACGTAATGACGCGCGCTGGCAGTCCATGGCCGACGACGGCATGCGCGGCTTACTGACCAAGACGACGCTTGGCCCGCATGCGCAGGGACAGGTAGGCCAACGAGGCCAACAGCAGGACTCCGATAAGTGTGACCAGTGTGAGCGCCAATACGTTTTGCGAGAGATACCACTGCACAAAACGCAACGGCCCCAATCGCCCGACGTAGTAATCCTGTTCGGCGACCAGCGATTCAACGTGCTTGCCTTTGATCACCACCAGACTGCCTTGCAGTGCGTGGGTGTTTGCCTCGCTGCTGAGCAAGGCATCGGTCACATCGGCGAGGCCACTGGGCCTTGCGCTGGCGATAAACACCACACTGCGCCCACTCTTGAGTGGCGATTCGAATCCCGTCAGATAAGCACCGCCGTCTTCGGCGGAGAACCTGAGGCTGTTGCGCGCCTTGCGCACATTGATTTGCGTATCCGGGCTGAACCAGTTGCGCACGCGCAAGGACAGGTCGGACAGCTCGACGTACTGCTCATCCCCTTCGGCCCTGGCCGGCAGAAAACTCTGCCATTGCTCCAGCAGCGGCTGGTTATTGCCTGACGCGAGGACCAGTAAATCCCGATCGCGTTGCTCGGCCAGTTGGTCGGCGTGGACCACTTTCAGGCCCGTGGCCGGGTATCCGGTGGAGTCGCCGAAGCGACCGAGCAGGGTCAGGTAGGTGCTGAGGTCGGCCGGGCCCGGATCATTGGGTAAAATCACCGAGGTTTCGGAAAGATCGGCCATGCGTGTGAACGGAAAACCGCTGTCCTTGAACACACCGAGATTGGGCATGGCCATAAAGTGGTCGTAATGGCTGAGGTCCAGCGTCGAGTCCGGATCGATCGCACCGCGCATGTTGTCGATAATGATGTCGCGGCAATCGCCCTGCTTGATGTAGTCATACATAAAGCGCAATTGCAGGCGCGATTGCAGGGCTACCGAATTGAGCGGTAAAAGCATGCGCGATGTGCGGGCCAGGCTGTCGTCGGTTTTGAGCATCGCCAGCAGGCTGTCGCTATTGCCGAGTTTCTCGATGGAGGGGAGTTCGATCGACTTGATCAAAGTGTCGTTGAAGCTGACAAGTAACGAAGAGTTGGTGGCAATCGGTTGGGGTGTGTATCGGTACTTCAAATCAAGCTGCGCACCAGGCTCACGCCAGTTGAACAGGTCCGGTGGCAAACGCAGGGCAACCGTCATTTGCCCCGGGTTATAGCCCGACACGTTGAGTTCGGCAGCCTTCGCCAGTTCACCCAGACGAACCGGGCGATCAGAGGGCAGCCAGTTGGGCGCATCGTAAGGCTGGCGTGGCTTGATCGAGTCGATGCGATCAATCGCCACGCTTTGTCCGGAAAAGGCTGATCCGCCGAGCGCCAGTGCTGTTGCGGCGATTTTCAGATCGGCGCCATCACGCCCGGAAACGACCAGAAGCTTACCTTGAGGGTCATTCGGGTTGCTGATGATCGTCAATCTCGGACCCGCGACCTCTTTGATCTTGAGACCACTCAACGTCGCTGATTCGTTACTGCTGACAAACACCACGGCGTTGCCCGTGGGCGGCAGCTGGGTGAGATTGACGGGGAAGTTCGCGCCACGATAGCTGGCCAGGGCGCCAAACCAGGAGGACAGGATACCGGCGGCTTCCAGTTCGGCTGTACCAGGCTGTGAGATAAACACGAACGGCAGCTTTAAGGGCAAGGCGTCTCGTGGATCGAACAAGGGCAGCGGCAGCGAGGACAGATCATTGGGCTGTGGCACCGAAGACACTTGGAGGCTCAACTGGCTGGCGTTGTCGATCCTGGCCCAGAGACTGGAGTGCAAAGGGTCTTCGCATTGCATCGTGTAGTGACCGATGAATTGCAGGCTGAGCCGATTGAATTCGGTAATCATCTGCGGCGGGATCTGCACGGTCCTGGTCTGCGACCTGCCGGCCTCTTCCTTGGGCAGGGGCAGGCTGGCGGCTACCTGATCGTTAACCAGCACGTTGATCTGCGAAAGGTCGGCCAGCAGTGCCGGCGAGTAGCTGTATTGCAGCGTGACCTGCGCCGCCGTGACGACTTCATCGGCGCGCACATCGAAGTTCACGCTGTCCGTTGCCTCCACACCCTTGAGACTCATCGAATAGTTCTTGCCCAATTCCTTGAGCGTGCGGGTATAGCGGCTGGTCGCCGCATCGGTCAGAGGCTGCGGTGTGATCGTCGCCGTTGTGGTGCTGGTTTGGGTGACAACACTCAAGGCCACATCGCTCCAGCCCAATAGGGTGCAGGCGATAAACATGAGTGAGCGGCGAGGGGTAGAGGTCTGGCGAGAGGAGCGGTTCAAGATCGGTGCATTTCCGCAGTAGAGTCGATAGGTGATGGTGTGTTCGAACGCTTGCGCAGCAGCGCCTGGCCGTCTTTAAGGGTGGCCATGAACAAGCCGAGAATGGCGCGCAGGCCGATGCGGCTGACTTCCCGCAGCGCCGACATCGGGGCGTCGAGACGGCCGTTACCCCAAGAGCTGGCCCAGGTATCGGCCCGTGAAAACGTGAGTCGCACCAGTTCGCTTTGCAGGCGCAGCGGCATGGCATCGAATTGCACGCCTGCCACATTGCCGTGGTTGAACATCGCAGTTGCAGGAAAGAGGCTTGAGGGCGGTGTACACAGAATGCTGAGTTGCAGCGACTCATCGGGACAGAGTCGAGTGTCGTCTGGCAGGTTGAGACCAACGCCTTTCTGCGAGAAATTCTGGGTTGTGCAATCGAACCACGTGCCATCTTGACGGTGGACGCGCACGGGAAGATCGGCGGGCACCCTGGGTTCGGAGCGTATCTGGGAGGACTCACTGGCGACCGCTACGGCGGTGCTGACGATGATGATGTTGTAGAGAGTCCAGACCAGATTGATCATCAGGGTAGCGACCTCGGCGCCATCACCCCCGATCAGTTTCACCGAACCGATTGCCAGGCCAAGCATGTTTAAGGTCAGCAAAACGATGTAGGGCCGCGCGAGCTTCCAGTCGAAATATTCCTTTTCGGTGGTGCCACCCTTATCGGTCACGTTGAAGGTCCCCAGCGAAGGGTTGATCAGGGCGAACAGCACGGGCCGCATGATGTACCAGGCCAAAACCGACTCATAGACTTCGTTCCAGAAGGAATGACGAAAGCGTCCCTGGATGCTGGAGTTGGTCAGGCTGGAATGAAAAATATGTGGCAGCACATAGACCGTCACCATCAACGCGGAGGCGTGGAAAATCTGCGCGCCGAAAATCAGATAGGCCAAAGGTGCGGTCAAGAACACCAGGCGAGGCAGGCTGTAGAAAAAATGCATCATGGCGTTGAGGTAACAAATGCGCTGGCCCAGGTTCAGGCCTTTGCCAAGCAGCGGGTTGTCGGTGCGAAAAATCTGCGCCATGCCCCGCGCCCAGCGTATGCGCTGACTGATGTGGCGAGAAAGGTTTTCCGTGGCAAGACCCGCCGCCTGCGGAATAGCGAGATAGGCGGTATTGAAGCCCCGGCGATTGAGCTTGAGCGCAGTGTGCGCATCCTCTGTCACGGTTTCTGTGGCGATACCGCCGACTTCCAGTAGATGAGTGCGTCGCATGACCGCGCAGGAGCCACAGAAGAATGTCGCGTTCCAAAGGTCGTTGCCATCCTGCACCAGGCCGTAGAACAACTCACCTTCGTTGGGGACCGATCGAAATGTATCGAGGTTTTTTTCGAATGGATCGGGTGAATAGAAAAAATGCGGTGTTTGCAACAATGCCAGGTTCGGATCCTTGAAAAACCAGCCCATGGAAACTTGCAAAAAGGAGCGGGTGGGAACGTGGTCAGCGTCAAATATGGCGATGAACTCGCCATCGGTAACTTTCAGCGCTTCGTTGAGGTTACCGGCCTTGGCATGCTGATTGTTGTCGCGGGTGATGTAGTTGACACCGATCTGCTCGCAGAAAACCCTGAACTCCTCCCGACGTCCGTCATCGAGGACATGCACCCGCAACTTGGCCTCTGGCCAGTCGATGGATTGGGAGGCGAGCACGACCAGTTTGACGATGCTCAAGGCTTCGTTATACGTGGGTATAAAGATGTCTACCGTCGGCCATTGATCGGGCGCCTGCTGCAAAATCTGTGGCTTGCGGTGCAGCGGCCAGGCTGTCTGGACATAGCCAAATACCAGGACGAGCAAGGCGTACAGCTCGGCCAGCACCAACCCGTAGCCAAATACGGCATCCAGCCAACTGTCAAAATCCAGGGTGTCGGTCAGGCGCCAGTACATATAGCGTAACGATGCAATCAACGAGAGGGTGATCAGGGTCAGGATCGCTAATCGCCCGGCGTGTTTGCGGATGATCAGGCTCACGGTGAAACACACCGCGGCGAACGCAGCCTGGGAATACAGATCAAGGGGGGCGGTAAGGATGCCCAGCAGCAACAATGCTGCCATCAGCCCGGCCGAAATTTTCAGGCCCTGGCGACAGCGCTCGGGCCATCGGCTGAATCGAGCGTGGAATGTTTCCAGTAGCCCCTGCAACCGCCAGGTCTGCGCGGGACGCACATTGAGCTGGGCCGTCATGGCGCGAGCTGCCCGTCGGCTACATCCGGCGCAAGCAAGGCGCGAACCATGCGCGCGAGCGAAAATATGTCCTGACAGCCAATGCCATCCGGTGAGAACTGCAGCGGGTCGCGGTTATAAGCCAACGATTCGTTGAGCTGGTGATCGAGACGAATCGTGCTGATCAGATCACTGCCGAGGCGCCGCTGAAACAGCAGGCTCATGTCCCGGCTGAACGAACGGGAACCCTCCTGTTGGTTGAGCACATACCGGTGCTGTTGCGCACGTCTTCTGCTGGTTTCAAGCCACTGCGCCATGGTATCGAGCGCCAGGTAGGAGGCCGCATCGGCCACCGTGATGACCAACACCAGATCGGCAGCATCCAATGCCTGTTGCGAATAGACGTTCGCACCTGAAGGCGTGTCCAGGATCACGGTATCGTTTTCACTGAGATTCATCGACACAAGGTGCTGATTCAGCCAGTCAGAATCCTCGAACATCTGCAGCTTGAGCGACCTGCGATCGTTTGCGCTGCCAGCCCCAAAGGGCAGGTACTCGCTGTCGCAATAGCCAGGCAGACAATGGGCGCTCCAGTCGGCGTCGGGCTGTTTCAGCTGGATCAGCCCAGGCCCCTGTTTAATGGCGCTCAAGTGACTGGCCAGGGCGTTTTGAGGATCGAGGTCAATCGCGATGGTTCGCCCGCCAGGGTGCCCTAGTGCTTTTGCCAGCCCGGCAGCGACAGTGCTTTTACCCACACCGCCGTTTGCAGAAACGATAGCAATGACCTTTGCTTTGGTCTGCTTGCGGGGCATTGGCAGACCGTCTCTGCGAATCTGGTTCAGTTCGCGCAAGAGTTCGCTCAAGCGTTGGTTGTCACCCGGTGTGGAGGCCGTCGTTGCCTCGTTCGGCAAGGGGGCCGTCACGGGTGAAGGTAACGAAGTGACAATGTTTGTTGCACGTTCCATGTGCGGGCCAATCAGTAATAAAGGGGGGGTGGGTGCATCAAGCAGAAACACTGCGGTAGTTGCTTGGGGCAACGCCTCGGTGAAGTCTTGCTCAATCATGGATGTTGCAAGTGGGGTCAAGCCATCTTTGAAATTTTTGTAGCTGGGTTGTATTTCCTGGTAACTACCCGCAGTCTCACCGAAACTTTCAAAAAGTTTAGTCACGTCGTCTACATATTTCATGCGTTATACCGGGAATGAAATAATTCAGGAACTCAGAGTTCGTTAACCTGACGAGGCGGCTGCTTTTTGGTTGATGGCGTTATGGCGCCATCTTCTGGTGTCTGTGTCTGGGTGTCAATGATTGTTATAAAATGTCAGAGATAGTTGTGGGTCGTCCGATGCTGAAGTTTTTGATACAGCGGAGGCTATCGATGATGAGCCTGTAGGCCTTGTGCTAGACGCTGTACTGTGGAAGCTATTTAGGGGTTGGAAGTTTTATTCCGTCAATAGATGAGTGCGCTGAATTAAATGAGTTTCCCTGAAGGAATGACGGGTGGTGAGGGTTTTATATATGCGAGAAGTACTGGGTAGTTGGTTTTGTGATGGATGCGTATCTATTGAAATGTGGGGTTTGATAGGGGCGGGGTTTGTTATTGGGCTGGTGGCCGCAAATCTTCTATTGTTTTGCGGGGAGCGAGTGCAACACACCCGTCTTGTCGTCCGGGCGGTTGCGTTGCTGTTTAGTCTTTGAGTCAACAACTAGTTGCTGTCACCATTATTGTTCAGGTGATGCCAGCCATTCACCGACAACTTTCTGATAGTTTCCGGTAACCTTGGTCAGGTGCAGCCACTGATCGACGTATTGCTTCCAGGTAATGTCATCGCGTGGCAGCAAATAGGCTTTTTCGCCGTACTGGAAGTAGTGGCCTGGGTTGACCGCGCAGAGCCCGGGTTTGAGTTTCTGCTGATAGAGCGCCTCTGAAGCATCAGTGATCATCACGTCAGCCTTCTTGTCCAGCAGCGCCTGGAACAGCGTCACATTGTCGTGAAGCATCAGCTGCGCCTTGGGCAGGAAGGCATGCACGAACGCCTCATTGGTGCCGCCCGCCGGCTCGATCAACCGCACCGACGGCTGGTTGATTTGCTCGATGGTCTGGTAACGCGCCTGATCTTCACAGCGCACCAATGGAACCTTGCCATCGACATCCAGAGTGCTACTGAAATAGGCCTTTTTCTGCCGTTCCAGCGTCACCGAAATCCCGCCCATCGCGATGTCGCATTTGCCCGCGAGCAGGTCGGGCATCAGGGTTTTCCAGGTGGTCTGTACCCAATTAACCTTGGCCCCGAGGCTGTCGGCCAGGGAGCGGGCCATCGCGATGTCGATGCCTTCGTACTCGCCGTTTTCATTTTTGTAGGTGTAGGGCTTGTAGTCGCCGGTGGTGCAGACCGTCAGCAGACCTTGCTGCATGACGCTGTCCAGATGCGAAGGCGTTTCCTGTGCTTGCACGCCCCAGGGCAGGGCGAGCAATCCACAGAGGAGCAGGGCGTGTGGTTTGTTATTCATATGGTCGGCGCTCACTTTCAAATCCTATGAGAGGTGCGCCGAGTATCGCTGAAACCGACTGTCGTTTGTTGCTTCAACGATCAGTCTGAGGAAGACATCCCAATCCCTTCAACGTGGCTTCAACCGCTTGAGCCAACGGCGTGTGGGGTTCTGTTCCGAGCCCGGCCAGCAGGCGACGGTTGTCCATGCGCAGCGGTTGTTGCCACAGGTAACGCATCTCCATCAATTCCCGCAGGGTGACCATGAAGGGGGAGGCCAGACGCGTCAGCCACCACGGGAAGGCACGTTGTTTGGCGTGCCCGCCAGCCTGTTCGACGCACCGGGCAATGGCTGCGGCCATTTGCCTGCCATCGGCGTCCCAATGCCCGGCCATGTGGAAAGTCGAGAAGGGCGCAAGACCTTCCCGAACGTTTAGCAGTTGCACCATGGTCTGCGCGACATCCGGCAGATAATTCCACTGATGACCGACGCCAGGATCACCCGGCAAGTTGATGTGTTTTACTGCTTGCCCAGGCTTGATCAGGCCCATGGAAAACCAGTTGTTGCCGGACTGCGGACCAAAGAAATCCCCGGCCCGCAACACAATTGCCCGCGCACCTTGCTGCGTCGCGGCGTGCAATCGCTGTTCGAGTTGCACGCGGATCTTGCCTTTGCGAGTCAGTGGCCGCTGCGCAGCGTCTTCGGTCAACAGCGGGAAAGCGTCCGGGCCGTAGTTGTAGACCGTGCCGGGCAAGACAATGGTTGCGCCTTCTTTCTGGGCCGCGGCGATGGTGTTGTCGATCATCGGCAGCACCCATTCATTCCAGCGACGATAGCCCGGCGGATTGACCGCGTGGACCAGCACGCTGCAACCCTGCGCGGCGTGCATTACGTCCGCGCGATTCATTGCATCGCCTCGCAGATAAAGGATGCCTTCGCGAGTTTCGCTGCTCTGCGTGAGCCCGCGCTGCAAGGCCTGGACTTGCCATCCAGCGTCGCGCAACTGACGCGCCACTTCGCCGCCGATGCCGCCCGTTGCGCCCAGTACTAAAACCTTATTGCTCAGCGTCATTTCAGGAACTCCCAAAGTTGAGAGTCGATTCTGCTGCGCGGGCGTGATGAAAGAAATTGCCGAATTCTCTGTACTAGCTATACATTTATGTATGACTAAAAATATCGGTTGGGAACTCTATCGAAGCTTTCTGGCGGTGCTGAGCCACGGCTCGCTGTCGGCTGCTGCCCGTGCGCTGGGCATTACTCAGCCGACCGTGGGCCGGCACATCGCCGAGCTGGAAGCGTCGTTCAAACAAACCCTGTTCACCCGGTCAAGGACCGGGTTGATGCCCACCGAGGCGGCGCAGACCCTGCGCACTTACGCCGAAGCCATGCACAGCAATGCGGCCGCCCTGGAGCGAGCGATGGCCGGGCAGGGGCAAACCACGGGCGGCACGGTGCGTATTACCGCCAGCGAAGTGATTGCCGTGGAGGTGCTGCCATCTGCTTTGGCCCAACTGCGCCAGGCGTATCCGCAACTGACGATTGAACTGGTCGCTACCAACCGCGTGCAGGATTTGTTGCAGCGCGAGGCTGACATCGCGGTGCGCATGACCCCACCGAAACAGGAGCAACTGATTGCGCGCAGCGTCGGCAATATCGAGGTCGGGCTCTATGCGCGCGCCGATTACCTGAGCCGCGAGGGCACGCCGGCGATGCCGGCGGACCTGGCGCGGCACACGTTGATCGGTTTCGATACTGAAACACCGTTCGTGCGCGCTGCCAGCAAGCATGCGCCAGGCTGGACGCGTGAAGGGCTTTCACTGCGCGCCGACAGCGACCTGGCCCAGCTCGCCCTGATCCGCGCGGGCGCGGGCATTGGATTTTGCCAGTCGGCACTGGCCAAACGCGACACCCGCCTGGTGCGGGTATTACCCGAGCACTTCCCCTTCCATCTGGAAGCCTGGGTCACCATGCATGAAGACCTGCGCAACAGTCCGCGCTGCAAAGTGGTCTTCGATGCCTTGGTTCAGTGTTTGCTGGGGCATACCGCTATTTAACGGCATACACCTTGCGCACATACCGCGTGCTTTTCCAGGCGCACGGCGCACCTTGCGGCACGAACACACTGTCGCCGGTGCTGACCGTCACGCTGGATCCGGCGGGTGCGAGTAGCGTCACGCTGCCTTCGATCAAGTGCATCAGTTCATTGAGCTTGTGCGCCCGGCCGTGGCGTTCGTAAGGCGTCGAATCCCAGACCCCCACGCGCAGATCGGTTGCCGCGTCTTCGAAAGCATTGCGCGACCGGCATTGCGGCGCTGGGCCGATCAGGATTTGCGGTTCGGGCGCGGCGGAAGGCGAGAGCATCGCCAGCGGATCGAGAAAGGTCAGGCCGGGAGTCGGTGTTTCGGTGCTCATGGCACAAAAGGCCCATTGTGTGCCGGCGTGCGCTTCAATCCGCAAGGTGGTCCCGCGACCGATCACTGCGCTGGCGCCAACCCCCAGTTCCAATGTCTGCTCCTGGGTTATCAGCTTCACGTGGCCGGCATGCACCACGATCACTTCGGTGTGCGGGAAATCCTCGATATCAACGACTTCGCCTGCGTCGACGATACCGGCAGATACACCATCTGCCCCGGACCAGGCGATCTGGCGGGTATCCATAAACGGATCGGCCGCATTCAATGGCAGGGTTTTGAAAGGCGTGGCAACGCGGCTGCCGTCGGCGCGAGCCAACAGCAGAACGGTAGGTTGGGACATACGGGTGATGCTCCGTGTAAATGAAGGTGTCAGGTAGTCCGTCAGCCGATGGCTTGGGTCACCAGTGCAAACTGGCGCACGCCGTTGGCCGCTTGCGGCGGTGTGCCGCGAGCCATTTGTGCCACGGTGTCGACTTGCTTGAGGCCGGCGTCTGCCAGCCAGTCGCTCAAGCCGCAGTCCGATGGAATGTCGATGCGCACAAAGGTGTCCGGCACTTGAGCCAGCAATACGGCAATAAGGTGTTGCGCCTGTTCGAGGTTTTCTGCGACTACCGGGCCAATCCCGCGGCCACGGCCGTAGGGGCGGAGTATGGCGAAGGCGCGCACTTGACCGCCGCGCTCGATAACGACCGAATGCTCGACGACATCAAACAGATCGGTGAGCACTGCATGACGGTCCAGTCCGGTACCGGCGTTAGCCAGTTCCAGCACACGAGGCTTGTCGGTCTCTCGCAGCGGCCGACATTCTTCTCCGTCGGCCAGCGGCGCAGGGATTGGAGCTTGGGCCAAGCCCTGACACTGCTGAATCCGCCCAAACTCGACAAAACCCTGACTGACATAAAGCGGCGCACCGGCGAGGGTCGCATTCAAGATTGGCGTGCGCGATTGGCACGCCTCAAGCGCCAGTTCCATCAGCTTGCGACCGACGCCCTTGCCTTGATAATCATCGCTGACAATCACCAAACCGATGGTCGCGAAATCGCCTTGTGGGCAGGCGAACGCCGTGCCGATCAAACGCTCGCCATCCAGTGCCACAAAGCCGTCGCTGATGCGCAGCACCATGGCCCAGTCGTCCAGCCGATGGGGCCACTTCAACTGCACGGACAAGGCATGCGCTGCCGGGAGATCGGCCTCGGTCATCGGGCGATAAAGATAAGCAGAAGGTTGCGGGGCGGACATGGCGAGTCTCCGTTGAACAGTGTGCGCGAACGGCCGGTTTTCCGGCGTGATGGTGCCTGTATCCCATCTGTACGAAGGCCTGACAAGGGGCCTTGGAACATTCGGCAGATTCCGCGAGGCAGAGCCCACAAGACCACACTTACTACTTAATTGCACCGCAAGGTCGGCAGCAAATGCTTGGGCTTTTTTTCTACGATGGAGGCCTGAGTAAACGCCCCGCCGATCCTTTTTTGGAGTGCTCCATGGATAGCTTCGATCCTCGTTTTATCGCTGTGCGCAGCGCTCACTTTATCGGCGGAAAATACCGCGACGCTCAACCGGGACTGGAAGTGGTGCGGCCCTCGGATGGACAGGTGTATGCGGGGTTGCCGATTGCCGATGCCAATCTGGTGGACGAGGCGGTCAACGGTGCCTGGCAGGCGTTCAACCGCAGCGATTGGGCCAGCCGTCCACCACGGGAGCGCGCGCGGGTTATGCGCCGTTGGGCCGATCTGATCGAAGCAGATGCCGAGATCCTTGCACCGCTTGAAGCCGTCGGCTCGACCCGTCCGCATAAAGATGTGATCGCGTGGGACATTCCCTATGTCGCCGAAGGCATTCGTTTCTTTGCCGAACTGGCAGACAAGCACGGCGGCCAGGTCGCCGCGACCCAGACCGATCGCCTGGGCATGCAGATCGCCGAACCTTACGGCGTGATCGCGGCCATCGCGCCGTGGAATTTTCCGTTGAGCATGGCCTCCTGGAAAGTCGCCCCGGCGCTGGCCGCAGGAAATGCCGTGGTGCTCAAACCATCGGAACTGACACCGTTCTCCAGCCTGCGCTTTGCCGAACTGGCGTTGCAGGCGGGTATTCCGGCGGGGATTTTCAACGTGGTTCAGGGCGATGGTCGCACCACCGGCGATGCCTTGTGCCGCCACCCGCGTGTGGGCAAGGTGACCTTTACCGGCTCCACCGCCACCGGGTCGAGCATCATGTCGACCTGCGCGCTGGTGGGGCCGAAACCGGTGACCCTGGAACTTGGCGGCAAGAGTCCGCAACTGGTGTTCGCCGATATCCCGGACATCGCCAAAACCGCGCGCACCGTGGCACTGGCAATTACCGGTAATGCCGGACAGGTTTGCGTGTCCGGTTCGCGGCTGCTGATTCAGCGTTCGATCATGGAACCGTTTGTTGCGCACTTGCAGGCGTACTTCGAGGAGCTGCGTCCTGGCCCGACCTGGTCGCCGGAAAGCACGCTGTCGCCGATCATTTCCCGGCTTCAGGCCAGTCGTATTGACGGCATCGTCCAGCGTTCGCGCCAGGCCGGGGCTGAAGTGCTGACCGGTGGCGGATTGTTTGAAGGTTTGGGCGGTGCTTATTACCAGCCGACGCTGCTGGCCGGCCTCGATAATGAAAACCCGGCAGTCTGCGAGGAAATCTTCGGCCCGGTGCTGACCGTGCAGGCATTCGATGACGAAGAACAGGCGCTGAGCCTGGCTGCCCACGCGACTTATGGCTTGGCGGCGGGTGTGCACACTGCCGACATCAATCGCGCCTTGCGCCTGGTCCGCAAGTTGGAAGCAGGCACAGTCTGGGTCAACCGTTATGGCCGCAGTAACGACTACATCCTGCCGACTGGCGGCTACAAACGCTCAGGCATCGGCAAGGACCTGGGCCGCGAAGCGTTCGAAGCCAACCTGCGCTTTAAAAGCGTGCTGATCGACATCCTCCAATAACCCACAGTGGATCGGTTTTGTCTGCGAGGATTGGGCTTCACGCCGGACAAATGTGGGAGCGGGCTCGCTCGCGAAAGCGGTGCATCAGCCAGCATTGATGTCGACTGACACTCCCTCTTCGCGAGCAAGCCCGCTCCCACAGGTTCTCGGCAACTTCCGGATCTTCAATCAGCACCCAAACGGGCGCTTCCTCAGGGAAGCGCCCGTTTTCATTCACCCCGGCGCAGTTTCTGCGGCCAATGGCGGCACATGCAGGCCGCACAGGGCTATAAAGGTCCATAAGAGCGCACAAATACGGGGTTTGCCCAAGGCTGGAGCGGGCCGCAAAGTCTGCTGAGGGGGACGGCTAAAACGGTGGTTTGTATCGAGCGGAGGTCGCTTTTAACGCCATCTGCTGATTTCACGGTGTTGTAATGACGGTGTGCTGCAGCGTTGCATCACCGCTTCGAAACCGAAGCGAATGCTTGTCGCGCCATGACCTCAACGAACTTCAGGACCGCACTCAATGAGCTTCCTTCGCCCCAAATTCATTACGTTCGACTGCTACGGTACGCTGACCAACTTCCACATGGGCACGATGACCCGCGAGATCTTCGCTGAGCGCGTCCCGGCGGAGCAGATGGACCAATTCGTCAAGGATTTCTCGGCCTATCGCCTGGACCAGGTCATGGGTGACTGGATGCCTTACGACGAAATTCTCAAGACCGCCCTGGCGCGGACCTGCAAACGTTGGGGCATCGAATACCGCGACGAAGGTCAGCTGTATTACGACGCCGTCCCGACCTGGGGCCCGCACCCGGACGTACCGGCGGGCCTGTCGAAAATCGCCGACAAGATCCCCCTGGTGATTTTTTCCAACGCCAGCGACAGCCAGATCATGTCCAACGTCGACAAGCTCGGCGCGCCGTTCCACAAGGTCTTCACCGCCGAACAGGCCCAGGCCTACAAGCCGCGTCTGGCCGCGTTCGAGTACATGCTCGACAACCTCAACTGCGGCCCGGAAGACATCTTGCATGTGTCCTCCAGCTTCCGTTACGACCTGATGCCGGCCCACGACATGAAGATCAAGAACAAGGCCTTCGTCGCCCGTGGCCATGAAGTGCCGGGCAACGCGTTCTACGGCTACCAGCAGATCACCGATATCGGCGGTCTGGCTGCGTTGGTCGGGCTCTGAGTCGCAACGGTAACGGCACTTTTCCTGGCATAGGCGGATAGACATGGGCAGTGAATCCTACTGGCTCGACACCGCACCGGCCTTCACCGGTGCACAGCTCGGCGCATTGCCCGGGCAGGTCGACGTGGCCATCGTCGGTGGCGGTTTCACCGGGTTGGCGGCGGCTCGGGCGTTGGCCTTGAAGGGCGCCAGTGTGGTGGTGATCGAAGCCGGGCGAGTGATCGGCGAAGCCTCGGGGCGCAACGGAGGGCAGTGCAACACCGGGGTGGCCCAGGATTACGCCGGCCTCAGCGCCAGCCTCGGTGCCGATAAAGCGCGGGCCTATTACCAGGCCTACGAAAGTGCAGTGCAGAGCGTGGTGACGCTGGTGGAACAGGAGCAGATCGCCTGCGACCTGATCCGCAACGGCAAGCTCAAGTTGGCCGCCAAGCCGATGCACTACGAAGGCCTGGCACGGACCTGCGAGTTGATTCGCAAGGAAGTCGATGCCGACGTCGAGTTGCTGTCCGCCGAACAGACCCGTGCCGAAGTGAATTCGGCGCAGTTCCACGGTGGCTTGCTGCAACGCAACGGTGTGCAGATGCATGTCGGACGCTTCGGCGTCGGGCTGGCCGAAGCGGCGGCGCGTCACGGTGCGCTGGTCCATCAAGGCACCTCGGTGCTGGACTGGAAAGCCCAGGCCGGCGGCTATCAGGTCAACACCAGCAAGGGTTCGTTGCACGCCGGGCAAGTACTGCTGGCCACCGGCGCCTGTCAGCACGGTGGCTTGGGCTGGTATCGGCGGCGGATCGTGCCGGTGGGCAGTTTTGTCATAGCCACTGAAGTGCTCTCAAAGGAGCTGATCGAGCAGTTGCTGCCCGGCCGTCGTGCCTATGTCACCAGCCGCATGATCGGTAACTACTTCCGCCTGACTCCAGACAACCGCCTGCTGTTCGGCGGCCGTGCGCGGTTTGCCATGTCGGACAGCGTCAACGACGCCAAGAGCGGCAAGGTGCTGCAAGCCGCGATGGTGCAGATGTTCCCGCAGTTGACCAACGTGAAAATCGACTACTGCTGGGGCGGACTGGTGGACATGACGTCCGACCGCTTGCCGCGGGCCGGCCAGCACGGCGGGGTTTATCACTCCATGGGCTACAGCGGCCACGGGGTGCAGATGTCAGTGCACATGGGCCAGGTCATGGCCGAGGTGATGGCCGGCAACGTCGAGGCCAACCCTTGGCGTGAACTCGACTGGCCGGCGATCCCCGGACACTTCGGCAAGCCGTGGTTCCTGCCGTTCGTGGGCGCTTATTACCGCTTCCAGGACTATTTGCATTGAGTTGATGTTGTGGCGTCACCGTCGTTTGCGTTTCAACGCCCCGGATAACCGGAGCCTTCTCCTTCTCGACAGGTACAACTGATATGACTGACAACAAGATCGACTCACCCCTGATCTCCGGCCAGGACAGCATGCGCGTGTTCGAAGGCCTCAATCGCGGCATGTCGCGCCGCAACGCCCTGCAAATGCTCGGCGTGGCGGGCGTTGCCGCCGTGGGCGCCGGCAGCCTGTTCGGCGCCGCCGGCAAGCTGTTCGCTGACGAAGCCGCGACCCCGGGCAAAGGCAAACCCGGCGGGCGGATTCGTGTAGCCGGCATGTCCAGCTCCACCGCCGACACCCTCGATCCGGCCAAAGGCGCGCTGTCCACCGACTACGCACGCCACTACATGTTCTACAACGGCCTGACACGTTTTGACCCGCACCTGGTGCCGCAACTGGAACTGGCCGAGCGCATCGATAACACCGACGCGACGCTGTGGACCATCACCCTGCGCAAGGACGTGACCTTCCACAACGGCAAAACCCTTAGCGCCGCCGACGTGGTGTTCTCGCTGTCGCGGCACAAAGACCCGCTGACCGGTTCCAAAGTCATGCCGCTGATGGAGCAGTTCGTCGAGATTAAGGCCACCGGCACCAATGAAGTGCAGATCCGCCTCAGCGCGCCGAACGCCGAATTGCCGTCGATCCTCGCCGTGTCGCACCTTTTGATCGTTCCCGAAGGCACCACCGACTTCAATGCGGGCGTCGGCACCGGGCCGTTCAAGGTCAAGGAATTCAAACCGGGCGTGCGTTCGGTGGCTGTGCGCAACACCGGCTACTGGAAACCGGGCCTGCCATACCTCGACGAGATCGAATTCATCGCCATTGGCGACGAAGCGTCACGGGTCAACGCGCTGCTGTCTGGCGACGTGCACATGATCAACGAGGTCAACCCGCGTTCCACCACTCGGATCAAGGCCAGCGCCAAGCACCGGGTCGTCGATGCGCCGTCGGGCAACTACACTGACTTGATCATTCGCCAGGACCAGATGCCGGGTAAAAGTGCGGAATTCACTCAGGCGATGAAGCACCTGATGGACCGCGAGCAGATCAAATCCGCGGTGTTCCGTGGCTTTGCCGTGGTCGGTAACGACCATCCGATTGCCCCCGGTTCGCGCTACTACAACGCTGACCTGCCGCAAACCGTCTACGACCCGGAGAAAGCCAAGTTCCTGCTGAAGAAGGCCGGCATGGAAAGCATCAGCATGCCGCTGGTCGCGTCTCCAGCCGCCACCGGTTCGGTGGACATCGCGGTGCTGTTGCAGCAGTCGGCGAAACAGGCCGGGCTCAAGCTTGACGTCAACCGCTTGCCGAGCGACGGCTATTGGTCCAACCACTGGATGAAGCACCCGCTGAGCTTCGGCAACATCAACCCACGGCCGAACGCCGACGTGATGTTCTCGCAGTTCTTCCAGTCGAAGGCGCCGTGGAACGAGTCCGGTTGGCAGAACGACCAGTTCGACCAGTTGCTGATGCTCGCCCGCGGTGAAACCGACGACGCCAAGCGCAGCAAGATGTACGCGGACATGCAAACCCTGGTGCACGACCACTGTGGCATCGGCGTGCCGGTGTTCATCAGCAACATCGATGGCGTCGACCAGCGCATTAAAGGCTACGGCAGCAATCCGCTGGGTGGCTTCATGGGCTACATGTTCGCCGAGCAGGTCTGGCTGGACGCTTGATAGGGCCTTGATGGGCAGTCGGTAGTACGTCAGGGACAGTGCAGGAGGGTAGGCGATGAATAGCAACACACTGTGGTTGATCGGCCGGCGTCTGGGCGCCGCGATCGTGACCTTGTTGATCGTGTCCATGGTCGTGTTTGCGATCACGGCGGTACTGCCGGGGGACGCGGCGCAACAATCGCTCGGGCAGTTCGCCACACCGGAACAAGTGGCGGCGCTGCGCCTGAAACTGGGGCTCGACCAGCCCGGTGTGCTGCGTTACCTGCACTGGCTGATGAACCTGCTCAGCGGCGACATGGGCTTGTCGGTGTCCAACGCGATGCCGGTCACCGAACTGATGGCCGGCCGCGTACCGAACACGCTGATGCTGGCGGCCGCTACGGCGCTGGTCTCAGTGCCGGTGGCGCTGGTGTTGGGCATCGGTTCGGCGATGGGCCGCGGTGGGCGGATCGACAGCTTTCTGAGCTTCTTCACCCTGGCCATGGTCGCGGTTCCGGAGTTTCTGGTGGCGACCCTGGCGGTGCTGATTTTCGCGGTAAACCTCGGTTGGTTGTCGGCGCTGTCCTATGCCAGCGACATCACCTCGCCGTGGCAATTCATGCGCACCTACGCTTTGCCGGTGATGACGCTGTGCTGCGTGATCGTCGCGCAAATGTCGCGCATGACCCGCGCTGCAGTCATCGATCAACTCGACAGCCCCTACGTGGAAATGGCCCGGCTAAAAGGCGTCAGCCCGATGCGTATCGTGCTGCGCCATGCCTTGCCCAATGCGATCGGGCCGATAGCCAACGCCATCGCCCTGAGCCTTTCGTATCTGCTGGGCGGGGTGGTTATTGTCGAAACAATATTCAACTATCCCGGTATCGCCAGCCTGATGGTCGATGCCGTGACCAACCGTGACATGGCGCTGGTCCAGGCTTGCACCATGCTGTTTTGCACGGCGTACCTGGGGTTGGTGCTGATTGCCGACCTGTGCGCGATTCTGTCCAATCCGAGGCTGAGAAACCAATGAACAATCTCATTGTGAAATCGACGCCCAAGACCCCCGACCTGTCGGCTGGCAAGGTGTCCCATGGCCCGGCATGGCTGGGCCTGATCGGCGCAGCGATGTGTGTGGTCTGGTTGCTGGTGGCGATCTTCGGTCCGTGGCTGGCGCCGCACCCGGTGGGTGAAGTGGTCTCTGACAATGTCTTCGACAGCATCAGTGCGCTTTACCCGTTTGGCACCGATTACCTGGGCCGCGACATGCTCAGCCGGGTGCTGGTTGGCGCGCGGTTTACCGTGGGCCTGGCGTTGGTGGCGGCGATATTGGCCAGTGGCCTGGGCACCAGTTGCGCGCTGCTGTCGGTGGTTTCGCCGAAGTGGCTGGACGAAGTGATCAGTCGCTTGATGGATGCCTTTATCTCGATCCCGAGCAAGATGTTGGCGCTGATCATGGTCTCGGCGTTTGGCTCCTCGGTGACGTTGCTGATCTGCACCGCAGTCCTGAGTTTCGCCCCCGGCGCGTTCCGTATTGCTCGCAGCATGGCGGTGAACATCGAAGCGCTGGAGTACGTGCAAGTCGCCCGCACCCGTGGCGAACGCCGGTTGTACATTGCTTGCGTGGAAATCCTGCCGAACATGCTCAACCCGGTGCTGACTGACCTCGGCCTGCGTTTCGGCTTCATCGTCTTGCTGCTCAGCGGCATGAGCTTCCTCGGCCTCGGTGTACAACCGCCGGATGCCGACCTTGGTTCGCTGGTACGGGAAAACATCGGCGGCCTCAACCAGGGCGCGCCGGCCATCGTGATTCCGGCGCTGGCTATCGGCACGCTGACCATTGGTGTGAATCTGTTTATCGACAGACTGTCGTCCCGACGTAGTCGCCGTACGGGAGGTCATTGAGATGAGTGAATTGATTCGAGTCGAAGACCTGCGCGTCGTCGCCTGTGGCGAGCGCGGCGAGACGGAAATCGTCAAAGGCGTGAGCTTTTCCCTGGAAAAAGGTGAAGTACTGGCGTTGATCGGTGAGTCCGGTTCCGGCAAGACCACCATCGCATTGGCGCTGCTGGGCTATGCACGTCGCGGTTGCCGGTTGTCCGGCGGCGTGGTGCAAGTCGGCGAGCACGACATGCTGGCGCTGAGTGAAAAGGAACTGCAAGGCCTGCGCGGCAATCGGGTGTCGTACATCGCCCAAAGCGCGGCGGCCGCCTTCAACCCGGCGAAGAAACTGATCGATCAAGTGGTGGAGGGCGCGTTGATTCATGGCCTCGGTACTCGTGCGGTACTCGAAGCCAAAGCCATCGAACTGTTCCGCGACCTGGCGTTGCCGGACCCGGATCACATCGGCCAGCGCTACCCGCATCAGGTGTCTGGCGGGCAACTGCAACGGGTGATGGCGGCGATGGCGCTGATCAGCGATCCATTGCTGGTGGTGCTCGACGAACCGACCACTGCCCTCGACGTCACCACCCAGATCGACGTGCTCCGTGCCTTTAAACGCGTGGTGCGGGAACGTGGGGCGACGGCGGTTTATGTCTCCCATGACCTCGCGGTTGTTGCTCAGATGGCCGACCAGATTGTCGTGCTTAACGGTGGCCAGATCTTCGAACAGAGCGCTACCGCGCCGCTGCTCAAGGCCCCAGCGCACGAATACACCCGCAGCCTGCTGGCAGCGGCCCGGCCCGACACGACGATTCGTCCACCCAGCGGCATCGCCGAAGACGAACCGCTGCTGACGATCAAAGGCCTGACTGCCGGTTACGGCAACAAGAACATGCAAGGCATGCCAGCGATTCGGGTGCTCGAAGACATCGACCTGACCGTGCGCCGGGGCCAGGCTATCGGCGTGATTGGTGAGTCGGGTTCCGGCAAGTCGACCCTGGCGCGGGTAGTCGCAGGGTTGCTGACCCCGGCGCTCGGCGGATTGACCTTTGACGGCCAGCCGTTGGGCGGCTGCCTCTCCGAGCGGACTGACGAACAGTTCCGCCGCATCCAAATGGTCTTCCAGAACGCCGACACGGCGCTCAACCCGATGCACAGCGTCAGCACCATTCTGAGCCGTCCGCTGAAGATGTATTTCGGGCTCAAAGGTGCGGCGTTGCGCGAACGTATCGACGAACTGCTGGACTTGGTGCGATTGCCTCGGACCCTGGCAGAACGGCGGCCAAATGAGTTGTCCGGCGGGCAAAAGCAACGGGTCAACCTGGCTCGGGCCTTGGCGGCCAAACCGGATTTGATTCTCTGCGATGAAGTGACCTCGGCGCTGGACACAGTGGTCGGCGCGGCGATTCTCGAACTGCTGCGCGATCTGCGTCAGCAACTGGGGGTTTCCTATCTGTTCATCAGTCATGACATCTCCACGGTGCGGGCGCTGTGCGACGACATTGTGGTGATGTACAGCGGCCACAAGATTCAGGCCGGCTCCCGACAGTCGTTTGCCCAGGCACCGTTTCATCCGTACACCGATTTGTTGATTCATTCCGTGCCGGAACTGCGCCAAGGCTGGCTGGAAAACTGCGGCACCACCTGTGGCGAGCTGCCGCCGATTGGCGCCCGAGCCAACGTGCCAGAGCTGTGTACCTTCCTCAGTCGCTGCCCGGTTCGGGTCGATGGCTTGTGCAATCGCACCGCGCCGAACCGTCGGCTCATCGACGGTGGCAGTGAAATCCTCTGCCACCACGACAGCGCCGAGTTGCTGAAAACCCAGCAGGATCTGATCACCATGACCCAGGGAGCCTATGCATGAAGGGGCGTTTTGTGAGACTGGCCGAGCAGGGCCGGCCGACCGTCAGTTTGACGGTGGACGGCGCAGCCATCGAGGCGTTGCAAGGCGATACGTTGATGGTCGCGTTGCTGACCCAGGGCAATGCGTTGCGCCAGTCGGAATTTGATTCGGGGCGACGTGCCGGTTTCTGCCTGATGGGCGCGTGTCAGGATTGTTGGGTCTGGACCCGCAGCGGCGAGCGTTTGCGTGCCTGTTCCAATGAAGTCCGCGAAGGGCTGGACATCGTCACCACACAACCGGAGGCGACATGGCCACTGCACGGATAGTCATTGTGGGCGCCGGGCCGGCGGGTATTCGCTGTGCCGAAACCCTGGTGGCGGCGGGGTTCAAACCGATGTTGATCGATGAAAATCGCCGGGACGGTGGGCAGATTTACCGTCGGCAACCGCAAGGGTTTACCCGTAATTACGCCACGCTGTACGGCACCGAGGCACGCAAGGCGCAGGACCTGCACGAAAGTTTTGATCGCCTGCGCGGTGCTATTGATTACCGCCCCGACACCTTGGTGTGGAACCTGACAGCGGGGCAGTTGTGCTGCGTCAGCCAGGGCAAACATTCGACGGTGGATTACGACGCGCTGATCCTCTGCACCGGCGCCACCGACCGCTTGATGCCGATTGAAGGCTGGCAGTTGGCGGGCACCTATAGCCTCGGCGGGGCGCAAATTGCGCTCAAGTCCCAAGCGGTGTCCATTGGTCACAGCGTGGTGTTTATGGGCAGTGGGCCGTTGCTGTACCTGGTCGCGAGCCAGTACGTTAAGGCCGGCGCGAAGGTGGCGGCGGTGCTCGACACGTCGCCGTTCAGCAAGCGCATTGGCGCATTGCCAAAACTGCTGGCGCGGCCCGGATTGCTGTTCACCGGGATGAAGCTGTTGGCACAGCTGTATCGGGCGAAGATTCCGGTGCACCTGGGGATCAAACCGCTGGTAGTGCAGGGCGATGCGGAGACCGGCGTCAGCGGTGTGCGGGTACTGACTGCGCGTGGCGAGACGTTGAATGTGGATTGTGATGCCGTGGCTTTGGGGTACCACCTGCGCCCGGAAACCCAATTGGCCGATCTGGCTGGTTGTCGCATGCGTTTCGATGAAGCCTCCGGCCAATGGTGGCTGGCAGTGGATGAAGAAGGTCGGACCTCGGTCAGCGGCGTGTATGCCGCTGGTGACGGCTCGAAAATTCGCGGTGCTGACGCCGCTGAATACGCCGGACGCCTGGCGGCCATGGCACTGCTGGAAGACCTGCATCAACCCATCAACGCCGGATTGCGCGACGAACAACGCCAGGCATTGGCGGTGATGGACCAGTTTCGCCTCGGTCTGGCCCAGGCGTTTCCCTGGCCTGCCGAGCAAGCCAAAGCCTTGCCCGACACCGCCATCGTTTGCCGGTGCGAGATGATCAGCGCCGGTGAATTGCGTGCGGTGGTCAGCGAGAAGGGCGCCTGCGAAGTCAATCGGGCCAAAGCTTTTAGCCGAGTCGGCATGGGCCGTTGTCAGGGCCGTTATTGCTCCCAGGCTGGGGCCGAAGTGATTGCCGCCGCCGCTGGAGTCAGCGTGCAACAGGTCGGCCGCCAACGTGGCCAGGCGCCGGTCAAACCCCTTTCGATACTCACCGAGGAGGTCTCGCCATGACCGTTCAAAAAGCCGATGTGGTGATTGTCGGCGGCGGCTTGATGGGCTCGGCGGCAGCGTTTTTCCTGCGTCGTCGCGGGCAGTCGGTGATCCTGCTGGAACGTGACCAGATCGGTCAGTACGCCAGCGGCGTGAACTTCGGCAACGTCCGGCGTCAGGGTCGCTATTTGGGGCAACTGGAACTGGCCAACCGTTCCTGGGCGCTGTGGAAGCGCTTGCCGGAACTGATCGACGATGACCTCGAATTCATCGCCAGCGGGCACATGCGCGTGTGTTATCGCGAAGACGAAATCGCTGAGCTTGAGGCCTATGCCGCGGCACCTGAGGCGGCGCAACTCGACCTGAAAATCTATCGCGGCGCTGAGTTGCATCAGCGCTTTCCGTTCCTCGGGCCGGACGTGAAGGGTGGTTCCTACGCGCCTCACGATGGCCACGCCAACCCGCGTCTGGCCGCCCCGGCGTTTGCCCGTGCTGCCCGTCGACTCGGCGCGCAGATTGAAGAACAGACCGAAGTCGCCGAAGTGCAGAAGGTCGGCGGCGAGTTCAATATCACCACCACCGATGGTCGTCAGTTCAACGCCGCACAACTGCTGATTACCGCCGGGGCCTGGGGGCAGAAGCTGTCCCAGCAGTTTGGCGAGCCGGTGCCACTCGACACCCACGGCCCGCAAATGGCTGTGACCGAACCGGTGCCCTACGCCTTGCCAACGGTAATCGGCGTGTACACCAAGATTCCCGAGGAAGTGATCTACTTCCGGCAGATCCCCCGCGGCAACATCGTCATCGGCGGCGGGTACCGCAGCAAACCGGACATGCTCAATCGTCGGGCCTACGTTGAGCCGCGCAGCATCCTCAACCAGATGGAGCAAATGCGCCGTCTGCTGCCGGGCATCGGCAACCTGAACATCATCCGGGTCTGGAGCGGTATCGAAGGTTACCTGCCGGATTCCTTGCCGATCATGGGCCCAAGCGGTACGGTCGACGGCTTGTTCTACGCGTTCGGCTTCTGCGGCCACGGCTTCCAGCTCGGCCCCGGCGTCGGCGACGTGATGGCCGAACTGATCAGCACCGGCAGCACCAGTACTTCGATAGAGCCGTTCTCTATCCGTCGGTTCGCCCATTTAGCCGAGCAACGGAGCAAGGCCTCATGAAAGCCCGTGTACTGGATATTCTCAAACGTTTGATGGCGTTCGACACCGTCTCTTCGGAGTCGAACATGGCCCTGATCGAGTATGTGCGCGACCTGCTGCTGACCAAGGGCATCGAGTCGCTGATCGTCAAGGATGAAACCGGGAAGAAGGCCAACCTGTTTGCCAGCACCGGGCCGAAGTCGTTGCCGGGGATTCTGCTGTCCGGGCACACCGACGTGGTGCCGGCGGCCGGGCAGGCCTGGACCGTCCCGGCGTTTCAGGCGACGGTGCAGGACGGCAAGATTTACGGGCGCGGGAGTTGCGACATGAAAGGCTTCATTGCCCTGGCCATCGACGCGATGCTCGATGCCGCCGACCATTCCCTGAGCCGGCCGCTGCAACTGGCGCTGTCCCATGACGAAGAAACCGGCTGCGTTGGCGTACGTCGTTTGCTTGACGTGTTGCACTTGGCGCCGGTGCGGCCGTTTTTGTGCTTGATCGGTGAGCCGACCAATATGCAATTCGTGCTCGGGCACAAGGGCAAGGGCTCGTATCGCACCTATTGCCGGGGGCTGGAGGCGCATTCGTCGCTGGCACCGCGTTCGGTCAATGCGATCCACGTGGCTTGCGATTTCATCGCGGCGCTGCGTCAAAGTCAGCAACAACTGCAAGAACAAGGCGCTCAGGATGCCGATTACGACGTGCCTTACAGCACCGTGCATGTCGGGCAGATTGGCGGCGGCCGGGCGCTGAACATTGTGCCGAACCTGTGCACCCTGGATTTCGAAGTGCGCAATTTGCCGGCGGATAATCTGGATCAGTTTTTGGAACAAATGCAGGAGCGGGCGGAAGTGATCGTGCGCGAGGCCCGGTTGTTGTCGAGTGTCGCCGCCATCGAAATTGAAACCCTCAACGTTTATCCCGGCCTCGATACGCATCCGAGCGTTGAAGCGGTGCGCTTTCTGAAAAACTTCGCGGCGCCGGATACCGGCACCGCCAAGGTTTCGTTCGGCACCGAAGGAGGATTGTTCAAGCAGCGGCTGGATGTGCCGGTGGTGGTCTGCGGACCGGGCTCGATTGAACAGGCGCATAAGCCGGATGAGTTTATCGAGATCAGCCAGATGGAAGCCGGGGAGCGGTTTCTTGAAGGCCTGCTCCATTCCCTGAAGCAGTGATGTTCCCCTGTGGGAGCGGGCTTGCTCGCGAAGGCGTCGTGTCAGTTGATATTGATGTCGACTGATACACCGCTTTCGCGAGCAAGCCCGATCCCACAGGGTTTTGTGTTTTCTAACGGGCCACAATTCTGCCGTTACACCGCAAATTTCAGCATCCGAAGCTGTACTCAAATCGCTTTCAGCATCCTCCCCCGCAGCACCTCCATAGACTTAAGCATGTCTCGGATCAGGACTCGACCATGCTCAAGAATCGTTTGAAAGACCCCAGCCTTCTGGCAGAACTCGCCTATGTGAACGGGCAGTGGATCGGCGCCGATAACGCCGCGACCCTGGACGTCATAGACCCGGCCAGCGGCCAGTTGCTCGCCCGGGTGCCGGCCATGCAAGGCGCGGAAACCCGTCGGGCCATCGAGGCCGCCGACAAAGCCTGGCCCGCCTGGCGTGCACGGCCAGCAGCCGAACGTGCGGCACTGCTGGAGCGCTGGTATCAGGCCATGATCGACAACCTCGACGACCTGGCGCTGATCATGACCTGCGAACAGGGCAAACCGCTGAACGAGGCCAAAGGTGAAATCCGCTACGGCGCCGGTTTCGTTAAATGGTTCGCCGAAGAAGCCCGACGGGTCTACGGCGAAACCATGCCGGCCCCCAGCGGCGACCGCCGGTTGCTGACCTTGAAGCAACCGGTGGGCGTCTGCGCCGCGATCACCCCGTGGAACTTCCCCAACGCGATGATCACCCGCAAATGCGCGCCGGCCTTGGCAGCGGGCTGCCCGATCATCGTCAAACCTTCGGACCTGACCCCGTTGTCGGCCCTGGCGTTGGCAGTTTTGGCCGAACGCGTCGGCATCCCGGCCGGGGTGTTCAACGTGTTGACCGGCATGCCGACCGGCATCGGCGAAGAGCTGACCAGTAACCCGACGGTACGCAAGATTTCCTTTACCGGTTCCACCGCTGTCGGCCGTTTGTTGATGCGCCAGAGCGCTGAACACATCAAGCGCTTGAGCCTGGAACTGGGCGGTAACGCGCCATTTATCGTGTTTGACGACGCGGACCTGGAACAGGCCGTCGCCGGGATCATGCTCAGCAAGTTCCGCAACGCCGGCCAGACCTGCGTCTGCGCCAACCGGATTCTGGTGCAAAACGGCATCTACGAACGCTTCGCCCGACGCCTGGTGGAGGAGGTGGGCAAGCTCAAGGTCGGCAACGGCCTCGACGCCGACGTCACCATCGGCCCACTGATCAACCCGGCCGCCGTGAGCAAAGTCGCCCGGCACATCGATGATGCCCTGAGCCAGGGCGCGCGGTTGCTCTGCGGCGGCATTCCCGAGGGAGACAGCCAGTTTGTGCTGCCTACGGTGCTCGGCGAGACCCACGCCGGCATGCTGCTGGCCAACGAAGAAACCTTCGGCCCGGTGGCGCCGCTGATGCGCTTCACCGACGAAGCCGAAGCCCTCGCATTGGCCAACGCCACGCCTTACGGTTTGGGCGCCTACTATTTCACTCAGGACTTGCGCCGTTCATGGCGTTTCGGCGAGGCGCTGGAGTTCGGCATGGTCGGGCTCAACACCGGAATCATTTCCATGGAAGTCGCGCCGTTCGGCGGCATCAAGCAATCGGGCCTGGGCCGCGAAGGCAGCAAGTACGGTTTGGATGAATACCTTGAAGTCAAAGCCTTCCACATCGGCGGGCTGTAATTCACAGACACTGGGGGAGGCAAGTTGATGAGCAAGACATTCAGAATCGCTGCGATTGCCGGCGATGGCATTGGCAAGGAAGTCCTTCCGGAAGGCTTGCGGGTGCTGGAGCAAGCGGCGAAGAAATGGCAGCTGGATTTGAGCATCGAAGTGCTCGACTGGGCGCACTGCGATTACTACCTGGAACACGGGCAGATGATGCCCGACGACTGGTTCGAACAGCTCAAGGGTTTCGACGCGATCTACTTTGGCGCCGTGGGCTGGCCGGACAAAGTGCCGGATCATATTTCCCTGTGGGGTTCGTTACTGAAGTTTCGCCGCGACTTCGACCAATACGTGAACATTCGCCCGGTGCGGCTGTTTCCCGGTGTTCCGTGCCCGCTGGCCGGACGCAAGCCGGGGGACATCGATTTTGTGGTGATCCGAGAAAACACGGAAGGCGAGTATTCCTCGGTCGGCGGCAAAATGTTCGAAGGCACCGAGCATGAATTCGTGCTGCAAGAGTCGGTGTTCACCCGCCGTGGCGTGGACCGGATTCTCAAGTACGCCTTCGAACTGGCCCAGACCCGGCCGCGCAAGCGCCTGACGGCAGCGACCAAATCCAACGGGATATCCATCAGCATGCCGTACTGGGACGAGCGCACGGCATTGATGGCGGCGAAGTACCCGGAGATCACCTGGGACAAGCAGCACATCGACATTCTGTGCGCGCGTTTCGTGCTGCAACCGGACCGGTTTGATGTGGTGGTGGCGTCAAATCTGTTTGGCGATATCCTTTCCGACCTTGGGCCGGCGTGTGCCGGGACCATTGGCATTGCGCCTTCGGCGAATCTTGATCCGGAGCGGCGGTTTCCGTCGTTGTTTGAGCCGGTGCACGGCTCGGCGCCGGATATTTATGGGCAGAACATTGCCAATCCGATTGCGATGATCTGGTCGGGGGCGTTGATGCTGGATTTCCTGGGCAATGGCGATGAGCGCTATCGCGCGGCGCATGATGGGATTCTGCAGGCCATCGAACGGGTGATTGCAGAAGGGCCGATCACGCCGGATCTGGGCGGGAAGGGCTCCACTCAAGACGTGGGCAAAGCCATCGCCGCCAAACTCTAAACCCAACACATAACCAATTGTGGGAGCGAGCTTACTCGCGAAGGCGTCTTTCCAGTCAATATTGATGTCGACTGACACACCGCTTTCGCGAGCAAGCCCGCTCCCACAGTTGTTATGTGTTCTGGTCAGTAACCTTGGGTGCGGTTGATCTGGCCCACCATTGGCTCGCCCCGTTCAAACCGCCGAATATTCTCCAGCAACACCCCAAACGCGCTCTCCGGCTGGGTCATCGCCGCAATATGCGGGGTCAGCAGAATCTGCGGATGCCCCCAAAACGGATGATCCGCTGGCGCCGGTTCTTCCTGCAGCACATCCAGCACCGCGCCGCTGAGCTGCCCGCTGTCCAGCGCGGCCAGCAGATCAGCTTCCACCAGATGCCCACCCCGACCCATGTTGATCAACGCCGCACCGTGGGGCAGTTGCCGAAACAGCTCACGATCAAGAATGCCCTGCGTCTGCTCGGTCAGCGGCAACACGCACAACAGGATGTCGCACTGGCTAAGAAACGCCGGCAGTTGCTCATTACCGGCATAGCAATCCACGCCATCAATCCGATGCGCACTGCGCGCCCAGCCCTTCAACGCAAACCCCATCGGCTGCAACGTCGCCAGAATCTGCTGCGCCTGGGTGCCCAGCCCCATCACGCCGACCCGACGCTTGCTTGCCGGTTGCAGCAAGTGCGCCTGCCAGCACCGCGCCAACTGCTGCTGACGATAACGCAGCATGTCCCGGTGCAAACTCAGCACGGCAAAACTGGCGTACTCGCACATGCCTCGGGTGATGCCCGGGTCCAGCAGACGCACCACCGGCAGGCTCTGCGGAATGCGACTGAGGTCCAGTTGATCGACCCCGGCGGACAGCGCGAACAGTACCTTCAGATTTGGCAGCAAAGCTTCGAGATCATCCGGCGCCTGCCACGCGGCCAGGTATTCAATCTGCGAAGGATCGCCAATGTCCGGCCAGGCACGCCATTCGATATCCGGGGCGTGTTCGGCGAACAGCGCTTTCCACTGTTCGCCGCGTACAGGGTCAGCTTTATAAACCAGGGCCATGGGCATTTCCTGAAAGGGTGAAGGTGCTCTCATCATCGCGCACTGCCGGCGCAGGATCTGTCGAAAGCGCCGGGTTAAACGGCTTGCGTCACGCTGGATCAGTATGGCTGCGGCAGATTCGGCGGGCTGAAGGAATCTGCCGTTTGGCAGGGTGAAAACAGTCGATCCGAATTTCTCAGGGGCCAAGTTCGGCGTAGTTCGTTTCGCGCAAGCCTTAACCTGAACACCATCGCAACCACCTCCCGGTTGCCGGACTCACGATGGGAAATGCCATGAATAGCAAAGTCGACGACACCCCACATTTGCTCCGTCAGCGCGATCAATTCGTGCCGCGTGGCCTGGTTACCGCTCACCCGCTGGTGATCGATCGCGCCCAAGGCGCCGAGTTGTGGGACGTGGACGGCAAGCGCTACCTGGATTTTGTCGGCGGCATTGGTGTGCTGAACATCGGTCACAACCACCCGAAAGTGGTCGCGGCGGTGCAGGCGCAACTGCAGAAGGTTTCTCACGCCTGCTTCCAGGTGGTCGCCTATAAACCCTACCTCGATCTGGCCCAGCGCCTGTGCGAAATGATCGGCGGCAAAGAAGCCTATAAAGCAGCGTTCTTCACCTCCGGCGCCGAGGCCGTGGAGAACGCGGTGAAGATCGCTCGCGCTCACACCAATCGTTCGGCGGTGATTGCCTTTCGCGGCGGTTTCCATGGTCGGACGTTACTCGGTACCACGCTGACCGGCATGAGCCAGCCGTACAAACAGAACTTCGGGCCATTCGCGCCAGAGGTGTTTCACACGCCTTATCCGAATGCCTATCGCGGTGTCACCAGCGAGATGGCGCTCAAGGCGCTGGACGAATTGCTCGCGACCCAGGTTGCGCCGGAGCGAGTCGCGGCGATCATCATCGAACCGGTGCAGGGCGACGGCGGTTTCCTGTCGGCACCTGTCGAGTTCCTCAAGGGGCTGCGTGCGTTGACTGAAAAACACGGCATCGTGCTGATTCTCGATGAAATCCAGACCGGTTTCGGTCGTACCGGCAAGTGGTTCGGTTTCCAGCACGCCGGCATCCAGCCGGACCTGGTGACCGTCGCCAAAAGCCTGGCCGGTGGTTTGCCGTTATCCGGAGTGGTTGGTAAAGCCGACATCATGGATGCGCCGTTGCCCGGTGGTTTGGGCGGTACCTATGGCGGTAACGCGTTGTCTTGTGCAGCGGCGTTGGCGGTGATCGATGCCTTTGAAGAAGAAAAACTGCTGGCACGCGGCGAAGCGTTGGGCGAGCGGCTGCGCCAGGGACTGCTGCGCTTGCAGAGCCGTCACCCACAAATCGGCGACGTGCGCGGCGCCGGGTTCATGCTGGCCATCGAGCTGATCAAGAACGACGAGGCCCGTACCCCGGACGCCGACTTGAACCAGCGCCTGATCGATGAAGCCCGCAAGGGTGGTTTGCTGGTGATCAAGTGTGGCGTGTACCGCAACGTCCTGCGCTTCCTCGCGCCACTGGTGGCCACCGAAGCACAGGTCGACGAAGCCCTGCAAATTCTGGATGTCGCTTTGGCACGCGTCTTGAACTGAGCTCCTGCAGGCTCGGGGCGCTGCTGCAAGGCATCGCCCGTGAGCCTTTATGGAGCATGGAGGGATGGAATGCATCATTGGAGGCTTTGCACACCATGGGGCTGACTGATTATCGAGCGCTGCTCATCGATTGCGATGAAGTCCTGGTCGATCGCGACTCGGGCGTCTGGGCGGCGTTGCAACCGCTGCTCGACAGCCGGGGCGGGCACCCGGACAAGGAACAGGTGCTGGCCGAATACGGCGAGGTGGTGCGCGCACTGTATCCGCGCTTCGGTGAGCTAGGCTTCAGTGGACTGCTGTGTTTCGCCCATCGCCAGTTGGCCGAGCGCTGGGGCCTGAAAGCCAGTTGGGAGGAGGGCATGAGCTTCGCCCGTTCGGTGGCCGGCTGGTCGCTGTTCGAGGACGCGCCGGGGGCGATGTTGTACCTGCGCAAGTTCTATCGCTTGCTGGTACAGGGCGACCGGGATGCCGAGGATCGTGGGCTGCTTTGCGAACGATTGGGGATCATGGCCGACGATTTTATTTCACTGGCCAGCGACCCTTTGCAGGACCCGGACTGGCTCCAGGCCAATACGCTTAAGCCAAGCGAAATCCTGCAAGTGACTCGGCCTTCAGCCAGTCGGCAGGCGAGCAGCGATGTGTGCCTGATCTGTCGCAGCCGGGTCAAACACCCGACGCCATGTGCTGCGGATTACTGCATCAACAGCATGGCGGATCTGGTCGCTCAGCATCAGCTGTCTTTACGGCGCTGATTTTGCTAGAAGATTGTCTTACAAACGGCAGTCAAGAGGTACGCAATGGAAGGTTTAGTCAAACTGGACCGGATCGACATCAGCATTTTGGTCGAGCTGCAAAAGGACGGGCGCATGACCAACGTCAGCCTCGCCGATGCGGTGGGATTGTCGGCCAGCCCCTGCCTGCAACGGGTCAAGCGGCTGGAATCGGCTGGTTATATTTCCAGCTACAAGGCGCACCTGAACCTGGCGAAGATCACCGATTCGGTGACGGTCTTCACCGAGATCACCCTGAGCGATCACAAGCGCGAAGACTTCGCCAAATTCGAGTCCAACATTCGCCTGGTCGATGAAGTGCTCGAATGCCATTTGATCAGCGGTGGCTACGATTACCTGGTGCGCTTCATGACCCGCAGCATCCAGCATTATCAGGAAGTGATTGAAAGCCTGTTGGACAAGAACATCGGCATCTCCAAGTACTTCAGCTACATCGTCATCAAATCCCCCGTGCTCAAGGACGGCGTGCCGTTGCGTAAATTGCTGCGGCACTGACAGCCCCATTCCCAATCCCAACACAAATCCCCCGTGGGAGCGGGCTTGCTCGCGAAGAGGCCGTGTCAGTCGATAGAGATGTCGACTGACACACCGCTTTCGCGAGCAAGCCCGCTCCCACATTTGTTTTGCAGCGCTGCATGCACTGCGTTTGGACATTGCCTCGCTTGAACTCCTCAACCCGCCTCATCCTGGCGCAAGCCGCATAAACATCTGTTTCAACCCGCAAAAACAGTCACCGATGACTCCTCACGTACCGATTTCAGAACAAAGCGCAAAAGTCTCTGCGCTGTAATGCGTGCAGAGAGAGGGGAGCGGTTTGTGAAGTTGCTGATTTCGGGAGGATGAAGCGACTGCAACGAACCGCTGAATAACACCAATCGGAGCCAAAAAAATGCGAATGAGCAACGCAAAAGCACTATTGGGTTACGGCGTCTTCATGCTGGCCAGCAGCAGCGAGGCGCACCAGATCTGGTACGAGCAGCCACCGGGGCAACCCTTGGCGTTGTACTACGGCGAATATGACAAGAACATGCTGGAAGTCACACCGGGCGGGATGGACCGGTTCCAGCAACTCAAGGGCTGGTCGATTGGCAACAATTCGAAACCATTGAATCTGACCTTACAGCGTCAAGCGTTTGCGGTGGCGCATCAGGCGTCGGGCGATGACTCGCTGTTGGCCCAGGACCCGCATTATCCGATCTTTGACCTGCATGAAGCCGACAAAACCCTGAAAACCCACTGGACGCCGGCGACCCGATGGGTCGGCGATTTGCGTGTGCGAACCCCGGAACTGACTCTGGACATCGTGCCCACCGGCCGCGTCGACGGCAACAAGGCCCAATTTCAAGTGTACTATTCGCAAAAACCGCTGGCGGATCAGGACGTTATGCTGGAAACCGGCTCCGGCGAAGTCTTCACCCAGCGGACCGATGCGGCGGGCAAGGTCACCTTCGAGTTGCCCTGGCAGGGCACGTATGTGGTGGCGGTGGAATACAAGGACCGCACCCCCGGTGAACGCGTGAGTCCCCAAGGCAAGACCGAGCAGTACGACTTGAAGAGCTTCAGCTCGACGCTGTCGTTCTATCGCACGCAAGGCAAACAATCGTTGCCACGGGCCCCGTCGCAACTGCCAGCCTCCGAAGTCGCCCGGTTGAAGAAACAGGCCTGATCCATCGCCCCTACAGGAGTTACCGATATGTCCCAATCATCAGGATTGGCCGGGCAGGCGGGAAGTGTTTCCGCTGCGCTGGCTGCCCCGCTGGTAAAAGCCAACACCCGGATGTTGGCCATCGATGCCTTGCGCGGTTTCGTCATGCTGTTGATGTTGATCGACCACGTGCGCGAAACCTTTCTGCTGCATCGCCAGGTCACCGATCCAATCGACGCCTTGAGCGTAACGCCCGACTTGTACTTCACCCGGATGCTCAGCGAAATCTGCGCGCCAGTCTTCATCTTCCTCACTGGCCTGTCGGCCTGGCTCTACAGCCAGAAACACACCGCCAGTGAAACCTCAGTGTTCCTGCTCAAGCGCGGGTTCTTCCTGGTGTTTCTGGAAATCACCTTCGTCTGCTTCGCCTGGAACGCCGAGTTCCCGCCCAAGACCTTGTGGTTGCAGGTGATCTGGTGCATCGGCATCTGCATGATCGTCCTCGCCGGGTTGCTGCACTTCAAGCGCAGTTGGCTGATTGTGCTGGGGCTGGTCATCGTCGCCGGGCATAACCTGTTCGATAACGTCGTCGTCGGGTCAGAGTCGTCATTCTATGTGCCGTGGTCGATCCTGCATCAACGGGTGTTTATCGACATCACCGAGTTCACCCGGGCGCGCACTACGTACCCGGTGTTGCCGTGGATCGGGGTGATTCTGCTGGGGTGGGGCATCGGGCCATGGTTTGGCAAGGACATGGAGCCGGCCGAGCGCATTTCCCGGCTGGTCAAACTTGGCGTCGGCTTGCTGGTGGCGTTCGTGTTCATCCGGTACCTGAACGTCTACGGCGAGAAACCTTGGGTGCAGACCGGTGACTCGTTGCGCACCTTCATGAGTTTCATGAGCGCCAAGAAGTACCCGCCGTCGCTGATGTTCCTGATGCCTACCCTCGGTTTGGGGCTGCTCCTGCTGGCGTTGTTCGAGAAGCTGCAGGATCGCTGGTCCACCGCGACGCTGGCGATCTACGGCGGGGCGCCGATGTTTTTCTATCTGCTGCACCTGTATGTGCTCAAGGCCATGTACCTGGCGGCGGTCGCAATCTGGGGCGCCAATCAGGGCGCGTATTACGGCTTCGATAACCTGCCCACGGTGTGGCTGTGGAGCGTGATTCTCGGGGTGTTGTTGTTCTTCCCGACACGCTGGTTCGCTGCCCTCAAGCAGCGGCGTCGCGACATCGCGATTCTCAAATACCTCTGATTTGCCGAACGGTGTCCCCCGTTCGGCGGGACACCTTGCAGACCTCGAATTCTGTGGAGTTGCACTGTGAAAACCCTATCGACGCATACCCTGCTATTGGCATTGGGCGGGCAGTCGCTGCTCGCCTTCGCTTCAGAGCAAGACAACGCAAAAGGCTTTGTCGAGGACAGTCAGTGGAGCCTGCTCAACCGCAGCGTCTACGACCGCCGCGACTATGAGCACGGTTCGCTGAGCAATGGCGCACGCAATGCCTACAAACCTCGCGCCCAACGCAGCGACCTCGCCGAGGAATGGGCCTACGGCTTGATGGCCGATTTTACCTCCGGCTACACCCGCGGCACCGTAGGATTTGGCCTCGATGCTCACGCCTATTCCGGTTGGGAGCTGGACAGCGGAGGCGGGCGGGCCGGCAAGGCGCGGCTGCTCGGCGTCGACAATGACGGCCACCCCAAGGATGAATTCAGTCGCGGTGGCGCCGTGGCCAAACTGCGGTTTTTCTCCACCGAACTGCGCTACGGCGAACAGCGAGTGAAAACCCCGGTGTTCGGCTCATCTGATAGCCGCCTGCTGCCCGAAACCGCCACTGGCTGGTTGCTGACCAGCCGCGAACTTCCGGCCACCACGCTGTACGGCGGCCACTTCAACGAAAGCACCGACCGCAACGCCAGCAGCCATGACCAAGGCTTTGTGGTCAATTACTCCAATGGAAAACAGGGCGACAGCTTTGATCTGGTGGGCGTGCGCAACACGGCACTCAAAGGGCTCAACGCCAGCCTGTTCAGTGCGGTCTACGCCGACACTTGGCGCCAGCACTACCTCGGCGCGGTTTATACCCAGCCGTTGGCCGACGGCCAGGACCTGACTTTCGACCTTAACCTCTATCGCACCCAAGACACCGGTAAAGCCTTGTCCGGCCGGATCGACAACACCACCTGGAGTTTTCTCACAACCTACAAGGCCGGCTCCCACAGCTTCGGCCTGGGTTATCAGAAAGTCGACGGCGACACGCCCTACGACTACGTCACCCGCGGCGCAATCTACCTGAGCAACGCCGTGGCGCTGTCCGACTTCAACGCCCCGCAAGAAGCGTCCTGGCAAGCTCGCTACGACCTGAACATGACCGGCTACGGCATTCCCGGCCTGACCTTCGGCGCACTCTATGTCCGCGGCAGCGGCATCGACGGCAGCCACATGGACCCGAATGGCGGCTACAAATGGCTGGGTTACGGGCAGGGCGGCAAACATTGGGAACGCGACATCCAGGCCAAATACGTGGTGCAATCCGGCGCGGCGAAGAATCTCGCGTTTACCTTGCGCCACGCGGTACATCGCGGGAATGCGGCGCAAGCGGAACTGGATGCGAACCAGATCAGGCTGGCGATTGAGTATCCGCTGGGTGGGGAATTCTGATTCGCGAACATGACGTAGCGTGAAACCGGGTGCGATCAAGCGGGCAGAAATTTTTTTGAAATCAAGGGGTTGCCAGCCTCGGGAAATCAGTACATAATTCACGCCATCGAAAGCACAGACGGCTGAAAAAGCCTAATGTTTTCAAAGAGTTAGAGAATGATTTAATCAACTCTCGAAGCTCAGCGTTTGTACGCATTTGGTGTCGTGCTACTGACATCAGATGTTTGAGGCCGAGTAGCAAAATGGTTATGCAGTGGATTGCAAATCCACCTACGCCGGTTCGATTCCGACCTCGGCCTCCACTTTAAACGAGCTCCGTAGATCTTTGATCTACGGAGCTTTTTTATTTTCGCAGTCCTGCAAGATTTTGTCTTGAAAAGGGCATTTGCGAACTTGCTTCACCGGGGCGGGGTGTATATATTTCCCCCTCTGTTGCACAAGCGTCAGAACTGCCAGGTTTTTTGGGCAGCCGTAAGACCGCTTGATCGCGCTACCGCCCGAATGGCGAAATTGGTAGACGCATGGGACTTAAAATCCCCCGCTCGTAAGGGCGTGCCGGTTCGATTCCGGCTTCGGGCACCATATATATCAAGGGCTTGCGTGAGATTTCTCATGCAGGCCCTTATCTTTTGTGCTCCGCAATTTTAGAGCCTGCTCCGCAACTCACTTGGTCGGGGTGACTTTTTTACCGATCCTTTTCCGGATGTAATTCTCCGTCATCACCACGGTTGTGTGCCCGAGCTGATCCTTGGCTTGCATTATGTCTCCGCTGGATTCTGCTTTGTCGGTGCCGGCCTTGGCGCGAAGATCGCGCATCTGGAAATCTGCTTTATCCACTCCTGCGGCCTCGCGCGCCGCGTCAAATCGCCCTCGCAACATGCTGCTAGTCATTGGCTGGCCGTTATCCATGACAATCAGTTTGGTGGTCCGGATTCTGTGTCCCTCCTTCCTGGCAAGGATTCGATCAATCACGACCTTCAGTTCTCCTACAATCTCAATCCGCCTTTTCGCTCGTGTTTTGCCCTGCTGAACTGCAAGCCTGTCATCACGGATATCCTTTTCGTCCATTTTCAAAGTATCGGCGATGCGCTGCCCGGTCAGGTAAAACAGATCAAGAGCGTCTTTCAGTGGCTGATCTGCGTGCTTATATACCGCTGCAAGCATCTCATCCTCGATGTAGGCGTCTCGACCGACCTCTTTGTGACCTTTTACCCCCGCGCAAGGATTCGCCAGTGCGGTATAGCCACTTGTCCTCGCGAAGTTCCAGATCGCACTGAGCAGAGCTTTTTCCCTGTTTGCTCGGACAGGAGCTTCTTTGCCTCGTTGCCTGAGGTACTGGACGACGTGTTGCGGTTCGATCGCCTCAAGAGGCGCCGGAGGATCATCAAAAAACTTCAGTAACTGCTTTAACTCTCGGGAGTTATCTTTTTGTGTGGCCGGCGCCTTTGTTGGAACCACTTCTTCCATGTATTTTTCGGCAACGTAGGCGAAGGTCAGCACGACCTGAACCATCGCAGATGAAGCTCGGGTCTTTTCCAGTTTGGCGTACTCAACGATCGCCAGCCCGTAATCGCTGCCCAGTGGAATTTCTTTTCGAGGAGTACCGCCGGTGTCGTAGTAGTAATAGACGGTGCCACTGCGCTGTGGACGCTTCCGTAGGCGCGTGACACTGTCAGGCTTTGTCGGCTTTCTTCCCATTTAACCCACCAGCCGCGGCTGCCATTTCGGTTTTTCTGTTGCTACAACGGGCTCACCGGTCAGAGCCGAAGCCAGGACACAGGGCCAGCCACTGCGCTTGATGGTGTGCCGAATCCCATTTCTCTTGAGTACCAGAAGTTGTCCGGCTTTCGTTTTGGCTCCTGTGAGGGTGCAAACCTCTTCGTGCGACAGAAAATGAA
Source organism: Pseudomonas sp. ASL4 (assembly GCF_056680395.1). Taxonomy (NCBI): domain Bacteria; kingdom Pseudomonadati; phylum Pseudomonadota; class Gammaproteobacteria; order Pseudomonadales; family Pseudomonadaceae; genus Pseudomonas; species Pseudomonas sp. ASL4. Next base: position 4,821,589 of record NZ_CM155280.1, on the reverse strand, counting down.
TGCCGTCCATGCTTATCTCCCGCCGCAGGCTTTGTGCGCCGCTGCTTTAAATATTTGTTTCATGTGTTGCTCCATGCCGCGTGGCGGCAGAAGGTGATTATTGGGTGGCTGCTTTGGCGTGGCCTACGCATACCTTTGTGGGCTCGCCCTGTTCGTCCAGGTGCGCGTGGCACATGAAGCCCTTGCGGTCGTGGGCCATGAACTCGGCATCGCAAGTGGTGATGGGGGACTGATTGGCAATTGACCCCAGCCTGTAAGCGCACCCATGGCACGCACCTTTGGGGTCGCACTTGCTGGCGATCTGGACGCCCTGGCATGCGCCGATGATGGTTGGCAGGTTCACGCTGGTGAATTTATCGGGATGGACGCCACATTCTTCGATAAGCACTTGGTCGCTCATCTCTGCGCAGTTCTCGGCCACCGAGTTGGCCATGCCGATAAACTGGGCCAAGAGTTCGACCAGTCGCTGCGAGCCGTTTCTTTGCAGGTAACCGGTGAGCGCCTCTCGGCGCATTGCCAAATCGAATTGAGCAATGCCGGCCAGTTCGATGGCATCGTCCCGGGTCATGCTGTATTCGCAGTTTGCAGGCATGCGGATTCCTCGCCCGCCGTTCACCGGCAGGTTGGTAGGTGTAAGAGGGGTCAGGAAGTTGCTTTAAAAGTCAGCTCGCAGTCAGCAGCAAGCTTCAGCAGGTTGCGGGTGGTTGGCCTGAAGGTTCCTGTGTCCGGATAGCCTTCAAACTCATGCCCTTCAGGGTTTGCCTCGAACGGGCCGTGCCAGAACCAATTCGATTTCCAGTCCGCCCACAAGGTGTATCCATCCTGACCTTCGCCCCAATAGTCGGTGCCGCCGCCAACACTTCGTACGTGACTCACTCGGGTGCGCTGTTTGTAGGCGAGCTCGCTGGGTTCGTCTTTGTCGACCCAAGCGCGGCGGTAGTGCCCGGGGTGCAGCTCAAACAGGCGCTTGCTGAGCTTCTTCTCGATGCGGGCCTTCATCACCGTGGCCCCTTGTAGCAGTACACGTAGGCGAACCAGGCGAGGGCGATTATTGGCATGTGGCGGTCCTCTCTGGATTTCCGTACCGGTCGTATTCTGGTCTTGCTGGTGGGTATGCTTCCGCCGTGCAGGCTTGGTCGATGGCGGCGCGCAGATTTTCGTTATAGTTTTCGCCGAGTACGCGCTCGAAGGGCTTGCCCATGTAGTGGCCGACGATTTCGATGTTGATGCTGCCGTCATCACCGCCCGGCGTTGGGCAATCGATGAACCGAACATCCCAGCAGCCAGACTCAAGGGCATCAATACGGGCTTTGTCCTTGCGAAGTGCCCCGAGCTCAGCCTGATCAACGAGGACGAAGTTTCTTTTCTTCATTGCGTCACCCGATCGGCAGCGATCTCGTCGATGAAGGACTGCGGCAGTGCGGCGGCAAACTTCCCTTCAGACCACGACAGCGGTTCAGATTTGCGGATCATCTCGTTCAGCAGGTCGAATGCCGCGACCAACTGTTCATCGCGAATCTCGCCATCCTCCGGCAAGTCATCACAGAAGACGTCCGACGGGTCGATCTGGCGAGGCATGTTCGGCTCGCAGATGCAAAGCCGCAGGTCAGCCAGGTTGATATCGTTGTCGATGATGTGATCGCGCAGGCTGTCAGCGTCGAAGAAATACTCGTCGCCGTCGAAGATAACCAGCGGCTCGCCAGTCCATTCCTTGACCGGCATTGCCGCGAACTTCGCTTGGCGACTTTCCTGGTAGCACTGCTTGCACCAACTGCGTACTTCGTGGATCGGGTGATCAGGGTTTTTCTCGCAATGACGATGAGTTGCGCCGCAATAGCGGGCCATGTGCTCATCATTCCCCCAGAAGCGACCATCGGCACCGACCCAGCCGGTGACAGTTTGAATGCTCGCCGCTTCCGGCGATTCGTACATCACAACCTTTTCTTCAGGCATGACTGTTCCTTTGCCGCTATAGCGGCTGACTTTGAAGGGGGGAGGGGTTATAGAGAGTGGAGTACAGTCCATCGCGGATACTGGTGCGTAACTAGGTTCACTCTAGTGAGATCATTCTGGTGCTGCTCAATGACCGATTTAGCTGACGAAGGTGGGGCATGGACTTAAATTTTCTGGTTGGCTTTGTGCCTGTGGCAACGCTTCTTTACGTGATGCATTTGCAGAAGAAAATTTCGTTACTCAAGGGGCAAATCGATGCAATCGAGATCGATCGAGCATGGTTTCGGCAAAAGCGTGACGAGCAGTTGACCGAGATCGAGATGACCCTTTATGCCATTCGCGATGAAGTGAAAGGCATGAACGATTATCAACATGGGCGAGGCTCGTATACCTACGATCCTGATCGACCTTGATCCAGCACAATTCTACGTAGGCGAGTCTCGAAACCATTTTGCGCTGAGTGGCAGGCCCCTGTGGGCATGGGGCGTCCTATCCGGGTCATGCCCGGCCAACTGGGTGCTACGATGCCGCCTCACTCAAGCGAGAAACACCATGACCAAGCACGACATTTATGACGAGCACGAAGGATTTCGGCTCTGGAACTACATGGAGTGCGAAATACTGGAGAGCGGCCAGGAGGTCTGGCGGATCAACGTCGAGGTGAAACGCGTTGATGAGGTGGTGATTCCGGTTGTTGCAGGTGACCAAACTTACGCTGACCGTGGACTCGCGCAAGTTGCTGGTCGGGAGCTTGGGGCGAGAATGGTTGCCAAGCACGCGTGATAGAGTTTGTGGGCATGGGGATACCTCGCGGTTATAGTTGGCCGCATATTCGGATGGGGGTGGTTGTGAGTCAGCGAGAATTGGGCGCAGTAGTTTCTGAGTTTCGGTCAGCACTGAAAGAGTTGGTCGAGATGGGGCATTGGTTCGGCGTCAGCATTGCCAAGGAGTTCCCACACGCCTCGTGCGATGACTCTTCATTGCTGTTGGCCGCTTACCTCGCTGATCAAGGCTATCCTGGCGCGCTGAGAATTCACGGGCGATCTGGAGGGCGTAACCGCGAACTGAACTCACACGTATGGCTTGACTTGAACGGTACGCTTATCGACATAACCGGTAGCCAGTTCGATGACTATAAACAGCCAGAAATCATAATTGCAGAGCACGATCCATTTCTTGCAAGCTTCAAGCGTGAGCGAGAGCGGAGAATTGCGGATTTCCGCGAAACGGAGCATCTGCCCAAATACCATTTCTATGAGGCTTACGAAGCAATCTGCGCACGCATACTTGCAACTTGAGGGGCTAGTCTCCGCAGAAGCAGTCAATGTCTTCCGCCAGATAATCGAAATCTAGGTCCGTTTGTCTCGCGCACTGGTCCGCTGACCAGGCCAGTGACCGGTAGTTCGGCCGATCCTGCCTGAACACCTGGCCGAATCGCTCCTCGGTGCCAGACCACCAGATCATCCTGGACGGGTCATCCATGATGGTCTTGATCAGCTTGCCTTCGTTCTTCTTCCAGCACAGGTCGCAGTTGCCGAAGTCGGAATCCATTCCGAGGTCGAAGGGCTGGGCCGCCCAGAAGGCGCCGACGTCCTCCTTGGTGACACCGGCCGTGTAGGAGGGGCAGACGTTGTCCCAGCGCGTGCCGCCGCGATCATTGGCGGCCATCATGCGGTGGTAGCGCTTCGGCTCGTCGTGGCGGATGCCGACGACGCAATCCCACTCGGTGTAACCCAGGGTGCGCATGTGCTTCTCGCCGATCTTCACCTTCAGGTAAGCGGTGCACATGTTGTTCGAGAAGTTCGGCAGCACCGGCGGCAGGTTCTTCTCTGCTTTCCGGTACGCAGCGTAATACTCGAGCATCATGGTGAAGGGCTCGCCGTTGCGGCTGGCCGTTGCGAAGTCAACCAGCTTGTACCACGGTGCGTCGTCAGGCTGACCGTACACACGGCACCACTCCATCCATACGATGTTCACGCTCCAGCGCCTGGCGATCTGATCTATGAAGACCAGCGTCTCTTCGCGCTCCTTGCCGGTGTTTTGAAAGAACAAGTGCACATACGGCGGCAGGGCACCGCCGTGAGCTTCGAGGATCTTGTAGACCATGTGCCCGCTGGTGCGGCCACCGCTGATGCCGATCTGGGCGGGGCCCGTGATTAGGTAGGGATTCATAACTGCTCCAGACAGCCGACGGCCTCGCCGGCTGGCGTGATTCGTTGAAGTGGGCTATTGATTTATGGCCCGGCATAAGGCCGGTAGGAGATCGATGTGAGCGAGCAAATAGAAGGGCTGGAGCCGATTGATTACGTTCACCCAAATGGCACTAAGGCGACGATCACATTTATGGGGGAGAGAGCGCGCGACCCAAACCAGATCCGGATTAACGTAGTGTTTATTGATAGCGGCATTGCTGGTTTTTTTGAAGAGGCTATATTCGGCAGCTATGAAGAGGCACGACGCAGAGGGATACAGGCCACTACTGGTTGGATCGACCGCTGGAAAGGGTGATCGCCGTCTTGCGCATTCAGCGTAATAGGTGAGGGTGGGTCAGGCCGTCGCAGCCAGCGCGAGGATGTCCTCCCCACCCCGTGCAATGCCTGCGTGCAGGTCAACGTCTCGTCCCGCCAGCATGCCCGCGATTTGGGCATTCATATCGAGCTCGGTCTCACGAGTCTTTCGGGCTTTGCCCACGCCATTGTTGGTGAGGTATTCGGCGATCAGTGCTTTGTCCTGTGATTGCACTGCCACAAGGTCACGACCATCGCTTGGCGTGACGGTGCTGTCTTCCTCGCCTTGCGGGATCAAAGCTCGAAGCTTTCCGTATACCTGGCCGACCCAGGCAAGGGCGAAGTGGTCACCAGCTGTTTCGGCAGAATACGAACTGCGATGCTTGCCTGAGCGGACACCGGCTGCGTACTCCTTGCGGGCCAGGGTCAGCTTCGTCAGAAGCGCTTCATAGGCATAGAGCGCGATGTGCTGAGCTGGTGTCACCCCGACGAATGATGCGCGCTCAACGATACGTTGCTTGGTTTCGCACCATTGCCTGTTGCGCAGCGAGCTGCAGCTGAACACTTCAGCAACGGCGGCGCCCAGATGCTGGTCCCACGTTGGTCGGCGCTCGTTGCGAGAGAATTGAGATTCGACCTCTCCGACATCGCTGAGCTTCACGTCCATTTCGGTCAGTCGATATTCACGCATCAGCGCTTGAGCCTGCCGAAGCGCCGTGGCTGCTTCGTTCTCGTTGGCGCTTTTCGACAGGGCCAGGCAGTGCTTGATCTTGCGGATTGCCCGCTCGAGTTTCTTTTCGTCGATGTGATTGTCGGACATAGGGGATCCTCGCCGGCTGGCGTAATGGGTTGGATTGGTCTATTTCTTGGTGAACCGGAAAGGATCCGGGTCAAGGAGGGCGAGATGAGTAAGAAACCCGTCAACAAGCTGATTGCTGAAGTTTCTGGCTTAACCGAAGTGGAGGTCGGCATGCACTTGGTTGAACTGAAGGAACAAGTAAACGGTGATTGGTTGGCCTATTTTGGTATTGAAATAGAACGATATCCCGAGGCCGGCAAGAAGCTTGAACCTTCGAAAATTGTTCGAATTCCGGTTGATCTCGCTAACAGTTGGTATGACCGAGGCAATGGATAGGTGTCTGCCTCGCCGGCTGGCGTGATTCGTTGAAGTGGGAAGAGGGTCTATAATTTCTGACTCATTACCGAGAGGACTCCCTCATGGCTACCTGCAAGAAGTGCAATGCTGAGTTCAAATCAGAACTTCATGACGACCCTGAAACGGGTGACATGAAATTTGAATGTCCGAAATGTGGCGCGAAGCACAAAGCTCGGAAGTTGCCCACGTCACCGGGCGCCCCAGCTGAGTTTGAAGTGACGCTGATAGTCAACGTAGGCGGTTACGATCATGGCAACGGTTAAGGCATCAGCGCCTAATTTTATGGGGCGGGCGCTCGCCAAGATCCAAACCAATCTGGCTGACCCGATTGATACATGTCGGGCTCAGCCAGACGCATTCGGTACGGCTCGCGGTTCCGCGGGCGGCGGATATTCTCGCCGAGGTGCTGTAGCTCGCCCAGCCGGGGAGAAGCTCAGCATATAGGTCACTCGGATAGCCAGACAGTACGACCATTCCCTCTAGATCGAGTAAAACGCCAAGCAATTCGCGGTGAGCGGCGTCATCCATTTCGTGCCTGTAATAGCGGCCGCTCGATGCGCCTCTGTACCTGGTGTCATGCAAGTAGGGCGGATCGACGTAGTGCAAGGTTTGAGGTCCGTCGTGCGCAGTGATGACCTCGATCGCGGGTCTGTTCTCGATCAGCACGCCGCTGAGGCGCTGGCCAACTTCGGCCAATTGCTCGGGGTAGGTTGCCCAGAGCGACTGAGCCGTACCGTACTGCCGCTTTGTGTCGATGCGGAAGCCGGTGACACCTTTCGTTGCGCCGGCGGACCCGAAACCCATCTGAGCGCGGATGATTGTCCGGCGCGCGCGCTCGACCGTTTCGGCACTCGGTTCCCACGACAGTTCGAACTCCTCGCGGGAGTAGGGCGTGAACACCAGGCGCTCGGTGAGCCCCAATCGCGTGACCGGATCCTGCAGGACGCGAAACAGGTTCACGATGTCGCCATCCAGATCGTTGTACACCTCGGCATAGGAACGAGGCTTCTGCATCAGCACGCCGGCCGCGCCGCCGAATGACTCGACGTAGCATGTGTGCGGCGGGAAGTGTTGCAGCACCCACGGCGCAAGCCGGAACTTGGCACCGTGGTAGCGGATGACCGGCGCGGTGATGGTCATAAGTGATTTCCAGTTAGGCGCCTGCCTCGCCGGCTGGCGTGATTCGTTGAAGTGGGGTATTTGTGTTCGGCCCGGCATGGAGCCGGTAAAGGAGATTCAGAATGACTGATGTGAAGCTTGCAGAAGACCGTCCTCGAAATATTAATTACCAAGAGTCTATCTACGATATTTCGTTGATTTTTAGCTGGGCTGACAAAGGAACAGTCCCATCAGGAGTCAGGATTCACGTCGAAGAGTTGGGGGCTCCAATTAATCATGCGAAGACCCCAGGGGGTTTAGATAAAGACTGGTCCTCGTTTGAGGAAGCTGTTGAAAAAGGCAAGCAATTCGCTGGACATCTTATTGCGCAGCTCAAAGAGTCTAAAAAGCAGTCTTGATTAGTAACTAAGCGCCAAGCGAGTCCCTGGGCGTTATTATTTCATCACCCGGGTCGCGCTTTAGCTCAGCCAGGCTTTCATTCCGAAACATCCGCGCCACGTTTTCGCTTATTTGCACTTTGTGGCGCGGACTGCCAATCGCCTGATACGACAGCGTCGGCCCGAGCGCGTGAGCGTTCAGAATCAAGTTCTGCACCGCCTCGCTCATTTCCTCTATATCGTTCCAGGCCATCAGCTCGTCAAGCTTCTGCCGGGTGCCGAGCCTGACCCGGTGCCGCAGTTCCTTCTCGTCGTACTCGATCCGCTTCTCGGCGGCCTTCGCTGATCGCTCTTTTCCAGTCTTGGCCATGGCCAACCTCTTCTATGCCACTGGCCGGCAGGTCCAGCCAGGACTGCCGGCGTCGTTGATTCACTACTCGCTTGATCTTGCTCATGCCGCAGCGTTCACCAGAGTTACGCCGGCCATGCTGAACTGCGAACCCTGCTGGGCGACCAGCGCATCCAATGCATCCCAGTCGACAGTTAGCACGCTGAGCGGCGCCAGTCCGCCGGCAACCGCGTGTACCAGGGCCTCCAGATCGGTGACTTTGGCGCGGTAGCCCACCGGTTTCGCTGAGGCAGCAGGCTTTACGATCGTTGCAACTGCGGGGACTGCTTTCGTTGGGGGAGGCGACGCCAATTCGGCCGCCGCAACACGCGCTGCTTCTTGCTGCTCCCGCTCCAGGCGCTGGCGCTCTTCGGTGCGAATCCGCTCGCGCTGCTCTTCTTCCTTCTTGGCCTCAGCCGCCTGATGCTCCGAAATCCGTACCTTGATCAGAGCAACCAAGTCGTCATTGGCCTTGAGCACCAACTGCTGGGTATCGTTGAACAGGAACAGGTGATCGGCGGCGAGCTCGACCAGGCTGGCCAAGTTAGCGCGGATGCTGTCACCGACTTGACTGGCGGCAATTTTGGCCCGGGCCAGCTCCGAGTCGGCAGCGTCGCGCAGGCTGCTGATGGACTTCTTGCCCTTGATGGCGCCGGCGAAGTCGGCGGGCACGGCAGGCATGCGGGCCTTGCCGCCCAGCGAGGTGTTGATCTGATCGATGTACGCCTGAAGCGCCTTGGCGGCATTCATGACGATGTCTTCGCGGATGCTGATCTTGCGAGCCGTCACCAGCTTGTTCAACTCTAGACGCTTGCGTCGCGCTTCAGCGGCGATATCGTCGATGGTCTTAAACAGATCGTCGATGCTTTCGGTTTGGCTCAGGGCGTGCTGCTTGGCAGCTTCCAGGCGCTCCTCGACATCACCGCACCACTTGACTGCTTTCTCGGCGTCGGCGAAGTGCTGATCCGTTTCGAGCTCGGTGTTGATCGAGTTAAAGACGGCCAGAGAGTGAGCCTTGAACTGCTCCAGGTTGCTGGCGGTGACCATGCCGGTGACTTCGATGCGCAGCGCCGGGAGGCTTTCCGGTGTCTTGCCGACTGCTTCGGGCACCACCTCGGCAGGGGTGAAGTCGAGCAAGTCAGCTTGGAACTGCTTCCAGCCGGCGACGAGTGTTGCAGCGCGTCCCGGTACCGGTGTGTATTCCATCGACACGAAATTGTCTTCGGTGCCGTCGGAGCAAACGAAGATTACTTTCTCGGCGCCGCTCACTAGCAGCTGCTGCTCTAGCTGCCAGTAATAGTGCGGGTCTAGGTTGCCGGCCAACACGTCGGCGGCCAATTGCTCGTTCCACATTTTGTGCTCGAACAGCGTTTCGCCGAGCATGGTGCAGCCGTCGAGCGAGGCGAGTAGATCGCCGTCGGTACCGACGACGGGAAAGAGGTCTTCACCGATCCGCGCTTCCAGAATCGGCCGGGCCAGGGCTTCAGCTTCGTGGCCTTTGTCGAACAGGTGTTTCTGCACCCACCACGACACGTCGCGGTCGAGGCCAGTCTTTTTGGCGCTTAGCAGTTCAGTGCGTTTCATCTGCTTCGAGGTGCCCATCATGGCTGGCGCCTCGGAGGCGGTGAAGTAGTTGGCGCGGAGCGCATGCCAGGCTTCGGAGCCCTGAGCTACGTTATGAATCTTCATTCGGTTTCTCCTGTAATGGGCGCCATGCGGTGGATGCGATCGGTCTGCTCGGCGCTGAGCGTGTATTTGGATTCAAGGAAGGCGATCAGGCTTTCAGCGTCTGTCTTTCCTTGGTCGACGCCGCTTTGCCAGGTAGGCAGCATCGTTTCGAACTTTTCTTCCGGGTAGTTGGGTAATGCCGTCGGCGCCGCGCCTTTTCGGGGTGAAACATCGCGGGCGGGCGGGGCGCTTTCCTCGAGTTCGTCCGGGCTGTACACGCCAAGGATCACGTCAGGGCAATACAAGCGTGACCAGCGTTTTGTGGCGAGGTAGGCCAGCTGCTGGCGCGGATCGTCAGCCCAGAGCGTGCTGTTGCGAGTGCGGGCCTGAGCGAGAAGCAGCTCCAGAACGCGCGGTTCGGCTTCACCGCGGAAGGTGGCCCAGACTTTCACGCCCAGGCCTTCCTCGTCTTCGAGTTTCCAGCCTGGCTGGCGGTATTGTTTGCCTTCGCTATTGGTCTTGATGTCGAACTTGCCAATCACCTTTTCCCAAGCGCCGTACCACTCGTAGTGGAGACGATCCAGAACCGGTGCGCAGGTGGTGATCACCGCGTTGACCAACTGGGCCTCGTAGCCGAGCACGCCGTTCACCAGGTGCGTTTTCTGTGCAACCGCGAAGGGGTTCATCTTCCACTGCATCGACTGCATGATCACTGCGAGGCAGTCGGCGGAGTTGCCGTTGAAGTGCTTCGGCACGGTGGCGCGGCCGGTGGCCATGACGTCGGCCAGGCGCATCATCTTGTCGAGGCTGTCGCCGTCGAGCACCAGGGCGCTGGTGCTGGTCGCTGCATGGGGAAGAATGTGCAGAGTTTGTTCGTGCGCCACCGGCGCCACGCTTTGTGCGGACATGACAATTCCTTGCCGCGCCCGGGCGCAGCTCTTGAATGGTGTGTGTTATTGAGGGATTGGCGCGCAGAGGGCGCCGAACAACATGAGGGCGGTGCAGGTGGCGAGCGCGAAGAACGAGCTGCGCCAGAAGACGATGCGGCGGCCGGGCTGGCGACTACTCATTGTCGCGAGTCTTTTTTCTGCACTCGGTAGCGCAGCACTTGGAGAACACGGCCGCCATATCCAGGCTCGGCGTATTGCTCGACTGGTGCACCGAAGAACCCGCGCCGTTCGGCCAGGCCGTAAGCCTCGCGAAGGTTGTGAGCGCTGATGTCTTCTAGCTGCTCGTCAATCAGCGATTTAACCGGTGCCGTACTCATGCTCCCTCCTTGCGCCGCTGACAGATGTCGCGCAGCCGCTTGCAGTAGTGGTTGAACTCGTCGATGGTGATCGCGCCGTCGGTGAAGAGGCGTGTGATCAGTGCCTGGACCAGTAGGCTGATGTCTTCAGAGCCGAATGGTGTGGCAACACCATCGAGGGCTTGGTCAATCAGAATGTGAGGGCTCACAAATCACCATCCACGTCGTCCTCGGCTGCTTCCTGCTCGGCAGCCACCGCATCGGCGGCGTGCGAGCGAAGAAAGGTGGCGGCGATTGCTTCGAGCTGCGTGACCGGGCTGTTACTGCCCAGCAAGTGCTTGGCGTGGGTCAGCGCCTCGGCCGGGCTACCTACGACCACCGCCAGCACCAGGTTAGCGAACGAGTCACGATCATCTAGTCCGTCGATCTGCCGCTGGGTCAGATGCAGCTGCAGGTGTTCGGCGTACTCCGCCTTGGTCACCTTCCGCTCCGGGCTAGATCGGCGCTTCCACGTTACGTCCGAGCCGCATACCAACTGTTCAGCGGAGTGCTCAAACCACTCTGTTTCCGCCTGGTCACGCTCGCTGACTGGCGGCGGCAGAAGTTCGTCGTACTCAAACTGAGCTTTGCGTAGTGCTGACATGGTCGGCTCCAAAGTGGCGGGTGTTTATCCAACAAAACTCGGCTGCACTCATCCGTTCCGCTGGTTGCCGTTGGGCGCGGAGGGGAGTGCATGCGGGTTTGGTCGGGGGAGGGTCGGCAGCGTGTAGCGGTGCGATGTCGCTGCTAGTGCAATCAAAAGACTTACTTGAAACGGTGATGAGTTAGCGTTTCGTGGCAGTACCTCTTATGATCTTCAGCGCTGTGAGCATGGACGAAAATCACTAACCCGCTGGGGGCTGCTTAAATGGAAAGAAGCTACTTTTTGACGACTCTTTTGCTGGTTCTACATCAGATAGATGCGGCCTTTTGGCGCGAATGGGAGATGCTTTATGTGCCCGGCGGAATACAGGGCTTTCTCCTTTTCAATGCCGTGGCCGTTCCCTTTTTGTTGATTGGTTATCGGCATGTTTTGCTTGGTACGAGCAGTGCTTTTTTGTACGCCAAAATTTGTGCTGGTCTAGGAGTGCTGACGTTCGTCATTCACACCGGCTTCGCTGTTGCCGGCTCCCACCTGTTTCACTTGCCACTGTCGATTGCTGTCATCGTTCTTTGCCTGATCAGCTCCATATGGTTGCTGGTCAAGACCCGAAATATTGAATCGCGGGTTAACGTGCCTGCGATTTGATGCAGGTGGGCGGTTATAGGCCGCAGTTTCGTCCGCATCGGGGTGTGATCTAGCCGCCACTGTGAAGCGATGCTCCGACAGCTGCCGGGCAAAACGGGTCTGGGTTAGATCACACTCCGATGCGGCCTGGTGCTGGGGAGTACCAAGTGCTCGGGCAGTTATCGTCAGGCTGACGTGGCGCTGGTTGGTAAGTAATTGCCTGCAGCCAGCTCACCACTGCCCAGGTGTCGGGTTTTGCGCTAGGCTCCAAGTTCCACCAAGCAGCAACGCAAACGAGGGTTAACAATGAGCGATAAGAAAAATTCAAACGGCGGAAGCCGCGTTGTGGTGCATGACCATCAGACAGTTTTTGCAAGAAAGCCACCACCACCACCGCCCACAGAGAAAAAGGAAGGTGGTAAATAGGAGTAATTCGATGAGCCAAGAACGCGTAAGCGATGCGAAATTCAATTTGTACAACTCGTTCTGCGTAGAGGAAGCCTGCGAGGCATTTAATCGTAGAATCGATCGCTTTCTGGCATTCCTGCTACTTTTTCTTGGCGCATCGATAATGTCTACCGTTACGTCGCGAACTGTTGTCGGGCTGTTGGTTGCATTCATCTCCGGACTTCAAATTACTTATAAATTTGGCGAAAAAGCAGGTAAGAGCAAAAGCCAGAAATTGAAATACGCAGAGCTTATGAGTGTGTGCGACTCCATGACCGAGAAAGCGCTCTCCTCCAAGCTTGCTACAGCATGCAAGTCTGATTCGAGTGTCTCAGGGTGGATGCGCGCAGTAGGCCATAAAAAAGCCTGCATCATGCTTGGCGAGGATACTGACGTGACGCTCACCAAGTGGCAGTGCTTCCTTGCAACAATTTCCGGCGTTGGTCCTCTCTCGAACCAGATCGCGGGGTGATTTCCCCAATGCCCTCGGGTAACCAGGTGCATCAGGAAAAGGTCAGGACAGGGCTTGAGCGGCGCGAGCAGCACGATCCAGCGTGCCATCTTCGACGAGAGCCTTGAATCGCTCCATGCTGGACGACAGCCCGTCAATTGCCGAAGTCAGGCGCACTATTTCAGATGTTTTCGTTTCGATAGAGCTGAGAGCGCTCTTCATAAATGCCGACTCAGCAGAGACTTGCTCAGTAACTGATTTGAGCGTTCTGAGCTTTTCGGATTTGCCATCAAACGCAAGGCACATCGCATCAATTACAAGGACGGCTTCTTGCTCAACTGCATGGCGCGACTCCACAAGGAATCCTATGAGCTGCCTGTTGACCGCCACACTGTCGGCAATAATAGAGGTCGCTGCAGAAGCAGTGACTGCCTCCATCTCTTTCTTTGCCTGCTCGAAGAACTCCTTATGACGAGGCTCTTTGATATCCGAAGGTTTCATTTCGTATCTCCATTACTTTGAATATGAAGCCATGTCTTAAGCTCTTCAGCCAAGATCAATTGGTTGTTTCCAATCTTGAAGCTCTTAAGTGAGCCCGAGCTGATGCACGCCAGAACGCCCCGCCTTGTTATGCCTATTACTCCGGCCGCCTCGTCAACCGACATCGAAAGCTTTTCAGCCTGGAGTGGCGCTACCCCTGGCCCGGCAGGCTTGTGGTTGCGCGCCAGCGCCTGGCTGTCTTTATTGGATCGAGCAGCCTCGCGGTACAGGTTGCGAGCAGCCAGCATTGCGCCCAGCTCGCCATAGCCAATCCCGCCAGCCATGATTCCGATAAGTTGCATTAACTGGTCTCGCTCTCGCTCTTCTTCGCTCACGCTGCTTACTCCGTTGATTTCCAATGCCGCCTCATCGAAGCGGCATCAGTAAATCTGTGGAGCCGTGGCCCGCTACTGGCGTCGGTCACCGGCCTATCTCAAATTGTTCTTCCAGCCACGGGCCTTTCGGCTTGTTCTCCCGCTGGATAACTGTTCTTGGCGCTTTACGCTGCACGCCCGGGTCAGTTGCCAACCCTCTGAACCGTTGAGGCCGGTTCATCGCTGCCTTTGAATCTGGGCCGGTGGTGATCCGGCAAGGTGAAGCGGTAGAGCTAAAGAGCGGCGAGCGTTGAGGCTCTTCGCAACGGCCGTCTGTCGCTGCGATGGCAACAAGTTAACCATCGGTAAATTTATTCGTCAATACCGATGGTTTATTTAATTTTGGCGAGAATAGCTTATGCTTTGCTTGATAACTGTATGGATGTACAGCTTTTGGAGGTTGGAGTGATTGAAAAGCAAAATCAGGCGCAGCAGATGCCACAGGCGATGACTGGCCTGGAGCGGCTCGGTTTGAGGGTGTCGGCGATGATTGGATCACCTGTTGCGCAGATTCAGCGTTGGGTAACGATTCACCGCCTGGACACAGATGGGGAGCGGGAGTGGGATGAGGTGCTTGGGGTCCTGGGCGGAACCGACGGTATTGACATGACATTCAACGACGACGGCACCGTCACGCTGAAGTGGAATGTACCGACTGACGATGACCGAGTTATTGAGCCTGAATACTTGGAGGCCATCGTCGAGTCGGCACCTTTCTAGTTGGAAAAGCTTAACTCCCTGTCGAATGGTATCGACAGGTGCAGGGCGACATATGAGTTATTGGTGTATTATTACGCAATCAGAGGTGCTTTAAACGCACCTAAAATCTTTTCATTGCGTCAAGCTTGTTGGTGATTTTGTGATCAAGGAAAAGGCCATTAAGGCAGCGCTTATCGATTGGCTTTATGCCAAAGGTATGGTGTGCGACGCTGTCGTAATCAACGAAATGGTGGTAGCGAACTGGGCTCGACGAGCTGATATTGCTGTTGCTAATGGTAGATTGTACGGATTTGAAATTAAAAGTGCCTTTGACTCGTTAAAAAGGCTTCCGGGACAAATTGAGTCGTTTAGGCGTCATTTTGATAAGGTCACCGTTGTGGCTGCATCGAAATTTATCTCTGATATCTCTGAGAGTTATCCTCCAGAGGTGGGGATATTAGAGGTGTATTTAAAGGCTGATAAAGTAGAGTTTAGACAAGTTAGGGCAGGGAGGATCGATGAAGTAAAAAACTCTCAATACCTTGCCAGTTTAATTACTAGAGTTGAAATTGAGCGGTTGCTAAAATCCGAAGGTATAGCCTTTAAGGTTGGAGTTCCAAGAAAAGAACTTCTTGGATATGTAGAGTTGGTATCCATAAAAAAAATGCGCTCATTTGCGCTGTCATGCATAAAAGAGCGATACCGACAAACGTTTATGGCTTTTGACAAAGCTAGAGTGGTCAATGGTTCTTTAGAAAGTTTACCGCTATTAAGCAAGAGCGAAAGTCTGCGCGCTGTTTTCTCTCAGGCGCAAGAGATACCGCAAAGCTTTTTTAGATCGGCCGGAGGAGAGTATGAGCGTAGTGTTGATATATCTGCGTTCGGAAATGAGTTTGGGGCGCTACCAGAAGGCATGCCCCAGACGGTTTTGGTAAGACGGAAAAAATCAAATTAAATCATCGTAGTCTTCTTCGTCATCAACTGTGCCGCTGCATCTAAAATCAATTTGTTTGGATATGTGCATATTCACGCGCGCTGCAATCCAGGATGCAGGGGTTTTCATGCCTTCGATGTTTCCTTGAGCAGCTTGTCTAATCATTTCTGCCCCCCAGGTCATATCATCTTCAATTTCTGCATATGAAGAAATCAGTTTTTGGGCTGCATCAATATACCCCGTAGAATTGTTTTCAGGTCGTCGTTCAAATATCCATGCATCATTCAGGGGGTAGTCAATTCTCGGTGTGTATCGGCCTCCGCCGGTTATATAAACTCGAGAGTGTATTGATCCGTGATCCCCATAGATCGCTGCACCTGAACCTATGGCGTCATGGATTTTGGCTTCAAACATGGCTATCAGACCTCTTTTGCCCCCGCTATTCGGATCTAAGAAGGAAACGACGGAAGACGGAAAGCTAGTGGCGGTAATAATTATTTCTGCGTCTTCAACTTCATCCCTGATTTCATTAATAGTAGAGATGCACCCGGCCAAGCAGGCTGGGAGAGTATCCCTAACATATCCAGCGTCAATAATTACTACTGAATTATCAATGGAGTCTAAGGACGAAAGTGCTGAAATTATTTTTGCAGTATCCTCACCAAAATTTCTTACTTTAAAGGCGACTTTGTTGCTGCCGATTTTTTCTAGTTCCCTGGCCTGTCTGATGATTTGAGATATTTTTGACTCAGGTGTTATTTGTATTATGGGTATTACAGGGGCATCTACGCTGCTGATGAAGTCTCTCCAGTATTTGAAATTGGTACTGGAATCTTTCAGTTTTTTTATGTCGTCGGTAAGGAATGACGGCTCAGTCGTTAAATCGAGCATGAATGGACGGCCAGCAGTGGCATTCACGATTTTTGATAGTGGGACTTCAATGTTTGGTTGGCGAGGCCAGGCGCCGAGTGTGAACGCCGGAATGATTGCGTCTTTATGTTCGTTACTAAGGTTTTCGTAACCAGTAATCTCTGCAGGCCTGCTACGAAGCGCTGGGTAATAATTGTATTCTTCGAAATTTATGTCCACGTTATGCTTCCTCTGCTGACTCTAGTTCTACCTGAACACTATTAGGGACTGGTGGATTTGGTTCGGTGGGTTTTCTTTCTCTTTTCGTGACCTGCTGTCGTACCGCTTTTGAAATTACATATGCATCAATTTCTAAGATCTTGGAATTGGCACTCTCAAGGTCGTTGACTCTAATTAATAGTTCAGAGTACGCCGAATGGAATTTGGTTAGCTCAGTCATTAATTTCCATAGGGGGATAGTCAGAAATATTCCAACCAATAGTGCTGCTGACCAACCAGAAATACCAAGCCAAATAGCTTTTTCGCCAGCCGCCAATGTGTATACCGAGAGCAAAACTCCGATAATACTTAATGTGACTCCCGCTATCCCGAGATAGATCCCAGCATTTGACTCACTTGAAAATGGTTTAAGTTGTTGCAATTGGCGCCTCCTTGCCTAGTTACGTCCGGTTTGTCTGATATGAGTACCAGTGTTATTCGATGATTTCGTCAGAAAAGTTTTTAAGCTAGGCTAGGTGACTTTGGTTTTTTTAAAGTTTTCGTGCATTCCAGACCAACAAAACCTTGGCATGGATAGTCACGTCATCGACGTGCGCTTCCAGGTCTTTGTTATTCTTGTTGTCTGAAATCAACCAGAAATTCTCCGCGTCCTTCATCTGAAGGCGCTTGATGTACAGCAGCCCGTGCCAGGTGACGACGTACACACCTTCACCAATAAACTCAGTGACCCCGCGATCTACGATCACTGGGTCCTTGTCATTAATGGTGCCTTCCATGCTCTGGCCCCAGCCAGTGATCATCGCGAGCGCGGACGCGGAGGTATAGGTCACACCCTTCTCGCGAAGAACTTCCTCGCGCACAACCAGGTTGCGAATCGCCTCGTTGTAGTCAGCAGGCACTTGACCATGCCCCATGGCAGCGCGCACGTCGTACTGTGGAATCAATATCTCGTCTGGCTTCGCGCGAAGGCCAGAAAAATCCGCAGAGATGACATTCCTGCTCTGCTCGTCAGTCAATCCCTCGGCTACAGCATCCGCAATCTTCTTCTGGGCTGCCTCATCTAGCGTCTTTCCCGCGTGCTTACGGATCATCTCAAGGACTTTAAGCGCGGCTCCCGTGCCGCCCGCGAGCGGATTAGCGGAGCTGCTCATAGATCTGATTTCAGCAGCAAGCCGCGGACTAAACGCCTCGATTGGTTCGTTAAGCATCTTGGATAAAACGGCGGCGAATTGAGCATTCAAGGGGTTTATCCCTTTGAAGTAAAGGTTCACGGCGGCAGGGGTCATCCCCGCAGCATCCGCGATTTTCTTCTGGCTTAACTTCAGTTCGTTCTTTTTGGACAAGAACAGAGCGTGAGCCGACTCGCACTCGGCCATACGGTCTGGGGGAAGAATTCGTTTTTTCGTCATCGCGAGAATTTAAACCAATGGTTAAAAATAAGAAGAAACCATCGGTATTGATTAAAAATTAACAGATGGTTAATATCTGCCTCGTCCACAAGAGAGGCATGCCAATGTATGAGACTCCCCTCGATAAGTTCGTGGCTGATAAAGGTCAGTCAGAGGCCGCACGACTTCTCCGAGTCACCGCCCCAGCCATTCACAAAGCACTAACCGCAAAACGGGACATTCGCGTGCTCGAGCTTTCGGATGGGACCTTTCAGGCGAGAGAGCAGCGTCCGTTTCCTTCGCAGAAATCTGCGGCTTAACCGATCTGCTTTCGCATTGATGTGAGCGAAACGGTCGCGCACTTAAATCCCCGCAATCTACCACCACCAAGAGGATCACGTAGCGGATTGGCGATCTGATCAAAAGCAGGCCACGGCCTGAGGTTAGATGACAGCGTGAGGGTGAAAGCCTGCGCTACCACCAAGCAACAAAGGGCTGATAGCTCGCCTTGTAATTCGGATTGATTGGTCATGGGTGCGCCCTGGTCAGTTGATGAACAGATGATCGCCTTGTTGGCGTAACGCCACCACGGAAACAAATTTGAGGTTTTACGAATGGAAGACTTTTTGGATGCGTGCCAGGCAGCCGTGAAGGGCAATGAGCCCAAGACCCTGGCTGCAAAGATGGGTGTTCCTCACGTTGGCCTGCTTCAGCGCGCAAATCCGGATAACGATGCTCACCACCTGACCGTGGAGCATTTGTTCGGGATCTTGCTGCACACCGGCGACATGCGCCCGCTGGCTGCGCTGGCAGATGAATTTGGTTTTGACCTGGTCGCAAAGTCTTCTCCGCAACCGCAAGCACTTACAAAATCTCTGATCAATGTCGGCAAGGAAGTCGCTGACCTGACCATCGCAGTACACCAAGCACTGGACGATGACCACGTCAGCACTTTCGAGAAATCCATCATCCGGCAAGAAATCAACCATGTCCGGCAGAGCCTGGACGTGATGGATGCCTCAGTGAAGGCCGCCTGATGAAAATCGAATTCACACAAATCGCAGGCGAAAAAAAACCGCCAGGCCCGGCGGTTTTTCCAACTGCAAACAACTTGTAAAGCATCTGTGAGGTGAATCATGCAGATTTCAAGCGCTCCTGTAAATACCCAGGCCAATGTCGCGACACGTTTTGTTAATTCCGAAAACGTGTCGCGTACCACGATGTCCTCACGCGAGATCGCCAACGTCACCGGGAAGCGCCACGACAACGTCAAGCGCGACATCATCGCAATGCTCAAAGACCTGAAAGTAGATGCACTCAGTTTTGAGGACATCTATCTGGATGGTCGCAACCGGGAGCAAGTCCAGTACTTGCTCGACCGCGAGCATACCGACTGCCTGCTCACCGGCTACAACGCCCCCATGCGCATGAAGGTGATTCGCCGCTGGCGCGAGCTGGAACAGCAGCAGGGCGCCCGCGAGCAAGTCATGCTAAATGGCACCAAGGTCGTCGGCGAAATCGCCATCATGGAGTGCTTTACACGCCTGCTGAAGCCCGCGCCATCGTGCCAGATGGCCATGCTCACGAAGATTGCCCAGAACAACGGCCTAGACCCTAAGTTCCTCCCAGGCTACGCCGTTGACGCCGCGCCAGATGCTGCCGGCGGTTCCTCGATGCCCACCAAGTCGGCCACGGCCTTGCTGAAAGACAACGGCATTCGCGTGTCACCGGAGGCATTCAACCGCGCACTGGAAACCAAGGGCTTCCTGAAGCAGCTGCAGCGCAAGAACTCCAAACAGGAAATGGTTCCGTTCTGGTCGGTGACCGAGAAGGGCATGGCCTACGGCAAGAACCTCACCAATCCCCAATCCCCTCGCGAGACGCAACCTCACTGGTACGTCGATCGCTTCCTTGAGCTGGCCGCATTGGTTGGGAAGGGCTGACATGCAATACACCGTCACGATCAACCAAGTGAAGGCGCTGGAGTGGGGGCTGAATTCTCAGCAGGCCCTGCTGTTTGCCTTCGTCTACGAGAGCCCGAGCTGGGCCAATCAAATCAAGACGGACACCGGGATCTACTTCGCGCGGAGTAAGAGCAAGATTATCGAAGAACTGCCTCTGCTCACTGACAAACCGGACACCGCTTACCGCCTGCTGAAAGCCCTGCGCGACGCAGGCTTGATCGAGCTATGTGCCGAAGGTTTTCGCCTCACGGAAAAAGGACGTGAGTGGAACCCAAACCGTATGGGTTACGCCAGTGCCCATCAGCCGGCCGTGCTACCTCCGCGGCGCAGGTCTAAAAAGGCTCCGATCCGTTCAGGTTTGCGCGCCCAGGTATTTGCTCGCGACGGCCATGCTTGCCTGCGATGTGGCTGCTCGGAGCCGTTGCGCTTGAGAGCTGACCACGTCATTCCCGAGAGCAAGGGTGGCGAGGCGTCTATGGCTAATCTTCAAACCCTTTGCATGTCCTGCAATAGCTGGAAAGGCGGTCAGACCATAGATTTCCGTGTCCTCGCCGGGGGTGCAGCATGAGCATGAGCCTTATGGTCGCCGCGATGAAGCTTCGCGTCGGCAATCCGCTGCGCAAGCTGGTTTTGATCAAGCTGGCTGACAACGCGAGTGATATTGGTGAGTGCTGGCCGTCCTATCAGCACATCGCCGACCAGTGCGAGATCAGCAAGCGCTCCGTCATGAACCACATCTCTGCCTTGTGTGAGTCGGGGCTGCTCCGCAAGGAAATAAGGAAGGGCGGTCCGAAGGGGAACTCGTCGAACGTTTATTTCCTGACCCTCGACGGTGGTGCACCTCCTGCACCAGGGGTAGCGCAGCAGATTCACCAGGGTAGTGCAGCAGGTTCACCCCCTAGTGAATCTCCTGCACTAGGGGGTAGTGCAGCAGTTGCACCCAGAATCAGTAACTCTCTTGAATCGGTCACTGAACCAGTCATTGAACCAATTACGCCCCAGGCTTCCGCCAAGGTCGCGACGGGGCTGCTCGTTCCATTCGCTCTCCAGCAACCGCGCCGTGAAATCCCCTCCGACATGCCCGGCCCAAAGGACCAGACCTGCAAGACGTTCAAGACCTGGGCGAACTACGCCATGGCTTACCGCAAGCGCTACGGCGCCTGGCCGGTGTGGAACGCCAAGGTCGGCGGCCAGCTCGGGCAGCTTGTCAGCCGCCTTGGTGCTGATGTCGCCCACCACGTCGCCGCGCATTTCCTGAAAACCAGCGACGCCGCCGTGCTGCGCAAGTGCCACAGCCTCAACGAGTTGCTGGCCAACGCCGAGAGTTACCACACCCAGTGGGTCACTGGTCAGCGTATCAACGGGACCACCGCCCGCCAGATGGAGCGTACCGAGGCGAACCTCTCCGCAGCAGAGCAGGCCGCGCAAATGGTCCTGGCCAAGCGCCAGGCGGGAGAGCGCAATGAGTACCTCTGAAATGAACGACGCCCAAGTCGCCGGATTGGCTTCCGCCATCATTGCAACGGCTGAGGCGATGGGTCAGGAAATGAACCCAGGCACTGCGGCGATGATGGCTGAGGATCTGTGTGCCTATTCCGTGCCGGTTGTCCGCGCCGCCTTGAAGGCCTGCCGGCTGGAGGTGAAAGGCCGCCTGTCCATGGCCGACATTCTGCAACGCGTCCAAGCAGCCGATGGACGCCCAGGCAAGGACGAAGCGTGGTCAATTGCGCTGACGGCAGGCGACGAATTTGAAACAGTCGTGATGACCGCCGAGATTCGCCAGGCGATGGTCGCGGCACAGCCGGCCTTGAGTCGACGGGACGTGGTCGGTGCTCGGATGGCGTTTAACAGCGCCTACGAGCGTCTGGTTTCTGCCGCCCGGGCTGAAGCCAAACCGACCACTTGGAGCGTTTCCCTCGGCCTTGATCCTGCGCGCCGGGTTACAGCGATCGAGTCGGCAGTCCGTATGCAACTGATCACTCAGCAGACTGGCACTCAGTACCTGGCTGATCTGCGAATCGCGCCCATCACTACCGATGGCCAAGCCATCGCCGGGCTTCTCACTGGTTCCGAAGCTAAACCGTCACCGCAGTTGCGCGAGAAGCTTGCTGAAGTGCGGCAGATCGTCGACGCGGCGAAGACCCAGCAAAAGCGCGAGCGGCTCAAGAAGGCTCAGGCAGATCGGGTCGACACATATCTGCGCAAGCGCAAGTTCCGCGCAGCCATCGTTGCTGCGCAACGCAAGGAGGCATCCCATGGGTAACGTAATTCACAAGTCGCGCCACTTCTGGTCTGCCGGCTCAAACCGCATTCGTGAAGTGTTCAAAGTCGCGTATGTGTTCGCCACCGAGCTTTCCGCCGCCGGCGCCGTCGAGATCATCGTCCGCCCGGTGAAGTCTCGCCGCACGTTGGAGCAGAACGCCAAACTCTGGGCAATGCTCGGCGACATCTCGCGCCAGGTGGAGTGGCCGGTCAACGGCCTGATGCAGCGCCTGGACAGCGAGGACTGGAAAGCGCTGATGACGGCGGCGGCCCGTCAAGAAATTCGCATGGCTCAGGGCGTCAACGGCGGGGTGGTGATGCTCGGCGTCAGCACCAAGCGCATGAGCGTCCAAGAGCTCGGCGACGTTATCGAATGCATGTACGTGTTCGGTGCCGAGAAGGGCGTCACCTGGAGCGGGCCGAAAGGGCAGATGCCTGAGCAGTGGGAGGCAGCTGCGTGATCAAGAAGTCAGGCATCGCTAAATCCCCGCGTGTGTTCCGGAAGAAGAAGTGCAAAAACGCCGAATGCAGGACCGAGTTTGTTCCGGTTAGAGAATTGCAGGCCGCCTGTGGCGTCCCGTGCGCCATTGCGATCACCAACGCCAACAAGGAGAAGGCCCGTAAATCACTGGCGCGCCAGGAGCGGGCAGAGATCCGCGAGAAGCGGGTAAAGCTCAAGACCCGGGCTCAGTACTTGAAGGAAACGCAGACCGTGTTCAACGAGTGGGTGAGGGCGCGTGACGCAGCCCTGCCATGCGTGAGTTGCGGCCGACACCACCAGGGTCAATGGCACGCCGGGCACTATCGCACCGTAGGAGCGAATCCGGAGCTTCGCTTCGAGCCGCTCAATGTCTGGAAACAGTGCGCACCCTGCAACAACCACAAATCCGGCGACATCGTGAATTACCGAATCACCCTGGTCCGGCGTATCGGCCTTGAACGTGTTGAGTGGCTGGAAGGCCCTCACGAAGCCAAGCGTTACACCATCCAGGATCTCAAGGAAATGAAGGCCGAATACCGGGCCATGATCAGAGAACTGAAGGGGGTAGCATGAAGATAAATTCCGCGCGCCAGGCATGGCACGACTGCAACTACAACCCGGCCCCAGGCCAGACTTCGGATGCAGCAGAGTTGGGGGTTGTCGTACAGAAGACCGAGCGCGGCCCGACTGCAAATCCAGCGATCCACGGCGCACTGGCTGGTCATATTCAGTCAGCAATAGCGCGGCTCCACTTTCAGTTGCGCGCCTTCGGCAATGCCATGTACGCGGCCGAGCCGACCGGTGATGACAGGGAGGAGGCCGAAGAGGCCGTATTCAACCTGGCTTGCTCGTGGGTAGAGCGTATGACCGCCAGTAAGCGGGAGCGGGCCGAGTATGTCGCCAAGGGTGTGTTTCGTCGTTACCGGTACATGCACCAAGGAGGGCAGTCATCTAACCTTGATCCGCTGATCAAGCCAGAAGTGTTCCGCGCCTGGATGAAAGAGGAGTATGGGATCGAGCTTCCATCCGTTGCATGGGGCAGAGATTGGGCGCCTTTCGTGCAGCTTTGTTTCGATGCCTGTCACGACATTGATGCTCGTGCTTTAAGCCCAATTGGCGGTGTAATTTACAAGATGAAACAGGCTGCTTGACTTCCCGCACGGCTGAGGGCATGATTTCCCCATAGTTAGTATTTTGCCTTTGGCAAGTTACTCAAGAAGCCGGCCACTAAGCCGGTTTTTTTATGCCCGCCAGAAAGCCAAAGGCCCCGACAAGTTCGGGGCTTTTTGTTACCTAAATAAAGCAATTTGCAAAAGGAATTTGCAGATGTTGAAAGAATGCAGATGTGGAAATTGCAAACGACTTCTCGCCCGAGTGGGTGAGTTTACCGAGCTCCAGATCAAATGTTCCCGATGCGGGACGTTGAATCATGAGAAGGCCGCGAGCCTCGAGCAATCGCCTTTGAGCGACATGAAAGCGGAATCCTCCGCGAACAATCATTCGACTTAAAAGGTGCAAAAAATGGAACCAGTAACTATTGGTGCAAAGTTCTACAGCTCGGACGTATACGGCGTTGACGCGATCATCAAGCCAGCTGACAACGTCGCAGGCGCTGTAATTCGTACCGCCTCGGTCAGTGGCACGGCGCTTTCCGGTCTTATCACCGGCACCGTAGCTCCGAAGAATGGCTCTGATTATTCTGGGAAGCCCATCGTGATGACTCTTGGTAGTGGCTCTCAGAATCTTTCGTATCCGATCCAACTGCCGCCTGGCTATGGTCTGTGGATCACTGCAAACAGCAGCAGCCCGAGTCGCGCTTGCGTGACTTACGATCTGCTGCCTTAAGGAGCGAAGGACTGCATAAGCAGCCACTTGTTCTTGCTCTGTGGTTACGTGACAGGGTTCAGGCCCCGGCATTTGCCGGGGCCTTTTTCGTTTTCGGCCCCACCCATTGCCCCGAGCAGGGAGGTATGCGTTCGGCGAAGACACCTACCTTGATGCAGCATTCAGGGCAATGATGACCTCTGCGACATTAACTCATAACTATTTCAGACCAATTCGAGTTGATAATTCAACCAAATATGATGAGTGCCATCGGTTTCGATTTTGATCCCTCCCGATCCCGATATCCCTATCAAATCACCTGTACCACTGCCTCCAACTATGCAGAAAAATTCATCTGCCCGATTAGTTCCGGTTGTGGAGGCGGAGTGGATGAAATTGAAGGCGCCTTCTTTCCCATTCACAGATCCTTTGAAGCTCTCAATTGCGATGTAACTACCCGTCTTGGTCGACTGGTCGAACGCCGCAGTAAAAACTGTTGAGGAAACCCCGTCGATAGCACCCGAGTAGCATTTCTCCATGGTGCTGATAGACACTGGCAAAGATGTAGCAATCTGAGGAGTTGGACTCAGGCCTGTTGGCTTGAAATTTTTGGTGGAAAAGGTGGCTAACGCTTCCATTCGCATCCGTCTCTATCCAATGAGTGAAGCTCTTATTCTACTCCACAGTACAGCGTGCAAGGAGCTAAAAGCGCGCTGCGAAGTCAAGCTTATTTCCATTATTCCAAGCCTCGGCACTTACCGGGGCTTGTTCGTTTTCGGCTCCGCCACACCCATCGCTCTGAGCTGGGAGTGCTGCTGGAGCTGATTCAAATCCACCGCAGCCAGGGCGGCGTCACGGAAGGCCTGGACACTAATAAGCCGGAGAGTGCAGTGACACGGAAAACACCGGCAGCCTGCGCACCCGGGCCGTAAATGCTCCAGAGTGGCGCGAGACTGGACTGCGAGATCGATGCAAAGGGGCGTCGACGCAGAGAAGGTCTTCGGTGGACAGTGTGGAAAGACACGCACACGAATTCAAAAAACGGATCAGGTCATATCAAACTGCAACGTTCCAGCGCACTTTGGTGACACCGACTTTTTCAGCTTTCTGCTCGGCAAGTTTTTGAGGAGTGCCGAGCGTAATCCAGTTGCCCAAACCTTCCGCTGCATGCCTTGTCGCCAAACGAATTGCATCGCCATCGTTGAGGTGCGATGCGAGCGCGTGAAAGTGCTTGCCCACTCCATTGAGGAGATAGTGGATTGTGTATTGGGTGGCAGTTGTCATTGGAGCCTCTTGGCCGAAGCTATACCCGAAGAGCGGGTCGTTCCACGTATCAAGGAATTCAGAAAGGTCTGCCGGGAAGT
The DNA here is from genome assembly GCF_056680395.1 of Pseudomonas sp. ASL4. Classification (NCBI taxonomy): domain Bacteria; kingdom Pseudomonadati; phylum Pseudomonadota; class Gammaproteobacteria; order Pseudomonadales; family Pseudomonadaceae; genus Pseudomonas; species Pseudomonas sp. ASL4. Next base: position 4,796,091 of record NZ_CM155280.1, on the reverse strand, counting down.
GAATCCGAGAGAAATAGCAATGCCTGAACCGCGGTTATAACGTTAAGTGCCGTGGTTAAAGTAGGACTATTGAGTATAGCAATCGTTCGATTTATCCATTCAACCCCATTTTCAGGCTTCGGCACTCGCTGAGGCCTTTTCGTTTTTTGCCCTACCACACCCATCGCGCTGAGCTGGGAGTGCTGCTGGGGCTAATTCAAATCCGCAGGTCACGGCCTGCCATATTCCTAACTCCCTGACGGGGAGGAACTGAGATGCCAAACATGCCAGACAAACCAGACACCTGGGCGATTGCGCTTGCGTGGTTGAGCCAGCATTCGCCAATCCTCTATGCGGCTGCGCTGTCCTGCGCTATGGCCGTTCTTCGGATCACCTACGGCGGCGGCACGCGGCGCCAGATGTTGGTGGAGGGGGCGATCTGCGGCGGCCTGACCCTGACCATCATCAGCGGACTGGATTTCTTCGGGCTACCCCAGAGCATGGCCACCTTTGCCGGTGGCTGGGTCGGCTTCCTGGGTGTGGAGAAGATCCGGAACATCGCTGACCGGGTGACTGACTTCAAGTTGCCGAGTCGCAAGGCCGAGTAATCCGCGACACGTTTCGCGAATGAGCAAATTGTGTCGCGAAATTTGAGATGAGCATGAGCAACGTCACCCGCCTGCGCCACGTTCTACCGATGAGCCCAGACATCAACAAGGCCGTCACTGATCTGGATAGCGCCATCGCCAAGGCGGTAGGTGCTGCCAAAGATGCCGGCTTGCCTCAAGGGTTGGTCGTATCTCTCTTGCACGGGCACGCCCAAGTGCAGACCAGCATCATGGTGAGCTGAGCGCGCGTCTGCTACGACTTCTCGTACTCACGGTAAAGCTTTTTTAATTCCCGGTTGTATTCGTCGTCGGTCAGCTTGAACTTTAGTGTGAGCATCTTTTCCTGTGCATTAGCTACGGCGCTCGCATCGCTTTTATTTTTACGCGCCGCCCATTCCCTGGCGGCCTGAACGACTAACTGTTCAGTTATGCGCTCGATCATTTCCATCATCCTTTTTGGGCTTATCAGGCCCTAAGCATAGTCCAGTAGCCCTGAATCCGGGGGATGGCCGATGAAACGTCTCTTTTCGCCGCAAGATTGCCGATGACCTTGAGTCGGGCGAACTCGGCGCGTGCAAAGTTGGCGTGCTGGCGATGCAGGCCGTGAGTGGAGAGGTCAGGGCCATTGGGTTTGGACCTGTCGCGGACGACCTTCAAGCGTTTGCCTGTTTCGACTGGGCGAACAGAAGCTGATTGATGTGCTGCTGAGGGGCGTGGAAGGGTAGGTGTGCCGCAGGTGAGTACGGCACGAGGGATCATTTAACTTTCAGTGCTTCCTGGATTTGATCGGCATAAACCGAGAGGCGCTCCATCTCCTCTTTCAGTGTCTCCGTCTTATCCGGGGAGTTCGCAGCTTTTGAGTTTATCAATACAAGTGCAGCCCCGACTGCCGCCTCGCGAGTGTTTAATGGTGTGCCGAGCCCAGACATACCGGCTCTGTTTAGATTTCTGAACAGTTCGGACATGTTGCTCTCCGTGCTTTGAGTTGATCCTCACCAATACCGGCAACCCACCATCATTTCAATCATTGCTTTACATTTCCCGAGAACATCTATGACAACCAAGCAACCCGACTGAGAGGCAACAGAACGCGCCTATCGGGAAATGTCGCAGCACATCACAACCATTCCGATCTCGGTCTTGTCGGTGCTAAATGGGATCTCACCTAGTATTTCGAAGCCGAAGCCCTCGTAGAAGCGCCTCGCACTGGCGTTGGTTTTTAGTACGTCGAGCCAAATGAAATGCTCTTTACGATCTTCGGCAAGTTGGCGGATGAATTTCAGAAGTTGTTTCCCGTAGCCTTTGCCTGCTTGGGCCTTGAGGAAGTAAATTTTTTGGAGCTCCGCACCGGCCTTGCCGGAAATAGGCATTGGCTTCGACCAGTTGACCTTTGAGAACCCTACCGCTCTGTCGTCTTCATCGAGGGCTATGAGCCAACAGTGATGTGCGGGTGCCCCTATCGACTCCTGAAGTGCCAGGACTGAAAAGTCTTCACTCAAGAAATGCTGCATGCCTGAGGGGGTCCAGATGTCGGAGAAGTGGTCTCGATACGTCTCCATGCCGACATCACGAAGTGCGTGGATATCTTCAGTGGTTGCCTCTCGAATTTTGATCACTGTCTCGCTCCTTGCGTTGAGTTGATCCCGACCAATACCCACAACGCTCCAGTATTTCAAGTATTAGGTAGCCCATGGACAGGCCACATCCCCCTGCGTCACTGCTTGAACTGTCTGACCTATCTGACTTCGGTATCCGCCTGACCCCAGCCCCAGAGATGTGGGAGTGGCTCCAAGCCGAGATCTTTGCCGACACCGGCAGCATTCACAACGAAGACCACGCCCATCTACTGGATGCAGACATCAGGATCATGTGGGCGTCCTCACACTTCGAGAAGCAGGGGCGCACAGTCCTGGGCCAGGCCGAGCAAGTAGCGTTCCGCGCTGGTGGTTGGCAGAAGGCTCGGATGGAACAACAGATGCGTGATTGGTTCGGCGATGTGCCGGCCTTCATCATCACCCTGGCTGCCGATTACTGCTTAGCCTGCAACGACGCTGACTTCTGTGCGCTGATTGAGCATGAGCTCTATCACATCGCCCAGGCGACCGATAAGTACGGTCAACCAGCCTTCACTGAAGAAGGCGCGCCCAAGTTGAAGCTGCGCGGACATGACGTCGAAGAGTTCGTCGGTGTAGTCCGCCGCTACGGCGCGAGCCCTGATGTTCAAGCGTTGGTGGATGCGGCAAACAGTCCTGCTGAGGTGGGGAAATTGAACATATCGAGGGCCTGCGGAACCTGTCTGCTCAGATCGGCCTGACCCCTGACAGACCTAAGACGGAATTTACCCTATGGCAACCCTGAACAATGAGGTGAAAGGCTTCATGGTTCAGGCCTTGGCGTGCTTTGACACTCCTTCTCAAGTTGCAGCTGCTGTCCGAGAAGAATTCGGTATCGAGGTCACCCGCCAGCAGTGTGAAGCCCAAGACCCGACCAAGCGTGCCGGAAGAGATCTGGCGAAGAAGTGGGTGACGCTGTTTCACGACACCCGTAAGCGCTTTCGTGAAGAGACGGCTGAGATCCCGATCGCAAACCGTGCCTTTCGCCTCCGCGCCATGAACCGCTTCGTGGAGAAGGCCGAGACGATGAAGAACATCGGCCTGGCCATGCAGATTCTCGAACAGGCCGCGAAAGAAACCGGCGACATGTACGTCAACCGCAACCGCAAGGACGAGCCAGACGACGAGCCAGCAATCCCGACCCGCATTCAGGTCGACGTGGTGGATGCGAGGAAGCCGAATGCCGAGCCTTAACGTTCCGCAGTCGAAGTTCCTTCTGTTGCCCCACAAATTCCGCGCATTCGTTGCAGGGTTCGGCTCAGGCAAGACCTGGGTCGGATGCTCGGCGCTGTGCAAGCACTTCATGGAGTGGCCCGGCGTCAACGCTGGCTACTTCGCACCGACTTACCCGCAGATCCGGGACATCTTCTACCCAACGGTGGAAGAGGTTGCCTATGACTGGGGACTGAAGACCAAGATCAACCAGGCGAACCATGAAGTTCACATTTACAGCGGCCGGCAGTATCGCGGCACTGTGATCTGCCGGTCGATGGAGAAGCCGCAGACGATTGTCGGTTTCAAGATTGGCCACGCCCTGGTGGATGAGCTGGACGTGTTGACGTCGATCAAAGCGCAGCAGGCTTGGCGCAAGATCATCGCCCGGATGCGCTACAACCTGCCCGGGCTGAAGAACGGTGTTGACGTAACCACTACGCCGGAAGGCTTCAAGTTCGTCTTCCTCCAGTTCGTGAAGCAGCTCCGCGACAAGCCGAAGCTGAATGAGATGTACGGCCTGGTGCAGGCCAGCACGTTCGACAACGAGCTGAACCTGCCAAGCGACTACATCGAATCGCTGATGGAGTCGTATCCACCACAGCTGATCCTCGCTTACCTGAACGGTCAGTTCGTCAACCTGACATCCGGTTCGATCTACCACACGTACAACCGCAAGCTGAACAGCTGCTTCGATACCGTGCAGCCAGGTGAGCCGCTGTTCATCGGCATGGACTTCAACGTCGGCAAGATGGCAGCAGTGACCCACGTCAAGCGTGACCAGGGTCTTCCCCGCGCAGTGGATGAGCTGATGGATGGCTACGACACGCCGGACATGATCCGCCGCATCAAGGAACGCTACTGGGAGCACACCGGCGACGACTACAAGAAGACCTGCGAGATTCGGATCTACCCGGATGCTTCCGGCGATTCGCGCAAGTCGGTCAACGCCAGCGTCACCGATATCGCCATGCTCAAGCAGGCAGGTTTCACAGTCATCGCGCCGGCCGCCAACCCTCCGGTCAAGGATCGGATCAACGCCATGAACGCCATGTTCTGCAATGCGCAGGGCGAGCGGCGTTACCTAGTCAACCCGTTCACATGCCCGACTTACGCCGACGGCCTTGAGCAGCAGATCTGGGCGCCCAACGGCGAGCCGGATAAGAGCCAGGGCAACGACCACGCCAACGACGGCGGTGGTTACTTCATTCACCGCGAGTACCCGATTATCAAACCGGTCACCGCTATCAAAATGGGATACGCCCGATGAGCAACGACGTCTCCTTCAAGCGGGCGGACTACATCGAAGTGCTGGACCGTTGGGCAACTGTGCGTGATGTTTGCGCCGGCCAGCACCGGGTTGTTTCTCGATTGCCGTACATCAACGCGCACGACAAGTCGCCGGAAAACGTCGATCGGAACAAGGCCTACCGTGAGCGGGCAGTGTTCAAGAACGCCACCGGGCATACACGCAACGGTTTGCTGGGCCTGGCCTTCCACAAAGACCCGACGCTCACCGTACCGAAGAAGCTGGAGTACTTGCAGGACAATGCCAACGGCTCCGGGGTGAGCATCTACCAGCACTCGCAAGGCACGCTGGAAAAGGTGCTCGAGGCTGGTCGTCACGGCCTGTACGTCGATTACCATCAGGACAAAGGCGTCGGTGGCCATTCGGTGATCCTGTCGTACTGCGCCGAGGACATCATCAACTGGCGCACCGGCATGGTGGATGGTCACAACGTGCTGACTCTGGTCGTGCTGCGAGAGATGTTAGAGATCGAGGATGGCTTCGGGTTCAAGGCTATCGAGCAGTTCCGTGAGCTTGCGCTTGAGGTTGATGGCTTTGTCTGTCGAGTCTGGCGCCGCTCTGGCCCAAGAGGTGGCGGCCCACTTGAGGTTACGGACACATTCACCCCGGAAGGCATTACGGGGCGCCTCAAGGAAATCCCGTTCACCTTTGTCGGCGCACAGAACAACGATCCAACTATCGACGAATCGCCGCTGTACGACATCGCGATGATCAATCTGGGCCATTACCGCAACAGTGCTGACTACGAAGACAGCGTCTTCTGGTGTGGCCAGGCTCAACCGTGGATCTCCGGTTTGGATGAGCAGTGGCGCGACTGGATGGAGAAGAACGGCGTTTACGTCGGTTCTCGGGCGCCGATGATGCTTCCGGTCGGCGGCGCCTTCGGCTATGCGCAGCCACTACCGAACACACTTGTCAGGGAGGCAATGAACGACAAGAACCAGATGATGATCGAGCTGGGCGCCCGCATGGTCGTTGCGTCCCTTGCAGCCAAAACGGCTACCGAGTCCCGCGGCGATCAGTCTGCGTCAACCTCGGTGCTGGCCGGTTGCGTGGCCAACGTCAGCGAGGCCTATACCCGGGCGATTATGTGGTGCGGCCTTTACATGGGCATCACCGACAAAGTCGCGTACCAGGTCAATCAGGAGTTCGTCGAGCTGACGGCTGATCCGCAGATGATCACGGCCTTGGTTGGCTTGTGGCAGAACGGTGGATTTGCGAAGGCGGACCTGCGGGCCTATTTGCGCAAGCTGGGCTTGATTGCCCCAGAGCGCACAGACCAGCAGATCGACGGCGAGCTTCAAGAGCAGGGCGATGGCTTGGGCCTGGATGACGAGGTAACACCAAATGGCGGCAAACCAAGCGATCCTTGACGCCACGATCCGGCATGCGGTCTTCCTTGAAAAGCTGAAGGCGGGGGAGGTCGGCAAGTTCGCGCCGTTTCTCAAGGAGATTGACCGCTCGATCCGGGACCGGCTCACTCAGTCGGACCTGACTGAGTACAACGTCAAACGGCTTGAAGCGCTGCTGAAGGAGGTCGACAGCCTGCTGCTGGGCATCTTCGATCGCTACAGCGTGCAGCTGAATCTCGATCTGATCGACATTGCCAACTACGAGGCTGAGTTCGAGGCGACGAGCCTGGCCAGGTCCGCGCCAGTTGGTGTGTCGCTGGACGTTGCGGCGCCGACGGCGGCAGCCATCAGGGCGGCGGTGCTGACGAACCCGCTCAGCGTGCGCGGCACTGGCGGCGGGAAGCTACTGAAGTCGTTCATCAAGGGCTGGACCACCGCTGAGCGCGAGCGCGTCACCGGTACGATCCGGCAGGGCTTCTTCGAGGGCCAAACGAACTTCCAGATCATCCGCAACATTCGCGGTACCAAGGCGACCGGCTACAAAGACGGCATCCTGGCCACCACCAACCGCAATGCCAGCACGGTCGTGCACACCGCAATTCAGCATGTGTCGTCTCAGGCGCGCATGGAGGTGGCCAAGGCCAACACGGATATCGTGGCTGAAATTGAAATGGTCGCCACGCTGGACAGCAAGACCAGCCAGCAATGTCGCTCGATGGATGGGCGCCGATTCCCAGTAGATTCCGGGCCAAGACCTCCGTTTCACCCGAACTGCCGCACCACCTTCATATTCCTGACGAAGCTCAGCGAGATTTTCGCCAAGGGTGCTACACGGGCATCGGTCGGTGCAGATGGTCCCGGGCAGGTCAATGCGAGCCTCGACTATTACCACTGGCTTCAGCAGCAGCCGGCGTCGTTTCAGAATGAGGCTATTGGCCCTGTTCGGGCAAAGCTATTCCGTGAAGGCGGGTTGAGCATCCAGCGTTTCGCGGAGCTGCAACTTGACCGCAATTTTTCTCCGTTGACGCTGGCGCAGATGAAGGCTTTAGAACCACTCGCATTCGCTAAGTCCGGAATTTGATCAAACACTTTCAATCAGCCGCCTCCGGGCGGTTTTTTATTGCCTGCAAAGCGGGCAACACATACCCAAGGGGTGCATCAACGTGGCAGAAGAAAACGAAATCGACCTGGAAAACCCGGCAATCAAGGCCGCTATCGCGACTGCCGTTGAAGCATCCGTCTCGGGCCTGAAAACCAAGAACACGGAGCTGCTGGGCAAGCTGAAAGACACTACCGGCAAGCTGACCCAGTTCGAAACCCAGTTTGAAGGCATCGACATCGACGCCGTCAAAGGGCTGCTGAGTCGTGCCGGCCAGGACGAAGAAACCAAGCTGCTGACAGAGGGCAAGGTAGACGAGGTCTTCAACCGCCGCACGGAGCGCCTGCGTGGCGACTACGACAAGCAGTTGAAGGCCATCAGCGAGCGCGCTGAGAAGGCAGAGTCCTTCGCTGCCAAGTTCCAGGGCAAAGTCTTGGGCGACTCGGTGCGTGGCGCAGCACTGAAGGCTGGTGCACTCCCTGAAGCAACAGACGACATCATCCTGCGCGCCAAAGGCGTGTTCACCCTTAACGAAGATGGCGATGCAGTCGCCGTTGATGAGTCCGGCCAGACCATCCTCGGCAAAGACGGCAAGACCCCTCTGACCCCGCTCGAATGGGCGGAATCCTTGCGTGAAAGCGCACCTCACCTGTGGCCAAGGGCTTCAGGGACATTTGCCCCGGGCGGGGGTGGCGGCAAGGCTGCATTCAAGCGCTCCGAAATGACCTCCGAGCAGAAGCGCAATTACCAGCGCCAGCACGGCCAAACCGCATATTTGCAATTGCCCAAGTAAGGGGATTGACCCATGGCTACAACCGTTAATAGCGACCTGATCATCTACAACGATGAGGCGCAAACCGCATACCTGGAACGCGTTCAGGACAACCTTGATATCTTCAACGCATCGTCCAACGGCGCGATCGTCCTCGACAACGAGCTGATCGAAGGTGACTTCCGTAAGCGCGCTTTCTACAAGATCGGCGGCTCACTGGAGCATCGCGACGTCAACTCCACCAGCAAGGTAACCGCCAAGAAGATTGGCTCTGGTGAAGCGGTAGGCGTCAAGGCTCCATGGATGTACGGCCCGTACCAAACCACCGAAGAGGCGTTCAAGCGTCGTGGTCGTCCGGTCGAAGAGTTCTCCCAGATCATCGGCGTCGATGTGGCTGATGCCACCCTGGAAGGTTTCATCCAGTACGCCACTGCGGCTCTGCGCGCCTCCATCAGCTCCAACGCCGGCATGGTGGTTTCGGCCAATATTGAAACCGACGGCAAGAAGACTCTGACGCGCGGCATGCGCAAGTTTGGCGACAAGTTCGGCCGCATCTCTCTCTGGGTCATGCACTCCAGCGCTTACTTCGACATTGTCGACGAGGCGATCGCCAGCAAGATCTACGAAGAAGCGGGCGTTGTGATCTACGGCGGCCTGCCGGGTACCCTTGGCAAGCCGGTACTGGTGACTGATACCGCGCCATCGGACGTGATCTTCGGTCTGCTGCCAAACGCCGTGGTGATTACCGAGTCTCAGGCCCCTGGCTTCCGCTCGTACGAAGTGAACGACGAAGTGAATCTGGGTATCGGCTATCGCGCTGAGGGCACCGTCAACATCGATGTGCTGGGCTACAGCTGGAAGGAATCCGCCGGTGGTGCAAACCCAACGCTGGCTGCTGTCGGTTCGGCAGCCAACTGGGCCAAGCATGCTGGCAGCGACAAAGTCACCGCCGGCGTGATGATCACCCTTACAGCCACCCCGCCGGTAACTGGCGGCTAAAACTCATCCAGCGCAGCGGCCAGCAATGGCCGCCACGGAGATTTCCATGGAATTGATTTATTCCACCCAGAGTTCTGGCTTTGACCCAGATAAGCGCTATCGCAACCCAGAGCACTTCGATCGCCCAGAAGCGGGCGTGACTGGCGTTGTCGTCGTGGGCGTGTGGCCGAAGGTGGTTGAAGCCTACGAGAATATCGGTGTCGAAGTGACGGCGATAGAAGCTGAGTCGCGCCAGGTGCTGGTTGTCGATTCGGGCGCTTACAAGGCTGAACTGGAAGCGCTGATCGGTAAGCTGCAGGCTGAAAGCGATACGATCCGCGTGCTGATTGCTGGCTTGGAGTCTGGCGAGATTGAGCGTCCCGAAGCTGGTGAGTTGCCAGTTCGTTTGTTTGATGCCCTCGACGGCATTCGCCTGCAGATGGTTGAACTGGCTGGTGAGCGCGATGCTGAAGCTGAGCGTGCAGGCAGCCTGCAAAAGCAGGTGGACGACCTCTTGGCTCAAGCAGCCCAAGCCAGGCTGGAAACTGACGAAGCCAAAGAGGCAAAGGACATTGCTGAGCTGAAGGCTAAACTCGAATCTGCTGGCGTTCCCTACCGGGCCAACGCCTCGAAAGAATCCTTGGAAAAGCTCGTCGCTGATCTGCCCAAGGCGTGATACAGCTGGCTGTCGGTGACCAGGCGGCCAATCATTCAAAACTCAATCCAGCGAGTTGATCCATGACACTCATCATCGAGGACGGTTCAGGTGTAGTCGGCGCCGAAAGCTACGCGAGCGCCGAGGACTTGGCCATGTACGCCGTGAAGTTCGGCGTGGTCATTCCTGCCGATGTTGTTGCGCAAGAAGCGCTGCTTCGTCGGGCCGCCTTGGCAATGGATGGCATGACCTGGAAGGGGCGCAAGACGGACAGCGATCAGGCTCTGGCCTGGCCGCGCCGGGGTGTCGAGCTGGATCAGCAGATCAAGCCCGACAACTACCTACCGGCGCGCATCCAATACGGCCAGATGGCTTTGGCTGCCGAGATTCACCAAGACGATATCGACCCTGTAGAGAAGCGCAAAGGCGCGGTTCTGCTGGACCGTGTCGAGGGGGCGGTGACGCGGCAGTACGCCGCGATTCCAAACACCAGTAACAGGCTGCTGCCAGCCGCGCCGGATCGTCCGAGCGCCACGCAGTTCGCTGACTACCTACAAAAGCGGGGCCTGTTCGCCGTCCGCGCATAGCTGAAACGGAGCTTTCATGGCCACCTTCTACGACGAAATGGCCGTGATGGCTCTGGAGATGATCACAGAGTTCGGCCAGCCCGTGATCATTCGGGCAATCACTATCGGCGAATACGTACCTGGTGCTGGAGCACCTGCTGAAACGGTGACCGAGCAGACCGCCCAAGGCATCCTGCTCGACTTCACCGGTCAAGAATTCCAGAACAACAGCCTCATTAAGCAGGGCGACAAAAAGCTCAAGATCGCCGCGCAGGGGCTTGAGTGGGCGCCCAGCTTACTGAACAAAGTCATCGTTCAAGGTCGCACCTGGTCAATCGTCCCGCCGCTGAAAGAGATCAACCCAGCCGGCACGCCGATCCTCTACGAGTTGCAGGTACGGTCATGAGCAAATACTCAGGCCTCAACGGCAGCTTCGCCGAGAACATTCGCCAGTTTGCTGAGCAGGCCCAGGCCGGTCTCGACGCCACCTTCCGCGAAATCGTTATCGAGATCGGCAGCAGCGTCATTCGCATGTCGCCGGTGGGCAACCCCGAGATCTGGGCGGCCAACGTTGCGCATCGCCAGGCGAACACTGCGGCGGCTGATGCCTACGACTTCAAGGTGGCCGTGCGCAATACGGTCATCAACCTGACCGACAGCAACTTCACCAAGGCCGGTAAGTTGAAGCGCGGCGTGAAGTACGCCAAGCCCCTGACCAAGACCGAGCGCGACCAGAACTTCAACGTGAATGGCTTGGTCGCGGGCAAGAGCTACGTCGGAGGCCGGTTCCGCGGGAACTGGCAGTTCTCAATCGATTCACCGGCTGACGGCGTGCTCGATCAGATCGACCCATCGGGCAACGTCTCGATTGCGGTGCTGAGGACCCAGGTGCAGTCGCTGACCATCGGCCAGACGGCGTACCTGGTGAACAACCTGCCGTATGCAGTGCCACTTGAGTACGGACATTCGAAGCAGGCGCCCGGTGGCATGGTTCGCATCACCCTGGCTCGCTTTCAACAGATCGTCGATGAAACAATCAGGAACAACCAGGTATGAGCCATAATCTAATCGCCACGATCTACGAGGCCAAACTGATCGCCTGGGCGAAAGCGTTGCCGGTGCCGCTGAAGGTCATGGTCGAGAACGAAGCCTACACGCCTGTTGATGGCGCCACCTACCTACGAGCCTTCACGTTGCCGGGCGACACCGCAAGCAACACGCTCGGCGGCGACCACAAGCTCTACACCGGCGTGTTTCAGGTCAGCATCGTGACGCCGTCGGGCAAGTACCGCGACGCTGCCGGCGCGCTTGCCGACCAGATCGCAACGCTGTTCCCGCTGTACGAGCGCAACACCAAGGGCGCGCTGACGGTGGTGACCATGACGCCGGTAGATCCCGGCCCAGGCATTCCCGACGACACCACATTCACCGTGCCGGTGTCGTTCCAGTACCGCGCTGACACCAACTAATCCGCCCATTGGGCAAACCCAGAACCCGCCCATTGAGCGGGTTTTGTCATTTCTGCAACGAGGAAAAACCCATGGGCTACAAGATCCCCAACGGCGGCACCTTCCAGCACGCTGCGACCTATGCCGCTGCGCTGGCATTTACTGCTATCTCCAACGCATCCGAGGCGGTGGCCACAGTCGTTGGCGGCACTCTGGCCGCTGGCGATATCGTCCTGCTCGGCTCAGGCTGGAGCAAGCTAGATAACAAGGTCGTGCGCGTGAAAGTGGCCACGGCCACCGCGATCACGTTGGAAGCGATCGACACCACCGACACTCAGGTTTACCCGGCCGGCAACGGCGCCGGCACCATGCGCAAGGTTCTGACCTGGGTGCAAATCCCACAAGTTTCCGATCTGGCTTTCTCCGGCGGTGAGCAGAACTACCTGGACGTGGCGTTCCTGGAGAACGACCAGGGCAAGCAGATCCCGACCGACAAGTCTGCGGCCAGCATGGTGCTGACCATCGCCGATGACCCGGTCCAGCCATTCAACGCAGTGCTTTTGGCTGCCGACGCCGGCAAGCAGGTGCAGGCTGCGCGCCTCAATCTTCCAGGCAATGACACGCTGTTCTACGGGGCCTACACCTCGTTTTCGAAACAGCCGGCCGTCTCCCGAAATAACCTGCTGACCCGCACCGTCAACTTGGCGTTGCAGTCCGAGCCAACCCGCTACCTGACTGCGGTGGCGTAACCCATGGCCAAGTTCACGCTTATCCAGAATCCCACTTTCAAAGCCGACGTCATGCTCCCGACAGTTGGCGGCGAACCGGTGAATGTGGGGTTTGAGTTCAAGTATCGCGACCGAACTGAGCTGGCAGATTTGTACGCCGACTGGGGCGAGCGGCATAAGGCGCTGGGGCTGAAATCGGAAGAGGTGGGACTGAAGCAGTTCACCACCTTGCTGATCGATCTGCAGGTGGAGCAGCTCAAGGCAATCGTCGCCGGCTGGGATGTGGACGAAGAGTTCACTGACGAGAATCTCCGCATCCTGGTCAGCTCAATCAGCGCGACTCCCAGCGCGGTGCTGGGGGCGTACTCCGATGCATTCAGCAAGGCTCGCCTGGGAAACTCCTAAGCGCCGCGCGCACCCTCTACGAGCAAGGACCTTCGGCTGAAGAGCTGAAGACCTTCGGCTTCATGGTGGGCGACCTGACTGGGCAAGACTGTGAAATCTGGCCGGATAACTGGCAGGCCTTTCTTGTCTTTGAGGCGCTGAGCACTCAGTGGCGTACAGGCGCGTGCGGCGCTACCGGCCTGGATTACACATCAATTCGCGATGTCGCTGGCTTCCTCGGGTTAACCCGGACCCAGTCCACCGACATTTTCCCGGATATCCGCATCATGGAAGCCGAAGCCCTGCAGGTGATGGCGGAACAGAGGGACAGTAAATGAGCACCAACTTCGCGTCCCTGGGCATCGAGGTCAATTCGTCGTCGGCGGTCAAGGCTGCTGACGATTTGGACAAGCTGGTCGATTCGGCTGTTGATGCCGAGAAGGCGATCGATGATCTCGGCAAGACCGGGGCCGAATTGGCCGGCACCGGCAAGAAGATCGTTCAGGCCGAGAAAGAAGTTGCTCAGGAGATCGACAAGGCCACTGAAGCCACCCAGCGTCAGTCCGATGCAAGACGCAAGTCAGGCGCAAGCGCGACCAGCGAAATCGCCATCATCAGCCAGCTCGACAAGGCGATGTCCAGCAACATCTCCAGCATGGAATCTTTGGTTCAGGCGGAAGGGTTGCTTGAGCGCGCCCGCAAGGGCGGCCTGGTCACTATCGAGCAGCAGGAGGCTTATCAGGAGCGGCTCGGTAAGTCCTACGACAAGATCGAAAAAGCCGAGATCAAGGAAGTCGCACAGAAACAGCGCCTGATTGACGCGGAAAACCGTCAGATTGAGGCGCTGAAGCGCACGGTCAATGGCATTGATCCAGTGACCGCGAAGCTGGCCAAGTTGGAGGCGCAGGAAAAGGCCGCTCATGAGGCTTTCCGCGTTGGTGCAATCAATGCCGATCGCTACAACGAGGCCCTGGCCAAGATTGGCAAGGACCGGGCCGGCATGGGGGAGGCAGCCAGTGCGTTCGACAAGCTAAAACTCGGCACCCGCCAGGCGCAGGAAAACGTCGTTCAGCTTGGTAATGCTCTGTCCTCGGGCGACTGGGGTAGCGGGGTGCGTGCGGTGGCTCAGTTGGGCGCTGGTGCTGGTAGTGCTGCAATCGGATTTGCAGCGATTGCCGCTCCGATTGCATTGGCCGCTGGCGCACTTGCCGTTCTCACCAACGCCTATTATCAGGGCAGCAAGGAGGCTCAGGAATACAACAAATCCCTGATCCTGACCGGCAACTACGCCGGCACCAACGCTGGCGAGCTCGCCGAAATGGCGCGGCAGATCAGCGCGACAGTGGGCACCACCGGAGCGGCGGCTGATGTGCTTGCGAACCTGGCAGGAAATGGAAAGATCGCCAGTGCGAGCTTCGTTGAGATTTCAGAAGCCGCTTTGGCGATGGAAAAAGCCACCGGCAAGTCTGTCGATGCCTCGGTAGCGGAGTTCGTCAAGATTGCTGATGATCCGGTTGCTGCTGCGAAGTCGCTGAATGACCAGTATCACTTCCTGACCGCATCAGTTTACGCGCAGATAGTGGCGCTCAAAGAGCAGGGCGATGAGATCGGGGCATCGAAGCTGCTGACCGATAGTTACGCCGATGCGGTGAAGGGGCGCGCAGGCGAGATCGTTCAGAACCTGAGCCTTGTTGAAAAAGCCTGGCTCGCGATTCGAGGTGAAACCGCGAAGACGCTGGACGCTTTGAAAAACGTCGGTCGTGATCAGGATGACCTACTGCGAATCACCGAAATCACCCAGAAGCTGGCCTATCTGCAATCGACCCTGGGCACAGGCTATGAGGATGGTGATGCGAAAAAGCGAATGGAGTCCCTGCAGGATGAGTTAAACCTGCTGCAAGACAAGCAGGTGGCCCAGAAGGAAAATGCGAAGTTTGACAGCGATCAAACTCGCATTCAAAAGGAGGGTCTCGAAGCCGAGCAGAAGCTGAAAGTAATCAGCGACTCGAACCTCACCAATGCCGAAAAACGCAACAAACTGATCAAAGAGTATCAGCGGTCAGTCGACGATCTTCGCAAGGCGAACCCGGATAGCCCGCTCGTCAAGCCTGATTACGTGGCGAAGACGATCCAGAACATTAAGGACAAGAACAAGGATCCCGCTGTAGCAGCGGGCAGTGTCGACCTTACCGGCTTCAACGATGCTAAAAACCAGCTCACAGCCATTCTGGCCGAGTACAGCAATGCGCAGAAGCAACTGGATGCGGCACAGAAAGCCGGGCTGATTTCCCAGTCTGAGTACGCGCTAAAACGTGAAGGCCTGATCGGCAACGAACGGGACGAAGTGACGACAGCCTACGAGGCCGAGATTGCGGCGTTGGAGGCTGTGAAGAACAAGTCCAGCACCACGGCAGCGCAGCGCGTCCAACTGGACCAGAAGATCGCCGACGCACGCACGGCCATGCTCAAGGCGCAGAAAGACGCCGACAGCCAGCAGGAGGTGCTGGCCACCGCCGAGAAAGGACGCCTCGACAAGCAGACGTATGCGGTCAGCCAGTACGTTGCAGCCCTCGGGCAGCAGCAGAAGGCACTGGAACTTGCTGGCCAGCGTGCAGTTAACGGCGTCGGCCAGGGCGACCGGCAAAACGCGCTATCCGGCGAGTTGAACAGCCAGCAGGACCGGTTCGCGCAGCAGTCGCTAGAGCTGGAAAACCAGCGTTCTGACCCCTCCAGAAACATGGACCCGGAAGAGTTCAAGCAGAAGTCGCAAGCCCTCGCAGATGCGAACAAGGCAGCGACTGACCAGATCCGGCAGAACTATGCCGACGTCGAAGCGGCTCAAGGTGACTGGACCAAGGGCGCGACATCGGCGTGGGCCAATTACTTGGATTCGGCGCGGGACATTGCCGGGCAAACGCGGAGTTTGTTCACGAATGCCTTCAGCTCCATGGAGGATTCGATCGTCAACTTCGCCATGACCGGGAAGGCGTCGTTTGCTGACTTCGCTAAATCGATCTTGGCGGACATGGCTCGCATCGCTGCGAGGCAGGCCAGTTCGGCATTGCTGGGCAGTCTGATCGGTGCCGCGACAAGCTACTTCGGTGGTGGCGGTGGCAGTAACGGGTTTGCTTCCGGCTCTGCCGGTGCCGCTTCGTCGGCCGCAGGGGCGTCGCAGTCCGGATATACCAATGTCGACTTCTCTGGCTACAGAGCCGCCGGCGGCCCGGTTGCGCCGAACTCCCTGTACGAAGTCAACGAATTGGGGCCGGAGTTGTACAACGAGGGAGGCAGGTCATTCCTTATGACCGGCGCCAATGGCGGCAGCGTTACGCCGCTGACTTCCGGCGCAGGGCCAGGTGTCGCGGCGCTCGGTGGTAGTGGCGGTGGCAGCGGCGGAGACACGTACAACTTTCCTGTTGCCGTATCCGTGCAAACCGGCGTTGCCGATTCACCCGAAAACAACCAGCAGGCTTCGGCAGACCTTGGCAAAGGCGTGCAGCAAGTTGCGCAATCGGTGGTTGATAGAGCGATCGCCAAGGAGCTTCAGCCGGGCGGCGAAATTTGGAAAAGGATCAACGGGAGATAGCCATGGCAATCGAGCGCTTCACCTGGCCAACACAAAACGGAGATGCGCCCGATATCACCTATCGGGTGCGCACCGCTCAGTTTGGTGATGGCTACAAGCAAGAGTCCGGCGACGGGCCGAACAACAAAGTGGACTCCTATCCGATCTCCTACACCGGGCCAAAAAGCAAGGTGCAGGAGATCATGGCGTTCTTCGACCGGCACGCCGGCGCCAAGGCGTTTCTCTGGACAACCCCGCTCGGTGAGCTGGGCCTGTTCACCTGCAAAAAACCGGTCCCTACCCCCATGGGCGGGGCCGTCTTCAAACTCACGGCCACCTTTGACCGGGCCTTCCAACCATAAGGGGCAACCATGCCGCTGATCAGTGATATCCAGGTTCTTCAGCCTGGCAGCGAAGTGCTGCTCTTTGAGTTGGACGGCTCGGACTATGGCGCAGACGTTCTGCGCTTTCACGGGCACGCCATTCCGCACACGCCTGCCGAACTTATCGCCGCCGGCGCCGATGCGGACCAACTTCCTGCGAAAGCAATCTGGTTCCAGGGAAACGAGTACGGTGCCTGGCCAATGCAGATCGATGGCATTGGGGCCAGCGGTGACGGTACGGCGGTCCGGCCCACGCTTTCGATTGGTAACGTCAACGGGCGAATCACGGCGCTTTGCCTGGCTTTCGACGACTTGCTCGAATTCAAGTTGACCATGCGCCACACGCTGGGCACGTACCTCGATGCGCAGAATTTCCCGGCCGGTAACCCGACGGCTGATCCAACCCAAGAAACGATCGAGGCCTGGTACATCGACCAGAAGACGAGTGAGGACGGGGAGACGGTCAGTTGGGAGTTGGCCAGCCCGGGTGATGTCGGCGGCGAATCAATCGGCCGGCAGGCGACCACGCTGTGCCATTGGGCGTTAACGGGCGGGTACAGAGGTCCAAATTGTCAGTTCATGGGGTCGTACTACGACATGGACGGAAGCCCAACCGACGCCCCTGAAAAAGATCAGTGCAATGGGCTGCTTACAACTGGCTGCGAGTGCCGATTCGGTGCTGGCAATGAACTTAGTTTTGGGGGCTTCCCCGCAGTGAGTTTGATAGCTCGGAGCTGATCATGCGCAAACATATCTTGAGCGCGATCCAGGCTCACGCTGTCGCCGAATACCCGAAAGAGTGCTGCGGACTCCTGCTGGGCATTGGCCGCAAGCAGCAGTACTACCCGTGCCGAAACATCGCCAGCGAGCCCAATGAAGAGTTCCGGATTGACCCCGAGGAATATGCTGCGGCCGAGGATATCGGCGAAGTGATTGGCGTGGTTCACTCGCACCCGGACGCCACCAGCAGGCCGTCTCCGCGTGATCTTGCCATGTGCTGTGCGTCTAGTTTGCCTTGGTGGATACTCAGCTGGCCAGAAGGCGACTTGAGGGAGATCCTTCCTGAGCCAAATACGCCGCTGCTGAACCGCCCATTCGTGCATGGTGCCTGGGACTGCTGGCAAGTCTGCGCGGACTGGTACAAGCGCGAGTGGGGGCTTGAGTTCGAAGCCTTCAAGCGCGTCGATGGCTGGTGGGAGAGCTCGGACAACGCCAGTCTGTACGAGGCGAATTATGAGGCGGCCGGGTTCTACCGGGTCGATCAACCGCAACGCGGTGACATGGTCGTGATGGAAGTAGGGCGGACGGCACACCCGAATCATGCCGGGATCTACCTCGGCGCCGATCCGGCACTGTTAGGCGAGGATGCTTCCACCTTCGGGCCTGGTCCGTTCCTGCTGCACCATCTGTATGGGCGGCCGAGCGAGATTATCGTCTTCGGCGGGCCCTGGCTTCAGCGCACGCGTCTGGTGCTGCGTCATAAGGATGCTCGGTGATATGGTTGGCACCTTTGCACAGGAGTGAACTGCATGAAATTGATCGTAGGGGCGTTGGCTGCCGCGCTGTTGGCGGGCTGTGTTTCGCCAGGTGATCTAGAGAAAAATGATCCAAGCATCAACACTTCTACTTCGAAGGATCCAAAGCGGTATGCCCTGTGCGTATTTCCCAAGTGGCAAAATGCTCGTAGCGATTCGTCAATGTCTGAAACCGAAAATGGGTATCGATTGCTTGTTGCCAACAGCAATATGTCTGACGAACTGCTGAATATCCGTAAAACACCTAGAGGTAGCGCGGTAACGCTTTACCAGCGTATGGCGTGGTCGCCGGGCTATGGTCGAAGCGACATAGAGCAAGCAGTCAAAGACTGTCTCTGAGAACAATGAATCAAACCGCCTACTCAGGCGGTTTTTTTCGGCAGGAGAAAACCATGACAAAGATGACGAGCCCCGGCAAGTTGATGACAACCATTTTGTTATCTGGACCGCTGATCAAGCTGTTTGGTAGAGAGCATTTCCGTGAGTTGGGTAGTAAATCTGTCGGAGAAGCTTTCAAGGCACTGAAGTGCACGCTCGATGGATTTGAGGCTGCGATCAAAGACCTTGAGCGACGCGGCATGCGTTTTGCGATATTCCGCAACCGCAGGAACATCCCCGAGAAAGATTTCGCTCTGGGTGGCGCTCAAGAAATTCGAATCGTCCCGGTTATTTCTGGCAGTAAGCGCGCAGGGCTGCTTCAGACAATCATCGGCGCCGTGCTGATTGCCGCATCATTCATCCCGGGCTTTCAGGGGTTAGCACCTGTAGGTATCGCGATGGTTGCCGGCGGCGTGATGCAAATGCTCAGCCCTCAAGCCTCCGGCCTGAAGCAGAGCGCATCCCCCGAGAACATGCCGTCCTACGCCTTCGGCAGTGCCAAGAACACCACAGCCAGCGGCAACCCGATCCCGATCTGCATCGGTGACCGCAGGTGGGGCGGCATGATTATCTCTGCATCGATCTACGCCGAAGACAAAACGTAACCAGAACGCAGCAAGCAGGCCGCCCATGAGGCGGTTTTTTTCGCCTGGAGGAAAGTATGGGTGCAGCACCGAAGATCGATATCCATGGCGAGAAAGGCGGCAGCAGCATGCCGAAGTCGCCGACCGAAGCCAGCGATAGCCTGCGCTCGACCAACCTGGCCAAGATCCTGATCGCCGTGGGCGAGGGTGAGTTTGACGAGGTGCCGACGGACTACAGCATCTTCCTCGACAACACGCCGATCCGGGACGCGAGCGGTAACTACAACTTCCCGAACGTGAAATGGGACTGGCGGTCAGGCTCCGTGGATCAGACCTACATCCCGGGCATCCCGGCGGTTGAGAGCGAAACTTCGCTCAACGTGGAACTACGCAGCGACAGCCCATGGGTGCGTTCGATCACCAACACCCAGCTTTCCGCTATTCGCATGCGGTTCGCGTGGCCCGCCTTGCAACGCCAGGATGACGAAGGGAATGTGGTCGGCTACCGCATCGACTACGCCATTGATCTGGCCACTGATGGCGGGGCCTATCAGCAGGTATATCCCGGCGCCGTGGACGGAAAGACCACTACGCGTTACGAGCGGTCTGTTCGCGTTGATCTGCCAAGCGCCACCAGTGGCTGGATGATCCGCGTCCGTCGGCTGACGCCGAACCAGAACAGCAACAAGATTGCCGACACCATGCTGATCGCCGGTTACACCGAAGTGATCGATGCCAAGCTGCGCTACCCGAACACCGCGCTGCTCTACATCGAGTTCGACGCTGAGCAGTTCACCAACATTCCGGCTGTGACTGTGCGGTGCCGTGCTCGTAAGTGGCAGGTGCCGAGCAACTACGACCCGATCGCCAGGACCTACACCGGCACTTGGGACGGCACCATGAAACAAGCCTGGACCAACAACCCGGCCTGGATCACCTACGGCATTTGCACGGAGGATCGTTTCGGCCTGGGCAAGCGCATCAAGTCGTTCATGGTCGACAAGTGGGAGCTTTACCGGATCGCTCAATACTGCGACCAACTGGTGCCGAATGGTTTGGGCGGCACTGAACCACGGTTTCTGTGCGACATGAACCTGCAGGGACGGCCCGATGCTTGGTCGCTGTTGCGAGATATCGCAGGAATTTACCGGGGCATGACGTACTGGGCCCAAGGGCAACTGGTGATGCAGGCCGACATGCCGCGCGCGCAGGACTTCGACTATGTATTCACCCGGGCAAACGTGGTCGACGGTAAGTTCTCATATGGCAGCGCCTCAGCCAAGACCCGCTACACCCGGGCCCTGGTCAGTTACGACAACCCGGCGAACAACTACGACACTGACGTCATTCCGTTCGCTGATCTGGCCTTGCAGCGCCGTTTCGGCGATAAACCGACCGAGCTCAGTGCCATTGGCTGCACTCGCGCATCAGAGGCCCAGCGCCGCGGTAAGTGGGCGATCCTGAGCAACAATCAGGACCGAACCGTGTCGTTCAAAACTGGCATGGAGGGCGTGATTCCGCTGCCGGGTCACATCATTCCAGTGGCCGACTCACTGCTGGCGGGTCGCGAGGTCGGCGGACGTATTGCGGAGGTGCTGGGTCGAACCGTGACCTTGGACCGCGACACCCAGGCCAAAACGGGCGATCGGTTGATCATCAACCTGCCCGGCGGGCGGGCCGAGGGCCGCACCGTGCAAAGTGTGAGCGGCCGCATCGTTACCGTGACCACCAACTACAGCGAGCTGCCTCTGCCGCAATTGCAGTGGGCGCTGGATGCCAATGATCTAGCGATCCCGCTTTACCGCGTGCTGAGCACTCGGCGCACAACCGAAGGCGACTTCGAGATCAGCGCGCTGCAGTACGACTCGAGCAAGTTCGCTTTCATCGATACCGGCGCTCGGCTGGAAGAGCGTCCGATCAGCGTGATCCCGATCACCGTCGTTCCGGCGCCGGCCAGCGTTACCCTCACGTCGAATTCGGTTGTGTCGCAGGGCATTGCTGTCGCGACCATGACCATCGCCTGGCCAGCAGTGAATGGCGCCGTCGGCTATGACGTGGAGTGGCGCAAGGACAGCGGCAACTGGATCAAGGTGCAGCGCGTCGGCACGACCAGTGTGGACGTGGTCGGCATCTACGCTGGCGCATACCTGGCCCGCGTCCGCGCGGTGAGCGCCTTCGACATCTCGTCGATTTGGCGCGCCTCGATCCTGACCAATCTTAAGGGCAAGGAAGGGCTGCCACCGGCGGTGTCATACCTGACGGCCACGCCGCTTTTGTTCGGCATCTATCTGAAGTGGGGTTTTCCGGCTGGCGCCGAAGACACCCAGCGCACGGAAATCTGGTACGGCCCGACGACCGGCCTGGAGGCGGCCACCAAGTTGACCGACCTGTCTTACCCGCAAAGCGATTTCTCGATGCTGGGGCTGCGCGCTGGCGTGACGTTCTACTTCTGGGCGCGCCTGGTGGACCGGATCGGCAACATCGGTCCGTGGTACCCGATCGGCCTGGGCGTGCAGGGGCAGTCGAGCGCTGACGCAGCGGCAATTCTGGAGATGATCGCCGGCCAGATTGGCGAAACTGAGCTGGGCCAGGACTTGCTGGACGAGATCAATAAAATCCCGGGCCTACAGGCGCAGATCGATGCGCTCGACGGCCTCAAAGGCTACGACCAGGACGCCACTTATGTGGAGTACGACCTTGTCGTGGTCGGCAAGCGGATCTACCAAGCTACTGGCGCGGTGCCAATCAACACACCACCGCCGAACGCCGCGTACTGGCTGGATGTTGGGCAGACCGTTCAGACGGCAAACGGGCTGGCGCAGCAGGTCGCTACCAACACTGCGGACATCACCGAAATAGACGGTGTAGTCACCGCGCAGGTAACTGCGTTTCAGGCCTTGCGCGCATCGTATCGCGATGATGGCGGTCAAGGGGAACTCGACGATGCACTGCAAGGCTGGAACAGCACGGCCAGCATTGCCGTCGAATCAAAAGTTAGAGCGTCGGAAACCGCTGCGGCAGCTCGCGAGCTGAAGACCTACGATGCCAAAATTACGTCCAATACCGACAACATCACAAAAATCTCCGCCAATGTTACTGACCTGACAGAGGTGGTGGCCACTAACAACACGGCAACTGCAACTAGGGTTGAGCAGTTAAATGTCGCGGTCGGCAGCAACTCGGCCGCAATACAGCAGACATCTACGGCCTTCGCAGATTTGAATGGCAACCTGAAAACGATGTGGTCTGTGAAGATGTCGGTGACAGCGAACGGGCAGTACGTCGCGGCCGGCATAGGCCTCGGCATCGAGAACGTGAATGGCGTGTTCCAAAGCCAGTTCCTGGTCAGCGCCGATCGGTTCGCCATCGTCAACACCATTGCCGGCGGCGCCATCTCAGTGCCGTTTGCGGTGCAGGGCGGCCAGGTGTTCATGAACTCGGCGTTTATCGCTGACGGCACTATCACCAACGCCAAGATTGGCGATTACATCTGCTCTACGAACTATGTGATGGGTCAGACCGGCTGGGCAATTTTCAAAAATGGGGGGTTTGAGATGAACGGACAGGGCGCCGGATCGGCAAGGATCGCCATCAATAACAGCAGCGTGAAGCTTTACCACCCCAATGGCGTCCTGGCCATCAACATGAGCGTCTGACATGACCGGACTGACCACGTACGACTCTGCTGGGCGCCTGCTGGTCGACATGACCATGAACATCAGCCAGATGCAGGGCTTTGTCGATACGGGCGGGGCCAATGGCTCGGCCGCTATCCCTGGGCCTCCTGCGGGGAAGACGCAGTACTACATTGTTGTCCCGCTAGTGGATTTGCAGCTTGAGAAAGGCAAGAAGCCGGGCGTCACGCTTATGCCAGGCTCTTTGTCATGGGTTTACTCATACGCAACGAACGGCTGGGGATACTTTTCGGCCAACTGCCGAATATTTTACGGGTATTACTAATTGGAAACTTTCCAGGCATTTAAAGATAATGGCCAAATTCTCTTTGACACCAACCTGATTTGTTACGGGCTGGTAAAGAGCGGGTATATGGCCTTACAGTCTTATTGGACGCGAAAACAATTGAGATCAGCCCAGCTTGACCCTAACGATGGTGCGAACTGGACCGTGTCAACCGCCAGCGCATCACCTTCTTTCGGTGACGGGCTGTGGGGCTTCACGGTATCTAACGCCATATCGCCCATTGTTTTTATTACCGGAACAGGAATTTTTAACGGGACCTCCGTATCAGGTAGCAGCATTACTTTTCATTATTCGAGCGCATCTACAAGTACAAAGTTCTACTGTTTCGATCTGATGGCCGACAATATGTCCGGGACCACGTTTCTAAAGACGTACGACACCAATGGTCGAATCACTTTCAACTCTTTGCAGCCGCCACTAAATATTATTGCGGCAATACAAGCGGCCGGACCTGGGGCGACCGATAAATATGGTAGATACTTAACCTGCTACTCAGGGGGGGCGAATCGAGTTCGCCAAATTTATCAGGTCGTAGGGGGAATTGTTTACACAGGTCAGGTCGATTCGTTTGTTGATATTCCTATCAATTCAGGTGTTGAGTATGCAGCGTTTTTGCCATGGTCGCGCGGCGTGATGTATTGGGACTTTCTATCTCGAAGCGAGTTCTACTCATTCTTAAATTACTCTGGCTTGGAGGGTGCCTACGGGCGTAGTGGTGGGATCTCCTTTATGTTCGGAGCCTCGCCTGCAACTACACAGGCCCATCCATTCAATCAAGGGTACTCACTTCCCATCTCGTTCTCTAATCTCCCCGTACTGCTGCCTACAGCACTGGTGATAACAACCGAAAACCTACCTTTCCCTTTCAATTAACCCGCCTTTACCAATCCATCCCATCACGGGTTTCTTATTCAGATCCAAGGACCACCCTATGCCCTGGTACAAAGCCGGGACGGTTTCCGTCGTCCAAAATTCGAATGCCGTGATCGGCACCAACACCGCATTTATTGCCAATAGCCGTGTTGGCGATGCGTTTCGCGGTCCCGACGGCGGCTGGTACGAGGTAACCAATATCGCCAGCGATACTGCGCTGTCGATTGCACCGCCGTACCAGGGCGCTACCAATTCCGCGGGAGCGTATGCGCTGGCGCCGATGCAGGGCTACGTCAAAGACTCAGCGGACGCCCTGCGCTCAATCGTCAATCAGTATGGTGCTAAGTTGGCCGCGCTTGGCACGACCGGCAACTACGAAATCCTGCCGATCACCAAAGGCGGAACGGGCGGGGCTACCTCGGGTGATGCGCTGACTGGGCTGGGCTTCTCTGATTTCATGAAGACTCTGGTAGATGATCTTAGTGCTCTTGCCGCGCGCACGACTCTGGTCGCCGCGAAAAGCGGTCAAAACTCTGATATCACTGAAATTACAGGCCTTACTAAACCGCTTACTAACGCTCAAGGTGGAGTGTCGGTCACCTTTATTGATGGTCTTATTATCTCGTGGAATAGCGCTACATCCATTTCAGTATCGGCGGGAAGTGCTTATATCCTGAGTACTGGTAAAGTACTGCCAGTATCCGCAACCCTAACTTTAAGTGGTATGAGTCTCGCCGCAAGTACGTGGTACCACATTTATCTATACGATAACTCAGGTGTGGCCGCTATCGAGGCCGTAACTACTGCGCCTACATTGGTTTATTTTGGTAAGGCTAGAGCAAAGATCGGAGATAATTCCCGTAGATACCTCGGTTCGATGGTTACCAACTCATCGGGTCAGCTGTACAAGGTGATTCACCTTCAGAACAACACAGTCTTTTATCTGGAGTCATTGAACTTGGCGCCGTTTCTGGTTGTAGCCGGCTCAGCAACTTCGTTCACCTCCGTCGATTGCGGTGCGGTCGTGCCAGTGACGGCCAGAGAGGCGAAGACCAGCTACCTATTAACGACCAACGTCGGCAACGCGTTCATTGCAAACTCGGAGGTGAACTTTACGCCCAACGCGAACAACTATCTTTTGGCTATTCCGATCGGAGCTGCAGGGTCTGCGGACTTTGTAATGGATGCGAGTCAACGATTTACATACGCTCTTGATGCAACGCCTGGTAGCGGCCTGTTCCGGGTTCGGGTTTCTGGATATCGGTTTGAGAGGTAAAAATGCCATACGCAATTACTAATTCAGGCTGGAGAGCAGTTGGTGCCGGATTTACCGAGGCGCAACTTGCGCCTGGCGAAAGTCTGGTTGCCGAAATCCCACAGTCGTTGGTCGACGCGATCGCCGAACAGGAAGTTTCGTGGGCGGCCACCGCCGACCTCAATGCACGTACGCGCTTGGCAACAGCCCAGGTGTCGGCGCTGCAAGGTCGAGTAGATGCAATCAATGACGCCATTGAGGGTGAGTACGCGCTGCCGGAAGAAGTGGAAGAAAAGTCCGGCCGGCTGACGGAGTTGGCAGCCTGGAAGAAGTACCGGGTCTTTCTCGGTCGCGTCACCGGTCAGCCGATCTGGCCGACTGCGCCAACCTGGCCAGAACAGCCTGAGCCCTACACCAGCGAGACGTCTTCCAGCCGGTCGACCACTCCGGTCCTTTAAAAGCCATCTGACTACCGGCCCGCCATCGAGCGGGTATTTTTTTGCCTGGAGAAAAGTGATGACTGCAATCGAGACTCGTGGGGTGCGCAACCGCAACCCCGGAAACATAGACTACAACCCAGCCAACCAGTGGCAGGGCCAGCTCAATCCAGACCCCGCTATCGAGAAACGCTTTGCCAGATTCGACGTTCCCGAGAACGGCATTCGAGCCTTGGGCAAGTTGTTGCTGACGTACCAGCGCAAGCACGGACTGAAGACGGTGAAGGCCATTATCAGTCGCTGGGCACCATCGGTAGAAAACGACACTGCCGCTTACGTGCGCGCCGTCGAAGCGAACACCGGTACCAAACCTGGCGCTGAGATTGATCTGGCCGTGCCGGCGGTGATGCAGGGCTTTGTCAAAGCGATCATCCATCACGAGAACGCCGGGTTTGCTTATCCGGACGCTGTGCTGGTGGAAGGCGTGCGTAGGGCGTTGCAGTGAACGTCGTGGCGTGGCGTCTGATCGGCATGCTCGTTTTGGTAGGGTGTTCCGTTTTTTCCACATGGAAAGTGGACGCTTGGCGTTACGGCCAGCAACTGGCGGAGCAGGCGAAACTCCACGACGAGACGCTGAATGAGTTGACCTTAGCCGCCGCGACCCAGCAACGGAACGAACAGGACAAACGGCTCGCACTCGAGCAGCGCCTGTCGGCCAGCGACCAAACCCACCACAAGGAACTGACCGATGCTCAAACCAATCAGGCTCGCCTGCGCGATCGCCTTGCCACTTCTGATCTGCGGTTGTCAGTCCTCCTCGACGCGAGTTCAGCCGATGGCTGTTCAGTGCCAGCCGGTACCGGCACCGGCGGCGTGGTTCATGGAGGAGCGCGCGCCCGACTTGACCCAGCGCATGCTCAACGAATTATCGGAATCACCGACATCGGCGACCGGGGATTGATCGCGTTGCAGGCGTGCCAAGCGTACGTGCAGGAAATCCAAAAAGAATAAAATTCAGCTTAAAGTCCGCTGCTATCCCGCGCCGTTCTTACCAGTCTCCGTGGGCGCATCAGGGCACTCATCTGCCCATCGCGTAACCGTCATGTCATTGAGTTGCTCGCCAATGGTGTCGACGCGCAGGCAAGTGCCTTTCTTTGAGTAGAATAGGATGCAACGCGAACTATCAAAAGAGCAGACATCGACCTCGAAAAACTTGTGCGCAACCAGCTCTCGCTCCACGCCACTGTATTCGTAGCCATCGGCGGTATGCATACGCGTCGGCTTCCAACCGTGTTTGACTAGTTTAGCCTTGGCCGCGACCAAAGGCTCCCCGACGGCAATGCCGGCCGGCCCGCGTTTGTCACCTGCCTCATGTGAACCATCGGCAAACGCTGAGCTAGTACCGATGCAATAAAGTGCGACGAGCGTGAGGATCGGAGCCTTCATTTGACAGTGCCTCCAGCCGATTTGTAGTTGGCCAGAAACTCTGGATACTCGGTATACGGTTGTGGCGGATAATGATTCTTTTTGCCAGGCCCCTCGGGAAGTGACGCCCATCTTGTTGCCGCCTTCGGCATTGCTCCCGGAATGTCGCCGGCAATGATCTTGTCGATCGCACCAATGGTGCGCAATATGTCGACTGCGATAAGGTCTTGCGTATGAGGGGAAAAGTCGGTTAGCGCCATCTTTTCGGTATATTCACGCCAAGTGGCAATATTAATTTGGTACCTACCCGATGCTGTAATTTTTCCACCATGACCTGCCCCCGGATGTGTGGACTCATCTGTAAACGTCCATTTTCCAGTCTGGAAACCTGGTGCCCAGCCGTAACCGTATTTCGCGTGGTAGTCACCGGCTTCGGCTTTAGAGATGGCATACAAAAAAGCCTTCACGTTCTTATCCTTCAAATACTTCTCGTTCTCGGCCCGCCTCACCTGCTTCTTGGCGTCCAGCTCTACAGTTTTTGGGGTGGAGTCTTTGACGGGCGTCACCGGTCTTTCGGCCACGAGAGACATTTTCTTTCCGTTCTTGCTAACCACTTCGCCCATAAATTAATCCTCCAGAAACAATTTGATTGTTTCAGGTAGGTGCGAACTCACTACATGCGTATATCCCATCGGATCACTTACACCGTGTTCCATGCTGCCGTCTGCACGCTGGATGGCATAATCAAGATTTGGTAGAGGCTCGCCAGAGTCTTTATCGATCAGTATGAACTTGTCGCTGAAGTGCACTGGCATCGGCAGCAGGCCGCTGAAGGGGGCTTGTACGAAGGTGTCGCCAATAATGACCGTGCCGGATCCGCCCACAACCACGTTGCCGTGGCCCCCAGTACTGTCTTGAGTTGCGGCATTCAGCCCATTGATGAAAACAGTAGCGCTGACGCCGCCCGTAATCGGGCTACCACATGCTGATTTATCAGTCATTCGAGCGGCAGCAAGGCCGTCGAAGTTCACGCTAGGAGAGCCGCTGACGATCGGATTCGTGCCATGCCCTGGAAGCGGGCAACTGGTGGGGTCTGTGACTCGGGCAGCTGGTTTTCCGCTCATGGGAAGTTCCTTTTCAAGGTTTCAAATGGGGTAAAAGTGGTCGATTGGCAAGTCGGAAAAGAGCCAGCATTCATCCATAGGGTTGAACAGCGCTCGGTGGCTTTCGCCTATGGGGCGGGAGGCCAACAACGTCTGCCAGGCGATTTCGATGCAGTCGTCCATGGCCTGAATGGAATAGCCATCAAGCTGGTTGAGCCAGGCGTTGTAATTGGGCATGCCGACGCTGCGGTAGGCTATAAGCAATATCTCAGAGAGTTCTTCGCCCCAGTGGATAAAGCGCCCCGGACTCCAGGGGCCTGTCTGGGTATAGATGAACCAGCCTAAGCTTTGCAAGTCACCATCTTCAAGTCGTAACGTGTCGCGTCCTGAGGAAAAGCCACAGGTGATGTGGACTGTCAGCCAACCTTGGTGTTGCTGGATAAATTCAGTGGGGTCAAATTGTGCCAGCGGTACGACATGATAGCCCGTGCCAGACATCGACCTGGCGACCAACTCAGCGTCCAGCCTTGAAACGAAGGCACGAATCGCTTTGCCTTCGCCGCACGCCGCGCAAAGAATCTCAACCGGCGTGCTCACAAGCGTGTCGCTGAATCCGACGATGCGAACCAGTCCATAAAGGTGTAACGAGGATTTCAGGCCGCTGGGATGATGCTCGGTATCGAGCGTGCAGGCGCAAGGGGAGGGTCCATCCATAGTTGAAGAACGCATAAAATTTTACTGTCCTTGTAAATTTTCGTGTCAAAGAATGCGCCAGGCATAAATCGCGCTCAAGAATATTTACAATGTTTATGTTGACGGCTAGTCCATGCATTGCAAAATGCGTGGGGCGACCGCTTTGGCGTTGGAGCCTGGCGCAGAGCATCTGGCGTGGTTGAGCTATTCGCGACGCAGGTTTATCCGCCGGGAATTGGTTGTAGCGGCGGGGGCGTACCGCTGAGCAGTCATCCATTCCCCTTGTGATCTCCGCCGGAAATCTCGCTGTCTGGCTGGATCAGTTCCGGTCCCTGGTTGCGGACATTGCCCACAGCTCGATCCACCTTGAACCACTCGAACGATTCCGTTGGCTCGCCCTGGAGCAGCACTATCTGCTCGGCGCGCTCTTTCGGCGTGGACGAGTCAAGCCATTCGCGAGCCAGTTCAGGCGATAGCGTCACCGGCCGCCGGTCATGGATGTCGACCATGCCGCCGGCACTGTCGGCGGTGATGATTACGAAGCCGTCGTGTTCTCCTGGGTCATGCTCAGCGTTCGAGTACTGGCCAATCGCTGCGCACAGAATCGGCGCCCGGTCCTTCCGGCGAATCAGGTAGGGCTGTTTCTTCGGGCCGCCTTCATCGACCCACTCAAACCAGTTATCGATCGCAATGATTGCTCGGTGCGGCCAGATCGCGCGGAAGAAGGGGCCGTGGGCGACTTTCTCCACCCGGACATTGATCGGTGCTGCCCGGTCTTTTGCCCAGTGTGGTCGCCATCCCCAGCGCACCATGTCGGCGTGCAGGTACTGGCCTTCTTGATGGAAGATAGCAAGCTGAGTTGTCGGCGCGGCGTTGTAGCGCTCGAAGGGCTTGTCACCGACGGTGCTGATCAAGGCGTTGGGCATGCTGAGCGCCGCAACGAAGTCATGGATGCCGCTGTATTGCGAAAGTCGTCCGCACATACACAATCCTCCAGCTGAAATAGGAGTTTAGCTGCGAGGCAATCTTGCGCGGGGATCGTCACCAGTGAGCTTTGTGATCTGATCGTAAAGGTGACTGACCAACTTCCCGTTAGCCATCATCTCCCAGTTGTGTTTTGTCTCGCTATCGACGGCCCTCCGGTTCGCACTCGACAGCTCTGTTTTGATCTTGCTCAGCTCGGCGCGTAAAGAGTCGCGCTCGGCGGAGGCTTCCCCATGCATCTTGACCAGGCCGAAGATGTCCTCCCGAGCTTTGCGCAATTGAAGGGTCAGCTCCTGGACTTCGTTTTCCAGCATGCGGTTGTAATGGGTGGCGGTTTCCAGTTCTGTCGGGCATCCAAGCCAGTCGCTGGTGTCTTCGATGTCGAGAGGGTCCACGGTCATGCCTTATTGATACTGTTCGGATATACAGTAATTGAGGCGCGAGGGTTGGGCGAGGGTGAGGCGACGAGCTGTAGGGTTTTGGATTGGTTATAGTCGGCAGAACACCGGGGGAGAGTGCAGCAGCGGGCGGAAAAACCGCACCGCAAAATTTTAAAGACGCTTGAGGATAAAGGCTTTCAGGGGCGTCATTTACAGCTCATTGCGTTGCACAACAAGACTTATCGTATTGATTTTAAAGGAAATATATCCGGACTTAAAATCCCCCGCTCGTAAGGGCGTGCCGGTTCGATTCCGGCTTCGGGCACCATCTTGCATTCCACAGAGCGCTTTTGAGTTCTCTGGAAGCCTTGAAAAACCTGCCTTCTGGCGGGTTTTTTCATTTTAGCATTCCGTCGGAATCTTGCCCATTCTTCTGGAATCCAGTCATTTAGAGGGTAAAGTTAGGGGTAGTCTTTGGTTCGATTAAGGATAGTACCCTTATGTCGCGCACAACTGCTCCGCTTACCGACGCTGCTTGCCGTTTAGCCAAGCCAACAGACCGTCCCTACAAGCTTTTCGACGGCGACGGTCTCTATCTCCTAATCCAACCCAATGGCCGTAAAGGCTGGCGTCTCAGGTACGTAAAGCCTGACGGCCGGGAGGGGTTGACCTCCCTCGGCAGCTATCCTGTGATTGGCCTTGCCGATGCGCGCCAGAAGCGTTTAGATGCGAAGCGGATGCTCGCAGACGGCATTGATCCCGTTGAGAACAAGCGTAAAGCCAAAACGGAAAATGCTGTCAACGGCCGTACCTTTGAAAGCGTTGCGTTGGACTGGCACAAGAACATGTCGTCCAGATGGACACCCGACCATTCCAAGAATGTGTTGAACCGTCTGAATAACTATGTTTACCCGTTTATCGGTGCTCGCGCGATTGCTGATCTCGATACTTATGATCTGATGCAACCTTTGGAGGCGATCAGAAAACGAGGAACGATTGACGTCGCCTTAAGGGTACAAAGATACCTGCAAAGTATTATGCGTGAGGCAAAACGCCTTCGTCTTATTCCGATAAACCCTGCGTACGATCTTCAGGGCTTGATCAAAGCGCCGCGAGTCTCCCATCGGCCTGCATTGCCCCTGTCACGCCTGCCTGAATTGCTGGCACGAATCCATGCCTACAAGGGCCGAGAGCTGACCCGGCTAACGCTCATGCTGTCGCTGCACGTGTTTGTTCGCTCGAGTGAATTACGTTTCGCTCGCTGGTGTGAGTTCGACCTCAAGCGTGGCGTATGGGAGATCCCGGATACTCGGCCGGAGCTGGAGGACGTACGCCATTCAACGCGGGGGACGAAAATGGCGGGCGATGTTCATCTTGTGCCTCTATCTCCGCAAGTTGTGGCCGTGCTTGAACAGATCCGCACCCTCACTGGCACATTCGATCTGGTATTTGCCGGTGATGCTAGGGCCTGGAAGCCGATGTCAGAAAACACCGTGAACAAAGCGTTGCGCACCATGGGGTACGACACGAAGACAGAGATTTGTGGTCACGGATTCCGCTCAATGGCCTGTAGCGCACTGGTCGAGTCAGGTCTGTGGTCTGAAACGGCCATCGAAAGGCAAATGAGTCATAGAGAGCGCAACAGCGTTAGAGCCGCCTACATTCACAAGGCAGAGTTTATTGAAGAGCGTCGGTTGATCATGAACTGGTGGAGCCAGTACCTTACGGCGAATCT
Organism: Pseudomonas sp. ASL4; assembly: GCF_056680395.1. Lineage (NCBI taxonomy): Bacteria > Pseudomonadati > Pseudomonadota > Gammaproteobacteria > Pseudomonadales > Pseudomonadaceae > Pseudomonas > Pseudomonas sp. ASL4. Next base: position 4,764,077 of record NZ_CM155280.1, on the reverse strand, counting down.
TCGGGAGCATGTCACCCCTCATGAGTTTGCGAATCAGGTCGGCGAGAATGTCACTCGATTAAAAGTAAAACGTGGCGCAATGAAGTAAGCGTAGGGGTAGTGGTTCGTTAGGGTGTCGACTAAAAGATCGTTCGCCAATTGATGTCCTCACTCCGGATAATTTCGACGTGACCACGCAGATCGTGTGCAGTGTCCTGGGCTCAAACTGAGGTGTTAACTTCGAACGGTGACGATGGATGTTACCGCTACACTTGAGCGCTTCTGATGGGCGTTCGTTGTTTTTCGAGTTGCCGCTGGAGGGCTGGAATTCACGCGCCATCTGAGGTATCGGAAGATACTCGCAATATGACGGTCAACATCTGATTTCTACGGGCTAATGATCGCGATACGCTGCCCTTGAGTCGGATTTTTTATTGCGCAGGAGAACACCATTTGGCAAGACATCTCAGCTTCGAAGCAAAAATGAAGCGCGTGGGTTGAATGCGCCAGCATCCAGCCCTGCCGCCGGTACTGCCGATTGTCTCTGTAAGTCCAGCGATGGCTCTTGCTCCGCGCACAAAGCGCTGCGAGTCTAGAGTCTGTTATTTACAGTCAAACTCTTGCTTTCCAAAGAACATTTTGACTTGGCTCTAGAGCAATGCTTTCAAGCAGCAAAATTTCAGATATGCCCCCAGTTTTGCCCCAATTCGTGTGGCGTATATGAGCGTTCACGAATGACGCGCTGACGATATCGAGGCCGCACGGGGTGGTCTTCAATGTACTTTCGCGCGGGGATGGCCGGTAGCCGGACTGCCTCTATGGCAGTTGCCGACAGAGCTACGTTCACCCTCCAGCATGCGGAGTGCTTTTTAGGTCAGTGGCAACGCCGGGTCCACCTTGAGGCGTCACGCGCAACCGGGAATCTTGCCCACTGCTAACCGGTAAATCTGTCAGCAGGGTGGCCATGCGCGTGGCTAATTTGAACGAAAAGCGCCGAAGCTCAGGGACGGCGGTGGCTTCCCAATACTGCGCCTTGAGCATGGGCCCCACATAGCTAAGCCAAGGTATCAGTTGATGATGCTGATCCAACACGCGCAATTGCTCGTCCACAAGTATCCCGAAGCCACACGGGGCGGCGCTAAGAAGCCCTTGCTGCAGCAAGTTGTTGACCAAGGGGGTATCGACTCGCCGGATGTCAAGGTTGGGGCCGGTGCAATTGATGATGCTGCTGACCTTGAGCGATTCAGTTGCCTGACCGCTGCGCCGTTTAAAGTCCACAATCAAGCTTTTGCCCAGCAGCGCCACATTGCTCAACCTGCCGGCATGAACGGCCAGTTGTCCACTTTCCAGAAGACGTTGAAAATGTTCGAAAGTGGCGGGTGCCAAACGATGACGGTGGACGTCCCACCAAGGTTGGACATGTCGTAGAAATTGTCGCTGCTGCGGGGTATCCATCGCGCACCAGAGTTTTTGTACCCACGGACGCAAGCTGTCGACCACGGCTCGCCAATCGCCTCCTCGGCGCTGGTGTTCCTTGACCCGCTTGCGCAGTGTCGCCATCAGCTGTCGAGGTGAGCCTCGTCCCAGGTGCACAGGGGCGCTAAGGGGGGCAATGGCCTCCGGTGAGTGGCCCAGGGGCAAGAGCCCGCGCCGAGAGAGTAAATGGATTGGGCCGCTATGGCCTTTTTGAACCAGCTGCAGCGCCATGTCGACCGCTGTCAAGCCGGAGCCGATCAACAGCACCGCGGTGTCTGGATCGGACGCCAGACATAGGGGAGGACTCCAGGGATCATGCGCGTAGGTCTGCGGACGTAGGGTCTTGTTCAAGTTGCAGCAGTCGGCGGGAGGGAAGTTGCCAAAGGCGAGGACCACATGATCCGCCTCGAGGGTACACCCATCCGACAGCTTGAGCCGGGCGCCGTCGCCGCAGGGTTGCACCTGTATGACCTCCGCGACAATCCGTGACAACTGCACGCCAGGATTTAATCGTTCAGCGCGGTCGAGGACATCGTTCAAGTAGTTGCCATACAGGCTGCGACTGACGTACGAGGTAGACTCGACGTTGAGATGCCGGCTTTTGCAGAACCTCAAAAAGTCTTCGGGATCATCATCCAGCGCACTCATTTTTCCAACGTTGGCGTTCAATAGGTGGAGGGGGCTGTTGGTGCCGTAGGCCAGCCCTCGCGCCATGGCCCGCGTACGATTGACCAATATTATGCGCAGTTTGGTACCTGCGCTGCGCAGAATCTGTGCCGCAGTGGCCACACCGCTGAAGCCAGCACCGACGATAACCAGCGTCTTCATAATGGTTGCCCCGTGATGAACGTAACGGTCAATTCCAGAACCGACGGTTGTGCAGGAATGCTTCGATGGTGTGCGCGGCCTGCTCGACAGAGGTCGTTGCGCTATCGATCAAGATGTCGGGGGATAGAGGCCGTTCATAGGGGGAGTCGATACCGGTGAAATTCTTGATCAGGCCCTTACGCGCCTTGGCATACAACCCTTTGGGGTCGCGTCGCTCCAGGACTGCCAGCGGCGCATCAATGAATATTTCGATGAAATCGTCGGGGGCGAAGAGCGCTCTGGCCATGCGACGCTCTTGTTCGAACGGTGAGATCAGGCACACCAAGGTGATCACGCCCCCATCCACCATCAGTCTGCCCACCTCAGCGGTGCGCCTGATGTTTTCCTTGCGATCTTCATCGGCAAAGCCCAGGTCGGCGGTCAGGCCCTGACGAAGCCGGTCACCGTCTAACAGGCACGTATGCAGTTGACGCTCGTGCAGGTTGGCCTGGACCCGGTTTGCGATGCACGACTTGCCTGCGCCGGACATGCCGGTGAACCACAACAGGAGCGAACGGTGGCCCTTCAAATCGGAATGCTCCTGACGCCCGATCTCGAAGGGGTGGGAGACCAGGTCCGAATGCACCGGGACGGTTGGCGGTAGTGCCAGCGAAGAAGGCATGAGGTATCTCCGTGGAGCTTGTGTGGGTCAGAACTCGACGACGGCGCGATAACGCACTTGGTTGTTGCGCAGTGCATCCAGGGCCTGGTTGATTCCTGTCGCCGGGAATGTTTCGACCAGGGGCCAGACACGGTGCACGCTGGCAAACGCCAGCATCTGCAGCATGTCGTGGCGCCCGCCAACGTTGGCGGTGGAGACCGTCAGGGTTTTGTAGGTCATCGCCGCGATATCTAGGGTGACCGGGTTGGGCATGCCTGCAAAGCACAGGGTGCCGCGCGGCCGCAGCAAGGCGATGGCGCTCTCCCAGTCCTGATCGTTGGAAGCCGTCACCAACAGGAAGTCCAAGGTGTTTGCCTGGGCTTTCAGCGTGTCCGGGTCCAGGGTGTAGAAGTGGCTAGCGCCCAATTCCATGGCTTGGGATTTCTTGTCTTCGGAGCTAGACAGCGCGGTCACGGTGCACCCGAACTTGGCGGCGAACTGAATGGCCAGGTGACCCAGCCCCCCGATGCCCAGCACGCCGACCTGCATGTCCGGACGAGTGCCACGCAGCAGTGCGGTGAACACCGTCTGTCCCGCGCAAAACAATGGTGCCGCCATGGCCGAGGGCATGGCATCGGGGATGGGGAATACGAACCGTGCGTCGCAGGTCAAAAAGTCCGCGAAACCTCCTCGGTGCCCATCGCTGCAGGTAGGCACCACCTTTGGGCAATGCTGCTCTTCACCCTTTAGGCACCACTCGCACGCGAGGCATGCCCCCTTGTACCAGCCGACACCAACCCGTTGCCCCGCGACGAGCCCCGTTACCGAGGCCCCGCTGCGGACTACTTTTCCGACCACCTCATGACCACACACCTGCGGGTATTGAGAGGCTTCTCCCCAGTTTCCTTCGATCAAATGCAGGTCGCTCGTGCAGGCGCCGCAATGGGTGACCCGGATCTCGACTTCATTGGGGCCCGGATCCGGGCGGGGGTACGTAAAGGGCTCCAATGGCGAGCCTGGGCTATGGGCCGCCCATCCGGTGGTAGTCTGTGTCATGGGGTCTCTCCTGTGTGCAGGTTGAGTGCCGTGAGGTACTGCTGCGTCCATTCGGCATCGATCACCGGGCATTTCAGCTGCGCGATTTGCAACGGGGCCGGATGGCTGAAGTGTTTGAAGTCTTCGATGATCATTGGAAGGATCAGCAACGTGCGCTGCAGCACTGCGTTGCCGGGTGCCTGGGCTTCGAGTCTGACGCGCCATTGTGCGAGGGGGAGTGCGGTGAACCGGTCCGTCCCCAAGAGTGTCTGGACCCAACTGCAGATCTGTTCCCAGCGGGTGCTCTCTGGGTTGTAAAGGTGGTGGATTGACGTCGAGTGCGTCGTCGATTCGCCGAGGGCACAGTGCACGAAGATCCGTGCGACATGATCCACCGGCGTGAGATTCAGCGACCAGTCGCTTTCCGCCGGCCAGGCCTTGAGAGCAAGACAGCTACGAATCATCAGTCCGACATAGTCGTCGGGGTTGATGCGGTCGCAGGCATTGGCCCGGATGGGGGCGCTGATGTCCCCGCATCTCAGGATGTCCAGATCTATGCCGGTCTGCTCACGGAACCTTGTCGCCACGCTTTCGGCAACCAGCTTGGCACGGTTGTAGCCGGTGGTCGGGACCTTTTCAGGCAAGGTCGAGGCGATGACAACGCCGGCACCGCCCATGGCAGCCAGACGCAGCACTTCCAGGACTCCGCCTACGTTAGTCTCGGCCAGGCGTTCATAACGCTTGAGCCAGTTGACCTCGGCACCGCAATGAATGATGCAGTCGACCTCCGAAGACAAGCGACGGTAATCCTCGGGTGACAGGCCTAGCCCGGGCTGGCTCAGGTTCGCAACCACAGCCTCCACTGGTCCAAGATCCGCAACCCGTTGCTGTGCGTGAGCCGTGTCTTCGGCCCGCACCAGGCACAGAATGCGTTCCACCCCCGCGGCCTGTTGCAGCTGGCGCACGATCATCCGTCCCAGGTACCCCGTGGCCCCTGTAACCAGTATTGTCCGCCGTGCCTCGCGTGGAGGCACATGCGAAACAGGCGCTTGCAGCCTGGACAGGTAACGCTCGGTTTCGGTTTCGACAGAGAAGGGGACCTCCAGGACGGGCTCGCCTTGAAGCTCAAGCGCGATCAGCTGCGTAATGCCCGCCAGGGTAGCGTCGCGGGTGACATCGGCAACGGATAGATCGAAACGGAAAGTCCGGTTGATCAGGTTTATCAATTCCAACAGCAACAGGCTGCCGCCCATGTCGAGGAAGTCACTGTCGGGGCCCAGAGTCACACCCTGAAGGTTCAGGCAATCGCCCCATAAGGCTGCGACCCGAGATTGCAGGGGCGTGAGTGGCGGTTCGTCATCCGGCAGAGGAACCAGAGGCAGTTGCAGCAGTATGTTCGCACTCAGGCGCTTCTGACTGGCGCCGGCCGGGATCGATGGGGTCAGGAAATAGGCCACCGGAACGCTGAAGGCCGGCAAGTGCTGACTCGCCCATTGCCGCAGCGTGTTGGCATGGGGTGGGTGTTCGGCATCCGCTGGAGCGACAAAGGCTACCAGTTGCAGGTCCAGCCCGCGGCCGCGCGTGGTGACTAAGGCCGTGTGTACTTCGGGATGAGCAACCAGGATGCGTTCCACATCGGTGCTGAATACCTTGAACCCGCGCAATTTCAGATGCGTGCTGCTGCGGCCCAGCAGGTGGATATTTCCGCTTTCGCTGAGTCGCACCCTATCACCGGTTCGCAGCAGCTGCGGGGCCAGGTCCGGCCGGGTCGGCGCCAGCGGGTTGGATACGAAGGCCGCCTGGTCGGCCGTATCGTCCTTCAGATAACCCGGCGTGAGTCCCTGGGTGTACACGTAGAGTTCGCCAGGGCTGCCCAGGCGAACGCACTGTAGTGTCGAGTCCAGCACGAAGGCTTCGGTGCCGGGGGTGAAGTGCAGGCGGCCTTCCGGGCCGACCAGGGCAACGTCCCCGGCTTCGTTTGAGCCATACAGATCGAGCACCTGGCAGTCGGGCAGGCAATGCCTGAGCTGTTCGCGAATTGCGTCAGGTAGCGGCTCGCCGCTCAGCCACAGGGTATGCACGTTGGCAAACGCCTGCTGGAATGCCTGTTCGTTTTGCAGCAGGCCTGCCACCAGACTAGGGGTGATCATCAATTGAGAGAGACGACTGCCCTGGATAAAACCTGTGAGGGCGTGGGGATCCAGCACCATGGCGTCCGGAATCAAGCAGGCCACCGCGCCGCTGAAGATGGGGTAGTAGACATAGCCGGTCATCCAGGCATTGAGGCCGATGCGATCACCGCGGCGGATATGCTGACGCCAGAAGGCGAGTGAATCGAGGCGACCGTGTTCGCCAATTGTGACGACCTTTGCCATACCCGTCGTACCCGAGGTCAGCAAGCCATAGGCCACATCACCGAATGGCTGCGGCCGAAGCTCTGGTGCAGCGTCGCAGCGCTCCGGCAGGTGGTCCAGCAGTAGCGTGCGATAACGACCTGCCAGGGATTGGAGAGTAAGCGTATCGCCCACCACGACTACTGGATCGAGTTTCGCCAGGACGTTCGCGGTCGCGTCGGTGCCGTACCATTGCGGGATGTCCAGGTAAGGCCAGCGCAGCAGGCTGCAGGCGGTCATGGTCACCAGCGTGCGCAGGTCTTTGTCCAGGCGGATAGCCACCCACCCGCCGTGCGGGCAACTGTGCAAAAGCCGCTCAGCCAGCGTGCACGCCTGGGCATTCAGATCGCGGGCGCTCAGGCTTCGTTGAGGGCTTGCTGCGACCGTGCTGTCCGGGGCATCGCGCAGCAACTGACGCAGCTGCATGTGCCAGGACGGCGTTGTTGTGTGGGCTGGGGCGTTAGGACGCTGGGTCCTGATCTGCAGCTCGCGACTGTATTGAGCTGCCGCCCGCTGGTACTGGGCAATCCGTGGGCCGACTTCATCCATCGCCGGGTTATCTCGATCAACAATGATCAGCTTGACCTCGGTGTGGCGTGCCTGCGGGCTGTCGGGGCAGATCAGGCACAGCTGGCGATGACTCAGACGGCGCACGAACTCAAGCGACACCGGGTCACCAGAGGTCGTCAGCGTCACTAGGGGCAGGTCCTGCAACTGCTCGATTTCGCGGATGATTGCGTCGAAATGGCAGGCTGCGGGGCTGCTCCATAGCCAAACGGCGTAGTCGCCAGGCAATTGCGCTGCCCATTGCAACGCACGCAGGTGCTGCTGCCTCGTCGATGCCAGCAGCAGCACGCGCAGATGTGCCTCCGCCGGTTCATGAAGGCAGGCAAGGTGATCCTTCGTGGGGGGCACGCGTTGCCAGGCGGCTGCCAGATGGAAAAAGTTGTAGAGGGGTTGCTTGTCCCGAGCCGTACATTCGACGGCATCCGGAAACGTGATTTCGGGATGCGCGACGTGGGCGAAACCGCAGGAGCGCTCGGCATCGTCATGCCAGCCTTGGAAAAATTGCCATTGTTCGACCTTTTCCGGTGCCCAACTCAACAGGCGAGGCGAAAAGTCGATACCGGCGAAATCACAAAAGCGCGCCAGAGTGCCTCGCGTATCCCCCATCAGGTCCTCATCACTGTCCAGGTAGAGCACCTGACTGGCATCACACTGTTCGAGCACCCGCTCATGGATACGAGCCAGCTCATCGAAGCCGGATTCATCCGCATCGAAATAGGTGGTGCCACCGCTCTGGCTGACGCGATACAGCGAGCGCATCACATCCCGCGGCTGGCGGACCAGGAACACATGCCTGAATTGCGCCAGCCACGTGCTATCAATCGAGTCGAAGTCGACGAAGTAAGCAATCTCCTTGGAGAATTGCAAGCGGTGCGGTCGTGCTGGACGTTCGCCGAGCAACGCCATCGCCTCGGCGTAACCGGGAATGCCGGGCGGTCCGTTATTGATCCGGCGGGTGCGCTCAATCAGCGCATGTTTTTCGGGAAAATGCCTGGCCAGAAAAGGCTCGGAGAGCCTTTCGTGCAACACCCTGACGTCCGGATGCTGCATCACGGCCCGCTCGAAAGCGGTAGAGCGGCTGCGGGAAACCGCCCACAGAATCACATTGGGCAGGGAATCAGATGACGTCAGCATAAACAGCTCCTTGTTAAGGCCTGTGCATGTGAAGCGTTCAGCGCGTGGCGGTGGGCTTTTTCAGCAGGATGAAGCCTGAAATCAGGATAAGGGCCAGACCGGCCGCGGTCCGGCCATTGAGCACTTCATTGAACAGCAACGCCCCCCAGGCAATCGCGAAGATCAGGTAGGTGTAATCGAATGCGCCGATGATCGAGGTCTCGCCGATTTGATAGGCCAGGGCGATGCCGGTACTGACCAATACCATTAGAATCGCCAGCACGACCATCACGCCCCAGTCGCTGATCGCCATTGGCGACCAGCCGCCCACCAGAAATCGGAGGCCCTCGTTGGCCGGCAGGTGAGGGCCGGTCTGTGCGACGACAATGCTGCCGACCACCCCCATCAACAACAGGACGATGTTCAGCGCCAGGGCCAGGTGCATCGGCACCTCATTGGCGCACTTGCCCTTGGTCACGACCGCGGCGAGGGCATAGAAAATCGCAGCGAGCACGGGCAGCAGTGTCCATAGGTTGAAATCAGCCTGACTGGGCGCGAGCGTGACCAGCACCCCGGCGAACCCCACCAGAATGGCCACCCATTTTCGCGGTGTGACATGCTCGTCCAAGGTGACAGCCGAGAACAAAGCGATAAACAAAGGTGTCGTATAGATTGCCAATGCCGCTATGGTCAGGCTGATGAAGGGCAGCGCACTGTAAAAGGCGATCCACATCAGGGCGAGCAGCAGGCTTCTTGTCCCTATCCACAAGGGGGAAAGCGGCCGTTGCTGCGTTGTGCCGCGGCGGTACATCAACAAGGCGACGAGCATGCCGATGGCCAGGATCGAGCGAATCACGTAGAGCTGCCACATCGATGTCTCGGCGCTGGTGGCCTTGATAAGAGCGTCTGACACTGACAACAGGAACACCGAACCTACGACGATGAGGATGCTTTGTCGGTTTTCAGCGGCGGTAACGGTTGTGGTTGCAGACATGATGGATCCTGATGTGATCGACCTGGAGGATTCTGGTTGAGCTCGTATTGCATTTAAAGTGACTTATGGTTACGCAGGAGGAATGAAAATTATGGATAACTTCAAACGCTCACTGCCCCCACTTTCCAGCCTGGTTCCCTTTGAAGCCGCGGCGCGTCTGGAAAGTTTTTCCAAAGCCTCGGATGAGTTGCATCTCACCCAGGCTGCAATCAGTAAACAGATACGATCCCTGGAAGAATTCCTTGGCGTCGCGTTATTTACGCGTAGAAATCGCGCCGTATTTCTGACCGAGGCGGGCGCCGAGTTTCGCGACGCGGTGCGCACGGCGTTCCTGGGCATTGCTTCACGCGCCGAAGACCTGAAGTCAGGACGAGACAACAGTGAAATTGTCCTGGAGGTTCAATTGTGCGAAGCCTTTTACTGGTTGATGCCCAATATCACGCATTTGCACAGGAAGTACCCTGACCTGGAAGTTCGCCTCAATGCATCCATCCAACCGATTACCGAAACAGCGGAAAAATTCGATATAGCCATCCAAACCTCGGGGCGCCCATCCGGTGATCACACCCGGCTGTTGACCTTGAGTGACGACGTGTTTCCTGTGTGCAGTCCCGGCTACCTGGCCTCGTTGGGCGATCACCCACTGACCTTGCAAACCTTGGTGGACCTGCCTTTACTGCATCACGTTGCCACGCCTCAGTACTGGAGCACTTGGAGCGACTGGCTGGGGGAGTTTCACATCAGGCCCGGAGAACTCAAGGGTAAGTTCTATGACAGTTATCCGGTCATGATGCAGGCGTGTGTCGAAGGCCTGGGTTTTGCCCTTGGGTGGCGTCGGACCAGTGAAAAGATGCTCGCCAGTGGTGACCTGGTACGGCCTTTTTCCGAATCGATACACCTCCCTGAAGCCCTGAGCGTGTACAAATGGCGTGATGAAACCCTCAGCCCGTCAGTTCGCCACGTGCTGGAATGGTTGAATTCATCGTTCGCAGACTGACGCCTCGTGGTCCGTGTGCAGCAGTCCCAGTGCGGCCAGGGTCTTTTTCTGAATGTCGTGCACGGCATGTTCGCTGTTGGCCCCTAGTGCCGGGTCAACTATAAAGCGACCTTGCTGGTAGCCGTCGCTGTTTAGGCCGCGCTGCACACTGGCGCACAAGGGGATATCTTCTTCACGGATCACAGCGACGAAGTCGATGACCTCCTGTTCTTCCCGGGAGGGAGTTGCTGCCGTGCAAAACCATTCAACCACCTGCAGTGTCTTGTCCACGCTGACCGGCAGGTGATGCAACACATTCATGTACCCTCCTGGATAGACCTCCAGGCAAAAGTTCGGCCACAGGTACCAGGCGCCGAATTCGCGCGATCGGGCCGAGTCTTGCTTCATCGTATAGCCCTGGTTGACGCCACTATCGCTGCTGATATGTGCGTGATAATGCTCGTGGATCGCCAGGTGATAACTCTTCAGGTCGAGGGTTGCCGTCGAGAGCGTGGGATGGCACATCGGGCAGTGGTAACACTCCGAGTAATTTTCCACAGAGACCTTCCAGTTGGACTGCACGCCGTATTCCTTGGAATAGGCGTGAAACAGCTTTTCCGGGGCTGGCGAGAAGGTTCGGATCGATGCGTCGAGCCCAGGCAGCAGGACCTGCATGGGCTGCGCATTCCAGTCGAAGTTGATGAAGATGAAACCGCAGAACACCTCCAGGCGTACCGGGTTGAGTTGAACCTGATCCGTGCTGAAGTCCTTGAGGTGCTCGGATTTACGCGCGCTGATCAACTGTCCTCGGGTGTTGTAGGCCCAGGCATGATACGGGCAGGTCAATAACCCAGGCACATGGCCGCTGCCCTCGACCAGTCGATGCGCGCGATGCTGGCATACATTATGAAAGGCCTGCAGTGTACCGTCCTTGTCACGGACCACCAGCGCACTTCGCCGACCGAGGTCACGCACTCGGTAGTCACCCGCGTTGGGCAGCGCGGAGGTGTGGCAGACGTATTGCCAGGTACGTGCAAACACCGCTTCCATTTCCCGGTCGAATAACTGGTTGTCGATGTAATGTTCGTTAGGCAAGGTAAAAGAAGCAAAAGGGTCGATGTCGAACCCGCGGGCCAGGTGCAACGCGGAAGGGACGCTGGTCATGGAACCTCCATGGATCAGTTGGAAGGACAGTGAAATTTATCCGTACTGGGCGACGGGGTGCTCGAACTGCCGGGAGTCAAGCGTCAGCCCCAGGCCTGGGCTGTCACGCAGGTAGGCACGGCCTTGGCTGATTTCAAAATCCACCTCGGCCACGTGCATCTCATGGTGTCGGCAGCAATTCCAGCTGGCACGATGTAGGCGGCCAGGGGTCGAAGCTGCCAGATGCATAACGGCGCTGTCACTGACCTGGGTGCCGCCGACGTCTTCAATATTCATCCGGATGCCGTGGTAGATGCAGAAGTCCCGAAGCTGTCGGGCTTTGGTCAGTCCTCCGACGCGGCCAATCTTCAACCCTATCAGTTGGGCGATGTTCTGGCGCTGGCCTTGTACCAGGTCGCCAAGGGTCACAATGGACTCATCCAGAATGATCGGGTTGCGTGTCAGTTCCCGCACCGCTCGGCACTGCTCCAAAGATTCGCAGGGCTGTTCGAAGCACACTGTTGGGTCTTCCACGCTGTTCATTACGGCGACGGCCTCCGAAACCGTCCAGGCACGATTGACATCGAAGGTGATGACCTCTCCGGGCAGGCGCTGTTCGAGCAGGCGCTGGATCTGAGCCACATCCTCCTCCACCCCGATGCCGACCTTGCAGGAGTGGGTGCGATAACCCTCGCTGCGAGCCAAGGCCAGATGGGCCGCCATCTGCTCTGTATCGTCGGTGGGAATGCTGCTTTGCAAGGCTATCGACGCCTGGAACCGGCCGCCAAGCAATGCGTATACCGGCAGTTGGCAGTGTTTGCCGAGGATGTCCCAGCATGCCAGGTCGATTGCAGCTTTCACGTAGGGGTGACCCGGGAGCATCACGTCCATGCGTGCATTGATCTGATCCAGGTGCAGTGGATTTTCACCCAACATGTGCGGCGCCAATTCCTCTATGCCGGCCCGCACGCCTTTGGCGTAGGCAGGCAAGTAAGTGGCGCCCCAAGGGCAACTCTCGCCGACGCCCACCAGGCCACTGTCCGTGGTGACCAGGACGATGGTGGAGTCGAGTGAGTCATAGTGCAGTCGCCCCCCGCTGAGGCTGTATTTGTTCTTGAGCGGTATATCCAGCTGGTAGACCTTGATGGAGGTGATTTTCATGGTGCGAACGCTCCCTGCCGCACCGCACGCCCGACTGCGCGGGCAGGGGAGGGAAAGCCCAGAATCGACTGGTGAAAAATTTGCTCGATGACGGGCAGTTGCAGTGCCTGCTGGAGTTCGCCAACCGCTGCGATACTGTCCAGGCAAGGTTCATAGCTATCCAGGTGTTCGGCAACCCAACTGGGGCCGCAACTCCAGTTCACCACCTGCTCGATCAGCGTGTCCGAAAGACCCATTGCGCGACCGATTTGCCAGGCCTCGTCGAGGATGACCTTGTTGATGCAGGCCAGGAATTCCACCAGGTGCGAGGCCAGCTTGATCTTGTTGTCGTCGGTGAATACAAGGCCCGAATGAAACGTCTGTGCCAGGGCCGGAGTGATGCGGCCCAGGGGGTCCTCAATCACAACGCCGCTGTGGCGAAAGTCGCGGTTGGCGCCATAGGGCGAAGGCGCATGAAAATCGGGCAGGGTGAGGGATAGTCCGTTTTCCCGCTCGCTCATGGCGGCCACCTTTACGTGATTGTCCTGGCTGTCGAACAGCGTCCCAGCCTGGTGGTAGCGCTGCGCGACGATGCGTCCCAGCGGCATGGCCACCCCCAGTTCATCGGCCAATGCCTCGGTGAGGCTGGTGTCCTTGACGGTGATTTCCAACGTGCAGGAATGATCGTAGCTGGCGTCGAATATGAATGGGGTCAGTTGGTTGCTGACAAAGCAGTTTCCCCGCGAGACTTTCACGTAATCCCAGAGCCAGTGCAGCGGAATATCGTTGGCTCTGGCCATGACCAGCAGTTCGGCCCATACCACGGTGGCGGTGTAGAACAGCAGGTTGGTGAGCAATTTGACCGATTGGCCGGCACCGATCTCTCCCACGTAGAAAGACTTGCGTCCCATGGTGTCAAGCATGACCCGGCTCAATGGGTAGCCGCGTTCATCTCCGCCGATGTAGAAGCATACGTTGGCAAAATCCACGCCCATATGTGACAGGTTGCTGACGGGCGCTTCCAGGCTGAAGATATTTTTTTGCCTGGCCAATTCAGCGATATGTTGGGTGTTGTGATAGTCGGTGGTGGAGGTGTCGATCCAGACCGTACCTTCGGCCATTCCCGCCAGAGCGCCGTGCTCCCCCGTCATGTTTTCCAGCACGTGGTGCGGTAGCGGCAGGCATGTCACAACAATCTGGCATGTGTGGGCGCACAGGGCAGGGGTGTCTTTCCAGAAAGCGCCCAACTCGATCACCGGGCCAGCATGCGCGGGGTCGATATCATGGACCTGGACGTGATAACCCGCATTCAGCAGACGCTCTATCAATGGACGGCCCATATTGCCGGTACCGATGAAGCCGACTTTCGGCTTGGCAGCTTGCATATCGATTCCTCCTGATGGTGGGGTCAAGCGAGTTCGCGTGCCCTGCCGGCACCCTGGCCGGTTACCCAGATTGAGTTGAAGTTTTCAAGCATGACTTGCTGGCACGACACGACCTGGTCGCTGCCCAGAGGGTTGAACCTGGCGTCCACGTTCGGGTACACAAAAAACGGCAGCGATACCCTGCCACTGTTCGCACGGTGAATGACTTGGTGGGGTGTACTGGTAAAGAGGCCGTTACTCCACTTCATCAGCATGTCCCCCAGGTTGATCACCACTTCGTGCCCGCGAGGCGGCACATCGATCCAGCGTCCTTGGGAAAAAGCGCGTAGCGCGCAGGCATCACCGGCCTCCTGGAACAGCAAGGTGAATATGCCGTTGTCCGTGTGTTTGCCCGCGCCACTGCGCAGTGGTGGGTAGTACAGGGCACGCTGTATCAGCACCGGATCAGAAAAGAAGGGCTCGAAAAACAGCTTGTCCAACCCCAGGGCAAGCGCCAGCCCTTGTAATAATCGAGGCACCACTAGGTGCATGACTTGATCTTGCAGGGCCAGCATCGCCTTGGCGAAACCGGGAGCTATTTGCTCGTCGGGTAGCAAGTTCGGACCTGTGAAAGGTTTTTCGCACAGGGCGGCCTCTCGTCCCATGTCGAAGTGCTGTTTACAATCAGGACCGGTAGGGGCGTGCAATGTTTCGCCAAAGGTATGTACATAACCCCGGCAAGTTCTGGGGCTGACCTGTTGGTGGTCTTGGGGAAAATGATTCTTGATCTCCAGCGGCAGTGCGAAGAATTGTCGCGCCGCATTAAACGCCTGATCGATAAGCAGCGGACTTATACCGTGATCGGTTAAATAAAAGAAACCGTCCTTAATACAGGTTTCACGTAGACGTCGTACTTCGCGCGGCGTATCAATAGATTCAAGCACTTCAAGTGAAATGCGATTCAAGGCTTCCATGCTCGAGCCCCCTTATCGGGAAATTCTAAATGCTAGGTAGTGAGCATGTACCTCGTCTAAATAAGGAGCATTCATAAGTGACGGTAGGGGGGATAGTTTTTTTGTCGCGACTAAACTGTCCAACAGGTCCGCGAAGTTTTCTGCCTCATAGAACGTGCATCGCGTGCTAAACAGTAAAAGTCCGCCGGGGGCAGTCATGCGAATAAGTTCGTGAATGGCTTCTATGGGCAGGTGACCCTCGATGAACGCACCGCAGCACAAGGTTGCGTCATACCCGTTGTCCGCAATTAACGTGTTGTGTTCGGTCAGATCCACTCCGCCGTAGAGCGCCCCATATGCTTGGGTCTGACGCGCCAACTGAGTCATCGCCGGTGACAGATCGCAACCGTCTATAGTGCTAAAACCTCGCTGGGTCAGTTGTTTCCCCACCAACCCGGTCCCGCAGCAGGCATCCATGATGCGTAAAGCACTACAAAGTTTTCTGTTGTTTGTGTCTGCGTTGCCAAGAAGCGATGTCAGCAGGTCGCTGATTACGAGTGGACCGCAATAGTTCTCTTCGGACACATCGTTGTCATAATCAGTAGACCATGTTTCATAGTAATCCCTGAGGCGAAAGTAATCGCGATTGAAGTTGAGGGCGCGATTCACCGATGTCGAGGAATAAGCGGTAGAAGTTCTCGTGGCGTTATTTTCGCTGGCCATTCTGTATTCTCCGGAAAATTATTTTTCAGGTTGAATGAATCAGGGTGGGGCGTGAGTGGGGGTTCATTCTTATTCGCCGGTACCGCGCTGTAAAGACCAAATAGACGACTTATCCTTCGGATTTTTCCTACATGGATAACCAGGTGTTATACATGCCGTTTTCCTATGGGACGCTAGACAGGACTTATTGGAGTATTCCTACTTCACGGTACAGGTGGTTGATCTGTCCACTATTGCGCTGGAACACTGGGTTGCTCACACCCTTGGGCGGAGAGGAGCATCTCATCGGCCTACCTTCACTCAGCGGTGTTTGCGCAGAGTAATGGGGGAGTTTTCGAGAGGGGACTGTTGTACGTGAGGCTGGGGGCATCCGCTTCAAACCATCCCAAGCATGCCCTAAAATATACCTTCGAACGTAGCAATTCACTGGAAGTGCATGGACTTCCATGGTCTATCAAAAAGCAGAAGTGATCAGGATGAACTGGCTTCGTGACGATGCTTAGAGACTCTCAGGGTCGCCAAAAAACATTTTGACTAGGCTCTAGGACGGTATTTTTAGGCGGAAAAAATTCAAATGTGCCCCCAATTTTGCCCCCAGTGCATCAAGTTCGTGAGTGGCGATTTCCAGCAGAGCCAGATGGATTCAGATGGCTTTCAGTAGTTCATAAGTGCGGGGGAGGAGCTCACACTGCCTACCTCTCAGTCGGGAATGACCAGCGGCGTTGGATGGGGCTGTCTACAGTGCTGCGTATCTTTCAGTCCGACGCTGGATTGGCCTACGAACAATTGGATATTTATACAGCTGTTACGCGAACTCCGACGATTTGCACCAAAAATTGTCTTCGATCTTGTTTACCGGTCCCGTCAATCACGCTAACTTGCGGTAACGCTGGCACAGTGCCGCTATCGGTCATCCCTGACTAGATCTCACTCGCGCGCACAGCTGCTCAGCTGGTGCCTACCCTTAATCAGGGCGGGATGATTGATCGCGCGCAGCAACCGCAAGAGGATTCTGCGGTTTAGTGTTTGTAGGAAGTGTTATGGATGGCGTGAGCTTCAAGCAGGTAGACCAGTATGCCTTGTGTTGTGTCGAGAATTTTTCTGATGAGCTTAAGCTCGCGCTGAGGGAAAACCTCACCCGTATCTGCCATGGTGCTGATCAGGCCAGCAAGGACAGGGCGATCTACAAATACCCAGCGACGATTAAGCACTTCTGGAACGAGCGCTATTCCAAGAAACCGTGGGAAACCCGGATTGGTATGCTGGGTGAGCTCCTGTCTCACGTCATCATTCTGAAGCTCTTCCCCGACTTCGATGTGGTCTCCCCGTTCTTCAATATGGAAGAGAAGAGCATCCGGAAGGGCTTCGATCTCCTCCTATACGAGACCTCAACCAACAACGTCTGGATCACCGAGGTAAAGTCGGGCGGTAGAGGGGCAGACAAGACGTCTTGCTCGGCCACAAGTGCGCAATTGCGTTTGGCTCGGGATGACCTCAAGAGGCGTTTGGCTGAGCCGGAGCTCAATCACTGGCTCAACGCGATCAATGCCGCGAAAAATGCGATCCACAACAAAGCAAATTACCGGGACTCAGTTATTGAGATCTTGGAGATGGAAGGTGATTTGGCTGAAGAAGACGTGGCGAGTGCTTCGGACAACAATGTGTTTCTGGTCTCTGCCCTGTTCAGCGAAGTGTCCCAGGCTATCGCCGAAAATACCGTGTCAAATTTCACCACCAAGCTGGTAGCTGACGCTGTGTTCAAAACGGTGTGGGTGCTGTCGCTCCACAAAGGCACCATGGAAAAGCTGGAAGAGTTCTTGAGGCAGGAGGCGGAGCAGTAGCATGGAAGAGCTGACTATCAGGAAACTGGGCAACACCAAGTTCAAGGATCTGTATTTCCAACTCCTCAAGGGAGACGAACTGGGTAACACAGAGATTGTGAAACTTTTGGCTATCGCCGTGCTGCTCCTTAACCACAAGACCCTTGAAATTCGGCGTCTCGGCTACCGCATTATCCTGTTTTACGGTAACGCTTCGGGTCAGTACCAGGCGCTGTACGATGTAGCACTCAACAGTGGCCTGCACCCTGTCTCAGCAGTAATCAGCAGCTACTTTTCCGAGGGTGATCACCGCAGCGAGTCGTTCATCCGAAACATCGTGGGCAGCTACATCGATACCTTCCGTGATCAAGGCATCGTGCTGACTGAGCAACAGGATGCCCTGCGGACATTTGTTCAGTCGGAGTACCGTAAGTCGTCAGTCGTGGTTGCTCCGACCAGTTACGGTAAATCTGAGCTCATCATCCAATCGGTGAGGGAAAATCCAGGGCAGCGGATCCTGATCCTCGTGCCCTCTAAGGCTCTGCTGGCCCAGACGAAAAAGCGGTTGATCTACGCGGACATTGAGGGGTTGGGCAAGGTGGTGACCCACCCCGAGATGTATTCGGTTGAGCGAAAGAACAGGGCATTTGTCCTGACCCAGGAGCGGCTCAACAGGCTCTTGAACGAGAACGCCGGGCTGAGCTTCGATATGGTCTTCGTCGACGAGGCCCACAACCTGCTGCAGAGCGACCGCAGAAGTGAGTTACTGGCTGCCATGCTGTGCATCCTGGGGGCTCGTAACCCGGAAACATCGTTCAAGTTCCTGACTCCCTTCCTGTGCGATGAACTCAATGTCCGTGTGCGCTTCCTGGACATGATCCCGAGCGGATTCAAGATCGACGAGTACATCAAGTCTGAGCGCTTCTACATCAAGGATTTCAGGGCAGGGAGGGACCAGACGAAGCTCAAGCTCTATGACCATTTCCTGAACGACTGGATAGAGTTCGATCGGAGGTATGCAAACTGCTTCGAGCTCATCAAAGGCGAAGCACTGTCCAAAAACATCGTTTACGGCAACAGGAAGAAAAGCATTGAGTCATTTGCGGTTGAACTGGCAGCCGTGCTGTCGCCCGTAGATTGTCCGCTGATCCAGACGGCTTGTGCCGAGCTAGAAGAGCTTTTTGACCGACGCTACAAACTGATCGGCTGCCTGCGCAAAGGGGTTATGTACCACCATGGTTCGATCCCTGACACTATCCGTCTTTACTTGGAGAACCTGTTCAGCAGCTCCAAGCAGATGAGGTTTCTGGTTTGCAACTCCACGCTTCTGGAAGGGGTGAACCTGCCGATCGAACGACTCTTCGTCTTTGACTTTTTCAAAGGGAAGCAAAAGCTGACGCCATCTCAATTCAAGAACCTGGTCGGACGCGTCAACCGGTTCAGTGAGGTCTTCGCGCCTGGAGCTAAGGCTGCGTTGAGAAAGCTGGAATCCAGCATCTACCTGTTGGGCGTAAATGGCTACACACGCGACAGTGCAGCACTTGCGACTTTTTACGATAAATCCGTCAACGTCTCAAAGGTGGTCAAGGACACTGTCAGCAACGTTCTGCTTGAAGCCACCAAGATCATCGATGGGAAGGTGTCGGTTCTCTACGACGACGCCGTGGCTCGTCTTGAGAATCTGCATCCTGGCGTGGTTAAAGATCGAGAGTGTCGGTACGTTACCACTCAGGTGGGCAAGCTCCTCATCGCGAACAGTGTCAGTGAAATTGACGTGTTCTCAGAGGAGGAGGCTATTGAACGGAAGATCAGGCGAGGCATCGAGGCGAACGGCGTCATCAACACCGTTGACAGGCTGATGCTGGCGATCTCCAAATCGTTCGTCGATCACTTCGACAACAGCCGAGAGTACAGCGACCTGGTGCGTCTCAAGCAAGAGCCTGCCCGGAATTTCTACGCCATGATCCTGGATTGGAAGCTGAAGAAACTCAGCGTCAAGCAGACGATCCGACAGACGCTCGCGTACTGGAAAAAGCTGGTCGAGACTAGCCATAGCGATCACGTGTTCGTGGGTAAATGGGGTGATACCAAATATCGCGACAGCAAATACGAGAACTGGGTAAGGATCTCCCAAAAGGATGACGGCGAGCGTATTAACCTGGCAATCGTCCGTCTCAAGGACGAGGACGATTTCTTCGACAACAAGATTTTCAAGTTCGTCGAGGTACTGAATGGGGTAGATGCCCTGGATCCAGGGTTCTACAAACTCATCAAATACGGTACCGCGGATGACACCAAGATCAAGCTCATCCGCGATGGCTACAGCCATGGCCTGGTAGATTTGATGCTCGAACGGTACCCCGAAACTGTGCGTTCGACGCTCGGCGGCGAGATCGAAGTGAGCCCTCGCCTAGTCAACATGATGATCAACAACGAGGAAAGCGATCTGCTGATTTTTGAAGCCAAGATGAACCTCAAACCCATCTGATTGGGGATCTTGGAAACGCCTGAGAGTTTGATCAGGGTAGGCGACAAAATCTTCGTATGTCGGAATGGCTACTAAAGTTTTTTTCGTTAATGAACTGGGTGGTATTTTGAGAAAAGACAAGCTTCCTTGGGATGAATCGATTTCGTTTGATGACTACAAGCTTGATCATGTCTATACGCAGACAATGATGAACTTTACGTCAGTGGATAAATGGCTGTATCTAGGGGCCGATGCAGGTAATGACCGCTTCGCCAAGATAGGTATAACTATGGGGGATTTAGGCTCTAGGTCGTACAGTTCAGCAAATCCTAATTACTATTTGTTCTGTGCTTTTAAATGCAATCATGATGTGTCTAGAGATGAGCTGATACACATGGAGAATGTGGTGCTTGAAAGGTTGGACGGTTTATTTAAGTACGACTATGGTGCATCTAAAAGAATGTATCATTATGAGTCGGGTGTCCTGTCTGAGTGTTATCAAAATATAAATTTTCAAGAATTTTTTGTGACTCTACATCAGGAAATTTATGATGGGTTTAGGCACAAATTTGTTATTAGTGAAATGGTGAATGAGATTGGGATGGGGTATGGAGAGTTTGTGGATTGCCTGTTCAGTCACAAGATAACGAATCATCAATATTTTAGGGACATGATTATCCAGTACTAACGAACTGTTAAGAAATTTGGTGGCAATGCATTGCGAAAGGGCACCGAGGCAACGATACGACTCTGACATCGTTTAAGCGTAATGATGGCATTGCCAACCCTTGGGGAGCTTGTTGAAAGTTCAAATGAAAAGAGTGCCGGGCATGGTGCCTAGCCCTCTGCACGAAATCCTGAGAAACCCAATCGGTGCCCCTCGGGGGCTTCGTTGTAAGAAATGCCAGATCGCCTCGGTCCGTGGTCAACGGTGTGCCAACGTTTTCGAGGCTGGCGAAACCTAGGGACGTCCGATCAGATATTCAACCGCTTGCATCTCAGACTGAATGAACGGGCCTGATCTATCAGCAAGCTCGGATGGACGACAGAGCCGCTGTGCGAGCATCCTGAGCCTCGTGATGCTCTGCGACGCTAACTGTACACTTTTGCTTTTCCTCTTCTCAGTATAACGCGCTGCCCGCGATGCTCGGCCAGTCCCTCTTCGGCCAGGAAGTGAGCGCGCTGACTTGGCAGTCCGCATTTTCCGACTACGCTCTTTGCCGAGCTCCCCAAAGAGGGGGTGCGGTTACTTGATCAACATAGGGAGCGGTCATGTCGAGTTTACAGGCGGAATATCAGCGGTTTTTGGTCTATCTGGCCGGCCAGCCAGTGCACGATGACGTCCGGCGCATGGCGAACCTGATCATGGCAAATCTTCACACTCTGGCGGAGGTGGGTACCCAAAGACGGGGGCGCTCTACGAGGCTGGCTCCTCTCGCGCTTCAGCAGCTTGCTCAAACGCCTGCAGAGCTACCTGGGGCCACTCAGCTTGCTCAAGCCGCTGGCAGTCATTTGCGCCTGGATCGATTGGAGGTCGGCCCGTTTCGAGGTTTCATGCAGGCCGAATCATTCGACTTGAGCCGTGATATCACCTTGATCTACGGGCCGAACGGGACAGGGAAAAGCAGCTTTTTCGAAGCGCTCGAAATGGCCATGCTCGGCTCGATCAGTGAGGCAGAGGCCAAGCGATTTGATAATCGCGCCTACTGTAATAACGCACGCTTAGGACGTCATGTAGCGCCGCGGTTGATGGGTTCGCTAAATGGTGCTCCCGCGGCTCAGGTGCAGGCAAACGAAGAGAGCTTTCGTTTCTGCTTCGTGGAGAAAAACCGGCTCGATGACTTCGGTCGCATCGCCGCAAGAACTCCAGGTGATCAGCGCCAATTGATCGCGACCTTGTTTGGCGTCGACCAGTTCAGCGAATTTGTCCGGGGCTTCAATGCCACGCTGGATGAAAACCTTAGTATTTCCAGCATGAAAGCACTTCAATTGGAGGGAAGGCGCAACCAGGTTGCCGCCTCTCAGCAGACCTTGGATGCCTATCAACAACGGCTCGTAGGGATTGTTCAGGAAGAGGAGGCGTTGGCCGCCAGAATTTATCCGGGAAGCACTTATCAAGGCTGCGTCGACTGGATTTTTGGCACACAGGAGAGGCAGGGCCAATTGGCGTATTTGCAAGGTGTCTTGGAGTCACCGTTACCCATAATCCATGGGTGCACTGTGGCAAACCTATGGCAACTGCGCGCGCAGGTCTTTGAGTGGCATGGGGCAAGCCAGGCAGCGCAGCAGGCGCTCAGTGCCAGAGCGGCGGACGTTTCGTTTTCCAACCTCTACGACTCCCTTCTGCAGCTGGCAGAGGGTGCAGCGGCCTGCCCGGCGTGTGGTACGCCGCTGGATCGGGTCGCTTACGATCCATTTGAACGCGCGCGAACGGGCTTGGCGCAACTCGCCGAGCTCAGAACTTTGCAGCAGCGGTCAGTGGACGCCACCAATAACTGCAACGAAGCGTTGCGGTCGCTGCTCATCGAAATGCGGAGGGTGTGCGATGTCGCGTCACAGGTATGCCCAAACGAATTTCAGGCAGCACAATTGCCCGCACTTCCTCCCACTTCTGTCGGTCAGTGGCTGCAGCCCTGGATGAATGACAATGAGAGGGCATGGCAAGCGCTGGTGCAACTTATGATTCTCATTGAGCAGGCGGATGCTGCTAGCCGTCAGGTCGTCGAGCAAAGACAAACCTTTGCACAGCAACGTCAGACGCTCGATGGGTTCAGAGGTGACATCGAGCGCTGCAGGGTGATGCGCTTTCAAGCACTTCAAGAGTTTACTCAGGCGCAAGCAACGATCACCCAATTCGAGACTGATAATCAGCAATTGATCGAAGAGGTGGGGCGCGAGGCGCTGACGCTTGAGCACAATAGGCGGATCAAGGTTGCCTACGATGCCTATCTGCTCCAGCTGCAGGCGTACCTGGCCGCATTGCCTGCTCAATTGCTGCAGGGGCTGGGTGACAGTGCTCGGGATCTCTACAACCTGTTCAACCGGGAAGATCCACGGCCAGCTCAGATCAATGCGCTATGGCTGCCATTGGCTGAAAACGGGAAAATCGAAATTGAATTCGTAGGTCAGCCAGGTGAACGCTATGACGCCTTGCTGATCTTGAGCGAGGGACATATCCGATGCCTGGGTCTGGCGATTCTTCTGGCGAAAAATCTCGCAGAGGACTGCCCAATCGTGATCTTCGACGATGTCGTCAACGCGATTGATGATGAGCATCGAGATGGCATCTGGCGTACCTTCTTTGAGAGTGGTCTGCTCGATGCCAAGCAGGTCATCCTCACCTCGCATGCCGAGGAATTTTTGCACCGAATCCAGCAGGAGATTGGCGCCCAGCGGGCAGCGCAGATTCGTCGGTACCGCTTCCTTCCCCACCATGGCGAGCACCATCTACGCATCGACACCGACCCACCTACAAAGAATTACGTTTTGCTTGCCAATGCGGCGTTGCAAGCCGAAGAGAAGCGCGATGCATTGCGCCACTCAAGGGCGGCAATTGAGAGTTTGACGGATCGTGCATGGACATGGTTTGGGAAACGTCAGGATGGACGATTAGAGCTCAAGCTTGGCGGCCCCCGAGCCAAATGGGAATTGAACAACAAATGTCTCAAGCTTCGAGCTGCGCTTGGTCGGATTCCGAATCCTGCCCAAGGCCTTCAGGACTTTCTTGCTGGGCTTGAGGCTCTGCTTCACGTCAATGGGGCCTCCATTGAATGGAGTTATCTGAACAGCGGAACGCACGACTCGCAGCAAGATCATGAGTTTGATCGAGCCGCGGTCAACACAATTGTAACGGCTGCTCTGGCAATGGATCGGGGTCTAGAAGTGCTGAGGAACGGTTGAGGGTAGGGGACGGCGAGAGCTCGTGGATGAGGGCTCTGCTGTCCGAAACGCGAGGCACTATCTGCTGACAGTCCGCTGGGAAATGTGCGGGGGTAAGTGATTGAAAGCGATTGCCTCAGACCTTCTGAGAAAGCTTAATTTAGTTGTCGGCTCGTTTCGTATCGGCAAGCACGCATGTCAGAAAACGTGTTAACTGGTTTTTTGTGGTGTAAACGACGTAGGTTTACAGTCTAAAAAAATGGTTAACACGGCAATGTTTTAGGAGCAAGTCAGGTCACCAAGTCGTTCGGTTTGGAAGGTGCCTGAGTCGGACGCCTACGTCCCCGCTTTCAGTGTCTGTCAGTCCATGCATTGAGAGTGGCGGCTTGGTTGTGGGTAAGGAGACAGCTATTTCTTCTGAACGTCCGAGGCTCTGCGGGTGGAATGCCCCCCAAGCGGAAGGGCATCAATGTTTTCAGGGCTACCTTACTCGACCCGCTCGAATGTCTTCGATCAAGCTCAGCTGGGAGTCAAACTCATGGCGTTGGGCATCTGTGAACCCTGCGCGAAACGGTGCGATTGATGCCATCTCGCGGTCGGCGGATTCAAAGTCTCTGCAGTAGGCCAAGATCACAGCGTAGAAACTGCGAGCACTGGAGAGCTCACCTAGTAAATGTGCTTGCTTGATGAGAGGGATAATGTTGGTGCCCACCATTGTCCGCGCAGCTTGAAAGTCACGCATATCCATCATGTCCTGAGCAGCGTCCAGGCCAGTCCTCACCACTGAGCTGAATGACTGCGTACACACAAAAAATTTCCATGCATACAGACGATAGAGCTGTGGGTTCACCCCTCGTTTCTTTAGTAGGAGTGCTTTGACTTCGTAGGCGTTCGCAAGGTGGGTTACCAATGTTGCATCTGCAGATACCTCGCGGAGGTGTTCGATGACTGAGTTAGTCGTGCGCCCATGGATCCACTGCTCATTCATGTGGAGCAGCTTGAGATGTTCATTGATGACTTTCTCGATCAATACTTCGGCTGCCCTGTATTGATGGACTCGCCATAGCGCCACTGCACTGCAGTAATCCAAAGTACGACGCTGATCTTGAGACAGAGCGGGTAATTTCTTGATGAGTTCGATAGCGTCATGAACACCTTTGGCGTTCTGCTGTAAGCCTTGCCACTCCATTTCCTTTTGATGGTAGGAAAGCAATGCCCGATCTGACAGCTGATGGTTGGCAACCAATTGGGCCATTGAGGACAGATAGATCGATTTCTGTTCCGGGTTCTCTGTTCGATTCGTAATGAAGAGGAGAGAGTCAAACGCCCAAAATCTAGTCTCGGCATCAAGATCAGATGAGGTGGACGCCTTTTCGAGATAATCAATGAGCAGCGACGATAGCCCCGTCTCCTGGAGTAGCTCTTCCCCGGCCAGCTCAATGAGAAACTCGCTGTCTTCAAGATCGATCAACGTCTTGATGAGCAGCCTGAGCTTATGATGGCTACGCGTTTGCTTCAGGGAGGTCAGAAGCAGATCTTTGAGCACCACCTTGGTTGCCAGCAAGCGTGGGTCTGCCACGGCGTGCAACCCGCCTGCTCCAACCAATCGCATAGCATCGTGGAGTTTGATTTCGAGGCTGCCTTGCACCTCCAGGACGCCAAGCGCACGAAGTGCTCGGATGGCCTGATTAACCCCAGCAGTAGGTGTTGTTGCGTAAGCTGCCATCAAGCTCTGCAGCTCGTTTTGAGTAATGGCGACATCGACCATGCTCAGAAGGGTAACGATGTGCAGGCTCGTTTCTGGGAGCCCCTGGTACACCTTGGCAAGAATGAGTTCCTGTGCGGTCGTCTCCAGCGTGGCTTGTTGCTCCAGCGCGGTACAAAGCGCGGATAGATCCCCCGCATAGTCTTTGGCTGCGAGTCTGGTGGCGCTTTGGAGATACAGAGGCATGCCGGCAGTCAGTACGCGCAGCCTTTCCAAGGTCTCAACGTTACCCCTGGCACCCAGGCGAGAGGCCTCTGCCGCCACGGAGTCCAGGCTCCACCCCTGAAGCACCTCCCGACGCACCCCCGTCAGTTGCTCCACTTCCTGAATCGATCCGACGGGTTGGCACAGGAGGATGAAGCGCATATGCGTGGTACAACCGAACACGGCCTGTAGGTCTGCCGCAGGAATTTCATGAGCGTTATCGACGATCACCAGTGGCTCTATGCCTTGGATCTCCAAGTGACGACCCAGCGCTGTCATCGCGTCGATGCCAGATGCGCCTGGGGCGAAGAGTTCGCCAATTTCATGAGGCTTGTCGACTAGTCCGCCGGCGATCTCCCTCACCAGGGATCTTGCGAACGCTGGGCCCGCGGTCTCACGTGCATCGAAGTAGATGCACGGTTCCGGGGTGTGCATTGCGGCCTGAGCGCACCAGGATGTTTTGCCCGCACCGGAGAAGCCGCAGATGATCCGAATGCGCTCACCGTTGATGAGTGCAGGCTCGTCAATCTGCGGGAGATAGTGGGTTTGAAGCGCCGGCAATCTTTGCAACTGCGTCAGTAGCTGCTCGAACAGGGCAGGCAGCGATTCTGAGTGGAAGGTGTAACCACCTAGATTCTGGTGCCCAGTGGCGGCGGCTTGCACCTTTCCCGCCAGTTTCCATACCAGCGATTCGGGTACCAATGCCCCATGAGGAATCGTCTCTGCCAGCTTCACACAGTCGGCCACCGCGCGACTCAGATCAGTCCAGCAACTCGGTAGGCACGCAAACTCCGCAGGGAGCGTCTCGCCCGGATGGATGAATTGCACATCATCACCCAATTCACCATGCTTTATTTGGGTGCCGAGTTTCGGGCCTGGGGACTGGTTAGAGGCAACCACGAAAAGAGGAGTGCCGTGTCGAAGGCCTTGCTCGTGCTGCTCGCGGAGTAGCTGAAACCGATCTAGAGCGGTGCCGAGGTCGCTCGGGATAAGGGGATCGCTGCGAGTTTTAACCTGGACATAAATCCGGGTATCTGCGAGCACGATTTCGACGTCCTCATCTCGCTCGATCACCACACTCAGGACGTTTGATGCCTTGGCTTTGAGCAGGCACGCTACCGCGAATAGATGTTGATACAGGAAGCCGCCATGGACAGCAGCAATCCGCTTTTCCTGGGCTTCATCAAGGGTTGGGTAATTGAATGACATGACGTGTTCTTCCTGCGTTCCTTGGCATCAACCGCGGAGTGCGTGATTGCATTCCACTTGAGCAACCGTTTGCATCGCCAACGACCTCTCAATTGCATTCAACCTGACGAGTCGTTTGCACTGGATTTGGCCAGCGCGCTGAGTGTCCATGACCAAAACCCAGCGCTACGGTCTTTCATGGTGGGCGAAGGTTCACCCCTTGATCGGCACAACACCCAAGAAGGGCGACGCCTTAGAGTTCGTGGATATCCACCTGGTACCGCTTCGGATTCTTGCGAGCCTGGAAAAATTTTGGCTTGAACCCATAGGTTTCAATTGCGTTGATGTGGTCTTTCACGTCGGATTGACTCATGCGCATGCCAAACACGACTTCCTTAAGAGCACTTTGGTTGAAAACCTTGGACCCAGAACCTTCAATCGTCACATTACCCACTAGGAATGTGTATTTTTCTTTGAGTTGCTCTTCGGAGTAGTAGGGTGACTGGCTTGGATTCGACCTAAGCACCTCTAGTTCTCGTTCGTAGTGTTCATCAGGCGCAAAGCTGCTGTTGTACTCCATTTCGGGTTTAGCCACCGAACGCCACTCGCGCTCATATGCCCAGTCAGACGACTTCTGCAAAAGAGAAATCGCCGCGAATTCAGCTTCAGTGTGTGAATAGTATTCGAGCGTGCGATAGCGATTCTGGTAGATGACCTCTTCAGCCGGTGGTAGGCCTGTCTCGTCCCACTCGAATCCCAAGCACATTCCATAGTGGTTGGAGGCGTAGTGAGCCCAGAGCAGAAGATTGTCGGGATTTTCCGCTAACGACACTATTCCGAATGAGTCGATCATGTCCCGGTAGTATCGGTCGTGATCAATATGGGTGTCGTTCAATACCTTGTCGTATATGCGCTCGATGTTGAATTTCGCATTCGAGTGTGTACCTTGAACGCTGTCGATAAAGCCGCCCCTTTTACGGGCTCGCTCGCGCAATATTAACCAGTGTCGGTCTATGGCCTCTGCTCGGGACGAGTTAGGCTCTACATTGACTTGTGCGTCGAAGGGGTCGTTGAAGGTTGAGGCCTTGGCGTAATACAAACTAGACGACGAAAAAATTCGGCGTGTGTTGTCGTTGTCAGCGCTCCCCATTGCGGATCGATACTTGTACAAAAGCATGCTTTTTCCTTGCGTAAATTTAACCGCGTTCCGGTCATTCAGTCCGTAAGTGATATAAGGGTGATGTTGGCCACATCAATCGTGAAACAGTTTGATCCGAGGACGGCATTCAGTCTGAAGCAACCATTAATTCAAATTACTTGAACCACATGAGCCCGGCCCGCTGTCAGAGGGCAGAAGAGTACCGGGTGCATTCTCCTGCAAAGGGCCTTCAGTCGGTATTGGCACTTCTGATCAGAGGCTGATCACCTCGGCCCCAGGGTCAGCGACCCCGGGTGAACGGAACTACAACCCCTGGTTCGCTCGCAGGCTTGGCATGGGGAGCATCAACATTTTTGAGCTTGGCCAGATGCACCACAGCAGCGTTGCCGCTGAGGTAGCGCAGAGGCAAGCCGCTAAGCATCTCGATATCAGTTGCCGACAAGCCAATGTAGCTAGATACCGCATCGACGGGCATAACTCCTGATGACGCCAATAGCTCAATGGTGCGCTTGAGGAGTCGAGTTTGCTCCGGTGCACGGCCATCATCACCCGGTTCAGCCTTGACGCCCCAACGAGCAGAGCGGCGCTTGAAGAGCAAACTCTTGGTTTCGTCGTCGATGATCTTCAAGGCCCAAAGGCGCATGAACATGGCGGCAACGGATACGCCCCATCGTTGCTTTAGCAACAGCAGGCTGTCCAGCGTGACCGGGCTTCGCACATCGGCGGCAAAGGTTTCAGCCGGGAGCAGGAATGCACCCGCAAATCGGTGAGCCTGGTCTTCCATCATCTTGTGTCGAACAGGGTCGGTCGAGCGCTCGATGCCTTTGTGCAGGATCAGGTGACCCAACTCATGAGCCAAGTCGAAACGGCTACGGAAGCCATTTTGCTTGTCCGCTGACAGCAATATCATCGGGCGATCCAAAGCCTGGCTCCAGGAAGAAAGGCCTTCGATTGTCGCGATGCCTGTTTCTTCACGAACGAGAATTACCCCAGCGCCTTCAACTGCCATGGCCAGATCTGGGATAGCGCGTCGCCCCAGATTCCACAGCGCGCGGCATTCATCTGCAGCTTCCTCGATATCCGCGCTCGTGATCTGCTCCGGATCAGTGAATGAGCGCACAGGCAAATTCACGTCAGGAAAATCCACGAATTCGCTGAGGGCCAGCGCGATGTCTTGGGCCCACTCCAACCGGGCTTCGAGCATTTTTCGAGCGTCGGAATGCGCCGAGGCGTTGCTCCTGAACAGTGGGAGTGAGCACTTCTCTGGTAAGGGGCGAGTGAACCACTCCGGGGCCACATTGATGACCTGGGAGAGGCTCGTCAACGCCTCAGCTTCAGGGGATTGCTGGCCATTTTTCCACTTGCTCACGGTAGCAGGTGAAACCCCGACCATACTGGCCAGGGCAACTTGAGAAAGGCCGCGTGCCGAAAGCGCTTGTATCAGCCGCCCCGGCTCAAACCCTGTAATTCCACGACTCATGATGCTGTCTGCTGTCCTGTTTCGAGTAGGCCTTTCTTGAGCTTCGGCGTTGCCAGGTCGACTTGCAACTGAGGCGCCTCGTCGTAGCGAGCCAGGAACCGGCCCAATGGCTCACGGAAAAGCCAGCCCTTCATTTTGGTGTCTGGCACTGCGATGTGTATTTCCAGTGGCCGTTCAGGTTGGTTGGTCAACGAGCCGCTGAAGCACGCTACGAAGAAGAACGTAGCGGTGGTGATAGGTTCCGCAGCAAAAAGCGAAGGCTGCACCAGTTGGGTAATCGACTGATTGGCCTCGGCAAGCTGACGGCGGATCGCGCTGCGACCACAGTTGTTCCAGGTCTCCGAGGACATGTTCACCCGGCTGAATTTGAAAATTCCAGCATGCCCCACGACAACGCTGTTGCCTTTGAGCGGGGTGTGGACGGCATCCGCGGCGCGCAGGGTCTCGTCAAACGCTTCATTCATGAAAAACGCCCGCATCTGGCCCAACGCATTCTTACGATGGTTCTCGTCCATGTCCTTTGTCGCTTCATGGGCGCGAACTGCACCGACCTCGCAGGCGTCTTCAACGCCCATGATCAGGTCGCGCGGGACGTGCTGGATCAGCAACTTGGGAATGGTAAGGCTGCGGGGTTCAATCATTGAGTGATTCTCTGGTTTCGAATAACGAGATTATAGCCTCAAAAAATTTCGTGTGGATAGGCCTTGTGCCGTTCGTGTTGAGATAAGGGCGAGGTTACCGTCGATGGCCAGTCTGCGATGGGTCGCTGAGCCATCATTGGCCTTGGCAGTTTTATGCACCACGCTGATCCTTCCGATATCGCCTCTCATTGGAGATCGTTCCCACCTAAACGGATGTCCGGTTCCATTGTCCATGGGTGGAACTATGTCAGGTCGACAAGAATTTTCGGGAGGGGAGGTGACATGATTGGACGCTTGCTGCCAAGCATCGATGGGACACGCTTCATTTCTACACCGGCTGACGGGCGTCAATCTGCTTGTGCGCGAAAGAACTGGTATCAACCAATCCTTTCGCGCGCTGCAGCGCTTGGATTTCAAATCAGGCCTGATTGGTTGAGCAACCAAGACAATCCTGTTCTATCAGAGGGGCTCGACCTCCACGGCACCCCTGCGTTCGATTCACGCACGCTGGGAGCGGGTGACGGCGGGGGAGGCCTGCGTAGGAGCCCCCTCAATCTGATCTGCATGCGCACCGCTCTTGGGTAGAACGAGTGCAACGCCTGCAGCCAAGGCAAAGAAGCAGGCGCATACGATCAGGCCGCCACTGAAGCCAATGGCACCCGAGATTCCCGCGAGCAGGAACGGCGACATCGCGACTATTCCCCGCCCGACATTGAAGCAGAAGCCGGCGCCGGTGGAGCGTACCCCGGGTAGGGAAAAGCTCGCTGAGGTAGGAACCAAAGAGACCAAAGAACGCGGTGAAGAGGCCGAACAATGGCCCAAGCCACAGTAACGCATTGTGGTTACTGGTGATGGCGTAGATCGGCATCACTGCCGCTAGCCCCAGAAGCGTGATGATGATGGTGCGACGACGGCCAATGTGATCAGCCAAGAAGCCGAACCCGTTGTAGCCGACAAACATCCCGATGTTGAGGATAGTAACGAAGTAGGCCACGGAAGATGAAGACAATCCCCGCTCCACGGCTAGGTAGGTCGGTAACCAGGTCATCGCGCCCCAGTACCCGGTCAGCGCGAACGCTACCATGAGCGTCCCTAAAATGGTGGTACGACGCAGTGGCCAGGCAAAGACGTCCCGCACAACCACTGTGTTAGATGCATGCTGTGCTTTCTGTTCTGCCCAGGTCGCGGACTCTTTGAAAGTGAACAGGATGATTGAAACGGGCAGCAGCACAGCGATGCCGGCCACCAAAAACATGAGTCGCCAGTCAGGCAAGAAGTAACCAGAGACCAGTGCCGCTACAGCACCCTCGGCTGGAAATGCGCTGATCACGAAGGCGGCAGCACGGCCTCTACTCTCGACTGGCCATGTTTCGACGATATAGGCGGAAACCACACTCCACACCGACCCCAGGCCAACGCCGGCGAGGAATCGAAGCATAAGGAAGCACGCGAAATTCGGTACGACAGACAGAGCCGCGGTGAATATGCCAAAGTTAATCAGCGCCGCAATCAGCGCTTTCTTTCGACCGAAATTATCTGAGATATAGCCCCCGACCAGGCTACTGAAGCCGATACCGACCAGGGTCAGCCATTGCCCGGATACCCTCTCATCAGCGAAAAGCTTGCCCTGAGCTCGATCGCTTGCCATCCCCAGCAGACTTGCACTGCCATCCTTCTAACGCCGCTATTCACCTCCCAACGTGCAACGTTCCTGTCGACCGTTGGAGCATGTCCATTCCCTTGCAGTGCGCCTTCACCAGTGGCTCAAGCTCTCGCATGTCCGTGCGCGTTGTCTGCGATGCTGAGTGTTAAAAGGGGCGCTCAAGGCGTTTCCCGTTCTAGAAGGGCTCCCCGAATTATTAACTGGACGAATTAGTGGCAAATTGATGTTGCTGGCGCTTTTTATCCGTGTTAGTTGTCTTGAAATCGCAACGTATCAAGGACGACAGCATGGCGGTACAGCTTTTGATTTTTGATCTGGATGACACGCTGATCCGTACCGGTGACCTGGAGCAGAGATTTCGTGGTCAGCAGTTTCTGGGCAGGCAGTCGCAGCAGTACGTGGATGATCTACGCGCCGCTTACCGCCAAGATCCTGGCCGAGTTGTCTATTCTGCTTTCGCCATCATAATCCTGCGTGCAAGATACCCTGGCGTCCGGATTGGTGTTTTTACGAGGTCGCCAAGGCATTACGCCGAAACCCTGCTGGATCTTGCCTATCCCGGGCTGGCTTGGGACTTCCTCCTGGCGTTCGAGGACACTCCTCAACCCAAGCCAAGCGGAGAGGGTATTCGTAGGGCTATGGTAAGGTTCAATATTCCCGATCCCAGTACCGTTTGGATGGTGGGGGATTCACCCGTGGATATACGAGCCGCCTACGATTCAGGTTGCCAAGTCATTCTTGACACCACCACTTGGCCAAGAACGCCAGCCCCGCGTCGCAGAGATGATTGGAAGGCTTTGGAAAGAATGCCTGACGCAATCATTAGTAGCGCTGCCGATTTACAGACCACGCTCGACTCCCACATGTCTTACCTGCCCGTGGCAGAGAGGCTGCAGCAGACCGCGTGTGCCCCCATTCCGAACCGCCATCCTTTCGCGCGCATCGAGAAATTCGGCGCTTTCGATCACGAGCGAGAGAAGCATGACATCCATTACCTAGGACGGCATTTCTCTACCCAGGCGCAGCATCGTGCGAATTGGCACCAAGTCACCAATGATATCCATGCCATGAAGAATGCCTTGGTCGTTCCTAATTATTGGGTAGCGGCCATAGGCGCTTTCCTCCAGAATTTGGTGCGGAGAAACCCGCATCTCACCTTTGGTAGCTCTCTCGTAGTGACCGTTGTACCCGCAAAGCCGGGCAGAACCAGGCGCTTGGAGGCCATGCTGACCCAGCTATCGACCGTCCATGCTCAGAGAGCACTTGTGAATGCTGGGGTGTCGTTCACCCCTGACCTCATGCGGTATCGCGAGGGAGTGCTCTCTCACCATGGCGAGGGCCTGAGCAAGGAGCAGAGGATTGAGAACGTTAGGAATCACTTGGAGGTCATAGCAGGATCTGGCTACGAGAATAAGCATGTGGTAGTCATTGATGACGTCGCCACCACAGGGGCTTCACTCATTTACGCTAGGAAATATTTAATGGCAGCCGGGGCCAGGCAGGTTACTTGCCTTTCGCTGACAAAGGCCATCAATACTCAATGATCACGATTTCGCCTTCAACCCAAAAAATGCTCGCCTTATCCATGTTGTCCGGGGTGGGCCCTGCAACCCTTCGACGGGTTGTATCTCATGGCTTGGAGTCTGCTCCAATCATTGAGCTGTCGCAGAGAATACCTGCTATAGCCAAGGCGGTTGCTGACCCCAGTGCATGGGAGCTGGCTCAAGAGCTTGCACACAAGCAGCGCGAAGCGTCTGAGAAGGCAGGCGCGTACATCATCAGTGCTCTGGATGAAGGCTATCCAGCTTTGCTTTCCGCCACCAAAGACGATCCCTTTATCCTTTTTGTCAAAGGCACTCTATTCAAAACCCCTGAAAAGTCCGTAGCGATCATTGGCACCCGACAGCCTACGAAACATGGCGAGATGATCACTCACCGAATCACCGAATTCTTTTGTGGCCAGCGTTGGAGCGTAGTGAGTGGGCTGGCTCTGGGATGTGACGGGATAGCTCATCGAGCGGCCATCGCGGCTGGGGGACACACCGTCGCGGTGCTGGCTCACGGGTTGCAGACCGTTGCTCCGTCGCAGCATCGAAAGCTGGCCGAAGAAATCTTGAATAGCGGAGGCGCTTTAGTTTCCGAGTACCGATTTGGACAGGGAGCATTGCCCACCCAGTTCGTAAAGCGTGATCGCACACAAGCTGGCCTAGCCCAGGGCGTCGTGATGATTCAATCTGACCTCAAGGGAGGCAGTCTCCACGCCTCCAGAGCTGCGCTGGACTACGAGCGTTGGTTGGCTGTGCCATACCCAACTGCTACAGACGAGCTGGCCAATGAACCGAAGATCCAGGCGAATCTGATGATTGCGAATTCGCACGCAGACATCGACCGTGCCAATTTGCTCAAGTGTCACCTAAGTAAGCTTTCAAAAGTAATCGTGTTGCGGGCAAGGGAAGACTATCCCCGACTGGTCTCCGCGTCTGTAGGCGTGCTTGAGGCGGAAGAGGAAATGGCACTTGATGGCGAGGAGGGGGGGGAGCAAGCATCCCTGATGCTTAAGGGCGACGACCTGTCCAAAAGCAGCCCTGATGACCTTCATTCAAGTGCTGCGCCGGCTGAAGGAATTCGTCACGACCAGTCCGATCCTCAAAGCGAAGACGATGGGGGAAGATCTGAGCCAGGGAGCCCCGATCAGAGAGGTCAAATATCAGAGGTCTCCGGCGGCACTCACAAGGTCGACGCTACCTCTGAGTCTAAAGCAGACCTGACCGTCCAGCAGAAGCTGTTGTAGGGCTGGCTCAATATCTGTGAGCGGTGGTCTCGTCTGCCAATCCAAAACAATCCTACCGGTTGCCACATTGATGGCCGCCTGGGCCGCAGTACCATCAAGCCCCTTCTTTAGCCCATCGTTGGCAGCAAATTTCACCCATAAAAAAAGGGCAGCAAAGCTGCCCAAAACCCACACCAGAGCGAGCGTTAATCAGAATTTGGTCTCTAGCTTGATGCCAGCGACCAGAGCGTTGTCCACGTGATCAGTGCCGCCAGGATGGACGATGTATTGAACGTTCGGGCGAACGGTGAGCCAGTCCGTCACATGGATGATCGGGGTGAGGGTGTAGAGATTCGCCCGGAATTGCGGTGGCATCTTTTCTACGCTTTGCGTCGGAAATTGATCTTCGACGGGCACCTCACGGACGCCATGGTGGACGACCACATCAGTGCAGACCTGGGGCTGTGATGCTCGGGCCGTTCGGTTTCGTCGAGATTCTCCCGTGCCTAGAGAGTGCTTCAGCATCCGACTCGAATGAGCATCCTATCTGCTGGCTGGAGATGGCTGAGGCAGCTTATGTCGATGCCCTATGCCGAACTCGTGCCTGCGGTTGGCGGATAAACCGCAAGATGTTGCTGTAGTAAAAATAGGCAGGCTGTACCGGCCAAATTCACGCACATGGTGGCCACGCTTTCACTGAGATTGTAGGCAGCACTTCCACGACCATGCGCGTCACCAAACTCATTGCGTAAATCCCCAACAGTTTTCATCAGGGTGGCCATGTCCTGGACGGCTTGTTGCACCTTCGGAGGGCGCTGGTCTAACCGCAGGACTTTGCAGGTTGCCTTGAACAACTGATCTCCTTGTAGGTGGCGGTCATTCCCATGCTGGATCAAAATCCATTTTTGGGTCGCCTCCCAGAAGCTTCTTGCGGCTGTCAGGGCGCCGGCTGGGTCGTTGGGATGACGGTTGAGTGCTTTCGCCCACAGCGTATCAAGGTGTTCATCCCCTAAACGACCTAGCAGTTCGCCCAGATGGTAATCGACGGGTTCCAACTGTCCGATGGCTTCTCGCAACAACTGCTCGCCTTCATAAGTGAGCCCACCGATGACGGTGACCTGACTGCAAAGCAGATCACCACCCAACGACTCCATGTGCGGCAGCTGTTTCTTGATCAAGCCCTTTTTGCAGGCATAGTCGAGTGCCTTGGCCGCCCCCTGAAAGGCTTGCAGCGCTTCTCGGGTGTGATCAGCAGGTGAAAAATCATTTTCCCCCTGTTCGACCTGCCTGAGCACGTCCAGCAGTGTCCGATCCATGACCACATCCTCCCTGATGCCCTGCACCCTTGAGGGCCGTTGCCCGGCGATGTTGTACCTGAGCCCGATGGCTCAGGCGTTGACCTGCCGATTTACTCAGGTTTAGAGGCAGGCGTCTAGCAGGTTCCTCTGCTTGGAAGAACGACACCCTCTCTGAGGGTGCGTTCGGATTAGTTACTGCAGGCACTTCCTCGGTACGGATGTTCCAAACTTCCATGGCCATCGACTTTCCGGGACTTGGTAGTGCGTACGCCTACAGCATGAAGATGGCGATGCTCAAACGTAATCTAAGGATCTACCCATGTGTCTGCCGATCGCTCGGAGTGGACTCGGAAGGGCGCATGCGCTCCAGAGTCCCCAGCCGCACACCAGCGAGCAAACTGATGATCAGATTGTTGCCGGGCAATGGGGTGAGTTGGGGTAGAACAGCACGCAATTGTTGAGGCTCTTACAGCCAAGACCAGGACGTCGTTCTGAGCGAAAGCCTGATCCAGCACCCTCTGGGTGTTTACACCGTAGGCAACACACAGACGCACCATGCTTTCCTTAGACCGCACACATACGTTGGGTCGGACTTACTCCGCCAGCAATCAACCCTGAAATGAGCGCACAAGCCATGTTGCCGCCACCCAGAAAGGAAACCTTGAGGTTTCTCAGAGAGTCAGCAGGGGAAGGATCGAGCATGGTGCAGGTACTCCGCGATGAACAGTGCTGCTGGCCCAGACTGGCGGGGTACCGTGGCAGGCTGGCTGCCATGGAACGCCGCCAATCGTCAAAATTGGTAGGCAGGTATTGCGCCAGATTCTACCAGCAGTACCTAACGCAGACTCAGGATCAACGAGCGGATCGTTTATCTGACTTTCTGCTTCGTGTACTGGCGTATGTCTGATTGGCCGTCTTTGCGACGTCTTTGGCGATCGAATCAAGACTGGGATAGATGAAGCTTTCGTTGATGCCTAATTTTCCCAAGCTGGCCAGGATCGCTGTGGTAGACGTGTACGGGATGAAAATCTTTGAGATGAGGTCTTGTAAAGCGTTGTAGTAGTCAAGTGGTGCGATCTGCGCACCATGAAGTGTGAATGTACCGCTCTGGGCCCGGATTCGCGTTGTCATGTGGGGGGCGGTGATACATACCGGCAGCGTGGTTATATCTTTTGTGAAGGGATCGATGTATTTGTCCCAGCTTTCTGCGTGTGAAGCGATATCAATCGTCTTGGACTGCAGAATCGTTTGTTCATTGATCTTCGTTGGTTCAATGGCAAATACCGCGAAGCCTTCCGCACTGAAGTTATCGTCCTCAAATCGCTCGCACTCAGGCTTTCCATCGCCTTCGCGCACTTGAGCGCCCTGGGCTGCAAAATACAATGCCACTAGGGCATTGGTAGACCAGTCGAGCAGTCTCGTCGGCAAGCCGTGATGCTGAGCGATAAACATCCACTCGAATTCGTTCGTGGGTTGCTGCTCCAGAAATGGTCTGCCTAGCTGTTTGAAGTCCTGAAGCATTTTTTCGGAGTTCGGGCCAGAGAAGACTCCTCCACTGCTGAATCTTACTGCCGTGTCGTCAACCTCTTGGCCAAGGTGGTCGTGAGACTGATGGATATTTCGCAGTGCCCCAGGTATGAGCCGGTGACTGGCACTCGATTGGCCGCGGAACCACAGTGAATTAGGTTCTTCAGGTTTTAAGCTATCAATGATGCCTACGAATTCTACGAGCGTCCTGGCTGTATAGATTTTCACATTAGCCTCTTGGAATTTCGATTTTTGGATGTGTCATCCTATGCTACACGAGCAGCTCTGCAGCGCGCTTGACCTATGCCAATGTGGGGCTAAAGGGAGGGGAGCACAAAGCCTGTCATGAAAGCAGTGTGCTTTGCGTGATCGCAATCATGGGTGGTGGTGCTTTGCCGCGCCTGAACTTTTCACGAATCTAGGCTGACACAGAGATTATTTGAGCTGGGCGACCAGTGCTTTCGACACAGCTTCAGAGCTCGCCGGATTCTGCCCGCTGATCAGCTTGCCATCCTCGATTAGGCACTTTGCCGAAAGCGCTGAGCATCTCCGGTTGGGGGCATCCTTTTCAAACCATCCAAAGCATGCCCTCAGATGTGCCCCCAATGTAGCAATCCACCGGAAGTGAATGGAGCTCCATGGTTTGTGGAAAGGCAGAAATGATCAGCCGAACAGCCTGCCAGACGACGCCTAAAGACTCTCAGGGTCGCCAAAGAACATTTTGACTAGGCTCTAGCGCAGTATTTTCATGGCGGAAAAACTAAAATATGCCCCCAGTTTTGCCCCCCGTAGCGTGGGATATGCGGGCGATCGAGATTGGCGATCTCTGAGGCGGAGCAGGGTGGTCGTCGATGACTTTCAGTGTAACTCCTCATCGGATCTGGCGGGAGGGGGCAGGGCTCATCAAGGACCAGCTAATCCGCTCTCGGTCGAGAACAGCAACTCCGATCGGCTGTGCTCGACCTAATATTTGCATCCCTGTAATTGGTTTACTGGGCTTGGAGGTGTCTACGAAACCAAGAGCGATTCAGTTATGCCCTCGCACCATCAATATTTCATCCGTTGATGTGTTGGGGTGGCCTTTTTTGAAAGTGCGCAACTTCTTGCGCACTTGTTCCGCATATTTGGCTCGATAAATCGCTACAGCCCAAGTAGATCGTGGTCTCTAGCCAAGTGCGCAACTTCTTGCACACCACTGCGCAACTTCTTGCGCACTTTTCGATTATTTTCTGAGGATTTATCCCAGCCTTCGCAAGAAAAACGCTCGCAAGCCCCGGTTTATAAGGCCCAAAAAAAGTTGGCATGTAATTTGATGGCAAATGGCCGTCTCTTAGGTGATTTCACCTATGACTCATCCATTGATACAGCAAGGAGCGCCTCCCATGGCAACACCAGCGTACATGTCGGTTACCGGCGAAAAACAAGGCCTGATCACTGCCGGCGCATTCACCGCCGACTCCGTTGGCAACACCTACCAGGAAGGTCATGAAGACCAGGTCATGGTTCAGGCTTTTACCCACGACGTGATCATCCCGCGTGACCCACAATCCGGTCAGCCAACCGGTCAGCGCGTGCACAAGCCAGTGGTCATCACCAAGGTCTACGACAAGGCTTCGCCACTGCTGCAAGCAGCGCTGACTTCCGGCGAGCGC
Organism: Pseudomonas sp. ASL4; assembly: GCF_056680395.1. Lineage (NCBI taxonomy): Bacteria > Pseudomonadati > Pseudomonadota > Gammaproteobacteria > Pseudomonadales > Pseudomonadaceae > Pseudomonas > Pseudomonas sp. ASL4. The sequence goes on along the minus strand of NZ_CM155280.1, from coordinate 4,725,240 downwards.
ATGAGCGAAATCGTTATCCAGTGGTACCGCACTTCGGCCCAAGGGACCCAAGAGCACTACTACACCACCAAACTGGAAGACGCGATCATCGTCGCCATCAACAACAAAATGCACAACTGCCAGGACCCGTCGAACTCGCACTTCACGCACCTGGAAGAAGTGCAATTCACCTACCGCAAAATCACCTGGACCCACGAAGTCTCCGGTACTTCGGGTTCCGATGACTGGCGTGCTCCAGTCGTTTAATTACGGCTGATCGTTGTACCACTCGACCAGTTCCGCTGGTCGAGTTCACTTCTTCTTTAAAGAATTTTTCGCGTCAGTCCTTCGTGACTGATGCGCGTTGCAGCATTGCGCGAGGAACAAGGGATGTTCTCACCGGCCAACCAGCCTCATTTCAACCTGACCGTCGATGGCATCGACAGCGATTTCCAAGTCCTGTCGTTCACCGGTCGTGAGGCCCTCAACACGCCGTTCGAATTCGAGCTGGAATTGGTCAGCGAAAAGGCGTCGCTGAACCTCGAAAGCCTGCTGCACAAACTGGCGTTTTTGCAGCTCGCGCAAAACGGCACCGGCATCCATGGGTTGGTCTACAGCATCGCCCAGGGTGAGGCCGGCAAGCGCCTGACCCGCTACAAGATCTCGCTGCGCCCGCAACTGGCGTACCTGGCGCACCGGGTTAATCAGCGGATTTTTCAGCAGATGACCGTGCCGCAGATCATCAGTCAGGTCCTGGAAGAACACGGCATCCTCGCCAGCGAACACAAGTTCCAGCTCAGCGCCGTGTACCCGGAGCGGGTGTACTGCGTGCAGTACGACGAATCCGATCTGCAATTCGTCCAGCGCCTGTGCGAAGAGGAGGGGATTCATTACCACTTCCAGCACAGCGCCAGCGGCCATTTGCTGATGTTCGGCGACGACCAAACGGTGTTCCCGAAACTCGCGCCGGTGGCCTATCAGCAAGACACCGGACTGGTCGCCGATCAGCCGGTAATCAAGCGTTTTGGCCTGCGCATGATCACCCGCACCAGCCGCACCACCCGGCGCGATTACGACTTCACCAAACCGAAAATCGAGCTGGAAAGCGACGCCAAAAGCGCGGCCAAACCGGACCTCGAAGACTACGATTACCCCGGCCGTTTTGTCGACCGCGAACGCGGCAAACACCTGGCCAATCGCGCCCTCGAAAGACACCGCAGCGACTACCGTTTGGCTGAAGGCAGCAGCGACCAACCGCTGCTGGTCACCGGGCATTTCCTCGCCCTGATCGAACACGCCAACCCGGCGTGGAACGACCTGTGGCTGCTCACCGAAATCTTCCACGAAGGCAAACAGCCGCAAGTGCTGGAAGAGGTGATCAGCAGTGACGTCACCGACCTCAAGGACGATTTCCACCAGGGTTATCGCAACCGTTTTTCCGCGACCCCGTGGAACGTGCCGTACCGCCCGCCGCTCGATCACCCGAAACCGAAAGTCCTCGGCACCCAGAGCGCGGTGGTCACCGGCCCGGAAGGCGAAGAGATTTTCTGCGACCAGTATGGCCGGGTGAAGGTGCAGTTCTTCTGGGACCGCGAAGGTGAGCACGACGACAAGACCACCTGCTGGATGCGCGTGGCCTCCAGTTGGGCTGCCGAGACGTTTGGCTCGATCAACATTCCGCGCATCGGCATGGAAGTGCTGATCACCTTCCTCGAAGGCGATCCCGACCAGCCGCTGATCACCGGGTGCCTGTACCACGGCGCCAACCTGCCGCCGTACAAACTGCCGGACTTCAAGACCCTGGCGACGGTCAAGAGCAAGGAATACAAGGGCAGCCGCGCCAACGAACTGCGGATCGACGACACCACCAGCGAGATCAGCATCGCGCTGCGCAGCGACCACGGCGCCAGCGCGATCAACCTCGGCTACCTGACCCATCCGCGGCCGTCCGGTGGCCAGCCGCGCGGCGAAGGTTTTGAGCTGCGCACCGACCGCCATGGCGCGGTGCGCGCTGCGGCCGGTTTGCTGATCACCACCGAGCCCCGGCCGAACGAATCCAAGCACCATAAAGACTTGCCGGAAACGGCCGAACGCCTGGCCACCGCCAGCGAACAACAAGACGGTTTTGCGATTCAGGCCAAGGAACTGCAAGCCCAGGAACCCGGCGATCAGGACGACGTGGCCAAAGCGCTGCACGCCCAGCACCAAGGCATTCTCGGTAGCGGCCCGGCGAACATGAGCGCCAACGAATTTCCGGAGTTCACCGAAGCGCATCTGGTGCTCGCGAGCCCGGCCGGGATCGCCCTGAGCACCCCACGCTCCAGCCACATCGCCACGGGCGAGCATTTGGCGTTGAGCAGCACCGGCCACACCAGTTTGTCGATTGGCAAACGCCTGCTGGCCAGCGCCAGCCAGGGCATGCGCCTGTTCGTGCAAAACCTCGGTTGGCGGCTGGTCGCAGCCTCCGGCGACATCGACATTCGCGCCTTGAAAGACAGCATCAACCTGCTGGCCAAACTCAACATCACCGCCAACGCCGACCGCATTACCATCACCGCGAAAACCGAACTGGTCATTCAGGGCGGCGGCAGTGCCACCACCTACAACGCCGGCGGCATCACCCACGCCACCAGCGGCCCGTACACCGCACACGCGGCGAATTTCGCCTACACCGGCGCGAAAAGTCTGGCCGGGGTGTTCCCGGAACCGCCGAAACCGGGCAAGGGCAATCTGGAATTGTTCAACCAGTACGCCGGGCTTCAAGGCATCAAGGGTGGTGACTTCGAAGTGATCGATGCGCTGGGCAAAAGCATCAAGGGCAAGCTCGACGGCAAGGGTTTCGCCAGTGTCGCCGGCGCTGCGCCGGGGCCGGCGCGTGTGCTGTTCGGCAAGGATCCGGCGGACACCTGGAGCGATGGCAGTTACATCGGCAAGCCGGAGTGGCCGTTGAATCCGCCGAGTGCCGAGGACGTCCCCGGCCCGGTGCAATCGATGGTCGCGCAGGTGTTGCCGAGCAAAAACTGGGACGTGCTGGAGCAAGGCAAAGCCCTGGCCCAGACCGGCATGAGCGCCGTGCAAACCGCCCAGGGCGCGATGCAGACCGCGCAGCAAATCAAAGGCGCGGTGCAGGGCGGCGTGGCCGGGTTGCCGAAGCTGGCGAGTGCGGCCATGCCGAGCGCGTCGGGGATTCTGGGGGCGGCGAGCAAGGCGGGCAATTTGCCGAGCCTGCCTGCACCGAGTCTGCCTAAACCTTCCTTGAAAACCCCGGGCCTGTTGGCGGGTGAGATGCTGTCATGACAACGGAAACGATTTCAGTCAAAGGAGTGACGCAATGAAAGACGCTATTCGTTTGGGGGACTCCACCACCCACGGTGGCAAGGTGCTCGAAGCTTTCTCTAATACCGACCTCAACGGCAAGCCGATTGCCGGGGTCGGTCACAAGGTCAGTTGCCCGTTGTGCAAGGGGATTTTCCCGATTGCCGAGGGCAGCAGCACCTACACCGTCGATGGCACGCCAATCGCGCTGGATGGCATGAAGACCGCCTGCGGTGCTGCGCTTATTGCCAGTGGCCCGAAAGGCGCGGTTGTTAGTTGAATCACCCAAATTATTGCTTCGGCCTCATGAGGCTGCGATCTCGAATCGCGAACTCGACGAGGACCCGCGCCTTTCAATACATCTTCGAAACTCCAGCCTGTTGGCCGGTAAGACGCTTTCATGACAACTGATATTGCTGTTGCAAACAAACGTGAACCCCAGGTAGCCATCGTTCCACTCAATGCTATCGACATCAAGGATGTCGCAAGCAGTGCAGCGACATTTGATGCATGGCTACAGTCTGCTAGTGGTGGTGTGGTCACGCTTGACCGGATCAAAAACGTTGCCGGAGCACTGCCCGTAGTGGGTAACATCATGGCGTTGGTCGACGCTTTGGGTGACATCGTTACTTTGTCGAATGCGCAGAAACGAGATCTGCTTGCTTGGGCGAGCTTGGGTATCAACCTGATCGGTGTGTTGCCGTTGCCACCGGCGATGGCGGCGGCGCGCATGACTTTGCGTCCAACGCTGTTTCTTGTGCGTCAGGAGATGAAAGCCTCCGGCAAGGTACTGCTTAGTTCATCGGTCATTGAGGTCCTGATAGGGCACTTGAACGAATCCATCGTTGGTACTCTCGATGACTTTGTCGCACAAGCCAAAGGCAAGCTACCCGGTATCTTGGCGGACGCCGGCAAGCTCGGTGAAGACGTCATCAACGAGATTGCCAAAGGCTTGGAAACGGTTGCCAACGGTAAACTCGACGCCAAAGGCGACGCGCAGGCCGCCAGTCAAAAACTCAGCACCGCTGGCGACCAACTTCTGAACGATCCACTCGCGGCGATCGACAATATATTCGGAGCGGCTGCCAGTGCGTATAAGGCTGCAGGCAAGGGCTTGGCCAACAGTGCGGCGGATAATCTGCTACCTGATGATGTGAAGAAACGGGTGGTCACTGAGACAGCAAAACTCCGCGCAATGGGGCCTGAATTACGTAGTCAGTTGAGCAAGCTCGATGATGAGTCAGTTCAGAACTCTATTGGCTGGTTACTGCTGACCCTCTCCACTGCCGTCACTCTTTGGCGTAAACGTAATGCCCACGGCCAGAGTGCGGGCGTTCAACCGGACAAGACCAGTAAGGCGAATCACACCGCCTCAGAGGGCGGCCTAGGCGCCACCGGTCAACAGGCTGCGGCAGCGCATGCGCCCAACCCGGATAAAAACTGCGCTTGCTCCAGCACTCGTCGCAGCATCAATTTTGCTCTGGGTTCTGAAAGCCTCAGCCATACCGATTTCAGCCTTCCGGGTCCTTTTCCTCTTGAGTGGACGCGCACCTACAATTCTCGCCTGGGGGCATTCGACCATAGCGAGCTCGGTGCGCGTTGGATCAGCGAATTCACCACACGATTTGATTGCGTGGATGATGGCCTGACGTTCTACGACGCTGACGGCCGCGACCACAGTTATCCTTTACCCAAAGTCGGTCTGTTCCACTACGACGCCATTGAGAACGTCACGCTGATTCGTGCCAGCGAAGATCAGTTGTTACTGTGCCGCGGTTTTGAGCGCAAGGAAACCTACATACGGCTTGGCCAACGCTATGTGCTGACCAACATTTCGCGGCGCAATGGCGCCGGGGTCATGCTGCATTATGAGCATCGCCATGGCGAGCAGTCGGTACTCTCAGACCTGATCACGTATCAGGAAAACGACATCAGCAAAGTGCATTCGCACCTGGGCACGATGCTTGATGGTCAAGGCCGCTTGGTCGGTATCTGGGAAATTCGTGACGGCGTACCGCATCGCCAATTGTGCGCCTATCAGTACGACGCTTATGGCGATTTGACTCAGGGGCAAGATGAGAACGGTTCGGCCTGGTCGTATCAGTATCAGCATCACCTGGTCACTCGTTACACCGACCGTACCGGCCGAGGTATGAACCTTGAGTGGGACGGGCAGGGCTCCAACGCGAAAGCCATCCGTGAATGGGCCGATGATGGCAGTTTCGACACGCGTTTGGAGTGGGACGAGAACATTCGTCTGACCTACGTCACCGATGCCCACGGCAATGAAACTTGGCACTACTACGACATCCTTGGCTACACCTACCGCATTCGCCATGCTGACGGACGCTCGGAATGGCTTTTCCGTGACGACGCAAAAAACGTCGTGCGCCACGTACAAGCCGATGGCAGCACCAACCGTTACCGTTATGACGATCGCGGTAATTTGCTTGAGCATACCCGCGCCGATCATACCGTCATGCATTACGCCTATGACGATCAGGATAAGCTGATCAAGATCAGTGATGCCGAGGGTGGCCAGTGGCAAAGGGCTTATGACGACATGGGCAATCTAGTCGAAGCCATCGACCCACTGGGGAACAAAACCGAATACGCCTACAACAAGTCAGGTCTGCCTACGGCGATCAAAGATGCCAACGGCAACGAAAAGACCTTGGGCTACAACGATTCCGGGCAAGTAGTTGAATACGTTGATTGCTCAGGCAAGACCAGCGCCTGGGAGTACAACGAATTTGGGCAGATGATCTGCTTTACTGACGCTGCCGGAAACGCCACCGAGTACGATTACAAGGCCGGGCAAGTGGTGCTGATCAAGCACCCGGACAAGACTGAGGAGCGTTTTGAGCGCGACGCTGAAGGTCGTTTGCTGGCCCATGTTGATGGACTGGATCGCTGCACGACATGGAGCTACAACGCTGCTGGTCTGATTGCCGAACGCGTCGACGCCGCTGAGCAAACCTTGCGCTATCGCTGGGACCGTCTCGGTCGGTTAACGGCCCTGGAAAACGAAAACGAGCAACGCGCGCATTTTAATTACGACCCGGTCGGTCGCATTCTGGAAGAAAGCGGCTTTGATGGGCGGAGCACACGCTATCAGTACGACCCTGTCACGGGGCGCTTGGCACAATCGGTCAATGGCGAACGTGTGATTTCGATGAGCTTTGACCCGATGGGGCGCTTGACTGAACGTTGCGCTACTTTGGGGGAAAAATCACAAGTCGAGAACTTCGCTTACGATGGTAACGGTCGTTTGGTATTGGCCAAGAACACCGACAGTCAGCTGCATTGGTTCCATGACTCAGCGGGTAATTTGCTGCGCGAACACCAGCATTACCTCGGTCTTGAAAAAGCCACTGTCGCGATTTGGCAGCATGAGTACGACTTGCTCAACCAGCGTGTAGCCACCATTCGCCCGGACGGGCATCGCGTCAGTTGGCTCACTTACGGCAGCGGTCACTTGTTGGGCATGCGCCTGGATGAGCACGAACTGGTCGGCTATGAGCGAGATGATTTACACCGCGAAATTGCCCGTCATCAAGGTAACCATCTACTGCAGACCCAAAGCTGGGACCCGGCAGGGCGCTTGCAGGAACAGGTTTTGGGGCGCAGCGATGACAAATCTACCCTGCTCAAGCGCGAGTACAAATACGATGCTGTAGGCCAACTGACCGACATCAATGATAGCCGCCGTGGCCCTCTGGCTTATCGTTATGATCCGGTCGGTCGTCTGCTTAGCGCGACTACACGTCAAGGCGTAGAAACGTTCGCTTTTGACCCGGCAGGTAACCTACTTGACGAAAAAACGAATGAAATTCGCCGTCCACTGGATTTAACGCCACCGCGAAGCAAGCTAGTCGACAACCTGCTGCGTGAGTACGCTGGCACCCACTACGATTATGACGAGCGCGGCAACCAGATCCAGCGTTGGCATAACGGTCAGCGCAGTGACCTGCAATGGGATCTGTTTGATCGGTTGGTGCATTTCGAGGACTCAAGATTATCCGTCGATTTTGCTTACGACGCCTTGGGGAGGCGCCTGCGCAAAAACTCCCTTGCGCACTACAAACAGCGTCCGGAAGCTGGTTCGCTCTGGAACCGTAATGAGCATGCTCGCAAACAGCGAGAACTGGGTTGCGGTTTCACCTTGTATGGGTGGGACGGCGACAACCTCGCCTGGGAAAGTAGCTCAGCGCAGGCCGATGGTGAACCGGGTCGCACGGTTCACTACATATTCGAACCAGGCACCTTCGTCCCGGTCGCTCAAGCTGTGCGCCACGCACCGATCAACCTCATGGGCCAGCCGGACTACAGTGGTGAATACAGCCTTGATGAAGATCCGCTGTGGAATCACAAGGCTAGCGCGTTACCGTTTGATGCGTTGGCTTGGTATCAGTGCGATCACTTAGGTACGCCCCAAGAACTGACTGACTATCAAGGCAGCGTGGCTTGGGCTGCGCAATACAAGGCATGGGGGCAGGCGACGGAACAGCACTCAGGATGGGCGCGGCAGAATGGGGTGATGAACCCTATACGCTTCCAGGGCCAATATCATGATCATGAGACGGGACTGCATTACAACCGACATCGGTACTATGACCCCACGGTAGGGCGGTTCATCAGTAAGGATCCGCTCAGTTACGATGCCGGGTTGAACCTTTATCAGTACGCACCGAATCCGACAGGTTGGACCGATGCTTTGGGACTGTCTCGAAAAGGCACTACATCTGGCTCCAAAAAAACCAACACTGCCGAGGGTGCAGCAGACGCAGCGGTAGCAGGAGGGAAAACATCTGGGGCGGCATCTGAGTTTCGCCAAGGAGACCACGTTATTACGGGTGTAAGCGGTGAAGAAGTGCCGCATAATTCCCAGGTAACGGCGGGGCTGATGGGTACGCCAGCAGATAAACGCGCCCAATGGCACGGCGGATGCGCAGAGGTGGTTTGCTTGGATAAAGCTATGAATGCAGGCATTGATCCTGCTGGAGGAACCATTCGGACCGTTAATATTGGTGGCTCCGGAAATGGTCATGGCACAAACAAGGCTCCTTGCTCCTCGTGTGCCGACCTTTTACAACATTTCAAGGTTAACGTCGTATGAATCAAATTGATTTTAAGAAATATAACGTTGGCGCGATTATTCGGCCATCTGACAATCACGAAGCGCTTAAGCAACAGATCGGATTTTTGGTCAAGGTTGTGGATGCATTGGGTATCAAATTCTCTGATTGTGAGAATGATCCTTTGCGTCTTGCAAAAGACTATGTAAATGGCAAGATCCCAATTGAAGCCTGTAAGGCCGAGGCTTCGGTTTGGTGGGCGAAAATCGATGAGAAAGGCGCAATACGTGACTTTCAAGATAAGGACGTATTACTGGCGCGGCTAGCTATCTGCCTGCTGTCAAATGATGAAGATGATGTTTCTGTAATGGGAGATAATCTTTCATGGTTTCTTGAGGTGCTGGGATTCTTGAAAGTGGATATGATGACGCCAATGAGAATGATGATTGAGTATTTTGATTTTAAATAAAATTTAAGATCGCCAAGAACCGAGCATGCAATGAAGCTGGGAAGCGGAGTTCATTGCTGAAGCGAAAGGAGAGAGAAGGGCAGTGGTGCCAGTTGGCCATAATTGAGACTTCGCTTCAAAGACTGTCTGGAACGTTTCGAGATCTTTCGTACGTCTCTCAGGGAAGATACGAGACCACGGATGTTCCTGGCAGCTTGCAGCGCATGAGCGCTGCCGGATTTCAGCCATGATTGGACACACCTTCTTTAAAAGGCAAGCTAGTGTGATGCGCCATTGCGCTTTAAGCTGCGCGCCCTTTTAAGGGGCGTTAGATGCAAGGGTCGCTGAAATACAAACTGGTTTCATTGCTGGCCTTACCACTGCTAAGTGCTTGCTCATCACTTGGATCACTGGGCGTTGGGTGCACTGCGCCAGAGCTCCAGGTGGCACCGCAAACTACGACCAGCTCTCATCTGGTTAGAGTTGAACATTCCATTGAATGTCGTCGATGATCTGTTCTCTGATTTCGATAGGGCTATGCGGAATCTCACTCATAGTGCGCTCTCGGATGATTGGTTCTTGCATAAAAATGACTGGGGGGCGGAAAGTAAGAAATTCATAGATAAATATAAGGAAAGTAAAACGCTTGATTCTAATGAATGCGACGGTTCGCCGGGTAAATGTAGCGAAGCGGAGTAGCTCTCGACGACTCGATGCGTTTCGGTTGTTTTTACGGGGTAGGGTCGAGGGTTCATATCTCCCTCAGTCCACCCATCCTCATCAATAGCCTGCTTGGCCTCAGGCTGGGGGCATCCTTTTCAAACCATCCAAAGCATGCCCTCAAATATGCCCCCAATGTAGCAATCCACTGGAAGTGAATGGAGCTCCATGGTTTGTGGAAAGGCAGAAATGATCAGCCGAACAGCCTGCCAGACGACGCCTAAAGACTCTCAGGGTCGCCGAAGAACATTTTGACTAGGCTCTAGAACGGTAGTTTCAGCTTAAAACGATCTTGATATGCCCCCTGATTTGCCCCCAATCGCATGCAATACACGAGCGATTGCGAACGGCGATTTCTGGCAGGACCGAGGTGGCACAAGGCGGTCTTCAGCGTACCTCCACGCAGGGATGGCGTCTGTTCAGCGTCGTGTGACTGCTTCCCTTGCCGCAATGTAGGTCGCTCCTAGAGAAGCAGAGGTAGCGAAGGACTTTCGACCTGGATTGAAATCCGTGGTGTAAGGAAGTCGATTGGCGAACGCCAGCCTGTAGCCCAGTGCGCAGACGTCTGGAGCGGGTCGAAGACCGACCCAAGCCACCGATCGCGAGCTACTGCCTTCCATATCGCTGAGGCGAGTCAATTGAGCAATTCTGCATGGCTCGACGAAGGGTTTGATGCCATTGAGCAATGGCAACTGGGCGAAGCTCTAAAGGCTTAGCTCTCTCGCATGCGCGCAATTGTTCGTCTCGACGATTAGGGTCGCTACAGCGAAACGCGGCGTCAGATGTTTTCAAGCAGCTCCTGATCAAATGAGCCGCAGCAGAGCTTCAGTCGTCGACAGAGGGCGGAAGCTTTGTGAAGACGTTCCTGACGTTTGTTTGGCCGTTATACGGAACCAGGAGCGGAGGTGCACAGAGTTCTGCATAGAATGCGCAGGGAGCAGGCTTTTCGTTGAGCTGGCAGTATGCGATCGACTTACAAGCGTTATTACAATTGCTCGCTGTTTTAAGGCAAAATGCCATCTTTTCGCCTGAAAGCGGTATGGCCATGCATATATTACCTTTGCTAGATTTTTTCCCTCTGAGTGAGGGTGAGCACGATCCTAGGGAAGTAGCGTTGCATGCTCAACGAGTAAAGCTTGGCTGGCCGGGAGTGTCATTACGGCCCAGGCTGGTTGCAAATAACGCTCTTGAATTTGCCAATCACGCTGCTAGTACACGTGGGGCCGGTGGAAACATTTTCACACATGAACTCGAGAGAAAGCTGAACGCTGGCGTCTATCGTAGTTGGCTGAGTTGCATGCCTACTTTGAGTGCTTCCCCTCAAACAGAAAAATACCGCGATTGCAAACACGATACTGAAAAATTGGATCTTGAACTGGCATCGCTCCCAACCTTGTGCGCTGGGCAAAAGCTTTTTCATGGAGGTCATTGGCCTGGGAAACTGCAAGTTGGAGCGACCATTGGCGTCGATAGAGCTTTTTCCACGACCTTGAATGCTTATCGTGCGGCTTGGTTTTCCGATGAGGCTCAGCGTAAAAATGGCGGGGAATTCCATCTTTGGGTTATCACCATTTCAAGCTTTTTTATTAGTCCGGTCTATGTGTACAGCACTTTTTCAAATAGGCGTACAGGGCACGAGATGGAGGTATTAATTCGCCGTGGGTTTAAGGCAGTGTTGACGGCCATTGATGTTGGTTTTGGTTACAAAATTTTGCATGTAGAGTTTTCCTAGGTTCTGCATGAAATCCCGCGCGAGCAATTTCCACCCCTCATGGCTGAGGGCTTTTGGTAATGGCACCAAGGTGGCGCTGCATCGACGCAAGGAAGGCCTCGGTGATACACCGCTCAACGGGATTCACTGGACGCGTTCTCTAAAGCGCTCAGCAGGTCGTCGAGGGCATCACGCAACCGGCGATCTTCCCTCGAGGGAGGCCTTGCTGAGGTCGCGCATGAACTTCCTACTGCTTCTTCCGGGCGGGCGGGTTGTCATCGAGATTGACGGCAAACACCAGTATTCCGACTCAGACGGACGCCCAAGTCCCCTTCATGGGCAGTTTTTACACGACTGACCACGACTTCACCCTCGTGCACATCGAATGCGATCTTGCGCCTGGAATCCAGACCCAGGAGTTGGCAAACGGATCCCTCATTTGGAACCCGTCAAGGCGCGGATGGGCGCAGCACTCGCATGGAGTCACTCAAATACGAGATCCATGATGCGGGTTGCTCTGAAGCCGTGACTTCGTCGATGCTGTCCATGTGGGCGATGATTTTTCTGCTCAGCGGCGAAAGCCCAAGACGCTCCAGATCGCTGCGCCTGTCAAGCAGGTTCGTCTGAACTTCTAGTTTTGCTGTTAGTTCAGGCTGGCTGAGATCCAGTGGTCTGCTCAGCGCGACGGACCAAATATTGCGAAGCTCGTGCGCGGCAGTGGCCACTGCCTGCACGTTGCCCTCGCTGGCATGAATCAGACCGATGAAGATTGCGAAGTTCATGCACATGACCTCCTCGTGCACGGTGCCCATTGTGAGGTCCACCGGATCAAGCCATGTCAGCAAAACTTTGTGCACCGCCTTGGGAGCAGCAAGCTTTTCGCCAAAGATGCTCATCATCGACAACTGACCATCTGAGATGGCGAGCGCTGTCTCGTCGAGCTGTGAGGTCGCTTTGTCCACATTCACTTTGGCTTCCTCGAAGCGATGCATCAGGCTGTCTACGTTGTGCTTGTCGTAAACGGTCTTCACCTCACAGACCAACAATTCATTGGACTGAGTGTCGTATAGCGCCAGATCGACATCGCCCCCGGGAAACTTGCGTCTGACTGCGACCTTCAAGTGGCTCAATACTGGCAGGAGCGCCTTGAGCGTGTCTGCGGCACGCGCGAGCGTCGATCCTAAAGTGTTATTCCAATCGCGCTCATGGCGCCGAATAGCGATAGTTAATAGGCTGGCCGTCATGCCTTGCGCATTGATAAAGCAAGGGTTACGCAGGAATTTCCCATGCAATAGATAGAACGGCGGGTGAATCAGGGTTGTCGCTGATTCTGAGGGTGCCATGCTGAAGCGGGTGAGAGCATCCACCATTGATTGACCCGCGATCGTGCCATACAGCGGATACGCAAGGGTATATATACCCCACAACTGAATCAGCTTCGCCTCGTCGTACCAATAGGAGTGGTTTACCTGGTCTGCTGCGAACTGCAGGAATACTAGGAAGCCCGATAATGCGGCAAGCCGTTCCGCGTCCACGCCGATCGCCTGCTCAAATTTCAGCCAACCGGGCGGATCAGATTGCGTGAGGAAGTGGAGCATCTCTGGGCTGGATGCGATCGCATGGTTCAACTCGTCCAGCGAGAGTTCGGAGAGGCTCTTTCCGATAAGCATCTCAAGCAGCGCCATATTCGCCTTAGCGTCGAGCATCATCAATGCGGAGCCGCGGCGGCGCCGAGTGAGTCTTTGCTGAGCGATATCTTCCTTAATGTCGAAAAAGGGTTGCCAAATGCCCTGTTGAACGCGAGCGTGCTGCTCTCGATTCAATTCTTCCATGAGCTGCTTGCCGAATGCTGCATGGACCGAGGGATCCGGGTGTGACGGCCTCGAGAAATCGGGCTCTGTCGTTGACTGCTCGACTGCGACCAAGCAGTAGGTGAGCGCGAGTCCCGTAACCGGCACGCTGTAGTCGAGGTAATGCTCGGCGCGATCACCAATCTTGTCGACTGCGTGAGCCGCCATCCAGACAAACATCTCTGCGGCTTGGGGATGCAAATTGGTTGGAAGGCTCGGCGGCCTGCGTTTTAGCGCCTCCGCTGGAAGCTTCGCATAGCTGTCCAGAACCATTGTGGCGACGTCAATTTCTCGAGACTTCAATTCATCCTGCTGTATGCAAACAGGGCGACCACTCTGGTTCACCATTTTCTTGGAACCCAATCCGCTGCTCCCTCAGTTTGTTTGTGCTTTCTGCGCTGAAAAGTATGGGCCATTCCTCAGTGAGAATAACATCGGTATTAGGAGTAGAAGTGAATGGGCAGATCAATAACGTAAACAGGCTGATGCCTGCGATCGCGAGATCCTTTATTGACCACTTTGACGAGAGCCGTGAGTACAGCGACCTGCTGCGTCTGAAGGAAGAAGCAGCGCGTAATTTCTACGCCATGCTTCTGGATTGGAAGCTGAACAAGTACAGAGTGAAGCAGACCATACGGTTGACGCTTCGGTACTGGAAGAAGCTCGTGGAAAACAGTGGCCACGATTACGTGTTTGTGGGCCGCTGGGGTGACACGACCTACCGGGAGAGCAAGCACGAGAGCTGGGTGAGAATCTCGAAGAAGGATGACGCTGAGCGGATCAACCTGGCGATCGTTCGTCTCAAGGACGAAGACGACTTCTTCGACAACAAGATATTCAAGTTTGTCGAGGTCTTGAATGGTGTAGGCGCCTTGGATCCCGGCTTTTACAAACTCATGAAGTACGGCACGGCGGATGACACCAAGATCAAGCTCATACGCGACGGGTATAGCCATGGGCTGGCGGACTTGATGCTTGAAAAATATCCCGACACTGTTCGAGCCACGCTTGGTGGCGAGATCGAAGTGAGTCCTCGGCTCGTCAACAGAATGGCCGAGAATCAGGAGAGCGATTTGCTGATATTCGAGGCCAGGATGAACCTAAAGCCCGCTTGATCAACGCATGGTCTGATGCCTGGCAGGTTGAGCAGGATAGCCTGCCAGGCAGCTCTTTACCGGTTCTGAAACTGCGTGTATCGCCGTATCCAAGGGGCACGTTGGTGCACGTCTGGGTAGACCCAAAGCTACCCGGCGAGGCCGAGGTATGCGGCGATTGCTTTTGCAATGCCGGCAGCGGCTGCCTCGATGCTTACCCCCGCCACGCCTGAAGCGGCCTTTGCGGCGAGCTGACCAATCCAGGCACCTGCCGTCTTCTTTTTCACCTCTTCGTTTCCAGTTGCAAGTGCCTGTTCAATAGCCTCCTGGAGACCGCGGGTATCTCCAGCGGTGAGCCCCAGTTCCAACAGCCGAGCTTGAAGAGTCTGCCAGTTACCAGGTTCGATGCCCATTGCTGACGTTTGGCTGAAATCAGAGCTGGCGTTCGCAACGTTGCCCACGTTGCCAGTGATGTTGGTATTGAAGATCTGTGTCATTTTCTCACCGCTTAGTGGTGGTTGGCTGCCCACTGGAAGTTCTCCAGCGTTTGGTGCTTCTCGCTCAAGGTCGATCACAAAGCCAAGCACCCTGGTTTTAACTGAGTCCATCAACCTAACAATGGCTCCAATCGGTATTTCTTTCCAGGCTTGGAAACATTGCATATCAGGGGTGAGCGTCGATGCGTAGTGAACGGCGAGACCTACGGGCCATGGCTCTTGGACACTCCCTGACGTTCCCTCCGAGAGCAACGCTACATAGGCGCTGATGCTGCTGCCCATGTAGGCATGGCGATAATGCTCTTGGAGCTCAGTTGGCAGCACCGTGACAGGGATTTGAAGCTTGTGCGCCTGGCGGAAGGCACCGGTGAATGACCCGTACGAATCAACCCGGACTATCCGGTAATCAGGCAGAGCAGTGACGTTGGGGTAGCCGTTCAACTCATGGTCGACCCAGTCCGCGAACGCTTGATGAGAGATGCGGGCTGCAAGGAGTTTGCACATCCGTAGCAGGGTGGGGACATCATGATCCTTGGCTATTGAGGCTGCTTGTATGTCATGGATGAGGGACATCGGATGGTCTCGGCTGGAGGTTGCGCTGGGTCGGGCGCAGAGAGGACTATAGGTTACCGCTTCTGGATGGCACTTGACCGACAAGCTCATTGATGGTGCTGAGTCCTCCGCCGTAGCTTTGGCTTAAAGCGCGTCGCCTAAGAACGGCGGACTCACTCCGTGGAGCCGTAGCGGGCTTGCACCTTGCTGATGCCCATTTCAGCCAGGTATTCGGAGTATTCCATTAACGATCGCTGCTTCACCTCGTGGTTGAGGTAGTCGACCAGATAGAACACTGGAAGCGGCAGGTGAGGCTCCGGGACATCCAGCGCCAAGCGCAACTGTTGAGTAGCCCCATATAGCGTTGCAGTCACAGTGATTGCTGCCCGTCCTCCGGGCTGATTGACTTTGGTGAGAACGAATACGTGGTGATTGTCCGGGGCAGCGTTGAGTATCGCTTTTATCGAAGCATCCTCGACTATGTCGGCACTCAAGCGAGGAGTGCCCGTCAGTATGCTGTCCTTGATCTGCCGAAAACCGAGATCGCTCACATAATCTCGGCCTAGGTAATGAGCCAGCAGATTGATGCCAATCTTCGCAATTACACGCTCTATCACGCCGACGGTCACCGTCATCCCTACCGATACGATGGGCCCCTCGGTGTCCCTGGTTACCTGAGAATCAAATGAAAACTGCTCGACTGCGCGGGCGAAGAAATTGAGGGCATCCTCGACCGTGGCTTTTGAGGTCTTGAGCACGATGCTCCCATTCAGGTTCTGGAAAATCGTCGCGGCTGGGGTCGCGTCTCCTGCGTCAGCTTCATCGTAACGCTCCAGCCATAGGCCTCTACGAGGAGGCTTGGCCTGAAAGCTTGATTCAGCCGCCTGTGTGAAGGCCTTGCCCGCACGATGCATGGTAATGGCTTCGTACCTCAGCTCATGTTCTGGGCCTCGCTTGCGAATGCAGGTAACTTGACTGTCTTGGAGCAGGGTCGACAGAGACGTGACGAAGCTGCGCAGGTCGTCTGGGGCTGCGGCAGTGGAGTCAAAAGCATTCTCGCCGGTTATCTTCAACTGTGGTAGGACTATCGGCTTGGCGTGCTGCCCGAAGTCAATTTCATCCGGGTATCCTGATGCATTGGCCATCTGTTTGCGCCGCGCCTGGATACCTGGCGCAGCGGTGCGCTTACCTCGATCACGGCCATGCGGCTGCAGGAAGGCGCGAGCGAGGGCGATCGGTGAACTGCGCAGCACCTCTCGCTCCAAATTGCCTAGGATGTCGGTGTTGCATCGCTTGCACACCATCTCTACTAGCAAGAAGCGATCGTCATCGGCTCCAAGCCCTGCACTGATGACATGCTCGTCAGAGAAGGGGCCTGGCCTATCGCAGTAGATGCATAACCATGCAGAGGTTGTCGATTGAGTGGTCAATGGGTAACTCCTGCATGCCACCTATGGGAGGGCCGCTCTGCGGATATTGCCTGGAGCTGGCCCATAGCTATTCAATTCCGGTATGCCCGCCAGTACTCAACCACATGATTGAAGGCGTCCATGTAGAACGCTTCTTCGTTGTTAACATCGGCGCCGCATCGACGGGCCATGGTGAAAAAATCGGCACCTGGCATCCAATCATCTTGGTGCACAACCAGCGCAGTCAAAAAGCCTCGACCCTCGGAATACTCTTCTGTGGATATCTCATCGAGCAAAAAGCTAAGCCGGTGATCATCGTGCGAGATGGCTAATGGAAGCTGAGCAACGAGCTCCCCATAAGTCACTAATTCCCGGTTCTTGAGGCGAGCCCGCCTCACCAGCAGGTTTCGTGCAGCGGTTTTGGCTTGAGCCCAATCCGAGTCTGGGAAGCCGTGTGTATGACCGATCATGATTGCTTGCTCGGGTCGAGGTCTAGATGAACATCCTTTGCATCTATCACCATGATCTGCGGGTTGAGGTCGTGCAAACGATGTAGCTCGGCATGATCTTTAAGCAATTTTGCTACGACTGCGAACACCGCTTTGTTAGTGACCTTCTGTTCGGTGCGCAGGTAAAACATCGCATGGGGGAGGTCACGTCGGATGTTGTCTTGAGTCGTGATCGTCCGGGCAAACCTTGCCTCTTCCAGCATCTGGTGGACTTGGACGTAGTGACGTTCGTGGCTGAGCTGTACGCGAACGATGAACTCTTTTGAGTCGAGACGCGGGAGGAGGGTGTGCGGGTTGCCGTTACCCGCTTCGATGTTGGCAAGCAGCTTTTGCGCCAGGGTTAGTTGAGTGTTGTCATCGACCGACATTAGAAACATTCCTTGGAGGTGACGAGGGGCTACTCGTGAGCAGGGTTGAGATACACAAAACACCTGCTGGAATGTACCAATTTCCTTGGCGTTGTCTATCTCAAGGGGGGGGGCGAGTGGTCGGGGAGCCCTCGTCTTCCATGATGAGGGGCGGAGGGCGATCAGACGGGCAACTGTTTGGGGGCCTGATGTACCCGGGCGAGCTTCGCGAGGTACCACGTAGGCATGGGATGACGGTGCAGCCTGGCCGAAATAGCCATCAGTACTTCCCACGGCGTGTTGTGCCAGTCGAAATCCTCAGGGGACGCAGCCTGACTCGGTACCTTCACGGAGGCTTCAACTTCTTCTGCCGTCGTCTGCCGGAAACCGGCCAGCCCACGTGACACACCCACGGTATTCACGTAGTCCCCGGAGCTCGTCAGCGTCTGCAGCGCTTTTTGAGGGAACCACCTCTCCTTGGTCACGCCTTGCAGGTTCGGCACAATCTCAGCAGACAGCTGATCGAGACTCTCCTGATCCCCCAGCAGGGCGGCCATGGTTCCCAGCAGTGGCACTAACGTCGTGGTTTGAAAGAATCGTTCCCTCTGGCGTTCTTTTCCATAGCGTAAAGCCATGGCGTCTTCTAGGTCATCGGTGTCTACGGGCATGATCTTTTTCTGCTGAAGAGCCGCTTCAAAACGATCTATGCACTCGCGCAGCATCAGTCGGGTGCTGGCGGTGTCACCCACGGCCGCGATCGAGGCCATGGCTAGCGAGAGATCAATGGCCTGTCCGTCATAGACCGGCAACAAGCAGCCGTTGTGCGCATTGATGAAGGACACCAGGTTCCCGTGCATGGCCACGATGGTTGCTGGATCGGCCTTCAATGCTCGCAGTAACAACAACGTTGTGCCCAGCCGGCCGAGCTCTTCGCAGATCAAGTCGATGTAGAGCACCTGATCCGGGCGGTACCGCAGGACATTCCGACGATTGAGAAGTGACGGCATCACGCGCTCGTAGTACCGCAGCAGGGCATCGGAATGGAGCTGGGCAAGCGTTTCAAAACGCTTTAAGAATTGGGTGTCGTGCTGAAGGCCTTGCGTGATCGATTCGCCCCACAGGCGGAGCAAAAGGTACTCGCCCGCGAGAACACCTGGCTTCTCATTGCCTTCGCTTTCACCCCAAACGAGCAGTACGGCCCATCCCATCGCTGCAGCAGCAGCTCGCTTCTGGAAACGATTCTTGCGCGTTTTTTCGGATACCTCTTGGTCATCCTCAAGTGTGGTCATGCAGTCATCGACAAACCGAACAAATCTGGAGAACGAGACGTGCGTGTCCTCAAGGCCAGCCAGTGCTGCTCTCAGATCGGACTTGCCCTTTCCGAGCAGCAGCGCATCGTCAAAGAGATGCTGCTCAATGAGCGGACTCAACTGATCCATCCCCCAGAAATCCAGCGAGCATAGGGGTGAGAACTCAGACACCTCTTTCGACAACCCGGAATAATCCGACTGCGCGTCTTGCTTCAGGACGCCGTTGGAGACCAGGACAATCCGCTTTTTCAGGCCACGCAAAGGCTCTGGCAACCGATTACGGACGTACTCGGTCGACGCCTGGCGGATGGAAGGCAAGATTGCTTGCTGGGTGCTGTAGAAGTCGCTCCGGCTTACATCCCCGAATTTGATGACGAACAAAAAGACTTCCGTCTCCCCCTGGGTATCCTCCTTGGTCGACATCACGTCGACGCCACCCTGATTCACGCCGACCTGGGCACGGCTCAGCACCGAGTGGCCCATGGCTTGGAGAAGATCTGGGAGGAGGGCATCCAGTTCATCGCGTTCGCGAAGCCCCGAGAGGTAATGCGAGAGAACCAGCTGAATACTCATTGGCTATCGTTCTCCCAAAGATTAATCACGATGTGTCCGTAAAGCAGCGGATCGGCAGTCCAAGTCTGAGGCAATTCCGCACTCATTTCGTGAGTGAACATGGGAATCATCGCCTCCACCGTTTCTTGATCATTGTGGTACTCCACAGCCACTTGATTGGAGTACTTGAAGTGCTCTGCCGTCATGAACATCTCGAACAGGGACTGGCCGTGAGCCTGCTCTGTCACCGCGCGACTTTCATTACGGCGAAGGTAGCGCAAGCTCCGGCGCATTTCCGAAGACATCTGGAGCTCGACAAGGTGGGGCAGTGCTTCCAGCTCATGGAGTTCAGCAGCAAGCCTCTCTGCCAGATTCTGGGCGAGTGGCGAGTCAGTAAACGGTGATGATTCTGCTTTCAGAAGACGTTTGCAGGTGGACGGGTGCTCCACCGCCAGGAAGTCGATGACCCGGGACGTGGTGCTCGAAATCAGGGGGCTACGGGGCAGGTCTTCGTTCACGCTCAATAGCCAACCGAGTGCGACGGCGACGGGGACATCCAACGCACACAGCCTGCGTGCGACAGTGGTAGCGCATTGCTCTGTCGCGCCGACTAGCGCAAACCTGACCAATTTTGGATGTTGCAGGTAATGGACGCTGACCTCGTGGGTTAAGGCCTTGCTGAGCTTATAATGGCCCTTGTCACCGATCCATTCGCAGGCTGCCAAGACGAACAGATCAGTAGCTGCGATGTGGCGCAGGCAGTCCTTTGACTCCTCGGCCAGGGTATCGGTGTCCACCCCAGATGCCTCAACTTCGCGCCAGAATGCATAGAACTCTTGTAGCAAGGCTGGGCCATCGTGTTCGTGGTCAGTTCTGTAAAGGCGGAGGTAAAAATCGTTGAACCGCATCATTTCCACTTAAGTTGGCTCCGGGGGCGTGGGTATGTTGCTCTACAATCCGGATGATACCCCCACGGCGTGGGATACGGAGGATGGGTTCATGCGACGGACATTGTGCCGCATGCTTCGACAGATTGATCAGGAGAAGGGGGATTCTGCACCTCATGATCGCACCATGGCGCGCTGAACAGCTTTCAGGGGACGGTCAATGCACTCGGCCATCAAACAAGAATGGCTTCATCAAAGAGCAGGAGCCATACGCCCGTATTTCCGTCCTGTCTGAGATCTTCGCTACACCGAAGGCACACTGCCCGAGCGGCGGCAGACGCAGTATGCAATCTTAAATTCCCAGTTATTCTAAAACTACGAAATAGGCGGGTAGATGAGCCTGAAAATAATAGCGGATGCTTTAAAAGCGATCATGGATCGAGAGAAAGAGATTCTCAATCAGCATGAGGTTAAGCATGGTCCTACGATTGGCGATATGTACGAGGGGCTGACGAAATCACTGCTTGAAAGGCTGAACTTGTCCGGTCTGGGGTTGAAAGTTGTTTCTGGATTCATGAGAGCCGGCGAGGAGCTGTCAGGGCAGCTAGACTGCATGATTGTTCTGGGTCAAGGTCAGAAAATCAATTATCTGGATAAGTACGTTTACCCTGCTCGGCAAGTGCTGGCCGTGATTGAGATCAAAAAGACTATCTACGCTCGTCAATTTGAGGATGCGTATGGGCAACTTGCAGATGTGCTACGCGTATCCAAGCTGGATTTAAAGCGTCAAGAAGAGGAAGGAAGTCTGAAATTTAGCACTCTTCGTCCTGCCTTGGAGTATATGAAAGTGTTTGGAGAAAGGCCGCCTAAATATGATGATAAGAAGGTGCTTGGTTTGAATAGGCGGATGGTATATCAGTGGCTGGTCGATGAGCATTTGGCGCCTCTGCGTATCGCCATTGGGTATTACGGGTTTAAGACGCAGTCAGGTTTTAGAGAGGCCATAGGATCTTTTTATGAAGCTAAGGAAAATTTGGCAGGTTATGGTGTTCTGGACATGCCGAGCTTGGTGATTAGCGAGAACTCATCAATAGTTAAGACAGCTGGTTTGCCTTACAGTGGAGCTTGGCATGATGAGGCGGGTTGGTTGTGGCTGTGTTCAAGCGGCGCGAATCCAGCCCTCCTGCTGCTAGAATTCTTGATTGACCGTATTGAAAGAGTATTGGGTGTGACAATTGACCGTGGCGACGATGTCAATTTGGAGCTAAACAATCCTCTGGTCTCAAGCTTGCCTTTATCTCTCAAGGACAGAGTTCTACGCGTCACTCACAATATAGTTCCTGCCGATGAAATATACGAGAGCGGTGGTGTTGAACAATGGGAGCCTTACAGATTGACTCTAGAGGAGAAGGAATTGCTTGAGCTGGTTTCTGCTCGTGGAAGCCTGTTGGTGGCGGGGCAGATTATGAATTCCTTTAGAACTCGACACAAGATCATAGATGCTAGCTTATTTATAGGAAAAATGTTGGCGGCAAGGGTGGTTTTGCGAACAAATGGTGAACTTGCTATTTATCCTGGTATGGTGATTGTGAAGGTGCAAGATGAGTTTTATTGTGCTGACAACTCTGGCGGGAGATTTGCTCAGTGGGTTAGCCTTAGATTCGGGAAGTCTTATGATGAGACAGTCTACTTGGAAGTGGGAGAAATACTCTGAGCTCAATCTTCGTAATGCTGTTATGAATGGCTCGTCTCTGATCTCTGCCTCAGCGTAGGCGCTGGCTGAAGGGAGGCTTGGAGGCAGTCCCATAAATCAGCTTGACGTGGATTTTAGAGTCAGCAGGCGACCGCACAACTCGATTGGAGCACACGCCAGGCTGGCATCGGTATGATCAATGGGGGCGGGCACCAACCCAGCGCGCATGTTTGGGGCGCGACAGATCACGCCTGAATTCGGTATGTTGCGCGCCAATATCGAAAAGTTGGATTGAATCCCTCTATGTCAATTGCAAATCGTTCGGCGGCGAGCAGCGAGTGATTTTTCAAGAAGGGGATTGTTGAGCGTTAGGCTGGGGGCATCCTTTTCAAACCATCCAAAGCATGCCCTCAGATGTGCCCCCAATGTAGCAATTCACTGGAAGTGAATGGAGCTCCATGGTTTGTGGAAAGGCAGAAATGATCAGGTAAAGAGCCTATCCGACGACACCTAAAGACTCTCAGGGTCGCCAAAGAACATTTTGACTTGGCTCTAGGACGGTGTTTACAGCCCAAAAAAAACTAATTGTGCCCCCAATTTTGCCCCCATTCGCACCGGGTGCGCGAGCGATCGCGAATGGCGATTTCTGACGCGGACCTGGGTGGCCGTGGCTGGTATTCAGTGCGCCTCCGTATACTGGATGACCAACCCGAATCCGGCAAATCCTTGGTGGTTCGATGAGTCGATATCCTTAATCGGAATTGTCCAGGCTGTCTTTCAGCACCTGTCCTGAAATTGGCATCGCCAGATACTCATGCTCTGCGCGATGTTGCAATGGCGCTGGTTGTAAGGAGGATTGATCCGCGTGTCCATCGGAAGTTGGGGCGTAATGCCAGGCGTCTAGATACGCAATCGGCGTTAAAAGTGCGGGGCAAAGTTGAGCATCGTGTTTGTGGTCGTGGATCTCGATAGTGCACTCGGGCCTAGACCCTTGTGCTTCAATTGGCCGTCGAGTCGGCTGGTAGCGTGGGGGTTGAGGTTGAGATCTAGAGGGAGCGTCTCACCTTCGTTGTTCCTGGCCAGTCATGTCTGTGTTCTGGATCGCTGATCAGTCATCAGGCACATGCAACTGCACTTCCATGGCGTCATAAAGGAGTCGGACAATCTCAATCAGGTCGTCGTTTGCCATACGATAGAACACGATATGGCGTGGGCTTTTGACCGCCCCATGGGGGTGTTTGGCCTGCTGGCGTGAATAGATGAGGTGATAGCTGCGAAGGCCCGGTGCCAGCTCATCGCGTTCGTGGCTGCCAATGCGATAAGGCGTGTCGGCAATCGCTTGCAGCGCCGCGAGGATCAGCGCCTGATACCGCTGGCGTGCTTGATCGCCGAACCGCGTCTGGGAGAGCCTGAGGATGTCGACAATGTCAGCGCGCGCCGCGTTGGAAATCCGATACTGCGGCATGCTCAGTGTTTCTCGCGCGCGGGGAGGGTGGCCTCCAGGCTCAAGCCCTCGAGGTAGTGCTCCAGATCCCCTTCGTTCACCTGAGTAAAGCGCCCGTGTTCAAGATCCATGATGCCGATCGAGGTCGCCTGACGCAGGGCCTCAATTTTGGCGATGTCTTCGGCGACGCGCTGCTCCAATAGGCGCAAACCTTCTCGCATCACTTCGCTGGCATTCTGATAACGGCCGGACTGCACCAGGTCCTGGATAACCTGTTCCTGGTGAGGGGTGAGCACAACGTTTTGCGTCGCCATAATGAGCTCCAGCTTTTGGCAAACAGGTTCTTTCGAACATTGGCATATTATGCCATTTTACCCGCGAACACATAGTTTGAGAGCTGTATCTGACGAACTGTGTCGTATGGGGTCATCCTTTGCGCCGAACAGCGTGTACTGGCCCCGGACTGCATGCGCACAAAGTCCAAAAAAGGCTGTCGCAGGCGGGACGTCGGAGCTGCGTTGATCAGTGTGGGCCTTGGGCTCTCAGCTTGGCCAGGCACTGTTCGATGTGTCCGGCGTTTTCACCGATCGTATGAAGCGCGCTGCGGACATTGCCACCAATATCCGTCGCACCTTGGCGCTCGACCCTCAAGGTCAGCTCCATCAGGGCTGCCTCTAAGGCGAGCTGGTTTTGGTAGAGGCGCTCAAGGACATCAGGCCGCGAGTATTCAGTGGGCATAGGAGGACTCGAAAGCGTAGCCGCGGGGAGGGCTTACAACAAAAGGCCCGCCAGGGTGTTTGCTTACGGTTCTCAGGCGCATCACCGAAGAAATAAGTAAGAACCAGACCGGTTGGGCCTGGTTCTGATTTTCATTAGTGCATTAGTTCAAGATGCACGTGACATGAACTCGCCGATCCACTTATGCAGGGCTGTAACATCGGCTTCAAACTCATCAAGTTCAAGAGCGCTGCTAGGCATTTCTTCATATTGAGCATGTTCGAATACCGAATATCGTGTCATCAGGTCATCAGGTCATCAATGAAACTGCAGTCTTCTTTCGTCACTTTGGCAACCTTGTGTAGCTTGCCCTAGGTATTTATCGCACGTCTGAAGCGCCCAACGACATCAGCCAAAAGTATGAACTCAATCGTCTTCTCGACGATGATCCTCAAGTCGCTGTTGTTGTAGTGATGGGTTGAGTCATAAAGTTCTCGGCTATTACGGTAAGGCGGATTTAACACTGGTTGCTAGCACGAGAACATCAGCCGGTAAATTTAATTTTTGGGTGCCGTCAAGTTATAAGCCCAGCTTTGCTGGCAACATGCAGTTACTGAGAAAAAACACGTTCAGTCCGGTGAAATCCAACACCAAAGCGGGTAGCAATGAGCCGATCTGACCGGCGATTTTCGTTTGAAAGTATGGAACAAAGTCGTATGGTTGCAAATTATGCCCGCCCTCATCTTTATCAAGCACGACAGTGACCTGAACGTCGGCAGGCTGGAGTGCGAGATTCATAATCGTGCTGACGTTTGACATCGTGGTAATTGCGGCCAAAGGAAAAAATTTTGTTGACCACTACCTGTATATGCGCGGCAGCACCTTCGGTATAGACGTGTTCGTTTCCGCCGGCCCCTGACATCGTCCAGGCCGAGGTGGCTGTCGTGGTTTGCGTGATAGTAAGTGTGCTTTCATTAAAACTAAAGGAAAAAGGGTTTTGCGAGAAATCGAGAGTGAATTCTCTGAGCGTCACTGGTTTCGGAGCGCTGTAATTGACACTAAAGATTCGATGGCCCGAGATCGTCACCCCAGGCCCTGATGGATCAGCCAAGGTCAAGTTGGAGAAATTGCTCGCTTGAAGAATCCTTGTTAGATAAAGCGATTGGAGCGTTGACTTAGAGACGATCATGCTCGCGGTGTAATTTTCTGGAACTGGCACTGTTTCTTTGTTCCCAGGCATAAAGGTAGGTACAAGACTGCCCGGCGGATTTCCTGTATTCCAAGCCTGCAGATAAACGCTTAACACACCGCTATCGCCGGCACCTGCGGTGGCGAAAACAAATGATAGTGGGATCAGCACCTGTGCAGTGCGGTCGGTGCCAGGAACATTAGCCGTATTAATGCTCGTAAGTGTGTAAGCCAATTCGTCGACCGAATTTTGGAAATAATTAGTCAGCACTGAAAAAAAGTAGGGGCCGAGAGGATTTGCGTTGCCAGCGCTTGGCGTCGGCAATATAGCCCAATCGGTATTTTCGGTGGTCTTGAAATGCAGGCCCAAGTGAGCAACCTCAGGCATTCCAGAGACGATAGAGCTGTTGTCGAAGTTCAGGATGGCTCCAGCGTGGGCGGTCTGCTGTCCGTCGCCGCTGACCGCGGCCAAAGGGAGTGTGAGCTGAATGCTATAGACGTTGGAGGGGAAGTCTGTCTGGGCGCCAGGTGCCCCACCCTGCGGGGTAACCGAGTAATTGCCAGAAATTACCGGCATCAGCAGTTGAACATTGCCACTCGAACCAGCTATGAAAGTTAGTGCTGGCGTTCCAAGTAACACGTCGTATGTGACGCTTACATTTTGGCCTGTCACGATGTCTTGCTCTACCACCGTCACTTTCACTTCGTTGACGGCTGCCTTACTATCGTATCTGGTCTTCAATATTTCGTTAATCGAACTTATTCAGTACGAAACCACGGCATCCCATCCCTCCGTACACGGTCCGCTACTCATTAACTACAACAGAGTGGGTAGTGGGGGTAGCTGGTTGACTGAGCTAGATTGGATATTAGAAAGTTTGACTTCCTCGTTTTTTATCTGTTTTCATTGAGTCAATGTTTAGGGGCGGTAAACGGCCAGCCAAGAGCAGAGCTTCTGCCCCGTTATCGCAAGTATTTTATGCAGAGTTGTTGGTCTGAAGTAAATAGCGTGACCCCGTCAATCAAAGTCGTAGTGGAAAGCAATTTTGTCTGCGGCGCGACGGTAAATTTGTCTGCAAGGCCATGTTTATCGATTGTTTTTGAAAGGTTATAAAAAAACAAATAGTTGGAGGATGGTAAATGTCTTTCTAGTGGCCTGAGTGGCTAATACGTTGATTTATTTATTGTCGTGCTCAGCTTTGCCTTATGTGCCGAACTGATGATGGACTCAGCTGTTTTGCTCCATTTAAATGGCTCGACCGTGTGCTCATTATGACCTTCGATAAATTGACGGATAGCCGCTTTCAAATCGGCCACGCCGTGGATGGCCGGTTTGCACAACTGGAAAGGCAAGCAATGTACCGGGCTGTTTTACCAGCGTCGCGGAGCTGAAAACGGGCATTCGTCAATTCATCGAGGCCCACAATGAGAGCGCAGCAAGACCATTCAAGTGGAACAAAAAGGCTGAGTCCATCATCAGTTCGGTGCATAAAGCAAAGCTGGGTGAGATTAGAAATAGATTTTTGAATTAACCGCTCAGGACACTAGCGAGCAGTTGGACATCGTGCAGATGTAAATTCAGGTGCTCAAACATATCCGCAAAGTCTACGATTGTCATGGCTTCGGGACGGCTCCGGTTACCGCTGACAAGCCATCACAATTGATCGAAAAACGCATGGCCAGCCCTAGTGTGTTAGCCATGTTGTTGACCACCAAATACGTCGATGCCCTGCCGCTGCGCAGCATCGAGATGGTGCTCAATCGACACGGCATCGATATTCCATGGCCGGGTCGCTCAGCGAGAAGCAATTCTGCAACAGGTGAATGCGCAGCATGGTTTCCAATGGGTAGGGTTTGCGGCCACCGCCAGCCTTGGGGTAATACGGCTCGATCAAGCCCAGCAAGCCGCTCCAGGGCACGACCTGATCCCTCTCGGCGAGGAATCGTTAGCGGCGGGTTTGCTTGCGCTTGCCGGCGTATTCAAAGTCGAAAAAACTCATCTGGCTCATGGGCAGCTCGGATCAGGTGGTGAGAACGTATTTCAGAACGTTCGAGGACTTGTTCGTTTCCCTAAACGGGCACCCGGTTGTCGGCATCCCTGGACGATTTGGAGCTTGAAAGGCTTCGGATAAGAGGTTCGTTGGAGCATGGCGATCCACTTATTTTGGTTAAAAATTATGTCCACTTAATGAAGTTTATCAATCCTTACGCATATTTCATGGCAAGTTGCCTTCACGCTGATAGTGTGGGAGGCACGATAAAGATTTCAGTGTCGAAGACCCATCCCTCCAGTCCCTCGCCGGTGATTAACCAACAGGAAGCATGAACATGAGCAATGAAACCGAACCGGTTCCACCCTGTTTTGACCGTCCCGACCAGGCCCCTGAACGACTCACCGAGATGTTCGTGGGCATCGGTCAGGAGAACCGCATCAAGCTGGGCCAATGTCCCGCCGAACGGGCAGTTTTCCGCAAGTTGCATGGCGTGGCCAGCGGCCGGCTGGTGATGGAAAAGGATATTCCGGCGGCGTTGAAAGTGGGGGTTTTCGCCTATGAAAACCTCAGCGCGTGGGTGCGTTTTTCCAGCGATACCACGCCGACCTCGCCCGACCTGGGCAGCACCGTCGGCATTGGCATCAAGCTTTACGGTGTGCCTGGGCCCAAGGCGCTGGGAGATGATGGCAATACCGCCGATTTCATCCTGCAGAATTTCCCGTTCTTCTTCGTCGACAACGCCAAGGAAATGGTGGAGTTCACCTACGCCGGGGTGGTTGCCAAAGATTACCCCGGCTATCTGGAAAAACACCCCAAGACCAAAGACATCCTCAACCAGATGGGCCAGAAGGTCGAGGGCAGCGTGTTGACCACCCAGTATTGGGCCATCCTGCCATTCCACTCCGGTGAGCAGCATTACGTGAAATACCGTCTTGACCCTGAGACGGCGCCGCAGAACGTAGCCAGCGATGATACCGACTACCTGGCCACCGACCTGAGCCGCCGTCTCAGGCAACGCGAGTACCGCTTCCGCTTCATGGTGCAGTTGCGTACCAACGATGCCAGCATGCCGCTGGACCAGGCGACCGTGGAGTGGCCGGAGAGCGAAAGTCCCTTCGTGCACGTAGCCACGCTGACCCTGTCGCAGCAGGATATCGCCACCCGCGGCCAGGCCGAATATGGCCAAGGGCTGGCCTTCAATATCTGGCGCGTGCCGCCGGCGCAGGCCCCTGTGGGCTCTATTGCCGAAGCCCGTAAAGTGGCTTATGCCGCGGGCGCGCGGCTGCGACACGAAGCCAACGGCCAGGGCTTGCAGGACCCGCCCGAAGCCCGCCCGGCAGGATCGTGCCCGTATTCAGGTGCCAAGCCGTCAACCACCGCATTGCGAGATGCAGGCCCCTCGGATGATTGCATCGTCAAGGCGGTCATCTACCCGTCGATTGGCGTGGCGCGCATCGGCTCCAGTAAGTCGGAATGGTTTGTCGGCCCCGAGGTGCCCAATCCTGCGCCAAAACCCGCCGGTTTCTACCGTGACTCCAAGAAGCATCTCAAGCGCCAGGCCGCGCGGTTTCGCCTTTACGGCGTCAATGCCAAAGGGCAGATCGTGCGCGAACTCACCCCTGACAATGCCGACATCCGCTGGCAGGTACAACTCGCCAACACCAAGGCGGCCTGGTACGGCTTTCAGTTGGCACTGGATATCCCGGAGGCGGCGTCGGCTCCGCCCACCAGCTTGCGCAACGCCGCTATCGCCGACCGCACTCAGTTGGCGATCACGCCCCGCGAGCGCACCGTTTCAGGCAAGAACGCCGCGCCGGAAAAGTTTGATGACGGCCAGTTCATGGGCAAGAACGTCTGCCTGGGCGAAACCTTTACCGATGAAAACGGCCGCCTGATCGTGTTGGGTGGCCATGGAGTTTCTACCTCCTGGGACCACAGCCGCGCCATTACCTTTGCCAACAACGAAGGCTGGCATGACGACGTGTCTGACGGGCCGGTGAAGGCCGAGGTGGTCTACGAGGGGCAGGCGCTGAGGGTTGATCCTGCCTGGATCATCGTCGGGCCACCCAACTTCGGACCGCAAAGGAAATCCGTGCGCACCATGTGGGACTTGATGCGCGACGTTGCGATCAAGGCCGGTATGCTGCCGATGCCGGTACGCCCGAGTTTTACCTTCGACATACTGCCTATCTTTGAAAGGCTGGCGGGCCTGCAGTGGGTCAACGCTGGCTTTGCCGCCGGCTTTGGCTGGAAAGGCGCCAACGATCTGACCAGCCCGCAAGCGCTTGCACGTTTGTCTGACGCCGGCGTCGCCCATGCCGACCTGCGGCGTACCATTGCCAATCAGTTCCGTAACAACGCGGTGGACGGTTGGTCGCCCAAGCCCTGGCCCTGGTTGTACGGTGACGCCATGGCTACGCCCGGGGCCCACACGCCACGGCAGAACAGCTCGCTGAGTACGACCCAGCTGACCTTCCTGGCCGAATGGGCGGCCGGTAACTTTGTCGAGGATTATGACCCCAATCGGGAGTGGCCAAGCACTCTGGACGACGTGTCGCTTGCCGAACGGGGCGATACCTTGACCCAGGCGGCCCTAGAGTTCTGCCTGGCCGACGCCTTCCACCCCGGCTGCGAAATGACCTGGCCGGTGCGGACCCACACAATGTATTCGGCCCCGTTCCGTTTTGCCCACGCGCTGGACGGCTGGATCGCCCCGAGCATGGGCGAGACCATCACATACGATGCGATCAGGCTGAACCACGGCCCCCTGTATGGCCAGCAGGCCGGCGGCCTGACGCGCTGGATGGCCGTGCCCTGGCAGGCCGACTCCGCCAGCTGTCTTTCCGGCTATGACAAGAACTATGATCCGTATGTGCCTTCGTTCTGGCCAGCACGCGTGCCCAACCAGGTGCTGACCCGGGACAACTACGAGATCGTCATGGACCGAGAAAATCCGCTCGGTGAACGCTTGGCGGCCTTCGCCAACCGAGCCTCGTGGATCGAGCCGCTGGGCAACACCAGCTACCCGGACCAGATCAGCAACATGATCCGCCACTTTGATCATCTGGGGGTCGTCGAGGTCCAGCCTGGCCCTGGCGACGACGAAAACTTTCCCGCCCATATCGAAGTGGAAGACCAGCATGTGCTGATCAAGGACCAGGCCGACCCCCGTGTCCGGCACCACGGAGCGATGCACGATGAGCCACGCTTGCAGGTGGGCGCGCTGACAGGCCCGCGGGCGGAATCACTGGACGTGATGACCATTGAAAAGACCCGGCGCTTTCCCCAGGGTCTGCCGAGCTGATGTCGGCACCTGCTGGCCTGAAGGCCGATGTGGTGGTGCTCGGCAGCGGCCCTGCCGGGTGCTCCCTGGCGCTGAACCTGGCGCCGTTTCATCACGTGTTGATGGTGGATAAAGGCGCGGGAACGGGGCTGGGTATCGGCGAGTCGCTGCCCGCTGCCGCGGGCCGGCTGTTTCGGGACATGGGTTTACTCAGCGCCTTTTTGCAGCAGAACCATGCCCCCTGCTATGCCAGCCGCGGTGCCTGGGGCAGCTACGAACCCTGGGAGCAGCACGCCATGCGCAATCTGGACGGTCACGGCTGGCACCTGAACCGCGCGCTGTTTGATGCCTGGCTGTTGCGCGTCGCCCGGCAACGGGGGGCTGCGCTGTTGCAGCACACCCGGCTGCTATCCGTTGAAAGCCGCCTGGGCTCTGTGCCCTGGCGGCTGGAGATGGAACGATCAGGTCAGCGGCTGAGCGTGGACACCCGCTTCGTTGTCGACGCCAGTGGCCGCGGCAGCGCCTTCGCCAGGCAGTTGGGCCATAAGCGTATTGCCAAGGACAAACTGATCTGTGGCTGGTTGTTCGGGCAGGACTGCGTCGGTGGTGGCATCAGCGAGTTGCATGCCGAAGCTGGGGGTTGGTGGTACAGCTCTCCACTGCCCAACGGCAGGCGCTTGCTGTCTTTCTACACCGACGCCGATCTGCCCGCGGCGGCCTCTGCCCACAGCGTCGATGGGCTGCTCAAGCGCGTGCAGACCGTGCCCGCGTTGCGCGATGCGCTGGCGGCAGAGAGCTTTTCCGCCAGCGGACAGTACGGCTTTTGCGCGGCCCATGGCGCGACCCTTGACCAGACCGCGGGTACCGATTGGCTGGCGGTGGGCGACGCGGCACTGTCATTCGACCCGTTGTCGGCCCAGGGCGTATTCAATGCGCTTTACACAGGGCTTGCGGGGGCACAGGCGGCGCATTGCCGGTTGAGCGGGGAGGCTGGGGCGGTGCAGGGTTACCTGGGTGAGTTGCAGCGAATCGAAGCCGCCTACACGGCCCATTTACAAACCTGGTACCACGAGGAGCGCCGCTGGCAAGACCAGCCGTTCTGGCAGCGACGCCAGGCTGTGCCTGTTCAGGATCAACACCCCATTAATCATCCCGCAGACGTTGTCCACCGCTGATATTCAGGTACTGAGTCGCTTGAATGCCGGCAGATGCTGAAGGCTCCGACGGAAGGAGCCAAGTCGATCTACATTGAAGATCGGAACAACCACGGTATCCGTCCCGCAAACCTCCACTCCATAACTACCTAGGCGCTTGGTGATCACGATACCACGCCTTGCGAAGTGAGCACGTATCTCGGTGGTGGAAAAGATTTTCTAGGACTGTTGGCCAAGCTAAAGACAGCGGAGCTGTCCAGGCTTGGAGACGGTTTTCAAGGGCGCGTAGTGCGTCCTGAAACCCTCGATATCTCTCGCAAAAAAAAGCCGACGACTCTAGCAAGTCGTGTCTGGAATGCCCTGATGTAGACTGAACATTTCATCCTGCCAGAGAGGAGAACGGAAGACATGAGCATCAGCGATTATTTGAAAGAGGCGTTGAATTCTGGATCGGATGATGAGCTTGATGAGATCACCGATGTGTACGTGACCTTGCCTGAAGAGGCGATCATTTGCCTGGCTATCTCGCTTGAGGGGAATTGGAAGGAAATCGATAACGTTTGGTCGGCTCGTCTAGACGCAGCAGATCCAAAAAACAAAGCAAAATGCCATGTGCATATTGCGAAAACCAAACATAGATCGTCTAAAATCAAGCAGGTCGCTTGGAATGATGATGGTAGTCGGCATGATAAAAAAACATTTGACGTCCAGCTCGGGCAGAGTAAGAAGGTACGGGCGATAGCTAGGGAAATTTTGGGTCTTGGTGACACCATAAGTCTCGAAAGCCTGGAGTCCAAACAGCTTGTTGAGATGCCGCTCGTAAGCAGCACTCCGACCTTTTCGACCGATGGGAAAGAAGCCGCTATAGAGCTCTATGTGGAAACCACCACCGCCCGCCTTCCTGCATGGCTCCGATGGTAGCTTTAGGTGAAGTGGACGATCGCCCTGAAGGGCAGACCACTATTTTCCCCTATGAAGAAGCAAGCGCGTATGAATGACTAGGCTACTGATGATTGACACAGTAGGTAAATATCTGGGCAAAACCACGAAAGAGAAATATCAAGATCAGACCAACGTACAGGAAGATACTCGCGAAGGTATTTCCGATCCGCTGAAATACAAAAATATTTATGAATATCTGCTTGGCGTAGCTAATAAAGCCGAAGAGAAAGAAGTCCATGTCAGATAATTTTGGTAGACAACGACGTGCCTGACACATTTGTTAATCGGTACAAGGCTTACATTGTTTTTCACTATAGTTCTACTGGAGAAGATGGGCTGGACGTGGGGCTGATTGACGATATTGAACAATAAGTAATTAATTAAGGTATGGGTAAGCCGGAGGTGATTTGTGTGCCATCTCCGGAAAAATGCATTTAGTGAAATGCACGTATTATATATTGTCCTTTAAAGCAATCCATGGGTTCGGCTATTCCTAATGTCACTCAACCTTATGAAGGCATGATTTCTTACTATGATTCAGCGGTGTGAGTGATCTGGCCTAGATTTCGTATATACGTCTGAAGGACCGTATATGGACTCCCCCTCATTGCAAGCCCCGTTGCTCTGGCGCCCGTGCCGACTGCATACGTATATTCGGCCTCTAAATACGGCATCGTTTCGATGCAGGGCCATGATGGGCTATTCGCGCGCCGGCTCCCGATCGCTTTTTCGTGCTTTTCGCACTTGGACATTCAAGGGTTTTGCCGACGCCGGTTCGACCGGTTTGCCATCGTTCAGGTTGCTTCGCAATCGTGGTTAAGAGTTGTTTCTCTCGTAGAACACGTCGGGTAAATAGATCAGGCCGCTGCCTGATTCGGTTGGTAATCAGTGCCGTGACGCAGCATCGCCCAAGCCATGCGTGCAGTTTTGTTGGCCAGCGCAATAGCGGCCACATTGGGATGCGATCGCTCGGCTAAACGAACGGCCCACTGGCTGAACCGATCCTCTTTGGATTTGGCTGTGCGTAGCGCCGAGCGTGCGCCATGCACCATCAATGTTCGCAGATACGTATCACCGCGCTTGCTGATACCGAGTAGTCGATCCTTACCACCAGAACTGTGTTGCCTCGGTGTCAGTCCCAGCGAGGCGGCAAACTGTCGGCCATTGGCAAACTGACGGGCATCACCGAGAGCGACGACGAGCGCTGTGGCGCTCATTGGACCGACACCGCGCAGCTGTTGAAGGCGAACGGCGGACGGCTCGTTTGTCGCGATCGCAGTGATCTCGCCGTCGAGCTGGCAAACACGCCCATCCAGCGCACGAAGGTCGTCCCACAAACCATCCAGCAGACGACGAAAGCGTGCCGTCAAACCGTTATCCGCATCCCCTAGCCAGCATGGTATTGCACGACGCAGCATCAGCAATTCCTTCGGTGCAACGAGACCGTACTCGGTGACCAGCCCGCGGATCTGATTGGCTTTGGCCGTCCGCTGTTCGATTAAGCCGGCCCGGATGCGATGCGTCGCCTGGATATCGTTCAATGGTCTTGATGGCGACGAAGCGCATGCTGGGACGGCTCATCGCTTCACAGATCGCCTCGGCATCGTTCGCGTCGTTCTTGTTGCTCTTGGCGTACGGTTTGACGAACTGCGGCGCGACCAGCTTTACCCGAAATCCGTGGGCTTGTAGCTGCCGAGCCCAGTGATGCGCACCGCCACAACTCTCCATCCCGATCTCACAGCCAGGTTCGATCTTTTCCAACACCGTTTGCAGCCAGCGATCACGCGGTAGGCGCTGCCGCCAGACGGGTAGCTCATGACAATCCACGCCGTGGATCTGAAACACGTTCTTGGCCAGGTCGACCCCAATTCGCATAAGCTTCATGTGTGGACTCCTTCTCACCGTTGACTGTGGTTCGCACTTTCAGTCTGGCACTCAAGATGCCGAAGTGAGGAGGAGTCCATCCCATTGCTTTTGGCCGATTCTGTTGAAAAAGTCGGCTTCGGTTTTTACGGCAGAAAAGTACGCGTCGGAGATTGAAATCTGTGTTTTGAGCAGAAGGTTTAGGGCTCAGATTTTACATAGCAGCGTGCAAAAATGGCGCATTCACCGTTCAATGCGTGGGCAGTCAGGCCGGGTCGACTTTTTCAACAAGATCGACCCAAAGCAGACGCTCAAAGTGCTCGGCCTCTCAAAAGGAAACTCAGAGTGACGCTCCGCATGGGTGCGTATGATGGCGAGGCACAGCTAAGGGTTCAAGGCGTTCACGGAGGGCATCGAGCTTCAAGGTTTTGGTAGCCGCACAGTTATTGCTTATCAAGATGGGCATGGGAAAAAGCAGGTTGGTGTGCCGAATGACCATTTTATCGTGCAAAAAATATGTTGTGCAGGCAACGAATGCATCTAGGTGGCTCAATCAGTTCGGACTCACGGACCAAACGCCAAGCTTGGTCGAGAAAATGCGACTGCAGAATAATGGCGTTTTGCCAATTTTGTGCTTTTCTATTGGCTGGGCTATGACCAGATTGAACCCCACCACATCGAGCAGCATCTGAGCGAGGTTCCGCGCCTTGGGAATAGTTACCTGCAATAGATTGTTTTGGTGGCTGGAGTTGAGATACAGATTGGCTCGGGGGGCACCGGCAATTCGACCGTTCGACTCGTGCATCTTTGTTATAGACCCTGCAATCTGAGGCATACACATGTCTTGGGAAAAGTTTAACGACGACCATGGAGTGACCTCAGCATGAGCAGCGTAACGCAACCCAGCTTGGATGAATTAGTGACGGCTATGTCGGCGGGATCCGGAACGAACGGGTGGGACATTGTCTCTTCTTTTTCGGAGGATGCGTTGAACGGCATTCTCGCTGACAGTCACACCGCAGGTAAGCTGGTTACTCACGTTACCTTCGAGACGACGGTCGTCGATCCCTTCACCCAGCAGTCCATGGACATCAACTACGATTTCACTTTGGCTGCGCCAACCATTAAGTTTTTGAGCGGACAATCAGGTATGTGCTTGTTGAGCATGCCTATCTCCAGCGGCTCCTATACCATCAAGCCCACCGGCTCGGCGGGCCCTGGGACTACGACGCAAATGAAGTCCGGTTATGCAATCGTCGCTACTGTGCCGTTGGCTGCGATGTATGGCAATTCGCAGGTCTCAACTGTCGGCACTGTGATTGATTTTAGCAGCGCCGCCCCGGCGACGATTGTCATTCACTTCAGGTCGGGAGCAGGTTCGGGCACGAGTTTCACTATCACACCGACACCGGGGCCTGAAGACAAAGATCCCATGGACACCTACTTTCTTCCCAAGGTGCAACAATATTTCACCCAGACCGTCAGCGAAATTGACTACTCCATGACCAAGGTGACCCCCAGCGTCTCGCCCCCACCTGCTGCCAGCGTGACCCTTACGCCTAAAAGCTTCGTCTTTGCCTCCACGGCAGGAGTGTTGAGCCTCTATGTTCAAACCAACGAGTCCGGCTCGGCGCAAGGCAATATCAATCCGGCCTTCCAACCGGGTGGCGTCGAGACAATACCCGTGCCAGAGGGATACACCGCGTCGCAAATTTTTTCGAAAGCTTTGATCAAATCACTCTACCTCAAGCCTGGACTGTCTAGTCAGGGAACCGTCGCTTTCGATGACACGGCGGCCTCGGGTATTCGTGTTCTGTTCAACGACAACCAACCGACCATTTCATACAACCCAAGTCACCGTGGCAGGGAACAACTGAGCATCGAAACGATGACGATCGACTACAGCCGGCTTCCTTACACCATCTGGTTTCAAAGTGGGTCAGTGTCGGTGGCATGGGATTACTCGCAGCACCTCGATTGGAGTACGGATCTAATAGATATCAGATCCGGTGATGACGTTGAAACTGACGGGAGTTCCCAGGTTAGTATCTCGCTACACAAGTCCATCCCCATGCAGGGGCCGGATAGCAGCTTTTTCAATCTAAATTTCACTATCAACAGTTCCGATTATGTAAGCTCTGCCACCGGCACTACTTCTTGGTTTGGTTCTGATGACAGCATCATCGACGAATTGACCAAACATTTTCATCAAAACCCAGCTCCCACGATCTCTTTTTCTTTTGGTGGGCTGAACTACTTCGCGACAGCCAATATTATTTTTCCAGGTTCACAGGTGTTCACAGTCGACACGAAAGCTGGGGTCAAGGTACCCCAGGATTTGCTACTTGTCGGCCATTTGACAGCCTGAACACGGTTGATCCTCGCAGAGAAACTTATGCCTTTTCCTAAATCAGTGTTCGCATTGCGCATTCTAGGTGCGCGCGCCGTCAATAGACTCGTTACGCTTCCCTTCCAGAGCGTGTTGTCTCAGCGGTTACCCGACAATACTGTTTCGGCAGTATCGAGCGCGCTTTTCGGTAGAGCCGTTAACCCTAGGGAGGCGGTCGGTCTATTGCGACAGAGCTCGCTCAATACGCCCGACCAATATGCACAATCGGTCACCTCGACGCTTGGTGTTTTGGCGGACGCCAGTGTCACCTTGCATATCGACAAATATGGCTCCGACTCCACGCAATGGAGCCAGGAGGGGCGACGTACCGTTTATTCGTCTGACCCCGTGATTCCAGGCGATGGCCATTTCAGGGTCATCGTCACCATTGAGCCGCATCCCGATCCAATCAGTTTCGTACAGGACCCGGCTTATATGTGGCATTTGACACAGGCCTTTCCCAACCTCGCCTGCTCGTTGACCGGCGAGCAATATTTGCGGTACCTGCGTGGCTGGCGCGATATTGACGGCACGCCGATCTCGACTATCGCTCAAGACTTCCCCGATATCGCTACGCGAAACGCTCAGATGATTGGCGATGGTATGCCGTTGCGAGGACCGATGTTACTGGGCGGCAATTCATCGATCTACGCCGAGGCGGGTTTCAACTCCGGCGTCGTATGCGCAACGAACAACATCACCATGGCTGATCATGCGATGGACGGCATGGTGATCTGGGGGGGCAAAGCCGATCCGCGCCTTCCCAACGCGGTCGTGCTCACGTCCATTCACTACGGACTCAATCCGGTCATCGGGGGGGATGCTTTCAACTCGTCTGCCGCAGAACCTCTGTTCAAGACTGTATTGCGCCGAGGCGCTCTGTTGCATTCGCTCCAGGGCGAATTCGCAGAGAAATATGGCAAGCCGCGAGCCGCCTCCGGGCTGTTGGACTCGGAGATTCGCCATGATTTCGAAAGTCGTGTCTATGAGTTGGATCCGATGCTGTCGTTTAGCACCGGATTGCTGGCGATCATGGACCACGTCGGGGGAGCATTGCTGCGCGCGGTACGCCTTTTTGTCGGGGGCGATACTATCGCCACCCTCAATGCAGACGAACTTTCCGAGATCAAGGATGGCCAGGCACTGGAAAGTGCATTGATGGAGGGTGAGCAACGCACAAAGCAGGATGGCTATGACGGCGTGCCTGCCATCGTGCCTGCTGACTCAGATGCCGTTGTCATGTCCCCCGCCAGCGTGATGAGTGGCGCCGAGCGTGTTAGGGAGTTGCATGATCCGTTGCTGCTGCCGCAATACATGGATCTCGCTGCCGACTTGGCTGCGGCGGGTGGGTTAGTCGATCCCGCTTTACTGAAGAGCACCACCGACGCCTCCATTCAGGAAGCTGTTCGTAAAGGCATGGAAGGGGTTCATCCTTCAGCGACCGATCCCCAAGCCGTGGCCGAATTCTTAAACACCCAGGCATTGCGTGAGGCTGTTCGAAAACACGTGGGTGACACGATGGTTGCCGCCGTGGCGGGTTCCGACGCCTATGCCGCTTCAGAGAAAAGGCTTGGCGATCCAGCGGCTATGCAACTGGCCAGTCTGGCTGCGGGTGACGCGCTTTGGTCTCAGATCACTGCGGGTGACGAAAACAGTTATTTTACGGCCACCTTGATGACCTCGGTTTCCACGGAGGTGGACCATCGACTGGCCGAGCAATCCGGCGACATCCAGTCTCGGCTCGCTATGACGGCCGAGACACTTGAGAGCACCGCCAAAGAACGTGCAGCCAGCCAGGCGGCGCTCGATCAGGTGCTCAAAGAACTCAGCAAGACTCCGAACGATCCTGCGCTTCTGGCAGATCGCGACCATGTGCAGGCAGAGATCGACGCGACAGTGGATGCTGAGCGGGAAGCCGAATCCGAACGTGTCGAGGCCGAACACGAGGCGAGGGAAAACGTGGACGCCCGAAAAGAGGCAGAAGATGCTAGACG
This sequence comes from Pseudomonas sp. ASL4, assembly GCF_056680395.1. Taxonomy (NCBI): domain Bacteria; kingdom Pseudomonadati; phylum Pseudomonadota; class Gammaproteobacteria; order Pseudomonadales; family Pseudomonadaceae; genus Pseudomonas; species Pseudomonas sp. ASL4. The sequence continues at coordinate 4,686,321 of NZ_CM155280.1, read as the reverse complement.
CGAAGCGGAGCAGGTGGCGCAAGAGCGCAGTCATGACGCATTCAAGCCAGTGGAATAGGGACATACGGTGAGCCAATCAACCGATGCCGCTTTGCTATTGACCCAACTCGACGAACGTCTGCGTTCAGTGCAGGTTGCCGACCGGCAGGTCATTATTTCGGCTTACGACACGCTCTCGCTTGGCGGTCCTAAAGATATCCAAAGCGACTGGACCAACGCAGCGGTGAAGCATGTAGCTATTTACGGCCAGTCGATTGTCCTGGCTGCTCCTTTTCTTGCTCTCGACGGCCTAGTAGCGGCCTCAAGTTTTGGTGCGCCACAAAGCGTGGCTTCGTTCAATGCTGTGGGCATCCTCGGTGAGACGCCCGCAGCCTCGCCAGGCGGAGCACCGGCTGACGGTGGCACAGGAGGGGATGGCGGCATAATCAACCTGTATTTTGAGGATCTCGCCTATGACCAAGCGCTGTCAATCAATGTCTCCGGAGGCCAAGGCGGGGGTGGCGAGCCCGGAGATTCGAACAAAGGTGGCGGGAACGGCGGCACAGGCGGCAACGGCGGTATCGTGACGGCCATCATGTCTCATCCGGGCAAGCGCTGGCTTGCCGACCTAGTCGACGTCTATACGCTCAAGGATCCTATCGCCAAGATTGACCGTCTCAATGCGACTGCCGCGTTGATCCCTTCATCCGGCGCGACAGTGAATATTGCCGCGCAACTTGCGCAGATGGTCATGCTCACCGATTCCGCACAAATCAATGATGCGGTCCATTTACTGGGTCTGCAAATCGTTGAGTACGTGCAGATCTGGGAAGCAAACCTTGGGTCGAACACCGTGGTAAAGGGCGGCGACAAAGGTCCCTACGGCGAAGGAACGCCCTCCGGCCAACCAGGTGTCGAAGGCTTAGCCGGTTCCGCCTCGGTACAGGTGCTGAGCCACCTTCGTAATGTTCCTTTCACCAGCTCCGTTGCCTATTTTGTGCATCCCAGCCAGTGCTCGATGGTGCTAGAGGCGGTCAAGCTCGCCTACACCTTCCTGGATCCGACAGCGGACGATGCGTCCAATGTTGTGGCCGACATCACCGTCAATCTTAATCGGCTGGTCACTCGCACTGCGCCCTTTGTAGGGCTTGATGCGACGACACCGCTGGCGATTTTCTATACGCAAAACGAGACAGCCTATGGTGCGATCAACTCACTCGGAAAACTGGCTGATATCAATCGCGAAGCCACTCGCTATTTACATCAGATTCAGCGAGGTTACGATGCATTCGGTCGACCGCACGACTACGTGCCATTGGTCAGTCTGATCACCTTGGAGCAGGTCAGTGTCGAAAGAATGCTGGCATCTTTTAAGGACATTCAGACTTCCTACGATGCACTTTTCAAGACCTTGGACGACCAGCACACATCGGATATGAGCGTTCAAGCCGCGCGTGAGCAACTGACGGCGCTCTCTGGTCAAGGCGCTGCCGATATTAACGAACTGACCAGCCGGATGACTGCTGCGGCTCAAATTATCGATGGCTACACCCCCTTGCTGACAGCAAAGAAGAACTCCGTCGACCAGGCGCTGATCACCTATGCCTCGCAATTAGGCCGGGCCTTCGTTGATCTTGGCGACGTACTCAACGCCGCTCAGCAATTGGCGTTTGCCCCGGAAGCGGACATCATGATAGCCATCCAGGGCGCGCAATTGGCCTACCAGGCGGGTACTTTTGCCAAAACGGCCAATGGTCAACCGGTGCGAAGGGATCTGTTGGTCAGCGAGGTATTGGTGGTGGACGCCAGCATCAAGTCTCTCAGCGAGGGGGTTAGCATTCTCAACGACGGCTCTATAGGCCTGAATGATCCGGGAGCGGCTAAGCTCATTGCCGACCAGGGAAAGATCGACGATCTGTTGGACAGTATGTACGGTCAGATCCCTTATGTTGCGATGGAGGTGCGGACGACGTTCGATGACTACGTGACAGCGGTGACTGCACGCAACTCTCAGGTTCTTGTTTACAATGCATGCGTGTCAATGTTGGTCAGGAATGACGCGCAGTCACAGCAGATGGCGCAGCAAGCCACTGCCCTTAATGATCAAGTTATCGCGGAACTTGAGGCGGGTGCGCCCGAGCTCACCGCCTATGTATCCCAAGCATATTACGCGAGCCGTCAGCAAATCCTGGAACAGATGAGCCTGGCCTCGCGCGCCTATCGCTTCTGGTCGCTGACGGATCAGGATCTGTTGGCCAGCAATCTATCCGGTTTGGCGCCACCTCAGATCAACTATGTGGTGCTTGACAGCATCCAGAACAATTTTTGGTCTGCCTACATCAAGGGCCTGAGCGATCTCGGCGGAACCGCCGATTTCCCAGCGTATGAGGGCGCGCTTTCGCCCACTGTGAAAATCACCGGTGCAGCGGTTGAACTCTTCAAAACCAGCGGCATGGCCATCGTCACGCCTACACCAGCCCTTCCTGACTCTCCGGCCACCCATCCCTTTTACCGGATGGCCGATGTGCGTGTCAGTGAGGTCAGGGTGTGGATCGATGGGGTCGTTCTGGATCCTTCGGTTCGCGCCTCATCGATTCTATCGGTCAGCGTGCACCACCCGGGAACCGAAAAGATGGTCAGCGGCCAGTCTGGCAAAAAGTTTACTTTCAGCCACTCGCCCATGAAAGCGACTTTCAAATACGATATTGAAGCGCCGAGAGGTTTCTCGGCGATCGACCTTCAGGCAATATTCCAGTGCGCAGGTCAGGTGTCCGACCCGAACCTGGCAATGATCGGACCATTTACGAGTTGGTCGTTGATGGTGGATCTCTTGACACCCGGGCTCGACCTCAGTGACGTCACCGCAATAGAGGTCGAGTTTCGTGGAAAAACCAGATCCTTCTGACATCTCCACACTTGTGGGTATGATCCAGACAGGACGGCGCGAAGAGTGCGGCTTCATGGTGTTGGCCATGCCGACGGAGATACTCGGCTGGCTAACACCGACACAGGTCTTGGACGATATTCTCAAGCAGGGGGTGCGACGGCCTCTCGCTCGGCTGGCCCGCGATGATGCGATCCTGCCTGAGGACGCGCTTTACATGACGCGCGATACCGAGCCTTTTCCGATCCGCGTAACCGACTCGGTCAAGGCGAGGACGGCTTATCGTGATGGCGCGACAGTCATACTTCACGGCCTGGAATATTTTTGGCCACCGGTCGCCGACGCCGCGTATACGATTCGTCAAACGCTTGGGGGCTATGTACAAGCCAATGCCTACCTTTCACCCTCGACACGCCGTGCTTTTGGGCCACATGAAGACCCCCATGACATTCTCGTTTTGCAACTTGACGGTCACAAAACCTGGAAGCTTTGGCCCGATGCGCAAGCCGCCAATCGTTCGGCACCCATGATCAGCGTGCGATTGGAAACTGGACAAGCGCTGTACCTGCGCTGCGGTGTGTGGCACGCCGCGACGGCTGACGACGACAGGCCGTCATTGCATATCACCTTCGGCTTGAAGGACGCGGAGCGGTCAGACCTGTCAAGGCTTCCCCTGCCGCCTCGTGTTCATCGAGGGGCGTTGCTACGAGGTCTTGGCCACACCAGGATTCAGGACTCACCCGACGTGATCAAGGTTACAGCGTCTTTGCGTTTGGCCCCGACACGGCCAATTGCGGAACTCTGGGCCAAGACGTGTGCGCTAGCTGATGTGGGAGTCGTCGTACAGGGCGCTTTTAAGCTCCACGGAGATATAGATGCCGACCTCATCGATCTTTTGCTGACATCGACCGATGTACGGGTGCCTCGTTTCCGGATGTCGGCGAACGGCAAGGAGCTCGACCACAAGGCGTATACTCAGGCTTGGCGTTATCAGGTCAGTGAACTGGACGGTTTGCCATCCATCCCTGAAATTAGCAAGCACCTGGCATCAGGCCTCTGCCTAGAACTAACGGATCAGTCCACACGAATAACCCTAAAAAGACCCTGTGACATTGCGAATTTGCCGGTTAAAGGCAGCGCCATCGTCATGGCTACAGGTGGCGAGCAAGGTGTGGTGCCCGCTGTACCTTTCCCGAGCGTTTTCGTTATTACCGCGGGTATAGGTCGTTATGGCGATCAGGCTCTTCTCCTTGGTGACTGTGTACTCCTAGGGGCGAACGCGATAGGCCCAATACCCACTTCCAGCGTGCTGTACGGGATTCGTTTGATTGTAGAACAGGTTACCACTGGCGGGTCTTCTGAAGCCCTCGACTAATCGTGAGACCACCTGTTGGCGCTGATTGAAAATGATCCCCAAGGGGAGGTGCGGACGAAAACTTGGACTCTAGAGGAGATCATCCATGTATTCGTACGCAGACCGCACGAGGGCCGTGCAGCTCTACATCAAACTCGGCAAGCGCCTGGGCGCCACCATCCGTCAGCTGGGCTATCCGACGAAAAATGCACTCAAGGACTGGTATCGCGAATACGAACGTCATCACGACCTACCAGCAGGCTATGTACGCACCAAACCATGGTATTCAGATGAACAGAAACGGGGCGCCAAAGAACATTTTGACTTGGCTCTAGGACGGTAGTTTCAGTTTGAAAAAATCTTGATATGCCCCCAATTTTGCCCCCAATCCTATGCCGTACACGAGCGATCACGAATGGCGATTCCTGACGAAATCCAGTATGGCTTTGGGTGGCTTTGAGTGTACGCCCAAACTGGGGTTGGCTGGGGGGAGCGAGTTGCACGCTCAGAGGTGCTTTTCACCCAATTGCTTGGCCAGGCTGCGTTAGCTCAGATCACATCGTGCTTTGGCACTGAGCATGTTATTGAGTAGCCTGCGGACCCTAGGTTAGATTTTCGTGCATCTCCCATGGGGTGTATGTAGCACCCGGCTAACCTCCGTCCCTGAGGGCTTAGCGCTATTGGCTGTAGAAGTGGGAGCAATGATGGGACTCTCCAGCGGCCAGCAAATACACTTTCAGAATCCCAGCATTGAGGTCCATGGCGTTCACCTGCGGGGCCACTGACCGAAAGCCTGCGATTGGTACAGAGTAAGCGTACGCGGAACACACCTTGCGCAGATCAGCCATCCACTGAAGCGGCAACAACTGCACTATCTCGCTGGCCTTCTGCGTATGCAACAGCGTCAGCACATCCATGAGGTACACGTACGGATCATGCCCACTCATGCGCGCCGACTGGATCAGGCTCAAGATCGCCGCCGCCCGTTTACCACTGTGCAGTGATCCTGCGAAGAGTCAGTTCGAACGCCCAAGCGTCCACGGCCTGATCGTGTTTTCGACCGGGTTATTGTCGAGTCGTAGCGGTTGGATTGACAACGAATAGATTGATGTTGCTCTTTCGAAATTTACTTCTATCGATTGCGGAGACCGCGAACGACTCAGCAATGCTTGCGATCTGCTCCGAGCTGAAGTTCTCGTTGATGTACTTCGGGCCGTAAGCAGAGTTCTCGACGTAGTTGAGTACGATGTTTGAAAGGCCAATCTTCAGCGCTTCATCCTCCAGCTTGAGCAGTCGTTCGATCGACGCCTTGAAGCTCGGATTGCCTTTGGAGAAGGTGAAAATGATATGGGTTTGGCCGTCCTCCGGAAAAACGTTGAGCATCACGTTCTTCATGTCAGCACGGCTCGCTGCGCTAGACTGGGCCATTCGCTGTTCCTCCTGCCTGGAGATGATGCGATTTTCGTCCAGGCCTCACAGGTCACCTTGAAGGGAGTGCGCTCGACCTGGCCATTGGTCTCGGGGTCGTAGACCTTGGTCAGAGGATGCTTGATGCCGTGCACGTGGCAAACACGATCAAAAATATGTCCACCGAAGCTGTTTGCGGGCCTGTGGACTGAGCGATGTGATTTGCAGGAGGTCTACCTTGATCTTTGCGAACGTTAGCCCCTTAGCCGTGAGGGCTTAGGGGCAGCTTGATCCTTCAGCTTCAGATTTATCCGGTCACCGAGGCCATAACCCATCCATCGAGCGGCGGATATGTTGGGTAGCTACGGGGCTCGCGCTTATTGAGCAGTTTGAGCCGCAAGGCTTCAATCTCCATCAGCAACTCTGTGCTGTCTATGTTTAACTTCTTGACTCTCCGCTCGATGTATTGGCAAGTCGCCCAATGTCGAGGTGGCTGTGCCTCAAGAAGCTTCCGCAATAGATCGGTGTTGCCGCTGACCGAAAACTGACCCAGTAGAGGCTGTTCTGCCGACTGAAAACTGACCCAGGTGTTCAACTGCTTCTGCTCACTTTCCGAGCAGGAGAACACAGGGTGATCAGCATGGAAATGTTGGGAAAAATCCGGCGGATGTACTTCCGCGACAAGCTCTCGCTGCACCAGATAGCCAAGCGTACCGGGCTGTCGAGAAACACCATCCGAAAATGGGTTAGAGCGCCCGAAGCCACTCAGCCGGCGTACCAGCGGTGCGCGACCTTCAACAAACTCAGCCCATTCCACGACACGCTGGAACAGGCGCTGAAAGCCGATTCGTTCCGGGCAAAGCACAACCGTAGAAGCGCCAAAGCACTTTTCGAGCAGATCAAAGCCGAGGGTTATGACGGCGGCTACAGCCAGCTCACGGCGTTTGTACGCTCGTGGCGAGGTGAGCAGGGCAAGTCTTTACTCGCTTTTGTAGCGCTGACGTTTGCGCTCGGTGAAGCCTTTCAATTTGACTGGAGCGAAGAAGGGCTGCTGATCGGTGGTCTGTTTCGACGCATCCAGGTCTCCCACATGAAGCTGTGCGCCAGTCGCGCATTCTGGTTGGTTGCGTACCCTAGCCAAGGTCACGAGATGCTGTTCGATGCCCATACACGCTCGTTCGGAGCGTTAGGTGGCGTGCCGCGCCGCGGCATCTACGACAACATGAAAACGGCTGTCGACAAGGTCAATAAAGGCAAGGGCCGCACGGTCAATGCACGGTTTGCCGTGATGTGCGCGCACTACCTGTTCGATCCGGATTTCTGCAACTTAGCCTCTGGCTGGGAAAAGGGCATTGTCGAAAAGAACGTTCAAGACAGTCGACGACGCATTTGGCTTGACGCTCAAAACTGCATGTTCCACACCTTCGAGGAACTGAATGCCTGGCTCGGCCTACGCTGTCGTGCGCTCTGGAGCGAGCTGCTGCATCCGCAGTACAACGGGCTGACGGTGGCGGAAGTTTTGGAGCTGGAGCGGGTCGAAATGACGCCGATGCCGACCGCCTTTGATGGCTACGTCGAGCGCACCGTAAGGGTCTCCAGCACCTGCCTGATCAGCGTGGCACGAAATCGCTACTCGGAGCCTTGTGAGCGAGTCGGCCAGTGGGGCAGCAGCCGTCTTTACCCATCCCGGATCGTGGTCATCGCCGATGACATGATGATCGCCAGCCACGAGCGTCTCTTTGATCGAGATCAGGTCAGTTTTGACTGGCAGCATTACATCCCACTCATCGAGCGCAAGCCGGGTGCACTGCGCAATGGCGCACCGTTTGCCGATCTGCCCAATCCGTTGCGGCTTCTCAAACGGGGCCTGAGACGTCACAGCAACGGTGATCGAATCATGACGCAGGTGCTCGCTGCCGTGCCCGTCGCCGGTCTCGACCCGGTGCTGGTAGCGGTAGAACTGGTACTTGAGTCGGGAAGTCTGAGCGCCGATCACATCTTGAATGTTCTCGCCCGACTCACCGCTACTGCACCACCGCCTTCCGTAGAAACCAGCCTGCAACTCAAGGTGACTCCCGTTGCCAACACGGCCCGATATGACCAACTCCGTACAACAGATGAGGAGAGCCGCAATGCGTGACTTGATGGCAGAACTTAAAGAACTGCGTCTGCATGGCATGGCGCAGGCTTGGGAAGAACTGGCGACCCAGGGAGAAGCTTCGACGGCATCCTCGAAATGGCTGCTTGAGCATCTGCTCCAACAGGAGCAGGCAGATCGCGCCGTGCGCTCTGTGAATCATCAGATGAACATGGCAAAGCTCCCCATGCACCGTGATTTAGCTGGCTTTGAATTCAGCGCTTCTAGCGCTGATGCCCGTCTGATCAAGGAATTATCCAGCCTTGAGTTTACGGAGACTGCGCAAAATGTCGTGTTCATCGGTGGGCCTGGAACCGGAAAAACACACCTGGCCAGTGCCTTGGCCGTGTCCGGAATCACCACTCATAACAAACGAGTACGGTTCTTCTCCACCGTCGATCTCGTCAACCTGCTGGAACGTGAAAAGTACGATGGTAAGGCAGGCAGAATCGCCCAGGGACTGCTTCGCACAGACCTAGTGATACTCGATGAGCTTGGGTATTTGCCCTTCAGCCAGAGTGGTGGCGCGCTGTTATTTCACCTGCTTTCCAAGCTGTACGAACACACCAGCGTGGTCATCACCACTAACCTCAGCTTCTCGGAATGGTCGAGTGTGTTTGGTGACGCCAAGATGACCACAGCGTTACTGGATCGGCTGACACACCACTGCCACATCGTCGAAACGGGCAACGAGTCCTACCGCCTGCAACACAGCACCTTGGCAGAACAGACAAAGATTAAATCGCGTGAACGAAAGCGCAAGGATGCAGAGGATATCGAGGACGATGCACCGTTTTGACCTGCACGGTAAATACCCTGCTGCATGCCTACATGCGGTGGGGCTTAATGAGCCTTCAACCGGAACACGACTGCTAAGCTTATCCACAATTGCTGGGGCAAAAATCAGCAATCCGCCCTGGGTCAATTTTCAATCGGCAGGGTGGGTCAGTTTTCAATCAGCGCCAACAGTCAGGCCGTAGACGGTGTCGTTGGCCCGTTCGATCGCTTCATCGATGGGCGAGAACGACGTTACCCTAAACACCGGGCCGAAGATCTCTTCAACGAACAGGCGGTCATCCCGCTGCACGCCATCGACAATGGTCCGCTGCTCGGCAGTTCTTCTGATTGAGAGTGCTCGAATACGGAGTAACGAGTCAACAGATCATCAATGAATGAGCAGTCATCAGTGGTTACCTTGGCAACCTTATGTAGCTTGCCTTGGGTGTTGATCGCGCGGCGGAAGCGACCCACGACATCTGCCAGCAGAATGAACTCGATCGTTTTCTCCACGATAATCCTGAAATCACTGAATTGAAAACATATGAGGCCGCAAAGACCGTTATTGATCGTGATAGGACTGAGTGGAGAGTACGAAAGCTGGCAAGTACTCGCGATACAGAACGTCGTAGGGATCCAATAGGCTGCCATGGAAATTTAAGCATTGACGATTTTAAGAAAAGGATTGTCGGCAGGCACAATGCTGAGCAACAACGCCGGTGTCTCGAGTAAATAACCTTTGAGACTCGCTTTCTTTCGACGACCTTCGACCTGACAGATCCATATGTTCAAGCCATCGTCACGTTTTCTGTGGGTCTTCAGTTTCTCAAACTGCTTCTGCACCCAGCGCCATTCTTCGATCTCTTGACAGGTGCCCTGAGAGATACCAGGAAACTCCTGCGCATAGCGTTGAAAGAGGCCAGGTGTTACCAGAAATACGCTGCCACACACCGTGTGGATTTTCGCTTTGCTGTCATTGATGATCAGCTTGTGGCTCTGGATGCCTTCCCTAACCCAATTCAGGAAAACCTGACCAGGGTTACTCGCAGGAGGGTTTGAGATTTCGAGAGCAATTGCGGACGGTGCATCGCAGGCCTCAGGCTTCTCTAACTCGAACATATCCAGCAACGATCCTAAGTAGTCCGCATCTTCCATAGTCATTGGATCGGGCTGCGATTGGCTTTGTGTTGACGTTGTACTGACTGCCTTCGGCGGTGGTGATAGCGGAGCGTCAGTTGTATGGTCTTCGGCTGCCACGCTCACCGTTCCGTTGAAGGCCTCGGGCCGGTCTTCGTTCCCCCAGATCAACGCCGGTTGAAGGCGCAGAAAGGTAAAGGTCTGCTCCCAGTTTCCTTGTACGACGAGCGCGGTCCAGATGGCTTTGCCTTTGGCAGTAGACTCGACAAGTCCATGCGACTGGAGTTCGTCGAAGACCGCGATGTTGGATGAGGGAATACCCTCAATCGATTGCGACAGCAGATAGGCTCGCAGCTTGTCCGTGACCGGCTTGCTGACCAGCCAGAGGGCGTCTTGAGTCAACCAACCTGCGGCACCTGGCTGGTTGAGTTTCAGCTCGTGCTGAACCAGATGACGCAGTCCGATGACCAAGTGGTGTTGCAGCGAATGGATCGGGGCCTGCAGTGCCTTCTTCGGATTGCCACCGATGTTCTGCGCGGTGGAGACGCGGTCGGCCTGAATGACCAACTCGCCGAGCACGCCGGCACGTTCGTACTGGCCCGCCAGGACATACAGCAAGCTGGCCCACAGTGACGGAAAACCGCTGAGCCAGTCCAGGATCGGGCGATCGAGAATCTGGGTGTAGAGCAAACCTGCGGCGGCGCCATGCAAGTGATAGTCGCGACCTTTGAGGTAACGAAAACGGTAGGGCTGATCCAGCGGGCCCTGCCAAGGATGCCAAAGAAGGCCATCTTGGCGTTCGACCAACAGGTCCACGGCGATCTTGCCGATGTCATGCAGCAGGGCACCATAGGCGATTCCGGCAGACCAGGCATCAGTTTGGGCGGCTTGGTCTTCGGGCGCGGCGCCGGTCGGAAGCAGATACGACTGACGCAGTTTCAAACTACAGGCGACCAGTTCCAGTCCATGGTCGAGCATGCCGCCGAGATAAGCATGATGGTGCGTTTCGCTGGCGGGCAGTTGTTGCACCTGTTCAGCGTAGCGATGGATCGGATTTAAATAGAGCTGGGTGAATTGGGCGTGGGAGAGGGCGGTGTACTGCCAGATGCGATCGAGCAACTGGCGGCGATGCTCGGCCGCCAACAGGGTATGGGCTGACTCGATGGGCAGGTAACCTTCAGCGACGCTCACGGTCGATGTCGGAGGGGGCTTCTGCCTTTTGTAGCGAAACAGGCTGATCATCGTGACCTCCGGGAAGTGGCTGGGTCAGTGGCCTTTTAGCCTTTTCGGATAGAGCTCTTACCCTTGAGTCCCATTCCCTTCCAACCCTCACCCGTCCTTTTGGCCCGTGTCCCTTTGTGCGGCAATCGGGATATTGATTTTGCTAGACATCGTTTTGCTGGAGGCTAGTACGGAAATGAAAAGAGTCGGTACACTGCGGTGCATATTTTTTGGGTCTTGCCATGAACCTCACTGACGCCACGCTCGTGCTGCTGCTCGCGGCACGTATCCATGGGACCGACGAAGCCGTCAGGGCCTCGGCGAAGAGCGTGGTCAAGAAGTTGCCGCGCAGTAAACGCGATCTGATCTACAAGGTGATCGACAGCCGGAGTCCCCTCGAACTGGTGGATTTTCTGGCGCAGAACCTGGATACGTAACGGCATGCTGCGGGTGTGCGCTCCTCTCTTGTTCGTTGCGTCAGAATGCTTGCGGCATGGGGCCTTTTTTCTGAGTACAGAAAAAGGCCCAACTCGTGTTGGGCCCTGTGAAGCGTGTGCAACGATGAGGTAACAATCAAACGTCATCGTTCATACATAGCGAGTCATCCAAGATCACCTGCTTCGATTGCTGCTCCAGGTTGAGCACATACTCCGAGGCGCTGCGGGCGTGACCACTGGCGCGAAAGATCGCGCGTTTGTCAGCCTTGAGTAGACCGAGCCAGGAATCGATATAGCCCTCGTGCCTCAGTTCTCCCTGAATGCCGGCGTAAGCACATAAAAACGCAGCACCCATCTCGGCGATCAACTCCTCAAAGGCATAGCCTGGCGAGCCGAACGGATAGGCTGACGCGACCCCGTCACGCTGCAACCGAGCGTGATGCCCGGTCCAGTGCGTCAGCTCGTGCAGTGCGGTGGCGTAGTACCCGCCTTCATCGTGAAATTGTGCTTTTGTCGGCAGTTGGATGAGATCCCTGATCGGGTGGTAAAAGGCTTCGTCGGCAGGCCGATGAACGATGTGTGCACCTGAACTTAACAGCAGATTTTCCGCAACGCTATTGGCCTGGAAGGGATCGGTCGGTTCCGTTTCGAGCAGGGTTTGATTGAACATCTCGAGCCCCTCCGTTTGCTGGATGTTGAACAGAAAATGCGTCCTGAGAATGCCGAAGTGAGCGACCTTGGGCTGACCGTTTTCATCGAGTACGGGTTGGCCTGATTCGGTCTGTTCCTCGCGCTCCATCGGCTTGTAGAGCACAGCCAAAGTGCTGTGCTCCCCCTTACGGATGTGCCCACCCGCCTTTCTGGCTTGATTGAAGGTCAGCCAACGATCTTGAGTGAACCCCTGCAACCTGGCCTCGGCCCAGAGCAGCGGTAAATTGATACCCGAATACGGACGTCGCGTGATGGCGTTGATGGGGTAGGGGTGATGACCGATGCATGCGGAGCCGCTTGAGGACCAGGGTTTGATCCAGGGAGCCGCGCCCTGGGCCAAAGCGGCAACGATTTTGTCAGTTACGTCTTGGTAGATATCGCGCATGGCAATTTCCTCGAGAGAAAAACGGAGGAACGCCTTGCCCGTCGGGGGAGGGTTCCCCGGTGGGTGATGGGCTGGATTGATGCAGGTCTTGCATGCCGTCCGAATGTGGAGGTGGGCGCCGCCAATTGCGCTTAGCGCTTGTGTTCTCCTGCAAGCGCTATCAGTAAGGCGCCAGGCTGACCCGGTTCTTGGAGTAGGCTGAGACTCAATTGCAGCAACGGGTCGTGGTCGAAGTGATCGGTTGGTTCAATGTGGACTACCTCGAACAGCACATAGGGCTTTTGTGGATAGGCCAGGTGGGCTTCGAAGGCTGCGCGCAATACGTGGCTCAACCGATCGATCTGCAGCTTCCCAGCGTGATCGGAACGCTCAAGCTGTACTGCGCGTTGCCACGCGCCAGGTGTGAACACGATGGGCAACCGAAGGGTGTTCAGTGTTTCCGGTGTAAGTGTGTCGGGCATGGTATGTCTCCGTTGAAAACGCGAAGAAACCTGTCCCGTGCGAGGAAAGATTTCCCCGCAGTGGGTTGAAGAAAATCAAGAGGGTTTTCTTGACGAGCAGAGCTCGAAAGGCGCTCAGGAGAGCAGTAGGCGTTCATCACCGTAGAAACGGTTACCGTGCGAGCTACCGAACGCTTATCGCACTTGGGGAGAGCCATCATCGAAGTGACGTAGCCTTGAAGGTTCTGGCTACCTGGGAAAGTGCTGTCGATAACAGCGATCCGTACCTTGTATTTAACCGGACGATTTGTATGGGTCAATGACTGTAGAGACGCTGTTTCACGGAGCTTGTATTCTGTCTTCCAGTGAAGATTTTTCGGCTGGGGCAAACTGATAAACGGTCAGGCACGGGCCAATTTCAGTAGTACGCTATTACTCTTGTCTCAACCATGAAAACGCTCAGAAGAGGGCGAGACCATGCCGATTCAGCAACCTGTTCAGAGTTCACGTGCCCACCGCTGGGCGTACGTCTGTGGTATGTCGGTGAAGCGTGCTTACCGTAGGTTGAAAACGTTTGAATTTCGCGTGGTTGAGCGTGCGGAGACGGTAGGTATGCCCGCAGGTAAATTTCTTGCTCGCGGGAGTTTTCTGATTGCCAAACTGGCATTGATCGGAGGTTTTTTCCTTGTCAGCGTTTGGCTGGTTACTTTTTTTGTGATGATGTTGGCTGTCATCACTTTGATATGGTTCAGGGCTTTTGTTGGTTCCGATCATCAAGAGGAAAGTCCAGGGCCAGACTACCTGGGTGCTGATCTCTACATCGGTGACTTCGACGACAATGGGCATTATATAGGCGACAGCAAGTCATCGAATTGAGCGCTTAGCAGCACCCAATATTTGATCCGTACCTTTACTCGCTGAATCACTTGCTGCTTTGCTACCGTTTGCCAACATGCCTTGAATCCCGTTGCCGACTGAATATCCTGCCCAGCTCATGGCTCCTAGAAACAGCATCGGTAGCACGATGAACATCGCCCCCATCACATACTCAATTACCTGCGTCGTGACCGTCCCATCCATAAACCCGGATGTGGGCAGCGATAACAGCACTTGATTGGAAGCCGAAACTTGGTTGTACAAGGTGTCGAGCATGCTGGAGTCGACCCAGCGTGCTAACTCCCACCAGAAGCTCAGCAGGTGCAGCGTGAACAGCGCGAACGTCACCGTCATGACGGTCTTCAGCTGGTAGGTACTGACCAGCAGGATCAGCGGCAAGCTGATGATGACGCCCATGATGAGGAAGGCCTGCACCATTGGCAGAGCGGCGCGTAGCGCATTCATCGCCGGGAAGTTGCTGAAGGAGCCGAGGGCCAATCCGGTATTGGTGGCCAGGTTATTAAGCCCCTGATTGATCGAGCCGCCACGAGCGCTGGAACCATAGTCCTGGTACACCTGTCCGGGCGACATGGACATCGATTGCTGGCGCGGACTGACCAGTTCGCGCAGGGTGGCATCCTCGATCTCGTTGCTCGAGCGGCCAGTCAGCCAACCTTTCAGCTGAGTCAGCAGAGAGGGATCAACCTGCTGGATCAACCGCTCGCGCAAGCCAACACCGCTGTCGCTCCACCACTGCTTGCAAGTGGGGTAGCCCGCGCCATTTTCCAGCCGCGGCAAGGAAACATCGCGGCTTTCGTCATACGGCCAACTGATTCGCGGTGTGCGTGAACGATCCGTGTCGTAGTAGCCGGGCGTGTCGAGAAGATAGCTTGAGCCGATCCAGGACGCGTCGTGACTTTGTGCCTTGTCCAGTTGCGGGCGATTGGTAAACAACCGAGAACGGGAATAGCCATAACAGTCGCGGGTGAAGTCGGCGACTTCCTGCAGCAGTACCTGGCTGTTGATACGCGAGCTGTCGATCTCCATGCGCATCTGCCGAATATCCGGTGCGCAGGGAATGGAGGCGGTGGCTGCGGCGGTTACCCCTTTGCTCAAGGCATGCACTAGAAACCACCAGATCGGTACGTTGGCGGAGCGTTCGCCGATGGTATTGAAGGTCGTCCCCCAGGCGGTTTCCGCTGGCTTGGCCACACTTACGCCGCAGCGCTGACTCGCCGCATCATCGAACGTCATTGACGAGAGGCTCAACGGAAAGACCGGCGCGCAGCCGAACAATACGACGATGTAGGCCAGCCACAACCGGTTCTCGATCCGCGGCACCGAGAGCAATCCCTTGTTTCCCTCATCCGCGCCTTGCTGACGGGCCGATAGCCATTCTTGCAGGATGATTGCACCAAAGGGCGCGGCGAACAGTCCTGTGTCGGACAGGACGCTCCAGAGGCCGTTGTTGATGATCCAGGCCAGCAGGGAGAGGTAAAACTCCAGGTAGCTGTTGGTGCTCATGAGCATTGTGGTGACCTCACAGTCGGGTGAGTTCGACGCAGGTAAAGAGCACGAGCCCTAATGTCCCGATGCGTTTCACGCGCAGTCGATCCTGGGGTCGATGTCGGTAGCGCTGAAGCAGATCCCACCAGAGCGCAAAGAGGGCGCCGTAGAGCAGGGCACGCCACCCCCGCAGATAGGGTCGTACGGATTCGAATGCCTGCTGCCAGGCCTCGAAACTACCCAGCGCAGTGCGGCCGATCCATGCGACCAGTGCAGCGGTCAGGATCATCACTGCGGCAATCCCCAGACTTGAAAGCAAAGTGAATAGCGGTGAGCGTTTCATGGCTCACTTGCGCCTGGCATCAGCATCATTGAGTCGACCGGGCTCGGGGTCGCCTTGCTCGACGGTACGCGATGCGTCGGCACCACCGGCATGCCGGTCGAGCACCAGGCTGGCGGTGTTGGTGGCCAACATCTGCCGGACCTGTAGTTCGGTCTGCAACAGGTGTACTTCGCGCTCCAGAGCGTCGATGTTTTTCGTCAAGGCGGTTTGGGCCGGCTCGGCGGAGGCGATGTTCGGTTCGTGACTGCCCGCCAGTAGCGTGCGCAGTAGCAGGAGCGCCTTGTCGAGTATGCTGGACAGGGCCGTCTCGCTGGCTAGGCGTCGCGCCAATAGATCCTGGTCGGGATCGTCGCGCAAGGCCTCGATCACACCACGGCTCACCGGCAGCATTGGGCTGGAGGCTTTAATCAGATTGTCAGGGGTAGGCGGCAGAGAGCCAGACAGCAATCCTTGCAAGGCCTTGAGGCGCTCGTTATAGGCCTCCTGGATCAGCGGCGTCAGTCCGCTGCCAGCGGTCGCACGCAGAGTTTCGCAGCTGTCGCAGGTCGCGACTTCGCTCTCGCCCAACACCCGAACGGCCCAGTCGGACTCCTCTTGGGGCGAAGCCCATGTCTGGCAAATAGCCCCGCCGAAGCAGTCGCTGCTACTGATCGAGGTGCTGTCATCCACGGTACGGTTATGCAGCAGGTTATAGCCTGCGCGGACCACGTCGGCGGTCACCCGAATGGGCGTCTGTCCGTTACCTCCGGCCTTTGAGCCGCCGACCCAGGACACCCCATTGTTGCCGTTATGGGCCTCGGTGTTTTTCACCGCTGCCACCGCATCACCGCCGGTTTGCTCCAGGTTGCCTTGCATTTCTTGGTTCTTGGCCAGCGCGCCCCAGCCGGCTTGACCGACCTTGTCCGCCATCTTTTCGGCCATGGCCTGGCAGGTCAGCTTGGAACGGTCGAAGTCGATACGCCCCTGCATCACCCCGTTGCTCAACAGCTCATAGAGGCCGGGGTTAGCGCGCTGGATGATCAACGCCGGCAGCGACATCACCGCTTGGGTCGCGTTCTGCACGATGCTGCCCATGATCTGCTGGAAACCTTCGGTGACGCCGTTCAGCTGGTTTTGCAGGGTGTTGGTGAGACTCATGTTTCCGCACATCATGTTCGCTCGCCATGATCCGCCGACACCGAGACCACTGGGTCGGTAGAGCGAGCTCGGTGAGCCGACTGCCGAGCCGCCACCGATGGTGTACATCACCCGGTCGTCGAGCACTTCGCCTTGAGTACCCAGGCGGTAATTGCCCTCGGCGGCGTGGGCATGAGTGGCCATGGCGAGCAGTCCACAGAGCCACAGACTCATCACGCCCAACCAGGGTCGTGCGAGAAGCCGACTCATGAAGCACCTCCTTCGAAGTCGATGCTGAACAGGAAGGTCTGTCCCTCTCGTTTGCAACAGCTATAGGGACGCCACAGCGACCAGGCGTAGCCGCCATCCGCGCTCTGTACCGGATCGCTGGGGAAGATGGCGCAAGTCGGTTGAACCTGGGGGTAGAGCAATTGCCATTTGTGGGTCGTAGCGTCGTTTTCAACGATCGGGCCAGGCGGCCAGTAGCCGTCGCGTTTGGCGGGCGTGAGCGGTACATACACGTGCGGCTGCCAGTTGCTGGTAATCACATCGCCGGCCCGTTGCGCCATGACTGCGGCGGCCTTGAAATCGTCGGGCTGTACCAGAAAGCCTTGGCGGGGATAGACGTTGCCCCACATGTTTCCCGAAGCCTGACCACCAATTTCACGGATCCCCGGCATGAGCGACTCGGGGTAAAGACTTTCCGGTATGCCCTGGCGCCATGCCAGCGAGTCCAGGGTGCTCAGGTAGTAGGGCATGAACGCAGTTGCACCGCTGGCGCAGGCATAGCCGGATTGCGAAGCCAGTTGTGTTGCGGCCCAGCCACCGGGGTGGCCGATGCCATCGACGTTCTTGAAGCGGGGTAGGTTGTCGCGCTGGGTGTTCGGCGTGATCAGGTTACCGCCACCTTCCGCACCACTGATGGGAGCGGAGAGGGTGGCCATCTCGGTCCAGGGATTGTTGCCGGTGGTGGCGTAGCTCGAGACCACCAGCTCAGGAATGAAATGACGAATCTTGGTCGAGGTTTTGACTGTGCAGCCGAAGGGCGTGCAGAGCAACCAGAAACAGATGCCGACGACCCTATAGGCGAGGCAATTTGGAGAAAGCACGGAGGACGTGATGCTGCCGCTGTCCAGCGCCACGCTTGGGCCGCACGTCAGCAGGATGCTTAGCGCCAGGGGCCGTAGCTTTGTGGGCGGGATTGACGAGCAGGCAACAGGCATGATCCAGGCTCTCGGTGTATGGCCTGGGCAGGTTCGGTTACGGACTGAAGACTGTCAGTGGAAATTATGAAGGCGGATCTATCGGGTTTGTGAGCCGTGAGACTATTATTTGACGTGAAGGGAGCTGCACAGGATATCGGGTTCTACAAGTAGCTGATCTGCGGTGATTTCGAAAATATTGGCGAGTTTGCACAGGACCAACAGCGACGGATTGCCCGTGCATCGTTCGATTTGACTGACGTAGGTGCGATCCACCTCGGCCATGAGCGCCAGCTGCTCTTGGGTAAGGTTTTTTACGCGCCGCATCAAGCGGATGTTCTCCGCCAGTTGCAGGCGAAGCTGTTCGTAGTCTTGAGTCATGCGCGCAAATTGCGCCTTGAGGGACTCTCAATCCACGGGATATAGTCTACATTGGCATTGATCTAGGCCATTTGGTGCTCATGCCTGTTATCGAGCGTTCATTTGGTTTCGTTAAGCTTTTCGAAGCTGGACCCAGCGTCTAACAATAAATCAGAAATCTAGGGTGTGTATGGACGAAAACTACATTTCAATTCCTGCGGCGGATGGTTGCCCAAGTCTTCTGACACCTTGGGGCAACGAATTTGCTCCGATGATCGAACGTGGCGTGCAATGCGCTCAGGCTTGGCTTGATGCGCCCGGCGAGATTCCACTGTGGTGGGAGCTGGCGCAAACCCGCAAAACCTTTCCTGTCGGTGACTGCCAGGATGCCTTTGAAGCCGGATTCTTGTTGAGGATTCAGCAGCGGCTAAGCAGTGTGTCACCCAGCCCAAATCAACGCTGAGAAAAACGACGTTTAAGACGCGTTCATACTCATGGCTTGAACGGCTCCCGGAGTTCAGCAAGCGTTTCGGCTGCTGAAGCCCCAATACCAGCGCTCTTGCAGAGTTGGTATTGGGTAATCGCCACCAGCGTCTAGTTAACCGCGTCTTTCAGCGACTTACCGGCTTTGAAACTAGGCGTCTTCGCGGCTGCGATCTTGATAGTGGCCCCCGTTTGAGGGTTACGGCCGTCGCGCGCTGCACGCGCTTTCACCGCAAAGGTACCAAAACCAACCAAGGTGACGTTCTCACCGCTTTGCAACGCAGTGGATATGATGGTTGTGAGGGCTTCCAGCGCGCGTCCGGCAGTGGACTTCGGGAGGTCGGCGGAGCTCGCTATGGCCTCGACGAGATCGTTTTTATTCATGTATGACTCCTTCTGCTGGCTGAATGGTGACGAGTAATCTACTCAGATAGTTCGGGCATATCCAGCACAAAACCGCTCTCCCGCCCTTTGCAGATGTAACGCTATTTGGGTTTAAAATCGATACTTATGTCCCGATTCCACGGGCCTGGTCAATGCGCTCAGCCACCTGAAAAGCCGCTTCCAACTCCGAGCAGCCGTTTTCCTGCATCAGTGTCCAGCGCTCGGCTTTTTCCTCGGGCTCCGTCATGGCCAGGGCGAGATAAAGACTAGGCGGCACGGCCCGAAACAGCGTTTCGAGCTTCTTCGATAGCACGACCCCCTCAGTGTATTTCCCCGGCTCCTTACTGGCGGAGAGCAGCAAGGCTTTCTGCGCCGGAGTGAGTTTCTTAAACCGTGCGATTTCTTCGATTTCCGCGGGCGGCATGTTCAAACAAATCCACCATTCGATCATGTTGAGCATGGTCTGCGTGGCCGTGGGAAAGTCGGCAAGATTTTGCGTCGCCAGCCAGAACCAGGCACCGAGCTTGCGCCACATTTTCGTGCCCTTGACCACGAACGGTGCCAGCAATGGGTTCTTGGTAATGATATGGCCCTCGTCGGTGACCATGATGATCGGTCGGCCCAGGTACTGGTCGCGCTCGGCAAGGTTGTTCACGGTGTTCATCAGGCTGATGTAGCTGATGGACATTTGTGCCTCGTAGCCTTCGCGAGCATAAGTGGCCAGATCGACAATGGTCACATCGCTCTCGGGCCAAGGTGTGCCCTCGCGATCGAACAGCTCACCCTCGAAACCCTGGCAAAACAGGTCGATGGACTCGCCCATTTCCTGGGCACGCTCGCGACGCTTCTCCGGCAAGTGCGGGTCGGCAGCGACGCGCAGCAAGGCGTCGCGCACGTCCCGGGTCAGCACCTGATGGCCCGACGCGACACAGATCTGTGCCGCATCCAGGATGCATTCGCGAATTAGACTACGATCGGCCCGGCTCAGGCGGGCTTCTTCTTTGGCCTCGCCGCCAGTGATCATCAGCCGAGCGGTAATTTCCAGTTCACCGAGAACGTCGCGGTGGTCTTCGCGGCTTGCTACGGCTTCATCATCCCACTCATCGATCGACAGACTCGCGACCTGATCCGGTTGCTCAACCAGGCGCCAGGCATCGGCGAAGGGGGCGAGGCTGACCGAGGCGCCAGGTTTTAACTGGACCTTGTTGACCGACAGGCCCTGTGTCGCGAAGTAGTCTCCCTGCAAGCCGAATGAGTTGCCGGCCTCGACGATAAATAGGCGGGGGCGGTACACGGCCATGACCTGCATCAGTAGGGTGACCAGGGTCGCCGACTTGCCGGCACCGGTGGGGCCGAACAACAGCAGATGACCGTTCATGGCCCGATCCAGGCGTGACAGAGGGTCGAAGCTCAGTGGCGAACCACCGCGGTTGAACAGAGTGATGCCCGGGTGGCCGGTGCCGGTGCTGCGGCCCCAGACCGGAACCAGGTTCGCCAGGTGCTGGGCGTACATCAGGCGGGTGTACCAGTTACGCGTGTCGCGGGCCGGGTTGTAAGCCATCGGCAACCAACGCAGGTAGCTGTTGCAGGCGGCGACCTCATCGCCTTCACGTACCGGTTGCAGCCCCGCGCCCAACAGCGCGTTGGCAAGGCTGACCGAGCGCTGGTGCAATTGCTGTTCATCGTGACCGCGCATGTAGAACGCCAGGGTTCCGCGGTACAGCTTGTGCTGGCGGCCGATGATTGCACGGGCTTCTTCGACATTCTGGCGGGTCTGGGTCGAGGCCAGGTTTTCACCGATGGCTTTGCGGGCCAGGCGGTTCAACTGCTCCTCGAGCACATCCTGCGGTTTGACCACCAGGGTCAGACTCATCACCGTGCCTTCTGGCAACTGGTCGAACAGGGCGTTCACCGCGTCACCCTTACGGGTTTCGCCAGTGAGTTGGCCAATCAAAGGTGCCCGCCGCAGCTTGTCCACCACTATGACCCGATGGGGTTGACCATCGAAGTACCAGAGTCCGCGCTGCACATTTGAATGCGGTTCATTGAAAAACAACCGTTCGGCGAAGTCGTGATCGAAGGGCAATTCCAGTGACTCACCGTCGCCCGACTCCGGATAGGCCACGCGGCGGTAGAAGTCCTCGGGTGCTTCATCGGTGAGCCTGGGGGCCGGATTGAACC
The DNA here is from genome assembly GCF_056680395.1 of Pseudomonas sp. ASL4. Taxonomy (NCBI): domain Bacteria; kingdom Pseudomonadati; phylum Pseudomonadota; class Gammaproteobacteria; order Pseudomonadales; family Pseudomonadaceae; genus Pseudomonas; species Pseudomonas sp. ASL4. The sequence goes on along the minus strand of NZ_CM155280.1, from coordinate 4,665,001 downwards.
AGGGCAATAACCAGGCATACAGACCGCGGCCATCGACTCGCGCCGATTGCACCCCGCATGCCTGCATCGAAGCCGCGACCCGTTCGCAAGCTTGTTGCAGAGATTGCACCGGAGTGAGTCCCGTCTCCTCTGCGTCAGACTCAAGCCAGCGATAGACCACCAAGTGCACTCGTCGGTTATTGCCGCGCCAGGGCAGGCGTGTCACGACCTTATCCTCGAATAGCCCACCGGGCTTGGCGATGGCCTTCAGATGACGGCGGCTGAGCTCCAAATACGACTCGGTGAAGACGGTGCCTTGCGCACTGTCTCGAATATAGCCAGTCAGCCGGTTCAGGTAGGGGGTGAAGTCGTTGTCATTCTGGCAGAAAAACTGCGCCACCCAAGGCGCTTGATCCCGCTCGTCAAAGCTATCCTGCAGGGCATCCTCGAGGGCATCGCGGGCCGCCATCAACCAATCGGGTTCACGCCCTTCGGTGCCGATTGGAAGCAACTCGAACACCGCTCCCACCGAGCGATTGTCATCCAGCAAAAAACACTGCTCGGTGTCGAGGTACTCGACCCAAGGCAGGTGATCGGTGAAGCTGGGATTGTGCGCATAGAGTGCAGCTTCATCGGCCAAGGTGGCGTGAGGGCGCAATGGGTTGCGCCAGGCTTTCCACGCGGAAGTGCGGTTGCCCGAATCGCCGCTACGCACTACAAGTCTTCCTGACGTTCACCCGGTAATGCGTACTGCACTCGTTGGTAGAACGGAAAGACGGTTGAGTACCCCGGGACCGGTGCCTGCTCGGTGCCACTCAAATGCGGATACACGTACAGCACCAGATCGGGATTGGGCAGGCGCGGGAACAGGTTGCGGATCTCGTTCGTCGCTGTGCGCGTGTACGGTTCTTGGAGAGTAATGGAGACATCTGCCAGCGGACGGCGTAACTGCTGCCGAGCCTCCAGCAGTTGCTGCTGAGTGCCTTGCGAACCGGCGCCGTTCCAGATGTCCAGCATGGTTTGCTCGCCATGGGGCAAAAGCGTGTCCTTGTCGGTAGAACACCCCGCCAGGACCCAGCACAGCACACTAATCCAGGTCAGGCAGGAAGGCATGGTCTTTTTCATGGCGAACGCTCCGGCCCTTGGGCTCGTAGTCTATGGTGATCTCATGGTCGAGGTGCAGTGCGACTTGGGCGGCCGGTGGCACGTACACGGCAGCAAAGGCCTCGCCATACAGCTTGTTGATCCACTCCCGGATATCGCTGACCCCACCACTGAGGATTGAGTTCAGCGCGCTGTTGCCCGTGCTGCTGGTGACCCCGAGCGTACTGCCGCCCGAACTGATCACGCTGCTGTTGTTTTGCTCATCCCCGAGCAAGGCGGCGACACCGGCGCCGGCCGCAGTGATCAGGCTCTGGCTACCGAGGTATTGCTGAGCGTTCGAGCGGCGCTCGCCGGCAATGCAAGGAATGCCATACGGATCGGACAGGTAACCGAGTCCGCCACGGATCTTGTCGGTGTTTGAGCTCTGGGTGGTGGAAGCATTGCGGCTGGCCACCGCCTTCGGCTGAGGCACCGTGCGGATGGTGCCATCGGTAAACACAAAGGTGATCGACTCGACCTGTCCGCGCACGCAAGACAGGGTCCAGTCACCGGACGCCGTGCCGCTCATCACGGCACCCGCGACGTCCGGCAGGTCGATGCCGTTGGCCGTTAGGTTCTCCGGGCCGACCAGCACCTTGAAGGGGTAGGGATCATTCACGGTGCCGTCCACCGGGACTCGACCGATTAGCGCGGTCATCGCGACCGAGCCCATCAGTGTGGCGTTTTCGGGAATCGTGTAGACCGGCTTCGCGCCTTCGGTACGATCAACGGATCGCGTCAGGTCGCGCTCACCCTGGGTGACGGCTCGCAGTTGTTTCTGGCTGCGATCAATCGCGTTATCGTTCAAACCCTCCAGTGAGTTGAAGGCGGTAGGCAGACTCAGGGCGGAGGCGGTCTTGGTTTTGCCTCGGGCGTCGGTGGGTGGAGCATCCGAGGGCTCTATCCACTGCAGCCCATCATTGGCAGAATGCTGCCCTTCGAACTGGGTCCCGTCGCCCGGCTCAAGCCCCAATCCGATCGGCATGTCCTTGCCTTTGCCGGTCAGCCCCGACAACTGATCCTGCAATTGCGTAAGCAGACCGCGAGCCTGACGACTGTCTTGTTCCGCTTTGAGTCGGGCCTCGTTGGCTTGGCGGCGGCCTTCGTCGACCTGTTGGGTCACGCTACCAAGGGCGGTTTGGATACGTGAGTCGACACTGTTTTCCCGATCGCGCAGGCGATTGTTCTCCGTCTGCAGCGACTCGTTGTGTTTCTTCAGGCCGAGCATGTCACTGCGCATGGCCTTCACCTGGCCGACCAGGGTGGCGACCGTGTCGCGTGGGGTATCGCCAGCAATGCCGAGCGACTTGGCTTGCTCGGCGGATAACTGAATATTGCCCTGATCAACTGGGTGCTCTGAATAGGAAGTGTTACTACCCGCGACCCAGGTTTTCAGGATGATCACCACCACGGCCAGTAGCGCAGCCGGTACCAGCCATTTGAGCAAGGCGTTAGCTTTCATCGTCAGCACCTTGTGCAACGGGCGGGAGCTGCACAGCTTGTTCGAGGCCGCCACCGCGAGTGACGAGGTAGGCGATCGTGGTGTCTTGAGCACTGCCGACAGGCCCGAGGAAAGCATGTTGGAAGGCTGCGGCGAACAGCTTGGCCTGAAGCCGACGCGGATCGAGTTGCACCGTCTCTGAACCACGATTGCGCAACTTCACCGCAGTCACCCAGTAATCACCGAGTTGCCAGGCGGCGATGGGCGTGCTGGACACGTTTTCGGTCGGCAGCAGGGTCGGCAGTTCGGTGCGCCGCTTGAGCGGAACGCGGCGTACACCGGGCAGGGACTCTACGGTGCGCAGCGGCGCGTACAGGCTTTGCGCGGCATAGCGCGTCAAAGCGACCGGGATCGGCGTGCGCTCTGGAGCAGGGACGGTGCTAGATTCAGCCTCGGTAGTTTGCACCTGAGCATTCTTGAGAATGCGCACGGGCTCCAGCGGTTGATCGCCGGGTGTGGCCGCGATATCTAGAAGGATGATCTCGCCCGTCGCGACTGATTGCAGTTGCAGTCGGGTCGGTGCAATGGCTTCCGACGCACGCAGGTATAACGTTCCGCCGGTTGATTGCACGCGTAGCTTGCCCGTCAGGGTTGAGGGCATACCGACTCGAACAGCCTCATCAACAAAAACCACCCGCTCCTGATTGATCACTAGTGGAACCGCAAGGGGGAGGCGTTCCCAGTGCATCAGCTCGACGGACTGCGCCGCACCCCCCCATAACATCAGTACGACGGTCAGTGCCAGGGTAGAAGTCCGCTTCATGGCTCACCTCCAGGCAGGGAGATTTTTTGCGGCGTGCCTTGATAACAATCCAGTGCCAGTCCCCACTTATTGCGTTCGGGGTCCAGATCAAAACGCACCACGCGTAATGGATAACGCACCACCACTCGTTTCACCGGTTCGGCGGCGTAATACTCATCGGTGTTGAGGTCGAGCTTGACCAGCCAGCTGTCGCGATCGAGTTGCTTGACCCTGAGTTCCGGATCTTCGCTGTAGCCTCGGCCCAGGATCTCGTAGACTCCGCGCACCCGCTGGCGCAGTTCACCAGCGGCCTTGCGATACTCGTAGTCGCCGTCGAGAAAAGCCTTGCAGGAAGGTGTCAGGTAGGACTGCAAACCATAGATAGCGCGGCGATAATCCTGCTCGCCATCCGAGGGCCAGCGGTTGAGCTGACCAAAGATGTACAGGGCAAAGGCATACACATTCTCTGAGGGGATATCCCACCACTTGCGGGTGCTGCCCGAGCGCAGATCCGGTGGTACATGCACGGTCAGATCGGTCGGTGCCGAGCGCCAGCCATACCAGAGTCCGGCACAGACCAGGGCGAGGATCACTACCGCCAGGCGCAGGCTGAAGATATGAGCCTGTTGGGCATCCACCTTGTTCCGAAAACGGCTCATGGTTGCCACCGGGACAGGGCAGGGCGCAGTCGACGCGAACGGCGAACCGTCCAGGCGCCGGAATGCAGAATCAAACTGCCGCGACCCAGGCGCCAACGACTGGCCAGTATCCATTCGAGCTTGCGGTACAACCAGGTCTCGGGGCGAGCCCGTTTGGCCCGACGCAGTAGTGTGCCGCCGGCAAATAACACCACCGCCATGCTTGCGATCATGCTGGTCGGCGCCACGGCAATGGAGGCGGTGGCGATCGCCAGAGGAACACCCAGCAGCAGGCCAATGACGGCGCCGGTGCCGAGCGCTACCCACATCTCATCATTGGTTAAACCGCGCAATACGGCGGGATCACGATTGAGTCGCTCTGGGAGAAAGACCAAGGTGCCGTCGGCAAGACGATCGATAGTGTCGTTCATGCCAACCTCACAAAATCGCGGCGGCCTTGGTCAGGAACCAGATGATGATCACCACCAGCAGGGCTCCGATGCCGACTACGGCGCCGAGGTCTTTCCAAGTCTTGCGCTGGTTCTGCACGTCGGCATAGACGGTCAGGGAATGCCAAGCCACACCGAGAAAAGCGAGCAGGGCGATCAGCAGGCCGAGCAGGATGCCGCCGTCGTAGGCATAGTTTTTTATCGTCTCGATCAACCCGGTGCCTTCACCACGCGAAGGTGCTTCCATGGTAGGTAATTGGGCAAAGGCCAGGCTCGGACCGAGCACCAGCAACAGACCGATCAGGCGTTGACTGGCACGATCACGCAGATTGTTTTTCAGGGGTACAAAACACTTGAACATGACGGTGATCTCCTAGATTAGGAAAGGGTGAAGAACATCAGGACCAACAATGCGAGCAGCACGCGCACGGCGCTGCCGCCAAACGCACCGAAGCGCACACTGCCTGTCGCCCATCCTCGGTAAGCCGTCCACATCACCCAGGTGCACCAGAGCAAGGTCAGGACCAGAACCAGGGACAGCCACAGCGTCGAACTGCTCTGTGCCGAGAAGCCGGAGGCGTTTTGGAACGCTGAGGTCTGAGCGTCAGTCATGCTCATGGCGACGACTTCACGGGTAGCGTGTCGAGACGGTAATCGCCGACCAATTCAGTGGGATCGCGGGGTTGGGCGCGGGAGGGGGACAGATAGCCCTGCACGCCCTGGCGAATACGTTGGATGTCCTGAGACAGGTGGGGATAGTCGAAGCGATAGCGTTCGTCTGATTCAGGCTTGCTGATTGTCTCGGCCTGAGCGGCAAGGTGATCGATAGTATTGAGCTGCTGCTGGACCAGGATGAGCTGTTCCTGCTCATAAGCCGATGTGGCATAGCTGCTGCCATCGGCGAGGGTCAGAGGAAGTAGTAAAAAACAGCGAAAGACAGTAGTTGACATGATGCTGGCCCATTTGGATCTGGAGCCAGATTCAAGATAAAAGTTGAATTGTTCAGCAAGAAACGTGAGGTGCGATGAATCGTTTTTGTAGATGTCTCATTAAGGTGCTGAGGTTTTATACAATATTGCCTCGATTAAGTTGATAAAAATCAACATCTTCAGTGGATTGATGCTGGCATGCACATGCGACCCCTCACCAAGTGCGAGTTGAATAGATTGCGTGCTTTGTGGAGAGAGGTGGATTGTCAAGTGTTATCACTTGCTTTAGGTGAAAACTATGCTTGAATTTAAGAGAAATAGGCATATGGAGGTGTAGTATGCGGTTCTCATGGCTGATTTTACTGATAGGCATGGTTTCTGGTTGTACTCAATCCTCCAAAGCCATCGATGAAGAGCGATTAAGTGGCGCGGCGATCACCTATTATCTTCCAGAGGCCACCGCCTCCGTTTCCGTAACTCTATCGGTTACTGACTGTGCCCCCGATGCTCAAGTTAAACCTGAGGTTACGGTGGCAATAACCGCAACTCAGGGGAGTTTGAGTTTTCGGCTTGAGGGTGGCGAACTGGCTTCCTGGAATAAAACTCGCGATATAAGTATCGCGCTGAACGAAAATGGGTCAATAAAAACAATAAATGCTATGTCTGCCGATAGGACAGGTGCGATCGTTACAAATATAGTTAAAGGTGTGGCAAGTGTTGCTGCTGTTGCGGGAGCCAAGACTCCCACTAACTTAAAATGCAGTGAAGAAACTATTGCTGCTTTAGATATGACAAAAGTTATCCAGCTTCGCTTGAAGACGCTAAGGGCTAGCTTGCTCGGGAAAAAGCAGCAAAACGTAGAAAAGGTAAAGCAAAGCATAGATGCTTTAGCTAATGAGTTCGCTCGATTGAAAAACTCTAAAGATCTGATGATAACGCTGCCAGGAAAATCTATAGACTTGACAAAGGCTGGTGGGACTATTGACTGGGCCAGAACAGAAATCCCCATGGCCCTGATCTCGTCAACGGCAGCAGTGAACTCTTCGGGTCCCTTCAAGCTTGCCTATTGTTTAGAAAAGGCGGGAGGCGATGATCCTGACGCTACCAAATGCACGTTACAGGCGACTGCAAATCTCGCTACGACTCCTGTCAAACAACAAACGGAAATTGCTTGTCCTGGGGACGAAAAGTGTAAGCGTACTTTGGTTCTTCGAGAGCCGGGAACAGTTCTTTTAACGCTCTTAGCCTCCGGGTCTGGATTCGGAAACCAGCAAACTAAGCGATTAAAAGCGGTTACCTTGCCAATCCCTCAATGGGGGGAGTTCAGTTATCTTGCGCTCGATGTTGGTATTGCAGAGTCGAGAAGTGTAGGGGTTACGCTTGATGATTATGGACGAAGAACAGCTATGTCATGGAAAAGTGATGCGCGCGCCGAGACGCTGACGGGAGCAGTTACTAGTGAACTGGATGCAGCATCCAGCTTGAAAAAAACCTTAGATGGGCGAGAAGTAGCAAAACAAAAGTTAGAAATCGATGCTCTGCAAACCCAGCAGACGTTGAATAAGCTGAAGTTTTGCGAAGACGTAATACAGGCTGGTGGCTATACGTGCCCTGCGAATTAAAGGGAGGTGTTATGTTTGTTAAATATTGGAGTTTGGGTCGCCTCACTTGTGTGTTCCTGATCCCGATTGTAGGGAATGCGGTTCTGACAACCAAGGCTTATTCGGAACCCGCGATTCCAGTAGGCATCACCAAGGAGCAACTGTACGGTACAATGATTAAAAAATCAAAGTGGCAAAATTCCAATATTGCAGTTTGTTGGGAGAATCCAGAAGATGGAGATGTTCATTATCTTGACCTTACTCGACAAGCTGTGAAGGATACATGGGAGCTAAACTCGGCGGTGCGTTTTATTGGTTGGGGGAAGTGTGTTGAGAAGGCGCCTGGTGTACATGTAAGAATATCAGATGAACCACCTCATGTCATTGCTGTTGGGCGATATCTAGACACAAGATCGGATGGAATGATTTTAAATTTCAAATTCGAAAACTGGAAATTGGATTGTGCCGAGACTCGAGATTTTTGTATATCTGCAATTGCTGCGCATGAATTCGGACATGCTCTTGGTTTTACACATGAGCAAAAAAAAGCGAATGCTCGAGCAGAATGTAGCAATGAGCCAAATGATATAATAGGTGATTATCTTGTCCCGAAATACGACCCACTATCTATTATGAGCTATTGTAACCCAGAATGGAATGGAAACGGAAAGTTGAGCAAGCTGGATATCGAGGCAGTAAAATCCATTTATGGAAGTTAGCTGCTCTGCTGATATTCTTCGCTTGTAATGTTGCATACTCTTTACCTAGGAAGGGTGGGGAGATCTATGTCAATGGCTATTACAAATACAGGGTGGTCCATCTTCAATCTGTTGGTGTTCTATTCAATGGTGAGACTGATATAATTGATGGTTCTGGTTTTATGTTAAGTGCTGATCTTGTCGTAACTGATAATCACGTCATCCCGCGTGAGGCAAATTACCAATCCATGGTCATTAATGTTCGATTCAGATCACGTAATAATGATCCCGTCGTCGCTACGCTGGTGGGGCGCGATCCGGAAGCTGACTTGGCGGTTTTGAGGCTTTCAAAACCTATTTCTACACTCCTCCCACCATGTCCAATTGATACATTGACAGAGTCTTCGGATCTGCCTGCGGGCACGCATGTCATCCTAATTGGATTCACCGCAGTAGCGGACCAAGATCTGATCGCTCCAGGAGTCATCAGCGGCAAAGATGAAACGGAGGGGCGTTGGTTAACCACCGCGCCACTGAATATAGGGCAGAGCGGTGCGCCAGTGTTTTCAGAGGATGGGTATTTGATCGGTTTCGGTCAAAGTGGAATAACTTCAATTGTTCTTGCCGACGGAGAGAGTGTTTCTATCTATGGTGTTGGCTTTCTCATACCTGCCGCAAAGTTGCTGAATGGGCCGTTGGCGAGTTTCTTGATGAGTGAACCTACATGTTGGCGAGTTACTAAGCTAAACCTAGTTAACGATTGGGATGTTGGTGAGGTTAAAGTAGTTAGTAATGAAAGATTGACGATATTGAATTATAAATCTCCGCTCTCTACCAGTGTCAAGTCTGCGTTGGATGTGGTGGGGGGGGTTCAAGATCTATCTTTTGACACTAAAGGTAATATCCAGAATTTTTCTTCACTCTCTGGTAGAGTAGAGGTTAATGGTGAAGCGTTGTCGACAACTGATTTTGCAGACAAGCTTAAAGGTATTAATGCAAGTCAAGTGGCTCGTATTGAGTTGAGTCGAGGAAATTCCGATGATTTAGTTGTGAATGTATCGGCCTCTACGCGAGATGCTAAGCTTCTAACAGGTAAACTAGAGTCCTCAGGGACTATTTTTTTTGACGATGTTACAAAAATAGCTGAGCGGCCTGTGACTATTTCTCGCATCATACCAGTATCAGATAAATCCACTGATGTTGGGCATGAATTCACACCGCGAACCCTAAGGGCCTATGATGAATACCTAATAACCTCGTGCATAGCTAATGCTCAATATGCTAGCGCCGGTGTGCGTGCTTATTGCGAAATATCCAAGGACTCTACAAGTGCGACATTGTCTATAAAGGGAGCGTTGCCGGGCGAGATGCTCTGGGTTGGTTCAGTTGTACTATCGCAGACGCTCAAAAAATAGATGTGGCAAATGATTTTTTAGGGGGCGGGCGGTCAAACTCGTCCGGTAAATAAGTTTTCTGATGTCTCGTAATGATATTTGACGTGCCATCATGTCTTTCAGGATTGGCTAGTACGGTAGTTTTATAATTAAAATATATGGTTTACCTTCATAGGTACTTCTTAAAAGTCGATGTTGTAATTGCCATTGTAGCCCCTAGCGTCACCGCGCAAGGCAAAAAAACGGCCATGGGATTGAGCGAAAAGGGCAGGGATAGGTAAATGATCCAAGGCACGATCAGCAGTGGTATCACTGCGCGCTTGGCGCGGTGATAGACAAAACTGCTCTCACGGCCCGCGCCAAATTTGCGCAGGTCACGGCGCATCAAGCCATCCACAAAACCAGTGAACATGGCCAACAGAAACAAGGGTGTGGCTAGGACCAGAATGGTCAGGCGCACCACGAAGGTGAAGGTGACATACACCGCCGCCAGCACGAAATCCTCAATGCTCACGTATAGCTGATTGGTCCAACTCCAGAAGCCGTTGCCCTGGCTCGACACCCGCGCCTGCCGGGCAAAATCCGCAAAGCCGGTCTTGACTAGCAACCACTGATTGAGGAAATCCAGCATCTGGACAATTGCTGGCCGAGGCTGTTGGATGAGAAGTGAATCTTTGAAGTGCTCGCTGAGCCAGCCCAACTCACTGGTTAGCATGGCCTGACTATGCCGCCAGCCCTGATCACCCCAGAACAGTAGCAGGCCGACGAACTCGGTCAGGATCGAGAATAGCAACGAGGCGATCAACAAACCGATGATGCGCAGTACCAGGCTGATCGCCGAGAGGATCAGTCCTGGGCGCTGGATCGGTTGTGGCGGCGTGTTCTGTGCGGTAGTCGCCATCGTTCACTCCATTGTGTGCCATAGGACTGATGTCGTTATTACGTCTTGAGTGTGTTCTTGCTGAATAGAAACCAGGTGGGGTAGGGCTACCCCACCTGATCCAGATCGAAGTTTGTTGTTGGGCCGCCACCGCTTGCGCTCCACCACTGCCCCGCCTGCGCGTTGTAGGCCATCCGCATCCGTTTAGTGAGCTCCTGCAGGTCCTTGGGCATGGCATCGTCGTTGGAGGGTTTAGGTAAAGGCATGCGGACTTTCCAGAGCTGCCCACCGGCCTGGAAGGAGAACATCTGTCCTTTGGGTAGACTGACGATATGAGCAGGCTCGATCAGCGGCACACTGGTGCTGCTGACACGGTCCTGTGAGGACGAGGTGAAGTCTGTGTTGGCCTCAGGATCAGAGGTGTCGGTGGCGCCCGACACCAGGGTCTTGGTCAGCACGTTAACCTTGGGCAACTGTTGGGTGAGCAGTTCCGCAGTGGCGGTTTCGCGCACCCGCAGCATCTGCAGGGTGTTGAAGTTGCCAATAACCTGGCCGGCCTTGGCGCGGTTGCCGATACGTGCTTCGATATCGCTGAGGGTCTGGGTGTAGGCGGTCACCTGGATGCCGGCGCCACCGCCCTTATTGATCAGCGGGATGAATTCATCACCCATCAACTCGTTGAACTCATCGGCGTGCAGGTTGATCGGCAACTTGTCACTGTTGTTACCCGATTGGGGTAGGCCATGGTCGATGCCGTGTTTGTAGATGTGTCCGGCGACCGAGACCAAGTCGGCGAACATGGAGTTGCCCACAGCGGCGGCCACCTCGGCGTCGGTCAGTGCATCCAGGCCGACGTAGACGATGCCGCGTTTTCGGATGATCTGCATCCAGTCGAAGATTGGCCGCGGGTCATCTAAATCGGTGTAGTTGGGGGCCAGTAACTGGGCGGTCTTGCCGGTGGTGAGTTTTTCCAGCAGCGGCAGTAGCGAGGCAACGATTTTGTCGAAGTAAGTACGGTCATATCGTACCGCCGAACGCAGTCCATCCAGTACCGGATCAAATACCCGCTTCACCGCCAGGTACTGCTCGATGGCCACCACACGTTTTTCGCGCCCGATCATATGCCGGGGGATGTTCTTCTCGGTGAGTTTGCCTTCAAGCTGAACGATCACCTCCCACGCCTTCGGGTCGGTCTTGGCGAAAAACTGCTGTGCGTACTCGATGAACAGTGCGTCGATGTTGACTACATGCCGTTGGATCTGCAGGTAGTCCGGACGCCGGCCTAACTCGATCAGGGCACGGGCGATGATGTTGACGAAACGCCAGGCAAACTCGCGAAAGGCCGCGGAGTTACCTTCGCCGCTGAGCTGCCCGGCGATGCGTGACGCCACTTCCGAGATACGCCCGAAGCGTCCCACCGCATTGTATCGAGCGGAGATCTCCGGCCAGCCTAGATGGAAAACATAAAACTCCTTATCCCGGCCGGCCCGCTTGGCTTCAACGTACATCCGTTTGAGCAGGTCGGCATCGCCCTTCGGATCGAAGACGATGACCACCTCATGTTCGATGCGATGAATGTCCTGGGTGATGTACACCTCGGCGAGCCGGGTCTTGCCGACACGGGTAGTGCCTAGCACCAGGGTGTGTCCGACCCGTTCGCCTAGCGGCAGACTGACTTCCGTTTCATCGGGCTCGACCCCATGCAATAGTGGCGAGCCACCGACCGGGGGCAAAGGCCGCAACGGATTGAAGGCACTGTCCCAGGCCGTGACACGGGCCAGTATCGAGATTGGAAACGGTGCATGCTCCAGGCGCCGTTCGAGTCCACGGGCCAGGCGGTAGCTGGTCGGTTGGTCGACATAGTGGGCGACCGCCGGATCCTGGGCCTCGACCAAGCGCTGGGTGTGCAGGCGGGTCCAGCGAAAGCCTCGGCCCATGAACAGACGCTTGCGGCTGACCGGAATCTGCCGACTGGTCAGCTCGTAGCGGGGCAGCCGACGGATATTGCGCCGATAACGCAGCACCTCCCAAGCTTGTCGCAGCCGGATAAGGCCGAACAGGGCATAGGCCAGCGCTGCAACCAGACCGATCTCGGGTGACAGGGCCACAGCCCAGGGCGAGTACACGCACAACACTGCGGCAGCGATACAGATTGCTACGGTATACAGCTCCACCGCTGGCCGGAGCTTGGACTCCATCGCATGCTCGGCCATGACCTGGACTCACTGTTCCAGTGAGGTGGCAGTGATCAAGACGGGGTAGTGCTCAATCTGCAGGCGGGTGGCGATGTCGTTGCCGTTGACCGGCAGGATGGTGATGCCCGGAGCGGCTGCTCGAATCCGGGCCAGGGCTTCATTATCGGCCACTTCGACGGCGAGGCCAGCCGCGCCCATTTCCTGCAGTTCAGCCGCGCGTTGACGCAGCCAAGTCAGCGACTGGGAATCGTCACCGACCAGAAAAAATGGCCGCAAGCCCGGCATGTTCAGGGCGCGAGACGTGATCTGGCCGGGGCTCAAGTGAGAACTGCGGATGGGCAGTATCCAGGCTTCATCGGCAAACGTGGACAGGTCCGCATGCATGGCCCGATCAGGCTGGGTCTTGTTGTTTATTGCCGGCCTGGAAACTTGAAAATGGGGTCGGGTGAAGTCTCTAGGCTGATCCTCGGCAACGGTCAGTTCCGGCTGGGCGAAAAGTGCCAAGAGCAGGATGCAATAACAGACACTGGGGATTCGCTTCATGGTGGTGTGCCCTGTTCAAAGGAAATCAGCAGCTGTTCGAGTCTCTGGGAAAAGCCAGCACGGTAGCGTGCTGCCGGCGCGCCTCCTGCCGGACGGTGATAGCGCCCGGCAGCCAAGACCCAATCACCGGTGGCAGCGTGATGCTCCTGCAGCAGCGCGGCGGTCACGGCGAGATTTCGGTAGGGATCAAGGGCTTCGCAAGGGCTGGAAAAACGTTGTCCGTGGTAACCCAGGTTGGTTTGCCCGAGACCGGCATCGACCCGCTTGGCGTCATGTCGGGCGAGTACCTGAAGCAAGGCGTGACAGGCGGCCTGGCGAGTGGCGAAGCGGTAGGGTGTTCCGGCGATGTTCAGGGTCCAAGGCCAGGGCAGCAGTCGACCACGGACGCGGATACCACTCTCCTGCAGGGCAATCGCGAACAGCACCGTAGAAGGGATGTCGGCGTCATGCGCCGCCAGTTGGTAGGCTGGCGGCGGAAGTTCGTCAGCCTGGACGGCGAGCATTGTCAGCATGAGCGCAATACCACTCAGTCGAGGTGTTGCCATTGTCCATTCACCTGTTGAAATGTGGCAGGCAATGGCCCCGGGGCACCCAGGTTGAACCAGCGACCACGGTCATGGTTCAGGGTGATCTGCTGGCGTTGGACCCTCGCCGGATCGATGTCCGCTTGCCGAGCCCAGCTACGGATGCGTTCATCCTGGCCTTGGCTGCCCACCAGATAGATATCGAACGCCGTGTCGCTGCTTTGCAGACGCTGCGCTTCGGCGGTGCACTCTGGGCAGTGGTCCTCCACAAACAGGGCCTGGCGCGGCATGACCGATGAGCTGGCAGGGGGCGGGGACGCCATGCCCTGGATCGGCAGCAGCCCGGGAAACAGCTTGGCCCAGGCCGCGGTGTAAGCGTTTTGGTAAGTCAACTCGCGCTCGGCGCGTTTGGCTTCCAGCGCTACCTGTAATTCGGCATAGCGCTGGCGCTCTTGGTCGGTCTCGGCCTCGACCCCGAGTGCGGTCAACGGATCGAGGTTCGGGCTCCAGAAACCGCGCGGGCCGGCTTGGATCTGTTCGAAGCGCGTCCACTCCTGCTCCGTCAGACCCCAGCTCGCCGCCTGTTCAGAGTCAGAGCGCCCCAGCGGAGCAGACTGCGTGTCCTGGGTCCGTGACTGTGTCGTGACGGGGTTGCTCATCGCAGCGCCCATGGTCAGTAGCGAAACGAGACTGACAACGGCGGGCAGTAGCGCTCTGTTCATGATCGCTTCTCAAGGGAGGTGCACGGTCTGGTCTGGCTGAGCGGCCACCGCGAAGATGGCTGAGTTCGGCTCCAGCACTTTCAGGTGCCAGGCTCCGAGCTGCTCGCCGCTATGCAACAGCCGAACATCCATGAGCGAGCGACTGTCATGAGGTGCAATGGCCAGAAAACGCTCACCACCGCGGGACTCGACACTCAACACTGAGAACGGTGGCGAGATAGGGACGGGCTTGAGGCGAGCCTTCTGTTTCGGCTTGGTCGCGGAAGAGGTTGGTGGTGGGGGTGATGGCCGGGTCTTAAGGTCCAGGAGCTGTTGCTCGACGTACTCAAGGCGTGCGCGTAGCGCTGTCATGTCTGCCTCGGTGGCGCAGGCTGCCAGACCATCGCGTAGTTCCTGTATCTCTTGCGCCCACTGATCCAGCATGGGATCGAGGGTATTGGACTGTTGCTCACCGGTATCAACCATCTGCTTCAGGTCTTTCAGCGCGTACTGCAGTTTTTCCTGTGCATCCTTGAGCGCGCTTGAATCACGTTGCAGGGCGTCCAGAGTTTGTAGGTGCTGAGTGTTCGTACTCTGAAGCTCGGCCACGCGTTGATACTGGTTGTACAAACCACCGCTCAGGCCGGCGACTGCCAGGCAAAGCAACCCAACAATGAGGGTTTGAAACGTCGAGGCCTTCATGGGCGTGCTTCCGACTGACGGGGCGAGACGGGTGTGATCAGCACGACGCCAGCATCCGTTTTCTGCTGTTCGAAGCAGACCGAACGGCTGACTTCATCGGTCGTGAGTTGCCAGGCGGGGCCAGCCAGCACTTGTAGTGCGCTGCGCAATGGGACCGGGCCGAGTCGGTAATGGGCTGCGGGCAGAGACCGGGTAAACAGTACCTTCACTGGCTCGGCGGCAGGGCAGAGCGAATAACCCGAGCGCTGCAATACGTACTGCAACGCGTCCTGCACCGAAGGGCTCAGACTGGACGGGATGCTCACTTCAATGATTTGGGCGAGAAGATCGCGTTGTTCCGTGGTGGGCTCGGTGCTGACTAGCGTATAGCGGCCATAGCGCAGCTCTCCCGCATGGCTTCCTTCGGCTGCGCCCTTCAAGAGCTGGGCTCGATTGGAGCCACTGTCGATCTCTGGATGGGTCGGCAATGGGTTGGGGATTGTCGCGGTGCAGGCGCTCAACAAACCCAGCAGGCAGACAGGCGTGAGAAAACGCTCCATGGAAAAAACCTCATGTCAGATTCAGTGCAGAACCTGACATGAGGTGAAGGAGCGATTCAGTGAGAAAGTTGATTCAAGGCGGGTCGTGTTAACGCTGAACGCGTTGCTATTCATCAAAAATGGCGAGCCCATCCAAGACGGCAGCGTCGGGGTCGAAGATCAACAATCGCACATCCGCCAATGCCGCTAGATACAGTACGTTGACCAGGGCTTCCGGTGTGCCGGCGTCGAGCTGCTCTTGCCTCAGCGATGAATAAGGACGACCCTCGATCTTCACCAGGTTATCGTCGGTCCAGGGCGTGCCGATCAGTTTGCAACCGATGCCGCAGCAATCCGGCAACGCGAAAAGCTCAAACAAAAGTCCGGTTTGCCTCGGAGCGGAGTTACTGATCCACCCTTCCAGATAGAACATCGCTTCTTCAGGAAGGTGTGCGGTACTGATCTCCCAGGCTCGACTGTAGTGTCCCGTTTCGAAGCTCAAGCGATGGACCATGGCTTGGGCTTCTTCCAGGGAGTACAGGTCGCCGACGTGATGCCGCTCATTGAACATTTCGCCAATCACGGCGTAGCTCACTTTGCGCACTAGCCCGGTGGACTGGCAGTGTTCATCCAACTCCTCCGGAATGGATTGGCCTTCGCTGATCAAGGCGAAATCGTCATTGAACAGGCAGGGGACCAGCTGCAGCTCATCGTCGGACAGATGGGCCTGTGAGTCGTGCAAGGGTCGAAAGCAGGGAGGACAGTCGTTTTCGTAGGTGATCAGTAACAGCCGTTCGATATGAAGGTTGTCGTAACCGCGAGCAAATGGGTTCGAGGCTGTTAGCAGGGCTGGGGCTTGGTGTGCGGGACTCATGAGGGGGCTCCAGAATGAAAATGAACAAGGCGCCCGAAGACGCCTGTGAGGGTTAAAGCCAGCCATGTTCGGCAAGAGAAAGTGGACAACCTTCACCCACGATGAAGTGATCCAGTACGCGCACTTCGATCAAGGCCAAGGCCTCTTTCAATCGTGCGGTCAAGACGCGATCCGCCTGGCTGGGTTCTGTACAACCTGAGGGGTGGTTATGAACAAAAATGGCGGCCGCGGCGTTATGCGCTAGGGAACGCTTAACGACTTGGCGGGGGTAAACGCTGGCGCCATCAATGCTGCCGTGAAAGAGGACTTCGAACGCCAACACGCGGTGCTTGGCATCGAGAAGAATCACACCGAAGACTTCATGTTCTTGTTGCACAAGATGCAGTTTTAGGTATGAGGCCACGGCGTCAGGGGACGTCAGGTTAGGGCCGCGGGTGAACAGCCGGCGATCCAGAATATGCAGCGCTTCGTCGATCAGCTGATTTTCTTGGACAATTCGATCAGCCTCGAAATCCGAAGTCTCGATCAGTGTGAGTTGGGTGCTCATGGTGGTACCTCCGAAGGGAACAATCAGGGGTACACGCCCTAGGGGA
Source organism: Pseudomonas sp. ASL4 (assembly GCF_056680395.1). Classification (NCBI taxonomy): domain Bacteria; kingdom Pseudomonadati; phylum Pseudomonadota; class Gammaproteobacteria; order Pseudomonadales; family Pseudomonadaceae; genus Pseudomonas; species Pseudomonas sp. ASL4. The sequence goes on along the minus strand of NZ_CM155280.1, from coordinate 4,648,397 downwards.
GTGGTGTCCCCGAGGTGGATGTAGAGGCGCAGGCGTTAGCCGATGGCGCGCCGTTTACAGGCGAGTGAATCGGTGGCGTTGACCGTGTAGGGGTGAACCACAGCCGTCGCAGGGCAATGGGGAAAAGGCTTGTATTCCCCAGCCGGCTTCGCGATCGAAATCGGCACTGATAGGCATTAACCGAACCAGTCCACGATGGATGCCGGCGATGCGTTTCTCAATTTCATCCGTCGTGTAGTAGAGCGATAATGTGCTGTAGTCCTCGTAAGCAGCAGCGAACAGGCAGTCGTTGCAAAGCCAGAAGGATTCCATGTTGGTTCTCCTGTGCTGATTGAAGAAAAGGCGCTCGAGGGAGCGCCTTGATGAGGAACATCGTGGACTGTTCAGGCGGACTGAACGGTACGGGGGGCACCACGGCGGGCCGTGCGGGGAGTGGGTGGAGATTCAGGTTTGACCTGAGCTTCAGTTGGTTCTTCGGACTCCTCAGCTTCGGCATCAGCCGACGGTGGGGATGGCTCACTGTTTGGCGCTTGCTCAGCAGGTGCTGTTGCTTCCTGCCTGGCGGGCGCTTTGTACTCGAACGTGCCGTTGACCTTGATCCAGTCGATGAACAGCAAACGACCTTTCAGGCTGGCGCCCGGTTGGCCTTGTTTATCGCCTTTCTCGTAGAGAAACGGATCGATCCACAGGTCGCCGATACGGAACGACAGCAAGACCTTTTTCTCGGCTTTGACGGCGTCCATGTAGAGACGAATCAAGCGTTCAGCTTCACCCCCAGCGACTTTGCAGTCGAAACGGGTGTACTCCACCGCATCGGTGGCACCGTGCAGGGCTGCGATATCGCAGGCCATGAACGGCTGGCCGCGGCGGACTTGGACTTCACGAACTCGGTTGAGGTAGCCGATACCGACGGTGTGCAGGTTGAAGTAAGTGGTCGCTTCTTGGGAGTGGTTGGCGTGGGCCATGGTGGTTCTCCTGTTTCAAGGGAAAACGGCGACGCACAGCCCCTGACGGGGAAGTGAGCCCCCGTCAGGGTGGGTAAGGTGAAGGCGATCGATGAACGACTCGCCACCGGCAAGCCGATGACGATCAGACCGATGCGTCTGGGGGAATAGCATTGCAGCAGACGAGTGTCTGCGATGGTAATCCGCAGGTATGGGGTAATGGGCATTCATCACCGCTGAAGCGGTAACCGCACGAGCTTCCGAACGCTGATCGCACTTGGGTAAACCACCACGAACGTGGCGTAGCCTTGAAGGTTCAAGCTACCTGGGCTGGGCTGTCAACGACAGCGAACCACGCCCTTTGTATAAGCCTGTCACAGGGGAGCGTCAAGACGCTGCAACCCGATTTTTTATGGCCGGAATAGAGTGGTAGTCACTGGACTGAAGACAGTGAAGAGTGGGCCTGGCGGGGTGCCAGGCGAGGAAGAGAAAAGCCACCTTTGGCGGTCCTACGCAGTCGACAAGCTCCTCACAAAACTTGGTTTAACTGCGCAATGATTCGCCAACCAACCCTTGTCGTGGCCTGGGTCGGAAGCTGCTGGCACGCATCCGCGCACAAAGGGTGCCCAGTGTTTCCCCGGTGGGCTCCGGGACTGAATACGATCGCCGAAGCGGATGACCGCTATTGCCTGGTAGAGGCAACAGTGGTCATCCGCCACCACGATCAGGTCGAGCACAAAACGGGGAATGCAATCCCGCAGAGGAGAAGGCTCCGAACTCTAAGAGTCCGACCGAACTACCCGGAGCGAATCGGTCTTGGGTCGCCGTTGGCGATGATCCTGAGGCACTACAGCAGAGTGGGTGGGATAACGTCAAGGCAGAGAGCATCCCCAGAGGCCCCTATGCCGAATGCGAGCAAATGAGCTCACTTGTTGCCGAGATGAGCGGCCAATTGTTCGACGGTTGCCAAGATAAAAGCACGGTCGCTTTCTTTCAGTCCACTCAGCAGACCGGCGATCATCTGGCCCTGGTCATTGGGACGATTGCTCGACTCCGTCAGCAGTTCATCCATTCGGCAGTCGAAAATGTCCGCCAGTTGCATCAGCTTGACCACGGAAAGCTCCACCACACCCCGCTCCAGGCGCGAAATAGCTTCGCTGCCAATCCCCAAGCGTTCAGCCACCTCTTCTTGGGTCAGATTACGCTCGGTCCGATGTTTCGCGATCATGCGCCCGATTTGGGCTTGGGTTGGATGTTTATGTGCCAAGTGATGAGTTCTCCAGTTCAACCCGAATGGTTGAGCAAAGACCCATTGACATGAACATCCTTAACGGTTGAGTATCGACTTATAGAGTTGTTATATTGGCTGAAATCGCTATGTAATGCGACGTGGCTTCTATTCCTCCAGGAATCAAAGTCCGAGGTGGTCAGTGAGAATGAGCGGTCTGATAGGGCCAAGCTGAGGAACGGTTGAGCATGGAAGAGGAGAGCGAGAACGTCATTGATCTGATTTGGGATCGAACACTGGAGCTGTTCATCAAGATTCATGATTGCCCGGAGAACCCCGAGCACTTCGACAGTCTTGTCCATTGGCTCAACGAAGATCCTGCTCACCTGAAAGCGTTTAACGAACTGGGGCAGATATGGATTGCGACAGGCATCGCCTTGGCCCGTGAAATCGGACAACCGCTAAGCGATTTGGAGAGGGATCAGCCGCAGTTGGTGACGCACTGACCAGTACATCGCCTCCAATATTCATGTTGATCTTCAATGGCGCGTCATGGGCGACGCGAATCTTTTCTGATCGGCACAGTGCCCTTGCAGTCCGGATAGTGGGAGCATGACCAGAACGGCCCTGATTTTCCCTTTCGCCTGAGCATAGAAGCGTTGCAAATGGAGCAGGCCGGACCAGCTTCGATAGGTATGGCTAAAGTAAGTGAGCCGTAGCGTGCGACCAACTGCGCAATCCAAGTCGCCTGCTTGGCGACGAACGCATCAAGGGTCAGCCGTCCCGCTTCGATTTCGTCCAGAGCCTGTTCCCAGATCGCGGTCATACCTGGATCTGCGATTGCAGCGGGTACCGCCTCGATCAGGGTATGGGCCGCTGCGGAGGCTATCAAGACTCGTTTTTTTTTCAGCAAATAACCGCGATCAATCAACCCCTTGATGATACCGGCTCGTGTGGCTTCGGTGCCGATACCGGTGGTTTCCCGGAGCTTCTGTCTCAGGCGTGGGTCGTTGACCAGCTTAGCCACATTTTTCATCGCCTTGATCAGATCGCCCTCGGTAAGCGGTTTGGGAGCGGTAGTGCGCATGGACTTGAGTTCGACGTCGTCCACTGTGCACTGAGTGCCCTGTTGCAAGACGGGCAATACTTGGGACTTATGACTGGGCTCATCCTCCTCGGCGGCGTCATAGAGCAAGCCTTTCCAGCCCTGGACCAGGATCTGTTTGCCCACAGCGGTCAATCGTTCTTCGCCACACTCCAGTTCGACCTGGGTCCGATCAAACTCATGATGCGGAAGAAATTGCACAAGGTAGTGGCTGCGAATCAGTTCGTAGACTTGGCGTTCTTGTACGGACATCCGCGCAAGGTTCGCCGGCTCGGTGGTGGGGATAATAGCGTGGTGCGCGGTGACCTTGGCATCGTTCCACACGCGAGAGTGCAGTGATTGATCGAGTCTTCCTAATGCGGGTTGCAGCGCGGGATCCGTTTTGAGCAGGGCATCGAATACCGCGGGTACCTCGTTGAACATACTCTCTGGCAAATAGCGGCAATCGCTGCGTGGGTAGGTGGTGGCTTTGTGGGTTTCATACAGCGTCTGGGCGATGTTCAGGACTTCCTGGACTCCGAGCCCCAACTTGCGCGAGCAGACTTCTTGCAGTGTGCTCAGGTCGAAGGGCAGGGGTGGCGGTTCGCGGGAATGCTCAGTCTGCAGCGAGAGTACTGTGGCGGTCTTACCGCTAGAGATCGCTTGGACCGCATGACGGGCAAGCGTCTGCTGCAGGCAACGACCGGCCTCATCTCGTCCTGAGCTTGGTGGTAACCACGATGCAATGAATGGTTGCCCCATTGAGGACAGGTGCACATCCATGTCCCAGTAGGGCACCGAGACGAAGCTGGCAATCGCGCGATCCCGATCGACCACCAAGCGCAAAGTGGGTGTTTGGACGCGTCCAACCGACAGTACGCCATCGTATCCCGCCCGCCGTCCGAGGAGAGTAAACAAGCGACTGAGGTTCATGCCGATCAGCCAGTCGGCGCGGCTGCGGGCGAGGGCTGAATGATAGAGCGGGAAAGTCTCCTGACTAGACTTCAGCGAGGACAGTGCTTTGCGAATCGACGCCTCGTTGAGTGCGGACAACCAGAGGCGCTGCACGGGGCCTTGATACTTGCAGAGCTCCAGTAACTCACGGGCAATCATTTCCCCTTCGCGGTCGGCGTCGGTCGCGATCACGACTTTGGAGGCTTCACTGAGCAGGCGTTTGATGACTTTGAACTGTGCCGCAGTTTTGGGTTTGACCCCGACCTGCCACTGCGCGGGAATAATCGGTAGATGGTCCAACGACCAGTTCTTGTACTGAATGCCATAGGCTTCGGGTGGGACCGTCTCCAGCAGATGGCCGATACACCAGGTGACGGTTGTATCGGTGCCGATCAGGCAACCATCACCGCGCCGGGTGGCTCCGAGTACTTTGGCGATGTCACGACCCTGGGAAGGTTTCTCGCAGAGGAAGAGACGCATAGAACTGCTCCGGATTGAGTTCGGAACAGCGTTGTTGGAAACAGCGATGGCGAGATATGAGAAACCTGAATGGCAGATTCCTCATATTAGTCGGCGAGGGCTGCCTTGAAGATCCGAGACTGCTACTCCGTTTTAGCGTGGATGACAGTGTGGGTCTTCACGAGCAGCGAGTAGTAATACGCCAGCAACTTCGCGCAAAGGGGCATTTTTTATGCCTAATGCTCGTCATTCCGGAGATGGTGGCCCTCTGCGCTTTTTGGGTTTCGACGCAGGTGAGCTGGCCTGCTCTGTGTTTTTCCCGACGGGTGTCGCAGATGCCGCCGGTTCACTGGAGCGTTCCCGCATGACCACGCTGTGCACCCGGTGAGGCAGGATGCCGACTCGACGGGCCTCGATCTTGAAGGTCACCCGCGCATTGTCTTCGCTGTCCTCCCACTCATCGCGCACGGTGCGGCCTTCGACCAACACACGCATGCCTTTCTGGTACAGCGTGCTCCAGTGTTCAGCCTCGCGGTGCCAGAGCTCAACCGGCGCCCAATAACCGCCTCGATCTTCATAGCTGCCATCGCGTGGCACGGGGTTGTCGAAGTACACATTCAGCCGCAGCAAGCGTCGTGGCTCGTCATTGCCTGAGGGGAACTCCTGGAACTCTGGCGCACTGCCGATGTTGCCTTCGCCGACGAAAAAAGTACTCATTGTGATAACTCCACAGCTGGTGTGAACTGGCGCAGCAGCCGTTCGGCACTGGCCATTTTGATCGCGCAGGTCGAGGCCTGGCGATAGAGGGAATGCACCACGCTCATTTGCAGGTTCAGTGCAATGCGATCGCGTTCGAAACGGTGCAATCCCTCGCGTACGATCTGCGGCAGGACTTTGTTGCAGACCTGGCGTTCCCAGACAGCTACCCCTATACGGGCGAAGTCACGGGTGCGCCAACGCAAAAAGGTGCTGCCAGCGCTGGTGTTCTGCAGCACCAATCGAATATCCAGCAGTGAGTAAGGGGGCTGTCCGGCTTGCTGCACAACAGCCTCCATCAGGTGACATAACTGCGCCTCGATGTCCCTCGCCACCTGCGCCAAGTGTTCCAACTCCCCCTTACCCTTAAAGGGCTTTAAAAGGCCTTTTAGGGAGGCGGCGTGTTCGAGGTGTCGATAGGCATCCGGTGTCAACGCTTCGAAGGGCATTGGTTTTGCCGAGATCAGGGGATTCATGCTTCGTCCTCCAGCTGGTCCACCGTCGCAGATGGCACTCCCACTTCGTCTGCCAACGCGTCAGCGTCACCCACTGCCACAGCACCACGACGAATGATCGGTGGCGCGAACTGGGAGCGGCGATGACCCTCCAGGATGTCCATGGGGGGCAAACCCATTTTATCGATGGCCGCCAGGGCACGGGCGTTGTTCGCCGCCATGTCATCGCGTGTGACCCCAGCATGCCGATAGCGCTGTGCCTGGCCGAACAGGCTGCGCAGCAGATGGGCACCGTCATCAATCCAGGCTTCCATATCCCTGCGGCCGATCAAAGCGGTGTGATGGGCCAATAGGGTCCGGCGCACCAGGGTGTCGTAGTCAGTCAGCAGGTAGACCGCCAGAAAACCCAGTTGGCTGCCGATGTACAACGGCAAGGTGACGGGGTGGATGTTGAGGTTGTCGCCCATGTCGATCTGTGTCGGCAGGTCCTGTCTGATTCGGTCCAGCTGTAGGGTCAGTTCCAGCATCCCAGCCTTGGCCTGCATCAGTTTTTCTTCGAGTTGCGCGATGGCCCAGTCGGCATAGGGATCGTCCTGGGCCGCGGTTTGTTTGATCAGGTTGGTGACACTGATGTAGCCGACCATGCCCATGATCGAGTGGACGCCTTCACGTGCGGCCCGACCTTGCCAGATACGGGCGGCGTGGTGGGTGTGCAGGGTCAGGGTGATGCTGCTGCGCAATGAACCCAGATTGAGTTGATAGTGATCGGCCACGGTGTTGTCCTCGCATTCGCTTGGACAGGAACGTTGCGACAGATGAGGGTCAAGGACAGCCAAAAAGCTGAATGCGGTCTGTTCGGTTTGGTTTAAGAGGGTTAACTATGGAGACGTCAATGGGAGGAGATGTCCCGGCTTTTCCCTATAAAGTTTCATAGTTTGGTCCGATGTGTTCGTAGGGTGGAACTCCATGGATTTGATGCCAGTGGCATCAAATCTACTGACGTCCACCGCGTTTGCCACGCAATTGGCGCAGCTCATTCAGGCACGCTTGGGCAAGGGCAGACGCGGGTTCGCCCTGTTGTCGAGATGGCCGCGAGGGGGGGGGTGGTTCTGCAATGGGTGACGGTTCTGCCTGACCTGCCCAAGGGCGAAAGTCACCTTTCAGCGCACGCTGGATCAGACCCATCAGATACGCCGCTGGCTTGCGGATACCGCCGGCCGTACAGCGTGCTCCCGCTTCGTTGAGCACCGCCTGACGATCCGCGGGTTTGAGCTTGTTCAGCGCCACGGCGACGGCCTGACGCTCGCTTGGGCTCAGGTTCAGCGGAGTGGGCCAGTGCAGGTTATCCACCGCTTGGGTCGCGCGCGGTACTGTACAAATACTTTCTTTGAATACAGTACAGGCGGCGTTCGGATTCCGAACGGTGCCGGAAACACTGGCGTTCAGACTCGGTTCGGAATCCGAACGAGGGCCTGCACGATTCCGAACGAGGGCATCTTCCCCCCGTTCGAAATCGTGCAGAGTGGCATCGGTTGCCGGATCCAATCCTTGCTGCGCCCAAAGTTCGCCCCAACTGTCGAGCCGCGTCGGTAACCGATCCCGATCGATATTCGTGTCTTGGCGGACTTCCTCCACAACGTGCTGGGCGACAATACGCACCGCCTTGGTGGCATGACCGAGGGCATGTCCGACCAGCGCCAGGTAATCCTGATCCAGTTCCATGGCTTCGGCGGGGGTTAACGGCTCATCGTGCAGGACATACAGAGAACCTTGGAGACGTCCGCTGAGCTGGTCGCGTCCGCGACTCACCAAACTGAGCCACCGCGTCAACCTGAGCATCGTCAACACCCGAGCAATGGTTTCACGGGAGGCTGACGCACCGTAGGGCACGCTAGACAGGTAAGGTTGCAAATCCTCATAGCGCGGTGTGACCACGCCCTGACCGTGCAGCATGAGTCGAAACACCTGCCAGGCATTCCGTTCCAATGGCGTCAGCCGACTATCCAACAGCAGCCGACGTGGCACGACTTCGTGAGATTGGCCACTGAACAAAAAGCCAGCCTGTAGAGCCTGGTTGGAGGGTTGTTCAGTGGTGGGGCGTGCGGGCCAGCGTTCACTCAGCCGCTGGGTGCATTGCTGCAGGACACGTTGCCAGCGACTGGACGGGGCAGTGTTCATGTGTTGTTGCTGTACTGGTCAATCTGCTGCCAAACGATGGTCAAGCTGATCTGTTGCTCTTCCGCCAGCATCATCATGGCGTCGAGCTGATCCCCGGTACTGTCTTGAGCGCGCAGCTGGCACCATCGCTGCCAGAGTGCGTGTTCCTGCGCTTCACTCAAATGCTGAGGGCGGCCCTTACGGGTTTCTATCTTGAGCAGACGCCGACGCAGGGCGGTTTCCGAATGCGCCAGGCCGAAGCACTGATACATGATGGTGCTGCTGGCGCCCAGCTTGAGCGCTCGGTTGATCAATCGCTCGTTCTGCTCGTCACGTTCGGCTTGTTCGATCAATCGATGCAGCACCGGCGAGTCGATCTTGACCTCAACCCAGGGGACGGTGGCATGGGCCAGGCGTGACAGGGTGGTGGGTGGTAAGGATTGCAACAGGTAGATGTCATCCTCACGCAGTCCGAGTGCTTTGCAGCGCTGCAGGTTTCCCTGGCGCAACTCGTGTAGCACCTGGGTCAGCATGGCTTGGTTGAGCACATTGAAGGACAGATTCATAGCAGCTCCTTCGGTGAGTTGCCTTCCTGGTTAAGCGTTAAGTCGATCAGGCGGCGGGCCAGGCGGATCAGGCGATACAGTTTGATGAGCAGACTGTCGGGCAATCGCTCCAGTCCGACATCCACGGCGGGACGATCTGTGAGCGGAAGTTGATAGACCCCCAACAGCAGCTGCCCGAACAAGGCTGAAGGCAGTTGCTTGCGATCCTCCCAGTTCACGTCGTCTTGAGCACGCAGCAGGGCCAGGAGCAATAAGTGAACGCCGGTCGCGCGAGGCGCTGCAAGATCAACTCGCTCGATGTTGAGGGCGAAGCCCAAGCCAAGCTGCTGATCGATGACGCTCTCGGGATGTCCGGCATATGCCGCCATTTCCCGCGCCAGTGTGGCAATGGCGGATCGCAGTTGTTCGGGGCTATCCAGTGCTGGTGCGATGGTCCAGATGTCGTCGATCGCATAGGTGTCGACCGAAGATGCTGCGTCGGTGGCGGTCTCGCGATCGATTTGTTCACGAATCTGTTGAACGCGTGATGGAGGACTGACCGCTGATACGACGTTCGTTTCAGGCGGTGTAAGCAATTCCTCTCGCGTTGGTTCGGTCTGGGGTCTGGCATCCGTTGATTTGGAATGAGGCTCGGAGGAGGGAGTTCCTGCAGCGGCGATATCAACGCTCGGCAAATGGTTGTTCTCTGGGGGCGTAGTCACGACGATGCCCGGCGTCGAGATGACCCGCTGGGTGTCGCTCAGTTCCAAGGCCAACATACGGTAGGACAGTCCGAGCAAGTGGCTCATGCGTTCGAGCAGTTCATCCTGGAGCTGCTCAAGATCGAAGGACTCGGGTTCGGCATCGAAGTAACCCAGTGTATCGAGCCAAAAATCGGCGAACGCGATGGGGGCGGTTGGATAGCGGTTCCAGGTTTGTTCTGCCTGGCTGCGTAGGCCGATTAGGCGTTCGATCTGGGGCTTACCCAATCCGGCATACAGCGTTTGTGGGATGGCGGGCAGTAGGTGTTCAAGGGTGTCCAGCATTCGGCTGATGTGCGACTGCGAAATCGGATAGCCTCCAGCGGCAAGACGTCGAACGAGCTCACGTTGTGAGAGCACAGCTCCCTCTGCTTCGAGCATGGTTTTGAGTTTGGCTACCGCCAGAGCCCGTTCGATGAAAGTGAGCTGGCCGTGCAGATCGCTTTCGGCCAGATGGCCGAGTAGGGCGGTGATTTCATTGCTCCAAGGTCGGAACAGGCAATGAATGCGAAAGAAACGCTCGTCGCGGGTTTCCTGCCACAGCTCGCCGAGAATTGCCAAGCGCGTATTACCGCCGTTGCGGATGATGAAATAGGTTTCACCCGGGCGGCGGGTAATCGGTGGCGGTTGATCCAGCCCGCGTTCACGGATCGAAGCCTTGATATCGTCGTATAGCGGATTACGGATGAAGCGCGGGTTGTGTTCGTAGGGCCGCAACTCCTCCAGCGTGACCAGCATAGGTGTATCAGTGAGTGGATCGGACAGCCGCTCCAGTTCTGGACCTCGGGGGAAGTGGTCCTGGTGCAGCTTGTCGGTGATCTGCTCCTGACTGAGCTTCTTCATCGGAAAAACCTCAGTTAACGCCGGTTACGCAAATGGTCACCGACCTCGAACTTGACGATCTCGGCAGGGCCCGAACCTTCGAAATGTCGGGAAAGTTCTGCGAGGAACCATCCCATAGCCGAGCGCCTACCCTGCAGGCGAAAGACCACGGTGCAGTACTCCTCGCAAGGTGGGTGGTGTGGTTGAATGGAGGGTGGAACGATGATGGGCAGTTGATCCAACATCAGAAGACTCCTAGCCAAACGTGGTTGGCCTCAAGGTCGATCAAACACAATGACGGAGTGAGAAATGCCAGTTGGGTGATTTGTCTCATTGAACCTCCGCGCATCGGCTCACCGAAGAGATCGCCTCGCGCCATTCCGGAAACAACTCAATGGCCAACGCGTGCATGGTTTCCAGCGCTGATGGCGAGCGTCGTTCGCGTGACTGGCGCGTTTCGATTCGATGGACCGGTAGGCCAAGGGAGGCGGCGTTGAGATACGCCACTCGGTCTGGAACTATGGTGTCTAGAACCGAGATATTCGCAGTCTCGGCAAAGGTCTCGCGCAAGCCACGGATGATCATCCGGGTGTCCACCCGAATGGCATTCACCTGGTTCAGTAGCAGTCGTAAGGGTGGTGGTGGAATGCCCATGTGGCGGAATGGTTCGAGTTCGCTGAGTAGCTTCAAGGTGCCGCGCTGCAGTTCACGGGCAGCGAGCATTTCCGGCGTGATGGGCGAGAGGGCGAGATCGGAGGCCAGGATGGCCATCTCCAGCAGCACGCTACGCGCACCTTGGGTGTCGATCAAAAGCAGATCGTAATGGGGACCGAAGTTGTCGAGCAGATTGCGCAGCCGTAATCGCCCGTCAGGGGCATGCAGCAGCAAGATGCTCAGCCGGCCTTGATCGTCGTTAGAGAGGATCAGGTCGAGTCCCGTGATCACTGTCCTGGAAACAATTTGTGCAGGAGTTGCTAGGTTGAGTGCAATGAGCTCGTACGCACCAGCAACAGCTTTCTGGTTCAAGGCGTAATAGATGGAGAGGGTGGGTTGGCCATCCAGATCCAGCAGCAGAACACGCAGGCCAGCATCCGTCAAAAGACCGCCGAGATTAACGGCTACTGTGGTTTTTCCTGCTCCACTTTTGGTGGAAACCACTGATACCACGCGCATGGCATCAGGCCTGCTGCGCCAAGCGCTCGGTGACCCACCGCTCGATCTCCAGCGAGTCCCAGCCGACGGCGCGCAGTCCAATGCGTTTGGCTTGAGGGAATTTACCTTCCTTCATCAGGTTGTAGATGTGCGCTCGCTTGAAGCCGGTTTTTCGCTCCACCTCGTCACGCCGCATGATGTGACGTTCGACTTGTGGTTGAGGTGCTTCAACGATGGGTGAGGGTTGGCTGGACATGCTGGTCACTCCTGGCGCCGATTGGCATGTGATGGGAAGTGGCCTGTATTGAGGAGCAAAAAAGTGAGCGAGTCATTGCACTGCAATCGAGGGCATTGCAGTGCACTGCCATGGCTCACGTGGTTTTTTTGAGGCTACGGTTGGCCGCAGCGAACTTTTCATCCAGTGTTCGCTTGCTTAAACCAGAAGTTTCACCGTAACGAGCAATAATCGCATCGACGATTGCAGATTGGCTCTTGAACACGGAAAGCGGTTTGCCTGAGGGCGACACGTCCAAGACGGTGTTGACCAAGGCACCGATGGTCTGCAGGTAGGTGTGTTCACTACGTTTACTGAGCTGTCCCTGTGTTTTGACCAACGCTTTCAGGCTTTCTTGTTCAAGTCCCAACTCCTGAAGATTGGCTATAATATCTCGGAGCTGATGCTGCAGCGTATCCCGCTCTCGTAGGAGGGCATCCCGCTCGGCCTGGAGTGCAAAGTAAACACCCAAGCTGATTTTATCTTGAGTGTCGTCGTTCGATTCGAACAGGAAGTCGGGTCGCTGATCGGGGTAGTAGATTTTCATCCAATGACGCAGATCCGAATGTCGAACCGTCAACAAAGTGAGCTCCACGGGGGTGCCCAGGGGGACCGAAATACCGAAGGAGCCGTACGGTAATTCGCCATTACGGACGGCGTCATAAATTCTGTCGGTATTGGCCTGTAGGCAAGGCCATTGAGGAAATAGGGTCCTGAGCTTTTCCGGGCAGGACCAAGCCGCTTGCACGATCTGCGGTTCGTAACGAATGAGGTTGCACCAACGCAGTGCTGCGTCGATGGGCCGATAAAAGGTTTTAGCCTGCGGGTTAAAGTTGTTTGAAGACATGTACGAACGGACCTCCATTCCTTATGGATCGGCCTCCCGCGAAACATCTCTACATCGCTTACCTGCTAGAAAATTACTGGCAGTGGCTGTGAGTTCGGATTTTTTACTCGATGAGGTTATTCCATTTACATAGCTTCATAGCCGACGAAATCTATAATTATCCCGATTTGTAAGATATCGACTAGCGGTGTCGTGTCTTAATCCCTCATTTGGCTCAAGCTCTTCACGGGTGTTATCATTTTTTGGCGTCTAGCGTTGCTCGCTCAAAGACGGCAGCCCTCAGATCATAGGTGCCTGCTCTCAATATCGTTATCCAAAATCGGCATGCTAAAAAACCTAACGATTGATTTGAACCATATTGGTGCAAGTCTTGTTTGGCTGCCACTTTGGGATAACGCCTCTCTGAAGACACCTCGTAGGTGATGGACGCGGACCTTATAAAGCCCCCGCTTGACGTTCTTCACAAACTCATTGAGCAGCATTTGACGCACCGTGAGCTAAATGGTCTCCCTGATCGTTCAGTTGCGTCCCGACTCGTTGAAGGAGAAGCAGGTGACCTTGGTTGCCTCACTCGGATGCACTGGATGATTTTTTTCTGAGAGGTCAGACGGAGGGGCGTGTTCAGAATCAATATGGGGGCTCCTGCTCTGTCGGAAATCTTCGATAACATGCGCCCGTTCCGCGAAGAGATCCTTCGATCTGGTCGCAGGACGTCAATGACCAGGAGCGACTTAGCGTCATCCAAACATCCGTAAATTAAATATTTCTCATTTTCTCTGCTACTGCCCCCTGATGGGCTTGTGTCATTTCATGTCTCTGGCCTGCACCCACAGCACCGCGTCTTGCGACAGGGGTTTGCCCTTATGGGTTTTCGTTGTGCCGATGTCGAGCGCTGCAATGCCCCACCAGCCGGCCCGGGGCAGGCCGATGGTCACGATGCCCTGAGAGTCCGTGTACGTGCTCAGGGCTTTGAATGAAGCTTGAGGTGCCGTTACATAGTCTTGCTGGCCGAAGGCGTTTTTCTCGATATCGACGGAATGGTTGACGTATTCGATTTCGATCTCGGCGAACGGAACGGGCTTGCCGTCGGCCAGCACCAAGGCGCGGAACACTCCGCCCGTCCAGTTTGCATAAGGCTTGCTGAGTGGCTGGATCTCAACCGGCAACCCTTGTGGTTCTGCCCAGTTGCCGGGTACTCCGCCCACGTTCACGATCAGCTTGGTGAACTGTTGGATGTAGACATCTTCCTCGGTTTCCAGGTAGGGCTCGGGTTCGAGTACGAAGATATGGTCACCCAGTGAGCGCACCAACTCCCGTGGAATCGACGCACGATAGGCAGTCGTTCGGTTATCACGACTTTGCCACTGGACAGGGCGCAAGTATTTGCGCAGATCGATTTTTTCCCCGCCGTGCGAGCTGATGTGGCTGAAGGCGCGAGGTTCATCCATGGTCATGGTGGGGCCGCCGGAGAAGGGATGCGTGAACACTAGTGCGAACTCCAGTTTGTCCGCGCGCGGCAGCGCCGTTTCCTCGACGTAGAGCATCTGGAAGTGGGCCTGCGCAGCGCCGGCCAGGCAGCTGAGCATCGCCGCGGCAAGACCTTGGAGCAGTTGTCTTTTGATCGTCATGGTCGCTTTCACTTTGAAATGTCGGAGGATTGAATTGTGGTTTCGTGACCCTCTCCTCCGAGGAAAATCACGGAGTAGTTGCCTGCCGGGGCCTGGAACGAATAGGTGCTGTCCTTGCCGACTTCGCCTTCGAGCAACACCTTGTTGCTCATGTCGCGAACATGGATTTTTCGGCCGGCGGCCGAACTGCCGTCAGTGAAACCGGCCTCGCATTTCACCCAGTCATCGTGCTCGATGTAGCAGTCGAAGACGGGGCCATGGGCGAAGGCTGCCTGGCAGAATAAAAGGGCGCCTGCTATCAGTATTCGGTGTGCTGAACCTATGGGTTTCATAAGGACTAAAGCCTTTACTGTCGAGGTGATCATTGACGAGGCGAATGAACATCGCTGCTCGTATTGGTATTGCCTGTCTTTGCTTTATCAGGTGCAGGGAAGGCCGCCAGTAAGGCATCCAGGTTTGAACGCAGCAGTGCGTCGTACCCGGTGGCCGGGTCGGCGAGTATTCCCGGGTTGCCCGTGTCCAGGATCAGCAAGCGTGCGCCCCCGTCCTGAATGGCCTTGGCGATCTTTTCATCCGGAGCCCACTTGTGGACCACCACGCGAATGTCGTTCTCGCGCAGGTACTGGGTCAGTGCGGCGCGGTCGGTATCGCTCCAGTCGATGTCCTGTCGCACGAACCAGCCGTCGACAAAGACGCCGAACTCGCCAAACAGGTAGATGAACTCATTGGCCAGCGACAGCACTCGCACATCCGGCAGCGCGACCATCCGGGCGCCGTACTCGGCCTTGAGCTGGCGCAATCGGCTATCAAGTGCGGCGAGGTTGGCCGCTATCCGGGGCGCATCGGCGGGAGACAGGCGTGCCAGGTCTGCAGCGATCAGCGCCGACATGCGCATGCCGTTGACGGGCCCGAGCCAGGCGTAGGGCGACAGGCCGCCGTCGACGTTGCCCGCGACGACCCAGGGCACGTCGTTCGAGGGCACGCGCACCACGGCCACGCCGGGCTTGATTGCCTCCCATGAGCGCGAGGCGTCGATCTCGACGATCCGCAGGTTGTGGCGGCGCGCGGTCGCATACAGCGGGTCTGCGCGCCAGAGATTGCTCAGGGTCACCACGGCGTCGGCCTGCTGGAACACGGCGGGGTCAAGACGCGACAGCGCGTTGGCCATGCTTTCCATGGGCACGGGCGTGTCCGGCGGCAGGCGCACGGCGTCGATGTGCGTGCCTTCGCTAAGTGCCGACGTGAGTGCGTACACCGCCGGCAGTGCAACGAGCACCCGCTGCCGGCCGGTATCGGCAAAGGCAGACAGCTGGGTACCCAACAGCAGTGCCAGCATCGCCAGCCAGGATCTACGTGATATGCAAAGCCATTTCATACGCTGGCACCTTTGAATCGCGACGAAGTCGCGCGGATGATGGTGGTCGCGACGAACACCAGGGCGGCGACCAGCACGATCGCACCGCCGGTCGGCACGGGTATGTGAAATTGCATGGGGGCCAGGATGCCGACCACGCAGGAAAACGTAGCGATCAGGACGGCAAGCGCGACCAGTGCCGGAAGTGACCGGGTGACGTTGCGTGCTGCCGCAGCAGGTATCAGCAGAAGGGCCTCAACCAGCACCGCGCCGATGATCTTCAAACAGGCCACCGTCACCAGCGTGACCAACACCACAAACAGGTACTCGGCAGTGCGCACCCGCACGCCGCGAGCGTGCGCCAGGCTTGGGTTGAGGCTGGACAGCAACATGCCGTTGTACAGTGGCAGCCCGATGAGCGCGCAAATCACCGTTATGCCAAGCAGCACGTTCATGTCGGTGTGGTCCACGGCCAGGATGGAGCCGAACAGCACGCTTTCCATCACGTGGGTGTTGATCTTCGCCGAGACGAACAGCAGCAACGAGGCGCCGACGGCCAGCGAGATGGACAGGAACACGCCGATCAGCGTGTCGTTGGCCAGCGTCGTGCGGTGCTGGGTGTATTTGAGCGTCAGCGCGAACAGCAGGCAGAAGCCGAACATCGACAGGTAAGGCGAGGTATAGGACTCGCCGATCAGCACGCCGATGGCAACCCCGGTCATCGCCGCATTGCCCACGGACTGGCTGAAGAACGCCATGCGCTTGATCATCACCATCGAGCCCAGCACCCCTAGCAACGGCCCGATGAGGACGGCGCACATCAGCGCGTTGATCACGAACTCGTATTCGAATGGTTGCGGCAGCATCTGGCTCGCGGCGAGCGCCAGGAGGTGGTCGCGAATGAAATCGTACAAGGCATTCATCGCATATCCTCCAGTAGGCCGTCGATCTGATCGGCGGGGCCATGAAACAGCACACGTTGGTTGATAACCGTCACGGACTGCGCGATACGCCTGACCTGTTCGAGGTCGTGGTTGATCCAGAGGACGGTGACGCCGCACTCGTTCAACTCGGCCACCAGCGCCTCCACCAGTCGCACCCCTGCCTCGTCGATACCGGCGGTCGGTTCATCGAGGATCAGCAGCCACGGCACCGGGCTGATCGCCTGGGCCAGCAGCACGCGCTGGCGCTGCCCACCGGACAGGCTGCCAAATGGTTTTGTGCCCATGTCGGCAACGCCGGTACGCGCCAGGGCCACGGCATTGGCTGCCTTGGCGGATCGGCTTGAGCCCAGGAAGGCCGGCCTGCGTTGCCCGAGAAGCGCCATTACATCGTTGACCGTCATCGGCACGTTGCGGTCGAAATCCAGCAGCTGCGGCACATAGCCCACCGGCTTGGCGACGCCCTCGAAGTGGATGGTCCCCGAATGCGGCATCTGGCCCAGCAGCGCACGCACGAGGGAGGTCTTGCCTCCGCCGTTCGGGCCAACCAGGCAGTGCAGTGCACCGGCTTGTACCCGAAAGCTCACCTTGTCGAGCACCTGTGTACCCCCCAGTTGTAGTGAGACGTTATCGAACACCACGGTAGGTCCGCGCATCGCTTGCTCCCCCTTCATTGCTGAATAAACTCGACGGCTTCTGCCAGGGTCTGGAGGTTGTCGCGCATGGCCACCTCGAATTCGTCCGCGCTGTAGGTGCTGCCGGTGATGTGAGACAGGGTGAAGACCTTCACGCCGGTGGCGGCCTCGATGGGTTTGGCCAGGTCCAAGGAAAAGTTCTTTTCGGCAAAAAGCACCCGCACATTGGCTTTTTTGATGGTGTCGATGGTGGTGGCCAGCTGGCGCGCAGTCGGCGCCACGCCGTGACGCGGCTCAATGACTGCACTCACGAACAAACCGAACTCCTGCATCATGTAGTCGTAGCCGCCATGCAACGTCGCGCAACGAAACGTCGAAAGATCCAGCGCGGCAAAGCGAGTCATGAAGCCTGCCCGTAGTGCCCGGATCCGTCCGGCATACGCCATGGCGTTGTGTCGATAGGCCGCCGCGTTGTCCGGGTCCAACTCGCCCAGGCGGCGGGCGATCTCGAATACCTGTTGTATGGCAGCGGTGGTGGAGACAAACGTATGCGGGTTCACCACCTTGACGTCGCTCTGGTCGCCGTTGATGGGAATCAGCGCCACCGAGGCATTGGCCTGGATGATCGGCAGCGTCTCCCGGCGGCCGGCGGCCTTGAGGATCTCGAAGGCCCATTCATCGTGCCCGATGCCATTGACCACCAGCACATCGATGTTCATCGCGCGGGTGATATCGTCCGGTTGCGGCTGGTAATTGTGCGGATTCGCCTCCGCGGGGATCAGCGCAACGACGTCCGCCCGATCACCGACGATGTTGGCCACGAAACTGTAGTAGGGGTGCAGCGTGACGCCGACCTTGAGCCTCTTGCCCACGGGGTGTTCCGGGCTGGCAAGTGCGATGGCGGGAATCAGCAACAGCAGCGCGAGGCAACGGCGCAACAGAGTGCGGTGTTTTACAAAGGCATTCATGGCTGGGTTCCTTTTACGCGTTCGATTTCGCTGGTGCCGTCGTAAGGGATGACCTGTCGCCAGCCGTCGCCGACCAGCGACTCGGCCTTGACGATGGCGGGGTAGGGTGCGCTCGGATTGGGGTGGATCCAGATCGTCGCCTGGTTGGCCCACATCACTCCGGCATGGGCGTGCCCGATGACAAGCAGGTAGGCGCTCTGGCCCGGCACTCTGCCGCCGGAGCCGTAGTAAACGGTGGCGCCCTGGCCCTGGGTGGCTTGCGACACTTCGCTGGGGGGGGGCGTTGGGACAGCGGCGTCGCCGGCATGCCCGTCGGTGTCGGAGTGCTTGTCGGCAGTCAGCGCATGGGACAAATGGGTGCCGGGCAAAATCAGCTGCCAGTGCACCTTGCCATTGGTCTTCCAGAACGCGTCCCGGTAAAAGGGCGGCAGCAGAAGCTCCTGGGCACGATCCAGGGTGATCCAGCCGCCGGTATCGTTGTTGTTCCAGATGATTTCCTCACCTGCGGGCAACAGCGCGCTATGGATGGCCTGATCGACCGTATTCAGGCCGTCGAAGGAGCGAACCTGCCAGCTCAAGGGGGGGGGTGGGCCGACCTTCTGAGGCCGTAGAATCATATAACCGGTCACGCTGGCGATGACTAACAGTGCTGCAAGCAGCATTGCCGCCGATTCCCAACGGCCAGAGCGCGGACGCACCACCTTGATTCCACTGTATGCATCATCGCTGGGCACACCTGTGCGCAATTTGCGACGCCGGACGGGCGATAGACGAGCCATCAGAGAAAAGCGATCCAGCGGCCGAGAACTACCACGCCTGCCCACAGTGCCAACGAACTGAATCCCGCGACACGCGCCTGGCTGGGAGGCGGTAGCGTCGTGTCCCATTCGGCAATCCGGTGAAAGACGCCCAAATGGAATATCCCCATGTTGAGGCCCGCCAGCAGCAACAGACCCATCTTGCACAAGAAAGCAGTGTTCTGCGCATAGGTCGTGCCATTGGCGGAGAACATGAGCAGCCCGGTTATCACGCAAATCCCGAATGCGACCCAGGTGAATGGCAACAGTTCTTGTATGAGTCGTTGCGCGCTTCGGCGATGGGAAGCAACGCCGAGCAGACGCAAATCCACGACGGCGATGGTGCCGAACACCAGCGCGATGCCGATTACATGCATCGATTCAAGGGTTGGAAAGGCAGAACCCGACTCTCTGATAAAGGTGGCGACAGAGGTGTCCTGGAGGGCTTGTAGTGTTGGTTGAATGTCCATGGCGAATACCTTAGGGCTTTCGTTGAAAACGCTCAGATCGTGTAGGCGATCCAGCGACCGCAGAAGATCACGACACACCACAAGCCGATTGACAGCCAGGCTGACGTCTTGACGAGACGGGACGCGTCACCACGTTGTGCATCGTCGGCAGGGCGCAGCAGGCGGCGCCGTAGAAGCGAGGTCAATGCAAACGCACTGATAACCAGCGCCATCTTCAGCCAGAAGGTCGTGTTGACGAGTACGCGATCAGGCTCGGCGATGATCATGATCAATCCCGTGAACAGCAAGACGAGGAGTGCATAGCGCATCCAGGGGTAGTAACGACGGATGACGCTACGCAAGGGTTCGTCCATGGCGAACATCCCCGCCAGTCGCAGATCGGAGATGACCGCAGAGCCGAAGAGCACAGTGATGGTTATGATATGAATGCTCTGGACGGTAGGTATGATCCAGAGAATGTCCCTGATGGAAGTACTCAAGGGTGTGGCGTAGATCCAGGCAATGACGAGTGATGATGACATCTGCTGTTCTTCCAGATTGGTTTAGAAGTCTTGAGGTTTTGCGATCGAGCGCATGGCCGCCGCATCTTCTGGCAGTAGGTACCCTTCCTTGATCGAGAGGGCTTTGGCGTCTTCGAATTTCTGTTCGTAGTTGCTGAAGCTTCCATAACGCTGGCGAAGCTCTTCCTTCGAGTAAGGCACTTTGGTGTCGTAGATCAGTCCGCAGCCGGTCTCCTGATCCGTGAGGTAGGTTGCACTGGGCACCTGGATCCACGGCGGGCGAACTCCCCCTTGCAGGTTGCCGGTAGCGGGGTCGCGCGCCGCGGTCTTGCCATCGCGGGCGACCCGCGGAGCATTCGGCATGGGTTTGCCTTGGCGCACCCATTGGTCCATGCGATCCAGCAGCGACGAGACGATCAGCTCCGCCGGTTCGTCGTACAGCGTCCGGCATCGTGGGTCGTCGCCCTTGCCGACGTCGGCAGCGAACAGTTCGGTATGCTCCGTACCGAGGTCGGCCAGCCGCAGATGCGGCATGCCGGTCACTTCGTAGTAGCGAATCTGCGGGCTGTCGGTGTCCGGCGGCAGGTCGATGCCTTCGATCACGTCATGCATCAGTTCGGACTGGCTGTAGACGGTTACGAACGGGACGCCGTCGGGCGTATGGCGCGGTAGCCGGATGACGTCGCCGCCCACCTCTCCATAGGCCATGCGGCCGGTCATGTAGGCATCGATCAGCGGCCTTGCGTCGGGCATGCGCCATTGCTGGTGCCGACCCTGGTCGAGGTAGTCCATCCAGACCTGCGCGGTCACGGCCCAGCTATTGACATAGACCCGTCGTACGTCGAGACCGGTCAGCGGGCTTTTCGCCGCATTGGTTTTCAGCAGCAACGCCAGTTGCGCCCCGATGCCCTGTGACTGTGGGGCGAACGGATCGGGCGCGGCACCGCGGGTGAAGTGTTCCGGGTCGTAATACGTGCCCAGCGGCGCGTAGCGTGCAAAGTCGAAGCGGCGCATGAACTCGAAGTTCACGATCCGACCGTACTGTGCGATCTGCTCGGCCTCAGCAGCCGGGGTGTCCGAGATGAACTTGGGATCGACTTGCGGCTTGTTCACATTCAGCGTGTAACCGACGTACGCGTAGCCGCGACGTAGTAAATAGTCGCGGGTCAGGATCCATCCCGCGGCGCGCTCGCCGAACCAGCTGAACGGCTCGATCACGACCGTGCCATTGAAGCGCGCGGGGTCAGCCGGTTTGCGTACCAGAATGCGTGTGGTGTAAGGCGCCTCCAGCAGGGTTTTGCCCGAGGCGGTAATGGCCGGGGCAACGCCTTGCAGGTAAAACTCCTCCTCGACGTAGCCGTACTTGTCGAGGTCGATGTGTTCGGTGCCCGGGCGTTTCGCCGACGAAAGCGGCAGCTGTCCGGAGGGTGGCACAGCGATCACCGTGGGCATGCGAGGCACTTCTGCGAACGCGGTCGACGTGACAAGCAGCGACAGCAGGACGCTTTTCAGCGTTGGTCGCAGGAGGCTGATTGTTGTCAGTCTTTCCATTTGGTCAGCTCCGATGGCGATTAATGGCGACTTCACTCGAGACTGAGGGATGCCTTGCCCTCTTTATCGATCACGATCTGATTGTTCTCGCAGACATACTCTTGAATGGTGTAGTTGGACCGTTTGTACTCGAACGTGAAGCGATACGGGACCTTGAGCACCTGTGAGTCCTCGATCACGACCTTGTTTTCCAGGTGGTCCGGCGCCGTCAGCCTGATGCGTTCCGTGATCTTCATGTCCGGACCGTGCGGAACGTCATAGAAGCGCACATCCGTTCGCACGCGCTGTGTCTCCACGACGAGCGTGTCGCCTTCCCAGTGGCCGCGTGAATGGCCTTGATATTTAGGATCCAGTTTTTCTTTTGGTGGCATCGCTTCGTTCAAGAGAATCCGGCGCACCTGCTGGAGATACTCGCCGAGGACGATCACTTGCTTGTCGTCGTGAATGATCTGGATCGGGAAAAGCGCCGCCATCAACGTTGGCATTCCCTCGGGCAGGCATCTCGAGCTCGTGGTGGCCAACGGCGTCCCGGCCTCGTTCGCCACGGCTTCTTTCTTCTTCAACTCGACGTATTCGTCGGCGTAGGGCGCCTTCAGGTCCATCGGTCCACCCGGGTGCACCGGATCGTCCGGGTTCTCACCGAACCAGTCGTCCGGGGTTCTTTCCCAAGTACCACTGATGTCGGGTCGTGTGCCGACGCTGTGTTTGTCGTGCAGAGGTTTCGACGGTGTGGCGCCGTTGCATATCCCGGCGACAGTCACGAGGGCGATGCCCAGGAAGATCATTGCCGTGTTCAGGGTTCTTGTCAGTTTCATTGAAACGCCTCCGTGCTGCTGGTCTGGTCTGTTCGGCTGGGTAGTCATGAAGCTGGGAGGGACTGCTTATCCACCGCCAGTGAGTACGACGTCACCGATCTTGATCTCCACGAGCAGTCCTCCTGGCTCACCGTTTTTCAACGGCTTGAAGGACACCTCGGCGTTGTCGCCAGCCTTGATCGACTCGGCGTTCCAGCCAGTGCGCTGTAACGCGTTGACACTGCCTGTCTCGATCTTGAATCGCTGGGCTGGGGGGCCGGGTGTATCGACGTAAATCGTGATGTGAGGGTTGGTCCAGGCGAAACGCTCGACGACACCCTTGATCGAGACCGTCTGGGTCTGGTCGAAAAGTGCGAACGAGTGGTGGGCACTGGCCACAGGCGCGAGGGCGCTGCAAGCGATGAGGGTCAGAAGGCAAAGCCCCTGACGTAACAGCGGGGGTGGTGAGATAGGGGTCATGACGGGTGCCTCGGTTCTTATGGTTCTTATGGGCCCAGCATAGGGGCGTAGCGTTCAGAGCCCATAGCCCAAAACGGCAACCATTCAAGGCATCGAAGATGTTTTGCAGCGGGGGGATATCGCGCAGGGGAGGGGCGGTTCGCCCCTTGAAAGTGCTGATTTGGGTTACCGCTCTCGCGACCCAAGCCGGAACACTCTTGGCTCGCCTCATAAATATAAAAACAGGAGAGACGTCATGCGCACCCTCAGCTACGCCCCGTTACTTTCGCTGGTTGCACTCTGCACATTTGAGCCGCAGGCACTCGCCTATCAGCTCTACAACGAAAATGATGGAGGAACTGTCCTTAACGCCGACATTTGGGCAGGGTATGGCTTGTTCGGCAGCAACAAAAACTACCTCGCCGACCCGCAGAGGGAGCCCGGCACAATGCGGTGGCAGGAAGGCTTCGCCAAATACGGCCTGAACGGCAAGACAGACAAAATCACTCCCGGCTCCATCTATGGCGGATTTAGCATGATCAGCACGGGGTCATGGGGCGATGGGGATGCGGGTGGGCTCACCGTCGGGGATGAAAGAAAAACGGCTGTGGAAGACGCTTTCCTGGGCTGGAAGTCGGGTGACCTGGTTCCTGCTCTGGGTGAGGACGGCGTTGATTTCTCCTTCGGCCGGCAGCTCGTCACGGTGGACGGCTTCCTGATCACCGATGACGGGTTCGCCCCCGGGAAGGGCTTCAATCCTATCCCAGGCGTCCAGGATGGCCGGTTCAATCGCGGCGGCGCCTTTTACCTTGGCCCGCGGTTGGCATTCGCGAACACGGCAGTCTTGAAACTGGGGGGGGCGGAGGGCCTTCACAGTAGCCTGATGTGGCTCAAATCCGGCAACCCCGGGCAGTCGAAGACTGAAGTGGCTGCCGCCACCCTCGACTACACAACGCCCATTGGCTCGATCGGTTCGACTTACGTGCACGGTCTGGATGTTGATGAGCGATATGCCTTTGGTGATCGGCTTGAGCGCAAGGGCATGGACGTCTATAGCATTCGTGGGCAGGGCAATGCCGGGATCGAGAATGCCGACTTTGCGTTCGAAGTGGTGCGTCAGGAAAAACGTTCAGGGTCGCAGCGGGCGATGTTCTTCGACGCCGGCTACACCTTCGCCGATACAAAATGGCAACCGACGGTGAGCTATCGATATTCGCGCTATTCCGAAGGTTACGACTTTCTGTTCCAGGGAGGTTTTCGCAAGCGATACCAAGGTGAAGTCGCCGCCAATTACGCAGGTTCAGTGACCTCGAACATGGCGATCAACGACGTGCTCCTCTCAGTCAAGCCGACCGAGACATTGACCCTTAACGCAATGGCCTTCAACTACCACCAGCTCTCCCGTACGCATGAGCAGGACTTCGCTGCACGTGAGGTCGACCTTTTTCTGGATTGGATGGTGACGGATAACGTCACACTCTCGCCTCTGGTCGGCTTCTACAAGCCCGAAAAGTGGCTCGGGGACGGTGGTCTGCAGAGCGGGAGCGCATCAACGAACACTTACTTCCAGTTCATCGTATGGGTGGCTTTCTGAACCGCCGCTCGCCCCGTAACAACTGAGTCTGCTGCAGGTATTTTGATCAGGGGCCTGGCGGCCCCTCCGGTCCGAGCCATGAGGCGTTGACGTCTTGCGTCAACGCCTCATCAAGTCACAGCATGCGGCGCAGGACGTCATTTCGAGGGTCCCGGTCGTAAAACCGGTGTTTAAGGGCACCTACGACATGCAACAGGATCAGTGCGAGCAGGGTATAGGCGAGTACTTTGTGCAGCCATTGGAAGACGACGAACCAATCGTCATTTTTCGAAAGAAGCTCCGGCAGGTTGACCCCAAAAAAGAAAACCCCGTCACTCATCGTGTAGGTGCTCGACATTGAGTACCCCATCAACGGCACGATCACGACGAGCGCATACATGACACGCTGCGTAAGCCTTGACAGGAACCTTTCATAGCTCGCCAGCGTTTCCAGCGGCTGCGGAAGCACGGGGGTCCGAAAACGCAGGGCGATCTGAGTCAGGACAACCAGAAACACCAACAGTCCAAAGGATTTGTGCCACGGGTAATAGAGCTCGTACTTGCTCGCCACTTCGTCATTCAGACCGGTCATATGCCAGCCTGCCCAGAGGAGGCCTGCGATGAGCACGGCGCGTACCCAGTGCAACATTCGCAGGGACGTCGGATACCGATCGGTTGTTTGTTGATCTATCGGGTTCATCGTAGTCTCTCCATTGATTATCAACGGCATCAGGGATGCACTTTTGAACGGTCACCCTCGCGGCACAGGGGCCGGAGGGTGATACGGTCAGGACAGGGATCGTGCTCAGGAAGGCAGCAGCACGGTGATGACTTTCTCCTCGGTGTAGGCCACCGCGCCGGCAAACCCGCCTTCACGGCCGATACCGCTGGTCTTCACGCCGCCCCAGGGCAGGTTGGCGTCCAGTGGACTCCAGCAGTTGATACCCACGGCACCGGCCTTCACCGCAGCGGCTACGCGGTGCGCTCGCACCAGGTCGGTCGTCCAGACCGTGGCCGCCAGGCCGTAGGAGGAGTCGTTGGCCAGTGCGATAGCTTCCTCTTCGCTGTCGAACGTGATCAGCGTGCCGACGGGCCCGAAGATTTCGTCTTGGGCGATCGCCATGGCGTTGTTCGCGTTGGTGAAGATAGTCGGCCGGACAAACCAGCCCCGCTCAGGAGTCGATACACCGCCGGCCAGAAGCGAGGCGCCTTGGTCAATACCCAGTTGGATGTATCGGTTAACGCGATCGAATTGCGCTTTCTTGGCCACCGGTCCCATCTGTACGCCGGGCTGGCGAGGGTCGCCCACGTTGACTGCCTGTGCGGCATCGGCCAGCTCTGCGCCGAAGCGATCTGCGATGCTGCGGTGCACCAGGATGCGCGAGCCGGCTGCACAGACCTGGCCCTGGTTTGCGAACAGGCCGAGCGCACACCCGCGCAGCGCGTCTTCGAAAGAGGCATCGTCGAAGACAATCTGTGGGCTCTTGCCGCCCAGTTCCAATGCCACGCGCTTGAACAGTACACCGGCGGTGCGCTGGATTTCGCGTCCGGCCTCGGGGCTGCCGGTGAAGCTGATCTTGGCAACGAGCGGGTGTTCGCACAAGGCGCGACCCACCTCGTTGCCGTAGCCGGTGACCACGTTGATCACGCCATCCGGAAAGCCCGCTTCCTGAGCCAGCACCGCCAGGTGCAGGGCAGACTGCGGCGTTTCTTCCGAAGGTTTGATGACCACGGTGCAGCCTGCCGCCAGCAAAGCGGCGAGCTTCCAGACGGTGATCATCAACGGCGAATTCCAGGGAACGATGGCGCCGACCACACCCACTGGCTCGCGTACCGTGTACGAAAGGGTCTTGGTGCCGAAGTAGCCACCGGTGGGAATGGTGCGTCCCTCAAGCTGGTTGGCCCAGCCGGCGGCGGCATGCAGGTTGGCGATCGCGTTGGGCAAGTCCATCCGGCGCGGTTCGATGGGTGAGCGACCGATGGCGTTGGCATCCATGTCGGCCAGCAATTCGGTGTCGCGTTCAACCAGGTCAGCGAGTTTCGATAGCAATTGACCGCGCTGGGCGCCGTCGAGCTGACTCCAGGCGCCACCCTCAAGTTGGCGATGCGCGGCCGCCACTGCGCGGTCCACGTCCTCAGTCGTGCCCTGTGCGGAGCTGCCGTACACCTGTTCTGTCACGGGGTTGACGAGGTTTATGCGACGGCCGTCGGAGGCTTCGAAGGACGCGCCTTTGATGAAGTGATTCAAGTGCTCAGTCATTTTGGGGTCCATGAGTGATGTGGAGTGGTCGGGTCACGCCTCGAGGGAGGCCAGGGCGTCGCCGAAGATGTCCAGTGCCTTGAAGAACAGCGAGCGTGAGATCGTCAGCGACGGCATGACTCGCATCACGTTGCTGTAGCGACCGCAGGGAATCATCAGCACGCCGTGGTTCAGCAGGTAGCCCATGAGCTGGCCGATTTTTTCGGGCGCCAGGGGAGCCTTGGTGGCTGGGTCTTCGACCAGTTCGATACCGATCATCAGGCCGCGGCCGCGTATTTCACCAACGAACGGGCTGTTGAAGCCACGGATACGTTCCTGCGCCTCCAACCCCAGAGTGTGCGCGCGGTTGAGCAGATCGAGCTCCGAGTCCTGCAGGATGCTGATATTGGTCAGCGCCACCGCCGCGGACAACGAGTTGGCAGCAAAGGTGTTGGGCATCGATCCGTCAGGAATCGCGGCCGCCAGGTCTGAACGCATGATCAGGCCCGCCATTGGCAGGTCGCTGCCGATGCCTTTGCCGAAAGTGAGCATGTCCGGCTTCACGCCCGAGTGCTCGACCGCCCACATCTTGCCGGTGCGCCCTGCGCCGGATTGCACTTCATCGACGATCAGCAGCGTGCCGCTACGGTCGCATGCCTTGCGCAACAGCTGCAGGAATTCTGGCGAGGGAGGCACGTAGCCGCCTTCGCCCTGCACCGGTTCCACGATGACGGCAGCCACGTCATCGGCGGCGGTGTAGGGGGTGTTCAACAGGTAGTCCACGTACTCGCCGGCGATCTGCTCGGCGCTTTTTTGAGTGGTGTCGAAAGGGAAACGGTAGGCATAAGGGTAGGGGGCGTGAATGACCCCACCCATCTGGGCACCGTAGCCCTTGCGGTAGGCCGTGCCTGTCGTCAGGGATCCCGAGGCGTTCCACACGCCGTGGTAGCCACCATGAAAGGCGATGATCTGGTGCCGCCCGGTGATGCGTTTGGCGAATTTGATGGCTGCTTCAAGCGCATCGCTGCCGCTTTGCGTGAAGAAGGTGATGCAGTCGCCACGCAAGCCGTCGGGCGCGATCTCGGAGAGCTTGGCCGCCAGTTCGGTGCGCCGGGTGCTGTTGATTTCCAGGGCATGCATCAGTACTTCGGACTGTTCGCGAATCGCCTGCACCACCTTCGGGTGGCAGCGGCCTACGCTGCTGACGCCCACGCCGGCGGACAGGTCGATGTAGGTGTTGCCATCGGGGTCCTTGAAAGTAGCGCCGAAGGCACGGTCCATGGCTATGGGCATGCGTCCACCGCCGCGTGCCATGGACTCGGTGCGCGCCGACAACGCCAGGGCCTCGCTGGTTTTGGGGCCGGGAAGTGCGCTGGATGTAATCCGCGGGGCATCCGCGAAGTGGAGGGATTCAAGTTTGGCTTCACTCATGACGTTCTCTCTGAATGTCGATTTAAGTGTGCTGATCATCTCCGCGACGTGTCTGTGGCCGGTAGCCCGAATTGGCACATGGATGGACCGCCCAGAGCGCACCTTCCAGTGAATTTAGAATTTCATAAATAATTGTGCATAATTCTCACTATGTGCGAATATCGCATAGGAAGGCGATCTAAAAACAAGAATATTGGCAGAGGCTTTCGACATCATGAAAAATCAAACTATCAGCCATTTCAGAGACGTCCATGTCCATGCGGCTACCGTCCAGGAGTGGAACCAGGACTACAGTCAGCTAACGGCAGGCTCGACCGAGAGTTCGCTGACGCAGTTGTCGACGGCGGGTGTCCACGTCTTTCTCGAGCAGATCAACCAGCGTGTCGTGCAGCACGGCGTGGCTCCCCGAGGCAAGATGTGCTTTGCCGTGCCGATCACCACCCCGGGTTCGATTCGGATGCAGGGACGGGAGGCGGACGATAGCAGCCTGTTCTTTCTTCACGGTGGCGAGGAGTTCATGTTCCATATGCCGATGGGTATGGAACTGCTGTCGATCACCTTTGAACGTGAATTGTTCGAGCAGGCGTTGGCGCAAACGGCTTCGGCGAAGGAGGTCAGCCTGTTGCTGCGTCAGCCGGTGATCAGGGTTTCCACCCCACGCTTTGCATACGCTCGTCGCCGATTGCTGGCGATGTTCTCCCAGGCCCTGGTGTACGAAGAACTCGACAGCACGCGAGACCGGGAACGGGAGCTGGCGCTGGAGCAGGCGATGCTCGGCGAGTTGCTGCAACTCATGACCGACCCGGCCTGCGACAAGCAACAACGCTCCGCAAGCTCCACGCGCAGCTTCATTGTCGAGAAATGCCACCGTCTGGCGACCGCGGAGATGATCGACGTGCCCAGCGTGATCGAGTTGTGCCAGCGACTCCAGGTCAGTCGGCGTACCGTGCAGAACAGCTTTCGCTCGGTTGCCGAGACGACGCCGCTGAATTACTTGCGCTCTGTGAGGCTCAACGGTGTACGCCGGACCTTGATGTCCACCCGCGCGTCGCATCTCTCGATCGGCGATGCCGCTGCCCAATGGGGCTTCTTTCACCTCAGCCATTTTGCGGCGGAGTACCAGGAGCTGTTCGCAGAGTTGCCGTCCCATACCCCCCGCGCTGCCATCACCGGTTGCGCTCATGCCTGAACACCCGCCCGCTGAAAGCAGGGTGTGGTGACCGTTGGCTTCACAAGGATGTAGAAAAAGATGAATAGCCTGCGCCGTCTGCTCATGGTCTTCGACCTGTTCCGCCCGGAACAACCGGTCATCGATGTAGACATCATTTGCCGGGAGCTAGGCTACACGTCCGCCACCGCCTATCGTTATCTGCGAGAACTCGGCGACGCGGGCTTTTTGAAGCGATTGCCGCGCGGTTACGCGCTCGGCCCGCGAATCGTCACGCTGGAGCATCAGATGGCGAACTACGACCCGTTGTTGGCATGCAGCCGGGACCTGGCCGACAAACTGGTCGCCGACACCGGCCTGGATGCGCTGGTTAGCGAGTGGCATGGCGACTCAGTGGTCAACGTACTGATCCATCGTGGCTCCGATGCCGGACCGGTCGGTGGCGACAAGGGGCGGCCGATCGATCTTTTTCACAGCGCGACCTCCCGCGTCGTACTGGCTTATCTGCTACCGCGTCAGATCCGACGCGTCTACGACGCTCACGTGAACCCATCCGAATTGCAGCATCTGGGGCTGGAGTGGAAGCCGTTCATCAAGAGCCTTCTCGCCATCCGCAAACAGGGCTACTGCATCAGCGAAAGTGAGCTGTACCCGGGACGCAGTGGCGTCGCGGCGCCGATCTTCGACGAAAAGCAGCGAGTCCTCGGGAGCATGACCCTGGTGGGGCGCAGTGAGCGGTTCGGTGCGTTTCAGCAGCGCTATCTGTGCGACCTGGTGACCGGCGCGGCGTCGGAACTGACGGCGCGTCTCGCTTCGCAGTGAGGTCCGGGTGGCGGATGGCGCTGTTCAGGTGATGGCGTAACAGGTTACCGATTTGGGATACCGGGGCGTTCATGGTGAGGCATAGGATCGAATCCAGCGTGCGACAAAAACGACAAGCTATATCGGTGACGGTGAACGGCTTGCTGCACCGATCCTACAGCGACTGCCTCATACAATAAGGTCAAGAACATGAGCGTATCTATCCCGATCAACAGTTCGACGGAGTTGAAGCGTGGTGCCTTGGGTGTTGGTTTCATCATCTTTTTCGTGGTGTCGGCGGCGAGCCCGTTAAGTGTCATCGCCGGTGGCTTCCCGATTGGCATCATGCTGGGCAATGGCGCCGGCACGCCGGCGTTGTTGATCCTGGCGTTGCTGGTGTTGCTGGCGTTTTCAGTGGGCTACACCACAATGTCCCGGCACCTAACCAATGCTGGCGGCTTTTATGCGTTCACCTCCCGTGGTTTGGGTGGCCTGGCAGGCGGGGCGGCGGGTGTGTTGGCGATGTTCGCCTACAACATTCTTCAGGTCGGGTTGTATGGCATGTTCGGCGGGGTCGTCAGCGGCACCATGGCAAGCATGTTCGGACTCTTGATGCCATGGTGGTCTTACTCACTGATGGCGATGGCGAGCATTGCGATTTTGGGGTATCGCAAGATAGACCTGTCGGCGCGGCTACTGTCGGTGATGGTGATCGCCGAGTACCTGGCGATCCTGATCCTGGATTTTGCCATCCTCAAATCCGGCGGCGACAGCGGCATCAACCTTGATGCGTTTGATCGCAGTTATGTGTTCAGCGGCACACCGTCAATTGGCTTGCTGTTCTGCTTCGCGGCATTTATCGGCTTCGAGGCGACGACTATTTACGGCGAAGAGGCCAAGAACCCGCAGCGTACTATCCCGATTGCCACCTACTGCTCGGTGTTGCTGATCGGTGGTTTCTACGCACTGTCGGTATGGTCGATGGTGGTGGGCGTGGGTGCGGACAAAATCGTGCCGATGCTGCAGGCCTTGCAGGACCCGACGACGTTTATCTACGGCATGTCCGACCACTTTGTCGGCCCCTGGCTGACTCAGATTATCCGGGTGCTGTTCATGGTCAGTATCTATGCCGGCCTGCTGGCGTTTCATAACGCCGCGGCCCGTTACTTCTACGCGATTGGGCGTGACGGCCTGTTGCCGCACCGCTTGGGTACTACCCATCGCGTGCACCAGAGTCCTCATATGGGATCGGCGTTGCAGAGCCTTATCTCGGCGGTGGTGGTACTGATTTTCGCCGCCATGGATGCCGATCCGATCCTGCAGCTGTTTGCCTGGCTGTCCAACTTGGCCACGCTGTGCGTGATTTTGTTGATGGCGCTCACTTCCGCAGCGGTAATCTTCTTTTTCCGGCGTCACCCCGAACTCAAGGTGGGGATCTGGCGTGGGCGGATTTTCCCCGGTTTCTCTTGTGTTGCCCTGTTGGCGGTCCTGGTACTCGCGGTGGTGCATTTCGATGTACTAACGGGCGCTAGCCTGGCCTTGTCATACAGTCTCTGCGCCATCATTCCCGCGGCCCTGCTGGGTGGCGTGTTCCTGGCGGCTCGACTTCGCAAGGCGTCGCCGGAGCGGTACCAGGCATTGGGTAGCCACAAGCTTTAAGGCCCCACGCAGAACCGTTCAACCAAATCTGCGCTTTGCTTACCAAGGATGGTCTGCGACCTCGCGCGGCTGCGCCTGTCTGCTCAACTTGACCAGCAGCGATGCGATCAACAGCAGGACTGCCGACGCTGTCAGCACGGCAACAAAGCCTGCATCGAACGCCGCACGGGCGAATGCGGTCAGCATCGCGCGGCCTTCGGGTGACAACGTCTCGGCGACGACCAGCGCGTCGTCGAGGCTATCGAATGTCGCGGGGTTTCGGGTCAGCCATGGCGGAATCATCAGGTCCGCCGAATACGCATAAATCGCCGATAACAGACTGCCTGCAAGCGTCACACCCACAGCACCGCCCAGTTCAAAGGACACTTCCTCGATGGAGGCGGCCATGCCGGCTTTATCGGCGGGCACGCTGAGCATGATGGCGCTGGACGAAACGGTCAGTGCGGCGCCAATCGTCAAGCCCAACAGGGCAAGGCTGGCGATTTGCAGGTAAACCGCAGCGTTGTACAGCAAGAGATAGCTCAGCATTGCGGCTGACGACAGCAGCAACGTCCAGAGCAGCATCCGCCGGTTTCCCAGGCGCGGCAGGTAGTAACCGGCAAGCGGCCCTGCGACGAAGGAACCCAGTGGGAGAGGAAGGATAAACAATGCCGCCTCCAGCGGCGACATGCCGAGCACCAGTTGCAGGCGCTGGCTGAACACCAGTTCCGTGCCGATCAACGCAGCGGCCGATACGACTGCTGAAATGACGGCATTTCTGAAGCCCGGTGCAGTGAACAGCGCCAGATCGAGCATCGGCTGTGCGGCACGACGTTGGCGTCGAATGAACAGCGTCAGGAATAGCACACCCAGCACGACCGCCACCAGCATGCTGTCGAAGGAGGGCGCCCGTTTACCGAGTTCCTTGACGGCATATGCCAGGCTGATCAGCCCTATCATGACCTGCAGCGAACCCAGCCAGTCCCATCGTTTTTTGGCATCCCCCGGGTGATTCGGGATCAACACGGCGCCGAGGACCAACGCCACCACCACAATAGGCACGTTGATCAGAAACACCGAGCCCCACCAGAAATGCTCCAGCAGCAGGCCGCCCACCACCGGGCCGAACGCAGCGCCCCCTGAAGCAACCGATGCCCAGATGCCGAATGCCATGGCCTGCTCGCGCGGGTCGGCGAACGTTACCCGGACGATGGCCAGCGTAGCCGGCATCATCATCGCCGCGCCGACAGCCAGAAAGCCGCGGGCGCCGATCAATACGCTGGCCGATGGCGAGAAGGCCGCGATCAGCGAGAACAGGCCAAACACGCTCAGTCCGCCGATAAACAGGCGTTTGTGCCCGAGGCGATCACCGAGTGTGCCCATGCCCAACAGCAGACCGGCAGCGATCAATGCATAGATGTTGATGATCCAGAGCTTTTGCGAGGCCGAGGCATCGAGCTCACGGGTCAGTGTCGGCAGTGCGGTGTACAACACCGTCATATCAATGACGATCAGCAGCAATGCGCTGGAAATAATGGCCAGGATCAGCCAGCGTCGCGGGGGAATCATGGGTGGTGCTCGATGAACGATGGTCGAAAGCCGGCAACTGTAACTCAGTCAAGACGTCAGCACCGGCAGGTAGCCTGTCGTGCTCCTTTACACGCGAAAATGGCCTACAAGCTGCTGTTGATGGTTGGCCATTTCATGGAGTGAGTCACTGGCCGTTGAGGCATCGCTCATCCGTTTGGTCAGTGTTTCGCTGATACTGCGAATGTCACTGACCCGATGGCTGATATCTTCCATGACCGTGCTTTGCTCCAGGGCTGCGCTGGCGATCTGCTGATTCATCTGTTCGATCACATCCACGGCCTGGGAAATATTCTCCAACGCCGCACGGGTCTGTTGCACCTGGATCACGCTGTTGCCGGCTTGCTCGCGGCTCAACTGGGTACTGTGAACCACTTCCTGGCTCAACTGCTGCAGCATCTCTATCACCGTGCGGACTTGTTCGACCGAGCTCTGGGTGTTGCTGGCCAGGTGCCTGACTTCATCGGCCACCACCGCGAAGCCGCGCCCCTGTTCGCCCGCTCTGGCCGCTTCGATGGCCGCATTCAACGCCAGCAAGTTGGTCTGTTGCGCGATGGTGCTGATGACGTCCAGCACCTGGCCGATCTGGGTGCTGCTATTGGCGAGGGCATGCACTTGCTTAAGGGTGGTGTCCAGTCGCTGATCGAGGCTTTCGATGCTGCTCTCGGCGATGGAGAACACCGCTTGACCTGATCGGCTCGCGCTTTCGGCGGCTGTCGCTGCGTCGGCGGCACCGTGGGAGTGGCGCGCCACTTCCTGGGCACTGGCACTCATTTCGTGCAGCGCGGTCGCGGCCAGCTCCACTTCGCGGTACTGGCGTTGCATCCCTGCGCTGACTTCCCGGGCAATCCCCGAGGAGGTATTGGCGCTGTTGCGGGTATCCAGGGAGGCGGTTTGAATGTCGCGAATAATCGGCTGCAACTTGTCCAGAAAACGGTTGAACCCATTGGCCAATTGGCCCAATTCGTCGCGCCGCCCGGCGGGCAGGCGTTGGGTGAGGTCACCATCACCATCGACGATGGCATCAAGCAGACCCGCCACCTTCAGCAGCGGGCGTGTCACCCCGTAGGCGGCCAGCCAGATCAGCAGCATGCCGAGACAGCTGGCCAGTACCCCCAAGCAAAGGTTGAGCCAGTTGGCCTGGTGGCTTTTGTCGTCCAGTTCGCTTTGCATTTGTCGAGCGGAAGCCTGCACCAGGTCTTGGGGAACCTTGATCTCCAGTTGCCAGAGTGGATTGCCCGGCACGGTTTGCAGAGCCTGGCGTATATCGAGGGTGGACCCGGAGACTTCGCCGCTGCGTCCTGCCACCTGGCCGGTGGGCGACACAATGGCGACTTCGCTGTTGCCCTGATACAGGTCCTGGCCGAGGTCGGCAGCCAGCTTTTGCAGAGTGTCGAGGCCAATGTCCATGCCGACCACGCCGAGGATCTTGCCGTTGGCGATCAGAGGGATAGAAACGCTGCTCATCAGGACTTTCTGGCCTTCCACCTCACTGGTGTAGGGCTCCACCACGCAAGTGCGTCTTTGAGCTTGAGGGCATGTGTACCAGACGTTTGTCGGTTCGCTGCCGGGTGGCGCAGTGTCGGTGAAGATTTGCGCTTCGGTGAGCACATCCTGGACCAGTTGTCCCGGCTGGCTCTGTGACCAATACAGCGCAAAGCGGCCTTTTTCGTTGCTCGCCAGTGCACGTTGCCCGACGAAATTGGCGTCTGCGCTCGCCAACGCGTCAGGCAGAAGTATGACGTACAGGCCGAGCACTTTTTCGCGTTTGAGCAGTGTCTGACGGGTCACGCTGATCAGCGCTTCGCGCAATTGCGCAGCCGTGAGGCGTCCATTGAGCGTTTGATCGCGCAGTTGCAAAACCTGTTGCGCGAACCCTTCGCCATACAGCGCCGTTTCGTTGAAAAAGCGTTCGACGTGTTGGCCATGGGCAACGGCCTGGGCTTGCAAGCGCTCCACGGCGGCTTGCCCGAGCAGGTGACTGCTTTGCTCCTTCAGCAATTTTGCACTTTGTTGGTTCTGGTACACCGAGGCGCCTACCAGCGCGCCGACGACAGCCAGCAGGCACAGTCCGCTCAGGAGTGTGATCCGCCATTGGATAGTGAGATGAGCTAAACGCATGACTGAGGCTTCCTGCAGAGGGCTTTGGCTGCGATGGGCTGTGGACCTGGCCCTCGCTTTTATTATCGGTGCCGGCATCTGGGTATAGAGCGGGTGACGCTAGCATGCGGGAGGGAACGGCCAGGCGGTTATCCCGAATCGGCAAGGACTGCCGGATTGCCGGTGCCGCATCGACCTGTTTTGGGGCGGCGCCTCGGATGCTACCGATTTGGGATAGCGAGCGGTTCAGGGGCGGGCATAGGATCGAATTCAGCGCGCGACTAAAACAAAACGCTAATCGGTGCCGATGGAATTCAATCGGGCCACCCCAACAGCGACTGCCTCATACAATAAGGTCAAGAACATGAGTGTACCTATCTCGATCAACAGCTCTACGGAGCTCAAGCGTGGCGCCCTGGGCGTCGGCTTCATCATCTTCTTCGTGGTGTCGGCGGCGAGCCCGTTAAGTGTCATCGCCGGTGGCTTCCCGATTGGCATCATGCTGGGCAATGGCGCCGGTACTCCGGCATTGCTGATCCTGGCGTTGCTGGTGTTGCTGGCGTTCTCGGTGGGTTACACCACCATGTCCCGGCACCTGACCAATGCCGGCGGTTTTTATGCGTTCACCTCACGTGGTTTGGGTGGCCTGGCAGGCGGGGCGGCCGGGGTGTTGGCGATGTTTGCCTATAACATTCTTCAGGTCGGGTTGTATGGCATGTTCGGCGGGGTGGTCAGTGGCACCATGGAAAGTATGTTCGGACTGGTGCTGCCGTGGTGGTCCTACTCGCTGATGGCGATGGCGAGCATTGCGATTCTGGGCTATCGCAAGATCGACTTGTCGGCGCGGGTGCTGTCGGTGGTGGTGATCGCCGAGTACCTGGCGATCCTGATCCTGGATTTTGCCATCCTCAAATCCGGCGGCGACAGCGGCATCAACCTTGATGCGTTCGACCGCACCCATGTGCTCGGCGGCACACCGTCCATCGGCCTACTGTTTTGCTTCGCGGCATTCATCGGCTTTGAGGCCACCACCATTTACGGTGAAGAAGCCATAAACCCTCAACGTACCATTCCGATTGCCACCTACAGTTCGGTGCTGCTGATCGGCGGGTTCTACGCACTGTCGGTATGGTCGATGGTGGTGGGCGTGGGCGCGGACAAAATCGTGCCGATGCTGCAGGCCTTGCAGGACCCGACGACGTTTATCTACGGCATGTCCGACCACTTTGTCGGCCCGTATCTGACTCAGATTATCCGGGTGCTGTTCATGGTCAGTATCTATGCCGGCCTGCTGGCGTTTCATAACGCCGCGGCGCGTTATTTTTACGCGATCGGCCGTGACGGCCTGTTGCACAGTCTGTTGGGCACCACTCACCGCGTGCATCAGAGCCCCCATATGGGCTCGGTGTTGCAGAGCCTGATTGCCGCAGTGGTGGTACTGATTTTCGCTGCATTGGATGCGGACCCGATCCTGCAACTGTTCGCCTGGTTCTCCAACCTCGCCACCCTCTGCGTGATTTTACTGATGGCGCTGACGTCGGTAGCGGTCTGCGTCTACTTTCAGCGTCATCCCGAGCTTAACGTCGGGATTTGGCGCGGGCGCATCCTGCCTGTTTTCTCCTCCCTGACATTAGTGCTCGTGCTGGTATTGGCAGTGGTGCATTTCGACGTGCTGACCGGGGCCAGTCAGCTGCTGTCCTACGGACTCTGCGCCATCATTCCCGTAGCCCTGATCATCGGCGTCATGCTCGCCGCGAGATTGCGAAAGATCGCCCCGCAACGGTTTCTCGCCTTGGGCAGCCACAAGCTTTAAGGCCTCACTCGTTACGGCTCGACTAACCAGACAATACCAGCCTGCCGTTGCTCGGCATGGCTCGTCAGTGTGAGAAAGGAAGGTTTCAAATGCACAACTACAAAATGCTCATCAATGGTGTTCAGGTTGCCGGTGATAAGGGCCAGTTTGACGTGATCAACCCGGCCACCGGTGCTGCATTCGCCCAATGCCCCGCTGGCTCGCTGGCGCAACTCGACCTGGCGGTCGACGCTGCACAGACGGCATTCAAAAGCTGGCGGCACAGCACCCATGCAGACCGTTGCGAGCGCCTGTTGGCGGTCGCGGCGGATATCGAGCGGGAGGCCGAGTCACTGGCCCGGCTGATTGTGCTGGAACAAGGCAAACCGCTGGAACTGGCATTTTCAGAAGTCATGGGTTCCGCCGCCTGGACCCGCTATGCGGCCGGTCAGGAGATTGCCGTGGAGCTGGTGGAAGAAACCCCCACTCAGCGGATCGAGTTGCATCGCAAGCCTTTGGGTGTGGTGGCGTCGATTACACCGTGGAACTGGCCGTTCATGATCGCTGTGTGGCACATCATGCCGGCGCTGCGAGCCGGTAACTGTGTGATCAGCAAACCGTCGAGCCTGACCCCACTGAGCACCTTGCGCCTGGTGGAGATCATCGCCCGCCATGTGCCTCACGGCGTGATCAATTGCCTGACGGGCGAGCAAGGTTTCGGTAGCGCAATCACTTCGCACACTGGCATTCAGAAGATTGTGTTCACCGGCTCGACCGCCACCGGACAAAGCGTCATGCGCGGCGCCGCCAACAACCTCAAGCGCCTGACCCTGGAGCTGGGCGGTAACGACGCGGCAATCGTTCTGCCAGGTACGCCGATTGAGGCGGTGGTCGAGGATATTTTCCAGGCGGCGTTTCTCAACATGGGCCAGACCTGCGCGGCCCTCAAGCGCCTGTATATCCACGAATCGCAGTACCAGGCCTTTGCTGATGCGCTGACCCTGATTGCGGCGCGCCAAGTGGTGGGCGATGGCCTGGAAGCTGGCGTCACCTTTGGCCCGGTGCAAAACCTTGAGCAATTAGCACATGTCGACGCGCTAGTCGCCGACGCACGGGCACAAGGCGCGCGCGTGCTGTGCGGCGGCGCGCGTCTGGATCGCCCCGGCTTCTTTTATCCACCCACCCTGGTCGCGGACGTGACAGATGGCCAGCGTCTGGTTGACGAGGAACAGTTCGGTCCTGTGTTGCCCTTGATCGCGTACCAGGATGTCGAGGATGTGCTGCGGCGCGCCAATGCCGGTGACATGGGGCTGGGCGGATCGGTCTGGGGGCCGGATGTCGAGCAGGCCCAGGCACTGGCCAGCCGCCTGGAAAGCGGCGTTGCCTGGGTCAACTGTCACGCGCAGATCCAGCCGAACACGCCGTTTGGCGGCAGCAAGATGTCCGGGTTTGGCGTCGAGTTCGGCCTTGAGGGGCTGCTGGAGTTCACTGGCCAGCAACTGCTGTTTGTCCGCAAACGTGATACCGAATAAGGAGCTTGAGCATGTACGAAAAATATAAGACCGCCGAGAAGAAATTCTGGCACCCCATGAGTTCCAGCGCCCCGGAGCAACGCTCCAAAACGTTGATCATCGCCCGTGGTGACGGCAACTACATCACCGACATCGACGGCCATCGCATGCTCGATGGTGTGGGCGGGCTGTGGAACGTCAACATTGGGCACAACCGCGCGAGCGTCAAGGCTGCAATCGCCGCGCAGCTGGACGAGCTGGCGTATTACCAGACCTTCGACGGCATTGCCCACCCTCGGGTATTTGATCTGGCCGAACGGTTGACCGCCATGTTTGCCCAGGAGCGCATGACACGGGTGCTGTTCAGTTCCGGCGGCTCCGATGCGGTGGAAACCGCGCTGAAAATGGCGCGTCAATACTGGATCGCCAGCGGCGATCCGGGGCGTACGCGTTTCCTGTCTCTGCGTAACGGTTATCACGGTGTGCACATGGGCGGCACATCGGTGGGAGGCAATGGCGTTTACCACTACAACCACGGCCAACTGTTGGCGGGCTGCCATTTGCTCGACACGCCCTGGTTGTATCGCAATCCCTGGGATTGCCGTGATCCCGAAGCGCTGACCGCGCACTGTATTCGTCAGCTGGAGGATCAGATCGCATTGCTGGGTGCGCAGACCATTGCGGCATTGATCGCTGAGCCGGTGCAAGGCGCAGGCGGGGTGATCGTACCGCCAGCCGATTACTGGCCACGCCTGCGTGAGGTGTGTGATCGCCACGGCATTTTGTTGATCGCCGACGAAGTGGTCACCGGCTTCGGCCGCTCGGGCTGCATGCTTGGCAGTCGCGGCTGGGGCGTCGCGCCGGACATCCTGTGTCTGGCCAAAGGCATCACTGCCGGTTATATCCCGCTGGGTGCCACGTTGTTCAACCAACGTATTG
This sequence comes from Pseudomonas sp. ASL4, assembly GCF_056680395.1. Lineage (NCBI taxonomy): Bacteria > Pseudomonadati > Pseudomonadota > Gammaproteobacteria > Pseudomonadales > Pseudomonadaceae > Pseudomonas > Pseudomonas sp. ASL4. The sequence goes on along the minus strand of NZ_CM155280.1, from coordinate 4,609,083 downwards.
TCGATGGGATCGAGAACGGCCTTGGATTCAGCAGCATGATCATGCACGGCTACACCTACAGCGGGCACCCGACCGCGTGTGCAGCCGCCCTGGCGGTACTCGATATCGTCGAAGCCGAGGATCTGCCAGGCAACGCCGCCAGGGTCGGCGCGCAATTGCTTGAGCAACTCGTACCGTTGACCGAGCGTTATGACGTCGTGGGCGAAGTGCGCGGCAAGGGCTTGATGATTGCCTTGGACCTGGTCGCCGACAAAACCACGCGCCAACCGCTCAACCCCGCAGGCGGCCAGCCGTTGCGGATCGCTGACGAAGTGCGGCGTGCGGGCGTGCTGGTGCGTCCGATAGGCAACAAGATCATCCTCTCGCCGCCGTTGACCCTGACGTCCGACGAAGCTGGCCTGATCGTTTCTGCTCTCGAAGCGGCGCTTGCCACCTGCTGCTAGCCCCCGCGAAATCGGTGCCGCGCTGCCGCACCGATTTCTCGCCAATACCTAAGACAGCCTTTTAAAGGCGCACCACGAGGAGCTTGAGCCATGCGCAATCCATCACATCATCCCGTGCTTGGTAGCACGCTTGTGTGCACATTGGTGCTATGCGCCATCAATCAGGCCCAGGCCTATGAGTTGTACAGTGATCAGAGCCGGCACCTCAACGCAGACATGACCGCCGTATTCGGCCAGTTCAACAGTCGCAAGAACTACGACGGCACGCCCGGGGGATCTACCTGGCGTGAAGGCTTTATCAAATACGGCTTGAGTGGCGACCAGTCGCTGGCAGGCAATGGCACCGCGTATGGGGCGTTCGCCCTGGTCAGCTCCGCCACCTGGGGCGACGGCGACCCGGGCGGCAATTCCCTGGGGACCGAGCGCACAACAAAGATCGAAGACGCCTACCTGGGCTGGCGCTCCGGCGACCTGTTCCCCGCGTTGGGCAAGGAAGGGGTTGATATTTCCGGCGGGCGCCAGGTGGTCAAGCTGGGCCGAGGGTTCCTGATCAACGATGACGGACTGAACCTGGGCAAGGGCCCGGCCGATGGCAAGATGAACCGTGGAGGCGCTTACTACCTGGCTGCACGGCATGCGTTCGATCAAACCGCGCTTTTGCGCCTGGGTGGGCAAGATGGCCTGCACGGCAGCCTGGTGTGGCTCAAGTCTGATAACCGCGTCCAGGCCGAAACCGAACTGGCCGCCGGCACGCTGGATTACACCACCCAGCCGGGTACGATCGGGTTGACCTGGGTACACGGCATCGACGTGAGCGATCAATGGGCCAGCGACTTTCAGCGCCAGCGCAAAGGCATGAACGTCTACAGCGTTCGCGGTGAAGGCGATGCGGGCATCAAGAACGTCAGCCTGGCGTTCGAATACGCCTGGCAGGACAAGGACGCCGGGCCGGAGAAAGCCTGGTACGGCGAAGCGGGCTACACCTTCGCCGATACCGCCTGGGCGCCGAAGGTGACCTATCGCTATACCCGCTATTCACAGAAATGGGATCCGCTGTTCACTGGCTTGAGCATGGGCTACGGCACTTGGTTTCAGGGCGAAGTCGCCGGCAACTACGCCGGGCCGTTCAACAGCAATACCAGCATTCAGCACGTCGGACTGAAGGCAACGCCGCTGGAAAACCTGACCTTGGGCGCGCTGTACTTCGATTTCGACACGGTGCGTAAAAGTAATGCGCTGAACCTCAATGCCCGTGAGCTGGATATCTACGCCGAATGGGCAGTCAACCCGCACTTGATCATTACCCCGCTGATTGGCCTCTACAAACCCGATCAGGACTCAACCACTGGTGGCAATCAAGTCGGCGGCAATGGCACCAACGTGTACAGCCAATTGTCGGTGGCTGTTCCGTTCTGACCGCACATCCGCCGCGTCCACGGCAAGGGACCGGCGGCTTATCCATAGGCTAGGGTGCGGTGGTGTTTGACTGATTGCGCATGTTTTCGGCGATGCGCCGAGTGGTATCCATGACCATTTCGATCACTGTTTCCTGGCGCAGCAGCTTGAAACTCTGAGTGCTGCCAACGGCGGACAGGCTGCCAACCACTTCGTCGATGTCCGTCTGGATGATGGGCGCGGCGATGCCGGTCAAGCCCAGGTTGAGCTCATCATGGGTGAGGCAGTAACCGTCCTTGCGAATCTTTTTCGCAGCCTTGGAGAAGCTCGGCCAGTCATAAGGGCATTCCGGGTCGTTGGCCATGTGCTCGTCGAACAAGCGTTGCAAACGGCGACCTTTCTGAAAGGCGATCAACACCTTGGATTGCGCGCCGCGAAAGAACGGCAGTGGTTGCCCGCGCCCGAACGCAAAGAGGTAGGTGTCGGTGGGTTCGGCGATGTAGGTGTTGATGATGCGACCGTCATAAAAAACGCTCGCAAACACGGCCAGGCCGGTTTGCGCGGACAGCTCGTGCATCAACTCGCGCCCGGCAACGAGGATAGGGTCGTACTGACGCATCATCCAGTCCAGTTCGATGACACGCGGCCCCAAGCCATAACTGCCTGCGTCCACGCGGGTCAGCAGGCCGGCGTCGCACAAATCCTTGACGTAGCGGTACACGGTCGCGCGTGACAGGCCCATGCGCTCGGCAATGGTGTCGGGGTCGATCTTCAATGTCTGTGGACCGAACAGGTCCAGGACACTCAGCAATTTGCTCAGGCTGCTCATTTCGTTCCTAAAGACGGGGGGGAGGGCGCGTGCTTCGTTCCGGCGCAGACCAGAACATCCCGCAGGAGCGCCAAACGCTGGCGCAACACTACCTCAGTGAGAGAAAAACGCAATCTCGGCAGCCTTTCTAGTGCAAATAAAATCACATAAATCTCATAAAGCGAGACGATCATTAAATTAATGCTTGTTGCGCGAGTGTTTGTGTGTGATAAATCTCATCACTGCAAATGCTCAAGCAAGAGGGCTGAAAATGAATGGTGCGCAACTGATAGTGAATGCGGCAGCGGCAAGCGGTATCGAATACTGCTTCGCCAACCCCGGAACCACCGAAATTCCATTGGTGGCGGCCATGGCCAGCGCACCTGCACTGAAGCCGGTGTTGTCGTTGTTCGAAGGGGTGTGCACGGGGGCGGCGGATGGGTATGGCCGGATTGCCGGCAAGCCGGCGATGACCCTGACGCACCTGGGCCCCGGGTTTGCCAATGGCATCGCCAATCTGCACAACGCGCGTCGTGCCAATACCCCCATCGTCAACGTGATCGGCGATCACGCGTCATGGCATGTCAACTACGATCCGCCGCTGGCCAGTGACATCCAGGCCTTGGCCGGGACTGTCTCCGGTTGGGTGCGCACCTCGCGCACGGCGTCGAGTATCGGCGAAGATTTGCAGGAAGCGGTGCGGGCGGCCTGGCAGGCCAAAGGGCAGATCGCCAGCCTGATTTTGCCCATGGACCTGCAAGCCAGCGCGGTGACGCACAACGGTGTGTTCGCCCCGATGCGGGCTCCGGTTCGCCGGTTTGCCGGTGACCGGGTCGAGACGGTGGCGCAGGCCCTGCGTGACGGGCAGCGCCTGGTGTTTATTGTCGGGGATGAGGGGTTGTCGGTCGCGGGTCTGGAAGCAGCGGGGCGCCTGGCCCAACTGCCTGGCGTGCGCATGTTTGCCGAGACCTTTCCACGGCTAAGCTACCGTGGCGGTGGTTTGCCGGATCTGGATCGCCTGCCGTATTTCCCGGAAGTGGCCATTGAAATCCTCGAGCAGTACGACCAGGTCGTGTGTGCCGGGGTGCCGGAGCCCATCAGTTATTTCGGCTACGAAGGCATCCCGTCGCGCCTCGCCGAGCGTGAGCGTCTGCTGACGCTGGCCGATGTCGGTGACGATGTAGCCGGCGCGCTGACGGCGCTGGCCGATGCCCTCAATGCACCGGCTTACGTGCCGATACCGATGGGCATCGAACTGCCGCCGGGTCATGCCGAGCTCACACCTCAGTCCATCGGCCAGGTGTTGGCCGCATCGCTGCCGGACGACAGCATTGTCTCCGTGGAAGGCGGCACCTGCGGCTATCCATTTTTCACCGCTTCCGCTGGCGCCGCGCGACACAGGGTGTTGACCAATACCGGTGGCGCGATCGGCCAGGGCATTCCGGTGGGGTTTGGCGCCGCCTTGGCGGAGCGGGGCAATCGCGTGTTCTGCCTGCAATCCGACGGCAGTGCCCAGTACACCATTCAAACCCTGTGGAGCATCGCCCGCGAGCAGTTACCGGTCGTAATCCTGATTGCCGCCAACCATCGCTACGCCATTTTGCAGAACGAACTGCGCCGCTTCGGCATGACCGAAATGGGGCCGGAAGCGCTGCGCCTGACGGTGCTCGATAGCCCGCGGATTGACTGGAAGGCGCTGGCCAAGGGCTACGGCGTGCCGGCCTGCACGGTGCAAACCAATGCCGAACTGCAACGGGCGCTGGCCAATGCCAATGCCAACGGTGGTCCTTGCCTGATCGAAATGGCGCTGTGAAGGAGTCGATGATGAAACAGTTCGAAGTGCTACCTGCTGTGCAACATTTTCTGTCCCAGCCTGGTCGCCTGTTTATCGGTGGCAGTTGGCAAGACGCCGCCGCTGGCCGGCGGTTTGCCGTGGAAAACCCGGCGACTGAAGAAACCCTGACGGAAGTGGCCCAGGGCGACGCGCGTGACGTAGATGCGGCCGTTGCGGCAGCTCGCGCAGCGTTCAACGGCGTCTGGGCGCTGCAGTCTCCCGCTCAGCGCGGTCTGCTGCTGTTTCGACTGGCGGATCTGCTGGACCAGCACCGCGAGGAGCTGGCGCAGTTGATCACGCTGGAGAACGGCAAACCCATCTCAGCCGCTCGAGGTGAAGCGGCCAGCGCGGCGACCATCATTCGCTACTTCGCCGGCTGGCCGACCAAGATCGAAGGCAGCACGCTGCCCGTATCGCCGGCCAGCGGTGCGCCCATGCTCAACTACACCTTGCGTGAGCCGGTGGGTGTGTGCGCGCTGATCGTGCCGTGGAACTTCCCGTTGAACATGTGCGTGTGGAAGCTTGGCCCAGCGTTGGCGACGGGCTGTGTCGCGGTGCTCAAGCCCGCCGAACAAACGCCGCTGGTCGCGATTCGACTGGTGCAGTTGATCGAGGCCGCCGGGTTTCCACCGGGGGTGGTCAACCTGATCACCGGCCTTGGCGCGGAAACGGGCGGACCGCTGGCGCAGCATCCCGACGTGGACAAGATCGCCTTCACCGGCTCGACCCATGTCGGCCGGCTGATCGCTCAGGCGGCCACCAGCAACATGAAAAAGGTCTCGCTGGAACTGGGCGGCAAGTCGCCGAACATCATCTTGCCGGACGCCGATATCGTGCGCGCCGCCAAAGGCGCGGCCGACGGCATCTTCTACAACCAGGGCCAGGTGTGCACGGCTGCCTCGCGGTTATACGTGCATGCCAGCGTGCTTGATCAGGTGTTGGAAGAACTTGAGCGTCATGCCACCGCACACGTGCTCGGTAATGGTTTGGACCCGGCCACCAGCATGGGCCCACTCGTGTCGGGCCGCCAATTGAGTACGGTCAAAGGCTACCTGCAACGAGGCCAGGAGGAGGGCGCCGAACTGATCTGCGGTGGCGGCCGTCCCGACCACCTGGAGCGCGGCCACTTCATTGCGCCCAGCGTGTTCCTTGATCGCGCCGAGCGTGCCTGTGTCGCCCGCGAAGAGATCTTCGGTCCGGTGCTGACCGTCATGAGCTGGACCGAAATCGACGACCTGGTGCTGCGCGCCAACGATTCGCCTTATGGCCTCGCAGCGGGTCTGTGGACCCGCGACCTGCGCTCGGCGCACCGCGTGGCGGCGCAGCTCAAGGCGGGCTCGGTCTGGATCAACTGCTGGAATGTGGTCGACGCGGCTTCGCCGTTCGGCGGGTACAAGCAATCCGGCTGGGGCCGGGAAATGGGTAAAAACGTGATCGATGCCTACACCGAGACCAAGAGCGTCTTCGTCGATCTGGCCTGATTCGAACAATCAAAAGAGGAAATGCTATGGATCTGGAATTGAAAGGCCGCGTGGCCATCGTCACCGGCGGCGGTATGGGTATCGGCAAGGAAGTCGCACGTTTTCTGTCCGAAGAGGGCTGCAAGGTGGTGATCTGCGCGCGCCGCATGGAGTTTCTCCAACAGGCTGCCGAAGAGATCACGGCTCAGACCGGCAACGAAGTACTGCCGCTGTACTGTGACACCAATCAGATGTCGGCCGTGTCTGACATGGTCGAAGCTGCGCACAAACACTTCGGCCGCATCGACATCCTGGTCAACGGTGCAGCAGCGCCGTCCGGAGTGGTGCGCAATGACATCGAACATGCCGGCGACGATGAGTTGCTGTCGGATCTCAACACCAAGGTGATCGGCTACTTCCGTTGCGCCAAGGCTGTGACTCCGCACATGAAGGCCGGCGGTTTCGGTCGCATCATCAACATCGGCGGCCTCACCGGGCGCAGCAGCAAAGTCCTCTCGGGGATGCGCAACCTAGCGATCGCCCACATGACCAAAACCCTCTCCGACCAGTTGGGCCCTTCGGGCATCACGGTCAACCTGATCCACCCTGGCGTGGTGGACACCCCGCACATCCAGGAGCTGTACGAGCGCGAAGCGATCAAGCAAGGCAAGACTGCGGAACAGGTTGAGCAGGCCTACATCGACGCGACGCCGATTCGCCGCACCCTGGCACCGATGGAAATGGGCTGGCTGATTGGTTTCCTGGCGTCGCCCAAGGCGAGTGCAGTGACCGGCGAATCCATCGGCATTGACGGTGGACTGACCCGTGGCATCTTCATCTGAGGAGCAACAGCGATGAGTAACGGCACTCTTTTAGTTGCCACCGTAGGTCAAGCGGTAATCCGTAGCGCCGACGATGGCCGTACCTGGCATCGCCTGGGCCTGGGGCAGGACCTGGAGTTCGACGCGATCACCCGATCCTTGAGTGTGCACCCCGACGAGCCTGAGGTGATCTACGCCGGTACGGACGTAGGTTTGTGTGTCAGCCGCGACACTGGCGGCCATTGGCAGCGGGTCGATTCGCCGTTCAACGGTCAGACGGTCTGGAAAGTCGCCGTCGATCCGCAGGACGCGCAACGGATTTTCGTCGGCACTGGCGCACCTTCGCGCGCCGTACTGTGGCGGACCCTGGACGGTGGTCTCAGTTGGGATCGTGCGCCGGTGGAGATTCCGGAGTTCTGCGACGGGGTCAGCCGCCCACGGCTGCTGGCTTTCGCCTATGACCCGACCGACCGCAACCAGCTATGGTTCGGCCTTGAAGAGGGTGGGTTATTCCACTCCCGCGACGGTGGCGACAGCTGGACGCGCGTCGATGATCGGCTGCTGTGGGACTACAACTCGGATGTCCACAATATTCTGGTACTGCCCAATCACGGCCAGAAAGTCATCGTGGTGGTCTGCGTCAACGCCGTCTACCGCAGCCTGGATGAAGGGCTGACCTGGACCGGCATTATCGGTCGAGAAGTGTTCGGCCTGTATTACATGCGCGCCATGAACGCGCCGTTGGGCACGCAAAGCGACCTGTACCTGAGTATTTCCGATGGCACGCCCGGTACCACCAGCAAGATCCTGGTGTCCCGTGATGCTGCGCTCAGCTGGGAAGTGCTGCCCCTGCCGCAACAACCCAATTCCTGCGTTTGGGCCATTGCCTTCAACCCGAAAAATCCGCGACAGATCGTTGCGGGAACCAAGTATGGGCACTTGTTCACCTCCGGGAATGGCGGTGATGGCTGGCAGAAACAGTGGCGCGAATTCAGTGAGATCGCTGACGTGCTCTGGACCCCCGCAGTGGCGCAGATCAAGGCAGGGCATCAATCCGTGGTCAAAAAAAGCTGAGGTATCACGCGATGAAAGTCGAAATCCTTCGTACTCACTTATCGCTCTCGGTAAGTGATCCTGATGTGTCGGCACGCTGGTACGCCGACATCCTGGGCATGCATGAAAGTGCCCGAGGCGAAAGCTGGGTCATGATGGCGTTTGGCACCAAACATCACGACATCGCCTTGCTTCGTGCAGAGCCCGGCGCCCATCAGGGCGGGTTGGGGTTGCAACACTATGGATTGGAAATCGCCGGGGACATGACCACCTTGCGCCAGCTCTACGGCATGTTGCTGGGCAAGGGCGTCGAGGTGGTGAAGATCACCGATCACGAAATCGGCCATGGTGTGTATTTCAACGATCCTGACGGTAATCGCATGGAATTTTTCCTTGAGACCGAACACGACGATGCGCGCGGCAAGGCCCGGTTCAAGGCTGCTGGCGCGCCAAGCCGACATTTCAATCTAGATCCACTAGACCCACTAGACCCGCTTTGAGGCAACCCAGATGAAAACCGCGAATTTTGCTTCGTATCACATCCGCAAGTGGTACAGCTTTGTCGAAGAAACCCTGGCCAACGAAAGTGGCCAGTTGGCCGATGGCGAGCCGCTGTTCAAATATGCCGTCGCCGCCGTGATCGCCAACCCCTATGCCGGTCGCTACAGCGAGTCGCTGACAGAGCTGGTAGAACCGTCGCCGCTGCTGGGCGAAGAGTTCGGTCGTCGCATTCAGGCGCTGGCCGGCTCGCGGGATATTGTCAGCTACGGTAAAGCTTGCATGGTGGGCAGCCAGGGCGAATACGAACACGGCAATGCGTTCCTGACCAACCCGGCTGCCGATCCGGTGCGCCTGGCGCTGGGCGGGGGCAAATCCTGGGTGCCGTCCACCGGCAAACGGGGCGGCCCGGGTTCAACCATTGATGTGCCGTTGGCCCATAAGGATGCACTGTATGTACGCTCCCATTACGACAGCATTTCCCTGATGTTTGGCGACGGCCCCGCACCGGATGAGGTGATCGTGATCTGGGCTTTCGCCACGCGCGGGCGCTTGCATGCGCGGCTGGGCGGTCTGCAGGCGGCAGACGTCAAAGGTATTGATGGGCTGCACTGATTTCAGGCGCATGGCTTTAGCGGCGTCGGATTAAAAACACAACAAGAAAGCGGTGAATAGCGATGAAGCAGGAGAAGACCCAAGTTGTCATTGTCGGCGGCGGCCCTAACGGGATCACGGCCGCGCACTATATGGGGATGTACGGTATCGACTGCGTAGTCCTTGAACTTGCCGACGGCGTACTGCCTTACCCGCGCGCAGTGGGCATGGATGATGAAGCACTGCGCGTGTTGCAGGGGATCGGCATTGCCGAACTCGCTGTGCGCGACATGATCTGCGATGTACCGCTGCGCTATTACAATGCTCGCGGTGTGTGTTTCGCCGAGGTCAAGCCGAGTACCGCCCATTACGGCTGGCCAATGCGCAATATTTTCATGCAGCAGTTGCTGGAAGGCACGTTGCGCGAAACCCTGGAGCAGCGTACCAGCGTTGTGTTGCGCCAAGGCCATGAAATGCTCGAACTCGAGCAGGACGGGCAGGGCGTGACATTGCAGGTGCGCGATGCTCAGGGCGAGATTTATCAACTGCGGGCTGACTATGTAATCGGCGCCGATGGCGGACGCTCTACTGTGCGTAAAAAGCTCGGTATCGAGCTGTCTGGGCTGACACATGCGCGCAAATGGGTGGTGGTCGATACGGCCAATGACACCCTCGATGCACCCTACACCGCACTGCATGCCGACCCGGAACGGCCCTTCGTGTGCATCTATCTGCCGTACCAGCAACGCCGCTGGGAGTTCATGCTCCTGGAGGGCGAAGATGAGGCGAAGATGTGTGACGAGAGCACCATTCGCGACTTGATCCGTGGGCATATCGGCAACGCGGTCGATCAGTTGAACATCATCCGCATCCGAGCCTATACCCACCACTCCCGGGTCGCGGTGCGGTTTGTCGAAGGGCGTGTGGCGCTGGTGGGCGATGCCGCGCATATTTCTCCACCCTGGGCCGGGCAGGGCCTCAATTCCGGGCTGCGGGACGTGGCCAACGTGGCCTGGAAGCTGGCGGCGATCATCCAGGGCCGTGCCTCGCACTCGATCCTCGCCAGCTACGACCAGGAGCGCCGTGGGCATGCCACCGAGCTGGTGGCCCTGGCCGACAACATGGGTGCGGTACTGGGAATGACCAACCCGCTGATGGCCGGCGTGCGCGACTGGTTGTTCCAGGCGGTGAACACTGTCGACAACCTGCGCTCGCACCTGCTGGAGTTCAAATTCAAACCCAAGGCCACCATCACCAAGGGCCTGGTCTATCACGAGCGTGCCGAGTTGCGCGAGGACGATCTGGTCGGCCAGCTGTTTGTTCAGCCGTACGTCGAAGACGCCCAGGGCCAGCTTTGTCGCCTGGATGAGGTGCTTGGCAATTCCTATGCGGTGCTGGGTTATCGGGTGAACCCGCGCGAGCAACTCAGCGAGGAAATGGCCGCTTATTGGGCGCGCTGGGACACGCGTTTTATTCAGGTCAATCGTTCGCGCAGTGGCATCGGACGTGGCCAGCCGTTGACGGCCTCGGACGCCATCAGCGTGGAGGACGTGGATAATCGCCTGGGTGAATGGTTCTCCAAGGTACGTGACTGCATCGTAGTGGTGCGTCCGGACCGGTTTGTCGCCGCCATTACCACACCAGAGAGGCTTGAAGGTGTGCTGCGCAAACTGGCGGAGCAACTGTCATGAACAGCGGCAACGCGCTACTAAACCGGCTACATCAGGCGACGCGCACGGTGCTAGCCATTGCGCCACTGGTCCCCGAGGCGATAGATCGGTTTGCGGGTTATGCGCTGCAGCGTGAAGCGCTGGACCACCGCCAAGCCGCAGGCGAGCTACTGAGCGGGTGGAAGGTCGCCTTCGCCGGCAGCACCGTGCAAAAACGCTTTGGCCTTGACGAGCCGGTGTATGGCGGCCTGATGGATACCATGATCGTCGAGCCGGATACGGCAGTGGCGTTCTCGCGGTTGATCCAGCCCAAGCTGGAGATCGAATTGGCGTTTGTGATGGGGCGCACCCTGGTGCCGGGGGACTACCGTGACGAGGATATTCTGGCAGCCATCGGCGACGTGGCGCCCGCGTTCGAGATCGCCGACTGCCGTTGGCAGGGCTGGGATTTCGGAGTGGGTGCCTTTCTGGCCGATAACGCGGCGGCGGGGCTTTATTGTCTGGGACCGCGCATCCCTTTCGATCCTGTAGAGCATGTCAGCGTAGCGTATCGCCTGGAGTGCGACGGCGCGCTCTGCGGTAACGGTGATACGCGCGATCGGGAGGACAGCCCTCAGGCCAATCTATGCTGGCTGATTCGGCGTCTGTTGTCCGACGGTCAACGTGTGGAGGCTGGGCAGGTAGTGCTGTCCGGGGCGTTGTTGCCGCCGATGAATATCCAGCCCGCCACGTACTGCCTGCACATGTTTGGCATGGAACTGGCTTTGGTTTTCACGGCGGACGCCGCCCCTGTGTGAACGATAGCTGCCGTCACGGATGACTGAGTCCCTTTCAGGCCGAAAAAAAACGGGGCCACCGAGGAACGACGACCATGCTTGCTGAAGTTCGAACCTTCAATGACCCTCAACAACACGCTGGCTCCATTCAGGGCTGGCGGCAAGTGTATGACCAACTCGGCCGAGGCTGCCTGACCAGTGAGCTGCGGCAGTTGTCCTCTGACCGCTTTCAAATCTTCCAGGAAGTGCTGGACAAACGTGTGGTGCAGCGCGGCTATGCGCCGAAAGGTCGGCTTTGCGCGGCCATGTCGTTAGGCTGCGCACCGGTGGTGCAGGGGCAACAGGTGGGCACTCACAGCGTGGTGCTGTTGCGTGACGGCGAGGAGTTTGTGTTGCATGCACCTGAAGGCATGCACTTCTTCGCGCTCAACGTCGACACTGTACGCTTTGCCAAACTGGCGGCCTTCGAATTGTCTGACGATCAGCTCAAGCGCCTGAAGACCACGTCTCAACTCAGCGTTGATGACGCGTTACTGTTGCGAATACGCCAGCGTATTCACCCCCTGTTTCGTCACCTTTTGGAACAAACGGACGCTATCAATTCAACAGCTGAGAAAATGCTGGAGGAAGAACTTCTCGGCGCGTTCCTTGATTTGTTCAGCCACGCCACCGATGAGGTACGTTGTCGTCGCGGTAATTTCGCCGTGAGTGCTTACCTGGTGAAGCGTTGCCAAGAGCTGATCGATGCCAGTGGTGATACACCACTGAGCATTCTCGACCTGTGCGAACACCTACGGGTGAGTCGCCGGACCCTGCAGAACAGTTTTCAGGCAGTGACCGGAATGCGTCCGGTCGAATACCTGCGCAATCTGCGCCTCAACGCAGTGCGACGGCGCTTGATCACAACCTCTGCCTGCACTCACAACATCAGTGAGATCGCGGTGGCAATGGGCTTTTTTCATCTGAGCCACTTTGCCGCGTATTACCGGCAATTGTTTGGCGAGTCACCGTCCGAAACGCTCAGGGCAATGCGGTAAAGACCTCAACTGCAAACGCATTTTATAGTGACGGCCCAAGATGTGCGGCCGACGCTTTCCACCCGCCCGATTTCCTTTTCCAATCTGATATTCAAGCGCTCATGAAATTGTTGGTTTCGCTGCGCGAAGCTAGCAACTCGGCTCGCTGGAAGTGCCTTGTCGCATTCGAAGCACAGGGAATTACCGAGGGGCGATGAAGGGCAGGTTTCAGGAAAAAACGATAGAGGAGCGCGTTTGTTTTTGAATGGGAGGGTCAGGCGTAGTTGATCCGGTCGGTGTAGGCGTTCTGGGTCATTTTGCGTTGATAGTCGCAAGGCGTTGTACTGACCAGTTTCTTGAAGTCGCGCAGGAAGTGCGATTGATCGGAAAAGCCCAGGTCGAGGGCCAGCTCCGAAAACGATACATCGTGTTGGGTATTGAGGGTGTCCAGAGCTGCCTGGCAGCGGATGATTCGGCAAAAGGTCTTGGGTGACATGCCGGTGTCCTGGCTGAACTGTCGGTGCAGCGTGCGACTGGTGTACCCGCTGAGTTCTTCCAGTTGCTGAATACGAATATCACCGCGGTGGCGCATTGCCTGCTGAATGACCATGGCCGTGAGTGCTGACGTTCTACCCATCAGGCGGGGGGCGAGGTAGTCGTTGAACAGCCGCATCTGATCGCCCAGCAGCGGTGCTTGAACGATATTTTCGAAGATGCGCTGGGCGAACCCTGAGACCTCCAGCAGGTCGAGTTCCCGTTCGGTCAATTCTTCGGCCAGCACATTGATAAATCCGGGAATGACGCCCGGTGAAAAGCGCACGCCGAAGTAGTGATGGTTCTGGTGTAACTCGACCGCTTGGGCAGCCAGCGGCGTGCCACAGATCCGGGCGGTAGGGCGTGTTGCGTCACAGTCGAAAACAATATCCACGCAACCGTCCGGCACGGCCAGCAGGTTGGCTGATTGAGCCACATCGAAGGCATAGAAATGCGAGATCGCCGGGTGTTCGGAGGGCATGACCGAATACCGTGAAGAGTTGAGCACGAACCAGGGCTGTTCGTTCGCAGTGTGGTGCCTGGGAGGCGGCGCGCACTGTTTGATCATGGTTGCACCTTCGATGAGCAGCGATATGGAAGTTTTCACGCATTAAACGCGCCAACTATTGCGCGCCGGCCAATCGGGCATGTCCGAAATTTACAATACCGCCGAAAAACGCGCCCTGATACTCGAGGTCGACAGAGTGGAGCTGCGCCTACCGCAGCGATATCACCTTCAGCCCGAGAACAACTATGTCTACAAATACAAAAATTGACTTCATCTACCTCTCCGAGCAGGACATGATCCGCGCGGGCGTGACTGACATGCTGGCGTGCGTTAACACCATGGAGGAGATGTTCGGCCTGCTCTATGCCGGTGACTATCGCATGGCCGGTCCGAACAATGACTCCCACGGCGCGATGGTGATCTTCCCGCAGGATTCACCCTTCCCGAACATGCCCAAGCCCACGGCTGACCGACGCATGATGGCCATGCCTGCCTACCTGGGCGGCAGCTTTTGCACCGCAGGCGTGAAATGGTACGGCTCCAATATCGCCAACCGCGAAAAAGGCCTGCCGCGCTCGATTCTGATGTTTACCTTGAACGACCCCGACACCGGCGCACCACTGGCCCATATGTCGGCCAACCTGCTGTCCGCGTACCGCACCGGTGCGATTCCCGGCGTGGGCGCGCGTCACTTGGCACGCAAGGACTCGAAAGTCGTCGGCCTGCTCGGTCCAGGTGTAATGGGCAAGACCACACTGGCGGCATTCATCGCGGTATGTCCGCATATCGACACACTAAAGATCAAAGGTCGTGGCCAGAAGAGCCTCGATAACTTTATCGCCTGGGTCAAGGAAACCTATCCGCAGATAACCACGATCGAAGTGGTCGACACCCTTGAAGCGGTGGTTCGTGACTCCGACCTTGTTACTTATTGTAGCTCCGGTGAGGTGGGCGATCCCACAACCTACCCAATTGTGAAGCGCGAATGGGTCAAGCCAGGTGCCTTCCTGGCGATGCCTGCATCCTGCTCCCTTGACGACGGGATGGAACAGCGCGACGTACGCAAGGTGCTGGACAACACAGGTCTCTACCAAGCCTGGTTTGAAGAACTGCCCAAGCCTGCGCATCACTGCGTGCCGGTGATTGGTGTGCGCTTCATGGACATGATTGCCGAAGGCAAGATGCAGCTCGATGAAGTTGAGGACATCGGCAAGATCATTGCCGGGGCTGCGCAAGGCCGTAGGAACGATGAAGAAATCATCATCATGTCGGTGGGCGGCATGCCCGTGGAAGACGTGGCCTGGGGCACGGTGGTGTATCGCAACGCCATCGAAAAAGGCATCGGCGTCACCTTGAACCTGTGGGAAACCCCGGTTCTGCGTTAAGCCATCCATCACTTATTTTGAAGAGGCATTCCACATGACAAACATCATCAAGCTCAAGACCGGTTCCCCGTTTGAAGAACAGGCCAGCTATTCGCGCCTGGTGGTCGTGGACAACTGGATCTATGTGTCCAACACCGCAGGCCGCAACCCGCAGACCAAGCTGATTCCGGAAGATGTCATCGAGCAGACGCACCAGGTGTTTGCCAACATCGAGGCGGCCCTGGCGGCGGTCGATGCGAGCCTGGCGGACGTGGTGTGTTCGCGGGTGTTCATCCAGGACCCCAAGGATGTACCGGCCGTGATGACCCTGATCGGCGAAAAGTTTCGCGGCGTTGACCCGGCCAGCACCGTCACCTGTCCGCCCTTAGGGTCGACGGTCTACAAGGTTGAGCTGGAAGTGACGGCGTATCGCAATGCGTCGAAGGCGCAAGTTGAAGTCATTCGACTGTCGCAGTAACTGTCACGCGGCCACGCGTAGGCGTGGCTTACTTCATTCGCTTACCGAGTCTTGATCATGGCACCCACAATAGCGCCCGTGAAAACGTCTACCGTGTTTCCCTCCGCAACCTCTGTCGTCATCATTGGCGGCGGGATTATCGGCCTGACTGCTGCGTTGACATTGGCCGAACGCAATATCTCGGTGGTGGTGCTGGAAAAAGGCCATATCGCCGGTGAGCAGTCGTCACGCAACCTGGGCTGGGTACGCAAGACCAGCCGCCATGCGGCCGATATCCCCCTGGCCCTCGCCGCGGACCGCTTGTGGGCGAAGATGCCTGAGCGGGTAGGGGCGGATGTCGGGTATCGCCAGGAGGGCATCATGTTCGTGGGCCGAACCCCATCGCAGATGGCGATGCATGAGGGATGGCTAAAGTCGGTGGAGCATTTGTCACTGGATTCACGGCTGCTCAGCAAACGCGAAATTGGCGAGCTGGTGCCAGGTGGCGTGGGTGACTGGGCCGGCGGCATCTTTACGCCGTCCGATGCGCGTGCCGAACCGACACTGGCAAGCAGTGCTATCGCCAAGGCTGCCATGGCCTTGGGTGTGGTGATTATCGAGCAGTGCGCAGTGCGTACGCTGCAGATGTCCGCCGGCGGGGTCAGTGGCGTGGTCACAGAGAAAGGTGAGATTCGCTGTGATCATGTGCTGCTAGCAGGGGGGATGTGGTCACGGCGCTTTCTGGGCAACCTCGGTGTGTCGTTGCCGACCTTGCCCTTGACTTGCTCGGTGCTGCGTACCCATCCAATGGAGGGGCCGACGGACATTGCTGTCGGCGCACCTGACTTTTCGTTTCGCAAGCATAGGGACGGCGGCTTCATCATTACCCAGCGCGGCAAACTGGATGCCTTCCTGACACTCGATCACTTGTTGCTCGCCAAGCAATATATGCCGCAGTTCCGTGCGCAACGTAGCGTTCTGAACGTGTCGTTGGGCAAACCTTTTTTCAATGACCTGGCGCTTGCCCGGCGTTGGAAATCCGACAGCGTCAGCCCGTTCGAGCGCGTCAGGGTTCAGGACCCGGCCGCCAACCCGCGGCTCAATAACGACGCGATGAACAACCTCATGGCGGCCTGGCCGGTGTTTGAACAGGCGCGGATCGCCCAGGCCTGGGCAGGCACTATCGACGTCACGCCGGATTCGAATCCGGTCATAGGGCCGGTCGCGCAGATACCGGGGCTGACCGTGGCCACCGGATTCTCGGGGCACGGTTTCGGCACCTCGCCGGCTGCAGGCCACCTCGCGGCGGATCTCGTCAGCGGCCATGCGCCGATCATTGATCCAAGCCCTTATCGGTTCGATCGTTTCTAGGTCGACTGGCGCCATGCACTAAGGAAAAACCGATGTCATCTGAAAGCTGTTTCTTCACCAACCGCTCAGGCTTGCGCCTGCACTTTTTGCGCTGGGGTGAATCGACCGGCGTGCCCCTGGTGCTATTGCATGGCTTGCGGGCCTATGCACAAACCTGGGAATCGCTGGTGCAATCTCTGGGTGCGGACTACTGCATCTATGCCCTGGACCAGCGCGGTCGAGGACTGAGTGACTGGGCCTCGCCCGGCAGCTACCACACGCAGTCGTATGTCGAGGACCTCGAGGACTTTGCCACCCATGTTGGCTTGTCGCGTTTTGTATTGCTGGGGCACTCATTAGGGGGCGCCAACGCCCTTGAATATGCGCGGCAAAATCCGCGACGGTTGATTGGCTTGATGATTGAGGACATCGGTCCCGGCTCTTCAAGCCAGGGCGATGGTGCCGCGCGCATTCGCCGCGAGATGAGCCAGACGCCCTTGCAGTTCGATAGCTGGGAGGCGGCCCGCGCATTCTGGCAGGCTTCGCGCCCGGGCTTGTCGGAACAGGGCCTGGCGTCAAGGCTCGCTCATTCGATGAAAGAGAGCGAGGGCGTGATCACCTGGCGCCATGATCAACAGGGTATTGCCGAGGCGCGCCTGAGTATCGATCCGACAGACCTGTGGCCTGCGGTGCGCGCGCTGGATTGCCCGACCCTGTTCATTCGCGGCGGCCGCTCGGACTTTCTGCCGCCCTCGACGTTGCAGGCGATGAGCGCCAGTAATCCGCACGTGCGGACGGCGGAGGTCGCAGGCGCCAGTCACTATGTACATGACGATCAAGGCGAGGTGTTCAACGCGCTGGTCGCAGGCTTTCTCAAAAGCCTTGAACTCCCGGGTCAATGAAACCCACTGCACGTCTGATCGCACTGCTGGCATCGCTGACGGCCTTTGTGCCGTTTTCCATCGATACCTACCTGCCCAGCTTGCCGTAGATCGCCGCTGACCTGTCGAGCAGTACTTCCCAGGTGCAACACACGATCAGTGCCTTTCTCGCCGGGTTGTGCCTGGGCATGCTGTTCTATGGGCCACTGTCGGACCGCTATGGGCGTCGCCCACTGTTGCTGGGCAGTCTCATGCTGTATGGCCTGGCAACCCTTGGCTGCCTGATTGCCGACAGTATCGAACAACTGACTGCATGGCGATTTATCCAAGCCCTTGGCGGGGCCGGCGCACTGGTCCTGGCCAGGGCAATTGCCAGAGACCTGTTCGGTCTGGCACAAGCGGCCAAGGTGTTGTCCTGGATGCATCTACTGACAATGATGGCAACGTTGTTCGCACCCATGATCGGTACCTGGTTGGTGCTGATCGACGGCTGGCGCACCATATTCGCCGCGTTGTTCATCCTGTGCGGGCTGTGCCTGCTGATGGTGAGCGTGGGATTGAACGAGAGCCTGCCGACGCAGGCGCGCGGCACCTCGCTCAAGAGGGCGTTCGCGGCTTACCTGGGCATCGTCCGACAACCTCGGGCGGTGGCGCTGATCCTGTGCATGGCACTGGCCTTTGGCGGCATGTTCGCTTTCATCACCGCCTCACCCTTTGTGTACGTCGTGTACTTCGGTGTCTCGCCGCGTACCTTCAGTTGGCTGTTCGGCCTGAACATTCTAGGCATCATCGTGGTGACCTTTATCAATGCCGGTTGGGTCACTCGCTTCGGGCCACAGCGCATGCTGGGGGTGGGCGCCGTGCTAGCAGGCGTCGCAGGGCTGGCGCTGATGGTGGCGGGGTATACGCAGTGGGGCGGGCTGACGAGCATTGTGCTTTGCATGGTGCTGTACATGGGCGTCACGGGCTTGCTGGGAGCCAATTGCACGGCGAGCCTGATGAGTATGTTCCCGGGGCAGGCAGGGGCGAGTGTCGCCCTGGGTATTTCGGTGCAATTCGCCAGCGGGGCGCTGGCCAGTCTGTGGGTCAGTCGCCTGGCCGATGGCACCCCATGGCCCATGTGCCTGGTGGTGGGAAGCTGTGGGCTTGGCTGCCTGGTTGCGTACGGCATCGCCATCCGTGTGCCTATCAGCCCCCTTCCGGCGCAGGATGACGTGAGGGTGCCGTTTCAACCCTGACGCGGGTCATCGCGCACTCAGTTTTAGACGGTTGCTCGCCGAGCTGGGCCTTGTAGCAGGCGCCAAAATGCCTTAGATGAGTAAAGCCGAAATCGCTGTTCGATTTCTTTAGTGAAAACGACCCCGGAGCTCAAGCTTCAAAAATAAACTACAAGGCCATTGCCGGCGGTTCACCGTTCAACGTCGCCGTCGGGCTGCGGCGCCTGGGTATCGACGCGGCGCTGTTTGCCGGGTTGTCTACCGACTACCTGGGCCGGCGTTTACAGCAAGTATTGCGGGAGGAGGGCGTGCGCTTGGACTACCTTCAGAATTTGGACGCGCCGACCACCCTTGCTATGGTCGCCGTTAGTGCCGATGGCTCGCCGCATTACAGCTTTCGCGGTGAAGGCTGCGCTGATCGTCAGCTGTTGCCGGGGCATTTGCCTGAGTTGGGCGCTGAGGTGCGAGGGCTGCATATCGGCTCGTTCTCGTTGGTGGTGCAGCCGATTGCCGATACACTGCTGGCTCTGGTCTGCCGTGAAAGTGGCAAACGCCTGATCAGCCTTGACCCCAATGTGCGACTCAACCCAGAGCCGAATATCGAATTGTGGCGCGAACGTATCGGCGCTCTGGTCGAACATGCCGATCTGATCAAGGTCAGTGACGAAGACCTGAACCTACTCTACCCCGAGCGTGAGCCGCAGAGCGTGATCGAGGGGTGGCTGGAACATCGCTGCCAACTGGTATTCCTCACCCGTGGCGGTCAAGGGCGCGACAGTCTTCAGCCGCCGTCATGGCACTTGGTCGGTGCCGGCCCGTGTAGTGGTGATGGTCGATACCGTGGGCGCGGGCGACACCTTCCAGGCGGCATTGATCGCTTGGCTGACTGAGCAGCAACTGGATTCGGTGGAGGGCTTGCAACGCTTGAGCCGTGAACAGATCGACGCAATGCTCACCTTTGCCGTCAGCGCCGCTGCCCTGACCTGCGGTAGAACCGGGCCGGACTTACCTTTTCGGCATCAGTTGGATTGATATTTGGTCAGGATTTTGTCGTCGGCACGGCAGTCTTCATGGGCAAGTCGGGTCGTCCTTCAGCCGCTCCCACAGGAATACGCACATTTACTGTGGGAGATCAATTTTGTAGGAAAACCCTATAACTTCACGCCGATGGGTATTGGCAATGATTTTTCAAAAAGGCAAATGCCCCCCAGCAGATGTTCCGAACAAGGATCACCAAAGCCTGGGTTTCTAGAAGCATCTTCAAGCGTCCCGACTCGGCCGTCAGGCGAACTGCAGCACTCGCTGTAGTCCAGAGTGTCATAGTCATTGAAGAGTTTGAGTCACCAACCACCAACCATCAATCTGTTGCCGCTGACCGAAAACTGACCGCGGTACCGCAAGAATTGGTGATGATCTGCTTGATCTTCGCGATGGGGCGCGTCACGCCAGAGGAAGCAGTTGGCGGCCACTAAGAATGGCCCGTAATTTTTGACTCCTCAAACACGACGAGGCTCGCCCTGGACAATTTCGCGCATCAGACTCAGGTAACGACTCGCTCCCAGCCCCAGAGGTCGGTTCTTTACCCAGATGATATCGACCCATAACCGCATCTGACTCGGCATGTTGTCAAACACCACCTCCGTCAATGCGCCCGAAGTAATTAGAGGTTGTACCAGTGGTTGTGGAAGATAAGCCCAGCCCAATCCTTGCTGCACCAGATCCAGCGTTGCCAGATAACTGTCGCTGAGCCAAATCCGCCGCGACAGCACAACACGTGGGTCAGAATCTGTAGGTCCTCCAGTAGCTACTATGATCTGTCGAATGTTCACCAGTTGCTCTTCACCTAAAGGGCTTTTCTTGCCGGCGGCCGCAGGATGATCTGGAGATGCAACTGCTACTAACAACTGGCTTCCCGCTTCAAGAAACGTCTCCCGCTCGTCAAGCCCTGGTCGTTCAAATCCAAGTGCCAATTGCACACGCCCTTCATGGAGCATGCGAATCGCCTCCGGATGGGAAGCGGAGCGAATCTCGATTTCAAGCGTGGGAAACTCTCTGGCGATAATTGACAGCGGACGATTCCATACGCCTGTTTGCAGCTCCGGCGCCATCGCAAGGATCAAGCGCCCCTCCAGCCCCTGATGAAGCTGGAGGGCATGCGCGTCCAGCAGGTTTAACTGGCTCGCGACCTGTCTTGCCTGGGGCTCAAGTGCTTTGGCGGCTGCTGTAGGAATGGCTTTGCGGGTTGATCGGTCAAAAAGCAAGAGATCCAGCTCTGCTTCAAGCTGTGACACCGCCATGTTGATAGCGGAGGGAACCCGGCCTAATTTTCGCGCGGCGGCGGAAAAGGAGCCGCTGTCCACGACCGAGAGGAAAACTTTAAGTGACTCGCTGGTAAACGCCATTATGGATGTCAAATTTTCTGATAATGATCGTCTTTATTTATCAGATTTATTGGCCTAATTTCCACTCCTATTACAAATTAAGTACGTGGGGAACACCATGTTGGGTACGGAATTGAGGGGGCATGTGGCACTTGTCAGTGGTGCCGGAAGTGAAGCAGGTATTGGTATGGCGATCGCTCGCAGGCTAGGTGCATCTGGGGCGAAGTTGATCGTCACCGCCAGCAGCAACCGCATCGCGGATCGGGTTAAAGAGCTACGCCTCGAAGGGTTTGAAGTTGAAGGCCGGCCAACCGACCTCACCGATGAAAGTCAGGTGCGTGAATTCAGCATATGGGCAGAGTCAGTCTGGGGACGGGTCGATATTCTGGTGAATAATGCCGGTATGGCCATGCAAGGAAGCCCTGAGATTTTCTCGGAATTGGCAACTATGGAACTGCATGACTGGAATCTTTCACTGGCAAGAAACTTAACGACAGCTTTTCTTCTGACTCGGGCCGTTTTGCCCGGTATGAAGGCGCGAAATTACGGGCGCATTGTCAATATCAGTTCCACTACGGGCACTCGGTGCAGCAATCCGGGCGAAGCGGCTTATAGCGCCGCTAAGGCCGCGATGGTTGGCATGAGCATGGGGCTTGCACTTGAAGTGGCCAAGCAGGGGGTCACTGTAAACAGCGTTGCTCCCGGCTGGATCACGACGGGATCAACCTCACCCGCTGAAGCAGAGGCGGGGCGTTTCACCCCAATAGGGCGGGCGGGCAGTCCCCGCGAAGTGGCTGCGGCGGTTGCATTTCTGGCGTCGCCTGAATCCAGTTACATCACGGGTGAAGTCATCGTGGTGGATGGCGGGAACTGTCTGGTCGAGAACAAAGCCCCTCCAGCCTGAGGTCAGGACACGGGCGGTTTATTCTTTTTTGGGCGGAAGTAAAACAGAGCGTTTTAACTACTCAAGCCGGCTATTAAGTTTGAATACTCTCCAGCGCGATCAACGAATGATCCTGGGTGGGGCGGCGGCTATCACTGCGATATATTAAATCGCGATATATCACAGAGTTTGTAAGTTCGCTGAGCGGTATTCACCGATCATTTAGGAACTGATAGGAGAATGAATACAGCGATGGATTGTTTTCCTATCTGAACGGTAACGACTTTTAATTAATTTGATAATTAACATAGGGTTTTGATCATGTCGAAAAGTGGAATTTGTGAATCAGCGATTGCTGCCTTTACCGCCTCCGAGCGTGCCCTCTTCATTGAAAACAACCCAACGTCAATGGCGTTGGCCAAGCGTGCTAAGGCTAATCTGTTCAATGGTGTTCCCATGCACTGGATGAGCGATTGGTCGATGCCTTCACCGCTCTTCGTCCAGCGTGCCAAAGGTGCACGCTTCACAGATGTTGACGATCATGAGTACGTTGATTTTTGCCTGGGCGACACAGGCACTATGTTTGGCCATTCGCCGGACCCTATTGCCCGCGCCATCGCAGAGCAGGCGAATAACGGCTTAACGACGATGCTTCCTGGCGAAGATGCGGTGGTCTGCGGAGAGTTGCTGGCTCAGCGATTTGGGCTGCCTTATTGGCAGGTCACCGCCAATGCTACTGACGCCAATCGTTATGTGCTGCGCTGGGCGCGAGCTATCACCAAACGCAATGTGTTGCTGGTGTTCGACGGCTGTTATCACGGCACGGTGGATGACGTGATGGTACGGTGCCACGAGGGCAAAACAGTGCACCGTTCAGGTCTTGTGGGTCAAGCCTACGACTTGACCCAATACAGTCGATCTATCCCCTTCAACGATGTCGCCGCACTAGAGGCTGCTTTAGCCCTGGGCGATGTGTGCGCGCTGATGTGCGAGCCGGCGATGACGAACATAGGCATGGTCCTGCCCGATCCAGGATTCATGCAAAAGTGTCGAGAGTTGACCCTTAAATATGGCAGCCTGCTGGTCATTGATGAGACCCATACTATTTCTACCGGCATCGGTGGATGCACTCGCCAATGGGATTTGAAACCTGACTTTTTTGTGGTGGGTAAACCCATAGCAGGTGGCGTGCCCTGCGCTGTCTTTGGCGTTACCGAGCAAGTTGCGTTGGCAATGCACGACGCGCAGAAGACCGTTAGCGAAGAGAGCGGCGGGCATGGCCACAGTGGTATGGGAACGACGCTGTCCGCCAACGCGCTGGCGATGCGTTGCATGCGAGCCAATCTCGAAGAGGTCATGACAGAGTCTGCCTACCAGAACATGTTGCATTTCGCATCAGGGTTGGCTAAGGGATTTCGATACTTGTTCAAGCAGCACCAACTAAATTGGTCGGTAACAGAGTTGGGGGCTCGTTGTGAGTTTCAATTCTGTGCCACCCCGCCAAGAACAGGCGCACAAGCCGAGGCGGCTTTTCATGACAGCCTTCAAATGGCTCTGCACCTGTATCTAATCAATCGCGGAATCCTGATCACGCCTTTTCACAACATGACGCTGTGCTGTCCACAGACAAGTTCATCGGATATCGACAGGCTGCTCGTTGAGTTGGATAACGCGCTAACCACGCTGCTTGCCATACCTGGGGCTCGGGTCATACCTAAATAGTTGGTCAACTGAAGACTCCACCTTTCTCAAATATTGCCAAGGCGCTTTAATGAGTGCTAAGAGGATTGATATGCAATTTGCTGATAAAAAAGAGGCCGAAGATTATCTGGCCGCCCAT
Source organism: Pseudomonas sp. ASL4 (assembly GCF_056680395.1). Classification (NCBI taxonomy): domain Bacteria; kingdom Pseudomonadati; phylum Pseudomonadota; class Gammaproteobacteria; order Pseudomonadales; family Pseudomonadaceae; genus Pseudomonas; species Pseudomonas sp. ASL4. The sequence goes on along the minus strand of NZ_CM155280.1, from coordinate 4,585,300 downwards.
CCTGAAGTTCTGAGCATCGAGTTGTTCCTTATCGATGCTAGCGGCGTTCCTCGGGGCAAACTGTTGCATCGCAACGAGCTACTGGCGATCTACGAAAATGGTCGGCCGCTGCCAAGTTCCATTCTCGCCTTGACCGTGCAGGGTGAAGACGTTGACGAGACAGGCTTGGTCTGGGATGTCGCTGACGCCGACTGCTGGACCTACCCTTTACCGGGAAGCCTGACCTTGCAACCTTGGCGCACCAATCCCACCGGCCAAGTGCAGGTGAGCATGCACCCGACCCAAGGTATTCCCGCCGCACCGGCCGACCCGCGACACGTACTGGTGCACACCATCGAGCGGCTGAAAGCCGATGGATTCCATCCGGTAATGGCCGTTGAGTTGGAATTTTACCTGCTGGACCAGCAACGCGACGTCAACGGTCGGCCGCAGCCGGCATTGCAGACCAATGGGGTACGCCCTGTTGCTCCACAGGTTTATGGCGTATACGAACTGGAGCAGCTTCAACCGTTTCTTGATGACCTCTACGCGGCTTGCGCCCTACAGGGGTTGCCCGTGCGTACGGCGATATCCGAGTATGCTCCAGGCCAGGTCGAGTTGACGCTGGAGCATCGTTTCGACGCACTCCAGGCCATTGATGAAGGCGTACGTTACAAACGCTTGGTCAAAGGTGTGGCCAACAAACATGGGCTGCAAGCGTGCTTCATGGCCAAGCCATTCAGCGATCAGGCGGGTAGCGGTATGCATTTGCACGTCAGCCTGGCGGACGAGCAGGGTCACAACCTGTATGCGAGCGAAGACCCACAGGGCACGCCGCTGTTGCGTCACTCCATTGGAGGGATGATGGAGACCTTGTTTGACTCGCTGGCGATATTTTGCCCCCATGCCAATTCATATCGACGGTTCCAGACCGGTAGTTACGCGCCGCTGGCCAAAAGTTGGGGAGTCAACAATCGTACTGTGTCGTTCCGCGTGCCCGGCGGCCCCGCGATAAGCCGGCACATCGAACACCGCATTTGCGGTGCCGATGCCAACCCCTATCTCGCCGCCGCCGCAGTACTTGCGGGCATTCACTACGGCATCACTCATCAAAGCGATCCCGGCGCGGCGATTGAAGGCAATGGCTATGAGCAGGCGACCGATTTTCTACCCACCGACTGGCTTACAGCGTTGCAGGCACTGCAACGTTCAACCTGGGCACATGAGGCGCTGGGAGCCGAATTCCTCAAGGTGTTTCTGGCGATCAAGTGGCGCGAGTACCGTAAATTTAACGCTGAAGTAGGGGAGCAGGACTGGCGCTGGTACCTCACTCACGCATGAGTGTTGGCCCGTCAGTGTTCCTTCATAATGGATTGCTGACGGCAACGACTCAAGCGGCTTAACAGTGATGCTGCCCGGTGTGTAGTCCCGTTTTCGCTGGGTTATCGTTCGTGCATTGAGGATGGCTGTTGGCGCTGATATCGAATTTACCCAGTTGCCGAGATTTTAATGTCAGTCTAGCGCCGGCAGGTGATTCAATTCGGCATCGGCGTCAACATACCGTACTTCCAGAGCGCCGTCGGTAACCTGTCTGAGAGCGCAGACCTTCAGGACGCATCAGCCTCGCCACACGATGCCGACCACAATCTTCAGCGACCTCGCGCAGATCGTCTTGGATTTTGTGATAGCCATAAACTCGGCCGCTCTCCAGGCACGAATGCTCGATCAAACCCAACAATCGCTGGTCGTCTTTGGCGGGTGCAGATTGCGGCTCAGACAACCAGGCGTAATAACAACTGGGATGGACTTTCAGCGTCTGGCAAAGCCTTCGAATGGAATACTCGACAGACTGCTGCTTGATAAAGGCGTACTTCAACAGCACTCCTGGCAAAGCCCGCGGCGACCTTTTCAAGATGTCTTGCTCTTCAGTGACCCGCTTGAGCTCCGCTCGCAGATGGGGCAGTTCAGCGTGCTGGTCATCGTCTTGCTGCCGTACTTCTTGAGGTTTCCTGTAGCGCTTTACACACACGACACGCCAAGTCGGTGCAGCTACATCAGAGACAGGCAGTTTCTTTTCGGTCACTTGATTGACCGCTTGGATTTTGAATTCTTCGGTATAACGTGGGCTGCTCATGTCACCTCCTGATTGGCCTCAGATTAAGGCCTGGAGGTGTCAACGAACCTTGGGGCGATTGGAAGGATGCTACTCAATGGCTAGCTGGTTTAGGCCGCTTTCAGGAGTTGCGCACTTGCCGGGTGGTGACACGCGACACCAGAGGAGGGTAGGTCCTCGCTGAACTGTCAAAGTAATTTTATTAAAGTAAATGTTTTATTGACTAAAAAACAATATCGGATAATTATTCCCCTGCATCTGCTCGCACGCAGAGTCATTTTCAGGGTCAATCCGATGAGTCAGAACACCGTGCCTTCACTGGCCAGTCTTTACATCGAGACTAATGGATCGTCATTCGACGCGCGTCAGGCGCCTTTGCTTATGCAGGGCTTCCCGGCAGAGCCGCAACGCCGCGTCACCTGGAACAATTGGATGCGCCCGCCGTTCAGTCAATGGGGTTTCCGTAATCTGGCGCGCCTGCGTCCCTCCATTGATGTGCAGGCGGGTTCCGGGCCGGTCAGTACGCTTCAAGAATTTCCACAAGCGTTGGATGGGCTGCACTTCGACAGTGAGTGTGGTCTGGGAATCAGCGTCATCGATCACCTGGTGGCCAGTCAGACCGATGCCTTTTTGGTGATGCAGGGCGACACCGTGCTGTTCGAGCGCTACTTCAACGGTCAGCGGCCCCGAGACCGGCACATCATGTTCTCGGTGACCAAGTCGCTGATCGGCACCCTAGGTGAGCAACTGGTTTGTGACGGTGTACTCAACCCAACGTTGCCCGCAGCGTATTACGTGCCTGAATTGGTGGGCAGCGCGTTTGGTGATGCCACCGTACGCCAGCTGTTCGACATGGCCGTGGGCATTGAGTACAGCGAAGTCTATGACGACCCCAACTCGGAGAGTTCGCAATACGGCTATGCCTGCGGTTTTCAGCCTGCACCTGCGCAATACGCCCAGTTCGAGTCGTTGTACCAATACCTGCCGTCTCTAAAAAAACGCGGCACCCACGGTGGCGTTTTTCATTACGTGACCGCCACTACCGAAGCCTTGGCCTGGGTCATGGAGCGCGCCTCGGGCAAGGCCTGCGATCAGTTACTGCAAGAAATCTGGAGCCAATTGGGGTGTGAGCGTGACGGCTACTTTATGGCCGACCCGTGGGGGCGCAGCGTCGCCGGTGCCGGTTTCAGCGCCACTTTGCGTGACATGGCGCGTTTCGGTCGCCTGCTGGCCAACGATGGTCGCCAGGATGGACTGCAACTGCTGTCGACCGAGACGGTCGCACGTCTCTTCGCCGGTGCCGATCCAGCGATCTACGCCAAAGACTCTGACTTCTCCAACTGGACCCCCGGCGCTTCCTACCGCAGCCAGTGGTACGTCTTCAACGACCACAGCCAGGCGATTATGGCCGGTGGTATTCACGGCCAATACCTGTTTGTCGACAAGCGGTCCGGTGTAGTGATCGTCAAGCAGTCATCGCTGACCGACGCCGTCAGCCAATTCGATGCTGACAGTGTGCGCATGCTGCGTGCCATTGCTGCGCACCTTAGCGACTGAAACGCCCCATAAATACAAGAAGTTTGCGTCCTATTCGCCTGGCTCGGCCAGGTGTTGGCGGCGTACTGCGCCGCCATTTCACTGCCCTGTAACAATAATAATCACGCAGGAGCTTCATATGGTTTCGATGACGCGTTTCTCTCGAGCGCTCTTAGCGTTCGGCTTACCCCTGACCACCCACGTTGCGTTGGCTGGCTACACCTTCGAGGACGGCAACCTCAAGGGTGAGGTCAATCTCAGCGCCGGAGGGGCGACTATTTCCACTCGCAACGTCAACTTTGGCAGCGGCCGCGTCGATATGCGCAGCGGCAAAAACGACGGCACGAAAATTGACTGGCAGGAGTTCTACGTAAAGCCAGGCATCAAGCTGGACTATTCGCTGCAGCCCGACTTCAGCCTGCTGGCTGGCGGCTCGCTCGTGGCGGCGACGACCTTGGGCGATGGCGATGCCGGCGGCTTTACGCGCAGCTCTGATGGTGATGTGGCCGCCGAAGAACTCTACGGTGGTTTCCGCTCCGGGGAATGGACGCTGACTGCCGGGCGCCAGAACTACATGATTGGTACTGGCTTCATCGTCATGGACGGCAACCTCGATCAGCTCAAGGACGGCGCCTACTGGCTTGGCCCCAGAACCGCCTTCAAGGATTCGGCCATCCTGGCCTGGGATCATGGGGCATTGAAGAGCCAGGCCTTCACCTTGCGAACCGACGACGATCTGGGTGACTTCCGCATGACGGGCGCCAACTTGGATTACAACCTCGACGATCAAGTGACATTGGGTGCCATGGCGATGAAGGTCAACGCCCTGGGGCCCAAAGGCAGTACGCTGCCAAGGCGTAGGGACGGCATGCTGGTGTACAACGTAAGAGCACTTAATGCCAAGGTGCCGGGAGCGCCCGCCCTGACGCTCAACGCCGAATATGCGCTGGAGAAAGGCAGTGGCGAGGGCGTCGATTACGATGCCAACGCTTGGTATGGCCAGGCAGACTACGCGTTCAATAGCTTGCCTCTGACGCCGGTCATCGGCTATCGCTACGCCAGTTTTTCCGGCGATGACAACCTCACCGACAATCGCCAGAAAGCTTGGGACCCTCTGAGCAAAGGCTTCATCGACTGGAGCACCTGGCTGGTAGGGGATGTCGTCGGTAACTACCTGTTGTTCAACAGCAACGAAAACGTTCAGCAGTTCTCACTCAAAACTCACCTGAACCCCACCCTGACCCTCGGTGCGATTCACTATCAGTTCTGGCTGGACGAGAAAAACTACATGGGCGCCCCCGTCAGCGATCGGCGCTTTGCCGATGAGAGCGTGGTTTTCCTCGACTGGACGCCGACTCCGTCGTTCTATACGTCACTGTCGTATAACTGGGTCAAGCCGCTGGCCGCTGCCAAGCAAGTATTCGGCGATGATCAGAAATTCAGCGCGCTGGAACTGTACTTCACCTACCGCTATTAAGTGTCGCGAGCCCCGCGGCCGCGTAGGAGTGTTTCACTATGAACAAGCATGTACGTAACACCCTGTTGTCCGTTGCGCTGTCGTTGCTGACGGCGGGCGTTTCCCTGGCTGAAGAGCGCACGGTGCGCATCTATAACTGGATCGAATACTTGCCACCGGAGATCCTCAAGAGTTTTCAGGAGGAAACCGGGATCCGTCCGATCTATGACGTGTTCGACAGCGTCGAGACCCTGGAGTCCAAGCTGCTCACCGGCAACTCTGGCTATGATGTTGTCTACCCCGGCAGCGCCAACCTGAGTCACTTGATCGCGGCGGGTGCTGTCCAGCCTCTGGACCGCAGCCAGTTGCCGAACTGGCAGCATCTGGACCCGGAGTTCATGAAAACCCTGGAGGCGGTGGGTGACACGGGCAACCGCTACGCTGCGCCCTACCTGTGGGGCACCACGCTGATCGGCTACAACGTCGACAAGGTTCAGCAGATTCTGGGCGCCAATGTGCAGATGAACACCTGGGACATGATCTTCAAGGAAGAGAACCTCAGCAAGCTGGCCAGTTGTGGCGTCGGTTTTCTCGATGCAGCCAACGAGATCTTGCCCATCGCCTTGCACTACAAGGGCCTCGATCCCAACAGCCAGAAACGCGAGGACTACCCGCAGGCTCAGGCGGCAATGATGAAGATTCGCCCTTACGTCACCTACTTCAACTCGTCGCGCTACGGCATGGACCTCGCCAACGGTGACATCTGCGTCGCCGTTGGCTGGTCGGGCGGCGTGGCGCTGGCCAAAAGCCTGGCCGATGCCGCGGGCAAGGGTGTGAGGGTGGAAATGGCGTTACCCAAGGAAGGCGCGCCGATGTGGTCAGACGTGATGATGGTGCCGGTTAACGCCCCCCACACCAAGGAGGCCCACGAGTTCATCAATTACATCCTGCGCCCGGATGTGATCGCCCGGATCAGCAACAAGATCGGATACCCCAACCCGAACAAGGATGCCACCGCGCTGGTGAACGCCGACATCCGTAACAACCCCAACATGTATGTGCCGGACGAAGCGCGCAAAACCCTGTTCGCTTTACAGCCCATGCCACCAGCCATGGAACGGATCCGCACTCGCACCTGGACCAGCATCAAGACCAATCTCTGATCATTGTGGCCCGGTGCTTTTGTGCCGGGCCACACAGGAGTGTTTGCCATGGCTGAACCATTGGAGTTGATGGGCGCTGCACCCAATCTGCAGCGGGTGCTGACCCTGTGCGTCGATATCGGCCCTGGGCTGATGTTGGGGGAGAGCGTCGAGGGAGTGCGTTGCAACTATCCTATTGTCGGGGGGGATTTCGAAGGGCTGGACTTCAAAGGTCAGGTGTTGGCCGGGGGCGAGGATATCTTCCTGCTGCGCCCTGACGGCGTCGGTCAACTGGACGCACGCTACAGCTTGCGTACCGACCAGGGGGAGTTGATCAACATCCGTAACATCGGCCTGCTGAACATGACCGAATTTGGTCGCCAACTAGAGCGACAAGGCCAGTGGCCGATTCCCGAAACGGAGTACCACTGCACCTGCACACCGGTGTTTCAAGTGCCTAAGGGGCGCCTGGACTGGCTCACCCGTGCAACCTTTATCGGTCAGGTGCATTACCCCAACGCAAGTCAGGTAGTGATTCGCTGCTACCGCTTCTATTGATGCCCGAGATTCACCTCTGCTGTTGAGCACGGCCTCTGTTAACCCTCTTCGCTGGCGCGCATCGCCGGTTGGACGCGTGTGGATGACAGGCAGTGCAGGGAGATGTGACGGGCTCTTTTTCTGATCGGCGACAGGCATGTCGCCATTTTTTTGTGTGGCCACTCGGCACAGGAGACTCGCCATGTTTGTCACTTTACGAGCCCGAATTATTCTACTGGTTGGGCTATGCCTGACACTGTTGGCCTTCGCCCTGATCGGCACCGCAATCAAGGAAATCAGTGGCTTGAGTCAGCGCGCCGAGGGGTTGACCTCTGCCAGCCTGACCCAGGCTATCGAGGAGCGCGTGGCCGAGTCCGTCGGTTTTCAGTCCTCTGGCGTCCAGGAGTTTTTCCGCGATGCCCTGCGCGTCGGTGAGGCTTCATCAGCGGAGGTCATGCGAATCATGTCGCTTAGCCGTAGTGGGGCGCTGACACCAGAGCACGCCAGGGCCTACATCACCGGGCAGTTGCAGGCCAGCTTGCAAGCCAATCCGATGTTTATCAGCACTTATGTCGCCTTCGAGCCCAACGCTTTCGACGGGCAGGACGCGCGCTTTGCCGGACAGAGCGAACTGGGTAGCAACGAGCTGGGGCGTTTTGCACCGGTCTGGTTTCGCCAGAGCGGCGGGAAGATGGAGCAAGTCACGGTGCAAGAAAAGAGCATTGTCGACGACACGCCCATGGCCGACGGCAAGGTGTCCCGCACCTGGTATGACTGCCCGCTACGAACGATGCAGCCTTGTCTGCTGAATCCCTATCTCGATGATGCCTCTGGCAGTCCGATTCTCATGACCTCGCTGACCCTGCCAGTGATCGATCACGGTCGCGTGGTGGCGGTGCTGGGTATCGACATTCAGTTAAGCCAGATTCAAGCCTTATCCCTGGCCGCCAAGGCAGGCTTGCCGGGGCAGGGTGGGGATGTGTGGATTGTCAGCGCCTCTGGACTGGTTGCTGGCAGTACGCTGGACAAGGATGCACTGGGCGGTCAATTCAAGGAACCTGGCGTGGAGTCTTCCGCATTATTGCCAGGACAATCACGGCCGCTGCAGGATTTGCTCGTCAGTCAGGCGTTCTCACCCATTCCAGGGGCCGAGCCTTGGCGCATAGTGGTCAAGGTACCCTCAGAGCAGATGTTCGCACCGCTGCTTAAGTTGCACGAAGCGATGAATGAGCACCTCCTAGCGGCAGTGCAAAAGGAGGTGCTGATGGGCTTGGCGCTGACGGTTTTTGGACTGGTGGTGATCTGGCTCGCGTCCCTGAGCATCGTACGACCACTGCGAGCAATGTCACTGATGGCCGACGATCTGGCCCGTGGCGAAGGCGATCTGGTCAAGCGCCTGGACTACGCCCGTGCCGACGAACTGGGCGGGGTGGCCAGCGGGCTAAACGCTTTTCTTGATGTGTTGCAGCCTATCGTCACCCGTCTCAAGGGCTCGATGACCGAGTTGCGGGCAGCGGCGGCCAGATCTGCCCAAGGCAGCACCGCCAACTTGCAAACCATGGAGCACCAGCGCCAGGACATCGATCAGGTCGCAACGGCTATGTACCAGATGAACCTTTCGGCGCAGGAGATTGCTCGCAATACCGCATCGGCGTCGGAAGCGACGGGGGCTATTTTGCAGGCCATCGACGACGGCACGGGGCTGATCGAAAGAACCACCCAAATAGTTGCCCGTCAGGGCGAGGACCTGGCCAACGCCAACCGTCAGGTCAACCAGCTGTCCGTCAAGAGTGAAAAGATCGGCAGCGTCCTCGACATCATCCGCGACATCGCCGAACAGACCAACCTGCTGGCGCTCAACGCAGCGATCGAGGCTGCACGGGCTGGTGAATATGGAAGAGGGTTTGCCGTGGTGGCCGATGAGGTGCGCAACCTGTCCAGCCGCATTCAGGACTCGATTCAGGAAACGCGCTTGATTATCGAAGACCTGCAGCAGGATACCGTCGTCGTCGTGCATTCGATGACGTTGAACCAGAGTCTGGGCCAAGAACTGGCGGCGCTGTTTGGTGCGTTAGTCGAGTCGCTGTACGGCGTCGGTGAAGGCATAGGTCGGGTGGCTCAGATGAACGTCCAGATTGCCAGCGCTGCCGAAGAACAGAGCGCGGTGTCGGAGCAGATCAACAGTTCGGTCGGTCGCATCCGCCGGCTAAGCGAGGACCTGACGGTCAGCGCACGTGAATCGGCGCAGGAGATTGCCGATGTCAGTGGACAGGCCACAGAGCAAGGACGTTTGCTGGAGCGTTTCAAGACCTAAGGTGAGGGGCACTGTGGCCGGTCATGCCAGCCACGTGCCTGGGCTATCGCGTACAGCCAGTCTCAAAGGAGACTGGCGAGGTCTAGTCGCTCAAGGGTTTGAGCATCCAGCCTCAGCTGCGTCGAACGCGCCAGGCTGTTTAGTTGCTCCAGGTTGGTGGCACTCGCAATGGCAGAGGTAATGCCGGGTTGGTGCATGACCCAGGCCAAGGCGATTTCCGCAGGTGAGACTTGCTGCTCCTGCGCCACCTGATGCAGAGCGTGCAAAATGCGCATGCCGCGCTCATCGAAGTACTTTTCCAGGTCCTCGCGGCGAGCACTATGCGTCAGATCATTAAGGCCTTTGTATTTGCCACTGAGGAAACCCGACGCGAGGCTGAAGTAAGTCAGGACCTCGCAGCCCTCGGCCAGGGCAAAAGCACGCAACTGCTGTTCGAAGTCATGGCGATCATAGAGGTTGTACTCCACCTGAAGGCAGGCGTAATGGGGCAGGGCGTGGCGATCGGCAGAGGATTTAGCGGCCTGTAGATCTTCGAGGGAGTAGTTGGATGCGCCGATCGATCGAACTTTTCCGCAGGCGATCAACGTGCTGTAAGTCTCCAGGGTTTCCTCGTGCGCTGTCGAGGCATCAGGGTAGTGGGAGAAGTACAAATCGATGTAATCGGTTCGCAGTCGACGCAGCGAATCATCCACGGCTTGCAGAATTCTGCCTTTCGAGAGCCCGTGCTGATCGAGCGAGAGTTCGGCCCCGACCTTGGTGATAATCTTCACTTCACTGCGTCGGTGGCTGTTCTGACTCAGCCATTTGCCAATGATGGCTTCCGACTCGCCGCCGCTATTACCACTGGCCCAGATGGAATAGGCGTCTGCGGTATCAAAGGTGTTGATGCCGAGTTCAAACGCTGCATCGAGTAGCTTCAGCGAATCTTGTTCGTTGACGGTCCAGCCAAAGACATTGCCGCCCAGCACCAGGCGTGAACTCTCCATCGTTGAACTGCCCGAATTATCTTTTTTCATACCGGTCCGCCGTTCGATTTAATAATCGGCCCTCTGGTGTTTGGCGTTCAGCCAAACACCCTGCGAGGTGGTTGCATCTGTGTGTTTTCTCAGGCCCGCATGCCGTAAAAGAGCAGCTCGGTGATATGCCTTACCTGAGCGGAGTGGGACTCGACATCCGGCGGTTCCTGGTTGACCAGCCTGAACAACTGCAGGTGTGAATAGTCGTTCAACAGGAAAGCGGCCAGGTCGACGTTGAGGTCAGCGCGTAGCTTGCCAGCCTGTTGCAGCTCTCTGAGCAATCCACTGATTTCAGCCCGGAGCGCATCGTTCATGGCGCGATAGCCTTCGGGCAGTCCGTTGTCGCCGCCAAACAGGATCAGTGGCAGCAGTTCACGCCAGAGGCTGGGGTGCATGACCTCCAGTGCGTAACCGGTCAGCCGCCGCTCCAGGTAACACATGGCATCGACTGGATCCTTAATGTCAGGCATCTGGCTGCGGGCGTCCTTGAGTGCTCGCTGGTCAGCGTCGTGCAGGATTTCCAGAATGATTTCCTGCTTGTTACCGAAGTACTTGAACACGGTGGGCGCCGACACCCCAGCCTGGTTGGCGATTTGTTCGATGGTGGTGTTCTGGAAACCCTGGCGCTCAAACAATTCGATCGCTGCCTTGCTGATGGCTTGGCGTCGTTCGACTTTCTGACGTTCACGTAGTCCGCTCACGGGAGGTCCCTGTCGCTATGAAAAAGGGGGGCGGATGTCGCCCAATCATCCATGCAAAATACTTAATCGAGTAAAACTTTTAAAGCGCTAATTTCTGTAGTGCGCTCTTTCGCGAGAAAGAAAGCCTTCGGAGGTGAAATGAGCTGTTACCTGGATACCGTTATTCACCCATTTTGGGGCGCACTGGGCCATTTCGTAGCACACGGCGAGTGTCACGCAGATCTAAAGATCACCAGTTTTTGAGTCGAAACTCCTTTCCAATTAAGAACTTGAGGCAGTTTTTAGCAGGCTGGCACGGTTTCTGCTTTTTTGAATCCGTGGATAATTGGATACAAAACTGCAAAAGGTGACTTTATGCAATTTGCTCCCACCTATATTGAACGTCAGCCCATGACTGCCGAGGAGGAGGCTTACAACTTTCTGCTGGAAGCGATCTGTGGCGGTCGTTACCGCAAAGGCGACCGTCTGATCGCTGAGGACATTGCCAGCGAAGTCGGCATGAGCCGGATGCCAGTGCGCGAAGCCTTTCGCCGTCTCGATGCTCAAGGCCTGGTCACCCTGCGGCCTAACCGCGGGGCCATAGTCAGTGGCCTGGATTTCGACGAATTGCACGAAGTCTTCGAGATGCGCAGTGCCCTGGAGGGGCTGGCCATCCGCGTGGCCGTTGCCAAGATCGGTGAACGTCAGCTGGCGGCTCTGGAACGCATGCTGGACGAGATGGATGACTACCGCGACGAAAGCGCCGAATGGGTCAGGCTTCATCGTGCCTTCCATGAATACCTGTGCAGCCTCAGCGGCCGTCCTCGGCTGATGAAGCAGATATCGGCGCTGTATTCGCTGATCGAGGCGCCAATGCGCCTGTGGCTGCAACACAGCGAAAAACCCTTGAGCGCTCGCCAGGAACACGCGGTGATCCTTGACGCCATTCGCTCAGGCGATGTCGACCGGGCGGAGGCAATAGTGCGCGAGCACATCGAGGGCACGGTGCCGGCGCTGATCCAGTTTCTGCAATCGGAAAAATAGAATCGGGCTTAAACCCGACAGTGTTTTGACTTTGAGTACTGCCCCGTTACTAAACAACTGGAGTGTCTCGTCATGCATAAACGCCATATGTTACTTGCGGCTGTATCCCTCGGGCTCTGTGCACAGTGGGCGGTTGCCGCGCCCCAAGTGCCGGAGCGACTGCAAAAGGCCGACAAACTCACTTATTGTTCGGGCATGGACTCACCGCCCTTGGTGTCTTTCGATGAGGCGCAAAAACCCAGGGGCCTGACGGTCGATCTGGGGCTGGAAATCGCCAAGCGCCTGGGAGACAAACCGGTGCAATGGCGGGTCATTCCTTTCTCCGGGTTGCTGCCTGCATTGCTCGCCCAGCAGTGCGACATGATCGTCGATCAGCTGTTCGACAAGCCCGAACGCAGGGAGGTGATCGACATCGTCAATTACATGTATTCCAGCCAGTCAGTGGTTGTTCCAAAAGGCAATCCCAAGGGCATCAAAACCCTGGATGGACTGTCTGGGCACAAGGTGGCAGTGCTCAATGGCTCCACGATCAAAACCTTGCTGGATACCGAGAACGAAAAGCTGACCAAAGCTGGCAAGACGCCGATGAAACTGGTGGTTTACAACACTGACACCGACGCCTTTCAGGCTCTGCGTATCAGTCAGGTAGATGCATACGGCACCACAGTGGAAACCGCCGGGTACTACGCCGCAATGGCGCCTGATCTTTTTGAGGAGGGCGTTCCGGCCTTCAGCCGTATTCTCACCGGCTTGGGAGTTCGCAAGGATGATCCGCAGCTCACTGCAGCGGTACAACAGATCATCAGTGACATGCGCAGCGACGGCAGTTACGTGCAGTTACTGAGCAAGTGGCATGTTTCCAGCGACACACTCGACTGAGGCGAACGCTCGATGAATTTCAATTGGGATGTGTTCTGGCAATACCTTTTGCAGCCCAGTGAGGTGTATCTCACCGGACTCTGGCTGACTTGCCTGATCAGTGTGCTGGCGATGGCATTGGGTTGTGTGTTGGGACTGGGGGCAGCGCTGTTGCGTCTGTCGCGCAATCCGTTACTCAATCTGCCGGTGCGGTTTTACGTGTGGCTGATGCGCGGCACGCCACTGTTGGTGCAGATCGTCTTTCTCTACACTGCATTGGCGGCCGGTGGGATCTTCCGTTTCGAGGATGTGAAGCTGTTGGGTTTGGTGGTGCCGGGCAACATCCAGGCAGCGATTATCGCCCTAGGTCTGAACGAAGGCGCTTACATGGCCGAGATCATCCGTGCGGGGATTGGCGCCGTGGACAAAGGGCAGTACGAGGCTGGGCGTTCGCTGGGCATGACCTTCGCCAAACTGATGCGGCGAATTGTTCTGCCTCAGGCGTTCCGGGTCATCGTTCCGCCATTGGGCAATGAATTCAACGTGATGCTCAAGAATACGACACTGGTCAGTGTGATTGGCGTGCAGGAGTTGCTGCTGAGCACGCAAATGGTCACGTCGGCGACCTTCCGGGTATTTGAGCTGTACCTGGTGGTGGCGATTTATTTCCTGCTGCTGACCACCCTCTGGGGCTTCTTCCAGCGTTGGCTGGAAGCGCGATTCGGACAGTCCGATCGACCCGCACCGCCAGCGGCTGGTAGTCGCATGTTCGGTCGCGGCACGCTCAAATTGCTGAGAGGGCGTTAAACATGGCGCACAAAAGTGAAGAACTGATCATCGAGGCTCTGGACATTCATAAGTCTTTCGGCGATCTGGAGATTCTCAAGGGGATTTCCTTGCAGGTGCGGCGCGGTGAAGTGGTGGTGTTGATCGGTGCATCGGGTTCGGGCAAGACCACCTTTATTCGCTGCATCAATCTGCTGGAAGACATTCAGGGCGGGCGCATTCGCGTCAACGGCCGTGCCATGGGTTACCGCGAGCGCGCCGACGGCAGCTTGGTGCGCGATTCCGAGCGTAACATCGCTCGCCAGCGTCGGGACATCGGCATGGTCTTCCAACGTTTCAATCTATTTCCCCACATGACCGCGCTGGAAAACATCATGGAGGCACCGATTCAGGTGCTTGGCGTGCCACGCTCAGAAGCGTTGGAACAGGCCCGGGCGTTGCTCGCCCGAGTCGGTCTGGCGGACAAGGCGATGCATTATCCGTCGATGTTGTCCGGTGGACAGCAGCAGCGCGTGGCGATTGCTCGGGCGCTGGCGATGAAGCCACAGGCCATGCTGTTTGACGAGCCCACCAGCGCCCTGGATCCCGAAACCGTGGGCGAGGTCCTGCAGGTGATGAAGCAGTTGGCCGATGACGGCATGACCATGGTGGTGGTCACCCATGAAATGGGTTTTGCGCGAGAAGTCGCTGACCGCGTGGTGGTCCTCGATCAGGGTGAACTGATCGAACAGGGGCCGCCGGAGCAGATCTTCAGTCGACCGACTCACCCGCGGACCCAGGCCTTTCTCAGTCGCGTGCTGTGATCTTTTCAGTCAGGTCTTTTATCACCGGGTAATGGAACCGGATCACCTCCGGCCAGTGAATCTTTGTTTGGAAGAACTTTTGCTATGTTGAAATTTTCTGCCCACGAATATCCCTATGCGTCGCAACGTCAGAGTGTGTTTGCCCGCCGTGGCATGGTCGCGGCTTCCCAGCCACTGGCTGCCGAGGCCGGCATCGAGATCATGCGCAATGGCGGCAATGCGATTGATGCCGCGATTGCCACGGCAGCAGCGCTTACTGTGGTTGAACCCACTGGCTGCGGCTTGGGCGGCGACGCCTTTGCCCTGGTCTGGAGCAAGAGCCAATTGCACGGGTTGAACGGCAACGGCCAGGCGCCGGCAGCGCTGACTATCGATGCAGTCAAGGCGTGTGGTCACGATCAGATGCCGCTTTATGGCTGGACGCCGGTCACTGTGCCGGGTTGCCCTTCGGCCTGGGCGGAGCTGTCCAAACGTTTCGGCAAGCTGCCCTTTGCCGAGTTGCTTCAGCCCGCCATCAGTCTGGCGAGGGATGGCTTTCCGCTGTCCCCGGTGGTCGCCCAGCAATGGCAGACTGCTCTGGATGAATTCAGCCCACATCGAGACCCAGTACTCGACGCCTGGTTCGACACGTTCCTGATTGATGGTCGTGCGCCAAAGGCCGGTGAATTATTCCGCAACCCGGCGCAAGCCCGAACGCTGGAGGAACTGGCGGACAGCTCTTGCGAAAGCATCTATCGCGGCGACCTGGCTCAGCGTCTGGATGCCCATTCCCGCGCCACCGGCGGCTATCTGCGAGCCAGCGACCTGCGGGACTATCGCGCTCAATGGGTAGATCCGATCAGCATCAACTACCGCGGCTACGATGTGTGGGAAATCCCCCCAAGCGGGCAGGGATTGGTGGCCCTGATGACCCTGAAAATCCTTGAGGGCTTTGACTTCGATCACCGAGACAGCCAGCAGACATGGCATCGTCAGTTGGAAGCCATGAAACTGGCCTACAGCGACGGCCTGCATTACATCACTGATCCGCTGCACATGCGTGTGGCCGTGGCTGACCTTCTCAGTGATGCCTATAGCAGACAACGTCGCGAACAAATCACTGATCAGGCGTGCGAACCCAATCCCGGCGATCCCCACGCTAGCGGCACGGTGTACCTGGCCACGGCGGATGCGGAGGGCAATATGGTGTCCTTCATCCAGAGCAACTACCACGGTTTTGGTTCCGGTGTGGTACTACCAGACAGCGGCATTGCCTTGCAGAACCGCGGACAGGAATTCAGTCTCGACCCCGACCATGCCAACTGCCTGGCACCGGGCAAAAAAACCTTTCACACCATCATTCCCGGTTTCATCAGTAAAGGTGACGCACCGGTGGGGCCGTTTGGCGTCATGGGCGGCTACATGCAGCCCCAAGGTCATGTGCAGGTGGTCATGAATCTGGTGGATTTCGGTCTCAACCCCCAAGCCGCGCTGGACGCCCCGCGGTGGCAATGGCTAGGGGATATGAAGGTCGGCATCGAACACGGGGCGTCTCGGGACTTGGCCGCTTCGCTGGCACGGCGTGGACACCAGATTCAGGTTGATTGCGACCTGATCAATTACGGCCGAGGGCAGATCATTATCCGTGACCCGGACACCGGTGTGCTATGCGGCGGCACCGAGCCGCGAGCCGATTCCCATATCGCCGTGTGGTAACCGGCCGCTGAAAACAAGAAAAGAGACCTCGGTCTCTTTTCTTGTTTTCAGCGGCAGGCGGCGCGGTCAGGGTTTGTCCGTGACTGGGGTTGCCGTCCTCAGTTCGGGCACAGTCTGCGGGGCCGATCGGACAATCACGCTGATGATGGCCAGTGCTGCAATCACCAACCCAGGTGAAGTTGCCAGTAACACCCCAGTGGTGCCGGCACCGGCCGCCAATATCTGCCCTGCGGCCAAAGGCCCGGCCACCGACCCCAGACGACCGATGGCTACCGCGGCGCCGACGCCGGTGGCACGTACCGAGGTCGGGTACGACGGTGGTGCCAGGGCGTAAAGCACCAGTTGCGCGGCCATCACAAACAAACCCGCGCAAAACCCGGCGATGGCCATGGGGACGATGCCCACCGACAAGCCGACCCCGGCCAGCGCTGCCAGCAATGCGGCGTATACGAACAGCACCACCTTGACGCCGTTGCAGCGATCCAGCAGTAACCCGCCAAGTAGCGAGCCGAGGGCGCCGCCGATGTTGAACAGCATCTGCACCAGGCCAGCCTCGGCTTTGCTGAAACCTTGTTCCAGCAGCAGTGATGGCAGCCAGTTGAGCAACATGTACATCACGGTCAGGGTGAAGAAGTAGCTGAGCCACAACGCCAGGGTGACGCGAGCCCGGTCTTCGCCGAATAACGCCTGGCCGGTTGAAGTGCGGGCCATGGTGACGGTGCCTTGTTGCTGGCGAAAGGCGCTGGACTCGGGCAGCAGCAGGATCATCAGCGGCACCACCAGCAAGGGCGCGAGCCCACCGATGATGAAGGTCGTCTGCCAATGCTCGGTGAAGAGCATGGCGACCACCGCCGCCAATGCACCGCCCAACGGCACACCGGCATACATGATGCTGATCGCGGTGCCGCGACGTTGCTCGCCCACGGCCTCGGCACACAGAGCGATCAGGTTGGGCAGGGCGGCGCCCAGGCCCAGGCCAGTCATGAAGCGAGCCAGTAGCAGGCCAGAGAAACTGCTGACGTAGGCGGTGCTGAGGGAGAACACACCGAACAGCAGCACCGCTGCGATGAGGATTTTCTTGCGGCCGATTCGATCGGCAATCCAGCCACCGAAAAAGGCGCCCGGCAGCAAACCGATAATTCCGGCGCTGAATACCCAGCCCATCGATTTCGGGTCCAGGGCAAAGGTCTGGCGCAGGCCCGCGGCGGCAGTACCGGCAGCTTGCAGGTCGAAACCTTCGATCAGTGCAACGATAAAACACAGGGCAATGGTCAGCGTCGTACGACGTGATGGGGTGTCCATGGCGAACCTCATTATTGTTTTTGTTGGTGTGCTGACGGATGAGCGCGAGCCTGTTCTCACGAGGCGATGACAGGTCTTAAATAAGATTAACAAAGATAACTAAAAAATGAATACTAAGAATTGTTTGCTGAAAAACAGAATTAAACCTATTTAAATCAATTAGATGACATCTCTATAAAGATAAATTCTGAAAATAGATAATAATATTAATGTTCGTTTATCGGTCACTTGCGGTTGACGCCATGCCAGGCTGTTTCCATTCTCTGGCCGCAGATCTCCGGGATAACCCCAACGATCCCGTTCAAAAAACAACAACAATAAGTGGACATCGAACATGCCAAACCTTCCTTGGGACGTCCTTGCGGCGGATTCAACCTTACCTGTTCGCGCACGCCACCTGGCCTTGCTGGGCCTGAGTTTGATTGCGCCATCGGCGCTGGCTGAAGGCTTCATCGATGACAGTCACGGCACCTTGACCTTGCGTAATTACTACCTGGATCGGGATTACAAGGACGACGGAGCGAAAACCGCGGCCCGGGAATGGGCTCAGGGTTTCATCATGAATGTGGAGTCGGGCTTTACCCCGGGGAGTGTCGGCTTCGGCCTGGACGTTCGTGGGTTGATGGGGGTCAAGCTGGATTCGGCGCCGGACCGCAGCGGCACCGAGTTGCTGCCGGTGTCCAGCAGCGACAAGCGCGCGGCGGACGACTATTCGCGCCTGGCCATGACTGCCAAGATGCGTGTTGCCCAGACCACGGTGAAAACCGGCGACGTGTCGATCTTCCTGCCATTCGCTTTCGCCAGCCCGTCGCGGCTGCTGCCGCAGACTTTTCGCGGCACCACGCTCAGCTCAAAGGACATCGACGGACTGATCTTTAACACCGGCTACATCGACCGCATCAACAAGCGTGATTCCACCGACTACCAGCCAATGAGCATCGCTTCGCCAAACCGGCGTTTCAACGGCGCGGCCACCTCATCGCACATGGCCTATGTCGGCGGCGATTACCAGGTGAACAAGGACCTCAGCCTGCGCGTGTATCACGCCGAAGTGGCGGACCTGTATCAGCAGAACACCCTGGCGTTGCTGCACACGCTGCAGGTGGGCGAGGGCACGCTGACCAGCGACCTGCGCAGTTTTTTCAGCGATGAAGACGGCAGCGCCAAGGCCGGCAAAGTGGACAACCGCAACCTCTCGGCGCTGTTCGGCTATCGCTTTGGCGGCCATCGTTTGAGCCTTGGCTATATGCACGCCAGTGGCGACACGGCGACGCCCTATGTGTCAGGCACCGAGTTGATGGGCATGAGCGAGCTGACCATGAGTTCGGATTTTCTCAATGCCAAGGAGCGAACCTGGCAGGCGATGTACGACTATGACTTCGCTGCCGCCGGGGTGCCCGGCCTGAAGAGTCGCCTGCGTTATGTGCGCGGTGACCATATCGAACTGGCGGCGTTGAATGCCGACGACCGCAAGGAGCGGGAGTTCCAGATGGAGCTGGGGTATGTGATCCAGAGTGGTCCGCTGAAGAATGTCGGGCTGATGGCGCGCAAGTCGATCTATCGCAATGACTTCCCCGCCGGCGCAGCGTTTCGCGATGAAAACCAGACGCGCTTTCTGGTGCTCTACACCGTGCCGATCTGGTAAGCCGTTTCACTTGTAATGAATCCGGCCGCTCCCCAGGAGCGCGCCGGCGTTCGCGTTTCAGGCCTGATAGACCTTTTTCAGCAACCTGAGCAGTTCTTCGCGTTCCTGGCTGTCGAGAGCGGACGTGGCATCCATGTCGCTCTCGGCGGCAATCAGCTTCAACTCCTTGAGTAGCGTCTCGCCGGTCTTGCTCAGGAATATCCCATAGGAGCGTTTGTCCGGTTTACAGCGTACCCGTACCGCGAGCGCGCGCTCTTCGAGTTTGTTAAGCAGCGGCACCACTTGGGGCGGTTCGATAGCCAGGGCTTTGGCCAGGTCGGACTGCATCAGCCCGGGGTTCTGCTCGATGATCGCCAGTGCCGAGAACTGCGCGGGCCGCAAGTCGTGGGCCGCAAGTCGGCTGATCAGATTCTGGAACAGTTTCAACTGGGCTCGGCGCATGGCGTAACCGATCAGTTCGTCCAATGCGGAGTCCATGGGCGCCTTAATTTCGACGTTGTCGGCCAGGGCTTCGGGGGCAGCGACATTTTTGGACGACTTGGCCATTGCGGGAAAATCCCTCGGGTTTCAGGTTAATAAAGGTATCTAGTTTGACGAGGTTGGACAGGAATAGCTACGTCAGGAGCCTAACACGGCGCCTTTCAATGGAGTTAGATGGCGAAAAATATTTGGTTAATTCAATTAATAGTTAATTGACATAACTAAAATGTCGGTTTAGTTTTTACTCATCGTCAAGCCAAGAACAAGAGAGCATCACCATGAGCAATTACGAAGGTCGCTGGACAACCGTCAAAGTGGAAATCGAGGAAGGCATCGCGTGGGTCATCCTCAACCGCCCGGAAAAACGCAACGCCATGAGCCCGACTCTGAATCGCGAGATGATCGACGTTCTGGAAACCCTGGAGCAGGATCCGGACGCGGGCGTACTGGTGCTGACCGGTGCGGGCGAAGCCTGGACCGCAGGCATGGACCTCAAGGAATACTTCCGTGAAGTGGACGCCGGCCCGGAAATCCTTCAGGAAAAAATCCGTCGCGAAGCCTCTCAATGGCAATGGAAACTGCTGCGCATGTACGCCAAGCCGACCATCGCCATGGTCAACGGCTGGTGCTTTGGTGGTGGTTTCAGCCCACTGGTGGCCTGTGACCTGGCGATCTGCGCCGATGAAGCCACCTTCGGCCTGTCGGAAATCAACTGGGGCATTCCGCCGGGCAACCTGGTGAGCAAGGCCATGGCCGACACCGTGGGCCATCGCCAGTCGCTGTACTACATCATGACCGGCAAGACCTTTGATGGGCAAAAAGCCGCCGAGATGGGCCTGGTCAACGAGAGCGTGCCCCTGGCGCAACTGCGTGACGTGACTATCGAACTGGCGCGTAATCTGTTGGAGAAGAATCCGGTGGTGCTGCGCGCGGCCAAGCATGGCTTCAAGCGTTGCCGCGAACTCACCTGGGAGCAGAACGAAGATTACCTGTACGCCAAGCTCGATCAGTCGCGCCTGCTGGACACCGAAGGTGGCCGCGAGCAGGGCATGAAGCAGTTCCTCGACGACAAGAGCATCAAGCCCGGTTTGCAGACTTACAAGCGCTGAATTTCAGCGTTGAAATCAAGGCGAGCTGGCCGGGCGATCGAGCGTCCGCCAGCTGTTCGCTTCGGCGCCTCGGCGCTACTGTGAACCCCTCGAACGTATTCCCGATAAAGACAATAAAGAGGAATCACCATGCTGGACGTGCCCCTGCTGATTGGCGGCCAGTCGTGCCCCGCCCGAGACGGTCGAACTTTCGAACGGCGTAATCCGGTGACCGGTGAAGTTGTGTCGCGCGTTGCCGCCGCCACCCTGGAAGATGCCGATGCTGCGGTCGCCGCGGCCAAAGCGGCATTCCCCGCCTGGGCGGCCCTGGCCCCCAACGAGCGACGTACCCGGTTGCTGCGCGCGGCTGAGCAGTTGCAGGCTCGCTGCGCGGAGTTCATCGCGGCGGCCGGCGAGACCGGTGCCATGGCCAACTGGTACGGTTTCAATGTGCACCTGGCGTCCAACATGCTGCGCGAAGCCGCGTGCATGACCACCCAGATCACCGGCGAAATCATTCCCTCCGATGTGCCCGGCAGCTTCGCCATGGCCTTGCGTCAACCCTGCGGCGTGGTGCTGGGCATCGCGCCCTGGAACGCGCCGGTGATCCTCGCCACTCGCGCTATCGCCATGCCGTTGGCCTGCGGCAACACCGTGGTGCTCAAGGCGTCGGAACTGAGCCCGGCGGTGCACCGGCTGATCGGTCAAGTGTTGCAAGACGCCGGCCTCGGTGATGGCGTGGTCAACGTCATCAGCAACGCGCCCCAGGATGCCGCGGCGATTGTTGAACGGCTGATCGCCAACCCGGCGGTGCGTCGGGTCAACTTCACCGGTTCGACCCATGTTGGGCGCATCGTCGGCGAACTGTCGGCGCGTCATCTCAAACCGGCGTTACTGGAGCTGGGAGGCAAGGCGCCGTTCCTGGTGCTGGAGGATGCCGACCTGGATGCAGCGGTGGAGGCGGCGGCCTTTGGCGCCTTCTTTAATCAGGGCCAGATTTGCATGTCCACCGAGCGCCTGATTGTCGATGCCAAAGTGGCCGATGACTTTGTCGCCAGGCTGGCGGCGAAGATCGCCACCTTGCCCGCGGGCAATCCCAATGCCGAAGGTTCGGTCCTCGGTTCTCTGGTGGACAGCAATGCCGGTGAACGCATCAAACTGTTGATCGACGATGCCCTCGATAAGGGCGCAACCCTGGTTGCGGGTGGTCAGCTGGAGGGCAGCATTCTGCAGCCGACCTTGCTCGACGGCGTCACCGATGCCATGCGTCTGTACCGCGAAGAATCCTTTGGCCCGGTGGCGGTGGTACTACGAGGCGAGGGTGATGAAGAACTATTGCGCCTGGCCAACGACTCCGAATTCGGCTTGTCGGCGGCGATCTTCAGTCGCGACACCAGCCGCGCTCTGGCCTTGGCTCAGCGGGTCGAATCGGGTATCTGCCATATCAACGGTCCGACTGTGCACGACGAGGCGCAGATGCCCTTCGGCGGAGTCAAGTCCAGCGGCTATGGCAGTTTTGGCGGCAAGGCGTCCATCGAGCACTTCACTCAGTTACGTTGGGTGACCTTGCAGAACGGACCGCGGCACTACCCGGTCTGAGCAGCCGTCGCACCTTTGGGCGACGAACGCTTGAGAGCGATCGTCGCCCGCGTGCAGGCCAGACATAACAATAACGAGGCTGCAGTCGCAGGCTGCCATGCCCCGGTGAACGCATTTGTGCGAGCCGTGGTGTGCCTTGATGGAGAACAAGCACGTGAGTTCCGAATTCAGATCGCCACCCCAGAACGAAGCCAGTGCGCCGCGCTATCGCCACGTATCCATCGGCCGTCCAGCGGTCGAGGTCAGCGAAGAGCAGGGCATTTTGCACATGCGCTCCCTGGAGCCTTTGGCTGAGTTGCCCGCACGCCTGCTCGATCGCCTGGTGCACTGGGCACAGGTGCGCCCGCAACAGACCTTTATCGCTGCTCGCCAGAGCGGCGGCGACTGGCGCCGGGTGAGTTACGCCGAGATGCTGACCAGCGTCCGCGCCATTGCCCAAAGCCTGCTCAGTTATGGGCTTTCGGCCGAACGACCGCTGGCGATCCTCTCGGGCAACGACATCGAGCATTTGCAAATTGCTCTGGGCGCCATGTACGCGGGCATTCCCTATAGCCCGGTCTCACCGGCCTATTCGTTGTTGTCTCAGGATTTCGCCAAGTTGCGGCATGTCTGCGACCTGCTACAACCGGGCCTGGTGTTTGTCAGCGACGCCTCGACCTATCAGCGGGCAATCGATGCGGTGGTGCCGTCTGACACGCCGCTGATCACCGTGCATGGCCAAATACCGGGCCGGAGTCAGATGAGCTTTGCCGGCCTGCTGGAGCAGCCCGGCGGTGCCGAGGCCGATTGCGCCTTCACGGCGACCGGGCCGGACAGCATCGCCAAGTTTCTGTTTACCTCCGGCTCCACCAAGCTGCCCAAGGCGGTGGTCACCACCCAGCGCATGCTCTGCGCCAACCAACAGATGCTGTTGCAGACCTTCCCGGTATTCGGCGAAGAACCACCGGTGCTGGTGGATTGGTTGCCGTGGAATCACACCTTCGGCGGCAGCCACAACGTTGGCATCGTACTGTACAACGGCGGCACCTTTTACCTGGACGATGGCAAGCCGACCGCCCAGGGTTTTGCCGAAACACTGCGCAACCTCAAAGAGGTATCGCCCACCGCCTACCTGACTGTGCCCAAGGGCTGGGAAGAACTGGTCAACGCCCTGGAGCAGGAAGGCGAGTTGCGTGAACGTTTTTTCTCGCGCATGAAGCTGTTCTTTTTCGCCGCTGCCGGCTTGTCCCAGAGGATTTGGGATCGCCTGGACCGGGTCGCCGAACAGCATTGCGGCGAACGCATTCGCATGATGGCAGGGCTCGGAATGACCGAGGCGGCACCGTCTTGCACCTTCACCACCGGGCCACTGTCCATGGCCGGTTATATCGGCCTGCCGGCTCCCGGTTGTGAAGTGCGGCTGGTGCCGGTGGATGGCAAGCTGGAGGGGCGTTTTCGCGGGCCGCACATCATGCCGGGTTACTGGCGCGCGCCGCAGCAGACCGCCGAGGTGTTCGACGAACAAGGTTTCTACTGTTCCGGCGACGCGCTGAAACTGGCCGATGCCCGTGATCCACAACTGGGGCTGATGTTCGACGGGCGCATTGCCGAGGACTTCAAACTGAGCTCCGGCGTGTTTGTCAGCGTTGGCCCGTTGCGCAATCGCGCGGTGCTCGAAGGTTCGCCTTATGTTCAGGATATGGTGGTGGCCGCGCCCGACCGCGAATGTCTGGGTGCGCTGGTCTTTCCTCGGCTGTACGAATGCCGACGTCTGGCCGGCTTGAGTCCGGACGCCAGCGATGCCGAGGTCCTGGCCAGCGTGCCGGTGCGTCAGTGGTTCGGTGATTGGCTGCAACGGCTCAACCGCGACGCCACCGGTAATGCCAGCCGCCTGGAATGGATCGCGCTGCTCGACGAGGCCGCGTCTATCGATCGCGGTGAAATCACCGACAAAGGCTCGATCAACCAGCGGGCGGTCTTGCAATGGCGTGCCGACAAGGTTGAGGCGCTGTATCGAGGCGAAGACCTCTCTATCCTGCGCGCCGGTCCACGGTCTTGAGTTACGCAGGGCAGTATTCGGCCTTCACCGATGTGGCGATTCTTGAGGCCGTGCGCACGCCCTGGATTGACATTGGCGGTGCGCTGGCCCAGGTATCGCCCATCGACCTGGGCATCAAGGTCGGTCGTGAAGTGCTGGCCCGTGCCGAGCTCGATCCAAGGACAGTCGACACTGTGCTGGCGGGCTCCATGGCCCAGGCCAGCTTCGATGCCTACATGCTGCCACGCCACATCGGTCTTTACAGCGGTGTGCCGCAACAGGTGCCGGCGCTGGCGGTGCAGCGCATCTGCGCCACCGGCTTCGAGCTGCTGCGCCAGGCCGGGGAGCAACTTCGCGACGGCGCAGAACTGGCGCTGTGTGTGGGCGCCGAATCCATGTCGCGCAATCCGATTGCTGCCTACACCCATCGAGGCGGATTTCGTCTCGGTGCGTCGGTGGATTTCAAGGATTTCCTCTGGGAAGCGCTATACGACCCGGCACCGGGACTGGACATGATTGCCACGGCGGAAAACCTTGCCAGGCGTCATGGCCTGAGTCGCGAAGCGGTGGATACCTATGCCCTCAACAGCCATGAGCAAGCGTTGCAAGCGCAGACCTCTGACTGGTTCGCCGATGAAATCGTCGCAGTGCGCAACGAGTCGTTCGAGCTGGACGGCTATCAGCCTAGGGGCATTACGCTGCCGCGTCAGGTAGACGCAGCCACCCTCGACAGCCATGTTCGGCGCACTGATTTCCTCGCGTTGGCGAAGTTGCGGGCTATTCATGCGGGGGGCGTGCAAACCGCCGGCAACAGCTGTGCAGTGGTGGATGGCGCGGCGGCGGTGCTGGTCGGTCGCGCATCGGCGGGTACGCGACCGGCACTGGCAAACCTGCTGGCGACGGCGGTGGTTGGCGTGGCCCCGGAGTTCATGGGGATCGGCCCGGTTCCGGCGATCCAGCTGCTGCTGCAACGCAGCGGGTTGGTGCAGGACGATATTGCCCTGTTTGAAATCAACGAGGCGCAGGGCGCGCAGGTGCTGGCAGTGGCCCAGGCGCTGGAGATGGACATCAATAAGCTCAACCGCCGAGGCGGTTCCATCGCCCTCGGCCATCCATTGGCCGCCACCGGACTGCGTCTGGTGATGACCCTGGCCCGACAGTTGTGCGAGCAGAATCTGCGCTACGGAATCGCCGCTGCCTGTGTCGGTGGCGGGCAGGGCATGGCCGTGCTGATCGAGAACCCGCAGTACCGCGACTGAGCCCTATAGCCTCTTGCGCGCTGGCAAACTGGAAACCGCGATCTTCTTTTTTGCGTATTTGCTGCTGTGCGAGTTGATCTCCAGCTTGTGCAAGGCTTGCGTTACTATGGCCGCCCACGTTTTCTGGAAGTTGCCTGGATGAGTAAGCCCGGTCAGTTGGTGCTGGTAGCGCTGCGCAAGATGATCGCCTCGGGCGAGCTGGCTGCTGGCGAACGACTGATGGAAATCCCCACGGCGGAGCTGTTCGGGGTGTCCCGGATGCCGGTGCGTATGGCTTTTCGGACCCTCGAACAGGAAGGGTTGCTGGTGCGGTTCGGCGGTCGAGGGTTTCAGGTGCGCTCGGTCAGTGCTGATGACATTGCCGGTGCCGTTGAAGTACGTGGAGTGCTCGAAGGCCTGGCGGCCCGTCAGACTGCCGAGCGCGGACTCTCGGCAGAGGGGCGCGCGATCCTGGAACTATGCCTGCTGCAAGGTGACGAGCTATTCGACAAGGGCTATGTCACAGAAGACGATCTGGAAGTCTACCATGACCTCAACATGCGCTTCCATCAGGTGATCGTCGAAGGCAGCCACAACCCGGCCATCGCCGATGCGCTGGTGCGCAATGACCACCTGCCGTTTGCTTCGGTGACCGCGCTGGCAGTGGATCGCAACGACATGGCCCGCGAGTATCGGCGTTTCAACTACGCCCACATGCAACATCATGCCGTCTTCGATGCCTTGATCAATCGCCAGGGTGCTCGCGCCGAAGCGATCATGCGCGAACACGCCAACGCTACCCTGCGCTATGCCGAGATATTTGGTTCTGCGACAGCCAATGAGCGGATGAAGGTCATTCACCGCTCTGAGTGAGGCTCGGCCTTTTCAGAGGTCCAGCACCAGCAGCGGTGATTTTGAGCGTGAGCAGCACGGTGTGAACTGATCATTAAGTGCCTGCTCATTTTCGGTGAGGAACAGGTCGCGGTGATCCGGCACTCCCTCCAGCACCCTGGTCAGGCACGTGCCGCAAATGCCTTGTTCGCAGGACATGGCGATATCGATGCCATGGCTTTCCAGTACTTGAACCACGGTCTTGTCGGCCGGGATTTCGAAGACCTGGCCGGTGCTACCAACCTTGACCGAAAAGCTCCCATCGTTACTGGTATCAGTGGGCGTGGCGGCAAAGTATTCGCGGTGCAGCGAGTCGTCCTGCCAGCCTTGAGCCCTGGCGCTGTCCAGCACGTGCTGCATAAAACCGCCCGGACCGCAAACATACAGATGAACGTTTTCTCCTGGCTGGGCCAATACCCTGGCCGCGTTCAGCGCTGTCTCGGGTTGCTCATCGAAATGCAGAAATACCCGGTCGGCGAAAGACGAGTTCTTGATTCGTTCGACAAAGGCTGCACGCTCGCTTGAGCGTGCGCAGTAATGCATTTCGAAGTCCGCATTGCTGTGGGCAAGACGTTCAGCCATGCACAGAATCGGCGTGATACCGATGCCGCCGGCAAACAACAGGCTGCGCGTGGCCCGGTGTGCCAGCGGGAACAGATTGCGTGGCTCGCTGATGCGCAGACGATCCCCGGTGTTGATCTGTTCGTGCAGGCATTGTGAGCCGCCACGCGAGGCCGGATCCTTGAGCACGCCGATCAGGTAACGGTGGCGCTCTTCGGGGTGATTACACAGGGAGTATTGACGGATCACTCCACCGGGCAGGTGCACATCAATGTGCGCGCCGGCACTGAAGCCGGGCAGTGCGCTGTCATCGACGCGGGCCAATTCATAGCTGCAGATGTCCTGAGCTTCGTTTTTGCGCGATACCACCACCACATCGATCATGCTTCATCCTCGGAGCGTTGCCACCACAGTGGTCACTTCTGGTTATTTTGAAATTGTGTTGCGCAAGGGGCGGGCACGGCATGGCGTGCCTTGACCAGGTTATTGTGCGGTGGCGATCAATTGCGGCTCGGAGGCTCGCTCGCTGGCGATGATTCGTTCCAGGACGCGGCGGGACTGCACGCCGCCCGCATCGATATTGAGCTTGAGCACGTTGCGCTGGGGGTGGTCCAGCAGGTTTTGCTGCTGGCGTTCGAGCATCTCCAGGTCTTCGCTGAAAATCTTCCCCTGACCCTCGCGAATGGTCGCGGTGAGTGCTTCATCCTGAGGATTGAAGTTGCGCGCCATGCCCCAGAAGTACCAGATGGAGGTGTCGGTTTCCGGGGTGATGAAGTCGACCACGATGCTTGAAGCTTTGAACTCAGCGTCGGCGTGATAGCCGCCTTTGCCGGCATGGGCGACACCCACTTCGATCAGTACGTGACTGGGTGGCGAGAAGCGGCAGATTTGCCAGCGGTCCACCGGCACATCGTCGGCCAGATTATTGCCGCGCAAGGCCATGCGCCAGAACGGCGGCGCCATGATGTTTTCCATGTGCCGTGCGGTGACCACTTCATCGCCCTCGACCGTCGTGGTCGGGGCGGCCTCATCGATTTCTTTCTGGCCGATGCTGGACGCATGTACGTAGGTCTCGTGCGTCAGATCCATGAGGTTGTCGATCATCAGGCGATAGTCGCAGCCGATGTGGAACAGACCGCCGCCGTACGCCCATTGATCGCTCACGGCCCACTCCAAGTGGTGGATCAGCGTCGGGTCGGCCTTGTCCTGTTCTCCAGGCCAGACCCAGATAAAATCGTAACGTTCGACCACCGCGAAAGTCTTGTTGCAAGGGAAGCCGCGCACTCGTTGTCCTGGCATTTCGACAGTTTTTCCGTCGCAACCCATGACCAGCCCGTGATAGCCGCACACCAGGTTGCCATTTTCTACATAGCCCAATGACAGCGGCGCGCCGCGGTGCGGGCAAAAGTCCTCGACCGCTGCGACCTGGTTTTCCTGGCCGCGATAGAAAACGATTTTTTCGCCGCAGATCTGCCGCCCGAGTGGTCCTTGTGCAATTTCATCCGGGGTGCAGGCGACGTACCACGTGTTTTTTGGGTACATGGAAATTCTCCAAGTCAGCGCTTGTTTTTGTTTTGATGGATCCATTAGGCGGCAATCGAATGCCGCAAGTCAACCTTGCTCGATGCCATTAATGCTAGTCATTAGGCTTTAATAGCATGTTTTATTTATATTGAGTTTGTTTTAATTATTTCTAATGGATCCATTGAATAATGTTCATGTACAAAAAAACCGCCAGTGGCGGTTTTTTTGTGGCTGATAGACGTGGATGGCTGTGCGCTTCAGGATGGCCGTTCTGTCGACGCCTGTTGGTACTTCTTCAGCCGATAGGCAAACTGCGCACGACTCAACCCCAGCAGTCGTGCAGCCGCAGCCAGATTGCCTTCGCTCTGTTGCAGCGCTTCGTCGATCAAGCGCGACTCCAGTCCTTCAATGGAGAAGCCTTGTTCCAGCCGGGTCAAGGTTTCCAGCAAGGCCGGGCGAGGCTGTGCGCTGGCGGGACTCTGGTCGATGGCCGCGAGGCTGCCCTTGTCGTCCAGAGAGTACAGCTCCTGTGGTATTGGCTCGTTGCGAAACAGGTGGACCAGGTCGATGGCTTGACCATCCTCGCTGGCGATCAGACCGCGCTCTACCAGGTTCTGCAGTTCCCGCACGTTGCCGGGGAAGTCGTAGCGTAGCAATGCTTTGAGTGCGCGCATGGTCAGCCCGGCGGGTTTGCGCGCGTAGTCCTGGCAGAAGCGCCGCAGGAACGCATTGACCAGTAACGGGATGTCGTCGCGTCGTTCACGCAGTGGCGGCAGGGTGATGGGGAAGACGTTCAAGCGGTAGAACAGGTCCTCACGAAAGTCTCCAGCCGCTACCGCTTTGCGCAAGTCGACGTTGGTTGCCGCCACCACCCGTACATCGACCTTGATTGGCTGACCACCACCGACTCGCTCTATCTCACGTTCCTGTAAGGCCCGCAGTAGCTTGCCTTGTCCGGGCAGGCTGAGGCTGGCGATCTCATCGAGAAACAGGGTGCCGCCGTGGGCCCGTTCGAAGCGCCCGGGGCGCGAATGGGTGGCACCGGTATAGGCGCCGCGTTCGACACCGAACAGCTCCGCCTCGATCAGATTGTCCGGAATCGCGGCACAGTTGAGCGCCACGAACGGTGCCAGATGGCGTGGGCTGCACTGATGCAACTGGCGGGCAAACAGCTCCTTGCCGACCCCTGACTCGCCGCTGAACAGCACCGTCGCCGGCGTTGGAGCCACGCGTTGCAAGGCGAGGGTGGCGGCATTGAAGGCGGCGCTGGCTCCGATAGGTTTTGGCCCTCCAGGCATTTTGCTCTCGTCATCGGGGGCGGGTGCTGGTGCTGGACGCTGCCTGGGAGCGACGCTTGATGGCGAGGCGGTGAGATAACTCAGGTCCTGTTCGACATCGCCCCATTGTTCGGCGGTCTTGCCGACCACTCGGCAGGTCTCGTGGCCCATGCCCCGGCATTCGGTTTCACGGAAGATCACCAGGCGGCCGAACAGCCCGCTGACATAACCGATGGCATAGCCCAGTTCGGTCCAGCACACCGGGTCCTGGCCGATCCCGTAGGCGGCGATATGTTCGTCGGCCTCGCAGGAGTGATGCCAGAGGAACTCGCCTTCGTAAAAGCCGGAGTCGGCGTCGAACTTGAAGTGCAGGGGTTCGACCTTGGTCATGCCCTCGAGGGTGTGCAGGCGAGTGCCAGCGGAGAAAATCGCTGCGGCATCGGCGTCCGGCCAACGCTCGCGGATCAGCCGTGCATCGCGTGCGCCTGACAGGTAGCCGGTGCGGGTAAACAGACCACGGGTCTGTTCCAGACCCTGGCGATCGATGATCTCGCGCCGCAGTGCGCCGAAGGATGAACTGTGCAATAGCAGCATGCGCTGATCGTTGAGCCAGATGCGTCCGTCGATCGGGGAAAAGAACAGGCATTCGGTCAACTCGGCCAGGGTCGGTGAGTTGCCCTCGGCCAGCTGGGTACTGTCCCCGCGGGGCGAGAAATGCTCCTCCCGTATCGCGAGACCGGGAAACAGCAAGTGGGGGTTATTCATTGTTATGCCCCTGAGCGCAATGACTGATCGAAATGAGTAACTTCAAAAATAGTTATTAAACATAACTTTATCATTTGAACAAGTGACCCGGTGCTGGCGGAGCGTCGAGACCATCGCCCGATCTTTGAGTACTCATCTTGAGCCCACAGGCCAGAGCCTTCGCCATCTAAATAATGGTGGCACGCAGGAAATCGGCACAGCCCTTGCTCTAGTGCTTTCACGACGCAGACGACTTCACCGCTTCAGCAAGGCGTCGTCGGGCGATGACAAACACAAGAGCCGGGAGGCCGAAATGTCGGTAAGTGAACCCTCTGATTTTCTGCGGGACGAGTTGTGGTGTGAACGCGTTTTCAATGGCGACTGGATACGTCCGTTGGGCGGCAGCAATACCGTACGTGAGCCGGCCACCGGCGAGGTGCTGACTGTCACCGGCCTGGCCGATGCTGCGGACATCGCGTTTGCCAGTCTCAACGCTGCCCGTGTCCAGCCGGGCTGGGCGGCATTGGGGCCGCGTGAGAGGGCGGAGATCTTTCGCAAAGCCGCAGCACTGGCCCAGCAACACTTTGCCGAGCTGGCGCTGTACATCGCTCGGGAAAGCGGCGGCAGTCTGTTCAAGGGTGAGCATGAGGTCCGTGAGGCGATCGTCTTGCTGCATCAGGCGGCCGGACTGCTGTCGCAACCCCATGGCCTGGTTCTTCCGAGCGAGGCGGGGCGTTTGTCCTATGCACGCCGGTTGCCCCATGGCGTGGTCGGAGTAATTTCTCCGTTCAACTTTCCTCTGGTGCTCTCCCTGCGCTCGGTAGCACCCGCGCTAGCGGCCGGCAACGCCGTGGTGCTAAAGCCCGATCCGCAGACCCCGGTCAGTGGTGGCTTCATCATCGCCCGGTTATTTGAGGCAGCCGGTCTGCCCAAGGGGTTGCTGCAGGTTTTGCCGGGCGCAGCGGTGGCCGGTGAGGCGCTGTGCCGCGACCCGCATGTGCGGATGATTGCGTTCACTGGCTCCACCGCAGCGGGACGCAAAGTCGCGGAGGTGGCCGGGCGTCATCTGAAAAAAGTGGCCCTGGAGTTGGGCGGCAAGAACTCGCTGATCGTGCTCGAAGACGCTGATCTCGACCTGGCGGCCAGCAACGCCGCCTGGGGGGCCTGGTTGCATCAGGGGCAAATATGCATGGCCACCGGACGCATCCTGGCCCATGAGTCGATCGCTGAAGAGCTGGTCCGCCGACTGGCAGAGAAAGCACGGGCGATCACCGTCGGCAATGCCGCTCGTGGCGAGGCGGTGCTGGGGCCTTTGATCAACAAACGACAGTTGCAACGTGTGCATGAAATCGTCACGGAGAGTGTAAGGGCCGGGGCAATTCTGGAAACCGGCGGCGAGTTTGAACAGCTCTTCTACCAACCTACGGTTCTTTCAGGCGTGCGTCCGGGCATGCGTGCGTTCGACGAGGAGATCTTTGGTCCGGTGGCCACGGTGGTGAGTTTTGCCAGCGACGAGGAGGCCATCGAGTTGGCCAATCGCACCGAGTATGGCCTGTCCGCGGGGATCATCTCGCCTTCGGTTGGGCGCGCGATGGCAATTGGCGAGCGACTCAATTGCGGTCTGCTGCACATCAACGATCAGACGGTGGCTGACGAATGCGTCAATCCATTCGGTGGGCGTGGCAGTTCAGGAAATGCCGGCAGCGTTGGCGGCCCGGCGGACTGGGACGAGTACACCCAATGGCAATGGGTGACGGTCAAGGATAAGGCGCCGCGCTACCCATTCTGATGGGGCCAGGGCCGACGAGGGTGGTCGGTGCACCGGGCGAGTACACAAAAACAATAAGAGGACACAACATGAAACTCGACAACAAGATTGTGCTGGTGACCGGGGTCTCCTCGGGTATCGGTGCAGCCACTTCAAGCCTGTTGCGCGGCCACGGCGCCCAGGTGATTGGCGTGGATCTGAAGGCCCCGCACATGACCCTGGACGGCTTTGTCCAGGGCGATCTGAGCAGTGCCGAGAGCATCGACCGGCTGTTGCCGCAGTTACCGGCACGGATCGACAGCCTGTGTAACATCGCCGGGGTCCCGGGCACTGCAAACCCGCAACTGCTGGCGCAAGTCAATTACCTGGGGTTGCGCCACCTGAGCAGTGCGCTACTGCCGCGCATCACGGCTGGCGGCAGCATCGTCAACATCGCCTCGATCCTTGGTGCCGAATGGCCGCAACGCCTGGACCTGCACAAGGCGCTGGCGCGCATCGACAGCTTCACCGCCGCGCAAGCCTGGCTGGCCGAACACCCGGTACCGGACGAGACCTGCTACCAGTATTTCAAGGAAGCCTTGATCGTTTGGAACTACCTGCAGGCCCAGCCCTGGTTTCTGGAACATTCGGTGCGCATGAACAGCGTGGCGCCAGGCCCGGTGTTCACGCCAATCCTCGGCGACTTCGTGAGCATGCTCGGTGAGGCCCGGACCCAGGCTGATGCTCATCGCATGAAGCGCCCCGGTTATGCCGATGAGGTGGCGGCGGTGATCGCTTTCCTGTGTGCCGACGAGTCGCGCTGGATCAACGGCGTCAACCTGGCGGTCGATGGCGGCCTGGCCTCCACCTACATCTGAAACGGACACCCGTAGACAGCGGCGCAGGCCGCTACCCGAGCGTGTTGGCTGGCGCCATGCGTGCAAAGCCATGCCAAAAATAAAAATAATGAGGAGCGTCCATGGACAACGTTAAACGTTGCTTTCGTTTCAAGCACTGCGCCCTGTTTCTGGCGTTATGCAGCGCAGGCGTGATGGTCGAAAGGGTCGAGGCCATGCAAATGGACCTCGGTGATTCCGACTGGAAACTGCGCTGGGACAACACCATCAAATACAGCCAGGCCTGGCGTCTACAGGGTCAGGACAGCCGTTTGGTCAACGCGCCGACCGCCAACGGCCTGTATCCCTCGATCCAGAGCCAGGGCGATAAAAACTTCAGTAGCGGTCTGGTCTCCAACCGTCTGGACCTGTTTTCCGAAATGGACCTCAGTCGGCAAAACTACGGGCTGCGTGTGAGTGGCGCAGCCTGGTACGACGATATCTACAACAAGGATACCGACAGCAGCGAGCAAACGCATTTCCTCAGCGAGACCCGTAAGCTTCATGGCCGCGACGGCGAAATCCTCGACGCCTTTGTGTTCCTGCGCGGAGACCTCGGCGAAGACTCCCAGGGCGTGGTGCGGCTGGGTCGGCACAGCTTGATCTACGGTGAAAGCCTGTTCTACGGCGGCAACGGGATTGCCAATGCCCAGGGCCCGACCGACGTGGTCAAGTTGCTCAGCGTGCCGGGGACCCAGTTCAAGGAGATCCTGCGTCCGGTCAATCAGATCTCCGGGCAGTTGCAGATCAACCCACAGTTGTCGGTGGGCGCTTACTACCAGTTCGAGTGGGAACGTTCCAACCTGCCCGGTGCCGGCAGCTACCTGAGCGATGCCGATGCCATCGGCTACGGCAGCGGTCCGCTGCGCGAGGTGTTTGGCAACGACACCGTGAATGGCGGCGATCTGAAACCAAGGAATTCGGGGCAGGGCGGTATGCAGATTCGCTTCAAACCGACCGGGACCGAGCTGGAGCTGGGTTTTTACGCCGCGCAGTATCACGACAAAACCCCGATTGGGCTGTACGCCTACCTCGACGGCGCAGCGGCGGCGGCCACCGGGTTGCCGATCCTGAGTTCTTATCGTCAGGTCTACGCCGAAGATATCAAGACGGCTGGCGTCAGCTTCTCCACCGCCTATGGCCCGTTCAACTTTGCCGGTGAAACCTCCGTGCGCTGGAATGCGCCGCTGGTGAGCAATCTGCAAGTGGTGACACCGGGCACGGATGCAGATGGCGGCGACAACTCGCTGTTTGCTCGGGGCAAAACCGCGCACGCCAACCTGTCGGCGATTTACCTGTTATCACCGACGGCTTTCTGGGACGGCGGCTCGGCACTGGCCGAACTGGCCTGGAACCGCACCCTGAGCGTCACCGAGAACGCCGCGGCGCTGGATTCCAACACGACCCGCGATGCGACGGCGTTACGCGTGTTGGTGGAGCCGGCGTACTTCCAGATTGTCGACGGGATCGACCTGACCGTGCCGATCGGAATGGGCGTGGTGCTCGACGGGCGCTCTTCGGCCGTCAACAAATCGGGCTTCGGCAATACCCATTCCGGCGACTGGAGTGTCGGGCTCAAGGCTACTTATCTGCAGCGCTGGGATGTTGGCCTCAACTACGTGAACTTCTTCGGTGCGCCAAAAGCCGGGCTGCGCGAGGACGGGAATTTCAGCTACGGGCAGTCGCTGGCCGACCGCGACTTCGTCTCGCTCTACGTGAAAACCTCATTCTAATAAGGTGGATTCGCCATGCAGAACAAAACATTTCTCAACACGTGTGTCCTCACCCTGGCTCTTGCCGGCATGAGCCTGACACAGGCAGCGGTGTCGCCTGAGCAGGCTGCACGCCTGACGTCCGGGCTGACGCCCCTTGGCGGTGAGCGGGCCGGCAACGCCGATGGCAGCATTCCGGCCTGGGACGGTGGTTACACCAAGGTCGCGCCGGGCTACAAGGCGGGCGATAAACGTCCCGATCCATTCGCCGGCGAGAAACCGTTGTACTCGATCAAGGCCTCGAACATGGAGCAGTACGCCAGCGAGCTGGCCGAAGGCACCAAGGTTCTGTTGAAGAAATACCCGGACTACCGGCTGGACGTTTACCCGACCCATCGCTCGGCAGCAGCCCCGCAATGGGTCTATGACAACACCGCCAAGAATGCCCTCCGCGCCACGCTGGACGTTGAGACCGAGAAAGTCGCCAGCGCCTACGGCGGCATCCCGTTCCCGATTCCGGACAACGGCGCGCAAGTACTGTGGAACTATCGGCTGTCCTGGCAGGGCGGCGATACCATCAGCTCGCCTTTCGACACCTGGCTGATGACGGCGGGCGGCAAGAAAGTCCAGGCGACCCGTGCCCAGTACACCTACCAGTTTCCCTACTACGTCGAAAACGGCAGCCCAGAAAATTTTTCCGGCAAATACCTGATTGGCAAACTGTTGACCGAACTGCCGTCGTCCAAGGCAGGCGAAGGCCTGATGACCCATTGGGACCTGGACCCGGCCAACCGTGCGGCCTGGCAGTACCTGGTTGGCCAGCGCCGGGTGCGTCGGGCGCCGAACATTGCCTACGACACCCCGGACTTCGTCACCTCCGGGGTCGGTCTGTTCGACGAAGCGTTCATGCTGTTCGGGCCGACCGATCGCTACGACCTCAAGCTGATGGGCAAGAAAGAACTGATCGTCGCCTACAACAACAACCGCGCCGGTCTGGCCAAGAGCGACGAGTTGGTCAAACAGAACTTCCTCAATCCCGATCTGGTGCGCTGGGAGAAGCATAGGGTCTGGGTGGTCGAGGCCACGCTTAAATCCGGTAAACGCCATGTGGTGCCGCGTCGGACTTACTACATCGACGAGGACTCCTGGCAGATCCTGTTGGCCGACGGGTATGACGCCCAGGGCAAACTGGGACGCCAGATGTATTCGCTGACGCTGCTGGCACCGGACCTGCCGGCGCTCACCGCACAGGTCATGTGGGGCAGCTACAACCTCGACACCGGCGCCTACTTCCTCAACTCCTCGAGCAATGATCTGGCGGTTCAGTACCAGAAAGTCGCGAAACCTTCGGCCTCCTACTTCACGCCGGATGCCATGGCCAACGAAAACATGCGTTGAACCCTGGGTGGCTGTGGCGGGCGAGAAGCTCGTCGCGGTCGCGAGCGATTTTCCAAGCGGGATAAAGACATGAACGTTGAAAAAATCTTTGCGAGTTTTCGCCTGCGATGGGGTGTCTGTGCCCTGGCGTTGTGTCTGTTGGCGAGCACGTCCATGGCTGCGCAGGCCGCGACGTTCGCGGTGCTGCAGCAGCCGGCATTGCTGACCGCCAAGGCCCCGCGCGCGGTATTGCTCGGGTTGGCCCGGGCCGGGGAGCGTTTGGTGGCGGTCGGAGAGCGGGGCATCGTGCTGCTCTCGGACGACTCGGGGAAAAGTTGGCGCCAGGCCAGTGTGCCGGTCAGCGTCAGCTTGACGGCGGTGCAATTCGTCGATGCCGAGCAGGGTTGGGCGGTCGGTCATCTGGGTGTGGTGTTGCACAGCGAGGACGGCGGTGAAACCTGGCACAAGCAACTCGACGGCGAAGGTGCTGCCAAGTTGGCAGTGCAGGCAGCGCAGCGTGATGCCGATCAGTCGGATGGCGCCAGCAACCTGGAACAGGCACGGCATCTGATGAGCGACGGACCGGACAAGCCGTTTCTCGACCTGTACTTCAGTGACCGGCTGCATGGCTACATCGTGGGTGCCTACAACCAGATCTACCGCACTGACGACGGCGGGCAAAACTGGCAACCCTGGATGCGACATGTGGACAATCCGCAGGGCCTCAACCTGTATGGCATCCGTGCCTCGGGCAATGACCTGCTGCTAGTGGGTGAGCGTGGTTTGCTGTTGCGTTCGACTGATGCCGGGCATTCGTTCCAGGCCTTGAAATCACCTTATGAAGGCAGCTTTTTCGGTTTGCTTGGCACCCGCAGCGGCGCCTTGATTGCCTATGGATTGCGCGGCAACGCCTGGTGGTCCGATGACCGTGGCAACCGTTGGCGGCGCCTCGACACCGGCGTCGACTCAACGCTGGCGACCGCCATCGAACTGCGTGACGGCAGCCTGCTGATGGTCAGCCAGAGCGGTGAACTTTTGTTCAGCCATGACCAGGGCCGCAGCTTCGACAAACGTCAGAGCCTCAGCAGTGCGACGGTCGCGGCCCTGCAGCAGGCGGCCGACGGCAGTCTGGCCAGCGTCGGTTTGAGTGGCGTGGCCGCTGACCAGGATCCGCGGGCGTCCGGCAAACCTTGAAACTTCACGGTGTAGCGCTATCGGGCCGAGGCCCGTGCAACAGGAGTCAGACTTGAAAGACGACAAAACCCAAACCGTGATCGGCCGCCTGGAAGACTTTGACCAGGCTTCGGGCAACTTCGCCGAGCGAGCGATCTTCAACCATCGACCGCTGGTGATCCTGCTGTGTCTGTTGGTGACTCTGCTGCTCGGTTGGCAAGCCACGCGCATCGGCATCAACGCCAGTTATGAGAAGACCATCCCGACCGGACACCCTTATGTCGCCAACTTCCTGGAAAATCGCAGCGAGTTGAGTGGCCTGGGCAACTTGTTGCGGATCGCCGTGGAGGTCAAGCAGGGCAACATATTCAGCAAGGACTACCTCGACACCCTGGCCAGGCTCAACGATGAGCTCTACCTGCTGCCGGGCGTCGATCGACCTTACATGAAGTCGTTATGGACCCCGACCACGCGCTGGACCGCGGTGACGGAGGAGGGCCTCGATGGCGGTACGGTGATCCCCGACGACTACGATGGTTCTGCCGCCAGCATC
Organism: Pseudomonas sp. ASL4; assembly: GCF_056680395.1. NCBI lineage: Bacteria > Pseudomonadati > Pseudomonadota > Gammaproteobacteria > Pseudomonadales > Pseudomonadaceae > Pseudomonas > Pseudomonas sp. ASL4. The sequence goes on along the minus strand of NZ_CM155280.1, from coordinate 4,547,517 downwards.
GAACAAGTGCGGACCAACGTCGCCCGTTCTGGCGAGGTCGGCCAGTTGGTGGCCGGCAACTTCAAGTCCAGTGTGATCTTCGTGCCCTTGCTCGAAATCAGTCCGCAGACCGGAAAAGCCCTGGACTACGGCGAGTTTTCCCGGCAACTGGAAGTCCTGCGGGACAAGTACCAGACCGATGATCTGCGGATTCACATCACCGGTTTCACCAAAATTGTCGGCGATCTGATCGAGGGGTTGACCCAGGTACTGCTGTTCTTCGTGGTGGCGGTACTGGTGACCGTGGTGGTGCTCTATGGCTACACCCGTTGCGCGCGCAGCACCTTGGTGGTGGTGACGTGCTCGCTGGTGGCGGTACTCTGGCAGCTCGGTCTGCTCGCCATCCTCGGTTATGAACTGGACCCTTATTCGGCACTGGTGCCGTTTCTGGTGTTCGCCATCGGCATGAGCCATGGCGCGCAAAAGATGAACGGCATCATGCAGGACGTCGGTCGCGGCACCCACCGAGTGGTGGCCGCGCGTTATACCTTCCGCCGACTGTTCGCCGCCGGCATGACCGCGTTGCTCTGCGATGCAGTGGGCTTCGCGGTGTTGCTGCTGATCAATATCCGAGTGATCCAGGATTTGGCGATCACCGCCAGCCTCGGCGTGGCCGTGCTGATTTTCACTAACCTTATCCTGCTGCCGATCTTGCTCAGTTATATCGGTGTCAGTCCGGCAGCGGCACAACGCAGCCTGAGTTCGGAAACCGCCGAGCTGCAGGCGCAGATCAAGCATCCGTTGTGGCGTTTTCTCGATCTGTTTACCCAGCGGCGCTGGGCCGTTGGCGCCATGCTGGGCGGCCTGCTGCTGGCCGCGTTCGGTTTTGCCGTGAGCCTGCACCTGAAGATCGGCGATCTCGATCCCGGCGCACCGGAGTTGCGGGCCGACTCGCGGTACAACCGCGACGCGCTGTTCATGACTCGCAACTACGCAGCCAGCTCGGATATTTTCGTGGTCATGATCAAAACCCCGGAAGATCAGTGCACGCGTTACGCGAGTCTGTCCGCGGTGGATGCGCTGGCCTGGCGGCTGGAGCAATTACGGGGAGTGGAGTCGACCACCTCCATGGCGGCGCTGAGCAAGATCGCCACGGCCGGTTACAACGAAGGTAACTTCAAATGGTATGAGCTGATCCCCAATGACGGCGCGTTGGGTGCGGTGCAGACCCGCGCGCCGCGAGAGCTTTTCAATCAGGGCTGTTCGATGCTGTCGCTGTACGTTTACCTGGCCGATCACAAGGCCGATACCCTGAACCGGGTAGTGGAGGCCAGCGAGAAATTTATCGCTGAGCATCAGGTGCCAGAGGTCAAATTCATGCTGGCCGCGGGCAGTGCCGGGATCGAAGCCGCGACCAATATCGTGGTGAAAAAATCCATGCACGAGATGTTGTTCTGGGTCTACGGTGCGGTCAGCCTGTTATGCCTGCTGACCTTCCGTAGTTGGCGCGCAACCCTCTGCGCGATGCTGCCGCTGATGCTCACCTCGATTCTTTGCGAGGCGCTGATGGTGAGTCTGGGGATGGGCGTGAAAGTGGCGACACTGCCGGTGATCGCACTTGGCGTGGGCATCGGCATCGACTACGCGCTCTATGTCTTGAGCGTGATCCTCGCTCGAATGCGCGCCGGTGACACCTTGGCTCAAGCCTATTATCAGGCGCTGCTGTTCACCGGCAAGGTGGTGTTGCTGACCGGCATGACACTGGCGGTCGCGGTGTCGACCTGGGCCTTCTCGCCGATCAAGTTCCAGGCCGACATGGGCATCCTGCTGGCTTTCATGTTCCTGGTGAACATGCTCGGCGCCTTGATCCTGTTGCCGGCATTGGCCTGGCTGCTGCTGCCGCAGAAGGTCTTCGCAAAAAAGCCTGAAACGAGTCTGCTTGCGCAGTTAGTCAAGGAGAGCTGAAGGGCTCGGCAAAGAGGCACACCGCGACAACGCCCCGGGTAAATCCGCAGCGTTGTCGCGGTCGGTGCCGCAGCGAGAACTGCCCCGACCCAGGCGCCAACGGCTGGCGAGTATGAGAACTTCGCTCCTTTGTAAAAGTGGCTCAGTGCGGCGGTTTCAGTCGCGCGGCGAAAGAGCTTTTCATCGCCCAGCCAGCCCTGAGTCGGCAGATCGCCAAGTTAGAAGAGCAGTTGCAGGTGGCACGGTTTATTCGGCATGGAAGGGGAGTGGAACTCACCGCCGCCGGCGCGCGCCTGCTCGAACGCGCGGACGTGATGCTGCGCTATATGGAAGAAACCGCCGACCATGTGCGCAACAGTGCGTTTGAAGAGCGTGGGAATCTGGCGGTTGGGTTGCCGCCTGCAATCGTTACCATCGTTGGGCCGCAGTTGATTCGGCGTTTTCACGAACGCTGGCCGAAGGCGTCATTGCATGTACTGGAAGGCTTGAGTACTTCGCTGCAGGAGTGGTTGCTGGATGGCCGGAGCCAGGTGGCGGTGGTGTACAACCAGCCGCTGCTTGAGGCTTTCGATGTGCGACCGATTTTCAGCGAGCGGATGGTATTGGTCGGACCACCAGGGGAGTCGCCAAAATCGGTGCGTATCATGGGCCTGGCGGATTTTCCGCTGATCCTTCCTGGTTTACCCCATAGCAACCGACGCCTGATCGAACAGGTAGCGGCGCAAAACGGATTCCAGTTGAATGTCGTATTCGACGTGGACAGCGTCAGTTTGACCAAACGCATGGTTGCCGAAGGCATGGGCTATTCGATTCTTGCCCACGCCGCAGTCCAGGAGGATATCGCCAATGGCATTCTGGTGGGGCATGCCATTGAGAGACCCGGCATCCGGTCTACCGTTTCGCTCACTACGCTCAGGTAGCGCAGAAACAGTCGCCTGGCGTTGAGTTGGGAAAAAATTCTGTTGGAAACTTTAGAAGAGCTTGTGACGGTTGGAGCCTGGAAGGAGGCTACTCTTTGGCTTGGTAGAGAGGGCGCGTGAGAGAGCATCACGTAAGCATCGTAGCGAAAATTCAGTGGATGGCGCACCGCTTGTTTCGCCCATTCTCCGAATGACGTGATGAGTTGTCCATAGGCGTTAATGGGAATAAGTTTTAATTGCGAATGGTTTTGTATAGCATGCACGGGTCTTTATTGGCGTTTTTACCCTGTGCATTGGCCTATTCGTAAAGGTTTTCCTCTCCATGCGTCGAACCCTGTTTTCCATTTGTGTACTGCAAGCGTTGTCGTCTTCCTCATGGGCTGAACAAACGGATGTAGCCCCCTCAACGCTTGAGCTGGACGCCACCGATGTTATCGGTACCGCGAGTTACGAAAGGGCGGACGGGCCGGTTCAGGGTTATCGGGCAACGCGCTCGGCCAGCGCCACGCGCACCGACACGTCGATCCATGAAACCCCGCAATCGATCAGTGTGGTCTCGAAGGACGCGGTCGAGGATCTCGGAGCGACCCGTTTGCAGGAAGCGCTGGACTACGCCGGGGGCGTGGGGCGGGCGAACAATTTTGGTGGGCAGGGCCTGACCACATTTACAGTTCGTGGCTTCACCACTGGCGAGTTTTACCGCAACGGTTTTCCGATCAATCGCGGCTACCCGAACATGCCGGATGCCAACTCTATCGAGCGCCTTGAAGTGCTGCGCGGCCCGGCAACCTTGCTCTACGGTCGAGGTGATCCTGGCGGGACGTTTAAGGTAGTTTCCAAACAGCCGCTACCCGAGCGCACCGTCATCTTGGGCAGTCAATTGAACGATCAGGGCATGAAGCGCGGCACGCTGGACGCTTCCGGCCCGCTCGACGAAGAAGGCCGCCTGGCTTATCGACTGAACGTAGTGGGCGAGGGCGGCGACACCTTCCGCGATCACGTCGAAACCGAACGCTACGGTATCACTCCTGTTCTGACGTGGCAGGCAACCGATGCGACCAAGCTCATTTTCGAAGGCGATTTCATGCGCAACAACGCGCCTCTGGATCGAGGCGTTACGCGTTACGCCAGACAGATTGGCACCGCCTCCCGCGACAGTTTTTTCGGCGAAAAAGACGTTGGCAAATTGCACAACGACAACAACATGGCGCAACTGCGTTTCGAACACATGCTCAATGACGACTGGACGCTGGGGGGCGGCTTCCAGTGGCTTGATGGTTCGCTCAAGGGCAACGCGGTCGAGGCCAACGGTATTGCCGATGACGGCTGCACCTTGGGGCGCAACTTCAACTATCGCAAACTGGAGTGGACCGACAAGGACACCCAACTCAATTTGACCGGCCATTTCGATACCGCTGGTTTGCAGCACACTTTGCTCACTGGTATCGAGTACGAAGATTACGACTACAAGTCGATCATTCAACGCTCCAGCGGTGCTGTCGGCGCGTACCCGATCGACATCTTCGATCCGGTGTACGGCCAGCCGCGTCCGGCGCTGACTCGAACGCCGACTCATGACAAGGAAAACCTCAAGACGTATGCCGCGTTCGTGCAGGATCAGGTGGCACTGACCGACAAACTGAAAGTGCTGGCAGGGGCGCGTTTCGAACGTTTCGAACATGACTACGAAACCTACGTGCCGGGCGGCAAGAGCTGGCAGGCCAGTGACAACGCGGTGACCCCGCGCATTGGCGTGACCTACGATTTGACCGAGACATTAGCGGTCTACGCCGACACCGCGCGATCGTTCAAGCCCAACACCGGCGCAAGCCGTCTCGGCGGTGGGTTTGCGCCGGAGAAGGGCAAGTCTTACGAAATGGGTATCAAGTGGGAAGCACTGGATGAGCAGTTGAGTGTCGATGCGGCGATCTATCAGATCGAGAAGCGTAACGTTTTGACCTCCGATCCCGTTGATTCGACCTTCAGCGTTGCTGCCGGTGAAGTGCGAAGCCGCGGTTTCGACGTCAACGTCGCCGGTAACCTCACCCCCGAATGGCGCGTGATCGGCGGCTACGCCTATGTTGATGCCGCGGTGACCAAAGACAACGTGCTGCGCTCTGGCACGCGCCTGCTGAACATCCCGAAAAACAGCTTCAGCCTTTTGAATATGTATGAGTTCCAGGACGGCACCCTCAAGGGACTCGGCCTGGGCACCGGACTCAAGTACGTCGACGAGCGCGCTGGGCAAACCGCCAACACGGCGTTTTCGATGGGCAGCTACACCGTCGTCGACTTGCTCAGCTTCTACAAGATCAATGACAAGGTGCGGCTCAATCTCGACGTGAAAAACCTGTTTGATCGCGATTACGAAGAAGGCGCGTTCGGCAACGTATACGCCTATCCGGGTGCGCCACGAACCGTGCAAGTCGGTATTTCCTACACCTTGTAACGCGCCTTGCTGGCGCACGCTGCGCTTGCTCGATGAGGTCGGATACGCCGCTCTCTATCTTCATTGGTATTCCGGTCCAGGTGTCTGGATCTGGCCCTGTCGAGCGATCAGTATGTCGAAATCAGACTTAAACATGTAGTGAGCAGGTTATACGGATTTAAGACGAGTCCCGTACGGTTGCGCATAAATTTGTCGCCGTGTGGTCGTACTCCCTGGAGCTGGGTGTTCGTGCCCCAGGCCGAAATAACCGATCGCTTTAGTGCGCCAGTTAAAGCTGGCGGCGGAAAGTCGATGAAAGTTCGATACTGGTAAGAAATGGCGAATCAACCAGACCCCGAGTCATGCATGTTGCACCGTGAGGTGCAGGGTGAAGCGTTGACAGGGGAAACCGATGGGCCAGCCATTGAGCCGCATAATCAGGAATCCAGGATGTCGATGCTGTTAAGCGAAACAGAAGGCAATTCGGAGCATGGCGTTAACCGGCCAGCAGATTGCCAGGTTTTCACACAGTCTGTACTGAGCGGCGTTTTTGTTTGCGCGTAGTTTGTTGGGCTGCGTCGAAAGAGAGATCACAACCTCTGTTTCCGTTCCGGCGCTTCCTGCGGAAGCTGCCTCTAAACCCGTTCTTCAGGCCTGTAGGTGTAGGCAAGAGACCATTCGAAAAGTTAGGCGCTGGTCGAAAAGCAATACTTCATCCAGGGTGTGGGCTGAAGTGTGGGCTGGCAGGTTTTTTCTAAAAGCCAGAAACGACAAAGCCCTGAAAAATCAGGGCTCTGTCGTATATAAGATGGCGGAGGCGATGACATCTCTTATTGTGTCTCAAGTCCACCAAATCATCCTGGCGTATCAAGATATCAATGAGCTTGTCGCCTAACAGGTTCCAACTGCGACCCGTTTCTGCTTCATGCGGTGCTCTACTGCGTTCCAGTCGTACCATTGGAAAAGTCCACTTACCGAAGGGCCCCTTTCGCGTGGATGACCACACTCGAATTTTCCATGGCGATTACTCGGTGGAAACCGGTAGCAACGCTCATTACTGAGTCTGCTCGCAGACTGAGGGTACACATAGAGGTAGAAAAATTTTCGACCTAAAAATTTCCCTTTATTTTCAATAACAATGAGAAAGGTTCGATTCCGGCTTCGGCACCATCTTAAATCAAGGGTTTGCGGGCGAAAGCTGATGCAAACCCTTGTTTGTTTCTGGGTCGCAAAAATAGACATGGGTCGCAACTCACTTGGTTGGCGACACTTTTTTGCTCTTGCCCGCCACATCAGAAAGAACACTCCAGTGGTTGTTGCTCGGACGGCTCGTGCTCCATGTCCGTTCACTTGACTCAAGTAACGGCCAACGTCGTTTGAGGATGTTAAAGCTGTTCCGGACAGGCGGGCTGAGCGTGCAGCGCTTTTTCGTTTCTGGTAGTCAGCAAAAAGCCTGGACGTTGCCAGGCTTCATTGGAAAATCACTCAGCGCGAATAAAGCTTCCTCACTTGCTCCGTGCGTTCGAGAGAGAATTTACTCTTTCGCCTTTGAACCCAACTCCAGAAGGCGTGTATGGGGTGAAGAAAGGCTGCAAGTACGCAAACCAGCATGATGATGAAGAGTGAAATCAGCGGGAAGCTTTCGTGCGAGAACATGGTGGGTTACTCCTGTATTCACTATGTCGGAATACTTGAGGGTAGTCAGCTAAGCCCATGTTTGCATGAACATTCTTTAAAGGTTTGTTCATTTTTAATGACTTGAAATATGCATCTTTAGCTGTTATTCGCGTAATTTTGCCACTCAGTCATGAGTCAATCGCCAGAGCTGATCCGGCTCGTGCTTGATTGGATCAGCATTACGTTATGGTCGATTCCTGCCTGTTACGTCTGACAGAAATCGACCAGAACGAGATTTACCTGACCGGGCAACCAAACCTGTGTTGGCGTAGGCCGCCATCACTCGCTCGAGCCCAACCAAATAGCTGGTTTTAGCGCTTGATCAGGGAAATCTTCGTGCCTTCGATGCTGACCCCGGCCATTAACCCTTGCTGGTCGAAGATGAACGCGTACGCGTCGTCTTTCAGCGTCGAGCTGGACAGGTTTTTCGAAATCCCTTCATCAACCACAACAACAGTTGGCCCTACACCGATTTCCCAACCTTTGGTCTCACTTACATATTTCACAGCTTTGTCGGTCATCAGAAAAACCACATAGCCGTACGACTGAGCGCCTGCCTGCAGCCCCCATGATCCGGTGACGGAGTTGTAATAACCCGCTACTTTCGAGCCTTTCAATAGTTCACCTTCGCCATAGCTGCCGCCGAACACAAGGCCCGCCTTGATGATATTGGGGAAGACAAGCACCGCTTTGGCTTTGTGCGAGATGGTTTCGGCGAAAGGAGTGGCTTTGTAGAGATTTTGCAACGCTTGCCGAGAGCTGGCATTCAGATCTTCGGCGGTGGCTGCACTTGCATTGTTCAGGAGGCTCGCCGATGCCAATGAGGCAGTCGCGAGGAAGAGCGATAGGAAGAACCGCATTGATTGAGTCATTTCCGTACTCCGATAAGGGAGCATTGGATGAGAGCAGTAGACAGCGCCTGCGTCAGGCAGGAACCAAATCTACTGAAAGTTACCCGGCGCACCCTAAAGTGTGTGAATCGCAAGCTTCGCTCTTGAAGGAAGCAGGCCAAAGGCTGCTGATCAGTCGCGATGCCGTCAATTGTATTGACCACTGTGTAACGGCCGGGTTCGTCGTCAGAAGTTGCTTTTGGCCAATAGCAGTGATTCCGGTGTTCAACTACGCATTGGTTTTTGTTGATTTTGTAATGCCTGGAAGGGAGTAGGTCGGAATTTTGCATTGCGATTACGCTGTGGAGAGCTGAGCGTGGGAATAGGCTGTTTGGCTGGCGGAGCGCCGGAGGCAGCAAGCCCTGCTTGGCATCGTAAGAAAGTGCCGGTTCAGTTCCGTCTTCGGGCACCCCTATATATCGAAGGCCTGCATGAGGTTTATCATGCAGGCCTTTGTCGTTTTCGTTTCGCTATTTTTGACAGCATGGAGCTTCAGTTTTGATTTCAGTGATGAAAAAAGCAGTATTTGTATTCGGCGCATTGTTGGGGCTGAGCTACATCCCGATCTCCGTGGCCGAGGTATTTACCGATCGAGAAATCGCCGTCAAGGTCATCGCGGGGCAGAGGGCTTGTTCCCACGTGTACCCTGCGGGCACCTATTCCTTTCAGAACTTCATGAATAACCCGGAAATGGAGCTGGCGGATGAGGTAAAAGCAGAAACACTCACTGCCGAAAAATCGGCGGACTATCAAGAAGAAATACGCTTGGCTCAGGAGGAGATGGAGAGTGACGTGACCGGTAGAGCGGCACTTTCCCTTCTTTGCTCGTACTACAAAGCGCTCAAAGGATTTAGTTTTTGGCGTGGGTAAGGTGGACTTTGTGCTGCAGGGTAAATACATCGGGCCGATCAGATCGGCCCGAGAATGAGGGTCTAGACGAATGCCTGGCCGCGAAATCCGCGCGGCAATCTTTGCCGCCCGGTCATGGCGGTCAGCCGCTGAACCCACTCCGCGCGCCAATCATTTGCAGTATGAGTAACCTTGGCTTTACGCGCCGCGCGTCGTGCAGCATTGCGCTCGTCTTTGCGCGCGTCCTTGAACGCATCGGTGTTGCGGCAGCTTCTGCATTTGACCTGGGTGAGTACGTTACTCGAAACCAGTTTGGTGCCTGTATGACCGCAGGCAAGATGCCCGCCAACTTTGAAGTGAGTGACCATTGGAACGTCTCCTTCGTGACGTGTGTTCGTTTGACCTCCCGCCGCCGGCGGCGTTCGTTAATGAAATTCAGGGCAAAAAAAAGCCCGCATGCGGGCGGGCCAAGGGATTCTTCAAAGGAGTAGGGCCACAGTAGGGCGTGCGTTGTGAACGCTGTGTGAAAGGAATGTCGCAAAAAAAAGCCCAGCACCAGGCCGGGTTGCGTTGTGGCAGGAGGCTATCAGGCAGGCAGGGTCTCGGTGACAAGATTGTCGCCGTTCATGCTTCCTGAATCAGGCCTGTCCTTGAGTCGGGGTGTCCGGTTTGAACTATCTGAACCGTGGCAGCGGCGGTTCGACAGGGCGCAGCGAAGACAGCGTGCTGCGAATCAGCGGTGCGTCTTTCTCGATGTCGTTCAGTCGGTCACGAATTTTCAGGGCCGTAGGGTGCCCGCCTTGATGATCGACCCAGTCGGCAATTTCCTTGCAAGCGGCCGCGAGGCGAGCCTGACGAGAGTCAAGCAGGGTGAGCAGGGTGGTGATGGACTCTTTTTCGGACATGGCAAACACCTCCTTCGAAGGAATCTGACAAGTGGCAGCAAAAAGCCCGCGGGTGCGAGCTCTCTGCTGATGGGGTCGCTGGTCCTTCAGCTGATTTCAGTATAGACCCGGTAAAAAATTATGAACTTTTTCAGCTTTGCCGAGCTGTCACTTGTGAGCGGGCATTGAGCTGGCGGCATTCACGTCGGGCATCTTCTTCAACATCGAAACCGTCACCGATGAAGCCGCGGGTGCGGGTGTCAGCGATGCGGTACCAGACGGCGGCATCGGGTGGCGCGTGGCTGACTTCTCCGGCTCGGCGGCCATGGATGATGATTTTGTTGCAACGCTTCACAACGAAAATGTCTTCCATGGCACCACCGCCGCTAATTCGTGTTCAGATCAACTATAGAAGCCCTTTGCAATCGTGCAAAAAATAGTCAGGTCAGTTCGTCGGCTGGCTGCCTGATGGATCGGCGACAGGTTGTAACTGCCAACCCTCTGGGTGCCAATTCAAAGTGTGGGTCGGTGCCAGCGCCGTGAGAAAGGCCTGATCGTGGGAAACCGCGATGATCGCGCCGGGAAAACTCCGTAAGGACTGTTCGAATGCCTCTATGGATTCAAGATCGAGATGATTGGTCGGCTCGTCGAGCAATAACAATTGCGCCGGTATTTTGCGCCAGAGCGCGATGGCGATGGCCGCTTTGAGCCGTTCGCCGCCACTGAGCGAGCCGCTCGGCCGGGTGACGCGGCGTGCATCCAGTTGCAACTGAGCCAGGTGACTGCGCAATGTACCCTCGGTCAACGGTGTGTCGAGCAGGCCCAGTTGCTCGACGATGGAGCGTTGATCGTCTACTAAGGCCAGTTGCTGATCAAGAAAAGCACTGGGGACATGGGTGATGCATTGCCCACTGCGGGGCGGATAGTCGCCGGCCAGCATGCGCAACAAGCTGGATTTGCCGCAGCCATTTGGGCCGCTGACGGCAATGCGCACAGGGCCTGCAAGTGACAATGTCAGGCGGGACGCAGACCAGGGCGGCTGTGCATCCACCAGCGTTATTACCTGTCGAGTTGTCGGTACCACGGTGCCTGGCAGACTCACCACCACGCATTCTTCTGGCAGCACCTTGGCATTGGCTTCCCGCACCTGTGCGTCGAGCCCGTTTTTACGGGTTTTATGCGCTTGACGCACCGGCCCCATGGCGTCCCTTGCCGAGCCTTTCATCTTGGCCCGCTCAAAGCCTGAGACATTGGCGATGTCAGCTTTTTTAAGTGTTCCAGCCGCGTGTCGCTGGATCGTGTCGTGCTCGCGTTGCAATCGGCTACGTTCGCGAATGCGTTCGGTTCTGGCCTGGTCGAGGACCATTCGAGCGGCGCTCTGGTCGATCTCCCGTTGTGCCCGAAACGCCGGGTAGTTACCGCCAAAGACCTTCGCGCCGTGCGGGGTCAGCTCGATGATTCGTTGCATGCGGTTCAACAGCTGCCGATCATGGCTGATCACGATCAAACCGCCGCGCCACTGTTCAAGCGTATGCATGAGCCAGCGGCGTCCGTCAGCGTCCAGATGGTTGGTGGGCTCATCCAGCACCAGCATCTGCGCGTCGCTGAGAAGAGCGCCGATCAAGGCGACACGAGCTTGCTGTCCTGCGCTAAGGGTGTGTGCCAGATGTTCGGGACCGATTTCGCCCAGGCCAGCCTCATCCAATAGCAGGCGCAAGCGTTCGGGCAGGTCCCAGCGGTCTGCCAGGGTGTCGAAATCTTCGCTGGTGGCATCGCCGAGATTCAGTCGGGCAAGAGCCTGGAACGCTGGTGCGCAACCGGTGGCGCTGGCGACGGTTTGCCCTTCGATGATCGGAAACGTTTGTGGCACATACGCAATGTGGCCCTGACAAGTCAGGCTTCCGGATGAAGGGGCGAGTTGCCCGGCAATCAACCGCGCAAGGACGCTCTTGCCAATGCCATTACGGCCGACGATCGCGGTGGGAACGCGGTCGAAACTCAGGCTCAGTGAATCGAAAACAGTTTCGCCGTTGGCGAACTGAAAACCCAATTGGTTCAGGGAAACGAGTGCAGGCAGACGCGTGACGTGAGTCATCGGCACCTCCAGAAAATGTCGAAAAACCAACAAGCGCCGTTGGCAGCTTGTCGCGAGAACATTTTGGAAGGCTTAGTTGTTCACGTTTGCGGTCGTCCTGAGAGATGAGCAGGCCGCAAGCCTAGTCGAGGAATCCAACTCGATCAAGGTCCCGCGTAGGAGCTGCCGAAGGCTGCGATCTTTTGACCCTGTTTTTAAAAGTCAAAGTCAAAAGATCGCAGCCTTCGGCAGCTCCTACGGGAAATGTGGCGTCTAAGGCGCGGCGCTGAGCATTTTCTCCAGGTACATCGCCAGTCCGACTTCTTCGGCCCGGAGCCCTTTTCGTACCCGCGGCCGAGGCAATTGGGCCAATGCGCCGAGCAGAAATCCATCCACCACCGCCGGGTGGATGTAGCATTTGCGGCACACCGCCGGAGTGTTGCCCAGCTGCTTGGCGACATTTTTGACCATCTCAACCACATGCCGCTTGGCGTCGGATTCCGGCTCCCATTGCAGTTCTCGCAATAGCGCCAACGCCAGAGCGCTGCCGGCCCAGGTGCGGTAGTCCTTGGCAGTGAAGTCGGCACCGGTGAGGGTTTGCAGGTAGGCGTTGACGTCGGAGGAGCTCACGGTGTGGCGCTCGCCGTTTTCGTCCAGGTACTGAAACAGGTTTTGCCCGGGGATTTCCAGGCAGTGCTTGACGATCCGCGCCAGGCGTCGGTCTTTCACGGTGATCTGATGTTCGACGCCGCTTTTGCCACGGAACTGGAACTTGATTGCACTGCCATTGACCTCGACATGCCGACTGCGCAGGGTGGTCAGGCCATAGGAGCGGTTGTCCCTGGCATATTGGGTGTTGCCGACGCGGATCAGCGTCGCATCGAGCAGCGTGATGACCGTGGCCATGACCTTGTCGCGGCTGAAGCCAGGCGCTGCCAGCAGGGCTTCCAGCTGTTTGCGCAGTTTCGGCAGGGCCAGGCCGAAATCCCTTAGGCGCGAGTACTTGTCGGCATCACGCACCTCGCGCCAGCGCACGTGATAACGGTATTGCTTGCGACCCCGGGCATCGCGGCCGGTGGCTTGCAGATGGCCGCGCGGGTCGGCGCTGATCCACACGTCGGTGTAGGCCGGCGGCACTGCCAGGGCGTTGATGCGTTTGATTTCGACAGGGTCGCTGATGCGTTGACCCGCCGGATCGAAGTAACAGAATTTGCCGCGCAGTTTTTTGCGGGTGATGCCGGGCTGAGTGTCATCGACGTAATGCAGGTCGGGCGGCAGCACATCGGTCAGCGCGGTATCGGGCATGGCGGTGGTCCTGGGCAGCAATTCGAGGGCTTGTACAGCCATTGACCGCGCGCTGTCGCCGTGGTGCCAACGAATTCAGGCCAGTACGGCCACCGCTTTGATCTGGGCCCAAAGTTGTTGGCCGGGATGGATGCCCAGTTGATCGCGGGAGTAGCGGGTGATTCGCGCCAACAGCGGTGTGCCGCCAGCCTCAAGGCGAATCAGCACGTGGGCCGCGTTGTCGGCGCCCAGTTCACTGACCACTGTGACCGGCAAGCGATTGAGGATACTGCTGTGTTCGACGCTGTGCAGGCTCAAGCTGACATCCCGCGCCTGCACTTTGCAGCGCAAGGCTTGCCCTTCGGTCATTGGCGAATGGGCGACCCGAATGCTCAGGGCGGTGTTCGGCAGTTGCAAGGTCAGCAGTTGATAGTCGGCATCGTAGGCACTGACGTGGCCCTCGATCACTACGCCGGCGTCGTCACCCATTGCCAGCGGCAGGTCGAGGCGGGCCAGGGTTTCGCCGATCGGGCCGCTGGCCAGGGCCTTGCCTTCACTGAGCAGGACAATGTGGTCAGCCAATCGCGCGACTTCATCCTGGGAATGGCTGACGTAGAGCACCGGAATATCCAGTTCATCGTGTAGCTGTTGCAGATACGGCAGGATTTCGTTTTTGCGTTGGCTATCCAGCGCCGCCAGCGGCTCATCCATCAGCAACAGTTTCGGGCTGGTGAGCAGGGCGCGAGCGATGCCGATGCGCTGGCGTTCGCCACCGGACAGGTGCTGCGGATGACGGTCCAGCAGATGGCTGATGCCCAGCAGTTCGGTGGCGTGCGCCATATCGACCCGGCGTTGCTGCTTGGGGATGCGTTTGAGGCCGAATTCCAGGTTGGCCAGCACCGACAGGTGCGGGAACAGGCTCGCCTCCTGGAAGACGTAACCGATTGCACGTTTGTGCGGCGGGACGAAAATCTTCTTGCTGCTGTCTTGCCAGACTTCATCGTTGACCTGGATGAAGCCTTCTTCGGCTTGCTCCAGACCAGCAATGCAGCGCAGGCAGGTGGTTTTGCCCGAGCCGGAGTGGCCAAACAACGCAGTGACGCCACGGCCAGGCAGTTGCAGATCCACATCCAGGGCAAACCCCGAATAGTGCAGTTTCAGGCGCGTTTGAATCATCGATCAGCTCCAGCCAGCTTTGGTTTTACGGCTGGAGTAGAGTGCCAGCAATACCAGGAAGGAGAACACCAGCATCGCCCCGGCCAGCCAATGGGCCTGGGCGTATTCCATGGCCTCGACATGATCGTAGATCTGCACCGACACCACACGAGTCTTGTCCGGAATATTGCCGCCGATCATCAGCACCACGCCGAACTCGCCGACCGTATGGGCGAAGCCGAGAATGGCGGCGGTGATGAAACCGGGGCGGGCCAGCGGCAGGATCACGCTGAAAAACGTGTCCCAAGGATTGGCGCGCAAGGTGGCGGCCACTTCCAGTGGGCGAGTACCGATGGCGGAAAAAGCGTTTTGCAGCGGTTGCACCACAAACGGCATCGAATACAACACCGAGCCGATCACCAACCCTGCAAAACTGAATGTGAGGGTGCCCAGCCCCAGTGACTGGGTGAACTGACCGACGAAGCCGTGAGGCCCGAGCGCCAGTAACAGATAAAAGCCAATCACCGTGGGCGGTAGGACCAGGGGCAGGGCGACGATCGCCCCGACCGGGCCGCGTAACCAGGAACGGGTGCGCGACAGCCATAACGCAATTGGAGTGCCGATAACCAAGAGGATGACGGTCGTCAGGGACGCCAGTTTCAGGGTCAGCCAGATGGCGGAAAAATCGGCACTCGATAGCGTCATTTAGAGTTGGTAACCGTAGGACTTGATGACAGCAGCGGCTTTCGGACCCTTGAGGTATTCAACCAGTGCCTTGGCGGCCGGGTTGTCTTTGCCTTTGTTGAGGATCACCGCGTCTTGTTTGATCGGGTCGTGCATGCTCGCCGGAACGATCCAGGCCGAACCGCTGGTGACTTTGCCGTCTTTGTAGATCTGCGACAAGGCCACGAAGCCCAGTTCGGCATTACCGGTGGAGACAAACTGGTAAGCCTGAGTGATGTTCTGACCTTCGACGATCTTGTCCTTGACCTTGTCGGTCAGGCCTTCTTTGGCGAGCACCTGAGTCGCAGCCAGGCCATAAGGCGCGGCTTTCGGGTTAGCGATGGACAGGTGCTGATATTCGTTTTTCTTCAGCACGTCGCCCTTGGCATCGACGTAACCTTCCTTGGCCGACCACAGCACCAGGGTGCCGATGGCGTAGGTGAAGCGCGAACCTTTGACGGTGTCGCCTTCGGTTTCGAGTTTTTGCGGGGTGGTGTCGTCTGCCGAGAGGAACACTTCGAACGGCGCGCCATTTTTGATCTGGGTGTAGAACTGACCGGTCGCGCCATAGGCCGCTACCAGTTTGTGCCCGGTGTCTTTTTCGAAATCGGCGGCGATCGCCTGGATCGGCGCGGTGAAGTTGGCAGCAACCGCCACCTGGACTTCATCCGCCTGGGCCGAGCCCAAAGCGAATACAGCGAGCAGGCTCGCCAGGCAAGTAGGGGCGAAACGTGAGGCACGAATGGTCATGAAACGGCTCCGTGGTAGGCAAGTGCAGTGGGCAGTTTTTATAGGGGGTGAACTGCGCCGATGCGAGGGGTGAAACGCTATATATCGGAATATATAGCGAAATGCCTGTAAACGGAACTTTGCCGGCGTGGCTGAATGTTGACGCTGCACCTGTGGCGAGGGAGCTTGCTCCCGCCGGAGCGCGAAGGGCCCCCGCTTGTTCCCGGAAAAGAAGGGGACTGCTGTGCAGTCCGACGGGAGCAAGCTCCCTCGCCACAATTTTTGTATTCGCGTTGGGAGATTTAGCGGCCAGTTAGTTTCGCCAGCGCTTCTTCAGCCAAATACTTTGTTAGCTCAGCCGTCGTCAGTTCAACGCCCAGAGTGAACGCCTGCCCAGCCCACAGATTGGCGAATTGCGCCGGTTCCTTGGCCCGCAACGGCATCAGTGCACCACCGGCCAGCGGAAAGGCTGGTGCCTTATCGCTCATCGGCCCCAGTTCACGCATCACCCGATTCAGAATCCCCCGCGCCGGGCGCCCGGTGAACAGGTTAGTGATTGCCGTCTCGCTGTCCTTGGCCGTGCGCAACGCCTTGTGGTGGGCCGCGCTGATCTTGGCTTCCGGGGTGAACAAATACGCTGTACCCACCAGCACCGCCGAGGCGCCCAGGTGAAACGCTGCGGCAATCCCTCGAGCGTCACCAATCCCGCCCGCGGCAATCACCGGGACTTTCACCGCGTCGACGATCTGCGGCACCAGTGCAAAAGTGCCCACCTGACTGCTTAAGTCTTTACTGAGAAACATCCCGCGATGACCGCCAGCCTCGTAACCCATGGCGATGATCGCGTCGCAACCGTGTTGCTCCAGCCAGATCGCTTCTTCAACATTCGTCGCCGATGACAGAATCTTTGCGCCGGTGGCTTTTACCCGATCCAGTAGCGACTTCTCTGGTAGCCCGAAGTGAAAACTCACGACCGTCGGACGAAATTCCTCGATGACTGCGCAAGCCGCGTCATCGAACGGCGCCCGATTGGATACCGGCGTCGGTGCGTCGAAATCGATGCCCAGTTCGCGATAGTACGGCTCCAGCAGATTTTTCCAGTCCCGGGCCTTTTGCTCATCGGCGGCTGGCGGTTGATGGCAGAAGAAGTTGACGTTGAACGGGTGCTGGCTGTGCTGGCGAATGGTTTTCAGCTCTTCGCGCAACTGCTCGATACTCAACATCGCGGCGGGCATTGAACCCAGCCCACCGGCGTTGCTCGCCGCAATTACCATCGATGAATCGGTCGCGCCGGCCATGGGCGCCTGAATAATCGGCAGTTCGATCCCGAGCAGGTCAAGAATGCGGGTGTCTGGCCATTGGCTCATTTGAAAGCTTCTCCGACGTCAAAACAGGGCAGGGACGGTAGTGCCGGTTTTGTATCAGCAATGATGGCTGCCAGGCCAGTTGGTTTTTCTGAATGGTCGGCGTCGGTTTTTCTGAAAGGCCTGAGTCGCAGCTTATGCCTTGGGCAGCCAAGGTGCAGCGAGTGCCAGCCCTCCAAGGCCGCCACGACGGACACAGGCCAGTACCGGCATCCACGCCAGATCGGTCAGACGAACCTGGGCACCAGGCACCACGCGCACTTCTCCGGAGGAACCACCCGCCGGGCCTGCATCGGGAATATAGACAGAGAACCAGTCGTGCTGTTGCTCAAGCACCAGGCAGAACAGGCAGAACAGGCAAACATCGGCAGCAGTTTGTGAATCGGTCCGCGCAACAGGCGCACGGCTTTTTCCAGCAGCAAAAAGATCAGCACCAGTGGCAGGATGCAGTCCCCCGGCCACTGTGGTTTTGATAAAACGAAACATGACTGCCCCTTTCAACGGTTATTCAACGGGATTTCAACGACGATGCAGTCCGCCGCCGCCGCCACCGCTAAACGAGCGATTCATGACCTGGGAAGAGTTGTGATAGTTGTTGAA
Organism: Pseudomonas sp. ASL4; assembly: GCF_056680395.1. Classification (NCBI taxonomy): domain Bacteria; kingdom Pseudomonadati; phylum Pseudomonadota; class Gammaproteobacteria; order Pseudomonadales; family Pseudomonadaceae; genus Pseudomonas; species Pseudomonas sp. ASL4. The sequence continues at coordinate 4,529,996 of NZ_CM155280.1, read as the reverse complement.
GCGTTCGTTGCCGGCAGAGCGCGCCGCTGAATCGCGGTTGAGGTTCTGAACCTGTTGGGTATTTGCAGGATTGACCCGCGTCGCACCGCCCTTGACCATCGACTGCCAGCCGTCGTTGGTCTTTTTGTAGACGTTACCGTCATGCCCGGCGTAGACATTGTCGCCAATCTTGGCGGCGCTGCTATTGCGCCCTTGGACACCTTTGTACTGGGTGGTGTTGCCGGTGTTGGGGTTGTAGACCGCACCGCGGCTGGCAGTGACTTGAGTGCCATTGCGTACGTTGCCCGCCGTGACTTTCTGACCGGCAATGACCCCGCCGTTGGGACCTGCCGCGACCCCGCTGCGTCCCGCCGCATAGTTGCCGGTGTAGACGTTGTGCACTGCGCCGCGCTGGCCAGCCGTGGCGACACCTGTGCGTGAGTTGTAGGAAGAACCGACCTGGCCGGCCCAGCGATTGCCGGTCCAGGCGTTGTAGCCGGCACCGTAGTGGCTGACCGAGGCGCGATCACCCCATTGGCGGTAGATGTTGCCCGTGCTGCCGGCCCAACCCCCCGGACCCCAGGCCACCGCGCCGCCGTGATAACCATAGGCCGCGCCACCCCAAGGCATTGGCGCTGGATACAGGCGTGGTCCCCAAGCGTAACCCCAGCCGTAATTGCCCCACCAAGGGTAGGCGCCCCAGCCCCAGCCCATAGCCACGGTGCTGCCTCCCCAACTCCAGCCGAAACCGAAACCGAAGGTCCAGCCAGTCCAGGGCGTGTAGCGAATCGCGACGCCAAAACCGTAGGTCACTGGCGGCCCGTACCAAACGTTGCCGACCCAAGGTGTGTAAGGGTAACCGGTGCCATAGACCACCACACCGCTGGCCGGGTCCACCGTAGAGCCTTGGTACCCCGGCGTGTAACCCACCACCACGGTGTCGCCGTTGGCTTCATAGACTTTGACATAGGTGATGTAGTGCATCGGTGAACTGGGCGGAATCGAGTAAATCATCGCCGGCACCGAAGTCGCCACCGACCATGGCCCCAGAACCGAAGTGGCGCTGAACCAGATACCGTTCTCGACCGCATACCAGCTATTGGCATCGACCATGATGATCGGCGTTGGCGTGTTCACCACATATTGCAGCGGCGTACCGCTGATAGGCTTGAGTTGCGGTTGACCATCGAACTGCGGCGCGGTCATTTTCACCTGGCTTTTCTTTATTGCCGAGGTCTGCGGGATGGTTGCCGCAATCGCTGCTTCCCGGGCCTGAGGTGTGCCGGCCACCGAGGCTTTGACGTTCTCTTTGGCGCTGTCATCGGGGATGTTGGCGAAGTCGGCCGGTAATTTGTCCGCCGGGGCGAAGGTCCAGGGCCCTTTCAAGTCAGCCGCTTTGAACCAGCGTCCGGAGATCAGCACATAGCTGTCCTGATCGCCGACTTCCTTGAAGATATGCCCGGTGGTGTTGGTCACATAGAGCAGTTGGGTGCCCTGGATCGGCTGCCATTGAGGTGCGCCGTCGGTGACGATCAATTCAGTGGGCGCAGTTGCGATATGAATCTGTGGGATCGGTGGCTTGGCCAGTGTCGGAATTTTGTCCTTCGGGTCGCTCTGACCTGTTAGCAGATCCACCTGACGACTCTGGATTGCCGCTTTCTTGGCTTTTTCCAGATCGGCTGAAGGCGAGGGCAGTGGTGTGTACTGGCCGCCCAGTTCATCGGCCACCATCCAGCCATCGAACACATGCAGATAATGTTTGCCCTGGGCATCCTTGAGCAGCAACGGACGGGTGTTGATGACCCGCTGCAACGCAGTGCCGTCCACCGGCCGGTAAGCCGGCTCGCCATCGATGTACACCAGCAGCGCCGGGACGTCGGAAGTGATGATGGTCGGCGGGGTATTTTCAATGGGGTCGCTGCTGGATTTCTGCTCGGCAGCGAGTACGCCGACGGCGGCTTCGAGCTGATCCAGAGAAATGGTTTTCTTGCGGCTCGCCGCGTCTTTTTTCAGCGCGGCGACCCAGCTATCTGCCTGCGCTGCGCTGGATGGGAAGTCTGCTTTGGTGAGGGTGTATTGATCGAGAACGACCCAGCGTGTGGCCTTGTCCACCAGGGTGTGAGCGCTGAACTGCACAATGCCGTAGGTGGATTTGCCATCGGCCCCGGTGGCCTCGACCGCTGCCCGCGCCTGCAGGGTATAGCCGTCCCAACTGTCGAGTTGCGGCTGATAGATCGTCAGCTTGGTATCGCCGGCGGTCAGTACCTGCGGCCAGGTCGGGCTCGCGGGAGCCTGTGCGGCGGGAGTTGCCGAAGCGGCTGGCGGTGCGGCCTGGACGCTACCGAAAGCCATCAGGCAAAGCATCAGCAAAACGGTTAGCGAGCGAGGATAAGGCATTGTCAGCTCCATCGACGGGGCGGTTTTTCAGGTATTTCAGGGCCGCGAAAAAAGCATAGCCGCCGGTATCGGAAATGCTCGGTGGATTTAGGGATTGGATGAAAGTCGGGTAGGGCAATGTGTTGCTTTGTGTTATTTCAAGGACACCACACCTTCAACGAATCCATTGGAGACAGCGATGTTCAAAGGCATTTTGATCGACAAAGACGACAGCGGTTACCGGGCCACGCTGCAAGAGATCAGTGAGGATCAACTGCCCGAGGGCGACGTGACGGTGCGCGTGGCGTACAGCACGCTGAATTTCAAGGATGGCCTGGCGATCACTGGTAGCAGTCCGGTGGTGCGAAAATTCCCCATGGTGCCGGGGATTGATCTGGCAGGCAGCGTCGAAGTCAGTGAGCACCCGGACTACAAGGTCGGTGACCAGGTCCTGCTCAACGGCTGGGGAGTAGGCGAAGGACATTGGGGCGGACTGGCGCAGAAAGCGCGGCTCAATGGCGACTGGCTGATTCCACTGCCGAAGGCCTTCACGGCGGCTCAGGCCATGGCAATCGGCACGGCCGGTTACACGGCGATGCTCAGCATTCTGGCGCTTGAGCACAACGGTGTAACCCCGGAGCAAGGCGAAGTGCTGGTGACAGGCGCCAATGGTGGGGTCGGCAGTTTCGCTATCGCACTATTAAGCAAACTTGGCTATCGGGTGGTGGCGTCCACCGGCCGCACCTCGGAACACGACTACCTCAAACAGTTGGGCGCCAGTGAGATCATTGATCGCGCGGCCCTGTCCGAACCGGGGAAACCCTTGGCCAAGGAACGCTGGGCCGCCGTGATCGATTCGGTCGGCAGCCACACCTTGGCCAACGCCTGCGCCAGCACTAAGTCCAACGGCACCGTCGCCGCGTGTGGTCTGGCGCAAGGCATGGACTTTCCGGCCTCCGTTGCCCCGTTCATTTTGCGCGGTGTAACCCTCGCCGGGATCAACAGTGTGACCCAACCTAAAGCAAAACGAGTTCTGGCCTGGAATCGTCTGGCCGAGGATCTGGACTTCGCCTTGCTGCCACTGATTAGTCGCGAAATTGGCTTGAGCGAAGCCATCGAAGCCGCTCCGCGCTTGCTCGCGGGTCAGTTGCGAGGAAGGGTTGTCGTCGACGTCAATCGCTGACAATGTAGGCGCCGTTGCGGCTCGTCAGGGCCGCAAATCCCAATCAAAGGAGTGGCGCGGCAATGGAAGGCAAACAGGTTTACGTGCAGCCGTTCAGCGCTTCACGATCCAGCAACTGGCGCTTACGCTCCACGCCCCAGCGATAGCCCGACAGGTTGCCGTCGCTGCGTACCACTCGGTGACACGGGATCGCCACTGCAAGGCTGTTCGCACCGCAGGCCTGGGCCACGGCGCGCACCGCTTTTGGCGAGCCGATGCGCTGGGCGATGTCGGCGTAACTGGCGGTGCTGCCGACGGGAATCTCGCGCAAGGCTTGCCAGACACGCTCCTGAAACGCCGTACCACGCACGTCCAGTGGCAAGTCCAGGCCGATGGCCGGTGCTTCGATGAAACCGACAACCTGGGCGATCAATTGCTCAAATCCGTGATCGGCGCCAATCAGATTGGCCCGGCGAAACTTGTCCTGCAGATCGCACACCAATTGGTGTGGGTCGTCACCCAGAAGAATTGCGCAAACACCCCGATCACTTTGCGCCACCAGAATCGCTCCGAGCGAGCACTGGCCGACGGCAAAACGAATGTCGTTATTCTGGCCTTCGGCGCGGTAGTCGCCGGGCTTCATGCCCAGCAATTGATCGGCGGCTTCGTAGAAGCGGCTGTTGGAATTGAAGCCCGCGTCATACAAGGCATCAGTCACCGAGCCGCCATCGCTCAAACGCTCGCGAACCCGGCGTGAGCGGTGGGCGCTGGCATAGCCCTTGGGCGTCAGGCCGGTAACGGCTTTAAACACGCGATGGAAATGGAAACTGCTCAGGCCTGCGGCGTCGGCCAGTTCACTCAGCGCCGGCAGATTCTCGGCCGATTCGATCTGACGGCAGGCAGCTGCCACCGTGGCGGCATGTTGGGCGGCGAGGTCAGTTTGATCCTTTGCAGTGCGTTTGCTGGGGCGGTAACCCGCGGCCTGGGCCTGCTCGGCCGTCTCGAAAAATTCGACGTTCTGCGGTTTCGGCAAGCGCGCCAGGCTGCTGGGGCGGCAATAGATACCAGTGGTTTTCACCGCGTAGACAAACTGCCCGTCAGCCGACGGGTCGCGAGCTACAACGGCGGCCCAGCGTGGGTCGTTTTCGGTGGCGATCTGGTTCGAAGAGGTGGTCATGGCTTCATGTCCGTTGACGGGTTTCAAACAGATTAAGCAGTCGGTCGTGATGCAGCACTCCGTGTCTTGCGGTCAAACTCGACGATTTCATCCAGCAATACGAAACGTAAAGTTGATCCGTTGCTCGCCCAGTCGCGGATGCTGTCCGTCCTTGATTGGCAACACACCGTGGTAACGCAAACGATCGACACCGCCCCAGACCACGATGTCACCGTGAAACAACGGCACCCGCTGGCTCTTGTCGCTACGTTCGAAACCGCCAAACAAAAACATCGCAGGTAAGCCTAGCGACACTGAAACGATCGGCGCGGCGTAGGAACCTTCGTCTTTATCCTGATGCAATGACATCTTGGCCCCTGGGATGTAGCGGTTGATCAGGCAGGAATCAGGCACAAAGTCCTGAAATCCTGCTTCTTGCGCCGCCGTTTGCGCCAATTCGAAAAACACCTCGGGCATTTCGGGCCAGGGTTGCCCGGTTTGTGGATCGTTGCGGGTGTAGCGGTAGCCGCTGCGGTCGGTGGTCCAGCCTAGTGTGCCGCAACTGCTCAGCGCCACCGACATGGTAAAGCCGCCGGGCGTGACCATTTGCCGAAACGGCGCGGCCGCCAGAACCTGTGCCAGTGCCGGCAACAGTCGGTCGATCAGGGGCAGTGCAAAGCCTCTGAGGACGTAGGACTGTTCGCCGATCTGCTCGCGCCTGGGCGGCTGCTCGGGCTCGAGGTCGACGAATAAATCGAGGGTGATCGGGGTCATTGGGTCATAGCGCATCGTGAAAGATGATTCCAAGGGTATGCCGTTTTCCGCTGTGCAGGCGACTGACGCCGTGGCGCAGGGTCACGCGGTAATAACCGCGAACGCCTTTGACCGGGCGCTGGTTGACGGCAAAGATCAATCCGTCACCTTTCTTTAGTCCGATTACCTGAGGGCGCGACTGCATGCGCGGGCGCTGCTCGGTCAGCACGAACTCGCCGCCAGTAAAGTCTTCATCCGGTTCTGACAGCAGAATCGCCACTTGCAGTGGGAAAACGTGTTCGCCGTACAGGTCCTGATGCAAGCAGTTGTAGTCCTGAGGGCCGTATTGCAGCAACAACGGTGTCGGCCGCTCCTGACCGGCGGCATGGCAGCGTTCGAGAAACGCTTCGTGGTTGTCGGGGAAACGGGTCGGCAGGTCCATGTGCTCGTACCAGCGATTGGCGATGGGCACGAGACGAGGGTAGAGCGCACAGCGCAGCCGGGCGACCGTGTCCGGCAACGGGTATTTGAAGTACTTGTACTCCCCGCGCCCGAAACCGTGACGGGCCATCATCACCTGCGAGCGGAATGGCTCGTGCCGTGAGTAGAGTGCGCTCACTTCGTCGCAAGCCTCGTGGCTCAACAACGAGCGAATGATGGCGCAGCCGTCCTGGTCGAGTTGTTGTTCCAGCAAGGTCCAGTCTGGCGTAGAAAAGCCGTCGATAGAGTGAGCCGGGAAAGTAGACATGTTCTGACGCCTTAACCAAAGGTTGAGGCGGCCAGTCTGGCAGGCGGCGATTGAGCGAACACTCCGGCGCTTGCGGTCGAATATCAGGCGGGGGAGCAGACGTCCATGTTGCCGCTCCCGATCTCGTTACAGCGCTTTGCTGACGCTGATGTCGCTGATCACGTCTTCGCTTGAACCGTGAATCGCGTCCAGCGCGGCTTTGGCTTCTTCCTCAGTACCCTTTTCAAGCTGGGCAAATTCGAAGCGGCGTTCGCCGTTGAGTTTGTATTTGATGACGTACTTGGTCGTTTGGGCCACGGTCATGACTGCCTGTTCACGTGTATGGGCGTACTCAGCTCAGTTTTGTGCTGGAACGGCGGACGATTTTGATTGAGTGAGTCAGGGTCGGCTTGCGCGTCACGCTGATGGCCTTGCGGCTGTTGACCATGTCGATGGTGATGTTCCAGAAACCGGTGCTCGGTGCAGTAATTCGTGCCGGGAAGGTGTCGAACGCTCCGCCGTGATAAGTGTGGCGGCCGCCATTCTTGAAGCTGCGGAAGTTGGCGTCGTTCATCAAGCGGATGTTGCAGGTTTGGGAGCACTGGATGACGACAATGTCGTCCTCATTGAGGTGCTCGCGCTGGTGGATAAATTTCATGAGGCGCCTCCAGAAGGGCTTTTTCTACAAAATCAAAACGATAGCAGGGCAATGGGCGCAGTTTATCAGCCCGAACAGGTTATTATCTGGCTGTCGACGTCGTGTTTGACAATTAAAAACAGTTATTCGGAATTCTATGAGCGATAAAAGCAACGAGCCTCGGAGAAAAACAGCATTTACGCTGTCGGAGGGTCTTTATCGGAGGTTTTGTATGAAGTGGGGTGTTCTGGTCCTGCCTTTGGCGCTAGCGGTGAGTGGTTGTGCAAATGTCGCAGAAATCAACGAGTCGCTGCCGACCATGAGTGTGATCTCAGGCAAAAAGCCCCATGAGTACGCGCAGTGCCTGGTCGAGAAGCTGGCGTCCAGCCGTGGCGCCTTGCAGCTTGAGCCGCACAAGGACGGTGTGCGAGTGATCGTACCCGGCAAATTTTCCTCGGGTCCGGCGGCCGTTTTCGATATCGAAGAACGCTCCAGTGGCAGCAGCATCAAGTTGCATGAGCGCATGTCCAACGTGCCAGTACGTCCTAAGGATGTACAGGGCGCCGCCAACGCGTGCATTTCCGGCTGATGGACTATCGGCAGTCAGCCTGATGCCGCCAAAGCGTTGCTTTGGCGGCATTGTCATTTCTGGAGTCACGCATGAAGCGCGAGCAAATACGGGAACGCCATGCAGAGGGCCATATCTCTGCCACGCACGTTATTCAGAACCCGGCCAATTCCGGGGAATGGATCGTGTTTTTCAAGAAGAGCGCCGGGCGCAGCTATTTTCTGGTGGATGAAAACGATGAAGTTGAATCGTTCGCCCGCCTGGACGATTTGATCGAGACCGTGCGCGGCCTCGGGATCAAATTTGCCGAAATCCACATGTAGGGCAGGGCGCCCTACTTGCAGACCACCACTACGCTGCGGTTCTTGAAGTTGCCGACATCCACACCCAGGGTCTTGTCGCTTTCCTTGGTGGCGGGGCTGCCGTTGGTGCTGACGATTCGGTAGCCGGTGCCAGCACACGAGTCATCGGCTTTTTCGTAGCAGGTGGCCCAGGAGTTGGCTTCTCCGGAGCAGTCGATGCTCAGGCCCTGCTCGCCGTTTTTCAGGTAAGTGCTTTCTGATGTGGCGCAGCCAGTGAGCGCCAGTACCGCAATCAGTGCCAGAAATTTGTTCATGTCGTTGTCGTCGTCAAGGGAAGGGCTAAACGCTATGACAGCGCCGGAATTGAAAGGTTATGGCGAGTGGCCAGTCCTGCGAAAATAAACCATAAAAAAGCCCTGCTTCAAGGCAGGGCTGCGTTCGTGTCAGGAACCGTTCAGGATTTGTCCTTGCCGCGCCGCTTTGGGCCTGCAGGTTGATCCTGCAACACCGATGCCACTTCAATCGCCAACGCTTCGGTCGGGAAAGGTCCGGCGATATTCTCGCCAGCGACGCTGTCTACCCACCATTGGCCGTCTTTCGCCTGATTGATCAAGTACCCGTTGACGCTTTTTGCTACCGACATCTATCTGCCTCGTTGGCTGGTTCAATCGCGCCATGATACCGCCAAATGCACTCAACAGGTGCTGATGGGCGTATGGTGGTGCAGATTCTGCGCCTGGTTGAAGACGGTGCACAATGCCCGGTCTCTGCTATCTATTAATAGGCAACGGAACGACTTGCGGAACTATCCGCCAGAATATTTCTCTATGATGGCATCGGTTAGCCAGTGCGGGGCATTGTAAGGTGCACGCCGCCTGATTAGACTGCGCCGAAACTCGTACAACACAGCCCTTTCAAGGACTTATATGATCAAGAAATGCTTGTTCCCAGCAGCCGGTTACGGTACTCGCTTCCTGCCAGCGACTAAAGCCATGCCCAAAGAAATGCTGCCGGTGGTAAACAAGCCACTGATCCAGTACGGCGTCGAAGAAGCACTGGACGCAGGCTTGACCGAAATCTCCATCGTGACCGGTCGTGGCAAGCGCGCTCTGGAAGACCACTTCGATATCAGCTACGAGCTGGAAAACCAGATCAAAGGCACTGACAAGGAAAAGTACCTGGTCGGTATCCGCAAGTTGCTCGACAACTGCTCGTTCTCCTACACGCGCCAGACTGAAATGAAGGGCCTGGGTCACGCGATCCTGACCGGTCGTCCGCTGATCGGCGACGAACCGTTCGCTGTGGTGCTGGCGGATGACTTGTGCGTAAACCTCGAAGGCGACGGCGTACTGACCCAGATGGTCAAGCTGTACAAACAGTACCGCTGCTCGATCATCGCGATCCAGGAAGTCGACCCGCAGGAAACCAACAAGTACGGCGTCATCGCTGGCGACCTGATCGGTGACGATCTGTACCGCGTACGCAACATGGTTGAAAAACCAGCGCCTGAAGATGCACCGTCGAACCTGGCAATCATCGGTCGTTACATCCTGACGCCGGACATCTTCGACCTGATCAAGCAAACCGAGCCAGGCAAGGGCGGCGAGATCCAGATCACCGACGCCCTGATGAAGCAGGCGCAGAACGGTTGCGTGATCGCCTACAAGTTCAAAGGCAAGCGTTTTGACTGCGGTGGCGCTGAAGGCTACATCGAAGCGACCAACTTCTGCTTCGAGAACTTCTACAAGACTGGCAAGGCTTACTAATAGCGCCTGACCCGACTTGTACTGAGAAAGCCACCTTCGGGTGGCTTTTTCATTTTCCGGCCCCATATTGTTTGCAGTGCTTGCCCAGCGGGCGTCTGCGGGTATGCTGATGGCCTGCCGAGGAGATAGAAATGGCCTACGATTTTGACCTTTATGTGATTGGCGCCGGTTCTGGCGGCGTGCGGGCTGCGCGATTTGCAGCCGGTTTTGGCGCAAAAGTCGCCGTGGCTGAAAGCCGCTACTTGGGTGGCACCTGTGTGAACGTCGGCTGCGTGCCGAAAAAACTGCTGGTCTACGGCGCACACTTCGCCGAAGACTTCGAGCAGTCTTCCGGTTTCGGCTGGACGCCTGGCGAGGCGAAGTTCGATTGGGCGACGCTAATCGCCAACAAGGACCGCGAGATCAATCGCCTGAACGGCATCTATCGCAACCTGCTGGTCAACAGCGGCGTGACGTTGCATGAGGGGCACGCCAAGATCATCGACCCGCATACCGTCGAGATCAACGGCGAACGCCACACCGCCGAACACATCCTGATTGCTACCGGCGGCTGGCCGCAAATTCCGGAGATTCCGGGACACGAGCACGCAATCAGTTCCAATCAGGCGTTCTTCCTCAAGGAACTGCCGAAGCGCGTTCTGGTGGTGGGTGGCGGTTACATCGCGGTGGAATTCGCCGGGATCTTCCACGGCCTGGGTGCTGAGACCACGTTGTTGTATCGCGGCGATCTGTTCTTGCGCGGCTTCGATGGCGCGGTGCGCAAGCACTTGCAGGAAGAACTCACCAAGCGCGGCATGGACTTGCAGTTCAACGCGGACATCGAGCGCATCGAGAAGCAGGCCGACGGCAGCCTGAAAGCGACGCTCAAGGATGGTCGTGAACTGGAGGCTGATTGCGTGTTCTACGCCACGGGTCGACGTCCGATGCTGGACAACCTCGGGCTGGAGAATACCGGCGTCAAACTCGACAAGAAAGGTTTCGTCGAAGTGAATGAGCAGTATCAGACCGCCGAGCCGTCGATTCTGGCGTTGGGTGATGTGATCGGTCGCGTGCAACTGACTCCGGTGGCGCTGGCCGAAGGCATGGCTGTTGCGCGACGCTTGTTCAAGCCAGAGCAGTATCGCCCGGTGGATTACAAGATGATCCCGACGGCCGTGTTCAGCTTGCCGAACATCGGCACCGTCGGTCTGAGCGAAGAAGAAGCCCGGGAAGCCGGGCTCCATGTGGTGATCTATGAAAGCCGTTTCCGGCAGATGAAGCTGACCCTGACCGAATGTCAGGAGCGCACGCTGATGAAACTGGTGGTGGACGCCAAGACCGACAAGGTTCTGGGCTGCCACATGGTCGGCCCCGACGCCGGCGAGATCGTGCAGGGTCTGGCAATTGCCTTGAAGGCGGGTGCCACCAAGCGCGACTTCGACGAAACCATCGGCGTGCATCCAACGGCCGCCGAAGAGTTCGTCACCATGCGTACGCCGGTCGCGAGTTAATCGTCCTTCGCTGTGTCTGGCGCGGTCGCAACGACCGCCGCCAGACGCACGCTTTCATCCAGGCTGGCCTGGGTCTTCGCCAATTCGATTTCCAATGACTGATTGATCTGCGACTGCTCGTCGACGTTCTGCTTGAGCGCCTGACTTTCCAGCAGGGCAATGCGCAAGCGTTCCTGGAGGAGGGTGCGTTCACTGTCGACGCGGTTGGCTTGCTCCAGCAGTTGATCCTGCCGACTGTTGGCTTGCTTGAGTTGCTCCTGCAACAGGCTCAGCTCTCGCAGCGTTCCGCGGTTTTCGGTCAGCAAGCGTTCGTTGTCGCGGTGCAACTGCGTGATCTCATCCTGGCGGACGAGGGCGCTTTGCTGGGCCTGACGCAATTCCATCTGAATTTGTTGTACCTGGCCTTCGTGACGGCGCTGTTCCTGCTCGCGCTGTTCCTTGACGGCATTGCGATAGTGTTCAAGCGCATCGCGGGCGTGCAGGTGTTTTTCTTCGAGGGAGCGGATCTGCTCGTCCTTGTCTTTCAAGCGTAACTCGAAATCGGACAGCGCCTGATTCAGCCCCGCATTGCGGGTCTGCTCGGTCTGCAGCATCGAGCGGGTTTCCAACAGCGCATCGGATTCCTGCGTCAGTGCCAGGCTTTGAATCTCGTATTGCTGGTGCAGTTCGGTGTTCGCCTCGCGGGCTTCATCGAGCTGTGTTTCCAGCGCTTTTCGTTGGCGATCAAACTGCTCGCGCGCTTGGTCGATGGGTTCTTGCGCTTGCTCTTTCAGGCGTTGCGCTAGGCGCGAAACCAATCCTGCCAGCTCATCATCGATGGGTTCGGACGTCTCTTCAGCACGCTCCGGGCCGCCATCCAGCTCCTTTAGATAGCGATGAATTGTGGTTTTCGAGCCTGTATTGCCCATCTCGATCCGTACTGCGTCGATGCTTGGGTTTTCGCCACGGGCGAGGATCGCCAAACGTGCCGCTTGCACCACTGCTTTATTTACACCGCCACGAGCCATGAGTTCTCCTACGATTTCGTACTGTGGTACGTAACATCAATTATACAATGTACCATTCAACTTTAAAAGTTAAATCCTTTTAGTTCTTGACGCGGGATATACTGGTATTACCCCGTGTGATGAGCGTTGCGCACGGTTTTCACCCGCCAAAGCGGTACGTTTTCGAGAGCAGAGCCCATGACCGATCTGGATCGCTACCTGCAAGCCGCCACCCGCGACAACACTCGTCGTAGCTACCGGGCGGCCATCGAGCACTTCGAAGTCAGTTGGGGCGGGTTCCTGCCGGCGACCAGCGACAGCGTTGCGCGCTATCTCGTCGCGCATGCAGGCCTGTTGTCGATCAATACCCTGAAGCTGCGCCTCTCGGCATTGGCGCAATGGCACAACAGCCAGGGCTTTGCCGATCCGACCAAGGCGCCGGTGGTGCGTCAGGTGTTCAAGGGCATTCGCGCGTTGCACCCGGCGCAAGAGAAACAGGCCGAGCCGTTGCAGCTTCAACACTTGGAGCAAGTGGTGGCCTGGCTTGAGCAGGAAGCGCAAACCGCCCGTGCTGACGGTGATCAGCCCGGGTTGCTAAGAGCGAGGCGCGACATGGCGCTGATCCTGCTGGGCTTCTGGCGTGGCTTTCGCAGTGATGAGCTGTGCCGCTTGCAGATCGAACACGTGAAAGCCATCGCTCAGTCGGGTATCACGCTCTATCTGCCGCGCAGCAAGAGCGATCGGGAAAACCTCGGCAAGACTTTCCAGACCCCGGCGTTGCAGCGTTTGTGCCCGGTGCAGGCCTACATCGACTGGATCACCGAAGCCGCGTTGGTCCGTGGGCCGGTGTTCCGTGGCATTGACCGTTGGGGCAACTTGAGCGAGGAGGGCTTGCACGCCAACAGCGTGATTCCATTACTGCGCCAGGCGCTGGAGCGTGCCGGCATCCCCGCCGAGCACTACACCAGCCACTCCTTGCGGCGCGGCTTTGCGACCTGGGCTCACCAGAGCGGTTGGGATTTGAAGTCGTTGATGAGTTACGTGGGCTGGAAGGATATGAAGTCCGCCATGCGCTATGTTGAGGCCAGCCCGTTTCTCGGGATGACGCCACTCGCGGAAAAATCCATTGGCGCTGCTCAGTAAGTTTTCTTCTATTAATACGTTCCGCTAATAGCGAAAACCAATGAGCAGCATGAGGTTTGCCAATGAGCCATCCGGCCATCGGATGGGTAGGATTCACCCCATCAACTTCTTAACCAAACTTTTCAACCCTGACGGAGAGTCACCGATGCCTATCATCAACAGCCAAGTTAAACCGTTCAAAGCTACCGCCTACAAAAATGGCGACTTCGTACAAGTGTCGGATGCTGACCTGAAAGGCAAGTGGTCTGTCGTGTTCTTCTACCCAGCTGACTTCACCTTCGTTTGCCCGACCGAACTGGAAGACCTGGCTGACAACTACTCCGCGTTCCAGAAACTGGGCGTCGAGATCTACAGCGTTTCTACTGACACCCACTTTGCTCACGCTGCCTGGCACAACACTTCGCCAGCTATCGGCAAAATCCAGTACACCATGATCGGCGACCCGACCCACGCCATCTCCCGCAACTTCGATGTGCTGATCGAAGAAGTTGGTCTGGCTGACCGCGGCACCTTCGTGATCAACCCAGAAGGCCAGATCAAAATCGTCGAACTGAACGACGGCGGTGTTGGCCGCGACGCTTCCGAGCTGCTGCGCAAAATCAAGGCTGCTCAGTACGTTGCTGCTCACCCAGGCGAAGTGTGCCCAGCCAAATGGAAAGAAGGCGAGGCCACTCTGGCTCCGTCCCTGGACCTGGTCGGCAAGATCTAAGTCTGTGACACACGCATCACCGGGGCGGGTTTCCGCACCTCAGTAAGCTGCAACCGCCCAATAAAAACGCCCGGGCGAGATTCGCTCGGGCGTTTTTTTTCGCCTGCTTTTCATGAAACTGCATAAAGGAAATCGCCCGTATGTTGGACGCCAATCTTAAAGCCCAGTTGAAATCGTACCTGGAACGGGTCACCCAACCGATCGAGATCGTCGCCTCCCTCGACGACGGTGCGAAATCCCAGGAAATGCACGAACTGCTGAAAGAAGTTGCCAGTCTTTCTACTCAAATTACCTTGCTCGATAACGGTGACGATGCACGTAAGCCATCGTTCTCGATCAACCGCCCGGGTGCCGATATCAGCCTGCGTTTTGCCGGCATCCCGATGGGCCACGAATTCACCTCGTTGGTGTTGGCCTTGCTGCAAGTCGGCGGCCACCCTTCGAAAGCCAGCGTTGAAGTGATCGAACAGATCCGCTCGCTCAAAGGCCAGTTCAGCTTCGAGACTTACTTCTCGCTGTCCTGCCAGAACTGCCCGGACGTGGTCCAGGCGCTGAACCTGATGGCCGTGCTCAACCCGAACATCCACCACGTCGCCATCGACGGTGCGTTGTTCCAGGCCGAAGTCGACGATCGCAAGATCATGGCGGTGCCAAGTATCTACCTGAACGGCGAAATCTTCGGTCAGGGCCGCATGGGCCTGGAAGAAATCCTCGCCAAGATCGACACCAGCGGTGCCGAGCTTCAGGCCGAGAAGATCAGCGCCAAAGAAGCCTTTGACGTGTTGATCGTCGGCGGTGGCCCGGCCGGTGCTTCGGCTGCGATCTACGCTGCCCGTAAAGGCATTCGTACCGGCGTGGCCGCTGAGCGTTTTGGTGGGCAGGTGCTGGACACCATGGCCATCGAGAACTTCATCTCCGTGCAGGAAACCGAAGGGCCGAAACTGGCCAGCGCCCTGGAAGAACACGTCAAACAATACGACGTCGACATCATGAACCTGCAACGCGCTACTGCGCTGATCCCAGCGAAGAATGTCGGCGAGTTGCATGAAGTTCGCTTCGAAAGCGGTGCCAGCCTGAAAACCAAGGCGTTGATCCTTGCCACCGGCGCCCGCTGGCGCGAAATGGGTGTGCCGGGCGAGCAGCAATACAAAGCCAAAGGCGTTTGCTTCTGCCCACACTGCGACGGCCCGCTGTTCAAGGGCAAACGTGTGGCGGTGATTGGCGGCGGTAACTCCGGCGTTGAAGCGGCCATCGACCTGGCCGGCATCGTCAGCCACGTCACGCTGCTGGAATTCGACAGCAAGCTGCGCGCCGACGCTGTGCTGCAACGCAAACTGTACAGCCTGCCGAACGTCAACGTCATCACCAGCGCGCTGACCAGCGAAGTGAAAGGTGACGGGGAGAAAGTGACCGGTCTGGTCTACAAGGATCGCGATTCGGGTGAGTTCAACACGGTCGAGCTGGAAGGGATCTTTGTGCAGATCGGTTTGCTGCCTAACACCGACTGGCTTAAAGGCATCGTCGAGTTGTCGCCGCGTGGCGAGATCATCGTCGATGCTCGTGGTGAAACCTCATTGCCGGGCGTGTTCGCTGCCGGTGACGTGACCACCGTGCCGTACAAGCAGATCGTGATTGCAGTGGGCGAGGGTGCCAAGGCTTCCCTGAGCGCATTCGATCACCTGATCCGGACCTCGGCCCCGGCTTAAACGCCAGCGCTGAAAACACAAAACCCCATGAGTGATCATGGGGTTTTTTGTGTCTGGCGCGTCCCCAATGTGGGAGCGGGCTTGCTCGCGAAAGCGGTATGCCAGGCAACATTGATGTCGACTGACGCCCTCTATTCGCGAGCAAGCCCGCTCCCACAAGGGGATTTGTGCCGAGTCTTACATCGGCGCTGGCTGAATGATCTCAACCCAGTAAGCATCCGGGTCCTTGATAAACGCCAGGCTCTTCATCCGGCCATCGTTCAAACGCTTCTGGAAATCACAACCCAGTGCTTCAAAACGCTCGCATGCTGCACGAATGTCCGGCACTGAGATGCAGATATGACCGAAGCCACGCGGGTCGGTGTTGCCGTTGTGGTAGGCGAATTCCGGATCGTTCTCGGTGCCGTGGTTGTGGGTCAGCTCCAGAATGCCGGGAATCGACTTCATCCACTCGGTACGTGCTGCGGCGTCGGCCGGGATCTGGTTTTTATCGACCAGCGCGAGGAAGTACAGACTGAATTCGGCTTCCGGGAAGTCGCGCTTTTCAACCAGCGAGAAACCGAGGATGCGCGTGTAGAAATCCAGCGACTTGGTGATGTCCTTGACCCGCAGCATGGTGTGGTTGAAGACGAACTTCTGAGTGGCGGTGTCAGGTTGGGCAGTCACGCCCGGGAAGGTGTTCAATTCGTGCAGGCTCATGGGCCCTCCGGAAAATAAGTGGGGCTGGCGAATGGTCGCAATGATACGCAAGCGTCCGGGCATCGCCAAACCAAAACGGCCAGCTATTGCCTGGCGGCCGAGTGAGGCTCAGACTTTGTGGTTCAATCTGTGAGTACCCCTCGTAATGATCCGACCGTTCAAATCGCTGTTCGTTTTCATGGGTTTGTTTGCACTGGCCACTGCGGCGCAAGCAGACACCCCGAGCATTGCCTGGCCAAGTGGCTGGGAGGTGGAGGCCGTAGCGCCCAATGACACCACGCCGCAGGTATCCCGCCAACGCGCGGTGAAAAACGATGCCGATGGCAACCAGGTATTGGTGATGGAGCTGACGATGACCCAAGTCGAAAGCGGCCATCAGGTGAATTTACAGGGCGTGTTGCTGGAGATGCGCAAGTCGGTGCAGAAGGACTTCTTCCAGGGCGGCTATCAAAGTGTCTGCAACAAGATTCACCCGGCCACGTTGAGTCAACTGCCAGCACTTGAAACCACTTGTACGGTTACCCAGAACGGTCGACACGTGCTGTCGCAAACATTGGTCGCTGCGGTGGAGGCGGACAAGGCCTATGTTCTTTCCTATGCCGGGCAAGCTGAGGTTTATAAGGCAAGTCAGGACGAAATACAGGCTGCCCGTAACAGCTTGAAACTGTAGATGAAGAATTGAGTCGGCGATCGATTGCGCCAAGCCCCGGCCTCTTTAGATACCCAAAGGGATTAAGCACAAAGTTAGCCGGAAAGTATTGAGTTCTTGCAGCGGCGACATCCCCGTTAGAAGCAATTTCCAACTTTATCGACGACTATCGTTGCATTTGTTAGATGTCATCCACAAAAAAAGCCCTGCATTAGCAGGGCTTTTTTTGTTGTTGCAAAGGGTTAGCCGCGCAACCAGGAATCAACGGTAGCTGCACCGTACTGTTCCTTCCAGGCTTTCAGGCCACGGTGGTTACCGCCCTTGGTTTCAATCAGTTCACCTGTGTGCGGGTTGTGATAGACCTTGACCACACGGGCGCGACGGGTTTTAGGCGCGGCTTGTTGAAGCCCCGACTTTGACGGGTTCGGGTCGAGGATGGCGACGATGTCGCGCAGGCTCTTGCCGTAGGTTTTCATCAGCCCCTGGAGCTTTTCTTCGAATTCGATTTCTTTCTTGAGCCCGGCATCGTTCTTCAGGGACTCCAGCTGCTTGAGCTGTTCTTGAAGGGCCTTTTCAGCGGCACGAAATTCAGCGAGTCTGGACAATATCTTTACTCCAATAGTGTGTTTGGCTGATACCAACCGCAAACAAAGCTATAAGCCAAGAGCCTTGAAGCGACTCGGTGATAATGGCTCACCTGCCAATTTTGCACAGGTAA
The DNA here is from genome assembly GCF_056680395.1 of Pseudomonas sp. ASL4. Taxonomy (NCBI): domain Bacteria; kingdom Pseudomonadati; phylum Pseudomonadota; class Gammaproteobacteria; order Pseudomonadales; family Pseudomonadaceae; genus Pseudomonas; species Pseudomonas sp. ASL4. The sequence continues at coordinate 4,512,470 of NZ_CM155280.1, read as the reverse complement.
GAAAAATTGTAGTAGTTAATTGGCCAAGAGTAAATCCTGTCTTTTTCTTCATGTAACAACAGCAGTGTTTTGATGCAATTTGGTGCAAGATTTCGTTATTTGCCAAGCCGGTTAATGGTGACTTAATGCATTAATGAAGTCGGCGCCGGGCATTGGCCGGCCAAACAGGTAGCCTTGCAGAAAGTTCACGTGGTGCGCCGTCAGATAATCGCTTTGCGCCTCGGTTTCTACACCTTCGGCAACAATTCCCAAGTCTAGCTTGGCCGAGAGTTCGATAATGCTGTCCAGAATGTGCCCGGAAAGAGCATCGGCACCGATCATCGCAACGAAGCTCTGATCGATTTTCAGGAAATCCACATTGAACTGTCGCAGATAACCCAGGCTTGAATGGCCGGTACCAAAGTCATCGATCGCGATCATCACGCCCAACCCGTGAAGCTGCTCGAACAACTGATGAGTGATGTCTGTCGGCTCGATGAGTTCACGCTCGGTCAGTTCCAGCACCAGGCTGATGCTGCCCGGCACGAAGGCCCCGAGGAATTCGCGGCAGTCTTGCACCAATGCCAGGTCCTGACAGTGGCTGGCTGTGATGTTGATGCCGATGTGAAACGGCTTGTCGAACGATGCCGACACCGGCGCCAGCAGGGCGCAGGTTTGCTGCATCAAGGCGCGGGTCATCGGTACGATCAGCCCCGAGTGTTCTGCAAACGGGATAAACAGATCCGGCCGCACCAGGCCTTCCTTGGGATGATTCCAGCGCATCAGCACCTCGGTGCCACTCCACTTTTTGGTATCGCCATGCACCACCGGCTGAAAATATGGAATGAACTCCCCAGCCTCCAGCGCCCGCTGCAGCTCAACACTAGGTGATGAGGCACGTTTTTGCAGGACATGCCCAATCAAGCCCGACACCACGCCGAAAAAAATCAGCAGGCTGAACAGCGGCGGATACTCACTGCTCATGTAGCGCCAGGTTTCGCCCTCGGGAAAACCGGCGGCTACGGTAAAGGCATACGGCCCGGAAACCCGCGTGCTTTGCGCCACCGGCAAGGCGGGCAAGGCGCCTTCATGGACTTTTCCGTCGGCGGATAACCAGTTATTGCCCACTTGCAGCAACAGCGAAGTCCGGCGCCCGATCAGGCGCAGCACGTTGCTCAGGTGATAACCGTCGAGCGTGGTTAGCGCGCCTTTTTTGTCATCACTGAGGCGATACACCAGTAGCGCGGTGTTGGGCGTCACCGGGTTGCCGTTCATTAACCACAACTGCCCTCGGGTATAGTCGCCCGGGTTAACCTGCTGCTGATAGTCCCCAAATAACGAGCTGCAATAGAGGTTGTTGTCATACACCAGATTGGTCGAGCGCACGAAGGGGCGGCGCGTCACCTGCTCTCGCAGGGCCAGTTTGGCGTCGTTGCAACTGCCACCGGCGAGGGGCAGCAACACCTGCGCCGCCTCCGCTGTGTTGTCGAGCATCAGATTGAATTGGCGCAGGGCTTCGTCGGCGGTTTGCTCGGTGCTTTGTTTCAGTGCGCGTTCGGCTTGCATATAGAGGATGGCGAACCCCAACAGCACCGGCAGTACGCCGCTTAAAACGGTCACAGCAATCCGGATGCTGCGCTTGCGGCGGGACTTTACGGTCAGTGGCATCTGCGAAACCTGCGGCGATGGAATAAGGCTTTCAATGGCCATGATAGTTGGCTGTTTGCGCTTATGCCGCTCAGCGGTAGCTCAGGCTCGAAGCCAGTTTGATAAAGGCCAGCGTTGCCGGCGAAGACTGTCGTTGATCCAGCACCGCCAACCCGATTTGACGTTTGACCGACGGTGACAGCGGTATCTTCACATAGCGGCGGTCGTTGCCTTCCGGCAATGAGCTTTCGGCGACGACGGTCAGGGCATCGCCACGGCCTACGGTGTCCACGGTGCTGAGCAATTGCGAGCAGCGAAAGCGGATGTTCGGCGTCAATCGGGCGGCATTGAACAGGCGGCAAACCAGCTCCGAAGAGCCGGCCTCGGTCAGCACGAACGGGTCATGGCACAAATCGCTCAAACTCAGGCTGTCGCGCTTTGCCAAGGGATGATCGGCGGGCAGCAGCGCGACCATTTGGTCCTCCAGCAGCGCAAAGGTGTCGAAGCGTTCCTCGGGCAGCACTACAAAACCAATGTCGATGCGCCGCTCTTCCAGCCACTGAATCACCTGTCGATCCGGGCCTTCGTCTATATGCACTTCGATGCCGGGATGAGCCGCACGGTACTGCTTCAGGATCGTTGGCAGCAATTTTATCGATGATGTCGGACCGAACGAGCCGATGCGCAGTGTGCCGCGTTTCATCCCTCGAGCATCGGCGGCTTCCTGGCGCAAGGTGTTGGCCAGCCCGAGCATCGCCCGAGCGCGCAGCAACAGTTGCTGGCCGATGTCGCTGAGTTCGACCAACGACTGATGCCGGTGCAGCAACTCGACGCCCAACTCTTGTTCGAGTGACTTGAGGGCGTGAGAAACCGCCGATTGCGAGATCCCGAGGCGATTGGCCGCAGCCGTGAAGCCGCGCAGTTCAGCAACCAGCGAGAAGATTTCCAGTTGAGTCAGGGTCATGAGTGTTTACTCATTTTACGATGATCGAGCATTAGCCAGATGATACGGCATCTTTTCTTCTGGTGACTTATGAGTAGCTATGAGCGAAACCCGACAAAGCCGTCGGATGTGCCGGTTTACCTGAAGCTGGCAGCGGTGACCATGATCTGGGGCGGGACCTTTGTCGCCGGGCGCTTCCTGGCCGGCAGTCTCAGTCCGTTGTTTGCCGCCAGCCTGCGATTTTTGCTCGCCAGCATCGCGTTGTTGCTGTTTGTGTGGCTGGCCCAGGTGCCGCTGCTGCGACCAAGCCTGAGGCAATGGTTACAATTGGCATTGCTGGGATTTTTCGGCATCTTCTTCTACAACCTGTGCTTCTTTTACGGGCTGCATTACATCAACGCGTCACGGGCGTCGTTGATCGTGGCGTTGAATCCGGCGGTGATTGGCTTGGCGTCGTGGCTGCTGTTAAAGGAACGCTTGGGCCGGGCGAAAGTGGCTGGAATTGCGATCTGTATCGCCGGGGCCAGTATCGTGATCGTCAGCCGAAATCCGCAATTGCTGGCGACCAATGCCGATGCGTGGATCGGCGATCTGCTGATTTTCGGCTGCGTCCTGAGTTGGGGCGTTTACTCGCTGTTTTCCAGGGAACTGAATCAAACATTGGGGCCGGTGCAGACGGTGACCTACTCGATTTTGTTGGGCACGGCGATGCTCTGGGCGACCAGTGCGCTGCGGGGCGAACTGAGTGTGGATACGCTTGTCAGCCTCGGCCCGCAACAATGGCTGAGCCTGATGTACCTCGGCGTGCTCGGCTCGGCGCTGGCCTATATTGGCTACTACGACGGCATCCGCAAGATCGGCGCGACCCGCTCGGGCGTGTTCATTGCCCTGAATCCGCTGACCGCCGTGATCCTCGGCGCGTTGCTGTTGGGCGAGCAACTGACATTGACCATGTGCCTGGGCGGCGGGCTGATTTTGACGGGGATTTACCTGTGCAACAAACCGCTTGCGCCGTCCACGAAAAAGGGGATTTGATACAGAAGGCGGACAAACCGTTTTACGCTGTGTAGAATCGGTTTACGCATACAATAATAAACGTCTTCTGGCAGCAGAAGCCTCGCCCGCAAGAGCCTTGGGTCGACAATGAAGAGTTTTGGGTTTCAATTGATCTACGGTGACTTCCTCGCCCGCAGCGTTCGGGGCATCTCCTGCGCGCCACCCGCCAGTCTCAGCATTGCTAGCAACTAACGATCCGTTAATTCAGCCGTTAATTTTAAAAGCAGATGATGAGGCGCCAACCATGGCAGATTTATACGAAAACCCAATGGGCCTGATGGGCTTTGAATTCATTGAGTTTGCATCGCCGACCCCGAACACCCTGGAGCCGATCTTCGAGATCATGGGCTTCAGCAAGGTCGCGACCCACCGCTCCAAAGACGTGCACCTGTATCGCCAGGGCCAGATCAACCTGATCCTCAACAACGAACCTCACAGCGTTGCTTCGTATTTCGCGGCCGAGCACGGTCCGTCGGTGTGCGGCATGGCGTTCCGCGTCAAGAATGCCCAGCAGGCGTTTGCCCGTGCCTTGGAACTCGGCGCCCAGCCGATTCATATCGAAACCGGCCCGATGGAACTGAACCTGCCGGCGATCAAAGGCATCGGCGGCGCGCCGCTGTACCTGATCGACCGTTTCGGCGAAGGCAGCTCGATCTACGACATCGACTTCGTGTTCATCGAAGGCGTGGACCGCAACCCGGAAGGGGCTGGCCTGAAGATCATCGATCACCTGACTCACAACGTGTATCGCGGTCGCATGGCCTACTGGGCCAACTTCTACGAGAAGCTGTTCAACTTCCGCGAAATCCGTTACTTCGACATCAAGGGCGAATACACCGGCCTGACCTCCAAGGCGATGACCGCGCCGGATGGCATGATCCGCATCCCGTTGAACGAAGAATCGTCCAAGGGCGCCGGGCAGATCGAAGAGTTCCTGATGCAGTTCAACGGCGAAGGCATCCAGCACGTTGCGTTCCTCAGCGACAACTTGATCGACACCTGGGATCGCCTGAAGAAAATCGGCATGCGCTTCATGACCGCGCCGCCAGAAACCTACTACGAAATGCTCGAAGGCCGTTTGCCGAACCACGGTGAGCCGGTCGATCAACTGCAAATGCGCGGGATCCTGCTGGACGGTTCGTCCGAGTCGGGCGACAAGCGTCTGTTGCTGCAGATCTTCTCGGAAACCCTGATGGGGCCAGTGTTCTTCGAATTCATCCAGCGTAAAGGCGATGATGGCTTCGGCGAAGGCAACTTCAAGGCGTTGTTCGAATCGATTGAGCGGGACCAGGTGCGTCGCGGTGTGCTCGCTACCGAGTAAGCCGCTAGTGTTGTAAAAAATGTGGGAGCGAGCTTGCTCGCGATAGCGTCTTCAGATTCAACACGGATGTTGGCTGACAGACCGCTATCGCGAGCAAGCTCGCTCCCACTTTGTTTTTTGGGCGCCTAAGGTCTGCGGTTGCGCATCATGTGTTTGAACCCTTCAAACACCAGAACCACCACTGCCAACCAGATCGGAATGTAGGTCAGCCATTCGCCAGGCTTGATGCTTTCCCCCAGCAGCAACGCCACGCCGAGCAACAGCACCGGTTCAACATAGCTCAACAACCCGAACAGGCTGAACGGCAACAGTCGGCTGGCAATGATGTAGACCACCAGCGCCGAAGCACTGATCAACCCCAGTACAGGGATCAGCAGCGACAGCCACGGGTATTGATCGAATACGCCGAAACCTTGTTCACCGCCCCAGACGAACCAGAACGCCACCGGCAGCATCAAGGTCATGTCCAGCCACAAACCGCCGAGGTTGTCGGTCTTCAGCCACTTGCGCAGCACGAAGTAGGTGGGATAACCGACCACCACCAGCAACGTCGCCCAAGAAAAACCGCCAACCTGGTACAGCTCGTTGAGCACGCCGAGGGAGGCAAAAAACACCGCGACTTTTTGCAGGTAGGACAAACGCTCGCCGTAGGCAATCCGCCCGGTCAGCACCATCGACAATGGCAGCAGGAAATAGCCCAACGAGACGTCGAGGCTGTAGCCGTTGAGCGGCGCCCACATAAACAGCCAGAGTTGCAGGCCCAGCAGCGTCGCAGACACGATCAGGGCAGCGAGCAGTTTCGGTTTGCCGGTCAGGCGCTTGAGGATCTCGACCGAGCGCCGCCATTCGCCGGACACCACCATGAACACTGTCATGCAGGGCACGGTCAGCAACATCCGCCAGCCGAAGATTTCTACGCCGCTCAACGGGGTGAGCAACGAGGTGTAGTAATACATGACGGCAAACAGCACCGAGGCTGTGACCGATAAAGCGATACCTTTAGACAAACTGTCCTCGCGGGGTTGAACGTGAAACGGGGTGCGGAGGATACGTGGTTTTAGCGTAGAACATTGTCCGATTGATCAAGAACGAACATGGATTCTGCATTCAACACAAAACCCTGTGGGAGCGGGCTTGCTCGCGAAGGCGGCGGGTCAGTCAATATTGATGCCGGCTGATCCACCGCTTTCGCGAGCAAGCCCGCTCCCACATTTGATCCCGGTCATCTACAGATTTGCCGAACGACACAATCCCCCCGTAGGAGCGAAGCTTGCTCGCGAAGGCAGTTTCACATCCAACATTGATGTTGGCTGGAAGTCCGCTTTCGCGAGCAAGCTTCGCTCCTACAGGATGTATGTCTTCAGGTATTGCGGGGTTTACGGCCGGACACGAAGTGGCTCACGTCATTGAATCCCGGTGTCGAGGAGTGCCCAGGCGTTACCAGCGAATCGATAAACGCCTCATCTTCTGCCGTGATCTTCACCGCTTGGGCCTTGGTGTATGCGTCCCATTGTTCCTCAGTGCGCGGCCCGACGATGGCCGAGGTCACGGCGCTGTTGTTCAACACCCAGGCGATGGCGAATTCGACGATGCCTACGTCACGCCCCTGGGTGTATTGCTGGATTTGCTGGGCAATGCGCAGCGATTCAACGCGCCATTCGGTTTCGAGGATGCGTTTGTCCTGACGCCCGGCGCGGCTGTTGGCGTCCGGCTTCACGTCCGGTGCGTATTTGCCGCTGAGCACGCCGCGGGCCAGTGGACTGTAAGGCACAACACCCAAGCCATAGGCGTGAGCCGCAGTAATCTGCTCGGTCTCAGCCTGGCGATTGACGATGTTGTACAGCGGTTGGCTGATCACCGGCCGATCGACGCCGAGTTTGTCGGCCACGCGGATCACTTCGGCGATGCGCCAGCCACGGTAGTTGGACAGGCCCCAGTAGCGGATCTTGCCTTGGCGAATCAGGTCGCCGATGGCCGAGATCGTCACTTCCAGCGGCGTGCTGTGGTCTTCGCGGTGCAGGTAATAGATGTCGACATAGTCGGTGCCCAGACGCGTCAGGCTGGCGTCGATGCCGTTGAACAGGTGCTTGCGGCTCAGGCCGCTGCGGTTCGGCACGCCGTCCACCGGGCCGAAACCGACCTTGGTGGCGAGTACCCATTCGTGACGGTTGCCGGCAATGGCTTCACCGACGATTTCTTCAGAGCGGCCGCCGGTATAGACGTCGGCGGTGTCGATGAAATTGATGCCCTGGTCCCAGGCCTTGTCGATGATCCGCAGGGAATCTTCGGTGCTGGTCTGTTCGCCGAACATCATGGTGCCCAGGGTCAGGGTGGACACCTGCAACCCCGAATGACCCAGTGTGCGGTAACTCATGACGAAATCCTTTTGCCGATGGGAAAGGCGTCAATCAAATACCAGAACGGCCGCTTGGATCAAACTGATTTATCGAACAGCGCGAATCAAATGTGGGAGCGGGCTTGCTCGCGAAGAGGTCATGTCAGTCGACATCTATACTGCCTGACACACCGCATTCGCGAGCAAGCCCGCTCCCACATTGGTCCGCGCAATATCAGGCGCGAAGGGTTCGCGTCATCCGCAACGCCAACACACTCCCGCACACGATCACACCCGCCAACAGATACAACGCCGCATCCGTCGACCCGGTACTGTCCTTGACCCAACCAACAAGGTACGGGCTCAGGAAGCCCGCCATCTGCCCCATCGAGTTGATCAACGCCAAACCACCCGCCGCCGCGCCCGCGCTCAGCAGCGCTGTCGGCACCGGCCAGAACATTGGCAGGCCGGTGAGGGCGCCCATGGTCGCAATGGTCAAGCCGAGAATCGCAATCGCCGGCGTAGTGGCGAAGTTCACCGCGATCAACAAGCCCACTGCGCCCATCAGCATCGGCACCACCAGGTGCCAGCGACGCTCTTTGCGCAGGTCCGCCGAACGACCGACCAGCAACATAAACACTGCCGCCAGCAGGTACGGAATCGCGCTCAACCAGCCGATTACCAGGTTATCGCTGAAACCGAGGTTCTTGATGATCGACGGCAGCCAGAAGTTGATCGCGTAAACGCCGCTCTGGATGCAGAAGTAGATCAGACCGAACGCCCAGATCGCCGGGTTCTTGAACACCGCCGCCAACGAGTCCGTGGTGGTTTTCGGCTTGCTGGCCAAGTCTTCAGCGTGGTCGGCTTCCAGCACGGAACGCTCGTGCGGGGTCAGCCACTTGGCATTAGCGTAACTGTCACTGAGCAGGAAGTAGGCGAGGACGCCGAGGATTACCGTCGGAATGCCTTGCAGCAAAAACATCCACTGCCAGCCCGCCAAACCTGCGTGGCCGGCGCCGAAGTGGTTAAGAATCCAGCCAGAGAACGGGCTGCCAAGCAGGCCGGACACCGGGATCGCCGACATGAATAGCGCCATGATGCGGCCACGGCGGAAGGTCGGGAACCACTGCGAAAGATAGAGCACCACGCCCGGGAAGAACCCGGCTTCGGCCGCGCCGGTGAACAAGCGCAAGGTGTAGAACTCGGTCGGTGTGGTGACGAACAACAGGCAGGTCGACAGCGAGCCCCAGACGATCATCATCAGCGCAATCCAGCGCCGTGGGCCGAACCTGGTCAGCGCCAGGTTGCTCGGCACGCCGCATAGTACGTAGCCAATAAAGAAGATCCCGGCCCCGAGGCCGTACACGGTTTCGCTGAATTTCAGTGCGTCGAGCATCTGCAGTTTGGCAAATCCAACGTTCACCCGGTCGAGGTAGTTGAACAGGTAGCAGATGAAGATGAAGGGGATCAAACGCAGGGTAATGCGTTTGTAGACGGCGTTTTTATCGTCAGCGATGGCCTGGATAGCTGCGGCGCTCTGTGACATGGCGGCTCTCTCTTTATTATGATTTTTTGCGATGCAAAGGGTAACGTTGATCGCCCTGTGAGTCTCGGCCACCCTTCGGGTGATTGTCTTTGTGCCTGAGCACAGGGTTTGCCAACAAGGCCTGTGCGGGTGAACAACCCGTCCCACCACGTTTTCAAGGATTTGCCCAATGTTTGAACTCGATCACGACCTGGCCCAGGACATCGTAGACCGGGCGATGGCCATCCTGCCTTACAACGTCAACGTCATGGACAGTCAGGGGCTGATCCTCGGCAGCGGCGAGCCCGAGCGCATCAACACTCGCCACGAAGGTGCGCAACTGGTGCTGGCCAACGGGCGGGTGGTGGAGATCGACGCACAAACGGCGATTCACCTCAAAGGCGTACAACCGGGCATTAACCTGCCGCTGTTGCTCGATCAACGGCTGATCGGCGTGCTGGGCATTACCGGCGAACCGGAGCAACTACGCACTTACGCCGAACTGGTGCGCATGACCGCTGAAATGCTGGTGGGCCAGCGCAACCAACAGGCCGAGCAGCAATGGCGGCGTCAGCGCTGCGATGATTTGCTCGCGTTGCTGCTGACCGACGCCGGGGATTCGCCGCGCTTGGTCGACGAGGCGCAACAATTGGGGCTCAAGCCACAACTGACGCGGGTGCCGTATCTGTTTGAGTTGGGCATGGAGCACGGGCCGGGGCAGACCGTCGAAGCCCTTAGTGCCTGGTTGATCAGTCGTTACCCGGACAGTTGGTGCGTCAGTTCGGCCAAGTCGTCGCTGCTGTGGTGTCGGCCGGCGAATCAGGTGATTGAGCATGAACGCTTGCTGGAAAAACTCGATGGCCTGGGCTGGAACATTCTGCGTATCGCCGTGGGCGGGCAGGCCGATGGGTTGCCGGGTTTGCGCCGTTGCTATCGTCGGGTCGGGGATTTGTTGGCCTATGGGCGCGATGTGTTGCCGCGTTCACGGTTGTTGACGCTGAACCGTTATCGACTACCCGTGATGCTCTGGCGCCACCGCAACGACGATGCGCTGGACGAATTGCTCAAGCCGTTGCGCAAAGTCATCGCCAAGGACAACAACGGCCAACTGCTGGCGACATTGCGTTGCTGGTGCGACCACGACGGCCAGAGCCAGGCCTGTGCCGATGCGTTGGGCATCCATCGCAACAGTTTGCGTTATCGAATGGAGCGGATTGCCGAGCTGAGTGGGGTTGATCCATTGCGGCTGGATGGGATGTTGGCGCTTTACCTGGGTGTGCAACTGCTTCCGCAAACCGACTGAGAGATGTGGCGACTGGAAGGACGCCATCAATAATGACTTTGTATAAATGAACAATAAACGCCATACCCGCTTGTGCAGCGGACCGGCGTCATCGTTCCGGGCAACTGGCAGCATGGAGGCATTGGAACTGGAGAATTCTCATGAAAATCGTCATCGCCCCCGATTCGTTCAAGGACAGCCTGAGTGCCCAGGGCGTAGCCGATGCCATCGCGCTCGGGTTGGCCGAGGTCTGGCCGGATGCGCAATTGGTCAAATGCCCGATGGCCGACGGCGGGGAAGGGACGGTCGAGTCGATTCTGGCGGCGTGCGCCGGTGAATTGCGTCGCACCAATGTGCGCGGCCCGCTGGGCGCATCGGTCGAAGCGGCTTGGGGTTGGTTGCCACACAACCACACAGCGATCATCGAAATGGCTGAAGCGAGCGGCTTGCAACTGGTGCCACCGGGGCAGCGCGATGCCTGCATTAGCAGCACGTTCGGCACTGGTGAACTGATCCGCGCCGCGCTGGATGCCGGGGCGCAACGGGTGATCCTGGCGATTGGCGGCAGCGCCACCAATGACGGCGGCGCCGGGGCGATGCAAGCCTTGGGCGTGAAGTTGCTCGACGCGCAGGGCCAAATCCTCGCCCCCGGTGGCTTGGCACTGGCACAACTGGCCCGCATCGACTTGAGCGTTATCGATCCACGCCTGAACACAGTGCGCTTCGACATCGCCGCCGACGTCAACAATCCGCTGTGCGGTCCCCACGGCGCCTCGGCGATTTTCGGCCCGCAAAAAGGTGCGTCACCGCAGCAGGTCCAGCAACTGGACCAAGCCCTTGGGCACTTTGCCGATCTGTGCGCACAGGCACTCGATAAAGACGTACGCGACGAGCCGGGCAGCGGCGCGGCGGGTGGTCTGGGGTTTGCGGCCAAGGCGTTTCTCGGTGCGCAGTTTCAGGCTGGTGTAGAAGTGGTCGCCGAACTGGTGGGGCTGGCTGACGCCGTCAACGGTGCGGACCTGGTGATTACCGGCGAAGGCCGATTCGATGCGCAGACCTTGCGCGGCAAGACACCGTTTGGTGTGGCGCGGATTGCACGGCAGCAGGGTGTGCCGGTGATTGTCATTGCTGGAACGCTGGGTGAGGGTTATCAGGCATTGTACGAACACGGCATCGACGCTGCATTTGCATTGGTGAGCGGGCCAATGACACTGGAGCAGGCGTGTACCGAGGCGCCGCGGTTGTTGCGGGAGCGGGCGGCTGATATTGCGCGGGTTTGGCGCATCGCAACCAGGCCAATCTGACTTCGACCCTGTGGCGAGGGGGCTTGCCCCCGTTGGGGCGCGAAGCGGCCCCCTACAATCGCCCTGACATACCGCACCGTATGGTTTTACGACTGTTTCGCAGCCGGACGGGGGCAAGCCCCCTCGCCACAACAGTGGTGTCTTCCATGATGCGAGTGTTTCACCGCTGAAACACTCGTAACCCCTTGAAATATATTTCCACTTGCCCCGAAAAAAACCTCAAGTCCGGCCGATAACCCTCATAGGCGCGCACGAAACCAATTCCAACTGCAGCGCCAAGCTGATCCGGCCGGCCTCCATGCCCGCCCGACAGCTATCACGGCACGGATGCTCGAAGCCTCAATCACCGAGAATCATCCTATGTCCTTGCGTAATCTGAACATCGCGCCTCGAGCTTTCCTGGGTTTCGCCTTCATTGCCTTGCTGGTTATCGTGCTGGGCGTGTTTGCCGTGAATCGTATGTCGCTCATCCGACAGGCGTCCGTGGACATGGAAAGCAATCAGCTTCCCAGCGTCGGTTTTTTGGGCAACATCACTGAAAACGTCCTGCGCCTGCGCATTCTCTCGTTCCGTATTTTGATCAACCGCGATACGGCCTCGTTGCAGGACGCTGATACCCGGATCTCGGTGTTGGTGGACAAGGTCAAGCAGGCGCAGGCAAGTTACGCGGCACTGCCGGCGGGCGGCGAAGAGGCGGCTTTGTACAAGACGTTCGCTGCCACGCTGGACAACTACCTGCAAGCCCAGCGCGAGATGATGGATCTCTCACGCCAGAACAAGGTTGAAGACATGCACACCCTGATCAATACACGGATCAAGGATGGCACCGACCTGATGGGCGAGCAGTTGAATAAACTGATCGCCATCAACAAGGCCGATGCAACGGCTGCCGATGCCGAGGCTCGCGATCAGTACGCCTTTGCCACCAACGGCATCATCGCCGTCTCCGTGGTCGCGGCCCTGATGACTGTGCTGCTGGCCTGGTTGCTGACCCGCAGCATCGTCGAACCGTTGAACCGTGCCGTGCAGGCAGCCGAAACCATTGCTGGCGGCAACTTGACCAAAACCATCGAAATCGATGGCAAGGATGAACCGTCCCGCCTGCTCGGCGCTTTGTCGGTCATGCAAGCCAACCTGCGCAAAACCATCGAGCAGATCGCCGGTTCCGCCACTCAGTTGGGTGCCGCCGCTGAAGAGCTCAGTGCAGTCACCGAAGAAGCCTCGCGCGGCCTGCAACAGCAGAACAACGAAATCGAACAGGCCGCCACTGCAGTCAATGAAATGACCGCCGCCGTCGAAGAAGTGGCACGCAACGCGGTGTCGACCTCCGAAGCCTCGAACCAGTCGACCCAGGCTGCCCGTGAAGGTCGCAACCGCGTGGTGGAAACCGTTGACGCGATCCAGACTATGACCCACGACGTGCAAAACACCTCGGTGATGATCGAAGGCCTGGCGGCTCAGGGTCGCGACATCGGCAAGGTACTGGACGTGATCCGCGCCATCGCCGAGCAAACCAACTTGCTGGCGCTCAACGCCGCAATCGAAGCGGCTCGTGCCGGTGAAGCCGGACGTGGTTTCGCGGTGGTGGCAGACGAAGTTCGGGCGCTGGCCCACCGCACCGCGCAATCGACCCAGGAAATCGAAAAAATGGTCGCCGGCATTCAGAACGGCACCGGTGAAGCAGTCTCCTCGATGCAGCAAAGCAATCAGCGCACCCACAGCACCCTGGAATTGGCCCGCGCCGCCGGGGTTGCGTTGGAGCAGATCACCCAATCGATCCATATGATCAACGAGCGCAACCTGGTCATCGCCAGTGCTTCGGAAGAACAGGCCCAGGTGTCCCGCGAAGTCGATCGCAACCTGGTCAACATTCGTGACCTGGCTATCCAGTCCGCCGCCGGTGCCAACCAGACCAGCACCGCGACGCATGAACTGTCGCGTTTGGCGGTGGATTTGAATGCGATGGTGGCGCGATTTGTAATTTGAGATAGGGTTGTGACTGGAACACGCGCGATAGGAGAAGTACATGCGCTATTCAGCCCTGACCCAACGCATCGCCGGTGACGGAGCGGCGGCCTGGCAGATTCATGATCGAGCGCTGGAGTTGCGCGAGCAGGGCGTTGATGTACTGCTGCTATCGGTGGGCGATCCGGATTTCGATACGCCCAAGCTTATTGTGCAGGCTGCGATCGACAGCCTGCTGGCCGGCGACACTCATTACTCCGACGTACGCGGCACCCGGGCGCTGCGTAACAGCATCGCCAGCCGGCATCGGAGACGCAGCGGTCAGGCGGTGGATGCCGGGCATGTGATCGTGTTGCCGGGTGCGCAATGCGCGGTGTATTCGGTAGCGCAATGCCTGCTCGATCCGGGCGATGAAGTGATCGTCGCCGAACCGATGTATGTCACTTACGAAGGTGTTTTCGGGGCCTGCGGGGCAAAAGTGGTTCCGGTGGCGGTGCGTCCGGAGAATGGTTTTCGGGTGGATCCGGCCGATGTCGCGGCGCTGATCACCCCCAAAACCCGGGTGATTCTGCTCAACAGCCCAAACAATCCGTCTGGTGCCAGCCTTCCATTGTTGATCTGGCAGGAACTGGCGGTGCTCTGCGTTCGTCACGACTTGTGGCTGATCAGCGATGAGGTCTATAGCGACTTGCTGTACGAAGGTGAGCACATCAGCCCGGCCAGTTTGCCCGGCATGGCCGAGCGCACCGCGACCATTAATAGCCTGTCAAAATCCCACGCCATGAGCGGTTGGCGGGTCGGTTGGGTGATCGGTCCAAAACCCTTGGCCGAACACTTGGTGCACCTGTCGTTGTGCATGCTGTTTGGGATTCCGGATTTTGTGCAGAACGCTGCGCAAGTTGCACTGGACGGGGACTTGCCGGAAGTGGCGCAAATGCGTGAAGAATATCGCCAGCGCCGGGACCTGGTGTGCGCACGATTGAGCACGTGCCCTGGCATCCGGCCGATCAAGCCTGATGGCGGGATGTTCGTGATGGTCGATGTACGCCAGACCGGGCTGTGTGCCCAAGGGTTTGCCGAGCGGTTGCTGGAAGGGTATGGGGTGTCGGTGCTGGCGGGCGAGGCGTTCGGGCCGAGTGCGGCAGGGCATATTCGACTTGGGTTGGTGGTGGATCAGGTGAAACTGGCGGATGCGTGTCGGCGGATTGCGCTGTGTGCGGCGGATCTGCTTGAGGCTCGGCGGGCCTGACGGAAATGTGGTGGGTTTGAGGGCCTCTTCGCGGGCAAGCCTCGCTCCTACAAGGATACGCATCCCCCTGTAGGAGCGAGGCTTGCCCGCGAAGGCGCCCTGACAGGCACCAAATTTCTTAAGCCTTCCACGCCTCGGCATTCACCAGATTCACCGGCCGCTCACCCGCCAACGCCATCAGCAGATTGTCCACCGCACACTTGGCCATCGCTTCCCGCGTTTCATGGGTCGCCGAACCAATGTGCGGCGTCGCCACCACGTTGTTCAACTGCATCAACGGCGAATCCTGGTTCAGCGGCTCTCGCTCAAACACATCCAGCCCGGCCGCGCGAATTTTCCCGTCCTGCAACGCCTGGATCAGCGCTGCTTCGTCCACCACTTTGCCCCGTGAAATATTGATAAAGATCGTTTCAGGGCCCATCAAGGCGAACTGTTCGGCGCCAATCAACCCTTCGGTTTCAGCGGTCAGCGGCAAGGTCAGGCAGACAAAATCCGCTTGCTGCAACAGCTCCGGCAGGGTGCGGTATTGCGCATTGAAGCGCTGTTCGACAGCCGGTTTCGGCGAGTGGCTGTGATAAATCACCGGCATGCCAAACCCGAAATGCCCACGCTGGGCCAGCGCTTCACCGATGCGGCCCATGCCGATGATGCCCAGCGTCTTGCCGTGCACATCGGTGCCAAACTGCGCTGGGCCGATGTTGCGGCTCCACTGGCCGGCGCGAACCAGGTTGGCCAGTTCTACTACGCGTCGGGCGGTGGCCAGGATCAGCGCGAAACCGGTGTCGGCCGTGGTTTCGGTCAGCACGTCGGGAGTGTTGCTGAGCAGGACCCGTCGTTCGGTCAGGTAATTGATGTCGTAGTTGTCGACGCCCACCGAGACGCTGGCAATCGCTTCCAGATTCGGTGCGAGGTCGAGCAATGCAGCGTCCAGTTTCAGACTCGCACCCAGCAAGCCCTGAGCCTGGGGCAGGGCCGCGCGCAACTTGGCGAGGCCCTCGGCATCCAGGCTTTCGATCAGGGTCACGTCGGTCTGCTCATGCAAGCGAGCCATCAGCAGCGGCGAGAGTTTCTTGTACAGCACAACCTGCTTTTTCATCGTCATCGTCTCAACTTCAATTCAAGGGTGAGCAGCCATCGGCCGTTTCACAACAGCCTTGGCCACGACCCGGTCACTGGCGCCGGGCTTGAGGAAAATCGTCAGCACCACCGAGAGCATCAACGCGCCGCTCATCAACAGATACGACGCGCCGGGCGAACCGGTGGTGCTGTTCAAATAGCCGACCAGATAAGAACCGCCAAACGAGCCAAGTGCGCCCATGCTATTGATCAGCGCCATGGCGCCACCGGCAACGTTGGCCGGCAGGATCTCCGGGACGATCGCAAAAAACGGCCCGTAAGGTGCGTACATGCAGGCGCCGGCGATCACCAGCAAGGTGTAGGACCACCAGAAGTGTTCAGCGCCCAACGCGTAAGAGCCGTAGAACGCAATCGAGGCGATGAGCAGCGGCGGCCACACAAAGCGTTTGCGCTTCTGCAATTTATCCGAGCCCCAGGACACCGCAAGCATGCCGATCACCGCTGCCAGGTACGGCAGCGCCGAGAGCCAGCCGGCTTCGACCATGTCCATCTGCAAACCAGCCTTGAGGATCGACGGCAGCCACAGCACAAAACCGTAGACGCCAATGCTCCAGCAGAAAAACTGCAAGGCCAGCACGATCACTTTCGGCGAGCGGAAGGCTTCGGCGTAGTTCTTCACGGCTTTGATGCCAACCTGTTCGGCGGCCAAGGCGCTTTCCAGGTCTTGTTTTTCCTGGTCGCTGAGCCACTTGGCCTGGGCTGGACGCTCATCGGCCAGACGCCACCAGATAAACGCCCAGATCACCGCCGGCAGACCCTCGACGATGAACATCCAGCGCCAACTGAAATGCTGCACCAGATAGCCCGACACCACCGACATCCAGAGCATGGTCACCGGGTTGCCGAGGATCAGAAAGGTGTTGGCCCGGGAGCGTTCGGCACGGGTGAACCAGTGGCACAAGTACACCAGCATCGCCGGCATTACCGCCGCTTCGACCACGCCGAGCATGAAGCGAATGACGATCAGCCAATAGGCGTTGGAGACGATCCCGGTCAGGGTGGCCAGGCCGCCCCAGAGGATCAGGCTGACGAAAATCAGCTTCTTGACGCTGTGCTTCTGGGCATAGATCGCGCCGGGCACCTGGAAGAAAAAATAGCCGAGGAAGAACAGCGCACCGAGCATCGATGACAGACCCGGTGTGATCATCAGGTCGGCGGCCATCCCGGAGGCGGCGGCGAACCCGTAGTTCGCGCGGTCGAGGTACGCCAGGCTGTAGGTGATGAATACGATGGGCATGATGTACCACCAGCGGCGGGCGGCGAGTGTTGCAGTTTTCATGATGGTGCTCCTGAGCTTGTTGTTTTTGTCGCAGCAGGTAACGGTTTAAATCTTCAGTGGTTGGGCGGGCCTCTTCGCGAGCAAGTCGAATCGTCGCACCGTTCGCTCCTACAGGAGATGTGCTAACCCTGTAGTAGCGAAGCTTGCTCGCGAATGGCGTCCTGAAACTCGGCGGGTAACTCACGGCGGGTCGGCAATCCCTCCATATCCCCCCGACTCTGCACTGCACGACTGCCAATCCAGTTGGCGCGCTTCACGGCGTCGGCAAAACTGTGGTTTTCCAGCAGAGCGCTGATCATCCCTACGGCAAAGCCATCGCCAGCCCCGACAGTATCGACAACCGTTTGCACCGGTACGCCAGCCACAAAACCCTGATCCAGATGTGTGCGGTAATAAGCGCCGTGCGGCCCGAGTTTGATCGCCACGGCTTCGGCACCTTGGTCGAGGTAAAACGCCGCAATGTCCGCCGGGTCTTCAAACCCGGTCAGCAAACGACCCTCGCTCAAACCCGGCAGCACCCAATGGGCGAGGGCGGCGAGGCGGTTGATCTCGGTAATCATCTGTTGCTCGCTGGCCCACAGGCTCGGGCGCAGGTTCGGGTCGAAAGACACGCTGCGACCGGCCGCGCGCATGCGGGTCATTAATTCGAAGGACATTTCCCGAGCGCTGGCCGACAGTGCCGGCGGAATGCCGGTGGCGTGCAAGTGCCGGGCGTTGAGCAGTTGCGTGGTAATCGACTGCACCGACAAATGGCTGGCTGCCGAACCACGGCGGAAATATTCGACCACCGGGTCGCTGCCATCATCGGTACGCGACTTGAGCTGAAACCCGGTGGGGTGCGCCGGGTCGATAGCGACATGGCGGCAATCCAGGCCTTCTTTCTCCAGCGTATCGATCACAAAGCGACCCAGGGAATCAGCGCCGACCCGGCTCAGCCAGGTAACGTTGAACCCCAGTCGCGACAAGCCGATGGCGACGTTGCTGTCGGCCCCGGCAATGCGTTTATGAAAATGGCCAACCTCGGCCAGGTCGCCGTTCTGCTCGGCGACGAACATCGCCATGGTTTCGCCGAACGACAGAATATCGATCTCAGACATGCGTGCTCTCCAACCGTGATTGACCGAGGCGGGCGAGGGTGGCGACATGCTCGGTGGTCAGTTGCACCAGGTCATCGCCTTGCAGCGGATATTCCGCCGCCCGCATTACGCCTTGGGCCATATGCCGCAGCAGTTGTTCCCATAAATGCAGGTCGGCGGCGCCGGGCGGTATCGCCACCAATTTACCGTCGGCCCGGCGGACCACCGCTTTGCAATGCACGTAACCGACATGCCGACCGAGCAACCGCGCGGCGCTGGCGGCGGACTGGTCCTGCCATTGCCAGTTGCCGATGTCGAAGGTCATTTTGATCGGCAGGTTGTGCTGCTCGACTTCATTGAAGAAACGCTGGAACGGTTCGATGCGCCCGCCGTGCAAGGTCTGGTCGTTTTCGACCAGCAGTTGCACCGGGCTCTGGCTCAGCTGCCGCGCCAACGCCTGGAGATCGTTGTTGTCGGTGAAGTAGCCGAGGGAGACTTTCAGCCATTTGGCGCCGAATGTTTGGGCCCGTTGCAGGGTTATGGCCAGCTCGGGATTGGGTTTCGATTGACCGGCGAGCCACAGCTCAATGGGCGAGGAGTAGACGCTTTCCAGGCCTTGGGCCTGGGTGGCGTCGGCCAGTTGCGTCGGGTCTTCAACCGTCAACAACTCTTCGCGCCATTCGATGCGCGTGGCGCCGGCGGCGGCCAATACGTCGACAAAACTGCCTTGACCGAGTTGACGGACCAGGTCGGCGCCGTAGCTCGACAGGCTGATGGAAACGGGTGGTTTATTCATTGTTATCTACCTCTGAAACCGGTTTCATTTCTGTTCAAAAAAAGGGATTGCCTTCAAGCGGGCGGCGTTTTCAAGGACGCCTTCGCGAGCAAGCCCGCTCCCACAAGGGATTTGTGTACGCCGCCGATCCAATGTGGGAGCGGGCTTGCTCGCGAAGAGGCCGGAACATTCACTGAAAATCCCCACGCGTGGACCCACGTACCACCAACCGCGCCGCAAAATCCACCGTCCGCACCGGCCCGATATCCCCGCGCAACCGTTTGAGCAAACACTCAAACGCACTCGCACCAATCTCCGCCGTCGGCTGGGCGAGGGCGGTAATCCCGCTGCCTACCAACGGATACCAATCCAGATCATCGAGGGCGATCAGCCCGACATCCTCGAACAACTTGCAGTCCAATTCACGCAACGCATGGGTACTGGCCAGCGCCGCAATCCCGTTGGCACAGAACAGCGCTTTCGGCCCCGGGCCGGGTGCATCGAGGAAGGTTTTCAAATGTGAGTTCAGGTCGCTGCCGGTTTCGACCACAGCCCCTTGTAGCGCAGGGCGTTGCTGAATCTGCGCCTTGAAACTGCTCACCCGCTCGATCCGCGAACTGGTCCCGTCAAACGGTTCAGTCACCAGCAACACATCGCGGTAACCGCGCTCTTCAAGGTGGGCGAGGGCCAGTTCAACGGCGGCCGGGTTATCCAGACCGACCAAATCACTCTCGAGCTGCTCAACCTTGCGGTCTACCAATACCAGCGGCATTTCCCGATGCAGTTCGCGCAGTTCATCGCGGTGATGACCCAAGGTGTTCACGATCAAGCCTTCGATGTTGTACGAGCGCAGCAACGCCAAGTGCTGACGTTCCTGCTCGTCATCGCGATCGGTGTTGCACACCACCAAGCTGTAGCCGTGCTGGCGGCAAGCGGTTTCCACGCCATGCATCACGGCAATCGAATAAGGGTTACGGATATCGGCCACCAGCATGCCAATCAGGCGAGTTCGCCCGCGTTTAAGGCCACGGGCCATTTGGTTGGGGCGATAGCCCAACTCGCTGATGGCTTGCTCGATGCGCAAGGCAGTGGCATCGGAGAGCAGCGCGCGGTCGTCGCCGATAAAGCGCGACACGCTGGCCTTGGACACGCCCGCGTGTTCGGCGACATCGAGCATGGTGACGCGGCTGCGCTGGGCGGCGGAGAAATCGTTCACGGGAGGACGACCTTATTGTTGGAATATTCATAGGGCTCCAGCTGCACTGAAACCGGTTTCAGGAAACCTTAAAAAGCCCCCCTTCGTCAAGGCTGCCATTGCTATCGAATGACGCTGCGTATCACCAAATCCGACAAACGGTCTAATAACCTGTCAGATGTGACAGTAGTCGATGGAAAGATTGTGGCGCTTAATCAATCCGCGTCAGTAAAACTATTGCAGTAAAAAGTCGTGTTCGAGGAAGACTCCTTATGTCGAGTACTAAAAAACCAACCACTGATAAAAGTACCCCGGTGTCAGCTTCCTCGGGAACAAGCGGCGGTGTTCTGTCTTATGACGCGCCCGATGTTGTTGAAGTTGACGCGGATGGTGTGTTGCTCCCCATAGCAATCAGAAACGGTTTAACGGTAGTCATTCCTTTATGGCCAAACCATGCCCGTGATAACACCAGGACGGATGAGCTGCGTATTTATCTAGATGATGTGCTTGTATTCAGTCAGGGATACCCAGGCCCCATAACTCAGCCGGAATTCAGAATACTCATCGAGCCACGCTTTTTGACTGGCGACAGTGTTGAACTCTCGTACGAAACGATAACAGAAGGCAATCTGGCCTTTTCCTTGAAAAAGCCATTAATTATTCGCCTGCTGCAGTTGTCAGAACCCACTTTTACCAGTGCATCATTGTTCGGCTATTTGAACTGTAAGTCGGAGCCCAGGATCTGGGATGCAGTCCCGGTGAAAATCCCTGTGCCTACAAGGGTCACTTGGCGTGCCGGTGACGAATGCCGCGTGACGTGGCAGGGATATGCCTCCCTTAATCTCTCGGGACCGATAATAGTCGATGGTACATTTAGTAGGATATTGACGGCTGGCGAAGTATCCCAAGGCATGGAGTTTAATATAACGCCATTTAATCGCTATATAGAGCCACTGGAGGAGAATGCCTCGGCGTCGGCGACGTATAGATTGTATCGATCAGGCGTCGTTATCGCGGGATCAGCGGTGGCGCATGTAAAGGTCGATAGAAAAGAATCTGGAAAGCCAGGCTTCTGCACTTCCGAAGCAGACCTGAAGACTTAGTGCCTGTCACCTGAAGGAAGTTAGTTTGTAGGCGTGGCGCCGGGCCAATCCGAGCATTACGGGGCAGTGCACTCTTTCAAACTGATAGTAGTAACGATGCATCACTGTTTAATAATGGAGATTATGCAATGACCATTGACATGAACTTGAATGCTGCACAACAAATTTCCGAAGATTCGCGCAAAGCGTTAAGACTGAAACGACTGTCTGAAGGTTCGTTGGCTGATTCACCTGCGCCTAATATCGTTGGTGTTGCCGAAGGTGCACTGTGTCCGGTCGGCATTTTAAAAAGCATGACGGCGCAAAATGGAACCACTACTGCGGCACGTCAGCCGGACTTGCCGATTACCGTTACTGTTCATGATTGGGAATTTCCGGATCCCAGAGATGAAATTGTCATCGAAGGTTATGCATTTCAAGCCGGTGTAGATGATCCGTTGCGGCCTGAACTATGGAGTTGGGTTGAGTGGTATCGTCAACCCGCGCCCCCCTTACCTCGCCCATCTCAATGGAATGTAACGTTGCCTGCCGGGCTTCTGACAGATCTTCCCGCCGCAGGCAGTGCTTCTCCAACCCAATGGAAAGTGCAAAGTTCCGGCTCATTGGACGGTAACCCGCAGTACTCCCTTATTACGACAATCTTCGTCGATACCTATGCGCCTTTTCACAACAAAGGCACTGCAGCGCCGTTGCGACCAACACGCCTGGATTTTCCACTGCCGCCACGCGGTGAAATTAACAGCGCTTACCTTGCTTCCATCGCCACGACGGGCATGGAGTTCACGTTGCCGGTGGGTGATGCCAACTGGGATTTCAAACCGACGGACAAGGCTTTCATATACCTGAGTTCCACTCTGCGACCCACACGACAACTGATGCCGACGCTGACGGTGAACCCTGTACCCGCAGATGGACGCGTCTCCATCCCTGTCGCCGAAGTCGCCAAACTGGACAATGGCACTGTCTGGTTAATCATGGCGTATGAAGACGTCGCAGGTAACCGCAGCCTAGATATGCTGGCGCAAAGTCGCACGGTGGGCTTCGTCCCGCTTCCTGTACTGGCACCGCCCGTCATTGATGTCGCCAACACCCCCGGAGACAATCTGATTGACCTGGCCGATGTGCGGTTCTATTTGCCCGGCGACCTCCCCATCAAAGTTCGCCGGCCACTGAACACTCAGGACACGGATCGCGCCTCCGTGCATTTCGAAGGTTTTGACTCTCTTGATCTGACGCCAGCCAGTCAGGAATTTGGAACAAATACTGAGCTGACATTCACCATTGCCTGGACGGAGCTGAAGCTGATCTATTTCACTTTGACGGGTAGTGATCCGGATGCCCGTGAAGTCAATGCGCCTGTTTTTTGGACCTTGACTCGCGGCACAGTCCCGACAGACTCCCCGAAGGCAACGCCCGATCTGGACTTTTCATACCCGGGTGAAGAAAACGACGATGAGCCCGATCTGATCAATCGCAAGCTCGCACTGGTTGAGGTCCGCGGTGCCGTAAGTCCTCTCAATATCCTGAATCCGGAAGACCTTCTGACAGATCCGAATGTCACCATTTCACTGCCAGCATCGCCAAATGAACTGGGCAACAATGTGGTGTGTACCTGGTACTACGATGGTCGGCCTGTAGCCGAGTTTTCACCTGCCGGGATCACCCAATACACAGGGAAGCTTCCAGTCCTGAGGGTGATTGAAGGCGGGCCCGGGCCCAAGTTGACCTACTGGGGTTTTTCCTACATCGGTGGCGTAAACCCGCAACGAAGTCTCGATCAAACGGTCACCGTGACGACGGTCAAGAAAGCGGTACCGCCGCCGGTAGTTCAACGACTGTTTGAGGGCAACACCATTAATTGCCCTACATTGGGCTTTATCCGGGGTGTTATTCCGCCTCTTCCCGCAGCAGATTTCAGAGTCGCCGCCGACCCTGTGCTGGCTGGTTTGCAAAGCATCACCATGCATTGGACCGGAACCACGGATGCAGCAGGGCTAAATCCTATTACGGGCACGGACCAGGATATTTCCGTAACCGTTACCGGTACTGAAGCGACGAGCGGCTTCGGCGGGGCTGTCGGTGAATACCTCACCAAGATCAAACCGATTCAAACGCGCCCCCCTGTTCCTCCAGCACCTGCACCTGCCCCCACCTACGGTGCTCTCTGGTATACGGCAGTCTGGACTGATGGGTCCCGAACTGACTCGGATCGCGCGGTCTATCGAATTTCGCTAGTCAACGGTAATCGTGAGTATTGCGATGAAGTAAGGCCGTAATCGCTTATACCCAAGCCAAAGAGGTACACCAACACCTCTTTGGCTCGGCGAGGTAATCGGTAAAATTTGTGACTTGATCTGTGGGATTATTCACCGTGCAGTAAGCGATTATTCCTACATCTAGTCGAGCAAATAATCTGTAGTCTTGCCGGCGTTTTAGGGCGGACTGTTCTTATTGAATAGAGGTTCAGACCGTAAATGTGACTTCTCTTCGAGCGATTACTTTATGCCTTCTCGCATGATGTTTCTTACAGATATATCTACTCCCAGTGTCAGTAAAATTTCCGTACTGGCGCTATCTCTTCTTTTTACCTCTTATACCCAGGCACGCCCGATCAATACGGATGAGACAATCAATACGGGCGCTACACCTGAAGACTTCATTATTGGCAGCGGCGCCACATTGACTGTCAACAATGCGACGACGTTAAATGTTACTGCCAATGCCTCGCAACTAGTAGTCAATACCGGCACTTTGCAGGACATTAGCGCCAACAACAAATCTACCGTCACACTGAACAACGCGACTGTGGTCGCTCGTGCCGGTCGAGCAGGGGTCACTATCACCAATTCCAATGCAACCATTACCGACAGCACCATTACCAGCGATGTCACGGGGCTGCAGGTCGCGCGTGTTGTCAACGCGCCGCTGCCTACCGTCGTTGACTTGATCGGCAGTTCTGTAACGGGCGGCGCAACAGGCGCTGTGGTCAGTGCAACAACGGTTTTGAACCTGCGCAATTCGAATCTGACCGCATCGAGCTCGACCGGTATGGGGCTGCGACTGACGGGGGGCGATGTTTTTGCAGTGGGCGGTAGCATTGTCGGTGGGCAAAATGGTGTGCAATTGGGGGGTGACAACTTTACTGAGAGCAACAACCAACTCGTGCTTGACGGTACCCGTGTCGAAGGGGTGAACGGTGCGGCCATTTCCGTGGCCCCCACCGGGCGTTCAGTGGTGACCGAGGTCCAAGTACTCAATGGCGCTGACCTGATCAGTGGCAACGGTAATCTTTTGGAGGTCGGCAACGCAGGCAAAGTGAACCTGACGGTCGATAACAGCGCATTGACGGGCAATGTACAAGTTGACATCGGAGCTACTACAAACGTGGTGTTGCAGAACAACAGCTCGCTGACCGGCAACCTGCAAAATATATCGAGCCTGCTGTTGAACAATAAAAGTTCGCTGACGGGGGATGTCGTATCCCCGACAGGAAGTGCGACCACTGTCAGCCTGGATAATCGTTCTACATTGACGGGTAACCTGCAGAATGTAGCGAGCGCCTCCCTGGATCACCTGAGCGTTCTCAAAGGCGATATCGTGAATGAGGCAGCCACCCCGTCCTCGGTGTTGCTCGACGGTGGTTCGACGCTGGAAGGGCAAATCGTCAATTCATCCCGGGTTGCCATTAATAACCAGGCCCAGTGGAATATGACGGGTAGCAACCAGGTGAATTCGCTGGCGCTGAACGGCGGTACCGTGCGTTTTGCCGACAACCCGGCTTTTTCAAAACTGGACGTGGCCAATTTGTCCGGCAGTGGCGTATTTGCGATGCGAGCTGATCTGGTGACCGGCACCGCCGACTTCTTGAATGTGACCGGTACAGCCTCGGGCAATCATCAGTTGCAAGTCACCACCACCGCCACTGGCAATGAGCCCACCGTTGAAACACCCGTTCAAGTCGGTCATATCGCTGCCGGTGACGCCGCTTTTTCTTTGTCCAACGGTCCTATCGATGCTGGCGCCTTTACCTATAAATTGTTGAAGGAAGGTGAGGGCTTGTTCCTGACGCCGGACAAAGAAACAGTCAGTACAGGCACCAATGCGGTACTGGCCATCGCCGGTACAGCTCAAACGGTGGCTTACGGTGAGCTGAGCACCCTCAATAGCCGTCTCGGAGATCGGCGTTTAAGCGGTACTGAACCCAGTGTCAGTGCTCGTTCGGCCGGTCAAGACCAGACCGGGGTGTGGATGCGCACCTATGGCAATAGATACAACGTGGCCAACGCCTATGGTGACGGTTACTCTCAGACTCAACAGGGCGTTTCGGTCGGGGCCGACGCGCCACTGCCCTTCGGTGACGGTCAGTGGCTGCTGGGTGGTTTCGGCGGATACAGCAAGACAGACCTGGATTTGAAGCGAGGCAGCAGCGCCACCATTGATAGCTACTATCTGGGGGGTTACCTGACTTGGTATGACGCGGCAACCGGTTACTACGTAGACACCGTGGCCAAGGTTAACCAGTTCGATAACAGCGCGAATGTGACCATGAGTGACGGGACACGAACCAAGGGTGACTACAAAAACCTGGGGCTGAGTGGGTCGGTTGAAGTCGGTAAACACATCGAACTCAGCAACAGCTTCTTCGTGGAGCCTTTTACCCAGGTGGCTGCGGCTGTGTTTCAGGGCAAGGATTACACCCTGGATAACGGCCTGAGCGTCAGTAACGACAATACCCGTTCGTTACTGGGCAAGGTGGGCGCTACGGTAGGGCGCGAGATCGCCCTGGACAACGGAGGCAAATTGCAACCACGGGTCAAAGCTGCAGTCTCCCATGAGTTTGTGAAAAATAACGTCGTCAGTGTCAACGACAATAATTTCAATAACGATCTTGCTACAACCAGCCTCGAACTGGGGGCGGGCATCAACTGGACGCCGGCTCGGAAAAGCTGGCAGGTGTACGCGGAAGTGGGCAGTAGCAAAGGCAAGACCATTAGCCAGGACTGGAGCGCAAGTGCGGGGCTGAGTTACAGCTTTTAAAAGTCATATTCGAAAAAAGGAAGCTGCGGCTTCCTTTTTTTTTGCGCTTCAGAAGGTGTCCAGTAAAAGGCCGGGGCGAACAACTCGCCCCGGAGTATCGCTGCAGATAAATCATTTCGAATAGTAGATGTCACCCGAAATCAGGAATGAAGGTTCCCCATAACTACTGACTGTCACATCAAGTTTGCCGCAGATAGTATTGAGTTCATCACCCCTGCGTTCCAGAGTAAGAATGACTGCGCCTTTCTCCGCTACGTGGATGAAGGGCTCACTGTCGGACGTGTCGACATAGTCGACATAAATACCTTTATTGGTATCGCTAATAGGGAAGTCGCCACTCTCGGCGTCGTGAGGAAAAATGATCGTAATAGTTTTATTGACGACCTTATCTTCAGAAACCCGCTCCGTGTGCACGGCGGTGAATGTCCAGGTTTTACTTTCAAATCCCGGATAGTCGGTAAGTTCCAGTGTGAAAAACTTGGCTTCGAAATCCGTAACAGATCCGTCACGCACGACTTTGGCAACGAGTGAGTTTACTAGCGTGAGCTCGCTTTTTATTGCAGACACTGCGTTCATGAATTTTTCTCCAGGGTTGAAATGGGTACATATCCATAAGCCGACTCCAGGCTAGAGCATGGACAGTCGTATCAGAGCGCACTGGGGGTGAAGCTGTAAACTGTCAGACTTGACAGCTTTACAGAAACGGTATTTCGTGAGTTGCTAATGGAGGGTAGATAGGGCAAGCGCGTAAACAGACTAAATCCAGATACACGACCATACGGAAACTAACAGCATAATTGCCATGCATTGATTGAATCGCAACAGCGCCCCGGGTGAACGCAGAAGTCGGGTCGATCCCGCGCCCAGTGCCGCCCAGGCGCTCAGACAAGGAAGGGACACCAGCAAAAAAACCAGGGAAAGCAACATGACCTGTTCCGTTCGTTCACTCGTGCTGTTGGCAAACACGCTGACGACCGCCAACGCCATCATCCAGGTCTTGGGATTGACCCACTGCAATCCCGCAGCCCCCCAAAGCCCTAACCGTCGCCCGGGTGTAGCGGCGTTGATCGGCCCAACGGGTGTTTTGAAAATCCGCCACGCCAGGGATGTCAGCCAAATCACGCCGATCCACTTCATCGCCTGCTGCACCCCGGGATTGGCACTCAGGGTTTGCCCGAAGCCACTGCCCACCAGCAATACAATCAATGCTGCGCTGACGCAGGCCCCGAAGACGATAGGCAGCGCGGCCTTGAATCCATAACGGGCGCTATTGCTCAGCACAAGAATATTGGTCGGCCCTGGCGTGATAGAGGCGACAAACGCAAATAGCAAAAACGGCAGCAGGGCGGGAAAAGTAGGCAGCATGACCTTTTTACTCCAGTGAATGATCGATGGCTTCGATCTTCACAAGGTGTGGGTCACGCGTCTGGAAGATTTGAGCACCGCTTGCGGTACATCGCCGGGGTCAGCCCATAGGCGCGAACAAACCAGCGCCCCAGATGGCTTTGATCGGCAAACCCCAACTCCATCGCCACCGTCGCCGGTTGCAAGCCGCTGGCGAGCATGCGCCGGGCCTTGGACAGGCGCAGTTGTACCAGGTACGCGTGTGGGGCCAACCCATAAGCTGCCTTGAAGGCGCGGGTCAGGCGAAAGCGATCTACGCCAGTGGCGGCGGCCAATTGATCGAGGCCGATGTCGAGATGGGCGTTGGCATGCAAGTACTCCCGGGCTTTTTGCGCCACCAGCGGCAAGCGTGGATCTTCGCTGTAGCGGGTGCGCCAGTGCAGATGACGGGTCAGGTGTTCGAGCAAACCGTCGAGGGCGGTCTGACGAACGATTTTCAGCTCGCCACCGTGCAAGGTCTGGAAGGCCAGGCTGGTGGCCTGGGCCAGTTGCGGGTCGGGGGTCAGGGTGTTGGCGAAACTCAGTTGGCTGTTGAGTGGGGCGTCTTCGAACAGCTCGCCCAATTCCCGTTCCAGCCATTGCGGGTCGAGGTACAGCATGCGGTAAGTGAAGCCGTCCTCGGTGGGCGCTTCACCGTCGTGGATGTCGCCCGGTTCCAGCAGAAACACCTTGCCCGGCGTGCTTTGATGCCTGGCCCGCCGGCAGTTGAATTGCTGTACGCCTTGCTCCGTCACGCCCACCAGATAACTGTCATGCCAGTGCGGGTCGTAGGCGTGGCCCTCGAAATGCGCGCGCAAGGTTTCGATGCCGGTGTCGGTGTCCTGGGCCAGGTCGATCCAGTTGTGCGAAGTCATGCTGCACCTGTGAGACGGTTTACCGACTTATTTAACGCCTGCAACCCGGTGGCTGCCTAGAACGTTTGTGCAGCCACTAACCGAACAGTCCCGCCGCGATGTTGATCGAAAACCCGAGAATCGCCGTGTTGAACACAAAACCGATCAGCGATTGCGCCAACACAATCTTGCGCATGGTTCGGGTGGCCACGCCGACATCCGCCGTCTGCACCGCGACGCCGATGGTGAACGAGAAGTACAGAAAGTCCCAGTAGTTGGGAGTGGTCAGGCCCTCGGCAAAACGCAGTGCCGGCTCCTTGCCGTCCCAGGTGTAGAACAGGCGGGCGTAGTGCACGCTGAAAATCACCCCGATCAGCAACCATGAACCAATGACCGTCGCCGCGGTAAAGGCGTAATGCAGCAGCTTGCGCGATGTTTCCAGGTCTTTGCTGCCGGCCAGTTCGAAGGTGATGGTCGCCAGGCTGGCAATCGCCGCAATGCTCACCATGAACAGCACCAGCCCGGCGTTTTCGTCTTCGATCTCCGCAAGGCGTTTGACGTCCGGTGCCTTGGCACGCGTGGCGAGCCAGACCATCAATACGAGGTAAGTCCAGACCCCGGCGTTCCAGCCGATGAGGATTTTGCTGATGATCGAATCGGCCGGAGCCAGAATGCCGACCGCGATGCCAAGTGTGGCAGCGGCGGTCAGGCGAGGGTGGGTGCGGGCGAGGAGGGGCATAAAGGCTCGATGGGTCAGTTGCTTTGCAACACCTTAGCGCAGGGCGATGCGCCGTGACCACAAGGCTGAAGCCAAGTGCCCTTGTAGGAGCGAGGCTTGCCCGCGAAAGCGGTGTGTCAGGCAACATCAATGCTGACTGACACGGCCTCTTCGCGGGCAAGCCTCGCTCCTGCGGGGACTTAGGTGTCTTTATGGCGCTTGCCCACCAGTTTCATCACCACCACAAAAAACACGGGTACAAACAGCACCGCCAATGTAGCGGTAATCATCCCGCCGATCACTCCGGTGCCAATCGCTTGCTGGCTCGCGGAACTGGCCCCGGTGGCAATTGCCAGCGGCACCACGCCGAGGATGAACGCCAGTGAGGTCATCACAATCGGCCGCAACCGCAACCGCGCGGCTTGCAGCGTGGCGTCGATCAGGTCGTGGCCTTCGTCGTACAGGCTCTTGGCGAATTCGATGATCAGGATCGCGTTCTTCGCCGACAGGCCGATGATGGTAATCAGCCCGACCTTGAAGAACACATCGTTCGGCATCCCGCGTAACGTCACCGCCAGTACCGCACCGAGCACGCCGAGCGGCACCACCAGCAACACCGACGTCGGAATCGACCAGCTCTCATACAGCGCCGCCAGGCACAGGAACACGATCAGCAGCGACAAACCGAGCAGAATCGGCGCCTGACTGCCGGACAGACGTTCCTGCAACGACAGGCCGGTCCATTCCTGGCCCAACCCCGCCGGGCCTTGCGCCACCAGCCGTTCGATTTCCGCCATGGCTTCACCGGTGCTGTGGCCGGGTGCCGGCTCACCGGAAATACTGATGGCCGGGTAACCGTTGTAACGGGTCAGTTGCGCCGGGCCCTGTGTCCATTTGGCCTGGACGAAAGCCGACAGCGGCACCATTTTGCCGTCGTTGTTGCGCACGTGAATCTTCAGCAGGTCCGCGACCTGGCTGCGCTGATCACCTTCGGCCTGAACCACAACGCGCTGCATCCGTCCCTGATTGGGGAAGTCATTGATGTAGGCCGAACCGACCGCCGTGGACAGCACGCTGCCAATATCCGCAAAGGAAACCCCAAGCGCGTTCGCCTGCTTGCGGTCGACTTCCAGTTGCACCTGCGGCGCTTCGGCCAGGGCGCTTTCGCGCACGTTGGCCAGGATCGGACTTTTTTCGGCCGCTGCCAGTAACTGACTGCGAGCCTGCATCAACGTGGCATGGCCGAGGCCGCCGCGATCCTGCAGGCGGAACTCGAAACCACTGGAGGTGCCGAGGCCGTTCACGGGTGGCGGCAGCACGGCAAAGGCCACGGCGTCCTTGATCTGGCTCAGGGCGATGTTGGCCCGGTCGGCAATCGAACTGGCCGAGTCATTGCTGCTGCGCTGCGACCAGTCCTTCAACGTGGTAAACGCCAGCGCCGCGTTCTGGCCGCTGCCGGAGAAGCTGAAACCGAGAATCACCGTGCTGTCGCCCACACCGGGTTCCGTGGCGTTATGCGCTTCGATCTGCTCCACCACCTTCACCGTACGATTTTTGCTTGCGCCTGGCGGCAGTTGAATATCGGTGATGGTGTAACCCTGGTCTTCCACCGGCAGGAACGAGGAGGGCAGGCGACTGAAGCAAACGCCCAGACCAATCAGCAGCACGCCGTAGATCAACAGATAACGCCCCGTGCGCTTCAACGCATAGGCGACCCAACCTTGATAACGCTCGGTCAGTTGTTCGAAGCGGCGGTTGAACCAGCCGAAGAAACCGCCCTTGGCATGGTGTTCACCCTTGGCAATCGGTTTGAGCAGGGTGGCGCAGAGTGCCGGGGTCAAGGTCAGGGCGAGGAACGCCGAGAACAGGATCGAGGTGGCCATCGACAGTGAGAACTGCTGGTAGATCACACCCACCGAACCCGGCATGAACGCCATCGGGATGAATACCGCCACCAGCACCAGGGTGATGCCGACGATGGCGCCGGTGATCTGCTTCATGGCCTTGCGCGTCGCCTCCTTGGGCGACAGGCCCTCGGTGACCATGATCCGCTCGACGTTCTCCACCACCACAATGGCGTCGTCCACCAGAATGCCGATGGCCAGTACCATGCCGAACATGGTCAGCACGTTGATCGAAAAACCCAGCGCGAGCATGGTCGCAAAGGTGCCCATCAACGCCACCGGCACCACCAGGGTCGGGATCAGCGTGTAACGGATGTTTTGCAAGAACAGGAACATCACCGCAAACACCAGCAACATTGCTTCGCCAAGGGTGTAGACCACTTTGGTGATCGAGACCTTGACGAATGGCGAGGTGTCGTACGGGATCTTGTATTCCACGCCTGCCGGGAAGTAGCGCGACAGTTCGTCCATTTTCGCCCGCACCAGCGTCGCGGTGCTCAGGGCGTTGGCGCCCGGTGCCAGCTGCACGCTGACGGCGGTCGACGGTTTGCCATTCAGGCGAGTGGAGAACTGATATTCCTGACTGCCGATTTCGACCCGTGCCACGTCACCGATGCGCACAGTCGAACCATCGGGGTTGGCCTTGAGCACGATGTCGGCGAACTCTTCAGGCGTCGACAACTGGCCTTTGACCAGGATGGTCGCGGTGATTTCCTGAGTGGTGCGGGTCGGTAGGTCGCCGATGCTGCCGGCCGACACCTGGGCGTTTTGCGCAACGACAGCGGCATTCACATCGGCGGGCGTGAGGTTGAAACCGATCAGCTTTTGCGGGTCGATCCAGATCCGCATGGCACGCTCGGCACCATACAATTGCGCCTTGCCGACGCCGTCCAGACGCTTGATCTCGTTCATCACGTTGCGCGCCAGATAATCGCTGAGCGCCACGTCGTTGAGCTTGCCGTCATTGGAGGTCAGGGTGATCAGCAGCAGGAAACCGGCGGAGACTTTCTCCACTTGCAGCCCTTGTTGCGTGACCGCTTGCGGCAGGCGCGATTCGACGATTTTCAGACGGTTTTGCACATCCACCTGAGCCATTTCCGGATCGGTGCCCGGTTGGAACGTTGCGGTGATGGTGGCGCTGCCAAGGCTGCTCTGGGACTCGAAATACAGCAGGTGATCAGCGCCGTTGAGTTCTTCTTCGATCAGGCTGACCACGCTCTCGTCCACGGTTTGCGCCGAAGCGCCCGGGTACACGGCGTAGATTTCAATTTGCGGCGGCGCGACCACCGGGTACTGCGCCACCGGCAACTGCGGAATGGCCAGGGCACCGGCCAGCAGGATGAACAACGCGAGCACCCAGGCAAACACCGGGCGGTCGATAAAGAACTGCGGCATAAAAAAGCGTCCTGCTTACTGACCAGTCACCTGGGCAAGTGGAAGAGGGGTGTCGTCGATCTGGACTTTGTCACCGGGCTTGGCGTGTTGCAGGCCTTCGGTAACGATGCGGTCGCCCGGCTTGAGGCCACCGGTGACGATCCAGCGATCGTTCTGCACCGCGCCCAGTTGCACCGGTTGCTGGCCGACACGCTGATTGGCGTCGAGCAGCAGCACCTGGGCAATCCCGGCGCTGTCACGCTGGATGGCCCGTTGCGGCACGCTGATGCCTTGCTGGTTCACGGCTTGTTCCAGTCGCACGCGAACAAAGCTGCCAGGCAGCAGGTCGAGGTCCGGGTTAGGGAACTCGCTGCGCAGGATGATCTGCCCGGTACCCGGATCGACGGTGATGTCAGCAAACAGCAGTTTGCCCGGCAGCGGGTAGAGGCTGCCGTCATCCTGAATCAGCGTGGCCTTGACCTGGTCCTGGCCGACCTGCTGCAACTGACCGGAACGGAAGGCCCGACGCAGGTCGTTGAGTTCCCGGG
Source organism: Pseudomonas sp. ASL4 (assembly GCF_056680395.1). Classification (NCBI taxonomy): domain Bacteria; kingdom Pseudomonadati; phylum Pseudomonadota; class Gammaproteobacteria; order Pseudomonadales; family Pseudomonadaceae; genus Pseudomonas; species Pseudomonas sp. ASL4. Next base: position 4,479,481 of record NZ_CM155280.1, on the reverse strand, counting down.
TCGATTGGGTCAGGTCGGCGTGAATCGGGTTCAGTTGCTGGATCAACGCCAGCGGGGTGGTTTCGTTCTGTCCGACCAGCGCGCCTTCGGTGACCAGGGCACGGCCGACGCGCCCTGAAATCGGCGCAGTTACGGTGGCATAACCGAGGTTCAGTTTGGCTCGCGCCACGGCTGCCTTGTTGGCGGCCACGTCAGCGGCGGTTTGCCGGGCATTGGCCCGGGCGTTGTCATAGTCCTGGCCACTGATGGCATTGCCGTCGATCAACTGTGAATAGCGCTGCTCTTGCAGTTTGGCCTGGAACGCATTGGCCTCGGCCTTGCGCAAAGAGGCTTCGGCGCTGTCGAGGTCAGCCTTGAAGGGTGCAGGGTCGATGCGGAACAGTACGTCGCCCTGTTTCACATCGCTGCCTTCACGGAAGGTGCGCTGCAACACAACGCCGGCCACCCGGGCGCGGACTTCGGCGATACGCGGCGCAGCAATCCGCCCGCTCAGTTCGCTGGTGATCGCCAGTGGCCGCGCTTCGATGGTTTCGATGCGCACGGTGGCCAGTGGTGCCGCTTCTTCAGCGGTCGAGGACTTGTCACAAGCGCTCAGTGTCAACGCCAGTGCAATCAGGCTGAGCGTGGCAAGCAGATTCTTTGACATGTGAATACCCCAATAATGACCCCCAGCATCCTACGGGGAGGCGACGAGAGTAGCGGTGAAGCTTTGTAGGCGCTGTGTGAAATTGTGTAAGGGTTTTACTCGCGGGTGCGTGAGGGCGTATATCCTTGGCGCCTTGATTTTTTTCAGCGACTGGCAGGCCGCCTTCGCGGGCAAGCCTCGCTCCTACAGGAGAATGTGATACCTCTGTAGGAGCGAGGCTTGCCCGCGAAGAGGCCCGAACAGTCGCCACCGCACTTTCTGGAAACACCCCATGCCCAACATCCTCCTGGTCGAAGACGACACCGCGCTCTCCGAATTGATCGCCAGCTACCTGGAACGCAACGGTTACTCCGTGAGCGTGATCAGCCGCGGTGACCATGTGCGCGAACGTGCCCGGGTCAATCCGCCGGACCTGGTGATCCTCGACTTGATGCTGCCCGGGCTTGATGGCCTGCAAGTCTGCCGGTTGCTGAGAGCCGACTCGGCGACCTTGCCGATCCTGATGCTCACCGCACGGGACGACAGCCACGATCAAGTGCTGGGCCTGGAAATGGGCGCCGACGATTACGTCACCAAACCCTGCGAGCCGCGGGTGTTGCTGGCACGGGTGCGCACCTTGTTGCGGCGCAGCAGCCTCGGCGAACCGCAGACCGCCAACGATCGCATCCTGATGGGCAACCTGTGCATCGACCTGTCCGAGCGCACCGTGACCTGGCGTGAACAACTGGTGGAGCTGTCCAGCGGTGAATACAACCTGTTGGTGGTGCTGGCCCGGCATGCCGGTGAAGTGCTGAGCCGCGACCAGATCCTGCAACGCCTGCGCGGTATCGAATTCAACGGTACGGATCGCTCGGTGGACGTGGCGATTTCCAAGCTGCGGCGCAAGTTCGATGATCACGCCGGCGAGGCCCGCAAGATCAAGACTGTGTGGGGCAAGGGTTACCTGTTCAGTCGCTCCGAGTGGGAATGCTGAATCGATGTTCAGAATCCTGTTTCGCCTGTATCTGGTAACGATCGTCTCGTACAGCGCGGCGATTTATCTGGTGCCGGATGTGGTGATCAAGCTGTTCCATGAGCGCTTTGTCTCCTACAACCTCGACTATTCCCGTGGCTTGCAGACGTTGATCGTCAAGCAGTTCCACGCCGTGCCAGTTGAACAGTGGCCAGCCTTGGCCGCCGAAATGGACAAGGAATTCCAGCCGCTGCAAATCGTGCTGGCCCGCAATGACGATGCGGATTTCACCCTTGATGAGCAGGAGCGTTTGCAGCGCGGCGAGAACATCGTGCGTATTGGCGATTGGGGTTGGCGGACCTTGGCGGTCGCACCGCTGAACGAGCAGGCGGTGGTGCAAATGGTGGTGCCGCCGGATCCGATGGACGTCAATTTGTTGTACTGGAGCATCAACGTGCTGATCGGCGCGACGATGCTCGCGTGCCTGCTGCTGTGGCTGCGCCCGCACTGGCGCGACCTCGAACGTCTGAAAGGCACCGCCGAACGCTTTGGTAAAGGCCACTTGAGCGAGCGCACCCAGATATCCAAAAACTCAAACATCGGCAGCCTGGCCAACGTATTCGACACCATGGCCGGTGACATTGAAAACCTGCTCAACCAGCAGCGGGACTTGCTCAACGCAGTGTCCCACGAACTGCGCACGCCGCTGACACGGCTGGACTTCGGCCTGGCCCTGGCGTTGTCCGATGACATGCCGGCGCCAAGCCGCGAACGCCTGCAAGGGTTGGTCGCGCACATTCGTGAACTGGATGAATTGGTGCTGGAGCTGCTGTCCTATAGCCGCTTGCAGAATCCGGCGCGCTTGCCGGAGCAGGTTGAAGTGTCGCTGGATGAGTTTATCGACAGCATTTTGGGCAGTGTCGATGAAGAGTTGGAATCACCGGACATCGTCATCGACGTGCTGCTGCATGGTCAGCTCGAGCGCTTCACCCTCGACCCACGCCTGACCGCGCGCGCCCTGCAAAACCTGCTGCGCAATGCGATGCGCTACTGCGAAAAGCGCATTCAGATTGGCGTGCAAGTGTGCCCCAAAGGCTGCGAGATCTGGGTCGATGATGACGGGATCGGCATTCCGGAAGATGAGCGGGAGCGGATTTTCGAACCGTTTTATCGGTTGGATCGCAGCCGGGATCGCGCCACTGGAGGCTTCGGTCTCGGGCTGGCGATCAGTCGCCGGGCGCTGGAAGCGCAGGGCGGGACGTTGACGGTTGAAGCGTCGCCGCTGGGTGGGGCTCGGTTTCTCCTGTGGTTGCCGACACCGGCCTGAATCCAGAGTCCACTCTGAACTGTGGGCCACAACGCTGCCCCTGTGGCGAGGGAGCTTGCTCCCGCCGGGCTGCGAAGCGGCCCCAATTCCAGCGAATACCGTGTCTCCTGACACACCGCATTCAAAGGTTTTGCGACTGCTGCGCAGCCGAGCGGGAGCAAGCTCCCTCGCCACAGGGATCAGGTCTCACCCCAAAATTTCATTCGCTGAAATTAGTTTCACCCCGGCCACCTGCATCCGCTCAATCGCCGCAGCCAGCGACCCATCGAGATCAATCGCCCGGCATGCATCCAGCACTACAAACGCATTGAACCCGGCCGCTCGTGCATCGAGCGCCGAAAACATCACGCAGAAATCCAGCGCCAGCCCAACCAGATAAACCGTATCGATCCCACGTTCCTTCAAGTAGCCGGCCAGCCCGGTGGTGGTCGTGCGATCGGCTTCCAGGAACGCGGAGTAACTGTCGATATCCGGATTGCAGCCTTTGCGAATGATCAGTTGCGCATGTGGCAAATCCAGATCGGCGTGCAAATCGGCACCGGGTGTACCCCGAACGCAATGAACCGGCCACAGCGTCTGCTCACCGTAGGGCAACTGAATGGCGTCGTAGGGCTTGCGACCCGGATGGCTGGGGGCAAACGAGGCATGCCCCGCCGGGTGCCAGTCCTGAGCAATGATCACCTGACTGAACTGCCCACCGAGGCGATTGATCAATGGCACGATCAAGTCGCCTTCGGGCACCGCCAGTTGGCCGCCGGGGATGAAGTCGTTCTGTACGTCGATCACCAGCAGGGCTGTACGCGAAGCGTGGAGAGATGGATGTGGCATGGGGTGATTCCTCCTTGGAAGTCAGTCGATAGGATAGTGACGATTTGCGTTATGCGCTCAGCCGACTTCTCAAAACCTTGGCGATGTCCTCAAGGTCCGCCATCGAGTTGTGCCCGATCAACATCCACGCGTGTTCCGTGTCAGCCCAGTAGACAACGTTCATGTTGTGTCTACGTTCCTGGGCAAAATGCCGGCTGCCACTGTTGGAACGGGTGACGCACAGCGCCATCGGGCCGTGGGCCGGGTCCAGATAGGTGATTTGCGCGATGGGCACGCCGTCGTATTCGAGAATTTGTGCACGCTTGAAATCCAGGCGCGGCAGGGTCAGTTGCGCCGGCGCCAGGTTCAGGCCCAGACGGGCGTCGATGGTGCGCAGTTGGGCACGCTGGGTTGCCTCGTCGGTGGGCAAGTGCTCCAGGGTTTGCGGTACATAGAGCGACATATAGTCAGCCACCAGCCCGCGCCAGTTGGTTTTTTGCTGACTCAACTGCCAACCGAGGAACAACCGGTCCGCCAGCACACCGCTCACTACAAGGCCAGCCGCTGCGGCCAGAAACCAGCGCCGACTAAGTGCCGGGCGGGCAGGGCTGGGCAAGGTGTCGAGCATGGCGTGCAAGCGATCCATTGGCGCTTGCTGACCCAATTCGTCGTAAGCATCCTTGAACGGCAGGCTGCTGCGGGCCAGCCATTGCAGGCGCAGGTTGAGCGCCGGGTCTTCGTTAATGGCGGCGTCGATGCGGGTGCGCTGTTCAGTGTCGAGTTGGTCGTCGAGGTAGGCCACCAACTGTTCATCCGAAAGGATCGTCGGGCGTAGGGGGTCGGTCATCGACGTTCTCCAGAGGTAGAACTCGGTACAGCGTGCAGGGGTGGGTACTCCGCAAGTTTCAGGCGGGCGGTAGCCAGTCGGCTCATGACGGTGCCGATCGGCACTTGCAGCACCTCGGCCACTTCGCGGTAGGACAGGCCTTCGACGTAGGCCAGGTACACCGTTTCGCGTTGGGTTTCGGGCAAGGCATCGACGCGCCGGATGACCTGCGCGGCCAGCACATGGGTTTGCGCCGCGTGCTCGCCGTCGAACGACAGCGCCTCGTCGGCATTCACCAAGCCCTGGCCCAGGCGCACACGGCGGGCGCGCACTTCATTGAGCCAGATCGAGTGCAAGATACTCAGCAGCCAGCGGTCCATGCGCGTACCGGGCACAAACTGCCCGGCCCGTTCGAGCGCCCGTACGCAGGTGGCTTGCACCAGGTCTTCGGCCACATGCCGTTGTCGGGACAGCAGCAAGCCGTAACGCCATAAACGCGCCAGATGCTGGCCCAACTCTGCTCTAAATGCCTGATCGCTGGCGATGGCGACCTCCGTCCGTTCGGTGTCAGGTTTTCGATGAATCGTTGATGGCTTCGGCCAGGTCCTGGTATTCCTCGCAGGTGCTGCCGCAGATCGACTTGATGTGCTGCAACTGCTCCTGGGCCAGGTCGATACGACCTTTGATCACATAGGCCTCGCCGAGGTATTCGCGTACTTGCGCATACTGCGGGTCGAGTTTGACCGATTGCAGGTAATAGCCGATGCCTTCGTCGGTGCGGCCTAGTTTACGCGTGGCGTAGCCGCGATAGTTCAGTGCCTTGGCGGTGTTGGGATTTTTAAGCGTATCGAGCAGGGCCAGGGCTTCTTCGTAGCGACCGTCCTTGGCCAGGCGATAGGCGTAGTCCACCCGGTCGTTATCCGGCACCAGGCTGCTGGTTTGCAGCACACACTTGTTCGATTTGCTGTCGAACACCTGGCCTTTGGGGCAATTGGGCTTGGCGGGTGCGGCGTCGTCACCGTGGGCGAACACCAGCGTGCTGGACAGCGCTGCGACCAACAGCAGCGGGGTGGCGAAAACAGCGAAACGGATATTCATGGGCGAAACTCCATTCAAAAAACAGAATTCAAGGGTAGGCATCCATAGAACACCCGGCCTCGGTGTTTTATTCGTTTCAGATCGAATCGCTTCCCGGCAGCATCCGGCGCAGTGTGCCGTCGCGCAGGCCGTAATGGTGAACCAGCGCCATCACCGCATGCAGCCCGGCCAGAATCACAAGGGCCCAAGCCACCTGTTCATGCAGGCCACCGAACACCGACTTCATACTCTTATCGAACGTCATCAGGGTTGGGACATCGAACAGCCCAAAGAAGTTGAACGGTTCGGCCTGAGCCCAACGAAACAGGAAACCCAGCACGATCTGACTCAACAGCAGCAGATACAACGCCAGATGCGCGGTTTTCGCCGCAATGTTCATCAGGCCTTGATTGAGCGCAGGCAAACGCCGGCCTCGGGACAGGCGCCAGAGCAGCCGACCGATGACAATCACCGCCAGCAGGATGCCGCAGGAAATGTGCACCGACTGCAACCCCTTGCGCAGGGGCGTGCCTTTGGCCAATTGGTCCCAGATTTGCGAACTGGCAAACAGGAAAATCACCAACACGGCGGTCAGCCAGTGCAGGCTCATGGTCAGGCGGTCGTATCGAGTTGGCGGGTTGTTCAGGGTAGTCATGGGCAATCCTCTAAGGCGATGGCAGGTGAACACCGCTGTATGAACAATTATTCATTTCTTTGTGAAGGTCTTTGCAGGGAAAGCATTAAGCCAGACGCTATGCTCGACAGCATTGATGTGTATCGGGAGAACTGTGATGAGAGAACACATTCACCATGCTGCCGCCGATGGCTATAAAACCGGCGCCGACACCTACGTGCGTGGCCGCCCGGATTATCCACCGCAAGTGGCCGATTGGCTAACGGGCACCTTGGGTCTGGATGACGACAAAACCGTGATTGACCTCGGCGCCGGCACCGGCAAGTTCACCGGGCGGCTGGTGGCCACAGGCGCACAGGTAATTGCCGTGGAACCGGTGCCGCAGATGCTGGAGAAGTTGTCCGCCGCTTATCCGCAAGTGCTGGCCGTCAGTGGCACGGCCACCGATTTGCCGCTGCCGGACGCCTCGGTGGATGTGGTTGTTTGCGCCCAGGCGTTTCACTGGTTTGCGAGCCCGGCAGCGCTGACCGAAATTGCCCGGGTGCTCAAGCCGGGCGGCAGGTTGGGCCTGGTGTGGAACCTGCGCGATACCCGGGTGAGTTGGGTGCCAAAACTGGATTCGATCGTCAATGCGCTGGAAGGTGATACCCCGCGCTATTACACCGGTGCGTGGCGGTTGGCGTTTCCGCACAAGGCGTTTGGGCCGTTGCAGGCTCAGCATTTCGCTCATGGGCACACGGGCTCGCCCGAGGATGTGATTTTCAATCGGGTGAGATCGACCAGTTTTATTGCTGCGTTGCCGCAAGCGCAGCGGGACAGGGTGGATGCGCAGATTAGGGCGTTGATTGACGGCGAGCCGGAGTTGCGCGGCAAGGACGTCATCACCGTGCCGTATGTGACAGCAGCATTTGTGGCGGTGAAGGGCAGTTAGATCAGCGTTGCTCGCGATGAGGCCCGACCGGCCACCACACATCCCAGGTCAGTCCCGCATTTGGCCGAACCACTGCCTTACTCCCCCCCGTGATGCCTTGTTATAGTTCGGGCTTCATTTCTGCCCGGTAAAGGATCACTGCCATGTCTCAGTACACCGCGTTCACCGTCGAACTCGCTGACAAAATCGCCCATGTGCAGATCAACCGCCCGGACAAGATCAACGCGATGAACGCGGCGTTCTGGAGCGAGATCATCGAGATCTTCCAGTGGATCGACGACACCGACGAAGTGCGGGTCGTTGTGCTCAGCGGCGCCGGCAAACACTTTTCCTCAGGCATCGACCTGATGATGCTGGCCGGCGTAGCCAACGAGCTGGGCAAGGACGTCGGCCGCAACGCGCGCCTGCTGCGCCGCAAGATCCTCGCCCTGCAAGCCTCCTTCAACGCCGTCGACAATTGCCGCAAACCAGTGCTCGCGGCGATCCAGGGTTACTGCCTGGGCGGCGCCATCGACCTGATCGCCGCTTGCGACATGCGTTACGCCGCTGAAGACGCGCAATTCTCGATCAAGGAAATCGACATCGGCATGGCCGCCGACGTTGGCACCTTGCAACGCTTGCCGCGGATCATCGGTGACGGCATGCTGCGTGAACTGGCTTACACTGGTCGCCAGTTTGGTGCCGAGGAAGCGCACGGCATGGGCCTGGTCAATCGCGTCTACAGCGATGCTTCCAGCCTGCTCGACGGCGTGATGGGCATTGCCCGCGAGATCGCCAGCAAGTCGCCGATTGCGATTACCGGCACCAAAGAGATGATCAGCTACATGCGCGACCATCGTATCGACGACGGCCTCGAATACGTCGCCACCTGGAACGCCGCCATGCTGCAATCCACCGATTTGCGCGTGGCCATGGCCGCCCATATGAGCAAACAGAAACCCGAATTTCTGGACTGATGAAAAATGACTTCACGCTGGACCACCGCAGTACTGGACACCGATCAACCCGGCGGCTGGGCCGTGGCACGCAGCCCCGAAGGCTTTCTGTTCGATGACAATGGCGCGCTGTTCCCACGGGAATGGCTCAAGCGCCAGGACTTGTCGATCCTGGCGGAACACGGTATCGGTCACCTTGATGGCGAACCGGTCTATCTGATCGAGTTGAGTAGCCACAGCGAAGTGCCGGGCTGCAACTGGAAAGGCCTGCGGGCGTTCATGCTGGAAGGCGATCACACGGTGTACCGGATTCTCGGTTATGCCGCGCAGATCGGCACCTGGTACCGCGAACACCGTTTTTGCGGTAACTGCGGGCAGGCGACCCAACAGGTTCCCCGTGAGCGGGCGATGTACTGCGAGCCTTGCGATATCCGCTATTACCCGCGGATTTCACCGAGCATGATCGTGCTGGTCACCCGTGGCGATGAAGTGTTGCTGGCCCGTTCGCCACGCTTTGTCACCGGGGTCTATAGCACGCTGGCCGGGTTTGCCGAACCGGGGGAGTCGGCCGAGGAATGCCTGATTCGCGAGGTTCGCGAAGAAGTGCAGATCGAGGTCAAGAATATCCAGTACATGGGCAGCCAGTGCTGGCCGTTCCCGCACTCGATGATGCTGGGCTTCCACGCCGAATACGCCGGTGGCGAGATCGTCTGTCAGGAGGACGAGATCGAAGACGCCCAGTGGTTCAACATTCACGCGATGCCGCCATTGCCGGCATCACGCTCGATTGCCCGTTATCTGATCGATGTCTACCTGGCGCGGCGCTTAGGCCACGCTGAACCAGTGCTGCCAGGCTAGGCGCACGGTCAGGCCCAGCACCACGGTGATGAACACCGGGCGAATGAACTTGGCTCCGCCGCTGATGGCGGAGCGTGCGCCGAAGAATGCACCGACCATCACCGAAAGGCCCATGCTCAGGCCGATGACCCAGTCCACTTGACCCGAAAATACGAACACCGACAGCGCCGCAATGTTGCTGACGAAGTTCATGCTGCGGGCTACGCCGCTGGCTTTCACCAGGTCAATGGGGTACATCAGCATGCTGCTGACGGTCCAGAACGCACCCGTGCCGGGGCCGGCCACACCGTCATAGAAACCGAGGCTGAAGCCTTGGGTCGATTGCCACTTTTTCTTGATCGGAGCGTCGCTGTCCAGCGGCGCTTTTGGCGTGCCACCAAACAACAGGTAGATGCCACAGGCGAAGACAATCACCGGCAGCATCTTGTTCAGCCATTCCGCCGGCAGATAGTGGGCGACCACCGCACCGGTCAGCGCGCCGACCAGGGTGCCGATAATGGCGTGCACCCACTGTTTGGGGTGGAACAGCTTGCGGCGGTAGAAGGTGAAACTGGCGGTGGCCGAGCCGAAGGTCGAACTCAGTTTGTTGGTGCCCAGCACCAGGTGCGGCGGCAGGCCGGCGGTCAGCAAGGCAGGTGTGGTCAACAGACCGCCGCCGCCGGCAATGGCGTCGATGAAACCGGCAATGAAAGCGACGAAGGCCAGAATGGCCAGAGTGGTGAGGTCAACGCTAAGTTCGAAAGGCATGGAATCGGCTTATTCGGCGGGGCGCAGAAAGTGGGCTGCGGGGAAGGCCGATATCTTACCTATATCCAACCTTTGCGGCGACCCGTCTGGCCTCTTCGCGGGCAAGCCTCGCTCCTACGGGGAACACGATCAACCGTAGGAGCGAGGCTTGCCCGCGAAGGCATCATCCCAGCCAATACATCACTTAACCTGAGGCCCATTCCCGATCTGCCACACAAACGGCGGCTCAGCCCCGTTAATTTCCCAATCCCCGATAATCCGGGCCTTGTAGATCACCGGGTTATGCGACGACACCGTCCGCGCATTGCGCCAATGCCGATCCAGGGATTTACCCTGACGAATATCCGACGCCCCGAGCGCATTGAACAGTTCGCTGGTAGCGCGTTGAATCAGTTCCGTCACCACCACTTGAGCCTTGGCCGATTCGATCTCTGCTGCAACATTCGCCGCCCGCTCCAACACCTCATCACCAGAGAAACGTGCCTCGTAAGCGCGCTGTGCCGGTTGTGCGGCTTTTAGCGTGCTGGCCTCGGCGGCATACACCAACGCCGAGATTTCCCCGACCACTTGCTGCACTTGCGAATCCTGACTGACATGCTGGGCGTTGCCATGGCTGTAGATGCGTTTGCGCTCGCGCACTTGATGCGCCACATCGCGCAACGCCGCGCGGCCGATCCCGGCGAGGGTCGCCAGCAGCACCAATTGATAGAACGCCGTCTGGTATTTGAAGCGGGTGGCGAAGTCGATGATGTTTTCGGCGTCCACTTCGGCATCGGTAAACCGCGACGTACCGCTGCCGGTGGTGCGCTGGCCGAAACCGTCCCAGTCATCGCTCTGCACAATGCCAGGCTGGCGGGTGCGCACCGCAGCAATCACGTCGCCGCCGGTATCGCTGCGCTGGGCGTAGACGTCGATCCAGTCAGAGAAAATGCTGCCGGTGCTGTAGAACTTCTCGCCGTTGAGCCGCCATTGATCGCCGTGGGGCGAGACTTTGGTGATCACATCGCCGATGGACACGCTGCCAATTTCGGTCCACGCGCAGCCGACGATGTCGCCGGCCACGAAGCGCTTGAACCAGACATCCCGAGCCGGGCCGGGCGCAGCGTTGAGGCGGTCCTCGGCAAACGCGAAATGTCCGCGCAAGGCTTGGGGGACGTTGGAATCGGCTTCGGCCAGTTCGATCAGCAGTTCAAATAATTGCGGGACCGAAGCACCGCCGCCGCCATATTCCACCGGGACCCGGATGGCACCGAAACCGGCGTCCTTGAGCCATTGGATGGGTTCGTAAGGCAGGCTGCGGGTTTGTTCGCGTTCAACGGCGCCGGCGGCGATTCGTTCGAAGATCGGCCGGAAGCGTGCGGCCAGGGTTTCGTAGTCGGTGCCGGTGGATAGGGGGTTGATAACGTGGTGTTCGGTCATGGGACGGTTCCTCGGGGCGGCAGTAAAAGGCTTTGAGTCTGCCAAGAGCGATTGCATGGTCCATGCCGAAGTTGTCAGGCCATGGTTTGTTGGAGGATGTAGGTTTTAACGAGGTATGAACTGTTGCTGTACCAACAGCGCAGCAGCAAATTGCCCCTGACACACCCTCGACCTATGGCAAAAGGCATTCCTGTGGAGAGGGAGTTTGCTCCCGCTTGAGTGCGCAGCGCTCACAATATTTTGGGGCCGCTGCGCAGCCCAGCGGGAGCAGGCTCCCTCGCCACAAGTGTCATACGCCACAAGGAATCAGTGCTGGCACGGTTGCTGCTCTGGTCCAAGGACTTCCCAAAAGTCCCGAGGACAAGCCTATGAGTCAGCAAGCCGTCAAATTTGCCTATTGGGTGCCGAACGTCAGCGGCGGGCTGGTAGTCAGCAAGATCGAGCAACGCACCCACTGGGGCATTGATTACAACCGCAAACTGGCGCAACTGGCCGAAGAGGCCGGGTTTGAATACGCCTTGACCCAGATTCGTTTCACCGCCGGTTACGGCGCCGAGTTCCAGCATGAATCGGTTGCCTTCAGCCACGCGCTGCTGGCGGCCACGACCAAACTCATGGTGATCGCCGCGATCCTGCCCGGCCCGTGGCAACCAGCGCTGGCGGCCAAGCAACTGGCGACCATCGATCAACTGACCAATGGCCGGGTGGCGGTGAACATTGTCAGCGGCTGGTTCAAGGGTGAATTCCAGGCAATCGGCGAGCACTGGCTGGAGCACGACGAGCGTTATCGCCGTTCGGAAGAATTCATCCGCTCGCTCAAGGGCATCTGGAGCCAGGACAACTTCACCTTTCGCGGCGACTTCTACCGCTTCGACAATTACAGCCTCAAGCCCAAGCCACTGGGTCAACCGGAAATCTTCCAGGGCGGCAGTTCCCGCGCCGCACGGGACATGGCGGCGCGGGTGTCGGACTGGTATTTCACCAACGGCAACACCCCCGAAGGCATCAAGGCTCAGGTCGACGACATTCGAACCAAGGCTGCGGTGAACAATCATTCGGTGAAGGTCGGGGTGAACGCTTTTGTCATTGCCCGTGACACCGAAGAGGAAGCGCGTGCGGTGTTGGCGCAGATCATCGACCAGGCCGATCCGGAAGCGGTGAATGCCTTTGGCGACGCAGCGAAACAGGCGGGCAGGGCGTCACCGGAAGGCGAGGGCAATTGGGCCAAGTCGACGTTTGAGGATCTGGTGCAGTACAACGACGGGTTCAAGACCAACCTGATCGGCACGCCGCAACAGATTGCCGAGCGCATTGTGGCGTTGAAAGCGGTGGGCGTGGATTTGGTGTTGGCGGGGTTCCTGCACTTCCAGGAAGAAGTGGAGTACTTCGGCAAACGCGTGTTGCCGTTGGTGCGTGAGCTAGAGGCCAAGGCCGGCGTGAAGCAGCAAGCTGCGATCGCCTAAACACCACAAACCCCTGCGGGAGCGGGCTTGCTCGCGAAAGCGGTGTGTCAGTCGACATTAATGTCTACTGACACGGCCTCTTCGCGAGCAAGCCCGCTCCCACATTGGAGCTGTGTGGAATTACAGACCGAGGTCCGACAGGCCCGGGTGATCGTCCGGACGACGTCCCAACGGCCAATGGAATTTACGGTCGCTTTCCTTGATCGGCAGGTCGTTGATGCAGGCGTAACGGTTGAACATCAGGCCTTGCTCATCGAACTCCCAGTTTTCGTTGCCGTAGGAGCGGAACCAGTTGCCCGAGTCGTCGTGCCATTCATAGGCGTAGCGCACGGCGATGCGGTTGCCGGTAAAGGCCCAGAGTTCCTTGATCAGTCGGTAATCCAACTCCTTGGCCCATTTACGGGTCAGGAAACCCTTGGCTTCTTCGCGGTTGTTGGCGAACTCGGCGCGGTTCCGCCATTTAGTGTCCAGGGTGTACGCCAGGGACACGCGCTGCGGGTCGCGGGAATTCCAGCCGTCTTCGGCCAGTCGAACTTTTTCGATGGCCGATTCACGGGTGAATGGCGGTAATGGCGGACGAACTTCGGCATTAGATGACATTTAAATGTCTCCTTCTCAAAGTAAAGTTCAAGCAAGTTGTCGGGCTTGATTAAGCGGTTACAGGTCCAATAACTTTCGCGCCATGCATTGCGCATTATCGGCGGCACTGTGATCACCCATCACAAGCGCAACGGTAATGGCACCATCGATCAGGATCAGCAGCTGTTGGGCCAATGCCTGCGGGTCGGTAGCGCCATGTTCGGTGCAGAGCTCGCGCACGTAGTCGAGCAGCTTTTGTTTATGCTCTTTGGCGACCAGCCGAACCGGGTCTTGCGGGTCGCCGGTTTCGCCGCTGGTGTTAATGAAGGCGCAGCCGCGAAAGCCTTCCGAGTCGAACCAGGCCTTGAGCACGGTAAACAGGTTAAGGAGCCGGTCGGCCGGGGTCGCGGCTTTATCGACTTCAGTCCTGAACCAGAGCATCCAGCGCACATCGCGGCGTTGCAGGGCCGCGACGGTGAGCTCCTCCTTGTTGGCGAAGTAGCGGTAGATACTCTTTCTGGAGACGCCGGCAGTTTTCACCAGGAGATCCATGCCGGTGGCTGCGATGCCACTTTTGTAGATCAGCTTTTCGGTGACGTCCAGAATGATGTCGCGTGTGTCGTTGCTAGTGATTTCGTTCATGCGACAAACAGTAGAACGATCGTTCTCCTTGGTCAAGCAGGTATTTGCATCGCACATGAAATCGCCATCGCGAGCAAGCTCGCTCCCACATTTAAAATGCATTCCCCCTGTGGGAGCGAGCTTGCTCGCGATGGCGGTATTACTGACACCGAGAAGACCCAAACCCACACATGGTGTAAGCTCTCGGGTTCTTCGGATTCGAACTTTTTGCGAGCCTTATGCCGTCGCTTTTCAAACGCTCTCTGCTGCCCAAACTGCGCAGTTTTCCGCTGACCGCCGATGCCGTGACCATTCTGTCCGGCGCCGCCGAGTACCGTCGTTGCCTGCTTGAGAAAATCGCCCAGGCGACCCAGCGCATTTATATCGTCGCGTTGTACTTGCAGCAGGACGAAGCCGGCCAGGAAATCCTCGATGCCTTGCACGCCGCCAAACTGGCGCGTCCGGAACTGGACGTGGTGGTGGTCGTCGACTGGCTGCGCGCCCAGCGTGGCTTGATCGGCGCCGGCAAGCAGCCGGGTAACTCGGCCTGGTATCAGGAAATGACCCGCACTCACGCAAGCGAAGTCCCGGTGTACGGCGTGCCGGTGCAAACCCGCGAGCTGTTCGGTGTGCTGCACTTGAAGGGTTTGGTGATCGACGATTGCGTGATCTACAGCGGCGCGAGCCTGAACAACGTTTACCTGCACAAATTCGACAAGTACCGCTACGACCGTTATCACCTGCTGCAGAACAGCGCGCTGGCCGATTCCATGCAGCACCTGATCCAGCACGGCCTGATCGCCTCCAAAGCGGTGCATCGCCTCGACCTGCCGAACCTGCCGACCACCCGCAGCCTGCGCAACGACATCGGCGACCTGCGCAGCCGTCTCAAACACGCGACCTACGACACCACCCAAGGCAGCACCGCCAAAGGTGAACTGTCGGTCAGCCCGTTGCTCGGCGTCGGCAAGAACAATCCGCTGAGCCGGGTGATTTGCGAGTTGATCGCCAGCGCCCAGCATCAGCTGACCATCTGCACGCCGTACTTCAACCTGCCGTTGGCGGTGACCCGGGAAGTCAACCGGGCCCTGGCACGTGGGGTGAAGATCGACATCATCGTCGGCGACAAGACCGCCAACGACTTCTACATCCCGCCGAGCGAGCCGTTCAAGGTGATCGCCGCGCTGCCGTACCTCTACGAGATCAGCTTGCGCCGCTTTGCCAAGCGTCATCAGCACAACATCGACAGCGGCCAGTTGAACCTGCATTTGTGGCGTGATGGCGACAACACCTATCACCTCAAGGGCATGTGGGTCGATCAGCGCTACACCTTGCTGACCGGCAACAACCTCAACCCGCGGGCGTTCCGTCTCGATCTGGAAAACGCCTTGCTGATTGATGACCCGAAAAGCGAGCTGATGGAGCCGCGCCGCAAAGAGCTGGCGGAGATCTTCGAGAACACCCGGCGTATCGAGCGTTACCTGGACCTGGAAACCCTGCCGGAATACCCGGGGGCGGTGGCCAAGTTTCTCAAGCGGGTGAGCCGAGTGCGGATCGAGCGATTGCTCTACCGGATGTTGTAAGCCCAAAAAGCAAAAGATCGCAGCCTCCGGCAGCTCCTTGTATCTCGACTATTGCTCCGTCAGGAGCGATAGTTCTCGACTGATCATCGAGGGAGGGACCTGGAAGCCGTGCAGCTCCTTAGGCTTTTTGCCTGTGACGTAGATCGTGCTCCAACCCTCCGCACTCACTCGTATAGTTCGAACGGTATCTTGGGCCCGCCTCTGGCTAGAGCCCGCATTCGCAAGGTCGGACAGAGTGCAGTGATGATCGCAATTGATCTGATTGGGAGAGTGTTATGTCCAGTTTCGTCGGCGTCGATGTCGCTAAAAACACCTTTGATATCGCTACACATCTGCCAAATGGCAAGCATAAAACCAAGGCCAAACTGGCTAACAATTCCAAGGGTTTCAAAGAGTTTGAAGTTTGGTTGCAGAAGCAGGCCGAGCCTTCGACCCTGATCGTGATGGAAGCGACCAGTGTCTATCATCTGGAGCTCGCCGAGTTCGTCTACAACAAGGGTTATCGGGTCTGCGTGGTGAATCCGGCCACGACTCACGCGTATGCGGGCAGCGAGTTACGTCGGATCAAAACCGACAAGAGTGATGCCAAGCTGATCGCCGACTTCGCTAAAGAAAAAAATGAAAAGCTCAAGCTTTGGGCTCCGGAACCGCTGAAGTTCCGCCAACTGAAGGCCATGGTTCGTCGCCTGGATGACCTTCAAGAGATGGAGCAAATGGAGCGTAATCGTCTGGACGTGTCCGACGAAAAGGTCAAAGAGTCGATCAACTCGGTGATTGGCCACATCGAAAAAGAAATCGTTGAAACCCACAAGGCGATCAAAAAACATATCGATGACGACCCCGACATGCGCCAGATGCGCGACTTGGTCGTGACCATCGACGGCATTGGCGAGAAAACGCTTGAGCGGTTGCTGGCTGAGCTGGGCGACCTGCGCAAGTACGACGACCCTCGAAAACTTGTCGCGGCTGCTGGCCTGAATCCAGAACTCCAGGAATCAGGGCTCCTCAAGGGCCGCAGCCCGATCTCGAAGATCGGCTCAGCGCGCTTGCGCGCAGGCCTATACATGCCGGGCTTGGTCGCGTTGCAACACAACAAAGCAATAATCGCCATGAAAGATCGCCTGAAGGCCAACGGCAAGGCCCCCAAGCAGATCATCTGTGCTGCCATGCGCAAGCTGCTGCATTACGTTTACGCAGTGCTCAAATCGGGCCAGCCATATGACCCTGAATTTGCGCTTGCTCGGTGAGATTCAAGACGGTATCTACATTAGAGGGTGTACACCCTGTAGGAGCTGCCGGAGGCTGCGATCTTTTCGCAAACAACGCCGATATTTAGTTCAGACCCAGCTTGCCACGCAGCGTCGACAAGTCTTCAGCCAAGGTGTTAACCGGGCCAACCAGCGCCTTACGGTCAGCCTCTTTCACTTTGTCATACGTTTCGAAACCGCCATCCTTGGTTTTGTACTTGGCCAGGATCTTGTTCACAGCAGCGAAGTTCTTGTCGACTTTGGCGACGAAGGCTTTGTCTTGCTGCTCGATCTGCGGACGGAACAGGTCGACGATTTTCTTCGCGCCGTCGATGTTGCCCTGGAAGTCATACAGGTCGGTGTGGCTGTAACGGTCTTCTTCACCGGAGATCTTGGTGGCAGCGACTTCTTCCAGCAGTGCAGCAGCACCGCCAACGACTTTTTCAGGCGGGAAGGTCAGGCCGGCAACGCGGGTTTGCAGGTCTTTGACGTCATTGTTCAGCTTGTCCGCCAGCGCGCCCAGGTCCTTGGTGCTCTTTTCCGAGAACAGGGTGTATTCGATGCGGTGGAAACCGGTGAAGTCATCGGCTTTCACGCCTTTTTCGTGGTCGTCGACACGGGAGTCGATGGACGCATCCAGGTCACTGAACAGCTCGGCAATCGGCTCGATCGACTCGTAGTAAACGCGGGTCGGTGCGTAGAGCTTTTGCGCGGTGGCCAGGTCGCCTTTTTTCACTGCATCAGTGAACTGTTGGGTGTGGCTGCCCAGTTGGTCCAGTTGTTCGGTGACGTAGATCTTGTAGTCCGAGACTGGCCCCACCAGATCCAGCGGCGCCGTCGCCGCGAAAGCCGAAAACGGGGTGTTGAGCAAGCCAAGGGTCAGCAGTAAAGCGAGTGGCGACTTTTTCATGGGACGGTACCGTGTTGGGGGTTGTTATGCGTTTGTTGTTGGTTGTGTAGCGTTCAGCAGCGAGCGACCGATAAAGTCCTTGTCGCCCGTCACACCCGGCAACGTGAAGAAGTACCCGCCGCCCACTGGCTTGAGGTATTCCTCCAACGGCTCGCCGTTGAGTCGGGTTTGTACGGTGATGAAGCCTTTTTGCAGGTCAGCCTGGTAGCAGATGAACAGCAGGCCCATTTCGAGTTGGCCGTTCTTGTTCACGCCGTTGGAGTAGTTGAACGGCCGGCGCAGGATCAGGTTGGCCTGGGTTTCGGCGGTGCGCGGGTTGGCCAGGCGAATGTGCGCGTCGAGCTTGGTCAGCTTGCCTTCAGGGTCCTTGGCGTAGTCCGGGACTTCGGTTTCGTGCTGGCAGCCCATGGGCGCGCCGGTGCTCTTGACCCGACCGAGGATGCTTTGCTGTTCCTGCAATGGCGTGCGGTCCCAGCGTTCGACGAAGTTGCGGATGATCCGCACGGCTTGGTAGCTGCCATTCGCGGCCCAGGCCGGTTCATCGCTGTCAGGCTGGACCCAGACGATCGCGTCCATGGCTTTGCCATCGTTGGAATCGGGGTTGGCCGAGCCATCGCGAAAACCAAGGAAGTTGCGCGCGCTCTGCGCCGGCACACCGGGTTTTGCCGGGGCTTGCGGCGGTACGCTGCCTTCCTGCTTCCAACGCACCAGCAGCAGGTCCGGCAGGTTTTTCACGATGTCACGCAGGGCGTGGATGTTGGTGTCGGTGGTGTTAGAGCAGAACTGCAAACTCAAGTCACCGTGGCAGCAATCGGCTTCCAGGGCATCGTTGGGGAAACCGACCATGCGGATCAGTCGCTTGGGTTTTGCACTGGCCAGGCCGAAGCGCTCGTCGAACAACGACTCGCCGACCGACACCGTAATAGTCAGGTTGTCCGGGGTGACCACCGGGCCGAGAATCCCCGAATCCACCGGCGGCAGTTTCGGATCAACCTGCGTGACTTCGCCGCCCTTCATCAGGAACGCGATGCGCTCGTTGAGGGTGCGGAACAGTCGCTCCAGGTCTTCACGATCGCTGGCCAACACATCGAACGACACCAACATGCCCGACGCCGGGCGCGGGGTGGTGATACCGGTCTGGTGCTTGCCATGGAAATCGTGGCGGTCTTCGGTCTTGTCGCTGCTCGGTGCTTCGGTAACCTGTGCAGGGCTGGCGGCGGCCATCGCCGGGCAGCTCAATGCAGTGCCGGCCAATGCGACACCGGCGGCGCCCATGCCCATTAATACGCGGCGACGCTGGGCTGAAAACTGTTCTAAATCTTTCATGTAAAAGGCGTCTTCTGCTTAAAGGCCGGAAAGGCCGAGGGCTGGATCGATTCCATCGAGTACGTCGGCCAAAGCCTTGGCCTTGTCAGCAATTTGCTTGCGCTGCTCGGCACTGACCGTGTCGTAGCTGGCGTAGCCATCCTTGACCTTGAGTCCGTTGAGTTCGGCGTCGAAAGCAGTGAGGGCCGCGTCGATTTTCGGCAACAGGTCGGCGGCGGACTTGGTCAGCAATGGCCGCAGCAGGTCGACGACTTTGCGCGCGGCATCGAGGTTGGCGGCGAAACCGTTCAGGTCGGTGTGGCTGTAGCGTTCTTCTTCGCCGCTGCTGGCGCGCACTTCGGCGATGCTCTTGAGATTGCGCACCACAATGCTCACCAGTTGCTCCGGCGGCAGCGACTGCGCGAGCAGTTGCTGTTTCAACGTGGTGATGTCGATGATCAATTGCATAGCCACCGGCGCCAGGGCGTCGAGTTTGCGTTGCTGAAACAGTGCGTATTCGAGGCGGTGGAAACCGACGAAGGCCGGGTCCTGTTCGCGTTTCTCGAAGTAATCGGCGCGGGCGTTGATTGCATTGTCCAGCTCGGCCAGACGCTGGGCGGCCGGGGCGATCCGTTGATAAGCGGCGCGGGCCGGCACGTAAAGGGCCTGGGCCTGGCTCAGATCGCCGGCTTCGATGGCTTGTTCAAGGGCGGTCACGGCTTTGATCAGCGCGCTGCTCTGGCTGCTCAGGTACACACGGAATTCCGACAGCGGACCGATAAACGCGACCATCGATGGACGCGCCTTGGCGGCGGCATCTGAGGCGGCGGTCGGGGTCACGTGCAAGGTGCCGCGCGGGTTGCTCAGCAAACCGCAGGTGATCGCGTAGTCGCCGGGCGCCAGGTTGGCGTTGATCACCTGGCTCAGGCCGGGCGCAATGTTTTCCCGTTCTTCGAGCACCAGCACGCCGTCGAGGATTTCCCATTCCACGGCACGGTCGGAGCGGTTGACGATGCGGAAACTGCTGCGCCCGGCCGGGACCGTCAGCGCATTCGGTTCGCAACTTTTAGGGTGAATGTTCACCACCACTTCGTCGTGGTTGGTCTGGCGCTTGGCAGCGGCCATTTTCGAGGCGTAGTAGAACAGGCCACCGGCGGCAATCATCACGATCACCGAACCGGCCACCGCCCAGCGCAACGCGCGGGGAGGGAAAGCCACGGGAGGAGTAGGCGTTGACATGAAAGCCCTTACTGGCTGGAAACGGAAGTTGCTTGCTTGGTGGGCTCGGCAGCCGGGAGGAAGAACATCACCAGCGCCACCACCAGATAAATCAGATACGCCCCGAGGGTGCTGACGGTCGGCGCGTCCTGGTAACCGAACATGCCGGCCAGCACCGAGCCCAGCGGGCCGTCCATCGGCAGCGTGGCGCTGAAGTCGAAGAGCACGGTTTGCAGGTGATTCCAGACGCCCGCTTCATGCAGCGCTTGCACCGAGTTGGAGAGGATGCCGGCGGCGACGACCAGGATGAACAAACCGGTCCAGCGGAAGAACGCGCCGAGGTTGAGGCGCATGCTACCGGTGTAGATCAGGAACCCAACGATGATCGCCAGAATCAGGCCGAGCAGGGCGCCGATCGGTGCGGCGGGGCCTTCACTCTGCTGAAACACCGCGAGCAGGAAGAACACCGTTTCCAGACCTTCCCGGGCCACGGCGAAAAACACCATAGCGATCAGCGCGGTGACCTGATGCTTGGAGCCGGCCAAGGCGTGATCGAGGGAGACATGCAGGGAATGCTTGATCGAACGCGCAACTTTGCGCATCCAGAACACCATGGAACTGAGGATGCCGACAGCCACCAAACCGACGATGCCTTCGAACAGTTCCTGTTGTTTCTGCGGGAATTCGGCGCTCATGAGTTCCAGGCCACCACCAACCAGCAAGGCCAGTGCAGCGGCGAGGAACACGCCGATCCACACGGCAGGCATCCACTGGCCGCGGCCGGTTTGCTTGAGGTAGCTGGCGATGATGCCAACGATCAGCGCGGCTTCAATGCCTTCGCGCAGCATGATCAGAAAGGGAACAAGCATTCAGCACCGTGGTGTCGTTAGAGAGGATGCTAATTTGTAACATAATGACACTCATTCTCAAACAAGTCTGATTGACTTTTATCTGAACCTAAGCTGAACGGCTCAAAAGATCACCTCCGTCCTTTGTGGGAGCGGGCTTGCTCGCGAAGGGGTTGTGTCAGTCGGCATTGATGTTGGCTGACACTCCGTCTTCGCGAGCAAGCCCGCTCCCACAGGGATCTGCGCTGGGCTAATATGCCCACCACTCCAAGAACAAGGCTCACCCCGCTAAATGTCGGAAAAAGACACCATCGCCATTCAACTGGTGCGTGAAGCCCTGTTGCAAAGTTGCGCCCCGGGGGCTGCCACCGAAGAGGTGTTGCACAAAGTCGGTATCGATCCGGCGCTGTTAAACTCGCCCGACGCCCGAGTCCCGGCCACCGCGTATGCACGGTTGTGGCGTCTGCTGGCCCGGCGCGGGGACGATGAGTTTTTCGGCATGGACCCGCGCCAGCTCAAATCCGGCAGCCTTGAGTTCTTGTGCCGCTGCGCCATGGTCCAACCGAACCTCGCCGCTGGGCTCACCTCGGGCCTGAGCTTTTTGTCGTTGATGCTCGAACACCTGCCCGCGCAACTGGTGCACCAGCAAAGCCTGGCCGAAATCGTCTTGCTGGAAGATGAGCAGGACCCGCGCCGGGCCTTTACCTATTTCACTTATTGGATGATCGTCCACGGCGTCGCCTGTTGGTTGGCGGGGCGGCGGATTCCGATTCTGGCCATCGAACTGCGCTGCCCGGCGCCGGATTTCTGCGATGACTATCAGGTGATGTTTTCCGAGAACCTGCGCTTCGACCGTCCCCGCACGCGGATGATTTTCGCCGCCGATTGCCTGGACCTGCCGATCAAGCGCAGCCCGGAAGAACTCAAACGGTTCCTGGCCCACGCACCGGCCAATATCCTGGTCAAATACCGCGACCCGGAAAGCCTGGCCAGCCGGATCAAACACGATCTGCGACAACTGCCCGCCGAGCAATGGCCGGAAACCGAGGCTTTGGCCCAGCAACTGTGTATGTCGGCCTCGACCCTGAGGCGGCGTCTGGCTGAAGAAGGGCAGACTTGGCAGGGCCTGAAGGACAGCGTGCGCAAGGAATTGGCCATCGTCTGGCTGGCAGAACCTTCGATCAGCTTTGCCGAGATTGCGGCGCGGTTAGGGTTTGCCGATACGAGTTCGTTTTATAAGGCGTTTCGCAAGTGGTCAGGGTCGAATCCGGGGCATTACCGGAGTTTGATTCTTAACGAAGCGAGCTGAGCCAGCACTTGCGTTGATGGGGCCGGCCTCTTCGCGGGCAAGCCTCGCTCCTACAGGGATCGCGTAAACCCTGTAGGAGCGAGGCTTGCCCGCGAAGACGCCTGACCAGACAACACACCTCTCAAATTTTGGCCAAACCAGTCACGCAACTTGATAGCTTTGACCATTGCCCCACACCCCGCGCAGCGCGAGTATTCCTGTGTTAATTACGGTTCCCCCAACCTAATAAAAATGCAGAGGGATTCTGGCAATGCGCGATTACTTGTCTGCTACATCACCGTTCGATTACCAGCACACTGTGGAGGCCGCACTTGCCGGCGATTTGACTGCGCTTAACGCCTGCGTCGAGTGTTGCGACCGTCACGCGTTGCCAGGTCGCATCGCGCTGTTCTGGGAGGGTCGTGACGGCGCAAGCGCGACGTACACCTTCAGCGATTTGCAGGACAAGGCTGCGCGTTTCGCCAATTTCCTTCTCACACAGGGCGTGCAGAAGGGTGACAAGGTCGCCGGCCTGCTGCCACGCAACATTGAATTGCTGATCACTGTATTCGCCACCTGGCGCATCGGCGCGGTCTATCAGCCGCTGTTTACCGCGTTCGGCCCGAAAGCCATCGAACATCGCTTGAACAGCTCCGGTGCCAAAGTGGTCGTGACTGACGCGGTCAATCGGCCGAAACTCGCTGAAGTCGCCGATTGCCCAACCATCGTTACCGTTGGCGGCGCTAAAGGGCAGGGGATTGTCCGTGGCGATTACAGTTTCTGGGCCGAACAAGCCAATTATTCCCCCGAGTGCGAACCGGTACTGATGACCGGCGAAGACCCATTCCTGCTGATGTTCACCTCGGGCACCACCGGCCCGTCGAAAGCGCTGTCGGTACCGCTTAAAGCCATCGTCGCTTTCCAGAGTTACACCCGCGACGCCGTGGACTTGCGCCCGGAAGACGCGTTCTGGAACGTTGCCGATCCGGGCTGGGCTTATGGCATTTACTTCGGCGTGACCGGGCCGATGTCGATGGGGCACCCGATCACCTTCTACGATGGCCCGTTCACCCTCGAAAGCACCTGCCGGGTGATCAACAAATACAACATCACCAACCTGACCGGCTCGCCGACCGCTTACCGTCTGCTGATTGCCGGTGGCAACGAATTCGCTCGATCGATCAAAGGCAAGTTGCGCATCGTCAGCAGCGCCGGCGAGCCGCTGAACCCGGAAGTGATCCGCTGGTTCGCCGACAACCTCGACGTGGTTATCCACGACCACTACGGCCAGACCGAGCTCGGCATGGTCCTGTGCAACCACCACGGCCTGAAGCACCCGATCCACATGGGCGCCGCCGGTTTTGCTTCGCCTGGCCATCGGATTGTGGTGCTTGATGACGACTACAACGAACTGAGCGTCGGCCAGCCGGGCATTCTGGCCATCGACCGTACCCAGTCGCCGATGTGCTGGTTCAACGGCTACGAAGGCGCCCCGACCAAGGCCTTCGTCGGCAACTATTACCTGAGCGGCGACACCGTCGAGTGGAACCCGGACGGCAGCATCAGCTTCGTCGGCCGTAGCGACGACGTGATCACCACCTCCGGCTACCGCGTCGGCCCGTTCGACGTCGAAAGCGCGTTGATCGAACACCCGGCCGTGATCGAAGCCGCAGTGGTCGGCAAACCCGATCCGGAACGCACCGAACTGGTCAAAGCCTTCGTGGTGATTGGCGAGCAATACCGCGCCACGCCGGAACTGGCCGAAGAACTGCGCCAACACGTGCGCAAGCGCCTGGCCGCGCACTCGTACCCCCGTGAAATCGAATTTGTCAGCGAGTTGCCGAAAACCCCAAGCGGCAAATTGCAGCGCTTTATCTTGCGCAACCAGGAAATCGCCAAGGCTCAAGAGGCCGCGGCTCACAAAGCTTCTGCTTGAATCGAAGGAAACAATGATGCAGATCGAAAACAAGGTTTTTCTCGTCACCGGCGGCGCATCTGGCCTCGGTGCCGCCACCGCTGAAATGCTGGTGGCTGCCGGCGCCAAGGTGATGCTGGTGGACATGAACGCCGAAGCCGTCGCGGCCCAGGCTGAGCGTCTCGGCGCACACAGCGTCGTGGCCGACATCAGCAACGAAGCCGCTGCCGAAGCCGCCGTCGCCGCGACGGTGAAAGCCTTCGGTGGCCTGCACGGTCTGGTGAACTGCGCCGGCATCGTCCGTGGCGAGAAGATTCTCGGAAAAACTGGCCCGCACGCCTTGGCCAGTTTCAGCCAGGTGATCAACGTCAATTTGATCGGCAGCTTCAACATGCTGCGCCTGGCCGCAGCAGCCATCGCCGAAACCGAAGCGGACGCTGATGGCGAACGCGGCGTGATCATCAACACTGCTTCGGCAGCAGCTTACGACGGCCAGATCGGCCAGGCAGCGTATGCCGCCTCGAAAGGCGCGATTGTCAGCCTGACCTTGCCCGCCGCCCGTGAACTGGCGCGCTTCGGCATCCGTGTGATGACCATCGCGCCGGGCATCTTCGAAACCCCGATGATGGCCGGCATGACCCCGGAAGTCCGCGCGTCCCTGGCCGCTGGGGTACCGTTCCCGCCGCGTCTGGGCAAGCCGGGCGAATATGCCGCGCTGGTCAGGCATATCATTGAAAACAGCATGCTCAACGGCGAGGTGATCCGTCTCGACGGTGCCTTGCGTATGGCCGCCAAGTAAGGAGGATTTTTCATGAGCCTTTCCAACGATCCGATTGTTATTGTCAGCGCCGTCCGCACCCCGATGGGCGGCTTCCAGGGCGAACTGAAAAGCCTGACCGCGCCGCAGCTCGGCGCCGCCGCGATCAAGGCTGCGGTTGAACGCGCCGGTGTCGCCTCAGATGCCGTCGACGAAGTCCTGTTCGGTTGCGTGTTGCCCGCCGGCCTCGGCCAGGCGCCTGCGCGCCAGGCAGCACTGGGCGCCGGGCTGGATAAATCGACCCGTTGCACCACCGTAAACAAAATGTGCGGTTCCGGCATGGAAACCACCATCCTCGCCCATGACATGCTCGTCGCCGGCAGTGCCGACGTGGTGATCTCCGGCGGCATGGAAAGTATGTCCAACGCGCCATACCTGCTGGACCGCGCCCGTAGCGGTTATCGCATGGGCCATGGCCGGGTGCTGGATTCGATGTTCCTTGATGGTCTGGAGGATGCCTACGACAAGGGCCGCCTGATGGGGACCTTCGCCGAAGATTGCGCCGAGGCCAACGGTTTCACCCGTGAAGCCCAGGATGCGTTTGCCATCGCTTCGACGACTCGCGCCCAACAAGCGATCAAGGACGGCAGCTTCAAGGCTGAAATCGTGCCGCTGACCGTCACCGTCGGCAAAGAACAAGTGCTGATCAGCCACGACGAACAGCCACCGAAAGCCAAACTCGACAAGATCGCCTCGCTGAAACCGGCGTTCCGCGAGGGCGGCACTGTGACAGCGGCCAACTCCAGCTCGATCTCCGACGGCGCGGCGGCACTGGTGTTGATGCGTCGATCCGAAGCGCAGAAACGCGGCCTCAAGCCATTGGCGGTGATTCACGGCCACGCGGCGTTTGCCGATACACCGGGCCTGTTCCCGGTGGCGCCGGTGGGTGCGATCAAGAAACTGATGAAGAAAACTGGCTGGTCCCTGGACGAAGTCGAGTTGTTTGAGGTGAACGAAGCGTTCGCCGTGGTCAGTCTGGTGACCATGTCCAAACTGGAAATCCCCCATGAGAAGGTCAACGTTCACGGCGGCGCTTGCGCCTTGGGCCACCCGATTGGTGCGTCCGGCGCGCGAATTCTCGTGACCTTGCTCTCGGCCCTGCGCCAGAAAGGCCTGAAGCGCGGCGTTGCAGCGATCTGCATTGGCGGCGGTGAAGCGACGGCCATGGCCGTGGAATGCCTGTATTGAGACTGACGCTATCCCCATGTGGGAGCGGGCTTGCTCGCGAAGAGGCCGTGTCAGTCGACTTAAATGCTGAATGACACACCGCATTCGCGAGCAAGCCCGCCCCCACAGGTCCGGCGTTTCAACCAGGCATTTTGTGCGAAAGGCTCATATTTAAGGATTTGCCATGATTCCCAATGACGAACAACTGCAGATCAGCGAAGCGGCCCGGCAATTCGCCCAGGAACGGCTGAAACCGTTCGCCGCCGAATGGGACCGCGAGCATCGCTTCCCGAAAGAAGCCATCGGCGAAATGGCCGAGCTGGGCTTCTTCGGCATGTTGGTGCCGGAAGACTGGGGCGGTTGCGACACCGGTTACCTGGCCTACGCCATGGCCCTGGAAGAAATCGCCGCGGGCGACGGCGCGTGCTCGACGATCATGAGCGTGCACAACTCGGTGGGTTGCGTGCCGATCCTCAAGTACGGCACCGACGATCAGAAAGAACGCTTCCTCAAACCACTGGCCAGCGGTTCGATGCTCGGCGCCTTTGCCTTGACCGAACCGCAAGCAGGTTCCGACGCCAGCGGCCTGAAAACCCGCGCCCGGCTGGAAGGCGATTACTACGTACTCAACGGCTGCAAACAGTTCATCACCTCCGGGCAGAACGCCGGGGTGGTGATTGTCTTCGCCGTAACTGACCCGAGCGCCGGTAAACGCGGGATCACCGCGCTGATCGTGCCCACTGATTCGCCGGGCTACAAAGTCGCGCGGGTCGAGGACAAACTCGGGCAGCACGCCTCCGACACTTGCCAGATCCTCTTTGAAGACGTGAAGGTCCCAGTGGCCAACCGCTTGGGCGAGGAGGGCGAAGGTTACCGAATCGCCCTGGCCAACCTCGAAGGCGGACGCGTAGGCATCGCTTCGCAATCGGTGGGCATGGCACGCGCCGCGTTTGAAGCGGCCCGTGACTACGCCCGCGAGCGCGAGAGTTTCGGCAAGCCGATCATCGAACACCAAGCTGTCGCGTTCCGTCTGGCGGACATGGCGACCCAAATCGCCGTCGCCCGGCAGATGGTGCATTACGCTGCCGCGCTGCGTGACAGCGGCAAACCGGCCTTGGTCGAAGCTTCGATGGCCAAGCTGTTTGCCTCGGAAATGGCCGAGAAGGTTTGCTCCGCCGCGTTGCAAACCCTCGGCGGTTACGGTTACCTGAACGACTTCCCGCTGGAGCGGATCTACCGCGACGTACGGGTGTGCCAGATCTACGAAGGCACCAGCGATATTCAGCGCATGGTTATTTCGCGCAATCTTTGAGAAGACCCCCCGTAGGAGCTGCCGCAGGCTGCGATCTTTTGACGTTGATTTTAAAAAGCGAGATCAAAAGATCGCAGCCTCGTTTCACTCGGCAGCTCCTACAGGGGATCGAGCCTTATGCAAAACAGGAGTTATTTATGAGTTACGAAACGATTTTGCTGGAAACCCACGGTCGTGTAGGCCTGATTACCCTCAACCGTCCGCAAGCCTTGAACGCGTTGAACGCGCAGATTGTCAGCGAGCTGAACCACGCCCTCGATGGCCTGGAAGCTGATTCGAACATCGGCTGCATCGTGCTGACCGGCTCGAAAAAAGCCTTCGCCGCCGGTGCCGACATCAAGGAAATGGCCGAGCTGACCTACCCGCAAATCTACCTCGACGACCTGTTCAGCGACAGCGATCGCGTGGCCAACCGCCGCAAGCCGATCATCGCCGCCGTCAACGGCTTCGCCCTCGGTGGTGGCTGTGAACTGGCGCTGATGTGCGACTTCATCCTGGCCGGCGATAACGCCAGATTTGGCCAACCGGAAATCAACCTCGGCGTGCTGCCGGGCATGGGCGGCACCCAGCGCCTGACCCGCGCCGTGGGCAAGGCCAAGGCCATGGAAATGTGCCTTAGCGGCCGCTTGATCGATGCGGTGGAAGCGGAGCGTTGCGGGATTGTCGCGCGGATCGTGCCGGCGGATGAGTTGCTGGAAGAAGCGCTGAAAGTCGCGACGCTGATTGCCAAGAAGTCGCTGCCGATTGCGATGATGGTCAAGGAAAGCGTGAACCGGGCGTTTGAAGTCAGCCTGTCAGAAGGTGTGCGCTTTGAGCGTCGGGTGTTCCATGCGGCATTTGCGACGCAGGATCAGAAGGAAGGGATGGCGGCGTTTATTGCCAAGCGTGAGGCGGAGTTCGTCGGAAAGTAGTTCGGCGTATCCAATGACGCCATCGCGAGCAAGCTCGCTCCCACATTTGGTCTCTGGTGGACACAGCATTTTTGAACACCAGAGAACCCTGTGGGAGCGAGCTTGCTCGCGATGTTTTTAGGGCTTCACACCAAGTAGTTTTTCAACTCCCGGGCAATCACCATCCGCTGTATCTCGCTCGACCCTTCATAAATCTGCGTAATCCGCGCATCCCGGTAGTAACGCTCCACCGGGTAATCCTCCAAATATCCATATCCGCCATGAATCTGCATCGCCGAAGAACAGACTTTCTCGGCCATTTCCGATGCAAACAATTTGGCCTGTGAGGCCTCCGACAGACACGGTTTGCCGGCACTGCGCAACCGCGCAGCGTGCAGGATCAGCAAGCGTGCGGCGTTCAACCGCGTGTGCATGTCCGCCAGCATATTGGCGATGCTCTGGTGCTCGTTGATCGGTTTGCCGAACTGCACCCGATCCCGGGAGTAGGCCAGCGCCGCTTCAAATGCTGCACGGGCGATGCCCAACGCTTGCGCGGCGATGCCGATGCGGCCGCCTTCGAGGTTGGAGAGGGCGATGGCCAGGCCTTTGCCGCGATCACCCAGCAGGTTGGCTTCTGGGATGGTGCAGTTGCTCAGGGTTACTGCGCAGGTATCGGAAGCGCGAATGCCCATTTTGTGTTCGGTGCGATCAACGATAAAACCAGCGGTGTCGGTCGGCACGAGGAATGCCGAGATGCCTTTCTTGCCCAGGTCCGGATCAGTCACCGCAAACACAATCGCCAGTTTCGCCCGCTTGCCGTTGCTGACGAACTGCTTGGCGCCATTGATCACCCACTGGCCATCCCGCAGTTCGGCGCGGGTGCGCAGGTTGTGGGCTTCGGAACCGGCTTGCGGTTCGGTCAGGCAGAAGCAGCCGATGGCTTGACCGCTGGCCAGGTCCGGCAGCCAGGTTTTTTTCTGTGCTTCAGTGCCGTAATTCAGCACCGGCCCGCAACCCACCGAGTTGTGGATGCTCATCAACGCGCCAGTAGCGCCGTCGCCAGCCGAAATCTCTTCCACGGCCAAGGCGTAGGCGACGTAATCGACATAGGTGCCGCCCCATTCCTCGGGCACGACCATGCCCAGTAGACCCAGCTCCCCCATCTTCGCCACCAGACCGTCATCGATCCAGCCAGCCTTTTCCCAGGCTTGTGCGTGGGGCGCGATTTCGCCACGGGCGAAGTCCCGGGCCATATCGCGGATCATCACTTGCTCTTCGCTCAATTCAATATCGTGCATGGCTCAGCTCCCGCTCTGCTCAAAACCTGTGAAGAAACTCTCGACGTGCTCGGCGTGCAGCGCCTGCAGGGTCGGCGGGTTCCAGCGCGGGTTCTTGTCTTTGTCGATCAACAAGGCGCGCACGCCTTCGATCAGGTCGCCGCGCTCGAACCACTGGCGGTCCAGGTGCAGTTCAAGGGCGAAGCATTGTTCAAGGCTCAAGTGGCGGCCGCGACGGAGCATTTCCAGGGTCACGCCCATGGCCAGCGGCGAACGGCTTTCCAGCAGATCGGCGGTGGTTTTCGCCCATTCGTGACTGTCGGCGACGGTCACTTCGCGTAGTTGTTCCACAATACTCGCCACGTCCGGCAGGGCGAAGAAGTGGTCGATGGCCGGGCGCAGCGCAATCAATGGCGCGTCAGGCAGTTGCTGCGTGGCGAGCTTGGCCAGCACACCTTGCAGGTCCTTGAGCGGTGTTTCGTGCCATTGGAGGTGATCGAGTTGTTCGTCCAGGGTGCCGAGTTTATCGCTTTCCAGGTACCAGTCGGCCAAGCCGCAATACAGCGCATCGGCGGCGCGGATCTGCACGCCGCTGACACCGAGGTATATCCCCAGCTCACCAGGAATCCGCGGCAGGAAGTAGCTGCCGCCCACGTCCGGGAAGTAACCGATGGCCACTTCCGGCATCGCCAGGCGACTGCGCTCGGTCACCACCCGCATATCCGCGCCTTGCACCAGGCCCATGCCGCCGCCCAGTACAAAGCCGTCCATCAAGGCCAGGACCGGTTTGCAGTAATTGTGGATAGCGAGGTCGAGGGCGTATTCCTCGACGAAGAAGTCTTCGTGCAGGCTGTCGCCGTTTTTGAAGCTGTCGTACAGCGAGCGGATGTCGCCACCGGCACAGAACGCTTTCTCACCAGCGCCGCGCAGCACCACTGCGTTGACCTGTGAATCCTCGGCCCAGGCGTCGAGCTGGTTCTGCAGGCGGCGGACCATGTCCAGGGTGAGGGCGTTGAGGCCGGCGGGGCGATTGAGGGTCAGGTGGCCGATGTGGTTGCGAACCTCGGCCAGCACTTCGTTTGTCGTGGCATCCCTGGCTTGAGCCTGCGGAGATGGAACCTGAGCAGTCATCGATAACTCCCTGCTTTTATTGTTCTTTATAGAGAAGCTCGCGCGCGAGCGATGCTGGATCGTATCAGTGCAAATTTGTGATGTACAACCGGCATACGTGCAGGTCCCGTCTGCATTTTTGCAATGCCGGTGATGAATGTGCGCGCCAATACGCCCGCCGGTGACCTTCGCGACCGAATCGGCTGTGTGAACAGCTCAAACAGCGCAAGCGGGGTGTCTGCGCCGGCCCTTACGACACCAGCAGCCAATCGTCTGTTGGCATTCTGGCTGCGGGTTTGAAGCCGTCTGTGCCGAGGGTTTCAGGCCGGGTGTCGGCTGCGGGGCACCCTGTGCAAAACAATAAGAACGCTGTTGCGGTGCGAGCCGCATCGACTCTCTGTTCCTGCCCATAAAGGTAGCCGGGTTCGCCAGGCTGCGATAACTCCAAACAAATCGGGACTCAAGAAGATGAAAACTGGATGGCTGACCTTATCGGTATTGGCTTTGCTGTGCTGCACCACCGGCGCCAACGCCAAAGAATGGAAAGAGCTGCGCTTCGGCGTCAACCCAAGCTACCCACCGTTTGAATCGACCACCGCTGATGGCGGCGTGCAAGGCTTTGGCGTGGATCTGGGCAATGCAATCTGCGCCGAACTTAAGTTGACCTGCGTCTGGGTCAGCAATGACTTCGACGGGCTGATCCCGGCACTGAAGGCCGGCAAGTTCGACGCCATCGAATCGTCAATGACCGTCACCGAAGCGCGCAAGAAACAGATCGACTTCACCGATCGTCTGTACGCCGGCCCGACCGCCATCGTCACCCGCAAGGATTCCGGCTTGCTGCCGACCGCCGAGTCGCTGCACGGCAAGACCATTGGTTACATGCAAGGCACCATCCAGGAAACCTACGCCCGAGCCAAACTGGCGCCCGGCGGCGTGAAACTGCGCGCTTATCAGAATCAGGATCAGGTCTACGCCGACCTGGTGTTCGGGCGCCTAGACGCGTCGATCCAGGACAAGATGCAAGCGCAAATGAGCTTCCTGACTTCACCTCAAGGCGCTGACTTCAAGAACAGTGAAGGCATCAGCGATCCGCTGGTGCCGTCGGACATCGCCATTGGCATCCGCAAGGACAACGAAGAACTCAAAGGCATGCTCAATGCCGCCATCAAGGCCCTGCACGACAAGGGCATCTACGCACAGATCCAGCAGAAGCACTTCGGCGATCTGGACCTCTACAACAACTGATCCTCGCGCCCCGAGCGCTGTGCCGCGGTAACCGGCACAGCGTTTCAACGTGGGCGCCTCAAGACAGGTGACTGGCGTGAATTCCTTCCTGAATCTGATCGGGCTCGATGTTTCGGCCCTGCAAGGCTATGGCCCATTGTTGCTGCACGGCACCTGGGTCACCCTGAAATTATCGGCGCTGTCGCTGTTGGTGAGCATGGCGCTGGGCCTGCTCGGGGCGGCGGCCAAGCTGTCGCCGCTCAAGCTGTTGAACCTGCCGGCGACGTTCTACACGACGCTGATCCGTGGCGTGCCTGACCTGGTACTGATGCTGTTGATTTTCTACAGCCTGCAAGGCTGGCTGAGCAGCCTGACCGAAGCGATGGGCTGGCCGTACATGGAAATCGACCCGTTCGTGGCCGGGATCGTCACCCTCGGTTTTATCTACGGCGCGTATTTTACCGAGACCTTTCGCGGCGCAATCCTCAGCGTGCCTCGTGGCCAGCAGGAGGCTGCGGCGTGTTTCGGTTTGAACCGCTGGCAGCGTTTCCGCTTTGTGGTGTTCCCGCAAATGATGCGGTTCGCCTTGCCGAGCCTGGGCAACAACTGGCTGGTACTGCTCAAAGCCACGGCGCTGGTGTCTATCATCGGTTTGTCGGACCTGGTCAAAGTCGCCCAAGAGGCGGGCAAGAGCACCTTCAACATGCTCGATTTCCTGCTGCTGGCGGCGGCGCTGTACTTGCTGATCACCAGCGCCTCGAACTATGTCCTGCGGGTGCTGGAGCGCCGCTATAACCAAGGCGTGCGGGGGATGGCGCGATGATCGAATTGATTGCCGAATACTGGAAACCCTTCCTGTTCAGCGATGGCTACAGCCTGACCGGGTTGGCCATGACCTTGTGGTTGCTGGTGGCGAGCATCGTGATGGGGTTCTTCCTGTCGTTGCCGCTGGCGATTCTGCGCACCTCGCGCTGGGGCCTGTTGCGCTGGCCGGTTCAACTGTTCACTTACGTGTTTCGCGGCACGCCGCTGTATATCCAGTTGCTGATTTGCTACAGCGGGATCTACGGCATCGCGGTGGTGCGTTCGCAACCGTTGCTCGAAGCGTTTTTCCGCGACGCGATGAATTGCACTTTGCTGGCGTTCACCCTCAACACCTGCGCCTACACCGTGGAGATTTTCGCCGGGGCGATCCGCAGCATTCCCTACGGTGAAATCGAGGCCGCCCACGCCTATGGCTTGAGTGGCTGGCGCTTGTATCTGCGGCTGATCCTGCCCTCGGCGTTGCGTCGGGCGCTGCCGTATTACAGCAACGAAGTGATCCTGATGTTGCACGCTACGTCGGTGGCGTTCACCGCGACCATCCCGGACATCCTCAAAATCGCCCGGGATGCAAATGCCGCGACCTTCATGACCTTTCAGGCATTCGGCATCGCCGGGTTGCTGTACCTCGCGATGTCGTTCGGCCTGGTCGGGGCGTTTCGCCTGGCGGAAAAGCGCTGGCTGAACTTCCTCGGTCCCGCTCACTAATTTATTTGTCCAGAGCTGCGCCGTAACAGGCGCGGTGGCAGGAGAGGTTTGCATGAACAAATTGACGGTCGAAAACCTGTTTAAACGCTTCGGTGACAATGAAGTGCTCAAGGGCGTCTCGTTGAACGCCAAGGCAGGGGACGTGGTGAGCATGATCGGCGCCAGTGGTTCGGGCAAAAGCACCATGCTGCGCTGCATCAACTTTCTGGAACGGGCGGACGATGGCGCCATCGAGCTCGACGGCGAACGCATCGTTACTCGCCCCGGCATAGGTGGCATGCGCGTCGCCAATCCGGCACAGTTGCAGCGCTTGCGCACGCGTCTGGCCATGGTGTTCCAGCATTTCAATTTGTGGAGCCACCTGACCGTGCTGGAGAACATCATCCTGGCGCCGTGCCGGGTGCTCGGGATCAGCCGCAAAGCCGCCGAAGAAAGTGCCCGGGCCTATCTGGACAAGGTTGGCTTGCCGCAACGAGTCGCCGATCAATACCCGGCGTTTCTCTCCGGCGGCCAGCAGCAACGGGTGGCGATTGCCCGGGCGCTGGCGGTGGAACCGGAGATTCTATTGTTCGACGAGCCGACCTCGGCACTCGACCCGGAACTGGTGGGCGAAGTGCTCAAGGTGATTCAGGCGCTGGCCGAAGAAGGCCGGACGATGTTGATGGTGACCCACGAAATGGGCTTCGCCCGGCAGGTGTCCACTCAGGTGTTGTTCTTGCACCAGGGACGGGTTGAAGAGCAGGGTGATGCGACTATCCTCGATCAACCCAGCAGCGAACGTTTACAGCAATTTTTATCAGGCCGTTTGAAGTGAGAGACGTACATGGCGGATATCCGCGATCTGTCGATCGTGCTTGATCGTATCGATCAAGCCATTATCGAAGTGCTGCGCCACGAAGGGCGCATCACCTATCAAAAGCTTTCCGAGCGCGTGCACCTGACCCCCAGGCCCTGCCTGGAACGGGTGCGCAAACTTGAACAGCTCGGGGTTATTCGCGGGTACGGGGCGATTCTCGACGAAAAGAAGCTGACACCGGGGCTGTCGCTGCTGGTGTTGGTGGCGTTGTCGAACCAGAGCGGGCGGGCAGCGCAAAAGGCTTTTGAAGCCAAGGTTCGTGCGTGTCCGCAAGTGCTGGAGTGTCGGTTGATCAGCGGCGCGTTTGATTACAGCCTGCGCATGCGCTGCCGGGACATGGAGCATTACCGGGTGCTGACCGAGGTCTGGTTTGATGATCCGGATCTGCACATCGACAAGTTGGTGAGCCATCCGGAATTGGCGATGGTCAAGACCACGATGGAGTAAGCACCAAACGACACACAACCTGTGGGAGCGGGCTTGCTCGCGAAGGCGTCATGTCAGTCAACATTGATGTTGGATGACACACCGCTTTCGCGAGCAAGCCCGCTCCCACATTGGTTTTGTGGGGTTCCGGATACCCGTATTTTCAGGATTCCCGACCCTCGCCGAATCGGCTGCCCCATCCAAAATCTTCAGCCGTTTCCATCACCCGCAACCCCCTTATCAACCGGGTTTTCCCGCCTCCGAAACAGACAATGAGCCTCTCTCAACCCTCATTGAATCTGTGCCCATGCAAACCACCAATACCGTTTTGATGATTCGCCCGACACGTTTTTCCTTCAATCAGGACACGGCGGCGAACAACCGTTTCCAGCGCCCGGCGGCAGTGGCCGAAGACGTCCAGCTCAAGGCCCTGCAAGAATTCGATGGCTATGTCGCCGCACTGCGCGGGCACGGCGTTGAAGTGTTGGTGCACAACGACGCCGAAGCGCCGCACACCCCGGATTCGATCTTCCCCAACAATTGGTGGAGCAGCCACCCCGACGGCACGCTGGTGCTGTACCCGATGCAGGGCCACAACCGGCGGCTGGAGCGGGACAAAGGTGTGCTCGACTGGTTGCGGGATGAGTACCGGGTGGAACAGCTCCTCGACTTGTCCAGCCTTGAACAGCAGGAAGTGTTCCTCGAAGGCACCGGCAGCATGGTGCTGGATCGTCAGCAACGGATTTGCTACGCCGGTTACTCCACCCGCACCCACGCCAAAGCGTTGGATCAGGTAGTCAGTCATCTGGGTTACGAGCTGTGCGCGTTCAACGCGATGGACCGTCAGGGCGTCGCGATTTACCACACCAACGTAATGATGAGCGTCGGCACACGCCTGGCCATCGCCTGCCTGGCGTCGGTCACCAATCCCGGCGAACGCCTGGCCCTGCGTAAACGTCTGGAAGACAGCGGCAAGCAAGTCATCGCTCTCGATTGGGCGCAGCTGGAATCCTTCGCCGGCAACATGCTGGAAGTCCACAACGCGGCGGGCGAGCCGGTGCTGGTGATGTCGCGCACCGCCTGGCAGTCGCTGGATAGCGCTCAACAGCGTTTGATCGAAACCCACACCACGCCGCTACCGGTAAACATCGACACCATCGAACGCATCGGTGGCGGCAGTGCGCGCTGCATGTTGGCCGAGGTTTTCCTGCCCAAACAACGAGCACTCAAGGAGCACCAGCGATGATCGTCCGTCCCGCCACACCTAACGATTTACCGGAACTCCTGGCGCTGGCCCATAGCGCCGGCACTGGTTTGACCACGTTGCCCGCCGACGCCGCACGCTTGCGCCAACGCCTGGAATGGGCGGCGAAAACCTTTGCCGGCGACGCTGAGCGCGCCGATGCCGATTACCTGTTTGTGCTGGAAAACGATGCGCACGAAGCGATCGGCATCTGCGCCCTGGCCGGTGCCGTCGGGCTGCGCGAGCCTTGGTACAACTATCGTCTGGGGTTGTTTGTGGCGGCCTCGAAAAAACTCGGGATCAATCAGCAGATGCCGACGCTGTTCCTGGGCAACGACATGACCGGCCATTCGGAACTGTGTTCGCTGTTCCTGCACGCCGATCATCGCAGCGGACTCAATGGCCGTTTGCTGTCCAAGGCGCGGTTTCTGTTTCTGGCGGAGTTTCGTGAGAAGTTTGGCGACAAGGTCATCGCCGAGATGCGCGGTTACTCGGACGACGAGGGCGTTTCACCGTTCTGGGAAGGCTTGGGGCGGCACTTTTTCAAGATGGATTTTGCCGACGCCGACTACCTGACCGGGCTGGGTAACAAGACCTTTATCGCTGAGCTGATGCCCAAGTTCCCGTTGCCGACCTGTCTGCTGCCGGAAGAGGCGCGCTCGGTGATTGGTCGGGTGCATCCGAACACCGAACCGGCGCTGGGCATGCTCAAGGCCGAAGGGTTTGAGCATCGGGACTACATCGACATCTTTGACGGCGGGCCGTTGATTGAATGCGCCACCGGGGATATTCGGGCGGTGCGCGATAGCCAGGTGCTGCAACTGAGCATCGGCACGCCGGGGGAGCAAGCGGCGACTTATTTGATTCACAATCGCCAGTTTGCTGACTGCCGGATTACTGCGGCTGCGGCGCGGGTGGCGGCAGGGACGTTGATTGTGGATGCGCAGACGGCTAAGGCGCTGGGGTTGGGTGTGGGAAGTTCGGTGCGGGCGGTGAGTCTGGCGGTGCCGGTGCAGCAACAATCGGCAGCCTGACCGGTTTTTTGGCCCGACACCGTACATGTGGGAGCGGGCTTGCTCGCGAAGGGGCCGTGTCAGTCAACAATGATGCAACATGACACACCGCTTTCGCGAGCAAGCCCGCTCCCACATGGGGTTCTGTGTTGTGTCAGGTTCTGCTGCTGAGCACTTCACCAATGCTGCGCCGCTTGGCATGCAGCTCACTGGCATGGATCAGCTGTTCAAGGTCTTGTGGCGTGACGTCGATGAAGGCCTCCATCTCCGCCAACGCCCGTTGTAAATCCTCGGCGGTGATGGCCTGGCTGTCGGCCGACGGCATGACCGGTTCCGGCTCGGCGGGTCGTTTGGGATAGCGAATGAGCGTCAAGTTGTTGTACGCCAGCGCGCTGAGCAGCATCGCCGAGGCGCCGAGCATCACAGGGCCGAGGGCTTTCCAGTCCAGGGCGATGGTTGCCGGGTCGGCCAACACCAACAGCAGCGCCAACGCTCCGGCCGGGGGATGCAGGCAACGCAGCCAACACATCAACATCAACGCCATACCCGCTGCCAGGCACGCGCTGCCCAAAGTTCGCCCGAGCACATGAGCGACCAGCAGTGAAATCACCCCGGCGCTCAAGTAACCACCCAAAATCGACCAGGGCTGGGCGAGGGCGCCGGAAGATACGGCGAACAACAACACCGCCGACGCACCCAACGGACCGACCAAGTGCTGCGCCACTTCAATGCCGAATACCTGGCTGCACAGCCAGACGCTGAACAGCGTGCCCAGGGACATACCGATGGCTGCGCGGCTCCATTCCGAGGGGCGGGTGTTGATGGCGGCGGGTAACCAGCGAGCAAGCATGATGACAATCGATCCGTTGACAGAACCCTTGGCCCAAAAACATGAGCCAAAAAAAAGGCTTAGCTGGGAAACCCAGAAAGCCCTTGAAGTTGTTCCAACTATTGGGGGAGGAACGGGCACAGTGTGCCGTTCATTCCTGATGCTGACAAATTCATATTAATGCAGCTTCAGTGCATTATTTTTGCAGTATCGCCACCCGCCGGCCCGCCATGAAGCACAGGGTTCCGCCCATCGCGGTCAATGCGCAGAGGGCGTAGAACATTGTCGGCGCCGGGGTGTGCATTAACAGGTAGCCACAAATCACCGGGCTCAAGGCACCGCCCAACGCCGCGAGGTTTTGCGCGCCGTAGTAACTGCCGCGCAGTTCTTCCGGGGCCAGGGTGTCGACGAAGAGGAATTCCGCCGGGTAAATGATCATTTCACCGAGGGTGAAAATGAACATCGCCACACACCAGCTCACCAGACCGTCGGCCAGGCTGAAACCGATCAAACCCAAAATGAACAAGCCGGTGCCGCCAGCAATCCAGTAGCGCAGTTGCTCACGTTTGAGGAAGCGGCCGATCTGGTATTGCAGCAGGATCACGCTGATAGCGTTGCAGGCGAGCAGGGCGGCCATGGTTTCCAGGGCGCGCTTGGAGTCATGGGTCACCAGCAGGTATTGCGACAGGTACAAGGTGAAACGGCCATGGACCACGGTGCTGAACAGGCAGCCGCAGGTGAACATGATCAAGGTGCGGTCGTTTTTGAGGGTGGTCAGGGTCTTGAGAAAGCTCTGGGGCTGGCCGAGGGTGGTTGTCTGCGCCGGGTCTTTCGGAATCCCGCTCATCAAGAAGATACTGAAGAACGCGATGCCGCCAGCAATCAGGAACGGTGCAATCGGATACACCCCGGCGATCACCACACCGAGCATCGGCCCGGTGGCGTAGCCGATATTGGTCAAGGTGTAGCGCAGGGAAAACGCCTTGGCCCGTTGGCCCATGGGCAGGTTTTCGCTGAGGATCGCTTTTGAGCCGATCAGAAATAATGCGGAGGCGGTTTCGGTGATCACCAGGGTCGCGGTGGTCAGGTACAGGTTCTGGGCGAAGGTCAGCAGCACGAAGCCGATGGCGCTGGAGAGCATGGCCAGGATCAACAGCCGACGCTTTTCCAGACGGTCGATAATGTAACCGCCGTAAAGGGCGAGCAGGGTGGCGATGAACACCGCGATGCCCAGCAGCAGACCAACGTCCTGTTGGTTGAGACCGAGTTTGTTGCTCAGGAATAGTGTGAGCAACGGGCTGGTGATGGCGCGGCTGACGACGATGGTCAGCGAGCAAATCATCAACCGGCGGATAACGAGCGAGTAAGTGGCCACGGTGGTGCAAATATCCTTATTCAGATGTTAACGAGGTGTCGCCGCCAATCGCGAGCAGGCTCAAGCAACGCCTTTCTCATGTCAGCCACCGATCAAGCAGGCAAACCGATTCCAACTCTTCAACCCGCCACAACTGCTCAAGCAATTCTTCAGCCTGGTGCCGCGACATCACTCGCTCAGCCAGACTGAAAAACTTCTCCTCCAGCGCCCCATCACTCAACGGATTCCCCGGCGCCCCCAACGGCACCTCAACACACAGGCTCGCCTGCCGACCGTCCACGGTCCGCACGCTCACGACGGGCTCGCCATCCTCTGACAGTTGCGAGTCCACTTCAAGCCGGATACGCGACATCCAGTGCGCCATTCGTGGGTCGCTGCGTTGAGCCTCGTCATACGCTTCCAACCGGCAATGCCCCAGGACCAGCCGCGCCGCAAGCGCATACCGCAAACTCATCTGCGCTGCCGCCAGACTGGCGACTTCCTGCCCGCCGCACATGTCCTGCAAAAACCCGCACAGCGACACCTGAATGTCTTCGACTTGATCAGCGCTGACCTGCAACTGCGCCAGCAACAGCCCCAGCGCATCAATCGCCGAGTGCGTCCCGCGGCACGCCGCGTAAGGCTTGATCGAGCAGCGGGCGAGTTTCCATACCCGGCCCAAGTCAGCGTCCAGCGCCTCAGGCACGGCGGTATTACCCGCTAGCGTCTTGAGAAATCCACCCCAGACGTCTTCAAACAACTTCGTCGGCCCGGTGATGCCGCACTGGGCAAAGCGTGCGGCCAGCAAACCACCTTCGGCCGCTCGACCAGTGTGGAGTTTTTTGCTTTGCGAGCCGTCATGAATGAACGCCCAAAGTCCGCCGCTGAAGCTGCCGGCGATACCAAGCGCTGACAAGGTTTGTGCCGCATCGAGGCCGAGAATCCGTGCACTCGCCGCCGCTGCACCGAACACGCCGCAGGTTGCTGTGGAGTGCCAGCCAGCGCCGTTATGCGCCGAGTAGCTGCCGCAGGCTTCCAGCACCCGACGGCCGATTTCATAGCCAATGACCACGGCGGTGATGAACTCCCGGCCGCTGACGATTCTTTCCGACATCGACACTGCTGCCATGATTGCCGGCAGCACGACGGCGCCGGAATGATCGCAGCCACCGGTATCGTCCAGTTCCAGGGCATGGGCGGCGATGCCATTGAGCATCGCCGCCTGCGCAGCACCGACCCGCCAATCGGTGCCCCAGACCGGCGTGTTGCCGGTTTCACCTTCAAACACTGCCCGTGCCTGTTTCGCCACTTCACTGCCAGCCCCGGCCAGGGTCGCGCCGAAGGTATCGAGAATATGCCGCTTGGCTCGCTCCACCAGCGCCACCGGCAAATCCTCAAATCGCGTATCGACACAAAACTGCGCCAGGTGCTCCATTCGAAGCACCCCACTGTAGGAGCTGCCGAAGGCTGCGATCTCTTGATCTTGCTCGCTCATACCCCGTAATCCCGATAATGCCGCTCGTAAACAGCCGCCGGGTGATCTTCGGCCACAGCCGCCGGCGAATCCGCCCACCACTTCGATACTTCGCCCGCCGTGGCGATCCAAACGTCGTTGTGCTGCTGAATCCCTTCCAGCAACTCGCGCAACACGCCGATGCGTCCTGGCGTTGCGATGATTTCCGGGTGCAGTCGCAGTACGTAACACAGGCCGAATCGGTGAAACCCGGCGAAGTCCATTTGCAGGTTGCCCAGGGTATGGCTGTAGGAGGCGATTCGCGATTGCGCCGGTGGCACGGCCGGGCTGAGGTTGAAGGCGAAGTAAGGTTCGTCTTCCAGTTCGTAATGCAGCGGCAACTCGATCACCTCGGGCGCCGTAGGGTGAGAGAACGGCAAATCATCGCCTCGCCACGACGAAGACCAGCGGATACCTTGATCCCGCAACGCCTCGATAAACCCCGGCGCACCGTTGCCGGCCGGGATGCGAAACCCGGTCGGCCGTTGGCCGGTCAGCGTGGTCAAGGCTTCGCAGCCCTTGGCGATCTCGGCGCTTTGCTCGGCCAGGGAAAGATTGTCGTAGTTCTGATGGCGATACCCGGCACAGGCAATCTCATGTCCACCGGACTGGATCGCCCGAAGATGCTCGGGGTTTTCCTCGGCGACGATGCCGGGAATGCACCAGCTACTGGTGACGCCGAGTTCTGCGAACAACCCGAGCAAACGGTCGACGCCGCGTTGGCTGCCGTACCGCCAGACGGACAGGGTCTTGTCACGCCCGGCGACCTCCGGAGCCTGGGTCAGGATGCCGTGGATGTCGTTGTA
Organism: Pseudomonas sp. ASL4; assembly: GCF_056680395.1. Taxonomy (NCBI): domain Bacteria; kingdom Pseudomonadati; phylum Pseudomonadota; class Gammaproteobacteria; order Pseudomonadales; family Pseudomonadaceae; genus Pseudomonas; species Pseudomonas sp. ASL4. Next base: position 4,437,975 of record NZ_CM155280.1, on the reverse strand, counting down.
ATCGACGGTCAATACGACGGCGCAGCGATAGCCGTCGGGCCAGACTGTGGAATCAACCATGGTGATGCTCCTTCAGCCACCACTGGGCGACATCGCGGCAGGTGGCGAACCACACGTCATCGCGCTGGCGCATGTGGTCGAAGAGTTTTTCCAGCAACAGGATGCGTCCCGGCTTGCCGGTGATTTTGGGGTGGAACAGGGTGGTCAGGCACAGCCCTTCGTTCATGGCGCCGTCGTATTCGCGGCGCCAGTTGTCCAGGGTCAGCTCGTAGCTTGCGGTGCGGTCCAGCCCGGAAGGGAAGTCCGGCGCACGGGTGTAGGCGAGGGAGGCGTAGTCGTCCATTTCCCAACGGCCGGGGATTTCCACCAGCGGTGTGTCGAAGCCGGGAACATTGACGAGGTACGGGCGGTCATCGCCGCGCATGCTGCTGGAATAGGTCACGCCGGCCTCCACCAGCATCGCCGGGGTTTCGGCGCGCCAGTCGCCGGACGGCGTGCGAAAACCTTCGGCGCGGATGTTCAGGTGCTTCCAGAACACCTCGCGGGATTTCTTCATCACGTCCTTTTGCTGATCCAGCGTCAGGGCGTAAAAGGATTCGTGTTTGTAGCCGTGGTACGCCACCTCATGCCCGCGCTCGACAATCGCCTGGCACTGTTTCGGCCAGTTCTCCACGACCCAGGCCGGGACGAAGAACGTTGTCGGGATCTGGAACGCGTCGAGCAAATCGAGGATTCGCGGCAGGGCGCGGTAGGGCCCGTACCCGCCGAAGCCAAAGTACTCGGGCTTGTGCCAGATCGAGCCGTTAAGCATCGCATCGCCGGTGGGGCCATCGAGGTCGAAGGCCAGGGCGAGACAGGCTTTGTGCTGGTCGGGCCAGGTGGGTTGGGGTGAGGAGGACATCTTTGCGCTCCAACAATTTATAAGTAAACGACGAACCCTGTGGGAGCGGGCAAGCCTCGCTCCTACAGGGCAAGCATCCATCCCTTGCAGGTTTATTTGCCGGCGTTGATGGTCACCGTTTTGATCGCACCCAGTTCCAGGTCCCATTTCTTCAGGATGGTCTGGTAGCTGCCGTCATCGATCATGCTCTGCAACGCCACTTTCACCGCTTCACTCAGCTCAGGCTTTTTCTTGCTCAAACCCATGCCGGAGAACTGCACGGAAATCGGTTGGCCTACGGTTTTGTAGGTGTCCTTTTCCTGAGTCTTCAGGTACGACAAGGTCTCGCTACCCTGCATCGCCGCATCGATCCGGCTCTGACGCAGTTGCGCACGGGCATCCGCCGAGCCCTCAGTGCCGACCACCACAATCGCCGGTTTGCCGGCTGCTTCACAGTGAGCCTTGCTGTATTCAGCAATCTCCGCCGGGAAGGTGGTGCGTCGGCTGGTGCCGACTTTCTTGCCACACAGGTCGGTGATCTCGTTGGTGTCCTTGTTTTTCTGCAAGGTGTAGAACTGCGGGCCGCTGGTGAAGTAGTCGACGAAGGTCACGCTGGCCTGACGTTCGACAGTGTCGGTCATCCCCGACAGGACCATGTCGACGCGGTCAGTGGTCAGCGCGTTGATCATTTGCTCGAAGCCGGTTTCCTGCCATTTGATTTTCACGCCCAGGCGCTCGGCCAGGGCGTTGCCCAGGTCGTAGTCCAAACCGGTCAGGGTGTTGGTGGCCGGGTCTTTGAAATCCATCGGCGGATAGTTCGGCATGATCGCTACGACGATCTCGCCCTTGGCCTTGATGCTGGCCGGCAACTCGGCGGCAAACGTGACGCTGGAAGCCATCAGGCCGGCGAGTACTGCTGGAATAACGAAATTCTTCATGGTCGTTCTCTTATGAGTGTTGTGAGGCGGCTCTTGTTTTCCAAGCACGGCACCTAGGTTCGAACGGCAGAAATGAAGCTTTGGGTGCGCGGGTTTTGTGGGCTTATTAGTATTTCTTCGGGGCTTCCAGCCTCCACGATCTGCCCGCCGTCCATAAACACCATGCGGTTGGAAACCTCGCGAGCGAAGCCCAGTTCATGGGTGACGACGATCATGGTCATGCCGGTTTGCGCCAGATCGCGCATCACCGACAGCACCTCACCGACCAGTTCCGGGTCGAGTGCCGAAGTGGGTTCATCGAACAGCATCAGCTTGGGCCGCATCGCCAGGGCGCGGGCAATCGCCACCCGTTGCTGCTGGCCGCCAGAGAGTTCAATCGGGTAGCTGTTGCGTTTGTCGGCCAGGCCGACGCGGGCGAGCAATTCCAGGGCTTCTTCGTGCGCTTCTTTGGGCGAGCGCTTGAGCACCTGGCACGGGCCTTCGATGATGTTTTGCAGCACAGTCATGTGCGGGAACAGGTTGAAACGCTGGAACACCATGCCGGTGGCCAGGCGTTGCCGGGCGATCTGCGATTCGTTGAGTTCGTGCAATTTGTTGCCGACCACGCGGTAACCCACCAGCTCGCCGTCGACCCAGAGGCCGCCCTTATCAATTTTCTCAAGCTGATTGACGCAGCGCAGCAAGGTGCTTTTGCCCGAGCCGGACGGGCCGATGATGCACAGCACTTCGCCTTGCTCGACTTCGATGTTGATGTTCTTGAGCGCGTGGTACTGGTCGTAATATTTGTTCAGGCTCACAGCCTTGACGATGCTTCTCATGTCGGATTCCTCAAGAACGCTTGCCGGCGCCGCGAGCGAAACGACGCTCCAGACGGCTTTGACCAAAGGACAGAACGGTGACGGCGGCCAGGTACCAGATACCGGCGACGATCAGCAACTCCATGACCCGGGCGTTGGCGTAGTAGATGTTCTGGGCGTTGTAGAGCAGTTCCGAGTACTGGATGACGCTCGCCAGCGAGGTCATTTTCACCATGCCGATGAACTCGTTGCCGACTGGCGGAATGATGATCCGCATCGCTTGCGGCAAGATGATCCGGCGTAGCGCCTGCAAGCGCGGCATGCCGATCGACTTGGCGGCTTCGTACTGGCCGGTGTCCACCGACAACAGGCCGGCGCGCACCACTTCAGCGGTGTAGGCGCCCTGGTTGATGCTCAAGCCGAGCAGGGCGGCCACGAACGGCGTCATCAGGCTCACGGTGTCGAGTTCAAACAGGCCAGGGATTCCGATGGTAGGAAAAATCAGCGCCAGGTTGAACCACAACAGCAGTTGCAGGATCAGCGGCGTACCGCGGAACAGCCAGGTGTAGGTCACCGCCACGTAGCGCAGGATCGGGTTGGCCGACATGCGCATAATCGCAGTAATCACCCCGAAGACGATGCCCAGCGCCATTGCCAACACTGCCATGACGATGGTGTTGAACAAACCCCACATAATCGCCTGCGAGGTGACGAACTGGCCGATGTAGGACCATTCGATCTTGCCTTCGGCAAAGGCGCGGACCAGGCCGAGAATGGCGATGACGATCACGGTGGCGAAGAAAATCCGCCCGTAATAGCGCCGTGGCACATGGTGGTACTGGGTGATATCGAACTGGTTGTCCGCCAGTTTGCGCTCCGCCTGGAGTCGTTCTGCCTGAGTCTGGCTCATGATGTTTCTCCGTACACTGGTATTTCAGATCGGCACGATCACTGTGGGAGCGAGCAAGCTCGCTCCCACAGGTGCTTCGTCTTGGCTTAAAGACGAAAGCCCTGATAGTTCTCGGTCCACTGCTGCTGGGCGGCGAGGGCGGTTTTCAAGCGACCGATCTGCTCGCGCACCTGTTGCGGCGCGGTGCCGCCCCAGCCACTGCGTGCAGCGATGGCGGCTTCCAGCGTCAGGCTGTCGCGCACTTCCGGGGTCAGGCGTGGATCAATCTCGGCCAGCAGCGCCGGGGAGGCTTCCCACAATTCGATGTCGTGTTTCTCACAGGCCTGGACCAGCGCGCCGGTGATTTCATGGGCTTCCTTGAACGGCACGCCGCGCATGGCCAGCCAGTCGGCGACTTCGGTAGCGAGGGTGAAGCCCAATGGCGCCTGACGCCGCAGTTCTTCAACGTTGACCTTCATGGTCGCGACCATCCCCGCCATGGCCGGCAGTACCAGCAGCAGGGTGTCGACGCTGTCGAGCACACCGTTTTTGTCTTCGCTGAGGTCGCGGTTGTAGGACAGCGGCAGGGACTTGAGCGTCGACAGCAGTCCGGTGAGGTTGCCGATCAAGCGGCCAGCCTTGCCGCGAGCGAGTTCGGCGATGTCCGGGTTTTTCTTCTGCGGCATGATCGAACTGCCGGTGGCGTAGGCATCGTCCAGTGCGACCCAGCGAAATTGCCGCGACGACCACAGGCAAAACTCTTCGGCGAGGCGGGAAATATTGATCCCGAGCATGCTGGCGATAAACAGGAATTCGGCGACGTGGTCACGACTGGCTACAGCGTCGATGGAGTTTTCGCACACGCCGCTGTAGCCCATTTCCTTCGCGGACTGCTGCGGCAGGCGAGCGATGGCGGAACCGGCCATGGCCGCCGCGCCGAGTGGCGACAGCGAGGTGCGCACATCCCAGTCCACCAGGCGTTGTACGTCACGCAGCATCGATTGGGCGTGAGCCAGCAAGTGGTGAGCGAAAACGATCGGTTGCGCCTGCTGCAAGTGGGTGAAACCCGGGCAGATGCTTTCGATGTGTTGTTCTGCCTGATCCACCAGCGCTTGCTGCAAGGCCAACACTTCAACGGCCAGGGTGCGGACGTGATCACGCAGAAACAGGCGCAGGTCGTTGGCGGTCTGGTCGTTACGCGAGCGGCCAGCACGCAGCTTGCCGCCAAGGGCGCCGAGGCGTTCGGTCAGCAGGCGTTCGATGAAGGTGTGGACGTCTTCATCGTCCAGGGTCGGGGCGATGCTGCCGGCGCGGAAGTCAGCGCCGATCTGATCCAGAGCGCCAAGCATGGTCTGGGTTTCTTGCTCGCTCAACAGACCGGCGCGTTGCAGTTCCCCGGCATGCGCCTTGGAACCGGCCAGGTCGTATGGGGTGAGGCGAAAGTAGCGCTCAGGACAACGGGACAGGGCCGCCAGGGCTTCGGACGGGCCGCTTTTGAAGCGAGCACCCCAGAGACGGTCGGTGGTTTGAGACATTGTTATTTTCCTCGTCGGTAAAGCGAACTGAATACGGTCTGTAAAGCCCTGAACACTCGCCGGAAATTATTCGGGCGTGGTTAGGCCAAAGCAGTTTTCAAGAGGGCAGTTTCATCGTTACGAGAGCTGATCGAAGTGTCAGCTTTTAATGGTGCGGAATCAGTGAGTTGGCACTCAGGTACGGAATTTATTAGCGGTTGCCAAGCCTGGTTTTCTGTGTTCATTATTATTAGCCAGCGTTATTTTTGTTGTTGGACACAGAGTGTTGAATAGGGCGTCAGAGGTAAATAAGCATTATGGAAACCCCACTTTCCAATTCCGGAAACCCGCCGCCAAAACCGCCTCATCGGGCACCGTTGGCGCTCAGTGGTCTGGACTTTAAATTGCTCAAAGTGTTTAAGGCCGTGGTCGAGGCCGGCGGCTTCAGCGCCGCCCAGAACGAGCTGAATGTGGGTCTGGCAGCCATCAGCAAACAGATCTCCGACCTTGAGATTCGCATCGGCATGCGCCTTTGCACCCGCGGTCGAGAGGGGTTTCACCTGACCGAAGAAGGGCGTCTGGTGTATCAGGCGTCAATTGATTTATTTGCCTCGGTCGATAACTTTCGTGATCGCCTTAGTTCTGCGCAGAATGAACTGATTGGCGACTTTGGTGTAGGGGTTATTGATAACACCATCTCCGATCCTAATTCGCCGTTAGTTGCAGCGCTTAGACGAATTAATGAGGAGTCGCCGAGAGTAAGGTTTCAACTTCAAGCTTCGCAACTGGATGAAGTTGAACGTGGCGTAGTGGAGGGAAGACTAGTCGCGGGGATCGTGCCGGTTTATCAACGACGGGAGGAGTTCGATTACTACGCGCTGTATGAAGAACGCTCCGAGGCTTACTGCGCGGTCGGGCATCCGTTGTTCTCAGTGCCAGAGGCGGAGATCGGCACCAATGTGCTCAAGGACTACGAGTGCATCAACCACCGTTACGCGATACACCGCGACAAACTGAATTTCGCCCACTACGACAGCTTTTCAGCCTCGGCGACCCAGGTGGAAGCTGTAGCGCTGCTGGTCAAGACCGGCCGTTTTGTGGGCTTCTTGCCGCAACATTACGCTCTAAACCTGGTGGCCCAAGGACAGTTTCGGGCGGTCCGCCCGGACCTGATCAGCATCGTGACGCCGTTCAATCTGATCCTGCGGCACAACACTGTACGCAGCCCGCTGGTCAAGGCGTTTGCCCTGGCGCTGGGGGTCGATTTAAAGGTGCCGGCCTGAGGATTAAACACATTGCGCAACGCCGTTCGGCAGGCAAACCGTGGGCGACTTCGTTGCTCAATACCGCCCTTAAACGTGAGTCCAGATATGCGTGGCTTAGTGTTTCAAAGCCCAAGCGTTGATAAAACGCTTCATTCCACGGCAGGTCGCGAAACGTGGTCAGGGTCAGACCGTAGAGTTCTCGTTTTCGCGAGTATTCAATTGCCGCCAGAAGTAACTTGCGACCAATACCCTGGCCCTGAAAGTGTTGGCTGACAGACAGTTCCTGAATATGCAGTTGGTTGTCGACTTCAATGGCGCTGAGAAACCCCGTAAGTGCGCCATCGGCGGATTGCGCGACCCAAACATCTGCGGTTTCTATGGCGTGCAGGTGTTGTTGTGTGTCTGTGACCGAAGCGTCGGCTAACCAGGCGAGTGCAGGGTCGGCGCGAAACAACGCCGCTGCCGAACGCTCGATGGCGGGGAGGGAGTCTGCGTCGGTGGGTTGGGCACGGCGGAGGGTGATGATGTTCATGCGGGCATGATAAACGCGTAGGAGTTGCCGAAGGCTGCGATCTTTTGATCTTAAAAGGTCAAAAGATCGCAGCCTGCGGTAGCTCCTACATGGATCGCGTCAGGGTTTGAGATGCAGCAAGACGTAATCGTTTTTATCAAAACGTCCAGTTAGCGCGGGTTCCAACATTCCCAACGACGTGCCTTTCAAGGCCTTGTAGTCGTTCTGATCCATGATCACCCAGGCAGGCGCCGCGATACTGTCCAAGTCCTGAGCCGATTCGGTGAAGACCGGTTGCAGGTCTTGTTCGATATTGACCATAAACTTGATCGCCTTGGCATCTTTACCCATGCCAAACAACACCAGCGGAGCGGGTTCCTGCTGAACCTGTGCAAAAGCCGCACGGCTGAAGCTGCGCGAATCGTAGAGCTGACGCTCCACTGGTTCGAACACCAGGATGTAAACCGACCACAGCCCCAGTACTGCGCAAAACGCCAGTGCTTGCGCCCGCCATGCAGGCCGGAACAGCGCGGCGATGGCTATCGCTTGCAGCACGCCGAGCACGATCAATACCGGCGCCAGGCCAGTGAGCTGTTCGGGGAAGCGCCGCTGGCCAATCACCAATGCGACGATCAACAAGCCCGGGATCAGCAGCCACAACCCTTGCATCACACCACGCAAGGCGCTGAACAAACGGCCCCGCGTCGCCTGAAACGGATACGCCGCGATGATCGCTGCCATTGGCAGCATCGGCAGCACGTAACGGGCTTTTTTCGCCAGGGGAATCGACAGGCCGACCATCACGATCAACCCGGCGGCCGCGCAGTACAGCACCAGGCGCAGTTGCGGCCCGGCTTCGCGTGGTGTGGTCAGGCAAATGGCGGCCAGCGCCAACAAGCCCAATGGATAGGCCAGCGCATAGTTGCCCATTGAACTGGTGAAGTAATACAGCGAATCGCTGGCGCCCTCACTGCCATCCATGCGCCCCATGAACTGCATGCGAATGACATCCTGCATGAAGGCTGGACCACCGCTGATCTTGGCCAGCAGCAACAGCAAACCGACACACACCACCAGCAGCCCGGCCGCGAGTAGCCCGAAGCCGAACAACCGTTGCCACTGACGATTGAGCAGGAAGTAGCTGCACAACATGCCGGTAGGCACCACCAGGCCAATCGGCCCACGGATCCCGAAGCCCAGCAGCAGCAAGGCAAAAATCAGCAACCAGCGACGGGGAGCACCGAATTGATCTGCGGCATAACCGAGGTAGAACACGGAAAACGCCACCGCGGCGAGCATCAGGTCCAGGGACACTGCCCGTGTTTCGGTGACAAACGTGTTGGTCAGCAAGAGCAGGGCGATGCTCAGCAACGCCCAGCGAGTGGAGTAGGGCGCCAGCAGCCGGTACATCAACGTAACGATTACGGAACCTGCAATCGCACTCGGCAGCCAGGCACTAAACGCATTCACCTGTCCGAATGGCAGCGATAGAAACCAGATGAACAAGGTGGTCACCGCCGAATAGTCAGCGTAAGGCTGACCATAGGTGGTCGGGAAAAACGTCGGTCCGTGGCGCAGCATTTCCTGGGCAAACAACACGAACCGCGAATCAAAGCCGATTGCCGTCTGCTGATAAACCCCGACCATGAACAACAGCAGTGCCAACAGCCCCAGAACCAGGGACTGTCGGCGGATCATGTCGGTTGGTTGAACCACCACCGTCAGGCAACCACAGGTGCGGAAGGCCATTGCTGATGAGGAATCGGCAGTTTGCGAGATTCACCGCGACCCATCGGGAAGTACAGGAAGCCGCTGCGCGCCAGGCGCTCTGCGTCATACAGGTTGCGGCCATCGAAAATCACTGGTGCTGCGAGGCGCTCACGGATCAGGTCGAAATCCGGTGCCTTGAATTGCTGCCACTCGGTGCAGATGATCAGCGCATCGGCGCCGGTCAGTACCGATTCCGGTGTGCCCATGAGCGCCAGCTTCGATTCGTGCGGATACAAATGCTGGGTTTCCTGCATCGCTTCCGGGTCGAACGCGCGTACATTGGCGCCCGCCGCCCACAGCGACTCCATCAGTACGCGGCTAGGTGCGTCGCGCATGTCATCGGTGTTCGGCTTGAACGCCAGGCCCCACAAGGCGAAGGTCTTGCCAGCCAGATCACCCTTGTAGAACGCATTGACGCGCTCGAACAGCTTGTGTTTCTGGCGCTCGTTGATTGCTTCCACCGCTTGCAGCAGGTCGCTGGAGCAGTTCGCTTCCTCGGCGCTGTGAATCAGTGCGCGCATGTCTTTCGGGAAGCACGAACCGCCGTAACCGCAGCCCGGATAGATGAAGTGATAGCCGATGCGCTGATCGGCACCGATGCCCAGACGCACGGATTCGATGTCGCAACCCAGGTGCTCGGCCAGCTCGGCGATCTGGTTGATGAAGCTGATTTTCGTCGCCAGCATGCAGTTGGCGGCGTACTTGGTCAGCTCGGCGCTGCGCAGGTCCATGAACATGATGCGGTCATGGTTGCGGTTGAACGGCGCGTAGAGCTCGCGCATCACTTCACGTACTTCGTCACGCTCGCAGCCGACGATGATGCGGTCCGGACGGCGGCAGTCGGCAACGGCGGTGCCTTCCTTGAGGAATTCCGGGTTGGAGACGATATCGAACTCCAGTTCGCGGCCGTCCAGTTTGCCCAGGATATGTGCGCGCAGGGTGTCGCCGGTGCCAACCGGAACGGTGGATTTTTCCACCAGGATCACTGGCTGCACGCGGTGGCGGGCTACCGCATCACCGACCGACAACACGTAGCTCAGGTCTGCCGAACCGTCTTCACTGGACGGTGTACCAACGGCGATGAACAACACTTCGCCATGTTGCACGGCAAGTTTTTCATCGGTGGTGAACTGCAGGCGCTTGGCCTCCAGGCTTTCCTTGACCAGACTGGCCAGCCCCGGTTCAAAAATGCTGACATGGCCTTGCTTGAGCAATTCCACCTTTTTGGCATCGATGTCCATGCAGATCACATCGTGGCCGACTTCGGCCAGAACGGCAGCCTGAACGAGGCCAACGTAACCACTACCAAATACACTGATTTTCATGGGGCATTCCTAAGAACAGGTGCGCGAGCAGGTCGAGAGTTGATGGTGATGACCCCGAGGATGACAAGGGCCACCCCGAGGCTTTTTGCAAGACTGAAATGTTCGTTAAATGCCGGCAGACTAGCGGCCAGCAGGTACACCAGCGCATAGCTGATGCTGAGCAGCGAATAGGCCCGTCCCAGTGGCACGTCCCGCAGAGCGAGCAGCCAACTGAGCATCGACAGCGCGTAGGCAAGGATCGCCGCCAGCACCACGCCGATGGCGGTCAGGTCGACGCTGCCATTGCTCAGTGCTGTCAGCCATTGATCGGGGTGCGGCAGGCGGCTCATGCTCCAGCGCATGCCAAGCTGGGCGGCGCTGGCCAACATGACGCTGCCCAGGGCAAAGGTAATTCCACGGCGCAGGTTCATGTTTGTTGCCCCAGCAAAACCACGCCACCGATTACCAGTACGACGCCCAGCCAATGGCGACGGTCGACGGTTTCGTGAAAGACGAAGCGGGCGACCAGGGTAATGAGTACGAAATTGAGGCTGAGCATCGGATAGGCGACACCGACTTCCAGGCGCTGCAACACCAGCAGCCAGACCAGAAGGCCAAAACCGAGCGAGAACAACGCCAGCCACAGCCACGGCGAGCGAAGTTTCTCGCCCAAGCCGGTCGTTTTACCGCGCCAGCTTTCCACTGCGTACTTCTGGGCCACCTGGCCCAGGCAGGTCAGCAGGCACGCGGTCAGCAACAGAATCAGGCTCATGACGCATCCTGAGGGATGATCAGAATCACCAGATTGCCTTGCTCATAGCGCTTGCCATCTTTAGGCAGCAATTCGAGTTCTTGCAGTTCGTCGTCACCCTTGACCCGCATGACCACGCCGACCGAACCGGTCTTGCGAGCTTCTTGCATCCACTGTTGCACCTGATCCGTGGTGATCCGTCGATTGCCGGTGTCAGGAAAGTCCAGGCCGTATTTAAGCTCGCCGACCGTGTTGTACAGCGCCACTTGTGGACGTCCCAGGCGCCAGGACAGTGCTGCCGCTGCGCCCAGATCATTGCTCAGCAGTTGGCCGGTCTGACCCAGTTCCTGAACGTGTTCGAGGATGAACTGGTCAGGCATCTTGTTGGAGACCACCGAGTTGGGCAGTCCTGCGGGTATCAGTCCGATCAGGATGAGACTGCCAAACGCCGGTGCTGCCCAGCATTGCAGGGGCCGGAAGGCTTGCAGCAAATTGGCCATGATCCAGCCGATCAGCGCGATAAACACCAGAATCAGATGATGCAGCTCAAGTTCGTACACCGGCTTCTTCAGTTGCACGTAGACCAGCGCGAGCAATACGACGACGCCCATCACCAGGTTCAGCAAACCGTTGATTCCCAGCGCCCGACCTTGTTCAAGCTTCAAACGGTCCGCCAGCGCGTTGCCGAGCAACAGCGCCAAGGGCAACAGGCAGGGCAGGATGTAGGCCGGCAATTTGCCCTTGCTCAGGCTGAAGAAAATCAGCGGCATAACCATCCACAACAACAGAAAGCCGATGCTCGCCTGGCGACGGCTCTGCCAGGCTTGTTTCAACGCCGTTGGCAGCAACACCGCCCAAGGCAGGCTGAACGCGACCAGCAGCGGCAGGTAATACCACCAAGGCGCGTCATGCTGGGCGTCTTCGCCAGCGAAGCGCTGAATGTGTTCGTGCCAGAAGAAGAACCGCCAGAAGTCGGGCTCCTGAGAGTGCACGGCCAAGACCCACGGCAGGCTGATTGCGATGGCCACGACCACAGCAACCGGGCCGTAGACCAGCAGTTCACGCCAGCGTTTTTGCCAGATCATCCACGGCAAGGCGATCAGCACCGGCAGCAGCCAGGCCAAAAAACCCTTGGTCATGAACCCCATGCCGCAGGCCAGCCCCAACGCGGCCCAGCCCAACAGGCGCTGACCACGGCTCTTGCTGTCCAGTGCAAACCACAGGGCAACCAGGCTTGCGTTGACCCAGAAGGTGAATTGCGGATCGAGGTTGGCATAACCGGCCTGGCCGGCGATGACGGTGAAACTCATGTACAGCAAAGCGCAGGCAAAACTTTTGCGCGGGTCGTTCCACAGGCGTCGGGCGATCAAATAGCACAGCAACACGCTCAGCCCGGTGGTCAGGGCTGAGGCGAAACGTACGCCGAACAGATTGTGGCCAAACAACGACTGGCCGATGGCAATCATCCAGTAGCCAGCCACCGGTTTTTCAAAGTAGCGCAAGCCCATGAAATGCGGCGACACCCAGTTGCCGCTCAGGAGCATGTCCTGGCTGATCTGGGCGTAGCGGGTTTCGTCGGGAATCCACAAACCGTGGGTACCCAACGGCAACAGATAGGCAAGCAGCATAACGACCAGCAACACCGGTAATGCCCAGCGTTTACTCATGCGCCTTGCACTCCCAGCCAGCCTTCACGGCCTTCAAGGGCGCCGCGAACTACGCGGCCGGCCGGCAGGGTAGCGAGTGACTCGGGCAACAAGTCGCCCAAGGGTTGGAAATGAATGTCGCGCTGGCGTGCATCGGCCAGCAGCTGACGAAAATCGTTGGCCATCAGAATCCCTTCTACCTCGGCATGGATCGTGTAGACGTTCAGTTTTTCGGGGGTAAAGCGGTCCAGGATGAAAGCGTTGAAATCTTTGGCAACCACGGTTGGACCGACCACCTCGTCAAAGGTAGGCAGGTCCACCGGGATTTGTGGCGCACCGAGGCGGCCATCGGCCAATGTCGGCTGGAACAGGCTCTGGCCCCGGCAATCGCTGTTATAGCGAAAGCCGAAACCTTGCTTGGCTTCGATCACACGCTCGTCAGCCCGCCAACCGGCAGAAGCCGAGCAGTCGACTTTTTGCCCGAGGATATCGCTGAGGCAATCAACGCCCCGGCGAATCTGCTCGATCAATTGCGCATCGCTCCAGCGCCCGGCGTTGGCTTGCCAGCCATGGTGATCCCAGGCGTGCAGGCCGACTTCATGACCGGCGTCCCGGGCCTGACGCATCAGGTGCCCGAGGTCGCGACCAATGGGTTTGCCTGGCCAGGCAGTGCCGGCCAGCAAAATATCCCAGCCATACAGGCCGGCGGCGTTGGAACGCAGCATCTTCCAGAGGAATTGTGGGCGGATGAGGCGCCACAAGTGGCGCCCCATGTTGTCCGGCCCGACGCTGAAGAAAAACGTCGCCTTGACCTGAGCCTCATCGAGCATTTCCAGCAACCGGGGCACCCCTTCACGGGTGCCTCGGTAGGTGTCGACATCGATACGAAGGCCTGCCTGCATTAGCGCTTGTCCGCGATTTCGAGCATGGCTTCGCGCAGGAAGAAGTCCAGCGTGTTGCCGATGGTTTCGCTCATTTCAACGGTAGGCTCCCAGTCCAGCAGGCGCTTGGCGTTGGCAATGCTTGGCTTGCGGTGTTCCACGTCCTGGTAACCGGCACCGTAGAACGCCTTGCTTTCCACGTCGCGGAAACCGGCGAACGGAGGGAAGTTGGCACGCAGTGGGTGCGCTTCGAACTGACGCAGCAGCTCTTCGCCCAACTGACGGATGCTGGCTTCGTTTTCCGGGTTGCCGATGTTGATGATCTGACCGTTGCACGCGTCGTTTTCGTTGTCGACGATGCGTGCCAGGGCTTCGATGCCGTCAGCGATGTCAGTGAAGCAGCGCTTCTGCTCGCCACCGTCGAACAGACGGATCGGCGTACCTTCCACCAGGTTCAGGATCAACTGGGTGATGGCACGGGAGCTGCCGATACGGGCCGAATCCAGACGGTCCAGACGCGGGCCCATCCAGTTGAATGGACGGAACAGGGTGAAGTTCAGGCCCTTGGCGCCGTAAGCCCAGATCACGCGGTCCAGCAGTTGCTTGGAGACCGAGTAGATCCAGCGCTGCTTGTTGATCGGACCAACGATCAGGTTCGAGGTGTCTTCGTCGAAGTTCTTGTCCTGGCACATGCCATAGACTTCGGAGGTCGACGGGAAAATCACGCGCTTGTTGTACTTGACGCAGTAGCGAACCAGTTTCAGGTTCTCTTCGAAGTCCAGTTCGAATACGCGCAGCGGGTTGCGGGTGTATTCGATTGGCGTTGCGATGGCTACCAGCGGCAGGACCACGTCGCACTTCTTGATGTGATATTCGATCCACTCGGAGTGAATGCTGATATCGCCTTCCACGAAGTGGAAGTTCGGGTGGCTGCGCAGGCGCTCGATGGCGTCGGAACCGATGTCCAGGCCGTAGACGTCGTACTTGTCGTCACGCAGCAGGCGCTCGGACAAGTGGTTACCGATGAAGCCGTTGACGCCCAGGATCAGTACGCGAGTACGACGTGGAGCACGGCCGGATTCGGCACCGCGCAATACGGAACCGTCTACCAGGCCCAGTTCAGCAGCCAGTTGCGGGCCGCTGAGGTACAGGCCGTTATCGTTACGCTGACCGGAAGTGATGACCAGCGAGTCTTCGCCGCAAGCGATGCGCAGCGGATCAACACTGATTACACGGCCAGGTGCTTGACCTTCGTTGCCCTTGGCGACTTCAGCGCTCCAGACAATCAGTTTGTGCTCGCCCACTGCGCAGAACGCGCCCGGGTATGGCTGAGTGACGGCGCGAACCAGGTTGAACAGCTCTTCAGCCGGTTTCTTCCAGACCAGTTTGCCGTCGGCCGGAGTGCGGCGACCAAACACGGTAGCTTTGGATTCGTCCTGGGCGGTCTCGGTGACTTTGCCTTGCAGCAGGGCTGGCAGGGTGTCACGCAGCAGGGAAGCGGCGGCTTCGCGCAGTTTGCCATGCAGGCTCAGGGCGGTATCGGCACGGTCGATGGCGACCTTGTGCTGAGCGATGATTGCGCCAGCATCGGCACGTTTGACCATGCGGTGCAGGGTCACGCCGGTTTCGGTTTCGCCGTTGACCAGCACCCAGTTGGCCGGTGCGCGACCACGGTAGGTTGGCAGCAGCGAGCCGTGCAGGTTGAACGCGCCTTTGCTGGCGGTGGCCAGCAGTGGCTCGCTCAGCAGATTGCGGTAGTAGAAAGAGAAAATGTACTCAGGGTTGAGCTTGGCGATGCGCTCGATCCACAGCGGGTGGTTGACATCTTCCGGCGCATGAACCGGGATGCCTTTGCGAGCGCACAGCTGCGCAACGGAGCCGTAGAAGGCGTTTTCCTTCGGATCATCGGCGTGGGTGAATACCGCGCCGATTTCAAAACCTGCGTTTAACAGGGCTTCAATGCCGGCACAGCCGATATCGTGGTAGGCGAAGACAACAGCTTTTGCGCTCATGAGTGAACCTGATCTGAAGAAGTGGAAGTGAGACCGTCAACGGTAACAACGGGAGCAGGGGAAGCGGGTTCGTTACGCAGGACCTTCTCGATGAAGAACCGTGGACGCGCCCGAACATCGCTGTACATGCGGCCCAGGTATTCACCCAGAAGGCCCATGCCGATGAATTGGCCGCCGGTGAAGACGAACAGCACGGCGAACAGCACGAAGGTACCGCCGCCAGCCCAACCAGAGCCGAAGGCCAGGCGCAAGACGATCAGCGCAATGGCAAACAGTACGCCAAGGCCCGCCATGCAGAAGCCGACGATGCTGAGCAGACGTAGAGGGGTGGTGGTCATGCAGGTGATCAGGTCGAACATCAAGTTGACCAGACGCATCGGGCTGTACTTGGATTCGCCGTGTTCACGTTCGGCGTGGGTCACCAGGATTTCCGTGGTGTGCCGGGCGAAACTGTTGGCAAGGATTGGAATGAAGGTGCTGCGTTCGCGGCAGGCGAGCATTGCGTCGACGATGGTGCGGCGGTAAGCACGCAGCATGCAGCCGTAGTCGCTCATGGCCACGCCGGTGGAACGTTGCACGGCCAGGTTGATCAACTTCGATGGCCAGCGGCGCAAGGCCGAGTCCTGACGGTTGTTGCGCACGGTGGCGACCACGTCATAACCGAGTTCGGCCTGGGCCACCAGTCGCGGGATTTCTTCGGGCGGGTTCTGCAGGTCAGCGTCGAGGGTGATGACCACATCGCCCTTGCACTGTTCGAAACCGGCCATGATCGCCGCGTGCTGACCGTAGTTGCGGTTGAGAATGACCGCCACGACGTGGCTGCCTTGACGATTGGCAGCATCTTCGAGCAGTTGCGCCGAATTGTCGCGACTGCCGTCGTCCACCAGCACGATTTCGTACTCGTGGGTCAGTTGCGCGCAGGCTGCTTCGGTGCGACGCAACAATTCGGGCAGGCTTTCTTCTTCGTTGTAGACCGGAATAACGATCGACACGCAGTTGATTGGATAAGGTCTCAAAGGCTTCTGTCCATAATGTTTTCGATGGCACCAACAACGCGATCAACGTCGTCGGTGGTCATGTCGGGGAACAAGGGAATCGAACACAGCCGCGCCGAGTTCCATTCGGTATTGGGCAGATAGATGTCCGGGAAACGTTGACGATAATAGGTGTGCAGGTGCGTGGCAATAAAGTGAATGCCTGTTCCGATATTTTGTTCCTGCAAAGCCTTCATGAACGCTTCACGATCCAGCCCGCAACGTTCGGCGTCGATACGCAGAATGAACAGGTGCCAGGCGTGTTGTTGCGGATACGTCGGAATGGTCAACGGCTGCACGGGCAGGCCTTCCAGGCGCTGCAAGTAGGTCTGGGCCAGTTGCGTGCGTTTGGCGTTGATTTCGTCCAGTCGCTCCAGTTGCACCAGGGCGATGGCGGCATTGATGTCGGCCAGGTTGTACTTGAAGCCTGGCTCGATAACCTGGGCCTGCGGCTTGCGCCCGCCAGTCAGTCGATCGTAGGCGTCAACGCCCAGACCGTGGAACTTGAGCATACGCACACGAGTGGCGAGGGCTTCATCGTCGGTGACGAACATCGCGCCTTCGGCGCAGGTCATGTTCTTGATCGCGTGGAACGAGAAGATCGCCGTGCCTTGGGAACCGACGTGACGACCTTTGTAGAAAGTGCCGGCCGCGTGGGCCGCGTCTTCGATGACGGCGATCCCGTGCTTGTCAGCCAGGGCATAGAGCGGATCGAGGTCGAACGCCGCGCCGGCGTAATGCACCGGAATGATCGCCTTGGTACGGGGCGTTATCGCCGCTTCAATGCTTTGCAGGTCGGTCATCAGGGTGTCGCGATCGACATCGACAAAAACCGGTGTTGCCCCCAACAGGCAGATCATGTTGGCGGTGGACACCCACGTCTGGGACGGGGTAATGACTTCATCCCCGGGACCGATGCCCAGGGCCAGCAAGGTGATGTGCATGCCACCGGTAGCGGACGACAATGCCACGGCATGCTTGCAACCGACGTAGTTGGCGAAGTGTTCTTCCAGTGCCTGGTTTTTTGGCCCGGTTGTGATCCAGCCGGAGCGTAATACTTGCTCGACGGCCGCAATTTCTTCATCGCCGATACTGGGGCGAGAGAAGGGGAGAAAAGCCTGACTCATGGGGACCTCGGGTCTGAAGCGTCAACGGAATTTCAGCTGTGAAAGTTTGGATCCACTCAAAGCGTAGACGCTAAAACGAAAGCTGCATCAATTAGTTACCGCGGAAATGTGACAAATTACGTGGTTGACTTTCGGCTCCTTGCTCGTCAGGTTGGAATTGAGAATCGATGGCTATCCGATCCGTTCAGATTAAGCGCGAAAATGTGAAAGGGACATGAAAAACCGGTCGGTGAATCGTTTTTCTGAAGTTCAGACAGCCAAAGTTCAGACTTCTACCGTTTATCGCGCCTTATCAGTGGCTTGCGTTCGGAGCGCAACCCCTTACAGCAAGTAGTAAAACTCATTAGTTGTTGTGTTGAACCGTTTTCATTCAAGGTTTTTTCGTTTGATTGACTTATCTGCTACCGACTCCATAGCTACCAAAGCCAACCCGCTGGCCCTATATCTGACCCGCCTTGCGCAGTCCAGTCAACTAACCATGCGGTATGTTTTGCAAGACGCGGCGGATCGACTGGGTTTTGAAGACATGAACATAGAGGAAATTCCCTGGCACGAACTCCAGCCTGAGGACGTCGTGGCGTTAGTGGCTGCTTTGCGCACTGATGGTTACGCGCCTAATACGTCTTCGCTGTATGTGAACGCGGTGCGCGGGGTCATGAACGAAGCCTGGCGCATGAGCCTGATCAGCCAGGAGCACTTACTGAAAATGCGCTCAGTCAAAGGCATTGCCGGCACGCGGCTGGCCCAAGGGCGCAACCTCAAGCGCTCGCTGATCAAAGAACTAATGGAGGTCTGTGCCGCCGATCCGCGGCCACAAGGGCTGCGGGACGCGGCGATCATTGCGGTGCTGTATGGTTCGGGGATGCGCAAATCGGAGTCGGTGAACCTGGACCTGAACCAAGTGGATTTCACCGAGCGCAGCTTGCGGGTCACCGCCAAGGGCAACAAACAGTTGATCAAGTACGCGCCGGCCTGGGCGTTCGCCAAACTGGAGGCGTGGCTGGAGTTACGCCGTTCGCAATTAGGGGAAGGCCAGGAGGACGATCCATTCCTGTTCAACCGCATCCGCCGCGGCAGCCACATTACCCGCGAGCGCATCACCAAACATGCGATCTATTACATCGCCAGGCAGCGCGGCGCCCAGGTGGGGGTGAAGATCATGCCCCACGACTTCCGGCGCTCATTCATCACCCGAGTGATCGAAGAGCACGATCTGTCGATAGCCCAGAAACTGGCCCACCACAGCAATATCCAGACCACCGCCAACTATGACGTGCGCGATGACAATGAGCGCCGCCGGGCGGTGGACCGCTTTGACCTGTGAGCGATGTCAGCCAGTCAGCACATGGGCATTACCGAGCGTTGTGACATGAACGGCACTGCCAGCCGGCGGGGCGTGCATGCCGGAGCTGCGAACCAGTAATGATCGGCCCGGCTCGGATTTACCAGGCAGCAACTCCACCGTCAAAGTGCAGGTGTTGCCACCGAAGTCGCGATCGGTGACCACGCCAGGACAGCCAAGGGAATCTGTTGGCGAGCTGTTGATCTGTAATTGCTCGGGTCGAAGCATGATCTGCGCCGAGCCGTTGCGGTCCGGGCTATTGACCGGAATACGGCCAAGGTCGCAATGGGCCCAGCCGGCCTCGATCCGTGCAGGCATGACCACCGCATCGCCGAGAAACAGCGCGGTTTGCTCGTCGTCCGGGTAGCGGTACAAATCCATCGGATGGCCTGATTGCACCAGCCGGCCCTGACGCATCACCGCCAACTGATCAGCAAACGACAACGCTTCGCTTTGATCGTGGGTCACCAGAATGGTGGTCACGCCGGCATCTGCGAGTAGGCGGGCGACCATTTTGCGCATGGCTGCGCGCAACCCGGTGTCGAGCGCCGAGAATGGTTCATCCAGCAGCATCAGTCGTGGCTGCTGGGCCAATGCCCTGGCCAGGGCAACCCGTTGTTGCTGACCGCCAGACAGTTCATGGGGCCAACGCTTGGCCATGTTCGAATCCAGGGCGACGCTGTCCATCAGTTCGGCGATACGATCCTGCCGGGTCGGGCCCTTGTCCGCCAGGCCGAAACCGATGTTGGCGGCGACGGTCATGTGCGGGAACAAGGCGCCGTCCTGGGGCACATAACCGATCAAACGCTGGTGCGCCGGTACCGAATGCGTGCCGTCGACCAGTATCTGGCCGTTGAGCGAGAGGCTGCCCGAGTCCGGGAATTCGAAGCCGGCAATCATCCGCAGCAAGGTGGTTTTGCCTGAACCGGACGGCCCGACGATCACCGTTCGACTACCAGTTGGCACCGACAGGTTGATGTTTTCCAGGGCGCGCTGAGTGCCAAAGGATTTGTGGATCGAGTTCAGTTCGAGGGCGTTCATCGGCCAGCCGTGCGTTTGGATTGGTGATAAAGAAGGCCGGTCAGTGGCAACGACAGCAAGATCATGATCAACGCGTAGGGCGCTGCCGCCGCGTAGTCGATTTCACTGGTCATGGCCCAGAATCCGGTGGCCAGGGTGCGTGTGCCGTTCGGTGCCAACAGCAGGGTGGCGGTCAACTCGTTGGTGATCGCCAGGAACACCAGCGCGGCGCCGGCAGCAGCACCCGGAGCCGCGAGGCGCAAGGTGATCAGCCAAAGAGCCCGGCCGGGGGATCGACCGAGGCTGCGGGCCATGTTCTCCAGTTCCACCGGTGCCTGAGCGATGCCGGCACGCAAACTCACCAGTGCCCGGGGCAGAAACATCAGCAGATAAGCCAGCAGCACGGTGATGGTGGTCTGGTAGATCGGCCGGGCAAAGTGAATCGTCACCGTCACCAAGGCCAGGGCAACCACAATGCCGGGCAACGAACTGGTGATGTAGTTGCAGCTTTCCAATACTCGTTGCAGACGGCCCGGCGAGCGGATCGACAACCAGGCAATCGGGATCGCCGCACAGGTGGTGAGGGCTGCGCCAGCGACACCCAGCAGCAAAGTCTGTTGCAGGGCCGGCAGCAAATCAGCCGCCTGCCAGACTTCACTGCCCCCGGCGATCAGCCATTTGCTCAGAGTGATCAATGGAACGCCCAACGCCAGAGCGCAAGTCACGATTTGCAGCGTGAGGGCGAGCAGGGTGGTGTTGGCATCCAGACGCACGATGCGCTGATCCCGAGCACTGCCTGAGCCAACCCTGGCGTAACGAGCGCTGCCGCGCGCAGCCGATTCGGCGGTCAGCATGGCCAGGCAACACAGCGCCAGAACCCCGGCCAGCATGTTCGCGGCAGGGCCGTTGAAGGTGGATTTGAATTGATCGAAAATCGCGGTCGTAAAGGTATCGAAACGAATCATCGCGTACAGACCGTATTCAGCCAGCAGGTGCAGGCCCACCAGCAACGCTCCGCCGCAGATGGCCAGGCGCAATTGCGGCAGCACCACCCGGAAAAACACGGCCCAGGGCTTGAGGCCGAGGGATTCGGCGACGTCTTCGATGGCCGGGTCGAGCCGGCGTAAGGTCGCGGCAACCGGTAGATAAAGAAACGGGAAGTAAGCGATCACCGACACCAGCACGCCGGCCGGTAATCCATGAATCGACGGTACCAGGCTGACCCACGCGTAACTGTGAACGAACGCCGGCACGGCCAGTGGCGCAGTGGCCAGTAGCGACCACCAACGCCGTCCTGGCAGGTTGGTTCGTTCGGTCAGCCACGCCAGCGCAACGCCCAATACGACACACAAGGGCAGGGTGATCACCACCAGCATCACGGTGTTGATCAGCAATTCGGCTACCCGCGGCCGAAATACCAGCGTTTCGATGGCGGCCCAGCCGGTTTGCCAGGACACGCCCATCACGAAAATAATCGGCAGCAGCGACAACAGCGACACCAGTACCGATAAACTAGTCACCCACGCGCCTCCGCGACCAATAAACAGGCCACGGGAGCGTCTTAGTGAGTTCGCGGGTATCGCCGAAGCGATACCCGACGGCAGTGTTTCAGGCATCAATTAGAGCAGTCCGGCCTGGGTCATGAGTTCCACCGCTTTTTTGCTGTCGAGCTTGGAGGCATCGACGGCCGGTGCGTCAAGTTGCGAAAGCGGCGTCAGTTTCGGGTTCGATTCAGCGTTCTGGCCCACAGCGTATTCAAACGAGTTGCCGTTTTTCAGAATCGCCTGGCCGTCCTTGCCGGTAATCCACTTCAGGAAAGCCTGGGCTTGTTCCTTGTGTTTGCTGGAAGCCAGAACACCGCCACCGGAGATGCTGACAAACGCACCCGGGTCTTTGTGCTTGAAGTAGTGCAGGCTGGTGTCTTTGCTGTTTTCGCCGGTCTTGGCCTGATCGACGAAGCGGTAGTAGTGGTAGATCACGCCGCTGTCGATTTGCCCGGCATTCACGGCTTTCAGCACCGCGCTGTTGCCACGGTAAGCCGTGGAGTTGACTTTCATCGCTTTCAGCCAGTCCAGCGTTGCGGCTTCACCCTTGAGTTCAAGCACGGCAGCGACGATCGCCTGGAAGTCGGCGCCACTTGGCGACGCGGCCCAGCGGCCTTTCCAGCTCGGCGAGGCGAGGTCCATCAGCGATTTTGGCAGATCTGCTTCAGTCAGCTTGGCTGGGTTGTAGACAAACACCGTGGAGCGCGCGGCGATGCCAACCCATTTACCGTGGGCCGGACGATAAGGTGAGCCAATTTGTTCCAGGGTGGTTGGCGCAACCGGGGCGAACAGCCCTGCGTTCTCTACAAGGACCATGGCCGGGGAGTTCTCGGTCAGGAATACGTCTGCCGGGGAGGCAGCGCCTTCCTGGACGATCTGGTTACCCATTTCGGTGTCGTCGCCGTTGCGCACGGTGACTTTGATCCCGGTTTCCTTGGTGAAACCCTCGACCCAGGATTTGGTCAGGCTTTCGTGCTGCGCGTTGTAGACCACGATGCCGTCAGCCTCGGTGGCGGCGTAGACGTGCCCAGCGCTGACCAATGCAGTCGCCAGCAGTGCTTTTTTCAGAAAAGAAGGAATACGGGTAGTCATGCTGAGCCAGCTCCGGATTTTTTTTGATTTTTACATGCGCAATGCTTGCAGAGAGATTCTCATTAACTCTAGATCAATAGGAATCATTTGCATGTTTGAGGCGCGGCGAATGTAGATCCGAGAATGTGAAAAAAATGTCAAAAAAAACGTTAATCCGTGTGATGACGCAATCGGGAAGGTGTCTGGAAACGAACTGTGGGAGCGAGCCTGCTCGCGATGGCGGCATGACAGTCAACGATGATGTTGAATGTAATGGCCTCATCGCGAGCAAGCTCGCTCCCACAGGGTTATCGGTACAGGTCAGGATTGGGGAATAAACGCCACACTCTGGTCTTCACGACCATGGAACATTCGCTCACCGTTGGTGGGCGTGGTGGTGATGACCTGATGGTCGGCACTCAGGTAGTTCAGGGGTAGGTCACCGCCATTGCGGTATTGCGCCACAATGATGGTGCGCTGAGGATCCCAATGCTGGCCGCTGGTGGTCTCAAGCCAAGCCATCAACGCAGCGCTGTCGCCGGTGCGGGGGAAGTCCTGGTTTTCCTGCACGTAATAGAACGGCGCGCCCCCGGTTTGCAGGTACATCGGCACTTTGTTATCGACTTCGATCATAACCATGCGCCACTCGTTCAACGGCGCACGCTTGCTGGCCTCGAGCTTGACCGTCTCACCGAACTGGACCACGCCGCCACCGCCGTTGGTCCATGGATAGAGCACACCCAGCACCGCAAGCATCAGCACCGTGGCCGCGCCAACGCCGATCTTCATTTTGCGACTGCCAAACCGACCCGCCGCGTTGCGTTCCGCCATTCGCTTGGTAATCCACCACGCGCCAAGCAATTGCGCGAATGGCACCAGTGGCAACACGTAATAACTGCGGCGACTACCGCTGGCGGTGAAAAACAGCATCAACAGGCCCAGGCCCCAGATCAGCCACCGGGTATTGGGTTCGACATTGCGCCAGTGACGTATGGCGACCCACAATCCGATGATCCAGCACGGCGCCCAGGGCAGGGTGTAGACCGGCAGGTAAATCAGATAAGTGTAAATCGGGCCAATGTTGTCGAACGGCTGGAAAAACCGCACGACGTTTTCCCGCAGTACCAGGCCCAGGCCACTTTCGCCGTAGGTCGGCGCGCCGTAGAAGTGGGACAGGATGAATGGCGTCATGTAGAACACGCCGGCAATCACCAGGGCCAGACAGAGCCGCAGGTTGAGGTGGCGCTTCCAGCGACCTTCCTGCAACAGATGAGGCAACAGCACCAGGCCCGGCAAGATGAAGCCGATCAAACCCTTGAACAGCGAGGTCAGCGACAACAGCAGGAAAAACACCAGGTAGCGACCCAGGCGCGTGTCGTCCGGTCCACGCCAGTACCACCAGACCGCCGCGAGTACGCCGCACACGGTCAAGATGTCGGCCGTGGCAACCCTCGCCCAGAATATGAAGTAGAAAGTCGTCGCCAGCATCCAGCCAGCGATCAGGCCGGTGCCTTTGCGAAACAATTGTTCGCCGATCAGGTACACCAGCCAGACGCTCAGCCACGCCGATATCACCGACGACAGACGCAGCGACCAGTGACCCAGGCCGCCGGTCAGCCACGCCGTGGCGGTGATCAGCCAATAGGACGGCAGCGGTTTATCGTAATACGGCCCGCCCTTGAGATAAGGGTCGAAGTAGTCACCACTCTGGAGCATCTGCAGGGCGATGTTGGCCCAGCGGGTTTCCGCGCCCCACAACTCCCGAGTGCCCAAACCCAACAACAACATCAGCGCAGTCGCGCCCAGCAGGAGCCACAGCGCGCCCCTGTCACTTGCCCAAAACTTCATTGAGGGTTTCCCTGTAGAACTTTAAGTAGTTGCATACATTGGTAGAGGTGGCGAACACCGCATTTGTGGCGAGCGAGCTTGCTCGCGCCGGGCTGCGAAGCGGCCCCAAAATCCTGCGAGCGCTGCGCACTCGAGCGGGAGCAAGCTCCCTCGCCACAGGCAGCCGCTCCCACAGGTTTAATTTTTGTTGTTACAACTCAGGGCTGGGTTTGCGGGAAGATCAGAATTTCCAGGTTGCCGCGCTGGTAGCGTTTGCCGTCCACGGGCAACAAGGCGACTTCCTGAACTTCCTGAACACTGTTGACCCGCATCACCACCCCGACCGAGCCTTTCTTGCGCGCTTCGGTCATCCATTGGCCGACGTTATCCATGGTGACTTTGCGCGAAGCCATGGCTGGGTCGTCGAGACCATATTTCAGCTCACCGATAGTGTTGAACAGATCGACTTGCGGACGCTTCAACCGCCAGGACAACGCCGACGCCGCGCCCAGGTCGTTACTGAGTAATGAGCTCGTCTGACCCAAGGCATCCAGGTGTTCGGCGATAAACTGGTCAGGCATCTTGCTGTTGACGATCTTGCCGGGCATCGCGGCCGGCAGCAGCGCCACCAGCAGAAAGATCCCCAGCGCCGGCGCCGCCCAGAGCGTCAATGGCCGCGAGACTTGCACTGCGTTGGCGATGATCCAGCCGGCCAGCACGATGTAGCCAAGGGACAGGCTGAACATCTCCGTGTTTTCGAAAATTTCCCGGGTCGCTTGTACGTAAACCAAGCCGATCAGCGCAGCGCTGGCCAGCACCACATTGAGTACACCGTTAATACGCAGGGCCCGGCCTTTCGCCTGTTCAATCAGACCCACCACGGTATGCCCCATCAGCAACGCCAGCGGCAGCAGGCACGGCATGATGTAGGTCGGCAACTTGCCCTTGCTCAGGCTGAAAAACGCCAGCGGCAACAGCATCCACAGCAGCAGAAAGCCAATCGCCGGTTGGCGCTTGTTCTTCCAGGCCTGGATAAAGGTCGATGGCAGCAACGCGGCCCACGGCAGGCTCGATACCACCAGCATTGGCAGATAGAACCACCACGGACGGGTGTGTTGTGCATCTTCGGCGGCGAACCGGCGAATGTGTTCGTGCCAGAAGAAAAACCGCCAGAAGTCCGGTTCCCGATAGTGAATGGCAAGCACCCACGGCAAGCAGACCACGGCCGCCACGACGACCGCTATCGGCCCGTAGCGCAACAATTCGCCCAAGCGTCGCTGCCACAGCATGTAGGGCAGGGCGATCAACACCGGCAACAGCCAGGCGAGGAATCCCTTGGTCATGAAGCCCATGCCACACGCGGCGCCCAATACGGCCCACGCACCAATTCGTTCTTTGGACGATGAGCTATCGATGGCAAACCACAACGCAACCAGGCTCAGATTGACCCAGAGCGTGAACTGCGGATCGAGATTCGCATAACCGGCTTGCCCGGCGATCAACCCAAAACTCATGTAGAGCAACGCACAGGCGCCACTTTTACGCGGGTCGTTCCAAAGGCGACGGGCAATCAGGTAAGTCAGCCAGACGCTCAGCCCGGTGCTCAACGCCGAGGCGATTCGTACACCAAACAGGTTATCGCCGAACACGGCCTGGCCGATGGCGATCATCCAGTAGCCGGCGATGGGTTTTTCGAAATAGCGGATGCCCATGAAGTGCGGGGACACCCAATTGCCGCTCAGGAGCATCTCCTGGCTGATCTGGCCGTAGCGGGTTTCGTCGGGGATCCACAAACCGTGGGTGACCAGTGGCACTAAATAGAACACCACGAAGGCCAGTAGCAAGCCGGGAACGATCCAGCGTTCGGCGGCTGTGGGTTCTGGCGTAGGGCGGCGGGACGCATGCGCCGCAGGATGTTGCAACAGATTGTTATGGGACGTCATGAATCGACCTTAACGCAGGGACGTTGCTTGGTTCAGCGAGGAGCTCGGCGCAATCCTGCGCAGGCACAACGCTGGTTTGAGTGAATGCAGGCATATCGGCAGCTGAATGTGCGTGTTTTCCCTGAATCCAGAGAACTATCAACCTTCCCGGCTGAACGGTTCCTGAAGGAATTCAAGCTTGGAATCCGCCAATGTCCAGTTATTCAAGTAAAAGACAAACTTTCTTACATAGATCTGTCAATGAGCAGCAAACTAATTAGCTTGCTACTCATTGCCGTTGATTATTTTGACCTTGTATTACGTTTGGCATCTAACAAGTGATTCACTGCGCGTTCGTTACTTCAGCGTTTTTTTCGCGCAACAGCGAATGCCAATCACCGTCATTCAGTATACCCAGCACCTGAAGTTGTCCGTTAGCGTCAATGCTGACAAACAAGGAGCTGCTGTATTCGCTGGCGGCAGCGTGCTTGAAACCGGTCTGCTTTTCAAAATCACCGATGCAGCCGCTGTGTGTGACCAGTACCGAATTGCGATGGGGAACCTTGTGCGCGACGACATCGTTACGCAGGGTACTGCCACAACTGGCCAGCCATTCCTGAGTTACCGCTGCTTTACCAAACATGGCGTGTGCCGATTGCTCGGTGCGGGTCACCGGGCTGACGAAGACATCAGTCTGTGCCATGCCCAGGCTCACAAAGCCTTGGCCTACCGCCGCGGAAGCCTGGCTGCCGAGTTGGGTAATGCCGTCGGCCGGACCCAGGCACGGGTTACTGGAACGGTCGCAACGTTCGGCGTGGCGAACCAGCACCACCACGTCACCGGCCTGCCAATGCTTGATCAGTTCGGCCTGGACCTTGGAGCTTGCACTGCCAAGATCTGTCGGGGATCGATGCCACCACATGAAGCCCGTCACCAGGACGGCCACCGTCAATAAGGCTGACACACTGATGATTTTGGTGAGTCGCGATGGCGATCCTCGACGGGACGGCATTGCGGATGTCACTGATTCGACCACGGTCTTGCCCCTTTGAATAACCCGAAAACTGCACGCAACGCAGCCTTGGCCGGGAAAGTTTCGACGAAAATTGAAGTTGCTTAGTCGTACTTCTAACGATGAGCAACACACTAAGGGGCGGGGCGTATGAGCGCGGTGAAACGAATGTGAAAAATTTGCGGAAATTCATTGTTATTCAAGAAACCCTCTCCCTTTAGTTTCAGTGACAGCAGCGTAGTCCATTGACGAGTAATGATACGGAGTATTTGAAAATCACTATCAAATACGCCGTGTAGATTATTTCAAGTTGTTTCCGGGGAGGGTCTGCCAAGCAAATCGACTCGGCAGCCAGGCGCCGCATCACTGACGGCCAGCTCCATGTCGTGCAGGCGCGCCACCGCTGAGACCATGCTCAGTCCAAGGCCGTTACCCGGCGTATGCCGGCTGGATTCGGCGCGGTACAGCCTGCGCAATACCGCTTCGCGCTCAGCCGGCGCAATACCCGGTCCGTTATCCGTCACGCGAATCCCCACAGCAATCTGGTCAGCGATCACCGTCAGGTGAATGTCGCTATGGTCCGGTGAAAACTTGATCGCGTTGTCCAGCAAGTTGCAGACAGCATCGAACAACAGTTGCGCATCACCGGCTATAACGGCCGGCATCTGGCTGCTATTGAATGTCAGGCTGATGCCGCGTTCCTCGGCCAGCGGTTCATAGAGCTCCGCAGCATCGGCCGCTATTACATTCAAATCCAGCGGCGCAAAGTGACTGCGGCGCGCGCTGTTTTCGATTTCCGAAATGCGCAGCAAGGCTTTGAACGTTAACAGCAGGCCCTTGGCTTCGGTGAGCGCCGCGTCAATGCTGGTGGCATATTGGGCTTCATCCAGACCACGCCGTTGGGCGCGCTCAAGGCCTGCGATCAGCCGCGTCAGCGGAGTGCGCAGGTCATGGGCGATGTCATCGCAGACACCTTTGACTTCGCTCATCAACCGTTCCAGCTCATCCAGCATGCCGTTGACCACGCCAGCCAGACGGTCGATATCGTCGTTGTTACCAAGGATCGGCAGCCGACCGGTCAAGTCACCCTCGATGATGCCTTTGATTGAACGACTCAGTTTATCCAGGCGCCGGTGGGCCGAGTAACCCAGCAGCACCGCACCGAACAGACCGACTACCAGCAACAGAACACCGCCGGAATACAAAGCATTGATCAGCAGTTCATCGAACTCGCGAATATCGTGCATATCCTGGGCGACCAGCAACGTCTTGCCGTCGGGCAGGCGATGCACCATGAACCGTACCGGACGATGGTGGCCATTATCCTTGAGCCAGCGAAACTCCTGCGGTTTGTCGTATTCGGCGAACGGCGGCAGGCGATGAATCGCTCCGGCGATAAACTTGCCTTGTTCGTCGAACAGGCTATGAGGCAGTCGGCCTTCGACATCCTGCACGGCATGCTTGCGAATCTCGGCCAACTGCAACTCCGGTGATTGCAGGCTGCGGTTTTCGACTTGCCGATAGAGCGCCGTATCGGCTTCGGTTTTCAGGTAGAACGCCGTTTGCCAATAGATGTAGCCGAACAGCGCCAGGAACGAGCAACCGAATAGCCCAAGAAACAGCAGGCCAGTGCGAAAACTGATGGTGCGCGGTATTTCACTCAGGTGAACGGAGTACATAGCCGGCTCCACGAATGGTGTGAATCATCGGCAGATCGCTTTCGCCATCCACCTTGCGTCGCAAGCGGCTGATGTGGACCTCGATCACATTCGTGCGCTCGTCGTAGGCGTAACTCCACACCGCTTCAAACAACATGGTACGCGTGATGACTTGCCCGGCATTGCGCATCAGATGCTCAAGCAAGGCGTACTCGCGAGGCACCAGTTCGATGACCCGTTCACCACGGCGTACCGTTCGCCGCAACAAATCGATTTCCAGGTTGGCGACTCGCAGTCGGGGTTCCTGAGTCGTCGCGGGCGGCTCTGCACGGCGCCGGCACAAGGCATCGAGGCGTGCTGTCAGCTCGATGAACTCAAACGGTTTGGTCAGGTAGTCGTCACCCCCGGCGCGCAAGCCGCGAACCCGCTCGTCCAGCGCACTCAAGGCGCTGAGAATCAGCACCGGAGTGCTCACGCTGGCCGCTCGCAATGCGGTGAGCACACCTAAACCATCCAGGCCGCCAGGCAACATGCGGTCCAGGACGATCAGGTCGAAGGGTTCACTCAAGGCTTTCAACAGGCCTTCGCGGCCATTGTCGACACAGCTCACCGTGAAGCCGTGATCACACAGGGCCGCTTCGATTTCGCGGGCAGTAGGCAAGTCGTCTTCGACGACCAAAACATGGGTCATGGCAGTTGAACCGGTCACGTAGTCGGGACAGAGGTGGCATAGTGTGTCAAAGCCTTGGGCGAAGCTACGTTCCCGCCGGTTAAATAAAAGTTTAGGTTGGATTTCATGGAGACCGTTCCTTGCGCATTCTTGTGGTTGAAGACGATGCCCAGACCGCCGCGTACCTGCTGCGCGGGTTGACGGAAAGTGGCCATGTCGTCGATATCGCCAGCGACGGCAACAGTGGCCTGGACATGGCCCTGGAAGCGATTCACGACGCGTTGATTGTCGATCGACGCTTACCCGGGCTCAACGGCATCGAGTTGATCAAGGCCTTGCGAAGTCGTGGCCAGCGGGTGCCGATCCTGATGCTCAGCGCCCAGGCGTCCACCGCGCAAAAGGTCGAAGGCCTGCAAGCCGGTTGTGACGATTACCTGGCCAAACCTTATGCATTCGCCGAAGTGCTGGCGCGTCTGGATGCCTTGATGCGCGGCCGCGATCAATCGAACGGGCCGGTACGTCAGCTAGAGGTCGGAGAGTTGCGACTCGACTGCGCCACGCGTACCGCCGTGCGCCAGGGACGGGTTATTGCCTTGCAGCATCGCGAAGCCCTGTTGCTGGAAAAACTCATGCGCCACAGCGGCCAGGTGGTGACCCGCGACATGCTGCTCGACAGCGCCTGGGACTACGCTTTCGACCCCAACGACAACGTGATCGACAAACACATCCATCGCCTGCGGCGAAAACTCGATGAAGGTTTTGATGACTCGCTGATCAAGACTGTGCCCGGCGTCGGCTACAGCTTTCAGGTCAACACGCCGCAAGATTAAATAAAAGTTTATCTACCGACGAACGCTCTGGCAGGCACTCCTCGCTATCTTCGCCTCATTCGTGGACTAGTCCACAGAGGCTCAAGCGGGAGATAGCTAGCCCATGTC
The DNA here is from genome assembly GCF_056680395.1 of Pseudomonas sp. ASL4. NCBI lineage: Bacteria > Pseudomonadati > Pseudomonadota > Gammaproteobacteria > Pseudomonadales > Pseudomonadaceae > Pseudomonas > Pseudomonas sp. ASL4. The sequence continues at coordinate 4,407,652 of NZ_CM155280.1, read as the reverse complement.
CGTTGCAACCTTGGCGGTGCGCACCTTACGTTCCGCGCGTTATTCACCGATGTCTTTGATGTTGCTCGGCGTGCTGGCGCTGAGCGGCTGCTCGATGGTGCCCGAGTATCGGCAACCCGAGTTGCCCGTGGCCGCACAGTGGGATGGCACGCCAGACAGCCAATCGGCGCCGGGCGGGCAGTGGTGGCGCGAGTTTCACAGCACCGAACTCGACTCGCTGATCACCCGTGGCCTGGCCTCCAATTACACCCTCAAGGCTGCGGTCAGTCGGATTGACGAGGCGCGTGCTTCAGCACAAGTCGTGGGCGCCGGCCAATACCCGGCGCTGAATCTGGGGGGCAATTTCCAGCGTCAGAACAACTACGGCACCACGGCAAAACGCAGCGTCTTTGCCGAAGCCACCTACGAGGTGGATTTCTGGGGCAAACAGCGTGCGGCAGCCGATTCCGCCGACGCCCTGGCCAACGCCAGTGTGTTCGACGCCCATACATTGCGTATGACTCTGGGCGCGAGCATTGCTGACAGTTACTTCCAGGTGCTGTCGCTGGAAGAACGCCTGCGTCTGGCCCAGTCGATTGCTGACGATGCCCGGCAAGTGCTCGACCTGGTGGAAGTCCAGGCCAGCCAGGGCGCGGTGTCGAATCTCGAAGTCGCTCAGCAACGCAATGCCATGCAGACCTTTGAAGCGGCGATGCCAGGGTTGCGTCAGCAACGGGATTTGGCGCTGTACCAATTGGCGGTACTGGTCGGCGCGCCACCCCAAGGCTTTCATCTGCAAGGTAACGGGCTCGACACCTTGCAAGTGCCGCAGCCTTCGACCGGCCTGCCGATTGGCTTGTTGCGTCAGCGTCCAGACATTCAAGCAGCCGAGGCGAGGCTGACGTCGGCGAACTTCGATGTCGGTGTGGCCCGTGCCGCGTTTCTGCCCAACCTCTCACTGGACCTGCTGGGCGGTATCGATACGATCGCCGGCGGACAGATCTGGAGCGCTATCGGCACCCTAAGTCAGCCGCTGTTCGCCGGTGGCCAGCTCAAGGGCCAGCTGCATTTCGACGAGGCTCATGTGCAGGAGCTGACCGCCAATTACCGTGAGTCGATCATCGAGGCGCTGCAAGACGTCCAAACCCAGGTCAGCGCCGCCCGTGAGCTGGACAAGAGTTACGCCTTGAACCAATCGGCCGTCGATTCGGCCCGCGAAGCCGCGCGGCTGGCACAGGTTCGCTACCGGCTGGGCTCTACCGATTTCCAGACCTTACTGATCGTTGAGCGCACCCAGTACCAGGCCGAAGACACGCTGTTGCAGGTGCGCCTGCAACACCTTCAGGCCGCTGTCGGTTTGTTTCGCGCCTTGGGCGGGGATTTTTCCGCCGCCACCATCGCTTCCAATTCTCCTTCCCAGGTGGCTCACCCATGAATGTTCTACACCCACGTCGTCGCGTTGCTCTCTGGGGCCTGGTGATTGTGTCGCTCGGCGCAGCCCTCGGCGGTTTTCAATGGATCAAGCGGGCCCAGGCAGCGCCGGCGAAGTCTGAAGCAGCGGCGGTGCCGGTGCAGATGACCCAAGTCAGTCGTCAGGACTTGCCGGTCTGGATCAGTGCCATCGGCAATGTGCAGGCCCTCAACAGTGTGAATGTGCGGGTGAGGGTGGACGGCGAGCTGCAAAAAATCCTGTTCAATGAGGGACAAACCGTCACCGCCGGCAGCCTGTTGGCGGTGATCGACCCGAGGGTTTATCAGGCCCAGGTTGCTCAAGCCCAAGCCTTGGTCGCCAAGGATCAGGCGCAGTTGGCCAATCTGAGGGTCAGCCTGGACCGAGCCAGCAAACTGGCCGCTGCCAAGGCCGGCCCGACCCAGGACGTTGATACTTTTCGCGCTAATCTGGCGGCCCAGCAAGCCACCGTGCAGGCGGATCAAGCAGCACTGGATACCGCGCGCCTGCAATTGGAATTCACCCAGGTCAAGGCGCCGTTGACCGGCCGCACCGGCCAGCGCCTGCTCGACGTCGGTTCCATTGCCCATGGTGCTGAGGCTACGGGGCTGGTGACGATTACCCAGATGAATCCGATCTCCGTGGCTTTCGCGGTGTCCCAGGATGATCTGGCAGAAATCCTCGAAGAAAACGCCAAAGGCGCGTTACAGGTTGTCGCGATGACGCGCGACGGTCACCAGGAAATCGCCCATGGCCAACTGAGTTTCATCGACAGCCAGGTGGCCGCTGCCAGTGGGCAGATCCAGCTCAAGGCCCAATTCGACAATGCCGCCGGTCAACTGTGGCCGGGGGAATTGGTGAGCGCACGGTTGCTGGTCCAGACCCGCCGCGACGTCACCGTGGTGCCGGCCGATGCGGTGCAATTCGGGCGTCAGGGCAACTTTGTCTATGTGGTCGATGCTGATCAGCGGGTGCAGCCGCGCCTGGTCGATGCCGCGACGGTGGTTGAAGGCAAACAGTGGATTCGCCAAGGCCTCGCGGCCGGCGAAACCGTTGTGGTGCAGGGGCAATCCCGCGTCGCGCCTGGGCTGAAAGTCACGCCGGTCACGCCTGACAATTCGGCGGCACTGGTGGAGGCTTCACAATGAATGGGCTGGCCGGTCTGATTCAACGGCGCGTCGGTCTGAGCTTGCTGGCCCTCGGGGTCATGCTGCTGGGCGCCTTCGCCTATTTTCAACTGCCGGTGGCGCCATTGCCGACAGTGGACTTCCCGACCATCCAGGTCACCGCCAAACTGTCCGGGGCGAGCGCCGAGACCATGGCGTCCTCAGTGGCCACGCCACTGGAGCGGGCGTTTGCCGCTGTACCGCAAGTCACGTCGATGACCTCGTCGAGTGCAGCAGGTAAAACCCAGATTGTGCTGCAGTTCGACCTGTCGCGGGATATCGATGGCGCCGCCCAGGATGTGCAAACGGCAATCAACACGGCGACACCCAATCTGCCCAAGACCATGTCCAGCGCGCCGACCTTCAACAAGGTCAACCCGGCTGAAGGCACCGTAATGTCCCTGGCCGTTACCTCACCGACCCGCACGCTGCCGGAACTTGATCGCTACGCCGACAATTACATCGCCCAACGTCTGTCGCAGATGCCCGGCGTGGGCCTGGTGGATTTTCACGGCGAACAGAAACCCGCCGTGCGGGTGCAGATCGATCCCGATGCGCTGGCCGCTCGTGGTCTGACCCTGGAAGACGTGCGCAGCGTGATTGGCGTCAGCACCCTGGATCAGCCCAAAGGCAGCCTGGACGGACAACAACGGTCGATCACCCTCGGGGCGACCGACCAGTTGCTCGACCCGCAGCATTACAGCGACCAGATCATTGCCTATAAAAACGGCATGCCGATCAAGCTCGGCGATCTGGGCCGGGTGATTGCCGGCGCTGAAGACACCCAGCAAGCCGCGCAGTTGGGCGCCGAGCCAACCGTCATTGTCGACATCCACAAGCAACCGGGTTTCAACCTGTTGTCGACGATCGCCACGATCAAGGCAAAACTTCCCGAACTGACCGCCTCATTGCCGCGAGATGTGCAGGTTCAGGTGGTGGGCGACCGCACCCAGACTATCGAAGCCTCGGTCAATGACATGCAATTCACTTTGCTGCTGTCGATTGCACTGGTGGTCGTGGTGATTTTTGTGTTCTTGCGCAAAGCCACCGCGACGCTGATCCCCAGCCTGACCATTCCGTTGTCCCTGGTGGCGACGTTCGGGGTGATGTACCTGTTGGGCTACAGTCTCGACAACCTGTCGATCATGGGCCTGGCGATTGCCGTCGGGTTTGTTGTGGACGACGCCATTGTGGTTATGGAAAACATCGTCCGACACCTTGAAATGGGCAAATCGCGCCTGCAATCGGCGGTCGATGGTTTGCGTGAGGTGGCGTTCACTATTGTCTCGATGACGGTGTCGCTGATCGCGGTGTTCTTGCCGATTCTGTTGATGTCCGGGATTGTCGGCCGACTGATGCGTGAGTTTGCGGTGACCGTCAGCGTGGCGATCATCATGTCTTGCATCGTTTCGCTGACCATCACCCCGATGCTCTGTGCCTGGCTGCTCAAGCCCCACGCCGAAACCGAGGAAGGACGTTTTGCCCTGGCTTGTGAGCGGGTGTTCACTGGGTTGCACAATGGCTATCGACGCAGCCTCGACTGGGTGCTTGATCACCAGCGGCTGACGTTGGCGGTGGCCGTGGCGACGCTGGCGGCGACGGCGGTGTTGTATGTCGCGATTCCCAAGGGCTTTTTTCCGCAGCAGGACAACGGTTTGATTCAGGGCGTCGCCGAAGCGGCGCCGGATATCTCACCTATCGCCATGCGGGCGCAGGTCAACCGTGTTGCCGAAGTGATCGGCCAGGATCCGGCGGTGGCTCGGGTGTATTTCTGGATCGGCCCGAACCCGACGGTCAGCCAAGGCAAGGTGATGATCAACCTCAAGCCGTTCAGCGAGCGCACCGCCAGCGCCGGCGAGGTCATCCGCCGCTTGCAACCGGCCCTCGACAAGTTGTCCGGGATCAAGGTCTACATGCAGGCCAACCAGGACATCCAGATCGGTGGCCGGGCCAGTAAAACCCAGTATCAGTACACCTTGCAGGACCCGGACAGCGCCGAGCTGGACCACTGGAGCGGCGTATTGCTGGAAAAACTCAAGACGTTGCCACAGTTGCAACACGTGACGTCCGACCAGCAACAAGCCATTGCCCAATCGACCCTGGTCATCGACCGGCCGACGGCGGCACGCCTCGGGGTGACGGTGCAGGCCATCGACGATGTGCTGTACGACGCCTTCGGCCAACGGCAGATTGCGACGATGTTCACTCAGTTGGATCAGAACCATGTGATTCTGGAACTGGACCCAAGCTGGCAAACCTCCACCGCGACGCTTGCGCATCTGTTTGTGCGCTCAAGCTCTGGCGCCCTGGTGCCGCTGAGCCTGCTGGCGAACGTCAAGATCGAGCAAGTGCCGATCATCATCAACCATCAGGGCGTGTTCCCGGCCATTACGCTGTCGTTCGACCTGGCACCCGGCCACGCGTTGAGTGAGGCGGTCAGCGCAATCAACCAGGCGTCCCTGGCCGTGGCGATGCCCGACACCGTCGTCGGTAGTTTCCAGGGCACCGCCCAAGCCTTTCAGGATTCACTGAAATCGCAGCCCTGGTTGATTCTGGCGGCCATTCTCACGGTCTACATCGTGCTCGGTGTGCTATACGAGAACGCCATTCACCCGCTGACGATCATCTCGACGCTGCCATCTGCCGGTTTCGGTGCGCTGCTGGCGCTGATCATTTGCGGTCAGGACCTGTCGGTGCTGGGGATGATCGGCATCATTCTGTTGATTGGCATCGTCAAGAAAAATGCGATCATGATTGTCGATTTCACCCTGCAAGCTCAGTTGACGGGCATGTCACCCCGTGAGGCCGTCCGGGAAGGTTGCTTGTTGCGTTTGAGACCGATCCTGATGACCTCGCTGGCAGCCTTGCTCGGGGCTGTGCCGCTGGCGTTCGGACACGGTGCCGGTTCCGAGTTGCGCCAACCGCTGGGTATTGCGATTGTCGGTGGCTTGGCGGTTTCACAAATTCTGACGCTTTACACCACGCCCGTGGTCTATCTTTGGTTCGAACGTCGGCGCCGCAGGACGCAGCCCGACACCGCAGGTGTCCCAGTTTGAAACCGGCAGTGGAGCCACGCATGGGTATGGATTTCAAACAGAGCCTGACCAAACGGATTGTGATCGTATTTGCCCTGATGAGCGCCTTCGTCGCCGGGATCTTTGCGCTGGGCATTATCGCCACGGTGCATGTGGTCGAGCGCAAGCTGACGACCACCAGCCTCGGTGGCGGGCTAAACCGCCTGCTGCTGATGGATGACACCAGCGACTGGAGCCATCGACCTGAAAAGGACGAGCTGTTTTTTGTCCAGGGCGGGCAGGGGGCCTTGTCCATGGACTCTGAACTGGAAGCGCTGGCCCCGGGTTTTCAGGAAATCGAGTATCAGGGCGACGACTTCTACGCCATGGCCGAGGTGGTGGGCGGGCGCAAATACGTGTTGCTGCGTAACCAACTCAGTCTCGAACAACGTGAGCATGTGTTGTTCGCGGTGGTGATTGTCGGTTTCGTCTTGAGCATTGCGCTGGCGGTCACCCTGGGCTGGCTACTGGCGCGACGGGTGATGGCCCCGGTGATTCGACTGGCACGCCAGGTGCGCCATCGCGATCAGTTGTTGGACTTGGCGCCTCCGCTGCACCCCGATTATGCGGTGGACGAGGTCGGGGAACTGGCGCTGTCGTTCGACCAGACCCTGGGGCGGCTGCGTGCCGCGTTGGGCCGGGAAAAGCTCTTTACCAGCGATGTCAGCCACGAGTTGCGCACACCGTTGATGGTACTGGCCAGTTCCTGTGAATTGCTGCTGAGCAATCCCTCGCTGGACCCTCGTTCATCGGCGCAGGTCAGTCGTATTGCCCGGGCCAGCCACGAGATGCAGCAGTTGGTCGAAACATTTCTGATGCTGGCTCGCGCTCGAGAGGATTCCGGCACCGGTGCTAGCGCGACCTTAAAAGAAGTCGCCGATAGCCTGGCCGATATTTGGGGGCGATTGATCCGGGAAAAGGGTATCGAGTTCATCTACGATGCCACCCACACCTCAGCGCAGCAGCATAACCTGACGTTCCTGCAATCGGTCATGAGCAATTTGCTGCGCAACGCCTGGCACTACACCGATCGTGGCTACATCCGGCTGACGTTGTGTGAACACGGTTTCAGTGTCGAAGACAGCGGCATCGGTATTCCCGAAGAAAAGCGCCACGCGATGTTCCAGCCATTTGTCCGGGGTGATGAAAGCCGGGGAGAGGGGCTCGGGTTAGGGCTTTCACTGGTTCAGCGCATCTGTACCAAGCAGCAATGGCGGGTGGCGCTCAGCAGCCTTGAGCCAAACGGTTGCTGTTTCACCGTTGAGCTGATGCCGCACGACTTGTAGGAGCAAAGCTTACTCCTACAAGGATGGTGTTTATCACAGGGCCGCCGGGCAACCCCGTTGCGCGGCGGCCGCTTGGCTGATCACCGCGGCCAGGCGTTTGACGTTGTTCTGCTGGGCGGTCACCAGATCGTCGATGGACGGCCCTGACGGCGTCTGCAACGTGCTGCGGCAGGTGACCAGCGTGTTATCGCCGGCGCCGAGTGGGCGCAGGCGCCATTTGACGTCGATCAAGCCGTACTGACCTGGAATCGAGTCGAAGCGCTGCACATCCACCCGCAGCGACACTTTGTGCTGCGGGTTGGCGTTCGACAGTTGGTCCACCAGAGCGCTGCGCAATTCATCCGCAAGGCTTGCACCCCACCAGTCGGTTTCGAGGATCGCCAAGCCACTGTTGCCTTGGCGAATGACGATCTGCGGACGATCCACCTGAGGCGGCACGCTGATGCCTTCGATCTTGATCTCGTCGCCGCTGCCGCGTGCAGGTTGTGCCGGGGTCAGGGTGTGAAAGTGAATCGGATCGCTGCGGCACGCCGTGAGGAGTAACAACGCAGCAACCAACGTAAACTTTGGCGAAAAAGCCATGGGTGTTGCTCCTGTGGTCAGTTACGCGGTGGCCCTTGCAGGTCCGACGGCGCCGCGTTGTCGGGGCGGCCGCGAATCAGCGATTCCGGGTGCCGTCCCAGGTAGTCCGAGAGTTCACGCAGGGAACGCGACATGCGTTTGAGTTCGTCCAGGGTCTGGGTCAGCTGTTCGCGTTGCGGCGAGTCTTCGGCGAGGGTCGAGCTGGCCGAGTTCAGGGTCTTGCTGACGTCCGCCAGAGTGGTCTGCACGCCGGGCAGAGTCTTGGTATTGAATTGCGCCAGGCTTTTGCGCAGCTCGACGAGGTTGCTGTCGAGGTTGCTGGCAATCCGTTCCACCGGCAGTTGGTTGATCTTGTTGACCATGGCCTCCAGTTTTTCCTGCAATTGCTCGAGGCTGCCAGGGATGGTCGGGATGCTGACCGGCCGGGCATTTGGATCGAACGTGACTTTTTCCGCTTTCGGGTAGAAATCCAGCGCGATGTACAGTTGACCGGTCAACAGGTTGCCGTTGCGGGCCTGGGCGCGCAGGCCGTTTTCAATAAAGGTGCCCATCAGGCGTATGCCTGCGGCCTCGTCATTGGGGTCATGCATCAAGGCCTTGATCATTTTGGTATGCGCCTGGCCGAGGCGTTGCGGGTAGATCACGATGCCGACGTTGACCGGAAAGCTGCGTTTCTTTTCGTCAAAATCCAGATTGATCGCCACCACCTTGCCGATTTCCATGCCGAGGAATTCAACCGGCGCATCGACCTTGAGCCCGCGCAGGGCCTGGTCGAAACGCAGGCTCAGGTACTGCGGTTTGCCGTTGGGCGGGGCGAGGGCAGTTATCTGGTCGTCGAACAGCTCGAAGGTTTTCTCCTCTGCGGCTGGCTGATCGTTGGGGCTGTAGTCCGGAGCACGAAAGGCGATGCCACCCACCAGCAATGAAGACAACGATTCGGTCTTCACCGCGAAACCGTTGGCGCCGATGTTCAGGTCGATGCCGCTGGCGTTCCAGAACCGGGTGTTCTCGGTGACATAGGCGTCATTGGGCGCGTGGATAAAGAGTTCGAGATTGACGCCTTTGCCGTCGGCATCCAGCGCATAAGCCACCACTTGGCCGACCGGGATCTTGCGGTAATAAATCGGCGAACCAATATCCAGCGAACCGAGGTCCTGGGAATGCAGGCTGAAGCGCTTGCCAGGCTCGCCATAGGTGATGGGCGGCGGGTTTTCCAGGCCTTTGAAGTTCTTCGCGCGACCATCGGCGTGCCCGATATCGGCGCCGATGTAGTCGCCGGACAGCAGAGTATCGATGCCCGAGACGCCGCCAGCCCCGATACGCGGGCGCACGACCCAGAATTGCGAGTCTTCTCGGGTGAAGGTTTCGGCCTGTTTGGACAGCTTGATCGTGGCATCGACACTCTTTTGGTCGTTGCTCAATTCGACATCCGAGACCTGGCCGATAACCACATTGCGGTATTTGACTTCGGTCTTGTTGGCGGTCAGGCCGCTGCCGGTCTTGAAGGTCACGATGATGGTCGGGCCTTCCTGCATCAGGCTGTGCACCACCAGGGAGATCCCCACCAGTACGGCCACAATCGGCACGATCCATACCAGCGATACGCTGAAACGACGGGTCTTGATACTGGCCTGACCTGGGGCTTGCGGCCCGTCAGTGGCTTGCGACTTCATCCATGACCTCCTCGTTATTTGGTTTATCTAGCTCGCTGTCCCAGATCAGCCGCGGATCGAAGCTCATCGCCGAGAGCATGGTGAACACTACCACCAGGCCAAAAAACAGAATGCCCGGACGCGGTTCGATATCGGCCAGGGCTTGAAACTTGACCAGGGAGGCCACCAGCGCCACCACGATCACATCGAGCATTGACCAATAACCGATAACCTCGACGAAACGGTACAGCTTCGACCGCTCCTTGCGCGCCCATTGGCTGTCACGCCGAACAGTCACCAGCAGCAACGTCAGGGCGACGAACTTGATGCCAGGCACCGCGATACTGGCGATAAAAATGATCAAGGCAATGTCCCAGGCACCGGATTCCCAAAACTCCAGCACGCCGCTGATGATGGTGCTGTCGGCGCCGTTGCCGACCATTTGGGTGTTCATCACCGGCAACAGATTGGCCGGGACGTAAAACGCCAGGGCCGTGAACATATAGGCCCAGGTCCGGCCAAGGGAATTCGTCTTGCGCCGATGCAGCGGCGCACCGCAGCGCTCACATTCGTGAGGGTCGTTGGTCATGTCGCAGGCCAGGCCACAGCTGTGACACAGGCACAGGCCGAGTTCGCTGGCGACCGGAGGCGTTGTCATAAAATGTCCCACAGTTCACGGATATCGCGCCCGGCGATGCGGATCATCATCAGGCTGAGAACGGCCAGGGCGAACAGGCCGATACCGGGCAGTACATCCAGCAACCCGGCGAGCTTGATGACCGCGACCATCGCACCCAGCAGGCAGACTTCCAGCATGCTCCAGGGCCTGAGCGCTTCCAGCCAGCGCATGCAGAACCTGAAGCCCGGCGCGCGCTGGCGTGCAAGGGCGAAGCTCAATACCCAGATCAGCAGCAATAACTGGAAGATCGGCGCGATGATCATGGCGATCGCCGCCACCATGGCGATGAACGTGATCGGCCCCAGACTCAGGGCCAGCACCGAGTCCCAAAGCGTGGCGCTGTTTTTCAGGCCTTTTAGGTTGATGCTCATGACCGGATAGAAATTGGCAAAAACCCACAGCACCAATGCAGTGAAGGTCAAGGCCAGGCGCTGCTCTACCGTCAGGCCGTTATAGCGCTGGAGCACGCCGCCGCAGCGGGTGCACAGGGTTTTCTGATGTTTGGCGAGCGTGACTTTTTCATACACGCAGTCGCAGTGCTCGCAGATGATCAACTGGTCAGTCGTGGCCATGGGTCGCATTCGCAAGGAGGCTGGAAAGTCAGAGCACCTCATCAATATAGAAGTGCCTTGCGATTGAGCAAATTAAAAGGCTGAAGACTGGCAGAGTCGCCATGTTGCAGGAGCCCGTCAGGTAAGGCGCAAAACTGTGGGAGCGAGCTTGTTCGCGATGGCGGCGTGACAGTCAACAAAAATGTTGAATGTTATGCCCTCATCGCGAGCAAGCTCGCTCCCACAGGGATTGCGGTGTTAGGTCCTTAACTGATCGGCCCGGCAGTGCCGTTGTTCAGGCGCCCCCGCAGCGAGAACAACCACCACAGATATCTTCGACGTTTGCACTGTCGACCCGTAGGAGCGAGGCTTGCCCGCGAAGGCGATTTCAAGGACGCCTTCGCGGGCAAGCCTCGCTCCTACAGGATTCGGTTTTACAGGGAGGAGGGGGAGTTAACCGAGCATTTCGCGCAGCCGATACCAGAACATACCCAGCGCCAGCAGCGGTGAACGCAGGGCGCGGCCACCGGGGAAGGTCATGTGCGGCACCGCGCTGAACACATCGAAACCTTGGCTGTGCCCGGCATGGATTGCCTCTCCGAGCAATTTTGCACACCAGTGAGTCACGTTCAGGCCATGGCCCGAGTAACCCTGGGCGTAGTAGACGTTCGGGTGCTGGCTCAAGCGCCCAACCTGAGGAAAGCGATTGGCCGAGATGCCGATCTTGCCGCCCCATTGGTAGTCGATGCGTACGTTCGCCAGTTGCGGGAACACCTTGAGCATCTGCGGGCGCATATACGCCGCGATGTCCGCCGGATCGCGCCCGGAGTAGTGGCAGGCACCGCCGAACAGCAAGCGTCGGTCCGCCGAGAGCCGGTAGTAATCCAGGCCGACTTTCTGGTCACACAGCGCCAGGTTCTGCGGGATCAATTGCGCGGCGACCTCGGCTGACAGCGGTTCGGTGGCGATGATGTAACTGCCCGCCGGAAGGACCTTGCCGCTGAGCTTCGGCTCGAGCTCTTCCAGATGCGCGTTGCACCCGAGCACCACGCTGCCGGCGCGGATCGTGCCGCCGGCACAGCGAACTTGCACGGTACTGCCGTGGATGATCTCCAGCACATCGCTTTGCTCGAAGATCCGCACGCCGAGGGATTCGGCCAGCCGCGCTTCGCCGAGGACCAGATTGAGCGGGTGCAGGTGACCGGAGCCCATGTCGATCAAGCCGCCGGCATACACCCCGGAATTCACCACTTGCTGGCGGATCTGCTCCGGGCCGACGATTCGGGTTTCATGGGCGTATCCGGATTGAACCAGCTCCTCTTGCTCAGCCTTGAGCACAGCGAACTGCGCCGGCGTATTGGCCAATTCACAGAAGCCCCAGCGCAGGTCGCAGTCGATCCCGTGTTCGCGGATTCGATTGCCCACCAGCGCCACGGATTCGACCCCGGCGCGTTCCATGTAATCCACGCCTTCAGCGCCGACATAACGAGCGAACCCGCTAACGTCATGGCCAATACCGCGAATCAACTGCCCGCCATTACGCCCGCTAGCCCCCCAACCAATGCGCCGGGCTTCCAGCAGGATCACCGAGAGTCCGCGCTGCGCAAGCTCGATGGCGGTGTTCACTCCGGTAAACCCGCCGCCGATCACGCAGACATCGGCATCAAGGTCCGAAGCCAGCGTGGGGTAGGGCGCCAGTTTTTTTGCACTGGCGGCGTAATAGGAACGGGCGTGTTCGTTGCGGTACTGATTCATTTATTGGACTTCACTTTGCTCCAGGAACGGGTCATCAGTCGCATGATCGCCTGGGGCGGGGTGGTGGAAATGTAGAGTTTGTCGAGCACTTCCTGGGAAGGGTAGACCTCTGGGTTGTTCACCAACGCCACGTCCATGTACTGCTTGGCGGCCGGGTTCGGGTTGGCGTAGCCCACCGAGGCGCTGACCTTGGCGATGACTTGCGGGTCCAGCAGGTAATTGATGAAGGCGTGGGCTTCTTTGGGGTTGGCGGCGTCGGCAGGAACGGCCAACAGGTCAAACCACAAGTTACTGCCTTCCTTCGGAATGGCGTAAGCGATGTTCACGCCGTTCTTCGCTTCTTTGGCGCGGTTGGCGGCCTGGAACACGTCGCCGGAGTAACCGAACGCCACGCAGATGTCGCCGTTGGCCAGGTCCGACACGTACTTGGAGGAGTGGAAATAGGTGATGTAAGGCCGGATGCTCAAGAGCTTGGCTTCGGCTTTTTTGAAGTCTTCAGGGTTTTCGCTGCGTGGGTCCATGCCCATGTAGTTGAGGATTGCCGGGAATACTTCATCCGCCGAGTCCATCATCGACACGCCGCACTGGCTGAGTTTCTTGATGTTCTCCGGTTCGAACAGCACGGCCCAGGAATCAATGTGATCGATGCCCAACACTTGCTTGACCTTGTCGACGTTGTAGCCGATGCCGTTGGTGCCCCACAGGTACGGCACCGAGTGGGCGTTTTCCGGATCGTTTTTCTCCAGCAACGCGAGCAGTTTCGGGTCGAGGTTTTTGAAGTTAGGCAGTTGCGAACGATCCAGTTTGAGGAACGCGCCGGCCTTCACCTGGCGAGCGAGGAAGTGGTTGGACGGCACCACCACGTCATACCCGGTGCGGCCGGCGAGCAGTTTGCCCTCCAGGGTCTCGTTGGAGTCGAATACGTCGTAAATTACCTTGATCCCGGTTTTGCCCTGGAAATCGGCGAGGGTGGTCTCGCCGATGTAATCGGTCCAGTTGTAGACGCTGACGGTGGGTTGGGCTTGCGCGACGGCGCTGAACAACAATGCCAGCGTGACCGGAACCACGGATTTCAATAGACGCATATCGACACCTCTTCGGGTTGTTGGATTTTAGGCGTTGGCATTCTCCCTGTGGGAGGGGGCTTGCTCGCGAAAGCGGTGTGTCAGGCGACATCAATGTTGACTGTGCCGCCGTCTTCGCGAGCAAGCCCCCTCCCACAGGGAGAATGCAATTTCATGCGGGAGATTGCTTAGACGCTAAGCAACAGGAACTCACGCTCCCAGGAACTGATCACGCGCTTGAAGTTTTCGTGTTCGGCGCGCTTCACCGCGACATAACCGCGAACGAATTTGCTGCCCAGGTAACGCCCGACGGTTTCGCACTCTTCCATCTGGGTCAGGGCGTCTTCGATGGTGATCGGCAGGCGCAAGTTGCGACGTTCATAGGCGCGGCCCTGCACTGCAGCGCTCGGCTCGATCTTTTCGACCATGCCGAGGTAACCGCACAACAGGCTGGCAGCAATCGCCAGATATGGGTTGGCATCAGCGCCCGGCAAACGGTTTTCCACGCGCATCGCGTCCGGGGTTGAGGTCGGAACGCGCAGGCCGACGGTGCGGTTTTCTTCGCCCCATTCGACGTTCACCGGTGCCGAAGTGTCCGGCAGGAAGCGGCGGAACGAATTGACGTTAGGCGCGAACATCGGCAGCACTTTAGGGATGTACTTTTGCAGGCCGCCGATGTGGTGCAGGAACAACTCGCTCATCTTGCCGTCGGCATCGGCGAAGATCGGTTGGCCGGTGACAATATCGACCACGCTCTGGTGCAGGTGCATGGCACTACCCGGCTCGTCGCCAATCGGCTTGGCCATGAACGTCGCGGTAACGTTGTGCTTGAGGGCCGCTTCGCGCAGGGTGCGTTTGAATACGGTGATCTGGTCCGCGAGGTCGAGGGCATCGCCGTGACGGAAGTTGATTTCCATCTGCGCCGGGCCGTCTTCGTGGATCAGCGTGTCGAGGTCCAGACCCTGGAGTTCACACCAATCGTAGACATCTTCGAACAGTGGGTCGAACTCGTTGGCGGCGTCGATGGAAAACGACTGACGACCACTTTCCGCACGACCGGAACGGCCCAGCGGCGCCTTGAGCGGCAAGTCCGGGTCTTCGCAGCGCTGGGTCAAGTAGAACTCCATTTCCGGCGCAACAATCGGCTTCCAGCCTTTGTCGGTGTAGAGCTGCAGAACTTTCTTCAGCACGTTGCGTGGCGACAGTTCGATCGGGTTGCCGAACTTGTCGAAGGTGTCGTGGATCACGATAGCGGTCGGTTCGATTGCCCACGGAATCACGTAGACCGCATCAGCAACAGGCCGGCAGATCATGTCGATATCGGCCGGGTCGAGCAGGTCGTAGTAGATGTCGTCGTCGACAAAGTCCCCGGTTACTGTTTGCAAAAGCACACTTTCCGGCAGGCGCATGCCTCGCTCATGCAGGAACTTGTTGGTGGGTGCAATCTTGCCGCGAGCGATGCCGGTCAAGTCGCTGACCACACACTCGACCTCAGTAATCTTGTGATCTTTCAGCCACGTGAACAGCTGATCGAAAGGGACATTCATAAAGACCTCGTTATTGGTTTTAGTAACGCCGGGGAGGGCGGTTTCATCCGACGGACACTTCCCCTGAGACGCGTTGACGACTATCTTGGGCGAGCCTTGCGGTTCCATCTATCCACTTTAAGCAGCACCAAAACGCACCAAACGAGTGCGTAAGGTCACCCATGACAGCGTGCAATCCGTTACAAGTCCAAGCGTTCAACACCGCCGATGTGGCCGAGCAAATCCGCGCCACCCCGGGTTGGGTACAGCATTACCAGCAGATGTCGCCGGGGCATTTCGCCGGGCTGGTGCGCTATCTGGATTTGCAAGGCGTGGAGATTTACGAAGAGCACATGAACACTCGGGTCGAGCAGAATTTCAGCGCGCCGCAAGGTTCGTTGGCGTTCTGTTTTGATCGCAGCGACAACTCGCTGTACGTGTTGAATGGTGAAAGTCGCAACATCTGGATCACCCCCGAGAACTACCAGGAGATCGCCGTGGTGTTCGGTCCGGAGTTCGTTCAGCGTCATGGTTTGAATGTGGCACGGCTGGAAGGGCTGTTCATGTCGGCGCTCAATTGCCAGCAGAACGCGCTGTTCAGCCGCTGGTTAAGCGCCACGTTGACGCAACTGGCGCAGACACTCGATCCGCCGAGTCGTGAGGCGTTGACCCTGCAACTGTTGGAAGACTGTCTGTACATCCTCGACAACGCTTGTGTGCGTCTCGACCGTGGCGGTTTGCAGCGCCGTTCCGAAGAGCGAACGATTATGAAACGCGTCGGAGAATGGGCCGCCGATGCGCCGGAAGAAACCCTCAACCTGCTGGAGCTTTCTCAGGTCGCAGGGGTGTCGCTGCGCCAGTTGCAGCATGCATTCAAGGCCTTTACCGGGATGACACCGACTCATTGGTTGCGCTTGCGCCGGCTCAACAGCGCGCATCGCGAACTGCTCAGCCGCACAGCGATGGAAACGACGGTCGCCGAAGTTGCGATGCATTGGTCGTTCTGGCATTTGGGGCGGTTTTCCAGCAGTTATCACGCCTTATTCAAAGAACTGCCGAGTGAAACTCTGAAGCGTGCAGGTCGGGTTAATAGAATGAAATTTTGATTGTTTATCCGGACTCTAATAAGCCCTGTCTGTAGGACTTGTCTTGCATATGTAGCTCAATGTTTCCATTGTTGATTGAGTACAGCGAGTATTTCCTTATCAATCAATCATCTGAAAGATTTTCACAGTCTTTCAGGTGGTTTGACGCAACACAAAGGTCATCTAGCTTTTGTTCATCGATACAACGGGTGTATCGATCTTAATGAACCGAGGCAAACTCCATGGCTGTTCTTTTGAAAGATTCAGAAAGTAGCAACGACCTTCCCAAAGCGGTACTTCATCTGATATCGGGTGAGTATCCCGGTGTTGCACGCGGTGCAGGGGTTTTCACCAAAGAAGATGTCATCAAAATAAAACAATATGTAAAGAAAGGCCTTTCGCTGCCCAGCGAATTACCGGAAGTCGAGGCCTACCTTAAATACAAAAAAATTGATATTGCCGGGCTTGAGCCAAGCGACATTCAGGTTTTGTTCAAGAAAATAAAAATCCATGCTTCCAGTTGGGATGCGGTGGAGAACAAGATTGTCCAGCAAAGCATCGACTTGAGTTCGGCGGCTAAAAACATCGTCAGCAGTGGTAGTGAGGCCATTTCCATCATCAAGGAAATGCCTATCATGGAGCGGGTGAGGACCACTCTGGGCGGGCTGAGCAATACTGATCTGGAGGGCCTCAAATACACCTCTGATGACGGCGAAGTGGCTACTTCGGTGACTGAAATAATCGAGTTGATGAAGGTCGATATCAAACGTCAGCAAAGCGCAACGAAAGAGCTCAAAGACCGTATTTCCAATTTCAAAATTGAACTGGCGGGCGGGGAGTTGTCGACTGGCAAGCGCGCATTTGGATTGCAGTCCGAGGTCAAGGGCAAATATGACTTGATGGAACGAAACAATTTGCTCGAATCCATCGCCAGTTCCAAAGAAACCATTCGTACAAAAAAAGACAGGATCACCCAACTGGACAAGGACTACGACTATTACGTCGGTATGTCGTTCTCCGGTGGCTTGCCGATTTTCTGGCCGATTTCTGGTTCGATATTTGGCCCGAAAGCGGAGGCCGCCCGCAAAGAACGCAACACGTTGAAGGGCGAGGTTGATGCCCTGGAGTTGTCCGTCAGTGGCAAGGAAAGTTTGCAGAGCGCCATGGAAAGCTCCCTGTCGAATTTTGGCGATATCGGTATTCGCATGGCCGGCGCCGAGGCGGCACTTAATATCCTGAACACAATGTGGCAAACCATCCTGAGCAAGATAGATTCCTCGGCTGAACAGTTTGGACGTATCAACAATGCCTTGCGCCTGACTTCATTTGTCGCTGAGTTCGCGCAGGTGATTGACCCGTGGCGCGATGTAAAGAACACCGCCGGTGAACTGGTGGCCGTTTTTAATGAAGCCCTGGAAGAATACAAGAAGAGCTTTAACTGACCGCGCGGCCAACCAGAGGATACTGCGATGAACACTGTGACAGCGATCGACACTCACCTTATTCCATACATTGATGTAAAGAAAATAATCCAAACCATCCGTGACGTCTCGAGACTCGCCAGTTTCAGACAGGACCGGGCTGACGTTTTGCAGGACCGGGCGCAACGAGTCGCTGCGTATTTGAACAATATCGATCAAACCATGCGCGAATCGTTTCCCGTGTTGCTGACCGCGCTGAATAGCGCATCCGGGCAGAGTTATTTTGATGCGCTCGCCGAGTTGAACGACGCCTTGGCCAGGAACGATCTGACGTCGCAAGATCGGGACATGGTCAGCGAAGAAATCCTGAATATCAAAGGCAACATCGAGGCGATGCTGGCGGGAGTCGAGGCAAAGTTCACCGATCGTTCGCGCTTTCTTGAGAACGAAGTGCGCAGCTTATATAAGGTCGAGATTGATGAGCGGGCGGATGAGCCGTTGAAAGTGGCACGGGAGCGTAAAGCCAGATTGCTGGTGGCGTTGAATGATCACAGCCTCAGCAAAGCGACGTGTGTGGAGCAGCGCGACACGCTTATCAAAGCGCAGGACGTGATTCGCGAATTTAATCTGGCCGACATGTATAAAGATTACATACCTGACAGCAAAGCACTCGATGGCCTGGACATGGAGAACCCGAAAAAAGAGGCGGTGAAGCAAGGGGTTGAACTGGTTAGAAAGGTCTTGGGCGTTGTATCCGGCGGTATTAAGTACATCGAGCTTGCGACGTCACGGAACAACCTGGACAAAGAAATTCAGGCACTCACCCAATTGATGGAGGGGTTGAACAAGAACCTTCAGACCGCAGAGGATGCTTTATCCGATATCAACGCCGTCGTAGAAATTGGCCGCCAGCGCCGAGTAGTCGGTGAGGAAGTCATTGCGGTGGTGGGTGTGTGGCTGGGCTTTTCCATGAGCCTCGATAAATTGAAAAGCACGGACTACACACAATCTGAGCTGTCCAGATTTCTGAATCGCTATAAAACACACCTGGAGGGACTGACCGCTGACTACAACAGCATCATGATCAACTAAGGCACAGCCAGGGTTGACTGTGAGAGCGGCGTGCCAGTTGCGCCGCCGCTCCCACGCCGCTCCCACGCCGATCACTCAGCGCCATCGATCACTGGCTCTGTTGTAGCCTCGGTCTCCTGATGGTGAGTCGAGCCAATGAACAAGTACATGGCGGGCACCATGAACAATGTCAGCAGGGTGCCAATAGAAAGGCCGGAGAAAATAACCAGGCCCATGTCATGACGTCCCGCCGCTCCCGCGCCGGAGGCCCACACGAGTGGCGCCACCCCCAGAACCATCGCCGCAGTGGTCATCAGGATCGGCCGCAGCCGTACGCCCGCCGCTTCTTCAATGGCCTCGCGCTTGCTGTGTCCGGCACGTTGCAGTTCGTTGGCGAACTGTACGATCAAAATCCCGTGTTTGGTGATGAGGCCGAGGAGGGTGACAAGACCCACCTGTGTGTAAACGTTGATCGAAGCGAACCCCATGGTGATGAACGCCAGCGCACCGAAGAGCGCCGGAGGCACTGAAAACAGGATCACCACGGGATCTCGGTAACTCTCGAACTGGAAGGCCAGCGCGAGATAGACGATGAGGATCGAGAACAACAGCAGGCCCACAAAGCCGCCGGACTCTTGAATGAATTGGCGTGATTCACCGGAGAAGTCGGACGAATAGCCGGAGGGCGCCACGTTTTTTAGAATACCGCCCAGTTTTTGCAGCAACTCGCCCTGAGCTGTACCACTGACCCCGGAAATGGTCGCCGAGTTGAGTTGCTGGAAGTGATTGACCGATTCCGGCTCCGTTGACGTCTCGATATGCGCCACGGTGCGCGCTGGAATCATTGCCCCTGATGGCGTGCGAATGTAGTAGTCGAGAATCTGGTCCGGGTTGAGCCGATTGATCTGCGCCACTTGAGGAATGACTTTGTACGAGCGCCCGGCGGTCGAGAAGTAATTGACGTAGTTGCCACCCAATGCGGCCGACAACGCTGCGCCAACGTCTGCTTGAGTCATGCCCAGGGCGGCAATTTTCTCCCGGTCAACGACCAGTTTGGCCTGCGGTTTGTCGAGTTTCAGGTCCAGATCCGAGAAATAGAACAACTGTTGTTTCGTCGCCTCGGCCAGCACTGCTTTGGCCACTTCATTCAAGTTCTCGACCGTGTCGGTGGTGGTGATGACAAACTGCACTGGCAATCCCTGAGCGCCCGGTAACGACGGCAACGGGAACGCCGCGATGGACGCGCCGGGTATCTGACTCCACTTCTGTTGCAGTTCCAGGATCAACTGCGCCTGGGACCGATCGCGGTCGGCCCAGGTCTTCATCAACACGCCGCCCAGGCCCTGGTTCAGCGCCGGCAAACCGGTCAACTGGAACATCTGCGCATACTCAGGCTCCTGTTTTGCGATCTGGAAGACCTGATCTGCAATCCTTTCCATCTGCTGGGGCGACGCCGTCGGCGGGCCTTTGATCTGCATGAACACCAGCCCCTGATCCTCGGTAGGCGACAGCTCGCTCTTGGCGGTCATGCCACTGGCCGCCACCAGCAGGAATAGCAGGAAGCCGAAGGTCACCAGCACCGGCCAGGCATCCAGCCCGGCGGACAGCACGCGGTGGTAGCGGCCACGGAGCCAGTCGAAATACTCATCAAGCTTGCGGGCGAATTTCCCTTCTTCCTGACCTGTTTTGAACAAGCGCGAGGTCATCATCGGCGACAGGGTCAACGCCACCACCGCTGACACCGATACCGCGCCAGCCAGCGAGAAGCAGAACTCCTTGAACAGCGCACCGGTCAGGCCGCTGCGAAGGCCGATCGGCACGTACGCGGCAATCAACACCACGGTCATGGCTACGATCGGGCCACCCAACTCCCGCGCCGCGTGCAGCGCAGCCTCCAGTACACTTTTGCCTTCCTCCTTGATATGTCGGTCAACGTTTTCCACCACAATGATCGCGTCGTCCACCACCAGACCGATCGCCAGTACCAGCGCCAGCAACGTCAGCAGGTTGATGGTGTAGCCCAGCAAAAACATGATGAAAAAGGTGCCGATCAGCGACAGCGGTATCGCCACCAACGGCACAATCACCGCCCGGAACGAACCCAGGAACAGGTAGATCACTATCGAGACAATCACCATGGCTTCGGCCAGGGTTTTGACGACTTCCTGAATGGACGTGTTGATGAACGCCGTGGAGTCATAAACGATTTCGCCACGAACACCCGCAGGCAATTGCGATTGCAGTTCGGGGAACACTTTGCGCACGTTATCGGCGACATTCAGGATGTTGGCCGTCGGCGCAGTCTTGATGCCGATGAACACTGAGCGCTTGCCGGAGAACGCTACGCTGCTGTCGTAGTTTTCCGCTCCGAGGCTGACGGTCGCGACATCTTCCAGGTACACCAGCGCATCGCCGTTCTGCTTGATCACCAGTCGCTTGAACTCATCCACCGTGTGCAAATCAGTCCCGGCGGTCAGGTCAACAGTGATCATTTGCCCTTTGGTCGAGCCGACAGCGGACAGGTAGTTGTTGTTGGCCAGGGCCACGGAAACGTCCTGTGCCGAGACGTTATGCGCCGCCAATTTGTTGGGGTCCAGCCAGGCCCGCATCGCAAATTGGCGAGCACCGAGGATTTCCGCCGTCTGTACGCCTTCCAGGGAATCGAGTTTGGGTTTGATCACCCGCACCAGGTAATCGGTGATGTTGTTGGTCGGCAAGGTATCGCTGTAGAAGCCAAGGTACATGGCGTCAGTGGTCTGCCCAACGGCCACCGTCAGCACTGGTTCCTGCGCCTGCGCCGGCAGCTGGTTCTTGACCGAGTTGACCTGGGTATTGATCTCGGTCAGCGCCTTGCTGGCGTCATAGTTGAGACGCAGCGTCGCGGTAATGGTCGACGTACTGGTAATGCTGGAGGAGGCCAGGTAGTCGATCCCTTGTGCCTGGGCAACGGCCGCCTCCAAGGGTTGGGTGATGAAGCCTGCGATCGTCGAAGCGTCTGCGCCGTAATAGGCCGTGGTGATGGTCACTACGGTGTTTTCGGTGCGTGGCCACTGATTGACCGGCAAACCGAAGATCGAGCGCAGCCCCAGTATCAGGATGAACAGCGAGATGACGACGGCCCAGACCGGTCGCTTGATGAAGGTATCGGTAAATTTCATGGGACACCTTATTGTTCTTGTGGCGTCGGGGCAGCGTCGTTCAGGGGCGCATCGGTGTTATCGACCTTCACCGACGAGCCGTTTTTAAGCTTCATCTGGCCACTGGTGATCACCAGATCGCCTTCCTTCACGCCGGAGACAATGGCCACCTGATCACCACGGGTCGGGCCTGTCTGGATGAAGGTCTGTTGCGCCGTGAGCACGTCCTCGCCCTTGTCATTTTTTGTCGTCGTGGCAATGAATACGGTAGTCCCGTAAGGGTTATAGGTGACGGAAGTCTGTGGAATGGTGAGGTAATGCTGCTTGTCGCCGGACTCGACAGAGGCCCGGGCAAACATGCCGGGCACCAGGCGTTGTGCGGGGTTGCCGATGGTTGCCTCGACAGTGACGTTGCGTGTGGTCAGATCAAACTTGGTGTCGATGGACGTGACCTGCCCGGCGAATGTCTGCTTGGGCAGACCGTCCGCCGTGACGGAGACGGGTTGTCCGATGGCAATCGATTGCAACTGAGTTTGTGGGACGTTGAAGTCGATGTAGATGGGGTCGAAGGTTTGTAGCGTCGCGATCTTGTCGCCGGGGTTGAGGTATTGGCCGGGATTGACGCTGGTAATGCCGATGCGTCCGGCAAACGGTGCGCGAATGCTTTTCTTCGCTACCAGCGCCCGTTGTTGCTCGGCGGCGGCGAGTTTGGCTTTCAGGTCGGCATCGTCGGCGTCGACCAGTGCTTGCGACACGGCACGCACCGCCAGTTGAGCCTTGTCACGTTTCAGAACCGTGCCGGCCAGGTCCGCCGTGGCTTCCAGCGAATGCAACTGGGCGATGTCGGAATCGGCATTCAACTGGACGAGGAGGGCTTGGGCCGCAACTTCTTGCCCGGGTTTGAAGCCGATAGTGCGAACAATGCCGCCGACTTCAGTCGTCACATCGACCCCGCGCACGGCCTTCATCGAACCCACCGCCGAGACGCTTGGCTGCCAATCAGCGAACTGTGCCTTGATAGCGGTCACTACCGACGCCGGTTGTGGCGCTTTTGATTGGGCGATCAGCTTCGATATCTGGGTGAACTTCACGCCGGCGATGATTGCGACGATGATCAGGACCACTGCGATCATGATGAGCATCGGTCGAAGCAGCCGCCGTTTGCGCGGGCTGCCTGGCTCGGGCGACCGAGGGGGCAGGGCGGTGTCAGTCTTGACGTCATCCATGGAAGTTCTCACTGGTTCGGTTGTTCGAGTCGGGCGGCAAGCGTTTTATCTGAAGACGTATTCCGTGCTGGTTGCTGAGTGCTGTCGGGCATGATGTCCTTTAGCGACGGCAGACCAAAACGGTCAGGCTTGCCCGCCGTGGCCGGATCGACGTCGGTACGGTTCCACCAACCGCCGCCCAATGCCTGGAAGAGTGCAGTGGTGTCGCTATAACGCGCGCCCTGAGCCTTGACGCGTGCGACGATCGCATTCTGGTAGGTTTGCTGCGCGGTGAGCAGATTCAGATAATCGACCGCACCGAGCCGAAACTGAGCCTGCGCCAGGTCCAGGCTCTGCTGGGCCGCACGTTCGGCGATAACTTGTTGATTGAGCGCATCGGCATCGGCTTGCAGAGCCCTCAGTGCATTGGCCACATCCTGAAAAGCCGAGACGACGGCGCCGCGGTAAAGGGCCACCGATTCGTCATAGGCCGCTACGGCGGCGCGCTTGCGATGTTCGAGTGCGCCGGCGTCAAAGATCGGCTGGGTGATCGATCCGGCGAGACTCCAGACACCCGTGCCCGAGGAAAACAGGCGGGTGCCGGCCAGTACCTCGGAGCCCAGCGAACCGGTGATGCTGAATTGCGGCAACTGGTTGGCCACGGCCACGCCAATGTTGGCACTGGCCTGATGCAATTGAGCTTCAGCAGAGCGCACATCAGGACGTTGCTCGACGATGGCCGAGGGCAGGCTGACGGGCAGTTCCTCGGGCAGATGGAGCGAAGCCAACTCGAAGCGTTCGCCCTTGTCCTGATTCGGAAACCGCCCAAGATAGGCCATCAACTGGTTGCGCGTTTGGGCGAGTTGTTTTTGTAGCGACGGCAAGGTGGCGCGTGTTTGCGCAAGGCTTGCCTCTTGCGTGAGTACGTCGGTATCGGCGATTGCGCCCAGTTCGCGGCGTGATTTCAGCAAGTCGAGCTGGTCGCTCTGTAACTGGATAATTTGCTCGGTAGCCGTCACCTGATCGCGCAAGGAGGCCAGTGTCACGGCGGTATTGACGACGTTCGAACTCAATGTGAGGTAAGTCGCTTCGAGCTGGTAACGCTCGTAATCGGCTTGCGCAGCTGTTGATTCAATCTGGCGCCGGACGCCACCGAAAACGTCGGGCGCATAAGAAACGCTCAAGCTGGCCGAATTGACGGTCAGAATCGGGGCTGAGGTACTACCGGCCCCGGCTGAGCCGAGCGTGACCGGCGACACCTTCTCCCTGGTTTTCGACGCCGAGCCACTCAGCGAAGGAAACAGCGAGGCCTGATCTGCATACACCAGTTCGTTGGCCTGACGCAGCGCCGCTTGCGCCGCCGCCACATCAGTATTGGCGCGCAGGGCTTCTTCGACGAGCGCATTGAGCGTCGGCGAGCGGAACAGCGTCCACCATTGGCCGGGGATATCCATCCCGGTGACCAGTCGTTGCGCCGCGCCACCTGCAACGTTTCCTGCCGAGGCGGTGGTTGAAGGCAGTTTTTCCCGTGAGTAATCGGCGTTCTGAGCGACGTCAGGACGGGAGAAGTTCGGTCCCACTTTGCAGCCAGCGAGCACGGCCAGGCACAGACAACACACAAGTACGGGAGCCAGCGTGTGAGGCTTGGTAACGCGCCGGCTTGGGGATTTGAAATTAACCACTTTTTTTTTACTCTCTCGGGAATGCGGCGTTTGCACATTTGAGGAGGGACAGCCCGAACCGGTCATGCCGTTTTTTTTGTGCAAGCTGTCCAACAGGATAGGTGAGTTCGCCAGTTTTGCCGTGGTCGTAGCATGAAGAACTGGTCAGTTGGCTGGGGTCGTTGTGATATGCGACGAATCGTTTGGCCGCCCAGCGTCGGGGGGCGATTGAGATCCGATGTGACGCAGGAACACACTATTTGATGGCGGCGAGAACGCTATAACGACAGGGCTTGCCGTTGGATCTAATATTTAATCGGAATCAGGATCGTTTATATGCAGGAGGGCAATACCATGCCGACGGGACTAATTATATAACTCAACCAAACAGTCATTTAGTTTAGTTACTGAAAAGCACGCTCATACTGGTTTCATTACGAAGGGCACACAGGATGACGCACAGCCATTCCAACATTCAAGAACTTATCGTTGCACTTGAGCTGGAGCCACACGTGGAAGGCGGTTACTACCGCAGAACCTTCCAGTCGGATCACGGGGCAATGGTTGAAACCGGGCGTGGCCAGCGTTATTCGATGACGTCCATTTATTACCTGTTGACCGAAGATTCACCCATTGGCTATTTCCATCTGAACCAATCCGACATCGTGCATTACTACCATGTGGGTGATGCGATCCAGTACAGCCTGATTTTCCCGGACGGCACATTGAAAACCGTGGTAATGGGCAGCGATGTTATTGCTGGTGAATGTCTACAGCTGCATGTGCCTGGCGGCATCTGGAAAGCTTCGCAGCTCAGGGATGGTTCTACGGGTTACGGCCTGATCAGTGAAGCGGTGTCACCCGGGTTTGATTTTGCAGATATGGAAATGGGCCGCCGACAGAAACTCACGGAACAGTTTCCCCAGCATTCGGTGCTGGTTGAAAAGTTGACGCAAGGTTGATGGTGGAGATTGGCAAGCGACAGAAATCTTTCACGCAAAGAGCCGGTTCGCACGGAATGCATTTGTCGTCGAGAAGCAGGACGCTGAGCCGTCAAATCTTTGGGTAACCGGGCTAATCCTGAAATACGCTGTTACGTGTAATGTATATTATGTTAAATCTTGTATCTGGATGGAGCTTCTCACATAGGTGTCCAACGCCACTAATGTGACCGTCGCGATTTGAGGACACTTTTGCCCCCTGCAACCCAGTGCCCCTTGATCTACCCGGCCTACAGCCTTGCGCCGAGCCTTCAATACGCTTGGGATCCGACGAATTACGGACACTTTTGCTTTGATGCGATTTTCGCAACCCCTTGATTTTAAAGGCCTGCGCCATTGATCGCCTGTCTGAACATTCCTGTTCAATTCCGCGACTTTCTGGACACTCTTAGATTTTCGGCGTTCACTACCGCATTGCTAGGGCCCACTAACTCCGAGGCCTCCAGCGATATTTTGCACATTAACTCGACACAATCCGGTGTGTACGCCGTACGGCATATTCAGGACACTTTCCGAGATTTCGCAGTTTGAGAACGTTTGCGTGCTGCTTCCGCCAAATCCCGCCAAGCGTTGCACTGATAGTCTACAGCCCACGCCTGCCAAGGCCAGTCGGCATTAGCAACTCACGGATCGTCTCGATTTCGATGCTCCAAGCGCGCGTGGCCCTGGGTGGCGCCAAGCGGTTGTTTTTTCCTGAAATCGACGAAATTCTGGACACTTTCCGAATCACGCTGCGCTCCATTCTCAGGCTGAGGCTCGATTTCACTGGGTTCCAGGCGATTTGCACTTATTCTGGACACAATCCGAAAGCGCTGGAAGTGAGAATAAAGCGGACACTTTCCTGCGGGAGGCGCTCCGGGGTTGTAACTCTCCGTATTTAGACAAATATTGATCGAATAAGAGGTAAGAAAATTAAACTCATAAATAACTAAAAACTAAGAGCCTTGTAGTGATTGAGCGTGCACAGGTAGAAACTAAGAAGCTCACCAATTAATGCGTTAATAGGTAATAGGTAATAGGTAATAGGTAATAGATGAAGCAGGCAGCACTTTTTATCCAGCCGCACACTGGCTTAAGAAGTGAAGGTCGCGAGTAATTCGTTTCTCTCTATCTGTCAAGGCCGACTACCTGTTTTACAGATGAGTGGATGCTTAATGGCAGAGGTTGCGGCCGGCCTAACTTGGCGATACTATCGAACGATCCCCATTAACAAGGCCAAGCGATTGGGAGTAGGTTGTATAGGAGTATAAAACTTCCTAAAACAGCCAGATTAGGAAGTGTTCAATCGCTAAGTAATGCCAACTCTTTTCGGTAAGTTAGATGACCCGCACTCCCCGGCCAATCTTTGAGTCTCACGGTGACTTTGTAGATCAAGATTTCACCTTGGTCCGGCCATCAATGACCAACGTCGACCAGTATCTGGCTTGCTTTGAACCAAAGCTCAAGGCAATCCCGGGCTTCCTGGCGGCACGTGGCTATCTACGTTGCTATGCGGACAACGCGCTCACGTACAGCACCTATCGTGGGCACGTAGAACGCCTGCTTCTGTGGTCGTTGATTATTCGTGAGAAGCCAGTTAACGAACTGAAAAGAATTGATGCCGAAGCCTTTTTGGAGTTTTGTAAGAACCCACCGGCCAACTGGGTTGGCCCAATAATCCGCAATCGTTTTCTAGCCAATGCAAATGACACGTCATCTTCGGGCTCGGATTTAGTTCCTAATCTAAAATGGAAACCTTTTACACAGCGCTCGTCTAAACAAACTAGGAAGCTGAATGAAGATACTGAAGAAATTCCGAGTGTAGATTATCACTCTTCGAAAGGCAGCATGAGCAACGTATTCAAGATTGCTAGCGGCTTCTACGAGTATCTAGTCGAAGAAGAGATTGCCAGTTCTAATCCGTTTCGTAAGGTCACAAAAAAGGGACAGTACAGCTCATCCCAACAGGAATCGAACTCTTCTCGTGCGTTAACGCCACTGCAATGGGATTACGTTATTGATACGGCGGAAGCGATGGCAGAGGCTGAGCCCGCAAAGCATGAGCGCACCCTGTTCATTCTCATCACGATGTTCAGCATGTATCTACGCATATCAGACATTGTTGGACGTTCCAATTGGCAGCCAAGCATGGGTGATTTCCGTCTGGATGCAGATGGAAACTGGTGGTTTCACGTGGTGGGTAAAGGGAATAAGTCCGGCAAGATTGCAGTGCGTGATGAGTACGTGGAAAAGTACCTTAAACGCTATCGCACATTCATCGGGCTGAGTCCATTGCCAGGCTACCAGGAGAAAACGCCGCTTCTAAGAACGCTGAGCGGGCGCGCTGGGCTCTCTGACAGGCAAGTGCGCGCCCTCCTCCAAGCCGTCTTCGACAACGCGCTGGTACGGATGCGTGATGAAGGACGCGAGCCCTACGAAATGGACAGCCTGCGGGTGGCATCGTCTCATTGGCTTCGCCACACCTCAGCCACCTTCGACGCGCCTTTCAGAAACGCCAAGGATCTCCAGTACGACCTGCGTCACTCGAACCTGGCAACGACTCAGAACACCTACTATCACTCCCATGATCAAGAGCGGGCGCTGTCCGTGAAGCGATTGGGGACGCGGGATAGAGGCTGACGTTCAGGATTGCTTGTCGCGCTGCACCGCGCGGAGCGACCCAGCAAGCCCGTGACACTGGAGGCCAGGATTTCCAGGGAAGTGGATTAGCATTCGTATAGGCGAGAATGTACAAGCCAAGCATTGGATGGACTAGACCAGCATTAGCCACGGAATCCAGTTCACAACTTCCGTCTATGCAAGCCTCACCAATCATCTGGTGCTTCAGGATCTACAGCTAGATTTCCTTTACCGGCTCCTGCCGCGCCCTGCTCCTCGTCTTCCTCATCAGTATCCGTTACAGCCGAATCGAAGTATTCCTCATCCATACTGTCAAACTCGAAATCACTGTCGATCTCGTCATCCGAGTCGAAATCAATAGCCTCCGCTGCTTCGATCTTGACTTGGAATATAGCCGGCAGCCTAGCTTCCTGGTCATAAAAACTAACGTCAGCGTTTAGCAGTGCTGCGAAGCAGGGGTCGGCTTCTATGAAAGCGATATCTGGATTTCCGAGCCACAGCCGGCGACCTCCTTCGTAAGCCAGTAACCAGTTGTTCCCTTTGAGCGCCTGATCTGTGAGCGGTAGACCCGCTAAAGCCGCAAGATCTACCTCACCGTCGACTAAATCTGAATGAATGAGATCCAGAGCGATGAGCGAACATACGGAGCTCTCCATCTGAAGCACCTGAAGGATCAAAGGGGCGTCAAGATGGATACTGAGCTCCTTGCACAGCCAGAGGAGCCAGGCAGTCTCACTGTGGTGATTCGCGGCGGCAGCCGACTCCAACAGATTTCGGCTGAAAGCGCCCAGCGCATTCATATTTAATGGATAACCATAGCGATGGTAGGTCGCGAGGATTTGGGTGATCACCTGCAACGTGTTGGGAAATCCATACCCACATTTGAGAAAGTACGCTTCGGCGATCGCCCAGTTGGACTTCTTGACGATGGATGAGGACAGCTGCTTCAGGCCATATTTGACCAGGCTCTCGTCCTTGAACCTTGATTCAAGCGAGAACAGCATCTCGAAATAGTGGTGAATATCGTCTTTCTGCTGACGCTTTCTCGCTGAGACGGTCAGTTTCTTGAGGCTGTATTTCCAGGATTCCTGGACGAGCTCTCGCACTTCGACGATCTTCGTCTTGGAGGCGTTGATCTGGAGCTCGTAAGCACTGACGCATTTGATGATGATTGCCAGCGCCCTCTCAGCTTCCTCACGTTTGTTGAAGAAGAAAGTGAAGTCGTCGACGTAGCGAAACCCCTTCGGCCACTCACCCAATTCTGCGCAGATGGCCTCATCAATCGACACCCCGATGATTTCCGCGATGATGTGGGAGGTGTCGGGGCCAATAGGCAAGCCAATGGTTTGGCCATCCTGTGTCCCCATGCAACGGCCATCTAGGATATTGCCAAAAAATTCAGGAGTTTTTCTGGTCTTGTTCGCCTTGGCAACCGGCTTAGTGTGCAGTGCCCACGGGATGGTGTGCGTGTACACAGTGGGGAAATAGCTCGATATGTCGGTGATCAGCGCGTAACGGGCCCCTGCAGATTGGCACACGCGCTCCTCATACAAGTCGCTGAACTTCGTCAGCTCGATCGCTCTGAGACTACCGTCGGTGCCGGGTATGCTGCGAGAGATTT
This sequence comes from Pseudomonas sp. ASL4, assembly GCF_056680395.1. NCBI lineage: Bacteria > Pseudomonadati > Pseudomonadota > Gammaproteobacteria > Pseudomonadales > Pseudomonadaceae > Pseudomonas > Pseudomonas sp. ASL4. The sequence goes on along the minus strand of NZ_CM155280.1, from coordinate 4,378,067 downwards.
CGCTTTTATCGTAATGCGCCTGGATCTGAGGCCAGTACTCACAGATCTCCTTAGCCAAGGCATAGAAACTGACAGGATTAGGGATCGAGGTTGTGCGCCTGCTGTAGGAGGATCTCGCGACCGAGAATTTCTCAGACTGAGAAGCGCCGGCCTGTTTCCCCGGCGCTCCGTCCCATACAGCCTTGATCTGCTCAATGCTGTCGGCGAGTCGCTTCGTGCCGAATCCCACCGGTAGCTGAATTGGGAAATATCCTTTAGCAAGCAGATCCTGCAGCTGCATAACGCTCCTTCGCTCTGTATTTGAGGCTGATGATTTGTTCTTGGCGTAGGCGGCACACTGCCACCGCAGTACCGCGCCGCCAAAGCGGGATTAAGCGTATTGAGGTCTGACGAGATGTGAAGGAGTTGCGGTCAGAACAATGGACAAGCAGTACGTGGCTGTCCTGAGATTCTCAACTTGATCGTTGAGTGTGTCGAGCGACTTGAGCCCATGGAAGAGGTTGTTTCGCAGCCTGTAGATAATGATGAGCGTTGCGAGCAGCACATTATGCGGTTCATCGTTCTGCCCCAACAGAACACTTTCTACCAGCACCCTGCGATCTCTGGCGCGAAACTCCAATCTGTCGAATCTGGGTAGTATGCCCTCTTCATCCGTATAGCGAGACCGCCAGAAGGCCAGGCAACCGCAAACCCCCTGATGCTGCTCAGCGCTCGGTCGATACAGATCCGCAACGCGATCGAAGGCAGCGATATTCCCCTCATTGCGGCACAGATTACCCTCGAAGAAATTCCACATGGTGGTGAAGTCAGCGATGGAATGCTGAGTCTCAGGGGTAAGGCGCGAGCCGCCCGCGGTGTTATCGGAGAACCACTGTGCGGCGTTGAACTCGGCGGGAACAACCATAAATAAATTCCTTTTAGAATCGAACGTGAAATTCGAGTGGCCTCGTAAATCCATCGAGGAGCTATCGTACGCGCACAATGGCCTGTCGATTGAGCCACGATGCGGCAAGTTACTCGATGCTATCCTTCCTGACTACCTCGCGTGCCCAATACTGATACGCATCATTGCCGTCTCCCCCGCTCCGCTCGGCAAGCCTCTTCAGGAGCCGCCAAAAACGATCGCTGTGGCCTGATGCCCTCGAACGATCAAGAAACTCTTGTGCATCAGCTACAGGGTTGGTGCTTTTTTTGGTTCTAAGTCGTGCCAAGGGCTCTGCGTCGCTTAGTGCCCAAAGGAGATTCGCCGCCTGGCCCGCAGCTTTCCGGTCTGGCCCGGTGGATAGAGGATAACCATGCCGGCGAGCAGGAATACCCATCAAGTCGTCGTATAGCGCTTGGAACGAGTGGGATGCCATCGTCATCACATCGGACTCGAACGAGCACTCCAAGCACTGGGCAAACAGCTGCAGTTCATGTAACCGATACTTTGTCACAGCCCCCGATTCGTCGCTTAGCTTGAGGTCTGCCAATGGGCCCGACCTGCAGTACGGGCCGTCTGAGAGCGCTTCTTTCCCCCAGCGGGTTGAGGGTCTCACGCTTACCTCATGGTCATTGACATCAAGGTAGGAAAAACGACCATCATACTTACGACCTGACAGGCAGCATGTCCGGTGATAATGCGTTTCTCGAGCACCATCTATTCACGTACGACTGACATTCTGACCCGGTAACAGGAGCTTGCCCCACATATGGAAATTGAAGCGCTCAGCACCTATGCCAAGGGCGACCGATTCGAGGAGCTGGTCTTTGAGTTCCTGTCTCGTGAGATCAATGAAGGTCGCTTCTATGCGTTCCGACCTGAGTGCTGCAAAATTTTCAGGAAGAAGGGCTACTACTCGCGTGACCGAGAAGACTTCATCATTTTTGACATTTCTGTCGAAGTATTCCTTCCTGGTTTCGAAACCCCATCGTTGCTTGTGCTCATCGAATGTAAGAACTACAGCGGCAAAGTGCCTGTGGGGGACATCGAAGAGTTTGGTTCAAAGATACGTCAAGTGGCAGGCTTCAATGCAAAGGGTATTTTTGCGTCCGCCAGTGCGTTTCAGTCCGGCACGTTCAACATTGCTCGGAACCGAGGCTTCGGTGTCTTGCGTTACTTCGATCAATCTGAGTTTCGATGGGAGCTTCCTCGCGCCCTGTTAACCGGGGCGCGTAGCGCTAGAGCCCGTAAGCGCGCAGAGATCGAATACGCCCTAACCCAGACGGATTTTCGGCCTACCGTTTATAGCGCCTATGCCGTAACTCCTGCCGGCTTTACGGATGGTTGGGAAGGCATCTGGAAAGGCCTCGACCTTGAGAGTGCTTTTAAAGAGAACGATCTGAGTCTGATTCGTCAGCCCACGCTTATCGCAACACCCAGGGTCGCGTTCATTTCGCGGGACAGAATAGATCGATTGGCGCAGCAGGCTTTGAAATCCATTTCATACATCCGGGGAGAGGTCGATCTTACTAAGCTAGTGTCCAGGGAGGCTGATGTCAGTGGACTGTCAGTGAGCTTCATTGAGGACTCGGGCTCAGCCCTCGGCAGTATCACGTTCAGCCCGCTTGAGATCAAAATCTTCGCGGCAGATAGCCAATCCCACTTGGCCCGATTCACACTCGCCCATGAGTTGGGGCATCACTTTCTAGGCCATAAGCGCTACATGACACGGGAAGCCATCCGCGCACAGGACATTGACCAGAGCCAGCTCATCACCATCCCCAAAGGGGAAGTGGAGCGGTTGGAGTGGCAAGCAAATACGTTCGCTTCATGTCTCTTGATGCCTAAAGAGGACTTTCAGGCTGCGTTTGGGTTGTTACTACAGCATCTAGGCATCCGAAACCGTGGTCACGGCCATCTGTACCTGGACAGTCAGAGGGACAACGTCATCCAGTTTCATGCTGTGTCCAATTCCCTGAGCGAATATTTTAACGTTTCGAAAACAGCGATCCGTTTGCGCATGAGGGCGTTGGAACTGCTGGTCGAGGTTGGTCGGCAAGATTGATTGATCTGCATCTGACGGGAAGTTTATGTCGCATGGTCGGGCCGTGCTTGAGCGTACAGTCCTATATCACCTCACCACTCTTTTACACTCCGATCGATACCTAGCGCCTAGTTTCAAGCGCCAAGCTAAGGCCAGCGTACTAAACCAAGCTCCTTGAGTCGTAACGCCATTGCCGAATCGGATACTCCAAACTGCGTAGCAAGCGATACGACGTTGAGATTATTGAAGCGTTGGCATCGCGCCAGCGCCAGCTCTCGTTCCTGGGCTGGAAGGACATGAAATCCGCGTTGCGCTACGTCGATTCCAGCGTGTCGTTCGGTGGACTGTCGGTGCCCGCAGCGAGGAAGGTCGCCGAGAACCGACGGCTAGGATGATCATTCTATTCAACTGCGTTTCACAACCATCGGTGCGAACGAGTTTGATCCCCCTACCCGCTCCCAAGGCATTTCTCACGATCTTGAAGTGGTCGATCCCGACACCAATTTTTCTGCTCGCCTCCGGATGCAGTGCTATTAGCAGGTGCATTTTTTTGACAGCGAGCTTGTTGGTGATCACGCCTAATGGTGCGTTAAGCAGATAGTCTTTGAGTCGATCAAGCAGCTCTTTTTGGATTTGTACTCAAACGGCCCGAACCAGAACATTCAGAAGTCTCCCTACCTCACCGGTAAAAGTCGAAATTACAAGGCGCTGGGTGACAGTCGTATCAAAGCCAGTGAACTTCTAGTAACCGTCTCACACTACCCGATCAACCTGTCCAACCTCAGGCGCAACTTCAACCTCCGCTGCCACATTGTGGTGATGCCAAAAGGAATGTGCACAGACACGGAGCAACTGCGCTGGTCGATTTGAGATACCCGGATTGGTCGTCGAAGAAGATGTGCGACTTCAATACGCCCAGAACTTTGCCTTTCTCGATGCCACCCAGAAACAAAGCGCCGTTGGCCATGATGCCCCAGCTCTTAAGCGTTTTCATCGCACGCTCAGGGGGCGGAGCATTACCCGGATGTGCATCCGCCAAGCTGTTAATAGGTGGGCACACTACTGAAACCCATGGTGTTTCAGTTTCTCAAAGGCCCAAGGTCAATCGCCAGGCAGCGAAGGTCGGTGACCTCCGCAATCATGGTGTTGCCGGCCTCGTGATAGGCGAAAGTCCCGAGGAAGTAAAACGTGAAGTACCTTACCACTCGGGCCTGATCGAGAAGTTCATTCACATAGCGCCTCGATCGGTGCTGAGTCATGACCTCATTGGAGACCTGGAGAAAGGCTTCCTTATCCGCGACCTTGTCGAAGAACCGGAATACGAAGCCAGCCCCTTCTCTTCGCTCGATCCTTCCGCCACCGCTGTAGACGTATCCTGGGGTATCAGGTTTGGCCCAAGCCACCTTCTTGAAGTACGAACGCAGCGGTATCTCGCCTCGCCCTGTCACGTTGATGGTTACTTCAGTAAACAGTTCTTTGAGGGCTTCGCGTGTGTCGTGGTAGTAGTCCACCAGCTCTCGAAGATCACCGCTCCGGTGCTTCCGGTCGGTTCGAGTACCTTCTGCGCCACCGCCGCCACGTCGACGATTTGGCCCAGCCTCGTCTTCGTTACCTAGGACGACTCGAGGTGGACGTACTGCCGGTTGTTCTGGCTGCGTCGGGGGAACAAATATATCGATGATCGAGGTGAGTTGGCGCTTGGCCAGGCGGGTGCGTGTTTGTAACTCCGTTTCTCCTGGTAGCGGTGCATCGCTACCCTCATCCTCATCGGGCAGCACCCACTCGCACTCTGCATGATGGGCATAGTGCTCGTTGTCCTTGTAGTGGGGAGATTTGACGCGCGCTGTGTCGGTTGGGTGGATGTCGTAATTGACGGCTGTGATCTTAGGCACCACCTTGAGCATCCTGCATTCCGGTGATGAGCACTGGAACACAAAACGGCTGCGGGGTTGGTTTTGATTGAAGTAGGCCTGACGCGCGCCTCCAATGGTCAATTCCTCCCCCAGTTCCACACAATACGCACGGGTTATCCTTCGCTTCGTTCGCATCCCCAGCCTCAACCCAAAAGCTAGAGACTAACGCGTTGGGTATAGCGCGCCAAGGCCTGACATAGAGCTATTAGCTAAGACTTTGGTCTAGCCATGCTCCGTTGAGAACCTCCGATATAGGTCAAGGGTTTGGCCAGATCGCTGGCAATCCCTTGACCAGATGCAGGCCTGTCAGGAGGCGTCTCGCTCCGGCTGGTCAACTCCCTCACGGGAATTTATAGTGGTCGGCTGTGCATCGGCCGCGGCTTTATCGTTTTGTCGTAGGTGCCGAAAATAAACATCAGGTCGTTGTCCTACACCACTGTCTGATCAGCCTCAGTTGCGATCACATCCTCCGTTGTAGCATTGTTGGTAATGCCGAAAGGAATGTGCACAGACGGAGCAACCGCGCTGGTCGATTTAAGATGCCCTGATTGGTCATCGAAGAAAATGTGTGGTTTCAATACGGCCAGAATTTTGCCATTCTCGATGCCCCCCAGAAAGAAAGCGTCGTTGGCCATGACGCCCCAACTCTGAGGGTATTCATCGCATGCTTAGGGGACGGAGCATTAGGCCCAAAAGCGCCGCAGAACAGGGATTTGATCTCGAAAACGATATCAACACCGAACACCGCCTCAACACCCTCGACCTCCAAAGTACGCGCGCTTGGTCGTACTCCTCTCTGTCCAGTTTCGCTCTAGCTACGTCAGCCAGAGCGCGCCATAAGTCCTCGTAGCTCGGTGCCACTCTCGAGCATGGTAGACAGATCAAGGGTCTGGAACGCCTCTACGGTCTGGGGCGTGGCTTCTGGGTAACGATAGAACTCTTGTGGCAAAACGAATCCTCATGGGGTGGCGACTGGTAATGGGTGTCGAGCTCGAACGTGATCAGTCAGCTATCCCTAGGCGCGGAGCAAACTGGGCCGCTACCAATTTCCGGGGGATAGCTAATAATTGCCATTTGCCACTATACGAATCAGAATACCGTTCCGAATGGATTCAGGCACGTACGATCAGGGTATGGGAATGATAGTTTCTGGAAGAATCATCAACGAACAAGGATCGGCCCAGCTCTTTCTTATTACAGCGAAGCGCCCACGATTTTATTTGCCTCCGAGCGCGCGTGGCGGCAGTCATAGTTCCCGCATTGGTTGTGAAATCCAACGATCTCCCGCTACCGCTCTGCTCCATCCCTCAGCTCACTCCCAGCGGCAGCGTGCGATCGATGCTGCGCCAGCATCCCCCTACGCTAGCGCCACGTTCTCTACCCTATCAACTGCACCACCGGCGTCAACGACACCTGGTATTGGGGGATGGACACTGCTAGTTCCTCTTCTTACTGCTAACCAACCATGGGCCGCATCATGAGTTCTGCGATACCTGACTCTCAGCGAGACGAAAAGCCGGCCGCTGATCGATACAGTGCTCGGGAACAAGGCTTGGGCTACATTTTTCAGCCCCGCTTTGCGTTGTTCCAGGCGCTGGATCTCCCAGAAGACACTGCAATCCTCATCGAGAAAGAGGACGACCTGGATTTTGAGGATGCTTCGGGCACCAAAACGCTGGCGTCATTGAAGCACAAAGCGGTCGGTGACCGGCTGAATGACCTATCGGTCGACTTCTGGAAGTCCGTCAATATATGGCTTACGCGATATACCGGTAACGGGAGGATCGAATCAAATTTCCAATTTTTTTTGTTCACGACTTCGACGGTAGCACCTGGATCCTTCCTAGAGTTTTTCCTTCACGGCGCCGATACCACTGATGCTCTGCCCAGTCTTTGGGAGGTGACTCAGGCAACTCTGCACTCCAGCGAGTCTAAAGCGCTACTGAAGGTGAAAGGGCTCCTCTCAACCCTGTCCGACCCGGAGAAGGAAGACTTCGTTTCGAGGATTACCATCGTGGACGACGTTCCGCGGATTCAAGACCTGCCGGCACTGATTAAGGGGCAGAAGATGCGCGTTATCCGCTCTGAACATCGGGAAGCGGTGTTTGAGCGTCTGGAAGGCTGGTGGAACGACATGATCATCCAGATGCTCTGCGATACTGACTTTGATCCGATCACCGGCTCTGATGTGTCGGAGAAGCTTCATGCATTCAGCGAGGAGTATCGAGCCGATAACCTCCCCATCACCTTCGAAGACGCAGAGCCCGAAAAGCCGATTGAAGAAGCCACCGACAACCGGCTGTTTGTTCTCCAACTTCGACATTTGCACCTCAGTCCGAGTCGGGTCAGAAACGCAATACTCGATTACTACCAGGCCTTTGAACAGCGATCGGCTTGGGCGCGACAGCGTCTTACAGGTGCAGAAGAAATCGAGGCGTACGAGCAACGTCTGACCAATGAATGGAAGAGACACCGGGACATCATCTTCGACGAGGCATTCGAAATGCCAGAAGAAGATTGCTCTGACTCTCGCCTCGTAGCTGCGGGGAAGAAGCTCTACACCTGGGCAGAGATCGAAGCACAGAAACTGGAACATCTTAAGATCCGCGCCCGTGTTACAGCTCCTTATGTAGTGCGCGGCAGCTATCAAATCCTCGCGAATAAACGACCGAAACCGGCCGTTTACTGGCATCCGAGACTCCTGGACCACCTTGCTAACAGCACAGGAGATTCGGAATGAACCGGTGGGATCAGCGTCCGTTTGAGACCAAAAACCTCTTCAATCCGGCCTTCTGTGCAGTAATCCTGATGCGCTCGATCAAGGCCTACGCCGCGGAGGATTCCCGAGGAATGCCGTTTTCACTTTCACTTCTGGTACTGCCGCTGGCGCTTCAGGAGGAGTCACGAACAGTGCTCCTTCAATACGTCAGAAGTTACTTGCTCAAGGCAGTCTCTGTGCACCCCCAATTGCTGATCGGGTTCCCAGAGCGCGTAGCAGAGATGATGCCTTATGCATTCGAGGCCTTTGGGATTGCGCATCAGGCGGGCTGTTTTGAAGTCACTCCCGAGGGTCGTCTATTGCCTAAGGCGCGCCGGCTCAAGTCGACAGTCGAAGGCACCGAAGAGTCAGTGGCATGTCAGCAGGCAGCCATTTTGCTGGGCAAAGAGTTCGCCCGAATCGCAGACAGGGTAACGGTCTACACGGCATTTGGAATCCGACCATGAAAATTAGCTCCATCCACATCTACAGCCATGATGGTCAACGTCGTGATGTTAACTTTGAGATCGATGGCCTCAACGTGATCACCGGGCGCTCTTCGACGGGTAAATCGGCGCTTTCTGACATCATCGAATATTGCATGGGCCGCTCCGAATTTAATGTGGCCGAGGGTGTGATTCGGGACAAGGTGTCCTGGTTCGCTGTCATCTACCAATTTGAAGATGTTCAAGTACTGGTGGCCAAACCTGCGCCCCCTAGGGGAGGCGACAGCTGCCGGATGGCAATGACGCGGACGGGGGAATTTGTTTCCCCTCCCGACTATGTTGAATTGATCGCAAATACAGATGACATCGCAGTCACGTCGCTGCTGTCCCGCCATCTTGGCATCCCAGAGAACCGCACTGAGGTTGCTGAGCAGCACACCCGGGTCAGCTACGAAGCTTCGATCAAACATGCCTACTACTACCTCTTTCAGAAGCAGGGCCTTGTCACCAGTAAAGACCAGCTTTTCTACCGTCAGAGTGAGGCCTTCCAACCCCAGGCAATCAAGGACACGCTGCCCATCTTGTTGGGAGCCTCTACGAATGAGCGATATGAGTTGCAGACGAAGCTGCGCACCGCTCAACGTGATCTTAGGGCTCATGCGAAGCTGGTCGATCAATCTAAACAAGTGATCGGGAACAGCCGTAACATGGCCATTGGGTTGATTGCCGAAGCCAAGGCCGTCGGCGCTCTGCCAGCCGATCTTCATGCCGATGAGATTGATCACATCCTTGTGGCTCTCCGCACGGCTGCCCAGTGGGTGCCTGTGGCAATGCAACCTCAAGCTGAAGATAAAGCTCCGAAGCTGGAGCTGGGGTTGGCGAAACTGCGGAAAGCTCGGCGCGAAATCAAGGCAAAAATCGAAGCAGGCCAAAACTTTGAACGCAGAACTGGTGGGTTCGAGCGCGAAGCTGCTGAGCAAATCGACCGCTTGGCGTCCATCAAAGCCCTACCCAAAAACAGCGCAACCGGTCAATGGCAGTGGCCTTTCGCAGAAAAGAACCTGGGTATGGATACGCCCATTGCCAACGCACTGATCAGTGAGTTGACGTCTCTCGAAGTCGAAATGCAGACTGTAATGGGCCAGCGCCCTCACCTGCAGGACTACCTCGCAGAAGAAACGCAACGGCTGCGAGACACGAATCAGCTCATCACGGAGCGAGAAGCTGAGTTAGCAGCAGTGATCGCTGCGAATACGTTGCTTGCTCAAGCACAGAAGCAAAGTGACGCAGCCAAATACGTGGCAGGTCGCGTCAGCCTCTTCCTGGAAGGCTACGTGCCGGACAGTTCATTGAAGCAGCAACAGGCTGAGCATCGGCGCAAAGAGCTTCGGGTCGAGGAGCTCGAGAAAGCATTGGCAGACATCGATGTCGATGATCGCTTGGCCTCGATCCTGAACAGCATTTCAGCCCAGATGGGCGTCTACAATAAACGCTTTCAATCCGAGTTTTGCAATCTTCCGGCACGGCTCGACCTGAAGCGTCTGACGGTCGTGTTTGATCGGCCTGAACGACAAGTGCCGATGTCCAAAACTGGAGGTGCTGAAAACCATCTCGCTTACCATCTATCTGCGCTGCTGGCGCTTCACTGGTACTGCGCCGAGAGCAAAAGCCCGATGCCTCGCTTCCTGATGATCGACCAGCCCACGCAGGTGTACTTCCCATCCGAGGAGGTCTACAAGTCCGCGGACGGGTCAGTGGAAACGACCGAACAGTCCGATGCTGACATGGACTCGGTACGCAAGCTATTCAACCTGCTTTACAAGTTCACGGTCGAGGATGTGCCTGGATTCCAGATCATCGTGACTGAACACGCGAACCTACGTGATGATTGGTTCCAGCAGTCGCTGATTGAGGAACCCTGGAGTAAACCACCAGCACTTGTACCAGAGGATTGGCCACTGAAGAATCCAGCAGCGCACTAAGCCCCACCCGCCTCTCATGGCCAATCAAGGGAGTCGGATTAACCAAACTCCCCCTTCTTCTTTTGATAATGGATGAATCATGGCCCTTTCAGCAGAACAGTTGTTTGAGCAGTTGAAGCAAGCGATCGAGCGCTCGGTCGCGGAGGAGTCTTTCGCAATAGCCACATCGGCAGCGGAAGCTGGAGGAATGGTAGGAGGCGAAAAGAATGAAAACGTCACAACATTGGAGTACCAATACCAGTACACCGACTCCGCCCAGGCCCAAGTCATCCTGATAGTAAAGTCTTGGGATACCAGCTCCCCATTCCAGATCAAGCCCGACCGCAATAAGATGACCGTGGAGTTGATTCGCGACGGTCATACTGAGCAAAGCTTCACAGATTTGTATGAGGACTAATTGACGATCGCGTCGCGCAGAGGCCTGACCTGGAATCCCGGATTACACCGGTTCGAGCTTCATTGATAGCAGGGTCGGTCGCTTCGCGAGCCCACGCACGTTGGAGAGGTGACAAATGAGCACCAACCTCGTGCACATGGCCTGCCGCTTATAATCAGCAAACGCTGGCGACTCACCGCCCTACACCACTACCTGATCTATCTCAGTCGCGATCACATCCTCCGTTGTAGCATTGTTGGTAATGCCGAAAGGAATGTGCACAGACGGAGCAACCGCACTGGTCGACTTGAGGTGTCCGGACTGGTCATCGAAGAAAATGTGCGGTTTCAATACGGCAAGAATTTTGCCTTTCTCGATGCCCCCCAGAAAGAAAGCGTCGTTGGCCATGACGCCCCAACTCTTGAGGGTATTCATAGCGCGCTCATGAGACGGAGCATTCCGCGCCGTGACGATCGAAACGCGAATACGGTTTTCGTAATTCGGGTTTTGTTTTTTGTGCTTTTCCTCGACCGATTGGATCTTGGAAATCCGCACCATAAATTCTTTCAGCGGCCCAGGGTTATGGGGCTCCATGACGTTTTTCACTTCATGGGCATGAAACACTGACAAGCCAGATGCCTGCATGATCGTTTCAGATTCGTCGCCGGCGAGTACGCCGTCAAAGTCGAATGCGATGCGCAGGGTTTTGTCGGCTTCGTCGTCTTCGAATTTCGAGTCGAGCACTTGGCCCGCCGGATACCCGGCTTTAATAGCGGCTTCCACGTCTTTTTTGTCACCAGACAAAAACAAAGCGATATTCAGTGCCGGTATGTACTCGTAGGGAGATTTTCCTTGCATGAAAATCGCCCTGGTCATTCCGAGTCCGTAGTGCTCGATAGTCTTCAGTACGCGCAGCCCGGTATCAGGATCATTTCGCGAAAGAAGAATGACCTCTACTAGCGGATCCTCAGGATCAACGCTCAAGTCATTCACCGACAGCAGACGCTTGATGAAGGGGAACGCAATCCCCTTAGGAAGCGGGACGTGGAGGTTTTCTTGCTGAAATTTGCGGTACTCCTCCTCTCCCTGGCTCTGAAACACGGCATCCGACGCCACCAAGTCGAAAACGGCGCTGGAAGCCACGCCTATTACCAAACGATTTTCTAGGTCATAGGGCATTCTTATAACTCATCTAAAATCAGGTTTACCAGGGTTAAGTCAATCTGCACATTTAAGCAGCCTCTCGTTAACGCGCAGCCTTTAAGTAGCTGTTTTTATATATAAAACTTGATACTTGTCAAGCGAAAACCTCTTGCAAAATAAAAACTTACCATGCTAGCTTGTTCATACAACAATAAAAAAGGGTTTATGCAATGGAGTCTTATTCCATCCACGTTGAACATTCAGAAAACACAAAAACTGCTTTTGTGATATTTAATGACTTAGGTGAAGTTCCGCAGTCAGTGCGCGAGTGCAGATTCCAAACTATCGGCTGGATATTATATGTGTTCGACAAAATGCGGGCGATCGTTGATGAGTGGGACGAAATTGTCCGTGAAAGCAATGTTTCCGATGCGTTGGGAAATCTGGCGTCGTTGGACTGGGAGACTGCCTGTGCTCTTGTGCGAGCTGAAACTTGGCGGGAGCGTTTCAACCTTATTTGGCCGCTATTGAGCTATCAAGACCAAGCACTTGCACTCGGGTATGACTATGACGACGAGGATAATAAAAATTATTGGCCTGGCTTTGACTCGTTCAACATGATGTTTCACGATTTTATGCGGAAATCTCCACTCCGTAATCGGAGGAAAGCATGCACCGAAGCGAATTGCTAATAAATTGAGGATCTGATCATGTCTACCTTCTCCATAGATGTTCGTCTATTACAAACTAATGCTGGGCACGTGTTAGAAACAGAGCACACCACAGAAAAAAAAGAATCGATCACACGTTCGATTTTTCAAGGCATCGGCTTGCTCTATCACATGGCCGACGCAGTTACCCTTCGCCAACCTAACTATGCTCACGTTGCAATTGATTTTTTCAATTCTCGACTGTACGGATTAGGAGGCAAACTTAACATAGGAGATGTATTGCTCTCTGCGGACAGCTGGAAAGATAGAATGTATTACGCATGGATTGTTATCGATAAAAAATCCAGGGCAGACGCATTAAAACTTGATTACAGCAAATTCCAAAATTATTGGCCGACACTTGATTTTTGCGCTAAAGACTGGAGTTTCGAGGTCGAAGAATGGATGAATGAACCAGATTAATTGGATCGGCATCAAACCTGCGATAAAAACCAGGGTGTAACTCATATCCTCTCACCGCGTTTGAATGTAACCAATGCCTCAAGCGCTTCTGTAAGGCTCATGCCCTCCTTCTCCTTTTGGATGAGAAAATCCGCAACGAAGGTCGCAGGGTCATCCGCTGTAAAATCCGGATAGCCTGCCGCGGCTGATTTGCGCGCACTTTCGATCACCGATTGCAGTCCTTCGCGCTCTGCTAAGGTTTTTCCTGAATTTTTCATTTGGTGGTTCCTAGAACAAAGTGTTCCGATGCTCGCCTGAGCTACAGAATAACCCCGGCAAGGAATGACTTCAGCAGCCGCGTTCGAAAGCTGCAATTCTTAAAGATCGACGAATCGCTCTGCTCATGACGCTCACAAAGCTCCGCCAATGCATGCATCACTCGCGGGTATACTCCTGCTGTCACACAGAAGAGCGTTAAAACAGAAGTGCCTCCGGCCACTAACAATGGGTCTCAAGGGAGTCAGAAAATGAATTATGTAGAGCTGGTTCAGCGCCAGGCCGAGCAGGTATTTGGCAACAAAGCGAAAGCGGATATTTGGCTGAATCAGCAGAAAATAGAATTCGGTGGACTCTCTGCGCTGGAGCACGCTCAGAACGAAGCTGGATATTTAGAAGTCAACGATGCGCTTGAGCGAATCCGCCATGGGTTCTCCTTCTGATCGTGAACACTCACTTTCCAATGGCAGAGGAGTAATCATGATCGTCATTGACCTCAATCGAAACGACAGCGATGCACTCCTCCGCCACATCGATGTTTTTAGGCATGGATCAGGTGACAAGCGCGAAGACGCTCGCTTGCGGGACGCGCTACTCGAATTACGCACTGTCTTGAAGGCACACCTCGAAGGCACCAGTGCCCCAGGATTTGTGGCATCACAATCAGTGCTTCAGTAACGCCCATGCGGATGATGCGGAGGGCGCTTGTATGAAGATCAACACGCCTCTGGAGGGACAACTATGGAAGCTGGCGGTGGCCACAATGGGTGCGGAGCGCTTGGAGCAGTCGATCGCTGATCTCCTCAGGGGCCATGTGAGAGCTCGCAAGGTCAACATGTACGGGGTTCTGCGCCTCGAATGGGTAGATCTCGAAGCACCTGGAGGCGTTACGCAAAGGTCAGCGCCTGGCAGGTGCTGAATTGGCTTTTTACGGGGACGATCCAACTAAAGTCGCCATACTCGACTGCCATTGCGCTCATTTGCCGCGCGGCATCGTCTAAGCCTTGCCGCTGGAGGTACTGCCGGCAGAGATGCTTGAGTGGCGCATGCAACTCGATGAGGAGTATGAACCGTACTCCAGGACGACGTAAACCTGGATCTCTGATCCCGTCCCTGCATGCTTCAGAAGTAGACACACTGAATTGCGACCCGCATAAGCGAAGTAGGTGTCAGCAGGCGCAATTTGAGCCGCGGCGCAATCCTGAACGGCCTTTACTAACGTCTACCCGAAGTGCTTTTACAAACCCGAAATTAGGGAAGTGCCCGTCTCCTGATTGAAGAGCGCAGATCGATTTAGGGAGGCGATCTGTAACGTAAAAAGCATGCAAACCCACGTCAAACCCTGCCTTTTTTTGCCCGCAAAATTGCATCTGTTAAACACGTTATGACAGTCGTTGTTTGAGCCATAGCGTGGGTCACAACGCTGTTGGGAACATTGCAGATCAAAGAAGAGGCAACACGTATGCAACAGAAAGGAAGATTCAAATCAGCCGCCCAGGTATTGGCCGAACTGATGCTGAAAGCCTTGTTTCAAGAGCTTTTCAGGGCGATTTTCAAGTCGTGGTTTTAGCGAAGTATCTCTTTGCGACGGTTCTGACAAAGAGCTGACTTACAAATCGCCGAAGAAAAAAAGGCCCGCATGCGGGCGGGCCGAAAGGGAAACCAAAGTATGCGCCTCTCCTAAACCAATGTGAGTTCCGATCAAAGTGATCGGTTTAACAGCGAATGCTCACTGAACACTCACTGCTATTTTTCCAAACTGACCGTTTGATTCCATGTAGCGGTGGGCACGGTATGGATGATGTTCATCACCGCCTACGGCGGTCTGGTTGAAAAAGCCAAGCTTTCTGAAGGAGAGACGGTCGTTATCCCTGGCGCATCCAGTGGCGTTGGCCTAGCCGCAATTCAGATTGCCAATTCTTTGGGTGCAATCCCCATCGCGCTGACGCGAACCAGTGCCAAGCGCCAACAGCTGTTGGATGCGGGCGCAGCATTTGTTATCGCTACCGAAGAGCAGATCTTGTAAGTGAAATACGACGGGCCAGCCTTGGCAGAGGTGCGGATGTTCTTTTCGATCCGGTCGCCGGGCCGACTATGCTCAAGCATCCTCGATGCCATGGCGAACAAAGGTGGCCGCCTGGTTATTTGCGGTGCGCTGATTACCGAAAAGACTGAGCTTCCCGTCCTGACATTACTCACAAAACTACCGATCGTTTACGCCTACGGAATCTTCGAAACCACTGCCGATCCAGCGCGTCTTGCGGCCGCGACGCAGTTTGTTCGTGATGGATTTGCCCGGGGAGTATTTAAACCCAAGGTCGATGAAAAAGTATTCAGCTTTGACCAGATCGTAGCGGCACATGAGTACCTGGAAGCCAATGACCAGTTCGGTAAAATCGCGGTGAAGGTCGCCGATTGATTCGTTCTATTTGTGAATAAAAATGCGCCAGTCCGTCTGGCGCATTTTTTACCTGAACCACCCGCCCACTTTTCGGCGATGAGTTCTGCAGACGCTTTGAACAGTGGCTGTTATGGTTTCAAGCCGCATCGGGCCATGGCGGCTGCTTTGCAAGGGCGTCGATTTCCTGATGACCTGATCTCAACCCTGGTCGACCTATTTCCTTTCATTGCCAGACAGGTTCACTCAAGCCCAAGCGATGTCAGGTACTGCCCCATGTGAGTACGAACGAGCGTTCGTGTAAACGCCACATAGGCCTCCTGCGGATCAAGCATTACTTCAAGATCATCGAGGTCAGCACCAGGGTCATTTCCGCTCTCAATTGCAGCCACGATATGCCGGATTGCTGCCAACACCACACGACGATGCCGTGCGCGCATTTGAAGCAGTTCCAATCGGGCAAGCCCACAGTAATGAATAGTCGCCCGTCCCTTTTCACTCTGAACAGCTCCATGCTGCGCCGGCTCCACCCTGCCATCGTCTAAAAAGACCAAGTGTTTATCCGGATCGTCGAGGCAAGGATGGAGTAGCAGAGGTTCCTCCCGGGCCAAGCTTGCGGGGCCTTTCGCGCGATTCGTTTCACTCACCAGCGGGAAGAAATTTGCCTTGCCAATAACTCTGTCTACTTCATCGTAATCAGGCTGCGTTCTCGGTCGATTACAATCGGCACAGGAAATCAAAAGATTCGACCATTTTGCGGCAAGCCAATGATAACCCGGCTTAGGCGCGGGCACTGGCCCGAACAGGGCTTGAACAATGACCTTTCCCTTCGGTCGGTAGTGTTCGACGTCACCAGATTGCGTGCCCGTTAGTATCGATTCGCAAAATGCACATTTACGACCAAAGAGCTCGTTCAGCCGCCCTTTCACATCTTTGTGCGAGTACGCATCAAATTTCAGTTTCTCGTTACTTTTCAATGCGGCTCGATTATGTCTGATCTCCCGTGCAGCCGCGGCACTCAGCCCTGGAGGTGCGCTAATGTCAGGCCGCTCGATTTTGATCACCGTTTAATCTCCCGACTCGGCGAGATGGTTTTCATCAGGCGCTGCAGCTTGGTCACCGTGGAGTCAGACAGGTTCTTTGCACTGACACTCGACTGCGTCGGCACCTCTGGTAACCACTGTAAATCCAAAAGCTGCAATGCCATTTGTTCTCGCCGGGTTGTGCCCAAATATCTGACGTCGGTGAGGTTCTGGACAAGTTGCTCTAACCAAATTTCTTCTTCCGGGGTTCGGTTCACCATAGTGAGCAATTGCTCATATTCTCGAATCTGATCATCGACCATAGGATCCGCGGTGCTTCGAAGCCCGAAGTGTTCGGAAGATAAAATTTGTTCGATTCGTAGCTTCTCTACAGACGGCAAATCATCCATGGCGTATACGCGGCGTTCCTTGTCACGCATGAGAACAGCCACCTCCCCATCGCGTAATCCTCTTAAACACAGCGGGTCATGAGTGCTGTAGATAAATTGGGTACGAGGGAACGCCTCACGTAACGCACTGACACAACGCAGACGCCAAGCTGGGTGGAAATGGTTTCCAAGCTCGTCGATAATCACAATACCTTCTGCCGATTCCATCGACTCAAAAACAAGGTAGAGCACCTTCATGATATCCACCGCCATTCCTAGCATGGACTGGTAGCCGTCACTCAGTTCGCGGATTTTTCTTCCGGGATCTCCCGCTAAAACTACTCGGACAGTGTCGCCATCGCTTACGACCCGGGGCTGTTGCTCTTTCGGGAGAAGGTGTTCCAGAACAGCATTTACATCTGCCATGCGGGCTGGTTCGAGACTGGAAAGCCATGTTTCAGGATCAGTGAGTGGCAAAAAGGGATCAAAGAGGTTGTCGATCTTTGCATGTCTCTCCCCTTCTTTGGATTTGTGTTTCCCCCGAGGAAGCAATCGACTGGCACCGTACGCGAGTACAAGAGAACTAGACTTATCAGCACTGAATTGAATCTGCCGATTCCGTTTCAACGACATAATCAAATCTTCATCTTGCCCAGCAATCGACACCCGAACTTCGCCGGTAAATGCGTCATCGGGAAGAAAGTCGTTGCTCGCTTGGCGCAGGCGTTTTGTGTAGGCTTTACCCGATAGAGCCATCGCCAGTGCGCGCAATACCGTACTTTTTCCAACGCCGTTCTCGCCCAGCAATGCGAAGCAAGGTGCCTTAGGCGATTGGGATTGGCTCAAATCCAAGTCAAGGTGGCGAATCGGCCCAAAATTTTCGATCCTTATCCGCTCGACGTACTGCGCGACGGCGCGATAGCTATCAAGTCCAATTTCATCCTCGGTCGAGATGGGGGCAGAGATTCGAGGGTTGCCTTGCTCAAGCGCCTTCCTCCTCCTCCCCTCCGCCAATTGTTGTTTTGCGAACTCGGAATGTTGAGATAGGCGCAAGCGCTGACGCCAGACACCAGCATAGGGAGCCGTTACCGAAAAAGGCTCTTGTCGCTCAGCTGCACTTGCGGATTCGAATTGGTTTACAACGTCAAGGCGGGCGCTCACCAGGCCCGGTCTGTTCAATCGAAGTAAGTTGATCGTCTCTTCGCCTCGCTTAGACAGACCGACCACCTCGCCATTGTCAAGGAACACCAGGTGCTCGTCCGGAACATCATTGCAGGGATCGATAAGTACGGGTTCTTCAGAGGCCAAGACCTTGTCATAAGGCAGGCCTGCTCTTGCGCGAGGGCCGAATACGGGAAAGCGGTTACTTTTATTTCGATTGCAGGTAGGACAAGCCAAATAGGTGTTTCGCCAGTCCAGAACCATATACCAGTAGACATGGTGTTGCTGACCCTCACTCCTTTCGAGAATAGCCCAAGGTCGAAAGTGCTCGATATCTCCTTCTGTGGCTGCCCCGAGGCTTGATTCGCAGTAACAGCATTTACCGTTAAATATCTCCACCAGATAGCTGCGTAGAAGCTTCAGGGTGTTCGTTGGCATCCTCGTCTGTCCCCGATTCATCGATACCAACTTTCTGTAGCCGTAGATATCCGGATGTGCCTCCTCAGGGACGTTAGCTGAGTAGGGCAGCATGAAGTCAGGGCAAGGGGGGCGAAGAATGGGGGTCATATTGCTGTCTCTGACGTCTTGGTTGAAAGGATTTGTCGTCGCTGTGCGTTGTAGGTGGCGAGGGCCCACAATTTTTTATAGAGCTCTGGTGTGAGTTCGTCGAATCACTCGACCCCTAACGTGTATTCGCTACCGCCCGCTCTTTTGCATCATAAATCGTAGAAACCGAAGGCAGAATCAACAGCATGGCAAAAAACCACCTCGTCACTGCGACCGAGACCATCGAAAATGGAGGCGGTGAGATCGCTGCTTTTTTGTTGTCCTCAAATATAGAGATTCGTCGCACAAAAAATTTTTCAAGGGCTTGATTGAAAATATATTTTTGTTGACATGGCTGGAACAAGAGATTCGAAACATCGACCCGACATACCTTGCCTGATCAAACAGTTGTCGTTTTGCCTGCCAGTTCAGCCATTCAGAGATAAGGAATGGCGTAATTCAAAAACTCTTGCTGTGCAAACCTGTTCGCATCCCATCGCTTGGGCGGCACTGGAGGGATGTACCGATAGTCTGCAACGGTAAGAACCAGTCGTTTCTTCGCCCGGGAAATCGCAACAAAAAAAGCGGATCTCTCATCCGTGATGTTCCCGAAGAAGGACTCCCTTTCAACGCCCAATACCACTACCGAATGAAACTCCAGGCCCTTTGATTTGTGGATGGTCATCAGCTTGACGGATTCGTCATCAACGAAATGAGCCAACACCGCTGCAGGAGTACGCAGCTCCAGAAAGAGAACCTGTAATCGTTCATAGGCCTGCTTTACGAGTTCTCTCAATCTGTCCCCGTGCCTGTATTCGTGAGAAAGCATGCAGACCGTGTCGCGACCGATTAACGCCAGGAAGTCATTGGCCCATTGTCGCATTTGCTCAAAGGTACAAGCGTCTCCAATTCTGCGTGCGTCTTCACGAACTTTGGCCACATGGTTGCGCATGCGCTGTTGCACCCGATAAGCCGATCCTTCATCCATTCCTGAAACATTCAGTACGGACGATAGCCGCGCCTGCGCCTCTGCTTGGCCCTCACCGACAACCACAAGAAGAAAATCCAGTATGAGACGAACTACCGGCTCGCTGGAAAAGTCCTGCAGTAGCTGTTCGTTGCGAAATGGTACTTGCAAGCCCCTTAATCGCTCCATCAGTGGGTGCGCATAGAGTTCCAGCTGCTTCGAAACCAAAATGCCGATCGATGATGGCGCAATCCCCTCCTCTTCAATCCAATGCAGCACCAAAGCTGCGACATTTTCAGCCTCCTCCAGGCACGTTGCATATTGATTAATCGAAATCTGCCCTTCATCACCAAGGAGATCCTGGTCATCGACCGCTGAAGCTGGCTCCATGATTCGCACCATAGCGTTTTGCATTCTTCGCAGCCGAGGCGCCGACCTAAAGTTGTAGAACAAGGTCAATGGCCGGGCTTGAAAATCGTCCATGAATCGTTTGAACACGCCCTCAAGCGCCCCGGCCCACCCCATGATCCTTTGCTTATTGTCCCCGACAGCAGTTAACCGTGCGCCCGATCCCAGAAAGGCCTCCTGAATCAGTGTGTATTGCGCAGAGGTGCAATCTTGGAACTCATCTAGAAACACGTGGGTATAGGTCAGTCGAACCGCGTTTCTGGCCATTTCGCTTGACCGTAAAATCTTGATAGCCAAGGGCACCAGATCATCAAAATGGATCTGGCTACCAGGGTTTCGAGTAGTCCCGACGCTGTACTCGGGGACGAGTGCATCACGCCCTATAAGCAAAGGCCTGAATTTATCAATAAGGCTCTTGGCGAAAGCATGGAAGGTCTGGCTGTCCACCCGCCTGCCATCAACTTGACCACAACGATCCATGACCCGTTTCTTAAGGTTGCGAGCTGCGTCTGTTTTGAACGAAATCGCTAGAATGCGTTGGGGATACCAGCACTGCCCAGTGCTCAGTAAAAAGTGAGCCCGCTGTGCCAGCACTTCTGTTTTTCCTGCTCCAGGGCCCGCCGTCAGCGCGACAGATTGCTCGTTCTCGAAAATGGTGGCGAGGGCGTTGCGCTCGAAATCCATTCCATTTTCCGCCTTCCAGTCAGCAGGAGAAATCATTCCGGCAAGCTCTCCAGCTTGCTCTTAACCATGTCTATCAGACGGCCGATAGACGCAGGCATCCATTGGAGTAACTGCTCATCGGAAAGCGTTGCCAGAGCAGCGATATGTTCCGCGGGCTTACTGCCCAATTTGAAGCGAGCATGATAGGCCGCAAAATAGCTCTTCTGCAGGTCGCTGTACTGATCCAATGCAACCGGTACCTTGCCAAGTACGGACATGGCCACCGCAGGCGTAGGAATAGCCAGCTCTCCCGGCATGATGGCGTAAGCCGCAGGAAACTGGGTCATCAGTGAAAAATCCAGGTCAAGCGGAGCCGAATAGAAAATGCATTTAGTCTCTAACCAGTTCCCCCATGAAATACCAGCCTTCGACGTTAGTACATGATCCACGCCATCCCATTTCGGGAGTTTCTCGCCGTGCTTCTCTTTGGCGTCTACAACCCCGATCGCACCCAATTGATCGACGGCATACTTCAGCCGACCCCATCCCGCTTGGTGTCGACCAAGATCCAAGTCGAGTAACGTGACAAAGGGGATTTGCAGGCCGTTGAGCAGCCTCCAGAAATGATTCACATGCCTACCACCTAATGGCACGACAACGACTGAGGAATCGTCTTCAGCGACGCCTGCCGCTTGCAACAGACGTGGAATCACAATCTCCTCGCTGTCCCCTTCACCCAGGACGACCAAGCGGGAAAAGTAGAGTTCAGGAAATGCCTTTACTGCCTCTTGCACAAATTTGTGGGCCACATCTGCCTTTTCCGGCATGACAATTTGCGCCACCTGTGTGTGGCGACCGGCAGTCAATCGCAAGTAGCGGATGTGCTCGGGATCAACCCGTCGCAGCAGTGCCGGAGCGTGGGTAGCGATAATGGCTTGTCCATCATCGCCCGCTGAAAACTCTTTCAATGATTTGATAACGCGACCTAGATAATGGGGCGACAAGCTGTTCTCGGGCTCCTCCATGGCAATCAGCGTGAAGTGCGCGGGACGTAGCTTCAAAACGTCGAAGGCTTTCAGGTTGCCCTTCATTACTTGACTTGCGATAGCCTGCGATGTCAGTACCAAGGTGATGTACAACAGTGATTGTTGCCCATCGCTGAGCCTTGAAAAATCGACCTTCGCTGCGTCATGTCCAGGCGTAAATCCAACAGTCAAATGACGCAGCAAACTGTCCATCTCATTTCGTTCGAAAGAAATGGAGGGCTTTGCGTAAAAGGTACCTTTGTGCAGGCCGGCCCACGTCGAAGCTAGCGCCTTATCGATACCACCTATTGCGGAGTTATCGGCTAACAACTGGCTGATCTGCGCGGTGAGATCAGCTATACCACCCTGCTCCGCTTGCCAGTTTGCAGAGCGTAACAGCCGTCCAAGCAATGAGTTTGCAGCGTATGAAATATGATCAGCGGGGTTTCGTCTTGCGGGGAGGTAGTGGACTTGGATTTCATTGCGATCGTGCTTACCAACAGGCATCGTTCGCGTAGGCTCGTCGGTTCCATCCACCGCGATAACATATTGAAGCAACTCCTCTATATCGCCATCCTCATCAAGCTTGGCTGTCAGGCGAAACCGAACTCTGGGCACAGAATCCACCGCGGCGAGGATTAGGTGAGAGTAATTGGTAGGGATGGTGGGACGCGGCCCAGTCCCCGGCGCACATAGTTCGGGAAACTCAAATTGAGCCTCGATCCATAGCGTAGAAGGACGAGAAGCAGACCCTCCGGCGGTGGATTCTTGAGTATGGAAGTCTGAACGCTCCACCCTTCTTAACTGTGGATCGGTGGCGAACATCCGGGCCAGTGCCTGCAGAACCGCAGTCTTACCCGAGCCATTAGGCCCAAGCAGATAAGTTAAGTCATCAAACGGAATGGTCGATGGGGCTGGCCCAAACGACTGGAAATTTGAGAGCCTTAATTGGGTAAGCTTCATTGTGCGTCTCTCCCTTTGCAATCTTCTTGCTTTCCGAGCAAGCAATGAGGCCTTGTGGTCGGCCACTCGCAACAGTACACCGCCGAATCCATGCCCCTTTTCTACAGAACGCAGGCTCTGAAACAACGGGGTTAAACGGCGGCGTCGATACGACATGTGATTTGGTTTTAAGAATTGCTTCTGGCGTCCGTTATACCCCAAGCAATGTCGATCAACACTGCTATTTCTTAAACCATGATTCGCTGTATGAACGCAAAAACCAGGCGGGTTACCTTCAGCAAAAGGTGACAGCTACCTCCCGCTTAACTCTCGATTGAAAATCGCTTCCAGCTTGACGAGCTTTCAGTCTCGCCCATCTCTGAGTAATCTGATTGTCAAAAGCACCTCGAGCAGGCTGTACGTCTTTAGTCTAAAAAACGATTTGTGGAACATAAGTTCAAGGTAAGGAAACGCCGATGACTGATTTAAAAATCCTGTGGCAGCGGGAGCGCGCACGGCGGGAATCATTTTGGAGTTTGGAGGGGCTACGGCCTGGCGACGCCGAGTCGCTGCTTCGGAATCGCGCGAATTTGAGGTGAGACGATGAAGGCCGAGGGGAAATCGCCGCTTGGAGGCTGCCTTGGAAAGTCTCCACTAGGAATTGATCGAGCACCTTCTCGCAGACCAGGATTAGCCAAATAAAGCACCCGACTTCGATCTTCGCTCTGACCGGTTACCCCTAAGCAGATAACATTTGTGTGCGGCTGAGACCTTAACTGCCAAGCGGGTATTCCGGCACATTGAAACTACTCTGTCTTTCTGCTGCTCACTTCCGGACTGAAAACCTCATTCGGGTAAAGCAGCATCAACTGCCTGGGGCTACGCCATCGATTCGGCCGTTCGATGCTCCCTTCAGACGGGCTAAGCCCTGCTTGATATAACCGGCGTTTCTGTCAATCGTTTCCAATGCACCGCGAACGTTTTCCCCTACCTCAGCAACTCCGCGTGCTTCGGCCTGAAGCGTCAGCTCCGTCACGGCCGCCTCCAGCGCTAGATGGTTTTCGTAAATTCGTTCCAGCACATCTGAAAGAGAATATTCACCCGACATTTAGTATGACTCCTTTCAAAAAAACCCAAGTTCGAATATGTGACGCTGCACCGCCACCCCGTGCAAGGGCAACGGTGCCAAGCGAGACGGTACTTAGTCTCGCTTAGTACCCAAGATCGCAGCCTCCGCTACATCCAATTCGCGGAGCATATCCCGCTTGGGCTTGCAATCCGCATAGCCTGATGTGAGCGCTTTACGCACCCTCTCGATAGCGGAAAGTTGACTTGTTGCACGGTCATAAGTCACGTCAATGCTCCCCCCATAGTAGAGGTCGTAGAAACCTTCCTCGCGCTCTTCTGCGCGATACTCCTCATGCATCCAATCTTCCAAGATCGAACGCACTTGGCCAAGCTTGCTGGCTGCCCGTTGAGGCATGCGCGAAAGAGACAATTTTTTGAGTTCAACCGCTGCCTTGGCATGGTTCACCATGGTCATGGGCTTGGCTGGACGCCACAGCGATTGATGTCCAGGCCTGAACAGATACTCGACAGCGTTTTTACTGTACCCATACGTGGTGCCTGGTCGAGGTTTTCGCTGAACACCGCTCGCCGCTCTCTCAGGGCTGACAAACTGCGAGTAGTAGTCATCACGCGGGCCTGTCCACGACTCATCATCGGTCGCTGTCGAAATAGCTGGTAGGGCTTCAACAATGGTGGCGACTCGACTCAGCAAGCCTGGGTCGCGCGCGATAAAATGAGGAGTAGCATTGCCCGGATAGTAGAGTCCAGTCCAAGTTGGCTTGACCAGATGCAGTCCATTTTCATGAGCCCAATTTGCACGCTTAACGACTGAAGACTCCTCATTTACGTGGCCATAGGGCTCATCAAGGACGATCCAGGCACCTGAATCAGGATCAATCCAGTGTGAGAGATGATCACGGCTAGGCAGGCTTTCTACCTTTTCCATCGCCTTCAATTGCGCGTTATTGGTGGCAGGTCGCAATGAGGTAGCTTCGATGAATTGCAGAGCCAGAGCCGCGCGCACGATAAGTTCACGAGCACGTTGCTGATTATCTGCGTTCGAACGCATTTCCAGGTGGTCGGAGCACTCGATCCAAAATCTTTGCAGGTTTTGTCCCTTAGCGCACTGATGCTTGGCGAGGAAATCCAGCAGCTTGCGGGGCAGCAAGATTTCAAGCGTTTCCAGGCCCGACGTGCTCGGTTTGGAATTCGTATCTCGCCAGTATGCGGAGATGAACACCCTATGACCCTGAGGGCGCTGCGAAGAAGGAGTTGTCAACGCGTGACGTGCGTGATGAAAGTTTTCGAAGCCCGATGATTGAGCCGCGATGTCCAATGCTTTGAGGTGGGTATGTCCTGACTTGCCAATTGCCTTGGCTTTTCGCTTGATACCGCGCAGGGTGCTAGGTTGCGTTTCAAATGCGGGAGTATTGACGCTCATGGTTTCTCTCCGACCCCTTTTGCAACGCCACCCGCCTACGCCACCATGGGGCCTTGAAAAGAATCATGGCCTTTGAGATTACTTTTTAAAGGGTAGTGCCGTTTTCAGCTGTCACTGACGGGTGAGGTGCGCCTACCCAGCGCGCAATTAGCCTAACAAAGGCCAGGAGTTCAGCGCAAGCATTTGAAAACAGATCATTGAAGACAATCAGGTGTATTGACGGAATGCCTGTGCGGCGACTGTGCTATATCCGCAACACCGTCGGGCTGGCTTAAAGAACAGCCGGCTCCCAGGCATTGAAGTGCTTCAACGCGTCCAAATCTCCGATCAACTCCTTCGCCTTAGCCAGCCGCTCCATGACGACTGTCCGCTGCTCAGGGCCGAGCTTTTGCGCAGATCGCTCGATGTCGTCAAAGAAGGCCTGAATGCTGTTCACCTTTGCCCAGGTCTGAATCACAGTCTCCAGCCGATCGCGGCTATCCTGGATTACCTTCAGTCGACGTTTTTCCTCTTCCTGTCTCTGCCTTTCCTGCATTGCCAATTGGTGCTGCTGCCACTCGAGTTCCCTCCTCTTGCGTTCGACTTCGACTTTATCCGCAAGCACGGGGGCCTCGGCAATCAAGAGTTTCACAATGCCCGGGAGTTTGCTGACTAAGTCGCCGGGTTTTTCCTCGCTCCAACGACGAAGCCACTCTGCTCGGTAGTATGGGGAGTAAATTTGCAGGCATAGCCGACCGCAGGGCATGTCGGCGCTCATTACCCACCCATCCGGATAGGGAGAGCGACGTTGGTTCACTGGAAGCGAGCTCAGGCGCACGTATTCCTTGTCTACTCGCTTAACCGGTACGTACTCACTGATCTCAAAGATGGTCAGCCCAAAAACAATCGTTCCGATGTAAACCACCGTAGGACGTTGTGGTTGCCACAGCGCAGGATGCATGTACCTAGTTGAGGCCGTCTCCCGATGATCAACAGACTCGCGATTCATGTGCGCAGCAGGGTCGCTGAAAGCCACGACCAAGCCTTCTTTCATTAACGCCAAATACAACTGGTTGGCAAAGTCGACCGCGTGGGCGAGGCCGGTACGACTTACAATTACATCTGCCATGGAGTGCTTCGTGGGTCGTAAATAACCGTTCTCGCTTTCCCGAACCTTCTTAAAATGTTCTTCAATACCCACCAGAAGCGGGTGTCTCCGGGGAAGCGTTGCTGCGGTTACAGATACTGTGCGTCTCGCGCTGTGAGGCTCTCTTGGTAAAGGTCGGGAAACTTGAAGAGGCGCTCCATTTCGACTCCACGCAGTGAGATCACCAGGCCGAAGCTCAGGCAAAGCTGGACTAGCTTTTCCCTTTCCCACTGCGACTTGAGCCCAATACCCAACCGGCGGACGAGGAATATTCAAGCTGGTAAAAACTCGAGCCAGGTAGCTCGAGGACACCCCATAGCGTTCGCCGATTTTGGTCATTGGAATCGACCACGCGAGTTCGTATAGCGTCTCTCTAGTTACTACATCTTCCGACGAGTCGTCGACTGGAGCATGAACCTCTGGTGTGTTTTCCATGGATAGGCGCTTTGGTCATTAGTTTGGGTTCGACTGAATCATCCTAGCCCATGCGCTGTGGGACTCAGCACTGCCAGAGTTCGACCAGCATTTCATCTGCCTTTCAAGACCGAATCAGTGTGCTTCATCGCGAAGACGGAAACGACTCCCGCAAGGTGATTCACCGTTTGTGCAAGATTAGGTGTGGGCCGAACGTACTCATCCGACTTGCCATGGGAGACGCTTCTACTGTTGCGTATTGTTCCCACACCTTGGCAGATGGTGCCAACACCCTGGAGCATCTGCGAAGTCGCCGCGTCTATCACTGACGTCTCCCGGAAAATCTTCAACAGCATTTTCACGAGCTTCTCGATAGAGTCTTTTTCGTAGTCCGCCGCACCCAGCATTTTCAGGCATTTCTTCAATACGGTTTCGATGTGCGAATAGCTCAATGTTATGCAAAGCTCGGGATCCGTGATAACCGATTTTCGGGCTTTCAGCCAAGACTCAAAAAGCACCGGGCTACCACTAAAAAGCTGATCGTGATCCGCGTCAATCTGCGCCTTTTCCGCAGTCACAAATTGGGCAAGCGACCTCACCACTGAGGATGTTTTTTCGAACTCTTTCTCTAGGTTTTTTCCAAGGTCAACCAGGAGTGAGTTCAGCACGTCAGGATCGCTCACACGCCGTTGCCAATCGGCACCAGCACCCTCCAGCGTGTAAATCGTCCAATAGGGATCCTCCCAACTCGGACGAGGTTCATCTTTAGCGCCTATAAACAGTTTCTGACCATTGAATCCGAGATAGCCTTCGGTATGCCCAATTGGATCACCTTCGGTGTCGGTGAATTCACTAAACCTTATCGTCCTGCTGTTCCCACCACAGCCCAGGCCCTCAACCAATTCCACCAGTTTTTGCTCAAAAGACTTCAGCCCTTCGAGCAGTAAACGGTGCTCAGTTCGAACCCTGTTAGATTGAGCAGCCAACTCCGCGAATCCATCGTCAGTCATGATTTTCTCCGTCACAGTACGCATTTTGGAGGTTGAAAAGGAAAGCTATTGCAGCGAATCACTGCCCTCCCCTGGCAATATATTTTTGCCTGGTAAACGCCTGAAACGCGTTACGACACAAAATTTGATTTATGGGTCGATCTTGCGACGCAGCCACGACAATGGCCACGCAATGCAGAAGACGATGTAGAGAAGTGTTCGCATAAGAGCTCGCACCGGCCACCATGCAGGCGTCCATTTAACCTTGAGTTCAAAGGTGCCCTTTGGATTGAAATGAGTTAGTGGATGAGTGAGGAAGCTGTGCCACAAACCATCGTCTGATATCAGCGCGCGTAAATTTTCAGGCACAAAGAAATCCGAGTGGCCGAAATCAACGTTGCGGACATTGAGAGCCCTATCTGAGGCATAGCCTACTGTTCCGCCCGGGCCCGCCCCCGGAATGGTGTATTGCGAAAACGGTACGGCCGTGTCCTTCGCTCCGACGTGATTTAAGACGGCTTCCACCCGACCTGCCGCGATAGGGCTCTCCCAATCAAAATCAGGACGTACGATGCTGCCGGCAGTGATGACGCGCCCGAATTTTAGATCTTCGAATTTAGGATCCTCTAATATGAGCGAGAAAAGACGGGTGCCGAAGCTATGCGCGATGATGTCGGGGCTGGAGGGACGCTGGCTATTCGTAGCCTGATTGATCGCAATTCTGATTCGCTCACCTAGCTGCCTTGCTAGCCTTCGATGGAGCGGTTTTATCAGGACGTCTACTGTCGCCCAACCATATTTATATATGAGCACTGGAGCTGAGTAGCGAAGTCGGTTGGCGATCTGCCAACTGAACTCCTCCTGCCAGGGGGCACGACTGTTCATGCCATGGATGACAATGACCCACCTTATATCGCGGCTCGTTTCACCCACGAGATGGTAGAAATGCTCAACGATGACCGTCTCGCCCTCCTGCTGATAATCAGCATGGCAATTCGGGCACATCGTGATCGTTTTAGGTGTGCCGGGCGCAAACACATGAGGGCAAAGCGGGCACCGATAAGTCTCGATTCTCCGAACTACTGCTGATGCCACGAGTTCTCCGAAAAAGGCGTGCAGTGCCTGGTCGTTCTCATGCACACCGACCGCTTGCGCGAAATGTGCCAGTGTGAATTCCAGGCCGTCACCCGATTCTAGACGCCGACTGATTTCCGCTTTCCAGCGGCTCTCCTGCGATTCTGAAGTGATCATGCTTCGTTGTTGTACCTCCACAGGGTCTCAACAATTTTGAATACATCCTCCCGCTTGCATTGGGCCCAAATCCTGAGTCTCCCTTCACTGCCATAGACTTGAACTGCAATGCGACGACTCGTCCCGTGTTCCTCAGCCACAAAATGAAGCATGCCCTGTGCCCTATCGAATTGGCTGGCATCCACTGCACGGAGTACGCCCCGAACGGCTTCCACGGATTCAATGCCTCCTTCAGCCAGAGTTGACGCCATCTCCACATAGCCGCTGTCGAGCTCGAACCGGGTCGAATGCACGCCCCTATCATCCCTGGCGGCTACCTTCACCGCTTGGCTGAGCTGAATCCTAACGAAGGGAACATTGGGGCAACCGATTGCAACCAATGCCGCATGGATATCTGCCAGGACAGCGCCATGGTCAATCTCTGGATTACGGTGAATCAAGATCGCGCAATAACCGTCACCGTATCGCCATTCGTAGCGAACGACGCTTCGATCGAAGCGTTGTCGATAGGCATCAAAACGATAACGCTCCAATGCTTCTACCTTGATAAAATCCTTCGGTTTCCAGCGATTCCACCCTTCTTTGCTTTGATGCCACTCCATCGATAGTCCGACATCTCCCAGGCCAATATGCTTGAGTTCGAGCCCATCCGGGAAATCCAGGCTAGCGCTGGAGCCGAGCATTCCAGCATGCGGACTGGCGGCGATGCCATTGGCAAGCAGAGCAGCGTCGATTTCTGGGGGTTGAAATAGGTAGAGGTGCTGATCGCCCCAGCCTTCTACTTCCGCAAGCCAGGCTTCCAGCGAGCCTTGAGTAATGTTTTCTTCATCAATGGCGTCATCAAGGTTGTTCGCGAAATCTTCTTTCGTCACGCCGATCTTCGCGCCGCTCTCCCGTAGCAGCTCCTTAATGAAAGAATTTCCTTGGGCGACGACTACCCGGTGAACCAATTGCTTGAGTTCCGGCTTGCTCAGCTCCACGGTCGTACCCTCTAATATTGCGCACCTTCGTATCGGAGTGACGGTAGCGAAAATCCCGCCCTGGCGATATAGCCATGAGCCATCATGCGTTAAAATGAAATCATCACCGACTCTGCTCCTCAGACCGCTCACGATGCGCTTTAGATCGCCTGTCCAAAGCGCCATGTCGACCCGTGATTGCGCCACGGTTGCAAAGCGAGGTCAGAGAATCCCGCTAGATATCGATGATTGGTGATGCCGGAGGTATTAAAGTTAACGATGAGATGAAGGTAATGGATAACGCACAACAGTCACTGACCCGCACCTACCGCGACATTCTTGAAGACCACCCCCTCCATTGGTTCGACCGTAGCCGCGCACACGAACCTGAGTTCGCCAAACTTTCAGGGTTGTTCCTCCCGGGAACATCGCAGGCATTTCTGCAGGCCAAGTGTCGGATCATGGTGGTCGGTCGTGAAACTCGACGCTGGAACGTGGTTAACGACAAGTCACCTTTCCTCGATCTGGATGACTATGTACAGAAGGCTATGGCCAAACAACAGATACACCTGGGCAGAGACCTGAACGCATCACCTGACAAAGGGGCCAGTTTCTTCAACCTGCTACGCGCGCTGGCAGGCAATCACGGTAGTGAAGGGATTGCCTGGGCAAATTTGTTCAGCTTTGCCTGGAATGGCAAGTCGCCGATGCGCTGGAAGCACTTCCCTCGCCTGCTTGATCTATCCGAACGGCTATTAAAGGCTCAGATCGAAACTCTCAAGCCAGACGTAATTATCTTTGCCAGCGGTGCCAGTAGCGCAAGGTTCCGCCAGAGGTTCTTCCCTCACAAAGGTGAGCACAGTGTCTGCAGCAAACTCGCTGACTTCCGTGAGCAAGGCATTCCCATCAACCAGCTGTGGGAGTTTCGCCTGAACGAATCGACTCAGTGTTATCGCATTCAGCATCCAAGCAGCATTAGCACGGCGTCACGGCAAGCGCGGCGCTTTTTGCTGGAGCATATGCTACGAAACGCAACCCACAGCAAGGTGGGCCAGGGATCACTCGTCGATGGACTGTGAATCGCAACACTAAAGACTTGGGATTGCCCCTGCGGTGCCTCAGGCGGGCCTTAACCCTGTTGAACCTACGCTAGACGCCGCTAATGGATGGCTCAGAATTCACGCAGGTCAGCCGATCTGACGGAATGTGCTCGTGCAAAGGTTCGGTGCAATGAGAAATCTAAATGAGCTGCAGATTGGCACGGGTTATCGAACTGATTGTCGTCATGCTCCGCTCCCGACTATGCCTCCAACGCTCGTATACCAGGCAAACTCGTGGAAAACACTGAATCAGGCCATCATTGCCCATGGCGATCAGGTAGAAATGGTTACTGCCCAACACCACTGGCCAATGTGGGGTTAGCAACGCATCGTCAGATTCATTGCCGCGTCACCAAGTGGCCAGGTTACAGACCTAAATCCATGCCCAACTGATCCTCCTTCATTTCGTCAGAGGCCAAGTCATTGACCACGAGATGCCATTGCAGCTGCTGACGCAGATGATTTGTTAAACGCGATCCGATCTCAATGTAGTTCTCTGAGACGCTGGCATATAAATCTCGACTGCTCACTACGTTTTGCAATACCTGAACGCACGGTAACCCGAGTTCGGATACGTGCACTCGAGTCGGCCAATCATATATAGGTACACGCTTGTAGCTGGTGAGCGCCTCTTCAACCAGCCGCACAAATTCAGTGACACCACATGTCTCATACACTGAACACCAAATGGCTAAATCACGTTCCCTATACATCACTTTCCTTTATTGCGAGGCTTTGCGTGGCATGAGCCGGTGAAACCCGAATTGGACGAAGATCAGAAAGCTAGCCTGCATCATTCATCATCGAACACGAGCGGCACGTTCAGATCAACGTCTACATCACCGACTAGCGAGGTGATACGTGCGATCAACCCTCAGTGCAACGGCTGCAACCGTTCGGGCCGGTGAAAAATGTCAGCGCTCAACAAAAAGTCAGCATCTGGACTACTGCCCAATACTCTTTCAAGAAGCTCCCCGTTCGGCGTCGTGTTTGTCAGCGCGTAAAAAAAGGAAACCATTCAGGTGAGCACGCCGTGTTCGAGCTGTCCGATCAGATCGATCACGGCGCTCGCGCCCTCATCGGTAATGAGCATTTCCAAAGGTGCCTTTGAGTTAAAACAACGCAGCGGCGAGAGTAAGAAAGCCCTGGCTGCCTGGACATCGCCTTCGAACAGTTCGCAGGACGCTTGTAGAGCAACAATCAATCCATACAGACGTCGGCTCTCGCACAAAGAAAAAAAACCTACAGTCGTCGCGTTCAACAAGAGTTCGGAAGAAATACCCATGTGCTTACCAAGCAGCTCTTCATCGATACACAACATCTCGGCTAGAGATTGAAATGAGGGAAAAGGCATACGGCGCCTAACGACATCGTGAAGTTCAATGCTTGGCGAAGGCAAATTCACAGTGACCCAAATGTCTGTTTTCATGGATTCAACAAGGTGCTTTCCGTGAGCTCATGCGCAGTCGCCTGAGGGTGACCAGTTGACGTGATCGAGGCATCGTACGCTGAGCCAACGTTCCCCTCCCAAAGTACCAGCTTGCCCGCAAACCTCGCAGGTCGACATCGATCTCTCTTCTGAGCAAGCGACCAACTCTCGGCACGTCGTATCACCACCAGAATAGTAAAACCGCAACCCCCCGAATTTTTCCTTGACCTGACGGACTTGGATTGGCGGCAGCTCAGGGTGAGTATCCATGTGAGTTTTCAGGGTGCGGCATAGCTCATCTATCAAATCCAGCCAGCCCGGCAAACAGGCGATTTCGCGAAGTGGCGCGTGGGAGAAAAACTCCGGATAGCGATCGCGCAAGATCGGCAACAGATTTTCAACCATAGGTTTTCTCTACTCGCTTTATGTCAGCGGCTATTGCCTCAACAGCGGGCAAGCTCACATGCTTGCGCGCGCCTCGGCCGGCCAAGATGAAGATCGTATGTTTGCTTTCAAAAATGCAGCCATCAAATTCCCGTTGAAAATCACTGAGGATGCTGTCGCCAGGCTGGAGTTTGCTCTGGCTATCGAAAACCGCTGCTTGGGCATACAAGAGAGTTGCCTCAAGGCCTTGCGTTTTGATTTCACGCTCTTGAGATTCCGGGAGCATGACATCCAACAACATCCAACGTCGGACGATGCAAAAAGGCTTTTCTCTGAAGGTATCAGCGGCCAGTTCGATTAGCTCATCGTCACCAAGTTTTGAGCCACCTAGGGAGCGTGCTGAGCCAAACAGTAAATCGCCCAGCAGGTCTATATCCGTAACTCTTGTATTCATAATCTCGCTTTAACCTACTCTTGCCGCGAGAACCCAGCCAAGAATCATTTTCCCGATCCCCGTTACCACCTAGATAACCCGAAAGCTTTTTAGCGCCGCGTATCCGTATTCGCAGATCGCTCAGTGATAAATCCGATTCATGTAAATATTGTTACCGCCAAACGCCCAACTGACCACGAGGTACCGACTCCCTGCCACGGTTTGAAATAATGAATAACCGTCGATGAACAGCACGTTCTTTATCGTGGACGTCCGCATGCTTGCTCCCTCCCGAAACCGCCCCGTGCTGTCGCCATAGATCGTTCCCATCAATACGGGTGGACTGTCGACGGCTGCGAACAAAAACGCGGTGATGGGCATACCGAAATCCTTTTCCATTGCCTCGGCGACCACTGCCGGAATGGATGGTGCATGCTGTTGCTCAGTCATCAAGCAACACGCCTGCAAGGTCAGCCGGGGTATGTATTTCGTTGTCTACTACACATATCATTCGTATCCCCCTATCTTTTCAACATAGAACTGAGCCGAGCCCGCTTACGGCCCATGGGTAGGCGCGCACTCAGGAAAGATCAATCACAAAGCCGTGATCGAAACCCGTCCGCTCACCTGGGTAACCTCTAGGGTTCGAGACCACACGACAGCCATCCAGCGTGATATCAACCGCGCGGTGGGTATGTCCAAAAATCCAAAGATCCGCTTTATCCAGAAGCTCGTGCCAACGGTTTGAGTAAGCAGCACTCAAATGCCCTTCATGTTTATCACCCATTACTTCAGGGATGGGTGCGTGATGCGTCACGACGACAGTTTTGCCATCGAATGGCTCATCAAGCTCCTTGGAGAGCCAAGCGAACGACGCGTGGTTTCGACTGATGAGGTCGGACGGGCACAGCCGGCGATAGTTTTCTCCAACCCGAATGACTCGAAAATCATTCATCCAACTCCATGCTGTTTGGGTCGCCGCAACCACGTTTCCGGTCGACGAAAAATCAGTCCACCCACTGGCGCAAAGGAACCTTGTTTGATTCCAAATAAAGGTCTCGTTTTCCAAGACATGGACGTGCTGTAACGCGGCTTCCTTCATCTTGCGCAGCGTGTCATCGATGTGGCCGCCGTAATATTCGTGGTTGCCGCTGACATAGATCACGGGACACTCAAAAGCTTCATTTGCCCACTTCACCCCTCTCGCTTTGACATCAATGTCGCCAGCCAGCACGACCAGGTCGAAGTCTCCTGCTACAGGCTCGAACGGAGAAAATTCGTAGTGCAGATCTGAAAGCACATAAAGCTTCATCTGTATGATGATCTCGATTTACAGCTAAATTGATGGAGCGAATAACGGAGCGGGACTGAGCTCTCGCAGATTATTAATCCGCAAACGAGCCGAATCGATCCACTCGTATGAATATATACATTTGAGTGGATCATGGCAATCACGGCATACAGATCTGTTTTAACGGAACGGAAAAATGTCTGTGCGCACCGCATTCGCCGTAGCACTGAAGCTTTTGCGAACAAAGCGTGGCCTCACACAGCATGAGCTGAGCCAGAAGGTCACTCAGTCGCATGTAAGCCGCATCGAAAATGAAATGACCTCCCCCAGCCTCGAAGCCATCATTGAGCTCGCCAGAGTTTTGGAGCTCAGCCCTGTTGCCCTCATGGCACTGGTGTGTGGTGCACAAGACGAACTGAGCGCCGGCGATGTCCTGAAGATCGCTGAAAAGGATCTCCAGGATATGGCGCTACTGCAGGCTTCGATTCCGCTGGAAATTGAAGAGACGCCTCACCCTCGCGTTACCGCTGCGGCAAAAATGCGAGAGGAAGTTCAAGCGCTCAAAGAGCAAGGCCTTTCGCAGGCTGAAATCGCGAGGGAGCTGGGAATGGCAAAGACCACGGTTCAGCGTCATTGGCATCGCTCTGAGTAGGGCTAACACATTTAGCAAATCCAGACGCTGCTGCATATTTTTTGACACACACAGCTCCGCTCCGAAAGCAGAAGCCGTCAGATCGAAGAGTCCAAGCCATCAGTGCTGGGATTTTTCGTTGTATTTTGAAAAAGCACGGAGAAGATGATGCGCACTGGATCAGCGCATTTTAATGCGCTGTCATCCCTCATTCATCACGTATTAGTGCATTATAATGCGCCAATCACTAGTTTGTGATGACCAAAGAACTCACCGTCCAAGTGTTCGCAAATGGCGCCTGGCAAGATACCTGCGTTCGCAGTGCGAAGAGCACTTCTATCAACAATCTGGGACTCGCCTGAAGGAATGGGGGTGGATATGAAAGAGATGACCCTAGAAGAGCGCAAGGCCTACATTCAAGCAGTGGCCGATGAGGTCGCCCAGGGGAAACTGACGCTTGGCGGCGCCGTTAAGCGTCTTCGTGAAAATCTTCTGGGCGTGAGCCAAGAGCGGTTCGCACTGGCCAGCAAAATTTCAAAGCGGGCTCTGTCGCAGCTGGAGGTCGATAGCGGCAATCCGACTCTCGCGACCCTTGAAGCTGTATTCAAGAAGTTCGGCCTTCAGATAAGCTTAGCTCGCCTTAATCCTGTCGATCTCAACGCCGCAGCCGCCAGGAAAAGCAAGGTTGGCTTTGGCATTCCCACAGTTACTCCTGCGCGGCCTCCCTTCCCTTCTCCAGCCAAGCCGATTTAGGCGCGCTAGCCATCTGCTTGCCTGAGGGGAAGCCTCATGGCCATCTGAAGATATTTTCAGGTGCATACCCGAAATGATGAAGCGCACAGCCACGGACATATCCGATTATCAAACTAATGAGTTGGTGGGTGTTCGTCATAGAATCCTCAGTCAGATAGCGATCCGAAGATCATCCAATCTTGCCCATCCGCTCACAACTCAATAGCGTGTCTTTTCTGATGCTGCCTGGCTCATACAGCCTTACTCGATGCTGACGGCGCACGCCCTCCGGGGCGACATTGTGGGCTGTGCGTGAACCACTGCTATGCTCTGATCTCCAAGCGAATGGAGTCGATAACATGGTCGAGCAATATTCACTTCCCGACATGCTGGCAAGACTGTACGAAAATCAACTTGCCATCGAAGCAGCGCTGATGGAGCTCGTCCTGCTGGAAGAGCAACGCGGGTTATTAGAGGCGTGCGAAAATGCACGCGGGGCACTTCAAAAAATTGGTGAAAATGCCGGGTACATCAAGCAGGGGCTAGCAAGGCTTGGGGGAGTGGCAGGTGGTGCAGAATCCTAAACATTAGAACCATCGACCATCGTTAAACCGACCTGGATTTGCGCTCATCCGCTAATGCCTTCCCGGCTACTCCACGTGTAGGCATGCGAGTGAGCTTTGCCGCATGGCCATGAGACGAAAGCGCACCGTTTAGCCAGTTTCTATCAATTTTCCGCCTGACCATAATGACGGGAGATCAAGGCCAACATTTTCTCCTGATGACGCTCAATCGCTGACTCATCCCATTCACGATCAGCCTTGGCATTGAACATATGTGCGAGCTTGAGCGAGTCGTATCGACCTTTGCCTTTGAAGTCCTCTCGCTTTTTCCCGACACTCTGGTTGCTATAAGAGGAATTTTCACCAGGGCTCAAAAGCACTAGGTTACCGAAACTGTCCAAATGCTTCAGATCCATGAGGCGGCCGAACTCCTCCTTCCGAGGGTGAACATGCTCTACGGAATTCTTGGAGGTCACTCGATAGGTACCCAATTTCTTTGAGTCGTAGAAATTGAACTGGCCACGTTCACGCCAGAGTATGTATTCGAGTTTCTGGAACCAGTAGTGCTCAAAGCGTGTTCCCTGAGGCACCTTCAAGTCTTCCAGGACACCACCGATGTCACGCATGGCAGGACGATTGCCAGACAGCAAAGCAAAGCTCGCTTCTTTCTGGCTTTCTTCAGCTAGAGAAAGTTCGTTGTCGATACGCTCCAAGAGCGCTAGCACGCGCGCAGGCGTTTTGGCCTTGCCTGCCACCAAATCACCCAGGAAAGGTGTCAACCAATACTGCGCACTGCGCTCACCCGTGAAGTTGCGCACACTTTGCAGTTGACTCAGATCGCTGCTCTCTAGAGAGGTGCGAGCGAGCCTGTATCCTAGTTCGGTTTTACTAAATTGAACGTTTGTAAGACGCAGGTGCCAGGTTTCACTGTCGGGCTCTGGCAGCCACTTTACTACCCAGCGATCAAACTGATATCGCACCTGCCATAAGCATTCGATGAAGACCTTGGCCTCTTTCTCACCTGCGTGAGCTATGAAGTCTTCAAAATACTCGTTCAGGCGACTGTCATGCAGTCGCACCTCGACATCTTCATTACCATTCTGTTGCTGGTAGATACGATAGGTGTGCATCAACAGCAAGCTGAAACTAATGATTGGGCGACAGTATCGGACGCGTTCTGGCTTCTCTCCCGTCTCATCATTTTCCGGTACAGTCTGTTTAGCCAGTTGGGCAATGCTTACCCCCTGCTCCACCTGTGCGGCCGTATTCCGGAGAGGGAAACTCGCGGCGCTATACCGAGTGAGGTCATCATTTTTGAGATGTTTCCAGTCAGCGGAGGGGAAAACCCGCCGGAGATTGCGCTCGAAGAAGTCCTCCATGTTCTCACAGGCTTGCCAAATCGCATCGTAGCGAAGCTTGTGTTTTTCTATGACTCCCAGCAGCCGTGCCTTCAGAATATCGCTTTGTTCCAGCTGCACGCCGCTGTTGTTCATGGTCGAAAAAAGCCGATTCAGATCCATGCCAGAGGGCATGATGTTGTTGACCCATCTCACCTTCGAAAAAATATACTCAGCGATCTTGATGACATACTCTTCACCTTCCTGGTCGAGCAACGTATCCAAATGATCGGCGAGGGCTTTCCGGGCTGCAGCTAAATGCTTGAGATAAGCTTCGTCGGCAGGCGATGACCTCCTAGGGCCCTCTGCGGACTCGAGCCCGGCCCAGTCTCCGAACAGCCGCTGAACCTCATCACGAATGGCAAAAACGAGCCGGGGCTTATTGTCCAGAATGATGAATCGTGCGAGAGGATTGCTGGGCGCAACAGCAGAGAATGCGAGGGCCAGGAGCATCAACGTGGTCATGCGCTGCTGCCCATCAATGACTTCGTATGTTGTACGTGCGCCGCGAGGTGAGAGTTGAGTGACTGCGGAGGTCAATATCGTGCCGATGTAATAGTGAGGAGCTTCGGCATCACAAGCAGCAATGATCTGATTTAATAGACCGGTCACATCTTCGCTTGGCCAGACATACGGCCGTTGGTAGCTAGGAATGATCAGAGCAATGTCAGCAGCGCACAGCAGTGAAGGTGCCTGGACGTAGGAAAGTACACTCGCGTTCATTGCGCACCTGCTCGATTCAAGGAAGGAACTTCAAGCATGTGACTGATGGCCTGTTTTAGTTCGTTGTCGAATGTGTCACTCAGCGTCTCACCGGGTGAGATCAAAGGCATAGAAAAATAGCCCTGCACGGCTCGAACAAACCTGAATTTCACACTGTTTTCATCAAGTCGGCTGGCAATCGGGTAATCGAATTTCTTCAACGTCTCTATCAACTCATCGTGAGTGAAGCTGCCGGCAATCCAGTCCAGCACTGGGTACTTTTCGGCAAAACTCTGAGCCGTGCTTTCACGCACTGCTTTTTCGTTTATGAGCCTCGCGGCAAAAACCACTCGAAACAGCCAATACCCAGCTTCCAACAGCCGTTGGCGGCCGAACTGGCTGATGTACAACAACACAGCACTATCAAAAAGCTTTCGTAAAAACTCACTGCCATTCGCCTTAATCACCAAATCATCGTAAAACTGGTGAAAGGAGATAAGGCTGGAGTCATTGCGACTCACAAACACATTTATTCTCAACTGCTGAAAATAATCGAGATAATGAATGACGTTCGCACCAGCGTTCAGCGGCTGACGCATCGCATACCCCCGCCCTACCGCTTGGTGAGTCTCATCTTCAAGATGGTGGCTGATTTTTGCCATGCGGTAGGCCACATCGGCGCCGCGCCCTGTGCTCTCGGCCAATTCAGTGACGATTTCCTCGCGGGCCTTAATAGGTTGGCGATGGCTGGAGAGTCTGCGCCACTTAAGAGTCTGCCAATAGCGCGCTTTCATTACCGCGTCCATCGTGCCACTCAGCTCCCCCCAAGCCTCCCATCGTCTCGCATGCTCGTCCTGATCTGCCTGCGGCACCACGCGTAAATGGTGAGCCTTCAGAATCGCCGCACCGTCGAGCCTAACGCCACCTGTATTCTGCGTCTCAAAGAAACGGTAAGCATCATCCTCACGACGGGTCACGACCAAGGTGACATTCACCTTGGAAAAATCCACCTTGGGTAGAGTCTGTTGTTTGAGCCAATTAAGATTCTGCTGGGCACGCATCTGAGATTCCGGCGAAGCCAGTAACAGCCCGTTGGCCAGAACCCGATCCCCTAGCAAGTGAGCCAGCAATGCCAGGCTGATCAGTCGCTGTTGGCCATCAATGATGTTGAGCTGATCTTTGCGTCTACCCGGTTCGCGGGTCTGGTGCACGATAACGCTGCCCAGGTAGAAATCATGCTTAGGCGGAGTCGACCCTGCAGGAGGAGCAAAATATTCAGTCAGATCTTTCAGCAAGCGCTGAAGGTGCTTTATTTGCCAGCGATAGGGGCGCTGGTATTCGGGAATGTTTAACCGCCCTTCTATCGATCCGCCATCGCTCCCAACGATAGATTCACCACCTAACAACTCCGCGACCGATGTGCTGGCAACAACGATATCCGGTGTTACCAGGCCACTGACCAAGGTCAAAAATTCATCCTTGAGTCGTTCCGTCATTGCACCAACTCCCTAAGGTTGAGCAAGCCTGCCAATGGTGCCGGCTTGAAAATTCTTGACCATCGATAATGGCCAAATGATCTCAATCAACCTGTGCAAAGACAAGGTGCAAGAGCGCAGTTGGGCTACACGCAAGCCATCAACACTGCATACATGGCCGAAAACTGGTGCCACCATCCACTGACTCATGTGCTCCTAGAGCTTAATGCAGGGCTGCTGAACCCCGCCCGCTCTCTGCCTAGCGCCTCCAACCCCGAAAAAATCATGTGCCTCTCATCATAAAAGGTTTGAAAACCATGCCTGATCAGCGCATTATCTCATCACATGATGAGAAGAAAGGTTTTTACCCATGAACATCAATATTGAAGTAAAAAATGACATCCTCGCTGCTCTCCTTTCACGGAGTGCAGAAACCAACAGTTCCGTGGAAACCGTGCTGGATGAATTGCTGCGCGAAGCACTTGAGCAGCCGTCGTTCGTGGGGGTTGTCGTAGCAGACGTTCTCGAGGCATGCCTCAAAAAAGTCCGGCAGCTTAAGGTCGGCGAGATATTTACTCTCGACGATGTGATTTCACCGCAGACGTGGGACTCGATGTCTACCGGCGACAGAAAATCGTTCGGAAAGCGGTTCCGCAAGGAAGCAGAAAGTGCCGGCCTGGCCGAATGGGAAACTCGTAATAGCGCTAACAAAGCGATCTACAAACGCTCCCCTGATCAACCTACCCCTGGAGAAAAACAATGAGTCTTCGCACAGACCTGGTAGATGCCTTCATTGATGGCCTCATCGGAAATGGAACCGACTTCACGCGCCAAGAGGTTATTTCGGCCTTCCCGAATTTGAGTCCAAATTACACGGGGTGCTTCCTTTCAAATTCAGAAATGCGGACTGGGCAACATAGCCCAACCTACAAGCACTTCACGGTACGTGTGGCGCGAGGCGTTTATCGAGTACACCCTGCCGCCCTGCAGACCCGCGTGCAGGAAAGAGCGCTGCTTACTTACGCCACTCGGGCACCCGGCAAATAGTTGCACCCACGTGACAGCATTCGCTATCACCCTACCCGAACGCACCAAAGTTTCGACGTTTGCTGCTCATGAGAGTTACGAGCGGGGTCAATAACCAGGGGCAGATTGGACGAAGCCAGAAACAACAATGCCGACACGCACCTCAAAAAACGACCCGTAGGCCGTTTCGATAACGCGCAGGGCAATCTGTGCAGTACCCACACACTGATCAGGCTGCAGCAGAAGCACCGCACTCGGAGCAGAAGCGAGAAGTGCGAACCATGCTGGCATTACAGTTACCGCACGTTTTTGCACTCAAAGCCATGATCGCTTTTTGGCGCATGTAAGCGAGCTGCACCACACAAGGAACGGTCACACGATAGGCAGGGCTCGCCAGATCAGCAGCTGTCCAGAGCGCGGTGATAGCCCAGCCAATCGGGCCGATCGCGACACTGATTGTCCGCATCATCTGGCCAGTAACGGCAAAGGACAGACCTTTACCCAAGATGGCTTTTGCAATGGCGTTGGCAACGATGGCGGCGAGCTTGTAGGTTGCGAATCCACCCGCTTTCGCAGCGCAGATCGTGGCAATAGCGGCAGCGGGCCCTGCGGTGGAAAAACTGGTAACACCCAACTCATCCAGGATGATCTTGCGCTCTTCTTCAGACATCTGCTCAAACGCGCGGGACAGAATCTTTCCGAGGATTTCCTGCTCAATGACGTTGATAGGGTCTTTGCCAAAATTGACTTTCAGATGCTTGGCAACGTCTTCGACGATTTCCTGATATGGAACGCCGTCCTTGCGGAACAGGTTGAGAATGGAATTGCCACCAAAGAGCCGGACTTCTTTGGCGATCAATTCACGATCCCCCGCCGAGTACCGACCGGTATCACGCGCAGCAACCAGGCGCTTACAGACATCACCATCAAGTGCCAGGCGACCGGCGCCGTTGTCGGTCAGGTAGTTCACCAATGCGCTGATGTCGTCTACATCGGAAACAGCTAGAAGCTTTTCAATATCGGTGGTCGAGATAACGTCTTGCAGGTTCATGCTTGATCTCCTTGGTCGATAATACGAGCGCCCATGACGATGCAGAGCGGCAGTAACTGGGCATAGATTCCGTCTTGGAATTTGGGATGCATGGGTAACGCAGCGGTGGTCAAAATGCCTTGCTTCACCTTGCGTTGGGTTGGTGTTTCCACCTCGAACTCATGACGCTGTTTGACGCCGATGTGCTCCGCCATCTTCAGGACAGCATCGGCTCGATTAAGAGGATTTCTCTGGGAAGCCTGCCCAAGTTCACGGGCAATCGAGTCAAACTGCTCGTTATTGAGTGTCTGAGCTACCGTCACCAACCCATGTGCCAGGTGTAGCCAGTCGTCCTCAGTCATCAGCAAAAGCGCTGGTGAGATGTTCAGCGTGGCCGCGAGTCGGCAAAGAGTCTCCAAGTCTGGATTCGCTTCGGACTCTTGTGTCAGGTATTTGCTGATCGTGGAGCGAGCTACTCCGGACGTATCGGATAGTAGTTGTTGACTGAGCTTCTTAGGCTTGCCGTCATCTCGGCTGCCGGCGACCTGCATCGCTCGAAGCAAATTGGCGCTCAGGCCCTTCTGCGCCTTTTTGCGAATCTCAGTCCCGTGAGTAGATACTGCGAGCGATGTCATATAGCCACTTCCTGCCTAGTGGCGCAATGATATCGAGCGACTGATTGAAGTCCAGTCTTAACTGTCCTCCCACGCGGTCAATCTGACGTGATATTGAGAAACAGCCTTCGTGGGAGGGCAATTTAGTAGGAATGACAGAGCTCGGGAGTCGAGAAAGACACGTCTCAAGTGAAATCTCCCATAAGGGGCACAAAGTGCCCCAGGGCGTTGGAATCAGGATAAGCAACATTTCTTGTACTTCTTCCCGCTCCCGCAGAG
Organism: Pseudomonas sp. ASL4; assembly: GCF_056680395.1. Lineage (NCBI taxonomy): Bacteria > Pseudomonadati > Pseudomonadota > Gammaproteobacteria > Pseudomonadales > Pseudomonadaceae > Pseudomonas > Pseudomonas sp. ASL4. Next base: position 4,335,240 of record NZ_CM155280.1, on the reverse strand, counting down.
GCACGGATCGTTGCGACCTGGCTTTTCGACTCGCAAGCTCCTCTCTAGGGTTTTGATCACAGACTCCATCCGCATGGGACTTTTCATGCCTTTGGTCAGCTCATCCAGCGCGGCGGAGCGAACCCAAGGTGCATCGTAGGTCATGCCGAACTGAATATCACCCGCCGGGCTTAGCGAGACTCCAAACCACACGTTCGCCCTCTGAACGTACTTACGCTTCTCACAGTGCAACTGCAGGTCGTTGATCGCTGACGAATCGGGATTTGGATTGCAGTGAAACGTGATGCCGGTCTTGCCCTCATCAACGACCAGCGTGAAATCATGACGTTTGCCGTCCTTCGCTGCCAGGGCCGTGATGCCGGCCAGGCCTTCGTGAATGTTCCGGCACGACCGATCGTTCATAGACAACAGCTCAAAGCCAAGCTCCAGCACACCGACATCAGCACGGCGCTCGATCTGCATGATCAACCGCTCGTAGAGCGTTCCCTGCATGTGCGTCAGGATGCCGGGCGGTATCCGCTTGCCAGGCACCCCTTCTCGCCTGACCGTCATGGCGACATCCAAGTCACCCGCGATGGAGTCATGCAGCGAGATCATGCTGAGGTCTGGGTCTAGCCAGAGGTTTTGATGCAGGTGGTAAGCCAGCGCCGTCAACTCGTGACTCGTCATCACCGATTTGACCGCCTTCGCCCGAAGCCGCACATAACTGAGCAAACGCAGCTGTGTATCAAGCATTTCCGTCAGAACGTCCAGCAGGAAGACGTCCATAACCAAGGGAGGTTGAACGATCTCGGTTGTCTGGTACTTGAGGTACTGGCTGACTTGGAACGCCAGCGCGGGGTAGTGATCAGAGACGACACAGAACGGGTAGATCTCCTTAATCGACTGGGGTGGAGTTATCTCCCTCCCCTTGTCATCGACCAGGCGGCATGTGCCGGAGAGGATGGCGGTGGCGCACTCCCAAGCTTGATCAGACGCCTTTTGGATTGCAGCTGCGAAATCGATCTTGAGTTGGCCGTCGTGGCCCTTACGAGCGGCCAGAGTGAGTTTTTTCGCCTTGGCCTGAACGATGATCATTCGATCGCCGAAGATGACCAAAACGTCTGCCTCTGCGACGACATCTTTTTTTATGAGATTGACGTTTGTGAAAACGTTGTCGGCGCCGAAGACTGCCGCCAATCGTCTGTAAGCAAACTGTTCGACAAATCCCCCCCTATTGTCGGACGCCTGTTGCCGGTAAAGGGGGTCAACGTTCATCCAGAAGAAAGGAGACTCGTAGAGCGCTTCGTAGATTGCGTAATGCATGAAGAGCAGCACTGACCCGCGACCAGTAGGAAGCAACGGTGTAGCGGCCACGCTGTTGAAATCACCAAGTTCCTGGAACGCAGCGTTGTCACCATTGAATGTCAGGGCATCAAACACGGCCTGGACGATGCCAATGTCCAATCCGGTTTTCTGACTGACTTGCTCTGCCGTGAACTCGAAATGAGCCAGAAGGCCATCGGCAGCTTGCTTAGCGACCTTGTCACCCAGGTACAGCTTGGAAGCACGCGAGTCCATGCTCGAACACATCGCCTGGGCAACCTGCTGTGCCTGACGGCTCGTGAAACCCTTGTTCTGTCGAAGCCAGTCATCATCGCAGCTGTGTTTTTCCAAGAAGAAGTCGCGGTATTGAAAACTGTAGGCGGACTCAGAGCCGTAGAAGATGGGCTCCCGCATCATGGCGCCCTTCCAAACGTTTTCGTGATCTGCGCCGCTTGCTGCATTGCCTATCAGCGTATCGAACATTGAGCCGCTCATGGCATCGTGCAACTCGGCCATCAACTCATCGCTGCGCGCGACATACGCTTTGATTTGGCTTGGCTCAGGCAGAGTGAGGTCGAGCGGCTGACGCATCATCAGTCCCAGCAACGTATTGATCTCCGTCCGGATCAGGCGCTCGGGGTCGTACAGGTCGCTCAGGTCATCGGCTGTGTACTCATTCCGGTAGGTGACTAGGGTGTCTCGATGGCAGATCTGCGCAATCGCGTAAACGTATCCAGGTTGCGCCGTGAGCGTGACAAGATCAGCAAAAACCTCAGACTCGTTACGATTCGTTAACCCCATGCTTAGAACTCCTTCAGTGACAAATCGGCGCTTTCACTACGAGCACCCTTGTCCGTAATCGGAACATTAAATCAGTCAAGCCCTCAAGAGCCTCAAGGGGTGAAACCAGCAGTTCACAATTAAGCACGATGCCAATCGATGAATCAGCGATACACAGTCACCGTTCGTAGTCGACAGCGGCTTCAAACTGACCATCCGGGAAAGATTTACCGACATGACTGTAAGCCACACGCTAAATCGCGTGATGTACCAGGTTGTCATTCACATACTCAATGTACGGCTTGCCGGAGGACTTGGGGTCGTTGATACCGTGGACTCCATTCAGCTCCCAGATGACCGACTTGGCAGGACACACCACGTGCGAGAACAATACGATGTTGCTTCCAGATTTGTTATGCACCGACTTGATGACCACGCCATCAATACGTGGCTTGCAGTGGCTAGCCAGGAAGCCGGTGATATGTATTGTCAGGTACTCCCGCTCAGAACCCGGGAGCATCGGGGCAGTGATGATGTTGTGAGTATATCGAAGGAATTCACGCCTCACGCTCTTGGAGAAATGCTTCGGGTCAAAGAAGCTGATCGAGAACCTCTCTCCTTTTGACTACCTGAGTCAGCTGGGCCACTTGTTGCTAGACTCAGTGCTTTTCTATCCCCGATCTGCTTGATCTTTGCTTTTCCAAAAGCTGATTGATATTAGAAGGGACGTCCTCTTCCGCGCTTTCGAACCTTGGGGAACTCCACCAACTGGGTCTTGCCCGCACCTGTGATCAGTAAGATCGTTACGGTTTTCGCAGAAGCGATAATGGCCCAACGAGGCATAGAGTTCCGCACGTTGAATCCCGCTTAAGCCTGGATAGTTAGCGCCAACAGTAATCTTCTCAAGGAGTTCGCTTCGCATCCAGCACCTTAAACGTCATATCGCCCGACTCAATCAAACGGTTAAACCGAGAAACCATATGCTCTATAAGCCTGATAAGCAGTTCAGGACTGACAACCCTGAAATTATCAAGCTGACTTAAAAAATCATTAGACCAATCGTAAAAAAAGTGCCCCAACAACACGTCAACCCTATGCCAGTCATATGTCGTGGGTTTTGCACAGTGTCTTTGATCAGTCAACGACAGCGTAGCGTAATCAGTATCCAACTTACGCTTAGCCAAGCTCAGATCACCCGCAGCACTGCGAAACATGTAATTTGAGCCTCCTGAGCGTGCACGCTTCTCACGAAGCGCAAGCATTCCAAGGCCGAGTAAGTCTGTACGAGCTAATCCATAGCTGAATGCATGCGATACAATACGTCCGGACTCCCAATCTATCGCAAAGCAAATAGGCGTGATCGCATAAAAATTTGAAGAGGAAGTTCGCACGCGCAGACTGGGAACCCAGTAAAGAGGGAAAATATATTTAAACATCAAAATACTCCCAACCAGCTATCATTGACACCCCTAGTAGTTCCGTACTGTACAGCTGCAGTATAGTTTTAATTCGAGTCGAATTTTTAACAGGACGCCAGAGGGTAGTGGCTGAGGTTGCCAGATAGATGTCATCGCTTGGCCTGGCATTTCCAGCTTGCTCCTCATCAATCCAACCTAACAGCAGCCCTATCAGATAGAATGACCGAGCACGCACCATGCCAGTTACACGCAGCGGTAGCTGATAGAACATCGGTATCTCTTCCATGCTCTCAAAATTTTCTCCGGCCTGGACTGTAAACTTTATGATCGACGAATAGTTACCCCAGAGTTTCGGCATGAGAGTTATGCGCAAAAGCGTCATTATAAAATTCTGTACTTTGTCGTGTATTACAACGTCTTCAGCTTGGCTCAGTAGAAAATCAATACGACTGACGACCGCCCTGCTCAATTTTTGAACTTCAGGATCTTTCGCTAGCCACTTTCTTTCCCGCTCTAACTGGTGTGGGTTAGAACAGCCATGCTCAAAAACACCCATGCCAAAATCGATCGAACCATATAAATATGCATTGGTACTTTGAAGTACACACTCATGCTTCTGGCAAAAAGGATTAAGCAACAAACGCCAACTTTTCAAATAGACTGGAAAACCGACTTCAGCGATCGACTCTTCCATACATTGCAAGCAATAATCTGAGCGAAACGATATTGGAATGGTTTTAGCACTAGCCGGTGAGAAGACACTCTTGATCCAATCCAGAGATATATCATAGGCTTGTGTAAACGCAAGAATCTCTGGACGCTCAAATCTGAAGTCCAAGTCTGCGCCCAGACTTCCTTGCACTTTCAGGTAAGGCGTCACCAAAGGAGAGCTCTCGCGGTCATGATCACTGATACCGCTCAGCGCCCGGATTGCCGGCTCTGGGATCATTTCCCGGACTCGATACATCCATGACGACAAAGCTTCATCAGGATAGGGCTCAGGAAGAGAAGATTGATTGAACATAGGACTCATACTCTTCAAGGTCGTTGAAATCATTCAAAATCTCCAGAACTCCTTGCTGCAGCAGGAAACACTCTACAAAATGCAATCGAAGTGTTCTGTTTACGCTTTGGATATCCAACCCATAGCTAGGCTTGAAGGATTCCAGGCTTATTTTCACCACATCGAGTGAGTGGTTTTCATTCAGGCCGTCCCACAAACGGTTTTCGATATCTCGATACTCTTCAACCGAGATCCTTTGTCGTATGCCATGGCTCCACCAGTTCGGTTGTGCATACTTGAAGTATAGATTTGCAAGTCGTTCGTTCCGCGTTGAGAGCACAAACGTCAAACCAGGCACTCCAGATGACAGCGTTCTGATTGTTCTAAACACCTGATCTACTTCGCCCTCATTAGCGATATAAATATCCAGGTCGTCGATCAGTATCGCCTTGCACTTAATAATCGAAAGCACCCTGAACAAGTACGGTGGAAGATTTTTTCTACTGTAGTTTCCGCGGCGTACATTTAACGCATCACATAGATGATCAACAAAATCCCAATTGCCGATATAAACATCTCCTTTTAATAGCTCTGTAACTGTAGGGTGCAGCGCCTCGAGCCTACTGAGCAAAGTGGTAATGCCGCAACCTGGGCTTCCTTGCAGTAGTACCACTTCACTTTTAGGTGAAAGAATGGATTCCTCTAGGCGCTGCATGAGGTTCAAATGTTCACTGGTAAAATAATGAAGGGCAAAATCGCCCTCCAATATTTCTCGAGCCACTTTTATGGCTTGAGATGGGTTCATTAATTGCGTTCCCTGTCCAACCCCACTTGCTCCAAACCTTGAAGGCTAGTGCCCAGCTCCTGAGCCATAATGTCTTCCACGTCAAGGATATGGTTCAGCGTGATACATTCCGTGCCGTCCGCAATAGCAGCCCAAGCAGAAGCTTGAAGAATCTTCACGATGTTATCGGTGATACCCAAAGACTTTTTCATGATCGCCAAGCACAGATTTTGATCACGAAAATCCGTAGGCTTTTTCAGCGGCAGCCGATGGATGTAACTGAAAACGAAGTTCCGAAAATCTTCACCATTCTCCCAAGACTCCAAGTTATGTACCGCATAGCGCCTTGCAAGTTGCGGATCTTCCCTCAAGAAACGGGCCGCATCTGGAACACCAAAGGCAAACACTGATAGGCCATAGGTCGCGCCAGAAAGGTTCTTCAGAAGAGAAAGATTGATCTTACGTTGGAACGGAGAAAGCGTGAGAGCATCATGTACTTCGTCGATCACAATAGCTTTGATGTTCTCGGACTTGATGATGTGTTGGAGCTCCGGGGTGATCCGCCTGCTCTGTCGAGCCCTACGACTCGTATCCAACCCCATCTCCGCAAGGATCAGCTCCTTCAGCCCCAAGTTGTCTGCGTTCTGGTGCATCGTGACGAATACGATTCGGTTCGAGGACGTCGCGTTCCTATGCTGAAGCTCCTCAACCGTAGTCGTTTTTCCTGCCCCTCCTTGCCCCAAACACAACAAACAGGGCGCAACCACTTTTCGCGGCATGGACATGATCATGTCCATCTTCTTGAACAGGCGCTCCGCAGAAGGATGGTGAATGAAAAAGTCTTTCAGGCAAGCTCGTGCTCGCTCCTGATCACTCAATTGAAATAGATGGTGGCAACTGCTGTGTGCATGAGAAAGATCCATCATTGTCTCCAAAATTAGTTTACGAAATTCTCATTTTGTCTTTCTATAGGCGCACAAAGGCCTCAGCTCATAAACTCTCGAGCCGAGTTATTAAGTTCTATGTGCGCAGTTTTACTTTCAGCGAATGCCGAAACAAATACCTTTCACGTGATAACCACCGTTGCTGACTTTCAAAATGCCAGCGTCAGTTATTCAACTGGCGCCAAAATAGCATTCAGTAAATTGTTGGCGGCGCATCGAAATCGATTTGCTCAGCCGTATTGCTCTTCGAAAACCCCCGCCAGCCCTGCTCGGTCACCGCTCGCGCTCCGTCAATGCTTTTCAAGCGAGCGCGCCCCTGTCGGCTCGAATTTCCCTGAGCTTTTCTTGGTTTAGCTGGCTTTTTATCAGTCGCTTGTTTCGCCTCTGAGCCGAGATGTTCCATTTGATCGACCAGAACCACTTCGTTCTGGTTCGCATACTGAGACTGCGCAGCCAAAGATTCGGTATATTGCTTTTGATCACGCTTACCAGCCTCTTTAGCCGCTTGCCGCTTACTTTTTGCTGTCTTGCGGTATTCTTCCTCTGCGATTGCCTCACCAAGCGCTAATGATGCAGTTGCTTCAGAAGAATAGGTTCCATCCCGCTCACCTTTTTGTTGCCTCTCTACCCTGTAATAGGCATAGTCTCGGCTTCGATTCGCCTCGTTCCGATGCTCCGGTATCCTTACATATTTCCCATCCTTCTCAAGGTCTACCAAAACATATGAGAGATCGTTGGGGTCAAACTTTACAATCAGCTCATCACGAATTTTATGCTGCAGGCATGGGGCATAATAAAACCTACCATGCATTTCGATCCCGCCGGCGCGAATCAGCTTCGGCTTTTCGGGATAGAGCACATACCTGAAGTGTTGATGAAGAGACTCGTCGATCTGCGATGGTGGGGCGTGATGCGCAAAATGCTCCTTCCACTTCGTGCTAGGAAACATTTTGATAGCACTATGCTGACGGTCGTTATACGCATGTATAGCGCATACGAAAAACTTCCTCAGCGCTGAAACAGTAAAAGATGCTCTACCTTCACTATCCTCATCACCGCGTTGCTGTGTGTTCGAATAGGTCGTCCCCCTCAGAAAATGAATATGTGAACTCATCATCGTGCCAATAAGGCGCTCGATGTGTCCCCCCTGATGCTTCTTGCCAACGTCTCGGTGTTCGACCTTGACGCCAAATCGCTTGAGGTTCGCCTTTAACGCCTCAGAGCGAAACTCCGCCGCGTTGTCTGCATGGATGACCTCGGGTACGCCATACATCGGCCACGTGCTTTCATCCAGCCCAAGGCTTGCCAGCATGCTGGTTTTCGGGAGAACGATGTTCTCGATCAGCATCGCTACCGTGACCCCGTTGGGTGGAAGCAAGGAGAGGTAGAAACCCACGATCGCCCGCGTATGGATGCAAATCGCGAAACTCACCCAGGGACGGTCGATCACCTTACGGTCTGTCTCGTCAACGACGATCAGATCAACACGCGTGTGGTCGATCTGTACCCACTCAAGCGGGCGCGTTGTAAGTTTGTAGCCTGGCCGCGCTTCGAAGATATCAGCTGCATCGACGTTACCAATACGCAACTTGGTCAAGAATCGCTTACCCTTTAGCAGCAGTCTTCGCCGTACAGCATGGTAGCTGGGCCGTTTGAGCCCTCTTTCATCGGCAAGAATTTGCGCTGTCACCCAAACCTTTTCGATCGTTGCGGCTTTTCCTTGGTAGGCCACTAGCGCGTCCACGATCAGCTGCTCCATCTCGGCGTGGAACTCCAACGGCGTATTTCGTCGCCCGGGGGCGGCTGCCGTCACCGCGCTTAGATCACCGCCATGTGCGCGTACCCTCCGGATGATTTTGTGAAACCCGGAAGGTTTAATACCAATAACCTGAGCCGCTTCTACGGCGGTGAGATCACCCTTGAGATACTGCTTGATAGTCGGCATCCGCTCACTTGCAAGTTCGTATCGAGCCACACTGCTCTGCGAGCTCTTCACGTTCAGTTTTGTCGCCGTCATGGTAGTTGGGCTCAACGGTGCGCTACCAAGCGACGACGATGGTTTACTCTTGTCTCTTGAAGGTTTGTTCTTGTTACTCATTCCGCCTACCTTTTTCATCGGACAGCCAATAGCCGAGGTTACCCTCAATCTATTCGCACCCTTTCCGTTAGTTGTAGGTGGTGGTTATCACTGACTGGCTTTTAAAGAGCGGCGTTGCGAAAGTCGAGCTAGTTTTACTTCCAAGACGGGTTGGGTCAAGAGTCTCGATCCAGGTGAAAAAGTGTTATTTATACATATATTGACAGACAATTTGTTTAAATTAATTTCGTAAAAATAAACCGCCCACGAAGAGGTGGAGCCTTACATGATGGGAGTTTTGCGGGTATAAAAATAACAACACACAAAAGTGCAGCGACATTAAACATGCAATAATAAACTATATATTGACACGTTTTTTATGCTCACCAACCAATAAGTCGCGCGATCTTTATTCCTAATCGTTCTAAAAAGTTTCCGTATTTTTTGGGATTCGGGGTTTTTCAGTGCCAGAAACTTACACTTATTTTGGACGCCTTTCCTAAAACATTGATGTTTTGCACTTATTTTGGACACTTCCTGAAAATTTGCAGAATATCTGGACACTTTCCGAGAGAAAGTTTCAAATATTCAGGACACCTTCCGAGAAAAAGTGTCCTGAGCGCAAATGGAGGCGCTAGAGACCACGGGTTTCGGGGGTTGCGGGAAGTGTCCGTAATTCGCGACGCTCACAACTAACCTCCGGTCACGTTTGCACAAAACCCCGTTTCTCAAAAAATCAGCAATTTGAAGGCTTATCCTCATCCCCTTTCCAATCTTTCCATCGTACGACCATTGGCAGCCCAACCAAGTAAAACGGTTCCCGGTCAATGCTTACGTCTCAGCCCGCCTGAACGAAGTTGACGAGTCGTGCCATCCATTCATCAATGCTTGGTACGCCGATAGGTACTTGAACTGGATTGCTCATAGTTGGAGTCCACAGACGCCACACCTTCAGTATTACAAGACCATCAACGGTCTGGAAAAGATGCTCAACTGGAGTTTCGCGAACAACCTCTCGTTGCTGGACTGGACAGACGCCGACTTCAGAGACTATGTGGGCTTTATCCAAAGCCCTGGCAGTGACTGGGCCAGTCCTAGCATTCAGCCGCGGTTCCTGGTCAGCCCCGGCAAGGATTACCACGATTACCCTATAAATCCTGAATGGAAACTATTCCATTCCACCCGTGCCTCGAAGTCCAGCGACGCCATAGACAGGAATGTTTGGAAGCGTGAGATCACGCTGACTATTGGCTGGAAGACTCCGTCGGCCCTCACCCACTCCTCTGGACGGTTGCGCTTGCGCGTCAGCTTCAACTTAAAGGAACTGTGGTTCCAGACGTTGTTGCCAATGTATTTTTCATTGATCAATACTTGGTGAACCGCACCTCGCGACCACAATGCGGATCGGTCATTAAGTACGCCCTGAGTATTGAGCCAATCAGCTATTTCGCGTTCGCTCCTGCCCTCTTCCACGAACAGCTGGTAAATGTGCTGCACCGTCGCGATTTCACTTGCAGGGCCAGGTATCAGGATGACTCTGTCTGTCTGAATACTTTTATGCTCGCCCAGACCCAATTCATTTTTGGGTTGTCCGGTTGCATCCACCAATTGACGTCTAAGCCCAAAACCCGCCGGCCCTCCCTGGCGATAGCCCATCTCGATCAATCGCGATTGCCCAGCAAAGACCTTCACCGACAACTCTCGACTGTATTCACCAGCCATCATGCGCTTAACGCTTTTGACGATATTCGAGACGGGGGAGCCATCGTTGGTGAATTGTTCTGCGCAATATTGGACGGAAACGCCCGCTTGGCGACATCGAACTTCATAGCTTGCGCTGACATCAGGATCCTGGAACCGACCCCAACGACTCACGTCATAGACCAGCACCGTGGAGTAATGCGCACAACCAGTCTCGACATCGGAAAAAAGCTGTTTGAGTGCATCACGGCCTTCCAGACGCAGGCCGCTTTTTCCGGCGTCCTTATAAACCTTGATAATCTCCAAGCTGTGCGTGACCGCGTACAGCCGAATGGTGTCCAGCTGATTTTCAGTCGAGTACTGCTGATGCTCCGTAGACATGCGGACGTATGCCGCAGCCAAGGCTACAGTCGATTCAATGTGATCCACACCCTCACCAATGAGCGTCCGCACTGGCATTACCCTCGTCCTGATCCACGGTCGACGTAACACGTCACAGGCCGCGAACAGTCACTGCGTTTCTTCGAAATAGCCCTTAAGAAGGTAGAAGACCGGGGAGCGAAAAATGTTCACTAAAACGGGCAATTCTTTTCTGACCCAAAAAAAGTATGCCGCTGAGATCGCCCGAGCTCTGCAAATGGAGCTTGGAGAAACCCATCAGGCGACCAAGACACTGATGCGCTGGACAAATGCGGACGAGAGAACAGTGAAAAACTGGATGGCGGGGAGCAACGGCCCCCGAGGTGAGCACCTAGTGGCCTTGGTTAAGCACTCCGACTTTGCTCTCGCTGCCCTTCTTGGCATGGCAGAAAGGCCTCATGCATTGACCGCTTCTGAACTGCCTCTACTCAGACAAAACCTTCAGATGGCCATAGATAGAATCGATTCATGCATGTGCCGAGCACAGACCTAACACCACCGAAAAAGCCAGTGACACACTTGCATCCCACCTCGGCAGGCCGTGGGTGATAGACCGCGTGACGCACCGGGCCAGCGGTGTCCGTCGTCCCCCAGCGCAACAACAACGACCAGACCTTGTCGGTGTATTGCAGGTCTTCGATGGTTTCTTGGGGAAGGTGAATGACTTCCCTGCGGCGATAACCAGGGCGGCCAGCAGCTGGTTGCGGGGCACCGGCGACAGCAACTGGCCCCGCCCAAAACTACTTCAATCGCCCCGCTCCATCCAGCCAACCTAGAGCTCCTTTTTACAACCATTCAGTGGCCGCGGGATTGTGTTTAATGCGGCTATCCAGAAACGCCGCACCAATTGCTGAATCGCAGCAACTTACTTGGGATCGGGGCCGGCTCGCCCACCACAGGGCTATAGACATCGCCGCCTAATTTGGCATTGCGCTTGTGCCCTCTACCTTTGAGAGCATCGCCGAACGAATCGCTACCCTTACGCCGTCACGCTGTTCGTGTACTTCTGATGCTTCTGGACTGGACATGTACTGGTGATCCGGCACTGGCTATTTCCCAGGCATCCCGGGGTTCGTCCAGGTCGCGATTGAGGGTTTCCGGGGTCTTGAATGTGGTGTACAGGGTGATCAGTGTGAGCAGAGTCAGGTAGCAGGCAATTGGCAGCCAGGCGCCGATACCTGCGCTGGCGTCGCCGTCATGGCTCGCCACCACCAGGGCAATGATGCCGGCACCGATCATCGGTGCAATGCCACCTGCGATCACTGCCGACGCTTCCCGGGCAATGGACACACCCATGTAGCGGTGACGCGAGCCGAACAATTCAGACATCAGCGCCGCTTGGGTACCGAACATGCCCCATGTACCGATACCCAGCGCGATGGAGATGGCAATGACGCTAGCTACGACATTGCCCAGGCTGAGTACCCACCACACAGGGAAGGCCAGAGCTAGTTGCACCAGCGCGAAGGCCCGGTAGACCACAACACGACCAAACCGGTCGCTGAGCTTGCCGGCAATCGGCACGGTAATCGCTCCAAGGCTGGCCGCGCAGATAAGGGTCAGCACGCCCACTGGCCCCTGAAGACCCACCACGCCAACGATGTAGCTCACCGCCAGGGCCTGGTAAATCGACGAACCACCGTTTTCTCCCAGGCGCAGCCCGATGCCGATCAACAACGTGGGTTTGGAGTGTTTCATCGCACTCTTCAACGGGTTCTCGCATACGCGCTTGAGCGCCTTGAGGCGGATGAAAGTCGGCGATTCCTTGAGTGACAGACGCATGTACAGGCCCAACGCAACGATCACCACGCTGCTGAAGAACGGCAACCGCCATAGCCCGCTTTCGATCACGTTGTCATTGCCGCTGACCACCAGGAAATACACCAGCGCTGCGAGGATGGTGCCCAATTGGATGCCAAGGAACGGCAGCGCAGCGTAGAAACCGCGCCGGCCCTCGGGGGCGTATTCGGTCATCATTACCGCCGCTCCGGCCTGTTCGGCACCCGCGCCCAGCCCTTGGAGAAGACGCAGGATCACCAGCAGCACAGGTGCCAGGTAGCCGACTTGATGGAAGCTTGGCAGTGCACCGATGAGCGTGCTGGAAATGCCCATCAGCAGCACGGTCGATGCGAGCACGAACTTACGCCCGACGCGATCCCCGATCATGCCGAACAGTACCCCGCCCAGCGGCCGTATCGCAAAGCCCAGGAAGTAGGTACCAAAACTGGCGATCAGGCTCATGGCGCGGGTCTGTTCAGGAAAGAACAGCGGCCCGAAAATCAGTGCCGAAGCCAGGGTGTAAAGCGCAAAGTCGTAGTACTCCAGGGCACTGCCCAGAGAGCAAGCCCAAGCCGCGCGGTGCAAGTCTTTCTTGTGCTCTTTCGCGTCGCTGATCGTGGCGATGTCGGATGCTGGATGATCATGAGTCATGGGGTAACTCCAGGTGCCTTTATGGCATCTTGTTATTGACAGGTAGTTGGATTGCTTACAATTTCAACCGCTGTATTTCCTGGAGCATGGCCTGCTCCATGATGTCGATGGGCGCCTCTTTCCCGGTGTACAACTCGATTTGCCGACACGCCTGGTGCACTAACATGCGGGTGCCGGCCACAGTGCGGCACTCCAGCGCTGTGGCTTGCAGCAGCAGCGCGGTTTGCACCGGCATGAACGCCACATCCATGACGATCAGGTGACTGGCCAGACGGCCGTCCAGCGGGTTGCTGTCCGGCTGCTTGAAGCCAACAGAGGTGGCATTGATGACGATATCGAAATTCCTGGCCGTGAACGCCTCGACGCTGCCGCCCCACCGGGCACCCAGATCCTCGGCCAGGACGGCACCGCGCTCGACACTGCGGTTGAATACGGTGACCTCGGCGGCCGCTTGCAAACATCCGTAAACCACCGCACGAGCAGCGCCGCCTGCACCGATCACGGCGATGCGTTTGTCTTTCAGTTCAGTGACTTCCTGCAGGGCGCGTATCGCGCCCAGGTAGTCGGTGTTATAGCCGGTCAGTACGCCGTCGACGTTGTTGATGGTGTTGACCGCGCCAATCACTTGGGCCGACTCGTCGATCTTGTCCAGGTGAGGCATTACTGCAGTTTTATAGGGCATGGAAACGTTCATGCCGCGCACGCCCAGAGCGCGAATAGCCGCTACAGCGGCAACAGGATCTTCGACGCCAAAACAGACAAAAGTATAGTCCAGGCCCAAGGCCGCGTAAGCGGCATTGTGGATCTTTGCCGAGAGCGAAAACGGCGAGCCCATGATGGAGCCGCAGAGGGTTGGCAGGGATTGAGGCATCTTGGAATCCTTTGCGAGAGTTAGACGACGCTGGTCAAGCCGCCATCGACGAAAAGGGTCTGACCGTTAACGAAGTTGGATGCTGATGAGGCGAGGAAAACTGCCGCGCCGCAGAGTTCTTCTACATTGCCCCAACGCCCGGCGGGGGTGCGCTGCACCAGCCATTCGGAGAAAGCCGGATCGTCGACCAGCGCCTGATTCAATTCGGTCTGGAAGTAACCGGGGGCTAGAGCATTGATCTGAAGACCATGACCGGCCCAGTCGGCACACATGCCACGGGTGAGCATGCGCACGGCGCCTTTGCTGGCGGCGTAAGGCGCGATGGAGCGTCGGGCCAGCTCGCTTTGCACCGAGCCGATGTTGATGATCTTGCCGCGTCGGCGCGCGATCATATGGCGGGCGACAGCTTTGGACACATTGAACACGCCATCGAGGTTGGTGCCCATCAGCTGGCGCCAATCTTCGGCACTGACATCTTCGAGCGCCTGCCGATGCTGCAACCCGGCGTTGTTGATCAGAATGTCTATTGGGCCCAAGTGGTTTTCCAGAGCATCTACCGCCGATGCGACGGCCTGGTGGTCGGTCACGTCGAACACCGAGTAATCGACGTCCAGCCCTTCATCGCGCAACTGCGCGCAAGCACCTTGGGCGCGCTCGGCATCGCGGCCATTAAGCACCACCTGGGCACCCGCTTGTGCCAACCCACGGGCCAAGGCCAGGCCAATGCCGCGTACCGAGCCGGTGATCAGCGCTCGACGCCCGTTCAGACGAAAGCTGTCGATCATGTAAGTCTCCCTGCGCTGAATTTTTGAGTGGGCTATGACGCCACTTTCAACCGCTATCGCGCTGGCGTTCCAATCGTTTATGGTGATGTCGTGATCACCCTTCGTGATCACCAAGCGGCTGTACTGCATCGGGAGAAGTTGTGGAACTCAAGCATCTGAAAGCGTTTGCAACCCTGGCCGAAGAGCTCCATTTCGGTCGTGCGGCGGTGCGCCTGCACATTGTCCAGCCGGCCTTGAGTGCGCAAATACGTGCTCTGGAAGACGATGTCGGAGCGCAGTTGTTCGAGCGTGACCGGCACCGAGTCGAGTTGACAGAGGAGGGAATGCTGTTTCTGCCCGAGGCCCTGGCGACCTTGCGCCAGGCTGGACGCGCCCTTGAGGTGTTACAGCAAGCGGCGGCCGGAGAGGTTGGGATCTTGCGTCTGGCATTTGTGTCTTCAACGTTGTCGCACTTATTGCCGCTACTCGTGCGTACGCTGGAGCAGCGCTACCCGCGTATCGAACTGGAACTCAAGGACATGCCTTCGCTACCACAGGCTCGGGCCTTGCTGGACAATGCCCTAGATTTTGGCTTGGTACGCCTGCCCTTGAACGTGTCTGGCGTGCACACACGAATGCTCTTCGAAGAATCATTGGTGGTAGCGCTGCCGCAAGAAAACCCGCTGTGCACTCAACGTCGTATAAAACCTCAGGACTTGGCCGGGTGTCCGGTACTAGTGCTGGCGCGTAAGTTCGCTCCGGGTTTGTATGACCAAATGCTGGCAGGTTTTCACAGACGCAAAGTTACCCTGACCATTGCACGGGAAATGGGCGAGTTCACCACCCAGTTGGCGTTAGTGGCCGCCGGTCTAGGTATCGGAATCTTGCCAAGCGGCGCCGCATCGGCACTGCCAGTCGGTGTAGTGACTCGACCACTGACTCTGCCCATGAGCGGAGCTGGTATCGGTGTGGCTTGGCTCGGTCTGGAAAACCCGCGCAAGCGGGCGCTGATGATGGTGCTAGACGAACTTTATCCCGCGTCGAGTCCTGAGCTAACTTAGGGGCTGTAGGGAGAAACCTCGACTCACCAGATCAAATACCTGGAAAGAGAGCCTAGGACTGTTGATTCTCACCGCCGGCCACAATTAGCAAAAAGCGTCGTTTGCTAGCTTGAAGCATCGCCGTCCAGCACTACCAGAATTCAGATAAAGCTGTTCATCGTGCGACCTAGTGCGTGGTTTAGGCGGATGAGCTTAAAAGTGGTGGGCTCGGGTCAGGCGAGCTTGATGGCTCCGCCTTGGATATCGTCCCGTGCTGTTCGCAAGTCATTGGCATCTTGGTTGAGCCGATGAATCAGGTTGAGCAATCGTTGCCGCAGCACCTCATCTTGGAGCTGCTCGGCAGCACGCATCACATCAAGCGCCGCGACCTCATTGTTGGTGGCTACGGAGTCAAGCAGTTTGCGCATGCTTCTTGATGGCCGATTCATCTCCAACCCTCCTAGGTTTCGGTGTCGCGAATCATATGGCCGGAATGTTTCATCAGTGTTTCAGTTGCACTAAATGGTTTTGAGTCACCGGTTCGGGCTGATTTTACGCAGCTGGAGGGGCGCCCAATGAGGGGGCGATTACGCTTGTAGCGCCGACCCGTGATGAATCTAAAGCGCTACCATCAAGCCGGGCCTAGCCCGAATGAGCGATTACAACAATCAACATCAGGTGCTACCGCTGAGTGAGGTACGTGACGAAGCTTAAGCGAGCCCTCCCCTCTCCAGTCGACCAATAGGTCGATAACACTCCCCCTAGTTCCAAACATGTCGAGTGGGCGCTTCGACCCCAGCATCGACCTCGACCGCAAACTAAAACCGAACGGACGTCGGCAATCCTCACGAGAGCCAGAAATGAATTACGTTGGGTTGATTCAGCATCAAGCCGAGCAGCTCTTTGGCAACAAAGCGAAAGCCGCCACATGGTTGACCCAACCGAAAACCACCTTCAGTGGACGCACACCATTGCAGCTGGCTTTCACTGAAGCGGGATATGAACTCGTGAAAGCGGAACTTGAAAGAATCGGCCATGGGTACGCCTGTTAGCGCCTCCCATCCTCCCACCGAACTCAACATGATCGTTTTTGATCTCAACACCAACGACAGCGAAGCCTTGATCCGGCATGTCGAAGAATTCAGACCTGCGTGGGGGGACGCGCGCGAAGACTCTCGACTGCGTGACGCGTTGCTCGAATTGAGAGAAGCTTTGGTGTCGCACCTTAAAGATTCAGCTTGCTAAGCTACGTCCCTTACCTCGTTTGTTTCGCAGTCGACCGAAACAAGGCTCCAGCCAAATCTTCATTTCGCGTGATGTTGTCGGTTGAAACGATTCCAGCAGCGAAACTCGCCTGTCGAAAAAAGCCCCGTATGACGGGGCTTTTTGGAGTACTCAGGCCACTTTTTTCTGCAGCGATACCTGATTGTAGTAGCTGATTAGATCGACCGTTTGTGCACCGGCCATGGCTGTCTGAACCTGATCCGACGACATGCCGTATTGGAGGTTGGCGTTGTTGACCTGCAAATCTAGCTGCAACGAACCCGCTTGCGCATAAGAGTCGTTCCATTCACTAATGGCTTCATTGACGTCGTTGAGTACTGCTGAGAAGTTGCTCGCGCTGGCGTCAGATATAGCGGATCGGATGTCGGTTACTGCCGCGTTGACATCATTTTCAAGAGTTTGCCACTCGGCCAGCACCGCCTGCAGGCTGGCCTCGATGGCCACCGACTGAGTAGCAAGGTCGGCAAAACTGTGCGCCAACACATGCAATGTAGCGACATCGGCAGTGATCCCTTGGATGGTGGCAAGGGTCGCAGTAATCGTCGCCTTGTCAGCTTCAATTTGCTTGGCGTCCAGCGCAATGTAGGTGCTTGCAACAGCAATGGCTGGGCCGAGCATAAACCAAACAAGCGCACCAACAGGCCACAGCGCGATCGTCGCCACTACACCCAACGTCAATGCCACACCATCAGCAATACCGAGTGCGATAATGGCAGCAGTGAGGCTCTTTATATCCGCCTTAAGCTGATCGATTTGTGCGTTGAGCGTGTCGATTTGGGTTTGGTCAGCATTGGCATCGACCGTCGATTTATCAGCGATGCTTTGAAGCTGAGCGGCCATATCAGGCAGCGTATCGCTCGACTTTTGTAAGGCGCTAATCGCCCCACTGATGAACGAGGTCACCAGTCCCAGCTGCCTAGTGAGCGTGGTCAGATCTTGGTTGAGTGTCGCCAAAGCTACCTGATTACTGGGTTGAGCGATGAGTGCCTCGCTCTGATTTTTAGCGTCTTGAAGAACCTGACTGATCACTGCGTTGTAGCCAATGACGTCCTGAGGAACATTCAGCAAGCGGGCCATAACCGTGTTGACCCAATTCAAGGCGTCGCCGTTGGCAGCTTCAAAAGCGCTAACAAACGCAGGCCAATCGGGAGGCACTTGGTTGAGGGTAGGCAGGCTGGATCCCAGCACGCTGGTCATAACAGTGTTAACCGCCACTACATTTTGTTTGTAGTCAGATTGCACTTGGGTGAGTGAAACGGAGTTTTTGCGGATTGCATGGGCGAGAGACAGCATGAGATGTTACTCCTTTTAATTGCTGCGGCTGGGTGATCCATCAACTGCAACCTAGAGTAGCGATACCGAAATGGGGCGTAGGAATAATTGGATTTATGGATGAGAACGAAAGGAAATGAAGCAGAGAAGTCTGCCAGCCAACACCCCCCAATGATTCCGAACTGAAGGCAAATCAAAAAAGCTTTAGCAGACACTGTAGTGGTCAACTAATCCCGGACACGACGTTAAGTTTTTCCTCGGCCCGAGCTGGCGTCAGCCCACCGTTGAATTGGTGAGGCCGAATCCAGTTGTACCGATGCATCAAAAAATGGCTGATGTCGCGCTGTGCTTCCTGCACAGTTGTTAGGCCCTGGCGCCATATTCAGGGCAAAGCAGGCGGGCAGGAATAACGCTAGCGTCGCAAGGTTCATATGGATATCCATAACCATTTTTCGTCAATCCTATTGAACTGCCGCATGTGCCACCGTCCTTAGGGTCATGAGCGGAGCACGTGCAGTCAGCACGCCGGCGCATTCAGAAAGGTGTGTCCCCCGGACGCTTACCGTTCTGCTTCGTATTGAAGCGGTACTGATTGGCCTCAGCGGTTGGCGGTCATAAGCCCAAATACCGTATCAACCTTGCTGGGGTAAAACCCTCGCAGGGAATGCTTCCTCTTTGAGCTTCTCCATTACCAATCCAATGAATGCTGATACCGCCAACGGCAAATGCTCCCGGCTTGGGTAGGCATACGGATCATGCCCATTCATGCGTGCTGACTGGATCAGAACTCATGATCGTCGCTATGCGCTCCCCATCGTTTTGGAGGCTGCAATCTCGACCATTGGTAATGGACGATCCTTCGAGCACGAACCGCGTTTACTTCCCAAGCGTCAGCTCAATATTCGCTTACGCTTAAGCGTGCTGTTTGGCGTAGTTCTCAATGGAACAAAAGCCGGAAGCGCTACTGGTGGTTGACCCCGGTAGAGTGGCAACCATGGTTTGAACCGCCATCACACAATGAGTTAGATGGTGACAGCAGCGCTGAAATGGTCGTACCTCACGGCATCCATTTACCCCTGAATACCTGTCATCCCTCCCCCGTGTAAGGCTGAATATTGCTCATCGGAATCTTGGTGAGGAACGAGACTTCAGCATCGTCTTTGGGGCCATGATTGAGCGCAATCACTTGCGAAGTTTCAATACTTGAACCATCCAGCAAGAGTGAGAACTCCATGTTTTTGCTCCTGCCTTCAGGCAGCGGCTCGAGACCATCTCGACCGATTTTAAATTCATTCAGAACCATGGATATTTCATAGAGCGGCGCACCAGCGCTCTGTCCCCCGGCTTCGGTATTGATGGCGGTAGAGACCCAAACCGTAGACTTGTCTTTTGTGTATTTTATGTACGTGGACAAGTCGTTAAGCTTTGGTTTACCCCCCCATTTACCTATGTTCTCAACAATATGTTTAGGCAAGCCAGAGGTGTCCTTGCCGCCTACGAAAATACTCGCAAATTTTCGTGCCTGCTCTGTATTCAATGGAACCCAGGCGGTGAAGCCCCCTGGTGAGGATTGTTGTAGGTTTTCGTATGTTCGCTTGTCGGCTCGATATAACGTGAACTTCGTTCCAGACTGAATTGAAGAGGTCGTCACAGCCTCCGTGGATGGCGCTTGCAGCGAAGGCGCTGATGGAGGAGGCGCACAGGGGCCTTGGTGATATGTTCCGCACGCGGAGCAGGTCTTAGGGATTGAAAACGGCACAGGTTTTGAAGCGATGGCGGGCGCGGCTCGATGGGATGGTACCAACCTGCTAGATGAAGACGCCTGGGGGCTTTCGATTGGAGGAAAAATCTTGCTGCTCCTGAGTTTTTGACTCGCAGGCGGCGTGTTGGGTCTTGCAGGCGATGGGAGGCTGGGCATGGGGCCTTTGCCTGCATTCGATCCAGAATTTTTCAGCACAGTAGTCAGTCCCTTGTAATAGACGGTGTTAAAACCGTCTTGATGCGATTGCTCACGTTTATAATCGAAGTCGGTATGAGAGTTGCTCGAGGAATTGTTAGAGGGTATTTCCTATACTGAGGAGTTCTTTGTATTGTCAGTATCCGCCGAACCGGTGAGTGCACCATCATTGAGATGCTCATGAAAAGGGAGGCTGGCATCGGCGATATGGTGTTCAAGATCTTCCCGGAGATGACACGGGAAGCTGCAACAGACTGCTTAAGCTTCACTTGGACGCAGACGCACTTCGCCGGCGAGCCTACCGCTGAAAGTCATGTCGTGGCTTTGGGAGCAAGGCATCAAGGCTGGAAACCCCACCAGCGTGGATGAGCCAAAGTGTTGCTACTTTTCAGCCATAGAGGCGTCTTACCAGCCAGTAGGCTCGGGGGAGCAAAAAGTGTTGTGTAAGGCACAAGCTCTCCACCAAGCGCCCGACTGAAAGCCACGCTCGGGAGCAATAAAGCCAAATAAAAGCCAGAAATTCAGCTGACGACGGCGCCTTTAGGGCCGCTGGCAATCAGTGCCGCCCCGCAGGCGGTTTTCATCCCGTCCAGAGCGATGGGGGTTCCATCAACGGTGTAGGTGCTGCTGCCCTCGGCAATAGGGAAAATCCCTTTGCACAACGGGCAGCTGACCTTGTGACCGACCCCGGCAATCGGCTTGCCGTTGAGATCGGTTCGGGAGAAGGCTTCGAGCACCTTGCCACCGTGTGTGGTGGAGTCGCCCAAACGGATTGCGTCTTTCATGTCGTCACTCCTTTGACTAAGTTACTCAGCCATCCAAACGTCTTCGTCAGCTTGGGTACCTAGTGCAACTCAAATGATCGGTATCGCGCCTGGCGTGGCGAGTCGCACCGGCTCACCGCCCTTACGGCCAAATATCAGGTTTTCCATCGCTTGAATAAAGTTCAGTCCCTGTATCCAAAGCCCGTCGTGAATGAGGCTCAAGACGTAGCAGCAACCCTGTTCGTCCATCAACAGCGCGCCATGGCCGTGTTGGACTTCGGCAATGCTCACCAAGGTACTGCTTAGGCGTTGCTGCCACTCAAGGAACTCCTCGCTATCATGCAGATATTCAAATGTACCAAAGGCGACATCGCTCGTAGCACACTCCTCCCCTGCGCTGCAGATGCCCACCTGCACCCCGACCAGCTGCTCAAGTAGAGCAGCGGCAGGATGTTCCGGTGGGACGTAACACGCTACTGGTTCGGTGCAAGGGGTGGGCCAGCCTGCGGCGAGAAACAGTGGGCGCAGGCTCTCAGGAAGCTCGATCATTGGGAGCACGTTCAGCGTCCGGTCACGATTTCACCAAGCAATTATTGAGTGCTATAAAGTCCACATTCGCTTCATAGTCGAAGTCTTCCACGATATCTTGAAGGTGCATATGCTCAAGACCATGCGCTGACATCTCATATGATGCGTTAATAAGAAAAACACCAAGTTCTCTAATCGTTTGTGGATCAGCAAGAATCGAAACCTCATCCAGCTGAATATTTTTATCACTCCCGACAGCGGTTCCGTGCACACTGAATTTATTTAACTTTTTCATAGATTGAAACCTTGTTCCCGAAGGTAATCTTTTTCTTTTCGCGTGAGTTCAGAGACGCTACCCCGCGTACCATGACTCTGAGATCCATCCTTATTCACTACAACTTCAGCCTTCCTTGACTTGCATTGACAGTGAGCATGAACCTGTTGGTTCGTATTTTCCACATGCGGTGGGTCTATTCGAATCCGGCCATTGCCAACCGGCTCCCAACGACCAGATTTTGCTAACCCAAGCGGGTCAATCCAATTTACTGGGTTTGGTGCATAAGCATATAAGTTCAACCCACCCGCAAAGCCAATAGGGTCTTGGCTAACGAAGCGACCATTCGCAGGATCATAATAACGGTGCCGATTGTAATGTAGACCAGTCTCATGATCATGATACTGCCCCTGGAATCGAATTGGGTTCGCAATACCTTGCTGCCGCGCCCATTCAGAACGCTGCTCCCGCACCTCCCCCCAAGCCTTGTACTGCGCACTCCACGCCACCTCACCGTTCTGATCCGTTAGCTCTTGCGGCGTACCCAGGTGGTCGCACTGATACCACGTCAGGACATCAACTGGCGGGGATACCGGTGAGTGATTCCACAGCGGATCCTGATCAAGGCTGTAGTCCTCGTCATAGCTTGGCAATCCCATCAATTTGATGGCGCTGTGCGTCAGTGCTTGGGCCACGGGATTGAATGTGCCCGGTTCAAAGAAGTAATGAACCGTTTTCCCCGCCTCGCCATCCTTCTGTGCAAGACTACTTTCCCATGCCAGGTTGTCACCATCCCAACCGTAAAGGGTAAAGCCGCAGCCATGTTCACGCTGCGCCCGTGCGTGTTCATTTCTGTTCCACAGCGAGCCGGCCTCTGGTCGCTGTTTGTAGTGCACGTTCGAGTGCTTGAACAGGCGCCGCCCCAAGGCGTCGTAGGCGTATTCCACCGACAACCGGGCATCATTGAAATGCACCAGACGATCAAACAGATCCCAGCGCATCTCGCAGTTTGCTCCGCTATGCCAGCGTTTGACCTGATTGCCGCGATCGTCGTATTCGTAATGGGTGCCGGCGAATTCGCGCAGCAGGTTATCTAGCAATTTGCTGCGCGGTGGTGTCAGCTCCAGCGGACGGCGGCTCTCGGCAGCTCTCTCGTCCAGCAAATTGCCCGCAGGATCGAAGTCGAAGGTTTCTACACCCAAACGGCTCGCGGCACTGAGCAATCTGCCGACCGGATCATAACGATAAGACAGCGAACCCCGACGACTGTCGTTGATATCGGTCAGTTGGCCGGCACCGTCGTAGGTGTACTCACGCTTGAGCAGTACGGATTTGTCATCACTTCTTCCGAGCAATTGCTCCTGCAATCGTCCTACCGGATCCCACTTCTGAGTCTGTACCAGTCGGTTGCCTTGATGGCGCACCACCTCCCGATGCATGTCATCTCGCTCGTAGCCAAGCAACTCATGTTCGTTGAGACGCAATGCCAGGAGATGGCCGCTGCCATAGGTCAGCCAACTGACCCGATGACCATCCGGGCGCGTGGTCGCAATACGCTGGTTGAGTACGTCGTACTCATGCTGCCAGACCGCAACCAAGGGTTTTTCCAGCCCCAGATAATGCTGATGCTCGCGCACCAGGTTGCCCGCCGGATCGTGGAACCACTGCACGCGACTGTCAGTGTTACCAGCGAGGATCAGATTACCGTTGCCGTCATAAGCGAACGTCTCAGTCTGGGACATCTCTTCCTTGCTGGCACGACGCTCGGTGACACGGCCCATCTCGTCGAGACTGATGCCAATAACTCGGTCACCATTGATGATTGAGGCCAGGCGCCCTGTTTCAGGTTCATATTGATAGCGGGTTATGCGCGAGTCGAAACCGGTTTCGGCCAACAAGCGCCCCATCGGGTCGTATTGGAATTGCGCCGAACGATCGTTCTCGTTTTCCAGTGCCTGCAATCGACCCAGTCGATCCCAGCGATAACGCAGCGTCTGCTCGGCTGCATCCACACGCTCGGCGATAAACCCGGCAGCGGTATAACTCCAGGTAGTGCAGCGATCCAATCCATCGACATGTGTCAGCAATCGGCCTTCGGCATCGCGCTCAAAATGCTCTTCGGTTTTATCGGGATGTTTGATCAAAACGACCTGTCCAGCCGTGTACTCGTACTCGGTGGCGCTCCCCGCAGCGTCGGTGAAGCAGATCATCTGCCCCCGTTCGTCATACTCCCAAGCGCTAGCCTTGCCTGAGCAATCGACGTACTCGACCAACTGACCGGCATCGTTGTAGTCCAGCGTCTTCTCGTTGCCATTGGCATCCTTGATAGCCGTGGGTTGACCGGCCTTGTTGTAGGCGTACTCCGTCTTGTTCCCCAGCGGATCGGTGGTTTCTATCAGGTTGCCGACATCGTCATAAGCGCGTAGCCAGAGACCGCCCTCCGCATCCATAATTTTGATCACTTGGTCATGATCGTCATAGGCGAAGTGCACAACGGTATTGTCCGCGCGAATGTGTTCGATCAGGTTGCTACGCTCGTCGTAGCTATAACGATCTGTCGTGCCGTCCGGGTGCACATGGCGCACAACATTCTTGGCTTCATCTCGGAACAGCCATTCCGATAGTCCATCGGCTTGACGAATCCGATAGGTATAGCCAAGGATGTCGTAGTAGTGCCAGGTCTCGTTGCCGTGAGCATCGGTCACGTAGGTCAGACGGATGTTTTCGTCCCACTCCAGACGCGTGTCGAAGCTTCCGTCATCGGCCCATTCACGCACGGCTTTGGCATGTGCGCCGGTTCCTTGCCATTCCAGGTTCATGCCGCGGCCAGTACGGTCGGTATAACGAGTGATCAGGTGATGCTTGTACTGATACGACCAAACTGCGCCGTTCTCATCCTGAGCCTGAATCAGATCGCCGCAAGCATCGTACTGGTAGGCACAGAGTTGTCGCTGCGGTTCGCCGTCGCGGATTTCCCAGAGGCCGGTCAGTCGGCCATGCCCGTCGATCATCGTGCCGAGGTGCAGGTGAACCTTGGTGAAGTCGTTTTCCTGATACGTGATCAGATCCGAAAGCACCGACTGTTCGCAGTGGCGATGCTCGTAGTGCAGCATGATCCCGGCGCCGTTGCGCAGCGAGATGTTGGTCAGCACAAAACGCTGGCCACGACGGACGTAGGTTTCCTTGCGTTCGAAACCATGGCACAGCAATAGCTGATCTTCGCTAGCACGAACGAGGGTGATGTTTTCGATGGTGTCGTAGTGAAACAGACCGACTTTGGGCAACGGATAGCTGTGGTCACGGCCGTCAGCGCCGTAGAAGGTCAGGCCATCATCCACGCAGTCGAAACGTGTGGTGAACTCGCTGATCCAACGGGCGCCGAGTTCGCCCTGATCGTAGGCGTCGAGGCGTGAGTTGTAAGTGCGTGTCCATTCGATCGGGAATGGGCCGGGCAAGCTGAAATCGGTATGGCTGAGGCTTTCCGAACCCAAGGCGAAATTGATGCTAAAGTCCGTGGCGCATTCGCAGGGGCCTTTCTTTGGATTGGGCGCGCCTTTCGCCGGAGCTTGCTTTTGGTTAACACCCAACTGGCCCTCTGAAGCCGTGTGCGTGGCTTGATTGGTCTTCTCCGTATGGACTGCGGCGCTCTGGCCATGGGCATTGCGCTTGCGCCACAGTGTGACGGCGCTGGAGAGGATCAGCAGCAACCAGCCGATGGAGTTCTGGACGGACTCATCATCCAGCTTGCTCAACTGAGTACGCAGTTCCGGGCCCATCGCCCGCAGTTTTGCGGTTTCCGTGGCAACCCGCTTCTTCACATCATCGGGAAGCAGGTGATCGGCCGCGCTGTTGGCCAAGCCCTTGCCAGCAGCCTTGTACGCGCTGGCAGCGGCTCCGAATATATTGTCGATCGCCGCAAGTGGATCGTTCAGGAGCTGGTTGCCAGCAGCGCTGATTTTTTGGCTGGCCGCCTGCGCATCACCCTTGGCATCGAGCTTGCCATTGGCAACCGTGTCGAGGCCTTTGGCAATCTCGTTGATAACGTCTTCACCCAGCTTGCCGGCATCCGCCAGAATGCCCGGCAGCTTGCCTTTGGCCTGGTCAACGAAATCGTCGAGCGTGCCGATGATGGACTCGTTCAAATGCCCGATCAGGATCTCGATGACCGACGAACTGATCAGCATTTTACTGCTGGCCCTCATCTCCTGACGTACCAGAAACAGTGTTGGGCGCAACGTCATACGGGCTGCTGCCATCGCCGGTGGCAGCGGCAAAACACCGATCAGGTTGATACCGAGACTGGCCCAAGCGAGCAGATCACGTTTCTGCGCGTTCGACAGCGTGACGATGTCACCCAGCGCATCGACCAACGCCATGATGTTGCCCACCACGGGTAAGGCGCCGGCGACGTTCTTGATCCGGTCAAGAGTGACCACCCCGCCACTAGCGGATTGAAGCCAGGCATCGAAAGTCGCTGCACCGCTGGCGACATCCTGAATGTCGATGGCATTCAGGGGAACAATGGCAACCTGAGGTTCACGTTTTACAGCAGCACTTTCAGTGGTCATGACAGCATCTCACCCGCCAACAGGCCCGGGGTTTTCAAGGAAGGTTTGGGAAGCGTCGGTGCGGGAAGCGCCGGTAACTGGCCACTCTTGCTCGCGGCGCCTAGGATGTTCGATGCGCTCGGCATTGCCGCACTCGCCAGCTTCGGAAGCCCGGCCACCCCGCCCTGCACCACGCCTTTCACTTGGTGCGCCGTTTGCATCGCACTCATCCCTGTTTGCACCATGTCCTTGCCCTTCTCCAAAACATCCCAGTTCTTGCTCGGCAACACCTGCGCGACCATCGCCTGCACCTGACTCGGCACGTCTTCGGCCCCTGGTGGACTCAACGGCCATTCCGGTTTACCGATATAGCTGCCCTCACTCCAGGTGTCCGCCGGATCCTTGCCGAACAACACACGCGCGGGCCCCGGTGCGGCGCTGGCGACGCTGGCGAAGCCCTTGGCGTCAAGCTTGCCCTTGATGCTTTTGCCGAGGGCGTCGATGACTTCGTAGTCGCCTTCCTTAATCCCCTGGCGACCGGCGTACTGGTTGAACAACTCCAGATTACCCTTGCCTGGCTTCGGCGGTTCCGGGAACACGCCCGCCAGGCTCTTGGCCCCGGTGTAGGCGAAGTTCGCCGCGTGCGCCGTGTACGGGCCGCTGGTGGCGTGGGTGATGCCGCCGGCGTTGTAGGTCGTGGCGCTGCCGCCGCCCTGGATCACCAGTTCGGTCTTGGCGGTGATGGTGATGCGGTCGGCGTTGGCGGTGATGTTGAGCTTGGCCAGCAGGTTGATGCTGTCCTTGAGCGCCTTGACGTCGATGTCGCCGGACGCCGCCACCAGCCGCCAGCCCATGCTCTGCACGAACAGGCGCATGCCACGACTGGCACTGGCCAGCAGGCGTTTGCCGATGGAAAAACTGGTGTGCCCGGTGCTGCTCAGCGCCAAGTGTTCGCCGGTGGCGATGTGGCTTGAGCGCGGTGTGGTCAGGGCGATGCCTGCCGGACTGGCGAGCACCAGGTGCGGTTCTGTGAACTCGGGAAATTCGTTAGCGGTGAGGTTCGCTGGGCCACTGCCGAGCAGGCCCTGATGCTGCGCGTGCAACGCCTTGGCCACGTCGTCCTGATCGCCCGCTTCCTGTGCTTGCAGTTCTTTGGCCTGCGTGGCGAAACCGTCCTGCTGATCGCTGGCCGTGGCCAGGCGTTCGGCGGTCTCCGGCAGATCCTTGTGGTGCTTGGATTCGTTCGGACGCGGCTCGGTAGTGATCAGCAGACCGGCACCGGCACGCACCGCGCCGTGGCGGTCGGTGCGCAGCTCGAAACCTTCACCGCGTGGCTGTCCACCTGAAGGACGCGGATGAGTCAGGTAGCCGAGGTTGATCGCACTCGCACCGTGGTCACTGCGCAGCGCGATGCTGATCTCGCTGGTGGTGTCGTCGATGCGCAGTTCGTTGGCGCGGCTGCCCTTGTATTCCTTGCTCTTGACCGTGGCCAGGGTCTTGAAGTCCGGCAGTTTGTACGGTGGCAGGTTCGCACCGTGGTACAGGCAACCGGTAATCAACGGCTGATCGGGATCACCTTCGAGAAACGACACCAGCACTTCCATGCCAACGCGCGGAATGTTGATCGAGCCAAACGTCTCGGCAGCCCAACTGGAGGCCACGCGCATCCAGCAGGTGGTCTTGTCGTCGTGCTCACCTTCGCGATCCCAGAAGAACTGCACCTTCACACGGCCATACTGGTCGCAGAAAATCTCCTCGCCTTCCGGGCCGGTGACCACGGCACTCTGCGAGCCGAGCACTTTCGGTTTCGGATGATCCAACGGCGGGCGGTACGGCACGTCCCACGGGATTGCGCTGAAGCGGTTGCGATAGCCCTGGTGGAAATCGTCTTTGTGATCGGTGGTATCGCTGGTCACCGACTCTTCTAGCACTTGCGGCTGCTTGCCTTCGTGGAAGATCTCGGTCAGCAACCACAAGTCGTTCCAGGTAGGGTTGGCGTGGCCAGTCAGCGCCAGGAAGTGGCCGGTGACCAGTATCGGTTGGTCACTGTTGCCCTCGGCCAGGCGGTAGTCGCTGCGGTGGCGTTCCAGCGCACGGTTGGCCAGGTGGCGGCCACGGTCGCGATCCACGAAACGGCCGGGATAGTCGTAATCCTCCAGATCCGGCGAGGCCGAGCTTTTGGCATCGCTCTCAAGCTCGATCTTCGGCTTGATGAAGTCGTAATCCCGGCGCGTCGTGCGGCTGGTGCGCGTGGTCAGGCGCAAGCCGAATCGCTTGATGACCGATACGTCGGCCACCAGACCGGAGTCCTGCTGATAAGCCACGGGCGCCAGTTTCGGGAACACGGTCTGGTCGTCACCGAACGTCAAATTGTGTCCGCTGGCCGTGTGCTGGAAGTGGTAGTGAATCCCCTCCTCCTCGCACAGACGCTGGACGAAGTGCAGATCCGACTCGTCGTACTGCACGCAGTAGATTCGTTCCGGATACACCGCGCTCAGTTGAAAGTGGTAATCACTGGCCAGGATGCCGTGCTCTTCGAGCACCTGGCTGATGATTTGCTGCACGGTCATCTGCTGGAAAATGCGCTGGTTGACCCGATGCGCGAGATACGCCATTTGCGGGCGCAAGGAAATCCGGTAACGGGTCAGACGCTTGCCCGCCTCGCCTTGGGCGATGCTGTAGACCAGTCCGTGAATGCCCGTTCCACTCGGCGAGAGCTGAAGGAACGCCAGTTTGTGCAGCAGGCTTTCGAGGTTGATCGAGGCCTTTTCGCTAACCAGTTCCAGCTCGAACTCGAAGGGTGTGTTGAGTGCCTCGCGACCGGTGAACGACAGCACCTGGAAGTCGCTGTCCACGCCATTGACGGTCAGGTTGAAATGAGGCTGATTGGCCGGTGAGAACATCCCTTGTTCCTCGCGCAATGCTGCAACGCGCGCCGATCCCACAAAGCGTGGCGCACGCAAAAAAAATTCAGTAGGTCAAAGCCGCCTCTACCAGCCGCGCTGGCCGAGGCGGTACAACAATCAGCCGTAATTAAACGACTGGAGAACGCCAGTCATCAGAACCCGAAGTACCAGAGACTTCGTGAGTCCAAGTGATTTTGCGGTAGGTGAACTGCACTTCTTCCAGGTGCGTGAAGTGGGAGTTCGACGGATCCTGGCAGTTGTGCATTTTGTTGTTGATGGCGACGATGATCGCGTCTTCCAGTTTGGTGGTGTAGTAGTGCTCTTGGGTACCTTGAGCCGAAGTGCGGTACCACTGGATAACGATTTCGCTCATGCGCTCGCCGGAGGTCAGCGCGGCTTGCAGCAGTGGCGAAGCCTTGTCGTAGACCTTGGTAATCACAACTGGTTTGTGAACGCGCTGACCGGTTGGTTGGCCGGACTGTGGGTCACGCGGGATGATCACGTCGTGGCTGAACGCCTGAACCATGACCTGGTCTTCGTGACCTTCCTGGTAGGTGTTGCCAACCGAGTCGGCAGTGAACGCGCCGGCAGTGATCAGACCTTGTTTCTCGCCAGTAACAGACATGTACGCTGGTGTTGCCATAAGTGCTCTCCTTGCTGATGGATGGGGGCGCTGGTAAGTGAAATTACCTGACAGGCGGCCAATTGCTATCAAAAAGTGCGCCAACTTTTATCGAACCCTTATAAACCAAGGGTTTGGTGATATTTTTCCGAACAACCGGCGAAATTGGCGAAGGAATCTATCGAAAAGTGCGCAAGAAGTTGCGCAGTGGTGTGCAAGAAGTTGCGCACTTGGCTGGAAGCCTTGAAATACTTGGGGTGTAGAGATTTATTGAGGGAAAATGACGGGGCAAGTGCGCAAGAAGTTGCGCACTTCCGAAATGACCTGTCGACTCTTCTCGCGGATGACAAAAATCCTAACGAAAAGATGGTCAATGGTTTCCGGCAGAAGCTACTTTTTGTTGTGACTACAATACCAAGGGCGATTCAGCCAGGACTCGACCGTGTCTGTCCGATTTATCTGATCTCATGCTGCTACGCCGTCCTCATCCACCGAGGAATCGCAATGCCAAATTCAGACCTACGTAAGCGTCCGACCAACACCCCGTCCTGACCCCAACGCTTAGGGCGATGGTGTCCAGTTAAATTGATCGCCATGCGCCAATGAACCTCTTATCCCAAGCCCTTCAAAGCCCAAGTCGTCCAGGAGTGCCTACAACCGGGCGCCTCTGTTGCCAGCCTCGCGATGAATCACGGCATCAACGCCAACGTCGTGCGCAAATGGTTGCCGCTTTACCGCAATCAACAGATCCCTGACTTGCCCGCTTTCTTACCGGTGAAGCTGGAACCAAAAATTCAGAACGAGAAGTCCGTCAGCATCGAGTTGCCATGTGGGCAATGAATGATGACCGTGAAATGGCCGGCCTCCGACTCTGATGGCTGTGCCGATTTGTTCGTGGACTGACGCAATGATCCGCATCGATTCCATCTGGCTCGCCACCGAGCTCATGGACATGCGCGCCGGCACTGAAACCGCGCTGGCGCGGGTCGTGGCGGTGTTCGGTGCGGCGAAGTCGCACTGTGCTTATCTGTTTGCCAACCGCCGCGCCAATCGGCTGGGCGCCCATTTAATCACCCAAGGTGTGATGGGCGCACGCTTACACTTTTTTGACCGGTCTGGTGATAGGGTCGAGGAGGCTAGCTTTGTCATATCGAAAAACACTTGTTTTTCGACAGGTTTGATTCTGTTGTTTTCAGGAGAACTCGATGATCAGACGACCGATCATAAATCGGCTTCTCATAGCAGTAACCATTCTGGTGAGCGCACCCGGTATGGCGGCACCTTGGTGCGTGAACGCAAAAGCCGAACGGCTTCTGCCGTTGCGCAATGAGGTTAAGAAAAACTTGTCGCCTGAATCCCGGGCCGTCGAACGCGTTCATACCGAAGGGACATTGCCACATCAGGGCATCTGGGATCAGAGCGTCGAGGCCAAGAAAGACTGGCCCGTCATGCGCGACTTGGCTCTGTTGTGGCAAGAGCAGCGCAAGCTAGAAGACTTGGCAGCACTCTCGCGCTTACTCACCGACTGGGGCACACGGTACCAACCCAGCTTCAATCCGATCGACGAGACCGATCTGGATGCCTACATCGATGCCTATGCGGTTACCCGCGACGCATTGGCGCCGCCAGTGCGTCGCATTGCGCAGCGGTTCATCCGGCAGCTTGGCGAAGGCTACCTCTACCGGATGGAACACGACTTCAAGCCTAACGATGGTCGCTGGATCAACAATTGGAACTCACATCGCGTGAAGCTGGCGACGCTGGCGGCTGTGGCGTTGGACGACGAGGCGATGTTGGCACGGGCACGTACGCAATTCATTTCGCATCTCGGTCGCAATCTCCGCAAGGATGGCTCGACCGTGGATTTTGAAGACCGCGATGCCCTCCACTATGTGGCATACGACTTGGAGCCGCTAACACGAGCTGCCTTGGCGGCGCGTCTACACGGGGAGAATTGGCTTGACCTCAAGGGTTCGACAGGCGTGAGTGTATCGGATGCGCTGGACTGGCTCGCCCCCTACGCGAAAGGCGATAAGACACACGAGGAATTCGTGCATTCACGCGTCAAATTCGATTATCAGCGCCGAGATGCGGGGTTAGCCGGGTATTCAGGTGTCTGGAATACCGAGCTATCGTCCAACCTCTATGCGATGGCTACAATTCTGGATCCTAAATATGCCGCTATATCCCAACGGTTGAGCCCATTAGGCGGTTGGATGGCAGCCTGCTGGGGCCGTTAGCGCTGCGGTAACGGAGGTGGGACACAGCGCCGTTGCTGACCCTTCTGCCTGCCGTTTGGGTGTAGCTCTCAACGGAACGAAAGCCGGCAACGCCACTGGCGGCTGATCTCGGTAAAGCGGTAGCCACTTGCGGATCACAGATAAACGGGCCATTCAAATACGAGCCACGGAAGCGGGTGAAGAGCTGTATCAGAAAATCCGAATCGACCTGGTAGCCGAAGAGAGCGTGATGATCGCGAATCTCTCACCGGAGGTCAGAAAAGCCTCCGTAGCACTTATCAAACAGCTCACCAGGGCGGTGGAAATCAGCAGTGGTCTAGTAAAAAGCTGCTGCCCCACTCCATCGAAGGTCAGCTGCTCATAGCGCGATCATTGCAGGGTTTGCTCCCACTCAGGTTTCGCTATCGAGCACGTGCGCAAGGAGGTAGAGGCCGGAACCCACACTCAATCATGCTGCGTAGCTCAAGAACGAAGTCATGACATTCGTCCCGGTTGCCTCCCCCTCCGATTCAATCCATCGATACCCCTTCGTGTTTTCCTGCTGATACGCTACCCCTTTCCATGGAGGAATCGAGATGCCTAATTCAGACCTACTCCCTTCACTGCTATTCAAATCAACGAAAACCAGCTCGCGCTTGAAGCCGCAATTATGGAACTCTCAAACTGGGTCGAGCAGCGTGGATCAGCCGATTCCCATTACCGTTGGCGCTCCGACCTCGCTGCCATCAGCGCGTTCGAACCTATCCAGGCGTTCGGTGAGCACCTTGCTACCGTCAGCGTCGATGGCAAGCATTTCAAAGCGCACCGTAGCGATGCCCGAAGCCTTCTCAAGCGCATCAATGAACGCAATCGCTTCATCGATCCCGGTAGTGGTGGCCACACCTTCATTGACCCAAACCGTGCTGGGCGTGAACCAACGCCGTATGGCAACCCTACCGCCATCTTCAGGATAAGCAGCAAAAAAAGCGGTGACACTCTCAATTGGTGTTGGCATTGAGGTGTCCTCTATCAAATGAAATGAGGTATAGCGGCGACAACGCTTTCCTGCAGTGGATCTCCGGAGTATCTGAGATCCTATCTACTCAAGCCTGCCACAAGGTCGTTACGTATCGAACCTGAAAGCAGTGCCTGCTGGTTAACGAGATGCTGCTGGAGTCGATTGGCGTAATCGTCTTCCACGGCAGACATGACACTTGGCCTGTCTGCCAATGAAGATCGCCACGCCGATACGCGGGGAAGATCGTTGAAGATCGGCTGGGAGACGACTGGGCTCAGCAAGTCGAAGTATCGAAAAATAGGCGCAAACACCGCATCGACCATACTGAACGCTGATCCTGAAAAATAGGGTTCTTGATCAAGCTTACCCTCAAGCTGATGCAATTTATATCGAAGGGCGGCCCTCCTGATACCAGCTATAGCGAGATCCTGGGCATTGAGGAACTGCCAAGCATCGGCGAGCACCGCCACACCGAACTCCACCCATGCACGCTGTTGTGCGCGGGCGAGCGCGTCGTCGGAATACAGGCTGACACTACCCTTCGTTTCGTTGAGATACTCGCAAATGGCCGTGCTCTCGAACAGTATCGTGTCTGCCCTATCTTGCAGCTCCACCTTGAGTAAAGGCACCTTTCCCATTGGCGAAAGCGCCAGAAACCAGTCTGGCTTGGCAGAGAGGTCGACGTTGATCCTCTCAAAGGGCACATGTTTTTCCAGGAGCACGATAGCTGCTCGTTGAACGAACGGGCACAGAGGATGGCTGATGAGTGTAAGTTGAGCATGCGGCATGGGGGGGCTCTCGAAAGGGCAGCGACGGGATAGAGTGAATCCGGCTGTGGCTACAGCAATTGCCCGCCCGAGATATCAAAAGTCGTCCCGTTAGCCCAGGCCATGTCATCGGAAAGGATGGCGGCTACCGCACCGCCGATGTCGTCCGGCAGGCCCACACGCCCCAGCGCGATGCCCTGTGCAACGTAGGCGTTCACATCCTTGTTGTCGCGCACTGCACCACCGCCAAAATCGGTTGCGATGGCGCCCGGTGCAATTGCATTCACCCGAATTTGGCGCGAACCCAGTTCTACGGCCATGTAACGGGTGAGCACTTCAACTGCGGCCTTCACCGCCGCGTAAAGGCTGTACCCCGGTAATGTAAAACGCACGAAGCCGGAGGAAACGTTCAGGATGCGACCGCCGTCTTCCAGGAGCGGTAACAGCTTCTGAGTCAGGAAAATCGGGCCGCGAAGGTGCGTGGCGACCAATGAGGCAAACTGCTCCTCGGTCGCGTCAATGAAGTTCGAAAACAGACCATTGCCGGCATTGTTGACGAGGAAGTCGAAGCGCTCGCGACCGAAGTCGGCCTTCAGGACATTAGCCACTGCGCTCGAAAAATCCTTGTAGCTGGCGGTATCGGTGATGTCGAGCGCAAGCATAGCCGCCTTGCCGCCCTGCGCTTCGATTTCCCGGATAAGCGATTCCGCTTCTGCTGCGCCGCTGCGATACGTGCCAATGATGTATATGCCGCGTTTGGCGAGGTGAATAGCCATATTGCGGCCAAGGCCACGGCTGGCGCCTGTAATGAGTGCGATTTGATTGGTCATGGGTTGTCTCTGCTGATTTAGGCACGCCTTTTGGCGCTTTGTTGACCTACCCAAGATAAGCAATAACCGGTTTGCACCCCACGCCCAATAATCTCAATTTATTGCCTGATTGTATCAATCAGCTTGCGTGGTGAATTGCCGTCGGCATAATCACTCCATGACCAAAGATCTAGCTCCGCACCTTGATATAGCTCTGCGCACTTCGCCACCGGGCTTGACTGCCACACGGATCCCGCGTGTAGACATCTGTGTCGGACAAGGCTCTACAGATAAGGCACCGTGCCTATATCGCTCGATGATCTGCTTCATCCTGCAAGGCTCGAAGCGCGTCGCGCTTAACGACCGTCTTCTGAGCTACGACAGTGAACAGTATCTCATCAGCGCTCTGGATCTGCCTCTGATCGGCCAGATTCTTGACGCTGAAGACGGACAGCCCTACGTTGCGGTATCGCTCGTGCTGGATCCGGCCATACTGGCGGAGCTGGCGGCGAACATGCCGCCGGTTCGCGAGAGTTTACATACAGGAATTGGCATCACGATTAATCCGATGACCGCTTCGCTTCGCGATACGTTACTGCGCCTATTGTCATTGCTCGACACGCCTGCCGATATCCCTGTTCTCGGCCCCATGGTTGAACGGGAATTGCTTTATCGTCTTCTACTGGGCCCTCAGGGGCGGCTGCTGCGGCAGATTGCGCAACCCGATGGCGCACTTGGCAGTATCCGTCGTGCTGTCGCCTGGATCAGGGACAATTACAACACTCGACTTCGCATCGAGGCGTTGTGTGATGTAAGTGGCATGAGCCGGGCGAGCCTGCATCGCCACTTTCTGTCGATGACAGGCCTCAGTCCAATCAAGTATCAGAAGCAGCTTAGATTGCAGGAAGCCCGCCAGCTATTGCTTGCTGGCGAGCATCGCGCGTCAGATGTGGCATTCGTTGTCGGCTATGAAAGCGCATCACAGTTCAGCCGCGAATACGTACGGCAGTTCGGTGCTTCGCCTGCCCGCGACGTGCGCGCGATACGGCAAGCGATCACTGGCGAGGCTGCTCAAAATGAATTCAAGGCTTGATATCCGTTAGTGAAGCAGGCCACGACTAATTAGCTGGTTATGTTAGGCACGATTAATTCGAAGTCCTATCGCCAACCGGCGTTCCGAGACTCTGTCTACTCGCACATTGAGGTCTAGCTCCAGTCGCAGTCCTTTCACAAAAATTGGAGTGAGTTCCATAGGCGTTACTCAAGAGGCTGAA
This sequence comes from Pseudomonas sp. ASL4, assembly GCF_056680395.1. Lineage (NCBI taxonomy): Bacteria > Pseudomonadati > Pseudomonadota > Gammaproteobacteria > Pseudomonadales > Pseudomonadaceae > Pseudomonas > Pseudomonas sp. ASL4. Next base: position 4,299,462 of record NZ_CM155280.1, on the reverse strand, counting down.
AAGGTGATTAATCGTATGCGCGCTCGGGTATCAAGCCTTGCGTAAGTAGATAGGTTGCCACCTGTGTGGCAGCAATTGATAGATTTCACTCGCCCGCTGCGTAGGTAGGCTCGTGAGAACATCCTTCAGATACACATACGGATCGTGCCCATTGAGACGCGCAGATTGGATCAAACTCATGATCGCTGCCGCCCGTTTGCCGCCGCGTGACGACCCTGCGAAGAGCCAGTTCTTGCGCCCAAGAGCCCATGGCCGGATCTGGTTTTTGGCCCAATTGTTGTCTACGGGTACAGCCCCGTCATCAAGGTAGCGCGACAGCTTTGTCATAGGGATAACTGCTGGCTGATCAGCTTCGACCGGTAATCACTCACTCAATGCGCATTGGTGAAAGGCAGGGATCGATGAGTACCGTTTCGATTGAATAATCGTCATCGCTGTTCCGCGACGATATTCGCTCGGTGTCTGTTCCTTTTCGATGCGAAAGTGTCTGTTGAAGTTAGAGAGATTTTCATAGCCAACCTCAAAGCAGATTTCTGCAACCGACATTTCTGTTTGCAACAACAGCCTGCAGGCGCGCTGAAGGCGTGTTGGCCGGCGCGTTCAAATATTAAAACCAGGTTTCCATTTGTATACCGTATTGCCATACACCTCCGGCGTTGAAGTCCGTCTTGCCGAAGGAGTCTGAGGTACTGTATCTGTCCAGATCGGAAGACCAATTCATGAAGCTTGCGAACACTCGCAATTCGGGACGTGTGAGAAGGTCTCCAACGTCAAGTTTGAATGTCGGGGCAACCGTGAATTTCCAGAAGTTACCGTCGACCGCATTACGTTGTAGATAGCCCTTGGGGTCGAGGTTCATGGTTTGCCAGCTCATTTCGTAGGCCATCTCGAAGTTGCTGTTGATTGTGTTAGCCAATCGCACGTTCAGGGTCAGCCAGCGGTAGTCGTCACCCTTGACGTATCTATTCTTGCTATGTTCGGCCAGCAAGCTGGGCCCGATACGCCAGTCAGGCGCAAGGGGTGTCTCGCCGTAAAGTGCCAGACGCAGAGCGCGGGCATCGTCAATCAGTTCACCATCCGAGCCGACGTTCTTGACCTCTGCTCCCAGACCTTGCCCATAGAGCAGCGCCGTTTTGAAGAAGCCTTCTCTGCCGAAAAAGTTTTTCTGGTGATTGGCCAGCATGCTGTGCAAGCCGGATTCCGCAGGCGTCAGACCTGCTTCATTGGTGCGGGTACCGAAATCGTTTTTCTTTGCGCCGATGCCATTGAACATCCACTGCCACTGACCATCCTCGAAGAACTGGTTGGAGGTCAGGATGTAGCTCGCCACATCGGCATTAACACCCCCTTGACTGAAATCCCCGTAGCTACGCCCAATCAAGGAGTAATTCGAGCGCCAATTCTTGTTCATCTGCACATCGTAGATTCCCCCGCCGGTGCCGGCCAGAAAGACGACGTCCGAGTCCAGCCAGTGAATATCGAAGTTATCCCGATCAAATCGCTTACCCGCCCACAGGGTAGAGTTCTCGAACACTGAATTGCCCTTGAACGCAGCGACATGGTCGAGCGCTGTGAATACCTGACGCACGTTCAGTTTGCTTTCATCGGCCGTCCAGTCATTGGAGCTTTCCACACCGTCGGCGATGGAGACCGTGAATTTGGAACGGGTGCCATTCTGCGCATAGATTTCTTTCGACAGGTCTATACGCATGTAGGTGTCGTCTTCGTTACCGAGTCGCCCGACGGCACCACCAACCGAGCCGGCCGGAGTTGTATAAGGGCCGCCACGGCCACCACCAAGCCCCTCGTCGATCAGCAATCCAGAGCGGGCATAGCCGTTGAAGCTGAACCCATCAGCGAGGTTTGAAGTGCTGGCCTGTTTTTCCATGCTTTCCTGGCGGGCTTCGAGTTTTGCCAGTCGGGTGTCCAGAACGGGATTCGTTGCCTGGGATACAGTGGATGCAGCGGGCTGCAAAGCGGGAGTGGCGAGTTTGATCTGCTGCAATTCCCTCGCAAGTGCCTGGGTTTGCTGCTCGGCTGCGGCCGCACGCTTTTCCGCTGCGCTGGCACGGGCTTCAAACGCGCTCATGCGTTCCTCCAGAGTGTCAGCCTGAGAGGTTGCCGCCGAGGTGCTGAGCACGCCTGCGAGTAGCCATCTTGATGCTTTCTGCATGTGGATTTCCCTGTTTTGTTTTTATTGTTTTGTTCCAGCGACAGACCGTTTTTTCGTGAGTTGTGAATTGTCCAAATCGACAAAAAAAAGCTGCCTCATCGCAAATACGCTGCTAGATTGAGCGTGTTAACGTTAACTTTTCTAAAAACAAAAATAAAGAGGGCTTTATGAAACGGCTAAAAACTCTCCTTCCAGCAGCGCTACTCACCCTCTGTGCCGGACTTCCATCTGTCTCGAGCGCAGCCGATTTGACGATCTCATGCGGTGCGGTGGGTGCAGAGTTACAACTCTGCAAGGAGGCTGTCGAGGCGTGGTCAAAACAGACCGGCAACAATGTCGAGGTGGTTTCCACGCCTAACTCGGCGACCGAGAGGCTGTCGTTCTACCAACAGATCCTCAGTGCGCAGTCCACCGACATCGACATCATTCAAATCGATATGGTGTGGCCGGGGATGCTGGCCAAACATCTGATGGATCTGCGAGAGGTGCTTCCAGCCAACGCTACCCAAGGCTACTTCCAGTCACAGGTCGATAACGCCACGGTAAACGGACGGCTGGTGACGATGCCGTGGTTCACCGACTCGGGTCTGCTGTATTACCGCAAGGACTTGCTCGAGAAGTACAACAAGCAGGTTCCCCAGACGTGGGAGGAAATGACCGCTACCGCCAGGGATGTTCAACAGGCCGAACGCAACGCCGGTAACCCCAATGTGTGGGGTTACATATTTCAGGGACGCGCCTACGAGGGCCTGACCTGTAATGCGCTGGAGTGGATCAGCAGCCAACCGGAAGGCGGACTGGTCAATCCACGAGGAGACATCGTGGTCAACAGTCAGGCCTCAAGAGCTGCTTTGACCCTGGCGAAAAGCTGGGTGGGAGACATATCCCCGCGTGGCGTGCTCAATTACACCGAGGAAGAAGGACGTGGCGTATTCCAGTCGGGAAATGCGCTGTTCATGCGTAACTGGCCTTATGTCTGGGCCCTGGTGCAAAGCCAGGACAGCGTCGTAAAAGACAAGGTGGGGGTCGCTCCCCTACCCCGAGGCGGCATGACCGGCACCCATGCATCCACCCTCGGTGGATGGGGTCTGGCGGTTTCGCGCTACAGCGCCCATCCAAAACTTGCCGCAGAGCTCGTGAGCTACCTGACCAGTGCCCAACAGCAAAAACATCGTGCTCTGGCAGGCGCCTATAACCCGGTTATCGAGTCGCTGTATCAAGATCCCGAACTGCTTGCGGCTATGCCTTATTACAGTCAGCTCCACAGCATTCTCAACGACGGGGTCATGCGCCCCGCCTCGATAACCGCCGATCGCTATCCACGGGTCTCCAATGCGTTCTTCGATCGAGTGCATGGCGTGCTGGCGGGTGAGTTGCCTGTCGATCAGGCGCTGGCCGAACTGGAAAGTGAACTCACCCGCATCAAACGCCGGAACTGGTAAGCCACAAGGAAGGAAATCACCATGTCTGTCTCTACTACTGCCCCCTGTGACGAGCACCTGCTCACCAGGGAAACGCCCGTACAGCGTCGCCGAGTTCACGCCGCCTGGCTGTTTCTGACACCGATGTTGCTGTGTCTGGCCCTGGTGGCGGCCTGGCCGCTACTGCGCACATTCTGGTTCAGCCTGACCGACGCCAGTCTGGCGGACACGAGTGGCGGCTCCTTCGTAGGCTTGAGCAATTATTTGTTCCACGACGGTTCCAACTGGTCGGGCATTCTGGTCGATCCACAATGGTGGAACGCTGTGCGCAACACGTTGCATTTCACCGTGGTGTCGGTGGGACTGGAAGTCGTGCTAGGGCTGCTGGTGGCGTTGCTGCTGAACATCAAGTTCACCGGCCGTTCCCTGGTGCGTGCGTTGATTCTAATTCCCTGGGCGATTCCTACCATTGTCTCGGCGAAGATCTGGTCATGGATGCTTAACGACCAGTTCGGCATCATCAATCATCTGATGCTGAGCCTCGGCCTGATTGACGCTCCTCTGGCCTGGACGGCAGATGCGGATCTGTCGATGTGGGCGGTCATCATCGTCGACGTCTGGAAGACCGTACCTTTTGTCACGCTGCTGATGCTGGCGGCCTTGCAGATGTTGCCGAGCGATTGCTACGAAGCCGCCAGGGTCGATGGCATTCATCCGCTGCAAGTGTTCTGGCGTGTCACGCTTCCACTGTTGATGCCTGCATTGCTGGTGGCGGCGATCTTCCGCATCCTCGACTCCCTGCGGGTATTCGACGTTATCTATGTGCTGACCTCGAACTCTTCGAGCACCATGAGTATGTCGGTCTATGCCCGCCAGCACCTGGTGGAGTTCCAGGACGTTGGCTATGGCAGCGCGGCCTCAACTCTGCTGTTTCTGATCGTTGCGGTGATCGCCATGCTTTATCTCTACCTCGGACGCCGTCAACTGGAGGTTCGCTCATGAGCCAGCGTCTACTCAAAAAAGCGCTGTTGCGCCTCGGGTTCTGGTGCCTGATCGGGATTTTGCTGCTGTATGCGGTCTTCCCTTTCTACTACGCCATCGTGACTTCGCTGAAGCCATCCAGCGCTTTGTTCGAGGTGAGCTATTGGATCGATAGTCCCGACTTCTCCAATTACGCGGCGGTACTCCACCAATCCTCATTCCTGAGAGCTATCGGTAACTCGTTGGTGGTTGCGCTTTGCGTGGTGACGCTGGCGCTGTTCCTCAGCCTGACCGCCGCCTATGCCTTGGGCAGGGTGAAGTTCCGTGGGCGTGGCACGGTATTGATGATGGTTCTTGGCGTCTCGATGTTTCCCCAGGTCGCTGTACTGTCGGGGCTGTTCGAAGTGATCCGCGCCTTGGGTCTGTACAACACGTCTTGGGCGTTGATCCTGAGCTACACGATTTTCACCCTGCCCTTCACCGTCTGGGTGCTGACCACGTTCATGGGGCAACTGCCCCATGAACTGGAAGAAGCGGCAATCATGGATGGCGCGTCCCCATGGGTCACGCTTACCCGTGTGCTGTTGCCGCTGCTCTGGCCCGCACTGGTCACCACTGGCTTATTGGCCTTTATCGCAGCGTGGAACGAGTTCCTGTTTGCCCTGACCTTCACCCTCACAGATACGCAACGCACGGTGCCGGTCGCCATCGCCTTGATTTCCGGCGGGAGTCCCCATGAGCTGCCTTGGGGGCCGTTGATGGCCGCTTCGGTGCTGGTCACCGTCCCACTGGTGATTCTGGTGCTGATCTTCCAGCGCCGAATCGTTTCCGGTCTCACTGCCGGCGCGTTAAAGGGTTGATGCCCAACAAATACAAGGAACAGCATCGTGATTAAATTGAAGCTAGGCAATGTGAACAAACAATTGGGCGGCGTGCGGATTCTTCGCGACGTCAGCCTGGAGATCGCTGCGGGTGAATTCGTGGTGTTCGTTGGCCCTTCGGGCTGCGGAAAGTCGACCCTGCTGCGACTGATCGCCGGACTGGATTCGATCTGCGGCGGCGACCTGCTGATTGATGGGCGAAGGGTCAACGACCTGGAACCACGCGAGCGTGGCGTCGGCATGGTGTTTCAGTCTTATGCGCTGTACCCGCACATGAGCGTCTACGACAACATCAGCTTTGGCCTCAAACTGGCCAAGACTGAAAAAAGCAGCCTGCGCGAGCGGGTGCTGAAAACTGCACAAATCCTGCAATTGGACAAACTGCTGCAACGCAAGCCAAAAGAACTGTCTGGAGGGCAGCGTCAGCGTGTCGCCATGGGCAGAGCCATGGCGCGGGAGCCGGACATTTTGTTGTTCGATGAGCCGCTCTCCAACCTGGATGCATCCTTGCGGGTGCAGATGCGCAACGAAATCGCCCGGCTGCATGCCAGACTGGGCTCAACCATGATCTACGTTACTCACGATCAGGTGGAAGCGATGACCCTGGCCGACAAAATTGTCGTGCTCAATGGCGGTCGCATAGAGCAGGTTGGCTCGCCGCGCGAACTCTATGAACGCCCCGCCAGCCGGTTTGTCGCCGGTTTTCTGGGCTCGCCCAGAATGAACTTTCTGGCGGCGCGCCTGCATGCCCCAGGCGAAACCAGCCTGGTTGATACCCCGGTTTTGGGTATGACCTCCCTGCCCTTCGACAGCTCAAACCTGGCGGCGGACACTCCGCTGAGCCTCGGGGTTCGCCCGGAGCATGTATCGCTCAACGCGGCGGATGGAACCGTCGGCGTCATCGTGACCGGGGTCGAATACCTGGGCAGCGAAACCTATGTGCACCTCGATACCGGGCAGGACGATCCACTGATCTGTCGTTGTGAGGTCAACGCCGGATGGCAGGTCGGCGATCGGGTCGAGCTGCAGCTGGACATCGGTAATCTGCACCTGTTCGACGCCGACGGCTCGGCCTTGAGGCGCCCCCCACAAGCCATTGAAACCCGGCCAGATGGAGTCTCTCTGCGCCCGGTACGAGCAGGCGCCCTATGACCTTGTCCTTGAATTCCATGAGTGATCCAATGTCTTCTTCCCTTGACCTTGCGCAGCGTGCACTGAGTGACGGCCTGTCTCGCGTCATCCACGATTATCGACCCGGTTATCATATTGCTCCCCCGGCAGGCTGGATGAACGACCCTAACGGGGTGGTGTACTTTCGTGGCGAATATCACGTTTTCTATCAACATTACCCCTTCGAGGCGAAATGGGGGCCGATGTATTGGGGGCATGCCAAGAGTGCCGATCTGGTTCATTGGCAGCATCTGCCCATTGCGCTGGCACCCGGCGATGACTTCGACCGTGACGGTTGTTTTTCCGGTAGCGCGGTGGTGTGTGGAGATACCCTGGCACTGATCTACACCGGGCACACCTGGCTGGGGGACGCGGGTGACGAACGCTCGATCCGTCAAGTCCAGTGCCTGGCCACCAGTATCGATGGTATCCGCTTCGTCAAGCATGGCGCAGTCATCGAGACCGCGCCGCAAGACACGATCATGCACTTTCGTGACCCCAAGGTATGGAAGGAGGATGACTGTTGGTACCTGATTGCCGGCGCACGTCTGGGCGATATACCGCTGCTCCCGTTGTACCGTTCCACGGATCTGCACGCCTGGGAGTTCCTTGACTATGTGTCCGGCGGCAGCGAGGGCGATGGCTATATGTGGGAATGCCCGGATCTGTTTCGACTGAACGGACGCGATGTACTGCTGTACTCCCCCCAAGGCATGCAACCCCAAGGTTACGAACGGCTCAACAAGTACCAGACTGGTTATCGAGTGGGCCGACTCGATAGCGAATGGCACTTCACTGGCGGGCCTTTTATCGAGCTGGATAACGGCCACGATTTCTATGCAGCGCAAACGCTACTGGCCGCCGATGGTCGGCGACTTTTATGGGCGTGGCTCGACATGTGGGAAAGCCCGATGCCGAGCAAGGCCCATCACTGGTGCGGCATGCTCGGTTTACCGCGCGAACTTGAACTGCGCGCAGATCGCCTTTGCGTGTATCCGGCACGGGAGCTCACCGCTCTACGCAAGGCGCCATTGCCGGACACGCCCTGGTGGGATGAGTCGGGAACCCGGTGGGTACCGGAAGTGAAAGGCGATATGCTCGAAATCCATGTGCATCTGGATTTGCTCGGCTGCACCGACGGCCACCTGGGAATCGCCTTGCGCTGCAGCGACGATGGCCATGAAGAAACCCTGCTCTACTACGACGCGTCGCTACAGCGTCTGGTGCTTGACCGTAGCCGCTCGGGTGCGCAAGCCACAGGTCAGCGCAGCGTGTCGATAGACCCAACACAAGGGCGACTCGAACTGCGCGTGTTCCTCGATCGCTCGTCCATCGAGGTGTTCGACGAAAACGGGCGCTTCAGCCTCAGTAGTCGCCTCTATCCGCAGCCCGGCAGTCTGGGCGTGAAGCTCCTTGCAAGCGGGAGTGGCGGGCGTGTCTCCATTCCAAGGGCGTGGCCACTCGCCTCGGGATGGCTATGAGCAGCGTCATTCGAATCGCGAGAAGCGCAGGCCATGTGTCATGATTCTGCCTCAAGCTGACCGGTTTCGCCTCGTATGACTTCAGTGAAAGACGTTGCACAGCTAGCCGGCGTGTCCCTGATGACGGTTTCTCGAGCGCTCAACAATCCGGAAAAATTGAGCCCCGAAACCTATCAACGGGTGCGTCGCGCCATTGACGAATTGCAATTCGTGCCGAGCCTATCGGCGCGAAGGATTCGCGGCGACAACCTCCAGACTCGAACCATCGGTGTGTTCGCGTTGGACACCGCAACAACACCGTTCGCCGTCGAGCTGCTGCTGTCCATCGAACAGACCGCGCAGCAAGCAGGCTGGAATGTATTTATCCTCAACCTGTTAAGCAACCCGCCCACCGACCAGAACATCGACCTGATGTTATCGCACCGTCCCGACGGGTTGATCTTCAGCGCCATGGGGCTGCGCCAGGTGTGCATTCCCGAGCGATTGAAGAGCACCCCCCTAGTACTCGCCAATTGCCTGGCGGATGACAGTCGCCTGGTCAGTTATGTGCCCGACGACGAAATGGGGCAGTATCGAGCCGTACATCACGCACTGAGTCAAGGCTATCGGCGCCCTCTGTTTATCAATCTTCCAAAACAGAGCCTGGCCTGGGGGCTGCGACAAAGAGGCATACAGCGTGCCTGTCAGGCATTCGGGCTGTTACCTGGCGCACTCCTGCAATATGATCTTTCCGATCATGACGCCTATGGTGAAACCGCAGCCATCCTCGAACGGCACATCATTGATAGTCGTCCCCAATTCGATATTCTGATCTGTGGCAACGACCGTATTGCTTTTTGTGCCTATCAGGTGTTGTTGGGCCGCGGGCTGAAAATCCCCAATGATGTCGCCGTGCTCGGCTATGACAACATGATCGGTATCGCTGAACTGTTCATCCCACCGCTGACAACGGTACAACTGCCGTACTACGAGATCGGTCGCAAGGCTGCCCGGCACCTGATCGAAGCCCTCGACGTATCAGGAGCCCAGCCAGTTGGTTGTCCATTGGTTGCCAGGGCATCGCTATAAAGGATTAGTTAATTCGGGGAAATCCGCGATCAATTATCCAGCCACCGGTAGCACTACAGGGGGCTAGCATTTTCTGTTGTATTTTGATCAAGAATCAGGCTTGGCCAAGGTATCGTTAGCCGATGCACATTACCCGGACACCACAGGATTTTTCGGTGACGTGGGAATCTTCGATGTCACTGAACAACTCACTCGGCGCGGATGGCCTGTAGAGGAGCGGCCTCTAACCAGGAGCACCTCGGCTTTGCTGTATTTGAAGCCTGGTCGGAAGACCCTATCCACCGCGTCCACCGCAGCTTTTGTCATCAACCGAACGTCGTCCGTTGGATAGGGCAATTCCACCAGAACGCCATTGGCGTACTTCGCTTCCTCGGGATTGAACATCCCGGTTCGAATGCTCACCCGAATTTTCTTACACAACGACTGCTAGGCCCGAAGCTTCTCTGTGGCGTGCATCATGTACGTGGCGATCGCCTCCTAGATCAGTGCAGTTTCGCTCGGCGCCTTCTACAGCCCCAGATCTCGACCCAACTGATCCGCTTTCATTTCTTCGGTGGCCTGCCCCGCCTCCATAAGATGCAATTGCAAATGGCCTCGCAAATGCATATTCAGATGAGACCTGAGCTCAACGTAGCCTGCAGTTGGCCCTGCATAGATACCACGACGTTTCAGCACCTCACGTAGCACCCTGATGCTATCCACGCCAATCCCTGAGGCGTGCAGTCTCAGGAGAGGATCGTACCCAGGATTTCTCCTGAAACTGTCGACCCCCTTTTCAATCAGTCGTACAAACGCCGCCGTTTCACATGACTGCTGCGCCAAGCGCCAAACCTTCAACTCAATCTCATCTTCCATTTGCTCTCTCCAGTTCATACGCGGACTCCGCTCACGCGAAAGTTGTCCGACACGGGTATTTTTTTAAAAAAATGACTCGTTGTTTGAAATCAAACGGGAAAGCAGCGGCTTACGCCGCTAAGGGACGACTTTGCTATGCCCCTAGGGCAGCCATACATCAGCGTCAGCAGGATACATCGCAAGAAAGGGCCAAAAGCAGAAGCGCTGAATAAGCAAAAACCCCACACCGTTTCCTCAGCAGGATCGGCGGTAGGTGGGGCGCTGAGATCGCTGCTTTTTTGTTGTCCTCAAATATAAAGATCCGTCGCTCGAAAATTTTTTCAAGGGGCGAAAAAAAATAAATTTTCGTAAAGCCTGAAAAAAGGAAGGCGATACAGCTGCAGACACGCTTGCGACCGCGTCATTGGGGCCTCCCAACAACGAGATCGCTCGCTATCCATTGTTGTTCAGCTTTTCCGGAATCGATTACATGACAGAAGTGAAACCTCCTACTTTCAAGCAAGCATTGAAAAAAAATCTAAAACGCATCCTCTCCCACTGGCCCCAGTTGACCGTCTTCCTGGGCGGACTCGGCACGTTGCTGGGGATTTACACGATATCGACCTACACGACTGCCATCGGTCGTCCTGACCTGATGGCGGCAGCGCTTGCCGCGAAGTCAGATCTGGTTACGTGGCTAGCTATTGTGGCTCTCGTGGTAACCGCTTACTTCGTGGTACTGATGACCACCGGCATTCTCTTTGGTCTTTCGGTTTCATTGTTCAACGATAGCCCTAATCTCCAACCCGAGATTGTGAAGGTGCTTTTCTGGCCGGTGTTGCTGGGCATAGCAACGCTCATGGCTTTGGTATTTGAAGCGCCACATTTGGACGACAGCGATCGGTTGGCTTTCTTGGTAGCGTTCGTAGTGATCACGATTCCAGCATTGCATCTCAGTCCAAAATTCAGACTCGCTTTGGACTTGTGCGCGACGTCAGCAGCGCCTGGAAAACCGAACAGCAAAGCATCCCGCATCTTCCTGCTAACCATGCTGGCCTTTGTACTTGTCGCTGCCGCTGTATCGGCTGTGCTCCCTGTCAGCCTCATACTTAGGGCCTACACCGGTGAAGACTCGCCCGAGGCGCTCATCAAACTCATGCTCATATCGATATTTTCCGCTGGCCTGACACTGATGCCCGCAATGGTTTTTTATGTCAGTAAGGCCGATCTGTTCAAACGGATATCGCAGTGCATCGCTCTGGCCTTTGCGATCTTCGTGATTGTCATCGGCGTATCACCTGGAGGCACGCAGACCATCGTCTACTCTTCAGCTTCCCTCATGGTCACCATCCTCATAAGCTCGTAACAAACGATCTGCACGGCTTTAGAGTGCATCGAGCAAATGGTCATTCTGCAGTTGTACTGCACTATCACTTCCACTGAATCAGTGCGAAGTTAGCAGAACGGCCCTTTTTCTTATGAGCTCCGTTTGATGAGCACTAGAGCAGCTTGCAACCTGAATATATTCATATTTATCAGTGAATTGCCGCTCTTGTGTACATATCACATCGCCCATAAGTTAAATCTTGTATCTGGGTGGAGCTTCTCACATAGGTGTCCATTTCCCTACCGTCTCCGAGCACTCCGAACTAAATCTTTGTTTTTTCGGGAAGTAAAACGTGGAATTTAAAACCCTGCCCTAGAAATGAATAATCGGATGGGCCTATCGCGCCTACGTCGCCAACCTTTAGTGCGGCGAGGCTCGCCGACGACCCCGTCGCCTGGTTGCGCTAGTCGCCCAAAATCATAGTTTTGTCGGGTGCTGTGGCCAGGACGGCAATTGATTCGGGCGACGCCAGAATCAGTTTCCCTACACGCTCCCCGTCCATCTACCCCTTCCTTTACCCGTTTCTGGTAGACCTATCGTCGCCACTTTCTGGTCACGGTCAATCCAGTTAACTGTAACGAACCTAACCGGTGACAAATAAATCTTCGACCATTATAATTTGATTAACATTGATCGTTTTAGGGTACAGACAATTCCATGGAAAATAAGACTGCACGATTAACTGTGCTCATTGATCCCGTCAAGAAAAAGGCCCTTGAGGAGCTCTGCGCGTCTCAGGATCTGACGCCCTCTCAGGTCGTTCGTCAGCTTATTCGGGACTATCTGGAGACGCACGGCGTGTCCTACGCCACCAAAAGCAGAACTGCGTCCAATGGTAAGTGATTCATCTGCGCATGAGCGGGTACGACGAATGCCTGCTCATCGCTCCTTCTACTCTCTGCACCTCATCTCTAGCCCTGGGGCTTGTCGACCTCAGCGTAGCTGCCCAGTGCACCACTGAAGTCAGCATGATAATGCTGTGAGCCGAGTGCCTGAAGTACCCCTGCCTTGTCGAGCTTGCCAAGGACTTTTTCGTTGGCTTCACACAACTTCACGACGATGCTGCGTTTGCGCAACTGCTCAATAACTTCGAGCAGCGTTTGTAAGCCCGTGATATCCATGAACGGCACCCGTTTCAGGCGAATAATCAACGTCCCAGGATCGGTGTGCGTCTGAGCCAAAACGCGCTCAAAGGTTTCTGCTGCGCCAAAGAACAGAGGCCCCTCAATGGTGTAAACCAAAACACCAGGTGGAAGATGTACATGCCCATTTATGCGCAACTCCGCCTCCAGCTCTTTTTCGACCATTAACTGCACCTCTACAGATGAAGCCATCCGACGCATAAACTGCAGCATGGCGAGGATGACCCCGATATTCACTGCAATCGCCAGATCGCTGAAAACGGTCAGGCTGAAGGTGATTAAAAGGATCGCAACGTCCGCTTTTGGGGCTCGTTTGACCATGCGTTTGAAGTGCTTCAGTTCGCTCATGTTGTAAGCGACCACAAATAAGATCGCGGCCAACGCGCACAGCGGGATATCCGAAGCCAGAGGTGCCAGGAAGAGGATCAATAAAATCAACGTGACGGCGTGCGCAAAACCCGCAATGGGGCTATTGCCACCATTTCGGATGTTGGTCGCTGTTCGAGCGATCGCGCCTGTCGCAGCAAAGCCACCAAACAGAGGAGTGACCAGGTTGGCAATGCCTTGTCCGATTAACTCCTGATTGGAGTCATGTTTGGTGCCGGCCATCCCGTCGGCGACAACAGCAGACAACAGCGACTCGATCGCCCCCAGCATCGCAATCGCGAACGCAGGACCAATCAATTCAATGATCTGCGGCAGCGTTATTTCAGGAAGGCCCATTTTTGGCAGTCCTTGAGGAATCCCTCCGAATGCACTCCCGATCGTTGCCACGCCATCGAATTGAAAACAGGAATTCAACGCCGTCACAACGGCCATGGCAATCAGAGGACCAGGAACACGCCTTACGCCTGGTACTTTAGGCGCGAGTATCACCAACAGCAGGCTCAAGAGGGCTAACAGGGTCGTGGGTACATGGAGGCCGGGCAGCGCCTGGATGAGGTGCCAAAGCCGCTCATGAAAATGGTCGCCACTAATTTTCGGCAACCCCAAAAAGTCTTTCCACTGCCCGACCCAAATGATCACACCGATGCCGGCGGTGAACCCAACGATCACGGGATCAGGAATGAACTTGATAAGTGCACCAAGCTTGGTGATGCCGAGCAGTAACAATATTGCGCCCGCCATCATTGTCGCGATCTGCAAGCCATCAACGCCGTACTTGGCCGTTACGCTGGCCAGAATGACGATGAACGCCCCGGTAGGGCCGGCGATCTGTAGTCGACTCCCGCCGAACAGCGAAACCAATAGACCACCCACAATCGCCGTGTAGATCCCCTGCTCCGGCTTGACGCCCGATGCGATGGCAAATGCCATGGCCAAGGGTAGCGCCACAACGCCGACGATGACCCCTGAGACGATATTTCGAAGCCAATGCTTGGGCCCTAACAAGCCTGCTTTCCAAGCTTCCCGTATCGCAATCATGACTAGCCTCGCTTTGGTACCATGTGCATACTATTCACACGTAGTGATAATAGCAAAGCAATTGGCCTAGCCTCTTACGACACCAGCGACACTGTAGATACGGTGTCGAGAGCGCATAAACATATGCCCGGAGCCCCCCGAATGAAACGCGAAGACGTCAAAACCAAACACGGTGAAGGCATGCACTTTGACACGCATGTGATAGCCAACCCGGCCAACACACACGAATGGATCATTCTTTTCAAAAAGGAAGCAGGAAGAAGCTATTTTCTGGTCAATGACAACGAGGAAATTGAGTCATTTGGACGCCTCGATGAACTGATCCATGAGCTTCGAGAGCTGGGTATCAAGTCCGCCGAAGTTCATTTCTGATGGTTCCACTCAGGGCGTTTGATCATGTCAATAAAGGTTGCGTAGTTGTCCGGCCAGAGCGAAGCGCTTTGGTCTGTTTGTTTCGGCAGCCGCAACATCCAATTTCGTACTGAGCAGGGGGTAAAGGCCCATGCCGCCACTTTGAAAGAAAGAATCGACACGCTCCATCCCTTCCCGCGAACTCACCACGCCTCTCACAGCCAGGACCGCTGACCAATGCTGATCCGGGGCATTTCCCTCCATTGGACAGGCTAGACGTTTGGCTAACAGGAACAGAACACCAAGCCTGCTCCCCTTTCGCTCCCTGCTATTTTGATTACCGCGATCACTTGAGCCACGCCCATAACTTCAGCATCTTGACGCTGGGGACATTCGAGCGCGCAAAAAAATGGCCACACGAGGTGGCCTAAGACGGGTTCAAGCATAGGAGGATCTCTATTGACCACCAGATACAGGCCCGCCCTGAAGTCTTAGGGTCAATAGAGTGGGTCCGCTGGCTGACAAACCCCTTCATCAGCAGCGTTCAGCCGGCAATTTGTGCCTGGTCTCGGGGGCAGGACTTCGTTGCCTTGCATTATAATAATGTTAACATGCAGTTGTAATCAACGTCTAATTAGGGGCTCGCATGACTACCGACTTCAAGAAGGCTGCACTGGATTACCACGAATTCCCGACTCCTGGGAAAATCAGCATCGCGCTGACCAAGCCTGCCGACACAGCCGCCCAACTCGCGCTGGCCTACAGCCCGGGCGTAGCGGAGCCCGTACGCGAAATTGCGAAGAATCCAGAGAATGCCTACCGCTTCACCGGTAAAGGAAATCTGGTGGCCGTAATCACCAACGGCACGGCCATTCTGGGCCTCGGCAATCTAGGCCCCTTAGCCAGCAAGCCGGTCATGGAAGGCAAAGCATTGCTGTTCAAGCGTTTTGCCGGAATCGATTCGATCGATATCGAAGTCAATGCCGAGAGCTCCCAAGCCTTTATCGATACAGTCGTGCGCATTGCCGACACCTTTGGCGGCATCAACCTGGAAGACATCAAAGCGCCTGAGTGCTTTGAAATCGAAGAAGCACTGATCGAACAGTGCAGCATCCCAGTCTTCCATGACGACCAACACGGTACTGCCATCGTCACTGCCGCCGGCATGCTCAATGCACTGGAGATTCAGGGCAAAACCCTGGGGAATGCGAGAATTGTTTGCCTCGGCGCCGGTGCAGCCGCCACTGCCTGCATGCGCCTGCTGCTTAGTCTTGGCGCTCAAAAAAGCAACCTATACATGGTCGATCGTGTCGGTGTTATCCACTCCGCTCGGGAAGGCCTCAATCAATACAAGGCACAGTTCGTTAACGACGGTGGCCCTCGTACGCTGATGGAAGCCATGACCGGTGCTGACGTGTTTGTCGGCCTGTCTGGAGCCAATCTCCTCCCGGCAGAAGCACTGGCAGCGATGGCACCTAACCCGATCGTGTTTGCCTGCTCGAACCCGGACCCTGAAATCAGTTACGAGCTGGCCATGGCCACACGTGATGACCTGATCATGGCAACCGGTCGCTCTGATTACCCGAACCAGGTCAATAACGTGCTGGGCTTTCCGTTCATTTTCCGCGGGACGCTGGATGTTCGCGCAACCCGGATCAACGAAGCGATGAAAATTGCTGCGGTGGAGGCTCTGCGCCAATTGGCCAAAGAGCCGACACCGGTGCAAGTGCTGCAAGCGTTCAACGTCGATAAGCTTGAGTTTGGCCGCGATTACATTCTCCCCAAAGCGCTCGATGCTCGCCTGCTCGGAGCAATAGCCGGTGCAGTGGCCAAGGCCGCTATCGACACCGGCGTTGCGAAGCTGCATTACCCGGCGCACTACCCGCTTTAAGCAGACGTCAATCATGCAGATGTGCCGCAGTTGCACGACCTGTTTCACGGTTGGCAGCTGTCGCACCTGGGGTTGTCCAGCCGCTGCACCTCCTGAATATCGACAGTCCGCCTTTTTGCAAAATTACCCGCTTTTGGCCGATCGCCAAGTGAAGCTTTCGCGATCCCCGTCTACTTCCCCGGCAGGTAATCAGCACTCAACTCAACGAGCTGACCCGTCTAAATCGCGAGAACCTGGTGATATCAGATATGCATAATCGGTTGGCTTTTTGCCCCTCCTTCCCTTGGAACAGGGGCGAATAAATGCCGATCAAATATGTCAGGAGCCTCACCGGGCGAAGGCGTACCACAGCCGCAAACCGACATCTTGGGTTTGCCTTGGCCTTCGTCGCGGGAGCAATCAACGCTGGCGGTTTCCTGGCGGTGCATCAGTACACCTCACATATGACAGGCATCGTCTCTTCGATGGCAGACAACAGTGTACTGGGAGCCTACGATCTGGTGCTTGGTGGCGCCGGCGCATTGTTGTCCTTTCTGGTTGGGGCCGCGTGCTCTGCGGTCATGGTCAATTACTCCCGACGCAGACGGTTGCACAGTGAGTTTGCAGTGCCCCTCCTGTTCGAAGCCTTTCTGCTTATCTGCTTTGGCTTTCTGGGTGCTCAACTATCCACAGTGGATGGTTTGTTCGTGTCCGTCACCGTGATGCTGCTGTGTTTCATCATGGGACTACAAAACGCGGTGATCACCAAAATTTCCAAAGCCGAAATCCGAACGACTCACATCACCGGCATCATCACGGATATCGGTATCGAGTTTGGAAAACTGTTTTATTGGAATGCCGTCAGCACATCGACCCATCCAAAAGTTCTCGCCAATCGGACCCGGCTCAAAATACTGATACTGCTGGCGCTGAATTTCTTCTTCGGCGGCGTGATGGGGGCATTTGGGTTCAAGCACATTGGTTACATCTCAACGGTACCGCTCGCGATGGTGCTGGTGACGCTGGCAATTGTGCCTGCCTTTGACGACGTCAGGCTTTTTGTCCGCCGCGTCATGCGAAAGTGAGCCAATGACTTTTGCTGAGCGCGTCTGCCGCATAACAATTAACATTGTATGTTAATGTTATGCGCATACTCGGTGGAGCAGTGACAGCACGCTTGATCCGGTAGCTCGCCCCGTAACAGCAGCATCCTTGAGTAGTTCTGTGCGGCGCGAGACCTGACACCCGTCTCAGGACGCCCGTCATTTGATCCGCGATGACCTGCGCAGTCACGGCGCGGAGGATGAAACACAGCACACTGGCGCGGTGAAAGCCGTCAGACAGTCAATGCCTATCAGCAGACTCGTGACACCAGTCTCAATGACCCAATCAATACAGCAGGCTGACAAAGCTCTGTTAAGGAAGAGACCATGAGCAGAACAATCGCAATCATCAAGGGCGACGGCATCGGCCCCGAGATCATGCAAGCGACGCTACGCGTACTCGACGCCCTTGACTGCAATCTTCGCTACGACTTCGTTGAGGCCGGCCTGGAGGCGTTGCAGCAACATGGACAGCTGATGCCACCCGCCTCTATCGATACGATCGCCAAACATGGCATCGCACTTAAAGGCCCTCTGACGACACCGATCGGCCGTGGGTTTTCATCGATCAACGTTCACCTTCGCCGCCATTTCGATCTCTACGCCAATGTCCGACCGGCGATCAGTTTCCCAGGGACCCGTTCGCGCTTCGAAGATATCGACATCATCACGGTGCGCGAAAATACCGAGGGCGCTTACTTACCCGAAGGACAAAGTATTTCAGAGGACGGCGAAGTCGCTTTGGCGAGCATTCGTGTAACACGCACAGCCTCCGAACGCATCGTGCGATACGCGTTCGAGCTGGCTCGTAGCAAAGGCCGCAAGAAAGTTACCGCGGTGCACAAGGCCAATATCATCAAGTCTTGCTCCGGTTTGTTTCTTGAGGTTGCGCGTGAGGTCGCTGCGGACTATCCGGAAATCGAATTCCACGAAATGATCGTCGATAACGCCTGTATGCAGTTGGTAATGAATCCCCATCAATTCGATGTCATTGTCACCACCAACCTGTTTGGTGACATCCTTTCAGACTTGTGCGCAGGCCTGGTGGGTGGATTGGGCTTGGCGCCCGGGTCTAACATCGGAGCCGATGCGGCGATCTTCGAAGCGGTCCACGGTTCGGCACCGGACATCGCAGGCAAGAACATTGCGAACCCTTGTGCATTGTTGTTGGCTGCCGCGGACATGCTTGATTATCTGGGCATGGTGGACAAGGGGACACGCATTCGTACCGCTATCCGCGTTGTTCTGAAAACCTCCTGCGATCAGGTAACACCGGATATGGGGGGAACCGGAACGACCGAGTCCTTCGCTGACGCCTTGGTGGCCTACTTGCGTGACTAGATAGACGTAATCGCCAGCTCAGTCAGAGCTGGCGTTTTATATCCTGAGGCCCCGCCTACCGACCTTCTTTGATTGAAGAGAAATCAAAATGCCCAAGAGCGGGAGATCTTTACCCATCAGCACCGACTCCAGGCAAAAACGCACAGGAATCACTGGCGCCCGCTGCGCAAAAGGAAGACTGGCCACGCGATTAAAAAATCTCCTGGTACTCTTCTGATTGGTCTGGCCAGGGAGTCAAAACCTCGAAACCATCATTAGTGACCAGGACCATATGCTCCCACTGGGCCGAGAGCGAAAGGTCCTTGGTGATCACCGTCCAGCCATCACCAAGCGTTCTTACATCGTGTTTTCCAGCATTGAGTATTGGCTCAATGGTGAAAATCATGCCCGGTTTCAGATTCAGACCTTCACCAGGGTTCCCATAATGAAGGACCTGCGGCTCATCGTGGTAAACCTTGCCGATGCCATGTCCGCAGTATTCGCGCACAACGCTGTAGCCCTCACGGTGCGCCACAGTTTGAATGGCATGCCCGACATCACCGAGCGTGGCACCAGGACCTACTGCATAAATGCCGGCACACATTGCCTCATAGGTGGTGTCCACTATCCGGCGAGCCTCAGCGCTTGGCTCACCCACAAAGTACATGCGACTTGTGTCACCGAACCAACCATCCTTGAGAACTGCGATGTCGATATTGATGATATCGCCATCCCGAAGCTTTTTATCCGATGGAATTCCGTGGCACACCACATGATTGACAGAGGTGTACAAGGTTTTAGGGAAACCGTGATATCCGACATTGGCTGGAATGGCCTTCTGCACGTTGACTATGTAGTCATGGCACAGCCTATCAAGCTCATCGGTAGAAACACCTGGCTTGACATGCGGCGCGATCATGCTCAAAACCTCCGCAGCCAGTTTGCCAGCAGCCCGTGACAGGGCAATTTCCGCTGGCTTTTTAGCGGGCACTTTCACCCTCATTATGCGACTCCAGATACTGAATGAACGGGCATTCACTTGTCGAATAGATTCGACATAAGTTCAAAGATGTTTACTTATAGCTCGCCGACTCATGCATCGCCCGCAAGCAGGGTATTTTGTTATTTTTGTTATGTTTCAATCTTTATAATAAAACAAGGGCAACACATTTAATTACTTGCGGCAATTTCTGTCACCGGTTGCCGGCACTGCATACGGGTATATATGCGGAGCTTCTATACGCTCTTTCAGCTTTGCTGCGTAGTCCTTTGCACCCTGCTCATTGCGGAACTGAATTCGCCGGGCACCTACACACACGGACCATAGATCTTCACTCTGACTAGACAGATGTTCGACCCTGACAGACATGACGACACTCCAAGGGAAAAGAATTCAAAAATGAATTTCAGCCACCTTGATGCCGATTTCACGCAGTTCATGAATCAAATCATCAAGGTGTCGGAAGGGTTCAATCTCTTCGTTGTCATTGACCAGGAAAAAGCTTCGTCCTGCTTCCTTTTTAAAGAAGGCAATCCACTCCTGGGTGTTGGCCGGATTGGCAATTAAATGGGTGTCAAACTGAATGCCTTCAGCGTGTTTGATTTTTACGTCCTCACGTTTCATGCAGCTCTCCAAGCGCTCACGTATTTCCGTTCTCATGCGTGATTTTGCCTCCCGGCAATTGAGCAAAAAACTTCGCCCCTGCCTGAGGCAAGGGCGAGCAGACTGCCCTTTTATTATCACTGCATGATAATATTATGCACATATGAACCCTCCGAGGCTAGTCATGAGCAGAACCACCGAACCCCATGAGGTACGCAGGCCCGAGCGCCCCCGCCCACTGCTTTGTCTTTGAAAGCACACAACCTTGCGGGTGAGCGTCAGTGATAAAAGGCTCTGACGGCCAGATCGAGAACAAAACCGAACCCAAAAAGCTCTCGCGATCAGCAATGAGCTATCAGCTCCACGCCGATGAGTCCCTCGCCGCAACGGATCGCCTTTGCTTTTGATTTGACGCGTACGGTTTCTGAATTTTAAGGACGAAAGTCATCATGCGAAAAACAGAAATTAAGATGTGTGTCCCGCTCAATGCGCCAACACTGGAGCCCGGGCAGCGATTGTTGGTTTGCCTTGAGCAATGCGTCGTCGTCCAGCAGCGAGAAACAAAAATCTATCAGGTTGTTTTTGACTGCAAAGCACCTAAAACAACACGAATTCTTTGGACAGAGGACGAGTGGATTTTCATCGGCAGGCACAAACAAAATGCTGAAAAAGATCCGTCGCTGGCAGCATTTGTATTCACACTAAAAACTGAATAGAGGGTTTCGTACATAGTTAAAAATTACTTTCGGCGCAGAGTATTAACTGCTTCAAGCTGCTCAGCGCCGAGTACTTACATGGGGTCCTCCTTTAAATATCCCTCTCTAACGTGTTTTCGCCCATCAACACTCGATCACTTTGGGGGAAATGACTATTTTCAAAAGAATCGGTCGATTGCCGCCCATCGCTCGGCAGCTCTCGGCACACTTACTCCAATAAGGGAAACTCTGAAGAAGACTTCCAGATTTTGGCAAAATACCCAGATTCCACCCGACGAGTTTTCCGATAAAGCAGATGACCTTCGCCGATGCCGAGTACGCCGGCAAGCGTAAGCAGACCCGCAAAGAGTTGTTCCTGATCGAGATGGATCGGGTGGTGCCCTGGAAGGGACTGATTACTCTGATCGAGCCGTACTACCCGAAGGGTGATGGCGGTCGTCCGGCCTATCCGCTGATGGCGATGCTACGTGTTCATCTGATGCAAAACTGATTCGGTTACAGCGATCCAGCGATGGAAGAGGCACTGTACGATACGACTATTCTGCGCCAGTTTGCGGGGCTGAGTCTGGAGCGCATTCCCGACGAAACCACCATCCTCAACGAACCTAGCGCGATGTTTCAGATACACCGCGTTGGATTTCGCTGATACATCCGCTCCTACAGGCCCGCCTCAACTTTTGAAAGCTGCAACAACCCAATCAGCCTCTGCACATCCACCCGCCCCCGCTTGGCCGCAGGCACAAACGCACAATAAGCATGCCCCAGCTTCAACGACGCAGTAGAAAGCGCAATCAAACGGCCCGCCTCCAAATCCCGCTTCGCAATCACCTTCTGCCCCAAAGCAATCCCCATCCCCAGCTTGGCAAGGGTCACCGATAGGCTCGACAACCCCGAGCGACGGCCATGTGCGGGGTCCGGTGAATAGTCCCCGACTTCGCTGGTGAACCAATCACTCCACGTAGGATGCGACGCATAGTTGGGGCCCCATTGAGTATGGATAAACAAACTTTCGTGAATCTGTGTGAGATCGAAGTCCTTGTTGCCGTGCCGATACCAAATTTCCGGCGCACAAACCGGCAGCACTTCGTCATGGAACAAGGGAATGGCCTCAAACGAGGGGTAGTGATAACTCCCATAGCTGACCCGAAGATCCACGTCATGCCGGGCGAGGTCGACCGGGTCATCTTCCACACGAACATCCACCGACAGTTGTGGGTAGATCTCCAGCAGCTCTGAGAGCTTTGGGGCTAGCCAGCATTCGGCCAGGGAAAACGGAACGCTGACAATAAGCCGTGTGCGCATTTCACCTTCGAGTATGCGCACGGTCATCGCGGCGATGTCACCCAGCGCCCGAGAGGTTTGTGGATAGACCGCCAGGCCGGCGTCGGTGAGGGCCAAACGGTTGCCGTTGCGTACGAAGAGTTTCTTGCCGAAGTAGTCTTCCAAATGGCGAATCTGCTGGCTGACGGCCGCCGATGACACGCCCAGTTCTGCACCCGCCAGCACAAAGCTGCCCAGCCGTGCGGCGACTTCGAAGGTCCGAACGGCATTGAGGGGCGGCAACCGTTGCATGAGCGCGTCTCCCATAAGTTTTACTAGGGGGATCCTAACAATTTATGCCGTTGTTGCGAAGATTTTCATGGGATACGTTGGAGCCATCTACAACGAGAGGGTCATCATGAACAACGTCATTGATCTTGAGCGCTATCCACTCGACCGTGAAGGCAGCGATGAATGGAACCGCCTGGTTGAGAAGTCCCGCAACGAGCTGAACCTGAACGGCATGTTCAATCTGGAAGGCTTTATCGCAGCGGACAAAGTACGCCTGGCGGCCAAGCAAATTCAGCCGACCATGAACAGCGAATCCCATACCCACAGCCGCACGCACAATATCTACTTCAAACTGCAGATCGAGGGCTTGGCGGCGGATCATCCGGCATTACGCAACGTCGAGACGGTCAGTCATACCCTGTGCGCAGACCAACTCAAGGGCAGCCTAGTCAGTGACATCTACGAGTACCCTCCCCTGGCGGCCTTTCTGGCTTCCGTCATGGAGAAGCCAAACTTGCACGTGATGGCTGACCCCTTAGCCCGCGTCAATGTGATGAGTTACCGCCAGGGCGAGACCTTGAATTGGCACTTCGATCGGTCCGAATTCACCACCACGCTTATGCTGCAGGCCCCCGAAGAAGGTGGCGAATTCCAGTACCGCAGCGACTTGCGAACTAGTGATGATCCCAACTACGCCGGTGTGGCCGAACTGCTTGAGGGGCGTGATCCCCAGGTGCAGACTCTGAAGTTACGCGCCGGCACGCTCAATGTGTTTCGCGGTAAAAACACGGCGCACCGCGTCACCCCAGTCAAGGGTAGCCGCGAACGGATGGTGGCTGTTTTCTCGTACTACGAAAAACCCGGCGTGCTGTTCAGCGCTGAGGAACAACTGGGCTTTTACGGCCGAACGGCCTGACTCGTACGCAACACTCTAATAAAAAGGCCCTCGACTCGCCTTGGCTGTCATTGCTTGCCCCTGCCGATCCTTTTCGAACTCTTTGGGGAAACACATGCATTCCATCACTCGCTTTACCCGAAACCTGCTCGCCTGTACCGCCTTAGGCGGCAGTCTGTTGTTTACTGGCATGGCCGCTGCGAAGGACTGGACAACGGTTCGTGTGGCCACCGAAGGGGCTTACGAACCCTGGAATACCACACTACCCAACGGCGAGATTTCCGGTTTCGAACCTGAACTGCTGAAGGACCTGTGCTCGAGGATCCAGCTTGAGTGCAAGCTTCAAGCTCAGGACTGGGATGGGATGATCGCGGGGCTTAATGCCAACAAATTCGACATGCTGATGGATGCCATCGTGATTACCCCGGAGCGTGAGGCCATCGTCGCTTTCTCAACGCCGTATGCGGCCACGCAGGGTGTGTTTGTCAGCTCAACGCCAGCGGTGATTTCAAGCACCCCGAGCGATGAAGTGATCAAGCTCAGCGGTGATCAGAACAACGACCAAACCACCATCGATCAGCTGCGCTCGCTGGTCAAAGATAAGGTCATTGGTATTCAGTCCGGCACTGCTTACACAGACTTTGTGGAGAAAAACTTTAAAAATGTCGCAACCATCCGGACCTATAAAAAGTCCGGTGAGCACATGATGGACCTGAACGCAGGCCGCATTGATTTTGCTTTCGATGACGTGACGTTTTTCTCCTCCGCGCTGCAAAACCCGGAAAACCAGACGGTGCACATGGTCGGCCCCAAGATAGGTGGGCCCATCTGGGGCCCGGGCGAGGCCCTGGCGTTCAGGAAGGGGGATACTGACTTAAAGGAAAAATTCAACCATGCCCTGAGCGCAGCCCTGATGGATGGGACGGTCAAACGGCTTTCGGAGAAGTGGTTTAAGGCTGACATAGCACCTTAAGGAAGGCCGTTCGCCACGGAGTGACGATCCGTGGCGCACTAATGGTCACCGCGAGCTCCGCTTCCTTGGGCCAACGTTTCAGCGCATTTGCTTTCAGGATTTAGTCTCCGCGAATACCTATATCACTGGCGAACTCATAATCTCCCTAACGGGCGTACCTGCTGAGGAGCGCCCCTGTAGCACCATCTTCCGCGCGTAGTCTCGCTCACCCTACATGTACATAAACACGCGGACGCAGGGTGATATATGCAGACTGCCCGCCATTTTTTGGCGAGCATCAAAGTACCTCAGGCATTACTGCATGGAGGTTGCCTTGAGCGATTAGCTTCGTTTCGAGGGCCAACGGAGCATCGGAAAGCTACTCATATTCGCCGATCCTACGAGCGCGGAATATTGATCTCCGTGTTCGAAATAATAGAGCTTAGTGTGGTGCCCCCCGTGCGTAAGCGTCTGACCGATACCGGCTGACGACGAACGGCACTGAAATGATTTGGGCCATCTGCCGGTCGTATCGACTTCACATGATTTTATAACCTCGGCAGCACAGCAATTGCTCGACTAGGCTATAAATTTCCAAGGAGCCAAAGCCAATGGAAGACCAGAATCCGGCTTATTTCGCACCCTATAATCCAAATCTAACGCAGCGTGTATGCGGTTCCGGAGCCAATACCGGTCCGATTTTGACAAAATAGATTCAAAATTGGAGGGAGCCATGAGCAATATCATCGCCACCGGCGAGCCACCTGAAGCAGTCCGTCTCATCATCAAGGTTTATGCCAGCTTGCTGCTCGCAGGATTTGCGTTTATTCCGGCCTATCTGATTGGCTACTTATTCTTCTTTCAAGACCCCACTCTTTTATTCGAGAACCACGCGTTCCATATAATTGCGATCACGGCAGCCACCTTGGAAGGCTTGTTTGTTACTTACGTAACGTGGCGCTGCTACCAGTCATCGGGAGAACCACTGCTGCGATGGATGACGCTTGGCTTTCTCGGCTTTGTACTGATTTACGCGCTGCATGGTGCGTTCACTGGGCTCGCACACCACAATATCTGGCTCTTTCTCCTGTATGGACCGGCCTCTCGACTGGTCATGGCGATTCTGCTGTTAGTCGGAATACTGTCGTACCACCGCCCACCTGATGCCGCGGACCAACGAACGAAGCCCCGCCCGTGGCTGATCTGGATAGGACTGTTTCTGCTGGTTGACCTGGCAGTGGCATACATCGCCAACTCGTCAATCGCCAGCAATCTCGCGGTGCGCCTCTCGCTGGAAGGTGGCGCCCTTGTTTTTTCCACATTGAACGTTGCAATACTCCTGCTGCGCCGTATCCGTTCGCAATTGATGGTGATCTTTGTCATATCGGTCACGGCGTTCGCGTTGTCATCCCTTGCTTTCATCCTTGCACGTCCTTGGAACCACATGTGGTGGCTCGCTCATGCGATCTTCGCCGCTGGATTCTTCTTGTTGAGCTATGGGGTAGTGCAAGCGTTCCTCACCACACGTTCTTTCTCGACAATTTACAGCCAAGAGGAGCTGATGGTGCGTCTTGCCGAGGCAATGGAGTACACAGAGAACGCCCTGCTGGAGCTTCAGCGCACCAATCAAGAACTCGGACACCTTGCAGCGACCGATCCACTGACAGGAGCTGATAATCGGCGTCGGTTCATGGAGCGGGTCGAAGATGAAATTGGCCGAACCAAACGCGGTGGTCCACCGTTCTCGGTGTTGGCACTTGATCTGGACAATTTCAAATCCATCAATGATCGCTTCGGGCATCAGGTGGGCGATGACATCCTGAAGGAGTTTGTGCAGAAATGCCTCGACTCGATCCGGCCCTATGACGGCGTAGCCCGAGTGGGCGGGGAGGAATTCATGATACTGCTACCTCAGACTTCACTCGAAGGCGCGCATGTAATCGCTGAGCGCCTGCGGACCAACGTTGCAAATACCGCTTTTAATAGCGGCTTTCAGCGGCTAACCGTGGTCACAGTGAGCATCGGTATATCGCAATCTGGCCGAGACGGCGACACCATCGAGGCAATCCTGCATATAGCCGATCAACGCTTGTATCACGCTAAACACCAAGGCCGTAATCGTGTGGTCACTACCATCAAAACCAGCCTTCAACCTCTGCTCTGACCATCATTTCGAAGTCGCTGAAAACGTTGGAACTGAGCCGGTTGTGTTGTCGCAGGCCTTGGAGGGACATCGGCTAACTGACGCCACGAAACTGCTCGGCCTGGGCGACAAAGTCCATCGAAAACGAATTAACCACCCTACCCTACTCGACCCGCATTTTTGCGCCATGACCGTCAGATGGTCGAATCGAGTCCTCCGCAGAGCAGTGTACAGAGCTGATGTCATTCAACGCGGCTCATGCCACAGAGCGTTGGGAAACACTGCCCCCGCTCCGGTAACCAGTGCAAAAGCTGGCTATGCCGACGTCAACGGTATCAAACTTTACTACTCAATCACCGGACATGGATCGCCTGTCATATTGCTTCATGGCGGTCTGGCCAACTCCGATTACTGGGGCAATCAGGTCAAGGCCCTCTCGACGAAGCACACTGTCATCACCTTCGACAGTTGTGGGTATGGTCGCAGCTCGGTTGGCCATCGCTGGTTTCTTTGAAGAAGCTTATTTCGTAGGCAGGACGCTAGATAACCGAACTTTTTCAGATGTCTGGTGCCGCACACTCATTAACCTATGGAATTGCAACGGCTAGTTCTCATCCGCTCTCAACCAGCTCCCTCTCAACATTTACCGGTGCATCCGCGGCATTGACCACGGATTTCGAATTTCAGGTCAATCCGATCCTCATCTATTGAATATGGACGTTACGATGACCTATAAGCAGCAACGACGTCTCGGCATGAAAGCCCTGCTGATCCATGAAGAACTGTCGGCCAAAACCGCCGCGGGCCGCGCGGTGAGAGAATTGGCCGAGGTATTGGAAGGGCGTCAGGTGGAAGTCATATTGGCGCAATCGGCACTGGATGCGATTGCCATCATCCACTCCGACCCGATGGTGCAATGTGTGCTGCTCGATTGGGACCTGGACCTGGACGACAGCCACGAGATAGCAATGAGCGTTCTCGATGCAGTGCGCGAACGCAGTGAAGCGGTGCCGATTTTTCTCCTGGCCGACCGCAGCAGTGCAGCCACCATTGCACTGGACGCCATGCAGAAATCGGATGATTTCATCTGGCTGCTGGAAGACACCAGTGTCTTTATCGGTGGGCGCATCATCGCTGCCATCCAGCGCTATCGAGACGCGGCATTGCCGCCGATGTTCGGCGCGCTGGTACGTTTTTCGCAAGTCTATGAATACTCCTGGCACACCCCGGGGCACACCGGTGGCACGGCCTTTCTGAAGTCGACGGCGGGTCGCGCCTTCTTCGATTTTTTCGGCGAAAACCTGTTCCGTTCCGACCTGTCGATTTCCGTCGGTGAATTGGGCTCGCTGCTCGACCATTCCGGGCCCATCGGCGCCAGTGAAGTGTATGCGGCCAGGGTCTTCGGCGCCCATCGCACCTACCATGTCACCAACGGCTCTTCGACCTCCAATCGGGTGATCCTGATGGCCAGCGTGACCCGCGGCCAGGTCACTCTGTGTGACCGCAACTGCCATAAGTCGGTAGAGCACGCCATGACCATGTCCGGCGCAGTCCCGACGTATCTGGTGCCGTTGCGTAACCATTATGGCCTGATCGGGCCGATACCGCCGCAGCACCTGACCGTCGAGGCGATCCGTGAGAGCATCGCCAACAACCCGCTGGTCAGTGAAGGGATCGACCCGACACCGATGCACGCGATCATCACCAACTCTACTTATGATGGCCTCTGCTACAACGTGTCGCGAGTCGAGGAACTGCTGGGCGCCAGCGTCGACCGGCTGCATTTCGACGAAGCCTGGTTCGGCTATGCACGCTTCAACCCGATTTATCGCGAACGTTTTGCCATGCATGGCGAGCCGGCCGATCACGGCCCGGATCGGCCGACGGTGTTCGCCACCCAGTCCACTCATAAATTGCTGGCGGCGCTGTCCCAGGCCTCGATGATCCATATCCGCGACGGCCGGCGTCCTATCGATCATGCGCGGTTCAATGAGTCGTTCATGATGCATGCCTCGACTTCGCCGAATTACGCGATCATCGCCTCCAACGATGTCAGCGCCGCGATGATGGACGGCCCGGGCGGCAAGGCCCTGACCGGCGATGCGATTCGCGAGGCGATTGCCTTTCGGCGCATGCTCGCGCGGCTCAATGGCGAGTTTTTAGGGCGCGGAGAGTGGTTTTTCAATGTCTGGCAACCAGACACCGTGACCCTTCCCGATACCGGCCAGGCGATACCCTTTTATGCCGCCGTCGAGGAATTGCTGGCGAGCGACCCGGCCTGCTGGATCCTCAAGCCCAACGCGGCCTGGCACGGCTTTGGCGACATCGAGGATGGCTACTGCTTGCTCGACCCGATCAAGGTTTCGATCACCACGCCGGGCATTCTGTCTGGCGGCGGCATGAGCGAGTTGGGTATACCTGCCCAAGTGGTCACGGCCTACCTGGACCGCCAGGGCATCGTGGTCGAGAAAACCACCGATTTCACCATTCTGGTGCTGTTCTCCATCGGCGTGACCAAGGGCAAGTGGGGCACGTTAGTTAATACCCTGCTCGATTTCAAACGCGATTACGACGTCAACGCGCCTTTGGCTCAAGTGCTGCCCGGGCTTTTGGCCGCTCATGCGCAACGTTATAGGGGCATGGGGTTGCGCGATCTCTGTGAAACCATGTTTGCCGCGATGGCCGAGTTGCGTACTACCGAAACCATGTCTCGGGCCTTTTCGACCTTGCCGGTCCCTGATCTGAGCCCGGTCATGGCCTATGAGCAACTGGTGCGAGGCAATGTCGAGATCGTGCCCCTGGAACAGTTGGCCGGGCGTACCGTGGCCACTGGCGTCGTCCCTTATCCACCGGGTATTCCGTTGTTGATGCCGGGCGAGAATGTCGGCGCAGCCGATGGTCCGTTACTCGGTTACCTCAAGGCGCTGGAAGATTTTGACCGACGCTTCTCAGGTTTCACCCATGACACCCATGGCGTCGAAGTGGATGAGGGGCGTTATCTGGTCCGCTGCATTACATCCGATACACAGACAGCGTCATAAGGCGCTCAGGCCTTTCAATGGAGGGAAGATCGGTGAATAAACTGAAAGTGGCTGCAAGCGCGGCTTCACGCAGTAGCTTTTTGACTTCGCGCGAAGTAGTGGAATTTTCCCAAACCGATTTGACGGATGTTGCCGCCGCGGTGATTACCGGAGCGGATGTTCAAAACGGTTTGCTCGATGTCATCAGTCGATCAGGATTCGATATCCCGATCTTCTTTGCCGTTAGCGCCAAGGACGAACTGTCTCGGGAAAACCTGCCAAACATTGAACATGTTCTGCTGCAAATCAGCGGAGTGTTCGACTTGGGCACCGATAAGGCCGAGTACTACGGCGACAAACTGGAAACGGCGGCCAGTCAATACGAGGAAGCATTGCTGCCGCCCTTCTTCGGTGCGCTCAAACACTATGTCGAGCGCGGCAACTCGACGTTTGCCTGCCCGGGGCATCAGGGCGGACAGTTCTTTCGCAAGCATCCGGCGGGTCGACAATTCTTCGACTTCTTTGGCGAGACGCTGTTTCGTGCCGACCGTTGTAACGCCGACGTGGAAATGGGTGATCTGTTGATCCACGAAGGGGCGCCGCTGGAAGCGCAAAAGCGCGCCGCGAAAGTCTACAACGCGGACAAGACCTATTTCGTCCTCAATGGCACCTCGGCGTCGAACAAGGTCGTGACCAACGCCTTGCTGACTCCGGGCGATGTCGTGCTGTTCGATCGCAACAATCACAAATCAATCCATCAGGGCGCGTTGTTCCAGGCCGGCGCTACACCGCTGTACCTGGAAACGGCGCGCAATCCCTACGGCTTCATCGGTGGTATCGATGCGCACTGTTTTGACGAAACCTATCTGCGCGACGAGTTGCGCCGGGTTGCGCCAGACAAGGCCGATCTACCCCGGCCGTTCCGGTTGGCGGTGATCCAGTTGGGCACCTACGACGGCACCATCTACAACGCCCGGCAGGTGGTCGATAGCATCGGCCATCTGTGTGACTACATCCTCTTCGATTCGGCGTGGGTCGGCTATGAGCAGTTCATTCCGATGATGAAAGACTGCTCGCCGATGTTGCTCGAGCTGGGGCCGGACGATCCCGGAATCTTCGTCACGCAGTCGATTCACAAGCAGCAGGCGGGCTTCTCCCAGGCGTCGCAGATCCACAAAAAGGATCGTCACATCAAAGGCCAGGAGCGCTACTGCAATCATCATCGGCTGAACAACGCGTTCATGGCCCAGGCGTCCACCAGCCCGTTTTACCCGCTGTTTGCCTCACTCGATGTCAATGCGCGGATGCACAGCGGTCGCAGTGGTCACCGACTGTGGGACGAATGCGTTCGCGCCGGCATTGAAGCCCGAAAATTAGTAATGGATCACTGCACCTTGATCCGGCCATTCGTGCCGCCGACCATTGATGGCCGTTACTGGCAGGATTATCCAACCGATGAAATCGCCACTAACCGGCGGTTTTTCATGTTCCATCCCGAGGAGCGCTGGCACGCCTTCGAGGGCTATACCGAGAATCAATACTTCATCGATCCATGCAAATTGCTGTTCACCACCCCGGGCATTGATGCGACGACGGGCGAATACACGGAGTTCGGCATCCATACCGGGGTCCTCGCCACGTTCCTGCGCCAGTACGGCATGGTCCCGGAAAAAAGCGACCTGAACTCCATTCTATTCTTGCTCACGCCAGCCGAAAGCCAGGCCAAGATGCAGCACCTGGTCGCGCAGATCGCGCGCTTCGAGCGTTTTATCCACGACGACGCGCCACTGGCCGAGGTATTGCCCGGTGTCTATCGCGACCACGAAGCCCGTTACAAGGACTACAGCATCCGCCAACTGTGCCTGGAAATGCACGAGCTCTACGCCCGACATAACGTCAAACAGCTGCAAAAGGACATGTTCCGCAAGGCGCATATGCCCGCGGTAGTGATGGACCCCCGCGAGGCGAATCTCGAGTTCGTGCGCGGCAAAGTGGAACTGATCGCCCTCGAGGATGCTCAGGGGCGGATCGCCGCCGAGGGTGCCCTGCCTTATCCGCCGGGGGTGCTGTGTGTGGTCCCCGGTGAAGTGTGGTCGGGTGCGGTGCTGAGCTATTTCCTGGCTCTACAGGATGCAATCAATCGCTTGCCTGGATTCAATCCCGAATTGCAGGGTGTCTACCTCAAGACCGAAGAGGACGGTCGCATTCGAGCTTATGGATACGTCATCAAGCAGTAAAACGTTCCTGAAAGGACACTGGAAAATCATCCCGGTATTCGTCTTTCCGCAATGCAGCGCCCCGCGAAGGGGCGTTTTTGGAGTGCAAATATGGGAACTACTGTGAAGAAGATGAGCGTGGTGCAACTCACCGTGCTGACGGCCATCAACATGCTGGGGTCGGGCATCGTCCTGCTGCCGTCGAAGCTGGCGCAAGTGGGCACGATATCGATTTTCTCGTGGATCGTGACGGCACTCGGTTCGCTGGCCTTGGCCTATGCCTTCGCCAAATGCGGGCGTTTCAGCCGCAAGCCTGGCGGCATGGGGGGGTACGCCGAATACGCCTTTGGTCGCTCCGGCAACTTCATGTCCAACTACACCTATGGCGTGTCGCTGCTGATCGCCAACGTGGCCATCGCGATTACCGCCGTAGGGTATTCGACGGAGTTGTTCCATGTGACGTTGACGCCCATCGGCGTCGCGGGGGCGACCGTGGTGCTGCTGTGGTTGACCACCATCGCCAACTTCGGCGGCCCGCAGATTACCGGTCAGATCGGCAATGTCACCATCATGGGTGTCATCATTCCGGTGCTGGGGGTTTCGGTACTGGGCTGGTTCTGGTTCGACTCATCGCTGTACGTCGCCGCCTGGAATCCACACGAAATGCCGATTTTCCAGGCGGTTGGCGCATCGATCTCGATAACCCTGTGGGCCTTTCTCGGCCTCGAATCGGCGTGTGCGAACACTGACGCCGTGGAAAACCCCGAGCGTAACGTGCCGATCGCCGTATTGGGCGGGACCATCGGTGCGGCGGTCATTTATATTGCGTCGACTAACGTGATCGCCGGGATTGTGCCGAACATGGACCTTGCGGCCTCCACCGCACCGTTCGGGCTGGCGTTCGCCACCATGTTCACGCCGCTGGTAGGCAACATTGTCATGGGCCTGATGATCATGGCCTGTATCGGTTCGCTGCTCGGCTGGCAGTTCACCATTGCCCAGGTGTTCAAAAGCTCAGCCGATGTCGGCTATTTCCTGAAGATCTTCGCCAAGACGACCAAGTCCGGCACACCCATCGCCGGCATGCTGGTGCTGGTGGTCTGCCAGACCGCGTTGACGCTGATGACCATCAGCCCGGACCTGAGCAAACAGTTCGACATGATCGTCAACCTGGCAGTAGTGACCAACCTGGTTCCCTACTTGATGTCGATGGCAGCGCTGATGACGATTCAGAAGGCCGCCGGGATCACGCCGCGCAAAGCCCTGTTTGCCAATGGCATCGCCTACATCGCAGCGGCTTACAGCTACTACGCTCTGTATAGCTCCGGTGCCGACGCCATGATGTTGGGCGGCATTGTCACCATGCTCGGATGGACTTTGTACGGGACCGTCAGCCGTCGATTCATGACAGCCGATACCCCAGTCGAGGATGTCGCCAAAGCCTAAAGCTTTGCCGCGTCTCATCGTGCACTTGATTGGCTATTCATACATTCGCAAAGTGCAGTTCATCATCAATGTTCAACAGCGGGACAATGTGAGTCAGGAATGAAGCAATGGGCGCGCTGCGGTCCGGTAGGACGGTAGCGAGTTCGTTGGTTTATTCGCCCTCAACCCCACAAGCCCTAGCGCTGCATCCATTTGAGGCCAGACGTTCTCAATTGCGATGCAGGAGAGTATGAGGAGCAACACCAAAGGCCTTGCGGAAGGCATGGCTGAAATGGGAAAAGTCGGAGAACCCGAAATCCAGTGCTGCTTGAGAAACGCTGCGTACCTGGCCGCGCTCGATGGCTTCGCGGCTGGCATTCAGGCGCTCTTTCCAGATCTCCGAAACTGGGGTTTTCTGGTAGCGGGCGAAAGCACGCGTGACGGTTCGGGTGGACACATGGTGCGCTTGAGCGATGAGTTCGATCGACAGGTTCGGGTCGGTCAAATTCCGGCGGATGTAATTCATGATCCGTCCATAAAGATCCAACTCTTCATGGGTTGTCTTCAAGTCCTGAAGTTCCAGGCTGATGACCAGAAGGTCGAGCAACGCACTGGAATACCGACTAGAGACTCCCCCATCCTGCAAGATTGACGGTGCGCTCGCCGCCTGGCGCAACATCTCGCGTAACGGGATCACGCCTGGACGACGATCGTCCAGAACCATCGCCGTGTAATCCGCTACGCCGGGCAACCGCTCGCTGAGCAACTGTCGTGGAATTCGGATCAAGTGATTTTCGGTACCACCCAGACTGAATCGAAACGTCTGGGATGCATCATAAAGAAACAGATTGCCTGCTGCCAAGGTTGCCTTGCGCCCTCCCTGCTCCAGTTCACCACGACCAATTCGGGTGAAACCCAACCACAAATCTTCGGCGGGACCGCTGCGCAGATGCTGGGCGGAACGCTCCCAATGGTGCAGAGGCGAGGACAAGGTGCAGATATCCAGCGCCCCCATGTCGTGGACCTTTAGCGCCCCCTCGAAATTGCTCTGCGACAAGGTTTTGCTGTCAGCCGCCAGGCAATGACGACACACCACTTCTTTCCAGTAATCAAAGCGACGTGGCTCCGAAACTGCGAGGGTTGAATACTGACTGCTTTGGCTCATGGCATTCACCTCGGTGCGGCGACGTAAAGAAAGCGGGGAGCGCTAACGCAAGCTCATCACTTAGCAATTAATAGGCCATTCGCTCTTTCTGGCGCCGGCCTAATATGGCTCTGAGGAGAGGCGCCTACCAGAAACCTCGTCAGCAAACCCCGCCAGCGTTAAACGTCTGCTGCCATCGCTGATGAGCGTGTTATGCCCATTTTCAAGGCGCGAGCCCTTGCCTTTGGGGCTCAGCGCACCAGTACGGCTCAAGCGCGTACCGGTTTTGTTGGGTCTGTCCTTTCCAACCAAACGGTTGTCTTTGCGAACAAAGCGCACTGACCCGATCCTGCATAACTTCTACCTCACAGCATTCCCTGCAACCACGGCTGATGAGGCATCCCATGCATCTTCAAAAACAGAAACGATTGTCCGACTCATCCTGGTTATTGCAAATGCGCGACCTGGCACCTGAGGAGTTCGTTTGCTGGCTGATCGAGTGGGGAGTTCTGGCGCTGCTCCGACGACAGGAAGGTGCCAACCGCAATCCGTCACCGGGACATTGAACCCAAACCTTACGCCTGAACCAAAAATAAAAAGGAGCCTTTCATGGAATCCGCGATCGACAAACACCTCACATGTCCTCGGACGCTTTCTCGTCGAGTTCCCGAAAATTACCAACCGCCCTTCCCCATGTGGGTCGGACGCGCCGACGAACAATTGAAACAGGTGGTGATGGGCTACTTGGGTGTGCAGTTTCGCGGTGAAGCACAGCGCGAGGCGGCGCTGCAGGCCATGCGGCACATCGTGAGCAGCTTCAGCCTGCCCGATGGTCCGCTAACCCATGACTTGACGCATCACACTGACAACAGCGGCTATGACAACCTGATGATCGTCGGTTACTGGAAAGATCCAGTGGCCCATTGCCGCTGGTTGCGATCACCAGAAGTGAACGACTGGTGGGAGTCACAGGATCGCCTCAGTGACGGCCTCGGGTATTTTCGGGAAATCATCGCTCCGCGTGCCGAGCAGTTCGAAACTTTATACGGCTTCCAGGACAAGCCGCCCGGCATCGGCGCGATCATGGACAACACCAGCGGCGAAATCGAAGAGCACGGCTACTGGGGCTCGATGCGCGACCGCTTCCCGGTTTCCCAGACCGACTGGATGAACCCTTCGGGCGAACTGCAAGTGGTGGCTGGAGACCCGGCTAAAGGTGGGCGCGTCGTAGTGCTGGGTCACGACAACGTAGCGCTGATCCGCTCCGGCCAGGATTGGGCCGACGCCGAGGCAGAGGAACGCTCACTGTATCTTGACGAAATCCTGCCGACGCTGCAGAACGGCATGGATTTTTTGCGTGACAACGGCCAACCCCTGGGCTGCTACAGCAACAGATTCGTGCGCAACATCGACATGGACGGCAACTTCCTCGACCTGAGCTACAACATTGGTCACTGGCGCTCGGTCGAGAAGCTGGAACGCTGGGCAGAATCCCATCCCACCCATCTGCGCATTTTCGTCACGTTCTTCCGCGTGGCTGCCGGGCTGGTGAAGCTGCGGCTTTACCACGAAGTGTCGGTGTCGGATGCCAAAAATCAGGTGTTCGAATACATCAACTGCCATCCGCAAACGGGAATGCTTCGCGACGCATTACCGGCACAAAGCTGAGCGCACCTGCGCTTACACCCAACCAGTGAATAGCCACAGCCTGCCGCCTTGAAAGGCGGTACGGCCTCCTTGTGCCAGGAAATCCATCATGAACAAAATCCGTCTGCTGACGCTCCCTGCTCTGCTGCCCGCATTTCATGCGCAAGCCGTCGAAGTGGCCCCCGGTGATTATGAGCAATATCCGGCGGACGCAACCATCGGCGTCATCTACTACCAGCACGCCACCACCGACTCGGCCTATGCCAAGGGTCACAAGGTCAGTTCTGATTTCAACTTGAGCTCCGACGTTGGCATCTTGCGTCTGCTGCACGTCTACGCGCTGAGTGACACCGTCACCATTGACCCACAATTCCTTTTGCCATTCGGGCACGTCTCCAGCGGCGGCGATGCCTCGACGCTAGGTAGTACGAGCGGCATTGGCGACCTGATCCTGACGGCTCCGGTCAAGTTGCGACTCAACGACGCCCGCGACACCCTCAGCCTCGCGCCCTACCTTTTCGTGCCCACCGGCAGCTACGACAAGGACGCCCCCCTGAATATTGGCGAGAACCGCTGGAAGTTCGAGCTTCAGGGCGCCTACGTCAAACACTTCACGGAAAAATGGGCCATGGACCTGGTCGGCGGCGCCACGTGGTATGGCGACAACGATGACTACAGTGCAAACGCCAACCGGCTTGAGCAGGACGTCTCCTACGCCGCGCAGGTTATGGGCCGCTACATGCCGGATGCCACTACGGCCTTCGGCATAGGTTTCGGACATACCTGGGGCGGAGAAACCAACATCGAACATGTCAATCAGGACAACGAAGCAGACACCACCAACTTCCGTTTGACCGCCACCAAGTTTTTCACCGCTCAAGACCAGATCCAGCTGCAGCTGGGCAAGGATCTCTCGGTAGATAACGGGCCCAAAGAGGACTTCCGGATGAACCTGCGTTACGCACGAGTGTTTTAAGCCCAACAGACCTCGGGACAACGACCGAGCCGAGGCCAGGAAGATAAAAAAAGCGTGTCCGGCTCAACCAAGTGGCTGTCCGGCTCAACCAAGCGACAGCACGGGGACCCGGCTTATCTTAATCCCAGGTCAACTGACACCCAATGAGAGTGTTGCTTTCGCGGAACCAAGAGCACGCACAGCAACCAGCAAAATATTTGTACAACTCATTTACGAAGCGCTCGGTCTCGCCGGGCTTCCAGAAAAAAAAGGATCCCACCATGGCAATCGTTCGCCCCACCCTCGACCAATTACTGGACATCGCGAGCAATCTGCACATGCAGTTGCCCCCTGAGCAGGCCAGTGAATATCTGGCGCTCATGCAGTCGAGTTTCGACGCATACGATCTCATCGACGAGTTACCCGACTTTACTCCGCCAGTGCGGTACGACCGCAGTTCGGGCTATCGCCCATCGAATAAGGAAAACCCGCTCAACGCCTGGTACTACAGGGCCGAAGTGAACGGCGCTCGCAAGGGGAAACTGGCGGGCAAGACCGTAGCGCTCAAGGACAACATTTCGCTGGCCGGCGTCCCGATGATGAACGGTGCTGCGCCGCTGGAAGGCTTCGTGCCCTCATTCGATGCCACCGTAGTGACTCGATTGCTGGACGCTGGGGCCACTATCCTCGGCAAGGCAACCTGCGAACACTACTGCCTCTCTGGTGGCAGTCACACCTCTGACCCGGCGCCGGTACACAACCCACACCGCCACGGTTTTTCCTCCGGTGGCTCCTCCTCCGGCAGCGCGGCGCTGGTGGCCGCAGGCGAGGTGGACATGGCGGTCGGCGGCGACCAGGGCGGCTCTATCCGTATCCCTTCAGCATTCTGCGGCACCTACGGGATGAAGCCGACCCACGGCCTGGTGCCCTACACCGGGATCATGGCGATTGAGGCAACTATCGACCATGCGGGGCCTATCACCGGCAATGTGCGTGATAACGCATTGATGCTGGAAGTCATGGCCGGTGCGGACGGGCTCGACCCACGCCAGGCTTCGCCGCAGGTCGACACCTACAGCGACTACCTGGAGCGCGGTGTCAGCGGGCTCAGGATCGGCATCCTCCAGGAAGGCTTCCAACTGGCCAATCAGGACCCGCGTGTCACCTCCAAGGTACGCAGCGCCATCGCCCGACTTGAGGCGTTAGGCGCTCGTGTTGAAGAAGTATCCATTCCCGAGCACAACCTTGCGGCTTCGCTGTGGCACCCCATTGGCTGCGAAGGTCTGACCATGCAGATGATGCACGGTAATGGTTCGGGCTTTAACTGGAAGGGCCTTTACGACGTCGCGCTGCTGGATAAACAGGCCGGCTGGCGCGAACAGGCGGACGCATTGTCCGCATCGCTCAAGCTGTGCATGTTCGTCGGCCAGTACGGCCTGGAGCGCTACAACGGCCGTTTCTACGCCAAGGCACAGAACCTCGCACGTTACGCACGCGCCGGCTACGACAAGGCACTGGACAGCTATGACCTGCTGGTGATGCCGACGGTACCCATCATTGCCCAGCCACACCCGGAACCCGGTTGCTCAATTACCGAATACGTGGCCCGGGCACTGGAAATGATCGGCAATGCCTCATCCCAGGACATCACCGGCCATCCGGCCATGTCGATCCCTTGCGGCCTGGTAGACGGTCTGCCCGTCGGGCTGATGCTGGTTGGCAAGCACTATGCAGAAGGCACGATCTACCAGGCTGCTGCAGCGTTCGAGGCCGCTGTCGACTGGAAATCCCTTTAAGCCTGTTTGTGCCACTGCAGTCCGAAAAAATAAAAAAGAAGCTCAGCCTTGCTATGAAGTTACAGACCGATTCGAACGATGAGGAGTTACCCAATGAACACACCAACACCCCAACAATCTACTTCGACGCCGGGCGAGAGGGCGCGGGCGCTGTTTCAGGTTCTCAAGAGCAAGGACCTGATCCCCGACGGCTATATCGAGGCAATAACCCAATTGATGGAGCACGAATGGAGCCCAGAAAATGGCGCTCGCGTGGTTGCCAAGGCTTGGGTAGATCCGCAATTTCGCGAATTGTTGCTCAAGGACGGCACCGCGGCATGTGCTCAATTTGGTTACACCGGCCCGCAGGGGGAATACATCGTGGCCCTGGAAGATACGCCCACGTTGAAGAACGTCATTGTTTGCAGTCTGTGTTCTTGCACCAACTGGCCGGTCCTGGGCTTGCCGCCCGAGTGGTACAAGGGCTTCGAGTTCCGCGCACGCCTGGTCCGAGAAGGGCGCACCGTACTGCGTGAATTGGGCACGCCATTGCCTAGTGAGGTAACCGTCAAGGTTTGGGATACCAGCGCTGAAAGCCGATACCTGGTGCTGCCCGTAAGACCCGAAGGCAGCGAGCACATGAATGAAGAAGAGCTTCAGAAACTGATCACCAAGGATGTTCTGATTGGTGTTGCCCTGCCCTGCGTGCCCTAACCAAGACGCTCCATTTTTTTCAATTTAAAGAGGTGTTCAATATGGATGGCTTTCATGATCTTGGTGGCTTTCAGGGGTTTGGCAAGATACCCCACACCATCAACAGCCTGAGCTATAAGACCGTGTTTAAAGAAGATTGGGAGCATCTGGCTTACAGCCTGATGTTCGTCGCGGCAGACCACTTGAAACAGTTCAGCATCGATGAGGCGCGCCATGCCGTCGAGCGCCTTGATGTGCGCCAACACGTTGGCACGACGTATTACGAACGCTACGTCATCGCCACCGCGACGCTGTTGGTCGAAGCTGGAGTTATTACCCAGGACGAACTCGATCAGGCGCTGGGTTCACCATTCAAATTGGCCAACCCGCCCCACTCCCAGGGTCGTCCTGCCATCACCGGTCGGTCGCCATTCGAAGTCGGCGACCGGGTGGTAGTGCGCGACGAGTACGTGGCGGGGCATGTCCGCATGCCGGGCTATGTCCGCGGGAAGGAAGGCGTGATCCGTCATCGCACCACCGAACAATGGCCTTTCCCGGACACCATTGGCCATGGCGACAAGCGTGCAATACATCAACCGAGCTATCACGTCGAATTCCGGGTCAAGGATCTTTGGGGCGATGCCAACGATAATGGCCTGGTGGTCGTAGACCTGTTCGAAAGCTATCTGGACAAAGTTGTAGCCGAGCAAACGGTGACCGCATGATTGATACCGAGTTGAACCGGCTGCCGGTGACGGTCCTTTCGGGCTTCCTCGGTGCTGGCAAGACAACCCTGCTCAACCACATTCTGCGCAATCGCGCCGGCATGAGAGTGGCAGTCATCGTCAATGATATGAGCGAAGTCAACATCGACGCCGAGGAGGTGCAACACAGCATGTCGTTGCACCGCGGCAGCGATGAATTGATTGAGATGAGCAACGGCTGCATCTGCTGCACGCTGCGTGCTGACTTACTCGAGCAAATCAGCCTATTGGCACGTCAGCAGCGTTTTGATTACCTGCTTATCGAGTCCACGGGTATTTCCGAACCCATGCCCGTCGCCGAGACGTTCGCCTTCCTTGACCCCGAAGGTTTCAGCCTCAGCGAACTGGCACAGCTCGATACCTTGGTGACGGTGGTAGATGGCAGCAACTTCCAGGCACTGCTCTCCTCGACAGACACCTTGGCCAGCGAAGACGGAACAGACAAGCCACTGCGCCACTTGGCTGACCTGCTGATCGAACAGGTGGAGTACGCCAACGTCATCCTCGTCAACAAACTGGACCTTATGGGTGAAAGTGACTACTTGGCGTTGCGCGCACTCCTTGCAGAGCTAAATCCGGCAGCGCAAATCCTGCCCATGACCCACGGCGCCATAGACCTGTCGAAGATTCTCGGTACCCGTCTATTCGACTTACCCAGCCTGGCACAGTCGCCCGGCTGGATGAAGAAGATGGAAGATATCGATGAACCACCTTCTGAGTCGGACACCTATGACATGACGTCCTGGGTATACCGCGAACGCGCACCGTTTCACCCACAGCGACTGCTCGATTTTCTCACCAAGCCGTGGCACAACGGCCGACTGCTGCGCAGCAAAGGTTACTTCTGGGTAGCCAGCCGGCATTTGGAAATCGGCATGCTGGCGCAAAGCGGCAGGCAGTTCCGTTGGGACTATGTCGGACGCTGGTGGACCTTCATCGAGCAATCGCAATGGCCCCGTGATGAGTACCGGCGGCAGCGGATCCTGGCCAAATGGGACGACATTGTCGGCGATTGTCGACAGGAACTGGTTTTCATAGGCCAGGGGCTCGACCTGGACGCTTTGAAGGAAGAACTCGACGCCTGCCTGCTGAGTGCCCAAGAGATAATGGCCGGCCCAGAGACGTGGCCGGCCATGCAAGGTGCAACATCCTTCGATAACCACGCATTGTCACCATGACTGCGCGACAACCCGAGATGCGCAGCATGCTCGGCGCGCCGTCACTCACCTGTCGCACAGCCCGAAAGGTGCTCGTGCAAGGTCAGTCATGACCGACTACTTCAGTTCTCCGATCATCGGCACATAGTCCCTGGCAGGCGCATCGAGATCCAGTCGGCCTTCCTCGACCAACTGAAGCACCGCTGTACCGGTTATTGCTTTACTCGCGGAAAATAGGGCGAAAACACTGTCGTCCGCTCGGTTAGAGCTTATGGCGGGGTGTGCAGTGGTAGGACTGATTGCCCGACGTGAAGCAATGAACGTCGGGCCAGATGAGAGTAAGAAAATAAGATGAAAGCGTCTGTCGGCTGCCGGCAGAGGGTGTCGG
Source organism: Pseudomonas sp. ASL4 (assembly GCF_056680395.1). Lineage (NCBI taxonomy): Bacteria > Pseudomonadati > Pseudomonadota > Gammaproteobacteria > Pseudomonadales > Pseudomonadaceae > Pseudomonas > Pseudomonas sp. ASL4. The sequence goes on along the minus strand of NZ_CM155280.1, from coordinate 4,257,811 downwards.
AATCAGGCACTTATTTAAATATCGCGGAGGTGGACGATGTTTAGTTGTACCGGAAGTGCCATTCAAAAAACCATCTCGGGACCGCAGACCAAATGGCTAAACCGCTTCCAGCGCAAAGCGCTCCTGCTCGGCCTTGAGCCTCAGCGCCTGCATCTCCTTTTGTAACTACATGATCATACCCACCCTACTTTTACATACTGTAGCTGGCGATATAACCAGCCTCGATAGCATTCCTTTATATAAATTTTGGCGGGCATTCAAGTTTGGACTAGCGCAGTCAACACGTGCATGGGCATATTGATTCGCAACAATATTTAATCCATTGAAAATATATTGCTATATAAATATGTATGTGTCACTCAGCAATAAATGTACATTCCCCACTCAATCAAACTTTCCAAGCTTTAGTTCCGGCTGTCCCAGAGAATATTAATTTCGAGTCAAAAGCCTAAACTAAACCACCAAGGCCGTTCACGAACGCCTTCGTAACTGTTTGATTTTTAATATCTATTTCCGTGAGGGAATTCTGCTTTTTAGTTCAGAGCAAGACCGGCGCAGTGAACTTCGCCTACGGGGCATCGAAGAACTCTATAGATCTCAGAAACCACCTGCATCGTTGCTTCTTCGATCGTTCCTTCATTACGGCATAAAACCCAGCCGTGATCTGCAATCGCTCGCTCGAACGCCTTGGTACAAGCGATATGTTCTTCCAGCTTATGGATCACAGTACTGCTCAGCCCACGCCGTCGTGCCGCTGCCCTCGCCCATGAAATCTCAGGGGCGGTGACAACCCCGACATGCAGGTCTGGCACTCGCACGTTTCGATCAATGTTTAACTGTAGAATCTCTGCAAACGGGATTATCCGGCGAAACGCGGCATCAGACGGGTACCAGCGATCGATCAAGATGATGCTGCCTGGTGGCTGTTTAGCCACCACGTGCTGGGAAATCCAGGTACGGCTATCAGCAAAGCGCTCACAAACCCCCAGCTCCAAATCCCGGGTGGGATTCCTGACGAGCTTGTTAACGAGGGCCATTGTTTCCCCCCTATAGGGATCGCTTTTTTTCTCGCAAAGTCGGATCACCTTTTTGTTGTCTGCCCTCAGTACTTTCGTAATGGCCTCCAACAGTGTGGTTTTGCCGGTTCCTTTGGGCCCATCTAGAGAAACAAACAGCGGACGATTCATTCTTCACATAACGATTGATATACGGTTTTTTTTGCCCGGTTCGTTCGCTGGAACCGCTTGGCGCGACTACGCGAATCGAGTGGGGGGCCCTTATGAACAGGCATTGATGAACACTCTAACTTAGTTTCTGGCTAACGGGTCTCAAAATCCATGGATGGTTTTGTGGGGCAGGTGCACGACTTCCCAGCAGCGATAACCAAGGCCGCCAACTGCTGCCGGCAACAGCAGTTGGCCCCACACAAAACTACTTCAACCGCCCCGCTCCATCCAGCCAACCTGGCGCGCCTTTCTGCAACCATTCAGTGGCCGCGGGATTGTGTTTGATGCGGCTATCCAGAAACGCCACACCAATTGCCTGAATCGCAGCAACTTGCTTGGGATCCGGGGCCGGCTCGCCCACCACCGGGCTATGGAAACCGCCGCCGGATTTGGCGCCGCGCTTGTGCCCTTTACCTTTGGGAGCATCGCCGGATGGATTGCTACCCTTATCGGCCTTTTTCACCGGCCGGTTGAACAACTCGGTACCCGACAAGGTCTTGTGCGTAGCGTTGTTCAACTCCAACTGAACGCTTCCCGCCGCCGTCACCGACTCGCCCAACACTTGTCGCTGGCGATAAGAACTGACCCAGTTGAACGGATCTTCATCCTCCTGACCGGTCATCGACAGCACGGGCGCCGATATCTGGGCGAAGACTTCTCGCCGGGCACCGGCTTCCACATAAGGGCTGAGCAGCAACACCGCTTTGGGCTGAATCGCGACGCCCGACGTAGCGCCAGGTTCCAGCGCCCCGGCCAGTGCCTCTGCGGTCTGCGCCCCAAAATCAAAGCCGGCCACCACAACTTGATTCCAGTCGATGGCAGCCAGTTGCGCGTCTCCTTTCGCGGCTCGCGCCCGAACCTCGGTCAGGACTTTCTGCAGTGTGGACAGCCTGTCGCGTAAGGCGGCGGCGGTGTAATGACTGCTCGCCATCCCACGGAAGTCTCCATACAACGCCTGCTGCGACGCAAAAATCGACTGATCATAGGCGTGCCCCTGAACAGACAGCACCGCATAACCGGCCTGCGCCCAAGCCTTGCGCCACTCCACTCCGCCCGAGGCCGGCTCACCCAATCCCGGCAAGTAAATAATCAGCGGCAAACGCTCATGGATAACCGGCGCCAACCACGCAACATCCACCGATTGCTGATCGAGTTGCCAGATTGCGCCCCAGCCGACCGTTTCGTTGTGGGACGGTTGATAGGCGGTAGTCAGCTCTTTATTGACCCGCTCGGTGAATGCGATGCGCGGGTCTGGCGGATCGCCCGCACAACCCGAGATCAATCCCAGGCTGCCCACTAAGGCGCCCACAGCTAGCCAGTACCGAGGTTGAAGGTTCATTCGATTCACAAAGTCGTCCAGATCAAGATGGCTAGCAGCCTAACCGACCCGCAGGCGAACGAGGCGCAAGGCCAGGTAAAGAATGGGTAAAGGGTGATGAAGGCGCCCTCGATCAGACCATGCGTTTCGTGCGCAAGGCAGCCAACGTCTTGGGTGTCCGTAGCTTTCTTTCACCGAACAGCAAGCCGCCCCGGTATAGGGTCAGATCTTGTAGCCGTTCAAATTTCACCGGGTGCTGGCGTTTGTGGGCTGCATCGTTGCCATTCACGTCGAAGGACGCGATCAGCCTCAGCGTCCCACTGGTGCTGGGCCTCTGCCAAGGCTGCCGCATAGGTTTTACCGTGCCCGGATATCTGGGTCAGAATGAAATTCGAAGTGCCATTGACGATGCCTGAAATAAGCTAGTTTTTGTTGGCGGCCGCCGTCATGTAAGCGTCTGGCGGCTCCGGCAGTGCCGCGAGCATGTCGTGCAGTCCGGCAGCCCACTGCATTCGGATACGCATGAAGTACGGGTCGTCGGCCGTGATGCGATAACTTTTCGCACCGGTAAAACTGTCTTTCCTGTACACCAACAGATCCAGCGGCATGCCCACCGACAAGTTGCTGCGCATGGTCGAGTCGAACGAGATCAGCCCACAGCGCAGGCCCTCTTCGAGTGATGTGCGATACGTCAGATTGCGATCGAGTATCGGCCGGCCGTACTTGCTTTCACCCAATTGCAGGAAAGGCGTGTCCTCTGTCGCCTGAATGAAGTTGCCTTGCGGATAAATGCTGTACACATCCATGGGCCCGTCCGCGATCTGCCCACCGACCAGAAAAGAGCAACTCAAGTCGGTCTTGCCGGCCAGCTTCGTACGATCCCGGGCGACGACTTCGCGAACGGTTTCGGCCACCAGCACGGTGGCGTCATAGAGCGTGCGGACACTCAACAAGTGTGGTCCCTGCCCCGTGGAACGCTGCTTGAGCAGGTTGACCACCGATTGCGAGGTGGCCAGGTTGCCCGCCGTTTGCAACACAATCAGTCGCTCGCCCGGCGTGCTGAAAATAAACAACTTACGGAACGTTGATATCTGATCAATGCCCGCATTGGTTCGTGAGTCGGAGATGAACACCAGCCCGTCGGCCAGGTGCATAGCGACGCAATAAGTCATTCGTGTTAACTCGTGAATTTGGGATGAACGACCGTACCGTTTCATAACGGTACGGCCGGTAACGGTTGCAGTTGTGAACCGGGGCTACTGGTGCTGGACCTGGAACATCGAGTTGACCTGAACCCGCGCCAGCATCGACTCGGCCCCGCCACCACGCCGCATGCCGCGTACAGGGCAGGCGTCGAGATAGTCCAGGCCAACCGCCAGTTTCAGATGACGCTCTGGACGGGCCAAGCGGTTGGTCACATCGAAGCTGTACCAACCGTCGTCGAGCCAAGCTTCGGCCCAGGCGTGACTGGCGAGGTGGTTTTCATCTTCGGTGCACAGGTAACCGGAGACGTAACGTGCGGGAATTCCCAGGCTGCGGGCGCAGGCCAGGAAGGCGTGGGTGTGGTCCTGACAGACCCCGGCTCCCCCCGCAAAAGCCTCGGCTGCTGTGGTGTCCACGGTGGTCGCACCCGGGTTGTAGACCATGTGGTCGGCCAGGCCATTCATCAGGTCAATCAGCGCCGTCCGATCCCGTCGCATACCGCAGTGCTGCACGGCGAAGGCATTCAAGGCGTCGTCCGTTTTTGTCAGATGACTGGTGCGCAAAAACGGAAAAGGAGATTGGCTGTCGCGCTCCTGCTCACGGTCCGGGTCGATTTCCACCTGACCATAAGCCGTCAGCACCAGAGCACCGTGGGGCTCGTCCATCGTCAATACATGCAGGATGTTGCCGTAAGGGTCGAACTGGCTACGGACTATGCGCGGCAATTCCAGGTGCCATTCCAGGATGTGCTGGCGTTCGCTGTTCTGCGGCGTCAGGCGCAGGAACTGGATGCTGGTGCAGACTTCATCGGCATAGCTGTAGGTGGTGTCGTGGCGTATGGACAGTTTCATACGACCTCCAGATAGGATTCGTGGACGGTCTGACCGAGATGGCGAACCTGGGAGATGAAATCGGTCAGCCACAGGTGCAGACCGAAGCCGAGAATCTCGTCGATACCGGTGTAGCGCAGCCGAGCATTCAATTCGGCAGCCAAGCGCTGAGCCGCTCGCCCATTACTACCCGGCAGGCTGGCGAGGATATGGTCCAGTTCCTCGATGCAGGCGTGCAATGAGCGCGGCACATCGCCGCGCAACAGCAACATCTCGGACACCTGCTCGGCGCCCGGTGCGTTGCGGTAGATCTCGTTGAATGCCTCAAAGGACGACAAGGCCCGCAACAACGCGCTCCACTGGTAGTAGCCGCGCGCGGAGTTGTCACTGACCTCCTCCGACTCTTCGCCGAACATTTCGTAGCGTGCATCCAGCAGACGCAGGGTGTTATCGGCGCGCTCAAGGAACGTCCCCAAGCGAATGAAGCAGTAGGCATCGTTGCGCATGATCGTGCCCGACGTCGCGCCGCGGAACAGGTGCGAACGCTCCTTGACCCACTCGCAGAAATGGCTGATGCCATAACGCGCCAAGCCGTTGCTGGCGATGTTGCGCATCTCCAGCCACGTGGCGTTGATGTTCTCCCACATGTCGGCGGTGATGCGCCCGCGTACGGCGTGAGCATTGGCCCGAGCGGCCTGCAAACAGCAATAGATGCTCCCGGGGTTGGTTTCGTCCAGCGCAAAGAAGTGCAGCATGCGCTCGGTGTTGAGCTCGCCAAAACGTTCGTTGTAATCATCCAGCGTGCCAGCGGCCAGCAGCGACATCGCCAGCTCGGCGCGGCCATCGGTGCGCCCGGCCTGGGGCATCAGCGACAGCGAGTAACTGACTTCGAGCATGCGCGCCAGGTTTTCGGCGCGCTCCAGGTAACGGGACATCCAGTAGAGGTCCGAAGCGGTTCTTGAAAGCATGTCTTAGTCCTCCACTACCCAAGTGTCTTTGGTGCCACCGCCCTGGGACGAGTTCACCACCAGCGAGCCTTCGCGCAATGCCACGCGGGTCAGGCCGCCGGGCACCAGACGGGTTTCGCTGCCCGACAATACAAACGGGCGCAGATCAATGTGGCGTGGGGCGATGCCGTTTTCGACAAAGGTCGGGCACGTAGATAGGCATAGCGTCGGCTGGGCGATATAGGCTTCGGGGCGTGCCTTGAGCCGCGCGCGGAAGTCCTCGATTTCCGCCGCCGTGGCTGCCGGGCCGACCAGCATGCCGTAGCCACCGGAGCCCTGGGTTTCCTTGACCACCAGCTCGGGAAGATGGGCCAGCACATGGGACAGCTCTTCCGGTTTGCGACATTGCCAGGTCGGCACGTTCTTGAGGATCGGTTCTTCGTCGAGGTAGAAGCGGATCATGTCAGTGACGTACGGGTAAATCGACTTGTCGTCCGCGACCCCGGTGCCCACGGCGTTCGCCAGGACCACATTGCCCGAGCGGTACGCCGCCACCAGCCCGGGCACCCCGAGCATGGAGTCCGGATTGAAGGACAACGGATCGAGGAACGCATCGTCGAGACGGCGATAGATCACATCTACCTGTTTCGGGCCGGAGGTGGTGCGCATATAGACATGATCGTCACGGACAAACAGATCGGCGCCTTCGACCAATTCCACACCCATTTCACGGGCCAGGAATGCATGTTCAAAGTAAGCACTGTTGAAGCGCCCGGGGGTCAGCACCACGGCCGTGGGGTTGTCCAGCGGGCTGGAACTCTTGAGGGTGTCCAGCAGCAGGTTCGGGTAATGATCGATGGGCGCCACGCGCTGGGCGGCGAAGAGTTCAGGGAACAGACGCATCATCATCTTGCGGTCTTCGAGCATGTAGCTGACGCCGCTGGGGGTACGCAGATTGTCTTCCAGTACGTAGTAACTGCCATCGCCGTCTCGGACCAGATCGACCCCGGCGATATGGGCATAGATGCCGCGGTGCAGATTCAGGCCCTGCATGGCGACCTGATAACCCTCGTTCGCCAGGACCTGTTCGGCCGGGATGATGCCTTCCTTGAGAATGCGTTGGCCGTGGTAGATGTCGGCCAGGAACATGTTCAAGGCCTGGACCCGCTGAATGCAGCCACGCTCGACCATTTGCCATTCGCTGGCCTTGATACTGCGCGGAATGATGTCGAACGGAATCAACCGTTCGGTGCCCTGCTCGTCCCCGTATAAAGTGAAGGTGATGCCGGCTCGGTGGAACAACAGGTCGGCTTCGCGACGACGTTGATCCAGCAACTCCAGAGGCGTGTCCGCCAACCAACGCGCGAACTCCTGGTAATGTGGGCGGCAGCCACCACTCGCATCATACATTTCGTTAAAAAAAGCTCGGGACATACCCTACTCCTTGCCGCGATACATACGGCATTTTCTTATAACTTCGCTATTTCAAATAAGATGAGGCCTTACGTTATTTTAGTGAGTACTGTTTCTGTTAAGCACCTCAGTGTGCGTCGTTAACTTCCTGTTTCATGCGGAAATACATTCCTCATGATTCCGGCAACCTCTTGACGCATTCCCACGCCAGATAATTGGCTATTTTGTTTGATTTCTGACGCCCAATTTATAACGATCTCCATTATCTTTTTTTCGTTTAAACCGCACTTCCGGTGGTTTGAATGTACTTTTGCAAGGGCTGTGCCCAAGTACCGTAAGGAATGATAAAAAGCGGAAAATCCCCCACAAAAGATACTCGCGCGACGTTTTATTTCATTATTGAGACAAAAGTAGGCCAAGCCACTGAAACGATTCTTCCTCTTTTAACTTGCACAACTCTGGAGCGAGCGAAAATGGTGCAATTGGCAACTCCAGTCAGTTTTATGCCCTCTAAACGTGAAAAATTTACTCACCGTTTTTATTGCCCTTGTAATACAACGCGTTCAGCGCGGCATGCCGATTAATATCGACGCACTATTAATGTTCGTAAAAATGCACCACGAACCGGCGGCCAGAACGAAAATGCCAAGTAGTGATGCAAAGAGAATGCGAAGAAAGGACGGCTTGGGTTCTGAGGTCTTGCCGTCCGTGTAACGGAATGACTAACTACGGTTTACTCGAGGAATTTCCGGGTCAGGGTCACCGACGGCATCGTCGGGGTCATCATTACAGCCTTGGGACGACGCAACAGGAGCCAGCCGGCCACCAACAAGAGCGCTACAACGGGTAACGCAGCCACAGTCATTGTTCCGTTTGGATAATCAAAGGCCATCATCCCCAGCACGCCCGCCAAGAACAGCAAAGTCAACCACGAAGTGACCGGAGCTCCCGGCATCCTGTACGACACCGCCTGCGCCTCTCCACGTGCTACGGCATGACGGAACTTCATCTGACAGACAACAATGAATCCCCAAGTACTGATCACACCCAGCGAGGAGATGTTCAGCACAATTTCGAACACCCGAGACGGCACCAGGTAGTTCAGTACAACCCCGACTATGTAAATGGCAACAGTCACCAGAATCCCCGCGTAAGGCACCGATTGCGCACTCATGCGCGACATGAAGGTTGGCGCCGAACCACCCATTGCCAATGCCCGCAGCACGCGTCCAGTCGAGTACAGCCCCGAATTGAGGCTGGACAGGGCTGCGGTCAATACAACCACGTTCATCACCGAACCGATCCATGGGATACCGAGGGCCGCAAAGAAGGTAACGAACGGACTTTCACCTGCTTTATAGGCAGTCCAAGGCAACAGGCACACCAGCAAAATCACTGCGCCCACATAGAAAATTGCAATCCGCCAGATAACGCTGTTGATGGCTTTGGGCAGTACAGCTTTGGCGTCCTGACATTCTCCCGCGGCAACGCCGATCAATTCGATACCGGCGTACGCGAATACCACGCCTTGCACCAACACCAGGGCCGCCAGCATTCCATGGGGAAAGAAGCCCCCGTTTTCGGTAATCAGGTGCAGCCCCGTAGGATGACCGCCCACAGCAATTCCGCCACCTAGAATGATCGAACCGACCACCAGGAACAGCGTCAGAGCGGCGACCTTGATCAAGGCAAACCAAAACTCCATTTCACCGAACCACTTAACGCCAATCAGGTTCATCACGGTGACGATAGCCAGCGCCACCAGGGCTGAGACCCATTGCGGTACAGAAGCGAACGCATCCCAATATTGCATGTAGAGCGCCACAGCGGTGATATCAACAATCCCGGCCATGGCCCAATTCAGGAAGTACATCCAGCCAGCGACGTAGGAAGCCTTTTCTCCCATGAACTCTCGTGAATAGGACACGAAGCTGCCGCTGGTAGGCCGATGCATCACCAACTCCCCCAGCGCGCGCAAAATGAGAAACGCAAATAAACCGCACACCAGATAAACGATGGCCAACGAAGGCCCGGCTATTTGTAATCGCGCACCAGCCCCGAGGAAAAGCCCCGTACCGATCGCGCCTCCTAACGCAATCATTTGTACATGGCGCTTGCTTAAATTCTGGTGATACCCCGCCTCATGTGAGGCTAACCATGCATTCTTATCACCCTGTTGTGAGTGTTCAACCGACAGCCGTCCTTCTGCTTTCATCGACATGGATGGATCTCCATAACTTCTAAATTTATTACGGTGCGTTTCAGGGATGCCCGACTCAGCGTCGAAGCGCTTGAACAAGGCTTTGGATTGGCCTGCTTTCTCTTTACTGATGACAGTGAAGAAACTGCCAGAAGGGGCGTTGCAATGGAGGTGCCGGGAACACGGAGGACCGGCAGAAATAACGTCATTTATATAAAAGCAATCACCCTTGGGTGGTTTTCTTTATTAATGGCGACATAAATACTCAAAAATAAGATGAATCGTTTCATCAGCAAGATGCAACTGCATTCGCTGCACAACACTGGAGCGATTCAAAAAAGTGCATAGATTGATTTTTTGATGTTCATCGAACCAATACAGGGATATTTAAAGGAACGATATTTCGGACATGCCAGTTTGCAAGGGCGGAGAACCGAAATCGAAACGCACCGAATAAGAGCCAGTAACCGCACCCATTCAGCGCCGGCTGCACCCGTTTGAGACCTATTCATATTCGTCCAACGCTCTGTAAGTGATCTCTCGACCACTGATGGTCAGTGCCATGTTGTCCGGCGTTCGCTCGGCGTGGTCTTTTACATAGTCATGAAACTCTTTCATCTGGCCACCTCGCTACCATCCGCCAAGGATGACGACGACACACTGCCTTCTTCCTTGTTCGCCTGTACGGCTTCGTCATCCGCGGGGACGAACAGCACAATTGCCCCGACGATCACTTCAAAAACCCCGGCGCCGACAATAACCAGGCCGGTTTCAAAGTGGGCATACAGCGCAGCACCGCAGGCACCGGCTATCAGAATCGACGCACCCAACGCCGCAAAGCGCAGCCTGGCCAACCCGGCGATCTCGCTTTGCTTGAACTTGGTTTGAATGAGCAGAATGAATGAGATATCGATCAGCGGCCCACCGAGTGCAGCAAGACCTGCGCCGATCATCATCCCCGCCAGAACATGCTCTGGAGGCAGATACATTACGGCGGCACCGATGGTCGCGATACCCAGGCCGTTGACCACGGAACCAAAGGTAAACCCGTGATACAAACTGCGGATTTGTAGATTGCCCACGACAAAAATGGAGATCAGGTTTCCTGCTCCATAGGCGCCCATGATCAAGCCGTAGGCAGCAAAATCCTGGACACCAAAACCCTGGATGTCGTATTTGACGACAGCCAGCGCCATGCCGATCGAAATCCCGACGCTCCAGGCAACATTGCCCAGTCCCGCACACACATACACCGCCTGCATTTGCCTGCGCCTCACAAGGCTTCGCCAACCGGCAGTAAAGCCGGCACGTCGACTTGTCGCCTTGACAGGTTGTCGCGGCAACGCTTTACCCAGCTTCATGACTGCCCACGCGGAGATCAGAAACGTGACGCTGTTGAGGGTAAAAAGATGTTCGATCGGAATCAGCAACGTAATAGCCGCAGCCAGCATCGGTCCAATCACTCGGGCAACCCGGATGATGGCATCGAACAGCGCGTTGACCGATTGCAACTGGTCCGGCGTCGCGACAATGCGCGGCAGACTGGCACGCAGCGCCGGCTCGAAGAGCGAGTTGACGATCATCATAAGCATGAGCGGCACCGCCAGCATCCACAGACTCATGATGCCAAGCCCCCAAGCGATCACCGGAATCAAGGCAAGACCGGCCCGCACCAAATCGGCACCGATCATCGTGCGACGATGATCCCACCGCTCCGCCCATATTCCACCCAGCAACGCGCCTGCCAACGCGGCAGCACCGCGTAAAGCACTGAGCCAGCTCGCATCGGTGCCAGCGATTTGCACCGCCATCCAGGCGATGGCAATCGCAAAGAGCTCGTCACCAATTGAGGACAGCGCCAATCCTCCCCACAGCAAGGCTACGGGCCGCTGCAGTAGCGGCCGGAACAATTTCATATCTCAACTCCACACAATCACTCGACAGAGTCTGATAAAAGCCCTGTCGTCTCGCTACTCGTAGATTAGAAACGACTGGCCCCGTCGAAGAGGAGGATTGAAAACGCTGACCAGGATCAGATCCGTGAACTTGCCGCCGTGCAGATAGTGACGATCATGTTTGTCCAGTACATACATATCTCCCGGACGAATTGCAGGGATGGTGCCGTCCATGTCTTCGATTTTGCCCTCACCGCCAATGCAATAGCAGGCCTCGAGATGATTGCGATAATGAAGTAGCGCTCGCCGAGATCGCTCTGTCTTTGCCGCAAAAAACAAGACAAATCCTTCAGGCATACCATACCCGTCATAGGGCAAACGTCAGTGCTGCGGTGGCAATCGGCATAGACACATTAGTCACACTGTGACGTCAGGATATGCCAGTTTCGGAACGTCACCGCTAATGCATTGCACTGACGTCAGCTGGCGGCGTCGGATGCATCGGCTTTGCGTCCTTCACAGTACAGAAGCTCTCCCAAGGTGCCGCCAGGCGTTTATGAGCATCTGACGTCGCCCGGTAGTTAAATCATATGTCTGGGTGGAACTTCTCCCGCTTGAGGATATAGTCCCACTCAGTAAATGATCTGGGTGAAGCCAATATGAAAACGGTCACGGCCCTTTTCACCGGTCTACTCGCTACCAGCCTGTGCACGGCGATAAGCCTCTGTGCAAATGCTGCGTCGCCTCCGCCACCCCTCAAGACCAGTTTCGACTGTGCCAGCGCACGTGCATCCATCGAAAAGCTGATCTGTCGCGATCCGCAACTGACGCAAATGGATATCGAGCTGACGCGTCTTTATCACCTGGCGCTCACGGATGAACGCTCAGTACCGCCTCCAGACAAAGTCACGATCGACCAGCAGTTCTGGATCGAATCCCGCAATCAGTGTGGCTCCGGGCCTGAGCCCAAAGCGTGCGCGATCCGAAGTTATGCCGAGCGCGCCCACCAGCTACGCCAAGGCTCGGCCATTGTCAGGACCAAGGACCCAGACAGACTCACCGAAGGCCCCCTGGCTTTTCGTTGTACTGGGTTTAACCCGCTGATTGCCGCCACCTTCTTCAACACGCAGCCAGGTGTCGTGTACCTGAAATGGGCGAACACTTCGATCACCCTGAGCCAGGTGCCGAGCGATTCGGGAGCCCGTTACACCGGCAAGGATAACCAGGGTAACTACAGCTTCTGGCAGAACGGCAACGAGGTCCTTTTCCAGAAACCAGGCTCAGGGGCAATGAGTTGTACAGCCGAGCCGGTCGGCTGACTGCTCTTTAGCATTGGGCTGGTCACCCAGCCCAGTCGTCTCTACTTTGGCTGCGCCACCGTGCGCAAATAAGGCTTAACCGTCCTGAAGCCATCCGGATATTTTTTCCGGGCGTCTTCATCAGAAACTGAAGTCGGAATGATCACATCCTCTCCCGGGCGCCAGTTCACTGGCGTGGCAACAGTGTGCTTGGCGTTCAATTGCAGCGCATCCAGCAGACGCAGCACTTCATCGAAATTGCGACCGGCGCTCATGGGGTAGATCAGCATCGCCTTGACCTTTTTGTCCGGCCCGATGATGAACACGGAGCGCACCGTGGCGTTGTCTACAGCAGTCCGGGCAACGCCGCTGGCGTTCGGATGAATCATGTCGTAGAGCTTGGCCACCACCAGGTTTTCGTCGCCTATCATCGGATAGTTGACCGCATGCCCCTGGGTTTCTTCGATGTCTTTGGCCCAGGTTTGGTGGTTGCTGACGGGGTCGACGCTGAGCCCGACGACCTTGGTGTTGCGTTTATCGAACTCTGGCTTGAGCTTTGCCATGTAGCCGAGTTCAGTGGTGCACACCGGGGTGAAGTCCTTGGGATGCGAGAACAGAATCGCCCACTTGTCGCCGATCCACTCGTGGAAATGCAGCGTGCCCTCGGTGCTTTCGACGGTAAAGTCCGGCGCTTCGTCGCCAATGCGGATTGTCATGTTCGTTCTCCTTACTGTGAGTTCGTAGGGGGAAACTCTCTGCGTTGAACGGGTCAACGCGGATCAAGTATAGGAGACGCTTCAAGACATCGCGGTTACCGCAGCCTCAACGGATCAACCAACCCCGCCGCAATCGCCATGCCCACCAGATCCGGCAAGGTATTGGCCTGCATGCGTTTCATCACCCGCGATCGATACAGGTCGACGGTTTTTGCACTGACGCCCAGTTGCTCGGCGATTTCGCGGGTGGTGTAACCCTGCACCAGCAGCAGCAATACATCGCGCTCGCGTGGGGTCAGCGTCAGCATGCGTTCCTGCAATTGTTCGTGACCCAGATTGCCTGAGCGATTGGCCGCGCAGTTACTCAGCGCCTGTTGCACGCTGTCGAGCAGCAACTGTTCGTTGTAGGGTTTTTCGATGAAGTCATGGGCGCCGGCCTTGAATGCGCGGACCACGATTGGCACATCGGCGTGGCCGCTGACGAAGATGATCGGCAAGTCGAGTTCGCGTTCACGCATGGCTTCCTGAACGTTCAAACCGCCCATGCCAGGCATGCGCACGTCCAGCAACACGCAGGCATTGAGCCGTGCATCGCAGGCTTCGAGAAACTCGGAGTGGCCCGCTAAATAACGTCGGCACATTCAACATTGATATTGACCGGCACAATCTCTTCGCGGGCAAGCCTCGCGCCTACAGGGACTCGGATAGTCAGACCTCCTCCGACACCAACCCGCGACACTGGCGATAGTAGGTTAAGATGCCTTTAAATCAGGCTCGCCACGAGACGCCCCGCATGACAGATAACAGTCGGAACACTCCCCGCCTGATCAAGAAATACCCCAATCGCCGCCTGTACGACACCCACACCAGCAGCCACTTGACCCTGGCCGATATTCGTCAATTGGTGGTCGATAAAGTCCCGTTTCAGGTGGTCGATGCTAAAAGTGGCGAGGACCTGACCCGCAGTATTCTGCTGCAGGTGATTCTCGAAGCCGAAAGCGGTGGTGAGCCGATCTTCAGCAGCGAAATGCTGATGGGCATCATCCAGTTCTACGGCCCGTATCAAGGCGTGCTCGGCAGCTACCTGGATAAAAGCATCCAGACCGTCATCGACATCCAGTCCCAGACTGGCGCCCAGTCGACCGAGGCCTGGAGCACCTTCATGCACCAGCAGGCGCCGGTGATGCAGGACTTGATGCGCCAGTATGTCGACCAGTCCAAGGCGTTGTACCTCAATACCCAGAACATGTTCGGCATGTTCGGCGCCAAACCTGCCCCCGATAGCGACCCGAAAAAAAATGGCGATGGGGAATAATCCCATCGCCATCGGTGCCGCCAGCCTGATTTGACTTACTTGTTACCGCTGGTGGCCTTAGCGCCCGCTTCTGGAGCGGCTTTGCCGGCGGCAGCAGTCGCTGCGTCGAAACCGCTCTGAGCCACATCAGACGCCTGTTTTACGGCTTTCTGTGCGCTCTCAAACACAGTGCTGGCATTCGCCAGACCCGACTTGAACGCTGCGACCACTGGCTCGGAGCCAGCCGGGGCATTCTTGCTGATCGACTCAACAAACTCATTCACCTGCTGAGTGCCGGCCTCGACCTGACGTTCGGTCAGTTTGGCGATGTCCGACTGGGTGCCGACGATCAGTGCTTGTACCTGGCGATTGAATTCGGCCAGACGCTCAGTTTGCGCACTCGGTTGAGTGAACGATGCCTGCAAATCAGCGAAGCCCTGTGGATCACGTACCGCCAGCAGCTTGCGCACACCTTCGAAGTGTTCTTCGGTGGAGTCGCGCAGTGCCTTGAACTGCAACTGGCTCAGTTGCTCAACGCTGGCGGAGACTTTGCCGCTGATTTGCTGCAACAGGTCGAGGTTGGCTTTCTGAGTGGCTTGCAGTTTTTCCGAGTTGAAAAAAGACATGCTGAAATCTCCTGGTACTGGAAGGCCCATTCAGGCCTGAGGACGCGACAGCAATCCGGGCAGTCATCGCGATAGCCTTGATATTGCAGTGCACAAAACCGTTTGGCAACGGATATTTTGTGCACTGCAAAATAAACGGTATTCCCTGCGCGGTGATTCGCTATAGACTCGTGAAATCCGATGATCGGCCTAGCCATTGCTAGTCTGGCTGACGACTCCCCGCACAGTCTCAGGAGATCACCATGGGCCAGGAAGCAATTATTGCATCGCAAGAAGAAGCACTTCCCACGGCAGACGGGTTGTTCGAGCACCTGAATCACCTGCAACGGCTCAACACTCGCAACGTGCTCGACGCCGTGCACCAGCGCCAGGCAAAAACCTTCGCGCCGCTAAGTCAGGGTCAGCTCAAACAACCCACTGCAGCGCACTGGCAGGAATACTTCACTGACCTGAGCCAACGCAGCCTGTTGTTCTGGGACACCTTGCGCCAGCGCGGCGACAACACCCTGGCCCATGAACGCGCAGGCTTTCCGCTGTTGCTCAAGTTCGACCATGAAACCCTGCTCAACGGCGCGAACCTGGCGCGCCCGGTCAACTATTCGCTATTACGCATCCTCAGCAGCCCCGAGCAATCGGTCGACAACCAGCAACCGGTGATCATCATTGACCCGCGCGGCGGCCATGGCTCTGGGATCGGCGGCTTCAAACAGGATTCGGTCATCGGCGAAAGCCTGCGCGCCGGTCATCCCACCTACTTCATAAGCTTCAGTCACTCGCCAAGCCCCGGGCAAACCCTGGCGGATATCGTCGAGGCACAGGCGCAGTTCATCGAAGTGGTCAGCGCCCGGCATCCCGCCAGTGCCAAACCGGTGGTGATCGGCAACTGCCAGGCTGGCTGGGCGTTGATGGGGTTGGCGGCAACCCGGCCAGAGCTGCCGGGGCTGATCATTGTCAACGGCGCGCCGTTGTCGTACTGGGCCGGGGTCAACGGGCGCAATCCGATGCGCTACACCGGCGGTTTGCTGGGCGGTGGCTGGATGGCGCGTCTGGGCAGTGACTTGGGCAACGATCGGTTCGACGGCGCCTGGCTGGTCAGTAATTTCGAAACCCTCGACCCGGCCAACACCTACTGGGGCAAGTATTACCACCTGTTCAGCGAAGTCGACACGGAAGCGGCACGGTTTCTCGATTTCGAACGTTGGTGGGGTAGCCCGACGCTGCTCAACAGCGAAGAAATCGAGATGATTGTCGACGATCTGTTCATCGGTAATCAGCTGTCCGGCGGCTTGGGCCGCAAGAGCAGCGGGCTCGACCTCAAGCGCATCGAAGTGCCGGTGGTGGTGTTTTGTTCCTTTGGCGACAACATCACCTCGCCGCAACAGGCGCTGGACTGGATCGCCGATGTGTACCCCAGCGACCTCGCCCTGCAAAACGCCGGGCGCACCATCGTCTACCTGCGTCACGCCAGCATCGGCCATCTCGGCATCTTCGTCTCCGGCGAAGTCGCCCGACGTGAGCACCGTGAGTTGCTGGGCGCAGTCGAAACCATCAACGCCCTGCCCGCCGGGCTCTATGAAATGCTGATCGAGGATCTGCCTGACACGCAATACACCGTGCGTTTCGAGCCCCGGCACATTGCCGACATCCATGGCGATGTGCAGCCGCCCCGCGATGATGATCGCGAATTCGCCTTGGTCGAGCGTGCCTCAAGCATCAACAACAGCCTCTACGACGGTTTTGTTCGTCCGTGGTTGCGCCCGTTGATCAACGAGCCAAGCGCCGAGTTGATGCGCAAAACCCATCCCTTCCATCAGCAGCAGGTGCTCTGGAGCAGTTTGAACCCGGCGCTGTGGTGGCTGGCCGGCAGCGCCGCGCAAGTGCGCAAGGATCGTCGCCCCGCTGCCACGGACAATCCGTTGCTGGCCTGGCAGGCATTGTTCGCCAACCAGATTCAGGACGCGCTGAACGGCTACCGCGATCTGCGCGATGCGACTCAGGAACTGTGTTTCTACGGCGTGTATGGCGCACTCAATAGCCTTGGTGGCAACACACCGACGCGCGATCTTCAGGCCCACGCCGAGCAGCACGACAAACAGCTGCTCGAACACCTTAAAACCGCCCTGCCCCTTGGCGGGCTGATGGAAGCGTTGATCCGCATCCTGTTCCTGCTGGGGCGCGACAACGACGTGCCGGGCAAGGCCAACATCGAGAAACTGCTTGAGCAATTTCAGGTGTTGCTGCAAGACCACAGTGCCGAACCGCTGGACCTTCGCGAAACCCTGCAAACCCAGAAAATGCTGGTACTGACTCACCCGCAAGAAGCACTGCACAGCTTGCCGCTGTTACTGCCCGAAACTGAGGAGCGCCAACAGGTATTGGCCGCCGTCGCCAACCTGTTGCCAGCGTTGCTGAGCGATACCGCGACCGGGTACGCCTACTGGTGCGAACTCCATACCCTGCTTGAAGTGCCCCTGCCCGGTTTCAACCTGACCCAACCGCCGGGCGAAGCGGATGTCCCTGTGGAAGCAGCGCCTCCAGTGCCTGCGCCCGTCGCCAAGGTCGAAGTCCCAACGCACCAACCCGCCAAGCCCCGAAAAAAGGCCAAAAAACCAACCACCAAATAAACCCCGCCACGGCGCTTCTACAGACAGAAACCATCCTCTGTACGAGCTGCCGAAGGCTCGGGCCGCGTTCGGACGATCTTTTGATCTTAAAAAGCCAAACTCAAACCGGCGCGGCTACTTCGACCTCGAAGGATTCATCCGCCCGATACTGCCCCGGCGTCATCCCAAACCAGCGGCTGCAAGCCTTGTTAAAACTGCTGTGGTCATGAAAACCAAGGAGATACGCCACATGCTTCATGTTGAAATGAGAATGGCGCAGATAGAAGTCGGCCAATTGCCGGCGCACCGCGTTCTGCACGTCCTTGAATTGCGTCCCGTCTTTTTCCAGCGCTCGTTGCAAGGTGCGCTTACTGATATTCAACTCCCCAGCGATCGACTCCATATCCCATTGCCCTTGGCCCTGGCTCAACCGCTCGGTAATCAACGCCCGAATCCTGCCGACAATCGAGAAACCAAACAGCAGGTCCAGTTGCGCTTCGGCAAAATTCTCGTGCAGCACCGCCAGTGCCTCGTTGGCCATGCTCAACGGACGCAACACCTCCTGGCCGTCGAACAGAATGCTGTCGTAGGCCGCGTCAAACTGCAGGTTGCAGCCAAACAAACGCCGATGTTCGGAGGTGTCTTCCGGTTCGGGATAGCTGAACTCCACATTCAGCGGTTGCGGCGATTTACCGCCCGCCAGCCAACGGCAAAAACCCATCAAAGACGCCAGGCCAGCGTCGACATATTGCCGGGGCTTGACCGAGCCGGCCTGCTGATGATCAAGCGCGGCCAATCGGTAGTTCTGCTGCTCGGCCATAAAGAACAGGCTGAATCCGGTGCCGATCAACGGGCTGAAACGCACCAACCGTTCAAGGGCTTTTTTCAGGTTCAGACTGGACATCATGGTGTAGCCGACAATCTGAAAACTGCCGGGATGGAAGTTGCCATAGGCCTTCAAGCCGATGTCGGGATCACCGCTGGCCTGTGCGGCCAGCTCCCACAATTGATAGATCGCACGTCGCTCGCAAAACGCTCCGGGTTGGTTGGCGAGATTAATATCCAGTCCAGCCTCAAGGCACAGACTGGCGACATCCAGCCCTTGAGCCGAGAGCGTATTGACCAGCACGCTGGCATAGCCTGAACTCATTCTATACATGGCGTCCTCAATGACCTGTGGAACCGAACATCCTGTCCGGAGCCATAACCGATCTGCACTGAATCAAATAATAACGGGGCGCTCGGTTGTGAGTGTTGATCCCAGTATAGGTACTCCTCGTTTTTAGCCAGCCGTGGCGCCGTTGGACACCAGACAGTCACCTCACAACACTTCCGCAGCCCCCGCCAATACCGAACAATCCTCCTATCTTGCAACGCAAAAGAAAAAAGGAAAGGAGTCTATGAAGTCGCTTGGTCGTATTGCATTGGTAACCGGTGGTATGGGTGGGATTGGTACGGCGATCAGCCAGCGTCTTTACAAGGAGGGTTTCAAGGTTGTGGTGGGTTGCAGCGCCAACTCCAGCCGCAAGAACGAGTGGGCCGCGAGCCAGTTGGCGGCGGGCTATGAATTCGAGTTTGTGTACGGCGACATCACCGACTGGGAGTCGACCCGCAAGGCTTTCGAGCTGGTCAGGGAGACGTTCGGCCCGGTCGACGTGCTGGTCAACAACGCCGGCATTACCCGGGACGCCTCGTTTCGCAAACTCACCCCCGAAGACTGGAACGCCGTGATCGGCACCAACCTCAGCGGCTTGTTCAACACCACCAAACAGGTGATTGAAGGCATGTTGAGCAAGGGCTGGGGACGAGTGATCAACATCTCTTCCATCAACGGTCAGCGCGGCCAGTTCGGCCAAACCAACTACAGCGCGGCCAAGGCCGGCATCCACGGTTTCACCATGGCCCTGGCGCGGGAAGTGTCGGGCAAGGGCGTGACCGTCAATACGGTTTCGCCGGGCTACATCCAGACCAGCATGACCGCGGCCATTCGCCCGGACATCCTCGACAGCATGATCGCCGCCACCCCGGTCGGGCGCCTGGGCCAACCGGAAGAAATCGCCTCCATCGTCGCCTGGCTGGCGTCTGATGAATCGGCCTACAGCACCGGTGCCGACTTCTCGGTCAACGGCGGCATGAACATGCAGTAGGCCTGTCAGGGCATGGATGCCCTGCTCCCGCTCGACAAAATTCTAATGAGGTCACGCATGAACGAAGTCGTAATCGTTGCCGCCACTCGTACCGCCATCGGCAGCTTCCAGGGTGCCTTGTCCGCGATACCGGCCACTGAGCTGGGCGCGGCGCTGATTCGCCGCGTGCTGGAACAGACGGGCATCAGCGGTGAACAAATCGATGAAGTGATCCTCGGCCAGGTGCTCAGCGCCGGTTCAGGGCAAAACCCGGCACGCCAGACCGCGATCAAGGCCGGCCTGCCCTTCACCACCCCCGCGATGACCCTGAACAAAGTCTGCGGCTCGGGCCTCAAGGCTGTGCAACTGGCGGTCCAGGCGATCCGCTGTGGTGACGCCGAACTGGTGATTGCCGGCGGTCAGGAAAACATGAGCCTGGCGCCCTACGTATTGCCCAAGGCCCGAACCGGTTTGCGCCTGGGCCATGCACAACTGCAAGACAGCGTGATTCAGGACGGTTTGTGGGATGCGTTCAACGACTACCACATGGGCATTACTGCGGAGAATCTGGCGCAGAAGTACAGCCTGACTCGCGAGCAACAAGATAACTTCGCCGCCGCCTCGCAACAGAAAGCCGCTGCGGCCATCGAGGCCGGTTACTTCAAGCGTGAAATCACCCCGATCCTGATTCCCCAGCGCAAGGGTGAGCCGCTGGCCTTCGACACCGATGAACAGCCACGACCGGACAGCAGCCTCCAGTCCCTGGGCAAACTCAAACCGGCGTTCCAGAAAGACGGCAGCGTCACCGCCGGCAATTCGTCGACCCTCAATGATGGCGCCGCGGTGCTGTTGCTGGCCAGCGCCGCCAAGGCTCAGGCGTTGGGGTTACCGATTCTGGCGCGGATCAAGGCTTACGCCAGCGCCGGCGTGGACCCATCGATCATGGGTATCGGCCCGGTCCCGGCGACCCGCCTGGTACTGGAGAAGGCCGGTTGGAATCTCACCGACCTGGACCTGATCGAAGCCAACGAAGCCTTCGCCGCCCAGTCACTGGCGGTCGGCAAGGAACTGGGCTGGGACACCAGCAAGGTCAACGTCAATGGCGGTGCAATTGCCCTCGGTCATCCGATTGGCGCATCGGGTGCGCGGATTCTGGTCTCGCTGTTGTTTGAGCTGATCCGTCGCGATGGCCACAAAGGCCTGGCCACGTTGTGCATCGGCGGCGGGCAAGGCGTCAGCCTGGTCATCGAGCGCTAGTCACACCGAACTGCTTGCCTTAGCTACTGACGCGGCACCGCACCGCGGTGTCGCGCTTTTTTCTGCCCGGTTTATCTTTGTGGGCAAGGAGTTCCATGGATAACAACGCGCACACCTTCAACACCTACTGGTCTGGCCAGGTTCCGTTCATTGCCTCCTTTGCAGTGCAACAATTACGCCTGTGGGTCAGCACCAATCCATGGTTTACAGGGCATGAATACAACGACTGGTTCGACCTGCCTCACAGCACCCTCGACAGCCTGCAATCGGACTACCAACTGCAATGGGGCGACCTCGGCCAACGTCTGATGACCGGCCAGCCGTTTACCTTCGAAGACCGACGATTTGCCAGCGGCAACTGGAGTCAACCGCTGTTCGGTTCCCTCGCCGCGTTTTACCTGCTCAACGCCGGGTTCCTGTTGAAGCTGCTGGACAAGCTGCCGATCAAGGAAAAGAAACCGCGCCAGCGCCTGCTGTATCTGGTGGAGCAAGCCATCGCCGCCGGTGCCCCGAGCAACTTCCTGGCGAGTAATCCGGATGCCTTGCAACGGGCAGTCGAGACCCAGGGCGCCAGCCTGCTCACAGGGTTGCTGCACCTGGCCAGCGACCTGAAAGAAGGCAAGATGCGCCAGTGCGACAGCAACGCCTTCAAGGTCGGGGGCGACCTGGCCACCACTCCCGGCGAGGTGGTGTTCGAGAACGAACTGTTCCAGCTGATTCAGTACTACCCGCAAACCGAAACCCAGTACCGCCGCCCAGTGTTCGTCGTGCCGCCGTCGATCAACAAGTACTACATCCTCGACCTGCGCCCCGACAACTCGATGATCCGCCACCTCTTGCAGCAAGGGCACCCGGTGTTTCTGATGTCCTGGCGCAACTTCGACCAGGCGCACGCCAACACCACCTGGGATGACTTGATCGAAACCGGCATCATCAAGGGCCTGCAAGTGACCCGCGAAATCAGCGGCGAACAACGCCCCAACTGCGTCGGTTTCTGTATCGGCGGCACGTTATTAAGCACGGCGCTGGCGGTCCTGGCCGCGCGCGGTGATAAAGAAATCGCCAGCGTCAGCCTGCTGACCACTTTCCTCGATTACCTCGACACCGGCCCCATCGACATCTTCGTCGACGAACAACTGGTGGCTTACCGCGAGCGCACCATTGGCGGAAAGGACGGCCCCATCGGCCTGTTCAAGGGCGAGGACATGGGCAACACCTTCTCGCTGCTGCGCCCCAATGACCTGTGGTGGAACTACAACGTCGACAAGTACCTCAAGGGCCTGAAGCCAATCGCGTTGGACCTGTTGTTCTGGAACAACGACAGCACCAACCTGCCCGGCCCGATGTATTGCTGGTACTTGCGCCACACCTACCTGCAAAACGACCTGAAATCCGGCGAACTGAATTGCTGCGGGGTCAAACTCGACCTGCGAGCCATCGAGGCGCCGGCGTACATCCTCGCCACCCATGACGACAACATCGTGCCGTGGCGCAGCGCCTACGCCAGCACCAACCTGCTGGGCGGGACCAAGCGCTTTGTGCTCGGAGCCTCGGGGCATATCGCCGGGGTGATCAACCCGCCGGCCAACCACAAGCGTCATTACTGGACCAACAATCGCGTCAGCAAAAACCCGGACACCTGGTTCAAAAATGCAGATCAGCACCCGGGGAGCTGGTGGAATGACTGGTGCGTCTGGCTGGCCAGTCACGCCGGGGAGCGCCAACCTTCGGTGCTGCATACCGGCAATACCCGTTACCCGGCAATCGAATCGGCGCCGGGGCGCTATGTGAAGCAATGATGTGAAGCCCGGCGCGATGAATGAGCATCGCGCAGGGCTGACTGCCTTATCCCGCAAAAAACCAAACACAGCACACCGACTCAATATCCCCGCCCAAATCTGCGCAACCATGGCCCTTCACTAACCCCCGTAAGGACCTCGTGATGGCCATTGCAAAAGCAGCGCCCGGTAAAACCCTGCTGACCCCAACCGACCACACCCTGATCATGATCGACCACCAGTCGCAGATGTCCTTTGCGACCAAGTCCATCGATGCCGTGACCCTGCGCAACAACGCCGCACTGGTGGCCAAGGCTGCTCGTGGTTTCAAGGTCTCGACCATCCTCACCACCGTCGCCGAGAAGAGTTTTTCCGGGCCGATCTTCGACGAAATCAAGTCGGTGTTTCCGGAACACCACGTGATCGACCGCACCAGCATGAACACCTGGGAAGACGAGCGCATCGCCGTTGAAGTCAACAAGTTCGGCAAGCAGAAAATCGTCCTGGCCGGCCTGTGGACTTCGGTGTGCATCGTCGGCCCGGCCCTGTCGGCCATCGACCAGGGTTTCGAGGTGTATTTCATCGCCGATGCTTGCGGCGATGTTTCCATCGAAGCCCATGAAATGGCCATACAGCGCATGGTCCAGCTCGGCGCCCGCCCAATGACGTCGCTGCAATACCTGCTGGAACTGCAACGTGACTGGGCGCGTACCGAGACTTACGAAGAAACCGTGAAAACCTCGATCGCCAATGGTGGTTCTTATGGCTTGGGCTTGATCTACGCCAAAACCATGTTCGGCGCGTCCGAAGGCCATTAAGCAACAACAGCGACTGCGGGTCCCGCGCAGTCGCTGCCTCGTGGTGATCGCCCATGACCTTTTCTACACAACACTGTAAATCCCTTGCCGCCATGACGATTCTGTTCGCCGGCACCGTCCTGGCCGATGAACCGGCACCCACCGCGCAAGGTTTCCTGGACGGCGCGACGCTGGGTGTATTGAGTCGAAACTTCTACCTCAACAGCGACTACCGCTCACCCTCGCCCTCCGGAAAAAGCTACAAACAGGAGTGGGCTCAAGGGTTTATCAGCTCTTTTGAATCCGGTTTCACCGACGGCACGATTGGCTTTGGCCTCGACGCCCACGCGTTTCTCGGGCTCAAGCTCGACGGCGGCAAAGGACATTCAGGCACCGGATTACTGCCGGTTGATGATGATGGCCGCAGCGAAAGCAACTACTCCAGTGGCGGCGGCGCGATCAAGCTCAAGGCGTCCCGCACCACCCTGGCCTTCGGTGAAATGACCGTGGAAACCCCGGTGTTCGACACCTCGGACAAACGCCTGCAACCGGAGTACGCCACGGGTTTTCTGATGAACAGCCGGGAAATCGACGGAATGAACCTGGTGGCCGGGCACTTCACGGCGTTCAAGAACCAGGACAGTTCATCAAGCAAGGGCGACTTTTACGGTTACGGTGCCAACACTGAGGCGGGCGGCATTAGCTTTCTCGGCGCCGACCTGTTCACCAACAGCCCGCTGGGCGGCGCGTTGTACGCCTCCGAACTGAGCGACACCTGGCACCAGTACTACGGCAATCTGCACCTGAAGCAATCGGATGTTTTCCTCGACGCCAATCTCTATCACACGCAAGACACCGGCCGGGCACTGGCGGGAGCAATCGACAACACGGCCTACAGCCTGTCGGGCAAGTACACCCTTGGCGCGCATGGATTCACCCTGGCCTATCAGCAAATCAATGGCGACACCCCGTTCGATTTCGTCGGCGGCGACTCCATTTACCTCGCGAACTCGATCAAGTACGCCGACTTCAACGGCGCCCACGAGCGCTCCTGGCAAGCTCGCTACGACCTCGATTTGGGAGCATTCGGCATTCCCGGGCTGAAGTTCATGACCCGTTACGTGACCGGCCGCGACATCGACGGCACCCATGCGCCCAAGGGCGGTGCCTACAACCCGTTCGACGCAGCGACCGGCGAGTACGACCCCCAGCAAGGCGATGGCGGACGGCACTGGGAGCGCGACATCGATTTGCGCTACGTCGTGCAATCCGGCCCGGCTAAGGACTTATCTCTGCAACTGTCCCATGTGTCGCATCGGGCCAACACCGCCCAGGCGGGCGATGACATCGACAGGGTTTATGTCGTGGTTCAGTACCCGCTGAACTTCGGTCACCTTTGATTGGCGCTATGCCAAACGTCAGTCAGTTAAGGCGCACAACCTGTGGGAGCGGGCTTGCTCGCGAAAGCGGTGGTTCAGTGAGCATTGATGTCGACTGACACGCCCTCTTCGCGAGCAAGCCCGCTCCCACAGGAGTGCATTTCAATCCTCAGGCTTATGCCTGCTTTTTGCGATACGCCATCGAGTCATCGATCCGCTTGAGGATGTAATCCCCCGCCGCCACCGGTGGATACAGGCTCTGCGCCGGGTCGATGCCCAAGTCGCAAGGATCGACGTTGGCGCCATAGGTCGGGTCGTAGAACGTGGCGATGGAGTAGCGCTCGTGGCCCGAGGTGTTGATTACCCGATGCAGCGTTGAGCGAAAACGATCGTTGGACCAGTGCGCCAACAGGTCACCGACGTTCACCACCAGGCTGCCGGGGATCGGCGTGGCATCGATCCAGCGGTTGGAGCCCAGTTCACGGACCTGCAAACCACCACTGTTGTCCTGATACAGCAACGTGATGCAACCGTAGTCAGTGTGCGGCGCTACCCCGAACTGATCCGCTTCAGCCTGGGGCGGTTGCGGTGGGTAATAGACCATCTGGGTGCGCTGCAAGGGCTTGGTGTATTTGTCGGTGAAAAAATCTTCGTCAATGCCCAGCCCCACTGCCACCACCCTCAACAGATCGGCTCCGGCCATGGCGACTTCCCGGTAATAATCGGCCAAAGCCTCACGCAGCGATGGCATGAACTCCGGCCACTGGTTCGGCCCACGCAGCGCCTCACCGGCGAGCACGCTGGGATCATCCTCGTCCAGTTCGAGCCCGATACTGAAAAATTCCTTGTGATCGGGTTTGGTGGCTTCGTACATGGTCGCCCCGCCCAACGCGTGCCAGCCACGATGCCGTTTGTTGACCGCTACCTGACGCTTGACCTCGGCCGGGTAGGCAAAGAATTCTCCGGCGGCCGACATTGCCCGGTCGATCACCGGCTGCGGCACCCCGTGATTGATGATGTAGAAGAAGCCGATGTCGCAGCAGGCAGTTCGAATCGCGTCGGCGGCTCGACGAATACTCGCCTTGTCACCTTCGCGAACACCGGACATATCGATCAGAGGCAGATGAATAGTAGAAGACATGCTCACTCCTGGGGTCATGGTGCTGGGTGGTTGATCAGGTATCTGACTCAACAGCGAGCTACCTGTATATACAGCTAAAAGCATTTACTGTGCCGTTCCACGATTCCGTTTCACCAATCCCCATACGCCAAGGCCCGCGTTGGTTGTTCAATAATCCAGACTCGATCTAATCTCCAGTGTTCATTGGTTTCCATACGCCCCAACAGTGTGCGCCGAGCGCGCATTTGGTGCAGCTTTCGGTTACACATTCAAAGGTTGGCAAGCCGACGGGCTCTTTTAAAACCTGCACAGCGCGTGTCTGAAACGCGCATCTCTGACGGTAACGGTAATTTTGGCCCGCATATTGCTCTACCTGTATATACAGGATGATATAGCTGCCTATTCCACCCACCACTGCCCCAGGACATTGCAATGCACACACCTCTGCTGCTCAAACCCGGTCAACTCACGCTCGATCAATTGCGCGTCATCTATCAGAAGCAATGCGCCATTGAACTGGACCCGCAGGCCCGCGAAACCGTGGAGGCCAGCACCCGCACCGTGAACCAGATCATTGCCAACGAACGCACGGTGTACGGCATCAATACTGGTTTTGGCCTGCTGGCCAGAACGAAGATCCCGACCGAGTCGCTGACCAAGTTGCAGCGCAATCTGTTGCTCTCGCACTGCACCGGCACCGGTCCGCTGCTCGATGACGCCAGTGTCGGCCTGATCATGGCGTTGAAGGTTGGGTCCCTGGCCCGGGGTTTTTCCGGCATCCGTTGGGAAGTGATTCAAGCACTGGTTCAGCTGTATGTCGCCAAGGTCTATCCGTGCATTCCGTCTCAGGGTTCGGTCGGCGCCTCGGGTGACCTGGCCCCGTTGGCGCATATGTCGGCGGTGCTGATTGGTGTCGGCCGCGTCCGTCATAACGGGCGTGAGATGGACGCCATCGAAGGCCTGGCGATTGCCGGTCTGGAACCACTGGTGCTGGGGCCGAAGGAAGGTCTGGCGCTGATCAATGGCACCCAGGTGTCCACGGCTCTGGCGCTGCGCGGGTTGTTTGCCGCCGAGAAACTGTTCACCGCGGCCGTAGTGGCCGGCAGTCTGAGCGTGGAAGCCTTGAAAGGCTCCGATGTGCCGTTCGACCCACGCATCCAGGCCGTACGCGGTCAGCCGGGGCAAATCGATGTGGCGCTGTACTACCGCGAACTGCTGGCGAACAGTGAGATTCGTCAATCGCATATCGATTGCACACGGGTTCAAGACCCGTATTCGCTGCGCTGCCAGCCACAAGTCATGGGCGCCTGCCTGGACCATTTGCGCTTTGCTGCGGGTGTGTTCCTGCGTGAATCCAACGCAGTTTCGGATAACCCGCTGGTGTTCAGCGCTGACGGCGACGTGCTGTCGGGTGGCAACTTTCACGCCGAACCGGTGGCGATGGCCGCCGATGTACTGGCCTTGGCGATTTCCGAAATCGGTGCGCTCTCGGAACGCCGGATTGCCCAACTGGTTGACCCGGCGCTCTCCGGCCTACCGGCCTTTCTGGTGCGCGAAGGTGGCCTGAACTCGGGTTTCATGATCGCTCAAGTGACCGCTGCCGCGCTGGCGTCGGAAAACAAAACCCTGGCGCACCCGGCGTCGGTCGACAGTCTGCCGACCTCGGCCAACCAGGAAGACCACGTGTCGATGGCAACCTTCGCGGCCCGTCGCCTACTGGATATGGCCGGTAACAGCAGCGCCGTGGTGGCGATCGAACTGCTCGGTGCAGCTCAGGGCGTGGATTTGCATGCCCCGCTCAAGACCTCGGAAAAACTTGGTGAAGTCCTGGCGATGATCCGCAGCGAAGTCGCGCACTACGACGAAGACCGTTACTTCGCCCCGGACATCGTGGCCGCTCGCGCCTGGGTGGAAGGTGCCGGGTTCGAGCGTTGGTTGCCTGCCGAACGC
The DNA here is from genome assembly GCF_056680395.1 of Pseudomonas sp. ASL4. NCBI lineage: Bacteria > Pseudomonadati > Pseudomonadota > Gammaproteobacteria > Pseudomonadales > Pseudomonadaceae > Pseudomonas > Pseudomonas sp. ASL4. The sequence continues at coordinate 4,229,835 of NZ_CM155280.1, read as the reverse complement.
CTGTACGCCTGATCGCAAACTCGTCGGCGCAGCCTGTCTGCGCCGCTTTCATCACGCCAAAGGGATCGCCATGCGTCGCTACTATTCAGGGTCGGATATTCATCGGGCACAGAGCATTGCCGAACTGGCTGCAATGGCACGGCGACGCTTGCCGCATTTCGCCTGGGAATACCTGGAAGGCGGCGCCGAGGAAGAACTGACGTTGCGGCGAAACCGCCAGGTCTTCGCCGACATCGCTTTGCTGCCCCGCACCTTGATGCCTTGCGCGACCACGCAAACCCGGTGTTCGCTGTTCGGGCGAGACCTGCCGCTGCCAATGGCCATCGGTCCGACTGGCTACAACGCCATGCTTTATCGCGACGCCGATATTCACTTGGCCTGGGCCGCAACGGAGCGTGGCCTGCCCTTCACCCTCAGCACCGTCTCCACCAGTTCCCTCGAGGATGTGGTAGCGGCAGTGCCCGAGGTGAATCTCTGGTTTCAACTGTATTGCCTGCGCGACCCCGCCGTGCGTGAAGACCTGTTGCAACGTGCCGATGCGGTCGGTTGCAAAACCCTGCTGCTGACCAGCGACGCGGTGTTGCTGGGCAATCGGGAATGGGATCGACGCAATTTCGTCCGCCCCCGGCAACTGAGCCTGCGCAACAAGCTCGACGTGCTCTGTCATCCACGCTGGATGGCCCAAGCGTTGTGGCCGCACGGTCTGCCGACTCTCGGCAACATCGAACGTTATCTACCACCCGGACAACGCACCATCGAAGGCGCCGCACAGTTCATCGGTAGCCAGATGGACACCGGGCTCGACTGGGACGCCCTCGCCCGATTGCGCGAACGCTGGCCGCACAAGCTGTTACTCAAAGGCGTGCTGCACCCGGCAGATGCCGAGAAAGCCGTGGCCCTGGGGCTCGATGGATTAGTGGTGAGTAACCATGGCGGCCGGCAACTGGACGGTGTTCCCGCCAGCCTCGACTGCCTGCCAGCGATTGCCGCCGTGGCCAAAGGCAAACTCGCTTTGCTGCTCGACAGCGGTATACGTCGCGGCACCGACATTCTGAAAGCCTGTGCACTCGGCGCCGATGCGGTGTTGCTGGGGCGATCTACGCTTTATGGAGTCGCCGTCGGCGGACAGGCAGGTGCAGGTCATGCCCTCGATCTGCTGGCGCAAGAGCTGCGCCTGGCCTTGTCTTTGCTGGGCACTCCGGACCTTGAGCAACTTGATCGTCGTGCACTGATCACGACAACCGCCACTTCCCCTGACCGTGAGTTGAACTGATGACCGATCTACAACACACCCTCGAACAATTGCGTCAGGCACTGGGTGACGACGCGGTAATCACTGGCGCCGATATCAGTCAACGCCACTACAGCGACTGGACCGGTCATGCCCCGGCCTGCCCCGCTGCGCTGTTGTTACCCCGGACCACCGCGCACGTCGCCAGCGCCCTGCGAATTTGCAACGAGGCCAAACAAGCGGTGGTTCCCCAGGGCGGCATGACCGGGCTGGCTGGCGGCGCGGTGCCTCGGGCCAGCGACATCGCCTTGTCCCTGGAACGCTTGCGCGGCATTGAAGAGATTGACCCGGCGGCGGCCACCATCAGCGTGTGGGCCGGCACCACGCTGGAGGAGATCCAGCAAGCTGCGCTCAACGCAGGGTTTGTCTTCCCACTGGATCTGGGTGCCCGAGGCTCGTGCCAGATCGGCGGCAACATCGCCACCAATGCCGGTGGCAACGCGGTGATTCGCTACGGCATGACCCGCGATCTGGTGCTCGGGCTGGAGGTGGTTCTGGCCGATGGCCGGGTACTCGATTTGCGCAACAAAATGATCAAGAACAACTGCGGTTATGACCTGAAACAGTGCTTCATCGGCAGTGAAGGCACCTTGGGCGTGATTACCCGCGCGGTGTTGAAGCTGGCGCCGCAACCGGGCCAGACCAGCACTTTGCTCTGCGCCCTACCCGACTACGCCAGTGCCGTCAGCCTGTTGCGGCAGATTCAGCGCAGCGTCGGCACGCCGCAAGCCTATGAACTGATGTGGCAAGACTTCTTCCGTCTCGGAGTGAGTTGGCTGGAAAACGCAACCGCCCCGATGTCGCTGGACCATCCGCTGTACGTGCTGCTCGAATCGGCCGGCCCGCAGAATCAACTCGAAGCGTCGCTGGAAGAAGCGTTCGGCGCCGGTGAGGTGCTCGATGCAGTGCTCGCCAGCTCCCAGACCCAAGCCCGTGGGCTTTGGAAAATCCGTGAAGCCACCGGTGAATTCCCGACCCGCATGACCCCGCTGAACTTCGACGTCAGCCTGCCCATCGGCCTTATCGGCGACTTTGTCGAGCGTTGCCGCGCACGTCTGGAAGAACGCTGGCCGGGCAACCGCAGCGTGTATTTCGGACACATCGGTGACAGCAACCTGCACCTGACCGTGGACTGCCAGTCTTTGCCGCAGCCGGCGCCGATTCTGGAAATAGAAGAGCTGGTTTATAGCGCCGTCGGCGAGCTGGGTGGTTCGGTCTCGGCCGAGCATGGCATCGGCCTGCTCAAGCGCGAGTTTCTTCATCACTCGGTCGGCCCCGAAGCCCTCGCGGTGATGCGCCAACTCAAGGACTGCTTTGACCCCAACGGCATTCTCAACCCGGGAAAAATCCTCGGCTGAGAGCCTGTATATACCGGAGTGGCACGTTAACTGCTGTTGCCCTCCTGAATCACCGCAGGACTTACACCCAACCTCGCTGTATCCCCTGAAGGAGTGACACCATGCAACTCGATTCTCTATTCAGTAAACGATTCAACGGCCTGTGCCTCGCTCTGACCCTGACTGTCGCGTCCCTGGCTGCACACGCTGATCAACTGGCGGATGTAAAAAAAGCCGGTGAACTGGTGGTGGGTACCGAGCTGCAATTTGCGCCTTTCGATTTCACTGATAACGGCAAGCAGAAAGGCCTCAACTCAGAGTTGTTCGATCAGTTGGGCAAGGAGTTGGGGGTCAAGGTGAAGTTCATCGACCTGCCATGGCCCAGCGTATTGCCAGGGCTTGAAGCGAAGAAATTCGACATGGTCGCAGGCCCGATCATCGTGACCCAGGCCCGTAAAGAGCGTTATCACTTCATGCTGCCGATCGCTGAAGCCACCGTTGCACTGATGGTCGGCGCCAGCGACACCACCATCACCAAACCGCAAGACATCGCCGGCAAGGCCGTGGGTGCGGGCAAAGGTTCGGCGCAACTCGAAGAGCTCAAGACCTTCGCTGCCACGCTGCCAGAGAAAGTCACGATCCGCGAATACGTCGACAACAACCAGGCCTACGCCGACTTGGCGGCCAAGCGCATCGTTGCGGTTGCCAACTCGCTGCCGAACATCTCCTACGTTGCCGCCGAGCGTAGCAAGGCGTTCAAAGTGATCCTTCCGCCATTCGGCAAAAAATCCTACTTCGCCTTCCTGGGCCGCAAGGATGACGACGCCAACAGCCTGATCGCCGCCCTCGATGCCGCGCTGCTGAAAATGCACGACGACGGTCGCCTCGCTGCGTTGCAGAAAAAATGGCTGGGTGCCGAGATGGACGTGCCAAAAGCCGACTTCACCCCAACCTGGTAAACCCGCCTGTTCATTGGAGCTCCTGATCGCCGGCCAGTCCTGGCCGGCGATCAACTGAGTTGGAGTCGCCGCGATGTTCGATTGGCCTTTGTTTTTGCAGAACCTGCCGTTGCTGCTGACCAGCCTGCTGGTGACCCTTGAAGTCTCCACCGCCGCCCTGGTGATCGGTTTTTTCATCGGCATTCTGGTCGCCAGCCTGCGCCTGTCGCCGGTGCCGTTGTTCCGACGTTTGGGTGGCGGCTACATTTTCGTGTTCCGGGGCATTCCGCTGCTGGTGCAATTGCTGTTCGTTTATTACTTCCTGCCACGGGTCGGCCTGCCGAACGTGTCGCCGCTGACGGCCGCAATCATCAGCCTGTCGTTGTGCGCCGGGGCCTACATCGCCGAGATCCTGCGCGGTGGTTTCCTCGCCATTCCCGGTGGTCAGTTAGAGGCTGCGGGACTGCTCGGCATGAGTACCGGGCAAATGCTGATCCGCATCCGCGTGCCGCAAGCCGTGCGCCTGACCCTGCCAGCGCTGGTCAACGAAATGATCTTGCTGATCAAGGCGTCTTCGCTGGTGTCGGTGGTCGGCCTCGCTGACCTGACCCGCACCGCGCAGAACCTGGCGGCCAGCGATTACCTGTTCGTTCAGGACTACCTGATGCTGGCCGGCTTCTATTGCCTGATCAACATTCCACTGGCGTTCTGCGGCGGTCTGCTGGAGCGACGCATGAAGGAGCAACGCTCATGATCTTCGATTACCGGATCATCACCGAGCACCTCGATGACATCGCCCAAGGCTTCGCGGTCACCCTCGGCACCTGGTCCGCCGGCGTCGTGCTCGGGTTGTTCCTCGGCTTGTTGATTGCCGTGGCGCAACTGTTTGGCAACAACCTGATTCGGGCGCCGTTACGAGCGTTCATTGAAGTGATCCGCAGCACGCCGTTTCTGGTCCAGCTGTTCCTGGTGTACTACGGCGGGCCGTCGTTCGGCCTCAGCCTGGAGCCGATTCCGGCCGGTGTCCTCGGACTGGGCATCTATGGCAGCGTCTATTTCGCGGAGATCTTCCGCACCGGTTTCGAGTCGGTAGCCCGCGGTCAACTGGAAGCGGCCGACTGCCTGGGCATCACCCGCTGGCAATGCATCCTGCGTATCCAGGTGCCGCAGATGCTGGTGATGATCCTGCCGGCGCTGGTCAACCTGGTGACCATTTTGTGCAAGGAAACCGCCGTCTTGTCGATCATCACCATCCCGGAACTGACCATGGTCATGACCGGCATCGGCTCGCAAACCTTCGCCTTCGTCGAAACCCTGTTGGTGCTCTGTATCGGCTACCTGCTGCTGGTCGAGTTCTGTTCGCGCCTGGGGATGTACCTGGAAACGCGAGTCGGACGCTTCATGAGCAGGCAGGCGCAATGAACGATCTACAACGTCATTTGAAACCCATCGTCCCGAAACAAGGTGACCCCATGAAGACTCCCGAACAACTCCCCGGCGACTCGCAACCCATGTTGCGCCTGCACAATGTCGGCAAGAGCTTCGGCACCCTGCGTGTGCTCAAAGGTATCGACCTGCAGGTCCGGCATTCCGAAGTGGTGTGCCTGATCGGCCCGTCAGGCTCGGGCAAAAGCACCTTGCTGCGCAGCATGGCGTTCCTCGAAGAATATGACGAAGGCGAAATCCATATCGAAGGCCAGTTGCTCGGCTTCGTGCCGGATAACGGCAAGGGTCGTAAACGCGCCGCGCAATCCCAGATCAATCAGGTTCGGCGCAACGTCGGCATGGTCTTCCAGCAATTCAACCTGTGGCCGCACATGACTGCGTTGGGCAATGTCAGCGAAGCCTTGCTGCGAGTACGCAAGCTGTCTTCTGCCGAAGCGCGCAAGCGTGCGTTGGCGATGCTCGACAAAGTCGGCCTGGCGCACAAGGCCGATGTCTATCCGATCCAGCTTTCGGGTGGTCAGCAACAGCGCGTGGCGATTGCCCGAGCGCTGGCGATGGAGCCACACATCATGTTGTTCGATGAGCCGACCTCGGCGCTCGACCCGGAACTGGTGGGGGAAGTCCTGCAAGTGATGAAGACCCTGGCCAAAGAAGGCATGACCATGGTGGTGGTCACCCATGAAATGGGCTTTGCGGCGCAGGTCGCCGACTCGGTGGTGTTCCTCGATCAGGGACAAGTGGTGGCCCAAGGCACGCCGCAGCAAATCTTCCACAACAGCGAACACCCGCGCCTGCAGCAGTTTCTGCAGAACTATCTGGATCGCAATGCCTTCTGGCAGGACAACAAAGAGGCCTCACTGGTATGAACGCTGCTGAACTGCAACTTCTCGCTCGCCCACAAGTGCGCGACCTCGCCAGCTACAACGCCGGCCTCAGCAGCGAAGCCGTGCGCCAGCGCTTCGGCCTGACCCGCGTGGCCAAGCTGGGTAGTAATGAAAACCCTTTGGGGCCGGCGCCCGCTGTGGCCGCCGCCATGGCCACGGCCTGCTCAAGCATCGCCCTTTACCCGGATGCCAGTTGCCTGGAATTGCGCGCGGCGCTGTCAGCGAAACTCGGCGTGCCGGGCAATCAGCTGGTGTTCGGCAACGGTTCTGAAGATTTGCTGAGCATCATCAGCCGGGTGTTTCTGGACCATGGCGATGAAGTGGTCACGGTGGTGCCGTCGTTCGGCCTGCACTTCATCTACCCCATCGCTGCCGGTGCCCGGGTGTCGGGGGTGCCGATGACGGCTGAAGGTCGCTTCGACGTGCCGGCGATGATTGCGGCGCTGACGCCGAAAACCCGCCTGTTGATGTTTTCCTGCCCGTCCAACCCGGTCGGCTGCACTCTGGACGCCGATGAGTTGCAACAGCTGTTGGCGGCACTGCCTGCGCAGTGTTTGCTGGTGTTCGACGAGGCCTATTACGAGTACGCCGATTTCGAGGCGGACTACCCCGATTGCCTTGGGTTGATCCAGGCCAGCGGCAAGCCGTTCATCCTGCTGCGCACCTTCTCCAAGGCTTACTCCCTGGCCGGGTTGCGCATCGGTTACGGCATCGTCAGCGATCCGCTGCTGGCCAACCTGATCGACCGCCTGCGCACCCCGTTCAACATCAATCGCGTAGCCCAGGCTGCGGCCATTGCTGCGCTGGCAGACGAAGAGCATTTGCAGGCCACCCTCGCCCACGTCGCTCACGAGCGGCGGCATATGGTGGTCGCCCTGCAAAACATGGGATTGAGTCCGGCCCCGTCGATGGCCAACTTCCTGTACTTCAGCACGCCGTATCCGGCTGAAACCATCAACCAAGCCTTGCTACGTAAGGGCGTGATCCTCAAACCCTGGCGTGAAGACGGCTACACACAGTACTTGCGTGTGTCCATCGGTAGCTGTGAGGATAACGACCTTTTTCTCAAAGCCCTGGCAAGTGTTCTTGCCGCTCAAAAAGACGCGGACTGACCCATGATCAAAAATGCACCGCAAGCCCTCTATCGGCGCGCGAAGGACTTTGTGCAAGACAAGCTGCGCAGTGGCGAATGGAAGCCCGGGGACCTGATCCCGTCGGAAAATCGCCTGGTGCAAGAGCTGGGCATTTCACGCATGACCGTCAACCGCGCCTTGCGCGAGCTGACGGAAGAAGGCCATCTGGTAAGGGTCTCCGGCGTCGGGACGTTTGTGGCCGAAAGCAAGCCGCAATCGAACCTGCTGCGCATCACCAATATCGCCGACGAAATCATTGCGCGGGGGCACAGTTATTCCTGCAGCGTGCTGCACCTGGGCCGTGAAGCGGCGTCGATGCCGGTGGCTGCCGCCCTGGCGCTGCCCACCGGTTCGTCGGTGTTTCATTTGATCTGCGTGCACAGCGAAGAAGGCGTGCCGGTGCAGTTCGAGGATCGCTACGTCAATCCCGAGCTGGTACCGGACTTCCTGCTGCAAGAATTTGGTGAACAACTGCAACCGGCGCGTTATCTGTTGCAGGTCATCCGCCCCGACGAGATGGAACATATCGTCGAGGCCGGGCACCCGAGCAGCGACGAGAGCAAGCACATGCAAATCGACGCCAATGAACCTTGCCTGATCCTGGTGCGTCGTACCTGGAGCCAAAGCAAAATCGTCACTTATGTGCGCCTGACCCATCCCTCCTCGCGCTATCGGCTGGGCAGTCGCCTGCCGGTGAACGGCGCTCACCGCGACAGTTGAGTCTGAGCCAGTGACTGATGCGGCTGACGACCGGCAATCAGGATGAACCCCACGGACAGCAGCGCACACAACGCACCGAGCAGGATTGACGCGGTGTAATTCTGGTAAAGGTCAAACAGCAGCCCTGCAACACTCCCGCCGATCAGCGCCGCGATCCCGACCGAAATGTACAGCGCGCCGAGGATCGCCCCCAGGTTCGCCGTGCCAAACCAACTGGCTGTCACCGACGGATACAGGGAAATGCAGCCGCCGTTGGCCACACCGAAACACAGGGCAAACAGCGCCAGCGCGGCGAAGGTATGAGCGCCCAGCCACAGCAGATTGAGCAGCATCAGCGCGAAGGTCAGGACGATCAGTAGACGCCGAGCGCCGATCCGGTCACCGATGCTGCCCAGGAACAGCCGGCCGCCGACGTTGCCCACACCGATCAGTCCGATCAACAGGTTGGCCTGGGTGGCGGACATTCCAAACTGGCGAGCGTAGGGATTGATGTGCACCAGCGCCAGAAACAGCCCGACCGAGCCAAAGAAAATCGCCCCGAAGTACCACCAGAATCGCCCTGTGGCGGCCGCTTCGGCCAAGCGCATGCCACCAGGTTTCGCCTGCTGCCCGGCGCACGCCGAAGTGGCGTCGAGGCCATCCGGTAAAAGGCCCAGCGACTGCGGATTACCCCTGACCAGAACCGCCACGAGCAATCCCGCGACCAGAATGGTCGCGGCGAAAATCTGCATCGTCGTTTCCCAGGAAAAATGCTGCATCAACAGCCCGGCGGCAGTCGGTCCAACAAACGTCCCGACCCCGGTGCCAGCCAACGCAATGCCCGACGCCTTGCTGCGGTGCTTGATGAACCAGCGCTGCACCGCAGCCACCGTCGGCACATACACCAGCCCGACGCCCAATCCGACCAAGGAGCAGAACCACAGCAGAAACCATTGCAACGAACCCGAGGCCAGGCTGGCGAGGAAGAAGCCCAGTGCCAGCGAAATAATCCCGGAGCAGACCACCCGGCGGGTAGAAATGCGATCCGCCAGCGAACCGGAGAACACTCCGACCACGTAGTAAATAAAGGCTGTCAGTGAAAACACCGACGCAACCGAGAAGCTCCCGACAGCGAAGTTGGATTGAATCTGCGAGAAAAACGCGCCGAAGGAGTAAGCACCGCCAAAAATCAGCGCGAGCAGCAGATGCGCTGCGAACACTACATACCATCCTGGAAAAATGTTGGTTTTCATAACCGTTTGCTCTCGAAATTCGGGGAGGTTTGCACAAAATAAACTGTGGGAGCGGGCTTGCTCGCGAAGAGGCCAGCACATCCAACATCAACGTTGACTGTCAGTGCGCTTTCGCGAGCAAGCCCGCTCCCACATTGGTTCTGTGTCGAACCACGGATTTGTGAACAATGCATTAGCTTGTATGTACATGCCTATGCAATCTTATGGCCATCTTCATAAAGCCATGCCCCGAACGGTCTGAACACCGCGAAAACACTGGATCTCCTTAAAAATCGGCAAAAAAAAGCTCATCCATTCTGAGAATTGATGAGTTTTTTCGCACCACCGCGTGAGAATTGGTAACAACGTGCCGGGAATGAGTGTCTGGCGAGAGCCCTAGCGCCTCAAAAAAGACTATCGGCCAATACCCATAATCTCGTTCCCCATCCGTACGCCCCACTCGCCCATACGCCGGCCTTCAACGAGTTGCTGGCGCTGCCAAACTTGCAACGCTGCATCCAGATCAGTTTTGCCGGCGAGTGCCCCGGCCAGCGCCAACGCATTCGCCGCGGCTTTTGCGGTGCTGCCCGCGGTGTGCGGACGCGGTACAAACGCGGCATCACCGGTTAGCAGGACGCGATCAAAAACCATGCGCGGCACGCTGAAATCGATGATTGCCTGGACGAAAATATCCTCAGTCTGACGAATCAGCTCACGAAAGGCCGGATTGGCCAATGCCTCGCCCTGGGCGCGAATCCACGCCTCCTGTTCTGTCGCCAGTGCACCGGGTGGAATGGAGTAACGACGGCGCTGACCGTCGCGGTCGGTCAGTACCTTATCCAGCGGCGCACCTGCTTCTGCTTTCAGATACCAGAGCCAGTTGAAGCGACGTTCACCGGGCGCTGTCGATCCATCGATGCCCGGCACCATGTATTCCAGCATCATCGACTCGGGATCATGCTGGAACACGAAGTCCTCATAGATCTGCGCCTTGGCGAACTCGGGCAGGCGCGACTCATCGATCAGACCGCGCCACACCACATAACCCGAATACGAGGGCTCCATGCCCGGTAATAACAAACCACGGACGGTCGAACCGGCGCCGTCGGCGCCCACCAGCAAGTCGCCTTCGGCGCTGCTGCCATCCTCAAACCGTGCCGTGACCCGTTTGTCGTGCTGGGTGAAGTCGAGCAGTTTCATCCCTTGGTGATAATGCTCGGCCGGTAACCCGGCGAGCAATGTGTTGTAGAGCGTGTTCCAGGAAGTCTGGGTCTGCGGCATCGGTTGTTGATGGAGCACCGCGCCAAGACGATCGAGATAGAGCCGGTCGTGGGAGCGCACGCCCAAGGCCTTGGCCGGATTGATCCCGGCAAAACGCAGGTGCTGGAGCACATCCGATTGCAGCACGATCCCGCCACCGCGACTGTCCATCGCCTTGGGTGAGCGCTCATAGACCTCGACTTGCCAACCGATCGCCCGCAGCGCCGTGGCCGCGAACAAACCGCCGAGGGAGCCGCCGATCACCAGCGCCTTCCGGGCATTGGCAGGGCTCATGAGCGTTCTCCCGCGAGCAGACTGTGGCTGATAATGGCCGCCGGCTGTGCGCCTGTGATGCTCTCTGTGCCGATCTGAAAATGCGGGACGGAACGCACCTCACCGGTTTTCGCCGAAGCGTCCAGCGCCAGTACTTGCGCGCGACCTTCATCGGATATCAGGAAGCTCAGGATCAGCGCCGGATCGAGGCCATTTTCACCGGCAATGTCGGCCAGTACTTGCAGATCCCCAATGTCACGCCCTTGCCCGAAATAGGCCTTGAAAATCGCCCGGACCAAACCAGAGGCCGCCAGACCCGACTGCTGCTGACGCCAGATCAGCCGGTGTGCTGCGAGGGTGTTGGGAGTTCTCTCGGCACGGTCATAGTCAAAGACCAGGCCCACTGCGCGGCCTGCCTGAGTGACCTGAGCATCCATGGCCTGACTGCGCGCCCAACTGCCGAACTTGCCCGAGCGATAGACTTTGCGGTCCATCCCTTGTGCGGGCATGTCCGGGTTCAGTTGATAAGGCATGTAAGTGATGTGGCGCGAGGCCGACTGGTCGGTCGCCGCCAGGGCGCGATCCAGGTGCTCACCGCCAATCCAGCACCAGGGGCAGATGAAGTCATAAGTCACTTGGATGTCAGCAAGGGGCGCTTGAGGTTTCATGAGGCTCTCCGTTGAATGTGTCCAGGCCTTCACGTTAGGCCTGTGCACTCACTCAGAGAATCCGTCGGCGACGCAACGTTGCATTGCGCCGCCGGCAACGCTCAGGGGCTGGGTATCAAGATCTCGCCCAGGAATTCGATGAAGGCATTGACTCGCTTCGAGCCACGATGGTTGGGCAGGTACAACGCAGAAATCGCCGAACTGGCGTCATTCGGGTTGACCACCCACGGTTCGAACAACGCGGTCAATCGACCGCTGCTGACGTCCTCGTTGACCAGCCAGTCGGGTAACAGCGCCACCCCTCCCGCCGCCAGCGCGACTTCGCGCAAGACCTCGGCATTGTTGCTCTTGAAGCGGCCATCGATTGGCACCTTCTGTTCCTCTTTGCTCCTGACAAAAGTCCAGAACTGCTGCTGCGGGCCATAACTGAAGCGCAGGCATTCATGCTGCAAAAGATCGATCGGTTGCTCGGGCAAGCCTCGTTCTGCCAGATAAGACGGACTGGCGACCACGCGGCGACGAAACTCGCCGACCGGACGGCTGACGACACCATCCATGGCCGCCGCCGAACCCAATCGAATCGACAAGTCGATGCGCTCACCCAACAGGTCGACGATCTCGTCGGTCAGGGTCATGTCCAGTGCCAGCTTCGGATAGCGTTCGAGTAACACGCCAATGTGCGGCGCAATCAGTCGACGGCCGAACGCCACCGGCACCGATATGCGCAATTGTCCGGCCGGCGCTTCTCCACGGTCGGTCACTGAGGCATCGGCGTCGGCCATCGCCTCGATAATGTCCCGGGCTTTGAGGTAATAGGCCGCGCCGGCATCAGTCACCGTCACCTGCCGGGTGGAGCGATTGAGCAGCACCGCCCCCAGTTCGGCCTCCAGCCCATCGAGCATTCGGGTTACCGAGGAGGTCGCAAGCCCAAGCCGCCGGGCGGCCGCGGAGAAACCTTTGGCATCCACTGTCTGGACGAACATCTGCAAGGCGAGCAACTTGTCCAATTGAGCATCCTTGAAATTGACTGGCTTAAGTACTTTGCCAGCTTGAAACGGCACGGGTACACAACGTTTAAAAAAAGGTCGCCCCTGAGGGCGACCGATTCGGCTTACTTGATCTTACGTTGCGGTGCCTTGTGCACCATGGTGTAAGCGTAATCCACGCCCATGCCGTAGGCGCCGCTGTGTTCGCGCACCAGTTCCATCACCGCGTCGTAGGTTTCCTTGTGGGCCCAGTCACGTTGGTACTCGAGCAACACTTGTTGCCAGGTCACCGGCACCGCGCCGGCCTGAATCATTCGTTGTACCGACATATCGTGGGCTTCTTTGGTCGTGCCGCCGGAAGCGTCAGTCACGATGTACACCTCGTAGCCTTCGGCCAGGGCTTCGAGTGCCGGGAAGTTCAGGCAGACCTCCGTCCAGAGCGCAGCCATGATCAGCTTTTTGCGCCCGGTGGCTTTCACCGCCGCGACCAGTGCCTTGTCTTCCCAGGAGTTCATCGAGGTGCGCTCGATGGGTTGATGATCCGGGAACACGGCGAGCAACTCCGGCCAGATGTAGCCGCTGAAGCTTTCGGTTTCTACCGAGGTCAGGATGGTCGGCACGTTGAAGATCTTCGCCGCCTTGGCCAGGCCGACGGTGTTGTTCTTCAGGGTCTGGCGATCGATCGATTGCACGCCGAAGGACATTTGCGGCTGGTGGTCGATCAGGATCAGGGCGGAGTTGGTTGGGTTGAGCAATTCACGGATGGACATGGCGAGTTCCTTTTGATGTCGATGAGTTCTGTTCAATGGGTTAGCCGCTGCGTGCTTCGTTGGAAGGCTGTTTGCTGGCGGCTTGGTAGCTAATTTAGGCCCTAGCCACAAAAGGAACAATTCCCTAAAATCGGGAATCATTGATTCCAATTTAGGGACAGTCATGGATCGTATTGAATGCATGCGCGCCTTCATCACCACTGTCGGTGAGAACGGCTTCGCCGCCGCAGCCCGGGCAATGGATGTGCCACGCTCAAAAGTCAGCAAACAGATTCAGGCACTGGAAGAGGCCATCGGCGTGCAGTTGCTGCAACGCACCACGCGCAGCCTTCACCTGACCGAAGCAGGCGCCGAGTATTACGACGCGGCCCGGGAATTGATCGCCTCGCTGGACGAAGCCGAGCAACGGGCGCGGGACGGCGTGGGTGAGTTACGCGGCGTATTGCGGATCAACGCACCAATGTCGTTCGGACTGCGACGGTTGGGGCCGCTGATCCCGGTGTTCCACGAACTGCACCCGAACATCGAGCTGCAGCTTGTGCTGAGTGATCAGCAAGTCGACCCGGTGCGCGGCGGTTTTGATGTGACGCTGCGGATTGCGAGCATGCCGGATTCGTCCATGATCGCCCGACTGCTGGCCCCGGCACCGCGGATCATGGTCGCCTCGCCGGCCTATCTGAAACGTGCCGGCACGCCAAAGATGCCCAAGGACCTGACCGCCCACCAGTGCTTGAACTACGGCTATTTGCAAAGCGGTGTCAGCCTGCAACTGAGCAACGGCAGGGAGACACAACGGGTCAACGTCACCGGGCCGTTGCACGCCAATAATGGTGACCTGCTCGCCCAAGCAGCCGAAGCCGGGATGGGCATCGCCCTGCTCCCGGATTTCATTGTCGAAGAGGCATTGGCGTCGGGTCGGCTGGTGTCGGTGCTATGCGAATGGCAGGCGCCGCCGATCAGCATCAACGCGGTTTATCCGTCGGCGCGGCGGGTGCCGCAGAAGACTCGCACGTTCATTGATTTTCTGATCAAGGAACTGGCGCCACTCTGAAATTGGCGGAAGGCAGCCGGAGTCGAACCTGCCCGGGAACGGATGCCGTCCCCAACCGGGTTTGAAGCCCGGCCGCGCCACCGGGCGCGATTGCCTTCCATGAAAAAAGTCAGGGCTCGGAGGGCTGAGCCAGTGCACTGCCTGGGCGGATCTGGCGCCGATCGCCAAGGCGTCGGGTCAGGCCGATGCGGTCGAAGTATTCGAGAATCTGCACGCTGCGCTTGCGACCCAGCCCCACCGCATCACGAAACGCCGCCACCTCAATCACCGGCTTTTCACCCGTCAGTTGCAACAGCATAGCCGCCAATCGGCGCAGCACCGTGTCGGTGTAAAACAGGTCGCGCACCACTTGGTGCAGCAGCCCCAGTCGCGCCATTTTGCGCAGCAGCAGGCGCACCGCGACTTCGTCATGTTCAAGGTCACGCACCCACGGTGGATTGAAACCGGCCGCTTCGAACGTTGGCTGCAATTGTTGCCACAAGGCTTCGTCGTCTTCACTCAGGCGCACTTGATGATCGGGCAGATGCAACCACGGCCCGCTGGTGACGATAGCGCCACAGGCAAGCAATTCGTCGAGCAGGCTGATGAACGTCGGCCGGTCCAGCGCAGTGCCGGTGAACCGGCGCAGGCGATCACGGTCCGGGCCCATTTGATCCGGTTCCAGTTGATGGAAGCGTGCGAGGTGTTCCAGCAGCGGCGCTTTTTGGGCTTCCCATCGTGCAGTGCTAAACAACAGCGGACCTTGGCGGGTGTTGATCAGGCGCACGTCATCGGGCAAAACCCAGCTGTCACGAAGACGGTTGAATTGACGTTCGAGGCGTTGCGGGTCAAGCCCCGTTTCGCTGTTGGCCAGCAGCGCGGGCATGACTTCTTCAAGACTGTGGGTGCTCGCGAGGGCTTGTAACTGCGCCAGTCGCTCGGGGCTGCGACGCTGTCGGCTCGGCGCGAACGGGTCGAGCACTCGCCCGCCACCGAGGGTGCGTTGGGCGCTCTGGTCGCGCAGGATCAACGGATCGCCCTTCACTGTCTGCACCGGCGCATTCAGCAGAATTTGCGCAAACATCCGCTCGCCGGGGGTCAGACTTGGGCCTTGCAGCAATGCAACCCGTCCGGTCACGTCCTGAGTGCCGAGATGGACGTGCACCGGGTGAAAGTGGACGAACACATGGGATTCGCTGGGCAACAGTTGCATCTCGATGTCCAGCCGCTGGGTCGGCGCGTGCAGCCACTCGGCCAGCAGCCATTGGCCGCGGTGAAGTTGTTCCAGGTTCAGGCGTTCGGCGCTCAGGTTCAGCGCCACGCGTTGTCCTGCGGTTGCAACCTCGGCCGGCTGATTCTGCGCATGCAAGCCACGCACTCGCACCGGCTTGCCTTGGGGGCCGAGCAGCAACGTATCACCCACGGCGACCTGGCCCGACAACGCAGTGCCGGTCACCACGATACCAGCGCCAGCGACGCTGAAAGCACGGTCAATCGCCAGGCGAAAACCACCGCTGGCACTACGTTGAAGAACGCTTTTTTGCGCATCGAGCAACGCTTCACGCAAGGTTTCCAAGCCCTCGCCCGTGACACTCGACAGCGCAATCAACGGCGCGCCGGCATATGGTCCAGACGCGAGCAACGTTTCAACCTGCGCCCGGACTTCTGCAACTCGTGCAGGCTCGACCCGGTCGCACTTGGTGATCGCCACCAGCGCCCGAGGGATGCCCAGCAACTCGACAATCGCCAGATGCTCGCGGGTCTGGGGCATCACGCCGTCGTCTGCCGCGACCACCAACAGCACCAGGTCAATGCCCTGTGCGCCAGCGAGCATGTTGTGGGTGAATCGCTCATGACCGGGCACGTCGATAAACCCCGTCAGTTCGGCGCCGGGTTCCAGCGCCGCGTAGAGGTAGCCGAGGTCGATGGTCATGCCGCGCTCGCGTTCCTCACGGCGACGGTCCCCGGCCTGGCCGGTCAGGGCCTGAAGCAACGACGTCTTGCCGTGGTCGATGTGCCCTGCGGTGCCGACGATCACCCTTCCCCTCCCGGTAACTGATCGAGTTGCGCCAGCCACGCCGCTTCGTCGTCCAGTTGCCGCAGGTCCAGCCACAAGGCATCGTCATCAAGACGGCCGAGCACGGGAATCGGCAAGGTGCGAAACGCCGCTTCCAGATTCAATAATTGCCGACCGCGAAGACGCTTCGACACCAGCGGCCGCAGGCACAACGCAGCACTTGGCAAGCGCGCCACCGGTTGGCTGCCACTGCCGATCATGCCCAGCGCAGGCACCGCGCTTACGTTCCAGCCATTACCCAAACGCTGGGCCAACGACGGTTGCAAACGTGAGGCTTGAGCGAGGATCTCAGCCTGCGGCCGGGTCAGCAGGCGCAGACTCGGCAAACGTTCGGCCAAACGATCAGGATCGCGGTACAACCCCAACACTGCTTCAAGCGCCGCCAAGGTCAGCTTGTCGACCCGCAACGCACGCTTGAGCGGGTTCTTCTTGATCTTCGCGATCAACTCCTTACGCCCGACAATCAACCCGGCCTGCGGACCGCCGAGCAACTTGTCGCCGCTGAAAGTGACGATGTCCGCACCATCGAGCAGCGCCTGACGCACCGTCGGTTCGGCAGGTAACCCCCAGCGAGTCAGGTCCAGCAGACTGCCGCTGCCCAGATCTTCCAGCAACGGCAAACCGTGCTTGTGCGCCAACGCTGCCAGCTCAGCGGTCGGCACACTCGTGGTGAACCCGGAAATAGCGTAGTTGCTCGCATGCACGCGCATCACCAAACCGCTGCGCGGGCCGATGGCGGCTTCATAGTCTTTGGCGTGGGTGCGATTGGTTGTGCCGACCTCGTGAAGCTTCACGCCGGCACGGGCCATGATGTCGGGGATGCGAAACGCGCCGCCGATTTCGATCAGCTCGCCTCGGGAAATGATGCCTTCCTTACGCGCGCCCAGGCTGTTGAGGGTCAGCAGCACGGCAGCGGCGTTGTTGTTGACCACGGTGACGGCCTCGGCGCCGGTCAACTCGCGGATCAGGCCTTCGATCAGGTCGTCGCGGTCGCCACGCTTGCCGCTGTGCAGATCGAATTCAAGATTGATCGGATAACGCGCCGCCATCTGCACCGCTTCAATGGCTTCTTCCGGCAACAGCGCCCGCCCCAGATTGGTGTGCAGCACGGTGCCGGTGAGATTGAACACCCGGCGCACATGACTGCGATGCTGGGAAATGAGACGTTCACCCGCCCTGCCCGCCAGCACCTCGGGCGAGATTTCAACCGCAGTCAGTTGCCCCGAAAGCACCGGTTCGCGCAGGTCATCGAGCAACTGTCGAAGGCTGGTCAGCAGCGCATCTCGCCCATAACGCTCGGCCAACGGCTGGCACGCAGGATGGCGCAGCAAACTGTCGATGGATGGCAGACGCAGGTTGGACATCGGCAACTCCGAAAGCGATGGACCGTCGCGCCTCAGTGTAGACGCTGGACTTAATCGCTTCCGGGGGCCAACAACAGATTCGGTGCTACACGCAGATAACCTTCCTGCTCCAGCCGCATGTCCAGCATCAGGCTGGTCAGGTCGGTCGAGAGCGCTTCGGCCTCGGCATCGTTTTCCAGATACAGCAGTTTCAGGTAGCTGTTGCAGCCGGGACAGACTTCCGCCCGCAGCGGCGCCTGATTCGCCGCGTATCGATCGTCATCGAGGCTGACGTACTCAAGGCCTTTGCTCTGCTCGCAATACACGCATTTGACCCGCACCACATGCCATTCACAGGCACACAGCGAGCAGACCAGATAGCGTAAACCGTTGTATTTGCCGCGATGGCGAATCACCCCGGCCATGGCCGGCGAACCACAGGCCGGACATTGGCTGAGGCTGTCACCGGGCTTGAGTTCCAGGTTCGGCGTGTCCAGCAACCAATGGCTCCAGGTCACTTGCAACGCCGCGCCGAGAAACGGCACCACTTCGGCGGGCAACAACGAGTATTGGCCGCTGACCAAAGCAACGCCCCAAGCCTTGAGTTGTCCGGGGTTGGCAGCCAGCAGCGTGTTGATCGCGCTTTTGACCGCCGCGTGTGGCGGTGGCTTATAGCGCAGCAACACGGCGTACAGAAACGGCAGCCATTCGCCCTCGCGCACCAGGCTGTCAACGGCGAACGGCGGCAACCCATGTTGCTGGCAGACTTTCAGGCGTTCGGGATCGGGCATCTCATCAACCGGCAGATCATCCAGCATTTCCTGCTGGAGATGACACAACCCGGCCACCAGCCGCAGGTAATCCGCCATCGGATGCCCTTCAGCCAAACGCTCAAGCCCCAACGCTCGCAAGGTGAACAGATTACGCGGTGGCAAGTACAGAAACGGTGGTGAACTCGCCGCTGCTTCGATCTCGCCAGGCTCAAGAATCGTTGCCAAGTGCTTATCCTTTTTTGCTGATCGGCTGCTCGGGGTTTTCGTCGCGGGTCACTTCGCGGTACCAGAGTTCATGGTGTTTCCGGGCCCACGCGCGGCTGACCCAGCCGTGCAACATGGCGCTGATCGAGCCCTTGATCCAGATGCCGGCGTAGATGTGAATGATGATGCTCAACACCAGCACAAAACCCGCCAGCGCATGCAGCAGCATGGCCCAACGAATGAGGGTGATGCCGAAATACACACTGAAATACGCGCGCCAGATCACCAACCCCGTGAACAGCAACCCTAACATGCACAACAACAACGTCCAGAACAGCAGCTTCTGCCCAGGGTTGTATTTGCCAATCGGCGGCACGCCCTCTTCCTCGTTTTTGATCACCCGCCCTATCCGCTTGAGCCACAGCCCATCGTTGCGAATAAAGAAGTTGGCCCGCCAGAAACGGATCACCAACCCGAGGAACAGCACAAACATCAGCACGCCCATGAACGGATGCAAAATCCGCGTCCACGGTCCGCCGCCGAACAGGTTGCTGAGCCAGAACAGCGCCGGGTGAAACAGTGCCATCCCCGACAGCGCGGCCATGAAAAACAGGATCACCACCAGCCAGTGATTGGTCCGCTGGTTGGCGGTATAGCGCAGGATCTGCTTGCGGATCATGGTCTGTTCTCCCCGCGCGGATCAAAGGTGTGCACCGACGGATCGACTTCGTGCACTGCCGGATCGTTAACCGGTGGCAATTCGTCCTCTTCCACCACTTGCGGGCCGATGCGCACGTAGTGGAAGAACCCGGCCAGCACCGCCAGGCCCATGGCCAACAAGCCCAAGGGTTTGCTCACGCCTTTCCACAAACCCACCAGCGGACTGATCGCCGGATCCTTCGCCAGCCCGGCGTATATCTGTGGCGTGTTGGCATGGTGCAGCACGTACATCACGTGGGTGCCGCCGACCCCAGCCGGGTCGTACAGACCGGCGTTTTCAAAGCCGCGACTCTTGAGATCGACGATCCGTTCGGCGGCGTGTTCCTTCATGTCTTCCTTGGTACCGAAGACGATGGCGCCGGTCGGGCAGGTTTTCACACAGGCCGGTTCCAGGCCCACCGCGACCCGGTCCGAGCACAGCGTGCACTTGTAGGCCTTGTGATCTTTTTGCGAGATCCGCGGGATGTTGAACGGGCAACCGGTGATGCAATAACCGCAACCGATGCAATGATCCTGATCGAAATCGACGATGCCATTCGCATGCTTGATGATTGCGCCAGGACTTGGGCACGCCGCCAGGCAACCGGGTTCGGCGCAGTGCATGCAGCCGTCCTTGCGGATCAGCCATTCCAGATTACCGGCGTCGGTTTCATGCTCGGTGAAGCGCATCAACGTCCAGGTTTCGGCACTCAGGTCTTGCGGGTTGTCGTAGGTGCCGAGGTTGTGGCCGACGTCGTCGCGCAGCTCGTTCCATTCCGAGCAGGCGACCTGGCAGGCCTTGCAACCGATGCACTTGGTGGTGTCGATCAGCTTGGCCACTTCCTCCTGATTGCGCACCGACGGCGGGACGGTGGTGGTGGCCGAGCGGGCGATAATGTCTTGGCTAGCCATTTAGACTTTCTCCACGTTGACCAGGAATGACTTGGATTCCGGGGTCTGGGAATTGCCATCGCCGAGGAACGGCACGAGGGTGTTGGTGAGATAGCCGTGACGCGTCAGCCCGGTAAAGCCCCAGTGCAGCGGGATACCGATGTGGTGCACAACCTGGCCGTTGACCTGCAACGGACGAATCCGCTTGGTCACCACTGCCACCGCTTCGATAAAGCCGCGCTTGCTGCTGACCCGGACCTTGTCGCCGGCAACGATGCCTTTCTCCTTGGCCAGCACCTCGCCAATCTCGACAAATTGCTCCGGCTGGGCAATCGCGTTGAGCTTGCAGTGCTTGCTCCAGAAGTGGAAATGCTCGGTCAGCCGATAACTCGTCGCGGCGTACGGATAATCCTTGGCCACGCCGAGGGTTTCCCACACCGAATCGAAGATCCGCGCCGCCGGGTTGCTGGTGGCGTTCTTATTGTTCGGGTGCAACGGGTTGATGCCGATCGGGGTTTCGAACGGTTCGTAGTGCTCGGGGAATGGGCCTTCGTTCATCTTGTCGACGGCGAAGAACCGCGCCACGCCTTCGGGGTTCATGATGAACGGGTTCATCCCGGCTTCCGGTGGCGAATCGACCTTGAAGTCCGGCACATCGGTGCCACCCCAGGCCTTGCCGTTCCACCACACCAGGCGTTTTTTCTCGTCCCACGGCTTGCCTTGCGGGTCAGCCGAAGCGCGGTTGTAGAGAATCCGCCGGTTCATCGGCCAGGCCCAGGCCCATCCCAAATGTTGCTTCATGCCGTACGGATCGCTGTTGTCGCGCCGGGCCATCTGGTTGCCCATTTCGGTCCAGCTACCGCAGAAGATCCAGCAGCCGGACGCGGTGCTGCCATCGTCCTTGAGCTGGGCGAAACCGGTCAGTTGCGCGTTGCCCTTGATCGCCACCCCCGTGGCATCGGTGAAGTCCGTGGTGGCGGCGCCGTTGATTTCCTTGGCCAGTTCTTCCGGCGACGGTTCGTCGGTGATTTTGTAAGGCCACGACAGTTTAAGGATCGGGTCGGGGAACGCGCCGCCATTCGCCTGATAACGCTTGCGCAGGCGCAGGAACAACTCGCTCATGATCTTCACGTCGGTCTGCGCTTCGCCCGGCCCGTCGGCGCCTTTCCAGTGCCATTGCAGCCAGCGGCTGCTGTTGACCAGCGAGCCGTCCTCTTCGGCAAAACAGGTCGTCGGCAGGCGAATGACTTCAGTGTGAATGTCAGCGCTGGTCACGTCGTTGTACGGCCCGACGTTTTTCCAGAACTCCGAGGTCTCGGTGGACAGCGGGTCCATCACCACCAACCATTTGAGCTTGGCCAGCGCCGCCATTACGCGGTTTTTGTCCGGCAACGCGGCGATCGGATTGAAGCCTTGGCACATGTAACCGTTGACCTTGCCCTGCCCCATCAGGTCGAACATTTTCAGGATGTCGTAGTTGGGGATGTCGAGTTTCGGCAGGTAATCGTAGGCCCAATGGTTCTCGGCGGTGGCGTTGTTGCCGTACCAGGATTTCATCAGGCTGACGTGGAACTTGCTGTAGTTCTGCCAATACGACAGTTGTCCCGGGCGCAACGGTTTTTGCGTCCGTTTGGTGATGTAGCCGTCGTAATCCTGCTCGCCGTCGCTGGCCAGGGTCAGGTAACCCGGCAGCGAGTTGGAGAGCAAGCCAAGGTCGGTCAGGCCCTGAATATTCGAGTGCCCGCGCAGGGCATTGACGCCGCCGCCCGGCATGCCGACGTTGCCCAGCAGCAGTTGGACCATCGCCGCGCTGCGGATGATTTGCGAACCAATCGAGTGTTGCGTCCAGCCCAGGGCGTAGAGAATCGTCATGGTCTTGCCCGGTGTCGAGCAGGTGGCGATTTCTTCCCAGATTTTCTTGATGGCGTCCACCGGCATGCCGCAGATCTGGCTGGCCAGGTCGATGTTGTAGCGGCTGTAATGGACTTTCATCAGTTGATAGACGCAGCGTGGGTCCTGCAACGTCGGGTCGACTTTGGCGAAACCGTCCTCACCAATTTCATAGCCCCAGCCAGACTTGTCGGTGTACAGACGCTTGGCGGCGTCGTAGCCGCTGAAGATCCCGTCTTCGAAGCTGAATCCGGCTTTGACGATAAACGACACGTCCGTATAGGCGTTGACGTACTCGTGCTGGATCTTGTCTTCGGTCAGCAGGTAATTGATCAACCCGCCCATAAAGGCGATGTCGGTCCCGGTGCGGATTGGCGCGTAATAGTCGGCCACGGAGGCGGTCCGGGTGAATCGCGGATCGACCACGATCAGTCGTGCCTTGTTGTGCGCCTTGGCTTCGGTCACCCATTTAAAGCCGCAAGGGTGCGCTTCTGCTGCGTTGCCGCCCATCACCAGGATCAGGTTCGCGTTGGCGATATCGGTCCAGGTATTGGTCATGGCACCACGGCCGTACGTCGGGGCAAGACTTGCCACCGTCGGACCGTGTCAGACACGCGCCTGGTTATCGAACCCCAGCATGCCGAGACTGCGAATGACCTTGTGGGTCAGGTAGCCCGCTTCATTGGACGCCGCTGACGCTGCGAGAAATCCGGTGGTCAGCCAGCGGTTCACCGTTTGGCCCTGGGCGTTCTTCTCGATGAAGTTGGCGTCGCGGTCGGCCTTCATCAGGTCGGCCACGCGGTCCAGCGCTTCATCCCAGGAGATGCGCGTCCATTCGGTGCTGCCGGGCTTGCGCACCTGTGGGTACAGCAAGCGGCTGGGGCTGTGAATGAAGTCCAGCAGGCCCGCGCCTTTGGGGCACAAGGTGCCGCGGTTGACCGGGTGGTCGGCGTCGCCTTCGATGTGGATGATGCTTTGGGCGACGTTCTTGGCCTGGTCGCCCTGGCTGTACATGATCAAGCCGCAACCCACCGAGCAGTACGGGCAGGTGTTGCGGGTCTCATGGGTGTGGGCGAGTTTGAAATGACGCACTTGCTCGGCAAAGGCAGTCGCGGGGAGCATACCCAGCGCGCCGAGACTTGAGCCCGCAAGGCCGATACCGGCGACCTTGAAGAACTGACGACGGTTGAGGTCCATCGTGCACTCCTGATCAGATGAAGACCCGGTGCTTTGCCGGGTTTTTCTGGACAAACACAGTCGCGGCAGCTTGGCTGCCGGTACTCCAAACTCTAGTCAATGTGACAGCCTTTGGCATGAAACCCGACCGTCGGGCAACACGAAGATCAAATGTGGGAGCGGGCTTGCTCGCGAAAGCGGTGGGTCAGTCAGTGTTGATGTTGAATGTAAGACCGCTTTCGCGAGCAAGCCCGCTCCCACAGGGGGATTCGTGTACTCATTGAGTTCTGATTTTTTCTGCTGGGTGTCACCTCAGGTGAACGTTGGCGGCTTATCATGGCCGCCGTGATTAACGCTGCCTTCTATGAGACTGAGCATGACCTTCGATTTCGACCAGGTGTTCGACCGCCACGCGACCGGCAGTACCAAATGGAGCCGTTACCCGGCCGACGTGTTGCCAATGTGGGTGGCCGACATGGATTTTGCGGCGCCGCCGGTGATTATCCAGGCCCTGCAAAAACGCCTGGAACACCCGTTGCTTGGCTACAGCGTGCCTCAGGACAACCTGCGTGACGCCATCGTCGCCGACCTCTGGAACAAATTCGCCTGGCGGGTAAAGCCTTCAGAACTGGTGTTTCTGCCGGGTGTGGAGTCCGGCTTCAACATGGCGCTGAAAGCGCTGGTCCAGCCGCAACAGAACGTTGTAGTACAAACGCCGAACTACCCGCCGCTGCGTCATGCGCCGGGCAATTGGGGGCTGAACAAGGTTGAACTTGAGTTCGTCGCCCAGGCGGATGGTTCCTACGCCACACCGCTCGATGCGTTGCGCGAATCCCTGAACGGCGGCGGCGCGCTGCTGCTGAGCAACCCGCACAACCCGCTGGGCAAGGTCTTCCCTCGGGAAGAACTGCAAGCGGTGGCCGACATCTGCCTGGCGCAGGACGCCTGGATCATCTCCGACGAGATTCACGCCGAGTTGTGCTTTGACGGGCGTGTACATATTCCGACCGCATCGCTGAGCCCGGAGATCGCCAAGCGCACCATCACCCTGATGTCGGCGAGCAAGGCGTACAACATCGCCGGTCTGAAGACCTCGTTCATGATCATCCAGGATCCGGCGCTGCTGGCTCGGGTCAACCACGCGCGTTGCGGCATGGTCGACAGCGTCAACCCGCTGGGCCTGGAAGCCACCCGCGTGGCCTACAGCGAAGCCGGCCCGTGGCTGACCGAGATGCTGGCTTATGTGCAAGGCAACCGTGATTATCTGGTGGATGCCGTTCGCACGCGATTGCCAGGCGTGAGCATCAACGTGCCACAAGGCACTTACCTGGCATGGCTCGATTGCTCGGCGTTGGGGCTGGCCGATCCGCAGCAGTTCTTCCTTGAACAAGCCAAGGTCGGCTTGAGTGCTGGTCTGGATTTTGGTGATCAGAGCAAACAGTTCGTGCGCCTGAACTTCGGCTGCCCGCGGGCGTTACTCGAGGAAGGCATCCAGCGGATCGAAAACAGCCTGACATCCCTGTAGGAGCGGCTTTTGTGGTGAGGGGGCTTACCCCCGATCGGCAGCGGAGCCGTCGTAAATCGATTGAAAGCGGTTTGCCTGCCAGACCGCAGGCTCAGGATTTGGGGCCGCTTCGCAGCCCAACGGGGGCAAGCCCCCTCGCCACAGTTTTTGTGTCCAACCGCAACATCGAGACCCGTATCCGGACTGCGGCGAGCGGAGCTACCAGGGCTCGGGCGGCGAGCCGTTTCTATAAATTGAACCTGCTACCAACTCCAGAACTCAACTCTTTATAGGCGTGCCATTGGTGTGCCTTAGATATCTGGAGGTCGTCATGTCCGCACCTATTATCAAGCTGTTTACCCAACCCAACTTCGCCTGGACGGATATTCGTCACGAAGAGGAAGAGCATCCACGCCACTACCTCGCACATTTAGTGCTGCTCGCACTGATCCCTGCCGTGTGCCTGTATATCGGGACCACCTATGTCGGCTGGAGCCTGGCCCAGCACGAAACGGTGAAACTCAGCCCTGCCAGCGCACTGCAACTCTGCGGGTTGTTGTACCTGACCATCCTGGCCGGCGTGGCGCTGATGGGATTATTTATCCGCTGGATGTCACGCACCTTCGACGCCCGGCCCACGGTCAATCAATGCATCGGTTTTGTTGCCTACACCGCGACGCCGTTTTTTATCGCGGGTTTCGCCGGGCTGTACCCCAGCCTTTGGTTGGGGGTCATAGTGCTGGCGGCCGCTTGCGCCTACGCGACGTTCCTGTTGTTCGTTGGCCTGCCGACCTTTATGCACGAGCGCAAGGAACAGGGCCTGTTGTACGCAGCCAGTGTCTGGGGCGTCGGCCTGCTGGTGTTAGTGACCATTCTGGTCGAGATGGTATTGCTGTGGTCGGTCGTGTTAGCGCCTGAATACCTGCGCGCGACCGTCGGTTGAGCCGACGAATGCAGCCACCCAGCGAGAGTCCGGCATGAGTTTCATTGTGTGGTTGGCAGTGTTGGGCGCGGTGCTGCTGACGCTGGCGCTGACCTCGTCGTACCTGCGCTGGATGCCGGTGACCACCTCGGCAGTGTGCCTGGTGCTGGGGATAGCCATCGGCCCGGCGGGCCTGGATTTGCTCAAGCTCGACATCAAGGACGCCGCAAACTGGATGGAGCACCTGACGGAAGTCGCGGTGCTCTTTTCGCTGTTTGTCTGCGGACTCAAGTTGCGTCTGCCGCTCAGGGATCGCAAATGGCGCGTCGCATTCGGGCTGGCGGGGCCGGTGATGGTGCTGACCATCGCCGGTGTTTGCCTGTTGCTGCATTACGGCTTGGGCCTGGCGTGGGGCCCGTCGATGCTGATCGGCGCGATTCTGGCACCGACCGACCCGGTATTGGCGTCGCTGGTGCAGGTTAACGATGCCAAGGATTACGACTCGGTGCGTTTCGGGCTTTCGGGTGAGGCCGGCCTGAACGACGGCGTCGCGTTTCCTTTCGTCATCCTCGGCTTGTTAGTGTTGCAACAGTCCGGTGACTCCAACACCTGGCTCACTGACTGGGCCCTGAAAAGCCTGTTGTGGGCGGTGCCTGCCGGGTTGCTGATCGGTTACTGGATGGGCCACGGCATCGGTCGGGCGACCTTGTCGATGCGCATCCGCAATGCCGACAGCACCTTTTCCCCCAATGATTACTTGACCCTGGCGCTGATCGCGCTGGCCTATGTGGCGGCCGAGTCGATTCACGGCTACGGTTTTCTATCCGTGTTCGCCGCAGGTTTGGGATTGCGCCAGGCCGAGGTCAAGTCTACCGGCGACACCCAGACCCCGGCCGAGCAACTGGTGCAACCGGTGGTCGGTCATCAGAACGTCGAGCCCGAGGCCGCCGTGCATGGCGATCTAGAAAACCTGGAAGACTCTCAGGTCGCCGCCGGCATCATGATGGGCGACATGCTGGCCTTTGGCAGTCTGGTGGAACGGGCCATGGAGGTGTTTCTGGTGACCTTGCTCGGGGTGGTACTGGTGCCGCACTGGGACTGGCGTGCCCTGGTGATTGCGGCGGTCCTGTTTTGCGTGATTCGCCCACTGAGTGTGTGGCTGATGCCCTGGGGGCGATTGCTCGACGGGCGGCAACGCTCATTGATCGGCTGGTTCGGGATTCGCGGCATTGGCAGTTTTTATTACCTGTTCTATGCCTTGAACCACGACCTGACCCCATCGGTGGCAACCCTGTGCACCGACCTGACGCTGTCAGTGGTGGCGTTGAGCATTTTGATTCACGGTATCAGTACTCAGCCGATGCTGGCCCGGTATGAACAGAGAAACCATCAGGATTCCTGATTTCTTTTTACGATAGCTCCCTAAGTATCTATCCATTTTCCAACTTCAAAAGAATGAAATTCCTTTAGGCGTAAGCAGTCACAACCTTATCCAGCCCCACGTGGCTCCCCCGAACGGAAGGTGAACGCAATGAAGTACTACTCGGCTCCGGTACACACCCAGGCTTGCCGCGATTTCGCGCTCGAATGTAATCGTCAATTGTTCGAAGAAGCGCAACTGCTTAACCAAGCGGCTTTTGAACTGCTGGATAAGGCCGAGTTGGATGCCGAGGTGTTTGCCCATTATCAGGCTCTGCGCTGCAAGGCTGATCTGAAGTTTGAGGAAGCCATCGACCACCTGCGGCTGATTGAGGAAGAGTTTTCAACGGCGTCTGTGCTGCATTCGAAATCAGTGGATGGCGGTTTCGATTCATGGGTTTGAACCGCTGAAAAGATCGCAGCCTTCGGCAGCTCCTACAGGGGAATGCGTACACCATGCCGGAGCTGCCGAAGGCTGCGATCTTTTGATCTTCTTGAAAGGTCAGGCCCCGGGATTGGTGACCTGAATGTAAAACGCATAGCTGCCCAACAAAACCCAGAACGTCGCAAAAATCCACGGCGTGCGCACCGAAAACAATAGCGACTTGCGATAGCCCTTGTGACTGGATTCCGTTTCACAGAACAGCGGCGATTCATCGTAGGCCAAGCCAATCAGCGGTTCGCTGCGCAGCAATTGGCTTTGCTTGAAGTGCCAGTGATCGATGATGTCGTACGCCGCACGAATGCCCGGCCAGGCATTGAGTGAGCTGAGCAACCCCAACAGCGCCAGAAACGGCGGCACCACCAGGGTGAACAGCTTGCCCCACTCGGGGTTGAGATTGGACATGCTCGATGCGAAGGCAATCACCAGGAACGATTGCGCGGCCAGATACGCGTCGGTGCGGTTGGCCACGATGCTGGTTTCGTACTGGATTTCCCGGCGATAGAAATCCAGGCGTTCCTTGGGCGAACCGAACATCTTGGCGTTGTGTTCGGTCAGAGCCTCTTCGGCCACGGCTTCAGTCAGTATTCTCGGCACGACGTTCTCACACAGCGGAAAACGTTTAGAAGAGACCTTAGTTGGCAAAGTTCAGACCGATTGCCCGAGCGTTAGCCCCTCCGTTATTTCATCGCCTGGCTGATGATTTCCACCAGATTGAGTTGGGTAAACGGCTTGGAAAGACGCGGAAGTTCCAGCAAAAAGCCTTCCAGGCGCTCGGCATAACCGGTGGCGAGGATGATCGGCAAGTCTGGCTTGAGCAGACGAATTGCGTGCGCCAGTTGCGCACCGTTCATTCGCGGCATGGCCATGTCGGTGATGACCAGATCAATCGCTTGGCCGCTGTCGAATGCTTCCAGCGCCTGAGCGCCGGATGCCGCGCTGATCACCCGGTGGCCCAGGTCTTCAAGCAGCAGGCTGGTGCTGGTCAGCACCAGGCTATCGTCATCCACCACTAGCACGCTCAGTCCGGGCACCGGAAGCATGGCTTGCACTACAGGCGTCAACCTGGGCACCGCGCCGGCCGTGGCGACAGGTAACCAGAGTTCAGCGCAGGTGCCCTGGTCCTTCTGGCTCTTGAGGATGAATCGCCCACCCAATTGCTCGATAAAGCCGTGAACCATCGACAACCCCAGGCCTGTACCCTTGCCGACACCTTTTGTGGTGAAAAACGGATCGGCGGCTGATGCCAGCGTGTCCGGGTCCATGCCCTCCCCCGTGTCGGTAACGCTCAGGCAAACATATCGGCCAACCGGTAAAGAGGAACGGGCAGGATCGCTGACCTCCTCAATCCTGGCGCTGATGACAATCTTCCCGCCATTGGGCATGGCGTCACGGGCATTGGTCGCCAGGTTCAACACTGCCAACTCAAGTTGATTCACGTCGGCCTCGGCGGGTTCGAGGTCTGGCGCAAAGTTGGTTTCGATTTTCACCGAGGGCCCCAGGGAGCTGCGCAACAGCCCGGTGATCCCTTGCACCAGGGCAGGGATCTCGACGGATTCGGTCTTGAGTTCCTGACGCCGGGCAAAGGCCAGCATGCGCTGGGTCAGGGAAACGCCGCGCATGGCGCCTTGGGTGGCGTTGTCCAGCAAACGAACGATTTTCGGATCGTCCCCCATACGTTTACGGACGATTTCCAGGTTTCCGAGAATCACCGTCAACAGGTTATTGAAGTCGTGGGCAATCCCGCCGCTGAGTTGGCCGATGGCCTGCATCTTCTGCGCCTGGAACAACGCTTCACGGGTTTGCTCAAGGGCCTGTTGGGCCTTCGTCACTTCGGTGATATCACGAGTGATCTTGGCGAAACCGAGCAACGTGCCCGTCTCACCCCAGATCGGATCAACTACGACGTGAGCCAGGAACTGCGTACCGTCCTTACGCACACGCCAGGCCTTGTTTTCGAATTTTCCTTCACGCTGCGCAGTTTCCAGTGCCCGTTGCGGCTCACCGGCTTCACGGTCCTCAGGGGTGTAGAACATCGAAAAATGCTGGCCAATGACTTCTTCGGGCCGGTAACCCTTGATGCGCTGGGCACCGAGGTTCCAGTTGGTCAAGCGCCCGTGCGGGTCGAGCATATAGATGGCGTAGTCGGTGACGCTTTGGACCAGCAAGCGAAATTGCTGCTCGCTTTGCTTGAGGGTTTCTTCGGCCATTTTGCGGTCGGTCAGGTCCCGGGTGATCTTGGCAAAACCCAGCAACGTGCCTGACGGGTCGAGAATCGGGTCAATCACCACGTGGGACCAGAAGCGCGTGCCATCCTTGCGAACCCGCCAGCCTTCACCCTCGAAACGACCTTCGGCAATGGCCGTATCCAGCGCTCGCTGGGGCTTGCCGGCAAGACGATCCTCTTCGGTATAGAAACGCGAGAAATGCTGGCCAAGTATTTCTGCTTCCTCATACCCTTTGAAACGTCGGGCGCCGGAATTCCAACTGGTGATAATGCCATCGGGGTCGATCATGTAGATCGCATAGTCAACCACCGCATCGATCAGCATCCGCAATCGGCTGTCCTCGATAGCATTTGCTTTGGTTCGATCATCACTCATTGATCTCTCCGGCATTATTATTTTATGGAGTATGCGACAAACCACAGGATAGGACAGCCGCAATAACCAGGCTTTGGAAAGTCGCAGTGGAGTGATGGCCACAGACCACCTATTCTCGATGCCAACCGCCACGCCAGGCCAAGGAAGAAGCTCTCGATGATTCTGATTCTGTTGCCCAATTGCGATTACGATCCGACTGAAAGCAGTGTGCCCTGGGAGGCCATGCGCCAGGCGGGCGTCGAAGTGCGTTTTGCAACGCCCGAGGGGTTGCCTGCTTACGCCGACCCGCGTTTGGTGGACATCGGATTCGGCCTGTTGAACCCGTTCCTGATGACGCGCAAACCCGACCTTGCCAGCTACGCCCGAATGATTGAGGACGAGGCCTTCAATCAGCCATTGGCCTACGCCGATGTCGACCCGAGCCAGTTTGCAGGGCTGTTGATTCCCGGCGGTCATGCCCAAGGCATGCGCAGCCTGCTGGAGTCCGGGCAGGCCCGGCGTATTGCCCTGCACTTTTTCAAGACCGCTAAACCGGTGGCCGCTGTGTGTCATGGTGTGCTGTTGCTGGCCCGCACGCTTGATCTTGCCACCGGCCGTCCGGTGCTGGATGGGCACAAAGTCACGGCGCTGGTGGCCGGCACCATGGAACTGCCGGCCTGGCTGATGACCGCACTGTGGTTGGGGCGTTATTACCGGACTTACCGGCAGACCGTCGAAGCCGAGGTGTCGGCGGCCCTGAATAAACCCAAGGATTTCCTGCGAGGGCCGGCGCTGGCCAAACGTGATTCGGCGGACAAACCACAACACGGCTTTGTGGTCCGCGACGGTCAGTTGCTCACCGCTCGCTGGCCGGGGGACTGTCATCGCTTTGCCGCCGAATGGCTGCAGCTTATCGGTACACGTACTTGACGATGTAGGCATACAGGTCGTTGTAGACGAAGTCCGGGACTTGCTCGGCATAGGTTTGGGTCCTGGACAGCGCCAGTTGGCACTCCTTGACCATCTCGTCGCGCTCACTCACCGAGAACACGTGGTTGTTGATGATCGTGCCATACACACTGTCAGCGTAATGCGCGGTCACCGACGTCGTAGTCAGCGTTCCATCGGCGGCTTTGGTGTAGGTGTTATGCGCACGCAGGGTCCGCTCTTTCAAAGCACCAAACCCACGCTCGTACAGAATGATTTGTGAACCACTGACGGCCTTCGCGGCCGTGTCGAAGGCCAAGATGATTGCCTGGGCATTGCTCATGCTGGTTTGCAGGGCTTGCAGACTGACGAACCTTTCCAGCTCCTGCTTTTCCAGGCTCCTGAGCGCTCTCTTGATGCTCGACAGATGCGCGAATTCTTGATTGCAGCCGACGATGTGGGTTTCGAACTGATAGCCGGCGGCCGTCGCCGAAGGCGGGAAAGCTGCGAAGTCGATACTGTCGAACGCGCACTCCATGATGATGTTGTATTGGCTGGTGAACGCCTCGGTAAAGATCTTCGTACCGAGCTCCCGGACGAAGGTTTCCGTATGTTCATACGAGTGCAGGACGCCGAGTTTGATCATGTCCGCGTACTGCGGGTGTTTTTCCCGGTATTCAGGCAAGTACAGCCGTACATAGTTGGTGTAGCGATTAGACGCCAGCAGATTTTTTTCCAATAGCCAGGTTTTACCCGAGCCCTGCAGCCCTGCAGCCCTGCGACCACGAGCATCTTGGGAACAGGATCGGCAGTGATGTCTTTGAACGATGCGGTTTTGATTTCGGTGAACGCGGCAGTGATCTGCTCGGCGGTGTAGGTGTAGTTCGGTGCTTCTGACATACCTTGATTTCCTTATCAAAGAATCGGGTGAAAGTGATTGCCTGCCCTTTGAATAAAGTCTGGTTTCACCGATTGATCAAAAAGTGCTTTTTATCAAGATATATCTATGTTTTTTAAAGGATATATTCCTACGCAAAAGTCCGAAAAAACCGCTTTCCCGGCGTTCTTTATTCCCTACCCCGCTACGCCTTGGCCGACGCCGACCGACCACCAACGCGGCAGCAATTGCTTGACCTTGCTGTCGCCAAACCGGTCATCGATCAGCATTACCACGCCCTGATCCTGCTGGGTGCGGATCACCCGCCCGGCGGCCTGTACGACTTTCTGCACGCCGGGATACAGGTAGGTGTAGTCGTAGCCAGCACCAAAAATCGCTGCCATGCGGTGCTTCATCTGCTCATTGACCGGATTCAGTTGCGCCAACCCTAACGTGGCGATGAAAGCCCCGATCAACCGGGCGCCGGGCAAGTCGATGCCTTCACCGAACGCCCCGCCCAGCACCGCAAAACCGACACCCTGGCTGTGCGTGGTGAATTGGTCGAGGAAGTCTTGGCGCTGACTTTCCGCCATGCCCCGGGACTGCGACCACAAGGTGATGTGCGGATGCCGCTCAGCCAGCAACCGGGCCACTTGCTGCAAGTAATCGAAACTGCTGAAAAACGCCAGGTAGTTGCCGGGACGCTGGGTGAACTGCCGGGCGATCAGCTCGACAATCGGCCCGAGCGACGCCTGACGGTGGACGAAACGGGTCGAGATCTGGCTGACGATGCTGACCTGCAACTGGTCCGCGTGAAACGGCGACTCAACGTCGATCCAGACAGTGTTCGGCGGTGTTCCCAGCAGGTCAGCGTAATAATGCCGAGGGCTGAGGGTCGCGGAAAACAGCACGGTACTGCGCGCCGCCGTCAGGCGCGGGCGAATGAACCCTGCGGGCACCACGTTGCGCAGGCACAGCTGCGACAGATTGCGTTTGCGTTCAAGGTCACGCTTGCTGATGTCGAACAGGAACTGCTCATCGAACAGCTCCGCCACCCGGCCAAACTGCAGCATGTCGAAGTAGAAATTCTGTAACGCGCTGTCGAGCCCTTGAGGGTGATCGTTCAGGTAGTCGCCGATGCTCGCGCTGCACGAAGACAAGGCCTGGAGCAGTTTTTCCGGCGCCTTGTCGTAGGCCTGATAAGCGCCGAGTTGCAGGTCATGCAGGGCGTTCCATTCGCGATTGACCCGTTGCAGGGATTTCTTCAGCGCTTCAGGGGCGGTTTTGCGCACCGCGTTGAGGGTCGACTGGTCGAGGCTGGCGCTGTACATCTGCCGGCCACGCTCCACCAGGTTGTGGGCCTCGTCCACCAGCACCGCGACCCGCCAGTTGTTGGCCTGGGACAAGCCAAACAACAAGGCGCTGAAGTCGAAGTAGTAGTTGTAGTCGGCGACCACCACGTCCGCCCAGCGGGCCATTTCCTGACTGAGGTAATAAGGACAAACATTGTGTTCCAGTGCGACTTCACGCAAGGCGCTCTGGTTCAACAGGCTCAACTGACTGGCGGCCTGACGCGCGGCGGGCAATCGGTCGTAGAAGCCCTGGGCCAACGGACAGGATTCGCCGTGGCAGGCCTTGTCCGGGTGTTCGCAAGCCTTGTCCCGGGCGATCATCTCCAGAATGCGCAATGGTGGCGCGTCGGCGCTGTCGAGGATCACCTGTGCCGCGTCCAGCGCCAGTTTGCGCCCCGGGGTTTTCGCCGTGAGGAAGAACACCTTGTCCAGTTGCTGCGGCGCCAGAGCCTTGAGCATCGGGAACAATGTGCCGACGGTCTTGCCGATTCCGGTAGGTGCCTGTGCCATCAGGCAACGGCCGGTGCTGACGGCTTTGAACACCGACTCGGCCAGATGCCGTTGCCCCGGACGAAACCCGGCATGGGGAAAAGCCAAACCCTGCGCCGCTAGATTACGGGCTTCGCGATGGGCCATTTCCTGCTCGGCCCAGTACAGGAACAACCGGCAATGATGCTCAAAGAACGCCTCCAGTTCGGCAGCACTGAAGGCCTCGACCAGGCAGGTTTCCTTTTCGCTGACGATGTCAAAGTACACCAGCGCCAGGTTGACCTGCGCCAGTTGCAGCTTCTGGCACATCAGCCAGCCGTAGATCTTGGCCTGAGCCCAATGCAACTGCCGATGATTGGCCGGTTGTTTGCTCAGATCGCCGCGATAGGTTTTGACTTCTTCCAGGCAGTTTTGCCCCGGATCGTAGCCGTCCGCCCTGCCCTTTACCTTCAACGTTTGATACGAACCTTCCAGCGCCACTTCGCTCTGGTAAGCGTCGTTGCGCCGGGACGCGACCGTGCGATGGCCGACGATGCCTTCCAGCGCGGTCGGTGACGGCGTGAAGCGCAAGTCGAGATCACCGACCTTGGCGGTGAACTCACACAGCGCCCGCACCGCAATGCTGTAGCTCAAGCGCTCTGCTCCGTCCATTGCACGTAGCAGACGGCAATCGGCATCTGGTGTTCGTGGCAGAACTCGATCCAGCGCAGTTGATTGTCTTGCAGGCGATCGCCGGGGCCTTTGACTTCGATCATGCGGTAGGTCTTGTCCTGCGGCCAGAACTGGATCAGGTCCGGCATGCCGGCGCGGTTGGCCTTGATGTCCAGTAGCAAGCGGTCGAACCAGTGCTTGAGGTGTTCGGCCGGCAGGCAGTCCAGCGCCTGATCGAGTAACTCCTCGGTCAGCGCGCCCCAGAACACGAACGGCGACTGCACGCCCCACTTGGCCACGTAACGCTCGCGAATCGTCTGACGGTAACGCCCGTCGTCCAGTTCGGCGAGGCAGGCCTGGAACAGTTCGGCCCGGCGACCGTGAAAGTCTTCATTGAGCAAATCCACCGGCCCGCGCTGGAACGGGTGGAAAAACGCCCCCGGCAACGGCGCGAAAATCGCCGGCCAGCACAGCAAGCCGAACAACGAATTGATCAGGCTGTTCTCGACGTAATGCACCGGCGCTGATTCTTCGGCCAAGTGCGCCTGCACGTAGTACTCCACCGACAACGCCAGATCAGTTCGCAGCAGTTGCAGATCCAGGCGCTGCATGGCCCGAGGGGCTGCGCGTTTCATCGGCGGCCCGCCCAGTTTGCGCCGCAGCCTTGGCAACACCCGCAGCAATTGCTGCTGTTCGGCGGCGCTTTCCGGTGCTTGCTCTGCTAAGGCTGCCAGGTCCAGGGCCAACGAATACTCACCGCAACGCTCCAGCACCCGAATCAGCCGAAGGCGCGAGCCGGGATAAGCGCATTTACGGTAGATGGTCAGGGCATTGGCGAAATCGGCCACGCGTTCGCAATGCTGGCCAATCTGGAACAACAACTTGCCCCGGCGACGTTGCAACCAGGGATTACTCAGTGCCAAGGCGTTGATCTGCTCGACGACGACGGCGACGTCTTCACCGACCTCGAACCGAAGCTGACAGTCGTGCAGGAACACGCAGGCGTCCACGTCTTCCCGGCAACGCAAGCCGCGGGATTCGGCGCAAAACTCGACTTTTTCATAAGTAAAGATACCGAGGTCCGCCAACACGAACTCCGACCAATCCTGGTAAAGATTGCCGAAGAACATCAAACGCAACCGATCACACAGGCCCATGATGGTCAGGCTGAACAGCCGATCATCCAGCATCGGACACCAGTCCTGGAAACTTCGGGATTCAGGAAATTGCTCGCTCAACAGCGGCAGCCAATCGGTCTTCTTGCCTTTGGGCTGGTCGATGGCATGGCCCAGGCACTGGAGGATTTCCGCCTTGAGCAGCACATCAAACACGTCCTCTATGAACAATGGCGATTGCTCATCGATCCAGCCCAGTTCCAGCAACGGCCCGGCAGCGCTGGCGATGTCACCGATCTCGACGTAATGCAGTTTAGCGGCCCGGAAATGCAGGCCCTTGCGCATTACCATCCGCACCAGCAATGCCCGAGACTCACGGGGCAAGCGGTTAAATTCACGAATGAAGCGTTGTTCCTCGACACTCAATACATCGGCATAGCGATGTTCAAGCCAATCAAGCACTTGCATGAAGTTGTTCAAGTAATAGAACGGATCGTCGAGCGGGTTTGCAATCACAGGAAATAAGGGCCATGGCAAGCGAATACTGGTTATGCGTACAGATACCAGCTACGCCCTGTCCGGGCAAACGGAAAAGGATGGGCGGCGAAGCTAATCGATCATTTTTCGGGTAGGCATCGAACTTTCTACCGATCCATGGCACCAAACGCCATAGAGCAGCAGTGATGACTGAAGCGGTCACACTGATTTTTTTTGAGCATCGTGAGAGGTATGTATGAACATCAAGACCCTGGGCCTGCCCCTGGCAATCGCCGCTTTCCTGGCCCTGGCCGGTTGCGCGACGCCAACAGTGGTGACCCTGCAGAACGGCACCCAGTATTTGACCAAGGACATGCCGAAAACCAAGACCAAGGACGGCTTCTATGAATTCGAAGATATTTCCGGGGCGAAAGTGAAGGTCAATGCCAATGATGTAGCGACGGTTCGTAAACCAGACTGAGACTGTGTCATCGTTCTTCGCGGGCAAGCCTCGCTCCCACAGGGGACGTGTTTCAATCTGTAGGAGCGAGGCTTGGCCGCGAAGAGACCTTTAAGAACGCCGCAAAACTTAGGGCATTCCCGGAATGCTGGTATCACAAACGATGTAGCGCTCACCGCGCTTGATCATCTGGTCACGCAGCTTCTGGCAACGGTCATATTCCTGCTGCACCGAATTGTCGATGCTGATGTTGCCGGTCACTTCAGGCTTTTTCCCGTCACCAAAACGGACAGTGGCCCAAGGCTGCTCCGACTGGACATGAAAGAGGGTTTTCTCTTCGACGGGTGCTTTGGTTTCGATCACTGCCGGTTTCGGCAATTCATCTGGCGTCATGCCATAACGGCTCAAAATCGAGCTATGAGGCAGTTCTGCAGCGGCGTTTGCCGATAACACGGCCAAAGCCAACCCCAAGACATACCTCTTGCTGTTACTCACTTTCCTGAATCTCCTGTTTTCGATGGCGACATGCCGCTGTTGCGTTATAGGGATAACGCACAATTGCGCGGATGCTTTAGTGCCGGTTCCTGTTGGTGCAGGTATTGGAGTCCAGTTTTGACCTTTGGGTCACGGTGACAGGCAGGTTTACCGTGTCATCGTTCTTCGCGAGCAAGCCCGCTCCCACAGTGGATCTGTGTCGTGCACAAAATCTGCTGCACACTCGATCCATTGTGGGAGCGGGCTTGCTCGCGAAGGGGCCCTATCAGGCGATCACAATCCCGGAGCCAGACAAACTCTCCAGCCCAACCCCCACCAACGTCACCGAATCACCACCAAACGTCAGCACCGTGTCATGCCCGACCGCCGTGGCATGCGCCCGGAAGTCATCGTTCGGCGCCACTCCCGCAACACCCATAAACACCAGTTTGTCGCTGGCCTGATAACCAACCACCTTGTCCTGGCCAAACGCACCACTGAACAGGAAGGTATTGATCCCGCCGCCCGACTCCATCAGGTCATTGCCCGCGCCGCCGACAAACACGTCGTTGCCCTTGCCACCGATCAAATGGTCGTTGCCGTCCAGGCCAAACAGCCAATCACCGCCGGCGTGTGCGGTCAGCGTATCGGCACCCGCCCCACCCTTCACGCTCGAGGCGTACTGAGTGAAGTTGTTGCCGACCTTCAGGCCATCTGCCGTGACGCTGTGGGTCACGTCATCTTTGAACACGCCCCACAGGAATCCCGGTTCCTTGGTGATGATGCTGCCGATGTCGCGGGTGATGCTGATGCCGCCATTGGCATCACGCACGTAGAGGTTGCCGGCGCCATCGTTGGCGAAATCGAAGCTCTTCACCGACTGCTGCAAGTCCAGCACGTTATTGCCCTTGCCGCCGAGCAGGATGTTGTAGCCGCCACCATCGCGGAAGGTGTCGTTGCCATCCCGGCCTTCAAGATAGTCGTTACCCTTGCCACCCTGGATCAGGTCGTCGCCGTCGCTGCCGATGATGAAGGTGCTGCCCTTGTGGGTTTCAGCGTTGCGGTTCAGATCCTGGACCCAAGTGTTAGCCCGCGCCGGGTCCGACAGGTTGGCGACGATGATGGTCGAGTCTTTGCTGGTCAGGTCGTAGAACTTCGACTCGATCACCCGGTTCATGCCATCGCCATAAGCGGTCGGCAAGTGCGAAATCCAGGTCGGGACGTTGAGGATGGAAAACGGCAGCACGTTCCACGCCGTCGAGGCGTAGTGATCGTTGAAGCTGACGATGTTGTCCGTCGCCGAATCCTTGGGAGCATCGTGCACGCCGACAGACGCCAGGTTGAACGTCGAGCCGTCGAGCGCGCGGAACACCGGGTCGTTTTCGTAGCCAACGTTAAGCACTTTATCGGTGCTGCTTTGGGTCGGCGAAGCGTAGGCGATGTAGTTCGAGTCCTTGAAGAAACCGCCCCACTTGTCAGTGCTCAGGTCCGCCGCGCTGTTGACCGCCAACCCGCCCAGGCTGTGGCCGCTGAACAGCACGTCCTTGCCCGACAGCCCATTGGCACTGGCAAACGCGG
The DNA here is from genome assembly GCF_056680395.1 of Pseudomonas sp. ASL4. Classification (NCBI taxonomy): domain Bacteria; kingdom Pseudomonadati; phylum Pseudomonadota; class Gammaproteobacteria; order Pseudomonadales; family Pseudomonadaceae; genus Pseudomonas; species Pseudomonas sp. ASL4. The sequence goes on along the minus strand of NZ_CM155280.1, from coordinate 4,191,566 downwards.
CGACGTTGCCGAGCAGTTTGCCAAAGGCTTCACCGACGTAATTCTTCGCGTAATCCTTGGGACCCAGCGCGGCCAGCAGGTCGTTGATGATGTCGCCAATGGAGTCGCTGATCTGGATTTCCCGCGGGCCGCTGGTGCCGCGAAAGGCAATGCCCATTTCGGTGAGATGACCCTGGGCGTCGTACTTGCCGAGGATCTCGACCTGAGCGCTGGTGAACCCGGCCTTCTCGCCATAGAAGGTTCCCCGTGCATCGGTCTTGCCGTCATAGCCCAATTGCGAGGCGGTGATCGGCGTCCAACCGGCCTTTTGCACGGCAGCCAGAGCGAGTTTTTCCGAATCGGGGTTCCATGGAACGCCCGGGATGACGCCCTGGGAGTCAGTGCCACCGATCAGCGCGGTGACCAGCGTCGCCGGCAAACCGAGGCCGAAGCCGTTGTGCTGATAACCGGCGGCAAAGCCGTTATCGAGGTTGTGATAGGAATACAGCGTGATGGCCATGGCGTCGCTGAACAACACCTTGGAATCGGCTGTGCCGAAGTTCTTGTAGTCATACACACCCATAGATATTGCCTCTCTCTTTGCTGGAATCGTCAGAGATAGCTCACAACCAGGACGCCTCACTGACGAGGCGCCCCGGAGCATTTAGTGCATGCAGCTTTTCTTACGCGAAGGTGATGCCTGAAGCCGACAGGTTATCCAGCCCGACCCCGACAAGGGTCACGGCAAAATCGCCAACCTTGAGCACCGTGTCATGGCCGGACTGGGTTGCATGTTGCTTGTAGTCGTAGCCCTGCCCTGCGCCCTGGACGCCCATGAACACCAGTTTGTCGCTGCCCTGGTAGCCATTGATCGCGTCAAAACCGAAGGCGCCGCTGAACAGGAACGTGTTGTTGCCGCCCGCGGCATGCATCACGTCATTGCCCGTGCCACCGACGAAGGTGACGTGACTCTTGTCGCTGCGCAGCAGGTCGTCGCCGGCGTTACCGAACAACCAGTCGCCGTCGACAGTGGCGGCCAGCGTATTGCCGTAGGCATCACCATTGAGCGAGTGGTTGTAGTGGGTCAGTTCGCTGCCGTTGAGCAAGCCGTTGGCGCTGACGGTGTAGGTGATCTCCTTGCTGGTCATGCCCCACCAGCCACTCGACTCCTTGCTCACCAGCGCCCCGATGTCGCGGGTCAGGCTAATGCCGCCGTAGGCATCGCGCACGTACAACGTGCCGTCACCATCGTTGGCAAAGCTGAAGTTCTGCAGCGGCTTTTGCAGCTCGAAGGTGTTGCTGCCCTTGCCGCCCAGCAGGATGTTATAGCCACCGTCATCGCGGAATCGGTCGTTACCGTCCCGGCCCTCGATGAAGTCATTGCCGGCGCCGCCCTTGAGCAAGTCATTGCTGTCGGTGCCGATGATGAACGTGCTACCGGTGTGTGGCTCGCCGCTGCGGCCCAGGTCCTCGACCCAGGTGCTGCTGCGGGACGACTCCGTCAGGTTGGACACGATCAGCGTCGAATCCTTGGTCGTGAGGTCGTAGAAGCGCGAGTCGATCACCCGGTTCAAGCCGTCGGCATACCCCAACGAGCCATGGGCCGACCAGTTCAGCGGATTGATGATGCTGAACGGCACCAGGTTCTGTGAGGTCGACGCGTAGTTATCGTTGAAGTTGACGATGTTGTTGGTCGCTGACTCCTGATGGCCGTCGTGCTTGCCCATTGAGCCGCTGCTGAACGTGGTGCCGTCCAGCGCGCGAAACACCGGATCATTCTCGTAGCCGATGTTCAGCACGTTGTTGCCGGTGGCGCTTTGGGTCGGCGAGGCGAAGGCCACGTAGTTGGCGTCCTTGAAGAAACCACCCCAATTGCTGCCACTCAGTTCCGCGACGCTGTTGACGCCCAGACCGCCGAGGCTGTGGCCGCTGAACAGCACGTCCTTGGCGCTCAGGCCGTGGGCAATGGCGAACGCGGCGACGTCCTTGAGCAAGGTATCGAAGGCGCTTTTGGCGTAGTTCTTCGCGTAATCCACCGGTCCGACAGCCGCCAGCAGATTGTTTTTCATGTCGCCAAAGGTGTCGCTGTAGCCCAGGCCACCGGTGCCGCGAAAGGCCACACCGAGGCCGATCAGCTTGCCGGCGGCGTCGTACTTGCCGAGCACTTCAGATTCGGCGCTGGTGAAACCCTCTTTCTCGCCATAGAAGGTGCCTTGAGCACTGGCCTTGCCTTTGTATCCCAGTGCCGTCGCGCCAATCGGCGCCCAACCGGTGGCCGGCAACTGCTGGCCGGTTGGCGTGTAGGCATACAGCGTCAATGCGATGGCATCGCTGTACAACTCTTTGCCGGCCGCACTGCCGGCATTTTTGTAATCAAACAGTCCCATTCTTTTGCTTCCTTAGCGTCAAATCAGAACTGCCAGTCCAGGGTCAGGCCCACGCCGTGGTCCTTCTCGTTGGAACCGATCAGTCCGTTGTAATCCAGGTTCACGCGGGTTGCCTGGTTCAAGGCCAACCCGGCGCGCAGCCCGACGACCGCGGCGTCGCGGTCCAGGGATACGCTCTGCACGCTGAATGCGGTGTTGCCGTTGGCGAAGGCCAAGTGGTCTTCGGAACGGGTGCTGCTCAGGTTGTGCTGCCAGCCGAGGCTGCCAGACAGTTCCAGTTTTTTCTGGTCAGACAGCGCAATCGATTTGCCGGCCCGCAGACCGAGGGTCGACAGCACCGCGTCGCGGTTGTCTTCACCGCCCTTGAGCGCCGCGGCATCACCGTTCTCGGTGAAGCCGTCGCTGTTCAAGTGCACGTAGGCCAGGTTGGCGAACGGTTCCAGTGCCAGCGGTTGCAGGTCCAGTTTGTAAGCAGCCTCGGCGAACAGTTGAGCCGTGGTCGCATCGCGTTTGGTTTTCTGCTTGCCGCTGACGTCGCCCAATTGCAGTTCTCGTTTCACATCAATCCGATGCCAGCTGTAAGCACCACCGACGCTCAAGCGCAGGGCATCGATTTCATGCCCGAGGTACGCACCCAAGTGGTAGCTGTCGACCGATGCCGACGAATGCGTGCCATCGCCCATGCTCAACGAGCTGTCGCTATAACCAGTAACGAAACCGAGGCGGGTTTCTTCAGCAATCAAGCCATCACCACCGACCAGCAAGCCGCCGATGGAGCTGTTGGAGCTGGCGTTGTCATTGCCGCCATCGCTCTTGCCCCAGGCGCCAAGGGCCTTGACCCAGAGGTTGCTTTTGTCATCGGTCGGCGCGCCGGAGTTGAACAGATCCCGTTCACGCAGACGCTCGCTGACGGCATCACGCAGGTAGCGGCTGTCGTTGATCAGCATCGTGCCGATGGCCGGATGAATCTCGCCGGACAGTTGCTGGAACGCTTGCTGGGCCACCGCTGCAGTCGGCGACAACAGCAGGGTTTCGTACAGCGCATTGCCCGCGCCCAATTGCTCGGCGGCAGCGCCTACAGCGCGTTGGTTTGGAGTCAGGCCAACGTTGCTGAAGGACGTCGCGTTACGCACCACCGCCAACTGAATGCCGTTGGCCGAATAGTCGAGGGCACCGCCGATAAACAGGTAGTTCGGCAATACCGCACCGAATTGCCCTTGTATGCCGCCGGCCGCTTGCAGGATGTTGTACTGATGGCCGAGCAAGCTTTGGGTCTGGGCGGTGGTCAGTAATGTCGGACTGTTTTCCAGGGACAGGCTGACCGTAGCGCCATCGATCACTGCTTTGCCGCTTGCGACGATCTGGTCGCTGCTGGTCGGTGACAGTTCCACGGCGTAGGTCGAGCCTGGTTCGAAGACGACGTCGCCCGTCACGTGCAAGGTGCCGATGGAGTTGCCCGGCGCCACGGTGCCGCCGCTTTTCGCGGTCAATGCACCGATGCTGCCGTTGCCGCCGAGGATGCCGCTGTCATTGACGGTGACCGCGGACATCAGTGAACCATTGATCGCCAAGCGGCCCTGGTTGACCAGCGTCGGACCGGCGTAGGTGTTGGCGCCGGTCATCACCAGGGTGCCGATGCCCTGTTTGGTCAGGCCGCCATGGCCGGAAATGTCGTTGCTCCAGGTGTCGAGCCCGCAGTGCACGTCGTTACAGACACGCTCGGTGGGTTTGCCGGCGTCGACGATCGCGCCGATGCCTGGCAGGTCCGCGACAAACTGGCTGGAGCCGTAGGCACCTGCGATGCGGAACTCTTCGGGAATGTCCTTCTCGGTGACGAACATCGCCGGGCCATTGACGCCCTTGCTCAGGTTGATCATGCCCCAGCCGTACAACGCGTCGATGCCTGGGGCGCCGAGGTCGGTGGCGGTGGTGCGCAACACGCTGGCGACCTGCGCGCCGGTCATGTAGGGGAAGCGTTCCATCAACACCGCCATGGAACCGGCCACGTGCGGCGCGGCCATCGAGGTGCCGTTGTAGTTGGCGTAGCCGGTGGTCAGGTTCTCGGCGTTGGTGCCGCTGATGATCGAGCTGTAGATCTTGGTGCCCGGTGCCGATACGCAAAAACTGGCGGTGTAGCCGCAGCGCGACGAGAACGTGCTGATGTTATAGGGGTTGGCGCTGGTCAGGTCCGGGTTCTGTTGCAGCGCGGCGACGGTGACCCAGTTCGGCGCGATGTCCGGCACAAAGTAACCCAGGCCGGCAATGGCATCGGGGTTGTTGAGGTTGTGGTCGTTGCCAGCGGCGAAGATCGTCACGATGCCGCTGCGGGCTGCGGCAATCGCGCCGTCATAGGCACCACCCGGTTTGGTCCCGAGCAACGGCCGGATCTCGTTGAACTGCAACTGGGCGTCTTGCACGGTGAAGTGCGGATGCGCCGGGTCGCTCCCGCCGAGGTCGAAGCGATCGGTGATGCCGATGCCCCAGCTATTGTTGATGACGCGTGCGCCACTGGCGATCAGGGCATCCCAACCGGCCTTGTAAACCGCGCCGTCGTTGCCGCGAATGATCCCGTCCTCCGGGCCTGGGTCACCGTTGTCGGCGCTGATGATTTGCGCACCGAAGGCGACGCCGTGCATCGGGCCGCCGTCGCGGCTACCGGCAGCGATCCCGCCAACGTGGGTGCCGTGAGCGCCGAGCTTGCCGTTGGAACCAACCGAAGGCGTGCCGTCATAACGGAACGCATCCCCGGCTTTGACCGGAATGTACGGGTCGGTGTATTCGCGAATGCCGCTGGTGACCAGGTTGATTACTTTGTTGGCCCCGGAAAACTCCGGGTGCGCGGCGTAGACCGGCTGGTCGAAGATCCCCAGTTTCACGCCTTTGCCGGTGTAGCCGGCGGCGTAGGCGTCCTGGGCGTTGATCGCGCCCACGCCCCAATCGGCCTTGAACTCGGCGCTGCGCCAACTGTTCGGGTCACCGAGTTTGCCGTTTTCCACGTAAGGCGCGGCATGGGCGGTACCCAGCGTGGCCAGTGCGCAGAGCACCGCGTAGTTGAGGGTTTTCAGGGCAAATTTGTTGTTGTTTTCAAGCTTCATCCAACGACCATCCTTAGTTGTGTTGCCAAAAATCCTTGTGGCAATGAGGCGTTACCTGTGGGAGCGGGCTTGCTCGCGAAGGCGTCCTGTCAGTCACGATTAATGTTGGCTGACAGTCCGCTTTCGCGAGCAAGCCCGCTCCCACAGGGGTTCATCGTTTCAATCCTTAAACCGGGCGATCCTCATTGCCGCATTCGTCGTTTACCGCGTTAAAACTGCCAATTGAGGCTAAGCCCCACGCCATGGCTCTTCTCGCGGCTGGCCAGTTGGCCGGTGTAATCGAGGTTCAAGCGAATGTCGCGACTCAGGGCCAAGCCGGCATGGGCGCCGACCAACGCGGCGTCGCGCACCAGCGGCGAGCTTTCCACCGAGAACGGCATGCTGGCGCTGGCAAACGCCAGGTGTTGCTCCGAATCGGTACTGCTCAGGTTGTGCTGCCAGCCGAGGCTGCCGCTCAGTTCCAGTTGTTGCTGGCCGGACAGGTTCACGGTTTTCAGCGCCCGCAGGCCCAGGGTGCTGAGCACTGCATCGCGGGTGTCGCCGTGGCTTTTCAGCGCGGCGGCATCGCCTTTTTCGGTGAAACCATCGGTGTCGAGGTGCACGTAGGCCAGGTTAGCGAACGGCTCCAGCGCCACGGGTTGCAGGTTCAGGCGATACGCCGCTTCACCAAAGACCTGAGTGGTGGCCGCATCGACTTTGGCTTTCTGCTTGGCACTGACATCGCCGTATTGCAGATCACGTTTAACGTCAGCCCGATGCCAGCTGTAGGCACCGCCCGCGCTCAGGCGCCAGGCGCCCAGTTCGTGGCCGGCATAAGCGCCCAGGTGATAGCTGTCGACTTGCGCCGAGGAATGCGTGCCGGCCCCCATGTTCACCGAACTGTCGCTGTAACCGGTGACCAGGCCGATTCGGGTCTGCTCATCCAGCGCACCATCAACACCAGCCAACAGACCGCCAATCGAAGTGGTGTAGCCGGCCGTGTCGTTTAGGTCATCGGTCTTGCCCCAGGCGCCAAGGGCCTTGATCCAGCCGTTGCTTTGGGTGCCTTTCGCGTCGTTGAGGCGCTCACCGATTGCATCGCGCAGATAACGGCTGTCGTTGATCAGCACAGAGCCCAGCGCCGGGTAGATTTCCCCCGACAGTTGCTGGAACGCCTGTTGCGCGGAACTTGCAGTCGGCGACAGCAGCAGGCTTTCGTAGACTGGATGACTCGCCCCCAGCCCTTCCACTGCACTGGCCACGGCACGCTGGTTCGGGGTTTGCCCGACACTGGCGAAACTCGTGGCGTTGCGCTCAACGCTCAGGACAACCCCGGTGGCGGAGTAATCAAGGCTGCCGCCGATGAACAGGTAGTTGGGCAACACGGCGCCGAACTGACCCTGAATGCCGCCGGCTGCTTGCAGAATGTCGTACTGATGACCGAGCAGGCTTTGCACTTGCCGGGCGCTGAGCAAGGTCGGGCTGTTTTCCAGCGACAGACTCACCGTGGCACCGCTGACGGTGGCCATGCCACCGGCGACAATCCGGTCGCTGCTGGTCGGCGACAGTTCCACGGCGTAGGTCGAGCCCGGCGCGAAGGTCACGTTGCCACTGACCTGCAAAGTCCCGATGGAATTGCCCGGGGCGACCGTGCCGCCGGCATTCGCCGTCAGTGCGCCGATGCGTCCGGAGCCGCCCAGGGTGCCGCTGTCATTCACGGTCACTGTTGAGGCAAGTGAACCGTTCACCGCCAGCAAACCGCCGTTGACCGTGGTCGGGCCGCGATAGGTGCTGTCGCCGGTCAGCATCAACCGCCCGACGCCGGACTTGATCAGGCTGCCTTCATAGACCCGACTGGCCGCCGCGGCATCCCGCGCCATGCCCACTGCATAGTCAGTTTGATCCTGTTGACTGGCGCCGGCCGCCACACCGTTTTGCCAGCCTCTGTTCTTCAGGGTTTGTTGCCAGGCGCTGTGCTCGGCGGCATCTTCAGCCTGACGCTGGATCAACGCCTTATCGCTGATACCGTTGCTCCAGACATCGCTCTGCCCTGCCCCCAAATTAGCGTCAAAAGAACTGAGCAATTGCCCCGGACCGCGCATCGCCCGATCAAGGTTCGCCACGCCCCAGCCGACTGTCGTGTTCGGCGCATTGGTGATTGAACCGTCGAGTTGGGTCGCGGTGGTCAGCAGCACTTGCAGCGCTTGCTGGTTGTTCATGTACGGATAGCGCTCCATCACCAGCGCCAGGGCGCCCGTGGCGTGAGGCGCGGACATGGACGTGCCGGACTTGATCGCGTAGCCGCCACCGGGAATGGTGCTGTCGATCTTCGCGCCGGGGGTGGTGATGCACCAGTACTTGGCGATCCCGCACTGGTTGTACTTTTGCTGATTGCCTTGATCCAGCCCCGAGACGGCAAGCCAGTGGCCTTCCAGATCCGGCTGGAAGTACGGCAGCGCCGAACGCACGCTGGCGTTGGGATAACCGCTGTTGCCGGCGCTGAACACATTGATCACACCGCGACGAAGGGACACGTCGGCGGCGGCATCGAGCCAGGTGCCTTTGTTGAAGTGTTGGGCGTAGGCCGCGTGCAGATCGTCGAGGGTTCGATAGCTGACATCCGGCGGCTGACTGCCCCAACTGTTGTTGATCGCCCGAACGCCGGCATCTGCCAGGGCGTTGTAAGCCGCTTTGAAATACTTCGGATCGGGGGTGGGGCCGAACAGGAAGCTGTCGTTCTTGTTGGTATTGGCCACGTAGATTTGTGCGTTGTACGCCACGCCGTGCATGCCGCTACCATCGCGGGAAGCGCCCATGATGCCGGTGACGTGGGTGCCGTGGGAGTCGTTGTTGGAGTTGAGCGTGCCGACGACATTGAACGGTGAGCCGTCGACGTAGCTGCCGCTGGTCATGACCGCGTGGTAACGGTCGGTGGCGAATTCGGGATGAGTGGAATCGAAGCCGGAATCCAGTTCACCGATTTTCACGCCTTTGCCGGTGATGCCGGCGGCATAGGCTTGATCGGCTTGCATGCGCGCAAGCCCCCAATCGCGCTGGAACTCGGCCGAGCGCCAACTGGCGGCGTCACCGGGTTTGCCGGTTTCAAGATATTGGGCCTGGGCTGCGGCGGGCATTATGCAAACCGCGAGCAATAGCGTGCCGACCGAAACCGGCTTGATCTGTACGTCCATGTCTTCTCGCTTTTTTGGCGTTATTAGAGTTTTAGTCCCCCTGTCCGAGGGGGTGGTGTTGCCGTATTACTGCATCGCACTTCTTTCAGGTTGAAGGTGACTCTGTGGCAAGGGGGCTTGCTGTGGCGAGGGGGCTAGCCCCCGTTGGGCTGCGAAGCGACCCCAGATGGCGGCTGCTACGCAACCGAACGGGGGCAAGCCCCCTCGCCACAGGTTTGTATACCTTCAGAAAATCACTGGGTTCTCGGGCCCTGGCCAAACGCCTCGTCAACCCTGGCCAAATCCTGCTCGTTCAAGGTCCCGGCGTAGTAATGCAACTTGGTCCACGCCATCAGGTAGTCGTAACGCGTCTGGGCCAGGTCGCGGCGGGTGGTGTAGAGCTGTTGTTCAGCGTTCAACGCATCAAGATTGACGCGCTCGCCACCCAGAATGCTTTGCTTGGTCGAAACCACCAACGCTTCCGCAGAGGTCAGGGCTTTTTGATAGGCCCGCAGTTTGTTCACCCCGGACAGGCAGGCACTGAACTGGCGACGCAATTCGATCAAGGTTTCCCGGGTCTTGCCATCCAGCTCGTACTCGGCCTGTTCCATGTTACTGCTGGCCTGGCGGGTCATCGCCGAGACCCCGCCGCCGGCATACAGCGGCACGTTGACTTCGAAGCCAATGGTGTTGGTGTCGTAGCGCTGGTTATAGGTATTGCCGCTTTCCGACTCGTTCTGGCGCACCGTGGCATAGGCGCTAAGTTTCGGCATGTGCCCGGCACGATTGCGCTCAACCTCGTAGCGCGCCACTTCCACGGCCTGGCGTTGGGAAGCCAGGTTCGGGTTGTTGGCCACGGCCATCTCGTGCCAGGTGTCGTAATTGGCCGGTTGCAAGGTGAACGTCTGGAAGTTCTGGTCCAGCGGCGCCAGGTCGCCGATATTGATCGTCGGCACGCCAATCAGCGCCCCGAGTTCACGCAACGACGCGTCCTGCTCATCGCGGGCCTCGATTTCCTCGGCCGTGGCCAGTTCATAACGGGACTCGGCTTCCAGAATATCGGTACGCGTGCCCTCGCCCTGGCGGAACATCTGCTCGTTTTGCTGGAACTGCTGTTCGAAGGCTTTCTTCTTCGCTTGCGCGATGTCGATCTGATCCTGCGCGAACAATGCCTTGGTGTAGTTCTCCAGCACCCGCACCAGCAATTCCTGACTCTTGCCTCGAAAGGCTTCGTCGGCGAACAACGCTTGCGCCACGCCTTTGCGATACGAGGCGTATGCCTCGTAGTCGAGCAATGGTTGTTGCAGGGTCAGGGTCGAGCCGTAACTGCTGTAGTTACGGTCATCGGTCCGGTTCTGCCCGTGCTCATCCAGCGCGGTGGCCTTGGAGGAGTTACGTCCCTTGTTGTAGTTGTAACCGATCTTGGGCAACAGCCCGGCGCGGCCGATGATGCGGTTTTCAAGGCCGGCATCCCGCTCCTTGATCGCACCAAGGAACACCGGGTCATTGCGCAACGCTTGTTCGTAGATCTCAAACGGCCCCAGGGCCATCGCACTGTTGCAAGTCAGCAACGCCAGGGCCGCCCCGAGCATGGAAAGCTTATTCATACAACCGAACATCCTTATTCCTCGGTCAACGCGGAGCCTGCCCGGTCGAGCAGCGGTTTGAACAGATAGTTGAGGAGTGAACGTTCACCCGTACGCACGAACATTTCGGCGGGCATGCCAGGCTTGATCACCAGACCGTGGAGCTTTTCCATCGCCTGGTCACTGACGCTGCTGCGCAGCACGTAATACGGTGCACCGGTTTTTTCGTCGAGCATCTGGTCGGCGGAAATCAGGCTGACTTCGCCTGGCACTCGCGGCGTGCGGCTCTGGTTGAACGCGGTGAACAGAATGTCCACCGGCAGGTGCGTACCGACCTTGTCGATCAGGTTGACCGGCAAGTGCCCTTCCACTTCCAGCCGAGTGCCTTGGGGCACGATTTCCAGCAGGGTTTCGCCCTGGCGCACCACCGCACCTTCGGTGTGAACCCCTAGGTTGACCGCGATGCCGTCAGCGGTGGCGATGATCTCGCGGTGTTGCAAGTCAAACCCGGCGGACGTCAGTTGCTCCTTGAGCGTTACGCTTTTGAGCTGCGCGTCGGCCAGTTGGGTGCGGACTTCTTTCTGGTACTCCTCGATGTGCTGCTGCAGCTTGAGTTTCGCTTCGAGGATGCCCTGCTCCACTCGCCCGCTTTCACCGGTGTTCTCGGCCAGTTGTTGCTGTACTTGCGACAGCTGACGCTGATATTCCATCAACCGGTTGCGCGGAATGTAGCCGTTGTCCGCCAAGGGCTGAAGGTTGCTCAGTTGCTGTTGCAAGGAGTTGGCCTGAGCTGTCAGGTCGGTGCGCGCACGGCGCATGCCGGCCAGTTGCGCACTGGCGCCTTCGATGTTGGCGCGCAGTCCGCCCTGCTCCCGGAAATAGGCTTCGCGGCGGCTGCTGAACAATTGGCGCTGGCCTTCCAGTACCAGCATCAAGCGTGGGTCAGCATCCTTGCTCAGCTCGGCAGGGAAATTCACCTGTTTGAGATTGTCCCGCTCGCTCTCCCAACGCGCCACGCTGGCCCAGGCCATGCGGTATTGCGCCTGAAGCGAATCGACGTCGGCAGCGACTTGCGTCTGGTCGAGCTGGAACAGCGGCTGACCGAGTTTCACCACCTGGCCTTCGCGCACCAGAATCCGGCTGACGACGCCGGGACTCATCGATTGCACAGCCTTGCGCTTGCCGGACACCACCACGGTGCCTTGCACCGGGATGCCTTGATCCAGTGGCGCGAGGCTCGCCCAGGTGAAGAAACTGCCAGCACCGACGATCGCCAGTACCCAGCCCATACGGGCGAAGAATTTGGCGTCACGCTCAGGGCGTTCAGCGATGTAATCGTGTTCCATCGTTGCTTCGTTTTCAGTGTTCATGCGTGCGCTGCTCATACACCCGAATTCCTTGTCGTGGGCTGATACTGCCGGCTCATGCTGAGCCCGCCGGGTGCCTGCACTGGTTTGTCTCTTTGCTGCTCCTGGTTGGCAGACGCGTTCCCGGACAGTGCCTTGAGCACGTCGTGACTTGGGCCGAACGCCTGCAAGCGACCTTCGTTGAGCACCAGCAACTTGTCGGCCTGGGCCAGCGCCGAGGAACGGTGGGTCACCAGAATCACGCTGGTACCCTGGGCCTTCATGTGCGCGATGGCGCCGGCCAGTGCCGCTTCGCCGACGGTGTCGAGGTTGGAGTTGGGTTCATCCAGCACCACCAGGCTCGGTTCACCGTACAGAGCACGGGCCAGGGCCACACGCTGCTTCTGGCCGCCGGACAAACCGCCGCCGTCTTCACCGAGCACGGTGTCGTAGCCTTGAGGCATGCGCAGGATCATTTCGTGGACACCGGCGTGTTGCGCGGCCTCCACAACTTTTTGCGGGTCCGCTTCACGGAACCGTGCGATGTTTTCCGCAATGCTGCCGCTGAACAGTTCGATGTCCTGAGGCAGATAGCCGATGTACGGCCCGAGGTCATCGCGGTTCCAGCGATGGATGTCCGCACCGTCGAGCCGCACCGTACCGCCGAGGGTCGGCCAAACACCGACCAGTACGCGGGCCAAAGTCGACTTACCGGAACCGGAGGCGCCAAGCACACCCAATACTTCCCCTGCACCCAGACTGAAATTGACCATATGCAACGTGGCAGCACGCTTGCCCGGAGGGCCGGCGCTGACTTGTTCAAAGCTGATCTGACCTTTGGGGGCTGGCAGCTCCATGGCTTCGTCACTGGGTGGATAGGCTTGCAGCAACGCATCGAGGCGGCGGTAAGCGAGTTTGGCGCCGCTCCATTGTTTCCACACGGCGATCAGTTGATCGATGGGGCTCAAGACCCGGCCCATGAGGATGGAGCCGGCAATCATCATCCCGGCAGTCATTTCGCCCTTGATCACCAGCAAGGCACCCAGGCCCAGCACCAGCGATTGCAGGCACAGACGCAAGGTCTTGCTCGCGGAGCTGATGACCGCGCCGGTGTCACTGGCCTGATTTTGCAAACCCAGGAAGCGTGAATGCACCTGGAACCAGCGCTTGCGCAAGGCACCGAGCATGCCCATGGCCTGAATGGTTTCGGCGTTATGCAAGTGGCTGGTGGCTAGTTGGCTGGACCGCTGGGAAAAACCCGCGGCTTCGCCCAACGGCTTTTTGGTCATGGCTTCGTTAAGGAATGCCAGGCCGATCAGCAGCACCGCGCCGGCAGTAGCCAGCACGCCCAGCCAGACGTTAAACAGGAAAATCACAAACAGGTACACCGGGAACCATGGCGCATCAAAGAAGGCGAACAACGCCGGGCCGGTGACGAACTGGCGAATGTGGGTCAGATCCCCGAGCGACTGCCCGGCGTTGCCCTCGCCTTTAAACAGGTTGCGCTCGAACGCCGCCTGATAGACCCGCAGGTTGAAGCGGCGCTCCAGTTGGCTGCCAATGCGGATAACGATGAAACTGCGCACGATCTCCAGCACGCCGATGAAGGCAAAAAAACCCACCACCATCAATGACAACATGGCCAGGGTTGTTTCGTTTTGCGAAGACAGCACGCGGTCATAGACCTGAAGCATATAAATAGACGGAACCAGCATCAGCACGTTAATCAACGCGGTAAAACAACCGACGCTGATCAGGATGCTTTTATAGTCGCCCAGTGCCTTGAATAACGGTGCGGTGCCTGGGGCGTTCGCCATCTTCATTGAGTTTTCCTGAGATGATATGCCTCGCCATTCATTGACGAGATTTCTATTAACTGTCCGCACACGGGTCGAGACATTCTTCGCAAGTTACTGCTTACACTTTCATAACAACTCTTTTCATAAATCGAGAGTTTCGGTTATTGAAGGGCTGCTTATAACTGCAACAGCAAGCTATATATCGGCGGCTGGCGCCGGGTCAGCTATTTTTCGCTTTGCGCTGCGCGCACGAGCGTAATGATCAGACCTGACTTCAGCGTGCTTTTATAAAGCCCCTCACGCTGTCGGCTGAAGAACACAATTCTTGAACCTTCTTTGCCGGTAATCGAGATACCGTCCGGTTCCGGGAACCAGCCAATCGCCGGTTCGTCCAGCCAGGCACTGAGGCATTCGGCGCCATTACCCAGGGTTTGCTGTTGTTCAAAATCGATGGCGCAGACGTTCGACGGTTTGTCCTGCAACGCTTGGGATTCGGCGGTGTCTTGCGGGGTGTTGAGGGTGGCCTGCCAACGACCTGCCAGTTCCGAGGGGTCCGCTAATTTCAGGCTGCTTGCCATGGCTACATCTCCAAAAAACATCATCAGCGTCGCCAATAGCCACGCGGTTGCTCTGTAGGTAAAGGCGTTATGGGTCATAGGACGTTTTACTCCGGCGTGTAGCCTTACTCACAGCAGGCAACGATGCAAGGACAGAGCGCGGCGCATCAAGCGCCGCGCTCCTTTTTGCCTTGAATCAGGCCACGATGTCTGTGGTAACTGCCTGACCAACGGTGCTGACCAGGAAGTCAGCCACGCCGTGCCCGGAGAAGTCCACCGACAACAGGCTGTTGCCACCGGAAGAGGTCAGCACCGCATCGCCTGCCGCACCTGTGAACGAATTCACGAAGTGCAGACCTGCGCCTTTGGTGATACCGGTCAGGTCGATCTTGTCCAGGCCACTGACAAAATCCATGATCTGATCGGCCGCACCTGGCTTGGAGTCAGTGCTGGCGGCAAACACGAAGGTGTCCGAACCCGAACCACCCCACAGTTTGTCCGCACCGCCCGCGCCGTAGAGGATGTCGTTGCCGGCACCGCCCTTCAGCTCGTTGGCCACGCTGTTACCGATCAGCAAGTCATTGCCCGAACCACCAATGGCGTTCTCGATGATCGCGCCCTTGGCGATGGACACGTTGCCCACCAGGCCGCCAACGTCGGAGAACGAGGCGTCATTGAGGTTGATCTTCTGGTTTTGGGTAAAACCGGAGAAGTCCAGGGTGTCCTTGCCGCCCGCATCCCAAACCGAGAACACCAGTTTGTCGGACGACGAGGTTGCGCTCAGGAAGTCACGACCAGCGTTGGAGTTGAAGCCGTAGGTGGTGTCACCGGTACGGGTCTCCATGTTGGCGCCGTAGAGCTTCTGGATGGCCGCGATATCGTCCATCAGCGGGCCGGACGAATATGCTTCGACACCGCCCTTGCTGAAGTTCTGGTTGGTATTGCTTTCACTCCAGTAGCTCATGAGGCTGTAGCCACGGGTGTCCTGGCCGTAGGACGCGTCGTTGTAGGTCGGGTTGCCTTCGCCGGCGTTGTAGTCGCCAGGGTGAGCCAAGCCCAGGGTGTGGCCAATTTCGTGCGTCAGGGTTTGACGCCCGTAGTTGCTCAAGCCCGGGGTTTTGTTGACGTTGTAGCCACTGCCAGTCAGGTACCAGGACTGACCGTCATAACCCGGCTCGGTGCCCGGCAGGAACGCAAATGCCGCTGCACCTTCCTGGCCGCCACTGTAGTTACCGAAAGTCATGTGGCCGTCGCCACCCTTGGACGCTTCGGCAAAAGTAACGTTGGCCACATCGCCCCAGGATTGCATGGCGAGCACGGCCTGGGATTTTTGCAGGGCGCTGAACTGACTGAAACCGGTGACGCCCAGACCGCTGAAGTTCGAGGTCTGGGACGTCAGAAAGGTGTAAGTCAGTTCGATCTTGCCGCTGCCGTTGAGATCGTGCCAGGAAGCACCATCGCGCAGCAGTTGAGTCGCGGCTTGATCCACCGAGAAGGAGGGTTTGCCATTGACCGTGAGGTTGCCGCCACGATCGTACTGATGGCTGAAGCTATCGATCTGGCTGAACGCAGAACTCGGCGCGGCCAGTGCTTGCAGTGGCTGGAAGGCCAGTTCGGCGGAATCAATAGCTTTGGCTTTTACTTTCGACATAAACACACTTCCTTGTTAATCAATGGAACAGTTTTTGTCCGACGGGACAATCTCTGGCGAGATCGTCCAATCACTCGCCCAATGAAGGCGTAAGAAACCTGACACAATTTGAAATCAGACGTCTACTACTTTTTTTTGGCCAAATTGGTGCACTCAGGCAAGTGCCCGGAAACAATGGATGCGGGGTAGAAATATAGTTTTCAGAGAGGAGGTTTGAACTGATTGTCAGACAATTGGATATTTAAATATTAAATAGAGATAAGTTGTGTTTTGTCGAAAGCGTCTCACTTTGCTGGACTTATTAATATCAGTGCCAGTGCATTGCCATCAACTAATTAAACATTTAGTGAATACTTGTTGCGGCGTTGGCGCTTGATGGAATAAGTAACCTGTGGCGAGGGGGCTTGGCCCCGCTGGACTGCGCAGCAGCGCCCTTCTTTTGGGACAAGCGGGGGCAAGCTCCCTCACCACAGACAAGCTCTACGCCACAGCATTCGAATAGCCTGACCTCAACTCCCCGTCCGAATCTTGTTCCACACCCGCGTCCGAATCCGGTCGATATTCAGTGGCATCGCCTCCAGCGCGAACAATTTCCCCATCATCTCCGGGCTCGGATAGACCTTGGTATCGTTCTTGATCGCCGGGTCGATCAGGCTGTCGGCCTGTTGATTGCCATTGGCGTAGTGCACGTAGTTGCTGATATCGGCCATCACGTCCGGGCGCAGCAGGTAGTTCATGAAGGCGTAGCCGGCCTTGTCGTCCGGGGCGTCGGCGGGCATGGCAACCATGTCGAACCAGATGGCGGCGCCTTCCTTGGGAATGGAGTAACCGATGTCGACGCCGTTCTTGGCTTCTTTTGCGCGGTTTTCCGCTTGCAGGATGTCGCCGGAGAAACCGACCGCCACGCAGATGTCGCCGTTGGCCAGGTCGCTGGTGTATTTGGAGGAGTGGAAATAGCTGACATATGGCCGGACTTTCATTAGCAGCGCTTCGGCCTTTTTATAGTCTTCGGGGTTTTTACTGTGGTGCGGCAGACCCAGGTAGTTCAGGGCGGCGGGCAGCAATTCCGGGCCATTGTCGAGAATGGCCACGCCGCACTTTTGCAGCTTTTTCATGTTTTCGGGTTTGAAGATCAGGTCCCAGGAATCCACGGGCGCGTTGTCGCCCAACACCGCTTTGACCTTGGCGATGTTGTAGCCGATGCCGGTGCTGCCCCATAGGTACGGGAAGCCATGTTCGTTGCCCGGATCGTTGGTTTGCAGCGCAGTGAGTAGCACCGGGTTGAGGTTTTTCCAGTTCGGCAATTGGCTCTTGTCGAGTTTCTTCAACGCCCCGCCCTGAATCTGCCGGGCCATGAAGTGATTGGACGGGAACACCACGTCATAGCCGGATTTGCCGGTCATCAGCTTGCCGTCGAGGGTTTCATTGCTGTCGTAGACGTCGTAGCTGAAGCCGATGCCGGTTTCTTTCTGGAAGTTCTTGGTGGTGTCTGGGGCGATGTAGTCCGACCAATTGTAGATCTTGACCGTTTCCGCCGCGTGGCTGAGGGTCGCGACCAGTGCGAGGGGTGCCAGGGTCAGTGTCTTTCGGATCATGAGTCGATTCCTGTATGGGTTGTTGTTATTGGCAGGCAATCAAAAGATCAAAATCAAAAAATCAAAACGTAGGTCTTGCGCACGGTTTCCTGGATATCCCAGATACCGAGACTATTGGCCGGCAACATCAGTGCATCGCCAGCTTCTATGTGCAGGGTTTCCCCGCCGTCGGGGGTGAAGGTGCAGCGGCCCTGGATGAAGTGGCAGAACTCCTGGGCGACGATCTGCCGCCGCCAGCGGCCGGGGGTGCATTCCCAAACGCCGGTTTCAACGCCGTCGTCCCGCTCGACGCTGGTGGTCGAAGCCACCGCCACCGGGATTCCCAGCGGTACGGCGACGGGGTTGGACTCGTCCAGTTTCAAGGTGGCGGTGTTTTTGAATTGCGTGATGCTCATGGGAGTACCTGTCGATATAGAGAACGCTTTTTTAGTGCATGAAACCTTCCATGAACCCCGCCACACCGCTGGCGAGCTTGCGCCGCCAGGGGGCAGTGGCCGGGTTGGCGAGGGTCTGGTCTTCGTGGACGAAGCTGCGGATGATCGCGTTGTAGCCGAGCCAACGGCAGGGTTCCGGCTCCCAGGCTCTTAACGCATTGAGGCCGCCTTGGGGGATGACCCAAGGCTGGCGCACCAGATCGGTATCGCGCTCCAGAATCAGATCGGCCAGGGTTCGTCCGCCCAGATTGCTGGCACCGACACCCTCCCCGCCATAACCGCCGGACAAGGCAATGCCATTGGCCCGATCGCAGAGCATGTGCGGTTTGAAGTGACGGGACATGCCCAGGTTGCCGCCCCAGGCGTGGGTGATGCGCACGTTCTTCAACTGCGGGAACAGTTCGCCGAACAGATAACGCCGCAGCTCCACTTCGCTGGTGGTCAGGTCGAAGTCATGGCGCAATTTGCCGGCAAATTGGTAGCCACCCCGCGCACCGAACACCAGACGATTGTCGACAGTGCGCTGACCATAGGTGACCTGACGGCTGGCTTCGCTAAAGGCCTGGCCCTGGCTAAGACCGATTTCATCCCAGGTGGCGGCGGACAGCGGTTCGGTGGCTATCAGCAGGCTCTGTACGGGCAACTGATAGCGGCCCAAGGGCGGCAGCGTCACCGAATAGCCTTCAACTGCCGGCACGATCCAACGACTGCGAACCTGGGCTTTCGCCGTACGCAGGCTGCCGGACTGCCAGTGGGTGACCGGGCTGCTCTCGTAAATCTTGACGCCCATGCGCTCCACTGTCCGCGCCAGGCCTCGGACCAACTTTGCCGGATTGATGGTCGCTACGTGCGGTGCATAGATACCGCCATAAGGCTTGGCAACCCTGATCTGTTGCGCCAATTGCTCCGGGTTGAGCCAGCGGTAATCGTTTTCGGTCAGACCCTGGCGGTAGAGTTTGTCCAGATAACTGCGCAAGCTGGCTTCCTGCTCGGGATAGCGGGCCGCGCAATACAGCACGCCGCCCTTGCGGTAATCGCAGTCGATGCCTTCGCGTTCGAGGACGATCTCTACTTCATCGGGAATGCCGTGCAACAGATCAAACGAGGCACGACGCTGTTCGACCGGCAGACCGGCGAGCAAACGGTCCTCGCCCAGCAGGTTGCCCATCAGCCAGCCGCCATTGCGGCCCGACGCACCAAACCCGGCGGTTTGCGCTTCGACGATGGCGATCTCAAGTCCTGGGGCCAGCCGCTTGAGGTAATAAGCGGTCCAGAGCCCGGTGTAGCCAGCGCCAATGATGGCCACGTCGACGTCCAGGTCCCGTTCCAGGGCCGGACGTGCCAGCAACGGCTCGTCGAGTTGATCCATCCATAAACTGATCGTGCGCCACGCCGGCATAACAAGACTCCACCACTCAAACTTCGATGGCGTCGATCCTAGAGCGTGACCTCAGCGACTGTCTTGCGCGCGTGCACGCAAAGAAATTTGTTTGACGTAGGCCTTGGGCGACTGGCCGGTGTGCTGGCGAAAACAACTGTAAAACGCCGACAGTGAGTTGAAACCGGCGGCGAATGCCAGTTCATCGACTCGCAACGGTGGTGTGGCCTTATCCAATGCAGCCAAAAGATGCTGCAAACGCGCCTGATTGACGTAGCGATAGAAGCTTTGCCCGAGCACCTGGTTCAGCAGGTAGGAAATCTGATTGCGGCTGTAACCGCACTCCTTTGCCACCCGCTGCAAATCGAGCTCGGGGTCCAGATAAGGTTGCTGGCGCTCGAAGTACTGCTGCAGGTCTTCGGCCATGAAACTCAGCTGTCGCGGCGACAAGCCGAGCCGACTGGCCGCCGGGCGCAGGTTGCTGCTGGTTTTACTGGAAGGTTGTTCGCGCACCAGAGAGGCGTACTCGTTGACGCGCCAGATCAGCCCGTCGCGCACGGTGATGGCTTCGCTGGAACGAAACGACACCAGCCCGTCGCTGCCGCGCAGGGTCATCTGGTACTGAATGAACGCCGTATTCCCGTCCAGCCGAATGCGATCCGAGTGCTCGAGCGCTTCATCGGGATTGCGCGGCATGCTGTCGCGCACGTACTCGCGCAACTCGTCCAGCCTCATCACGCGGTTCTGGAAAAAGTCGCTGTACTGAATATCCGGGTGATACAGGGCCATGACGCCATTCAGGTCCCGGTATTTCCAGCACAGGTGGTAGCGCATGACCGTTTCGCCCGTGGCCTGGGTTTGCAGCGGACCATCATCATCGGCGTGCATAAAGCGCTCGGCGAAAAAAATCGAGCTTGCCGAACTTCGGCCTCGGCTTCAATGACCAATCAATGATGGCCTTTTGTCGATGAATGACCGGCGCGTGACCCATATCAAAAAAACGGTACCAATCGCCAAACAGACTGAAAAAATCCACATGGTTTTCACATCTGGATGCTACTTTTAAATGCATTCACCGGTTGAGCCATTGACGGCTCTTCCCCCCCTAACATGAGCTAAAGGAAGCGCTCGATGACTAAGGCGGGCAACACATGAACAAAGGGTCATTCAGCAAAGTCACCTTTCCCAACGCCTGCCAGCTGATGCGCTGGCATTTTCATCCCATGGGTTTCGAGGCGAGCATGGACGCACCGGGCAGCATGATTGCCCGTCTTTTTGACCGTGCCAGTGGCGAGACCATGATCGCCATTGCCGGAATTCCTTGCGCGACTGTGATGAATGCTGCGGATGTAGAACGAATAATCGAAGCGGTGGAGGATGAGCTTGAGGCTTTTATTCCGCCGATGGCGCTCAGGAGTTATGCCTGAGCATTTAACAGCCGACAAAAAGCCCACATGATGTGGGCTTTTTTGTGGGTGCGTACATTATCCCGACACACTGAAATCCAATGTGGGAGCGGGGTTTAGGCGGACTTGGTGGTTTGTCGGTGATCCGCGAAGAACGCCTTGCCCTTGCCGATCTTGTCCGACGCCCTGGGCATATTGACTGCCTGGCCTTCCTGGCCATCGACATACCAGTAGCAATGACTCACCGCCCGGGTAATACCGACATAGGCCAGTCGCAGGATTTCGTCTTTCTGGGCACTGTCATACGGTTCGCTGTCCCCAGCCTTGCCAAGCCCGGCCATGCGATAAACCTGGTTCTTGTAAGGTGAACTGGTTAGATGCTGGCAGTCACCCAGCAAAAACACCGCGTCTGCCTGTAGCCCTTTGGCGCTGTGATAGGTCAGTTGCTTAAGGCGGCGGGATTCGTACGGCAAGCTAGAATCTACATTAACTACAGGCTGAATATGTTCTTCTATCAATGACTTATCGCTGCTTTTTCGATAAAGCATCAAGATTGAATCGCCGCGTTTGTAGTGCTCCATCAACCGCTGCGCCATGCCCTGATCGTCGCGATCCAGCACGTTGACCGGCTGCAAGGCCTTGGGCTCGCCACTGGCCTTGGCCTTCTTGCCAGGGATGGCCGGTGCGGCGCGCACGATGTGTTCGGCGGCATCAATGATGTGCTGATGGCTACGGTAGTTGTCGCTGAGCATCACCCGAGTCGTGCTCGGCGATGGGAATTCCTTGTTGAACTCCATGAAATACGTCGGCGAACTGCCGCGCCAGCCATAGATGGACTGCCAATCGTCACCCACACAAAGTAGCGACGAACGCTGCGCGCCGCGCCCCACGTGCATGGCTGGGCCGCGGCTGCGGATCTCGGCCAGGCTCGCACGAATCCACGAAACAATCTGCGGCGATACGTCTTGAAATTCGTCGATCATCAAATGCGAGAGCGGCCTGAGCAGCTCATCGCTCAACAACTTGAGGTTTTCCGGTGAGTGCTCGCTGAACAAGGCAAACATCCGGTTGTAGGTCATCACTGGCGGCTTTTG
Organism: Pseudomonas sp. ASL4; assembly: GCF_056680395.1. Lineage (NCBI taxonomy): Bacteria > Pseudomonadati > Pseudomonadota > Gammaproteobacteria > Pseudomonadales > Pseudomonadaceae > Pseudomonas > Pseudomonas sp. ASL4. Next base: position 4,170,110 of record NZ_CM155280.1, on the reverse strand, counting down.
ATCAAGCAAATGGTCTTCCAGTGCCCGCCAGAACAGACTCAGGGCCTCGAAGAAAAACCGGTCGGGGTCGTCCTTGCCGAAACTCATCCGGCCCACGGCGTCCGGAACGTCCAGGCCCAGGTTCTCGATAAACCCGGCGGCGGCAACAAAACAGTCCAGTAGCGGCCCGGAAGCCAGTTCACCCTTAACTTTGTAGTCGAAGCCCGGCCCGGCGCTCGCGTCACCGGCAATCGAAGCCAAAACACGTTTTGAAGAGTCATAGCTATCTAGCCATATCAATGGCTTACGACAGAAAGCTTGAAACAGGGTGCGCTTGACTGCCCACTCGGCGCGGACCGTCAGCTTGGCATTCGGGCGGCTGACCTGAGGGTTTTCCCGAGGATCAAAACCGAGCACCACCCAGGCGTCCAATGTCGGAATATAGCCATGACAATGGAACGTCGAGCCGTTGATATCGAAGGCCTGACGATTGGGCTCAATGCCCTTGATCGGCCAGGCACCGGAGCGAAACCACAGGTCTTCAATCGCATCACAGAGTTCTTCATCGCGCCTGGACGCCAGTTCGGTCACCGCCATGCGCTTCTGCACATCCGGGTGATCGCGCTCCAGCTCCTTGAGTTGCAAGGCGTGGCGGGACAATGGCTGGATCAGTTCACGGAAACGCTCATTAGAAGTAAACAGGCCGTGATAGCAGGCATTGAGCTGCTGGCGTTGAGCATCGTTGATTCGCAGGTCGAACGGATTGCTGTCGACCTCCTCATCGCCATTTTGCGGGCGATTACTGAGGTTTTCGAAGGCTTGCAGGCGTTCGAACCCCGGCAAACTGCGGACCATCGGCAGAATCCGCGAGTGGAAGGTGCGCACCAGGTCTCGAGCTTCTTTAAGGCTGAGCGCCCGACCCCATAGCGCAAACAGTTCAATCAGCTTATTAATGAAGTCTTTGCGCGATTCACGGGTGAAGGTCACCACGGTCATCGAGCCGAGCTCAAACCCAAGATAGTGAGTCAGCAACAAAATGCGCAATACCAGCGTCGTCGACTTGCCCGCGCCCGCCCCGGCAATCACCGAGGTCGAGGGTGTATCGCTGAAGATCATTTTCCACTGCGCCGCGCTGGGCTGGGCATGCGCCGGCAGCAGTCGCGCGACGTCGGCCTTCATGCGCTTCTTGATCTCGGCGCTCAATGGCAGGCGCCAGTCATCGAACAAGTTGTCATCGACATTCGGCGGCCGGTGTTCGGTGGAGCGCGAATCGCGGATCAGCAACACCTGCCGGCCTTGTTCCAGCCCTTCGAGCTTGCCTTCGTTGAACCCGTAATCGACCCCGGCGCTGTGACCGCTGCGAAAACCATCAGCTTGCCCGTGCAGCCAGGACGCGCGGTGTTGCGCGCGCAATCGAGTCAAGCCATGACCGAAAAACCGGGCAGCCAGGCGCTTGAGCAAGGGCATCTCGGCCAAGGGACGAAGTTCGGGGGGAAGATCAGGGGTGTGTTGCGGCACGCGGACGGACTCCAGGGTGTGAGGCTGTTGAGGGCTATGGTGTCTGCATTTGCCGTTGAGTTCTAGTGAAATGCTTACAGCTCATTGGCTTATACGATGAAGTGAAGGCTGCATGAGAATATTTCGAGGTTGTCAAACATCAACTTATTAGATTGTTTTGAGGCACTTTTTACGCTTTTTATCGATTATCGCTTGATAGATGATGCACGCCATCAACCACCGGTTCTTGTTTCGTGGCCCAGGCGTACCGCCCCATGACGAACCTTTCCAGGAGACGATCATGCTTGAACTCAGACCTTTCAACACCTTGGGCGGCGCCCACCATGGCTGGCTGGATGCCCATCACCACTTTTCGTTCGCCGAGTACCACGACCCGAAACGCATGAACTGGGGCAACCTGCGGGTCTGGAACGATGACGTGATCGCCGCGGGCACAGGCTTTCCACAGCACCCGCACCGCGACATGGAAATCATCACCTATGTGCGTGAAGGTGCGATTACCCACCAGGACAACCTGGGCAACAAGGGCCGTACCGAAGCGGGTGACGTTCAAGTCATGAGCGCCGGTACCGGGATCGCCCATAGCGAGTACAACCTGGAATCCACCGAAACCCGGATCTTCCAGATCTGGATCATCCCCAACGAGGCCGGTTCAGCGCCGTCGTGGGGCGCCAAGCCGTTCCCGAAAGGTCAACGTGAAGGTTTCGTGACCTTGGCCAGCGGCAAGGCTGGCGACGATCAAAGCCTGCGGATTCGTGCCGATGCAAGGCTGGTGGCAGCGAATCTGAAGGCCGGGGAATCGGCGGAATATCGCCTGGATAGCGGACGTCGTGCTTATCTGGTTCCAGCGACAGGCGTGATTGAAGTCAATGGCTTGCGTGCACAAGCTCGAGACGGTGTAGCGGTTGCCGATGAGCAGGTATTGCGGGTGACGGCGATTGAGGACAGTGAAATCGTGTTGGTGGATCTGGCTTGATTGGCTAAATACCGGGCAAAAAAAATGGGCGACCTGATGGTCGCCCTTTTTCTATGTGTGTGTCCAATTGTGGCAAGGGGGCTTGCCCCCGTTCGGCTGCGCACCAGTCGCAAAAATGCTAAATGCGGTCAGCCTGAAACACCGCAACCACCTGATAGGGGTCGCTTCGCAACCCAACGGGGGCAAGCCCCCTCGCCACAGGGCCCTCAATCACTTCGCAGCAATAGCGCCATCCACCAAGGTCTGAGCCTCAGCCACCAACTGCTTGAGGTGTTCGTCGCTGACAAAGCTTTCCGCGTAGATCTTGTAGATGTCTTCGGTGCCCGACGGACGCGCTGCAAACCAGCCGTTCTCGGTCATGACTTTCAAGCCACCAATGGCCTGATCGTTACCCGGCGCATGGCTGAGGATGCTCTGGATCGCTTCGCCGGCCAGTTGGGTCGAGGTAACTTGATCCGGCGAGAGCTTGCTCAGCAGCGCTTTCTGCTCAGGGTTGGCCTTGGCATCGACCCGTACCGAGAACGGTTCGCCCAGTTCATCGGTCAGGGCGCGATAAGCCTGGCTTGGGTCGCGACCGGTGCGAGCGGTCATTTCTGCCGCCAACAGGGCCGGAATCAGGCCGTCCTTGTCGGTGCTCCAGACACCGCCATCCTTGCGCAGGAACGAAGCACCGGCGCTTTCTTCGCCGCCGAAGCCCAGGGAGCCGTCAAACAGACCATCAGCAAACCATTTGAAACCAACTGGCACTTCGTACAGGCGACGACCCAGACGCTTGGCCACGCGATCAATCAGACCGCTGCTGACCACGGTTTTACCCACGGCAGCATCGGCACGCCATTGCGGACGGTTCTGGAACAGGTAGTCGATGGACACGGCCAAATAGTTATTCGGCGCGAGCAGTCCGCCGGACGGGGTCACGATGCCGTGGCGGTCGTGATCCGGGTCGCAGCCAAATGCCACGTCGAAGCGATCTTTCAGACCGATCAGGCCTTGCATGGCGTGAGTAGACGATGGGTCCATGCGGATCTGCCCGTCCCAATCGACGGTCATGAAGCGGAACGTCGGATCGACCTGAGTGTTGACCACTTCCAGGTCCAGACGGTAATGCTCGGCAATCGCCGACCAGTAGCGCACCCCTGCTCCGCCCAATGGATCGACACCCAGATGCAGCTTGGCGTCACGAATGGCGTCGAAATCGATCACGTTGATCAGGTCGGCGACATAGGTGTTGAGGTAGTCATGACGATGGGTGGTGCTGGCCTTCAGCGCTTGCTCGTAGCTGATGCGCTTGACGCCGGCCAGTTTGTTGCCGAGCAGCTCGTTGGCCTTGGCTTCGATCCACTTGGTGATGTGGGTGTCGGCCGGGCCACCGTTGGTAGGGTTGTATTTGTAGCCGCCGCTTTGTGGCGGGTTGTGGGACGGCGTAATGACGACGCCGTCTGCCAGGCCCGAGGTACGGCCGCGGTTGTAGCAAAGAATCGCATGGGAAATGGCCGGGGTCGGTGTGTACTCGTCACCTTCGGCGATCATCACGGTGACGCCATTGGCCGCCAGCACTTCAAGCGCGCTGGCACCCGCCGGGGTCGACAGCGCATGGGTGTCGATGCCGACGAACAGCGGACCATCAATACCCTGGGCCTCACGGTACAGGCAGATGGCCTGGCTAATAGCCAGAACGTGCCATTCGTTGAAACTCAAGTCGAACGAGCTGCCTCGGTGGCCGGACGTGCCGAAAGCGACGCGCTGGGTAGAGATGGCGGCATCAGGCTGACCGGTGTAATAGGCCGTAACCAGTCGCGGGATGTCGACCAACAATTCTGCCGGTGCCGGTTTGCCCGCAAAAGGACTGAGTGTCATGCAAAACCTCTGGAATAGAGTGGTTCAGGAATAGGGACGCAGTTTACTGGCAGTTTGACCGCAACGCGATGGTAACTATCCGAGCTGTCGACGACGTTTTTTAACCTTGCTCAATCGATCGATTCCAGACGCAAGGCATCCCCCAGCAATCCCATGGCGGCAGCCAGGTCATGGTCGCCGCTGAACGTATGGCTCAGGCGCAGGTGTTGCCCGTGCAGACCTTGCAGGCTGAACAGCTCGCCCGGTGCAATCACTACCTGCTGTTTGAGCAAGCGCTGGAACACCCGCCGCACATCGACCCGGCGCAACGACCGCACCCAAATCGTCGCACCGCCCTGCGGCTCGACGGGCAGCAAGGCGTCGCCCAGACGCTCGTGCAATAACTGGATCATCTGCACCTGGCGATCCTTGAGCAAGCGCCGCAGTACCTGAAGATGCTGGTCGATACGTCCATTACTGTACAGACGTGCGATGGCTTTCTGGCGGATCGGCGACAGACGAAAAGAGCGCAGCAAAAAATGCCGCTGCAGTTCCTCACCCAATTGCCGTGAGAGCAGATAACCGTAAGGGGCTTCCGGCCCGATGATTTTCTCGAAGGTGGAAAACACGATCAGTCGATCAGGATCCAGAAGGTCGCGAAACCTGGGGCCGTCGGGTTCGAAACCAAGGTCACCGTAACAGTCGTTTTCCAGCACCCAGCTGTCATGCCGCGCCAACAGTTGCGCGATCGACTGCCTGTTACCGTGCGGCACCTGACTGCCTCGCGGCATGCTCAGTCCTGACGAAAGCAGCACCAGCCGCACCGGCTCAGTCTCCAGCGCGCCCCTGAGTTGCTCCAGATCCAATGCGCCACTGGCTTGCAACGGCCACTCGATCACCCGCACATCCGCCGCCTCGAACAAACGCAGAATGACCCAGTCGCATGGCGACTCGACCAATACCGTGGCGCCCTTGAGGCACAGCACGGCGATTAGCACTTCCAGTACCCCGCGCAGATCGGCACCGATGTAAACCTCATCCGCATGCCAGCAACGCGCCGGCGACGAGGTATAGCGCGCCGCGAGTGCCGTGCGCAGTTCCAGTTCGCCACAGGGTTGCCCAGCCAATGGCGGCTGGCGTGGATACTGGCGCAATAGTTCTCGCTCCAGCATCAACAACGGACTGTCCAACGGCTGCAACAGGGCGGGCTCATCCGCGCTCAACACCAGCATTTCGGGACGCCTTGCGTACGCATAGACAGTTTCAAGCAAATCATTGCCGCTGGTCATCGGCCCCATCGAAGCCACCGGCAATGAGTAATAGCCTGACTTGGCTACCGAGTAGACCCGCCCTTCCTTCTCCAGCAATGAATACGCGTACTGAATGGTCGAGATCGACACGTTCAGACGCACCGCCAACTGCCGTAATGATGGCAGGCGAATTTGCGTGGCACAGTCCGGCCCGTTGATAAGGTGAGTCAGGTAGCGGTAAACCGCCTGGTAAGCAAAGTCTGTTTCTCTGGGCCCTTTCATGGGTGTTGGCCTTGCGCATTGCCAAGCAAGTGGAGAACGCAACTGGCGGTAGAAGACGGCTGCTGTTGCACCGTCAATGCCCCGCTGACCGTTCGCCAATCATTGCGGCACCATCGCTCTGCGGATCATCGACTGACATGCCTGCCTCGCCCGACAGCCTGTCAGCGTCGCCGCCATCCTCGACTGCCACCGGCCTCATGCTGTAAAGCGTGCCAATCAGGCTAACCGGCAGCCCACTGACATCGATCATCCATTGCACGACCTGTTCTGGCGCCTGATACCCCTGCATCGCCTTGTGCAAGTCCGGCATGGCCACGAGCATGCCGGGGTGGCAGTTGCGCAGAAAGCGCTCCAGCCCGGCACCTTGATCGACAAAGGGCGCAAAGAGCAGGCATATCAGCTGGGCTTCGGTCAGCCCGAGGGTTTTCTGTGCCTCGACCGCCGCCAGCATGCGCTGTTCGGCCATGGTTGCCAGATTACCGAACGACTCCAGCGCCAGTTCGCAAATACGTTCAGGTACCAGCTTGCGGCGCATCATCACCAAGGCTCGCTGCAAGTATTCGGCTAATCCGGCTTCGTAGCTGTGACCCGCCACAAAGCTTGCCTGCAATCCATGCAAGTGCGCGGCAATCAGCGGGTTGACGTATTCGTTATCGCTCAGGTGCGCCGCCATTTCGTCGGGCTGCACGCCCAGAAACTCTGTGAGCAAAGGCCAGCGTTCATCCAGTTTGCCGACGACCATGTCGTGAATGTCGAGGCTTGTCGTGCGGCGGCAGGCTTCGAATAGGCCAGCCGGGCGCCAAGTCGCGTGCCTATGGCCAGCGTAGAACTCACGGTAATAGTCGCTGCCCAAGTCATCGAGCACAGTAAACAGAATCTCAAACCCCGTGACGCTGTAGTTCGAGGTGCCGAGACTCGCCTTTTGTGCGGCACGCCTCAATCCGTCGAGAAACTGCTTCTGTTGGCGGGGGCTTTCGCTGTTGATCAACACATCGACTCCGCCGTTCCACCGTGCGATCTGCCCGTAAAACTCGGCCGTTGTCAGATACCCGTCATCCCATAGATCAAGCGGGTCGTTCCAGCTCCGGCGATGGCCGACCATCAATAAATTGAGCCGATTCGACTCTCGCCCGGCCTCGGAGATCGGTGCCAGATGGTCGAATGGCAGAACTTCGCGGTCATCCACCATCAACAGTTCGACCCGCGGATCATCGTAGAGGAACAACGCCGCGTTGCTTCGATGGATGTTGTCCAGCGCTGTCGAACCGGTCCCGCTCAAGCGCAAGGTGGCGACGCGCAACTGGAAGGTTGCCGGTGCACGGCTGGCGATACTCAGTTGAGCGGCACGCAGCAGCGCCAGGGTGTAGCAACTGTCCAGCGTTCCGGTTTGAATCGACATCACCTTGAAGTCGCCAATTCGCTCCATACCGCCGGCCGCCACCACCAGACGCTGAATCATAAGCTGCAATGCAGTGCGCTCGGCCCGAGAGAAAAAACTCAGCAGCCTTTGTAGTACTTGCTGATAAACATAGTTCATTGCCTGATCATGGATTGTCGTCATCAGTGTTTTACCTGGTATTCGGAAGTTCAATGCCACGCAAGCGGTGATAGACACTGCGCGACCGATTCTCGGTGATGAAGTGCTGGATCCTGTCATGAAATGCTAGCACTTAAGTTTTGGGTAATTATTTGAAATGTTTGTACTCGGCCTATGCACAGGCGACAGCCACCTCCTCGCAAAGCCAGGCAGGGCAAGGTTCTTTAGGTTTTACGCGACTTCCTAGGAAACTTCCGACAGCGTCCCACAGACATTGAGTACAGAAAATAAAGAAAGAAGACACTGATCTATTTTTGGTAACTAGACGAAGCCTGACTAACCCACGATCTATTGCGAATAGCTGCCGGAAATTATCAGCCGAAAGCGCACTCATGACTCTTTCCTTGAGATGAAAGTAATCATTCAATTATCAGGGCTTATATGATGATTAGAAGATACAGATCGCAAGCAAAAACCGGTTCAGTTGCTGAAACGTTCAACTGTGCGATCAGGAACGGCGATGCCGCCCGCGCAACGCGCGCGGAGTGCATGGGAGAAAACAGGAGAGAGGGCTAACGCACAAGAGTCCGTGGGTTCACGGACTCTTGTAGAGGGGTTTACACAGGCTCGACCTGAAGGGCGACCCGTTCGCGACATGGGCATTCGTCCATGTAGCGGTGCGCTTCGATAAACTCGGCAAACGGGAAGACCCGAGTCTTGAGTGGCAGCAGCACGCGGTCGGCGGTCAACTGGTTGATGTCGCGCAACGCTCGTTGCAACGCCACCTGATCCTGAATGATGCCCAGCTCCGGCTTGCCGGTGAAGTTACCGATACAGTGCACAAAGAACTGAATGTTTTTCTGGAACGCTGCACAGGCCGGGAATGGCGTTTGATTGCCACCTTGCAGACCATAGAGCACCAGGCTACCGCGAGGCGCCAGCACATCACCGAGCAACGACATCTGCGGCCCGCCGAGACCATCGAACACAACGTCGACGCCACGGTTATCGGTGATTTTGTTGATCTGCATCAGCAGATCCTGCTCTTCGGTGACGATGACTTTCTCGGCGCCGAGGGACAGCAGGTATTCGCGTTCTTCTGCAGTTTTGGTCGCCGCGATCACTCGCACACCCAGGGCTTTGCCCAGCTGTACAAAGGACGGTCCTGCGCAGTGGCTGGCGTCGGTCACCAAGGCGAACTGCCCCGGTTTGACCCGCGCCAGATCGACATAGGCAAAATAGGCAATCAGCAGCGGCGTGTAATGCACGCTGGCTTCGATCGGGCTGAGCACGTCCGGGTAACGGGTCAGTGCCGAGCGCGGCAGAACGATCTGTTCGCCGTAGACTGGATAATCGTTAGGGCTCTCGGCCGGGAAGCTGGCGACCTTGTCACCCACAGCCAAATCATCGACACCGTCGCCAACCGCCGTCACTACGCCGGACATTTCATGGCCAAGGCCTGAAGGCAGACGAGCGTGGGATGAGGCCAGGTTCTGGCGCCAGAGAATGTCGTACCAGCTGATGCCGATTGCTTCGACGCGCACCTGCACTTCACCTGGTGCAGGGAGAGCGGCCGCATGCTCTTCGCATTTGAGCACCTCGGCTGGACCAAACTTGTGAAAACGGATCGTGCGGGACATCGCAAACCTCGTCAAAGTAACCTCTAATGCCATGAACTCTATCTGGGCTTTCTACCCAAGACCATCAGTGGCTATTAATAGTCGACATGCCTGTCATTGATTCCGCAGCGACGGCGACATCACCAAATGCCGTAAAAAACCGAAGCAGCCATTTAAGTAAAAAGTGAATTACACGGTGCAGAGTAGCAGCCTTTGCCCGTAAGATTCATGCCGGCCATTGTTCTCATATGGCCGCTCACGTCAAGCTTGCTGACTCTGCCAGGACTCCAGATGAATCGTAATGACCTGCGTCGTGTCGACCTGAACCTGTTGATCGTATTCGAAACATTGATGCATGAACGCAGCGTGACCCGCGCGGCGGAAAAGCTGTTCCTCGGCCAGCCCGCCATCAGTGCGGCGCTCTCGCGCCTGCGCGGGCTGTTCGATGATCCTCTGTTCGTGCGCACCGGCCGCAGCATGGAACCTTCTGCCCGAGCGGTGGAAATCTTCGCCCTGCTCTCCCCGGCGCTGGATTCGATTTCCACAGCGGTCAGTCGTGCGGCGGAATTCGATCCAGCCACCAGCACTGCGGTGTTTCGTATTGGCCTATCGGACGATGTCGAATTCGCTTTGCTGCCCATGTTGCTCAAACGCCTGCGCGCCGAATCACCGGGCATCGTGCTGGTGGTGCGTCGGGCCAACTACATCCTGATGCCGGCCCTGCTGGCCTCAGGCGAAATCTCAATCGGCGTCAGCTACACCGCCGATCTGCCGGCCAACGCCAAGCGCAAAGTACTGCGTCGCAGTATGCCGAAGTTGTTGCGCGCCGATACCGTGCCCGGGCCGCTGAGCCTGGACGACTTCTGCGCGCGACCTCATGCGCTGGTGTCATTCGCCGGTGACCTGAGCGGCTTTATAGATGAAGAACTCGAAAAGCTCGGGCGCAAACGCCATGTGGTACTCGCCGTGCCGCAGTTCAACGGGCTGAGTACACTCATCAGCGGCACTGATATTATCGCCACCGTGCCTGACTACACCGCAGAAGCATTGACCGCAGCCGGCGGTGTGCGGGCTGAAGATCCACCGTTGCCAGTGCGCACGTTTGAACTGCACATGGCGTGGCGCGGGTCGCAGGATAATGATCCGGGCGAGCGCTGGTTGCGGTCGCGGATTCAGATGTTCTTTGGCGACCCGGATAGTCTTTGATCGGTTCTATCTTAATTGTGCAGATTTGAAAGCCTGGCAAGCCAGGCTCGAAATCGCGGCGATTCAAATTCCGATTTCATGGCTTGGCGATGCAAATCTGTCTAGCCTCCCATGCACCTTCTCCATTGTTTTCTTTTCCTGCTCCCCTTCCATCACGAAACCTTCCACAACGTGAGCGCCGGGCGCGTGAAGCACCAGCACGTCCAGGCTGTCACCCAGTCCGTAGCCACCATGAGTGATAAAAGGCGCGACCCTTTTTCCGGACAAGTTATGTGCCGACAAGAACGTCCTTATCACTGGAGGAGCTGTCTGCCCCCAGATCGGGAAACCGAGAAACAGTACGTCGTGGCGCTCAACATACGGGATGACTTGGTCTAAGGCCGGTTCGAATCCAGCAGCTGTTTCACGTCTTGCTTGCTCAACTGTTTCAAGATAGTCATCGGGATAGGCGGTCCCGGGGCGGATCTCGAACAGATCGCCGCTCTGCGAACGCTGGATCAGACCGGCAACAACGCTGGTGTTCGCTGACCTGGAAAAATAAGCGACCAAAACTTTAGAACTCGACAGATCCGAGGTATGCCCATTGCGGCTCGCGCCTGAGGCAATAAGCGATAGCTGCGACCATCTGGCGACGAAGCAGGTCGTTAAAACGTCGTAACCCAATAGATCAAGCCGAAGCCCCAGGCTGAGTGAAGCGATAGATTGCCAGGCAGTAGAACAACAACGCCAACGCCGCCAGCATGCCGCCAACGACCCCGATGTAGGCAAACCCGAACTGCCCGCCCACCCAACTTCCCAGCAGTGCCCCGGCGCCAATGCCCACGTTGTAGATCCCCGAAAACAGCGCCATCGCCACATCGGTAGCGTCCGGAGCCAGCACCAGGACCTTCGACTGCAACGCCAGTCCAAAACCCATGATCGCCATTCCCCAGAACAGACTCAGCGTCCCCAGATACGAGACCTTGCCGCTCAATGGCAACAGCAACGTCAGGCACAATGTGAGCAACACCACGCTCACGATCAGAAAGCGCTGCGGGCTATAGCGGTGCAGCCAACTGAAGAGCAGCGACCCGAAAATACCGGCGCCACCGAACAATAAAAGAATGAAGGTCACCACATCGCCACTCAAGCCGGCCACCACCTGAACGAAGGGCTCGATGTAGCTGTAGGCCGTGAACTGTGCGGTCACCACCAACGCCGTCAGCACATAGATTGCCACCAGTGCCGGTCGCTTGAACAACAGGGGCAGGCTTCTGAGAGAGCCCGAGTTCTGACTGGGTAACAACGGCAGGACTCTGGCCAGCCAGAACACCAGCGTTGCCGCCAACACAGCGATCACGATAAAGGTGGTGCGCCAGCCCATGGCCTCGCCCAACAACCGGCCGAGGGGAATCCCCAGCACCATCGCCAGGGAAGTACCGGTTGCCAGCAAGCCCAACGCCTGGACCTGCTTACCCGGTGGCGCAAGGCGCACGGCCAAAGACGCGGTGATGGACCAGAACAGTGCATGCGACAGCGCCACGCCGATCCGGCTCAGCAACAGGACACCGAAGCTTGTAGCCAGACTCGACAGAACGTGACTGGCAATGAACATCCCAAACAGAACGATCAACAGCTTGCGCCGCTCGATGTTACGCGTTAGCAACATGACGGGAAGCGACGTCAGGGACACCACCCACGCATAGATGGTCAACATCAGGCCGACCTGAGCCGTCGACATGTCGAAGCTGCTGCCGATCGAACTCAACAGACCGACCGGCACAAACTCGGTGGTATTGAACACAAACGCAGCCAGCGCCAGCGCAATGACCGGGTGCCAGTTGTCGTTAGTTGTAGCCGTAGAATTGCTCATTTAAAGTTCGTATTACTCTATCGATGATCAAACAGGTCCGTGACTCTATACGCACCGCGCCAAACGCTAACGTACAGCCACGGAATACATCGAGCGGGATCGGATCGCGCGTACTTATCCGCAAGCAATCTGCGCGCCAGAGTATGCCGGACAAGGTCAACAGCGGAACATTTTATAGGTATATCGGGTTCTGGCTGCATCCCTCCCTCGCCTATAAATGCTTATTGGCCAAGGTGGCCCATTACGCGCATGCAATCATTCGTAAGGGCCAGGTTTCAATGGCACTCATCCGCCCTGGGGGGAAATTATTCTAAAGTCAGCCCGGATTCGGCCGATAGCGGGGCGGGTATTCAGCACTAGACGTTAAGGAAAACGATGACAATGGTATTTTGTCGCGCATGCGCCAAGGAACTTCACGAGACAGCCCCGACTTGCCCCCAGTGCGGAGCGAGCCAACACGTTGCACTTGCTGCAACGAATGGCGTCAGTGCGCCGTGGCTGGCCATCACCTCGTTGATATTGGGCATCATCTGCATACTTTCTCTGTTTGATGACTCCGAATGGGACAGAGATACCCTCTTCGGCCTGGGCCTCTTTTCTGTCGCCGGTCTCATTTGCGGCATCATCAGCATCAATCAAAAAAAACCAGGAAATAGCCTAGCGATCGCTGGAGTTGTTATGTCAGCTATTGCGACGCTTGTTTTCGTTGGACTGTCGTTAGACTAATTTTAGGGAAAAAATATGAGCATGGTTTTTTGTCGTGGTTGTGCCAAGGAAATCAGCAGCCTGGCTGTCGCCTGCCCGCAATGCGGCGCACCACAGGTGTTCCAGCCAACACGTACAACGTCAAACGCTGTACCAGAAACCGGCAACCCGTACCTTGAGGTGCTCAAGAAATATGCTGTATTCACCGGCCGCGCCAGCCGCCGCGAATACTGGATGTTTATTCTGATCAACCTCGGGGTCGCCATAGTCCTCGGCGTTATTGACGCCGTACTGGGTGCCAAAGGGATCATTTCAAATTTCTACAGCCTGGCGGTGTTCCTGCCTAGTATCGCTGCGGCCATTCGCCGGATGCACGACACTAACCGCAGCGGCTGGTGGATCTTGCTGCCTATCGTGAACATTGTCTTCCTGGCTCAAGACAGCCAGCCTGGCGACAACCGTTTCGGTCCGAACCCTAAAGGGATCAACTGAACTTAGTTTCGCAAGACGCTAATCGAGACGGCCATGATGGCCGTCTCTTTGTTTGAACCATTGACAAGACTTCCATTCAGTCCGACCTTTGCATTCCTCGCAACATAGAATTGTCATCCGCAAGATTGATAGCGCCCTAACGAAAGGTGCATGCTAGAGGGCTTGCCTCGGTCTTATATCATTCCGAATGATAGTTACCTTTGCCTCATTCGATTCGTGCGATACAGCCCCTCCGAGCATCATCCGTCCATTCTCAATACATTGGCGGATGCATCCATGGAACAGTCATTCAAACATTTGCGCTTCCCGTTGGCCTTATTGGCCGTGGTGGTGATGAGCGCTTGCGGCAAGGCTCCTCAGACTGCCGCCAGCATGCCAGCGGCGAAAGTCAGCGTGGCCAAAGTGCTGGAGCAACCCGTCAACGAGTGGGACGAATTCACTGGGCGCCTCGAAGCGCCAGAAACTGTAGAAATTCGTCCACGGGTCTCCGGTCAGATCGATGAAGTAACCTTCACTGAAGGCGCATTGGTCAAGAAAGGCGACTTGCTGTTCCAGATTGACCCGCGTCCGTTCCAGGCAGAGGTCCGCCGCCTAGAAGCACTGGTCGCCCAGTCCCGTGCCAACGCCACCCGTAGCGAAAACGAAGCCCAACGCGGTGAACGCCTGCGGACCAGCAACGCGATCTCCGCCGAACTGGCCGACTCGCGCACCAGCGCTTCCCAGGAAGCCCGCGCGGCCGTCGGTGCCCTCCAGGCACAACTGGATCTGGCCAAACTCAACCTGAGCTTCACCCGCGTGACGTCGCCGATCAGCGGTCGCGTCAGCCGTGCGGAAATCACTGCCGGCAACCTGGTGACCGCCGATACCACAGCGCTCACCAGCGTAGTGTCCACCGACAAGGTTTACGCCTACTTCGACGCCGACGAGCGTGTGTTCTTGAAATACACCCAGCTCGCTCGCCAGGGTAAACGCGGCGCAACGACCCCGGTTTATCTCGGCCTGTCCAACGAAGACGGCAACCCGCACCAGGGCGTGATGAACTTCGTCGACAACCAGGTCAACCCGAAGACCGGCACCATTCGCGGTCGCGCTGTGTTCGACAACACCGATGGCACTTACACCCCAGGCCTTTATGCACGTCTGAAACTGGTCGGCAGCGGCACCTACTCTGCCGTGCTGATCAATGACGAAGCAGTCGGTACCGACTTGGGTAAAAAGTTCGTGCTGGTAATGGATGCCGACAACAAAACGGCGTACCGCGCGGTCGAGCTGGGTCCGAAAATCGAAGGCTTGCGCATCGTGCGCAGCGGCCTGAACAAAGATGACACCGTCATCGTCAAGGGTCTGCAACGGGTTCGCCCTGGTTCGCCAGTCACCCCTGAAGTGATCCCGATGGCCACCAAGGAAACCCTCGCCGCTCTGGCTCAACAACGACAAGCGCTGGAAGCCAGCAACCTGCCCCAAGTAGCACCTGCCAAGGTCGCGCCGGGTACGGTTGTGAAACTGGCTGCTGCGACTCCACGCGGTTAAGGGACGACAACTCCGATGAATTTTTCCCAATTCTTCATTTCACGGCCGATCTTTGCAGCGGTGCTTTCGCTGCTGATCCTGATCGCCGGTGCTATTTCGCTGTTCCAGTTGCCGATCAGCGAATACCCGGAAGTGGTTCCGCCGACCGTTGTGGTCCGCGCCAACTTCCCGGGTGCCAACCCTAAAGTCATCGGCGAAACCGTGGCCGCTCCTCTGGAGCAAGCCATCACGGGCGTCGAGAACATGCTGTACATGTCCTCGCAGTCCACCGCTGACGGCAAGATCACCCTGACCATCACCTTCGCACTGGGCACTGACCTGGACAACGCACAGGTACAGGTGCAGAACCGCGTAACCCGGACCGAGCCGAAACTTCCCGAAGAAGTGACGCGCATTGGTATCACCGTGGACAAGGCCTCCCCGGACCTGACCATGGTGGTCCACTTGACCTCGCCGGACAAACGCTACGACATGCTCTACCTGTCCAACTACGCCTTGCTCAACATCAAGGATGAGCTAGCGCGTCTGGGTGGTGTTGGTGATGTGCAGCTGTTCGGCATGGGCGATTACTCCCTGCGGGTATGGCTCGATCCAAACAAAACCGCTTCGCGTAACCTGACCGCGACCGATGTGGTCAACGCCATTCGTGAGCAGAACCGTCAGGTCGCTGCCGGTGCTCTCGGCGCGCCTCCTGCGCCAAATGCCACCAGCTTCCAGTTGTCGGTTAACACTCAGGGGCGTCTGGTCTCCGAGGAAGAGTTCGAGAACATCATCATTCGCGCAGGCGATAACGGTGAAATCACTCGCCTCAAAGACATCGCCCGCGTTGAACTCGGTTCCAGCCAATACGCCCTGCGCTCCCTGCTGAACAATCAGCCGGCAGTGGCGATCCCGATCTTTCAGCGTCCAGGCTCCAACGCAATCCAGATCTCCAACGAAGTTCGCGACAAGATGGCCGAACTGAAGAAGAGCTTCCCGGAAGGCATGGACTTCAGCATCGTCTATGACCCGACGATCTTCGTGCGCGGTTCCATCGAGGCGGTGGTTCACACCCTCTTCGAAGCACTGATCCTCGTTGTGTTGGTAGTGATCCTGTTCCTGCAAACCTGGCGCGCCTCGATCATTCCGTTGGTGGCGGTGCCGGTTTCGCTGATCGGTACGTTTGCGGTGATGCACTTGTTCGGCTTCTCGCTGAACGCCCTGTCATTGTTCGGATTGGTGTTGGCCATCGGTATCGTGGTGGACGACGCCATCGTGGTGGTGGAGAACGTCGAGCGAAACATAGAACTGGGACTGACCCCGGTCGAAGCCACAAAGCGCGCCATGCGTGAAGTGACCGGCCCGATCATCGCGACAGCGCTGGTGCTGTGTGCGGTGTTTATCCCGGCGGCATTTATCTCCGGGTTGACTGGGCAGTTCTATAAACAGTTCGCCCTGACCATCGCGATTTCGACCGTGATCTCGGCCTTCAACTCGCTGACCCTGTCGCCAGCACTGGCTGCGGTATTGCTCAAGGGCCACGACGCACCGAAAGACCGCTTCTCCAAGGTGCTCGACAAGATCTTCGGTGGCTGGTTGTTCCGCCCGTTCAACCGCTTCTTTGTGAAGGCTAGCCATGGTTACGTCGGCACTGTAGGCCGGGTTATCCGCAGCAGCGGGATCGCCCTGCTCTTGTACGCTGGCTTGATGGTGCTGACGTTCTTTGGTTTCGCCAACACCCCGACCGGTTTCGTACCTGGTCAGGACAAGCAGTACCTGGTGGCCTTCGCGCAGCTGCCGGATGCCTCGAGCCTGGACCGTACCGAAGACGTAATCAAACGCATGTCCGACCTGGCACTGAAACAGCCTGGCGTGGAAAGTGCGGTGGCCTTCCCGGGCCTGTCGATCAACGGCTTCACCAACAGCCCGAACGCCGGCATCGTGTTCGTGACCCTCAAACCGTTCGACGAGCGTAAAGACCCGAGCATGTCCGCCGGTGCGATTGCCGGTGCATTGAACGGCAAGTTCGCCGGGATCGAAGAAGCCTACATGGCGATCTTCCCGCCCCCGCCGGTACAAGGCCTGGGCACCATCGGTGGTTTCCGTCTGCAGATCGAAGACCGGGGCAACCTGGGCTACGACGAGCTGTACAAAGAAACCATGAACATCATTACCAAAAGCCACAACGTGCCGGAACTGGCCGCCCTGTTCACCAGCTACACCGTGAACGTGCCGCAGGTCGATGCCGCTATCGACCGTGAAAAAGCCAAGACCCACGGTGTGGCCGTCAGCGACATCTTCGACACCCTGCAGATCTACCTGGGTTCGCTGTATGCCAACGACTTCAACCGCTTCGGTCGTACCTACCAGGTCAACGTTCAGGCTGAGCAACAGTTCCGCCTCGAGCCAGACCAGATCGGTCAGCTGAAAGTACGCAACAACAAAGGCGAAATGATCCCGCTGGCGACTTTCATCAAGGTCAGCGACACCTCGGGCCCGGACCGCGTGATGCACTACAACGGCTTCATCACCGCTGAAATCAACGGTGCGGCAGCCCCAGGCTACAGCTCCGGCCAGGCTCAAGCGGCCATCGAGAAACTGCTCAAGGATGAACTTCCGAACGGCATGACCTACGAATGGACCGACCTGACCTACCAGCAGATTCTGTCCGGCAACACCGCGCTGTTCGTGTTCCCGCTCTGCGTACTGCTGGCGTTCCTGGTGCTCGCGGCTCAATACGAAAGCTGGAGCTTGCCACTGGCGGTGATCCTGATCGTACCGATGACCCTGCTGTCTGCCATCACGGGTGTCATTGCTTCGGGCGGCGACAACAACATCTTCACCCAGATCGGCTTGATCGTACTGGTGGGGCTTGCCTGTAAGAACGCGATTCTGATCGTCGAGTTTGCCAAGGATAAACAACAGGAAGGCCTCGGCCCTCTGGCGGCGGTGCTCGAAGCTTGCCGTCTGCGTCTGCGGCCGATCCTGATGACCTCCTTCGCGTTCATCATGGGTGTTGTGCCACTGGTTTTCTCCAGCGGTGCCGGTGCCGAGATGCGTCATGCCATGGGTGTGGCGGTGTTCTCCGGGATGCTTGGGGTGACCTTCTTCGGTCTGTTGCTGACGCCAGTGTTCTACGTGTTGATTCGTAACTTTGTGGAGCGCGGTGAAGCGCGCAAAGCGGCCAAGGCCCTGAAACTGGAGTCGCAACAATGAGCCTGAAAGCCTTCCTGCCGAGCTTGCTGGTACTGGCCCTGAGCGCCTGTGCCGTCGGCCCGGACTATAAAACCCCTGCCACGGAGGCGGCCAACATCACGACCGCCACCGATGGCGCCAGCGGTCAGAAGAACTTCGACCGCTCGCGTTTCGAAGGCATCTGGTGGCAACAGTTTGAAGACCCGACCCTCAACCAGTTGGTGACGCAATCGCTGGACGGCAACCGTGATTTGCGGGTCGCTTTCGCTCGCTGGAAAGCCGCCCGGGCGATTCGAGATGACGTCAGCAATGACGCCATGCCAACCGTCACCAGCCGCGCCAGCAGTGACTTGGCAAAGGGACAAATCCCTGGCCAGACCAACCAGCGGGTCAATAGCGAACGCTATGACCTGGGCCTGGACATGGCGTGGGAGATCGACCTGTTCGGCCGTATCCAGCGCAACCTGGAATCGGCCAACGCCGAGCAGCAAGCGGCGGAAGCCGATCTGTACCAACTGCAAGTCACCATGATTGCCGAACTGGTGGACGCCTACGGTCAACTGCGCGGTGCGCAATTGCGCGAAAAGATCGCCCTGGCCAACCTGAAGAACCAGCAGGAATCGAGCAAGATCACCGTCAGCCTGCGTGATGCCGGCGTTGGCGATCAGCTCGATGTGGTCCGCGCCGATGCGCGCCTGGCTTCCGTCGAAGCCAGCGTACCGCAACTGCAGGCCGAACAGGTTCGGCAGAAAAACCGCATCGCCACCCTGTTGGGTGAACGTCCGGACAAGCTGACCGTCGACCTGAGCCCCAAGGATTTGCCTGCCATCGCCAAGGCCCTGCCGATTGGTGATCCGGGTGAACTGCTGCAACGTCGCCCGGACATCCTCAGTGCCGAACGCAAACTGGCTTCCGCCACCGCCCGTATCGGCGTGGCCAAGGCCGATTTGTTTCCACGGGTCAGCCTCAGCGGCTTCCTCGGCTTTACCGCCGGGCGTGGTTCACAGATCGGTTCCTCGGCGGCCAACGCCTGGGCATTGGGCCCAAGCATCACCTGGGCGGCGTTTGACCTGGGCAGCGTTCGGGCCCGTTTGCGCGGTGCCAACGCCGATGCTGAAGGCGCTTTGGCGACCTACGAGCAACAAGTGCTGCTGGCCTTGGAAGAGTCGGAAAACGCATTCAGTGATTACGGTAAACGTCAGCAACGCCTGATTTCGCTGATTCGTCAGAGCGAATCCAGCCGCGCCGCTGCTGACCTGGCAGAGATTCGCTACCGCGAAGGCACCGTGGACTTCCTCGTCCTGCTCGATGCTCAGCGTGAGCGTCTGGCGGCCGAAGATACCCAGGCCCAGGCCGAAGTAGATCTGTATCGCGGCATCGTCGCGATCTACAAAGCCCTTGGCGGTGGCTGGGCACCGGAGACGGTCGCCAGCAAGTAAGTTTTTAAAGAGCTCCTTTGGTTGGCAGTAACCAACCAATTTCTTCGCCCCGCGTCTCATTCGGTCGCGGGGCTTTTTTTTGCCTGCTTCAAATGCAACGCCTATTCCTTGTGGGGGGCAGGCTTGTGTGGCGAGGGGGCTTGCCCCCGTTGGGTCGCGGAGCGGCCCCAAAACCCGTAACGCTGATGTGTCAGGCATACCGAGTGAAAGGGTTTTACGACTGCTTCGCAGCCGAACGGGGGCAAGCCCCCTCGCCACACAAGCCCGCGCCCACAGGGAGTTAGCGGTGATCTTCAGACTTGTGGGTTTCCATGACGGTGACTGTGGCGGTTGTTCCGGCGCGCAAGCTGTTTTTAGCGGCGTAGTCGGCGTCGATCCGGATTCGGACCGGCACCCGTTGCGCCAGTTTGACCCAGGTGTAGCTGGGGTTAATGCTGGCTAGCAGGCGACTGCCGGGAGCGTTCTCGCGATCGGCAATCGCAAAGGCAATGCTTTGCACCGTGCCACCAAATGTTTCACCGCTCATCAACTCGATCCTGACCCGGTCACCCTCCTCGATACGCGGCAGTTTGGTTTCTTCGAAGTACCCGCTGACATAAAACGAGTCGCTGTCCACCAGCGCCAGCAACGCGCTACCAGCCGAGGCATAGTCGCCCTGACGGGTCAGCAGGTTGGTGACATAGCCGCTAACGGGTGCTTCGACCCGGGTGCGCTGCAAATCCAGTTCGGCCTGACTCAGCGCCGCGATTGCCAATTGCACATTGGCTTGGGCCAGCCCAAGGTTGGCCTGGTTGCGCAGCAACTCAGCCTGGGCCACCGCCACTTCAGTGCTGGATTTTTCCCATTCTTCGCCTGAGATCGCGAAACGCTGTTTCAGCGTTCGGCGCCGCTGCTCCTCGCTCTGACGCTGTTTGAGCAGCGCTTCACTGGAGACAATTGATGCCTGAGACTGGCCGAGGGCCGCTTTCGCCACTTCCACCGACCGCTTGGCCCGCTCCACCGCCAGGCTATAACGCGCCGGATCGATTTCCAGCAGCAGTTGCCCTTTCTGCACATGCTGGTTGTCCTGCACGCCCAAACTGACAATTCGCCCCGTGACATCAGCGGACAGGGTCACCACATCGGCACGCACCCGGGCATCCCGGGTCCAGGGCGCACGGGTGTAATGCTCCCAGGCAAACCAACCAAGGATGAAGGCCAGCAACACCACCGCGACGGTCGCGAGTCGGGCAAGGATCTTCTTCAAGGCATCAGGCTCCCATGACCAAAATCAGCGTGGCGCAAACGCAGGCATACAACGCCCCTTCGAACAGTGCTTCATGCCAGACAAAACGCAGCACGCCCATGCGCCTGAGGATCCAGTCCAGCAGCAGAAAAATCGGTAAGGCCAACAGCAAGGCCTGGGCGATTGGCGGCAGATAGACGCCGCCAATTTCCAAATCAATGGGCAAGGGCCGGCACTCCTTCTGCGCCTGCAGATTGAAAGTAATCCCGGTATCGCTGCACAAACGACACCACGATCAACAACGCAACACGCATGCGAAACACTGACCACAGGTGCTCATGGACGACTATATGCAGGTCATCCATTTCGTCGCCCAGGACACGCAAGTTGGCGAGTAGCCGTTCAAGGTCAACCCCGGGACGCCTGGCGATCAATCTTCCGGTCTCACGGACTGCCGCCAATAAACGGTTTTGTTGCTCGGTCGTCAGTAAGGTGTTGCTCTGTCCTTGTTGCCTGAGCTGGTTCAACGCCACGCCCAGCGCCATGCAGCCGAGGCTGACTTCGAACAAGTCGCCGGTACGCCGATCATTAATCGCCGGTAGCAGCCCGAGCATCATGGTCAGGCGATCGACCATGCGACTTTCAAAGGCGAATTGCTGTTCATCGGTGGCAGCCACCTTAAGCAAGGCATAGACCTGCTCGCAGTTCTCATTGAACAACCGGCGCATCCGAAAAACCGGTCTGAACGGGAAGATCAAGGCGTAGACACTTAATGCCAGCGCGGTGGCGCAGATGTAAGCGCCGGAAAACTCGAACCACTGGATCGCACTGTTCTGACCGACCCCGATGTTTTGCGGCCCCAACAGCAGAAAAGTGGACAGCCCAAGACCAATGGCCGTCCCGGTGGTCGCCGGAGTGGTCAGCCCGACCGCAACGGCATACAGCAACGGCACCAGCAACAAGGCCAGCAGTTCGAAGTTACTGATCATTGGCAACAGCATAAATAGATAGAGCGCCGAAGCCAGCAGCGCCAGGCCCAGGCCCCGCGCATAACTCTGGGCCGCCAGCAGTGGTCGTGGAAACGTCGCCATCAGCGAACAGAGAATGCCCACCAGCACCATCCCGCCGCGTGCGCCGTCCCACCCGGTTTCGATCCAGATCAGGCCGGCCACCAATAAGGCAGTAAATGCGCGAATGGCGTTCATTGCCGCCAATGTGAAGTCCAGATGCAACGGGTTTTCCTGCCCGCGAAAGACGCAGCTCGCTTCGCGCCCGTCCTGTATCGCATCGCTCAGCTCCAGAATCTGCTCCAGTTGTTGCAGCAGCCGCGCTTGCTCCCAACGCAACGCCCAGGCCAGCGAGCGCAAGGTGGCAGTCATGGTCTCGGTCATTTGTTCGGCTTTATAAGCCTGGTTATCAAAGCGTTGTTGCAGCGCCACGAAATGCTGGCGTGCTTGAGTCGATAACGATCGCCCCTGTCGGGCCAGTTCATCGAGAAAGGCCAATTCTTCGGCGCGTAAAGCCTGTATGTCTAGCGGCAACGCGCCTTGCCAGCGCTCGCTCAACAACTCTCGTTGGTGACGCAAAGCGGTCAGCCGAGAGGTCAGTAGCACCAGTTGATTGCCCAGCAACTGCACCAGGCCATTGGCACTGCGCAGCCGCGGCGCGTCGAAGTACAAATGTCGGCGCAGCCCTTCCAGCGCACTGATCTCGCCTAGTAGCTGCATCTGCCGACGATGGAAGTCGGCCTCGCTTTCTTCGGTACGAATGACGGCGGCGGCGTGAGTTGCGAGCAGCTTGATCACCTGATCGACCTTGGCGAAATAATTGCGAGCCACTGTCTCCGGTCGCGCAGTCAGCAGGCTGACCACGCACACGCAGGCGACCGCCAGCAGCGTCTCGGTCACCCGCGTGACGGCTAGCAGGAACGTGCCGTCCTGATCCGGCACCGCCAACAACGCGACGACCACCGCCGTGTAACCGCTGAGCACAAAAGCCTGGGAACTGGTGTAACGCAGCAGAGTGCCGCCAGCGGTACACAGCGCCAGCCACAACGCCAGGGTGATGATGAAGGCCAGCGGCGCCTGGGGGAAAATCGCCATGATCAGCACCGCGACCACGGCCCCTGCGGTAGTGCCGATGACCTGGCCAAAACTGCGGGCCAGGGCCATGCCGCCCAGTGGCTGGCTGACGATGACCACCGCCATGATCGACCACTTGGGCTGATCGAGGTCAAACAGGAACGCCAGATACAAGGTCAACAATCCGGCAACGATGGTTCTCAGGGCAAACAGCAGCGCCCCAAAGCCTGGGTTGAGCAGCATCTTGAAATATTGAAGCAACGGTTGCATGGGCGTGCTCATCGAGTCATCTAAAGCAAGCGTAGTCACTGCTTCAGCGGCTCGACAGGTTTCAGAGTCGACGCGTGTTGTAGGCAATTTCAATGATGAGTCAGACGTTTCCGATAGATACGCTCGATGGCCCCGTCAGCCATAGCGATTGGACAGAAACGCGCCCGCCCCCTAGGCTTTAAGCGCTGCGAAAGCGTCTCTTAATAAAGCCTTACCCATGATCGTGCGTCCCAAGCCGAACCTGATCGGCATCCTGTTTTCCCTCAAAGGCTCGATTGCCAAGCGCATTGCCTTGCGCAGCCTTTTGGTGACGCTACTTGCGTCGGTGATTGTGCTGATCGAGACCTGGCATCCGGAATCCTTCTCCAAGGTCAACGCCACGCCGTTTACGCTGTTGGGGTTGTCGCTGTCGATCTTCATGAGCTTTCGCAACAACGCCTGCTATGACCGTTGGTGGGAAGGTCGCAAGCAACTGGGGCAAATGATCATTGAGGTGCGTTCGCTGATACGCCAGACCCAAGGGTTGATGGACGCGGACGAACGCGAGCTGCTATTGCGCGAACTCTGTGGCTTCGCCCATGGCCTGATCGCTCACCTGCGTCTTGAAAGTGAACCCCACGCCATCGCGCCGTGGGTCCACGACCCTATTGACCAGCAGCACCCGAACATTCCCGACGCGCTGTTGCAACGCATCGGCGCCCGCTGTTCGGAACTCGCCGAGCTCGGGCGAATCAGCGAGTGGCGCTACACCCAACTGGAGACTCGGCTGGTCAGCCTGAGCCAGGTCCAGGCCAGTTGTGAGCGAATCAAAAGCACACCACTGCCCTTCCCTTACACGCTATTGCTGCACCGCACCATTTACCTGTTTTGCATCCTGTTGCCGTTTGCCATGGCCGAACCGCTGGGCTGGCTGACGCCGGTGTTCACCGCCATTGTCAGTTACACCTTTTTTGGTCTCGACGAAATCGGCGACGATCTGGAAGACCCGTTCGGCTTCGACGAGAACGATTTGCCGTGCAATGCGATTTTGCGCACCCTGGAGCGCGAAGTGCTGGCGGCGTTGGGGCAAACCGATTTGCCGCCGGCCCTCGAACCCATCGAGTACGTTTTGAACTGAGCCAGGGTTTGACTCAAAGCCTTGCCTGACCGAAGCTGACGACTTTGCAAAAGCTCGCCAGCCCCCGGATTCCTGCATGCCTCAGTCCCGCCGCTACCTGCTTATCAGTCTCTGCATCCTGCTTGCCATAGCTCTCGCCTGGTTTTTCATGCGCAGTACCACGCCCGTGGTGCCGGAGGCGATCAAGCATGGCTACAGCGACGCACTGACCAAGACACGCGCCGGGCAACCGGGGGCGGCGCGGGTTCTTTATCAGCAATTGGGTCGCCCTGATTTGTCAGTCAAACAGCGCCTCGGGCTGCTTGCAGAATTGCCGAATTACCCAAGCCCCCAAGCCTTGAAACTGGCCGATGCCGACATGCATAACATCTCGGTGGATGTCCGCGTCGCGGCGATCAAAAGCATTGTCGGCCTGGTCCCCACCGGGCAACGCAGCCTGTTGCTGGGGCCAATGCTCGATGACAGCGATCAAAGCGTACGCTTGGCCGCCGTCAATGCGCTGCTGGGTCTGTCGCCGGATGACCTGGGACTGTATTTCGGGCCGCTGCAGCAGGCCATCGATGTTTGGGAACTGACCCTCAAGAGCGAACCTGAAAGCGCCGACACACATTACCAACTGGCACGCCTGCACCTGCACAACGCCGAATTGAAAGAGGCGCAACAGGCGCTGGAGCGCACCTTGCAACTTGAGCCCGGAAACCTGCCGGCACTGGTCATGCAAATCGAAGTGCTGGACAAACAAGGCCAGAGCGATGGCGCCCGGCAGTTGTTGGCCAAACAACTGCAGACCCAGCCGGATTCCGCTTACCTGCAACATGCCCTCGGGCTCTGGTTGCTGCACCACGGGCAAAGTGAATTCGCCCTGCTCGGCCTTTCCAAAGCGGTTGAACTGGAGCCGGACAACAAGGATTACCGCTACGACCTGGCCACCACACTGCACGGTGAGGAAGAACAGGAAGCGGCGCAGAAACAGTTACAGGAAATCGTCCAGCGCCATCCTGCGGACCGCAAGGCCCGGGTGTTGTTGATCAATTACTGGAAGGAAAGCGGGCAGTTGCAGAACGTGCAGATCCTTCTTGCTCAGCTTGAGCAAATGAATCCGGATGACCCGGCATTGCAACAGGGCCTTTGATTTTACGAAGCCTCGATAAAGTCAAAAAATCGCAGGCTCCTACATCCATCGCGTCTTATCAGGTATAGCGGTCGAATCCTGCCTCCGTAGGAGCTGCCGAAGGCTGCGATCTTTTGATTTTTTACGCAAAAACAACAGTCGAATACAAAAGGTTGAACCGTCGTCTCGGCCAAGGGTCAAGAGAATCAGGCAGTCAATTCAGGCACTTCAGGCCTGCTGCCTCGCTTCCCCTGGTCATGAGAGGGCATTTTTTGTCTACATCTAACGAGTTGTTCAGTGCAAAAGCCGCCACCGGTATAGAAGGCCTGGATGACATCCTCGCCGGTGGATTGTCCCGCGGCCACGTGTTTTTGCTTGAGGGTGAACCCGGAACGGGCAAAACCACCGTCGCGCTGCATTTTCTCCTTGCCGGTGCCCGTGCCGGCGAGCGCTCGTTGTACATCACCCTGTCAGAAACCGAACGTGAACTGCGCCAAGGCGCGCGATCCCATGCCTGGGAACTGGATGAGAACATCCATATCTTTGAGCTGACACCACCGGAAAGCCTGCTCAATGCCGAGCACCAGCAGAGCTTGCTGTATTCCTCAGACCTGGAGTTGGGCGAAGCCACCAAACAAATTTTCGAAGTGGTTGAGCGGATCAAGCCGACCCGTGTGGTCCTCGACAGCCTCTCCGAAATTCGCCTGCTGGCCCAGAGCTCACTGCGCTATCGCCGGCAGATCCTGGCCATCAAGCACTACTTCGTGCGCTATGACGCCACCGTGTTGCTGCTCGATGACCTGACCACCGAGTCTCTCGATAAAACCGTGCACAGCGTGGCGCACGGGGTGATTCGCCTGGAAGAACTGACGCCCAACTACGGCGCCGAACGCCGTCGTATTCGCGTGGTGAAATACCGTGGTCAGAAGTACCGTGGCGGTTTTCACGACTTCACCATCATGGGCGACGGCGTCCATGTGTTTCCACGCCTTGTGGCAGCCGAACACCGTGGTGGCTATATTCGCCAGCAATTGACCAGCGGCATCAAGGAGATGGACACACTGCTTGGCGGCGGCATCGAAACAGGCTCCAGCACGCTGATCCTCGGCCCTGCCGGCACCGGCAAATCGCTGATCTCGATGATCTTCGCCGCAGCGGCTGTCGCCCGCGGCGAAAAAGCCGCGCTGTTTATCTTCGACGAAGAGCTGGGTCTGCTGTTGGAGCGCATGAAAAACATGGGCATCGACCTCAAGGCCTTGCAAGCCACTGGCAATCTGCTGATCGAGCAAGTGGACGCCGCCGAATTGTCTCCCGGAGAGTTTTCCTATCGGGTGCGTCGTTGCGTCGATGAGCGCGAGATCAAAACCGTGGTGATCGACAGCATTAACGGCTATCAAGCCGCGATGCCAGAAGAAAACGCCCTGGTGCTGCACATGCACGAATTGCTGCTGTACCTCAATCGCCGAGGCGCCGCGACGTTCATGACTGTCGCCCAACACGGCTTGGTTGGAGACATGCAGGCGCCGGTCGATATCACCTATTTGGCCGACACGGTCATTCTGTTGCGCTACTTCGAAGCCCTGGGCAAGGTGCGCCGGGCGATCTCGATCATCAAGAAGCGTACCGGCAGCCACGAATCGACCATTCGCGAGTACCGCATCAGCGGCAACGGCATGACCATCGGCGAACCGTTGGACGCGTTCCAAGGTGTGTTGCGTGGTGTACCGACCTATTTGGGCGCAAGCAAGCCACTGCTTGAGGAAGATAACCAGTGACGGCCCTGGCGGCGACATCCGAGCGCGCGATCATTCTCGCGCCGCTGGGTCGCGACAGCCAGATTGCGCTGATGATGCTCAATGAAGCCGGCTATGCCGGTGTCATCAGCCGTGACCTGGCGCAGTTGTGCAGCGAGCTGGAATACGGCGCTGGCCTGCTGCTGATCTCTTGCGAAGCGTTACTGGGCGCTGATCTGGCCCCCCTGCTGCGGTTGATCGAGCAACAACCGGCATGGTCGGATTTGCCGATCGTGTTGTTAACCCACCACGGCGGGCCCAAGCAGAACCCCGCTTCGCGACTTGGACCGCAGTTGGGTAACGTGACCTTTCTCGAACGCCCTTTCCACCCAGTGACCCTGATCAGCCTGGTCACCACTGCGCTGCGCGGGCGACGACGACAGTACGAAGCCAGGGACCGGCTGATCGATTTGAGCCAAAGCGAACTGCGGCTGCAAACCACCCTTGAAACCCTCGAGCAACAAGTCGAGGAACGCACCGCACAGTTACGGCACAACGAAGAAGCCCTGCGTCAGTCGCAGAAAATGGAAGCCGTCGGCCAGTTGACCGGCGGCATTGCCCATGACTTCAACAATATGCTGACTGGCATCATCGGCAGCCTGGAGTTGCTGCGCCGACGCTTGGCCCGTGGACGTACCGAAGACCTGGACAGCCTGATCGATCTGGGCGTCACCTCGGCCAACCGTGCGGCCGGC
This sequence comes from Pseudomonas sp. ASL4, assembly GCF_056680395.1. Taxonomy (NCBI): domain Bacteria; kingdom Pseudomonadati; phylum Pseudomonadota; class Gammaproteobacteria; order Pseudomonadales; family Pseudomonadaceae; genus Pseudomonas; species Pseudomonas sp. ASL4. The sequence continues at coordinate 4,142,423 of NZ_CM155280.1, read as the reverse complement.
CTGACCCACCGTTTGCTGGCGTTTTCCAGGCGCCAATCCCTGGATTCAAAACCGGTGGTGATGAACACCCTGGTGACGTCAATGGGCGAGCTGCTGCAACGCAGCATCAATGAAAGCATTCACCTGGACATGCAACTGAGCGAACAGCTGTGGGTGGCCGAAGCCGATCCCAACCAACTGGAAAGCGCCCTGCTCAACCTGGTACTCAATGCCCGCGATGCGATGCCCGGCGGCGGCCGATTGGTGGTGAAGACCTTCAATCAACATCTGGATACGGGCTTCACTGAATCCCACGGCAACCTTCAGCCCGGGGATTACGTGGTGCTGAGCGTTACCGACACAGGCTGTGGCATGCCGCAAAGCACCATCAATCGCGCGTTTGACCCGTTTTTCACGACCAAACCCATCGGCCAGGGCACCGGCCTCGGATTGTCGATGATTTATGGCTTCAGCAAACAGTCCCGTGGCCACGTCACTATCCAGAGCGAAGTCGACAACGGCACCACCGTTAACCTTTACCTGCCCCGCTACCTAGGCAACCTGACGCAGGATCCCCTCGTCGACATCGAGCAAGCGCCTTTCGCTCAGGACGGTGAGACCGTGCTGATTGTCGAAGACGATCCGGCGGTTCGGGTATTGGTCAGCGCGGTGCTGAGCGAGTTGGGTTATGCGTTTGTCGAGGCCGGGGATGCCAACAGTGCGGTGCCGATTCTGGACTCCGCCCAGCGAATCGATCTATTGATCAGCGACGTCGGCCTGCCGGGAATGAACGGCCGACAATTGGCAGAAATCGGCCGTCAGTACCGGCCGGGTCTCAAGGTGCTGTTCATTACCGGGTACGCCGAGCATGCCGCCGTGCGCAGTGGCTTCCTCGACCCGGGCATGCAGATGATTACCAAGCCGTTCACCTTCGATTTATTAACGGCGAAGGTACGGGAAATGATCCGGATCTAAAGCACAACATTCGCGTAGGAGCTGTCGAAGGCTGCGATCTTTTGATCTTGTTTTTGAACAGCAAGATCAAAAGATCGCAGCCTTCGGCAGCTCCTACGAAGATCAAAAGCGCTTAAGAGAGCATTTCCTGCATGAGTTCCTGCAGCACATCCAGATCGAAAGGCTTGCCCAGAATTGGCGCCTTGCGGGTGATCGGGCTGTCGGTCTCACGGATTTCCTGCGGATAACCGCTGATAAAAATCACTTTGAGCTCCGGACGCAACTTCACCGCTGGCTCGGCGATCTGCACGCCGGAAATCCCGCCAGGCAGTCGGAAATCGGTAATCATCATGTCCAGGTGCGGTTTGCTCGAGAGGATTTCGAACGCTTGCTCGCCGTTTTCAGCCTGCAGTACGCGGTAACCCTCACCCGACAGGTAGGCAGACAACACCATCAAAATCGAGGGGTCATCCTCGACAATGAGTACTACATCTTGCGCATCTTCACTCATGGGAAGCCTTTGTTCGGTCAATAGCTGCTGATACGACCGTGGGGTCGTTCAGAGGTTGCGTCTATCTGGCTGTTTTCCTACAGCGGCAGACAAACGCGAAATAAGGCGCCTTCGTTGATTTTGCTCTCGACGACGATGGATCCGCCATGGGCGGCAACGATTTGCTCGGAAATAAATAGCCCAAGCCCAAGCCCTGCTACAACGGTCTTGGCTGAAACCCGTTCGAACTGTTGAAAAATACGCTTCTGGTTCTCTTCACTGATGCCGATACCTCGATCCTGGACCTCGACCCGGGCCTGACCTTCGTGACTGTACACCCGCACGCCAATCGGGCCTTTGCCACCATAACGCAAGGCGTTGGTCAGCAAGTTGGAGATCACCTGCTCGATACGGAACTCATCCCACCGACCTTCCACCGACTCATCAGCTGTAAACGTCACCGCTGACTCGGCGGCATCGAATTGCGGCGCAAAGTTTTGCAGCAGATCGCCCACCAGCTTCTTCAGGTCGAAGCGACTCGGTCGGATCGACAGCTTGCCGGTGCGAATACGTGACACGTCCAGCATGTCTTCAATCAGCCGGATCAGACTTTTGATCTGCCGCTCATCGCGATCAACCATGGCGTGCATCTTGTCCAGGGTAAACGCTGCGGCGTTGTCCCGGGCCAGGTGCATCTTGCGCAACTGGGTTTCGAGGATCAGGCCATTGAGCGGTGTGCGCACTTCGTGGGCGACGATCGACATGAAGTCATCGCGCATGCGCACCGCTTGTTCCAGTTCGTTTTGGGTGTTCTGCAATTTCTTGAGCAGCGCTTCCTGTTCGCGGCGGCTCTGCTCCAGGGCTTCGACCTGTTGCTTCATCGCTTTGCTCTGGCGATACAAGTCGACGAAGACATTGACCTTGCTCTTGACCGCGTGGATATCCAGCGGCTTGTGCAGGAAGTCCACGGCGCCGCTTTCATAGCCTTTGAACGCGTAGTTCAGCTCACGACCGGCGGCACTGACGAACACGATTGGAATGTTTTTGGTCTTTTCCGTGCCGCGCATCAGCTCGGCCAGTTCAAAGCCGTTCATACCCGGCATCTGCACGTCGAGAATGGCCATGGCGAATTCGTGCTGCAGCAACAGCGACAACGCTTCGTCCGCCGACTGCGCCTTGTAGACCGTGCGATCTTCGCGCCTGATCAACGCTTCGAGGGCCAACAGGTTCTCCGGCAGATCATCGACGATCAGCAGTTTGGCTTGAATATTACTCAGCATGCTATTCGTTCCAGCTCGACAAGCAGACGGCCGATGCCGCGGACAGTAAGAATGTGGTCGGGTTGATGCAAATCCAGCGCAGCCTTGGGCATGGTTGCAACTTGGGCTTCGTGCGGATCTTGCACCACCGTCAGGCCACCGCGGTGTTTGACCTGAGCCAGGCCGCTGGCGCCATCGCGGTTGGCACCGGTCAACAACACGGCGGCCAGCGCGGGCCCGTAGGCGTCGGCGGCAGATTCGAACAAGTAATCGATGGCCGGCCGCGAATAGTGCACGCGGTCCTCCAGGCTCAACGAGAAACTGCGGTCCTGCTCCACCGAGAGGTGATAGCCGGGCGCTGCAAAATAGAGCGTTCCGGGGTCGACCAAGGTCTTGTCACCGGCCTCCACCACTGGCATCGAAACTCGCCGGGCAAATACTTCGACCAGCTGACTGCGGCGTCCGTCAGGCAAATGCAGCACCACGACGATCGGCAGCGCAAAACCTTCGCGCAGAGGGCTGAGGATATTCAGCAACGCCTCTACTCCGCCGGCTGAGGCGCCGATCACGATAGCCTCTACGGTAGGCAAACCGGCTGCACTGTTCATGATTTACGGTAAATCCGTTCGTGTTTGACCAATGGCTCGAACTGCTTGCCGAATGCCGAAAAATCCGGAGTTTCCTTGCTGCCCAACACCAGAAAACCACGATGACACAGCGACTCGTGGAACAATCCAAAGGCACGATCCTGAAGCTTTTTATTGAAATAAATCAATACATTACGACATGAAACTAATTGAGTTTCTGAAAAGACACTGTCCGTCGCCAGGCTGTGATCGGCAAAGGTCACGTTCTCACACAGGCTCTTGTCGAAAATCGCATAGCCGTAAGCAGCCGTGTAGTAATCGGCAAATGAGCGCTGGCCACCGGCCTGCTGGTAATTAGCAGTGTAGGCGCGGACGTTCTCCATGGAGAAAATTCCCTGTTTGGCTTTGTCCAGGGAGCGAGGGTTGATGTCGGTGGCATAGATGATCGTGCGGTCGAGCAAACCTTCTTCGCGCAGCAGGATCGCCATCGAATAGACCTCTTCACCGGTGCTGCATCCGGCAATCCAGATCTTGATCGAGGGATAGGTCTTGAGCAGCGGCACCACTTCCTTGCGGATTGCCAGAAAGTGCGAAGGATCACGGAACATCTCACTGACCGGGATCGTCAGCAATTGCAGCAACTGCATGAACGCGGTCGGATCGTGCAGGACTTTTTCCTGCAGCGCCGAGATGGTGGTGCACTCGAACTGACTCAGCGCATGTGCAACCCGGCGTTTGATCGACGCGCCGGAATAGTCGCGAAAGTCATAGCTGTACTTGAGGTAGATCGCCTCGATCAGCAGCCGCAATTCGATTTCGGTATTCTTTTCCACTAAAAGCTTTCCACTAGAGGCGTTCCTAAATGCGTTCCATCTTCGGTAACCACACGCGAATCAACGAGAACAGGCGATCCAGGTCGATAGGCTTGGCCAGGTAATCGTTGGAACCTGCCGCCAGGCAGCGCTCCTGATCGTCCTTCATGGCCTTGGCCGTCACCGCGATGATCGGCAGCTTGCGCCAGCGCGGGTCCTGGCGGATCAAGGTCGTGGCCTCGAAACCGTCCATTTCCGGCATCATCACATCCATCAGCACCAGGTCGATGTCCTCGACTTCATTCAATCTTTCAATCGCCTCACGACCATTTCGACCGATCACTACGACTGCACCCTTTTGCTCCAGCGCACTGGTCAGGGCGAAGATGTTGCGCACATCGTCGTCCACCAGCAGCACCTTGCGCCCCTCGAAGACCTTGTCGCGACTGCGGGCGGTCTTGAGCATCTTCTGCCGCTCGTGGGACAACCGGGATTCGACTTTGTGCAAAAAGAGCGTCACTTCATCCAGCAGACGCTCTGGCGATCGGGCCCCCTTAATGATGATCGAACGCGAATACTTGCGCAGGTCGGCCTCTTCGTCCCGGGTCAGGTTGCGCCCGGTATAGACGATTACCGGCGGGAACGAGCAGATGTCTTCGGTAGACATACGCTTGAGCAGATCGTTGCCGAGCATGTCCGGCAGTTTCAGGTCGATGATCATGCAATCGAAAATCGTCGTGCGCAGCAGGTCCAGCGCTTCCTGGGCGAAGCCGACGGCGGTGATCTCGATGTCTTCGTCGCCGATCAGACGGGCAATGCTGTCACGCTGCAAATCATCATCTTCCACCAACAGCACCCGTTTGACCTTCTGGGTCAGCTTGGCTTCCAGGCGGGCAAACACGTCCTTGAGCTCTTCGCGAGTGGTCGGTTTGACGGCATAACCGATGGCGCCCATGTGCATCGCAGCTTCGACCCGGTCTTCGACCGAGATCACATGAACCGGAATGTGCCGGGTTTCGGCGTGCTCCTTCAGGCGCTGCAACACGGTCAGCCCGGAATGATCCGGCAGGCGCATGTCCAGCAGAATGGCGTCGGGGATGAACGCTTTGGCCAGGTCATAGCCTTCGTCAGCGCCATGGGCAACCAAGCACTGATAGCCCAGTTCGTGGGCCAGGTCATAGAGGATGTGTGCAAAATTCTCCTCATCTTCCACCACCAGAATGCAGCGCGTAGCAAACGGCGCGTTGGCGCGGTCATCATCGAAACGCGGGATGTCAACGTCGGCAATCAGCGGCACCAGCGCGGCAACCGGGGCGCTCGACGAATAAGCAACCGGAGTGACCCGCATCGGTTCGACCGGCTCATCACCCGGCTCGACGTATTGCAGCGGCAACACCAGGGTGAACGCACTGCCCTGCCCCGGCTCACTGCTGACGCTGATCGAGCCGCCCAGCAAATTCGCCAGGTCCCGGGAAATCGACAGGCCCAACCCCGTGCCGCCATAACGGCGATTGGTGGTGCCGTCAGCCTGGCGGAAGGCTTCGAAAATGCTTTCCTGCTGCTCCGCCGCAATACCGATCCCGGAATCGCGAACGATGAAGGCGATACCTTCGCCAGCCTGACTGGAAACAGTCAGGCTGACGTTGCCTTTTTCGGTGAACTTTACCGCGTTGGACAGCAGGTTCTTGATCACTTGTTCCAGACGCTGGCGGTCGGTGAAGATCATCATCGGCGCACCAGCCTGCAACTCAATCTGGAAATCCAGCTTCTTGTCCGTGGCCATCGGCTCGAACATTGCGCGCAAGCCATCCACCAGACGCGTGACGCTGGTGTTTTCCGGGCGTATTTCCAGCTTGCCGGCTTCAACTTTGGAAATATCGAGAATGTCGTTGATCAGGTTGAGCAAATCATTGCCGGCCGAATAGATCGACTCGGCGAACTTGACCTGTTCGGCACTGAGGTTTTCCTGAGGGTTTTCCGCCAGCAACTTGGCCAGGATCAACGAACTGTTCAACGGCGTGCGCAGTTCGTGGGACATGTTGGCGAGAAATTCGGACTTGTACTTGCTGGAGCGCTGCAATTCTTCGGCTCGATCTTCCAGTTGAGTCTGGGCTTGATTGAGCTCGGTGTTCTTCTCATCCATGGCGTCGCGTTGATCGGCCAGGATCTGCGCCTGCTCGGCGAGCTGTTCGTTGGTCTGCTCCAGTTCCACCTGCTGGGTTTCCAGGTGCGCCTGGGATTCCTTGAGAATCCTCGACTGCTCTTCCAGCTCCTCGTTGGCGGACTTGAGTTCTTCCTGCTGAACCTGGAGCTCTTCGTTGAGCTGCTGGGTTTCGGCGAGTACTTCCTGCAAACGCTGGCGATAGCGCGCGGCTTCGATCGAGGTGCCGATGTTGCCGGCAATCAGCTCGAGCAGTTCGATGTCACGGTCGTTCAACGGGCGCAGGAAGCCGAGTTCGATCGCACCATTGATCTGGTCATCGTCGCTGGTCGGCACCACCAGCACACTGTGCGGCAAACCTTGGCCCAGGCCAGAGCTGATTTTGAAGTAATCGTCAGGCACGCCATCCAGGCGAATCATACGTGCCTGTTGCACCGCGTGACCGACAATGCCTTCGCCGTCGTAGATCGACTGACCCTGCTCTTCCTGCTCGCGGGACAAGCCGTAAGACGCCACGCGTTTAAGGCCGCCATGGTCTTCACGCACGTAAATGGCCGCCACGGCGGTGCCCAGGTACTGCGCGCAGAACTTCAGGATATTGCGACCCAACAGGTTGAGGCTCAGTTGCCCCAGCACCTGCTCGGCCAGTTCGGTCTGGCCATTGCGCAGCCAGGCTTGCTGCTCCAGACGCCCGGCACTGGCTTGTTGCGCTGCGAGGTTGGCACCGTAGCTCTCGGAAAGATTGAGCAAGTCACGCCGGCCGACATACGCCAGCAACCCACTGATACCGGCCACGAACAGCAGGTACAGGGTGATGCTCCAGATCGTGGTGCGGCGCACGTCTTCGTTGCGCGTGGTGCGCAACTGCTGCTCCATGTCGATCACGTCTTCAAACTGTTTGCGGATTTCATCGGTCAGGCGCTTGCCGCGCCCGGCCTTCACCGCACCGCGGTAATCGCCACTGGCTCGCTGCAGATCGATCATCGATTGCGCGTAGGTGGCCCAATCGGTTTGCAAGGCCTGGAGCCTGTGCAAACGATCGGTCTGGACCGGGTTATCGGCCGTCAGTTCGAGCAAGGTATTGAGGGCCACCGCGATTCTCGGCTTGGCCGTTTCGTAGGGGTCCAGGAAGTGCTCGTCGCCGCTGAGCAGGAAGCCGCGCATCCCGGTTTCCAGATCAACGGTCAGCTTCACCGCTTCATTGGCGTTATTGATCACCCGGTCAGTGTGCTCGACCCACTGAATGACGGATAACAGATAAGTGATCAACGCCACAAAGAAAACTGCACTGATCACGCCCACACCCAGCGGCAAGCTGACGTTGCGGCTCAAGAGTTTACGGAATCGTTGCTCATCAACCGAAGGCGCAGAGGTCATGGGGAATGCCTTGTCGAACTGTTGAAAACCAAGGAGTTTGCCCCAAAACGGCCGCGCTGATCTAATTTTCTGACAGGTTTGATGGCAAATTCCTGCAATTAACTGCTCTTGATCAATGCCGCGCGTTATCCTCGCCGGTTCTTGTACCGCTATTGTTTTTTGTATCGGGTCGGGAACTTGTCGGGGTCCGACAATTACTCAAGCAAGAGACCGGCGTTTTTGATCGGCCGCCGACCCACCACTCCACCATTGAGAGCCCTACTATGTCCTCCAACGCGTCCATCATTCTTGTCGTCGAAGACGATGCCATCGTTCGCATGCTGATCGTCGATGTGTTGGAGGAACTGGAATTCAAGGTGCTTGAAGCGGATGGCAGCGAAAAGGCCCTGGAGTTTCTCAATGACGAAGACCAGTACATTGACCTGATGATGACGGATGTCGGCTTGCCGGTGATGGATGGTCGCGAGCTGGCCACCCAAGCGCGAATGCTGCGCCCCGAGCTGCCAATCCTGTTTGCCAGCGGTTATGCCGAAAGCATCGATGTGCCAGCGGACATGTTTGTCATTGGCAAACCGTTCTCCATTGACCAGTTACGCGAAAAAGTATCTGGAATACTATCCGCCCGCTGAGTTATTGCGTGCCCCTTTCTCAATGGCTCTTGTTTGCGCACAAACAAGAGCCATCCTTATTTAACAAACCTGCCCTCCTCCCTAAATAAACATCGCTGAAATAACTGGTTCAAATAACCATCTGGCTATCCGCATCCATTCAAACTAAGTTGCGTCTCGGCACGACTCACCGCCCGTTCATTATTTTCAATAACGTGTGCACAGCCGATATAAAGCCAGACAAAACAGGCACCCTCTCTTATTTAAAAGAGCGACACTGACTGCCTGAAATCTACTAAACCTTGAATGGATTCAAGATGAACAACACCAGCAACTGCACCATCGCCGACCGATACCTTTCTCGACCAGCAGGCACTTCCTACAACATTGTCGATCCAACAAGCAGCAATGACAGTGAGCGACAGGAAGTTATCAGCAGATTGATTACCATGCTGGCTGATGACAGTACAGGATTCGCCCCCACCTGGACAATGCCGCTTATTTCCCTGGAGCGCGATTCAAGTCTTGAGCACTTGATGGTGCCCGGCATCGAACTGTTAAAGCGAATGATCAAGAAAGACGCATTTCAACAGGTCTTGAGCAGACACCGGTTATCCGAAGACGCTGTGTTTCAAGTCGAAGAGAACGGTCGCATCACCGCACTGACCGTAAACTTCACCTACGACCTGACCAACCGAACCAAACTTGACCCCGAACTGAACGACGACCTGGAAACCCTCGCAGAAATGGCGGCGGTACTGGGTGGCGCGGTGACACTCGACGACCGGGTCAGCCTGACACAATGGCTCAGGTTCCACGACCATGTCATCCCGAAAACAGCCGAAGACACCCAACATCTCATTACGTTGCTGGAACTGCGCCTGCCGAAAAGTCCGCTACTGGGCAACTATTGGGACATGCTCTCGGTAGCTAACGACAGCCCGGTCAGTCTTAGCGACACCCAGCGTCGCCAAATCAGAGCCTTGACCCACTATTACACTCGGGGTCGAGGGAAGTTACTGGATCTTCTGTCGCAAGTTGCCCTGGGGCGGCAGATCACGACCCTCAACCAATCCGACGCCGATGAACACCTGCAGACACTCGCGTCCCAAGACATCGCCGCCTCTTGGGCCGAAGGCTATATCAAGGAACTGGAGTGGTATGGCGCATCGAGCGATGAGCCGTTATCCGATGTGTATGGACAGCAAGTTATGCTGACAGCGGTGCTCTTGGACATGCACCCGTCCATTGGCGAAGAGGAACCTCGCAATCATGTCGCCGGGTTTAATCTCTATGCCACTGAGCATGTTGAACACTCTTTCGCTGCCGTTCGGACAGCGTTGGAAAGTCATCTGGTTGCCAAGGCTGGCGTTAGCGAACAGACCGCGCCTCTCGCTGCCCATTTACTGTTAGCCGGCGCCGCGCCTGAATTCCTGGTCAAAGACTTGCCCTCGACCCTGCTGCTGGGCACACCGCAATGGGTTGAATTTTGTCGGACCGTGGCGATGGTGGAATTCAACGAGCCGGGCTCTTCGCGCCTGATGACGTATGCACAAATCAGAAAACTGGCAACGATTGACTGGTTGGATGAATCGCTGACAACGCTCAACAGCTTGCTCGCCATGGACACCCTCCTCGACTGGGCCCTGCTCAACGGCATTATCACGCTGGCCGACGTGCAGAATGCCCGCACCACGGCCATCGGCACCGCGACTTCCGCTTATGAAAAGCACCTTGGGCTCTTTGCCGAGGTCCAGGCCAAATTGTCGAAACCATTCCCTACAAGGCGGGATATCGCATTAAATATCCTGAAAATCACAGCCCCTGATTGCGATTTTATTGAAGATGAAATTCTGCGCAAAAAGAGCCCACACGCCCCCCGCCCGGGATTTGTGACATCAGAGCCGATGTCATTGGTAGAGTTGCTGATGGCCAATGAACTCGGCTCCCGCCAATGGAATATCGCGAACAACAGCCTCTATGACATTTATCCGTTTATAAACAATGAAACCTACCGGTTGAAACCCGAGTTCGATTATTTGTTCAGCCGGGCTAATACCCAGTTCTCGGAAGCCATGAGCAGCAGTTTCAAACTGGCTTTTACAACACTGCCACCGCTTGATCGAAGGCGACTGTCACAAGGACAGGTTTCGTTATTTACCGTCCGACCCTCCGTAGCGATCGTCCCCACGCCAGAAAATACATTCACGCTGAACCCGTTTAAGTTACTTATTCACACCGCCACCGAACTTACCCAACTGGGTTACAAGGAAAATCAGGCCGACAAAGATGCCGCTACCGGACGTTATGGTGTGGTGATCTGTGCTTACTTCGAGAATAAGTTGTATTGCTACGAACTGTTCACACTGCACGGCGTCTGCCGTGAAAATCCCGCGCTCGCCGAACTGATCAGCCATAACGGTTTGTTGAATCAGTCTCCACGCACGGATTTCTCTGGAAGTGCAAACCGCTACGGTCCTCCCTCAGCAACCTATCGTTTGCCGACTGATATCGAGTGCTATACCCACGGCGTAAACCCCGGCATCCAACCCACCAGCATTGGTGTGATTGAAAAGCTCGCTGTTCTTCCAGTTGCCGCTACACACTCAACCCGGCAAACCCGCGGTTATTACCATAGCTTTTACAGTGGCGAGTTCAACGAACTTGCAGCGTTCATTCAGAAGCACCGTCCGCTGGCGACCTATGACGAGCTATTAAAAGAGTGCTGGGGACAGACCAAACTGGAGAGGCTGCGGGCCGAGTACGATGGCGTTGTCGACACAGTGCTCAACGTCATTGTCCCGTTCAAATCGTGCATTCAGGACATCCTTTCGGACGACCCGGATCGCCGGGCAGAGGGTTGGGCGTCGTGCACCCTTGAAGCGGCCATGACACTTCTGTTGGTGGTCGGCGCGGTTGCCAAGGTTGTCAGCATTGCCGCCAAAACCGCTTCCGTCGCGGCAAAGGCCGCCAGCATGGCGAGAGTGGGCGTCGGTTTGTTGAACAGCGTGTTCAACCCACTGGACGGCATACCCGCCGTGGTACGCAAGGGCGTGAAAGTGTTGAAGCTCAGGAAACTGGGCGCCGATGTACTGGAAAACGCCACGTTTCAACTGCGCAAGCTGACCGGCAGCGCGCAATCCTATGACTTGGTCAAAGCCGCCAACCGTGCAGACACTGGCCTGGGAACCTGGCGTCCATTGGCGTCGTCGACAGACTCGCTCGTCGTCTTGGCCACACGCCACAACGACCAATGGTACGCGTTGAATCGTCAGGGCCAGGCCATTGGACCAAAGTTGAAAAACTTTGACTTCCTGAACGTGCTTCGCCTGCCGGGCTTTCACAAACGCATGCCAGTGGTCTACAGCCGCAAGTTACTTAAGGACGCGTTGCCGGCAGCCCGGAGAAAAGTGGATGAGGCCATTAAAGTAATGACCAACAGCGCATCGGAATATGATTCGGGTTTAGTGCTGAAGCTGCTCATGGGAGACAACTCCCCCGAGGCTCGAAGAAAATTTCTGGACGCCCTTCAGGATGTCAGGAATGACCTGGCGAAGATTACTCCCGACAACTTCATCCTCGATACCAAGACACAAACAGGCGCCCTGGCTTCGCTTAACCCACAGGAGTACCAAAAGTGGAGAACAGCCAGCCAGGCTGATGCCCCTCAAACAAAATTCATGCGGATTTTCCCGGACAATTTCAATCGGCAATTTCGCAAGGAGGGATTCAGTCTGGATGTGCCCGCCGATGACCTGATCCATGAAGTGTTCCACGGCGCCCCCAATACGCTTGACCACGCTTATGCCAATGTGCCGCTGTCAGGCCGCATCGGCAACCAGCAGCGCCTGGATGTTACGCCACTGATGAACCTCGCTTCGGGTCATCTTCGCGACGACAATCTTAAGTTACTCAGTAAAACGATGGCTTTTGATAATGCGGATTCATTTGCCATGACCACCGCCCTGCTGAGCCAGTCTTCACGCAACAATCTTGTATTCCTGGAAAACATTAAAACCTTGCAGAAAGCCACTGACAGAAGCCGTGGAGGCTATATCGGCTGGGAGGTCTTGCTTAGTTTCAACCCGGTTTGATCGATAGCCTGGTTGCCGGGCATCTGTGCGCAGGGCTGTGGTTTAATTGCGCTCTTTTTTTCCATCGCCCTGCGCCCTCATCAGGAATGCCCCATGAGCCTGCCCCCCATCAAAGTCCTGGTCATTGGTTACGTCTGGCCCGAACCCCGCTCTTCGGCGGCCAGCGGGCATGTCATGCAGATTCTCGAAACGTTTTTGCAGCAAGGCTGGAGCATCACCTTCAGTAGCCCGGCGGGGGTCGGCGAACACAAGGCCGATCTCGCCGCGCTGGGTATCCGTGAATGCCCTATCGAGCTGAATAACAGCAGTTTCGACACGTTTATCAGTGAGTTGGCCCCCGATATCGTGCTGTTCGATCAGTTCATGATGGAGGAACAGTTTGGCTGGCGTGTGGAGAAACACTGCCCCGACGCGCTTCGGGTGCTTGAAACGTCTGACCTGCAAAGCCTGCGGCATGCCCGGCATCAGCGGCTCAAGGACCGATTGAAGGCCAGTGTCGACGAAAACGATTTCAGCGATCTGTTTGCCCCGGCGTTGCGCGAGGAATTCGAATTGATGGCTGGCACTGACCTGGCCAAACGCGAGATTGCCGCACTGTATCGCTGCGACCTGAGCCTGATGATTTCGCCGGTGGAAATCGACTTGTTGGTCGAACAGTTCAAGCTACCGCGGGACTTGCTGCATTGGTGCCCGTTGATGCCCGACATGCCGGCGACTGTTCACACGGCCTTTGAAGATCGGGCGAATTTTCTCAGTATCGGCAACTTCCGCCATGCGCCGAACTGGGATGCGGTGCTCTGGATGAAGACCTCGGTCTGGCCGCTGATTCGTCAACAATTGCCCGGCGCGCAACTGCATCTATACGGCGCCTACACCCCGCCCAAGGCCACTGCGCTACACAATCCGGCTCAAGGTTTCCATGTGATGAACTGGGCTGAGGATGCATTGCAGGTGATGTCCGCTGCGCGGATCTGCTTGGCACCCTTGCGTTTTGGCGCGGGGATCAAGGGCAAAATCGTCGATGCAATGCTGTGCGGCACGCCGACCGTCACCACGCCAATCGGTGCCGAGGGCATGAGTGATGGGCTGCCATGGCCGGGCGCTATCGGTGAGTCCGCCGAAGCACTGGCCGCCGCTGCCGTCGCGCTTTATCAGGACCAGGCGCTCTGGACCCAGGCCCAATCCGATGGTGATCGACTACTCGTGGCTCGATACAGCCAGTCAGAGCACGGCCCGGCCCTGATCGAGCGCCTGCAAGCCTGCTCTCGCGACCTTGCCGAACGGCGGCGAGACAACTTCACGGGCGCCATGCTTCGCCATCACGCGCATAAAAGTACGCAGTACATGGCCCAATGGATCGAGGCGAAAAATCGTCACAGTGAGTCGTCCGCTTCGGATTCCCGAGGGTGATATTTCGCATTATGAAAGTGGCGTAAGGCTATGTTTATACCGATGTTTCTGCGCGTTGAAAAATCCATTGGCAGCTTCTAGGCTTGGGCCATGAGTTGGTTTTTTCCACGAAATCTCGCCCCCACGGATGGGGGCCGAGTCACAGGCAGGAGCCTTGCAACATGCGAAACAGCCCTACTTCCAATGTCGACACGCAACGCTGGATGGACAAAGTCCCCGACATCGACCAACTGAAACTCACCGATCTCGTCTGGCCCGGCGCCCACAACGCCGGGATGGACAAAAAAGCCCCCAGCTACGAAGTCGTCGTCGGTCACTGGACCACCTGCCAGAACGATTCATTTGCATGGCAGCTGGACCACGGTGCACGAGCTTTCGACCTGCGCCTGGGCTACTTGCCCGGTTCGCCCAAGGGCACGTACTACTTCCATCACAACGGCTACCGGTCTCATCGGGTGCTGGATGAATTGATCGACGCGGTGCACGGTTTTCTTGATCGCAACCCGGATGAGTTCATCATTCTCGACTTCCATCAGTTGCGGGACGGAGACAATGCCTTCGACTTCAGACAATTCAGTGATTTGCTGAAGCAACGCCTTGGACAGCGGGTCATTTCCCCCGAGGACGAGGAAAAGACCATCGGCGAACTCAAAGCCGCGAGCAGCAAAAAACGTATCGTGTTGGCCGCCAGCGGCTCGGTGGAGCTGGACATGGACTTCTTCTGGAACCGCATTCCCCACCGCTGGAGCGGCAGTCGGCTGACCGACGTCGACGATCTGCGTCGGCACATTGTCCGAACCCTCGAAACGCCTCGGTTCGGGTCCTACCTCTGGTCTCTGACTGCCACCAGCTATACGTTCCTCGGCGGGCCGGTGGACATCAAGCAGCACATCAATACCTGGTTTCATCCACACGGGGATTGGGTAAGTCAATGCGGCATCATCAGCACCGACTTTTTCGATGAGTCCGAAATCGTTGGTTATTGCTGGGTCGTCAACAGCATGAAGGCGGTGCAGCACAGTCGGTCACTGGCATAAATGACCCGGAAAGAGGCATGATCACGGCGCGATAACAATAAAAGCGCGCTGCCATGACCCGGACTGCCAGAGTTACCGATCCTTCCTACGAGTTGATGGACGACCACAACGGGTTGTCCATCATTTATCGCCAGCATGGTTTTCCGTGCCCGTTGGTGCGCTGGCACTTCCATAAGGAATACGAACTGCACCTGATCGTCGCCAGTTCCGGCAAGGTGTTCATCGGCGACTACATCGGTAACTTCTACCCGGAAACGCTGTTCCTGACCGGCCCCAACCTGCCGCACAACTGGATCAGCCAAGTGGCCGAAGATGAAGTGGTGCCCAAGCGCGACATGCTGGTCAACTTCACCGACGAGTTGTTCGACAGCGGCCACTTGGTGTTTGCCGAGCTCAAGACCCTGGTGCCGCTGCTGGAGCGCGCGCAGTACGGCATCGAGTTTCGCTGCAAGCGCACCATCCGCCAGGCCATGACGCTGATGCAGCGCATTGCCGACACCAAAGGCGTAACCCGGCTCGGGCATTTCTTGATTCTGCTGGAATTGCTGGCGGCCTCCGACGATTACCAATTGCTATCGGGGGCCACGACGCCGCAACTGGCGGATGAACACAACGTTGATCGCACGAACCGGGCGGTGGATTACATCTTTGCCCACTACGGCCGGGAACTGCCGCTGGAAGAAGTCGCCGAGCACCTGGGCATGAAGCCGACATATTTCAGTCGGGTGTTCAAGCAGGCCACCGGGCGTTGTTTTATCGAATTCGTTAATCGGCTGCGGATCAGCAAGTCCTGCGAGCTGCTGGCAGATGGCGACAAACCGGTGACCGACGTGTGTTTCGAGTCGGGCTTCAACAATATTTCCAACTTCAACCGGCGCTTTCAGCAACTCAAGGGCATGACGCCTTCCCATTACCGGCGGTTGGCGGTGCAGCGTTTGACCGAACAAAACCTCGGTTAAAGATCAAAAGATCGCAGCCTTCGGCAGCTCCTACATGGATCGCATTTCCCTGTAGGAGCTGCCGCAGGCTGCGATCTTTTGCATTTGGCGATCGAAACCTATACGCATTTCATCGTCGACAAACACCAAAAAGCCCTACCCCGTACTTTCCGCTAAAAACCCCAGTGCAAAAAAGTATCGATTTAAGTGCTACGGATGATTTGTCACATACTCAATTGAAGGCTGTAATCAGTGCAGATTCTTCCCTCCGCAGGAAGACACAAAAACAATAACTGTCCTTCTGCCCTCATTGGGTGCAGAAAAGGAGTGCACGATGCAACCTTCTGTAAAAGCTCTGCTTGCCCTCACCTGCATGACCCTCAGTAGCGTCAGCCTCGGCGCTCAGACCCTGACCATCGCCACCGTCAACAACAGCGACATGATCCGCATGCAAAAGCTCTCGAAAACCTTCGAGGCCGAGCACCCGGATATCAAGCTCAATTGGGTGGTGCTCGAAGAAAACGTCCTGCGCCAACGCCTGACCACCGACATTGCGACCCAGGGCGGGCAGTTCGATGTGCTGACCATCGGCATGTACGAAGCTGCACTCTGGGGCGCCAAGGGTTGGCTGGAACCGATGAAAGACTTGCCAGCCAACTACGCCCTCGACGACGTGTTCCCGTCGGTGCGCGAAGGCCTGTCGGTCAAGGGTTCGCTGTACGCCCTGCCGTTCTACGCTGAAAGCTCGATCACTTATTACCGTACTGACCTGTTCAAGGACGCCGGGCTGACCATGCCCGAGCACCCGACCTGGACCCAGATCGGCGAATTCGCCAGCAAACTCACCAACAAAGATAAAGAACAGTACGGCATCTGCCTGCGCGGCAAGGCTGGCTGGGGCGAGAACATGGCGCTGATCACCACCCTGGCCAACGCCTATGGCGCGCGCTGGTTCGATGAGAAGTGGCAACCGGAATTCACCACGGGCCCCGAGTGGAAAAACGCGCTGAATTTCTACGTCAAGACCATGACCGATTCGGGCCCGCCCGGTGCTTCCAGCAACGGTTTCAACGAAAACCTGGCGCTGTTCAACAGTGGCAAGTGTGCGATCTGGGTCGATGCCAGCGTCGCCGGCTCGTTCGTCACCGACAAGACTCAAAGCAAAGTCAGCGACCACGTTGGCTTCACCTATGCACCGCACGAGACCACCGACAAGGGTTCGGCCTGGTTGTATTCCTGGGCGCTGGCGATTCCGACCAGTTCCAAGGCCAAGGACGCAGCGAAAACCTTCAGCGCCTGGGCCACTTCCAAGGAATACGGTGCGCTGGTTGCGGAGAAGGACGGCATTGCCAACGTGCCGCCAGGTACGCGGGTTTCGACCTATAGCGATGCTTATATGAAAGCCGCGCCGTTCGCCAAAGTGACCCTCGAGTCGCTAAAAGCCGCCGACCCGAGCAAACCGACCCTCAAGCCTGTGCCGTATATCGGCATTCAGTTGGTGACCATTCCTGAGTTCCAGGGCATCGGCACCCAGGTCGGCAAATCGTTCTCGGCAGCACTGATCGGCCAGACCACGGTCGACCAGGCCCTGGCCGCCGCCCAGCAAACCACCGAACGTGAGATGAAGCGCGCCGGTTATCCCAAGTAATCGGTGCAACCAATGTGGGGGCCGCTTTTGTGGCGAGGGAGCTTGCTCCCGCTCGACGGCGAAGCAGTCGCAAAGCTTTTGGGGCCGCTTCACGCCCCAGCGGGAGCAAGCTCCCTCGCCACAAAAGCCTCGCTCCTACAGTTGATCTTCATCTGCCTGTTCCCAATCGGTTCTGATCGCCATGAATATTTCAACTGCCAAAGCTCATATGGAAGTTCCCCAACCGGTGCGTAAAAGCCGGTTGGCCAATCCCGGCTGGTTTCTCGTCACGCCTTCAGTGGCCATGTTGCTGCTGTGGATGATCGTGCCGCTGGGCATGACCCTCTACTTCTCGGTGATCCGCTACAACCTGCTCAACCCCGGCGAGAACGAGTTTGTCGGGCTGGACAACTTCACCTACTTCCTGACCGATTCGGGCTTCCTGCCCGGCGCCACCAACACCTTGTTGCTGGTGGGCAGTGTGCTGCTGATCAGCGTGGTGTTCGGCGTGTTGATCAGTGCGTTGCTGGAGGCCAGTGAGTTTCTCGGTCGCGGCATCGTGCGGGTCATGTTGATCTCGCCGTTCTTCATCATGCCCACCGTCGGTGCGCTGATCTGGAAGAACCTGATTTTCCACCCGGTGTCGGGGATTCTCGCCTACGTCTGGAAGCTGTTCGGCGCGCAACCGGTGGACTGGCTGGCCCACTACCCGCTGCTGTCGATCATCATCATTGTCTCGTGGCAGTGGCTGCCCTTCGCGATCCTGATCCTGATGACGGCCATGCAGTCCCTCGACCAGGAACAGAAAGAAGCCGCACGCCTGGACGGTGCCGGTCCGATCGCGATCTTCTGGCACCTGACCTTGCCGCACCTGGCGCGGCCGATTGCGGTGGTGGTGATGATCGAAACCATCTTCCTGCTCTCGGTGTTCGCCGAAATCTTCACCACTACCAACGGTGGCCCCGGCTATGCCTCGACCAACCTCGCCTACCTGATCTACAACCAGGCGTTGGTGCAGTTTGACGTCGGCATGGCGTCCGCCGGTGGATTGATCGCGGTGGTGATTGCCAACGTCGCGGCCATCGTGCTGGTGCGCATGATCGGCAAAAACCTGACAGACAAAGCCTGAGGCCTGCGCCATGACTCTTCAACAATCCCGCCGTCTGCAAAGCCTGCTGCTCGGCACCCTGGCCTGGGCCATCGCGATCCTGATCTTCTTCCCGATCTTCTGGATGGTGCTGACCAGTTTCAAAACCGAAATCGATGCCTTCGCCACGCCGCCGCAGTTCATCTTCACGCCGACGCTGGAGAACTACCTGCACATCAATGAGCGCAGCGATTACTTCAGCTTCGCCTGGAACTCGGTGGTGATTTCGTTCAGCGCCACGGCTCTGTGCCTGCTGATCGCGGTGCCGGCGGCCTACTCCATGGCGTTCTACGAAACCAAGCGCACCAAAGGCACGTTGCTGTGGATGCTCTCCACCAAAATGTTGCCACCGGTGGGCGTGTTGATGCCGATCTACCTGCTGGCCAAGAGTTTCGGCCTGCTCGATACACGCATTGCCTTGATCGTCATTTACACGCTGATCAACCTGCCGATTGTGGTCTGGATGATTTACACCTACTTCAAGGACATCCCGAAAGACATCCTCGAAGCCGCACGCCTCGACGGTGCAACGCTGTGGCAGGAAATGGTCCGGGTGCTACTGCCAATCGCCAAGGGCGGCCTGGCCTCCACCGTATTGCTGTCACTGATCCTGTGCTGGAACGAAGCGTTCTGGTCCTTGAACCTGACCTCATCGAAAGCCGCGCCACTGACCGCGTTGATCGCCTCGTACTCAAGCCCCGAAGGTCTGTTCTGGGCCAAGTTGTCGGCCGTGTCGACGCTGGCCTGCGCACCGATCCTGATCTTCGGCTGGATCAGCCAGAAACAGCTGGTTCGCGGCCTGTCGTTTGGGGCCGTGAAATGAATCAAAAGCAAAAGATCGCAGCCTTCGGCAGCTCCTACAAAGAGCTCAGGGTTCACGCGATCTCCGTGTAGGAGCTGGCGCAGCCTGCGATCTTTTGATCTTAAAGGCGCGCCCAACTGAATAACTAAAAGCGGAGGCCCATCATCATGGCCAACCTGAAAATCAAAAATCTGCAAAAAGGCTTCGAAGGCTTCTCCATCATCAAAGGCATCGACCTTGAAGTGAATGACAAAGAATTCGTAGTGTTCGTCGGCCCGTCGGGCTGCGGTAAATCAACGCTGCTGCGGCTGATCGCCGGCCTTGAAGAAGTCAGCGGCGGCACCATCGAACTCGATGGCCGCGACATCACCGAAGTCAGTCCGGCCAAGCGTGACCTGGCAATGGTGTTCCAGACCTACGCCCTGTACCCACACATGACCGTGAAAAAGAACATGTCGTTTGCCCTCGACCTGGCCGGTGTTCCGAAGGCCGAAGTCGAGAAGAAAGTCGGCGAAGCAGCACGCATCCTCGAACTCGGGCCGATGCTTGAGCGCAAGCCGAAACAGCTGTCCGGCGGCCAGCGTCAGCGCGTGGCGATCGGCCGGGCGATTGTACGCAACCCGAAAATCTTCCTGTTCGACGAACCGCTGTCCAACCTCGACGCCGCCCTGCGTGTGCAGATGCGCCTGGAACTGTTGCGCCTGCACAAAGAACTGAAAGCCACCATGATCTACGTGACCCACGACCAGGTCGAAGCGATGACCATGGCCGACAAAGTCGTGGTACTCAATGGCGGCAAAATCGAGCAGGTCGGCTCGCCGCTGGACTTGTATCACCAGCCAGCCAATCTGTTTGTCGCCGGGTTCCTTGGCACGCCGAAAATGGGCTTCCTCAAGGGCAAAGTCACCCGCGTCGAAAGCCAGAACGTTGAAGTGCTCCTGGAAGCCGGCACCCGCATCACCCTGCCGCTAAGCGGTGCCAACCTGAGTGTCGGCGGTGCGGTGACCCTGGGGATTCGCCCGGAACACCTGAACCTGGCGCAAACCGGCGACTGCACCTTGCAAGTTACCGCCGACGTCAGTGAACGACTGGGCAGCGACACCTTCTGCCACGTTGTGACCTCGTCCGGCGAAGCCCTGACCATGCGCGTTCGCGGTGACCTGGCCAGCCGTTATGGCGAGGCGCTAAGCCTGCACCTGGACGCTGAACACTGCCATTTATTCGATGCCGACGGCGTGGCGCTGACCCGCCCGTTGCGCGCTGCAGCCTGACGAGATTATGCGATGAAACTGAATAAACAGAACCTCAATCGCCTCGCCCCCGAGGTGGCCCTGCCCGCCTACGCCCTGAGCGACACGCGCCAAGGCATTGCCCACATCGGCGTCGGCGGTTTCCATCGGGCGCATCAGGCGTATTACACCGATGCGTTGATGAATACCGGCGAAGGCCTGGACTGGGCGATCTGCGGGGTCGGCCTGCGCGCCGAAGACCGCCGCGCCCGGGACGATTTGAAGGAACAGGATTACCTGTTCACCTTGTTTGAACTGGGCGACAACGACGACGCCGAAGTCCGGGTGATCGGCTCGATACGCGACATGTTGCTGGCTGAAGACGGCGCCGAAGCGTTGATCGACAAACTCGCCAACCCCGAGATCCGCATCGTCTCGCTGACCATCACCGAGGGTGGCTACTGCATCGACGACAGCAACGGCGAGTTCATGGCCCACCTGCCGCTGATCCAGCACGACCTGGCGCACCCGAATGCACCGAAAACCGTGTTCGGTTTTCTCTGCGCGGCGCTGGCCAAGCGGCGCGCTGCCGGCACGCCAGCGTTCACCTTGATGTCCTGCGATAACCTGCCGCACAACGGCGCGGTCACCCGCAAGGCATTGCTGGCCTTCGCCGCCCTGCGCGATGCCGACTTGCGGGAATGGATCGACCAGAACGTGAGTTTCCCCAATGCCATGGTCGATCGCATCACGCCGATGACCAGCACTGAACACAAACTGCAATTGCACGACAAACATGCGGTCGACGATGCCTGGCCGGTGGTTTGCGAACCGTTTGTGCAGTGGGTGCTGGAAGACAAGTTCGTCAACGGTCGCCCAGCCTGGGAAAAGGTTGGCGTGCAGTTCACCAACGACGTCACGCCTTACGAAGAGATGAAGATCAAACTGCTGAACGGCAGCCACCTGGCCCTGACGTATCTGGGGTTTTTGAAGGGTTACCGCTTCGTTCACGAGACCATAAATGACCCGCTGTTCGTGCGCTACATGCGGGCTTATATGGACCTGGACGTCACGCCGCAACTGGCGTCGGTGCCGGGGATTGATCTGACCGACTACAAGAACACTCTGGTGGCGCGTTTCTCCAATCAGGCGATTGCCGATCAACTGGAGCGCGTGTGCTCGGACGGCTCGTCGAAGTTTCCGAAATTCACCGTGCCGACGCTTAACCGCTTGATTGCCGACGGTCAGGAGACCAAGCGTGCAGCGTTGGTGGTGGCGGCTTGGGCGTTGTACTTGAAGGGTGTGGATGAGAATGGCGATACCTATTCGATTCCGGATCCACGGGCGGCGTTCTGTCAGGCGCTGGTGACCGATGACGCGTTGATCACTCAGCGGTTGCTGGAGGTTGAGGAGATCTTTGGCACCGCGATCCCGCGTTCGCCAGAGTTTGTGACAGCGTTTGAGTGGTGCTGCAACAGCTTGCGAGAGGTTGGGGTAACGCGGACGTTGGAGCGGGTGTTGGCGTAAGTGCGGCGGTGAGTCTACTGCCGTCTTCGCGAGCAAGCCCGCTCCCACAGTGATCGTCGTCGTACACAAAACTTGTGTTCACTAAAAATCCCCTGTGGGA
The DNA here is from genome assembly GCF_056680395.1 of Pseudomonas sp. ASL4. Lineage (NCBI taxonomy): Bacteria > Pseudomonadati > Pseudomonadota > Gammaproteobacteria > Pseudomonadales > Pseudomonadaceae > Pseudomonas > Pseudomonas sp. ASL4. The sequence continues at coordinate 4,120,285 of NZ_CM155280.1, read as the reverse complement.
GCGGGCTTGCCCGCGAATGGCTTCACCAAGATCGACCTGACACACCAAGGATCTACCATGGCAAACCAACAATTATTCCTGGGCATCGACTGCGGCACCCAAGGCACCAAAGCCATCATCCTCGACGCCGTCAGCGGTCAGGTGCTGGGCCAGGGCGCCGCGGCCCACACGCTCATCAGCGGTGCCAATGGTCGCCGCGAGCAAGACACCAATCAATGGCTGGAAGCCTTCACCCTGGCGACCCGCCGTGCCCTGCTCGCCGCCAACGTCGACGGCCAGGACATCCTCGGCATTGGCGTCTCGGGCCAGCAACACGGGCTGGTGCTGCTCGACGACCAAGGCCAGGTCCTGCGCCCGGCCAAGCTCTGGTGCGACACCGAATCCACCGCGGAAAACGATCGTCTACTCGCCCATCTCGGCGGCGAAAAAGGCTCGTTGGAACGCCTCGGCATTGTCATCGCGCCCGGCTACACCGTGTCAAAACTGCTGTGGACCAAAGAACAACACCCACAGATCTTTGCCCGGATCGCCCGAATCCTGCTGCCCCACGATTTCCTCAATTATTGGCTGACCGGCCGCAGTTGCAGTGAATACGGTGACGCCTCGGGCACCGGTTATTTCAACGTGCGCACCCGCCAATGGGACTTGCAGATACTGCGGGACATCGACCCGACCGGCCGGCTGCAAGCGGCACTGCCGGAGCTAATCGACGCCCATCAAGCCGTCGGCACAATCCTGCCCAGCATCGCCGAGCACTTGGGCATCAACCCGCAAGCACTGGTCTCCAGTGGCGGCGGCGACAACATGATGGGCGCCATCGGCACCGGCAACATCCAGCCCGGCGCGATCACCATGAGCCTCGGCTCCTCCGGCACGGTTTACGCCTATGCCGAACAGCCCAAGGTCAGCCCGGACGCGTCGGTCGCGACGTTCTGCTCCTCCAGCGGCGGCTGGTTGCCGTTGATCTGCACCATGAACCTGACCAATGCCTCCGGGGTTATCCGCGACCTGTTCGCGCTGGACATCGAACAGTTCAACGATCTGGTTGCCCAGGCGCCCATCGGTGCGGAAGGCGTCAGCATGCTGCCGTTCCTCAACGGCGAACGCGTCCCCGCCCTGCCCCACGCCACCGGCAGCCTGCTGGGCCTGACGATGACCAACCTGACCCAGGCCAACCTGTGCCGGGCCGTGGTCGAAGGCACGACCTTCGGTTTGCGTTATGGGCTGGACCTATTGCGTCAGAATGGCTTACAAAGCCGCAGCATTTGTTTGATCGGCGGCGGCTCGAAAAGTCCGGTGTGGCGGCAGATCGTCGCCGATATCATGAACACCCCGGTCATCTGCACCGAACAAAGCGAAGCCGCCGCCCTCGGCGCGGCGATTCAAGCGGCGTGGTGCAAGTCCTGGTCTAACGGCCACGAAAGCACGCTGGCAGATTTGTGCGAGCGCTGCGTGAAACTCGACATGGCCAGCGAAACCCTGCCGATCGCCGAGAATGTGGCGGCCGCTCAGCAGGCCTACGAACGCTATCAACAGCATGTCGCAACCCTTTAAAGAGCGAACAATTATGTATCTGGTGTGTGGTGAAGCGCTGTTCGATTTCTTCAGCGAAGACGATGCCAGTGGTCTGGCTTCAAAAGTGAATTTCAAGGCGATTGCCGGCGGCTCGCCGTTCAACGTGGCGGTGGGTTTGCGCCGATTGGGCGTGGACGCGGCGCTGTTTGCCGGGCTGTCCACCGACTACCTCGGCCGTCGCTTGCAGCAAGTATTGCAGGATGAAGGCGTACGCCCGGACTACCTGGTGGATTTCGCCGCACCGACGACGCTGGCGATGGTCGCGGTCGGCGCCAATGGCTCGCCTCACTACAGCTTCCGCGGTGAAGGCTGCGCGGATCGGCAGTTGCGCCTGGAGCATCTGCCGGAACTGGGACCTGAAGTGCGCGGTTTGCACATCGGCTCTTACTCGCTCGTGGTGCAGCCGATTGCCGAGACGCTGCTGACGTTGGTCCAGCGCGAAAGTGGTAAACGCCTGATCAGTCTTGATCCCAACGTACGCCTGAATCCCGAACCGAACATCCTCCTGTGGCGGGAACGGATCGCGGAACTGGTGGAGTTGGCCGACCTGATCAAAGTCAGCGATGAAGACTTGAGCCTGTTGTACCCCGAGCAAGAACCACAACGGGTGATCGAAGGCTGGCTCCAGCATCGTTGCCAACTGGTGTTCCTGACCCGTGGCGGCGAAGGCGCGACTGTCTTCAGCCGTGCCCATGGTTCGTGGTCGGTGCCGGCGTGTTCGGTGAAGATTGCCGACACCGTGGGCGCCGGCGATACCTTTCAGGCAGCGCTGATTACCTGGTTGACCGAGCAGCAACTGGATTCGGTGGACGGTGTGCAACGGCTGAGCCGTGAGCAGATTGATGCGATGCTCAAGTTTGCAGTGCAAGCGGCGGCGTTGACGTGCAGCAAGACCGGGCCGGATTTGCCGTATCGGCAGCAGTTGGATTTGCGCTGATCCTGAGGGCCCCATCGCGAGCAAGCTCGCTCCCACATTGGATCGTTGCCGAACACCAAACCGGTGTTCGCATAAGATCTACTGTGGGAGCGAGCTTGCTCGCGATAGCGGTCGACCCCACACCGCCAATCTCACATTCCCTCCCCGTCCGCGCATCGAGTGCGTAAACTATCGCCCTTTTTATGCGCATGACAGGAAGATGGGCTTTTGAACTCAAGGCAGACGGCTGGACTTTTGTTACTCACGACATTGCTGGCCGGTTGCAGCACCTCACCACCTCGCTCCCCCAATGATATCTGCGATATCTTCCGGGAAAAGAGCGACTGGTACGACGCCGCCCAAGTCACGCAAAAACGCTGGGGCGTGCCGATCCAGGTGCCCTTCGCGATCATGTATCAAGAGTCCGGCTATCGTCACGACGCCAAGACGCCGCGCAAATACCTGCTTTGGATAATCCCGTGGGGCCGAGTGTCGACGGCATCGGGCTACGCCCAGGCCAAGGATGAGGTCTGGTCCGACTATCAAAAAAGTACCGGCCGAGGCGGCGCCAACCGCGAGAAATTCGATGACGCCATCGACTTCGTCGGCTGGTACATGGACAAAACCACGTCAATCAACGGCGTATACAAATACGACGCCTTCGGGCAATACCTCAACTACCACGAAGGATGGGGCGGGTATCGTCAGAAAACCTTCGCCAGCAAAGCCTGGTTGGTGGCCACGGCCGGCAAGGTTCAGGGCCGATCCGATATGTATGCGCAGCAGTACGCCGGGTGCAAGAACGATCTGAATCGGGGATTCTGGAGTCGGTTTTGGCATTGGCTTTGAGTGACTGACGACAACGCTCTGCAGCAGTGATCGCAAGTTGGGTGAGCAACACAGATCAAATGTGGGAGCGAGCTTGCTCTCGATAGCGGTCTTCCTGGCACATCGATGTTGAATGTGCTGCCGCCATCGCGAGCAGGCTCGCTCCCACAGGGGATTTGTGGGCTAAGCGTTTAGCCGCCGCGAACGGGTCGAAGGCGCACGTTAGTCTGAAAATGACTGTTAGTTCTTGAGTGAAATCGTCGTCCAGCGCCCCCCTGACCCTGGCAGCATGCGGCTCAACTCCCCGTCTTCATTGGCCAGAACCCTGCACTTAGGGGTTTTCCCTATGCCCTAAGCACTCCACGCCTGGGGCATTTGCGCCTTGAACGAGGCGGTTTAATCCTGCACCATCCGCCCCAGCTTATTCAAAGGACGGAATTCAAGGCATGCTGGACGCGAACGCAACCCATATCACCCTCACGCTGGAAGGTGTTTCCGCCGACCTTCAAGTGCTCAGTTTCGTCGGTCGCGAAGCCCTCAACCAACCGTTCTGTTTCGACATCGAACTGGTCAGCGCCCGCCCCGACCTGAAACTCGAAGAGCTGCTGCACAAGCCTGGCTGCCTGACCTTCGGCGCCACCGGCAAAGGCATCATCCACGGCCTGGTCTATCGCATCGAGCAAGGCGACTCCGGCAAGAAGCTGACCCGCTACAGCGTCAGCCTGGTGCCGCAACTCGCCTACCTGCGACACAACCATGACCAGCAAATCTTCCAGCACCTGACCGTGCCGAAGATCATCGGCCAGGTCCTCGAAGCACGCGGCATTCTGGCCGACGCCTACAGCTTCCAGCTCGGCGCGATCTACCCCGAACGCGATTACTGCGTGCAGTACGACGAATCCGACCTGCATTTTGTCCAGCGCCTGTGCGAAGAAGAAGGCATTCACTTCCACTTCCAGCACTCGTCCAGCGGCCACAAACTGGTGTTCGGCGACGACCAGACGGTGTTCCGCAAACTCGCGCCCGTGAGCTACCAGCAAGACTCCGGGATGGCCGCCGAAAAAACAGTGATCAAGCGCTTCAACCTGCGCCTGGAAACCCGCACCACCCGCGTCAGCCGCCGGGACTACGACTTCGAGAAACCACGCATCCTCCCTGAAGGCGCGTCCAAAACCGAATTCGCCCCGGACCTCGAAGACTACGACTACCCCGGCCGCTTCACCGACCGCGAACGCGGCAAGCAACTGGCGACCCGCGCGCTGGAACGCCATCGCAGCGACTACAAACTCGCCGAAGGCAAAAGCGACGAACCGACTCTGGTTAGCGGCCACTTCCTGGCCCTGAGCGAACACCCGCGCGCCGAATGGAACGACCTCTGGCTGTTGCTGGAAGTCGTCCACGAAGGCAAACAACCGCAAGTGCTCGGCGAAAACACCACCAGCGACGTCACCGACAACAAAGACGATTTCCACCAGGGCTACCGCAACCGCTTCCTCGCGACCCCGTGGGACGCGCACTTCCGCCCTGCCCTCGAACACCCGAAACCCAAAGTCCTCGGCAGCCAGACCGCCATCGTCACCGGCCCCAAAGGCGAAGAAATCCACACCGACAAATATGGCCGCGTCAAAGTCCAGTTTTTCTGGGACCGCGACGGCCAAGGCGACGACAACACCACCTGCTGGCTACGCGTCGCCACCGGCTGGGCCGGCAACGCCTACGGCGGCATCGCCATCCCACGCATCGGCATGGAAGTGCTGGTGTCGTTCATGGAAGGCGACCCCGACCAACCCCTGGTCACCGGCTGCCTGTACCACAAGGAAAACGTCGTCCCCTACGACCTGCCGGCGAACAAGACCCGCAGTACGTTCAAGACGCTCAGCTCACCGGGCGGCAAGGGCTACAACGAGTTTCGGATTGAAGACAAGAAAGGTGCGGAACAGATCTATCTGCACGCCCAGCGCGACTGGGATGAAAACATTGAGCATGACCAGAAGATTCGGGTCGGCAATGAACGGCATGACACCGTTGAGGCGAATACTTACAGCGAGTTCAAGGTTGAAGAACATCGCATTACGCATCTGGATCGCAAGACAGAAGCGCGGGCGGATGATCATTTGACGGTTGCTGTTACCCAGAATGTGAAAGTGGGGACGGCGCAGTTTGTGGAGGCTGGGCAGGAGATTCACTACAACGCTGGGGAAAAGGTTGTGGTTGAGGGTGGCATGGAGCTCACGGCGAAGGCTGGTGGGAGCTTTGTGAAGGTTGATGCGGGGGGCGTGACGATCAGTGGCGCGAATGTGAAGGTGAATTCCGGGGGGGCTCCTGGTGCAGGCACCGGAATCGGCATTCTCGACCCGGTCATCCCATGGGCCGCCGCCAAGGACAAGCCCGGCGCCCCGCTCGTCCCGGCAGCCGTACAAATGGCCATGGCCAAAGCGGCCCGCGCCGCCGGCGACATCCGCTGCCCGATTTGCGAAGCCTGCCGTGAAGGCAAGTGCGACCTGGGAGCAACAGCATGAGCGACGCCCTTAACAACTGGCTCGGCGAGCAAGCCCGGCTCAATCGCGTACTGATCCTGGCCCTCGACAGCCTCGCCGAGCCCAACCCGGTCACGTCGTTGTACAGCGCCGGCCTGATGCAGCGCTCGGTGCAACTCTATCGAGGCACCCAATACGCCGAGTTCGCCCCCATCAGCCCTTGGCTGACCGAACTGCCCAGCGCCGACGCCGAGGCCTTCCGTAAGTTGCTGGACGAGCCACAGCGCAACTGGGGCTGGATCGGCAGCATGGATAAGGCTGACCTCGACAGCCTGACCCAACACTGGCGAGCGCGGATGGTCATTGACGAAGACGGCGAGCGCTCGCTGTTCCGCTTCCAGGATAATCGCGTCATTGCCCGATGCATTGCCAACTTGAGCGAAACCGAACGGCCGGTCCTGTTAGGCCCGATCAGCAGCGTGCTGTATTGGGATGAGGAACAGTGGAAAAGTGCGGATAACGCCAAGCCTGGGATGTACCCGGTGCCGAATCCGGCGCCGTGGTTGCGCATTCCAAACTCTCCCGACCGCAGTCGCAGCATCCTGCGCGAAAACCTGAAACGCTGGCTGCTGGTGTATCACGTCGAAGCCGCCGCCAAACTTTCCGAAACCCGCAACGTTCGCGAATGGCTGGAAGAACAGATGGACCTGCTTGACGCCTGGCACTGGAACACGCCGGAACAACGTGAGTTCATGCTCAGCCTGCGACTTGACCCCAAATGCGCGGATGACGTCGCTTGGCAGCCATTGCCGGGTGAGACGCCAGAGCAGCATTTTGCGCGGACCCAGCGGGTGTTTGATGCGAGTGTGGGTAAGTCTGAGCGTGAGTGAAGTTGTGGGTTTTTGTGTGGCTAAGCAGCTGTTGAGTCGCTTGCCTTGGGCGTTTGCTTTGGCAGGAGCGGTTTCCGGGTGTTCGGCCATCAAGCCTGCTGACAGTTTTACGCTGCTGACGGAGTTGCCACCGGGGTTCAAATTTAAAGGTGAGGCCTCCTACGTTCCTCGCACGGGGGAAAGCTGCACAGTCCCGGCTCGCGAGGGAAGAAACTACCCAGGCAAAAAGTTTTATAAACAAGATCTTAGTAACGAAGCGCAGACAGCAAACTTTGAAGTCCCACTGACTAGTAACGAAGATGGCTGCCCGTTGGTGCTTGATAACTTTGCATATCAGGTTGACGCGAAATATGGAGCTGCCCGGCTCGATTTGGGCAGGGCATTCACGGGGGTTTCCTTTCGGGATGGATCCACAGAAGCGCCAAGCCCTCCTCCTGTACTGGTATTGCAAAAGCAGTGCGAATGGTTATTTCGCACTGAGGGGCCTGATCGTTACATTGGGAAAATTCTGAAATGCAAGTCTGTTGCCGCACCCGATCAGGCAAATGACTCTAGTGTAAAAGGTCCCATGCAACGTGCAGAGTTCGCGGGAAAGACGATAAAAGTAGTGTTCAATATTTCAAGCGTGGAAAGACCAGCTGTTGGCGACAATTGGGTGCAATTCCCCAGTGGTTGGAAACGTTGTATGGGGGATAGTCTTGAGGACGCTTACGCGTTTTGTAGAGGCAATACTACTGACTTCAAGCCCCTTAAAATGCCAGATGGACGTGATTGCACCGTCTATCCCAACTGCACCGAATAAGGACTATAAAATGTTTTATCGAGAATTTTTCACTGGACTTGTTCGAATAGCGGTCATCGGCTTAGGGACGCTGGGGGCTGCTGGTTGCTCCGTCGCGCAACAGGATAGCTTCACGCTAATCACTGAACTGCCACCTGGATTCAAATTTAAAGGTGAAGCCTCTTACGTACCTCGCACGGGGGAAAACTGCACAGTCCCGGCTCGCGATGGAAGAAACTACCCAGGCAAAAAGTTTTTTGAACAAAAGCTTAGTAACGAAGCGCAAACAGCACAATTTGAAATTCCGCTAACCAGTAATGAAGGTGGTTGCCCCTTGGTACTTGATAACTTCGGATATCAGGTTGACGCTAAGTACGGAGCCGCTCGGCTCGATTTAGGCAGGGCGTTCACAGGGATTTCTTTTCAGGATGGGTCTGCAGAGGCTTCAAGTCCTCCACCTGTCTTAGTATTGCAAAAGCAGTGCGAATGGTTGTTCCGCACTGCCGGGCCGGATCGTTACATTGAAAAGATTTTGAAGTGCAAGTCCGTTGCAACGCCAGACAAGACGGGTGACACCATTATAAAAGGCCCCATGCAACGCGTTCAATTCGCGGAAAAGACTATCAAAGTCGTATTTTCAATGGCGGAGGAAGAAACTCCATATATGGGAGATACATGGGTTAAATTCCCCGAAGGCTGGAAGCGGTGTATGGGAAAAAGCCTAGATGATCCTTATGCGTTTTGTCGTGGCAATACTACTGACTTCAAGCCCTTTAAAATGCCGGATGGACGCGATTGTACCGTCTACCCACACTGTACTGAATAAGGATATTTTTTATGGAGCCAACGGTGCCTTGCGACCCACTCTTAAGTGAAAAATCAGAAGCATGCCCCTTGCGGGGAGACTGGATCAGTTTTCAATTAGTTGATGAGACTGGTGATGGCAAGCCATATGCAGGCCTTTCCTATGTTCTTCAGGACAGCTCTAATCAAAAATACCCTGGAGTGCTAGACGCCAACGGGGCTGCGAAGGTTATCAATCACTACCAAGGGCCCGTAGTTCTGCATATTGACGCTGCCTATGCAGGAACTGAGGACTTTTATAGCGCGCTCGCCCAAAGAAAAAGTTATCCGCTTCCCATAACAGAACTTCAGGTAAGAGCGGAAAAAAGCCGTTTTGTTCGCAAAGATGGCTTGCGTGTAGAAAACAATCCAGCGAAGGGAAAGACAAATCAGTTCTTTCACGTTGAAGTAAGTGATCTTGTGAAAAGCTCTGCACACCTACCGCCAATCTCTCCACGAAAACACCCTCCAAATTTCAATTTACTCAAAGCCATGGGTGACCTCGGATTTGGACAAGAGGAAGCGGAGCTCTACGGACTTTGCTTGCTGCCTAACAAAAATACCGTTCTTGAAGTTCGACCGCTACGGGCATTTCGCCCAATGCTATCGAAAGATAATAAATTCAGCGCCTTGAACTTATACCAGTTATCTTTATTTGCCAGCTTGAGCTACAGCAACTTCGGTCAAGCACCATTCGAAAAGCCATTCGACACGATATCATTCCCACTAGACCCGAGCGTCGGATACTTGTTCGGAAACGGACTTGCAAGTTTCAGAGAAACTTGGAAGGTCAACAAAGACCAAACCACTGCTTACTACCCGTTATATGAAGATGTGGCTTACTCGAAGCGATTTGAAATCCTCCCTTTCGATCCAAAACTGTATGACCAAAATAAACTTGAACTGGGCCCCGACCAAGATTACCCTTCCAAATGGCACTTCTTTGATGATGGAGAAGCTAAAGGTGGCACCGACACACAGGCTTTTATAACTCATCACGACGAAGTTGTTTTAATTTCCGTCCGAGGAACAGCGGAACCGATGGACTTCTTGCGAGACACTGACGCGGAGCAAGTGCACTTTGAAGAGGGCGTAGGCAAAGCACACAAAGGCTTCTACGAAGCTTACAAGGCAATGAGTGAATTTGTTCAGACTTATCTTCAACAGTTTCACATCAATCAAAAAGTCATTATTTGCGGCCATAGTCTTGGAGGAGCCATTGCTACTTTACTCGCAGAAGCGCTACGACGCAGTCCCAAAAAATATGACATCCTTCTTTACACCTACGGTTCCCCACGAGCCGGCGACGCCGATTTCGTAGCGGGTGCCAAAGAGCTTGCCCATCACCGCATGGTCAACAACAATGATCCAATCCCCAGTGTTCCAGCACCGTGGATGAACACTCGCAAAAGTATCTGGCTGCCCGGCGTAATCCTCAGTTTTATCACTGCTCCGGTCGGCGCACTCATCTTCGCTATTGGTCTGACGCGAACCGGTGGTGCTCCCTACAAGCATCACGGTGAACTGCATCATTTCATGCCCGTTCATTTTAAAGGACGTGATCAATCTTCAATTCTCTGGGACCCTGGCTGTGACTCCATCGAACAGGCAGCTTGCACAACAGCGTTGAAAAAAATTGAAGACCTTCCCGACAGAGACGCTTTTTGGCTGCAAGCGATACAGATGGGAAACCACTTCATGGTGCCCTCGTACATTCCAAACTCATGGGCAACACTGCGACGCTGGCAGCAAACCCAAAAGACTGGCACGACGATTGTGACGGAGACTGAATACAAACAAGTGTCCTTCGAACTACAGGAAATGCAGATTCGTTTGAAAGACAAAGAGTCCCAACTGAAGTCTGGCGACCATTCTGATCGCATGGCAAACAATCAAGACCTTGGTGCATTGAGAGCCGAAATAGGACGTTTGAATACTTCGGGAGAACGACTGAACACGCTCAAGTTCCATAACTTGACACCCGAAGAAGTTTACGGTTCCGCTACCCACGCGCCTGAACATGAGCTCAACGTAGAACGCTGGATGGCGAAAAAAGAAAATAAAATCGAAGTCCAAACCGCTATGATTCCTAAAGCGGGCAGCAGTGAACTGAGAACAGCATAGCATTCAGGACCAAATGACTAAGCATGCTCCCAACGAGCCAGCGTCGATAAGATGCTGGCTCGTAAAGCGCGCCAAACCGAGATTGAAATGAATAGCCAACTTATAAATCGGGGGCCCTCAGGTACGTTGACCATTAAAAAGTTTTTCTTATCGCGTGGCTTGTATTATTTTGCGTTCAAATATTCGCTGGGCAACCCAAGCTAATCACTAAGTTCGACTGTAAATCAGGAGCTAAAAGCACGGTAAGTTTGCTACGCGGCTCACCCATTGCTGACTCTTTCATCTATAAAATCCGTCACGCGAAGGAAACCAACTATTTATATGACGATGCCGGCTCATCCCGAGGAAGCAATGTGCAATGGCAATGCATCTCAAACCAGAACAACTCCAACCTGTTAGTGCTTTCAGGGGAGTTCACTTCAAATTTCCTACAGGGCGCCCTATTCTATTTCGACTCGGCGGGCGGGCGGGCGGGCGGGCGGGCGGGCGGGCGGGCGAATTGAACGCATCAATTTCGCCGAAAGGAACCGTCCTCGCTGGATAAAACTATCCAAACAGGGCGTTCAAGTTATTTTCGAAAATACCGGCAACGAAAGCTCGCATAAATATTTGAGTTACGGAAAAAATGGGGTGTACCTAGAGCTTGACGAAATCCCAGCGGCTTCAAGTGGAGACGGTGAAAGACTGATTGAGCTGAACAGTTTTAAACCGTGAAATCGATGTGAACAGTGGTATCCCGCATGCACCTCGGCACGATCTGATTGCATATGCCAGGAGCGCCGCAAACAAGTAAACTCCCGCCTCACCAAGAAAGGACTTCGGATTCAACGTCATGGAATTGCAATTCACTATTACGCCCAAACACACACAGGTCAGGGTCAATGAACAGCTTGAGCAGGAAATGCTCAAGGATGACCAACTGCAGGCCCGCATGCTGGGCTATGTCATGCGCTTTCAGAACCTTTTGCTCGGGCCGCTACTTTTTCTTCTGGGCCTGGCTGGCGGCATGCTGGCGATCTACCTCCCCGCGCGCGAGTTCAGCCCTCAGAAGATCATCTCCATGGCGCTGTTCGGGGTGATCTTCGTAGTGATCTGGTGGTTCTGCTCCGGCCGCCTACTTAGCAAGTTACGCGAACGTATTGCCGACAACCGTGCGAAGCCGCGCGCGCCTTTTCGCCGCGCAAACCAACGTCTGATCGAAATGAAACTGCGCATTCCCCTCAAGGCTGTCGAAGGTGCTTATCGCCTGCGACTCGACGACCACGGTTTCACCCTGATTAATGCCAAGGGAGGTAAAGGAGGTTTGGCTTGGGGGGAGATTGTGCGCCTGAAGGTCACGCCCGATTTCTACTCAGTTGCCTGCGTCAAACTGGATCGCGAGGGCAAATACTTTCACATTCCCAGGTACAGTAATGACATGGACGCGGACCAGTACCATCAGGGTTTGGAGCTGTTCTTGAGCCGAGTGCCCGCCTCTGCCATCTGAAGCCTGCCCCACAGGAGGCAGGCGTGTTTCAGCGGTGTCAGACCGGCGCCTTCCACCCCAACATCCGCTGCTGCGCAACCTGCAACAGATCACACCCATCCTGCGTCAACAAATACAGCGCATGGGTAATGTGTGGAATGTCCTGCACATCGCCGTCCTTGAAGCAGTGGCAATGAAGCGTTTCCAGCAAATTGCTGCCTGCACGGACTCGTTGTAGAGCGGCTTCGAGAATGTCTTGGGGATTGGCCTCGGTGTCGATGACCAAGGGGTTTGTGTCGGTGACGCTACTTTTGATAGAGCGATAGCGATCAGGAAAGGCATTTAGCGTTGGCATAGTGATTACTCGATGATTAGTAAATTACCGCCAGCACCGTGACCAAACGATGGGAGGCGGACTGTGTACAGGCTTGGTCAACCGATACCATCAACTCGGCTCGCCCGAAGGCGTCCTGCACACAGCCGCCATTGCAACGCACTACGAAGACATAGAAGTCCGCAGGGCGAATGATGGCACACATATGTGCGATGGCATCAGGTGACCAAACCCGATCGCTGATTTTGCAGCGAAGCCAAACAGTAAACGCTGCGGGCAGGCCGGCGAAAGACGACAAAGCGTCCAAGCTTGTAGGACCGGGACGAAGCTGTCTTAGGATTTGTTACGACTGACGAGTAGCGCTGTAGGACCTGACAAAAAGAAGGGATTCACCAATGAAAACACCCTGGAAATACCTCTTCGCAGCACTGCTCACCACCCCGGCCTACGCGCAACCGCTCAAGCCCATCCTCACCTGTCCTTTAGCCGATAACACCAAGGTGTCGCTGTTGGCCGAACCCGCCGAAGACGGACAGCGCTTATTCATAAAACTCGACGGCAAAACCCACATCGCCTTCACCGACATGCCTCAATCAGATTTCGTCGGCCGAATTGTCCTGGCAAAGTGCGTTTCCTCAAGTTTGATTTTCGCTCTGGAATACGGCTCGCCTTATATGAAAGGCGTGGTGCTGCGCAAAAACCCCATCACCCACACCGTCGAGCAAATCGATTTTTCCGAGAAAGCCCTGCCCCGTTGGCTCTATCTGGGCCCGCAGCAAATGCGCCTGGTGATCCGAAACGAAGGCTATGAAGTCTCGAACAAGTTCTTGCTCTACGACTACATCACCGGCCAAGGTGAGCCCGAAACCGCCATTGGAATTGACACACTCCCCAATGCGCACGGCTTCAAGGTCGTGCACCTGGGGAAGTAACCGCGCCGTTTGGCCACTTGTTCCCCCTGTCCCTCATCAAGAATATTGCGGATATTTCTTATCCGGAGACTGCTGCGCAGTCCAACGGGAGCAAGCTCCCTCGCCACAAGTGACTAGTTGTTTGTTCTACCGTTTGATTTCCGGCATTAATCCATGTTTTTAGTTGCCCACATGAAACCTCTGTCAGAAACAGCCTAACGACCGGTGGCACTCCGCCGGCTTAACCATCGCTTAACCCCGCGGTCCAAACCTGTACTGGACCGCACGCCCTCAGACTCTTTCTGATGCCCAGTGCGGTAGGTTCGTCGTGTTTCACGTCGGGCTGACTTTCCATTTGCACTGGAGATATCCCATGAACATGCGCACTTTGCTGATTACCACCGCCCTCGCCTGCACCGCTTTTGCCAGTTTGGCTCAGGCCGCCGATACGTCCTCGACTCAAGCCGTGCCTTATCGCTACGGCATGCCGCTGCATGTGGGCAAGGTCATTGCCATGACGGAGCCCTCGACGCCGGACTGCAAAGTCATTAAGGCTGATATGAAGTACATCGATAGCGCCTCGGGCAAGCCTGAAGAAATCACCTACAAGAAATTGTCTGACGCGTGCAGTTTCCAAAACTGACAGAAGGCTCTGATTCGGCACTTTGCGGTAGGCGTGTGAGGGTTCTGGCGCTATGCTCTGGACGCCTCCCTCACTGCCGCAAGGATTCGCCATGCAGTTATCGTTTCGTACGTTGTCGACGTTTACCGCCGCGCTGTGTGTCGTGCTGGCGTTGATATGGGGTTTGCTGCCGGATCGGTTGTTGGCGATCTGGAGCATTGAGTATTCGTCGGCGGCGGGTTTTGTCGCGCGGCGCTGTGCGGTGTTATTCGCCGCGCTGGGCGTGATGTTTTATCTGGTTCGCAACGAGGCGCCGTCCGTCAGCCGCAATGCACTGAGCACGGGCTTCACGGTGGGCTGCTGGGGGTTGGCGACGCTGGGTTTCGTCGAATGGCTGAATGGCCATGCCGGGCCAGGCATTATGCTGGCTGTAGGGGTAGAACTGGCGCTGGGCCTGGGGTTTTTCCAGACCCGGCGCGTGTCGGTTGAGCTTGAAGCCGCGGGTTAAAACGCTTTTCGGTCGAGGTGCAAAGGCTGAACGGTAGCCCTGTGCTGCATGTCTGAACGAAGTTCGGCGATCAAGTCATTGATTTCTCGACAACCATTCAAGCGTTTGGCGTTTATGCCGGTCACCAATAGATCGAGCTGATCCGTTTGCGTGTCGGCATAGACCTTTACGGTCATCGACAGGTCAGGCGACAGCGTGCATTGACAGCGCTTCGGCAGGAAGCTGCTTTCAATGATATTGCGTAGTTCCAGGGCAGAAAGAAACATGGCGACCCTCTCCTTAATGTGAGACTGCCAATCAAATAATCGTCGGTCGGCGATGAAGTAACCCGTTTGTCTTCCTTGCGGGCCTGAACACTCCATTACCTGACCGTTCTCTCGTAGCTACGCTGACTCATAAGTGCGGTCGGTCAGCTTAAGACCAGCTACAGCATAAAACATGCCTAAGATTTCGCTCTGCACCTCGTCGGTAAATCAAAGATTTAACGAAAGTGCCAGCAAAGCGCCTCATGCAATCTGCAAGAAAGGCCTGCTTGAGCCCTGCAATTTGCAAATCAGGCGACAGGTTTGCATAAGCCGCGCACGGCGGTAAAAATGCGAACACTAAATTTTAGTATCCGCTGACCACACTCACACGCAAGGAGGCATCATGGGTTCATTGACCTTAATCAATACCGTCGGGCTGATAGTTGCCGGGCTGTCTTGTGCAGCGCACGCGGCGAAACTCGAAGAGGTCGCGCCGTTTCCCAAAGCCGAGAGCGGTTTTACCCGCCAGGTCATTCATCTGGCACCTCAAACTCAGGAAGATGGCTTTCAGGTCGAAATTCTGGCTGGCAAGACGTTGACCGTGGATTGCAACCATCAGCGCTTGGGCGGGATGCTTGAAGAGAAGAATCTGGAAGGCTGGGGTTATCCGTTTTATCGGCTGGAACAGGTGATTGGGCCGATGAGCACGATGATGGGCTGCCCCGATGGCAAGACGAAAAAGGACTTCGTGCCGGTGGTCGGTGACGGGTTTATGTTGCGCTATAACAGCAAGCTGCCGATTGTGCTTTATGTGCCTAAGGATGTTGAGGTTCGTTATCGGATCTGGACGGCGTCGAGCAAGGTTGAGACGGCTGTTCAGGAATAGCTGATCCCGGTCAAGTGCGGTCCTGTGGCGAGCGAGCTTGCTCGCGCTGGGTGGGCTGGGCTGGGCTGGGCTGGGCTGGGCTGGGCTGCGTAGCGGCCTCAAATTCTGCAACTATGTCAATTTTGTGAGTGCTGCGCACTCAAGCGGGAGCAAGCTCCCTCGCCACAAAGGCACCAACATGGCTTGAGATGACATTCAACCTTCTGGCCTTAGCCACAGGAGCAGCCCTTTGATTACCTGCCACGTCAAATATGTAATCGATCCATACCAATTGAGCGACTTCGAAGCCTACGCCAAGGCCTGGCTCGCTATCGTCGAGCGCTTGGGCGGTACTCATCACGGCTACTTCCTGCCGTCCGAAGGCGCGAGCAATATCGCTTACTGCCTGTTCAGTTTTCCGTCGCTGGCGGATTACGAAAGCTACCGCCACATCGCGATGACTGACCCGGAAAGTACGGCGTTGGTGGACTCGCTGCTCGATAAAAAGTTTATCGTCAGCTACGAGCGCACGTTCCTGCGCCCGATGTTGGCCTGACATCCGCTCACGCCGGGGTGCCGCAGACAGCGGCGCGCTCGGCGACGTGACGCAAGCTGTCGAAGTTGATGTTGGCGCCCGAGTCGATGGCCACAAAGGTCTGCCCTCGTACGCCGGTCTGGGCCACGTACTTCTTGATCCCGGCCACGGCCAATGCGCCGGAGGGTTCGGTGATCGAGCGCGTGTCGTCGTAGATGTTCTTGATTGCCGCGCAAAGTTCGTCGTTGCTGACGGTGATGACTTCGTCGACACAAAACCGGCAAACCTCGTAACCATAAGCGCCAATCTGCGCCACCGCCACGCCGTCGGCGAAGGTGCCGACGTTGGGCAGGACCACCCGTTCACCGGCCTGCAACGCAGCCTGCAAGCACGCGGAATGTTCCGACTCTACGCCGATGATCCGCACTTCTGGCCGCAGGTATTTCACGTACGCGGCGATGCCGGCGATCAACCCACCGCCGCCCACCGGGACGAAGATCGCGTCCAGCGGACCTTGATGCTGGCGCAGGATCTCCATGGCGACGGTGCCCTGCCCGGCAATCACATCTGGATCGTCGAACGGCGAGACAAAGGTGCGACCGGTTTGCTGCGCCAGGTTCAGGGCGTATTCCAACGCGAACGGAAAGCTCTCGCCATGCAGCACCCCGTCGGCACCTCGGCTACGCACCCCGAGCACCTTTAGCTCCGGCGTCGTGCACGGCATGACGATGGTCGCGGCAATCCCCAACTGACGGGCCGCGTGCGCCACGCCTTGGGCATGGTTGCCGGCTGAAGCGGTGATTACGCCACGAGCCTTTTGCTCATCGCTGAGCTGCACCAGTTTGTTGTAGGCGCCGCGGATCTTGAAGGAAAAGGTCGGTTGCAGGTCTTCACGCTTGAGCAGGATCTGGTTGCCCAACGCCTCGGACAGCGCTGGCGCCGGTTGCAATGGCGTGCGCACCGCCAGCTCATACACCGGCGCGGCGAGGATCTTTTTCACGTAGTGCTCAAGCAAGCTCTGCTGGGCGGTGGTGGTGCTGTTCATGCTCATCTCCTGTTGTTCCCGCCCGGCGTAGGAGCTGCCGAAGGCTGCGATCTTTTGATCTTCAAAAGCAAAAGATCGCAGCCTTCGGCAGCTCCTACGCCGGACGTGTTCCGGTTCAAGACCCAGGAGACAGAAAGTAAAAACCCGCCTCTAGGGCGGGTTGGGTGCTGCAGTCGTGAGCTAGCCCGCCAAATAAGGAATGGCGGTAATAATGCTTGGCTGGCAGCGCAATACGGTGGAAGTCATGGATTGAAATTAGCCGGGCGCTGATGGCAAGTCAATGGCCAATTTTGTTGAGCCTCTGTAGGCTGGCCATTCTGCTCATTGTCCCCAAGGAAGGAAACCATGAAGTCTGTCGCCCTGCCCCTGATCACCCTGATTGCGTTTGCTGGCTACACCGTTTCGGTGATGCTGTCGGCGGAACAGTCGTTGATTGATTTTGGTATCAGCCTGATGTCGCGGCCGGATACGGCGCAGGTGGTGATTGATTTGTATTTGCTGGCGACGTTGGCTGGGGTTTGGATGTACAGGGATGCGCGTCAGCGTGGGTGGTCTGCGTTGTCCGTGATTCCGTATCTTTTGCTCACGGCCATTTTTGTGTCGATTGGGCCGTTGTTGTATTTGGTGGTTCGGGGGCTGCAGGGTCGCAAGGACTCGGTCAGATCAGCTCAAGAGGTCTGATCAAGGATTTGCTGTGTTGTTGAAATTGCCTTCGCGAGCAAGCCCGCTCCCACAGGAGATTTGTGGCGTTCACAGGTCCCCTGTGGGAGCGGGCTTGCTCGCGAAGGCGGCCTGATAGCCAACACAATTATTTGGCCAACCGCCGGAGCCCAAGCACCATCACCCCCGCCCCCAACATCATCGCCGTCAGAAACAGTGGATACGAAACCCACCACGGCGTCCCGGACGTCATCATGCTGAACTCGGACATGCCGCCAATGCTCGCAATCAGGTTCAACGGCAAAAACACCACGTTGATCAACGTCAGTTTGCGCAGCAGGTTGTTCATGCTGTTGTTCATCAGGTTGCCCCGGGCGTCGATCAGCCCGGAGAACACCGTGGAATAGATTTCCGCCTGTTTGTAGCACTGGTTGTTTTCGATGATCAGGTCGTCGATCAGGCTGATGGACTCGGCGCTGAAGTGCTCCTTTTCCGCATGGTTGCGCAGCCGGGTCAGCACCGCGCCGTTGCTGTGGATGGCGTTGATGTAATAGATCAGGCTTTCGCTGAGATTGAACATCTGGATCAGGTGCTGGTTTTCCATCGATGCATTGAATTTCTGCTGCAACTCCCGGGCAACCAACTTGATCACCTTGAGGTGGCCCAGGTAGTGATGGATGTTGTTGAACAGTAAATCCAGCAACACATCCAGCGGCGTATTCAGCCGTTGGCGGGTGCCGAGCCCGTGCAGCGGCGAGTCATCGGTGGCGATCACCAGCAGGCTGCGCGGCGAAAACAGCAAGCCGCAGGACGACACCTCAAAGGCCAGGCTGCCTGCACCGGAATAGTTTTCCGGGCGCTTCCAGATCAGGAACAGATTGTCGGGGTGAAACTCGATGCGCGACACCTCGTCAGGGTCCAGGGCCGAGGCCAGGGCGTGTTCATCGAGCTTGAAATGGCTGTGCAGCAGATCTCGCTCGGCGGCATCGGGGTTGCTGAACAACATCACTTCGGCGTCCAGCCGTTCGACTGCATGCAGGGCGCCGTGGGTCAGTTGAAAGCTTTTGATCATCGGCCTCTCACCAGGCCTGGCCGCGGCGCTTGAGCTCCAGGCGACGGACGAACTCTTCCAGCACCAGCGAGTACAAATCGTCCTGCAAGTAAGCGTCTTCGATGCCGGCGTCCATGTTCGGGTTGTCGTTGACCTCGATCACCACCACTTTGTCGCCGGACTGCTTGAGGTCGACGCCGTAGAGGCCGTCGCCGATCAGGTTGGCGGTCTTCACTGCCAGTTCCACCACCGCGCGCGGCGCTTCGTGGACCGCCAGGGTGCGGCATTCGCCGTTGATGTCCGAGCCCTTGGCCTTGTGGTTGTAGATCTGCCAATGGCCCTTGGACATGAAGTACTGGCAGGCAAAGATCGGTTTGCGATTGAGCACGCCGATGCGCCAGTCGTACTCGGTGTAGAAAAACTCCTGGGCCAGCAACAGTACCGAGTGTTCGAACAGTTCGGCGGTGGCTTCGAGCAAGGCTTGCTGGCTCTCGACCTTGATCACGCCCCGGGAGAAGCAGCCGTCAGGAATCTTCAACACCAGTGGAAAGCCCAAGCGCTCGCCGACTCGCTCGAAGTCTTCCGGTCGTTCCTTGTAGAGGATTTCGGTGGCGGGCATGCCCAATTGATGGCTTTTGAGAAGATCGGTCAAGTAGACCTTGTTGGTGCAGCGCAGGATCGATGCGGGGTCGTCCATCACCACCAGCCCTTCGCTCTCGGCTTTCTTGGCGAAGCGGTAGGTATGGTTGTCGACGCTTGTAGTCTCGCGGATCAGCAACCCGTCGTATTCAGCGATACGGGCGTAGTCCTTGCGCTCGATCAACTCGACGTCGATACCCAGGGTTTTGCCGACCCGAACGAAATTATCCAGGGCTTTGGCGTTGGACGGCGGCAATGCTTCTTGCGGATCATGCAGGATCGCCAGGTCATAACGGGCCAAGCGCCGGGAGCGCGGCACGCGCCAGATCTTGCGACTGAAACTGTCCAGAGAGTTGGCGAACTGATCTTCCTGATCTTCGCGCAACTTGTGCAAGGCACCGGACTTTATACCTTCGATGTGCCAACCGTTAGTTCTTCTAAACTCAACTAGCAATATCGGACACGGAAAGACTTCAAATAACTGCCGCGCCAGATCCTGCAATGGCTCGATATTAGTCTTGCCAAAATAAAGGGTTAGCGTAAAGCCTTCGGTGTCGCTGTAAAGATGATTGCTGAGGGCTTTTTCCAGCGGTTTATCCAGATCATCGAGAGCCAGACCGTAAAGCGATTTACGGGTCAGTTCGCTGATGGTCCGCACCGACGGAATAACCTTGTGCCCCCGGGCCTCGGCCAGCAGCGAGCAGTAATAACCGTGCCCCAGGTACTTGTAGCTGCGGCACAGGTTGATCACCTGGACCCGTTTGCCCTGCTCGTTGTCACGGGTTTGTTCCAGGTATTCCTGGGCCGTGACGATGTCTTCGCTGGGAAAGTAGGACGCCCAGTCTTCCTTGCGTTCGACGATGATAATCAACTGACTTGAAGTTCTGATCGCGTCATTTAAATAAGTTGCCGCCGGCAAAGTTTGCTCGGATACTTCGCGCCAATGACCTTGTACCGCTGACATAGTGATTGATCCGTTGGAGAACAAGACCTTTCCTATTAAGCACGAACTTTTTTGAAAGTCCCGTTTCGTTACGCAACTTTTACGGTGGTCATATGAATCCTGTCTTTCGCTTGGCGGTAGTTGAAGACTTACCGGCGTTGCTGAAACTCGAAGAGCAATGCTTCACCACGGATCGGCTCACCAGTCGCAGCTTTCAGTGGATGATCACTCGCGCTCATGGACAGCTGCTGGTCGCCCAACACGGGGAACAACTGGTCGGCTACGCGGTGGTGCTGTTCCACCGAGGCACGTCTCTGGCGCGACTCTATTCGATTGCCATTGCCTCAGATGCCCGCGGCAATGGCTTGGGTAAACAGTTGCTGGAGCGGATCGAGGCCTGTGCCCTTGAACACGATTGCGCCTACCTGCGGCTTGAAGTGCGCACCGACAACCCGGCGGCGATTGCCTTGTATGAGCGCAACGGTTACAGGCGGTTTGCGCTGATTCATGACTACTACGAGGACCACGCCGACGCATTGCGCCTGGAGAAACGCATCCTCCAGCACCGCGACTCGCGCAATATCCAGGTGCCGTGGTACCGCCAGACCACCGACTTCACATGCGGCCCGGCCTGTTTGCTGATGGCGATGGGCGCGTTGCAACAGGGTCGGTTGCTAGAGCGCCGCGAAGAACTGCAAATCTGGCGCGAGGCGACCACGGTGTTCATGACCTCGGGCCACGGCGGTTGCAGCCCGCAGGGGCTGGCGTTGGCGGCATGGCGACGCGGGTTTCGTGTGCGGCTGCAACTGAGCATGGCCGGGCCGTTGTTTCTCGACGGGGTGCGCGATGAGCATAAAAAGGACGTAATGCGGTTAGTGCATGAAGAGTTCACTGCGCAGCTGCAGGATACCGATGTGGAACGGGAGGTTGGCGGGCCGCTGGATCTGCCGCAGTTGCTGGACGCTGGCGGGCAGCCGCTGGTGTTGATCAGTAGCTATCGGCTGACGCGCTCCAAGGCGCCGCATTGGGTGATGGTCACCGATTGCGACGAGGAGTTTGTGTACCTGCATGATCCGGATGTGGACCACAGCCAGCATCGCCAGCCGATGGATTGCCAGCATTTGCCGGTGAGTCATGGGGAGTTTGAGAAGATGTGCAGTTTTGGGCGGGGCAAACTTCGGGCGGCGGTGATTCTCTATCGCCGGCAGTGATCAAGTGCAGAGTGAATTATGTGGTGAGGGGGCTTGCCCCCGTTCGACTGCGCAGCAGCCGCCTGCGGTGTACCTGACTTTCACAAGTGTGATGGTTTCAGGGCTGCTTCGCAGCCCAACGGGGGCAAGCCCCCTCGCCACAGGGTTTTGTGTTTAACATCAGAGCGATGGTTACTTCAGTCCGACCTTGTACAACGCTCCATCCGCTTCATCCGTCAGCACATACAAATACCCATCCGGCCCCTGCCTCACGTCGCGGATCCGCGCCTTGAGCTCTCCCATCAAACGCTCTTCATGCACCACTTTGTCCCCATCGAACTGCAATCGGATGAGTTCCTGGCTCGCCAGCGCGCCGATAAACACGTTGTGCTGCCAAGGCTTGAAGCGATCAGCGTCATAGAACGCCATGCCGCTGATGGCGGGCGAAACCTCCCAAACGTGGTGCGGCGGCACGGTGCCTTCGACCGTCTTGCCCTTGGACTCCGGAATCGGCTCACCTGAATAGTTGACGCCGTTGGTTGCCAACGGCCAGCCGTAGTTCTTGCCACGCTCGATCACGTTGATTTCGTCGCCACCTTTGGAACCGTGCTCGTTTTCCCACAGCGTGCCGTTCCAGGGGTTGATCGCCGCGCCCTGCGGATTGCGATGGCCGTAGGACCAGATCTCCGGACGCACGCCGTCCTGACCGACAAAAGGATTGTCATCCGGCACCTTGCCGTCCGGGTAGATCCGCACGACTTTGCCCTGCAGCTTGTCGAGGTCCTGGGCGGTCATGCGGTCGTTGTTTTCGCCCAGGGTGATGAACAGATACCCGTCACGGTCGAACACCAGCCGCGAACCGAAGTGGTTGCCGACTGAGAGTTTCGGCTCCTGGCGGAAGATTACCTTGAAGTCCTTGAGGGTCGTCAGGTCGTCGGACAAACGTCCGCGGCCGACCGCGGTCCCGGCCTTGTCGCCCTCACCGCCACCCTCGGCGTAGGACAGATAAACCAGGCGATCCTGCTTGAAGTCCGGTGACAGCACCACATCGAGCAAACCGCCCTGCCCCTTGGCCCAGACCTTGGGCACACCACTGATCGGTGCTGAGCTTTTGCCATCGATGGTGACTACACGCAGGTTGCCGGGACGTTCGGTCACCAGCATGCCTTGCCGATCAGGGAGAAACGCCAAGGCCCACGGATGTTCCAGGCCTTTGGTAATCGGCGTGACTTCGAGGGTGCCTTGTTCGCTTTTCAGTTCCTGGGTGGGTGCCGCGAATACGGGCGCGGCGGCGGTGATCAGTACGCTGGCGCAAAAGGTGGCCAGGAGAGTTTTACGCAACATGCACGATTCCTTTTGTCGTTAACGGCATTGTCGTTTGAATGGCTGACAGAACCTCAGTCCTGTCGTTGAACGGTTGCTGCTGTCCGAGTCTCGTGGCGGTGGGTTTGGAATGAATTTCGGTGGCGCGCTTGGCGCTGTTTTGTCCTGGGGATAGCGGTTACCGATGCCGCCGTTTTCCACGGTCGGCGGACGCGGAACCGGCGCGAAAGTCGGCTGCCGAGTGGCCGGGGCATTTGGTTGCGTGCCCTGCATGCTGTTGGGGTTGGCCCGGTGAATCGGGCTGTCGTAGGGATTGCTGCTGCTGCCGGTCGGGCTCTGGGCCTGGGCCACCTGGCCGAGCAAGCCGCTCAAGGCCAACACCGTGCAACCGAGCACAAATCTGTTCATGGGAGCCTCTCAACGTACGTGTGAATAGAGCCTTCGATACCACGCTACGCCCGAGGTTCGGATTTGTTAACTGAAAGCACCTTCACAGATGTAACACCCGTTTACCGCACCGCTGATCCCCCCGCAGGGCTGGGGCTCACGCCGCTGAAACTTTTGCGCGGGGCCACAGGTCACCTGATCATCACTTGCGAGTAGACGACGATGGCCCGGGCAATCTGGAAAGGCGCAATCAGTTTCGGCTTGGTACACATCCCCGTGGCGCTGGTGTCGGCCACCTCGTCCCAAGGCGTGGATTTCGACTGGCTCGACAGCCGCAGCATGGACCCGGTGGGCTACAAACGCGTCAACAAGGTCACCGGCAAGGAAGTCTCCAAGGAACACATTGTCAAAGGCGTCGCCTACGAAAAGGGCCGTTACGTGGTGCTCAGCGAAGAGGAAATCCGCTCGGCGCACCCGATGTCGACCCAGACCATCGACATCTTTGCCTTTGTCGACAGCGAACAAATCCCGTTGCAAAACATCGACACACCCTACTACCTGGCCCCGGACAAACGCGGCGGCAAGGTCTATGCGCTGTTGCGCGAAACCCTGAGCAAAACCAACAAAGTCGCCCTCGCCCACGTCGTGCTGCACACCCGCCAGCACCTGGCAGCGCTAATGCCGCTGGAGTCGGCCATGGTGCTGGTGATGCTGCGCTGGCCGGCGCAAGTGCGCAGCCTGGATGAGTTGGCGCTGGGCAGTGAAGTGACCAAACCCGAACTGGCCAAGGGCGAACTGGAGATGGCCAAGCGTCTGGTCGAGGACATGAGCGCCGACTGGAAACCCGAGGATTACCACGACAGTTTCGAAGACAAGATCATGGCACTGGTGGAGAAGAAGGCCCATGAAGGCAAGATCGAAGATGTCGAGAGCACCAGCGGTGAAGAAGAACGTAAGACCGCCGATGTTATCGACCTGACCGAACTGCTCAAACGCAGCCTCGGCGGCAAGGCGACCAGTAAACCGGCAGCCAAGCCGCGCAAAGCCGCCGCCAAACCGGCTCCGGCGAAAAAAGCCACGAAGAGCTCTCGCGGCTGACGGCCCGTGACGCTCGCAGCACAAGGTAGTCCGCCATGGCTAAATCGGTGAGTGAATACACGCGTAAACGTAACTTCGAGATCACCTCGGAGCCGCCCGAATCAGCGCCTGCCAAGCGCGGCAAAAAAGCACCCTCGGCCCTGCGTTTCGTGATCCAGAAACACGCTGCGCGTAACCTGCATTACGATTTTCGCCTGGAGCTCGACGGTACTCTGAAGAGCTGGGCGGTACCCAAAGGCCCAAGCCTCGACCCGGCGCAAAAGCGCCTAGCGGTACACGTCGAAGACCATCCCATCAGCTACGGCACCTTCGAGGGCAGTATTCCCGAGGGGCAGTACGGCGCCGGGGATGTGATTGTCTGGGACCATGGCGTCTGGCAACCGATTGGCGACCCGCAAGAAACCTACAAGGCCGGCAAACTCAAATTCACCTTGATAGGCGAAAAACTGTCCGGTGACTGGGCGCTAGTTCGCACTCACCTGCGCGGCAGCGGCGACAAAGAGCAATGGCTGCTGATCAAGGAGCGGGACCAGCAGGCGCGCCCGGCAAGTGAGTTTGATGTGGTCGCCGAGTTGCCCAAAAGCGTGTTGAGCGATGCCACCATTGGCGACAAAAACACCAAGAAAGCCGTGAAAAAAACCAAGGCGATCAAGCCCAAACCGACCGCGCTTCCCGAACAACTCGCCCCACAACTGGCCACGCTGGTAGACAAAGTCCCGGCGGGCGACTGGCGCTATGAAATCAAGTTCGACGGCTACCGAATCCTCGCTCGCATCGACAACGGCGAGGTGCGGCTGCTGACCCGCAATGGCCACGATTGGACCGCAAAACTGCCGTTGCAAGCCAAGGCTTTGGCCGAGATGAAGCTCGACGGCAGTTGGCTCGATGGCGAAGTGGTGGTGCTGAACGACAAAGGTTTTCCGGACTTCCAGGGGCTGCAAAACGCCTTTGAGATCGGCCGCTCCGTGGACATCATTTATTTCGTGTTCGACGCGCCGTTCCTCCACGATGCCGATCAACGCGAGTTACCGGTGGAAGATCGTCGTGCCGCGCTGCAAAAAGTCCTTGGGCGCAAGTCTCGGCAGATCGTGCGCTTTTCCGAGGCCTTCACGGCGAACCATCAAGACATCGTCGAAAGCGCCTGTGCATTGTCGCTGGAAGGCGTCATCGGCAAGCGCGCCGGCAGCCCTTATGTGTCGAGGCGCAGCCCGGACTGGATCAAACTCAAATGCCGTTTGCGCCAGGAATTTGTGATCATTGGCTATACGCAACCACAGGGTTCGCGCAGTGGTTTCGGTGCTTTGCTGCTGGGCGTTTACCACGATAAAGAGCTGGTTTACGCCGGACGTGTCGGCACCGGGTTCAATCAGGCCAACCTGAAGCTGTTTCATGGGCAATTGCAGAAAATCGAACGCAAAACTTCACCGTTGGCCAAATCATTGACCGCCGCTCAGGCCAGGGGCGTTCACTGGGTCGAGCCGACGCGGGTGTGCGAAGCCGAATTTGCCGAGTGGACCCGTGAAGGTGCGGTGCGCCAAGCCACTTTCATTGCCATGCGTACCGATAAGCCGGCGACAGAGATTGTTCGTGAGCAGCCACAATCCCCAAAGGCGACCAAACCCGCGAACGAAAAGCAAACCCGTAGCGCGGACAGCAGCGTCGCCGGGGTCAAGATCACTCACCCCGACCGTGTGATCGACAAGGACAGCGGCACCCGAAAACTGGAACTGGTGCAGTTCTACGAGCGCATCAGCGACTGGATTTTGCCGTTCCTGCGCAATCGGCCGGTGTCCCTGTTGCGGGCACCGGAGGGTGTTGACGGCGAACAGTTCTTCCAGAAACACGCTGAGCGCCTGGCCATTCCCAACATCAAGCATCTCGATCCGGAACTTGACCCGGGCCACGCGCGGCTGATGGAAATTGACACCACCGCGGCACTGATCGGGGCCGCACAAATGGGTGCAATCGAGTTGCATACCTGGGGCGCCACCACTGACCGGATCGAAACCCCGGACCTGTTTATTCTCGACCTTGACCCCGACCCGGCGTTGCCGTGGAAAAGCATGGTCGAAGCGACTCAGTTGACCCTGTCGGTGCTCGATGAGCTGGGGCTGGAGGCGTTTCTGAAAACCAGTGGCGGCAAAGGCATGCACATTGTCGTGCCGCTGGCGCGCAAGGAAGATTGGGAGACGGTCAAGGCCTTCGCCAAAGCCATCGCTCAGTTCATGGCGCAACAGTTGCCGGAACGGATCACCGCGACCATGGGCCCGAAAAACCGGATCGGCAAGATCTTCGTCGATTACCTGCGCAATACCCGAGGCGCCAGCACGGTGACGGCATATTCGGTACGGGCGCGGCCAGGGTTGCCGGTGTCGGTACCGATTGCGCGGGATGAGTTAACGAGCCTGCACGGTTCGCAGGAATGGACCGTGGCAAATTTGCTGGAGCGGTTGGAGGGGTTGAAAGGTGATCCGTGGGCGGGGTATGCCAATCGGCAGAGGATTACGGCGAAGATGTGGAAGCAGTTGGGCAGCAAGAAACCTTAAGTATTGTGTTGAATGTTATGGCCCCACCGCGAGCAAGCTCGCTCCCACAGGGAATTTGTGTACGCCACCGATCCAATGTGGGAGCGAGCTTGCTCACGATGGGGCCTGCCGCCCCGCTACAAAAATCAGATCAGAACGAAAACCGCCAATAACCCACCAAAAATCGCCCACTTCTCCAGGTAGTAACGCGTGCGGTTTTGCTTTTTCAGCTCCTTGCCCCGCAAACGAACCTTGTAGATTTTGGTGAACAAGCGGTTGATTGCCCCCGTTTTGTCGCCCGCATCGTTCGGCGCGCCCGCCGCGGCCATGACATTACGACTGAACCAACCGTTGAGCACCGCCGCCCAGCGGTACTTCATCGGCCGCTCGACGTCGCAGAACAGGATGATGCGGTTCTGGTCGGTGGTGTTTTCGGCGTAGTGAATGAACGTTTCGTCGAACATCACCGCCTCCCCATCACGCCAGTGGTAGTTCTGGCCGTCAACGTTGATGTAGCAACCGGCATCGTTCGGAGTTTCCAGGCCCAGGTGATAGCGATAGGAGCCGGCATACGGGTCGCGGTGACGCACCAGTTTGGAACCCGGCGGCAGTTCGGCGAACATCGCCGCTTTGATCGAACCGATGCTTTGCACCAGCTCGGTGGTGCGCGGGCAGAGCTTTTGCGCCGAAGGATGGCTGTCGCCGTACCACTTCAAGTAGAAACGCTTCCAGCCGCTCTTGAAGAATGAGTTGAAACCGACGTCGTCATATTGGTTCGAGCGCTTGATCTCCCCGGCCTTGAGCAGGTTTTGGCCTTCGGCGCGGATGACTTCCCAGTTCGCCTGCAATGGGCTCAGGTCCGGAAAGTCCGCCGGGTTGAGGTATGGCTTGCTCGGGGTTTTGGAGAACATATAAAGGAAGCAATTGATCGGCGCCAGAAACGTCGAGTGGTCGCTTAATTGGCGGCCCAGTTTGTGGCGCACGCGACCGCGCAGGTGAACATACGCGATGGAGACAACATAAATGGCGGCAATGATGAGTTTCACGGCATTCGTCACACGTCAGAATTGAACAATCTGCCCCTTGCCGGCCAAGCGGTCTGGGCAGTGTCTGAAAACGAAACAGCGGTCCCTGTGGCACGTCCTTGAGCCCTTGCCTTCATTGGCAATGGGTTGATAGATGGCATTTTAGCCACTGTCTGTAACAAATAGTTAGCATCCAACTGTGAAAATGTGTCCGCTGATACTGCCAAAGTGCCCGAGGTCGCCGACAACGTGCGCGGAGCCCTGGACACCTTCGACAAGAATGAAGGGGTCATCAAGGTGACACAGACGTGATCGCTACCGGCCATGGCGCGTCAGGCCTGTAGTGTCGGAATCAGTCCCGCTTCCCGGTAGCTGAGGATCAGATCGTCAAACAGGCCAATATCGAGCCGGGTCCGCGCAATCAATTGAGCCCCGGCAACGGCGGTGTAAATAGCGCGGGCACGTCGGCCACAGCTTTCTGCGCTGCCCGTTCCGGCGTCAGCCAGCACCTGCGCCAGCCAAGCCACATTGGCGTCTGCAAACGCCTTGACCTCGCGCTGGACCTCCTCGGGCAAGTCTTCGTATTCCGCTGCCATGAAGCTGGACAGACAAAGCCTGTTGCCGTCTTCTAACGATGTTCGAAAGATTGACGGGTAGAGTTCCAGGCAACGAATCGGATCGGCGTTCAATTCGCGTATCGCTTCCAAAACGCTAGCGGTGTCCTGCCAGTAACGTGCAGCGACTGCGGCACCAAGGTCGGCCTTGCTCGCAAAGTGGTAGTAGATGCTCGCGTTCTTGATTCCCACCGCATCACCGATGCTTCGAAAATTGATGCCGTTGTATCCGTGCCTCTGCGCTGCCGTTTTCGCAGCCGCCAAGATGGCTTCCCGCGCGTTTTCGCTCAAGTTCAATTCCCCAGCTTATCCAGTCGATGAGGCGAATTCTACTCGCAGCGCCACCAACCTGCCAACTGGAAGGTAGGGATTGACACCGTGCGGAAATGCGCCCAACGTTTACCTACCAACTGATAGGCAGGTAAAAACCATGACCTCTTCAAAATCGCAGTTCGAAACATCTACGCTTCCTATGATGAAAATCCACGACTGGTTCGATGGCCCCTACCCCGCTCGCGTGCGCATCGCATTGGCGGAAAAGGGTCTGCTTTCTCGAATCGAATTTGTATCGGTCAACCTGTGGACAGGCGAGCACAAGAAACCCGAGTTTCTGGCCATCAACTACTCCGGAACGCTACCCGTGCTGGAGTTGAATGACGGCACGCTCATAGCGGAGTGCACGGCTATTACTCAATACCTGGACGCATTGGATGGCAATCCCACCCTTAGCGGGCAAACGCCTGTAGAGAAAGGCCTCATCCACATGATGACCAAGCGTGCCGAAATCGAGTTTCTTGACTCGGTCAGCGCGTACTTTCATCACGCCACTCCGGGGCTTGGTCCGCAGGTCGAGCTCTATCAAAACCCCGAATGGGGCGGCCGCATGCGCGACAAGGCGGTCAGAGGCATGCACTATTTCGACAGCGTTCTCAAAAATCAGCCGTTCGTTGCGGGTGACAAGTTCTCCATGGCCGATATCGCGGTCCTGGGCGGCATGATTTTCGCCTCGCTGGTCAAAATCCCCGTGCCCGATGAATGTGAAGCGTTGCGGGCATGGCACGCAAAGATGCAGGAAAGGCCGAGCGTCCAGGAATGGCGAGCGATGGTGCAGCGTGGCGCACCTCAGCGTTGAGGGAAACGTGCTTCTGTCATCCCGGCTCCGGGATGGCGGATGCAGTTGCGCGACGAACTTATAAGGCGCTTCGACTGCCGGCCATCAGCGCTAGCAGCCCGACCAGCTTCTGCGCCGGGTTCATGCACCCCGCGCGTCTCGGTTGCAGTTATCACTTCTCTCCAGACAAAAAAATACCCGCACTCGGCGGGACCAATGGTTAAGCTTTGAACTCCATGCATGGAGGCATTTATGAAGTACACAACGATTCTTTTGATTGCCGCTTTGATCGGCGGCTGCTCCTCATACAGCGAGCGCGGCACCGGTGAAGGCGGAAGGGAAATCAACAACAAGGGCTACACCGTCCGCTGTGATGCGACACCAGCCAATCAGCCAGGCTGCTACACGCCCCCTCCGTCGTGGTCCTGGTGGCCTTCAAACAACATCAAATTTAAATTAGGGGCAAACTGAATCAGCTCCGCACCCTGCCCGTCAGGACCTCTCGCTGAGCAAAATAAAATAGCCGCTTGAGCATTTATTTTTAGAAAAATTGCCGAATTTGGATCACTGCCTACCCACTATTACCAGTAGAGCCAGCAATGTCGCTGGTTCTATTGATCATAGGAAACCAATATGGAAACCATTCAGTACATCTGCCTTTACGCAATGACCATCACCATCATGTTCCACGGCTAGCGTTAACTGGCGAGCCCATCGCGGCTCGCCTTCTCTCTCCCCCTTGATCACTCATCGCCCGGGCATGACCCGGCACAGGACGGCCCATGTGATACCGAGCCATCACTGCGATGTAGCTGGCACTACGGCGGGTCGAAATAAGAAGCCCACCTATTACGAAGTTATTGGTTTACCAGAGCGACTCGGCAAGCGGTTAGATTGCTCTTTAGTGACACGATGCAATAAAGAAACGTTGTAGTCGTAGGTCGATATCAACGGCACGGGTCCCTCGTGCCGAGCCATCTCAAGCCATTGCCTTGCTCGTTCAACGTCAAAGAATTCGTTCTTGAACTTCATCTTCGCAACAAGGTTCGCAGAGACCCTAAAGTGTCCACACCCAGCCGAGCATCTGATCTCTGACCAGCTACCAGTGATGTGGGCGGTTTTAGAGGCAGCCTGGCAAATTAAGCATTGCATGTTCGATCTCCTTTTCGATGACCTAACTACTGTAGCCGATCACCGGCCAAGGCTCTTCCCATGCCCAAGGAAAACGAAATCACTGATCCGCGGAAGATTGAGCGGTAGACCATCACGAATCTAGTCATCACCGGCGCGCCACTGCTCGAGCAGATCACCGTAATCCTCGAGGACTTGGGCGGCGCGACAGCCCTACCGGGTCCAACCCGAACTACCAAACGGACCAGGTTCGGCTGGTCGGCAACAGCGCCTGCCCTGACGAAGCGCAAGCCTGGGTTCGGGTAAACGCTGCTGACATCACCGACCTTTACCAGCGTCTTGGGGAGTACGCGCAGGCGTGGTGTTGAGCGAAAGGGAGATTGAGGAAGGTACGCACTTCAATTACAAGAGCGCGCTGAACCTGTGCTGGATGCCGCACCTAGCACTGACTGCCTGAGCACGATCATCACAATGATGCTTCGCAGGATCATCGGCGAAATTGACTGGCCTTCACCAGGTGTGAGGCGCAATGCCATGGTCAGGCTTGGCACCATTGATCGATGATGCTGCGCGTGAGGAGCTCATCGTAAAGCTGGATCTACGCGGCCTTTTTGAGTTTGCGTTCTTCACCGGCATGCGCCCCCAGGAAATTATTGCGCTGCGCTGGGATGCCGTGGATTTGGAGAAGCGCCAGGCGCACGTCTGCCGCGCCGTAGCCCAAGGGGTGATCAAAGAGCGCACCAAAACGAAGAAGAATCGGCATGTCCTGCTCAATGGTCGTGCATTACACGTCCTTGAATTCGCGGCTCAGTACGTGAAACGGCGCAAAGTCGGGACCGGTTCTATCAAGGAATTCCCCTACGTTTTCCCGCCCTCCAAGATGAGCCAGTGCATCCGACAGACCTCAGACCTGCACAAACGCCTTAGAAAGGCTGGAGACACGTTATCGGCCGCCGTACAACTGCCGCCATACTTATGCGACAATATGCATAATGTCTGGCATGAATCCCGCCTTTATTGCCCAACAGCTTGGACACAGCGTCCAGATGCTGCTCTCGACTTATGCGCGCTGGTTGAACTCAAGCGGCGACTGGGGAGAGATGGATAAACTCCAAAATGCCCCAGGAATGGCCCAAGCGCCAAATGCGCGGCCCGCAACCCATTGATAGGTAAAGTAATTGATCTCCACAGCTAACATCACGATGCAGTTCGGCGCCAAGCCGTTATTCGAGAACGTTTCGGTTAAATTCGCAGCGGGTAACCGCTACGGCCTGATCGGCGCCAACGGTTGCGGCAAGTCGACCTTCATGAAAATCCTCGGTAACGATCTCGAGCCGTCCGGCGGCCAGGTCATGCTCGAGCCGAACGTGCGTCTGGGTAAATTGCGCCAGGACCAGTTCGCCTACGAAGAGTTCACCGTTATCGACACCGTGATCATGGGTCACGAAGAGTTGTGGAAGGTCAAGGCCGAGCGCGATCGCATCTACTCGCTGCCGGAAATGACCGAAGCAGACGGCATGGCTGTAGCCGAGCTGGAAACCGAGTTCGCCGAAATGGACGGCTACACCGCCGAATCCCGTGCCGGTGAACTGTTGCTGGGCCTGGGTATCGGCATCGAGCAGCACTTCGGCCCGATGAGCGAGGTTTCCCCAGGCTGGAAACTGCGCGTATTGCTGGCTCAGGCGCTGTTCTCCGATCCTGAAGTGCTGTTGCTCGACGAACCGACCAACCACTTGGACATCAACACCATCCGCTGGCTGGAAAACATTCTGACCCAGCGCTCCAGCCTGATGATCATCATCTCTCACGACCGTCACTTCCTGAACAGCGTGTGCACCCACATGGCTGACCTGGATTACGGCGAGCTGCGCCTGTTCCCGGGCAACTACGACGAGTACATGACCGTGGCGACCCAGTCCCGCGAGCAACTGCTGTCGGACAACGCCAAGAAGAAAGCGCAGATTTCCGAGCTGCAATCGTTCGTCAGCCGCTTCTCGGCCAACGCCTCGAAAGCCAAGCAAGCGACCTCCCGCGCCAAGGCGATCGACAAGATCCAACTGGCCGAGGTCAAGCCTTCGAGCCGTGTGAGCCCGTTCATCCGTTTCGAACAAACCAAGAAGCTGCACCGTCAAGCGGTCATCGTCGAGCGCATGGCCAAAGGCTTCGACGGCAAGCCGCTGTTCAAGGACTTCAGCTTCGTTGTTGAAGCCGGCGAGCGCGTGGCGATCATTGGCCCGAACGGTATCGGCAAAACCACCCTGCTGCGCACCCTGGTCAATGAACTGACCCCGGATGCCGGTACTGTGAAGTGGACCGACGCCGCCGAACTGGGCTACTACGCCCAGGACCACGCGCACGACTTCGAAGACGACTGCAACCTGTTCGACTGGATGGGCCAATGGACCCAGGGCGGCGAGCAAATCGTTCGCGGCACCCTCGGCCGCATGCTGTTCTCCAACGACGAGATTCTGAAGTCGGTCAAGGTTATTTCCGGTGGTGAGCAAGGTCGCATGCTGTTCGGCAAGCTGATCCTGCAAAAGCCGAACGTGCTGATCATGGACGAACCGACCAACCACTTGGACATGGAATCCATCGAGGCGCTGAACCTGGCGCTGGAGAACTACCCGGGCACGCTGATCTTCGTCAGCCACGACCGTGAGTTCGTATCGTCCCTGGCCACCCGCATTATCGAGTTGAGCCCTAGTGGCGTGATCGACTTTAGCGGCACGTACGATGACTACCTGCGTAGTCAGGGCGTCGTGTTCTAAAAGCAGCTATTAGTTTCAAGCTGCAAGTAAAAGCCCTGTCCTGGTGACGGGGCTTTTTGCATTTCAATGTTGGGTACATTGTGGTGCAGAAACCTTCGCGGGCAAGCCTCGCTCCTACGGGTATGCACGTCCCCTGTAGGAGCGAGGCTTGCCCGCGAAGAGGCCCTCAAACCCAACGAACATAGTTAGCCTGCTTCCTTTTATTTCCCGCCCAAGCCATCATGCAGTTCTCCTACCGCCGCCCGCGAACGAGCCCTCATGTCTGCGCAGCAACTACCCCCGCAAAGCTCCATGGCGATCACCCTGCAGATCGTCTCCATCGTCTTCTATACCTTTATTGCCTTCCTCTGCATCGGCCTGCCGATTGCGGTGTTGCCGGGGTATGTCCATGAACAGCTGGGTTTCAGCGCGATCATCGCGGGGCTGACCATCGGCTGCCAATACCTGGCCACCTTGCTCAGCCGCCCGATGGCCGGGCGCATGTCGGACAACATTGGCACCAAGCGGGCAATTGTTTACGGCTTGTCGGGGATTGTGTTGAGTGGCGTGCTGACATTGATTTCAACGTTGCTGCAAAGCGTCCCGCTATTGAGTCTGATGATCCTGATCACCGGCCGGCTACTGTTGGGGATTGCCCAAGGTTTGATCGGCGTCGGCACCATCAGTTGGTGCATGGGCCAGGTCGGCGCCGAGCACACGGCGCGCTCGATTTCCTGGAACGGTATCGCGTCCTACGGTGCCATCGCCATTGGTGCGCCGCTGGGGGTGGTGATGGTTGCCGAGTATGGGTTCGCCAGCCTCGGGATTGTCCTGTCGACGCTGGCCCTCGGGGCGCTGTTGCTGATTCGCAACAAGCCGTCAGTGCCGGTGATTCGCGGCGAGCGGCTGCCATTCTGGGCGGTGTTCGGGCGCATTGCTCCATTCGGTGCGAGCCTGAGCCTGGCGTCCATCGGCTACGGCACCCTGACCACTTTTATTACCCTGTATTACCTCAACCGTGGCTGGACCGGCGCCGCGTATTGCCTGACGGTGTTCGGGGTCTGTTTCATTCTGTCGCGGCTGTTATTCATCTCGGCCATCAGCCGTTTCGGCGGTTTCACCTCGGCCATTGCCTGCATGACCATCGAAACCGTCGGGCTGATCATGCTTTGGATGGCGCCGTCCACCGGTTACGCGCTGATCGGCGCCGGGTTGACCGGGTTTGGTTTGTCGCTGGTGTATCCGGCATTGGGAGTCGAGGCGATCAAGCAGGTGCCCAACTCCAGTCGCGGCGCGGGGCTAAGTGCTTATGCAGTGTTTTTTGACCTGGCGCTGGCGATTGCCGGACCGTTGATGGGTGCGGTGGCGTTGAACCTGGGGTATTCGTGGATTTTCTTCAGTGCGGCGTTGTTGTCGGTGACCGGGCTTGGTTTGACGCTGCTCCTGAAACGCCGTGCAACGACCTGACAACAGACCCCACTGTGGGAGCGAGCTTGCTCGCGATGGCGGCTGGACATTCAACAAATTAGTCAACTGTCAGACCACTATCGCGAGCAAGCTCGCTCCCACAGGGGTTATGCAGCGTTCAATACATTATTGATCAGCCGTCTGCATCCCCGCCCGCGTCGGTTTGGCCAAGGCATGTGAAAAGAAACGTCCGGCTTCAGAGACCAGGTTGCGGTGAATGTCTTCGCGATCAACGCCGTCGGCATCGGTGCACAGCGCCGGCATGGCGATGATCTGTTCCTCGTTGCAAGGCGCCATGAACACGAAGTGCCCAGCGCCTGCCAGCAACTTGAAGTCCGGCGCGATCGGCAGTTTGCGCGCCAACGCGGCGGCGTTCTTGTCGAAAGCCACCAGTTTGTCGCCATCACCGCTATAAAGCAGCACCGGCACATGCACGTCGGCCAGGGTATGCCGGCCGAATTTGAGACTCAGGGGCGCCATCAGCAGTAAGGCATGTACGCGCGGGTCGGCCACTGGCACCAAATCATCACGATCCACAATCAGCTCGCCCTGGGTGTTGCACGCATCGCGGTCATCCGGGCGTTGCTGGCAATAGCGCCGCAGCCGATCCAGGTCAGGTGTGGCGCCGGACAGAATCAACGCGGTTTCACCGCCCGCCGAGTAGCCGATAACACCCACCTGATCGGCGTCGACAAAAGGCGCCAGCATCGGGTCACCCAACGTGGCAGTAATCGCTTCGGAAATTTGCAGCGGCCGCCCATAAAGGTTGCTCAGCGTGCCGAGACGGCTGTGATCCTTGGAGTTGTCGCCAGGATGGATCACCGCCACCACTACGAAACCCTTGCGGGCCAGCGAAGTGGCGAGGTCGTGCAAGGCCAGCGGGGTGCCGACGTTGCCATGGGACAGCATCAGCATCGGGAAGCGCCCGATGGCGACTTTGGTATCTGCACCGGCCTCGACGGTATAGCCCTCGAGTTTGCTGGTGTGCGCCTGTTCGCTGGACGGGTAAAAAGCGATGGCGCGCATCGGTTGCAGATCCAGCGGATCGAGGAACGTCATCTCGTGATAGCCGACGCTCGAATATAGATTCGGCGCAGGCCTGGCTTGCACCGTATTCAGGCTGCTGAGTACGCAAATCAGTAACGTTGCACAGAGACGCACCATGGGATGCCCCACCTTTGTTACTTGACTGAAAAGCCCGAAGTGCTCCGAGTGGCGGAGTACGCGGCCTTGTGCCAGTGTTTGCGGCCACTAAGGTCGTTGCAGAACGGGGACGTTAACCCTCGACTGCATAACCTGGGCCAGAACATGAAAAATCGTTAAAAACAAAAAACTCTGTAACTGATCGTTACCATGATCAGAATACAGAGTTTTTCAGATGATGCCCGAGCTGTTTAGTATTCTTTACGCAATGCTTACGAAAGAACCTTAAGAAAGAATCTTAGGCCGCGGCAAACAGTTGCTCGCTGATTTGCGTGTGCGCGTCGCTCATGGCTTTGGTTCTCACTTCATCACCGTAGGCCAGGCCGTGGGCGCGGACGAATTCGATGTCGGTGATGCCCAGGAAACCGAACAGCACTTTCAAGTAGTCTTCGTGAGCGACGCCAGTCGCTTGACCAACGTGCATGCCGCCGGAGGTCGAAACGATTACGACTTTCTTGCCACCGCACAGGCCTTCAGGGCCGGCTTCGGTGTAGCGGAATGTCTGGCCGGCAACGGCGATGCGGTCGATCCAGGCCTTGAGTTGGGTCGGGATGGTGAAGTTGTACATCGGGGCGGCGATAACCACAGCATCCGCGGCAAGGAACTCGGCCAGGGTCGAAGCGCTCAGTTCTGCTTCGTGCTGTTGCGCGGCGTTGCGCAGTTCTGCGGTAGTGCCAGCAGCGACCAAAGTAGTCGAAGAGAAATGGCTGATGGCATCGGCAGCCAGGTCACGGTAAGTCACGACGGCCGAAGTATCAGCGGCTTGCCAGGCTTTAACCACTTCGCCACTCAGCTGACGGGAAGCCGAGTTGTCACCCAAAATGCTCGAATCGATATGCAACAGTTTCATAAGTGATCTCCAGGTGAGGATCGCCACCGGGCGATCTGATGGAGAGGATGCTACAGATGAATCTAATAGCTGATTAGCCCGCAACAATGCGATAGTTCGTCCCACTGATAGAACAGTCGAGTCTCAAACCCATGCAAGACCTTAATGACCTCTACTATTTTGCCAAGGTGGTCGAAGCGGGTGGCTTCGCGGCGGCCGGGCGGTTGCTGGGGATTCCCAAGTCGCGACTGTCGCGGCGCATCGCCGAACTGGAAGAACGCCTGGGCGCGCGCCTGCTACAGCGCACCACCCGGCAACTGAAGTTGACCGCCGTGGGCGAGCGTTACCTGCGTCACTGTCAGGCGATGTTGTTGGAGGCCGAGATGGCCGACGAAGCGGTGGCCAGCATGTCCAGCGAACCCCGGGGGCGACTGCGGGTGTCCTGCCCGGTGGGTTTGGCCAATCAAATGTTGCCGACGGTCATCAGCGACTTCCTGGAGAAGTACCCGCAGGTCCAGCTGGAGGTCATGCTGGTCAACCGTCGGGTGGATCTGGTCACTGAAGGTGTCGATGTCGCCCTGCGCGTCCGCGAGCTGGGGGATGAAGATCCGTTGCTGGTCACCCGGCGTCTGCGTCAGGCGCAGACGCTCATGGTCGCCAGCCCTGCCTTCCTGCACGGCCGCGAGATCAATCACCCGGAAGACCTCAAGGGCTTGCCGGTGCTCGGCGCCCTTGAACCCGACCGCATGGTGCATATCCGCATGCTCGATCAACAGGGCAAAAGCTGCGACCTGGCACTGGAAGCACGGCTGGGCATTGACGACTTTATCGTGCGCAGGGCCTGCGCCCTCGCCGGCCAGGGTTTTACGATTCTGCCAATGATGTATTGCGAGTCAGAGCTGGCGGACGGCTCACTGATCCAGTTGCTGCCCGACTGGTCAATGCCTGGCGGCTGGCTGCAAGCGGTCTACCCTCATCGGCGCGGGGTGATGCCGGCTGTACGTGCCTGGCTCGACCATTTGATCGAATCATTCAATGCCTGTGGGGACCGTTTGATATGAAGGCTGGACGCATGAGCGAAGCGGATGTCGCACAGTTTTGCCTGACGCTGCCCGGTGCGCGGGAGGATTACAAATGGGGCGGTGTGCGGGTGTTTTCGATTGCCGGCAACAAGATGTTCGCGTTGCAGAACCTGCGGGGCGATTCCCTGGCGTTCAAGGTCGACAAGGATTTGTTTCTCGGTCATTGCGACCGACCGGGCATTCACCCGGCGCCGTACCTGGCCCGGGCGCAATGGATCATCATGCAGACGCCCTACCCGCTAGGCGCCGAAGAACTGCAAGGCTTGTTGCAACGATCCCACCAATTAGTGGTGAGCAAGTTGCCCAAGCGCACACAGGTAGGACTGCTGCTCTAGAAGAGCGCGAAAAGGTGTGCCCCAAGGAACAACTGGTCGATCCAGAACACCTGATGCAGCAGCACGATCAGCCAGAACACCAGTTGAAACGAGACCTTGCGGGTCTTGTGCCTGAACACCTGCTGAGCCAACAAAGCGCCGGGCCAGCCACCTGCCAGTTCCACTGCGTGCAAGATGTTTTCCGGCGTGCGCCAGGTATCGGCACGAGCCTTGCGCTTGTCGCCCCAGTACAGGAAAAACGCCAGCACGCTGACCACGCCGTAACCCGCCAAGGGAATCACCGAAACGCCGCGCAGCCATAACGACAACGCGCCATACAGCGGCAGCGCACAAAGAGCGGCGAACACCAGCAATTTCAAGCCTAGATGCTGGACCCCGCCCCCGGACTTGCGGCCGGGGTTGTTCCGCGCGCCGGAGTCGTTCATGGCTTGGCGGCAGCCCAATCGATCCAGCCAAACTGCCAGGTCGCCAGGATCACCAGGCCAAACGCAATCCGATACCAGGCAAACGCCGCATAGCTATGAGTGGCAATGAACTTGAGCAGCGCCTTGACCGCGATCATCGCGAAGATGAACGCGGTGATGAAGCCGACGGCGAATACCGGAAAGTCTGCCGGCACGAACAAATGGCGATACTTGAAGCCCGAATAAACCGCCGCGGCGACCATGGTTGGCATGGCCAGGAAGAATGAGAACTCGGTCGCGGTTTTACGCGACAGCCCGAACAACAGGCCGCCAATGATTGTCGAGCCGGAGCGGGATGTCCCCGGGATCATCGCCAGGCACTGGGCGAAACCGACTTTCAGCGCGTCCTGCCAGGTGATGTCGTCGACCGTTTCGGCATGCACTTCGTGCTGACGCTTCTCGGCCCACAACATGATGATCCCGCCGACGACCAACGCCGCCGCCACCGTGATCGGGTTGAACAGGTATTCGTGAATCAAATCGGAAAAAATCACCCCCAGCACCACCGCCGGCATGAAGGCGATCAACAGGTTGGCGGTAAAGCGACGCGCACTCGGCTGGGTCGGGAGGCCAGTGACCACGTCGAGGATTTTGCGGCGAAACTCCCAGACCACGGCCAGAATCGCGCCTAACTGGATAATGATGTTGAATGCAATGGCGCGCTCACCACCGAAGTTGAGCAAGTCCGCAACAATGATCTGGTGTCCGGTACTCGAAATGGGCAAAAACTCCGTCAGCCCTTCTACAACTCCAAGAATCAGCGCCTGAAAGGCGGTCCAAAGGTCCATCAATCCCCCAAAGGCGTTGCATCTAGGCACGCCCCGTTAATATTTTTAATACGTCACTGCGCTCAGCGTAGCTGAAGTTTCGTGCACACAGGATCCCTACGAAACGGTAAAAATTCCGTGAAAAATCAACTTGGATTCAGGTTTTTCCGTGCGAGGCCGAAATCCTATCAGAGATGCCTGATTAACGCCGTCGCGTAATTGGACTTGCGTCGCATAGCCCCAACCGGCAAAGCGTGGTTGGATGCTGGCGACCGTTTATTACAAGAAAAAGAATCCGGAGTGACAGCGTTATGAACAGCTTGCGCAGTGTGTCGATCAGCCGACGCTTGTGGCTCATCTTGATCGTGGCCATCGTGATGTTACTGACGCTGGGCGTGTTGATGCTCAAACAGATCCACGATGACCTGTACGACGGCAAAGCGCAGAAAACCCAGCATGTGGTGCAGACCGCCAGTGGCATTCTGAACTATTACCACGACCTGGAAACCGCCGGCACCCTCACCCGCGAAGCTGCGCAAAAACAGGCGCTGACCGTGGTTCGCGGACTGCGCTACGACCAGAACGACTACTTCTGGATCAACGACCTGACGCCGGTGATGATCATGCACCCGGCCAACCCGAAACTTGAAGGCCAGAACCTTTCGACGATCCGCGACCCGGATGGTTTTGCGCTGTTCAACGAAATGGTCGCCATCGCCAAGGCCAAGGGTGCCGGCATGGTCGATTACCGTTGGCCGAAACCGGGCGCCAGTGCGCCGGTAGAAAAAACCTCCTACGTCAAACTGTTCGAGCCTTGGGGCTGGGTGATCGGCTCGGGCGTGTACATCGATGACATGCAAGCCGAGTTCTACGGCCAGGTCTGGGAAGCGTCGTTTATCGGCGTGGCAATTGCCCTGATCATGGCGCTGCTGGTGATCATGATTGCCCGCAGCATCGTGCGTCCGCTGCAAGAAACGGTGAACGCCATGGCCAACATTGCCAGCGGCGAAAGCGACCTGACCCGCAGCCTCGACACTCACGGCCAGGACGAAGTCACGCAACTGGCGCGGCACTTCAACGCCTTCACCGCCAAGCTGCGCCAGGTGATCAGCCAGTTGCAGGTCTCTGCCAGCGCCTTGGGCCAGTCTTCCAGCGATATGGGTAACGACGCCGCGCAAGCTCAGCAACGCAGTCAGCAGCAGTCCCAGCAAATGGAACTGGTGGCAACCGCGATCAATGAAGTGACCTACGGCGTGCAGGATGTGGCCAAGAACGCTGAACATGCAGCCAGCGAAATGCGCGACGCCGAGTCTCAGGCGCAGCAAGGCCAGGTCAACATCGATGGCAGCTTGCAGCAGATTGATAAACTCTCCAGCACCATTGATCAGGCGGTCGAAGTGATTCGCACCCTCGCCGCCGAAAGCACGCAGATTGGCAGCGTGCTGGAAGTGATCCGCTCGATTGCCGAACAAACCAACCTGCTGGCACTCAACGCCGCCATCGAAGCCGCCCGGGCCGGCGAGCAAGGTCGTGGGTTTGCGGTGGTGGCCGATGAGGTGCGTCTGCTGGCTCAGCGCACCCAGAAGTCCACGGCGGAGATCCAGTCGATGATCGAACGCCTGCAAAATCACTCCGAAGCAGCGGTCAAGGTGATCGGCGACAGCAGCCGGGCGTCGCAACTGACCATCGAACAGGCGGGGCTGGCCGGTGCGAGCCTGAGCGCTATCGGCCAGGCTCTGCGCAACCTCAACGGGCTGAACGCGTCGATTGCCAGCGCCACCCTGCAACAGGCCCATGTGGTGGAAGACATCAACCAGAACGTCACCCAGGCGGCCGGGCTGTCCCACAGCACGGCACTGGCGGCGGAGCAGTCGAGTTTGGCCAGTGTTCACCTGAAGGAATTGAGCGAGCAGTTGAACGGGTTGCTCAAACAGTTTCGCGTCTAGGCAACACCACTCACTGTGGCGAGGGGGCTTGCCCCCGTCCGGCTGCGCAGCAGTCGCCAAACCCTACAACCGAGGTGTGCCTGATACATCGCAGTTGCAGGGCTTGGGAGCGCTACGCACTCCAACGGGGGCAAGCCCCCTCACCACAAAAGTCCGCTCCGGCACTCCCGTAGGAGCCGCCGAAGGCTGCGATCTTTTGATCTTCCCGCTACAATCCGCCCCCTCTTCGATTTCCCCCAAGGAACCTCCATGTCCGGGCTTGAACTGTTTGCGGCCGCCCTCGGCGTGATTGCCGTCTGGCTGACGGTCAAACAGAACCCCTGGTGCTGGCCGATCGGGCTGGTGATGGTGCTGCTTTACACCTGGATTTTCTTCGACGTGAAGCTGTATTCGGACATGCTGCTGCAAGTGATTTACGCCGCGTTGCAACTCTATGGCTGGTGGCAGTGGACCCGCGCAGGCGACGCCCATGACGGTCGGCAAGTCAGTGAACTCGGTGCCCGCTCGATCATGCTCGGGCTGGCGGCGGGCGCCATTGGCAGCCTGTTGCTGGGCGCGGCAATGGCTCACTGGACCGATGCCGCCCAACCCTGGCTCGATGCCGCGCTGACTGGTTTCAGCCTGGTGGCGCAGTTATGGATGGCACAAAAGCGTGTGCAATGCTGGCCGTTGTGGATCGTCCTCGATGTGATCTTTGTCGGGCTGTTCATTTACAAAGGCCTGTACCTGACCGCGACCCTCTACGGCTTGTTCACCGTGATTGCGGTACAAGGCTGGCGTGAGTGGCGCGCCGATCCGGCGTTGCACGCATGAAGGTGCTGGTACTCACCGGCCCCGAATCCAGCGGCAAGAGCTGGTTGGCGGCCGGGCTCAAAACACAGTTTGGCGGTGTGCTGGTCGATGAATACGTGCGCTGGTTCATCGAACAGAACCCCCGGGACACCTGCCTCGCCGACATCCCCGAAATCTCCCGCGGCCAACTGCAATGGGAAGATCAGGCCCGGGCCGGGCAGCCGCACCTGTTGATTCTGGATACGCATTTATTGAGCAACATTCTCTGGAGCCAGACCCTGTTCGGCGACTGCCCGGCCTGGATCGAGCAGGCGCTGCTGGCTCGACACTACGACTTGCACTTGCTGCTGTCGCCTGAGCAGGTCAACTGGACGGACGATGGTCAGCGGTGCCAGCCCTCGCTTGATGAGCGTCGAGCATTTTTCAATGCCACCCACGCTTGGCTGGCACAGCATCAACAACCCTTCCAAGTGCTGCAAGGGGACTGGGCTGAACGCCGGGCTCAAGCAATACGAGCCGTCACCCTGTTGCTCGCCTCCTGACCTTGCCTTTGGGGCGAAAGCCCCAGTGTTTACCCCTGATTCAGAGGCAAAGTGTCCATTCCTGAAACACTTCCCTTCCCGAAAAAGCCCCGTTTGAGCACCCTTCATCGTCCTGTCA
The DNA here is from genome assembly GCF_056680395.1 of Pseudomonas sp. ASL4. NCBI lineage: Bacteria > Pseudomonadati > Pseudomonadota > Gammaproteobacteria > Pseudomonadales > Pseudomonadaceae > Pseudomonas > Pseudomonas sp. ASL4. Next base: position 4,077,332 of record NZ_CM155280.1, on the reverse strand, counting down.
TGGCACCTGTTAAGGTTCTGATACACCTTGGCGCAAACCCTTGTTCTAGAGCTTTTGGACTGCATCAGCCCATTGCACGCGGTAGGTAGTGTCTCAGCCATGAAACAGTTCAAACATCGTCTCTTCAGACCTTTCCGCTAACCCGTTGAAATAAAACAACAATCAAAAAGCGGCACAGCTTTCGCTCTCTCCTTCATAACGCTGACAGAAGCCAGCCCACAACGAAGAAGGAATTGCTGCCGTGGGAACTTTCAATAAAGGTTTGACGAATGTACTGCTGATCGGGTGTGCCGTCAGCGCCCTCACCAGTCTTCCCGTCATGGCCGATGGCAATGGCGTGATCGTTATCCAACGTCAGGTTCAACCGATTCCTATAGGTCGTAACGGCGGCAAAGACCCCTACCCGACCACAGTCAGTGCCAACCCTTCGGCAAACGTCGTCCAGGCGACCCACGGCGGGGAACTGAGTGACAGTGATTTTGCCGGCATTGCCAGCGGATCTTCAATCAGCAGCATGATCAACTTCAACGGGGCCAGCCCACAGGGACTGAACGTTGTAAGCGGTTCCAATAGCATACCCGGTGTGGGCGGTGGCAGCGGTGGCAGCGGAAATACGGCCGGTGCCGGGGCTTCAATCTCTGGAACCATAAACCGCAGCATGAGCACCGGCCTCGCCCCTCTAACCAATCTGGGAGGGGTGAAATGAAATTCTCCCTGATCTTCATCGCCCTGCTGGCCAGTGCCGGCGCCATGGCCGACTCCAATGTGCCTGTGGTCAACAGCGCCACTATTCAGAGTTCCGGCGCCCAGTACAGCGGCAACCTGGGTGTTAACCAGGCGGCTGGCGATCAATCGCAGCAGACCAACGCCCGGGCCCTCGCCATTGGCAACAATGCCTCGGCGAGCACCATCGTGAACCAGAACATCAATACACCCGCCGATCCACGGATGAACGCAACCGCCAGCATCGGTGGCAACTCTTTCAGCAATGGCAGCGGTGTACTGGGCGTTAACCAGTCGGCCGGCGCCAACAACCAGATGGCCAACGCAATGCGGATAAGCATCAGCACGGGCCCGCAAAGTATCGACGACAGCGTCCTTTCCCAGCAGAACGTGACGCCGTCAACCAGCTCAGGAGCAACTGACGCTTCAAAAGGCAGCCGCCAGGTCGTTACCAGCGACCAGGCCTTCACCGGCAGCCGCGGAGTGATTCAGGTGAACCAGAGTGCCGGGGTGGGAAACCAGATAGCTAACACCCTGAGCATCCGGGTCTCGAACTGACCCAATTGCACTGCAGTAGACGTACCAACACTTAACCAACTAATGAGCAAGGAGAAACACCATGAAACCTACAATGGCTCTTAAACCACTGGTTTTCGCTCTGGCAGCAGTGATGGCAATGGCAGCACAAGCAGGCGGTGGCAATCAGGGCGGCGATCACGGCCACTACCCTCCACCTCCACCACAAATCGTCGCGGGTGCCAGTGCCTCCGCAATCGATGCACAGAACAGTGACAGCAACGTTGTAAACAACCAGGCCACCCAAAACAACGCCACCATGAGCAATTCGTTGAACGGCTCCAGCGGCAACATGGGCGCCAACGTTGCAGCCGGCGACGGCAACCAACAAGACAACGCCGCCGCTATCGCTTCCGACGAGGCCTTTATTTTCGGCACCGCAAACGGCGCGAGCTCTCTGTCCAGCGTGAACCAGGTCAACAACAACAACTATGTGAGCAACAACTCGACGGTTAACACCGCATCGATCGCAGGCTCCGGCAACAACAGCTCCGGCAATATCGGCCTGAACTCGACTTCCGGCAACTTCAACCAACAGAAAAACAATATGGCGATTGCCGCGGGCACGAATGGCCAGTCTCAGGCTATCTCGGCATCTAGCCAGTCTTCCACTGGCCTGGTGGTGGAAAACCAAGGCGTTCAGACCTTCAAGAAAGACACCCTCACCGGTACTTTCCAAGGTGCGGGTTCCTTCGTGGCGGTGGGCGTAGCCAAAACCAAAGCTGACAATCATGACAATCATGGTGGTTATGGCAACGACCGTAGCAACAACCACGGCAACAGCGGCAACAGCACCTCTACCTTCGCGGCAGTGGGCGCTTTCGAACTGGGCGGCGTGACCACCCAGCAAGTGTTGACCCCAAGTGGTTGGACAGCTCCGGTGCTCAACACCGCCAGCCTGACCAATTCGCTGAACGGCTCTCAGGGCAACATGGGAGCAAACGTCTCGTCCGGTGTCGGCAACCAACAAGCCAACAGCCTGTCGATCTCGTCGGTCAGCCATTAATCTGGACCGTCAACAAAGCCCCGGCAACGGGGCTTTTCCACACTCCGGAAATAGGCGTATCGATCATGCGTATGACCGCCCTCACCTTCCTGCTGTGCCTGTGCGGTGTCAGCCAAGCCGCTCAAATGCCTGTAGCCGCCCTTCCTGGCGGCATGTTGGTCTATAAGCATGTGCAAAGTATTCGTGAGCGCAAGTTCAGCGACATTGTCGAGCAAAAAACCGATTTCAGTTGCGGCGCCGCCGCACTGGCAACCGTGTTGCGCCAAGCCTATTGGCTCGACGTCGATGAGGACCACATCATCAAAGGCATGCTGGTCAACGCTGACCAGAACCTGGTTCGTACCCAGGGTTTCTCCATGCTGGACATGAAGCACTACGTGGAAAGCATCGGCATGCGCGCCAGGGGTTACAAGATCCCGCCTGAAAAGCTGGATGCAGTCTCGATTCCGGTCGTGGTTCTGATGGACATTCGCGGCTACAAGCACTTCGTTGTGTTGCAGCGGGCAGACAAGGAGTGGGTCTACATCGGCGACCCGGTTCTTGGCCATAAACGCTACAACCATGATGATTTTGTCAAAGGCTGGAACGGCATCGTTTTCGCCATCGTCGGCCCTGGCTACGACAAAGCCAATGTTTTGCTCGACCCTCCGGCCCCCTTGACCGCCAAGAACAAACTCGATGAGTTCAGACCGGTCAGAGACGCGGAACTGATGGAATTCGGTTTCATTCAGAGCGACTTCTTTTAGCGCCTAATAATGATAAAAGGAGCAGGACGCTCCGGGAGCAGCAGATGAAAACCTCATACTGGCTGGCCGCCGCCTGCCTGGCAGCAAGTGCGTCAAGCTTTGCCAATGAAGGATTCAAACCCATCCCCGTCAGCGACCAAGAGCTCGGTGAGCTACGCGGTCGTTTTGTCATGCCGGGGCGCATCATCAGCTTCGGCATCGTCATGAGCAGCACCTGGCGCAACGCCAGCGGCGATCTGATCGGGGCTGCCACCTCGATGCAGATCCAGTCCTCCACCGTTAAACCTCAATTCTATGTGTCCACCATCGCACACACCGGTAACGGCAGCACGCCGACGCAGGGCACCGGCAATGTGATCGGTGGCGCCGGCCTCGGCTCGACTCAAGGTGTCACCCAGAGTGTCCGGGCTGCGGGCGACAGCAACACGGCCAACAACAACGTTGGTATCAACGTCACTCAATCCAGCACGGCACCTGCGCTGGCTCCGGCCCAAGGTCAGGTTTTGATGAGTGGCCAGACCATCAGCGGCAGCAATGGCGCCGGCAGCGTCGCCGTGACCAGCATCAGTGGCGGTGTGCAAATGGCCATTCAGGCCAGCAACAATCAGGGCACGGCCCTGCAACAAGTGGCCCAGAGCGGCTTGATGCAGAACACCACGCTGCTGGGTAGCAGCAACCTGGTCAACAACCAGACCCTGCTCAATGTGGTTATGAATAACAACCTCAACCCAACGGCTGGCGCTTCGCAGACTCTCAATCAACTCAAGGGGCTACGTAATTAATAGACTGTTCAAGACGCTACACAATTCGAAATATTGAACTACGCTGACTCCGACCATTGGGCTTAAAGGGACGGCTTATTTCATGTATCGATCGGCATCGCTGCGCGCAGTCGTATGTTTGAGCACACTTTTTCCGGCAGCCATGTTGCAGGCCGCGCCGGATGCGGATGTTCAGGCGTTGAAGCAGGAGCTTCTCGACCTTAAACAACGCTACGAAACACAACAAAAGGCCCTGGCCGTACTCGAGCAACGGGTACGCCAAGTCGAGGAACAACCCGCAACGCCACAGCCCAAGCGCCTGGCCAAATCGCCAGCAGACCTAAAAGGCAATACGCAAGTGGCCAACCGCGGCACCGGCGCAGCGGCTGCATCAGGGGGCGCAGCCGGAGGCAGCGGCGCCTCCTACGGTCAATCGCTGGCTGACGATTCACAACCGGCGCAGAGCGTGACCAACCTGTATGACGAGGCCAGTGGCTTCTTTGGGGGCGGCAAGTTCAGTTTTGAAACCGGCGTGACTTATTCTCACTACGATACCCGGCAACTGACCCTCAACGGCTTCCTCGCGCTGGATTCGATTTTCCTCGGCAACATCAACCTGGACCGGATCAAGGCTGACACCTATACCTTGGATCTCACCGGCCGTTACAACTACAACAACCGCTGGCAGTTCGACCTGAACGTGCCCGTGGTCTATCGCGAATCGACCTACCAGTCCGGCGGCGGCAACAACGGGGCGGCGAACGTAACCAGTGAGGGTGACGTCAGCCGTGACCCGACCATCGGCGATATCAACGCCGGGGTGGCTTACAAATTCCTCGACGAATCGGCCAATTTGCCGGATGCCGTCTTCACCTTGCGCCTCAAGGCACCGACCGGCAAAGACCCGTTCGGGATCAAACTGGTCCAGTCGCCGACCAACACCAACTTGTTTGTGCCTGAAAGCCTGCCCACCGGTAACGGTGTCTGGTCGATTACCCCTGGCATCTCGCTGGTGAAAACCTTCGACCCGGCAGTGCTGTTCGGCACCCTGTCGTATACCCACAACCTGGAGGAGTCTTTCAGCGATATCAGCTCCACGGTCAATCAGACCACTCCGGGCAAGGTCAGGATCGGCGACAGTTTCCAAGTGGGCATGGGCGTCGCGTTCGCCTTGAACGAGAAGATGAGTATGTCGTTCTCGATGTCTGACCTGGTTCAGCGCAGGAGTTCGCTCAAACCAGACGGCGGGGATTGGCAGTCGGTTGTGTCCAGTGACGCCAACGCCGGTTATTTCAATATCGGCATGACCATCGCCGCCACGCCTAACCTGACCATCGTACCCAACCTGTCCCTGGGCATGACACCTGATGCTCCGGACTTCACTTTCAGCCTGAAATTCCCGTACTACTTCTGATCCATCCCAGCAAAAAGCCCCGCCGCGAGATTTATCGCAGCGGGGCTTTTTGTTGGGTGAAAACCGTGAAGATCAAAAGATCGCAGCCTTCAGCGACGCCCACAGGTGCGTAGGTGCTGCCGAAGGCTGCGATCTTTTGATTCTGCGTTGCTTTTATCGAATCTGATGTTTGTGCAACAACCGATAAAACGTCGGCCGCGAAACGCCGAGCACTCTCGCCGCCACACTCAAATTATCGCTATGGCGATTCAACACATCGCACAACGCCTGGCGTTCGGCGCGGGTCTTGTAGTCTTCAAGCGTGCCCATCGGTGCCGCAATCGTCTGCTGGCTGATCAGCCCCAAATCCCGCGCCTCGATCTGCCGTCCTTCCGCCAGCACCAACCCGCGGCGCACCCGGTTGGCCAACTCGCGAACGTTGCCCGGCCAGTCGTGCTTGCCCATTGCAATCAACGCGTCTTCGCTGAAACTGCGAGGGCGCCGGCCGGTTTCATGGCTGTAGAAATGCGAAAAGTGGTTGGCCAGCATCGACAGATCGCCATGACGTTCACGTAACGGCGCGGTGACCACTTGCAGTACGTTGAGGCGGTAGTACAAATCTTCGCGAAAGCGTTTCTTCTCGATAGCTGCCTCAAGATCAACGTGGGTCGCCGCCAGCACCCGCACATCCACCGGAATCGGCTGACTGCCACCGACCCGCTCAATGTGCTTTTCCTGCAGGAAGCGCAGCAAATTGGCTTGCAACTCCAGGGGCAGGTCACCGATTTCATCGAGAAACAACGTGCCGCCATGCGCCGCTTCGATTCGCCCGACCTTGCGTTGATGCGCACCGGTGAAGGCGCCTTTCTCGTGGCCAAACAGTTCGGACTGGATCAAGTGTTCAGGAATCGCGCCGCAGTTGATCGCCACAAAGGGTTTGCTGTGGCGCTGAGATTGTCGATGCAAGGTGCGGGCGACCAACTCTTTGCCGGTCCCGCTCTCGCCACGGATCAACACCGGCGACTCGGTGGGCGCCAGTTTGCTCAGCAGCTTGCGTAGTTCACGAATCGGCTTGCTATCACCGAGCAACTCGTGCTCCGGCTGATCAATGTGAATCGTGCCCTGCCCGCGCAGCCGCGCCATACCGAACGCCCGGCCCAGGGTTACCTGAACCCGGGAGACATCGAACGGCAAGGTATGGAAGTCGAAAAACCATTCGCACACAAAGTCCCCGACATTCTGCAGTCGCAGGACTTCCTGGTTGAGCACGGCGATCCATTCGGTGCCGCTACGGCTGATCAGCTCCTTGACAGCTTCCGGTCGCTCCAGGTGAAAAGGCTGCAATCGCAAGAGGCCGACATCGCAGGTTCGATCGGCGGCGTTTTCCAGCGTACAGCTGTCAACATCCCAACCCACAGAACGCAAACCCGGCAAAAGACGATGGCAATCGTCGCAAGGATCAACCACTAACAGACGTCGTAAGGCAGGCGCTTCGATCATGACTGTTCCTTGGCGCCAAATTTAAGGAAATATTATTAAAAACAGTCATTTGGCAGACCTGGCTGTAACATTAGCAAGAATTTGACGGGGCCTTGTATCGTTTGACTATAGGAGTCTTAACCAATTAGTTATATGAGGAAGTTTGTTAGTTACCTATCGAGTCGAACCTTTCAGCCAGCTTTCAAAAACTGTCTGAACATTGAGTATATGAAAGAAAGTTGAATTTTCTTTGGATTGTGTGTGACCCAACCCCCCATTGAGGACATCAGTACAAGTAACCAGCCGAACGGTAAGCCCAACCGACGGCACATCACTTGATTGGGCATACAGAGAGAAGACCCCATGACCGCCCCGCTCCGTATCAACGAAGCTCTTTTGATTGCCGACCGCGCGTTCAAGCCATTTCAATGCGTGGCCTGGGCCCCACAGGACGGTAACGGCGAGCTCAGCCTGAGCGTCATCGACCGCACCAATAACCGCATCGGCCAAAAGCAGATCCCGAGCAGCGCTTATTCCGATCCGGCACAACTTGAATATTTGCTGCAGCAGGCTCGTAAAGAGCTGAGCGAAGATGGCTACACGCTGCAGTCGTGGTCCATGCCGCACTAAGAATTAATGGGCTACACAGATCAAAAGATCGCAGCCTTCGGCAGCTCCTACATTGGAATGTACGTTTCCCTGTAGGCGCTGCCGAAAGCTGCGATTTTTTGCTTTATAAAGATTCAATTGTTGGCAGCCCCCTTGATTGGTTCCAAAAGACACTGTTCTGGCACAACGCGACCCTCCGCCTGTTAGTTATGACAGTTGTGCGACCAGGCATTCAGGGATTGAATGTTTCGCACATGCAGTCACCCGCCCGGGTCCCGGGATCGGGTCGACTGGCAAGGAGATGCGTGCATGCAAACTCAGACCGCTTACGCTCGTCCCGTCACCCTGAATCAAGCCGGGCACCTTGATCCGGATTTTGCCGCCGGCGGCAAGACCCAGGTGTATTTCGTCGGCAGTTCCTCAAGCATGGCCAACGGGATCGCCATCGACTCACAAGGCCGTTTGCTGGTCGCGGCCAAGGTCGGCACCCATGGCGGCAGCCGTTTTGGTCTGGCCCGCCTGCTTGAGGATGGCTCGGCTGACCTGTCCTTTGGCAACCAAGGCAGCCTGATCGGCCAGTTCGCACTGGGTTTCGAAGCCATGGCCAGCAAGGTCCATATCCTGCCCTGCGGGTCGATCCTGTTGGCTGGCCTGCATTACGAAGACGCTCACCGTACCTTGCCCGCGCTGGCGCTTTTCGACCCCACCGGCCAGCCGGTTCGACACTTTGGCGACAATGGGCGATTAGTCGTGCGCCTACCCGGCGACCTGTCCCGGGGCCTTCGTGACGACTGGCTGCCACCAGGCGTGCCGGGCGCCGAAGCCTGCGATATCTGCGTGCAGGAGGACGGTCGAATTCTGCTGCTGGCCAATCATCATTTCGAACTGGCCGATCATGTCGGTCTGCTGATCCGTCTCAATACCGACGGCACGCTGGACCGCGAGTTCAACGGCCGCGGTTTCGTGGTGGTCAGGCATTTGCTGATGAACACCTGGCTCGGCAGCCTGATGGTGCAACGGGACGGACGCATCCTCACGGGCGGCTCGATCAACTTCCCCGAGGAAGGGCTGCTGGCGCGTTACCACGCCGATGGCAGACTGGACGCAAGCTTCGCCATCGATGGTTTCATGACCTTCCAGATACGCAAGCGGAGCGCCCAGGTCAGCCAGATCGTCCAGCAGGAAAATGGTGACTTGCAGTGTTTTGGCAGCAGCCGCGACCCGATGCATTGCCTGTCCCTGAAAATACACAGCAATGGCCGCCCGGATGCTCATTGCAACGGCGGCCAGCCACAACTGCTGGAAATCGGCCACAGTGGCAGCCAATGGACCGCCGCCCAGGTTCAGCCCGACGGTGGCGTACTCGCCGTCGGTGCCACGATCGGCGGCGTCGAAGCCGATTTCATCCTGGCGCGATACCGGCCAGACGGGCAACTGGATCGCAGCTTTGCCGATGGCATGGGTTGGATTCGTACCCGGCTAGGCCGCAGCCTCGACACTGCCACCTCCCTGGCCGTGCAGGGCGACGGCAGAATCGTCGTCGGCGGTTATTCACTGGACGGCAATTACCGGGCAGTTGTGGCGCGGTATCTGAGCTAGACCACGGTACTGCACTTGAACTTCAAGGTCGCTTACGGCAAGTTGCGCGCTTCTTTATACAAGGAGTAGCCGATGTCCGGTTCAATGGCCCAGGCGTTCGCGCATAACTTTCTCGGGCACTCCCCCCGCTGGTACAAGGCGAGCATTGTCGGGTTCCTGATCCTCAACGCCCTGGTGCTGTGGACGGTGGGGCCGGTAGCCGCCGGCTGGTTGCTGGTCCTGGAGTTCATTTTCACCCTGGCCATGGCGCTCAAGTGTTACCCGCTGATGCCTGGCGGCCTGCTGCTGATTGAAGCGTTGCTGTTGAAGATGACCACGCCCCAGGCGCTCTATGACGAACTGGTGCACAACTTTCCGGTGATCCTGCTGCTGATGTTCATGGTGGCCGGCATCTACTTCATGAAAGACCTGCTGCTGTTTCTGTTCTCGCGCCTGTTGCTCGGGGTTCGCTCCAAGGCGTTGCTGGCGCTGATGTTCTGTTTCCTGTCGGCGTTTCTGTCGGCGTTTCTCGACGCCTTGACCGTTACAGCGGTGATCATCAGTGCGGCGGTGGGGTTTTACTCGGTGTATCACCGCGTCGCTTCGGGCAACGATCCGCGTCAGGACAGTGAGTTCAGCGACGATCAGCATCTGCCGACACTCCATCACGAAGACCTCAATCAGTTCCGCGCCTTCCTGCGCAGCCTGCTGATGCACGGCGCCGTGGGTACTGCGCTGGGCGGTGTTTGCACCCTGGTTGGCGAGCCGCAGAACCTGTTGATCGGCCACGAGATGGGTTGGCATTTCGCCGAGTTCTTCCTGAAAGTCGCCCCGGTGTCACTGCCGGTGCTGGCGGCGGGACTTGTGACCTGCGTCTTGCTGGAGAAACTGCGTTGGTTCGGCTACGGCACGCTGCTGCCGGACAATGTGCGCGCAGTACTGGCCAACTATGCAGCCGAAGATAATGCCGAACGCACTTCGCGCCAGCGCGCAGCGTTGCTGGTTCAGGGCGCGGCAGCGTTGATCCTGATTGCCGGGCTGGCGTTTCATATCGCGGAAGTCGGGCTGATCGGTTTGATGGTGATCGTGTTGATCACTGCGTTTACCGGCATCACCGAGGAGCATCGCATCGGCAACGCGTTTAAAGACGCTATGCCGTTCACGGCGTTACTGGTGGTGTTTTTCGCGGTAGTGGCGGTGATACATGACCAGCAACTGTTCACGCCGTTGATTCAGTGGGTGCTGACCCTGCCGGCGGATCAGCAGCCGGGCATGCTGTTTATTGCCAATGGTGTGTTGTCGGCGATCAGCGACAACGTGTTCGTGGCGACGATTTACATCACTGAAGTGAAACAGGCGTTCATCTCCGGCCACATGAGCCGCGAGCATTTCGAGACGCTGGCGATTGCCATCAATACCGGGACCAACCTTCCGAGCGTGGCAACACCCAATGGTCAGGCGGCATTTCTGTTTCTGTTGACCTCGGCGATTGCACCGCTGATTCGCCTGTCTTACGGGCGGATGGTGTGGATGGCGTTGCCATACACCGTGGTGATGGGCTCGCTGGGCTGGTACGCAGTGAGTTTTTGGCTGTAACCCAAAACAATGTGGGAGCGGGCTTGCTCAAGATGGCGGACTGACAGACAACAATGATGTTGAATGTACTGACCTCATCGCGAGCAAGCTCGCTCCCACAGGGTAGTGCGTTGGTTATCGGGCCAGGATGTATTGCTCGATCGCCTGCGCCGCTCCGTCTTCGGTGTTGGTGCCCGTGACCACATCGGCCTGACGCTTCACCGCTTCCTCCGCCTGCCCCATGGCAATCGACAACCCGGCGCGATGAAACATCGCCGGATCATTGCCGCCATCGCCCAGCGCGGCAGTATGCTCCAGTGGCACACCGAGGTACTCGGCCAGTGTCGCCAGCGCCGCGCCTTTGTTGGCTTGCATCGCGGTCACGTCCAGATAAACCGGTTGTGAACGGGACACCTGAGCCTGACCTTCGACCTTGGGCAACAACAGCGCTTCCAGCTCAATCAACAAATCGGTGTTGTTGCTGGTGGCGACGATCTTGTCGATGCGCTCCAGGTACGGTTCAAAACTCTCGACCACCACCGGCGGATAGCCCAAACCGTGCTGCTCACGTGGGACCATCGGGCCATGCGGGTCCTTGAGCAGCCAGTCACCGCCGCTGAATACCCAGATTTCGATGTCCGGCCGGTCGGCAAACAGCGCCAGTGCCGTCAGCGCAGCAGTGGCCGGCAAGTAATGCGCGACCAGCAAGCTGCCGTCCGGTTTGACGATGGTGCCGCCATTGAAGGCGGCGGTCGGCACGTCGACGCCCAGGGTTTCGATCTGCTGCAACATGGCTTTCGGCGGGCGGCCGGTGGCCAGGCTGAACAAAACGCCGGCCTCACGCAATGAACGAACCGCGTCGATGGTGCGCTGGCTCAGGCTGTGATCGGGCAGCAACAAGGTGCCGTCCATGTCGCTGAGCAGAAACCGGATGGAATGTTGCGCGGACTCACTCATCCGAGGCCATGCCAGACGCGACCATCGCGGGTCAGCAGGTCCTCGGCAGCCTGTGGGCCGTCTTCACCGGCCGGATAGCTCTGCACGCTCGCGTCCTGCTGCCAGGCGTCGAGGAACGGCTGTACGGCGCGCCAGCCATTCTCAATGTTGTCGGCACGCTGGAATAGCGTCTGGTCGCCGGTCAGGCAATCGTAGATCAAGGTTTCGTAGCCGGTGGACGGCTGCATTTCAAAGAAATCCTTGTAGGCGAACCCCAGTTCGATGTTGGCCATGTTCAACGCCGGCCCGGGCCGCTTGGCCAACAGGTCGAACCACATGCCTTCGTTGGGCTGGATCTGAATCCGCAGGTAGGTCGGCTGCAACTCATCGACCTCGGTGTCGCGGAACTGCGCGTACGGCGCAGGCTTGAAGCAAATGACGATCTCGGTGTCGCGCACGCTCATGCGCTTGCCGGTGCGCAGGTAGAACGGCACGCCGACCCAGCGCCAGTTGTCGATCATCACCTTGAGCGCAACATAGGTTTCAGTGTTGCTGTCAGGCGCCACGTTGCCTTCCTGGCGATACCCGGTCAACGGCTTGCCGTCGACTTCGCCAGCCGCATATTGACCGCGCACCGAGTTGGCGCGTGCATCCTCGACGGACCAAGGCCGGATCGCCCCGACCACTTTGGCCTTCTCGCCACGGACCGCATCGGCGCCAAACGCGGCCGGCGGCTCCATGGCCACCATCGCCAGCAACTGGAACAGGTGATTGGGCACCATGTCCCGCAAGGCGCCGGTGTGTTCATAAAAACTGCCACGGGTTTCCACGCCAACGGTTTCGGCGGCGGTGATTTGCACGTGGTCGATGTAGTGATTATTCCAGAACGCTTCGAACAGGCTGTTGGAGAACCGGCTGACCAGAATGTTCTGCACCGTCTCCTTGCCCAGATAGTGATCGATCCGGTAGATCTGCTTCTCCGACATCACCTTGAGCAAACAGGCGTTCAAGGCTTCGGCGGTGTGCAGGTCGTTGCCGAAAGGTTTTTCGATCACCACCCTTCTGAAGGCTTCCGGTGTTTCTTCAAGCAAACCGGCAGAGCCGAGACGGCGCACCACTTCGCTGAAAAAACGTGGCGCGGTGGCCAGGTAGAACACCGCATTGCCAGTGCCGCTGTCGGCGATTTTCGCCGCCAGCGCTTGATAAGTGCTGTCGTCCAGGAAGTCGCCCTGGACGTAGCTGATGCCTTTGGCGAGCTTGGCCCACAAGGCCGGGTCAAGGGCTTCATCGCCCTTGCCGACCTTGGTGGCCGCTTCGGTGCGAATGAAGTCTTCGAGCTTCTGCGCGAAGGCTTCATCGCTGATGGCGTTGTGGTCAACGCCGATGATCCGCAGTCCATCATCGAGCAGGCCGTCACGGCTGAGGTTGTACAGCGCCGGCATCAGCAGACGCTTGACCAGATCACCGTGAGCACCGAACAGGAACAGCGTGGTCGGTGGCGCGGGTTCTGCCTTGGATTTCTTGCGGATCGTATTGGTCATTTTTTCGGTGTCTCCACGTGGCCGCCGAAGCCGAAGCGTTGAGCTGAGAGAATCTTGTCGCCAAAGGTGCCTTGCCCGCGCGAACGGTAGCGAGAGAACAGCGAGTTCGACAGCACCGGTACGGGCACCGATTGCTCCATGGCGGCTTCGATGGTCCAGCGACCTTCACCGCTGTCAGCCACCGAGCCGGAGTAACCGTCGAGTTTCGGGTCGCTGGCCAAGGCGTCGGCGGTCAGGTCCAGCAACCACGAGGACACCACGCTGCCACGACGCCAGACTTCGGCGATGTCACCGACGTTCAGGTCGAAGCGCTGATCTTCCGGCAGGTTTTCGCTGGATTTGGTCTTGAGGATGTCGAAGCCTTCGGCGAAGGCCTGCATCATTCCGTACTCGATGCCGTTGTGGATCATCTTGACGAAATGGCCAGAGCCCGCAGGGCCGGCGTGGATGTAGCCGCGCTCGGCGCGATCGTCGTCGGACTTGCGGTCCTTGGTACGAGGGATGTCGCCCAGGCCAGGGGCCAGGCTTTCGAACAGCGGGTCGAGACGCTTAACGGTCTCGGCGTCGCCGCCGATCATCATGCAGTAGCCGCGTTCCAGGCCCCAGACGCCACCGGAGGTGCCGACGTCGATGTAGTGCAGGCCTTTTTCCGACAGGGTTTTCGCCCGGCGGATGTCGTCCTTATAGAAGGTGTTGCCGCCGTCGATGATGGTGTCGCCGGCTTCGAGCAAATTGCTCAGGGTGTCGATGGTCTCTTCGGTCGGCGCGCCGGCCGGCAGCATGACCCAGATCGCACGCGGCTTGGCCAGGCCAGCCACCAGGGCCGGCAAGTCAGTGACGCCGGTGGAGCCTTCTGCGGCCAGGGTTTCAACGAAGGCGGTATTGCGGTCGTAAACAACGGTGGTATGCCCGTTGAGCATCAGGCGCCGCGCAATATTACCGCCCATGCGGCCCAGTCCAATAATCCCGAGTTGCATGTGCTGATGCTCCTTACTGCAAATAATGTGTGTCAAAGGTTATAGCCCAACGCGACCAATGTGAGTTAGTCCAGAGCGTTGGGATGAAGTTTCCGGGCATTGTGCCCGATCCAGACTGATAACGTCGGGAATCGTGCCGAAGACACACCGACCATGAAAAATAAAAAAGTTCCAATCGAGGGCAAAAGAAACCAAAATCGGCGCCGATAGTGAGGGTGTCGTCCAGATGAACGACGCAATCACAGTTGATGCAGGCCATTTGCGAGGTGAGCAATGGACACAATCGTTACCGCACGTCCCCCACAAACTCTCTACGTGACTATTCGTCGTGATGAACTACGCCAATTGAAAGATGAGCGTGACGCCTTGAAGAACCAGGTAGCGCAGCTTCGTCAATTGTTGCAGCAAGCCCAGCTAGCCGGGCAAACAGTGCCAGCCCTGCATAACGCTTGAAACACAGCGCACGCGCTACCTCCTGCTTTGTGGCTCCAGGCACGGCAATGCGGTAAATGGTAGCGCCTGCGGACTGCCCTCCTGACAACACTTACAAATATTTCATTTTGAGCTTCCCCACTTTGGGTGCAGGCTCTCTCCCGCATGCCTGATGCCCTGCTGAATCGGCTGCCCCGCGCCTCTCCCCATACACCCGGCCGACGGCCGCTCATCGCTGAACCTGTCGTTTACCTGAACGAAACTCACAAAGTTTTCACATTCGTCTGGCGATACTCCCGATCCTTGTGGCTGTTCGGTTCTCGGGCAGCGGTTTCTCGTGGGTTGGTTTGATGACGCCGGTGACTCCATGACGCCGGCGGGAGTATTTACTTAATGGCATTGCTCAAACGCAGCAAAACGTCTGCGAAAGGTTTCGATTGGGCCGGGTTTATCTGGCTATTTGTATTCTTCTGGTATTTCTCCGGCATCACCCAGCTGCTGATTCAGTTGACTGGCACTTCCGGTTTCAGCGGATTTCGCCAGGCATTCGTAATGAGTGCCGTGTGGCTGGCGCCGATGCTGTTGTTCCCCAATCGCACCCGCCTTCTGGCAGCGCTGATCGGCGTCGTGCTGTGGGCTTGTTCGATGGCCAGCCTGGGCTACTTCTTCATCTATCAGCAGGAATTCTCCCAGAGCGTCATCTTCATCATGTTCGAGTCGAACATCTCTGAAGCTGGCGAATACATGACCCAGTACTTTGCCTGGTGGATGGTGCTGGCCTTCCTGGCGCACACCGCGTTCGCCTACTTCCTGTGGACCCGCTTGCGTCCGGTGTACATGCCACGCTGGCAGGCATTTGTCGCCGCGACCGCGATTCTGGTGGCCGTGGTCGGTTATCCGCTGGTCAAACAGACCGCCCGCACTGGCAGCTTTGCCGGCGGCTTCGAGAAATTCGAAACCCGGATCGAGCCAGCCGTGCCTTGGCAGATGGCCGTGGCTTATCACCGCTACCTCGACACTCTGGCCGGCATGCAAGACATGCTCGACAGTGCGAGCAAGATCGCGCCGCTGAAAAACCTCAAGAACACCATGTCCGATCAGCCGTCGACCCTGGTTTTGGTCATCGGCGAGTCCACCAACCGTCAGCGCATGAGCCTGTACGGCTACAACCGGGACACCACCCCGGAACTGGACAAGCTCAAGGATCAACTGGCGATCTTCAATAACGTCATCACTCCACGCCCGTACACCATCGAGGCGCTGCAGCAGGTGTTGACCTTCGCCGACGAAGAGAACCCGGACCTGTACCTGACGACGCCGTCGCTGGTCAGCATGATGAAACAGGCGGGTTACAAAACCTTCTGGATCACCAACCAGCAGACCATGACCAAGCGCAACACCATGCTCACGACGTTCTCCGAACAGGCCGACGAGCAGGTATACCTGAACAACAACCGTAACCAGAACGCCGCCCAGTACGATGGCGACGTGATCGAGCCGTTCAACAAGGCGCTGGGCGATCCGGCGGCACATAAGTTGATCGTCGTGCACCTGCTCGGTACGCATATGAGCTACCAGTACCGTTACCCGCCGACCTTCGACAAGTTCAAGGACCGCACCGGTGTTCCGGCTGGCGTAACCGACGACGAAGTACCGACCTACAACAGCTATGACAACGCGGTGCTGTACAACGACTTCGTGGTGTCGAGCCTGATCAAGGACTATTCCAAGAAAGATCCGAACGGCTTCCTGTTGTACCTCTCCGACCACGGCGAAGACGTCTTCGACTCGGCGGGCCACAACACGCTTGGCCGTAACGAGAACAAGCCGACAGCGCCGATGTACACGATTCCGTTCATGGCTTATGCCTCGCCGAAATGGCGTGAAACCCACGACTGGAGCTTTGCCGCTGACTTGAGCCGCCCTTACAGCAGCTCGCAGTTGATACACACCTGGGCCGATCTGGCGGGCCTGAGCTTCGATGAACTGGACCGCAGCAAAAGCCTGGTCAGCGACAGCTTCAAGCCGCGACCGTTGTTGATCGGCAACCCTTACGAACGTCAGGTGCGTCCGTTGATTGACTTCAGTCTGCTCAAACCTAAACCGGTGTCTGGCCAAGACCCTGCGGTGGTCAAGCAGTAACCCATTAAGGGGCCGGAAACGGCCCCTTTTTTGTGGGAGCGAGCCTGCTCGCGAAAGCGGTGGCACGCCCAACAATGATGTTGAAAGTGATTACGCCTTCGCGAGCAAGCCAGCTCCCACAGTTTGTTCGGCGTTAACCTCAACTTAATGGGGTGCGCCAATACTGCGCCCACGCCCTTGAATCACGGATGAAAGGCCCCCCGTCATTCTTAGTGGGAGATACATCATGAAACGAGTCAGCCTGATCTTCGCCGGTCTGCTTATCGTCGGTTCCGCCAGTGCATTTGCCGAAGGCGGCGCGCAGCGGATGAAGAATCACTGGGACAACTTTCCGGTCCACACCGCGCAAACCCAGACCGATCAACGCCAAAGCGGGCAACTGCGGGTTCCGGACGATCAAACCGCGCAAGTGACCGAAAGCTACAAACCTTAAACCGATGGACCTCTGACGGCTTGCTCCGCCGTCAGAGCTGACACTTGGGCGTCCTGATGGACGCCCTTTTTTTGCCTGGGATTTACAGCGCCTTGATCCAGAACAACATGCGGCCATGGGCCGGGTCGAACATGCCGGCGGCAAAACCAAACTTGGCATAGGACGCCTGGGCCACGTCATTGCCTTCCAGGACTTCGAGGGTGATCTTGCAGCAACCGCGCTGACGGGCGATCTCTTCGACCTTTTGCAGCATCTTCTGGCTCAGGCCCAAGCCGCGAAACTTCGACACCACCGCCACATCATGGACGTTGACCAATGGCCGGCAGGCAAAGGTCGAAAAGCCTTCAAAGCAATTCACCAGCCCCGCCGGTTCGCCGCCGACGAATGCCAACACACTGAACGCATAAGGACGCTTGGCCAGCTCCGCCGGCAGTTGGCGCAGCACATCGGCGGACAACGGCTCGCCGATACCCATCGGGTCTTCGGCGTAGTCGTTCAGCACCAGGCAAATGGCCTCGGCATGAATTGGGTTGGTGTAGCTGGCTTGAAGTACAAGTATTTCTGCGGATTCCATTTCCACCCTCGATCACACAACAGTTTGCCTCAGTGCGCGTTGCGCGCACTGGAAGGACGGAGGGACATTAGCGCGAGTTAAGGGGAAAGATCAAAAGATCGCAGCCTTCGGCAGCGCCCACAGGCGCGTAGGAGCTGCCGAAGGCTGCGATCTTTTGATCTCAATGCCCCCAAATCAACTCTTCAGTCCAGCCCAACTCAGCAAAATCCTCGGCCCGCAACCCCGCCTCCCCGACACAGAAAAACTCATCCAGTTGCGGTGGCTTGACGGCAGTCCCGCTGAGCATCGCGTGAACCTGTCCGCGATGATGGATCTGGTGTTCGAACAAATGCGACAGCATGCGCAAACGGCTGTCGTGTTGCGGCGTTTCACGAGCGATGGTCACCAGCCGCCCGAGGTCGGCGTCACGCAATTGCTCGCAATAAGCGATCAGCCGATTGTCGACGTGGGCTTGCTCACGCTTGAGGTCGGCAGCCGCCGTGAACGGCTGATCGTCTTTGAAAAACACGTAGCAGTCGTGATGCGGATCATCTGCGCGTCGTTCGCGCTCAAGGGCATCCACATAGAACCAGTCGCAGGTCAGGATGTGATTGAGGGTCGCGACGATACTCGGGAAAAAACTGACGCGTGGCGCCGCCAGTTCCACCGTGCTCAACTGGCCCCAGGCCTTGGCCAGTCGATGGTTGGCCCAGGCGTTGTGGTAGGCCATGGTCAGCAAATGGTGAGACAAAGGCTGATTCATCGTCGCTCCTCCTAGATCTCAAGCGTCGGCAAAGCGTTGCAGCTGCATTTCCTGTAGTCGGCTGAGGGTGCGGCGGAACGGGAATTCCAGATAACCCTCGGTGTACAACGCATCCATCGGCACTTGGGCTTCAAGGTACAGCGGCACCTTGCGGTCATAGCATTCGTCGACCAGCGCGATGAAACGCCGCACACCGTCGTCGTGCACCGATAACTGCGGCAAATCGCGATCACCGGCCACCACCCGTTCCACGCCATCCTCAGTGCCCCGGGCGATGCGCCCTTCGCGCTTCTGCGCGCTGAGGTTGGGCACCTCACTCATCAGAATAGCGCTGAAGGTGTCGCACAGCGCCATGAAGTCCATGGCAGCAAATGGTTGCTCGCATAGATCAGCGTAGCGACACCAGAGCACCGTGGCGCTGGCCTGCACCGCGTTGACCGTGCGATAGCCAACCTCGACCGGATCGCTGGACACCGACTGGCCGACGGTCAAGGCCTTGAACGCCTCGGCCAGCCCACTGGCCTGCCCCGGCGCATTCACCCAATAACGCTGCAACGCCGCGCCAGGATGCAGGCGATGATCTTCGCCGCCATCCACCGCGATCACCAGCATGTGCTTTTTGATCGCCTCGATGGCCGGGACAAAACGGTCGCGATTGAAACCATCGGCATACAGCTGATCCGGCGGCTGATTGGAAGTACAGACTACTACCACGCCCTCATCGAACATCACCTGGAACAAACGGCCGAGAATGATCGCGTCGCCGATGTCGTTGACGAACAGTTCATCGAAACACAACACCCGGACTTCCTGGGCCAACTCACGGGCCAGGGCTTTCAATGGGTCGGCCGTGCCGGTCAGTTGAAACGAACGCTGATGCACCCAGCCCATAAAGTGGTGGAAATGCTGACGCCGGGCCGGCACCTCCAGGCTGTTGTAAAACTGATCCATCAACCAGGTCTTGCCCCGACCGACCGGACCCCAGAGGTAAACGCCGGTAATCGGCTTGCGCCCTCCATGCAGCGCTTCGTAGCACTTTTGCAGTGCCCAGACGGCATGTTCCTGGGCTTCGTCCTGGACGAAGCCCTTCGTTTCGATGGCGTGTTGCCAGGCGTTCAAGGGGGAATCGGAAGTCATAAGGGCCGCGCTTCAGGGCTGAAGCTACGCAGTATGCCAGTCACCCACCCATTTGAAACACCGCAATCCCCTGTGGGAGCGGGCTTGCTCGCGAAAGCGGTGGATCAGTTGATAGAGATGTTAACTGACAGGACGCTTTCGCGAGCAAGCCCGCTCCCACATTGATTGAGTGGTGTTAGAGGGAGATGTCTAGCCGGGCAATCTTGCCCTGTTCGTTAAGGCGAAAGGTGTAGCGCAGTTCCAGCGGGCTACCGGGAAACGTCCCGGAGATCAGATTGTGCACCAGCACCTTGCCAGTGCGCAGTTGAACGTCGAGTACCTCGACCCGCGGCTGATAACGCTGTGCGGTGTCTTGCATCCATTGGGCGATGGCCTCAGTGCCGATCTGATGCTCACCTTCATCAAAGACGTTGGCATCCTCAGCGAAAAAACTGGCGACCCTTGTGGTGTCGCGCGCATTGGCAGCGGCAATGTAAGCAGCGATGGCCGGTGCCAGTGAAGTGGCTGGGTTAGACATGTTACGGCTCCTTGTTGTTTGATTCTGGAGCCATGCTAAAGCACCGTTGTGTCAGTTCTTGTCAGGAGTGAATCGCCCGGCTTCGTCCAATTCCATCTGCTTGCGCCAGGTGCGCAACAGGTCGCTGCGCCGACCGGGATAGCGCTCGCCCTGCTCGCTCGCCGCCGATATCCGGTCAGTACGAAAAGTCCGATAGGCGCTGCGCAACTCGCACCAGGCGACGATGATCCGCACCTCGTTGAGAAACCCCAGCGCCAACGGCCAGATCAAACGCTGCGTCGGCACCTGCTTGGCGTCCGCGTAATCAATGTGCAACTTGGCCTGATTGCGGATCGCCTGGCGAAACACATTCAACGGCACAATGTTTTGCGCAAAGCCGAAACCCGGCGGGCCGGGCATGACTGTCGGGTTGTGCAACGCTTCCAACGCCTCAGGCGCCAACACCGCGGCAATCTTGGCCAACGCATCCGCTGCCGCTTTGCTCAACACCTCATCCCCGCGCTGATCGACGTAGCGCAAACCCAGCACGATGGCTTCGGTTTCGTCGGCGTTGAGCATCAATGGCGGCAGAAACAGACCGCTGCGCAACACGTAGCCAATCCCCGCCTCGCCATAAATCGGCGCGCCAAGGGCCGTGAGTTCGGCGATGTCGCGGTACAGCGTGCGTTCGGAAATCTCCAGTTCGCTAGCCAGTGTCGCGGCGGTCGCCGGGCGACTTTTACCCCGCAGCACTTGCAGCAAGGTGAGTAAACGAGTGGTTCGCGACACGATCGGCACGCTCAGTCCGGGAAAGTGCCCGCAGCTTAGCAAAGGCTCCTGTCAGAAACTGGCAGTAGCGATTTGTCCGATGGTCGATCCGATTGCGACGGATGAAAAAGCCGGTTGACGCTGGATATTACTAACATCATATTAAATACATGTTGCTAGACATTTAAATTAAATCCCGGCGCTTTTCCCCAAGGGGTCATCCCATGCATTACAAAGTCTTCGGCCGCAAAACCGGCCTGCGGGTCTCGGAACTGGCGCTGGGCGCCGGCAACTTCGGCACCGGTTGGGGCCACGGCGCCGAGCGCGACGAAGCCAAGCGGATTTTCGACGGTTACCTGGAAGCTGGCGGCAATTTCATCGACACCGCCAATGGTTATCAAGGTGGGCAGTCCGAGGGCATGCTCAGCGAGTTCATTGCCGCAGAACGGGATCGTCTGGTGATCGCCACCAAATACACCATGGGGACGGAACGGGTTGCCGGTATTTCCTTCACCGGCAATAACCGCAAAAACATGGTCCGTGCTGTGGAAGAGAGCTTGAAACGCCTCAACATCGAACACATCGATTTGTTCTGGGCGCACATCAGCGACGGCGTCACGCCGATGGAAGAAATCCTCCGTGGCTTCGATGACTTGGTGCGCGCCGGCAAAATTCACTACGCCGGTTTGTCCAACTTCCCTGCCTGGCGTATTGCTCGCGCCGACGTGTTAGCCGAGGTCCGCGGGTTCGCACCGATTGCGGCGATCCAGACCGAATACAGCCTGGCCGAGCGCACCGCTGAACGTGAATTGCTGCCCATGGCCGAAGCCCTTGGCTTGGCCGCAACGTTATGGTCACCGTTGGGTGGCGGCTTTCTAACGGGCAAGTACCGCACCAACGACGAGAACAACCGCGCGGCCAAACTCGGCATGTTGATCCACGCTGAAAAAGGCGCTCGGGAAACAGCTCTGCTCGATACCTTGCTGGCGGTTGCCGCCGAACTGGAATCCAGCCCTACACACGTGGCGATTGCCTGGTTGCGCGAGAAGGCCAAGCGCTCGACCACGGCGCTGATTCCGATTCTGGGCTCGCGAACCAGAGAGCAGCTGGACGCCACGCTGGGCGCGCTGAACGTGCGGTTGAGTGACGAACAGTTGGCGCGGCTGGATGGGATTAGCGCTGTGGAACCGGGTGTGCCGCACGCGATGATTGCAGGGTCGGTGGCGCGCTATACCGGGGTTGAAACACTGGATCTGCCGAAGGCTCCGGTGGCCTGAAAAAGCTCCGCGGGCAAGCCTCGCTCCTACGGATCGGCGTCGATGGCCAAATTTTCGAACGCCGCCAAACCCGTAGGAGCGAGGCTTGCCCGCGAAGGCGGCCTCACATTCAACAGAGATGCTGGCTGTTCCACCGCTTTCGCGAGCAAGCCCGCTCCCACATTTTGGGCTGAGTGTTACTTGTCGACTTTGTGTTTAGCCGCATACAGGCACAGCATTTCCATCGCCAAGGTCGCTGCCGCCAGTGAGGTAATGTCCGCGCTGTCGTAGGCCGGGGCCACTTCCACCACGTCCATGCCCACCAGATTGATCCCGCGCAAACCGCCGAGAATCTCCAGCGCCTGCACCGTGCTTAAGCCGCCGCACACCGGAGTTCCGGTGCCCGGAGCGAACGCCGGATCGAGGCAGTCGATATCGAACGTCAGGTACACCGGGTTATCACCGACCCGTGCCCGAATCGCCTCGACAATCGCCTCGCAACCCTGGCGATGCACTTGCCGTGCGTCCAGCACTTGAAAGCCCATGTGATCGTCGTTGGTGGTGCGTAAACCGATCTGCACCGAGCGCGACGGATCCACCAGTCCCTCTTTGGCCGCGTGCCAGAACATCGTGCCGTGATCGACACGTTTGCCCTCCTCGTCCGGCCAGGTGTCGCTGTGGGCGTCGAAGTGGATCAGCGACAACGCTCCATGTTTGCGGGCATGGGCCTTGAGCAGCGGATAGGTGATGAAGTGGTCACCACCAAACGTGAGCATCGCGCTGCCAGCGTTCAAAATGTGTTCGGCGTGGGCTTCGATGCTTTCCGGCACCGATTGCGGCGTGCCGTAGTCGAAGTCGCAGTCGCCGTAATCAACCACCGCCAAGTGATCAAACGGGTCGAATGTCCACGGCCAGTGGCGCTCCCAGGCAATCCCGGTGGACGCGGCACGAATGCCGCGCGGTCCGAAACGTGCGCCGGGGCGGTTGCTGGTGGCGGTGTCGAACGGCACGCCGCTGACCGCGACGTCGACCCCGCGCAAGTCGCGACTGTAGCGACGGCGCATGAAGCTGGTGATACCGGCGTAGGTGCTTTCGGCGGCAGTCCCGTAAAGACTGTCGCGGGTCATGGCCTGGTCGTTTTGCACAGGGACATCCATGGTGAGTTCCTTATTATTGGCGGCTACGGAAAGTGGTCCACATGCGGGTACGCTGGCGCATGTCTTTGAGGTTCATGCTTTGGTCTGCGTACAAGCGGTCGCGCACATCGGAGGGAGGATAAATGTCCGGGTTGGTGCGCACCGCCTCATCCACAAGCGGTGTTGCGGCCTGGTTGGCGTTGGCAAAAAACAGGGTGTTGGTGACCCCGGCAACGGATTCGGGACGCAACATAAACTCGACAAACGCCTGCGCCGCTTCAGGGTGTGGCGCGTCCTTGGGGATCGCCAGATTGTCCTGCCAGACCAGCGTGCCGTCCTTGGGAATGCGGTAAGTCACCTCGTATGGCTTGTTGGCCTTTTGCGCCTGGTCAGCGGCGATGCTGGCGTCACCGTTGTAGGCCAACGCCAGGCAAATGCTGCCGTTGGCCAAATCGCTGATCTGCCGGCCGGTGGCGACGTACAGCACATTCGGCTGCAGCTGATGCAATAACGCCTCGGCGGCGGTCAGATCGGCCTTGTCGCTGCTGTAGGGATTTTTACCGAGATAGTGCAGCGCCAGGCCGATCACTTCCTGAGGCGAGTCGATAATCGCGATGCCGCAATCTTTCAGCTTACTGGCATATTCAGGCTTGAACAGCAGGTCCAGGCTGTTGAGCGGCACATCCGGCAGACGCTTCTTTACCGCCTCGACATTCAGCCCCAACCCCAAAGTACCCCAGGTATACGGCACGCCAAAGCGGTTGCCAGGGTCGGTGCCGGCAGCTTTTTTCAGCAAATCCGGGTCGAGGTTGGCGTGGCCCTTCAAACTGTCGAGAGGAATCGGCTTCAACGCATTGGCGGCAATCCCGCGTGCCATCAAGCTGGAAGATGGCACCACCACGTCATAGCCGCTGCCACCGGTCAGCAGCTTGGTTTCCAGGACTTCGGAGCTGTCGAAGGTGTCGTAACGCACCTGGATGCCGGTTTCCTTCTCGAACTGCTTGATGGCCTCGGGGGCAAAGTAATCCTGCCAACTGTAGAGGTTGAGAATCTTTTCCTCGGCCTGGGCCGACACAGCGACAGCGAGTAACAACGCGGGGCAACACAGCTTGAAGAGAGGAGCCATGACAAACACCTGACCTGTTGGAGTGGTTGCAGCGTGCACCGTCGGATACATTGGTGAAATATAAAGTTTATTAACCTGACATTATCCCGGAGTAATGTGTGATGCTCGGTCAACTGCACGATCTGGACCTGCAACTGCTGCGCCTTTTTGTCAGCGTGGTCGAATGCGGCGGTTTCAGTGCGGCCCAGGGTGAACTGGGCTTGAGCCAGTCGAGCATCAGCCAGCAAATGGCCAAACTCGAAACCCGGCTCGGCTATCGGCTGTGCAGTCGCGGCAAGGGCGGCTTCAAAATCACGCCCAAAGGTGAGCAACTGCTGATTGCGACCCGTGGATTGTTTGAGTCCATCGAAGCCTTCCGTCATCAATCCAACGGCGTCGCCGGGCGCTTGATCGGCGAGGTGCGACTGGGGCTGTCCGAAGCCCTTGATCAATCGGTACTGCAACGAGTAGCGGACGCGATCCGGCGGTTTCGCGAGCGGGATGAGTCGGTGCGGATCGAGCTGATCAGCGCCATGCCCGGCGAAATGGAGCGTTTAATGCTGCAACAGCGGTTGGACCTGGCGATCGGCTATTTCTCACAGGTGCAAAGCGCTTTTGACTACCGTGAGTTGTTCAGCGAGACACAGCATTTGTATTGCGCGCCCGGCCATCCGTTGTTCAGCAATGAGACGCCGGATGATGAAGCACTTCAGTCCAGCGACCGGGTGGATCATCCTTATCGGTTTCTACGCAGTGATGAGCCGTTTCAAGGCAAGTTGTGTTCGGCGCGCTCGGAACAGGTTGAAGGCACCCTTGCCTTTATTCTTTCTGGCAAACACGTTGGTTACTTGCCCAGCCACTTTGCCCGGAGCTGGGAAGACAAGGGACTGCTGCGGGCCGTGAGGGTTGGGGAAATGAGTTTCGATGTTGGGTTTCATCTGGCTCGGCATCGGGCGCAGGTCGCGGGGGATGCGCAGAAGGCGTTCGAGGAGGATTTACTCGCGGCGTTTGCCTCGAACGGCTAATCACCACCGCACCTTGTGGTGAGGGGGCTTGCCCCCGTTCGGCGGCGCAGCCGTCGTAAAGCCAATGAATGCGGTATGCCTGTAAAACCGCATTGGCAGGTTTGGGGGCAGCTACGCAGCCCAACGGGGGCAAGTCCCCTCACCACAATAAGTGGCTGGCCACAGGTTTTGTGTCAGCGTGTAAGTTTTCTGGCATCCTGCGCCTCCATTTTCTGACCTGGCCCCTGGCGCTTTCCTCGTGACCTCATCTGAACACGCAAAACCCCAGCCCCGCTCCGACCTCATCTACGGCCTCAACGACCGCCCGCACCTGACCGCCACGGTCTTCGCCGCCCTGCAACACGTACTCGCGAGTTTCGTCGGGATCATCACCCCGACCCTGATCATGGGCGGCGCGCTAGGTCTGCAAAGCGAGATCCCGTACCTGATCAGCATGGCGCTGTTCGTCTCCGGGCTGGGCACCTTCGTTCAGGCGCGGCGGTTCGGCCCGGTGGGTTCCGGTTTGCTGTGCCTGCAAGGCACCAGTTTTTCGTTTATCAGCGTGATCCTCAGCGCCGGTTTCATGGTCAAGGCCCGGGGTGGCGGCACCGATGAGATCCTTTCGACGATCTTCGGCGTGTGCTTTTTCGCGGCATTCATCGAAGTGGTGTTGAGCCAGTTCATCGGCAAACTGCGGATGCTGATCACCCCGGTGGTCACCGGCACCATCATCACGCTCATGGGCCTGTCGCTGATCAAGGTCGCCATGACCGACATCGCCGGCGGCTTCGGCGTGGCGGACCTCGGTGCCAGTCACCATTTGGCCCTGGCGGCGCTGGTGCTCGGGACCATCGTGGTGTTGAACCGGGTCGATGTGCCGTTCCTGCGCCTCGGCGCCATCGTCATCGGCCTGACTCTCGGCTACGTCGTCGCGTGGCTGATGGGCGATGTCGATTTCGCCAGCCTGCCCGCCGTGCCGCTGGTGAGCGTACCGGTGCCGTTCAAGTACGGTTTCAACTTCGATTGGGTCGCGTTTGTGCCGGTGGCGGTGATTTTCCTGGTGTCACCGCTGGAAGCCGCCGGTGACCTGACGGCCAACTCGATGATTTCCCGGGAACCGGTCAAAGGCCCGATCTACATTCGCCGGATCAAGTCCGGCCTGCTCGCCGACGGTCTCAACTCGGCCATGGCCGCAGTGTTCAACAGCATGCCGATGGTGACCTTCGCCCAGAACAACGGCGTGATCCAGCTCACCGGCGTGGCCAGCCGTTATGTCGCCTTCTTCATCGCTGGGCTGCTGGTGCTGTTGGGGTTGTTCCCGATGATCGGCGCGGTGCTGCAACTGATGCCCAAACCGGTGCTCGGTGGTGCGGAATTGGTGATGTTCGGGACCGTGGCGGTGGCCGGGATCAAGATCCTCGCCGAAGCCGGCCTGCATCGCCGCAACATGCTGATCGTCTCGATTTCCCTCGGTATGGGCCTGGGCATCGCCGCCGTGCCGCAAGTGTTGCGCGAATTGCCGCAGGCCCTGCACAACATCTTCGAATCGCCGATTACCGTCGGTGCACTGTGCGCGATCATCCTCAACGTGTTCTTGCCCGAGGAATTCATGGAGCTTGAGGAAGACGATTTCGACCCGGAAGCGTCGATCCTGCAAGTCATGGAAAACCCGCCGGCCACAGAAACAGCGCCAAGCCTGAACCGCTGAACGGAGCGTGCTACATTCCCAGCGACTCCGCTTGGCACAAGGTTGACCGCACGTTGAACAAGAAGACCGGCATCCGGGCCGCCCAGGCCCAGCAGACCCGCACACGGATACTCGAAGCGGCGGTGAAAGTATTCACCCGCGACGGTTATTCCGGGGGCCGGGTCGAGAGTATTTCCCGGGAAGCCGAGTCCAACGACCGCATGCTCTATTACTACTTCGGCAGTAAGGAGCAGTTGTTTATCTGCGTGCTGGAACACACCTACGAACAGTTCAACAAGGCCGAAAGCCGCCTCAAACTGGACCTGAGCCAACCGCTGGTGGCGTTGCAGGAACTGGTGGCGTTTGTCTGGCATTACTACGTCAAGCACCCGGAATTTGTCGCGATTCTCAGCAATGAAAACCTGCACAACGGCAAACATGCGCAGCAGTCCAGCGAGCTGCGCAGATTGTCGGGCGAAGCGGTCGGGGTGTTGCGGCCGATCATCGAGGCAGGCCAGGCACAGGGGGTGTTTCGTGAGGTGCTGGACATCAAGCATGTGTATTTGATGATTGCCTCGCTTTGTTACTTCTATAACTCCAACCGGCATACCCTGAGTTCGTTTTTGGGCGAGGACTTGGCGGACAAGGGGCAGCAGCAGGATTGGTTGGGGTTTATTCAGGATCTGGTGGTGCGGGGGGTGATGAAGTTGCCTGGTCAGGATTTGCGGTGACAGGGCCGGCCCCTTCGCGAGCAAGCCCGCTCCCACATTGGATCTACGGCAAACACAAATCCAATGTGGGAGCGGGCTTGCTCGCGAAGCTCTTAATGGCTGCCGGGATTCGCCCTGAGATGAGCCACTTTCGACTCCAACCCTTCCCAACCCGGCGCATTCCCGGCAAACCGACTGCGCAAATACGCCGCCAATTCCGCCACCTGAGTATTCGACAAACTGTCCTTGAACGCCGGCATGTACCCCAGATCCTTGGTCGCCGGCGTATCGATGCCCTGCAAAATAACCTTGATCAAATTATCCGGCTGATCGCTGTGCACGTTGGTGTTGGTCGCCAGCGACGGACTCACGCCAAACAGTTTCGGCCCCAGGCCATCGGCATGACAGGCCTTGCACGAACCTTCGAACACCCGTTGCCCGTTGCTCAGCGACAGGCTGGTCACCGGCCGCGTGGCTTTCTCCACCACTTGCGCCTCAGCCTGCGCACCATTGAGTGACGCCAAATACACCGCCATCGCCCGGATATCATCCTTGGGCAACTTCGCCAGTTCCGAAACCACCGGCCCCATCGGCCCGGTCGCCACGCCATGTTCAGCGGAATAACCGGTACTCAGGTAACCGAATAACTGATCCTCGGTCCACGGCGTCGGCGACTTGGACAACCCGTTCAGCGCCGGCGCTTCCCAACCATCAACCATGCCGCCGCCGAGGAACGACGCACCGCCCTTCTCCGCCCCCATCAGGTTGCGCGGTGAATGACAGGCTGCGCAGTGGCCCAAACCGTTGACGAGGTAAGCGCCGCGATTCCATTGTTCGCTGCGCTCCGGCTGCACGCTGATTTCACCCTTACGCAGAAACAACGCATTCCACCCCGCCATCAACGGCCGCAGGTTGAATGGAAAGCGCATGTCGTTGGCCTTCGCCGGTTGGCTGACCGGCGTTTGCGACATCAGGTACGCGTACAGCGCCTGCATGTCCGCATCATTAATGTTGCGAAACGCGGTGTAGGGAAACGCCGGATACAAATTGCGCCCATCGCGGCCAATGCCGTCGCGCATCGCCCGCTCGAACGCCGGATAGGACCAACTGCCGATCCCGGTTTTCACATCCGGGGTGATGTTGCTGCTGTACAGCGTGCCGAACGGCGTCTGCATCGCCAACCCGCCGGCATTGGTCACGCCGCCGGGCGCGGTGTGGCAAACCGCGCAATCACCGACTGCCGCCAGCAACCGTCCGCGCTCCAGGGTCGCCGTCGACCAGGTGCCGGCACTCGGCGGCGCAATCGGTGCGATTTCACCGTGAAACGGCCACGCCGTCGCCGCCATGCCGAGCACCGCGCCGAACGCGGCAAACAGTGAACCGAACAGCCATTTCGAACGCTTGGCCGGGGACTTCGGCGGTTCATCGCAGGTGCCGGAATTCAACGCGGCCAAGACCCGTTCCGGGGTGATCGGCAGCTCGCGAAAACGAATCCCGGTAGCGTCATAGATCGCGTTGGCAATCGCCGCCGCGCTCGGCACAGAAGCCGATTCTCCGGCACCCATCGGCGGCTGGTCCTGACGCGGCATCATCAGCACGTCGATCTGCGGCACCTCGGGAAAGGTCAGGATCGGATAACCGCCCCACTCCTTGCTCGCCACGGTGGACTCTTCGAAGGTCACCCGCTCCTTGAGCACTCGGCTGGTGGACTGGATCACGTTGCCGTGAATCTGATGCTGCACCCCCGCCGGGTTGATCATCATCCCCGAGTCATGGCCGATCACCACCCGCGTGACCGAGACATCGCCGGTCTGGCGGTCGATCGCCACGTCCGCCACCCACGCCGCCCACGCCGCGCCGAAACCGGGAAACTTACTGTGGATGTAGCGCGCATAGGCAAAGCCGCGACCGCGCAGCAACTGATCCTCATTTGGGGTTTGCATCGGCGCAGTGCGTGGCGTCCAGGCCGCACGTTCGGCGGTGGACTTCACCAGGTCGATGGCGCGCTCGTCCTGCAGATAACGCAGCCGGTATTCCACCGGATCGACGCCGGCGGCGAAGGCCAGTTCATCGATGTACGACTCGTGGGCGAAGGTGTTCGGCAGCGCGGAAACCCCGCGCATCCACGAGGCACGGACAATCGGCGCCATGTCGTTGATGGTCACTCGCATGTTTTCGAAGTCATACGGCGGGATGGAGGTGCGGTCGCCCATTTCGAACATCGCCGCCACCGGCTCAACCCGCCCGGTCAGCAGCAAGGCCAGGGTCGGCGCGCCGTTGGATGGGTAGCTGGTCTGGAAGTCATAAGCGGCGACGCTGCCATCGGCGTTCAAGCCGCCGTCGACGTCCATCAGTTGCGCGGTGCCTTTGGGCTCCCACAAGTGTTCCTGCTCGCGGGTCAACTGCACCCGCACCGGTTTGCCCACCGCTCGGGATAACAGCAAGGCATCAGCGCAGACATCGTCGGCACAGTTGCGCCCGTAACAGCCGGACGCTTCCATGCGAATAATCTCAATGGATTCCTCCGCGCATTCCAGCAACCACGCCAGGTCGGCCCGCAGCAAATGCGGATTCTGGCTACCCGACCACACGCGACTGCCGGACGGCTGATAATCCGCCACGCCGCATGACGGGCCGATCGAACCGTGCATTTGGTACGGCCACATATAGGTGCGCGGCATGCGCTGAGTGGCGTTGGCCAGGGCTTCATCAACGTTGCCTTGGTCGAGCACAACCCTTTGCACTCGCGGGTTGTCACGGATCGCCTGCTCGACATCGTTCAAATCCGGCAAGCCCTGATTCCAGGCTTTCCAGGTGATTTTCAAAGCCTGGGCAGCCTTGATCGCCTGCTCCTCGCGCAACGCTACGACCCCGACAAAATCACGGATCACCACCACCGCGACAATACCTGCGATGTGCGCAATGGAGGATTCATCGACTTCCAGCAGGCTGTTGCCGACGAAGTCACCGCAATCGAGCCCGGCATAGGGCGGACGAATTACCCGGCCGTGGAGCATGTCCGGCACGCGCATGTCGTGGACGTAAATCAGCTCGCCGGTGGCTTTGGCCGGAATGTCGACCCGCGCGGCGCCCTTACCCACCAGTCGATACTCTTCGGCAGGTTTGAGCGGCGCGGTGCCGGAGATACGTAATTCGATGTGTTCGCCGCGAACCAACTCGGCATAAGTAGCGGTGCGCCCGTCCTCAGCGTGAATCACTCCGGCCTCAATTTTCAGGCTGCTCAAGTCAAGAGACCAGCGCTCCGCTGCCGCGTCCAGCAGATAGCGCCGAGCTTCAGCAGCCGCATTGCGCAACGGGATCGCGGAAATCTGCAGCGTCGCACTGGCAATCGTCGCGCCCTGATTCGGCGCACGCTCGGTGTCGCCGAGCACCATGCACACCTGCTCCAGTTGTAGGTCGAGCTCTTCGGCGACGATCTGCGCCAGCGAGGTGCGAATGCCGGTGCCAAGGTCGACGTGACCGTTGAACGCATACACGCGCCCATCATCGCTAATGGCGATGAACAGGCCCAGCTCCTTGGGTTTGATCAGCGGCGTACCGCCCTTCGCGACCGGACCGGACGGCGGCAGGATGTCGTCGACGATCAATAGCACGCCGGTCTTGGCCAGTAGTTGGTCGCGGGTTGGGATGGAGTCAGTCATGGTCATCGATCCACGTTCAAGGCATTTGACGGGCGGCACGCAGCACCGCGCGGAGGATTTCGATATGGGTGCCGCATCGGCAGAGGTTGGCCGAGAGTTCGTTGCGGATCTGGGTTTCGCTGGGGTGCGGGATACGGTCGAGCAAGGCCTTGGCGGTCATGATCATGCCGTTGAGGCAATAGCCGCATTGCGCCGCTTGCTCGTCGATAAAGGCTTGTTGCACCAGGTGCGGCTCGGCGCGAGAGCCGAGCCCTTCGAGGGTGACGATCTGTCGGTCGGCGGCGCCGGCCAGCGGAAACACACAAGAACGCGCCGCCACGCCATCAATGATCACCGTGCACGCCCCGCACTCGCCCAGGCCGCAGCCGTACTTGGGGCCGTTGAGTTGCAGGTCATTGCGCAAGATCAGCAATAACGGCGTGTCGGCCATGGCGGTGACGGTGCTGGTGAGGCCGTTGACCTCAAGTGCTACGGTGATTTCCTGGCTGCTCATTCGCTTCGCCCACTTCGGTTGATGAAGTGGCCACTACACCAAAAGGTCAAAAAAAACGTCGCGGGCCAAATGGGTTGTGGCGTCGCGACACACTCGACTGGTGAAGTGGCTACTACATGAAACAAGAGCAAAAACGATGCCAGAGACTAGTGCCAGCCAGCTAAACCTGACACCGAACCTGTGGCGAGGGAGCTTGCTCCCGTCGGACTGCGCAGCAGTCCGCTACTTTTTAGCTAGAGAGGGGCCGCTTCGCAGCCCAGCGGGAGCAAGCTCCCTCGCCACAGGTTATTGATCGTCAGTAATTCCAGCGGGCACCTTTTTAAAGCTGCAGCGCCGATCAGTCTTGTGGGTCGTCGATCATTTTGCGCAGCAGGAACAGCACGGCGACCCGTTCTGCCGGGTTGAGGTTGCTCAGGGTCAGCTCGGTGATTTTCCCGGCGCAGGGCACGGTTTGCTGGACCAAGCGGTCGCCGGCCTCGGACAGGCCGACAATGACTTTGCGCCGGTCTTGCGGGTCGGGTTCGAGGGTAATCAGTTCCCGGGCCTTGAGCCGCTCGACGATGCCACGAATGGTCGCCTGGTCGACGGCGGTGGCCTTGACCAGTTCCGTCAGGGAGCTGGGACCGTGATCGCGCACCGCGCACAGGGTGACGAACTGCACCGCCGTGAGCTGGGAGTCGCCGACGTTCTGCTGGAAAATCGCCATGTGCCGCTGATAGGCCTTGCGCAGCAAATGCCCGACTTGTTCGGAGAAAACGTAAGAAGAATCAGGAGTTTCAGGCACGGCAGACTCGAAAGACGATGAGTGGTGGGGAGGCATGATGGACAGGTTGGGTGGCGGACTCAAGCGTGAAGTAGGCCACAAGGATATGCACAAACCCTGTGGGAGCGGGCTTGCTCGCGAATGCGGTGGATCAGTCAGTATTTCTCTTGGATGTGAAACCGCATTCGCGAGCAAGCCCGCTCCCACAGTAGATCAGTGTGGATCACAGTATTTGTGCAAGGCAGTTAACCCCGGTGAACGCGCGAAGCCTCCGGCGCCACCACATCCCCACCAATCACCACCGCCTGGTCATCCAGATACACATCGCAATTACGCAGCGGAATGTCCAGGTGACACGGGGTTTTGCGCTTGCCGCCGACTTCGGTGTTCGGCCCGGTTGAGAACAGGAAGTTGCCATAGAACGCCCGGGCGTCCATGCACATGCCGTCGTTTTTGTCGTGCAGGCCCATGGCGGTCCACTGGGCTTTTGGCTGCAAGCCCCAGCCGATGTGAGAGATGCCATATACCTCGGGATCGTTGAAGTACTTCATGTAGTCGCGCAGGTACTCAGCCTCGAAACCGCCGTGGATCGAGGTGATGAAGCCCTTGTCGATTTCCAGGGTGATCTTTTCCCGGGTGTAGGTCTTGAACGGCAGCAGGATGTCGCCGACGTCCAGCACCAGCACGCCTTCGGCGGTTTCTTCGTTGGGCCAGGAGAACAGAAAACCGCTGGGCCAGTGGTCCCAACGCCCCGGCTCATCGGCGAAGCCGTACTCGGTGACCGCCGGATATTGCCCCAGCGCCGCGCGAAAATCGCTGCCGGCGCGGGACGTGACGTGGATCGAGCGCGCCTGTTTCAGCAGCTTCTCCGCCGCCATCACCCGCACCTTGTCCTCTTCGGTCGGCAGCATCCGCGCCAGCACTTCCGGGGGCTCGACGGCCAACAGAATCCGCGTGCCGGTCTTGAGGATCTGCTCCTGCTCCGGCGAATGCAGCAGCATCATCGTGTCGACGATCAAGTCCGCGGCTTCCAGCGCCCGCTGCGCCGCGTGATTGCCGGTCAGCGCGGTGTCGCCGCAGTAGGCAGTCATGTCGTTGCCCATGGCGGTCGGGTGGTTGAACGACGGCAATTCCACCGCGTACACCTTGGCGCCCAGCCGCTGGGCGGCGTCCATCGCGGCGCGCACGGTGCGCGGGTCGGAATAGTGGCTCTTGAGCACGGCGACGCTCTGGGTCGGGTCGACCTTCGACAGCTTCAACACGTGTTCGAACATCTGGGTCAGTTCGCAATCGCTTACCGGCATTTTCTCTCTCCTCAATCTGCTGCGCACCAAGTCGAGGCGCCCCGCCTCACCTTAGTGCATTTTTATAGCGTATACGCCATTTGTTAGCGATAAGACCTGAAATGACTGCGGACTGCAAGAGCCAGACCATAACGTTACCAACTCACACAAACCCAGCAAACAATGGTTACATTCGGTGACCACGGAGAAAAACCACTGAAAATTAATTTTTCCAGACGGCTCTTTCTTTTTCAAAAATACAGCGTATACACTTTAAAAACCTTGCGGCGACCCAGCCAGCGACCATTCGAAGAAGAGGAACAAGCCCCATGGCCCAAACACAAAAAATCGCCATCGTCGGTGCAGGTCTTGGCGGTGCAGCCGCTGCGACGTTGCTGCAACAAGCCGGGTTTCAAGTGGACATCTACGAACAGGCCCCGGAGTTCTCCCGTCTCGGCGCCGGGATCCACATGGGTCCCAACATCATGAAAATCTTCCGGCGCATGGGCATCGAGCAGCAGCTCGACCTGATGGGCTCGCACCCGGATCACTGGTTCAGCCGTGACGGCTTGAGCGGCGACTACCTGTCACGCATCCCGCTGGGGGATTTCGCCCGCAAGGAATACGGCGCGTCCTACGTCACCGTGCACCGCGGCGACCTGCACGCCTTGCAGATGTCGACGATCAAACCCGGCACCGTGCACTTCAACAAACGCCTGGAAACCCTCGAAGAAACCGACAGCCAGGTGCGCCTGACTTTCAGCGATGGCGAAGTCACCTACGCCGACATCGTCATCGGCGCCGACGGGATCAATTCGAAGATTCGTGAAGAGCTACTCGGCCCGGAAAAACCGCTGTACAGCGGCTGGGTCGCGCACCGGGCGCTGATCCGTGGCGATCAACTGGCCAAGTACGATTTGAAGTTCGAGGACTGCATCAAGTGGTGGACTGAGGACCGGCACATGATGGTCTACTACACCACCGGCAAGCGCGACGAGTACTACTACGTGACCGGCGTGCCGCACCCAGAGTGGGATTTCCAGGGCGCGTTCGTCGATAGCAGCCGCGAAGAGATGTTTGAGGCGTTCCAGGGTTATCACCCGACCGTTCAGGCACTGATCGAATCCACCGAGAGCGTGACCAAATGGCCGCTGCGCAACCGTAATCCTCTGCCGCTGTGGAGCCGTGGACGCCTGGTGTTGCTGGGCGACGCCTGCCACCCGATGAAACCGCACATGGCCCAGGGCGCCGGCATGGCCATCGAAGACGCGGCGATGCTCACCCGCTGCTTGCAGGAAACCGGCCTCGGCGACTACCGCACCGCGTTCGAACTCTACGAAGCCAACCGCAAGGAACGCGCCTCTCGCGTGCAGTCGGTGTCGAACGCCAACACCTGGCTGCGCACTCAGGAAGATCCGGCCTGGGTCTACGGTTACGACCTGTACGCCCAACCGCTGAAATCGGGGGTGGCCGCGTGAGCACTTTCGTCCACGGCGGCAACGTCCAGGCCAACGGTATTCGCCAGCATTACCTGCGCTACGGCGGTAAAGGTCCGGCGCTGGTTTTGATTCCCGGCATCACCAGCCCGGCGATCACTTGGGGCTTTGTCGCGGAACGCCTCGGCGAGCATTTCGACACCTATGTGCTCGATGTTCGCGGCCGCGGCCTCTCCTCCACGGGCCCGGAACTGGACTACAGCGCGGACGCCTGCGCCGACGATATTGGCGCTTTCGCCCAAGCCTTGAAGCTCGACAACTATCACTTGGTCGGCCACTCGATGGGCGCGCGGTTTGCAGTGCGCAGCGCCGTGAAGCATCCGGCCGGGGTCAATCGTCTGGTGCTGATCGACCCTCCAGTCTCAGGCCCTGGCCGACGCGAATACCCAAGCAAACTGCCGTGGTACGTCGATTCGATCCGCCAGTCGTTGATCGGGATGGATGCCGAGGCGATGCGCGCCTTCTGCGCCACCTGGACCGATGAACAACTGCAACTGCGCGCCGAATGGCTGCACACCTGTTACGAGCCGGCCATCGTCCGGGCCTTCAACGATTTCCACGACGTGGATTTCCATCAGGACCTGCCAAAACTCCAGGCCCCGGCGCTGCTGATGATCGCCGGACGTGGCGGTGTAATTCAGCCCGAGGACGAAGCCGAAATCCTCGACCTGCAACCAAAAATTCGCAGCGTCCACGTCGAAAACGCCGGGCACATGATTCCTTGGGATGACCTCGAAGGCTTCTTCAGCGCCTTCGGTGACTTCCTCGGCCCACGCCTGAACTAAACGCAACGGGAGACTTTATATGCTCAAGCCTTACCGCATCGGCCAGATTGTGCCGAGCTCCAACACCACCATGGAAACCGAGATCCCGGCGATGCTCAACGCACGCCAGTTGATCCGTCCGGAACGCTTCACCTTTCACTCCAGCCGCATGCGCATGAAGCAGGTACGCAAGGAAGAACTGGCGGCAATGGACGGCGAGTCCGACCGTTGCGCCGTGGAACTGTCCGACGCCAAGGTTGATGTATTGGGTTATGCCTGTCTGGTAGCGATCATGGCCATGGGGCTGGGCTATCACCGTAAATCCGAGCAGCGGCTGCGCAAGGCCACCGCCGACAACGACGCCAATGCCCCAGTGATCACCAGTGCCGGCGCCTTGATCGAAGGCCTGAAAGTCATGGGCGCCAAACGCATTGCCATCGTCGCGCCGTACATGAAGCCGCTGACTGAGTTGGTGGTCGATTACATTCGTGAAGAAGGCTTTGAAGTGGTGGACTGGCGAGCGTTGGAGATTCCCGACAACCTCGCCGTCGCCCGACACGACCCGGCGAATCTGCCCGGCATCGTCGCTGGCATGAATCTGGAAGGCGTCGATGTGATCGTGCTCTCGGCCTGCGTGCAGATGCAGTCGCTGCCGGTGGTAGCGCAAGTCGAAGCGCAAACCGGCAAACCGGTGCTCACCGCCGCCATTGCCACCACCTACGCCATGCTCAAGGCCCTGGATCTGGAACCGATCGTTCCGGGTGCCGGCGCCCTGCTCTCCGGCGCTTACTGAGAGGGGCTTGAGCAGATTTTTTGTGGCAAGCGGGATTTTGTGGCGAGGAGGCTTTTGTGGCGAGGGGGTTTACCCCCGTTGGGCTGCGCAGCAGCCCCAAAACAGTCACTGCGATATATCAGACAAAACTCAATGGGGCTGCTTCGCAGCCCAACGGGGGCAAGCCCCCTCGCCACAGGTTATTTGCAGTGCCAGCGAGAGTGTTTGCAATGCCAAAGAATGAGGACGCGATTAAATGAGCGAACAAACCGCCAACGACAACTATCAAGGCGTGTGGGGCCAGCGCATCGGTTTCGGCCAGAAAGCCGCGTTGCTGATGATTGATTTCATGCGCGGCTACACCACCGAAGGCGCGCCGCTGTTCGCCCCCGGCGTGGTCAGCGCGGTGGCGCAAAGCGTTGAACTGCTGGCCAGCGCCCGCCGTCAGGGCATCCCGGTGGTGCACACCAACATCCGCTACCACCCTGGCCATTTCGCCGACGGCGGAATCTGGGTGAAAAAAGCCCCGGTGATGAAAGACATGGTTGAGGGCAATCCTTTGGCGGCGTTCTGCGAAGAAGTGCTGCCTCAGGAAAATGAAGTGGTCATCAGCAAACAGTACGCCAGCGCCTTTTTCGGCAGCAGCCTGGCCTCAATGCTGCACGCTCAAGGAATAGACACCGTGGTGCTGGCCGGTTGCTCGACCAGCGGCTGCATTCGGGCGACGGCGGTGGACGCGGTGCAACACGGCTTCCGCACCATCGTCGTGCGCGAATGCGTCGGCGACCGCCATCCGGCGCCCCACGAAGCCAACCTGTTCGACATCGACAGCAAGTACGGCGATGTCGTCAGCAAACAGGAGACCATCGCCCACTTCGAAAAAATGTAGTGCGTGCCACAAGAACCGCGCCATAGAGCGCAGGTCTTGTCGGGTTTGAATGCAAGATTGCCACTCAGTGTAGACCTGACGTCGAACACTGCCCTGTGGCGAGCGAGCTTGCTCGCGCTGGGCTGCAAAGCAGCCCCAAAATATCGGCAACACAGGCCGTTTTTGCGAGTGCTGCGCACTCGAGCGGGAGCAAGTTCCCTCGCCACAACAGCAGCGTATGACTGGAGGTTTCCTTAGCTGTCCGGCATCGGGCCTGCCAAACCCAAACGTAAAAAACTGAGCCCAACTCGCCCACGAGCGAGCGCCCAGTCTTCTGACACTGCCTTTGGACGTCGCTTTTGCAGCGCGCCAGAGCGCTGGAAAAAGCGGCTGTATAAAAACCATAAGTCACCGCCAGGAGACATCCAATGCCCATTGCGAACGCAGCACCTGCGACCACGGTCGCCGACACGATTCAAGCGCTTTACCACAAGATCACCTGGAAGCTGATTCCGTTCCTGTGTTTCTGCTACCTGGCCGCGTACCTCGACCGGATCAACATCGGCTTCGCCAAGCTACAAATGCTCGATCAACTGCACTTCAGCGAAACCGCGTTCGGCCTCGGTGCCGGGCTGTTCTTTGTCGGCTA
The DNA here is from genome assembly GCF_056680395.1 of Pseudomonas sp. ASL4. Taxonomy (NCBI): domain Bacteria; kingdom Pseudomonadati; phylum Pseudomonadota; class Gammaproteobacteria; order Pseudomonadales; family Pseudomonadaceae; genus Pseudomonas; species Pseudomonas sp. ASL4. The sequence continues at coordinate 4,039,060 of NZ_CM155280.1, read as the reverse complement.
CATCCTGTTCGAGGTGCCAAGCAACCTGGTGCTGGAAAAGGTCGGCGCGAAGATCTGGATCGCCCGGATCATGATTACCTGGGGCCTGCTCTCAGCCTGCACCATGCTCGTGACCTCAACCACACAGTTCTATGTGCTGCGATTCTTGCTCGGCGCCGCCGAAGCCGGGTTCCTGCCGGGCGTGCTGTATTACCTGACCACTTGGTTTCCGACCTATCGACGCGGCCGCATCATTGCGTTGTTCATGATCGGCTTGCCGCTGTCCAGCGTCATTGGTGGGCCGCTGTCGGGCTGGGTGATGAGTCATTTCGACAATTTTGGCGGCCTGCACGGCTGGCAATGGCTGTTCCTGATCGAAGCGGTGCCTAGCGTGTTGCTCGGCGTGCTGACGTTCTGGGCGCTGCCCAACAGCTACCAACAAGCCAAGTGGCTCAACAACGAAGAGAAAGCCCTGCTGGAGCAGGAGCTGCGCGCTGACGAGGCCAGTGCCGGCGACAGCAAACACAGCTTTCGCGATGGTTTCTTCAACCTGAAAGTCTGGATGCTCGGCGGGATCGACTTCTCGATCCTGCTCAGCGCCTATGCCATGGGGTTCTGGATGCCGACCTTCATTCGCAACGCCGGGATCGTCGATACCTTCCACATCGGCATTCTCACCGCGTTGCCAAGTATCGCCGCGCTGCTGGGCATGCTGCTGATCGGCGCCAGTTCGGACAAACACCGCGAGCGCCGCTGGCACATCATCGTGCCGTTCCTGGTCGGCGCGGCGGCCATGGCCAGTGCGCCGTTCTTCGTCCACAACGTGGTGGCGACCGTGGCGCTGTTCGCCATCGCCTCGGCGGCGATCATTGGCGCGGTGCCGGTGTTCTTCAGCCTACCGGCGACCTTCCTCAAAGGCACGGCGGCGGCCACCGGTTTCGCCCTCGCCTGTTCGTTGGCGAACATCGCCGGGCTGGTCAGCAACTCGTTGATGGGTGTGGCAATTGACGTCACCGGCAGCAGCGCCGGGGCGCTGTGGTTCTTCGCCGGTTGCCTGATCCTCAGCAGCTTCCTGGTGATCGCCTTGCCGGCGAAACTGGTTAACCGCTGACACACCAATGCTTTTGTAGGAGCACGGCTCGCCGGCGAAAGCGATTTCAAGGATGCCTTCGCGGGCAAGCCTCGCTCCTACAGGTATTCATTCCAAATTATCAGGTGAGTATCCATGCAACGTTTGATCAAACGCTGTGCCCTGCTTGTCGCCGCCGGCCTCTGCGCCGGGTCTCTGCAAGCGGCGGAAAAAGTCATCTTCGACACCGACTTCAACGTCCTCAACGATGACGGACAGGCCTTCATCATGCTCGCCCAGCTTCACGCGCAAAAACGCATCGATCTGCTCGGCATGACCCTGGTCAGCGGCAACGCCTGGGTCGATCAGGAACAGGTTGACGCGCTCAAAGCCGTCGAGCGTATGGGCGTGGAAAAGGACATCGGGGTGTACTCCGGCGCGGCCTACCCGCTGCTCCACGACTTCGCCACCTACGAGCAGGAAAAAGCCCTGTTCGGCGCCGGTTGGCCGGGGGCGTTCAAGGCGCCACGCCCGACCTCCGCCACGCAACTGGTCGCGCCTCCGGATGGCCTGGCGACGCACACCCAACTGCGTAAAGAGACCGCCGCGCAGTTCATCGTCGACAGCGTGCGCGCCAATCCCCATGAAGTAACGCTGCTGGCGGTCGGGCCGCTGACCAACATCGCGCTGGCGATCCGCTCCGCGCCAGACATCGTGCCGTTGATCAAACGCATCGTGTACATGGGTGGCGCCCTGGAGATTCCGGGCAACACCACGCCGGCCGCCGAATTCAATTGGTGGTTCGATCCCGAGGCGGCGAAGATTGTCCTTCGCTCGCCCATCGAACATGTGATCTTCCCCAACGATGTTTGTGAAAAGGTCACCTTCGATGGCTCGATCTACAAACGGGTGATTGCGCAACCGGGACCGATTGCCGACCTGTACAAACATGAATTCGGCCCACTGTTCAGCAAGGACCCGGCGTATCACAGTTTCACCTGGGACAGCCTGCCAGCGCTGTTTCTGGTCGAGCCGAGCATCGTCACCGAGTCCCGCGACTTGTGGGTAGATGTGGACGCGCAGTTCGGCGCCGATTACGGCCGGGCGCTGGGCTACAAGAAAAGCCCGCCGGTGGGCACGCAAAAAGCCAAGGTGGTGTTCGCCATCGACCAGAAGAAATTCTGGGATGGCTACGTAAGTCTGGTGACCTTGCCGACACCGGTAAAGGGCAACTGAAACCGCTCGCAATCATGAACAAGTGACAGCCTTCGGCGAACCCCTCACAGTGAGCGTGGTCGCACAGGTGAGCCGCCAGATATTGTTCAATGGCGGTTCAGTCCCTTTTTCTGTCGAGAGCCTTTTACATGCGCAGACTCCTTGCCCTGTCCCTTTCCTTGCTGTTGCTCTCACTGAGCGCCTGCGCGCTGTTCCCCAATCGTGATCCGCTGAACATCAACGTGGTCGGCATTGAACCGCTGCAAAGCCAAGACCTGGAAGTGCGTTTCGCGGTGAAGATCCGCCTGCAGAACCCAAATGAAACCGCCATCGACTACAACGGCGTGGCACTGGATCTGGAAGTCAACGGCCGACCCTTGGCGTCCGGCGTCAGCGATCAGTCGGGGACGATTCCGCGATTTTCCGAAGCCGTGCTGACCGTACCGGTGAGCGTCTCGGCGTTCTCGGTATTGCGCCAGACCCTAGGCCTGAGCCAGACCCAAAACCTCGACAACCTGCCCTACGTGCTGCGCGGAAAACTGGCCGGCGGGTTGTTTGGCACGATGCGGTTTGTTGATACTGGCAAACTGAGTTTCCCGGGGTCGAGCGCAGCAACCTGGTGAACAGTTGCTGGATTTTTAGTGACTGACAGGCCGCCATCGCGAGCTAGCTCGCGATGGCGCCAGATCAGTCAACATCTTATGCGGTGAAGCGCACGCCGGGTTTGGCGCGCTCATCGACGCTCAACTCAAACACATCCGGGCGCGCATAGTGCCCGACCACGTCGAAGTCATAACGGGCGCGGATCAACTCGTCGGTGTCAATTTCGGCCGTCAGTAAACCGGGCCCTCCCCGCAACGGCCCGGCCAAAATATCGCCCATTGGCCCGACGATCACGCTGCCGCCGGCAATCAATGGCCGATCCGCCGGCCAATTGGCGATGTCCACGCCCAACGCTTGCGGCGAGTCCTGCACCTGACAAGCACTGACCACAAAGCAGCGGCCTTCATGGGCAATGTGACGCATGCTGACCTGCCACATCTCCCGCTCATCCACCGTCGGCGCGCACCAGACCTCCACGCCTTTGGCGTACATCGCAGTACGCAGCAACGGCATCATGTTTTCCCAGCACACCACCGCCGCAAGCTTCCCGACCTGACTGTCGATCACCGGCAGCGTCGAACCATCGCCCTTGCCCCAGATCAGCCGTTCGGTGCCGGTCGGCATCAGTTTGCGGTGCTTGGCTACCAGCCCGGCCTGCGGATCGAAGTACAGCGCGGCGCAATGCAAGGTGCTGCCCGCGCGTTCGATCACGCCAATCACCAGATTGGCCCCGGTACGCGCCGACAATCCAGCCAGAGCTTCGGTCTCGACGCCGGGCACATCGATGGCGTTGGCGAAATAGCGTGCGAACGCCTCACGCCCCTCGGGCAGGCGATAACCGAGTTGCGTGCCGAAGGACTCGCCTTTGGGATAGCCGCCCAACAGCGCTTCCGGCATCACCACCAGCGCGGCGCCGGACTCCATGATTTGGGTTTCCCAGGAAAGGATCTGCTCCAGTGTTTCACCCTTGCCGCCGGGCAAAGCGCCGATTTGCAGGGCCGCAACAATTGACTTGGGCATCGTGATAACTCCGTGGGCAATGAGGTGTTGCTCATTCTCGGCCGTCGCCGGATCATGAATAAAGCCCCGTTCGCTGCTGAATGATATGAACCTTATGAATATCGCCACCGTCGACCTCAACCTGCTCAAAGTCTTCGAAGCCCTGCACGAGGAGTCCAGCGCCAGCCGTGCCGCCCTGCGCCTGGGCGTCACGCAATCGGCGGTCAGCGCCGCGTTGCGGCGTCTGCGGGCGTTGTATGGCGATCAGTTGTTCGTCCGCACCGGCCGGGGGTTGTCACCGACCCTGCGGGCCAATCAATTAAAACCGGTGGTCAGCGATGCGTTGAACAAATGCCGGCAGAGCCTCGCGATGGTCGATCCGGCGGCCAATCATTACGAGGGACGCTCGGTCACCGTGGGCCTGTCGGACGATTTCGAGATGGCCTACGGGCGGCGATTGATTGAAGAAATCGCCCAGCGTGCGCCAAAACTGCGGCTGATTTTCCGCCAGACCCACAGCCAGATCGTCGCCCATGCCTTGCTCGACCGCAGTATCGATCTGGCGATCACCGCCGGCGGCTTTGCCGAGCGCTTGCTCAGTCGCCAGGTGCTGGGCGAAGGGGGTTATCTATGCCTGGTGGACCCGCTCAGCCTGGCCGAAGGACAGCAAACCATCAGCCTGGAAGAATTCGTCGCGCGGGAACACATTCTGGTGTCATCGGGTGGATTTATCGGGATTACCGATGAAGGGCTGGCGGCGTTGGGACTGAGTCGCCGGGTGTGCGCCTCGACCACGCACTTTGCGGCGTTGCCGTATTTGCTCAAGGGCAGCCAAGCGGTGGCGACCATTCCGGCCCATGCCGCGCAAAGCATCGCGGCACTCAGTAGCCTGGCGCTGCTGCCCTGCCCGCTGGCGCTGCCGCGTTACCCGATCGAACTGGGCTGGCGCACCAGCACGCAGCTTGATCCGGTGGTATTGAAGGTGCGCGAGGCGATTGTCGCGAGCTTTGCGCAGGAGCTGCCGAAGGCTGCGATCTTTTGATCTTACTTTTTAAGAACAAGATCAAAAGATCGCAGCCTTCGGCAGCTCCTACAGGGGTTGGTGCCAAAAACGGGAACGGCAGTTCACGTACAGATTATTTAGCGGCCATCAGACGATTGACTTCGCTGCGCACCATGTTGGCGAACTCGGGCGGCGACATCAGATCAAGCTCGGCGCGAACCCATTCGGCCCATTTGCCTTTGCGCTTGGCCCGCTCACCGAACAACCGCGCGGCTTCGCCCTTGGACTTGCCCAGGTTGCTTTGCCAGAGGTCGAACAGACGGGATTTTTCGTCTTCCAGCGCAGCGCGCTCGGCAAGGGGTTTGTCGGCCAGATTGAAGCTCATGGAAAATTCCTGCTGCGTAAATAGGCGACATCTTACACTGTAGGACGAAATTTCCGGCCCTGGATTTTTCTTCAGGTTGGTGTCGGGATGCAAATTTACTGCAACTTTTCCAACCCCGGCAGACTCCATTGTTCACTGCCCACTTACCCGCAAGGAGTTACTCAATGGCCCGCAAAACCAACGCACAAGCCGCCGCAGACCAAATCAAGGATCAGGCATTCAGTGAACTTCAGGCACTGATCGAAGAATCCGACAAACTGCTCAAAAGCAGCTCCTCACTGGTCGGAGAGGAAGCAGAAACACTTCGTGGGCAAATCGCCCTGAAACTGCAGCAGGCGCTGGATTCAGTCTCCAGCGTCCGTGAGCGGACCAAACCGGCGGTCGATGCCACTGAAACCTACATTGGTGGCCATCCGTGGCAGACCGTAGCGATTTCCGCCGGTTTCGGCCTGGTGGTCGGGTTGCTGCTGGGTCGTCGTTAATTCCCATGAATTAACTGCACACCACAAACCCTGTGGGAGCGGGCTTGCTCGCGAATGCGGTGTGTCATTCAGCATTGATGTTGACTGACACTCCGCATTCGCGAGCAAGCCCGCTCCCACATTTACGATGCCGAGTTCAGAGCCCCGCGAGTTCCCGCAAACTTGCCAACACTCCAGCCTCCAAATGAATACCTTCAGCCGCAGACCTGGCGCGCTGATGATGACGCCGATCCCCCGGCAATCGCTTGAGCCCGACACCGTGCATCTGCCGTACCAATTCCTGGCTGCGCTCGGCGAAGTTTTGCCCGGCGGCCTTGCTCGGATCGATCACGATCAGCAGTTGCCCGGTCCACGGTGTCTTGGCCCCGGGATGGTTCGACCAGTCGAACTCGAAGGAAAAATTGCCGCCAGTCAACGCGGCCGCCAGCAACTCCACCATCATCGACAGCGCTGATCCCTTGTGCCCGCCAAACGGCAGCAACGCGCCACCTTCAAGAATCGCTTTCGGGTCCTGGGTCAGCTGACCAAGGCTGTCCACGCCCATGCCCGGCGACAAGCGCTCGCCTTTGCGCGCGGCAATCTGTACGTCGCCATGAGCAATGGCGCTGGTGGCCAGGTCGAAGACAATCGGCTCACCGTCGGCCCGAGGGGCAGCGAAGGCGATCGGGTTGGTGCCGAACAACGGTCGATCGGCACCGTGAGGCACCACGCAGGTCATGCTGTTGACCACGCTCAAGGCGACCAGCCCTTCATAGGCAAAGGGCTCGACATCCGGCCAGAGGGCGGCGAAGTGATGGGAGTTGCGGATCGCCAATACCGCAATCCCGGCGCTGCGGGCCTTTTCGACCAGCAAGGCGCGGGCAGCGGCCAACGCGGGTTGGGCAAAACCGTTCGCGGCATCGACCCGGACGAAGCCCGAGGCGACATCCTCGACCACCGGCACGGCCTGGCCATTGACCCAGCCGCTTTGCAGTGTCGACACATACCCGGGAATGCGGAACACACCATGGCTGTGGGCGCCATCGCGCTCGGCGCCGGCGCAGTTGAGGGCCAGCGTGCTGGCGACATCCGCCGAAGTACCGTGACGCAGAAAGATTTGCTCAAGCAACTGGACGAGTGAATCAAAATCGAGGGTTTGCGCGTTCGGGTTGACGGGTGTTGCGGTCATCTGAGGCTCCAGTTTTATTATTGAGTTCGGGCTACAGGCTGAAACGGGGTTGCGCGGCAACCCACAAAACGTCGCCGATTAAGCGCTGTTTTAGAGGGGTCCTGTCAAGCCTCGGAAAAATGATCAGCTCAAGCAATATGTACCGCACTCAGACTTTGTATCGACCGTACTGTTTTTCCTCAATCCAACTGCCGGTGCTCACGGCACACAGAGGAAAAACCATGACGGCTCCCCCGCTACCGTATTTTTTTGACGCGGCCGAACTCGCATCCAACGCCAAGCAGCCTGGTGATCGAGAAAAAGCCCTGGCCTTTACCCTCGACGACCTCACGTGGCTGCAGGCGGTTTACCTCGCCAACCACGCATCCCGCGCGACCAACCTGCCCGGGATGCATGTCCATCGACTGCTGTTGACCGCTGACGCCGGCTCACCGATCACCCTGACCGGGGCGTTTGTCATGAGTAAACCCGACGATGGCGAAGCAACGCTCTATACGCCATGGAAAGGCCTGATCAAATTCGCCGACATCGCCGACCTCAACAGCAAACTCGAACAATGGCTGACCGAGCCCGCCGGCAAACGCGAGTTACTGCGATATCTGTCCGTCGAACAGCGTTGCACCGCCCTGGCCGCAAAGACGTTAAGCGTGTCTACGCAACAAATCGACGGGGCAGTCTTTCAGGACCAGGAAGCGCTCATCGAGCGCAATCAACAACACAACATCACGACGATGCTGGCTGAACTGCTCAAGCTCCCGACGCTGCAGTCGATGCTCGATACCGTGCTGAAAAACGCATTGACCAAGCGCTTTGCGGCACTGGACCAGCGCTGAGCAAGCTTGCCGTGGCAATTAAGGCTGCAAAGGTTCTTTTGATCATTTTTTCACTCCATTTGTGGATAGTAGGCGTGCATGTCCTGTTTTTTTGGCCGTCACCGGGGAAAATAAATTCCACTTTGATGGGCAATTGCCATGACGGATGTTCTCGCCGCCTTACCCGCAAGGTTAGAATGCAGCAAATCAGGATGAGTCAATGACCGAACACTCTCTCTCGGAAGCCGAATACGACGCCGTCACCGATGCCGCTGCGCACTGGTGCATGCGTCTGCACGCCAACGACTGCACTGCCGAGGAGCGTCAGGCGTTCGAACAATGGCACGACGCTCATCCGCTGCATGCGTTCGAGTACGAAGCCATGCTGGAGATCTGGGACGTAGCCGGCGACTTGCCGCGCCCGGCGTCCACCACGCCAGCGCTGCCCGTCAGACCTTCAACACCGTGGCGCTCCCTGGGTATCGCCGCGGCTGTCTGCGCAGTGGCACTGCCGCTGGCGGCGTACACCGGCTGGAACCTCGGCTGGCTGCCCAACGCCTACCAGCACTTCGAAACCACCGACAATGTCCGTCAGGTCACCCTGAGCGATGGCAGTCAGGTGGAACTGAACCTGGGCACCGAACTGACCTTCCGTAATTACAAGGATGAGCGTCGGGTCACGCTGAAAAAAGGCGAGGCCTTCTTCAGTGTCAGCCATGACATGACTCACCCCTTCATCGTCAAAGCGGCCGAAGGCAGGATTCGGGTCACCGGTACCCAATTCAACGTCTGGCTGTATGAAGATCAAGTGCGGGTGAACCTGATTGAAGGCTCGGTATTGGTCACCAGCAATGACACCCTTAACGGGGACGGTTTGCAGTTGGGACCAGCGATGCAGGCGCATTTTCGACACGGCGACTTCATGCCGCAGATCAGTCAGACCTATACCAACGACCAGTCTCTGGCGTGGCGTAGCGGCAAACTGGTGCTCGATGACCTGCCGTTGAGCGAGGCATTGCCGCTGATCAATCGCTACCTGAGCAAGCCGATAATGGTGGCCGATAAAAGCACGGCATCGATCCGCCTCGGTGGCATTTACAACATCAAGGAACTCAACAATCTGGTGGCCTCCCTGCCCAAGGTTTTGCCGGTGTACCTGACCCGCAACGAGAGCGGCAACCCGGTGCTCAATTCGATTCCGCAACAAACGCCAAAAAGCTGAAGGCCGCGCCCCCTGAGGGTTGCGGCCTTCATGTTCGCTGCCAGCGCAACTGGTTTTTACTGTGCAGCCACCTTCCCTGAGTTTTCATCCGACTCGCGAATCGTCTGCACCTGATACTGCGGATCAGACTTGATCTGCTGTTCGGTAAACGGCAACACGCTCAGCTGTTTCTTCGAGAACGCCAGCGTCTGGTCCCGTGAATATTTCGAAGCCGGATCACTGGACAACGAGAACGCCAGCAAACCCTGAGCATGTGGACCTTTTTCATCGAAGGTCACGACTTGCAGGTAACTGGTGCCACTGACCACTTCGAGTTTGCCGTCGGTTCTCGGCACGCTTTGAATGGCGTTATAAACGCCCAGCGTGCCGGGCCCACCGTGGATCGGTGTCTGCTGCCCGCCGCTGCTGACCACTTGAATATCGCCCCAGCGGCTGTCGGGCTTGAGCCCCATCTTGTTGGTCAGTTCCAACGATGCGAGCATCGCTTCGCGTATGGCTTTGGCCACTTCTGCCCGCTCGAACGCCAACCCGCGAGGGGTGTGCTGCGCGTCTTTCGGGTCGAAGGCGACGCGCCAGATGTCGGGCGTTTGCTGCAACGCCTCCATGACATTCTGGAAATGCACCAGGCCCACGCCGCTGTCCAGATTTGCCCGGCCATCCCACGCCTTCAAACTGGCACATAACGGTGCGAGGATCGCCGCATCGGCGCCCAGGTCGGCACTGCAGAACTGCAACAGGTCCGGCATGACTTGCGCCGCCTGATACACCTGATCATCCATGACCATTCGCTGCAAATCCGCAGCGGCCACCGGCCCGGCCTTGGCCAGCGAACCCAGGCGATCCAGCGCGAAGCGCGAGCGCAGCCCCAATGGCTGACTGTCCTGGCTGATCAATGGCGAGAAGCCGGTCAATGGCTGCGCCGGGTTGGCCAGCCAGGCGGAATCGTTGGAATGCTGCACAAAGTCTTTGCGCAACAGTTGCGGCAATTTGTCTGCCGCATAAATACCCTTTTGCGCGGCGTTCGGATCGATGTCCCAGGCGCAGGTGCTGTTGGAGCCGTCGAGCACGATCATCTTCAACCCGGCGCGCGGATCGCTGCACTTGGCCAGTTTGTCGGCATTGACGTTCGGCACCACCGACAGGTTCATGTAAAGCGTCTGTCCCTGATCGTCCGCCGCCAGAGTGTTGACCCACGGAATGCCCTGAATCTTGTGCACCGACGCCTGCAAATCCTTGAGGCTGGTAGCGCGGTTCATCGCATACCACTGCTGCAAGACGCGGTCATTATCCAGGTTGGCATCGCGCAGGCTGTAGGCGAACTGGTTATCCCAATCGAGCTTGCCGGGCCATTGCACGACTGGGCCAAATACCGAACTGTAGATCACGTGGGACATCGGCTTGATCTGGCCATCCGGCTGTTTCACGTTCACCGTCAGGGTCTGTTGATCCAGTGGCAGGGACTTGCCGTCCAGCAGGTAACGGGTCGAATCCTTGGGGTCCAGTTGCAGGCGATACAAGGTGAAATGCTTGGACGCATCGACGGTGTGCGTCCAGGCCAGGTGCTGGTTGAAACCAATGTTGATCATCGGCAGACCGGGCAGCGCAGCGCCCATCACATCCAGCTTGCCGGGAATGGTCAGGTGCATCTGGTAAAAGCGCATTCCGCCCACCCAGGGGAAATGCGGGTTGGCCAACAACATGCCGCGACCGTTGAACGAGCGCTCACTGCCGATCGCCACCGCGTTACTGCCGCGATCCAGTGCAAATCGCTGCTGATGCGTGTCGGCCAGTTGAAATGCCTGCGCAGCGTTCGCCACGTGAGCGACGGCCGCTGGTGGTGTGGCGCCGGCCAGGGCTTCGGCAAACTGCCCGACGCCGCCTTCGACCAACAAGCGACGCGTGAGCTTCACCAGATCCTGGGCCGCAATCGGGCGCACCCAGTCACCTTGGCATTGCGCTGGCAAACCCTGGGCCTGACGCTCGGCCAGCGAGCGGTTGTAGCCCGCCACATAACCATCGATGAGATCGCGTACTTCAGGGGTTTGCGCCTGCCAGAAACCAGCTACGGCCTGCGGTGTGTTCAGCCAGTTGAAAAACAGGTCGCTGGCCAGGTTGGCGCGCTCTTCAAGCGTGAATTGATCCGGGCCGAAATACCGTGATCGTTCGCCGTTGACGGTGACGATCTCGTTGGCCATCAGGCACAGGTTGTCCTGAGCGTAGGCGTAGCCGATACCGTAGCCGAGCCCGCGCTCGTTTTCGGCGCGAATGTGCGGCACACCGAAACTGGTGCGGCGAATATCGACGGCCGAAGGTTCTGGCTGGCTGCGGGCGTTTGCCGCAAGGCTGAGCCCCAGCAACACACCTGCAAGACTTAACCCGGTTAACTGCCTGCTAATAATCACGCGCGCTCCTGATGCATAAGACGACGACCAGGATCGGGACGGTTTGACGCCCACACAGCTACACCGAACCTGGCCTAGGAAAATCACACCCTGCGATCTACAAGGAATGTGCCTGGCCTTAGGAACGAAAAAATCATCAGGAAATTTAGGCGCCGTAAACACTCGTCCGATGCCGTATCACATCCCGCCGACATGGCATCGACAAATTTTCTACATTACAGCCTTCATGATTTGCTTGGCTCATTCGTCTTAATGATGGAGAGCACCTTCACTTCTTCCTGATCAGGCTCTGATAAGGAGTTTTTTGCATGTACAACTCGCATCTGCCAACGGACGGTAGCCGTGCGTCAAAGGGTATTGCCATGAATCCTGGCCCCGGAATGTTCGAACACAGGACTGATCGCCACGCAAACGAACGAATCAGAGTGCTGCTCAAGAGCTTTGGCCTGAGAACCAGCCTGATTCGCCTGAAAGTCATCGACGCCTTGCTGAGCGCCGCAGAAAGCGAGCGCAGCCTGGGCGTGCGCGGCGTACACACACATTTGCTGGACCTGGATATTCCCCTGTCCTTCCTGAGTGTGCGGGAGGTATTGAAGCGCTTGTGCATTGAGGGCGTGATCACGCTCAATCCGGACAAAAGCTACAGCCTGCATCCGCAGGCCATTGCCATTCTCTGCGGTGAACCCGCCTCGGGTGCGTCGCTTAAGGCTTGACCTTGCGGCGCATCACGCCATTTACCACCACCACGATCACTGCCACGCCAATGGCGATGTACTGAAACAGCTTCTCGCTGATGACCCCTGTATTTTGCAGATACGAAAGGCCGAACATGATCCCCAGGACCACCAGGGAGATCAGAATCGAGTATTTCAAACGTTGCGATTGGGTCATTGCGGGTTCCTGAACCTTGAAATGTATCCGGTTTGTATCCGCTTGCATGCCAAGCGCCTACCTTTGTACGGGGATGAACGGCAGCAAACGAAGTCTCATGTTACAGACGATGAAGTGTTTTGGCTTCATCGCGGCGATAACCATGAGGATTTTGAAATGCTCCGTCGAATCACACTGCTGATTCCCCTGATCGCTCTACTTTCCCTGAGCGGCTGTATCATTTTCCCCCACGGAGGCTGGCACGGTGACCGCCATTATGATCGTGGCGGACCGGGTTATTACGAACATCGGTAGTCCATTCCCTTGAACAACGTGTAAGACAAAATAGCTTTTTTAATCAGCCCTGAACAAATGCCCGCCCTGTTGCGGGCATTTTTCTTACAGCCGATTTTTCGTGTTTTTGGGTCCTTGACGCCTTCTACTCTTAACGCAACCCGAGCACGTGCAATACATGGCAATCCATTGAAACCCCACGCATCCATCGGACACTGGAGCACCCAAGCGATCCCCCGGCCAATCGTTCAGCGGCCTGATTCGCTGCGGTAAAAGTGCTGGCCCGGTTGTGCACAGAGTTCAACCAGCCAATCGACAAATACCCGCACCCGCCGGGACAACTGGCGGTGTGGCGGGTACAGCGCCGTAAGCGGCATGGCCGGCGGCGGTGCGTCGCTGAGCACTTGGCACAGACGCCCTTCCTTCAGTTGCCGGGCAACGTGATAGTACGGGGCCTGGACCAAACCATACCCGGCCTCACACGCGGCCATGTAACCGTCAGCGCTGTTGACCGAAACCTGCTTGGGCAAATCGAGTTGCTGCAACTGTCCCTCGACCACAAACTCCAGCCCGAAGCGCGCGCCGGTGGTAGCAGAGAAATACTCCACCATCTGATGGCCCGGCAAATCGGCCAGGCACTGGGGTGTGCCGTGACGTTGCAAGTACTCGGGGCTGGCGCAGGTCACCTGATCCAGCATCACCAGCGGCCGCGCCACCAGCGAGTCATCCATGGGCGAACCACCCCGCAGCACGCAGTCCACACCTTCGCGAATCAGGTCTACCGTGCGGTCATTCAAACCGATTTCCAGTTCGATCAACGGGTACCTGGCAGTGAACTGCGGCAATGCAGGGATCACGATCAACCGCCCTATCCCCGCCGGCATATCCACTCGCAGCAAACCCTTGGGGTTGTGCCGGGCAGCGGAAAATACCGCTTCGACTTCCTCAAGATCCGCCAGCAAACGCACGCACCGTGGGTAATACGCCGCGCCGTCGAGCGTCAGGCTGATCTGCCGGGTGGTTCGCTGCAGCAGTTGCACACCCAGATGGGCTTCAAGCTGCTTGATCAGAATGGTCACCGAGGCACGGGGCATTTGTAGGCTGTCGGCAGCCTTGGCGAAACCGCCCAGTTCGACGATCCGGGTAAACACGCGCATGGCGTTGAGACGGTCCATGGTTCGGGCTCAGTGGGTAATTATTTAGAAATAACGAATAGTGATAGCAGTTTTAGCTGGTTTATCTGGTTTCTGTCGAGGTGAACAATGGTGGCTCACATTTTCAAGGAGCTGATCTCATGCAAACACGTCAACTGGGCAAGAACGGACCGCAAGTGAGCGCCATCGGATTAGGCTGCATGGGCATGACCGATTTCTACACCACCGGCACCGACACCCGCGAAGCCACCGCCACCCTGCACCGGGCGCTGGAGCTCGGCATTAACCTGCTCGACACCGCTGACATGTACGGCCCGCATACCAATGAAGAACTGATTGGCAAAGCCATCGTCGGCAAGCGCGACCAAGTGTTCCTCGCCAGTAAGTTCGGCATCGTTCGCGACCCGGCCAACCCCTCAGCACGGGGTGTCGACGGTCGGCCGGAATACATTCGCAAGTCCATCGACGGCACCCTCAAGCGCCTCGGCGTGGATACCCTGGATTTGTACTATCAGCACCGGATCGACCCGCAAGTAGCCATCGAAGAAACCGTCGGCGCGATGGCCGAGCTGATCAAGGCCGGCAAGGTCCGCTACCTGGGTTTGAGCGAAGCATCGGCCGCCACGCTTGAACGGGCGCACAAGGTGCATCCGATCAGTGCACTGCAAAGTGAATACTCGCTGTGGAGCCGCGATCAGGAAGACAACGGTTGCCTGGCCGCGTGTCAGCGCCTGGGCATCGCTTTTGTCCCGTACAGCCCGCTGGGCCGTGGCTTTCTGACCGGTGCGTTGAAAAGTCCGGACGACTTTGCAGCTGACGACTACCGCCGCTTCAGTCCGCGTTTTCAAGGGGAGAACTTCGGGAAAAACCTGCAACTGGTGCAGCAAGTCGAGGCGCTGGCCGCCGACAAAGGCGTGACTGCCGGGCAACTGGCGTTGGCCTGGGTCCTGGCGCAAGGCGATTACTTGATCCCGATTCCCGGGACCAAGCAACGTAAATACCTGGAGGAAAATGTCGCAGCGCTGGAGGTGAAACTGAGTGCTGGCGAGTTGCAGGCGCTGGAAGCGATATTCCCGGCCAACGCCACCGCGGGCTTGCGCTACCCGGAAGCGGTGATGCAAATGCTCGACCGCTGATCAACCGGTTTCTGGCCCGTTCAACGTATTGAGCGGGTCAGAAGATTACTTGTCCTTCTTCTTGACCGTCGAGCCGTTGGTTTCGCCGTAGGTCTTGAGGTTCTGCAGCACGTAGATTGCTTTTTTGTACTCAGGGACCAGGTAGTTAGCGTACTTGTTGCCCTTGAGGTTGTTGGTCTGGATGTTATCCAGTTGAACGGCAAAGTACTCCAGGGCGTTGAACTTCGCATCGGGGTCGGTCGGAACACCGAATTTATCGAATTTGGAGCCTGCGTTCAGCAACGTCAGGGCGGTCACATCGCCGATGATGCCCTTCTGCTTCAGGTAGGTGCTCATGTTGCTTAACTGCTTGACCGAGATGTTTTCCGGATCGAAGCCCTTGACCTGCTTGAACAATGATTGAGCATCCATTTTCGCCCGGTCGAGCACCAGCGGATTGGTGCCCACCATGGATAGGATCTCTCGCACCTTGGCACTTTGGGTTACTGGTTTGGCATTGGGCGAACCCTGGCGAAGCAGCACTCCCGGTTTGGCAGTCCAGTTGCCGACCAGACCGATAGTCATGACCGTGCTCCTGACAGCGCGACGATATTCCAATGTCCGTGCGACATAAAAAATCCTTGTTTAAGCGAGATGAATGCGCGGAAGTATCGGCGCGATGAGAATGCCTACCTACAAGTATTTCGCCTTTTTACAATTTTTGTACATTTACGATACAAATCACTGAAGCCCCTGTTTCATTGGCCTACACGATATTTTTCATTTTGGTATAGCCGAGGCATCGCTGTCATATCCATCTGATCTTGCTTATTTGTACCAAGACCGTTACTCACCATCCGTCCTCCTAACACCTTTCTTGTACGTCCGTACCTAAAGCTCACCCCAAGCGGGCCGATAAAGCTTCGAAGCCCGCCATTTTCGAAATCCGAATCCCAACAATAAAAACGCAGCACAAGGACCGGTCCCATGCCCGCATTCCGTACCATTCAGGCTCGCTACACGCTGTTTCTGGTCCTGTTCATCCTGCTGCTTTCGGTACTCACGGTGGTGGGTATCAGCCAGTTGGTCGCGCCGAAACTGCGCCATACCGAAGAACAGGTCGCCCTCAACCGCATTGCTGAAGTTGCCGAGCAAATCCAGGGCGAACTGAACAAGGTGCAAGCCCAGCAACGCAGCATCACCCAGACCATACCCCTGCTCGACAGCGCCGCCATTGATACGGTGCTGCCCGGTTTGGTGGACCAGTACGGCGAGCTGAAAGTGTTTGGTGGCGGGATCTGGCCTTTGCCCGGCCAACGTGAAGCGGGACGCAACAAGTTCAGCACCTTCTGGCACCGTGACAGCTCCGGCAAACTGGCCGTCAACACCTTCTGGAACAGCGACGCCGCGCCCAACTACTACGACCAGAGCTGGTACAAGGGCGGCATGCAAACCCCGCGCGGTCAGTGCGCGTGGGCTGCCGCCTATAAGGATGACGCCAGTGCCGAGCCGCGCACCAACTGCGCGATGGCCATTCAGAAAAATGGCGTGGCCTACGGTGTGTCGACCATCGACGTGACCCTGGGCTTCTTCAACGATCTGATCGCACGCAAGGAAAAAGACCTCGGTGCCGAAATGCTGATCGTCGAAGCCGACGGCAAAATCATCAGCAACAGCTCACGCATCAGCGGGCCGGTCGTGCTGAAGAACATCAGCGAACTGGCCGGCAACTCGCCGTTCGCCAGCCAGGTCAAGGCGGGCCTGCAAAACCGCGACCAGGCGCAGCGGGTCGAATTCGACAACAACGGCGAAGCCAGCACCTTCTTTATGCGCCCGATCGAAGGCACGCCGTGGTTCCTCGCGACTGCCCTGCCGACCAAGCTGATCACCGCTCAACGTGACGATGTATTGAACACCTTGAGCCTGTTGCAGATTCCGATGGTGATTCTGTTGGTTCTGCTGCAGATCTACGCGATTCGCCAACTGATTCATCGCATGAAAATCCTCAAGGCCAACATCGATGCACTGTCTGCCGGCGATGCCGACCTGACCAAGCGCATCACCATCCGTGCCGAGGATGAACTGGGCGCCATCGGCCACTCGGTCAACGCCTTCATCATCTACTTGCAGAACATGATTGGCGAAGTCACCCAAGCCACCGGCGCCATGGCTTCGGGTCTGGACAACCTGCAACGCACTTCCGCGCACACCAGTCAGATTCTGGTGCGTCACGCCTCGGAAACCGATCAGACCGTTACTGCCATCACCGAAATGAGCTCCACCGCCGACAGTGTCGCGCAGAACGCCGCTGAAACTGCTGCTTTCACCCAGCGCGCCAGCGAACACGCGGATCGCTCGCGGGTTGTGGTCGGCGAAGCTTCCAGCAGTGTCGTGGCGCTGATTGATGAAGTGGCCAGCGCCACCCACAAAGTTGAAAACATGCAGCAGGACGCACAACGGATTACCGAGATTCTCGGGGTGATCGGCGCGATTGCCGGGCAAACCAACCTGTTGGCGCTCAACGCGGCAATTGAAGCGGCACGCGCCGGTGAACAGGGCCGGGGCTTTGCGGTGGTGGCCGATGAAGTCCGCGCCCTCGCCGCCCGGACCCAGGCCAGCACCTCGGAAATCAACGAAATGCTCAAACGCCTGACCCAAGGCGTGAGCTCTTCGGTGGCGGCCATGGAAAACACCCAGGCCAGCTGCCAATCCGCTGCGGATGCCACAGCGCGGGTCAACTCCGGCCTGGATGAAATGGCCGGCTCCGTCAGCCATATCAACAGCCTGAGCACCCAGATTGCGACCGCCGCCGAGCAGCAAAGCGCCGTGACCGAAGAGATCAACCGCAGCATGGTACAGATCCGCCATATGGTTGATGAGTTGGTTAAAAGCGGTCATGCCAGTGAACTCAACACTCAGCAGTTGCTGGAAGCGAATAGCCGGGTGAGCGCGATCATGGGGCGGTTCAAGGTTCGTTAACCCTTTAGCTGACTGACGAAGCTCCCTGTGGCGAGGGAGCTTGCTCCCGCTGGGCTGCGAAGCGGCCCCTCTTCAGACAGATCCTGCACTCAGATCTTGCGACGGTTGCGCCGCCGAACGGGAGCAAGCTCCCTCGCCACAGAAAGCCTCGTACATCACACCATCCTGCATTACTTCGAAACACTCTCGCCCCTCTTTGTTGGTTAAAGTAGTCAAAATGCCTCTTTTTTTGACCGCCCTCCGAGTCGAGATCCTCCCATGCGAACCCATCTGCGTCTGATCGCCCTAAGCGCCCTGTTTATCTCCTCCCTGGCCCAGGCCGCCGATCTGATCCCCATCGAAGTACACCGTGATGCCAATTGTAGTTGCTGCAAAAAATGGATCAGCCACCTCGAAGCCAACGGCTTCAAGGTCGAGGATCACGTCGAAGCCAACATGAGCGAGTTCAAGCAGCAGCACGGCGTGCCGCCACGCCTGGCGTCCTGCCACACGGCGCTGATCAACGGCAAGTTCGTCGAGGGTCATGTGCCGGCCGAGCAAGTGCTGGCCCTGAGCAAGCGTGACGATCTGCTGGGTGTGGCGGCTCCCGGCATGCCGATGGGCTCGCCCGGTATGGAAATGGATGGCATGAGCGACGCCTATCAAGTCATCGGCCTGACCAAGACCGGCACCGACGTGGTGGTGGCGGACTACCCCGCCCATTGATGTTCGGCGCGTACATCGGGCTTTTTTTTGCGGCGTTCGGTGCGGCGACGCTGCTGCCGTTGCAGTCCGAAGCGGTGCTGGTGGGGTTGTTAATCAGCGATCGTTACTGGATCTGGGCACTGTTGGCGGTCGCGACCCTGGGCAATGTCCTCGGCTCATTGCTGAACTGGTGGCTGGGACGTGGCATCGAGCGCTTTCGCGAGCGGCGCTGGTTTCCGGTCAGCCCCCGGCATCTTGAAACGGCCCGAAAGCATTATCAGCGCTACGGTCATTGGTCGTTGCTGCTCAGTTGGGTGCCTGTGATCGGTGATCCGCTAACCCTGGTGGCTGGCGTCATGCGTGAGCCCCTGGGGCGATTCCTGCTGATCGTGAGCCTCGCCAAAGGCGCCCGTTATGCGGTGCTGGCCCTGATAACACTCGGCTGGATGGGTTAAAAACTGTGGGAGCGAGCTTGCTCGCGAAAGCTGTGTATCAGCCAACATTTATTTTGAAGCTGCCGGCCTCTTCGCGAGCAAGCCCGCTCCCACATGGATTGCATTGGCTGACCGGCATTGAGTCATTGCCTGTTATTAATGTCACCCTAATCGTGCCCTTCCAGCATCCGCAGATTTCCCACGGAGTTCTTCTATGACCCTCTCACGCTGGCTGCCCTGCCTGCTGCTGACCGCCACTCTACCCATCCTGGCTCACGCCGAAGGTCCGGAATATGGACCGGAACTCCAGGGCTTCGAGTATCCCTACACGGTCAAGCATTTTGCCTTCCAGTCCCAGGGTAAATCCCTGCAAATGGGTTACATGGACGTCGCCGCCCATGGCAAGGCCAACGGGCGCAGTGTGGTGCTGATGCATGGCAAGAATTTCTGCGGCGCGACCTGGGACAGTTCGATCAAGGCCCTGAGCGAGGCCGGCTACCGAGTGATCGCCCCGGACCAGATAGGCTTCTGCACCTCCAGCAAACCAGACAATTACCAATACACATTCCAGCAACTGGCGACCAACACCCAGAAGCTACTCAAGGCCCTGGGCATCCAGAAGGCCACCTTGGTCGGGCACTCCACCGGCGGCATGCTCGCCACCCGTTATGCGCTGCAATACCCGGAACAAGTCGAGCAATTGGCGCTGGTCAATCCCATCGGCCTGGAAGACTGGAAAGCCCTCGGCGTACCGTATCGCACCGTCGATCAATGGTATGAACGGGAGCTGAAAGTCACCGCCGACGGGATCCGCACCTATGAACGCAACACCTATTACGCCGGGCGCTGGAAGCCGGAGTTCGATCGCTGGGTCGACATGCTCGCCGGCCTGAACAAAGGCCCGGGGCATAAACAAGTGGCGTGGAACTCGGCGCTGATCTACGACATGATCTTCACCCAGCCAGTGTTCTACGAGTTCAAGGACCTGAAAATGCCGACCTTGCTGCTGATCGGCACCTCCGACACCACGGCCATCGGCAGCGACATCGCCACCCCCGAGGTCAAGGCGAAGCTCGGTCACTACGACGTGCTCGGCAAGCAAGTGGCAAAACTGATTCCACACTCGACCCTGGTGGAATTCCCGGGCATGGGCCACGCACCGCAGATGGAAGAGCCGACGCAATTTCATCAGGCCCTGCTCGACTGGCTGAACAAAACCAACCCTGTTCGTTGATGAGGTAAGGCTGATGGCTGTGCAGATTGCGGTGATCGATGACTGGCAGGACGTGGCCAGCGGCGTGGTGGACTGGTCGGTGCTGGACAGCATCGGCGAGGTGAGCTTTATCCATGACTACCCGGCCGACAACGACGCACTGGTCGAACGCCTGGGCGCGTTCGAGGTGATTTGCGTGATGCGTGAGCGCACGCGCTTCGACGAAGACCTGCTGCGCCGCCTGCCCAAACTCAAGCTGCTGGTCACCGGCGGTATGCGCAACGCGGCGCTGGATCTGAAAGCCGCTGCTGCGCTGGGCATTCAGGTCAGCGGCACCGACAGTTACAAGCACGCCGCCCCGGAACTGACTTGGGCGCTGATCATGGCCGCGACCCGCAACCTGATGGTCGAAGCCAATGCCCTGCGTGCCGGTCTTTGGCAGCAAGGCTTGGGCGGCGACCTGCACGGCAAGACCTTGGCGATTCTCGGTCTGGGCAGCATCGGCAAACGCGTGGCGCAGTTCGGTCAGGTCTTCGGCATGCGGGTAATCGCCTGGAGCGAAAACCTCACCGCCGAACGCGCCGCCGAATCCGGCGTGAGCTACGTCAGCAAGCAGGAACTGTTCGAACAAGCCGATGTGCTGTCGGTACACCTGGTGCTCAGCGAGCGCAGCCGCGGGATCGTTGATGCCCAGGCGCTGGACTGGATGAAACCCACGGCGCTGCTGGTCAACACCGCACGCGGGCCGATTGTCGATGAAACGGCACTGATCAAGGCACTGCAGAAAAAGCGCCTGGCGGGCGCGGCGCTGGATGTGTTCGAGCAGGAGCCGTTGCCCGAAATGCATCCGTTCCGCACGCTGGACAACGTGCTGGCCACACCGCATGTCGGGTATGTCAGCCGGCAGAATTACCAGCAGTTCTTTTCGCAGATGATCGAGGATGTTCAGGCCTGGGCGGCGGGCGCGCCGATTCGTTTATTGAGCTGAAACCGCGTCATCGTTCATCGCGAGCAAGCTCGCTCCCACAGGGATCTAGGGTGTACACAAAATGTGCGTCCACAACACTTCCCCTGTGGGAGCGAGCCTGCTCGCGATGAGGCCCTGACAATCACCACACCCCTCAAACCCTACGCACCACAACAGTGCAAAACCCCATTTCCCCTTCGCACACTCATGTGTCTCCCACGTGACATTTTGGCCCGCGATCAAAAATAAACCTGCACTTCGTCGGTGCGTTTGCCCTCCAAGTCGGTACGTCCGTACCTCTTTAAACCGATTGTCGAACAATTTTGCCATCTGGCCTGTGACGCTCTAAGTTCTGGCCTAGACTGATTTCGCGGGTCGAAACCGGTCGGTCACAAAGCGGAAAAAAAGTCGAAACTTTTACCTGTAGCGAAGAGTCCTCTTAGAGACAGGTGCGTTCCGACTGGTGCAATCCTTGCAACAGCCCCTCCAGCCTTTGTGCTTTAGCGTATTGGCAGCGTTTGCTCACCGATGCGTAGCGCGTTTGCGCCCGGCCACAGGATTTGGCCACGAACACCGTTTGTGCCAGACCTAGAATTAGATCAACAACACGGGAGATTCATATGATCAGTGCGGCTTTAGATATTCAGGGAGAACGTGCTCATCAGCAGGTCGGCGAATCGAGCGCCGTGAATGCCCCGAGCAGCAAGGCAATCAGCATCCCCAAGGCACTTGTACCGGTCGCCAGTCAGAATCCCAACAAGAAGAAAGTCTTGTTCGTGACCTCGGAAATCGCCGACCTGGTGAAAACCGGTGGCCTGGGTGACGTCTCCGCTGCGCTGCCGCGAGCCATGGCTCATTTGCACGACGTTCGTGTGCTGATCCCCGGTTATCCGCAAGTGCTGCACAGCGAAAATCCGATCCACATCATTGGTGAACTCGGCGGTCATGCCGCATTGCCGCCCTGCAAGATCGGGCGCATGGACATGCCTGATGGCCTGGTCATCTACGTGTTGATCTGCCCCGAACTCTACGAGCGCGAAGGCTCGCCTTATGGCGCCAACAACGGCCGCGACTGGCCGGACAACCACATCCGTTTCGCCCGCCTGGGGCTGGCCGCTGCCGATATCGCCGCCAACCTCGCGCAAATCCACTGGTGCCCGGACCTGGTGCACGCCCATGACTGGCCAGCCGGCCTGGCCCCTGCGTATATGCACTGGCGCGGGCAGCGCACCCCAACCCTATTCACCATCCATAACCTGGCCTATCAGGGCGTCACCAGCCTCGGCTCTTGCCCGGAACTGGGCATCCCGATGCACGCACTGCAACAGGAAGGCATGGAGTTCTACGGCAAGATGTCGTTCCTCAAGGCCGGCATGGCTTATTCGAGCCACATCACCACGGTCAGCGCCACCTACGCCCAGGAAATCACTACGCCTGCCTTCGGCTGCGGCCTCGACGGTTTTCTTGCCGCCAAGACCCAGCAAGGCCTGCTCAGCGGGATTCCCAACGGCATCGACGAGAGCTGGGACGCCGCCACCGACCCGCACCTGTTCTGCCCGTTCACCATCGGCGACTGGGACGGTAAAGCCGTCAACGCCGCTCACGTGCGCGAGCTGTTCGGCCTGGAAGCATCCGAAGGTCCGCTGTTCGCCGTGGTATCGCGCCTTGTCTACCAGAAAGGTCTGGACCTTACCGAAGCCGTGGCCGAATTCATTGTCGAAAACGGCGGCCAGATCGCAATCATCGGCCGTGGCGAACCGGAAGAAGAACAAGCCATGCGGGTGCTGGCCCTGCGCTTCCCTGGCCAGGTTGGCGTGCGCATCGGCTTCAATGAAACCGACGCCCGCCGCATGTTCGCCGGCAGCGATTTCCTGTTGATGCCTTCGCGTTACGAACCTTGCGGTTTGAGCCAGATGTACGCCCAGCGCTTCGGCTCGTTGCCGGTGGCACGGAATACCGGCGGCCTGGCCGACACCATCGAAAACGGCGTGACCGGTTTCCTGTTCGACGAATCCACCGTTGAGAGTTACCGCGAAGCTGTGGGCCGCGCATTCAAGGTCTTCGCCTTCCCCGACCTGCTGCACGCCATGCGTTGCCGCGCCATGGCTGCGCCGTTCAACTGGTGCAAAGCGGTCGAACCCTACGCCGAACTCTACGAACAATTGGTGGCTAAAGCCCTGGGTAAATCGGGTCACAAATAACACGAGGTTTTCAACGATGCCGTTACGGACCCTTGAGACCTGGCCCCACGGCGCAATCATGCTGGACGCAGAACACACGCGTTTTGCCTTGTGGGCGCCAGATGCGTTTTACGTCAGTGTCGAACTGGAAAACGGGCAATCCTTGCCGCTGCTGCCCCAGGCCGACGGCTGGTTCGTGATCAAGACCCGCTGCCCGGCCGGCACGCGTTACCGCTACAACATCGATGGCGAACTGGAGGTGCCCGACCCGGCCTCCCGCGCCCAGGCCGGGGACCTCGACCGCCACAGCGTGGTGGTCGATCCCCTCGCCTACCACTGGCAACACGCCGCCTGGCAAGGTCGGCCGTGGAATGAAGCGGTGATCTACGAACTGCACGTCGGAGCCCTCGGCGGTTTCAGTGAAGTCGAGCAACACCTGACGCGCCTTGTCGAACTGGGCATCACCGCGATCGAACTGATGCCACTGGCGCAATTCCCCGGTGAGCGCAATTGGGGCTACGACGGGGTTCTGCCCTACGCGCCCCAAGCCTCCTACGGCTCCCCCGAACAACTCAAACACCTGATCGACACGGCCCACGGCCATGGCCTGGCGGTGATTCTCGACGTGGTCTACAACCACTTCGGCCCCGACGGCAATTACCTGCATCGCTACGCCAAGGGCTTTTTCCGCGAGGACAAACACACCCCATGGGGCGCGGCCATCGACTTCCGCCGCCGCGAGGTGCGGGACTTCTTCATTGATAACGCGCTGATGTGGTTGTTGGAGTACCGCTTCGACGGATTGCGCCTGGACGCGGTGCACGCCATCGAAGACCCGGACTTTCTGCAAGAGCTGGCGCAACGGGTACGCCATCAGACCGACCCGCGCCGACACGTGTGGCTGACCGTGGAAAACGAACACAACCAGGCCAGCCTGCTGGAGCAAGGTTTCGATGCGCAGTGGAACGACGACGGCCACAACGCCCTGCACGTTCTGCTGACCGGCGAAACCGACGCCTATTACGCCGACTATGCTCAAAACCCTACCGAGCAACTGGCGCGTTGCCTGAGCCAGGGTTTCGTGTTCCAGGGCCACATCACCCGCCACGGAACGCCGCGCGGTGAGCCCAGCGGCCACTTGCCGCCGAGCGCGTTTGTGCTGTTTCTGCAAAACCACGACCAGATCGGCAATCGCGCCTTTGGCGAACGGTTGCATCAACTGGCGCATCCCGAGGCGTTGAAAGCCGCCACCGCGTTGCTGCTGTTGTCGCCGATGATTCCGCTGATGTTCATGGGGGACGAGTTCGCCGCCGAGCAGCCCTTCCTGTTTTTCACCAGCCACCACGGCGAACTGGCCGAATTGGTGCGCGAAGGTCGACGCAACGAGTTCGCCGCATTCAGCGCCTTCAAAGATCCTGTCAAACGCGCACAGATCCCCGACCCGAATGCGCCGCAGACCTTCGAAGCGTCGCAGCCCAGGCACGCTGGCGACCCGGCGCAGCAGGCGATGCACGACCTTTACCGGCAATTGCTGCAACTGCGTCATCGGCACATCTCGCCGCACTTGCCCGGCGCTCAAGCCCTGGGCGCCGAGGTGCTGGCCGAAGGTGCGGTGACGGCGCGCTGGCGACTGGGCGACGGCAGTCTGCTGCGCATCGACCTGAACCTCAGCGCAGCGCCTGTGGTCCACCTATCACAGGCCGATGCTTTGCTGCTGTTCGAACACCCACCCGCGTCCGACCTGTTGCACCAGAGCAATCTCGCACCGTATAGCGCCCTAGTCAGCCTCACGGCCGCAACCCCTTTGCTACCCCCGGATGGAGAGCGCCTATGAGCGATGCGCAATTGGAAATACTGGCCAGCCGTGCTGGCCTGGCAGTCGACTGGATCGACGCCAACGGCCGTCCGCAAAAAGTCGCCCCTGCGGTGCTGCGCTCGGTACTGACCGGGCTCGGTCATCCGGCCGGCAGCGCCCAGGAAATCGACGCCAGCCTGCTGCAATTGCAGCAGGTGCAACAGACCCGTTTCCTGCCGCCGCTGATCACCGCCGACATCGGCGCTGGCCTCGACCTGAGCCGCTATTTCGAACCTGAAACGCCGTGCGAAATCCATCTCGAAGACGGTTCGCGCCTGCACCTGAAACTCGATGCCGAAGCGATCCTGCCGGGCTTGATCCCGGTTGGCTATCAACACGTCAGCATCGACGGACAATCCTTCACCCTGGCCGTGGCCCCCGAGCGCTGCTACAGCGTCGGCGATGCAGTCGACAGCCCGATCCCGCGCACCTGGGGCCTGAGCGTGCAGTTGTATTCGTTGCGCCGCACCGGCGATGGCGGCTTCGGCGATACCCAAGCCCTTGAAGACCTGGCCCGTGTCGCCGGTGAACGCGGTGCCGAGGCATTGGCCATCAGCCCGATGCACGCGATGTTCAGCAGCGACACCCATCGTTACAGCCCGTATTCACCGTCCAGCCGTTTATTCCTCAACAGCCTCTACGCCGCACCGGGAGCGATCCTAGGTGAACGCGCCTTGCGCGATGCGATTGACGCCACCGGGTTGGCCGAACAACTGCAACACCTGGAAGCCCTGCCCCTGATCGACTGGCCGGTCGCTGCCGAAGTCAAACATCAGCTGTTGCAAGCGCTCTACGAAGGGTTCGTCCAGGGCGAACATCCGCTGCACGAAGACTTCAGCAGCTTCCGCCATGCCGGCGGCGAAGCCCTGGAAAACCATTGCCGTTTCGAAGCCATTCAAGAGGCCCGCGCCGCCCGCGGTGAAGACCTGGACTGGCGCCACTGGCCCGAACAATGGCAAGACCCGCGCAGCGCCGCCCTCGCCGACTTCGCCGAGGAAAACTCC
Organism: Pseudomonas sp. ASL4; assembly: GCF_056680395.1. NCBI lineage: Bacteria > Pseudomonadati > Pseudomonadota > Gammaproteobacteria > Pseudomonadales > Pseudomonadaceae > Pseudomonas > Pseudomonas sp. ASL4. The sequence continues at coordinate 4,012,972 of NZ_CM155280.1, read as the reverse complement.
GGACGCATCGGCTTCTTCGCCTTCTGCCAATGGCTGATCGACCGCTGCCTGGCGCGGGCCCAAACCGCAGCTGTCAGCGCGGGCATGGGCATCGGGCTGGTGGCTGACTTGGCGGTTGGCGCCGACGGCGGTGGTAGCCAGGCCTGGAGCCGTCAGGACGAACTGCTCGCGTCGCTGACCGTGGGTGCACCGCCGGACATCCTCAACCGTTCCGGCCAGGGCTGGGGGATTTCCGCGTTTTCCCCGGAAGGCTTGGTACGCAACGGCTTTCGCGCATTCATCGAAATGCTGCGCGCCAATTTCGCCCACGCCGGAGGTCTGCGGATCGACCACGTGATGGGCCTGCAACGATTGTGGGTGATCCCAAACGATGCGCCGCCCGCCGACGGCGCTTATCTGTATTACCCGGTGGACGACTTGCTGCGTTTGCTGACCCTCGAATCCCATCGGCATCAGGCGATTGTCCTCGGCGAAGACCTCGGCACGGTGGCCGACGGCCTGCGGGAAAAACTCATCGCCCGCGCGATCCTCGGCATGCGCGTGTTGCTGTTTGAACAAGACAACACCCATTTCAAACCGATCCTCGACTGGCCGGACAACGCCCTCGCGACCACCAGCACTCACGATTTGCCAACGATCAACGGCTGGTGGCACGGTCACGACATCGACTGGAATTCCCGGCTTGGCCTGATCGACGCCAACAGCGAGATCGAGTGGCGGCATTACCGCGAACGCGAGCGCGAAGGCTTGCGCCGGGTGTTGAGCGAAGATCCGCAGAATTTCCGTGAAGAACACCACGAAACCGATCAGGTGCTCGACGCCGCGATTCGCTTCCTTGGCCATACCCGGGCGCCGCTGGTATTGCTGCCGCTGGAAGATGCCCTCGGCATCGAGCAGCAAGCCAACCTGCCCGGCACCACCGACACGCACCCCAACTGGTCGCGGCGCCTGCCCGGCAACAGTGAAGCCTTGCTCGATGACCCGGACGCCGCCCGACGCCTTGAACTGCTCGCCTGCGCGCGACTTCAGGCGGGTGAGCGTGACCAATGAATCAAGCGTTTATCCAACCGCTGCGGGCGACCCTGCGGCTGCAATTTCATAAAGGCTTTACCCTCGACGATGCGGTGCCATTGGTGCCGTACTTTGCCAGCCTGGGCATCAGCCATGTCTACGCCTCGCCGCTGCTCAGCGCCCGGGCCGGTTCCATGCACGGCTACGACGTGGTGGACCCGACTACCGTCAACCCGGAGCTGGGCGGCGAAGCGGCATTGCGGCGGCTGGTCAATGCGCTGCGCCAGCAACAGATGGGCCTGATCCTCGACATCGTCTCCAACCACATGGCCGTCGGCGGCAGTGACAACCCGTGGTGGCTGGACTTGCTGGAATGGGGACGCTTGAGTCCCTACGGCGAGTTTTTCGACATCCAGTGGCATTCACCCGACCCGCTGATGGAAGGCCAGTTACTGCTGCCATTCCTGGGTAGCGACTACGGCGTCGCGTTGCAGGACGGCACCCTGCCCCTGCGTTTCGATGCCGGACACGGCGCGTTTTATGTCGAGCACTACGACCATCACTTTCCGATCTGCCCGGCTAACTACGGCGAACTGCTCAAGCCTGACGAACGACTGAACGCCGAACAAACCGAACAACTGAAGTTTCTCGCCGACCGCTTCGCCGCCCTGAGCTACCAGACCGACGCCCACGGCCTGGCAATTCCTCTGCAAGAGGAACTACGAGAACTGGCCGGTGATCCGGCGATACTGCACGCCATCGAGCAGCAGCTCGGCGCCTACGACTCGCTCAACCCGGAAGGTTTCCAGAACCTGCACAACCTGCTGGAGCGCCAGAGTTATCGTCTGGCCAGTTGGCGCACGGCGGCGGATGACATCAACTGGCGGCGCTTTTTCGATGTCAACGAACTCGGCGGTTTGCGCGTCGAGCGCCCGGCAGTGTTCGAAGCCACCCACGCGAAAATCTTCGAGCTGATTGCCGAAGGCCTGGTGGACGGTTTGCGCATCGACCACATCGACGGCCTCGCCGACCCGCGGGGTTATTGCCGCAAACTGCGTCGTCGGGTCGACAGTCTGTCACCGCAACGGCACTTGCCGATCTACGTCGAGAAGATCCTCGGCGAAGGCGAAACCCTGCACCGCGACTGGTCGGTGGATGGCACCACCGGTTATGAATTCATGAACCAGTTGTCGCTGCTGCAACATGATCCGGCAGGTGCCGAAACCTTGGGTGAACTGTGGAGCCGCCACAGCGAACGGCCCGCCGAGTTCATCCAGGAAGCGCGATTGGCGCGGCAGCAGATCCTCAACGGTTCGCTGGCCGGGGATTTCGAAAGCGTCGCCCAAGCCTTGCTGCAAGTCGCCCGGGATGACCTGATGACCCGCGACCTGACCCTCGGCGCGATCCGGCGGGCGTTGCAGGAATTGATCGTGCACTTCCCGGTGTACCGAACCTATATCAGTCCTCGTGGACGCTGCGCTGAAGACGATGTGTTTTTTCAACAGGCCATGGACGGTGCGCGCCAGACCCTGGGTGAGGCCGACTGGCCGGTGCTCGATTGCCTGGCCGGCTGGCTCGGCGGCGAGCCCTGGCGCAAACGCCCGGTGGGTCGTCAACGCAAGATCCTCAAACACGCTTGCGTGCGCTTTCAGCAACTGACGTCGCCGGCCGCAGCAAAGGCAGTGGAAGACACCGCGTTCTATCGCTCGGCGGTGTTGCTGTCACGCAATGACGTGGGGTTCAGCACCGAACAGTTCAGTGCGCCGGTCAGTGACTTCCACCAAGCCTGCCTACAACGCTTCAAAGCCTTCCCCAACAATTTGCTGGCCACCGCGACCCACGACCACAAGCGCGGCGAAGACACCCGCGCACGGCTCGCGGTGTTGAGCGAACGCAGCGGCTGGTACGTCGAACACGTCGAACACTGGCGAACCCTGGCCCGCGAACTGCGCACCGACGACAGCGCACCTTCGGCAGGTGACGAGTTGATTCTCTATCAAGCGATCCTCGGCAGTTGGCCGCTGACCTTGTGTAGCGTCGATCAAACGGCGCTTGCGGACTATGCTAAACGCCTGTGGCAATGGCAGCAAAAAGCCCTGCGCGAGGCCAAGTTGCAAAGCAGCTGGAGCGCGCCGAACGACGCTTACGAACAGGCCTGCGAAGCCTTCCTCAATCGTCTGTTGCTCAGCCCCGAAGGTCAGCCGTTGCGTTCGGCCCTCGGTGAAGCCGCCCAGGCGATTGCCGCGCCGGGCGCGTTGAATGGTTTGGCGCAAACCTTGCTGCGCATGACAGTGCCAGGGGTGCCGGACCTCTATCAGGGCGACGACTTTTGGGACTTTACCCTGGTCGATCCGGACAACCGCCGGCCGGTGGATTACGTCAGTCGTCAGCAGTCTCTGCAAGTGCCACTGGACTTGCCCGAGCTGTTGGCGAACTGGCGCGACGGGCGCATCAAGCAACGCTTGATCGCTGGTACGTTGAACCTGCGCGCCGAGCATGCCGAGCTGTTTCGCCAAGGGACGTATCAAGCCCTTGAAGTACTCGGCAGCGAGGCGCAGCGAGTGCTGGCGTTTACCCGCTCGCTGACAGGAAAACGCGTCATCGTGATCGTACCGATACGGTGTGCCGGATTGCTGGAAAACAGTGCCGAACCTCAGGTCAACGCGCTGCTGTGGGGCGATACGCGGGTCAAATTACCGTTCGCCGCCCCGGGCGAAAACCTGAAGGGACTTTTTTCAAACACAGCAGTCACAAAAAACAGGGAGCTGAACATCAGCGCCGCGCTGGGGGATTTCCCGGTCAATCTCTTTATCCAAACTATCCACACTTGAGTTCAGTTCAGGAGCATTGCGATGAGTACCGACGATAAACGCATCCGCGAGTTCGCCTATCAAATCTGGGAATCGGAAGGCAAGCCCGTTGGCGAGGAAAGCCGCCATTGGGAGATGGCACGCAAACTGGCCGAAGCTGAAGCCCTGGCGCCCAAGAAGTCGCCCAAGGCTGCCGCTGGCAAGACCTCCGCCGCCAAACCGGCCGCTGGCAAGGCAGAAGACAAACTCAACGGTAAAGCCCCGGCACCGGCGGCTAAAACCAAAGCCAAACCTGCCGCAACGGCGGCAAAAGTAACGCCACCGGGCGAAAAAGCCGCCGAGAAGAAACCGCGCGCCGGGAAAAAACCGCCTGCGGTCTGACGCTTAACGCCTTCGTCCTGATTGAACTCGTGGCGAGCCCACTCGCCACCGTGGGCGCGCTCGCCCTGAAAAAAGAACACCGCACTCCATGTGGGAGCGGGCTTGCTCGCGAAGAGGCCGGTACACCTGACGCAAATTCAGGGCCTGGAACACCGCTTTCGCGAGCAAGCCCACTCCTACAGGATTGCGTAGCACCACTCGTATTCGTTTCCCCCATTTGCAGGAGCATCTATGACCAGTCCAAAGAAAGCCGCGCCAGAGCCTCACGCCGAGGCCTCGCGAATCCGTGAAGGCTTGCCCTTCCCGCTGGGCGCGACCTGGGATGGCCTGGGAGTCAACTTCGCACTGTTTTCCGCCAACGCCACCAAGGTCGAACTGTGCATCTTCGACGATGCCGGTGAAGTGGAACTGGAGCGCATCGAGCTGCCGGAATACACCGACGAGATCTACCACGGCTACCTGCCGGACGCGCATCCGGGGCTGATCTACGGCTACCGGGTCTACGGCGCGTATGACCCGGCCAACGGCCATCGCTTCAACCACAACAAATTGCTCATCGATCCCTACGCCAAACAATTGGTCGGCCAGTTGAAATGGTCCGAAGCGCTGTTCGGCTACACCATCGGCCACCCCGACGCCGACCTCAGTTTCGATGAACGGGACAGCGCACCGTTTGTGCCGAAATGCAAAGTCATCGACCCGGCCCACACCTGGGGCCACGATCATCGGGTCAGCGTGCCGTGGGACAAAACAATCATTTATGAGACTCACGTGCGCGGCATCAGCATGCGTCATCCCTCCGTCCCCGAGAACGTGCGTGGCACCTTCGCCGGGTTGATGGTCGATGACCTGCTCGAACACATCCGCAAGCTCGGCGTGTCGACCGTGGAATTGCTACCGATCCACGCGTTCGTCAACGACCAGCACCTATTGCACAAAGGCATGACCAATTACTGGGGCTACAACAGCATCGCCTTCTTCGCCCCCGACCCGCGCTACCTGGCCAGCGGCAAGATCGCCGAGTTCAAGGAGATGGTCGCGCACCTGCACGAAGCGAATCTGGAAGTGATCCTCGACGTGGTCTACAACCACACCGCCGAGGGCAACGAACAAGGCCCGACCCTGTCGATGCGCGGCATCGACAACGCCTCTTACTACCGCTTGCAGCCCGACGACAAGCGCTTCTACATCAACGATTCCGGCACCGGCAACACCCTGGATTTGAGTCACCCGTGCGTGCTGCAAATGGTCACCGACTCGCTGCGCTACTGGGCCACGGAAATGCACGTGGACGGCTTCCGCTTCGACTTGGCGACCATTCTCGGGCGTTACCACGACGGTTTCGACGAGCGCCACAGCTTCCTCGTTGCCTGTCGCCAGGACCCGGTCTTGCGTCAGGTGAAAATGATTGCCGAGCCCTGGGACTGCGGCCCCGGCGGTTATCAGGTCGGTGGATTTCCGCCGGGCTGGGTCGAGTGGAACGACAAGTTCCGCGACACCGTGCGCGCGTTCTGGAAAGGCGATGACGGCCAATTGGCGGACTTCGCCAGTCGCATGACCGCCTCCGGCGAGATGTTCAACCAGCGCGGACGGCGTCCATATTCGTCGTTGAATTTCATCACCGCCCACGACGGTTTCACCCTCAACGACCTGGTGTCGTACAACGACAAACACAACGAAGCCAACGACGAAAACAACCAGGACGGCAGCAACAACAACCTGTCCTGGAACCACGGTGTCGAAGGCCCGACTGATGATCCTGAGATCAACGCACTGCGCCAACGGCAGATGCGCAACTTCTTCGCCACGCTGCTGCTGTCCCAAGGCACACCGATGTTGGTAGCCGGCGACGAATTCGCCCGCACCCAGGAAGGCAACAACAACGCCTATTGCCAGGACAGCGAGATCGGTTGGGTCAACTGGGACCTGAGCGATGACGGCAAGGCGTTGCTCAAGTTCGTCAAACGCCTGATCAAGTTGCGCCTGACCTACCCGATCCTGCGTCGTGGGCGGTTCCTGGTGGGCAATTACAACGAGGACATCGGTGTAAAAGATGTCACCTGGCTGGCCCCGGATGGCAGCGAGATGTCCATTGAACAATGGCAGGAAGGCCACGGTCGCTGCCTTGGCATGCTGCTCGATGGTCGCGCTCAGGAAACCGGTATCCGCCGCAAGGGTGGCGATGCGACCTTGCTGCTAGTGGTCAATGCGCACCACGACATCGTCAATTTCACCTTGCCGGAAGTGCCGGACGGCGGTTTCTGGACCTGCATGATCGACACCAATCAACCGTCGATTCGCGGTCAGGAGCGCTTCGAGTTCGGCCATGAATATTCGGTTACCGGCCGCTCGCTGCTGCTGTTCGAATTGCAGCATGAGGAAGAAGAGTGAAATGGACCTTCAAGCGTTTCTCCAACAATCGCCACCGCACTACGCCGACACTCAGGCGCTAGGCCGCTGCTTGCAGGCGTTGGTGGAGGCTGGTCTCGATCAGCTGCCGCTGCCGGGAAACGGCCAGACGCTGGAACGCTTTCAGCGGCTGGCCGAGGTCGGTGGCCACGACCTTGGGTTGTGCAAGTTGTACGAGGGCCATACCGACGCGCTGGCGATCATCCAGCAACTCGGTGGCTCGCCGACGCCCGGCAGCACCTGGGGCATGTGGGCCGCCGAACCACCGCAAGCCAGGGTTCGGGTCAGTCCGTCGGGACACATGGTGCTGCTCAACGGGCGTAAAGCCTGGTGTTCGGGCGCCGCGGTGCTCAGCCATGCCCTGCTCACGGCGTGGGATGATCAGGATCGGCAGCAATTGGTCGCGGTGGCGCTGGATCAACCGGGTGTGAACGTCACCCCTGACGGCTGGCTAGCGGTGGGCATGGGCGCCACCGGTAGCGTCGAAGTGTTGTTTGAAGGCGCCGAGGCGCAAGCCATCGGCAACCCTGGCGATTACTTGCAGCGACCGGGTTTCTGGCAAGGCGGAATCGGGATTGCCGCCTGCTGGTACGGCGCCGCCCAGAGCATCGCCGAACGCTTGCGCCGCCACTGCGCGCAACGCCAGGAACCGCATGCCTTGGCGCATCTCGGGGCGGTGGACAGCGCCTTACATGCCGCTGCCGAAGTGCTACGGGTTAGCGCGCTGGCCATTGATGCGGCGCCGCTGGACGATGCAGAACTTCTGGCCCGTCGCGCCCGTTCCGTCGTCGAGCACAGCACCGAACTTGTGATCCAACACGTCGGCCACGCCCTCGGCGCCGGCCCCTATTGCAAGGACCGGCAGTTCGCCCAACTGATCGCCGATCTGCCGGTGTTCCTACGTCAAAGCCATGCCGAACGGGATCTCGCCGCCCTCGGTTTGAAAGTCATCAACGAGGCATGGACGCTATGAAAACCAACCCTATCGTCGGCCAGGGCACGCCCCTGCACCTGTGGCAAACCTCCCATCATCTGGCGCAATTGCCGGTGATCGACATTCTCGAGCTGGTGCCCGAAGGCTCCCGCGCCGTGATCATCGCCCCGCACCCGGACGACGAAGTCCTCGGCTGCGGTGGTTTCCTGCAATTGCTCGCCGCCGCTGACCGGCCGTTGCAACTGATCTCGGTGACCGATGGCAGTGCCAGTCACCCCGGTTCCCGTCGTTGGTCCGTGGAGCGCCTGAGTGCCGTGCGTCCGCAGGAATCGGCCGAGGCCCTGCACCGACTCGGCTTGCCGCTGCACAGCTTGAAATGGCTGCGCGCAGGCTTCGCGGATAGCCAAGTGGCGGCGCGGGAAGAAGAACTTGGCGCGTTCATCGAGCGTCACTTGCGGCCCAACGACGTGGTTTTCACCACGTGGCGCGAGGACGGCCATTGCGATCATGAAGCCGTGGGGCGCGCCAGTGCCGACGCGGCAAAACGGGTCGGTGCAACCCTGTATGAATTACCGGTCTGGACCTGGCACTGGGCAGCCCCGGAAGACAGCTTTGTGCCCTGGCATCGCGCCCGCAAGATTCTGCTCGATCCGCACCTGGTTGCCCGCAAGCGCCACGCGATTCACGCCTTCGCCAGTCAGTTGGAGGGCGATCCGCGGGTCGGCCTGCCGCCGGTGCTCGCGCCCTACGTGCTGGATCGCTTGCTGCAACCGTTCGAAGTGGTGTTTGTATGAGCGTCGAGGATCGTTATTTCGACGGTTTGTACGCCGGCAACGATGATCCCTGGGCGTTTCGCCAACGCTGGTACGAACAACGCAAACGCGCGATCACCCTCGCCGCCCTGCCCCGGCCCCGTTACCGCGCGATCTTCGAGCCGGGCTGCGCCAACGGTGAATTGAGCGCGGAACTGGCCAGTCGCTGCGACCGCCTATTGTGTTGCGACACCGCCGCCGCAGCCGTGGGACTGGCGCGCACGCGGTTGAGTCCGTTCGACCACGCAGAAATCCGCCAAAGCCGTTTACCAGCGGACTGGCCCGAAGAGAAATTCGACCTGATTGTCCTCAGTGAGATCGGCTATTACCTGGACGCCGACGACCTGAAACACCTGATCATCAAGGCTGAACAGTCACTGACGGCTGACGGCCAACTGCTTGCCTGCCACTGGCGCCCGCCCATCGACGGCTGCCCGCTGAACGCCCGCCAGGTCCATGACCTGCTCCACGAACACTTGCACTTGCCGCGCCTGGTCCTGCACCAGGAAGCGGATTTCCTGCTCGAACTGTGGAGCCGCGAACCGCGCTCCGTGGCGGCTCTGGAGGGCTTGCGATGATTGGTATTCTGATCCCGGCGCACAACGAAGAAGACTTGATCGAGGAATGCATCCGCGCCGCCCTGCGCGCCGCGTGTCATGAGCGATTGGCGGGTGAGACGGTACTGGTGCTGGTGGTGCTCGACAGTTGCACCGACCGCTCCTCGGCGATTGTCGACCGTTACCCGGTGCACAGCCTGGCGATCGAGGCGCGCAATGTTGGTCAGGCCCGGGCCGCCGGTGCGCGGTTTCTGCTGGAACGCGGTGTGCGCTGGATTTCCTGCTCCGACGCCGACAGCCGGGTCGCCAAGGACTGGCTGGTTGCGCAACTGGACCTAGGTGCCGACGCGGTGTGCGGCACAGTGACGGTGGATCAGTGGAACGCCGCGTTCGATGAAGCGGCACAGATTCGCTATCACCAGGGTTATCAGGCCCGCGATGGCCATCGACATATCCATGGCGCCAATCTGGGCATCAGCGCCGAGGCGTATCAGCGCGCTGGCGGGTTCGAACCATTGGCCTGCGATGAAGACGTGCAACTGGTCCGGCAACTGGAACGGTGTGGCGCGAACATCGCCTGGAGCCATGGGCCGCAAGTGCTGACCAGCGCCCGCCTGGACAGTCGGGCACGGGGTGGTTTCGGTGATTTTTTGCGGAACATGGTACAGATTGACTAAAAAAACCGGATCAGATGAAACAGCGAGGCGACGAATAGCGCTGTATGAGCAATACTCTGCTCGCAGCAATCCAGGGTTCGGAGCGCCGCAGTTTGCCATCAACCAGCCTTCACGGGTCTGCCAGGCTTGATCAACAAGCGTTGTGCACGACTGAGGGCGAGACAGAACAAGGACGTGACCCCATGAAATCGGTCTTCATCAGCGAAAGCAGCGCCCCTGCACAGATCTGGAATAACGCGGCGCAACTGGACAATATCCCGGTCATCAACACCCAGTCCCTGGTTCCCGAAGGCGCGCGCGCCGTGGTGGTCGCCCCGCATCCCGGCGACGAAGTGGTCATGTGCGGCGGCTTGCTGCAATTGTTGTCCTCCCTCGGCCATCCCTTGCAATTGATCTCGATTACCGACGGCAGCGCCAGCCATCCGGGCTCGCAGCAGTGGTCGGAGAAACGCTTGAGCGTGTTCCGCCCACAGGAAAGTGTCGAAGCTTTGCGCCGCCTCGGGCTGCCGATGCACAGCCTGAAATGGATTCGCGGCGGCTTCGCTGATAACGCCCTGGCCGAACGCGAACAACAATTGGCCCACTACATTGCGCGTTACCTGCGACCTGGCGACGTGGTGTTCAGCACTTGGCGCGAAGACGGCATCGATGACCATGACGCCGTCGGCCGGGCCACGGCCAGGGCGGCGGCGATTGCGGGGGTGGCGTTCAACGAAATGCCAGTCTGGGCCTGGCACTGGTCCAACCGCGACCAAGGGCTGATCCCCTGGCACCGGGCCCGCAAGGTGCGGCTCGACACCTGGACCGTCGCCCGCAAAAGCCACGCCACCCACGCCTACGCCAGCCAACTCGACGGCGAACCGGCCATCGGCATCCCACCACTGCTGCCCCGGGTACTGCTGGAGCGGATTCGCTTGCCCTATGAAATCGTTTTCGTCTGAAACATAGTCATCAACATCACCATGACCCAATGTGGGAGCAAGCCCGCTCCCACAGGGGGTTGCGGTGTTCTTGAGTGTTCACTCAGCTCCCGAAGTGATAACTCACATCCAGCCACCACTGCCGTCCATAGGGGTCATAGTTGCCGGTCGGGTAATACGGCCAGCCTGCCGAATCGTCTTGTTTGATCTGGTTCAGCACGTTGTTCACCGTCAACCCGACACTGGCCCGGTCATTGAGTTTGTAGCGCGCACTGGCATTGAACACCGTCCACGGCGATAAGCGCCCATCCCCCGCGCCATTGGTGACGCTGCCATAACGAATGCCCATCAACGTCGCCGTCGCTTTCTGATATTCCCAGGTCAGGCTGGCGTTGACCTTGCTGCGCCAGTCGAAGTTGCTCCGTGAGGTCCGCAGGTCTTGGGTCGGCGCATCGTCGGATTCCTTATAGAAGTGCGACAGCACCAGCGTGTAACCCAACGCCGAACTGAAGGCACCGTACTGCCCCGCGCCCCAGCGAATGTTGCTCTTGAAGTCCAACCCACTGACTCGCTCGCTGGCGGCGTTGATCGCGTTTACGTTCACCTTGTTCAACTGGTTCGGATCAATCGCCGCGTTCGCCGGGTTGCGGTCAATCCGCGCCAACGTCGCCTGGCAACTGGAGGAGTTGATGTCCTGAGTGCCATTTCGGCAGGCGTTTTCATCTTGCAGTAAGCGGTTTTCATCGACCGTGGTCAGCAGATCATCGATCTCCACCCGCCAAAAATCAGTGGAGAAATCGAAGTTGCGTGACGGCGACCAGACAAAACCATAGGTCCACGACTTGCCTTGTTCCGACTTGAGATCAGGCGTGCCGCTTTGGGTGTAATCGACCCGGCCCCGATCACAAGCGCCCTCCACGCCTTTACTGCAACCGTAGTAGTCGATCTGCGCCGGGTAGTAGCCGTTGCTGTCGGACTGATAGATGTAGTTGAGGTCCGGCGCACGGAAACTGGTGCCATAGCTGCCGCGCACTAACAGGCTGGTGAGCGGGCGCCATTCCAGGCCGAGGTTGTAGGTCTTTTGCTGCTCGGTGCGGCCGCTGAACTTGTATTGATCCCAGCGTCCGGCCGCCGTGGCCAGCACGCTGTCCGTCACCGGAATGCTGAACTCGCCGCCCGCCGCATAACGTTTGCGCGAGCCGCCGGAACTCTGGGATGGCGTAACGCCGTAGAACGTACCGTCGTTGAGCGCGTCATCCGTATCGACGTGATATTCCTGTTTGCCAGCCTCCAGAATCCCGGCGAAGCCCACCGGCCCGGCAGGCAAGTCAAACAACTCGCCATTGATCGAGGCGTTGTAGCTCTGGGACACCGACTTGCTGCTCTGGGTCAGATTGCCGCGAAACTGGTCCCACTCTTGTGGCGTCAGTGGCCGGTCGAGGCGCGAGGCGTCGGGGGCGAACACCGGGTAACCGCCCTGCTCGCCCAGTTGCGGCCCTAGGTAGAAATCGCGAATCGTCGACAGCGGCGTGTACCGGGTGGTGCGCACACTGCGGTATTCCGAGCGGTTGGCCGCCAGTTCGTAGCTCCAGTTGCTGTTGGCGATTTTGTCCGAGAGGCCGAGGGTGCCGGTCCACGAGGTGTCGCGCCATTTGCTGTTGTTGCTGGTGCGCCCGCCGATTTCCTCTTCGCCGAAACGCCGGTACCAGCGTTCGAGGTTGCCGCTGTTCTGGTTGATGAAATCCGGCGAGGTGAAGGTCGGGCCACGGGTGTTGTTCTGGATGTGGTCGAGGCCGTACATCAAGTCGGCGAACACCTGGCCGTTGTCGTTGAAATGCCAGGTGCCACGGGTGTAGCCGTCGTAGTTTTCTTTTTGAGTCTGGATGGTCCAGTAGTCGTTGTAGACCTGATCGGTATGGCAACGGCCGCCGCTGTTGGTTAGTTTGTTGTCGAACACCCCTTGGTAAGCGCCGCAACCCGGCCCGAGGTATTTACCGCCGCTCAAGTCGCGGCGATAACCAACGTCGGCCAACGGACTGCTCTGCATAAAGCCGCGATCTTCGGCCCAGATCGGGTCGCGATTGGTCAGTTCCAGGCCAAACAAACCGTCGAAATCCCCCCAACTGCCACCGCCGCTGAGTTGCAGGCGTTGATTGTCACCACCGCCGCGCTCAGTGGTGCCGCCCTTGAGGTTGACGTCGATGCCGTTCATTTGCTTCTTGAGGATGATGTTGACCACCCCGGCAATCGCATCGGAACCGTAGATCGCCGAGGCGCCGCTGCTGAGGATTTCGATACGCTCGATGATTGCCGAAGGAATGTTCGCCAGGTTGGTGAAGTTGACCTTGCCGTCATACGGCGTCGGGTAATCGGCGACGCGCCGGCCGTTGATCAACACCAACGTATGATTGGGCCCGAGGCCTCTTAAATTCAGCGCACTGGCAGCCGGTTGCCAGGTGTTGCCGTAGTCTTCGCCCTGGGTCATGCCGGTGTTTTGCGTCTGGGTGGCCAAGGCGTCGTAGACGTTTTTGTAGCCTCGGGCTTCCATTTCTTCGTGGGTGATCACGTTGACCGGCGTGGCGCCGTCGGACTGCGCGCGGGCGATGCGCGAACCGGTGACGGTAACCTTTTCCATGCGGTAATCGGCATTGCTGGCCGGCGCAACCGCTGTGACTTTCGCCGTGGCGCTGGCCTGATGCACCGTCAAACCTTGTTCGCTGTGATCGACTTCCAGGCCGCTGCCCTGCAAGGCCTTTTCCACCGCTTGCTGGCTGCCCAATGTGCCGCGAATCGCCGCGCTACGCTTGCCTTGCACCAGGTTCTGACTGAAGGAAATCGGTACGCCGGTCTGCCGCGAGATGTCCAGCAACACTTCATCCAGTGGCCCGTTGGCGATGTCGAAAGTGAACACGTGGCTGGACGAATCCTGTGCCCATGACAGTGAAGGACAGATGCCGAGCGCCAGCGCGGCGGCCAGCGTCAGGCGCGGTAATTGTTGTTTGAGTGAGAACATCGAAGGGCTTCCCTGTTGAAGACGTATGCAGGGAATGAGCAGTGGCGTGTCGATTTTTATAGGGAAGCGGATAGGCCAAGAAGTTATGGCGTTATAACGAACATCATAAGACCACTCCTACAGGTGTTCGATGCTGACCCAGTAAGTGCTGTGGTAGATCACCCGAATCGGCAACGAATGCTCCAGCAACTGCAAGGTCCGGTCGCTGTCGTCCAGTGGATAGATCCCGCTCAAACGCAACCCGGCGACGTCCGGACTGAGGCGCAGAATCCCGCGTCGATACCCGCGCAGGCTGTCGATCACCTCGCTCAACGGCCGGTCGCGGACTTCCAGTCGGCCCTGAGTCCAGGCAATCTCATGCCCCTTGGTACGCTCCAGCGCCAAGATGTTTTGCTCATCAAAAAGCAAACTTTCCCCCGCCTCGACCACTTGCCGCGCTCCGCCGCGTGTCACCACTTCAACCTGCGAATGCAACATCACCAACCGGGTCGAGTCATCGCCACGCTGCACCAGAAACCGGGTGCCCAAGGCGCGCATGCGACCGTGCTCGGTCTCCACCACAAACGGTCGCGCCGGGTCCTTGGCCACGTCCACCAGCAACTCGCCGTCACGCAACTCCAACAAGCGCTGGTTGGCATCAAAGCGGCTGATCACCCGGCTACGGGCATTGAGCGTCAGGGCGCTGCCGTCGTCGAGGGTGAAGTCCCGGCGCTCGCCAGTGCCGGTGTACAACGCCCCCGTCTCGGGCAACAGCCCATAACGCCGCCCGAGCAAACCGGCGGCCACGGCCAGCCCCAACAGGCTCAAGCTGCCGGTGACAAATCGCCGGCGACTGGAAGGTGCATTCAGGCTGTGCAACAGGCTTTGGCTGGGCAAACCGCGCAAGGCATTGCTGCGCAGCACGTTCAACCCGCCGCTCATTTGCTCGATCACCAATCGGTGCCGGGCATCAGCCCCACGCCAGGCCTCAAATGCCTCGCGCTCCTGCGCGCTGACGTCCCCCGATTGCAGCAACGCCATCCACTGCGCCGCTTCATCGACCACCGCCTCGTCCGGCCTCGGCAAGCTCATATCTGCGCCATCGCCTGATAGCAACGCGTGAACGCATCCGCCATGTATTGCTGCACGCGACTGGTGGACACCCCGAGGCGTTCGCCGATTTCGCTGTACGTCAGGCCGTCGAGTTGATGGTAAAGAAACGCGGATTTGGCCTTGGCCGACAACCCATTGAGCAAGCGATCCACCGCCAGCAATGCCTCGATCACCAACACACGTTCCTCAGGCGACGGATGCACCAGCGCCGGCGCGAGGGCCAGGCTTTCGAGGTAGGCGCGCTCCAGATCTTGCCGACGCCAGCCTTCATACACCAGGCGCCGGGCGATGGTGGTCAGCAGTGCCCGAGGCTCGCGAATGGCCAGCGGGTCGGGCAACGCCAACACCCGCAAAAACGTTTCCGAGGCAATGTCCTGGGCGCTGTGATAGCAACCGAGCGTGCGGCTGACGGAGGTGCACAGCCACTGGTAGTCCTTTTGGAACATTTGCCCGATCAACGGGTAATGAGGGTTCTGATGTCCACCCATGCCTTGCTCCCTCATGAAACGGGTCCGACCCGCTTCGAAAATCACTGGTTCTGCCGGGATCGTCCGGCTCTGGATTAGGGGAGCGACTGTGCAACAGCGTTTGATACATTTGAAGTAATAAAAAATAAGGATCTGCTAACCAGCAGGAATAAGCAGCATTCATCGGGATGAAACACTCGCTGACACAAGCGTTGATCCCGGTCAGTTGTCCCACCGCCTTCAGTCTCTACTATCGCGCTTCCATCGAAAGCCAGGGACGGCTCATTGGGAGCCGCGGCTGACCATTCTCAAGGAAGAGGCAATCATGCGTTCACTGAAGATCATTGTGCTGGCATCGGCATTCAACGGCCTGACCCAGCGGGCCTGGCTGGAGTTGCGTCAGGCCGGTCATTCGCCCAGCGTGGTGCTGTTTACCGACGAAGACGCGGTGTGCGAACAGATTGAACACTCCGGCGCGGATCTGGTGATCTGCCCGTTCCTCAAGGACCGGGTGCCGCAACAGCTGTGGAGCAACCTTAAGCGCCCGGTGGTGATCATCCATCCGGGGATTGTCGGTGATCGTGGCGCCAGTGCCCTGGACTGGGCGATCACCCATGAGCTGGAACGCTGGGGCGTCACCGCGCTGCAAGCCGTTGAAGAGATGGACGCCGGGCCGGTCTGGGCCACGTGCGAATTCAACCTGCCCCAAGGCCTGCGCAAATCCGAGCTGTACAACGGACGGGTCAGCGATGCGGCGATCCTGTGCATCCGCGAAGTCGTTGAAAAATTCATCGCAGGATTCGTACCGGTGCCGCTGGATGAAACCCGACACCCAGTGCGGGGTCGCTTGCAGCCGAACATGAAACAAGCCGACCGAACCTTTAGCTGGCACGACTGCTCGCGCTTTATCAAACGCAGCATCGACGCTGCGGACGGTCAACCGGGGGTGCTGGCCAGCCTGGCCGGCGGTCAGTACTACCTGTATGACGCCCATCTGGATGCGCGCAGCGGGACGCCGGGGGAAATTCTCGCGGTGCATGACGACGCGGTGCTGGTGGCGACTGGTGATGCCAGCCTGTGGATTGGCTCGCTGCGCCGCAAGCCGCTGCCTGGCGAAGAAACCTTCAAGCGCCCGGCCCGGCATGTGCTCGCGCAGCAACTGCGGGAAGTGCCGACCCTCGACTGGTCGATTGCGTCCAACCCTTTCAACATCGAAGCCTATCAACCGATCAGTTATCGAGAATCCGGGCAGGTCGGCGAGCTGACCTTCGAGTTCTACAACGGCGCCATGAGCACCGAACAGTGCCAGCGGTTGGTGGAGGCGCTGCGCTGGGCCAAGGCTCGGGACACGCGGGTGTTGCTGATCAAGGGTGGCCGCGGCAGTTTTTCCAATGGCGTGCACTTGAATGTGATTCAGGCCGCCGAGGTGCCGGGGCTGGAGGCCTGGGCGAATATTCAGGCCATCGATGACGTCTGTCAGGAACTGCTCACGGCCCGGCAACTGGTGATCAGCGGCCTGACCGGCAGTGCCGGGGCCGGTGGTGTGATGCTGGGGTTGGCCGCCGACATTGTGTTCGCCCGCGCTGAAATCGTGCTCAACCCGCACTACAAAACCATGGGTTTGTACGGCTCCGAATACTGGACCTACAGCCTGCCCCGCGCCGTCGGCCAGGCCATGGCGGAAAAACTCACCGAAGAATGCCTGCCAGTGAGCGCGACCCAGGCGTTGCAAATGGGCATGGTCCAGGAAATCGGCCCGCGGTGTCCGGATGAGTTCGGTCTGTGGTTGTTGCAACGGGCCAATGGGGCGTTGAGTGATCCGGCGTATGCCGAGGTTCGCGCGCGCAAGGGTCGCAGCGATACGCAACTGATGCAGCATTGCCGGAATGCGGAGCTGGAAGAGATGCACCTGGACATGGTGCAGAACCGTAAACAGTTTGCTGAGAAGTGCCGTAATTTTGTGTTCAAGCGCAAGGCGTGTGGGACGCCGTCGCGGTTGGTGGCGGCGTGGGCGCGGGTTCGGGAGGTTGAATTAGCCGGGTAATAGTTGGCGCCTGCTAGGGCCTCTTCGCGAGCAAGCCCGCTCCCACAGTAGATTTGTGGTGTTCACACAATCTGTGCAGACAACGTAAAACCCTGTGGGAGCGGGCTTGCTCGCGATGAACGATGACGCGGAGTCAGGGTTGTAAAAGCAGCGCCACCAACGCACTCCACCCGGTCTGATGGCTGGCCCCCAAACCACGCCCGGTCTCGCCATGAAAATATTCATGGAACAGCACCAGGTCGCGACTCGCCGGGTCAGCCTGCAACTGCGCATATGCGGCCATCGACGGCCGTTTGCCCTCTTCGTCCCTTAGAAACAGCTTGGTCAGCCGCTGGCTCAAGCTGTCCGCAACCTCTTCCAGCGACGCCAGAAACCCCGAGCCCGTAGGGTATTCCACCGAGAAGTTCTGGTCGTAGTAACGGTGAAACTCGCGCAACGATTCGATCAGCATGTAGTTGATCGGCATCCACACTGGCCCGCGCCAGTTGGAGTTGCCGCCGTACAGCCGCGACTCGGATTCCGCCGGTTCATAACGGGCGCACAAACTGTCACCGTTTATGCGGATGCCGAAGGGTTGCTCCGCGAAGGCCTTGGACAGGGACCGAATGCCGAACGGCGAGAGAAACTCGCTTTCGTCGAGCATGCGTTTGAGCAAGTCCTTGGTCCGTTCACCCCGCAACAGCGCCAGCAACATGCGATTGCCTTCACCGGGTTCGGTCCAGCGCGACACCAGGCTGGCCAGGTCCGGACGATGGCGCATGAACCCGAGCAAACGCTCGCGCAAACCCGGCAAGCCTTCGTGTTCGTGCTGCTCCAGCACCTGCACGGCGAACAGCGGCATCAGGCCGACAATCGAACGCAACCGCAGCGGTTCGTTGACGCCGTCCGGGCGGTGCAGCACGTCGTAGAAAAACTGGTCCTGCTCATCCCACAAGCCTTCAGCGTCGGAATCGATTTTGTTGATCGCCCCGGCGATATAGAGGAAATGCTCGAAGAACTTCACCGCGATGTCGACGTACACGCTGTTGCGCTTGGCCAGTTCCAGGGCGATGCGCATCAGGTCCAGCGCATAGGCGGCGACCCACGCCGTGCCGTCGGCCTGATCGAGTTGGTAACCGGGCGGCAGCAGCGCCGAGCGGTCGAACAACGCGATGTTGTCGAGCCCGAGAAAACCACCCTGGAACAGGTTGCGGCCCTCGGCGTCCTTGCGGTTGACCCACCAGGAAAAATTCAGCAGCAGCTTGTGGAAGATTCGCTCAAGGAAATCCATATCACCGACGCCGGTTAGCGCCCGGTCCTGCTGATACACCCGCCAACAGGCCCAAGCATGCACCGGCGGGTTGGCGTCATCGAAGCGCCATTCGTAGGCCGGCAACTGGCCGTTGGGGTGCATGAAGCGGTCTTTGACCAGCAACAACAATTGATGCTTGGCGAACCCCGGATCAATCAGCGCAAACGCCACCGCTTGAAAGCCCAGATCCCACGAGGCGTACCACGGGTATTCCCAGGTGTCGGGCATGGAAACGATGTCAAAATTCGACAGGTGCCGCCAATGGGTGTTGCGAATGTGCGTGCGTTCGGGCGGCGGTGCGGGTTGCGTCGGATCACCGTCGAGCCACTGATTGACGTCGAAGTAATACAGCTGTTTCGACCAGAGCAACCCAGCCAGGGCCTGACGTTGAACGTTACGCGCGTCGGCGTCTTTGATCTCGGTTTGCAGGGCGGCGTAAAAGCCATCGGCTTCGGCCCGGCGAAGTTCGAACAAGGTTCGGGCGTTGATTTGCGGGGAACCGGCCGGAGCAAATCGCAGGAACACGCTGCGACTTTGGTCGGCGTCGAAGGTCAGGATGAAATGCGCGGCGACCTTCGTTCCGCTGTCATGACGCACCGCGCCGGCGGCGCCATCGACAATAAAATCGTTGATCCCGTCCTTGAACGGGCCGCTCGCCGGCACAGCATCGAGTTTGGGAAAGTTGCTTTCGTTTTCGCAGAACAGCCATTCGCAATCGGCCTCCCCCCAAGCCGTGACCTGTCGATCAGGCAGTAGAGGATGGCTGGCCATGACCTGTTTACCGTCAAGAGTCAGGCTCGGCTTTTGCCCGTCGGCGACCCAGCTCCAGGTGTTGCGCGCCCACAACTGCGGCAACACCTGCAAACGCGCCGGTTGATCGGAACGGTTGTGCACGGTGACACGCATGAAGACATCGTCGGGGGTGTGCTTGGCGTACTCCACGGTCACGTCGAAATAGCGGTCATCTTCGAACACACCGGTGTCGAGGATTTCGTATTCGGCGTCGGCCAGGCCTCGCCGGGCGTTCTCGGTCACCAGGTCCGCGTAGGGGAATTCGGCCTGCGGGTATTTGTAGAGCATGCGCATGTAGGCATGGCTCGGCACGCCATCGACGAAGAAATACAGTTCCTTGACGTCTTCGCCGTGGTTGCCTTCGCTGTTGTTCAGGCCGAACAGACGCTCCTTGAGAATCGGGTCGCGCTCGTTCCATAAGCCCAAGCCGAGACACCAATGCTGGGCCTTGTCGCTAAACCCCGCGAGGCCATCCTCGCCCCAGCGATAGGCGCGGCTGCGGGCATGCTCGTGAGGAAAATAACGCCAGGCGTCGCCATCGCTGCTGTAGTCCTCGCGCACCGTGCCCCATTGGCGTTCGCTCAAGTAAGGCCCCCACTCGCGCCAGTCCTGAGCCTCGCTGCCGGCCAAGCGCTGGCCTTCAGGGGTGGCGAGGATGTTGGCTGCGGGTTTTGCCGTCATGAGGTGGTCCGTTGGAGGCGGGAGACGGTTGCAGTGTAGTGCGCACGGTCGGAGGGTAATGTGAAAACTCTGACACTTTGGAAATCCACGGTATCTGCAGACCCCATCGAACCTGTGGCGAGGGGACTTGCCCCCGCTGGGTCGCGAAGCGGCCCCTCTTTTTTGATAGACCGAGTTGTATCGATTTTACGACTGCTGCGCAGCCGAACGGGGGCAAGCCCCCTCGCCACAGCAAGGTCCCTCGCCACAGGATCGAGTACAGTCATCAAGGTAGGCGAACGCCGTGGCTGCTCTTACAATGCCGGCACCTACCGCTTCGGCCACCCCATGGACATCGACCTCGCCCGCACCTTCCTGGAAATCGTCCGCCACGGCAGCCTCGCCGCCGCCGCGGAAAAACTCCACGTGACCCAAACCGCGATCACCGCCCGGGTGCAGAAGCTCGAAAGCCAATTGGGCAGCACGCTGTTCGTGCGCAACCGCGCCGGCGCCCGTCTGACCCCGAACGGCGAGGCCTTCGTGGTCTACGCCAATCAACTGGTGCAGACCTGGGAAGCCGCCCGTCGCGACCTGCCGCTGCCCGAAGGCTACCGCGACGTGCTGCACATCGGTGGCGAAGTCAGTTTGTGCAATCCGCTGATGCTCAGTTGGGCCGCCGAGTTGCGGGAGAAGATCCCCAGCCACGCCCTGCGCATGGACATCCGCGACGGCGAACACCTGCTGCGTCAACTGGAACTGGGCGTGCTCGACGCGGCGCTGGTCTACCAGCCCGAATACTGGCCGCGCCTGCAAGTGGAGCAGGTGCTGGAAGAAAAACTGATCCTCGTGCGTTTGGCCGGCAAACCCGATCCGTACGTATACATCGACTGGGGCCCGGACTTCCGTCGTCAACACGACGCCGCCCTGCCGGAAAAGGCCAAGGCTGCGTTGAGCTTCAACCTCGGACCGCTGGCCTTGCAGTACCTGCTGGAGCATGGCGGCAGCGGTTATTTCCGTACTCGCGTGGTCAAGAGTTACCTGGAAAGCGGTGTGCTGGAGGCCGTGGCCAAGGCTCCGGAGTTCAGTTACCCGACCTACCTGGTTTACTCCCGGGACCGCGATTCGGCGACCCTGCAACAGGCCTTCGACCTGCTGCGCGAAGTGATCAAGATCGACGATGACTGGTCCCAGCGCTGGAACCCGTTGGGCTGAGCACATCGAGAGGCCGCTTTTGCACCGGAGCATGGCGTTTGTGTCCTCAAGGTTGGACCGGCCTGCCCGGCCGGATCGGCTAATCTGCTGTGATAACAACCATCACAGGTGATTGCAGTGAGGCAAACCACCCAGGCATTCCGCTCCCGATACCGTGCCGACATTCATCGACTCTATAACCCGTGGCTGCACGGGGCTTTTGTGCTGTTGTTCGGCATCCTGGCCATCGGCGGGTTCTGGCGCACCGTGCAGCAGGTCCAGCCGCTGGAATGGCTGGCGGTGCCGCTGACGCTGTTGTTTTTCAACTTCGGCGTGTACGTGGTGCACCGTCACCTCGGGCACCACAAGAAAAGCTTCGCCCGGATGTTCTACGCCCGGCACGCCGGCGATCACCACAGCTTTTTCGCTCCCGGCCACATGACCTATGACAGCGCGCGGGACTGGCGGGTGATTCTGTTTCCGGCCTGGCTGATCGTAGTGCACACGGTGGTCATCACCCTGCCCGTCTGGTGGCTGATTTCACGGTTCAATACCAACGTCGCCGGGCTGTTCGGTGGCTGCATGGTCCTGGGTTACCTCACCTATGAAGTGTTTCACGCCTGCGAGCATTTGCCGCCGCGCAACCCCGTTACGCGGCTGCCGTGGATTCGCCAGATGCGCCACCTGCACGAGTTGCATCACCGCCGCGAGCTGATGCAGGAGCGCAACTTCAATATCGTTTTTCCGCTGATGGACCACTTGTTCGGCACCCTGTACTGGGAACCGGAGCACGCCAACCCGCACCCGACGAGAACGCCCATGACCCGCATGCAGCATCAGATCGACATTCCCGGCAATCCGATTGCCGTGCTCGCCTATGCCAGCACCGTGACCCGTTGGCCGGAGTGGCATCCGTCGTCGCTCAAGGTCGATGGCCAGGCTGGCCCGCTGCATGCCGGGTCGCGCTTCGAGGAAGACATCCGCGCCGGCGGGCGCGACGGCCACCTGCGCTGGGAGGTCGAGGAGTATTTGCCGGGACGCCGCTGGAGCGCTCAGGCCCGGGGCGATCATGGTCTGTCGCTGGTGGTGACTTACGAGTGCGAGGCGTTGGGTGACGGTACGCGGTTTGTTCGGACCCTGGACTACCAGTTCAGCGGTTTGGGGATGCGCATCGTCAATCAACTGCTGCTCAAGCGGCGGATCGAGCATGAGTCGGCGGCGTCGATGCTTGCGTTGCGTGACATGGCGCAACAGCACCTGGCCCCGGCAGGAGCCAGCGTGTGAGAGCGTTCTTGCGGTTTGTGTTGCTGCTCATTGTCGTCATTGTTGCCTTCTTGCTGCTGATGCCGACCAAGGTTCAACCGGTGGCCTGGAACCCTGCACCGGCGCCGTCCCTGGCCGGTGGCGTGTATGCCGACAATCAGAAGCTTGAAGTCGTGGAGCGCGTGGGCGCCGCGGACATCGACGGGCCGGAGGCATTGCTGCTGGAAGGTAATGAGCTGATCACCGGCTTGCACGACGGCCGGGTGATCCGTACCAGCCTCGATGGCAAAGTCACCAAGGTGCTGACCAACACAGGTGGCCGACCATTGGGCCTGGCCCGGCACCCCAATGGTTTGTTGGTGATCGCCGACGGGGTCAAGGGTTTGTTGTCCCTCGATGCTCAGGGGCGGCTGACTCCGTTGACCACCCTCGCCAATGGCGTGCCCTTCGGCTTTATCGATGACGTAGCCATCGACAAGTCCGGACACTATGCCTACTTCAGTGACGCGACGAGTCGTTGGGGCTACGGCAAGGATGGCGAGGCGATCATTGAGCACGGCGGGGATGGTCGTTTGCTGCGGTATGACTTTCAGACTGGCAAGACCAGCCTGTTGCTGGACAAACTGGAGTTCGCCAACGGCGTCACCCTCGGGCCGGACGATGCCTTTGTGCTGGTCAACGAAACCGGTGCTTATCGCATCAGTCGCTATTGGCTGACCGGGCCGAAAGCCGGGACGCATGATCTGTTCATCGACAATTTGCCGGGGTTGCCGGACAACTTGGCGTTCAATGGCCACGACCGTTTCTGGGTGGCGCTGTATGCCCCGCGCAACAAACTGCTGGATGCCACGGCACCGCATCCGTTTATTCGCAAAATGATTGTGCGGGCGTTGTCCGTGCTGCCCAAACCGGTGGAGAAACGCGCGTTTGCGCTGGGCCTGGATCTGGACGGTAAAGTGATCGCCAATTTGCAGGATGCCAGCAACGGCAATTACTCGCCGATTACCACCGTGCGCGAGTATGGGGACTGGTTGTATTTCGGATCGTTGAAGGCCCAGCACATGGCGCGGTTGCCGTTGGCCAAAGCACTGCACTAAACACCGAATCCCCCTGTGGGAGCGAGCTTGCTCTCGATAGTGGTCTGTCTGCTACATCCATGTTAGATGTGCCGACGCCTTCGCGAGCAAGCCCGCTCCCACATTAGATTGGGTTTGGCCGCAGACTCTCGATAAACACCCCATCCCCTGTGGGAGCGGGCTTGCTCGCGATAGCGGTCTGTCTAAAGACATTGATGTTGGATGTGCCGCCGTCATCGCGAGCAAGCTCGCTCCCACAGGGGGATCTATGCGTCTGGGATTTTGGGGTTTACGGGCTTGCGCTTCTCATCATCCGGAAGTTCATCGCCATCCGGCTCTTCGGGCTCAACCGTATAGTGCTGCGGGCTCAGCGGTTCAGGATGGGTCGGTATGGGGTCATACCCGCCCTGCTCTTCGCTGGGAAATTTGGGGTGTGTCATGAAGGCACCTCTCAAGCGAGTCATAAATGGAAAGGCTCTGTACTTTCGAGGTGCCGGGGTCTGACGCCGTTCCAATTATTCAGTCACCGGCCATCGGTGGTTCAGGACGACGCCTGGAGTTGTTTGACGATCTTGTCCTTGACCAGCAAGCGCCGCTCCTTGAGCTTCTTTAGTGCGTCATCACTGGGCGCGTCTGATTGGGCGGTTTCAGCCTTGACCACCTCGGCATCCGCTTGCGAATACTTGTTGATCAGTGAATCCAGTAACGGATCCTTGGTGCGTTTTTGCTGGATATCTTCCTTTGAAAAACTCAGGTCCTGATAAAGGTCGTGTGGCACCGGCATGGAACACCTCCGTTTGTTGATCGGTAGCAAACGCGATCGATTGCGTTCACCAGCCATCAGAATGGCCTCGGTTACCCGGTTCTGTCGACCACCTGTCAGACCAGCGGTGCCCGTTCGTCGTCCTGATGTATTTGCAATCAAACCTTTGGTCATGCGCCGGCCTCCACTGTTTAACGATCACTCGATCGCCCAAGAACACCTGTGTGGAGAATAACCAATGGACGGATTCACCCTACGCCACCTCGCCCTGGCCGTTGCCTTGAGCAGCAGCATGGGCGCCGCTTTTGCTGCCACTTCCAACAGCTTTGTCGATAACGCCGCGGCGGGCGGCATCGCCGAAGTCGAAACCAGCAAACTGGCCCTGGAAAAAAGCTCATCGGCGGACGTCAAAACGTTCGCCAACATGATGATCAGCGACCACTCCAAGGCCAACGATGAACTGGCGGCCCTGGCGAAAAAACATGACATCAAGGTGCCGGACAGCACAACGCTGGTGAAGCAGGCGAAAGAGAAGATCCTCAACATGCGCGATGAGTCGTTCGACGCGGCCTATGCCAACAATCAAGTGAAGGCACACGAAGAAACCATCGCGTTGTTCAAGAAAGAAGCCGACACTGTGACCGACGATAAAACCCCGGGCGGCACCGAACTCAAAGGCTTTGCCCAGCAAATGCTGCCGGCGCTGGAAAAGCACCTGGACGCGGCAAAAGCCCTGCAAGCGGCGCATCCTGGCAAGTAACCTTCACACCCCCTGTGGGAGCGAGCCTGCTCGCGATAGCGGTCTTACATTCAACATCTGTGTTGTCTGACAGTCCGCTTTCGCGAGCAAGCCCGCTCCCACAGTTTTATGCGTGGCGTTAGCCCCCATCAGTATCGATATCGGCATCAGTTTCATCGCCAGGCTTTGGCCGGTCGGGATTGGGCTTGAAGCCGGGGCTGAACTCGTTGTCGTTGTCGGTGTTGCGATTTTTCTGGTCGACCGCTGTATTGGCACTGTCCGGCTCAGTGGTTTTTTCGTCGGTTTCGCTACCATTTTCACCGGGGACCTGAGGATCAATCGCCGGATCGTTGCGATTGACCGCCTGATCCTGTTGCTGAGTCATTGATTCGTCTTTCATAGGTACCTCATTCGTCACTGCACGTGCGCGGCTGAAACAGTCGGGCCTTGAAGATTCGAAGCCATGCGGCGGGCAACGTTCAATAGGATCTATCGCCAGATGCGCTCCACGCAGGAGCACGGCTTGCCGGCGATGACGTCCTTGAAATTGCTTCGAGAGCAAGCTTTGCTCCTACGACGCCAGTCAAAAGATCGCAGCCTTCGGCAACTCCTACTCGTTCCCACGCTCAGCGTGGGAACGATCATTGGGCGAGGACCTTGGCCAAAAACGGCGCCGTGCGGCTTTTCTTGTTTTTGGCGACGGTCTGCGGTGTGCCGGCCACCACGATCTTGCCGCCCTGATCCCCCGCTCCCGGCCCGATGTCGATCACCCAGTCACTCTGGGCGACCACGCGCATTTCATGCTCGACCACGATCACCGTGTGTCCTGCCTTCACCAGCGTATCGAGTTGTTCCAGCAATCGATCAACGTCCCGTGGGTGCAAACCGGTAGTCGGTTCGTCGAGCACGTACAGGGTCGCGCCGCGCTGGCTGCGTTGCAGCTCGGTGGCCAGTTTGATCCGCTGGGCTTCGCCGCCGGACAATTCGGTCGCCGGCTGACCAAGTCGCAGATAACCGAGACCGATATCCCGCAGCACTTCCAGCGAACGGCGAATGCCCGGTTGCTCGGCAAACACCATCACCGCCTCATCCACCGTCAGCTGCAACACCTGGGCGATACTCAGCCCTTGCCAGGTGATTGCCAGGGTCTGCGGGTTGTAGCGGGCACCGTGGCAGGTTGGGCATGGTGCATAGACGCTGGGCATAAACAGCAACTCGACACTGACGAACCCTTCGCCTTCGCACGTCGGGCAACGACCCTTGGCGACGTTGAAGGAAAACTGCCCGGCGTCATAGCCCTCAGCCTGCGCCTCAGGCGTGGCGGCGAACAGTTTGCGCACGTTGTCGAACAGTCCGGTGTAGGTCGCCAGGTTCGAGCGCGGCGTGCGGCCAATCGGTTTCTGGTCGACTTGCACCAGACGCTTGATCGACTCCAGCCCCGCCGTGACCTGACCACCGCTGACTTGTGGGGCGTCGTCCTCGAGACTCAGTTCTTCTGGCTCGCTGGCCCCTCGTCCCAGATGCGCGCCCACCAGTTCGAGCAACGCCTGGCTAACCAGGCTCGACTTGCCGGAACCCGAGACGCCAGTCACTGAAGTGAAGCAACCCAAGGGGAACTCGACACTGAGGTTGTTCAGGTTATTGCGGGTGATGCCTTCCAGTCGCAGCCAGTCCTTAGCCTTGCGAACAGCGCGCGGTGCCGTGACCTGTTCGGCGAACAGGTAAGCGCGGGTCTGGGAATCGCTGACGTGTTCCAGCCCTGAAGGATGCCCGCTGTAGAGGATGCGCCCGCCATGCTCGCCCGCCGCCGGCCCGACGTCGATCAGCCAGTCGGCGCGGCGCATGGTTTCCAGGTCATGTTCGACCACAAACAGCGTGTTGCCCGCTGCTTTCAAGCGTTGCAGGGCTTCGAACAGCGCTTCGCCATCCGCCGGGTGCAGGCCGGCGGACGGCTCATCAAGGACGTAGATCACGCCGAACAGTTGCGAACCCAACTGCGTCGCCAGGCGCAAACGTTGCAGTTCGCCGGACGACAGGGTGGGCGTGCTGCGTTCCAGCGCCAGGTAACCGAGGCCCAGATCGGTCAGGGTGCTAACCCGCTCCAGCAAGTCCTGAGCAATGCGCTGCGCCGCCAGGCGTTTCTCCACCGACAGATTTGGCGTGTGGCGCACGTCCGGGGCGTTGGCGTGGCCACTGGCGCCGTGGGCGACTCGCTGCTCACGGGCCTCGCGGGTCTGGCTGTGAGTCAACACTTCGCCCGGCTCATCGGCCTGTTCCAGATAAGTCTGCGCTGCCACCGGCTTCAGCACCTCGGCCACTTGCAGCAACGGCATTTGCGACAGCTCGCCGATGTCGTACCCGGCAAAGGTCACCGACAACGCTTCACGCTTGAGCCGTTTGCCGTCGCACAACGGGCACGGGCTGCCGAGCATGAATTGCGAAACGCGCTTCTTCATCAACGCGCTTTGGGAATGGCTGAAGGTGTGCAGGATGTAGCGCCGGGCGCCAGTGAAGGTGCCTTGGTAACTCGGTTCCATTTTGCGCTGGAGGGCGACTTTGGTTTCTTCCGGAGTCAGCCCGGCGTACACCGGCACGGTGGGGGCTTCTTCGGTGAAGAGAATCCAGTCGCGCTGTTTTTTCGGCAGTTTGCGCCAGGGAATGTCGACGTCGATGCCCATCGTTACCAGAATGTCCCGAAGGTTCTGTCCCTGCCAAGCCAGCGGCCAAGAGGCAATCGCCCGCTGGCGGATGGTCAGGCTCGGGTCCGGGACCATCAGCGCTTCGGTCACTTCATAAACCCGGCCCAGACCATGGCACTCGGGGCAGGCGCCTTGGGGCGTGTTTGGCGAAAAGTCCTCGGCGTAGAGCATCGGCTGCCCCGGCGGATAACTGCCAGCGCGGGAATAGAGCATGCGGATCAGGCTCGACAACGTCGTCACGCTGCCCACCGAAGACCGAGTGCTCGGCGTGCCCCGCTGTTGTTGCAGGGCCACGGCCGGCGGCAAGCCTTCGATGGAATCGACGTCCGGCACCCCGACTTGATCGATCAGGCGTCGGGCATAAGGCGCCACGGATTCGAAATAGCGTCGTTGCGCTTCGGCGTACAGGGTCGAAAACGCCAGGGACGATTTGCCCGAACCGGAGACGCCGGTGAACACCACCAAGGCATCGCGGGGAATGTCGACATCGACGTTCTTGAGGTTGTGCTCGCGGGCACCACGCACCCGAACCATGCTGGTGGGAAGGGTTGAAGTGCGCTTTGAAGTCATGAAGTCGCCTTAATTAAACAACTGAATAAACACCGATCCATGTGGGAGCGGGGTCAACCATTCAGGACCGTGCGCACCATCCGGGTCAGCGCTTGCGGCCCATACGGTTTGCTGAGCAGATGCGTATCAGGGCTCAGTTGGTGATTGCGCGAGATGATGTCCCTTGTGTGGCCAGAGGTAAACAACACCGCCACCGCCGGGTCCTGCACTTTGGCCCAGGCCGCCAGGTCCGAGCTTTTGATCAGGCCGGGCATGACCACGTCGGTGAAGATCAGGTCCACCGCCACGCCTTCCAACAACATCTGCATAGCCGTGTCGCCGTTGCTGGCGGTCAGCACCTGATAGCCTTCTTCGCGTAGCAACTCCACCGCAGAAATACGCACGGCTTCGTTGTCCTCGACCACCAGAATCGTTTCATGCCCGCCCCGTTGCTGTGGCACGTGCAGCGGCGTTTCATCGGGCAACGGTCGCAGGCTGCGCGGAAAATACAGCTGCACCCGAGTGCCCTCGCCAACCACGCTGTAAATTTCGATATGCCCGCCGCTCTGTTTGACGAAACCGAACACCATGCTCAACCCCAGGCCGGTGCCGTGGCCGTCAGCCTTGGTGGTGAAAAATGGCTCGAATGCCTGGGCCAGCACCTGAGGCGGCATGCCTGACCCGGCGTCGGTCACCGTCACTCGAAGGTAGTCACCGGCGACGATGCCCTTGTCCGTACAAAACCGGTAGTCCAGGACGATATTCTCGGCGTTCAGATCGATCGTGCCCTCGCCGTTCATGGCATCGCGGGCATTGATCGCCAGGTTGAGGATGGCGTTTTCCAGTTGGTTGCGGTCGACATGGACGCGCCAGGCGTCGTCGACCACCTGCATATTGATCTGGATGGTTTCCCCCAACGCCCGTTGCAACAACTCCCCCAGCCCTTCAAAAATCTGCCGTGGGTCGCACACGGCCGGCGACAATGGCTGGCGCCGGGCGAACGCGAGCAGTTGCGAAGACAGCTTGGCCCCGCGCTCGACCGCCGCAATCGAGGCACTGACCCGGCGCTGTACGTTGAGGTTGTCCGGTTCATGGCGGGCCAGCAAATGCAGGTTGCCGGCAATCACTTGCAGCAGGTTATTGAAGTCATGGGCAACGCCGCCGGTGAGGCCGCCAATCGCTTCCAGCTTCTGCGATTGGCGCAATTGCTCCTCGGCCGCCAGCCGCGCACCGACTTCGTCGGCCACCCGCTGCTCCAGATTGCGGGTGAACTTGAGCAAGGATTCTTCAGCAGTCTTGCGTTCGTGGATGTCGATCAACACCCCGGGAAAGCGGAACGGTTTGCCCTGCTCATTGAACTCGCAGCAGCCGCTGGCCAGCACCCACAGGTAACTGCCGTCCGGGCGCAGCACTCGATATTCGGCGTTGTAAGGCGCTCCGCTTTGCACGGCTTGATCGACCTGCTCCTGAACCCAACTGCGGTCGTCGGGATGAATGCGTGATTCGGCGATGCTCGATGGCAGGTCGGCCAGCTTATGCTCAGCGGGATAGGAAAACGTGCAGGCGAAGCGCTCGTCGCCGGACAACACGTTGGTTTCGATGTCCCAGACGAACGAGCCGAGCAAGGCCCCGGCATTGAGCGCCAGACGCACTCGCTCGTTGTCGGCGCGATAGGCGTACTCGGCTTCCTCGCGGCGGCGTTCGGAAATCACATGGGCGGTGGTCTCGACCACCATCGCCATGACCCCGGCAGGTCGCCCTTCATCATCGGCGACCGGGCTGTAATAGAGGTCCATCCAGACGTCTTCAGGCACGCCGTCGCGCAGCAATACCAACTCTTTATTGCGAAAGGACAACGTCCCGCCAGCCAGGCAGGTATCCAGCACATGGCGGTTGAAGTCGGCCACTTCCGGCCAGCCGAGTTCTACCGGCGTGCCCAGCAGATAAGGATGGCGGCCACCGGCGAAAATCGAGTAGGCGTCGTTGTAGATCATGTAGCCGAGCGGTCCCCAGAGCATCACCATCGGCAGTGGCGAAGCCAGCACCAACTGCACCGCACTGCTCAGGCTGCGTGGCCAATGATCGATGCTGCCCAGCTCGGTCTGGCCCCAGTCGAACGCACGAATCCGTCCGGCCATTTCACCGTTCCAGCCTGCACACCCGTGGCTATCAGATAGAAACTGCATCGGCTGACTTTGTGTCCTGTAGTGGCACCCGTTTGTTTCGAGCACGGTGGGCGCCAATGGTTT
Source organism: Pseudomonas sp. ASL4 (assembly GCF_056680395.1). Lineage (NCBI taxonomy): Bacteria > Pseudomonadati > Pseudomonadota > Gammaproteobacteria > Pseudomonadales > Pseudomonadaceae > Pseudomonas > Pseudomonas sp. ASL4. The sequence continues at coordinate 3,982,573 of NZ_CM155280.1, read as the reverse complement.
CATGGAGGTATAACTGATTCACGCATGCCAGGCTTTTGTGGCGAGGGAGCTTGCTCCCGCTCGGCTGCGAAGCAGTCGTAAACCAGACGCCACGGTGGAGACTGGCGTTGGGAGTGCTTCGCACTCCAGCGGGAGCAAGCTCCCTCGCCACAAGTGCAGGCTGGGCAGATATAGCTGCGAGCACTACACCTCAATCAAATGCTTAAGCGGATGGTAGCCAGTTTTCAGGGGGACGGCGATGTCGAGAAAGGACTTCTCGATGCGGGGAAGGAAAAGCTTCTAGCCCGTAGGCGAATGATCGTTCCAACGCGCAGCGTCGGAACGATCATGGTCGGGACAGTTTCAGTCAGTGCCGTATTTCGGCGAACGCGGTCCATACAGCAAACTTGCCGGGTGGCCGGCTGACAACAAGCGGTTGCTGGCGACGCCGGCAATCGGGTAACCGGCGTCGGTGGAGCTGTTGATGACCTGTTTCACCGCCGCCGTAATCAGCGCGCCAAGCAACCCGCCACCACTGTTGTTACCACCCTCTTCGCTCGACGCACGCGCCGCGCCCGTCCACAAGGTGGTACCCGTTTTCAGGTCCACCAGTTTTGCAGTGGCGGTGACTGCCGTTTCGCTGCTGATCACCATGTAGTGAGTGCCGTACTCGGTCACGGTGATGTAGAGCGCCGCGTCGGCACCGAAGATATTGCGCAACTTGTCGGCCGGGGCCTGGTGAATATCTGCCGGTGTGGTCAGGCCATTCTGGCGAAATGTTTCGTCGACCAGAGCGATCGGCAGCACGTAGTAACCCGCCTCCGCCAAGGGAAAGGTCACTTGGGACAGCATGCAGTAGGACGCCTTGACGTCCGGGGAATCGTTCAGCGGCGGCAGCACCAGAATGGTTTTCGGGCGGCTTTGCTTGTACGCAGAGTAGTCCACGGTCTTGGGGCTGACACAACCGCCGAGAACGGCCAGTGCCAGCAGACCAGCCATCAGTTTCAATGAGCACGAGATCATTTGACGTCTCCGGTTTTAGCGTTCTTGAGCAGAAAATCCATGTAGGTCCCCGACTCGGGAAACAACGTCTTCTCGGTTCGGAACTGCTGAACCATCTGATCATCCTTGCCCATGCTCAGGTACAACAGGCCCAGGTGGGCGTGGTAACCGGGTGGCGCTGTCTTGCCAGTCGAGGCGATTTTCTGCAAATCACGCTCCAGGGCTTCGGCCTGTGCTTCCTTCGGGGTTTCACCCTTGAAGTACTCGTAGACTTGCGGCTGGTAGCTTTCCCACTGGTAGAGGGTTTTCGGGCCGCTGTTGCAACCGGCCAGCAACGCGCTGCCGGACAGAGCCAATGCCATCAATGGCCACGACAGATACTTGTTCATGCGATTAGCGCTCCTTGTCATCGACCTTGATCAGTTGCCCGGTTTCCACGCACCGGAGTTCATGCCATCGACCAGGCGATTGATCGCCTCGCGCATGGCCAGGTCGAGCACTTTGCCGTTGAGTGTCGAATCGTAGGACGCCGTGCCGCCGAAACCGACGACTTCACGGTTGGACAAGGCGTATTCGCCCGCGCCCTGGGTCGAATAGACGACTTCCGAGGTGCTGATGTTGACGATGTTCAGGTTGACCTTGGCGTAAGCCACTTGGGTCTTGGCACGACCGAGAATGCCGAACAACTGCTGGTCGCCGGTTTCCTTGCGACCGAACTCGGTGACGTCGCCGGTGACCACGAAGTCAGCACCCTTGAGGCGCTGAGCCTGGCCCTTGATCGACGCTTCTTGCTGGATCTCGCCCATGTTGTCGCGGTCCAGCACGCTGAAGCGGTTGGTCTGCTGCAAGTGAGTAATCAGAATGGTCTTGGCCTGACCGCCGAGGCGATCTACGCCGTCGGAGAAGATCCCGCGCATGTAACTCGAGCGGTTATCAAACTTGCCCACCGCCATCGGTACGCGAACACCGGTCCAGGCCTGGCTGGCGCTTTCGACTTTTTCCACCGGCAAAGCCCGGGAGCTTTCGGTCGCACACCCGCTGACCGCGCTCAGTACGGCAATCGCTGCCCCTGATACCAACATCCGAGAGATCATTCTCACTGTGCATTCCTTCTGAAGTGCTGTTGATCCCGGCACGGCAATGGCCAACCGCTGCGGGTTGCAGCGACGAAAAAGCGATGGGGATAATAATCGACGTGTGGGACGTCGGCGGCGGGCATTATGCCAAAGTGCCACTATCTGTAACAGCATTTAAATATTTTTGGCGTCAGATCGTTGACCCTACGCTGACCTGTGGCGAGGGAGCTTGCTCCCGTTGGACTGCGCAGCAGTCCCCTTGTTTTTTGGGGCCGCTTCGCGACCCAACGGGAGCAAGCTCCCTCGCCACAGGTTACTCATCGCTCGGACTATTTCTTGAATATTGCCGGTTCAACGGAAATCCCGGCTGCGCACGCTGATGCCGTCGAGCAACGGGCTCAGGTCGCTCAGCCGTCCGGCAATCAGGTGCCGCACCTCACCTTCCCGCTCCCAACGGCCATCGACCTTGAGCAATTGCGAACCCACCAACACCTGGCGCTGCCGTTCGGCCAGGTCGCGCCAGACCACCACGTTGACATTGCCAAACTCGTCCTCAAGGGTGACGAAAGTCACGCCGCTGGCGGTGCCCGGTCGTTGGCGGCCGGTCACCAGTCCGGCGACGCTGACGGGCCGGCCATGCTCGACGTCGAGCAATTCCTTCGAGCTGCGGCAACGCCGGGCCTTCAACTCGGCGCGCAATAACGCCAGCGGATGCGGGCCGAGGGTGGTGCCAACCGCCGCGTAATCGGCCTGCAGGTCTTCGCCCACGGTGGGTTTGGGCAGCGACACCTCGGGCTCTTCCTGACGCGGCAACCCGGCGAACAACCCGAGTTGTTTCTGCACGCCCGCCACCTCCCAGCGCGCCCGATGGCGGTCACCGGCCAAACCGCGCAAGGCGCCGGCATCGGCCAATTGTTCCTGGGCGCGGGCATCGAGTTGCGCCCGTTCGCCCAGATCGGCGATGTCGGTAAATACACCCCTCGACCGTGCGCCCTCGATGCGTCGGGCATCGTCTTCGCGAAACCCCTTGATCATCCGCAAGCCCATGCGGATCGCCGGTTGCGCCCCGGTGATCGGTTCCAGGCTGCAATCCCAATCGCTGGCGCGCACGTCCACCGGGCGAATCTGCAAATGATGCCGGCGGGCGTCCTGCAGAATCTGGTCCGGGCTGTAGAAGCCCATCGGCCAACTGTTGATCAGCGCACAGGCGAAGGCTGCCGGTTCGTGGCATTTGAGCCAGCAACTGGCGTAAGTCAGCAAGGCGAAACTGGCGGCGTGGGATTCGGGGAAACCGTAGCTGCCGAAGCCTTTGATCTGCTCGAAGATCTGCGCGGCGAATTCTGCTGTGTAACCGTTTTTCTTCATCCCGGCGGCCAGACGCTCCTTGTGCGGTTCCAGCCCGCCGTGACGTTTCCAGGCGGCCATGGAACGGCGCAACTGATCGGCCTCGCCGGGGCTGTAGTCGGCGGCGACGATGGCGATCTGCATCACCTGCTCTTGGAACAGCGGCACGCCAAGGGTGCGCTTGAGCACTGTTTCCAGTTCCGGGGAGGGATAGACCTCGGGTTCTTCCTTGTTTCGACGGCGCAGGTACGGATGCACCATGCCGCCCTGAATCGGCCCCGGACGGACAATCGCCACCTCGATCACCAGGTCATAGAAATTCACCGGTTTGAGCCGGGGCAACATCGACATCTGCGCCCGGGACTCGATCTGGAACACACCGATGGTGTCCGCACGGCCAATCATTTCGTAGGTCGGCACGTCTTCGGACGGAATCGTCGCCAGGCTCAGGTCAAGGTTGCGGTGACGGCGCAGCAGATCGAAACATCGGCGAATCGCGCTGAGCATGCCCAGCGCAAGGATATCGACCTTGAGCAAGCCGACCGCGTCTAGGTCGTCCTTGTCCCACTGGATGATCGTGCGCTCGGCCATGGCGGCGTTTTCCACCGGCACCAGGCTGTCCAGCGGCTGCTCGGAAATCACGAAACCGCCAGGGTGTTGGGACAGGTGCCGGGGGAAGCCGATCAACTGCCCGGTCAGGCTCAAGACCCGATGCAACACCGGGCTCTCGGGGTCAAAGCCGCCTTCAAGCAGGCGCTCGACCGGCGGGGTCTTGTCACTCCAGTGGCCACAGCAATCGGCCAGCGCATTGACCTGATCCGGCGGCAGGCCCAACGCCTTGGCCACATCGCGCACCGCGCCGGCCGCATGGTAAGTGCTGACCACCGCCGTCAGTGCGGCGCGGGTGCGACCATAGCGCTTAAACACGTACTGCAAGACTTCTTCGCGGCGTTCGTGCTCGAAATCCACGTCGATGTCTGGAGGCTCGTTGCGCTCCTTGGAGAGAAAGCGTTCGAACAGCAGCGTGGTGCGATCCGGATCGATTTCCGTGATCCCCAAGGCATAACACACCGCCGAGTTGGCCGCCGAACCCCGCCCCTGGCAGAGAATTTTTTGCTCGCGGGCGAAGCGCACGATGTCATGCACCGTCAGAAAATAGCTTTCGTAGCCCAACTCGGCGATCAGCTCCAGTTCCTTATCGATCTGAATCAGCACTTCGGCTTTCGGCGCTTTTTCCCAGCGCCACTGGATACCTTCTTCGGTCAAATGACGCAGCCAGGAAGTCGCTGTTTGACCTTCCGGCACCAGCTCCCGAGGGTATTGATAACGCAACTGGCCGAGGTCGAAAGTGCAGCGCCGGGCGATGACCAGCGTTTCATCGAGCAACGCTGGCGGGTAGATCGATTGCAGTGCATCGAGGCTGCGCAGATGCCGCTCGCCATTGGGGTGCAGGCGCAACCCGGCGGCGGCCACCGGCAGGTGATGGCGGATCGCGGTCATGGTGTCCTGCAATGCCCGCCGGCCACGGGCGTGCATGTGCACATCGCCGCTCGCTACAGCCGGGATTCGCAGTTCCCTCGCCAACGTCAGTAACGCGTTTAATCGCCGGGTATCGTCCTGCCCGCAATGCAACTGGACCGCCAACCACAGGCGTTCGGCGAAGACCTGTTTGAGCCAATGACCGCTTTGAAAATCATCCACCGCGTCCGGTACCCATAACGCCAACAACCCCGGCAACGGTTCGCTGAAGTCCTCGCGCAGCACTTGGTACTGGCCTTTTTGCGTGCGACGCCGGGCGCGGGTGATCAGCCGGCACAACGTTTGATAGCCCTCGAGGTTTTCCACCAGCAGCACCAGTTTCGGCCCGTCTTCGATGCGTATTTCGCTGCCGATGATCAGCGGCAGTTCCACAGACTTGGCCGCTTGCCAGGCGCGGACGATGCCGGCCAAGGTGCATTCATCAGTGATCGCCAGCGCCTGATAACCCTGTTGCTTCGCCCGTTGAAACAACTCCAGAGCACTGGACGCCCCACGCTGGAAACTGAAGTTCGACAGGCAATGCAGTTCGGCATACTCGACGCTCATGCAAACCAGCCTTGCAGCCACAACGGGCCGCCCTCGCCCACCACTCGGTAGGCCCAGCCCTGTTGGCCGGCGCGGGTCTGGATCAGGTAATAATCGCGGCGCACATCGGCGCCATCCCACCAGCCGGACTCGATGCGTTCCGGTCCCATGAGAATCCGCGCCGAACCCTCGTGCACCGCCAATGGTTCGGTCAGCAGCCAGCCCGGCCGTTGCACCCCCGGCAGCCCGCCGCAGAATTGATTGTCGACTGTGGTCTGCCATGCACATTCGGGGCGGTGATCGGCCTGAAAGCGCAAACCCTGCACCGCTTCATCGCCGAGCCGTGCCCGCAGGCGTTCGCGCAGTTGCTCCCAGGGCAAGGACTGCTGCGGACGGTCGTCGAACAGTTCCTGGCGTTGGGGCACGAAGCTCGGCAGGTCTTCGGCGCGCAGGCGAAAACCGCGTACCGGGGCCTCGACCTGCACCTGTTCCAGTCGGCCACGGGCCAGTTCAAAGAGCATCGCCGGATCGCGCTCGGCGCTGAGCAGCCCGACCTTGATCAGCGTGTCCGGCAACCCGGCGTGTTCCAGGTGCAAGTCGAAACGCTGCACGCCGCTGTCTCGGCCACAGAGGAACGCCGACAGATCACCCGTCAGCCGGCGCAATGGAAACAGCAGCGCCTGATGAGACTGCACATCGAAGTTGAGCTCAATGCGCACATCGAAGCGGTCCGGCGGCAGGTAGAACGCCAGGGCCAGGTGCCGCAAACCGAGCAACGCGTCCAGATGCTTGAGCACCTGAGCCTCGAAACGCCGGGCCAGGGTATGCCTAGGCAGCGCTTGCACTTGGCTCAAGGTGCGCAGGCCCATACGTGATAACGCTGTGGACACCGTCGGCTCCAGGGCGATGCGGTCCACGGGTAATTGCCCCAGGTGATAGCGCAAGGCTTGATCGTCCGGCACCACCAAGCCGTCATAAACGTTGGCCAGCACCCGCGCCGCCACCGGGTTGGGTGCGGCGACAATCCGGTGGCGAAAGCCCAGTTCGGTGAGTTCGGTGCGCAAGCGTGCTTCGAACTGCGGCCAGGCACCGAACAGACCCAGGCTCGATTCGATTTCAAACACCACGGCGCGGGGGTAATGCACGCTGACCTGGGAACTGAAGCGATAGGCCCAAGCGGCGAGAAACTGCTGCCAGTGTTCTATCTCGGCGGCATCGTATTCAGCCGTGACAAAGCCTTTGCTCAAGGCTTGGGCGGCGGCCATGGATTGGCCGGGGCGCAAGCCGAGCGCCCGGGCCGGGCCATTGACCGCTTGCAACGCGCGGCGCTGGGCCGGGCCGGTCAGCAGCGCCAACGGCTCATCGGGATCGGGGCGTTGACGCAGGACCGCGTCCAGCGCCAGTTGCGGAAAAAGAATGCAGACCCAGCGCATGGCAACCTCAATGTCCCATGGCAAAGGCAATCGGCGCCGTACGGGCCAGTCCGCCCCGACACTTCAATACCCGCAACTGCGCAGGCTTGGCGTCGATGGCAATGCGCAGGGCCGCCGGCGAAGGATTGACTGCTTCGGCCATCGAGCGATAGGCAAACGCCAGGGTCGAGCCGGTTTCCGCCGCCACCTGCAAACGCCGCAGCGCCCGGTCATCGGCCTTGCGTGGCCAACAGAGCACCGCGCCGCAACTGCCGGAACGCAGGCATTGCTCCGCCGCCCACAGCGCATCGCGCTCGCTGGCCTGGATGATCGATAACTGGCGCAGATCGATCCCGGCGTTCTGCCAGGCCTGAGGGTACGGCACATACGGCGGCGCGATCAGCACGATGCGCTCGCCCGCCGCCGACAACCGCGCCAGCGCTGGCCACACCAGTTGCAACTCGCCGACGCCCTGCCCGGCCAACAGGATTTCGGTCAACGCCGCTTCCGGCCAGCCCCCGGTCGGCAGCGCCGCATCCAGCGCGGCATGCCCGGTGGGTTGCGGGCTGACGGCCGGGGGCGCAGGTCGGCCCTTCCAGACCTGGCCGCCATTGAACAGCGTATCCAGCGCAACGACGGCGCCCATCACCCTTGCCTCACCAGACCGCAGAACACCCCTTCGATAGCCAGGTCCTGATCGGCTTCGACAATGATCGGTTTATAGGCTGGGTTGCGCGGCAGCAACCGCACCGTGTCGCCGATCCGTTCGAAGCGTTTGATGGTGACTTCGCCGTCGAGCCGCGCCACCACGATCTGGCCGTTGAGCGCCTCCGGGTTGCGATGCACGCCCACCAGATCGCCGTCGAGAATACCGTCCTCGATCATCGAGTCGCCCTGGACCCGCAGCATGTAGTCCGGTACCCGGGAGAAGATCGACGGGTCGAACAGCAAACGGCTGTGTACCTCGGCATCCGCGCCAATCGGCGCCCCCGCCGCCACCCGACCGAGCACCGGGATCTCCAGTAGTTCGGGCCGCGCCGGTTGCCCGAGCAAACGAATGCCCCGGGCCTGATGCGGGTTGACCTCGATAAAACCGGCTTCGGTCAGCGCCAGCACATGCTTGCGCGCCACGCTGCGAGAGGCAAAACCAAAGGCCTCGCTGATTTCAGCGAGGCTCGGGGACTGACCGTGCTCCGCGATTCGATCACGGATAAAAGTCAGGATGGCGGTACGGCGGGGAGTGAGAGTCGTCATGGAGTACATTTGTACTCTTTCCGGGTTTTCCTGACAACAACCGTCAATCCGGTAGGCGCTGTCGAGAGAAACGAGGCTGCGATCTTTTGACCTTGCTCTTTAAAAACAACATCAAAAGATCGCAGCCTCGTTTCACTCGGCAGCTCCTACAGGGGGCGCCAGCTCAGCCAGAAATTGCGCGATGTAATCGATAAACGCCACCACTTTGGCCGTCGCCCGCCGATGGCTCGGGTACACCGCCAGGATGTGCGAGCCAAAGCTGTCCGGGTCGATGTTGTAGTCGGCCATCAGCCGCACCAACCGCCCGTCAGCGATGTACGGCGCGGCGCTCCACAACGGCGTGTGCAGCAAGCCGCGCCCGGCCAGGGCATTGGCCAGCAGCAAGTCGTAATTGTCACTGCGCAACCGTGGCGACTGCGGTTGCGGCAGGCTCAAGCGCTGGCCGTCACGCTCGGCCCACCAGAATTCGCGGCTGAGCAACGGGTGGCGATACAACAGCCATTCGTGCTCATCAAGGGTTTGCGGCGTGACCGACAAGCCCTTGCGCGCCAGATAGGCCGGGCTGCCGCAGAGCGCCAAGCGATTACTGCCGACGACCCGGGCGATCAACCCCGGCAAGTTGTCGTGACCTTCGCGCAGGGCCAGGTCATAGCCGCTTTCCAGCAGATTGACGAACTCATCGCACAGGTCAACTTGCAGGTTGATCTGCGGGTATTGCTCGAGAAAACCGCCACACACTTGATCAAGAAACGCCTGCCCGTACGCCAGCGGCGCGGTGATTTTCAGGCTGCCGCGCAAGCCATGCTGCATTTGCTCGACTTCCTCGCCGGCCTCCTCCAGCCGCTGCAAAACCTGACGCGCAGTTTCCAGGTAAAGCCGCCCCACTTCCGTCAGCAAAATCCGCCGGGTGCTGCGCTCGAACAGCCGGGCGCCGAGTTCGGCTTCGAGGTGATTGACCGCTTTGGTCAGGGCCGACGGAGTCTTGCCCAATTGCTCGGCGGCGCGGCTGAAACTACCGAGCTGCGCGGTGACCACGAACATTTTTAATGCACCCAACTTGTCCATGCTTTTTCCATTCCGGCAAAAACGTTTTTCGTGAGGGAGGCGTTCTGCTGTGGCTGAGCAGCCACTAATCTGGCCATCAGACGCAATAACAAGGAAATGTTCAATGAAAAGATTCCTCCCGAATCTATTGGTGGCCGCGGTTAGTTTTGCCTCGATGGAAGCCATGGCAGCCACCGACCTGGTGCTGCTCAACGGCAAGATTTTCACCGCTGACCGCGCCCAACCGCAGGTGCAGGCCTTGGCGGTGGAAAACGGCAAGGTGCTGAAAGTCGGCACGGATGCGCAGATCAAAGCCTTGATTGAATCCGGCACAAAAGTCGTCGACCTCGGCGGTAAGACCCTGATGCCCGGCCTGATCGACAGCCATTCCCACGCGATTTTCGGTGGCCTGGAAATGGTCTCGGCCAACATGGAAGACGAGATGGTCGACCTCGATGAACTGGAAAAACGCCTGCGCGGCTGGCGTGACGACGGCAAGGCCAAGCATGGCGATGTACTAAGCGTGGCCGGCATGAGCTCGGCTTACTGGGCGCAGGCAGAAGCCTTCGACAAGAAATTCAACAGCGGCGAATGGGCCACGGTGCCGGTGGTGTTCACCGGCAGCGACCACCACACCGCGTGGGCCAACAATGTAATGCTGGCGCGCGCGGGCATTGATGCCGCGCTGCTGAAAACCCTGCCGGATGCCGAGAAAGACACGATCGGCAAAACCGCCGATGGCCGCCCCAATGGCTTCCTGGTGGACGCCGGTTGGGACCGTGTGGCCTCGAAAATGCCGGTGCCGAGCGCCGCCGACATGCTCAAAGCCGCGCAATCTGCCATGCGTTACAACAACAGCCTCGGCATCACCGCGTGGATGGACCCTGCCGCCAACGCTGCGCCGGGCGAGCCAGTGTTCGCGCTCAAACCCACGGAAAAAACCGTCGGCGTGCTACCAGCCTATAAAGCGCTGTCCGAGACCGGCAACATGAGCGTTCACGTCGCCGCCCTGCTGGTGGCCAATCCAAAAAGCGTACCGGCCGATCTCGACACCCTGGACAAGGTCCGCCAGCAATTCCAGGGCATCCCCAACCTGACGTTGCCGGGGATCAAGATCTTCGCCGACGGCGTGATCGAATACCCGGCGCAGAGCGCGGCAATGATCGACCCTTACACCAACTCGCATAAACAGGGTGAGTTGCTGATTGATCCGAAGCATTTCGGCGAACTGGTCAGCGCCATCGACCAGCGTGGCTGGCTGGTGCACATCCACGCGATTGGCGACCGCGCGGTGCGCGAGTCCCTGAACGGCATCGAGCAGGCGCGCAAGGATCGTCAGAGCGGCATCACTCACTCGATCACGCACCTGCAAATGGTCAACCCGAAGGAGTTCGCGCGGTTCAAACCGCTGAACGTGATCGCCTCGATGCAACTGCTGTGGGCCACCGCCGACGACTACACGCTGGACATGATCAAGCCCTACGTCAGCGCCCTGGCCTTCCGTTATCAATACCCGGCGCACTCGCTGCTGAAACAGGGCGCAACCATTGCCGGGGCCAGCGACTGGCCGGTGTCCTCGCCGAATCCCTTTAATGCCATGGCTCAAGCCATCACCCGAGTCGGCCCGCTGGGCGTGCTAAACGCCGATGAACGTCTCGACCGGGAAACGATGTTCTACGCCTACACCCTCAACGCCGCTCGCACCATTGGGTTGGAGAAGCAGATCGGCTCGTTGAGTGCCGGCAAGCAGGCTGATTTCATCGTGTTGGACCGCGATGTGTTCAGCGTCGACAACAAAGCCCTGCACGACACCCAAGTGCTGCAAACCTGGTTCGCCGGTCGCGAAGTCTACGCACCAACCTTATAAGAAAAATCTTTGCTGCCCGCCCCCGCGACAGTCGCCGGGGTGTGGCGCAGCTTTGCCCGCCCTCTGCCCAAAACAATCAAAACAAAGGCACTGACCCATGAAAGCTTTCACCTTGTTCGCCCTCGGATCCTTGAGCTTATTGCCCTTGAGCAGCCAGGCCATCCCCTTGAATGATGATTTTTCCGTGCAAGTGGACCTGACCCTGGCCAGCGACTATCGAACTCGCGGCATCTCGCAAACCCTGAACGACCCTGCCGTGCAGGCCGGCACCACCCTGGCCCACAGCAGCGGTTTGTATGTGGGCGTGTGGAGTTCGAACGTGGATTTCGGCGGCGGCCTGAAAACTCGCCAGGAACTGGATTACTACGCCGGTTGGCTGTGGCAGGCGACCGATGCGGTGAGTCTGGATGTTGGCTATCTCAAATATGCTTATCCGAAAGAGAGCCAGTTCAACCAGAGCGAGGTGTACGGAATTCTCAGTGCCTACGGGGTGAAACTCGGGGCTTATTACTCGGCGGATGCGCCGGGCATCGACAGCAAGCAGAGCACGTTGTACAGCTACGTAGGCTACGAAACCGAATTGCCTTATGGGCTGGGCCTGAAACTGCGCTACGGCGAAATGGACTTCAAGGACCCGCGCTTGTACTCGTCTGACGGCCATGCCGAGGACGCGTACCACGAATGGGAAGTGAAGCTGAGCCATGAACTGGCCGGGATGATGTTGGGCTTGAGCTACATCGATACTGACCTGTCGCAAAGCCAGTGCATCAGCAATTGGGGTTATGGCGATGTGTGCACCGCGACGGTGGTGGCGAGCATCAGCAAATCCCTCTGACCACCACTAATCACTGTAGGAGCGGGCTTGCTCGCGAAGAGGCCATCTCATCCAATATCAATGTTGACCGGCAGACCGCTTTCGCGAGCAAGCCCGCTCCCACATTTGATCTCGGGTGTTCACTCAATATATGCCCACCGAAGATCCCTTGTAGGAGCGAGGCTTGCCCGCGAAGGCGGCGGCACATTCGGCATTGATGTGACTGACCCACCGCTTTCGCGAGCAGGCTCGCTCCCACATTTGACCGCATTCCAATGTGGGAGCGAGCCTGCTCGCGATGAGGCCATCACATTCAATATCAATGTCGTCTGACGGGCAGCTTTCGCGGGCAAGCCTCGCTCCTACGGGTTTGGGATTAATCCTGAGAGATAGGGCCACGGGTAGATGCCGCGTTCGTGGCCGTCGCTGAAGATCAGTTGCAGGCCGTAACCCTGGGGATTCAACTCGACCACGCGGATGCGTGAATCGACTTTTACCGTCAGGCCTTGCAACCGAAACGCCCGACATTGGGAGCACGGACATTGACGGCGTAACTCGGCGTGATCCAGCAACTGTTCGCGCCCATCCGGCCAGTTCAACCGCAGTTGCTGTTTGTTCTGGGAGTTACCGACGGCCAGCGGGTTCATTGCAACTGACTCAAGGCAATCCGCACCGCTTTGCGCACTTCCGGGTCGCCATCATCCTGGGCGGCCAGCAATGCGGCGATGGCTTGGCGATCATTCAACTCGCCCAACGCCAGCGCCGCTTCCTTGCGCAGGTTGCTGATGCGGTGACCGAGGGTGTCGATCAGCGCGTCCAGGGCCGGGGCATAGCGCAAGCGGCCGAGGCTGCGGGTGGCGCGCAAGCGGACTTGCCAATAATCGTCGCTCAAGGCTTCCACCAGCGCCGGACCGGCGTCAGTGTGGCCGACCTTGCCCAGCGTGGTGGCGGCTTCTTCGCGTACTTGCCAGGCGTGGTCCTGCAACGCCTGGCGCAGCGCCGGCAGTACTTGAATGTCGGACGCCAGGCCGAGGGCGCCGGTGGCGGCGCGGCGGACTTCAGTGTCCGGGTCGGCGCTGGCCAGTCTGGCCAAGGCTGGCAAGGCATCGAGTTGCTTGAGCCAGCCGAGCACGCCGACGGCTTCACGGCGCACGCTTGCATCTTTATCGTTTAAAGCGACCAACGCAGCGCCGGCGGCATCGGGGAACCGCAACTCGCGCAAGGCCCTGAATGCGGCGATGCGCACGTTAACCTCGGCATGCCCGGTCCACGGCAGAATCACCCGGCCCGCGGCTTCACTCTTGAGCAGGCTGAGGCTCTGCGCGGCGGAAGCTTGCACGGCCAACGAGGGATCGGTCAGCGCCTGGCACAACGCTTCAACCACCGGTTCATCCTCCCAGGCTTCCAGCAGCCGTGCGGCTTCGGCGCGGACTTCTTCGGTCGGGTCTTCAGCCAGGCGATCGACCAGCCAGAGCAAACCGTCCGGTTCTTCAAGATCAGCCAGTTCGATCAGCGCGATGCGGCGCACGCCGGGGTCGTCGTCGGTCAGACGCGGTTGCAGGGCAAGGATGTCGTCGTTATCGGTTACATCGAAGAGAGAGGTCATAGGGCAAACCGCGGCAGTTTGTTTTCAGGAGGAAGTCCGAGGGGATTCAGGCGGGGTAACTGCCGACCGTCCTCGTGACGCAGCAACTCGAGGCAATGACGCTTCAAGCGGGAAAATTCGTGGCTTGTCACCAATTCGGTGGTGCGTGGACGGGGGAAGTCCAGGCGCAGATCCTCGATGATTCGCCCCGGCCGCGAACTCATCACCAGCAGGCGATCAGCGAGGAACAGCGCCTCGTCGATGTCATGGGTGACGAACACCACGGTGGTGCGAATTCGCGTCCAGATGTCCAGCAACAGTTCCTGCATGTTCAGCCGGGTCAGGGCGTCGAGGGCGCCGAAGGGTTCGTCCATCAGCAACAGCCGTGGGCGGTTGATCAGCACCCGGGCGATTTCGACCCGTTGCTGCATGCCACCGGAGAGCTGATCCGGCCAGCGTTCGGCAAAGCCTTCCAACCCCACTAACGCAAGGATTTCATCGGCGGCTTTATGGCGTTCGGCTTTGCCGATGCCGCGCATTTTCAGGCCGAAAGCGACGTTGTCGCGCACCGTGCGCCAAGGGAACAGCGTGTGGTGCTGGAACACCATGCCGCGTTGCGGGGACGGGCCATCGATAGGCGCCCCATCGACATTCAGCGTACCGGCGCGGGGTTGCAGGTGTCCGGCCAAGGCGCCGAGCAAGGTGGATTTTCCACAACCCGACGGCCCGAGAATGCAGACGAATTGCCCCGCTTCAATTTGGCAATCCAGGCCTTGAACGGCTTCAAACGCCGCGCGGCCCTCCCCCAGGCTGATCGACAAACCGCGAATCTCGATTCGCCCTTCCGGGTGTTGAAAGATGCTCATCAGGCTTTTCCTCGTGGTCGATGCCAAGGTGTGAACAGCCCGCCCAGACGCTTGATCAGCAGGCTGCTGCCCATCCCGAGCAGGCCGATCAGCAACATGCCGACGACGATGTCGGCGTAGTTCTGGATGGTGTAGGACTCCCAGGTGTAATAGCCGATGCCGTACTGGCCGGAGATCATTTCGGCGGTCACCAGGCAGAACCACGAAGTGCCCATGCCGATGGCCAGGCCGGTGATGATGCTGGGCGCGGCGCCAGGTAGGATCACTTCCAGCAAGATCGCCCGACGCCCGGCCCCGAGGCTTTTCGCTGACGCGATCAGTCGAGGGTCAACCCCTTCGACGCCGTGCACGGTGTTGAGCAGGATCGGGAACAGCGCGCCGGTGAAGGTGATGAAGACCATCGACAGTTCTGACGAGGGAAACATCAGGATCGCCAGGGGAATCCAGGCGACAGCCGGGATAGGTCTTAATACTTCCAGAGGCGGCAGCAGCAAGTCCTCGGCCCACTTCGAGCGGCCGATAGCCAGGCCCAGGGCGATGCCGATGATCAGCGCCGCGAGGTAACCGGCGAAGACCCGGCTGAGGCTGCTGCTCAGGTGCTGGGCAAGTTTGCCGGAGTCACCGAGGCCGAGGGCGGCGTGGATCACGGCCAGTGGGGTCGGGACGTTGGCGAAGGTGACCAGGCCAAGGTTCCAATGACCGCTCGCGGCGAGTTGCCAGAATAAAAGGCAGAGCAGCAGTGAGGCGGCTCGGGGGAGCCAGCGCAGATAGGATTCGTACACAATAATTCCTCTCAACCCAAAACCTGTGGGAGCGGGCTTGCTCGCGAAAGCGGTGGGCCAGGCAACATTAATGTTGAATGTCAGCCCGCCTTCGCGAGCAGGCTCGCTCCCACGGGGGATTGTGGTGCTCCAAGGGTTAGCGAGCGGCAACGGCTTGGGTGGTGGCGTCGGTGAAGTCGAAGACTTTGCCGCCCTGGGCCGTGGCGAATTGTTGGGCCTGGCCCTTGAGCAGGAACGCACTGAGCCGGCCTTTCGCGTCACTGGCAAACCACGCCTGATCTGCCAGCAACTTGATCCCGCTGTCACTCGCCTGGGCATACACGGCGCGGATGTTTTTGCCGTCCTGCTTCAGGGCAGCCAACGCGGTGAACGCCGACTCCGCCGAGGCGTACTGCCGGACTTTCGGCTCACCGCGCACCCAAATCTCCGCCACATGGCTGAAATCGCTGATGGCTTTGCCGCTCGACGCATCCACTGCTTTGAGCGGCGCCTGCGCGTAGTTGGCCAATTGCGCGGTGTAATCGAGGTTCGAAGCCTTGAACGCGGCGCGAATGTATTGATCGTCAATAAACGTATTGAGATCGAGCCCGCGATCAGCCTTTTTCAGCAGCTTGAGGGTATCGATAGCCGTACCCACCGCCTGACGGTATTCCGGCTTCCAGCTCAGGTCGCGGGTCTGCACGCCCAGTGGACCGTGGAACAGGTAATTCACCTCGGCATCGACTCCGGTGACTTTGGCGATCAGCTCGCTGTACTTCTCCGGTTCTGCGGCCAGCAGTTGATTCGCCTCAATGCTCGCCCGCAGGTAAGCGACGACGATTTCCGGATACTTTTTGGCGTAGGCCTGATCAACCAAAGCGCCATGGAACGTCGGCGCGTTGGCCTGGGCGCCGTCATAAATCTTGCGAGCAAAACCACGACTCGGGAACAGTTCAGCGAACGGAACGAAGTCGGCGTGGGCGTCGATTTTCCCGGCCTGCAACGCCGAACCGGCAACTTCCGGCGGCTGGGCGATGATGTTCACGTCCTTGAGCGGGTCCCAACCCTGGGCTGCCACGGCACGCAGCAACATGCCGTGGGCGGTGGAAGCGAACGGCACGGAAATGGTCTTGCCCTTCAACTCCGCCAGCGACTGCACGCCCGACGCGCTCGGCACCACGATGCCGTTGCCGCTGCCCTTGATGCTGCCCGAGAGCACGCTGATAAACAGGCTGTGCTTGCCGGCGGTTTCGAACGCCACGCCATTGAACGCGCCGGGGAAATCGGCCATGGCGCCGAAGTCGAGCTTGCCGGCGACCATCTCGTTAGTCAGAGGCGCGCCGCTGGTGAAGTTCTTCCACTCCACTTCATAGTTGGCGTCTTTGTATTGGCCATCGTGGGGCAGGTATTTATCCAGCAGGCCAAGCTCGCGGATCAACAGACCGCCAGCGGCGCAATTGATCGTGGTGTCCTGGGTGCCGATGGCAATGCGGATGGTTTCCGCTTGCGCGGAGAAGGTGAATGAGGCCAGTACCAGACCGGCTAATGCTGCACGCAGCAATGTTTGCAAAGACATGGGTGAATCCCCTCGAATCATTTATTGGATATTCGTCTCCGCCACGATCAGGGCGTGGTGGGAAACGAGGGGTGTTTGGAATCTGGCGTCCGGTGGTTGCCGGATGGCTTCTTGGGCGTTTGGGCTGGCCTCTTCGCGAGCACGCTCGCTCC
Organism: Pseudomonas sp. ASL4; assembly: GCF_056680395.1. Lineage (NCBI taxonomy): Bacteria > Pseudomonadati > Pseudomonadota > Gammaproteobacteria > Pseudomonadales > Pseudomonadaceae > Pseudomonas > Pseudomonas sp. ASL4. The sequence goes on along the minus strand of NZ_CM155280.1, from coordinate 3,965,777 downwards.
CACAGTTGATCGTTGGTGAGCGCGGTATTTGTGTTCGACATTCGATCCAATGTGGGAGCGGGCTTGCTCGCGAAAGCGGCGGGTCAGTCGACATCAATGCTGGATATACCGACGCCTTCGCGAGCAAGCCCGCTCCCACATTGGAACTGTGTTTCAGCGCAACAGGTACGGGATCTCTACTTTCACCGCCCCGGTCGGGCAGTCCTTTTCACAGGGCATGCAGTACCAGCATTCGTCAAAGGCCATGTAGGCCTTTTGCGTGGCCGGGTTGATCGCCAGCAGGTCCATCGGGCAGACGTCGACGCACACGGTGCAGCCTTTGTGGGCGATGCACAGGTCTTCATCGACCGTGACTGGCGCGTTGGAGCGGAAGAAGATTTCCTGGGGTTGATAGGCCATGGTTCGGACTCTCTTGGTGCTCTCTTGGTTTAGGCGTCAGGCCGCAAACGCGCCGACCCGCAGCCGGTCGTAGGCCTGCATTTCTTCGGCATCGAGCGGGATGATGTAAGGCTCGACGGCTTTCTTGAAACTGGTCATCTGGCCGTCGTCGCCCTTCTTCAGGTGGCAATGGCAAAACCAGTCGCTGTCGTTACGTTGCGGGTGGTCAACCCGGTAGTGGTAAAGCCCCCAGCGACTTTCGGCGCGAAACAACGAGGCCCGGGCGGCCATCTCGGCGCAGTCGCGGATCATGCTGACTTCCATCGCGCGCATCAGTTCGTGGGCGTTGTGGGCCTTGATCTGATCGAGGTCGCGCTGGATATCGCTGAAGCGTTGCAGGCCGATTTGCATCTTCTTCGTCACTTTCGGCGGTTGCAGGTAGTCATTCACAAAACGCCGCAGCTTGTATTCGACTTGCGCCGGCGGCAGACCATGTTCGCGATCCAGTGGTGCGTAGACCCGTTGTTTTTCCGTCTCTATCTGCTGGGCATCGACGGCTGAAAACTCGCGCCCGGCCACGAAATCCGCCGCGTTGGTGCCGGCGAACCAGCCATACGTGAACGCGCCGAGCATGTAGTTGTGCGGCACCGCCGCCATGTCACCCGCCGAATACAAACCCTTCACCGACGTCTCCGCCCGCTCGTTGACCCACACGCCAGACGCCGAATGCCCGCTGCAAAAGCCGATCTCCGAGATGTGCATCTCGACCATTTGCGTTCGGTAGTCAGTGCCACGATTGGCGTGGAACTGGCCGCGACTCGGGCGCTCGTTGCTGTGCAAGATCTCTTCGATGTTCTGGATGGTTTCCTCGGCCAGGTGATCGAGCTTGAGGAACACCGGGCCGTTGCCGCTTTCGAGTTCCTGGTGGAACTCCCACATCATCTGGCCGCTCCAGTAGTCGCACTCGATAAAGCGCTCGCCCTTGTTGTTGGCGGTGTAGCCACCCAATGGGCCGGTGACGTAGGCGCAGGCCGGGCCGTTGTAATCCTTGATCAACGGGTTGATCTGGAAGCATTCGAGGTTCGCCAGCTCCGCGCCGGCGTGATACGCCATCGCGTAACCGTCACCGGCGTTGGTCGGGTTTTCGTAGGTGCCCATCAGGTAACCCGAGGACGGCAAACCCAGACGCCCGGCCGCGCCGCAGCACAGGATCACGGCTTTGGCCTTGATCACATGGAAGTCGGCGGTGCGGCAATCGAAGCCCATCACGCCGTTGACTGCGCCCTCTTCATCCGTCAGCAACCGGGTGCAGACCAGCCGATTGGTGATACTGACCCGCGCCCGTTTCAACTGGCGATACAGGACTTTTTTGATGTCGTGCCCTTCCGGCATCGGCAGCACGTAGGCGCCCATGTGGTGGACCTTTTTCACCGCGTAGTCGCCGGTTTCGTCCTTCTCGAACTTCACGCCCCAGCGGTCCAGTTGCTCGATGGTTTCAAAGCTGTGGGTCGCGTAGGCGTACACCGCTGCCTGATTGACGATGCCGTCATTGGCGATGGTGATTTCCTTGGTGTACTGCTCCGGCGTCGAGTGGCCGGGAATGATCGCGTTGTTCAACCCGTCCATGCCCATGCTGATCGCGCCACTGCGTTTGACGTTGGCCTTGTCGATCAGCAACACCCGCAGATCGCGATTGCGTTCCTTGGCCTTGATCGCCGCCATGGGACCTGCGGTACCGCCGCCGATCACGACGATGTCGTATTCCTGTTCCAAAGTGGCTCTAGTCATGGAGTTGCGAGTCATGCCTGATCCCCTTTTTGCCGGTCGATCCGCAAGCGGTACTGGAAGGCATCGCCGCGGTAGTAAAGGTGTTCGAAGTCCACGGGCTGGCCGCTGGCGTCGTGGGTCAGGCGCTCGATGCGCATGATCGGCGAGCCGGGTTCGACGTTCAGAGCCTGGGTCAGGTCGCTATCGGCCAGCACAGCGTCGATGGCCAAATCGGCATGTCCGAGGGCCAGTCCGCAGTCGTTTTCGAGGATCAGGAAGATGTCGCGGGTGACCAGGTCAGCCTTCTCCAACCGCTCGCCGATGGCTTTTGGCAGGTAGGTGATTTCCAGCGAGATCGGTTCACGGTTGATCAGCCGTACGCGTTTGATCTGCGCCACGGTTTCACCTTCGGCGACCTGCAAGCGTTCGGCGACCAGTTTGTCGGCGGCGATGAATTTGAAGCTGCGCAGGCGGTTGATCACCTCGTAGCCGCGACCGGTCATGGACTCGGCCAGGCCTTGCAGGGTGCTGACGTTCTGGAACGTCTTGGGCTTGGCAACGAAGGTGCCTTTGCCGTGAATCTTGAAGATCAGCCCTTCTTTTTGCAGATCGCCGAGGGCCTGGCGCACGGTGATGCGGCTGACTTTGAACAACGCACCGAGCTCGCTTTCGGACGGCATCTGGCTGTCTTGCGGATATTCGCCGTCGAGGATGCGGGCGCGGAGTACGTCGCGCAGTTGAGTGTGCAGTGGAACGCTGCTTAGGGAGAGAACGTTATCGGTCATCTGAGATCACTTGTTATAACGAGTTATGACGTGATCTTAGAGAGGTGATGCGGGGGTTGAGAAATATTGTTTGGGTATAAGGTTAGAGCGGTCTGTCAGACGAGCACAAACCATTGTGGCGAGGGGGCTTGCCCCCGTTGGAGTGCGAAGCGCTCCCGTGCATTCTTTCAGTCATACCAAGTTTGCAGGTTTTGCGACTGCTGCGCAGCCGAACGGGGGCAAGCCCCCTCGCCACAGGAGGTCACTAGCCACAAAAAAGCGAAGCTGCGAAAATATTCAGCCGCGCTTGAGGATCTGGTCCATCACCCAATCCGTCTTCAACGCTTCGCCGGCCACCGCCGGATGCTGCGCTTCACCACGGATATGCGCATTCATCCCCAGCACGTGATGCCACTGGATGTGTTCAGGATGATCGATGTTCAGGCTGAGGGTTTCGTCGGCTTCGAGCACCACAGGATGCTCATCAAACACCGAAAAGCTGATCCGGCCCTTACTGCCAATCACCTCGACCCGATCCTCACGCCGATCCGCCACAAAGTTCCAGCAACCCATGCCCGTGGCACCCGAAACAAAGCGCCAACTGGCGGTAACGGCATCTTCAGCCGCATACAACCCGGCTTGCCGCGCAGTAAAACCGGCGACTTCATTGATATCGCCGAGCAAGTACTGAAACAGGTCGAAACCATGGCTGGCCAGGTCGGCAAAATAACCACCACCGGCAATCACAGGATCAGTGCGCCAGTTATCCGAGCCACCCAAATCCGCCGGTGAAGCAGCCTTGGTCAGCGTCCAGGTCAGGTGCCGAACCTCGCCGACCCGCCCTTCTTCCAGCCATTGCCGCACTTGCTGAAAGCGCGGCAACGAACGTCGGTAGTAGGAAACGAACAAGTGCAAACTGGCAGCGCTGAACACCTGCTGCATTTCTCGACTTTGCCTGGCATTCAGCGACATCGGTTTTTCGACGCAGCAATGTTTGCCGGCGGCAGCAACCATCAGGGCATAAACGTGGTGACTGTCGGGGGGAGTGGCGATGTACACCGCGTCCACCTCGGGATCGTTGATCAGCGACTCGGCATCGGTGTAGACCCGGGCGATACCGTGGCGTGTGGCGTAATCGCTCACGACCTCCAGCCGTCGCCCCATCACCGCCACCAGCGCCGAACCGGGCGCTTTGTAGAACGCCGGCCCGCTCTTGCGTTCGGTGACATCCCCACAACCAATCATGCCCCAGCGCACCACGTTCATACTCACTCCTTGATGTGTTTAGCCAATGCGCAAAGCGCGCAGGTCCAGATGACCGTCCTTGAGCGGCGGGCACCAGTAGTAGCCGCCGGTGATCGGACGACTCATGCGATACAAACCATCCGTGATGCCGTCTTCCAGACCGCTCATGCGCCGCAGTTGCGCTTCGAAGGCGTCGAGGGAGAAGCCGAACGCAAGGAACATCAAACCGGCGCGATGGCCTTCGATCCACGGCATCGAGCGGCGCACCACGAAGGCTTCGGGGGCGAAGCTTTCCTGGGCGGTGCGTTTGACGTGAGCAGAGATTGGCGCGTCATCGAGTTCTTCGTTGTCGCTCAGGCGCCGGCCCATGATGTTGTCCTTTTCATGGGACGGCATGGCGTTGAAGCCCTTCAAGTCATGCTGCCACTGCTGAATCGCGGCGAAGCTTCCCCCCACCATGCCGTCAGCGCCGTCGCCGACCAGTGCGGCGGCTACGGCGGCTTCATCGTGAGGGTTTTCAGTGCCGTCTTCGTAACCGGTCAGGTCATGGCCGGTGAGGTGGCGGAAGGTTTCGTTCATCTGCACCAGGCGAAACGCCGGGGCCAGCGCGGCTTCGATGGCGGTGCTGCGATTGAGCAACTCGCCACGGTCAACACCGTGCAACCAGCACCAGAGGGCGTGTTGGGTCGACGGGTTGTCGACGCCGACGCCGGTCATGGCCGGGAACGCTCGCAGGCCTTCGACCTGACCGTGCAGGGCCTTGACCAGGGATTCACCGAAACCGACCACCGCCGACTTGCCGTCCACCAGTTGCATCAAGTTGTCGAGCGCGGCCGGCAGTGCGGCGACGGATTCGAGGGCGAAGAACATATGACGGGCTTGAGGCGGAACAGGGGTGGCGAGAATGCCCGGCTGGTAGTAACTCATATGAACTCCTTTAGAAAGAAGCGCGAAGTTTAACCGTTGCGGGGGCATGAAGGGCAAGGAAACTGGCAATACCCGAGGGCTGAACACAGCCCCGTGGTAAGAAACACTGTGGCGAGGGGGCTTGCCCCCGTTCGGCTGCGCAGCAGTCGTAAAACCTGCGGACTCGGTATGACGGAAAGAATGCAGGGGAGCGCTTCGCACTCCAACGGGGGCAAGCCCCCTCGCCACAGAGCTCGCTCCTACAGGGATTGGCGGCGCTAAATTTATGAACTGACCCGAAACGCCGTCGGGCTCATCCCGGTCCAGCGCTTGAACGCCCGGCGAAAGCTGCGCACATCGCTGTAGCCGACCTCCTCGGTGATCCGCTCGATCGACATCTCGGGGTTAGCCAACAGGCTCAGGGTCCGCGCCTGGCGCACTTGTTCCAGCAAGGTTTCGAAGGTCAGGGCATGTTCGGTCAGGCGTCGGCGCAAGGTGCGGCTGCTCATGTTCAGGTCGCCGGCAATCTTTTCGATGTGGCTGCCTTGGGTCAGGTCCCGGGCAATCGCCCGCTCCACGGCTTGAATCAGATCAATTTTCTGGTGAACCTGCGCCGCTTCCAGCTCCAGCAACTTGACGGCCTGACGCAACGCCAGCGAGTGATGGTTGGGCAGTCGCACGTCCAGCCAGTGAGCGGCGATCACCATGCGGTTTTGCAGGCAACCAAAACGCACGTCCGGCCCGAGTAAACGCTCATATTCGGCGACGTAATCCGGCGCGGCATGGACGAACTCCACCGCCATCGGCTTGAAATCGGCCCCGACCAACGCCCGTCCGTACACCAGCAGGCTGGCGAAAAACTCCTCCACCGCAAACAACTGCACCTCGGTAAACGGCAAGCGGCATTCGATATCGACAAACACCCGATCGCCCGCCTCCTCCACGCTCGACACCACGATGCCGCCGGAGGTGTGTTGATGGCGGATGCCCAGCTCAAACGCATCGCGCAGGGTCTTGCACAATGACAACACATGCCCGAGCAGCCCCAGGGTGCCAAGCACGTTCTGCGCGCCAACCCACAAACCGAGCCCGCGATTGGGCAAGACCTTGAGCGCGCGCTGGATCATCGCCACGGCCTGGCGGTAGGAAATACGCTGCGCCGGGTCCTGGAGATCTTCAAGGGTGAAGCCCAGTCCCCGGCAAAGGCTCTCGGGATTGACCCCTTTGAGCTCGGCGACTTCGGCCAGGGTTTGCAACAGGAATGGCGAAACCAGCGCCAGTTCGTAGGTAGGGTCGACGACTTTCATTGGCATGGGGCAAGACATCCCGGATCAAGCTGAATTCTTATTTTTTGTTACCGGTTATCTCGAGGAAAGTTAGCACAGGGTTTAACGACTGTCCGCAGAAGTCCCCCTATGTGGCCGCCAATACCCTGCCCGCCAAGGCCCGAACCGCTTATTTCTATGCAACGGCCCGCGCGGCCGGCGGTGCCTCCCTAACAATAATAATGAGTACACCCATGAACCCGACCCGCACGACATTCTGCTTGCGACTGGCCGTCAGCCTGGCCGGCGTGTTTGCCACTCACTTGCAGGCCTTGGCCACCGAGGCCGGCGTGGACAATATCGGCCCTGGCACCGACGGTTTTTTCATGCTGCCGCTGGATGTGAACAGCCTTCCGGACAACATGGTGGCGTTCAACGTCTACTACAACCATTACAAATCCACCAAATTCCATATCAGTTCCCTCGGCGGCAAGGTGCCGGATGTCGATATCGAATCCACCGCCGTGATCCCGCGCCTGGACTACCTGAGCCCGCTGCACGTGTTCGGTGGACGGTTAGCCGGTTACATCGCGCAACCCTGGCTCAAGCAGGAAGTCTCGGTGTTCGGCTTGCATGACACCCGTGAAGGCATGGGCGACACCACCGTTGCGCCGATCATTCTCTGGGACATGGGTAAAAACCTGACCCTCGGTGCCGCCGTGGAAGTCACCGTACCGACCGGCGAATACAGCTCTGATCGCCTGGCCAATACCAGCAACAATTTCTACACCTACAAGCCGCTGTTTTCCTTCACCTGGCTGCCGACGGACAACACCGAGGTATCGATGAAGACGACGTACAGCTTCAACGAGAAGAACAAGGACACCGATTACAAATCGGGGCAGATTTTCCACTTCGACTATTCCGCCAGCTACAAGATCACCGACGACCTGATGCTCGGGGTCAACGGCTACTACTTGAAGCAAACCACCGACGATAAACAGTTCGGCCGCACCGTGCAGTTCAACGGCGAAGACGTGAACGACGGCGTGCGCGGCCAGGTGTTCGCCATCGGCCCGGCGCTGCACCTGACCTTCCTCAAGTACGCCAGCGCCGAGATTCGCTGGGCCAGGGAGTTTGATGTCGAGAACCGTCCGGAGGGCGACATGCTCTGGGCGAAGGTCAGCATTCCGTATGCGTTTTGACCGGTTACCCACCAATCAATTGTGGGAGCGGGCTTGCTCGCGAAAGCGGTGTCACATTCAAAATTGATGTCGGCTGACCCACCGCTATCGCGAGCAAGCTCCCACAGGGGACAGGTGTTCTTTTCGGCATCGGAAACCACCTACGGGCAAAGCAGCCATTTCAGGCCTTGCGCCGGTTGACTGCCCTGTCCTCACTCCCTATCCTCGCGCCTGTCACGACTCATTCGTGATCGGGTTTGACGGCCTGGCTTCAAATCTCAAGACGTATGGTTTCCTTAACTTTGCACGCGTACAACTTCGTCCGCAGCAAAGTCATATGGTGACTGTGCGTGGGGCACCTTCGGGTGCGCCGGGTGCTTGAGACCGGTCCGTCAACCTGCGCACAGTTGCCACCCATTCGTTTGACGGCGAGCAAGTGGTAACCCCTACTTTCTCAAGAGTTAAACCAATGACCAACGCAACCACAAAATCCACCCCCTTCGCCCCCTGCGATCACGTTGACCACCACCTCTTCGCCGTTCAACCCGACATTCCACTCCTCGACGCCCTGAAACACGCTTGCGTCTACCTCAGCTGCGCCGAAGCCCTCGCCCATCAAGCCCCCACCGCCACCCGCCCGGAACACATCGCGTCATTACGCTGGGCCAGCAAGCACATGCTCGACACCGCGCGCTCACTGGTGCAAGCCTCCATCGACGGTTTGCATGCGGCGCAAGCGGGAGGTGAGGCATGAATACGCATATGCCGATGACCAACAACGATGTCGATATTCCAGTGTTGATGGTCGCCACACAGGCGCCGTTGGATGAGTTGCACGGTAGCGCGGCCAGTCGTTTCCTGGCGGTGACGCAGATGATGGAGAGTTTGGCCAGTCTCGACATTACTCAGGCCAAAGGCGCTGATGTGCAGCAACTGGCGAATGCGGCGGCGATGCTGCTGCGTGATGGCTGTGATGTGATGGATGTGTTGGGGCGGCGGATTCGGGCGCGGGTTTGACTGCTTGATTTGATGTTGTTTGTGCTGACGTCTTCGCGAGCAAGCTTTGCTCCTACCGGGGATCTGCGGTGTACGCGGAATTTGCGGACGGCGCCAATCTACTGTGGGAGCGGGCTTGCTCGCGAAAGCGGTTTCACATCCCACATCAATGTCGGCTGACACTCCGCCATCGCAAGCAAGCCAGCTCCCACATTGGTTACACACGCGAACTGTCGGCGCGCAATACCTCATGCCAGCCCTTGCGCGCCAGTGGCAGGTGCAGCAGCCGCTGGCCCGTGGCGTTCGCCATGGCATTGCCCAACGCCGCAGCCATCGGGCCCTGGACAATTTCTGCGGCGCCGAGGAATGCCTCACCCGGTTGGTCAAGCAGGTGCACTTCGACCTGCCGAGGCAGCGCCGGGAAACGGATGATCGGGTAACCACTCCAGTCATAACTGCGCACACCTTGCGGGTCGTATTCGACCTGCTCGTACAGCGTCCAACTGGCCGACTGGATGATCCCGCCTTCCACCTGATTACGCAGGCCGTCCGGGCTGACGATTTGCCCGACATCCACTGCGGTCACCACCCGATCGATCACCACTTCACCGGTCTGTCGCTGCACATGCAACTGCACGGCTATCGCGCAGTAGCCCATGATGTTCTTGTACCGGGCGAACGCGAAGCCGATGCCGCTCCCCGGTCCTGGAGCCTTGTGCGGCCAGCCGAATTCCTTTGCGACCCGCAAGATCACCGCCTGGGCCCGAGGATCAGTCAAATGCTGCAAGCGAAATTGCAACGGATCCTGTTGCGAGCGTGCGGCCAGTTCATCAACGGCGGCTTCGATCGCGAACACATTGATGTGCGCGCCCAGGGAGCGCATTGCCGAGGTCCGGAAAGGCATTTTCAGCAGGAAGTTCATGTTGATCTGGCTGTTAGGGATGTCGTAAAGCGGCACTGCGTTGCGATCGCCATCCCCTTCAGGTTGAGCAATAGGCACCGAGGGCGCCGGTGCGAAGGGTTTTGCCAACAGCCATGCCGGCAACAAACGCCCGGCATTGACGATGCGTTCGTTGTGGGGGGTGGTCCAGAGTTCGTACGTCCAGTTCTGCAATTTCCCCTGGGCGTCCAGCCCGGCGTCGAGTTCGGTCAGCATCGCAGAACTGTAGGGTTCCCAGAGATTTTCCTGCTCGCGCATCCATTGCACCCGCACCGGTTTACCCGGCATGGCCATCGCGATCAACGCGGCATCAGCGGCGGCATCGTCAGCACCGTTATGCCCGTAGCAGCCCGCTCCTTCGACATGAATACAACGGACCTTTTCAAGCGGCAGGCCGAGCAGTTCGGCGATGCCGGCGCGCAACGGGTAAACGCCTTGGGTGTGGGTCCAGACCGTCAACCCGCCAGCCTCGAACAAGGCCAGCGAACAGGAGGGGCCAATGGAGCCGTGCATCAGGTATTGCTTGGTCACCCGCGCCTTGTATTGATGCCCGGCCGACTGACTGACGGCGCCTTTGTTGCTCACCGGATAACGTCGTGCCGGCAGTTGGGTCAACAGTTCATGGATGTGTTGTGAGTCCGGCAACGGATTGCCCTCGGTCCAGCGCGCACTGGCGTAACCGGAACGCATGGCTTTGATCGCCTGCCACTCATCTTGTGCGACCACCGCCAGGTAGCTGCCATTACGCACCAGTTTGATAACCCCCGGCATCTGCTCAATGGCGCCCTGATCAAGTTCCAGTAACTGGGCGCCGCGTCTCGGCGGACGAATCACTCGGGCGTGCACCATGCCGGGCAGACGCATGTCCTGCACATAACTGGCACCACCGCTGACCTTGCCCGGGATATCGATCCGCGGCAGCGAATGGCCGATCTGAGTGAACGTATCGGCGCTCTTGAGCGGCGAATCGGCAATCGCGTAACGGTGCAATTGCACCCCCGCCACCGCTTGCACGTAGCTCATCGACAGTCCGCCGGTGCCATGGATCAACGCATCGCTGGTGCGAAGATCACCGACCTCCTGCTTCCATTGTCGCGCTGCCGACTCCAGTAGCAGCTGACGCACCTGAGCAGCGGCATTGAACAATGCCGTACCACTGTCGAAGATCGAGTGACTCCCGGCGGTGTAGCCCTCGTTAGGCGTCAGCGCCGTGTCCGCGGTCAGAAAACGAATCGAGCCAGGCGCGACATCCAGCCGTTCGGCCGCAATTTGCAACAGCGCCGTTTTGACCCCGGTGCCCAGCTCGACCTTGCCGGTGTAGACGGTAATGCCATCGCGCGCATCGATGCGAATCCAGGCATCCAGATAAGGATTGGTCTTCAAGCTGCCCGGCAGATCCGGCGCCAGCACTGTGGTCCCGAGGGTGTCGACCTCGGTGTCGGCAAAAGCATGGCGAGCCCCCGGCACCAAGGCGAAACCCACCACCAGTGCGCCGTTGATGAGGAATGAACGTCGACTCTGATCCATGCCATCCACGATGATTTTCATAGCTTCACTCCGCTGGCGACCACGGATTTGATTGCCGCGAGGATCCGCACATGAGTGCCACAACGGCACAGGTTCGGCGCCATGTGTTCGCGAATCTGTTGCTCATCCGGCGTCGGATTCACCTCCAGCAAGGCCTGGGCACGCACAATCATCCCGGCGATGCAGTAACCGCACTGCGCCGCTTGCTGCTCGATAAAGGCTTTCTGCAACGGGCCGGGCTGGTCGGCACTGCCGAGGCTTTCGACCGTACGCACCGGTTTCCCCGACGCGACCACCGCCGGCACCAGACACGAAAACACCGGTTTGTCGCCGAGCATCACCGTACAAGCCCCACACTGCCCCAGGCCGCAGCCATATTTGGCGCCGTTGAGTTCCAGGTGATTGCGCAGCGCGTAAAGCAGCGGCATGTCTGGATCGATGTCCAAGCGATGATCCTGGCCGTTGACGTTCAAGGTAATCATTTCGGCTCGCCTTCGCTGCGAATAGTTGTGACGGTTTTGTCCAGATTGGCCCACGGCCTGCCCGCGCAGCTTTGAGTGCGCAGATACTGCGCGAGGGCAACGAGTTGCTGGTCGTCCAGGCTGTCGGCAAAAGCAGGCATGTAATGGCTGGAGGTGCCCGTGGACAGCGGGATGCCTTCGAGCACGGTCTTGATCAGGTTGCGCGGGTCGTCCGCCTGCAATGCCGAAGTCATTGCCAGGCCGGGGCGGCCATCGACAGCCCGCATAGGCGCACCGTCACCGTGGCAACTGGCACAGGCCCCGGCGAAAATGGCGGCGCCTTCACTGGCAAGCGGCGCTGCGGGCTTCAGTGCCTGGCAAGGCGGCGCCGGCGGTCCATCGACGGTGCGCTGCAAACTCAAGAGGTAATCAGCGATAGCCTGGACGTCGCTGATCGGTACTTGCGCCAGACTCAGGCTCACGGGGAGCATCGGCCCCGCCGCACCGCCATGCTCACTGGCGACTTCGCCGCGCAGGTACGCGACCAACTGCATCTGAGTCCACGGGTTCGCGGCTGTGGCCATTCCTTTCAGTGTCGGAGCGTGCCAGCCATCGACGATGCCACCGTTGAACAGCTCGCTGCCCTTCTCGCCGCCGATCAGGTTGAGTGGCGAATGGCACGAGGCACAATGCCCGGCGCCCTCCACCAGATAACGTCCGCGGTTCCAGGTCGCCGACTGCGCGGGATCGTCCTGCGGCGGGTCGCCGTGCAGGAACAGCAGGTTCCAGAAAGACACCAACGGGCGGAAATTCATCGGGAACATCATGTGATTGTCCGGCGCAACGGATCGCACCGGGTCGACGCTCATGAGAAACGCATAAGCATCGCTGATGTCTCGATCAGTCATTTTGCTGTAGTGCACGTAAGGGAATGCCGGATAGAGAAAGTGTCCATCCCGCGCAATGCCTTTGCGCATGGCCCGAGTGAAGGCGGCTTCAGACCAGCGACCGATACCGGTGTCGCCATCCGGCGTGATATTGGTGGTGTACAACGTGCCAAACGGCGTCACCAGCGGCAAGCTGCCGGCCATGTAGGCACCTCCGGGGCGCGTATGGCAAACGGCACAATCACCTTGCTCGACCACTCGTGCGCCTCGGCTGGCACTGACCGCATCACTGACTGCTGGCTGCGTCAGCGGTGCGATGGCCGGCCGCCACATCATCACGCCACAAAAGGCCAGACCGGCCACCACGACCAACAGCCCTACGCCATAAAGTGTCCTGCGCTCCATCCTCTACCCCTTGCGTCTTGTGCTATTTCAGTGCGGCTCAACTCGCTCCGGGCCATTGCGCATGCCGAGACGCGCGGTGTTGCTGCTCGACGCCTCACGTTACGTAAAGGTTGCCGTTGGCAAAATCAGGTCGCTGCGCAACACAGCGTTGCGTGGGGCGCAACAGGCCGGTTTTCCAAGCGAATATCGAAAGGATAAATCTAGTAAGCGAGGCCGGATTTGTCTTGTACACCCGTGCTCACTGAGGGGCGCCAAGCCCCGTGGCCCGCGAGACACCGCAGGGGTTGAGAAATTATCGACAGGTGCTGGAGCCGCCGGATTAACTGAATCCCCAATCCCCTTCGGCAGCTCCTGCAGGGGGTCTGCGTTCAACTCAGGATTGGAACCACTCCCGCCGCTCGGCGAAGGTGTTGCGGATCAGTTGCGCAAGCATCTGCACTTCAGCCTCTTCGCCGGAGTCAGTATTCACCGCCAGCCATACCTGATGCTGCATCGGTTCGCTGAACAACCCCGGCAACGCAACAAGGCTACGATCGTAGCGGCTCATGTAACCGGGCAGCAGGCCAATGCAGGCGCTGCAGCGGATCATGTCGAGCATCAATTCATAGGACTGCAACGTCACCACCCCCGCCAGGCGTTGTTCCACCAAATTGTTCCAGGGCCGAAAACTCTCGATCTGACGTTCATGCTGCCATTGCACCAACATGAAATCCGCCAGGTCATCGACGCTATCCGGCCGGGACGTGACCCGGGAATATCGCTTGGCGATGTGCGGCAAGTAGTTCAGTTGAGCGAGGTGCTGCGGTTCACTGGTGGCGAATGTCGGGCCGGGCAGCGGCGAATCCCCGGCCGCCAGCCACAGCACCACGTCGGCGCTGATGGTTTGCAGGGCGAGTTCACTGTCCAGCGAGATGATCTCCAGGCGAATGCTGGCGTTGCGGCGCAGCAGCGCCACCAGGTCCCGGCCGAGGATGTCATGCAGCAACGACTCCGCCACGGCCAGGCGAATCGAACGCTGTTCGACCACCGGCAACTTGCGTTCATGCGCCAGAGCAGTCAATTGCTCGTGCAACTGCTGACCGTCGCGGCTGAGGGTCAGGGCGCTGCCCTGGAAGCTGAACAGTGAACGTTGCAAACGCTCCTCCAGTTGCGCCAGCTGCTTGCGCAGCAGCGTCGCCCGGACATTGAGACTACGCGCAGCCTGCATGAAACAGCCGCACCGGGCACTGACCATGAAGTACTGTGCGACCTCGTCCTCGATCCCGGCAGCGAGCGCCAGCCAGGGACCAGGCGTATGCGGCGGTGAACGGTAATCGGTAGTGCCCTGGCGTCCCGTGGACTCTATGAATGACATCGATGACTCCCTGTCGATCTTTGTTTGGTTTAAAGCATGTGCTCCCCCCTGTAGGAGGGAGGCTTGCCCGCAAAAGCGGTGGTTCAGCCAACATCATCGCGGAATGTGATGACATCTTCGCGAACAAGCCCGCACACATTGTGTCGGAGTCCTTCACCCTGCCTGGTTACAGTGCCGGAACCTCGTCTGCCGCCGCCTCGACGGTATCCGCCTGCGCCTGTAATTGCGCGGCGTTCTGGCTGTATTCACGCAGGTAAACGATGAACTCCTGCAGCAAGCGATCCCACAATTCCAGATTGCCCTTCAGGTGTTCGGCACTCACCCCCGCAGCCACCACCACGTCCATTTCCATCACCAGGAATTCCCCTTGCACCGATAACCGGGCAAACCGTCGCGAGGCGTTCCACAGTTCCGCCAGCCCGGCCGGCAATTCGCCTTGCACGCGCAACGCACAGCTGAAGGTGAAGTCGACGTAGCTGCCCTGCTCTGTTGCCGGGTTGCCGAAACGCACGGCGTAGCCGATGCCCTGGCTGGCACTGAGCAGTTGCACGATGCCGTTCTGTTCGGTCTGGTTGACCCGGTAACCGGCGGCTTGCAGCACGTCGGTCAGGGATTGCGGCGATACGTGGCTGATCAATTGGGTCATGTGGTTCATCCTTGGATTGAGTGAGCGAGCGCCGCCTGTGGCGCGTCGTGAAGCATAGACCGTTCTGCCACTTTGACACGGGACACCCATCCACTGTGGGAGCCTGCTCGCGAATGCGGTGGGTCATTCAGTATTGATGTGGCTGACAGTGCGCATTCGCGAGCAAGCTCGCTCCCACAGGGATATCGCAAGTTTCAGTCACTGGGGGTTTGGCGGAAGCTGACGGCCAGCCTATTCCAGCTATTGATGGTGGTCACGGCAATGGTCAAATCAACCAGTTCACCTTCACTGAACTGCTCTCGCGCCTGGGTGTAAACATCATCCGGCACATGGCTTTCAGAGAGCAGCGTCACCGCTTCAGTCCAGGCCAACGCCGCCCGTTCCCGAGGGTTGAAGAAGTTGCTGTCGCGCCAGACCACGACCGAATACAGACGCCGATCCGTCTCCCCCAAACGCCGGGCATCCACCGAGTGCATGTCGGTACAGAACGCACAGCCGTTGAGTTGCGAGGCGCGGATTTTGATCAGGTGCAGCAAGGCCGGTTCGATGCTCAGGTTGCCGGTCAACGCTTCCATGGCGATCATGGCTTTCATCGCTTTGGGCGACGCGCTGTAGTAGTCCAGACGCGGATTCATGGAAGGACCTCAGAGCGCAGATGGGTGTTTCCACGTTAGGCGCTGATAGATCGGCATTACAGATCCAATTCAACGAAAAACCCATGGACCACCCGCCAGCAGACCAATCCGGCGCTTTTCGCCTGCGCAACTTCTATGCGACGGCGCAATGGGGGTAATCTGGCGCGACCCACAGTCGCGTCACCGCCCCAGGAGCCCCGCCGGTATGGAACTTCATGTTGTGATCAACGGCCGCAAAGACCTGGCAGGCCAGTTGTACCAACAACTGCGCAGTGCCATCGAAACCGGCCGCCTGGCAGCGGGCACGCAACTACCGCCCAGTCGTTTGCTGGCGGAACAGCTGGGGATTTCACGCAAGACCATTTCCGACACGTACTCGCAACTGACCTACGAAAACTTCCTCACCGGGGTGACCGGCAAAGGCACGTACGTCAATGCGCGGCCGGCGAAAATCCAGCGCAAGCAGAGCCATTCGGAACTGGCCAGTGCCGAAGTCATCGAGTCCTGGCGAAACTTGCCGGTGTTCCTGCGCCACCCGACACTGGAAGGTTCGCTGCGCTACGACTTTATCGGTGGCGCCACCAGCAAGGGCCAATTCCCTCAGGACGATTGGCGGCGCTGCACCTCTCACGCCTTGCGGCAGATGGCCGGGGCCAAGGGCTTTTACAGCCTGCCCGAAGGATTGCCGGCGCTGCGCAATGCGATTGCCCGGCACATCGCGTTTTCCCGCGGGGTCAATTGCCAAGACGAAGACGTGGTGGTGTGCAACGGTGCGCAGCAGGCCCTGGACCTGATTGCCCGAGTGCTGATTCAACCCGGTAGCCTGGTGGCGATGGAAGACCCCGGTTATCCACCCGCGCGTCTGCTGTTCGGCAGCCACGGCGCCACAGTGGTCGGGGTGCCGGTGGACGCCGAAGGGATTCAAGTCGAGTTGATCCCGGATGGCACGCGACTGATTTACGTCACACCGTCGCACCAGTTCCCGCTGGGCATGCCGATGAGCCAGACGCGTCGGATCGCCCTGCTGGCAAGGGCGCATGAGCTGGGCGCGATCATCATCGAGGACGATTACGACAGCGAATTCCGCTATGAAGGCCGACCGACCGATTCGCTGCAAAGCATGGACGAGCGCGGCATGGTTGCTTACGTTGGCACGTTCTCGAAAACCCTGCTGCCGGAGTTGCGGCTCGGTTATACGATCCTGCCGCCGGCGATCCTTGAAGCGGTGATCCGCGCCAAGCAGCTTACCGACCTGCACACCTCGACCCTGCCGCAATGGGCCCTGGCCAAGTTCATTGCCGAAGGCTGCCTGCTCAAGCACATCCGTCGATGCCACACGATCTACGCCGGGCGCCGCGAGCGGATCCTGACGCGAATCACCGGTGATCTTTCACCGTGGTTTGAGGCCGTGCCGACCGTCGCCGGGTTTCACATGGTAGTGCTGTGCAAAGTGCCGATCGACACTGCGCTGGTCATCGAACTGGCCAGAAAAGTCGAAGTCGGGCTCTATTCCATTGAAGGTTTTTTCTATCAGCAAGCGCCACGCGCCGGGCTGCTCATGGGTTTCGGCGCCATCGAAACCCTGGACATCGACACCGCGCTAGACCGTTTAAGGGACATTTTGCAGCAGGTCGCCTGACACATTGGTGTGGGAGTTTATCCGGCGATTGGCTATTGGCGGTCCCCCAGTGCAGGCCTATTCTGCAAATGCGTTATCCCTCAATGAGCAGGATTCGTCCGGCCTGATTCAGGAGTGTGAGTAATGTCCAACGAAGTGATCAACACCGTACAGGTGCAGGCCGCCGCCGGCCGCTCGGAAGAACTGGGCAAGCAACTGCAAAAGATTGTCGAAACCCTGCGCGAACTTCCGGGCTGTGATTCCTATATGGTCGACCGCTGCCCCGAGGACAGCAACCGCTGGAACGTCAGCGCCCGCTGGCAATCGGAAGCGGCCATGCAATCGCATTTCAACTGCCCTGAAGTGCAGGGGTTTATTGGGTTGATCGACAGCCGATTGGCCAATTCCGTCGACTTCAACAGCTTTCCGATCGTGTAAAACCTTCCGACGCCTTCGCGAGCAAGCCCGCTCCCACAGATGATCGAGTTCCTACAGTGGAATGCGATCAAATGTGGGAGCGAGCTTGCTCGCGATGGCGTCTGTATTGTCGACCCAACTTTGTGCTCAGACCACTTCAATTGGTCCCCTCACCTTCCCGAAAATTGGCCGTTTTCTTGCCTCGACCCTCGGCTTACTGTGGTCCCTGACGACTAACCACCCCAGGTGATCAACCATGAAAGTTCTGAGTTTACTCGCCGCCCTGGCCCTGACCGTTTCCGCTTCGGCCTTCGCCCACGACCCTTCGGAAAAGGTCACCGTGCTGCAGGATGAACTGCTGCAAAACGTGCCTGGCAAAAAAGCCATGATGATTGAGGTGGACTACAAACCCGGCCAATCGTCCATCGCCCATAAACATGACGGCACGGCCATGGCGTATGTGCTCTCGGGGCAAATCACCTCTCAGGTCAAAGGCCAGAAGGCGATCACCTACAAGACTGGCGAGTACTGGTATGAACCGGCGGGCTCCGAGCATTTGATCTCGAAAAACGCCAGTGCAACCCAACCGGCCAAACTGCTGGTATTCATGGTGTTATCACCGGACGAGAAAGTATTGATCCCTTTGAATAACTGATGGCTGTTACATCAGCCATAAATAAACTGGCCCGAATGTACAATTCGGGCCTTTTTATGACTGCTCGCAATTAGCTTGAATCGTTTACATCAAACAAAACTATGACTCACTCAACAAGTGTACGCACAGACGGGTTCCATTCAGTGAATACAGGTTTAGTCTAAGTTCATCGCCGGTCGATACCGGCAATACTTAAACGTTCGCTTCACGCTGTTTCACTGGAGATACACCATGAAACTTGTGCTTGTTAGTACGTTAGCTGTCGCAGCGCTGTTAACCGGATGCTCCATTCCCACTGCACCCAAAGCGGTCTCCTCGCTCGATATGCCGGTCACTCGCTCCAGTGCCGCAAGCGTCGCCAGCGGCAGAACGGTGTCGCTGGGCATCCTCTACAGCCCGAGCACCCAGGCCAACCGCGATTACCTGCGCAACTACCAGGCCAACGCCGGCACCGGTTTCGGCCAGAGCCTGCTGGATCAGCCGATCCACGACGCCTACGTCAAGACATCCAACCCGGACTTTGCCGTGGATGGCGTCAAGGCCTCGTTGCAGCGCCAGTTCGGTTCGGTGACGGTCTATCCGGACATGCAAAGCCTGCGGGCTGCCAGACCCGACGTGGTTGCCATTGTCGATACCCACAGCCAATTGATGACTTCGCGCAGTTCGGATATCAAGGTGGATGTCAGCGCGAGCTTCTATGATTCGAAGTTCAATTACATCGGGACTGCCCAGGGCCATGACGCTAAATCATTGAGTCCTGTATGGGCCGACTTTAATCGCAGCGAAGAGATTGTGGCGGATATTAACCAGCAACAGGATGTGCAAGTTCGGGCGCTGCAGAAGTTTGACCAGTCGCTCAGTAATTTACTGACCAGACCGACAACTAATGTGTCGATGATCAGCAATAGCACGGATCAGAAGTTGTATTGAGGCGGATGGCCTCATCGCGAGCAAGCTCGCTCCCACAGTTGACTTTGGTGTACATAAATTGTGCATAAGACAGAGATCCCCTGTGGGAGCGAGCTTGCTCGCGATAGGGCCCGACCAGCCACCCCAAAACCCTCTGGCAAAAAAAAGCCCCCGCATCTCTCGATACAGGGGCTTTTTCATTCAGCGCCTAAATCAGGCCGCCGGTTCCAGCTCAAGGGCAGCAGCGACAGGCACTACCGCCTGACCGCTCAACGCCAGGTCCAGCAGTTCGCGGTTGGCGACTGCATACATGGCGTAGTCAGTGCCGCTCGCGGCACGGATTTCCACCAGCATGGCGCGCCAGCGCTCGATCATGCCTTCGTGCTCTTCCATCCACAGCGCCAGGCGTGTTTCCACGTCCTGGGTGCCGTCGCCCTGTTGCAGGACGGAGATGGTGATCGCACGTTGCTGCCAGTCCACATCATCGCGGAACGCTTCACGGGCCAAGGCCTGCCAGTTGTTTTCAACCGGCAGGGCGCTGATCTGTTGCAGGTACCAGGTGATATCCAGAGCGCTGCCGACAGCGAAGTAAGCCTTCGCGACGTCTGCTGCGTTCTGGCCAGTCACGTCGGCTGCTTCGATGATCGGCAGCAAGGTGTACAGGTGAGTGGTGCCTGCAACCATGCGCGCCAGCAATTCAGGTACGCCAGCCGCAACGTAAGCCTGATAACGGGTCTGCCAGCCTTCGCGGGTCGGGCCTTCCAGCAGTTCGTCGAGCTTGAGGCCCAGCGCTGCCAGATGTGGACCGAAGTGCGCGACGTCACGGGCAGCATTCTGCTCGTTGCGACGGCTACGCAGGAACCAGCGCGTAGCGCGACGGCCCAGACGCATCAGCTCGTCCATCAGCTCCAGTTGGACGTCAGCGGAAACCTGGTAGTCCAGGGCTTCGATCTGACGGAACCAGTGCGGGAGGTGGAAGATGTCACGCACGATCACATAAGCGCCGGCCACGTTCGCCGGGCTCATGCCGGTCGACTCTTTGAGTCGTTGAACGAAGGTGATGCCCATGTGGTTCACCAGATCGTTGGCGATCTGGGTGCTGACGATCTCGCGCTTCAGACGGTGACGACGCATTGCTTCGGAGAACTTGCTCACCAGCATCGGCGGGAAAGCGGTTTCCATGTCGCGGGTCAGGTAATCGTCGTCCGGCACTTGCGAGTTGAGCAGCGCTTCTTTGAGGTCGATCTTGCTGTAGGAGATCAGCACCGACAGCTCGGCACGGGTCAGGCCATGGCCTGCCGCAACGCGCTCGTTGATAGCCTCTTCCGCCGGCAGGAACTCGATGGCGCGATCCAGCTTGCCACGGCTTTCCAGATCGTTCATCAGGCGCTTGTATTCGGCAATCCGCGGCAAGGCGCGACGGGCGGCCAGGGACAGTGCCTGAGTCTGCTTGTAGTTGTTGCCCAGGACCAGGCCGCCGACTTCGTCAGTCATGCTGCCAAGCAACTGGTTACGTTGCTTCTCGGTCATGTCACCGGCCTGAACCACTTCGTTCAGCAGGATCTTGATGTTTACTTCGTGGTCGGAGCAGTCCACACCACCGGCGTTGTCGATGAAGTCGGTGTTGGAACCGCCGCCATTGAGGCCGAATTCGACACGACCCAATTGGGTCATACCGAGGTTACCGCCCTCGCCCACAACTTTGCAGCGCAGTTCGTTGCCGTTCACGCGCAGCGCATCGTTGGCCTTGTCGCCGACATCGGCGTGGCTTTCGGTGCTGGCTTTGACGTACGTGCCGATACCGCCGTTCCACAACAGGTCTACCGGTGCCTTGAGCAAGGCGTTCAGCAGTTCGGTCGGGGTCAGCTTGTCAGCCTGAATGTCGAAGCGCTCTTTCATCTGCGGGGAAATCGCGATGCTTTTCGCGCTGCGGGAGAAGATCCCACCGCCTTCGGACATGATGCTGGTGTCGTAATCCGACCACGCCGAACGCGGCAGATCGAACAAGCGCTGACGCTCGACGAAGCTGTTAGCCGGTTGCGGATTCGGATCGATGAAGATGTGCAGGTGGTTGAAGGCCGCGACCAGTTGCAGGGTCTCGGACATCAACAAGCCGTTACCGAACACGTCACCGGCCATGTCGCCGACGCCGACAACGGTAATGCTGTCTTTCTGAACATTGATGCCGCGCTCGCGGAAGTGACGCTGTACGCCAACCCACGCGCCCTTGGCGGTGATGCCCATTTTCTTGTGGTCGTAGCCAGCCGAGCCGCCCGATGCAAAGGCGTCGCCGAGCCAGAAACCGTAGTCGATGGCAATGCCGTTGGCGATGTCGGAGAAGGTCGCAGTGCCCTTGTCCGCAGCCACTACCAGGTACGGGTCATCATCGTCATGACGCACAACGTTGACCGGCGGCACCAGTGCGCCGTCCTTCAGGTTGTCGGTGATGTCCAACAGGCCCGAGATGAAGATGCGGTAGCAGGCGATGCCCTCGGCCGCGATCTCGTCCCGACCGCCGCCCAATGGCAGGCGACGCGGCAGGAAGCCGCCCTTCGCGCCCACAGGCACGATGACCGAGTTCTTCACTTGCTGGGCTTTTACCAGGCCCAACACTTCGGTGCGGTAGTCTTCTTCACGGTCGGACCAGCGCAGGCCGCCACGAGCCACGTTACCGAAGCGCAGGTGCACACCTTCAACGCGAGGCGAGTAAACGAAGATTTCGAACTTCGGTACTGGCTTCGGCAGCTCAGGAATCTGGTGCGGGTTGAACTTGAAGCTGAAGTAAGACTTGTTATGGCCGTGCGCATCGGTCTGGTAGAAGTTGGTGCGCAGGGTGGCCTTGATCAGGTCCAGGTAGCGACGCAGGATGCGGTCTTCGTTGAGCACCTGGACGTCGTCCAGGGCGGTGACGATGGCTTGTTCCAGACGTTGCTGCTTGTCTTCCAGATCGTCGCTGGCCAGTTTGCGCGCCAGGTAGAAACGGGTCTTGAACAACCGGGTCAACTCACGAGCGATGTCGGTGTGGTTGTTCAGGGTGCTGGCGATGTAGCCCAGGTCGAAGCCCAGACGAATCTGCTTCATGTAACGGGCGTAGGCACGCAGCAGCGCAACGTCGCGCCATGGCAGGCCGGCGGTCAGTACCAGACGGTTGAACGCATCGTTTTCGGCATCGCCACGCACGATGTGGACGAACGCGTCCTGCAAGGTGTCGTTGAGCTGCTGGATGTCGAGTTCCAGGCCTTCGGCAGCGGTGAACGCGAAATCGTGAATCCAGAACTCGCGGCCATTGTTGTGACGCAGGCGATACGGGAACTCACCCAGCACGCGCAGGCCGAGGTTTTCCAGGATCGGCAAGACGTCGGACAACGCCAGCGGCGTGTCGGCGTGGTACAGCTTGCAATGCAGTTCGCGCTGACCGGAGACCTGACCCAGCGGCTGATAGAAGCTCATCACCAGCGGGTTCTTTTCGTTCAGGCTCAGCAGGTGTTGCATGTCGACCACGGCCGAGTGCGCAGCGAAGCGCTCGCGGTAACCGGCCGGGAAGCCTTTCGGGAAGTCCGCCAGCACGTTGGTGCCGTGGGCTTCGCCGAAGCTTTCCACGACCAGGCTGGCGTAGTCGTCCTGCCAGCTGCGGCAGGCTTGAACCACTTCTTTTTCCAGCAGAACCGGGTCGATGTCCAGACGGTTCTTCGGGTCAACCCGCAGAATCAGTTGTACACGGGCCAGCACGGACTCGGAGAAGAAGGTCCAGAACTCGCAATCCGAGGCTTTCAGGCGATCCATCAGCACTTGCTGGATCTTCTGGCGCACTTCGGTGGAGTAGATGTCGCGCGGCACGTAGGCCAGGCAGTAGCAGAAACGACCGTACGGGTCTTTGCGCAGGAACACGCGGATCTTGTTGCGTTCCTGGATCTGCACAATCGACATCACGGTGCTGAACAGCTCGTCGACCGGCGTCTGGAACAGATCGTCACGCGGCAGTACTTCGACGACCTGCGCCAGTTCCTTGCCCAAGTGAGCCTTGGCCTGGAAGCCGGAACGGCGTTCGATTTCTTCGACCTTGCGGCGGATGTACGGAATGACCCGCACGCTCTCGCCATACACCGAGGAGGTGTAAAGGCCCATGAAGCGGCATTCCTTGATGACCTTGCCGTCGGCGTCGATCTCGCGGATCGACACGTAGTCCGGGTAAGCCGGACGGTGTACGCGGCTTGGGTGCGCAGCCTTGGCGAACGACAGCAGGGTCGGTTCGCGCAGGTAGTTCACGGCGTAGTCTTCGATGCGCAGGTCATCGTAGGTCAGGCCGGTACGCAGCAGTTTGGTCAGGCCGAGGAAGGAGTTCTGGTCGTACTCGATGTGGCCGCCGTCGGCCTGGTCGCTGACCACGAATTCTTCATAGCCCAGGAACGTGAAGTGGTTGCCCACCAGCCATTCCAGGAAGCTTTTGATTTCGGCTTTTTCTTCGCCATCGACTTTGAACTGGCTGTTGTCCAGGCCGGTCAGGATTTCCTGAACCTTGGCTTTCATTGGTTCGAAATCGGCGACCGCAACGCGGACTTCACCGAGAACCTGTTCCAGCTCTTTGCTCAGTACATTGAGCTCGGCCGCGTTGGCGCAACGGTCGATTTCCAGGTACATCAGCGATTCTTGCAGAATGCCTTCGCCATGGGTGCCCTTCGGCAGGATTTCCAGCAGCTCACCCTTGCTGCCGCGACGCACGCTCAGCACAGTGGTTTGCAAGGTATGGATGCTGTAGCCGCGACGGTTCAGCTCGGTACGCACCGAGTCCACGAGGAATGGCAAATCGTGGTGCAGCACTTCGACCGCAGTGTGGGTCGACTGCCAGCCGTGGCGTTCGTAATCAGGGTTGTAGACGCGCACTTGTGGTTGCGCGTGATCGAAGCGCTCAAGCAGGCGCCACGCAGAGAGGGTGCAGCCGGCGAGGTCGGACAACCGACGTTGAGTCAGCTCGTCGAGGGAAATGATGCCGAAAAATTGTTCAGCAAACAGCGCCACTTGTGGCAGTGCCTGTTCACTGATGTGCTGCGCCAGTGCCGCTTGCAGTTGGTGCTGGAAGTCGGCTTTGCTGGCTGCGGTGAAGAACGCCATCTGTGGTACTCCGCTTGGGCTTGTTATTGATGGAAGCGTCGCGTGCAAAACCCCTTTCGGGGCGATCCGTCACCCTGTTCCTGATTCTCGGGCAGAGGAAACAGGGAGACAGGTGGGTGAAGCTGGACGAGACACTCAGGTCACATTCACCTTCCAAGAATGGGTATCGGCAAAAGCGACTGTACGATGAATTGCACAATGCCTTTACGGGTATCCATTCGATGCGCAGCTTAACGAGTGCGACAACGTGCCTGCTTGCGGTGCTGCGACATATTCGGTCATCGGCACGCAGCTTGCGCCTTGTGCATCGGACAACACTAGCAGTCACGGGGCAAAATGGGTTGCCCGGCGCAGCAAATGCTTACTTGCAGCCCTGCTAAAGCCCGAAAACGACGACGCCCATGACCAAAGGACTGACCATGGACGTTTTCCGAGCTTTCTGAAGGAAGCGTGACCGGATCAGTCGATCAAGTCTTCAATGGCTTGAAATCTGCTCACGGTGGCACAGTCGTAACACAGCATTTTCACCGTCAGTTTGTCCATGCTGGCGTCTATGTTGCTTGAATCGCACTCACGGCAGAACAGCTGCAGGTGCCCTGTCAAATCCGTCCCGAACGTCGCCCCGGCGAAAAACTGCGGCACCAGCTCATCACGCCAGTAAATGCCCGGCGACTTGGAAAAACCGGCACCGCTGTCCTTGAGCACGACGTCATACAGTAAGCGATGCAAGGCCGATTGCGGGACTCGCGAATCACGATAAGCCGTTTTACGCCAGTTACGCGCCAGGGCATCCTGCGCCGTCCCCAACATATTGCCAGGAATGGTGTTGGACGCATGGGCGCGGCCCTTGGAATTACCGGTCTGGTAGAAATGCGCGGCATTTTTTACTGCCAGACGCGCGAAGTAGTAGATGTGGCTCACCGAGAAGTTCTGCAAAAGCTGCCCGACTACCGCCTCCGCTCGACTTTCAGCGGTGAAGGCGAAGCTCACCTCGTTGGCAAGCACGCGGATGTACTGGATAGATTCATCCCGGGCCAGGCTGAACATCAAAGCGTACAGTTCGCTTTTCCAGGTGGGCTGTACGCTGCCGGACAGTTCTTGATATAGCGCCAGATACAGTGCATCGCGGGCGCAATGTACGCCGCCATCCACTGCAACATTCGGCAACCATTGCACGGCGCAGAAATCGCTAATCCGATAGCCGGCCGTTCGGTCGAAGGCCTTGATGTCTGAATCAGGATCGACCAGCAACACACCCGACTCGAACAGGTTCTTCACCAAGTCTGCGCTGGTCTCGTCGTTGAGTGCCAAGTATTCGCTCCGGGTTCCAGCCTTGAGCGAGGAAATGCGGTCGGCACCGGCGCTGCTGCCGTCATCCAGCAAAGCGAGCAGTGCCAGCTTCTGGACGAATCCCAGTGCTGCATAGGATACGGGTGGCCGTTGTGTGCCATAACACTGCTCCAGTTCACAGCGGTCGCGTTGCGCCTGAGCCGCAATTTCCTGCTGGCGGACCTTGTAACACTCAGCGCACATACAAAGTGTGCGTCGTCCATAGTTGCCGGGCACATAGTAACGGTGCTCGCATCGTACGCATTTGAACGGATCGTGGATTGAGGCAGGGGTGCCTCTGGCGTGCCGACGAACCCACATGGGCAGGTCGCAATAGGGGCATGACAGGTCTTTGCTGACAATCGGCGGCAAGATTTTCAGCACACTGCGGACTGTCGAGGGAAGACCGAACGCCGCCAACAGTTCAGCAATTTTCTCACCGCTCAGGTAGCGCTGATACAGTTGCTCGACCTGCTCTTCAGACAAGTGCTTGATCTCATCTGCCCGCTCCAAATAGTGACTCATTGAAAGAGGTCCTTTTTTTCGTGGTTGTCTTCGCACTCCATTGCGTTCTAAACCGCAAAGTAAGGTAATGAATTCAATCGGGACAAGTAAAAAAGCCGACGGCACACGTTATTTTCACCGCTGTAAAACGCCCTACAGCCGCGACGGAAATGTCACAACGCTCGACGGGAAATGTCCCGAAGAAAAAACTTGCTTCATTCATCGGGCGCGGCGTTAGGCGAGTAGGACATTCATCGATCTGATAATACAAAGCGGGGTTTTCCAAGCGTCAGCCGCAGGTGTTGCAGCAGAATTTCTCCGGGGGTGGCAGAATCGCCCTTTGTTCGTCTTCACAATGCTCGTCGAGCCAGGAATTACCCATGCAAATGACCACCGCCCTCTTGATCGTCAACCCGTGCGATGACGAAGAAGACAACATGGCCATGCTCTGCTGCCACAGCGATGAGGGCGACATGTTCCTGATGACCCGCTACCCGGACGAGGACGCGCTGGACATCACCCTCGACGGCGAGCCATCGACTCTGGACGGGGTGAAAGTCACCCTCAGCCCTACCCGCCTGTTGATCGAAATCGCCGCTGGCGATGCCGATGCGCTGAATGGCGATGATTCTTTGGAAATCATTCACAACACCGATGCCAGTGACCTGGCGGAAGTGGAAGAAACCTTGCAGAACATTCTCAAGGGGACTGGCACCTATATAAGCGAGCTCTAAGCTTCAGTAACTCGGGTGCCTGAACCGGCCTCATCGCGAGCAAGCTCGCTCCCACAGTGGATCGGATGTGTCTGACAGAACACCATCAACTGTGGGAGCGAGCTTGCTCGCGATGAGGTCCGAAAGAACACCACCGCTCCTCCCACCTACAAATTTCAAACAATTCCCCCAGCCCTTTCCCGCACTTTGCGCAAAATGCCGTTAGTCGCCACCCCCCGCGATGCATTAAAGTAACGCCCCCAGCCCTGGCGTTATTTGAACGTCTTCGGTCACCCTTTCCAGGAACAGTCATCGATGGAACATCGTGAAGCGCTGCTTGCGCTGCGAACCTTTCTTTCAACGCAGATTCTCGGCCAGGAAAAACTCATCGAGCGTTTGCTCATCGCCTTGCTCGCCGACGGCCACATGCTGGTCGAGGGCGCCCCGGGCCTGGCCAAGACCAAGGCCATCAAAGAGCTCGCCGAAGGCATCGAAGCGCAGTTCCATCGCATCCAGTTCACCCCCGACCTGTTGCCGGCCGACATCACCGGCACCGAGATCTATCGCCCGGAAACCGGCAGCTTCGTGTTCCAGCAAGGGCCGATCTTCCACAACCTGGTGCTGGCGGACGAAATCAACCGTGCCCCGGCCAAGGTTCAGTCAGCCCTGCTCGAAGCCATGGCCGAGCGTCAAGTCAGCGTCGGGCGCAGCACTTACGAGTTGTCGCCGCTGTTTCTGGTGATGGCCACGCAAAACCCGATTGAGCAGGAAGGCACCTACCCGCTGCCCGAAGCCCAACTCGACCGTTTCCTGATGCACGTAAAAATCGGTTTCCCGGACGCCGCCGTCGAACGCCGCATCCTGCAACAGGCCCGTGGCGAAGCCCTCAACGGCGAAACCAAGCCTGAGCGCCGGGTCAGCCAGCAGGCGATCTTCGCCGCGCGCAAGGAAATCCTCGGTTTGTACATGGCCGACGCCGTGGAGGAATATCTGGTGCAACTGGTCATGGCCACGCGCACGCCGGCCAAATTCGACCCGGAGATGGCCGAGTGGATCGCCTACGGCGCCAGCCCGCGTGGTTCGATTGCGCTGGACCGTTGCGCCCGGGCTCACGCCTGGCTGGCCGGTCGCGACTTTGTCAGCCCGGAAGACATTCAAGCGGTGCTGTTTGACGTGTTGCGTCACCGCATCATCCTGTCCTTTGAAGCCGAAGCTGCTGGCATTGACCAGGACCGGGTGGTCCAGCGGATTCTCGACGTCGTAGCCGTCGCTTGACCTCGATGAACGCCAGCCTGCCGCCCGAGCCGGGCATCCGTGTCAGCCTCGCCGAGCTGATCGAGATGCGCCATCGTGTGCGCGAAGTGCAGCTGTTTTCCACGCCGAGCCAGCGCAGCCCGCTGATCGGCCTGCACCACTCCAAGCTGCGTGGCCGTGGCGTCGACTTCGATCAGGTGCGGGTCTATCAGGCCGGCGACGACGTGCGCACCATCGACTGGCGCGTCACCGCCCGCACCCAGGAGCCGCACACCAAGCTGTTTCACGAGGAACGCGAACGACCGATTTTCATCATGGTCGAGCAAAGCCGTCGGCTGTTTTTCGGCTCGGGGCTGATGTTCAAGTCGGTGCTCGCGGCCCAAGCCGCGAGCCTGATCGGCTGGGCGGCCCTGGGGCATAACGACCGGGTCGGCGGGCTGGTGTTCGGCGACAACGAGCACTACGAAATCAAACCACGGCGCAGCAAGCAGAGCCTGCTGCAATTGCTCAACCGGCTGGTGCGGGTCAACCAGTCGCTGCACACCGAAAGCGAGCAGAACCGCGACTCGCTCAACATGGCCCTGCGCCGCGCCCGGGAAGTGCTGCGTCCCGGCAGCCTGGTAATCGTGATCTGCGACGAACGCGCCTTGACCGAAGGTTCCGAGCAACAGCTGAGTCTGTTGTCACGCCATTGCGACTTGTTGCTGCTGCCGCTCTCCGATCCGCTGGACCACGCCCTGCCCGCCGCCGGGCTTTTACGCTTCGCGGAGCGTGGCGCGCAGTTGGAACTTGACACCCTGAATTTCGACCTGCGCCAAGCCTATCGCGCCCAGGCCGAAGCCCGCATCGCCCGCTGGGAATTGCTTGCGCAAAAGCTGCGGGTACTGTTGATGCCACTGAGCACCCAGAGTGAAATGGTTGAGCAACTGCGCGAGTACCTGAACCCACAGAAACCGGGGAAAGGTCGATGAGCAGCCTCGAACAACTGCAACCGCTGATGACCCCGCCACCCATCGACTTCTGGCCACCGGCGCCGGGCTGGTGGCTGTTGCTGCTGTTATTGCCGCTGATCGGTTTCGGCCTGTGGCAGTTGCGGCGCTTCATTCCGAACAAACGCCCCATCGTGCGCGCCGAACAGCCGCTGGACCCGGTACGCCTCGCCGCCCTGGTCGAACTGGCGCAAATGCCCAAACCCTACGACGGCGCGCCGGCCGGTGCCTGGCTGCAGCAACTCAACGGCCTGCTCAAACGCCTGTGCCGCAACCATTACCCCTACAGCCAGAGCCACACCCTCAACGGTCGCAAATGGCTGGCATTCCTCGACAACCGCTGCCCGGCTGCTGGCCTGACACGGTGGATGGTGCTGGTGGAAGGCGCCTACAAACCCGAATGCAAACTCGACGACAAGGCCATTGCAGGCCTGACCCACGCCGTCGACACCTGGATTCGCAAACATGTTTGAGTTCGCCTGGCCGTGGATCTTTGCCCTGCTGCCATTGCCGTGGCTGATGCGCGTGCTGCTGCCGGTGGCCGACAGCGGCGAACCGGCGCTCAAAGTCAGCTTCCTAGGCGACCTCGAAGGCCTGACCCGACGCCGTGCTCGCGCCCACCTACCGGCCTGGCGCCAGCAAGCGCCGTTCATCCTACTGTGGCTGTTGCTGC
Source organism: Pseudomonas sp. ASL4 (assembly GCF_056680395.1). Lineage (NCBI taxonomy): Bacteria > Pseudomonadati > Pseudomonadota > Gammaproteobacteria > Pseudomonadales > Pseudomonadaceae > Pseudomonas > Pseudomonas sp. ASL4. The sequence continues at coordinate 3,936,247 of NZ_CM155280.1, read as the reverse complement.
TGATCGCCGCCGCCCGACCGCAATGGCTCGGCGAACCGTTGCCGATTGCTGCCAGTGGCCGCGATTTACTAGTGGCAGTGGACGTGTCCGGCTCGATGGATTTCCCCGACATGCAATGGCAGGACGAAGACGTCAGTCGCTTGTCGCTGGTCCAGCATTTGCTCGGCGACTTTCTGGAAAGCCGCGAAGGTGATCGGGTCGGGCTGATCCTGTTCGGCAGCAAGGCCTACCTGCAAGCACCGCTGACCTTTGACCGGCGCACGGTGCGCATCTGGCTCGACGAAGCGCGGATCGGCATCGCCGGCAAGAACACCGCCATCGGTGATGCGATTGGCCTGGCGCTCAAGCGTTTGCGCATGCGTCCGGCGCAAAGTCGTGTGCTGATTCTGGTGACCGACGGCGCTAACAATGGCGGCGAAATCGATCCACTGACCGCCGCTCGACTGGCCGCCAGTGAAGGCGTGAAAATCTACCCGATCGGCATCGGTGCCGACCCGGAGCAAAGCGGTACGCTGGGTTTCCTCGGCGTCAACCCGAGCCTGGACCTCGACGAGCCGGCATTGAAGGCTATCGCTGAGGCCACCGGCGGCCAGTACTTCCGCGCCCGCGACGGCAAAGAGCTGGAGGCGATCAGGGCCACCCTCGACAAACTGGAGCCGGTAACCCAGCAACCGACCCAGGCCCGTCCGGCCCAGACGTTGTATCAGTGGCCGCTGGCGTTGGCGCTGTTGTTGAGCATGTTGCTGGTGGTGCGCGAGCGCTGGCCGGACAATCCGCTGCAACGTTTCTTGAGCAAGGATCTGTTTTTGCAAACCCAACTGCCAGACTGGCGCCAACGGCTCAAACGCCTGCGCTTGCGGAGGCGTCGATGAGCGCGCTCTGGCCTTACTGGTTCCGGCCCTGGTGGCTACTGCTGTTGCCGTTGCTGGGCTGGTTGCTCTGGCAACTCTGGCATCGGCAGAAACGCGCCGGGCGCTGGCAGATGATCCTGCCGCCGGCCTTCCACGCGGCACTGCTCAGTGGCGGCAAAGGTCACGACAGTAAATTGCCGTGGGTAGTGCTGGGCCTGGCCTGGGTGCTGACCATTGGCGCGCTGCTCGGGCCGAGTTGGGAACGAGTCGAACAAACCAGCCAGAAACCCGCCGACCCGCTGGTGGTGTTGCTGGAGCTAACCCCGGAAATGCTCGCCACCGACAGCCCACCGACGCGACTGGAACAGGCGCGGCGCAAGCTGTTTGACTTGCTGCAAAGTCGCAGCGATGCCCAGACCGCAATCGTCGTTTACGCCGGCAGCGCTCACACGCTGGTGCCGTTGTCGGATGACTTGTCCACCAGCCGTAATCTGCTGGACGCGCTCAAGCCTTCGTTGATGCCCGAGGCCGGTCATCGCGCCGATCTGGCGGTGGTCAAGGCCTTGGCGCTGCTGGATCAGGGCGCTCTGGGCCAGGGCCGGATCCTGCTGATCGGCTCGTCCCTGACCGAACAGGAACGCCAGGGTATTCGCCGCGCACTGGACGGCAAGTCCACGGAGTTTCTGATGCTCGGCGTCGGCACGCCCGAAGGCGCGCCTGTGGCTCAGGAGGACGGCAGTTTCCTCAAGGACGCCCAAGGCGCGATTCTGGTGCCGCACCTCGACAACCAAGGCCTGAAAGCCTTCGCCAGCGACCTGGGCGGTCGCTACCACTCGTCAAGGCTGGACGACGCTGACCTGGGCGCCCTCGGCCTGCTCGATGGCCCGCGCAACTTGCGTAACGATGGCCAGACCCTGCGCCTCGATACTTGGGCCGACCAGGGTTACTGGCTGTTGCTGCCACTGTTACTGCTGGCCTCCTTTGCCGGACGCCGGGGTTGGTTGTTCTGCCTGCCGCTGTTGTTCCTGATGCCGCAACCGAGTTACGCCTTCGACTTTGAAGACCTGTGGCTGCGCCCCGATCAACGGGGGCTGCATTTGCTCAATCAGGAGCACCCGGCCGAGGCCGCCCAGCATTTCGAAGACCCGCAATGGCAGGGTGTGGCGCTCTATGAAGCCGGCGACTACAGCGGCGCCGCCGAGCGCTTCGCCCAAGGCGACGACGCGCGGGCGCACTACAATCGGGGTAACGCCCTGGCCAAGAGCGGTGAACTGGAAGCGGCGCTGGATGCTTATGACCAGGCCCTGGAGCGCCAGCCGGATTTGCGTCCGGCACTGACCAACAAGGCGTTGGTCGAAGCCTTGATCAAACAGAAAGCCACGCCACCGGCCGTTGAACCGGACAAAACCGAAGGCGACGAGGCCGGGACTGCCAGCGACGGCCCGCCGCCCGGCGCCGCCACCCAGCCTTCGAGCAGCGGCGAGCCGAAATCCGATACCCAGGCCACCGCGCCCGACACCGAACAACCGTCTAACGCGCCGCCGCAACCTGGCGCCAATGAAGTACCGGGCAGCGATCTGGGGGACGAACAAAGCACCACGCCTCCACGGCGCCCGGCCAACGACAGCATTGAAGGCGAACAAGCCCAGGCGCTGGAGCAATGGCTGCGCAAGATCCCGGATGACCCGGGCGAACTGCTCCGGCGCAAATTCTGGTACGAACAGCAACAACATCAGGATCAGGGAAAAATTCGATGACCCGCTTCACCGCTCTCTTGCTCGCGCTGCTCTTCTGGTCCTTTCAGGCCCAGGCTGCGGATCTGGTCGCCAGTGTGGATCGCAGTCGCCTGAACACCGGAGAAACAGTCGAACTGACCCTGGAATCCAACGACGTCACACAGTTCGGCAAACCGGACCTGACACCACTGGAGCCGCTGTTTGAAGTGCGCGGCACCCGCCAGGTCAACCAGTTGACCACGATCAACGGCGACAACCGTGCCACCACGCGCTGGATCATTACCCTGCTGCCCAAGCAAAACGGCAGCGTGGAGATACCGTCGCTGCAACTGGGCGAAGTCCGCAGTCAGCCGATCAGCATCCAGGTGGTCGAGACCGAAACCCAGGACACCAAGAACACCTTGGCGCCGGTATTCATCGAAGCCAGCCTCGATCAGTCCAGCGTGTACGTGCAGGCCCAGGCGATTTTGACCTTGCGCATCTACCATTCGGTGTCGCTGTACGACGACAGCAGCCTGACCCCGTTGCAGATTCCCGATGCGCGCATCGAACAACTGGGCGAGTCGCGCACTTATGAAAAAGTCATCAACGGTCTGCGCCATGGCGTGATCGAAATGCGCTACGCGATCTTCCCCCAACACAGCGGTGTGCTGACCATCCCGACGCAGGTGTTCAGCGCTACCCTGGTCGACGCGCAACCGTCCCAGGATACCAGCGCTCAAGGGCCGAAAACCGGCAAGTTGCTGCGCGTCAGCTCGGCCGAGATCCCACTGACGGTCAAAGCCAAACCCGCGACCTACCCAGCCGATTCGCCATGGCTGCCGGCGCGCAGCTTGAGCCTCAGCGAAAGCTGGAGCCCGGAGCCGGATCACGCGCAGGTTGGCGATTCACTGACCCGCAGCCTGACCGTGAAGGCTGAAGGCCTGGCCAGTTCACAGTTGCCGCCGCTGCCCGCGACCGACGTCAACGGCTTGCGCCGCTACCCGGACCAACCGGTGCTGGGCAATCAGAACAGTGAGCGTGGCCTGATCGGCAGTCGTGAAGATCGTGAAGCTTTGGTGCCCGCCCACAGTGGCGCCATCGAGTTGCCATCGGTGGACGTGGTCTGGTGGAACACCTTCGAAGATCACCTGGAACACAGCAATCTGCCGGCCCGAACCCTGCAAGTGACGAATAATCCGAGCCTGGTAGTCGACACCCCGGCGGGTTCTCCACAAGTGAGTTACGGCGCCGACAGCGAAGCCCTGTGGTGGTGGAAACTCAGCACCGTGATCCTGGCCTGTACCACCCTGCTCGGCTTCGGCCTCTGGTGGCGCGCCCGCTGGCAACCGGCGATCCTGCGCGCCGCGCAAACCGGCCCGAGCCCGCGCACCGTGCTCGACGACCTCAAGCGTGCCTGCCAGGCCAACGACCCCCACGCCACCCGCCAGGCCCTCGACGCCTGGGCCCGGCAACAACCGGAAACCCTGGCCGACATGGCGGCGCGTTTTGTGCCGCTGTCGGATGCGCTCGATGGCTTGAACGGCGCGCTGTACAGTGAAACCGGCCAGCATTGGCAAGGCGAAGACCTGTGGCGCGCGACCCGGGCGATCCCGATGGCTGAGCGGGTTCACGACCCGGTGGGTGACAGCGGGTTGCCGCCGCTTTATCCCAAATAGCTGTGAGAAAAGTCGCCTTCGCACCGGTAATCCCGTCTCGCGGACAAGTCCTACAGTAATTATCGACTCGACTGACTGCGCCAACCCGTAGATTCACGCAAAGTCCCGTGCCTTAAAAAGCCACAGGGATGCGCGGATGTTCAGTACGGCCAACGAAGTCGTTTTCAGACTCGATATTGCAGGTTTCCCCTACGACCTTCAGGTACTTGAGTTCCGGGCCAAGGAAGCGCTGAACCAACCTTATGAGGTCAACCTCGAACTGGTCAGCGAACGCCCCGACCTGGAACTTGAGTCGCTGCTGCATCGCCCGGCCTTTCTGACGTTTGGCCCCGACAATTCCGGCCTTCATGGCTATGTCTATCGAGTCGCCCAAGGCGACTCGGGCAAACGCCTGACCCACTATCAGATCACTCTGGTTCCCCGTCTCGCCTATCTTGCTCACCGCCACAATCAGCGCATTTTTCAGCACCTGAGCGTGCCGCAGATCATCGGCAAAGTACTGGCCGATCACGGAATCCAAGCGGATACCTGGCGCTTCCAACTCAACGCAGAGTACCGGCCACGACTCTACTGCGTGCAATACACCGAGTCAGATCTGCACTTCATTCAACGGCTGTGCGAGGAAGAAGGTCTGCACTTTCATTTTCAGCACAGTGCCTCAGGGCATTTGCTGGTGTTCGGCGATGACCAGACGGTGTTCCCGAAACCCAAGAGCCCGACGGCATATGTTCAGGGTAGCGGCATGGTTGCCGAAGCTTCGGTAATTGATCGCTTCCATATAAGCCTTGAAACCCGTACCACCCATGTCAGCCGCCGGGATTACGACTTCGAAAAACCGCGCCTGCAACTCGATAGCGAAAGCAAGAGTTCACAGTTGCCCCTGTTGGAGGACTACGCCTTCCCAGGGCAATTCACCGAGCGTGAACGCGGCAAGCATCTGGCCAGGCGGGCTCTGGAGCGCCATCGCGCCGATTACCGGCAAGCCCGTGGGCGCGGTGATCAAAGCGTCATGCGCAGCGGGCATTTCGTTGACATGACCGAACACCCACGCGGCGACTGGAATGGTTTGTGGTTGCTGATCGAGATTGAGCACGTCGGCAAACAACCTCAGGTGCTGGAAGAGTCAATAACGCACGTTAACCCTGATGACGGCTTCAGCCAGGGTTACCGCAATCAGTTCGTCGCGACACCATGGGACGTGATGTACCGACCGGCCCTTGAACACCCAAAACCCCGAATGACCGGCAATCAACATGCAGTGGTCACCGGACCACCCGGTGAAGAAATCTACTGCGACGAGTACGGCCGGGTGAAGGTCCAACTGCCGTGGGATCGCGACGGTCAGCACAACGAACACTCAAGCTGTTGGCTACGAGTTGCCGCCGGTTGGGCAAATGACCGCTATGGCAGCGTGCTGATCCCGCGAGTAGGCATGGAAGTGCTGGTGGGCTTCAGCGAGGGCGATCCCGACAAACCTTTTGTGCTGGGCTGCTTGCCTAACGCGGCGACACCCGTGCCGCTGGACCTGCCCGCCGAACAGACGCAAAGCATCTTTCGCAGCCAGAGCAGCCCCGGCGGCGGCGGTTACAACGAGTTGCGCATCGAGGACAGAGCCGGCTCAGAGGAAATAGCCCTGCGAGCCCAGCGCGATTTCGTACAGCTCGTGCTCAACGATGAACGCATTCAGGTCGACAACCAACGCACCGTCGTGGTCGGCGGCATCGCCAGCCACGACCTGCGCGCAGAAGAACAACTGTGCATTCACGGCAACCGCCTCACCGAACTCAAACAGGACGATCACCTGCTGGTGCTGGGCGAGCAACACATTCGCGTCAACAATCAGCGACTCAGCGCCTCGCAGCATATCCACCTCAGCGCCGGGCAACAGGTTGTACTCGATGGTGGAGCCCACCTGACGGTCAAGGCTGGCGGTCATTGGCTGACGCTGGGACCGGAAGGCATTCTCAGCAGCGTGGCGATTGTACCGGGCGGCGCTCCGGCCGTGGGCATGCCGGCAGTGCCGCTGATGCCGGGTGCATTGTCGCTGCGCAAGGTGACCTTCGATGCAGCGCGGCAACGCCATGCCCTGGTGTCAAACCGCAGCTCACGCTGCCTGATTTGCGAGGCGGCCCGAGCATGAGCCTCTCAACTTCACTCCCGGCAGACCTGCCCTGGGGCGAGCAACAGGCGTTTGTGTTGCTGGATGGCGCGACCCTCAGCGATCTACCGCAACGCTTGAAACAATTGAGTCCCGGCGCAAACACCCTTGCGCTGTACGACTGCCCGCCCTTCACCGAGCTGCGGGATATTTCACCGCTGTTAGTGATGATCGAGCAGCCTGCGGCGCCAATTTTTCAGTTCTATCTGGAGCACGCACACGAGGAATGGGGCGTGTTGCTGTTCAGCCCGGAGTCGACGGATAGCGTTGTCCGCCACTTGCGCAAATTGCTGACAGTCGAGCTGTCGCAGGGTCAGCAGGTGTTCCTGCGCCTGGCCGATGCCGGCGTGCTGCACGGCTTGCTCAGCAGCGGCGATCAGCGCTTGTTTGGCCCGGTTTCTTGTGCCGTGATTGCCGACTGCGTCAGCGCCAACTGGCATCGCCATCAGCCACGCCTGACCGGTTGCTCTGAACTGCCGATGCCCTACCGTTTGAGCCTTGAGCAAGAGGCAGCGCTGGAACAGGTGGATCGGCGCCGTGCATTGCTGGAACTCGACACGCATCTATGCCGCTTTTTCCCTGAACACCAGGCCGGTCAAACCGTTGCCCTGCGCTGGCCAATGCTCGAACAACGCTTCGAGGAGGCCCACGCCCTCGGCTTGAGCAGCCAATCCGAGTTGTTCTATTACGCCAACGTCATGGCCTCGTTGGACGGCTCACCGCTCGATCAGCACCCACACATCAATCGACTGCTGCACACGCCGTCGCTGCAATCGCCCGGCGAGCGCATTGCGCTGGCCGCTGACCTCGCCCACCAGTGGGCCATCCAACGGGGCCGCCCATGAACTCACCCGCTAACCTCGCCGCCGCTGCGGCGCCCAAAACCGCCATTGGCTCGCCCGGTGCCTGCCCTTTGCAGCAAGCCCAGGTACAGCTCCTGCCGTTGCGCTATGGCCTGGTGGAAAAACCCTTCGATCCTCGCGCCGAGTTGAAGCTGCCTTACGCCCTTGAAAACCGCCCGCTGGGCATTCGCCTGTTGCGCGATGGCTGGTTGTACGTGATCGATAGCGTCACCGGCCACCTGCACGAATACCGTGTCATCAATGGATTGGTCAGCGCCCTGGTGCACAAGGGTGCCAAGGTCGCCAGCGATCAGCGATCACCCATTGAGGAGCAGCCGGCATTGGTGTTTTCGAGGCGCAGCACTTTGCATGTGAGCTTCGCCGAGGTGCAGTGGACCGCCGCCAAATGCACTCAGGTGACCGACAGCCGTGAGGAGCGCGAACACTTCATGCAGGTCGTCGCACTCGGCGCGGTGGATTGCAAAAGCGGTGGTGAGCATCTGCTGACGGTCGAGCAAGGCAAGCAGTGGTTGGCGGAGGTTGCGAATCAAAAACCGCAAGCTGCTCAAGAGAACACTGAGCCGGAAAAAGGGTCGCCGACGGACGCGGTTCTTTTGCCGACGGTGCAAGTCAGCGACGCCCCCGAGCACGAACGCGAACCCTATCTGTGGGAACAGCCTCGACGCTTTCGCGAGGCGCACATTGGCGAGTTTCTGGGTCAGGTGCGCGCGCCCTATCAGGACGACACTTTGTTTCTCGTGGTGCAGGATGACCTCGGCGTGTTGCGCGACCTGGCCGAGTATCAAGACCGTGTGGTCGGTTGGGTCGACGACTGGACCAATGCCGGTCACAACGAGCGTAATTACTTGCTGGCCTGCTACATCGAGTCGCTGAGCCAGCTCAGCCCGGCGGATATCGAAAAATTGTCCGAGGCCAGCGATGACCCGAGGGTCAAGGCCCTGCTGGGCGATCTGGAACAGGTGCCCGAACCCGACCGGGAACAGACTCGCAAAGCCTTGCTCGACTACCTGAACAAGGGCGGCAAAGTCGAACCACAGGATGCCCCGGTGACACCGGATCTGGAGCAACTACGCAAGCAGGCCCACGCCGAAGCGTTCGAGATGGCCAAGTACCAAGGCGCCAGCCCCGATTTCACTGCGCATAGCCGCGCCAGTGATGATGCAGATCGCCGTTACTACGCCCGCCAACACTTTGCAGTGGCCCCTGCTGACTTCGTCGAACGCCACCTCGACACACTGATCAAACTCGGCAGGGAGCAAAACAAACGCATCAAGGAGCTGGTCGAAGGCTCCCGTTTCAGCGGCAAACGCGGGATCAACGACTTCATCGACCGCCCCACCATGGACAACGAACTGTTTCAGTACCGCGCCGACCTCGGCCGCTGGAACCGCGTGCTTGAGCGCATCACCGCCGACCGCACGATGCTGGTGTGTGCCGGGCGCTACCACCGTTCGGCCTGGTACTACGACGCGCACGAGCCAGCGCAACTGGGTCAGGCCTTCAGCGCCGAATACGCCTGCATCAAAGACATCTGCCGCAGTGATCACGCGAGCAAGAAAATACTGGGCTATCTGGAAAAACACCCGGAATTGACCCGGCCATTGTTCTACACCCTGCCCTTGCGCCTTCAGCAGGAACAGGCCGCGCAGTACAGCACGCTGTTCAACGCCGGCATGGCCCTGTTCAACAACCTGCCAAGCTGGCTGGCCGAACTAAAGAAAATCGAACAACCGCACCTCCCTGCCCTCGACGATTTGCCCGAGCACACCCGCGCCGTCGCTGACGCCGCCCAGCACAGTCTCAGCCCGGCGCTGAACCTGGGCCTGAGCCAGGCGCTGGAAGGCTTCGACCTGACGGGAGACAAAATCCCCGACCTCGACGAGCTGTTCCAGCGCCTGCCAAAAGCGCTGCACACCCGGCTACTCGATGCCGCGAAAACCACCGGCGTGACCTTCACCGTCGCCACCCCAGCGGAACAGGCGGCACTGCAAACCAACCTCAAGGAACTGCTCAGGGAACGCGACTACCTCAAAACCCTGACCCGTGAACGCAACCAACTCACCCACAACAAAAACCGCCAGGGGCATAAGACGCCACGGGCGGTGGAGTTGCAGGGTGAGATTGCTCGGGTGCGAGGGCAGTTGGCGCAGCTTGAGGGGCAGTTGGCGGGGGCGCTGAGCCCGATTGCGGAGTTGCCTGATCAGTCGGCGCGACTTTACGGCGCAACGCAGGCTCGGGCGGGGGTGACGGTGGTGTTTCCGCCGGCGCAGCAGCAGGAAGTGCGGGGGTTGTTGAGGAATATTCGGATGGGGGTTGGGGCGGTGCCGAATTCGGGGTTGATTCGGAGTGAAGGGATGGGGTTGTTGGTGTTTTTGGTGCAGGGGGTGAATTTGGTTTCGGTCATGAAGGAGACGTTTAGCCAATCGCGGGATAAGCGGAAGTTGGGGCCGTTGATTAATGCGAGTTTTGCGACTGGGGCTGCTGGGTTCACTGCAGCTCAAAGTTTGGCAGACACCGCTCTGAAGGCTCGAAGCGCGGAGCTTGTTGCTGGACTTCAAAATCACGCATTACGGAATGTTCATGTGCAAATGGGAAAGATGCATATCGGTCTGGGTGTTTTGACTTACGGCTTCGGCTTTGCATCTTCAATAGTCAGTCTGAATACCCAAATCGAGAATTGGCAGCAAGCTACACGCAGCGGAAATCACTCCGCACAGAACAGTGCGGCGCTTGCCACATTAGGGGCCGGCGGTATGACAACCGTTAATGCCTACGGCCTGAGTCATACCTTCTACGACACCTTTAAAGTCTTGACGGCAAGGAGGGGCGAGGCACGAAAAGTCGCCTGGGCCGCCGCGGGGACTAGACTATCCACGGTGTTCTTCCGGTTCAACTTGGCCGGTGCATTGTTCACCGTGCTGGAGCTGGGTGGCACATGGCTCTTCAACCGTTACAACATTAGCGCTCACGACAAATGGCTCAAAACCACGCCATGGAGCTTGGATACTGATGCACGTGGCGATCATCCGCTGGATGAATATAAGCTCAATCTGGCCCGCTTACTTCACGCTCCTTACGCGCAACTTGGCCCAAACGAGCATGACTCTTGGCTGAAAAAATTATTGTTAAAGGCGAAGCCCAAGGACATCCACCTGGTGTTGCCAGGGCTCGAACTCAATAACTTTCAACCGCCCCTAAGTGGTCAACCGACTCATCGTCTGGGCATCGGCGCTTGGCGTGTATCAGTCCCGCTCCACAATCGTGGCGGGCCTCAGGAACGCAAGAGCATCATCAGCGATGAACTAGTGAACAGTCTGCGCATTGTGCAAACAGGACCAAATGGACTGGTGCTATGTCTCCAATATCCGTTGGATCCTGAAGCCGAATTTACTCCGGCGTCCGAAACGCTGGAACTGGCCGTCTGCGTTCAGAACTTGAACGGCAATGGCGAGTGGGTTTCCCGTACCTGCATCATTCGCCTCAATCCACGCAGTGAGGGCCATTTCCCCGTGTCACCCCCTCAATCCGTCACTGGGCATCCACCGGTGCTGCTGGTTCAAACCCATTTGTTGGAGCTAGTAGACCATGCCCAGCAAGATTGATAGCGTCATGCCTGCCCCGCGCCTCGAACAGCAAAGAAAGGCTGGCGATGTCGAGCCTTCTCCTGGAGGGAGGATTACTTATCTCGCACCTCTGCCATTGCCGACACCGCTACCACCTTACGGTCCTCACATTGGTGAGTTAAATGGGGTGCACATGGACTTCGGGTTGGGATTACCTCAAGTATTTTCATGGCAAGTGATATTGGGGGGGCCGTTTAGTGTTGCCTTCATGATTACTTTCCTAATCCCCCCAGCAATTGGCTGCATGGGCCTCATGTTCGGATATGACTTCGCATACGTATGGGAATTTGTCATTGATTTATTTTTCGCAACTTATGGATATGGCCTAGTAACCGGGTTTTCGATGCTGGCGATCGGCCTAGCCGTCTGGCACCACAACCACAAAAAACGCCTCCATATCATCCCCACCCGCTTCAACCGACAACGCCGCGAAGTCTGCTTTAACCCCGAAGGCGCCACCGAACCCGTCTTCGTCCCCTGGGAATCCCTCTCCGCCTGGGTCATCGAAGCCCAAGGCGCCACCCAATACGGCATCCACCGCCAATACGGCATGGGCATTGGTTTCCAGCACGGCGAAACCCTGACCAGCGTCGAATTCCCCTGCTTCGGCCTCCCCCTCGCCATCAGCCACTGGGAAGCCATCCGCGGCTACATGGAATACGAAGTCAACGACCTAAAATCCATCCAGGACCTCGAAGACCTACAACTCCCCGACGACCCACCCCACGAAGGCCTGCACACCTTCCACAACGCCCGTGCGCGTATGCATCAGGAGATTCGCGACGGCGAACGCAACCGGCTCTCGGGGTTTTTCTGGTACCTGTACCACGTCATGACCCTATGGACGATTCCCAACTATCTGACCGAATGGGAAGTGCGCCGCCTCCAGAAACTGGGCCCACAGGCCATGCCGGAAGTGATGCAGAAATGGTCCGAGCCGCTGCCGAAGGAGCAATGGGCGAAGCCGAGTGAAGAACTGGTGCGGATGAGCGAACAGGTCCGGCAACTGCATAAACGCCAACCGAGGCGGCCGATTACCGAGATTTTTGCTGAAGTGCGGCGGTTGAATCCGACGGACAAACGACGTGCATGAAATGTTCTGTCTGGGTGACTACGTGCAGACCTTGAACGCCAACGGCGAGTGGATTTCTCGCATTTACGTCATTCGCCTCAACCCTCGTAGCGAGGGCCTTTTCCCTGCGCTGCCTGCTCAATCCGTCGCCGAGCGTCCACCGAAGTTGCTGGTTGAAACCCATTTGTTAGAGCTGGCTGATCATGCCCATAAAGATTGATAGCGCCATGCCTGATCCTCAACTCAAACATCAGAGAAAGGCTGGTGATGTTGAGCCATTTCCAAGCGGAAAAATCACTTATCTCGCGCCTTTGCCGTTGCCGACACCGATGCCACCGCATGGCCCTCACATTGGGGAGCTAAATGATGTGTACATGGACTTCGGGCTGGGATGGCCGCAGATATTTTCATGGCAGGTCATATTAGGTTTGCCATTCAGTGGGACCTGTATGTTCATTTTTCTATTTCCGTTGTTTTGTTTTTGTTTTGGTCTCATCTCAGGGTACGAATGGCTGTACTCGTGGGAGTTTACGGTGGATGTTTTTTATGCAGCGTCAGAGGTTGGACTCTTAGCTGCTTTTATTTCATTACTCATCGGCCTAGCGGTCTGGCACCACAACCACAAAAAACGCCTCCATATCATCCCCACCCGCTTCAACCGCCAACGCCGCGAAGTCTGCTTCAACCCCGAAGGCGCCACCGAACCGGTCTTCGTCCCCTGGGAATCCCTCTCCGCCTGGGTCATCGAAGCCCAAGGCGCGACCCAATACGGCATGGGCATTGGTTTCCAGCACGGAGAAACCCTCACCAGCGTTGAATTCCCCTGCTTTGGTCTACCCCTCGCCATCAGTCACTGGGAAGCCATCCGCGGCTACATGGAATACGAAGTCAACGACCTCAAAGCCATCCAGGACCTCGAAGACCTGCAACTCCCCGACGACCCGCCCCACGAAGGCTTACACACCTTCCACAACGCCCGAGCGCGCATGCATCAGGAGATTCGCGACGGCGAACGCAACCGACTCTCAGGCTTTTTCTGGTACCTGTACCACGTCATGACCCTATGGACGATCCCCAACTACCTGACCGAATGGGAAGTCCGCCGCCTCCAGAAACTGGGCCCGCAGGCCATGCCGGAAGTGACGCAGAAATGGTCCGAGCCGCTGCCGAAGGAGCAATGGGCGAAGCCGAGTGAAGAACTGGTGCGGATGAGCGAACAGGTCCGGCAACTGCATAAACGCCAACCGAGGCGGCCGATTACCGAGATTTTTGCTGAAGTGCAGCGATTGAACACCGGCTGCAAAGTTAGCGGGTAAAGCGACTTTTTGTGGCGAGGGGGCTTGCCCCCGTTCGGCTGCGCAGCAGTCGCCCGACCAGGCAATTCGTTTTATCAGGCTGATCGCAGGGGGCCGCTTCGCGCCCCAACGGGGGCAAGCCCCCTCGCCACAGGTAAGCCTCGTAGCCACAGGCAAGCCTTCTGGCTACAGGTGAATTCGGTCAGATCCGTCGCACCATCCCTCGTATTTGCCAGTAAACTCTCTGCCCTTTAGCCGCCATCCTTTCCCACGCGGCCATCACCTTATTTCCTACGGAGTACGCCTTGCGTCTGTTCCACACCTCCGACTGGCACCTTGGGCAGAACCTGCACGGCCAGGACCGCGATTTCGAGCACGGTTGTTTCCTCGAGTGGCTGTTGCGCCAGCTAAAGCTGGACCAGCCCGACGTGCTGCTGATTGCCGGCGATATCTTTGACACGGTTAACCCGCCGGTCACCGCCCAGGAACGCCTCTACGACTTTATCGTCAGCGCCCATGAGCAGCAGCCGTTACTGACGATCGTGATGATCGCCGGCAACCATGACTCCGGTTCGCGGATTGAACTGCCCGCGCCGTTGATGCGCCGTTTGCGCACCCACGCGCTCGGCCGGGTGTTGTGGCTTGATGACGGCCAACTCGACGCCGAACGCCTGCTGCTACCGCTGCCCGACGCTACTGGCGAGATTGCCGGTTGGTGCCTCGCGCTGCCGTTCCTGCGGCCTGCCGAAGTGACCGGCGCGCATTTGGGCGACAACTACTTGCGCGGTATTGGCCAGGTGCATGAATGGCTGATCGAAGCGGCGAACGCCAAGCGCAAGCCAGGTCAGGCCTTGATCGCCATCAGCCACGCGCACATGGCGGGCGGTTCGGTGTCGGAAGACTCCGAGCGCAGCCTGATTATCGGCAACGCCGAAGCGCTGCCCGCCAGCCTGTTCGGGCCAAGCATCAGCTATGTGGCCCTCGGTCACTTGCACAAGCCGCAGAAGGTCAACGGTGAGGAACGCATTCGCTACAGCGGCTCGCCGATTCCGTTGTCGTTCTCCGAGATCAACTATCAGCATCAGATTCTCGATATCACCCTCGATGGCGAGACCCTGGTCAGCGTCGAACCGAAACTGATCCCGCGGGCGGTCAATCTGCAACGCGTCGGCCCTGCGCCATTGGCGGAAATCCTCCTGCAACTGGCCGACTTGCCAAACATTGATCTGCTGGAAGACCTCCAGCGCCAGCCGTGGCTGGAAGTGCGGGTGCGCCTCGACGAGCCGCAACCGGATCTGCGTCATCAAGTCGAAACCGCCCTGCAAGGCAAGGCTGTACGACTGGTGCGGATCGCCGCCGAGTACGCCGGCAACGGCGGTAAAGATGGCGCCGATGACGGCACCACGCTGATCGAACTCGATCAACTTTCGCCTCAGGAACTGTTCAGCCGCGCCTGGCAGGACAACTACGGCAGCGAGGTCGATGAGCAAACCCTCAAGGACTTCGCCGAGTTGCTGCAAGACGTGCAGATGGAGAGCGAACAGCCATGAAGATCCTCGCGATCCGCCTGAAAAACCTCGCCTCGCTGGCCGGGCCTTTTGAAATCGACTTCACCGCCGAGCCGTTGGCCAGCGCTGGACTGTTCGCCATTACCGGGCCGACCGGCGCCGGCAAAAGCACCTTGCTCGACGCCTTGTGCCTGGCGTTGTTTGGCGCCGTGCCGCGCCTGAACAACACTGGGCGCGACGCCAAAGTGCCGGACGCTGACGGCGAAATCGGCACCGGCGACCCGCGCACCCTGCTGCGTCGTGGCACCGGCGAAGGTTATGCCGAAGTGGATTTCGTCGGCATCGACGGCCGCCGCTACCGGGCGCGCTGGGAAGCCAATCGCGCTCGGGAAAAGGCTGGCGGCAAGCTGCAAGCCAGTCGCCAAAGCCTGCGCGATATCGATCAGGATCAGCTGCTGGCCAGCCAGAAAGGCGACTACAAGACTCAGCTCGAAGCCGCGTTGGGCCTGAACTTCGAACAGTTCACCCGCGCCGTGCTGCTGGCCCAAAGCGAGTTCAGCGCCTTTCTCAAGGCGGACGACAACGACCGCAGTGAACTACTGGAAAAACTCACCGACACTGCGCTCTACACGCGCTTGGGTCGCCGGGCGTTCGACAAGACCAAAGAGGCTCGCGAGGCCCACAAACTGTTGCAGGATCAGGCCACCGGCGTCACGCCGTTGTCCCCCGAGGCGCGCGCCGAGCTCGATGAGCGCTTCAACGAAGCCCAGCAGCAACTCAAGACCCAGCAAGCGCAACTCAAGCAACTTGAAGAGCAACACACCTGGCTGAAGAACCTGCGCCAGTTGCAGGACGACCAACAGAGCGCCAACGAACAACTGCAATCGGCCCAGCAACACTGGGAGAGTCTGGCCGGCGAACGGCTGAAGCTGACGCGCCTGGAGCAACTGGCGCCGCAGCGGCATCAATTTGCGCGCAAAACTGAACTCACCGCGCAGCTCACGCCGCTGGCGGCGCAGATTCAGCAGCACACGCAACAGCAACAGGAACTGACCGAGCGCCAGACTCAACTCGAACAGAGCCTGAGTGGCGCCCACGTCGCGTTGACTGACGCGCAAAACCAGCACAGTGCCGGTGCGCCGTTGCTGCGTCAGGCCTTTGAAGAGCAAAGCACCCTCGCCCGTCTGGCGAAAGATGCGAGCCTGAGCGCCGACCTCAAGCAACAGGCCGAACTGGCCTGCACTCAGGGTCAGAGCACCATTCAAGGTTTGCTCGACCAGCAAAAACAAGTTGCTGAACGCTTACAACGCATCGCCGGGGAGCTTGAGCAAAGCGTTCACCTGGCGCCGTTGAGTGAGGCCTGGAACGCTTACCGCGATCGTCTGCAACAACTGATGCTGATCGGCAATCGCCTGAACAAAGGCCAGGCCGAACTGGCCGCCCTTGAACATAGTGCCACCCGCGCCGCCGAAGAACTGGCCGAGCAAAAGCAGAATCTGGAAGTGCTCTACAAAGAGGCCGGCGCCGAACCTGAAGCCGTGGCCGAGCAGATCCAGTTGTTGAGCACGCTGCTACAGGACAACCGCAAGCAACTGCGCGCCTTCGAAGAACTGACGCGTCTGTGGGCCAGTCAGCAGGAACTGGACAAGCGCGGCGCCGAGCTTCAACAGCGCCAGCTCGCCGCCCAGCAAGAACGCGAGCGCCTGACGCAGGACGGGGTGAAAACCAAGGCTGAACTGACCGTCGCCGAGCAGACCCTGACCGTCACTCGCGAACTGCTGGAGCGCCAACGCCTGGCCCTCAGCGAAAGCGTCGAGGAACTGCGCGCGCAGTTGCAGGACGATCAGCCGTGCCCGGTTTGTGGCAGCCCGGATCATCCTTATCATCAGCCCGAAGCGTTACTGCAAAGCCTCGGCCGGCATGATGAAAGTGAACTGACCAACGCACAGAAAGCCGTCGACCTGCTGAAGGAAAAACTCACCGATCTGCGCACCGAAGTCGGCGGCTTGATCGCCCAGCAAAAAGAACTGCTGCAACAGCAGGAACAGCTCGCAACCCAGCAACAAAGCTTGGCGCCAAGCCTCGAAGCCCATCCACTGTCGGCTCAGTTGCTGAATCAGGACGTCGCCAAACGCGATGCCTGGCTGACGCAACAAAACAGTCAGTTGAACCAGAGCATCACCCAGGACGAACAACGCCAGACCGCCCTGCTCACCCTGCAACAGGACGCCGCGCGCCTGGCGCAGCATCTACGCAGCGCCGAAACGGCTAGCCAGCAGGCGACCCAACACCTGAGCACTCAGCAGCAGGCGTTAAGCAGTGATCGTCAGCGGCTGGACGAAGAGCTGACGGCGTTCAGCACGCTGCTTCCGGCCGATACGTTGGACGCGTTGCGCAACGAGCCGGCCGCGACCTTCATGCAGCTCGATCGGCAGATCGCCCAGCGTCTGGAACAACTGGACCAGCAGCGCGACGAACTCGGCGAACAGCAACAGCGCCAGCAGACGCTGGAGAAAGAGCAGTATCAACAGCTGAATCGCGTCCAACAGTTGGAAACCGCACAACAGCAGTTCATCGTGCTGGCCGAGCAGCAACAGGCTTGCCAGCAGAAACTGGCGCAATTGCTCGGCGAGCACAGCAGCGCCGAACAGTGGCAGCAGCAACTTGATCAAGCCGTCGAACAGGCACGCCATGCCGAGGCTGCGGCCAATCAGGAACTGCAAGCCGTGCGCACGCGATTGGTGCAACTGGCTGCTGAACTCAAGGCGCAGCAAGAACGCTCCGAAGCGCTGGAAACTGAAGACCGCGAACTGAGCGGCAAGATTGCTGACTGGCGCGCGCGGCATCCGGAGCTGGATGACGGTGGACTGGAAGCGTTGCTCAGTGTCGACGATCAACAGGTCAGTGAACTGCGCCAGCAATTGCAGCTCAGCGAAAAAGCCATCGAACAAGCCAAGGTGCTGTTGCAGGAGCGCGATGAGCGCTTGCTCAAGCATCAAGCGCAACACAACGGCAACCTCGACGCCGAGCAACTGGCAACCGCGCTCGCGGAACTGCAAAACCTATTCGCCGCCAGCGAACATCGCTGCGCCGAACTGCGCGCCGAACAGGCCGAGGATCAGCGCCGGCAGAATGCCAATCAGGCGTTGGCCCAGCAAATCGCCGACGCCTACACCGAATTCCAGCGCTGGGCACGCTTGAGTGCCCTGATCGGCTCGGCCACCGGCGACACCTTCCGCAAGATCGCCCAGGCCTACAACCTCGACCTGTTGGTGCATCACGCTAACGTGCAGTTGCGGCAACTGGTGCGGCGCTATCGCCTGAAACGCGGTGGCAGCATGCTCGGCTTGCTGGTAATGGACACAGAGATGGGCGACGAACTGCGCTCGGTGCATTCGTTGTCCGGCGGCGAAACGTTCCTGGTGTCATTGGCATTGGCGCTCGGCTTGGCGTCGATGGCGTCGAGCACACTGAAAATCGAATCGCTGTTCATCGACGAAGGCTTCGGCAGCCTCGATCCGGAATCCCTGCAACTGGCCATGGACGCCCTCGACGGCTTGCAGGCGCAGGGCCGCAAGGTCGCGGTGATCTCACACGTACAGGAAATGCATGAGCGGATTCCGGTGCAGATTCAGGTCCGCCGTCAGGGCAATGGCCTGAGCACCCTGGAGGTGAAATGACCACGCTCTATTCCTTCCGCCGCTGCCCCTACGCCATGCGTGCTCGCATGGCGCTGCGTTATTGCGGGGTTGAAGTGCAGATTGTCGAGGTCAGCCTGAAGGCAAAACCGGCCGAGATGCTCGCGCTGTCGAGCAAGGGCACGGTGCCGGTGCTGGAGGTTGATGGTCGGGTGATTGATGAGAGTCTTGCGATCATGCACTGGGCGTTGGCGCAGAACGATCCTGAGGATTGGTTGCTCAAGGATGACCCCGCCGGGCAGCAACGCATTGCTGAACTGATCGAAGAAAACGATCAGGTGTTCAAGGTGCATTTGAATCACTACAAGTACGCCGAACGCTATCCCGAGCAACCGATGGAACATTATCGGGCTGAGGGTGAGGTGTTCTTGCGTAAGCTGGATGAATTGCTAGAGGGCCGAGACTACTTGCTCGCCGGGCGCCTAAGCTTGGCAGATGTCGCGTTGATCCCGTTTGTGCGGCAGTTCGCGCACGTGGATCGGGACTGGTTCGGGCAGACGCCTTTCCTGCGGTTGCAGGCGTGGCTCCAACACTTCCTCGATTCAGAACTGTTTACCGGCGTAATGAAAAAGTAAGAACACATCAACACTGTGGCGAGGGGGCTTGCCCCCGTTCGGCTGCGCAGCAGTCGTAAAACCAAGCAACTCGGTTGGTCTGAAAAACTGTGTGGGGCTGCTTCGCAACCCGACGGGGGCAAGCCCCCTCGCCACAATTGACCCAGTTCTCAGGCTAAAACAGAGCACATCCCCAATGCCGAGCAATCCACCTGAAACGGCCCGAAAAACTCGGCCCGGACCTTCAACGGCGGATTCCCCACCAGCAAGCCCAAGCCCTTGGCCGTCTGAATGTTGTGGGCGATGCTGTGATTGCATTCGATGGCCCGCGCCACCGACCCCGCCGAGCCCTGCCCGATCCCCAGCAAAGAAAAACCATTGGTGATGAACGCCAGAAAGGCGACGACCCAGAGTTTGCGCCCTTTCATGCTCCCACCACTCCCGCAACGTCCGCGTGATCAACCACCACGCTTTGCGCGCGGTGTTCGAACTGGATGCCGGGATAGGCGACTTGAATCGGCGCTTGGAGGTCGTGTTGCGATTGGGCCGACAGGCTGACAATGAGCACCATGGTCACGTAAAGACCGATGGCCAGGTAGGCGCCGTGTTTGGCAGAAGTGAGGATTGCGCTGGCCATGGTGTTCTCCGTGGGCATGTTTCAGTGCCCACAGGATCGATCAAAAAACCGAAGTTAACTAGCGACCTTTATGCATAGTAGCCATCAGTTTTATTGATCATGAACCCGGCCGGATTCAGTCCTCGATAAAGCTCATCAAGCGCTCACGGGCCGCATCCGGCTCGTCTAAAACGGGCTGGACAGCCGAGAGAATCGGGGTGGAGTAGAGAAACAGAAGAACCACTGCCAGACGCATCGCCATGCCGCCGATCCTTTTCAAAGAGGAGGAGTCAAAAAATCAGCGTCAAATTTAAACTGATGGCTACGTGATATCAAGCAAGGGAATGATATCAATATGATGCTGTCGTAAACGCGTTATGCAGGAGCGACATCACTCATTGTTTTTCGAGCCGTTGGCGGTCGATCAAAACAAGTGACTTCGCTCCTGCATAAAAGGTGCAGGGCTTGAATTTCAGGCTTGGGTTTTGTGATCCAGTGCGGCATAGAAGTTGGCGCTCTGTTGCAGGTATTTCTGGGTGTAGCTCTGGGTGTGGGATTTTTTGCTGTTGATTTCAACGTTGGCACTGGCTGGCAGGGCAACGGTGGCAGAGATAGCGGATGCAGCGATGATGGAGAAGAGATTGAAGTTCATGGCGGTATACCTCGGAGTTAGTTAGTTAGCTTGCTTGCCTTGTCAGGCCGTGAAGCAAACTTACTCCCCGAGGGTCCGCGCCTTGAAATGCTTTGTAGCATTAGCGGATATCAATCTCATTAATACTAGGGTGCAGGCCCCATCAACCGGGGCCTGCGGCCTATTGACGCACCAGGAACTTGAGGTCGCTCGGGGCATCCATCGGCAGTTTCTGCACGGTTTTGCCGAGCAGACCGGTCTTGGCATCGCGCTCGACGACGACAATCTCGTTACTTTTCTGGTTGGCGATCAACAGGAACTTGCCACTCGGGTCGAGGCTGAATTCCCGCGGGTGGTCACCCTCCACCGAGCGTCGCTGCAGCTCCTTGAGCTGGGCGGTGGCCGGATCGATGGCAAATACCAGCATCTGGTTGGCGGTACCACGGTTGCTGACGTAGAGGAACTTGCCATCCTTTGATGCGTGAAGCGCAGCGCCGGCCTTGTCGGAGGTGGGTTGCCCCGCCGCCAAATCGACCATCTGGGTTTGCTTCAGTGTGCCGTCCTGGTAATCGAACACCGCCACCTGGGCGCTCATTTCCATGCTCAGCCAGGCGTGCTTGCCATCGGCGCTGAACAGCAAATGACGTGGTCCACTGCCCGCCGGCAGCGATACCGAGGCCGGAGTGGCTGGCGTCAGCGGTAGTAGCGGATTGGCCTTGGGATTGAAGTGGTAGACAAAGATCTTGTCCGCCCCCAGGTCATTGGAGAACACGTACTTGCCGTCCGGCGAGGAAATCGTCGAATGCACGTGGGCCGACATCTGCCGCTCCGGGTTGACCCGGCTCGACGGATGGCTGCTCATCTGCACCACAGGCTTGAGCTTGCCATCAGCGCCCACCGGCAACACCGCGAGGGTGCCGCCCGGATCTTCGACTACCGAGTAGTTGCTGACGAACAGGTGAGTGCCATCGCCGCTGAGGCTCGAATGGGTCGGCTCGTTGCCCAGACTCTGGACCTGACTGATCAGCTTCAATTCAAAGGACTTGGGATCGATCGAATAGCTGCTGACTTTCCCGACCGGGTCAGCCTGTCCTGGACCGTTTTCGTTGACCACAAACAGGTGATGCTGGTCCTTGGACACGGTCAGCCAGGACGGATTTTCGCTCTTGACCACTTGCAGTGGCTTGGCGTCGATCTGCCCGGTGGCGCTGTCGAAGTTCAGGCGATAAATCCCCTGGCTCTGGCCCGCGGTGTAAGAGCCGACCAGCAGTTGATAATCATCGACGGTTGCAGCCTGAACGCCCATGGCGCCGACGCTGCCCGCCATCAACAGTGGCCAGAAATTACGCATCTTCATGCTCTACTTCCTCGTCGTCAGCACCACCGAAGGCGCTCATGCACACCAGCCGATGCTCACCGGAATCACCGGTAACGAGCCAGCTTTGCAGGGTTGGGTCGAAGGTGGCTGCCTCAATTTGAGCCTTGCTGAATTCCCAATGCTTGAGCGCCCGGCCGTCCATGCATTCGATGTTCAGACTGTCGTCTTCTTCACCGAGGTAGAAGTCGGAGGCGTGCAAGCCGTCGATTTCCAGCATGTCGCAGTTTTCGAGAGCATTGAGCAAGGTATCGGTTACGGCAGTCATGGTGATCAATCATTCAATTGGAAAGAGGCAATGATAGCTCATCACTCCCACAGGACCTGTGCTGAACACAAAACTCATGCACAACACCGAACAAATGTGGGAGCGGGCTTGCTCGCGAAAGCGGTGGGTCAGCTTGCATTAATGTTTGATGTGCCGCCGTCTTCGCGAGCAAGCCCGCTCCCACAGGGGATTGCGTTTGGCTGTTAGAGCGCGTCGCGCGAGGGTTTGCCATCCACCAAGCGCTGAATTCGCAGCGGGTTGCCGTTTTTCAAGGGCTCAGGCAGCAAGCTGTCGGGGTAGTTCTGGAAGCACACCGGGCGCAGGAAACGGTCGATGGCCAAGGTGCCCACCGAGGTGCCGCGTGCATCGGACGTCGCCGGATACGGCCCGCCGTGAACCATCGAATCGCAGACTTCCACGCCGGTCGGATAGCCGTTAAGCAGGATTCGTCCGACCTTTTGCTCCAGCAACGCCGTCAGTTCGTTGAACTGTTCAAAGTCTGCCGACTCGCCAATGATCGTCGCCGTCAGTTGCCCGTGCAGCCCGTTCAACGCGGCGCTGAGCTGCGCCTGATCCGCGACTTCTACGAACACCGTGGTCGGACCAAACACTTCTTCCTGCAAGACTTCATCGCCATCGATCAACAGGCTGACATCCGCCTTAAACAACTGCGGTTGCGCCTGATTACCCTGTTGCGGGCTACCGGCCAAATGCTCAATACCCGGATGCGCCAGAAGCTTTTGCAGACCCTTGCCATAGCTGCTCAACGTCCCGGCGTTGAGCATGGTTTGCGCCGGCTGATCACCGATCAACCCCGCCACCAGTTGCGCGAACGCGCTGAACTGCGGCGAACGAATGCCAATCACCAACCCCGGATTGGTACAGAACTGACCACAGCCCTGCACGACCGACGCCGTCAGGTCACGTGCGATGGTTTCAGCCCGGACCGCCAGAGCCTGAGGCAACACGATCACCGGGTTGATGCTCGACATCTCGGCGAACACCGGAATCGGTTGCGGCCGTGCGGCGGCCATGTCGCACAAGGCGCGACCGCCCTTGAGCGAACCGGTAAAGCCTACCGCCTGAATCGCCGGATGCTTAACCAGCGCTTCACCAACTCCGCCGCCGTAGATCATGTTGAACACACCGGCGGGCATCGCAGTTTTTTCCGCCGCTCGGATGATTGCATCGGCGACCCATTCTGCTGTCGCCATATGACCGCTATGCGCCTTGAACACCACCGGGCAACCGGCCGCCAGCGCCGAAGCGGTGTCACCACCAGCGGTAGAGAATGCCAACGGAAAGTTACTCGCACCGAATACTGCCACCGGGCCGAGGCCGATGCGGTACTGACGCAGGTCAGGACGCGGCAGCGGTTGGCGCTCAGGCAAGGCCTGATCGATCCGCGCGCCATAGAAATCGCCGCGCCGCAGAACCTTGGCGAACAAACGCATCTGGCCACTCGTGCGACCTCGTTCACCCTGGATACGGCCGGCGGGCAACGCGGTTTCGCGGCAGACCACGGCGACAAAGTCATCGCCCAACGCGTCGAGTTCATCGGCGATGGCGTCCAGGAATTGCGCCCGTCGTTCGGCACTCAGGCTGCGATAGGCCGGGTATGCGCTGGCAGCAGCCTTGGCGGCAGCGTCCACTTCTTCCGGAGTCGCCTGGTAGAAATCGCCGGGCAAGGCATCGCCCGTCGTGGCGTCGACGCTTTGCAGTTTAACGGCGCCGGTCGCGCGGCGCTGGCCGCCGATGTAGTTGTGGCCAAGGATCTGGGTCATGCGGATCTCCTTAAAGGGTGCCGACGGTGCCAGGTTCGAACGCTGCGGTCACCGGCGCTATGCCGTTGATCAATGGCGCGCCGAACTCGGCCTGGCTGATTTCAAACACGTCACCCGGTTGGGTGCGGATGCCATCGGCGAAGGACAGGGTCGCGGTGCCGAAGAAGTGAATGTGCACGTCCCCCGGTCGCAGGAACTGGCTGTATTTGAAGTGGTGGTATTCAAGGTTTTCAAGGCTGTGGCACATGTTGGCTTCGCCGCTGAGGAACTCGTTCTGCCACAACACCTCACCATCACGCAGGATGCGGCTGGTGCCTGCCAGGTGTTGAGGCAGTTCACCGACCCGAAGTTCCGGACCATAGCTGCAACTGCGCAATTTCGAGTGCGCGAGGTAGAGGTAATTCTTGCGCTCCATCACGTGGTCGGAGAACTCGTTGCCCACCGCGTAGCCGAGGCGATACGGCTTGCCGTCGTGGCCAATAACGTAGAGGCCGCTGAGTTCGGGCTCTTCGCCGGCATCTTCGGCGAACGGTGGCAGCGGGAACGGCTGGCCCGGTCGAACCACGATGCTGCCATCGCCCTTGTAGAACCATTCCGGTTGCACGCCCGCTTGGCCGGCCGCCGGTTTACCGCCCTCCACGCCCCACTTGAAAATGCGCATGGTGTCGGTCATCGCCGCTTCATCGCCAGTTTGCTGGTGCATTTTGTCGCGGGCCGAAGCGCTGCCTAGGTGAGTCAGGCCGGTGCCGCTGACCAGCATATGCGCCGGGTCCGGGTGATCCAGAGGTGGGAGGATACGCAAGCTGCTCAGCAACTCGGCATAGTCATGACTGACGCGCAGGCCCTGGTGTTGCACCTGTTGCTCAAGATTGATGCCCGCTTCGATCGCCGCCAGGGCCAGGTCGCGGACTGTGTACGCGCCCTTCACTTCCAACACTTGACCGGCTTCGACCACACCAACCCGGCGTTCGCCGTTAATCAATTCGAACTGAACTAAACGCATGATTTTCTCCTGTAAACAAATCTCGAAAACGCCGCAGCCCCCCTGTGGGAGCGGGCTTGCTCGCGAAGGCGGTTTGTCAGTCACCACAGATGCTGAATGTGATGCCCCTTTCGCGAGCAAGCCCGCTCCCACAGGGGATTTGTGTGATATTTCAGGTACGAGTCGCGCCCCGAGCACTGGCCGCAAACTGATCCGCCGGCAGCACATGCTTGCGCTCCAGCAGCCGGTAAACCACCCCCGTCAGCACCAGCCCAAACACCATCACCCCAGACAAAAAGTACAACCCCGACGCCAGATTGCCGGTGTATTCCTTCAGCGCGCCGATCACGAAGGGCCCGATGTAGCCGCCGAGGTTGCCCACCGAGTTGATCAGCGCAATCCCCGCCGCCGCACTGGCACCGGCGAAGAACCGTCCCGGCAACGTCCAGAACACCGCCGTGCAGGAAAACAGTGCGAACGCCACCAGGCACAGCGCCGCCAGTTGCGCCACCGGCAATGTCAGCCAGGCGCTGAGAAACAGGCCGATGGCGCCCAGCACATACAGCACCGCCAAATGGCCGTAGCGATCATTCAAGCGGTCGGAACTGCGCGGGACGATCAGCAAACCGATGATCCCGAAGATATACGGCACCGAGGACACGAACCCCGTCACCAGGTCACTGCCACCGAACTGCTTGATAAGCGTCGGCAACCACAAGCCCAAACCATAGATGCTCAACGTCACCGGCAGGTAGAACAGCGCCAGCAACAACACGCGCTTGTCTTTCAATGCATGCAATGGGTTGCCATGGCGGGTCTGGCCGTATTCGGCGAGGTCTTTTTTCAGTTCGCCGGTCAGCCAGTCCTTCTCGGCCTGGTCCAGCCATTTCACTTGTTGCGGGCCGTCGGGCAGGTAACGCAGCACCGGCCAGGTCAGCAGGATCGCCGGGGTGCCGATGACAATAAACAGCCACTGCCAGCCATGCAGACCGAGGGTGCCGTCCATGCCGAGCAAACCGCCGGACACCGGGCCGGTGATCATCATCGCGATGGGTTGGGAGAGGATGAACAACCCGAGGATCTTGCCGCGATGGCGTACCGGGAACCATTGGGTGATGTAGTACAGAACGCCCGGGAAGAACCCGGCTTCAGCGGCGCCGAGCAGAAAGCGCATCACGTAGAAACTGTGCGGTCCCTGGACGAAGGCCATGCCGATGGTGATGGCGCCCCAGGTGATCATGATTCGCGCAAACCAGCGCCGCGCGCCGAAACGTTCGAGCATCAGGTTGCTGGGGATTTCCAGCAGGAAGTAGCCAATGAAGAACAGCCCGGCACCGAGGCCGTAGGCGGCGTCGCCGATACCAATGTCCGCGCCCATGTGCAACTTGGCGAAGCCGACGGCGGAGCGATCCACATAGGCGATCAGGTACAGCAGGATCAGGAAGGGAATCAGTTTCAGCGTGATGCGACGAATAAGCCGCAGTTCCTCGCTCATGGGGTCGGTCTCCGATTGTTGTTGTTATAGAACCTCGGGGGACGCCTCTCGCGGAAAACCGCCAGGGCCAATCCCTCCGTTGAAACCGACTATATAGTAATACTAATTAAGCAACAACGCTTCCAAAGCGCCGTTTTTGCGCTTATGTTATCCCTCATATTGAACAATATAGTCATACAATAAGAGAGGCGATCATGTCTGATAAGAAACCCACCCTGCGCTCCGCCCAATGGTTTGGCACCGCCGACAAGAACGGCTTCATGTACCGCAGCTGGATGAAGAATCAGGGCATCGCCGACCACCAGTTCCACGGCAAGCCGATCATCGGCATCTGCAACACCTGGTCAGAACTGACCCCGTGCAACGCGCACTTCCGGCAGATTGCCGAGCACGTCAAACGCGGCGTGATCGAGGCTGGGGGCTTCCCGGTGGAATTCCCGGTGTTTTCCAACGGCGAATCGAACCTGCGCCCCACCGCCATGCTGACCCGCAACTTGGCGAGCATGGACGTTGAAGAAGCGATTCGCGGCAACCCGATTGACGGCGTGGTGCTGCTGACCGGTTGCGACAAAACCACCCCGGCCTTGCTGATGGGCGCGGCCAGTTGTGACGTGCCGACGATCGTCGTCACTGGCGGGCCGATGCTTAACGGCAAGCACAAGGGTCAAGACATCGGCTCGGGCACGGTGGTCTGGCAGCTCAGCGAACAGGTCAAGGCCGGCACCATTACAATCGACGACTTCCTCGCGGCGGAGGGTGGCATGTCCCGCTCGGCTGGCACCTGCAACACCATGGGCACCGCGTCGACCATGGCCTGCATGGCCGAAGCACTCGGCACTTCCCTGCCCCACAATGCGGCGATTCCGGCAGTGGATGCGCGGCGTTATGTATTGGCGCACATGTCCGGCATGCGCGCGGTGGAGATGGTCCGCGAAGACTTGAAGCTGTCGAAGATCCTGACCAAGGAAGCCTTCGAAAACGCCATTCGCGTGAACGCCGCCATCGGCGGTTCGACTAACGCCGTCATCCACTTGAAAGCCATCGCCGGGCGCATCGGCGTTGAATTGGACCTGGACGACTGGACCCGCATCGGGCGCGGCATGCCGACCATCGTCGACCTGCAACCGTCCGGGCGTTTCCTGATGGAAGAGTTCTACTACGCCGGTGGTTTGCCGGCGGTATTGCGCCGCCTCGGTGAAGCCAATCTGATCCCGAATCCGAACGCCTTGACGGTCAACGGCAAGACCCTCGGCGAGAACACTAAGGACGCGCCGATCTACGGCCAGGATGAAGTGATCCGCACCCTCGACAACCCGATCCGCGCCGACGGCGGCATCTGCGTGCTGCGCGGCAACCTCGCGCCGCTGGGTGCGGTGCTCAAGCCGTCCGCCGCCAGTGCCGAACTGATGCAGCATCGCGGGCGTGCGGTGGTGTTCGAGAATTTCGACATGTACAAGGCACGGATCAACGACCCGGAACTGGACGTGGATGCCAACTCGATTCTGGTGATGAAAAACTGCGGACCAAAGGGTTATCCGGGCATGGCTGAAGTCGGCAACATGGGTTTGCCGGCCAAGCTGCTGGCCCAGGGCGTGACCGACATGGTGCGGATTTCCGACGCGCGCATGAGCGGCACGGCGTATGGCACCGTTGTGCTGCACGTTGCACCGGAAGCCGCGGCAGGCGGGCCTTTGGCGGTGGTGAAGGAAGGCGACTTTATTGAGCTCGACTGCGCCAACGGGCGGCTGCACCTGGACATTCCGGATGCTGAACTCGCGGCGCGGATGGCCGATCTGCAACCGCCAGAGAAGTTGATCGTCGGTGGTTATCGTCAGCTGTACATCGACCATGTGCTGCAGGCGGATCAGGGCTGCGACTTTGACTTCCTCGTCGGCTGCCGCGGCTCCGAAGTCCCGCGCCATTCTCACTAATCGAAGCGCAATATTGCTGAAACAGAAAACCTGTGGCGAGGGAGCTTGCTCCCGTTCGCCTGCGCAGCAGGCGCCAATAGATCAACGCGGCCTGCCTGACAAATCGTGATTACCGTTATGGGGGCTGCTCCGCAGCCCAGCGGGAGCAAGCTCCCTCGCCACAGGTACCCGCTAATTTCAGGCCTGATGATTGCCCACGACGCCTGCTATCATGCGCCAAACCCCCATCGCCCAGGATCGCGCCGTTCCCCATGGATTACCGCAAACCCTCCGACCGCAAAAGCATGCACTCGCGCATTGTCCAGGAACTGGGCATGCAGATCGTCTCCGGACGCTTCAAGCCCGACGACAAACTGCCCGCCGAAGCCCTGTTGTGCGAAGAGTACGCGGTCAGTCGTCCGGTATTGCGCGAAGCCACCCGGGTGTTGGTCGCCAAGGGCCTGGTGTATTCCCGTCCGCGGGTCGGCACGGTGGTCAAGGCGCGCAAGGAATGGCACATGCTCGATCCGGATGTGCTGCACTGGCTGATGCAAAGCAGCCCGCAAAATGAATTCTTCAGCCTGCTAACCAGCGTGCGCAGCATCATCGAACCGGCCGCTGCAGCCCTCGCCGCGCAATACGCTACCGACGCGGACATCGCCTCCATCGGCGAAGCCTACCAACGGATGGAAGCCGCACCGACGCCCGAAGCGCTGTTGCAGCCGGACCTGGACTTCCACAGTCGCATCGCCGATGCGACCCACAACGACTTGCTGGCCAACCTGTGCAACATGTTGTCGGTGGCGATTGCCGAAGCGTTGAAGCATTCCAACCAGCGACCGAACCTGCATGAACTGGCGTTGCCACGGCACAAGGCGATTCTGACCGCTATCGAGAATCGTGATGCGCTGGGTGCGCGGCATGCGACGCTGGTGCAGCTCGATGATGCACGCAGTGCTTTGAATGTCGTGCTCGGCACAGATCCTACAAACCAGCACTGAACCCCTGTGGGAGCGAGCAAGCTCGCTCCCACATTGGATTTGTGTGAAGCCGTCAGGCATAAAAAAGCCGCAACCTGAATTGCGGCTTTGTTGTTTCAGCGACTGATCAGTGAGCAAACAACGAATTGCCCTTCTGCCCCGCCAGTTTCTCCGGTTTGATAAGGAACCGCGCCAGCGCCGGCAGCAGCCACAGTGCGCCGAACATGTTCCACAACAGCATGAAGGTCAGCATCAAGCCCATGTCGGCCTGGAACTTGATGGCCGAGAAGATCCAGGTGCACACGCCGATGGCCAGGCACAGACCGGTGAACAGCACGGCTTTACCGGTGGACTTCAGCGTCTGGTAATACGCCTCTTGCAGCGGCAGGCCGGCACGCAGGAAGCTTTCCAGACGGCTATAGATGTAGATGCCGTAATCCACGCCAATCCCCACACCCAGCGCCACCACCGGCAGGGTCGCGACTTTCACGCCGATGCCCATGAAAGCCATCAGGGCGTTACCGAGCACCGAGGTCAGCACCAGCGGCAGCACGATGCACAAGGTCGCCGCCCAGGAACGGAAAGTGATCATGCACATGGTCGCAACGCAGATGTACACCAGGATCAGGATCGTCAGCTCCGATTCCTTGATGACTTCGTTGGTCGCCGCTTCGATCCCGGCGTTACCGGCGGCGAGGATGAATTCCAGGCCGTCCTTATTGTTTGCCTTGGCAAAGTCCTGCACCGCATGCACCGCGCGGTCAAGGGTCGCGGCCTTGTGGTCGTTGAGGAACACCAGCACCGGTGCCAGGGAGCAGCTGTTGTTGTACAGGCCATCAGCCCGGGCGATGGAGTTGTTTAGTACATCCGGGTTACGCGACAGGGTTTCCCATTTCAGGTTGCCCTCGTTCATGCCCTTGATCATCTGCTTGGACACGGTCACCAACGAGATCGCCGACTGCACGCCCTCGGTGTTCTGCATCTTCCACATCAGCTCATCGATCGGCGCCATGGCTTCGTAACGCGAGCAACCTTCAGCCTTGGTCTTGACCATCACCACCAACACGTCGGAGCTGGTGGAGTAGTTGTTGATGATGAAGTTGTTGTCCTTGTTGTAGCGCGAGTCTGGACGCAATTCTGGTGCGCCTTGGTCGAGGTCACCGATTTTCAGGTTTTGGCTGTACCAGAGGCCGCCACCGAAGGCGAACAGGGCCAGGACAATGGAAACCGGGGCGACTTTCTTGCTGGCAAAGTTCGATAACAGGCGCCAAAACGGGTGCTCGCGGACCGCATCTTTTTTGCTGCGCTCGACCGCACGTTTGCTGATGCCAACGTAGGAAATCGCCACCGGCAGCAGAATCAGGTTGGTGAACACGATCACCGCAACGCCGATGGACGCGCCGATCGCCAGTTCGCGAATAACGCCAATGTCGATAATCAGCAACGTGATGAAGCCGACCGCGTCCGCGAGAATCGCGATCATCCCTGGCAGGAACAGTTGCCGGAAGGTTCGCCGCGCGGCGGTTAGTGCGTTATCGGCCTCGCTGGACTGCAAGGCGATCCCGTTGATTTTCTGCACGCCGTGGGAAATACCGATGGCGAAGATCAGGAACGGCACCAGCATCGAATACGGATCGAGCCCGAAACCAAAGGCGTGCATCAACCCGAGTTGCCAGACCACCGCCACCAGCGTCGTACTCAACACCGCCACGGTGCTGCGCATGCAGTTGGTGAACCAGTACAGCAGGATCAAGGTGATAACGAAGGCAATGCCGAAGAACATCACCACCATGACCAGCCCATCGATCAGGTCGCCGACTTTCTTGGCGAAACCGACAATGTGGATCTTCACGTTAGGGTTCTGGGCTTCAAACTTGTTGCGGATCTTGTCTTCGAGTTCGTGGGAGAACTGGCGATAGTCCAGTGCCAGCAACTTGCCCTGGTCTTGCGGGTCCGGGTAGGACTCCAGCAGCGGGATGTCGACGATGCTCGACTTGAAGTCGTTGGACACCAACCGCCCGACCTGACCGGATTTCAGTACGTTGTTGCGCAGCAGATCGAGACTTTCCTGGGAGCCGTCGTAGCTCTGCGGAATCACTTCACCACCGGCGAAGCCCTCCTCCGTCACCTCGGTCCAGCGTACGCTCGGGCTCCACAGCGACTTGAGGCCGGAACGGTCAACGCCGGAGATGTAGAACACCTCATCGTTGATCTGGCGCAGGGTCTCCATGTACTCCTTGGAGAAGATGTCGCCGTCGGTGGCTTCCACCGAGATCCGCACCGTGTTGCCGAGGTTTGCCAGATCGTTGCGGTGCTCCATCATCTTTTGAATGAACGGATGCTCGAGCGGGATCATTTTTTCAAAACTGGTGGACGGCCGAATCAGCGTCGCCTGCCAGAACAGGAAAATACTCACCAGCAGGCAGATGACGATCACTGCCGGGCGGTTGTTGAAAATCAGGCGTTCAAGAAACGTCGCCTTGTCTTGGTGATGACTTGTCATGGATGTCATGTCTCCGCCCTTCTTATTATGTGGCCCGGCTTATTTGCTGAGCTCGGCGCCGGTTGGCGAAGTGGCGCGAACGCCGCCCTGTCCTGCCAGAATCAGATTGCCGTTACCTGCGGCAGTGACCGCCGACACGGAAATCCGGTCCGGGCGGTTGAACACCGTGAAGGTTTCGCCGTTGTCGCTGCTGCTGATCACCGAACCGCCGTTGCCGACGATCACGATGGAGCCGTCATCGAGCAACGTCGCGCCGGACAGGCCGAACTCCAGCATGCCGCGTGCGGCCTTCAACTCGATCGGCGCCCAGGTGGTGCCGAAATCGGTGGAGCGAAACAGATTCCCGCGCAGCCCGTAGGCCAGCAAGGTGTTGGGCTGCGCCGTGCCGATCACGCCGAACAGCGAACCTTGATACGGACCTTCGAGCTTTTCCCAGGTCTGGCCCCAATCAGCGGAGCGAAACATACTGCCCTGCTCACCGACGACAAACAGCCCGGCATCCTTGACCGCGGCAATGGCGTTGAGGTGGAACTGGTCGGTGTTGTCGAGGCGGTCGCTGACATCTGCCCAGTTCTTGCCGCCGTCAGTGGTTTCCAGCAACGCGCCATAAGCACCCACGGCGAAGCCGCTGTTGACGTCCTTGAACCAGACATCGAGCAACGGTGCTTCGCGTTTCAGGTCTTCAAATTGTTTGGTCCAGGTAACGCCACCGTCTTCGCTGGCGAGGATTTGCGCGTCATGCCCGACGGCCCAGCCGTGTTTGTCATCGACAAAAAACACCGCCGTCAGCAGTTGCCGGGTCGGCACTTTGGCCTGGGTCCAGGTCGCGCCCTGGTCATCGGAATACAGGATATGCCCACGATCCCCGACCGCCACCAGGCGTTTGCCAGCGTGGACGACATCGAGCATCAGGCTTTTGGCAGCCTTGGCGGATTCAACGGCATACACCGTATCGGCTGCTGGCGCGTCGGCGGCAATCACCGGTGCCGACAACACGGCGCAGCCCAACAGCGAGAGCGCTGTAGCCAGCAACGCGAACTTGCGTAATGCCGGCGGGCGGCAAATACCCACACCCATGACAGGCTCACTCATAGACCTTCCCCCATTATTATTGTTAGGTCGTTCAACCTTTCAGGGCGCCGTAAGGGGTGCTCGTGGCGATTGGCTGTTCAGGAGCATAGTCCTGAAACCCGCAATCCAGAGCCCCTTCGGAAGCTGGCTTATCCTATCGGGCTTTGGAAAGGTCTGACAATCGACGCCACGTTATGTTTTGTTAACCTGAGGGGGTTGGGGTTTTTCTGAATGATTGGGTATTAGATCGGGTGATTGGGCTGTGCTGTTGGATGGTTGGATGGGTTGCTGAGGGTTGTGTGTATATCCGTTGCTGCGGTAATGGCTTCTGGCGGTTTCGCTCTTACAGCGACTCACTTTTCCAGACGCCGAAAAGTAAGCAAAAGACTTCGCCCCGGCGTACGGCATCTCGCTTCGCTCGATGTACCCTCGCTACGGTGTCCATCAGGGGGCATCGCCTACGGTCTGCTTCGCTACGACCTCCTCTCGATGTGTTCGGCTTCGCCGAACGGCGCTGCGCGCCTAACCCCCTGATGAACACCTACGCTCGGCCTGCCGAAGGGGCGAGAGATCAAAAGCAGGATCAAGATCCAGATCAAAAGCCACAGCCACAGCCACAGCCACAGCCACAGCCACAGCCACAGCCACAGCCACAGCAACAGCAACAGCAACAGCAACAGCAACAGCAACAGCAACAGCAACAGCAACAGCAACAGCAACAGCAACAGCCAAATCTAGGTCGAAATCCAGATCCAGATCAAAAGATCGCAGCCTTCGGCAGCTCCTTGTATCTCGACTATTGCTCCGTCAGGAGCGATAGTTCTCGACTGATCATCGAGGGAGGGACCTGGAAGCCGTGCAGCTCCTTAGGCTTTTTGCCTGTGACGTAGATCGTGCTCCAACCCTCCGCACTCACTCGTATAGTTCGAACGGTATCTTGGGCCCGCCTCTGGCTAGAGCCCGCATTCGCAAGGTCGGACAGAGTGCAGTGATGATCGCAATTGATCTGATTGGGAGAGTGTTATGTCCAGTTTCGTCGGCGTCGATGTCGCTAAAAACACCTTTGATATCGCTACACATCTGCCAAATGGCAAGCATAAAACCAAGGCCAAACTGGCTAACAATTCCAAGGGTTTCAAAGAGTTTGAAGTTTGGTTGCAGAAGCAGGCCGAGCCTTCGACCCTGATCGTGATGGAAGCGACCAGTGTCTATCATCTGGAGCTCGCCGAGTTCGTCTACAACAAGGGTTATCGGGTCTGCGTGGTGAATCCGGCCACGACTCACGCGTATGCGGGCAGCGAGTTACGTCGGATCAAAACCGACAAGAGTGATGCCAAGCTGATCGCCGACTTCGCTAAAGAAAAAAATGAAAAGCTCAAGCTTTGGGCTCCGGAACCGCTGAAGTTCCGCCAACTGAAGGCCATGGTTCGTCGCCTGGATGACCTTCAAGAGATGGAGCAAATGGAGCGTAATCGTCTGGACGTGTCCGACGAAAAGGTCAAAGAGTCGATCAACTCGGTGATTGGCCACATCGAAAAAGAAATCGTTGAAACCCACAAGGCGATCAAAAAACATATCGATGACGACCCCGACATGCGCCAGATGCGCGACTTGGTCGTGACCATCGACGGCATTGGCGAGAAAACGCTTGAGCGGTTGCTGGCTGAGCTGGGCGACCTGCGCAAGTACGACGACCCTCGAAAACTTGTCGCGGCTGCTGGCCTGAATCCAGAACTCCAGGAATCAGGGCTCCTCAAGGGCCGCAGCCCGATCTCGAAGATCGGCTCAGCGCGCTTGCGCGCAGGCCTATACATGCCGGGCTTGGTCGCGTTGCAACACAACAAAGCAATAATCGCCATGAAAGATCGCCTGAAGGCCAACGGCAAGGCCCCCAAGCAGATCATCTGTGCTGCCATGCGCAAGCTGCTGCATTACGTTTACGCAGTGCTCAAATCGGGCCAGCCATATGACCCTGAATTTGCGCTTGCTCGGTGAGATTCAAGACGGTATCTACAAAGCCCGGTAAATCCCCTCCGCCCTTCACCACTCATCAGGCCGAGCGTTAGCTCGCCTACAGCTTTTGATCTTGCTCTGCCCGCCCCTTCGGGAGGCTGAGTGGAGGTGTTCAGCTGGGGGTGGGCGCGTAGCGCCGTGCGGCGAAGCCGCACACATCGAGAGGAGGTCGAAGCGAAGCCGACCGTAGGCGATGCCCCCAGATGAATACCGGAACGAAGGCACGCCGAGCCTAAGCGAGGGGCCGGACGCTCGGGGCGAGCCTTTTTTTGCTTACTTTTTTTTGGCGTTTGAAAAAAAAGTGAGTCGCCGTAAGGGCGAAACCCTAAGCCGCCGTTACCGCAGAAATGGATATGTACTCAGTCAACAAATAATAGGTCGGCTATCAGGCCGCCTTCGCGGGCAAGCCTCGCTCCTACAGGGTTCGAGTGAACCCTGAGGGAACAAGACCAAACTCAAGCCAGGCTCTTGCTGACCACTTCAAACACATCACTGGACAACTGACCCGAACCACGAATCCGCTCCAGCTCACCTTTCATCAACGCCTGACGAGCATCGTCATACTTGCGCCAGCGAGTCAGCGGCGCCAACTGTCGAGAAGCGATCTGAGGATTAAACCCGTTCAACTCAATCACCAAATCAGCGAGGAAGCGATACCCCGAACCATCCGCCGCATGGAAGTTGATCAGGTTCTGCCCGGCAAACGCGCCCACCAAAGCCCGCACCTTGTTCGGGTTCTTCATATTGAACGCCGGATGCTCCATCAACTGACGAACCCGCGCCAAACCACCCGGCAACGTGCTGCCGGCCTGCACGCTGAACCACTGATCCATAACCAGCGGATTGTCCTTGAAGTGTTCGGCGAAACTGGTCAGGGACGTGGCTTTCTCGTCTTCGAACGACGAGTTGACCAATACTGCCAACGCCGTCAGGCGCTCGGTCATGTTGTCGGCGGTTTCGAACTGTTCCAGCGTCGCCGCCAACACCTCAGGCTTACCGCTGAGCATCAGGTACGACAGCGCAATGTTCTGCAACGCGCGACGAGCGAAATGCTCGGCCTCGGCCACGTATGGGGTTTTCTTCGACAGGTCGCGGTTAGCCTGATAACGCAGCCACAGCGCTTCGAACAAGTTTTCCGCCAGTTGCTTGCGAACGAACTCGCGAGCGGTGTGAATCGCATCGACATCAGCCACTTCGCTGATTTCCGTCAGATAGGCTTCACCCGGCAGCGAAAGCATTTCCGCGACCATGGCCTGATCCAGCGTCTCGTCGGTCAACACAGTGTGCAATGCCGAAATCAGTCGCTGATCCAGTACCAGTTTCTCGCCCTTCTGTTGCTGGGCAATCAGCTCTTGCAGCACCTGCACCGACAACTGCTGACCGGCATCCCAGCGGTTGAAACCGTCGCTGTCGTGCTGCATCAGGAACATCAGTTGATCGCGGTTGTACGGGAAGCTCAATTTAACTGGTGCAGAGAAACCGCGCAGCAGCGAAGGTAACGGCTGCTCGGCGATATCGATGAAAGTGAAAGTCTGCTCAGCTTCAGTCACCGAGATGACCCGCGAAGTGCCTTGTGCCGAAGCTTCGCCAGACAGACGCAGCGCAATGGCCGCACCTTTGGAATCCAGCAGCCCCAATTCCACAGGAATCACGAACGGCAGCTTTTCAACCTTGTCCGGAGTTTGCGGGCAGCTCTGGCGGAAGGTCAGACTGTAGGTTTTCGCAGCCGCGTCGTAAGACTCGCTCACCGCCAGTCGCGGTGTACCCGCCTGGCTGTACCAGCGTTTGAATTGGGTCAGGTCGACACCGTTGGCGTCTTCCATGGCTTTGATAAAGTCGTCGCAGGTCACGGCCTGGCCGTCGTGGCGATCGAAGTACAGGTCGCTGCCTTTACGGAAACCTTCGGCACCGAGCAAGGTGTGGATCATGCCGACCACTTCCGAGCCCTTTTCGTACACGGTCAGGGTGTAGAAGTTGGAAATCTCGATAAAGCTGTCCGGGCGCACGGCGTGAGCCATGGGACCTGCATCTTCAGCGAACTGGTGGGTACGCAGGTATGCCACGTCCTGAATGCGCTTGACCGTGGCCGAGTTCATGTCGGCGGAGAAGCCGGAATCGCGGAACACAGTGAAGCCTTCCTTGAGCGACAACTGGAACCAGTCGCGGCAGGTCACGCGGTTGCCCGACCAGTTGTGGAAGTATTCGTGGGCAACGATCGCCTCGACCCGCTGGTGCGCAGCATCGGTCGCGGTTTCGGCCCGGGCCAGCACGGCGCTGGAGTTGAAGATGTTGAGGCCCTTGTTCTCCATGGCGCCCATGTTGAAGTCGTTGACCGCTACGATCATGAAGATGTCCAGATCGTATTCGCGACCGTAGACCTCTTCGTCCCAGCGCATCGACTTCTTCAGGCTGTTCATCGCGTGCTGGCACTTGTCGATGTTTTCCGGCTCGACGTAGATGCGCAGCGCCACGGTGCGCTCGGTCATGGTGGTGAAGGTGTCTTCGACACACCACAAGTCACCGGCCACCAGCGCGAACAGGTAGGCCGGTTTCTTGAACGGGTCTTCCCAGGTCGCCCAGTGCCGACCGTCTTCGCCAGGGCCGCTGGCAATCGGGTTGCCGTTGGACAGCAGCACCGGATAGCTGTGCTGCTCGGCGACCACGGTGGTGGTGAACGTGCTCATCACGTCCGGGCGGTCGAGGTAATAGGTGATCTTGCGGAAGCCTTCGGCCTCGCACTGGGTGCAGAACATGGTGCCGGATTTGTACAGGCCTTCCAGCGCCGTGTTGGTTTCCGGGTGGATCTTGACACTGGTATCGACTGTGAACGTGGTGCTGGTCGGGTGCAGGGTCAGGTGATTTTCCGTCAACTGGTAGTCGGCAGCAGTCAATTCGCTATCGGCCAGGGTGACCGACAGCAACTCAATCTGCTGGCCGTCCAGTACCAGCGGCGGCAGGCCCGGGCCACGCTCGGGATTGCGGCGCATCACCAGTTGCGCATGGACCAGACTGTGGTCCTCGAACAACTCGAAGGTCAGGTGTGTCTCGTCGATCAGGTACTCGGGCGCCTGATAGTCCTTCAGGTAGATCATCTTCGGTTGTTCGGTGCGCATACTGGAGTCCTTACTGATGCACGGCGAGCTGGTAAGCCGTGTATTTACGAATATTGATCACGCCGGTGTCGAAGATCAGGTATTGGCCTTTGATCCCCAGCAGCGTGCCTTCGGCAATCGGGTTCTTGTCCAGGTTGAAGCTGACGATTTTGGCCGGGTATTGCTCAATTGGATATCGGATCTCGAGGACGTCTACGTCGGCAATAGTCTGGATTGCCTGTAGTCCAAATCGTTCCTGCAAACCTAGTAAACCTTCGGCGCAGCTATCAAACAGCTGATCACGGATTTCCATCAGGTTCACTGGCACAGCATCGCCCTTGAGTAAAGCACGCCAATTGGTCTTGTCAGCTACCTGACTGCGGAACAGGTCTTCGACGAAACCGGACTGCTGACGGGTCGAGACACGCATGATCGGCAAGGCCTGACGGGCGCCCTGGTCGATCCAGCGAGTCGGCATCTGGTTGGCGCGGGTAATCCCGACTTTCACCCCCGACGAGTTGGACAGGTAGACGATGTGATCGGTCATGCAGAACGTCTGGCCCCACTCCGGCTCACGGCAGGTGCCGGCGTCGAAATGGCAACGCTCCGGGCTCATGATGCAGATGTCGCACTGGGCCAGTTTGGTCATGCACGGGTAGCAGTATCCCTGGCTGAAACTGGTTTTGGTCTTGCGTCCGCAATGGGAGCAGAAAATCCCCCCCAGATACTCCAGGCGCACGGTCGTACCGATCATTGGATTGACCGGCACCTCGGTGTCGCCCAGACGAAAAGCGTACTGCACGTTCGGCCCGTCAAGGCGCGCCGACATTTTGCTGATTGCACCGCGGCCAATCTCGATCAATGGATGGCATCCGACTTGAACAGGATGTTCGGCACGCTGATCGACTTCGAGCTGCATTCCTGCGGGCCCATGTAGCCGGTGCGTTCTTCTTCGGGCAGGTTCTGGATTTCCCAGGCGATCATCGCTTGCAGGGACAGTTCGCGCTGCTCGGCGGTGAGTTTGCCACCGTCGGACCATTTGCCGATTTCCACCGCCAGTTTCAGGCTCTGGTAGATATCGGGGGTGATGTTTTTGATCATTTCGTTAAAAGAGGACATCAGGGTCTCCGCGCTCTTTATTCAAATACGGTTTTAGACGGCGAGTTTACGGCGGTTGTACAAACCGCCCAACAAACCGGTGAAGCATCCGATGAGTAACCCGCCGACGTGGGCCGCGTTGGCAATTTCACCGAAACCGATCATCGAGATCAGTCCGGACATGCACAACACCAACCACACCAGCATCATCACCAATACGCCGCGCGGCAGGCGATAGGCCGGGTTTGGCGACAGCAACTGGAAGATCCAGCAATGCCCGAGCAAGCCGTACAGCACGCCGGACAAGCCGCCGAACAGGTTCGCACCGCTGTAATAATACTGGGCGTAGTTGGAAACAAGGCTGAACAGCAAGGTCAGGCCAATCAGGTTGATGCTGCCCTGACGCGCCTCGATGCGCCGCCCCAGTTCCCAGTACCACATGCCGTTCATGGCCAGGTGCAGGAAGCCAAAGTGGATCAGCATCGGCGTCACCAGACGCCACCACTGCCCCGCTGCCAGGCTGTCGGCCAGCGGTCTGAAATGGATGTACTCGCCGACCACGCGGAAATCGAGGAAGGTAAACCAGCGCATCGTGTCGAGGTTTTCGCCCAGCAGCGTGATGGCGCCGACGATCACACTCAGCAACAGAACAAATGCGGTCGCCTTGCTGTAGCGCAACTGTTCGACAAAACCCGGGCGACGCATAGTTTGCGCTACCGGAATGTCAAGTTGCTGATCGGGATCACCGGCCGGGAAGCGTTCATACAGCGAACGCACGTCCTCGCTGATGTTGGCAGGCACCCACAGCACCTGCTCGCCCGCCTCCTCGCTGACCCGATGCGGCACTTGCATGCGCTGCAACAGCTTGACAAACCCGCTCAGGTCCGCCGTCAGCGGCAGGCGTAATACGGCAACGGTACTCATTGCAGCACCTCCGGCCGTTCGACATCGACCCAGACAAATTTATGCGGGTCGAGATGGGTTTCCTGGTCCAGGCGATAGGCCACGAGCTTGCCGTAAAGCACCGCGCTGTAATCCAGACAAGCGAGGTTCGGCCGGATCGGCGCCGGTTTGCCGCTGCGCCAGTAGTGGCCGACGAACAACAGAGGCTCATCGATGCCGTAACGCAGCAAAGTGTTTTTTTCGCTGGACGACAGTGGCGTACGGGCCACCGGTTCAGGCAAGGCGTCGGGTTGGAACACAATGTCTCCATAGGTTTGCGGGTCGTCTTCCCAGAACTTGGTGCGGAAGAACGAACGCGTCAGGCCATCGCCACTGGTCATGGTCTGGCCATCGGGCAGGCGCATATCGGTGCCGCGCAGCAGGCGATCGAATACGGTGCAGGCGAAACTGCCCGGCACGGCCGAGGCCTGGAGAAAATGCTCATCGACGCAACCATTGGGAAACAGCGCGCGCAACGGCTCGATCAGGCCGGCGTCCCAGCATGCATGCACGACGCGGAAACGTCCGGCATCGACGAACAAGGGCAACTCGTAGAACCATTGCTGGAAGTCATGCCAGTCGCCGGGATGATCTTCAAATTGCGTCAGGGTTTCCCCCAGCAGCCGGGCGTGGCGCGGGGTGTGCTCACGCACGAAATGCTTGCCGCTGCCGGGCGGTGCCGGAGTGCTCCAGCCCAGCGCGTTGAACTCATGGTTGCCCATGATGCACAGCGCCTGGCCGGCCTCGACCATGCCGTGGACGATGTGCAGCGCTTCGCGAATCCGCGGGCCACGGTCGATGATGTCACCGACGAACACCGCCATACGCGACGGATGCCGCCAGACGCCACCTTGTTTGTGATAACCGAGCCGGTCGAGCAAGTGCTCAAGGGTCAGAGCGCAACCGTGCACGTCACCGATCAGGTCGTAGCTTCGCGCGGGATCGAGCATCAGTCGCCTCCACCACCCAATCGACTGCCCCAACCGAGCTTGGTCCGGCACACTTCGTAGTAGTTGTGGTCGAGGGGGTGAATCAGCCGCAACTTCTGGGCCTTTTTGCTGATGGTGATGGTGTCGCCCGGCGCGCAGGTGAAGTGGTTCTGCCCATCACAGGAGACTTGCGGGTAGATCTGCATATCCTTGGACACGACGATTTTCAGCTCACTGTTGCCATCGACCACAATTGGCCTGCCTGACAAGGTATGGGGGTACATCGGCACAATCACAATAGCGTCGAGCTTGGGGTGCATGATCGGCCCGCCTGCCGACAGCGCATAAGCGGTCGAACCAGTCGGTGTGGCGACGATCAGGCCGTCGGCCTTCTGGCTGCAGACGAACTGGCCGTCGATGTACAGCTCGAACTCGATCATTCGCGTCGATTTGCCGGGATGCAGCACCACGTCATTCAGCGCATCGCCCTGGCCAATGGCCTCGGCATGGCGACGGACTTCGGCTTGCAGCAGGAAGCGGTTTTCCACCAGATAGTGGCCGTCGAGCACTTCGGCGACTTTGACTTCCAGCTCATCGGGGCGAATATCGGTCAGGAAACCCAGGCTGCCGCGGTTGATCCCCAGCACCGGAATATTGTGCCGGGCCAGCGCACGAGCGGCGCCGAGCAGGCTGCCGTCACCGCCGACCACAATCACCATGTCACAGACTTCGCCGAGCATCTTGCGCGACGAGGTTTGCAGGCCATGGCCCGGCAGGACTTCGGCGATGGTGTCTTCGAGGATCACGTGCAGGTGACGATCGAGCAGAAACCGTTTCAGTCGGCGGACGGTATCCAGCACCTGCGAACTGCCCAGGCGACCGATGATGCCGATATTACGAAATTGCTCCATGGGGCTCCTGCGAGTTTCTGCGACGGGCTAAAGCGACGATTATGGGCGAAAGCACGGCGTAGACAAAACCCTTTCAGCCATGACTTAAGAGGCTATGCTCGCAGAATGATCTTATTCCCGGACTTGCTCCAGCTACCCCACCAGTTGCGCCACCCTGAAGTGCGCGACCTGGCTTGGGTCATCCTCGCGCCGCCGATGCTCGATGAAGTGCCGTGGCCGCAGCGCCATCCACTGGCCGGCAGCGACTGGGTGCAGGCGCCGGAACGCCTGGAGCACTGGCTGCGGCAACTGGATCGTGACAGTTATGACTTGCTGCACTGGCTGGCGCAGGCCCGGACCCGGCGTCTGGGCCTGTATTACGAACGCCTGTGGCAATACGCCGTGCGCCATGCGCCGGGCATCGAGCTGATCGCCGCCAATTTGCCGATTCGCCGCGAGGGTCACACCTTGGGCGAACTGGACATGCTGCTGCGTGATCGTGACGGCGTGCATCACCTGGAGCTGGCGATCAAACTCTACCTCGGCCCGCAGAATGGCGATGGACACGACACCGCCCAGTGGCTCGGCCCCGGTTGTCATGATCGCCTGGACCGTAAACTGGCGCACTTGAGCCAGCATCAATTACCGATATCTGCCCGGCCAGAAAGCCGCGAAGTGCTGGCGGCGCTGGATATTCAGCAGTTCAGTGCGCATTTGTGGCTAGGCGGCTATCTGCTGTACCCGTGGCCGGGGCAGTCCGAGTCGCCGAGTGGCGCGCATCCGCAGCATTT
Organism: Pseudomonas sp. ASL4; assembly: GCF_056680395.1. NCBI lineage: Bacteria > Pseudomonadati > Pseudomonadota > Gammaproteobacteria > Pseudomonadales > Pseudomonadaceae > Pseudomonas > Pseudomonas sp. ASL4. The sequence continues at coordinate 3,893,861 of NZ_CM155280.1, read as the reverse complement.
GCGCGGTAGCTGGCTGCATCAGAAGGATTGGGCGGACTTTGTCGTGCAGCGCCCGCCAGGTCGTTGGCAACCCCTGCCCCGCCATGCCTGGCTGGCACCGGCGCACTATCCGGCGGAACAGACCTGGACCACTGAGCAGTTGGATACGTGGATCAGTGAGCTGGAGCCGCTGGCCCCGGCGCAGCTGATGGTGCGGCTGGCCGAGAATGCCAGTGGGGATTGGGAAGAAGCCGAGCGGTTGTTTCTGGTGGCGGATCTTTGGCCGAATGTGCCGGGTAGTGGTTGAGGATTTGTAGTGCCTGGACTGGCCTCTTCGCGAGCAAGCCCGCTCCCACATTGGATTTGTGTACGCCGCAAATCCCCTGTGGGAGCGGGCTTGCTCGCGAATGGGCCGACGCGGTTTAAATGGATAACCGCACAGCCAACGCCGCCAACGTCACCAACAACACCGGCACCGTCAGCACAATCCCGACCTTGAAGTAATAACCCCACCCGATCGTGATGTTCTTGCGCTCCAGCACATGCAACCACAACAAAGTCGCCAAACTGCCAATCGGGGTGATTTTCGGCCCCAGGTCGCTGCCGATGACGTTGGCGTAGATCATCGCTTCCTTGACCACGCCCGTGGCCTGACTGGCATCAATCGAGAGCAGGCCGATCAGCACCGTTGGCAAGTTGTTCATGATCGATGACAACAACGCCGTCAGCACGCCAGTGCCCATGGCCGCGCCCCAGACACCGTAACCGGCAAAGCCGTTCAGCCAACCGGCCAGGTAGTCGGTGAGCCCGGCATTACGCAGGCCATAGACCACCAAGTACATGCCCAGGGAGAAAATCACGATCTGCCACGGCGCTTCTTTCATCACCTTGCGCGTGGAAATCTTGTGGCCGCGAGCAGCAATGCCCAGCAGCAACGCAGCGCAGACGGCGGAAATCGCGCTGATCGGAATGCCCAGCGGCTCCAGGGCGAAGCAGCCAACCAGCAAAATCACCAACACCACCCAACCGGCATAAAACGTGGCTTTGTCGTGGATCGCCGTGGCCGGGTCGTCCAGTTGCTCTGGGTCGTAAGCCTTGGGAATGTCCTTGCGAAAGAACCACATCAACATACCCAGCGTGGCGGCGACGCTGACGAAGTTGACCGGGATCATCACCGCCGCATAACGGTTGAAGCTGATATGAAAGAAGTCGGCAGAAACGATGTTCACCAGGTTCGACACCACCAACGGCAAGCTCGCGGTGTCGGCGATGAAACCGGCACCCATTACGAAGGCCAGGGTCGCAGCGGGCGAAAACCGCAATGCCAGCAGCATGGAAATCACGATTGGCGTGAGGATCAACGCCGCACCGTCATTGGCAAACAACGCCGACACCAGCGCCCCGAGCAACACCATGAACGCGAAGAGTTTGCGCCCATTGCCCTTGCCCCAGCGCGCCACGTGCAACGCCGCCCAGGCAAAGAACCCCGCCTCGTCCAGCAGCAAACTGATAATGATCAATGCGACGAAGGTACCGGTGGCGTTCCAGATGATCTGCCAGACCAGCGGGATGTCACTCAGGTGCACCACCCCGAAGAGCAGCGCCAAAATCGCGCCAAACACCGCGCTCCAACCAACGCCCAGGCCCTTGGGTTGCCAGATCACCAGGGTGATGGTCAGCAGGAAAATCAACGACGCGATGAGCATGCACAGCAACCTTGAACAGACAATCGGGATGGGGATTTGTAACAGAGTGAATGGCCAGGGAGATAATTCCGTGGAGGGATACAAAAATCCCCGCCACACCTCAATCCCCTGTAGGAGCGAAGCTTGCTCGCGAAGGCGGCTGTACATTCAACGATGATGTTGACTGATACGACGCCTTCGCGAGCAAGCTTCGCTCCTACAGGGATTGTCGTTGAGTCAGCAAACTACAACTTGATGACATGCCCCTCGCCCGGCGCAACCTGCCCATGAAACAGCCGGGATAGTACACGTTGTGCCGCTTCGTAGCCTTCGTTCTCGACCACTTCAAGCAATGGCGTGGATTTCGCTGTCAGCAACTTATAAAACCGCTGCAACCCTTCGCCAATATGCTGGCTGACCTTTTCCGGCCCCCATTCGGCATTGCGTTTACGGATCTGGATCGGAGCAAAAAAGAACACGGGCTGCGGCCCTGCAATGGCGCTCAGCTGCGCCTTGTCGGTGCTTTGGGCGGAACCGGCGAAGCAGCTGTAAACCAATTGGCCGGCGAAATGCTGATGCACCCGATCACGCAATTTCAGGTCGCCGGAAAAATCCACATACAGCGTCAGACGATCATTCGGCAGGCTATCCAGTTCCTCGTAGGACACGGTACGTTCGTAACAACCCAGCGTTTCGACAAAGGCGTTGTTACCGGAAGAGGTCAGCGCGATCCGCTCAATATCCGGATTATTTTCAAGGCATACCGCCGTGCCGAAAGCGGTTTTGCTCGATGCACTGGAGAACACCAGTCGAGTGGCGCCAAAGAACTCCTTGTCTTGTAGGAAATCCGCCAACATCGATGACGTCAGAAACAGCGGCTTGAGCAAAATCTGCAGGTTTTCGGTTTCAGGCGTGTAGTACGCATCCCAACTGCAACGGGTGTACTGGTTGTAAGCCGAGGTCAGCGCCTGGCGATGCTCGGCCGCGTCATAGAAACCCCGCTCGGTGACCCGATCCGGACGCATCCACAAATAGCTGGCCAGCGGGAAGTAGCCGTAGAAGCGCTCGCCGACCTTGATGCCGACGACATCCGACGCCACCACATCGGCAAAACCCCAGGCCGGAATGTGGCCCCATTCCGCCTGCCCCGTAGGAAAGAAGCCCCAGTAGTTCATCGAATCGCCATACGCGGCGTAGGTAATGTTGTTGGTGGTCAGCGCGCAGCGGTCGATCTTCAGGATCACCTCGCCGGCCGCCGGAATCAGACTGCGTTGTTCCTGCTCGATCCGGCTCTGGTCGAGGGCGTTTTTACGGGTGATCAGCCGTGTTACCGTGCTCAGGCTTTGCATCTTTCAGACTCCTGCTGCGAGTGAGTGGCGGGTAGCACCAGAGTAACGGCAGCCAATGAAGAGCGGGTTCGGAAACACCAAGGGCAGCACGCCAGCCTTCAACCCTCGCGCCAAGCCGTTGAAACGGCCGAGTCAAGCGCGGGCGATCTTCACCGTGGAAGCGATTTACCAGGCGTTTGTTCGGATTTGGCAGCGTGACGGCTGGTCGGGGCTGACCACCCGCGAAGTGGCGCTGGAAGCCGGCGTGGCCATTGGGACGCTGTACGACTACTTCCCGAGCAAAGAAGCCTTGCTGTCAGGTTACATCCGGCATGCCCTGGAGGGTTTATTGCTGGATCTGGAAGAACAGGTCGTACGCGCCAACGATCTGGATTGGCGAACCCGGATCAAACGCCTGATACGCCTGACCTGCGAGCCGGACGAGGTGCGCCAGCCACTGTTCAACCATGAAGTGTTTGTGATTGAACATCAGTTCACCGAAACCAAGCACCATCGACGACTGTTCCAGGAACTGTCGCAGAAATGGCGTGAGGCCTTCGCAGCGTGTGGTGACTTGCCTACGCAACCGACAGACGTTTGCATCGACGCCTGGGTGATCATGGCCTGGGGCGGCCGGCGTTATTGCGTGACCGCACAACCGACGGCGGAGCAAACCGCCGCGTGGCTGTCGGAAATCGAGATGATGATTTGTAGCCGGCTGACCAGCACCGAATAACCCCTGTGGGAGCGGGCTTGCTCGCGAAAGCGTCGTATCAGCCAACATTAATGTTGAATGTAAAACCGCATTCGCGAGCAAGCCCGCTCCCACAGGTTTTTGTGGTGTCAGACTTTTTTGTGTTGTTCGACGAACTGCCCGTAAGCATTGATGAAGCTCTGCAAGAACGGCTTCACCGATTCGCTAAGCTTGCCCGCCTCGTCGAAGGCTGTCCCGGCACCACTGAGGTAGGCTTCTGGCTGCTGCATACACGGCACATTGAGAAACACCATCGACTGACGCAGATGATGATTGGCGCCAAAACCGCCAATGGCGCCCGGCGAAGCGCTGATCACTGCACCCGGCTTGCCATTCCAGGCACTTTTGCCATATGGACGCGAACCCACGTCAATCGCGTTCTTCATCGGTGCCGGCACCGAACGGTTGTATTCAGGGGTCACAAACAGCACTGCGTCGGATGAGCTCACTTGTTGTCGGAAAGTGCTGTAGGCTGCCGGCGGTGAAGCACCATCGATGTCTTCGTTGTAGAGTGGCAAGTCGCCAATTTCGACGATGTTCAGTTTCAGATTGGCAGGCGCCAGATCAGCCAGGGCCAGCGCGACCTTGCGATTGATCGATTCTTTTCTCAAGCTGCCGACTATGACGGCGATCGTGTAGACGTTGCTCATGGAAGGTTCTCGACTATCGATGGAAAGAGCCTGTAGTTATAGATGACGATTCATTCAGCGGGCGAGCGAAAATCGCCGCCCCTGACTATTTTTTTCCTGTAGGAAAACTTACCTCGCCCAACCACGGTCTACTGAGCCGCAAATTGAGTGATTTATCTCCAGAGGTTCTAAGCAGATGGCAGCAGTACTCGTCGGTCAGTTCCATGCAAGAGACGCGGAAGGCCGCGTTTATTCCGTGCATGAGTTCCAGGAATCCACCCCGTCGGCAGACGGTGTCGAAGGCACGGAGCCTGTCACCACCTACAAACTGGCCATCGGCGATCGCATGAAGAAGCTCGATGACAACCGGTTCCAGTTGATCCAGTCGGATATCACCCTCACTCGCGAACCGGACACTTATGTCGGCAGCCTGCCGGAAACCACCATTGCCTCATAACCCTGTGTTATGAGCAGAAGTCATATGCGCGCACTTGAGTTAGGATTCAGACACTGACTCCCTCACCTGCTGAACATGGACTTCATGCATGCGTTTACGTCATATCGAAGTGATCCAGGCGCTCTTGCAGACCGGTCACCTGGGCACCGCCGCCGAATGGCTGCAGTTGCCCGTGACCGAGGTCGAAGGGATTTTGCGTGACGCCGAGGGTCAGTTGGGCTTCATGCTGTTCTCCAGCGTGCGCGGTCGCTTGCAGGCCACGCGCGAGGCGCGGGAGTTGCAGGTCGAGATCGCTCATGTCTATGAAGCTCTCGAACCGGTGCAACGCCTGGCCAACAGCCTCAAGCAATATTTGGCGCCACCGCTGCGCATCATCGGCACCCCGCCGCTGACTCAACAGTTATTGCCTCACAGCATCGCGGCCCTGCGCCGACGCTTTCCCGATGCACCCTGCACCCTCCTCAACCAACCCACCCGCGAGATTGTCCGCAGCCTGCTGTTGCGCGAAAGCGATTTGGGCCTGAGCCTGCATGACCCCGATCACGCCGACATCGATTGCCAAGTGATTGCCCAGGGCAAACTTCAGCTGCTGGCGCCTCATGGCTGGCTGCAACCCAAGCAGAAGTATGTGTCGGTGCAAGACCTGGCCGGCCAGGCGATGGTGGGTCTCGACGGCCATGATCCGTTGAGCCCGGCGCTGGAAATCAAGCTGCAAGCACTACGCCCGGCGCTGATGATCCAAACGCGAGTCCAGACCCATCAGATGATGCGCAGCATGGTCGAAGCCGGCGAAGGCCTGGCCATCGTCGACCCCTTCACCGCCCTCGGGGCCAAATCGTCCGGGCTGGATGTTTGCCCGCTGGCGCCGGCCGTGCCGATCAGCCTCTACGCCCTGACCTTGAAAAACGCCGAGCCCTCGCCCGCCGTTCAGGCCTTGCTGGCGATCATCACGGAACAAGCCGTGGCGATGCTGGCGAACTGATCGGATTTTCCAGCGGATTATCGAACAGCCGATACCAGAACAACGCCACTTCGGCGGTGTTCGGGTCGATGCCGCGATAGCGCAGATGATCGATCCCGCCAATCACAAAACCACAGCGCTCATAGAGCCGGCAGGCGCCCAGGTTGTTGTTTTGGGTTTCGAGCATGATGCCCGGCAGTTTCTTCTTGCGACTCCAGAACTGCGCCACATCCAGCAGCGACTTGGCCACGCCGTGACGACGGGCTGGCGCATGCACCGCCAGTTCGTCGATGTGGGCAAAGCCGTTCCAGTTGGTGCTGACCACCAGGTGGCCCACCGGCTCGTCATCCAGATAAGCCATGAAAATCGCACTGTCGGCGGCATCGCGGAAACTGCTGAACTCCTCGGGATCAATTCCGTAGCACTTTCGATAAGGGGTGATCGGCGTTACCGGCCACTGCGCCACCGGTTTACCGATTTCGGCGGCACCGTAGGCGGCGACTTCAAAACTGAAGTCGCTGCCCCAGATGTAGGCCGCAAAACCATCGTCGGCAACGCGCACCGACAGCCCTGGGTATTTCGGATTCATGACCGGTTGCATACTGGGAAAGGTCCTCATTCCTTGATGCAATCGACGGTGTAGTGCCGCCCATTGCCCTCATCTTCGTGTTGCAATCCGTGCACATCGGCGACAAACCCGGGGAAGCTGCTGTCGAAGGTACGGGCGAATGCAAGGTAATCAATGATCGATCGAGTCGATTCGGTGAAGCGCTCGCCAGGCATGATCAACGGAATCCCCGGCGGGTACGGCACCAGCATCACGGCAGCGATTCGCCCATTCAGGGCATCGATCGACACCGCCTCAACCTCACCTCGCACCAATTGATCATAGGCGTCGGCGGGCTTCATGGCGATTTCCGGCAGCACGGTATACATGCGCTTCAGGTGTTTGGCCGTGGCATTGCTGCGGTAGCAGGCGTGCAGTTGATCGCACAGGTCGCGCAGGCCCATGCCCTGATAACGCGCAGGATTTTCCTGAGTGACACAGGGCAGGCAGGTGCCAAGGCTGACGTTGGCGTCGTAACTGCGCTTGAACTCCAGCAACTCGGTCAGCAGCGTGCTCCATTTGCCCTTGGTGATGCCCATGGAGAACAGCACCAAAAACGAATACAACCCAGTCTTCTCGACCACCAATCCGCGTTCCCAAAGGAATTTACTGACCACTGCCGCCGGAATCCCGCGTTCACTCAAGGCGCCGCCGGCAGTCAGGCCGGGCATGACCAGCGTGACCTTGATCGGGTCGAGCAGCACGTAGTCATCCGTCACGCCGCCGAAGCCGTGCCAGTCAGCGTCGGGTTGCAACAGCCAGTCTTCGGTAACGACCTGAGTGATCCCTTCCACCGACGGCGGCTGCCAGATGGAAAACCACCAATCATCCGCCGCAATGTGCTGACGCAGATTGGCCAGTGCGCGGCGAAAACTCAGGGCTTCATCGAACATTTCCTGCAGCAGCGAACGCCCGGCCGGGCCTTCCATCATCGCCGAAGCCACGTCCAGCGACGCGATGATGCTGTACTGCGGCGAGGTGGAGATGTGCATCATGAACGCTTCGTTGAAACGGTCGCGGTCCAGTTGCCGTGCACCGCCGTCCTGCACGTGGATCATCGACGCCTGACTGAACGCCGCCAGCAGTTTGTGCGTGGAATGGGTAGTGAACACCAGCGGGCTGTCCTCACTGCGCGACGTGCCCATGCCGTAACGGCCGGCGAAGAACTCGTGAAACGCCGCGTAGGCATACCAAGCCTCGTCGAAGTGCAAGACCTCGACGCTATTGCCCAGGCTCTGCTTGATCAACTCGGCGTTGTAGCACAAGCCGTCGTAGGTCGAATTGGTCACCACCGCCAACTTGACCTTGGGCGCACGGCCCTTGGTCAGCGGGCTGGCATCTATCTTGGCCTGGATTGATTCGCGGCTGAATTCGCTGAGCGGAATCGGGCCGATGATCCCCAGTTCATTGCGCTCCGGGCACAAGTACAGCGGGATGGCGCCGGTCATGATGATCGAGTGCAAGACCGATTTGTGGCAATTGCGATCCACCAGCACCAGATCATCCCGGGCAACCATGGAGTGCCAGACGATCTTGTTCGCCGTCGAGGTGCCATTGATCACGAAAAAGGTGTGATCGGCGCCGAAATTGCGCGCAGCTCGGGCCTCGGCTTCAGCCAGTGGGCCGGTGTGATCGAGCAGCGAACCAAGCTCCGGCACGGACACCGACAAATCGGAACGCAGGGTGTTTTCCCCGAAAAACTGGTGGAACGCCTGCCCCACCGGGCTCTTGTGATACGCCACGCCACCGCCATGGCCCGGGGTGTGCCAAGAATAGTTGGAATCGGCGGTGTGCTGCACCAAGGCCTTGAAGAACGGTGGCAGCAGACCATCCAGGTACTTGCGCGCCGCCCGGGCCACCTGACGGGCGAGGAACGGCACGGTGTCTTCGAACAGATACAGAATGCCGCGTAGCTGATTGAGCTCGGCCATGGCGTCAGCCGGGGCGTTTTCCAGGGTGACCTGCTCGCCGAGAGCGAAGATCGGCAGGTCCGGCGCTCGCACCCGCGCCAGACCGATCAGCTCGGCCATGTTGTGCAAGAGATGGGAGTTGGTGCTGGCGTCTTCGGCGGCGATCAACATGCACGAGAGGCCGTGATGGGTCGAGGCGACCAGCCGCCCTTCGGTGTAATCCACCGCACTGAGAATGCTGAAGCCTTCCTGTTCCAGCTCCCGTGCGATGCCACGCACGCGGTCACCGGCAACGGTGTCGGCCTTGATGTCGCGATGGACGATCAAGACCGGGAATTTCAAATCTTTATACATGGGGCTCAGTGTCCTGAGGCGGCAGACCATGGCCTGCCAATCACCTCAGGGTAGAGGGTTGAGGCGGATGTGGCGAGCGCCAATGCCCCGAAGAGGGTCAGTGGGCGCACCATCATGTGGCCATCAACCTCAATCTGAAATGGAGAATTTTTGGCTGTCGCAAGACCTGTGGTGGGAGGGTTACCTGTGGCGAGGGAGTTTACTCCCGCTGGGGCGCGAAGCGGCCCCCTGCATTTTTTCAGAGATACCGCGTTCGCGGGATTGACGACTGCTGCGCAGCCGAGCGGGAGTAAACTCCCTCGCCACAACAGCCCTACCCCCCAAAACAGCCCGACATTCTGAGAAATAAGCCTCAGGCCTGAGCCTTCGCATCCACCAACTGCTGCCACAACGACGGCGCACCGGCGGATTTGGCCACCGCTTCGAGGCGAACCAAGTGCTGCGCCAGGTCATCTTCGCTAGCGCGGATGATCCGGGTTGGCTGGCGATCGGCAGGCAGGCGGCGAATCTCGGTGGCGGAGTTGTCCGCGCCCTCACCCGAACCATTACCGTCAGACGCATTACCCGCCAGGGACAGGCTGGTCTGGCCGCCGGTCATGGTCAGGTAAACGTCGGCGAGAATCTCAGAGTCGAGCAACGCGCCGTGCAGTTCGCGGCCGGAGTTGTCGACGCCGTAGCGTTTGCACAATGCGTCGAGGCTGTTGCGCTGCCCCGGGTGACGTTCCCGGGCCATCATCAGGGTGTCGAGGATCGAGCAGTGCTGCGTGATGTCAGCGCGATCTTGCTGACCCATCAGCGCGAATTCGTTGTTGATGAAGCCAACGTCGAACGCCGCGTTATGGATGATCAGCTGCGCACCCTTGATGAATTCGAAGAACTCATCGGCCACTTCAGCGAAACGCGGCTTGCCCACCAGGAATTCGTTGGTGATGCCGTGGACGCCGATGGCGCCTTCATCACTCTCGCGGTCCGGTTGCAGGTAAACGTGAAAATGCCGGCCCGTGAGACGCCGACCGATCAACTCGACACAACCGATTTCGACAATACGATGGCCGTCGGTCACCGGCATGCCGGTGGTTTCGGTATCGAGTACAACCATCCTTTGAGCCATATTCTGTTAAATCCTCATCTCTCATCACCCTGCCGTCACCCTGCGAAGGCCGGCGATATTAACACACCCGATCAATACGAAAACGAACGCTGTTTCCGAGCGGGGCGGTGCCGGCGATGACTTGTTGCCGGCGTAGCCAGGCAGCGCAAAGCGCTTCACCAGGTCATGCAATGAAACCGTTCAAGCGGTTTTGGCAAGGTGTTCGAACTGACATTGGTCCCGGGCATCCTTGAGACTGGCTTCGAACTCCGCCAGCCCTGCGTAGACCTTCTGTAACCCTTCGATCCGGGTCATCAGTTCCTGTTTTTTGTCGGCGATCGCCTTGTTGGCCAGGTCCCAGGGTAACTCCTGGCCCCGGTGATCCTGCAGGATCGCCTGCATTTCCTTGAGCCTGAAGCCCAATTGCTGAGCGCATTTGATGAAACTCAGCAACTCAACGCTCTGCAGGCTATAGACACGATATTTCCCTTCGCGCTGGGGCGGCGGCAACAAGCCAATGTCTTCATAGTGACGGATACTTTTGATCGTCGTACCCGACAACTGGGCGGCTTTGCCGATATACATGAAAAGTCCTTTTTATGGCCAGAAAGAGGCGCGCGCGGCATCTTCACATAGGTGCGCGAAGGCGGGAACCCGAAGGCGTTAAATGGCGGGGGGTGCTGGCAGGGATGAAGCTGGCATCGCCTGTTGCAAGGCGATGCTGCACAACGTACGTATCAGTGGCTGGCGATTGCCCGGGCTTGCTTGAGCCACGCATCCCGCTGGTTGGGCCTGGAACCGAGCAGCGGTCCAAACGTCAGGGTCTTCAACGGCTTGATGCCACAGAACTCCAGCGTGGTCTTGCGCATCTGGTGCAGGCCAGGCATGCGATAGACCCACTTGTAGTACCACGGTGGCGTATCCATCGTGACCAGCAGGTGAGCCGTTCGTCCTTTCAGGAGTTTGTCGGGAAAGGCTTGGCCTTCGCGGTACTTGAAGGCAAAACCGGGCAGGAATATCCGGTCGAAGAAGCCTTTCATCAAGGCCGGAATGCCGCCCCACCAGATCGGATAGACAAATGCCAAGTGCTCAGCCCAGGTGATATCGGCCTGGGCCTTGAGCAGATCGGGCTCCAATTGCTGAATCTGTTTATAGCCATCGTGCAGCACCGGATCGAAACTCAGCGCATCCAGTCGTAACAGACGCACATCATGCCCGGCACTTTTTGCCGCCTCGACATAGGTCTCAGTCAAGGCACCACAGAAACTGTCGGTTGAAGGGTGACCCAGAATCACCAGTACTCGCTTGCTCATCTTCACTGCATCCTGAAAGTGGAGCGTTGAGGGTAGAGTGTGCCCCTAACGGGAGAGTCAATGGTCGGTTTGGCCAGGGTTAAGGAAAATCGGGTTTGCGACAGTTCGTGGCGATCTTGACGCGCTCGCGAGATCCGGCCCGCGCCGCCAGGTGGCCGACGCTCATGCAGTTTTTAACAATCATTAGCAATGTTCATAAAGTCTGGACGCAAGCCGCTTGTTAGCGTGGGCGGCTTGTATTCCAGGGGTTTGAACGCGTCATGAAGACTGCACGGTTTGTTTTGTTGAGTACCTGCCTGCTGGGTTCTGGCGCCCAGGCCACCAGTTTTGTCATCAGCACCGATATCACCATGAGCCTGATTCTGAGCTCAAGCAAAGGCACCAGCGGCTCATTCAAGGACGATAAAATTGTACTGGCGGCGAAGGATGATGCGGCCGCGTTTGTAGCCAGTGACGGGGATATTCGCGGGGTGAGGATTGAAGCGGCGTTTGCGCGGATTCGTAGGGTAATTACAGAGAACTCCTACACAGATCAGCAATTGGCGAACGCCATCTTGATGCCGTGAACCCGATCCCGGTAGGAGCTGCCGAAGGCTGCGATCTTTTGATCTTCGCTGTTAAAAGCAACGTCAAAAGATCGCAGCCTTCGGCAGCCCCTATACGGGAATCGTGATCAGCCGTCAGTCTTGTTTGTAACCACGCACATCATCCACACCACGGTTGGCCAACTGGTCGGCCCGTTCGTTGCCGTGGTGGCCGATGTGGCCGCGGACCCACTTCCAGGTCACGTTGTGGCGGTTGACCTGTTCGTCCAGCAGTTTCCACAGGTCGGCATTTTTAACCGGTTCCTTGGCAGCCGTTTTCCAGCCACGCTTCTTCCAGTTATCCATCCACTCGTTGATGCCTTTCATCACGTACTGGGAGTCCGTTACCAGCAGCACGTCGCAGGAACGCTTGAGTTCTTCCAGGCCTTTGATCGCGCCCATCAGTTCCATGCGATTGTTGGTGGTGTTGGCTTCGCCGCCCCAGAGTTCCTTTTCGACGCCCTTGCACACCAGCAGTGCGCCCCAGCCGCCGGGGCCAGGGTTGCCTTTGCAGGCGCCATCAGTGAACAGTTCTACGCTATCGCTCATGCCAATCTATCCAGAAAATGCGGTGGCTCGCCGATCCAGGATCGACGATGCCCGAGGCCGGGCAAGCCCGGCCGGGAAATAAAGAGTGTTTATGGCTCGATGTGGCGACGATTGACCTTGGCCATAGGCAATGGAATCAACTTGCCCATCGGTTCGCGCCGTTCCTGGCGCACCGGCCGCAGGCCGACCACGATCTTGCGCGCGACCAATAAATAGAAGCCGCCGCCCGATAGCTGCCAGTCACCAGCCTTGCGCTCCCAACCCGCCAGACGGGCCTGCCATGTGGGCGACGCAAGCGGCGGACGATAGCACCCGAAGCGGCGTTTCTCCAGCGCGAAGCCCAGCAGGTTCAACCAGTCGCTGACCCGCGATGGCGAAATACAACGGGCCTGGCGCATGGCGTCGTTGGCAAAGACGTGGCGCAAGCCCCAAGCGCTCCATGGATTGATACCGACGATCAGCAAATGCCCGCCGGGCCGCACACTGCTCGCCGCTTCGCGCAGCAAACCGTGGGGCGACAGGCAGAAATCCAGCCCATGCTGCAACACCACCACGTCCGCGGCGTGCTCGCTCAAGGGCCAGGCCTGTTCTTCGCAGACGATCTCGACGCCGGGCAATGGCGCGCCGAGGCGTACGTTACGCTGCACTTGCGGCGCGGACGGCGGTGTCTCGGCCTGCGGGCCGTAGTGCACCAGGTAGCCGCCGAAGAACCGACCCAACTCGTCTTCGAGCATGCGCCGTTCTTCGTCCAGCAGAAATTGCCCAATGGGGCCGGACAGCCATTCACGGGCCGCGCTGATCAATGCCAGCCAGTCAGGATCAGCCTGAGCGAACGCTTTATCGGTCATTGCATTCTCCAAAGCGCCAGGAAGTTCTAAGATGCGCCATTGTTTTCCGCTTGGCGAATCCGACGATGATACAGATCAGTGCCCTACCCGCCTTCACCGACAACTACATCTGGTTGTTGCAGGACCACCGCACCCAACGCTGCGCCGTGGTCGATCCGGGCGACGCCGCGCCGGTCCAGGCCTGGCTGGCGGCGCATCCGGGCTGGGTGCTCAGCGATATTCTGATCACTCACCACCATCATGACCATGTCGGCGGCGTCGAACAGCTGAAAAAAGCGACTGACGCAACTGTCTACGGCCCCGCCAGCGAAACCATCCCGGCACGGGACGTCGCGCTCAAGGACAACGACCGCATCAACGTGCTCGGCTGGGACTTCGATGTGTTCGCCGTCCCCGGCCACACCCTGGGGCACATCGCCTTTTATCACCACGGCCTGCTGTTTTGCGGCGACACCCTGTTCGCCGCCGGTTGTGGTCGGTTGTTCGAAGGCACGCCGGAGCAGATGCACACCTCGCTGACGCGCCTGGCGTCCTTGCCTGAGGATACGCTGGTCTATTGCACCCACGAATACACCCTCAGCAACCTGAAGTTTGCCGCAGCAGTCGAACCGGGTAATCCGGACACCGCCGAACGGCTGGCCAAAGTCACCGCTCAGCGCGAAGCCGGGGTCATGACATTGCCTTCGACAATCGCCCTGGAAAAGCTCACCAACCCATTTTTACGTGTCAGCGAAACATCCGTTAAAGAAAAAGTGGACGAACGGAATGGAACCAATAACCGGGTCCCGAGTGCGGTTTTTGCTGCCTTGCGAGCTTGGAAAGATAAGTTCTAAGCAGGCTACCTATTGGTACAAAAATTCTGAATGGTTGACCGCGACGGGTACGCTTTCTAGAATCCCCCGACATTTTTGCCCGGAACTTACTTCCAGCCAATGTCGTCATCTATTCGTAAAGCCATCAATTCAGACGCATTGACCCGCTTGGCTCAAGCCATAGCGGTGGCTGTGTCCGCCACTTTGGCGGGCTGTTCAAGCCATGTGCCGCAGACCGACGCGGCCCACACTCCGAATATCGCCGCTCGAGCCAAGCAAAAACCTATCTGGCTCAGCGAAAAACCTACTCCACAAGTACCTCAGGACGTCTGGGAGCGCATGCGCCAAGGCTTCCAACTGCAGGATGGCCTGGGCGTCAACCCGCGTATCGAGCAACAACGACTGTGGTTCGCCAGCAACCCGTCCTTCCTCGAAAACGCCGGCGAACGCGGCAGCCTGTACATCCACTACATCATCGAACGCCTTGAAGAACGCAACATGCCGCTGGAACTGGCGCTGCTGCCAGTGATTGAAAGCGCCTACAACCCGATGGCCTATTCCCGGGCCGACGCGGTGGGCCTTTGGCAATTCATCCCTTCCACCGGGCGTTACTACAACCTGCGTCAAACCCGTTTCTATGATGGCCGTCGCGACATTACCGCCTCGACCACCGCGGCCATGGATTACCTGACCCGCCTGCACGACATGTTCAACGGTGACTGGTTGCTGGCCCTCGCTGCTTATAACGCCGGCGAAGGCACGGTCAGCCGGGCCATCGAGCGTAACGAGAAGCTTGGTTTGCCAACCGACTACTGGAACCTGCCGCTGCCGGCCGAAACCCAGGCCTACGTGCCGAAGTTGCTGGCCCTGTCGCAAGTGGTGCTGTCGCCGGAAGCCTACGGCGTGAACCTCAGCCCGATCGCCAACGAACCGTACTTCCAGGTCGTCGAAATCAACCAGCGCATGGACCTGTCCAAGGTTGCCGCGGTGGCCAACATCGACGAAGACGAACTGTTCCAGCTCAACCCGGCCTTCAAGCAGCGCACCACCATCGACGGTCCCCAGCATTTGCTGGTGCCGACGTCCAAGGCGCAACTGCTGACTGCCAGCCTGTCGACCATGCGCCCCGAAGAGCTGATCAGCTCGCGACCACTCAAACCAGTGTTCGAAGGTGCCGACGACAACGAAATCGCCAAACTCAAGCGCGCCTATCGCGTCAAACGTGGCGACAACCTGGCGACCATCGCCAAAGCGAACAAGGTCGATGTCAAAGACCTGCAACGCTGGAACAAGATGACCGGCAAGAACCTCAAGGTCGGCCAGACCCTGGTCATGCGGGACACCACCAAACGTAGCGCCGGTCGCGTCAACACCGTCGTGGCAGCCAACTCCAAGGCGAACGGCAAGACCACCAGCAAGACGGAGCAAACCCAATACAAGGTCAAGCAAGGCGACTCGCTGTACATGGTCGCCAAGCGTTTCAACGTTGAAATGCAACACCTCAAGCGCTGGAACCCGCGGGTTGGCCAGGCGCTGAAGCCAGGTCAGATGCTGACGGTGTCTTCGCCACGCTAAAAAAAAGCCCCTGGATCCAGGGGCTTTTTTTTGCCTGCGAT
This sequence comes from Pseudomonas sp. ASL4, assembly GCF_056680395.1. Classification (NCBI taxonomy): domain Bacteria; kingdom Pseudomonadati; phylum Pseudomonadota; class Gammaproteobacteria; order Pseudomonadales; family Pseudomonadaceae; genus Pseudomonas; species Pseudomonas sp. ASL4. The sequence continues at coordinate 3,878,385 of NZ_CM155280.1, read as the reverse complement.
TTGAGGGTTGTGGTGGCTTTTGTGGCGAGGGGGCTTGCCCCCGTTCGGATGCGAAGCAGTCGCTAAACCTATTAGCACGGTTTAATTGAAAGAATGCCGGGGCCGCTTCGCGACCCAACGGGGGCAAGCCCCCTCGCCACAGGCAAGCTCGCTCCCACAGGTTCTGCGAGTCGCCGGACCTCCACGCCAGCAATTAACAGCGCATTAACCCCCTGTCTTTTTCCTGTCGATACAAGCTGTTACTGTACGGCCCACAAAGCCCAAGCCGCCTGGATCGGATCTCTGACTTGAAGCGCGCCCTCCTCCTGCTCCTGATCAGCCTGGCCTTGAGCTCACCCGCAAGCGCGACGATCAGCGAAAGCCATGGTTATGCGCAGTTCGGCACGCTCAAGTACCCGGCCAGATTTACCCACTTCGACTGGGTCAACCCGCAAGCGCCCAAGGGCGGTACGTTGCGGGTGATGGCGTTTGGCACCTTCGATACGCTCAACCCTTACACCTTCAAGGGCTCAAGCCCGGTTTCCACCCCGAATTTCCTGCAATACGGCATCAACGAGCTCAACGAACCGCTGATGGTCGGCACCGGCCAGTACGCGCCGTCCGGCGACGAGCCAACGTCCAGCTATGGCCTGATCGCCCAATCGGTGGAATACAGCGAGGACCGCAGCTGGGTGGTGTTCAACCTGCGCCCTGAAGCGCGTTTCCACGATGGCACGCCGATCACCGCTTACGACGTGGCGTTTTCCTACCGGTTGCTGCTCAAGGAAGGCCATCCGCAGTACCGCACCGCCCTCCAGGAAGTGCTGCGGGTCGACATCCTCAACCCGCAGCGCATTCGCTTTGTCTTCAAGCGCGCCGGCAATCCGTTGCAGATCCTGCGTCTGGGCGAGTTGCCGGTGCTGCCCCAGCATTACTGGAAAGGTCGCGACTTCAAGGCCACCACCTTCGAGCCGCCGCTGGGCAGCGGGCCGTATCGCATCACCTCGGTGCAACCGGGGCGGCAGATCATCTTCGAACGGGTCAAGGATTACTGGGGCAAGGACCTGGCGGTCAATCGCGGCAAGTACAACTTCGACCGCATGGAAGTCGAGTTCTACCGCGACAGCGACGTGGCCTTCGAAGCCTTCAAGGCCGGCGAATTCGACATCTACATCGAGCATCAGGCGAAGAACTGGGACAACGGTTATAACTTCCCGGCCGTCACCCGTGGCGATGTGATCAAGGCGCAGATCCCGCACCAGATCCCGACCCAGAGCCAGGGCCTGTTCATGAATACCCGGCGCCCGACTTTTTCCGAGGTCAAGGTCCGCGAAGCGCTGGGGCTGATGTTCGATTTCGAGTGGACCAATCGCACGCTGTTCAGCGGCGCCTACAAGCGCGCCACCAGTTACTACCCCAACAGTGAATTCGAGGCCACCAGCCTGCCGGTTGGTCACGAATGGCTGATGCTCAAGCCCTATCGCGAACAGTTGCCCGCCAAGCTCTTCGTCGAGCCCTTCAGCCTGCCGCAGACCGACGGCCGCGGCATCCCCCGGGAAACCTTGCGCAAAGCCTTGGGCCTGCTCAACGAGGCCGGCTGGAAGCTCAACGGCCAACGGGTCGAAAACGCCAAAGGCCAGCCGCTGCGGTTTGAGATTCTGCTGGTCAACCCAAACCTGGAACGCATCCTTCAGCCCTACGTCGAGAACCTCGCCAGCATCGGCATCGACGCCCGGCTGCGTACGGTGGATCGCGCCCAGTACAAACAACGCCTGGATCAGTTCGATTTCGACATGATCCTGATGACCCTCAACCAGACCCTCAGCCCGGGACTGGAGCAATGGCAGTACTTCCATTCCAGCCAGGCCGGGGTCAAGGGCAGTAAAAACTACGCGGGCATCGCCAACCCGGTGGTCGATCATTTGCTTGAGCAACTGCTCGCCGCGCAGACTCGCGATGAACAGGTCGCCGCCGGCAAGGCCCTCGACCGGGTGCTGCTGTGGCAGCACTACAGCATTCCCAACTGGTACCTTAATTATCATCGCCTGGCCTACCGCAACCGGTTCGCCTTCGTCACCACGCCGCCCTACACCCTGGGCATTTCTGCGTGGTGGCTGAAATCTTCGGAGAAAGGTCAATGAACCCCGTACGCGCCCTGCTCTTGCAGGCCAGCGGTCTGTTGTTCGCCGGGCTGGCCTGCGCCGCCCCGCAACATGCCCTGACCCTGTACAACGAGCCGCCGAAATACCCGGCCGACTTCAAGCATTTCGATTACGTCAACCCGGACGCGCCCAAGGGCGGGATCTTCCGCCAGGCCGGTTTCGGCGGGTTCGACAGCCTCAACCCGTTCATCAGCAAAGGCGTGCCGGCCGACGATATCGGGATGATCTACGACACCCTGGCCAAGCAAGGCCTGGACGAACCGTTCACCGAATACGGGTTGATCGCCGGCAAGATCGAGAAGGCCCCGGACAACAGCTGGGTGCGTTTCTACCTGCGCCCGGAAGCGCGGTTCCACGACGGTCACCCGGTGCGCGCCGAAGACGTGGTGTTCAGTTTCGAGACCCTGATCAAGGACGGCGCCCCGCTCTATCGCGGCTACTACAGCGACGTCGCGGAGGTGGTCGCCGAAGACCCGCTGACGGTGCTGTTCAAGTTCAAGCACAACAACAACCGCGAGCTGCCGCTGATCCTCGGCCAGTTGCCGGTGCTGCCAAAACATTGGTGGGCGACCCGCGACTTCAACAAAGGCAACCTGGAAATCCCGCTGGGCAGCGGCCCCTACAAGGTCAGCGAAGTGAAGGCCGGGCGGTCGGTGCGTTACGAACGGGTCAAGGATTACTGGGGCAAAGACCTGCCGGTAAACCGTGGTTTTTACAACTTCGACGTGATGACCTCCGACTATTACCGCGACAACACCGTGGCCCTCGAAGCACTCAAGGCCGGGCAGTTCGATTACTGGCTGGAGATGACCGCGAAGAACTGGGCCAATGCCTACAACATCCCGGCCGTTACCGAAGGTCGGTTGATCAAGGAACAGATTCCCAACGGCAACCCGACGGGCATGCAAGGCTTCGTGTTCAACCTGCGTCGCCCGGTGTTCCAGGACATCCGCGTGCGTCAGGCCCTGACGTTGCTGCTGGATTTTGAATGGACCAACAAGCAACTGTTCAACGGCGCCTATGCGCGCACTCGCAGTTTCTTCGAAAACTCGGAAATGGCCGCCACCGGCCTGCCGGACGCCGATCAACTGGCAATCCTCGATCCGTTCCGCAGCAAGCTGCCGGCCGAGGTGTTCAGCGAGGCGTTCCAAAACCCGACGACCGACGCCAGCGGCATGATTCGCACCCAGCAACGCAAGGCCTATCAGTTGTTGCAAGAGGCCGGCTGGCGGATCGTCGATGACAAAATGGTCGATGCCACCGGCAAACCGGTGAGCATCGAATTTCTGCTGGCCCAGACCGAATTCGAACGGGTGCTGTTGCCATTCAAGCGTAACCTCAGTGACCTCGGCATCGATCTGGTGATTCGCCGGGTTGACGTCTCGCAGTACATCAACCGCGTGCGCTCCCGGGACTTCGACATGATCGTCGGCAGCTTCCCGCAGTCCAGCTCGCCGGGCAACGAACAGCGCGAGTTCTGGATGTCCGCCGCCGCCGATAAACCCGGCAGCCGCAACTCCATGGGCCTGAAAGACCCGGTGGTGGACCAATTGGTCGAGGAACTGATCAACGCCGATTCGCGTAAAAGCCTGGTGGCCCACGCCCGGGCGCTGGACCGCGTGCTGCAATGGGGTTATTACGTGATCCCCAACTGGCACATCAAGACCTGGCGCGTGGCCTACTGGAACCACATCGGCCACCCAAAAATTTCACCCAAGTACGACGTCGGCATCGCCACCTGGTGGGTCAAGCCTGACGCAAAACCGGCTGTAGAAGTCGAAACCAAACTGCAAGCCGACCCTGCGGGCACGGAGTAATCAGATGCTGGCGTATATTTTTCGGCGACTGCTGCTGATCATCCCGACCTTGTTCGGTATTTTGCTGATCAATTTCCTGATCATCCAGGCCGCTCCCGGTGGCCCGGTGGAACAGATGATCGCCAAGCTCGAAGGCTTTGAAGGCGCCACCAGCCGCATCGCCGGTGGCGGTGCCGAAGTCTCGGTGGCAGGCTCGGCCTATCGCGGCGCCCAGGGCCTGGACCCGGCGCTGGTCAAGGAAATCGAGCACATGTACGGCTTCGACAAATCGGCGCCGGAACGCTTGTGGATCATGGTCAAGAACTACGCGACCCTGGATTTCGGCGACAGCTTCTTCCGCGACGCGAAGGTCATCGACCTGATCAAGGAAAAGATGCCGGTGTCGATCTCCCTCGGGCTGTGGAGCACGCTGATCATGTACCTGGTGTCGATCCCGCTGGGGATCGCCAAGGCAACGCGACACGGCAGCCATTTCGACGTCTGGACCAGTTCGGCGATCATCGTCGGTTACGCAATCCCGGCGTTCCTGTTTGCCATCCTGCTGATCGTGGTGTTTGCTGGCGGTAGTTATTTCGACTGGTTCCCGCTACGGGGCCTGACCTCGAACAACTTCGCCGAACTGAGCATGGGCGGCAAGATTCTCGATTACTTCTGGCACCTGGCCCTGCCGGTGACGGCGCTGGTGATCGGCAACTTCGCGACCATGACCTTGCTGACCAAAAACAGCTTCCTTGATGAAATCAACAAGCAGTACGTGGTCACCGCGAAAGCCAAGGGCCTGACCAATCACCGAGTGCTTTACGGCCACGTATTCCGCAACGCCATGCTGTTGGTGATCGCCGGGTTCCCGTCGGCGTTCATCGGCATTTTCTTTACCGGCTCGCTGCTGGTGGAAGTGATTTTCTCCCTCGACGGCCTCGGCCTGATGAGTTTTGAAGCGGCGATCAACCGCGATTACCCGGTGGTCTTCGGCACGTTGTTTATCTTCACGTTGTTGGGGCTGGTGGTGAAACTGATCGGCGACCTCACCTACACCCTGGTCGATCCGCGTATCGACTTCGAACACCGGGAGCATTGAGATGAACCTGTCTCCCCTCAATCGCCGTCGTTTCGAATTGTTCAAGGCCAACAAGCGTGGCTGGTGGTCGCTGTGGCTGTTTCTGATCCTGTTCGGCGCCAGCCTCGGTGCCGAGCTGATTGCCAACGACAAACCGCTGGTCGTGCATTACGACAACAGTTGGTATTTCCCGGCACTCAAGCGCTACCCGGAAACCACCTTCGGCGGTGAGTTCCCGCTGGAAGCCAACTACAAGAGCCCGTACATCCGCGAACTGCTCAAGGCCAAGGACGCCTGGATTCTGTGGGCGCCGATCCCTTACAGCTACCAGAGCATCAACTACGACCTGAAAGTCCCGGCCCCGGCACCGCCCTCGGCGGACAACCTGCTGGGCACCGACGATCAGGGCCGCGATGTGTTGGCCCGAGTGATTTACGGCTTCCGGATTTCGGTGTTGTTTGCCCTGACGCTGACCATTCTCAGCTCGATCATCGGCGTGATCGCCGGGGCCTTGCAGGGTTTCTATGGCGGCTGGGTCGATCTGGCCGGGCAGCGTTTCCTCGAGATCTGGTCCGGGCTGCCGGTGCTCTATCTGCTGATCATCCTCGCCAGTTTCGTCCAGCCGAACTTCTGGTGGTTGCTGGGGATCATGCTGCTGTTTTCGTGGATGAGCCTGGTGGACGTGGTCCGTGCCGAGTTCCTACGTGGCCGTAACCTTGAATACGTGCGCGCGGCCCGGGCGCTGGGGATGCAGAATGGCGGAATCATGTTCCGCCACATCCTGCCCAACGCCATGGTCTCTACCATGACCTTCATGCCGTTCATCCTGACCGGCGCCATTGGCACGCTGACGGCACTGGACTTCCTCGGTTTCGGTTTGCCGGCCGGCAGCCCGTCGCTCGGCGAACTGGTGGCCCAGGGCAAATCCAACCTGCAGGCGCCGTGGCTCGGCATGAGCGCGTTTGCGGTACTGGCGTTGATGTTGAGTTTGCTGGTGTTTATCGGCGAATCCGCTCGCGATGCCTTCGACCCGAGGAAGTGAAATGAATCAGGACAATCTGATCGAAGTGCGCGACCTCGCCGTCGAATTCGTCGTCGGCGAGCGCGTGCAGCGGGTGGTCGAAGGCGTCAGCTTCGATATCAAGCGCGGCGAAACCCTGGCCTTGGTGGGCGAAAGCGGCTCCGGAAAATCGGTGACCGCGCACTCGATCCTGCGCCTGCTGCCCTACCCGCTCGCCCGGCACCCGTCCGGCACCATCGAATATTCCGGGCAAGACCTGCTGAGCCTGAAAGAGAAAACCATCCGTCACATCCGTGGTAACCGGATCGCGATGATCTTCCAGGAGCCGATGACCTCGCTCAATCCGCTGCACTCAATCGAGAAGCAGATCAACGAGGTGCTGGGCATTCACAAGGGTTTGACCGGCAAAGTCGCGACCAAGCGCACGCTTGAGCTGCTGGAGATGGTCGGCATCCCCGAGCCGCACAAGCGCCTCAAGGCCCTGCCCCACGAATTGTCCGGCGGCCAGCGGCAACGGGTAATGATCGCCATGGCCCTGGCCAACGAGCCGGAACTGCTGATTGCCGATGAACCGACCACGGCGTTAGACGTGACCGTTCAGCTGAAAATCCTCGAATTGCTCAAGGAATTACAGGCCCGTTTGGGCATGGCGTTGTTACTGATCAGTCACGATTTGAACCTTGTGCGAAGAATTGCGCATCGCGTATGTGTCATGCAGCGCGGTTGCATCGTCGAACAGGCATCGTGCGAAGAGTTGTTCCGCGCGCCGCAGCATCCGTACACTCGGGAACTGCTGGCAGCGGAGCCCAGCGGCAAGCCGGCGACCAACGTGATTGGCCCGCCATTGCTGCAAGTCGAGGACCTGAAAGTCTGGTTCCCGATCAAGAAAGGCTTCTTGAAAACCACGGTGGATTACGTCAAAGCGGTCGACGGCATCAATTTCAGCCTGCCCCAGGGCCAGACCCTGGGGATTGTGGGAGAAAGCGGTTCCGGTAAATCGACACTCGGTTTGGCGATTTTGAGGTTGATCGGCAGCAAGGGCGGCATCCGTTTTGAAGGCAAGCAGCTAGACTGCCTGACGCAGAGCGAGGTTCGGCCGTTGCGCCGGGAGATGCAGGTGGTGTTCCAGGACCCGTTCGGCAGCCTGAGCCCACGGATGTGCGTGAGCCAGATCGTCGGCGAAGGCCTGCGAATCCACAAGATGGGCACCGAGGCGGAACAGGAACAAGCGATTATTGCGGCATTGAAGGAGGTAGGCCTGGACCCGGAAACCCGGAACCGCTACCCCCATGAATTTTCCGGCGGGCAACGGCAGAGAATCGCCATTGCCCGGGCATTAGTGCTAAAACCGGCGTTGATACTGTTGGACGAGCCGACTTCGGCCCTCGACCGGACAGTCCAGCGCCAAGTGGTGGAGCTTTTGCGTTCACTGCAAACCAAGTACAACCTGACGTATCTGTTTATCAGCCATGACCTGGCTGTCGTCAAAGCGCTGAGCCACCAGTTGATGGTGGTCAAGCATGGCCAAGTGGTCGAACAGGGAGACGCGCAAAGTATCTTTGCCGCCCCCCAACATCCGTATACACAGCAGTTGCTGGAAGCCGCTTTCCTGGCACCAGCCACTGCGCAATAACCTGAAAAGAGGAGCAACACATGGGTTTTCTCGCCGGTAAGCGCGTACTGATCGTCGGTGTCGCCAGCAAGCTGTCCATCGCATCCGGCATCGCTGCCGCCATGCATCGCGAGGGCGCTGAGCTTGCCTTCACTTATCAGAACGACAAACTCAAGGGTCGTGTCGAAGAATTCGCACAAGGCTGGGGCTCGAGCCCTGAGCTGTGCTTCCCGTGCGACGTGGCCAGCGATGAAGAAATCGCCAAGGTCTTCGAAGAACTGAGCAAGAAGTGGGATGGTTTGGACGTGATCGTTCACTCCGTCGGCTTCGCCCCGGGCGACCAACTGGACGGCGACTTCACCGAAGCCACCACCCGTGAAGGTTTCCGCATCGCTCACGACATCAGCGCCTACAGCTTCGTGGCCCTGGCCAAGGCTGGTCGCGAAATGATGAAAGGCCGCAATGGCAGCCTGCTGACCCTGTCGTACCTGGGCGCCGAGCGCACCATGCCGAACTACAACGTAATGGGCATGGCCAAGGCTTCCCTGGAAGCTGGCGTTCGTTACCTGGCCGGCTCCCTGGGCCCGGAAGGCACCCGCGTCAACGCTGTATCGGCTGGCCCGATCCGCACCCTCGCCGCTTCCGGCATCAAGAACTTCCGTAAGATGCTGGCCGCCAACGAAGCGCAAACCCCGCTGCGTCGCAACGTCACCATCGACGAAGTCGGCAACGCCGGCGCCTTCCTGTGCTCGGACCTGGCGTCCGGCATCAGCGGCGAAATCATGTACGTAGACGGTGGTTTCAACACGACCGCCATGGGCAACATCGAAGAGTGATCTTCGGTTAGCCAATAAAAAACCCGCCGAGTCAGGCGGGTTTTTTTATGCCTGCAATTTAAAGACTGACTCGATCCACTGTGGGAGCGGGCTTGCTCGCGAATGCGGTGTGTCAGTCGACATTTCTATCAACTGGAAGACCGCATTCGCGAGCAAGCCCGCTCCCACAGGGGGGTTATGTATTTTGCATGAGACACCGCGCAAACAGCTGCTGAATCGGCTGCATCCGCTGGCTATAACGCTGCAACAGCACAATCTCGCGATAGAACGTCAATTCACCCAACCGAATCACCCTCACCTTCGCCCCATGCTCAACCCACAACCCCGCCTCCGGCAGCAGCGAAACCCCCAAGCCGCATTCGACCATTTTCACGATGGCCTCCAGCTCATCCAGTTCCAGCCCGACCTGCACGTCAATCTGTTGCTCGCGCAGAAACCGCGTCACCAACCGCCCGCCGAACGAATTGCGGTCGTAGCGCACCTGAGGATGCTCGGCGAGCAGTTGCAGCGGATCATCACCCTCCAGGTCCGCCGGCACGATCAGCACAAACGGTTCTTTGCGAATGACCTGTGCCGACAGCTCCTTGGGCAGTTCGAATGGCGGCTTGATCAGGATCGCCAAGTCCACTTCGCCAGTATCCACCTGACTCAACAGGTTCAACGAAACACCTGGCACCAGTTTCGGCTCCAGCAGCGGCGCCTGCTGCCTCAAACGCAATAACGCCTGAGGCAACAACCCGGTCTGGACCGTGGCCACCGCGCCAATTTTCAGTTCGCCGCGATACTCACTGACGTCATCGCTGACCGCCATGCGCGCGAAGGTTTCCAGCATCTCCCGAGCCATCGGCAAGGCACGCTGCCCCGCCGCGTTGAGCAGCGCCTGGCGCCCGGTGCGGTCGAATAGCCGAATGCCCAAGGCCTGTTCCAGATTACGGATCTGCGCACTGACTGCCGACTGCGTGAGGCCGATGTGCATGCCGGCCGCGGCGAACGTGCCGTAACGGGTCACGGCGATAAAGGTTTTCAGTTCCCGCAACATACGCACCGCCGTCGCCATTGATCGAAATATTTTTTGCTCGATGCAAAAATTATCGTCTTTTAATCAAAAAGCACAGAGCTAAACTCAGCTTCAACTTTCGACCGTTGAGGATTACCCAATGCCGCTCTCCCCTTTTCACTTGGCCATTCCGGTGTATGACCTGACAGCCGCACGCCGTTTCTATGGCGACGTGTTCGGTCTGGAAGAAGGCCGCTCCAGCGATCACTGGGTGGATTTCAACTTTTTCGGTCATCAGTTTGTCATTCACCTGGCGCCGAAAAACGCCTCTCAGGAAGCGGCCCACACCAATGCCGTGGACGGCCATAACGTGCCGGTGCCGCATTTCGGCGTGGTGCTGGGCATGGCGGAATGGGAAGCCTTGGCCGAACGGCTGAAATCCCTCGGCACGCAGTTCGTGATTGAACCCGGCATTCGTTTTCAGGGACTGGTGGGCGAGCAAGCGACGATGTTTCTGTTCGACCCGTGCGGCAATGCGCTGGAGTTCAAGGCGTTCAAGGACATCAATCAGTTGTTCGCCAAATGATCGGCCCTGGAATGGACGCCACCGCCCTCAGTGAAGCGGTGAACAACGGTGAAACCACAACCGCCGAGATTGCCGATACTTTTCTTGAGCGCATTCAAACCCTGGAACCGCAGATCCAGGCTTTCGTCTCGTTCAAACCGTTGCAGGTCCGCCTGCAAGCTGCACTTAAAAAAAATAAAGGCCTGTTGGCTGGCGTGCCGGTAGGCGTCAAAGACATCTTCGACAGCGAAGACCATCCCACGCAGTTCTTCTCGCCGATCTATGCCGACCATCAACCGTCCCGGGACGCCCATGCAGTGACGCTGCTGCGCGAGGCCGGCGCGTTGATCATGGGCAAGACCCACACCACCGAATTTGCCTACATGCACACCGGCCCGACCCGCAACCCGCATGATCTGGACCGCACGCCGGGCAGCTCAAGCGCCGGCTCCGCGGCCGGGATGGCGGCGGATTTCTTTGCCGTGGCGCTGGGTACCCAGACTGCCGGTTCGCTGCTCAAACCGGCCTCTTACTGCGGGTTGTTCGCCTTTAAGCCTTCGACAGGAGTGGTCTCGCTGGAAGGCGTGAAACCGCTGGCGCCGAGCTTCGACACCGTGGGCTGGTACGGTCGCTCGGTGCGGGATCTGCACCTCGTGGCACGCGTTCTGATTCCTGGCTTTGCCCTACCTGAAACCCCACAACGCCCGCTGAATTTGGGCTTCTACCGCACCGCGCGCTGGGATCAAGTCGACCCCGAGGTCGCCAGCGCTCTGGAACACGCCCTTGAGCATCTGCGCAACGCTGGCCATCAGATCAGCGAACTGCAATTGCCGGACGAATTTGCCGGTGTGTTCGATGATCATCAGCTAATCAACGATTGCGAGGGCGCCCGTTCGCTGGCGAAGGAATTTCAGCAGCACCGCGCGCTGTTAAGCCCCTCGATACTGGCGATGTTCGACCGAGCCGCAGCCACGACATGGGAACAGGAATCCGCAGCCAAGGCCCGGTTGGCAGCCCTTGCACCGCGTCTCAACGAGCGATGCCAGCCTTTCGACGCCATGCTCGGCCCTTGCTGCGGGATGGTTGCGCCGCTGGCCGTGGACAGCACCGAAAACACCGGGCCATCGGACTTCATCAAGTTCTGGGGGGCGTTCGGCTGGCCACAGGTGAACATCCCACTGGCGCGCGCCGAGGGACTGCTGCCAATCGGGTTGCAGATGATCGGCCGGTTCAGAAACGACGGTTTGTTATTACGAACGGCGGAACGGGTGGCTGCCGAACTGTTCACTGAAAGCCGCCAATAGCCTCTCAGCCGTCTGGTCAAGCGATGGATGACACTCGATCTGGCCGATACTGAAGCGAATGGCATAGCCGCGGTGCACCGTGGCGTTGCGCTCGTCGAGCATCTCTTCGAGCCGCGCCCGGATGGCCTCGATCTCCACTCCATTGGCACCAGTCAGCAGCGCCGCGAACTCGTCGCTGCCCATACGGCCAATCACATCACTCTCGCGAAAGGCAATCCGCAGCACATCGGCGAAGGTTTTCAGGGCATCGTCGCCTTCGGCGCGGCCATACAGCTCATTGATGTGTTTGAAGTTGTCGAGGTCGAAAAACAGCAAGGTCGCCGGCTTGCCTAATCGCAAGCACGCGTCCAACCCCCGTTGAGCCAGCGCCTCGAAGCCATGACGATTGGGCAGCAGAGTCAGTTCATCCATGCTCGCCACCTGCACCGCCGTCAGTTCTTGCTCGGCCTGGCGCGCCAATTCGCGCAACAGTTCGCGCTCTTGTAATGAAGCATCCGGCCCGCGCAGGGTGTCTGCACAAGCCCCCGGCTTGACCGGTTTGCCTGGAACCAACATGTCTCACTCCTTTGATGGGTCTATACGTTAGAGGCGCACAGACCCGGTTTGACTCCTGATAAATCCGCCGCTGGTCAGATGCCCGCTACCGGGCACGGCCCTCCGGCGTCCGCCCAGAGCTTGAACTGGGTAACGAAAATGTCGTGAGGCACCGGCACCGGCGCCCGATTGCCACCCGGATTCCAGCCCCAGAGCACCAGTTTGTCGTCGCTGACGTGTTTGATCAGCGCGGCGAAATCACGGTCGCCATTGCTGGAGCGATCCTTGATCAACGCGCAGAGTTTGTCTGGCGGCAGGCCGATCCAGGCCATTTTGTGCGCCGCGGATGGCAGGCTCCAGTGCGGCGCGCCTGGCGGTGCGTGGGGGCCGAAACTGGCCGGCGGGTTGTTTTCGGCATGGCAGGTGGCGCAGGGCAAACCGGCGGCGCCCTTGCCGTCCATGCCGCGCACTACGTTCATCGCGTGCGGGATGCCAGCATCGAACTGCAACGGTGAATCGCCTGGGATGTGGCAGTTCTGGCAGCGCGGGCTCTGGAAAACCTTCTGCACCGTCCCGAAGGCTTTCAACGCAGCCTGATCGTCGGCGAACAGCTCCGAGGCGTAGCCGCCCAGTCCGATCAGCACCACGGCGCCCAGTATCAAATGTCGTTTCATCTCACACCCCCGACAGTTGCAACGGCAGTTCCCGCAGGCGTTGCCCGGTCAGGGCAAACACTGCGTTGGCCACCGCTGGCGCCATGGGCGGCACACCGGCCTCGCCGATACCGCCTGGTTTGTCGGTACTGGGCACGATGTGCACCTCCACCACCGGCATTTCGTTGAGCCGCAGCACCTGATAATCGTGGTAATTGGACTGCACCACCTGGCCGTCCTTGAACGTCACTTTGCTGTGCAGCGCAAACCCCAGGCCGAAGGTAACGCAAGATTCCATTTGCGCAGCGATGCTTTCGGGGTTGACCGCGATGCCGCAGTCCACCGCGCACACCACCCGATGCACGCGGATCTTCAGATTGTCCTGGGACACTTCGGCGACATGCGCAACGAAGCTCCCGAACGATTCGTGCACCGCAACACCCAAGGCGTGACCGTCCGGCAGCGGCGCGTTCCAGTTAGCTTTTTCCACGGCCAGGTTCAGTACGCCCAGATGCCGTGGATGGTCCTTGAGCAAGGTTCGGCGGTATTCCACCGGGTCTTTGCCGGCGGCCGTGGCCAGTTCGTCGATCAGCGATTCCATGACAAAGGCGTTGTGGCTGTGCCCAACCGAACGCAGCCACAGCACGTTGATGCCGGTTTTCGGTGAATGCAGCTCCACCAGATGATTGGCCATGCCTTCAAGGTAAGGGCTGTCGGCCACACCTTCGACCGAGGTTTTGTCGACGCCGTCCTTGACCATCGTCGCCGCAAACGCCGTGCCGTCCATGATCGACTGCCCGACCATCACATGCTTCCAGGCCAGCGGCATACCGGCCGCATCCAGACCAATACGCGCCTGATGCAGGAACATCGAGCGGTAATAGCCGCCACGAATGTCGTCTTCCCGGGACCAGACGGTTTTCACCGGCATACCGGCGGCCTTCGCGACTTGCACCGCTTCACTGACAAAATCCGAGGTCGGGTTGGCCCGACGGCCAAAACCGCCGCCGAGGAATTCGGTGTGGATTTCAACCTGTTCGGGTTTAAGCCCGGTGATCTTGCCCGCGATCATTTGATCGAGGGTCTGGAACTGGGTGCCGGTCCAGATTTCGCATTTGTCCGCAGTGATTTTCACCGTGCAGTTGAGCGGTTCCATTGGTGCATGGGCCAGGTACGGCACGCTGTATTCAACGTCGATGGTTTTTGGTGCTTTGCCCAATGTGGCGGCTGCATCGCCAGCCTGACTAGCTGGCATGCCGGGGGTAGCGGCGAGTTGGCGGAAGCTTTCCAGCAGTTTCACGCTGTCGAGGCCGGTGTTCGGCCCCAGGTCCCAGTCGATGTTCAGCGCATCGCGGCCCAGTTTCGCCGCCCAGTAGTGATCGGCAATCACCGCCACGCCCGTGGGCACCTGCACCACTTTGTGCACCCCCTGCACCGCCAGCGCCTCGGCGCCTTCGAAGGATTTGACGCTGCCGCCAAACACCGGCGGGCGCGCAACCATGGCGGTCATCAGCCCTTCAAATTGCACGTCCATGCCGAACTTGGCCCGACCGGTGATTTTCTCCGGGGTGTCGAGCCGTTTGGTCGGTTTGCCGATGATCTTCCAGTCCTTGGCGTCCTTGAACTTGATCGAGGCCGGGTCCGGCACAGGCAGCTTGCCGGCGTCATCCGCCAGTTCACCGTAGGTCGCGCGTTTGTCGCCAGCGATGACCACGCCCGGTTCGGTGCGAATCTCGGACGGCGCGACGTTGAAGCGCTTGGCGGCGGCGTCGATCAACATCAGGCGCGCGGCGGCGCCGGCCTGACGATAGCGGTCGAACTCCATCCAGGTCGAAGTAGACCCGCCAGTGATCTGCATGCCGCCAAACCCGGCCAGACCATAATCCTTGGCCGAGGCGGGTGAATGTTCGACGCGGATCTTCGACCAGTCGGCGTCCAACTCCTCGGCGATCAGCATGGTCAGGCCGGTCCAGATGCCCTGGCCCATTTCCGAATGGCCGAGCAGGATGGTGACGCTGTTGTCATTGGCGATTCGCAGGAAGGCATTCGGCGCGAAGACATTGCCTTGATCCTCGGCGCCCAAAGCAAAACGATGGCCGCCGGGAATGACAAACGCCACCACCAACCCACCGCCAAGCACCGCACTGCCCTTGAGAAAACCACGGCGTGAAACAGGACTGAAGCTGTTCATTGAACTGACTCCCCCGGACGTAGCATCAACCGATCTCGGCGGCGCGTTTGACCGCCGCACGGATCCTTGGGTAAGTGCCGCAGCGGCAGATGTTGCCGGACAGCGCCTGATCGATGTCACTGTCGGTGGGTTTGGGGATCTTCGCCAGCAAGGCTGCGGCCGACATGATCTGCCCCGACTGGCAGTAACCGCACTGCACCACGTCAAGCTCAGCCCAGGCTTGTTGCACCGGGTGCGAACCGTCGGTGGACAGGCCTTCGATGGTGAGGATTTTTTGCCCGTTGGCCACGGCCGTGACAGGAGTGATACAGGAGCGCAGCGGCGCGCCGTCGACGTGCACGGTGCAGGCACCGCACTGGGCCATGCCGCAACCGAATTTGGTCCCGGTCAGGTGCGCGACATCGCGCAAGACCCACAGCAAAGGCATGTCCGCGGGGACGTCCAGTGCCTGGTCCTTGCCATTGATATTCAGGGTAAGCATTACGGATTTCCTCAGACTCACGGTGTTCTGAAGGGGCGCCGTTGAAACACCGTCGTTATTTGTAGGAGCCAGGCTTGCCGGCGAAGGCGTCAGGTCTGACAAACCACGTTACCGTTCATCGCGAGCAAGCTTTGCTCCTACAGGGTCGGCGGGGCTACACGCCTCGGGCTATCCATACAGCTAAGCGCAGATTGAACGGGTGGCCAGATTCAGCGACCGCCGGTCACGCAAGATCGAACACAAATACCTGATCTATTGAGTTACCCCTGTGGGAGCGGGCTTGCTCGCGAAGGCGGGGTGTCAGTCAACATCTCTACTGACTGGAAGACCGCTATCGCGAGCAAGCTTTGCTCCTACAGAGGTCAGCCGATTGGTTTAGAAGTCGGTGGACTCTGACAGCTTGCGCCAGGTGTTCAGTTCTTCGGCAACAAACGCATTCTTGGCCGCGATATAGAGCACCGAATCCGAACCCAGTGGCAAACGCAGCGGCGGTTGTTCAGCCTCGACCAGCGTGATCAGCGCCTGGGCCAGTTTTTCCGGGTCACCGGGTTGTTGCTGATTGATGGCTTTGGCCTGTTTGCGCACTTCGCCGGCGGTCGAGGCGTAGTCGGCGATCGTTTCCGGCGACTCAACCAGGGAATTGGAATCAAGGAAGTCAGTGCGGAAGTAGCCCGGCTCAACCACCGTCACTTTCACCCCCAACGGCGCCAGTTCGCCGTGCAGGGCTTCGCTCAGGGCTTCGACGGCGAACTTGGTCGAGCAATAAATGCCATAGCCCGGCGCCGACTGATAACCGCCCACCGACGAAATGTTGATCACATGCCCGCTGCGGGCGGCGCGCATGTGCGGCAAGACCCCACGTGTAACGTTCAGCAGGCCAAAGACGTTGGTTTCATAAAGCCGCTTGATTTCATCGCTGCTCGCCTCTTCCACCGCCCCGATCAAACCGAAACCGGCATTGTTGACCAGCACGTCGATGCGCCCGAAATGCTCGATGGCAGCTTGAGCTACCGCCACGCCCTGGGCTTCGTTGGTCACGTCCAGGGTGGCGGCCAGCAAGCCCGGTTGATCGCCAAAACGCTGAACGATTGTGCTCGCGTCGCGAGCCGTGGCCACCACCGCATCACCGTTGGCCAGCGCGGCGGCAACGATTTTCGCACCGATACCACGGGAAGCGCCGGTGACGAGCCAGACACGTTTGAAAGAATGAGAGGTGCTCATGTTCGATACCTTGTGTGGGGTTGGGACAGGCACCAAGGTACGCAGGAAGATTGGTCGGAAAAATGCCCTCGTGTTACAAGCACTATGAAACGCTCTTTCATAATGGTTCGACCATGAATCACGATCCGTTCGACGGCTTGACCGAGTTCCTCGCGGTAGCCGAGCATAAAAGCTTCACCCTCGCCGCCACCCGGCTGGCCGTCACGCCTACGGCGGTCAGCCATGCGATCAAGTTGCTTGAGCGGCGCACCGGCGTGCTGCTGTTCCAGCGCACCACCCGCCGCGTGGCGTTGACCGAGGCCGGCGCCAGCCTGTTTACGCGCTTGCGCCCGGCGGCCAGTGAGATCGATGAAGCGCTGGCGGTGCTCAGCGGCTTTCGCGATCAACCGATGGGCACCCTGCGCATCACCGCGCCACGTTTGTCTGGTGCGCTGTTGATTGAGCCGCTGATTCCGTTGTTTCGCCAGGCCCACCCGCAAGTCACCCTCGATATTTCCCTGGATGACGCCACGGTGGACCTCATGGCCGGCGGCTTCGATGCCGGGATCCGTTTGGGTGAATCGATCGAGAAAGACATGGTCGCCGTGCGCCTGACACCGGACCTGCAATGGTCAGTGGTCGGCTCCCCGGCCTACTTCGCCAAGGCTGGCCAACCCGCCAGCCCGGAAGAACTGACCGGGCATGAATGCATCGGCTTTCGCTTTTCGACCTCGGGCAATGCCCATCGCTGGGAGTTTCAGCGCGATGGTCGCGACTTTACCGTCGGCGTTGCCGGTGGCGTGATCGTCAACGACCGCAAGTTGCTGGCGGCCGCTGCTCGAGATGGCCTGGGCCTGGCGTATGCCTGCGACCTGGAGATTACCGACGAACTGGCGGAGGGACGACTGCAACGGGTGCTGCAGCCATTCGTGCCGCTCAGTTCGGGGTTGTACCTGTACTTCCCGAGTCGCACCCAGACCCAGCCGAAACTGCGGGCGTTTATTGATTTGGCGACCCGCTGGATCGCTGAACGCGGCGGCCTCGGACGCTAATGTCAGTCAATTAAGCCTGACACCGATTCTGTGGCGAGGGGCTTGCCCCCATTGGGTTGCGGAGTAACCCCCGGCTTTTCTCAGTGTCACCGAGTCGTCTGGATTTACGACTGCTCCGCAGCCGAACGGGGGCAAGCCCCCTCGCCACAGGTTTGATTATCAGACCACCACTCGGGATAGGTAGATACTCAGCCGATGCGGGGTCAGCAGGCGCATCACATAGCCGATTTTGAGCAGGGTTGGGCCGATAATGGTCATGGCATGCATCGAAATCAGCGTCAAAATCGACAAATACCCGGTGTAAAGGTAAGCGCCGGAGATGCTGACCAGCGGTCTTAATGACTCGAGATCACGTCATTTTGACTGCTGATAGCACGGTGGGATTTCTAGCCCCCTGCCTCAAGGTACTTTTACATAACCGCCGCTGTATTTCTGATACTCACCGTAACCCGTCACGCTAGCCGCACCGTTGAGCAATTGCAGGCGAAAAATCGGCCCGCCCTGGGCATCCAGCACAATGGCCAGATTGCCGGCCATCAACGTCGACTGATAATGGATCTCGCTGGGTGGATCCTTAAGCTGGAAAGCGTTGAGGCTGATGTCTGCGGTCTCAGGGCCGTTGTCGACCCCCGGCAGTATTTTCACAAACATCTCACCCACTCGCTGCTCTGCGGCATTGCTAATCATGTAGTGGCCCTGACGTTGATTGTCGGCAACCCGCTCGAGTTTTTGCGGCGCAACTTTGAAAGCGGTGGGCCGCATTTTGATGCTGAACTCACGGCTGGCGCTACGCCACGTACCGGTCTGGGTCCCCTGTACGTTCGGCGTGCCTTCCAGGTACCAGTCGCCGGTCATCTGACCGTCGTCGCTCAATTCGTGCAACAACACACCGCCATCGTCGTACGCCCCACCGACCAGCCGGATCGGCTTGCCGCTGCCATTCTTACCGTAACGAACTTCACCGACGTACACCGCCCCCTGAAGTTGCCACCAGAGTTCGACCGCGATCTTGTCGTCGAGGGTGCCACGCAACATCACCGGAGGCTCAGTGTCCGGGCCCTCAAGATGATGGCGTTCGATCCACTGACCCGCCGTCAGTTCGCGCTCGGTGACGTCCATGTAGCCCGCCGGCATGAAGGGGTTTGCCTCCGTCGGCATCTGCGCGGCCATGATCTTTTCGGCGACCATGACCGGTTGATTTTTCTCTATCTGCCAAGTCGCGTACTGATGCCAGCAGCAGCCGCTTTTCGAGCTCGTATGCAAGCGCTTGGCGACTGGATCAACACCGAACATGCCCAACTGCCCATCACGGGTCAGGTAGGAGTAATTGGGGTTAAAGACCAGAGTCGGGCTCGCGGGATCGGACAGGTAGATGTCATAGGAAGGGCCGCCGTAACCGCCCTCACTGCCGTTGCGTACCGCCATATCCTGTTGCCCGTCGAAATTGAAGTCATCGAAAAACAGCAGGCTCTGATCGCCGTAGGCCGGAGCCTGGTTGATCTCCATCATTTTGCTGTTGCGTTCTAAATCGACAAACGCCTCGGGCGACTCAATGCGTTGCAGCTCCTGGCCACTGGACTTATCGCGCAAGGTGACCTGCGCGGGCGCGCCCTCGAAGCTTTGGGCTGGAGGATTGGGGAACACCACCTCAATCGCATACTTCTGTGCCGGATCGGTGAGGTGAAAAGTCAGCGGCTCAGCACTCGCACAAACGCTGGCGAGCAGGCAGGCAACAGCCAATAAACGAGGGGTAACCATGATGCTGAGCGTCCTTGCGGCAAAATCGGGGCGGCAAGTCTAGCGACAAACAGTTCGGGCCGATATGTCTTCTCGACTTGTCGATCTACGGCACCGCCAACCGGCTACCGAGTGACTACGCTGATAGTCCAGCGTGCTAACCCCGTAGAGGAGAACACCATGCAACGCGTGCAAAAACTCACACCCTGCCTCTGGTTCGATGATCAGGCCGAAGCGGCTGCCAAATTCTATTGCTCGATCTTCGATCACTCCAAAATCACCGCCATCACCCATTACGGCAAGGCTGGTTTCGAGCACCACGGTCGCCCCGAAGGCTCGGTGCTGACTGTGAGTTTCGAACTCGATGGCCAGGGCTTCACCGGGCTCAATGGCGGCCCGGTGTTCAAGTTCAACGAAGCGGTTTCGTTCCAGGTCAATTGCCAGACTCAGGAAGAGGTCGACCATTACTGGGGCGCGTTATCTGCCGTACCCCAGGCCGAGCAATGTGGCTGGGTGAAGGACAAGTTCGGGCTGTCCTGGCAGATCGTCCCGGTGGCCATGATGGAGATGCTCAAAGACCCCGACACGGTCAAATCCCAGCGGGCCATGCAAGCGATGATGCAGATGAAAAAACTAGACATCGCTGAACTGCAGCGGGCCTTTAACGGCGAGAGCTAATACACTCAAGCGCTGACCTGCCAGGACACTAACGATGAAGCATGCCGCAGCCAAAGATGCCGACAAAGCTCCACGTTTCTGGCGTGACGACGCCCTGCCCTTCATCGAAGCCCGGGCCATCGCCGATGGCCGCGAAGTCTGCTACGCCCGGCATTCCCACGCGCACTTTTCCATCGGCGCGATTACCGCCGGGCTCAGCACCTATGTGCATGAGCAATCGGAGTTTCAGGTCAGCACCGGCACCGTGGTGCTGATGAACCCCGGCGATGTCCACGCCTGCAACCCGATCGATGACCAGCCCTGGTCGTACCTGATGCTCTACGTCGAGACGCCGTGGTTGACCGACTTGCAGCATCAACTGGGGTTCAGCCAGGACCAGGCGTTTCGCCGGTTTGCCATCACCCACAATCGTGACGCCAGCCTGTTTGTCGGCCTGAAGGATCTGTACGCCGTGCTGGTCGATGAACAGCAAGACATACTGCGCAAGCACAGCGCCGCAGTGGAATTTTTCACCGAGGTGCAGCAACGCCTCAACCCCATCGATCAGCCGTTGCGCGAGCCCAATTTCAAACTCGAGCGAGCCGCCGACTACATCCGCGACAACTGCACGCAACTGCTCAAGCTTGAAGATATTTGCGAAGCGGCGCAGTTGTCACCGTCCTACCTGATCCGCGCGTTCAAGCAGCATTACGGCATGACGCCCCACGCGTTTTTGCTCAACCGGCGCATCCAGTTCGCCCGGGACCGCTTGCGCAGCGGCAAGCTGATCGCCGATGTGGCGCTGGAAGCCGGGTTTGCCGATCAGGCGCACTTTCAGCGGGTGTTCAAACAGCATCTGGCTGCGACTCCGGGGCAGTATCGCGGTTAGAAGTAATCGCCTGTTGAAGGTTTGGTAAACCAATAGTCCCGTGCAACTTTATACAATCAGCAATACACCTCCCTGGCTAACTCCGCCCTGACAACAACCTATAACGGCGCTATTGCTGACTGCCCAGCAATACGGTCATCTGCAAACAAACATGCAGACATACAGCAACAATGGCAGCGCTGCATGTTTGCCTTTAGCCTGCAAACCCGAACAACGTCCAAACATACTTGCACCTTTTCAACAAACACCACATCAACAGTAACAACATCCGAAGATGGAACTTCAGAGCATGCAAAACCAGAACAACAACCCAGTTACTTCCAGCAATGAACTTCAAAAACTAGCCATCACCAAAGCACTGGAAGATTTTCTCACTGACGATCATGTTCAAAGCACTCTTCAATGGTCCTGGGATCGCCTGGCCATGAAAAGCGTGAGCGGTTCCAACTTTGATCTGGTTCATCGCTCGGGGAGCATTTGCCTTTCGAGACTGGCCCGGCATCCGGCTTTTCTGAAACTGCGACGGGAACACGCCCTGCCCGACCAGGCGGCATATCAAGTCGATAAACATGGCCGTATTTATCACGTTCGGCATAACCTGAGTTCCATTGAGCGTCCGGCTAGCCCTCCCGTCGTCGTTACTAACACCTACTTCTCGCGCACAGACATCACCGCTCACATCGCCGGTATTCCGGCGCTGGACGAAGACCTGAAACTACTGACGAAAATGGCGGCGTTGACCGGTGGGTTCATCAGTTCAAGCGAGTGGATTTCGGTAGGCCAATGGCTCGACTTCCAGGGTTTACCGTTGCCAACCAACGAACAAGACACCAGAGGGCTGATTGATTTACTCAACTTCGCGACACTCCCCGAGGCTCCTAGATTTGGTAACTACTGGCAACTTCTGGATACCCCCGAAGACTCGCCCTTCAAACTCACCGATAACAATCGCGCAATCATTCGCAAGGTAACCCGGTATTTAACCGGTGGCAAAACCTCCCTGGTGGCACATTTGGGCAAGCACTTGTTGTTTGAAATCGCCTCGGCGGGTCAGTTACCCACCAGTCAGGATTACCGCTTACAAAGGCTGATCGAAATTACTTCCGGGACCTCGGAACAAGGGCAAGCGTACTTCGATGCCCTGGGCTGGTTCACCGACGAAACCAAGCCGAAACCGTCACCCGAGTTTGTCGAGCAGTTGCTGATCGCCGCCATGCTGCTCGACCTTGATCCCATCGTCGACAATGCCAATACAACATTTGCCGGCTTCGATCTCTATTCGGCCGATGACTTCATGCTTCATCCGTCCAGTGTGCGCACGCGCCTGGAACAGCATCTGGTTGACAGTCTCAAGCTTCATCAAATGTTCGCACCGCTCGTTGCCCAGTTGGTGCTTGGCGGTATGGCGCCGCAATACCTGTTTGCCGGCTGGCCTGGCGAACTGCGCCTCGGAACGCCAGCCTGGGTGGTGAGTACTCAAGCGATACATTTTGCTGAAGCCCTTATCCCTGGTGTTTCACGCAAGTTAAGCCATCAACATCTGCTCGGCCTGGGTCAGTCTTCCCAGGCAACCCCGCAACTGGCTTCGTTGCATGCCGCCCATACGGTGGACCCGATGGTCACCTGGGCGCTGATGAACAAAATCATTGCGCGGGACACCCAAGGCAACCTGACCCAGGAAGCGCTGACCCTGGCCGCTAATGAATACGAACAGTACCTCGACAAAATACTGAATGCCGCCACAGCACTCGGCCAGGCAATACCCCACCGCCAACCACTCGCGCTGAAAGAACTGAAAGCCACGGCACCCGCCTGCGATCCTGGCGAACTGTTGGTCAAACACCGTGGTAGCGGTGGCGGTGCCGGGCGAAAGGTATCGGTTCTTGATCTTTACATGGGCGATGAACTTCACAGCCAGGATTGGGATCGCGTCAGAGGCACTAGTATTTACCAATCATTTCCCGAGTTGACAGAACTGTATCCCGTTGCCGACTTGTATGAAGAGGCCATCAATCGGCATCACAGCGCAACAACAGAAGCATTGGCCAGCAACATCGAAGTCACTCTTTCGCAATTGTCCCGCAGTGAAGCCTCATTCATCGAGTACGGCGCTGTCGGTATTTATTGCATTGAGGAATACAACACGACCCGCTTTCCAACTTTACCGTCACCGGGAGGTATACCCCGTCCCTTGACCCCTATCCCAGGAGAAACCGGACGTTACGGTGTCATTCTCTGTGCGCAAATGAATTCGCAGGTTCGTTGCTTTGAGCTGTTTCCATTACGACTGGAATGCCGACTCAACCCGAAACTCGAATCCGTGTTCCGCCCCCTTGTGACGCAAGAGGGGAATGGCCGCAAGGTGAAATTTGCCGGCCGTGAAAAGTTCGATAACGTCCCTCTGGACATACGGGCGTACTTACAAAACCAGGCACCGCGCAGCAATGCGCAATCAAGGATGTTCATCCGAAAGATCGGAGAGTTCCAGGCACCGTCGGCCACAACCGTTTCGAGCGTTGAAAACCCCTTCTTCCGCTCGGCACGCAAAGAAGCACTCAGCAAGCTTATTGCTGAAGAAAACCCCTATTTCACCGTCAAAGAACTGAAGCAGATAGGCCTCGACCAGACCGAACGGGAACGAGCGATCGAGAAGACCGATGCCATCTTCAATACAGTGCTCAATATGATTATTCCGTTCAAGGAGTGCGTCGAAGAGATGTCCTCGGGCAACCCCTCCCGCCAACAAAACGCACTCCTGGGGTGTGTCATGGATGCAGCGGCACTTGTCCTGGTCTTTGCGCTCGTGCCGGGCAAAATTGCCGTCACCAGTGCCAAAGCCACGACCGTGGTAACGAAACTGCTTTCTGCATCGAGGGTCGGTGCCCGTGCCGTGGTCGGGTTGATCAACCCTTTGGACGGTATTCCGAAACTCCTCAAGGGCGGCCTGAAGCTGATTGGCAAAGGCGCCTTGAAAGTTGGCCATTACTCCGCCTCTAGCGCCCAGATCGCCCGGGCGCAGTTACGGCATCTGACCGGCACCCACTCTTATGATCTGATCAAGGCAATCAACCACACCGGCAGCGCATCGCAGATCCGCATGAGCCTGGACACCTTGGCCCATGCACGGGCGTTGTTTAAAAGTGATGGCCTGGAAACTGCCGAGCACGTACTCAAACACCTGCACGCCAATGACGTGAAGTTGCTCAAGCACGTGCCTGAACAGGAACTTCAGCATTTGTTGGAAAACTCGTTGGCCGAGATAGCGCGCAAGTCTGGCGACACCCAATCGCTGACGAAGCTACTGGATGCTGACGTTGTCGGCTCGCTGATACGCCAGCAAGCGCAAAAGTATTCACTGGCCAACCTTCGCCAGTTCAAGGATCACGCTGTATTGCCGGAGCTCTTCCACGACACCCTGAAGGTGGAATACAAAAATCTGACGGCCATGAATCAACACCAAACGACATTACTCGCCTCGGACCTTGGCAAGTCGCCTTACAACGGCATCCTGGAAGATGTGTCCTTTAACCCTGACCGTTTGACCGACAACGCAGATCGAGCCACCGCCTGGATTCTCAAAGCGTCGAATTCCCGAAACGAGGCTGACAACATCAGGACTTTGCTCCACGAATACAGCAACAATGGCAAGTCCCTGACTGATCCTGCGGTTTACAAGGAACTGCATCGACGTCTGGTGCCCGAGACGACAGATGCCCTGCGCAGCCCTACCGCTCAGGCTCGTTACCCTTCCAACGTTTCGGGCGCGGCGATGTTGGAGAATCACCTGGCAACCCTGGATCCAGCCCATGAGCATTTCGGTAAGCAGATGCTCGGCTCCTTTCTGGGCTACCACAGCTTCGTCGACGGAAATGGCCGTACCGCACGGGCGATCTATGCCATCACGGAACTGCGCGCCAATCGATTCAACGCCCTGCCTGTCTCGACAGAAAATGCCCTGAGCGGTCTGGCGTGACACAGGGAATCTAGGTCCGGATCAGATACCCCGCACACACCACCAGCAGCAACGCCATGCTCCGGTTGAACAGCCGCATGCCCCTGGCGTTGCTCAAATACCCGCGCAAGAAGGTCCCGGCATAAGCCCAGCAGCCGACCGAGAGATAACAGACCACCAGATAAATCGCCGCGAATTGCCAGACCAGCCGCGCGTCGCCGTCCGCGACAAAGGCGCCCATGCCCGCGACACAGGCCAGCCAGGCCTTGGGGTTGAGCCATTGCATCATTGCGCCGTAAAACATCGAGGGCGCCTTGCCCTCCTGACTGGCGCCCAAGTGACCGTTATCGACCGCCAGTTTCCAGGCCATGAACAACAGAAACGCCACCCCAGCCACTTGCACCACCCGGGTCAGCACCGGCCATAACCGCAGCAACTCGTGCAGGCCCAGGCCCATCAACACCAGCAGCAAGACAAACCCCAGGGTTGCCCCCGCCACATGCCGCTGACTGGCACGAAAACCAAACTGCGCCCCGGAACTCAACGCCACGATATTCACCGGCCCCGGGGTTATCGAAGCGACCAGGGCAAACGCCGCCATGGAGATCAACACACTCATCACACACCTTCTTCAATTCAGTTGAACCGGACCTCAAGGTAAAGAGCGCACCGATCACTGTATTGAACAAAACACCCCTCCCGTGCCCACCACAAAACAATGTGGGAGCAGGCTCGCTCCCACAGGGATGTTTTCGTCAGGGTATACCGCGGCGGCGCGGCAGGATTGTTGGGTGGGGTAACCCTGACGGTTGCTAAGGGTGGCGACCATCAATAGGAGATGAAAGTCTTTTAACAGCGGCGACCTGCACCACTGAGTCGCTCATGAGTGCCCTGAACTGGGCCTGCGTCGCTGCATCCGGCTCGCGGCCCTGATTTCCCATGATGACTGCCACGCGATACATTTTCCGATTGTCGTCGATGTAGCTCAGGATCGCTTCCCGTAGTGCAATTCGTGGCGAACCGTTTGGTAGAGGGGCATTCTCGAAGGAGGCATACAGCTTTTCCCATTGAGGGACGACTTCCTGCATGATTTTGTTGGCTATCGCATATCTTTCGCCTGGCGTATGCACAGGTACGCGCAAGAGCGCGCCCCCCTCGCTCATCGCTTTTGCCAAGCTGGGGGCAATAGTGTGCTCCAAACTTGTGAATTGAAGCTCTTCATTGTAAGCCTCGCGGATATGCGCCAACAGGTAAGTCGACGAGCCCAAAACGACGAGTGCCAGCGCAGAGGAAAGCAACGCGCTTTTAAGCGCTACTTTTGCGCGAGCCGGCTCGTTGAGCGGCCTTGCCAGCGTCAAGCCGAGTAAAACGCCACCCACCAACCCGCCAAGATGCGCGCCGTTGTCGATGCCCTGGTGCGTAAAACCGTAGAACAGGTTGTACGCGATGAGCACCACGATCGAGATGCGTTGTTGCAGAGCAATCGACGTCGGCAACTCGTGGCGGAACTTCAGCACATACACCAGCAGCCCACCGAACACCCCGAAAATGGCGCCCGATGCACCCGCACTGTTGACGGTCGGATGCCACAGCACACTGACAATGCTGCCGGCCACGCCGGCAAACAGGTACAGCGCCAGGAATCGCCCACTCCCGTACAGGCGCTCCGCCAGTCGGCCGATTTGGAACAGCGCGAGCATGTTGAACATCAAGTGAACCAGGCCGAAATGGACAAACACCGATGTGAGCAGGCGCCACCATCCACCACCCAGGGTTTCAGGGCCGAAGTTCGTGCCCCATCGGACGGTCATAGGAATGTTCTGCGCCATGATCCCGACGCCGCCCGCGCACATCGCCAGGTAAACCAGAACGTTTATCGCGATCAGCCCGTAGGTGACCCTGGTGATCGGCGTCAGCGCAAGGATTCGTTCGGAGTAGCTGGATAACGCTGTTTGCTCCGCCTCATGGGCAGGCGTTGTTTGCCTGGGGAGCCATTCCAGGATTCTTTTTGCTTCGTCGCCGCTGGACGCGATCAAGAAGACACGTTGAATTCCGGCTGGCGCATGGATGTCGAAATAGACGTACTTGCGGATGGTTTTTGCATCAAAGATCTGGTCGCGCGGGATAACCCGCTTCGTTTCGATGGGGCGCTGAAACAGCTTGAGACTCGACTTGATGAGCGCTACATCCTCATCGGTGACGCAAAGCTCGCCTTTCCTGAGCATTGAGCGCAGAACAGTGCCGCGCTGTCCACGTGGAGGCCGGACCGCGAACCGGACCCTCGACGTTCCAATTGGCGTCCCCTGCGCAACTTCCGGAGGTTGCGAGGTGTGGGTGAAGTCGTCCATCGTTGGCTCGATCCGTTCCATCGTCTTACCCTCTCTCGCAAAGATCAAAAGCCCCGGAGATGAGCGCACTCACTGCGCTCATCGCCTGTTCTTTTGCAAGCACTGGCGGGACACCGAAATGGCTCGAATAGTACGTCGCCAACTCATCGCTCGCGTCCCGAATTGACGCCTGATGCCGTGTAATAAAATGCGGCTCGTCGACCTCTTTTTCCGCTCCGTCGTTGTTTTCATCCTGAGCGCCGGGACTTATATCGAGTGCTTTCGCCTTCCATAAGTCAGTGCGGTGCAAACGAACGGCAACCAGTGTGTAGTCAAACTCACGTGCGAGACTGAAGCGAATGGTCCCCGGGCAAGAGGGTTGTACCGCCACCGCCGCTTCCGTCAGTCGATCCACCGTTTTCAATCGCGACGTCATCGCCTTGCAGTCACTCTGGGTCAGTCGACCATCGATTGCCCCGCCGTATTCCGAACGCAGAACGCCCAGCGACCCGGGCCGCCGCACAAGCGCCGAACACGGAATTGTCAGCGAATAATCGTCGACCGATGCGACATTCAAGAATGCGGAAAAGTTTTTATCCGATGACGCCGCTTCATGTGCATTTTTAACGCCGGACAACGGCGATGCCACCGGTTTGTCATGAAGCGCTTCGAAAGACGGGGCAATCAGCCTCTCCACAGCTGTCGCACGATCGGCGCCATCCTCGATGGTCGCGTAGCGATAGATGGCTTCATACAACGGGGCGGATCTGGAATTCTGTCGGGCAAGTTCTGCCAGCGCGACATCCGGCGCCCGGAAAAGCGCCGCAACGGCCAGTTGGTTCAGCCGCTGATCGTAGGCACTGACGAGACACGCATGCACGTCGTCATTCGAACATTGCTTGCCCCGCGTTTTCAGCCATTGCCGTTGCAAGGTTTGCTGCTGCGACAGACCCCGATCTGACGCGTCCGAACGGGACGCTGCGAACAGGACAGCCATTGTTCGATCCCGTGTCGACAGCGCGGGATCATTACAGATCATCCTTTCGATGGCGTTACTCGACGCCTCACATGAAAAGCTCGGGCCGGACATCGCCGGATCCTGCGCGGAATGTGCGATGGGCACTCCCAACGCAGCACCTTGCAGGGATAGAACGACAATCAGGCGTGTTATTCGACCCGCGTATGACGTGACTAGCACTCCAGCCTTGGTTTTCAATACGCGTGTCCCGTTAGCTTATTGTTGTATGTCAAAATGCTACCACCGCCACCTACCCCTTCCTAATGAATACCGTGAACAGATATTCGGGCGCCCTTGCCTTCAATTCGCGCGGGGTTGTTGTCGGCGGCGGCTTCGATACTATTGATGGCGCGCCGTGCGTGAACAGCGCAAATCCTGCGGGTTACGTTGACTCAATGCCTTGGAGCCCTGAATGAACCTGAACATTGTCTACGCCCTGGGCGCCGCCGCCCTTTTCGGTGCGAGCACGCCGCTGGCCAAGTTACTGGGGCTGAACGTCTCGCCAATTCTGCTCGCCGGGTTGCTGTATCTGGGCAGCGGCGTAGGGCTAACCATCGTCCGTTTGATCCGCGATCGGGGCTGGCAGCCCAGCGGCCTGAAGTCCTCGGAATGGCCGTGGCTGATCGGCGCCATCGCTTTTGGCGGCGTGCTGGGGCCGGTGGCGTTGATGTTCGGTTTGACTATGACCTCCGGCGCCACCGCCTCGTTAATGCTCAACCTCGAATCGGTACTCACCGCCGTGCTGGCCTGGCTGGTGTTCAAGGAGAACGCTGACCGGCGCATCGTCGCCGGGATGCTGGCGATTGTCGCCGGTGGCTTGCTGCTGGCCTGGCCCCAGGGTTCGGCGCAAACACTGGGCTGGATCGGGCCATTGGCGGTGGCGCTGGCCTGTGCCTGTTGGGCGATCGATAACAACCTGACGCGCAAGGTCTCGGCTTCGGATGCGCTGTTCATCGCTGGCATCAAGGGGCTTATTGCCGGGCTGGTCAATTGCAGCCTGGCGCTGCTGCTCGGCGCGAAACTGCCGCAGTTCAATGTGCTCGGGCCGACACTGATCGTCGGCTTCCTGGGCTATGGCATCAGCCTGGTGCTGTTCGTACTGGCTCTGCGAGGGCTGGGCACTGCCCGTACCGGCGCGTACTTTTCCACGGCACCGTTCCTCGGCGCGGCGATTGCCATCCTGCTGCTGGGCGAACCGGTGACGCTGACGTTCTGGGCCGCCGCCCTGCTGATGGGCCTCGGGGTGTGGATTCACCTGACGGAAAGCCATGGCCACGACCATCAACACGAGGCGCTCCAGCACGGTCATCGGCATGTGCACGACGAGCATCATCAGCACGAGCATCCCTTTGAATGGGACGGCACCGAACCCCACAGCCATGAACATGAACACACGCCGATGCGCCACAGTCATCCGCACTTTCCGGACATTCACCATCGGCACCGGCATTAATTTAACGCCGCGACGCCTGAGCGAAATTACCTGTCGATTTTCCGGTGGAGGCGCCGCATGTCCCGCCTTATGCTCAGGCCATGAACCTACAAAACGCTGTGCTGCCGCCCCACGCCGAGATGGTTCGCGCCATGCTCGAACGAGACACCGCCTACGAGGGGGTATTTTTTACGGCGGTTAAAACCACCGGAATTTTCTGCCGCCCCAGTTGCACGGCGCGCAAACCCAAGCCGGAAAACGTCGAGTTCTTTGCCCATGCCGACGAATGCATGACCGCCGGTTACCGCGCCTGCCTGCGTTGCAAACCGCTGGATGCGGCGGCCATCGCGCCGGACTGGGTGCAGCGCTTGCTCAACCGGGTGGACGCCGAACCCGACCAGCGCTGGACCGACATTCAGTTGCAGGCCGAAGGCATCGAGCCGCTCAAATTGCGGCGCTGGTTCAAGCAGCATTTCGGCATGACCTTCCACGCCTGGCTGCGTACCCGGCGCCTCGGTATGGCGCTGGGCGGGATCAAACAGGGCGAGTCCATCGACAACGTGGCGTTCGATTCCGGCTACGAATCCCTGAGCGGTTTTCGCGATGCGTTTCAAAAGTTCTTCCACACCACGCCGGGCCGCGCCGCCAACAGCGAGCCGCTGCTGTTCACCCGGCTGACTACGCCGCTGGGGCCGATGATTGCCATGGGCGAAAGTCGTGGGTTGGTGCTACTGGAGTTTCTGGATCGGCCGGCGCTGACCAAAGAGGTCGAGGCATTACAAAACCGCTATGGTTATGCGGTGGCGCCGGGACACAACGCGCATTTGCAGCAGATCGAAGCAGAACTGGCGCAGTACTTTGCCGGTCAACGC
Source organism: Pseudomonas sp. ASL4 (assembly GCF_056680395.1). Taxonomy (NCBI): domain Bacteria; kingdom Pseudomonadati; phylum Pseudomonadota; class Gammaproteobacteria; order Pseudomonadales; family Pseudomonadaceae; genus Pseudomonas; species Pseudomonas sp. ASL4. Next base: position 3,848,040 of record NZ_CM155280.1, on the reverse strand, counting down.
ACAGAATTCAACGTACCGCTGCATCTACCGGGCAGCGAATTTGCCCGGCTAGTCTGGGCCGAACTGGCGCAGATACCCTACGGCCAGACCAGCACCTACGGCGCCATCGCGGCGCTGCTGGGCAAACCCGGCGCCAGCCGCGCGGTGGGCCTGGCCAACGGACAAAATCGGCTGGCGATTGTGCTGCCCTGTCACCGAGTGATCGGTGCGGACGGCTCGCTGACCGGCTATGGTGGCGGACAACCGCGCAAGGCGTTTTTGCTCAGGCTGGAAAAAGCTGCGGTGCAGATCACTCAACAATTGGCATTCTGATTATTTCAAAGGGAAGGAAATTCGATGCAATCGTTCGATCAACAGTTCCACAGGCTGCATGACGACGGCCTGCTGATCCTCACCAACGTCGCCGACGCCGCCGGGGCGCGACTGGTGGAGCAACTGGGCAGTAAAGCCGTGGCCACCAGCAGCGCGGCGGTGGCCTGGGCTCATGGTTATCCGGACGGCAACACCCTGCCCCTCGAACGGCTGGTGTCGACGGTCGAATCCATCGCCCGGGTCATTCGCGTGCCCTTGACCGTGGACATCGAGGCCGGCTATTCCGATGACTTGGTGCGGGTGGCCGAAGTGATCGACGCGGTGATCGCCGCCGGTGCCGTCGGGATCAACATCGAGGACGGTGCTTCACCGCCCGAGTTGCTGGCGCGCAAAATCGAGATCGCCCGTCAGGTGGCGGAACGCCGGGATGTGAAACTATTTATCAACGCGCGAACCGACGTCTACCTCAAGGGCCTGGTGCCAGCCGAAGATCGTGTCGCAGAAACGCTCAAACGCGCTGCGTTGTATCAGGCTGCCGGGGCTGACGGGTTGTTCGCGGCGGGCGTCACGGCGGAGTACGAGATTGCTGCGATCTGCCGGGGCACGCCACTGCCGGTGAACGTACTGGGCTTTGCCTGCCTGCCGTCGCCTGACGAATTGAAAGCCCTCGGAGTTCGACGCCTAAGCGCCGGTTCGAGCATTGCCGAGTTCTTGTATGGCGCCATGGGTACCCTGGCGAAGAGCTTTCTGGAAACCGGCAAGCTCGACACTCACGACCTCAAGGCCTTCACGTATGGCGAGGTGAACGGCCTCCTGAAAAAATCCTGACCTGCATGCCTGACCTCTATCGACCTGCCAGTACTTTTCTAGCGTCCCTCGATGAGGACTGGCAGCGCCACATCGCCGCCATCGGCCCTTGCCTGCATCAACCGCATCCAGCGCGCGATCCCTACGAATCGCTGGTGCGGGCAATTGCCTATCAGCAACTGCATGCCAAAGCCGGGGATGCGATTGTCGGGCGATTAGTGGCGTTGTTTCCTTCAGGCAGGTTCCCTCGGTCCGAGCAAATACTGGCGACAGACTTTGAGCAGATGCGCAGTTGCGGGTTTTCTGCCAGCAAGATTTCGACGATCCAGGGGATTGCCCAGGCAACGCTGGACGGTGTCGTGCCGGATTACGCCACCGCGCTGGCCATGGACGATGAAGCGCTGATCGAGCGCTTGATTACCTTGCACGGTGTCGGACGCTGGACCGTGGAAATGCTGCTGATCTACAGCCTGGAGCGGCCGGATATTTTACCGGCGGATGACTTCGGGGTGCGCGAGGGGTATCGGCGGTTGAAGGGGTTGGAGGTGCAGCCTACTCGCAAGCAGATGATTGAGATTGGATTGGGGTGGAGTCCGTTTCGGACGGTTGCTGCGTGGTATTTGTGGCGGGTACCCGGCAAGTAGGCCGCGTTTATTTAGTCAACATAGCGACCGTGTGCCAGGTTTGCCTGAGCCGCGGGATGCCGTATGCGCCCCCCTTAACTCGATGCCGTTAGCGATAGGCGGCCCCACTCCTCGCACTTGTTTCACATGTAAAACAAATCGGTCACTTCCCTTCACTCAGCGTTACTTAAAAAGCATCGCCCTCTCGCAATTCGCCAAGCCTCGCACAATCAATGTGCAATTTCGTGCCATATAAGAAACCACGTTTTATATATGAAACGTCGATAAATTCACGAAACTAACATAACTCATTAATTCAAATAACTTTTTAAACAAAAAAGCAACTTGGCAAGTCTCTGGCATTGTTCATGCACTAAACACCGTATCACCTATAAAACAGACCAGAGACCCTCAAAAATGGCTGTGAAAGAGATGTACGCCGTCACCCCTCAATGGAATAAGTCCGTCCCCAAGGAAGATCTGGAACCCACCGAAATTGAATTTCGCAATGTCGGCAAATGTTTCCCGGCCAAAGGAAAGACCGAAGCGCCGTTTGCCATCCGCGAAGTCAACTTCAAGATTCGACGCGGTGAAGTGGTGTCGATCATCGGCCCTTCCGGTTGTGGCAAGAGCACCATCCTTAATATGGGCTCCGGACTTTATCGGCCTACCGAAGGAGAAGTGTTCGTCGGCGGCGAAGCGGTCACCGGCCCGGTCCGTAAGGTCGCCTTCATGCTGCAAAAAGACCTGTTGATGCCATGGCGCAGTATTCGCCGCAACGTCGAGCTGGGCCTGGAGATTCAAGGTGTGCCGGCCGCCAAGCGCCAGGCTGTGGCCAAAGATCTGCTCGATCGTTGTCACCTGCAAGGTTTTGCCGACCACTACCCGTTCCAGCTGTCGGGAGGCATGCGCCAGCGCGCCGCCCTGGCTCGCACCCTGGCGATCGACCCGCAAGTGCTATTCCTCGATGAACCGTTTTCCGCCCTGGATGCGCAGACCAAGATGATCCTGCAGCAAGACATGGCGCGGATGCTGTTCGATGAAAAGAAGACCGCACTGTTCATCACTCATGACCTGATCGAGGCCATCGCCATGTCCGACCGACTGCTGGTCATGAGCGCCCGCCCCGGCACCATCATCGAAGAAATCACCATTGATCTGCCGTTTCGCGACAACCCGCTGGAGCGCCGCAAGTTGCCGGAAATCGGCCCGCTGGTCGGTCGCCTGATGGCGTTGCTGCAAGTCGGCGAAGACACCGAACTGCATTGATCAACGCCTTAGTGGCCATCAACCGATCCAGGAGTACGCATGATCAAGTCGCTGTTTCAATGCTTCAGCCAGGCCACCGGCATTGCCCTGGGTCTGGGCATGGCATTCGCCGTTCAGGCACAGCCAACCGACGTGACCTATTTGTTGCCGGCGCCGCCGAACCTTCCAGCATTTGCCCCGTGGATCATCGCTCAGCAGAAGGGCTACTACGCCGCCCGGAACCTGAACATGAACTTCATCGCAGCCAAGGGCGGTGTGGACGTGGCAAAACAGATCGGTGCCGGTAACGCGATGCTCGGCGGTGCCATCGGTGATACGCCGATTGTGGTCCGTGCCAACGGGATTCCGGTTCGCGCGGTCGCGGTGCTGGGCGCCGGCGGTGTCACCATGATTGCTACCAATGCGGCGCAAAACATCAACTCGATCACTGACCTCAAGGGCAAGACGGTGACCGTGATGTCGTACTCGGACACCACGTACTACGCCTTGCTCGCTTCCTTGCGAAAAGCTGGCCTGAGCAAAAACGATGTGAACATTCAGGCTGCCGGCCCGGCAGGTGTCTGGCAGTTGTTCTCGGCCGACAAAGCCGAGGCAATGGCCGGTGTGCCGGACTGGGTGATCAACGCCGAAGAAGCAGGATTGAAGATCAAGCTGATCCCGCAAGCGCAAATATTCGAAAGCATGGCCCAGTCGATCGTGGCCTCCGATGACGCCATCAAAAATCACCCGGACATCGTTCGCGGCACGGTCCAGGCAACGCTGCAGGGTATGCGCGACATCATCCAGGACCCACGTGCGGCCGCCGTAACCTTTGCCAAGGCGGTCCCCGCCTACGCGGGCAAGGAGGACTCGCTGGAGAAAATCTTCAAGCTCTATGTCGAGCATGTCTACGCCAACCAGACCGTACTGGGCCGAATCGACCCGGCGCGACTGGAAGCGGTCCGTCAGTTCTACGTCAGCGAAGGCATCGTCACCCAGGAACCGAAGCTCGATGACCTGTACACCAACCAATTCATCGACACCCAAACTGCCGCGCAATAACGGCGAGTGACAACAAGGTAACGACACGATGAAAAACCTCAATAACTCCGTGTTTGGCAGCGTCGCCCTGCTGATCCTGTTCCTGGTGCTTTGGCAGTGGGGGCCGGGCCTGCTTGGTATGCCCGAATTCGTGATGCCGAAACTGAGCCGGGTCGCCCAGGAAAGCCAGGTGATGTGGCACACCGGCGGCTTGCTGCAACACACCCTGATCACTGCGTTCGAAATCATTGTCGGCTTTGGCCTCGGCGCGTTGCTCGGCGTGGCAATCGGTGTCTCGCTCGGGCTCTCCCCTAGCGCAGAAGCCATGCTGTCGCCTTACATTCTGGCGCTGCAAATTGCCCCGAAAGTTGCCTTCGCCCCGCTGTTCGTGATGTGGTTGGGCTACACCATTTACCCGAAGATTCTGATCGCCATCCTGATCGTGTTCTTCCCGGTGATGATCAACGTGCTCTCGGCGATCCGCACCGTTGATCCGGACATGATCAACCTGGTGAGGACGATGAACGCCAGCCGCTGGCAGATCTTCCGCCTGGTGGAATTTCCCTCGGCCATGGCTGCTCTGTTCTCCGGTTTGCGCATCGCTTCGACCCTGGCGGTGATCGGTGTCACCGTCGGAGAACTGGTCGGCGGCAACCAGGGCCTGGGCTTCCTGCTGGTTGATGCCGAAGGTCAGGGCAATACGGCGGGCGTGTTCGTCGCCATCGTCATGCTCACGCTGATTGGTGTACTGGCTTATGGCGCGGTGGTCTGGACCGAGAAACGCGTCCTGCACTACATGCCAAAAGCCATGTTGAGTACCCAATAATGACCGACCTCAATCGTTTGCTCGAAGGCCGTCGCGTACTGGTCACCGGTGGCGCTCGCGGTTTGGGTTACGCTTTTGCCCAGGCGATCGGCCGGGCCGGTGCCCATGTGGTGATCGCCGATATTCTCGCCGAACGCGTGCAGCAATCGGCCGCCGAGCTGGTCGCCGAAGGCCTGACCGTGCATGGCGTGACGGTTGATCTTGCGCAGCCTGCCTCTATCGATGCCTGCATCGCTGAAACCAGCCGTTTGCTCGGCGGCCTCGACGGTCTGGTCAACAACGCCTCGATCACCAACTCCGGTGGCAAGAGCTGCGAAGAACTGAGCCTCGACACCTGGGATCAGGTCATGCAAGTCAACGTGCGCGGAACCTGGCTGATGACCAAGGCCTGTCTGCCGGCCCTGCGGGCCAGCGGCCATGGTGCCATCGTCAACCTGGCCTCTGACACCCCCCTGTGGGGCGCGCCGAACCTGTTGGCCTATGTCGCGAGCAAGGGCGCAATCATCGCCATGACCCGCAGCCTGGCCCGCGAGCTCGGCGCCGACAACATCACGGTCAACGCCATCGCGCCTGGGCTGGTGCTGGTCGAAGCCACCGCTTACGTGCCCGAAGCCCGTCACCGTTTGTACAACGAGCAACGGGCCATTCAACGCACGCAACTTCCCGAAGACGTCAGCGGCGCCGTGCTCTTTGCGCTGTCCGACCTCGCCCGCTTCATCACTGGACAAACCTTGCCGGTCAACGGCGGGTTCGTCATGCCTTGATCTGGAGACAGCCATGACCGATCTATCCGCAAACCTTACGGCTCAGCAAGACACCCCTAAAAGCTGGGAACAGCCAGCCGGCAGCGATCTCGAAAGCTGGATGAACACCCGTATCGCCCGCTACGACACGCGCAAATACGACTGGAACGCGCTGAAGTTCCAGGCCGACTACGACCCCAAATTCCGTCGTGCGCAAATGCGCTACATCGGCACCGGTGGCACTGGCGTCAGCACCGATATGAACACCATCCCGTCGGAGAACTTCACGTTCTCCACCATGGTGATTCCGGCCGGCCATGAAGGCCCGCCGCACCTGCACACCGACGTTGAAGAAGTGTTTTTCGTGTTGCGCGGCAAACTCAAAGTGGTGATCGAAAAGGACGGCGAGCGTTTCGAAACCATCCTCACCGACCGCGACGTGATTTCCGTGCCGCCCGGCGTGTACCGCGAAGAGATCAACATCGGCGACGAAGACGCGCTGATGTGCGTGATGCTCGGTGCGAAAAAACCGCTGACCCCGACCTACCCGCCAGAACACCCTCTGGCCTCGATCAAGCGCGGATAAGCTCATGTTGCACGCCATCGACAATCCCGTTGCGCAGCTCACCGCTGACCTTGAAGCACGGCTGCCCCTGCACTTTCCCTTGCACACGCTGCAGATCGCTGGCGGACAGCAGGCCTTTCGCGAATGCGGGACCGGTCCGGCCATTGTGTTGTTGCACGGGATCGGCTCGGGCTCGGCGTCGTGGTTAGATGTGGCGCAAGAACTTGGCCAAAGCGCTCGGGTAATTGCCTGGGACGCTCCCGGTTACGGTGATTCCACGCCACTGAGATCGTTGGCCCCCGACGCTTCGGACTATGCCGAGCGACTGCTGCAGATGCTTGACGCATTGGCTATCCAACGCTGCGTGCTGGTGGGGCATTCCCTCGGGGCGATTACCGCCACAGCGTTCGCCAGTGGCGTGCACCAACAGCGAGTTAGCCGGCTGGTGTTGATCAGCCCAGCCCAGGGTTACGGCCATCCATCGCGTGCCTTGCAGTGCCAGGAAGTTCGCAGCAAACGCCTGCGTGCGCTGGAACAACTGGGTATTCAACGCATGGCCGAGCAACGCAGCGCTCACATGCTTTCACCCGCCGCCAGCGTAAAGGCACACGCCTGGGTGCAATGGAACATGGCGCGGCTCAACCCCGAGGGTTATCGCCAGGCCATTGAGCTGTTGTGCGGTGATGACCTGCTGCGCCATGCCCCACTGTCGATGCCTTGCGAAGTGCATTGCGGTGAAGCGGACGGCATCACCGCTCCCGAAAACTGCCTGACCCTGGCCAAGGCCCTGGGCGGGACTTTCAATCTGATTACCGGTGCCGGGCACGCCAGCCCCATCGAACAACCTTGTGTGGTGGCGGGCCGTCTGGCCTGTGCCATCAAAGAATCCCTGACAGGTGCATCGCTATGAACGATTCAGATCTGCTGAAGGACTCTCAAGACAAATACATCGTGCCGGGGCTGGAGCGCGGCCTGCTGCTGCTCTGCGAGTTCAGTCGCAGCAATCGCACACTGACCGCGCCGGAACTGGCCCGGCGCCTGGCGCTGCCGCGCTCGACGATCTTTCGCTTGCTGACGACGCTGGAAACCATGGGCTTCGTCACCCGCAGCGGCAACGAATACCGCCTCGGCATGTCGGTGTTACGCCTGGGCTTCGAATACCTGGCCTCCCTGGAACTGACCGAGCTCGGCCAACCGCTGCTGGCCCGCTTGTGCGACCGCCTCAACTACCCGAGCAATCTGGTGGTGCGCGACGGCCGTTCGATCGTCTACGTCGCCAAGGTCTCGCCGCCATCGGTGTTCTCCAGCGCGGTAAACGTCGGCACTCGCCTGCCCGCCCACGCCACGGTACTGGGGCGCATTTTGCTCGAAGACCTGTCGCTGGCCGAGTTGCGTGATTTGTACCCGGAAGATCATCTGGAACAGTTCTCGCCTTGTACACCGAAAACCGTGATGGAGCTGTTTGACATGGTCCAGGCTGACCGTCAGCGCGGTTTTGTCAGCGGTGAAGGGTTCTTCGAGTCGGCCATCTCGACCGTCGCCGCACCGGTACGCGATCAATCCGGCCAGATCATCGCCGCCTTGGGCGTGACTATTCCTACGACCCAAATCGTTCACGTCAACTTCAACGAGTTACTCCTGCAAGTGCGTCGCAGCGCTGACGAGCTGTCGCGGTTGCTCGACTACAACAGTGGTGCTGCCAACGACGGCCAGAACCGCGTGACTGCATTGATGAGGGATTGAGATGAGTCTCTATCAACTGCAAGGCAGCACCGCGATTGTCACCGGCGGCTCTTCGGGCATTGGCCTGGCCTGCGTCGAGTTGTTGCTCGAAGCCGGCGCCGCCGTGGCCTTCTGCGGCCGCGACGAAGATCGCCTGCGCAGCGTCGAAACCGAGTTGCGTCAACGCTTTCCCGAAGCGCGGCTGCTGGCCCAGGTCTGCAACGTGCTCGACGCGGACTCGGTCAGGTCCTTTGCCGCCGCCAGCCTGGCTGCGTTAGGGCCAGCCTGCGTGCTGATCAACAACGCGGGGCAAGGTCGGGTGTCGACCTTCGCCGACACCAGCGATAGCGCCTGGACCGAAGAGCTGCACCTGAAGTTCTTCTCGGTAATCAACCCGGTCCACGCCTTCAAGACACAGCTGCAAAGCCAGCCGGGCGCGGCCATCGTCTGCGTGAATTCGCTGCTGGCCAGCCAGCCGGAACCGCACATGGTCGCCACATCGGCCGCCCGCGCCGGGGTCATGAATCTGGTGCGCTCGATGGCCACCGAATTTGCCGGTCAGGGTATCCGGGTTAACGGCATCCTCATTGGCCTGGTCGAGTCAGGGCAATGGCGCCGACGTTTCGAGGCCCGCGAAGAGCGGGATCTGGACTGGACCCAATGGACCGCCCAACTGGCGCAACGCAAACACATTCCCCTGGGGCGCCTGGGCCTGCCGATTGAAGCGGCCCGCGCGATCCTTTTTCTGGCCTCGCCTCTGTCGGCTTACACCACAGGCAGCCATATCGATGTTTCTGGAGGCCTGTCCCGCCATGCGTAACGAAAATACAGTCACCGTTGGCGCTGCCATCACCGCCTTTCTCGAGCAGTGCGACGTCAAAGCCGCGTTCGGCGTGATCTCGATCCATAACATGCCGATCCTCGATGCCTTCGCCGTGCGCGGCAACATCCGTTTCGTCATGGCCCGGGGTGAAGCCGGCGCAACCAACATGGCCGACGCGTATGCCCGCACCACCGGCGGCCTAGGCGTCTGCCTGACGTCCACTGGCACCGCGGCCGGCAATGCCGCCGGCGCCATGGTCGAAGCGCTGACCGCCGGCACACCGCTGCTGCACATCACCGGACAGATCGAAACGCCGTATCTGGATCAGGAATTCGCCTACATCCATGAAGCACGCGACCAACTGAACATGCTCAAGGCCGTGTCAAAGGCCGCATTTCGTGTGCGCAGCGTCGAAACCGCCATCAGCACCCTGAAGCTGGCAGTGCAAACCGCCCTGACCGCCCCCACCGGCCCGGTCAGCGTGGAAATCCCGATCGACATCCAATCAACTTTTATCCCGATGCCGACCGATCTGTCACCACTGCCGATTGCGGTTGCCGTACCCGCGCCTGAAGCGCTGGACCTGGTGGCCGAGCGTCTGGCCACCGCCAAGCGTCCACTGCTGTGGCTCGGCGGCGGCGCGCGGCATGCCGGGGCGCAAGTCAAACGCCTGCTGGACATGGGCGTCGGCGTGATCACCTCGACTCAAGGTCGCGGCGTGGTCAACGAAGATGACGAGCGCTGCCTCGGCGCGTTCTCGCAAAACAAACTGGTCGAACAGTTCCTGCAGAGCTGCGATGCCCTGCTGATCGCCGGTTCGCGTCTGCGCAGCAACGAGACCTTCAAGTACGCGCTGAAATTGCCGCGCAATACCTTGCGTATCGACGCCAACCCGGCCATCGAAGGTCGCAGCTATAACAGCGAACTGTTCATCTGTGGCGATTCGGCACTGGCCCTTGAAGGCCTGGCTGATCGTCTCGAAGGTCGCTTGCAGATCGACCCGACTTTCCTCGCCGAGCTCAAGGAGGTCCGCGAAAAATCCCGAACCCAATTGATCGCCGACCTCGGCCCTTACTCGGCCATGGTCGAGCAACTGCAAGCCATTACCGGGCGCAATTTCTCCTGGGTGCGCGACGTAACACTGTCCAACAGCATCTGGGGCAACCGCCTGCTTACGCTGTTTCATCCGCGCTCCGGTGTGCATGCGCTGGGCGGCGGCATTGGTCAGGGCCTGTCGATGGGTATCGGTGCCGCCGTGGCCGCTGCTGAAACCGCGCCTGAGCGCAAGGTCTTCGCCCTCGCCGGCGACGGCGGTTTCATTCTCAACCTCGGCGAGTTGGCGACGCTGGTGCAAGAGAAGGCCAACGTGGTGATCCTGCTGATGAACGATCAGCGTTATGGGGTGATCCGCAACATCCAGGATGCGGTCTACGGCAGCCGTCACTGCTACGTCGACCTGCACACCCCGGACTATTCCAAGCTGGCCGAATCCCTAAATCTGCGCCACGGGCTGGTCACCGATCTGAAGAATTTCGGCAGCGTTGTCGACAGCGCGCTCGGCCAACCCGGGCCGTTTCTGCTGGAAGTCGACATGCTCAGCGTCGGCAGTTTCGCCACCCAGTTCGCCGGTCCGCCCAACAGCGAAACCAAAGCGCAAAAAGCCACGGCCTGAGGACTTCGTCATGTTGCATATCACCATGATCGGCTGCGGCGCTATTGGCGTCGGCGTGCTCGAACTGCTGGAGAAGGACCCGCAGCTGTGCGTTGACTATGTCATCGCCTCGGCCGGGTCTGAAGAGCTGGTGCGCCAGCGGCTGGCCTGCTTCAAACAGCCGCCGCAGGTGCTGACGGCGTTACCGGCCGACGCCCACCCTGACCTGCTGGTCGAGTGCGCCGGCCACCGCGCCATCGAAGAGCATGTATTGCCAGCGCTGGAACGCGGCATCGCCTGCCTGATCGTCTCGGTCGGTGCGCTTTCCGAAGTCGGCCTGGTCGAACGTTTGGAAGCGGCGGCCGAGCGAGGCCAGACCCGCATCGAATTGCTGCCCGGCGCCATCGGTGGCATCGACGCCTTGTCGGCGGCCAAGGTCGGCGGGCTGGACTCGGTTAATTACATCGGCTGCAAACCGGCGCGAGCCTGGAAAAACACCCCAGGCGAACAGGTCTGTGATCTGGACAGCATTACCGAAGCGACGGTGATTTTTCAGGGCAGCGCCCGTGAAGCTGCACGGCTCTACCCGAAAAACGCCAACGTCGCCGCGACTTTGTCGCTGGCAGGGCTCGGTCTGGATCGCACCCACGTGACACTGATCGCCGACCCGCTGAGCGAGGAAAACGTCCATCACTTCGAAGCCCGCGGCGCCTTTGGTGGTTTCGAAATGAGCCTGCGTGGCAAACCGCTGCTGGCCAACCCGAAGACCTCGGCACTGACCGTCTACAGCGTGGTCCGTGCCCTGGGCAACCACGCCCATGCGATTTCCATCTAGGGGACAGTCGATGACTCTCGAACAGACTTTACCGATCTGCATTGCCGGCGACTGGCGACTGGGCCGCGGCGAGCGCTATGCCACCTGCTACCCCGCCACCGGCGAAGCGGTAGCCTGGCTCAACGCCGCCAGCGTGGAAGACGTTGAAGACGCTGTGCAAGGCGCCCATCAGGCGTTTCTGCACAGCGGTTGGGCGCAGCGCAAACCCCACGAACGCGCCGGCGTGCTGTATTGCATCGCCGAGCTGATCCGTCAGCGCAGCGAAGAACTGGCGCAATTGCAGCGTCAGGACAATGGCAAACCGATCAACGAAACCCGTGCGCTGGTGACCAGCGCCGCCGGCACCTTCCAGTTTTTCGCCGCAGCCTGTGAAACCCTGGAAGAAACTATCACGCCGTCGCGCGGTGACTTCGTCAGCATGAGCGTTTACGAGCCGATGGGGGTGGTCGCCGCAATCACCCCGTGGAACTCGCCGATTGCCAGCGAAGCGCAAAAAGTCGCTCCGGCCCTGGCCGCCGGCAACGCGGTGGTGATCAAGCCAGCGGAAATCACGCCGTTGATGGCCTTGCAACTGGCGCGCATTTGCGAAGACGCCGGGCTGCCGAAAGGTCTGCTCAGTGTGCTGCCCGGCAAGGGTTCGCTGCTCGGTGATGCATTGACTCGCCACCCGCTGGTCAAGCGCGTGTCGTTTACCGGCGGCACCAAAACCGGCAAACACATTGCCCACATCGCCGCCGACAAGATGATGCCGGTGTCGCTGGAACTGGGCGGCAAATCACCGACCATCGTCCTCGATGACGCCGACCTCGACCACGCTGTAGCCGGGGTGTTATATGGCATTTTCAGCTCCTCGGGCGAGGCCTGCATCGCCGGTTCCCGGTTGTTCGTCGCCCGCCCACTATACGAGCCGTTCATGGCGCGTCTGGTGGCTGCGGCGGCCGAGTTGCGGGTCGGCGATCCGGCCGATGAGCGCACGCAAATGGGCCCGCTGATCAGCGCCGGCCACCGCGAATCTGTGGAGCGCTACGTCGCTCTGGGGCTGGCCGAAGGTGGGCGCTTGCGTCTTGGCGGCCAACGGCTGAGCGGCAGAGTTTACGACCAGGGTTATTACTACCCGCCGACCATCCTTGAAGGCCTGAACAACAGCCAGCAGGTTTGCCAGGAAGAGATCTTCGGGCCGGTGCTGGTGGCCATGCCGTTCGATGACGAAGCGCAATTGCTCGAACAGGCCAACGACAGCCTGTACGCCCTCGCTGCCGGGATCTGGAGCCGTGACTACAAACGCGCCTGGGCTCTGGGTCGGAAAATTCAGGCTGGCACGGTGTGGATCAACACGTACAAGCAGTTCTCGATTTCCACGCCATTCGGCGGCTGGCGCGACAGCGGTCTGGGTCGTGAAAAGGGTCGCCTGGGCATCCTGCAATACATGGAACAGAAAAGCCTCTATTGGGGCATGAATGAACAGCCACTGGCCTGGGCCGGTGTACCACGAGAGGTAGGGTTATGAGCGTTTTAGGCATCGATGAAGTCACCTATGGCGTCGAGGACCTCGACACCTGCGTGCGTTTTTTCAGTGACTGGGGCCTGAGTAAAATCAGCGAGCAAGCCGACGAGGTAATCTTCGAAACCCTCAACGGCTGCCGCGTGGTCCTCGCCGACCTCAACAAGTCCGGGTTGCCGCCGGCCATCGAGGCCGGTTCGACCGTGCGCGAAGTGGTCTGGGGCGTCGAAAGTGAATCCGATCTTGCGCTCTACAGCGAACGCATCGCCCATGATCCGGGCTTCATCGAAGCCAATGGGCGCATCGGTTGCACCGACCCCAATGGCCTGGCGATTCGCCTGCAAGTGACCCGCAAGCGTGAGCTGGAAATCGAGTGCAGCGGCCATAACACCTGGCAGACCAAAGGCCGGATCAACAAGGCGGCGCCGATTTACGAACGAGCCACGCCGATCGAAGTCGGACATGTGGTGTTTTTCGTCAAGGACGTGAACGCCTGCGAAGCCTTCTACCACGAGCGTTTCGGCTTCCAGGCCTCGGACCGTTATCCGGATCGCGGGGCTTTCCTGCGCACCGCCGAAGAAGGTGGCCACCACGACTTGTTCATGCTGCAACTGCCCGCACCACGGGCCGGGCTGAACCACGTCGCGTTTACCGTGCGAGATGTGCACGAAGTGTTCGGTGGCGGCATGCACATTTCCCGCAGCGGCTGGGCAACGGAGATCGGCCCCGGTCGGCATCCGGTGTCTTCGGCGTTTTTCTGGTACTTCAAGAACCCGGCCGGCGCGCTGGTCGAGTACTACGCCGACGAAGACCAACTGACCAGCGATTGGCAGCCGCGCAGTTTCGAACCCGGCCCGACGGTATTTGCCGAATGGGCGATCGCCGGAGGCATCGATGGCAATACCCGACGCCAGCAACATGTCGAAGCGCCGCAAGGCAAATTCCTTACCGATAAGCCGAAACCCTGAACAGGAGTAACCCATGTCTTCCCTGAATATCGCTATTGCCGGCGCGGGTATCGGTGGTCTGACGGCCGCCATTGCCCTGCACCGCGCAGGCCATAACGTCACCGTATTCGAACAGTCGAAAGCCTTTTTGCGGGTCGGTGCCGACATCAACCTGACGCCCAATGCCGTACGCGCACTGGATGGTCTTGGGGTCGGCGCTGCGGTGCGCATTCCGGCGGCTCGTCCGACACACCGCATTAGCCGGCTGTGGGACAGCGGCGTGGAAACTTCGCGCCTGGAAATGTCCGATGCTGCTGAAAAGAAATACGGCGCGCCGCAACTGACTATTCACCGCGCCGACCTGCTGGCGGCGCTGGCTGAAGTCTTCCCGCTGGAGCAGGTGAAGTTCGGCAAGCGCGCCGAGCAGGTGCTGCAAACCGCCAACGGCATCGAGTTGTGCTTCAAGGATGGCAGCCGCCACGTCACCGATCTGTTGATCGGCGCTGACGGCATCCATTCGGTGGTGCGCAATGCACTGTTCGGTGAGGAGCAACCGCGCTTTACCGGTGTGGTCGCTTACCGCGCCGTAGTGCCGGCCGAAAGCGTGGCCCATGTGCCGAACATTCAGGCGTTCACCAAATGGTGGGGCCCTACCCCTGAAAGTCAGATCGTCACCTTTCCGCTGAATCAGGGCCGGGACATTTTCATCTTCGCCACCACCGCTCAGGACAGCTGGCATGAAGAGTCCTGGACCAGCGCCGGCGATGCCGAGGAATTGCGTAGCCACTATCAGGACTTCCATCCGGATGCCCGTGCGTTGCTCGATGCCTGCCGCGAGGTGCTCAAGACTGCGCTGTACGAACGCGACCCACTGCCGTTCTGGTCCAAAGGTGCGATGACGCTGCTCGGTGACGCCTGCCACCCGATGATGCCGTTCATGGCTCAAGGTGCTGGCCAGGCGATCGAGGATGCCGTGGTGCTTGCGCGCCATCTGCAAGGCCTGACCAGTAACGCGCAGATCGCCGATGCCCTTCAGGCGTACCAGCAGGCGCGGCTGCAACGCACCAGCCAGATCCAGATTGGCTCGCGCGGCAATCAATGGCTCAAGGACGGTGGAAACGCCGATTGGGTTTACGGTTATGACGCCTGGACGGTGCCGACGTTGAGCGCAGCCTGACCCATGACACGCGCATCGGCGAAACATTGCCGATGCTCACGTATGACTTTATTCCCGTGCACGAAATGATCCGCGAACGGGTACGCATTGGAGGTCGATGAGATGAGTAATACCGAACCTTACGTGGAGCCGCATCAGGCCTGCAAACGCCCGAATACCCAGTTCGAAGAGTTGCTCGGCGACTCCATAGAGCGCGCTTTTGGCAACGGTGTGACCGAGCTGCCCGCCCTGCTCGCGCACTTGAACCTGGCCGGGCCGCCCTGCCCGCTGACCAGTGGAGAGTGGACTGAAGACGCCTATAAAACCCTGATGGCTCGGCTGGGCGAATGACCCGCCGGAGGACAATAAGAAATGAACATGAATACAACCGTCGACCCTGTTGAAAACCTCTTGGCCAATGGTTTGAAAGATCTTTGGTTTCCGGTCCTGCCCTCCGACCTGCTGGGTGTAAAACCCGTGTCGATCCGTCGCCTGGGCTACAAGATTGCCCTGTGGCGTGACAACGACGGCAGCGTACATGCCCTTGAAGACCACTGCCCGCATCGCGGCGCGCCGTTGTCCCAGGGCCCGGTGTTGGGTGATCGGCTGCAATGTCCTTATCACGGCGTCGAAGTGCGCTGCGACGGCACTGTCACCAAAGTCCCCGGCAGCCCCGGTTGCAAACTCGAAGGCAGCCGCCCGACGCGGATGTTCCACACCCGTGAAGCCGCCGGCGCGATCTTCCTCTACAACGCTACCGAGCCGCACGTAGACACTCCGCCGGAGCTGGTGTTGCCCGAACAATTGACCTCCCCGCAGTGGAGCAGCTTCGTCTGCTACACCGAGTGGAAAGGCGATTATCGCTACGTCATCGATAACGTCATGGACCCGATGCACGGCACCTACCTGCACAAGATGTCGCACTCCATGAGCGAAGGTGAAGCCACCGCCAAATTCGTCACCCGCGACACCGACCACGGGTTCTTCTTCGAGAAAGAAGGCCAGCGTGGAGTGAATTTTGACTGGACCGAATTCATGGACAACAGCTGTCACTGGCTGCGCCTGGAAATCCCGTATCCGAAAACCGGCGGCCCGGGCGGTAACTTCACCATCATCGGCAGCTATACGCCGAGCAGCCGTTCGTTATCGGCGGTGTTCCACTGGCGTTGCCGTCCGCTGACCGGCTGGCAGCGCGATACCTGGCGTTTCCTCTACAAGAACCGTCTGGAAGCACGGCACTGGGCGGTGCTGGAACAGGATCGGGTGCTGCTCGAATTCATGGAGCCGGACGCCAACCAACGGGAAAACCTCTATCAGCATGACCTCGGTGTGGTGCGCCTGCGTCGTTACCTGAAAAACGCAGCCAAGGCCCAATTGGAACTGATCGACGCGAAGCAGTTGCCATGAATGCAGCGATACGGCGTGAGTTTCCCGAACTGCGGGTGGAGATCGAGGCCGGCGCGCGTCTCGGGCTCGATTTGCAAACTGTCGAAAAGAGGTGACCGATGTCTCATTCCTCCCCCCTGACCGCGCTCGTGCACACCTTGCGCTACGAAGCCGAAGGCATCATCAGTGTCGAGTTGCGGCCGTATGGCGATACCGTGTTCGCTCCGTTCGACGCCGGCTCGCACATTGACCTGCATTTGCCCAACGGCCTGGTGCGCAGTTACTCGCTGCTCAACTCGCCCAGCGATCAAGGTCGTTATGTGGTGGGCATCCTGCGCGATCGCAACAGCCGTGGCGGCTCGGAGTATGTGCACGGACAGCTGCGTGTCGGCATGCAATTGTCGATCTCCTCGCCGCGCAATAATTTCCAGCTCGACCTGAATGCCAGGCACAGTGTGCTGGTGGCGGGTGGTATCGGCATCACGCCGATCTACTGCATGTTCCGCCAGTTGCTGGCGCTGGGAAAATCCGCCGAGTTGATTTACTGCACCCGTTCGCGCCAGGAAGCGGCGCTGGTGGAAGAGCTGAGCGGCTTGAGCGCAAAAGTGCTTTACCACTTCAACGATGAAAAAGGCATGCCGCCGAACCTGAGCGCTTATCTGGCAGGTCAGCCCGACGACACGCACTTCTATTGCTGTGGTCCAACGCCAATGCTCGATGCCTTCGAAAGCACCTGTGAAGGCCTCGGTTACCCCCATGCGCATATCGAGCGTTTCGCGGCAGCGGAACTGCCGCCGTCCGAAGACGCGCAAAGCAGTTACAGCGTCGAGCTGAAAAAAACCGGCAAGACGCTGTCGATCGAACCGGGCTTGAGTTTGCTTGACGTATTGCTCAACGCGGGTTGCGACATCGAGTACAGCTGTCGCGAAGGGGTTTGCGGGTCATGCGAAACACGAGTACTGGAAGGTGATATCGACCACCGTGACGGCGTGCTGACCAAAGCCGAGCGCGCGGCGAATAAGTCGATGATGGTGTGTGTGTCAGGTTGCAGGAGCCGGCGCCTGGTACTCGACCTATAACACTGCGATCGATTTCATCTATTAAACAGGCCGACACTTTCGTCGGCCTTTTTTATGCGCGTGAAGTAAAGACGCACAGTTAACGTGCAGTTTCGTTACTTCGTCAGCCCTGCGTTTCACGGGCAATACAAAAAGATCTGTTTCCCATATAAACAATTGTTTTTGCTGAACTTATTGTTAGATATAAAGAACCTCCAGCAGTTGGCATGGTTTCTGCTCTATTCCTGCCAGGTTCATAGGTCAGACGCCGTATTACATACGAAACAGCCAAAATAAAAAACGCACTTCAAAACAGCAACACTTTAGTCATTCGTCCATTGCCACTTTCAAGGCAAGCGGAAAAGTATTGCCGGTTACTTTGTCGTGCCCAACACTGCTGGGGAGTCAACATGAAGAATAACGTTATATGTCTGGGACTGATGTTGAGCAGTTGTGTCAGTTTCGCGGGCGAACCCGGTCCTGCCGCGCCCGAAACAACAACGACGAGTAAAAAGCCGTTTCCACACATCGCCTGGCGCAGCGACGATGGCGAAAGCAGCCTGGACATCGGTGGCGCCTTGCGTACCAACTACCGCGACGAGCATTGGGACACCACGGAAAACAATGGCCGATTTCTCTTTGATACTTTCCGAATCGATGTGCAGGCGACCTACAAGAACCTCTTCAGTGATGTCGGCTACTGGTTCCAGGATGACGGCAAACGCTCCATCGATCGCGGCTTCATCGGCTATCGCCTGAACAATAATTCAAACCTGCAACTGGGCGCGCCGTTCAAGCCGTTCGGCCTGGAACCGTATCCTCAATTCGGCTGGAGTTATCACCTGCCCTTCTTCATGGGCTATGGCGTCAGCGCCGGCACGGGTTTGAAGTACAGCTACAAGGACAAGGACTGGGACCTGCAACTGGGTTACTTCCCCCGGATGCTGCCGTCGGACATTCGCTACTCGCCGGAAATCGGGCGTTACGCCGACCTTAAGGACAATGCAATCCCCTTCACCCAGTCGCGCCAGGACAACGAGAAACACAACCAGCTCAACGCTCGCGTCGCGCGGACCTTTGTCAACGACGGCTGGAAAGCAGAGGTCGGTGCATCGGTGGCCGCGGCCCAACTGTACAACGCCACCACCAAAGACGACGGCGACTACTGGGCCGGTGGCATCCACGCCATCATCAACACCGGCCAGTGGACCGTCAGTACCCAAGGCATTCGCTACGAATACGACCCGAAAAACCCTGCCGGTGTCAGTAAAGACTCAGTACTGATGGGCGGTAACGGCCTGACGCCCGCGTATCTGATCGCCTCCAAAGCCACCATTGCTTCGCTGAATGTCAGCTACGACATCCTCACGCCGAAGTTGGGGCAACTGAAGAAGATCAAGTTGTACAACGACTACAGCCGGATGATGAAGGACAAGAGCGGTTGGGACGACTCGCAGATGTACACGGTCGGTGCGCAGTTCCTGGCCATGCCGATCATGGCGTGGGTCGACCTGACCTGGGCGAAAAACGCCAACCCGTATGGCGGTGCGGAAAATGGAACAGGTTTTACCAATACCAATTCGATCGGGAGCAATGAGTGGTACTACCGGACGAATATCAATATTGGGTATTACTTTTAATCCGGGAGTGCGGGCTGTTGCCTACAGTGACAAATCTGCCGGCAACTTTGGTTTTTGGGTCGTTGCGCGTGGTGTTCCAGATGATGTTTCAGATCCGGTGGTCTCCCACAGGAGAATGCATTCCCAGCGTGGGAGCTTGCTCGTGATGGCGGTCTAACAGGCGAAATCACTGTTGAATGTGCTGGCCTCTTCGCGAGCAAGCTTTGCTCCTACAGGGGTTCTATGTCGGGCTGGGTATTTGTGTGCAACCCGATCAACTGTGGGAGCGAGCCTGCTCGCGATGGCGTTCCAACAGGTGAAATCATTGTTGAATGTGCTGGCCTCTTCGCGAGCAAGCTTTGCTCCTACAGGGGTTCTATGTTGGGCTGGGTATTTGTGTGCAACCCGACCAACTGTGGGAGCGAGCTTGCTCGCGATGGCGTCAGCCCGTCCAACACAACTCCAAAGGCCAATCACAACCCCGACTTCAACCGACTAAACGCCCGAACCAAAGCCCGGTTAAAGTCTTTCCCATTGTCATTCTTGCTGTACAACGAAGCCCGCACCTGCGCCGACGGATACGTCCCCGGATCATTACGAATCGCCGGATCGATCAACCCGTCCGCCGCTGTTATCGCGTTGGCGTAGTGAATGGTGTCAGTGATCGGCGCAATCACTTGCGGCGTCATCAGGTAATCCATCAACGCCAGCCCTGCCTGCGGATGCGGCGCGTCCTTGGGGATGACCATGGCATCGAACCAAATCAACGTGCCCTCCTTCGGGATTCGGTAATTCAATTTGAACGGCTTGTTCGCCGCCGTAGCCTGACCGGCAGCAATGGCGACGTTACCGTTCCAGGACATCGCCACACAGGTGTTGCCATTGGCCAGGTCGCTGATGTTCAGGTCGTTGTCGAAGTAGCGGATGTACGGCCGGATCTTCGCTAATTGCTGTTCGGCGAGTTTCAGGTCATCGAGGCTCTGGCGGTTGATGTCCAGGCCCATGTACTTCATGACCGCGGCAAACACCTCATTGGGATCGTTGAGCAGGCTGACCCCGCAATCGGCGAATTTCGACACCACGGCCGGGTCGAACAACATCGCCCAGCTGTCCCGTGGCGCATCAGGCAAACGCTTTCTGACCGCCTCTTCCTGTGCACCTACGCCGGTGGTGCCCCAGGCGTAGATCCCTGCGTAGCGATTGCCCGGGTCGAACACCGCCATGTGCTGGCGGAACTCTTCACCGACGCCGGCAAAGTGCGGCAGTTGCTGGTGGTCCAGGGGCTGGATCGCGCCACTCTGGATCGCCCGGGACAGATGCTGCCCCGCCGTCAGCACCAGGTCATAACCGCTACGGCCGGTGAGCAGTTTAGTCTCGACGGTTTCCAGGGAATCGAAGTGATCGGCCACCACATGAATACCGGTCTGCTTCTCGAAATTGCTCAGGGTATCCGGGGCCAGGTACTCGCCCCAGATGTATAGGTTGACCACCGGTTTTTCGGTGTCGGCGGCCTGCACACACAGAGGTGCGAGCATCAGCATTAACGCTTGAGTCAGTTTGTGCAGGCCCATGATCACACTCCTTTTTGGGTGCCGGCGTATTGCGGCATGGTGATGCACGCGACGTTGCCGCCGCCGAGGAGGATTTCCCGGGAGTTTTCGATGCCGACAATCTTGTGCTGCGGGAACAGTTCAGCGAGGGTCGCCAACGCGGCCTGATCCTGACGATCACCAAACAACGGCACCACGATCGAGCGGTTGCCGGCGTAATAGTTGATGTACGACGCGCAGATTTTCGTCCCGGCCTGACGGGTATGGGTGCTGTCCTGCTGATCGAGGCCTTCGGCTTCTTCAGCGGTCCATTCAAGCGCGTCCGGTTGCGGCAACTTGTGCACGATCAACTCGCGGCCACGGCTGTCGCGGGTGCTGCGCAGGATGTCGTAGGCTTCCTGGTAGATCTCCCACTGCGGGTCATCGCGGTTGTCGGTCCATTGCAGCACCACTTCGCCGGGGCGAATGAAACAAGCAAGGTCATCGACGTGGCCATCGGTTTCGTCGAACTTACAGCCCCGGGGCAACCAGATGATTTGCTCGGCGCCGAGGTAATCGGTCAGCCGCCGAGTGACTTCCTCCTTGCCCAAATGCTGGTTGCGATTGCGGTTGAGCAGGCATTGCTCGGTGGTGAGGATGCTGCCCTGGCCGTCAGCCTGGATGCCGCCGAGTTCGGCAATCAACGGGGCGCGGTAACGGTCGAAACGTTCGATTTCGAGGATCTTGCTGGCGATCTGATCGTCCTTGTCCCACGGGTAGTACAAGCCGCCGTCTAGGCCGCCGTAGGCGTTGAATTCGAAGTCGACGCCGCGCACTTCGCCACTGACGTCATTGACCACAAAGCACGGGCCGCTGTCGCGGAACCAGGCGTCGTTGCAGGTCATTTCCACCACGCGAACCTGCGGCGGCAATTGACGGCGTGCGGTGGCGAATTGTGCGGCGGAGGCACACACGGTGACGGGTTCGCTCTGAGAGATCGCGGTGACAATCTGCACCCAGACCTTCTGCGCAGGCTTGGCGCCGTTGCGCCATACATCAGTGCGCTCCGGCCAGCCAAGCCAGCAGCCGGACTTGGTTTCGAACTCGCCGGGCAGGCGAAAACCATCGTGCTTGGGGGTGGAATCGAGCAAACGTGCCATGGGCAAACCTCATCAGTGGGGATTGGAATGACCACAGGCTAAGGTCGCAGGCAGACTCCTCGCCAACGATGATTATTGCGGAATACTTGAATTTAACTCATCAATCGACCAGCTGATCGTTGAACCATTCCAGCATCTGCGCCACCGCCGGCCGCTCCATTCGCACCCGTTCGCAGACCAACGCATATTGACCGAGCGCGGTCATGCTGGAGGTGAACGGCCGCACCAAACGCCCACTGAGCAGGTCTTCCTGGGCCGTCAGGTTGTCACCCATGGCCACGCCCTGCCCTTGGGCCGCCGCTTCCAACGCCAACCCGGCGTGGGCGAAATACAGCTGCCGTTGCGGGCGCTGGTCGCCGGCATGGCTGGTGAGCCAAGCGGTCCAGGTCTTGCCATCCTGATCGTCGTGCAGCAGGCAATGGCGGGCCAGATCCTTTGGGGTTTTCAGCGTGCCCTGGTTGAACAGGCCAGGGCTGCACACCGGGAAGAACTGCAACGCCGGCAGCGGCCGGACGAAGTACGCGCTGCTGTCCACCGGGCCGGTACCGTAAGTGATCGCCAGGTCGATGTCTTCCCCCGGCGCGGTCGCGTCGATGGGTTGTTCGTAGAGGTGCAAGGTGATGTGCGGATAGCGCGCGTAGAAATCCGTGAGGCGGTTCATCAACCACTTTTGCGCCAGTTCGGCGGTGACCGCCAGACGTAATACCGCCAGCGATGACGGATCGCGCAGTTCATCGCAGGCCTCGCCGATCAGTTCGAAGGCTTGCTGTAAGCTCTGCATCAAGCGCCCGGCGGCCATGGTCGGGCGAATCTGCCGGCCTTCGCGGATGAACAGCGACACACCCAGTTGCTCTTCGAGCTGGCGAATTTGGTGGCTGACGGCGCTGTCGGTGACGCACAACTCGGCGGCTGCCCGGCCGAAATGCGCATGGCGGGCGGCGCATTCGAAGGTTTTAAGTGCTGCCAGGGAAGGTAGACGTCGCATCGATCAAGCCCTTTTTTTGAGGCGCTCATGCTGACGTGGTGGGCGGTGGGCGTCCAGTGGGACCGCGTTATCGTTCTTCGCGAGCAAGCCCGCTCCCACAGGGATATGCATTCCACTGTGGGAGCGGGCTTGCTCGCGAAGACGCCGGTACATTCACCACAAATCCAACCGCCCATCACCCGCCCTTATCCACCATGACTTCCCCCCAAACCCGGCGCATGTTGAGCCCTCAACCGGAGGGATTCGACATGCTCAACACACTCAAACAGATCAATTCAACCTCAGCCTTCAACCGCTGGGCAGGCATTGAAGTCACCCGTGCCATAAGCGGTGAGGCGGATTTGTTCCTGGCTTTTCGCGAAGCCGACATGGCGCAATATGCCGGTTTCCTGCATGCCGGCCTGATTGGCGCCTTGCTCGACACGGCCTGCGGTTTTGCTGCCGGGACGGTCGCGGGCAACGTGCTGGCTTCGCACTTTTCGGTCAACTGCCTGGCCCCCGCCGTCGGTGAGGTATTTATTGCCAAGGGCCGAGTGGTGAAGGCCGGCAAAAAGCAGGTGTTCGCCCGCGCCGAGCTGTACGCGCAAACCGGCGATCAACTGAAACTGGTGGCGACCGGCGACGCAATTCTGGTACCGGTCGAAAGCCGCTAGGCTGTCTTGAATCCATTCAAGAACAGTTGGAGGTCGAAATGCAGCTCGAAGGTTCCTGCCATTGCGGCGCGGTGTCGTTCAGTTTGACCAGCGCCCATCCCTACCCTTATCAGCGCTGCTATTGCTCGATCTGCCGCAAGACCCAGGGCGGTGGCGGTTACACGATCAACCTCGGTGGCGATGCCGAAAGCCTCAAGGTTCGCGGGCGCAAGCACATCGCGATCTACCATGCGCGGCTCAAGGACGAAGGCGATAAGCGCGCCCACAGCAGTACCGCCGAGCGGCATTTCTGTTCGGTTTGCGGGAGCGGTTTATGGCTGTTCAGCCCGGAGTGGCCGGAGCTGATTCACCCGTTTGCCTCGGCCATCGACACCCCGCTGCCGGTGCCGCCGGAACACACACATTTGATGTTGGGTTCGAAGGCTTCGTGGGTGGAGGTTGAGGTGCAGCCCAAGGACCAACAGTTTGAGGTTTATCCTGAAGAATCCATTGCTCAGTGGCATGAACGGCTGGGTTTAACCAAGTGACACTGGATTAAGAATAAACACTGTCCTGTGGCGAGGGGCTTGCTGTGGTGAGGGGGCTTGCCCCCGTTGGACTGCGCAGCAGGCCCATCTTTTGGGGCCGCTTCGCGACCCAACGGGGGCAAGCCCCCTCACCACAGCAGCCCTCTCACCACAGCAGCCCTTTCACCACAGCAAGCTCCCTCGCCACAGGTTATCCGTCGGTCGTTCAATCTGTTCACAGTCTTTGACAGTTTCCCGACAAAGCTCTCAAAGATTGCTGGCCTCCGGCCGCCTAGCATGGGCGCATCCAACCTCCCTCGGGTGCCCCCATGTTTCGTTCGATGTGTTTGTCGCTGACTTCACTTTGCCTGCTGGTTCCCAGCGCCTCGTTGCGCGCCGAAGACTGGCGCTACACCTTGCGGGCCGGCGCCGCCAGCGTGCCGCGTTACAGTGGCAGTGACGAGCGCACCGTAGCGCCACTACTGGGCGCCAAAGTCGTCAGCCCTTACGGAGTTTTTCTCGACACCGAAAAGGGCCTGGGCTGGGCCTTTGACGAGGACGACTTCGGCCTCAGCGTTTACATCGGCGCCAGTGACGTGCGCAAGGATCGCAAGACGGGCTTCAAAGGTTCGGACGAGCTCAACGGCATGGGCTCGATCAAGGCGCGCCCAGTCATCGGCCTCGACGGCACCTATCACATGGGCCCGATCATTCTCGGTGCGAGCTTCGAACATGCGCTGGAAAAAGACGATGACGACCACGACACCGATTCGGCCTGGAACCGTTTGAAGCTGAGCATCAGCGCGCCGTTTTACAAAGGTGACTATGGCAGCGTGGTCGGCAGCCTCAACAGTCAGTTCGGCGACAGCAACTACATGCGTACCTGGTATGGCGTCAGCAATGCCCAAGCGTCGCGCAGTCAGTTCCGGGCGTATGACACCCATGGCGGGATGGTCAGTCGCGGGGCGGATCTGACCTGGTCGTTGCCGATTGATGAGCAGTGGAGTTTCACCACGGTGCTGGCGGTGCAATACCTGGCGGGAGAGGCGGCGGACAGCCCGATTGTCGAGCGGCGGTTGCAGACTTCGGTGGCTGGGCAGGTGGTCTACACCTTTTGATTTGGCGGTGTTGCTGATGGCCTCTTCGCGGGCAAGCCTCGCTCCTACAGGTCATGTATCGATTATGAATACACCGATAACCTGTAGGAGCGAGGCTTGCCCGCGAAGGCGTCCTCGAGAACACACTAATCCAGATGCGCCCAGGTCATGCGAAACGACGCCCCACCCCACGGCGAGTCCGCCACTTCCACCTGCCCGCCATGGGACTGAGAAACCCGTCGTACCAACGCCAACCCCAGCCCAAAACCACCGGTGCGCCGATCACGACTGGCATCCAGCCGCGAGAACGGTTCGAAGATCTTCTCCCGCCCGTCCACCGGCACGCCCGGCCCGTCGTCGTTGACCCGCACTTCGTAATGATCACCGCAGCGCGCCAACGACACTTCGACCCGCCCATCGGCATAGCGAATGGCGTTGCGTAGCAAATTGATCACCGCCCGGGCCATAAAGCGCGGTTCGATACGTACCTGCTCGATCTGGCATTCAACTATCAGCAGCTGCACCCCCGCTGCTTCCGCTTCCAGCGCCACACTGCCGACCACGCTGTCGAGCCAACTGTTGGCCTGAATGTTTTCCCTGGTAATCACCGTAGCGCCGCGCTCCAGGCTGGCGTAGGTCAGCAGTTCCGAGACCATTTCCTCCAGCTCGCCAAGGTCGGCGTACATGTCGGCGATCAATTCGCGGTTTTGCGCCGGATCGGGCTGTTGCTTGAGCTGATCGAGTTCAAACGACAGCCGGGCAATGGGCGTGCGCAACTCATGGGACACCGCGTTGGTCAGCTCGCGCTGGTTGGCGATCAAGCCTTCGATACGCGCGGCCATCAGGTTGAAGTGTTCGGACAGGTCGCGGATGTTCGAGCGTTTGGACAACTGGATTCGCGACGACAAATCGTTATCGCCAAACCGCTCGGCAGCCAGGCGTAGTTTTTCCAGATCCCGCCAGTGCGGCCGCACCCAAAAGAACAGCACTATACCAATCAGCACCGCCAGCATCAGGTAGGCCGCCGAAATGTAAAACGGCATCAGGCTTGGCTCGGCCGGCAACTTGATGCTCAGCAGTTGAGGGCCGCCATCGATGGACGAAATGAACTGCGTGTACTTCTCCCGAATCACCAGCAGGCCTTCGGCCAACAAGGCTTTTTCCTGATCATCCAGGGCCAGTTGTCCGGCATCGACCAGCGTCAATCCCAAACCATAATGCGGGCGCAACGAGTCCAGCTGTTGTTCCCGGCCCTGACCTTCCAGACCGCGCAGTTGCTCGACCAACGAGTACGCCTGACCGCGCACGGCCTCGCGGTTATACGCCTGCATCTGATTGTCGAGCAGCGCATTGAAGGTGTGCTCGACAGTCTGCAAGGCCGCCACCAGTCCAACCGCCAGCACCAGGTACAACCCCAGAAATAACCGCAGCATTTACAGCTCCCACGCGAACGGATTGAACAGGTAGCCCTTGCCCCAGATGGTCTTGATGCACACCGGTTCGCGAGGATTGTCCTTGAGCTTGGCCCGCAGTTTGCTGATGTAGACGTCGACGCTGCGGTTGAGGCCGTCGAAGGCGATGCCGCGCATGCGGTTGAGGATGTCATCGCGGGACAGAATCTTGCCGGCGGCGCTGGCGAGCAACCACAGCAGTTCGAATTCCATGGTGGTCAACTCGATACCCTCACCCGCCAGGCGCACTTCGCGGCAACTGCGGTCGATGCTCAGGTTGCCGAATTCGAGGGCACTGCAGACGCCGGTGTCCGGCGCCTGCCGACGTTGCAAGGCGCGCAAACGGGCCAGCAGCACCGGCGGTTTGATCGGTTTGATCACGTAGTCATCGGCGCCGGATTCCAGGCCCAGAATGTGGTCGAGGTCGTCCTCCTTGGCGGTGAGGATGACGATCGGCGTGTCCGACACGCTGCGAATCTCCCGGCACACATGCAGGCCGCTCTGACCCGGCAACATCAGGTCGAGCACGACGACTTTCGGTTTGAATTCAAGAAATGCGGCCAACGCCAGGTCGCCACGGTGCACCGCCCGGACCTCGAAGCCATGTTGGGACAGGAAATGTGCGATCAGCCCGGCAAGCTTTTCGTCGTCTTCCACCAGCAATACTTTGCCAAAACCCAGGTTATCCATAACGACCGTCTGCCAACCCTTGTTTGAAGTAGGCGGCATTATGGCGGCAATCGGTGGCGGGACGGTTATGGCAGGCAGCAAAAACCGGCCATGGGGGCCGGTTTTCAGAGATCTTTCATACTCTTAAGAGTTTTTAACAATATTGAATCAAAACATCACAGCCTGCGGCTGACGTTTTTTGTAGGAGCGATCGGTGCGGCGATCCGACAACGGTTACGCGGCGGTTGGGATGCCGCTGTGGAAGCGGAATTCCACGTCCGGCGACTCGATCAACTCCTGCTCGGCGGCACGAACCCGGTCGATCACCTGAGCGATGTCCTTGGCGTCGCCGTACTGATAGGCCAGTTTCAGATAACCCTGAAAATGCCGGGCCTCGCTTTTCAGCAGGCCGAAGTAGAACTTGCCCAATTCTTCATCCAGGTGCGGTACCAGCGCCTCGAAACGCTCGCAGCTGCGGGCTTCAATGAACGCGCCAACCACCAGGGTATCCACCAGTTTCACCGGCTCGTGGCTGCGCACCACTTTGCGCAGGCCCGAGGCGTAACGCCCGGCGGAGAGTTGGCGCAGCTCGATCTTGCGCTTTTTCATCAGGCGCATGACCTGTTCGTGGTGCACCAGCTCTTCCCTGGCCAGACGCGACATCAGGTTGATCAGATCGACATGCGAGTGGTACTTGGCGATCAGGCTCAACGCCGTGCTGGCGGCCTTGAATTCGCAGTTCTTGTGGTCGATCAGCAAGGTTTCCTGATCGGCCAGCGCGGCCTGGACCCAGCCGTCAGGGGTGCGGCAGCCGAGGAACTCGTGAATTTCGGGAAGGATCATGGGGCTCACGGATAAAAGGTTCAAAACGAAGGGCGCCGATTATACCGGCCTGTCGGCAGACCACCAGTCGCCGCCATTGATATGCATCAAGTCCCGGGTTGCCGGGCAGCAACTATAGTTGTCCAACGCAGTGTTTTTTACTTCTTGGAGATCCCGCTCATGCAAGCCATTCGCAGCATCCTGGTGGTCATCGAACCCGAACACTCGGAAAGCCTGGCGCTCAAGCGCGCCAAACTGATCGCGGGCGTGACCCAGGCCCACCTGCACTTGCTGGTTTGCGACCCCAAGCACGACCACAGCGGCATGTTGGGCGTGCTCAAGGCCGCCCTGATCGACGACGGCTACAGCGTCACCACCGAACAGGCCTGGAACGAGAGCCTGCACGAAACCATCGTCGATGTGCAGCAAGCCGAGGGCTGCGGGTTGGTGATCAAGCAGCATTTCCCCGACAGCCCGCTGAAAAAGGCCCTGCTGACCCCGGCGGACTGGAAACTGCTGCGTTACTGCCCGACGCCGGTGCTGCTGGTCAAAACCTCGAAACCCTGGACCGGCGGGGTCATTCTGGCGGCCATCGACGTCGGCAATACCGACGGCGAACACCGCACGCTGCATGCCTGCATCGTCGACCACGGCTACGACATCGCCAGCCTGGCCAAGGCCCAACTGCACGTGATCAGTGCCCATCCGTCGCCGATGCTGTCATCGGCCGACCCGGTGTTCCAGCTCAGGGAAACCATCGAGGCCAAGTATCGCGAGCAGTGCAAGGCGTTCCAGTCCGAATTCGACATCGACGACGAACACCTGCACATCGAGGAAGGCCCGGCAGATGTGCTGATTCCGCATATGGTTCACAAGCTGCAAGCGGCGGTGACAGTGATTGGCACCGTGGCGCGGACCGGGTTGTCCGGGGCGTTGATCGGCAATACGGCGGAAGTGGTACTGGATGCGGTGGAGAGCGATGTGCTGGTGCTCAAGCCGGATGAGATCATGGATCATCTGGAAGAGGTTGTGGCCCAGCATTGAGGTTTGCCTAGCCTTTGTGGCGAGGGAGCTTGCTCCCGTTCGGCTGCGCAGCAGTCGCAAAATCTGCTGGTGCGGTATTCCTGGAAGAATGCAGGGGCCGCTTCGCGACCCAACGGGAGCAAGCTCCCTCGCCACAGTCTTAGTGCTTACCCGCCGAAGGCGTCCTTGAGGAACCCCGGTGCGATGTAGCGCTGGTAATGCGCCTCAGACAGCAAAAAAAATTCCCGATCAATGGCATCACGCAATTCCGGCAGGTTCCAGTCGCGAAACTCCGGCATCAGCACCATCCCGTAAGCCTCCAGGTTGTTAATGACCCGCGCCCCGCGAGCGATCAACTGATAGGCCCAGCAATATTCCGACTGATGGGGTACAAAGCGGATTTTCCGTTGTTCAAGCTGCAAGCGCAGGCGCTGCGGGTCGAACACTTCCAGCTTGCTGGCCATCACTTGGGACAGTAATTGCTCAAGACGCAGCCACACCGCGCGCTTTTCTTCCTCGTTGTAACCGTTCCAGTTGATCACTTCGTGGTGGAAACGCTTGCAGCCACGGCACACCAGGTCACCGTAAACGGTGGAGCAGAGGCCGACGCAGGGGGTCTTGATGGTCTGATTGGGCATAGGTAGGCAAAACACGGGAAAGCAGAACAGGTCCGCATGTTAGCCCTTTGTCCAACATTGATCACCCCTCAATCTTGAGGGCCTCAGGGTCTATTGGACTTTGATGACGGCCGCGACGGATGCCCGCGCCTTGCCTCGCGCACGTTGACTCGGCAACGCGGCACGCCACCAAAGTCCAATAGCCCCTGACTTACCTTTAATTTTTTTTTGCCGTAGAATCAGCCAGCCTTTTAAGGCGCCAATGTCCGTTAGAAGCTGTTTTCAAAGCGTCACGAGCACAGTCGTTCCTACAGAGCGGTGTTGGCGAAGGGTTTTTCCAGCGGGGAAAAGCTCTACGCCAACCCTCATCAGCTCCCCGTTCTGCAGGCGTAAAACTTTGAAAGCAGCTTCTGTAAGGAATTGCCGGTAATTCTGGCTAAGTGGCCCACAACGCCACGCAGCGCATGAGTACGGCCATTTCGGGATGAGCGTCCCGGACACCCATTTGGGACCACTGATGAGGGTAATAACTGTGCTTGAAGCCTACCGCAAACATATCGAAGAGCGTGCAGCACTGGGTATCGTTCCCCAGCCGCTTAACGCCGAACAAACTGCAGGCCTGGTCGAGCTGCTGAAGAATCCCCCGGCTGGCGAAGAAGCTTTCCTCGTTGACCTGATCACCAATCGCATTCCACCTGGCGTGGACGAAGCAGCCTATGTAAAGGCTGGCTTCCTGTCTGCCCTGGCCAAAGGCGAAGCAACCTCCCCTCTGATCGACAAGAAACGCGCTGTTGAATTGCTCGGCACCATGCAGGGCGGCTACAACATCGTGACCCTGGTTGACCTGCTCGACAGCGCCGAACTGGCCCCAGTCGCTGCCGCTCAACTCAAGCACACCCTGCTGATGTTCGATGCGTTCCACGACGTCGCTGAAAAAGCCAAGAACGGTAACGTTCACGCCAAAGGCGTGCTGCAATCCTGGGCTGACGGCGAGTGGTTCCAGAACCGTCCGACCCTGGCCGACAAGATCAGCCTGCGCGTGTTCAAGGTCACCGGCGAAACCAACACCGACGACCTGTCCCCTGCCCCGGATGCCTGGTCCCGCCCGGACATCCCGCTGCACGCCCTGGCCATGCTGAAAATGGCCCGTGAAGGCATCGTGCCTGACGTCCAAGGCGTGACCGGCCCGATGAAGCAGATCGAAGAAATGCGCGGTCAAGGCTTCCCTATCGCCTACGTCGGTGACGTGGTCGGTACTGGTTCGTCGCGTAAATCGGCTACCAACTCGGTACTGTGGTTCTTCGGTGACGACGTTCCGCACGTGCCGAACAAACGTGCTGGCGGTTTCTGCTTCGGCAGCAAGATCGCTCCAATCTTCTACAACACCATGGAAGATGCTGGCGCACTGCCAATCGAGTTCGACGTTTCCAACATGCACATGGGCGACGTGATCGACCTGTACCCGCATGCTGGCAAAGTCTGCAAACACGGCACCGACGAAGTCCTGACCACCTTCGAAATGAAGACCCCGGTTCTGTTGGACGAAGTTCGTGCTGGCGGCCGTATTCCGCTGATCATCGGTCGCGGTCTGACCGACAAGGCGCGCGCCGAGCTGGGCCTGGGCCCTACCGATCTGTTCAAACTGCCTGAAGCACCTGTCGACACCGGCAAGGGTTTCACCCTGGCACAGAAAATGGTCGGCAAGGCTTGCGGTCTGCCAGAAGGCAAAGGCGTTCGTCCTGGCACCTACTGCGAACCGAAAATGACCACCGTCGGTTCTCAGGACACCACCGGTCCTATGACCCGTGACGAACTGAAAGACCTGGCGTGCCTGGGCTTCTCGACCGATCTGGTAATGCAGTCCTTCTGCCATACCGCGGCTTACCCTAAGCCGATCGACGTGACCACCCACCACACCCTGCCAGACTTCATCATGACCCGCGGCGGCGTTTCCCTGCGTCCGGGCGACGGCATCATCCACAGCTGGCTGAACCGCATGCTGCTGCCGGACACCGTCGGTACCGGTGGTGACTCCCACACCCGTTTCCCGATGGGCATTTCGTTCCCGGCCGGTTCCGGCCTGGTTGCGTTTGCCGCGGCCACCGGCGTTATGCCGCTGGACATGCCGGAATCGATCCTGGTGCGCTTCAAAGGCAAAATGCAACCGGGCGTTACCCTGCGCGACCTGGTTCACGCCATTCCTTACTTCGCGATTCAGGCTGGCCTGCTGACCGTCGAGAAGAAAGGCAAGAAGAACGCTTTCTCCGGCCGCATCCTGGAAATCGAAGGCCTGGACAACCTGAGCATCGAGCAAGCTTTCGAGCTGTCCGACGCCTCGGCTGAACGTTCGGCTGCCGGTTGCACCATCAAGCTGTCGAAAGACTCCATCACCGAGTACCTGAACTCCAACATCACCCTGCTGCGCTGGATGATCGGCGAAGGCTACGGCGATGCGCGTACTCTGGAAC
The DNA here is from genome assembly GCF_056680395.1 of Pseudomonas sp. ASL4. Taxonomy (NCBI): domain Bacteria; kingdom Pseudomonadati; phylum Pseudomonadota; class Gammaproteobacteria; order Pseudomonadales; family Pseudomonadaceae; genus Pseudomonas; species Pseudomonas sp. ASL4. The sequence goes on along the minus strand of NZ_CM155280.1, from coordinate 3,816,197 downwards.
GTCGCGCTCAAGCGATGGAAGCCTGGGTTGCCAACCCTGAGCTGATGGTTGCCGATGCTGACGCCGAATACGCTGAAATCATCGAAATCGACCTGGCCGACATCAAAGAGCCTGTGCTCTGCGCGCCAAACGATCCGGACGACGCCCGTCTGCTGTCCAGCGTTGCTGGCGAGAAGATCGACGAAGTGTTCATCGGTTCGTGCATGACCAACATCGGTCACTTCCGCGCTGCCGGCAAGTTGCTGGATCAGGTCAAGGGTCAGTTGCCAACTCGTCTGTGGCTGTCGCCGCCGACCAAAATGGACGCTCACCAGTTGACCGAAGAAGGCTACTACGGCATCTACGGCAAGGCCGGCGCACGCATGGAAATGCCGGGTTGCTCGCTGTGCATGGGTAACCAGGCACGTGTAGAGCCGAACTCGACTGTTGTGTCGACCTCGACCCGTAACTTCCCGAACCGTCTGGGTGACGGCGCGAACGTCTACCTGGCTTCGGCTGAGCTGGCGTCTGTTGCTTCCATCCTGGGTCGCCTGCCGACCGTCGAGGAGTACATGGAATACGCTGGCAAGATCGACAGCATGGCGGCTGATGTTTACCGCTACCTGTCCTTCGACCAGATCGCCGAGTTCCGTGAAGCTGCTGCGAACGCCAACATTCCGGTCGTTCAAGCCTAACGCTGCAACGCAATAGAAAACGCCGCCCATCGCGAGATGAGCGGCGTTTTTTTATGCCTGTAGGGTTTGCACTAACCCTGTGGGAGCGGGCTTGCTCGCGAATGCGGTGTGTCATTCAGCATTTATTTTGACTGACACACCGCATTCGCGAGCAAGCCCGCTCCCACAGGGTTATGGGTTTGACTTGAGGGCTTGTTGCACCGCACCGTCAACACTCAGGCCGCTGAGAATGACCTGTTCCAACTCTTGCGCCGGCAACATCGAGAGCACGGCCTGCGCCTCATGCTTGAGCCGCGCCAGGATCAACAATTTATCCAGCGCCCGCACCTGCAAAAAGAACCCTTCCAGCACTTCGATACTGGTGCCATCCAGGTCCGGCGATTCTTCCAGACTGAGAATAATCGTATGCACCGGCGGCGACGCATGCCGCGCCAGCCGCAGCGCACCGCCCAAAATACGCTCCACGTTGGCGAAAAACAGTGCCTCGCTGGGCCGCACGATCAGCACGCCGGGTATCTCCTGAGCGTCAGGATGGCGTTGCACATCGACGTAATCGTGACCACTGCCCATTTGCCCCAGCACTTGAATATCCGCCGACGACATCTGTTTGAGCATCAGCACCACACTGATCGCCACCGCCACCAGCAAGCCGTCCAGCACGCCCAGCACCAACACCGCCGCTACCGCGCAGATCACCAGCACCCGATCGCGGCGCCAGATGAAATAGCGGCCCAATGGCTGCAGGCTCAAGCCGCGCGCCAAGGCATGAATGACAATGGCAGCCAAAATCGGCTCGGGGGTCAGGGCAATGTAGGGCAGCACCGTCAAGACGATCAGCAACACCACCACCGCTGCGACCACGCCGGACAGACGTGAACTGGCACCCGCCGCCTCATTGGCCGACGTCGCCGAGTAACCAGCGCCCGCCGGCATGCCATGGAACAGGCCGGACAACAGATTCGCCGCACCGAGGGCCAGCAGGTCGCGGTTCGACGACACCCGGTCGCCATGCTTGAGCGCAAACGAGCTGATCGAGCCATAGGATTCGGCGTACAGAATCATCACCATCGCAAACGCCAATTCCCCCAGGCGCAGCCAATCTGCAAACGGCAACACCGGCAGACGCGGCACTTCCAGGCTCAGGTCGATCACGCCGATCAGCTTCACCCCGTAGGCCGGCAGGTTCAGCCATTGGCTAGCCGCAATTCCCAGCGCCACCACCAGCAAACCGCCCGGCACTCGCCGGAACCGCGCGCACACCCACAACACCAGCAGTGCCACGGCTGCGACCAATAAGCCGACCCGATTCCACTGCGGCCACTGTTCCAGCAGCTGTGGGACGAATCGGATCAAGTTGCTGTTGCTCAAGTGCACGTCAACGATGCTCGCGACCTGCTTGAGGATGATGGTCACCGCCAGGCCAAACGCAAAGCCGCGCAGCACCGGTTTGGCGATAAACGAGGTCACGCTGCCCAGCTTCAGCAGCCCGGCCAGCAGGAAGAGCCCGCCCGTTATCAGCACCAGGCCGATCGCCAGGGTCATGCGCAAGGCCGGATCAGCGCTGGCCAGGGTTGCAGTGGCGGCGGCCAGTACCGCCGCCGAAGACGAGGTCGCCGAGACAATCGCAAACCGGCTGGTGCCCAGCAGCGCGTAGCACAGCAAACCGGCAAACAACGCAATCACCCCGGCTTGGGGCGGCACGGCGGCGATGCTCGAATAGGCCACCGCCTCCGGCAACAGCAAACCGGCAATCGACAGCCCGGCCAACAGATCCTGCCAACGGTTAGGGGTGTCGGTACGGGGTTGCACCGATGCGCCTTGAGCACGAGCCATGCAGCGTCTCCAGAGAAAGATCCACACGCTCTACGACGCGTAAATTCAGGCTCTAGCGTAGCCGTTTATCCGGTTGGATGTGTGCTCTGAGTCAGGTGCTGAGCGCAGGCCATAAAAAACGCCGCTCCCTTTGCAAGGAGCGGCGTTTTTTATGCCTTCAGAATCAAAAGATCGCAGCCTGCGATCTTTTGATCTTAAGCCGTCAACGAATAGATCAACGCCGAAATCGCCACCAGGCCCACCGCCGTCACGAAGACATTGGACGCCTGACCGCGATAACGCGCCATCGCCGGCACTTTGCGGATCGCATACATCGGCATCAGGAACAGGATCGACGCGATGATCGGGCCACCGAGTGTTTCGATCATGCCGAGGATGCTCGGGTTCAGGGTCGCGACGATCCAGCACACCACCAGCATGAACACGGCGGTCATGCGGTCCAGGGCTTTAGGCGAAGGACGCTTGCCGCTTTTGACGATCAAGCCTTTAAGACCTTCGCTGGCGCCGATGTAGTGCCCCAGGAACGACTTGGAAATCGCCACGAAAGCAATCAACGGCGCCGCGAAGGCGATGGTCGGGTTGCTGAAGTGGTTGGCCAGGTACGACAGGATCGACAGGTTCTGCGCCTTGGCTTCGGCCAGTTGCGCCGGGGACAAGGTCAGCACGCAACTGAAGACGAAGAACAGCACCATCACCACCATCAAGGCGTGGGCGCGGGACAGGATCTGCGAGCTGCGCTCTTCTGCGTGTTCACCGTAACGACGCTTCTGGTCCACGGCGAACGCCGAGATGATCGGCGAGTGGTTGAACGAGAACACCATCACCGGAATCGCCAGCCACAAGGTGTGCAGCAGCGCAGACGGTGCAGGCAGCGTGGACGCGGTGCTGAGGATGCCGCCGTTCCAGTGCGGAATCAGGAACACCGCCAAAAACAGCAGCGCGACGATAAACGGATACACCATCAGGCTCATGGCCTTGACGATCACCTGCTCGCCACAACGCACCACCGCCAGCAGGCCGAGGATCAGCACAAACGACAGAATCGCCCGTGGCGGCGGCATGATGTGCAGTTGATGCTCGAGGAAGCTGCCCACGGTGTTGGTCAGCGCCACACTGTAGATCAACAGGATCGGGAAGATCGCGAAGAAGTACAGCAAAGTGATCAGCGCACCAGCCTTGATGCCGAAGTGTTCTTCCACCACTTCAGTGATGTCCGCGCCTTCGCGGCCGGACAACACAAAGCGGGTCAGGCCACGGTGTGCGTAAAACGTCATGGGGAACGCCAGCACCGCCAAGACCATCAACGGCCAGAAACCGCCCAGGCCCGCGTTGATCGGCAAAAACAACGTACCGGCCCCGATCGCCGTGCCAAACAGGCCCAGCATCCAGGTGGTGTCATGGCGATTCCAGCTCTCAAGGGTCGCTGGTGCCGCCGCTACATAGCGTTCGTCGACGCTATTGGCCTGATCATTCATCCGGTGGGATCTCCACATTCCGGTCAGTTGCTACCCGGTCAGGACGAGTCGGAAAAACCCGACAGGCAGCGCCCTGGCCGAAACAGGGGCGCGATTCTCCGGGATAAATGAGCAGAAGCAAAGACTTAGCTGAGGAATGGTTATGCGGATCAGATGCCAAGTGCGCTGCAGGCCCCTGTGGGAGTGAGCCTGCTCGCGATGGCTATTTCACTTTCAACATTGATGTCGGCTGATACTCCGCTATCGCGAGCAGGCTCGCTCCCACTGGGATCTTCGTTGTTGTCGGGATTGTGCAGTTCGTCTGCCGGACAAAATGCATGCTTGATAAAGGTTAGCCATCATGTATTTTGAACTGACCCACATTCTGTCTGGAGTCATCCCATGCCACTGGTTCGCGTTGACATCAAAAAGCATCAGGACCCGACCTTCGCCAAACGCGTGGGTCAGTTGATTTACGCCGCCATGCGCAGCGCGATCGGCGTGCCGGAACACGATAATTTCCAGATCCTGGCAGAGCACGATGAGCAGCATTTCATCTTCGACACCCAATACCTGGGCATCCAGCGCACCGACAACCTGGTGGTGATCCAGATCACGATGAATGAAGGCCGGACCCTGGAGCAGAAAAAACTGCTCTACAAGACCATTGCCGAGAGCCTGAACAGTGAACTGGCGGTGCGCCTGGAAGATGTTTTCATTAATCTGGTGGAAGTGAAGAAAGAGAACTGGTCGTTTGGAAACGGGATTGCCCAGTACGCCAGTTGATTCCTGTCCACTCAAACCTGTGAGCCGCTGATGCCCCGAGTCTCCCGCAAACAAGCCGACCTCAACCGCGAAATCATCGTCGAGGCGGCCACGCGGCTGTTTCGTGAACACGGCCTCCACGGCATCAGCGTCGTCGACGTGATGGGCGCGGCCGGGCTGACCCACGGCGGCTTTTACGGACACTTCGAGTCCAAGGAAGCCTTGGCCCGTGAGGCCGGTGGTCGGGCGTTCGAGCAATCGGCAGAGCGCTGGAAAGCCAGGATCGCCGAGCATGATGACAAAAACGCCGCCCGCCACGCCTTGGTCGATCCGTACCTGTCGGCCGCCAGCCGCGACAATCCCGGCGACAGCTGCCCGGTGGTCGCCTTTGCCGGGGACATGTGCCACGAAGCGGCCGATAGCGGCTTGCGCCAGACCTTCATGGAAGGCCTCAACAAACTGCTGGAGTCTTATGGTTCGCTGCTCAACTCTGGCGATGCCGAACGTGATCGACGACAGGCGTTGGTCGAGTATTCACTGATGGTAGGCGCTCTGACTCTGGCCCGAGCGACCCGTGGGGAGCCCTTGTCCGATGAAATCCTCGAGGCGGCGCGCACGTTTTTGACCGCCGACGATGCCGTTGACAAGCCAGAAGCGCCCACCGCATGATCGGCCTCATGAACCTTTCTGCGCTGAACCTCACCCGTACCACCACGACCGCTTCCGGCGGGTCGTGGGGTGGCTGGCTGAGATAATCCCAGCGCAGTAAACCCAAGGCCCCGCCAGCAATGGACGGGGCCTTGTTGTTTCTCCCGTCCGTTCGGCACTTCACGGAGAAACACCTATGTCATCGGCACTTTTGATCATTGATATGCAGGTCGGGCTGTTCAACGGCCCGGACAAGCCCCACGACGGCGAGCGCTTACTGGCCAACATCCAGCAGCTCATTCGCCAGGCCAGGGCGCGCAAGGTGCCGATCTATGCCGTGCGCCACACCGGCCCTCAAGGTTCACCGATCGAGGCTGGCAGTCCTTTTTGGCAGTTGCTGCCCGATCTGGAGCTGAATGCCAGCACTGATATCTTGTTCGACAAGGGCAAACCCAATGCCTTTTTCGCCACATCGCTTGCGCAGCAGTTGCGGGCTGGCGGAATCGACGAGCTGTTCATCGTCGGCATGAAAACCCAGTACTGCATCGACAGCACCTGCCGAGCGGCAGCTGATCTGGGGTTCAATCCGGTGCTGGTGGCCGATGCCCATACTTGCATGGACACGCCTGCGCTGCCGGCCCGGGCAATCATCGAGCACCATAACGCGACCTTGAAAGGTGCGTTCGCCAAGGTCGTTGACACGGCGGAAGTTGAATTTTGATTGATTGAAAAGATCGCAGGCTTCGCCAGCTCCTACACTGATCGCATTCGTCGACACGTTGTCGACAACCGCAATCGTGCAGGAACTGCCGAAGGCTGCGATCTTTTGATCCTTTTCGGCGATCCCTGGTGATTGCCAAACCGCTCTGGAATCAGCAATCTGCACCCATATTCGAGCCCCCGACATTCCGATGCCCACAGGAGCCCAGCATGACCGCAACCGTTCTGGTATTGGTTGAAACCATCAATGACTACCTGCCGATTCTCGAGCATCAGGGCTTTCACCTGATCCTGGCGCCGACGCCTGCCGAGCGCGCCCAAGCCATCACCACTCACGGCGCCCGTATCGATGCCGTGCTGACGCGTGGCCCGTTGGGTCTGTACGCCGAAGAAATCGCCGCCCTGCCCGCCCTGAAAATCATCTGCGTGATCGGCGCCGGTTACGAACACGTCGACCTGCAAGCCGCCAGCGACCGTGGCCTCACCGTCACCAACGGTGCCGGGGTCAACGCCTCTTCGGTGGCTGACCACGCCATGGCGTTGCTGTTGTCGCTGGTGCGCGATATTCCCCGAGCCGATGCCGCCGTGCGCCGTGGCGAATGGCCGAAAATCATGCGCCCGTCCCTTGCCGATAAACGCCTGGGCATTCTCGGGCTCGGCGCGGTCGGCATGGCCATCGCCAAGCGTGCCGCCAATGGTTTCGACATGAGCGTGAGTTACCACAACCGCCAGCACCGCAGCGACGTGCCCTACAGCTACTGCTCGACGCCGACAGAACTGGCGCGGGCGTCGGACTTCCTGGTCGTCGCCACCCCCGGCGGGCTCGGCACCCAACACCTGATCAATCGACAGGTGCTGGACGCGCTGGGGCCGAAAGGTTTCCTGGTCAACATTGCCCGGGCCAGCGTCGTGGTCACGGCAGACCTGATCAATGCACTGGAACAACGCAGGATCGGCGGCGCTGCACTCGACGTTTACGACCACGAGCCCAAGGTACCCGATGCCCTCAAGGCCTTGACTAACGTGGTCCTGACGCCGCATGTCGCCGGGCTATCGCCGGAAGCAACCCAAGGCACCGTGGAATTGGTGGGTAAAAACCTGGTGGCGTTCTTTGCCGGCAGGCCGGTGCTGACACCGATAGCCCTGCCGACACCCGTAGTGACCCGGACTGTCTGACACTCGGTTTCCCGACCACACACATAACCCATTGTGGGAGCGGGCTTGCTCGCGAAGAGGCCATCACATTCAACACCGATGTTGACTGTAAAACCGCTTTCGCGAGCAAACCCGCTCCCACAGTTGTTATGTGGTGAGCCGAGTATTTGTGGACGACCATAATCCATTGTGGGAGTGAGCCTGCTCGCGATGAGGTCATCACATTCAACACCAATGTTGACTGCTAGGCCGCTATCGTGAGCAGGCTCGCTCCCACAAAAGCTAAAGGACGCCGAGTAATGTCCAGAGTCGCCGGGACTCAGCATCAGCCGAGATCAATTCACCCAACAATTCGCTCAGGGGTTTGTTGCCCCACTCCACGCCTCGCCGGATCAAGTACGGCACGGGGCTGTGGGGTTCGGTGCGGGCCAGGTATTCGGCGATCAATAACAATTGCCGATACGCCTCTTCGCGACTCGCCGGCTCGCGAAAAACCTGTGGCGCCGCGGCCACATCCGCAGGACTTGATGCCACTTCGGGCGTTGTTTCGACAGGAGCCTCGGTGGAGTGTCGTGGGTGCATGGCGATGAACTCCTGAACCAGCGTCAATAACGCCTCGATGACATCCTGCAAGGCTTTGAAACCCGGGGCCTGGGCGCCGAGATAAAGGTCGCTCCAGGCTTCCAGCCGTTGCAGATGCTGAATGCTCAACAGCAAACTGCCCTGGCTGCGCAACCAGAAGGACAACGGCGTGGCGCGGATCTGCTCGGTGAGTTTTTTCTGCTCACTGCGCGCGGTTTCTGCCGAGGTTTTCGCGCCTTTGCTGTCATTGGCCAACACCTGCTGCACTTGCAACCGCCGCCAGGCATCCAGGCACACACCATCGAACTCGCCGTTACGCGGATCGAGCAACGGCACCCGGGTCAGCAGCACTTCGGTGTAGCGTCGGGCCAGCCATTCGAGCGGGATCACCCGCCACGATTGGTCACCATCCTCCGCCTGCGGGTGAAGGTGCTCGGGATAGCGCTCACACAACCCGGCGACCAGCGCGAGACTGCCCGGCAACCCCTCCAAACCATCCTGATGCAACCAGGCCTCGCCCAGCCAGGCACTGAGCATCAGGTCTTTGCTGCGTTCCAGCAGCAGGCTGGTGGTCAGTTTCTCCAGTTCCGGCCACTGGGCGCGTTTGATCGACGACTGCCAGACCCCGGTCGGCAGGCTCGTATCGTCCTCCCGGCGCAGCTCCCGCGCCTGATCGAATTCACGTTCATAACGCAAATCCAGGCCACAGGGCGCTTCGTCGCTGATCGGTGCCAGCAAGCGGTCAATCAGTTCCGGCAACGCTGTTGAAGGCATATTCACAAGCCCTCCTCCTGATTCATGGCGGTGGCGGATGCGGTCGCCCGGGTCTGCATAAACGGCGAACGCGGGGCCCGGGTGGGCAGCGGTTGAATGGATAACGGCAGCTTGGAACCCTGGCTCATCAACGACAGGCGCACATACATCAGGGTTTGCTCAGCCGTGCTGGACGACGCCGTCACCGGCAGGCGCAACATCAGCGGAAAATCCGTGTAATCCATGCTCGGCTGGCGCTGCACTGACTGGTGCGAACGCATCAGGCGCAGCAACGACCAAGGCCCGCCATACTCCCAACCGGCTTCCAGATCGCGCACCATCAGGCTCGGCTGCAGCGGATCGTTGGCCGGCCGCTGCGAGCCGTTTCGGGCCCAACGCAAGGTCAGCCGCACCGGTTGGCCGACCATCCAGCGCAAGTTCGGTTGAGCGTCGCCGGGGTAGTTGATTTGTTGGTTGCCGGCATTCAGGCTCCAGGCGATCACTTGATCGGCGCCGCGCTCCTCCTCGCGATCGGTGCGCCAGCGCACGTCCATCTCAACCCCGAGGATGCCGCTCTTGTCCCGCACAAACAGTGGGCCCAGCCAGGTGCTGGCCTGCGTCAAACGGTTGAGAAAATCTTCAGCGGCCAGCCGTTCCGGGGTCTGGCTGAGCACCAACCCTGCCTGGGCCACCGGCAGGCGCTTGTCGATCAACTCCAGAAAGTGCTGGACCCGCGCCGGGTCGGCGTCGGTCGCCTGCACACCATTGGCAAACGGAAAGCGCTCGGACAAGTATTGATTGAAGTAGTTGGCCAGGTCGTTCCACGCCGCCGAAGCTTGTTGCTGTTGCAGGAACTGGCAACGCTGCATGGCCGATTGCTGTAATTCCAGTGCACGCAACGCCAACGTCCCGCGCCCGCCGGACAGGCTGGCGGTTTGCAGGATCTGCCCGCAGGACGTCGCATCCATTTCGATAAAGTCGCGACTCACCAACTGCTCGATCTGGGCCGGCGAACTGGCGGGGTTCGAATCCTTGTACTTGAGCAGTTCGTCATTGAGGGCGCTGAATTGCGTCACCCGCTCATAATCCAGCGCCGACAGCGTCTGCTGCTGGGTTTTCAGCCATTCCAGCGCGGAGGTCCGGCGCTCGGTGATGCCGAGCATGGTGTTGAATTGCTGCTTGAGGCTCAGCTTCAAATCCTGCACATCACTGGCGCCATACAGTTGCAGGCCAAGGTTTTTCGAACCGTCCCACTGACTGATTTCGGTGCGCCCGCTGAACAGCGGCTGCGCGGTGATTTCATCAAGACCGCCGACGACCTGAGCCATGGCACGCCGGTTCAAGGCACTTTGCAGACGCGTCGCCAGGTCGCTGCGGCGTAACTCGATAAAGGCTTTCTGCAAGGCCACCGCTTGCGGCGCTTGCACGTCGAATGTCCCGTAGCCGTGCGATTGATCATCGTGCTCCTTGAGGCTCAACCACATAGCCTTGGCTGCCGCGCCTTCAGCGGCTTCGAGCAAGGCACCGCGATACGCCGGCGGAATGCGCGGCAGTTCTTCGGCGGCGTAACTCTTGTAGCTGGCGAAGTAGTTCAGCGCGCTGTTGAGGTCATCGCCGTCGGCGTTCTGCCCCTGCATGTCACCGGACTCATCCGCACGCATGGCAATGGCGACGAAGTCTCGCTTGAACAGCGCTTGCACAGCGGTGTTCAACTGGCTGACATGCTCCTGCAACACCAACTGCCCGCTGCCTTGTTGCACCAGCAAGTTGCCCCTGGAACCGGCCTGGGCAATCCACTGATCACGGAAACTCTGCTGCAACTTCGACGCTTGCTGATCCAGTTGCTGCTCGACCTGCGGGCCGAGCAAAGCGCTCTGGCGCACCTTGTCCATCATCTCGCGATAACCGGGCACCAGGTCCTGGCCCTTGCCGCGACTCCAGGCCGAGTTGGTCAGGCCGACCAACCCTTGCAGGTCGTCGATCAGCGCCCGCAGATCTTCAAGTTCGGTCAGGGAGTTACCACTGCCGGCCTCGAGCTGCTCCAAGTGCAACTTGAGATAACCGGCCTGGCGCACAAAGTTGTCGGCCAGGAAGTACTGGTCGAGCCAATGCTCCATCAGCCCGGAAAAGTTCTCCTTGATTGCCGGGCGCTCTGGCGTCAGGTCCAGCGGTTTCAAGCTGTCGCCATTGGCATCCAGCAGCACCCGGTTGTAGAAACCGGCGCGGCGCAAGGTGCCAAGATTGAGGTTCAGGGACAACGCGTTGTTGCTCAGCGTCACCACGTCTTCGAGGGGCCCCTTCGGGTTGTTCAGAGCCTGATTGAACCACTGGTTCTGTTGCTCAAGGCGTACCGCCCGTTCTACAAGATCCTTGGCCTTGACGTAGTTTTGCCACTGGGCCGGGTCTTCACTTTCGACATTGCCACGACGTTCGGTGTTGCGAATGGCCTTGAGCTGCGCCAGATCCGCGATCAACAAGTCGTGCAACGGTTGCAACCATTGGCTTTGGGCGGTGCTGCGCAATTCATTCTCCAGTTGCACGTCCAGGGACGAAAACCAGGAAGTGGGAAAGACCAGCGATGTGTAGCTCCAGCGCGGGGCTTTCTCCAGGACTCGCCAAAAGCCCTGAACGTTGCGTCGGGTCGCTTCCAGACGATGGGACTCATCAGTGACCGCCATGTAGTTCTTCTGTGCGCCTTGCAACAGGCGCGACAGTTCATGGGCGTCATTGACCGAGTCCCGCCAGACCCAGAGCATCCCGGCAATCCAGATCACCCCGACCACCAGTGCGATCCCCCCGGTCAGACGCTGCCAACGCTGGCGCAGGCGCAAAAGACGCGGCACCACTTGGGCCAGGCCTCGTTCGGCCACCACCCGCCGCTGCCACAACTGCCGGGCGAAGGCGCTCTGCTGCAAGTCGCTGTCATCGGCGTCAAACCCGTCGAGCGCGTCTTCGGCAGGCTGGTTGGCGGTGAAATACACCCCGCGAAAACGCGGCGCCTCACCTTGGGCATTGCCCTGGAATACCGGCTCCAACAGGGTTTGCAGGTTGCGCCGCAATGCCTCAAGACGTTCCGGTAAACCGTATAACTCGCCACTCAAATGGCCGGCCAAGGTGCCGATTTCGATGATTGATTCCGACAAGGCGCGATGGACCTGATCCAGCGCCTGGTCACTCCATTGCGAATGCCAGACGGCTTCAGGGCCATGGGGCGAAGACCAGCCCAGCATTCGCTCGCGACTCTCTTGCGGCAGCGCGCTGATCAACTCCTGAAAGCCCGGCAGCTCTTCCATGCCGGTAATCACCACGTACACCGGCAGGCTCAAGCCAAAGCGCTGCAGCAAATCAATGAAGCGCCGACGCGCCGCCAAACCGAGGTTCGCGGCCTGTTCGACATTGGCCAGATGGCTGACCGGCACGGTCCAGATCACTCCGTCCAGCGGCCGTTTGCTGCGCAGGCGCAAGATCAACCCGAGCAAACGCCACCAGCCGCCCCGTTGCAGGTTCATGCCTTCGTCGGGCAGGAACAGCGCTTGCGGCACCACCAGCACCGCGCCTTCGGGGTCCGACCACCAGCGCCCGAACCAGGCCGGTTTGTCGGTCGGTTGCAAGCGCCATTCGGTGCACAATTGCGTGCCTTGGGTTTCGTTGCCGAGCATCAACAACCAAGGAATCTGATAGCGGTCCTGGGCGCCTTGCTCCTGCTCCATGTGCCGCACGGCCGCATAGAAACTGCGAATCGCCGCCCCGCTCTGGGTACGCAACCACCAGAGCGCCACGGCAATAATCACGATCAGCAACAGCACCGCAACGATCAAGCCAATCATCTGCAGGGTGCTCATGAGTCTTGCTCCGAGACGCTGACCGAGTCGGTCATCTGCAACACCGGCTCCAGTTCCTGGCGGATATCGCGCCAGAACAACTGCCCCAGCCCGGTCAGCAATAGCAGCATGGCCAAAATCCCCACTCCGAGGCGAAAGCCATCCGGTATCGATAGCCGCACCGGCAAATGAATCGGCGGTACAGTTGACGGCTGCGCCAGCCGGGCGCCGACATCGGCATAATCGGCTTCGTGTTGCCAGGCAAAGGTGAACAGCGCCAGGCGCAATTTTTCATGCTGGGCCTGACTGTGCTCACCGCGCAGCCGCCCTTCGAACCCGAGCACCAGGCATTGCAAATAGACATTGGCCAGGTCGCGGGTGGTGGGGATCTGCTCCTCCAGCAATTCCTTGATGGCGGTTGGCAGCCGCTCACCGGCCTGTCGGCTGGCGTACATCCTCGACTCCAGGGGTTTTTCCTGCCACGCGGACTGGCCCGGCCACGGAGTAAACACCAGGGTTTCATCGATCAGCGCGACAAAGGCATAGACCAGCGCCTTGACTTGCTCGGTCGCCCCATCGCCAACCCGGGCGAATGCCGTGCGCCACAGTCGCTGGGAGATTTGCGTGGACATCTCAACCACCGCCTCGACCAACGCTGCCTCATCACCGTCCCTGGGCAACTGGCTCCATTCCTCGGACCATTGCAGCCAGGCCTGGCGAAAGGCACTGCTCAGCGGTGCTTCGTGGAGGCCCCGTGTACCCGCCCCGGCATTCCCTTCAGACATACGACGCCCCTTCCTTGATCAAGCACTTTCACTGGCCTGGGCCACAAACAACACCACTTGCCATGGGCTGCTCGCCGGTTTTGAGGCCGGCGCGGCAATCAGCAACGGCAACTGCCCATCGAACCATTGGCCTTCGGCCGTCACCACGAACAACCGCGTATCGTCGCCAACGCTGTAGGCCACCTGTTCGTTGCGGTTCATGGCCTGATGCACCAAGCCGCTCATGCGCTGGCGACTGAGCAACGGGATGTGCGGCTGCGAGGCGATGATCGCGCCGCTCAGCCATTCACTCGCGGCGTGATCACTGACGCCGTTAGGCATGCGCAAACCGATCACCAGACGCTGGCTCGGCTGATCGTCGGGCAGTTGAATCGAGAAGCTCTGTTCGCTGCGCGCAAACGGCAGGCTGCGATAGCCGGCGCGAATCAATTCGAGGGTTTTCTCCAGCCAGTCGAGGACCGCCTCATAACCGCGTTGCAGCTCAAGAAAATCCAGCGGCGCGAACGGCGGCACACCGGCCAACGGGTCCAGCGCCGACCATGCGCCGGCCAGCCCGAGCAACACGCCGTATAAGGTCTGCGGGGTCGCCTGGCGGCTGCCCAGCGTGCCTTCGACCTCCGGTAGCCGCGCCCAGAGCGCGGTCAACTGACGGCGAATTTCTACCGCGTCGTCCTGATCCCCGGCCTGCTGGGCCTGACGCAAACGGCCGGCGAGGAACATGCATTTCTCCCGCGCCCTGGCACACAAACCGGCCACCCGCCGGCCAATAACGGATTCCGGCAACAGGCTTGGGGTCGGTGGTGTGTAAGGCAACGAGATAAACCCGCCGCCCTCCTTGCGGATTTTCAGCAACGGCAGGCAGACGGAGTCCGCCTTGTTCAATTGCGTGCACAAGCGCGGGTTCGGGCGCCACACGGTGATCGATTCGGGGTACTCGCCGCTGGTCAAATCCGGCAACGCATCGCCGACCACCGATTGCAGTCGGCCCTTGAGCGGCAGCAACTGCCCGGCGCGCCACAACGGGCTGACTGCCAGGTAAACCGTGACGGTTGCGTCGTCGGTGGCGTTGATGGCTTCACCGACGTTGAGCTCCAGCATCGGCCCCACTCCGGCGAGCAGATTGACTGGCAAACCGTCGGGCATCGTCGCTTGAAGATTGATTAACCGCACCAGCCCGGCACTCAGTGCGCCGGGGTCGACTTCGATTCGGCTTACACCCCAGAACCATGGATTACACGCTTGGGCAAAATGCGCGACCAGCGCCTCTGCCCGCAGCCCTTGCAACTGAAAATGCTGGGGCAATAACTGCATGCCTTCATGCCAGCAAACCGCGTCAGGTAACAGGCTCATACGATTCCTTTCGACGTCTAAGTGCGGCCGCGCACGGGGCGTTGTTGCGAGTGACTCAGTGCGGGCTGTCGCTGAGCAGCGTCATCTCGCGACTGTCGAACTTGAGCCAGGCTTTGCTCTGGTCATCGAGCCTTAACCGGTGTGCTCCGGGAGTGTTATAGCTGGCGAAGACCAAAAGTCCAGCCGCCCGCTTGCCCCCCAGCGGGAAGGGTTGTTTGTCGATGAATTGACCGGGGACCAGCTCCAGCCCCCAGACCGTTATCAACTGCCGGTAGTCGCGCTGGAACTGCTCGCGCTCGGTGAACCACTGGCGGGCGGTGATGCCCGACAGTTGCTTGAGCAGATCCGGGTCATTCACCGCAATGAAATCCACGGCAATCGGGGTGTCGTCGTTGGCCTTCGGCGCGACGTCGATGGTCAGGCTGTCGAGGTCCACCCGTGGCCCGAATAACGAACACCCGGCGAGGGACAAGAGCACAGCGCAGGCAAAAAAACGTGCAGACAAAATGAATTTTCCTTTTCTCATGACGGTCCTAAAAAGGTTTTCCCTTGCTTTTTTATAGACCTGTTCTAGCGTCTTGGGTAGTTCGGCCCACACGGCGAATGAGGAAGGTTTGTCAAAGGAACGACAGGTCCATCTGCCACCCTTTCTAACCTACGGTCCAGCAAGGGAAAGCGATGAACGGGCCTCCCGATGCATTGCGCCCGCTCATGCATCGGAGTCAACCAACATGGCAGAAAGTACTCAGCACAAGCTCGACAGGGTTCGCCCACCCCGGGTGCAAATCACCTACGACGTCGAAATCGGCAACGCGATCGAGAAAAAAGAATTGCCGTTGGTGGTGGGCATTCTCGCCGACCTTTCCGGCAAACCCCTCAACGCCCTTCCCAAGCTGACCGAACGACGCTTCACCGAGATTGACCGCGACAACTTCAACGAAGTGCTTGCCTCGATCGCTCCCCGCGCCACCTTGCAGGTCAACAACACCCTCACCCCCGGCGACAACAGCAAGCTCAACATCGAGCTCAACTTCAAGCACATCGACGACTTCGACCCCGTGAGAGTGGTCGAGCAGGTCACGCCGCTGCGGCGCCTGTTCGAAGCCCGCCAGCGCCTGCGCGACCTGCTGACCAAGCTCGACGGCAATGACGATCTGGACAAGCTGTTGCGCGATGTCATCGCCAACACCGAAGGCCTGCAAGAGATCAAGTCTGCCCGTCCGGAAGCCCCAGCCCCTGCTGCCCCTGCTGCCGCAGGCGACAGCGAAGCGCCGGCCGAACCGCAAGCCTGATCACTCAATCACTTAGGGAGAAGTTGCCATGCCTGCTTCAGCCGCCGCCAAAACCAGTGAAAGCACCACAGAAAGCCTGTCCCTGCTAGACCGCATCATCGCCGACGGCCGCATGGCCCATGACGACAGTCAGCAGGACTATGCCCGCGACATGCTCGCGGAATTCGCCATCCAGGTACTCGACGAAGGCATGGCCATCGACAAGGACACCGTGGCGATGATCAACGACCGCATCAGCAAGATCGACAAGCTGATCAGCGCGCAACTCAACGAAGTGCTGCACCACCCCGACATGCAAAAACTCGAAGCCTCCTGGCGTGGCTTACACCTGCTGGTGCAAAACACCGAAACCAGTTCCCGGCTCAAACTGCGTCTGCTCAACGTGACCCAAAAAGAGCTGCAAAACGACCTGGAAAAAGCCGTCGAGTTCGACCAGAGCGCGCTGTTCAAAAAGATCTACGAAGAAGAGTACGGCACCTTTGGCGGCCATCCGTTCAGCCTGCTGGTGGGTGACTACACCTTCGGCCGACACCCGCAGGACATCGGCCTGCTGGAGAAACTATCGAACGTCGCCGCTGCTGCGCACGCGCCGTTCATAGCCGCCGCCAGCCCACGGCTGTTCGACATGAACAGCTTCACCGAACTGGCCGTACCGCGTGACCTGTCGAAAGTCTTCGAGAGCCAGGAGTTGATCAAATGGCGCTCTTTCCGCGAAAGCGAAGACTCGCGCTATGTGTCACTGGTGCTCCCGCACTTCCTGCTGCGCCTGCCGTACGGCCCGGAAACCTCGCCGGTGGAAGGCATCACCTACATTGAAGACGTCAACGGCAGCGACCACAGCAAATACCTGTGGGGCAACGCCGCATGGGCCTTGTCGCAACGCATCACCGAAGCCTTCGCCAAGTACGGCTGGTGCGCGGCGATTCGCGGCGCTGAAGGCGGCGGCGCGGTCGAAGGGCTGCCAGCGCATACCTTCCGCACCAGTTCCGGCGACCTGTCGCTCAAATGCCCGACCGAAGTGGCGATCACCGACCGCCGGGAAAAAGAGCTCAACGACCTCGGCTTCATCGCCCTGTGCCACAAGAAAAACAGCGACGTGGCGGTGTTCTTCGGTGGCCAGACCACCAACAAGTCCAAGCTCTACAACACCAACGAGGCGAACGCTAACGCGAGGATTTCGGCGATGTTGCCGTACGTGCTCGCCGCATCGCGCTTCGCGCATTACCTGAAGGTGATCATGCGCGACAAGGTCGGCAGTTTCATGACCCGCGACAACGTGCAGACCTACCTCAACAACTGGATCGCCGACTACGTGCTGATCAACGATAACGCGCCGCAAGAGATCAAGGCGCAGTACCCGTTGCGTGAAGCCCGAGTGGACGTGACCGAAGTCGCCGGCAAGCCGGGCGCCTACAAGGCCACGGTGTTCCTGCGGCCGCACTTCCAGCTGGAAGAACTGACCGCCTCGATCCGCCTGGTCGCCACCCTGCCGCCACCGGTTGCAGCCTGACAGCTGAAACTTGTGGCCCCACTAAACCTGTGGCCCCACTGAGTCCTGTGGCTCTACTGAGTCCTGTGGCTCTACTGAAAAACTGTGGCGAGGGAGCTTGCTCCCGCTGGGGCGCGAAGCGGCCCCAAC
The DNA here is from genome assembly GCF_056680395.1 of Pseudomonas sp. ASL4. Classification (NCBI taxonomy): domain Bacteria; kingdom Pseudomonadati; phylum Pseudomonadota; class Gammaproteobacteria; order Pseudomonadales; family Pseudomonadaceae; genus Pseudomonas; species Pseudomonas sp. ASL4. The sequence continues at coordinate 3,798,726 of NZ_CM155280.1, read as the reverse complement.
AAATGGGCCTGCTACGCAGTCCAGCGGGAGCAAGCTCCCTCGCCACAGGTTCAGTGTTCTGCTCTCTGGTTCAGTATTCAGCTCCACAGGTTCGGTATTTGGCTTATCAGGTTCAGTGTTCGGCTTAATTGATTGGCATTGGGCATTCACCCACGTGCCTATAGCGATAACCTTCAGGAGTTTCATGCGATGGATGCAATCATTCTCGACCTCGGCGGCGACATCAAAGGCGACAGTCTGCTCGAGGGCTACAAGGACAAGATCGAAGTCATGTCCTACAGCCACAACGTGGCGATGCAGGTGACCAACGACGTCAGCAACTCGGAGCGAACCTCCGGCAAGCCGCACATCGGCGAGTTCACCCTGACCAAATTCGTCGACAGTTCCACCCCGTCGCTCAACGAGTATTGCTGCGCCGGCAAACCGATCCCGGAAGCCAAGATCACCATCGGCCGTAACGCCTCCGAAGGCAGCGGCCAACTGATGCCGTTCATCATCTACACCCTGACCAACGTGGTGCTGTCCAATGTCAGCGTCAGTGGCGGCACCGGCGGCAAACCGGTGGAAACCATCTCCCTGAACTTCACCAAGATCAAATGGGAACTCACCGCGCAGAAAGACGACGGCACCAAGGAAGGCACGGCTGCCTCGACCTGGGACCTGGCCGCCAACAAACTCATCAAAGCCAAGTAAGCGGACGCGTCGGCCATGGCAGGCACCGGCATCCTCCCCCCGCTGTTCGAGCGTCTCGCAACAGGCGATAGCGATACCGTGCAGGTGTTCGACCGCCAGGGCTTGCTCGAATCGGTACAAACGGAGTTGTCACGCCTGTTCAACACCCGACGCGGCCCGCGCGCCCTGACCTCCCCACCGAGCATTCTCGACTACGGCATCGCTGACTGGACCGCCCTGCAACAGCAGCGCAGCGATGACCGTCGTCAGTTGGCGCGGGAAGTGCGCGAGGCTATCAATCAATTTGAACCGCGCCTGAAACTGGGCGAGGTTCACGTCAATCCGGTCCCCGGCCAACCGCAGCAACTGAGCATTCGCCTGCTTGGCGAATTGCGCAGCGGCCAGCAGCACTGGCCCGTGGCATTTGTCATCGAGAAGGCCCGCGATGGCCTTGAGGTGCGTCATGAGCGACTCGATTGACCCGCAACTGCTCGACTACTACCAACGTGAGCTGACCTGGCTGCGACACGCCGGGAGTATTTTCGCCGAGCGTTATCCCAAGGTTGCCCGACGCCTGGAACTGTCCCCCGGCGAATGCCCCGACCCGCATGTCGAACGACTGCTGGAAGGCTTCGCGCTGCTGGCGGCGCGCCTGCAACGGCGCCTCGATGACGACTACGCCGAATTCAGCGATGCCCTGCTGGAACAACTTTACCCTTTGGCCATGCGCCCGCAGCCGTCCTGCGCGATCGTGCAGTTCGAGCCGGACCCGAGCAAAGGCAACATCGCGGGTGGTTATCCATTGCCACGGGATACGCCGTTATTCGTCACCACCAGCAAAGGCGAAAACATCCACTTTCGCACCAGCGCCGCGGTTCGACTGTGGCCGGTGGAAATCAATGAGGCCCTGCTGCTGGGCAGCGACGAAGCCCAGGCCCTGACCGGCGTGGCCCAGGCCCGATCGGCGCTACGCCTGAGTTTGCGTTGCCTGGGCGAAAGTCAGTGGTCGCAGCTCAATATCCAGCATCTGCGCATCCATCTGGCCGCGTCGCCGGTGATCAATGCCTGCCTGTATGACCTGCTCGGCGCCCATGCCACGCAGGTACTGGCCGGACCGGCGGGCAGCGTGCCCAAAGAGCTGGCGGGGTTGCCGCAGATTGTCGGGTTTGCCAGTGATGAAGTCTTGCTGCCAGACGAGGACGGTGTGCACCCCGGCATGCGCCTGCTCGCCGAATACTTCGCCTTCCCGGACAAATTCAACTTCTTCGACCTGCCATTGGCCGGCGCCAGCAGCGACAGCCAGACGCTGTTTCTATACATCGTCTTCGACCGGCCGCCGACCAATCGCATGCACCTTCAGGCCAGCGACATCGCCCTCGGTTGCGCGCCAGCGATCAACTTGTTCCCGCGTACCTCAGAACCATTGCGCCCGGACGGCACCCGCTGCGAATACCGCTTGGTGGCCGACAGTCACCGGGAAAACAGTGTCGAGATCCACAGCATCCGCGCGGTTCGCGCCACGACCCGTCAAGGCGTGCAACGGGTGCCAGCGTATTACGGCAGTCAACACGGTGGCGGCGACAAACAATGCTACTGGCATGCGCGACGGGTCAGCGGCATGACCCCCAATCGGCTGGGCACCGACCTGATGCTCAGCCTGGTCGACACCCGGCTCGACCCGCTCTCGGAGTTCGTCGAATTCAGCCTCACCGCCGAATTGCTGTGCACCAATCGACACCTGGCCCAAAGCCTGCCAGCCGGCACTGCGCTGGGTTTCGAACGGCCGGGGCCGGTGGCGTGGGCACGGCTGCGCAACCCGCCGAGTCCGCAAAGCTTGCCGCGCTTGGACGGTGAATCGCGCTGGCGATTGGTGTCGCAACTGACCCTCAATCATTTGTCGCTGGTCGAAGGACCGAAAGCGCTGGATGCACTCAAGGAAATCCTCCAACTGCACAACTTGCGGGACGAGGCCAGTGCCCTGCGGCAAATCCAAGGATTGCTGAGCCTGGGTTGCGAACGGGTTATCGGCCATGTCGGCGAAGACGCCTGGCGCGGCTGGCGCAATGGGCTGGAGGTGCGGCTGCAACTCGATTCGCAGCATTTCGTCGGCAGCAGCGCGGTGTTGTTTTCGGCGGTACTGGCGCAGTTTTTTTCGCTGTATGCCACGGCTAACCGCTTTGTGCGCACGGTGTTGGTCCAGTCAGACAAGGAGGTGAAAACATGGCAACCCCAAGCTGGAATGCCGCTGTCCCTCTGAACCTGAGTGAAAAACTGCGGCGCGATCCACAAGCGTTTGAACTGTTGCAGGCCTTGCTGTTGCTGGAGCGTGAACACCCGCAGGCCGAATCCCTGGGCAGCGGTACTTCGCCGCAAGCCGAAGCCATTCGCTTGCGCGGGCCGTTGACGCCGCTGTTCGCCGCCAGCGAAATCGAAAGCCTGACCCAGGAAGCAGGCCAACAACCGACCCTCAGCACACCGGTATTTGGCCTCGGCGGGCCGGACGGCCCCCTGCCCTACGCCTATCAGGAATGGCTGCAACAACGGGCCCGGGCCAAGGATCATGCACCGGCCGAATTCCTCGACCTGTTCCAGCATCGCTTGCTGAGCCTGCTTTATAAGGTGATGCGCAAACATCGAATCGCCATCGGGTTCACCGTTCCCGGCGCGTCTGCGGTACAGGCGCAATTGCGCGCGCTGACCGGGTTGCTGCCCAAAGCCTTGCAGGAACGCCAGGCTGTTCCCGATTCCGCTGTGTTGGCGTGCAGCGCGCTGTTCGCCGACGGCCGTCGCTCACTCGCCGGTTTCGCGGCAATTGTGCGCGAGCAGTTTGAGTTGCCGGTTGAACTCAGTGCCTACGAAGGCGCCTGGCGAGAAATCCCGCTCGCCAGTCGCAGCCTTATGAAACCGGGTGGGCGCAACCTGCAACTGGGCCGCACGGCGGTGGCCGGCACGCGAGTCTGGGACGAACACGCCGGCATTCGCCTGACCGTCGGCCCATTGAACTCAGCCCAGGCCGCGCGCTTTTTGCCGGACGGCAAAGCCCACCCGGCGCTGGCCAGCCTTAGCGCGCTGTATTTCGGCCCCGACCTGGATTGCACGCTGGTGTTGCTGGTGCGCGGTGCCGGCCCGATGAAACTCAGTCGCGAGGCACCGCCGCTGTTGAGCTGGAACGGCGGCTTGCAACGGCAAACCAGCCTCGCCGTGCAACGAATCGAAACCCGCCTTCGTCAGCTGGAGATCACCTGAACATGGAACTGGCCAGCCTGATCGGACGCCTCAACCCCGACAACCGCCGCGCCCTGGAACGGGCCGCGCAACGCTGCTTGCAACGGGGTCATCATTACGTCGAAATCGAGCACTTGCTGCTGGAACTGCTGGACATCGAGGGGGGTGACTTCGCCTGGCTGCTGCCGCGTTTTGGCCTGGAGCGCGACGCCCTGAGCGCCGAAATCAACAAGGCGCTGGAACTGTTCAAATCCGGCAGCACCCGCACTCCCGCGCTGTCGGCGCACACCATTGGCTTGCTGGAAGACGCGGTGGTCCAGGCCAGTGTATTGGGGCTGGACAGCATTCGTTCCGGCTTGCTGCTGCTGGCCTTGATCGACCGCGACGAGCGCCGCAGTCTGCTGCTCAACAGTGCTTCATCGCTGCTGAAGATTCCCCGGGAGGCGCTGCGCAGCAACCTGCTGGAATGGACCGAAAGCTCACGCGAACACGTTGGTGGCGTGCGCCCGATTGTTCCGGGAAACCCGCAGCCGAAGCAAGACTCGGTGCTCGATCAATACACCCAGGACCTGACCGCCGACGCCCATGCCGGGCGCATCGACCCCATCGTCGGGCGCGACGGCGAGATCCGTCAGTGCATCGACATCCTGCTGCGGCGCCGACAGAACAACCCGATCCTGGTTGGCGCTCCCGGTGTCGGTAAAACAGCTGTAGTCGAAGGCCTGGCCCTGCGCATCGCCGCCGGGGACGTGCCGCCATCGCTGCAAGAAGTCAGCCTGCGGGTCCTCGACCTCGGTTTGTTGCAGGCCGGCGCCGGGGTCAAAGGCGAGTTCGAGCAACGCCTCAAAGGCGTGATCGACGCCGTGCGCAGCGCGGAGAAACCGATCATTTTGTTCATCGACGAAGCCCACACCCTGATCGGTGCCGGGGGCGCGGAAGGTGGCAGCGACGCGGCCAACCTGCTGAAACCGGCGTTGGCCCGCGGCGAGTTGCGCACCCTGGCCGCGACCACGTGGCTGGAGTACAAAAAATACTTCGAGAAAGACCCTGCGCTGGCGAGGCGTTTTCAACTGGTGCAAGTCGAGGAGCCGGACGAAATCACCGCCGTAGAAATGCTTCGTGGCGTCGCCGCCAAACTGGAGCAACACCACGGCGTGCAAGTGCTCGACGCGGCGATTCATGAAGCGGTGAAACTGTCCCATCGCTACATCTCTGGCCGCCAGCTACCGGACAAAGCCATCAGCGTGCTCGACACCGCGTGCGCCCGGGTTGCCCTCGGTCAGCATGACGTGCCGCCACCGCTGGAAAGCCTGCGCCATCGGCAGAACAGCCTCAAGGATGAAGTCGAACGCCTGCGCCGGGAACAAGCCACCGGGCTCGATCACCGCGAGCGCATCACCCTGCTGGAAAGCGAATCTATCGGCAACGTGCAGGCCATTCGTGAACTGGAAACCCGTTGGAACGAAGAACGGGTCGCCGTGCGCGAACTGCTGGAAACCCGCCGTGAGTTACTGGCGTTGAGCGAACGCGCCGACAGCGACAAACCGGACGAAGGCACCGACAGCCGCATCGATCATTTGGCTGCCGAACTGGTGCGACTGGAAGCCGGACTCGACGCGATCCGCCAAGACGACCCGCTGGTGCCAGAACAGGTCGACACCAAAACCGTCGCCGCCGTGATCGCCGGCTGGACCGGCATCCCGGTCGGCAAAATGCTCGCCGACGAAGCCCACGCCGTGCGCACCCTCGGCCAACGAATGGGCCAACGCGTCATGGGCCAAAGCATCGCCCTCGGCACCATCGCCCAACGCTTGCAAGCCTACCGCGCCGGCCTCACCGACCCGCAAAAACCGGTCGGGGTGTTCCTGTTGGTCGGCCCCACGGGCGTCGGCAAAACCGAAACCGCTTACGCCTTGGCCGACGCGTTGTACGGCGGCGAACGCAACCTGATCAGCATCAACCTCTCGGAATACCAGGAAGCCCACACCGTCAGCCAACTCAAAGGCGCCCCGCCTGGGTATGTCGGTTATGGCAGCGGTGGCGTGCTCACCGAAGCGGTGCGGCGCAAACCGTATTCGGTGGTGTTGCTGGATGAAATCGAGAAGGCGCATCCGGATGTGTTGGAGGCGTTTTATAACGTCTTCGATAAAGGCGTGATGGAGGATGGGACCGGGTTGGTGGTCGACTTTAAAAACACCGTGATGTTGGCCACCAGCAATGTTGGGGCTGAGTTGCTGCTCGATACACCGGTGGCGCAGTTGGGCACCGATGCCTTTAACGAAGCGCTGCATAAGGTGCTGCTACAAGCGTTTCGACCGGCGTTTTTGGCGCGCATGACCGTGGTGGCGTATCGGCCGCTGGATGAAGCGACGCTGGAAGGGATTGTGTTGGCCAAGCTTGAGAAGTTACGTGCACGGTACAAAGCGGCGACCGGCAAGCAATTCGAGTTTGATGCCGGGATTGTGCAGGCGGTGTTGGCCAAGTGCAGTGCGGCGGGGGCCAGGGATGTCGAGAATGTGTTGATGACCCAGGTGACGGGGAAGTTGGCGGAGTGGGTGTTGGAGTAGCGCCTGTCCCGTTTCGCAGTGCAAGGGATGTTGAAATGTATTGATGGTTAAAGTACCGGGAAAGTTGGCGGGGTGGGTGTTGGAATGTCCCAAAAACACAACTCAAAAGGCAAACCTACCCGAAAGCTCCCCAACACACATCAAGGATGTGAATCATGCCCAATACAATCGTCATTGGAACAGGTATTTCGGCGGCCGCTTATCTCATTTCAATCCAGCAGTACTTAAAGTCCATTAATAAAACACTGGGCGATATCTATTTGATGGGTGGCCCGGACCTGTGGCAAAACATGTCACCGAACCATGCCATGGGACAACCACAGCAATTACTCTCAGGCAACCTTCTAGGCCATGGCCGCGAAGACCGTGGTTTTTCCGGCCAGCCGGTTCCTGGAGCCGACTTCATGAAGGCGGGGCTTTTCTCGACCGTCGTAAAGTACTATCTAAAACAACATTGCCATGCCCAGATCCCCCTCTCCTATGTCACCAACATAAGCAAAACCGGGACCGGTTACTCTCTGAAACTGACCGGCAGTGTGGGAGGACGGATTACCTGTGAGCAAGTAATTGTTGCAATGGGGCCCGGCACCGCGCGGGCGTTGATGGAGGAAGAAAACAAGCCCGTCGAGGTTGATATCGAGTCATTCAAGGGCTCGATCGTCGGGGGCAATGAGTTCATGGATCCTGGCTGGAAGATGCCTGAAGAGGCAGCTATCGCTGGATCCACTGTCGCCGTTTACGGTGGCTCGGCGACAGCCGCATGGGTAGTAGAATTAGCCGTCATGCGAGAAATGAACGTTCTTGTATGGTTCACGCGTCCCGGCAGCGGCGAGAACCCATGGGACGCGGAAGCTCGTTTTACCGAAGCCTTTCCCGCCGGCAATAGAAACAGCACCATAGAAAAAGACTTCGAGAAAGTCAGAAGTGTTTTAAAGCTTACGAAAGTTACACGCTTAGAGACAGGAAAGCTGAAACTGGCATTTAAAAACAAAGAAGGGAACGTCGAAATACAAGTAGTCGACCTCTTGGTGTATGCACTAGGAGCGGACCACCTGACCAAAGGCATAAAAACAATTCTAGACCCTGGAATTCACGCCGACCTGGTTGCCTTTTACGACAAAAACCTTGCGATCAGTGCAAAACCTTCATTATTGGCCATCGGTACTGAAAACCGCTCATTGATTATTGTCGGATCGGCGATGAGCAGTGAAGCCGGATTCGGCAGGGACACACTGTGGTTGCAAGGTGATCCGCAAAAACTTATCGAAAACAACACCAGAGGCGTAAAACTGGCCAGCTATAAAGACATCAGCAACACACTTCCAGCCGCAGCCCGACCCACTGAAGGCATTGCCATGATCATGGCGAGTATTGAGGCCCTGAATGAATATATGCCTGTCACAGTTGCTTCACAAAGACGCCTCGTCATGCATTCAACGCCAGATTTAACAACGAGCGCAGGTGTACTCCCTAGAGGCTCAGCCAACCCGGATGCCGGGCATGACCACCTGCATGACATAGACTTCGAATGGGACATAAACTTCAACACAAGCAACCGCACACAACTGGCAACCTATATAGCGCAAACCACAGACCTTAAGCCATTTCCTGCCAATTTTGCGGTGGCGCTGCTCGTACACTTACGCACACGACCTGGCAATGCACTAGGCTTAAGTGACCCGCAAGCACACTTCGTTATTTCTACCGCAGAACGCTTTACCCAGGCACTTATAAACTTAAACCCACACATAAATTTTGATACAGCCCGACTGAGATACGACAAACTTTGGGGCGCTGACAGATACCTGAGCATATGTATAGAACACATAACGACACCCGGAGACTGGGCAGCATTCTGGAATAGACACGGGATAGAGTGCTGATGGCTTAAAAGCCTATAGAGGACTGATTTATCAACCACTTTTTTTAAAAAAGCGGAACCGATAAATCTGTCCCCTTAGAGGTCGAAGAATGCTGCTTCTTAGCCCCGTTGTTTAAGGATGTCTTATGTCTAGAAGTATCGACAGCAACACCAGCCTCTCCCTCACCGCCTCCACGCTGTCGGCGCTTTACCCTGAGTCGCTGTCCGGCGAAGAAGCCCTCAACTCTCTCGGCTCGCAAACCCTCAACGGCCTCAACGACGGCACTTCCCTCACCCTGACCAGCGCCGTCGCCACCCACGTCACTACCTCTCTGCACAACGACGCTCTACTCCGTCCATTCGACGCACTGGTCGCCGAAATCCGCCAACTCCCCGCCGACGCCACCGCCGAGCGCTATCAACTTGTTCTAAGGCCATGGCTCTGGTGGCTGACCCTGGCCAGCAACAACCGTGTCTTCCAGAACCTCAGCACCTCAGACATCGTCACCACGATTTTCAAGGCTCACGGCTTCACCGATTTCACGCTAAAACTCACTGGCAGTTACACCCCGCGAGAATACTGCGTGCAGTACGGCGAAACCGATTTCACCTTCGTCTCTCGGCTACTGGAAGAAGAAGGCATTTTCTGGTTTTTCACCCATGAAGCCGGCAAGCACACGCTGATATTGGGCGACAGCAACGACGCCTTTCCGCAGATCCCCAACGGACCAAAAGTCACTTACCTCGGCCAGCAAATGGGCGAGCGCGAACTGCATGGCATCCGCTCCGGCCAGGTGTGCATGCAAGCCGTGGCCGGGGTGTATCGCGCGACAGATTACGAGTTCACTACGCCGACCACCTCCCTTTATGACCAAGCCGAAGCGGTGGCCGGGCCCCGCTCGATCTACGAGCATCCGGGCGGTTACAACGCCAAGGCCCGGGGCGATGCGTTGACCAAGCAACGGGTCGACGGGTTGCGCAGTCAGGAGAAACGCTTTGTCGGCGAAAGTGACTGCCGCTGGCTGGTGCCGGGGCACTGGTTCACCCTCGCCGGGCATGATGATGCGAGCCTGAATATCGATTGGGTAGTGACGTCGGTCACTCATGAAGCCAGTCACGAAGACTATCGCAATCGCTTTGAAGCGATCCCCAAAGCCACGCCGTTCCGCCCGGCGCGAACCACGCCCAAACCACGAATGCACACCCAGACCGCCATTGTCGTCGGCAAGTCCGGCGAAGAGATCTGGACCGATCAGTACGGCCGCATCAAGTTGCAATTTCCTTGGGACCGCGACGGCAAGAATGACGAAACCAGCTCGTGCTGGGTCCGGGTGGTGCTGCCCTGGAGCGGCAAGGGTTTCGGTATGCAATTCGTCCCGCGGATCGGCCAGGAAGTGATCGTGACCTTCATCGATGGCGATCCCGATCGACCGCTGGTGACCGGTTGCGTCTACAACGGTGACAACGCCCTGCCCTATGCGCTGCCAGCGAATCAGACCCAGTCCGGGATCAAGACACAATCGTCCAAGGGCGGTGGCGGGTTCAACGAATTGCGCTTCGAGGACAAGAAGGACGCAGAAGAGGTGTTCTTGCAGGCGCAGAAGGATTTCAAGATCAACGTGCTCAACGACACCACCGCCACGGTCGGCCACGACGAAACCCTGATAGTGCAGAACGCCCGCACGCGCACGGTGAAGGAAGGCGACGAGACGGTGACACTGGAAAAAGGTAAACGCAGCGTCACGATCCAGACCGGCAGCGATACGCTCGATGTGAAGGACAGTCGCACGGTGAAGGTCGGCGCCGATCAGACCCACAGCACCGGAGGCAATTACGAGCACAAGGTCACCGGCAACTACAGCCTGACGGTGGATGGCAACCTGACGATCAAAGTGAGCGGCACCCTGACCCTGCAAAGCGGCGGCAGCTTCAGCATCAAAAGCGGCGCGGACCTCGCGGCCGAGGCCAGCACCTCAGTCACGCAGAAGGCCGGCACGGCCCTGACCAATCAGGCCGGGACTTCGCTGACCAACAAGGCCGGCACTACGCTGACCAACGACGCCGGGGTCAGCCTGATGAACAAGGGCGGTGCCGAGCAGACCGTGGACGGCGGCGGCATGCTGACCATCAAGGGCGGGCTGGTGAAGGTTAACTGAGGAGGTTTACGGCGATGTCATCGAGCAAAGTCGACCTGCAACGCGGTGACAGCCACATGGACGGTCGCCTGGTTGATGAGCAACTGGAAGGCCCGCTGCACATCAAGGAAGCCGGGCGGCCCCAGGCAGATTTGAATTACAGCCAGGGCGAACTGCAAGGCACCAGTTTGCTCTATCACCCCAACGGCAAGGTCTCGGCGCACCTGCCCTTTGTGCGGGACAAATTGCAGGGTGTCGCCAGTTTCTATGCGCCCGAGGGTTGTCTGCAGCGCAAGGCCAGCTATCGCCGGGGTTTGCTGCATGGTGAGGCGAATAATTACTTCCCGGACGGGCAACTGGCCGAGGCCGAGTTCTACCGTGACGGTGTGCGTGAGGGGCGTTATCAGCGCTTTCACCCCAATGGCAAACCGGCGGTTGATGCGCGTTATCTCAATGGGCAATTGATGGAACCGGAACAGGGTTTTGCCAGTGATGGACGACCGCTGGATGCCGAGGGCAAGCCGATATCGCGGGTGCGCTGGTGGTTTCGGCGTTGGACGGATCCGGCGCAGGCTTGAGATTTGGGTTGTCTGTGCTCGCGATGGGGCCGGCACATTCAATATCAATCATGAAGGTGTCAGGGAATAAGCATCTGCATCTGCCCCGGCATCGCGATTTTGATCACCCCCGCCCAGTTGCACATCAGCATGCTGTTGGCATCCAGCGCCGGCATGTTGCCCAGCAACACCGTTGGCGCGCCGCCAGGTATCCACGGGGCGGCGGTGGCCGGGATGCACGGCATCGGCGTCAAGACCCCGAGCGCAGCGGCGGTGGCGGCCGCGACCATCGGGTTGGCCATGCTCATGCACACGCCAAAAGGCATGACGTTGACCAGCGGGATGTGGTCCATGATGTTGGCGGCGGGCATGCCGCCGGTCAGGGTTCGGTTCACCGGCAACACGTTGAGCACGCCAGGCGCCGCGCCGAAGCTGCATTGCAGGGTTGCGGTGGCACACACTTGCGGACAGCCCATTTCAAACCTCCTTCCTGGAAGCGCTGCGTCCACTGAACCATAGTCCGCCGTGCCACTTCTCGCACATCAGGAACGCTGATTATCCAGCAACACGCTAACCTATAAGACCGAGCCATCCTTGTGGCACGCCCGTCTCACCATTAGATTAGCCAATGATGTCTGGCCTCCAAAATAAGCAGAAGGGATAAGCATGGCGCTTACTGACCAGTCCACCCGTATCCGCTCCGGCGAAGAACTCGATGCCAGCCTGATCGATCCGTACCTCAAGGCCCATATTCCGGGTTTAAGCGGCATACCTGCGATCAGCCAGTTTCCGGGCGGTGCGTCGAACCTGACCTACTTGCTGGAATACCCCGAGCAGGAATTCGTCCTGCGTCGTCCGCCGTTTGGCCACAAGGCCAAGTCCGCTCACGACATGGGCCGCGAATTTCGCATCCTTAATCAACTCAAGGACGGCTTCCCGTACTGCCCCAAGGCCTACGTGCACTGCACCGACGAATCGGTGATCGGCGCCGAGTTTTATGTGATGGAGCGGGTCAACGGCATCATCCTGCGCTCGGATCTGCCGCCTGAACTCGGTCTGGATGCCACCAAGACCGAGGCCTTGTGCAAAAGCTTCATCGACAAGTTCGTCGAACTGCACCAAGTCGACTACAAGGCCTGTGGCCTCGCCGACCTCGGTAAACCCGAAGGCTACGTGGCGCGGCAGATCAAAGGCTGGAGCGAACGCTACGAGAAAGCCCTGACCCCCGACGCGCCGCAGTGGGACGTGGTCAAGGCCTGGCTCAACGACAAAATGCCCGCCGACCACCCGACGTCGAGCATCGTCCATAACGACTACCGCTTCGACAACGTAATCCTGGACCCGGACAACCCGATGCAGATCATCGGCGTGCTCGACTGGGAACTGACCACCCTCGGCGATCCGCTGATGGATTTGGGCAACACCCTCGCCTACTGGATCGAGGCCGGCGACCCGGCGCCGGTGCAACTGATGCGCCGCCAGCCGAGCCACGCGCCGGGCATGCTGACCCGCCGCGAATTCGTCGACTACTACGCCGAGCGCTCCGGCATTCAGATCGACAATTTCGACTTCTACTACACCTACGGTCTGTTCCGCCTGGCCGGCATCGTGCAGCAGATTTATTACCGTTTCTTCCATGGTCAGACCCAGGACAAACGCTTCGCGCAGTTCATTCACATGAACAAACTGCTGGAGCAGATGAGCTTGCAGGTCATCCAGAAATCCAGCCTTTGATCCAGGCCCCCTAATAAGACTTTTTATAAGAGAATCCCATGTCCAAGACTCAGTTGTTCGACCTCGACGGCAAGATCGCTTTTGTCTCCGGTGCCAGCCGCGGCATCGGTGAAGCCATCGCCAAACTGCTGGCCCAGCAAGGCGCCCACGTGATTGTTTCGAGCCGCAAACTCGACGGCTGCCAACACGTGGCCGACGCGATCATCGCCGCTGGCGGCAAAGCCACCGCCATCGCCTGCCACATCGGCGAAATGGAACAGATCACCCAAGTCTTCGCCAGCATCCGCGAACAATTCGGGCGCCTGGACATCCTGGTCAACAACGCCGCAACCAACCCGCAGTTCTGCAACGTGCTGGACACCGACCTCAGCGCCTTCCAGAAAACCGTCGACGTGAACATCCGCGGTTACTTCTTCATGTCGGTGGAAGCCGGCAAGCTGATGCGCGACAACGGCGGCGGCAGCATCATCAACGTGGCTTCGATCAATGGCATTTCGCCGGGGATCTTCCAGGGCATCTACTCGGTGACCAAGGCTGCGGTGATCAACATGACCAAAGTCTTTGCCAAGGAATGCGCGCAATTCGGCATCCGCTGCAACGCCCTGCTGCCTGGGCTGACGGACACCAAGTTTGCGTCGGCGTTGGTGAAGAACGATGCGATTTTGAAGACTGCGCTGCAGCAGATTCCGCTGAAGCGGGTGGCGGATCCGAGTGAGATGGCGGGTGCGGTGCTTTATCTCGCCAGTGATGCGTCGAGCTATACGACTGGGGTTTCGTTGAATGTGGATGGTGGGTTTTTGTCCTGATCCCGATTTGCCCTGCCTGAAGAAACTGCCTGTAATACAGATGTCGCGGGCATACTCTTCAGGCACTCTGGTCACTCAATAAGTGTTTTACTTCAAGCTCAATTAAAACGCACATCAGAACGAATCAAGTGTTATCTCAATCCGACACACTCAGAGTCTCCCACGCACAGCCACCAGGACATGCCTGATAGATATAAAAAAGCAGCTGTTCATCAACGTAGACATCGTGCGTTTAGAGTTGAACCCTGCTACGACACCCGATCGCTGAATGGGCAGCGACCGGGCGGCAAGGAATCGTCTCCTTACGTTTCTATGAAATAGCCAGCAGTGTGATCCTATCTTCCACCAAAGGCGTTAACGAATACTTGAAAAAAACTGTCTCCTGAACGACACGCTCAACATTCGCTATAACATCTAGCCGTACGGTGCCACTTAAACTATCAAACTGCCTCCCTAGAGGCGGCCGAAAATCAAATTCACCGGGGCTGTTTTCGATGTAGATTTTGGATACCCCGGATGAAACTTCAACACGCATGCTATATTCCCGCCCTCGGACGATACTTTGCGAACCGAAAACCTCCTCATCATCTATAAAATACTTCGCATGTATTTGCCTGCTAATAGGTAGCGTCAATGGCACATCCATCCCCTTACCAACAAGTCTTAGTTCAAACGTGCCGGATTTGTTTGCAGATCCTTTGACAAGCCAACTATACCTTGTTGTTTCCAAGCTCCAAGTTGGCGTACAAGTCAAATCCTCCGCGACAACTCCACTTCCTCTAACCCATTGCAAACTCACTTCGAGGCCTGCCAACGGACTATCCGAGTTGGGAGTCAATGAGATCGTGTGTGTTGCATCTCTCAGGTACAGCACTTCGGAGTTAGTTGCCTCGTTACCGTCAATTTGAAATCTCGCCTCATCAGCGAGTCGACTCGAAAGAAGCTTGCTGACCGCCAAGGTAATCGGCGTGGTCATGCCCTGCCCCGTCAGGGTCAATTGAAAGGTGCCGCTTTTGGTCGCCCCCGTGATGGCCCAACTGTGAGCGGTTTGCGCGCTGCTCAAGGCCGGCACACTGGTTATGTTCGCCGGGTCCAGACCGGTTTTGACGCTGCACGTCAGTGTCACAGGGTGGCCGGCCAATGGGCTACCGGCCTTGGGTGTCAGGGTGAGTGTCTGGGCAACGCCCCGGAAAAACACATTGCCCCCCGCCGGAACAGGTGCATTGGCGATTTTCACATCGGCTTCATCGGCCAGATTACTCGACAGCAATTTGCTGACTGCCAGCGTGATCGGCGTGCTCATCCCCTGCCCCGTCAGGGTCAATTGAAAGGTGCCGCTTTTGGTCGCCCCCGTGATGGCCCAACTGTGAGCGGTTTGCGCGCTGCTCAAGGCCGGCACACTGGTTACGTTCGCCGGGTCCAGACCGGTTTTGACGCTGCACGTCAGTGTCACAGGGTGGCCGGCCAATGGACTACCGACCTTGGGAGTCAGCGTGAGTGTCTGGGCCGCGCCCCGAAAAAATACATTGCCTCCTGCCGGAACAGGTGCATTGGCGATTTTCACATCGGCTTCATCGGCCAGATTACTCGACAGCAATTTGCTGACTGCCAGCGTGATCGGCGTGCTCATCCCCTGCCCCGTCAGGGTCAATTGAAAGGTGCCGCTTTTGGTCGCCCCCGTGATGGCCCAACTGTGAGCGGTTTGCGCGCTGCTCAAGGCCGGCACACTGGTTACGTTCGCCGGGTCCAGCCCGGTTTTGATGCTGCACGTCAGCGTCACCGGATAACCGGCCAATGGGCTACCGGCCTTGGGTGTCAGGGTGAGTGTCTGGGCAACGCCCCGAAAAAATACATTGCCTCCTGCCGGAACAGGTGCATTGGCGATTTTCACATCGGCTTCATCGGCCAGATTACTCGACAGCAATTTGCTGACTGCCAGCGTGATCGGCGTGCTCATCCCCTGCCCCGTCAGGGTCAATTGAAAGGTGCCGCTTTTGGTCGCCCCCGTGATGGCCCAACTGTGAGCGGTTTGCGCGCTGCTCAAGGCCGGCACACTGGTCACGTTCGCCGGGTCCAGCCCGGTTTTGATGCTGCACGTCAGCGTCACCGGATAACCGGCCAATGGGCTACCGGCCTTGGGTGTCAGGGTGAGTGTCTGGGCAACGCCCCGGAAAAACACATTGCCCCCCGCCGGAACAGGTGCATTAGCAATTTTTACATCCGCTTCATCAGCCAAATTTTTCGAGAGCAATCGACAAGGCAGAGGTAGTACGTCGGGGCGCTCAAGAAAACGAAATTGATACCCGAAATAGCCACTTTTCGCCGCAGCGCCAGTCACGGTCCAGATCAAGGTTTTGTTTTGCCCAATGACTTGCCCATTCGCCTCACCCACCCCAGGGACCACGGTCGCCAGTGTCGAATCTCCGTCACCGGGGTCCAGAACGATAGACATGCCAATCATGGCATCGTCTTTGAACTTCACCTCCAACGTGGTCGGTTGCGCTCGAAAAAACACCAGGTTCGGCGTTTGCAAATCAATGGACGCGCCCCCAACCTTGATCGATTCGATCACGCTCATGTTTAATTTCGAAACGACTCGGCTATCGATTGCCCTGGGCGTCGGAACCAAAGGGCAGCTGACGTTGAGGCGAAAGGCAGCGCTGACGGCGCCCGCAGTGATCTGCCACGTCAGCCTCCCGTCATCCGGCACCTCAACCAATGCTTTGAGCGGTGGAACAGCGCTTACTCGTGCGCCGTCACCGACCTCTTCAAGCGCCACCTGCAGCCCGACCATCCAGGGCTCGAAAGTCAGGGTGAGCGGCTTATTTTCACCGCTGAAAAAAGTGGCGGTGGTGTCCGTCACAGGTCTCCCGTCCACTTCGACTTTTACAATCTCGTCGGCCAGGTTCTGGGAAATCACCCGAGCCGTGATCGGTTGCCAATCACGTTGCAGTTTCGAACATTTAAGACCCAACGAGAAAAGCCCGCGATTCGCGCCGGGGCCGGACGACGTCACACGCCACAAGGCGTTGGCACCATCCAATGGTGTGGGAGTGCCAAGGGGTGGATTGAAAACGAGCCCTAAATCGGAAGACGGGACCGAGTCCGAGGTGAGTTCGAAGAGTGTCAGCTGTGAGCCTTTAAGCCGCTCATCCGGGTTGAGTAAGGTCAACGTGTTGTCCTGACCGCGCAGCAATACCACACCCGTTTTTGCCACCTCGGCCACCGGTTTTTCATTGACTTGTAGCGTCGCTGTACTGCCCCAGGGTGTAACGGCTAATACTTCAACCGCTATCTCTTCGCTGACAGTGCCGCGCTCGAAATACAGACTCGGTACGGTCAATGTAAAAGTCCGCACGCCCGTTTTGTCGGCGTTGAACTCATAGGTCGTGATGCCATTTGCCGAGGGCGAGACGTCCAGGGTTTCGCCGTCCAGTATCCAGTTCACCGGAATCGGAATGCCGTCGCGGGTGTAATGGGAAATCACCTTCGAGGACAGTAATGTTTTCTCTTCGTATGCCAGCACCAGAAACTGTTCGTTGCCACGTGTCTCGACGAATTCGAGTCGATGATGCCCTTGTGACACGGCTACTTTGTGGGCCGGCGCGGTGAACTCTGTCTGGATCCATACCTCGTAAGTTTCGGCGGCTGCCGTCGCCGGTTTGTAATCGCAAGCGATCGACCATTGCAAACCGTCCTCTGCAAACGGCGTGTATTCAGCGATCTTCGGGGTGGCGGTGAACGGCAACCCGGCGGCTGATGGATCATTCAAACTCGCGCCCTGATTGATCCAGGGGCTGTCAGCCAGAGCCTTGATTGTCAGGGTGTGTGCGCCACCGTGACAAAAATACAAAGGCGTATCTGTCGCTGATCTCGAATCTCGCATAAGGCTCATCGCCGTAGTCTCACCTTGTTGGATGGTTCAACTATCGAGAACCAACCATCCGCTGGCAACTGTCAGAAATTACAGTTCTTTAGAAAAAATCGAGATAAAAACCGCAAATAAATCACGAATACGGATTCAGAATTATTTTTCTGTTTGTTTACTTTCTTGTATTTTTATTCCATAAATACCCATCCTGAAAACAAAACCAAAAGGACCCCGGCTATGCGCGAACTCGGTATCGGACTCATCGGCACAGGTTTCATGGGCCGTGCCCACGCCTTGGCGTTTCGTAACGTCAGTGCGGTTTTCGAGCTGCCCCTGAAGCTCAAACTCGCCGCACTGGCCGACGCCGATCCGCAGCGCGCGCGGCAGTGTGCCGAGGCCTGGGGTTTCGACAGCGCCCACAGTGACTGGCAACAACTGATCGATGATCCGAAGGTCAATCTGATCGCCATCACTACCCCCAATCATCTGCACTACCCGATGGCCATGGCCGCCCTCGCCGCCGGCAAACCGGTGTACTGCGAAAAACCGCTGGCGGTGAACCTCGAACAAGCCAACGCCATGCGTCTGGCGGCCAAAGCGGCGGGTGTGGTGACACGGGTTGGTTACAACTATCAGCACAACCCGATGATTGGCCTGGCGCGTGAGTTGATTCAGAACGGCGAGCTGGGCGACATCATCAGTTTCCAGGGTGAATTCAGCGAAGATTTCATGGCCGATGCCGCCTCACCCTGGTCCTGGCGTTGCGATGCCGAACATGCCGGCGGCGCGTTGGCGGACCTGGGCAGTCACTTGTTGGCAATGGCCCGTTATCTGGTGGGCGATGTCGAAGCGGTGTGTGCCGACACCCAGACCGTGCACAAACAGCGCCCCGCCACTGCCGGCAGTCAAGAGCAACGCCCTATCGCGGTAGACGATCAGGTTCATGCGCTGCTGCGGTTTACCAATGGTGCCAGGGGTACGTTCAGCAGCAGCTGGCTCAAGCACGGCTACAAAAATCACCTGAGTTTCGAGATCAGCGGCACCCGAGGCACCCTGCTTTTCGATCAGGAACGCTTGAATGAACTGCGCCTGTTTCGTACCGGGCAGGACGGCTTCCAGCGCTTGCTCGCCGGGCCGAATTTGCCGGGTTATGCGGCGTTCAGTCCGGCGCCGGGGCATCAACTGGGTTACAACGAACTCAAGACGCTGGAAGTGCACGATCTGGTGATGGCATTGGCCGGAGTCAGTCAGGGCGGAACGGATTTCGAACAGGCGTGGGAAGTCGAACGGCTGGCAACGGCGATACGCGTGGCCGCCAACGAGTCACGCTGGGTCAGGCTTGAAGAAGTCTGAGGCTCAGCCGCCCATGACCTTCGGCAACTGCCAGTCATAATTCACCGACAACAGGCGCAACGTCAGGCACGCCGCGCCGGCCAACAGCGCGGCGGCCACGGGCGGCACACAACACCGCCGTACCGACCAGGTCGGCCACCAGCACAACTTTCTCGACACGGGGCTTCAACGACGGCTTCGCCCAGGCTTATTGAGTGACGCAGCGGGTGGTCGTGGTGACCCTAGTCACCTGCCCGTCCGCAAGCACATCGCCCATCACATCGGTTTTATCCATGGTCTGGCAGGTGCGTACAGCAGGTGGTGGTGGCGGAGCAGCGGGAGGCGGAGGCGGTGGAGGACTGGCACAACCACTTAAAATCACTGCGCAAAAGGCGAGTGACAGTGGTGTAAAAAAGCGTTTCGCAAGACTGTTCATTGGCTGACCTGCAGTGGCTGATCGACGTGTTTCCGCGACACGAAAACAACACCGCGCAGCCGCGGACCCGGTCACAGAAAATAAGTACCACTCATTCCTTATAGCCCAGCCGCCGGCCAATGCCAGTAAACACCTGAGAACAGGGTTTGATTTCGATCAAAAATGGCAGGAACGGTATCAATCCACTGTGGGAGCGAGCTTGCTCGCGATGGCGGAGCGTCAGTCAACGAAGACGTCGAATGTGATGCCCTCATCGCGAGCAAGCTCGCTCCCACAATTGGATGGTGTATACCGCTTACGACGTTTCAGGGCGATACAGCGCATTGGTCTCTAGCTCATACCGCAACTCTTCGATCAACGCCGCCACCGCCTCCGGCGACCGCAGGTTCACAATACTCAACCCACTGACCACCAGATCCACCTGCCCCGACACCGGGTGATAGAGCTTCACGGTCAAGGAGTTGTCTCCGGTGAGCGCGCAATCACAGGCCAGTGGCGAAAAGCTTTGCTCCAGTTGGGTACGCAACTGCGTCAAATAGATCATCTGACTCACCCGACCGACAGTGCAAAATTGAACACGCTGTCGAACTGATCGTTACCCATGTGGCTGTTCCTTTAGCTGTTTTGAAGGGGACGCGATAGTCGCCCTGAGACGCCTATCGCACCCTTACAGGCTAAGAACTGCCCGACCCGCCCAACACACTAATTTGCACCGTTGCGACTAGTGCATTTGCACCTTATCGCTGGCCCTTCGGCCGCCATTCACTGGAGAACAAACCGCGCTCCCGCGCCCAGACAATCGCCTCGCTGCGACTGTGCACATCGAGTTTGGAATACACCGTGGCGACATGATTGCGCACCGTGTTCGGCGCCAGTTTCAGGCGCGCGGCGATTTCCTTGTCGGCCAGGCCTTCGCAGATAAGCCCAAGCACATCGCGTTCCCGGGCGGTCAGGTCGGTGAAGGAGACGCTGGGCATCTTCGGCGAGTTGACGTTCTTCACGTTGGCGAGTTTTTCGATCAGGGTGCGGCTGAACCAGGACGCGTCCTTCATCACCTCTTCGATCGCTGACACTAACTCCAGCTCTGTGCGTTTGCGCTCGGTGATGTCCATAAACACCAACAGGTAGCAAGGGTTGTCCTGAATGTTCACGGTGTCGGCCGAGACGGTGCACTCAATCAGCTCGGCGCCCTTCTTGCGCACCCGAACATCGACGCGATCCAGCCTGCTAGCCTTCTCCAGCGCAGCAAACAGCCGCGTGCGAGCACCCTTGTCATCGATAAAGTCGATCTCTGCCACGGAATTGCCGAGCACTTCTTCACTGGGGTAAGCGAGGGTTTCGAGGAAGGCTTCGTTGACGTCGATCACCAACTGATGCTCGGCGCTGCACACCAGTGTCGGCACCGGGGTCAGGCGAAAGGCCTTGGCGAAACGCTCTTCACTTTGACGCAGGGCAAGCTCGACCTTGTGCCGTGGTTCCATGTCGACGAAGGAAAACAGCATGCAGTCTTCTTCGTTGAGCTCTAGGGGTTGCCCGGCCACGATCACCTGTTTGCTGCCGCCGTCGGCCAATTTAAGCTCGGCCTGCATTTGCGGAATCGTCGCGTGCTCGCGCAGACGATCAATCGCCAGGTCTTTCTTTTCCGCGCCTTCGAGGATGTCCAACTCGTAGGTCGACACGCCGATCACCTGATCTCGCGTGTAGCCAGTCATTTCCAGGAAGCCTGAATTGACCTTGATGTAACGCAAATCGCTGAGACGACAGATCACCGCCGGGGCCGGGTTGGCGTTGAAGGTCTTTTCGAAACGCTGTTCGGCGCTGGCCCACTCGGTGACGTCGTTCATGATCAACACCAGGGATTCCGGTGCACCAGCGCTGTCGGCCAGTTGCATACTGCGCACGCTGTGAACCCACATCCGCGTCTCGTCATCGGCCGGCGTCACTTCCACCAGTACGTCGCTGAAGATTTCACCCCGAGCGATGCGGCTGATCGGGTAGTTGTCCGTAGGCACCGGGTGATTGTTGCGATAGCGCAAGGCGAAACGCTGGGCGTACTCCTCGGCATTGGCGCCCAACTCGTCGATCTCGCTGACACCATGCATTGCCAGCGCGGCGGCATTGGCCCAGAGGATAGTCTGGTTGAGCTCCAGCAAAATCACCCCGTCCGACAAACCAGCGATGATCTGCTGCAACTGGCGACGATTGGTTTCGGTGGTCAGGACGTCCTGGCTCATTGGCTCTCCACAAAGTGCGGCGGCGCTTTTACGCGCCGCCCTGTGAAGATTACGACCGCGGGGGATTACGAACGTGCGGCCGAAAGGCCTTGGCCCTGATTGAAAACACAATCCCCCTGTGGGAGCGGGCTTACTCGCGAAAGCGGTGCGTCAGTCAACAAAGATGTTGAATGTGGTGTCCCCTTCGCGAGCAAGCCCGTTCCCACATTGACCGTCTCAGCCTTGGCTGTCCTGCACGACCAACTCACGCAACGTATCGAGGAATAGCTTGAGCACTGGCGAGGCGTCGTCGGCGCGGTAGGTGACGTACAGCGGCACTTCCGGCAACGCCGGAGTCAGGCGCCGGAACACCAGGCCGACCGGGGCCATTTGCTCGATGGAGGCCGGCAGCAACGCGACGCCGAACCCGGCTCGCACCAGGCTGAGCAAGGTTTGCACTTCGATCACTTGCTGACGGATTTGCGGCGTGAACCCGGCCTTGATGCAGCACTGATAGAGAAAATCAGCAAACCGCGACTGCTTCAGCTCCAGCGCCACAAACGGCTCCTGCGCCAGGTCCGCCGGCGCCAGGCTTTCGCGTTGGGCTAGCGGATGGTCGGCCGGCATGACCACCCGGATCGGCTCGTAGATCAGCAGTTCGTTGCGTAACTGCGGATCATCGGAACCGACCCGAAAAACGCAGGCATCGATGCGCTTGGCCTTCAACGCCTTGACCTGAGCCGCCGGAGTCATCTCATGCAGACGCCAGTTGACCTGTGGATAGCGCTCGCGAAACAGGTGCAGCGCCCGGGGCAACACACCGACCATCACCGAACTGATCATGCCGATTTCCAGTTCCCCCAACTGCCCGCGACCAGTCTGCCGGGTCAGGTCCAGTGCGCGGTTCAGTTGCTCGAACACCAGCGGCGCCTGTTCCTTGAGCATCTGCCCGGCCGCCGTTAGCTCAACGCGGTGATGGCTGCGCTCGAACAGCGGTGTGCCGAGTTCTTCTTCCAGCAAGCGAATCTGCTGGCTCAGCGGTGGCTGGCAAATGTGCAAGCGCTCAGCGGCGCGACCGAAGTGCAGCTCTTCGGCCAGGGCCATGAAGTAACGCAGCAAGCGCAGGTCCATGGTGGTTTATCCCAGAGTCAGCGGTGTCGAGCGTTGGCGCACACCGGTCAGGCTGAACAACGCATTGGCGATGGCCGGGGCCACTGACGGGCTACCGAGTTCACCGACGCCGCCGGGTTTGCTCGGCTCTCCGTCCAGCACCAGGATGTCCGTGGCGGGCATGTCCGACATCCGCGTGACGCGGTAGTCGTGAAAATTGCTCTGCACCACCCGGCCTTGTTTGATGTCCATGCGATCGAACAACGCGTGGCCGAAACCCCACATCAGGCCGCCGTAGATTTGCTCCTCGACCCCGCCGGGCGACACTGCCAAACCACAATCGACCACGCAGGTCAGCTTGTCGACCTTGGTCACGCCGTCCTGTTTCGACACTCTGGCCACTATCGCGATGAAACTGGTGTAACCCTGATTGGTGGCGATCCCCAGCGCAGTGCCTTCCGGCAACGACTGGCCCCACCCTGCGCGTTCGGCGGCGCTTTTGAGCACCGCGACATGCCGGGGCCGGTCTTTCATGTTGGCCAGGCGAAACGCCAACGGATCTTGCCCGGCACCATGGGCGAGTTCGTCCATGAAGCTTTCCACGGCGAACACGTTGGGAATGAAACTGACCGAGCGATACCAGCCGCTGGGCACGTTGCTTTCGTGTTTGACCCAGGCCAGATCCAGGTGCGGCGCACGGTAGGCAAAATCCCACGCGGTGATGGCTTCGGTGGTGCTGTAGTCCATTTTGTCCGGGCGCTCGAAATAGCCCGGCTCCCATTGTTCCGGCGAGGCTGGCGACACGGCGTTGAGTTGCAACGCGGTCAATCGGCCCTCGGCGTCCAGCGCGCCTTTGGCCCGATGCAAGGTTGCCGGGTGCATGAACAACGCGCGCATTTCATCTTCACGGCTGTTCATCAACTTGACCGGGACTTTGGCCTGTTGCGCCAGGTACGCCACTTCGAACAGCCAGTACTTGGACTCTCGGGCACCGAAGCTGCCGCCGGACACCAACTCGTTGATCGTCACCTTGTCCTTGGCGATCTTGCACACGGTTTCTGCAGCCTCAAGCGCCGACGACGGCACCTGAACCCCGCCCCAGTAAGTGATCCCGTTGCCCTTGATGTGTGCGGTGATGCAGATCGGTTCCAGCGGATTCTGCACCTTGTACGGCATGCGGTAATCGGCTTCGAGCAGCTTCGCGGCGTTGGGCCATTGGGCGCTTACATCGCCTGCGGTCATCGCGGTGACACGCTGCGCGGTTTTGTCGTCGAGCGCTGCAATCTGGGCCTTCGCCAGCTCATCACTGTCGAACCCGGCCAACGGTGACTCGCTCCATTGCACGTTAAGCACGGCTCGGCCCTGATGAGCAGCCCAATAATTGTCGGCGAGCACCGCGACGCCTTCCAGATTGCCGCCGAGCACATCTGGTCGGCCGGGAATCGCAATCACTTTGCGCACGCCCGGTACTTGCAACGCGGCTATGGAATCGACCGAAAGCACTTTCGCCCCAATCACTGGCGCACGTTGAATCACCGCCACCAGCATCTCTGGCAACAGCACATCGATGCTGTACTTGAAACGCCCACAGACCTTGGCCGCCGCATCCCGTTTATGCCGCAGTTTGCCGATGTATTTGAACTGCGCCGGGTCTTTCAATGTGACCTTGGCGGGTGCCGGCAAGTGGGCGGCGACAGTGACCAGCTCACAGTAGCCGAGGCTGCGCTTGCTGGCGCCATGCAACACATGACCGTCCTCAGTGGTGCAACTGTCGGGGCTGACTTTCCATTGCTTGGCCGCCGCTGCAATCAACAGCACCCGTGCAGTGGCACCGGCCATGCGCAAGCGATCGTATTCCAGGGAAACACTGGTGCTGCCCCCCGTGGAAAAGACCTTCCAGACCGGATGAATGTAAGCCTCGAAAAATGGATTTTCCGGGGTGATCACTTGCACGGTCATCGGGTTGACGTCCAGTTCCTCAGCCACGCACGCAGCCAGCGCAGTCTGAGTCCCGGTGCCGGAATCATGCTTGTGCACCACCAATTTCACCGTGCCATCGGGCAGCACGCGGACCCAGGCGTTAGGTTCGAAGTCACCTGGCATTGCCGCAATTCCCGACGGCATATGGAACGAGATCGCCAGCCCCGCCGTCACGGTGGCCGATTGCTTAAGAAAAAGTCGGCGCGAGAGATTGGTCATCACGCCTCCTTCGGCGCAGAGGCTGCGCGTTTGATGGCGTTGTTGATCCGTCCGTAAGTACCGCAACGGCACACGTTGCCGGACATGGCGTTGCGGATAGAGTCGTCGTTCACCGCCGCCCCGGTATTGAGCAATGCGGCGGCGGACATGATCTGCCCGGATTGACAGTAACCGCATTGCGGCACATCTTCGGCAACCCAGGCCAATTGCAGCGGATGCTGTTCGGTGGGCGACAAGCCTTCGATGGTGGTGATGTGGTGCCCCGCCACAGCGGCGACCGGCAGTTGGCAGGAACGCACCGCGACGCCGTCCAGGTGCACGGTGCACGCGCCACACAGGCCCATGCCGCAACCGAACTTGGTGCCGGTGAGTTTCAAGTGGTCACGCAACACCCATAACAAGGGCATGGAGGGCGACGCCTCTACCAGCTCGCGTCGTTCGCCGTTTACCGTGAATTCGATCATTGTCAGGCTCCAAGAGAGCGGCCCGTCTTTGTGCGGGCCTGGTCATCGATTATTGGAAGCCTGCGCAACAGCGGGCCAGCGACGATTTCTGCCATCGTGTGTAAGTAGGACTAACAGCATGTACAAGCGATACCCGTCGGTGCAGTCCATGAGCGCGTTTATCCAGGCAGCCCGCAGCGGCAGCTTCTCCAGCGCCGCGCGCAAACTCGACCTGACCCACAGCGCCATCAGCCAGCAGATCCGTTCGTTGGAAGATTTCATCGGTCAACCGTTGTTCGTGCGAGAAGGCGGCGGCAGCAACCTGACCGATGCCGGGCAGTTGTTTGCCAGCGTGTTGTCCGACGGGTTGGCGCAGATTGATCGGGCACTGTCCTCGGTGAAAAACCGCAGCGTGGCGCAACGGCTGACGATTGATGTGGACAGCGAACTGGCCCAGAGCTGGCTCAATCCACGCTTGCCTGAGCTGCTGGATTTGTTGCCTGAGCATGAGGTGGTGCTGCTGTCGATGCCGCGTTCGGATCGCAGCTCTTTCGAGCGAGTGGATCTGGCGTTGCGCTACGGTTATGGCGATTGGGATGATTGCGAAATGACGCAGATTTGTGCGGACAGCGTCAGGGCCGTGGCGTCGCCGGCGTTGCTGGAACGGTATGGATTGCAGGTGCCGATCCGCCCGGAACAAGTGCTGGAATTACCGTTGCTGGGGTATACGCGCAGGTCGTGGATTCCGTGGCTGGATGCGGCGGGAATGGCTCCGGTGGAACCTGCGGCGCGGGTGGTGTTTGATAATGCGGCGAATCTGATTGCAGCGGCTGAAGCGGGTGTTGGCGCGGGGCTGGTGCGCGGCTTGCTGGCGGCGGATGCGTTGCGTTCGGGGCGGTTGATTGAGCTGAATGACGCGCAGATTCCAGCGCATTACAACCTGTATGCCGTGTGGCCTCCGGGGCAGGCTGAGCGGGTGGCGCCGGTGGTTGAGGTGATCAAGCAGTTAGCCTTGCGTACACAGGGCTGACGCTTTCGCGAGCAAGCCCGCTCCCACAGTGGATCTTCAGTGGGTGCAGGATTGGTGTCTGACACCGATCAAACTGTGGGAGCGGGCTTGCTCGCGAAGAGGCCCGCAAATCCACCACAAAAACCGACCCGATATCGAACGCATATCAACACCCCGCCCAATTAATATTGTACGAACCCAATCCCCCCTTCCAATACTTCCCCCCAAGCAACCAGCGTCCCAAGCCGGATGCGACCAGGCGAGGGAATGCGCATTCGTGCGCATAGAAATGGCCGATGACCCGGGACGTGGTTGCTGTGAGCCCAGAGGCTCCCTTCCCCGCTATCAGGAGATCGACTTCAATGATCATCGATATCAGTTGCTATCCCACCGACCTGGTGGACCTCGCCTGGAGGCATGACGGTGACCCGTTCACCGGCGAGCGTCTGCTGGAGATGATGGATGGCCCCTACATGGTCAACGGCAAACCTCGCCGCATCGACAAAGCCTTCATCCAGCCGCCCCAGGGCAACACGATTTACACCTGGACCGACGGCGACCTGACCGGTCGCGAATCCATCGACGCCTACATGGCCTACACCCTGAAAATGGTCCAGACCTACCCGGACCGTTTCATCGGCTGCTTCGTCTACAACCCGCGCTGCGGTGTGGAAAATGGCGTCGAAGCCATCGAGCGTTACGTCACCGAGCACGGCTTCAAAATGGTCCAGATGCAGGCCAACATGCACGCCTATCGCCCTGACCGGGCACTGGATTGGGTGCGCCCGTGCTTCGAGAAATGCGCCGAGCTGGGCATCCCGGTCAAGCTGCACACCGGCGACGGGCCGTACAGCATCCCGTCGGAATGGGTGCCGATGATCAAGGAGTTCCCCAACGTCAATTTCATCATGGCCCACTTCGGGGTGCAGACCGGCGGCGTCTACGTGTTTGAACCGATGCAATGGGCGATGGAGTTGCCCAACGTCTACTGCGAATCGGGCTGGTGCCTGCAATCGCGAATCGTCGAGTTCGCCAAGGTCCTGCCCACCCACAAAATCCTCTTTGGTACCGACACCCCGCCAAACGAACCGGGCATGTGGCTGCGCCTGCTCGAAGTGCTCTGCCATGAGCCGCCGCAGGGGTTGAACCTCGACGAGGACACCCTCGAAGAGTACCTGGGCAACAACACCGCGCGGATGATCGGCCTCCAACCATCGCCACCACCGCGCACCGTCAGCGAAGCAGAGGCGCAACTCAAGCGCCCCGTCACCACTCAACTGGCCAGGAGCTGAATCGATGATTATCGACACCCATCTGCACCCCACCAACCTGGTCGACGAGGCCTGGCGCCATACCGGCGAACCGTTCACTGGCGAGCGCATGCTCAAGCTGATGGACGGCCCGTACATGATCAACGGCAAGCCTCGGCGTATCGACATGGGCTTCATCCAGCCACCACCGGGCAACACCGGTTACCGCGACGGCAACCGCCGGGGCCGTGAAGGCGTGCGCGACTACATGTCCTACATCGCCGAGCTGTGCATGAAGTACCCGGACCGCTTCATCGGCAACTTCAACTTCAACCCGCGCTGGGGCCCGGAAAACGGTGCGGCGGAGCTGGAATTCCACATCAAGGAATACGGCTTCAAGATGCTCAAGCTGCACGCCAACATGCATGGCTACCGCCCGGACCGCGCACTCGACTGGTTGCGCCCGGCGATGAAGGTCTGCGCCAAGTACAACATCGTGGTGTTGATCCATACCGGCGACGGCCCGTACACCATTCCGACGATGTTCTACCCGATCATCCGCGAGTTCCCGATGGTCAATTTCGTCATCGGTCACTTCGGCATCCAGACCGGCGGCAACTACTCGTTCGAAGCGTTCTGGATGGCCATGGATACGCCGAACGTCTACTGCGAATCCGGCTGGTGCTTCCAGTCGCGGATCGTCGAATTCGCCAAGGATTTACCGCGCAACAAGATCGTGTTCGGCACGGATTCGCCGCCGAACGAACCGGGGATGTGGTTGCGCGAACTTGAGGTGCTGTGTTCTCCGGCGCCACAGGGCTTGGGGATTGATGAAGATCACCTTGAGGACTACCTGGGCAACAACATCGCCCGGTTGTGCGGCATCGAACCGACACCACCACCCAAGGACCTGATCGAGGCGGACATTCGCCTGACCACCACGTACCTCTAGGCCTGGGCGCAATCCCATGTGGGAGCGAGCTTGCTCGCGATGAGGCCGTCACATTTAACATCTTGGTCGGCTGACACACCGCTTTCGCGAGCAAGCCCGCTCCCACAGGGAATCTCGTCTGTTCTCCCCCTGAGTGAACAGCACCGCTTTTTTACGAGGTGAAACCATGACCCTCTCGACGCTCGGCGATACCCAGGATTTCCACGATTTCATCGACGCCTATCGCCGGCAGTACCCGGACGATGTGCTGACCGTTCAGCAACAACTCTCTGCCGATCAGGACGTCACCGCCCTGGTCGATGCCCTAGCCAGCCAAGGTCGCGACCCGCTGCTGATCTGCGAAAAGGTTGGCCATCTCGGCGTGCCAGTGGCCACCAACCTGTTCGCCTCCCGAACCCGCATCGCCCGGATCTTCGGCGTAACCCCGGCGCAACTGCACGAGACCTTCCAGGCCCGCGCCAACAATCCGATTCCGCCGCGCTACGTCGACACCGGCCCAGTGCTGGACGAAATCTTCGAAGGCGAAGCCGTGGACCTCGCGTTGCTGCCAATGCTCAAGCATTTCGACAGTGATCGCGGGCCCTACATCACCAACGCCATCATCATTGCCGAAGACCCGATTACCGGCATCGCCAACATGAGCTATCACCGCTCGATGCGCCACGCTCGCCAGACCCTCGCCACCAGCCTGCATTCGCGCGGTCACCTGTGGCGGATGCTGCAAACCGCTCGCGAGCGTGGTGAAGAATTGCGCGTGGCCATGGTGGTCGGCGCGCATCCGTTATTCATGCTCGCCGCCGCAGCACGCTTGCCCTACGGCAGTGACGAACGTGCCGTGGCCGGTGGCCTGTTCGGCGCACCACTGGAACTGGTCAAGACCCCGCGCTACGGCATCGGTGTGCCGGCTTATGCCGAGTTTGTACTGGAAGGCGCCATCGACCCGGCGGCGTATGCCGAAGAAGGTCCGTTCGGCGAGTTCAGTGGTTATTCCTCGGACCGCTCGACCAACAACGTGCTGCGGGTCGATACCCTGATGCGGCGCAAGGATGCCTGGTTGGTCGACGTGGTCGGCGGGCGTTACGCCGAACACCTGACCCTGGCGCGGCTGCCACGGGAAGCGGAGATGAGCGAGAAACTCAAGGCGCGTTTCCCGGCCGTCACCGCCGTGCACTACCCGAATTCCGGCACGCACTTTCATTGCTACGTGGCACTCGATCAAAGCCGCGACGGTGAAGCGAGGCAGATCATGCTCGCCCTGCTCGGCTGGGACCCGTACCTGAAAACCGTGATCGCGGTGGACAGCGACATCGACATCACCGATGACAGCCAAGTGCTCTGGGCATTGGCCACGCATTTTCAGCCACATCAGGACATCTTCGTCATCGACGGCTTGCCCGGCAGTCCGCTCGATCCGTCGTCCTCGGTCAACGGCACTACTTCGCGCATGGGGCTCGATGCAACGCGCGGTTCGGGGTTTGACGGAATCAAGGCGCAACTGGATCAGGACGTGGTCGAGCGCGCGCGCAATCTGCTCAAAGGCTATCAATCATGAGCCGCCAGCGGATGGTGGTCGGGATCAGCGGCGCATCGGGGTTTATCTACGGCGTGCGTTTGCTGGAGCTGCTCGCCGAGCTGAACATCGAAACCCACCTGATCATCAGCCGTGCCGCGCTACTGACCATGGCCCATGAAACCGACTACAAACTGGCGGACGTGACCGCGCTGGCCAGCCACTACCACCGCGCCGACGATGTGGCGGCCGGGATCGCCAGCGGTTCGTTCCGTTGCCTGGGCATGGTGGTCGCACCTTGCTCCATGCGCACTCTGGCGGAGATCGCCACCGGCACTTCTTCAGGGCTGATCGGCCGCGCCGCTGACGTCACGTTGAAAGAACGCCGCACGCTGGTGTTGATGGCCAGGGAAACCCCGCTGACCCTCGCCCACCTGCGCAACATGACCGCCGTCACCGAAATGGGCGGGATCATCGCCCCGCCGGTGCCAGCCTTCTACGCCCGCCCGCACAACCTTTCGCAAATGGTCGATCACAGCCTCGGCCGTGTCCTCGACCTGTTCGATCTCGACGCCGGCACCGCGCTGCGTTGGGGTGAACCCACAGAACCCTGTGGGAGCGGGCTTGCTCGCGAAGGCGGTGTGTCATTCACCGGTAATCGCGACTGATCCACCGCTTTCGCGAGCAAGCCCGCTCCCACCCAAAGCAGCAACACTCCAATTCAATGTGCACCGGTCAATTCGTCATCAAGGAGCATTACATGAACAGTCCATTCAACGCCCCAACCCCGAACCGAAAAATCCCGGTGACCATCCTCACGGGTTTCCTCGGCGCGGGTAAAACCACCCTGCTCAACTACATCCTCAAGGAAAACCACGGCCGAAAAATTGCCGTGATCGAAAACGAATTCGGCGAAGTCGGCATCGATGGCGACCTGGTGCTCAGCTCCGAAACCGAAGAAATCTACGAGATGGTTAACGGTTGCGTGTGCTGCACTGCCGAGGTTCGCGAGGACCTGGTGCGCATCGTCCGCGAACTGGTGGCGCGTCCGGTGCGGCTCGATCACATCCTGATCGAAACCAGCGGCTTGGCCGATCCGTACCCGGTGGCGCAGAGCTTTTTCATCAACGACCCGATTGCCGAGGAAGTGGAACTCGACGCCATCGTGACCATGGTCGACGCCAAGCACATCGCCCAGCACCTGGAGGATTTGCAACTCGACGGCGTCGACAACCAGGCGGTGGATCAGATTGTTTGCGCCGACCGGATCGTGATCAACAAGGTCGATCTGGTCAGCGCCGAAGACGTGGAAGCGTTGCGGGGCAAGATTCGCGGATTGAACGCCACGGCGGAACTGGTGACGTCCAGTTATGCCGAGATCGACCTGACGAAAATCCTTGGCATCGGCGCGTTCGAATCGACTCAGAAACTGATGGAGATCGGATCGGAGCATGACCATCACGCTGAAGAACATCATCACGATGAACCGGACCATGAGCACGATCCGAGCGTGTCCTCGGTTGGGATCGCCGTGGACGGCGCGGTGAATCTGGGCGCGTTCCATCGCTGGATCACCAAGCTGCGCAGCGAGCAGGCCGACAACCTTTACCGCATGAAAGGCGTGCTGTCGGTGGCGGACCAGGACCAACGCTACGTGCTGCAGGGCGTGCACAGCCTGGTCGAGTTTCGCGCCTCGACCTCGTGGGGCACGGAGCCGCGCTCCAGCAAGATTGTGTTCATCGGCCGCGACCTGGACCGCGCGGCGCTGAACCAGGGCTTTGCCGCCTGCCTGGCAGGCTGAACACAGCATCGGAGCCGGTGGATGGCGGTTCCGGGCATATAGAACGAATAGCTGATGCCAGACAGTCAATTGTGCACTGAACCTGTGGCGAGGGAGCTTGCTCCCGCTGGGCCTCGAAGAGGCCCCCTTATCCCTCAAGAAGGGGGACTGCTGCGCAGTCCAGCGGGAGCAAGCTCCCTCGCCACAGGAACTCATTGCCCCCTCTTTCTTAACTGGTTGGCATCAGAACGAATACCCCTCTCTACCGAATAAAAACAGCAAGAGGTGTTTCCCCATGTCGTCAGCCACTACCGTCTCCACCGTGCACCCGGTCGACCAGATTTTGCCAGTCCGGCAAATGCTCACCCTCGGCCTGCAACACATGGCCGTCTCGTACATCGGCGCTATCGCCGTGCCGTTGATTGTCGCCAGCGCCTTGAAAATGTCCCAGGCCGATACGGTGGTGCTGATCAGCACCACGCTGTTCTGTTCCGGCATCGCCACGCTGTTGCAAACCGTCGGCTTCTGGAAATTCGGCGTGCGTTTGCCGATTCTCCAAGGCGTGGCGTTCAGCAGCGTCGGCCCGGTGATCGCCATCGGCACCAACCCCCAAGTGGGGTTCGCCGGGGTCTGCGGGGCGGTGATCGGCGCGGGGATTTTTACCATGCTCGCCGCGCCGTTCGTGGGTCGATTACGCCGGTTTTTCCCGCCGGTGGTGACCGGTTGCATCGTCACCGTGATCGGTTTGCAACTGTTCCCGATCGCTTATGAGTGGGTTGGCGGCGGCCGCAACGCCAGCAATTTCGGTGCCCCGGCTTACCTCGCCGTCGCCGCCGTGGTGTTGGCAACCATTCTGCTGGTCAACCGTTATGGCAGCCCTATGATGCGCAACATGGCGGTGCTCTTTGGCATGTTGGTCGGCGCGGGGCTGGCTTACGCGCTGGGCATGGGCAGTTTTCAAAGTGTGCAGGAATCGCCCTGGTTCACTGTGCCCTACCCGTTCTACTTCGGTTTACCGACGTTTAGCGTGATCCCGATCGCCACCATGATCGTGGTGATGATCGTGCAGATGGTCGAGTCCATGGGGTTGTTCGTGGCCATCGGCGACATCGTCGACAAACCGGTGGAAGAGAAACAAGTGATCAACGGCCTGCGCGCCAATGGTCTGGCCAGCACCATTGCGGGGATGTTCGCGGCGTTTCCGTTCATTGCCTTCATGGAAAACGTCGGGCTGGTGATTTTGACCGGCGTGCGCAGTCGCTGGGTGGTGGCGATCAGCGGTTTGCTGATGTGCACGGTGGCACTGGTGCCGAAGGCCGGGGCAATCATTGCCTCGATGCCCATGGCTGCGCTGGGTGGCGCCGGGATTGCGATGTTCGGTGTGGTCGCGGCGGCTGGGATTCAGACCCTGGCCAAGGTCGATTACGAGCGCAATCGCTACAACGTGTTGATCGTCGGTTTCACCATCGCCGCCGCCCTGGTGCCGGTGCTCGCGCCGACCCTGTTCAAGCAAATGCCCGAGTGGTGCCAGCCGTTCCTGCACAGCAGCGTGGTGATCGCCTGCCTGGTGTCGGTGTTGCTCAACGCCACGCTCAACGGCGTCAGCGTTCCTGATGCACCCGCTAAATCTGCCTCCCACATCCTCTGACCGGAGCCGACCATGACTCAACTGCAAAATATCCTGATCAAGAATCCCGTGGCGGTGATGACTGGCCTGCGCGGCCCGCGTGCCCGGGCCGGCAATGTCGACATCCGCATCGTCAATGGCCGCATCGCCGAAATGGCGGCTGGATTGGTGGCGCAACCCGGTGAACGAGTGATCGATGCGCGCAACGCTGTGGTCTATCCGGGCTGGATCAACACCCACCATCACCTGTTCCAGAACCTGCTCAAAGCCGTGCCCGAAGGGTTGAATCAAGACCTGCAAGGCTGGCTCGCCAGCGTGCCCTACCCGCGCCTCAACCGGTTTACCCCGCAACTGACAAGGATCGCTGCACGACTGGGAATGGCGGAACTGCTGCTGTCCGGCGTGACCACTTGCGCCGATCACCACTACCTCTATCACGCCCATGGCAGCACCGAGAGCGGCGATACGCTGTTCGACACCGCTGATGAATTCGGCCTGCGTTTCGTGCTGTGCCGGGGCGGCGCGCTGGAGTCGGCCAGCGCCCATCCGGGGTTCTCGAAAACCGCACTGCAACCGGAGACGCTGGACCAGATGGTCGGGGACATCGAGCGGCTCAAATCCCGCTATCACCAAGACACGCCAGACGCGATGCGCCGGGTCGTGGTCGCCCCGACCACCCCAACCTTCTCCCTGCCTCCGACCTTGCTCCGCGAACTGGCCCACACCGCCCGCGGGCTCAACTTGCGCTTGCACACTCACCTGTCGGAGACGCAGAACTACGTCAACTTCTGCCGCGAGAAATACAACTGCCTGCCGGTGGAATTCGTCGCCGAACACGAATGGCTCGGCCCCGACGTCTGGTTCGCCCACGCCGTGCATCTGCAACCCGGCGAAATCCGCATGCTCGCGCAAACCGGCACCGGCATTTCCCATTGCCCTGTGAGCAATGCACGCCTGGGCAGCGGCGTCGCGCCAGTGCCGCAAATGGTCGAGGCCGGGGTGCCGATTTCACTGGGGGTCGACGGTGTAGCGTCCAATGAATCCGGGAGCATGGTCGGCGAAGCGCACACGGCATGGTTGATTCACCGAGCAGAGCAAGGAGCGTCGGCGACCACCGCTGAAGAGGTGATCCACTGGGGCACGTCGGGTGGCGCGCAAGTGTTGGGGCTAGGCGCGGTCGGGACGTTGGAAGTCGGGCAAGCGGCGGATCTGGTGATCTATGGCCTGGACCATCCACGGTTCTTTGGCTTCCACGATATTGCCGTGGCGCCCGTGGTCGCGGGCGAACCGATTGCCGTGAAATACAGCCTCGTCGGTGGTCGCGTGGTGGTGGATGACGGCGTGATACCGGGGTTGGACTTGCAGCAAATGCGTGCTGACGCGTGGGATGGGGTGCGGCAGTTGATGACGCAGGATGTCGACTGACCGCCCAAAAACACAAAACCCTGTGGGAGCGAGCCTGCTCGCGATGGCGGAGTAACAGTCAACAAAGATGTTGGATGTGCTGACCTCATCGCGAGCAAGCTCGCTCCCACAGGGGATGGGTGTTCAGCACAGATTTGCTCTCATACACAACACAAAAACTGTGGGAGCGGGCTTGCTCGCGAAAGCGGTGTATCAGCCAACAGCGATGTTGAATGTACTGACCTCATCGCGAGCAAGCCCGCTCCCACATGGGGTCTATTACGCCTGTTTCGATGGATCGATGTTGTCCAGCGCTCGATTCACCGCCAGTTCGCTCAGCATGATGACTTGCTGAAGCGCCAGCATGGTGTTGCGCTGCGGGCCTTCCAGCAACGCCGCAAAGTCACTCGCCATGACACTCGCCGAGGCCAGGGATTCGCAGGCGTTGGCCAGCAAGGTCTCGGTGTCGATCTTGGGGAGGATCGTGAAAATCGTGCTGGGTTTACGCGGGGTGTCTTTGACGACAGCGGGATTGAGGTAGTGATTGAGGGCGCGCTCGGCGGCCTCTTTGAGTTTTTTTGAATCGAGGGTGGTGTACGTGGACGTGTCTTCGGTTTCGGATTCTGGTGGATTGGGTGTGGCTTTGAACATTGTGGAACTCCTACTTAAGTGGAGCCACCGCGACCTGTCGCTAAACAAGTAAGGGTGGCGACTGAACGCAGGTTAGCGAACCGGTTAGCAGGCACCCGGCAGACCCGAAGGTCTCCTGCGCTCAGCCGCCATAACGTAATTGCAGGTATAAAGCATGCAATACAGTTTGGGACGTTTTGTGCGCCTACTAGTCGGATCGCTAAACCCGGTCACTGAATATTCAGCGACCCGGAAACAATAAAGACCAGGCACAAGGCGCACAAGCCGGCGGATTCTGGCGTAGTTGTAGGCAAAGGCGCAAGGCGCTGTAGCCTCACATCCCGCGTGTAGGAAAGATCTTTAGCCACAAAATTTTTCGATGATTGCGGCCCGAGCACTCGGGACAATCCAACCAAAAGATCAACAGATTTCAGTCTTCGGTAGCGCTTACCGGGGCATTTATACGCCTTGCAAAAGCCACGCGAGTGCGGCTAGATCGCCCTACACCCAATGCCCCGTCGTCAGGACCTCTTTATGCCGCTGAGCTTTCATAAAATGCACGCCAACGGTGATGACTTCGTCATTGTCGACTCGCGAAACTCGGCCATTCCGATCACCAGCACCCTGGCTCGGCGAATGGGTGATCGGCACCGAGGCATCGGTTTCAATCAACTCGCAGTGATACTCGACTGTGAGAACGCCGCAGCGCGCGTGACGTTCTGGAATGCCGACGGCTCAGCGCTGGATACGTGCGGCAGCGCAACGCGGGGCGTCGCGGATATGCTGATGCGCGAAGCAAATGTGACGTCGATAGCGCTGCGAACCAACCGTGGTCTACTCACCTGCGAACGAACGTCAACCGGCGCTATTTCCGTCAACATGGGAGCGCCGCTGTTCGGCTGGTCGGATATTCCCCTGGCCCGAGAAATGGACACGGCGGCTCTACCGCTGACGGGAGACCCAACCGCTTGCAGCATGGGAAATCCGCACTGCACCTACTTTGTCGATGATCTGGCAGCCGTTGATATAGCGGCCATCGGACCGACGATTGAAAGCAACGCCCTATTCCCCCTCAAGACCAACGTGCACTTCGTCCAGGTCATTAACCGAGCGCACATTCGATTGCGTATTTGGGAGCGTGGGGGTGGTATTCCGTTGGGGTCAGGTTCCTGCTGTTGTGGCGCGGCGGTTAACGGGATTCGTCGCGGCTTGCTGGATGATAGCGTTGAGGTTGAATGCGATGGCGGAAGCGTAACGGTTCAATGGGATGGCGAGGGATCTGTTTTTCTCACCGGGCCGGTAGAGAAGATTTTTTCGGGAACATTCCTGGATCGCTAATTACGGGGTTTATAGCGGCTAGTTATCGCATTTCAAGGCCTCCACAAAACCTATGGGAGCGGGCTTGCTCGCGAAAGTGGTTTGACAGTCGACATCGCAAATCCACCCAAAAAAATCTCAGCCGTCAGCACTCAGAGCCATCAGTTCCTTGCGCAGCATCGACCGCTCAAGAACAACCATCCCATCCAACCCCTCAACCTGCAGCAAATCGCTCAGTTTCAGTTGGCTGACCAAGGGCTCGACCAAAAAGTAGCTCCTGCCCTCGCTGATGCTGATGACGTTCAGCAGCCAGTCATCTCCCTGCAACGCTAGCCATTGAGTGATCGCCGCACGATGCTGCCGGATCAACGCCCCGGCATCCCACACCGTCATCTGCGCAAACACTTGAGGCAGATCGCTTTCAGGTTTCAAGCGTTTCATATCAGCCGCCAACGACTCGAAAAGATTAGATTCGATAGCCACCTGACATTCGAGAAAATACCGTTCAGGCCAGTCCACTGGCAGATTGGCGAGTCGCATCAGCACCGCATATGCCCGAACATCCAATTCGGTCACCAGCCGCCCGGTAAAGTTCATCGTGTTATCGAGAATCGCAGTCGCCAGCAGGGCTGCACTTTGCTCGCTGATACGAGGCAACAACCCCGACGCCTCCCAGCGCTCAAAAACCTGAGTCGCGGCGGCACCAATCCGGCGAATGTCCGCTGCGGGCCCGAGCTTCTGCGCCCAGTAATCTTCAAAGCCTGGATGATGGTCAATCACTTCCACGACCCTATCGAGCACCACTAACGGGTCGAAATGGGCGTAATCCGAGACATCCACCAATACGAACTCATCCCCGGCTTCCGGGCGGTAATCGTCGAGGGACACCGGCCAGCCGAGCACGGTTTTTGGAACGCTGGCATTGGGCGCCGCGCTACTGACCGCGCGAGCTTCGATCCCTTGCAGATTCAGCAATTCGGCGTAGGCGATGCAGCAAGCATAGGCGTCGATGTCCAGATAAGCCGAGCCTGAGGTGATGACTTTGATGGGAGACATTGCGCGTCCTTGGCGTCCATTTCAGGGGCGGCAACGTCTCACAGGCTCATGACAAAAACATGACATTTTGAATGTTGATGCAGCCGTACCTAAGCCGCCATGTCACCACTGGCAATCGCCGCCGACGCCGCCAACATCGCCCGCAACAACACCGCACACCCCGCCGCCAGATCATCCGGCGCGGCGTTTTCGATTTCGTTGTGGCTGATGCCGCCTTCGCATGGCACGAAGATCATCCCGGCTGGACCGAGTTCGGCGAGGAAAATTGCGTCGTGCCCTGCTCCGCTGACGATTTCCATGTGCGACAAGCCCAGCCCTTGGGCGGCGCCGCGGACGGCTTCGACGCAGCCCTTGTCGAAGTACAGCGGCGGGAAGTCGGCGGTGGGGGTCAGTTCGAAGGTCAGGCCGTGTTCCTCGCAGGTGGTTTCGATGACTTGGCGAACTTCGGCGATCATCGAATCCAGGCGCGCCGGCTCCAGGTGCCGGAAGTCGAGGGTCATGCGCACTTCGCCGGGGATGACGTTGCGTGAGCCGGGGTAGGCTTGCAGGCAACCGACGGTGCCGCAGGCGTGGGGTTGATGGCCGAGGGCGGCGCGATTGACCGCGCCGACGATGACGGCGGCACCGACCAGGGCGTCCTTGCGCAGGTGCATTGGGGTCGGGCCGGCGTGGGCTTCGACGCCGCGCAGTTTCAGGTCGAACCACTTCTGGCCGAGAGCGCCCATGACGATGCCAATGGTTTTGTGTTCGTCTTCGAGGATCGGGCCTTGCTCGATGTGCGCTTCGAAATAGGCGCCGACCGCGTGGCCGCTGACTTTGCGTGGTCCGGCGTAGCCGATGGCGTTGAGTGCTTCGCCAACGGTGACGCCGTCGGCATCGACCTTGGCCAGGGTTTCTTCGAGGGTGAATTTTTCCGCGAACACGCCTGAGCCCATCATGCACGGGGCGAAACGCGAGCCTTCTTCGTTGGTCCAGACCACCACTTCCAGCGGCGCTTCGGTTTCCACGCCGAGGTCATTGAGGGTGCGCAACACTTCAACCCCGGCGAGCACGCCGAAGCAGCCGTCGAACTTGCCGCCGGTGGGTTGGGTGTCGATATGGCTGCCGGTCATCACGGGTGGCAGGTTTGGATTGCGGCCGGGACGGCGGGCGAAGATATTGCCGACGGCGTCTATGGTGACGGTGCAGCCCGCCTCTTCGCACCAGTTGACGAAAATGTCCCGGGCCTGGCGGTCGAGGTCGGTCAGGGCCAGGCGACAGACCCCGCCCTTGACCGTGGCACCGAGCTTGGCCAGTTCCATGAGCGACTGCCACAGGCGGTCGCGATTGATGTGCTGATGGGTGGATTGCAGAACGTCTACGGCAGCGTTCATGGGGATCTCCTCAGGCAGTTTTTATGGTTTTCTTCAGGCAAGTTTCGGGTGTGTTTGAGGCCGCCTTCGCGAGCAAGCCCGCTCCCACAGGGGAACGCATTTCAAATGTGGGAGCGGGCTTGCTCGCGAAGGGGCCATCCGCTACACCGAAGATTTCACAACAGACGGACTGGTCCGCATCGAACACAACCCGTAGTAAATCAACCCTCCCAGCGCCGAGCCGGTAAACCAGCCATAGCTGTAAAACCAGCTGAATGCGCTGCTACCGAGCGACAGCAACGTCAGCACCACCGGCACGCCAAACGCGATAAACCCAAACCAGTTCCACGCCGGATAGACGTCATCACGATAGAGCCCGGCCAGGTCCAGTTGCTGTTTCTTGATCAGGAAATAGTCCACCACCATGATCCCGGCAATCGGTCCGAGCAGGCTGGAATAGCCCAGCAACCAGTTGGAATAGACGGTTTCCAGGCTCACGTTCGAAACGATCAGCCCAAGCTTTTTCAGCAGTTCATGCCCCATCAGCAGCAACCCGACCAGACCGGTGAGCATCACTGCTTTAGTACGGTTGATCACCTTCGGCGCGATGTTCTGGAAGTCGTTGGTCGGCGACACGATGTTGGCCGCAGTGTTGGTCGAAAGCGTGGCGATGATGATCAGCGCCATGGCTACCGCAACCCACACCGGGCTTTGGATATGGCCGATCAGACTGACCGGGTCGGAGACGGTCACGCCCACCAGTTTCACCGACGCGGCGGTCATGATCACGCCGAGGGAGGCGAACAGGAACATGGTCAGCGGCAGACCGAAAATCTGCCCGAGGATCTGATCCTTCTGGCTTTTGGCGTAGCGACTGAAGTCCGGGATGTTCAGGGACAGCGTGGCCCAGAACCCGACCATCGCCGTCAGCCCGGCGGCGAAGTAACTGACCACGCTCGCGCCTTCAGGACGTTTCGGTGGAATCGCCAGCAATTCGGTCATCGAGACATTGGGCATCGCCCACACCAGCAAGCCAATGCCGACCGCCACCAGAAGCGGTGCGGACAGGGTTTCCAGCCATTTGATCGACTCGGCGCCGCGCAGCACCACCCACAGGTTCAACGACCAGAAGATCATGAAACCGATGACTTCCCCGGTCCCGCCGAGGGATTTCCAGCCCTCGAAAATCGAGCCCAGAAACAGGTGAATCGCTAACCCGCCGAACATCGTCTGGATACCGAACCAACCGCACGCTACCAAGGCGCGAATCAGGCACGGCACGTTGGAGCCAAGGATGCCGAAGGAAGAACGCAGCAACACCGGGAACGGGATGCCGTACTTGGTGCCGGCGAACGCGTTGAGGGTCAGCGGGATCAGCACGATCAGGTTGGCCAGCAGAATCGCCAGCAGCGCTTCGCCAACGCTCAAGCCAAAGTACGCCGTGAGCACGCCGCCGAGGGTGTAGGTCGGCACGCAGACCGACATGCCGATCCACAGCGCGGTGATGTGCCATTTGTTCCAGGTTCGTTCGTGCACCTTGGTCGGTGCCATGTCGTGGTTGTAACGGGGACTGTCGAGGACGTCGGTGCCGGCTTCGAGCTCAAACAAGCCGTCGCGCTCGGTCACTTGCGATCTGATCTGTTGCATGGCCGCTCCACTGTTCTTTGAATTATTTTTGCTCATCAGGGGCTGGCGCCAAGGAGCGCGAGCCGACGATGGCCGGAGGAACTGACAACTTTTACGGACCGGCCAAGGTGTCAGCGGCGGCATCAATAAACGTGCCGGGTGCCCCGCTTGCGCATCGGGCCGTGCCATAAAACCTTTATAACCAACT
Organism: Pseudomonas sp. ASL4; assembly: GCF_056680395.1. Classification (NCBI taxonomy): domain Bacteria; kingdom Pseudomonadati; phylum Pseudomonadota; class Gammaproteobacteria; order Pseudomonadales; family Pseudomonadaceae; genus Pseudomonas; species Pseudomonas sp. ASL4. The sequence goes on along the minus strand of NZ_CM155280.1, from coordinate 3,757,844 downwards.
GATGTTTATCAGTTTTATTTATCCAACTATTGAGCCTTCGGTTACTTGTCACGCCACTCAGGCCGAATGGGCGGCAAGTTGTCCGAACAGTCAGGACTCAATCTGGTGCATGAATCTTTTTTTTAAAGTTGCGGATCAACCATAGACCATCCTCAAACGGCTGATTTCACATAGGAAATCTCGTCGATTTTCAGATCCTGTCAAGTGCGTCAAAATGGTGAGAGGCCTCACCATTTTGGTGATTTTTATATTTAACTGTTATTTATCAATAACTTAATATCGATATAAGCTTATAAAAAATATTCTTGCTCATTCCAATAACACCAGCTAGTTTCTATTCCTGACAGCCCTGACAGGAATACACCTGTTTGCGGCCGCTTCATATAAAACATTTAGAACCGGCATAAGTCGGTCATGCCTGCGAGGAACTCGGAATGTCTCTGTTGATCCGTGGCGCCACCGTTATTACCCATGATGAAAGTTATCGCGCCGACGTCTATTGCGCCGACGGCGTGATTAAAGCCATCGGCAACAATCTGGATGTTCCGGCGGGTGCCGAAGAACTCGACGGCAGCGGCCAATACCTGATGCCCGGCGGCATCGACCCCCACACGCATATGCAACTGCCCTTCATGGGCACGGTGGCCAGTGAAGATTTCTTCAGTGGCACGGCGGCGGGTCTGGCCGGTGGCACGACGTCGATCATCGACTTCGTGATTCCCAATCCGCAGCAGTCGTTGATGGAAGCGTTTCATCAGTGGCGCGGCTGGGCCGAGAAGTCGGCGTCGGACTACGGCTTCCACGTGGCGATTACCTGGTGGAGCGAGCAGGTCCGCGAGGAAATGGCCGAACTGGTCAGCCATCACGGCATCAACAGCTTCAAACATTTCATGGCTTACAAGAACGCGATCATGGCCGCCGACGACACCTTGGTGGCGAGTTTCGAGCGTTGTCTGGAACTCGGTGCGGTGCCGACCGTGCATGCGGAAAACGGCGAACTGGTCTATCACCTGCAACGCAAGTTGATGGCCCAGGGCATCACCGGCCCGGAAGCGCATCCGCTGTCGCGACCATCGCAAGTGGAAGGCGAAGCCGCCAGCCGGGCCATCCGCATTGCCGAAACCATTGGCACGCCGTTGTACTTGGTGCATGTCTCGACCAAGGAAGCCCTCGACGAAATCACTTACGCCCGCAGCAAGGGTCAACCGGTGTACGGCGAAGTATTGGCCGGGCATCTGCTGCTGGACGACAGCGTCTACCAACACCCGGACTGGCAGACCGCCGCCGGTTACGTGATGAGCCCGCCCTTCCGCCCCCGCGGCCATCAAGAAGCGCTTTGGCACGGCCTGCAATCGGGCAACCTGCACACCACGGCCACTGACCATTGCTGCTTCTGCGCCGAGCAAAAAGCCGCCGGGCGTGACGACTTCAGCAAGATCCCGAATGGCACCGCCGGTATCGAAGACCGCATGGCGGTGCTCTGGGATGAAGGCGTGAACACCGGTCGCTTGTCGATGCAGGACTTTGTCGCGCTGACCTCCACCAACACCGCGAAGATTTTCAACCTCTACCCACGCAAAGGCGCGATCCGCGTTGGCGCCGATGCCGACCTGGTGCTGTGGGACCCGGAAGGTACGCGAACCATCTCCGCCAAAACCCACCATCAGCAGGTGGACTTCAACATCTTCGAAGGCAAGACCGTGCGTGGTGTGCCCAGCCATACCGTCAGCCAGGGCCGCGTGGTCTGGGCCGATGGCGACTTGCGCGCCGAGCGCGGCGCCGGGCGGTACATCGAACGGCCGGCGTACCCGGCGGTGTTTGATTTGCTGAGTAAGCGGGCTGAGTTGCACAAACCTACCGCCGTCAAGCGCTGACCCCTGTGGCGAGGGAGCTTGCTCCCGCTGGCCTGCGCAGCAGGACCAACACCAGTCGACCCTGGGTGTCAGGTGTATCCAATCGACTGGATATGGGGCGGCTTCGCCGCCCAACGGGAGCAAGCTCCCTCGCCACAGGTTATGCATGAACACCCAATGCCCACCAGAGGCAGCACCTCAAAAAAACATGAGGCCTTAAACCGTGATCAAGACCCTGAACCACCTCCCGCATCCCTACGAGAATGCGGCCACCCTCGCCGGCCATTTCACCGATCTGGCGCCGCCGCTCAACGACCGTCAGGCGCATCTGGAAGCCTCGCGCTGCCTGTATTGCTACGACGCACCGTGCGTGAACGCCTGCCCGAGCGAGATCGATATTCCGTCGTTCATCCGCAATATCCATCAGGAAAACGTCCAGGGCGCCGCGCAGAAAATCCTCTCGGCAAACATCCTCGGCGGCAGTTGCGCCCGGGTTTGCCCGACCGAAATCCTCTGCCAGCAAGCCTGCGTGCGCAACAACGACCATGAGTGCGCGCCGGTGTTGATCGGCCTGTTGCAACGCTATGCCGTCGATAACGCAAATTTCAGCGAGCACCCGTTCCAGCGCGCTGCCGCTACCGGCAAGCGCATCGCGGTGGTCGGCGCCGGCCCGGCCGGTTTGTCCTGCGCTCACCGCAGTGCCATGCACGGCCATGACGTGGTGATTTTCGAAGCGAAGGAAAAGGCTGGCGGCCTCAATGAATACGGGATCGCCAAGTACAAACTGGTGGACGATTACGCGCAAAAGGAACTGGATTTCTTGCTGCAAATTGGCGGCATCGAAATCCGTCATGGTCAGAAACTCGGCGAGAACCTGACCCTGAGCGAACTGCACCAGCAATTCGACGCGGTGTTCCTCGGCCTCGGCCTGGCCGCCAGCAAACAACTCGGGCTCGATCACGAGGACGCGCCGGGGCTGGTCGCCGCCACCGACTACATCCGCGAACTGCGCCAGGCTGATGACCTGACACAACTGCCCTTGGCCGATCATTGCATCGTCCTCGGCGCCGGCAACACCGCCATCGACATGGCCGTGCAAATGGCTCGTCTCGGGGCTCATGACGTCAATTTGGTGTACCGCCGTGGCGTCGAGGACATGGGCGCCACCGGTCATGAACAAGACATCGCCAAAGCCAATCAGGTGCGCTTGCTGACCTGGGCACAACCGGAAGAAGTGTTGCTCGACGATCAGGGCAACGTGCGCGGCATGCGTTTCGCCCGTACCCACATGGTCGAAGGTCGCTTGCAAACCACCGGACAAACCTTCGAACTGGCCGCCGATGCGATCTTCAAAGCCATCGGCCAGGCCTTCGATGGCAGCGCCCTCGCCGACCCGCTGGCCCGGGAGCTCAAGCGTCAGGGCGAACGCATTCAGGTGGATGAAAACCTGCGTACCAGCATCCCCGGCGTGTATGCCGGTGGCGACTGCACCAGCCTCGATCAGGACCTCACGGTGCAAGCGGTGCAACACGGAAAACTGGCCGCAGAAGCCATCAACGCTCAACTCATGCTCAACGTGGAGGCTGCGTAAATGGCCGATCTCTCGATTGTCTTCGCTGGCATCAAAGCCCCCAATCCGTTCTGGCTGGCCTCCGCGCCGCCCACCGATAAAGCCTACAACGTGGTCCGCGCTTTCGAGGCCGGCTGGGGCGGTGTGGTCTGGAAAACCCTGGGTGAAGACCCGGCGGCGGTCAACGTGTCATCGCGGTACTCGGCACACTTCGGGGCTAACCGCGAGGTCATGGGCATCAATAACATCGAGCTGATCACCGACCGCTCGCTTGAGATCAATCTGCGGGAAATCACCCAGGTCAAAAAGGACTGGCCGGACCGCGCGCTGATCGTCTCGTTGATGGTGCCGTGCGTCGAAGAGTCGTGGAAGTTCATCCTGCCGCTGGTGGAAGCCACCGGCGCCGATGGTATCGAACTGAACTTCGGCTGCCCTCACGGCATGCCGGAACGGGGCATGGGTGCGGCGGTCGGCCAGGTGCCGGAGTACGTCGAACAGGTCACCCGCTGGTGCAAGACCTATTGCTCGCTGCCGGTGATCGTCAAACTCACGCCAAACATCACCGACATCCGTGTTGCCGCCCGCGCGGCCCACCGTGGCGGCGCCGATGCGGTGTCGCTGATCAACACGATCAACTCGATCACCAGCGTCAACCTGGAACAAATGGTCGCGATTCCCACGGTTGGCCATCAAAGCACCCACGGCGGTTATTGCGGTTCGGCGGTGAAGCCGATTGCGCTGAACATGGTCGCTGAAATCGCCCGCGACCCGCAGACCCAAGGCCTGCCGATTTGCGGCATAGGCGGCATCGGCAGTTGGCGCGATGCGGCTGAATTCATCGCCCTGGGCAGCGGCGCGGTGCAGGTGTGCACGGCGGCGATGCTGCATGGCTTCCGGATTGTCGATGAGATGAAGGACGGCTTATCACGCTGGATGGACAGTCAGGGTTACACCAGCATTTCGCAGTTTTCCGGGCGCGCGGTGGGCAACACCACGGACTGGAAGTACCTGGACATCAACTATCAGGTGATTGCGAAGATTGATCAGGAGGCCTGTATCGGTTGCGGGCGTTGCCATATTGCTTGCGAGGATACGTCGCACCAGGCGATTGCCAGCCTCAAGCAGGCGGATGGGACGCATAAATATGAAGTGATTGATGATGAGTGCGTGGGGTGCAATTTGTGCCAGATCACTTGTCCGGTGGCGGATTGTATTGAGATGGTGCCGATGGACAGTGGGAAGCCGTTTCTGGATTGGAATCATGATCCGAGGAATCCTTACCATGTTGCCCTTTAGGATCTGCTGCGCCTGATCTGACGCCTTCGCGAGCAAGCCCGCTCCCACATTTGGAATGCATTTCAAATGTGGGAGCGGGCTTGCTCGCGAAGGGGCCATTGGCTGCGCTGAAAATCTCAGGGTTCCAACCCAATCCCGCGCAATATCACACTCGTCACCGTCTGCACCGCCCGCTCGAACTGCATGTCCGACAACGCCTGATGATCATTCAGGATATTCACCTGATGATCAAAGTCCGCGTAATGCTGGGTCGACGCCCAGATCATGTACAGCAACGCTGAAGGCTCCACCGGCAAGATCCGTTTGTCCTCGACCCACTGGCGAATTTTCGCTTCTTTCATCTTGGCCCAGTCGTACAGGCTGACGTCCAGCGCCTCACCCAACGTTGGCGCGCCGTGAATAATCTCGTTGGCCCAGACTTTCGAACCGTACGGCCGGCTGCGGGAATGGTTCATCTTGGCGCGGATGTAGCTGCTGAGCACCACGCGCGGGTCGTCGAACATCTCAAAGCACAAGGCGTCCTGCTTCCAGACTTCCAGCAGGTCGAACAACACCGCGCTGTACAACTCGCTTTTGGTGCTGAAGTAGTAATGCAGATTGGAGCGCGGCAGTTGCACTTCGGCGGCGATGTCCGCCATGGCGGTGCTGCCGAAGCCTTTTTCGGCGAAAACCTTCTCCGCCCCCAGCAGAATTTTCTCGACGTTACTGCGACGAATCTCGATCTTGTGATTGCCCATGAGGGCTCCCTGACAACAGCGTTGCCCAAGACTAGCATCCGCTCTGGGTCGCGGCGACAGGCCATTTTCACTTCCCCCGGGAAAACCGATTCGGTAGCATCCGCCGCTCTTTTCTCGCCGCAATGGATCACCCACCGTGAACATTCGACCCCGCGTCGCGGCCGACGATGCCGCCCTCGCCGCCCTTTGGGAACGCTCGGTGCGCGCCACCCATGACTTTCTCACTGAAGACGATATTCAGTTTTTCTATCCGCTGGTGCGCGATGCCTACCTACCAGCGCTGACAGTGTGGGTCGGTGAAAACCCGGACGGCACGCCCGCAGGCTTCATCGCCACTGGCGGCAACAATGTCGAAATGCTCTTTATCGAACCGGCCCAACGGGGTCAGGGCGTCGGCCGACAGTTGCTCGACCACGTCAACGCCCTGCACCCGACCCTGAACGTCGACGTCAACGAACAAAATCCCCAGGCCCACGGCTTCTATCTGCACTATGGTTTTGAACAGAGCGGCCGCTCGGAAACCGATGGTGAAGGTCGACCGTTCCCGGTGATTCACCTGACGCTAAAACCGGAGTAAACATTTCCCGGCGCGCACCGTTCATGCTTAAGTGACGCCCATTCCCCTGCCCCGAAGGTAATTGACCATGTTGCTGAAAAAAGCCCTGACCACCGCCGCCCTGCTCGGCTCGCTGCTCGCCGCTTCATCGGTGTTCGCCCACGCCCATTTGAAAAGTGAAACACCGGCCGCCGACAGCACCGTGACCGCGCCGACTGAACTGCGCCTGGTGTTTTCCGAAGGTGTTGAAGCGACCTTCACCAAAGTCAGCCTCAGCAAGGACGGCGCCGACGTTGCGGTGAAAAGCCTGGCCACCGAAGGCGCCGATAAGAAAACCCTGATCGTCACCCCGGCAGCGCCGTTGGCGGCGGGTGCTTATAAGGTCGAGTGGCACGCGGTGTCGGTCGACACCCACAAAAGCGAAGGCGCCTACAGCTTCAAGGTTGGCCAGTAATTCATGACCGACGCGCTGGTGCTGTGCCGCTTCCTGCATTTTGTGGTGGTGCTGATGCTGTTCGGGGCCTGGCTGTTCAGGCCGCTGTTGCTGAAAGCTGACGCCCACAACCTGGATCGGCAACTGGCGCGCGTCACCCGCGGGCTGACCGCCGTGGCACTGGTCAGCGGCGTGAGCTGGTTGCTGCTGATCACCGCCAGCATGGCCGGGGCCTGGGACGCGGCGTTCGATCCCTCGACCCTGCGCCTGGTGCTGCGCAATACCTTTTTTGGCCAGGTCTGGACCTGGCACCTGCTGCTCAACGCCGTGCTGATGGGGTTGCTGCTGACACCACTGCGCACGAACGTGCCGTTGCGGTTGATCGTCAGCGGCCTGTTGCTCGCGACCCTGGCACCGGTGGGTCATGGCGCAATGCTCGACGGTCTCAGCGGCCAGTTGCTGATCCTCAATCAAATCATTCACCTGACCTGCGTCGGTGCCTGGCTCGGCGGGCTGATGCTGTTGGTGATGATTCTGCTGCACCCGAACAGCGACTCATTGAGCGCGGTTTTGCGCCGTTTCAGTGGGATCGGCTACGGCTTGGTCGCAGCGTTGGTGATCACCGGTTTGATTAACGTGCGAGTGCTGACCGGGGCGTTTTGGCCGACGCCGCTGCTGTCCGGGTTTGCCTTGATTCTGTTGATCAAGGTGGTGCTGGTCGCGGTGATGCTGGGGCTGGCGTTGTTCAATCGGTTGCGGATCAAGGACTGCGAGCAACGGGTTGGCGTGCTCAAGACCAGTGTAATTCTGGAGTGGTTGCTGGGGATGGGCGCGGTGGCGGCGGTTTCGCTGCTGGGCACCATGCCGCCGATGATTGTGGGTTGAAACACATACCCAATGTGGGAGCGGGCTTGCTCGCGAAGGCAGTATCTCAGGCGACATCGATGTTGGATGTGCCTCCGTCTTCGCGAGCAAGCCCGCTCCCACATTTAGTTTTGTGTGGTGTCAGGTTTATTGCTATCGCCTTCTGCCGCGGTATCAATGCTCACCACCACCGACATCCCCGGCCGTAACCGTTCAATCTGTTCCTGATCCGCATCCACCGTCACCCGCACCGGCACCCGCTGGGCGATTTTGACGAAGTTGCCGGTGGCGTTGTCCGCCTGCAACAGGCTGAACTCGGAACCGGTGGCCGGTGAAATCCGCTGCACCCGCCCCTTGAATTTACGATGGTCGAGCGCGTCGACGGTGAAGCTCACCGGTTGGCCGACTCGCACGTCGTCCATCTGGGTTTCCTTCATGTTGGCAATCACCCACAACTGGTTCGGCACCAGCGCCATCAACTGCGCACCGGAGTTGACGTAGGCACCCAAGCGCACACCGATCTGTCCGAGCTGACCGTCACGCGGGGCCAGCACCCGAGTGTTGGACAGGTCGATCCGCGCCAGTTGCACCGCCGCTTCCGCGCTGGCCACCGCCGCTTCCAGCGAACCGCGATTGACGATCACGGTTTGCAGGTCCTGCCGGGCGATTTCCAGGTTGGCCTGGGCTTGGGCCACCGAAGCAATGGTCTGGGCGTTGGCGGCGAGGGCCACGTCCAGCTCACGTTTGGACACCGAGCCGTCATTCACCAGTTCTTGGTTACGCCGCAGATCGGCCTCGCTCTTGCGCGACTGTGCCTGACTGTCGGCAATGGCGGCCTGCCGCAACTTGATGGTTGCTTCGGCGCTGTTGCGTTGCTGCACCACATTGGCCAGCGCGGCTTTCTGCACCGCCAGTTGTGCCAGGGATTGATCGAGGTGTTGCTTGTAGATCCGGTCATCGAGGCGCACCAGCAGGTCGCCGGCCTTCACAAACTGGAAATCCGTCACCGGCACTTCGTACACATAGCCACTGAGCTGCGGGCCGATGATTGTCACCTGGCCGCGGACCAAAGCGTTTTCGGTGGTTTCCACCGCGCTGCCGAAGGGCGGCAGTTGCCAGGCGTACAACACGATCAGCACACCGACGATGGCAATCGCCGCGAAGCCCATGGACGAGACGATCCGCACCCGCAACGAGCGCGGCTCAGTGGCCGGCGAGGACGGTGGCGCAACACCTTCAGGCGTGGCGGCGATGGCGTTGGTGGTCGTAGTGGTCGGTTCGGTCATGAAGAAGTGGCACCGCTGGATGGGACGGAAGGAGTGGCAGGCGCTGGGGCGACGGCTTGAGTAGTGCTCATCAGCCACAGGGCGCGAATGGAAATCCAGATCATGGTCAGCACGGCAATCACCGCGATCAGCATGAATACATCGTTATAGGCCAGCACATTGGCCTCGCGAGTTGCCGCCGTGGCCAGGCTGCGAATGCCCTGAAGATTGCGCAGGCTCGGGTCGGCGATCACCGAACCCACCGCGTTGCCGCCGCTCTGCACTCGAGCCGCGACACGCGGATCAAGCAAGGTCAGGTTTTCAACGATATTGCTGGAATGGAATTTCTCGCGAACGATCTGGAACGTGCCCAGTAGCGCCGCGCCGATCAGGCCGCCGAGGTTCTGGCAGATCCCGAATAACACCGAAAAACTCACCAGGTTACGCGGGTTGGTCAGCACGTTTCGCGTGCCGAGAACCATGGTCGGGCCGAGGAAAAACGTGCCGCCGAAGGCCAGTAGAAACTGGCTGAAGTACATGTTTTCCGGGCGAGTCAGGTTGTTCGAATAACTGTCCATCACCGAGCCGACCGCCATCAGCGCCAGGGATACGATCAGCGGCATGAACAGGTGTTTGGGGTCGATGGTCAGGGCACTGGTCGCCAGGCCGGCGATGCTGCCGAGCAACATCACCACGTAGAGGCTGTGCAACTGCTGACTGCTCATGTTCAGCGCCTGCATGAAACCGACCGCGCCGGTGGACTGCTCCGACAGCACCATGCGAATCAGGATCACCGCCAGGGCCAGGCGAATCATCACGCCACTGCCGAGCCAACGGGTCATCAGCATCGGGTTGCTGCGGTTATGTTCGATGGCAAGGCCGGCGAGGATCAGCACGATAGACGCCGCCGAGGCCACGCCGATCCATGGCGCTTCCAGCCACCAGTCGATGCGTCCCAGCGACAACACCGCACAGAGCAACGCCACACCTGTGGCGAGGATGGCGAAGGTCAGGAAATCAAGTTTTTCGAAGGTTTTGAAGCGATCGCCCGGTGGCAATTTAAGCAAGAAAACACAGCCCAACGTCAGCAGCGCCATGCCCAGTTCGAACAGGTATAAGCCGCGCCATTCGGCGATTTGCATCAAGTCTTCAGAGAATAATCGCGCCAGCGGTAATGCCAGTTGCGAAGTGCCGAGGCCCAGCACCAACGCCTTCATCCGCCATTTCGCCGGGAAGGCCTGGATCATGTAATACAGGCCGAGCGAACTCAGCGCCGCACCGACCATGCCGTGGGCCGCCCGCACGGCAATCGCCGAACTCAGGTCGTTGACGAACAAATGGCCGAAGGTCACCAGGGCGTAGAGCACCAGGAAGACTTCGGTGAACGCCCGCAAGCCGAACTGCTGGCGGAACTTCACCAGCAACAGGTTCATCGAGACGTTGGTCATCACGTAGGCCGCCGGCAGCCACGCCATCTCGGCGGTGGTCGCGCCGAGTGCGCCTTGCAGGTAAGGCAGGTTGGCAATCACCAGCGAATTGCCGAGGCCACCGGTCAACGCCACCAGCAAACCCACCAGCGCATACGCCAGCCGCTTGGGATTGGAGTGCTCGGGCGTCGAAGGGGAACCGGGCAAACTGGGCCGCTCGTGGGGCTGCCAATTGCGCGGGGCGTAGTGATCCATTCAATGGCCTTGTTCTGGGGATGCCTGCAGTTTGCCGGAAAACGACCGGCAAAACACGAACCCTGTAGGAGCGAGCGGGCGGCGTTCCGACTTGCCCGCGAAGACGGACCGTCAGCCACCATCAATGTTGAATGTTAGATCGCCTTCGCGGGCAAGCCTCGCTCCTACAGGGCTATTTTGGCACACGCATGTCATCGTACAACTTGTGATTGACATTCCCTCAAACCCTCGCAAATAATCGCCGCCAATGTTGTACGACGACGTATAACAAAAAATAAAAACAACAAAGCAACAAGGGAGCGTCACTGTGAGCAAGCTCGTCCGTCATTCCTCCGTCTGCACCCCTCGCCCGACCTTCGTACGCCGCCACACCTTGAGCCTGATCGGTTGCGGCAGCCTGGCCCTAGCCTTGCCCATGACCAGCCATGCTGAAGGTTTCGTCGATGACGCCACGGCCTCGCTGAACCTGCGCAACGCCTACTTCAATCGCAACTTCACCAACCCGGCCTACCCCCAGGGCAAGGCTGAGGAGTGGACGCAAAGCTTTATCCTCGACGCCAAATCCGGCTTCACCCAAGGCACCGTCGGCTTCGGCCTGGATGTACTGGGTCTGTTCTCGGAAAAACTCGACGGTGGTAAAGGCACCGGCGGTACGCAATTGCTGCCGCTGGATCACGATGGCCGCCCGGCGGACAATTTCGGGCGCTTGGGCGTGGCGCTCAAAGCCAAGGTGTCGAAGACTGAAATGAAGGTCGGCGAATGGATGCCGGTGCTGCCGATCCTGCGCTCGGACGATGGCCGCTCCCTGCCGCAAACCTTCCGCGGTGGCCAGGTCACCTCCAGCGAGATCGAAGGCCTGAAGCTCTACGGCGGCCAGTTCCGCGCCAACAGCCCACGCAACGATTCGAGCATGAGCGACATGTCGATGAACGGCAAAGCGGCGTTCACTTCGGATCGCTTCAACTTCGGTGGCGGTGAATACACCTTCAACGACAAACGCACGATGGTCGGCGTCTGGTACTCGCAACTCAGCGACATTTATCAGCAGGAATTTTTCAACCTGAGTCACAGCCAGCCAATCGGCGACTGGACGCTGGGCGCCAACCTCGGGTACTTCACCGGTAAGGAAGACGGCAGTGCGCTGGCCGGCGAACTGGATAACAAAACCACCTTCGCCCTGCTCTCGGCCCGGTACGGCGGCAGCACGTTCTATGTCGGCCTACAAAAACTCACCGGCGACAGCGTCTGGATGCGCGTCAACGGCACCAGCGGCGGAACCCTGGCCAACGACAGTTACAACAACAGCTACGACAACGCTCAGGAACGCTCCTGGCAAGTGCGCCACGACTACAATTTCGTCGCCCTCGGCATTCCCGGCCTGACCATGATGAACCGCTACATCAGCGGCGATAACGTGCACACCGGAGCAATCACCGACGGTAAGGAATGGGGCCGCGAATCGGAACTGGCCTATACCGTGCAGAGCGGCACACTGAAAAACCTCAACGTCAAATGGCGCAACTCGAGCATTCGCAAGGACTTCAGCACCAACGAATTTGATGAGAACCGAATCTTCATCAGCTATCCGATTTCGTTGTTGTAAGGCGTACGTCTCATTTTTTCATGCCTGGCATAAACACTGTGGTGAGGGGGCTCGCCCCCGTTCGGCTGCGAAGCAGTCGCAAAATAAGGCTATTCGATTTGTCTGGCTGGGTACTGGGGCCGCTTCGCGACCCAACGGGGGCAAGCCCCCTCGCCACAGCAAGCTCCCTCGCCACAGGTTCAGTGTGTTCATGTGCACATGGGTAGACAGATGACCCTCCGTCAATTTCAACCGATGGCTCGTTGACAACAACCGGACAGGCTAACGATACTTCGACCAAGTCATACGACAACCTACAACAAACTCAACAACAATAACTACGTACCAGGGACTTCCATGACCACCACACCTACAGCCCCTTTCAATCGTCTGCTGCTGACCGGTGCCGCCGGTGGACTCGGTAAAGTTCTACGCGAGAGCCTGCGGCCCTATGCCAACGTGATTCGCCTGTCGGACATTGCCGACATCACCCCGGCCATCGATGACCGCGAAGAAGTCGTGCCTTGCGACCTCGCCGACAAACACGCCGTGCATCAACTGGTCGAAGGCGTGGACGCGATCCTGCACTTTGGCGGTGTATCGACAGAGCACGCGTTCGAGGAGATTCTCGGCGCCAACATCTGCGGCGTCTTCCACATCTACGAAGCGGCGCGCCGCCATGGCGTGAAGCGAGTCATTTTCGCCAGCTCCAACCACGTCATCGGTTTCTACAAGCAAGATGAGGTGATCGACGCCCACTCCCCTCGCCGCCCGGACAGCTACTATGGTTTGTCCAAGTCCTATGGCGAAGACATGGCCAGTTTCTACTTCGATCGCTATGGCATCGAGACCGTCAGCATCCGTATCGGCTCCTCGTTCGCGGAACCGCAAAACCGCCGGATGATGAGCACATGGCTGAGCTTCGGTGACCTGACTCAACTGATCGAACGTGCTCTGTACGCCCCGAACGTCGGCCACACCATCGTGTACGGCGTGTCCGATAACAAGAACGTCTGGTGGGACAACCGCTTTGCCACCGGCCTGGGATATGCGCCGCAGGACAGCTCCGAAGGGTTCCGCGAAAAAGTCGAAGCCCAACCGATGCCGGCCGCTGATGACCCGGCGATGGTTTACCAGGGTGGCGCGTTTGTCGCCTCCGGCCCGTTCGGCGACTGAGCCAACGTCCAAAGGAATGATTCGCCATGCAAGCCGAATTGATTGTCGATGCCCGTAACGCCGTTGGTGAAAGCCCGGTATGGGTCGCCGAAGAAAACGCCCTGTACTGGGTCGATATTCCCACCGGCGGCTTGCAGCGCTGGAGTGCCGACACCGGCCACGTCCATGCCTGGACCGCCCCCGAGATGCTCGCCTGCATTGCGCGGCACAGCGACGGCGGCTGGGTTGCCGGGATGGAAAGCGGGTTCTTTCATCTGCTCCCGCACAGCGATGGCAGCCTCGACAGCGAACTGCTGGCCCACGTCGATCACGCCCGTCCGGACATGCGCCTGAACGATGGTCGCTGCGATCGTCAGGGCCGTTTCTGGGCTGGCAGCATGGTGCTGAACATGGGCGCCAACGCGGCGGATGGCACGCTCTATCGCTACTCCACCGGCCAGCGCGGACCGCTCGAACCAAGGATCTCTGGCTTCATCGTCCCCAACGGCCTGGGTTTCAGCCCGGACGGCCGGACGATGTACCTGTCGGACTCCCACCCTTTGGCCCAGCAAATCTGGGCCTTTGACTACGACATCGACAGCGGCACGCCGAGCAATCGTCGGCTGTTTGTCGACATGAATCAGTACGCTGGTCGTCCCGACGGCGCGGCGGTCGATGCCGAAGGCTGCTACTGGATCTGCGCCAACGACGCCGGGTTGATTCACCGCTTTACGCCCGATGGTCGACTGGATCGTTCCCTCGCCGTGCCGGTGAAAAAACCGACGATGTGTGCCTTTGGTGGCAATCGACTGGACACACTGTTCGTGACTTCAATCCGCCCCGGTGACGACCATGATGAACAGTCATTGGCTGGCGGGGTGTTTGCGCTTGACCCCGGCGTGAAAGGTTTGCCCGAACCGATGTTCAAAGGCGACTGAATACCTGTGGCGAGTTGCTTTTTGTGGCGAGGGGGCTTGCCCCCGTTGGGTCGCGAGCGGCCCCCTGCATTCCCTTCAGGCAGATCGAGTTGCCTGGATTGACGACTGCTGCGCAGTCGAACGGGAGCAAGCTCCCTCGCCACAAAAACCGATTCATTGAGCCCTGGAACCTTCATGACACCGACGATTCTCGAACTCGAAGATAACCTCACCCGCCTTACCCTCGCCCCCGAGCTCGGCGCGAGCATTGTCAACTGGACGGTACGCAGCACTGGCCAACCACTGCTACGCCACAACGACAGCCATGCACTCAACACCGGCCTGCCCGGCAAACTCGGCTGTTACCCATTGGCCCCCTGGTCCAACCGCATCGCCGAAGGTGGTTTCGACTGCCCGGACGGGTGGCTGGCCCTGACGCCCAACAGCCTCACCGATCCCTTGCCGATCCACGGCAGCGCCTGGCAACAGTCGTGGCAAATCATCTCCCACACCCGCGATGAAGCCGTCCTGCAACTCGACAGCGCCACGCCATTCGCCTATCGCGCCCGGCAACGTTTCCAGTTGAGTGAAGGCAAGCTGAGCATCGAATTAACCGTCAGTCATTTGGCCGAAAGCGCCGCGTGGCATGGTCTCGGGTTGCACCCTTACTTTCCACGCACCGCCAGCACGCGGCTACAGGCAAGAGCCAAGCGCGTCTGGTTGTGCAACGAATCGAAACTGCCAACCCAACTCATCCCGTTACCCGCCGAATGGGATTTCCAGCAGCCCAAGGCCTTACCCGGAACGCTGGTGGACAACGGTTTCTGCGAATGGGATGGCCATTGCCTGATCCAGCAACCGGATCTGGGTTATGAGCTGGAATGCCAAGCCACCGGCAGCAATTACTACCTGCTGTACTGCCCGGTGGACCTGGGATTTTTCTGTGTCGAACCGGTGAGTCACCCGGTCAACGCACATCACTTGCCCGGTCGACCGGGGTTGGGGTTGCTGGAGCAAGGTGAGTCAACCGAACTCGGCTTCAGCCTGCAATACCGCGAACTCAGCTACCCCAGCAACTGACTCAACACCGCGCGCAACTTGCCGGGTTTTACCGGTTTATTCAGCAGCGGCGCGTCGAGCTGCTGCAAGGAGCGGCGGCACTGGTCGGTGCGATCGGCGGTGATGATCACCGCCGGAATCACCTGATCGAAATGCTCGCGCAAATGCCGCACCACGTCGCAGCCCACCACCCCGTGATCGAGGTGATAATCCGCCAGAATCAGTTCCGGCGCGCGCCCCTGCAACGCCGCTAGCGCAGAGAGCTCATCCGTGGCGATGACCACGTCGCAGCCCCATTGCCCGAGCAACGCGCTCATGCTTTCCAGAATGCTGATTTCATTGTCCAGTACCAGTAAGCGTCTGCCCGGCAATGGATTGCCGGTGCTCGGCTGCGGTGGGGCCAGGCTGATCGGTAAAGGCACCTCATGGGAGATTGGCACGTCGATGCTGAACACCGACCCGCGCCCCGGCCATGACCGCACCTGAATCCGGTAGCCGAGAATCTTCGCGATGCGCTCGACAATGGCCAGCCCCAGACCGACGCCTTTGCGGTCGGCAGCACGGCCGACGTCCAGTTGGTTGAACTCGAGGAAAATCGAGTCGAGCCGATCCGCCGCAATCCCGCGCCCGGTGTCCCAGACTTCCAGTCGCAGCATTTCACCCCGACGGCGAGCCCCGAGCAAGATGCAGCCCTCGTCGGTGTAACGGCAGGCGTTGCTGAGGAAGTTGCGCAAAATCCGCGTCATCAGACGCAGGTCGGTGTTGATCGCGAAATCACCCATGTGCACCCGCAGGTTTAACCCCGCCGCCTCGGCCACGGACTGGAACTCCGACACCAGCGGCGCGAGCAATTCGTCGAGGCGGTAAAGCGCGACGTCCGGTTTCACCGCGGCTTGATCAAGCCGGGAAATATCCAGCAAATCGGTGAGCAAATCCTCGGCCCCTTCCAGGGCCTGGTGAGTGCGTTCCACCAACACCTGTTCGACGTCGGGCAACTGACGCTCGCGCAAGGTCGAGATCAGCAGCCGCGCGGCGTTGAGCGGTTGCAGCAGGTCATGGCTGGCGGCGGCGAGGTATTTGTCCTTGCTGCGATTGGCGGCCTCGGCGGCGTCCCGGGCATCGCGCAAAGCCTGGGCGATCTGTTTACGCTGGGTGATTTGCTGTTGCAGGTTGCGGTTGGCTTCCAGCAACTCGTCGGTGCGGGCGGTGACTCGTTGTTCAAGCTCATCGTTGAGTTGTTGCAGACGTTGCTGGGCGAGTTTGCGTTCGGTGATGTCAGCGACAAAACCTTCCACCAGCCCTTCCTGATCAGGTTTGAGCAACAGGTTCATCAGCACGTCGAGGCTGCTGCCGTCCTTGCGTCGCAATTGGGTTTCATAGCCGTGCAGGCTGCGTTCGGTCTTGAGGATTTCGCCGATGCTGGCCAGCTCTTTGGCACCGCCGATAAACAGGTTGCTGGCCAGATCGGCCAGGGAGAACAGCACCTCTTGTGGATCGTCGTAGCCGAGCATCCGCGCCAGCGCCGGGTTGGCGGCGCGCATGCCTTCCAGCAGGCTGGCCTGGAAGATCCCGTGGACGGCGTTTTCGAACAGCCATTTGTAGCGATTGCGCTCGGCCTCCAGTTCATCCAGCCGCGCGGCGAGTTCCGGGTAATGACTCTTGCGCGCCGAGTGGCTGCCTAATCCCAGTAACCCCGCCAGCGCCCGTTGCTGTTCGTCAGAGGGCTTCGCCATAGACGACCTCGACATCACGCTGACTGGATTCGCGCGGGTTGGTCAGGATGCACGGGTCATGCATGGCGTGTTGCGACAGGAACGGAATGTCCGCCATGCTGACCCCATGCAGGCCGAGGGTCTCGTGGAAGCCGATCGCATGTTTCAACGCGATCAAATGCTCCACCAGGCGCCCGCAAATCTGCCGATGATTCAAGCCCCGGCAATCGATGCCGAAGGTCTCGGCGATCACCTTGAAACGCTCCGGTGCCGAGCTGTAGTTGAACGCCACCACATGTTCCACCAGCACCGCGTTGCACAAGCCGTGGGGCAAGTCGAGAAAGCCACCGAGGCTGTGGGACATTGCATGTACGGCGCCAAGAATCGCGTTGGAAAACGCCAAGCCGGCCTGCATGCTGCCGAGCATGATTTTCTCGCGCAGGGCAATGTCCGTCGGGTTGGCGATCATTTGCACCAGGTTACCGTTGATCAGGCGCATCGCTTCGAGGGCGTGAGGGTCGGTCAGCGGGCCGTGGCCGGTAGAAACGAAGGCTTCGATGGCATGCACCAACGCGTCGATGCCGGTACAGGCCGACAGGAACGGGTCCATGCTCAGGGTGGTTTCCGGGTCGATCAGCGACACGTCCGGCACCGCGGCCTTGCTGACGATGGAGAACTTCATGCGTTCTTGCTGGTTGGAAATGATCACGAATTGCGAGACGTCCGCCGAGGTGCCGGCTGTGGTCGGGATCAAGATTAGCGGCGGGCTGGGCACGCGAATGGTGTCCACACCCTCGAACTCAAGGATGCTGCGCCCGTGGGCCACGACAATGCCGATGCCTTTGCCGCAGTCCATCGGGCTGCCGCCACCGATAGCGACGATCACATCGCAGTGGTTTTCCTTGTACAACTCGGCGCCGAGCATGACTTCTTCGACCCGCGGGTTGGGCGAGACATCGCTATATAAAAAATAATCGATGCCCTGGGCTTGCAGGCTGGCCTCGACATCGGCGACCCAACCGGCGGCAATCACCCCTGGATCGCTGACCACCAGCACCTTGCGGGCGCCGAAGGTCTTGGCGTAGTTGCCGACGTTGTGCCGGCAACCGGCACCAAAAATGATTTCAGGCGAAACGAATTTACGCAGTTGACTGAGACTCTGGCTCATTGGAAAGCCTGTTTTTATTGTTTTGGAAGGTAGAACCCACACTAAAGCATCCGGCTGCGAATGCAATCAGACCAATGGGTAGCAGGCAGACCTTGAACTCACCGCAAATCCCCTGTGGGAGCGGGCTTGCTCGCGAAGGCGTCGTGTCAGTCGATATCCATGTTGCCTGAAACACCGCTTTCGCGAGCGAGCCCGCTCCCACAGGGGGATTTGTGGTGCCTGGTTCATCCGCGATAGATCAGCCGCGAAGCCTTCTCATTGCGCAGCGTCAGGTGTTCCATCCCCTGCCCCGGCGCGTCGGCTTCTTCGCGGGCCTGGAGGATCACCCCGTGGTGCGGCGACTTGCTGCACACCGGGTCGGCATTTTCGGCATCGCCGGTGAGCATGAATGCCTGGCAGCGACAGCCACCGAGGTCTTTGTGTTTTTCATCGCAGGAGCGGCACGGTTCCTTCATCCAGTCGTCGCCGCGAAAGCGGTTGAAACCGAAAGAATCGGTCCAGATGTGTTCGATGCTGTGCTCGCGCACGTTGGGAAACTGCACTGGCAACTGCCGGGCGCTATGGCACGGCAACGCGGTGCCGTCCGGGGTGATGTCGAGAAACAGGTTGGCCCAGCCGTTCATGCAGGTTTTCGGGCGCTCTTCGTAGTAGTCCGGGGTGACGAAAATCAACTTGCACGGGTGGCCCTGAGCCTCAAGCCGTTCGCGGTATTCATTGGTAACGCGCTCAGCGCGCTGCAATTGCTCGCGGGTCGGCAACAGACCGACGCGGTTGAGTTCGGCCCAACCATAGAACTGACAGGTGGCCAGTTCGACAAAATCCGCCTCCAGTTCCAGGCATAAGTCGATGATGCGGTCGATGCGGTCGATGTTGTGCCGGTGAGTGACGAAGTTCAGCACCATCGGGTAGCCCTGGGCTTTCACGGCGCGAGCCATGGCGAGTTTCTGGGCGAAGGCCTTGCGTGAGCCGGCGAGCATGTTGTTCACCGCTTCATCGGCAGCCTGAAAGCTGATCTGAATATGGTCGAGCCCGGCGATCTTGAAGTCACGGACCTTCTGCTCGGTCAGGCCAATGCCGGAGGTGATCAGGTTGGTGTAGTAGCCCATGTCCCGCGCGGCTTTGATCAGCTCGGCCAGGTCCTGGCGCACCAAAGGTTCGCCACCGGAAAACCCCAGTTGCGCGGCGCCCATGTCCCGAGCCTCGCGGAATACGCGAATCCATTCTTCGGTGCTCAGTTCCTCACCTTGCTGGGCAAAGTCCAGCGGATTGGAGCAATACGGACATTGCAGCGGGCAGCGATAGGTCAGCTCCGCCAACAGCCACAGCGGCGGGCCGGGCGGCTGATGAATCAGGCTCACAGGGCAATCCCCCGGTGCCAGACGTTTTCGGTGGTGACGGTGTGATACGGCGGCCGTTCCAGTTCGTAGGCCATGCTCATCGCATCGAGCATGCTCCACAGTACGTCGAGCTTGAATTGGAGGATTTCCAGCATCCGTTGCTGACCGTCGACGGTGACGTAATGGGCCAGGGTGATGCGCAAACCGTGCTCGACATCGCGCCGCGCCTGGCTCAGCCGGGTGCGGAAATAATCGTAGCCGCCAGCGTCGATCCATGGGTAATGGGTCGGCCAGGCGTCGAGTCGGGATTGGTGGATCTGCGGGGCAAACAGTTCGGTCAGGGAACTGCTGGCTGCTTCCTGCCAGCAGGCGCGACGGGCGAAATTGACGTAGGCGTCCACGGCAAACCGTACGCCCGGGAGCACCAACTCTTGAGAGAGGATTTGTTCGCGGTCCAGCCCCACGGCTTCGCCCAGCCGCAGCCAGGCTTCGATCCCGCCTTCGCTGCCGGGCACGCCGTCGTGGTCGAGAATCCGTTGCAGCCACTCCCGACGCACGTCGCGGTCCGGGCAGTTGGCGAGGATCGCGGCGTCCTTGAGCGGGATGTTGACCTGGTAGTAGAAGCGATTGGCGACCCAGCCTTGAATCTGCTCGCGGCTGGCACGGCCGGCGTACATGGCTTGGTGGAAGGGGTGATGGATGTGGTAATAGGCGCCTTTGGCGCGCAGGGCGGCTTCGAATTCGCTGGGGGACATTGGGGTGTTGGTCATTGCGATTCTCCGGATTTCGCGGTGTCTGGGCTGGCCTCATCGCGAGCAAGCTCGCTCCCACATTGGATCTGCTGCGCACACAAGCCCCCTGTGGGAGCGAGCTTGCTCGCGATGAGGCCGCCCGCTACAGCTCAATACTCATGCCGTCATAAGCCACTTCCACCCCACGCCGCTCCAGCAACGCCCGCTCCGCGGAATTTGCATCGAGGATCGGATTGGTGTTGTTAATGTGGATCAGCACCTTGCGCTGGCGGGTGAACCCTTCAAGGATTTCAAGCATCCCGCCAGCACCGCTTTGCGGCAGATGCCCCATTTCACTGCCCAGGCTCTGCCCGACTTCGCACACGCGCATCTCGTCGTCGCGCCACAACGTGCCGTCCAGCAGCAGGCAATCGGCGCGCTGCATCCAGCTCAGCACTTCGTCATCGACCTGGCCCAGGCCCGGCGCATAGAACACCGAGGCGCCAGTACGCAAGTCTTCGATAAACAGGCCGATGGTGTCGCCCGGCTGCGGGTTGCCGCGATTGGGCGAGTACGGCGGTGCGTTACTGACCAAGGGAATCGCGCGAAATTGCAGGTGTTCGCAGGCAGCGATGCTGAACGGCTCGCGCGCCAGTTCGATGGGTTGCCATTGCAAGCCGCCGTTCCAGTGCTTGAGCATGGTGAACAGGGGGAAACCGCTGCTCAAATCCTCATGAACCCGTTCGGTGCACCAGACCGAGTGCGGGCACCCTTCGCGCAGGCTCAACAAGCCGGTGCAATGGTCGATCTGGCTGTCCAGCAGGATGACCCCGGCAATGGCGGTGTCGCGTAATTGACGCGCCGGTTGCAACGCCGGGAAACTCTCCAGTTGCGCACGAATATCCGGGGAAGAATTGCACAGCACCCAATCCACGCCGTTGTCGCTCACGGCGATCGACGATTGCGTGCGCCGCTGCGCGCGCAGGCTGCCGTTGCGCACACCCGTGCACTGGCGACAGTTGCAGTTCCATTGCGGGAAGCCGCCACCAGCGGCGGAACCGAGAACGCGGATGTGCATGAGCAATGCTCCAGAAGGCAGGCCCGGCCAACGCGTCGGCTGGCCGGGTGATCAATCAACGGTTGGCGAAATACATCGTCACTTCGAAGCCAATACGCAGATCGGTAAACGCGGGTTTAGTCCACATGGGTCAATCCTCTTCTTGTGCCGGGCAATTCCGGTAAAGCCATTAATGCACGGGGCGCCTGGCGTCCGAATGCTACTTTCGAAGGAGGTGGCGGCGTGCGTTGGTAGGGGGTGGTGCACAGTTTTCAAGTACACATAAAACCCAATGTGGGAGCGAGCTTTTGTGGCGAGGGGGCTTGCCTCCGTTGGGGCGCGAAGCGGCCCCGTCTATCCCAATAAGGAATGGGGACTGCTGCGCAGTCCAACGGGGGCAAGCCCCCTCGCCACAAAAGCTCGCTCCCACGGGGTTTGTGGTGTGCTTGTGGGTTAGAAGAACCCCAACGGATTGATGTCGTAGCTCACCAGCAGGTTTTTGGTTTGCTGATAGTGATCAAGCATCATCTTGTGGTTTTCACGGCCGACCCCGGACTTCTTGTAGCCACCGAACGCGGCGTGGGCCGGGTACAGGTGATAGCAGTTGGTCCAGACACGCCCGGCCTTGATCGCCCGGCCCATGCGGTAGGCGCGGTTGATGTCGCGAGTCCACAGGCCGGCGCCGAGGCCGAATTCGCTGTCGTTGGCAATCGCCAGGGCTTCAGCTTCGTCCTTGAAGGTGGTGACGCCCACTACCGGGCCGAAGATTTCTTCCTGGAACACGCGCATTTTGTTGTGGCCCTTGAGCAGGGTCGGCTGGATGTAATAACCCGTCGACAAGTCGCCCTCCAGTCGCTCGGCCGCGCCACCGATCAGCAGCTCGGCGCCCTCCTCCTGGGCAATTTTCAGGTACGAGAGAATCTTGTCGTATTGCTGCTCGGACGCCTGGGCGCCGACCATGGTTTCGGTGTCCAGCGGGTTGCCGCGCTTGATCTTGACGATCTTCTTCATCACCTCGGCCATGAACGGCTCGTAGATCGATTCCTGCACCAGCGCCCGGGACGGGCAGGTGCAGACTTCGCCTTGGTTGAAGAACGCCAGCACCAGGCCTTCAGCGGCTTTCTCGATGAACTGTGGCTCGGCGTTCATGATGTCTTCGAAGAAGATGTTCGGCGATTTGCCGCCCAGTTCAACGGTGCTTGGGATGATGTTCTCGGCGGCGCAATGCATGATGTGCGCGCCCACCGGGGTGGAACCGGTAAACGCAATCTTGGCGATGCGCTTGCTGGTGGCCAGCGCCTCACCGGCTTCGCGACCGAAACCTTGGACGATGTTCAGCACACCGGGTGGCAGCAAGTCGGCGATCAGCTCGGCGAAGACCATGATCGACAGCGGCGTTTGCTCGGCGGGTTTGAGCACCACGCAGTTGCCGGCAGCCAGGGCCGGGGCGAGTTTCCACGCGGCCATCAGCAGCGGGAAGTTCCACGGGATGATCTGCCCGACCACGCCCAGCGGCTCGTGGAAGTGATAGGCGGTGGTCAGTTCGTTGATTTCGGCGGCGCCACCTTCTTGCGCACGGATGCAGCCGGCGAAATAGCGGAAATGGTCAGCGGCCAGCGGCACGTCGGCATTGAGGGTTTCGCGCACGGCTTTGCCGTTGTCCCAGGATTCGGTGACAGCGAGGATTTCGAGGTTTTGTTCGATGCGGTCAGCGATTTTCAGCAGCACCAGGGAGCGGTCCTGCGCCGAGGTTTTACCCCAGGCATCGGCAGCCGCGTGGGCGGCGTCGAGGGCCTTGTCGATGTCGGCAGCGCTGGAGCGCGGGAACTCGGCGATCACTTCGCCGTTGACCGGCGAGGTGTTGGTGAAGTACTCGCCATTGACCGGCGGGACGAACTCGCCGCCGATGAAATTGCCGTAGCGCGGTTTGAAGGAAACGACGGCGCCGGGTGTGCCAGGTTGTGCGTAGATCATGGTGGGCCTCTGTCTGGGTCGATGCCTGTCAAGCCAACAGGCGATGAACCGATAGTAGAGAGCCCCGCGTGCCGGGCGAATGCGCCGTTGGCAGGGGGGATCTCGTTATTTGGTCGTAGGTTTGCCCATTGGTTGGGTGAACCCTGTGGCGAGGGGGCTTGCCCCCGTTCGGCTGCGAAGCAGTCGCAAACTCTGGCAATTCGACGGGTCTGAAAAATGCCAAGGGCCGCTTCGCGACCAAACGGGGGCGAGCCCCCTCGCCACAAAAGCCCGCTCCCACAGGGGTCTGTGGTGGACTGGGTTTTAGTGCTTGGCCACGACCAAGTCTTTCGGCAACTTGAAGGTCCAGAGCATGCCGCCCTGGTTGAAGTCCTTGATACGCTTGGCCACTTCGCCGCCCCACAGCGGAACAGCACCGCCCCAACCGGACAGCACCGAGACGTACTGTTCGCCGTCCATTTCCCAGGTCACAGGTGAGCCGAGCACGCCGGAGCCGGTCTGGAATTCCCAGACCTTCTCGCCGGTCTTGGCGTTGAACGCTTGCAGGAAACCTTCCGGCGTGCCGGTGAATACCAGGTTGCCCTTGGTGGTCAGCACCCCGCCCCACAGCGGCGCGTAGTTCGTGTGGCGCCAGACTTCTTTACCGGTAACCGGATCGATGGCGCGCAGCACGCCGATGTAGTCTTCGTTCAACGGTTTGATGGTGAAACCGGCGCCAAGGAACGCCGCGCCTTTCTTGTAGGCGATGCCTTCGTTCCAGATGTCCATGCCCCACTCGTTGGACGGCACGTAGAACAGCTTGGTGTCCTTGTTATAGGCCATCGGCATCCAGTTTTTCGCGCCGAGGAATGCCGGGGCGACGAAGACTGAACTGCCTTTGGCTTCGGCACCCGGTGCGCCAGGACGGCTGGCTTCGTTGTAGATCGGCCGGCCATCCTTATCCAGGCCGCTGGCCCAGGTGATCTTGTCCACGAACGGGAAGCCGCGGATGAACTTGCCGTTGGTGCGGTCCAGCACATAGAAGAAACCGTTACGGTCAGCGGTGGCGGCGGCTTTGATTTCTTTGCCGCCCTCGGTGTAGTTGAACGAGATCAACTCGTTGACGCCGTCATAGTCCCAACCGTCGTGGGGCGTGCTCTGGAAGTGCCATTTGATCGTGCCGTCATCCGGGTTCAGCGCCAGGCGCGACGACGAGTAGAGGTTGTCGCCAGGACGCAGGTGCGAGTTCCACGGCGCCGGGTTGCCGGTGCCGAATAGCAGCAGATTGGTTTCCGGGTCGTAGTAACCGCCGAGCCAAGGCGCGGCGCCGCCGGTTTTCCACAGATCGCCGGGCCAGGTCTTTCCGGCTTCGCCACCGGAGATGCCGTTCTCGATCGCTTTGCCGTCCTTGTAGACGTAACCCATGTGGCCTTCAACGGTCGGGCGGACCCACAGCAAGTCACCGTTTTTTGGGTCGTAAGCCGAGATCTTGCCGACTACCCCGAACTCGCCACCGGCCACGCCGGTGATCAGTTTGCCGTTGATCACCAGCGGCGCGGCGCTGATCGAATAGCCTTCCTTGTGGTCGGCCACCTGCTTGCTCCACACCACTTTGCCGGTGTCTTTGTTCAGGGCCACAAGTTTGGCGTCGAGGGTGCCGAAGAACACCAGGTCGCCGTACAGCGCCACGCCGCGGTTGATCACGTCGCAGCACGGGCGGATGTCATCGGGCAGGCGCGCGTCGTATTGCCAGAGTTTTTTGCCGGTGCGTGCATCCACCGCGAACACCCGCGAGTAAGAGCCGGTCATGTACATCACGCCGTCCTTGATCATCGGCTGCGCTTGCTGACCGCGCTGTTTTTCACCGCCGAAGGAGAAGGCCCAGACCGGCCGCAACTCCTTGACATTGTCGACGTTGAGGGTGTCCAGCGGACTGTAGCGCTGACCCTGGACGCCCAGACCGTTGGTGACGATCTGCTCCGGGTTTTTGGGGTCCTGGAGGATGTCCTGGTCAGTGACGGCGGCCAATACCGAGCCGGACAACAGCATGGCACTGAGCAGCACACTCAAGACGAAGGGTTGGCGACGTGCGGGTTGGGTCATGACGGCTACCTCTGCAGTTTTTATTATGCCCGGGGGATTTTCCCGGTCTGATGCAGATTCTTGGGCGCCGCCGCCCTTCCAACAATTGCCCGCAATGCTGAGATTGCTAGTCCCTTAGTACCGGGTCGGAGGGGATGCACCTCGGATTTTGTGATCAACACAACTCCAATGTGGTGTTCACTTGTCCGCGTTCGAATCGACGCGGGGCATTTGCGCGCGCTCATAGCCCGGGTACAAATGGCTGACGCTGCGGATCAGTTCGTAGCGGCTCAGGCTGATGCCGGCAAAACGCTCGGGGATGGGGCTGCGGATCATCTCGGACATGTCGCTGCCATTGGCGGCGCCGTCACGCAGCAATTGGTCGAGCCAGGTCAGGTAATCGCGCATCTGCTCGAACGGCTGTTGATCGGTGGCCACCGGGCCGTGGCCGGGCACGATCAGCGTCCAGGGCAGGCCTTGCAGAGTGGCGATGTCCGCCAGCCACACCGCCAGTCCCGGACTGTTCGGCGTGGTCAGCGCCCGCTGATAAAACACCAGGTCCCCGGCAAACAGCACGCCGGTTTGCTGGTCGAGAATAGCCAGATCCGCGCCGGTATGCCCACCCAGGCCTAGCAGACGCAAATCGTGGTTCCCAAAACTTCGCACGCCGGGGGTCAGCGTCTCGGTCGGCAACACCACTTCGGTGCCGCGCATCCAGTCGCCGACCAAGCGGTACATGTTCTCGGCCATGGCATCGCCCTGCTGATGCAGCAGTTCGGTGGTGCCGGCCAAAGCACCGATCGGCACATCAGTGAATGCCTGATTGCCCAACGCATGATCGGGGTGATGGTGGGTCAACAGCACTTCAATCACCGGTTTATCAGTGACCGCGGCAATCGCTTTGCGCATGGCTTCGCCGTAGAGTTTCGACGGCCCGGTGTCGATCACCACCACCCCGCGCTCGGTGACGATAAACCCGGTGTTGACGATGTTGCCACCGTTGGCCTTGGCGAAATTGTCGGTGCTGCCTTCCAGCAGCCAGGTGTCTTCGGCGATCAGTCGGGGCTTGAGCGAGTATTCAAGCTCCGCCAGCGCCGGCAGGCTCAAACCGATGAACAACAGCAGGATCCAGCGCATCACGCGCTCCTTGGGTCAGGGGACGGCCGCATCAAATTGATTGCCGCTGTTATCGCGCAGCAACAGGCGCGTCTGCCCTGCCCCTTCAATGTCAAAGGCCAGATTGGGGTTTTCGCTGACGGCGGGAAACAGCTCCAGCGTGGCCAGCAACTGATCGTTCTGATCCCGCAGTTCGGCGTGGTTGATGAAGAACTCCGGGATACCGCTGACCATGCCGTTGTCCATCGGGTGCGCCACCCGCAAGCGCACGCGGCTGAATTCGCCACGGGGATAACGCCCGCCGAGTACTTCGCCGATGTGTTCTTCCCAACCCGGCTGGGTGCGCACCACACTTGGTGCCGTGCAACCACCGCCCGCCGCATCGATCAGGGTCGATCCGACGTGCCAGAGGCCGTCGCGGGTCAGCACCGCCGCGCGCAACGGCGTGGCCTGTTCGATGCGGATACGGATCGATAGCCACGGCAGCACCCGGTCCAGCGGTTGAAAATCAACGATTTTCGGCAAGGGGTTGAGTTCGGCCCAGGCGAGGATCTTCACCACCTCGCCCTTGAACGCCCGAGCGTCAATTTCCAGCGGCACCTGGCGGGCGTCTTCGGCGAAGGGCGGCGCCAGCAGCTTGACCCGCTCGTCGAATACGAACGGTGCATCGCCGAGCATTTGCTTGTGATAGAACGCCCACATCACCGACGGCACCGGGTCTTTACCCGGATCGATGTCCACCGCATGGGCGGCCAGGGGTAACCAACAGGCCAACAGGCAACTCACTCGCCAGTTCACTATTGATACATCTCCGGCACTTCGTATTGCAGGCCGTAACTGGCATAAATGGCTTGCACCGAGCCCTCGCGGATCAAGCTTTCCAGCGCCTCCTCCACGGCATACGACAATTGACGGTTACTTTCATGCACCGCCATGCCGATCTCCCAGCGTTGCTTGCCCATGTTCGGGTAGGCGTTTTGCGCCAGCGCCACTTGCGGGTCGTTGGCTTCGTGAACCTGCCAGTCAATTTCGCCACGCATGGCCATCACCGCATCGACCTCACCGGCCTTCATCGCCGCAAAGGCCTGGGGAACGCCGGGATAGTGGTGAGTCTTGGCGGCGAGCATGCCGCTGAACACCGAGGTAAGGTAGAACGACGGCACGCTGTCGACTTCGACGCCAATCGGGTGCTGCTCGAACACCGCGACGCTGCCCACCGAATCCAGCCGACGGCGGTCATAGGCGACTTGCCATTGTTCGTTCTGATAGGGGCCGAACATCACCACATGATCGTTTTCCAGCTCACCGAGCTCGTTGCGTTTCTGTGAGTAATCGCGGTCATAAGGCACACGCATCATCAGGTCGGCCAGTTGCTGATTGTGCAACTGGCTGCTGCGCCAGATGTAATCGCGCAAGTCGTCGTCGAGCTTCTCCCCGGCGGGTGCCCAGATCAGCTTCAACTTCACCCCCAGTGCTTTGGCCAGGGCTTGCGCGAGCTCGACATCCACCCCTCGCGGCTGGCCGGCGTCTTCAAAACTGTAGGGGGCGAAGTCCTTGTAGACCGCGACTTTCAGTTCTCCAGCCGCGATCATTTGGTCATAGGTACGGACCTGCGCCTGCGCCACCTGGCAGCACAGCAACACAGTACTGATCAACACAGCGAGCAGGCGCATGGGTTACTCCTCGGAGTGCACGCTGTCCAGGTAGGTACGCACCGCCCACAAGGCTTCCTGACTCAGGTAATCGGCCATTTTCGGCATGTAGACCCGGCCATCACGCACCGCGCCGTTACGCACCCGCTGGACGAACCATTCATCACCGGCGTCGCCGACATCAAGCAGACGCAAATCCGGGGCGATGCCGCCAGACTTGGCTTCCAGGCCATGACAGGCCGCGCAGTTCTGGTTGTAGGCCGAAGAACCGATTTCCAGCGCCTTATCGTGCTGCGGGGAGTTACGGTACGGATTCACCGCCGCCCAGCCATCGGCATCGACTGGTACGCCAGCATCCTTGATCGGGGTCAGGCCCGGGGTTTCCACCGCTTGCGGTACCACGTTGCCGTGGGCCCAGACAGGACCTGCGCTGATAAAACCGGCCAGCAGTCCGGCAACAAGCAAGGCGTTGAGTTTTGTTGTCATTGTTATGCCCTCAGGGTTGCACGCAAAACCTCTTGGCAGAGGCTATGGCACCCATCTTAGGAATCCCGTCGCGCCAGCCCCATGCTGCTTTGGTGGTCGCCGTCTAATCCCTTGGTAGTAGGGCCAGTGGCGCACCGCCGCAGAGATTTACGACCTTGGTACTGGCTCTCCGATACTTTCTGCATATTTCCTCGACCCCGCAGGGTTCCTATGCTGGCGCTACTTGTAATGGAGTGCCCTATGCGCCAGCTTGCCCCTTACGCCTTGATCTACCTGCTGGCGATTGCCTGCGCCGCCGGGCTGGCGACCCAGAGTCAAGCCGCCGATGCGCCGTTGCAGGTGCAGATCGGCTACCTGGGTTATCGCCCCGATCCGGGGCCGCTGCTGTCCAATGTCATTCCCGAACCCACCGATGCCGGGCTGCGCGGCGCCGAACTGGCGATCACCGACAGCAACAGCACCGGGCATTTTCTCAATCACAGCTACAGCCTGGTCAGCGCCAGCGTCGACACTGCGGATGCGCTGATCGAAGCGGCCAAGGCCCAACACGAACAAGGCCTGCGTCTGTTTGTGGTGAATGCGCCGGTGGAAACCCTGCGCCGACTCAGCGCCGTGTTGCCCGACAGCTTGTTGTTCAACGCCGGCAGCCCGGATGACAGTTTGCGCACCACCGACTGCTTGCCGAACGTGCTGCACAGCCTGCCGAGCCGGGCGATGCTCGCCGATGCTTTGGCGCAATTTCTGGTGGTGCGCAAATGGCAACGAGCGCTGTTGATCGTCGGCCCGACCGCGGACGATCAAGCCTACGCCGCCGCCCTGCGCCGCGCCGCCAAACGCTTCGGCTTGAAACTGGTGGCGGAAAAAGCCTGGAGTTTCGACAACGATCAACGCCGCAGCGCCCAGGCCGACATGCCGCTGTTCACCCAGACCGCCGAGTACGACGTGGTGCTGGTGGCGGACGAACGCGGCGACTTTGGCGAATACGTGCCTTACCAGACCTGGTATCCACGCCCGGTCGCCGGCACCCAAGGCCTGACCCCGGTGGGCTGGCACAAAACCGTGGAAACCTACGGCGCCGCCCAGTTGCAGAAACGCTTCGAAGCCTTGGCCGGACGCTGGATGAATGACCGGGATTTCGCCGCGTGGATGGCCGTGCGCAGCATCGCCAGTGCGGTGACCAAACTGCGCCAGGCCGACCCGATGGCCATCCGGGCACTTGAGATCAGCGATCAATTGCCGCTGGACGGTTTCAAGGGTCGCAAGCTCAGTTATCGGTCGTGGAACGGTCAGTTGCGCCAGCCGATCCCGATCGTCCAGCCCCGGGCGCTGGTCAGCACCTCGCCCCAGGACGGCTTCCTGCACCCGTTCAACGAAATGGACAGCCTGGGCTACGACAAGCCCGAAGTGACCTGCCGCTTTCCCTGATTTTTCTTCCACGACAACCACAATAAAAAGGAATCCACCATGCGCCGTACCCTGCTCTCATGCGCCCTGCTGCTTGCCGCCGGGCACGCCGTGGCCAGCACCGCCTGGGTCTCCAACGAAAAGGACAACACGCTAAGCCTGATCGACATGCAGACCCTGCAAGTCACCGACACCTTGCCCGTCGGCCAGCGCCCGCGCGGTCTGTTGCTGTCCCACGACAGCAAGCTGTTGTACATCTGCGCCAGCGACTCGGACCGGGTCCAGGTGATGGACGTGGCCACGCGCAAGATCATCAAGGAGCTGCCGTCCGGCAAAGACCCTGAGCAATTCGCCCTGCACCCGAATAACCGTTGGCTGTACGTTTCCAACGAGGACGATGCGCTGGTGACGGTGATCGACACCGAAACCTCCAAGGTGCTGAGCCAGATCAACGTCGGCGTCGAGCCCGAAGGCATGGCGGTCAGCCCGGATGGCAAGTGGGCGGTGAACACCAGCGAAACCACCAACATGCTGCACTGGATCGACACCAGCACCCAGACCCTGGCCGACAGCACGTTGGTGGATCAGCGGCCACGGTTCGTCGAGTTCAACCACGACGGTACGCAGCTCTGGGCCTCAGCGGAAATCGGCGGCACGGTGACGATTCTTGACGTGGCGACCCGCAAGATCCTCAAGACCGTGAACTTCCAGATCAAGGGTGTGCACCCGGACAAGGTCCAGCCAGTCGGCATCAAGCTCAGCGCCGATGGCAAGTACGGGTTCGTCGCCCTCGGCCCGGCCAACCATGTGGCGGTGGTCGATGCCAAGACCTTTGAAGTGCTCGATTACCTGCTGGTGGGCCGACGCGTCTGGCAGATGTCATTCACCCCGGATCAGAAGCAATTGCTCGCCACCAACGGCGTCAGCGGTGATGTGTCGGTGATCGATGTCGACAGCCTCAAGGTCAGCAAATCGATCAAGGTCGGGCGCTATCCGTGGGGCGTGGTGGTCACGCCATGAACGCACTGGACGTCAGCGAGCTGAGCTTTGCTTATGGGGCGAAAGAGGCGTTGCGCCAGGTGAGTTTCAGCCTGGCGCCGGGTCGTTTTGCGGCGTTGCTGGGGCCGAACGGTGCAGGCAAATCGACGCTGATTGCCCTGCTGACCCGGCTCTACGATTTGCAGCGCGGGGACATCCGGGTTGGCGGCTGTTCGTTGCGCGATACACCGCGCCCGGCACTCAAGCAATTGGGCGTGGTGTTTCAACAAAGCACCTTGGACCTGGACCTTAGCGTCGAGCAGAACTTGCGTTATCACGCCGCGCTGCACGGCATGTCCCGGCGCCAGACGAGCCTGCGGGTCGAAGCCGAACTGGCGCGCCAGGCGCTGACCGAACGCCGTCGCGAAAAAGTGCGCGAACTCAATGGCGGCCATCGACGGCGGGTGGAAATCGCCCGAGCGTTGCTGCACGAGCCGCGCCTGTTACTGCTGGATGAAGCCAGCGTCGGTCTCGACCCGGCCAGTCGCCTGGCACTCAATCAACACATCCGCAGCCTGTGCCGCGAGCAAGGCATCAGCGTGCTTTGGACCACTCACCTGCTTGACGAAGTGCAGGCCAGCGACGACTTGTTGATCCTTCATCAAGGTCGGCTGGTGGCCAGCGGTCAAGCCGACGTCCTGAGCCTGGAACACGGTGGAGATCTAGGTTCAGCCTTCACTCGACTGACGACATCAGGAGCCGCCCGATGAATGCTTACTGGCAGTGTTTCAACGGCATCGTATTGCGCGAATGGCTGCGCTTTGTGTTGCAGCGCACGCGGTTTCTCAGTGCGCTGGTGCGGCCACTATTGTGGCTGCTGGTGTTCGCCGCAGGGTTTCGCGCGGCGCTGGGCATTGCGATCATCGAGCCCTACGACACCTACATTCCGTATGAGGTCTACATCATTCCGGGGCTGGCCTGCATGATCCTGCTGTTCAATGGCATGCAAGGTTCACTGTCGATGGTTTACGACCGGGAGATGGGCAGCATGCGCGTGCTGCTGACCAGTCCCCTGCCCCGGACTTTTTTGCTGTGCAGCAAACTGCTGGCGACGTCGCTGATTTCGCTGTTGCAGGTGTATGCCTTTTTGGCGATTGCCTGGGTGTACGGCGTGCAACCTCCGGCCCTGGGCCTGGTGATCGCGTTGCCGGCGTTGTTGCTGGTGGCGTTGATGCTCAGCGCGTTGGGGCTGTTGCTGTCGAATGCGATCCGCCAGTTGGAGAACTTTGCCGGGGTGATGAATTTCGTGATCTTCCCGCTGTTCTTCCTGTCGTCGGCGCTGTATCCGCTGTGGAAAATGCGCGAGTCCAGTGAATGGTTGTATTGGCTGTGTGCCTTGAATCCATTCACCCATTCGGTGGAATTGGTGCGATTTGCCCTGTATGAACGCTTCAACCCGTTGGCGCTGGCGGTGTGCGTGGGGTTGACGCTGGTGTTCGTGCTGCTCGCGGTACTCACCTTCAACCCGCAACACGCGGCCCTGCGCAAATCCAACTAACAACACAAATCCCCCTGTGGGAGCGGGCTTGCTCGCGAAAGAGTCAGTTCAGTCGACAAAAATGTTGCCTGACACACCGCCTTCGTCGGAACGCCGCCCGGAGCAAGCCCGCTCCCACAAGGGATCTCCGTCAACGGGACAAAATTACTACTTTAGTACTGCTTTACCTGTCTATCGTCGCATTCCAATCGCACGAGGACTGGCATGTAATGGGTTCATAACGATAAGGATTGAACCCCCATGCCGCGTGCCCGACGTCGTCTGCTGCGCCCTTGCCTCACGGCCCTGTCCCTCAGCCTGCTGCTGAGTACCGCGCACGCCGACACCCCGCTATTCTCCGCCGACGGCTATCGCATTGGCTTATACCGCAGCCCGACACCGAATCAGTTGCAAGGCGCGACCATCATCGACACGCCGGCCCTACAAATCCTGCTCAGTCAAACCCCGCGTCCGGTGCTGATCGACGTCTACCGTCGCCAATGGCTGCAAGGGCGTTTCATCGAAGATCAGCCTCACGAAAACCTGCCCGGCAGCCACTGGCTGGCCAATACCGGTGACGGCGACCTGACACCTGACTGGCAGGCCTGGTTTGCGCGTAATCTGGACAAATTCACCGACGGCGATGCGCAGCAACCGCTGGTCTTCTACTGCCGCGCCGATTGCTGGTTGAGCTGGAACGCGGTAAAACGCGCCGCCGCCATGGGCTATAAGTCTGTGTATTGGTATCGCGATGGCCTGGATGCCTGGCAAGCGACGAACCTGCCCGTTGCGGCCGCCCAGCCCGAGCCCTTTCCCTGACTGAACACTTGCACGTTGTTGCCCCACCCAAAAACACAATAATGAGGTGAAAGGCTATGTACAAAATTCTGATTGCCGACGATCACCCGCTGTTTCGCGAAGCCATTCATAACGTCATCAGCGACGGTTTCCCCGGCAGCGAAGTGATGGAAACGGCCGACCTGGACAGCGCCCTGTTGCTGACCCGGGAACACGACGACCTGGACTTGATCCTGCTGGACTTGAACATGCCCGGCATGCACGGCCTCAACGGCCTGATCAACCTGCGCAACGAGGCGCCGACCATTCCGGTGGTGATCGTCTCGGCCGAGCAGGACAAGCAGATCGTGCTACAAGCCATCACCTACGGCGCGGTGGGGTTCATCACCAAATCTTCACCACGGTTGCAGATGACCGAGGCCATTCAGCAGATTCTCAACGGCAATGTGTATTTGCCGCCAGACATCATCCGCACGCAAAAACCCGGCACCCACCGGCGGATGAACGACAACCCGAGCTTTGCGCCGGAACTGCTCCAGGCCCTGACCCGCAAGCAGTTGCTGGTGCTTGAACGCATGACCAAGGGCGAGTCGAACAAGCAGATTGCCTACACTCTGGAAATCGCCGAAACCACAGTCAAGGCCCACGTCTCGGCGATCCTGCGCAAACTCAATGTGCACAACCGGGTGCAGGCGATATTGAGTGCCGGGGATATTGATTTTGGGTCTTATCTGCGGCGCTGAAGCCCCTGTGGCGAGGGGGCTTGCCCCCGTTCGGCTGCGAAGCAGTCGTAAAACCAGCGACTCGATATGTCTGAGGATTACTGGGGCCGCTTCGCGACCCAACGGGGGCAAGCCCCCTCGCCACAGGTCCAGTGTCTAACTCAGGTTAGCGGGATGGGCCGAGCAAATGACTCATCGCTGTCTTGAGCTTCATCGGCCGCACTGGCTTATGCATCAGGGTGTGCCCCAACTCACGGATTTGCAGCTTGAGTTCGTTGCTGTAGTTGGCAGTGATCATCATCGCCGGGATGGCCGAGCCGCGCCGGGCGTTGATCCGGGCCACGGCATCGACACCGTTCTGGTCATCGTCCAAGTGATAATCGGCAATCAGCAAGTCAGCTTCTTCGTGATAGTTGTCGACCTGCCGCGCCAGGTCCTGCTCCGACAGCGCCGTCACCACCAGACAACCCCAGCCTTCCAGCAACGTGCGCATCCCCGCGCAAATCGCCGCATCGTTGTCCAGCACCCACACCCGCGCGCCACGCAGGCGTTCAAGCATCGGCTCGCTCATCAATAAACTCGGCAACGCCTTCGGCGCCGTGGCGCTGAGCGGCACTTCGACGGAAAACATCGAGCCCTTGCCCGGCCACGACCGCACGTAAACCCGGTGCCCGAGAATCCCGGCGATTTTCTCGACAATCGCCAGGCCCAGACCCAACCCGCGGTCCTGATCCGGACGCTGCACATCGCCGCGCTTGAACTCCTGAAAAATCTCCTCCAACCGGTTTTCGGCAATGCCCATGCCGCTGTCCCAGACTTCAATCGACAAGCGCTGATGATGGCGCCGACAACCGAGCACCACGCGACCGCTGTAGGTGTAGCGAATCGCGTTGCTCAGCAGATTGCGCAGGATCCGCGCCAGCAACTGAATGTCGCTGCGCACCAACGCCGAACACGGGATGAAATGCAGTTCAAGTCCTTCACTGCGCGCCACTTGGGTGTATTCGGCGGCGAGGTTTTCCAGCAATTCACTGAGAGCGAACGGCGCGATGTCGGCCTTGATCACCCCGGCATCGAGCTTGGAAATGTCCACCAAGGTGCCCAGCAGGTTTTCCACGTCTTCCAGGGAATTACTGACATTGCGCACCAGAATCGCGTTGGCCACCGGCTCCCGGCGTTCCAGCAAGGCGCTGGTAAACAGCCGCGCGGCGTTCAACGGTTGCAGCAAATCGTGGCTGACGGCGGCGAGAAACTTGGTCTTCGACAGGTTGGCCTGCTCGGCTTCAAGCTTGGCTTCGCGCAGGCGTGATTCCGCTCGACGACGCTCATCAATCTCGCGCAATAAATGGTCGTTGAGGGTGGTCAGTTCTGCCGTGCGTTCGCGCACCCGCAGCTCAAGGTTTTGATAAGCCTGGTGCAAGGCCTCAGCGGTACGGCGGCGTTCGGTGATGTCGCGGATCAAGACGAAAATCCCCACCACTTCCCCGGTCGCCAGGCGATTGGGCACGTAGGAACGCAACATATAACGCTCCTGATTGTTGATGTTGGTTTCGGCAACCTCGAACGTCACGCTCTCACCGGCCAAAGCCCTGCCGACATAGGCTTCCAGGCGCTGGTAATGCTGTTCGCTGTGGACTTCGCGCAGGCTCTGCCCGAGCATCACGCCCCGGGGCCAGCAGTACCACTCTTCGTAGACTTTGTTGGTGAACTCGTAGACCAGATCAGCATTCAGGTAGGCGATCAATGCCGGCACATGGTCGGTGATCAGGCGAATCCAGCGTTCGCTTTCGCTGAGCGCTTCGGCGTGCTGGTAGCGTTCGGTGATGTCGGTGAAGGTGTTGACGAAACCGCCGGTGGGCAGCGGATGGGTGCGGATTTCCAGGACCCGGCCATCGTAAAGGCGCTGTTCGCATTCCTGCACTGGTCGTCCGTTGCTGTCGCGACTGGCCGGGGTCAGCAGGTTCAGTTCACTGTCGGCGATCACTTCGGCGAACGGTCGATGGGCCGCCACCGGCGCCAGGCCGCTGAGTTCAAGGAAACGCCGGTTCCACAGTTCAAGGATGCCTTCGGCGCTGACCATCGCCACACCTTGGGACAGGTTGTCGACGGCCCGTTGCAGCAAGTGGGACTTCTGCGCCACGGCTTGCTCGCGGCGCACGGTTTCGCTGAGTTTGACGTCGGTGATGTCGGTGAACAGGATCACCCGCCCACCTTCCTGGGTCGGCCGTTCGCTGACTTGCAGCCAGCGACCATTTTGCAGGCGATACAACAGATTTTGATCGGCATGACCGCGAGGTTCTTCAGTGAACAACCCGGTGGCCGTCATCAGGCGCTTGACCTCCGCCAGGTGCATGCCGGCGATGATCCGCACCCGGCTGTTGCCCCAAAAGGACTTGAAGCGGCTGTTGAACAGCACGATCCGCTGGTTTTCGTCGAACAGCACGAAGGCGTCGGAAATGCTCTCGATGGCGTCGATCAAATGTTGATGTGCCGTTTCGGCCCGCAGCCGTGCGTCGCTGAGCAAGTGATTGCCAGCCTTGAGCTCGGCCATGGCCAGGTTCAAGGCGTCGGTGCGCTCGCGGACCTGCTCGGCCAACACCACCGAATGCTGGAACGCCGCATAGGGATCGTTGCCTCGGGTGATGCCGGATTCGATGCGTTCGATCAGCGCGCCATTGATGCGCTGCAATTTGTGGTTGTCACGCTGCAGGCTGGCAATCTGCGCCTGAAGCTCAACGGTGCCCAGGGGAACGGCCTCGGGAAATGGCAACCCCGGTGAAGGTCTGGTTGATGTGCATGCCATTGAACTGTTCTCCGTAGGTGTTGAAACCCATCACCCGATGCTCACGCAAAAACGCCCCGATCGGCTCCAGGCTGCCGCGGTCTTCCAGTTCCAGGCGCCTGAGAAAGCAATCGCAGCCGATGGTCAGCAACAGATCGCCGAGGCGGTCCTCCAAACCTTCGAACAGTGCTTGCAGGTTCGGCAGCATCGGGCCGGGCGTCATGGCGGTGAGGACGATGCCGTTTTCCACGGCGCAGTAGAAACTCAGGCTCAGGTCCGGATGAGCCTGCTGGATGGCGCGCACGTAATACTGTTCGTTGATTCGCACCGCCAACGGGTGCGCGGCGAAAGTCCGGTGATCAAGCTCGGCCACTGGCACCCCAATGTGGCGGGCGTACTCCTCGGCGGCGGGCTCGGCGTTCAGTTCAAAGACCCGCCGCGACGCGCTATCAGCGCCGGTGACCACCAGTTTTTCCTCGCGGGGCAAGATGTGGTGCGTGGTGAACACCTCAAAGTCGAGCCAGGTGTTGACCAGCACCACCACCGCCGCGCCGCTGTGGAACTCGCCGCCGAAATACACGTGGGTGTGGGTCAGGTAGTTGTCATCGCCGGCGGAACCGCCGAAATGCGGAATGTCGCCCAAGGCCGCACTCAATGCGGCGAGGACCATTTCCTCACGGCTAGACAGGCCATCGAGCAGGGTCAGGGCAAAGCTGTTGCCCTTGATCGGCGCCAGGGTGTTGCTGCGACAGCCACTCACCAGTCGTTCGACCATTTGCTGGGCGTCGATCAGGCTAAAGCGCTCCATTTCGTCGATCAGTTCGATGGCGATGGAGAAATGCCGATGATCGAAACCTACCGCCGTCACGCAGTTGCGGCCGTAACCTTGCGGGGTGATCTCCCCGGCGCTGGTGCAACCCACCAGGCGAATCCCGCCGAAGCTCTGCTGCAAGGCCTGGCCCAGCGCCTGCAAGTCGTACTCGGCGGAACAGAAAAACAGCACAAAGCCCAGATGCGGATGCAACAGCTGTCGCGCC
Organism: Pseudomonas sp. ASL4; assembly: GCF_056680395.1. NCBI lineage: Bacteria > Pseudomonadati > Pseudomonadota > Gammaproteobacteria > Pseudomonadales > Pseudomonadaceae > Pseudomonas > Pseudomonas sp. ASL4. The sequence continues at coordinate 3,720,323 of NZ_CM155280.1, read as the reverse complement.
AACTCCTGGGCCGCCTGCTGGGCATCGGTGGCCTGGGACATCGCACTGACCACACCTTCACTCTGGACCTGCTGCATCGTCGCCTCCCGCAGGTGCGCATGTATGAGGTGCGAGTGTACGAAGCCTGCGGGCCGGGACGTATGCTACTTGGGTAGCGGTCAGACGCTTCGATGGGATGAGAGTGGTTGTGCAGGATGCACCAGACACCACAATTCCAATGTGGGAGCGGGCTTGCTCCCACATTGGATGTGCGTTTTATTGGCTACCGGCTAGACGCCCGCTTTCAACAGCATGTAACCGGCAACCACGATGCAAACGCTGGCGAAACCGACTTGCAACGCTCGGGCCGGCACCAGGGCGCACAGCTTGCGACCAATGACCATGCCGACGATGCTGGCGACGATAAACGCCACGCCCAAACCGTCGATCCGCACGCCCGCATGAAATGCGCCAATCACTCCGATCGCCGAGATCAGGCTGATCACCATCAACGACGTGGCGATGATCCCGCGCATCTGCACGTCGGTCAGTTGCTTGAACGCCGGGACGATCAGAAAGCCGCCACCCACGCCCAACAATCCTGACACCACGCCGGTCACCGCGCCGAGGGCTGCCAGGGTCGCGGTGCATTTGGCGGTCCAGGAAAAACGCCCGGTCTGTTGATCGAGCATGCAGTTCTTCTGGCCCCAGTTGGCGTGGCCGTGGTCGTTCGGGCCCTCCTCCTGACGTTCGCGGCGCAGCATCCGCCAGGCCACCATGACCATCAGCAGACTGAACAGGATCATCAGGATTTTTTCCGGCATCTGATGGGCAAAGTAGATGCCCACTGGCGAAAACACCGCGCCGAGCAAGGCGATCAACAGCGCCGCACGATAGCGCACCAGACCGTGGCGCAAGCCATCGATGGCACCGACCGCCGCCGCACTACCCACCGCAAATAATGCGACCGGCGCCGCTTGGGTCATGGTCCAGCCGAGCCCCAGTACCAACGCCGGCACCGCCAGAATCCCGCCCCCGGCCCCGGTCAAACCGAGGACCAGGCCCATCAGCACACCAAAAAAACTTGCCAGCAGCATAGGGTTCTCTCAATCGACCTTGGACAGGGCAGTCAGCCATTCGCGGCCCTTGAGCATGCCGTTCCAGTAGAACCACGGCAGCAGGCTCGCCTTCAGCCACCACGCAGAACGACGGGCTACGGTCGGGTCCAAGGGAAAGGTCGGCAGCAACTTACCGGCATAGCCAAACTCGGCGAGGATCACCTTGCCCTTCTCCACCGTCAGCGGGCACGAGCCATAGCCGTCGTACTTGAGCGGCAGCGGCTGTTGCTTGCGCAGGGCCAGCAGGTTTTCGGCCACCACCACAATCTGCTTGCGCACGGCGGCAGCGGTTTTCGCGTTGCTGGTGGAGCAGATATCGCCCAGGCCGAAGACCTCGGGATAACGCACATGTTGCAGCGTGTGCATGTTCACTTCGCACCAGCCGGCGGCATCGGCCAAGGGGCTTTGACGGATGAAGTCCGGAGAAACCTGAGGTGGCACGACGTGTAGCAGGTCGAAGGTTTTTTCTTCAACGGTGACCGTACCGGCAGCGTCCTTGACCTCGAACCAGGCGGTTTTCGCCGGGCCATCAACCTTGATCAGGTTGGAGGTGAAGGCCAGCCGTGCGTTGTATTTTTCGATGTACTTCATCAGCGGCGGCACGAACGTTGGCACACCGAACAACGCGGCACCGGCCAGGTTGAACTCGACGTCGATCTTGTTCAGCACACCACTTTTCAACCAGTGATCGCAGGACAGGTACAAGGCCTTTTGCGGCGCTCCGGCGCATTTGATCGGGATCGGTGGCTGGGTGAAGATCGCCTTGCCGCCGCGCAAGCCCTTGACCAGTTCCCAGGTGTAGGCCGCGTGCTGGTAGCTGTAATTGGACGTCACGCCGTGCTGGCCGAGGGCGTCCTGCAAGCCTTCGATCTTCTCCCAGGCCAGGCGCAGGCCGGGGCAGACGATGAGGTTTTGATAGCCGACCGTACGGCCGTCGTCGAGGGTCAGGTGTTTTTTGTCAGCCGCGATTTCAGTGACGGCGGCTTGCAGCCAAGTCGCTTGACGCGGCATGACGCTGGACATCGAACGTACGGTGTCTTCCACCGAGTAGGCACCACCGCCGACCAAGGTCCAGGCCGGTTGGTAGTAATGCTGGGCGCTAGGTTCGATAACGGTGATGTTCAACGACGGATCGCGCTTAAGCAGGCTGGCGACAAAACCAATCCCTGCCGTACCGCCGCCTATCACCACGATGTCTGCACTGATGGTTGGGCCCCAGTGTTGATCGTTCATAGGTTGTTCCCTTTTTTACTGCTACACGCATTTAGCCGGGTTCGGGCCCGATACCCATCAGTTAAATTGAGTATCAAAGTCTGGCAAACACCCTGTGGCGAGGGGGCTTGCCCCCGTTGGGTCGCGAAGCGGCCCCTTCATTTATTCAGGTCAACCGAGTCGCCTGGATTTACGACTGCTGCGCAGCCGAACGGGGGCAAGCCCCCTCGCCACAAGTAGGGTGCTCACCGTGCCTCCTTTAACTGACAGGTACAGGGTCGGCCCAACTTTTTAGAACCGCCCCGCAATACAGGCCGGACAGCGTTTTCATTACCTGAATCACTTCATGACTGGCCAGGCCATAGAAAATGTATTTGCCTTCACGGCGAGTCGCGACCAGGCCTTCATCGCGCAAAATGCCCAGCTGTTGGGACAGTGTGGGCTGGCGTACGCCGGTCATGGTTTCCAGTTCGCCAACGTTGCGTTCGCCCTGGGTCAACTGGCAGAGAATCAGCAAGCGATCCTCATTGGCCAAAGCCTTGAGCAGCGCGCAAGCTTTGGAGGCCGACGCCCGCAATTGGGCGACTTCACATTCGGTCAGACTGGATTGCATTTGCAGGATGCCTTCGACGTCACTTAAGCTGCAGACATTATGTGTAAACATAAAGTGTTGCAACCGGTTACTGTCTTTCCACCTTTTTCACAGGTTTGCCTCCCATGCCCGCGCTGATTGAAGCCTTCCTCGACCCCGCCTCGTCGACCTACAGCTACGTTGTCTACGAGCAGGCTGGCGGGTACTGCGCGATTGTCGACACGGTGCTCGATTACGACCCGGCCGCCGGGCGAACCGCGACTGTCCAGGCCGACCGAATCATCGCTTTCGTGCGCGAACAGCAGTTGCAGGTGCAATGGCTGCTGGAAACCCACGCTCACGCCGATCACCTCTCCGCCGCGCCGTATCTGCGTCGGGAACTGGGCGGGAAGATTGCGATTGGGCAGTCGATCAGCAAGGTCCAGGGCGTGTTCAAGACCCTGTTCAATCTGGAGCCGGAATTTTGTGTGGATGGCTCGCAGTTCGATCACCTGTTCGCCCCGAACGAATCGTTCATGATTGGCAACCTCAAGGCCACGGCCCTGCACGTGCCCGGCCACACCCCGGCAGACATGGCGTATTTGATCGACGGCGATGTGATTCTGGTGGGCGATACACTGTTCATGCCGGATGTCGGCACCGCGCGTTGCGACTTTCCGGGCGGCAATGCCAACCAGTTGTTCGCCTCGATCCACAAGCTGCTGGCCTTCCCGGCTGGCGTGCGGCTCTACGTTTGCCATGACTACCCGCCTGAGGGGCGCGAGCCTGAATGTCAGACCACGGTGGGTGAGCAGCGTAAAAGCAACATTCATGTGCACGACGGCGTTGAAGAGGCGGCGTTCGTCGCCATGCGGACGCAGCGCGATGCCGGGTTGGGGATGCCGAATCTGTTGCTGCCGGCAATTCAGGTGAATGTGCGGGCGGGGAATATGCCGCCGGCCGAGGATAACGGCGTGACGTACCTAAAGATCCCCGTTAATAAACTGTGAACGCTCCCACAGAGTTTCGCTTAGCCCCCGAGGGTCAACCCATTCGCCGGCAATGGCAGCGCGGTCTTATAGCGCACTTGCTTGAGCGCAAAGCTTGAGCGGATGTTGGCGACGCCGGGGACTTTGGTCAGGAAGTCCATCATGAAGCGCTCCAGCGACTGAATAGTCGGCACCAATACCCGGATCAGATAATCCGGGTCGCCGGCCATCAAATAGCACTCCATCACTTCCGGGCGATCCGAAATCGCTTCTTCGAAATGCGCCAGCGCCTCTTCCACCTGCTTCTCCAGGCTGACGTGAATGAACACATTCACATGCAGCCCCAGCAGGTCGGCGTCCAGCAGCGTGACTTGCTCACGAATCAGCCCTAATTCTTCCATTGCCTTGACCCGGTTGAAGCACGGTGTCGGCGACAGGTTGACCGAGCGTGCGAGGTCGGCGTTGGTGATGCGGGCGTTCTCCTGAAGGCTGTTGAGAATGCCGATGTCGGTACGGTCCAGTTTGCGCATGAGACAAAACCACCTGTTATTTTTGTTTATGCAGAATTTCTATCCTCAAATGACCGCCAACGCAACGAAACAGAGAGAAATATTCTCCTGCACCGGGCCTATGATGTTTGTAGGACAAGATTTCCATCATCCGTGGAAGGACTGCCAGCTCACTACAAGAAATTCACAAGATCGAGCGTAGAAGCCATGAACCAAGCGTATGAACCGCTGCAGTTGCACGTTCCCGAACCATCGGGCCGCCCAGGCTGCAAAACCGACTTCTCCTACCTGCGTCTGACCGATGCCGGTACGGTGCGCAAACCCCCAATCGACGTTGAACCGGCCGACACGGCTGATCTGGCCAAAGGCCTGATTCGCGTGCTCGACGACCAGGGCAATGCCCTCGGTCCGTGGGCTGAAGGCGTCCCGGTCGAGATCCTGCGTAAAGGCATGCGCGCCATGCTCAAGACGCGGATCTTCGATAACCGCATGGTGGTCGCCCAGCGTCAGAAAAAAATGTCGTTCTACATGCAAAGCCTCGGCGAAGAAGCCATCGGCAGCGCCCAGGCCCTGGCCTTGAACATCGACGACATGTGCTTTCCCACCTACCGTCAGCAAAGCATCCTGATGGCCCGCGAAGTGCCGCTGGTGGACCTGATCTGCCAACTGCTGTCCAACGAGCGCGATCCGCTCAAGGGCCGTCAGTTGCCGATCATGTACTCGGTGCGCGATCACGGTTTCTTCACCATTTCCGGCAACCTTGCCACCCAATTCGTACAGGGTGTGGGCTGGGGCATGGCGTCGGCGATCAAGGGCGACACTAAAATCGCTTCGGCCTGGATCGGCGACGGCGCTACCGCCGAATCGGACTTCCACACCGCCCTCACCTTCGCCCACGTTTACCGGGCGCCAGTGATCCTGAACGTGGTCAACAACCAATGGGCGATTTCGACCTTCCAGGCAATTGCCGGTGGTGAAGCCACCACGTTCGCCGGTCGTGGCGTCGGCTGCGGCATTGCCTCGCTGCGGGTTGATGGCAACGATTTCGTCGCGGTCTATGCCGCCTCTGCCTGGGCCGCCGAACGCGCGCGCCGCAACCTTGGCCCGACCATGATCGAATGGGTCACCTACCGCGCCGGCCCGCACTCCACCTCCGATGATCCTTCGAAATACCGTCCTGCCGACGACTGGAGCCACTTCCCGTTGGGCGACCCGATTGCGCGCCTCAAGCAGCACCTGGTGAAAATCGGCCATTGGTCCGAAGAGGAACACACCGCCGTCAGCGCCGAGCTGGAAGCCGAAGTGATCGCCGCGCAGAAAGAAGCCGAGCAGTACGGCACCCTCGCCGGTGGCCAGACGCCAAGCGCCGCGACCATGTTCGAAGACGTCTACAAAGAGATGCCGGAGCACTTGAAGCGCCAGCGTCAAGAGTTGGGGATCTGACATGAACGACCACAACAACAATATCGAGCTGGAAACCGCCATGACCACAACCACCATGACCATGATCCAGGCCCTGCGCTCGGCCATGGACGTGATGCTTGAGCGCGACGACAACGTCGTGGTATTCGGCCAGGACGTGGGTTACTTCGGCGGCGTGTTCCGTTGCACCGAAGGTTTACAAAGCAAGTACGGCACCTCCCGGGTGTTCGATGCACCGATCTCCGAAAGCGGGATCGTTGGCGTCGCCGTCGGCATGGGCGCCTACGGTCTGCGGCCGGTGGCCGAGATTCAGTTCGCCGATTACGTTTATCCGGCATCCGACCAGATCATTTCCGAAGCAGCGCGCCTGCGCTATCGCTCGGCCGGCGAGTTCACCGCGCCGATGACCCTGCGCATGCCTTGCGGCGGCGGCATCTACGGCGGCCAGACCCACAGCCAAAGTATCGAGGCGATGTTCACCCAGGTCTGCGGCCTGCGCACGGTCATGCCGTCCAACCCTTACGACGCCAAAGGCCTGCTGATCGCCTCCATCGAAAACGATGATCCGGTGATCTTCCTTGAGCCGAAACGCCTGTACAACGGCCCGTTCGACGGTCACCACGACCGCCCGGTAACCCCGTGGTCGAAACACCCGGCCGCACAAGTGCCGGACGGTTACTACACCGTGCCACTGGACGTTGCCGCCATCGCCCGCCCAGGCAAGGACGTGACCATCCTGACCTACGGCACCACGGTTTACGTGTCGCAAGTGGCCGCTGAAGAAAGCGGTGTCGACGCTGAAGTCATCGACCTGCGCAGCCTGTGGCCGCTGGACCTGGACACCATCGTCAAGTCGGTGAAGAAAACCGGCCGTTGCGTGATCGTTCACGAAGCCACCCGCACCTGCGGTTTCGGCGCGGAGCTGGTCGCGTTGGTGCAAGAGCATTGCTTCCACTACCTGGAAGCGCCGATCGAACGCGTCACCGGTTGGGACACCCCCTACCCGCACGCGCAAGAGTGGGCGTATTTCCCAGGTCCGTCCCGAGTGGGCGCGGCGTTGAAACGGGTTATGGAGGTCTGAATGGGCACGCACGTTATTAAAATGCCGGACATTGGTGAAGGCATTGCAGAAGTTGAATTGTCGGTGTGGCACGTCAAGGTCGGCGACCTGGTTGTCGAAGATCAGGTGCTGGCCGATGTAATGACCGACAAGGCGATGGTCGACATCCCTTCGCCGGTGCACGGCAAAGTCATTTCTCTGGGCGGTGTGCCGGGGGAAGTGATGGCGGTTGGCAGCATCCTGATCAGCATTGAAGTCGAAGGCGCGGGCAACTTTAAAGAGTCCTCGCAGCCTGCTCCGGTTGCTGCTAAAGAAGCACCGGTTGCAGCGCCTCCTAAAGTCGAAGCCGTAGCTGCAAGCAAGCCCGTAGCAGCGCCTCGTCCTGCGGTTTGTCAGGGCCCGATGGTTGCCCGTGACGCCGATGAACGTCCGCTTGCCTCCCCGGCCGTACGTAAACATGCGCTGGACCTCGGCATCCAGTTGCGTCTGGTGCGTGGCACCGGCCCTGCCGGTCGCGTACTGCACGAAGACCTCGACGCCTATCTGGCCGAGGGTCAGTCGAATGCCTCGACCGCTACCGCCGCTTACGCCCAGCGTACCGACGAAGAGCAAATCCCGGTGATCGGCATGCGCCGCAAGATCGCCCAGCGCATGCAGGACGCCACCCAGCGCGCCGCGCACTTCAGTTATGTCGAGGAAATCGACGTCACCGCCGTGGAAGAACTGCGCACACACCTGAACGAAAAACACGGCGCGAGCCGCGGCAAGCTGACGTTGCTGCCGTTCCTGGTCCGTGCACTGGTCGTTGCCCTGCGCGACTTCCCGCAGATCAATGCCCGTTACGACGACGAAGCCCAAGTCATCACCCGCCTCGGCGCGGTGCATGTCGGCGTCGCCACCCAGAGCGACATTGGTTTGATGGTGCCGGTGGTGCGTCACGCTGAAGCCCGCAGCCTGTGGGACAGCGCTCAGGAAATTTCTCGTCTGGCCACCGCCGCGCGTAATGGCAAGGCCAGCCGCGATGAGCTGTCCGGCTCGACCATCACCCTGACCAGCCTTGGCGCGTTGGGCGGCATCGTCAGCACTCCGGTGCTGAACCTGCCGGAAGTGGCGATCGTCGGCGTGAACAAAATCGTCGAACGCCCGATGGTGGTCAAAGGCCAGATCGTGGTTCGCAAGATGATGAACCTCTCCAGCTCCTTCGATCACCGCGTGGTCGATGGCATGGACGCGGCGCAATTCATCCAGGCCATTCGTGGCTTGCTCGAACAACCCGCAACCTTGTTTGTGGAGTAAGTGATGCAAACTCTGAACACCACGCTGCTGATTATCGGTGGCGGCCCTGGCGGCTATGTGACGGCGATCCGTGCCGGTCAGCTGGGCATTTCGACCATTCTGGTGGAAGGCGAATCGTTGGGCGGCACCTGCCTGAACATCGGCTGCATTCCGTCGAAGGCGCTGATTCATGTCGCCGAGCAGTTTCACCAGACGCAGCACCACAGCCAACATTCGGCCCTGGGCATCAGCGTTTCGACGCCGACCCTCGACATCACTAAGAGCGTCGAGTGGAAGGACGGCATCGTTGATCGCCTGACCACTGGCGTTTCCGCGTTGCTGAAGAAGCACAAGGTCCAGGTCGTTCAAGGCTGGGCGAAAGTAATCGACGGTAAAACCGTTGAAGTCGGCGACACGCGGATTCAGTGCGAGCACCTGGTGCTGGCCACCGGTTCGAAAAGCGTGAACCTGCCGATGCTGCCGATTGGCGGGCCGATCATCTCTTCTACCGAAGCCCTGGCGCCGAAGTCCGTGCCTAAACGACTGATCGTGGTCGGTGGCGGTTACATCGGTCTGGAGCTCGGGATTGCCTATCGCAAGCTCGGCGCCGAAGTCAGTGTGGTCGAGGCTCAGGATCGCATCCTGCCGGCCTACGACGCCGAATTGACTCAACCGGTGCACGAAGCACTCAAGCAACTTGGCGTGAAGCTTTACTTGAAACACAGCGTTCAAGGCTTTGATTCTACAAACAATACTTTGCAAGTTCTGGATCCGGATGGCGACGTTCTGAACCTTGAAACCGATCAGGTCCTGGTAGCGGTCGGTCGCAAGCCGAACACCCAGGGCTGGAACCTTGAAGGGCTGAACCTGGCCATGAACGGTTCGGCGATCAAGATCGACAATCGCTGCCAGACCAGCATGCGCAATGTCTACGCCATCGGCGATTTGAGTGGCGAACCGATGCTCGCGCACCGGGCCATGGCTCAGGGCGAGATGGTCGCCGAGTTGATCAGCGGCAAATCCCGCGAGTTCAACCCGACCGCCATCGCCGCCGTGTGCTTTACCGACCCGGAACTGGTGGTGGTCGGCAAGACCCCGGACGAGGCCAAGGCTGCCGGATTGGACTGCATCGTTTCGAGCTTCCCGTTCGCGGCCAATGGCCGGGCGATGACCCTGGAATCGAAAACCGGCTTCGTGCGGGTGGTCGCTCGTCGGGACAATCATCTGATTGTGGGTTGGCAAGCGGTCGGCGTGGGAGTTTCGGAGTTGTCGACCGCGTTCGGCCAGAGCCTGGAAATGGGCGCCCGGCTGGAAGACATCGCCGGCACCATCCACGCGCACCCGACGCTGGGCGAGGCGGTGCAGGAAGCGGCGTTGCGTGCGCTTGGGCATGCGCTGCACCTGTAAACGCTATCAAACTGTGGCGAGGGAGCTTGTGCTCCCGTTGGGTCGCAAAGCGGCCCCTTGCTGACTTCCCGGGATACCGAGTTGTCAGGATTTACGACTGCTTCGCAGCCGAGCGGGAGCAAGCTCCCTCGCCACAGGTATTTTGAACAATGAAGAATCGGCGGCAAATTTCATGAGCTACCTAAGAAATCTGCCAATCAGCCGATAGTCCGGGCTGCGAAACAGGCCCGGAATGAAGTATTGTTGTCCCCATCCAGAAAAACGTCAGAAGCCTTGAACCGTTTCGGCGGTTGTTAAGTGATAGAGGGTGTCATGGGTAACGAAAGCATCAATTGGGACAAGCTGGGTTTTGACTACATCAAGACAGACAAGCGTTTCTTGTCGTACTGGCGCAATGGCGAGTGGGACGCAGGCACCCTGACCGAAGATAACGTGCTGCACATCAGCGAAGGCTCGACTGCCCTTCACTATGGCCAGCAGTGCTTCGAAGGCATGAAGGCCTATCGTTGCAAGGACGGCTCGATCAACCTGTTCCGCCCGGACCAGAACGCCCTGCGCATGCAGCGCAGCTGTGCTCGCCTGCTGATGCCGTTCGTGGAAACCGAGCAGTTCATCGAAGCCTGCAAGGCTGTGGTCCGCGCCAACGAGCGTTTCATCCCGCCTTATGGCACTGGCGGCGCGCTGTACCTGCGTCCGTTCGTGATCGGCGTGGGTGACAACATCGGCGTGCGCACCGCTCCCGAGTTCATCTTCTCGATCTTCGCGATCCCGGTCGGTGCCTACTTCAAGGGCGGCCTGACCCCGCATAACTTCCTGATCTCCAGCTTCGACCGCGCAGCCCCACAAGGCACCGGCGCGGCCAAGGTCGGTGGCAACTACGCCGCCAGCCTGATGCCAGGCTCCCAAGCCAAGAAGGCGCACTTTGCCGACTGCATCTACCTGGACCCGATGACCCACACCAAAATCGAAGAAGTCGGCTCGGCCAACTTCTTCGGGATCACCCACGACAACAAGTTCGTCACCCCGAACTCGCCATCGGTACTGCCGGGCATCACCCGTCTGTCGTTGATCGAGCTGGCGAAATCGCGTCTGGGCCTGGAAGTGATCGAAGGCGACGTGTTGATCGACAAACTGTCGGACTTCAAGGAAGCAGGCGCTTGCGGCACCGCTGCCGTGATTACGCCAATCGGCGGCATCAGCTACAACGATCACCTGCACGTGTTCCACAGCGAAACCGAGGTCGGCCCGGTCACCCAAAAGCTCTACAAAGAGCTGACCGGTGTACAGACCGGCGACATCGAAGCGCCAGCGGGCTGGATCGTTAAGGTCTGACCTGACGTAGCTGTCGCTTGAGTAAAAAAGCCCGGCCATCAAATTGATGGCCGGGCTTTTTTTCGCTAGTGCTTTCATGCAAAAGGTCACTAGACTTGCCGGCAACCGATCAATAGGCGCTCTCCACACCATGGGCAAACTCTGGCGAAAGTATCTGGCCTTGCTGGACACTGAGTTCACCACGCAAGTGTTCGACAACATCAAGAACCTGCTGGTGTGCGCGTTGCTGCTCGCGGCAGGCACTAATGCGCTGCACAGCAGCCATCACATGTTCCTGGGACTGTTCGCCGCGGACGTAGCGGGCTGGTCGCTGATCGCGGTGTCGGCGCTGCTGATGGTGCTCAATGTCAGCGACGGTTTGCGGCGCTTGTCTCGGTTGCCGTATCACACAGCGTTTCAGGTGGTCTTGTTTCTGGTTTACCTGGTGTTGGCGATACGAGTGGTGGAAATTGTCTGGGATTTCCGGGCGTAGGGCAGATCAAAAGATCGCAGGCTGCGCCAGCGCCTACATAAATCACGCCGCAGCCCAATCTCCTTGACGAATCACAAGCCCCCCGTAGGAGCTGCCGAAGGCTGCGATCTTTTGATCTTGACCTGTTGAATCGACGAATCCGGCACCACCACATCAAACCGCACCCCAATCTCCTTACGCCCCAACGCCGTCAACGCCAACGCCCGACTGTCCAGATCCTGGGTCACCCATTTGCGCTTGATCGCCGTTTGCAACAACGCCGCCCCCAGTGAACCGCCCAAATGCGGCCGGCGCATACTCCAGTCCAGGCACGGGCAGGCAAACCGCCGGCGCAACGCGCTCAAATCCTTGACCTCAACCCCCAAGCCCTCGAACAACGCCTCGCCGCTCTCGCTCAGTTGATAAACCTGCTCATCGGTTTCCAGCAACCACCCCGCCTCGATCATCCGGTCATGCAGCAACACCGCCAGGGTGCCGGCCATGTGGTCGTAGCAAGTGCGGGCGAATTGCAGGCGATCCGGGGTGCGCGAATTGAACGTCGGCGCGGCGTTCTGGCCGAGCTCCATCAAGGCTTCCAGTGCTTGGGCCACACGCTTGTCCGCGAGGCTGTAATAACGATGGCGGCCCTGAACGTGCAGCCGCACCAGCGCCGATTCCTTGAGTTTGGCCAAGTGCGCGCTGGCGGTGGAGGCACTGACCTCGGCAATCGCCGCCAGCTCGGTGCTGGTGCGGGCGTGGCCGTCCATCAACGAGCAGAGGATTTTCGTCCGGGCCGGCTCCGCAATCGCGGCCGCCACTTGAGAAACGCCGATGTCGTGTTGTTCAACGTTCATATTTCGCTCCCGGACGAATCAAGGCCTGGTTGGACTGGAGATAGTAGCAACACTTTTCCCACCACGAACAAGGCTGCGACCCATGGACCCGATCATCGCTGCGACTCATGCCGACCCTTACCCGTATTACGCGCAACTGCGCGCCGAGGGTGGGCTGGTTTTTCATCAAGGACTGAAACTGTGGGTGGCCAGCAGTGCTGACGCCGTGGCGGCGGTGTTCGCGCATCCGGACTGCCAGGTGCGCCCGCTGAGTGAGCCGGTGCCCAAGACGATTGTTGAAGGATTGGCCGGCGAAGTATTCGGTCGGTTGATGCGGATGAATGAAGGTGAACCGCAGCGCTGCCCGAGGTCGGCGATTGAGCCGGGACTGGCGTTGATCGACCGGAATGAAGTGCAAGCTTTGGTCAATGCGCGGTTGATCACCCCGGACGCCGAGGGTCTGTCCAAAGCGATGTTCCGCGGTCCGGTGTGCGTGGTGGCGGCGTTGTTGGGGTTCTCCCCTGCTCAGGGTCGGATGATCAGTGAGTTGACGGCGGACTTCGTGGCCTGCCTATCGCCGCTGAGTAGCCAGGCTCAACTGGATGCTGCGCATGGGGCGACTGAACAGTTGCGGGGTTATTTCATTGAGTTGCTGGATGATCCGGGCGCGCAAAGCCCACTGTTGAGCGACATCAAGCAGCGGTTCGGTGCTTCGGATAACGAGAGGCTGATCGCCAATCTGATCGGGCTGTGCTCCCAGGCCTATGAAGCCACGGCTGGGCTGATCGGTAATGCGTTGGTGACGTTGATTCGCAATCCATCGTTGCAGCGTGATTCGGCATCCATTGACGTTCTGATTTCAGAAGTCCAACGCTTCGATCCATCGGTGCAGAACACCCGTCGTTTCGTCGCCGCACCTTGCGAAATAGCCGGCGTGAGCCTGAACCCCAGCGACGCGATCCTGGTGTTGCTGGCCTCAGCCAACCGCGATTCGCAGCTCAATGACAACCCTGACGTTTTTCTTCTCGACCGTCCGAATCGTCGCAGCTTTACCTTCGGTTCCGGCCGCCACCAATGCCCCGGGCAGAGGCTGGCATTGAGTATCGCCACCGCCACGCTGACGCAGATTCTGGCGATGAAACCTGCGCTGGAGCGTTTGACCTGGCACTACCGCCCATCCTTGAACGGTCGTATTCCGCTGTTCAGGGAGGTACAAACATGAACGCTTACGCGGCGGTGCGGTGTTCCACCGTCAGGTGAGACAACTCATGAACCGGCGCCAGACGCTCGCGAATCACCTCGGCACTGACGCTGGCCGCCGCGACCACGCTGACAATCGCCGCCCGCGCGTCAGGGCCGACCTGCCAGACGTGCAGGTCACTGATGGTCACGTCCCCCGACGACTCCAGCAACTCGCGAATTTCCTCGGCCACGTGTTCATCAGTGGTATCGAGCAGCACGGCGGCGCTGTCACGCATCAGGCCATAGGCCCAATTCGCGATCACGATGGCGCCGACGATGCCCATCGCCGGATCGAGCCAGACCCAGCCCAAATAACGGCCGGCGAGCAACGCGGCGATGGCCAGGATCGAGGTCAAGGCATCGGCCAGTACGTGGACGTAGGCTGAACGCAGATTGTTGTCGTGATGATGACCATGGTCGTGGCTGTGGCCGTGATCATGGCCATGATGACCATGATTACCCGCCAGCAGAAACGCGCTGGCGATGTTTACCGCCAGCCCCACCACGGCAATCACCGTCGCCTCGGTGAAGGCCACCGTGGTCGGCTGGAACAGACGCAGGATCGACTCGCCGGCAATACCGAGCGACACCAGCCCCAGCACCATCGCCGAGGCAAAACCGGCCAGGTCACCGACCTTGCCCGTGCCGAAACTGAATCGCGCATTACTGGCATGACGCCGGGCAAACGCGTAGGCCGCCGCTGCGATGCCCAGGGCCACGGCATGGGTCGCCATGTGGAAACCGTCTGCCAGCAGCGCCATGGAGCCGGTGATGTAACCGGCGGCGATTTCGCCAATCATCATCACGAAGGTCAACGCCACCACCCACAATGTGCGGCGGGCGTTTTCATCGTGGGATGCACCGAGGAACATGTGATCGTGGGCGAAGCTTGAAGCCTGAGGTGTCAGTGTCATGTGGGTTGCAACTCTATTTCGAATAACGGCGGATGGCTTGCAGCAAGTCTTCCACGCCTTGGGCGCGTTCTTCGTTGCTGAGATCGGGATGGGCCACGTGCTCACGGGCGTGGGCGTCGATGAACTGATCCAGCAAACCGTTGACCGCGCCACGGATCGCCGCGACCAGGTGTAAGGTCTTGGCGCAGTCGGCGTCAGACTCGAGCGCCTTCTCCACCGCCTGAACCTGCCCGGCAATGCGCCGAACTCGGTTGAGCAAATCGTCTTTGTGTTCGTGAATGTGCGACATACCTATACCCCCTACCCCTATCTGGCGAGCATAGTCACTGATATGGCCGGGGCTGGCAAGGTGTTACTGGAAGTTTCTACAGCTGGACGGCGTTAGCGTCTTCAATCATCCCGCGTCAGCACTTCCAGCAATTCAATCTCGAAAATCAAATTCGAATTCGGCGTTATCGCGCCCATCGTCCGTTCGCCATACGCCAGATGCGCCGGCACCAGCAGCTTGCGTTTGCCGCCGACCTGCATGCCCATGATCCCCTGGTCCCAACCCTTGATCACCCGCCCAGTCCCAATCACGCACTGAAAAGGTTTGCCACGGCTGTAGGAGGAATCGAATTCGGTGCCGTCTTCCAGCCATCCGCGATATTGAGTGGTGATCAGCGCGCCTTTGACCGCTGCTTTGCCGTCGCCCAACTCAAGGTCGATTACCTGAAGCTCATCATTCATTACATGCACTCGTCTGTTCACACCCTCGAAAGGGCTTCATGGGCAGCGTTTTCCCAGAATTGCAGGCAATTGGCAACCGTTCGGAGCGGTTTAGATCTATTTCCGGCAGTAAGCGTGAACTAATATATGCGCCATCCCCCCACGGTTAAACTCGCCATGACGGCCATCCCTGAATGAGTGTCCTCTGGATCAGCGCTGCCATTGGCTCAGTGATGCTTGCCGTGCTTGTTGCGCTGGTCTGTCGCCAGTATTCCCTGCAACAGCAACTGGTCGAATGCCGTGCGCTGATCGCCAGTCTTTCCACGGGACAAAACATCCATCTGGACGGTGACGCCGAGCGCTTTAAACGCAGCCAGTACTTCGCCCGCATCGGCACTTGGGACTGGGAAGTGGACACCGACAAGCTCTATTGGTCGGAGGCGATCTACGGCATGTTCGGGTTCAAGATCGGTGAAGTCACGCCCTCCTACGCCCTGTTCTGTTCCTGCGTGCACCCGGACGACCGGGCCAAGGTCCGCGCCGGAGAGCTGCGTTGCCTGGAAACCGGCGAGAACCATGACGAGGAATACCGCGTGGTCTGGCCCGACGGCACCATCCGCTGGTTGCGCGAGACCGGCAATGTGGTGAAGAACGATCACGACGCCACGATCAAGATGATGGGCGTGGTCCGCGACATCACCGAAGAAAAGGCGTCCGCCAGTTACCTGCAACACCTGGCCCATTACGACCCGCTGACCGGCCTGCCCAATCGCCTGGTGCTCGAAGAGCGCCTGTCCGAGGCACTGGAACAGGCACGCATCAGCGCCACACGGGTGGCGCTGGTGTTTGTCGACCTCAATGGTTTCAAGGCAATCAACGACCATTACGGCCACGCGGCTGGCGACCGGGTGCTGGTCACCACCGCCACGCGACTCAAGAGAATCCTGCGCTCAACCGACACCGTCGCGCGGATTGGCGGCGACGAATTCGTGGTGATCCTCCAAGGCCTGCCGCAAGGCATCAACCTGCAAGATGAAGCCCGCAGCATCTGCCAGAAAATCTTCGTCGAACTCTCACCGCCAGTGACGATTGGCAATGATCAACGACACATCGGCACCAGCCTTGGGGTCGCGGTGTTCCCGGATCATGCGCCGAGCATGGATCGGCTGATTCATATTGCGGATCTGGCGATGTATGAGGCGAAACGCAGTGGGAATAATCAGTATCGGTTGGGGACCAACAGCCCGATGCGCGTGCACAGCGAGTAGCTTCGCACGAGCGCCAAGACTCTAGTTCTGAGGCTTACCGCTCCACCGGCGTGACATCCACAATCGTCCCGCTGGTAATCAACACCATCATGTATTTGTCATTGATCTGCACCCACTGCGCATCAGACGTCGGCGCCTTCAGGCCTTTCGCCTTCCAGTTTTTCACGGCTTTTTCGCTGCGCTGATAAACCTCCGGCGCGCGATCGCCTTTCACCAGGCTGCGGGAGTTGTTGACGCCGGGCTGGACGGTTTTCTGCGGCTCGGCGGCTTGAACGATGGGATTGATAGCGGCGATACCGGCGACAAGGGCGAGGCTGGCGATAAGGGTTTTGCTGTTCATCGGTGAACCTCTTGGGATGTCGTGGTTACTGAGTTCCGACTGCGCGCGTGGCGAATCATTCCTTACTGTAGCGATGATTCTGCGGCCCACTGTACGGGAGACGTCGCGCCGGGTCGGCGTAGGCTGCGAAAAAACATCGGGATTCGCCATGCACATCGCCATTTTGACCTTCGACGGTTTCAACGAACTGGATTCGCTGATTGCCTATGGCATGCTCAGCCGCGTTTCGCTGCTGGGGGACCAGGACTGGCGGGTGAGCATTGCGTCGCCAACGCCACGAGTGACGTCGATGAACGGTTTGACCATCGATTCGCACATCGATCTGCAGCAAGCCTGCGCCGCCGATGCAGTGCTGTTCGGCAGTGGCATGAAGACCCGGGAAGTGGCCAGCGACCCGGTGATCATGGATCAACTGAAATTCGACCCGGCGCGGCAACTGCTGGGCTCGCAATGCTCCGGCACGTTCCTGCTGGCCAAGCTCGGGCTGCTCGGCGATACGCCGGCCTGCACCGACACCACCAGCAAACCCTGGGTGCAGGCGGCCGGGGCCAATATCGTGAATCAGGCGTTTTATGCCAATGGCAACATCGCCACGGCGGGCGGTTGTTTGTCGGCGCAATACTTGTCGGCGTGGGTGTTAGCCCGGCTCAAGGGTGTTGAAACGGCGCGGGAAGTCCTGCACTACTTTGCGCCGGTGGGTGAGAAGGAAAATTATGTGGCGCGGGGGATGGCGCATATCGAGGCGTATATCTGACTGATGGGTTGCCGGTTAGACCGTCATCGCGAGCAAGCTCACTCCCACAGTTGATCGCTGTTGTTCACAGATTTTGTGTTCGCGGCAAATCCCTTGTGGGAGCGGGCTTGCTCGCGAAGGCGTCGTGTCAGGCGACATCAATACCAAGCGCATTGATCCGCTTCACGCATCAATGCATGCCAACTATGCAATTAACATATCGATCCCCCTGTTCCACTATCCGCGCCAATAAGAACCGTGCGCTGCCCCCACGCGGCGCACGTCATAAAAGCGGTGGAGTACACGTCAATGACAGCATCAATCCCTTCCGGGCGTTCTCACGCCGGTTCGATTTTCCGGGTGACCTCCGGCAACTTCCTCGAACAGTTCGACTTCTTCCTTTTCGGCTTCTACGCCACCCAGATCGCCGCCGTGTTCTTCCCGGCCAGCAGTGAGTTTGCCTCGCTGATGATGACTTTCGCGGTGTTCGGCGCCGGGTTCCTGATGCGCCCGCTCGGCGCTGTGGTGCTGGGCGCTTACATCGATGATGTGGGCCGGCGCAAAGGCTTGATCGTCACGCTGTCGATCATGGCCAGCGGCACGATTCTGATTGTGCTGGTGCCCGGATACGAAACCATCGGACTGTTTGCACCGGCCCTCGTGTTGATTGGCCGCTTACTGCAAGGTTTCTCGGCCGGTGCGGAAATGGGTGGCGTCTCGGTGTACCTCTCGGAGATTGCCACGCCGGGCAACAAGGGCTTTTTCACCAGTTGGCAGTCGGCCAGCCAGCAAGTGGCGATCATTGTCGCGGCAGCGCTGGGCTATGGGCTGAACCAATGGATGGCGCCGACGATGATTGCCGATTGGGGCTGGCGGATTCCGTTTTTCGTTGGCTGCATGATCGTGCCGTTCATCTTTTTCCTGCGCCGCAACCTGGAAGAAACCGCCGAGTTCGCTGCGCGCAAACACCGCCCGAGCATGGGCGAAGTGTTCCGCACCCTGGCGCAGAACTGGGGCATCGTGCTCGGCGGGATGATGATGGTCGCCCTGACCACCACCGCGTTTTACCTGATCACCGTGTACGCGCCGACCTTCGGCAAAACCGTGCTGCACTTGAGCACCTCCGATGCGTTGCTGGTGACGTTACTGGTGGGTGTTTCGAACTTCTTCTGGCTGCCGATTGGCGGCGCCTTGTCCGACCGTATCGGCCGGCGCCCGGTGCTGATTGCCATGTCGCTGCTGACCCTGTCCACGGCCTATCCGGCGCTGACTTATCTGGTGAACGCACCGAGTTTCACCAACATGCTGCTGGTGTTGCTGTGGCTGTCGTTCATCTATGGCTTGTACAACGGCGCGATGGTCGCCGCCCTCACCGAAATCATGCCGGTGGAAGTGCGGGTCGCCGGGTTCTCGTTGGCGTATAGCCTGGCCACGGCGGTGTTCGGTGGTTTCACTCCGGCGATGTCGACGTTGCTGATCCAGTACACCGGCGACAAGGCTGCACCGGGTTACTGGATGAGTTTTGCCGCGCTCTGCGCGTTGTGCGCGACGCTGTTTCTCTATCGCCGCTCCACCGGTCGCCTGCAACCCGCCGTGTCGTGATTGACCTTTGACTGCGAGAAATAATCGATGAAAAAGCTTTTCAGCTATGCAGCGCTGGTCCTGATCGCCAGTTTGAGCACCGTCGCCCAAGCCGAAGAAATCCGTGTGATGACGTCCGGCGGCTTCACCGCTGCCTACAAAATCCTCGGCCCGGAATTCGCCGCATCCACCGGCAACACCCTGCACACCGACCTCGGCCCATCGATGGGTAAGGCGCCGGAAGCGATCCCCAATCGCCTGGCTCGCGGTGAAAAAGCAGATGTGGTGATCATGGTCGGCTACGCGCTGGACGACCTGATCAAACAAGGCAAAGTCGACCCGGCTTCACGGGTGGAACTGGCGGATTCGCGGATTGGCCTGGTGGTGCGCGAAGGCGCAGCGAAACCGGACATCAGTTCGGTCGAGGCTTTGAAAAAGACCCTGCTCGACGCCAAGTCGGTAGCCTATTCCGATAGCGCCAGCGGTGTGTACATCGAGGAGCAGTTGTTCAAGAAGTTGGGCATCGAAGAGCAACTCAAGCCGAAGTCGAAGATGATCCCGAAAATCCCGGTGGGCTCGGTGGTTGCAACCGGCGATTATCAACTGGGCTTCCAGCAGGTCAGCGAATTGCTGCCGGTGCCGGGGGTGAGTTTTGTGGCGAAGATTCCGGAGTCGGTGCAATCGGTGACCCGTTTCGCCGCCGGCATTCCGGTGGGCGCGCAACACCCGGCCGAGGCCAAGGCGTTGCTGGACTACCTGGCCTCCCCGGCCGTTCAACCGCAGGTGCAAGCCACCGGGCTGGACTCGGTCAGCCGCTGACCGCTGGCGGCTGGACTTTCATTGCCACCACCAGCCTTTCCAGTTCCAAGGCTGCCGGGGTCAACGTGCGACCCCGGCGCTTCAGTAGCCCGACACTGCGCATCACCAATGGATCGGTCAGCGGTACCCGGGTCAGAATCGGGTGATCTTCCGCTGGCATCGCCATCATCGGCACTGCCGCCACGCCCAGCCCAGCTTCCACCAGCCCGATCATCGTCGTGACGTGACGGGTTTCGCAGATGCTCGGCCGCTGCGGCACTACGCCGGCGAGCGCTTGATCGAGCAAAAAACGGTTGCCCGAAGTCTTGTCGAGCGAGATGTAGTCCTGCTGGTAAAACTCATCCCATGTCACGCTGCTGCGCCCGGCCAACGGGTGATCGCGCCGACAGGCCACCACGTAGCCCTCTTGCACCAGCGGTTCAAAATCGATCTCGGCTTCCAGCGTGCCCAAGAAGCTCAGGCCAAAATCCGCCTCGCCGTTGACCACGGCGCTCAGCACGTCGTGGGCGCTGGAATCGAGCACCTTGACCTTGATCCGGGGAAATTGCCGGTGGTAATGAGCGATCACCCGCGGCATAAAGTAGTACGCCGCCGACGGCACGCAGGCGACGGTGACATGCCCGAGCCGGGTTGAGGCGACTTCGCTGATGCCCAGCAGCGCCACGTCCAGATCGTCCAGCAATCGCTCGACGCTGGGGATGAAACCACGCCCGGCCTGGGTCAGGCTGACCTTGCGGGTGGTGCGCTCGAACAGCTTCACGCCGAGGGCGTCTTCAAGCTTTTCAATACGTCGGCTCAAGGCCGGTTGGGAGATGCGCACCGTATCGGCAGCCTTGCGAAAACTGCCCTGCTCAACCACGGCGCGGAAGGCTTGCAGATCGTTCAGGTCGAAGTTGATGGCCATGGTGCGCACTCGGGGGACGGGCAGATTGATCAGCTTATCCTATGAATGTAACTAATTGATGCAAAATGTAACCGTATAGCGGCGACTTCCAAGCCGCCATCGCGAGCAGGCTCACTCCCACAGGTTTCCCTGCCGACCACGAAATTTGTGTACTACCGAGATCCAATGTGGGAGCGAGCTTGCTCGCGAAGGCGGTACATCAGGCACCATCATCGCAACGGCATAGCTGACGCACGCTGCCCCAGCCTTTATCCTTGCTTCCCCCGCCGTACCGAGTCTATGGAGTTTCGCCATGCCCCATGAAGGCAACCTGTTGCAAGCCGCTGTCGTGTTTTTGTTCGCGGCGGTGCTCACCGTGCCGTTGGCCAAACGTCTGCAATTAGGCGCTGTGCTGGGTTATCTGTTTGCCGGGGTGATCATCGGGCCGTCGGTGCTGGGCTTGATCGGCAACCCGCAAAGCGTCAGCCATATCTCCGAACTTGGGGTGGTGTTGCTGCTGTTTATCATTGGCCTGGAGCTGTCGCCGCGACGTTTGTGGGTGATGCGTAAATCGGTGTTTGGCGTCGGTCTGGCGCAGGTGCTGCTGACCGGTTCGGTGATTGGTGTGCTGGCGTTGTTCGTGTTCGGCCAGTCGCTGAACAGCGCGATGGTGTTGGGCCTGGGTCTGGCGTTGTCGTCCACCGCGTTCGGCCTGCAAAGCCTGGCCGAGCGCAAGGAACTGACCAGCCCCCACGGGCGGCTGGCGTTTGCGATTCTGCTGTTCCAGGACATCGCCGCGATCCCGTTGATCGCCATGGTGCCGTTGCTGGCCGGCGGTGATCACACCACCAGTGCCGCTGAAGATCTGAATCACGGTTTGCGGGTGCTGGGCAGTATCGCGGTGGTGGTGATCGGCGGGCGTTACCTACTGCGGCCGGTGTTCCGGGTGGTGGCCAAGACAGGTCTGCCGGAAGTGTCCACCGCCACGGCGTTGCTGGTGGTGATCGGCACGGCGTGGTTGATGGACTTGGTCGGCGTCTCGATGGCGCTGGGCGCGTTCCTTGCCGGTTTGCTGCTGGCGGACTCCGAATACCGTCACGAACTGGAAGCGCAGATCGAACCGTTCAAAGGTTTGCTGCTGGGGTTGTTCTTCATCAGCGTCGGCATGGGCGCCAACCTGAGTCTGCTGTTGAGCGCGCCG
This sequence comes from Pseudomonas sp. ASL4, assembly GCF_056680395.1. Classification (NCBI taxonomy): domain Bacteria; kingdom Pseudomonadati; phylum Pseudomonadota; class Gammaproteobacteria; order Pseudomonadales; family Pseudomonadaceae; genus Pseudomonas; species Pseudomonas sp. ASL4. Next base: position 3,698,476 of record NZ_CM155280.1, on the reverse strand, counting down.
ATCACGGTGCTGGGGCTGACTTTGTTGCTGATCGCGATCAAGCTGCCGCTGCTGTTTGTCGTTGGTCGCCTCGCCGGTGGATTGGGCAGGGTCAGTGCGATTCGTCTCGGCATCGTGCTCGCGGCCGGTGGTGAATTTGCGTTTGTGGTGTTCAAGATCGGTCGCGACCAAGGCTTGTTCGAGCCGCGCCTGTACGACTTGCTGGTGCTGACAATCACCCTGTCCATGGCAGTGACGCCGCTGCTGTTGCTGCTCTGCGCGCGGCTGTATTCGCCCAAGGTGCAACCGGTGGTGGTGCCAGAGAAATTCCGCGAAATCGACACCGATGCGCCACGTGTGGTGATCGCCGGCATGGGCCGGATGGGCCAGATCGTTGCACGGATTTTGCGCGCGCAGAACATCAAGTTCGTGGCGCTGGATACATCGGTGGAAACCATCGAACTGTCCCGCAGTTTCGGCGGCGTGCCGGTGTTCTACGGCGACCCGATGCGCCCGGAAATTCTCAGCGCGGCCAAGGTTGAGCAGGCGGAATATTTCATCATCGCCACCGATGATCCGGACACCAACATCAAGACTGCGGAGGTGGTGCACCGTTTGTATCCGCACATCAAAATCATCGCCCGGGCGCGTAACCGTCAGCACGTTCACCGCTTGGTCGACCTGGGTGCCGAGGCGATTCGGGAAACCTACTATTCCAGCCTGGAAATGAGCCGGCGGACGCTGGTTGGCCTCGGGCTGACCCAGGCACAGGCCGATGCGCGGATCAAACGCTTCAAGCATCACGATGAACAGGTGCTCGAGGCGCAGCATGCGGTTTATGACGATGCGGCGAAGGTCTTGCAGACGGCGCAGGAAGCCCGGGCGGAATTGGCCAAGTTATTTGAATCGGATCAGTTGGAAGAGGAAGAGAAATCGGGCAAGGCTTGAGTCCTTGCGCGACCGTTGGACCGTCTTCGCGAGCAGGCTCGCTCCCACAGGGATCTTCGGTGGACACAGAATATGTGTACGACTGAGATCCCCTGTGGGAGCGAGCCTGCTCGCGAAGAACGATGACGCGGTATCAGATCAGGCCAACTCCAGCGCCTTCACCTCAACCGCAGCCTTCACCTCAAACCGGTCCGCCAGGAACGGCGTGATGTCCAGCGGCAACGGCTCGTCGTTCACCAGTTTATCCAGCAGCACCCCGGTAATCGCCGACGTCAGGATGCCAGTGCGGAAATGCCCACAAGCATTGAGATACCCTTGCACCCCTTTCATCGGCCCAAGAATCGGCAGTTCATCCGGTGACCCCGGTCGCAACCCGGCCCAGGTACGCTTGAGATTCACGTCCGCCAACTCCGGAATGCAGCGCACGGCGCCTTGCACCAATCCAGCAATCTCCGGGTAGGTGGTGGTGACGTCGAAGCCTTTGTCCTCGGTGGTGCTGCCGATCAGGATCTCGCCGTTGTCCTTCTGCGCCACGTAGCAATCGCTGGTGGTCAGGCAGCCACGCAGGATCTTCGGCATGCGCTCGGTCAGCAGGATCTGGCCCTTCACCGGGCTCACCGGAATGCGAATGCCGGTAGCCTGTTCACTCAAGTCTGCAGCCCAGGCGCCCGCCGCGTTGATCAGGGTGTTGCAATGAAACACCCCGGCCTCGGCGGTTTGCACGCCGGTGACTCGCGAGCCGTGGTGCAACACGCCGGTGACGTTGGTGTTGAAGTACATGTCCACGCCGTTCTGCCGCGCGCCTTCGGTATAGGCGTCGGCCAGGCGGAACGGGCTGACCTGATGGTCGCAGAGAAACTCCAGCGCCCCCCTCGCCTCATGGCTGACGGCGGGTTCGGCTTCGCGCAGTGCGGCTTGATCGAGCCAGCGCACCTGATCCGCCAGGTGCGGAATGCAGGCGACGATGTGCTCGGCGTAGAGCCGGTCTTCATCGTCGTAGATCACGAACTTCAGCCCGGTCTTCTCGAACTTGAAGTCCATGCCGTGGTTGTCCTGCAATTCTTTGTGCAGCTCCGGGTACATGGCGTTGGACTGCAAGGCGAAATCGAAGAACGACTGCGGCAGGATGTGCGGCGTGCTGGAGTCGACCACCACGGCTGAACCGTGGGCTTCACGCTTGCGGTTGGCTGACATCATCCGAAAGAAGATCACCCCGCAGCCCAGCCCGACTGATTCACCGATGGCCCACAAACCGCCGGCCGATGCCCGGGTCGCGTTGCCCGGCCGCTTGAAGTCGATCAACGCGACCTTAAGGTCTTTGCGCTTGGACAGTTGATAGGCGCAGGACGCCCCGATCACGCCGCCGCCGGCAATGACCACGTCATAGAACTTACTCATGGCTGGCGGCCTCCGTGGCGGCGTTGTGAAAGGCTGAAAACGGAATCGGGTCGATCGGAAAGCGCGGTCGCAGCCAGCCCACGTCCTGGCGCCCGGTGGCTTCGCGCAGCCTGTCGCTGCAATAGCCGACGCACATCCGCCCCTGACAGTCGCCCATGCTGACGCGGGTGCGCATTTTCAGGCTGGCCATGTCTTGCACGCCCTGGTCCAGTGCCCGGTCAATGTCGGCGCGGGTGGCGTGCTCGCAGCGGCAGATCACGGTGTCCGCGGCCGGCAATGCGGTCTGCCCGGCGCCGCGCCCGGTGTAGCGGTCAACCGCCGCACGGAAACGCACAATCGCCTTGAGCTTCGACAGGAAGCGGTCACGCCTGACCAGCGCCAGCTCCGTGTCCAGAACATCCCGTTGCAGCAACATCGATAGCGCCGCGATCCGCCCTGCCAGCATCGCCGCTTCACCGCCGCGAATCCCGCCCATGTCGCCAGCCAGGTGCACGTGCAGTTCATTGCTTTGCTGCCAGATATTGGCGTTGGCACGCAGGTAGCCGTCGTCGCTGAAGCCGTGGTTCAGGCCCATTTGCTGACTGAGCTGAGTACGAGGAATGAAGCCGTAACCGACCGCCAGGGTCTGGGCGGTGATCTGTTCGGCGCGGCTCAGGTCCGGCACCCAAGTGCGCGAATACGGCGCTACGGTGACAGATTGCAACTCGCCATCGCCCTGGGCCTCGACCACGCCCCAGCCGTAATGCATGGGGATGCCGTGCATTTTCATGAACGCCAACATGCTCAGGCCATCGAGAAACAGCTGTGGCTTGTTCAGCAGCGCCAGGCTTTCCCGGGCGATTTTGCCGAACGCGCACGCTTCATACACCCCGGCGACCGTCACCCCGGACGCGTGCAACTGACACGCCACCAATGGCAGCAACGGCCCGGTGCCGGTGATGACCACCGGCCCTTGAGGCTTGACCACGCCGCTCTTGATTTGCAGCTGCAACCCGCCGAGCAGGATCACACCGGGCAAGGTCCAGCCAGGAAACGGCACGCTGCGCTCGTGGCAACCGGCAGCCAGCAGCAATTGCGGGTAGGCGATTTCGTGCAGGTGCTCATCGGCGTCCAGTACCACCAATGCGCGAGTGCCCTCGGCACCGACCACGCGATGGTTCAAGCGCACGTCGATCAACCCCGACTGTTCCTCAAACTCGCCGTGCAATCGGCTGAGGATTTCGGAATAACGCGGCCCCAGATAGTCGAGCTGAACGCCATCGCGCAGCGGCCCGCGATAGACCACACCGCCGAGTCGCGAGGCTTCTTCCAGCAAGATGCTACGCACGCCATGCCGGGCCAGTTCAATGGCCGCGGCCATGCCCGCCGGGCCGCCGCCGACGATCACCGGATGCAGGCTCATAAAGCCTCCTGCTCGGCGATGCGATTGACCTGGGTTTCGACGGTCATGCCGTCACGCGCGACGGTCTGGCAGGCGCGGCGCTTGTGCCGGCCATTGATTTTCACCAGGCAGCATTGGCACACGCCCATGCCGCAATAGGCGCCGCTGATTTGATCGTGATCGTTGCGAGCCACCTGGCGCAGACCAAGGGATTGAATGACCGTGAGGATGGTTTCGCCGATGGCGGCGCTAACCGCTTGGCCGTTGATGTGCAAAGTCATATCCGCCCTTACCAGCGGCTGGATATCGAAGGTTCTGTCTAAGCGTTGCATTGCGATGTTCTTCCGTGAAAGGTTCAGGTGGGTTTGTCAGCTCCATGCTGCACTACACCTTGCTGGCCAACTGATACGCAAAAAACGAGGAGGTCTGCACTGATACTTCGTCAGCAGCAATAGCTGCGCACCGAAGCACTGTAGTTGATGCCGCAGCGAGGGCTTGATTCATTTACGTTAAGCGATATTTCAGTTCGAAATATTGATCTACGCCAGTGAAACCCGCCCCGCGCTGGCCCGGCCGTCAGTTGGAAAACACGTACTGCCCCTTGATTTTTTTCGGACCGATAAAAGCCAGGTCCGGGAACAGCAGCGTCTTGAGCCAGGCGACATAAAACACGATGCCCAGGGTGATGGCGGCCCCAATCAGCGTCGAAATCGGGTCCTCGGTAATGCCTTTGAACATCTGCGCAGACTGGCTAAGGGAAAGGATCACGTAGATGGTGAAGTACTGCGCCCGATTCTTGTAAAAGCCGTACGCGAACCACAACGGAATGAGTGCAGCGAACAAGGTGAAAAACACCGTCGCCTTCGGCCCGATCATCGAGCCCAGGAAGAACCCTGCGACGGCACCGAGCACCGCTTGTGCGATAGTCAATCCGAGCAGGATTTTAACCTTGCCCTCATGCTGTTCCCGTCGCGCCGGGTCCGGATGTGTACCAATCCAGTAAGCCAGCACCTTGTCCTTGATCGCACCGCCGGAGAACGCCTTGAACGTCTCGGTTTTGGAGCGTCCGGCATCGAGCATCGCCACGATTTGCCGTTTGATTTCCTTCTTGTCCAACCTGATTCTCCTTGATGTACACAAATTAAATGTGGGAGCGGGCTTGCTCGCGAAAGCGGTGTATCAGTCAACATCAATGCTGAATGTCATACCGCTTTCGCGAGCAAGCCCGCTCCCACAGTGATAAATCGCGTTACATATTGCCCTAGAAAGCAAAACGCCGCTTCTACCAGAGGCAGAAGCGGCAGAGGCACGTGCCTCAGAGGGATCAGTGCATGAACAGGGCAATCAGGATGATGATCGGGATTGGCACGCCGAGAAAGAACAGAAGTAGTGAGCGCATGATGATTCTCCTGGGTTAGCGAACAGGTGGCAGCGAGGTGGTGGTGACGTAGGCATCGGACTCCAGATACACCACGGCATCCCGACGACGACCGCCGAAGGTAGCGGCAAGGCTGGCGAAAAACGCACCGGCCAGCAGCGCGACGAACATCCACAACGCGGTCCAGGCAGCGACTTTGGCGGCGGTGTCGGCAGCCTGTTTAGCGGCGAGTTTTTCGTCATCCACGGCTTTGTGAGCCTTGGCGAAGACTTCGTCTACACGGCGTTCGGCGTCGGCCTGGGTCAGGTTGGTGCGCTGGGCGACCAGTTGCGCGAGGTAGGTCCGGTCTTCGGCAGCCAGTTGGCCGTCGTTGCCCAAGGTGCGCACGAAGATCCGGGTAACGGTGCCACTGGCAGCGTCATCACCGACGGCGGCCGGGCGATCATCGCGGAACAGGCTGTCGACAAAATAACCGTACGGGTCACTGTTGGTGTTGCTGGCAGCGGTGCCCGCTGCTTGCGTCATCGCACTGGCGGCGCCGCCGGCGAAACTCGCCCCGGCCTGCATACCACCGCTGACGATACTGCTGACCGAGCCGACCACCAGGGTCGCCGTCACCAGCGTCGCCACGCACCAGGCCAGGAAGCCATGGGCGGTGTCGCGGAAATAGACTTCATCGCCATGCATATTGGCCCACTTCACCCGTAGGCGACCGGCAATGTAACCGCCGAGCCCGGAGGCAACGATTTGTGTGAAGGCCAGCCAAACGATCGTTGAAATGCCCAGGCCCTTGGCGCTGACGCCCTCGTTGGCCCATGGTGAGACAGCCGAAAAGCCCAGGCCGAAGCCGAGCAACACCAGAATCAACGACAACGCCGCTGCCGCAGCAGCCCCGGCGAAGATCGCGCCCCAGGACACGCCCGAGAGCGTGCTTGATTCATCTGCGGCAGGATAAAAACCCTCAGAAGATCTATTCATTATTGTTCTGCTCCAGGCATGAAAGTCGGTGTTACAACTCGTCAAAAAATGAATTGCAGGCACCGTGCCAGTCGCCAACTTTAAATAAATCTTTAATTTTCAATAGATTAAAAAAAATCCGGATTTTTGGACCATGCATTTTGCAAGAGCTGGCAAATATCAGCGGGTTTTATGCATTGAGCTCAATGCGAGCATTTGAGGTTGAGCAGTCTACTTGCGCTTGTAGCTTTTATTACCGCTGGGCGTCAGGCAATACACACCGCCTCGGGGCCCCGTGCAAAAAGAACTGGTGCCGCACGCACAGCCATCGCTGCTTTGTAAAAACGACTCGGGCCGCGCCTGACGCGGGCTGCCATACAGGGCTGAGCAACTCTTTTTCGAGGCGCTGATGGAGCCGTCATTACACAAAAACAGATCGCCATCGCAGCGATCAATCCCGCCCTTCTTCCCTGAACATGGAGTATTGCCAGCCCAGGTGGCTGAGCTGGCAAAGGTTAGTAACAGCAGCAACATCGGCATCCAGCCACGGCGAATCAGCGTGCGCACAGTGAAACTCCTGTCAAAGTAATGGCCCGATGATATCAGCCTTCCAGGCAAATTAACGCTGCGCTTGCAAGGTTGTTGAAGCAACATGAAAGTTAATTTACTAAGCCGCGAGCATTTCTTGGCAAAATGCCCTCACTCTGTATTGAACCGATTAGCAGGCCCCGCCCTATGACTCGAATCTTGACCATCGAAGACGACGCCGTGACCGCCCGGGAAATTGTGGCGGAATTGAGCAACCACGGTCTGGAGGTGGACTGGGTCGACAATGGTCGTGAAGGCCTGGCACGAGCGGTCAGCGGTGACTACGACCTGATCACCCTCGACCGCATGCTGCCGGAGCTCGATGGCCTGGCAATTGTCACCACGCTGCGGACCATGGGCGTGGCTACGCCGATTCTGATGATCAGCGCCCTCTCCGACGTCGACGAACGCGTGCGAGGCCTGCGTGCCGGCGGCGACGATTACCTGACCAAACCCTTCGCCACCGATGAAATGGCGGCGCGAGTGGAAGTGTTGCTGCGCCGGCAAAACACGGTCAGCTCCCACGCGACTACGCTGCGGGTGTCGGATCTGGAACTGAACCTGATCAGCCACGAAGCCAGCCGCAACGGCGAATTGCTGACGCTGCTGCCTACCGAATACAAGCTGTTGGAGTTCCTGATGCGCAACACCGGGCAGATTCTGTCGCGAATGATGATTTTCGAAGAAGTCTGGGGTTACCACTTCGACCCCGGCACCAACCTGATCGACGTGCACATCGGCCGTTTGCGCAAGAAGATCGACCCGCCCGGCAATGTCCCACTGATCCGGACTGTGCGAGGCTCGGGGTATGTCATTGCTGAACCCCTCTAAAGGCTGGCGCTCTTCCAGCAGCCGTTTGCTGGCGCTCTACAGTTCACTGTTCGTGGCCTGGAGCGGGATCCTCATGGGGGTTATGTACTACGAAGTCTCCGGCTATCTGGACAACCTCGCCAAGCATTCGCTGATGCAGCGCCAACACCTGTTTTCGCGCTTCCAGGGCGAACAACTGGTGGACGCCCTCGCCGCCAGCATGACCTTCGACATCCGCGGCATCGATGCCTATGGCCTGTTCGACGCCGAGCATCGCTACCTCAGCGGCGCCTTGCGCGAGATACCGTCGGATCTGCCGCTGGACGCCCGGATCCACATGCTCGCGGACTGCGCCGAGTCCGACGACCCGACCTTGCCCGAAGACAGCTGCGACGCCGTGGCGACCCCGACGCTGGACGGTCGCTGGCTAGTGCTGGTGCGCGACAACGGTTCGTTGTTTGCCGTGACCCGGATCATCCTCCGCGCGCTGTTCTGGGGGGTGTCCCTGACGATCCTGCCCGGCATCGCCGGCTGGCATTTGTTACGCCGCCGGCCGCTGCGGCGCATCCGCGCGATCCAGGCCAGTGCCGAAGCCATCGTCGCCGGCGACTTGACCCGCCGTTTGCCACTGTCCAACCGGCGCGACGAACTGGACATGCTCGCCGCCATCGTCAATGCCATGCTCGAGCGCATCGAGCGCCTGATGAACGAGGTCAAAGGCGTATGTGACAACATCGCCCATGACCTGCGTACCCCGCTGACCCGCCTGCGAGCGCAGTTGTACCGGATTCAGCAACAGGCCGACCAGAGCTCGCCCCTGGCGCAGCAACTGGATTCGGTGATGGCCGAGGCCGACACCTTGATGGCACGGTTTCGCGGCTTGCTGCGAATTTCCGAACTGGAGGATCGTCAGCGACGTTCAGGCTTTGTGCAGCTTGATCCAGTGCCTCTACTACAAGAGCTGCATGACTTCTATCTGCCGCTGGCGGAAGAAGGTGAACTGGTTTTTCAGCTGCAATTGCCAGCGTCCCTGCCTTCACTCAATGGCGATCGGGCGCTGTTGTTCGAGGCCATTGCGAACCTGTTGAGCAACTCGATCAAATTCACACCGCCGGGTGGCGAAGTGATTTTGCGTGGGGTTAATCAGGGTGGGCATACACGAATCGAAGTGCTCGATTCCGGGCCGGGCATTCCTCCGTCTGAACGTGAGGCGGTGTTCCAGCGGTTCTATCGGGCTGAGGGCGGCAATCAGCAGAGTGGATTTGGCTTGGGGCTATCGATCGTTGCGGCGATTGTCAGCCTGCACGGTTTCACCCTCGACGTCGGCACCAGCGACAGCGGCGGCGCGCGTTTGGCGCTGGATTGCCGGCAGAGTCTGATCCCCCAGAACTGACTGTAACAATGAAGCCCCCCTGTGGGAGCGGGCTTGCTCGCGAATGCGGTGGGTCATTCAACACTGATGTTGACTGACATTACGCCTTCGCGAGCAAGCCCGCTCCCACAGGGTTTTGTGCTGGTGGCTCAGGCCGGGTAGTTAGCCCGCAACGCTTCGAGGCCGCCCTGGTAGATACCGTTGAACAGCGCTTCAACTTCTTCGTCGGTCACGCCTTTGGCGGTGAAACGCCCGGACCAGGTCACCCGAACGCCCTGCCCCTGGGCTTCGACGCGCAGAGTCGCCAGGTAATCGGTGGCAGGGAACGGTGCCTGCTCAATCGAATAGCTGTAGGTTTTACCGGCGTTATCGAACGCTTGCAGACGCTCAACCACCACCGCCCCATCCGCCGTTTGCAGACTGCGCACCCGCCCGCCTTCACTCAGCTCGCTTTTGGTAATGAACGGCAGCCAGTCCGGCAGCGAGTTGAAGCCGCCAATCAATTGCCAAACCTCATCGGGCGAAGCCGGAATATCGATAAACGCTGATGCAGTTGCCATGTGAAATGCTCTCTCTATAAATGAGGTTCAGATTGCCATGCTGTCGACGACGACGCCATCAACCCGCAACGCCGCGCCGGTAGTGGCGGAAGACGGGAGGTGCCGTGGATTTCCTTTACCACGCCGCTGTGGGCAGCGTGGCACCGGATCAATTTGCGACCGTTGGTGGAGACGTTCCGGAAAGTCCTGACGGAGCCGGATTAAAAGTGTGGGAGCGGGCTTGCTCGCGAAGAGGGAGAATCAGTCGACATAGATATGACTGATACACCGCTTACGCGAGCAAACCCGCTCCCACAGGTTGTATGTACACCCGATATATATAGGCCGGGAGTTCATTAATCGTCATCTAACTGTCATTTACCTGAACCACTTCCAACTTCAACAATCGAATCCGAAGTTTTTCCATTCAATACAACATTAACCGGGTATTGGCGGTTGACTTCACCCACCTCCCTGAGTAAATTGCCCGGGCCGGTTTCACAGGCCTTTTTTCAACTCACAAAAGAATCCAATGGACACAGTATCTAGTCGCTGTCGGGTGACTGCGAATTCGCAGGCTCTGGCACACAACCCAGAACATGACGGGACTCGACTTTGCGGTCGGGTGAGCTGCGCTAGAGCTTGATGCTCCACCGTAACTTGCCTCGCCGGCGTCAGTCCGGTCCAGAGGTATGTTATGAACTTCAAATCCACTGTAATGCCCGGCGTACGCGCCTTTGCCTCGACCATGCGGGTCAAGCTCTGCCGTGAGCGTCTGGTCACGGCCCAGGCCCGCGCGCCGTTTTCCAGCCATTCCTCCCCTGCCAAGGCACACCCGCGTGCCAACTGGCGCGTCTGCCCGATGACGGGTCAGCTTCAGCAACGCTGGAGCATGGACGATAGCCAGGACCCACAGAGTCGGGGCATCGCTCGCCTGTCCCAACAGGCGAGCCTGATGCTCGGCCTGTACCTTGGGGCGTGCACTTTCAATTGATCTGAAGGCACTTAAAATCCCTTCAATTAACGTTTTCCTTATATAGGAATTCGGCAACTTCTTATTGCCTGTTAAATAGCGAGTCAGTTATGGACGAAGCCAGTAGACGGTTCGCTGCCCGTCACTTTTCAGCCGACGGCCAGCGAACGTTAAACATAAAAACGCAACTATCAGAATCGATCGCTTATTTGCGGCTCGACATACGTGCGCTCGTCTTTAATTAGCTGAGGTGCCTGTGTGTCGTGCCGCAAGCCTGCGGCAGGAGCACAGCAATGACCCTTGTAAAAACCGCAAAGAAAACCACCCAGGGCGCCAGCAGCGACAACGCCAAGCTGTCGATGCGCGCCGCCCGGGAAGCGCAAAACGGCCTGGCCGTGACGCTGACCAACCTCAACGCCACCACCGACGGTTTGACCGAACTCGAAGCCCAGGGCCGCCTCGCCCGTGGCGGCTACAACGAAGTGGCCCACGACAAGCCGCCTCACGCCCTCCTCCAACTGCTCAAAGCCCTCAACAACCCCTTCATCTATGTGCTGCTGACGTTGGCCGGTATCAGTTTTTTTACCGACTACTGGCTGCCGATCAGCAACGGTGAAGCGGATGAAGCCGACCTGACCAAAGTCATCATTATCATGACCATGGTCAGCCTCAGCAGCCTGCTGCGCTTCTGGCAGGAATACCGCTCGGCCAAGTCCGCCGAAGCACTCAAGGCCATGGTCCGCACCACCGCCACCGTGCTGCGGCGCGAGCACAAGGACGGCAAATCGTTGCTGCGTGAAGTGCCAATGCGTGAACTGGTGACCGGTGACATCGTTCAGCTGTCGGCCGGCGACATGATCCCGGCCGACATCCGCCTGATCGAATCCCGTGACCTGTTTATCAGCCAGGCGGTGCTGACCGGCGAAGCCTTGCCGGTCGAGAAGTACGACACCCTGGGCAACGTGGCGCAGAAGTCGGCCACCAGCACCGCGGCCGATCAGTCGAACCTGCTCGATCTGCCGAACATCTGCTTCATGGGCACCAACGTGGTCAGCGGCACCGCCAAGGCAGTGGTAGTGGCCACCGGTTCGCGGACTTACTTCGGCTCCCTGGCCAAAGCCATCGTCGGTTCGCGGGTGCAAACCGCGTTCGACCGTGGGGTGAACAGCGTTAGCTGGTTGCTGATCCGCTTCATGCTGGTGATGGTGCCGATCGTGTTCCTGCTCAACGGCTTCTCCAAAGGCGATTGGGGCGATGCGTTCCTGTTCGCTCTGGCCGTCGCAGTCGGTCTGACCCCGGAAATGCTGCCGATGATCGTCAGCGCCAACCTGGCCAAAGGTGCGATGGCCATGGCCAAGCGCAAAGTGGTGGTCAAACGCCTCAACGCGATCCAGAACTTCGGTTCGATGGACGTGCTGTGCACCGACAAGACCGGCACCCTGACCCAGGACAAGATCATTCTCGAGCACCACGTCGACAGCCACGGCCGGCGCGACGACTCGATCCTCGAACTGGCGTGGCTCAACAGCCATCACCAAAGCGGCCTGAAAAACCTGATGGATCAGGCAGTCGTGCAGTTCGCCGATCGCAATCCGAAGTTCCGGGTACCGTTCGCCTACAGCAAGGTCGATGAATTGCCGTTCGACTTCGTCCGCCGACGCCTGTCGATCATCGTCAAGGACAGCCGCGACGATCACCTGATGGTGTGCAAAGGCGCGGTCGAGGAAATGCTCAGCATTGCCAGCCACATCAATGAAAACGGCCAGGTGATCGCGCTGGATGCACAGCGCCGCAAAGACTTGCTGGCCCTGGCCAACGAGTACAACGAGGACGGCTTCCGCGTACTGGTAGTCGCCACCCGCGAGATCCCGAAAGCCCAGAGCAAAAACCAGTACAACACCGCCGATGAGCGCGACCTGGTGATACGCGGCTTCCTGACCTTCCTCGATCCGCCGAAGGAAACCACCGGCCCGGCCATTGCTGCACTGCGCGACATGGGCGTCACCGTCAAGGTGCTGACCGGCGACAACGCCGTGGTCACCTGCAAGATCTGCCGCGAAGTCGGACTCGATCCGGGCACGCCGCTGCTCGGCCAGGACATCGAGCACATGGACGACACCACCCTCAAGCTGCGGGTCGAAGAACGTACGGTGTTTGCCAAGCTGACGCCGCTGCAAAAATCCCGGGTGCTCAAGGCCCTGCAATCGAACGGTCACACCGTGGGTTTCCTCGGCGACGGCATCAACGACGCCCCGGCGCTGCGCGATGCCGACGTCGGGATCTCGGTGGACAGCGGCACTGACATCGCCAAGGAATCGGCGGACATCATCCTCCTGGAAAAGAGCCTGATGGTGCTCGAAGAAGGCGTGCTCAAGGGCCGCGAAACCTTCGGCAATATCATGAAGTACCTGAACATGACCGCCAGTTCCAACTTCGGCAACGTGTTCTCGGTGCTGGTGGCCAGTGCGTTCATTCCGTTTATGCCGATGCTGGCGATCCACCTGCTGCTGCAAAACCTCATGTATGACATCTCTCAGCTGGCTTTGCCGTGGGACAAGATGGACAAGGAATACCTGCGCAAACCCCGCAAGTGGGACGCGAAGAACATCGGCCGTTTCATGCTGTGGATCGGGCCGACCTCGTCGATCTTCGACATCACCACGTTTGCCCTGATGTGGTACGTGTTCGCCGCCAACAGCGTGGAAATGCAGAGCCTGTTCCAGTCCGGCTGGTTCATCGAAGGGTTGCTGTCGCAAACGTTGGTGGTGCACATGCTGCGCACCCAGAAGATTCCGTTCTTCCAGAGCACCGCGGCATTGCCAGTGATCCTGGCGACCGGCGTGGTGATCGGCCTGGGCATCTACATCCCGTTCTCGCCGCTGGGGACGATGGTCGGCCTGGTGCCGTTGCCATGGGAATACTTCCCTTGGCTGGTGGGTACTTTGCTCAGCTACTGCGTGGTCGCGCAGACCATGAAAACCATCTACATCCGCCGCTTCAAGCAGTGGTTTTGAAGATATGAGGGGTCAAGCCCAAATGGATTGAACACCACCATCCATGTGGGAGCGGGCTTGCTCGCGAATGCGGTATGACATTCAGCAACGATATTGACTGACCCACCGCTTTCGCGAGCTAGCCCGCTCCCACAGGGTTGTGTGTTCGGGACTTCGATCAATGCAACACGAAATAAAGGAGAGTTCTCATGTCGGGAACGACTCTACTGATCAACCTCGCGGGCGCCATTGCACTGTTGCTGTGGGGCACGCACATGATTTCTTCGGCGCTGTTGCGCGGCTTCGGCACGCCATTGCGCCACTGGATGGGCCAGCACCTCAATAACCGCTGGCTGGCCTTGCTCGCGGGCATCGGCATCACCGGCGTTTTGCAAAGCAGCACCGCCGTCAGCCTGATGGCCACCTCGTTCACCGCCGCCGGCACGCTGGGCCTGGCCCCGGCGCTGGCGGTGATGCTTGGCGCCAACATTGGTTCGACCCTGGTGGTGCAACTGCTCAGCGCTGACATTTCGATCCTCACGCCCATCGTTTTGCTCACCGGCCTGATTGTCTTCCGGCTGCGCGATGACTCGCGTTTCGAGAGCGTCGGCTGTGCGCTGATCGGCCTGGGGCTGATGCTGATGGCTCTGCACATGCTCGGTTCGACGCTGGCAGATGTTGAAAGCACGCCGGTGTTCCAACTGATCATGCAAAGCCTGGACGGCGACTTGCTAATCGCGCTGCTGGTGGCGCTGATTCTCACCTGGCTCTGCCATTCCAGCGTCGCCGTGGTGCTACTGATTGTGTCCCTGGCGGCGACCGGCATGCTTTCGGCGACCACCATAGTCGCCCTGGTGCTCGGGGTGAACATTGGCGGTGCGTTGCCGTCGGTGATCAACGCCAGCTCTAACGTCGGCCGACGTTTGCCGCTGGGTAATCTGCTGGTGCGAGCGCTGGGTGCGGCGGTGGTGTTGCCGTTGGCCGGATGGCTGGCGTTGCTGGACCTTAATCCCCCAGCGTTGGTGGTTTACCTGCACACCGGCTTCAACCTGCTGCTGGCGCTGGCGTTCATCGGTTTTACCAAACCGCTGGCCAAACTGCTGACCCGGCTGCTGCCGGAGCCGGTGCGGGATGTCGATCCGGGCATGCCGCACTACCTCGATGAGGCCGGACTGGAAGTGGCCAACATCGGCCTGTCCAACGCCGCCCGGGAAGCGCTGCGCATCGCCGACATGCTCTCGGTCATGCTCGAACGCACGCTGCAGTTGTTCCATAGCTCAGCGCCGGTGTGTGCCGATCAGGTGCGCAACATCGATCAATCCCTGGACCTGCTCAGCGCGGCGATTCGCGCCTATCTGGCGGACATCGGCCAGGAAGGGATCAGCGACGGCGACGCCGATCGCTCCCAGGAAATCCTCACGTTCGTGATCAACCTCGAACATGCGGCGGACATTCTTTCCAGCAGCCTCACGCAGTTGGCGATGCGCCGCTTGCGTCGCGGCGAGCACTTCTCGGTGTTCGAACTGAGGAACATTGCACCCTTGCACGAGGCGCTGCTGGAAAGCCTGAGCCTGGCGATCACCGTGTTCCTGCGCGAAGACATTGTCACCGCGCACCAACTGATCCAGCGCAAGGAGACCGTCAGAAGGCTCGAAGCCACCGCCAGCCGCGAGCACTTCCGCAAATTGCAGGAGGACAAAAACACTTGGGCCGAATCCGGCGACATTTTCCAACGAGTGTTGCGCGATTACCGCCGGGTGCATCACCACATCGCAGCCCTCGCCTACCCGTTGCTGGAGCGGGCCGGTGAGCCGCTGAACGATGACGGCACCAAGGAAACCTCGCCATGCGCGTCCTGATTTGTGCGGGCCGCCATTACACCGACAGCCGCCAGTGCCGCCGCGTGCTCGACGCCTTCCAGCGTTTGCACTCGGTGCAGGTGCTGATCCATGGCGGCAATCAATACCTGGGCGCTGACATCGAGGAATGGGCCCGGGAGCACGGCGCCGACATCGTGCGTTACCCGCCCAACTGGCAACGCCACGGCAAATTGGCCGAACGCCTGCGCAACCACTTCATGTTGCGCGACAGCCGCCCCGACGTGGTGATCGCCCTGCCCGGCGGCGAAGACACCGAAGAACTGGTCGCCCAAGCCCGGGCGGCCGGTTTGCAAACCTTAACGGTAGAGGATCGCGGCTAAGTCGCGCCTGCCAACACAACGTTTTGAGGTCACTCCTATGCAAAAGCCAACGCGTTTGTTCACCTCTTTAACCCGCAACCTGCCGCCCGCCCAGGGCCGGAGGCTACGACGCAATCTGCTGTTCGTCAGCTTCACACTGGGTGTGATTGCGCTGTTAAGCACCATCTCCAACGCTCGCGCCGCTGGCGGTTCGTATACCGTGGATGACGCCGGAATCAACGCCCCCGGCGAATGCAACATCGACGCCTGGTATCAGAACGGCCGGCACAGTTCATCCAGTAATAGCGTGGTGTCTCAGGACTGCACGTTCAAAGGCCTGCCCACTGTGCAACTCGGTGCCGCCGTGCAGTACAGCCGCGAGGATGGCACCGGGGAAACGCAACTGAGCCCGCAATTCAAGGCGCAATTGTTTTCCTGGAGCGAACTCGGACTTGAACTGGCGCTGGCCGGCTCGGCGCACGTTGCCGTCAACCGCGCGCATGCCTTTGACGGCGGCGACCTGAACCTGCCGCTGACCTACCAACCGCTGGAAACCCTGCGCCTGAATTTCAACGCCGGTTGGACGCACGCCTATGACGACGGCGAACAAAACCATCGCTGGACCTGGGGCACGGGCGTGGAATACGACCTCGCCCGCTCCCTGACCCTGATCGCCGAACGCTACGGCCAACGAGGCGGCGAACAGGCGTGGCAGGCCGGGCCACGGTTGCACATTGGCCAGCGGATCGATGTTGATCTGGTGCTGGGGCGAAGCCTGATCGGCGAGCGAGACCAGTGGCTGACCACGGGGGCGACGCTGCGGTTTTGAAGGCGCTTTGGTTCAATGGTGCCGCGCCCACCCTGCCACCAATTGCGCCGTAATACTGACCCCGCCACAGACAATGATCACCACGTCATGCGCCTCGGAAATCGCCGGGTGATCGAGGTACGCCACCGCCAGTGACACCCCGCAGGCCGGTTCGACCAACTGGCGCAGGTCACTGGCATAGCGGACCACACCCATGATCGCTTCGTCATCGCTGAGCACCACGCATTCGTGGGGAAAGTCGCGGATGTGCTCCACCGGCCAGGCCGCGACTTGGGTCGCACCGAGCGAGGTGGCAACCGTGTTGATCCGCGCCAGCCGGACCGGATGGCCAGCCTCGACCGCTGCGGCAAACGACGCTGCGCCCTGGGTTTCGCAGGCAACGATTCGGCAATCCATGCGGTTGTGGCGGATCAATCCGGTGAGAATCCCGGCCAGCAAACCACCGCCGCCCACCGACGTCACTACGACGTCGACCTCGGGGCAATCGTCGAGTATTTCATCGATCATCGTGCTGTGGCCTTCCCACAGCACCGGGTGATCGAAGGCCGGTACGTATTCGGTGCGCACGCCCCGGGCGAGTTCCTTGGCACGTTGATTGGCGTCGTCCCAGACTTTGCCGTGGACGATCACCTCGGCACCGGTTTTGCTGATCCGCATGCGGGTGCTTTCGGGGGTGGTGTTGGGGACGACGATGCAGGCTTTCAGGCCCAAGCGGGCGGCGGCGACGGCGGTAGCAAAACCGGCGTTGCCGCCGGATGGGCAGACTACTTTGCGCTTGCCCTGGGCGGCAGCCTGGCTGCACAAAAGCCCCATGCCGCGCAGTTTGAACGAGCCGCTGGGTTGCAGGTTTTCCAGTTTGAGCCAGATTCGCCGGATTGGCGTGGACAGGCCCGGATGCAGAATCAGCGGGGTTCGGATGTGCAGCATTGCGGGGTTCCTTGTGGCGCCCCGGTTCAGTCGAAATGCGTCAACAAGCCGGGGCAACGGATGAACGTTGCTTATCCAAGCTTAGTCCACCCTGCCCCGCACCTGTCGTTTCAACGATAACGCGGTGCCGCCGTGGAGTGGCCGAACAGCCCGGACAGCGTTTGCCGCTGGGCCTCGTAGGCGTCCCATTTTTCGCCTTCGTGCAAGCTTGGAATGGTCACCACTTCACCCTTCGCCAGCCCGGCGAGCGCGGCATCAACCATGTCCTGCGCCGACATCACGATTTCCTGCGGCAGGTTTTCCACCGGGTTGCCGGCCTCGCTCCAGAAATCGGTGGCGGTGGCGCCGGGCAGTACGACCTGGATGCGGATGCCCTTGTCGGCCAGTTCATGGTGCATGGATTGGCTGAGGCCGAGCACAAAGGCCTTGGTCCCGCCGTACACGCCGTTGAGGATTTCCGGGCCGATGGCGACGATTGAGGCGATGTTGATCACGGTCCCTGCGCCTCGGGCGACAAAACCCGGCACCGCGGCGTAGGCCAGACGCATCAGCGCAGTGACGTTGAGGGTGATCATGTCTTCCATGTCGTCCACCGGGCTGCCAAGCAGCGGCATGACCCCGCCAACCCCGGCGTTGTTGACCAGCAAGGTGATGCTGGCATCGGTGCGCAGGATGGTTTCGACCCGCAACAGGTCGGCCTTGTCTTTCAGGTCGGCGGCGACCACTTCCACGGCGCGGCCGGTTTCGTTGCTCAGGTGGTTGGCCAGGGTGTTCAATTTGCTTTGGCTACGGGCGACCAGAATCAGGTCATAGCCTTGCCGGGCGAGTCGATCGGCGTAGACCGCGCCGATGCCGGAAGAGGCGCCAGTGATCAGGGCGGTACCTTTGGATGAGAGTGCCATTTCAGATGTCCTTCACAGTGAGGCGAGAAGTTCGCCGGGTGTGAACCGTTATAAATGGGCTGACGCTCGTCTCAAATGACGTTTAAAGTACGTTTTTAGGACATGAGCTTTTTGAGGGCGTAGCGATGACTTCCGTGGCGTTTGTGGTATTCGAGGGGTTCCAGTCGATGGCGCTGGCAGCGATGCCGGTGTTCGAGTATGCCAACTTCAGTGCCGGCGAAGCGCTGTATGAAGTCAGCGTGTTGTCAGAGGATGGCCGCACGTTGCGCGCTTCTGGCGGATTGAGCGTCGGCACCGAGGCGTTCGATGCGCGGGTGTTCGACACGGTGGTCGTGGTCGGTGGCGACTCCATCATCGAACAGGCGCCCGAGGCGGTGCTGACGTACTTGCGCGGCAGCGTGAACACCGCACGACGCACCGCTTCGATCTGTTCCGGGGCGTTTGTATTGGCCCAGGCCGGGTTGCTTGACGGTCGGCGCGCCACCACCCATTGGGCGTATGCCCGGGAATTGCAGGCGCGGTTTCCGTCGATCAAGGTTGAGGAAGACCGGATATTCGTGGTCGACGGTTCGATCTGGACCTCGGCGGGCATGACCGCCGGCATCGACCTGGCGCTGGCGATGGTCGAAAAGGACCACGGCGCCGAACTGGCCCGGGCCGTGGCGCAGAAACTGGTGATGTACCACCGTCGCGCGGGCGGTCAGTCGCAGCATTCGGCGCTGCTGGAACTGGAGCCAAAATCCGACCGCATCCAGACCGTGCTTGGCTACGCCCGGGAACACCTGACGTCGACGTTGTCAGTGGAGCAATTGGCGGACGTGGCGCGGCTTAGCCCACGGCAGTTCAGTCGGGCGTTTCGTGCGGAAACCGGGCAGTCGCCGGCCAAGGCAATCGAGAATCTACGCCTGGAAGCGGCGCGGCAGATGCTGGAACGGGGGCGGCTGACGTTGGATCAGATTGCTGAAGAGACTGGGTTCAGCGATCGGCGGCGGATGCGCGAAGCCTTCCTTCGCGCATTCGGCCAACCGCCGCAGGTTATCCGGCGTAATGCCCGATCGGCCTGACAACACGACTCAATTTCAAACCTGACACCGCCCCTGTGGCGAGGGAGCTTGCTCCCGCTGGACTGCGCAGCAGTCCCCTTCTTTTCAGGATAGAGCGGGGGCCGCTTCGCAGCCCAGCGGGAGCAAGCTCCCTCGCCACAAAAGCCCATTCTCCACAAAAGCTCCTTCATTAGTTTTTGGCGACTTCAAGGTTGCTACAGAAGCAAGATCAAAGGATCGCTGCCTTCGGCAGCTCCTACACTGAGGGTATGACCTGTGGAGGTAGCCATGAAAATCTCGCCCACTCTGGCGTTTTTCGCCGTTGTTTCTACTCTCGCCTACATTGGCCTCGCGGTGTGGGGGTTGGGCGGGTTTGCGGCGTACTTTTCTCATGGGTCGCTGGTGGTGATTGCGTTGGCGACACTGGTGATGGCCATTGCGTCGCTGTTTACCGAGGTCAATTTGAGTTCGGGCGAACGGGAGGATCGGGCCAATCGCTGGGTAATCTGGGCGTTCGGGGTCATCGGCGTGGTGAGCGGGTTTGTGCCGGCCTACACCGACCGCATCGACTTCTGGACCTTTGGTGGCGAGGGCGTGCGCTGGCTCGGTGCGCTGCTGTTCATCCTTGGCGGCGCGCTGCGGCTGTGGCCGGTGTTTGTGCTGGGCAAGCGTTTCAGCGGATTGGTGGCGATTCAGCCGGGACACACCCTGGTGACCGACGGCATCTACCGAAATTTGCGCAACCCCAGTTATCTGGGGCTGATGGTCATTGCCATTGGTTGGGCACTGGCGTTTCGCTCGGGGGTTGGCCTGTTGCTGGCGGCGTTGACACTGATCCCGCTGATCGCACGGATTAACGCCGAAGAGGCGCTGCTGCGAGCGCAGTTTGGTTGGGAATATGAGGTTTATTGCGGCAGGAGTTGGCGGCTGATTCCCGGAGTTTACTGACCAGCATTAATCACTGTGGGAGCGGGCTTGCTCGCGAAAGCGGTGGGTCAGCCAATATTGATATCGACTGACATTACGCCTTCGCGAGCAAGCCCGCTCCCACAGGGGATTGGGGTGGATCAGGAAGAATGCAGTTGGATCCGGCCATCGGCGTTCGTACGGACCTCGACTGAGGTGTAGTCAGCCAATGTTGCATGCGGGGTCTCGATCGGGTGGTCGTGGGTCGACGTGATGATGACCAGGTCAGAACCGGCAGCTTCGGCCGCTTGTATCCCGACCGTGGCATCTTCAAAAATCAGGCATTCAGTCACCTCAACACCCACCCGCTGAGCCGCCAGTCGATAGCCAGCCGGATCAGGCTTTCCGGCCTTCACGTCTTCAGCCGTGACCATCACACCCGGCTCAGGAATCCCCGCCGCCGCCATCCGCCGCAACGCCAACGCCCTCGGCGCCGAGGTGACAATCGCCCAGCGGTCAGCCGGCAGCGACTTCAGAAAATCCGCCGCACCCGCTACCTCGACAACCCCTTCCACATCCTCGATTTCCGCCTCGGTAATCCAGGCGGCTTCAGCCTCTGCATCCAGCCCCGGCAGGGCCTGACGATTAACGGTATCGATAGCGCGAGCGCCGTGGATGGTCGGCAGGAAGGTCTGGACATCAAGACCATGGCGCACGGCCCAGGTTGTCCAGATCCGCTCGGCGGCGGCGATGGAGTTGAGAACGGTGCCGTCCATGTCGAACAGAAAGGCGCGGTATGGCGTATCGAAAACGGATGTTTTAGCAGGCAAAAGACAGCTTCCTATCGCAAGGGCCGGGCGGGCAATGTAACACCACTGGTCGCCCACGAGCGCCTACAGGTGACGGTGTGACTTTAAGGCCCCTTCCACACAATCGAGCAACTGCCCCAGCGCCCAGGGCTTCTTGATGAACGCCACCTCATGCCGTACTCCGGCGCTTTGCGGGGTTTCGAAGCCGGACATAATCATGATCGGCTTGTCCGGCCAGCGATCACCGAACTCATTGGCCAGGTCCGCGCCGTTGCGCTTGCCGGGCATGGTGATGTCCGTCAGCAACAATTTGACCTCGCCCGCGTGCTGTTCCAGGAACTGCGCTGCCGCATCCGCGCTGGTGTGCGGCTGCACGACGAAGCCTTCTTCCTGAAGAATTTCACACAGAAACTCCAGAATCAGCGGGTCATCCTCCACCACCAGAATCAAGCTGCCGGGAAGCGACTCGCCCGCCTTTGATATTGGATTCATGACCTGACCACTCCCTGATTGCACCCATAATTTCGCAGTTTAAATCCGCCACCTATCAGGTATGAGCAGCGGGGTTGGCGGAAATTCATTTTTGATACAGTCAGGTGAAGAAATCAGGCGTCCTGCAGGATCAGATCGGCGCCCTTCTCCGCCACCATCAGCACTGCGGCGTGGGTATTACCGCTCGTCACATTGGGGAAAATCGATGCATCGACGATGCGCAAACCACCGATCCCATGCACTTTAAGCCGCTTGTCGACCACCGATTTCTGTTCATCCGCACCCATCGCGCACGAGCCACACAGGTGATAGATCGAACCGCTGTTCTCGCGAAAATACTGCAACATCTGCTCGTCGCTTTCGACCACTGGCCCCGGCAAAACCTCTGCAACGGTGATGCCCTTGAGTGCCGGCGCCTGCATGATTTTGCGCATCAGCCGACTGCCCTGGATCACCTCGTCGATGTCCTTTTGCGTGCTCAGGTAATTGGGGTCGATCAGCGCTGCGTCCCGAGGGTTCTTCGACTTGATCTCGATATGCCCGCGGCTGGTGGGCCGGCACGGGTTGAAGCACAGCAGGAAGCCTGAATACGGTTCGGGCTTGAGGCTGGCCTTGTTGTTTTTCGGGATCTGGTACGACAGCGGGTTGAAGTACAACTGCAGGTTCGGATTGGCTTGGGCTTCATTGCCACGGAAGAAACCACCGGCCTGATTGACGCTCATCGCCAGCGCGCCCTTGCGGGTCAGCAGGTATTTAAGGCCGAGTTTGAACTGACCGAACAACGAGCTGAGCTGATCATTCAACGTCGGGATGTTGGCCTTGTAGTAATAGCTGGCGCACAGGTGATCCTGGAGGTTCTGCCCCACCGCCGGCAGGTGTTTGACCAGCGGGATCTGATGTTTGGCCAGCAGCGCCTGATCGGCGACACCGGACAATTGCAGAATCTTCGGCGTATCGACGGCACCGGCGCAGAGGATCACTTCTTTGCGTGCAGTAAAGGTGCGGACCACGCCGTGCTGAGTCACGGAAATACCGGTCGCACGCTCGTTATCGAACAACACCCGATCCACCAGGGCGTAATGCTCGACCGTCAGGTTCGGGCGGCTGAGTGCAGGGTGCAAATGCGCAAAACTACTGGAACTGCGCTGGCCGTCCTTGGTGTTGACGTCGTAGATGCCCGAGCCTTCGAATTTCGGCCCGTTGAAGTCATCACTGTGCGGATAGCCGAGTTCGTCGCAGCCCTTGAGGAACACATCGCAGATCGGATGGGTCTGGCCCTTCATCGGGGTGATGCTGATCGGGCCGCTGCCACCGTGGTATTCGCTGTCGCCCAGCGGATGATTTTCCAGTTTGCGGAAGTACGGCAGCACGTCCTTGAAGCCCCAGCCGTCGTTGCCGTTGGCCGCCCAGTCGTCGAAGTCATGGGCCTGGCCACGGACGTAGACCATCGCGTTGATCGAGCCCGAACCGCCCTGCACCTTGCCGCGCGGGGCATAGATTTCCCGGTTGTTCAGCTGCTTTTGCGGTTGGCTGTAGTACATCCAGTTGAAGGTCGGGTTGTAATACATTTTGGCGAAGCCGACCGGGATCTTGAACCACAGGGAACTGTCCTTGCCGCCCGCCTCCAGCAGCAACACCGTGTATTTCCCCGAGGCCGAAAGCCGATTGGCGAGGATGCAGCCCGCGGCGCCTGCGCCAGCGATGATGTAGTCGTATGTCATGTAAGTCGTTGTCCAAATAAACCGTCAGGCGCAAGCCCGCTCCCACAAGGGGAACTGCGCCATTTTCGTCAGCCTCTGGCCGGCGATGTGTCTTTGACGTCTGCCGGGGTCGGCGCCATTTGCAGGTGCAAACGCTCGCCGGTGTACGGCGAATGCTTGCGCACCACGTCCATGTTCAGTTCCACCCCAAGCCCCGGCTCGGTGGACGGGATGATGTAGCCGTCCTCCCATTGCAGCGGCTTGGTCAGCACTTCGGCATGGAAACCGCCCCAGGTCATGATGCTTTCCTGGATCAGGAAGTTCGGCGTGCAGGTCGCCAACTGGAAACTCGCCGCCGCGCCAATCGGCCCGTTGTAAAGGTGCGGGGCGATTTGTGCGTAGTAGGCTTCGGCCATGCTCGCGATTTTCTTGGCTTCCAGCAGTCCGCCGCAGCGCGCCACGTTCATTTGCAGAATCGACGCACCGCCGGCCTGCAACAGCTTGAAGAATTCGTACTTGGTGGTCAGCCGTTCGCCAGTGGCAATCGGGATTGTGGTTTTGGCCGCGACTTGCGCCATCGCCTCTTCCTGACCTGGTGGCACCGGTTCTTCGAACCACAGCGGGTCGTATTTCTCCAGGCGCTTGGCCAGGCGAATCGCTGACGACGGGACCATTTGCCCGTGAGTGCCGAACAGCAGGTCGCACTTGTCGCCCACCGCTTCGCGGATCTTGCGGCAGAAGGTTTCGCAGCGTTCCAGCACTTCCAGCGAAATCTGGTGCCCGGAGTAGGCGGTGTATGGCCCGGCCGGGTCGAACTTCACGGCGGTGAAGCCTCTATTCATGTTCTCGACGGCGCACTCGGCGGCCAGGTCCGGGTCGTCGTAGTCGTACTCGCCCTTGCTGTTGACCGGGTACAGGTAGGTATAGGAACGCAGGCGTTCGTTGACCTTGCCGCCCAACAGTTCGTAAACCGGTTTGTTCGCCGCTTTGCCGATGATGTCCCAGCAGGCCATCTCCAGGCCGCTGACCACGCCCATCATCGTTAGGTCCGGGCGCTGGGTGAAACCGCTGGAATAGGCCTGACGGAAAAAGCGTTCGATGTGGTGCGGGTCGTGGTTGAGCAGGTAGCGCTCGAACACGTCTTCGATGATCGGCAGCATGGCTTTAGGGCCGAAAGTCGCGGCGTAGATCTCGCCGACGCCTTCAATGCCGCAATCGGTCTTGAGCTTGACGAACAGCCAGTACATGCCGCCGATGTGCGGTGGCGGGACGGCAACAATGTGAGTTTCAAGGGCGACGATTTTCATCTCAAGCACCTGTCTTGATCAAAGATTGACGGTTGATACGAGCGCGCAAGGTCAGGGCCGCGAGGGTCCCGAGCAGGCCGACGAAAGCGATGTAGCCGAAATACAGCTTGTAACCAACGGCACCGGGGAAGTGTTCGGTGAGGTAACCGTTGATCAACGGAATAAAGGCGTCCGGCAGGTAACCGACCACCGAGACAATGCCGATGGCCAGGCCGGTGATGCGCAGCGGAATGTTGCAGGTGTCGAGGATCGCCCAGTACAAGCCGCGAATCGCGTAAGTCATCAAACCGATGAAGATCACTGTGCCGATCAGCAGGCCCATGCTGTTGAGCGCCGGGAACACGATCAGGCCGACCATCGCCAATGTCGCGAAGAACAGCGCCACGATCAGCACCGAGATGTTCGAGAATTTGTCACCGAGCCAGCCGCCGCCAATGCCACCAATCGGGCGCATCCACAATTTGATGGTGGTGATGGTGCCGGCCATGACCGCGGTCATACCGCCGCCCTGCAAGTAATCGGAGAAGCTGTAGGTGGCCCAGAAGATGTGATAACCGCAGAACACGATGGCCGTGACCAGCCACAGGTCAGGGATTTTCACCAGGGTGGTCAGGTCGCTGAGCAGGTTGTACTTGCCCTTCTCCACCGGCGCCGTGTCTTCCATCGACTTCGGGTCCTTGATCAGCACCAGCACACAGCCGATGGCGATACAGGTGAAGGCATACAGGTAAACCACATGCTTGAAGCCTTCGGCGGCGGACTCGCCACGGGTTTCGGTGGCGAAGGCGAACAGCCCCAAAGCAACGGTCGCCAGCAAGGCTTCCACCAGGCCGCGACCGCCGTCGAGGATGCCGAAGAACCGGCCCTGTTCAGTGTGATGGGCAATCATCTTCACCCGCTTGAGCACCGAGGCCCAGAACGTCAGGCCGGTGGTCAGGCCCCAGCAACCGAAGATGATCATCAAACCGGTCATCGACGGTGCCGTGGAGTACCAAAGCCCCAGGGCTCCGGTGGCCACCAGCGAAAAGAAAATCAGGAACCGTGGCGCAATCCGGTCCGCCAACCAGCCGCTCGGCAAGTAGCTGAGCAGGAAAATCGTCCCGAGCATCGAGTACAGATACCCCAGCTCGCTGTGGTTGATCTGGAACACTTCGAGCATGGTGGTCTGGTAGACCTGACGCAGGTACAGGATCGGGTAGATCGCCCCGGCGGCCAGTACCAAGAGCATCAACTGGAAATAGCGACTTCCCTTGTCACTGTGGCTTTTTGCACCCGCGTTCGAACCCTGAACAGCGGCAACAGTGGTTGCAGGCTTGGACATCTGTGAGACCTCGGGCAGCCCGGTGGTCCGGGCGCCCCAAATAATTGTTTTTATAGGTGTGGCGTGAGGCGTGTTACGGGTGGATCAGTACTTCATGACGACGAGTCGGGTCTGGGTGAATTCGAGCATGCCGTGCTTGCCGTCATCGCCGCCAAGGCCCGAACGTTTCCAACCGGCGTGGAAGCCCTGGTACGGGTCGGCCGGGGTGCGATTGACGTACAACTCGCCAGCCTCGATGGCGTTGGCGACTTTCATGGTGGTGCGGTAGTTCTCGGTGTACAGCACCGACGACAGGCCGAACTGGTGATCGTTGGCCATGGCCAGCGCTTCGTCGATGTCGCGGTACTTGAGCACCGGCAGCACCGGGCCGAAGATTTCTTCCTGGATGATTTCCATGTCCTGGCGGCAGTTACTCAGCAGCGTCGGCGGGTAGAAATGACCGTTGCCCTGCGGGATAAAACCGCCTGTTTCCAGTACAGCACCGTCGGCGACGGCGCGCTCGACCATGGCGTGAATGTTCTGCTGCGAACTGGCGTTGACCAACGGGCCCATCAGGCTGGCGTCGGCGGCGCGGTCGCCGAACTTCACGGCGCTGATTTTCGATTTCAGCAAGGCGAGGAACTGCTCGTAGACGCTTTCCTGCACATAGACCCGTTCGACCGCCGTGCACAACTGGCCGCAGTGGGTGGTCTTGGAAGCGACGATGGCGCTGGCAGCGGCTTCCAGATCGGCATCGGCTTCGATGATCGCCGGGGTTTTGCCGCCCAGTTCCAGCGATGGCTTGGCGATGTTGGCCTTGCAGTAATCGAGCACGATGCGCCCGGCATTGACGCTGCCGGTCAGAGTGATAAAACCGACGGCTTTGTGGGTGCAAACCGCCGCAGCAGTGGCGTGATCCATGGTCAGGATGTTCACGACGCCGGCCGGCAAACCGGATTGCTGCACAGCCTTGGCGATTTCAAACGCCGAGGTCGGGGTGTTGTTGCTCGGGCGCACCACCACGGTGTTGCCGGCAATCAGCGCCGGGGCGATTTTGCGCAGCAGCGTATAGACCGGGTAGTTGAACGGAATCAGGCACGCGACCACGCCAATCGGCTCGCGGTGCAGGAAGAGGTTTTCGTTCGGGGTGTCGCTGGGAATGATCTCGCCTTCGATCCGGCGCGCCCATTCGGCGTGGTAACGGGTGATCTGCGCGGCGTAACGGGCTTCGTTGCTGGCGTCACTGACGCTCTTGCCGGACTCGGCGGCCAGGGCTTCACCGATGTTTTCGGCGCAGGCTTCAAGGGCGTCGGCGAATGAGCGCAAGTGCTCGGCGCGTTCGATGCTGGTGAGCTTGCCCCAAAGCTTCTGGGCCGCGGCGGCAGCGTCGACGGCAGCGGTGGCTTCAGCGGTGGTGGCCGCCGAGACCTGACCGACCAAGGCTTCGGTCGCCGGGTTGTAGACCGCAATCAGCGCATCGCTGGCAGGCTCAATGAAGTGACCGTTTACAAAGTTTCGCTCGAGTCGCATGTGAATCGCCCATCGTTGTTTTTATCCAGTTCCCGCAGTCTTGGCATCCTGAACGGGTTGAACAAACGATTTATTGAGCGGTGGAACATTCGAAAAATGCAGGTTACGCATTGAACGAATCAAATCCCCTGTGGGAGCGAGCTTGCTCGCGATGACGGAGTTTCAGACAGCATCAATGTTGACTGACACGGCCTCATCGCGAGCAAGCTCGCTCCCACAGGGATTTGCAGTGTTTCAGCTGGCGGCGGTGGAGGGTTCGAGCTGGCGTTGCGCCAACCAGATTTCTTCCTGCAACCACTGGCTGAACACCTGCAATTGCGGCATCAAGGTCTGCTCCGGCCGGGTCACCAGCCAGTAGGATTGATGCCCTTCCACGTGCACGTTCAGCACTTGGGTCAACTGCCCGCTGGCCAGTTCCGGGGCGACCATGTGCCAGTCGGCAATGGTGATGCCCAACCCATCGGTGGCGGCGCGGATCGCCAGGTCCAGCAGGTCGAATTCATACCCGCCCTGGGTGTCGACGCCGCTGATTTTCGCCGCGTCGAGCCAGTGTTTCCAGGTCAGGTAGCGCTGGTCTTCTCGGGCCAGCACATGCAGCAACGTCAGGCGATTGAGGTCGATGCCGCCCTCGCTCCATTCCCGCGCGTACAACGACGGCGCGCACACCGCGATGTGCCGTTCCTGGATCAGCAGCGAGCTGTCCAGGCCGTCCCATTCGCCATCGCCAAAGCGGATCGCGCAGTCCAGGGTGCTGGTTTCCGCCAGGCTGTCTTGCAAACGAGTGGTGATGCTCAATTCCAGCTCCGGGTGCTTCTCGCGCAGGCGTCCCAGGCGTGGCATCAGCCAGCGATTGGTGAAGGTCGGCGGCGCGTTGATGTGCAGCCGATTGGCGTGGGATTTCTGCTGAATGCTGCGTACCGTCAACTCGATCTTATCGAAGGATTGGTGCAGCGCTCGCAGTAAAACCCGGCCGGCGCTGGTGAGTTCGAGGTGATGATGCCGGCGCTCCAGCAGGTTCTCGCCCAGCTGTTCTTCAAGCTGGCGCACCTGGCGGCTGACCGCACTCTGGGTGACATTGAGCAACTCCGCCGCCCGGGTAAAGCTGCCGGTGCTGCCGGCCACTTCGAAGGCTTTGAGCGCATTGAGCGCAGGCATTTTGCGTTTCATGACGGTAACTCGCGCAGGGGCTGACGAGTGCCAAGCATCCCACGGCTTGTGGGAAATTTCCTGAGTAACATGCATTTTTGTGTTGTGTAGGACGATTTCCTTGGCCTGGCATCATTTTGCTTTGGGTGGGAGCGGGCTTGCTCGCGAAAGCGGTGTGTCAGGTGATATTGATTTGACTGACACACCGCTTTCGCGAGCAAGCCCGCTCCCACATTTGATCCTCGTTGCATCAACGGGAGTCGTTTTTGATCTGGAAGTTGTCGCTCACGCATAAATAGCATGAGTATTTCGCAGTTCACTCATGACTATTAAGCACTGGCTGTTTTCTTTATATAAACGCTAGTCTGATTTCAATTAAACCCTTTAATAAGCCAACGCACTTACATAGGGCGAACCCTGCAACTTCGCCCCATCCTGTTGCAATTAACCTGATCGAGCCCAACACATGCCAACCACTGCAAGTTCAACCACAAGAAGTATTGGCGTATTGGCTCTTATCTTCACGGCGTGTAACGCCACCACCCACGGTTTCAGTATTTTCCTGTATTCGGCGTTATTACCCGAGATCCGCCAGGTGTTCGAACTGAGCTACAGCCAGGCTGCATTCATTGCGGCGCTGCTGCAACTGTTCTATATGGGCGCGTCGATTGTCAGCGGCATTGCGGCGGCGTGGATCAGCCCACGCAACATGGTGCGCCTGACAATGGCCTTGAGCCCGGCGCTGTTGGCGCTGGCGGTCGCTACGCCGTGGGTGCTGCCGTTTGCGCTGTGTCTGGCGCTGGTCTCGGCCTGTGCGGTGTCGAACTGGAACGCCATCGCCGCGCTGGCCAGCGAAGTGATCCCGGCCTCCCACCGCAGCCGCGTGCTGGGGCTGGCATCTTCGGGGGCGGCGTTTGCGATCTGTCTTAATGGTGTGTTGATCGCTTTGTTGCACGGTATCTCGTTGATGCACTTCTGGCTGATTTGCGCCGGTCTGACGTTGATCGTCACCCTGTTGACCTTCTGGGTATTGGCTCCTTTGAAGACAGACCCGCGCATCAAGCCCAGCAGTGCGCCGTCGTTGCGCCGGGTGCTCAGGCAATGGCTGCATCTGTGCCTTGAGCACCCGGTCGCGCTGCATATTCTGCTGCTCAGCGCCTTTATCGGCGGGATCAGCGGACCGTTCCTGAACTTCCTCTCGGCGTTTGCCAGCGAACGCTTGGGCGCCAACGCGCAGATCACCGGGTCGCTGTGGACGCTGATCGGGATCGGCGGGGTTGTCGGTGGTTTGCTGCTGGGGTCATTGGCGGATCGCTGGGGCGCGCTGCGAGTCATGGCGTTGAGTATCAGCGCGTTCGGCGTGGCGATGCTCGCCCTGCTCTGGCAACCGAGCCTGGGCTTGACCTGGCTGGCGGCCGGGCTGTTCGCGTTGTTCTATTTCCCGGTCTGGGGCTTGATGGCCGCCTACCTCAGCGCCCGGTTGAGCCCGGTGCAAAGCCTGCAAGTGGTGAGCCTGAGCATGGTCGGTTACGGCCTGGGCAGCGCCACCGCCAATTGGCTGTGCGGCTGGCTGCTGCAAACCACCGGGCAGTTCGCCCTGGTGCATGGCTGGATCGCCTGCTGGGTGGCGGCCAGCCTGTTATTGCTGGGGTTGATGGCCCGCCGTCAATGTCGCGAGGCCGCGCTCGGCCAACCACTCTGAACGGCCCAACTGGCGCGTGAGAATATCCACCAAAGCCTCTACCGCCAGCGCCTGACACTGAGTCGAACGCCAGAACATCAACCGCGCCGGCTCAATCGGTGGAAAGCCCTGAGCCTCGTCGAGCACCTGCCAACCCGGCGGCACCAGGCGCCGCGCGGTCACGCCCACCGACTGGCCCTGCTCAATGGCAATCCCGATGCCGCGCGGGCTCTGGCTGGTGTAAACCACATGCCACGGCCGCCCGGCCTCGGCCAGCGCTCGCACGGCATTGGCGCGAAATGCGCAGCCCTCGGCATACACCGCCAATGGCACCGACTCGTCCTCACCTGCGCGCCAACCTTCAGCCGCCACCCACACCAGCGGCTCGTCGCACAGGTATTCACCTGGCTGAAGATTCGCGTGCTGCACACCCAGCACCAGATCCAGTTCACCGCGCTGTAAACGGCTGACCAACGCCGTGGACATCTCGCAACAAATGTCCGGCCGCACTTGCGGAAACTGCGCTTGAAAATCCCGCAACACCCCGGCCAGGCAGAATTGGGCGTAGTCCTCGGGCATGCCAACGTGAATGCACACCTGCTCGTCAGGCAGGTGCACGGCGCTGATCGCATCGGCGTGCAGTTTGAGGATCTGCCGGGCGTAGATCAGAAAAGTCTCGCCACCGGGCGTGAGGCTGACTGAGCGACTGGTGCGCTGCACCAACGGCGTGCCGACGATCTCTTCCAGGCGTTGCAAACTCTGGCTAATGGTCGATTGGGTTTTATGCAGGCGCTCGGCCGCCGCGGAAAATCCGTGGCACTCGATAATCGCGACAAAGACTTTAAGCAAGGTCCCATCCAGTTCGCCTGACATAACTATCGCCCCTGCCGATGGATTCGATCACAACTTGTAATTTCCACTTCGCACCTCTTTAAGCAACTATCGATTCAACGCCAAACACTGTTAATTGATAGTTCCAGGAGACTTGCATGAGCCTTCAACTTGCCGACGCCGAAGTGGGCGATATCAGCGACATTATTAATACCGAGCTGTACCCCATACATGATTCGGGCCATGTCCGATTGCAGGCGCTGATCGAACACGCTCGCGCCGAACTGGCCGAAGACGGTTGCTGCCTGCTGAAGAATTTCCTGCGGCCCGAGGCGCTGGAACAGGCCCGCGCCGAAGGTCAGGCGCTGTCGGGCAAGACCTTTTACTCGGTGCGCAAGGTCAACGCCTACTTCACCGAAGACGACCCCGCCCTGCCCCAGGATGACCCGCGCCGCACATTCATGGAGCGCACCAGCGGTTTCGTCACCCGCGACATGATCGCCCCGGACGCGATCATTCATCGCCTGTACGTCTCGCCGATGATGAAGCGCTTTATCGGCGCCTGCCTGAACGAACCGGAGATTTTCGAATACGCCGACCCGTTCGCCGGGCTGGTGATCAACGTCATGCCCCAAGGCACCGAGCAGCCTTGGCACTTCGATACCAACGAATTCATCGTCAGCATGATGACCCAGAAGCCCGAGGCCGGCGGTCTGTTCGAGTACGCGCCAATGATCCGCACCCGCACCCAGGAAAACCTCGGCGCCGTCGGCAAAGTCGTGCGCGGTGACGACCGCAGCCGGGTGCAGGAACTGGAACTCAACCCCGGCGACTTGCAGATCTTCAAGGGCCGCTTCTCGGTGCACCGGGTGACCCGCGTCGAGGGCGCCACCGAACGCAACACCGCAATCTTCGCCTACTCCGAAAAGCCCGGAATCATCGGCCGTGCCCAGCGCACCAAACAGCTTTACGGACGCCTGTCCGAAGCCCACCTGCAAGCCGAACGCAACATGGTCCGCAGCGACCAGTTGCTCGACTGATTCGCCCCCAAAAAAACTCTTAGAAAAAAACCAACCGTATTTGCCCTGCGAGGAACACCCCATGAGTCTGTCCGGCCCTAACCGCAACCCCGCCGACTGCGAACCGACGTACGACGAGATCCAGCAGATCCAGCTCGACCGTTTGCAACGGGTACGCAACGAACTGAAAAAACGTGACTACGCCGCTTGCGTGCTGTTCGACCCGACCCACATGCGCTACGCCACCGGCTCACGCAATATGCAGGTGTACTCGGCGCGCAACCCGGCGCGATACGCCTTCATCCCGGCGGAAGGCCCGGTGGTGATCTTCGAATTCGGTGGCTGCCTGCACCTCGCGGAAAAACTCAACACCGTCGATGAAGTGCGTCCGGCCAAAGCCATCTCTTATTACTTCTGCGACAGCTTCCTGAACAACGTCACCGCCGAATGGGCCGCCGAAATCGATGAACTGGTGCGCAAGTGCGGCGGCGGCAACAAACGGATCGCCATCGAAAGCGCGACCTCGGCCGCCGCGTTCGAACTACAGAAACTCGGCTACCAGATCTTCGACGCTCAGGAACCGCTGGAGCGAGCGCGCTGCATCAAGGTGCCAAACGAGCTGAAGATGATCCGCGCCAGCCTGCGTGCCACCGAGGCCGGCGTGCGCTTGATGGAAAGCAAACTGGTGCCGGGCATCAGCGAAAACGAGCTGTGGTCGCACCTGCATCAACACGTCATCGCCACCGACGGCGACTACGTGGAAACCCGCCTGTTGTCCTCGGGGCCGCGCACCAATCCATGGTTCCAGGAATGCAGCACCCGGCCCATCGAGGCCGGTGACCTGGTGGCGCTGGACACCGACGTGGTCGGGCGTTTCGGCTACTACGCCGACTTCTCGCGGACCTTCCTCTGCGGCGAGCAAGCCGCGACCGCCAAGCAACAGGAACTGTACAAACTGGCCTACGAGCAAGTGCAGACCAACATGGAAATGCTCAAGGCCGGCCGCAGCTTCAAGGAATACGCCGAGCTGGCGTGGAAGATCCCGGACAACTACAAGGCCAACCGCTATTTCGCTTTGGCCCATGGCGTTGGCATGACCGGTGAATACCCGTACGTGGTGCACCGCGAGGACATTGATGCGCTGGGTTATGACGGCGTGTTCGAAGCCGGCATGACCATCTGCGTGGAAAGCTACATCGGCCACGATGCTGGCGGCGAAGGGGTCAAGCTCGAAGAGCAGATCTACATTCACGAAAACGGCATCGAATTGCTCTCCGACTATCCGTTCGATCCGCGCCTGATGCCGCGTTGAGTTGCCCCGGACGGCGCCGTCACCTCCTTCGACACCGTCCGTTTTTCCCCTTGTTCCCACCCGGAACAAGGGGCGTTTGCGGCCACCGCGCAGTGTTTCGTACCCGCGCTTTCATCTGTCCGGCCTGTCTAGCTCAAGCGGCAGCCTTCCTTACGGTCAGTAACATGCATTTATCGAACGTTTCAGCGTTGAATTTATCGTTTGTCGATCTTTGCCCAGATGACAAAACTGCGAGCATCTCAAATAAAAACAACATGAGAGCAGCCCTATGTCCTATCCCGCCTCCGTCCTCCTGATTTCGTTGCGCCTTGTTCTGCTGCCGGCTTCACGCCTGTTACGCCTGCGCCTTCACGGCGCCTGCCACTGACAGTTTCGGTTCATCGAAAACCGACCGCGTCTGCCGCTCGCCCCATCTGCGGCCAGTCGAAAAACGCACTTTTGCACGTTATCGGAGAGGCATATGAAAGACTTAATGACACTGGACGGCGCCCTGCCGCATCCAGCGGTAAACGACCTGTGTACCCAAGTCAAAAGTGGCGAGATCAATCGTCGCCAGTTCCTGCGCACCGCAGCGCTGCTGGGCATCACCGCCGCCAGCGCCAGCACCTTCCTCGGTTCCGCGCTGCTCGGTAACCCGGCCCGCGCCGCCGATGCGGTCGCGCCACGCCAGGGCGGCAGCCTGCGGTTTGCCTGCGCCATCCAGGAAATCCAGGACCCGATGCTGATTACCTGGATCGAAGCCTCGAACCTGCTGCGCAACTCCCTGGAGTTCCTGACCTGGGTCGACGCCGACAACGTCACTCACCCGTACCTGGCCGAGAGCTGGAGCCCGTCGGACGACCTCAAGACCTGGACCTTCAACCTGCGCCAGGACGTGAAGTGGAGCAACGGCGACACCTTCAACGTCGAGGACGTGCAGCACAACATCGAGCGCTGGATTGCCGCCGACTCCAAGTCGGTCAACCGCACCGCGTTCCAGGACATCACCGCCTTCGAAAAAGTCAGCGACTTCCAGTTCCGCCTGGTGCTCAAGCGGCCGATGCTGGCGATCCCGGAAATGCTCAACGCCTTTACCTGCGCCATCGTCCACCGCAGCTTCAAGGCCGGTGACGACTGGGCGAAAAACCCGCTGGGCACCGGGCCGTTCAAGCTTGTCTCCTTTGCCGTGAACAAGCAGGCGACCTTCGCCAAGCGCGCCGATTACTGGCGCAAACCGGCCAACCTCGACGAGTTGCGCTACGTCGACATGGGCACCGACATTTCCACCCACCTCGCCGCGTTGCAGGCTGGGCAAGTGGACGTGTTGTACCGGGTGACAGTGGCCGAACTCGACTTGGCCAAACGCTTGCCAGGCGCGCAGTTGCTGACCTGCAAATCGGCGCAAACCATCGTCATGCGCATGGCCTGCGACCAGAAGCCGTTCGACGACGTGCGGATTCGCAAAGCCGTGGTGCTCTGCGCCGACAACGCGCAGATGCTCAAAATCGCCTATCGCGGCATGGGCACCTTGGGCGAAGACCACCACGTCGCCCCGTCCCACCCGGAATACTTTCCGTTGCCAAAACGTGCTCGTGATGTCGCTGGCGCGAAAAAACTTCTAGCCGAAGCCGGTCATCCGAACGGCATCGACATCGACCTGATCGTCGGCAACACCCAGGGCCGCTACGAACAGGATTGCGCGCAGATCCTGCAACAGAACTGCGCCGAGGCCGGCATCCGCATCAACCTCAAGGTTATCCCGGCCACCCAGTACTGGCCGATCTGGGACAAAGCCGCATTCAGCCTCACCTACTGGGCGCACCGCCCGTTGGGCGTGATGTCGCTGGAACTGGCCTACCGCAGCGGCGCGGCCTGGAACGAAAGCCACTACAGCGACCCGGCGTTCGACGCCGCGCTGGATAAAGCCATGGGCATCATCGACCCGAAACAACGGGCCGTGGCCATGCAAAGCGTCGAGCAGATCCTGCAAGACGCCTGCGTCATGGTGCAGCCGTTCTGGGGCGACAAGTTCACCGCCGCGAGCAAGAAGGTCCAGGGCTTTCAGGTTCACCCGTCGGACTTCTACCCAATGGATGAAGTCTGGTTGAGCGCCTGATTAAAGCGCCGCTAACGAGCTCGCCCACTGCGGTGCGGCGGGCCGACATCCCTTGATTAGCCGGAGCGTGCGAGCATGGCTGAATTTCTATTGCGCAAGTTATTGGCGCTGGCGGCAACCCTGCTGTCGGTATCGGTAATCGTGTTCCTGGCCCTGGAACTGAACATCGAGGACGTCGCAATCAACGTTCTCGGCCCCTACTCCGCCGCCGACCAACGCGCCGCATGGCTGGTGGAACACGGTTACAACCAACCCTTTGTCTGGCGCTACCTGGTGTGGCTGAAGGATTTTCTCCAAGGCGACTGGGGCACTTCGGTGCACTTTCGTGAACCGGTGATCGACCTGCTGCTGCCGAACCTCGGGCAAACGTTGATCCTTGCGGGGCTGGCCTTGCTGGTGATGGTGCCGGTAGCCCTGACGCTGGGCATTCTGGCCGGGATTCGTCAGGGTTCGGCGGTGGATCGGCTGGTGTCGTTTCTGTCGATCGTCACCACCTCGATTCCGGACTTCGCCAGTGCGGTGTTTGTCTCGGCGATCTTCGTCTTCTGGCTCAACTGGCTGCCGGGCGTGAGCAGCATGAGCGACGGCTTCAACCCGGTGGAACTGGCGCTGCCGCTGATGGTGCTGTGCCTGTTCGGCATCGGTTATCTGGCGCGGATCACCCGGGCCTCGATGGTCGAAGTGATGCAGGCGCCGTACATCCGCACCGCGCGCCTCAAAGGCGCGTCGACTTCACGGATCGTGCTGCGTCATGCCCTGCGCAACGTGCTGATCGCACCGATCACCGTGATCATGTTGTACATCCCGTGGCTGCTGTCGAACGTGATCGTGGTCGAGGTGTTCTTCGCCTACAAAGGCTTCGGTTCACTGCTCTACACCGCGTCGCTGAACCATGACGTCTACCTGATCGAAGCCTGCGCGATGATCAGCGGCATCGTGGTCGGCGCGACCAAAATCTTCTCGGACCTGGCCTACACCTGGCTCAACCCGCGCATCACCTTGCGCAGTCTTGGCGGAGGCGGCCAATGAACTTCCTCAAAGCGTTCAAACATCCCTTGGCATTGCTCGGTCTGCTGCTGGTCGGCGGCTGGGTACTGATGGCGCTGTTCGCGCCGTGGCTGGCGCCCCACGATCCACTGGAAAGCTTCACCCCGCTGCTGACGCCAATGACCCCGGATGGCGACGGCCTGCGCTTCCTGCTGGGCACCGACATGATCGGCCGGGACATTCTGTCGCGACTGATCTGGGGCACGCGCACCGTGTTGTTCTGGTCGATCCTCGCAACCTTGACCGCGTTCGCCGTCGGCATCGCCATGGGCCTGTGCGCCGGTTACTTCAATGGCTGGGTCGATGGGGTGTTGTCCTACGTTGCCGACACCGTGTTGTCGTTCCCGGTGCTGGTGTTGTACATCGTGATCATCATCGCCCTCGGTGCCTCGGCGCTGAATATCCTGATTGCGGTGACCTTCACTAGTGCCCCGGCAATCTTCCGGATCATGCGCGCACTGACCATCGACATCCGCTCCCGGGACTACGTGCTCAGCGCAATCACCCAGGGCGAAGGCTCGCTGCGAATCATGCTGGTGGAAATCCTGCCCAACTGCGGCGGCCCGCTGATCGTCGATTTCTGTCTGCGCATCGGCTACACCGCAATCATGATCGGCGCCCTCGGTTTCCTCGGCCTCGGCCTGCCACCGCCGACTCCGGACTGGGGCGGCATGATCAATGAAGGCCGCAGCATGGCCATCGCCTTCCCGCACCTGGTGATCTTCCCGTGCATTGCCATCTCCACCCTGATGCTGGGCCTGAGCCTGTTGGCGGACGGTCTGGACGAACACGCCCAGAAAGGCACAAGGAGTTGAGCATGAGCCAACTGCAGAACTTGCAACAGGTGCTACGCGTGGAGAACCTCTCCATCGAACTGCCCGCCGGCGCCGACCGTAGCCACGCCGTAAAGGGCATCAGCCTCGACGTACGCAAAGGTGAAATTCTTTGCGTGATCGGCGAATCCGGCTCCGGCAAGTCGGTGCTTTCGGCGGCGATCATGGGCGACTACGCCAAGGGCCTGCGCCACAGTGAAGGGGTGATCGACTTTCTCGGCGACGACATCTGCCGCATGGACGAACACTCCCTGCGCCGGTTGCGTGGCAACCGCATCGCGATGATCTTCCAGGAGCCGATGGCGGCGCTGAACCCGGCGATTCGAATTGGTCAGCAGGTCGAAGAAATCTTCGACATTCATGCACCACAGATGCCCGCCGCCGAACGTCGCGAACGCATGCTCGCCCTGCTCGACTCCACCCAATTGCCCGACCCGCCACGGATCGCCAACAGCTTTCCCCATCAACTCTCCGGCGGCCAATGCCAGCGGGTGGTGATTGCCATGGCGTTGGCGATGAACCCGGACTTGCTGATCGCCGACGAACCGACCACCGCGCTGGACGTGACCACTCAGGCCCAGGTGCTGAAACTGGTGCGCGACCTGCGGGGGCGTGGCCAGCACGGCATTTTGTTCATCACCCACGACTTCGGCGTGGTAGCGGAAATCGCCGACCGCATCGCCGTGATGGAGGGCGGTGTGCTGGTGGAAATCGGTGAACGCGACCAAGTGCTCAACGCGCCGAAACACCCGTACACCCGCAAGTTGATCGCCGCCGTGCCGGCGCTGCATCCCGAGTTACACGCACCGTGCGCCGACGGTGAGTTGGCGCTGCGCATCGAGCACCTGACCAAAACCTACAACGTCGGCGGCCGCTTGGTTCCGGCGCTCAAGGATGTGTCGCTGCAACTGCCACGGGGCAAGACCTTGGCGATTGTTGGTGAGTCCGGCTCGGGCAAGAGCACGT
Organism: Pseudomonas sp. ASL4; assembly: GCF_056680395.1. Taxonomy (NCBI): domain Bacteria; kingdom Pseudomonadati; phylum Pseudomonadota; class Gammaproteobacteria; order Pseudomonadales; family Pseudomonadaceae; genus Pseudomonas; species Pseudomonas sp. ASL4. The sequence continues at coordinate 3,660,306 of NZ_CM155280.1, read as the reverse complement.
TGGTCAAAGCGGCGATTCGGTTGGTGGAAAGCGACAGCGGCCACGTCTGGGTCGGTGATACGGATTTCCTCGCGTTGCGCGGTTCGGCCCTGGCGGCCAATCGGCGGCGGATCCAGATGATTTTCCAGGACCCGTACGGCTCGCTTAATCCGCGGCATCGGGTCGGCGACATCATCGCTCGAGCCGCGCAATTGCGCGGGTTGTCGGCCAAGGATGCGTGGACCGAGGCCGGCGATTTGCTGGAACAGGTCGGGCTCAAGCCTGACGCCCTCAAACGCAAGCCACGGCAGTTCTCCGGCGGCCAGCGCCAGCGCATCGGCATCGCCCGGGCCCTGGCGATGCGCCCGGAAGTGCTGATCGCCGATGAAAGCGTTTCGGCGCTGGATGTCTCAGTGCAGAAGCAGGTGCTGGAGTTGCTCGCCGAGCTGCAACAGCGCCTCAACCTGAGCATCTTGTTCATCACCCACGACCTGCGCGTGGCGGCGCAGATCAGCGACTACATCGCGGTGATGCGCCAGGGCGAAGTGGTGGAATACGGCACGGCAGAACAGGTGCTCTTGCGACCGCAAAACACCTACACCCAGACCTTGCTGGCGGCGGCCCCCGGCGCGTCGGCGATCCCGGTGGTGCCTGTCGCGGAACCGACGCTGAGGCTGATCCGCCCTCAAGCCAACTGAGTCAATAACCCTTTCCCCATGCCGCAGCGTTCGCTGCGGCCCGGGCTGCTGTTGCCAACGATAACTAAAAAATCAGGAGTATCACTGTGCGCACAACCACCCCTTTTGCTATCCGTTCCATCGCTCTAATCCCCGTGCTCGGCGCCTTAGCGGCCCCGGCCATGGCGATTCAAGTCACCGACAACCTCGACCTCGGCGGCGCCGTCCGGGCGCGTTGGGACTATGACCCGGATCGCGACATCCAGAAGTTCAACTTCGACACCGCGTTCCTCACCGCCAAGTACAACTCCGATACCTGGATCGGCGCGGCCAAATACCGTTTCTATGGGCGAGCCTACCCTTACCAGTACACAAACAATGTCGGTGACGTGCAGTTCGCCGAATCGGCGTGGGTCGGCTACAAGTTCAACCCCGACCAGCAGATCCAGGTCGGCCTGAATCAGGTGCCGTTCGGTTTGCAGCCGTACTTCGGCAGCACCTTCTACGAAACCCTGGGCAACGTGGTCGGCCTGGAAGACGTGGAGCAAATCGGCGCCAAGTACATCCAGCAAAGCGGCGACTGGAACATCCAGGCCGGCTACTACTTGCGCCCGGCGTGGCAAGGCAAAGGCACCAGCAATGGTGATACGTACTCCAGCGTCGTGTCCAAAGCCGACAGTTACGTCACCGATGGCAGCAACAACCAGGAACGCAACACCGTGGTGCTGCGCGTGGCCAAGGCGCTGGACCTGGGGCCGTGGAAATCCGAAGTCGGGCTCTCCGGCCTGACCTCGACCCTGGAGAACCAGGACACCGACAACAACGGCCGGCGCAACGCCGTGGCCGTGCACTACATCGGCAAGAACGGCCCGTGGGGCGTGCAACTGCAAGCCGCGCGGCAGCAGATGTCGCCGCGCAACCCCGGCACCGATGAACTGGTGACCCTCGGCGGTTACGACGGCACGTTCAACGTCGCCAGTCGCGGCAACCTGTACGTGGCAGATGTGAGCTACGACGTTGGCGGCAAGTACCTGTTCGACCAGATCAGCGGCGTGAAGCTGTACGCCAACTACAGCGCCTTCGACAAATCCAATGACGACTTCAAGACCTCGCAACGGATGATCTTCGGCACCTCGTTTTCCGTCAGCAAATTGTGGATCGCGACGGAATGGTTGTATGGCAAGAATGACCCGTACATTGGTGGGAGCAGCTACACCCAAAGTCTGGGGGCTGGGGGTAGCAACCAGTGGGAGAATCAGCTGTACATGAACATTGGGTATTACTTCTGATCCGGGTTATTTGGCGTTCTTAAGGACGCTATCGCGAGCAAGCTCGCTCCCACAGGTTTAGCGCATAACGTGTGGGAGTGAGCTTGCTCGCGATGGCGTCAGCCGAAACACCACTTGCTTCAGCCCATCCACACATAGTCAGATAGGCCACCACCCAAAGAAAACAATAAACCTGCCCTACACAACAGAGGCCGGTATGGAGTCACCCTTTCATGCGTCAACTGCCCTCGCTCAACATGCTGCGCGTCTTTGAAGAAGTCGCGCGGCATCGCAGTTTCAGCCAGGCGGCTTTGGGCCTGAACGTCACCCAAGGCGCGGTCAGCCGTCAGATCAAACAGCTCGAAGACTATCTCGGTGTGGCGCTGTTTATTCGCACGCCGCAAGGCCTTTCGCTGACCGAAACCGGCCTCGCCCTCTCGCCGCAACTGAGCGACGCCTTCGACCACGTCGAACGCGCCCTGCAAGCGGTGCGCGTGCCCAACCTGCGCCAGCGTCTGCGCATCGTCGCGCCACCGACCTGGGCGACGCGCTGGTTGTCGGCGCACTTGCGTGCGTTCTGCCAACGCTACCCGGACATCAGCCTCAGCGTGACCAACCAGACCGGCCACGACAACCTCGCGGAAATCGACTGCCACATTCGTTTCGGCCTCGAAGCCGCCAACCATTGCAGCAGCCAGTTGCTGGTGATGGAGCGGCACATGGCGGTGGCCAGCCCGGAGCTGTTCGTCAACGGCCAGCCGCCGGATCTGCGGCAGTTTCCACTGCTGCACATCCTGCACGATGGCAAGCGTTTGAAGGTGTGGGAGAACTGGTTGGCGGCGATGGGCCGCGAGGATGTTGATGCCGGGCAAGGACTGGAATTCAGCACGCTGGATCAGGTGATCCACACGGCGTTGGCCGGCGGCGGGCTGGCGGTGATTGATCGGCAGATGATCGAAAAGGAACTGGCGAATGGCAGCCTGCTGCCGATCACTGCGGTGGAAGTGGTCGGGCCTTATGGGTATTGGCTGGATGTGGCGAATGACAAGCAAGGGTTGTCGAAGGTGCGGTTGTTTACGCAGTGGTTGGGGTTGGTCAGTAATCCCTAGAGCAAAGACATTCCAGTGTGGGAGCGGGCTTGCTCGCGAAAGCGGTGTATCAGTTGGCATTGATGGTGCCTGACACACCGCTTTCGCGAGCAAGCCCGCTCCCACAGGGGTTTTGTGGTGGTTTTTAGATTGGGGCTGTGCCCTTTGCGGACACCGGCGCCCCGCTCTCCACCGGGCTCTGCGCCTTGCACGCCTGGCTCAACGTCAGGGATTTGGTCTCCGGCGCCCAGGCCCAGGAAATCATCGCGCCCAACGCCAAAATCGCCGCCAATATGCCCATGGTCGGGCTCAAGCCAATCCCCGCCACACTCACCGGTAACAGGAAGGTGCTGACCGCCGAACCCAACCGACTCACCGCTGTAGCAAGGCCAATCCCGCTGGCCCGCACTTCGGTCGGGAAGCTTTCGGCCGGGAATACCCCCACCAGGTTGCTCACCGCCGACAACACCAGCGTGAACACGCCGAACACCAGCACCATCAGGAATGCCGCGCTGCCCGGCAACGCCGCCAACAGGAACAACGCCACCGCCAGGATGATGAACGAGTTGATCAAGAATCCTCGGCGCGAGAATTTCACCGTGCACCAGATACCGATCAATGCACCCAGAATCAGCAGCATGTTCAACATCAACTCGGTCCCAAAGCCCTCGGCCAAGCCCATCTTCTGCAGAATCGACGGCAGGAAGGTGTAGATCGCAAAGTACGGCATCACGATGCAAACGAAGAACAGGCAGTTGAACGCGGTGCGCTTGCGGTATTCACGGCTGAACAGCACCGCGTAGCCGGAACGGGTTTCGGTGGAGCGTGTTTCGTCGAGTTCGACGTTATCGCCCAGGTGCTTTTTGACGATGGCCCGAGCTTCGGCGATCCGTCCCTGATTCACCAACCAACGTGGCGACTCCGGCGTGCCGATCCGCGCGATCAAAATCAATGCCGCCGGGATCGCCGACGAAGCCAGCATCCAGCGCCAGGCGTCGTCACCCAGGTTGAGCATCGCCGTGCCGACGAAGGTCGCGGCGACGTAGCCAAAGGTCCAGATCACACTGAACGAACCGAGCAACACGCCCCGGTGTTTTTTTGGCGAAAACTCGGCGAGCATCGCGTGGCCGACGCTGAAGTCGCCGCCCAGGCCGATGCCGATCAGCACTCGGCAGAAGAACAACTGCATCGCGGTTTCGGCGTAGAACTGCATCACCGAAGCAATCGTGATCAGCACAAAACTGACCAGGAAGATTTTCTGCCGGCCGACCTTGTCGGAGATCCAGCCGAAGAACAGGCTCCCGAGGAACAAGCCGAGTAGCGCCGAGGCACCGATCAGGCCCTGCCAGAAGGCATCGAGGTGCATTTGCGGGCTGAGCAAGGTGAAGGCAATACCGATCAGGCCGAGGATGTAGCCGTCGGTGAAGTGCGCGCCGAAGGTGAGGCCGGCGATTTTGATATGGAAGCGCCCGATGGGCAGGTCATCGATCTTTATCGATTGAGCGGACATGTTCGTCTCCAGTTGTTGTTATTGACGGAGAAATGAAACCGATAGCTCTACCCCTCCCTGTAGGAGCGAGGCTTGTGTGGCGAGGGGGTTTACCCCCGTTGGGTCGCGAGGCGGCCCCAAAACCTGCAATCGCCGTATATCAGGTACATCGCGTGCAATGTTTTACGACTGCTACGCAGCCGAACGGGGGCAAGCCCCCTCACCACACAAGCGTTGCCCCCACAGGGTGTGGTGTGACGGCTTAGAGACCGCCCATCAACAGGTATTTGATTTCCAGGTAGTCTTCCAGACCGTATTTGGAGCCCTCGCGACCGAGGCCCGATTCCTTGATGCCGCCGAACGGCGCAACTTCCGTGGAGATGATCCCTTCGTTGATCCCGACCATGCCGGCTTCCAGGCCTTCGGCCATGCGCCAGACGCGGCCGATGTCGCGACTGTAGAAGTACGCCGACAGTCCGTACGGCGTGTCATTCGCCCGTTGCAGCACTTCGGCCTCGTCCTTGAAGCGGAAGCACGCGGCCACCGGGCCGAAGGTTTCGTCCTGGGCGATCAGCATCTCGCTGCTGGCCTCGGTGAGGATGGTCGGCTCATAAAACGTGCCACCCAACGCATGCCGACGACCGCCGCACAACAGTTTGGCGCCCTTCTCCAAGGCGTCGCCGACGTGCAACTCAACTTTGGCCAGCGCCGCTGCGTTGATCAGCGGACCTTGCTCGGTTTCACCGTCCAGTGCACTACCAACGCGCATCGCCGCGACTGCTTCGGCGAGTTTGCCGGTAAAGGCTTCGTAGACGCCGTCCTGAATAAAGAAGCGGTTTACGCAGACGCAGGTCTGCCCGGTGTTACGGAATTTCGAGGCCATCGCACCTTTGACGGCGGCATCCAGATCGGCGTCGTCGAAGACAATGAACGGCGCGTTGCCGCCCAACTCCAGCGAGACCTTTTTCAGCGTGTCCGCCGCTTGGCGCATCAGCAATTTGCCGGTGCGAGTGGAGCCGGTGAATGACAGTTTGCGCACGATGCCGGAAGCTTGCAGCGCCCCGCCAATCGCCACCGCGTCACCCGAGACGACGTTGAACACGCCGGCCGGAATGCCCGCCTGCTCGGCCAACACCGCCAACGCGAAGGCTGACAGCGGCGTCTCTTCCGACGGCTTGAGGATCATCGTGCAACCTGCCGCCAGCGCCGGGCCGACCTTGCGGGTGACCATCGCCAACGGGAAGTTCCACGGGGTGATCGCCGCGACTACACCGATGGCTTCCTTGACCACGATGATCCGCGCGTCGGCCTTGTGGCTCGGAATCACGTCACCGTAAGCACGTTTGGCTTCTTCGGCGAACCACTCCAGAAAACTCGCAGCGTAGACCACTTCGCCCATGGCTTCGGCCAACGGTTTGCCCTGCTCGCGGCTGAGCAAAGTCGCCAGGTCCTTCTGGTGGCTCAGCATCAGCTCGCTCCAGCGCTTGAGGCGCTGGCTACGTTCCTTGGCGGTCAGCTTGCGCCAGGCCGGCAAGGCGCGGTTGGCGGCGGCGATGGCGAGGTTGGTTTCTTCGGCGCCGGCCTTTTGCACCTCGGCGATCAGCTCGCCGTTGGCCGGGTTCAACACCGGATAGGTCGCACCACCGCTGGACCATTGGCCGTCGATGAAATTGCCGTTACGGATCAGCGCGCTCATGCCACAGCCTCGGTCAGATTGAAGCGTTCCAGACCCGGACGGGCCGAGCGCAGGATGCGTTTGCCGGCGGTGTAATCGTTGATTACGTCGCACGGTGTGTAGTTGCGTTCCAGCTCATGCAGTTCTTCGGCATCGAACCTGGTTTCCAGCGCCGCCAGGGCACTGTCGAACTGCGCGGTGGTGTCGGCGCCGACCAGCATGCAATCGACGCCCGGATGGTTGGCGACCCAGGCCTGGGCGATCTGCGCGTTCGACACACCACGGGCACGGGCCACGCGCTGAACCGAATGAGCGATTTCAAACGAGGCTTCGTCGCTGTACATCTGCTGCGTGAAGAAATCGGTCTGGTTGCGCGTCGACTGCACGTCGCCGGTCAACAAACCGCGAGCCAATGGACTGAACACCGAGACGCCGAGGCCTTGATCGCGGCAGAACGGGATCATCTCGCGCTCTTCTTCGCGGTACGCGCAGTTCAGTTGCAGCTGCATGTTGATCGGCTTGACCCAGCCATTGCGCTCGCAGGCCATGAGGATCTTCGCCAGTTGCCCGGTTAGCATGGTCGACACGCCGATGTAACGGGCCTTGCCGGAACGCACGATGTCGTTCATCGCGCTCATGGTTTCTTCAACCGGGGTGTTCACGTCGAAGTAATGCAGCATGAACACATCGACATAATCCATGTTCAGACGCTTCAGCGAGGCGTCGATGCTGTCCATGATGTGCTTGCGCGAATGGCCGCTGGCGTTGATGCCGTTGCGGGTGCCGTAGCCGACCTTGGTGGTGATCACCAGGTCTTCGCGACGGGCCAGGCGCTTGACGATGCGCCCAACCACTTCCTCGCCGACGCCGGCGGAATAGAAGTCCGCCAGGTCAATGAAATTCACCCCGTTGTCCAGGGCGTGAGCCACGATCGGCTCGCTTTGCTTTTCATCGAAAATCCATGGTTTCCAGTCCGGGGTGCCCATGTTCATGGTGCCCAGGCACAGGCGGGAGACTTGCAGGCCGGAGTTGCCCAAACGAATGTATTGCATGGCGCAGACCTCAGGCTTTTGGCGTGTAGAAAGGGTTGCTGATGTGATCGACCACGTCCGCCAGTTGCGCGGTTTCCGGCTTGCCGGTCAGGGCGGCGCGAATCGCGGTGCGGCAAGCGTTGTAGTTGTTCAGGTACACCGCATCGAGGTCATCGCAGGCCGGGTTGACCCAGTTGGCGGTGACGATGGCCCATTCGTCTTCGGCTTCCGGCGGCAAGGTGCCGTCCAGCAGTGCTTCCAAAACAGCCTTGGCGATCCCGGCCTGGGAAGCGCCCCACGTGGCGTTGCCGTGCAGGTCGCTGCTGATCGCGGCTTTGTTGACGTAAAGGGTCATCGGCTTGACCGGGATGTTCGGCTGGGCGATCACCATGAACGGGCAATGTCCCTGGCTTGGCGACGCCAGGCTGTTGGCAAACGCCTGCCCCGCCGGACCGTTGCGCGGCCCGATCAGAATGTTGATGTGCGCGGCGTTCACGCCAGGGCCTTCGAAACCTTCACCGATGTACAGGTCGAGTTCTTTCATGAGTCGTTACTCTTTTTGGATTTTTTGGGTGATCAGAAGCGCACGCGGATCGTGAAGATCGCGGGGCAAATGTCGGGGTTCGAAGAGCGCAGCACGGGGCTGGCGAGGACGCGGCAGTGAGGCTTAGTCATGATTGCAAACGCTCTTTTTTGTTGTTGATGAGCTGGTTTGCGATTTTTTAACACTGGGGGTTGGCGGGGCTGTAACCATTAAAAGTCATGGGGGTATGAGTTCAGGTCATACCCTTTGCAACCGGTGAAAAAACTGTGGGAGCGGGCTTGCTCGCGAAGGCGTTGTGTCAGGCAACATTTTTGTCGACTGAACTGACGCCTTCGCGAGCAAGCCCGCTCCCACAGGGGTTTGCGGTGTGTTGGATTACTGCGACATGGCGTCTTTTTTCATTGCGTCTTTGGACATTGCGTCTTTGCTCATGTTGTCCTTGGACATCGCGTCTTTCTTCATGGCGTCTTTGCTCATGGCGTCCTTGGACATGCTGTCTTTTTTCATGGTGTCCTTGGCCATGGAGTCCTTTTTCATCGTGTCTTTCTTCATGGTGTCTTTGGACATGGCGTCTTTGGACATCGAGTCTTTGCTCATGCTGTCGTTGCTCGTGGTGTCGGCGGCGTACACGCTGGCGACGCCCATGGCCAGGCACATGGACAGAACGGCGGTGGCTAACTTCTTCATGGTGTAGTTCCTTTTAGAGCTCAGGTTGCGAATGAACGCAGCGCGTGCTGCGCGGTGTCGTTTTTTCAGCGTTCGTCAGCTGCCACCGAACCAGTTGTAGCCCTGGTCTTCCCAGTAGCCACCGGGGTAGGTGTTGGTGACGAAAATCGCCTGGATGTGTTTGGGGTTCTTGTAGCCGAGCTTGGTCGGCATCCGCAGCTTCATCGGGAAGCCGTATTCGCGTGGCAACACGGCGCCGTCGTAGGTCAGCGTCAGCAGGGTTTGCGCATGCAGCGCGGTGGCCATGTCGATGCTGGTGTAGTAGTCGTCCGCGCATTTGAAGCCCACGTACTTGGCGTCGGTGTCAGCGCCAACACGCTTGAGGAAGTCGCTGAAGCGCACGCCCCCCCAGCGGCCAATCGCGCTCCAGCCTTCGACGCAGATGTGCCTTGTGATCTGATCGGTCTGGGCCATGGCACGCAGCTCCTCAAGCTTCCAGCTGCGCTTGTCGGCGACCATGCCGGTGACTTCCAGCCGATAGCTTTCTTCCTCGACCGTCGGCGCCTCGTCGATGCCGTAGAAGGCATTGAAGGGAAACGGCCGGGTGATCATCGACTCGGCATAGGTCGGCGCCATGGCGTTGGGGTTGAACAGCCAGCCCTGCACCCGGTCGTTGAAGCGGGACATCGAGGACAGCGCGGTTTCGACGCTGTCGTTGTCGGTGATGTTGCAGCCCGACAACATCGCCACACCGCCAAGGGTCAGGCTGCGCATCAGGAACGAGCGCCGTGAGCGATCTTCGATTTGCGGGGCCAGGATTTTCCGGGCGTCGGTCAGGATGGACGATTCATCGAGCCCCTGGATGCGCTTTTTCATACGGACTCCTTCCGGCCAACGATCATGTACCACAACGTTTTTGGCACCAGCAGCACCATCACCAGATGCACCACGATGAAGGCCACCAGCAGCGACATGGCGATGAAGTGCACCTGCCGCGCCCCTTCGTAACCGCCCAGCAATCCACGCAACAGCGGGAACTGCACCGACTTCCAGAGCACCAGCCCGGAGACCACCATCATGGTGATGTCGAGCATGACGAACAGGTAGGCAAACCGCTGGACCTGGTTGTAATGGCTCAGGTCGGCGTGCCCCAGCCGCCCTCTCAGCGCATCCCCGAGGTCATGCAGCACGCCTTTTGGGGAGACCGGGAGAAACTTTCTAAATAGACGACCACTGGCGATGTTGATGATCAGGTAGATGAGGCCGTTGACGGCGAGGAACCACATCGCCGCGAAGTGCCATTGCAGGGCGCCGCCGAGCCAGCCGCCGAGGGTGAGCGATGCCGGGAAGCTGAAATCGTAGAGCGGCGAGGCGTTATAGATGCGCCAACCGCTGGCGATCATGACCACGACCGCCAGGGCGTTGAGCCAATGGGTCAGTCGCAGCCAGCGTGGATGGCTGGCCTTGGGTGAAGCAGTTAGCTGCGACATGTCCGGCTCCTTGTTTGTTGTTCGATGGGGCCAAGTATGGGAGCCGACTGTTCGCCAAATCCTCACGTAAAGTTAAATTAATCGTGATAACTATCCAGACGTTCCTTCGGCGCAATTGTGGTTAAAATGCCGCCCACTCAAATTGCCGACCCTGCCCGATGAACCCAGATGCCCTCGCCACCCTGCACACTCACTTGCTGACCGCCCTGGCCAGCGCCCCGGCAGAAACCCGCCGCCTGTTCCACGGGCGTGGGCGTTGCTGGCCGGGTCTGGAGCAATTGACCGTCGATTGGTTGCAAGGCGTGGTACTGGTGTCGCTGTTCAAAGAGCCGGAACCGCTGCAACTGGAAGACTTGAAGCGGTTGCTGCTGGAGATCACCCAATCCGCCGAGTGGCAGCAATCCGGTGCGCACACGCTGTTGCTGCAACACCGCTACCTGCTGCAAAGCACCACCGAATGGCTGCTCGGCGACGCGCTCGAGGAAATGACCATCACCGAGGGCGGCCTGCATTACCGGGTGGACCTGGGCCGCAAGCAGAATGCCGGGCTGTTCCTCGACATGCGCTACGGCCGTGATTGGGTGCGGGCCAATGCCGAGGGCAAGCGGGTACTGAACCTGTTCGCCTACACCTGCGGGTTTTCGGTCACGGCCATCGAAGGTGGCGCGGCGCACGTGGTCAATCTGGACATGTCCAGCTCGGCCCTGAGCCGTGGCCGCGACAATCACCGGCTTAACGGCCACGACTTGAGCAAGGTGACGTTCCTTGGCCACGACCTGTTCAAGTCCTGGGGCAAAGTGATCGGCAAAGGGCCGTACGATCTGGTGATCATCGACCCGCCGTCGTTTCAGAAAGGCAGCTTTCTGCTGACCAAGGACTATCAGCGAGTATTGCGCCGCCTGCCGGAACTGCTCACGTCCGAGGGCACGGTGCTGGCCTGCATGAACGATCCAGCGTTCGGCCCGGACTTCCTGATCGACGGCGTCACCCGCGAGGCGCCGAGCCTGCGTTTCGAACAACGACTGGAAAACCCGCCGGAGTTTCCCGATGCCGATGTTGAGTGCGGGTTGAAGGCGTTGGTGTTTCGGCAGGGGGATTGAGGCGCGGCTATCGCGAGCAGGCTCGCTCCCACTTTGGTTCGTTGCCGTACACAAATCCTGTGTTCAATGAAGATCAACTGTGGGAGCGGGCTTGCTCGCGAAGAGGCCATCACATTCAACATTGATGCTGGCTGACACTCCGCCTTCGCGAGCAAGCCCGCTCCCACAGGGGATAAGCGGAGAGTCTGTTATTTCGGCTGCAACACCAGCGCAAATAACTCGCCATGACCGCTGACGCTGAGCTTGTGGTAAAGGTTGCGCCGATGCACTTTCACCGTTTCCGGGGAGATGTTCAGTTGCTGGGCGATGGCTTTGCTGGAGAAGCCTTGAAGAATCAGCCGGGCGGTCTCGACTTCCCGCGCGGTCAAACGCGCGCCGAAGCGATCCAGCAAGGTCGCCAGATCCCCGGCCATCGCCGTCGGCCCCTCCGGCGGCACGAGTTGCAGGTGTCGGCTCATCGCCGCCAGCACCCAGTCGCGGACACACAGCAGGCGCCCCTGTTCCTCGAGGGTGAAACGCGTCGAGCGGCCCAGCGATAAACCGAGTACAGCACCGTCCACATTGATCATGAACTGCAGCTCATCACCACCCACCACTGAGCAGAAGTAGCTCAGGTAATACTCGCTCTGTTGAAACTGGTCCGGGGCCACGGAATCGAGGCTGTGCAAACCGTCAGTTATTCCGGCACAAGCTGCCTGATAGAAGGGATCGAGCAGGTACATGCCGGCGCTGTAATCGGCCAACTCTTCCTCCTCGTGCGCGCTGGCGCGGGAGTCGAAATCGATCAGCAACTGCGGCACCCGACCCGCCCGCATCACCGCGACCAAGGCGTTATCCAGGGGCACCAGCAACCGCAAGGTATCCACCAGCGCCCGCCAGAAACCGTCGTGGCCCAGCGCGCCAAACACCCGGGCCAGCCCTTGGTGCACCGGCAACTCCTTCAGCAACGCCTCCACGCTCTACCCCTTTTGTGTAACCCATGATGGGAATGGGTGACGACCACCCCGATCGATACGCTGCGTACTCTTATCTACCACCGGCCTGACGCAGGCCAGGAGTGCCGCATCATGAGTCGTCACCGCACGTATTTCAATCTGGGACTGGGTGCCTGTCTGTCGACCTGGATGGCGCTCGCAGCGGCGGATCAGCCCACCGTGCACATCTACAACTGGTTCGACTACATCGGCCCGACCACGCTGAAAGATTTCCAGCGCGACACCGGGATCAAACCCGTCTATGACACCTTCGACAGTGGCGAAGTACTGGAAGCCAAGCTGATGACTGGCCATAGCGGTTATGACGTGGTGGTGGCCAGTAACTTCATTCTGCCGGCCCTCATCAAGGCCGGAGCCTTGCAGAAACTGGACCGTAGCCAACTGACCAATCTGCAACACATTGACCCGGTGTTGCTGGAAAAGCTGCGCGCGAACGACCCGGACAACCAATACGCCGTTCCTTACCTGTGGGGCACCGACGGCATTGGCTATAACGTTGACAAGGTCCGCGCAGCCCTCGGAGATCAAGCGCCGGTGAACTCCTGGGATCTGTTGTTCAAAGAAGAAAACCTGGCCAAGCTCAGCCAGTGTGGCGTGGGGATTTTGGACGCTCCCGCCGAGATCATCCCGATCGCCCTGCACTATCTCGGCCTGCCGCCCAACAGTAGTAACCCCGCGGACTACAAAAAAGCGGAAGCACTGCTGCTCAAGTTGCGCCCGTACATCACCTATTTCAATTCGTCGAAGATCCAGACCGACCTGGCCAACGGCGATATCTGCGTCGCCTTGACGTGGTCCGGCACCGTGTTCGGTGCCAAGCAAGCCGCCAATGAAGCCGCGAAGGGGGTGAACATTGAATACAGCATTCCGGTCGAAGGTGCGCCGCTGTGGTCCGATAACCTGGTCATGGTCAACGACGCCAGCAATCCAAAACAGGGGCTGGCCTTTATCAACTACCTGCTGCTCCCCGAAGTGATCGCGCCCGCCACCAACCTGGCGCTCACCGCCAATGCCAACAAAGACGCGACCGTGTTGCTCTCGGACCAGGTGCACGAGTTCAGCAACATCTACCCCTCAGCCGAGGTGATCGCCAAGGCATTCACCCTGCAACCCCAGCCCCATGAGATAGAACGTGTCCGCACGCGCTCCTGGAGCAACATTAAGAACGGCAACTGAGCCGGCATCCACCCCTCCTGTTTAACGTGCCTGAGAGTTCCCGCATGAAACCACGTGCCCGCGACTTGAATATCCAGTTCGGCCAACTGCAACCCGGCCCGCTCAACGCGATCACCGATGTGCCCGGTGTACGGGTCGGCCACAGCGATGTGCGAGGCCGCACCGCCAAGGGTCGCGACATCCTGACCGGCGTCACCGTGATCGAGCCCCGTGCCGGGTCCACCAGCCAACAGCCGTGTTTTGCCGGCGTCCATGTGCTCAACGGCAATGGCGACGCCACGGGCCTTGAGTGGATTCGCGAGGCTGGCCTGTTGACCAGCCCGATCGCCTTCACTAACACCCACAGCCTCGGCGTGGTCCGCGATGCGCTGATTGTGCTGGACCGTGAGCAGCAACCGGACGACGGGCGACTCTACTGGAACATGCCGGTCGTGCTGGAGACTTTCGACGGCCTGCTCAACGACATCAACGGCTTTCATGTGAAGCCCGAACACGTCGCCGAGGCCCTGCGCACGGCGGTCGGTGGTCCGGTCACCGAGGGTAATGTCGGCGGCGGCAGCGGCATGATCTGTCACGAATTCAAGGGTGGCATCGGCACCGCGTCGCGGCGGTTGAGCAGTGCCCAGGGCGGCTGGACGGTCGGCGCGATCGTCCAGGCCAACCATGGCATCCGCAACGAGTTACGGGTCGATGGTTACCCCGTCGGGCGTTATATGGAAAAGGCCGATTCACCGTTCCTCAAAGCCTCGCTGCCGCATCCGGGCATGGGCTCGATTGTGGTTTGCCTGGCAACCGACGCGCCGTTGCTGCCACACCAGTGCACTCGCCTGGCCCAGCGCGCCAGCCTCGGTCTGGCTCGCACCGGTGGCGGCAACGAAGACCACAGCGGCGACATCTTCATCGCCTTTGCGACCGGCAACGATGTGCCGCCCGCCGCGTATGAAAGCAAAAAAGCACCGACCTGCGACAACCTGCGCATGGTCAACAACGACCACATCAGCGAACTGTTCCTGGCCGCCACCGAAGCCGTAGAAGAAGCAATCATCAATGCGTTGCTGGCGGGTGAAACGGCTGAAGGCAATGGGCATGCGGTTCCGGGGCTGGATGCCGCGACACTGCTTAAAGCCTTGCGTCAGGCCGGTTGGCCAGGAACCGAATAATCTCCAACCATCCCATGTGGGAGCGAGTCTGCTCGCGAAGAGGCCATAACATCCAACATAGATGCTGGCAGACATATCGCCTTCGCGAGCAGGCTCGCTCCCATAAGGGTCGGTGGGTGCTCACACCGCCTCGGTCACTTCACATGATTTGAAGAGGTTGCGACCCAAGTCCCGCGCGGTCTTCAAGTGAATCTGCGGCGCCTGAATTTCCGAGTCCAGTAACAATTCGGACGTCACCACCCGCGCACCGCAGTATCCGAAAATCCCATGGTCGATCTGCGTTTTCATCGCCTCGTCGTAACCATGCCGGGCGTACGTTCCGGCATCAGCGCCGCCAACACCAACCAAGTGAACCCGCAGGTGGCCAAGCTTTTTCACCAGTTTGGCATCTGAACTGAAATCGAACGCCCAACCATTGGCGAACACCCGATCAATCCAGCCCTTGAGCAACGCCGGCATTGACCACCAGTAAACCGGATAGACCAGCACCAACGCATCGGCGCGGTCAATCCGTGCCTGCTCAGCCGCGACGTCGGCAGGGAACCCGGCTTTTCGGTGATGAACCGCCAGATCCGCCGCGCGGAACCTGGGATCGAAGCCTTGAGCCGAAATATCGGCGATTTCATAGGTGTTGTCGGCATCGCTCTGCAAAGCTCCCTGCGCAATCTGTGCCGCCAGACTATGGGTGAGCGACCTAGGATCGTGATGAGCCACAACGATAAGTGCGTGCATGCTGAAAACTCCTGATTGAGAGCACAGGGCGGACCTTATATACTCTTGGTAAGTTACGATCAGTAAGTTACTTTTGGTACATAGCCATGTCAACCACCGAAACAAACGAGCAGGATTCCACGCCTCAACCCCGTCGTCGCTTGTCACGAGAGGACCGCCAGCGCCAGTTGCTGGACGTCGCCTGGCAAATGGTTCGGGAGGAAGGGACGGATGCGTTGACCCTCGGCCGCCTCGCCGAATTGGCGGGCGTGACCAAACCGGTGGTCTACGATCACTTCACCACCCGCTCGGGTTTACTGGCGGCGCTGTATCAGGATTTCGACACCCGACAGACCGCGCTCATGGACGCGGCGCTGCTGACGTGCGAGCCGACGCTGACCAGCACGGCCAACGTTATCGCTTCGTCGTATGTGGCGTGCGTGCTGCTGCAGGGCAACGAAATCCCCGGCGTGATTGCAGCGCTGGCCAGTACACCGGAACTGGAGAAGATCAAGCGTGAGTACGAAGCGATCTTCCTGAACAAGTGCCACAACGCCCTGCTCCCTTTCGCTGGAACGGGTGCTATCAAACCCGCGAGTTTGCGGGCGATGCTTGGTGCCGCCGAGGCTTTGTCGAATGCCGCTGCGAATGGAGAGCTCAGCGCAGAGCAGGCACAGGACGAACTGTTCGAAACGATAAAAGGGATGGTTGAAAGATCCTCCCGCAGTAGCTGAGAGTTGATCTGCACACTATCTGAAAACCACCATCAACCCCTTTTGGGAGCGAGCCTGCTCGCGAAAGCATCAGTTCAGTCGACAAAAGTGTTGCCTGACACGACGCCTTCGCGAGCAAGCCCGCTCCCACAGGGAATGTGTGTTGGGTTGAAGGGTTAGACCAACCGCAATCTGGGCGCCATCGCCGGAACGGCATCATCACCCAACCGCCCCCGCACAAATTCATTGGCCTTGCGTGTCAGTTGATCCAGATGCCGATCCCGCTGTTTCTCGGCATCGGTCATCGGCCGCTTACCGTGCTTTTGCAGCAGGTACGTATGAATCTGCCGCACTTCCAGCGAGCTGTAGATCGGTGCCGTGTCCAGCACCGCCATCAAGCCGTCGGTGCCGTGATCACGGGTGTTCATCAGCACCTGAGTCGCGCGGACACCCACCACTTGAAAGCCCAGCGCTTCAAAGTACGGCACCTTGCCGACGCTGCAAGTCAGCTCGGCGTGAGGGTAGCGACCGACCATCTCGCGCAGCATCGCCCGGGCTACTCCCTGGCGCCGATGGCCGGAATCCACGGCCATATAAGCCACACCGCACGCCTCGGGATCGTCCTTGACCGGCAGGTACAACACGAAGCCGATGACCTTCTCCGGGTCGTCGACATCCGTGGCCACGATCAACTCAACCGCCATCCCCTTGAGCCCGTTCAACGCTTCCAGATAGAGGTGAACCTCATAGCCGATCGCATACTGGTACACGTTGTACAACAGGTTGCTCGGCGGCAAGGCCACCGCGCTGATCTCGGTCAGGTTGTCGACGACCAGTTGCAGGATCTGGCTGTTGATGTGCTCGGGGCATGGGGTTTTGAAATGGCTGATCTGGGGCATCGAATATCTGACTCCGGGGATTCGTTCGCAGCGGGCCGGGGCATTGTAACGTGCCAAGGAATTAACACCGCACGGTGATTACGGAGCAATCGGTCCAAAGAGAGCGGATCGCCAGCCCGTTTTTCCCGCACGGCGATCGGCCTAAGGTGGCCTCAAGTCACTTACTGGAGGTCACCATGAATCACCCAACCCTGCTTTCCACGATCAATATCGGCCCACACGCCCTGTCCCACCGCGTGGTCATGGCGCCGCTGACGCGCATGCGTTCCGAGCCCGGCGATGTGCCCAGTGCGTTGATGGCCGAGTACTACTCGCAGCGGGCCACCGACGGCGGCTTGATCATTTCCGAAGCCACCGTCGTGTCCACCACCGGCAACGGCTACCTCGGTTCGCCGGGCTTGTACAACGACGCGCAAATCCCTGGCTGGAAAGCCATCACCGAGGCAGTGCACGCCAAGGGCGGACGGATCTTTTTGCAGCTGTTCCATGCCGGCCGACAGTCCCACAGCGACATGCAACCCAACGGTGCTCAGCCAGTCGGGCCCTCGGCGGTCGAGTACGACGGGGTCGCCTACACCGCCAATGGTTGGGTGCCGAGCACGCCGCACCGTGCCCTCAGCGAAACGGAAGTCGAAGCACTGGTCGAAGATTTTCGCAGCGCCGCGCAACGGGGTTTGGCTGCCGGGTTTGACGGTGTGGAAATCCATGGCGCCAACGGTTACCTGATCGACCAGTTCTTGCAGGACGGCAGCAACCGTCGCACCGACGCCTATGGCGGCAGCATCGCCAAGCGTTCGCGGTTTCTGCTGGACATCACCCGCGCCGTGATTTCGGTCTGGGGCAGTGAACGCGTAGCGGTGCGCCTGGGGCCGAGCGGTACATTCGGCGATATGAAGGACAGCGATCCTGAAGCGCTGTTCGTCTACGTCGCCGAGCAACTGGCGCCGTTGAAACTGGCCTATTTGCACTTGATCGAACCGCGTGTGCTGGGCAATTCGATTGATGAGAGCAAGGACCAGAACCCGGTGGCGGCGCAGTTGATTCGTCGTCACTACGACGGTTTGATCATGGCTGCCGGGGGCTTTACGGCTGAGTCTGCCGAGAAGATTTTGCAGGCGGGTGATGCGGACTTGGTGGCATTTGGTCGCGACTTTATTGCCAACCCGGATTTGCCGGAACGTATTCGGCATGATCGGCCGTTGAATGCTTATGACCGGGATACGTTTTATGGTGGTAGCGAGGTTGGGTTTACGGATTATCCGTTTTATCAACAAAGTGCCTGAGCTTTGCGTTGAATGTTAAGCCGCCATCGCGAGCAAGCTCGCTCCCACAGGGGATCTTCGTCATAAGGAGATCAAATGTGGGAGCGAGCTTGCTCGCGATGGCGGCCCCCTGGCTTCCGATACTCCCCTTTGCAAATCCCCCGCCCGCCTCTACTCTGCTTCAACCCTCCTGCATCGAGCACACCTCCCATGATGGACAGCCTCAGCGGTATCACGGCCTTCATTCAGGTGGCCGAAACCCGCAGCTTCACCGAAGCCGGGCGCTTGCTGGAAATCTCCTCCTCGGCGGTCGGCAAAAGTGTGGCGCGCATGGAAGAACGCCTGGGCGTCCGGCTGTTCCATCGCAGCACCCGCAGCGTCACGCTGACCACCGAAGGTGAGCTGTTCCTGGATCGTTGCAAGCGCATCCTCAGTGAAGTGGAAGCCGCGCAAATGGAGCTGCTGGAGTTGTCCGCCACGCCTCGGGGCAAAGTGCGCATCAGCGTGCCGTTGCAGAACGTGCTGATCATGCCGGTGCTGGCCGGGTTCATCCGCGCCTACCCGGACATCGAGCTGGACGTGGACATGTCCGACCGCATGGTCGATGTGATTGAGGAAGGTTTCGACGCGGTGATCCGCACTGGCGCGCCGCAAGACTCGCGGCTGATGGCGCGCAAACTCGGTGGTTATCAGCTGCAACTGGTGGCGTCGCCGGAGTACCTGGCGCGCCACGGTAACCCGACGCACCCGGACGAGCTGATCAACCACGTCTGTCTGCTGCACAAGTTTCCGGCGACGGGGATGATCGAACGCTGGCCGCTGAGGATTGGCGAGACGCACATCGAGCCGAATCTGGCGAAGTCCATGACCTGCACCACGATGGATCCGCTGACGTACCTGGCGATTGACGGGGTGGGGATTGCCTGCCTGCCGGATTTTTCAATTCGCCAGCCATTGGCTGACGGCAGACTGAAGGTTGTGCTCGAGGATTACACCGACCACACCGGCAACCTGTGGATGCTCTGGCCCGCGTCAAAGCAGACTGCACCGAGGCTGCGGGTGTTGATCGATTTCTTCAAGGACAACATTCTCAAGGTCTGAAACCGGCGTCGGATTAACGCCGTTTCTGTCCAGAGTGTTCGGCCCTTTAGCCCGTTTTTCCTCAAGCCTGCGCTCCCTAGACTTTGCCTCGTCTGCCATCCACCTTACGAGGCTAAACCTATGACCACTTCACATTCCCCCATTCGCGTCGGCATCGTCGGCGTTGGCACCTGGGCCCGCCACGGCCACTTGCGCGTGCTCGCTCTACTGCCGCAATACCACGTGCAAGCGATTTACAGCGAACACCGTGAACGCGCCGAAGCGGCGGCCAGCGAGTACGGCATTCCTCAGGTCGCCGACTCGCTCGACACCTTGATCCATAACCCCGAGGTCGATCTGGTGGTGGTGCTCAACACCGCGCCGCAACACGAACACACCGTGCGTGCCGCCATCGCCGCCGGCAAAGACGTCTACTGCGAATGGCCACTGACCACCACGACCGCCGCCTCCGAACAATTGGTGCACCTGGCGAAGGATGCCGGCGTGCGCCACATCGTCGGCCTGCAACGCCGCCATGCGCCGCACAACCGCTACCTGCAAGACCTGCTGCAGCAAGGTTATGTCGGCCAGTTGCGCTCGGTGCGCCTGCACGTCAGCACCCATTACTTACAGGCGCTGCGGTCCAACTCTCTGCGCTGGACCGCTCCCGAGGAAAACTTCTCCAGCGTCATCGCCATCTACGCCGGGCACTTCCTCGACATGCTGTTCACCGCCACCGGTTGGCCGTTGAGTGTGTCGGGGTTGATGGTCAGTCAGTTCCCGAAAGTCACCATCGTCGAAACCGGCGAAGTGCTGGACAGCACCGCACCGGATCAACTGGTGCTCAGTGGTTTGCTGGAAAACGACGCGGTGGTTTCGATCCATATCGAGGGCGGCAAGCGCAATGGTTCGGGCGTGCAGATCGACATCACTGGCGATCAGGGCGACCTGAAAATCACCAACCGCTCAGCCTTCGGCGACGTGGGTGATGACTATGTGATCGAAGGTGCGCACGGCGATGACCTGCCGCTGCAAATCCTGCCATTGCCGGACAGTTATCAGCGTTTGCCTGAATCTGAATTGCCGTCGGCGGTGCTGGAACTGGCGGAGCTGTATCACGTGTTTGCGCAGGATCTGGCGGACGGGACGCATGCGGCGGCGACGTTTGAGGATGCGCTGCGGCTGCATCGGTTGTTGGAGGTGGCCAAGACCGGCAATCAGTTGGCGCTTCTGTAGGAGCAAGGCTTGTCCGCGATGGTGTCCCTGAAATCGCCATCGCCGGCAAGCCTTAATGCCATCCAGTTAAGACTAAGAACCTGTGGGAGCGTGGCTTGCCCGCGAAGAACGATGACGCGTAGTTCCTGAAAAACCGCGGCGTTTTCTTCGCGAGCAAGCCCGCTCCCACAGGATTTTCGTCGTTCCAACGCCTTCACTTCGCGACATTAAGACCCAAGCGCCCGATTTCGTTCAATTCATCGACGCTGAATCTGCCCTTCCAGTGTTTTTCATAATCCTCCCTCGGGAAGTCACTCGGGGAGGCTCCCACGGCGAAGGCGTCAAAAACATCTTTGGCATATCGCCGATTCTTGGGACACATCGGCGCCGCCGGCACGTACATCACGTTGCCCCAGCCCTGCTGGTTTAGCACTGGCGCGACGCTGTGAATCACGTCGCAATGCCACCAAACAGAATCGCCAGCCTCAACGTCAGGGATCGGGCTCAAGCCCTCGACCAGCAGCGGATGCCACTGCTTCGAAACCGGCAGCACTTTGCCCGGCATGACACCGCACAATTCATCCTCCGGGACATCGTTGAGCAGCGGTCGCAGCAGTAAATAAGCCATGGCTTTGGGAATCGGCAGCGTGTGCAGCACACCCTGATTGGCCTTCATATCGCACAGCGCGGTCCAGCCCTGGAAGGTCCGGAAGGCCGAACACTTCACCGTGTTCTGGTAGGCGTACTCGTCGACTTCAGTGCGATAAGCCGCGTCCCAAGGGTCATAGGCCTTGAAGTCATTGCGGTAAATGTTGTCGAAGACCTTCAAGTAAGCCGGATGCAACCATCGCTCCAGCGCCCCGGAATCGGTATGCGGGCCAAGCCCTTTAGAGGTTGTGCCCGGCGGACGGCGGCGTACCCGGTCGGGGTACAGCGCATTCACATCGGGATCGAACCATTGCTGGCCCCGGGAATGAGTTTTCCAGAGTCGATTGAGGAACGATTGCGCTGTGGCCATGCGTTCGTGTTGGCGCACCTGCATTTGCGAGCGGGACCAATAGACTGGAAAGATCTCGGGGCGTGAGGCGTCAAGGTTGCCGAAGAACTGGTCCACCGGGCCGCGGTAGGTGGCATCGAAGGCATTGTCATCAAGGTATTGGAGCAAGCCTTTGTCCCATTCGGCGACTTGTTCTGTGGGAAAGTGCCCTTTTATCACCAGGCAGCCACGGCGGCGAATCATCGCCAACTGCCCTTCTGTCACTTTGCCTGCGGCAATGGTCGAGTAGTCCAGTATCGGCCAGGCGCTGCCGGTCCGGGCTTGCTGTTCCTTGATCGAGATAATTTCTGCTTCGATGAACGCGCTCACTTCGGTAAACAGGGCATCCACATCGCCTATTTGCGCACGCAAGGCACGCTTCATGCGCACGATGTTGTCTTGGTAGTGTTCTGGAAGGACAGCGCTTTGGAAGGTGTGATAGTTGCTCATGGTGGCGGCCTGCTGAGGGTTGTTAAAAGCCACCTGCACTAAAACATTTGCGCCCTTTTCGGCTCAGTCGGATTTACCGCGTTGACCGATACGATTGTGGCGTACAGCCCACGATGGATCGGGTGTACGCAAACCCGTGTCTGCCGTAATCGCGTTACCGAAAATGATGCCCGTGGCGCTTTCGGAAATTGCTGGGGGCGATGCCCTTCTGTGCCTTGAATTGTCGGTTGAACAGCGCCAGCGACGCATAACCTACCGTTTCGGCAATCAGCGCAACGGGGTTATTGCCTTGCAGCAACAGCGCACACGCCCGGCCAATACGTAACCGGGCGATGTAGTCCAGCGCCGTGCAATGGGTATGACGGCGGAACATGCGATGAAACGCCGAAACGCTGATGCAGGCGATGTCCGCCAATTCGGGGATGGCCAGGGGCTCGACGTAGTGAGCGTGGATATGCTCGAGCACCCGTTGCAGGCGCACGTCTTCGCCCGGCACGACGGCGGCGTCGGTCGGTTTATCGGGGAGAATTCTCTGGGCATCGGTGTCACGGGTCAGTCGGGTCAGCACTTGCAGCAGCGACACCAATCGCTCCGGCCCTTGCTGATCCACCATCGCCTCGATGATGGGGCGAAGTTCTTTTGAGGCCGGCTCACTGAAGTGCAACGCACACTGCGCGGCGGCCAGTAGCGCCTGCAATGAACCCAACTCCGGAAACAGCGCTACGAGTGATTGAGCCCAGGCTTGGGAAAACCAGATGACCAGCGCAACGTGGGGCTGCTCCGGGTCAATGAGTTCAGCGGAACACCAACTGTGCGGCACATTCGGCCCCAGCAGCACCAGGTCGCCGTCATCGTAAAGCCGCACGTCGCTGCTCACATAGCGATGGCCACGGCTGTTGAGGGTCAGGGTCAATTCATATTCAGGGTGGTGGTGCCATTCGAACGGAATGTCATCGGCCAGCCGACGGTTGAGCATCGACCACGAGGCATCGGTTGGCGTGGGGATTTTCTCGAAACTCGGCTTCATGACAATGCGTTCCTGCTCGACGGACAAACTCAAACGCCAGAATCGTATCACCCGGTTTACAGCAAAACCCGCAGTGCTTTGATACAACCTCGTTACTCAGCCTGTTACTTGGCTGACCGTCAGCGCATCAACGCCCCTTGCGAATGTAACGCCAAGATACTTCGCCACTCTGCCCGTCGAGCCTAATGTGAAGCCGTCAATGTGCTTACAGGGTTGTGACACATCATCGGCAACGCCCGCCTCCGGCCAGCGGAGGCATGGAAGACCTGTCACGGGTGCTGCCTGATCGTTTGTCTGCTTCGACGCCCGCTGCCCATTGATTGCCTAAACACAACCAAGACAGAACAGAGGGACACCATGAGTAAGTCAAGCGCAGCAAGCATCAAACAAGCACTGCACGACGACCTTCAAAAGGCTGTCAAGTCGCTCCTCGCCGCACCGACGGCCCTGAAAACGACCGACTACAGCAAGGTGCTGACGTCTTCCCTGGCGGCTACCCAAAAGTCGGTCAAGATCCAGATCGCCTCGGCGGACCTGACACAACTCAAGCAGTCCAACTATAAGCTGTGCTTCGCCAAGAAGGTGGGTAACGAAGACTACAATGTGGTCTGGCAGTCCTACTCCAACTACCTGAGCAACAACACGTTCAGCTGGACGCCTCAGTACCAGTTGTTCGGCTCCAATGTATTCCAGGCCAACGTGCAGGTTGATGTTTCGACCAATCTCGTCAACATCGGCCTGGGGCAACAGGCAACACTCGACACGTCTGGCTTGCTGGGCCCAGCGTCAAGCGGCGGCCCTGAGATCTCCATCACGCTGTTGAACAACTATGGTCCGATTCACCCAGGGGTCAGCCAACTGTCCACTGGCATTGATGGCAGACAGGTCTCCACGCCGATCTACGTAGCCTCGCAACAGGTGGTCACCGGCTCGACTGTACTGACGCCCGTAGAGACGATCCTCGTGTGGTTCGAACAGAACGTGCAAACCAGCACGATGTTCAGTACCTCGCGCTCGCAATCAATCGAAATCAACCTGACTGACAGTAACGATGCGGTCCGCCTCTACTCGGGTGGTAGCTGGACAACGCCTTAACTGCCACACAAAGAGGGACAGCTTTGCGGTTGTCCCTCTTGCTCATCAATCGTCACAGCCCTGGGCGAAATAGCCCGTCAGCGACCGACAGATAGACTCTGCCAGATCCTCCTGAGTTGCGATGCCGTATGGTTGCTTGCGATCAAACTGCCCGGACCAGCGAATCCGTCCCTGGGCCACGTCGATCAGGCGTACCGACGCCCGCACACGCGCCGGCTCGACCCGCACGCTACCCTCCAGCAAATAACTGCCCCGCCCCGCACGTGCCGGAACCGCTGCCTTGAGGCTGCTTCGAGGCATATTCATCAATACATGGTTGGCATGGGTCTGGGTTTGTTCGAACGACTGGAACAGCCTGCAGCTCAATTCTTCGCACAAGCCCTGGGTAAAGTCGCTGCCGTCGTGGGTGATGCAGGTGAACGGCTGAAGCTGCAGAACCGGATGGTGGGCGCCGGCCACCTTGGGCGAACGTCGCTCGTAGACCAGCCGATAAGAACCGGCCGGCACGCTCAGGCGCACCGGGTCGTGCTGGCCAAGCGTGGTGTAATAACTGACGAGCTTGCGCCGCAATCGGCCGACCTGCACCCGCACCACTGGGTCGTCACCGGTGCAGTAGACCGCCGGATCACGGCGAAACACCGCGATGCCAATGGCGTGCTCAGTGAGGGGAATGTTCGAGAACTGAAGGTCGTGTTCGACCAAAAAGCCCAACAGGCTGCCCATCCGCCGGGATTTGGCGAACAATGGACTGGCCAGAAGCTGCGCCAGCACTCGCTCCACTTCTTCTCGAACGAAAGGTTCGGGAACCGCGTGCGCACTTAAACCGGCAATACGTTTGATCACCATCAGCCTGCCTCCTTGCAGAGCATCGCGTTCAACTCGGGCGTTTCACCGGCGTAGCTTAGCAGCTGACGGCGATACGGTACCGGCACCTTGATATATAGCTGCCAGGATACAAAAGGACGGTTTGCGGGGAATGCCCTCCCGTCAGCGGGACACAGGGGATGACGGTTGAACTCAAATACTGCGTCTGCCAGAGAGCCAATGTGGGAGTGAGCCTGCTCGCGAAAGCGGTCTGACAGACAGCCCGGTGCCTGAATGTGCCTGAGTCATCGCGAGCAAGCTCGCTCCCACAGGGATTGAGGTGGATCTCACATACTGCTTTCGTCAGATTACCGCTGCGGTGCGACCATCCGAAACCGGATGTTGATGTCTTTGGAGACAACCCCGTCCGCCCACTCGCCCTCGCCGACCTTGAAGTCGTCACGGTTGAGCGCGAACTCGCCGACGAACACACCGATGCCACTCTCCGGTTTCAACTGGACTTGAACCTCGACCTTGCGGGTAATGGTTTTGAGCGTGAGGTCGCCGATGAACAGATAACGGTCGCCGCCGAGGGCTTTGACGCTGGTCGATTTGAAGGTGCCCAGCGGGTAGTGCTCCGTGTCGAACCAGGCCGTTTTTTTCAGTTCGGTGTTGGCGTCGCTGCTGCCGGCGTCGATGCTCGCAAGCTGGATGTTGAGCACGGCGTGGGCGGTTGCGGGATTTTGCGTATCAAAATCGAGGGTGCCTTCGAACTGGCCGAACGTCCCGTAGACCCGCGAGCCAAACTGGCTGAAGGTGAAACTGATCTGGCTGGCGGCGGCGTTGACCTGGTTGTATTCGACGGCTTGGGCACAGGGCAAGCTGCCGAGTGCGACGACCGCCAACAGCGCGATGAAATGAGGAAATCGAACACGCATGGAGTGCTCCGCTCGGATGGCCTTGAGGAACGCCCGTGCATAAGTCATAGCATTCCTGCCGAGAAAGTCTAGCCATCGACCCTGTCGGTCTCTCCATTGAGTGCGAGTTGAAACTGGACGCATACCTCAAACCCCTGCTCCCGGCCCATCGCTGGTGAGGCCAGGGTCATGCTGGCGCCGACGCCCTGGACAATGGTTTTGGCAATGGCCAACCCCAAGCCTGAACCGCTCGTTTCACTATTGCCCCGCACAAAGCGCTCGGTCAGGCGCCGCAATACTGGCTCTGGCACCGCCGGACCGCCGTTGAGCACTCGCAGCAATGCCTGATCGCTGAGGCTGACCTCGACCGGTTGATCGGCTGCGCCGTACTTCAGCGCATTCTCGATCAGATTACGCAACAGGATGCCGAAAGCGTCCGGATCAATAGCCGAGTAAACACTGGCCCCGCCGGGCAACTGCAACGCGATGCGCTGCCCGCTGCTGTGGTTCCACTCATCAACCCCATGGGCCAGCAACGGAATGAGGTCTTGGGGCGCTTCGGACAACAGCCCGCCGCCCTCGGCCTTGGCCAATTGCATGAGTTTTTCCGAGAGCCGCGCCAACTCCCGTAACGAGTTTTCGATCTTCGCCGCACGCACGCGCAACGGGCCTTCCGGCGCTTCGTGGCGCAGGCGCTGGATCTGCGCCAATGTCGCAGCCAAAGGCGTACGCAGTTCATGGGCGCTGTTGGCAGTGAAGCTGCGTTCGGCCTCCAAAGCCTTACGCAAACGCTCCAGCAAATGGTTGACCGCATCGGCCAACGGGTCGATTTCCGCCGGCAGCCGTGCCACTTTGATCGGCGACAGATCACCCACGCCACGCGCTTCCACGGCACGACGATAGGCCAACACGCTGCGCAGGCTGATGCGTACAAACAGCCAGGTGCCCAACAGGCTGATGGGAATCAGCGCCAACAATGGCAACAACAAGGCAAACAAGGCTTCCCGCGCGGCTTCACGGCGATGATCCAGAGGTTCGGCGATTTCGATGAATAGCGTCCCACGCAGCGCACTCGCGCCATACAGACGGTATTTTTCAGTGGTGGAAAACCCTTCACCCGGTTGTTTATTGAAGATCTTCGGGTTGGCGTCGTGGGACTGCATCAGAATCTTGCCCTGTGCATCGCGCACAAGGTACGTCAGGTATTCCTGACGCACCTTCAGGGTGGCGATGTGTTGTGCTTCTCGGGGTTCTTCACGATTGCTGATTTCCAGCACGGCCAGGGGCAGGATGCGTTGCGCGGTTTCTTCCAGGGCGCTGTCGAACGCCTCGTTCAACTCATGTTGCACCACCAGCCAGGCACCGACGGTTGCCCCCAGCCAGAGCAAGGTCATACCCAGCGTCAAACCGAGGCCGAGACGTTTTTGCAGGCTTGACGACGACTTCATACGGACATCAACCGGTAACCCATGCCGCGCACGGTTTCAATCAGGTCGCGCCCGAGTTTTTTACGCAGGCGACTGATATAGACCTCGATGGTGTTGCTCTCGATTTCGGCGCCAAAGGCATACAAGCGTTCTTCGAGCTGCGACTTCGACAACAACGCGCTGGGGCGCTGGACAAAGGCTTCGAACAGCGCCCATTCCCGAGCCGTCAGATCCACGGTCGCGCCGCCGCGCTGCACCGTGCGGGCGCTCATATCGACCTGCAAATCACCGAGCTTGATCTGTGGATTGGGATTACCGCTGTAACGTCGGGCCACGGCGGCTACACGGGCCGAAAGCTCGAACAGGTCGAACGGTTTGATCAGGTAGTCGTCGGCCCCGGCATTGAGGCCGGCGATACGATCGGATATCTGGTCCTGGGCGGTCAGGATAATCACCGGGGTCACGTCCCCGGCTGAGCGCTGCTGACGCAAAAAGTCCAGGCCGCGACCGTCCGGCAGCATCAGGTCCAGCAGGATCAGGTCGTAAGGCGTGGTACGCACGCTGTTGCGCGCATGATCCAGGCGCTGCACCCAGTCGACGGCGTGGCCGTCATCGGCGATCTGCTCGCGCACCGCCTCCCCCAGCCCAGGTGCATCCTCGACCAATAAAACCCGCATCTGGCACCTCCTGTGATGGTTGTCGTGCAGCACCTTAACCGCCTTACCTGACGTGAATCTGAAGATTCAGCTGGTTGTCAGGAATGCACCTTAGGGTATGCCTCAGATGCCGATCCGGCAGGAGACAGATCATGAAATCAGCATTTATTGCCAGTTCTGCCCTGTTGAGTGTGCTGCTCAGCGGCTACGCCTTGGCCGATGACGACTGCAAAGACCCGGTCAACGACTGGCAACCGCGTGAAACCTTGCGTCAGCAAGTAGAACAGCAATACGGCTGGAGCGTGCAGCGCATCAAGGTCGATAACGGTTGCTACAAGCTCAAGGGCGCTGACCGCAAGGGCAACGCCATCGAAGCTCGTTACGCACCGACGTCCCTGCGCCTGCGCACGTTGCAAGTCGATTTCGGCGACGACGGTGATGCCAGCGACTACCTCGCCAGCCCGGACTCAGAATGATTTTTCCAGGCTTTCAGGTTGCTGTCAGCCAGCAGGTCCAGGCTCTCGCCACAACGTTCAAACAGGACATCCTCATGAAAAAAATCATCGCTGCAACCTGCCTCGCCGGTGCCGTTGCCCTGCCGGGGCTGGCCCAGGCCCGTGAAGTGACCCTGACCACCCAGCTCAAGGACTACGGCGGTAACGATGCGTACCTGGCGATTTACGTCACCGACGCCAATGGCCAATACCAGAAGACCCTTTGGGTGGCTGGCAAGAAGGCCAAGTACTACCGGCACTTGACCGACTGGGCCCGTGGCAGCGGCATGAATCCGAGCGAGTTTGACGGGGTCAGCGGCGCCAGTGTCGGCAGCGGACGCACGCTCAAAGTCAGCGTTGAACTGGCAGACACCTTGATCGACGCCGGGTATCAGATCCATATCGACAGCGCCGTGGAAAACAAGCGTGAAGCCCGCGCCGATGTCAGCGTGCCACTGACCTCCAAGGGTTCGGGCAAACCGGCGACCGGCAGCACTTACGTCGACTCGTTCACTTACGACCTGTAGCACCCGCGATTTCTGGAGGCTGAACATGCTTCGCCAGTTCCATTCACTGCCCGGCCTGATCGCCGCCCTGTTGGTCATGATATTGGCCATCAGTGGCGCGGTATTGTCCGTTGACCCAGCGCTGGAACGCCTGCACAGCACGTCCACCGCTGCCGGGCAGCTCAACGTCGGCCAGTTGGCCGGACGTGTCGCCAGTCACTTTCCGGGCGTGGAGCAAATCCAGCGCACAGCGTCCGGGACGGTCATCGTCTACTACAACCAGAACGGTCAGTCCGGTACCGAAAAGGTCGACCCGGCGACCGGCCAGGGCCTCGCGCCCTACGAGCCGTCCGCCTTCACACGCTGGATGAAAGACCTGCACCGCTCGCTGTTCATGGGCACTCCGGGCCACGGGGTGTCGGGCGCTGGCGCGCTGTTCATGTTGATACTGTCGGTGTCCGGCGCATTGCTGCTGGCCCGGCGCCTGGGCGGCTGGCGCAATCTGCTGCGGCCACTGCGCGGCACGTTCAGCCAGCGCTGGCACGCCGAAGTCGGGCGCCTGGCCGTGCTTGGGCTGCTGCTGTCAGCCTTGAGCGGGCTCTACATGTCCGCCACCACCTTCGGCTTGATCGCCGATGGCAGTCAGAGTGAACCGGCCTTCCCCACCCACATCAGCGCTGGCCCGGCGTTGCCGGTGGCGAACCTGCAAGCCTTGCAGGCCACCGACCTGAATGACCTGCGCGAACTGGTCTACCCAAGCCCCGGCAACCCGCAAGACGTGTTCGCCCTGCGCACGGCTCAGGGCGACGGCTACGTGGACCCGGCCAGCGGCACCTTGTTGTCCTGGCAAGCTCACGACTCGATGCACAACGTTTACGAACTGATTTACCAGTTGCACACCGGTGAAGGCCTCTGGTGGCTGGGCCTGCCGCTTGGCCTTTGCGCCCTCTGCGTGCCGTTGATGAGCGTGACCGGCATCCTGCTCTGGTGGCGCCGCCGCAAGGCCGGCCCGACCATCCGCCACAACAGTCCCGCCCACTCCGCCGACAGCGTGATTCTGGTGGGCAGTGAAAACAACAGCACCTGGGGTTTTGCCAAAACCTTGCATGATGCCTTGCACCAGGCTGGGCACCGGGTGCACAGCGCGGCGATGAATGAATGGAAAGGCAATTACCGCCATGCCCAGCGGCTGTTCATCCTTACCGCGACCCACGGTGATGGTGATGCCCCGGCTTCGGCCTCGCAGTTCCTGACACGGCTGAACCAGGTCGGCGTCAAACCCGGCCTGCCCTTCGCGGTACTGGGTTTGGGAGATCGACAGTTTCAGCAGTTCTGTCAGTACGCCCATCAAGTGCAGGACGCGATGGTGCAGGCCGGTGGCTCGCCATTGCTGGGGCTGGAAACCGTCAACCGCCAGTCCTCCCAGGAATTTTCGCGCTGGGGCCACGCGTTGGCCGAAGCACTGGGGCATGACTTGACCCTGGTCCACACACCGGAGCAACCGTGCACCCATCAATTGGAGTTGACCGAATGCATCGTCTACGGCGAAGAAGTGAATGCTCCGACCCACGTCCTGCGCTTCAAGGCACCGGGCGAGCTGCCGAGCTTTCAGGCCGGTGACCTGGTCGGGATTTTTCCTCCGGATAACCCGGTCCCGCGTTTTTACTCGCTGGCCAGCCGCTCAGAAGACGGCGTGCTGGAAATCTGCGTACGCAAACACGAAGGCGGCCTGTGTTCGGAGTACCTGCATGGCCTAGAGATCGGCGCGTCGATTGAAGCGTTCATCCAGCCCAACCCGCAATTCCGTCCAGCGTCGGGTGCGCACCCGGTGATCCTGATCGGCGCTGGCACCGGCATTGGTCCCCTGGCCGGTTTTATCCGCAACAACAAGGCCCGACACCCGATGCACTTGTATTGGGGCGGACGCAACCCGGCCTCGGACTTTCTCTACGAACCGGAGCTCAACCGTTATCTGGCAGACCGACGCCTAACTGAATTGCGCGCCGCTTTTTCCCAGGTTCAAGACCGCAGTTACGTGCAAGACCGGCTGATCAGCGATGCCCTGGCTTTGCGCCGGTTGATTGAAAAAGGCGCTCAGGTGTTGGTGTGTGGCAGTCGCGAAATGGCAAAAGGCGTGATGCTGGCCCTGGATGAAGTGTTGGCACCGCTCAACCTGAGTGTGCTGACCCTCAAGGCACAAGGACGCTACCGTGAAGATGTCTACTGAGGTGCAACGCTACAGCCTGAACGGCGAGACCATGGGCACGCGCTACACCGCCCTGTTCTATGCGGCGGCCGGAATCGATACCGACGAGATCGGCCAGGCCCTGGCACGCGCCGTGGGCCGGGTGGACCAGCAAATGTCCACCTGGAGACCCGATTCCGACCTCAACCGCCTCAACGCCGCCCCCGAGCAGGAATGGCTGTCGGTACCCAAGGAGCTGACCACGGTGCTGTCTGCCGCGCTGCGGGTCAGTCAGCAATCCGCCGGCGCCTTCGACATCGCTGTCGGTGATCTGGTGGACGCCTGGGGCTTCGGTCCCGGCGAACAATCCATCACAGAGCAAACCCTCGGGACGGCGCCGCCGCGAGCGCGACTGTCCGCCAGCGCCGCCCTGGTGGTTGACCCGCAACGCAATCAAGTGCGTAAACGTGCGCCGCTGAACCTCGATTTGAATGGCATCGCCAAGGGTTTCGGTGTCGATGAACTGGCCCGTTGCCTGGAAGGTTTTGGTATCACTCGTTATCTGGTCGGCATCGACGGCGAGATGCGCGCCAGAGGCGTCAAGGCTGGTGCTCAACCCTGGGTCGTGGCCATTGAAAAACCCCACCGTGGCGTACGTGAAGTGATGGGGGTAATGGAGCTTGGCGACGCCGCCATCGCCACATCCGGGGACTACCGACATTGGGTGGATGTAAGTGGGCAGTCCTACGCCCACACCATGAACCCTGTAACGGGTGCGCCGCTGTGCAACCCGCTCGCGGCTGTCACCGTGGTGGCGGCTTCGTGCATGCTCGCCGACGCCTGGGCCACGGCGCTGATGGTGCTGGGTGAAATCGAAGGCCCACGCTTGGCGCAGGAACGCGGGATGGACGCGTTGTTCGTGCTGCGCGACGGTGAACAGTTCAAGGAAATATCCATTGTCGGCGGCCAGTTGCAGGCGCAAATTGAAACCCGTCCGATATGAACCGCCCCATGACAGTGAGTCCCGCTAAACAATGAAATTCATGCACAGGCACACCGAGTCTCATCGCAGCGATCGTATCGGCTGGCTGCGCGCCGCCGTCCTGGGGGCCAACGACGGGATCGTCTCCACTGCCAGCCTGTTGATCGGCGTCGCCGCGGCCAACGCCACTCACTCAACGTTGCTGGTGACCGGTATGGCCGGGCTGGTGGCGGGCGCCATGTCCATGGCGGCGGGTGAATACGTCTCCGTGCACTCTCAGGCGGATACCGAACGGGCAGACCTGTCCCGGGAACGGGCCGAACTGGCCAGCAACCCGAAAGCGGAACACATTGAGCTGGCCAATATTTACATGCATCGCGGCGTATCAGCCGAACTGGCGCATCAGGTGGCCGACCAATTGATGGCCCATGACGCCCTGGGTTCTCACGCCCGGGACGAACTGGGCATCAGCGCAGTACTCACGGCCAAACCGCTGCAGGCCGCCCTCGCCTCGGCCGCCAGTTTCGTGGTCGGCGCCGCCTTGCCGCTGGCGGTGATTTTCATCGCCCCGGCGCACAGCGTTGTGCCGTGGATTTGCGCTATGTCATTGGTCTTTCTCGCCAGCCTGGGGGCCGTCGCGGCCAGGGCCGGGGGGGCCAACATCTTGACCGGCGCCTGGCGCGTGACGCTGTGGGGCGTGCTGGCCATGGGCATCACGGCGCTGGTGGGATCGCTGTTCGGGGCGGTGGTTTAGATCGCGGCCATGCTCCAAAAACACAAAGGGCGAAGGTCTTTTCCGCAAAGACACCGCAATCAGCAGCAACGGTGTGATGACGAAACCGATGACCGTGGCGCGAACGACTTTGGCCCGCTCCGCCGCACGGGTAACGCGAGGGGCTCAATTACGTGCACTTTCAGGTCACACAACGTCTCCTCAGACGCGTCACAGGTGCCGCAACAGCCATTATTTTTTTTCCCCCAGTGTCGCAATGTAATGAGCAACAGATTCAGCGTCGGCATCAGACAGTGAATGAGTGACCTGCTTCATGATCGCGCCACGGGGGCGCTGCTCGGTCTCCTGGAAAACCTTGATCTGGCGAATCATGTAGTAGGCATGTTGACCCGCCAGGCGCGGAAACTGCCCATTGCCCTGGCCCTCCGCACCGTGGCAGGAACTGCACGGAACGACGCCCGATTCCGGCAACCCCGTGCGAAAAATCAGTTCACCGCGCGCATCAGGCGTATCGGCGTCAGCCTTCATGGGGCTCTGGCTTGAAAAATAATCTGCCAATTCGGCGATCTGGGTCTCGGTCAAATGGGTGAAGCCCCACATGTACTGAGTCCCGGCCTTGTCGCTGCGCTGATGGCCCTTGAAGTCAGTCAGTTGCAACTTCAGG
Organism: Pseudomonas sp. ASL4; assembly: GCF_056680395.1. NCBI lineage: Bacteria > Pseudomonadati > Pseudomonadota > Gammaproteobacteria > Pseudomonadales > Pseudomonadaceae > Pseudomonas > Pseudomonas sp. ASL4. The sequence continues at coordinate 3,627,112 of NZ_CM155280.1, read as the reverse complement.
TAGTCTTTTTGCTGACCGGCCAACTTGGGAAACATCGGTGAGATGGACTCCCCTGTCAGCCCATGGCACATGGAACAAACTTTATCCGCCATGGCGATACCCGCCATGGGCGATGTTTCTTCGTTCGTACTCGTACAGCCCATGAACGCGGTTACGCAGAGGGCAAGAATAAGATGTGACGGTTTGAAAGTACTCTTCATGTCCATTGCGTCCATGGTCTACGCCCCTGCGTTCAACTGATCAAAACGCGTACCACATATAAAGATAAGTGGTGTCGTTGTCGCTGGCATTACGGCCGTTGCCGTCATAGTTGTTGGATGCGCCCAGATAGCGGGTGAAATAGTTGTATTGCAGTCCGACCCTCAGGTTCTGCATCGGCAACCAGAAAACTTCGGGCGTCCACATCTGCGTATCGGGTGAAAAGTTGGCACTGTCCGCATACGCCGTTGCATCCGAGCTGCCATTGACATTGCTATAGGCCAGGCTCGCACCATACTTGGCAAGGTACACATAACTGCCTTTCACTTTGAATGATCGCAGGGACGCGGGGCCGTCGTAGAGTGTCTGGGTGTGGTCTCTGATCTCTTCTTTCACATAGCGTATCTGTGCAGTGAACGCATGTGGATCAAGAAGGTACTGGTACTGGGCATCAAAGCCTGTGTCCCGGTACTCGGTGCTGCCCTGGCCGTAGACCGGATTGTTGGAGTCATCCATGGGAAGGATTTTGGCATTCATTGCAAAGGCCCCCACCATCACGTTTTGGGCGCCCCACTCATAGGTATAAGCCAGCCGTGCGTAAGGGCTTGAGCCATCCATGTAAGTCAACGGATGGTAGGTGTCGCCCTTCTTGTTGCCCAGACTTAGAAACGACCACGTGTCTTTGGCTGTCTGGTAGGAGGTCAGCTCCAAATAGAGCGATTTGTTCAAATAAACATAGGCACCGATCCCCGCCACCTGTTGTGCCAATCCGCCTTCAATCAGTGTCGAGGCAGGGGCGCCGCCAAATGCGCCCAACGTTGAACTGACATAGGGGTAGCCCCAGGCAGGCGTGCTGTTCCAGACATCCTGAACCGTGGGGTTGTTGTTCAACGTGACACCCCAGATGACATCACGTGAGGTATCAACCTTGCGGTCGGCATAACGCAGATCAAAGTTGTCCGAACCCAGATGGCTTACCCAGTTTCCCGAGGCATCCTGGTGGTCATAAGAACTGTAAGTGAATTGGGCAAAGCCACCGATGACATCAGTGATCTTCCCGCCCAAAAACACGCTTGAGTAATCAATGAGCATTTGCTTGTCTTTGGGTGAAATCGAGCCGCCCGCACCGTCGCTGTTGTTACGCGTGCCGGTGTAGTCGCCGACGATCATGGCGGCCAGGGGATTGGTTTGTACGCCGTTCGTATACCCCGTCAACTTGAAAAGGCGCCCATAAGGGGTCAGTTCAGGAAACTGCCCACCCGCATGACAGGCAACACAGCTTTGCCCTGTTTGACGTGCGAAGGAAGGCAACGCCTGGGCCGACTGACAGAACACCAGAAACAACAACCCCAGCAGTATCCCCGTTCGCCCAAACGGCCAAAAATGAAATGACCCAGCCACCGCCTTCGCCCCACACTCTTCGTTGTCCTTTACGTACATTTCAATTCCCCTGAAAAGAGGCCGGCCAGTGGCACCCCCTGGCTGGAGCCTAGCTAGCGGTAGGCCATTTACAATGCGCAATTCAAAATAGGAGTTGGTCTGGCGGGGAACCTGATCCACATCAGAAAACAGATAGACAAGCGAACAAGGGGATAGGCGGTCGCGGGGGGCTGCCGCTCGACTTCAATACTGAGCGGCTTACCCAGGCGAATCAGCGAGCCAACCCGAGGTAGAGCCTGGCGAAAAACAAACAGCATCCCTCCGCAGCTTCGTATTATCTTTTCAGTCGAGTCAGGGCAATGGCTTGACGATCATCAAACCGCACGGCGCGCGGTTCAACACGCTCTCGGCGGTGGTGCCGATGAACCGGTCGATCCCATGTTGAGCGTGCGCGCCCAGCACCACCATGTCGAAGGCATGCTGTTGGGCGAAATGTCCGATCACCTTGTGGGGAATCCCGGTCAGTAAGTGTCGGCGCTTTTTCTCGATGCCATAGCGTTCGGCAAGCACATCAAAAGCCTCTTCCTGGGCATCGTTGACCGCGTCTCTCAAACTCGCATTCAGGCTCAGTGTCGGCACACTCATCGCCGCTTCGCCCACTACCGACCAGTTGCTAACGTTCAGCACGTGTAAGGCCGAGCCACATAAGGTCGCCAACGTCGAAGCCAGGTTGAGAATCCGGTCATTGAGCCCTTGGGTCAGTTCCTCCAGATGGGACAGATCGATGGCGGCGAGAATCTTCAACGGCTTTGGATTTTTGGTATCGGTGACCAGATGCAAGGTAGACGGACAGTCGCGCAGCAGCAGCCAGTCCAGCGGACGGTGGAAAGCACGGTCGAGGGCCGGTACATGGTGGGAGTCCTTGATTACCAGGTCGGGTCGCCAGTCATTCACATACGCCAGCACGTGCGCCGGGCTTGATTTGGCCCAGACCACCTCCGTAGTCACCTGCAACCCCGCGCACCGTTGAAATCGGGCTTGCTGCTCCAGCCAGTGCCAATGCACCTGCAAATAGCCCTCCCGTGCCTGGGCCATGGCGTCGTGGTCAAACAGGCCGGCCACCGCCAGCGCCTGGACATAATCGAAGGCCACAATGTGCAGCAACGCACCGGTTGCTTTGGCCAGGGCCAGCGCTCGATCAAACGCCGGAGTACGGGTCATTTCGGTGGGAGCAATCAATAGGATACGTTTGAGTTTGACCATCACATACCTCGTCCTGGGACCGCTTTACCTGCCCGGATGCAAGCCCGGCGTCCTGTCCGAGTTCCAGTATCTGGCGATATCCATTGAGGGCTCTGATCTTTGTCAACAAATGAGGGCTTTCGATCGCCGCACGAACGGCCGCAGGTTCACAGCGGCATTGTTGATATAACTCAATGCTTTTGCGTCGCTCAGGCGTAGATAAATACTGACTGGCTTGAGCCGTTCATCCGGGGAACCTGCGATCTCCCCGGAGGTTAAATGGGCTGCCTGTTCGCCCCCTTGGCGCGGACTGGCACTCGCCCCCTTTCACTGGAGGTTGGCCATGCTGGCAGTCACGCTGATCAATACGCTGGTGGTCATCATCGTCGTCGTGATCCATTACGAATGCCTGTCGCGCCTGAACGACTGGCTGCCCCGGCTCAGGCTTTGGAGTCGCTTCAGGATAGTCGTCGGCGTCTTCGGTGCCCTGCTGGCCCACGCGACAGAAGTCTGGTGCTTTGCGCTGGTCTATTACCTGATGGCGCGCTCCGGCGAATGGGGAACCCTGATTGGCAGCTTCGATGGCTCATTCATGGACTGCGTGTACTTTTCCTTCACCACGTACACAACCATCGGTTTCGGCGATATTTCACCCGTGGGCAAACTCAAATACCTGACCGGTTTGCAGGCCCTGACCGGTCTGGTACTGATCAGTTGGACGGCCTCCTTTCTGTTTCTTGAAATGCAGAAATACTGGAAGCACAAATAACCCCCTTTCCCCGTTCGTCTATTACTCCGGCAAATGCCCGAATGAAATGCGCAGGCAATGGCCTGCCACCTATGCTTGGTACACTTCCAACGGGCGTCATTTCTCATGCCGGAAACCCGACCACTTCAAATTCACTACCTCAAGGCCGCGTGTTCCACCTGCAGTGTTTTGGAGTTGTGCCTTCCAATTGGCCTTACCGGCCCGGAGGTCGAGCGTCTGGACACGCTGATCGTGCAACGTTTCAAGGTGAAAAAAGGCACAGCCTTGTACCGCGCCGGCGATCCGTTGCGCTCGCTGTACGCGGTGCGTATCGGCTCATTCAAGACCTGCGTGCTCTCGGTCGATGGTCGCGAGCAGGTCACCGGGTTCCAGATGCCCGGCGAAATACTCGGACTGGACGCTATCAGTACCGATCTGCATGCCTGCAATGCCTTTGCCCTGGAGGATAGCGAAGTTTGCCCGATCCACTTTGCGCATCTGGAGAAACTCGCTCAGGAGTTGCCATCACTGCAGCACAACCTGAACAAAATACTGAGCCGGGAAATCGTCCGCGATCACGACATGCTGATGATGCTGGGCAACATGAACTCCGATGAGCGCCTGGCAGCCTTTTTGTTGAACCTGTCGCAGCGTTTGAATATGCGCGGTTACTCATCCAAGGACTTCGTGCTGAAAATGCGCCGCGAGGAAATCGGCTCCTACCTGGGGCTGCGCCTGGAAACCATCTGCCGGGGCATTGCACATCTGCGGGACCGGGGGCTGGTCGAGATCGCGGGCCGTAACGTCAACATCCAGGACATGGAAGGCCTCAAGCAACTGGTCGTGGGCTGTCATCGCCCCCTGCGCTAACACCCCATGCCCAGACAATCGTCATGCGCGCCGTCTGATCCAGATCAGGTTGAAGCGCCGCCAACGGCGTAGAAAGAAATGAGCCGAGTGGTTCATCACCACGCGCCAACCTTTCAAACCGGATGGAGGATCACCCCATGCTCACCGTCAAAGACCACAATGATCGGGCCGCCGCAGCCTATGCCGCCGTCACGGGTAAATACTGGATCGAAGCGCTCAAGGACGGCCGCCATGTGTTGATTCGGCCCCTGGAGGAAAAAGACCGCGACCGTGAATACGCCTTCATCAAGCGCCTGTCTCCCGAGTCCCGGCACATGCGTTTTCTCGCGCAGGTCAACGAACCCGGCACCGCCATGCTCAACCAATTGATGGACACCGATAACAAACAGCGCACGGCTTACATCGCGCTGGTCCATGAAAACGGTCAGTTGATCGAGATTGGCATCGCCCGCTATGCCGCCTCCGGTGAACATGTATGTGAAAGCGCCGTGACCGTCGCCGATGAATGGACGCATCTGGGGCTGGGGACCGCGCTGATGGAGCATCTGATCAAATCTGCTCGCCACAACGGTTTCAGCCAGATGTATTCGGTGGACGCCTCCAGCAATACCCGAATGCGCGACCTGGCCAAAGCCTTGGGTTTTGAAACGCACAACGATCCCGATGACAGCTGTCAGGTCATCCATCGGCTTGACCTGTAAAGAGTAACCCCGCGACGTACCGGCCAACGGTTCGTCGCGGGGGGCTGCACCTTCTATTCAGGATTGCAGTGTCTGGCCCGGTTTGATCGCCAGCACACTGCACGGCGCCCGATGCAAGAGCTGCTCGGCCGTGGTCCCCAGCAGTTTGTTCAACCCGCTGTGTTGTACGGTCCCCATGACAATCACGTCAATCCGGTGCTCAGTCGCAAAATCACAGATACCCAACAGCGGCGTGCCCTCGATAAAGTGGCGACGATCCGGCGGTACGCCATGCCGTTCGGCCAGCGCGGCAAACGTCTCGCGTTGCACAACACCTAACGCTTCATAAATCCCGGTGGCCAGCGGCAATGCGCCAATGCCCATGTCCTGGGCATACACCGCCGTCCAGTCATACACATGCACCAGTTCGAGCGTGGCAACACATTCTTCGGCCAGTTTCACTGCAGCGTCGACAATCTGATCGTTGAAGACCGTGTCCTGCTCTTCGCTGCGCAGCACATCGACAATCGCCAACACATGGCGCGGCCGAGGGTTAACGGCATTCGTCACCAAATGCACCGGCACCGGACAATCGCGCAGCAACTGCCAGTCCAGCGGCGTAAAAAACACCCGTTTCAACGCGAATTCTTCCTGAGCGTCCTTGATGATCAGCGCCAGCGACATCTCGTTGACGAAATGCAGGATCTCTTCATAAGGATGCTGCACCCACACCACCTCGCTGGTGACCTCAACCCCGTGTCGGCTTATCAACCCGGCTTGCGCCGCGAGCCATTGCCGGTGGGTTTGCAAATAGCCTTCCCGGGCCAGGTTGATTTGTTCGGGGGCGAACAGACCGGCCACCACCAGAGCCTGCAAATAATCGAATGCCACGATGTGCAACGGCAATTGCATCGTGAGCGCCAATGCCGCGGCTCGGTCGAACGCCGGAGTGCGGGTCATGGCTGGGGGAGCGATTAACAGTAAACGCTGAGTCTGCGACATGGGTACCTCGGCACGCGGCCATCTCAAAGCAGTGAATAGGCCTCCAGATTGAGCGTTCCGGCCTGAGGCGACTTGATCTTTATCAGGTACGGCGTCCCTTTTTGATCTTCTTGGCGCACGCTAAAGTTGATTTTGATCAACAAATCTCCTGCGCCTTCCCCTAGCCTGAATCAAAGTGTCCCGTGTCACTGGCAGTATCGGAGGGTGCAATGATCGAAAATGACCAGCAAGTATTGGTAAGGGCATTGGACGCTGCGACTAATCCGGTATTGATCACAGAGCGGACGGGTTGCATCGTCTGGATCAATAAAGCGTTCTGCCTCTTGAGCGGCTATTCCAAGCCGGAACTGGTCGGCAAAACCCCGCACCTGCTTTCTTCAGGAAGACAAAGTACAACCTTCTATCGAGATCTGTGGATGACGATCCTGGCGGGCCTGACCTGGCAGGGAGAAATGGTCGAGCGGCGCAAGGATGGAGGGAGCTGCACCATCAATCAGGTCATCACCCCGGTGCTCGACCATCATGGCGTGGTGACGCATTTCATCGCCATCCTGCACAACTTCAGGATCATGGATGAAGAGCGAGCCGCCATGCAGCAGCTGGCGTTCCATGACGCCCTGACCGGGTTGCCTAACCGCAGTCTGTTCTTGAGCCTGCTCAAACAGGCGATCAACAACGCCACCAAACACCAGCAATCATTGGCATTGATGTTTATCGACCTGGACCATTTCAAATCCGTCAACGACACGCTGGGGCACGCCTGTGGCGACAAACTGCTGATCGCCGTGGCCGAACGCCTGGGCCAGTCCGTGCGCCGGTCTGACGTGGTCTCGCGCTTGAGCGGAGACGAGTTCGCGATTCTGATTACCTGTATGGATCAACCCGACCAGGTGGAGGCCTTGGGCAACAAACTGGTCGCCGCGATCAATCAACCCTTTGTGATTGACGCTCACCGCATAGACGCGCACATCAGCGTCGGTATCAGCCTGCTTCCCGCCAATGGCGCCAGTGTGGAAGACCTGCTCGGGCAGGCCGACAGCGCGATGTATCAGGCTAAAAGAACCGGTGGCAACGCCTGCTGTTTCAGCCTGATTACCGGCCCCTCCGCCTGAGCATAGGCTGACGGTGTAGGGCCTCAATACAGCGAGGTGCCGGCCCACATCGCCAACCTCAGCAATAGCGCAAATCGGCGCAGAAAATCAGCGGCACCCAGCCGACCACACGTCTGGCGCCCCCTGCCGTCACGCGCCTGTTTGATACAGATCAAGCCTGAAACGCCATTCCGCGCCAGCATCGCTATCAGATGTCGCCAACAGCCTTTCGCGGCCATGTCGGGCCAGCGTCTGTGTGATGACCCAAGGGAGATTTCCATGTCTGAGCAACCCCGTTTCATGCTGGTCGCCTCGCCCCTGATGCAAAACAGCCCCGCGTTCGACCGGGCCGCCGCACTGGCCAAGGCCGAAGGCGCCGCGTTGCACATTGTGGCTTTCGATTACCTGGAAGGCTTGGCGACCGCCAGCATGGTCAACGAACAGGCGCTGGAACAGATGCGCCTGGGGTATGTCGAGCGCCATCGCCAGTGGCTGGAAGAACAAGCCCGGCCGTTGCGCAAAATCGGCGTGACCGTCACCACCGAAGTGGTCTGGGTCGAAAGGCCTTTGCAGGAAATCCTGGTTCACCTCAAAGAGCAGCCAATGGCCTTGCTGATCAAGGCACTGGAGCACGAATCGCTGCTATCGCGACTGATGTTCACCCCACTGGATATTCACCTGCTGCGCGAATGCCCGGTGCCCCTGCATTTTGTCAGTCATGTGCAACACGCCTTGCCGCGAAGGATCGTCGCGGCGGTCGATCCCTTCCATCGTGATGGCCAATACAAAGGCTTCAACGACCGGATCCTGCGCGAGGCGGTGAAATTGGCAACAGCGTGCAACGCCCAGGTCGACGTGCTCTACGCCTACGATCTGTCCTCGATCAGCTCCGATGAGTTCGGCTTCAACAATGCCTCGGCGTTCTTTTCCTCAGGCAACGCCACGTCCCTGTTCGAAGCCCAGGGCGAGGCCTTCAACGAACTGGCAGAGCGCAACGGCATCCCGCCGGAGCAGCGCCACATGGTCATGGGTAACCCGGCCAAGGTCCTGGCCAGTTATGCCGATGCCTATAGCGTCGACGTGATCGTCATGGGCCGGGTCGGCCATCACGGCGTGAGTCGATTGGTGGGCAGCACCGTGGAACACCTGCTGTACAAAATGCCTTGCAGCGTTTGGGTGGTGTCGCCGGAAGTACTTGCAAATTGATCAACGGTTGCTAGATATAAAAAGGGGCCGACGTGTAAACGCCGGCCCCTTTCTACATCGCCAGTCGCGACCCCGAACGACACCAATCGCCACTTAAGAAAGCAGCACTCTCAGTCGCTCCGGTATGGCAACGACCTCTTTGGTGTCAGGCGAGATGCAGACATGCGTGACATTGGCGGTAAACGCTAACGTCTCGTCATGGACATAACCCTCGACCAAAAAAGTGAAGGAGTGAACGCCTAACTTTGCCACACTGACCTTGATGCTCAGCTCATCATCCCAGGTCAAAGGCCTGAGCATCTCCACCGACATGGCGCGCACCGGCGGCAGTACATCAAAACTCATCAGCGTCCTAAGGCCGGGCGCCCCCAACCAGCGGTCCAGCGCGGCATAAATGGCTTCAACGGCAAAATATGAAAATCGCGGCGTATACACCACGCCTGCGGGGTCGCAGTCGCCGAATAAAATGGTTCTACTGACAAACACTGCACCAGGCATCGAACGGTTCTTCCCTGTTGTTTTAAATTGAAGGCGCCAACCCATGAAAAGCACCCTCGATCACCTCGCCATCGTCGCCCCCGACCTCGACACCGGCTGCGCCTTCGTGACCAGCGTGCTGGGCGTCGAGCTTCAACCCGGGGGCGCACATCCTCGCATGGGCACCCACAACCGGCTACTGCGCCTGGGCCCGGAGACTTACCTGGAAGTGATTGCCATCGACCCGTCCGCCAAACACCCGGGCCGGCCGCGTTGGTTCGGCATGGACCACTTGGTGGTTGATACGCCGCCACGTTTGGCGACGTGGGTGGCACGCACTGACGACATCCACGGCATGAGCGAGGCCTGCCGCGCCATCGTCGGTGAGGCCGAGCCCATGACCCGAGGCACGTTGTCCTGGCAGATCACCATTCCCACCGACGGAAGCCTGCCGCTGAACGGATCAGCGCCGACGCTGATTCAATGGGAGCAAACACCCCATCCTGCGAGCACTATGGTTGATCAAGGGTGTTCGCTGGTGGCGCTGGATGTGTTTGATCCTGATCCGGAGAAAGTCCAGGCGTTGCTGACGGCGATCAACTTTTCCGGGGCGGTTCGTCTTCATGCTTTGGGAGCAGGTTCAAAGCCCTATCTGTTGGCGCATATTCAAACTCCCAATGGTTTGAAAACTCTGCCGATTGCACATGGTTAAGATCAAAAGATCGCAGCCCCTTACACCAACCGCTCAATCTTCTGATGCTGCCAAACGAACTTGTAGTAAATCGTCTGCAACGCCAGCATCCCCAAATACGCCACCGGAAACGCCATCCACACACCCTGCAACCCAAACCGCGCATCCAGCAGATACGCCACCGGCAACTGCACACCCACCACGCACACAATCGAAATCAGCATCGGCACCAACACCGTACCGCTGGCGCGCATGATCCCGCCGATAATCGCCTGGAAGCCAAACACCAACAGACTCCACAACATGATGTGCAACAAATGCTCAGCCATCGCCCGAGTGGAGTCCTCCGTCAGGAACAACCCCAACAACCAGTGCGACAACAAATACCCCAGCAACACCAACCCACCGGTCAAACACACGTTAATCAAAATCCCCGTGCGCAAAATCGGCGTAATCCGCTCCAACCGCCCCGCCCCAATCGCCTGCGCCCCAAGAATCGACGCAGTAATCGCAATCGACAACGCCGGAAACTGCACATAATTCACAATCTGCGTCACCGCCCCATACGCCGCCGTCGCCTGCGAACCGTGCTGATTCACCAACGCCAGAATCACCAACTCCGACGCCGACAACACCACCATCTGCAACCCCGTCGGCAACCCGATACGCAACACCTTGCCCAGAATCGCCGAGTCCAACCGCATCGCCGCAAACATCTCCCGATCCGGCGCCAACGGATGCCCCTTACGAATCAACCGCCACGCCAACCACCCCATCGCCGACAAGTTGCCCGCCAACCCCGCGAACGCTGCGCTCTGGATTCCCATCGGCGCAAAGCCCAACCAGCCCTTTATTAACGCGGGCGTCAGCGCCAGACCGATACACGTCGACACCACCAACGCGATCAATGGCGAAACGGTATCGCTCACCCCGCGCAGGAGCTGGGTGAACAGCACGTAGACCAGCAGCGACGGCATGATCCACATCATCACGTGGGCGTAGGACACCGCGTCGTCCAGTACGTCGGCCGGAGTGCCCAGGCCTTGTAAGGCAGGCCTTGCGAACACACTGCCCACCACCGCTGCGACCAGACCGATCATTGCGCCTAACAGCAAGGTTGTGGCGGCAATGGCTTTCACCATGTGCGGCTCGCGAGCGCCCCAGGCTTGGCCAATGAGCACCCCCGCGCCCGCGCCGAGGCCGATGACCAGGGCGATGAAGAAGAAGACGATTGGGAACATACCCGAGACAGCCGCCAAGGCCTGGGTGCCGAGCATTTGGCCGATGTAGATGCTGTTGATCGTGCCCGACATGGATTGGAGGAAGTTGGAGAGGACCATGGGGGCCAGGAAAAGGAGGTAGGTTTTCCATAGGGGGTTGGGTTGAGTGGGGGTTTGCATTGAGGCTCCGTCTCGGGTTGGGCTGGCGCTTGGGGAATTCTACGCTAGGGAGGTCGGGACAATGCGTTCAGATTTTCGAAGATTTGGTTAGCTTTAGGAATGTCTGGTTTCGGCCATAAGCAGTCATTCGTGAGTGGTCGTTTTCGACCCATAGTGGACATCTCGTCTAGGTCACGGTATTCGACGGTGCGGATAGGCAAGGAAAATATTTTGCCAAATCGGTGTGACTCGGCCCTTTAAAGCGGCCGGTTGAGCAGCAGTAAACGTGCCGCCAGAGCTGTCATTACCGCAGCGAAGCCATAAGCACCAAGGCGTTTAGATATCATGCCTTTGCTGAGGCGCCCATGCAGCCGTCCGGCGCAAAATCCGAGCAGGGAATGGAAGATCAATGCGATCAGCGCAAGCAACAAACCTAAGAACATCAATTGCGAGGTGACGCTGCTGGCACCTACGCTGACGAACTGCGGCAGGAATACCATGAAGAACAACAGCGCCTTAGGGTTTAACAGACTGTTGAGCGTGGCTCGGGCAAGGATCTTCCGAAACGAAGCCTGTGTAGCTTGAGTATCAGTGTCCGCAGGAGGAGTCTTCAATGCCTGCCAGGCCAGCCACATCAGATAACAAGCCCCAGCCCACCGTAGCAAGTCAAACGCCGGCGCCCAACTCATCACCAGCGCACCGAGACCTGCGCTAACCATGACGGTCATCAGCACATCGGCCAGGGTTACTCCTAGTGCTGCGGCGAGGCCGGCGCGCCAGCCGTGGGCAACTGCATGGCTGCTGACGATAGCCATGTTAGGGCCAGGCACGATCAGCAACATCAAGGCGGCGGCAATAAATAGGTAGAGGTTAGTGGCGTCCGGCATAGAGCAATACTTCCTTGGATGAGGAGTAATGCTAACCGGTAGTAGTTAGGCAGAAGCAGATACAGTGGGGATGGATTTGGCCGCAACAGTCTGGCGTAGAGAGGAAAAATAATCCGTTCGACAGCATGGTGAAACAAGTTCGAGCGGCTGCTATTGGCCGATAGGTGCCTTTCGCAAAAGGCAGCTTTGGGTCGAAAGCGAACTTACGACCCTGCATATTTTGGTCTAAATACCCTTCAGCACCTTACCTCTTTTCAATATCAGTCCTACAGCAACCTCGGAAACTGCCCCTATCTTCCGCGAGAAGAAAAAACCTATAGTCACCCCGTCCCCCAAAAAGCGACCAGGTTTGGCGACCTGCTGATCGGATCAGTCCCTTTAATCTGATTCGGAGTTTCACCCTATGGAAAGATACATGCCCCTAACCGGAATCGACCTGATCCCGCCCTCCCTAGTCATCGACACCCAAGCTCCACTCGACGTCCTGCAAGCCATGGCCGACTACCGCATCCGTTCCGTCACGCAGGTGCTGGAGAACATCGCCTACCGCGCCGAGCTCGGTTGCGACACGGTGGTGCTGGCGGACTTTTCCAAGCTGTTGGTCATTCCGTTGCGCGACGGTTGTGATTTGATGGATGTGATCGGCCGGCGCTTGCGGGCGCAGGTTAAGGGGTAAATGAAAACGGGCGCCTTGAGGGCGCCCGTTTTTTTGTGTCCGTGATCGTCGTAGCATTGCGGGTCTTGCCTCTCCCCTGCCTTTTTATTTGAGTAACCGATGAACATGGATGAATTTCATCAAGGAAGTTGCCTCTGCGGCGCCGTGACGTATGAGGTTTCGGTTCAACTGAAAGCCGTGTCGCACTGCCATTGCGTCAAATGCCGAAAGGCCCATGGCGCCGCGTTCGCGACGTATGCCAGCGCTCCCCGCTCAGCCGTTTCCATCGCGAGCCGCGTAGATGCGCTCAGGCGCTATCAATCGTCGGCCGGCGTCACCCGGCAGTTCTGCTCGAATTGCGGCACTTCGTTGTTCTGGTCTGATTCCAATGGCCCGTTTCCGGATTGGATTTCGATTGCTATCGGTACGCTCGATACGCCGTTCCACGCGGTAAATCAGAGGCACACCTGTGTATCGTCGAAAGCGTCTTGGTTTGAAATTGAAGATCGTTGGCCGCAAGAGGGTTGAGATATCGAGGGATTAGTCCTGCACGATATCGCCACTGCCGAAGGCCTGGATCTTGTCGACGATTTGCCTCGATGCCTGACTAATCGCAGCACGTGTGTTGCCGGCGATATGGGGCGTCAGTATTGCGTTGGCAATACCCACCAAGGGCGAGTTGAACTGATCTTTTTCCCGGGCGAACGTATCGATGGCAACGGCTTTGAGGTGTCCCGGAAACCGGGTCATGTAACTCGCCAGTTGATCCTCGTCGATGATGCCGCCTCGGGCGGTGTTGATCAGGATCGAGCCGGGCCGCATTCGGGCAAAAGCGGCGCTGCCGAATAGGCCCCGGGTCTGCGGAGTTAACGGGGTGTGAATGGACACCACGTCAGCCTCGTCCAATAGTTGCTCCAGGGTTGCCCGCCGGTCCAGGCCAAGGTCGCGAGCACGTTGCTCGGTGAAACGCTCGGACCCGGTGGCAATCACTTTCATGCCCAGTGCCTGGGCCTTGCGCGCCACGGTTTGGGCAATACAACCGGTGCCTACCAATCCCAGGGTCAGCTCGGCAATTTGCGCAGTGGGTGGCAGGCTGCCTTTTGACCAATGGCCGCTGTGGGTTTCGGTGTTGTATTGATTGAGGTCTCGGGACAAAAACAGTGTTTGGGCCAGGACATATTCGGCGACAGCCACAGCGTTGGAACCGGGGGTATTGAGCACCGCAACACCCCATCGCTTGGCCGCTTGCAGATCGATGTGGTTGACCCCTACTCCCGCCTGCGCGATTGCGCGTAAAGGATTGGCCAGGGTGCGCGACGCGGCGGCCTGTATCAGTTCGTCATCGAGTGGGATGTTCAATCGGGTCTTCAATACGCTGTAGCCGCCGTTTTGCTGGATGGCGGCAATCAATGCCGGTTTATCGTGGCAGTTGATGTGGGCATAGCGCAGACGATCACCGTAGTGGCCGATGATGCTGTCCGGGTCGGCGAAGTAGTGAAGGTTCAGGGTAATTGCCAGATCGTACTCAAGGAATCGGTCGATTTCCTCAAAGAGCAACGGTGGGCCAGGCGCATCCAGTATCAAGGTGCAAAACGTCATCAGTGCTGTCCTCTGCTTGAAGTGCTGACACAGCCGAGCGGTATCACGGGGAGTGACTTCCAGGGAGGAACACCTTCTGTCAGTGACTTCGCGTTCAGGCGTTGCCGATTACACCTTGCTTTGTTTGCGTTTGGCTAACGCTATACCTCGGATAACAATTGCCGGGTGATCGTTGCCACGGCCTCCGCCGGCGATGTAATGGCGGTGTCTATCTCAAATGGCGCGTCATCCCACGCTTCATAATCATGATCCAATACCGACTGCCAAGTGGGCGGAGTCAGCCCTGGAATATCGATCTTCCTGGTCTCTACCCGTCGTCGATGCTCATGTTTATCAGAGCAAACCACTTGGATATTCACTAATGGAACACCCGCACGCGTGGCTATTTCACTCCACGCCTTTCGGCTTTCGTCTACCGGGTTAACACCGTCAACAACGACCGCGTTACCCAAGCGAAGATTGCTCAGGGCAAGCTCGTTAGCAACCCTATAACCGCTGCACCCCACGTCTCGTGCCAGAACTCCAGCCTCTCGGATCGCCTGCTCAATCGTATCGATCCGCAGATACAGGGCACCGATTCTGGTCACAAGATCTCTCGCGATCGTCGTTTTTCCGGTACCCGGAAGGCCGCTGAAGACAATAAGCATTGCATATCCTTTGGCTGGCAAGTTGAGCAAGCTTAGGCGGTTGGCGCACTTTGCGCAGCCATCGCCAACGTCGATAGTCACCATCACGTCAATGAAGTTCTCATAAAAAATCCTCGGCGTAACATCCGCTCCATACCCAACTAACAACACCCGGAGCACACGATCATGAAACGCCAAACCCTTCTCAGCATCGCTTTCTCGGTTTTTGCAGTTAACGCTTTTGCCGCAACCTCTACTCAGCCAGTTGTCGCTGAAGGTGGTTCGGATCGCCTGATTGAAAGCCGTGTGGCTGAGGGTGGTTCGGATCGATTGATTCAGAATCGTGTTGCTGAAGGTGGCTCGGATCGTCTGATCGAAAAACGCGTTGCTGAAGGTGGTTCCGACCGTTTGATCCAGAATCGTGTTGCTGAAGGTGGCTCGGATCGTCTGATCGAAAAACGTGTGGCTGAAGGTGGTTCTGATCGTTTGATCCAGAATCGCGTTGCTGAAGGTGGCTCGGATCGTCTGATCGAAAAACGCGTCGCTGAAGGTGGTTCGGATCGTCTGATCCAGAGTCGCGTTGCCGAAGGCGGTTCGGATCGTCTTCTGGAAAAACGCGTTGCTGAAGGTGGTTCCGATCGCCTGATCCAAAACCGCACCGCATGAATGAATGTCTCTAAAGCAGTCCTCAAACAAGAGCCCGGCCTGACAAGCCGGGCTTTTTCTTGCCTTAAATAAAATCAGTCCACTTTTTGCCAGTCAGTTAAGCGTGACACTGAACCTGTGGCGAGGGAGCTTGCTCCCGCTGGGCTGCGCAGCGGCCCCACTCTCTCTATCCAAAATGAAGGGGACTGCTGCGCAGTCCAACGGGAGCAAGCTCCCGCGCCACAGGTTATTCATCGCCCGCTCTATCGCTTAACTAACCGGCATTAGCCTTATCAGCCGGGTTTTTTTATGCCTGTGGTAACTCGGTAGTCATTTGGTGTTTGGTTGGGCGTCGAAGATCAAAAGATCGTCCGAACGCGGCCCGAGCCTTCGGCAGCTCCGGGGGGATGCGACATAAGTTGATTTAGCTTTTAACCGGTCCAAACCGCTCTACCTCGACCTGCTTACTCCGCTGAATCCAATACCCCAACACCGCCAACGGCACCGTTCCCACCATCACCATTACCGCAATCTCTAGTGGTCGCTCAACCCACGACGACACCAGCAAACTGGCGCCAAAACACATCCCCAGTTGCAGCGCGTTTTGCAAAGCCGCCGCTTTGCCGGAGTTTTCCGGAAATGGCATCAGTGCGTTCGTGACGATGATCGGGAAACTGGCGCCGTTGACCAGGCCCAGCAGGCAGAAAGGGATCAGCAGTGTGGTCAGGGTCGGCGTGGTCAGTGTTGCCACCAGGTACAACCCGACCATGCTGATGCAATAGGCGAGGATCAGCCACGGCAGCATGGTTTTGCCGCTGATCCGTTGCAGCAGGCTGCGGCAACTGAAGCCGCCGATCAGGAATCCCACGGTTGGAAGTGCGTAGCTCAGGCCGATGTCGCTGGGGCTGTAGCCCATGCCGCCGAGGATGAAGGGGGAAGCGGTGAGCCAGGCGAAGAAGCTGGCCGAGCAGGCGGCGTAGATCAAGACGTTGCCGCTGAATGGCGTGGATTTGAGGAGTTGTCCGAAACTGATGCGAGGGCGTTCGCCGTTGGCTGTCAGGCGTTTCGGTGTGGCTTTGAGCAGCGAGGTGGGCACCAGCAAAGCGACGCTGATGCCGACCAGCACGGCAAAAATTGCCTGCCAGCCCCAGTGGTTGAGCAGCAGCGCGCCCAGCAGTGGCGCGAGTGCGGGTGACAGGGACATCAGCGGGATGATCGCGGCGAACAGGCGATTGGCTTGCTGCGCCGGGTAGCGGTCGATCACCAGCGCTTGCCAACTGACTGCCGCCGAACACACGCCGATGGCCTGGATAAAGCGCAACGTCCAGAGTTGCGCGGCGGTTTCGACCCAGAACATCCCCAGGCAGCCCAGCGCAAACAGGCTCAGGCCCATCAACAACACCGGTTTGCGGCCGATGCGATCCGACAGCGGCCCCCACAACAATTGCCCGACGGCAAACCCGGCGAGGAAGATGCTCAAACTCGCCCCGACCGCGCCGGCCGACAATTGCAGCTCGCCGCCGAGGGCGCCGAACGCCGGTAAATACATGTCCATGCCCAGATAGCCGAGCACGCTCAGCCCAACCAGGTAACCCGAGAAACCAAAAGAATTTTTCATCAACGCCCTAACTGAATCTTCAATCAAATAATTTGTTAGCAGCGTGCCATTATGGGAGCTGAGTATTTCGTGTGAAGCGTTAATAATTGGACGCTCTTATCAATATTTTTGAAGGCAACTGAATGTGGTCTGAATATTCCCTGGATGTGGTCGACGCCGTGGCCCGGCACGGCAGTTTCAGTGCGGCGGCTCAGGAACTGCATCGCGTACCTTCGGCGGTCAGCTACACCGTGCGCCAACTGGAACAATGGCTGGCGGTGCCGCTGTTTGTGCGGCGGCATCGCGATGTCGAGCTGACTGCGGCCGGCAAGCTCTTTATCGAGCAGGCTCGCGGGGTGATGAAAACCATGCTCGACACCCGGCGTCTGTGCCAGCAAGTGGCCAACGGTTGGAGCGGTCAGTTGAAAGTGGCGGTCGATGCGATCGTCAAACAAGAGCGTTGCCGGCAACTGGTGTTGGATTTTTATAAGCAGTTTCCCGACGTGGAGTTGCTGCTCGGGTACGAGGTGTTTAACGGCGTGTGGGACGCCCTCGCCGATGAGCGCACCGACATCGTGATCGGCGCCACCAGTGCCGTGCCGGTGGCCAGCCATTACAGCTTCCGCGACATGGGCCTGTTGGACTGGTTGTGCGTGGCCAGCGCCCGGCATCCATTGGCGGCGTTGAACGGTGCGCTGGATGACGATCAATTGCGCCCCTACCCTGCGCTGTGTATGAACGACACTTCGCGCCACCTGCCCAAACGCGACACCTGGTCGCTGAACAATCAGCGTCGGCTGGTGGTGCCGAACTGGGCCTCGGCCCTGGATTGCTTGCGCGAAGGTTTGTGTGTGGGCATGGCACCGGCGCACCTGGTGCGGCCGCTCATCGAACAAGGCGAACTGGTGGCCCTGAACCTGCAACGGCCCTTCGCCGCCAGTCCGTCCTGCGTGGCGTGGAACCAGAGCAAGCTGTCGCCGGCCATGGCCTGGTTGCTTGATTACCTGGGGGATGCGCAGACGATGAACCAGGAATGGCTGAATGGAGCGCTGGTTTTACCGAGTGACAGTGACCTCCAGTAAGACCGCCGGAAAATATCTCGAACTCGCGCCGCACCGCTGCATCCAACGATTAGGTCAATGGAGGTAAGTGCGATGAACAACGATGATGTTAACGACGTCGATTCAACGTCAAACGGCCAGGCTACCGATGCGTCTGGTAAACCGGTCAATGTGGTGGAGCGGGATCTTGAGGATCTGGATAGCGACACCAAAATTGTAGATGAAGTGTTTACGCCCTCTTCAATCAGAACCAAAGAGCAGGAAATTGAAGAGATGAAGAAGAAAACGGACGCAATAGAACGCAAGGTCGCGGACGGGAACTAGCTAAATGCTTTAGCCGGAGGGGCCAAAAGGGTTGCCCCTCCATCAGCCGCCTCAAACCGAATACCCATGCTCCCCCGCCGGAAATTCCCCACCCTTCACCGCCGCCACATACGCCTCCAGCGCCGACTGAATACTCCCCTGCCCCAACATAAAATTACGCACAAACTTGGGCGTGCGCCCGGTCCGGCGCCGATGCCAATGATCGGAATGCGCACGGCTTGACTGATCTGTTCGGCCAGCGGGCTAGGCAGGCATTCCAGCAGTAGCATCGCAGCGCCGGCCTTCATCAGGCGACCGGCATTCTGCATAGCGTGCTCGGGGCTGGTGTAACTCATGAAGGGCATGTCGACAAAGTTGCGGCTAACGCCATCCAGGCCTATGGTCGTAGCGAGATCTTGTAGGCGAATGTCGTGCGCAAACTCGCCGTCAGTCGCTGTCCACCCAGTGTAAATTCACAGGAGGTGACAACATGCCAAACAACTCCCGCCCGGCCGTGCTCGAACTGATCGGCAATACGCCGCTGGTGCGTGTCAGCCGCTTTGATACCGGGCCATGCACGCTGTTTCTCAAGCTTGAATCACAGAACCCCGGCGGTTCGATCAAGGACCGGATCGGTCTGGCGATGATCGACGCCGCCGAGCGCGATGGGCGCTTGCGACCCGGCGGTACTATCGTCGAGGCCACCGCCGGCAACACCGGTCTGGGCCTGGCGCTGGTAGGCCGCGCCAAGGGTTATCGGGTGGTGTTGGTGGTACCGGACAAGATGTCCACCGAGAAGGTTTTGCACCTGAAGGCCATGGGCGCCGAAGTGCACATCACCCGCTCGGATGTCGGCAAGGGTCATCCCGAGTATTACCAGGATGTCGCGGCGCGGCTGGCACAGGAAATTCCCGACGCGTTCTTTGCCGACCAGTTCAATAATCCGGCCAACCCGCTGGCCCATGAGTGCAGCACCGCGCCGGAGATCTGGGCGCAGACTCAGCATGATTTGGATGCCATCGTCGTCGGTGTCGGCTCGGCCGGCACGCTGACCGGGCTGACCCGTTTCTTTAAACGCGTGCAACCGAACCTGGAAATGGTGCTGGCCGATCCGGTGGGCTCGGTGATGGCTGAATACAGCCGCAGCGGCACCCTCGGCAAGCCTGGTTCCTGGGCGGTGGAAGGCATTGGCGAAGACTTTATTCCGTCGATTACCGACCTCTCCAGTGTGCGCCACGCCTACTCGATCAGCGATGAAGAAAGCTTCGATCACGCGCGCCAACTGCTGCGCGCCGAAGGCATTCTCGGCGGTTCCTCGACCGGCACTTTGCTGGCGGCGGCGCTGCGTTACTGCCGCGAGCAAACCGAGCCGAAGCGGGTCGTCAGTTTCGTCTGCGACACCGGTACCCGTTACCTGTCGAAGGTCTACAACGACCAGTGGATGAACGATCAGGGCCTGCTGAAATACAAACGCTACGGCGACCTGCGCGACCTGATCGCCCGACGTTTCGAGGATGGCCGGGTGATCAGCGTTGGCCCGGACGACACGCTGCTCACGGCCTTCCAGCGCATGCGTCTGGCGGATGTCTCGCAACTGCCGGTGCTGGTGGACGGCAAGCGCCTGGTCGGTGTGATCGATGAATCCGACATTCTGCTCGGCATGCAGGAAGACGCTTCGCACTTTCGCCTGACCGTGGCCAGCGCCATGACCGACAAGCTGCAAACCCTGCTTCCCGGCGCGAGTCTGGCTGAACTGCAAGCCGAGCTCGACCGGGGCCTGATCGCAATCATTGCCGACGCCTCGGGCTTCCACGGCCTGATTACCCGCGTCGACCTGCTCAATCACTTACGGAGATCCCTTGCATGAGTCAGCATGATGAAACCGGTGCGCCCCGCGCCTTCGCCACCCGCGTGATCCATGCCGGGCAGGTGCCGGACCCAACCACCGGGGCGTTGATGCCGCCGATTTACGCCAACTCCACCTACTTGCAGCAGAGCCCCGGTGTGCACAAGGGCTTCGACTATGGGCGTTCGCACAACCCGACGCGGTTTGCCCTGGAGCGTTGCGTCGCCGACCTTGAGGGCGGCAGCCAGGCGTTCGCCTTCGCTTCCGGGCTGGCAGCGATTTCCACGGTGCTGGAACTGCTCGACGCCGGCTCGCACATCGTCTCCGGCAACGACTTGTACGGCGGCACGTTTCGCCTGTTCGACAAGGTGCGCCAACGCAGCGCCGGGCATCGTTTCAGCTTCGTCGACCTGACCGACCTCGCAGCCTTCGAAGCCTCGCTGCAGGACGACACGCGGATGGTCTGGGTCGAAACGCCGAGCAATCCGTTGCTGAGCCTGACTGACTTGGCCGCCATCGCCCGCGTCTGTCGCGCCCGCGGCATCATCTGCGTGGCCGACAACACCTTCGCCAGCCCATGGATCCAGCGTCCGCTGGAGCTGGGCTTCGACATCGTCGTGCACTCGACCACCAAATACTTGAACGGCCACTCCGACGTGATCGGCGGCATCGCCATCGTCGGGCAGAACCCGGAACTGGCCGAGCGGCTGGGCTTCCTGCAAAACTCGGTCGGCGCCATCGCCGGGCCGTTCGACGCGTTCCTAACCCTGCGTGGCGTGAAAACCCTCGCCCTGCGCATGGAGCGTCACTGCAGCAACGCGCTGGAACTGGCGCAATGGCTGGAACGCCAACCGCAAGTGTCACGGGTCTACTATCCGGGCTTGCCGTCCCACCCGCAGCACGAACTGGCGCGCCGGCAAATGCGCGGCTTTGGCGGGATGATTTCCGTTGATTTGAAAACCGACCTGGCCGGCGCTACGCGCTTCCTTGAGAACGTTAAAATCTTTGCTTTGGCGGAGAGTCTGGGCGGAGTGGAAAGTCTGATCGAGCATCCGGCGATCATGACTCATGCCAGCATTCCAACAGAAACCCGTGCGCAGTTGGGGATTGGCGATGGGTTGGTGCGCTTGTCGGTGGGGGTTGAGGATGTCGAGGATCTGCGCGCTGATTTGGCCCAGGCTTTGGCGCTGATTTGAGTTAAGGCACTGGATGGGGCCGTGAGCAACGAAGTTTAACGATGCTCAGTCTCCAAACTCTTTTTCCAGCTCCGTCTGCAACCATTGGATAAACCACGCCACGTCCGCTGACAGTTCAGCGGACGGCGTGAGCACCCGATAGCTTTCGAGCTTTACCTGCGCGTCTACCGCCAGCACCAGCCGACCGGCATCAAGTTCTTCTCGCACCAGCACTTCGTTGGCCAGTGCAATACCCTGCCCGCTCTCGGCCACCGACAGCGCATGATCGTTGTTGACGTAAAGCATGTCCGAATTAAGGTGGAAATCCAGACCGTGGGCGGTGAACCACAGGTTCCACCATTCGCCATCATCGACGTGGATCAGGTTGTGTTTCACCAGATCGGCAGGACATTCGATGGGATCGATACTGGCCAGATAAGCCGGGGTGCAGATCGGAAAGACTCGCGGACAGATAAGGGTCGCACGGGAATGGGCGTACTCCCCGTCCATGCCGTAGACAATCCCAAGGTCGGTGTTCTTGCCATCCACCTCGGTGAAGGTGGAGTTGGGCTCGATGGCGAACTTCAAACCCGGCCGCAAGTGACGCATCGCTTCAATGCGCGGCATCAGCCAGCGCTTGGCGAACCCCGGCACCACCATTATGCGCAGCCACCGCTCGGCAGCCTTGGGCCGCGCCTCTTTGCCGGCTTCGATGATGAGCTGCAACGCCGCTGAAATCTTGCGATGGTACTTCTCCCCCGCCGACGTCAGGGTGACCCCGCGAGACGTACGTTCGAACAGTTGGATTCCCAGCCACTCCTCCAGCAACTTCACATGCCGACCGATGGCGGGCTGGGTCACGTGCAAGGCTTTCGAGGCCTCGACGTAGCTGCCCAACCGGGCGGCGGCATCAAAGGCACGCACCGCGTTGAGTGGCGGCAAACGGTCATCCGGCATAGCTGTCGACGCCCCTGGCTATTAAATTATTTAACAGCAGCTATGTTAAAACTGAAGTTTCGCTCCCGCAACCGCTCACTGATAATCGACCCAACAGCACAATAAAAAAACACCGAACGCATTTCGATCCTGCCCACAAAAACAATATCCATGGCCCGTCGGTATTGCTGTCCACAGCACATCCGCAGGCGATGGGGGAATCGGAGGTAACGCATGAATGCCCTGCATTCGCTGCAAACGCTGGCGGTATCTATCCGCTCAGTGCGTAAAGTCTACGGCGATCCACAGTCTGGTCCGGTGGCGCTGAAAAGCATCGACCTGGACATTCACGACAACGAATTCTTCACCCTCCTCGGCCCGTCCGGCTGCGGCAAAACCACTCTTTTACGGATGATCGCCGGGTTCGAATTCCCGACCGAGGGCGAGATTTTGCTCTACGGCGAAAACATCGCCGACCGCCCGCCATTCGAACGGCCGGTCAACACCGTGTTCCAGCATTACGCGCTGTTCCCGCACATGACCATCGCTGAGAACCTGGCCTTCGGCCTCGAATCACACCCGATGGGCAAAGTCCTGAAAAAGCACCAAATCACCGACCGAGTGCGCGAGATGCTCGCCCTGGTGCAGATGGAACGCTTCGCCGCGCGCAAACCGGCACAACTGTCTGGCGGCCAGCAACAGCGTGTCGCCCTGGCTCGCGCGCTGGCGCCGCATCCAAAAGTGCTGTTACTAGACGAGCCGCTATCGGCATTGGACCTGAAGTTGCGCCAGGCCATGCGCGAGGAACTGAAAACCATCCAGGCCAAGACCGGCATCACCTTCATCTTCGTCACTCACGACCAGGAAGAAGCCCTGACAATGTCCGACCGCATCGCGGTGTTGTCGGAAGGTGAAGTGCAACAAGTCGGCCGCCCGGAAGACATCTACGAACGTCCACGTAATCGCTTTGTGGCGGACTTCATCGGCGAAACGAATTTCATTGAAAGCACCGTCACGCGTGTCGAAGCAGACCTGGCCTGGTTCGCCGGGCCTGCCGGTCACCCGCTGCCCGCGCAACCTTGCAGCGACGTTCGGGTCGGCGCCACGGTGACGTTGTCGGTGCGTCCCGAACGCCTGCATCTGGTACCTGTCGGCACCGAAGGCGCGCTGCCGTGCCGGGTCGATGCGCAAATCTACCTCGGCACCGACCTGCAATATCAAGTCAGCCTGAGCGACGGTTCGCGCCTCACCGTGCGCACACCCAACAGCGTCGACCATAACCTGCGCTTCGCCGTGGGCAGTCAGGCCGGTCTGTTGTTCGACCGCGGTAGCGCCAGCGTCCTGCACGATTGAGCACGAGGATTTGCCATGCACGCTTTACCAATCGCCCATACCCTGGAGCGCCGCCGGGCTTTCCAGAGCTTCCTCGGCGTCAGCCCCGCGCTGGTCGCCATCAGCCTGTTCCTGATCGTGCCCATCCTGATCGTCATCGGCTATTCGCTGATGGAGGCCAACCCCTACGGCGGGGTGAACAAGGTCTTCAGCAGTGAAGCCTACACATCGCTGCTATTCGAACGGCAACTGGATGACAGTCTGGCCTTCACTGACGCCTACCTGATGATTGCTTTGCGCTCTATCGGCATCGCCGGATTAACCACCCTGATCACGCTGCTGATCGGCTTTCCGGTGGCGGTGTGGCTGGCCATGCAACCGGCGCATCGGCGCGGTTTGCTGATCTTTCTGATCACCGTGCCGTTCTGGGCCAACCTGCTGATCCGCACGTACGCCTGGATTCTGCTACTGCGTAATACCGGGGTGATCAACAACAGCCTGATGGGCCTCGGCATCATCGACCAGCCGTTGCAGATGCTCTACACCGACGGCGCGGTGCTGTTGGGCCTGGTTTATACCTACGCGCCCTTCGTCGTGCTGCCGATCTACGCCACGCTGGAAAAAATGGACACGCGCCTGCTGGAGGCCGCCCAGGACCTCTACGCCGGGCGCCTGCGCACCTTGCGCAAAGTGGTGCTGCCGATCGCCAAACCGGGGATTCTTGCCGGCGCCATCCTGACGTTCGTGCCCTGCCTGGGCGCGATGATTGCGCCGGAGCTGTTGGGCGGAGGGACTCGAATGATGCTCGGCAACCTCATCTTCAGGCAGTTCAGTGATGCGCGTAACTGGCCATTCGGTGCGGCCCTTTCGCTGGTGTTGATGGCGGCGGTGATGCTGGTGCTGACCGTGTATGCCTTGCGCGCCGAGCGCCAGCGCATCGCCAAGGGAGGTGCGTAATGCTGCGTTTATTTAAACGAAACGGGTTGAGTGTGCAGGACTTCCCGGGCTTCGGCGGATTCAGTTTTTTGTTTTACCTGTACCTCTATGCGCCAATCGTGGTGCTGGTGGTGTTCTCTTTCAACGCCAATCAGTCCGCGACCGTGTGGACCGGGTTCAGCCTCGACTGGTATCGCGCAGCGTTCGCTAATCAGGCACTGCGCCAGGCGGCCGGCAACAGCCTTTTGATTGCCGTTTGCGCAAGCGTTGTGGCCACGGCCATCGCGACCCTCGCCGCCCTCGGTACGTCGCGAGGCGCCAAGTTCAAAGGCCTTCAACTGTCGATGGGCGCAATCATGCTGCCTCTGGTGCTGCCGGAGATCGTGGTCGGTGTCGCCACGCTCGCGCTGTTCTCCACCATTGGCCTGTCACTGGGCTACGGCAACTTGATCATCGCCCATACGGTGTTCTGTATCCCTTTTGCCTACCTGCCGATTCGCGCCCGACTCAATGACATGGACCTGTCACTGGAGCAAGCCTCGGCTGACCTTTATGCCGGCCCTTGGCGGACCTTTCGCAAGGTCACTTTGCCGCTGCTGATGCCCGGGATTATCTCCGGGCTGATGCTGGCCTTCATCGTTTCGCTGGATAACTTCGTGATCTCGATGATGGTCTCCCAAGCGGGCACCACCACCTTGCCGATTTTTATCTTCGGCCTGTTACGCATGGGTGTGACACCCGACGTCAACGCCGTTTCGACCCTGATCCTGGGCGTCTCGGTGCTGTTCGTCAGCCTCTCCTATCTGTTGAGCAAAAAGAACGCCTGAACCTTTCTACGTACTGTGGGGAAAAAGCATGAGCAAGTTGATTATAAGCATCGGCACCTCGTTGTTACTGACCTTACCGCTGACGATTGTCGGCAGCGTTCAGGCCGCGGAAAAACTCAACGTGGTGAGCTGGAGCGGTTACTTTTCGCCCGAGATCCTCGCCAAGTTCCAGAAGCAAACCGGGATCGAAGTCACCGTAGATTCCTACGACTCCAACGAAACGCTGCTGGCGAAGCTCAAGCAAGGCGGCGCGGGTTACGACGTGGCGATTCCGTCGCACCAGTTCGTTCCGATCCTGATCAAGGAGCATTTGCTGGAACGCTTCGACCCGGTCAATGAGCCCTACTACGCGAACATCGTCGACAACCTGAAAAAGCCCACTTGGGACCCGGAAGGCGCCTATTCCGTACCTTTCATCTGGGGCACCACCAGCGTGGTACTCGACGCCGGACGCTACAAGGGTCCAACCGACAGCTACAAGGTGCTTTACGAGCCGCCGGCCGAATTGCAGGGACGAATCAACATGTTCGATTCGGTCAGCGAAGTCATCGACATGGCCAGCCTTTACCTGAATATCCCGCTCTGCAGCGAAGACCCCAAGCAGATACAGCAAGTGCTCACCCTGCTCAAGGCGCAGAAGCCCTTCGTCAAAACCTACAGCTCCAAGGCCGGTTCGATCCGCGAAAACCTCGCCTCCGGTGAAGTCGACATGTCGATGTTCTGGGGTGGCTCGTCGATGCGCGCCCGGGAAATGAAACCCAGCCTGAAATACCTGTACCCGAAAGAAGGCGTGCTGGCCTGGGTCGATAACATGGTCATACCAATGGGCAGCAAGAATCCGGCGAACGCCAAGGCGTTTATCGCGTTTCTGAGCCAGCCTGAAAACTCCGCGATGACTCAGAACTTTCTCAAGCACCAGAGCCCGGTCAAGGGCGTTGAACCGTTTCTCGACGCAGGCCTCAAGGACGCACCGGAGTTGCACATTCCGCAAGGTACGCAGGTCGTGTTCAGCAAAACCTGCGGTGAAGGTGCGATCCGCCTGGCCGACCGTTTGTGGACCAACCTGATGCGTTGATTTTTACCGCCCCGTCGCGGTGACGGGGTGTTTCTCCAGCCGTCTGAAAGGCAGCGTGCAATGACTTCTAACACCATCAGCGAACTGGTCCTGCTACAGGCCAATGAACTCGCCGAACGCATCCGCCTGCGCCAGGTTTCCTGCCGGGAAGTGATGCAGGCTTATCTTGGCCATATCGACCGTTTCAATCCTCGTGTCAATGCGTTGATCAGCCTGCAAGCACCGGAAGACCTGCTGGCCCAGGCCGACGTCCGCGATGCCGAGCTGGCCCGTGGCGAGTACCTTGGCTGGATGCACGGTTTGCCCCACGCCATCAAGGACTTGTCCCTGACCCGCGGCATTCGCACCACCCTGGGTTCACCGCTGTTCAAAGATTTTGTCCCGGAACGCGACGGCATCATGGTGGAACGGATCAAGGCCGCTGGCGCGATCATTATCGGCAAGACCAACACACCGGAATTCGGTCTTGGCTCGCAAAGCTATAACCCGTTGTTCGGCGTTACCGCTTGTGCCTTTGACCCGAGCAAGACGGCGGGCGGTAGTAGCGGCGGCGCGGCGGCAGCACTGGCCATGCATTTGGTGCCGGTGGCCGATGGCAGCGACATGATGGGGTCGCTGCGTAATCCGGCAGCCTTCAACAATATCTTCGGGTTCCGCCCATCCCAGGGCCGTGTGCCGTTCGACGACAGTGCCGATCTGTTTTTCGACCAGCTCGGTTACGAAGGTCCGATGGGCCGTAGCGTGCGCGATGCGGCCTTACTCTTGTCTGTGCAGGCGGGCGCGGATGCCCGCGCGCCGCTGTCCATCGCCGAATCCGGCGGTGCCTTCGCGGCACCCTTGGAGCGCGACTTCAAAGGCACTCGTATTGGCTGGCTAGGAGACTTCAACGGCTACCTGCCGATGGAACACGGCATTCTTTCGCTGTGCGAAAAGGCCTTTGCCGATTTCGAAAGCCTGGGTTGCCACATCGAATCGGTCCAACCCGAATTCGCCCCGCAACAACTGTGGAGCAGTTGGCGAACCTTGCGCCACTGGACGGTTGCGGGTTCTCTGGGAGCAATCTATACCGACCCGCAAAAGCGCAAGCAGTTGAAACCGGAAGCCTGCTGGGAAGTCGAAAACGGCCTGAAGCTGACGGCCAGCGAAGTCTTTTCCGCTTCGGTCGCGCGCAGTAACTGGTACCGCGCCATTTCCAGACTGTTCGAACGCTTCGACTACCTGCTGCTGCCGAGCGCTCAGGTCTTCCCGTTCGACAAAAACATCCCGTGGCCGACCTCCATTGAAGGTGTCGCCATGGACACCTATCACCGCTGGATGGAAGTGGTGATCCCGGGCTCGCTCTCTGGCTGCCCGGTGGCCAATGTTCAAGTGGGGTTCAATGAGAACGGGCTTCCGATGGGCATGCAGATCATCGGCCGGCACCAGGCTGACTTTGCCGTACTGCAACTGGCTCACGCTTATGAAGTGGCAAGCCGTTGGTTTAGTCGGCATCCTTCGCCGTTGTTGGGTTAGGTTTGGGGTTGTTAGTGGCTGGTCTTTGTGACTGGCTGCTTTCGGCTGTTGATTCAACCGGTCGATGGACCTACATAGACCGCAAGCAATAGGCGCTGCTTCGACATCAAAGGTGCTCAACAGCTTCAATCTCCCCCAGGCATTGCTACTCAGGCCCAAGCGGTCCTAAATTGATTCAATACTCGCCTGGTCAAGTTTGCTGCAATAAATTGCAGATTCCATCAGCAACGTCAGAGCAATATCGGGGGCCAACACCTGTTTCACATCTTGGATGGGGCGATTCGAAGCTTGTGCTGCAATGGCCGACCACAATGCGACAGGTACGGCTCCAAATTCGCGGCTGGCGCCAGGAATTTTTCCTGAAAAACAGGTGAGTGCTAAGGGCCACACTAATTTGAGTAGATCTCTTGCCGCAAGGTGAGCTTGATGCTGAGCAGGAACTGAAGATCTGCCTTCAGTCGCTTCTCCAATCGTTGACACGACGTGTTTAAACATCGCCTCAAGATTGGGTATTTGCTGAGGCGGCAGGCCAGCACTGAGTGCGCCACCGGACGCCAACGACCATAGGCAGCGATTCCCATCGGCTTCCGTTTTGGGTACGAGCATATTGTTCAGTGCATCGCCCAACCAGTACTGTTCGCCCGACTTCATGCCCATGCGATGAATGTTGTGCCCGACAACCGGCGGCGTTTCGGCGAACAGCGTGCGCTGCGCAGCGTAGCCCGCAATTGCACCGACCGCCGCAATATAGGTTTCAGCATGGACACGGCCATTGACCAGCAGTCGCGGCTGGAGGTTCATCACAAGATGACCCATTGCAAAATTGCACTCCACTTCATACGGGGTATTTTTCCAGGGAAGTACGTTCGGCGCGGTTTTCATTTGGTCTTCCTCGATATTGCCTGGATACGATTTTTTAGCGGCCCACGGTTCGAAAAATTCTATCGCATCCGCAGGATAGTCGGATAACTGGTGGCGTCGAGCGTCCGTTGTGGACAAAACGGAAAGACCGCTTCGGGTCGGATAGCACCCCCACGTACTGTAACTGATCCACCCTTGTCCTCCCCCAACCTGGAGGACAAGTCATGAACACAATTGCCACATACAACTATCAACCTTGGAACAAGGGAAAGCTTGTCGGGCAGAAAGCCCCGCTCCGAGTGAGAGATATCTGGGCCATCGTGATGCAGCAGAAAACTCAGCAGCCTGTGCAATTTGAAATCACAGAGCAAACCCGAACGGTTCTGGAGGCTTGGATGCATCTGGCACGCCTCCGCAGTGAGGATTTCTTGATTCGGACCCGGTTGCACGGTTCAGATCATCTCTCCACCAGGCAATACGCTCGAATAGTCAAAGCGTGGGTCACAGCCATTGGCCTTGACCCAACCATGTACGGTACCCACACGCTACGGAGAACCAAGGCATCGCTGATCTATCGCAGGACGAAAAACCTGAGAGCTGTTCAACTCCTGCTTGGTCATACGAAGCTTGAAAGCACCGTCAGGCACCTCGGAATTGAGGTCGATGACGCCCTGGAAATGGCGGAACAGACGGAAGTCTGACCAGCCACTGCGACGGTCGATGCTAGACCGTCGCTGTCCGGCCAAGGAGGTCAGAACTGTGCAAAAGGATTGCTCTAACGACGCCTGAATGGCTCTCAGATCTATACCTACGCTGAATCGCCTTTAGATAACGATACCTTTACACTTTTACGCGCCATCTATTACGGGCGTGGAGATAGGCAGTCAAATCGCTATAGCCTAACTGGTCAGCAATATCTGCTCGAGATTCTCCCTGCAATTCCAGATGCAGTTCCAGTTCTGCGCGGACCTGATCAAGCAAATGCCGGAATGTCGTGCCTTGCTCTTCCAGGCGTCTACGTAAAGTGCGCGGTGTCTGGTGAAGAGTCTTTGCCAGATTTTCCAGATTCGGGGGCTCACCTCGCGATAATGCCCGTCGCGCCCCTGCCGCCACCTTGGCGGCCCAGCCGCTGAAATTTCGATACACCGCAATCCGCCGGTCTAGTTCCTGAGTCAGCAGCTCCAGCATACCGTTATGTCGAGTAAGCATCGGAAGACCCAGGCTACGAGAATCAAAGTAAAAGCAGCTAGTCGGGCAGTCAAACTCAATCCGCTCTCCAAACGAATGCGCGTATTGCTTGTAATACGACGGACGCGAATGGGTAAATTTTGCCAGCACTGGACAAACTTCCTGGCCAGTTCCGCGCTGCAGTTGGGTTATAAACATGACGCCGTAGTGCTCGGTGACATAGCGCCTCAGCTCACCCGGTGCGTCGACGCCCAGCTCTACCCCAAAGCCGTTTTCGTCATTCACCAACCTGACACTGTCCGCATCCGATGCCAGCGGTGCGTAACGGGCCCAGTACTGCAGTGCAGAGGCAACGTCTGGACTGTACAGGCACAGATAAACTAGTACGTGCCAGTCCTGAGGTGTGAACAGTGTGAACAGTTTCAGGCCAATGGCGGGGTCAATACGCGCCGCCTCACGCCATAGCTGATCCAACTCCACCAGACTGTAATCTGCACTTTTATGCTGGGCTTGGCTGTCGAGAAAACGCTCCAACACCTGACCGAGCTTGCCGCGATGAAAACGCTGGTTCGAGCGATTGGCCGGTTCTAGCTCAACTCTGTCCGATTCACGCATTGGGGGCGCCGAGCTCCTGGTTTCTAATTATTTGGCATTGCCCGCAAGGGCCTAAATCGAGAGTGCCATGAATACAACAATGCTCGCCAACAACCCAACCTTTATCGTGGCCGGAATTTTCCTTGCCTTCGTTTTAATAGAGCTTGCTTGCTCATCGTTTCGCCAGGCGTCAAGTAGCAAACGTGACGTGCTGATTGAGGTCTTCGGGTCTAGCATAATGGTAGCCATCACGTTTCCTTTGGTGATGTGGCTAAGTGGCATGATCTTAAATCAGCTTCTGCCAGATAAGAAAGACGCGTTGGCCGAGATCCCATGGATTGCCGGATTTGTGTTGTTTTTACTGCTGGATGACATGACCCAGTATTGGTGGCACCGCCTGACTCACCGCATCCCCGCGCTATATGCCCTGCATCGCGCTCACCACTCAGCTCCTTACATGAGTATTCGCATCGTCTATCGCAATAACAGTTTTTACTATCTGCTGATGCCGGGCATCTGGCTTTCCGGTGTTCTAATTTATCTTGGTCTCGCCCCGATTTATTACGTTTATTTGATCTTGAAAATGACCGTGATTTTTGCGGCGCACAGCAGTGTCGCCTGGGACGATAAACTTTACCGCATCCCTGCTTTACGCCCTCTTGTCTGGATATTGGAGCGCACCTTCTCTACGCCATCCACTCACTCTGCACATCACGGTTTGACTGCTGAGGATGGCGTCACGCATTACAAAGGTAATTTTGGCAACATGTTGTTTCTTTGGGATGTACTGTTCGGGACGGCAAAGATTACGCGCCGTCGTCCACCAGCTTATGGTATCGAGCACTTGTCGCCGATCAGTTGGAAAGAGGAATTATTCTGGCCAGTTGTTCGATCCCGTCGTGTGGCGCCGACGGTGAATGCTGAGCAGAAGGTCGCACGATGAGTAGCCATATCGTTCTGCTGTCTGGATCAAATAGATCACACAGCCAATCAGTGAAGGTCGCCAATTATCTGCGAAACCGATTAGAAAAATTAGAACTTTGCGAGTCAATCAACCTAATAGACTTAGCATCAAGTCGACTACCACTTTGGCCGGAAAAAGATACTGACAACGTCTGGAGCATACAGCAGTCAATCCTTAAAAAAGCAACAGCGCTGGTTGTTATCAGCCCAGAGTGGAACGGCATGGCTTGCCCAGCCTTAAAAAACTTCTTCCTTTATGCCGGTCTCGCCGAATTGGGACATAAGCCAGCGCTATTGGTAGGGGTTTCGGCCGGTTTAGGGGGCGCCTATCCTATCGCTGAGTTACGTGGATCCAGTTATAAAAATTGCCGGATTACCTACCTTCCGGAGCATCTGATTGTCAGGCAAGTTGAAAGTATGCTGAACAATGGAGAACCTAAAGACGAAAATGATATTCGCCTTCGGGCGCGTGCCGACTGGGCTTTGCATATGCTTTGTTATTACGATAAAGCGTTGCAAGCAGTGCGAAATGATATCGACATGTACCAACCGGACTTCTCCACCGGCATGTAATCCATAAAAACCTTTCACCAAAATACAATCCGCCGCCGATCAATCAAATGGGGCATAGCACTAAAACTATGCCCCCTAAGGAGGCGCTGAACAACTCACCAGCTCGCACTATTTGCCGAAGACCAGACAACTTAGTCCCTCTTTTCGAAAACAAAAATAGAGTACGTTAGGTGATAGCTTAAGGCGTAAACACTCACAGTGAATTCAAGCAAGTCGTCGACCGTCCGATCACATGGACTGATGGCTGGACCACGGTTACCTTCGAGAGTGTCCGTAAGCTCTCACCAGGGGAATTGGCTCGGCCACCATCTGAGCGCGCTCGTAATACCCGTTGGCCTCCTGAATACGGCTATTACTACTGGTCGACTCCAAACTCTCTAGGCCACTCACGGGCGAGCATCGCGAAGATCACGTCATCAACCCACTCCCCACGGAGTTGGTAGCTTTCCACATGATAAGCCTCTTGACGGAAATCTAGCGCTCGGAACAGTGCCACGCTTGCCCTGTTGCGAGGGTCCACAGAACAGACCAACCTACGATAACCCCACTGCCGGAAAGCAAGGTTGATACTGGCCACCACGGCCTCGCGTGCATACCCTTTGCGCTGATGAGCCGGGCTGAGTGATAGACCGAACTCGATTGAATCCGCCGTCGTTGCTGGAAACCGTACTCCGAAGTCGCCGATCAACTCACCGGTTTGCTTGCTGCGGATGGCAAGCTGGCACCACTCGCCGGCTTGGCCAAATTTTATGTTCGACTGCTCTGAAATAAAGTCGGCCGCCTCTTTGACACTGGAAGGTTGCCAGCCTTGGTACCTGGCCACCGTGGGATCCCCACGATATTCAAATAGAGCTTTTGCGTCGTTTTGAGCAAGCGCATCAAGTACTAACCGCTCCGTCTCGATCACTGGGTCTATGTTTTGCACCACTCTGCGCGCCTTTTTTGGGATCTAATCGTGTATTGGGTCGAGATAAGGGGACAGATTTAATTACCACCAAGCGTAAATAAACCTGTCTCGCTTTTCTCTAATCGTAAAACGGCTCAACCAACGCCCGACTGCCGACAAAAAAGCTATCGGCAACCAGTCGCAGCGGTTGGAGGTCCAGGTCACTGGTTTTGTCGGCAATCAGCTGTTGAAAATGTCGATACACCGCCGCGTACTCGCCCTCCTCCGAGACGGCTTGGCGCACCCCGTCAATACTCAGCAGTGCGCCGCCGTTGTCCAGTCGCAGGATGCCTTCGGTGCAGCGAATCTCGATGCTCCAGAGTTCATCATGACCGTGGTCGAAATCAAACTCCGCGCGGACATCGAGGTGGCGCGCGTCAGACATCTTGATGGAAGCGGCAATAGGCGACTGGCAGTTGCCGGGGACTCGCAGTTCGGCAGACTCAACGAACAGCGGCAGCGCCAATAGATGGGTTGCAATCGACAAGGCATTGATACCGGGATCGAAGACGCCCAGGCCGCCGGGTTGCCAGATCCATGTCTGGCCGGGGTGCCACTTGCGCACGTCTTCCTTCCAGTCGATCTGCACGCTTTGCAGGGTGCGGCTGGCCAGCCAGTCACGGGCCGCTTCGATGCCGGGCGCGTAGCGTGAATGCCAGGCGAACAAACCGCTGACGCCCTGCTCCCCGACCTGATTCACCAGTGCCATCGCTTCACCCAAGGTGGCGCACGGCGGTTTTTCTACCAGCACGTGTTTGCCAGCGGCCAGCGCTTGCTGCACCAGAGCGAATCGTCCTTGCGGCGGAGTGCAAAACGCAATCGCATCGACCTGCGGGCCGTTTTCCAGCAGCTCGCTCAAAGACTGAAAGTTCTCAACCCCGGCGCAGGGCTGCCCTTGGGTTGCGACAGACACCAACTGGAACGCAGGGTTGGCGTTGATAGCGGGGACGTGTTGATCCTGGGCAATCTTGCCGTAGCCCACCAGACCGAGACGGATCGGTTGCATCAATGACTCCTGATTTTTTGTCTTGTTTTGGTCAGCGAACTGGCGAGATTACGTTTGTATGGCGAGGAAGTCATTGATGAAGTGCTTAGGTTCCATCTGGTGTGCGAGGTTGAGCGTTGTGGTTCGTACTAAGGTCTGCTTTGGGGTCGAAAGCAGCCTGTCGCGAGAGGTAGAAATCGGTCAAAAGCAGTCAGTCAGGAACGACGGGGTCGACGCTGGGAGCATGAAGCCGTACTGGAAGAAATGCAGGACAGGTTGCGCAATGCGCCGGAGCTTCACTACCATCTTTCAGTAAGTCCCTTCCCGCACCCACCGCCTGACCTCAGCCTGTATGGCATAAGCCGGTGCCTCCACAGCATTGAAATCTTGTGTATAACGCTGGGCAAATCCTTCTACCCCCCATTCCCGATACTGCTGCACATGCTTTAATTCGTGAGCCCAGAGCGGGATGTTCTGCTCTGCGGTTTGAGCGTCCCGGAAGAGAATGATGTCGATCAGCGTCACGGCACCGACATCGGGGTTTTGCAGCATGGCAGTGGCGGCATTGAGTTGGCCGTTGTCGCTGACTTTGTAGCGCGCGGCATCGAGGACACTGGGGTCGTACCAGCGCAGCAGTTGCTCCCGGATATGCAGTGGAATGGGTTGGGTGCCGGCGCTGGCTGCTTCGGCGCGGGCTTGGGTCAACCACAGCGCCAGTGCGGGTGCCGCGATCTGATAGATGCCATCAGGCAGGGGGCCGAGCAGCGGCCCCAGGTCCGGCAGACAGACGCAGCCATCCAGGCACACTTGTTTCTCGCCAACCGGGCAGGCATTGGGCTGGGCTGGGACTTCAAGTGTCAGGCAAAGAACAAACAGCGCCACCAGGCGCGTGATGATGGGCGGCATTGGGCGCTCCAGGGGCGGATGCAGCGCGAACAGTGGGTCACCATTGATCGACGACCCGCATGGATTTAGCGTAGTCCCGAACCAAGCGCTCCCAATGTAATCGCAGGAAGCGTCAGACCGCTTTTCCTTCATTCTTGCGGCTCATACTGGATCGGTCATAACTGGATCCGGGTTGCAGGAATGATTCAAGTCGCCGATAAGCAATGACTTCAAGGGAATGATTTGATCCATGAGAGATGACCCCTACTCACTGTCCATGCGCTTTCAGACGCCCGACCCTGGCATTGCCCCGCGCGAACGGGTGCCGATGCTTGCCCAAGAGCAAGCCTGGGCGCGTGAGCACGCATCCGGGCACCGTTTCAGCTGGATCGCGGTGTTGCTGCCGCCGTTGTGCTTTGGGCCGCTTCTGCCGGGTATCGCGTTTTTACTGGGCCTGTTGCTCTATCGATCGTTATTCGCTCCTGGCCTGGATGTCGACCGGATTGTCGGAGACGCCTCTGGCTGGCTTGCGCTCGGGACGCTGCTTTTCACCGCGGCCTGGGTGTTACGCAACTTTTTGCGCGATACACACGACCCGACCAAACGCTATTGGCAGTCCATCCCGGACCAAGGGCTGGTCGAGCTTGAGCGCCATACCTTGGTGTCTGGCACCAGCTTGTGGTCCTGCGACTATGATCCGGACTGCAACACCCTCATGCGATGGACAAACGGCAAGCTTGAATGCGTGCAAGACAGTGGTGTGTCGCAATGG
The DNA here is from genome assembly GCF_056680395.1 of Pseudomonas sp. ASL4. NCBI lineage: Bacteria > Pseudomonadati > Pseudomonadota > Gammaproteobacteria > Pseudomonadales > Pseudomonadaceae > Pseudomonas > Pseudomonas sp. ASL4. The sequence goes on along the minus strand of NZ_CM155280.1, from coordinate 3,591,369 downwards.
GTTCTGGCCAAAACCACGGCCGGCCACTGGCTGGTACTCAAGGATGAATATCCGGGCAACTTCAGCTACGGACGGGTTGGGAAAATGCCCTCGCCAGACAAGCAAATGCAACCCGGCCAGGAACTGACGATCCCCTTTGCCCCCGGTACCAACCTCGCTCTCGGCCGGCGTTTCAGCGGCGCGCCGATGCCCTTGGTCGACACGCCCTATTGGGTGTCTGCCGATGAGCTCAAACGCCTTGTCGAGGTCGCCCATCACTGGACCTTTTTCCCTCCGGACCGCTACGCCGTGGTCAACAATCAGGATGCCGAGTGGGTGCAACGGCTGGTGGACAGGGCTCAAGCCAGCGTCGGGCCCCAGTCGGCGCGACTCACCCCAACAGCGGTTTAGTCATATGATCGCACCCGGCGTCCCGGTTCTCGCACTCACCGCTCATGATCATTGATCGCAGCCCCACCGAACCTTTACCCGGCAACCACCGTCCGAGTTAGTGCATTAATGCCCACCGCTCGCCGCGAGGTCCGCGCTTGAAAGCCGCCATCATCAAAAAATACCGTCTGGTCATCAAGACCATGGGCTATGTGGGCTGGGCCCTGTTCTGGTTGCTGCTCTGGGATATAGCCGTCACCGTGGACTTCATGCTGTTTCTCAACAGCAAAATCAACCTGCCGCTGATGCCTTTGACGTTGCTGGGCTCGGCGTTGGTGGTGCTGATCAGTTTTCGCAACAGCAGTGCCTACAATCGCTGGTGGGAAGCGCGCACGTTGTGGGGGGCGATGGTCAATAACTCCCGTAGCTTTGCGCGGCAGGTCCTGACGTTGCTGGATGACCCGGACAATGAAGTCAACCCGATGAAATCAACCCTGCTGCGCCGCCACGTGGCATATGTGAACTGCCTGGCCGCGCACCTGCGGGGGCAGCCTAGTCCGGACGAGATACGTGCGTTTATTCCCGCCGAGGAGTTCGCCCGCAGCGGCACCACCAATAACTTTGCCAACGATATCCTCAACAGTTCCGCGGCGCTGCTGGCCCAGGAATACAAGGCCGGGCGCCTGGATAGTATTCGCCTGGCACGGCTGGAGTCGACCCTGGTTGATCTGTCCAACAGCCAGGGCGGAATGGAGCGGATTGCCAATACGCCGCTGCCCTACCCTTACGTCTATTTTCCACGGCTGTTTATTTCGCTGTTCTGCCTGATTGTGCCGGTGGGGCTAGTCGAGTCCCTAGGCTGGTTTACCCCACTGGCCTCGACGGTGGTGGGCTTCATGCTGCTGGCCATCGAACGCATCGGCACCGATCTGCAAAGCCCGTTCCGCGACAGCGAACACCAGATCCAGATGGAAACCCTCTGCGAAACCATCGAGAAAAACCTGCAGTCGATGCAGCGTGATTCGCTGGGTGGCGATCGACTCAGCTAATCCCGACACAACGCGGCGCAGACAAAAAAAACGGCAGCCAGTGAATTATTCGGTGTCTTCTTGTATCTGAACCAATGAGTGCGTGCCTGTAAAACGATGGCATCGAGATGGATCAGCGACAGGGAAATCCGCATGAAATCAAGCAAGAAAGCCGTTAATCCCATCGGGTTGAAAGACATCACCATTGTCGACGACGCCAAGATGCGCAAGGCGATCACAGCCGCCGCACTGGGCAATGCCATGGAATGGTTCGACTTCGGCGTCTATGGCTTTGTCGCCTATGTGCTCGGCAAGGTGTTCTTTCCCGACGCGTCCCCCAGCGTGCAGATGATTGCCGCGCTGGGCACCTTCTCGGTGCCGTTCTTGATCCGTCCTTTGGGCGGTCTGTTCTTCGGTTCATTAGGCGACAAATATGGTCGGCAGAAAGTCCTGGCGGCCACCATCGTGATCATGTCCCTCAGCACCTTCGCCATCGGGCTGATTCCGTCCTATGCCTCGATCGGCATCTGGGCCCCCATCCTGCTGTTGCTGGCCAAGATGGCCCAAGGCTTCTCGGTGGGCGGCGAATACACCGGCGCCTCGATCTTCGTCGCCGAGTATGCCCCGGACCGCAAGCGCGGCTTTCTCGGGAGCTGGCTGGACTTCGGCTCTATCGCCGGTTTTGTACTCGGTGCAGGCCTGGTGGTGCTGATTTCCGCGGTGATAGGCGAAGAGCAATTCCAGGCGTGGGGCTGGCGCCTGCCCTTCTTCCTCGCCTTGCCCCTGGGCATGATCGGTCTCTACTTGCGTAACGCACTCGAAGAGACCCCGGCCTTTCAGCAGCATGTAGAAAAGCTCGAGCAAGGTGATCGTGAAGGTTTGGCGCGCGGACCGAAAGTGTCCTTCAAGGAAGTCGCCACCAAGCACTGGCGCAGCCTGATGACCTGCATCGGCGTGGTGGCCGTCACCAACGTCACCTACTACATGCTGCTCACCTACATGCCGAGCTACCTCTCGCACAACCTGCACTACAGCGAAAACCATGGGGTGTTGATCATCATCGCGATCATGGTCGGCATGTTGTTCGTACAGCCCATGATCGGCTTTATCAGCGACAAAATTGGCCGCCGGCCGTTCATCCTCTTCGGCAGCATCGCGCTGTTCTGCCTCGCCATTCCGGCCTTTATGCTGATCAACAGCGGGAAGCTCGGGCTGATTTTTTCGGGGCTGCTGATCATTGCCGTCGTGCTCAACTTCTTCATCGGCGTAATGGCGTCGACCCTTCCGGCAATGTTCCCCACTCACATCCGCTACAGCGCTCTGGCCAGTGCCTTCAACGTCTCAGTGCTGATTGCAGGCCTGACCCCGACCGCAGTGGCCTGGCTGGTGGAAAGCACCAATGACCTGTACATGCCGGCGTACTACCTGATGGTGATCGCCGTGGTGGGCCTGGTGACCGGCATAACCATGAAAGAAACCGCCAACCAGCCCCTGCGTGGTGCCGCTCCGGCAGCTTCTGATATTGAGGAAGCGAAAGAGCTGCTGCAGGAGCATGAAGACAATATTGAACAGAAGATCGAAGACATCGACGCTGAAATCGCCGCGCTGGAAGCCAAGCGCAAGAACCTGGTGCAGCAGCACCCGCGCATCAACTGACGGGGAAACCCGTGGGCGTTTGGGGAAGTCGTCCTAACGCCCAACCAGGGTTGTCGCCAACAACGCCTCCAACCCCATCGGCTTGGCAAAATAATAACCCTGAGCCTGCCCTGCGCCCATTTCCCGCAGCAAGACCAGCGTCGCTTCATCCTCGACACCTTCTGCCACCACACTCAGGTCCAGCGATTCGGCCATGCGCACAATCGCCCGGACGATCGCGCGACTGCGAGGACTGGAGGTCAGTTCGAGGATGAACGACTTGTCGATCTTCAAGCCGCTGAAACGGTATTGATGCACATAGCTCAGGGATGAAAACCCGGCACCGAAGTCATCGAGCACCACCGACATGCCGTTGTCGGCCAATTGCTGCATGGTCCGTCGGGCCATCGCCGGCTCGGCGACCAGCGCGCCTTCAGTCAACTCCAGGCAAATCCGCGACGGCGCGACCCCGTGCCGCGCCAACAGTGCAAGCACATCACTGACGAAGTCCGGACGCGTCATGCTGTAGCTCGAACAATTGACGTGCACCGGCGGCCAATTGGCGTGTTGGGGTTGTGCGAGGATCACGGCAATGCTGTTCAGCATGTACAAATCCAGTCGACCGATCAGACGCAAACCCTCGACATCCGGCAAAAACTCGCCCGGCGCAATCACCCGGCCGCCCGGCTGATGCCAGCGGATCAGCGCTTCAAGGGCCAACAGTTCGCCGCTTTCAACGCTAACAATCGGCTGGAAATACGGCAGCAGCTCGTCGGTACGTTTGAGCGCATTGCGCAACGCGCCTTCACGCTCGACCTGATCCGAGACTTCACGGCGCACTTCCTGGTTGAACACCGCATAGCTGTCGCGTCCGGCACTCTTGACCCGGTACATCGCCGTATCGGCATCGCGCAACAAGTCGGCCGGCTCGTGATGGAACTGACTGTCGGCGCTGACAATACCGATGCTGCAGGACGAAAAAACTTCATGGCCATTGATGAAAAACGGCAGGTCGAACGCCACCAGGATTCGTTCGGCGATTTCGATCACCACCTCCAGCGGCGCCTCGGGAGCGAGCACCGAAAACTCATCGCCCCCCAGGCGCGCCAGCATGTCGGTGTCGCGCAGACAACCGCGCAAACGCTGGGCAGCCTGCATCAACAGCAGGTCGCCAAAATGGTGGCCGAGGCTGTCGTTGACCATCTTGAATCGGTCGAGGTCGATGAACATCACTGCCAGATGCCCGCCTTCGCTGCCGAACCGCGACCAGGCCAGATTGAGGCGCTGTTGCAGGTAGGTACGATTCGGCAGCCCAGTCAGCGCATCGTGGGAGTTTTCGTGTTGCAACTTGGCATTGGCGTGATCGAGCTCGCGGGTGCGGTTCTGCACCCGGGCTTCCAGCTTGAGGTTGGCGGCATGGATCGCTTCGGCGGCCGTGCGGCGCGACAACGCTGTATCTATGTGCCGCGACACGAACGTCAGCAGTTCCTGGTCACGCAGGGTATAGCGCACCTGCGAGGTATAACTTTGCACCGCAAGTACGCCACGCACCACTTCGCCATCGAACAATGGAATGCCCAGCCAGGAGTAGGAGCGGAAATACACTTCGGAAAGTTCGATTTCACCGTGCGCAGACAATCGCTCAGCCTCGCCGGCGTCAATCAGGCAAGGTCGACGCTGACGGATAACATACTCGGTCAAGCCACGGCACCCACGCCGTGCCACCGGACAGGTCGTCTGCCGCTCATCTATGTAATACGGAAAGGTCACTTCACTGATCGCATCGTCGAACAGCGCAATGTAGAAGTTCTGCGCGAACAGCAGATCACCGACGATGCCATGCAAGGTTTGAAACAACTCAGCCATGTCACCAGGCTGGCTCGACAGTTCAGCAATCTGGAACAGTGCGCTCTGTAGATGTTCGGCGCGCTCTCGGTCTGCCACTTCCTGCCTCAAGGCATCGTTGAGTGCCGAAAGCTCCAGGGTGCGACGCATCACCGTCTCTTCCAGATCCGCTCGATGCAGAATCCGGTCCAGCGCCATGGCCACGTGGCGGGCCACCACCAGAAACAGCGCGCGGTCTTCAGCGCTGTAGATACGAGAAACGTCGTAGACCTGCATGGCAAGCATGCCAAACACATCATCCGAGGCATTTTTCAACGGTGCGCCCATCCAGAACTCGGGACGATCACCGATGCAGTAGAAGCGGCCTTCGGCCTGAGCGGCGAGAATGCCGGCGGCGTCGATCAGCAACGGCTGGCCCGTGGTCAACACCTGGCCGGTCAACGACAGGTGCGAACGATCAAGGTATTCGTAGTTCTCTGACTCCAGGGCATCAACGTCGATGATGTCGACGTAATACGGGTAGTCAATTTTGCCGCTGTGCGGGTTATACAGCGCGAGATAGAAGTTTTCGGCATCGATCAGGCTCGCCAGCAGTTGGTGAACCCCCACCAGAAACACTGACCGGTCGCGGGTCGAACTGGCCAGGTAGGTAATTTCATACAGCACACGCTGAGTAATCTGCGCGCGGGCAAGGGTATCGGTCTGTACCTGAATGCCCAGGCGCTGGGCAAACGCAGCGAGCGCCGGCTCCGCGGCATCGTTGACGGGCGCGAGTAGCCAACCCAGCACCGTTTCGCCTCTACCGGTCGGCCAGCGGTGCAAGCGCCGGGTCAGGCAAAAGGCTTCAAACTCTTCATTCACAATGATTGACGGCCATCGCACCCGTGGGTCGCCCTGCCCGACTAAATGCATTTGTTCACCGGCGCGATAAACCACCCACGCGGTGGTATGGGAACCGTTGCGCGCTGAGTCCAGCAATTGCTCGATCGTATCTTCGTTGCCGGCGCAGGCCATGCCGACAGTATCCGGGTTCTCTTTTGGTTGAGAGGCAACAACGTCGCAATCGTTCGATTGTCGCGGGGAGTCGGTCAATGGACGAAAACTCATCAGCGCTCCCTGAGCCGGAAACTGGCGATACTCACTTATTGTTTGCTAGCAATGTGCCAGTGATCTTCCCGTTTAAAGCTTATAGAGGGTTTTTTCAATCGTTTTATTCGCTTTGGTGCCAACTAAGGGACGGACGACGAGTTATTCGCTACTTGTTGTCCAGGACAACCTTTTCGACGGTGAGATGTTTGATCGCCGTAAATGGCGCGAGATCCGCGGCGGCGTTTGTAGAAGTGACCAAACACCCCCTCGCGCTCGACGGGTTTCCAGTGTTGCCAGGTATCCCGGCAGATTGAATGGATGCGACTGGATCAAGATGACCGAAGCTATTCTCAAGCCAGCAGCTGGGTGATCCAGCGGGCCTGCCGGGCGATGTCTTGCACCTTTTCCTCGGGCACGGCCTGCCGCGCCCGGGCGAAGTTGGTCAGGGTCTTCTGCTTCTCGCGCAGGATGCGCTGCCACTTGGCCAGGAACACTGGGCTGCGTGCCTGCATTTGCAGCGGGCCGAAGTACAGTTCCTCGGCGGTGTACATCACCGCTGCGGCGCGCTCGGCGACGATGATTTCGTAGTCGAAGCGGTTTTCCCGCAGCAGTTCCTCGCAGAGGATGCGGTAGCCATTTTCCATCAGCCATTGGCGCAGTGGCTGCTCGCCGCCGTTGGGCTGCAGGATCAGCCGCTCCTGGCCGCTCAGGCGCGATTTACCGTTGTCGAGGATGTCGCGGATCGTTTCGCCGCCCATGCCGCAGATGCTGATCGCCGTGATCCCGTCGCCCGGCTCGATCGCCGCCAGGCCATTGCCCAAGCGCACGGTGATCTGCTGGTCCAGGCCGTTCTCGCGCACGGTGCGTTCGGCCGAGCGGAACGGCGTCAAGGCCACCTCGCCAGCCACCGCCGCCGCGATGGCGCCACGGCGCATCAACGCCACCGGCAGGTAGCCGTGATCCGAGCCGATATCGGCCAGGCGCGCACCTGCTGGCACATGTGCCGCCACGCGTTCCAGGCGCATGGACAATGTCTGTTCGTTCAACTGCAGTTCCTTTTCACCACGAGTGTCCGGCAGCTTGCTGCCGGATCAGGGCGCGACTCTATCGAGCAACGCCGTGCAGTTCAAATTCCTGCGACCAGGGCCACGGGCCGTCCCGAGCCTGGCGCTCGCGCAGGCTTGACGGTTGGGTAGTACCCGATAACGAGACGTGCAACTGGAAAACGGCCGTCATTAGAGAAGTAAACCCGACTACTTCAGACCTTCTCTAATTAACCGGGTGGCGTCTACTTGGGAAGTAGAGGCCACTCGCATAAGGTCTATGCCGTACGCTTAGTGCGCATTCAACAACGAAAATACACCCATCACTACCCACAGTACTGACAGATACTGCATGGGCACAAAAAACAACGTGTGCTTCTTGCGAAAGATGACTTCGCCACCCGTGTCTTTATCAATGTAGGTTTTTCCCGGCTGGTTATTCAGTCGGTGACCAACATAAGCGTTGACGGCCGCACCAACCAATAGACCGACACCCAGCCCGAGCCCATTGGGCAGCCCCACAAAAGGCAATATGCAGAGCACCGGGATAAGAATCGAAAGAATGCCCCAGCCTTGCCAGATCACAAAAAACATAACGCGTCCCTGCTTAATTTTTGAGGCGCGCAATCTAACAAAAAAAAACGCGGCGCGGTAACAATTTGAAATAAGTTGCCCGATGGAAAGCGCGTTCTACATGAGCCCTGGCGCGGGTCGATGCCTTGCTCATAGAAGCCGGCTCGACTCGGGAGCATTTGCTATCTTTGGCCGACATGGCGGACTTCGAAGCGATGAACGCCGTATAGGACGCTTGGGTACCAACGGAGTATGCCCCAGCGCGCGCCTGTGGCGAGGCGAAACTGGCTGATCCGCGGTTGTTGGTGGAAGTCATCGTCTGCGCGGCGAAGGGGTGAATGCTTACGGCGTTCACATACGTTTCAAATGTCGATTACAGCCGATAGCTGCCTTTAGTGACAGGCGGCAATCGGCCAGAAGCAGGCATTCAAGGAGCCCACAAAAACACTAACGATTTTGGCAGATGTGGCAAATCACACGATGAACATTGCAGATAACAGAACCGGTAAAAATACGGTGGAACAAATGGTGCATTTCCAATTTGACAGGAAGTCGGTTTTGAACGCACATCACCATTTCCCCCTCACAAACTGGTTACGTCCCAACGCCTTGGCGCGATACAGCGCCTGATCTGCCGCCTCGATCAATCCCTGCAAATGATCCAGTTCCGACCCCGTGGCTGTAGCACACCCGATGCTTACACTGACACGTCCGAACGGGCTGGATTTGTGCGTAATGTTCTCTTGTTCCAAGCGGTCGAGGATAAGTTGCGCCACTACCGTTGCACCGTCACTGTCGGTGTCAGGCATGATCACGCCCATCTCTTCTCCGCCATAACGTGCCACCAGATCCGACGGTCGCCGTACACACTCCTCGAATATTCTGCCAACCGTCTGTAGGCATGCGTCTCCAGCCACATGCCCGAGTGAGTCGTTAAACAGCTTGAAGTAGTCGATATCAATCATCAGCAATGCCAACGACGTGCCGTCACGTTGTGCGCGCCGTGCTTCCATGGCGAGGCTCTCATCGAAGCAGCGCCGATTTGCCAAACCGGTCAGGGCATCCTTCATCGCGAGCAACTCAAGCTGCCGATTCGATGAGAGCAATTGCTGCTGAGTCCCTCGTAACTGGCCCTCTACCTCGGTTCGCCGGCGAATATCCAGGATCAAAAACCAACCGATGAGACCGGTAAGCCCCAGCAGCCCCGTCACCACCACCGCCGACAGCAGTGCCTCCATTCGCCACGCAGCGAGGGCCTCGCGCTTGCCAAGTGCAACGGTCGTAATCAGCGGCAGTCGGTCACTCTTTCGGAAGGCGTAGAGGCGCTCCACACCGTCCAGGCTGGAGGTAAACGACGCAGTGCCGACTGATCGATCTACAAGATACTTTGCATAGATCGGCGACTTCAAAAAGTTGCGCCCCATGTCCTGCTCGCGGAAGGGATAGCGAACCAGCAAAGTACCATCGGTATAGGACAATCCGATGGCTCCTTCCTGTCCTACGTCGATCTTTCCAAACAGCCGTAGGAAGTTTTCGATCCCCAAGGTGACCGCCACCACCCCGGCAAACTCGCCGTGAGGATCATTGAAGCGCCGGCTGACGGTGATCACCCACTCCTGATTAGAGCGGCTTTGGATTGGCGGACCGATAAAGGTCTCACGGGATGGATCGTCGCGATGATGAATGAAATAGGCACGATCAATGCTGTTCGCCCCGGCGGGAATCGGCCGATTGGAAGACATCAACCAGCGGCCCTGATTATCGTAGATGGTGATGCCACTGAGCTGTGGCATCAGCGGCTCCTGTCGGTTGACCAGCATACTCAGGCGCTGGATCTGCGCAGGGCCAATACCTTCGGCTTCCAAGCGTTCGACGAGTCCGAGCAGAAGCAGCGAGCTTTGGCGGACAATACCTTCAGAGTAAGTAGCAAGCGCCTGGGTAAGGTTCAAGCCATGGACATTCACTTCCTCCAGTGCTCGATCTCGAGAGCTCAATACTTTCCAGACAGTCAGTGACGCCAGGGAACAACCGATAACCAACAGCAAAAGCACCACCAGGTGGGTATCACGCTTCACGTTACTACCTTATAGAAAGTCCGGTTTTCCGTTACAGCGACTATTAAGCCAAGGCAATAGCTGCAGCCGTTTGTCCTCGTCTTGAACAAGGATACAAGCAGTGGTGGATCGCTGCAGCAACAGATTATGTTGTAGAAAAAGTACATTTTGCTTCGCATTGCTATGTCCAAGCGATGCAATTCAAAGACTTCAAGAAAGAAGGTTCACACATGGCGAAGCAGCGATAAGAATGAGTACGCAGCCACAGATCCCGGGCCAGGACATTACCGTCACAAGTCACGATGTGGCAGCTTCGCCCGTCAGGGCTTACGGCGTTTGAGCAGCCGCATTCGGCCCAGAGTGTGTAAAAACGCTTTCGCGAACCCTCGCTATGATTTCTGAGGATTTCATCGCAAGGATCGCCTATGAAGCGCTTTATCCAAGATGAACATCGAGGCCAAGGTACCTTCCTTCCAGAGAGCCTCGACGATTACGCCAATGATCGGCCAAATATCCAGGGCTGTACTCGACCATCCGCACACGCGCTGAACCAAACTGGCAGGTACGCCAATAGGCTGTGCCTGTCTGACCGGCATTCGCCACCGACTCTATCGATTGACCAATCGGTGGTTCCGAATGGGATTTCAGTAAGATCCATGGTTGCCTCATCGAAATACAACAAATGCAGACCATCAATCTGGCGATGGTGCCGATAGACACAGACGGCCCGCATTTATGGGATACAGGCGCGGCACAACCCGAAGGCTAGTTGCCCCGCCCTCCACCAAACGACCACTCATCGCCGGCCGTAGTGGTGATCACCACCATGACATCCTCCGCGTTCAGTCCCGGCGCCCGCCCCAATTTATCGACCAGATCGCGATAAAAACGCTGTTTGGTCTCAACGCTTCGAGGACGGCCTGCGGTAATCGCGATTAGCACAAAGTCATGGCTACGCGGCCCGCCCAGATAGTGGGGATCAAATATCAGCTCTCCGAGTTCATGTTGGTGAATGGCTTGGAAGCGATCAGTCTTCGGCACTTCGAAGCTCTCGACCAAGGCGTCGTGCAAACCCTCAGACAATGCCTGTAAATACTCGGCCGACTTCCCGCGATGCAGTGAAATTCGTGCAAACGGCATCAACGATTACTCCTGATGTTTTGGAAGGCAAGCCTGTAGCTCACTGAGCAAATTCAGCGCCGATGCGGCTGTCGGCCAACCTGAATAAAACGCCAGATGGGTTATGACTTCGGCCAGTTCGTCGACACACAAGCCGTTATCCAGTGCACGTTTCAAATGAAATGGCAGTTGCTCCAGACGGTACATCGCCACCAGCGCGGCCACCGTCGCCAGACTGCGTTCACGGGGTTTCAATTGCGTACGCGTCCACATGTCGCCAAACAATACTTTGTCGGTCAGCTCGGCAAACTTCTGCGGGTAGTTGCTTTGGTGTTCTCGCCCCGTGACCATCGATACATTCATGATGTTTTCCCCTCTGATGTCCCAATTTGATGGAGGAAAACTATCAAGTCGCAACCATTCCGAATATCAGATTTAATTGCATCAATCATCCCGAATTAGTGGACTATTGAATGCGCCGCCCAACCTTCGATCTCGACGTATTGCGCACCTTCGTCACCGGCGTGGAGTTCAACAGCTTTGCCAAAGCGGCGGATCGTCTCGGTCGGTCGACATCTGCCGTAAGCGCTCAATTGAAGAAACTCGAGGAGCAGATCGGTACGCCGGTCCTGGCTAAATCCGGTCGCGGACTGGTCTTGACCCCAACAGGAGAAACACTGCTCAGCCATGCCCGCCGGTTGCTGGAGCTGAACGATGGCATTTTCCAGACCTTGCATGAAAGCCAGACCGCCGGGTCCATACGCCTCGGGCTTCAAGAGGACTTTGGGGAACATTTCCTGAGCGATATTCTGCGACGCTTCGTCCAGACTTACCCGAGGGTGAGTCTCGAAGTCAGGATCGCCCGTAATGCCGAACTGCTTGCTCTGGTCGAAAGCGCAGATTTGGACCTGGCCCTGACCTGGGACACCGGGCACATGTCGCCCTATGCCACGCGTCTGGGCGCAACACAGATGCACTGGATCGGAGCCCGCGATACGCCACTGTTGACTGCCCTTGATGACTCACCGCTGCCATTGATCATGTTCGACGCGCCTTGCATATTGCGCAGCGCCGCCACCCAGGCGCTGGATGCCGCGCAAATACCCTGGCGGATCGCCCTGACCAGTCCCAGCGTCGGTGGTATCTGGGCGGCCGTCGCCGCCGGATTGGGTCTGACGCTGCGAACCCGCATCGGGCTGCCGAGCCATCTCACCATTGTTTCTGGCTTACCCCCCTTGCCAAGCCTTGGCTATGTGCTTCACAGCGGTGGCGAACACCCAACACCAGCCACCCAACAATTGGCCGCATTGATCAAAACGAGCCTGCAAGAACAGGCGTTTCGTTTCACGATTACGAAGTAATCGAAGGCACCCAAGGGTTCAATTCGAGCAATACGGATGGAGAATAACGAAGCACTGAGGCTGTGGGCCAATGACGGCGATGGGTCAATTGGAGTCTTTCACGACAAGCGTCAATCGGCCACAAGCGGCCTGTGGGGTGCGCCTCGGAAATCTGGGGAAACTCACAATTTTTACTCGACGCTACTTATTGAATCACTCGGGTGGGTAGCGGTACCGATTTTCCGGCGCAGAATCATCATTTGCGCAGATACAGGCCGTGTTGGACTGCGGCTCGCGGATGGCCGTCGACCACCCGCGAGCCAGTGCCATCACGCCAGCAGTTTAAGCTCGTCTTTACCGTACTTGAGCGATTTCTCGTCTGGAATCATCAACCCAGTGTGCTCATCGCGCCCTTGCAGGACGAAGCGGGCGTTCGGGCTGCCCAGTTGGGTCGCGGCCTGCTGGCTGTCGGCGCCGATCTCGCCCTTCTTCATGCGGTTGACGATCACTCCCACCGCCGTATCGTTGAAGTCGCGCAGCATCCAGGCATCGCCATCGCTGTCGCCAGCCACCAACACCGGGCCATAGCCCTTCTGTTTAACCAGCACGTTTTTGATGCCGACGGTCTTGCCCGGACCGTAATTGAAGTGCCAGTCTGGCTGATAGCGACTGGTGTACTTGCCTTCTTCCATCGCCAGGCGCAGGCCGATCACGTTCTCAGGCGGCACGCCATATCCGTAATGGGGATTGCCCGCGAACACGCGTACCACATCGTCGATCGAGGCAGTGCTGATATAGACGTCGATGCCGTTGGCGCGCAGCGTGTGCATCAGGCCGCGGATTTCCTCATGGATGCGGATGCCATGAAAGTGCGTATCCGCCACCACCCCGGCCTTGCCCGGCAATGTGCGTGAACTCTCGTACTTGACCTTGCGCAGCGCGTCGCCGATGGCGTAGTTGTTGGAGGCCTGCGCCATCGCCTGCAATTCAGCCGTGGTCATGTTCTTGTAGAAGTACAGAATCCACTTGTAGCCGATATCCACCGGGTAACTGTCGCAGATCGCGTCGTACATGAAGTAGAGCTTGGCGAGAAAATCCTTGTATTGCTCGCTGGCCTGGATGTCCTCCAGGCTCTTGTCGCCGGCGAGGCCCTTGTAGTTGGCGTGCAACCAGCGGTAATCCGCTTCCACATCGCTGGCGATGTCTTCCATCTTGACCGGCTGGCCGTCCACCGTGGTGTAGTCCTTCATGAACGCGCCGTTCGGCACGTCCTGGCGCAACACGGCGGCGAACTCATCGGGCGTCAGCTTGTACTGCAAATGATTGATCTGGTAGACCAGCAACGCTTCTTCACAGTCGTTCATGATGCAAGTGTTGTCCCAGTCGAACACCGCGTACGGGCGCTGCTCTGGGCGGTATGACGCGCTCTTGACGCCGTGCTGGTCGATCACTGCCTGTAGGCGCTTCAGGTTGAGCGGCGACCAGCGCGCCGGGTCCAGCTCGCTGGGCGTGGCTGGGGGCGTGGCAGCTTGCGTTAGGCGGGATGACAACAACAGCGGACTGACGATGGAAACGGTGGCGAGGGTGTTCAGAAACTGGCGACGCTGCATGGCATAGCTCCTACTTCTAGACGAGAGGTTACAACCGAGGCGATGGCGAAAGCGTGTTTCGAAATACAGACGAGGGGAAGAACCCGTCCGGCCACGAGGCTATCTCCAAATACACAAAAAAACAATAATGCCTCAACATTACACAAATATGACGCGCAGACCTTGCCGACCCAATGATCATGGGGCCGCGCCAAACTTGACAGCGACCGACGCCCCTCCACAATGCGTGCTCGGACAGCGACTCAAACAGCAGGGACACCCGGTATGTGGCAAGAAGAGCGTTATCAGCGGATCCGCGCACTGCTATCGACCTTGCAGCGCGTCACCACCGACCGCATCGTCACGGAGCTGAATGTTTCACGCGAGACTGTGCGGCGCGACCTGGTCGCTCTGGAAGAACAGGGAGAGTTGAAGCGGATACACGGCGGCGCCATCTGCGTTGAGGACGAAGCGCCAATCGCCGAGCGGGCGCAAAGCAACGTCAAGTTCAAGCGCGACCTCGCGCGCGCCGCGGTCAGCCTGCTGTCGCATGGGCAGACGGTGTTCATCGACGCGGGCACTACCACCGTCATCCTTGCCGAAGAGTTGGCCAAGCTGGGAGGGCTGACCGTGATCACCAACTCGTTCAACGTGGCACTGCAACTGCGCAACCCCTCCGCGTCGGGCGGCCAGCACAACGAGGTGCTCGTACTGGGCGGTTCACTCGACGACCGTGCGCCGGCGACGGTCGGCAGCACCACGGTGGCGGAAATTGGCCGCTATCGGGCCGACTTCGCGCTGTTGTCGCCGGTCGGCATCGACGCCCAGCGCGGTGCCAGCAACTACGACCACCGCGAAGCCGAAGTGGCGCGCGCCATGGCCGACAATGCCGAACACGTGATCATCCTCGCCGATTACAGCAAGATTGGCGTGGAGAGCCGCGTCGCCTTCTGCCCGCCAGAACGCATCGACGTGCTCATCACCAACCACAAGGCCAGTACCGAAACGGCGTTCGCCGCACTGAACGCCAAGCTCAAACGTATTGTCCTGGTGTAGCGGTGGCTTGGTGGTTGCAACAGGAATTGACGCAGTGTGATGCGCAGGTGCAGCGCAACCGGGTAGATCTTGCACGATGCGACTATCGGCGCTGGCAAACTGACCGTAACTGTACCAGCTGCGAACGCCTGCAATGGGTCGGTTTCAGTCCTTCGCGACGGGCAGTAATCGGCCAGAAGCGGTCTCTCGCTACCCCACGCCTTTGATCGATGTCGTGCCGATTCTATCTCTCACCTTCCACAGTCCATCTCCCCGGTTCAATTGGTGAGGTGTATTAGTCTGACCGACCAAAAGAACCAAGCATCGAGAGAGTTTTTTGATGTCTACAGAAACGACCCTGAAGGACATTTTTGACCACCAGGAGCGCTTGAGGAATGCCGACCGCGAGCTTCGTGTCGCGCAACACGGTCGCCCGTTCGGGGTCCAGCGTGTTGTGGCTGGTTTCTCGTTATACTTACCGGCAGCACACCGCCGTAAAACCAGATCAGACACCCTCGGCAACGAGTCGGCTTCACCGCCACCCCGTCGCCTATGGGGACTTAAGAGGAGCATCGCCCCGTGAAGTCGATTATTTCTGCACTTCTTGCCAGCATCCTTCTTGTACCGGTCATTTCGTTTGCGGAACAGTCGAGCGAACCGACAACTCATCAACAGAGCCATTCGAAGCATTCGGCGGAAGCCAACAAGAAAATTGCTCTTCGCGTATTAACCGGAGCATTCGTCGATCGGGACCCAAGCGTTGTCGATAAGTACTTCGCACCGGATTATATCCAGCACAACCCTTCAATCCCGAACGGCCCGGCAGCGATAAAAGAGTTGATCTCGAAATTGCCGAAGGACTTTTCCTATCAGCCGGGCATGGCGGTAGCTGAAGGCGATTTCGTGATGGTTCACGGACGCCTCTTAGGCTGGGGACCAAAGCCAATGGTCGTCGTCGACATCTTTCGTTTGAAGGGCGGTAAGGTGACCGAACATTGGGACGTCTTGCAGGAAGAAGTCCCGGCGTCGGCCAGCGCCAGTGGCAACTCCATGTTTTCTTCGTCGGAAGCGAAGTGATCGGCGTGTCGATGAACACGAAGATCACTGGCTGATTCTGATCGGTAAAGGCGGTAAGCGCGCGAAGGTTACGTTGCCGCCGTTCTCGCGACTGGCCGAAATCGCCCCTGATAAAGTCGGGGATATCTGATGACACGTGCTTCAGGAGCAGCGTGGTGCTTCATCAAATAATCGTACTCATTACTACTCGGCCGAAGGGGCGATCTTCGACTAGATAACGTACAGCTTCAGCGGCTTCGGTTAGCGGAAACACTTTGGCGATCGTTGGCTGTAAGGCTCCCGCAGCGAGGAAGTCAATACATGCCTGCTGGGCGGCCTCCACTGTCTCGGCACTGAAGATCCCCGGTTTGAACGTAAAGCCGCGAATCTGAGCACCTTTCCAGATGATGTCGGTCACATCAACAGCCGCATCCCGCCCTCCTGCGTAGCCCGCGATTACCAGCATGCCGCCGAACGCGAGCGATCCGAGCGCCGCCTTGGTGAGCGAGCCGCTGATGCCATCGACCACAACATCGACTCCCTTGCCATTGGTCAGACGCATGACGCCATCCTGGAGCGCCTCACGAGACAGGTCGATCACATGTTCGTAACCTGCGACCCGGGCCTGCTCAGCCTTTAGCGTGGTACTTGCCGTAGAGATCGCCATGGACGCGCCAAGATGCCTGGCGATCTGCACGGTCTCCATGCCTACGGCGCCTCCTATGCCCGGGGCCAGAACCGTCTGGCCAGGCCTGAAGTGCGCAAACTCGGTCAAGGCCAGATAACCGGTCAGGTATCCGGCGCCGGCCAGGAACGCCGCTGCATGATTATCATCGACGTTGACCGGGACCCGCTTGAGCCCTGTGGCGGGCAGAGCGATCAACTGACGCCAGGTACCATCGACTGTCACGCCAAAACCTTTCCCGGATACGAATACCCGGTCTCCTGCTGCCAGGTCGGGACTTTTGCTTTCGAGCACGACACCTACACCGGTCTGACCGCCGATGCGAGGCAGATTCTCTGGTGTTGCGGCATAGAAATGCCCTGACCGGAGTGTATTGTCGAGCGGATTGATGCCAACCGAATGCATCTCCACGAGCACCTCGCCATCGATTGGTTGAGGGCGTGGCAGATCGACAATCCGGTTTTCCTGGTAATCACCATAGCCTTGGTATTGAACAGCTAGCATGGTCATGCTCCTGTATGAACATGATGGATACCGGGATCAGCGAGTGTGTTTCTTGACGAAGGTCGCTGTCGTCGAAATCAGCTCGTCGATCTGCTTCTCGTCTTTGCTCATGTTGAAGAAGTGATCCATGGGCCGGACAAGCAACTCATGTTTTCCAGGGTGATAGCTGATAAAGCTTTTCCCGAGGGTTGGCTGCGGAGAAACGATGTCGTCGTTAGTGCCAACGGCGACGAGCAGTGGTCCCTTGTACCGGGTGATCTCGGCGGCGGCATCGAGGGTCATCAAGCTGACAAAGAACGCGGATTTAAGCGAGACCTCGCCACCACCAGGCATTGCCAGTACGACAGGGGTGTCGCCACTGTGCAACGCTTCCTTGATCTTCTCGGCGCCCCAGAGCAGCGGGAAAGCAGCGCCCATATTAGTCGCGGGGTTCCAGAGTGCGACCGCGTCGAGTTTATGCGGGGTCCGTCCTGCTACAGCAGCACCAACTGCTCCGCCCATGCTCCATCCAACAAGCGCCATGCGGCTGGCATCGACGCGCTTGGATTTGGCCAGAAAGTCGAGCGCAGCCAGCCCATCCTCAACATCCGTATCGAGTGTTCCGTCGGTCTTGGCACCATCACTGTCGCCGTCAAAACGGTAATCAATACGGAGGCTGGCAATGCCTTGTTCGGCCCAAAGACGTGCGGCACGGGCAAAAATACCTTCATTTACAGCCGGAATGATGTGCTCATCCCTACTGCCCCCGAAACTGTGAAGTAACAGGATTACTGGGGGCTTCTTAATGCCGTCGGGCAGGTTCAGAGTGCCGACGACGTTCATTCCCTCAACGGAGAAGGTGACTTTTTCTTCAGCCGCAGACGCAAAATATGGGGCTGTAACCAGGCTTGCGAGAAGGACTATGCGGGTCAAGAAAGTAGGCATTGGAGTGATCCTCAGCTAGACGGGTAAAGGTTTAATTCTTGGGCTGGGGGGCATCGCCCAAAGATGCAGTCGGCGCTCCGAGCAGTCCGATGTTGAGGTAATCGGCGATGAAACGATGCGATCACCATTCGGTAGGCGTATATCGCTCGCCCGAGTTACGCTCGTCAGTAACGAGTACCTCATAGGACGATGTTGAAGGGGGGGGACATATCGTTCGCTCCTGTACCTTACGCTGCGGCGGGCTCGACGGCGCATCCTGGGAAATGATCAAGGATCGCCTCACTCAGAATCAGAGAAGCGGACGTCCATGAAACAACCGACTGATGCTCAACGCCGTACTCTGCGTGATGTGTTCTGGTGCAGCTTGGCGTGACATGCCCGAACGATTTTTGCCCTTGGTCAACGATCTATCAACGCCTCCGGGATTGGAGAAATCAGGGCGCGTTTGACCGGATTCTCAAACGCTTGACATCAAGCTCAACGAGCAAGGGCTGATCGATCTCAACGCCTGGATGATCGACTCCACAGCAGTACGTGCCACTCGTGCCTCTTCAGATGCAGAAAAAAGGGGGCCTGAAGAACTTTAGACCACGCGCTGGGTTCTCGCGCGCAGTCATACACATTTGCTTTCGGGCGCTCTACCTGGCCTGCTGTTGGCCGAGGCTGTGTAGAAACGTTTAACGGTCAAAACCACAACGAAAAGCGCATTCCTGCGCAAATTTCAGGTCTCTGACTATCCAAGCACTGGCGGACTTCACGTAGCAACGCAGATGTCTAAACAGTGCCTGCGTTTTTTACACAGTCTGGGCCGTTTGCTGCCAATCACCACCGGCAGCTTCGGATCGAAACGGTCTGTCGTGACAGGTAGCGATCGGCCAGAAGCCATCCTTCGGTTTACAGTCACTGCTGAGAATGAATGGCTTTGCCCGAACGGAAGACCCACCAGCTCGCCGCCACCAGCACCCATGCAGCAAGACCGCCATACAGCATCACCCAGCCAAACCCATTTGCCAAAGCCGCGTTGGCGACATCGGTCGCAATCGTAGTCCCTTGGCCCGGCAGAGCGAACACGGCAGTGTTGCCGGCAGAAATACTCTGCGCCAGCAACCTCAGTTGCCCGTCATCGAACGAACCCGATAGCTGGTTGCGCAGGGAAGACAGAATACCTTCCACCAGGATGAACCCCATAAGCGCGATATTGATTGCAAGACTGATCATGCGGGCGCTGATATCGATTCCCGATGCCATGCCGGCACGCTCACTGGGCACCGATCCGGTGGTTGTATTGGTGACTGGCGTGTTGGTCAGCCCCAGTCCAACCCCGGCGATCAGGCAGCCTGGAAGCATCGTCAACCAGCTGGCATGCGCGACACTGCTGCCCCATTTCATCAACAGGAACCCCAGACCTATGGTGAATAAGCCTGCGGGAATGACTACGTCTGGTCGATAGCGCAGCGCCAGCCGTTCGCCTAGCGGGGGGATAACCAGCGTCGGCAGTGTATAGGCCAGCAGAGCCAGACCGGTGCCGACACTGGCGTAGCCCAGGCCATTTTGAAAGTACAGAGGCAGGTAAATCATGAATGGCCAGAAGCTGAAATTCATGCCTGCCGACCCTAGCAACGCACCCGAGAATCGGCGAATGCGCAATACCGAGAAGTCGAACATGGGATCGACATGGCGGCGCTGCACGGCAGCAAAGACGATCACACTGACTATGGCTACAACCAGGCTTGCGATGGCCGAACCGCTGGAGAAACCCGTCCCCGCGCCCTGCGTGATGAACCAGGAAAGACCTAACACTGCCAGCGACAGCGAAATAATGCCCAACACATCCAGCCTGCGACGCTGCGGATCGACTGACTCGTCAACACCGACAATCACCAGCGCCAACGCGAGCACGGCAATTGGCGCATGCACCAGGAACACCCATTCCCAGCTCGACAACGCCACGATCGCAGCGCCGATAATCGGACCGAACCCCAAGCCGATGCCAAACACGATCCCCCAGGCACTGAAAGCTCTACCGCGCGCAGCTCCCGACTGGAATCGGTGAGACAACACTGCCACCTGACAGATCAGCATGGCGCCGCCGGACATCCCTTGAAGGAATCGGCTTGCGATCAATACGCCGGCGCTGTGCGCGAATCCACAGCCCAGTGAGGTAATGCCAAACAGCACCAGGCTAATGATAAACACCCGCTTGCGCCCATACCGATCCGCCAGTGTGCCGATGGCCATCAGCACCGTGGTGCAAGCGATGGTGTAAGCATTCATGATCCACTGCATTTCTTTGAAATCGCTGCGCAGAATCGATTCAAGCGTGGGCAGGATTACCGGCACACTCGAGATTTCCAGGCCAAACATCAATGAGGCCAAGCAAACGGCGGCTATTGTGAAAACATCTTTTTGCGACGAGGAGAACGGCATCGTGATCTTCCAGATCAAGTTGATGGGCGCTGGCAAGACCGCCCTGAACGCCGTCAGGGGAGCGACGCAATAGCTACGCCAGCGTCACCTGGCGCAAGTCCAAGTGACCGACCGCATTCTGGAAGTAATTAATAAATGACAGAAATGATTTAATTTCGTAAGTTTTATTAATATTCGTCATGAGTTGAGCTAATGGACTTCGACCCAGCGCTGTTGCGCGCTTTTGTCGCGATCAACGAGACCGGTAGCTTCACCCGTGCCGCCGAGCGACTGCACTTGAGCCAGTCAGCAATCAGTCATCAGGTCCGGCGCTTAGAGGAACAGGCCGGCACCACACTGCTGATACGTACCACCCGGCATTTGACGCTGACAGAAGATGGCGAAGATTTTCTACGCCATGCCGAACACGTCCTCAACGCTCAAGACGCCCTCTCCCGGCGCTTCGAAACGTCATCGGTATCCGGGGCCGTGCGCTTCGGTACACCGGAAAACTTTATCGGTGACGGCCTGCCGTCGCTACTGTCTCGGTTCGCCAGACAATTTCCCGCAGTACGCCTGGATGTAACCGTCGGCACCTACCTCGATCTACGCGCGCTGGTCGATGCCGATGGGCTCGATCTGGCCGTGGTCATGGCATTGCCTGGCAGTCAGGCCGGCGGTACCGTACTGCGCGAAACCCGGTTTGTCTGGGCCGCAGCGCAGAGTTTCGACTTTACCGGCGATGCGCCTTTGCCACTGGCATTTGCACCAGCGCCCTGCGTGCACCGTCAGGTGGCCGTAGAGGCATTGAAAAGTTCTACCGTGGATTGGCGAGTCGCCTTTACTTCGCCAAGCCAACAAGGCCTGCGGGCAGCGGTATTGGCGGGGCTTGCCGTTACCGCTCTACCGCTGGAAGATCTGGAACCCGGCATGGTTGTGATTGACGGTCAATATGGCCTGCCCCCACTGGTGGAGGCTGATTTCCGACTCGTCTGGAGTGTCACCGGAAAGACACCTGCGGCCAGCGCATTTGGGCAGTTGCTGGTGGAGATGCCTAAGTCGCCCCTAGCCCACACAACCTAACTGTCACGGGCAATCCTGGATAAGTGCCCTGCCGATTGAAAATGACTGCCTGGAGTCGATTTCGGTCAGTCGTGACAGGCAGAAGTCGGCAATAGCGGACATTTGATGCTTTCCTCCAAAGGACAGTCCAACATCAGAGTTATTCGTAGAATTTGCCAATACTGTTTATCAATTAGTGAAGCTTGATCGGCAAAATAACCAATGGAATACCTTCAAGATGCAGCCTGCGCTGCAACACCAGGGGCGTCTGGTTGTGCAACCACTCGGTAAACCACCAACCTTCCGGCAGAATGAGTTTGCTGCTGAAGCAAACACACTCGGGTAAACGCGAAACGACGTCTTTCAGCAGCCGTTCCAATTCTGCGACCGGGTCAATTCCATAGCCGATCTGACGAGTAGCACTGACGCCACTGTTGGCACAAAAGGCCTCCAGTTGATTCATTGACTCATCCAGCCGGGTTCTTTTTTGTGGCGTCGTATCAAGCGGGCCCAGCACATCGCCTTCAACTTTGACGATTCCGATGAAGAGGACATGTTTGAATCTGCCCGGGAAAAGTCTCTGCACCCATAAAAACGTATGGATCCCCGCCCCCCAATGCTCCGTGGCAAGAATCACCGCCGTCGGGCTATCCAGTGGCGGCGCCATCCCTCGGACGTTCACTATCGCTTGAGCAGGTAAGGTGAAGTCTGTATCCATCCGTATGCGCAACTTTTCCACCCGGCGGTAGTGGCGTCGAACAAAGGCGCAGCCAGCGACAATGATCATCGTCAAACATAACGTTACCCACCCACCTTCAAAGAACTTCTCGGTCAGCGTCACCAGCAGAATTCCAGTCGCCACCGTGAAACCTGTGGCCGCAATGAATATCCGGCTGACCCAGAGACTGTTGTGCTCATGTCGGTGCTGCCACCAGTAACGACAAAGCCCGGCCTTGGCCAGGGCAAGACTCAAAAACACGTTGATGCTGTACAGGACAACAAGCAGTGCGAGCGAGCCACGCGACAAGACCAGAACGGCCAACGCGCAGCCGCCTACGAAGACCACTCCATTCTGTCTGACCAAGCGGCTGGAGAGATTGCAGAAACGATGGGGCAGCCAGGAGTCGGCGGCCATATTTCCGAGCAGCGAGGGCGCAAAAATCAGGATGGAGTTGGCCGCGACGAAGAGGATTGCCCCTTCGAGTGCAAGGGTGAGCAAGAGCAGTGCGTTACCGACGTTTGGGTCGATCCCCAGTTGGTCGATGATCGCTTTGAACACGACCGCATTTAACGTCTGCCCATAGGTCGGTTGAACGCTCCACAAGGTGTACAAAAGGACCATGCCGCCAGCGGTGAACGCCAGTGAGATGCCGACATAGAGCAACGTCGCTCTGCCGGTTCGGACCCGAGGTTCGGCCAGCAGGTTAACGTTGTTGGCGATGGCCTCAGGCCCTGCATACGTACTTCCCCCCAAGGAGTAGGCACGTAAAAACAACGCCGCGACCATGGGCCAGCCGATGTCCTGAGAAAGGGCCACGGTGTCAGTCGTACTCTGCACCCACGTAGTGACCAGGCCGCCAGCCTTCGACACGATGCCATAGATAATCAGGGCTCCGTGCATCAACAGGAAACCCAGTGCGAGTGGCAACAGAAACCGTATCGAATCCCGAATTCCACGCATGTTCAAAACGATCAGCAGCAGGACCAGGCCGATCTCGATCAGCAGCTTATGGGCCTGGGCTTCGGGCGCAAGCAAACTGAACAACGCATCAGTACCGCTCACCACCGACACCGCAATGGTCAACACATAGTCGACGAGCAAGGCGGAACCGGCCACCACCCCCAGCCGGCGTCCCAGTAGCTTCGACACGATCTTGTAGTTCCCGCCGCCCGAGGGAAACAGTTCGACGACCTGGCTATAGGCCAACGACAGGATGAAAACCGTCACCATGGTCGCCAGTGCGAGAAACAGCCCCAACTCAGGGTGAGCACCCAGTGCGAGGTAGGCTTTTTCCGGGCCGTAACTGGCAGAAGACAAACCATTGGCCCCCAACCCGGCCCAGGCCAGCAGCGCGACCAGTAAAATATGACGGCGCGCATCAGGCGCCAGAGGGTCACGTGGAGGCCCGATGATCCAGCCAGGTACTCGTTCCAGTTTGAGCATAACCGCCACCTTGCGCTAATCGAGTGCACGTCCGGCACCCGGCGGATGAGTCCATTGTCAGTGATGCAGTGCTCACAACGAGAAGTTGACTGACCTTGCGACACCTGAACCTGAGTGTAGCTACCGTTCCAGTAGATCTATTGATCCACTGGTTACTCACAGAGGGAGTCAGGAGAAGAACAGCAGGACGGGCATAAAAAACAATGCCTGAGGCATTAACTGTTTACGCGTTCTTTACGTAAGTGCATATAAAAACAATGTCGTCGTTATTTGGGCAGGGTCGGCGCACCTATACTCAAGTTGTTAGAACCAAGTTTGAAAGTCCGCTACTCCGATAAAGTGACCCCAAAACGTTTACGGCACATCAATAAACCATATTGATATCGGCGACCGGTCTGATTGTTGACACATCCAGACCGCCCGCCCCTTTTTTACTTCAGTGTCGAGAGTTCCTTTGCACAGGCCCGATAGACCATATCGGGTCAACTTCGGTCAGTCGCGACAGGCAGAAGTCGGCCAAAAGCGGTCATTGCTGCCACACTACGTTTCAGTCCTCTCAATTCACTAGCGGGTTCGCTAGCAGTGTCCATTGCTCCATCAACGCATCGCGTACTCGTAGTCCTGCGGGAACGGGGTGCGCGAGGTCGGCTTGAATGAGGCAGGCGAAAATGAGCAAATGCTTATCCTTTATTGCCCATCCGACAACCCTGCCGTATCCATAGCTTCACACTACTTCGGACTTCAATTCGAAAATCGGCCGCGCCTGTTTTACCGTGAATATGCCAACCAACCGGACGTAAGGTGATTTGCTCGTGCAGGAGCTGCGCAGACCATCGAATGCGCTGTAAAGACCGGTCTTTTTTGAGGAAGAGTTGAACACTGCTTTTTAGTCAAAGATGAAAACGGTGACGTCACTTTGGCGCGACCATTGGCGATCTGGCTCACAACAATAAAACATCCATTGATGCCAGCGACAGCATTGCCACCCTAATGGCAATTTTGGCCTTGCACCCTATGCTCGTATAGGCCTCGCCGGCGCGGCGAGCAGCGCGTGACACCCCCCTAAGGAATGAACATGATGAAAGCGATCACCTGTTCACACTGGCTTCGATACATGACCCTAGCTTTGCTGATACCTGTTTATGCACAAGCCGCAGAACCGTTAACCTCCTGGAATGACGGCCCCTCGAAAGCTTCAATTACGACCTTCGTCCAAGCCGTGACCACGGATGGCAGCAAGGACTTCGTACCACCTGCAGAACGCATTGCCGTGTTCGACAATGACGGCACGCTGTGGAGCGAGCAACCAATGTATTTCCAGGTTCTTTTCTCCCTGGATGAAGTCAAGCGCCAAGCCCCACAACATCCTGAATGGAAGGAAACGCAGCCCTTCAAGGCCGTACTCGAAAACGATCACCAAGCACTTGCTGCAGCTGGCATGGACGGTTTGTTAAAAATCGTCGGTGCCACCAACACCGGTATGACCACCGAAGCCTTCACTGCCAATGCCAAGGCCTGGTTGGCCAAGGCAAGGCATCCAAAAGCTGATAAGCCGTATACCGAGATGGTCTTCCAGCCCATGCTGGAATTGCTCAACTACCTGCGTGCCAACGGCTTTAAGACCTATATCGTCTCGGGTGGCGAGGTAGCCTTCATGCGCGCCTTCGCCGAAGAGGTCTACGGCATCCCACCAGAACAGGTAATTGGTACGACATTCCTGACCCAGTTCCAGCCGGGCGATGGCAATCCCACTATCCTGCGATTACCCAAACTTGTACATAACGACGATGGTCCGGGTAAACCTGAGAGCGTCGAATCGATAATCGGTCGACGCCCACTATTGGCCTTCGGCAACTCCGATGGAGACCTCCAGATGTTGCAATGGACTGTCGCCGGCAATGGCAAGCGCTTCGCAGGGTTGGTACATCATACCGACGCGAAACGTGAGTGGGCTTATGACCGGGAATCCAAGATTGGCACGCTGAACAAAGCACTAAATGAAGCGACCACAAAGGGGTGGACAGTCGTTGATATGGCCAAGGACTGGAATCGCATCTACCCATTCGACTCCCATCAAGACAATTGATCAGGACAACGGTATCCATGAGTAACGCTCAATCGACATCGACCCACCAGGTAGCGGGTCGGTGCAGTAGCCTTTGTCGTGGCCAAGGATCTGCCTTGGCGACTTGGCCTCGCATGCGCTGCCGCTACTCGCCATTTTGGCAGTGCAGATGATCGCGATGGCGGGGAATTCGTCGCTAGTTTTCTGCCTCACCAACGTCAGCTTAGGGTCGATAGCTGCCTGTCACGAAGGACTGCAATCGACCGAGGCTGTGTAAAAACGTTTTAGGGTCGGTTCAACGGTCAAAACCAGAACGAAAATCGCGTTCCTACGCAAATTTTAGGTCTGCTGACTAACCAAGCACAGGCAGACTTTACGTAGCAACGCAGACTTCAAAGCGGCGCCTGCGTTTTTACACAGCCTCGGCCAGAAGCGGTCACTGGGATGCGCCTGGAAAACGAGTTGATTCATGGGCATCAGAAATGACTGTGTGTGCCGATACGATGGCTGATATCTTTCCCGCGCATCAAATCGCGTCCAATCGACGCTGATCCATCAAGGAAGATAAAAATAATGAAAATATTATTCATCGCTTCGCTAGGAATTTTATCGCTAATTCAAACATCACTATCCTTCGCGGATAATGTTAATGGGAAAAATCTCTATTTGCAGAGATGTACCATGTGCCACGGAATAGATCTCAAAGGAACAGGACCATTGGCTAATAAAAGCAATCCTCCTACACCTGACCTTACAACATCCGTTTTCAAAAAACGATTAAATGATTATCCGGGCGTTATTGTTTCATCAATAATACTTCGTCCAAATGGAGACTTGATTCCAAGAACTTTGCAAGAGAATGGTGTAAAGCTATCGCCGTACGCTTGGAGGATTAATGATCTGCGCGATTTAAATCAATACATGAGTGGTGTGATTTCAAAAAATCGATGATTTTGAGATGAGAGGTAGGCACAGAAATCTAAGAGCCATTTCAGGTTTGAGGGCTTGCGGGGCAATGCCGGTGAACCCGTCGACTTCTCGCGGGCACATCGCTAATGAACATTCTCGGATTAATACAAGTTCGGGCGGCTCTTCGCATCTAGCAGCAATCGACTGCGGTCGTGACAGGTAAATAACGGCCAATAGCAGACCAGTTTGACGAACAAGAAAGCGGACCCAGAAGGTCCGCTTCGCCCGCTATTCAGCGACAAGCTGAACTAATCACAATCCATACCCGTTAACACTGCGCTGTCACGCCACAGTTGCTGCGCAACATCCTCACGACGAGCGAGTTCGGATGGCTCGGGCCAAGTCAGTTCACCTCTCACCAGAGACGCATACAGACGCCCCCTCGGCGGCACAATCCGCCCCAACGCAAGGTCGGCCAAGACTTCTCCGGCCTGCATGCGCATGCCCTCGGCGAAGTAAGGACTCAATGCCATGGCGGGTGCCGGAAGCGCCCCCGCAGGCAAGTTGCGCCCTAGGCCGGTGCCGGGAATATATCCAGGGTTATAGGCGATAACCCGCAAACGCCGAGCCTTGACCACGGAGGATGCCGCGAAGGCACGGGCCGTCAATAGATTGCACAGCTTCGAGGTGGCGTAGGCGCGAAATCCGGACTCGAACGCCACGCTGGCATGCGCCCCTTTTTGAAGGTCCAGATGCGCCAGTTGTTGTGCATCGACAAATGAAAACGGGGCGACCGGGCTGAACATCGGGTCATGGGTATTGCTGGTGGTCATCACCACAATTGCATTACGCGCCAACGACGGCGCAAGAAGCCGTAAAAGCAGATAGTGGCCCAGGTGATTGACCGCAAAGGTGGTTTCGTAACCGTCCACCGTGCGGGCTGCGGCGGGAAAGCTGAGCCCTGCATTGAGCACCAGGGCATTGATTTTTCTCTTGCCCAGCGTGTCGAGCACTTGCCTGGCAAATTGCCTGATACTTCCCAGACTTGCCAGTTCCAGTGGCAAGCGGGTTTCCCGCCCGCCAAGGATGAGTTGGGTGTCGGGGGACGCGTTCAACTGCTTCGCGGTCGCTTCCCCCAGACCAAAAGTCCCGCCGGTCATGATGATCGTATTCATAGTCAAAACACCTCGACCAGTAGCACTTCGGTATCGTCGATGGCTTCGATAATGAGCCGGGTCTCCTGAGTCAAGGCAATACCGTCCCCCGCTTCGACCCTTTCTCCGTTGACTCTCACCGTGCCGAGCGTCGGCACCAGATAGCCCTGGCGAGTGATCAAACAATCATGGCTCAAGCACTGGCCAGCCTTGAGTGTCGCCCCGAGCACACGTGCATCGGCGCGGATGGGCAAAGCGTTGTCATCGCCAGGCATCCCGCTGGCCAGTACCGCCCATTGGCCGGTCCGATCAGACTTTGGAAAAGGACACGAGCCCCAACGGGGTTGTCCGCCACTTTCGCGCGGCCGCAACCAGATCTGGAACAGCCTCAATGGAACGCTCCCTGCGTTGCGTTCTTCATGCCAAATGCCGGTGCCGGCACTCATTACCTGCACGTCCCCGACCTCAGTGCGGCCTTGCCCGCCCGCACTGTCTCGATGGGTCACCGCGCCTTCCAATACGTAAGTAACGATCTCCATGCTTTCATGACCATGCATGGGAAAACCGCTGCCGGGCGCAATCTCGTCGTCGTTCCAGACCACAAGCGCCCCTAGCGGACGGTGAGCGGGATTGCCGTCGGCAGTGACGTTGAAATGATGCCTGGCCTTGAGCCAGCCATAGTCGCCACCACCGAGGTCGGCCTTGAATCGATGTTCTAACATTTAAGCTCCTGAAACAGAGGCGTGGCAGGGTTCCAGCCGTGTGCTGGATGCCTTGCTGCCCGGATTCAACAGATAGCGGTCACCGCAGCCGGAACAGGCTTTCAGGCCGAGTTCCACCGGGTGCCTGGGTTATTTGAAAACGGGCACAGCAGCAGACTCACTTGGGTTTTGCAGGTACTCACGGAGCCGAACGCCAATCTCGGCAATTTTTGCCTCTCCCGCACGCAAGGCTTGCGGGTTGGTGTGAACCGAGTAATTTCCCAGCACAAGTTCATAGGGATGAGGCATCGCTGAACCGATCACGAAGACCGTATCCTTGTGCATCGCCTTCAGCGTAACGGCACCGTCACCTGGCTCGAAGATGACCATTTCCCCCGCGTCGACCAGGTTGGGTGCGCAAAGAGCACCTCGACTGACACTCAACCACAATGACTCATGCCCACTGGGCGGAACATAGGTCCAGGACTCCCCGGCACGTAACGTGACCAGCAAGTAGTTCATTCCAGCAGGCGCGCGAACTGGACTTTTGACCCCTTGGTAGGTTCCAAGAATCACCCGCGCAGGCCCCACTTCAGGCATCACGCTCGACTCCAGGTATTGGCTGTCGACATTCGCGTTTTCCAACGCGGGCGGTAGTGCCACCCAAAGTTGAAAACCTTGAATCCGCTTCGATGTCCCTACCGACATCTCCTTCCCGTGCCAGACCCCGCCTCCCGCCCGCATCCATTCAACGCCACCATAGTCAATCGTCCCCGCGCCCGATTCAGCCTCCTCGAAGCGCAAATTACCTTCGGTAATAACGGTGACAGTGGCGATCCCCGAGTGCGGGTGCATTGGCATGCCGCGAGTGAATGAACTCTCACCTTCAAACAGATCAAGGAAAACGAAAGGTTTGACCAAATGGCCCAGATCTGAAGGACTCATCAGTCGAACAATAGGACCGTGCCCGCTACCTGTGGTGCGGTAGCTGATTGCGCGGTGAGTAACGGTTTCGCGTGTAGAACCAATGTGAGGTTGTGGCTGAGGGGTCATGATGATTACTCACAGGAGAGTTGGAGAAATGAACGCCACGACGCAGAGAAGAGAACATGCACACCCCAGACGAAATGGCGCTGCGCAGGAAAAGCGGAGGAAGAGTGAGTCATGGCAAATCGATCTCCTGCAAAGCCTGCTGTGCGGAGTGGGGAGCCTCGCGGCCGGATGCCTGAAACAATAGGGCCACGCCGATTGCTTTATTAGCCGATATAATTGGATTGCACTCGTCCACCAGCGCCAGGAATCACCCGCCATGATCGACCTCAATGACATCGCCATGTTTGTACAGGTGGTACGCAGCGGCAGCTTTGCAGAGGCGGCGCGACGACTGGGCATGCCTCCCAATACCGTGAGTCGCCGCATCCAGCAGCTCGAAGCGCGTCTCGGTACTCGGCTGCTGCAACGCTCCACCCGCAAGCTCACGCTCACCAGTGCTGGCCAAGGCTTTCATGAGCGTTGCGCCGGAGCGGTCGATGGCCTGGTCGAAGCTGGGCAAGAGTTGATGACGGGCAGCAGCGAGCCCAGTGGCCTGGTGCGCGTGGCGGCGCCGGCCGACTTCTTCGACTTCTTCCAGATGGAGTGGGTGACCGAGTTTCTGGCCGCGCATCCGCGTGTGCGGCTCGACTTCGTGCTCAGCGATGCGAAGGCCGACTTGATCGCAGAGCAGATCGATGTCGCTTTTCGCGGCGGGTCCTTGCGCGATTCCGGCTATGTCGGTCGTCAGATCCTTGACCCCGGCAGCATCGGGATGGTGGCAAGTCCCTCTTACATCGCGGCGCGCGGCTCACCCCGCACGCTGCAGGACCTGGAGAACCACGATTGTGTGATCTCCGCGCACCCCAGCGGCCACGCCACCTGGCGTTTGGTTGGCCCAAATGGTGAGGAAGAAGTTCAAGTTGTCGGGCGATTCAGCGGCAATACCGCGCAGGCACTGCGCAAGGCCACGGTGGCCGGACTCGGCATTGCGCTGCTCCCGCCTGTGATGGCCAAGCTTGAGGTACAGGCCGGCGTGCTCGTCCCGGTGCTGCCTCAATACCAGCCCAACGGCTACGGCATGAACGTGCTATATCCGAGCCGCCGGCAACTGCCGCTCGCGGTATCGGCGTTCATCCGGTTGGTGATCGAGAAGATGAATGCGGCAGACGCACCGCAGGTGTATCGATAGCGAGTCGCGGCAGGGCCCCTGCCCCATTGCATTTGGGGAAAAGAGCCATGGTTTCATTCGTGAAAGGCCCGGTGGACGAAGCATCCACCGGACAGATGTTTGTTTCGAATGTCACGTCGTCGCGTGGCAATCGATGCGTCAGGCGGAGGCCGGAATTTCGAAGTTTGCCCGAGCCCACGCGGCAAACTTCGTCGGCTGTCGGCCGGCGACTTTGTTGGCCAGCGCGATTGCGTCGCGCGAATCCGCACCGAGGTAGGTGTGGGCCTCAAAGTAGGCGAGCATCTCTGCGATTTCCTTGGCGCCCGGGAACCAGTCGGCAAACAGTTCTCGCGGGACGTGCTTGAACGAAAAATCATGTCCCAGTCGATTCAGATCGGTGATGACCTCGTTGAAGCTCAGGAAGTCGCCGACCAGCGGCAAATATTCGCCGTTCCCTGCGAGTTCAGGCTGCGCGAACGCACCGACCACGACGTGGCCAAGTTCGGTGATGTCACCCATGTGAATGACGCGCTGTTGCGGATCGAGCGGCATCGCCCAACCCAGGGTCCCATCCGCTTGTTTCTTCGGAGCCATCATGCCAAGCAGATTTTGATAGAAGAACGGAGCGATCACGTAGGTGTGGTGCGCGAATCCAGCCTCACTCACGATGCCGTCGATTTTTGCTTTGTCCGTAAAATGTGGGACATCAAGCTTGCCGCGGCTGATCGTCTCCACGTTCGGCAGCGTCGACCAGATGAAGTGTTGAACGCCAGCAGCTTTCGCCGCGTGAATAGCTGCGAGTGCCTGCTTGCGCTCGTCCGTTCCCGGCCCCCAGAAATTGGTTACCAGAAAAACCCCGTATGCCCCGGCAAACGCGGCCTCCAGTGTTTGCGGACGATCCAGGTCCGCCAGCACGACCTCGTCAGCCAACTGCGGATGCTCGGACGGATTGCGCGTCAACGCACGTACCTTGAATTGACCATTCGCCTGCAACGCACGCACAACGGCGCCGCCCTGATGACCGGTTGCGCCGACGACGGCGATGAGCTTTTTGGTGTTTGACATGGTAGTTCTCCAATAAATGGTTTCTTGGTGAAGAAATCGGTTCGGCGGCAAGTCTTCAGGCCGAAGGAGATTTCAGCGCCCTGGCAAGCACATCGCGAAGAGGTTTGGGCGGTCGGCCGCCAAGGCGCTCGACGTCGCCAGTCACAATGTCGAACGCACCCGCTGCGAAGCTCGCCTGGATGCTGACGACGATGTGGACGGCCCCTGCCGGCAGACCCGCCTGCGTCAGTCCGGCGCGAAGTTGCTCTTGCGTGATGGCAAGGAACGCGAGTGGCTGACCCGTGATTTCGGCAATGATGGCCGCGCGCTCCGCACCCGACAGGCGCTCGGGCCCGGTAACGTTGTAGATCGCGCCGGCATGGCCGTCGCCGATCAGGATTCCGGCTGCGGCGGCCGCCACGTCATCGCGCGCAACGAAAGCAGCCCGGTTCTCGGTCAGCCCGGTCAGCACGCCCTGGCGTATCGCTGCCTGCGCCAGTTGCACGAAAGCTTCGGCATAGAAGTTCATACGCAGGATGGTCCAGGCCGGTGCCGTGGCGATAAGATGCTGCTCGCCTCGCCAGTAGGCCGCGCCGCGCGCCGGCTCCTCCTCCTGCCGCGTGCCCACGGCCGACATGAGGACGATATGCTTGACGCCCGCCCTCACGGCCGCGTCGATGGCAGCAACGCTCTGCGCCCCACGCTTTCCGGGCTCCGGATCGACGGTCGTGATGATGAGCAGACGATCGAGACCCGCATAGGCCTCGGCAAGGCTTTCGGGCCGATTGTAGTCCCCGAAGCGTCCCTGAACCGGTCCGGAGACGGCTTCGGGCGTGCGCGTGATAGCCACTACCTCGTGCCCGCCGGGACGCAGCAGCAATTGCGAAACGACAGCTCTGCCCAAATGGCCGCTGGCGCCACTCACACCAATTTTCATGTCCACCTCGTCCTGGTCAAACTGGTCGACGGGCGCACGCAGGCCCGTCCTATGTCATTGCAAAGCCCGCTAGGCGGATTTGCGAGCCTCTCGGCCCGATGCCGGAACAATAGGTCTAGGCCAATTAGCTGACTAGTCGGAACAATTGGATTGCACTCGTCCACCAGGGCCAGGAATGAACACCCATCCCGGGTGTGTCAGCGTTAGCGCTGTATAAGGAGAACGCCATGAAATTCCATGCCAGGAATCCAAACCCAAGACTCATAAAACAGTGGGAGAGCCTTACCGCATAGAACGAGGTGAAGATGCGAATGAGTGCTGGCATTATCGAAATGGTTTGAAGTGCAGAGGCGTATTTGTTTCCTGAGTGATAATTCCAGTTCCTCTTCTTGCCCCAGTCGGGCTCGATGATCACACACTCAAGTTTGAAGGTGATTCCTGCCGATCCCGAGTAGTAGAAGTAGATATGCCAGAAAGACCATTCATGTGCGGCTGGATGGTGGCAGAAAACTCCGGTGTGACTTTGATTACGACAATGAAAATCCTCGGCCCGGGGGTGCGGAACGGATGCAAAATACATACTATCAGACAGTTGTCGGCCATGAACTGGCAATCAAGGTTGGCACCCAAAGCTGCCCGTCAACTCCAATGCGGAAGACCTGATTTTGCCTAGACAGCAGCCAATGAAACTTCTAGATCGAGTAGCCGACCCTCATGAAAGTATTGAATTCAGCCTTCGTGGCCGAGGTCTTTTACTCGGTATCGCTTTTCTTTCCATACCACTCTATTTTATTTTTTACCCGAGCAATTGGTTGATACTTTTCCACTGGTCATGGCTATCGGCATGCTGGGCTTTAGTGGTTTTGTTGTCCATTTTGCGCAATATCAAGTGGTCGCCTATTTATGCAGGACCAATCCTTATAGTTGATACCGAAGGAATATCTGGCCGTGGAGGAGTCTTTGATTCAGCCTGGAAGGTTTCTTGGGATCAAATAGAAAAATTTGAGTGGGGGCGGAACGGACTCTTTCTTTATAAGAAAAACATGAAAAATTGGGAAGTCCCAATTCGCCAGGGCGGCGTTGGTGGGCCACGACTTGTGCAGGCGTTAAATGCACGGCTTAGTGCTTATGCTTCAAACAAAGGCGACCCACAAGAAGAGGCGGCATAGGGTTGAAAGTGAGCATCCCTTTGCTGCTGAACGTCAGCGGTCCAGGCACGAAGGCGGCAATACCGGTTTGTTCACACGCGACGATTTCCGTGCCCTTGTACCCAACCACTGTCAGCGTCTCTACACCGATCTCAAGCGGCATCAATCAGACCACTTGATTGCGTCCATTGCGCTTGGCGCGGTACAGCGCATCATCTGCACGGACTACGAGACTTTCCACCGTATCGTCCGCGTTAGCGAGGGCAACACCGAACGACGCCGTGACTGTATCGAGCACTTCGTTCGTGCCACGCGCCTTGATCCGCAACGACTGAATCTTTTGGCGCAGCAGTTCGGCAAAGTCACGGACAGCGGAGAGATCGGCGCACTCGCGCAGGACCACGCAAAACTCTTCGCCACCATAACGCGCCGCCTGGGCCTGAGGTGGCAGTGCAGCTCGCAACACCTGACCGACATGTTCGAGCACGCGATCGCCCAGCGGATGCCCATATTGGTCATTGAATTGCTTGAAGTGGTCGATATCCAACATCACCAACGCGACGCCTTGCGCTTCGGTGTTCAGCGCATGCTCCAGCACTCGAGAGAAGGTGTTTCGGTTGAGCACTTGAGTCAGACCGTCCAGCGATGCGTCCAGTTGGGCACGCTCAAGTTTATCGCGCAGGCTTTTAATCTCGTTTTGGGCAGTGTGCAGTTGAGCAAGGAATCGCTCTTGCTGATCGTGCATCGCCTGAGTGCTTTGTTGAAGCTCGTTGAGTATTGCCGGCAATCTTTTATCGACTGGCTCAGCGAGCATTTCCAGGCAGTGCCCAAGACTGGCCTTAAAGTTGAGACTGCCATTTACGCTATACGAGACGTCTCGTTCCATGCCATCAACCAGATTAATCGCCTGTTGCTGGCCGGCACGGGCATCTTCCAGTTCATCGCGAATAATGTAGTCGCGAAAAAGCCTGGAAGCGGACTCCGAGGGGAAGTAATCGAAGTCTTTAACAACCCGGTCCAGGTGGCGATTGAGTTCTGGTTCCAGGCCTTTGCTATAGGTGTACCAAAGCGCGTAATGCACCGGATTCGGCGGGATGTTGTGACGCACCATCAGAGGCACGGCTTGCTTGAGCAATGCTGCCGCCTCGCGGTAGTCCTCTGGATACAACGCTAAGGCAGTCGCATGCAGCTCTGATTGGCTCATGACATCACTATTATTAGTTGTTATTGGCGAGTAAGAATGCGCGCCAGCATAGCCTTACGCTCGCCGCACCGCTATGCACTTAATCTCCACCAAAAGTCCCGGGTTAGCTAACTCACTCACCCCAATACAAGTCCAGGCGCACAGCCCTCTGGGGAACAGGCGATTTTTCACCTCACGAAACACCGCCATGTGCTTGGCCAAATCAACGTGATAGGTAGTCATGTCGACCACATCCTCGAACGTGCAGCCTCCAGCGGCGAGCACCTGGCGCAGGCTTTCCCAGGCACAGATGAACTGTTCTTCAGGATCCACGATGACTTGCAAGTCAGGTGTTCTTCCAACCTGACCGGCACAGTAAAGTGTGTCGCCAACCCTCACTGCAGGCGCATAACCCGCGCGTTCAACGATAAGTTTCATGGCTTCAGGAATGATGATTTCTCGGTCGGACATTGCTGGGTCTCCGGGGGTTATTTGACCAGCCGCTTTTCCTTGGAAGGCCGGTAGCCAAAGTACGAGCTATAGCATTTGCTGAAATGACTCGGCGACACAAAGCCGCAGGCAACCAGCACATCGACCTGGGATAACTCGGTGTGTTGAAGCAGCCGACGCGCCTCGGTTATCCGCAGTTCCAGGTAATAGCGTTGCGGCGTTGTGCCCAATTGCTCCTTGAACAATCGTTCGAGTTGCCGCCGGGAACGGCCTGCGTAAACAGCCAGTTGATCCAGTTCCAGAGGCTCTTCGAGGTTGGCGCCCATCAGATTGACCACTTCACGTAACGGTGCGCTCACACTGATATTTTCAGTCGGTTTGATGCGCCGGTAGCGCGACTCCTCGAACGCCAGGATGTCTTCAATGCCCTCGACGAGGGCTTTGTCGTGCAAGCCTTTGATCCAGTCCAGCGCCATGTGGAAGGCCCCGGAAGGGCTGGACGCCGTGAGCCGGTCTCGATCAATGATGTAGGGCTCGCTGCTGACCTGCGTGACCTTGCAGAACTCTGCGAGGGCGGGGCGGTGTTCGGGGTGAATGGCGCAACGGTATCCGTCAAGCAACCCTGCCCGGCCTAGAAACCACGCGCCATTCCACAATCCGGCCAGGCTGACGCCATGCTCTGACGCGTTTCTCAGCAGGCTGATCAACTCGTCGCTGGCCTTCAGTTCTGTCCGGTAGCCACCACAAATGACCAGCAGATCCAGATCACGAATCCCGGAACAATCGATCCGCGCATCTGGCCGTATGACCAGGCCCAGATCGCTGACCACCTCCCCATCGTTCAAGCTGAACGTTCGGGAAGAGAACAAGCCGGGACGTAGCAGATTCGCGGTGATAATCGTGTCCAGCGCTTGAGTAAACGCGGGCAGCGAGAAATGCTCCAGCAGCAGAAAGCCTGTGCGGGCCATTTGCACCGGCTCATCTGGCTGCTCATTCAAATAGCGGAGGTTTTTCCCCTTCATGCCACCGCTGAATTGGCGTCGTTCGATCAAGGTCTGGGCCACTCGGTTACGTTAACGAACATGGGCGTTGATAAAACGCCATGCTAACCGCCAGCCGCATAAAAAGCCCTTTCCTCTTACTTGCAGTAAAAAGGTGACAGATCCATTTTCCTGGAAAATGAAGCTGTCACCTTTTTTGCTGATCACTGAAAAATGTGGCGAGGGAGCTTGCTCCCGCTGGGCTGCAATTGAGCCCCAATAAAGCTGTCGCGGTTTTTCAGAAAGAACTCGATGGCCGATTTGGGGCTGCTGCGCAGCCCAACGGGGTCAAGCCCCCTCGCCACAGGGTGTTCCATCAGAAATGAGTGTCGTGAGGGAGCAAGCTTCCTCACGAACGTGCCTGGCGACTACCCAGGTTTGTGGTTATCCAGTACTCGATTGACCGCTAACTCACCCATCATGATCACCTGTTGTAGCAACCGCATTTTTTTGCGTTGCGGGCCTTCCATTAAACCGGCGATATCACCGGCCATGTCGCTGGCTGACTCTAACGAATCGCAAGCTTGGAGGAGCAACGTTTCGTCATCTACCGCTGGGTCGATGAGGAAGATGATGCCGGGCTTGCGGGGCGGTATCGGCTCTTTCAGCGCCCCGGGGTTGAGGTAGAAGTTGAGTGCGCGGTCGGTTGCCTCTTTGAGCTTTTTGGGGTCGAGGGAGGCATCGTGGGGTACTGGATCGGTGTCGGGGGGATTGGATGTGACTTTGAACATAGATCTGATTCCAGAGTTGGGGCCACTACCGCTCTCGACTAAAAGAGGGTGGCGGCTGTACGCAGGTTAGTCGACCGGTGGAATCAGCAAGCCCGGCGCGCCCAAGGGCGCCCTGCGCACAACCACCATCAAGTACAGACATAGAATGACCTGACTGAATGGCGCTTATGCACCTTACCGATAACCACCGGGCGACTAAACCCGACCACTGATGGGCAGTGGCAGGCAAACGATAGAGTCCGGGGGCAAAGCGCACAAGCCGGCGGATTCTGGCGTACGCGTAGGTAATGACGCAAGGTGTTGTAGCCTTTAGGACGTAACGCCGAGTGTCCTTAAACATGCGCCGCGAAGCATGTTTAAGCGGTGCACCCACTGACGCCATCGCGAGCAAGCTCGCTCCCACAAGGGCCGGTGTCGGCCGCAACACTTGCGAACGACACCGAGCCAATGTGGGAGCGAGCTTGTTCGCGATGACGGCGACACATCCAGCATCCGTCTAACGGACGTACCGCATCGCCAGCCGTTTACAAATCAGTAATTTCCTTATGCTGCGGCACCAGCATTTTCATCACGCTCCACGCCACCAGGTAGGCCAGTGCACAGATCGCAAACATGATCATGTAGCCGGTATGAATATCGTTAATCGATTTGTAGTAGTCGAACACCCAGCCGCCGATTTTGGTCATCACCACGCCGCCCAAGCCGCCTGCCATGCCGCCAATACCGACCACGGACGCCACGGTTTTTTGCGGGAACATGTCGGACACGGTGGTGAAAATATTGCACGACCACGCCTGATGCGCCGACGCGCCAACGCCAATCAGCAGCACCGGCACCCAGAAACTGATGTAACCCAATGGTTGCGCCAACAGCACCAGCAGCGGGAAGAGCGCGATCACCAACATGGCTTTCATGCGCCCGTCATACGGCTTGTCGCCGCGCGCCATGAAGTAGCTGGGGAACCAGCCACCACCGATGCTGCCCACCATGGTCATGCTGTACAACACGGCCAGCGGCATCACGATGGCTGAACCCTTCATGCCGTATTGCGCCGACAGATAGGTCGGCAGCCAGAACAGGAAGAACCACCACACGCCATCGGTCATGAATTTGCCGAAGGCAAAGGCCCAAGTCTGGCGGTAGGTCAGCAACTTGAACCACGATACTTTTTTCGCAACGTCGCCCGACACTGGGGTGACGTCCACCTGTACGGTCTCATCGCTGCGGATGTAGGCCAGTTCCTGCGCTGACAGGCGCTTTTGCTGCTCCGGTTTTTGGTACAACGCAACCCATACAGCCACCCAAACGAAGCCCAACATACCGATCACGATGAACGCTGCTTCCCAGCCCCATAGACCGGCAATCAGCGGCACGCAAATCGGCGCCAGGATCGCGCCCACGTTGGCTCCGGAGTTGAAGATGCCTGTGGCGAAGGAGCGCTCTTTCTTCGGGAAGTATTCGGCTGTGGCCTTGATCGCGATCGGGAAGTTACCCGCCTCGCCTATCGCCAGTACGGCGCGCGACAGCATGAAGCCGGCGATCGAAACCGGGATAACGGCAAGGCCGAATGCGCTGCACACAGCGGCGATCCCCTCACCCATCGGCACCGAAAACGCGTGCATCATCGCGCCGGTAGACCAGATGCCAATCGCTACTACATAGGCGGTCTTGGTGCCGATCTTATCCACCACACGGCCGGCGAATAGCATGGAAATCGCATACACAAACTGAAAGACCGAGGCGATGTTGGCGTAATCGGTATTACTCCAGCCAAATTGCGTCGACAGATCCGGCGCCAACAGACTGAGCACCTGGCGATCCAGGTAATTGACGGTGGTAGCAAAGAACAACAACGCGCAGATCGTCCAGCGATATTTGCCTACAGCCTGGCCTATGCGTTGCGGATTGATGGGCTCGTTCAGATTCATGGCATCACTTTATTATTGGATTAGGGTGATGATCTCTCGACATCAATGTGAGAGTGCAGGTGCACGTTCTCCATGCTTTTCGGCTGGAGTTGAACGTGTTGCAAGGGCTATCGGGCGTGTGGCGGGACGGTTGCCTGTAATGGACCTGAGTCTGTATAGAGGCAAGCAATCAGGATCGGACCATTAGGCGCGGCATGCAGGGGGATGAGTAAGCGAGTTGAATTCATGATGAGGGCCGACACTCTTTTTTATTTTTAGGGGTGAACAGGCGATCTATCGTCTGTCGTCGTACAACTACGCCTTTTATAGCTAGCTCCCTACCCGGCTGTCAATCTGAAAAATGGCCGTCTGTCTCGACAAAGAGCGTCCGTCAAGATTCCTGCTGCGTACAGAGGCCGCTAGCCGTGGCCCTGCCAGCTTGCTGATTTTATTGGGGGATGACGACAGGGAATTACAGACCAGCCACGTTGTACGACAACGCATGTCAAAGTCAGAAATTTTAGATATGAGGTGTCGATTCAATCAGAAAGGTATCGGTAGGCGAGCCCGACTGTTCACTTTGGGTCAACTTGGTCTGTAATGGGCATAAATCCATTGGACGTCACTCATCGGCGCTGCAGTCGACGTCGCCCGCCCCCATATGATCGAAGCCGGTCAGCACGACCGAAGTAAGCCCTTGGGACGAATCAGCAGGGTCTTTGCCCAGCGAACTATTGATCGTTTCAAACTGGACATTGGTGTCCATGATGTTTGCCGGCAGGGACCGCCGCTCTGTTTCGGATAACTTATAGCCTTCGGTAGCAGGTAATTTAAACGCCTTGCGCACCTCGACCTCGTTCAGTATTCCTTTGAGCATGATCGTGACCTGTTGCAATTCCCCATGCTCCCAGTTCAGTTGCACCTGCGTCGCGAGCGGGTGAATCCTGGCCGCCAGGCTTGCGGGAAAGTCTGGGCCTTCTTCGTAGGCATCGGGGTTGTTGCACGGATCGCCTTGATTTTCGTAGCCCTTCAAGGCGCAGTTGAAGCGCTTGTCCCGATGCCCGAGCGTCTTCTCCATGTAGCAACCAAACTCGCTTGAGGACATGCGCGGCCATGCCAATACGTTGATGTCGGGCGGCGCCAGGTCCGCTCCCAAGGCCTGATTTGCACAGGTGAGCAACACTAATAAGACCGCCATGTCGGTGTTGACTTTGAACATCTTTTTAGACCTGAGGAAAGGCGATTGCGGGCACTGAGAAGGTCCGCGGCGATCAAGGATCCACCTGCCCCATCATTTCAGCCACCGTTTCCGTGCGATTGGCATAGCGCTGCGCCAACACCGCACAGACCATCAATTGAATTTGGTGAAACAACATCAACGGCAGAATCAACACGCCCAACGTACTGCCAGCGAACAGCACCTGGGCCATCGGCACACCGGTTGCCAGGCTTTTCTTCGAGCCGCAGAAGAGGATGGTGATGCGGTCTTCCTGATTGAAGCCGAAGGCTTTACTCAGCACAGTGGACGCGATTAATACCAGCGCGAGTACGACACAGCAAGCGACCACCAGCCCGGCCAGTTCCCAGAGCGGGATTTGGTGCCAGATACCTTCGTTCACGGCCTCGCTGAAAGCACCGTAGACCACCAGCAGGATCGAGCCCTGATCAACGAATTTCAGCCAGGTCTTGTTGCGCGCCACCCAGTTGCCGACCCAGCGCCGAGCGATCTGCCCGGCAACGAACGGCAGCAACAGTTGCACGCTGATTTTCAGAATCGCATCGAGGGTCGAGCTGCCCTCGCCGTGTACGTTCAACAGCAACGTCACCAGCAACGGCGTGAGAAAGATCCCGAACAGGCTGGACGCCGCCGCACTGCAAATCGCCGCCGGCACGTTGCCTCGCGCCAGAGAGGTGAAGGCAATCGCCGACTGTACGGTGGCGGGCAGCGCGCAGAGGTAAAGCATGCCCATGTACAGATCGTTACCGACCAGCGGCGACAGCACAGGTTTGAGTGCCAGGCCCAGCAGCGGGAACAGAACAAAAGTCAGGCTGAACACCAGCAAATGCAGGCGCCAGTGGCCGGCGCCGGCGATGATCGATTCGCGCGACAGCTTGGCGCCATGCAGAAAAAACAGCAGGGCAATGGCGAAGTTGGTCAGCCAGCCAAAGCCGACCGCGACCTGGCCGCTGGCCGGCAGGAAGCTGGCGAGAATCACCACGCTGACCAGGGTCAGGGTGAAGTTGTCAGGTAAGAATCGAGGGCGGGTCATCAGTAGGGTCATCCGGGGCGCCAGGAACATTGCGACCACTCTAACGCGCCGGCCGATGACCGACTAACGCCAATAAGCCAGTAGATAGCGCCAAAAGGACATGAGCGCGCCTCAAAACGAAATCGCCTGACAAATCATGCCGGCCCGGTGATCGGCGCATGCTGCGCCATCAACTCCGCCACCCAATCGATGAATACTCGCAACTTGATGCTGATATGCCGGTTCGGCGGAAACGCCACGTAGATCGGCATTGGATCAAGACGCCAATCCTCGAACAGGCGCACCAGTTCGCCGCGCGCTTCGTGGGCCTTGGACATGTAGTCCGGCATCCAAAGCACGCCCATGCCAGCTAGGCCGGCCGCCAGGTAGGCGTTGCCATCATCGACCGCCAGCACGTAGCGACCTTTGATATGGACACTTTCGCCGCTGCGGCGCATTGCATAGGGCAAGGCTTTACCGGTGCGCGCCCACAGGAAGCCGACGATACGATGCCCGGAATCTTCCAGCTCCTGCGGGTGCGACGGCGTGCCGAGGCGTTCCAGGTAGCTCGGCGCCGCAAATACGCCAAGCTGAAGGTCCCCTACCCGCCGGGCCATCAGCGACTGATCCGTCAGCTCGCCGCCACGCACAACGCAATCCACGTTTTCGCCGATCATATCGACGATGCGATCGCTAACACCCATGTCGATCTGGATGTCGGGGTATCGCGCGTGAAACGCGGGCAACGCCGGCACCAGAATCATGCTCGCCAGTGGGCTGGGCACGTCCACACGCAAACGGCCTCTTGGCAGCGTCGAGGCGTTAGACAGGCTGGTCTCGGCATCGTCCATGTCGGCCAGCAGCCGGACCACGCGTTCGTAATAGACCGCGCCATCCGCCGTGACGTTGACCTTGCGTGTCGTGCGGTTGAGTAGCTTGACGCGCAACCGTGCTTCCAGCTGCTGCACCAGTTGCGTGACGCTGGTCTTGCTCATGTGCAGGGTGTCAGCGGCCTTGGTGAAACTGCCGGTTTCCACCACCCGGGCAAAGGCCTGCATCGCATCAAAACGGTCCATTGCTGCCCCGGATAACGATTGGATTGTTTGGGATTTGCAAACAGTGATAGCTAGAGTTGCTCGTTTATCGGCCATGCACAGGCTCTTAAAGTCGCTTCATCGTTAATGTCGGGTCGGTTCTGACCCGTTGATGGAGACACTGTATGACACCGCGTGACGTGGTTTTTCCGCCTGGACGCCAGGCACTTTATGAGCGCAATCGCTACTCGCCGGCGATTAAGTCCAATGGCTTTTTGTTCGTCTCCGGACAAGTCGGTAGCACCGAAGATGGCTCGCCCGAACCCGACCTGGAGGCTCAGGTCCGGCTCGCCTTCAACAACCTGAACGCGATTCTGGAAGCGGCCGGTTGCACCTTCGATGACGTGATTGACGTTACTGTCTTCATTGTCGACCCCGCAGAGAAGTTCGAAACTATCTGGAAGATCGTGCCTGAGTTCTGGGGCAATGCGCCGCACCCGACACTAACGGGCGTCGGCGTCACGTGGCTGTATGGCTTTGATTTTGAGATCAAGGTGATTGCCAGGCTTCCAGACACCAACGGCAGCTGATCCGACCTGCGAAAGCCATCGCCTGCCGCGTCTTCATGACGACACAACCGGCAGGCGAACCGTTACACCGATTCCGGCTTGGTGTTAAATAGAGCGCTAAGTGTGCAGGCCCAGACCCTGCCAAGAAATCAGTGCAACGAGAGCCAAGATGAGCACCCATTTTCAGAGCAGCATTCCCCGCGTCCTCCGTCAGCCGCCGGCGGTAACAGCATGATCGAGGTCACCGAAGTTTCCATTGCGCAATTGCGTGCCTCGCTCGAATCCGGCCAGACCACGGCGGTTGAACTGGTGCAGGCCTATCTTGCCCGGATCGATGCCTACGACGGCCCCGACACACCCACCGCCCTCAACGCGCTGGTGGTGCGTAATCCCGAGGCGCTGAACGAAGCGCAGGCGTCCGATGCTCGTCGGGCCAAAGGCGAAACGCTCGGTCCGCTCGATGGCATTCCCTACACGGCCAAGGACAGTTATCTGGTGAAGGGGCTCACCGCCGCTTCCGGCAGCCCCGCCTTCGCCAACCTGATTGCGTATCGCGATGCGTTTACCATCGAACGCCTGCGCGCGGCCGGGGCGATTTGCCTGGGCAAGACCAACATGCCGCCGATGGCGAATGGCGGGATGCAACGCGGGGTCTATGGCCGTGCCGAGAGCCCGTACAACGCGCACTACCTGACCGCGCCTTTCGCTTCCGGCTCATCGAACGGCGCCGGTACCGCTACCGCGGCGAGTTTCGCGGCATTCGGTTTGGCGGAAGAGACTTGGTCGAGCGGACGCGGCCCGGCCTCGAACAATGGCTTGTGTGCCTACACGCCTTCGCGCGGCGTAATCTCGGTGCGCGGCAACTGGCCGTTGACGCCGACCATGGACGTTGTCGTACCGTTTGCCAGAACCATGGCTGACCTGCTCGAAGTGCTCGACGTAGTGGTCGCGGAGGATCCCGACACACGGGGCGATTTGTGGCGGATGCAACCGTGGGTGCCGATTCCGAGCGTCGCCTCGGTGCGCCCGGCCTCC
Source organism: Pseudomonas sp. ASL4 (assembly GCF_056680395.1). Classification (NCBI taxonomy): domain Bacteria; kingdom Pseudomonadati; phylum Pseudomonadota; class Gammaproteobacteria; order Pseudomonadales; family Pseudomonadaceae; genus Pseudomonas; species Pseudomonas sp. ASL4. Next base: position 3,547,493 of record NZ_CM155280.1, on the reverse strand, counting down.
TACGCTGAGCTTGCCGTAACGTCCGATGCGCTCGCTGGAAAACGCCTCGGCGTTCCCCGCATGTACATCAACGCGGACCCCGAAGCGGGCACGTCTGAAGCGCCGGGCATCGGTGGCCCGACGGGACAACGGATCAACACCCGCGCTTCGGTGATCGAGCTCTGGAAGCAGGCTCGCCAGGCTCTCGAAGCTGCGGGCGCCGAAGTGATTGAAGTCGACTTCCCGCTGGTCTCCAATTGCGAAGGCGATCGTCCTGGCGCGCCGACAGTGTTCAATCGCGGCATCGTTTCCAAGGAATTCCTGCACCATGAACTGTGGGACCTGACGGCCTGGGCGTTTGATGATTTCCTGCAGGCCAACGGCGATCCGAAACTCAATCGTCTGGTCGACGTGGACGGACCGCTGATCTTCCCGCACGACCCAGGCACCCTCCCCAACCGTGAAGGCGACCTCGCCGCCGGCATGGACGAATACGTGCGGATGGCCGAGCGCGGCATCACCCCGTGGAACCAGATCAGCAGCGTGCCGGACGGACTCCGCGGGCTTGAACAGACCCGTCGACTCGACCTTGAACACTGGATGGATAGGCTCGGCCTCGACGCGGTGCTCTTCCCGACCGTCGCCGACGTCGGCCCGGCGGATTGCGATGTCAATCCGACGTCTGCGGACATCGCCTGGAGCAACGGCATCTGGGTCGCCAACGGCAACCTCGCGATCCGCCACCTCGGTGTACCTACGGTGACTGTGCCGATGGGTGTCATGGCGAACATCGGCATGCCGGTCGGGCTGACCTTTGCGGGTCGTGCGTATGACGATTCGACGTTGCTGCGGTTGGCTTCAGCGTATGAGTCGACGGGGACGAAGCGCCTGGTCCCTCCTCGCACACCGCCATTGTCGACTGGCAAGTAATAGAACGGGCGGGATTGGGGCGTTATACGCCCCACTCCCACCCTTCACGCCACCTAATCCTCAAAGCGCCCCGGGTTCACTTCGATTTCGTCGGCGGTGCGTGCAAAAACGGTTCTACGAATGAACAACGATAGCCAGTCCCTCTTGCGCCTCAGGAACTTTGAAGTAGCTGGTGATCAGATCAAACTCGGCATCCGTCGCTGCGAAATCGTGATCGCCTGTCGCGTTCCGTACACGTAATCTGGCTCGGCAAGTATCGTCATCCACATCCAGATAATGCAGGCAATGCTGCGCCTGAGCACGCTCTGCCAAGGTACGCAGCCACTCGCGATTCGCGACCGTGTTTGCCGGGAAATCAAGGACCACACAAACACCTGCCGTCAGCATGTCGACGACCAACGGCCCCAATACTTCACGTACACGCAGTGCGTATCGAACGTAATCGGTCACCGAATGAATCTCTTGCGGATAGAGTTGCGAAAGCCATCGGTCCTCGCTGAGAAGAATCGCCGCGTGCTGGTCGGCAAGCGCTTTGGCCAGCGTCGATTTACCCGAAGCGATCTTGCCGCACATCAGATGCAGAGTGGTTGCTGTCATGGGAGCTCTTCCTTGTAGCGGGTGAATAATGATGCCTAAGGCTGGTTGCCGGGGCAATGGACGCGACAGACGAGTCCGCTTTCTGGCCAGAAGCAGCCATTCGAAGGTGCCTACCAATCCAGGGGAGATTCACAGTGTCGATCCGCTGTTTGCACGTTAATCACTGACTTCGCCCCCCGCACGCTCTTGGTTTTTCAAACACCAACTGGTAGCGTGCGGCACCTCGTTGTATTGCCCGATCCCTTTCGTCATCGTTGCCTGTCCAAGGCAGACGTACGCGGGTACCCGCTGCCCCACTCAAGGGCGCTGCGCAGGACGCATCGGGCGATGCACAGTCATTCGCAAATGGAGTTCACAATGACGCAAAACAGCACCGTGCTGTCCGGTATCCAGCTGGATCAATTCATGGACCGTCTTGAGGTCGAGCATCAGGAACACGGTGCCGACTACCTGCTGGGCCAGCTGCGCGCCCAACCGCTCAAGGCGGCCTCGCTGGAGTCGATCGACCGTCTGCACGTGCTGTGGGTCAACGCCGGTGACGCTGACGCGGCCAAAGCGGTACTGGCAGACGACGGCCAGGCACTGATCGAGGCTACGCCTGACGACGCGCGCAACGAACTCAAGGTCAACCTGCTGATCCACCAATTGCGGCTGGGCAACTACTTCAAAGACGAGCAGGGCCTGCTGCAGGCGCTCGACACCCTGCAGCACTTGACCAGCGAGCCGCTGCCGTTCGACATCGAGCAGTACCGGCGCTACCGCATTTTCGACGATCTGCAGCACACCACCCTCGACGTCGCCCTCAAGGCCATCGAGGTGCGTCACACCCTGGCCCTGATCAACCCCGGCCGTCACGCCCTGCGGGCCTGGGACGATGCCGATCAACACCGGCGCCAGGCCCGGGTGCTGGCCGCCCATGAACGTGACGAAGAGGCTCGCGAAGCCGCGCTGGCGGCAATTGCCGCGTTGCGCACCGCCGGCGAAGATCAGGATGTCGACGGTAACGACTGGCTGTGGCTGGGCGATGCGCTGATCGAAATCGTGCCGTTGCGCCTAGCGATGTTCGAGCAACCTGTGGTGCAGTTGATCGCCGAATTGTCGCTGCCCCAGCGCCGGGAATGGGAAGTGCGCCTGGCGCGTCTGGCCGCCCGTTCACTGCAGGCCCAGGGCGACCTGGTCGGCGCATTGAAAATCTGTGAAGTGGCGACCCTGAGCCTGGAATCCAGCGGCGGTGACAACTTCGTTGATTTCCATTTGCCCTGGCTGCTTGATAACGGTCAGATCGACGAGGCCGGGCAACGTGCGTTCATGGAAATCTATGAAATGCGCGGCGAAATGTGGCCGGGCACGGCCTACTGGGTACACGATCGCCTGCTCGATGCCGAGGACCAGTCCGCATGGTGGCCGTTGTGCGTGATGCGTGCCTGTGACGATCAAGCGGTGCTGGAGCGGTTCATTTCCGGCCTGCCGTGGCGTGACGAGTCGACGCCGTCCCAGGGCCCGCTGCTCGATGCACTGCATGCCGCGCGCCATGACCTTGAGCAAATCGACAACGTCTTCGCCCAGGCCCTTGCAGAAGCCCGGCGCCGCGCGCCGAACCATCCGTGGATCACCCGCCTGATGGCAGTGCGTGAACGCCAGGCCGGGCGCATCGACGCCAACACCGAATTTACGATGCTGCGCGAGGCCGTCCCGGCCGGCGATATGCAGGACAACCGCAGCGCCTACAGCCTGTTCGGCGCCCATGCCAGTGTGTTCGGCATTATCGATGCCCTGCGCCAACCCTTGCCGCCAATGGCCAGTGGCATGTACTACTACCAGTTCGCGAACGCCATCGAGGACCTGGTCGAAACGCACGTCGAGAAGCTCTCGAGCGAGGAGGCAGATCAGGCCTGGTCCCTGCTGCGCGAAGTACAAAAGGTTGCCTACGAACACGGCCAGGCCCGTATGGAGCAATGCTTCGCCAGCGGCCGCGGGCACCGCTTCGATGCCTGCGCGCACCTGTACTCGATGCTGTGCAACAACCTGGCGATCAACTACCGCTGCTACAACGACGAACGCATGTATGACCAGGCCCTTGAGCTGCATACCCGCGGCATCGCCGCCAGCTCGTTCGCAGAACATTATCAGGGCATCCTCCACAACCGCATTCTGCTGAAGGATAACCCGGGCATCACCGAAGCCGCCGAACAGCTCTGGCACTACGCAGCCGACTGTGGCTACAGCCGCCACGACCCGGAAGAATACCTGCAGGACGTCACCCGCGCCCTGTACCGCCTGGACCGCGAACGCGAGATTCTGATCTGGCTGGAGCGTATTCTCAAATGGCAGGAAGAGCGCGGAATCAGCGACAAGGAGCTGGAGTACTCGCCACTGTTCGCACGGACGAAAGTTGCCATGTACCTGTCGTACAGCCTGCCGGAGGCGGCCACCAGCCTGTGGCTGCGTTACGCGCCGCACATCAATGAACGCGACGAACCCTCCCTGCTGGGCTGCGCCGGCGATGTGCTCAAGGGCCTCGGGCGCAAGGAAGAGGCCCTGGCCTATTACCAGCGCGCCATCCTGCGCAGTGATCCGAACAACGACGTTGACCAGGGCAACAATGAAATCTTCCGCCAGAGCATCGCCGAGCTGCAGGCTTCGGAAAAACCGGCCGGCAAGGCCTGGTGGCAAATATGGAAGTGACACCGGAGCTGCAACCGTCCGGTTACGCCCCTCGCAATGCGCTCAATGCCAGTGAACTCAAACGCGGCATTGCCGAGCGCAGCAAGGCCCGTGGTGATGCGCCAGAGGTGGGCAAATGGTTGCTCAACCATTTCTACCGTCATCTGGTCGGTAACTTCCAGCCTGCGCGGCGGATCCTGACCCTGGAGCAAGCTGCCGAGGCACTGGGAACCGAGCCGTCGTCATGGGTGGCCAGGCATTTAAGCGACGCCGGTAAAGATTCGCAGCAGGCGCTTGCGCCGCTGGTCTGGGTCGATCCGCAGCAGGCGCCACTGCTGGCCCAGGAGGCCTTGCTGGTGGAGTTCCTGACCTCGCGTCAGGGCACGGCGCTGGCCGGCAAGCTCGACCGTATCAACTGCCCGCAGGCGTTGGCGCTGTGGCAAAAGGAACACGCGCAGATGGCTGCGCGGGTCGAGCAGGGCTGGCGCGTGAGCCAGCCCGAGGCCTTGCTCACGCGGGTGACCACAGCTGAGCACGTATTGCTGGAGCTGCGCCCCGAGAGTTCTTTGCTGCGCGCGGAAATGGCCTTTGAAAGCTACGTGATGCGCCACTGCCTGGGCCAGTTCGCCGATCGACGCGCCTTGACCGGCGGCTACGGCGAGCGCTATGCCGAAGCGGTGGAGCAGCGGCGCATGCGCGTGTTCAGCTTTCGCGACGGCCAGGGCCAGCCACACATCACCATCAGCCTGATCGTCCAGGCCGACGGCACCTTGACCGTCGAGCAGGTCAAGGGCAAGCAGAACCGGCCGCCGGTCGAGCGCTATTACCAGGACCTGCTGCAGTGCCTGAATGCCCTGGGCACCGACCAGCAGACGCCCGCCGACTGCATCGCCATCGGCATCGCGCGCACCGAAGTCGGCTGGCTGCGTATCGAAGAGGTCAGCGACCCGACCGCCCAGACTCGCCTGGTGGCCCGTTATCCGCAACTGTACGAGCGCCTCGATGCGCCTTCGGCCATGGTCGAATGGCTGGTGGCCGGGCGTCAGCCGCAGCAGTTCTTGCAGGTTGCCCCGCAGGCGGTGTCGGTCAAGTACGCCACCCGGCATATCTTCAGCAAGCGCCTTGAGCGTCAGCCCAATGATCCGCTGTACCTCACCGAAGGCGTGCCGTGGCCTGACATGACCTCGCCCCAGGTCGAGGAAATCCAGGCCTGGCAGGCCCGGGCAAGGTAAGGAGAACAACATGTTTTTGTTTATCGCCGTTGTTGTTTCAACCTGGTTGTTGTGGCGAGCATTCCGGCCACGCGCCGCGCCGTTGTTCAGCCAGCGTAAGCACTGGTCGCTGTTGCTGGCCAGGCCCATGGCCGATACGATGGAAATCGAGGGCTTCTACTCGCCGGCGTGCGATCACTTCACCGAGCAAGCGCAGAAGATCCTGCGGGCAGCGTTGCTGCACCAGGCCGGGATACGCAGCAATTGCAATGACGAGGCGGTGCGGGCGCACTTCAGTGCGACCCTCGAACAGCAATGGTACAGCCTCGACCTGCAGGCGCTGACGGCCGGCGATGAGCCGCGTGCGGCCATGGCCTTTGCCTGCGCGCGGGTGGCGTTTCTGGTCCGTTGTGCGCTGCTGATGCGTTGGCTCGAGCCCGATCTCGCCTGGCGTGTGCTGCTGCTCAATGCGCAGCGGGCGCAGGACTGTTTCGACAGTTGGGAAGATTTCGGCAAAGCCTACAAGCTGGGGCGCGAGCAGTGGGTTGCGGCGTTTCGCGTCGACTCTCTGGGCGAAGCGTTCCACGAGCAGCATCTGCGCCAGTTGCTGGCGCCCGGCAGCGGTGCCTGGGCCGATATACCCTGGCGTACGCCAGCGGCGTTGAACCCGGCTCTGGCGGGGTAGCGGCGCAGCTGTTGGTTCAAGCATCCGAGAAGGGGCATTGCGATGATCGGCTTCACCTTCCGCCAGTTGGAGTATTTCATCGCCGCCGAGCAGGGCAGTGTCAGTGTTGCGCCGCGCACCAAGCACATTTCCCAGCCGTCGGTATCGCTGGCGTTATCACAATTGGAGGCGAGCCCGGGTGAAAAGCTCTTTCATCGCCAGGTCATCCGAGGCCTGGAATTGACCCAGCGGGGCGCAAAATGCTCGAACAGGCGCGCGACATGCTCAACCTGGCCACGGCCATTAGTGGCAAGGGCGAGCAGCAACAGGTGGTGCGCGGGTCACTGAGCCTGATCTGCTTCCAGGACCTGGGATCGTATTACGCGCGCGACTGCTGAGTGGTTTTCGTCGGCGCCATCCGGAAGTCACCCTCGCCCTGTTCGAGGCCAATCTTGCCGAGGGCAAATCGGCGCCTGGCCGATGGCAAGGTGGGGCTGGCGCTATCAAACTAGCAAGCCTTCAATGTCCTCTCTCGGGTGATCTGCTCATACATCTTGACCCTTCGGTGATTGCGCGAATATCCGCCCATCGCTGAAACGGTGCCACTTTGAATATGATCCAGATAACTAAACATCTTTCGCGGCGATATAAAACCCACCTGATAGCCCCGCGCAACCATTCTATCTTGCAACTCATAACCTGGATTACGATCATCCATTTGAAAGTGAAACCCGCATTTCTTGATAAGCGCCGCGTTCCATAGCGTACAAAAGCTCTTCAGGTGCGTTTCTCTATACGGTTTCGGTGCTCTTGACTTGAAGCCCAGCGCTAACAGACTCCGTCGAGTGTAGTGCTTGAAAAACCGTGAAATCATCCGCCAAGTTGAACGAGCGATGCCTCGATCCAATTGTTCCAGGCATCCCACAGCAGCAACTTTGTGCGGGCCAGTGCACTGACCGATCATCATGGCGAACACCGCCGGGTCGTAAATAAACGTATCGGTGTGCAACAGAAACAGATAGTCGGTTTCAACATGTTCCAAAGCGAGATCCAGTGCCCGGCCATGGGCAATATTTCCCGCCTCAGGGTATGCGCTTTTCCGTTCGATCAGTTGAATCCAGTCCAGTGTTCGCAGGTAATCGCTGCTCGCATCGTTGGAGTTGTTATCAACCACAATCACAGGAACCCCCGTCCCTCGCAACGCCTCCTGCAAAAACGCGAGACAGGTTTTAGTCAGTTCAAGTGTTTTATAGTTAACCAACGCAATGCTGTAGTTTGCTGTCGTGGGAGATGGGCGGTTCATAGCCTGTTAAACCTCGATTATTTAACCGACACACTGTTGGTGGGGTTGAACTCATTCTGTAGCGCTCGACCGTTCACCCTGTTCCCCGCAAAATTAATTTTTATTCAGGTTGGTTATTGAGTAGGTTTTCTGGCTACCTCAAGAGGGACGATTGCTCACAATCGAACCGTCTACGCTCATCGGATCGGCACCTTTTCCTGCCCCTCCGGAGACACCGTCATGATCCGCGCCTTGTCGACCGCTTTTATGCTGTTCGCCCTAAGTCTGCCGGCACAGGCCGAGGTGACGCCCTTCCCCGCCGCCTTCAAAACTCAGGACATCTCCGTAGAAGGCGTCACGATGCATGTGCGCGTCGGTGGCAAGGGCCCAGCCGTGGTGCTGTTGCATGGCTTCGGTGACACCGGTGACATGTGGGCGCCACTGGCCGCCGACCTCGCCAAGGACCACACCGTCGTGGTGCCGGACTTGCGCGGCATGGGCTTGTCGTCGATCCCGGACAGCGGCTACGACAAGAAGACCCAGGCCGGCGATATCTGTGGGGTGTTGGCCGCATTGGGTATTGAGCATTCGGTGGTGATCGGCCACGACATTGGCACCATGGTCGCCTTCGCCTACGCCGCGCGTTACCCGCAGCGAACCGATCGTCTGGTGGTGATGGACGCGCCGGTGCCGGGCATCCCTCCCTGGAACGAGATTGTCCGCTCACCGATGCTTTGGCATTTCGACTTTGGCGGGCCGGATGCCGAACGTCTGGTCGCCGGTCGTGAGCGTATTTACCTGGATCGTTTCTGGAATGAGTTCGCGGGTGATCCCGGCAAAGTGGATGAAGCCACCCGCCAGCATTACGCCAAGCTCTACGCCCGGCCCGGCGCCATGCGTGCGGCGTTCGCGCAGTTCCGCAGCATTCGTCAGGATGCCGTGGACAATGAGGCGTCGATGAAGACGCGACTGACGATGCCGGTATTGGCCGTCGGCGGTGAAAAGTCCTTCGGCAACAACGAAGCTATCGTGATGCGCAATGCCGCAGACACGGTCACGGAAGTCGTGGTGCCGGGGGCCGGCCATTGGCTGATGGAAGAAGCGCCTGCCCAGACCATTCGGGCGATACGCGACTTCATCGCGCCGTGAGGGTGGCGTTCATTTAGCCCGCTTCGTGGTGTTAAGCGTCACGGCGGCACGAATGAGCGCCTTCAACGCACTTTCATTAATCTTTTCGCCCTCATGAATATCGATGGCACGCCGGGTATTGCCTTCCAGGCTGGAGTTGAACAGGCCTGAAGGGTCCTCCAGCGCAGCGCCCTTGGCGAAGGTCATTTTCACCGCTGCCTTGTAGGTTTCACCGGTGCACAGGATGCCCGCGTGGGACCACACCGGGACGCCCCGCCACTTCACTTCTTCGACCACTTCGGGGTCGGCCTTGTGAATGATCGCGCGGATCTGCGCCAGCGTGTCACCCCGCCAATCACCCAGTTCCCTGATTCGCTCGTCGATCAGCGAAGAAGCAGCCTCACCCGCCGCCGCTTCGCTTGCGCCGCTCGTGTCCTTCTTCATGCTTGCCACCTCTTGGTGATGATTGCCGACCCTTGAGTAAAGCTGACAGACGACGTTCCTCCAGGCAATTAACGACCGTTGGGTCGAAAGAAATCCAGTTACCTGGCGCATGATCGATACTCAAAAGGGTTTGCTGTTTGCAAGTCGTGCGCTCCCCCTTTCACCGAGGAACTGAAAGATGCCGCTGACGCTTTACTACCATCCGCTCTCGTCGTTCTGCCACAAAGTGCTGATTGCACTTTACGAAAACGGCAGCGAGTTCGAGAAAAGGATCATCAATCTGGGGAACGAGGTCGACAGAGCCGAGCTTCAAGCCCTGTGGCCGATCGGCAAATTCCCGGTCATCCGCGATCACGCCCGCCAGCGCAGTGTGCCGGAGAGCACGATCATCATCGAGTACCTGGACCGGTTTTATCCGGGGCAACATCCACTGGTTCCAGCCGATTGGGAGAGCGCGCTGGAGGTGCGTTTGTGGGATCGGTTTTTCGACCATTATGTGCAGGCGCCGATGCAGCGGATCGTGGCGGATCGCCTGTTCGCCACTCATGGCGATTTGACCAAAGAACGCGCCCTGCTGGCGACGGCGTACCGCATGATCGAGCACCAGATGGCGTCCAGAATCTGGGTGGCCAGCGCGGAGTTCAGCATGGCCGACTGCGCGGCGGTCCCGGCGTTGTTTTATGCCAGCACGCTCGTGGAGTTTCCCGACGACGCCAGCCACTTGCGCGCCTATTTTGAAAGGCTGATGAATCGGCCCTCAGTGCAGCGGGCCATCGACGAAGCCAAGCCGTATTTTTTACACTATCCGTTTGCAGAGGCGATCCCGGCGCGGTTTCGCTAGCGTTCAGATCACTGCGGCTGAAAGGTCTGAAGGTAAGCCAACAGGTTTTCGATCTTTTCCGGATCGCTAATGCCCCAGAAAATCATCCGGGTTCCGGACACCACACCTTTGGGGTTTTCGATGTACGCGGCGAGTTTTTCTCGGGTCCAGACCACGCCAGAGTTTTTCATCGCATCGGAGTATTGGTAATCCGTCGTACTGCCGGCCGTGCGTCCGATGATGCCATTGAGCTGCGGCCCAAAACCGCCCCGTGCGGATTCGCCGACCTGGTGGCAGCCGCCGCAGGTTTTGCTGAACAGTTTGCCGCCCGCTTCGGCATCGCCGGCCGCGACTGCCTGGGTGCTGAGCAGTCCAGAGGTGAGCAATAAGGCGAACGTCAGTACTGCGGCTTGCTTCATGTAACGGCTCCGGTGTGGCTGACAGAAACGGGGTGCTATTTCAGCATGGCAGGCGTTTGTACCGAAGCCCTATATTGCCGGGCTGGCAATAGCACCGTTCCGTCCTGCAACGCTTCGCCTAGAAAACAATCGGTCTAAAAAGGCCCGGCCAGGGATTTAAACCCTTTGCTATGCTCAATGTTGTAGGTGAAGACGCAGACTGATGCGCAAGAGGATAGCGAGGACGCGTGGGGCGCGCTCCGAAGGGTACACGGTTAGAAAGATCTCCGCGCTGAGATCCAGCCCTTATGCCGTGTGAGGCAGGAAAGCACAAAACTTTTCTGTGAGAGGCCTGATAAATCTCGTAAGCCGGAGACCAGCACCGGCCACCTACTCAACTTTCAAAGCCCGCCTTGCGCGGGCTTTTTCATGACCCGGGCAGGCACTTTCTGCGACCTGCCCCGCCTCTTTCAATTAGTCGTGCAGCAACCCGGAACTGTACTCATTGAAGTTGTTGCCAATGGCGCTGCCGCCAAAATTCAGCTTGTTAGCGTTGCGGCCATCAAATTGCTGGCAGCCATCCGAGAAGCAAGTGCTAGTGCTCATACCGGAACCGGAACACGCACTCAGTAGCAAAGCACCGGCGATCAACACGACTTTGAAGAGATTCGATTTCATTTTTCCGTTCCCTTTGGCTGCAAGCATGGCCATACACAACCTGAAGCCATCATCCTAAGCCGCCGGCATACCTGAAACATAATGAAACTTCGAAAGCCGACAGCATTGGTTCAGCTAGCGGGTTGAACGGCTCTGAAACCGCCTCATTTGCGCGCCAACTTATACTTCACGCAGTCTTCATAGAAGCTCTTGCGGATCGCCTCAGGCTTGAAATGCGACTTGCTGTCATACGTTTGCTCGGTGATGCCCATGGCCAGCATTCGCATCCACGACTTGGTAAACGAATAAGCCTGGATTTTCTGTCGCGCGGCATACAGAGAAACACCCGACAACTTGAGTTCCTGAGCCCTCGCCGCCGTCCCCGCACCCCAGCTACACATATACCGATCATTGGCCATCAGCTCTTTGGCCTCGACCGGGATTGCAACGCTCGCCAGGGCAAACGAGATCAATACATTGCGCAATTGAATTCCACCTAACCACCTGAAAGTGCAGCGATTCTGGCGACTAATTTCGAGGTCCGGGGCCAGCAAAATGCCTTACCCGGGATTGAGCGCTTGTAATCAATGCGACTTCACGACAAATCCAGACGCTCGCCTACACTTCTCCCCCAAGTGTTGAGTTTCAAACGATGGTCGACAACCGAGCCATTGGCCTGGACGATAAGTACCTCCCGCCCCGCAGGACTAACGCTAAACCGCTTTTAAAGGTTTCCTGCACGAACTCGTAGGCGTTGCTAGTGTTAATAGCTGAAGTGCCCGCCAGTCAGTCGTAGCCGGGATTTACTTTCGGAACCCACCGAGGAGTAAGGCCATGGATGGATCTACAGGCAGTAGACGCCGGACTTATCTGTTCAAGGAAACCCACTTGCAGCCGCTGCAACGCGCCCTGCTCCTGACGGCAATTTTGTTGTTCGTCAATCTGGCCGGCTGGGTCTACATGCTGGAAGTGGCGCGATTCGAACACCCCATCCTGCTGTTTATCATCGTATTGGCCGCGTTCACGACGGTGTTGTCTGGCGCCCCGCTCATCATGTTTCTGAGCCTTGGCTGGTTTACCCGCTACAGCGAATTCCAAAACAGTTTGAAAGGCGCCGCCCTGGTGGCCTACCTGCAACGCTTCTGGTCGACCAGCCTGATCCATTCGCTTGAAGATGAAAAGCTGATCAGTCCGGGTAATCCAGCGGATGACTGGAGGTCCTGCTCGGAAAGAAACCCGCTGCTGTGCGAGCGCTTGTTTGCGCGGATCTACCATGAACAGTACGGCCTGGTGCCGTTTGTCGTGCCGTTCATTGTTCTGCTCTCAGTGACTTACGCAGCGGCCGCGTTGGTCGCCTCTAATTACTTGGTCCAGAACTGCGATAACACCTTTCAATTGGCGTGCACCTATAAAATCGACAGCCGTTTGCTGGTGAGTTCGCTGGCGGGGGCCTTCATGTTTGTCGTGAGCGATTCGGTCCTCAGCATCCGCCGAAAATCGCTGAACATCTCCGATGTGTATTGGTACTCCCTGCGCCTGTTTCTCGCCATCCCCCTGGCATTGGTCATCGCCAATGTCGATATAGCGGACAGCGGGACACACATTGCCATGGCCTTCGCCCTGGGCACCCTGCCCATCGATCCACTGATGAAAGTCGTGCGCAGGCTGGGGTTTCCTCAACTCACCCAGCAGGACAAGGACGACGGGAGTTCAGACAAATTGCTGGTGCTGGAAGGCGTGACACTGCCGGTGGTGGCGACCCTGGAATCAGAGGGGATCAACTCGATCGAGCAAGTGGCCACGGCAGATCCGGTCCTGCTTTCAATTCGCACCGGGTTCCCTTTCAGGTTCACCTTGCGCCTGGGTTCCCAGGCCATCGTGCGGCGACATCTGGGCGAAAACGCGGCCCGGCTGCTGGTGGTGGGGCTTGCCGATGTCGTTCCGGTTTACCTGTTGGTGCAGGCACTCGATAACCCGGCGGCGCCGCCGGGGCCGTTTCCGCGGATCGAAGCACCGCAAGTGATCATCCAGAACGCCGCCGCCCGGCTCTTCCCCGGTGAAGATCAGGACCAGAGCCAAGCCGTGACCAAAATGAAATTCCGTCAGATTGCCGCCGAAGAATACACGGTGATGCTGGCACGGATAACGCCCCCGGATACCGGGCTGTAATGCTGTAGCTCACGATCATGACGATACACGTCATGGGTAAACGGACTTTTAAATAAGGAATGGACCGTTAGCGGAGAAGGCCATGAAACAAATTGAACATGTCGTCGTTGTGATGCTGGAGAACCGTTCGCTGGATTCGATGCTGGGCTGGCTCTATCCACAAGGCAGCCCGCCGTCGCACGTGTTGCCTGCAACAAGTTCGCCTCAATTTAACGGGTTGAACAGCGACCTGTTCAACCCGTTATCGACGTCTAAGCCGGCACGCCATATTCCGGTGACGACCCAGGCCAGTAGCTTTCAGATCCCTGACCCCGACCCGCAGGAAACGTTTGCCAACGTCACCTTCCAACTGTTCAGGGACGGCCTGGTCGACCCGACGAATACACCACCCTTGGGTTTTGTCGACAACTACGCGACCACACAAACGACTAACCCCGGCCAGATCATGCAATGTCACAGCCCGGCGCAGTTACCCGTGCTGGCCGGGTTGGCTCGCGCCTATGCGGTGAGTGATGCGTGGTTCGCCTCGGTGCCGAGCCAGACCTGGCCGAACCGCGCCTTTGCTCACACCGGAACCTCGAATGGCAATGTCAACAACGGCACACTTCCAGACCCACACGACTGGGATGTCCCCACCATCTTCAACGTCCTGCAATCGGTCGGCTGCAGTTGGGCCGTCTACAGCGATACCATCCTGACCCCGTCGCTGACCCGAACGATGTTCCCGAAATTATGGGACCCCATGCTGAGTCCCAAATTCAGGGGCTTTTCGGCATTTCTGGATGCGTGTGAAACCAACTCGTTACCGCGCTATTCGTTTATCGAACCCAGCTTTCTGGTCGACCCTAACGATCAACACCCGCCGCATGATGTGCAGGCGGGCGAAGCCTTTTTGTATTCGATCTGGAACGCTGTCAGTCAGTCGCCGGGCTGGAACGAGACGTTGCTGATCATCACCTACGACGAGCACGGCGGTTGCTACGACCATGTCACACCGCCCTTTAATGCCGTACCACCGGACCTGGTCCGCACCACGGACGGTAGCGGGTTTGACTTCAAGCGCTTTGGCGTACGTGTGCCAGCAGTGGTGATCTCGCCCTATATTCAGGCTGGCACCGTGTTCAGATCAGACACGCCCAACGCACCTTATGACCACACCAGTATTCTGGCCACTTTGCGGGACTGGATCGGCATTGCGCCGCAAAGCATGCTCAACAGCAATCGGATCAAGGCAGCGCCGACCCTCGGTCAGTTGCTCACCCTGAGTACCCCGCGCGCTGACTTGCCCTCTATCCAGGCACCCACAGCCACAACCCAAGTCCAGCCAGCGCTCGCGGCCACGCTCAATGATCTTCAAAAAAGCCTGGTGTCCGGGGCCGCCAAACGTTTCGGACTCGACCTGTCGGGGACGCTGAGCACGGTTGGCACCCGGCAGCAGGCCGTTGATTTCTTCACCAGGCGAATTGTTCACGCGCACTCCTGACGCCTCAGCCAACGGCCCCTCCTGTCGAGGTGCGGGCCGTCAGGTATTAGTTTTCAGCTTGTTCCACAGACGTGTCGTCAACCGTGCGATAGCGGGCGGCAAGTCCTCGACGATGAACAGCTTGTCGAGCACCGTTTTCGGCGGGTAAATCGCCGGGTCCTGCTTCACATCCGGGGTGACCAGCGCATCCGCCGCGATATTGGGGTTGGCGTAGTGGATGCTGTTGCTGATGTTGGCGATGACCTTGGGCTCAAGCAGGTAGTTCATGTAGGTGTAGCCATTCTTCTCGTGCGGCGCAGCCTTGGGCATGACCACCATGTCCATCCACAGGGTCGAGCCTTCGTCCGGGATCGAATAGGCGATGTTGATACCGTTCTTGGCTTCCTTGGCACTGGCGGCGGCTTGCACGACGTCGCCGTTGAAGCCGATCACTGCGCAGATGTTGCCGTTCGCCAGGTCGCTGACGTACTTGGAGGTGTGGAAATACTGAATGTAAGGCCGGATTTTCAGCAACGCCTGCTCGGCTTTGGCGTAATCCGCCGGCTCGTGACTGTGGTGCGGCAGCCCCAGGTAGTTGAGGGTGATCGGCAGGATCTGCGTCGGGTTATCGATAATCGCCACGCCACACTGGCTTAGCTTCTTGATGTTGTTCTCATCAAAAAACAGGCTCCAGGAATGGGTAACGTCGGTGTTGCCGAAGATCGCTTTGATCTTCTCGACGTTGTAGCCGATACCCGCAGTGCCCCACATGTAGGGATAACCGTACTGGTTGCCCGGGTCGTTGACCTCGAGCTTTTTCATCAGCGCCGGGTCGAGGTTTTTCCAGTTGGACAACTGGCTTTTATCGAGCTTCTGGATCGCCCCGGCCTTGATCAAGCGGGACAGGAAATGGTTCGACGGACTGACCACGTCATAACCGGTATTGCCGGTCATCAACTTCGATTCCAGGACTTCGTTGCTGTCGTGGATGTCGTAAGTCGCCTTGATCCCCGTTTCCTTGGTGAACGTGGGCAACGTGTCGTCGGCGATGTAGCCGCTCCAGTTGGAAATATTGACTTGTTCATCGGCGTACGTGACGGCCGAAAACGTTGTGAGCAGTACCGCCAGGGAAACAGGATGGACGCGCATGTTCGATCACCTTTTGAAGAACTTTTATTGTGTGTGATAGCCGGCTTTCTAGATTTCTGTTCTGGCCCTGACCGCCTCCACGCGCATGCGAAGCATGGCACCGATATCGAGAAAGGGTTTGGGCGGCAGCCAGCCGGGCTGGGCCCTTTGCATGACCGACGTCAACATCGGCGAACGGGTACCCGACGCCAGTTCAGCGAGCAGCCTTCCCCAAAGCGTGCCGCGCGCCACGCCTGAACCATTGCAGCCGGCCACGGCAAATACGCCCTCTTCAACCTGGGCGAAATACGCTTGCCCGGAACGCGAGGCGCTCAGATGACCGGTCCAGGTGTAATCAATGTCTTGCTCGGCCAACCACGGGAACCGGCGCTGCAAACCCAGCACATGGTGTTTTCTGCGCACCTGCAGATCACTGTTGGATAAGTCCCGCGAGCGGTATTCGGCGGTATTGCGGATCATCACGCGCCGATCCGGCGTCAGCCGCACTGTGGCGCCCAGCGGCCGGGTGGACAACACGCCCCAGGGCTCGACATTGCCCATTGCTTGAAATTCTTGCTCAGTCAGCGGCCGTGTGAGGCTGGCGCTGAGTTCCATCGGGAACGTCCCGCTGTTCTCGATGCCCGAACGCGGAATGAAGGCGTTCAGGCAAACCAGCACCTGGTTGGCCTCAATAACGCCCTCGACGGCCCGAGCTCGAACCCGCGCGGTACCCAGCCGCTCAAGGCCGGTGATATCGGTGTTTTCGTAGAGGGTCACATTCGGCGGCAGCGCATCGAGCAAGCCTTTCACGTACTTGGCCGGTTGCAGCAACGCGTTACCGTTGCCGCACCAGATCGCCGCCTGGTAATGGCCGGTGCCGAGTTTTTGCTTGAGTTGTTCACCTTCCAGAAACTGTGCAGAAGCACCGACAGCGTTAAGCGTTTGCAGCTTGGCCTCGACATGGGTCAGCTTGGCCGAATCATTCACGGCGAAGAAATAGCCGGCATCCCGAAAATCGCACTCGATGCCGTGACGGGCAATACGCTGGCGGACTTCCTCGCTGGCGGCGCGTGAAATCGCGGTATCGACTTCATAACCGGCGAACCCTTGATTGCCCAAAAGCTCATCGGTAGTCGGATGCTCGTGGGCCACGACGAAGCCGGAATTGCGCGCCGATGCGCCCTGCGCCGCGCGCTGCCGGTCGACAATCACGATGCGCGCCTTGGGGTGCATTTCGGCCAGTGAATGAGCGGCGCACAACCCGGTAATCCCGGCTCCGATGATCAGCCAATCGGCTTTTTGCACACCGCTCAGGCGATCACGAACGGGAGAACTCCCCGCCTGCGCAATCCAGCCACATACATTTTCCATGCGTCACCTCATTTGACCGTCGATCGGCGTGCGGCCTCTCTCCTCATATGCGGTAGGCGCATGAGTTGTTTGAGATGGCTGTAGCCAGAGCTAGAATCTATAAGGTCCGCAGTGTTACAACCAACGTTATAAAATCATCGGGGCATTCTGAAAACGCATGGATAAAATCCGCCACGTCCCTTCCCTGCAAGGCCTTCAGGCATTGGTGGAGGTCGCTGACTCCGGCAGCTTCACTCAAGCGGCGCAAAAGCTCTGCCTGACCCAAAGTGCCGTGAGCCGAAAAATCCAGCAGTTGGAGGCTCACTTCGGCGTACCGCTTTTTGTAAGGAGCAGCCGCAGCCTTCAACTGACTCTGGAAGGCGAGCAGGTGCTGGCGAGTGCGCGCAATATCCTGGGGCAACTGATAACCCTCGAAGATCGACTGTCCCCGCAAAAGCGGCCCTTTCGCATACGCATGCACGTGTCGCTGGCGGTTCGCTGGCTACTGCCAAAACTGAGCGACTTCTACCTGCGTCACCCGGACGTTTCCCTGTCGATCGAAACCGTGGCCACGGAAATCGTCGAACCGGCCAGCGACAGCGACGCCTACATCCTCTACCTGCCCGAGCCGTCGAACGACCCGGCCAGTCTGACCCTGTTCGAGGAAGCGCTGGTGCCGGTGTGTGCGCCGGGGCTGAGCGACTCGGCGCATCCACTGAATTCGATGGACGACCTTGTGCGCTTCGCGCTGCTGCATCGCTCGGCGGACAAGCAAGCGTGGATCGACTGGCTGGCGGCCAATGGTGGAAAGCCGCTGGAGGATTACCGGCACATTCCCTTCAACCTTGATGAATTGGCGCTGGATGCGGCGGCGCGAGGTTTGGGGGTGGCAATGACGGATCTGACCCTGGCGCAGGAGTCGCTGGATCGTGGCGTGCTGGTGGTTCCGTTTGGTCAGCCGTTGAAGACTCGGGGGCTCTACTCCTTGTGCCCGCAGCCTTCGGCGGCATCGCATCCGGCGTGTGGTGTGATCATGGAGTGGTTTGCGTTGCAGGCTGGGCGGGTTACGGGTTGATCGGGTGAAATCACCGTACTAAAGAGGAGCACTCATGCTGGTCATTACGATGGATTGCGATAGCGTGCATGCCATTGCGAAGCTCGCAACCAAGCCACCGATCGGCCTCCTGGTCGAGGTTGCGGAACATCGAAACGAATATTCTCGAGACAACCCCAAGGGCAGGCCCAACACCGTCTAATCTGAGTAGAGTACGACCACAAACGCACCTCTAACCTCTTTATCCAGGGGAATGGGATGAACGGAAAAACCGAACGTCAATGCACCTCTTGGGTCTTATTCGCCCTGCTCGCCATCAACCTGGCACTGACAGCGGGATGTTCGAGCAAATCTGCCACGGCTCGCTATTCGGCCTCAAACACAGGCTCAAGCTGCTATGCAAAAGCGCTACCCACTTCCGGCGAGGGCGGACTGGCTTGGGGTGACACATTGAACATGGCTCGCCAAAAATCCCTGGATAATTGCGCGCGCTATGCCGGCCGATCCGGTGGCACGCCGAGTACCTGCCAAGTGGTGTTGGCGAAGTGCAAAAATTGATAGAGCGGGTCAAAAAGCCAACTCACAATCCCCGGCCCCTGCAATGTCTACAGGAGAGTCCGCAGGTATCAGAGAGTGGTGATTTACGGGAGAAACACGTTTGGATCGAACCGCTCGGTCGTGTCCATCCGAATACTGCGCAGGCTCACCGTTTCCAGGTGTGACGCGTATAAGGGCTCTGAAAAATAGCTAATCAGAATGGAGCGACGGCGTGCGCCGATTGAGTTCCGACTACCCGCATGCACTAAATCGACATCAAACACCAAGATGTCGCCAGCGGAGCCTGAAAGCGGCACAGACCGAGACTCGTCATTGAAATCGAATGGCGGCTCTCCCTGCTCAGGGCGATGGCTGCCGGGGACGATACGTGTCGCGCCGTTCTCGGGGCGAAAATCGTCGAAATAAGCGATGGCGTTCACCATGTCGCCTGACCGCTGGGCCGACAAGTCGCGGTGCAACCGCTGATGACCGCCACCTGCAAGCGGCTCGCGACCCTCCACCTGCGAGAGGAAGAACCGCTCTCCGATCAGCTCACCCACCACCGCCAGCACCTCCGGCAGACGACACACAGCCTGGACCTTCGAATCAGCGTCCAACTGCGAATGGCGCCAATCCGTGCCACGCGGCACCGGCCATTCGCCCGACGGTTTCACGCCCGCATCGAACACGGCACGAAGGTCACCCAGCCACTCAGCCGGGATCGCTCGACGGAGCAGCGCATAACCATTTCGATGAAGTTGCTCGCGGTCAGTCATAGATCCCTCGACTCCCTTACCACCAACGCGTCCTTGTAATGGAGCGGCCTGGGCCTGTTGCGACCGGCAGCAAGCGCCCCTGAGCATACACTCGTCAACATCAGCTCAAAGTCGAAAGCTGCGCGTCCCACTATTGCAGCGGAACATACACATCCGTTTGCCATTGGTCCTGCGGTGTCTCGGGATAGACGCTCAGGTAATGGAAAAACAACGGCTGGTCACGAAGCTCCTCGCCACTGGCAGGAAGCCAATCACGGTAAATCGGATAGATCGTTTCGCCGATGTGATCCGGTGACCCCACGTGTCGCACCACGACGCAGCGACCGCCAGCAATGACGAGCTCGCGCACGCCGAACTCATTCGGTTTCACCGCCTCGTGAATCTCGCCGCAGATTGCGAAGCGGAATGCTTGCGCAGGTGTGGTATCGGGGTTGCCATAGGGAATGCCAAAGCTGCGACTCGATGCCACCGGCGACTGCCCGCTCTGCTTACGCCACTCGATGAACGTGCGCACGCTCTCATTGACGAGCCCGGTGGGGCCGCAGTGCTCAAGCGCTGCGACCCTGAGTTCAGGGAATTCCACGATTCGTACTTGCATGATGATAGTCCTGGAAAAGTGAGGGATGGCAAACACCGCATGCCAGACCTGCCAGTTTGGTTCCTTCCGAAACGCGCTCGGCGCCATACCGAACGCCCGCCTGAACGCCCTGGAAAATGACTCGGGACTTTCGAAGCCGGCACCGAGTGCCGCCTCCAGTACCGAGTGATCCGCAAGGGACGCCAGGCGATGTGCCGCGCGTCGTAGCCGCATCAGTTGCACATAACGTGAAACCGGCACGCCGACGAACGCGGTGAATTGTCGATGGAAGTGAAACGCCGAAAAATTCGCCACATGGCTCAACGTCTTCACCGACAGGTCACCTTCGAGATTGTCATCAATGTAGGCGAGCACGGCGTTGAAGCGTTTGGTGTAAGCGAAGTGGGTCGGCATGTCAGACACTGGGGCAAGGCTCCTGGAAGTACGGTCGGCAATAGAGTCGACTATAGCGGCGTGAACGTGCCTAGCCGCGCTTGCTCAAGGCGCGTTTTGGATTGGCACATCCCATAAATGAGTGACCGCCCCTTTTCACCCGCGCGACGCCTCCCATTGAGCTCGCGTCAGTCCGTAACACTTCGCCGAGGCAGGCGCAGTGGAAATTTTCAACTCGGCGTCATACAAGTGCACTGCACCCAACTTCATCGTGGCTTTTTGCGAACGAGTGTTCGAAGGCGCGATGTGGAAATATACGATTTCGTGGGCCTTGAATGCATGCTCCACCATCAGTCGCTTCAGCTCGCGATTAGAATTGCCCCCCCATTTCGCACGCACCAAAAAGGTAAAACCGATGGCGATACTGTCGGGCAGATCCGGCGGCGCGTAGTAGCTTGACGTGCCGACAATCTCTCCCGACTCAATATCGATGACTGCGAGCGCCTTCTTCGTAGCCAGTAGAGAGGCGAAGTACACCTCGAACACCTCGCACTTGTAGCGATCCTTGGCAGGATGGCCGGCCCAAATATCCGGATCAGCCGCCGCCTGATACATGCCTACAAAATCACTGTCGGCCAGAGGTTTAAGTCTCAGGGTGCTCCCGCACAAATTGGGTTGGCAGTCGAAGTCGTGTGCGAGCATGGGTTTGTTTCCGATTGGCCAATGGTTTGGAGCCAGTCTAGAGCGGCAGTTTGATAAGGAAAGATCCAATGCGGCGACTATTGATGGAGCCATCGCGCTCATGAGAGATCCTGCGCCGAAACGAGAAAAGCCCTGCAAGCGTAAACCTGCAGGGCTTCTCGGTCAGGCTGACCATTTCATTAAACCCGCATTTGCGGGCTTTTTTGCACCATCAGTGCTTACCAAAGCGGTACGACATAACTCACGTAGAGCCGGTTTTCATCCTGCTTGGTCTGGCCCGTCAGGCTCGGGTTGGCCTGGGCGTTTTTCCAGGTCACGCCCAGTCCCTTCAACTTGCCATCAGGCACCTGATAGCTCAGCGCCAAGTCGCGCTCCCATTCGCTGTCGCCGCCTTTAGCTACCTTGATCTTATCGCCGTGCGCGTAGGCGGCCATAAAGCCAAGGCCTTTGATGCCCAACAGACCGAAGTCGTATTTGTATTGAGCCATCCAGGTTTCTTCGCCAGCATGCTGGAATTTGTTCAGTTGCAGGTTGGTCAACGCCGGTGTATCAGCGCCGGAGCCAGGACCTTGTCGGGCATCGCCACTGTTCAGCCCGGAGTCCAAGTAAGGGAAGTCACTGTCACCAGTGTTTTTCTGGGCCCCCAAGCCAATGGTGTGGCCCGCCAGGCTGTAGCTTTCCATCAGGCTGATAGTGGACTGGTTGATACGCCCCTTGGTCGAGCCGTCACCGTAAGAACCCGCGGTGGCAAAGTCGCTGTCGCCATCCGCGTTGCCGCCTACGCCCAGGCTTCGGTAGGCGCGAAAATCACTGAGGAGGCTGCCGACTGGCAGCGCGGTGGTGTGTTTGGCGCCGATGAAGGCTTGTTGGTAGTAGTCCTGAAGATTGGAGTACCACAGGCTTAAGGTGGTGTCCGCCAGGCCTGTGTAGTCAGCACCGCCATAGAGGAAGCGGTCGCTGAGTTTCGCACCGCCGCCAGTGGTCATGTCACTGTCGTTGCTTTCATTGCGGATTTTCGTCCGGACGATGTCGCCACCCGTGAAGGTGAAGTCAGACAGGTCTTTCGACACCAGTTGCACGCCGGTGTTGGTCTGGTGGTACAGACGCCCATCGGTGTTGGCCAGCATCGGGTTATTTTGGTTGAGCATACCCACGCGCAACTCATCCTGGAGGAAGCGCATCTTGAAGGTCGGGCTCAAGACACTAAAGTCGTTGGCGGATTTTCCGTCATCCAGCGGGAACATGCTGCCGGGATAACGACTCTGGTGATCCTTGTCATTCAGGTCACCACCAGAGTCGAGCTTGAGGCCGTAAAACGCCTCAAGATCGAGGCCGAAACCCACAGCACCGTCGGTATAACCGGAGCGGAAATTGAACTGGAAACCCTGGCCCCAGTCGCGGTAACTCTTGGCCTTGGCGGTGCTACCCACCACATCACGGCCTTGTTGATTGAGGTAGCGATTGAGCAGGGTCAAGTCGGCATGGCTGTCGTCGATGAAGTCCGCGTGGGCAGGCAACATCACGCCCCCCAGCAAAGCGCCAACGAGGGGTGCGGCTAGTTTCTTGATCATCATGGATCTCGTTCACAGGGTAATTCACCCTGCCGACGGACTTGTTCATCCAAGGCAATCCGTTACCCATGCATCGGCAGTTTTGCAGCGCTGATGCCAAGCATTTGAGCCGCCGCAATATCTTGAAACGCATTAGAGGCCTCGCATATGACAGTTCGGTTACGCGATCTTGAGATTTACGTTGCATCGAGCAGTTGAACCCACAACCGATAGCCGACGCTCGAAAAACATCCCGGTAACCGCCCTACCGATCGGCGCAGGGCGGGTACGAAATGAATGACTGCCAGGCCCTACTCCGCCAACTGCAACGGTAACCGGCTACGGCGCGACAACCCTGCCTGCAACGCAAACGCAGCGATTACGGTCGAGGGCGCAGAAAAGCTGCTCAAACCACCACCAGAAAACATCAACGCAAGCCCCAATGCCGTAGCGCCAAACCACGCCGCCAAACCTGCCGGATTAAACGCGGTCACCCGCTCGAGCGCCGCCACGTCACTGCGCCCATAGAGAATCTGCGCCAACGCCACGCCCACCCAGGCCACCACGAAAATCCCCTGATAGGCCAACGCTTTGAGGATGTAGGCAAACACGTCGGCGAGCATCAAGCCGTAGACGATCACACCGACCGCCAACGCCCACATCAAGTACGAACCACGAATGCCAAAGCGCGCAAAGAAGGCCTGCATGTTCAGCGTCGCCAGGTAGTAATTGGCGGTGTTGATCCGGGTTTGCGTGGCCCAGACAAACAGCAATCCCCACAAGCCCATCAACTGCAGAATCGCCATGACTACCGAGACTTCATTCAGTGCGCCTTCGTGGGGAATGCTGCTGACCAGGTAGATGCCGGCCGCGCCATTGAGCAGAAAGGTCACGGCATAGAACGGCATGCCGAAGTTCCAGCGACCGTGATACTCGGCGTCCTCAGGCTTGCCGAAACGGGCGTAATCGAAGGTGAACAGCATCAACACCCAGACGCCCATGTACGCGACGAAGCAGTCCCACCAGCCGAAAGCGCTGGGCATTGCCGGGCCGAAATCCAGCCATTGCGGCTGGTAGCCATAACGGCTGATCGACAGCCCCACAGCCACCAGCAAGCCACCCAGATACACCGGCAGCAACACGCCGTTGAGCTTGTCCAGCCAGTGCTGCACGCTGCCCAGGATCATTGGCACGCTGTACAGCACCACGATGAGTGCGGCCAGCGGATAGACCAGTTCCGGGTACAGGTGATGGAGCGCGACGGCAATCACCGAGCCTTCGAACACCGCGTAATAGATCGCCGTGGAGAAGAAGATCAAGGTCGCCAGACACGCCCCGGTGCTGCCGAACAGCAGCCGTGAAAACAGCGCCACCGACAAGCCGCTGCGGATGGCGAAGCGACTAAGCACACTGTTGACCAGACCGTAACTGATCACCGACAGGACCATCCCGATCAGCGCATTGCGCGCACCGAACGACAACGCCAGGGAAGCACCGACCACGATGTAGAACATCGCACTGCACACCGCCCACCAGGCCATGGTCAGGGACAATCGGCCCATGCGCGCTTCGGCGGGAACAGGTTGATTGGCCGGGTCTTGCCCGGTTTGACTCGATTGCGATAAAGCAGCCATATGCGTGAACTCCAGAACCAGTCAAAGGTTGAAGCGCGGGCAGCCGCCACCGCACCGAAGTGCGGCGTTGGCGTACCGTTTGGCATTACCCGCGCGTTGCGGCGGGCAGAATCAGGAAGGGAACAGCTTGCTCAGGCAGCTGAGTTTTTTCTTATAGGAACGTCGCGCTTCCAGCGCCTCTTCGAGGGTGACCGCCACAAAGCGGGCCTTCTGGTTGGGTTGCATCTGGCCGATCAAGTCGAGATCGGCGCTGATCACCGTACCGATCATCGCGTAGCCGCCACCGGACACGGCATCGCGGTGCAACACAATCGGTTCGAGCCCGGCGGGAACCTGGATCGAGCCGATCGGGTAGCAACTGTCGACGATGTTCGACGGATCGGAACCGGCGCCGAACGGTTGTTCGCGCGGCTGAAAGCTCAGCACGCTGCCGCCCTTGAAGCGATAGCCGATGCGGTCGGCTTCCGAGCCGACTGTCCACGGCTCGGCAAAAAAACTCTTCGCCGCAGACTCGGTCAAGCGGTGGTAGTACAGACCCGGCACCACTCGCAGGGTGATTTCGCCGCCCAGCGACTGCCGCAACGCCATGGGCAAACTGGCCCCGGCGCGGCTCTTGCCACTGGCGATGCCGACGGGCAATTCGTCGCCCGCGATCAGGCGACGCCCCTGAAAACCGCCCAGTGCGCCGAGCGCATAGGTCGACCGACTGCCGAGTACGATTGGCACATCAATGCCACCGGCCACCGCCAAATACGCACGGGCACCGGCCTTCGGAAAGTCAAAGCGCAGCACTTGCCCGGCCTTCACGGTGAACGCGGTGTCGTGGTGCATTTCCACGCCATCGACCCGTGGCGTCATGTGCGCGCCGCTGACCGCTACCAATGCATCCTGCTGAAACTCCAACTCAGGCCCGAGCAGCGTGCATTCCAGCGCTGCCAAACCTGCCGGGTTGCCGACCAGTTGATTGGCTGCGCTCAAGGCGTATTGATCGAGTGCACCGGAGGGCGGAATGCCCAAGTGGTAATAACCTTCGCGGCCCAAGTCCTGTACCGAGGTGGCGAGACCGGGTTTGATGACCTTGATCATGCCAACACCTCCTGCAGCGACTTGGGGTAGCCGACGGGGTCGGCCAGAAACGCGTCCAGCGAGAACTCCACCGGCCGAATCCGCAGATCGAAGCGCCCCGCTTCCACTTCGGCCACCGCGTGGTCGTAGGCCTCACGGTCCATCGGTTTGAACTGCACGATGTCACCCGGACGGAAAAACACCATGTGTTCCTTCAGGTACGCGAGGTTTTGCTGCGGGTCGTAGATCGGTGCCGGCGTGACGCCAAACATCTGATAACCACCGGCACCGCGCACCGAGTAGATACAGCCGAAGCACCCGCCGTGGCCCAGGGTCAGTTTCGGCGTGTCGGTGCGTGGCCGCAGGTACTTGGGCACCTGCAACTGACGCTCGCGCTCGACCATCTGGAACATGAACGGCAGCCCCGCGACGAAGCCGACCATAGAGACAAACCACGGTGCACCACTGTGGGCAGCGATAAACGCGTCGACGTCCGCCAGGCCATTGATCCGCGCGGCATATTCAAGATCCGTGGCGCTCGGGTCTTGATGACGGTCGCGAAAACGCATTAGGGTTTCGTGGGTCCAGGGGTCGTTGTAGAGCACCGGAATCTCTATGATCCGCGTCTGCAACGTGCGCTCGGCGACCGCCTCGGCCTCAGCAATTTTTACCGCTTCAAGCAAGGTGTGAGGGGCGATGCGATCCGGGTCAAAACGAATCTGGAATGACGCATTGGCCAGGCACACATCCAGCACACCATCCAGCGCCAGCCGCTCGACCGCACGGGTGACGGCCATGCCTTTGAAGAACGCTTCCAGGGACATGCTGTCGCTGACTTCGGCAAACAAATGCTCATCGGCGCCAAAGCTGTAGCGGATTGGAGTGCTCATGCTTCACCTCCGCTGCGGCGCTCGGCCAGCCAGGTTTCCAGGGTGCCGGTGTGGAAGTCGGCGCTGTGCAGCCACGGTTGCTCCAGCAGTTCGCCGTGCAGCGCCAAGGTGCTGGCCATGCCGGTGAGCGTGGTTTGCGCCACCGCAACCCGCGCGCGGGCCAGGGCTTCGGCGCGGTCAGCTCCGTGAACGATCAGCTTGGCCAGCAACGAGTCATAGTACGGCGGCACGCGATAACCTTGATACAGATGCGTGTCGACGCGAATGCCCTCGCCTTGCGGCCAGATCAGTTCCTTGACCAGACCTGGGCTGGGGAAAAAATCCCGCGTCGGGTCTTCGGCGTTCAAACGCATTTGCAACGCGGCGCCGTTGAGCTGGATATCACTTTGCTTGAAGCCCAGCGGTTCACCGCCAGCAATGCGCAGCATCGCCTGGACCAGGTCGATCCCGGTGATCAGCTCACTGACCGGGTGTTCAACCTGAATCCGTGTGTTCATTTCGATAAAGAAGAACTCGCCGGTCGCATCGTCATACAGATACTCCAAGGTCCCGGCGCCCTTATAGCCGAGGGATTCGGTCAGGCGCACGGCGCTGGCGCAGAGGGTTTCGCGTTGCTGCTGACTGAGGACTGGCGACGGCGCTTCTTCGAATATTTTCTGCCGGCGACGTTGCAGCGAACACTCGCGTTCGAACAAATGCACCGCGTGCTGACCGTCACCCAAAACCTGCACTTCAATGTGCCGGGCCTTGCTGATAAACCGTTCCAGGTACACCGCGCCATTGCCGAAGGCAGCCTGGGCTTCGCGCTGGGAACGAGGAAACTCTTCACTCAGTTGTTGGGCGTTTTCCGCCAGGCGAATACCGCGCCCGCCGCCACCGGCCGAGGCTTTGATCAATAGTGGAAAACCGACGGATTCGGCAGCCTTGAGCGTCGATTCAACGTCGAACAGTTCACCGGGGGAACCGGGCACTACTGGCACGCCAGCCTCTTGCGCAGTGCGCCGAGCCTCGGCTTTATCGCCCATGCGCCGGATTGTCTCCGGGCTCGGGCCAACGAAAATAGCGCCCGCAGCGAGGACCGCTTCGGCGAAGTCGGCGTTCTCCGAGAGAAAGCCATAACCGGGGTGCACCGCGTTGGCGCCCGTGGCTTTCAACGCACCCAGCAATGCCTCGACGTTGAGGTAACTTTTGTCGGCGCGGGCCGGGCCGAGGACGTGGATTTCATCGGCCATGCGCGCGGCTTGTGAATCGACGTCCGCCTCACTGCACGCGGCAACGGTGGGAATCCCCAGCGCTTTGGCCGCGCGGATAATCCGCACGGCGATCTCGCCTCGATTGGCAATCAGCAATTTATGAATGGCTTGCGTCATGATCGCGCCCTCACTCGTCGTCGAGTGTTGCGACGACTTGACCCGGTTCCACCGGATCACCGTCTTCTACCAGGAATGCGCTGAGGCGACCGGCCGTCCCGGCGGTCAGTTCGGAAAACTGCTTCATGACCTCGATCAGGCCAATCACCGTGTCAGCGTTGACCTGCGCGCCCACCTCGACGAAGTTCGCCGATTCGGGGGTGGCTTTGCGGTAGAAGGTCCCGGGCAATGGGGTGATTACAGTGTGTT
Organism: Pseudomonas sp. ASL4; assembly: GCF_056680395.1. NCBI lineage: Bacteria > Pseudomonadati > Pseudomonadota > Gammaproteobacteria > Pseudomonadales > Pseudomonadaceae > Pseudomonas > Pseudomonas sp. ASL4. Next base: position 3,519,813 of record NZ_CM155280.1, on the reverse strand, counting down.
CGGCCATGTCTGTTCCTCTTGGAATAGTTGTAGAAAGGCAGGCAAAAATGAATCGGTGTGCAAACCCTGGCGTCTGTGTGCCAGGTGTTTTCGTGTGGCATCAGCGCGGTGCGCGCACCTCGATCCCGGCGCTATCGAGCGCATGACGCGTGGCCTCGACCAACGCCAACGCGCCCGGTGTGTCGCTGTGCAAACAGATGGAATCGAATTCAATCGCCAGGTCCTGACCCTCGACCGTGCGCACCACGCCTTCCTGACAAGCGCGCAGCACTCGCGCGGCGACTTGGGCCGGGTCGTAAGCACGCACGTTGCGGGTGAAGACGATGGAGCCGCTGAGGTCGTACTCGCGGTCGGCGTAAAACTCGCGGATCACCGGTTGGCCGAGTTCTTTGGCGACCCGCCAGATCACAGAGTCGGGCATGCAATACAGCAGCAATTCCGGTTCCAGACGCTGGAGGTTTTCCACCAGCAAACGGGCGGCCTCCTCGTCTCGGGCCAGGTGCATGTAGAGCGCGCCGTGGGGTTTGATGTGTTGCAGCGCCACGCCTTGAACCCGGGCGAGTTCACGCAGGGCGCCCAACTGATAGAGCATGTCGTCGACCAGCTCCTGGGCCGGGGCATTGATGTGTCGACGGCCAAAACCGACCAGGTCGCGAAACCCCGGATGTGCGCCAATGGCCACGCCCAGGCGCTTGGCCTGTTCGATGGTACGGCGCATGGTGCCGGGGTCGCCGGCATGAAAACCGGTGGCGATATTGGCTGAACTGATGAAGCCCATCAGCTCATTGTCGACGCCATCGCCGATGGTCCATGGGCCGAAGCCTTCGCCCATGTCCGAGTTGAAATCTACTGCTTGCATGACGCTTGCTCCTGACGCTTGTGACTTCATGCAAGCCAAGTTAGATTCCTCCCAACCCCTTGGGAAGATCTATTATCAGATAGGCCATCTTCTGAAAAACAGATAGCTTCTGAAGAACAGATAGCTCGTTGTCCGGAGTGTTCATGTCACTGACCCTGCGCCAGGTCCGCTATTTCGTCGCCACCGCCGAGATCGGGCAAATCTCTCAAGCAGCGATTCATCTGAATATTTCCCAGTCGGCGGTGACCACGGCGATCAAGGAACTGGAAGCCATGCTCGGTGCGCTGCTGTTCCAGCGCTCGGCCCAGGGCATGAGCCTGACCGATGCCGGGCGGCACTTTCTGAATCGGGCGTACGTGATTTTGCGCAGCGTCGATGACGCGTTGAACAGTCCGTTGCCCGACATACGCGCCAGTGGCCTGTTACGTTTGGCCGCGAGTTACACCGTGATCGGCTATTTTCTGCCGCATCACCTGCAACGGCTGGAACACTGGCACCCGGACGTGGCCATCGAAGTCCATGAACAAGAGCGGACCGCCATCGAGCAAGGCCTGCTGGAAGGTCGATTCGACATGGCGGTGGTGCTCACCGCGAACCTCACCCACCCGGACATCGTCTCGGAAATTCTCTTCAACTCCGAACGCCGGTTATGGCTGCCCAGCCATCATCCGCTGTGCGAACGTTCGGCGGTCAGCCTCGCCGACGTGGCGAAGGAACCCTACATCCTGCTGACCGTCGACGAAGCCGAACAAAGCGCCATGCGTTACTGGGAACATGCACACCAGCAACCGAACGTGCGGGTGCGCACCAGTTCAGTCGAAGCGGTGCGCAGCATGGTCGCCAATGGCAGCGGCGTAGCGATCCTCTCGGACCTGGTGCACCGCCCCTGGTCGCTGGAAGGCAAACGCATTGAAACCATGACGATCACCGACAAGGTGACGCCGATGAGTGTCGGGCTGGCATGGCATCGCGAACGGGAATTCAGCCCGGCGATGCAGGCGTTTCGTAACTACTTCCACGATGCGTTTCTGGCACCGCAGCAGTTGTCAGCGCGGCGTTGAGGCCCGTTGTATCGAGGACGATCTTGCCGCGAGCATGCCCGCCCCTGCTTTTTTCGAGTGCCGCTTTTACGTCGCTCAAGGGATACGCTTCGACTTCAACCGTGATGCGTCCCTTGTCGAACAACTCAGCGATAAGTGAAAGCTGCTTCCCGTCCGATCGGGTGGTGAAGTTCATGGGGGTCACACCGTAGTCGTTGGCGAGCGACATGTTCGGGGCGCTCACCGACGAGATCAACACACCATTTCGCCTCAGCACCGCAAACGAGCGGTTTTGTGTTTCGCCCCCCACCAGGTCCAGCACCACATCAACGCCGGACACCCACTCCTCGAAGGCCAGGGCGGTGTAATCGATGGTTTGATCCGCGCCGATTTTTTTCAGATAAGCATGATTGCCCGCAGACGCGGTGGCGATGACTTCAGCCCCAAGGTACTTGGCGATCTGCACCGCCATGCTACCCACGCCACCCGCCGCCGCATGGATCAACACTTTCTGGCGCCGTTGCACACACGCGTGCTCGGTCAGCGCCTGCCACGCCGTCAGGGCCGCTGCCGGAACAGCTCCGGCCTGAAGTGCGCTCAGTGACCGGGGTTTTCTGGCCAGTGTTGAAACAGGAGCGAGCGCTTTGCTCGCGTACCCGCCAACAATGTTGATGAAACCAAACACTTCATCGCCGACCTCGAACTCGGTCACTCCCGGCCCCTTCGCGATGACTGTACCGGCCACTTCCACACCCGGGGTGAAAGGTAATGGCAGCGCAATAAACGCTTTTTTCTCCCCGGACAGTATTTTCCAATCGATTGGGTTGACCCCGGCGCCGGCGACTTCGATCAGTACCTCGCCTGCACCCGCAATGGGATCGGCGATGTCTTCCAGGCGCAAAACCTCAGGGTTGCCGTATTCGTATACGCGTATGGCTTTCAGAGTGGCCTCGACTATTCAAAAGACGTGTGATGAGGATGGCATGACGCAGCGAATCAGCGGCGGCGAGCGTCGAGGCTGAAGCGGCCAGCGCCGAAGGCAACGACCTGCAACAGGCCACCGGCCATCGCGATATTTTTGAAGAAGTGAATGAACTGGTTTTGATCCGCCAATGCGTGATGGAAAGCCAGGGCGGTGGCCACACTGAACAGCGCCAGTACCGAGGCCACGGCGCGGGCGCGATAACCCACCACCAGCGCTACGCCACCGCCGATCTCAATAATGACCGCCAGTGCCAGGGCTAATGGTGGGAAAGGCAGCCCTACGGAGCCGATGTAACCGATCATCATGGCTGGGGCCGCCAGTTTCGAAAAACCCGACAGGATAAAAATGGCGCTGAGCAATACGCGGCCAATCAATGATGCCGACGCTTGGGTTGCGTCGGAGCGGCTCTGTTCAGAGGTGGCTGATTGAGCGATGTTTGCAGACTGAGACATGGGATATTTCCTTCGAGGGTGCGCGATTCGGAACGAACCGCTGCAGTGAAGAAATCTTGCGCCACGCCAGCTAGCCTGAATAGCTGACTAATTTAGATCATTAGATTCGACAAAATAGGCAAGGCCCCTGCGAGAACCTTGCAATTTCGGACTAATATCGACCGATACGTTCGAGGAAAAACAGACATGATTTCTGAACCCGGCACACCGACGCTGGACCAATTGCGCGTGTTCCTGACGGTCGTAGAAGTCGGCAGTTTTGCGGCGGCGGCAAGAAAACTGCACCGGGCCACCTCGGTGATCAGCTATTCAATCGCCAACCTGGAGATGCAACTCGGCGTGTCGCTTTTCGATCGTCATACGACACGCAAGCCGCAACTGACTGAGGCCGGACTCACGGTGTTGGCCGAAGCCAGAACCATCGCCAACGGTATTCATGGATTACGGGCCAAAGTAAAAGGCCTGCTGCAAGGACTCGAAGCTGAAGTTCACTTGGTGCTTGATGTCATGCTCCCCGCCGAGCGCGTAGTCGATGCACTCAAATCATTTCGAGAAGAATTTCCGACCGTTGCACTCCACCTGCATATGGAGGCGCTCGGCGCCGTCACCCAACTGGTGATTAACGGCGGCGCGGTGGTCGGCGTCAGCGGCCCGATGAATGAAGGGATTGATGGCATTGAAAGAATCGGGGTTGGCAGTGTCGAGTTGATTCCGGTTGCAGCCCCACATCACCCGCTGGTTTCAATGAAACTGAACGTTCCAGGTGCCGGACGTGAGTTCATCCAACTCGTGCTGTCCGATCGTTCGCCGCTGACAAAAGACAAGGATTTCGCAGTCCTCAGTACGCGTACCTGGCGCCTGGCAGACCTGGGGGCAAAACACATGTTGCTGCGTGAAGGCATTGGCTGGGGGAACATGCCCATCACCATGGTCCGGGAAGATTTGGATGCCGGTCGCCTCGTTCGCCTGAACCTGTCGGAATACAGCAGCGGGATCTATGCCTTCGACGTCATCTATCGCACGGATCAACCTCCTGGTCCCGCCGCGAAGTGGCTGGTTGATCGGTTCGTTCAACAATGCACCGAGCCTTAAACAGCAGCGACGCAGGCCCGCGACACCTCCCAGGCTTCGCCGAAAACCCCGTTTCCGGATCCGGCGCGCAGGGTAATACCGCGCGCACCCTCTGTCGCCCTCACCCGATAACGAACGCTCCTCGCCACACCCAAACGGGCTGATACTCTTCACGCTACCAGCGCACGTAACGGGCAGGCTGGCTGATCTGAGGTGCGGGGTCGCCCGACCTGCGTTACGAATGCCAGCTCGCAGTGGCGCAAGGCGATTTCGTCATGCTGCATGGCCGGTTCTCTGGTCTCGGCCAGCCCGCAAACTGGGTCGTGGTCGACATCCTTCGCCTCGAGGACGGCGTGATGGTGGAGCATTGGGACGTTATCCAGGATGAGGCGACCCGCGAAAGTTCAGCCGGTGGCCATCCCATGTTCGGCGATAATTTCCCGGACTGACGACCTCGAAGCTGCACACAAAAAAAAGCCCCGCGACCCAATGAGTCGCGGGGCAAAAAAATTGGTTGGTTGCGGCCAACCAAAGGAGCATCGTTAAAGCATTGAAGGGGTTACAGGCATTCCTGCGCGGCACGCTCGAAACTCGAAGGCATGAAGCTCGATGTCAGCAAGTGGCGTTCATACAAGAACACCTTGCCGCCGTTGGGGGCCTTGTAGGCTTCAAGTACGTTGTCCGCCGCGACTTTGCTCGGCACCACGATCCGATAGCCGCGCTGGGTTTGCGAGACGGTCGGGGCCAGTGCGCTACCCCGTAGCTTCGGCACTACGCAATCAGCGTACTGGGCAGGCGTTTTTTTGGTCTGCAAGATCTGCGTCGGATCGTTCGGCGCGGAGGCGCAACCGGCCAGCAGCAAAGGCACAACAGCCAGTTGGGTCAATCTCTTCATCGCGCATATTCCTTGAGCAGCGTCTTCAATGGCGGCGATTTTCGATGATTGCCCGGCGAAGCAGAACTTGCGTTTCTTGATTGTCACTATTACTTGAACCGATAGTTGCACCACGCGCAGACTGCATGACAGCCCGACTCCAACTAAAAGGATTTCTCCGTGCGAACGTTTGACCTGATCCGCGATGCCGTCCTGCCAGAATTCCGTGACCGGGTGGCTGAATACCTGATCGAGTACGAAACCGTGCTGGCTGAAAAAGCGCCCGATTCGGAGCAAGTGCGCACCACGGCCCATCAGTTGCGTGGCTATTTGCGCGGTTTGAACACCACACGGGTGTTGGGGATGGCGGATTGGGAGGAGCTGGATCGGCGCGTGGTAGGGACCTGGCTGGCGCAGCACGAAGGGCTGTAAGCCGGGCCGACAGTGCAAAAAAGCAAAAAAGGGGACTGATTTATTTTCCGTTTAGAAAATAAACCAATCCCCTTTTCAGGAATATGGCAGGGGCGGCTGGATTTGAACCAACGCATGGCAGGATCAAAACCTGCTGCCTTACCGCTTGGCGACGCCCCTGTAGGTGTTGCGATGAGTGCCTGGCACTCTGTTGCTGATTCTGCAGCGTGTACAACACGCCCTGTTAGGGGCTCTGCAAGAATGCGCGGAAATTTACCAACTTTTGCGCCATCTGGAAAGCCCCTTTACAAAACAATTTTGTTTTAAAACAGCCAGTTAACTTTGATCGAGCGCTGCACGCCCCTGATCAAGCCATCGGCTGATGACTGCTCACGCAGTGAATACCGCCCCCGCTAGCGGAAATCGCATCAATATTGAGCTGCACCACCTCGCGGTCCGGGTAGAGCTCGGACAACAGGCTAAATACCCTCGCATCCGCCGCACGATCACCAAACTCGGGCGCTATGACCGCACCATTGATCACGAAGTAGTTGATGTAGCCCGCCGCAAAGTCCGGGTTGTTCTTGCTGAATTTGCTCGGTCGCGGGTTGAGCGGTGGCGACACGGTGTGCACCTGTAGCTTGCGGCAATCGGCATCCGTGGCGTTTTTAAGGATTTCCAGATGCGCACGGGTGACCTTGGCCCCTTTCGCCGCCGCCTCACGCACCAACTGCTCGGCCTGATCAAGGTTGTGTTGTAAATCCCAGGTGCAGGGCATCTGGGTGGTGGCAATCGTCAACAAGGTCATGGCTTAACCCTCCACCGGCCAGGCCGGCTGCTGTTGGGTGATGCAGTGCACCCCGCCGCCGCCATGGGCCAGGTGATTGATCCGTACCGGCACCACCTCGCGGCCCGGGAAGGCCTGAGCCAGCACTTCGGCCGCCGCGTTGTCGGCATCAATGCCATAGGCCGGCATGATGATCGCGTCGTTGGCGATGTGAAAATTGGTGTACGAAGCGCAGAACACTTCAGCCTCGGTGTCCACGGCGTCGGTGGCTTCATACAGCTCGATCAGTTCGAGTTTTCGGCCTAGGGCATCGGTGGCCAGCTCCAGTGCACGACGGTTCTCACGGGCGACTTCGGCATACACCGAATGCTTGTCGTGGGTGGCGTCCACCAGCAACACGCCAGGGCGGGCGAAGGCACAGACGCCATCGACGTGGCCGTCGGTCATATCACCGGTCACGTAATCCGGATCGCCCGGCAGCCAGATGGTTTTCTTCACGCCCAACAGACGGGTGAAGATCTCTTCCATTTCCGCTTTGCTGGTGTCCGGGTTGCGATTGGCGTTGAGCAAGACCGATTCAGTGGTGATCAGCGTGCCCTCGCCATCGACATGAATGGCCCCGCCTTCGTTACTCAACGGTGTGCCAAAGCACGACACGCCCAAGTGATTGAGTGCACGGCGGGCCAAACCTTCGTCGAGGTCGTGCGCCGACTTGCCGCCCCACGCATTGAAGCGCCAGCTCACCCCGGCCAGACCTTGCTGCGGATGGCAGACGAAGCTTGGGCCGGAATCGCGGCACCAACTGTCGTTCACCGCCAAAACGATGAACTCAATGTTGGCGCCGCACAGTGTTTTGGCACTGGCAACCGCCGACGGGTCGACGACCATTTTCACCGGTTCGAAACGCGCAATGGCGTTGGCCACCCGAGCGAAATCCTCTTGCACCAACGGCAAGGTAACGCCCCAACCCGATTCCCAAAGCGCCTGGTTGTGCGGCCACACCATCCAGGTCGCGGCGTGCTTGACCCACTCGGCCGGCATCACCCAACCACTGTTTTGAATTTGATTCTGCTGCATGACACGCCCCATGGTAAAAAGCCCTTTGAGTTAAGCCATTGTGTTCAATGAAAACGACCTTGATCGGCTTGCCATGCATGCTACGGTGGGTAAAACAGGCGAACAAACGATGGATTTAGCAGAAAAGTGATTAGAGGAACTTATCAGCATGCTCAAGCACTGGCCCCCGCTCAGCACCCTTCGCGGCTTTGAAGCCGCCGCCCGACTGGGCAGTTTTCACAAGGCGGCCACCGAGCTGAACCTTACCCAATCGGCGATCAGCCAGCAGATCCGCAGCCTTGAGGCGTACCTTGAGCAACCGTTGTTTTTCCGCAGCGGACGCAGCGTCAGCCTGACCGATGCCGGTCACGATTTGCTCAGCACCACCCAGGCGTTGTTGCAGCAACTGGCCGTTGGTATTCGCCGTCTCGGGCAGTACCAGAAACCCAATCAACTGGTGCTCAACACCACGCCAGCGTTCGCCCGTCATTGGCTGCTACCGCGTCTGGGGGATTTTCGCCGTCAGCACCCGGAGGTTGATCTGTGGATTTACAGCACCGATGAAGTCCCGGACATGACCACCCAGACCATCGACCTCGCGGTCCGCGATGACATCAGCTCCCAAGCCGAGTGCAGCTTCAAGGTGCTGCACGCCGACCGCCTCTACCCGGTGTGTCACCCGAGCGTGTTGGCGCTGCCACGGGAACAGCGCGCAACCCTGCACGGCGAGCGGGAAATGGACTGGAGTCATTGGGCGGTGGAGGCTGGCATCGATGTTGGCCAGCACGATCAGGGGCTGAACTTCTCCGATCCCGGCCTGCTGCTGGATGCCGCGTGCGCCGGGCTCGGTATCGCCCTGGTCAGCGAACTGCTGAGTCGTCAGTCACGGGCCAACGGGGTGTTGCAATCCTTGGTGGAGCAATCCATCCGCGGCCCGAACTGGGCCGTGCTGACTCATCGTGACAGTGAAAACAATGCACGAAGTTTCAGCGAGTGGTTATTACGTAATCTGGAAGCAGCAATCTGAGGTTGAGAGGATTGATATGGCAGAAGAAAGACTGGAAGACATTCTGACCGAGCATCTGGCCGTGATTTTCTGCGGGATTAATCCGGGAATGCTTGCCGCCGCCCAAGGGCATCACTTTGCAGGCCGCGGCAATCGCTTCTGGCGCACGCTGCATCTCGCCGGGTTTACGCCGTCGCAGGTGCTCCCGGAAAATGATCGGACGATCTTGCAGTACCAATGCGGATTAACCGCCGTGGTGGACCGCCCCACGGCGCGGGCGGATCAGCTGTCTGCGGATGAATTCACCGCTGCCGCTGCGGAGTTTGAACACAAGATCACCCGTTATGCCCCGCGCTTCGTGGCGTTTCTCGGTAAAGCGGCGTACTGCGCGTTATCCGGCCAACGAGACATTGCCTGGGGTTTGCAGCCAAAAACCTTCGGCAATGCTTCGGTGTGGATTCTGCCCAATCCGAGTGGGCGAAATCTGGCATTCACCCTTGATCAACTGGTTGGCGCCTACCGCCAGCTCTATTTAGCCGCGCTAAACGAGGCAAGAGTCCGGTAGCATTACCGACAAGGATCAATCCCCTCCAAGGAGCTTCAATGCTGTTCACCCAACGCTCGACCCACACCCCGTTTCTGCTGTGCCTGGCGATCTTCTTCACGTTCTGGCTGGTTCAGTTGAACGCATTCAACATCATCGTCTGGAGCTACAACTTCTGCCACTTCCTGTACGGCTTCTGCGCGGCGTTGCTGTTGGGCTACGTGACCATCCCGTCCAAACTGTTCAAACGCTCAATCAAAGAGAATTTTCACGCACTGAAAACCGGCATCCCATGGAGTCCTTGGGGGAGCTTGATCATTGTGCTGTTCATCTCGGCGTTCAACGAGATGTACGTAGACCCACGGCAAAACGGCATCCCGTTCACCTCGGCCTACCAGAATTTTGTCGCGGATATGTTGGGCCTGGGTCTGTGCCTGTTGCTCAGTCATTTCACCTTCCGCGACCGTCAGGGCAGCACGCGGACTGACTATGCAGCCGTTGAGGATTTGAGCGCGGCCGGCGATCAGTGCTGATTCATCAACCCATGCAGCACACCAAACCGTAACCCCGGCTCGGACGGCGTCATGTGTGAGATGCCAAACACCTTGAACGCCGCCAGCATGACCACCAGGCCGCCGGGCAAAATGCTCAACCGATGAGTTTGCAGCCCGGCCAGTTTGAGCTGTTTGACGTGCCCCACTTCGAGCAGTCGCAACGATAGCCGCAACAGTCCGCCGTAGGTGATGCCGCTTTGGCCATCGTCGTTCAAGCCGTTGGCCTTGAGCACTTTGGCCAGCATCCGCGCGGTGCCAGACGAGCCGATGGTCTGCTGCCAGCCCAGCGCTCGATAACGCCGAGCGACTTTCTCAAACTGCAGCGAGGCCACGCGCTCGGCCTCAAGCAGCGCCTGAGCGGTGATGCAACCGCCATGGAAGTAACGCGAACCGAAGGTGCCGCTGCCGATGGCAATGCTCTCGGTGATCAGCGGCTGAGTACCACGGCCCAGAATCAATTCAGTCGAGCCGCCGCCAATATCCACCACCAACCGTTGACTCTCCGAACCCGGCAGCGTGTGCGCTACACCGGCGTAAACCAGATGGGCTTCTTCGTGCCCGGAGATGACGTCAATCCGAAACCCCAGGTGGCGCTCGGCGCTGGCTAGGAACAGTTGCGCATTGTCGGCTTCGCGCACCGCACTGGTGGCCACCGCCCGCACTCGGCACGACTCGAAGCCACGCAGCTTTTTGCCAAATCGCGCCAGTGCCTGCCAGCCCCGATCCAGCGCCAATTCGTCCAGCGCCCCACCCTGAAACCCCTCGGCCAAACGCACCGGCTCACGCAGGGTTTTGACTTCCTGGATCACCCGTTGCTGGTTCCGCATGACCGACTGGCCAATCATCATGCGAAACGCATTGGACCCAAGGTCAATGGCTGCAAACAGAGAGGCGTCGCCTTTCATGGTGGGGATTCCTGGCAGATTCATCAGCCCGCCTTCAAGACGGTTTGCGAAGAGCTTGCCACGGCTTAGGTGACACGAAGATGACACCGCCCTCCCGCGCACAAACCTTTGATCGTCACCAGTTCGTCATACCTGCGGGAATACCATCGTCAGCGCCACTTCCACCGGAGCCTCCCGCCATGCTTGCCAACAACGACACCCTGATGCACCGGATCCATCGCGAGCTGATCGATCACAACGACGAAGAACTGGAGCTGGAACTGCTGGAGGACGGACACGACCTCGATGCGCTGTTCGACGGTCACGTCAACGACGGCAGTGAGAAGGAAGATAGACGGCGCTATTTCAGCGAACTGTTCCGCCTGCAAGGCGAGCTGGTGAAGCTGCAAAGCTGGGTGGTCAAGACCGGCGCCAAAGTGGTGATTCTGTTCGAAGGACGCGATGCCGCCGGCAAGGGTGGCGTGATCAAACGCATCACCCAGCGGCTCAACCCCCGGGTCTGCCGCGTCGCCGCCCTGCCGGCGCCCAATGACCGCGAACAAACCCAATGGTACTTCCAGCGTTACGTTTCGCACCTGCCGGCGGCGGGTGAAATCGTCCTGTTCGACCGCAGTTGGTACAACCGCGCCGGGGTCGAGCAAGTCATGGGGTTTTGCAACGCCGACCAATATGAAGAGTTCTTCCGTACGGTGCCGGAGTTCGAACGGATGCTCGCCCGCTCGGGTATTCAGTTGATCAAATACTGGTTCTCGATTTCCGACCAGGAACAGCATCTGCGCTTTCTCAGCCGCATTCATGACCCGCTCAAGCAATGGAAACTCAGCCCGATGGACCTGGAGTCCCGCCGGCGCTGGGAGGCCTACACCAAGGCCAAGGAAATCATGCTCGAACGCACCCACATCGCCGAAGCGCCGTGGTGGGTGGTGCAAGCCGATGACAAGAAGAAAGCGCGCCTCAACTGCATCAACCACCTGCTCGGGCAAATGCCCTATGAAGAAGTGGAACACGCGGTGATCGAGCTGCCGCAGCGCGTGCGTCAGGAAGATTATTCCCGAAGCCCGACGCCGCCGGAACTCATCGTGCCGCCGATCTACTAAACGTCATCATTCTGTAACGTTGCCAGGCCAATACTCAGGCCATACACAACGCGTGCTGTTTTTTATTGCTGCCTTAACCGGCGGCTTTTTTTTTGCCTGATACTTTTGTGCTGGAAGGCACTTCAGCTCTGCCCATCAAACCGCTTCAACGAAAACGCCGACAAATCCAGCTCACTGCGACCGCGAACACACCATTGCGCCAGCGCTTCGCCCAACGCGGCTGAATGCTTGAAGCCATGACCGGAACAAGCGGACACCACCAGCGTGTTTTTCAGATGTGGATGCTCGTCGATGATGAAGTCGCCGTCCGGCGTGACGGTGTAGGTGCATACCGAAGACGTGGCTACGCGCGAGGTCACGCCGGCAATCTTGCCGCGCACCTGGGTGTCGAACATCTCGCGCTCTTCGGCGGCGCTGATGGTTCGGTCCAAAGCGTCTGGGGACGTGGCTACGCTGTATTGCTCGCTGGCGACTTTCAGGCTGCCTTCGCCAGGCAACGGTGGAAAGCCGTAATGCATGTCGGCATCGCCCGGGCCGTGGTGAAGGATGAAGGTCGGCGATACCTCGGCAAACTGCGCCTGTGGTTCCAGTTCGAACCAAAACAGCTTCTGCCGACACACCCGCAGCAAGCGGTCGAAAGGCTCGCCCAGCAGATCCTGTGACCACATGCCGGCGCTGATTACCACTTTGTCGGCGAGTATCGTGCGCTGGTCAGTGGTGACCGTGACGCCTTGCTCGTCCGAGGTGATGTGCGTGACGGTTTCGCCCTTGTACAAGGTTGCGCCGTGTTGTTCGGCGAGCTGCAGCTGAACGGCGATGCAGCGTTCTGGACGGACGTAACCGCCCGCTGGTTCGAAGTAGCCGATGGCAGTGTCCAGCACCGGTGAAAACTGCGCGAAGCGCTGGCGAATCTGCGTGGCCGACAGCACTTCATGCTCGATGCCGTTGGCTTGCGCGAGATTAACCGTGCGGTGCGTGAAGTCGTTTTGATCCTGCGGGTCATAGTCGGGATTGGAGGTCATGACCAACACACCGCACTGCTCGAACAGCGACTCACCGGACAGCGCTTCGAGTTCACGCCAGATTCTGTGGGAGTTGCGAACGATCGGCAGGTATTGCGCACCTTCACCGACCGAGAGCCGGGTGATGCGCGTATCCCCATGGCTTGAGCCCTGCGTATGCGGCGGATGGTAGCGGTCGACGCCTATCACCTTGACCCCGGCTTTCGCCAGTTGATACACCGTGGCCGCGCCCATCGCGCCCAGACCGAGCACCGCTACTTCACACCGTTCCATCGACTTGCCTTCCGAAAATCGCCCTTTGAGCCGTCAACCCTATGACATTCAGCGGTTGAAAAGCCATCAGACGATGCCGCATTCATTCGCAGCAACTCCCACAGATGAAGGGCCAAAGAAGAAGCTGCGTGGCTTGAAGCATCAAGGCGCGGGGTATTCTTCGACCTGGTCAGGCCAAGACGTCAACACCTCGAACCCGTCATCGGTGACCGCGACCATGTGTTCCCACTGCGCCGAAAGTGAAAGATCCTTGGTAACTACCGTCCAGGCATCGGCCAGGGTTTTCACATGGCGTTTACCAGCGTTGAGCATCGGTTCGATGGTGAAAATCATCCCGGCTTTCAGGGTCAGGCCCTGGCCCGGAAAACCGTAATGCAGGACTTGCGGTTCATCGTGGTAGATCTTGCCGATGCCATGCCCGCAATACTCGCGCACCACGCTGTAGCCGTCGCGTTCGGCAACGCTCTGAATCGCGTGGCCAATGTCGCCCAGGGTTGCGCCGGGGCGCACCAGTCGAATACCGGCGCACATCGCTTCATAGGTCGTCTGCACCAAACGACGCGCCTCGGGGCTTGGTTCGCCGACGAAATACATGCGGCTGGTGTCGCCGAACCAACCGTCCTTGACCACGGCAATATCGATATTGATGATGTCGCCGTCGTTCAGGACCCTGGACGAAGGAATGCCATGGCAAACCACCTCGTTGACCGAGGCACAGACGGTTTTCGGGAAGCCGTGGTAGCCGACATTGCCGGGAATGGCTTTCTGCACGTTGACGATGTAGTCGTTGCAGAGCCGGTCGAGTTCATCGGTAGTGACCCCGGCCTTGACGTGGGGCGTGATCATCGCCAGCACTTCAGCTGCCAACTTGCCCGCCACGCCAGACTGGGCGATTTGTTCCCGGTTGTTGATCACGACGCTAGCCTTCATTGCCCGACTCATTGCTCAGCTCCTGCTGCGGCGTGAACCTGGGTGCCTTGCGAACCTTCGGCGAGTGCGCACACCTGTTGCAAATCAAGGCCGCCCGCCTGTTCCGCACGAATCAGCAAGCGGCAGATATCGCTGTGATCCAGATCAGGGTGCAATTCGGCCAGCATCCCGATGCGCATCCAGTGCTCGGCCTGGGCATTGATCGAGCGGCTCAGCGCATTGCTCGCAACGCGTAAGTTCTCGTGCATGTCTTCTGAAATTTTTACGATACCCACCACAACACCCGATATGAAATGCATATGAAACGTATACTACTTTAAAATTCCGACAGCTGCCAAGTGCGGGATTTTTCGTGTCCGCAGATGCTAGATTGATGCGCCCCCAGCATTGCGATTCATTAAACCCTGAGGATATCGGCTTATGACCTTACCGCCTGACGGCTTGCCCATTTACCGGCTACTGACGGGGCGCGATGACGCTGCCTTCTGCCATCGCGTCAGCGAAGCTCTGAAAATGGGCTACGTGTTACATGGCTCCCCCGCCGCCACGTTCAATGGGGAACACGTGATCGTCGCGCAAGCCATTACCTGGCCTGCCAGCGTTGCCTTGTCCCAGTAAGTCGCGAAGAGGTTTTGCCCTATGTTCACCCCGTTACGCCTGACGCAACGTTTGCTAGGTTGTGCCGTACTTGTCTTGTTCGTTGGCAGCACTCAGGCCGCCACGCCCGCCAAGGCACCTGAAGCATTGAAACCGTTGCTGGTGACCCTGAATGAACGCCTGAACATTGGCGACCTGGTGGCGCTGACCAAGTGGGACAGTGGCAAACCGATCCAGGACAGTGTCCGGGAAGCGCAAGTCATCGCCAATGCCAAGGCCTTGGCTGCGGAGCGCAAACTCGACCCGCAAGCCGTCGGCCAATTGCTCGCCGCGCAAATGGAAGCCAACAAACTGGTGCAATACGGATTGCTTGCAAAATGGCGCGCCGCCAGTAAGGCGCCCGACACGCCACGCCCGGACCTCGCCAAGCAAATCCGCCCGCGCCTCGATGAGTTGCAGAACCGTCTGTTGCAGCAATACGCCGACTTCCTGCCCTATAGCAAAGACCCGCACTGCGCGAACTGGCTGGCCAAGTCCCGCGCCAATCTGACCAAGGATCGCCTGCATGAACTGGCACTGATCCGCGCCACCGGGGAGCTGTGCACGGCCGAACAGCCGCATGTCTGATAGCTGAAGAAAGACCCGCTCCCTAGCGACGATTATTCGAATGTGCACCGGGCCTGTGGGAGCGGGCTTGCTCGCGAATGCGGTGGTTCAGTCAATATCTATGCTGGCTGACACTCCGTCTTCGCGAGCAGGCTCACTCCCACATTGAATTTTCGTTATCCGAATGTCCCAGGCCTGCACAAAAACCTGTGGCGAGCGAGCTTGCTCCGGGCGGCGATCCGACGCTGGGTGGCGAAGCCGCCCCCTGCAATCCTCCAGACACACCGCGTTGCCCGAATTGACGACTGCTGCGCAGCCGAACGGGAGCAAGCTCCCTCGCCACAAATGCCCGCTCGACCAAATATTTTCTGCGGACAATAAAAAACGGCCCGAAGGCCGTTTCCTGCTGATCGTTCCCACGCTCTGCGTGGTCATGCAGCACGGGACGCTGCGTTCCCGTTATGCAGCAGAACCCTGCGAGTCCAGATTATCCAGCGCCCGATTCACCGCCAGCTCACTGAGCATGATGATCTGCTGTAGTGCCAGCATCGTGTTGCGTTGCGGGCCTTCCAGCAGTGCGGCGAAGTCACTGGCCATCACACTCGCCGAGGCCAGGGATTCGCAGGCGTTGACCAGCAGGGTTTCAGTGTCGGTATTGGGGGCAATCATGAAAATCGTACTGGGTTTTCGCGGGGTGTTTTTGACGACGGTCGGCCCGAGGTAGTAGCTGAGTGCGCGGTCAGCGGCTTCCTTGAGCTTTTTTTCCTCGAGGGCGGCGCTGGTGGTAGCTGATTCGGTTTCTGGCGGGTTGGGTGTGGCTTTGAACATGGTGAAGCTCCTTGATCACTGGAGCCGCCAAACATCGCTGCTAAACGAAAAAGGGTGGCGACTGTACGCGGGTTAGCAGACCAGGGATCAAGGAACCCGGCGCACCGAAGTGCCCCACGCCCAGCCGCCATAATGCAGATCGACCGACGAAGTAGACGCCAATTGATCGAGAGGCTGTGCTGATGTGCCTTGATATTTGCCGAGCTGCTAAACCCGATCGCTGATTTGTCAGCGACCCGGAAACGATAAAACCCAGGCCAAAAGCGCACAAGCCGGCCGATTCTGGCGTACGTGTAGGCAAAGGCGCAAGGTTGCGTAGCTTTCCGGAAGTAACCCAGCCACAGATTAAACAAGCCTCTTAAACACCACCAAACCGGGCAGGAGCTGCCGAAGGCTGCGCAGCCGAACGGGAGCAAGTTCCCTCGCCACAGGTAACCCATCGTCCTGTCGCCTGGCCACGCTCCCCACATAGCGGTCTGGATATTTTTGCGCTCCGGCCCGCAGTAAGGAGGCAACCGGCCGTTATTGCATCTCGGCCGTTTTACTGTGGAACAGGCCCGTCAGATAGTCGACAACGCGATCCACACGGCCGACACCCTGGGTCGCCGGATTACGCAACAGCCAGATGTCGGAGCGATGCGAAGGCCGATCCGCCAGTACCTGACGCAACCCGGATTGGTGCCCGACATAGGCTGGCAGCGCAGCGATACCCAGGTGGGCTTCAACCACCTTGAGCTGGGCATTGAGGTTGGATACCCGCATCCAGAGCTTCTGTTCGCCACTCACTTGATCCAGCCATTGCGCCAGCGGCATGTAGGCCACCTCCTCGGTCCAGCCGATCAGGTTCCGTCGGCACACCATGGACCGCCGCATAACCTTCGGAACAGAACAACCCCTGCATCAGCGTCCCGACCCGGCGTACGGTGAAGTGGCCGTTTTCCGGCCGGCGCAATCGCACAATCCGTCCCCATGACGGTGCGCGCTGACAAACGCCAGAAACTGAAAAGCCCGGCTAAACCGGGCTTTTGCGCTTTTCAGGGCTGCTCGCCAGCCGGCGAAGCATAGCGCTTACTGAACGTTTTTCAACTTGACCACATCACCGGAAACCTTGGTGGTGTAACCGGTCAGGACCCAGGCCCAGAACCAGTTTTCCTGCACTTGGGTGTTGATCATCGCGTCGCCGCCCTTAGCCTGGATCGCCGCGTCTTGAGCGCGAACAAAACGGCTGTTCTGCTTGATCGGGATGACGCCGAACAGCAGCAGGCCGGTAGCGCTTGCTTCACTGTGGCCCAGAACGGTGTACTGGCTGCTGTCGTAGTGCTGGGTTTTCATCGGGGCGCCGGTGCAACCCGCCAGAACCAGACCGAACAGGGCGACGGCAACCACTTTGCTGAGGTAATTCACGGTGTAACTCCATTAGAAAACGCCCGGGATCCAGCTCTCGGGCGGCGCACACTCTAGCGGAGATAGTGGCCAATTGGTATCGCTTGTTGGCAACGTTCAAATTTCTTCACGTACTACGCCCCGCTCTTCCAGCAACCGCACAAACATGGTCAGGCTTTGCGACACCGTGCCCCGGCGCCACACCAGCCAGGTGCGCAAATAACGGAAGGATTCCGACAGCGGCCAGATGCTCACCGTGGTACAGCCGGGCATGCTTTCGAGCATGCTGCGGGGCATCAGCGCCAGACCGGCACCGGCACTGACGCAGGCGAGCATGCCGTGATAGGACTCCATTTCGAAAATCTTGCCAGGCACCGAGGCGTCCTTGCTGAACCAGCTCTCGAAGTGGTGCCGGTACGAGCAGTTGGAGCGGAAGGCATAGATGTTCTCGCCGTTGACGTCCTGCGCACGGTGGATCGGGGCATGGTTGAGCGGCGCGATGACCACCATTTCTTCCTCGAACGCCGGCACGCCTTCCAGTGCCGGGTGCAGCACCGGACCGTCGACGAACGCGGCGGCCAATCGACCAGAGAGCACGCCGTCGATCATGGTGCCGGAAGGACCGGTGGACAGGGCCAGCTCGACCTTGGCGTGCTTCTGGTTGTAGGCGGCCAACAGCTCGGGAATCCGCACCGCCGCCGTGCTCTCCAGCGAACCTAGTGGGAAAGACCCTTGCGGCTCTTCACCCGCCACGGTGGCCCGGGCCTCCTGAACCAGGTCGAGAATACGCCGGGCGTAATCGAGAAAACTCCAACCGGCCGGCGACAGGCGCAAGCGGCTTTTCTCGCGGATAAACAGGTCCACCCCCAGATCCAGCTCCAGTTGCTTGATACGCGTTGTCAGGTTCGAGGGTACCCGGTGGATGTGCTGAGCGGCCGCACTGATGCTGCCGTGTTCGGCAACCGCTTTGAAAATCTCGAGCTGGACCAGATCCAAGTCATTCTCCAAACGTGAACGATACACTCAGTATTATTCAGTTTCCAGAAAACAACCACCCCCGTAATCTGAGCGCATACCCACCCAGCAGGACGGTGCCATGACCCAGGTTTCCAGTCTCACCCATGCCATTTCGATCAACCCCGCCAATGGCGAGCAGATCGGCCACTACCCTTTCGAATCCGCCGAGGCACTGGACGCCGCCCTCGCCCGTGCCGCCGCCGGTTTCTCGGTATGGCGCCGGACACCAGTAGAACAGCGCGCACAATCGCTGATCGCCCTGGCCCAGGCACTGCGCGACGATGCGCCAAAACTGGCGCGTATGATCACTCTGGAAATGGGTAAGCCCACCACCCAGGCCCGCGGTGAAATCGAAAAGTGTGCGCAACTGTGCGAGTGGTACGCCGAACACGGCCCCGCCATGTTGACCGCCGAGTCGACGCTGGTTGAAGGTGGCAAGGCGCGCATTGAATACCGCCCGCTGGGCCCGATTCTCGCCGTGATGCCGTGGAACTTCCCGATCTGGCAGGTACTGCGTGGCGCCGTTCCAGCGCTGATCGCCGGCAACACCTACGTCCTCAAGCACGCGCCCAACGTCATGGGCAGCGCCTATCTGCTGCGCGATGCGATCCAGCGCGCCGGGTTTGCCGAAGGCGTGTTTGAAGTTATCAACGTCACGCCGGACGGCGTTTCAAAAGCAATTACCGACCCACGCATCGCCGCCGTGACCCTCACCGGCAGCGTGCGCGCCGGTATCGCTATCGGTGCTCAGGCCGGTGCGGCGCTGAAGAAGTGCGTGCTGGAACTCGGTGGCTCCGATCCTTTCATTGTGCTCAACGACGCCGACCTGGACGACGCCGTCAAAGCAGCCGTGATTGGCCGTTACCAGAACACCGGGCAAGTCTGTGCAGCAGCCAAGCGCCTGATTGTCGAGCAAGGCGTTGTCGAGGAATTCACCCGCAAGTTTGTCGAGGCGACTCGCAAGCTGGTAGTCGGTGATCCGCTGGCCACCGAGACCTACATTGGCCCGATGGCGCGTTTTGATCTGCGTGATGAACTGGACCAACAGGTACGCGACACCCTGGAAGAAGGCGCGACGTTGTTACTTGGCGGTAAGAAGGCTGAAGGCCCCGGCAACTTCTATGAGCCGACCGTGTTCAGCAACGTCACCGACCAGATGACTTCGTTCAAACAGGAATTGTTTGGCCCGGTCGCCTCGATCATTACCGCCCGCGATGCCGCCCATGCGTTGGCGCTGGCCAATGACAGTGAGTTCGGGCTGGCTTCAACGATCTACACCCGCGATCTTGAACTGGCCAAGCAAATGGCCGATGAGCTTGAAACCGGTGGAGTGTTCATCAACGGCTACTGCGCTAGCGATCCGCGCGTCACCTTCGGCGGCGTGAAGAAGAGCGGATTTGGTCGTGAGCTGTCGCACTTTGGCGTACGCGAATTCTGCAACGCGCAGACCGTGTGGCTGGATCGCCGCTGAGTAACACCGTATGAAAAAGCCCGGGAGCGTTTGGCTCCCAGGCTTTTGCGTGTTCACGGTGAACCATTGACCGGCCTGGGCCGAACAAACCATTGCCCGATAATCCGTCCACCCCAGTGCTCCCCTTCTTGCTCCTGCTCCAGTGTGAAACCCACGTCTTCATACAGTTTGCGCGCCGCATCCAGGCCTTTGAACGTCCACAGTCGCGTTGCCCGAAAGCCCCATTCGTCACAGAACTTGATGGCTTGCGCCAGCAAGCGTTTGCCGGCACCTTTGCCCCGCGCGCTGTCATCCAGAATGAAACAACGCAGCACTGCGTCCCCACCCTCGCCTTCGCCGTCGATGGCAATCGAACCGACGATCCGCTCGCCGTCGAGCGCCACCCACACCTCGTTGCGCGGGTTGTGCAAACGCCCCATCAGTTCGGCCATGTCGCCGGCCACCAGGCTTTCGAATGGCTGGCCGAAGTTGGCGTGTCTGGCGTAGTAGAGAGCGTGCATTTCCACCATGCGGCCGATGATGCCGGGGCGGTAGCCCCGGGCAATTTCCAACGGTGCCAGGGGCGTTGGCTCTGTACCGAGTCGCTCAGTGTGCAGCGCTCCGGCATAGTGGCCGAGACCTTCGCTCACTGTCTGCTGTTGCGCCTCGGTCAAGTGAGCCATGGCCGCGCCGACCCGCCGGGTGGCGAACGCATCCACCGCGCGCAACGTCTGTCGGCCCTGTGCCGTGAGTTGCAGTTTTTTCGAGCGCGCATCCTGCTCATTCGGCACTTCTTCGATCTCGCCCGCCTCGATGAGTTTGCGCACCATACGGCTGACGCTGGATTTTTCCAGACCCAGCAGCGCCACCAATTCCACGGCCGTCAGCGAATCGCGGTTGCCCAGCTCCACGATGGTGTGTACGGAGGACGGCGGATACTCCGTCGCCGCCAGCGTGGCCTGCATGAAACCCAACTCCCGCACCATGAGGCGCGACGCCGAACGGACGTGGTTAATCAGGTTGGAATCGGTCACGGCACACACCTCGCGAGAAACGATGAGTTAGTTGTATCGCACAACAAAATGATCGTCAATCGAGGCGCGACCGCCCGTAACCCGGCCCGAGGCCGCTGCAATGCTTCGCTATTCTTAACGACACACCCGCTGGAACTGCGCAATGTGGGGCTGGCGGTAATCGGGAGCAAGGGTCTTGGTAGGGAGCAGCCACTTCAACCGAGCATCAAACAATGAAAATGCTACTGACGGTCGAATTCCCGCACGAACCTTTCAACACGCTGGTCCGGGCCGGCAAAGTCGGCGAAATCATAGGGCGGGTACTGGATAGCATCAAACCCGAGACGGCTTACTTCACTGAGCAGGACGGCATGCGCGGTGGGATTTTCCTGATCGACATGCAGGACGCTTCCGAAATTCCGCGTTTTGCCGAACCGTTTTTTCTCAACTTCCAGGCCAGTTGCAAATTCCGTATCGCCATGAGCCCGCAGGATCTGCAGAAAGCCGGACTGGAGGCCCTTGGCAAAACCTGGGGCTGAGGCCTGATCAGGACGCCGTGGCCCCAGCCCTGCGGCCACGACTTGCCAAAGCGATGGCGAGCGCTACGACGATCAGAACAGCGGCCACCGCAAACGTAATGCGCATACCGGAGGCGACGGCTTCAGGAGCCGTCGTGGTCAAGTCAGTCGCCGCTGAAGCGAGGGCAAACACCGCGCCGATCACAGATGCGCCGGTGATCAGCCCGAGATTGCGTGACAGGCTGAGCAGGCCGGACATCACCCCACGCTGCTCCGAAGGCACGTCCAGCATCACGATCGTGTTGTTGGCTGCCTGGAACAACTGATATCCGGGGGTCAAGATGACGATGGCCGCGACGTACCCCGCCAGGCCGAACAGCGCCGGGAGCACGGAAAGTGCCACGCAACCCGCCGCCATCGCGATCAGCCCGACGATGACCATGATCGGCGCACCAAAACGGTCAACCACACGTCCCGCCGGAAAACCGCTCAGTGCCGAGATGACCGGGCCAATCGACATCACACCGCCGACAATGGCCAGGTTGAGCCCCAGGCCACGAAGAAGGTAGAACGGCCCTACCACCAGTGTCGCCATCATCACCGTCGAAACGAACAGGTTCATGGTGAGGCTGCCGCTCAGCGAACCATCGCGGAACATCGCCAAACGAATCAGCGGTGATCGCACCCTCGCCTCGACGAAAACGAAGAGCCCACCACCGAAGACAGCCGCCAGTAGCAGCGCCACGTTGAGCGCACCGAAACTGCCGCGGCCCAGGGTCATGGCGAGTGCATAGGCCGCGAGTGTCAGCGCCAGCAGCAGCGTGCCCAGAGGATCGAAACCGTAACCTGCGGTCTTCGGCTCCCGCCGATCGGCAGGCAGGTAAAGGTACGCGAGCACGAACGTCAGAATCCCCAGCGGTACGTTGATGAGGAAAATCGACTGCCAACCGAATCCGGCGATCAGCACACCACCCAGCGACGGACCGAGCGCCGTGCCAATGGCCGACATCGTCCCGAGCAACCCCATGGCGCTACCGGTCCTGTCCTTCGGCACCGTCTCACCGATAAACGCCATGGTCAGCGCCATCATGATCGCCGCGCCCAGGCCCTGTACCGCCCGCGCGGCAATCAGCAGCGAGAGCTTCGGCGCCAGGCCGCACAAGGCTGAAGCCAGCGTAAACACAACAATGCCGACCAGCAGCAATCGACGTCGGCCGATGAGGTCACCGAGCCGTCCTACGCTGACAATCAACGTGGTAATGGCGAGTAGATAGGCGAGGACGATCCACTGCACGGCTTGAAAGGACGCGCTGAACGCCTGGGCCAAGGCCGGCAAGCCGACATTGGCGATGCTGGTGCCCAGGGATGAGAGCAACATCGACAACGACAGGCTCGCGAGCACCCGCCGAACCGACGGTGTCCACTGCTCGCTGGCGGCGATGGTCTGATTTGGATTGATCATGAGGATGAGTTCCTTGACTGGTAACGCCCGAAACGGAGCTGTAAAAAGCCTACGGCGTTGCCTGACAAGGCGGAAGGCGCACCATTTGCACATTACTTATGCGTTTGACGCCATACCCCGATCACGCTTGTGCTACCGTCGAAATATGTCGATGCCCGATCTCAACTTGCTTATTACCCTGGATGTTCTGCTCACAGAAGGCAGTGTCACGCGCGCTGCCCAGCGCCTGCGACTGAGCCCGTCGGCGATGAGCCGGGCCTTGGCGCGCTTGCGTGAAACGACGGGCGATCCGCTGCTGGTCAGGGCCGGTCGCGGCCTCGTACCCACCCCCCGCGCACTCGAACTGCGCGAGCGGGTCAGCCAGTTGGTCCAGGACGCGGAAGCGGTTTTGCGCCCGGTTGAGCAGCTCAATCCGAAACTATTGGTGCGCACCTTTACCATCCGCACCAGCGACGGTTTTGTCGAGACGTTCGGCCCGGACCTGCTTGCTCGTGTCAGCGAAGAAGCGCCGGGCGTGCGGCTGCTGTTTGTGCAAAAGCCCAACAAAGACAGCACGCCACTGCGAGACGGGAGTGCCGACATGGAAACCGGCGTGGTCGGCAAGTCGATGGCGCCTGAGGTGCGAGCGCAGGCGCTGTTCAGGGACCGATTTATCGGTGTCGTGCGCCTGGAGCATCCACTGAGCCAAGGCGAAATCACCCCCGCCCGTTATGCCGCCGGCCGCCACATTGGCGTGTCGCGACGGGGCCCGGAGAAAGGGCCGACAGCCATTGATGACGCCTTGAATGCCCAGGGGCTGGAACGAGAGATCGTCACCATCGTCGGCGGCTTTTCGACCGCTCTGGCGCTCGTTCGGGCCTGCGACCTGATCGCCAGCGTGCCCGAGCGGCATACTGCCAGCCTGCGCGCCGGCCTGCACAGTTTTCCCCTTCCGGTTGTCATCCCCCCGATCACGGTGTCATTGCTCTGGCACCCTCGACTGGAAGCCGACCCGGCACATCGCTGGTTGCGCGGGTGTATCCGGGATGTGTGCGCCCAGCCATTCTTGTAGCGCCATGCGTAAGTCCCGTGTCTAGAGGACTTGCCCAATACCCGTCAGTCAAGAAGTACAACCTGTGGGAGCGGGCTTGCTCGCGAAGGCGGTGTGTCAGCCAATGTTAATGGCGACTGACACTCCCTCTTCGCGAGCAAGCTCGCTCCCACAGGGATTGCGGTGTTCGTAGTTTCTGCTGTGGTCTTTATAAGATCTTTATTCCCCCGCCCCTAATCCTGATAACAACTTACCAAGCGTCCCTCTAGGCTTTGCTCATCAGCGGGAGGAAACGCCATGGACTTCATCTTTCTAATACTCGACGCAGTGTTTTTCATCAGCCTGATCGGCCTGGCACTTGGCTGTGCGGCGCTCAACAGGAGACGGTCATGACGGGCTTTTATCTGTTCGGCGGGATCATCGCGGCCGGGTTGCTGGTGTACCTGGTCGCCGCGCTGTTTTTTCCGGAGGACTTCCTATGACCACTCAAGCCTGGGTCCTGCTCGGGGCCTTTTTGCTGGCGCTGGGTTTGTTGGCCTGGCCGCTCGGGCGGTGGCTGACCACAGTAATGGAAGGTCGGTTTGCCTTCGGTGCGCGCATTGAGTCGCCGCTGTATCGCCTGGCCGGCGTAAAACCGGAAACCCAGATGGGCTGGCTGCAATACGCCCTCGCCCTGATCCTGTTCAACGCCTTGGGCTTGCTGGTGGTCTACGCGCTGCAACGCTTGCAAGGTGTGCTGCCATTCAACCCGCAAGGCTTCGGCGCCGTAACGCCGGACTCCTCGTTCAATACCGCCGCCAGTTTCGTCACAAATACAGACTGGCAAGGCTATAGCGGCGAGTCGACGATGAGCTACCTGACACAAATGCTCGCGTTGACGGTGCAGAACTTCCTGTCGGCCGCCACCGGCATCGTGGTGGCCGTGGCCCTGATTCGCGGCTTCGCCCGCCACAGCGCCACCAGCATCGGCAATGCCTGGACCGACCTCACCCGCATCACATTGTGGGTGTTGCTGCCGCTGTCGTTGATCTTCGCGCTGTTCCTGGTCAGCCAGGGCGCGATCCAGAACCTTGACCCCTACAAGGACGTCACGACGATGGAGGTCATGCAGTACCAGAACCCGGTGCTCAATGACGCCGGCCAACCAAAACTCGATGCCCAGGGCAGCCCGGTCACCGTGGCCGCCAGCACCGACAAGCAAACCATTGCCATGGGCCCGGTCGCCTCGCAAGAAGCGATCAAGATGCTCGGCACCAATGGCGGCGGTTTCTTCAATGCCAACTCGGCGCACCCTTACGAGAACCCGACCGCGCTGACCAACTTCTTTCAACTGATCGCGATCTTCCTGATTCCGACCGCGCTGTGCTTCGTCTTCGGCCACGTCGTCGGTGACATCCGCCAGGGTTGGGCGCTGCTGGCGACGATGACGATCATCTTCGTGATCGCTGTAGTCGCCGTCACCCACTACGAACAACTCGGCAATCCACAGTTTTCCGCGCTGGGCATCGACACGGCGGCGGGCAACATGGAAGGCAAGGAACTGCGCTTCGGCATCAGCGCCTCCAGCCTGTTCGCGGCAGTGACCACGGCGGCCTCCTGCGGCGCAGTCAATGCGATGCACGACTCGTTCACCCCACTGGGCGGCGCGGTGCCGCTGGTGCTGATGCAACTGGGTGAAGTGGTGTTCGGCGGCACAGGTTCGGGCCTTTACGGGATGCTGATATTCGCGATCCTGGCGGTGTTTATCGCCGGGTTGATGATCGGCCGTACTCCCGAATACCTCGGCAAAAAAATCGAAGCCTACGAGATGAAAATGGTCGCCATCGCGATTCTTGTGACGCCGCTGCTGGTGCTGTTCGGGACCGCCATCGCGGTCATGGCCGAGGCCGGCAGGCTGGGGATCGCCAACCCCGGCGCCCATGGCTTTTCGGAAATCCTCTATGCCTTCACCTCGGCGGCCAACAACAACGGCAGTGCCTTCGCTGGATTGTCGGCCAACACCCCGTTCTACAACACGATGCTGGCGATCGTCGCCTGGTTCGGCCGCTTCGGCGTGATCGTCCCGGTCCTCGCCGTCGCCGGCAGCCTGGCGGCGAAGAAACGCCTGGCGGTCACCGGCGGCACGATGCCGACCCACGGAATGCTGTTCGTGGTGTTGTTGATCGGTACGGTGCTTCTGGTCGGTTTGCTGAACTACGTGCCGGCGCTCGCGCTGGGGCCCGTCGTCGAACACCTAATCCTGATCAAGTGAGACCACGACCATGACACGCCAAGCGTTCTCCTTGTTCGACCCAAAACTGATAACCCCGGCCATCGTCGATTCCGTACGCAAACTCAGCCCGCGGATCCAGTGGCGCAACCCGGTGATGTTCGTCGTCTACATCGGCGCAATCATTACCAGCGCCCTGTGGGTCCAGGCCTTGCGCGGCCAGGGTGAAGCCAGCGCCGGGTTCATCCTCGCGATTGCCTTGTGGCTGTGGTTCACCGTGCTGTTCGCCAACTTCGCCGAGGCCCTGGCCGAGGGTCGCAGTAAAGCTCAAGCCGCCTCGCTGCGGGACCTGAAAAAGGAAACCTGGGCGAAGAAACTGCGCGAACCGCACTACGGCGCCGAGTGGCAATTAGCGCAATCGAGCGGCCTGTGCAAAGGCGATGTGGTGGTGGTCGAGGCCGGCGACCTGGGCGACTCGATCATCCCCGCCGACGGTGAAGTGATCGAAGGCGCCGCCTCGGTGGACGAGTCCGCGATTACCGGCGAATCGGCCCCGGTGATCCGCGAATGTGGCGGCGATTTTTCAGCCGTGACCGGCGGTACTCGCGTGCTTTCAGACTGGATCGTGGTGCGAGTGACCACCAACCCCGGCGAAACCTTCGTCGACCGCATGATCGCCATGGTCGAAAACGCCAAACGGCAAAAAACCCCGAATGAAATCGCCCTCTCCATCCTGCTGGTCGCACTGACCATCGTATTCCTCGGCGTGACCGTGACGTTGCTGCCCTTCTCGCTGTTCGGAGTCGCGGTGGCCCAGGCCGGGACGCCGGTTTCGATCACCGTGTTGATCTCGCTGCTGGTCTGCCTGATTCCCACCACCATTGCCGGTCTGCTGTCGGCGGTCGGTGTGGCGGGCATGAGCAGGATGATGGAAGCCAACGTCATCGCCACTTCTGGCCGGGCTGTTGAGGCGGCCGGTGATGTCGACGTTCTGTTGCTCGACAAGACCGGGACCATCACCCTCGGCAACCGCCACGCCTCGGCATTTTTACCGGCACCGGGAGTCAAGGAAGCGGAACTGGTGGACGTGGCACAACTCGCCTCCCTGGCCGATGAAACCCCTGAAGGCCGCAGCATCGTGGTGCTGGCCAAACAACGCTTCAACCTGCGCGAACGCGACATCGCGGCGCTCGACGCGCACTTTGTGCACTTTTCCGCGCTGACCCGCATGAGCGGCGTCGACATGGGCACTCGCCAACTGCGCAAAGGCGCGGGCGAAGCGATCCTGCGGCACGTCCAAAGCCTGGGCGGCCACTTCCCGGAGGCGGTGCAAACCCTCGTCGACGAAGTCGCGCGCCGGGGCAGCACGCCGCTGGTGGTCGCCGACGGCGCCAAAGTGTTGGGCGTGATCGAACTCAAGGACATCGTCAAAGGCGGGATCAAGGAACGTTTCGTCGAGCTGCGGCGCATGGGGATCAAAACCGTCATGGTCACCGGCGACAACCGGATCACCGCTGCGGCCATCGCCGCCGAGGCCGGTGTCGATGACTTTCTGGCGGAAGCCACGCCGGAACAAAAACTCGAGCTGATCCGCCGCTACCAGGCCGAAGGCCGGTTGGTGGCAATGACCGGCGACGGCACCAACGATGCACCGGCGCTGGCTCAAGCGGATGTCGCGGTGGCGATGAACTCGGGAACCCAGGCGGCCAAGGAAGCCGGGAACATGGTCGACCTCGACAGCAACCCGACGAAGCTGATCGAGGTGGTGGAAACCGGCAAACAAATGCTGATGACTCGCGGCTCGCTGACCACGTTCTCGATTGCCAACGACATCGCCAAGTATTTCGCGATCGTGCCGGCGGCGTTCGTCACCACCTATCCGCAGCTCGCGGCACTGAACATCATGGGCCTGACCAGCCCGAATTCCGCGGTGCTGTCGGCGGTGATTTTCAATGCGCTGATCATCATTTTCCTGATTCCCCTGGCGCTCAAAGGCGTGAAATACCGCCCGGTCGGTGCCGCCCTGCTGCTGCGGCGCAATCTGTTGATCTATGGGTTGGGTGGGGTAATCGTTCCATTCATTGGCATCAAAATCATCGACATGGCCCTGGCCGCTGTCGGTCTGGTTTGAGGGAGCACTGTCATGGCCACTCTGTTGCGTCCGGCGTTGACCCTGTTGATTGTATTTTCACTGCTGACCGGCCTCGCCTATCCGTTGGTCACTACCGGGATCGCCCGACTGGTCTTTCCCCATCAGGCTGCCGGCAGCCTGATCGAACGGGACGGCAAAACCGTCGGTTCGCTGCTGATCGGCCAGGGCTTCAGCGATCCGAAGTACTTCTGGAGCCGCCCTTCCGCCACCAGCCCCATGCCCTACAACCCTTTGGCCTCGGGCGGCTCGAACCTCGGCCCATCGAACCCGGCGCTGGCGGACGCGATCAAGGGCCGGATCGCCGCCTTGCACGCGGCGGATCCGGGCAACACCGCTACGGTGCCCGCCGACCTGGTCTACAGTTCCGCCAGTGGTCTTGATCCGCATATCAGCGTGGCGGCCGCGTTGTACCAGGCTGGCCGGGTGTCGCGGGTGCGCAACTTGCCGGTCGAAAAAGTTCGTCAACTGATCGGCGAGTATGCTGAAGGCACGCTGCTCGGGTTCATCGGCGAGCCCCGAGTCAATGTGCTGGCGCTGAACCTGGCACTCGACACCACCCACTGAGCGCTAACTCACACACGGTGAGCTTGATGGCCGAACAACGTCCCGACCCGGACCAATTACTGGCGCAGATTCGCGAAGAGGAAGCGCAAGCCAAACGCGGGCGGCTGAAGATTTTCTTCGGCGCCAGTGCCGGGGTCGGCAAGACCTACGCCATGCTTGCCGCCGCTCATACCGCGAAACTGCAGAACATCAACGTGCTGATCGGCGTGATCGAAACCCACGGTCGCAGCGAAACCCAGGCGTTGACCGAAGGCCTCGAATTACTGCCGCTCAAGCATGTCGTCGACAAGCAGCGCACCGTGACCGAATTCGACCTGGACGCCGCACTCACCCGCGCGCCGAGCCTGATCCTGATTGACGAACTGGCGCACTCCAATGCCGTCGGCTCCCGGCACCCGAAACGCTGGCAAGACGTGGAAGAATTGCTCAGCGCAGGGATCGATGTCTGGTCGACAATGAACGTCCAGCACCTGGAAAGCCTGAACGATATTGTCGGTGGCATCACCGGCATTCGTGTCTGGGAGACCGTGCCCGACCATGTGTTCGACAACGCCGATGAAGTGGTCATCGTCGACTTGCCGCCCGATGACCTGTTGCAGCGTTTGAAGGAAGGCAAGGTCTATCTGGCGCAACAGGCCGAGCGCGCGGTGCAGAATTTCTTTCGCAAAGGCAACCTGATTGCCCTGCGCGAACTGGCGCTGCGGCGCACCGCGGACCGGGTCGACAGCGACATGTTGCAGTACCGCCAAAGCAGCGCGGTGAAACCGGTCTGGGGCACCCGCGATTCTCTACTCGCCTGCATCGGCCCTCATGAACAGGCCGAAAAAACCGTGCGTTCCACCGCTCGCCTGGCCGCCCAGCTCAATGTGCCGTGGCACGCCGTGTATGTGGAAACTCCGGCCTTGCAGCGCCTGCCCGAAGCCAAGCGACGCAGGGTGTTGGCGACGCTAAAACTGGCTCAGGACATGGGCGCGCAGATCTCCACCCTGGCGGGTCAGGACATTGCTGAAGCGCTGGTCAAGTACGCGCGCCAGCACAATCTGTCCAAGGTTGTGCTCGGACGTGACGAGCAACCACGACGGCGGTTCTGGCGTCAGGTGCTGGCCGATCGGATTGGCGCGCTGGGCGCGGATCTGGATGTGATTCAAGTCTCACTGCCGTCGGGCAGCCCACGCACCGAAAACAAATCCGAAACCCGCGAAAGCCCGATCCTCTGGCCCGCCTATCTGTGGAGCGTCGTGTTGTGTGCGGCGACGACCCTGATTGCCCTGCCGCTGCTAGGCGTACTGGAACAAGCCAACATCGTCATGCTCTTTCTGCTGGCGGTGGTCGCCGTCGCGGTGCGCTTCGGCCGTGGCCCTGCGGTGCTCGCGGCGTTTGTGTCGGTCGGGGCCTTCGACTTTTTCTTTGTCTCGCCACGGTTTTCCTTCGCCTTTGCCGATGTCCAGTACCTGGTGACCTTCAGCGTCATGTTGGTGGTCGCGCTGGTGATCGGGCAAATGACCGCCGGCCTGACGTACCAGGCGCGGGTGGCGCAACGGCGCGAAGACCGCATGCGCGCGCTGTACGACATGTCGCGCTTGTTGTCCGCCGCGCTGATCACCGAACAGGTGGCCGAGATCAGCGCCCAGTTCCTGAGTGCCGAGTTTGGCGCCCGATCTGCCTTGCTGGTGGCCGATGACAACAACAAACTGCTGGCGCCGATGGTCACCGGCGATGCTCCGCAAGTCGACCTGGCCATCGCCCAGTGGTCGTTCGATAAAACCGAACCGGCCGGCTACGGCACCGACACCCTGCCCTCCAGCACCACGCTGTACTTGCCCTTGTCCGCCCCGATGCGGGTACGCGGAATACTCGCCGTGCAGCCTCGCGACACCACTCGATTGGTGGTGCCGGAACAGCGGCGCCTGCTCGATACTTGCGCGTCGTTGCTGGCCATCTCCCTCGAACGAATTCACTACATCAACGTGGCCCAGGACACGACGGTGCAAATGGAATCCGAGCGGTTGCGCAACTCACTGCTCTCAGCCATTTCCCATGATTTGCGGACCCCGCTGTCGGTAATGGTCGGGCTCGCCGAAGCGCTCCAATTGACCAAGCCACCCTTGACCGGCGAAGCCGCCGAGATCGCCACGGCGGTGGGTGAATCGGCGCTGCGCATGAACACGCTGGTCAACAACCTGCTGGACATGGCGCGGCTAGAGTCCGGCAAAGTGGTGTTGAATCGTCAGTGGCAACCCATCGAAGACGTGGTGGGCAGCGCCCTGCGAGCGGTGCAGCCGATACTCGGCGGGCGTTCGGTGCACGTGGTGCTGGAGGATGACTTACCGCCGGTGCGCATCGATGCGGTGCTGATCGAACGCATCCTGATCAACCTGATCGAAAACGCCGTCAAATACACCCCGCCCGCCACCACCCTCGACCTCGGCGCCAGAGCCACGCCGGACCATTTCGAGGTGTGGGTCGCCGATGAAGGCCCGGGGCTGCCCCACGGTCACGAAGAGGCGATCTTCAACAAATTCATGCGCGGCAAAAAGGAAAGCTCGATACCCGGCGTCGGCCTCGGCCTGGCCATCTGCCGGGCCATTGCCCAGGCGCATGACGGGACCATCACCGGCGTCACCCGGCCCGAGGGCGGTGCCTGCTTCACGTTACGTCTGCCCCGTGAAACGCCTCCCGTCATCGAACCCTTTGCCCAGCAAACTGACGAGGAACAGCCATGACCGAATCAGTGCCGCACGTCCTGATCATCGAGGACGAAAAGGAAATCCGCCGCTTCGTGCGCATGGCCCTGCAAGCCGAAGGCCTGGAAGTTCATGAAGCCGACACCTTTCACCGAGGCCTCATCGACGCAGGTACGCGCCGCCCCGACCTGATCATCCTCGACCTCGGCCTGCCCGACGGCGACGGCATCGACCTGATCCGCGATGTGCGCAGCTGGTCGCCGGTGCCGATCATCGTGCTGTCTGCCCGAGGTAGTGAATCAGACAAAATCCTCGCCCTCGACACCGGCGCTGACGACTATCTGGTGAAGCCGTTTGGTACCGGCGAACTGCTCGCCCGAGTCCGCGCGCTGCTGCGGCGGCAGGCGAAAGATGCCGACAACAATTCCGTGCTGAGCTTCGGCGAGGTGCGCATCGATATCGAACGGCGCGTGGTGGAACGCTCTGGTGCACCGCTGCATCTGACGCCGCTGGAGTATCGGTTGCTGGTGCACCTTTGCTCACATCCGAATCGGGTGCTGACGCATTTGCAACTGTTGAAAGCGGTGTGGGGGCCATCGCATACCACCGATACGCCATATCTGCGGGTGTTTATGGGTGGGTTGAGGAAGAAGGTTGAGATGGACCCTTCGCAGCCGCGGCATTTGGTGACGGAGACGGGGGTTGGGTATCGGTTTATTCCGTGAGGTGGGGATTTTGGGGGGCGAGTCCATCATTGTCTTTCTGGGATTTAATCTTTGAGCTGATATCATCCAGGCTTTTACACGCTGAGCAGAAAGACATGAATCGTCAAAAAAAACTACAGCAGTTATTTAAGGCTAAAGCCAAAAAGGCGAGTGCCAAATTGGCACCGCAAAGCAAGACTAAATACGTTAGTAAAGCTGACCGATTGAAACTGGCGGCTGAATCCAGTGATGACTCAGTCGTTTCCGCTGAGAGCTGATCTGTAGAGCTTAAGCACCAGCGGAATCTACAAATCTGGTTGGGCCAGGCATTCCGATGGCACCTACCACGAGGACGCGGCCTGACAATTCATTCAAGCCGAAGCCGCTTCCTGCCGCGCCCAACCTCGGTGGGGCACCCGCCCTTGCTTAACGCATGACGAATCCGCCATCGACGGAAATCGACTGGCCGGTGACAAAGCTTGAGGTATTGCTGCTCAGCCACAGGACGGCATCGGCAATTTCTTCAGGTCGGCCATGGCGGCCCATCGGCACACTCTTGACCATCGCCTCAAGCGCTTCGCCCTGACCTGCGGCGACCATCTGATCGGCCATCGGCGTCCAGATCAGCCCTGGGCACACGGCATTGACCCGAATGTTGCGCGCCGCATATTCAAGCGCTGCGCTTTTGGTCAGGCCAATGACGCCGTGCTTGGCGGCGTGATAGTTGGCTCGCTCGGCGCCGCCCACCAACCCACCGAGAGACGAGCAGTTGACGATGGTTCCGCTGCCCTGCCGGCGCATGTGCAGTAACTCGAACTTCATGCAGCTCCACACGCCACGAAGATTGACCGACATGACTTTGTCGTAATCGTCGACGGTAGCGTCAGCCATTTCCGCCAGGATGTTTTGAATGCCGGCATTGTTGAATGCTGCGTCCAGACGCCCGAAGGTGGCGACGGTCTCCTTGACCATGGCCTCGACCTGATCGACGTCGGCGACATCACAACGGATGCCAATGGCCTTAAAACCGGCGCGAACCAATTCCTCGGCAGCAGCCCGCGCCGCCTCCCCGTTCACGTCCGCCAAAGCGACCGACGCACCGGCCTGGGCAAAGGCCTTGGCTGTCGCCAATCCGATACCGGAGGCGGCACCGGTGACGAGTGCGACCTGATTTTCAAATGAAAAACTCATCAATACATTCCTCAACATCACGTTTGAATAGATCTGATGCAGTGCACGCTAACCAACACCGGCGGCGATGAATACCGGGGGGAAACGAGATGCGTCGATGAGCAGCGCTCATCAATCAGTCAAGCGCAGTGTCTTGAGGGGTGTGCAGGAGGATCTTGATGCGAGGTGAGATTGATGAGCCATGCTCATCGCTTCATGCGGTCTCGGGGCCGTCTGTTCGTGGACTAAGTAGGCTGTTGAATCGTCCTTTCAAGCAGGAGAAAAGGTCTGGTCGACCTCTACTCCCCCAGCGGCTTCATTTCGCGGATCAGATCAATCAGCAAGCGCAGCCCCATCGGCAGTTGCCGATGGCTTGAATAGTACATATGAAAACCCGGTGCGAGACTGGACCAGTCATCCAGTACACGCTGGACCTCGCCGCGCTCGACCAGTGGCGTGATGACCGGTTCGGGCGCATACATCAACCCCGCGCCGTGGCGTAGCAGCGACAGACCGACACGGGTTTCGTCGATAGTGATTGCGCCGGGCACAGCGATTGCCAGGTGCTCGGTGCCTTTGTCGAACTCCCAGTCGTACATGCGATCATTGCCCAACCGTATGCGCAAGCACCGATGCCGGATCAAGTCCTGAGGGTGCAGCGGCACACCAAAGCGACCCAGGTAATCCGGCGAGCCCGCGACGACCCAACGAATGTCCGGCGACAGACGCTGGGCGATCATGTCTTCCGGTACCGTGCCACCGTAGCGGATACCCGCATCATGACCGCCGCCAATGACATCGATCATGCGGTTGGTAACCGTCAGGTCGATCTCAATCTCCGGATAGCGCTCGTTGAAAATCGGCAGCACCGGGCCCAGCAGCAGATCCGCCGCATCACTCAGAATGTTCAGGCGAATGCGCCCCGCCGGCGCGTCGCGAAACCGATTGAGCACTTCCATCGCCTGGCCGATGTCATCGATGGGTTTGCTGATCAGCGCATGCAACTCCTCGCCTGCGGCGGTCAGCGTTACGCTGCGTGTGGTGCGATTCAACAGGCGGACCCCAAGCCGACTTTCCAGGCCTTTGATCGCATGGCTCAACGCAGAAGCACTGATGCCCATCTCCAGGCCAGCACGATTGAAACTCTGATGACGGGCGATGGCCAGGAAGTAGATGAAGTCCGCCAGATTGGCGCGGCTGAGTTGCATGTCAATCTCCGGCAATGGATAGCTGTATTTTTTTAGTGCGCCAATAAGCAATCGACGACTGCCGTGACCAATTCAGCCAAAAGAATTGGCCGGCAGGCGTCCGCTAGACAATCGGCTGCATGGTCCGACACTTGGGAAATGCACTACACCCCCAATACTGTTGACCGATTTTCGGGCCACTCTTGAATGCACGAACCACCAACGCACTCCCACAACGTGGACATTGGCGCAACGCCATCGGATCACTGCGCTGCTTAAGTCGTTGCACATGTTCCCGCCCGGTCGCCAGCGTTGGCGCTCGACGCCCGGTTTGCAAGGCTAGCAGCATCGCCCTCACCTCCTCCTCGCTGAACACCGGTTGCTGGAAGGATTTGATGTAGCGGATGAAGCGCATGCCTTGGGTGACGTTGGCGGGCATCTCGGTCTTGAAGGTGCTCGCGCCGACAAAGGCAATGACCGAATGCAGATGTTCTGGCCCGATACCCAGTGCTACCTCCAATGCCTTCAAGTGCTTGTAGTTCTGCCGCGTCGGGTTCTGGAATTTGAAACGCTGCTTGAAGATCTGTTGCGTCCACTGCGCCTGGTTTTCGCTGCCAAAGATCCAGCCGCGCATGTTCTTGGTCTCCAGCACGAAGACGCCGAAAGGTGAAAGGAACACATGGTCGATCTGCGTGGTGCCATCCGGAGTGTCGAGTGTCACGTTATGCAAGCGGCGGTAGATCTGGCGATCCAGACAATAGCGTGCAAAAAAAACTACCAATAGTTCACCGAACCAGCCTTTAAACCAGGGCGTTTTCAGCAGTTTTATCAGAACCCAGATCAGCAGCACCGGCGGTAGCAGCCACTTCAGGGTGTCGAATAGCGGTTTAAAAACAACGAGGGTATTCACAGGGCCGTCCTTTGCGTTGGGGCCGAAATGGATACTTGGCCCGAGTCAGCGTCGCGTCAGCATTGTGCGCGTAAATGCAGACCCAATGCGTGTGGATCGAGTAGGACATCCCCTGTGCGGCGATTCTCTCGATGCTGATTACCGAAGCGCGCGATGTCCGATGGTCACCGGTTCAGGCCAGTCGCCACTGGCGATCTATACTATTGAGTTGGTTATCTGTGTGTCATGCAACACGTCGACACCTGTGCGCTGTGCGGCGCACCCGTGCCAATCGCCAACGTAATCAGTCCGAGCCCGTGCGTCGTGTCTCCCTGGATCAAACGACCGGCCGTGCTCAATGGCTTTGTGGCTGATGGGTTATGGAGAACATCATGAAACATAAGCTTTTTTCAGGCGTTGTATTGGCGCTCGCGGCGGCGGTGGTAATGCCCGGAGCCTGGGCTGCGCAGGCGCGAGCCTTGGCGGCGGATGGGGCTGATCATGTGGGTGCCGGGGCCGTCGCGGCAGATGGAGCCGATCATGTCGGGGCCGGCGCAGTCGCGGCGGATGGTGCCGATCACGTCGGGGCCGGGGCCGTCGCTGCGGATGGTTCCGACCATGTCGGTGCCGGCGCAGTCGCGGCGGATGGTGCCGATCACGTCAGGGCCGGCGCAGTCGCGGCGGATGGTTCCGATCACGTCGGGGCCGGCGCAGTCGCGGCGGATGGTTCCGATCACGTCGGGGCTGGCGCAGTCGCGGCGGATGGTTCCGATCACGTCGGGGCCGGCGCAGTCGCGGCGGATGGTTCCGATCACGTCGGAGCTGGCGCAGTCGCGGCGGATGGTTCCGATCACGTCGGGGCTGGCGCAGTCGCAGCGGATGGGTCCGATCACGT
This sequence comes from Pseudomonas sp. ASL4, assembly GCF_056680395.1. Taxonomy (NCBI): domain Bacteria; kingdom Pseudomonadati; phylum Pseudomonadota; class Gammaproteobacteria; order Pseudomonadales; family Pseudomonadaceae; genus Pseudomonas; species Pseudomonas sp. ASL4. The sequence goes on along the minus strand of NZ_CM155280.1, from coordinate 3,483,589 downwards.
CGGGGCCGGCGCAGTCGCTGCGGATGGTTCCGATCACGTCGGGGCCGGTGCAGTCGCAGCGGATGGGGCCGATCACGTCGGTGCAGGCGCAGTCGCATCCGATGGCACCAATCACGTCGGATCTGCTCGTCTTGCATACTCGCGCAGTGGAATAGGTTCGGATCGGGTGGCATCCTCGCTCATGGACGGCAGTTACTCCGACCAGTTCAACAGCCCGACCATCAATCAGTAACGCGCCACTTCACTGAGGGGAATGACCATCCATGACGACGCAAACCGAAACCGCCATTTTGGCCGGTGGCTGCTTCTGGGGCATGCAGGATCTGCTGCGACGTTTCCCCGGCGTGCTCTCCACGCGGGTGGGTTATTCAGGCGGCGATGTGCCGAATGCGACCTATCGCAACCACGGTAACCACGCGGAAGCGATCGAGATCGTGTTCGACCCGCAGCAGATCAGCTACCGCCAGATCCTTGAGTTTTTCTTCCAGATCCACGACCCAACGACCAAGAATCGCCAGGGCAACGATATGGGCGCCAGCTACCGCTCTGCCCTCTTCTACCTCAGCGAGGCGCAGAAACAGATCGCCGAAGACACCGTGGCCGATGTCGACGCTTCTGGACTTTGGCCCGGCGAGGTGGTCACCGAAATCACCCCGGCCGGCCCGTTCTGGGAAGCCGAACCGGAACACCAGGACTACCTCGAACGCTTGCCCAACGGCTACACCTGTCACTTCATCCGGCCAGGCTGGAAACTGCCCAGGCGCGGGTAACCAATGAACAGAGGCGGCTCGAATGAGTCGCCTCTGGCTTTTGCGTCAACGTGGAGTGAACTCACATGACACAGATATTATTTATCGGACAGACGCCAGAAACCGTCGACTTCTCTGATCCGGCCTTACCTCCTGGCTTTAATGCCGAAAAGATACATGCAGGCATAGCGATTGGCATGGCGACCATGGAAGACCGGGGCTGGCACGCCGACCTGTGCTTGATCCCACCCGACAAAACCGCCGGGCCCTTGCTGGAGAAACAGCTGGCAACGACGACCTACGATTGTGTAGTCATCGGCGCCGGCCTGCGCCTGCCGCCAAAAAGTCTTTCACTGTTCGAAGTCGTCATTAACGCCGTGCACAAAGCTGCGCCCAACGCATCAATCGCCTTTAACACGGGACCTGAAACGACCGCCGACTCCGCTGCTCGCTGGTTAAAAGACGATTGATTGCATTCGGCAACAGCATCCCAACCCGCAGACTCAGCCCTTGGCCGCCATCGCGGTGACTTCAACACGCATACCTTCAACGGCCAGTGATGCCACGCCAACAGCGGCGCGGACCGGCCACGGCTTGGCAAAAAAACGGTTGTAAACCTCGTTGAACGCGGCGCGGTCAGCCATGTCGGTGAGGTAAATGGTCAGGTGCATGACTCGGTCCATGGAACTGCCGGCACGTTCCAACGCGACCTTCAGCGCCTGCAAGGTGCATTCGCTCTGCTCGATGATGCCGCCCAGCTCCAGACTGCCGTCGGCGCGGGTCGGGATCTGGGTGGAGACCAACAGGCCGCCGAAACCGGCGACGTCCGAGGAAATGGAATCCGCGTCAGGGTCGGGGGTGAAGGTGATGTCGTGGTTTGCCATGAGGATCTCTTGTTTGTGTTCGTAAATTGAGCGGTCGTTGCCGTTGGGGCGTTCAATGAGGCAACGCCTTTTGAGCGGTCAGTTTACAACTCCGTTGTGATCGACGGGAAATGCAGCGCGAAAGTGCGCAATGGGTCCGTTTTCAGCCGGTCACCACAGGCAGAAAACGGCCAAAAACGGTCATTCGTGAGCGCCTCCAAACGACGATCCATCGTAGATAGTCAGTTTGATGGAGTGGCCTTCGCTTGCTCAATAAGCCAGTCGATCAGCAACACGATCTCGGGAACACCTCGACTTTCTTCGTTGCAAATACAGTAGTAATCCATTGCGGCAGGGACTTTCATTGAGAACGGCTGCACCAGCCGCCCTTCCATTAAGTCCCTCGATGAGTTGATTTCATCACTCAACGCTACCCCGTACCCATCCCGCGCAGCCTGTAGCGCGATACCAAAATCTTCAAAATGGACGTCCGCGTCCCCTGGATACGGCAACCGGGCTTCAAGCAGCCAGCGTCGCCATTGCGTGCCGTCGTCTTCATGCAAGAGCCGGTGATGAATCAGATCCGATGGTTGCCGTAAGGCATGCGGGCCACGCAACAATTGCGGACAACAGACTGGAAACATATGCAAAGGTTGCAGTGGGCGCCACCAGAAACCGTCCCAGATCGGCGCGTCATAGAGCACGGCGATATCCGCTCTGCGCCAGTCCACCTCGCCCAGTTCGTCGGCGCTGATCACCCGAAGCTGTATATGAGGATGCTCGGCTCGAAATGCGAAAAGCCTAGGCATCAGCCAAGTCGCGCCAAATATCGGTTCGGTAGAAATCGTCAGCACCTTGGCCTGTGGCTCTTTGAAGTGCTCCTGCGCTATCTGGCGCACGCCTTCGGTTATTTCGTGGATGCCACGGGCCACCGAACGTTGCAACGCCAACCCGCTTTGCGTCAGCACCAAATGGCGACCCTGTTTGTAGAACAGGTCGATGCCTAACGAACTTTGCAAGGTCCTGAGTTGTTGGCTGACAGCACCGGGGGTCACATGCAGTTGGGCGGCCGCCGCACCGACATGGCCCAATCGTGCGACGCATTCAAACACTCGGAAAGCATGCAAGGGTGGAAAGGACATAGCGTTCAACCGTTTAGTTTTATTGTAAGTTTGTTCGGTAATTTATATAGATTGATTGGCGCATGGGCAACAACAACAATCGTGGGGTAGTCGAGCCAAAAAACAACAATTCAAAGAGCGCCCCCTATGAAAGTCATACAGGCACATCGAAAACATGCGATACCGCAAACAGATCAGCCTCTCCCAAACCATTATGAGTTCGGAGGGTGCCAATCATGAGGGTCACGCTTGCACTGATACTGGTCGCTTTGGCATTACCTGCGTCAGCCGCTGAACGGGTCGTCCAGTTCTATGGATGGGCGGAATACGTCGGGGTCAAAACCCTTAAGGCCTTCGAGGCGGAAACGGGAATAAAGGTCCAGTACGACACCTTTGATAGCGCCGACGTGCTGGAGACCAAGTTACTCACCGGGCACAGCGGCTATGACGTCGTCGTTCCGAGCATCGCCATGCTGGATCGGTTGCTCCAAGCCAAAGCCCTGCAACCGAGCGGCATTCAGCAGACCCAGCGACTCGGCGAACTGGACCCTGTGCTCTTGTCGCAGTTGACTACTGTCGATCAAGGCAATCTTTACGCGGTGCCCTACACCTGGGGCACCACAGGACTGGCAATCAACCGCAAGGAGATCGAGAAGCGGATCCCCGATGCTCCCTTGAACAGCTTTGACCTGCTATTCAAACCCGAATACGCAAGCAAGCTCAAAGAGTGTGGCGTTTCGATCGTCGATGCGCCGCAAGAAGTGATCAGTATGGCGCTGCACTACTTGGGTAAATCGCCGTATAGCAAGGATCGGGGAGACCTGAAAGCGGTGCAGGCGCTACTCACGCAACTGCATCCATCAGTGCGTTACATCGGCACGGGCACGCAAAGCAGTGACTTGGCCAACGGGGATATATGCCTCGCGCTGACTTACAGCGGCGATGCAGTCCTGGCTAGGATTATGGCTGAGAACGCAAAAAAACCGTTCGACATCGATTACGTCATTCCCCGCGAGGGCACCCTCAACTGGATCGATACGCTGGCCATCCCGGCCGATGCACCTCACCCGGAAGAGGCCCGGGCCTTCATCGAGTTCCTCACTCGACCGGAGTCTCTCGCCGACCTCACCAACAGCTTGTATTACGCCAACGCCAACACGGCGGCCACCCGGCTGATAGATCAAAGCATTGCCGAAAATAGCGGCATCTATCCCTCCGCTGCCGTGCGCAACACCTTATTCGGCGAAGAACCCATGGCCCTGCAACTCATGCGTGAGCGCACACGGGTCTGGTCCACCTTTCGTAGTCAACGTTGAGTATTTCCATGGAAAACAGTAATCCAACCGATCAGGCGATCACCCGTACCAGCCTGTATGGCACCGACGCAGAATCGACTTACGGCGGTATCACCAGCTTCATGCGCCGCCGCTATAGCCGGGATCTTCGTGGCGTAGACCTGGTCATCAGCGGCGTGCCTTTCGACACAGCGACCAGCAACCGACCGGGCAGTCGGTTCGGACCACGCGCCATTCGTGAGGCCTCCGTTCAATCCGCTTGGACGCGGCACTGGCCATGGGATTTTGATCCGTTTGACGTGCTGGCCTGCGTTGATTTTGGCGATTGCTCCTTCGACTATGGCCTACCTCAAGAGACGCCGGCCGCCATCAAGGCGCACGCCGATCACATTCTGGGGGCCGGCGCTGCGATGTTGACCCTGGGGGGTGATCACTTCATCAGCTATCCGTTGCTGCAAGCCCATGCCGCCAAGCATGGTCCATTGTCCATGATCCATTTTGATGCTCACCATGACACCGAAAATGATGGTGAGGAAAAGCGCATCGATCACGGTTCGATGTTCTATCACGCGGTGAGGGAAGGTCTGGTTGATCCCTCCAGATCCATCCAGATTGGCCAGCGCATGACCAACGATGATGTGATGGGCTTCCAGGTCGTGGATGCACGTCAAGCCAACACCACCAGCGCTCAAGATATTGCCCGCATGATTCGTGAGCGAGTCTGTGACCACCCGGTGTATCTGACCTTCGATATCGATTGCCTGGACCCGGCATTTGCACCCGGTACCGGCACCCCGGTATGTGGCGGTTTGTCTACGTTCCATGCCTTCGAGATTCTGCGCGGCCTTCGCGGTATCAACGTGATCGGCATGGACGTGGTTGAGGTGGCCCCTGCCTATGATCATGCCGAAATCACAGCGTTGGCGGCAGCAGCGCTCGCGATGGAAATGATCTGTCTGTATGCAGCTCGGCATAAATTGTGAGCTGACAGGAGATGCTCAAAAGCAGATGGAGAGCTTTCACCGCGCAGCACGAAGGCTTGAATAAGAGCTACCTCGGGTTGGCGTTAACCAGAACCTAGATGGCATGATCAAAGGGTGGCCGGTTGAAGCGGACGGCTTTCATAGTCCGCTCAATCGGCTTACATGAATGTCTGCTGTGGGTCCAGGCTGTGTGAAAACGCACTGAATACGTCGAAAGTTGAGAACGACGGGCGTTGTCTGCGAAACCAGCAGACGGAAGCGCGATTTGCCCTAGTCAGCTACATAGACGTTCGTAATGCTGTTTGGGCCGCGTCAGCGGCCCAAACGGCTACTAACTGGCGAGCCAAGCGGCTGGGTTCACGCCCTGATCGCCTCAAGCAGTCCTGCGATGCCGAAGATGCTCATCATTCGTTTGAGGTTGCGAGCACATGAAGGCTCATTTCGGTACTTACCCGCGGAAGCGTTTTGGTCAGGACGTGGGTGGCTCCCATCCAATATTTGAGCGTTCCAAAAGGATGCTCAACAGTCTGGCGGCGAACCTTCATCTTCCCCGGGTCATGCTCCAGCCGAACCTGCATCGCGTCGATTACCGCCTCATGTTCCCAGCGCTTCACACGGCGCTCCTTACCCGTCGTACATTGCTTTTGCATTGCGCAGGACTGGCAGCCTGAGAAGTAATAACAATGCAATAACATGCCGTCTTCCGTCGACGAATGTCGCCTGGTTAGTAACTGCCCCGCAGGGCATCGATACTCGTCCGACGCCGCAAGATAGATGAAGTCCTGCTTACCAAATCGGCCTTCGGCTTTGCTGTCCGATGTCAGGGGTTTCGGCACGAAAGTAGTGATGCCGGCTTGCTCGCAAGCGAGGATTTCCAGACCTTTGTAATAGCCTCGGTCGGCCACCACCGTTAGCGATTCAGCCTCGATTTCTTCACGCGCCTGGTTCGCCATATTGCTCAGTTGCCCACGATCATTACCAACGTTGGTCACCTCATGGGCAATGATCAGATGGTGTTTGTCGTCGACAGCCGTTTGTACGTTGTAGTCAACCGTTCCGGTGCCTCGGCCGCTCGTGGCCATTGAGCGTGCATCTGGGTCTGTGAGGGAGATCTGCTGGTCTGGGCTTTCGTGGAGCTGCGCCTCGATTTCTTTGAGTTTCTGCATCTGCTTTTTCAGTGTTTCTATCTTTTCTTTCTGCCGCTCTGCTTTGGCCTCGGCCACTTCGGGCGTTGCCCGATCCGCCGAATCCATCACCGCCAGATATCGATCAATGCTCTGTTCGATCTGCTGCATACGTGCCTTCACCTTACCCTGAGTGAAGTTGCGGTCGCGATTATTGACGGCTTTGAATTTGCTGCCGTCGATGGCGATCGATCGACTGAGAGAAGAGATTGAGGTTGCGACAAAGAACTACGAACTGGCGGCATACGCTGCGAATGGCTTTGCCGTTGTCCTTGCGGAAGTCGGCAATGGTTTTGAAGTCCGGAGCCAAACGCCCCGTTAGCCACATCAACTCGACGTTGCGCTCGGCCTCACGTTCAAGTCGGCGGCTGGACTGAATCCGATTGAGATAGCCATAGATATAGATCTTCAGCAACACCGCTGGGTGATAGGCCGGACGACCCGTTGCGGCAGGATCGACGCCCTCAAAACCAAGTGCGCCCAAGTCGAGTTCATCGACGAAAACATCGACCACGCGCACTGAATTTTCTTCGGCCACGTAATCGTCCAGACACTCCGGCAGCAAGGTGACTTGCGTCCGAGCCTCACCTTCAATAAATCGCTTCATGATCGCCCCCGCTACGATCTCGACGATCAGAAGATTAGACAATTGCGGGAGTTTTCACACAGCCTGGACCCAAAGCTGTCGATCAATACCTGGCAGATAGCGATCAGAAAGTAGCGGTAGGTGGCTTCTCTAACCTGCCAAGATCCCAAGAGCCGAAATGGTGCTCACCAAAATCGATAGGCACCATCACTCTGAGTACTTCTGCGCGCTTTCTCGTGCGTCACTGATTTAGATCACCGAACCCAACTTGAACGAACAAACTATGGTCGCTTGCTCCCAACAAAATAAAAAACAACGCTGATCACGAAGAACGCTATGCCAGCGATGATCAAACCGTACAAAAAGTAATGCTCACGGAACGTTAGATATACAACCGACCCGTGCGTATCCAGCGGGTAGATTTTTCCACTTTGAGGATCCGCTGTTCTCAGCCCGTGAGCATCAAAGTACTTCCAGACAAAAAATGAAGAAAACCAAAAGCCTAAGGCCAGTATTCCCACGACGAGTTTAAGTGAATTCATTCTCCAGCCTCCCAGATTTCCAAAGTGAAGACTTCGGCTGGGACCGTTCGTCGTCAACTGAAGAGCAGGAATGAGCCGGAGTGGGCACATGTCCAGCAAAGATTTGAGTGGGCCGTCTCACTTGGATAATGACCAATTTTGGCCGATTTCTGCCCGCCACAAAGGACAGAAAACGACCCCAAAGCGGACTCTGACCAGCATTTGGTAAAGGGGGGCTTTAGCCCGTCCCATTGAGCGAAGCGAACGGTTTGAACCAGTTGTTATGCATGTTTTACTAGACGTTTCTTTAAATGATACAGGTTACTCCCGATTGGGCGATCCTCAAGAACACCATAAATCTCATACCCATGCCGCTCATAGAACTGTTTAGCATCAACGGTTTTTAAGAATGCAACTACTGCCCCATTGTTGACACCAATCGCTTCTGCTTTTTCCAAAAGCATAGATCCTACCTTTTTACCGCGATGAGACTCCTTAACCCAAAAGGTGTCAATTTCTAAGCCATCCCAGTAACAATTACAGCTTATTGCACCGATATAGTCGCCTACTTCATTGTGTGCAACCACCATAAATATTTTATCTTCCGACTCTGGTGGTAGATTTGGATATTGAATTCGAAGATATTCTGAAAACCTATCATTCAGAACTCCTTTGTCCTTTGCTGATGGAGAACCCAATATATCAATCTTGATTTCCACTTTATCGCTCCTGAAATTAAACTTTGAGGTGCCAAACGGCTTTTGGCATAACATTCCATGTTTATGCATAACCCCTTGAGCAATCAAAAAATCGAGTCTGTAAACGCGACTTCAAGAAGGGGGGAAGCAGTATATTATTTTACACATTACTGACGTATTAGCTGCGTGTCCATGGTCTGCTTTTGGCCGATTGTTGCCTTTCGAAAGGGCAGCTTTAGGTCGATATCAGTCCTCTGTGAACGTCTGCTTATCACTATTTTGCCTTGAGTGTTGCAGCTGAAGCTGTTGAGGAACCCCATACAGGTTTTCATAGAACACGAAGATCAGCCATTTGAAACTTCGCTTTTGTTCCGTCATATATCAACTCAAGGGAAAGAGTCAGGCCGCTCATTCCTTCTCCCTCTGTCCACAGAGATACATCGAGAGCTAAGCCGGAGCCATCGCTGTACTCATAAGTATCTATCTTCTCTACGAAAGACGCTGGAGGTAATACCAATGTATTGCCGTACTCGGAGAGTCTTGCCTCAATATCATGTTTGTTGAGTCTGCCATACCAGTTTTCGGCGGAAATTTTATCAAAATCGCCATTAACTAGTGCGTCAACAAGATCAATTATTTCTAGCTCGAGCCTCTTATCAATCTTCATTTTCGTCTATTCTCTGGTATGCGAGTCGAAGTCTCCGGTTTAACATTAATAGCACTTGAAGTGCTCGTCAGTGTTTCTGATCAAGGCTTTGCATAGAGAAAAGGGGACAGATTTATTTTCGAACAAACAGAAAATAAATCTGTCCCCTTTTTGTTGGTCTCTCGCTGGACTTTACTTTTTAAACGCTTAACAGCCAAGACTCGCACTGGTTTATTTTTTCATTGTCGTCCATGGTATGAGATATTTTCTTATCAATTTCTTTGAATTTATTTGGTTCGTTTTCTTGGTAGAACATTAGCCAGCCGTCTCTACCGTCGTGCTCTATCATGTATTTTTTATTGTCTTTTCTGATGTTTAATGACCAAGATGAAAAGAAGTCTGGATGGTCCGAAAACACCGTTACCGTAAAGCCGCAACGACTTGCCATGTTATATAAATCAGTTTGATTCATTCGTAGCCTCTTAGATTTTAATAAATTATTGGGTTTTTTCAAAGTTGCCTTTAGCGCTGCTAAAGACTTGAGTGCCCCCACCTGATGACGGTTGCGTCATCCCTTTTACAGACCACGTATCATCAATCGGTTTGGCTGTCGATTTCAATACAGGCGTTTTTTCGGTCGTTCGATAAATGCCTTGCAGTTTTAGTTCCACCGTGCCTGCTGCGCGATTATCTCCGAGCGGACCAATGCCGAGCTTTGATGGGCTTGTAGCAGGGTTCAGAGAATAATAGTTGCCTTGTGGGGCTCCGGGTGATTGAAATTGATAAACCGTTTTACCTCGATTCAACGTCTCTACATTTACTGGCTGATTAAAATCGATTCCGCTCAAGTGGCCCGGAATGCTCGTCTCTTCAAAACCTTGTGTTCGATAGAACTCTGTAGCAGTCTCTTTTCTTCCACGAGCGTTGATATCGTTATTGATATCCCCTGTCCGACCGTATTTTTGATTGAGTTCAGATCGCCTGTCATCTGGGCAGTTGCTGGGAGCGCAGCTCAACCCCAATGGATCCACCCACCCCGTAGGGTTAGGCACGTACTGGTAGTTGTTCAACCCCCCAGCCAGCTTGATTGGATCTGGCGTCAGATACCGTCCAGTGCCCGGATTGTAGTAGCGATGCCGGTTGTAATGTAAGCCCGTCTCAGCATCGAAGTATTGACCCTGGAAGCGCAGCGGGTTGTCGATTTCGGCAACGTCGAGGGTGGCGAGGTTGCCATAGGCACGGTATTTCGCCGACCACATGATCTCGCCGCTGTAGTCGGTGAGTTCCTGAGGAGTGCCAAGGTGGTCAAGTTGGTAGTAGAACGGCTCAGCTTTGAGCGGGCCTTCGCCATCGAGCATTGCCAACGGTCGGAAGCTGCCCGGCTCGTAGATGTAGCTGCGATAGCGATTGTTGGCGCTTTCGGCAATTAGGCGTTCGCCTTGCCACAGGAACTCTGTGGTTTGGCCGTCGACGGTTTTGGCTATACGGCGACCGAAGGCATCGTATTTGTAGCTTGCAACGCTGCCGCCAGGAAGGCTAACGCCGACCAATCGATGCTGGCAGTCGTAACTGTATTCGGTGACGAGCTTTTGTCCTGTTCCGCGGCGCTCACGGCTCAAATTGCCAAAGGCGTCGTAGTCGTAATGTCGATCGCCCTGCATCAGCAAACGGTTGCCTTTGACATTGGCCAAGTTCGCGGTGGGTTGGTTACCTTGACCTAGAAGGTTGCCCGCCGGGTCGTGGGCAAAACTTTCCGGGGTGGCGCCTCGAACGTTGATCAAACGGTCGAGCGGGTCGTAGTGATAACTACGATTGCCTTTCCGGCTGTCATCGATGCCGGCGAGGTTGCCGTTTGCATCGTAAGCGTAGCGACGCTGGAACAGGTTGCGGTCCTGCTGGCTAACGCTGTGAGCTTGCAGGCGGCCTTGTTCATCGTATTGGTATTGGCTGAGCAACAGACCCTGTTGACGCTGCTGTTCGCGACCTGCGCTGAACTGGTGAGTGGTCAGGCGCGAACCGTTGAGGTCGATGCTGCTCAGTTGACCGCCTTGTTGGTGGCGATAATCAAGCTTGCTGCCGTCTGGGAGGCGGCAGTGTTTCAGTTGGCCTACGGTGTCGTACTCGTAACGCAGGGTTCCCCAACCTTGGTGCTCGGTGATCAGGCGGTCTTGCAGGTCGTATTCGTAAGCGAGTGGCCAGTGGCCGTCGTCGACGTTTACAAGGCGGCCAAGGGCGTCGTAGCTGTAGTGAATTTCCTCGCCATCGGCCAGGGTTTTCACCAGCAGGCGGCCAGCGGCATCGCGCTGGTACTCGGTAATCAGCTCACTGCCGTCATCGCCGAACTCGGTTTTCTTTAGCAATTGACCGTTAAGATCGTATTCGTACGCGGTACGACGACCATCGAAACCGGTTTCCTGCTGGATGAGTCCGTTCGGGTAGTAATCGAGGTGGTAGTGCTCGCCACGTTCGTTTTCGATCTCGCTGAGCAGCAGACGTGCGTTGTCGTAGCGATAGCGCAGTTGGCTGCCATCCGGATTGATACGACGGCTGACCAAGTGCAGGTTGTCGGCATATTCGTAGCGGGTGACTCGGCCCAACTCATCGCGCTCGGCGGTGACGCGGCCGTATGGGTTGTAAGTGAACGCGCGCGTAGCGCCACCGGGCAGGGTGATTTGCGCCAGGCGGTTAGCAGCATCCCATTGGTATTGGGTGATTGCGCCGCTTTCGTCCTGACGGGTGATCTGCCGACCCAACGCGTCGTAGCGGTACTTGCGCTGACCACCGTCCGGCAGTTGCTCTTCAAGCAGTTGCCCGAGATTGTTCCAGCCCAGTTGATGACGACTGCCATCCGGATGACGGATTTCTAGAAGACGGCCCTGGCGGTCATAGTTGTAGTGGGTTGAATTACCATCAGGGTCGATTTGTTCAGTGATATCGCCTTGGTCGTTGCGCCAATATATCCACTTCGACGGGCCACGATTCACCACCCGGACGTAGCCGTGGTAATACTCATAAGAGGTCGGGGTGTCTTCGGGTGGAATGACCGCGATCAGTCGGCCTGCTTCGTTGTATTGGTATTCGGTGACGGCGCCGAGTGGATCTTTTTCGGCGATCAGGCGGCCTTTGTCGTCGTAGGCCTTGAGGTGCTCCGCACCGTCCGGATCAACCTTGGCGACCAGTCGAGCCTTATCGTCGTGGGTGTAGACCTCTTCGCTGCCGTCAGCATTGGTAACCGTGACACTGCCTTTATCATCCCAGGCGTAATGCGCGTCCATCTGCGAGAAGCTTGCCCAGTGATGGATGCATCGCGCCGATTTACCTTCTTTTTCCCATTCCCAATAGAAACTGGCGCCGCCGGCGAGTTGCCGCTCAAGAATGACGTTCTGGTCGTTGTAGGCATAACGCTCGGCTTCGCCGGCGGCGTTTTTGGCTTCGATCAGGCGGTGTTGGGTGTCGTAGCTGTAGGTGACCAGGGTCTGGATGGTGCTCCAGGCGTCTTCGAGATTGTCGGCCGGGATGAACTGCTGGTAGTCGATGCCGACGATGTGCTTGCGATCGTATCGCACGAGAAGGGCACGACCGGCGCCGTTATCGACGCGTTTGATTCGCCCGTGAATGTCACGGGTGATGTGCAGGCGATTGCCGTAGTTGTCGCTGATGGCGATCAGCGTGGCGCCCTTGTTGTTGTAACGAAAGTGGTAGAACTGGGTACGTTCTCCGGCTTGGGTGAGGATCAGTTCTGAGGGATCATCACCAAGGAAAATCGCTGCTTCCGACAGGCTGTTGGTGATCGCCGGACGCTGCACACTCGGTAACGGGAACGTGGTGATACGGTTTTCGTGGTCGGTCCAGACCACCTCTTCATCTTTGACGTCCACCCGCTGGGCAAGTGCATGGCTCCAGCCGTAACCAAGGCCGCAATCAATTTCCGCGGCGCTGGTGCGGTAAAGGCGAGTCCACTCGAAAGGTAGCAGTCCATCGAGCTGACCATCGGTCAGCGTCAGTAGCTCTTCACCGGTAACCATGGAAACCGGGCAATTGTTGGTGCTGGTTTTCTCGGCACTGGTTGCGCTTTTTTTGTCGGGCGTTTTTGACTGGGCCGGAGCATCGCTGACCTTTTCCTTTGGCTCCAGGACGAATTGCTTTTCTGCTTTTTTTCGAGCAAATGCGGAGGCGTTTTTTTCCAGCAAGGCAGGTGTGTCGTTGGTGATTGGCAAAGGACCTTTTGCTGTTGCTGCGGTGGCTTGCTCGATTTTCAATGCAGCCTTTTTGGCGGCATCCATCGGTACGCCTTGCGCACTGGCCAACAGTGGTTTCACGGTTTCGCCGTGAGCCTTCAAGGCGTGTCCCTTACTCGCGGCCAAGAGTTTTTCCGCGAGCTCCTCTAGCATTTTTACCGCTGTGCCAGATTGGACCTTGGCCAAGGTTTTTGTACCAACACGAATCGCCAGCCCGAGACCGCCCGATAGGCAGATCCCCAGCACCACGTTGATCAGAAAGGAAGCGCCGATGGCCGTAATTACTTCCACACAGACTTGCGGCGGCAGCATGCCAACCCACGCGATAATGGCTGAGAGGTAGATGAACATCAGCGGTTCGTCGCTGAGAATCAGCAGTCCGGTGGCAATCGCTTCTTTCGATGCTGAATAGAGTTTCTCGATTTCTTCTTCACTCAGGTACTGAAGAAGTTTTTTCACATTTTTAAAGGGGTCGGCTAATAGTTCGAACAGGCTTTTGATGTCATCCCACAGACCCAGAAGCGCCTTCTCAAGACTATCGAGTGCAGACTGCATCAATATGAGCGAGCGACCCGCCCGGTCAGTCGCCGAGTAGCTCGCCCACTGCGGCTGGAACTTACTCGACCATTCGCTTTTCAACCAGCCGTCAAGATTGCCGATGACACCCTGGTATGAGTCGTACAGCGCTTTGACGTTGCTTTCAGAAACATTAGGGAAAAAAGTGATGCGGTACATCTGACCCGGCTTGCAGCCCTTGATAACTTCAATGCCGCTCGGGCCGATATTCGCAGGAATCACCGGGCCGACCACGTCGTATCCGCCGAACATCGCTTTTTTGACGGGTTCGAGCTTGACCGGTGTATTGCCGATGGGCACGTACCGAGCGCTCTCAAACATATGGATCAGTGTGAAATCACCCATCAACGGGCAGGTGGCAAAGGTTTCAACCGGCCCTGTCTTGGTCTTGCGCTCAGTAACGCTGACTTCGTTGCCCACCTTGAACTTCTGATCTACATCCATTGCCCAGCCAGTCCAGAAGCCGTCGGCCCAGGTCTTGTATTCGGTTAGGCAATTATTGAAGTCCTTGAGAATGACATTCACGTCTGGGGTCTTGGCGTCGAGAACTCGAATAACCAAATTACCGATGGGATCAATCATGACGTGACTTCCTTTGTCAGCTCAGCAGCAAGACGCTCTGCCATATCTTCTGTATTGGATTGTTGGCGCACGAAGCGCTCGACCTTGTGGCGCAGGTTACTTTCGGGGAAGGCGAAGAAGAGTTCCGGGCAATCCTCTCCCAACCACTGCATCAAGTTGTCGACGACGGTGGTGTGGTCTTTCTCTGCCAGTGTGTCGACTAACTTCTGCGGCACCTCCCACCACGGCCAAGCCTTGGCCGGTGGCACTCCCCTTGGCCCCACCTCCAGTTTCTGGCCATTGATCAGGTAGCGGTCGAACACTGGCAAAACCTCACCAGCTCCTGCACCCAGCCCTTCAAGAATCGGGAAGATGTGCCGCCCATCCCAGAACCGAAAAAACACCTCGGTTCCGTCAGGCATGAACACCTGAGTCAAACTGCGAAGATGTTCAAACACGACGTCCTGGGTGCTGGAGGACACCGCCAACCAACCCCAATCCTGGGCGTCGGTTTCGGCAATCCACTGAAGAAAACCGGCGTTGGGTTTCAATTCGGCGAGGTAGGGCATAACGGGCTGCCAATCGGCGTAAGGCGTGCCGCTCCAGATGGGGGTCAGTTCTGGAGCCATGTCTTGCTGGTAGAAAGCTTTGAGCGCTTCGGCATCACTGGCCGCACTAACGATCAAATACAACCGCTCACCCACCTGCAACGGCCGCTCAGCCAACCACGCCTGCGGAGTCAAAAGATCAGATCGCACAAGCACCTGCCTTGCATTTTTCACACTCTTCACAGAACGGCGCATTGCGTTTCAGCGTATTGATCTGCGCCGGGGTCAGTACCGCGCCCGCCTTATCCGCATCGGCCTGTTTCAATGCCCCCGGCATCAGCGGTGCCGCGCCCGTTCCGTTACCAGGACTGCCGCCGGAGTTCATGTTGATCACCGGCCCGCTCAGCGTGACGCCGCTGCCGTCGATCTTGATGAAGCTGCCGCCACCCTTGAGGGTCAGTTCGCTGCCAGCTTCGAGCACCACCTTCATGCCGCTGCTCAGGTGGATTTCTTGCCCCGCTTCAATGAATTGCCCGGTACCCACCTTGATGTGTTGGTTAACGCCCACGGTGAGGTGGTCGTTGGCGCGGGTTTCGACTTTGCGGTCGGCGTAGACGGTGTGGTGTTCTTCGGCCTTGAATTCGCTGTAGCTGTTTTGCTCGACAGTGTCGTGGCGTTCGTTGCCGACGCGGATTTTCTGGTCGTGCTCGACGTTTTCGTCCCAGTCGCGCTGGGCGTGCAGGAAGATTTGTTCCTGGCCCTTTTTGTCTTCGATGCGCAGTTCGTTGTAGCCGCCGCCACCCTTGGAGCTCAGGGTTTTGAAAGTGCTGCGGGTTTTGTTGGCCGGCAGGTCGTAGGGGACGACGTTTTCCTTGTGGTACAGGCAGCCGCTGATCAGCGGTTGGTCGGGGTCGCCTTCAAGGAAGCTGACCAGCACTTCCATGCCAATGCGCGGGATGGCGATGCCGCCGTAGTGGGCACCGGCCCAGGCGGAGGAGACGCGCAGCCAGCAGCTGGTCTTGTCGTCGGCCTGGCCTTCGCGGTCCCAGTGAAATTGCACTTTGACGCGGCCGTACTGGTCGCAGTGGATTTCTTCACCTTTGGGTCCGGTAACCACGGCGCTCTGGCTGCCGAGGATTCGCGGTTTGGGGTGGTTCAGTGGTGGACGGTTCGGTACGTCCCACGGGGTCGCCTGGAAACGATTGCGATAGCCTTGATGGAAGTCGTCCTTCAGCGCCGTGGTGTTACTGGTCACCGACTCTTCCAGCACTTGCGGCTGTTTGCCTTCGTGGAGAATTTCGGTGAGCAGCCACAGGTCGTTCCATTTGGCTTTCGGGTGCTCGGTCAGGGCCAGGAAGTGGCCGCTGACCAGGATCGGCTGATCGCTTCGGCCTTCGGCGAGCTGGAAGTCGCTGCGATGACGTTCGAGGGCGCGTTTGGCCAGGTGTTTGCCGCGCTCGCGGTCGATGAAGCGGCCGGGGTAGTCGTAGTCTTCGAGGTCGGGCAGGGCGTCGCCACGGTTTTCGCTTTCGAGGGTCAGGCGTGGTTTTTCGAAGTCGTAGTCGCGGCGGGTGGTGCGGCTGGTGCGGGTTTCCAGGCGCAAGTCGAAGCGCTTGATCACCGGGTTAGTCGCGACCATGCCGGAGTCTTGCTGGTAGGCCACTGGCGCGAGTTTCGGGAACACCGTCTGGTCATCGCCGAACACCAGTTTGTGGGCCGTGGCGCTGTGCTGGAAGTGGTAGTGAATACCTTCTTCCTCGCACAGGCGCTGGATGAACTGCAGGTCCGATTCATCGTATTGAACGCAATAGATGCGCTCGGGATAAATCGCCCCGACTTTGAATTCGTAGGCGTTGCTTTGAATGCCGTGCTCTTCGAGGACCATGCCGACGATTTTCGGTACGGTGAGGTTCTGGAAGATGCGTTGGTTGATGCGGTGCGCCAGGTAGGACAGTTGCGGGCGCAGGGTCACCGCGTAGCGGGTCAGGCGTTTGCCGGAATCACCCTGGGCGGCGCGATAGATCTGGCCATGAATGCCGCTGCCGCCAGGCGAGAGCTGCAAAAAGGCTGGTTTGTGCAGCAGCGTTTCGAGGTCCAGGGACGGCTGTTCACTGACCAGCTCCACCTCAAACACAAAAGGCTGGCTGATGGCTTCCCGACCTTGCAGGGCAAGCACCTGGAGATCGTTATCCAGACCTTCGATAGTCAGGGCAAAGTGAGTCTGATTGGCCGGCGCGAACATCCCTTGTTCCTCGTGCAGTGCAGCGGCGTTCGCCAAAAGCCCCAGAAAACGGGGTCAGCAGACGCAAAATTCTGGAAAGGCGTAAACAACATCGACCAGCAGAGCTGGCCGATGCGTGAAGCGGTCAGCCGCGATTAAGCGACTGGCTGACGCCAGTCATCGGAACCCGAAGTACCGGATACTTCGTGTGTCCAGGTGATTTTGCGGTAGGTGAACTGCACTTCTTCCAGGTGGGTGAAGTGGGAGTTCGACGGGTCCTGGCAGTTGTGCATTTTGTTGTTGATGGCGACGATGATCGCGTCTTCCAGTTTGGTGGTGTAGTAGTGCTCTTGGGTACCCTGAGCAGAAGTACGGAACCACTGGATAACGATTTCGCTCATGCGCTCGCCGGAAGTCAGAGCAGCTTGCAGCAGTGGCGAAGACTTGTCGTAGACCTTGGTGATCACGACTGGTTTGTGTACGCGCTGACCGGTCGGTTGGCCGGACTGCGGGTCACGCGGGATGATTACGTCGTGGTTGAAAGCCTGAACCATGACCTGGTCTTCGTGACCTTCCTGGTAGGTGTTGCCAACCGAGTCGGCGGTGAACGCGCCGGCAGTGATCAGACCTTGTTTTTCGCCAGTGACGGACATGTACGCTGGTGTAGCCATGGATGTGCTCCTTGCTAAATAAATGAGGGTGCCCGGGAGGCGAAATCGCCCGGTGGGTGCCTAACACTTATCAAGGTCCGTGCCAGAAAAGTTGAGGGCCAGGTAAACCGGGGGGATGGCCGAGGTTTTTCAATCGCTTGAGTAATTTTCAAGGGACAACACCCCACAAAGTGCGCAAGAAGTTGCGCAGTACTGCGCAACTTCTTGCGCACTCGTCTGTACAGAACGAATAACAAGACTCACAGAGATGTATCCACAGCGTTATCCACATTTGAGTGCGCAACTTCTTGCGCATCAAGGCCATACGCCATCACTCAGAAGGCTGAAGCCGATCTGCTCGACGAGTTGAGCGAAGTCAGTAGCTGTTTTTACCGAGTAAGTGCGCAACTTCTTGCGCATAATGGCATTGCGACACCAAGTGCGCCTCCCGAAAAATGCCAGTAGTTGTAAGCAGCTGGTCGCTGATATTCGTTTCTTGCTGGAAATTTAACCACGCTCTAAAAAGAAGGGGCTGACCGTCCGCTTTTGGCCGAGGCTGTGTGAAAACGCGGGTTTCGTTTTGAAGTCTGCGTTGCTATGTAAAATCTGCCAGCGTTTGCTTAGTCAGCAGACCTGAAATTTCCATAGGAGCGCGATTTACGTTTCGGTTCTGACCGTCAAATCTTCTCGAAAACGTTTTCACAGAGCCTCGGTCGATAGCTGCCTGTCGCGACCGGCAGCCATTAGCAGACACTGGGAGGTCCAATCGCGCTGAAGGAAGCGAATTGTTCCAACTTCAGCAACGCCGCATACTGGTATGTAAAGCCAATGGAGGACTTTCATGTCAACTTCCCAACCTGATTTCACTCACCGCCTTCTCTCGGATGCGGGGGTTCGTGTTGGAATGCGAGTGCTTGATATAGGCTGCGGCTCCGGGGAGGTCACCCTCCTCGCAGCAAGGCTCGTTGGACTAAACGGAACAGTTGTTGGTATCGACCAGGACGAAAATGCGCTGTCCATGGCACGTCAGCGGATACACCCGGAGGGCGCAGCGGCGACAACCTTTATACAAGGGGATCTGCTCTCAATGCCGGAGGCTCTAGGAAATTTCGATGCCATTGTGGGACGCCGGGTACTGATGTACCAGGCTGATACTGTGCAGACCGTCCGTGCGCTCGCCGCTCGACTTCGACCAGGAGGAATTATTGTATTCCAGGAGCACGACAGCACAATGGTGCCGGCCAGCCTTACACCCTTTCCGCTGCACGCCCAAGCCCAAGGCTGGATTCGAAGGATGATCGAGATGGAAGGGGCTGATCTCCACATTGGCTTCAACCTGCATCGAATCTTGACGCAAGCAGGACTGGTCGTGGAAAACGTCCGTGCAGAATGTCTGGTGCAGACGCCCAGTTCGGCCTATGGCTTAGGCAGCATTGTCCGCGCCTGCCTGCCACGAGTTGTTGCACATGGCGTCGCGACGGCAGAAGAGATTAAGATCGACACGTTGCAAGCGCGACTGGATGCGGAACAGGCACAGACCGACAGCATTTATATTGGTGATGTGATGTTTGGAGCTTGGGCACGCAAACCAATGCAGGTTCTCTAAACATCGTCTAGGTCGCAGCCCAACAGCAACGTCTTAAACGGCAAAAATCATCCCCTCACCCACCCTCACCGCCCCGTAGCCTGCCGATACTCCCGCGGACTAAAACCGGTCGATGCCTTGAACTGCCGAGTGAACGCACTGTGGTCGGTATATCCGCACTGCAACGCAACATCAGTGATCGGAATATCGGTATGGAGCAAACGATGCGCATGCTCCAGCCGAACCTTTTGGATCATCTGCCGGGGCGTCAGGTGGAACACGCGCTTGCAGTATCTTTCCAGTTGGGCCACTGAAATACCGGCAATCCGTGTCAGTTCGCCCAGGGTGACGCGACGATTGAAATTGGCACGAATGTATTCGTCGACGGCGGCCAGGCGCTGGTAGGCTGGGTGCGTGTCGCTGGCCGATTGCAGGTCAACCGAGATCCCTGCGAGGCCGATGATTACACCGTTGCGGTTGTACAGCGGCCGTTTGTGCGTCAGGCACCAACCGGGTTCTCGACTTCCGTACAAGTGCAGCTCGAGTTGGTCTTCCAGGACCAGGCCTTGCTCCAGAACACGTCGATCCTGTTCGGTATAGCCAGGCCCCAACTGCGCTGGAAAAACCTCGGCACTGGTTTTTCCGAGCAAGGGTTGCAGCTGTTTCAATCCACATCGATGAACTAGGGTGCGATTGGCCATGACGTAACGCGCCTGGGTATCTTTGATAAAGATCGCGGCATTCGGAATCACATCCAGCATGGGCAACAGCAGTGCCACGCCCGCCAGTAATTCTTCGATGGTTTCAGGGCGACTCTGATCGTTTCCCTGGCACAGGATCGCAAAGGCGTTCTGCGTCATGAATCTCACTCTCCCACTGTCCGCCAGGCGAAAGGCCGCGCCTGTGTCGAGACACCTGCCCATCAGACTGCCCCAAGGTCGACGCACTGTCGAGCTTGCAGCGATGCACCTGAGCACATGCTGAAATGCGGCAGTGTAGCTCCAGCTCGCCCGTCAAAACTGTGCCGATTTCGTCATCGACATCCACGCAAAACATCAATCGCACGCCTGCTGACGCGTTCAATCTATGGCCATTGCATGCACACCTGCCTATCCAATAACTCACAAGAAGGCGACGCTATGTCAGGCAAAGGCAAGTTCAAAAAACAACTTTCATTGATGGACCTTACGTTCATCGGATTGGGAGCGATCTTCGGTTCCGGCTGGTTGTTCGCGGCCAGTCACGTTTCCGCTATCGCGGGGCCGGCCGGGATCTTTTCCTGGCTGCTGGGCGGTTTTGCCGTCCTGCTGCTGGGCATTGTTTACTGCGAGTTGGGTGCTGCGCTGCCGCGTGCCGGTGGTGTGGTTCGCTACCCGGTTTACTCCCATGGCCCGTTGCTGGGTTACTTGATGGGTTTCATCACGCTGATCGCCTTCACCAGCCTGGTGGCGATCGAAGTTGTTGCCTCTCGCCAGTATGCCGCTGCCTGGTTTCCCGAGCTGACGAAGGTCGGTTCCAGCGATCCGACGATCATTGGCTGGCTCATGCAGTTCGCCCTGCTCTGCCTGTTCTTCATGCTCAACTATCGCAGTGTGAAGACCTTCGCCATGGCCAATAACCTGGTCAGCGTGTTCAAGTTCATCGTTCCGCTACTGGTGATTGGTGTGCTGTTCACCTTCTTCAAACCGGAAAACCTCCACGCCCAGGGCTTCGCGCCATTCGGTCTGTCGGGCGTCGAGATGGCGGTGTCTGCTGGTGGCGTCATCTTCGCTTACCTCGGGTTGACGCCGATCATCTCGGTGGCCAGTGAAGTGAAGAATCCACAACGGACCATTCCGATTGCACTGATCTTGTCCGTGCTGCTTTCCACCTTGATTTATGTGTTGTTGCAAGTGGCTTTCCTCGGCGGCGTGCCGACCGAAATGTTGGCCAACGGCTGGGCTGGCGTTGCCAAGGAATTGTCCCTGCCGTATCGCGACATTGCCCTGGCACTCGGCGTGGGTTGGTTGGCCTATCTGGTGGTCGCCGACGCGGTGATCTCCCCCAGCGGTTGCGGCAACATCTACATGAACGCTACACCGCGAGTGATCTACGGCTGGGCGCAAACCGGTACGTTCTTCAAGGTGTTCACCCGCATTGACGAAAAGTCCGGCATCCCGCGCCCGGCGCTGTGGCTGACCTTTGCCTTGTCGGTGTTCTGGACCCTGCCCTTCCCTTCCTGGGAAGCCCTGATCAACGTCGTCTCCGCCGCGCTGGTGTTGAGCTACGCCGTCGCTCCGGTGTCGGTGGCGGCACTGCGCCGCAATGCGCCAGATATGCCGCGTCCGTTCCGGGTGAAGTGGATGGGCGTACTCGGTCCACTGTCGTTCGTGATCGCCGCGCTGATCGTTTACTGGTCGGGTTGGGACACCGTGTCCTGGCTACTTGGCCTGCAGATCCTGATGTTCGTGGTCTACCTGTTGTGCGGTCGCTTCGTCCCGACTCAACACCTCAGCCTCGCCCAGCAAATCCGCTCATCCGCGTGGCTGATCGGTTTCTACGCCGTGACCATCGTGCTGTCCAAGCTCGGCAGTTTTGGTGGCCTGGGCGTGCTCAGTCATCCCTTCGACACCGTGGTCGTGGCGGCCTTCGCGTTGGGGATTTATTGCTGGGGCGCGGCGACCGGCGTGCCGGCGCATCTGGTTCGTCTGGAAGACGAGGACGATGAAAGCGAAGCCGAGCGTCCACAGACAAGCATCCCATCAGGCCAACGCCCGGTGAGTGCGCGCACCCAGGCTTCTTCCTGACATTCAGGCTCTCGTCTAAAGGATAGGTTTATGAAAAAAGTCCATGTCATTGACTCCCACACCGGCGGCGAACCGACTCGGTTGGTGATGCAAGGCTTTCCACAGTTGCCGGGCCAGACCATGGTCGAAAAGCGCGATGCCCTGCGCGATCAGCATGATCAATGGCGTCGCGCCTGCCTGCTGGAGCCCCGTGGCAACGATGTACTGGTCGGCGCGCTGTACTGCGAACCGGTCTCGCCGGATGCGACCTGCGGCGTGATCTTCTTCAACAATGCCGGCTATCTGGGCATGTGCGGTCACGGCACCATTGGCTTGGTCAACTCATTGCACTACCTGGGGCACATCGCTCCGGGTGTGCACAAGATCGACACACCGGTCGGGCCGGTCGATGCCACGTTGCATGAAGACGGCACCGTGACTCTGCGCAATGTGCCTGCCTACCGTTATCGCCAACAGGTGCCGGTCGAAGTGCCAGGACACGGCCGCGTGTACGGCGACATTGCCTGGGGCGGTAACTGGTTCTTCCTGGTTTCCGATCACGGGCAAGCCTTGCAACTCGACAACGTCGAGGCTCTCACCGAATACACCTGGGCGATGCTCAAGGCCCTGGAAGCCCAAGGCATTCATGGTGAAGACGGCGCCCTCATCGACCATGTCGAACTGTTTGCCGACGACGATCAGGCCGACAGCCGCAACTTCGTCATGTGCCCGGGCAAGGCCTACGACCGCTCGCCCTGCGGCACCGGCACCAGCGCCAAACTGGCATGCCTGGCGGCCGACGGAAAACTGGCCGCCGGTGAGTCTTGGGTACAAGCGAGCATCACCGCCAGCCAGTTCATCGGCAGTTACGAATGGGAAGGCGAGCGCGTCCGCCCGTTCATTACCGGCCAGGCTTTTATGACCGCCGACAGCACCCTGCTGATCGACGAACAAGATCCCTTCGCGTGGGGCATTTGAGCGGCCACGCGGCACTTCACCTTAAATAAATTTGAATGCTTCAAGGAGTGACAACGATGAGCGACAACATTTTCACTGGCTGCATCCCTGCACTGATGACCCCTTGCACCGCCGAGCGCAAGCCGGACTTTGACGCGCTGGTGGCCAAGGGTCGCGAACTGATCGACATCGGCATGAGTGCGGTCGTGTACTGCGGCTCCATGGGTGACTGGCCGCTGCTCACCGAAGCCGAGCGTCAGGAAGGTGTGGCACGTCTGGTCGCTGCGGGCATTCCGACCATCGTTGGTACCGGTGCCGTGAACAGCCGCGAGGCGATTTCCCACGCGGCACATGCCGCCAAAGTCGGCGCCCATGGCCTGATGGTGATTCCCCGCGTGCTGTCCCGGGGCGCCTCGCCAGCCGCGCAAAAAGCCCACTTCGGCGCCATTCTGAACGCCGCGCCAAAGCTGCCGTCGGTGATCTACAACAGCCCTTATTACGGCTTCGCCACCCGCGCCGATTTGTTCTTTGAACTGCGCCGCGAACACCCGAACCTGATCGGCTTCAAAGAGTTCGGCGGTGCCGCCGACTTGCGCTACGCCGCCGAGAACATCACGTCCCAGGACGACAACGTCACGCTGATGGTCGGCGTCGATACTCAAGTGGTCCATGGCTTCGTCAACTGCAACGCCACCGGTGCGATTACCGGCATCGGCAACGCCCTGCCACGGGAAGTGCTGCAACTGGTGGCCCTGAGCAAGCAAGCGGCCAAAGGCGATGCCAAGGCCCGACGTCTGGCCCGGGAGCTGGAATCTGCACTGGCCGTGCTGTCGTCGTTCGATGAAGGCTGCGACCTGGTGCTCTATTACAAGCACTTGATGGTGCTCAATGGCGACAAGGAATACACCCTGCATTTCAACGAGACCGATGTGCTGAGCGATGCCCAGCGTCATTACGCCGAGAACCAGTACGCGCTGTTCCGCCAGTGGTACAAAAACTGGTCGGCAGAACAGAACGTCGCCTGACCTTAGCCCGTGTTCGTGCCCGCTGCGCAACACCCCTGTTGCGCAGTTGGGCCCACCCTTTTTTCCAGGAAAGCGCCATGACTCTGACAGGGCAAATGCTGATCGGTCAGCACGCCATTACCGGCACTCGCGAAGCGATCCGGGCGATCGATCCAGCCACCGATAAACCGCTCGATCCGGCCTATCCCGGCGGCACCGACCAGCACGTCAAACAAGCGTGCGCATTGGCGTCGGCAGCCTTCGACAGCTATCGCGAAACGCCACTGGCGACCCGCGCGCACTTCCTTGAAATGATCGCCGATGAGATCGAAGCCCTTGGCGATGAATTGATCGAACGCGCGGTCGCCGAGACAGGACTGCCGCGCCCGCGTATCCAGGGTGAACGTGGCCGCACCTGCCAGCAACTGCGAACCTTTGCCCGCACCGTGCGTGCAGGCGAATGGCTGGACGTGCGCGTCGACGCGGCGTTACCGGAGCGCCAGCCGCTGCCGCGCCCGGACCTGCGTCAGCGTCAAATTCCGCTGGGGCCGGTGGCCGTATTTGGCGCGAGCAATTTTCCGCTGGCCTTCTCCGTTGCCGGCGGTGACACCGCTTCGGCCTTGGCCGCCGGTTGCCCGGTGATCGTCAAGGCCCACGGTGCTCACCCCGGCACCAGCGAACTGGTTGGCCGCGCGGTGGCTCGTGCCGTGAAAAAATGTGGCCTGCACGAAGGTGTGTTTTCGCTGTTGTTCGGCTCTGGACGCGAAGTGGGTATCGCCTTGGTCACCGACCCGCGCATCAAGGCTGTGGGCTTCACCGGTTCGCGCAGTGGCGGCATCGCTTTGTGCAAGGCAGCTCAGGCGCGGCCCGAGCCGATTCCGGTGTGTGCGGAAATGAGTTCGATCAACCCGGTGTTGCTGTTTCCGGCGGCCCTTCACACCCGAGGCGAAACGCTGGCGCAGGGCTTCGTCGCCTCCCTGACTCAGGGTGCCGGCCAGTTCTGCACAAATCCGGGACTGGTGATTGCCCGCCAAGGCCCGGCACTGGAGCATTTCATCAGGACTGCTGCGGACCTGGTTCAGCGCAGCCCGGCGCAAACCATGCTCACCCCCGGCATCTTCAATACTTATGAGGCCGGCGTGGGCGCGCTGCTCGAACATGCCCACGCCAGGGCAGCGGCTGTTGGACTTAGGGGCGAAACCCCGAACCAATGCCAGACTCATTTGTTCGTCACCCAGGCGCAGGATTTTCTCGCCGACCCAGCGTTGCAGGCGGAGATGTTCGGCTCTGCATCGTTGGTTGTGCAATGCGTCGACGACAACGAAATCCGCCAGGTTATCGAGCATTTGGAAGGCCAATTGACCGCAACCCTGCATCTGGACGACGCCGATCTGGACAGCGCCAGGGCATTGCTGCCGGTGCTCGAGCGCAAGGCCGGACGCCTGTTGGTCAACGGCTGGCCGACCGGGGTTGAGGTATGTGATGCCATGGTCCATGGCGGCCCCTACCCAGCCACTTCCGACTCACGCACAACCTCGGTCGGCACCGCCGCCATCCTGCGGTTCCTGCGCCCGGTCTGCTACCAGGACTTTCCTGACACTTTGTTGCCTGCAGCGCTCAAACACAGTAATCCGCTGCAATTGCGGCGCCTGCTCGATGGCCAAAGAGAAGCCCAGGACAATGTCTAATCACCACAGCCACGACACTGCTGACATTGCCGTGGTCGGCGCCGGGATTATCGGCGTTGCGTGCGCCCTACGGCTGGCACGCCAAGGTCTGCGAGTGGTCGTAATCGATCAGCAGGAGCCGGGTCACGGCGCCTCGTTCGGCAACGCCGGGCATCTGGCGACTGAACAGGTATTTCCCATCGCGGACCTGTCCATCCTCAAACGCCTGCCCGGCATGCTCATGGACCCGATGGGCCCGCTGCGGCTGGACTGGAAATACATGCCGCGCGCGTTGCCGTGGTTCACGCGCCTGTTGTTGAACCTGCGTCCGGCGCCCTTCCAACGCACCGTCGCCGGCCTGCGCGCACTCAACGAGAGCAGCCTTAGCGCCTGGCAGCGGTTGTTGGCGGACATTGCTCGCCCCGATTTGCTGAGAGAAGACGGCTCTTTGCTGGTGTTCGAGCGGCCCGAATCGCGTCAGGCGATCGAAGCACTGCAAGCACGTATGCGCCAACAGGAAGTTCCGGTCGACTACTGGCAGGCCGAGGCCATCCGCGCGAAGGCCCCGCAACTCAGCGAGCGGGTCCAGGGCGGACTGTTCTATCCGAGCACAGGGCATTTTCTCGATCCCTACCGGGTGGTCTGCGAACTGGTACACGCGGCCAAGGCCAGCGGCGTGGCGTTTTTGAAGCAACAGGTCCAGGGCGGACGCCTGCATGAGCGCGGTGTGTCGCTGACGACAGAACAAGGCAATTTGACGGCCCGCCAGGTACTGATCGCTTGCGGTGCCCACTCGGCGAAACTCACCGCTGCGTTGACCGGCAAGAAGGTCCCGCTGGACACCGAACGCGGCTATCACCTGATGCTGCCGCATGAGCATGATCGATTGCCTTTCGCCGTCACCTCGCTGGAACGCAAATTCATCATGACGCCGATGACCGATGGCTTGAGGCTGGCAGGCACCGTCGAGTTCGCCGGCCTCGAGCGTCCTGCGACCATGGAGCGTGCGTGGCAGTTGCACCGCCTGAGCAAAGGCCTGTTCAGTCGCGACTTGAACGCTGAAGCCGCCACGCCCTGGATGGGCTTTCGCCCGTCCTTGCCGGATTCCCTGCCGATCATCGACCGGGTGTGCGACGGCAAAGTCCTGCTCGCCTTCGGCCATCAACACCTGGGCCTGACACAGGCGGCCGTCACCGCCGAGCTTGTTGCACGAATCGCGTCACCTGCGACCGTCACTTCATCACAGGAGTTGCCGGCGATGGAGCCCTACAGGCTGGATCGTTTTTAAAAGACGTCGAGACTGACGACAATCAACCCTGTGGGAGCGAGCTTGCTCGCGAAGAGGCCATCACATCCAGCATCAATGTCGACTGACACACCGCCATCGCGAGCAAGCTCACTCCCACCCTGGATCGGTGTCAGGCGCATAAACTCCGGTCAACACCACCCCCCTGTGGGAGCGGGCTTGCTCGCGATGAGGCCAGCACATCCAGCATCAAAGTCGGCTAACACTCAACCATCGCAAGCAAGCCCGCTCCCACCCGAAATTTGCCGCAGTGCCACCATGAACCAGAATTCAAACCCGCAGTCATAGACCTGCCCTGAAATACGCTCGCCCCCCCCGCCAGCGCATCCTCAGCCCCATGGTCGTCAGTACCGTCGTCATCTCATCAGAGCCATTCGCCCCATGCGCCAAGCCGTCCTGTCCTTTCGCGTTGCTTCGCTCTGCCTCATGCCTTTGCTTCCCCTGTTTGCCACGTCCGCCCATGCCAGCGAGGAGCGGCAACTGGTGTCGGACATCAACAACTACCGCGCCCACCCTGGCCGCTGCTCGGTACGTCCGCCCCAATCTCTGACACCCCTAGCGCTGAAATCGAACCTGGCCTTGCCGATCGGTTACGGCGGCCCGTTGCGCGAGGGTTTGAAGCAGAACGGCTATCAAGCGGTGAGCGTGCGCACCATCCGCCTGGTCGGTGCGCAAGATGCCGAAGAGGCGTTCGACATGCTGCAGGGCCGCTACTGCGGGGCGCTGCTCGATGGGCAGTATGCCGACATCGGTATCAGTCGCGCCCGCAGCGAGTGGCAAGTGGTGCTGGCGCAGCCGTTGCTCGACAGTCGCATGGGCGACCCGCGAGCCGCGAGCAAGACCTTGCTGACCGAGGTCAACGCCGCACGGGCCAGGCCGCGGATGTGTGGTCGCCAGCGTTTTGCCGCCGCCCGGCCGCTGAGCTGGAATGCCGCGTTGGGCGCCGCCGCGCAGGGCCACAGCAAAGCCATGGCCTACGGCAATTACTTCGCACACCAGGACCCCGACGGTGATATGCCGGCAGACCGCGCCAGGGCCGCTGGCTACCGTGGCCGGCAAATCGGCGAGAACATCGCCGCCGGCCAGGGCTCACCGAGCAAGGCGATGGCCGGTTGGCTAGCCAGCCCCGGCCACTGCGCCAACTTGATGAACCCGATGTTCACCCAGGTCGGCGCAGCCTTTGCCACCGATACGCGCAGCAGCGAGGGCGTCTACTGGACGATGTTGTTCGGGGCAAAATGACGCAACAGCCGTCTACAGAAGCGCAATGGATTTAGGTAGAGTGAGGGCCTTGCGCAGCGCCTGCACACGGGGAGTCGGGAAAATGATCAATCAACAGTTGGGCGTGGTCCTTCCCGGCTTGGCCAGTCAAAACTCATGACTCAGCCAGCCTCGAATCTGCCAGCCGCCACTCCCGGCAAACTCACCTCCCGTGAACTCCGTGGGTTGGTGGCGATTCTGGTGTCGATTGCCCTCGCGGTACTCGACACCGCCATCGCCAACACCGCGCTGCCGACCATTGCCGCCGATTTACACGCGTCGCCCGCCGCGTCGGTGTGGATCATCAACGCCTACCAACTGGCGGCCGTGGCCACCCTACTGCCGTTCGCCTCGCTGGGCGGGATCATCGGGCACCGCAAGGTGTTCCTCGGTGGCATCATCCTGTTCGTGGTGGCTTCGGCGTTGTGCGCGCTCGCCTGGTCGCTGCCGACCCTGACCATCGCCCGAGTCCTCCAAGGCGTCGGCGCCAGTGCGATCATGAGCGTGAATGCCGCGCTGATCGGCTTGATCTTTCCCCCGGAACGCCTCGGTCGCGGCCTCGGTTTAAACGCATTAGTGGTCGGCACCTGCTTCGCCGCCGGCCCGACCATCGCCTCGCTGGTGTTGTCGGTCGCCAACTGGCCGTGGCTGTTTTTGATCAATCTGCCACTGGGCCTGTTTGCCCTGACCTTCGCCTGGAGTTCCTTGCCGACCAGCACACTCAAAGCCCAGGTCTTTGACCGGCCAACAGCCGTGCTCAATGCCATCACCTTCGGTGCGTTGATCTTCGCGTTGAGCCAGGCCGCGCAGTTGGGCTCAATGAACAGCGTGTTGATCGCCCTCATGGTATTCCTGGTTGCCGGGGCCTTGATGTTGCGCCGAGAATCCGGGCGTCCGGCGCCGATGTTCCCGCTGGATTTGCTCAAGCGCCCGATGTTCGCCTTATCGGCGCTAACCGCGTTCTGTTCCTTCGCCACTCAAGGCTTGGCCTTCGTCTCGCTGCCCTTCTTCTTCGAAACAACCCTGGGCCGCGACCCGATCCAGACCGGATTCTTGATGACCCCGTGGTCCATCGTCGTGGCGCTTATCGCGCCGGTGGCCGGGCGTCTGTCCGACACCTACCCGCCCGGCCTGCTCGGCGGGATCGGGCTGGCCATTCTCAGCGCCGGCATGGTGTCCCTGGCCTTAATGCCGAGTGATCCCGGCGCAATCGAGATCGTGGTCCGCATGATCATTTGCGGCATCGGTTTCGGTTTCTTCCAGGCCCCGAACCAGAAAGCCCTGATGACCAGCGCACCTCGGGACCGCTCCAGCGGTGCCAGCGGCACCATTGCCATCGCCCGACTGATCGGCCAGGCGACCGGTGCCGCGTTGGTCGCCTTGAGCTTCGGGATATCCGGCACCCACGGCCCGGTGCTGGCGCTGAGCATCGGCGCAGGGTTTGCTGCGGTTGGCAGTGTCGCGAGTGCGTTGCGGTTGGTGACGCGTAATACCAGCACCTGATCCTGACCGACGGTACCAACTCACGCGAACCGCTCTGGAAAGCAGTTCCGAACAAACAGCAGAACCCAAAATCCCGGCATGCCCGGGATTTTTCACGCCTCAATCTGACACGTTTATTTTCACACTATTGATTAATGAAATAATACGTGTCATTTATAGCCCCACAAAATCATCAGGACTGCTCCACCGCGCCAACCGGACGGCTCGCACCTGCACCACCCAACGCCCCCTCCAAGGAGTCAACAATATGAACAAGACAGAACTTCTAGGTGCCCTGGCACTGTGCGCTTTCAGCTTTTTGGCTCACGCCGACGACGACAGCCTGCGCATCGGTATCGAAGCCGCTTACCCGCCCTTCTCCTACAAAACGCCGGAGGGCAACGTCAGTGGTTTCGACTACGACATCGGCAACGCGCTGTGCGAAGAAATGAAGGTCAAATGTGAGTGGGTGATCCAGGAATTCGACGGCATGATCCCGTCGCTCAAAGTGCGCAAGATCGATGCCGTGTTGTCGTCGATGTCGATCACTGAAGACCGGATGAAGTCGGTCGACTTCAGCAAAAAGTACTACCACACGCCGGGCAAGTTCGCGATGAAGGCCGGCAATGTGATCAACGACCCTCTGGTGGATCTCAAGGGCAAGAAAGTCGGCGTGCAACGCTCCTCGACTTACGACCGTTTCGCCACCGAGCAGCTTGAAAAAGCCGGGGTCGACGTGGTGCGTTACGGCTCACAAAACGAAGCCTTCCTCGACCTCGCCTCGGGTCGTCTGGACGCCACCCTCGCCGACATCGTCAACACCAACGAAAGCTTTATCAAAACCCCGGCAGGCAGCGGTTTCGCCCTGGTTGGGCCGGACATCAGCGACCCGAAATACTTCGGTCGCGGCGCCGGGATTGCGGTGCGCAAAGGCGACAGTGTGACCGTCGCGCGCCTCAACACCGCGATTGATGCGATCCGTGCCAACGGCAAGTACCAGCAAGTGATGGCCAAGTACTTCGCGTTCGATATCTACGGCGAATAAGCCCTTACCTGTGACCCTGGCGTCGCCCCGCTAAAGGCGCTGCGCCGGGTTTGTGTCGCGCGCCATTCGGCGCTCGCTTGAGGAACTTCATCATGCTTCACGGCTACGGATCGAGCATTCTCGATGGCGCCTGGCTGACCATCAACCTGGCCCTGACCTCCATGGCCATGGCGATTGCCCTCGGCCTGATCGGTGCAGCGTTTCGCTTGTCGCCGCTCAAATGGCTGGCGATGCTCGGCGAAAGTTACACCACCCTGATTCGCGGTATTCCTGACCTGGTGCTGATCCTGCTGATCTTCTACGGCGGCCAGGACCTGGTGAACCGCCTCGCCCTCGCGTTCGGTTACACCCACTACATCGACATCAACCCGTTCATTGCCGGCGTCTGCACCATGGGCTTCATTTTTGGTGCCTATCTCTCGGAGACTTTTCGCGGTGCGTTCATGGCGATCCCCAAAGGCCAGGCCGAGGCTGGCGCGGCGTATGGCATGAGTGGCGCGCAAGTGTTCTGGCGGATTCTGGTGCCGCAGATGATCCGCTTCGCCATTCCGGGCTTCACCAATAACTGGCTGGTGCTGACCAAATCCACCGCATTGATCTCGGTAATCGGCCTGCAAGACATGATGTTCAAAGCCAAGAACGCGGCGGACGCGACCCACGAGCCGTTTACGTTTTTCCTCGCGGTGGCGGCGCTGTACCTGATGCTCACCAGCGTGTCGTTGCTGGTGCTGCGCTATCTGGAAAAACACTACTCGGTCGGCATCAAAGCCGCCGAACTGTGATTGGGAGCAACCTTTGATGCTCGACTACAACCTGATCTGGGAAAACCTGCCGCTGTATTTCAACGGCGCCTTGTTGACCCTCAAAGTGCTGCTGATTTCCCTGGCGTTTGGCCTGATGCTGGCGATCCCGTTGGCACTGATGCGTGTGTCCCGCTCACCGCTGCTCAGCTTCCCGGCCTGGCTCTACACCTACGTGATTCGCGGCACGCCGATGCTGGTGCAATTGTTCCTGATCTATTACGGCCTGGCGCAGTTCGCCGCCGTGCGTGAAAGCGCGCTGTGGCCGTACCTGTCCAGCGCGACCTTTTGCGCTTGCCTGGCCTTTGCGATCAACACCAGTGCCTACAGCGCGGAACTGTTGGCCGGCAGCTTGAAGTCCACGGCCCACGGCGAGATCGAAGCGGCCAAAGCCATGGGCATGTCGCGCTTCACCCTGTACCGACGGATTCTGCTGCCATCGGCCTTGCGCCGGGCGCTGCCGCAGTACAGCAACGAAGTGCTGATGATGCTGCAAACCACCAGCCTGGCGTCGATTGTCACCCTGGTGGACATCACCGGCGCGGCGCGAACAGTCAGTTCGCGGTTCTACCTGCCGTTCGAGGCGTTCATCACCGCCGGCCTGATCTACCTGGCCCTGACCTTCATTCTGGTGCGTCTGTTCAAGCTGGCCGAGCGCCGCTGGCTGGCGTATCTGGCACCGCGCAAGCACTAAGGAGCATTTATGGAGCACATTGAATACTTGTTGCCGTGGAGTGCATCGGGCACTGAACGGCGTCTGTCGCTGTTTCGCTTTGGCAGCGGGCCGCGCAAGGCTTACATCCAGGCTTCCCTGCATGCCGACGAGCTGCCGGGAATGCGCGTGGCGGTTGAACTCAAGCGACGCCTGCGGGTGCTGGAAGAACAAGGTCGGCTGAACGGGACCATCGAGCTGGTGCCGATGGCTAATCCCATCGGCATCGCCCAGATGTTCCAGGCCACCCATCAGGGGCGCTTCGAGTTCAACAGCGGCAAGAACTTCAACCGCGACTTCCCGGAACTGGTGGAAGCCGTGGCAGCGCTGGTGAAAGATCAACTGAGCGACGATGCCGACCTCAACACCGTGCTGATCCGCCGCGCCATGCTCGATGTCCTCGCCGACATGCCGCCCGCGACATCGGAACTCGATGGCCTGCGCCGGCTGTTGCTACAACATGCCTGCGACGCCGATGTGGTGCTGGACCTGCACTGCGATTTCGAGTCGATCATGTTGCTTTACGCCATGCCGCAAAACTGGCCGCGCCTGCGCTCGTTGGCCGCTCGACTCGGTGCCGGCGCCGCTCTGCTGGCCGAAGATGCCGGCGGCAGCGCCTTCGATGAAGCCTGTGCGATTCCTTGGCTGCGGTTGGCCGAACTGTTTCCTGAAGCCGCTATTCCGCTGGCCTGCGTGGCCACCACCATCGAGTTGCGCGGCATGGCCGACACCGAACGCGAGCAATGTGTCGACAGCGCCGAAGCCATTCTCGGTTACCTCGCCGAACAAGGCTTGATCAGCGGCGACTGGCCGGACGCGCCACCGAGCGGCTGCGAAGCAACGCCTTTCGCCGGCGCGCAATACGCCTATGCGCCGCACCCCGGCGTGGTGAGTTTCCTGCAACCGCTGGGCGCCCGGGTCAGGGTCGGCGATCCACTGTTCGAAGTGCTGGATCCGCTGACCGACCGCCACAGCATCGTGCGCGCCAGCACCGACGGCATCCTCTATGCCCGCGAACGCCTGCGTTTTGCCCAACCCGGTTTGTGGCTAGCCAAAGTCGCCGGCTCCCGCCTTATTCGCCAGGGTCGCTTGCTCAGCGACTGACTCCAGAAGAGTGAACAACATGTACAAACTTGAAATCCAGAACCTGCACAAAAGCTACGGCTCACACGAAGTACTGAAGGGTGTGTCCCTGGAAGCGAAGGCCGGCGATGTGATCAGCATCATCGGCTCCAGCGGTTCCGGCAAAAGCACCTTTTTGCGCTGCATCAACCTGCTGGAGCAGCCCAACGCCGGCAACATCGTGCTCAACGGCGAACAACTGAAACTGGTGAGCAACAAACTCGGCGGGCTCAAGGCTGCCGAACCCAAGCAGTTACAACGCATGCGTTCGCGACTGTCGATGGTGTTCCAGCATTTCAACCTCTGGTCGCACATGAGTGCGCTGGAAAATGTCATGGAAGCCCCGGTTCACGTGCTGGGCATCAACAAGAAAGAGGCACGGGAAAAGGCCGAGCATTACCTGAACAAAGTCGGCGTGGCCCATCGTATGGACGCCTGGCCGGCACACATGTCCGGTGGCGAGCA
This sequence comes from Pseudomonas sp. ASL4, assembly GCF_056680395.1. Lineage (NCBI taxonomy): Bacteria > Pseudomonadati > Pseudomonadota > Gammaproteobacteria > Pseudomonadales > Pseudomonadaceae > Pseudomonas > Pseudomonas sp. ASL4. The sequence continues at coordinate 3,449,979 of NZ_CM155280.1, read as the reverse complement.
GCAGCGGGTGGCGATTGCCCGCGCGCTGGCGATGGAGCCGGAAGTGATGCTGTTCGACGAACCGACCTCGGCCCTCGACCCGGAACTGGTCGGCGAAGTGCTCAAAGTCATGCAGGACCTGGCCCTCGAAGGCCGGACCATGGTGGTCGTGACCCACGAAATGGGCTTCGCCCGCGAGGTCTCGAACCAATTGGTGTTCCTGCACAAGGGCCAGGTCGAAGAGCGTGGAGACCCGCGTGAGGTGCTGGTCAATCCGCAGTCCGAGCGCCTCCAGCAATTTCTGTCCGGCAGTTTGAAATAGTCGGTCAAACCCGCGCTGCGCACCGACGGTTGGCTTCGGATACACTCCAGCCAACCTTATGCCCTCAGGATCTGTTGAGCCGCACATGCCGACTTCATCGAAAAACACCACGGTCTATGCCGCGCCGGTCATGCGCAAACTGGCGGAAATCGTTGCCGATTTGCCGCCGTCGCTGCGCAAGGTCGCAGATTTTATCCTGCGTCACCCATTGCGGGCGGCAACGCTGACCATCGAAGAGATGGCGCACGAGACGTCGACTTCACCCGCGGCCGTCAACCGCTTGGCCAAGGCCATGGACCTGGGCGGTTACACCGGGATGAAGGCCGAACTGGTCGCAACGTTGCAGCAGATGGTCTCGCCAGTCGACAAACTGCGCAACGAACTGGCTCATCGGCCCGGTGGCGCGTTTGGCCTGCATGAGCAAATCCAGAGCGCCAGCAGCAACCTCGCCACGGCGGCGACCAACAATCATGCCGACACCTTCGAAGCGTTCGTCACCCGACTGACCACCGCGCGCAAAATCTACATCCTCGGCTTTGGCAACAGCGTCTACTTCGCCGGCCTCGCCGCCTCGACCCTGATGCCGTTCTGTGCCGACGCCACCGCGATCAGCATGGAAGGTGGTAACGAAAACGCCGCGTACCGACTGGCGGCGATCACCGATCAGGACGTGTTGCTGGCGATCTCGCTGCCGCGCTATTCCCTCGACACCCTGCAACTCGCGCGCTTCGCCAACGAACGTGGCGCCTCGGTACTGGCGATCACCGACTCCCCCGCCTCGCCGCTCACCAGCATCGCCGAACACACGCTGTTTGCCCCCGCCGACCACCCCGTGTTGACCAGTTCCAACATCGCCGTGCTCGCGTTGATTGAAGGCTTGGTCGCGGGCGTGATGGCGCGCAATAAAGAAGCTGTGAAACTGGCGACCGAACTGACCGAAAGCGTGATGGCTTACCTGCACATCCCTACCAGCGGTAAAACCCCGAAAAAATAATGCCGCTCCGACAAGGACTGACCGGACCATGCACAAAACCACCGCGCGATTGATCTTGAGGCCGCCAAAAACCGAAGATCTGGCTCGCCTGTTTGAGATCTACGGCGACCCGGCGACGAATCAGTTCAACCCGGCAGGGCCGCTGGCCGACGCTCGTCAGGCCGAAGTGTTGCTGCAAGGCTGGCTCCATCACTGGGGTAAAAACGGCTACGGCCAATGGGCGATTTCAACCAGTGGAGCACCGGAGCAGGTGATCGGTTTCGGCGGCATTGCGTTGTACAACTACCTCAACGTTGAGCGACTGAACCTGGGCTATCGGTTTGATGCCGCCGCGTGGGGCAAGGGCTATGCGACGGAGTTGGGCTGCGCAGCGCTCGAATTCGCCTTTACTGACCTGGAGGTCGAACAGGTTTATGCGTTGGTCAGGCCTGCCCACTCGGCCTCCATCGGTGTGCTGGAAAAAATCGGCATGCAACCCTTCGGTGAGCTGGATGATGTACCGGGGCAACCGCAGAGCCTGGTGTATAAGGCTGAGCGCCTTCAGATGATATAACCGCCAGCAACCTCGATGTTCTGCCCGTTGATCCAGCCACTGTCCTCGGACAACAGCATGGCGATGACCCGCGCGACATCGGCCGGTTCGCCGACGCGACCGAGGGCGGTTTGCGAAGCGAGCAATGCTTCGAATTCATCGTTCAGGCCACCACCCAATTCCGTGCGGATCGCGCCGGGTGAGACGGCATTGGCGCGGATACGCCGCTCACCGAATTCCTTGGCCATGTAGCGGGTCAGCACTTCCAGGCCACCCTTGAACGCGGCGTACGGGGCTACGCCGGCAGTGGCCACGCGGGTGGTCGCGCTGGTCAGGTTGACGATGCCCGCGCCCTCCTCCATCAGCGGCAACAGGGCCTGGGTCAGGAAGAACGGGCCTTTGAGGTGGACGCCCATCAGGCTGTCGAACTGCGCCTCAGTGACCGTCTCGATCGGGTTGAACAGGCCATGTCCGGCGTTGTTGACCAAGCCTTTCAGGGTCGCCTTCTGCCAGGTCGATTGCAGCGCACGCCGTACCGCCTCGACAAACACACCAAACGAGCCGACATCCCCTACGTCCAGTTCCAACGCCACGGCCTTGCCGCCTTCAGCGTTAATAAGCGCCACGACCGACTCGGCCGCCTGGCGGTTGCTGTTGTAGGTCAGGATGACGCCCATGCCGTGCCGGGCACATAACTGGGCGGTGGCGGCGCCGATGCCGCGACTACCGCCGGTGATCAGGATGACGTTCATATGTTTGCTCCGTTGTGAATGAGGTAAGCCACCACGGTAGCGATAGACCTGCCGGCGAGCGCAGCCATTCCTACTCGAAACCTGCCTGTTTCTGCTTTTTGCTTGCGCCGTGGGTGGTCATGGGATCAGATGTCTCCCCATGAACAATCAGCTGAATGAACTTAGAACCCTCGCTGCCAGAGCGGAAAACCGCCGTACCGAGACCGGCATCCCACGGGTGGCAATGGTTCAGGGCGCAATCCCGGAACACCTGCTGGCCGCGGTCTACGAGCCGATGATCAACCTGATACTGACGGGCAGTAAATCGATGACCGTTGGCGACCGCACGCTGCGCTATGACCCGGCGACGTACTTCGTCATGTCCATCGAACTGCCGGCGGTGGGCCAGGTGCATCCGGCCGCGACCGGCGAGCCTTACCTGGCCGTCAGCCTGACGCTCGACCCTGCGGTGGTGGCGAATCTGCTGGCGGACCTTCCCCCGGCGGCCGGGCGCCATGAACAGGAAGCCGGTTTCTCGGTCGCTGCAGTCACACCCGAGCTGATGGACGCCTGGGTACGGATGCTGCGATTGATGGATCGGCCGACGGATATTGCGGCGTTGAGCCCAGTCTACGAGCGGGAGATTCTCTATCGGGTGTTGCAGGGCCCCCACGGCGGGATGCTGCGGGAAATCGCCGCGCCCGATTCGGCAATAGCGCGGGTGAGTCTGGCCATCCAGTGGATCCGCCGCGACTTTGCCGAGCCGCTACGGGTGGAGGCGTTGGCGCAGAAAGCGGCGATGAGCGTGTCGGCCTTCCATCGGCACTTCAAGGCCGTAACCAACTTCAGCCCCTTGCAGTATCAAAAGCGCGTTCGACTGCTACAGGCCCGGACGCTGTTGGTGGCCAACGCTAAAAGCGTCACCAGCACAGCCTTCGATGTCGGCTATGAAAGCGCCACCCAGTTCAGTCGCGACTATGCTCTCGTATTCGGTTTACCGCCGGCGCGAGATGCGGCGCGGATCCTGGCCGATATCCGAGGTGCGATCCGCTGAATATGGACTCTTTATGGAGGCATCCCATGCCCGCGCTGAGCAAAATCCTGGCGACCCTGTGCCTTGTCGTGCCGGGCATGGCCAACGCCGAACCACGGCCCGAGCACATGGTTTATCTGCGCACAATCGCCCCCAGCATCGAGCAAGACATCCGCTACGCCACGGCCCACAACTTCACCGGCCACCCGCTCGACGGTTACGAGGCGCCTGAATGCCTGCTGTCGGTGGATGCGGCCAAAGCCCTCGCCCGGGTTCAAACCGCACTGCATTCCCAAGGCTACGGGTTGAAGGTTTTCGACTGCTATCGCCCTGCTCGCGCGGTCGCCGATATGGGCAATTTCGCCAAAGTGCCGGGTGATCCGACCAAAGCCGAATTCTATCCGCGCGTGGACAAGCAAGACTTCTGGCACCTGGGCTACGTGGCGCGGGTGTCGAATCATTCCAAGGGCAGCACCGTTGACCTGACGCTGACCGGCCCAACCGCCCTGCCCGCCGCCACCTGGACGCCGTCGGCCAGGCAAGTCGATTGCACCGCGCCTTATGACCAGCGCTTTGCGGACGGTGCGCTGGACATGGGCACTGGCTTCGATTGCTTCGATGAGCCGGCACACACCGACAGCACGGCAATCAACGCGACCGCCAAAGCCAATCGCCAGCGACTCACCAGCGCGCTGGAGAAAGAAGGGTTTGTCGGTTATTCGAAAGAATGGTGGCACTTCACCTACACCGGCAATCCGGCGTTGAAGCAGGTGATGGATTTCCCGATTACCCCGCTGGCACTGAGTACCAGCAACCAATTGATTATCGTCACTACCAAAAACTGGACCGACATTCAGGGCAGCGCCCAGCGCTATGAACGCCATGGGCCAACCTTTGAAAAATACGGCGAGCCGTTTGCGGTGGTGGTCGGTAAAAGTGGACTGGCCTGGGGCAAGGGACTGACCGTCGTCGACCAACGCGAGGGGCCGGTCAAGCGTGAAGGCGATGGCAAAGCCCCGGCGGGGATTTTCAAACTGGGCACAGCGTTTGGCTACGCCAACTCGGCGGACACCAAATTGCCCTACCTGGCGCTGACCTCGACCGAGGAATGCGTGGATGACAGCCAATCCAAACGCTACAACCAACTGGTCGACGGCGCGACGGTAAGCAAGGACTGGAACAGCTCCGAACAGATGCGCCGCGACGATGACATGTACCGAAATGGGATCTTCATCGAGCACAACACGCCAGCGTCTGTTGGTGCAGGGTCGTGCATTTTCTTCCATATCTGGCGTGGGCCGACTTCGCCGACGTTGGGGTGTACGGCCATGGACCCGGCTAATATTGCGAAGTTGTTCAGTTGGCTCGACCCGCGGCAGGAGCCGTTGCTGGTTCAGTTGCCGGAGTCAGAATATGCGCAGCTGCGTGAAAGCTGGGATCTTCCAGAACGCTGATACCCGTCAATCAAGCCTGACACCGAACCTGTGGCGAGGGAGCTAGCTCCCGCTGGGCTGCGAAGCGGCCCCGCTCTATCCAAAAAGCTGGGGCCTGCTGCGCAGTCCAGCGGGAGCAAGCTCCCTCGCCACAAGTAAGCTTCTTTCTCCTCAAGGACAGTGTTCTCAAGTGAGCCTGAGTTAAATCACACCCTGACGTTCCGCGCCGGCAACGAGGTCCGCTGACTGGTCTCCCAATCCTCAACACGCCCCACCGCCGCTTCCGACGCCGGCAGCATCTTGCGTCCGCGAACCAGATCCGAAGCCCGTTCGGCCAGCATAATGGTCGGCGCATTGAGGTTGCCATTTGGCTCAGTCGGGAACACCGACGAGTCAATCACCCGCAACCCGGCGATGCCATGCACCCGCAGTTCCGAGTCCACCACCGCCCCGTCGTCCTCACCCATGCGACATGAACCGCACGGATGGTAGGTGCTCTCGAGGTTTTCCCGCACGAACGCATCGATCTCCTCATCGCTATTCACCAACGGCCCTGGCGCGATCTCGCCGTCACGGAAGCGGTCCATCGCCGGTTGGCCGATGATCTCCCGGGTCAGGCGGATGCAGCGGCGGAAACCTTCCCGGTCCTGCTCGCTTTGCAGGTAGTTGAACTGGATCAGCGGATGCTCGTAAGGGTCGGCCGAGCGGATGCGTACATAGCCGCGACTTTTCGGTTTGTTCGGCCCGGTGAGCACCATGAAGCCATGGCCCTTGATCGGTTTGTTGCCGTCGTAGCGCATCGCCGCCGGCAGAAAGTGGAATTGAATGTCCGGCCAGCGCAAACCCTTCTCGGAGCGAATAAAACCGCCGGCCTCGAAATGGTTGGTAGCGCCGAGTCCGTCCTTGAACAGCAACCAGCGCAGGCCGATCAGCAGTTTGCTCAGCGGATCCATTTTGCTGTTCAGCGTCACCGGTTCCTTACAGCCAAACTGGATGTAGACCTCGGCGTGATCCTGCAGGTTTTCACCGACGCCCGGCAGGTCATGCCGGACCTCGACCCCGGCCTTGCGCAACACTTCCGCCGGGCCGATGCCGGAGCGTTGCAGCAGGTGCGGCGAGCCGATCGGCCCGGCGGAAATCAGCACCTCGCGGTTGCAATACACCTCATGGGTCTGGCCGTCGTGGTCGTAGGCGATCCCCACGGCGCGCTTGCCTTTGAGGATGACGTGACGGGTCATCGCCTTGGTGACCACCGTCAGGTTCGGGCGGTTCATGGCCGGGCGCAAATAGGCGTTGGCCGTGGAGCAACGCACGCCATTCTTGACCGTCATGTGCATCGCGCCGAAGCCTTCCTGCATAAAGCCGTTGCAGTCATCGGTCTTGATGTAGCCCGCTTCGGCTCCAGCCTCGACCCAAGCGCCGTAAAGCGGGTTTTTCATGTGGTTGCCGTTGGTGGTGTGCAGCGGCCCGGTTTTACCCCGGTAGTTGTCGCCGTCACCTTCGTAGTGCTCTGCCCGTTTGAAGTACGGCAGGCAATTGCGGTAGCCCCAATCCTTGGCACCGAGCGACTCCCATTCATCAAAGTCACAGGCGTGACCACGGATGTAGACCAGGCCATTGATCGACGATGAGCCCCCCAGCACCTTGCCGCGCGGGCAGTGAATACGGCGTCCGTTGAGGTAAGGCTCGGGCTCGGTTTCGTAGCGCCAGTTATACTTCTTGGTGTTCATCGGGATCGAAAACGCGCTCGGCATCTGGATCACCACACTGCGATCACTGCCGCCGAATTCCAGCACCAGCACCGAGGTGGCCGGGTCTTCGCTCAAGCGGCTGGCCAACACACAACCTGCCGAGCCGGCGCCGATAATGATGTAGTCGTATTTTGGGGTAGTCATGGTTATCTCCCGACCGTCGATTCGTTGAAGACCGGTGACGAGTGTTTGGTCAGCGTGTCGCCGGTGGTGTATTGCGGGCAGGTTTTCTCGATCTGCTGGATCACCGCTTCTTCGCGCTTGAGGTCAATCGAGCGGCTGAACCAGTAGTAGACCAACCCGGAGACGATCAGCCCGACCAGCCAGGCGATGTCGATGCTGCCGAGCGCTCTGGCGAGCGGGCCGACGTAGACTTCGCGCTGTTCGACGCCGTCGTAGATGTAGAAAAACGGGATCATCGAGATGAAGCCGATGGCATACGCGGCGATACCGCGCAGGCCCCAGCTGCCGTAGATATTGCCGTGGGGCATGAAGAAGTGCGGGATGGCGTAGCGACCCTTGCGCACGAAAAAGTAGTCAGTGAGGTTGACCGAGGTCCAGGGCACCAGGAAGTACAGCATCACCACCAGGTAGATCCCCAGCACCGACAAACCTTTGCCGGAACTCTGGATGCTCAGGGCCACGCCCAGTTGCAGCAGGATCACAAAACCAATCGCCAGAATCCGCGCCTTGCGGGTCGGTTCGATGTGTTTGATGGAGTCGACGCAGGTCAGCGTGGTCAGTTTCGCGCTGTAGATGTTCATCGCAATGACCGGCAGGAACGCCAGGATCGTGACCACCACCACCGCCGTGCCCATCAGTGGCGAGACGGTGTTGCCGACTTGCCCGAGCGCCACCAGTACGTCAGTGGAATGCAGGTGATCGGCCAGCCAGCCACCGACGGAAATCATCCACGCACCGGACAACGAAGCGCCGAGGAAGACCACCGCGATCAGCTTCCCGCTGGAGGTGTTTTTTGGCAGATAACGCGAGTAGTCGGACACATACGGGGCATAGGCGATGTTGTAGCTGGCGGCCGCCGCGAACTGAGCGATGAAACCGGTCCAGTTGAAACCCAATGGCGCCGGGGCGACTTCACCGGGGGCCAGTACCGGCATCGCGGCATCGGGCACCCAGCCCATAATCACGGCCAACGTCACCAAGCCGTATAGCGGCAGCGACAGGTACAACGCCCATTTGAAGCTGCGGTGCATCCAGTCATGGCCGAGGATCGCCAGGACCGCCGCCGGTATCGTCACTGCCACAGCGATCACGGCGGGGTTGAAGCCAAACAGCGTGTGCAGCCCTTGCATCATCAACACCAGGTTGACGATGTTGAACCCGGCGAACACAAACAGCGTCGCCAGCAACACCAAAATCACACCGCGATAACCGAACTGCGCCCGCGACTGGATCATTTGCGGCAGCCCGAGGTGTGGGCCTTGCGAACCGTGAAACGCCATGAACAGCGTGCCGAACATGATGCCCAGCGTGCCAGCGAGCGTGGTCCACAAAGCGGTCAGACCGACGCTTGGGCCGACGAAGCCAATGGTCATGGTGAAGAAGGTGAAGTTGCCGAGAAACCAGAACGGGCCCTGGCTCGACAGCTTGTCGGTGCGCTCGTTCTCCGGGATGAAATCAATCGAATGGCTTTCGACGACGGGTTTGTCATCGAGGACCGACACGCTCGGGGCGGACTTGGCGTTAGTGTTCATGACGTACTCTTATTGTTGGAAGATCATGACGAAATAACCGCATCCTTACGGGGGAACGCCTCTGTGGGAGCGGGCTTGCTCGCGAAAGCGGTGTATCAGCCGACATCCATGCTGGATGTGCCGACCTCTTCGCGAGCAAGCCCGCTCCCACAGGGTTTGAGTCAACAATGACTCAGGGCAGCGTGATCCACACGGCCTTGGTTTCGAGCAAGTATTCGAGCTGCTCCGCACCCAGGTCCTTGCCGAATCCAGACTGCTTGTAACCACCGAACGGCATCGACGGGTCGAGGGTGCCGTGGGCGTTGACGTAGACCGAGCCGGCGCGCAATCGCGGGATCAGGCTATGCACTTTTCCAAGGTCATTGGAATACAGCGCGGCCGCCAGGCCGTACGGCGAGTCATTGGCCAGGGCCAACGCCTCCTCTTCATCGTCGAACGGCGCGGTCACCAGCACCGGGCCAAAAATCTCTTCCTGAACGATGCGCATGTCGTTGCGGCAATGGGCAAAAATCGTCGGTTCGACGAAGAACCCAGGCCCTTCGACCGGCTGGCCGCCGTAGACCAGTTCGGCGCCTTCCTGTTTGCCGGTTTCGATGTATTCCGTCACGCGGGCCTTTTGCAACGCCGAGACCAACGGGCTGATAAAGCAATCTGGATCCAGCCCCGGTGCCATCTTCAAGGTGCGGGTATAGGCGATCAGTTCGCGGAGGAATTCGTCGTAGACACTGCGATGAATATAGGCCCGCGTACCGGCATCGCACACCTGGCCGGAGTTAAAGAACACGCCATTGGCAATCGCTTGGGCGGCGGCCGGCACGTCGGCATCGGCGAGGACGATTACCGGCGATTTTCCTCCCAGTTCGAGGGTTAGTCGCTTCATTTCATCCAGCGCCGCGCGGCCGACGGTACGACCGACCGGCGTCGAACCGGTGAAGGTCAGTTTGTCGATACCAGGGTGCGTCGCCATTGCCGCGCCAACCACACTGCCGCGCCCGGTGACGATGTTGATCACGCCGTCCGGAATCCCGGCTTCTTGCACCAGTTCGGCGAAGCGCAAGGCCGACAGCGAGGTCAGTTCGGCGGGTTTGACCACCACGGTGCAACCGGTCGCCAGTGCCGCGCCGAGCTTCCAGGCCATGGTTTGCAGTGGAAAATTCCACGGCACGATGGCGCCGACCACGCCCACCGCTTCCTTGCGGGTATAGGCCAGGTAGTTGCCCGGCAGCGAAGGCTCGACGGTGCGGCCGTGGATTTTCGTCGCCCAACCGGCGAAGTAGCGCAGGGTGTCGACCGTGCCCTGAATATCGACATCCTTGGCAAACGCCACGGACTTGCCCATGTCGATGGATTCGATCTCTGCCAATTCAGCGGCGTTTTGTTCAATCAGATCCGCCAGCCGCTGCATCAGCCGTTCGCGTTCCGCCGGTTTGGCCTGACGCCAGGCGCCGCCGTCGAACTGGGCACGGGCGGCTTGCACAGCGCGGTCCAGATCCTCGGTGGTGCCCATCGGAATGCGGGTGATCAGGCCTTCGGTCGACGGTTCGATCACATCGGACGTCTGCCCGTCGCTGGCCTCGACAAAGGCGCCACCGATGAACATTTTCTGCACTTTGCTGAGGAAGGTTTGGGTGGCTTCCGAGACGCCGAATTTCTGCAGGTATTGCTTAACGATTGTGTCCATGTTCATACCCTCTGTGCGGCGGTCAAATCACGCCGTGGCCGTGGTGGATTCGCTCATCGCGTGCCGCGCCTGAGCCCGCTCGTGGAAGATGAAACCAATGCTGTTAAGCAGCAGTTGCGCCGCCAGAATCGAGGTCATGCCGGTCGGGTCATAAACCGGTGCCACTTCCACCAGGTCCATGCCGACGATGTTGCCTTGGCTGCGTTTGGCCAGGGCCTGGATGATTTCCAGCACTTCGTAGTAGAGGAAGCCGCCATGGCTCGGCGTACCGGTGCCAGGGGCAATGGACGGGTCGAAACCGTCGATGTCGATGGTGATGTAGTAGTTGATGTTCTGCGGGATCAGCGCCAGTACACCTTCGACACCGAGGCGACGGACGTCGCGCACCGAAAGGATTTTCGAACCCGCCGCGTGGGCCGCTTCGTAGTCATCACGATTGGACGACGATACGTTGCGGATGCCCATTTGGGTCATGCCGACGATGTGGTTCATTTCCGAAGCGCGGCGCAGCGGGTTGCCGTGGCCGTAGCGAACGCCGTGCCGCTCGTCGACGAAATCCAGGTGCGCATCGAAGTGAATGATGTGGATCGGGCCACGCCCCTCGAAGGCCTTGATTACCGGGGCGTGGATCGAGTGATCGCCGCCGAGCACCACCGGCATGACGCCCGCATCGAGAATCTTGCGCACGGCGTATTCGGTGTTCTGGTTACTGGTGACCATGTCGGTGTGGACGATATCGGCATCACCGACGTCAACCATGCGCACGTCCGCCGCGGTCAAGTACATGACATCATCTTCGTGGTCGTAGGCGCCGGCATGACCGAAGGAAAACAGCGTCGATGCCTCACGAATACCCCGTGGTCCGAAGCGTGCGCCGGAGCGCCATTGGGTGCCCATGTCATTGGGTGCGCCGAGGATCGCCACGTCGGCATCCAGCGCGTCCCAATCGGTGCATACCGGGGATTTGGCGAACGTACAGTGCCCTACGAACGGCAAGTTCAGGCGACCGGATTCATAACCGTTGTTCGACATTTCAGGCTTCTCCAATTCTTGTTATCGACTCAGCGGAGGTGGAAGGTGACCGCTGTTGAAATGACTATGAGCGCAGGTTTTCGTGGAAAAAATGCCAAACATCAGATACTCATATCGGCATTACCGATGCATCTACACGCGGGAGGTCCAAGGTGATTCAGCTGCACGATGTCGATCTGAAACTGCTCAGGGTGTTTGCCACGATTGTTCGGTGCGGCGGGTTTTCCGCAGCGCAGGCGGCGCTGAACGCCGGCCAGTCGACCATCAGCGAACAAATGACTCATCTGGAAACTCGCCTGGGGGTCAAACTCTGCCAGCGCGGGCGCAGCGGCTTTCGCCTGACCGAGCAAGGCGTGGCGATTCATGAGGCGACCCAGCGCCTGCTCTCGGCGGTAGAAAACTTCTGCATGGACGCCGACGTGCTCAAGCAGCACATCAGCGGCAAGCTCAACCTGGGGATCATCGACACCACGATTACCGACCCCGACTCGCCGCTGCCGCGCACCACCCAACGCTTCGTCTCCCGGGGGCATGACGTGCACCTGAACGTGTACGTCGGCACCCCCGCCGAACTGGAGGAACGCGTGCTCGACGGCCGACTGCACCTGGCCATCGGACACTTCCCGATCCACGTGCCTGGCCTGCTGCACTCGCCGCTGTATCAGGAAGCCTTGGGCTTGTACTGCGGGCGGCGGCATCCGCTGTATGGCAGCCAGGCCGAGAGCGATGAACTGCTCGAAGAAATTGGCGCGAGCCGGATCGTCGTGCGCGGCTACATGCAGCAATACGACCTGGAACACCTGGGCGTCAGCAAGGCGGCGGCCACCGTCGACAACATCGAAGCACTGGCGATTTTGCTGATATCCGGTGCTTACCTGGGCTTTTTGCCGATGCACTTTGCGGCCCAGTGGATCAAGACCGGCGAGATGCACCAACTGGCGCCGACCAGCATGCGCTTGATGTCGCCGTTCGATGTGATCACCCGGCGCGGCACCGCCCCGCCGCCGATCCTTCAGGCGTTCCTTGAAGACCTGGCGGCGTGTTCGCGTAAAACCACCAGCACCTGACAGACCCGGCATGTGCCGGGCATACTCATTTCGTTCGCCAACCTTGCAGGCACTCCATGCGCATCCACGTCACCTTCATCGACCGCGTCGGCATCACCCAGGAAGTGCTGGCCCTGCTCGGTGGGCGCCGGTTCAACCTGGACGCGGTCGAGATGGTCCCGCCGAACGTCTACATCGATGCGCCGACCCTCGGCGCCGAGGTGCTGGAAGAATTGCGCGAGGCGTTTCTCGGAGTCCAGGGCGTGCAAGCGGTGACGATGGTCGACATCCTTCCGGGGCAACGCCGACGCCTGCAACTCGATGCTTTGTTGGCGGCCAGTACCGACCCGGTGTTGGCGGTGGATGAGCGCGGCTACGTGTTGCTGGCCAACCCGGCGCTGATTTCACTCTGTGGCCGTGAACCGGCGGGTGAGCCGCTGACCGCGCTGTTTGATGATGCGGATTTACAAAGCACCTTGATCGAAAACGGTTACCGCTTGCCGATGCGTGAAGTCAGCCTCGGTGGCCAGACCTTGCTGCTGGACGCAATGCCGATCACCGACGCTGGCGCCCTGCTGACCCTGTATCAACCGAACCGCATCGGCGAACGCCTGTCAGCGCTGCACCACGATCATGCCGAAGGTTTCGATGCCTTGCTCGGCGAATCCCCGGCGATCCGCACCCTCAAGGCCCGCGCCCAGCGGGTGGCCACCCTCGATGCGCCGCTGCTGATTCAGGGCGAAACCGGCACCGGCAAAGAGCTGGTAGCGCGGGCCTGCCATGCCATCAGCAGCCGTCACGACTCACCGTTTTTGGCGTTGAACTGCGCGGCATTGCCCGAGAGCCTGGCCGAGAGCGAGCTGTTCGGCTATGCGGCCGGCGCCTTCACCGGCGCCCAGCGTGGCGGCAAACTGGGTCTGCTGGAACTGGCCGATCAGGGCACGGTGTTTCTCGATGAAGTCGGTGAAATGTCGCCGTACTTGCAGGCGAAACTGCTGCGGTTTTTGAGCGACGGCTGCTTCCGGCGGGTCGGGGGTGATCGTGAGGTCAGGGTCAACGTGCGGGTGCTCAGCGCCACCCACCGCGACCTGGAAAAAATGGTCGCCGAAGGCAGTTTTCGCGAGGACCTGTTCTACCGCCTCAACGTGCTCAACCTGCAAGTGCCGCCGCTGCGTGAACGCGGCCACGACATCCTGCTGATGGCCAACCACTTTATGCAGCAAGCCTGCGCGCAGATTCAACGACCACCGTGCCGACTGGCCCCCGGCACCTTTGCGGCGCTGCTCGGCAACCGCTGGCCGGGCAATGTGCGGCAACTGCAAAACGTGATCTTTCGGGCGGCGGCCATTTGTGAGAATCCGTTGGTGGACATCGACGACCTGGACATCGCCCGCACCGCTGTCGAGCGCAAAAACGATGGCGAGGTTGGCAGTCTGGAAGATGCGGTCGAAGGGTTTGAAAAGGATCTGTTGGAACAGCTTTATCGCAGCTATCCGTCCAGTCGTTTACTGGCGGCGCGATTGCAAACCTCTCACAGTGCAATTGCGGTTCGGTTGCGTAAATACGGGATTCCCGGCAAACCGTAAGCCTTGCTCGATCAAAATGTGGGAGCGAGCAAGCCAGCTCCCACAGGGATTTGCGTTGTGGCTGAATAGCCGTATTAAAATCAATACACCGTATCGATTTCAAGACAATACCTTCTCGACGCCTCTGGCCCGGACTTCACGCCCTCCTCTCACGACTCCCGTATTGACTTCAATACAGCCGCGCTCTCTCCATTCGACTAAAAACCTCTCAACCCATTGATTTACAACGCCTAACCAACATTGGCACCACCCTTGCTATCAACCCTCAAGCCACGCTCGTCACCAACACGAGCCTGTAAACGTCATCCGCCACCAGCAGCGGATGAGTCAGAACAATGAGGAGTTGATATGAGCGAATTGCGTTTTACCGTCGATCACGAATGGCTACGTCTTGAGGCCGATGGCCTGATCACCGTGGGCATCACCGCTTACGCCCAGCAGGCGCTGGGGGATGTGGTGTTCGTTCAGGTGCCGGAGTTGCGTGCATTCGGCGCTGGCGATGAAGTCGCTGTGCTGGAGTCGGTGAAAGCCGCCAGCAGCGTGTACATGCCGCTCGACGGTGAAGTGGTCGAGGTCAATTCAACGCTGGAAAGCTCCCCGGAATTGATCAACGAAGACGCGCTGGGTGAAGGCTGGTTTTTCCGCATGCGCCCCAGCGACGCCAGCGCCATGGACGCCCTGCTCGACCAGGCCGCTTACGAGCGCCTGACCCACGAAGACGCTTGAGGACTTCTGTATGACCCTGCGCCTCGACACCCGCAACGAATTCATCGCTCGCCACATCGGCCCGCGCTCCGGCGACGAGCAAGCGATGCTCAACAGCCTCGGTTTCGACTCCCTCGAAGCCCTGAGCGCCAGCGTCATCCCGGACAGCATCAAGGGCACCAGCGTGCTCGGCCTCGAAGATGGCCTGAGCGAAGCCGATGCCCTGGCGTTGATCAAGTCCATCGCCAGCAAAAACCAGCTGTTCAAGACCTACATCGGCCAGGGTTACTACGGCACCCACACGCCGTCGCCGATCCTGCGCAACCTGCTGGAAAATCCGGCCTGGTACACGGCTTACACCCCGTACCAACCGGAGATTTCCCAGGCTCGTCTCGAAGCGCTGCTGAATTTCCAAACCTTGATCAGCGACCTGACCGGCCTGCCGATTGCCAACGCCTCGCTGTTGGACGAAGCCACTGCCGCTGCCGAAGCGATGACCTTCTGCAAACGCCTGAGCAAGAACAAAGGCAGCCATGCGTTCTTCGCTTCCGTGCATTGCCACCCGCAAACCCTCGACGTGCTGCGCACCCGTGCCGAGCCGTTGGGCATCGACGTGGTGGTCGGCGACGAGCAAACACTGACCGACGTGACGCCGTACTTCGGCGCGCTGCTGCAATACCCGGCCAGCAACGGTGACGTGTTCGATTACCGCGAACTGACCGAACGCTTCCACGCCATCAATGCCTTGGTCGCGGTGGCCGCTGACCTGCTGGCCCTGACCGTACTGACCCCGCCGGGCGAGTTCGGCGCTGACGTGGCCATCGGCAGCGCACAACGCTTCGGCGTGCCGCTGGGTTTTGGTGGTCCGCACGCGGCGTACTTCTCGACGAAAGATGCGTTCAAGCGCGACATGCCGGGCCGTTTGGTCGGCGTCTCGGTGGACCGTTTCGGCAAGCCGGCCCTGCGCCTGGCGATGCAAACCCGCGAGCAACATATCCGCCGCGAGAAGGCCACCAGCAACATCTGCACGGCGCAGGTTTTGCTGGCCAACATCGCCAGCATGTACGCCGTTTATCACGGCCCGAAAGGCCTGACGCAGATCGCCAACCGCGTGCATCACCTGACGGCGATTCTGGCCAAAGGCTTGAGCGCACTCGGTCTCACGGTTGAGCAGGAAAACTTCTTCGATACGCTGACGCTGAACACTGGCGCCAACACCGCCAAGCTGCACGACAAGGCTCGCGCCCAGCAGATCAACCTGCGTGTGGTCGATGCTGAACGTCTGGGCCTGTCCCTCGACGAAACCACTTCGCAAGCTGATGTTGAAACCTTGTGGGCGCTGCTGGCTGACGGCAAAGCGCTGCCAGATTTCGCGGCATTGGCTACAAGCGTTCAAAGCACCATCCCAGCTGAACTGGTTCGCCAATCGCCGATCCTCAGCCACCCGGTGTTCAACCGTTACCACTCGGAAACCGAGCTGATGCGCTACCTGCGCAAGCTCGCCGACAAGGACCTGGCACTGGATCGCACCATGATCCCGCTGGGTTCCTGCACCATGAAACTCAACGCCGCCAGCGAAATGATCCCGGTGACCTGGGCTGAATTCGGTGCCCTGCACCCATTCGCCCCGGCCGCGCAAAGCGCCGGCTATCAGCAACTGACCGACGAACTGGAGGCGATGCTCTGCGCCGCCACCGGTTACGACGCGATCTCGCTGCAACCGAACGCCGGTTCCCAGGGTGAATACGCTGGCCTGCTGGCGATCCGCGCCTATCACCAGAGCCGTGGCGAAGATCGTCGCGACATCTGCCTGATCCCGTCCTCGGCCCACGGCACCAACCCGGCGACCGCCAACATGGCCGGCATGCGCGTGGTGGTGACCGTGTGCGATGCCCGTGGCAACGTCGACATCGAAGACCTGCGCGCCAAGGCCATCGAACACCGTGAACACCTCGCTGCGCTGATGATCACTTACCCGTCGACCCACGGCGTGTTCGAAGAAGGCATCCGCGAAATCTGCGGCATCGTTCATGACCATGGCGGCCAGGTCTACATCGACGGCGCCAACATGAACGCGATGGTCGGCCTCTGCGCACCGGGCAAGTTCGGCGGCGACGTCTCGCACTTGAACCTGCACAAAACCTTCTGCATCCCCCACGGCGGTGGCGGCCCGGGCGTTGGCCCGATTGGCGTGAAATCGCACTTGACCCCGTTCCTGCCGGGCCACGCCCAGATGGAACGCAAGGAAGGCGCGGTCTGCGCCGCACCGTTCGGCAGCGCAAGCATTTTGCCGATCACCTGGATGTACATCCGCATGATGGGCGGCGCCGGTTTGAAGCGTGCTTCGCAACTGGCGATCCTGAATGCCAACTACATTTCCCGTCGCCTCGAAGAACATTACCCAGTGCTCTACACCGGCAGCAACGGCCTGGTCGCGCACGAATGCATCCTCGATTTACGCCCACTGAAAGACAGCAGCGGCATCAGCGTCGATGACGTCGCCAAACGCCTGATCGACTTCGGCTTCCACGCCCCGACCATGTCGTTCCCGGTGGCCGGCACGCTGATGATCGAGCCGACCGAAAGCGAATCCAAGGAAGAACTGGACCGCTTCTGCGACGCCATGATCCGCATCCGCGAAGAAATCCGCGCAGTGGAAAACGGCACGCTGGACAAGGACGACAACCCGCTGAAAAACGCCCCGCATACCGCGGCGGAAATCGTGGGCGAGTGGACGCATCCGTATAGCCGTGAGCAAGCGGTTTACCCCATCGAAACCCTGATCGACGCCAAGTACTGGCCACCTGTAGGGCGTGTCGACAACGTGTTTGGCGACCGCAATTTGATCTGCGCCTGCCCATCAATCGCCGACTACCAGGACGCCTAAAAACACCGTCTCGAAAAAACACACAACCCTGTAGGAGCTGCCGAAGGCTGCGATCTTTTGATCTTCCGTATCAAGAGCAAGATCAAAAGATCGCAGCCTTCGGCAGCTCCTTCGGGTGTACGTCAGACATCCAAGAACAACAGAGGACTTCACCATGTTCACCAAGCACGACCAGATCAAAGGCTATGACGACGATTTGCTGGCAGCGATGAACGCCGAAGACGCACGCCAGGAACACCACATCGAGCTGATCGCTTCGGAAAACTACACCAGCCAACGGGTGATGGAAGCGCAAGGCAGCGGCCTGACCAACAAGTACGCCGAAGGCTATCCGGGCAAGCGTTACTACGGCGGTTGCGAACACGTCGACGTGGTCGAGCAACTGGCGATTGATCGCGCCAAGCAACTGTTCGGCGCCGACTACGCCAACGTCCAGCCGCACTCCGGCAGCCAGGCCAACGCAGCGGTTTATCTGGCGTTGCTGCAGGCTGGCGACACGGTGTTGGGCATGAGCCTGGCCCACGGCGGTCACCTGACCCACGGCGCCAAAGTGAGTTTTTCCGGCAAGCTCTACAACGCCGTGCAGTACGGCATCGACACCGCGACCGGGCTGATTGATTACGACGAAGTCGAACGTCTGGCCGTCGAGCACAAACCGAAAATGATCATCGCCGGATTCTCGGCGTATTCGAAGACCCTGGATTTCCCACGCTTCCGTGAGATTGCCGACAAGGTCGGCGCTTACCTGTTTGTCGACATGGCCCACGTGGCCGGGCTGGTGGCGACCGGGCTGTACCCGAACCCGATCCCGTTTGCCGACGTGGTGACCACCACCACTCACAAAACCCTGCGCGGCCCACGCGGTGGTTTGATCCTGGCCAAGGCCAATCCGGAGCTGGAGAAAAAACTCAACTCCGCCGTTTTCCCCGGCGGCCAGGGCGGCCCGCTGATGCACGTCATCGCGGCCAAAGCCGTGTGCTTCAAAGAAGCGTTGGAGCCGGCGTTCAAGACCTATCAAGCGCAAGTGATCCGCAACGCCCAGGCGATGGCTAAGGTCTTCATTGACCGTGGCTACGACGTGGTGTCCGGTGGCACCGATAACCACTTGTTCCTGGTCAGCCTGATCCGCCAGGGCCTGACCGGCAAAGACGCCGACGCCGCCCTCGGCCGCGCCGGGATCACCGTGAACAAAAACGCCGTGCCCAACGATCCACAATCGCCGTTCGTGACCTCGGGCCTGCGCATCGGCACACCGGCGATCACCAGCCGTGGTTTCAAGGAAGCCCAAAGCATCGAATTGGCTGGCTGGATCTGCGACATCCTCGATCACCTTGGCGATGCCGACGTCGAGGCAACCGTCGCCCGCCAAGCCGCTGCGATGTGCAGTGATTTCCCGGTTTATCGCGACTGATCCAGAGCAGTCAAACCTGACGCTGAACCTGTGGCGAGGGAGCTTGCTCCCGTTGGACTGCGCAGCAGTCCCCTTCTTTTTGGGAAAGAGCGGGCTGCTTCGCAACCCAGCGGGAGCAAGCTCCCTCGCCACAGGTTATGCGTCGCCCGCGCTATTTCAGCTGACGGCCCCGTTCCCGCATAAGGACAAAAGCATATGAGCACACTGGCGCAATCGCCCGTAAAAGCCCCGGTAAAAATGGAAGTCGGCGTCAAATTGCGTGGCGCCGAGAAGGTTGCGCGGATTCCGGTAAAAATAATCCCGACCGATGAGTTCCCACGCAAACCCGACTGGATTCGCGTGCGTATCCCGGTTTCCCCTGAAGTCGACCGCATCAAGGCCCTGCTGCGCAAACACAAGCTGCACAGCGTCTGCGAAGAAGCGTCCTGCCCGAACCTGGGCGAGTGCTTCTCCGGCGGCACCGCGACCTTCATGATCATGGGCGACATCTGCACCCGTCGCTGCCCGTTCTGCGACGTCGGCCACGGTCGTCCGAAGCCACTGGATGTCAACGAGCCGCAAAGCCTGGCCATCGCCATCGCCGACCTGAAACTCAAGTACGTCGTAATCACTTCGGTGGACCGCGACGACCTGCGTGACGGCGGTGCCCAGCACTTTGCCGACTGCATCCGCGAGATCCGCAAGCTGTCGCCGAACGTGCAGCTCGAAACCCTGGTCCCAGATTACCGTGGGCGCATGGACGTGGCGCTGGAAATCACCGCCACCGAGCCGCCAGATGTGTTCAACCACAACCTGGAAACCGTGCCGCGCCTGTATAAGGCTGCGCGTCCGGGTTCGGATTACCAGTGGTCGCTGACCCTGCTGCAACGCTTCAAGCAGATGATGCCGCACATTCCGACTAAATCCGGCTTGATGCTGGGCCTGGGCGAGACCGACGAAGAAGTCATCGAAGTCATGAAGCGCATGCGCGAACACGACATCGACATGCTGACCCTCGGCCAGTACCTGCAACCGTCCCGCAGCCACTTGCCGGTGCAGCGTTTCGTGCACCCGGACGTGTTCGCCTGGTTCGCCGAAGAAGGTTACAAGATGGGCTTCAAGAACGTGGCGTCCGGCCCGTTGGTGCGCTCGTCGTACCATGCCGACGAGCAAGTTCAAGGCGTGAAAGACACCACACGTCAGTCGTGACGCTCGCCCGCGCGTTTGAGCATCTGCTTGCAGCGCTCCGACAGGTGAAACACCCGCAGATGCTTGCCGGCCTTGGCGTAGCGTTCACGCAAAGTCTTCAGCGCGGCGATGGCTGAGTAGTCGACGAAGCTCAAGTGACGGCAATCGAGGGTCACTTGAGCGGGATCGTTGGCCGGATCGAACTGGTTGAGAAACGGCGCCGTTGAGGCGAAAAACAACGTGCCGTGCAAACGATAGAGTTTGCTGCCGTCGGTTTCCAGATGCGTGTCGGCGTACAGCTCACGGGCCTGCTGCCAGGCGAAGTTGAGCGCGGCAATGATGATCCCGCAGAGCACGGCGGTGGCCAGATCGGTGAACACGGTGATGGTGGTCACGGCGATGATCACCAACACATCGTTGAGCGGCACTTTGTTGATCACCCGCAGCGAGGCCCAGGCGAAAGTTTGCTGCGACACCACGAACATCACGCCGACCAATGCCGCCAGCGGAATGCGCTCGATCAGCGGTGACAGGAACAGCACGAACAGCAGAATCATCACCCCGGCGACCACGCCGGAAAGTCGACCACGACCGCCAGAACTGAGGTTGATCACGGTCTGGCCGATCATCGCGCAGCCGCCCATGCCGCCGAACACACCCGACACCATATTCGCCGCGCCCAGCGCCACGCACTCGCGATCCGGGTAGCCGCGACTCTCGGTGATTTCGTCGGTGAGATTCAGCGTCAGCAGGGTTTCCAGCAGGCCGACCAGCGCCATCAAAATCGCGTAAGGCGCGATGATGCGCAGGGTTTCAAGGTTCCAGGGAATGTCCGGCAGCGCGAAGCCCGGCAAGCCGCCGGCAATGTGCGCCATGTCCCCCAATGTGCGCGTCGGCAAGCCAAGCAAGTAGACCGCCAACCCGACGCCGAGAATCGCCACCAGTGCCGGCGGCACCGCGCGGGTCAGGCGCGGCAGCAGGTAAACGATGGCCATCGTCAGCGTCACCAAACCGCTCATCACGTAAAGCGGTGTGCCGCTGAGCCAGGTGTCGCCACTCTTGAAGTGCTCCAGTTGTGCCAACGCAATAATGATCGCCAGGCCATTCACAAAACCGAGCATCACCGGGTGCGGCACCATGCGCACCAGTTTGCCCAGCCGCAGCAGCCCGAACGCCATCATGATCAATCCGCCGAGCAACACCGTGGCCAGCAAATACTGCACGCCGTGCTGCACCACCAGCGCAACGATCACCACCGCCATCGACCCGGCCGCACCGGACACCATTCCCGGCCGACCGCCGAACAAAGCAGTCAATGTGCAAATGATGAATGCGCCGTACAGCCCCATCAGCGGATTGAGGTGGGCGACCAGGGCGAAGGCGATACATTCGGGTAGCAAGGCGAAGGATGTAGTGAGCCCGGCCAGGGTATCGGCGCGTAGACGTTGAGGTTTCATGGCTTACCTGAAATGCGGGCCGGTGAAATGGGCCGCGGGGAGTTGCGGGGGAAATAGGGTTGCGGATGTTACGGAATTGGGGATGGTTGGGCCAGTGATTGGAGGATTGCGGCGGCATAACTCTAAAAGCCAGCCAGATGTGGCTAATGCCTGTCAGTCAAGGATGTGAACACTGCACTCCTTGTGGGAGCGAGCCTGCTCGCGATAGCAGTCTGTCTGACACATCGATGTTGAATGTGCCGCCGTCATCGCGAGCAGGCTCGCTCCCACAGGGGATTTTCTGTGATTGCACGTTTTGTGAACGACACAGATCAAATGTGGGAGCGGGCTTGCTCGCGAATGCGGTGGGTCAGGCACCAGCACTGTCGACTGACACGGCCTCTTCGCGAGCAAGCCCGCTCCCACAAGGGATCTGTGCATCTGCCAGATATTTCCTCATTTCTATTTGGACGTTAAACGGCTTTTTTGCCATGCGTTTAAAGACACTCAGTGTTACGTCCCAAAGGCTACAACGCCTTGCGCCGTTGCCTACAGGTACGCCAGAATCCGCCGGCTTGTGCGTCTTGGGTGTCGCCGGTAACTTGGTTCGCATCACTGATTGCCAGTGATCGGGTTTAGTAGCCCGTCGCAGTCAAGTCGCATATGTCTCTATCAGTCAGGTATCCATTCCTGCACTTGATGGTGGCTGTGCGCAGGGCGCCCTCGGGCGCGCCGATTTCTTGGCTCATCGGTCTACTAACCTGTGCACAGCTGCCTCCCTTTCGTATTAGTAGCGAAATGGTTGCAGCCTCACTCATGTAGAGGTTTGAGCCAATGTATAAAATTACGCCTAATCCACCGGACACTGATCCGATCCCGCACGACCCTGCCCTCGATCCCAAGAAGCCAAAAGAGGCCGCCGACCGGGCACTCAATTACTACCTCAACCCATCAGCCCTCAAAGAAACCCCACGCAAACCCAGCACCATCTTCACCATCACGGCGGGTGTCGATAACGAAACCCTGCTGACCAATGCCTGCGAATCGATGGCGTCGGCCAGTGTCATGGCCAGTGATTTCGCCGCGCAGATGCAAGGCGGCCAGCGCAACACCATGCTGGCGCTGCAACAGGTCATCATGCTCGGTGAACTGGCGGTGAATCGGATGCTGGATAACCTTGAGGTGCCTAAGTAGTCACGCAATCCGGTAGCGAGGGAGCTTGCCTCTCTCGCTACACTGCTGCGAAGTGATCCCAACAATGAGAATGAGCTTGCAGAGCCAAAACCCGATGCCCGCCCTCACCGCCCGCGAAGTCTGCCAAATCCTGCGAGACGCCGCCCTGGAAGTCCGCCCGTTACGGCGCATCCAGGAACCGTGCGAACCCGGACAGGTAAGCGTCAATATCGAAGGCTGGCGCCTGACTCTGGACTTCGACGGCAAGCGCTTGCACCACTGCCAACACTGCCTAAGCCCTGACGGTCGCGAAGGAACGCTAGAGGCCTGGCGCTTTGGCACCGACCCGTTGAGTTTGCTGAGTACCTGGGAGTTGGCGCAGATCGAGCGGCTGTTGAGCTGACGCAATCAACCCTGCTTCAAATCGAGCAAGTAGGTGTAGTAACCCTCATCCCGCACATAACCCACCGACTCATACAATCGTTGCGCGCCGTAATTGTCGGTCGCTGTTTCCAATATCAGCCCCTTCGCACCCGTCGACAGCGCAAAACTGCGGGCGGTGTTCATCAGCAACGTCCCTACCCCGCGGCCCCGTGCGGCGGGCGTGGTGAACAGGTCACTGAGCAACCATGCGCGATGGGCCTCGATGGAAGAAAACGTCGGGTACAACTGGACAAAACCCAGTGCTTCACCGTCGGCGTCCAGGGCCAGGAAAATCGCGGATTCACCCTTGGCGATGCGCTCGGCGATGAAGTCTCGGGATTGCGGCAAGTTTGAGGGCTGACCGTAGAAACCCCGGTAGGCGTCGAACAACTGCGCGACTGGGTCGAGGTGGCTGGCGTCGGCGCGTTGGGCGTGGATTGCCATGGTGACTGTCTCCATACAGATTGAAAGAAGGCATCGAACTCACGGGCTCGAATACTATCCTGTGGCGAGCGAGCTTGCTCGCGCTGGGGTGCGAAGCGGCCCCGCTCTTTCCGAAAAAGAAGGGGACTGCTGCGCAGTCCAACGGGAGCAAGCTCCCTCGCCACAGAAAGCCCCTTCCCCTCAGCAAGCCCCCTCACCACAGGGAGTGTAAGCGCTCAACACGCTTTCGCGTCCTTCACGCCTTCGATTGCTGCTCCAAACCCACCGCCAACGCCGACGTCCTGGTCAGCCAGTAATAAAGAATCCCCGGCACCACCAACCCCACGATCCACGAAACATCGACACCACCGAGCTGTGCAACCATTGGCCCGGAGTAGAAATGCGTGTCGACAAAAGGCAACTGGATCAACACCCCAATGACATAGACGCTGATCCCGCGCCCGTTCCAGCGGCCATAACGCCCCGCCGGGTCGGACAACGCCGGGATGTCATAGCGCTCCTTGTTGATGAAGTAGTAATCCACCAGGTTGATCGCGCTCCACGGCGTGAAGAACGTCAACAGAAACAGGATGAAGTACTTGAACGTGTTCAAAAACGAGTACTGCCCCAGCAAAGCGAGCGTGGTCGACGCGGCGACGATTAGCAGCACAAACACCATGCGCTGCCTGGCGGTGATTTCCAGACGACTGCGAAAGCCGCTGATAATCGTGGCCACGCACATGAAGCTGCCATAAGCATTGAGCGTCGACACCGTGACCTTGCCAAACACCACGCTCAAGTACAGCAGCGAGGCGATCACGCCGGTACTGCCCAACCCGACGATGGTCGCCACCTCGTGACCACGAAAGTTCGCCCCGGCCAACGCGGCCGCAAACACCCCCAACACCATCGATGCCTGAGCGCCAAGCACGGTGCCCAGGCCAACGGCGGCGAAGGTTTTCCAGGACGAAGTCTTGCTCGGCAAGTAGCGCGAGTAGTCGGCCACATAAGGGCCAAACGCGATCTGCCAGGACGCCGAGAGCGACACCGCCAGCAGGAAAGTACTCCAACCGAAGTGGCGATTTTCCAGCAACAGGCCGATGTCGTTGAGGGTCATCAACCGGGTAAACAGGTAGGCGAAGGCGATGATGCCCAGCACGCTGGCCACCCTGCCGACCACATGGATAACCCGGTAACCGAAGATCGTCAGAAACGCGATGCACGCGGCGAAAATCAGGATGCCGGTGCTGTCGCTGACGCTGATCAACTGCGCAATCGCCTGCCCCGACAACACTGCGCCGGTAGCGCTAAAACCGAGGTACATCAGGCACACCAGCACAATCGGGATCGCCGCGCCGTAGACGCCGAACTGCACCCGACTGGAGATCATCTGCGGCAGCCCAAGCTTCGGTCCTTGCGCGGCATGCAGGGCGACGACGGTGCCGCCAAGCAACTGGCCGATCAGCAAGCCAATCAGCGACCAGAACACATCACCGCCCAGCACCACCGCCAGTGCGCCGGTGACGATGGCGGTGATTTGCAGGTTGGCGCCGAGCCACAGGGTGAACTGGCTGTAGAGGCTGCCGTGGCGCTCGGCCTCGGGGATGTAATCGATCGAACGTGTTTCGATCAGGGGACTTCGTTGTTGGGTCATTGCGATGCGCTCTTTTATTTTTGTTATTCAGCGTTCAAAACGGCGACGGGAACCGGTTGCCGATCCAGACCAACGAACGGTGCCTTGGCCCACACGACTTTGCCGCCGACCATCGTCAGCACCACGTTATTACGCGCCAGTTCAGCCTCGGGGACCTGCATGAAGTTCTTGTCCAGCACGATCAGATCCGCAAACTTGCCGACCTCGACCGAGCCGACCACCGCGTCCAGCTTCAATTGCTCGGCGGCGTTGAGGGTGATGCTGCGCAGCACTTCAGCACGGGACAGCGCCGGATCGGCATTCAGCCGGCCCGCGTACTCGGCGCCGTAGCTGTGCGGGTTCAGCGGATCGCCGGAGCGGGTGACGCCGACTTTCAGCGCGAGAAATTCGTCGAGCGGGTCCACCGGCCAGTCGCTGCCATACGCAATGCGGCCACCGGCACGGGCGATGCTGCCCGACGGTTCCATACGGGAAAAACGCTCGGCACCAAGATGTTCGCTGGTGCCATCGACGGTGGACGGCGCCTGTTGGGCCCACTGAAAGGACATGGTGGCCGTCACGTCCAACGCCTTGAAGCGCGCATAGTCACCAGGGTCCACCGACTCGGCGTGGGCGATGGCAGGACGGAAAGCATTGCCCGGCAGTTGCTGACGCACGTACTCAATGCCGTTCAACGAATCACGCACCGCGCGGTCGCCGGTGGCGTGAAGGTGCGGGTCGAAACCGGCCTGAACAGCTTTCAGCAATAGCGCATCGAGCACTGCCGGCGGGAAGTACAACTCGCCGACATTCTTGCCCGGCCCCCACTTCGGCGCCTTGGCGGTGCCCGCGTTGTGCAGGTACGGCGTCAACATCGCGCCTGTATCTGCCGGCGCATTGATGATGCCGTCCATGAACAATTTGACGTGGCGCATGCTCACGCCCGGCGCGACTTTGGCTTCGCCTTGGTCGTAGGTGCTGGCCAGTGCCTTGGCTTCGGCGATGGTTTTCGCCGGGTCTGCCGCAGCGGCGGCCGGGTCCAGTTTGATCGCCAGCAAGGCCCGAGCGGTCAGTTCGCCGGACTGCTGCAGGCTGGTGAAGGCTTTGCCATTCTCCGGCCCCGACAAGGCGTCGAAGAAACTGGTGATGCCCTGCTGGCGCATGGCGTCGAGTGCCGCGCGAATCTGGATCAGCTTCTGTGCATCGGTGGCCGGCGGTACCACAGCGGCCATGCTTTCGGCAGCACCGTCTTCGCAGATACCGGTTGGGTTGCCGGCGTTGTCACGCGCGTATTTGCCGTCACCCGGGTTGGGCGTTTGCTTGTTGATGCCGGCGACTTCGAGGCCCCGGGAGTTGACCAGCACGGTATGGAAATCGGTGGAACGCACCTGAATCGGCCGTTTGGTCTTGAGTGCGTCGAGGGTCGATTTGTCCGGGTCGCCGTCGAGGCCGTCCATGCCCATGCGATCCCAACTGCCGACTTCGAGCCACACATCCGGCCCCTTGTCCTTCTCGGCATCAAGGCAGGCCTGAATGGTTTCCTGGAACACCTTGCGGGTCATGGTCTGGTATTTCAGGTCGCACAAAGTCATGGCGCGGCCACCGTCACCGGGGTGCATGTGCGCGTCGATGAAGCCTGGCATCAACATGCGCCCGGCCAGATCGACCAGTTGGGTCTGTTTGCCAATGTACGAGGAAACGCCTTCATCGCTGCCGACGTAAACGATCTTGCCGCCCGTCACGGCAATCGCCTGCTGCACCGAATTCTTGCCATCGACGGTGTAGACATAGCCGTTGCGCATGACCATGTCGGCGCCGGTCGAACCCTGCGTCTGACACCCCACCAACGCCACACCAGAAAACGCCGTCGCCGCGGCAACCGCGATAAAAAGCCTGGAAAATTTCAACTGACCCACCTCTGTTCTTATAGTTTTTGAAGTGCCCGAACCGACGGCTGTGCACGCCCGTGGCAGGCAGGGCCTAGCCTATAGAGCGCCGTCGAGGTTCGGACCTCCGCAAATGAGGAGGGTCAGGTAATTAGTGGGAAGTGCGCCGGGTATCTTGGGAAAACGACGTCGGCGAACGCAAGACAGAACCCAACTCCACCTTGCTCTTCACCCCAAGCTGCAAGTAGCAGTTGCGCAGATAAGTGCGCACGGTGGCCGGGCTTAGCCCAAGGATTTTGGCGATTTCTTTGTAGGAATGACCGGCGGCGAACAACAGCGCAGCCGTGCGTTCCCGTGGTGCCAACACCGCCCCGCGCGACTGGGCTTCAAGGGACAGAATCACATGCTCTGCGTTGGGAGTCAGGGTCAGCGCGCAGCGACCGAGGCGAATCACGCACGGTGCTTTTGGCAATTGCGATGTCAGCTCAAACGGCAGAACTGAGCCGCCCCACCCCGGCAACTCACGCTGAATCGCCGCACACACACTCGCCCCGACGTACAGCAAACTGCCGTCCATGCGCGCCACGCCGAAATCGGTTGCACCACTGCCGGTGTCGAAGCGGATCATGTCTTGCACCTGGAATCGCCAGAGCTGCAACAGGTGATCGCAGAACGCCGAAAACAAATCGGCCTCGACGTCGCTGAACCCCGGTGCATCGATGCCACGGTAGAGACAGACGAAAAACATCAAGCCGCTTTCGGGCAATTCGAAGGTGATGCACATCGCGTGGAAAAGATCATGACGCCGCGCAAACGAGCCCACCACCTCATCGAGATCGTCGAACCCGCTTTCGCGAACGACCTTACCGGGCTGGCTCAACGTGTTATGGGAAAAACCGTCATTGTCCGCGCCCTGGTGCCATTCGACGGCAAACGATTCCGGCAGATTGATCCGCCCGTGCATCCAGCTTTTCGGCGGTGCATCGGCGTCTAACGCTGACATCTCGCCCCACCAGGCGGATGCGAACGGCACCAGTTCGCTGAATGCCTGCAAACCACCTTCGATGAATTGAGAAGCGCCGCGCTCCCGGGCAAGACGACCGAGGTGCAGCACGCAGCGATTGAATGCATTGAGCGTGGCCGTGGCACCGACTTCGTTACCCTCCCCCATTTGTTCTTATCCTGTTGATTACGTGGCAGGCCCTAACCTAAATACGAACAGACCAAGTGCACAAGCTCTTCTTTCAGCTCCTTGGATTTCAACGTCCCGCTTCTGGCTGCGCTATGAATGACCCCTTCCACGGCGGCGGAGAGCACTTGCGCCACCATTGAGTTCGCCGCGTGGCCTCGTGAGCCCGGAAAAGCCTCTACAACGGTTCTATATCGCGCCAGATATTGCGCTTCGAACACGCTATGAGCGGAGATGGAACTTGAATGCGGCGGGGCAATATCAAGCAGGACTCGATGAAGTTCTGGCTGAATGCTGTGTGCCGCAATCATACCGTCGACCAGATCGCCCACTAGTTGCCTGGGATGCTTTTCACCGGTACCCACGGCGCGTATGACCGCTAGAACATCATCAAGGTGACGTTGCCGAATGGCTTCGATCAACGCTTGCTTGTCTGGAAAGTACTGATAGAGCGATCCAATACTCACGCCAGCCGCCTCCGCGACGTCGTTGGTATTGAAACCCGCCCAACCCCGGTCGCTCAAAACGCGAGCACCGGCCTGAACAATGGAATCGACCGTGGCACGAGAACGCGCCTGGCGTGGCTCCTTTCGCATCCGGGAATACGTTGATGAAATGCGAGTAGTCAAAAATCGCTCCCTGGAATCAAAATATAAACACAGTACTCACATTCTAGAACGTCAAAAGGGGTCACGGATCATGAGCGCATCACCCTTACTTCGTACACTGTTCGGCTATCAGGCATGGGCCAACAGCGAGTTGTTAAACAAGATGGAAGGCTTTGATCCCGAACGCCACAAAGAAGAGTTCCACAGTGCATTACGGTTGATCAATCACGCCCATGTCGTCAGCCAGATATTTGCTGCGCATCTGGTTGGCAAGCCACACGGATTTTCCACAGACAACACACCGCAGACACCTTCACTGACTGATCTGCGCGTCGCTGTAGCAGCCTCCGATCGGTGGTACCTCGAGTACGTAGAGGAAGTGACCCCACAACTGTTGTCCGAATCCGTGCCTTTCGTGTTTACCGATGGAGACGCCGGCTATATGTCGCGTGAAGAGATGCTGACCCATGTCGTCACGCATGCCGGTTACCACCGCGGTGAAGTGGGTCAAATCATGAAGCAACTGTCTCTTGAACTGCCGTGGGATACTTTTGCTGTGTATCTGCATCGCACTGAACCTTCACGTCGATCACACGCATTGTGATGGGTGCCCCAAAATAATCAGCAACCAGGACTGTTGGCGCCTGAGACCTACGCTGTTCCATCCGGTTTGACTCAATAAGGAAATATTGTGAACTCGGTACACACTCTCACACGCTACAAGGCATGGGCGGACGACACTTTTTTATCCGTGCTGGAAAGCCTTCCAGAATCTCAGCTGACTGCTCCAGACCCGAGCTTTTTCGGCAATATCATCCGAACGCTCAATCATTCGTACTCCATGGATTTTGTGTGGAAGTGCCACTTGCTTGGCGAGCCTCATGGTCTTACCACGCGCAACCCATCCGACCATCCCTCTATCCGGGACCTTGTCGCCGCTCAACGCGAGATAGACAGTTGGTATGTCGACTATGCGGATTCGCTGTCCCCGGCCCAGTTAAGTGAAGTGATCGAGTTTCAGTTCATCGGTGGCGGCCTTGGCGCCATGTCCCGTGAAGACATTTTCCTGCACGTGGTCAACCACACGACCTATCACCGCGGAAACATCGCGGGCATGTTGTATCACCTCGACATTGCTCCACCGGCAACAGACCTTCCGATCTTTCTTCAGGCTTCAGTGCGCACTTAGGGCACCCGCAGCACTGACGATTGGCCGAAAAACCTGAACAGTTCTCCAGCCCAAGTACCTCGCTCTTTACCCGCTACGCCTCACCCGTACAACGATGGCCGCCGATCCCGATGCAGGTCATTGCGCTCACTGATCCGCTTATTCCGCGCCTCGACCAGGTTCAGTGTCGCCAGCAAAATCTGTTCGCCACCCTGCTCCGCCGGCCCCGCCAAGGGGTAACCATCGGCATCGACGATGACTGAACCCTGCACCCAGCTGACGCCGCGCTCGTGGCCATGTCGGTCACAGGCGGCGACGAACATTCGGTTGACCGACGCATTAGCCTGGACCCGTACGACTTCTGCGGGGCGCTCGGTCAGCGGCCTCGGGCCGTCGGGCCAGTTGACCGGGGCGCAGAGCAAGTCTGCGCCGGCCAGTGCCGGGAGTCGCACCCATTCGGGGAACTCCAGGTCGTAGCAAATCAGCATGCCGATGCGTCCGTGGACGGTTTCGACTACTGGCGGCGCGGCGGTGCCGGCGGTGAAAATTTCTCGCTCGGCGTCCCAGAGGTGCGCCTTGCGGTATACGGCGCGCAGGCCCTGAGCGTCGATCATCGCGGCGCTGTTGGCCAGTTCATTGCCCGCCAGTCGCTCGCAGAACCCGCCCACCACGACGATGTTCAGCTCCCGGGCGAGTGCCCCCCAGCGTTGCAAAGTCGGACCTTCCGAAGTTTCCGATAAGGACAGTGCTTCGCGATGGTCGGCAAACAGGTAGCCGCTCTGCACCAGTTCTGGCAGGACCACCACGTGTGCGCCCTGGAGCGTCGCCGAACGAATCGCTCGTTCAGTCAACGTCCGATTGAACGCCAGGTCGCCTATTTTCGGTGCCAATTGGCAGCAGGCAACCACGGTCTGTTTTGCAGTGTTCAACGTCCCTCCTCCACAGAATGATGGGCCATAGCGACGATGTCGCTCTCGGTAATCGAATCGATGATCCGGCGTTCGTACTCAAGGTCTATCGAACGGCTGAGGATGTAATACGTCAGGCCCGACACCACCAATCCCACCAGCCAGGCGATGTCCACGCCCTCCAGCATCCGCGCCAGCGGCCCGACGAACACTTCTTTGTTGGCGGCGGCATCAAAGATGTAGAAGAACGGCACCATGGCGGCGAAGCCGATCAGGTACGAGACGATGCCGCGAAACTGCCAGGCGCCGTAAATGCCTTTGGGGGTGAAGAAATGCGGGATCGCGTAGCGGCCTTTGCGGACGAAGAAATAGTCCACCAGATTGACCGCGGTCCATGGCACGAGGAAGTACAGGAGCAACACCAGAAAAGTGTTCAGCAAGGCAATGCCATCGCCTTTGATCGCCAACACGCAGGTCAACAGAATGACGCTGATGGTGGTGATCGACATCACCCGGGCGCGGGGTGTCGGGGTGATCTTTTTGATCGAATCGACCCCCGTCAACAAGGTCAGCATGGCGCTATAGGTGTTGAGCGCGATGATCGGCAAAAATCCCGCCACGGAGACCATCACCAACACATTGCCCAGACCCGGAATCATCGAAGAGCCAACCTGATTCAGTGCCACCAATGCATCCACGGCTTTCAACTGCTGTGCAAGCCAGGCACCGAGGCCGATCATCCAGCCGCCCGACAACGAGGCACCGATGAAGACCGCCGCGATCAGTTTCGGTCGGCTGGTGTTTTTGGGCAGGTAGCGAGAATAGTCGGACACATAAGGTGCATAGGAAATGTTGTAGCTCGCGCCAATCGCAAACAGGGTGGCGAAGGCGACCCAGTTGAAGCCCAGGCCGGCGGCGGGTGTGACGCCCTGCTGACCGGCGCCGAACATCAACGCGATCGTGACCAGTGCGTACAGTGGCAACGTGACCAACAGCGCCCACTTGAATGCCTTGTGCATCAGGTCATGGCCGTAGATCGACAGCAGCGCGCCGATCAACACAACCACAACCGCGACGATGGTCGGGTCCAGACCGAAGACGTGTTCGAGGCCGTTCATGATCAGCGAGATGTTCACCACGTTGAAGCCGACAAACACAAACATTGTCGCCATCAACGCCAGGATCACCCCGCGATAGCCAAATTGGGCACGGGACTGGATCATTTGCGGAAGGCCCATTTCCGGACCTTGTGAGCCATGAAACGCCATGAAAATGGTGCCGAACATGATGCCCAGTGCGCCGGCAATCAGGGTCCACAGCGCCGACAAGCCCAGGCTTGGGCCGACAAACCCGATGGAAATGGTGAAGAAGTGGAAGTTGCCCAGAAACCAGAAAGGTCCCTGGCTGCTGAGTTTGGCGTGACGTTCGTTTTCCGGAATGTAATCGATCGAGTGGCCTTCGATGGCCAACCCGCTACTCGCCTCGATGGCGTGCGCAGTTTGAGGGGACCCTGACATACGATTGTTCCTATGCGGTTAATTGTTTTTTTTGTGGGTGAAGCAGTCAGTTCGACGTCCAGATCAGGTGAAGCTCCAGAAAAAGCTAACGATGACGCTGATTTCATTGCAATGTAGGGCGTTGGTCGGGGCTATAAAATATTGCAGGCAAACTGTTCACATAGACGTTTATCTATGTGAACCACTCTCGGGAGTCTCCATGCTGGGATCTGTATCGGAGTTGGATCTACGCCTGATCCGGGTATTTTTGACCGTTGTTGAAGCGGGCGGCATTTCAGCCGCACAAACGGCGCTCAACACCACGCAACCCACGATCAGCGCGCAATTGGCAACGCTGGAAGCGCGAGTGGGATTTCGTCTTTGCGAGCGTGGCCGTGGCGGGTTTTCGGTGACGCCCAAGGGCGGTCAGTTTGTCGAGGCGGCCCGCCGATTACTGGCCGCCGCCGAAGGTTTCCGGGTTGAAGTCCAGCACATCAACCGAAAGGTGTCGGGCAACATCAACATTGGCCTGCTCGGTCAAATCGATCCTGTTGCCAATAAGAAAATCGCCCTGGCCATCGCCCGTTTACGCTCTCGGCATGAGGGCCTGTATTTCCACTTCACCGAGCTGTCGTCATCGCTGCTGGAAGAGAAAATCATCAACAGCCATATCGATCTGGCGATCGGTTACTTCTGGCACCGCTTGCCCAACATCGACTACTTCCCGCTGTTCCAGGAAACCCAAATCGCTTATTGCGCGCCCACTCACCCGCTGTTCGAACACGTAGGCGAGTTGACCAGAGAGGAAGTCGCCGGGCATGACTGGGTATGGCCCAGCCATCCTTTGCCGGAAATGCCGGCACCGGCCTCAATTGAACGTTTGACGGTGCTCACCGACAGCATGGACGGCGCCGCGCTGCTGATTCTGTCGGGCCAACACTTGGGGTTTCTGCCGCAGCACTATGCGGCGAAGCATGAACAATTGGGGCAGTTGCATCCGCTCAATCCTGAGCTTCTACGCTATGAGGTCGGCTTTCACGCGGCAGTACGACACTCTGCCCGGCAGCGGGATTTGGTGAGTGCCTTCCTGAGCGAGTTGATCGAGATTTTCGGTTCGCCGTAAATTCGCACTTTGCGTGGCAACATCCTTGCTGTGGGAATCAGACGATTCGCACGGTCGCATCTGGCTCATTCGCTGTATAGTTTTGTATATTACGAACCCGAATCCCCCCAAGTCCTTCTCATGCCCCTGTCTTTCGTTCCTTCTCCATGACCAGCATCCGCCAACGCAATCAGCGGCTGATCCTGGCCGCCGCCAGCGAAGAGTTTGCCGCCAAAGGCTTCGACGCCACCCAGACCCTGGACATCGCGCTGCGCGCGGGGCTGCCGAAGGCGAATCTTTATTACTACTTCCAGAGCAAGGAGAACCTCTACGCCAAGGTGCTGCTCGGGTTTGTCGAGCCGTTGCTGGAGGCCTCGGCGGTATTGCGCGAGAGCGATGATCCGATGGTGGGGTTGCAGGCTTACATCGCGGCGCGGATACGAATCGCGCGGGAGCATCCGCACATTGCCAAGGTGTTCAGCGGTGAGTTGTTGCTCGGCGGTCGGCAGTTGCCTGAGGAGTGTCGGGATTTGTTGTATGCCGAGGCTCAGCGCAATGTCGAGTGCCTGCGCAGCTGGATCGAGCGCGGGCTGCTGGCGCCGGTGGATCCGGAGCATTTGATGTTGTTTATCTGGTCGGCGACGCGCACGTATACCAATCTGGGTTGGCAGATGGCGCATATCACTGGTCGGCAGGTGCCGGAGGATGCGGATTATTCACAGGCGGCGGCGACGATTACCCGGTTGGTGTTGGGCGGTGTGGTGCCGCAGAGGGTTGGGGCGATAGGCGGGTTGTTGTTTGCGACTTGAGTTTTTTTGGGGGGGGCTGCTGCGCAGCCCAGCGCGAGCAAGCTCGCTCGCCACAGGGAAGCTCGCTCGACGGAAAATTCTGGAATGGTTTTAGAGGTGGATTTTGGCGGTGGGCAGGACGTCGATCCGTGCCACGGGACCCGTCAAATGCGCCAGGTCTGCGTTGTGCTCGGCGATGATGTCTTCGGCCGAAAGATTACCGTTGTCGACGGTGGAATGCGCATCGGCGACGAGCACAACGTCATAGCCCAGGTTGAGGGCCTGGCGGACGGTGGCGTTGACGCAATAGTCGGTTTGCAAGCCGCAGATGATCAGTCGATCAGTGCCCTGCTCATGCAGCAATGCTTGTAGATGAGTCTGGTAGAACGAATCCCGCGTGGTTTTGCGCACACGCAGGTCTTGCGGCGAAGTCTCCAGGCTTTCGGCCAGTTGCCAACCCGGGGAGCCGTGTTGCAGCAGATCATCCTTTGCTTCGTGCTGGATCAGGATTACCGGAATCCCGGCTTCTCTGGCCTTGGTGCTCAGGCTGTTGATGTTCTCGATAACGCGTTTGATGTCGAAGCATTCGTACTCGCCGGTGCACAAGGCGTGTTGGACGTCGATGATCAGCAGTGCAGTGGTCATGGCGGGGGCCTTAAAGTAGTCCATCAGATTAAGGGGTACGCAACCTGCTCACTGGAGGCCGAACATGGATCGCGTACCGTCGATAATGCCGCAAAACGCTGCTGTATAGAACAGCCCCGCACCGCCGCTTGCCGATAATGGGACAGCCCTCTCAGCGCCGCTAAGCACCCTCACCGCCGGTTACGGCAGTACCGAAACCGCGGGCAAGGACAGTTCACAAACCGCCGGCGATCGCAGTAAATTGATCGTTGGTAAGGACAGCACCCAAATCGCCGGCGACCGCGCCAAGCTGACGGCGGGTGATGACTGTACGTTGATGGGCGACGATAAAAGCGTTTTGACCGCGGGCAAAAACAGCATCCTGGTGGGCGGTGCCCGCAGCAAACTGATTGGCAGCCTGGGTTCGACCCTGACCGGCGGCGAGAACGCGACGCTGATTTTTCGATGCTGGAACGGCAAGCGCTACAAGAATGTCGTGGCGCGTACGGGCAAGGATGGCGTGGAGGCGCATGTGCCATATCAGGTGGATGAGGCGGATAACCTTGTCAGCAAAACAGACGAATAAGTAACGCCGCACCTGTAGGAGCTGCCGAAGGTTTGGGCCGCATTCGGACGATCTTTTGATCTTGTTTTTAGACGCGAAGATCAAAAGATCGTCCGAGCTCCTACGGGACAGCGCGCAGGAAGAACACCCACTCTCGCCCCATCTTGCGCTTCTCGAACACCTTCAACTCGACCAGCCCGTTCAGGGTGGCCGAGGCGGTGTTGTAAGAGCAGTCCAGATTCTCCTTCACATTGACCGCCGTAAACTCTTTGGCCATGCCACTTTTGGCCACTTGGTAGACGGCTCGTTGCTTTTCGGTGAACTGGTCAAATAAACCTGACGCCATCAGCCATCGATCAAAATCCGCGGTGTACGCCAGACTTTTTCGATAGGCCTCGGTAAAACCAGTGACGGCTCGCAAGATGACTGAACACTGGAAATCGATAAAGTAAGTCAGGTCCAGATCGTCAGCTTCGGTGTGCAGATACGAGCGCCCGTATTTCACCGGTGCATTGCGCAGCAAGATGCTGATGGCTATGTAGCGAAAGGCTGAAAAATCATTCTTGAACATGAACCAATAAAACAGAGCCCGAGCGACTCGGCCGTTGCCATCGCGAAAAGGATGCTCATAACCCAAGGCGAAATGCAGTGCGATGGCTTTGATCAAAGGATGAATGTAGTCCGGGTGAGTGGGGGCGTTGTGGGATTGGTTGATCCAACTCGAAAGCACCTCCAAGCGAGAGGCAAGCCCCGCAGCAGGAGGCGGCGTATGAACCGTATTGCCCTCGCCATCCTGCACCACAACTTCATCGTTTTTCCTGAACGTCCCCGGCGAGTATTGCTCGTCATTGATCCCTTCGACCCCTACCCGATGGATTGCCGCGATCAATGCTTAGCTCAAGGGCTCATCGCGTTTTTCCCAGGCAAAATTCATCATCTTGTAGTTGCCGATGACCATTCGCTCATCCGGCGTACGCGGCAGGCGCTTGCGTTTAAGCATGTCCTTGGCCACGCGGGTGGTGGTTGCCGCCCCTTCCAATTGGCTACTGCTGATGGCTTCGTCTTCGATCAGATCGTTGAGTAGATAGCTGAAGTGCGCGTGTTCGCCAATCTGACTGGTCATGTACTCCAGCGCCGCGGTCGTGGCTTGGCGGTCGACGGCCGAAATGGCCTTTTGCGCGAGCGGCGTACACACGAACTTGCCGCACTGGACAGGCTCACCCAATGGCAACAGGGCGGAGTATTGCGCAATCCTGGCCTTCTTGACCAAGGCCCAGCACAAGTTCGAATCCAGCCCCGGCGCCCAGCGATAACGCAACTCATCAAAAGGAAGATAGCGCCCCAGATCATCCAGAGGCTTGAGCAGAGCCAGGTAATCCGGGAGGCGTTCCTTGTGGGGTGATTGCGCCAACAGGTCAAATACCGGATCGAACCTGCCCTTCAGGACGGGGGCCTTTTTCATAATGGCTGTCTCAAAAGCTCTCAAAACCGAGGCTCAAGTACAGCATTCAGATAGCTCTGACTCAATATCAGAGCATTCTGAAATACGTGTAGGACTTGCAGCAGGCTACGATTTTTTTGAAACAACGCTCCATAAGGCTTGAGGACCACCCTCACCCTGGACGAGGGCTCGGGTGGCCTCCGATCCTGTCTCAGTAACCCAACGACAACCCGGTATTCCTGCGTGGATCATTCGCCCCATAGAAGCGATTCTTGCCCACCGGCTTGCCTCCCAGCGAAGGTGCCCCGACCAGAATCGCCGCCACATGATTGGCATCCTGTGGCTTGGCAAATTTATGCCCCCAACTTTCGAGGATCTTCACCGTATCCGGACTGGTGGTGAAGGTCTCCAGGTTGGTCTCTTCCGGCAACCACTGCTGGTGGAAACGCGGCGCATCCACGGCTTCCTGAATGTTCATGCCGTAGTCGATCACGTTGAGGATGGTCAGCAAGGTCGCGGTGATGATGCGGCTACCTCCAGGGGTGCCGACGACCATGACCACTTTGCCGTCCTTGGTGACGATGGTCGGGCTCATCGACGACAACGGCGCCTTGCCGGGCGCGATGGCATTGGCCTCGCCTTGCACCAGGCCGTACATGTTTGGCACGCCGATTTTCGAAGTGAAGTCATCCATTTCATCGTTGAGGATCACCCCGGTTTTGCTGGCCATGACGCCGGCGCCGAACCAGTCGTTGAGGGTGTAGGTCATCGACACCGCGTTGCCCCACTTGTCGACGATGGAGAAGTGCGTGGTGTTGCTGCCCTCATGCGGCGCTACGCCAGGTTTGATCTCGCGGGACACGCCAGCCTTTTGCGGTTCGATGGCGGCGCGCAGTTTGGTCGCGTAGTTTTTGTCGAGCAGGTGGGCGATCGGATTTTTCACGAAGTCCGGGTCGCCGAGGTAGCTGTTGCGGTCCACATAGGCGTGGCGCATCGCTTCAATCTGATAATGCATGCCTTGGGCCGAGTGGTAGCCCAAGTCTTTCATCGGGTAGCCGTCGAGGATGTTCATGATCTCGCAAATCACCACGCCGCCGGAGCTTGGCGGTGGCGCCGAGACCACGTGGTAGCCGCGATAATCGCACTCCACCGGGGCCAGTTCACGGGTCTTGTATTTATCGAGGTCGGCCTGGGTGATGATGCCTTTGTTGGCCTGGCTGGACGTGACGATCGCGTCGGCCACCCAACCTTTATAGAAACCGTCGGCGCCCTTCTCGGAGATCTCCCGCAGGGTTTTGCCCAGGTCTTTTTGCACCAGCTTCTGCCCGACTTGCATCGGCTCGCCGTTACTCAGGAAGATCGAACCCGAATCGCGCATGTCCTTCTTGAACACGTCAGTCGCGGTTTCCAGCAGATCGACATCTCCCTGCTCCAGCACGAAGCCTTCTTCGGCGAACTTGATCGCCGGGGCGATCACTTCCTTGCGAGGTTTGGTGCCGTATTTGCTCAGGGCCAGCTCCATGCCGGACACAGTGCCCGGCACGCCCACGGCCAAGTGGCCACGGGTGCTCAGGTCCGGGACGACATTGCCGTCCTTGTCCAGATACATGTTGGCGGTGGCCGCCAGCGGGGCTTTTTCGCGGAAATCGAGGAAGGTCTTGCGCCCGTCCGCCAGTTGAATGGTCATGAAACCACCGCCGCCCAGGTTGCCCGCCGCGGGATAAACCACCGCCAGCGCATAGGCGACCGCGACGGCGGCATCTACGGCGTTGCCGCCGTTCTTGAGTTCATCCACGCCCACGTGAGTGGCCAGATGCTGGGCGGTGACCACCATGCCGTTTTCGGCTGCAACCGGGGCCACGGAGGCGGCGTAAGCACTGAGGCAACTGAGCGCCAATGAGGTCGCTATCAGCGATTTGGCAAAAGGTTCGAACGTCATGATTCGGTCTCTTTTTTTGTTTTTAGGCTCTGTATCAAACAGAGGGAACGCTTCAAGAGCACTAGCCAGTATGGCTGGGATTGCGTATTGCGCCTCTCTGATCAGGCAGTATGCTGAGCGCCTGTTCAGCCTTTTTCGGAGTCCGCCGGCATGACCTACACCTGCACCACCATGCCCTCCCCGGTCGGCGAGTTGAAGCTGGTCGCGAACGGCTCAAGACTGGCGGCCATCCTCTGGGAAAACGACAAACCAAACCGAGTACGGCTCGGGCCGATGACTGAAGCAGCGGACAATCCGATCCTGATGCGCGCGGTTAAACAGTTGCAGGAATACTTTGCCGGCACGCGCAATCAGTTCGATCTGGAGCTGGATTTTGTCGGGACCGAGTTCCAGAAGAAGGTCTGGCAAGCGCTGCTGACCATTCCCTTTGGCGAGACCCGTAGCTATAGCCAGATTGCCGAACAGATTGGCAATCCGAGTGCAGTTCGGGCCGTGGGTGCGGCGAATGGCAAGAACCCGATCTCGATTGTCGCGCCGTGTCATCGGGTGATTGGGGCGTCGGGGAAGTTGACGGGGTTTGCCGGGGGGCTTGAGGCGAAGGAGCGATTGTTGACGCTGGAAGGATGTGAGTGGTCGGGAGCGGCCAGCAGAACGGGCGATCTGTTTTGACAAATCGATCTTTGTGGCGAGGGAGCTTGCTCCCGCTCCAGTGCGCAGCGCTGGCAAAAATCCTTGGTATAGGCCGCTTCGCAGCCCAGCGTCGGATCGCCGCCCGGAGCAAGCTCGCTCGCCACACTGGACCGCGTCAGTTTCAGGATTGGGCGAAGAGGTTTTTCATCGCCGCATACTGCAACAGCATGATGGTCTTCGCATCGCAGATCTCGCCGCGATAAAACGCCTCAAGCGCCTCGTCGAACTTCCACTCCAGTACTTCAAGCTCTTCAGTCTCGTCTTCCAGCCCACCGCCATCGCTGACTTTCGATGCTGCGTCATATTCGGCGATGAAGAAGTGCAGTTTTTCGGTGACTGAGCCGGGGCTCATGTAGGACTCGAAGACCTTTTGCACGTGGTGAACGCGATAGCCGGTTTCCTCTTCGGCTTCAGCGCGGATGCGCTCTTCAGGTGCCGCGCCTTCGAGCAACCCCGCCGCCACTTCAATCAGCAAACCATCGTGGCCGTTGACGAAAACCGGCAGCCGAAACTGACGTGTCAGCACGACAGTTCTTTTCTCGCGGTTAAACAGCAGAATCGCCGCACCATTGCCACGGTCATAGACCTCACGGGTCTGGCGCTGCCACTCGCCGTTATTGCGCTGGTAGTCGAAGGTGATTTTCTTCAGCAGGTACCAGTCGTGGGACAACACCTGTGATTCGATGATGTTGACCCTATCGGCTGTATTTGCCATGACACCGCATCCTTTTTTTGTCAGAAGAGCCCCCATGGTAGGCGAAAACCAAAAAGCCCGGCATCTCTGCCGGGCTTCTTTTTACGGTTGGCTGGCGACTTCAGGCGCCGCGTGCTCTTCCTCGTGGGTAGAAAGCCGCTTGCCGTTGATCAACGGCCCGTAGCGACGGCTGAACTCCCAGTTGTACGGCACGTGGTCTTTGTTGACCCCGTTATCCCAGTTCACCGACCAGGTCATCAGGCCTTTGATCGAAAGCCCTTTGGCGTCGAGACGCTTGAAGGCATTCACCACTGCCGCCGGGTCGATCACGTAACCCGTGGCCGCGGCATCGACGTTGGTCGG
The DNA here is from genome assembly GCF_056680395.1 of Pseudomonas sp. ASL4. Taxonomy (NCBI): domain Bacteria; kingdom Pseudomonadati; phylum Pseudomonadota; class Gammaproteobacteria; order Pseudomonadales; family Pseudomonadaceae; genus Pseudomonas; species Pseudomonas sp. ASL4. Next base: position 3,409,425 of record NZ_CM155280.1, on the reverse strand, counting down.
CAAGCCGATCACGAACTTGTCCGCCGGGATTTTGGTGAACCCGCGAGTACCGCTCACCAGACTTTCGGTCAGGTAAAACAGGAAGTCCTCTTTCATCGCGTCGTTGTTTTGGGCAATCCACGCGCCAGCGCCGTTATTGGCTTCCTGCACCCAAACCCCGTCACCGCCCTGATTGTAATACTGCGGGGCGATGAAGTCGTAATAACCTTCCAGGGCCTGGATATAGCCGACATATTTGCCGGCGGTGGTCAGGTACGGGAATTCCGGCGCCATGCTGATGATGAAGTGTTTGCCTTCACCGGCGTAATGGTCTTTGACCAGTTTCAGCGCGGCGGGCAGGACGGTCTTGTTGTCGGCGAAATCAATCGCGCTTTGTTCAAGATCGATGTCCAACCCATCGAAGCCGTAGGTTTCCACCAGCCGGATGATTTCGTTGGCCAGTGGCTGTTCGTTGCCTTTGTGCAACTCAATGTGCGCATCGGCACCGCCGAGGGAAATCAGTACCACCCTACCCTGGCTGTTCAGCACGCCGACCTGGCGCCGGAACTCGGCGTCGGACAGGTTGTACGGTTTGAAGGTCGGAATGCCATTACCCTTCATGAAGGCCACGGCCACCACGTTGTAATCCTTGGGCACGTCCTGCAGCGCGATGTTGGCAAATTGGCCACGCTGGTAACCGTCACTCGGCCCGGCGGGCCAGTTATGCCAGAAGCCCATCAGGATTTTTTTGCCGGCAATGCTCGGCATCAACGAAGCAGCGTCGCTCAGTTGAGATTTCATTAACGTAAAGTCGATCTTTGACATGTTCTATTCCTTCAGAACGTGTGGGGGTTAACGCTGTCGGCTTACTTGAAGTCCACGTCGAACGCTTGATAGAAGGCGTTGCCGGTGTTGGCCACGATCCACACCAGCACGATCACGTGATGGCCGCTTTTATTGCCCGGCAATTTCACTTCGTGGTTGACCTTGGCCTTCATTTCTTCGGAATGGCTGTAGTACGGAACCTGGGTGTAGAAGTCGTCGAAAAACGATTTCGGCTCCAGTTGCGCACGGCTGATGCGCTGTTTCGGGTCCCAGCCATCCTTGGTGATAAACCAGCTGTAGCCACGAGTGACGTGGGGAGCGGTGTATTCCCAGGTGACTTTGAAGGTCTGGCCCGGCTCGACATTCAGCAGTGGCCAGGCGAACGGACGGTTGAGCTTTTTGCTCAGTTCCTCGTTGGTGAAGTTGATGCAGTCACGGGCGTCGACCTTGCCGCCACTGAGGATATAACCGTCGGCAGGTGGCACGTCGCTGGCCGTGTCGGTTTGATACGGTGCCGGGAACGGGCCGGCGACCAACGACGGGAAGTTCTTGCCACCTTCCATTTCATTGACCTGCCAGTTACCCAGCAGCCCCTGCTCGACGGCCACCGCGCCGCGGCTGGAAGGGGATGTGACACGACCGTGTCGCAGTTGTGATTGGGTCTGTGGTTTGTTCATTTTTTCACTCCATTGATTTAAGAACTCTCCTTCCTGAGGAGAGGCCTTCAACCTAACGGAGCTGCTTTTTTTGTCCACCGGCCGATTTCCCGCCCCGAGTGATGTTTGCTTGGGCAATCGCTCGCAAATACTGGATATATAACCAGTACATTGTGCCAAGTCCTACAACCTGTGTAGCAGAAGGATTACACCGCAAGGTAGCAATCGGAACCGTTCTCATCTCAGGAAGCCAGCTCAGGAAAGTTGAGCCTTGTATTCCTTCTCATATTGGCCGGCCAGGGATTCTTTCTGTTTTTCATCAAGCAGTTTGCCGGCCATCTGGAAGAACTTCTGCTCTTCTTCCTTGAGGTGGTGATGGACCTTTTCGGACAACTTTTTCGCCGTCACCAGCCACGTCGGATCAGACATCTGTGTCTCATCCAGCGTCTCCATCATTTCGTCCATTTCATGGTGTTCGGAAATGGCATGACGGCTCAGATCGACTCCGTTGTCGAACTCCATCAGCGGAATGTAGAAATACCGTTCTTCCGCGGTTTCGTGGGCCTGGAGCTCGGATTTAAGCCGTTTGTAGGCCTCGGTCCGTTCCGGGGTGTCACCGCTGGTCTGGATCAGCGCGTCGGCATAGCTGCGCTGGCGGTCGTGGCTTTCGCGCAAGGCTTCGAAAATGTTCATTGGCTATCCTCATGGCCGCGTTTTGAGTTGACGCTCTTGAGGCTAGACATCTGCGTGCAAGCGGCGGTTCCTCCCGGTGGATGGAACGCCGGTCGCTTTTCGGGATAGGCTTGGGCGTTCTCACTTCATAGCCATAAGGATGTAGCCCATGACGTTGCACGTCGAATGGTCGCCAAACCCCACCAACGAAGAGCGCGAGGCCATCCTTGCACCGTTGCGCGCCTATAACGCGGCGCAAGCCGGGCCAGCCAACCCGCAACCGTTCGCCTTACTGGTGCGCGACGACCACGGCGAGATTCTCGGCGGGCTCTACGGCCGGGTGTTTTACCAATGGTTGTTCATCGAATTACTGTCGGTACCGGAACAGGCCCGGGGACAGGGCATGGGCTCCAGGCTGATGAACATGGCCGAAGAGCTGGCCCGAGAGAAGGAATGCGTGGGGATCTGGCTCGACACCTTCGACTTCCAGGCGCCAGCGTTTTACAAGAAGCTCGGTTATAGCGAATTGGGCCACATCGCGGACTATCCGCCGGGGCACCAGCGCTTCTTCTTACAGAAACGCCTGATGAATATCGACTAAATCGCAAAACCCTGTGGGAAATGCATCAGGTCATCAATTACAAACAGGTCGCCAACGCCGCCAATCGGCGCTTGGCCACGAAATCATCGTGCTGCGCGTAGTAACTCAGCACCGTGCCGGACGCATTGCTGGACAAGTCCACAAACGATTCCGCCGAACGGGTGTAGACCGTAGAACCGCCCTTGCGGCCCGGTTGCAGGTAAGCCCCGGCATCAATCCCGAACACCGCCTCGTCCTGCCAGGCGAATTGCACGCATTGGGCAACGACTTTTTCCGGTTTGTCCGAGTTCAGGACCTTGGTCGGGGATTTGGTGCGGGAGTCATCCATCACCGAGCCCGCGCATCCCGCCAGCAGGGTTGCGGCCAGCGCCACCATCAGAATTCGCATTGTGTTCGCTCATCAAGAAAAAGCGGACTGTATCACCGTGGCGCGGCGTATCGTTCTGCTTTACTTCATTTATACCGCGACACCGCGTGACGATTCGCGCACCCTGTCGCGCAATTAACAGCGCATCACCTCTTTTTTCTGGAAAGCCACATGACACCCAACGCCGAATTTTACAAACCAACCGCCGAATATGCCGACAAGCTGATCAGCCAGATCGGTCAGACACCGTCCTGGATCGCCAAGCGAATCGGCGTTACCGACAAGCGGATTCGTTACATCCTTGATGGCGAAAGAACCGTCAAAGGCGAAACCACGCCGATCCAGATGACCTACCCCGAGCAGTTCGCCCTCGAGTGCCTGGCCGCAGCGGCCAAAGCCAAGAAGCAGTCTTCGTAACCTGACGTTCAAGGAGCGACCATGGCAGCCACCGAACAGCAACACGAGCAGGCGCTGAAGAAGTTTCTCGATGAGCGCCCGGAACTGCGTCACGAGCTCGACAACCTCAACCCGTTGCTCGCCCAGGCCAAGGGTGAAACTGCGGCCGAGTACCGCGACGAGCGCTTGCACGAAGCCTTCGAAGCCGAGGCCGAGCGCCTGGGATTGTTTGCCTGGGAGCTGACCCTGCAACTGACCGCACCCACTGCCGAGGACTACCAGACCCAGCGTCTGGAAGTGCACAAGGAAGTGGCCGAGATGGCCGGCATGGACTGGCTGGAGTATTGCGAGTTATATGGGTTGAGTAAGTGACCGTCTCTGTCGCTGCCTGAGGAAGACCTGCGCCAATGCTGCCATCTGCCTCCACTCACCGCGCCAGCCCTGGCCATCTGCATATCCAGAAATGGCGCGGACGCATCGGCATGTCGCTGGTGGCTACACTTTCAGTACTCGCCGGCATGACCGACGCCATTGGCTTCATGGCCAGCGGCGACTTCGTGTCCTTCATGAGCGGTAACACCACTCGTCTCGCCGTGGCCATCAGCGATGGTGACCTCGGCCTGACCGTGCGTTTGTTGATCCTCGTGGCTACGTTTATCGTCGGCAATGCCTTGGGCATTGTCGTCAGCCGACTTGGCGGACGTCGGGCGCTGCCTTTGCTTCTGTGTATCGCCACCCTGCTCTGCGGTGCTGCCGCGTGGCCCTATGACGAGCAACTGCCGGCGCTGCTGGCAGCGATCATCTCCATGGGCATGCTCAATGCTGCGGTGGAAGAAGTGAACGGACTGCCGGTCGGCCTGACCTACGTCACCGGCGCCCTGTCGCGCTTCGGCCGTGGCCTGGGACGCTGGATGCTCGGCGAGCGGCGCAATGGCTGGCGGGTGCAGTTGATTCCCTGGAGCGGCATGTTTGCCGGCGCGATCCTCGGCGCGGTGCTGGAACACCACCTCGGGCTCAAGTCCCTGTTTGTCAGCGGCCTGCTGGCCGGGGCGGTGGGGTTGCTGTCGCTGAAGATTCCCCGGCGCTGGCAGTTGGGTTACATGCCGCGCTGAACACCGGTTGCCCCCGATCCCTGTAGGAGCTGCCGAACGCGGCCCGAGCCTTCGGCAGCTCCTACAGGGTGTTGTGTTGATCACTAAACCGTGGCTAGACGCAGATCGAATGTGGGAGCGAGCTTGCTCGCGATGGCAGCACCTCGGTCCACGGCTAATCGCCCTTCGCCGCCCCGCCGATAAAGCTTTATCATGGCCGCAGTTTTGCTGATCGAGTCCGTCATGAAGTTCGCCATCGCGCTGTTTTCCGCCGCCCATGCGCCCTCCTCGCGCCGTGCCTTGCTGTTCGCCCAGGCCGCGCTGGCCGGCGGGCATGAGATTGTCCGGCTGTTTTTCTATCAGGACGGCGTCTACAACGCGTCCGGCAGCGTCGTCACGCCCCAGGACGAGCAGGACTTGCCCAAGCAATGGCGCGCCTTTGTTGCCGAGCATCAACTGGACGGCGTCGTCTGCATCGCCGCTGCCCTGCGGCGTGGGGTGTTGAACGAAGAGGAAGCCAAGCGCTATCAGCGCGAAGCAGTGGCAGTCGGTGCGCCGTGGGAATTGTCCGGCCTCGGCCAACTGCATGACGCAGTACAAGACGCCGACCGACTGATCTGTTTTGGAGGCGCGTGACATGCCTAAATCCTTGCTGATGATCAGCCGCCAGGCGCCGTGGTCCGGGCCGAACGCGCGGGAAGCGCTGGACATCGTGCTGGCCGGCGGCGCGTTCGACTTGCCGATCGGCCTGCTGTTTCTCGATGACGGGGTTTTCCAACTCGCGTCGAAACAGGACGCCAAGGTCCTGCAGCAAAAAGACCTGAGCGCCAACCTGCAAGCGTTGCCGATGTTTGGTGTCGAAGAGCTGTTTGTTTGCGCCGACAGTGCCGCCGAGCGCGGCCTCGACCCGACAGCATTGTCGCTGGAAGAAGTCCAGGCACTGACCGCCAAAGAAATCACCGCCCTTATTGACCGTTACGACCAGGTGATCACCCTCTGATGTCGACTCTGCATGTGTTGTCTCATTCCCCGTTTGGCGACGATCGCCTGACCAGTTGCCTGCGTGTAATCGGCGCTGACGACGCGCTGCTGCTGTCTGGCGACGCGGCTTATGCCTTGCAGCCAGGTACCGCGCCGTTCAACGCATTGAGCATTCGTGGCCTGAAACTGTTCGTACTGGTTGAAGACGCCCAGGCTCGCGCGCTCCCAGTGCCCGATTGGGCCCAAGCCATCGACTACCCGTCCTTCGTCGAACTGTCGATTCACTACGACAAGGTCAACAGTTGGCTATGAACTCCCTGACCGTCGGCGCCCGCGCCATCGAGCTGGACAAGGATGGTTTCCTGGTCGATCTGAGCGACTGGAGCCTGGATGTAGCCAGCGCCCTAGCGGCCGCCGAAGACCTCGAGCTGAGCCCCGAGCATGTGGAAATCCTCGAATTGCTGCGCAGTTTCTACGCTGAATTCCAGCTGTCCCCGGCCACACGCCCGCTGATCAAATACACCGCGTTGAAACTCGGCCCGGAAAAAGGCAACAGCCTGCACCTGAACCGACTGTTCAAAGGCACCCCTGCCAAACTCGCCGCAAAACTGGCGGGCCTGCCCAAACCGACGAATTGCTTATGACCGACTACCCAGCACTGACCCTCGAAACGCCCGCCGAGCATCCGTTCGCTCAGTTCGTGCGGATCCTCGGCAAAGGCAAACGCGGCGCCCGCGACCTGACTCGTGAGGAAGCCCGGCAGGCCATGGGCTTCGTTCTGGACGACAAGGTCGAAGACACCCAGCTCGGCGCGTTTTTGATGCTGTTGCGACACAAAGAAGAAAGCGCCGAGGAGATGGCGGGGTTTACCGAAGCCCTTCGTGAACGCTTGAAGGCTCCGGCTTTAAATGTCGATCTGGACTGGCCGACCTACGCCGGCAAGAAGCGTCATCTGCCGTGGTATCTGCTGGCGGCCAAGTGCCTGGCGCAGAACGGCGTGCGGATTTTTATGCACGGCGGCGGCGCGCACACGGCAGGTCGGCTGTACAGCGAGCAACTGCTGGAAGAACTGAAAATCCCCTTGTGCCGCAACTGGCAGCAGGTCGGCGAAGCGCTGGATAACGGCGGCCTGGCATTCATGCCGTTGGTGGATTGGGCGCCACAACTTCAGCGCATGATCGACCTGCGCAACACCCTGGGCCTGCGCTCACCCATCCACTCCCTCACGCGGATTCTCAATCCGTTGAGTGCGCGCTGTGGCCTGCAAAGCATTTTCCACCCCGGCTACCAAGCCGTGCATCGCGATGCCAGCGGCTTGCTCGGTGATACGGCAATTGTGGTCAAGGGCGACGGCGGCGAAATAGAGATCAACCCGGACGCCGACAGTCACTTGTACGGCACCACCGGCGGCGAAAGCTGGGATGAGGAATGGCCGCAACTGTCGGCACAGCGCCACGTCAAACCGGCGACGCTCGATCCTGAACACATGAAGGCCGTGTGGCGTGGCGATGTGGTCGACAGCTATCCGCAAATGGCGCTGATTTCGACCATGGCCCTGGCCTTGCGCGGCCTCGGCCAGACCCGCGAGCAAGCCTTCGAAACCGCCCAGCAATACTGGGACGCCCGGGACAAATCGATTTAACCGATCATAACTGCCCAACCTTTGCGCTTTTTGTTCGAACTCATGGGCATAGACTCCTCTCCAACGCTTATTGGTTAAGGAGTCTTGAACATGGGTTTGTTAGTTGAAGGCCACTGGCAAGACCAGTGGTATGAAAGCAGCAAGGACGGCGCGTTCCAACGTGAACAAGCGCAGCGCCGCAACTGGCTGACCGCCGACGGCAAGCCAGGCCCGTCCGGTGTCGGTGGCTTTGCGGCCGAAGCCGGTCGCTATCACCTTTATGTGTCCCTGGCTTGCCCGTGGGCCCATCGCACGCTGATCCTGCGCAAACTCAAAGGCCTCGACAACCTGATCGATGTGTCGGTGGTCAGTTGGCTGATGCTGGAAAACGGCTGGACCTTCGACCAGAACCTCGGCTCCACCGGCGACAAACTCGATCACTTCAATTTCATGCACCAACGCTACACCGCCGATACCGCCAACTACACCGGCCGCGTCACCGTGCCGGTGCTCTGGGACAAACAGCAGAAACGCATCGTCAACAATGAATCGGCGGAAATCATCCGCATGTTCAACAGCGCCTTCGATGACCTGACCGGCAATGACCTGGATTTCTATCCGGCGCCGCTGCGGGGCGAGATCGATGCGTTAAATGAACGGATTTATCCGGCGGTGAACAACGGCGTGTACCGCGCCGGGTTTGCCACATCGCAGACCGCTTATGAAGAAGCGTTCGATGATGTGTTTGCCGAGCTGGATCGGCTGGAGCTGCTGTTAGACAAGAACCGCTACCTGGTCGGTGAATACCTGACGGAAGCGGACATTCGGTTGTTCACCACGCTGATCCGCTTCGATGCGGTGTATTACGGGCACTTCAAGTGCAACCTGCGACGGATTGTCGATTATCCGAACCTGTCGAACTGGTTGCGGGAAATGTATCAGTGGCCAGGGATTGCCGAGACGGTGGATTTTGAGCACATCAAGCATCACTACTACGGCAGCCACAAGACCATTAACCCGACGGGGATTGTGCCGAAAGGGCCGGCGCAGGACTTTACCGCGGCGCATGATCGGGCGCGGTTGAGTGGGAAAGGGGTTTGGCAGAAGCGTTAAGATCAAAAGATCGCAGCCTTCGGCAGCTCCTACATGGGATTGCGTAACCCTGTAGGAGCTGCCGAAGGCTGCGATCTTTTTCCAACAGGCGACGCAGAAATCAGACTTGCGCCTGAGCCCCCTCGAACCACGCCAGTTTCTCGCGCAATTGCACCACTTCCCCAACAATCACCAATGTCGGCGCATGCACTTCATGCTCCGCCACCAGTCGTGGCAAATCAGCCAACGTACCGGTAAACACCCGCTGATTGACCGTGGTGCCCTGCTGAATCAACGCCGCCGGGGTATCCGCCCCGCGACCATGCTTGATCAACTGCTCGCAGATGATCGGCAAGCCCACCAGCCCCATGTAAAACACCAGGGTTTGCGCCGGGGCGACCAGGTCGGCCCACGGCAAATCGGTGGAACCATCCTTCAGGTGGCCGGTGACGAACCGCACCGACTGCGCGTAATCACGGTGAGTCAGCGGAATCCCGGCATACGCCGCGCAACCGCTAGCCGCCGTAATGCCCGGCACGACCTGGAACGGAATGCCATGGGCCGCCAGTTCTTCGATCTCTTCACCGCCACGACCGAAGATGAACGGATCACCCCCCTTGAGCCGCACCACGCGCTTGCCAGCCTTGGCCAGATCCACCAATTGCTGGTTGATCTGATCCTGCGGCACAGCGTGATCGGCGCGACGCTTGCCGACGTAAACCCGCTCAGCATCGCGACGACACAAATCCAGAATTGCCGGCGCGACCAGCCGGTCGTAGAGCACCACATCGGCTTGCTGCATCAGCCGCAACGCACGGAAGGTCAGTAGGTCCGGATCGCCCGGCCCGGCGCCGACCAAATACACTTCACCGGTTTTTTTCGGCGGCTCGCCAGCGATTTTCGCCAGCAGCAAGCGCTCGGCTTCAGCGCCCTGCCCGGCCAGTTGCCGATCGGCAATCGGGCCCTGGAAAACATCCTCCCAGAACGACCGACGCTGCTGCACATCCGGAAGCAGGTTTTTGACCTGAGTACGAAAGCGCGCCGCCAGGCCGGCCAGTTGACCGTAGGTGGAAGGAATCCAGGTTTCGATTTTGGCCCGGATCAGCCGCGCCAGCACCGGCGCATCGCCGCCGCTGGAGATGGCAACGATCAGCGGGGAACGGTCGACAATCGCCGGGAAAATCACGCTGCACAGGGCGGGCGCATCCACTACGTTGACCGGCACGCAACGCCGATGAGCGTCGGCGGAGACTTGCGCATTCAGCGGCTCGTCGTCGGTGGCGGCAATGATCAGCCCGCAACCGTCCAGGTCCGCCTCGACGTAGCCACGCACCAGGCACTCGCCACCGCTACCGACAACCAGCTCGCGCAATTGCGGTTCGATTTCAGGTGCGACCACCCGCAGCAGCGCACCGGCTTCGGCCAGCAGGCGGGATTTGCGCAAGGCAATCTCCCCGCCGCCGACGACCAACACACGACTGCCGCGCAGATTATGAAACAGCGGCAGATAGTCCATTTAGCCGATGACCTCAAGGCCACCCATGTACGGCTTCAGTACGGCCGGCACACGGATCGAACCGTCGGCCTGCTGGTAGTTTTCCAGCACGGCGACCAAAGTACGACCGACCGCCAGGCCGGAACCGTTCAGGGTGTGAACCAGTTCAGGCTTGCCGGTTTCCGGGTTACGGAAGCGCGCTTGCATACGACGGGCCTGGAAATCGCCGCAGTTGGAGCACGACGAAATTTCACGGTACTTGTCCTGGCTCGGAATCCACACTTCCAGGTCGTAAGTCTTGACCGCGCTGAAGCCCATGTCGCCAGTGCACAGCGCCAGAGTGCGATACGGCAGTTCCAGCAATTGCAGGACTTTCTCCGCGTTGGCGGTCAGGCCTTCCAGCGCCTCCATCGAGGTCGATGGCTCAACGATCTGGACCATTTCGACCTTGTCGAACTGGTGCTGGCGGATCATGCCGCGAGTGTCACGACCCGACGCGCCGGCTTCGCTGCGAAAGCACGGCGTGTGGGCAACGAACTTGATCGGCAGCAGTTTCGAATCGAGGATTTCGCCAGCGACGATGTTGGTCAGCGACACTTCAGCCGTCGGGATCAGGTACAGATCGGCTTCGCCTTCGCGAGTGATCTTGAACAGGTCTTCTTCGAACTTCGGCAACTGGCCGGTGCCTTGCAAGGCCGGCGCTTGAACCAGGTAAGGCGTGTAGGCCTCTTCGTAACCGTGTTCGGTGGTGTGCAGGTTGATCATGAACTGCGCGAGGGCGCGGTGCAGGCGAGCGATCGGGCCGCGCAACAGGGCGAAACGCGCGCCGGACAGCTTGGCGGCAGTTTCGAAGTCCAGCCAGCCGAACTTCTCGCCCAGGGCCACGTGGTCCTGAACCGGGAAATCGAACGCGGTCGGGGTGCCCCAGCGGCGCACTTCGACGTTGCCGTCTTCGTCAGCGCCGATCGGCACGGATTCGTGCGGCAGGTTCGGGATGCCGAGCAGGATCGAATCCAGGTCGGTCTGGATCTGGTCCAGTTCAACCTTGCCGGCGCTCAACTCGCTGGCCATGCGCTCGACGTCAGCCATCAACGGCGCGATGTCTTCACCGCGTTGTTTGGCCTGACCGATGGATTTGGAGCGCGCATTACGTTCAGCCTGCAGTGCTTCAGTGCGGGTCTGGACGGTCTTGCGCTGTTCTTCCAGCGCTTCGATGCGCGCAACATCCAGCACAAAGCCACGGGATGCCAGGCGGTCCGCTACGTCCTGAAGGTTGCTACGTAACAGTTTGGAATCGAGCATGTCGGTCTCTCGTTATCAAAGTTTGGTCAGGGACAGGCCGGCCCAGGTGGCGAGCAGCCCGCCGAATACGCTGATGGCCAGATAACCGAAGGCTATCGGTGCCTGCCCGCTTTCCAGCAAGCGCAACGTATCCAGAGAAAAGGATGAAAAAGTCGTCAGACCGCCCACAAAACCGACGATCAGGCCGGCGCGGATTTCGATTGGTACTTCCGGGCGCGTCAGAAACAGCCCATACAGCAAACCGATAATCAGGCAGCCCACCAGATTGACGGCCAGGGTCGCCGCATAAAAATGCCGCGGCCAATTGGCGCTGACCCAAGTGCTGGTTGCGAAACGCAGTAATGTACCAGCGATACCGGCCACGGACACCGCAAGAATCGTTCGAATCACTATTTTCTCCGCTGCCGGGGGCTGAGTCGGTCAAGTTGGGCGAGGTGGTTAAGCTTTTCGCCGATTTTCAGTTCCAGGCCTCGCGGCACCGGTTGATAGAACGGTTGCGGGTCGAGCTCTTCCGGGAAGTAGTCTTCACCAGCGGCGTAGGCGTCCGGCTCATCATGGGCATAACGGTATTCATCGCCGTAACCCAATTGCTTCATCAGCTTGGTCGGTGCGTTGCGCAGGTGCAGCGGCACTTCAAGGGAACCGTGTTCGGCGGCGCTGCGCAGCGCGGCTTTGAACCCCATGTACACCGCGTTGCTTTTCGGCGCGCAAGCCAGATAGGTGATGGCCTGGGCCACCGCCAACTCGCCTTCCGGGCTGCCGAGCCGTTCCTGCACTTCCCACGCCGCCAGACACAGGCTCAGGGCGCGAGGGTCGGCGTTGCCGATGTCTTCGCTGGCCATGCGCACCACGCGCCGGGCCAGGTACAACGGATCGCAACCGCCGTCGATCATGCGGGCAAACCAGTACAGCGCGCCGTCGGGGTTGGAGCCACGTACGGATTTATGCAGCGCGGAAATCTGGTCGTAGAAGGCTTCGCCGCCCTTGTCGAAACGCCGACGGGTATCGCCGAGCAGACTTTGCAGCAGATCGACGCCGATCTCGCTGTTGTCTTCGGCCAGGTCCGAGGCATTTTCCAGCAGGTTGAGCAGGCGTCGGCCATCGCCATCAGCAGCGGACAGCAACATCTGAAAGCCTTCATCGCTGAGGGTCAGTTGCCGCTTGCCCAGGCCACGTTCTTCAGTGAGTGCACGGTGCACCAGTTTGCGCAGCGCGGCCTCGTCGAGGCTTTTGAGCACGTAAACACGAGCCCGGGAGAGCAAGGCGTTGTTGAGTTCGAAGGACGGGTTTTCGGTGGTCGCACCGATGAAAATCAGCGTGCCGTCTTCCACATACGGCAGAAAGGCGTCCTGCTGGGATTTGTTGAAACGGTGTACTTCATCGACAAACAGGATCGTGCGCTTGCCGTACTGCCCGGCCTGCTGCTTGGCGATTTCCACCGCCTGACGGATTTCCTTCACACCGGCAAGCACCGCCGAAACCGTTTCGAAGTGCGCATCCGAGACTTCCGCCAGCAACCGCGCCAGGGTGGTTTTACCTACCCCCGGCGGGCCCCAAAAGATCATCGAATGCAGGGCACCCTGCTCCAGGGCTTCGCGCAAAGGCTTGCCGCGAGCGAGCAGGTGTTCCTGACCGACGTACTCATCCAGATTGGCCGCACGCAAACGGGCGGCCAAGGGCTGAGCAATCGGGGCACTGCGAAACAGGTCCATCACGTAAGGTTCAAACCTCGCTTTATGACATTGCTCTCAAGTCTGGCGAAAATCCTGTGACAAGAGCGACTTACCTGTGGCGAGGGGGCTTGCCCCCGCTCGACTGCGAAGCAGTCGTAAAACCATCGCATGCGGTGTTTTTTGAAAAACCGCGGATGCAGGTTTTAGGGCCGCTTCGCAACCCAACGGGGGCAAGCCCCCTCGCCACACAAGCCCGCTCCCACAGGTCCTGTTGTTTATTCCTGGATCACGTCCGCCCCTTTAGGGATGTCGAACTTGAACTTGGACGCCGGGATCGGCTCGTTGGCCTTCACGCCGGTGAACAGGATATTGGTTCGCTGGCCGACGCTGTCGATCAGTTGCATGTCATTGACCAGGCCATTGCGGAACGACAGGCGCAGGCTGTCGAACAGGGTGTCCTTGGTTTTCGGCTTCAGGGTGAAGTCGATCACGCCGCCGGCTTCCTTGGCACTGATATCGAAGCTCTGGCTGATCTTGGACACGTCACCGGACAACAGCAGCGCCGGGGTCTGGGTCAGGCGCAGGTCGAGGTTCTTGATGGTGACCTGTTCCAGGTCCGGGTCCCACAGGGTGACCTTCTTGCCGTCGGAAACCATGGTTTGTTCAGCCGGCGCATTGGTGTGCCAGTAGAACAGGCCCGGACGCTGCAGCGACATGTCACCGGCGGTTTCCTGCAACTGGGTGCCGCTGCCATCGAGGGTCAACTGGGAGAAGTGTGCGGTCAGGGTCTTGGATGTTTCGAGCAATTGGGTCAGACGCGCCACGTCCTTGTCATCGGCGTGGGCCGAGAGTGTGGTCAAAGCCAGAACCGGCAGCAACAGCATGCGGATAAGACGCATGGGAGTCCTCTTGATATTCGTGGGAGTTGCGGAGGCGCGTCATTGCGCCACCCTTTTCAATTCAAATCAGTCGCGCACCGGGCCAGGGGCCAGGACTTCGCGCGAACCGTTGGTGTTCATGGACGTCACGACCCCGGCCATTTCCATGGCCTCGATCATGCGCGCGGCGCGGTTGTAGCCGATTTTCAGCTTGCGCTGAACCGCCGAAATCGACGCCCGACGACTTTCCAGCACGAACTGCACGGCTTCGTCGTAGAGCGCATCGGATTCACTGTCATCATCGCCACCGCTGCCGCCTTCAAAACCACTACCGGGCTCTTCGACACCGGCCAGGATCTCGTCGTTGTATTCCGGTGCCCCGCGCAGTTTCCAGGCCTCGACCACCCGGTGAACCTCCTCATCGGAGACGAACGCGCCATGGACACGGATAGGCAGGCTGGTGCCTGGCGGCATGTAGAGCATGTCACCGTGGCCCAGCAGTTGCTCGGCACCGCCCTGGTCGATGATGGTCCGGGAATCGATCTTGCTCGATACCTGGAACGCCATACGGGTCGGAATGTTGGCCTTGATCAGACCGGTGATCACGTCAACCGACGGACGCTGGGTCGCAAGGATCAAGTGGATCCCGGCCGCACGGGCCTTCTGGGCGATACGGGCGATCAGTTCTTCAACCTTTTTGCCGACGATCATCATCATGTCGGCGAATTCGTCCACCACCACGACGATGGTCGGCAACTTGTGCAGCAGCGGCGCTTCGTCGTGGATGCTTTCACGCTTGTACAGCGGGTCGGCCAGCGGCGTGCCAGCTTCCTCGGCATCCTTGACCTTCTGGTTGAAGCCCGACAGGTTACGCACACCCATCTTCGCCATCAGTTTGTAGCGACGCTCCATCTCCGCCACGCTCCAGCGCAGGGCGTTGGCCGCGTCCTTCATGTCGGTGACCACGGGGCAGAGCAAGTGCGGAATGCCTTCGTAGATCGACAGCTCAAGCATTTTCGGGTCAATCATGATCAGCTTGGCGTCTTCCGGGCCGGACTTGAACAGGATCGACAGGATCATCGCGTTCACACCCACCGACTTACCGGAACCGGTGGTACCGGCCACCAGCAAGTGAGGCATTTTCGCCAGGTCAGTGATGACCGGCTTGCCGCCAATGTCGTGGCCGAGGGCCAGGGTCACCGGGGATTTGAAGTTGTCGTATTCGGGCGACGACAGCACTTCGGAGAAGCGCACGATCTGCCGGTCTTCGTTAGGAATCTCGATACCGACCGTGGTCTTGCCCGGAATCACTTCAACCACCCGCACACTGGTTACAGCCAGCGAACGCGCCAGGTCTTTGGCCAGGTTGGAAATGCGGCTGACCTTGACGCCGGCTGCCGGCTGGATTTCGTAACGGGTAATCACCGGGCCTGGGTGAATCGAATCCACGGTGACTTCGACGCCGAACTCCTTGAGCTTGATTTCCAGCAAGTGGCCAACCGCAGCCAGGGATTCAGGCGAGTAATTGAGTTGTTTCTTTTCCGCCGGATCGAGAATCGAGATCGGCGGCAAGGTGCCTTCCACGGCGCTGTCGACGAACAACGGCGCCTGTTTCTCTTTCTGTACGCGCTTGCTTGGCTCGGGCGCCTTGATCGGAGCCGGGGCGATGACCGGCGGCACCTGTTTCTCGCGTTCGGACATGTGCTTGCTCAGCGCCTGCTCGCGTTCGATCAGGCGTTCCTTGACCTTGGCCTGCTCGCGCTTGTCGGTGACGGTCGGCGCCACCACGTCGTGGACGCGGTCATCGACTTCACGCAACTGGGCGACCAGTTGCTTGCGTTCGGTACGCGCAGACCACCAGCGATTAGCCGCGCCTTGGAACAGTTCAAACAAGTCGAGTGTAATTTTGCCCGTGACGTCCATCACCTTGAACCACGACAGGTCGGTGAACACCGTCAGGCCGAACAGGAACAGCGCGATGAACAGCAGCGTGCTGCCCTGGATGTTCAGGGCATTTTTGGCCAGGTCGCCAAGGCTTTCGCCCAACGCGCCGCCAGCGCCAGCCGGCAAGCCGGTCGCTGCATGGAAATGGATGTGGGCCAGGGCCGCGCCCGACAGCACCAGGAAGACCAAACCGATCAGGCGCCAGGAGAACAGCCAACCGCTCCACTGCCACGGTTCGTGACGTTGACGGAAGATCTGGTAGATCTTGACCGCCAGTAACAGCGGGAAGATGTAGGCGAAGTAACCGAGCACCATGAACAGGATATCGGCACTGTAGGAGCCAACCGGCCCGCCGAAGTTCTGCACATCGTCGATCTTGCTGTTGTGGCTCCAGCCCGGATCGTCCTTGCCATAGGTCAACAAGGCCATCATCAGGAACAGGCACAAGGCACCGATGGCGATCAGCGCACCTTCCTTGAGTCGGTAGTGCAAATGCTGGCGCCAGAGCGGAACGACGGCTGGTTTAGGTGCTGCGGTGGATTTCTTCAAAACGCTTCTATTCCTGCGCCAATGGCGCGTCCATCTGTTGAATGACTATAAAAACTGCCCAATCCAGGCAGGTAAAAAAGTTAACAGGCGCAACTGGGACTACTTTTAACACTGCACCCCGGTGTTTCAAAACAGGGCATGCACAGCTTTTTTGATACAAGCGCTGTTACAAGCCGGCATTGTACGGGTTTGTTCGCCCGATGCCATGCTTCAGACCCTTGGGTGTAGCATAGCCAAAAGCACATGACACACGGTTCAATTTGAGCATGCATTCTCTTTTGTGACAAAGGCTTATGAGGTGTTTTTATGAGCGAAGCCAAGCATTCACGCCTGATCATTCTGGGTTCTGGCCCTGCCGGTTACAGCGCCGCCGTTTATGCCGCCCGCGCCAACCTCAAACCCGTCGTCATTACCGGCATACAGGCCGGTGGCCAACTCACCACCACCGTCGAAGTCGACAACTGGCCTGGCGACGTCGAAGGCCTCACTGGCCCGGTGCTGATGGAACGCATGCAAAAACACGCCGAGCGCTTTGACACAGAGATCGTTTACGACCACATCCACACCGCCAAGTTGCAACAGCGCCCTTTTGAACTCATCGGCGACAGCGGCACCTACACCTGCGACGCGTTGATTATCGCCACCGGCGCCTCGGCCCAGTACCTGGGGCTGCCGTCGGAAGAAGCCTTTGCCGGCAAGGGCGTTTCCGCCTGTGCGACGTGCGACGGTTTCTTCTACCGCAATCAGGTAGTCGCCGTGGTCGGCGGCGGCAACACGGCGGTTGAGGAGGCGTTATACCTGTCGAACATCGCCAAGGAAGTCCACCTGGTGCACCGTCGTGACAAGCTGCGCTCGGAGAAGATCCTTCAGGACAAGCTGTTCGAAAAAGCCGCCAACGGCAATATCCGCCTGCACTGGAATCAGAATCTTGATGAAGTGTTGGGCGATGCCAGCGGCGTAACTGGCGCCCGCCTGCGTGACAGCAACACTGGCGAAACCCGCGAACTGCCGTTGACCGGCGTGTTCATTGCCATCGGCCACAAGCCCAACACCGACCTGTTCCAGGGCCAACTGAAAATGCGTGACGGCTACCTGCTGATCAAGGGTGGCAACGAAGGCGATGCCACCGCCACCGACATCGAAGGTGTGTTCGCCGCCGGCGATGTGGCCGATCATGTTTACCGCCAGGCTGTGACGTCTGCCGGGGCTGGCTGCATGGCCGCGCTGGACGCCGAGAAATACCTCGACGATATTCCTACCGTTTGATGCACGACTTCACGGCGGACCGAAACGTCCGCCCCTGCCCTCCCCTTCTGCAAGCCCGGATGCCATGCTGACTTGGTTACAACGCAACACCCTGACTTTTCCGCCCCTGGAAAAAGCCATGCGCGATCCCAATGGGCTGCTGGCGGCGGGCGGTGATCTGTCCGCTGATCGGCTGATCCAGGCCTATCGCCACGGCTGCTTCCCTTGGTTTTCCGAAGGCCAACCGATTCTCTGGTGGTCGCCCGATCCACGCACCGTGCTGTTTCCCGACGAACTGCACGTTTCCCGCAGCCTGAACAAGTTGCTGCGCCAACAAT
Source organism: Pseudomonas sp. ASL4 (assembly GCF_056680395.1). NCBI lineage: Bacteria > Pseudomonadati > Pseudomonadota > Gammaproteobacteria > Pseudomonadales > Pseudomonadaceae > Pseudomonas > Pseudomonas sp. ASL4. The sequence goes on along the minus strand of NZ_CM155280.1, from coordinate 3,391,720 downwards.
GCTATCAAGTGACCTTCGATCAGGATTTTGCCGCGGTCATCCGCGCCTGCGCCGCGCCGCGCGATTACGCCGACGGCACCTGGATCACGAAAGCCATGCAGAACGCCTACCTGGAGCTGCACAAGCGCGGCTACGCCCATTCGGTGGAAGTCTGGGACCAGGGTGAACTGGTCGGCGGCTTGTACGGCCTGGCCATGGGTCAGCTGTTTTTTGGCGAGTCGATGTTCAGTCGCGCCGACAACGCCTCCAAATATGGCTTTGCCACATTGGTGCAACATCTGAAAGACTCAGGTTTTGTGCTGATCGATTGCCAGATGCCTACCGACCATTTGCACAGCCTCGGCGCCCGAGCGATACCCCGCAGCGAGTTTGCCGGCTATCTGGCTCGACATCTGGATCAACCTAATCACGCCACCTGGGTTTGCTGAGCGACTTTTGCGCGCGTGGCTTACACTTATTCAAAAGCTTATCCCCGAGGTTGATCATGACCGAGTTGGCGCGTTTGAAGTTCTATGCCACTCAGCCCCACTCTTGCAGTTATCTGCCCGAGGAGCAGGCCACAACCCTGTTTCTCGATCCTAGCCAGCCCATGGATGTGCATGTCTACGCAGACCTGTCGGAAATGGGTTTTCGTCGCAGTGGCGATCATCTCTATCGGCCTCATTGCCAGAATTGCAATGCGTGCGTGCCTGCACGCATCCCTGTGGCTCAATTTGCGCCCAACCGTCAGCAAAAACGCATTTTCAAGCGCAACGCAGACTTGCAGGTGCGCCCGGCCAGGCCCGGGTTCAGCGAAGAGTATTTCGACCTCTATCAACGCTATATCGAACAGCGTCACGCCGACGGCGATATGTACCCGCCGAGCCGCGATCAGTTTTCGACCTTCCTGGTGCGTGACCTGCCGTTTTCGCGGTTCTACGAATTTCGTCTCGACGGCCGGTTGGTGGCCGTGGCGGTTACCGACTTGCTGCCCAATGGCCTGTCGGCGGTCTACACCTTCTACGAGCCCGCCGAGGACCATCGCAGCCTCGGACGTTACGCAATCCTCTGGCAGATCGCAGAAGCCCAGCGTCTGGGACTGGAAGCGGTCTACCTCGGCTACTGGATCAAGAACTGCAAAAAGATGAACTACAAGACCCAGTATCGCCCCATCGAATTGCTGATAAATCAGCGCTGGGTCATCCTGAACTAAGGCAATCTGTAAACCGCTTGGCGTAAACCCCATTTTTCGGGCACAATGCACGCCGCTTTTGCCTGGCGCAGTTGCACCGGGCCATTCATTGGATACCGAGGGCTTTACTGCATGTCGAAAGAAGACAGCTTCGAAATGGAAGGCACTGTCGTCGACACCCTGCCCAACACCATGTTTCGTGTGGAGTTGGAAAATGGGCACGTCGTAACCGCGCATATTTCCGGCAAGATGCGCAAGAACTACATTCGTATTCTTACCGGTGACAAAGTGCGCGTCGAGCTGACGCCCTATGACTTGAGCAAAGGGCGCATTACTTACCGCGCTCGCTAATCAAGTCAATACAAAACGCCCGGTTTATGCCGGGCGTTTTTGTGTGTGCGCTGTTTTAGTGGGCTCTCTAGGGTTGGGTGTATATCCGTTGCTGCGGTAACGGCTTCTTAGGGTTTCGCTCTTACAGCGACTCACTTTTCCAAACGCCGAAAAGTAAGCAAAAGGCTTCGCCCCGGCGTACGGCATCTCGCTCCGCTCGATGTACCCTCGCTACGGTATCCATCAGGGGGCATCGCCTACGGTCTGCTTCGCTACGACCACCTCTCGATGTGTTCGGCTTCGCCGAACGGCGCTGCGCGCCTAACCCCCTGATGAACACCTACGCTCGGCCTGCCGAAGGGGCGAGAGATCAAAAGCAGGATCAAGATCCAGATCAAAAGCCAAAACCAAAGCCAAAGCCAAAGCCAAAGCCAAAGCCAAAGCCAAAGCCAAAGCCAAAGCCAAAGCCAAAGCCAAAGCCAAAGCCAAAGCCAAAGCCAAAGCCAAAGCCAAAGCCAAAGCCAAAGCCAAAGCCAAAGCCAAAGCCAAAGCCAAAGCCAAAGCCAAAGCCAAAGCCAAAGCCAAAGCCAAAGCCAAAGCCAAAGCCAAAGCCAGCTCACACAATTGGACTGAGTACATCCGGTAAATATTGGTCGGCTGCCAGGCCGCCTTCGCGGGCAAGCCTCGCTCCTACAAAATCAAAAGCAGAATCAAAAACAGACCAGCGTACACCTCTCGCTCTTCACCACTCAACAGGCCGAGCGTTAGCTCGCCTGCAGCTTTTGATCTTGCTCTGCCCGCCCCTTCGGGAGGCTGAGTGGAGGTGTTCAGCTGGGGGTGGGCGCGTAGCGCCGTGCGGCGAAGCCGCACACATCGAGAGGAGGTCGTCGCGAAGCAGACCGTAGGCGATGCCCCCAGATGAATACCGGAACGAAGGAACGCCGAGCCTAAGCGAGGGGCCGGACGCCGGGGCGAGCCTTTTTGGGTACTTTTTTGGCGTTTGAAAAAAGTGCCTCGCCGTAAGGGCGAAACCCTAAGCAGCCGTTACCGCAGCAACGGATATACACCCAAAAACACCCAACCCACAAAACACAAAAAAGGCGCCCGAAGGCGCCTTTAGCTTTGCTTTACAACCAACCAACCATCAAGCCATTTCAGCCGTGGTCTCGAACTCGAAGGTCAACTCGCCGTCCTTAAGGTCGATGTGAACCACACCACCATGGTCAGCCAATTCACCAAAGAGAATCTCCTCAGCCAGCGGACGCTTGATCTTGTCCTGGATCAAACGCGCCATTGGTCGAGCACCCATTGCCGAGTCGTAGCCACCCGCTGCCAGCCAACTGCGTGCAGCGTCGGTCACTTCCAGCTGCACGCGCTTGTCTTCCAGCTGCGCCTGAAGTTCGGTAAGGAACTTGTCCACCACGCTTTTGATGACCTCATGACTGAGGCGACCAAACTGGATAATGGTGTCCAGACGGTTGCGGAACTCTGGCGTAAAGCTCTTCTTGATCACTTCCATCGCATCGGACGAGTGGTCCTGATGGGTGAAACCGATCGAAGCGCGGGCTGCGGTTTCGGCGCCGGCGTTGGTCGTCATGATGACAATCACGTTACGGAAATCCGCCTTGCGCCCGTTGTTATCAGTCAGCGTACCGTGATCCATGACCTGCAACAGCAGGTTGAAGACTTCCGGATGCGCCTTCTCGATTTCATCGAGCAGCAATACGCAGTGCGGTTGCTTGGTGATGGCTTCGGTCAGCAGGCCGCCCTGGTCGAACCCGACATAGCCCGGAGGTGCACCGATCAGACGCGATACGGTGTGGCGCTCCATGTACTCGGACATGTCGAAGCGAACCAGCTCGATGCCCAGCGCCTTGGCCAACTGACGCGCCGCTTCGGTTTTACCGACACCGGTAGGCCCGGCGAACAGGAACGAACCAACTGGCTTGTCAGGCGACTTGAGGCCGGCACGGGACAGTTTGATCGCAGTCGACAACGAGTCGATCGCGGCATCCTGACCAAACACCGTCAGCTTCAGGTCACGCTCAAGGTTACGCAGCAGCTCTCTGTCGGAACTGTTGACGTGCTTAGGCGGAATCCGCGCGATTTTCGCGACAATGTCCTCGACCTGAGGCACTTCGATGCGTTTCACGCGTTTCTCGATTGGCTGCAGGCGCTGGTAGGCACCCGCCTCGTCGATAACGTCGATAGCTTTGTCCGGCATGTGCCGGTCATTGATGTAGCGCGAGGCCAGCTCAGCCGCTGCACGCAGGGCTTCATCGCTGTACTCGATGCCGTGGTGCGTTTCGAAACGCCCTTTCAGGCCGCGCAGGATGCTGATGGTGTCTTCTACCGAAGGCTCCGACACATCGACCTTCTGGAAGCGTCGTGCCAAGGCACGGTCCTTCTCGAAGATCCCGCGGAATTCCTGGAACGTGGTCGAACCGATGCAGCGGATATCGCCGGACGACAGCAACGGCTTGAGCAGGTTCGAGGCATCCATGACGCCACCGGACGCGGCACCCGCACCAATGATGGTATGGATTTCGTCGATGAACAGGATCGCCTGCGGACGTTTTTTCAGCTCATTGAGCAACGCCTTGAAGCGTTTCTCGAAATCACCGCGGTATTTGGTCCCGGCCAGCAAGGCCCCCAAGTCAAGGGAGTAAACCACGCTGTTGGCCAGCAGGTCCGGCACCTGATTGTCGACAATGCGCTTGGCCAGGCCTTCGGCAATCGCGGTTTTACCCACGCCAGCCTCGCCCACCAGCAGCGGATTGTTTTTGCGACGACGCGCCAGGATCTGCGCGACACGCTCGACTTCGAGCTCACGGCCTACCAGCGGATCGATTCGACCCTGGCGCGCGAGTTCGTTGAGGTTGCTGGCATAAGCATCCAGGGGATTGCCTGAAGAAGAAGACTCACCGCCCTCGTCGTCCTGCATATCTTGCTCACCTTCAGAGTGATCGCCGTGCCCCGGCACTTTGGAAATGCCATGGGCGATGTAGTTGACGACATCAATGCGGGCAACGCTCTGCTGTTTCAGCAGGAACACCGCCTGACTTTCTTGCTCACTGAAGATTGCGACCAGCACGTTGGCGCCAGTCACTTCGCGTTTGCCCGAGCTCTGTACGTGAAAGACAGCACGCTGCAGAACACGCTGGAAGCCCAGGGTTGGTTGGGTCTCGCGATCCTCGTCATGAACGGGGATCAACGGCGTGGTGGAGTCGATGAACTCCTGCAGGTCATGCTTGAGTTTGTCGAGGTTTGCGCCGCATGCACGCAAAACGGTGGCGGCAGCCTCATTGTCCAATAGGGCCAGCAAGAGGTGTTCGACGGTCATGAATTCATGACGCTTCGAACGAGCCTCCTTGAAGGCTAGATTGAGGGTGACTTCGAGCTCGCGGTTTAACATAGCTTCACCTCATACCCAAGTGGTCGGCGATTAACCGTCCTTCTCGATTTCACAGAGTAGCGGATGCTGGCTTTCCCTGGCGTACTGGTTGACCTGCATGGCCTTCGTCTCGGCGATGTCGCGGGTAAACACTCCACATACTGCCCGCCCTTCTGTGTGGACGGCCAGCATGACCTTGGTCGCCAGCTCGCGATTCAGGTTAAAAAACACCTCGAGCACTTCGACGACGAAATCCATCGGTGTGTAGTCATCATTAAACAAAACCACCTTGTACATCGGCGGCGCCTGTAAAGCAGGCTTGGCCTCCTGAACAGCAATGCCTGCGGAATCGTCGTCGTGCTCCTCCGGGAGATCTTTCTGGAGAGTCGGGCGATCCTGATTGAATGTTAGTCGAATCTGGCTGATTGCATGCATGGAAAGAAAGGTTCGTCAGTTGTGCAAATACAGTGGTGGGGGCGGCTATCAACGATTTCAACTCCGACTGCCCAGTCACCTTGACTATCGGGAAAACGGTGTTACAACCAATAGAGCCCACAGTGGGTAAAAAAGGTCCGCGGAGTCAATCTTATTTATGAGATTCGACTGCGGATGTACTGGATGATACTCCAGTGATGGAGTCTGTTGCAGAGGGATATGAGCATGGCAGTCGGTAAGGTGAAGTGGTTCAACAATGCCAAGGGGTTCGGTTTCATTAATACCGACGCCAGAGAAGGACGCGATGAGGACGGCAAAGAGATCGACTTCTTTGCCCACTATTCGGCCATCGACATGGAGGGCTACAAAACCCTCAAGGCCGGACAATCCGTAAACTTCGAGATCATCCAGGGACCCAAAGGCCTGCACGCGGTGAAGATCACGGCTGCCACTACTGCGAACGAACACACCGCACCTTCCATCCACAAAGAATCGGTGTCGAGCTGACGCAACCCGTCATCCAGTCATGAAAAAACCGCCCGAAGGCGGTTTTTTTTGGTGCAAATTTCTTACATGTGCGAAATCAGCGCATCGCCGAAGCCGGAAGAAGACACCAGTTTGGCGCCTTCCATCAGACGCTCGAAATCATAGGTCACGGTCTTGGCGGAAATCGCGCCGTTGGTGCCTTTGATGATCAGATCAGCCGCTTCGGTCCAGCCCATATGACGCAGCATCATCTCGGCGGACAGGATCAGCGAGCCCGGGTTGACCTGGTCTTTGCCGGCATATTTCGGCGCAGTACCGTGGGTCGCTTCGAACATGGCGATAGTGTCGGACAGGTTGGCACCCGGCGCGATACCGATACCGCCTACTTCAGCCGCCAGGGCGTCGGAGAGGTAGTCGCCGTTCAGGTTCAGGGTCGCGATCACATCGTACTCAGCCGGGCGCAGCAGGATCTGCTGGAGCATGGCGTCGGCGATGGCATCCTTGACGATGACGTTCTTGCCGGTTTTCGGGTTCTTGAACTGCATCCACGGACCGCCGTCGAGCAGGGTCGCGCCGAACTCTTCAGCCGCCACTTCGTAGGCCCACTCCTTGAAGGCACCTTCGGTGAACTTCATGATGTTGCCTTTGTGCACGATGGTCAGCGAATCGCGGTCGTTGTCGACCACATATTGCAGAGCCTTGCGCGCCAGACGCTTGGTGCCTTGCAGCGAAACCGGCTTGATACCGATACCGCAGTTTTCGTCGAAGCGGATCTTGGTGACGCCCATTTCATCTTTCAGGAACTTGATGACTTTGGTCGCTTCCGGCGAACCGGCCTTCCACTCGATGCCGGCGTAGATGTCTTCCGAGTTCTCACGGAAGATCGTCATGTCGACGTCGCCTGGCTTCTTGACCGGGCTCGGCACGCCTTCGAACCAGCGTACCGGACGCAGGCAGACGTAAAGGTCGAGTTGTTGGCGCAGGGCCACGTTCAGCGAACGGATGCCGCCACCGACCGGGGTGGTCAGAGGGCCCTTGATGGAAACCACGTAATCCTTGACTGCGTCCAGGGTTTCCTGAGGCAGCCAGGTGTCCTGATCGTAAACCTGAGTCGCTTTTTCCCCGGCGTAGACTTCCATCCAGGAAATTTTGCGCTCGCCGCCGTAAGCCTTCTTAACAGCAGCATCGACAACCTTGATCATGACCGGGCTGATATCAACGCCGATGCCATCACCTTCAATGAAGGGGATGATCGGGTTGTTAGGAACATTGAGAGAATGGTCTGCATTGACGGTGATTTTGTCGCCGACTGCTGGAACCTGAATCTTCTTGTATCCCATGCTGAACTCCATTGTTTGGATTGAACATCTGGCTTCGTTCGAGCGTACCCCAGTTAAATCAGCGCGCAAACCCTATGTTCCACCCATCTGCCGCAAAGCTGTGCAGTTCGTGATCTACAAGCCTGAAAGCAAAGGGAAAAGCGCCAAACTCAAGCACGGTGCAAGACTCTACGCCGCCCGCCGCCCTGCGACCTTTAGACCAATGGACGAGAATCGTTGCATATGAACCATCGGCAGATTGCCAGCTACCTATGTATAATGCCGCCGCTGACCGAAGGGTCACAAAGGCCAAGCTCTCTATTACGAGACTTTCAGCCAGATTGAAGCCGGGTTGTTACCGCAGCCCACCCGCTTGACGCTCGACTGATGCACCCAACATCACCGCGAAGAAACCTCGACATTCGGCTCATGGATGACTTTGAACGAACGCGCTTACACGGCGCCCCTCGAGTTTCGGCGCACGCTTTAGCAAAGAAGAGAGAGTTAATCCGAATATGCCCACCCGCTCGAAGATCATCTATACCTTCACCGACGAAGCCCCAGCCCTCGCCACCTATTCACTGTTGCCTATCGTAGAGGGCTTCACCGCCTCCGCTGATATTGCCGTGGAAACCCGCGACATCTCTCTTGCAGGGCGCATCCTGGCCAGCTTCCCCGAGCAATTGGGTGACAAAGCCGTAGCCGACCACCTCGCCGAACTGGGCGACCTGGCCGTTACGCCTGAAGCCAACATCATCAAGCTGCCGAACATCAGCGCCTCGGTTCCGCAACTGCAAGCCGCGATCAAAGAGCTGCAAGCCCAGGGCTTCGCACTGCCGGACTATCCGGAAACCGTGAGCAGCGACGCAGACAAAGAAGCCAAGTCGCGTTACGACAAGATCAAGGGCAGCGCCGTAAACCCGGTTCTGCGCGAAGGCAACTCTGATCGTCGTGCCCCGCTGTCGGTCAAGAACTACGCTCGCAAGCACCCGCACAAAATGGGCGCTTGGGCTGCGGACTCCAAGTCCCACGTCGCGCACATGAGCACCGGCGATTTCTACGGCAGCGAAAAAGCTGCCCTGATCGACGCCGCTGACGCCGTTAAAATCGAACTGATCGCTCAAGACGGCACCACCACCGTCCTGAAAGAAAAGACCACCGTGCAAGCCGGTGAGATCCTCGATTGCGCGGTACTGAGCAAAAACGCCCTGCGCAGCTTCATTGCAGCCGAGATCGAAGACGCCAAGCAAAAAGGCGTGCTGCTGTCGGTTCACTTGAAAGCCACCATGATGAAGGTCTCCGACCCGATCATGTTCGGCCAGATCGTTGCCGAGTTCTATAAAGACGCACTGGCCAAACACGCTGACGTGCTGGCGCAGATCGGCTTTAACCTGAACAACGGCATCGGCGACCTGTACGCTCGCATCAAGGCCCTGCCGGCCGAGCAGCAAGCGCAGATCGAAGCGGACATCCAGGCGGTCTACGCCGTTCGTCCGTCGTTGGCCATGGTCAATTCCGACAAAGGCATCACCAACCTGCACGTGCCGAGCGACGTTATCGTCGACGCCTCGATGCCGGCAATGATCCGTGACTCCGGCAAAATGTGGGGCACTGACGGTCAACTGCACGACACCAAGGCCGTGATCCCGGATCGCTGCTACGCCACCATCTACCAGGCGGTCATCGAAGACTGCAAGGTAAACGGCGCCTTCGATCCAACCACCATGGGCAGCGTGCCAAACGTTGGCCTGATGGCGAAAAAAGCTGAAGAGTACGGCTCGCACGACAAGACTTTCCAGATCAAGAGCAACGGCGTGGTTCGGGTTTCCGACAGCGCTGGTCGCACCCTGCTGGAACAGTCGGTTGAAGCCGGGGACATCTTCCGCATGTGCCAGACCAAAGACGCGCCGATCCAGGATTGGGTCAAACTGGCCGTCAACCGTGCTCGTGCAAGCGCCACTCCAGCGATTTTCTGGCTGGACCCAATGCGCGCCCACGACGGCGTTGTGATCGAAAAAGTTCAGGCTTACCTGAAGGATCACGACACTTCGGGCCTGGACATCCGCATCATGTCGCCAGTCGACGCGATGGCGTTCACCCTGGGCCGCACTCGCGAAGGCAAGGACACCATCTCGGTGACCGGCAACGTATTGCGCGACTACCTGACCGACCTGTTCCCGATCATGGAACTGGGCACCAGCGCCAAGATGCTGTCGATCGTCCCGCTGATGAATGGCGGCGGCCTGTTTGAAACCGGCGCTGGCGGTTCGGCACCGAAGCACGTTCAGCAGCTGCTGGAAGAAAACTTCCTGCGCTGGGATTCCCTGGGCGAGTTCCTGGCCCTGGCCGCTTCCCTTGAGCATTTGGGTGTGACGTACAACAACCCTAAAGCTTTGGTTTTGGCCAAGACCCTGGACCAGGCCACTGGCCAGTTCCTGGACAACAACAAGTCGCCATCGCGCAAAGTCGGCAACATCGACAACCGCGGCAGCCACTTCTACCTGGCGCTGTACTGGGCACAAGCCCTGGCCGCCCAGTCCGAAGACACTGCATTGCAAGCGCAGTTTGGCCAACTGGCCAAGACCCTGGCCGAGAACGAAGCGACCATCGTCGCCGAGCTCAATGCCGTTCAGGGCAAGCCAGTGGACATCGGCGGTTACTACCACGCCAATGCCGAGCTGATCAGCAAGGCCATGCGCCCAAGCAACACCTTCAACGCCGCGATCGCTGCGTTGGTTTAAGGTTGTAAGGATGCAAAGAAGCCCCGGCCCCGTGCCGGGGTTTCTGCTTGTGGCACACATTCAAATGTGAACGCTGGACAATGTGGGAGCGGGCTTGCTCGCGAATACGGCTTATCATTCAACATCTTTATTGACTGACCCACCGCATTCGCGAGCAAGCCCGCTCCCACATTTGATCGTGTTCAAACAGTAAGAATCGAGGAAGTCCTATGGCCTGGCTACCCCACATCACCGTCGCCACTATCGTCGAAGACAACGGCCGGTTCCTGATGGTCGAAGAACTCAAGGGCGGACAAGCGGTACTCAACCAACCCGCCGGCCATCTGGACCCGGACGAAACCCTGATCGAAGCCGCCGTGCGCGAAACCCTCGAAGAAACCGGCTGGGACGTCGAGCCGACGGGCGTGGTGGGCATTTACCTCTACACCGCACCGAGCAACGGCGTGACCTATCAGCGGGTCTGCTTCACCGCCAAAGCGCTGAAACACCACCCCGACTATCAGCTGGATGACGGCATCGTCGGCGCCAAATGGCTGACCCGTGACGAATTGGTAGAACAGCGCGCAAACTGGCGCAGTGAGCTGATCATCCGCTGCATCGATGATTATCTGGACGGTAAACACTTCGGTCTCGAACTGATCCGCCCTTCTCTTTAGCCTTGCGGGCTTCGGCCTGTTAGAATCGCGTCCTTTTTCAAGACACTCATTGAATCCCTATGCGTGATCCAGCCCCTTCTGACACACAAAAGAAGCGCGTCATTGTCGGCATGTCCGGCGGCGTGGACTCTTCCGTTTCCGCTCTCCTGCTGATCGAGCAGGGTTACGAGGTGGAAGGCCTGTTCATGAAGAACTGGGAAGAAGACGATGGAACGGAATACTGCACCGCCATGGACGACCTGGCGGATGCGCAGGCTGTGTGCGACAAGATTGGCATCAAGCTGCACACCGCCAACTTCGCCGCCGAGTACTGGGACAACGTGTTCGAACACTTCCTGGCCGAATACAAAGCCGGGCGCACGCCGAATCCGGACATCCTGTGTAACCGCGAGATCAAGTTCAAGGCGTTCCTCGACTACGCCATGATGCTCGGCGCCGACCTGATCGCCACCGGCCACTACGTGCGCCGCCGCGACATCGATGGCCGAACCGAGTTGCTCAAGGGCCTGGACCCGAACAAGGACCAGAGCTACTTCCTGCACGCCGTGGGCGGTGAACAGATCGCCAAGACCCTGTTCCCGGTCGGCGAGCTGGAAAAACCCGAAGTCCGCGCGATTGCCGAGAAACACGAACTGGCCACCGCGAAGAAAAAGGATTCCACCGGGATCTGCTTTATCGGCGAACGCCGCTTCAGCGACTTCCTCAAGCAGTACCTGCCGGCGCAGCCAGGCGAGATCAAGACCACCGAAGGTGAAGTCATTGGCCGTCACCACGGCTTGATGTACCACACCATCGGTCAGCGCCAGGGCCTGGGCATCGGCGGCTTGAAAGACGCCAGTGACGAGCCGTGGTATGTGCTGATCAAGGATCTGGTCAACAACGAGCTGATCGTTGGCCAGGGCAATGATCACCCGTATCTGTTCTCCCGCGCCCTGCTCGCCTCGGACATCTATTGGGTCAACCCGATTGATCTGAGCGAATCCCGCCGTTTGACCGCCAAGGTCCGTTATCGCCAAAGCGACCAGCCTTGCACGCTGGAAAAGACCGCCACCGGCTACCGCGCGATCTTCGATGACCCGCAACGCGCGGTCACCCCAGGCCAATCCGTGGTGTTCTATGACGGGGAAATCTGCCTCGGCGGCGGCGTGATCGAAATTGCCGAGCCGTGGACCAGCAAAGGCACTCCTCAAGGCGCACAGCAATGAGCCCGACTCAGGAGCAATTGACGGCACTGGGCGGCGTGTTTCTCGCCGCCGTGCTGGTGGACAAGATCGCCAAGAGCGGCCAGACCAGCGAAGCCGGCCTGACGTGCATGCTCGGCAGCTTGCTGATTCGCGACCCCAAGGACACCCTGGAAGTCTACGGCGGCGACGACATCAATCTGCGTGAAGGCTATCGCGCGTTGATCGGTGCCCTGGAACGCGACCCGAGCACCCTGCAGCGCGAACCACTGCGTTATGCCCTGGCGATGCTGGGTCTTGAGCGTCAATTGGCCAAGCGTGGCGACATGCTCGAGGTGATCGGCAAGCGCCTGCCACAGATTCAATCCCAGGTTGAGCACTTCGGTCCGGCCCACGAAAACGTGATCGCGGCCTGCGGTGCGCTGTATCAGGACACCCTGAGCACCTTGCGCCAACGGATCCAGGTCCACGGCGACATGCGTAACTTGCAGCAACCGAGCAACGCCTCGAAGATCCGCGCGCTGTTGCTCGCCGGGATTCGTTCGGCGCGGTTGTGGCGGCAGTTGGGCGGCCATCGCTGGCAGCTGGTGATTAGCCGTCGCAAGTTGCTCAAAGAGCTTTACCCGCTGATGCGCAGCAGCTGAACCGCGCCCGCAACACCGCTTTGTAGTCAGTAACGCGTAGTACGCCGGTCAGTTGGCAACGGACCGGCGGAATTTTTCATGTATGATACGCGCCCCATTTCGTTGCCCGACTGTCCGAGAACACCCCATGCAGCTCTCTTCGCTCACTGCGGTTTCCCCTGTTGACGGCCGCTACGCCGGCAGAACCCAGGCCCTGCGCCCAATTTTCAGCGAATACGGTCTGATCCGTGCTCGCGTTCTGGTTGAAGTGCGCTGGCTCCAGCGCCTGGCCGCCCACCCAGGCATCAGCGAAGTGCCGGCGTTCTCCGCCGAAGCCAACGCGGTGCTGAACACCTTGGCGGACAACTTCGCTCTGGAGCACGCCGAGCGTGTCAAAGAGATCGAGCGCACCACCAACCACGACGTTAAAGCCATCGAATACTTGCTCAAAGAGCAAGCGGCCAAGCTGCCGGAACTGGCCAAGGTCAGCGAGTTCATCCACTTTGCCTGCACCAGCGAGGACATCAACAACCTGTCCCACGCCCTGATGCTGCGCGAAGGCCGTGATGACGTGATGCTGCCGCTGATGCGCCAGACCGCTGAAGCCATCCGCGAACTGGCGATCCGTTTCGCTGACGTGCCAATGCTGTCGCGCACCCACGGTCAACCGGCTTCGCCGACCACCCTGGGCAAAGAGCTGGCGAACGTGGTTTACCGTCTGGAGCGTCAAATCGCTCAAGTCGCTGCCGTTCCGCTGCTGGGCAAGATCAACGGCGCTGTCGGCAACTACAACGCACACATCTCCGCCTACCCGGAAATCGACTGGGAAGAAAACGCCCGCGCCTTCATCGAAGACGAGCTGGGCCTGGGCTTCAACCCGTACACCACGCAGATCGAACCGCACGACTATATTGCCGAGCTGTTCGACGTGATCGCCCGCTTCAACACCATCCTGATCGACTTCGACCGCGACATCTGGGGCTACATCTCCCTGGGTTATTTCAAGCAGCGCACCATCGCTGGCGAAATCGGCTCGTCGACCATGCCGCACAAGGTCAACCCGATCGACTTCGAAAACTCCGAAGGCAACCTGGGTATCGCCAACGCACTGTTCCAGCACCTGGCGAGCAAACTGCCAATCTCCCGCTGGCAGCGCGACCTGACCGACTCCACCGTACTGCGTAACCTCGGTGTCGGCTTCGCCCATAGCGTGATCGCGTACGAAGCCAGCCTCAAAGGCATCAGTAAACTTGAGCTCAACGCTCAGAAAATTGCTGCCGACCTGGACGCGTGCTGGGAAGTATTGGCCGAGCCAATCCAGACCGTGATGCGCCGCTACAACATCGAAAACCCGTACGAGAAGCTGAAAGAGTTGACTCGCGGCAAGGGCATCAGCCCTGAAGCGCTGCAAACTTTCATCGACGGCCTGGACATGCCAGCCGCAGCCAAAGCCGAGCTGAAATTGCTCACCCCGGCGAACTACATCGGTAACGCTGTAGAGCAAGCCAAACGCATCTGATCGACCGCTTGACCCTTTTGAGACGCCCGGCAGCGCCGGGCGTTTTTATTCCCGTCTGAAAAGTGCATTTTTTCAATAGGTTACACATGAATCCTGATATTCCTCTTCAACTTCTGGGTGGCATCACGGCACGCGAATTCCTGCGTGACTACTGGCAGAAAAAACCGCTGCTGATCCGCCAGGCGATCCCCGATTTCGAAAGCCCGATCGATCCCGACGAACTGGCCGGCCTGGCGCTTGAAGAAGAAGTTGAATCGCGCCTGGTGATCGAGCACGGTGAGCGTCCTTGGGAATTGCGCCGCGGCCCGTTCGCCGAAGACGAATTCAGCAAGCTGCCGGAAACCGAGTGGACCCTGCTGGTTCAAGCGGTTGACCAATTCGTGCCAGAAGTGGGCGAGTTGCTGGAGCAGTTCCGCTTCCTGCCGAGCTGGCGCGTCGACGACGTGATGATCAGCTTCGCCGCCCCCGGTGGCAGCGTCGGCCCGCACTTCGATAACTACGACGTGTTCCTGCTGCAAGGCCACGGCAAGCGCAACTGGAAAATCGGCCAGATGTGCGATTCCGAGAGCAAGCTGCTGCCACACGCAGACCTGCGCATCCTCGCCGACTTCGAAGCCACCGATGAGTGGGTTCTGGAACCGGGCGACATGCTCTACCTGCCGCCGCGCCTGGCTCACTGCGGCGTCGCGATTGATGACTGCATGACCTACTCGGTCGGCTTCCGCGCCCCAAGCGCCTCTGAAGTGCTGACTCATTTCACCGACTTCCTCAGCCAGTTCCTGACAGATGAAGAGCGTTACACCGATGCCGACGCCCTGCCGGCAGTCGATCCGCACCAGATCCAGCACGACGCCCTTGATCGCCTGAAAGCTTTGCTGGCCGAGCACATGAGCGACGAGCGCCTGCTGCTGACCTGGTTCGGCCAGTACATGACCGAGCCGCGCTACCCGGAACTGGTGGTCGGCCCGGAAGAAATCGAAGAAGAAGACTTCCTCGCCAGCCTGGAACAAGGTGCTGTGCTGATTCGCAACCCAAGCGCGCGCATGGCCTGGTCCGAAGTCGATGACGACCTGCTGCTGTTCGCCAGCGGCCAGAGCCGTTACCTGCCGGGCAAACTGCGCGAGTTGCTGAAGCTGATCTGCGCTGCTGACGCCCTGCACACCGATAACCTTGGTGACTGGCTGAACGACGAAGACGGCCGCGGCCTGCTGTGCGAGCTGGTCAAGCAAGGCAGCCTGGGGTTTGCTGATGAATAAAATCCACGTTCGTGTCGCAGACTGGCAGAAGGATATCGCCGAGATACGGCGCATTCGTGAGACGGTGTTCATCGCCGAGCAATCCGTTCCGCCTGAGCTGGAATGGGATGCCGATGACGCCACAGCGGTGCATTTCCTCGCTTTCGAAGGCGACTTTCCGATTGGCACCGCCCGCCTGCTGCCCGATGGTCACATTGGCCGGGTTTCGGTACTCAAGGACTGGCGCGGCTTGAAAGTCGGCGATGCGCTGATGCAAGCGGTGATCGGCGAGGCCGAGAAGCGCGGGCTGAAGCAGCAGATGCTGAGTGCACAGGTACAGGCCACAGCGTTCTATGAGCGCTTGGGGTTTAGCCTGGTCAGTGAGGAATTCCTGGAAGCCGGGATACCGCATGTGGACATGGTTCGGCATTCGGCCTAGCCCTTGTGGCGAGGGCGCTTGCTCCCGCTGGGCTGCGCAGCAGACCCAAGATTTTGGGGCCGCTTCGCGCCCCAGCGGGAGCCAGCTCCCTCGCCACAAAAACAGCCTGTGAACACCATCAAATCGCCCCGCCATCCTTGGATGCCGGGGCGTTTTGCTGTCTACGATTCAACTTGCCCCACCCTGGGCCGACAAACTGGCAATATCAAGCCTTTAGAAAGCGGAGATAACGGACATGTCCCTACGCACCCTGCTCACCACGCTGTTGTTGACCTGCAGTTTTTCGGTCATGGCCGCCACCGAGATCGTGCCCCTGAGCTACCGCACCAGCGCCGACATGCTGCCGGTGGCGCAGAATTTTATTGGCAAGGACGGCCAGGTCAGCGCCTATGGCAACCAACTGATCGTCAACGCAGAACCTGACAAGATCGACGAACTTAAGACCTTCATCGCCCAACTCGACACCGCACCCAAACGCCTGCTGATCACTGTCGACACCAACGAAAACAACTTCCAGGGCGATCAGGGTTACTCCGTGAACGGCGCCGCGCCGAGCCAGACTCGGATCATCAATCGCAGCACCGACAGCCGTGACGGCGGCATCCAGCAGGTTCAGGCCAGCGAAGGTTCGCCGGCACTGATCCAGGTTGGCCAGAGCGTGCCGCTGACCAGCACGCAAACCGATACTTACGGTCGCGTGCAAAGCCAGACTCAGTATCGCAACGTCACCCAGGGGTTCTACGTCACCGCCAGCGTCACCGGCAACATCGTTCACCTGGCGATCAGTACCAACCGTGACCGCATGAGCCAGGAACGTCCCGATGTAGTGAATGTGCAAAGTACCGACACAACTGTCACGGGGCGCCTGGGCGAGTGGATCACCTTGGCCGGCGTGAATCGCCAGACTCAGGCCGACAAACAGGGCATAACCCGCAGCTACTCTACTCAGGGTCGGGATGACATGACCTTGCGGGTGAAAGTCGACACGCTGGACTAAAGCACCAAAAACTGACTGATTAGTCGTATTAGACTAAAGATGTAGTGCCTGAAAAAAAGCACTACAAAACGTTTGACGAGCCAAAAAAGCAAAGGCATGATGGCCTCGCTCCCGCTAATCAGGGGCCCTGGCAAGGGCCTTCGAGGCGCTGCTCGCATCTACCCCGCGAGCCGCTTCGTGTCTGTACCGCCCACAAGGTGTGTTTGACGAGGTTGCCGACTGGAACGAAGTTGTCCCGAGGGACGGAAGCGTAATTAGGTAACCCGGCACCACACTGAAGTTCGTATAGAGGCCCACGACGCCCGAATGCGCTCGCCAGTTCGCCCTTACCTGCTCACTTCCCCTCGAGCCCATCGTTCATCCCGTCGCCATCCCCGCCGAATCCGACTTGACCGCCTAAGCTTCTGGTCAGCGAGCAGCCTTTTACGCCTCTCTAAATATGCGTACTCGGCAGGAGCAGGAATTTTCCACCCCAGACCTATGCGACGAGGTTTATCTCCATGGCACTGACACGCGAACAGCAAATTGCAGCCCTTGAAAAAGATTGGGCTGAAAACCCACGCTGGAAAGGCGTGACACGCGCTTACTCCGCTGCTGACGTCGTCCGTCTGCGTGGCTCGGTTCAACCTGAGCACACCTTTGCAAAACTGGGCGCCGAGAAGCTCTGGAACCTGGTGACCCAGGGTGCCAAGCCGTCCTTCCGTCCTGAGAAAGATTTCGTCAACTGCATGGGCGCCCTGACTGGCGGCCAGGCTGTACAACAAGTTAAAGCCGGTATCCAGGCGATCTACCTGTCGGGCTGGCAAGTAGCTGCGGACAACAACTCCGCCGAATCGATGTACCCGGACCAGTCGCTGTACCCGGTGGACTCGGTTCCAACCGTGGTCAAGCGCATCAACAACTCGTTCCGTCGTGCTGACCAGATCCAGTGGAAAGCCGGCAAAGGCCCGGGCGACGAAGGTTACATCGACTACTTCGCGCCAATCGTGGCTGACGCTGAAGCCGGTTTCGGCGGCGTACTGAACGCTTACGAGCTGATGAAGAGCATGATCGAAGCAGGCGCCGCCGGCGTTCACTTCGAAGACCAACTGGCTTCCGTGAAGAAATGCGGCCACATGGGCGGCAAGGTACTGGTTCCTACCCAGGAAGCTGTGCAAAAGCTGACCGCTGCTCGTCTGGCAGCTGACGTTGCCGGCACGCCGACCATCATCCTGGCGCGTACCGATGCTAACGCCGCTGACCTGCTGACTTCGGACTGCGACCCGTACGACCAGCCATTCGTGACTGGCGAACGCACCCAGGAAGGCTTCTACAAAGTACGCGCCGGCCTCGACCAGGCTATCGCTCGCGGCCTGGCTTACGCGCCGTACGCCGACCTGATCTGGTGCGAAACCGCCAAGCCGGACCTGGACGAAGCTCGTCGCTTCGCCGAAGCGATCAAAAAGGAATACCCGGACCAACTGCTGTCGTACAACTGCTCGCCTTCCTTCAACTGGAAGAAAAACCTGGACGACGCGACCATCGCCAAGTTCCAGCGCGAACTGTCCGCCATGGGTTACAAGCACCAGTTCATCACCCTGGCCGGCATTCACAACATGTGGCACAGCATGTTCAACCTGGCGCACGACTACGCCCGCAACGACATGACTGCCTACGTGAAGCTGCAAGAGCAAGAGTTCGCTGACGCTGCCAAGGGTTACACCTTCGTGGCTCACCAGCAGGAAGTGGGCACCGGCTACTTCGACGACATGACCACCGTAATTCAAGGTGGCTCGTCTTCGGTGACCGCGCTGACCGGTTCGACTGAAGAAGAACAGTTCCACTGATTGGCTGTAACTGAGCAAACGGCCGTTGCGGATCGGATAGAAAACTAACCGCAGCGTCGCACCTCTAGACGCCCCGACTGGTTCGGGGCGTTTTTTTGCCTGGAATTTCACCCAATCCTGCAGGAGCGAAGAATGCGCCGCGGTTTTTCAGGGATACTGCGTCATCGTTTTTCGCGGGCAAGTCGGATCGCCGCACCGCTCGCTCCTACAAGGGCAAAAAATATTGATCCAGAGCAGCATGGCGATCAGAAAACTGCGGTAAAACGACCTAGGCTGCTACTTGCAGTAACAGCTATATAAGACAACTTCCCGGCCACCCACCCGTTAAACAGTTTAAAAACCAGCACAAACGATACTGATTATCATTTATCAACAACTTTGTTCGTTACATTCCCTACAAAACATAATTGATGAAATGCCCCCTAATGCCCGAACCGCATGGGCTGCAGGCCCGTGGAGGTGCGCTATGTCCTTATTCCTATAAATAATTTCGCTATAGGAATTTTACTTGCTCGGTGTTTAGCCATAAAATCACCGCGATTGATTGCTGCGACATATCGTCACTGCTTTGTTTCTTTTCAAGCTCAGAGACCTTTGCTCTCTGTTAAGGATTACCAGCATGCCCGAAGCGACAGGACTCATGGCCCACAACTGGGGCTTTGCCATTTTCCTTCTGGGCGTCGTCGGCCTCTGCGCCTTCATGCTCGGCGTCTCCAGCCTCCTAGGGTCAAAAGCCTGGGGCCGCAGCAAAAACGAACCGTTCGAGTCCGGCATGCTACCTACAGGTGGCGCCCGCTTGCGGCTCTCAGCCAAATTCTATCTGGTCGCGATGCTCTTCGTGATCTTCGATATCGAAGCCCTCTTTCTCTTTGCCTGGTCTGTGTCCGTCCGCGAAAGCGGCTGGACCGGATTCGTCGAAGCTCTCGTTTTCATAGCAATTCTGTTGGCAGGTCTTGTCTACCTGTTCCGAGTGGGCGCCCTTGACTGGGCTCCGGAAGCTCGTCGCAAGCGGCAGGCGAAGCTGAAACAATGAGGCTTTGGCAATGCAATACAATCTCACCAGGATCGACCCCGATGCTCCTAACGAGCAGTATCCGATTGGCGAGCGGGAAACCGTTTCCGATCCGTTAGAAGATCAAGTCCACAAAAACATCTTCATGGGCAAGCTCGAAGACGTGCTTAACGGCACGATCAACTGGGGGCGCAAGAACTCCCTGTGGCCGTATAACTTCGGTCTTTCGTGCTGCTACGTGGAAATGACCACCGCCTTCACGGCGCCCCACGACATCGCGCGCTTTGGCGCCGAGGTTATCCGGGCATCGCCGCGTCAGGCGGATTTCATGGTTATCGCCGGTACCTGCTTCATCAAGATGGCGCCGATCATTCAGCGTCTCTACGAGCAAATGCTCGAACCTAAATGGGTTATCTCCATGGGTTCGTGCGCCAACTCCGGTGGCATGTACGACATCTACTCCGTCGTTCAAGGGGTGGACAAGTTCCTGCCCGTGGACGTCTACGTGCCTGGCTGCCCGCCCCGCCCTGAAGCTTTTCTGCAAGGCTTGATGCTCTTGCAAGAGTCGATTGGACAGGAGCGTCGTCCGCTTTCCTGGGTCGTCGGCGATCAAGGCGTGTACCGCGCCGAGATGCCTTCGCAAAAGGAACAGCGCCGCGAACAGCGAATCGCAGTCACCAACCTGCGCAGCCCCGACGAAGTCTGATCCAGATCTGCTTCTTTTATAGAACGAGACACTGGCTTCATTCTTTACGTTGACCGAAAGCGATAAATAACCATGACTACAGGCAGCGCTCTGTACATCCCGCCTTATAAGGCAGACGACCAGGATGTGGTCGTCGAACTGAACAATCGTTTTGGCCCCGAGGCGTTCACCGCCCAGCCTACCCGCACCGGCATGCCGGTGCTTTGGGTTGCCCGTGCCAAACTCGTCGAAGTCCTAACCTTCCTGCGCAACCTGCCCAAGCCGTACGTCATGCTCTATGACCTGCACGGCGTGGACGAGCGTCTGCGCACCAAGCGTCAAGGGCTGCCAAGCGGCGCCGACTTCACTGTGTTCTATCACTTGATGTCGATCGAACGTAATAGTGACGTAATGATCAAGGTCGCCTTGTCCGAGAGCGACCTCAGCCTGCCGACCGTCACCAGCATCTGGCCGAACGCCAACTGGTACGAGCGTGAAGTGTGGGACATGTACGGGATCGACTTCAAAGGTCACCCGCACCTGACCCGCATCATGATGCCGCCGACCTGGGAAGGTCACCCGCTGCGCAAGGACTTCCCGGCCCGTGCCACCGAGTTCGACCCGTTCACCCTGAACCTGGCCAAGCAACAGCTTGAGGAAGAGGCCGCGCGCTTCAAGCCTGAAGACTGGGGCATGAAGCGTTCCGGTGCGAACGAGGACTACATGTTCCTCAACCTCGGCCCAAACCACCCTTCCGCGCACGGTGCGTTCCGCATCATCCTGCAGCTGGACGGTGAAGAGATCGTCGATTGCGTACCGGACGTTGGCTACCACCACCGTGGTGCCGAGAAGATGGCCGAGCGTCAGTCCTGGCACAGCTTCATCCCGTACACCGACCGTATCGACTACCTCGGCGGCGTGATGAACAACCTGCCGTACGTGCTCTCGGTCGAGAAGCTGGCCGGCATCAAGGTGCCCGAGAAGGTCGACGTCATCCGCATCATGATGGCCGAGTTCTTCCGGATCACCAGCCACCTGCTGTTCCTGGGCACCTACATCCAGGACGTCGGCGCAATGACTCCGGTGTTCTTCACCTTCACCGACCGCCAGAAGGCGTACACGGTGATCGAAGCCATCACCGGTTTCCGTCTGCACCCGGCCTGGTATCGCATCGGTGGCGTTGCTCACGACCTGCCACGCGGCTGGGAAAAACTGGTTAAAGACTTCGTCGAGTGGATGCCAAAGCGTCTGGACGAATACCAGAAAGCCGCGCTGGACAACAGCATCCTCAAAGGCCGGACCATCGGCGTCGCGGCCTACAACACCAAAGAAGCCCTGGAATGGGGCGTCACCGGTGCAGGCTTGCGTTCGACCGGTTGCGACTTCGACTTGCGTAAAGCTCGCCCGTACTCCGGCTACGAGAACTTCGAATTCGAAGTCCCGCTGGCGGCCAATGGCGATGCCTACGACCGTTGCATCGTGCGCGTCGAAGAAATGCGCCAGAGCCTGAAAATCATCGAGCAGTGCATGCGCAACATGCCGGAAGGCCCGTACAAGGCGGATCACCCGCTGACGACGCCGCCGCCGAAAGAACGCACGCTGCAGCACATCGAGACCCTGATCACACACTTCCTGCAAGTTTCGTGGGGCCCGGTCATGCCGGCCAACGAGTCCTTCCAGATGATTGAAGCGACCAAGGGCATCAACAGTTATTACCTGACGAGCGATGGCGGCACCATGAGCTACCGCACCCGGATTCGCACCCCAAGCTTCCCGCACTTGCAGCAGATCCCTTCGGTGATCAAAGGCAGCATGGTCGCGGACTTGATCGCGTACCTGGGTAGTATCGATTTCGTTATGGCCGACGTGGACCGCTAAGCATGAACAGCACGCTTATCCAGACAGACCGTTTCGCCCTGAGCGAAACCGAGCGCTCGGCCATCGAGCACGAGCTGCATCACTACGAAGACCCGCGCGCGGCGTCGATCGAAGCCCTGAAGATCGTCCAGAAGGAACGTGGCTGGGTGCCTGACGGCGCGCTCTACGCCATCGGCGAGATGCTCGGCATCCCGGCCAGCGACGTTGAAGGGGTGGCTACTTTCTATAGCCAGATCTTCCGTCAGCCAGTGGGCCGTCACATCATTCGCGTCTGCGACAGCATGGTCTGCTACATCGGCGGCCATGAATCCGTGGTCAGCGAAATCCAGAGCAAGCTTGGCATCGGCCTGGGTCAGACCACCGCCGACGGTCGTTTCACCCTGCTGCCGGTTTGCTGCCTCGGCAACTGCGACAAGGCGCCGGCGTTGATGATCGACGACGACACATTCGGTGATGTGCAGCCTGCTGGCGTCGCCAAATTGCTCGAGGGCTACGTATGACCCTGACTTCCTTCGGTCCTGCCAACCGCATCAAGCGTTCGGCCGAGACTCATCCGCTGACCTGGCGTCTGCGTGACGACGGCGAGGCTGTGTGGCTCGACGAGTACCAGGCCAAGAACGGTTACGCAGCTGCGCGCAAAGCCTTCGCCGACATGGCCCAGGACGACATCGTCCAGACCGTGAAAGACGCCGGCCTGAAAGGTCGCGGCGGTGCAGGCTTCCCCACTGGAGTCAAGTGGGGCCTGATGCCCAAGGACGAATCCATCAACATCCGCTACCTGCTGTGCAACGCGGATGAAATGGAGCCGAACACCTGGAAAGACCGCATGCTGATGGAGCAACTGCCCCATCTGCTGATCGAAGGCATGCTGATCAGTGCTCGCGCGCTGAAAACCTACCGTGGCTACATTTTCCTGCGTGGCGAATACACCACCGCCGCCAAGCACTTGAACCGTGCCGTGGAAGAAGCCAAGGCAGCAGGTCTGCTGGGCAAGAACATCCTGGGCAGCGGCTTCGATTTCGAGCTGTTCGTCCACACCGGCGCCGGGCGTTACATCTGCGGTGAAGAAACCGCACTGATCAACTCCCTCGAAGGCCGCCGCGCCAACCCGCGCTCCAAGCCGCCCTTCCCTGCCGCCGTTGGCGTGTGGGGCAAGCCGACTTGCGTGAACAACGTTGAAACCCTGTGCAACGTGCCGGCAATCATTGCCGACGGCGTGGACTGGTACAAATCGTTGGCGCGTGAAGGCAGCGAAGACATGGGCACCAAGCTCATGGGCTTCTCTGGCAAGGTCAAGAACCCGGGCCTGTGGGAACTGCCATTCGGCGTGACCGCTCGCGAGTTGTTCGAAGACTACGCCGGCGGCATGCGCGACGGCTTCAAGCTCAAGTGCTGGCAGCCCGGCGGCGCCGGTACCGGTTTCCTGTTGCCGGAACACCTGGACGCACAAATGTACGCCGGCGGCATCGCCAAGGTTGGCACCCGGATGGGTACCGGCCTGGCCATGGCTGTGGACGACAGCGTCAACATGGTTTCCCTTCTGCGCAACATGGAAGAGTTCTTCTCCCGCGAGTCGTGCGGCTTCTGCACCCCGTGCCGTGACGGTTTGCCGTGGAGCGTCAAGCTTCTGCGTGCGATCGAGAACGGTGAAGGGCAAGCCGGCGATATCGAGACCCTGCTGGGTCTGGTCGGTTTCCTCGGCCCTGGCAAGACCTTCTGTGCTCACGCACCGGGCGCCGTGGAGCCATTGGGCAGCGCAATCAAATACTTCCGCCCAGAGTTCGAAGCCGGCATCGCGCCTACCAGCGCCGCCGTCCCGCCTCTGGCAAGGCCGATCGTAGTCGGCGCGTAAACACTTAAAAAAGGCGAAGGGTCCGTGCCCTTCGCCTTCTCGTGTGATGACGCCTTAAACGGCTGTGTTGATTCACGCGAATAACAAGATTCCATTAGCCACGCCCGCTGACACCGGGCCAACGAAGAACTTTGAACCATGGCCACTATCCACGTAGACGGCAAAGAGCTCGAAGTCGATGGGGCAGACAACCTGTTACAGGCATGTCTGTCGCTAGGCCTCGATATCCCTTATTTCTGCTGGCACCCAGCCCTGGGCAGTGTTGGCGCTTGCCGCCAGTGCGCGGTCAAGCAGTACACCGACGCCAACGACACCCGTGGTCGGATCGTCATGTCCTGCATGACCCCCGCCACCGACGGCAGCTGGATCTCCATCGAAGACGAAGAAGCGAAAGTGTTTCGCGCCAGCGTCGTCGAATGGCTGATGACCAACCACCCTCACGACTGCCCGGTCTGTGAAGAAGGCGGTCACTGCCACCTGCAAGACATGACGGTGATGACCGGCCACAACGAGCGCCGTTATCGCTTCACCAAGCGTACTCACCAGAACCAGCAACTGGGCCCGTTCATTTCCCACGAAATGAACCGCTGCATCGCTTGCTACCGCTGCGTGCGCTTCTATAAGGATTACGCTGGCGGCACCGACCTCGGTGTATTCGGCGCCCACGACAACGTGTACTTCGGTCGCGTTGAAGACGGCGTGCTGGAAAGCGAGTTCTCCGGCAACCTCACCGAGGTCTGCCCGACCGGTGTGTTCACCGACAAGACTCACTCCGAGCGCTACAACCGCAAGTGGGACATGCAGTTCTCGCCGAGCATCTGCCATGGCTGCTCCAGCGGTTGCAACATCTCCCCGGGCGAGCGCTACGGTGAACTGCGTCGTATCGAAAACCGCTTCAACGGTTCGGTAAACCAGTACTTCCTGTGCGACCGTGGCCGTTTCGGCTATGGCTACGTCAACCGCGAAGACCGCCCGCGTCAGCCACTGCTGGCCAACGGCGCCAAGCTGAGCCTCGACGAAGCACTGGATAAAGCCTCTGACCTGCTGCGCGGTCGCAATATCGTCGGTATCGGTTCGCCGCGTGCCAGCCTCGAAAGCAACTTCGCGTTGCGTGAACTGGTCGGCGCCGAGCACTTCTACTCCGGTATCGAAGCCGCCGAGCTGGATCGCATCCGCCTGGTCATGCAAGTTCTGAAAGACAGCCCGCTGCCGATCCCGAACATGCGCGACATCGAAGACCACGACGCGATCTTCGTCCTCGGTGAAGACCTGACCCAGACCGCCGCCCGTATGGCCCTGTCCCTGCGTCAATCGGTCAAGGGCAAAGCCGAAGACATGGCCGACGCGATGCGCGTTCAGCCGTGGCTCGACGCTGCGGTGAAGAACATCGGTCAGCACGAGCTGAACCCGCTGTTTATCGCCAGCCTGGCTGAAACCAAGCTCGACGACATCGCTGAAGAATGCGTACACGCGGCCCCGGACGACCTGGCCCGCATCGGTTTCGCTGTGGCTCACGCCCTCGACGCCAGCGCACCCGCCGTTGAAGGCCTGGACGCGGAAGCCGTTGAACTGGCTCAACGTATCGCCAATGCCCTGCTGGCCGCCAAGCGTCCGCTGATCATTGCCGGTACTTCGTTGGGTTCCAAAGCGCTGATCGAAGCGGCGGCGAACATTGCCAAAGCCCTGAAGCTGCGCGAGAAGAACGGTTCCATCAGCCTGATCGTGCCAGAGGCCAACAGCCTCGGCCTGGCCATGCTCGGTGGCAACTCGGTCGACGATGCGCTGCAAGCAGTGATCGACGGTAAGGCCGACGCCATCGTCGTGCTGGAAAACGATCTGTACACCCGCACCGACAAAGCGAAGGTCGATGCTGCCCTGAACGCCGCGAAAGTGGTGATCGTTGCAGACCATCAGAAGACTGCCACCAGCGATCGCGCGGACCTGGTTCTGCCAGCCGCCAGCTTCGCTGAAGGCGACGGTACGCTGGTCAGCCAGGAAGGCCGCGCCCAGCGCTTCTTCCAAGTGTTCGACCCGAAATACATGGACGCAAGCATCCTGGTTCACGAAGGCTGGCGCTGGCTGCATGCCCTGCGCGCAACCCTGCTGAATCAGCCGATCGACTGGACCCAACTGGACCACGTCACCGCTGCCGTTGCTTCGAGCACGCCGCAACTGGCGCGTATCGTTGACGCCGCACCGTCCGCCGCGTTCCGCATCAAGGGCATGAAACTGGCCCGCGAACCGCTGCGTTACTCCGGTCGTACCGCCATGCGCGCTGACATCAGCGTGCACGAACCGCGTACCCCGCAAGACAACGACACCGCGTTCAACTTCTCGATGGAAGGTTACTCGGGCTCGGTCGAACCGCGTCAGCAAGTGCCATTCGCCTGGTCGCCGGGCTGGAACTCGCCGCAAGCCTGGAACAAGTTCCAGGACGAAGTCGGTGGTCACATCCGCGCTGGCGACCCGGGCACCCGCCTGATCGAAAGTGCTGGTGATTCGCTGAACTGGTTCGCCAGTGTTCCGCGCGCGTTCAACCCGGCGCCAGGTACCTGGCAGGTCGTGCCGTTCTTCCACCTGCTCGGCAGCGAAGAGACCTCTTCCAAAGCCGCACCGGTTCAGGAACGCATCCCGGCCGCCTACGTCGCTTTGGCCAAATCCGAAGCCGACCGTCTGGGTGTCAACGATGGCGCAATGCTCAGCTTGACCGTAGCCGGCCAGACCTTGCGTCTACCACTGCGCATCAACGAAGAGCTGGGTGCTGGCCTGGTGGCATTGCCTGCGGGTATCGCCGGCATTCCAGCGGCAATCTTTGGCAAAACCGTTGACGGTCTGCAGGAGGCAGCTCAATGACCTGGTTCACGCCTGAAGTGATCGACGTAATCATCGCCGTCCTCAAGGCCATCGTGATTCTGCTCGCCGTGGTGGTTTGCGGCGCGCTGCTGAGCTGGGTCGAGCGTCGTTTGCTCGCCCTCTGGCAGGACCGTTACGGTCCGAACCGCGTGGGCCCGTTCGGCGCGTTCCAGATCGCGGCCGACATGATCAAGATGTTCTTCAAGGAAGACTGGACGCCTCCATTCGCCGACAAGATGATCTTCACCCTGGCACCGGTTGTGGCCATGAGCGCCCTGCTGATTGCCTTCGCGATCATCCCGATCACCCCGACCTGGGGCGTCGCGGATCTGAACATCGGCATCCTGTTCTTCTTCGCCATGGCCGGTCTGTCGGTCTACGCGGTGTTGTTCGCCGGTTGGTCGAGTAACAACAAGTTCGCCCTGTTGGGCAGCTTGCGGGCCTCGGCACAAACCGTGTCGTACGAAGTGTTCATGGGCCTGTCGTTGATGGGCATCGTGATCCAGGTCGGCTCGTTCAACATGCGCGACATCGTCGATTATCAAGCCCAGCACCTGTGGTTCATCATTCCGCAGATCTTCGGCTTCCTGACCTTCTTCATCGCTGGCGTCGCCGTGACTCACCGTCACCCGTTCGACCAACCGGAAGCGGAACAGGAACTGGCTGACGGTTACCACATTGAATATGCCGGCATGAAATGGGGCATGTTCTTCGTCGGTGAGTACATCGGCATCGTGTTGATTTCGGCGCTGCTGGTGACCTTGTTCTTCGGTGGCTGGCACGGTCCGTTCGGCATTCTGCCGCAGATCCCGTTCATCTGGTTCGCGCTTAAAACCGCGTTCTTCATCATGATCTTCATCCTGTTGCGCGCCTCGATTCCGCGCCCACGGTATGACCAAGTGATGGATTTCAGCTGGAAGTTCTGCCTGCCGCTGACCCTCGTCAACATGCTGGTGACCGCTGCGATCGTGTTGCTCAACACGCCCGCCGTCGCGGCTCAGTGAGGATAGAGAATCATGAAGTACATTTTTGACATCGTGCATGGCTTCTTCACCCAGCTTCGCAGCCTGGTGATGATCTTCGGCCATGCCTTCCGCAAGCGCGACACGCTGCAGTACCCGGAAGAAGCCGTGTACCTGCCGCCGCGCTACCGTGGCCGTATCGTCCTGACCCGCGACCCTGATGGCGAAGAGCGTTGTGTAGCCTGCAACCTGTGCGCCGTAGCGTGCCCGGTCGGTTGCATCTCGCTGCAGAAAGCCGAAACCGAAGACGGTCGCTGGTACCCGGACTTCTTCCGCATCAACTTCTCGCGCTGCATCTTTTGCGGCCTCTGCGAGGAAGCCTGCCCGACCACCGCGATCCAGCTGACACCGGATTTCGAGATGGCCGAGTTCAAACGTCAGGACCTGGTTTACGAGAAAGAAGATCTGCTGATCTCCGGCCCCGGCAAAAACCCTGATTACAACTTCTATCGTGTTGCAGGTATGGCGATTGCCGGTAAGCCCAAAGGCGCCGCGCAGAATGAAGCCGAACCGATCAACGTGAAGAGCTTGCTGCCTTAAGGAAGAAAGATGGAATTCGCTTTCTATTTCGCATCGGGTATCGCTGTGGTGTCCACGCTTCGCGTGATCACCAACACCAACCCTGTGCACGCCCTGCTCTACCTGATCATTTCGCTGATTGCCGTGGCGATGACGTTTTTCGCCCTCGGCGCACCGTTTGCCGGTGTGCTGGAAGTGATCGCCTACGCTGGCGCCATCATGGTGCTGTTCGTGTTCGTGGTGATGATGCTGAACCTCGGTCCCGCCTCGGTTCAGCAAGAGCGCGTCTGGCTCAAGCCCGGCATCTGGATCGGCCCGGTCATTCTCGGCGCCCTGCTGCTGGCTGAACTGCTGTACGTGCTGTTCAGCCACTCCAGCGGTCAGGCCGTCGGCCACACCACCGTCGATGCGAAGGCCGTGGGCATCAGCCTGTTCGGTCCGTATCTGCTGGTGGTTGAACTCGCCTCGATGTTGCTGCTCGCCGCAGCCGTCACGGCGTTCCATCTCGGCCGTAACGAGGCGAAGGAGTAAGTCATGCCTGCTATCCCAATGGAACATGGCCTGGCGGTTGCCGGCATCCTGTTCTGCCTCGGTCTGGTCGGCCTGATGGTCCGCCGCAACATTCTCTTCGTGCTGATGAGCCTGGAGGTCATGATGAATGCCTCCGCTTTGGCATTCATCGTTGCCGGTAGCCGCTGGGGTCAGCCGGATGGACAGATCATGTTCATCCTGGTGATCAGCCTGGCAGCCGCCGAGGCCAGTATTGGCCTGGCGATTCTGTTGCAGCTGTATCGCCGCTTCCACACTCTCGATATCGACGCTGCCAGCGAGATGCGCGGATGAATCTTCTCTATCTGACTTTCGTATTCCCTCTTATAGGTTTCCTGCTGCTGTCGTTCTCACGCGGCCGCTTCTCGGAAAACCTGTCGGCGCTGATTGGCGTCGGTTCCATTGGCCTGTCTGCCATCGTCGCGGCTTACGTGATCTGGCAATTCAACGTCGCCCCGCCGGAAGGCGGTCACTACACCCAGGTGTTGTGGCAGTGGATGGCCGTTGAAGGCTTCACGCCGAACTTCGCGCTGTACCTGGATGGCCTGTCCGTGACCATGCTCGGTGTGGTTGTCGGCGTCGGCTTCCTGATCCACCTGTTCGCATCGTGGTACATGCGCGGTGAAGATGGTTACTCGCGCTTCTTCGCCTACACCAACCTGTTTATCGCCAGCATGCTGTTCCTGATCCTGGGCGATAACCTGTTGTTCCTGTACTTCGGCTGGGAAGGCGTGGGCCTGTGCTCGTACCTGTTGATCGGTTTCTACTACAGCAACCGCAACAACGGTAACGCGGCACTCAAAGCCTTTATCGTCACCCGTATCGGCGACGTGTTCATGGCCATCGGGCTGTTCATCCTGTTCCAACAGTTGGGCACGCTGAATATCCAGGAACTGCTGGTCAAGGCACCTGAGCACTTCAAGGTCGGCGACTTCTGGATCGTTCTGGCGACCCTGATGCTGCTGGGCGGCGCTGTCGGTAAATCCGCGCAACTGCCGCTGCAAACCTGGCTGGCGGATGCGATGGCCGGTCCTACCCCGGTTTCGGCACTGATCCACGCGGCAACCATGGTGACCGCAGGCGTTTACCTGATCGCCCGTACTCACGGCTTGTTCGCCCTGGCGCCGGATATCCTGCACCTGGTCGGCATTGTCGGCGGCGTGACCCTGGTACTCGCCGGTTTTGCTGCACTGGTCCAGACCGACATCAAACGCATCCTCGCCTACTCGACCATGAGCCAGATCGGCTACATGTTCCTGGCGCTGGGCGTTGGTGCATGGGAAGGCGCGATCTTCCACCTGATGACCCACGCCTTCTTCAAGGCGCTGCTGTTCCTGGCATCCGGTGCGGTGATCGTTGCCTGCCACCACGAGCAGAACATCTTCAAGATGGGCGGCCTGTGGAAGAAACTGCCGCTGGCCTACACCAGCTTCATCGTCGGCGGCGCGGCACTCTCTGCCCTGCCACTGGTGACCGCGGGCTTCTACTCCAAGGACGAAATCCTCTGGGAAGCGTTCGCCAGCGGCAACCACGGTCTGCTGTATGCAGGTCTGGTCGGCGCGTTCATGACTTCGCTGTACACCTTCCGCCTGATCTTCATCGCGTTCCACGGTGAAGCGAAGACCGAAGCCCACGCCGGTCACGGCATCGCTCACTGGCTGCCACTGTCGGTGCTGATCGTTCTGTCGACCTTCGTTGGCGCGATGATCGTTCCGCCGCTGCACGGCGTACTGCCAGAGAGCGTCGGCCATGCCGGCGGCGAAGCCAAGCACAGTCTGGAAATCGCTTCGGGCGCCATCGCCCTGGCCGGTATCCTGCTGGCCGCACTGCTGTTTCTCGGCAAGCGTCGTTTCGTCACTGCAATCGCCAACAGCGGCATCGGCCGCTTCCTTTCGGCCTGGTGGTTCGCTGCCTGGGGCTTCGACTGGATCTACGACAAACTGTTCGTCAAGCCATACCTTGCGATCAGCCACGCACTGCGCAAAGACCCGCTCGATCAAACCATCGGTTTGATCCCGCGTATGGCCAAGGGTGGTCATACCGCCCTGAGCCGTACCGAAACCGGTCAACTGCGTTGGTACGCGGCATCGATGGCAGCCGGCTCCGTGCTGGTCATCGGCGCCATCGTGCTGGTAGCGGTCTGAATATGAACCTTGCGAACTTGCGAAAGGAATTGAGCCCGTCATGATTCTGCCTTGGCTAATCCTGATCCCCTTCATCGGCGGCCTGCTGTGCTGGATGGGTGAGCGCTTCGGCGCCACCCTCCCCCGCTGGATTGCGCTGTTGACCATGACCCTGGAACTCGCTCTCGGCCTCTGGCTGTGGGCCCACGGTAATTATTCATTTGCTCCGGCGCCTGGCGCCGATCCGGTCTGGGCGCTTGAGTTCAAGCACATCTGGATCCAGCGCTTCGGCATCAGCGTGCACCTGGCCCTCGACGGCCTGTCGCTGTTGATGATCCTGCTGACCGGTCTGCTGGGTATCCTCTCGGTACTCTGCTCGTGGAAAGAGATCCAGCGTCACGTTGGCTTCTTCCACTTGAACCTGATGTGGATCCTGGGCGGTGTCGTCGGCGTGTTCCTCGCCCTCGACCTGTTCATGTTCTTCTTCTTCTGGGAAATGATGCTGGTGCCGATGTACTTCCTCATCGCGCTCTGGGGTCACAGTTCTTCGGACGGCAAGAAAACCCGGATCTACGCAGCGACCAAGTTCTTCATCTTCACTCAGGCTTCCGGCCTGATCATGTTGGTGGCGATCCTGGGTCTAGTACTGGTCAACTTCAACAGCACCGGCGTAATCACGTTCAACTACTCCGACCTGTTGAAAACCAAGATGTCGCTCACTACCGAGTACATCCTGATGCTCGGCTTCTTCATCGCCTTCGCGGTGAAGCTGCCGGTCGTACCGTTCCACTCCTGGTTGCCTGACGCTCACGCCCAGGCGCCAACCGCAGGTTCGGTCGACCTGGCCGGTATCTTGTTGAAGACGGCTGCTTACGGTCTGCTGCGTTTCGCCCTGCCGCTGTTCCCGAATGCCTCGGCCGAGTTTGCGCCGATCGCCATGACCCTCGGTCTGATCGGGATCTTCTACGGTGCGTTCCTGGCCTTCGCCCAAACCGACATCAAGCGTCTGATCGCCTACTCCTCCGTTTCCCACATGGGCTTCGTGTTGATCGGCATCTACTCCGGCAGCCAACTGGCGCTGCAGGGCGCAGTGATGCAGATGCTGGCGCACGGTATTTCGGCCGCGGCACTCTTTATCCTGAGTGGTCAGTTGTACGAACGCACCCACACCCGCGACATGCGTGAAATGGGTGGCTTGTGGTCGAAGATCGCTTACCTGCCGGCCATCAGCCTGTTCTTCGCCGCTGCATCGCTGGGCTTGCCGGGTACCGGTAACTTCGTCGGTGAGTTCCTGATCCTGATCGGCACGTTCGCTGCTGCACCGTGGATCACCGCGATTGCAACCTCTGGCCTGGTGTTCGGTTCGGTCTACTCGCTGATCATGATCCACCGCGCCTACTTCGGCCCGTCCAAATCGGACGCGGTACTGCATGGCATGGATGGTCGCGAACTGATCATGGTGGTTGGGCTTGCGGCGCTGCTGATTTACATCGGCGTGTACCCGCAACCGTTCCTCGACACCTCTGCCGCGACGATGCATGGCGTGCAGCAGTGGTTCGGTACCGCCTTCACTCAACTCGCTTCGGCCCGGTAAGAGCGCTATGGAATTCACGACTCAACACTTTATCGCGCTCGCGCCGTTGTTGATCACCACCGCCACGATCATCGTGGTGATGTTGGCAATTGCCTGGCGCCGCAACCACTCGCAGACCTTCCTGATTTCCGTGGCGGGCCTGAACCTGGCGTTGCTGTCGATCCTGCCAGCCTTGAAGGTCGCGCCTCTGGCCGTGACCCCACTGCTGCAAATCGATAGCTTCGCTTGCTTGTACATGGCGCTGATCCTGGTCGCCACCCTCGCTTGTGTGACCCTCGCCCACGCCTACCTCGGCGATGGCGGCACGGGTTACCCGGGCAACCGCGAAGAACTGTACCTGCTGATCCTGATGGCCGCCGCCGGTGGCCTGGTTCTGGTTAGCGCGCAACACCTGGCCGGGTTGTTCATCGGTCTGGAACTGTTGTCGGTGCCGGTCTACGGCCTGGTGGCTTACGCCTTCTTCAACAAGCGTTCACTGGAAGCCGGCATCAAGTACATGGTGCTGTCGGCCGCCGGTTCCGCGTTCCTGTTGTTCGGTATGGCCCTGCTCTACGCCGACTCCGGCAGCCTGAGCTTCGTCGGTATCGGTCAGGCGCTGGCGGCTACCGGCCTGCCAAGCTCGCTGGCTCAGATGGGCCTGGGCATGATGCTCATCGGCCTGGCGTTCAAGCTGTCGCTGGTACCGTTCCACCTCTGGACCCCGGACGTTTACGAAGGTGCTCCGGCACCGGTGGCCGCGTTCCTGGCGACCGCTTCCAAAGTCGCCGTGTTTGCGGTGATGGTGCGTCTGTTCCAGATCTCCCCAGCGGCGAGCAGCGGTGTGCTGAGCGACGTGCTGACCATCATCGCCATCGCGTCGATCCTGTTCGGTAACCTGCTGGCACTGACCCAAAGCAACCTCAAGCGTCTGCTGGGTTACTCGTCCATCGCTCACTTCGGTTACCTGCTGATCGCCCTGGTGGCGAGCAAAGGTCTGGCCGTGGAAGCCATCGGCGTGTACCTGGTCACCTACGTGATCACCAGCCTCGGCGCCTTCGGCGTGATCACCCTGATGTCCTCGCCATACAAGGGCCGTGACGCCGACGCACTGTACGAATACCGCGGCCTGTTCTGGCGTCGTCCGTACCTGACCGCCGTACTGACCGTGATGATGCTGTCCCTGGCCGGTATCCCGCTGACCGCGGGCTTCATTGGCAAGTTCTACATCATTGCTACCGGCGTCGAGTCGCACCAATGGTGGCTGGTCGGTTCCCTGGTACTGGGCAGCGCCATCGGCGTCTTCTACTACCTGCGCGTGATGGTCACCCTGTACCTGATCGAGCCGAACCTGCGTCGCCACGATGCGCAACTGCACTGGGAACAACGTGCAGGCGGCGTGATGCTGCTGGCCATCGCCGCACTGGCGTTCTTCCTCGGCCTGTATCCACAGCCGTTGCTGACTCTGGTTCAGCAGGCAGTGCTGGCGGGTTGATCGTTTAGCGATACTCGGTAGAAAACAGAAACGGCACCTTCGGGTGCCGTTTTTGCGTTTGGGGTTTCAAGATCAAAAGATCGCAGCCTATGTAAAGAATTCCCTCGCGGCCAATTCAGCCGCGTCCTACATCCCGATCCTGCCTCCGACTTTAAGGTAACGACTTGACCGAATTGGCAAGAACAGATGCCTTGACCTATTCGATTCTTGTGATAGAGATATACGCAGGTAACGTACAGAACATGGACGATCTCTTTATCGAATTGCCCGTATTTCAAAAGCACGGGAATGACTACCTGGACGACGACCTGTTCCGCAGTTTTCAACTGGAGCAGCTGAAAAACCCTGAAGCGGGCGATCTCGTGGAAGGTATGGGCGGGTTGCGCAAAATCCGCTTCTCCGACCAGCGACGAGGCAAAGGCAAGCGCGGCGGATGACGGGTGATTTATTACTGGTGGTCAGGTTTTGATCAATTCTGGCTGTTCACCGTGTAAAGCAAAAACGAGCAAGACGACCTATCGCCTTCCCAGAAGAAACTTTTCAGACAAGCGCTAGATAGAGAAATCAACACGAGATCCCACTATGAAACGTGACATTTTTAACGAACTGATGGATGGCCTCGAAGCCTTGGCCGACGAGCGCCAAGGCAAGGTCACGCTGCGAACCCACAAGGTCAAGTTGCCAAAACTGGTGCCAATCACTGCCGAGGAGGTGGTAGCGATCCGCCAACAGCTCAATCTTTCCCGGTCGGTATTCGCGATGTATTTGCGTACAAATACCCGGACCCTGGAAAACTGGGAGCAAGGACGCGCACAACCGAATGCGCAGGCCACTACCTTGATTCGTCTGGTCGAGCGTTTTCCGGAAACGGTTGAACGGCTGGCGACGTTGAGCTGAATTGTCGTTAAGCAAAAAAACCTGTAGCGAGGGCACTTGCTCCCGCTGGACTGTGTAGCAGTCCCTTTCTTTTCTGAAGAGAGGGGCCGCTTTGCGACCCTGCGGGAGCAAGCTCCCTCGCCACAGGGAAGTATTAATCCTGGGTCAATTGGCGAGCGTTCAAGACCGGTTTTGTTCCGCAAGCAACCTGCGCCTATCAGTGATTGACTGCGCCGGCTAAACGTGACGAAATGTTTCAGCTTTTAGACCTGCTTGTCTTGAACCAAACACCTCCCTCCCCTCTTATTCTCACAGGATAAGTGCTTTGACAAACATCTGTTCCGCCGGCCTTGATATCGGCTTCGCCTCACTGGATTACCTGCAAATCGGCATCCTGGGCATCATTCAAGGCATCACTGAGCTGTTGCCCGTTTCTTCCACTGCGCACATGCGAATCGTACCCGCCCTGCTTGGCTGGCCTGATCCTGGCTCGGCGTTTTCCGCCGCCATGCAACTGGCCGCACTGGCGGCTGTTGTCAGTTACTTCTGGCGGGATGTGAGGCAGGTTGTCACCGGCAGCATAGGTGCCGTGCGCCAGGGTGATTACAACAACCAGTGGTTCAAGCTAGCCGTTGCCATCGTGCTGGCGACCATTCCGATCGGCATTGCTGGCATCGCCTTATCCTCGACGCTCAACGCCTGTAACTCCCCGTTGAGAGGCCTGATGGTGATCGGGATCTCATGCGTGGTGATGGCCGTTTTGCTGGCGGCCGCCGAACTCAGTTGCCGTCACCGGCGCACCGTTGGCGAAATGCGTCTGCGTGATGCGCTGATTGTCGGTATTGCTCAGATCGGCGCGCTGATCCCAGGGGTTTCCCGTTCCGGCTCAACCCTGACGGCGGCGCTGTTCCTTAACTTCAAACGCGAAGAAGCGGCGCGTTTCTCCTTCCTGTTGGGTCTGCCCGCTATCGCTCTGGCCGGCCTGAAAGAACTGTGGGTGTTGTTTCATGCGCAGCTCCCTGCGGAAGCCTGGGCCCATCTGATTTTCGGTCTGGTAGTCGCCAGCGTCTCGGCGTTTTTCGCCATCTGGGGCCTGATGAAATTCCTGGAAAAGTTCTCCACCTGGCCGTTTGTGATTTACCGCGCGGTACTGGGCATTTTCCTGATTGTCGCTGTTAGTACCGGCCTCTTGAGCTAATCCACCTCAAAAGACCGTCGACATACACCCAAAAACAAAAACCCGCACAAGGCGGGTTTTTGTTTGTAACGAATAAAGCAATCAGTCAGCCAGACGCCAGGTCGTGCCGCCCTTGCCGTCTTCCAGCACCACGCCCATGGCGGTGAGCTGGTCGCGGATGCGGTCGGATTCGGCCCAGTCTTTGCCAGCACGAGCGGCCAGACGCGCAGCAATCAGCGCATCCACTTGCGCCGCATCAACCCGGCCTTCAGCGCCGGCCTGCAAGAAGTCATCGGCTTCGAGCTGCAATACACCCAGCACGCTGGCCAGTTCTTTCAAGCGTGCCGCCAGGCCCGCCGCTGCATTGAGATCACTCTCGCGCAGACGGTTGATCTCGCGAACCATCTCGAACAACACCGCGCAGGCTTCCGGCGTGCCGAAGTCGTCGTTCATCACCTGAGTGAAGCGCTCGACAAAGGCTTCGCCGCCAACCGGCTCCACGCTCGGCAGGCCTTTCAACGCGTGGTAGAAACGCTCGAGTGCGCCTTTGGCGTCCTTGAGGTTGTCTTCCGAGTAGTTGATCGCGCTGCGGTAGTGGCTCGACACCAGCAGGTAACGCACGACTTCCGGGTGGTACTTTTCCAGCACATCGCGAATGGTGAAGAAGTTGTTCAAGGACTTGGACATCTTCTCGCCATTGATGCGAATCATGCCGCAATGCATCCACGCGTTGGCGTAGGTCTTGCCGGTCGCCGCTTCGCTCTGGGCGATTTCGTTTTCATGGTGCGGGAACTCGAGGTCGCTGCCGCCGCCATGAATGTCGAAAGTCTCGCCGAGGCAGCAGGTCGACATCACCGAGCACTCGATGTGCCAGCCCGGACGACCGTCGCCCCACGGCGATGGCCAGCTCGGTTCGCCCGGCTTGGCGCCTTTCCACAGCACGAAGTCCAGCGGATCCTGCTTGGACTCGTCGACTTCGATCCGCGCACCGATGCGCAGGTCTTCAATCTTTTTGCGCGACAGCTTGCCGTAGCCCATGAACTTGGCGACGCGGTAGTACACGTCGCCATTGCCCGGTGCGTAGGCGTAACCCTTGTCGATCAGGGTCTGGATCATGGTCTGCATGCCAGCGATGTGGTCGGTGGCCCGCGGTTCCATGTCCGGTTTGAGGATGTTGAGGCGCGCCTCGTCCTCGTGCATCGCAGTGATCATGCGCTCGGTCAGCACGTCGAACGGCTCGCCGTTCTCCTTGGCCCGATTGATGATCTTGTCTTCGATGTCGGTGATGTTGCGCACGTAGGTCAGGCTATAGCCGCTGAACCGCAACCAGCGGGTCACCAGGTCAAACGCGACCATGCTGCGGCCATGGCCAATGTGGCAGTAGTCGTACACGGTCATCCCGCAGACGTACATGCGCACATTGTTGCCATCCAGCGGTTTGAAGACTTCTTTGCTCTTGGTGAGCGTGTTGTAGATCGTAAGCACTTTATGTTCCTTGAATCACTGGCCCCACGAATCACGCAAGGTCACGGTACGGTTGAAGACCGGATGACCTGGTTTCGAGTCCTTGATATCCGCGCAGAAGTAGCCTTCGCGCTCGAACTGGAAACGGTCTTCCGGCTGTGCATTGCCCAGCGAAGGCTCAGCACGACAACCAGTGAGAACTTGCAGCGAGTCAGGGTTGATGTTGTCCAGGAAACTGGCGCTGTCTTCGGCCTTCTCAGGGTTGGCCGAGCGGAACAGACGATCGTACAGACGCACTTCGCACTCGACGCTGGCAGCCGCCGGCACCCAGTGCACCACGCCTTTGACCTTGCGACCTTCAGGGTTCTTGCCCAGTGTTTCCGGGTCGTAGGAGCAACGCAGTTCGACGATGTTGCCATCGGCGTCCTTGATCGCTTCGTCGGCACGGATCACGTAGCTGCCGCGCAGACGCACTTCGCCGTTCGGTTCCAGGCGCTTGTAGCCTTTTGGCGGCTCTTCCATGAAGTCTTCACGGTCGATGTAGATCTCACGGGCGAACGGCAGCTTGCGCACGCCCAGTTCTTCTTTCTGCGGATGACGCGGCAGTTCGAGGTTCTCGACCTGGTCTTCCGGGTAGTTGGTAATCACCACCTTCAACGGACGCAGCACGCACATGGCGCGCGGAGCGTTCTGGTCCAGATCCTGACGGATGCTGAACTCGAGCATGCCGAAATCGACGACGCCGTCAGAACGGTTGGTACCGACCATGTCGCAGAAGTTGCGGATCGATTTCGGCGTGTAGCCACGGCGGCGGAAACCCGACAGCGTGGACATGCGCGGATCGTCCCAGCCGAACACGTGCTTTTCATCGACCAGTTGCTTGAGCTTGCGCTTGCTGGTGATCGTGTAGTTCAGGTTCAGGCGGCTGAACTCGTACTGACGCGGGTGCGCCGGCACTGGCAGAGCGTCCAGGAACCACTCGTACAGCGGACGATGGCTTTCGAACTCCAGGGTGCAGATCGAGTGAGTGATGCCTTCGATGGCGTCCGACTGACCGTGTGTGAAGTCGTAGTTCGGGTAGATGCACCACTTGTCACCGGTCTGGTGATGGTGAGCGTGACGGATGCGATACATGATCGGATCGCGCAGGTTCATGTTCGGCGAGGCCATGTCGATCTTGGCCCGCAGTACACGTGCGCCGTCCTGGAAT
The DNA here is from genome assembly GCF_056680395.1 of Pseudomonas sp. ASL4. Classification (NCBI taxonomy): domain Bacteria; kingdom Pseudomonadati; phylum Pseudomonadota; class Gammaproteobacteria; order Pseudomonadales; family Pseudomonadaceae; genus Pseudomonas; species Pseudomonas sp. ASL4. Next base: position 3,353,083 of record NZ_CM155280.1, on the reverse strand, counting down.
TCGCCGGCCTTCATGCGGGCGAACCAGTCGAGGTTTTCTTCCACGGAACGGTCACGGAACGGGCTGTTTTTGCCCGGCTCGGTCAGGCTGCCACGGTATTCCTTGGCTTGCTCCGGGCTCAGGTCATCAACGTAGGCCTTGCCGGCCTTGATCAGCTCGACGGCCCAGTCGTGCAACTGGTCGAAATACTGCGAGGCGTAGCGCACTTCGCCGGACCATTCAAAGCCCAGCCATTTGATGTCGCTTTCGATCGCGTCGATGTATTCCTGGTCTTCCTTGGCCGGGTTGGTGTCGTCGAAACGCAGGTGCGTGACGCCGCCAAATTCCTGGGCCAGGCCGAAGTTCACGCAAATCGACTTGGCGTGACCAATGTGCAGGTAGCCGTTGGGCTCAGGCGGGAAACGGGTGACGATCTGCGTGTGCTTACCCGAGTCCAGGTCCGCCTGGATGATCGGGCGCAGGAAATTGACCGGCACAACAGGGCCAGTCTTGGAATTCGAGGTAGGGTCGACAGTGGGCTTGCTCATAGGATCCTTGAACGTACGAGTGCGCGGCCGGAACTAAAGGCCTGACAAAACAAAGCCGCTATCATAGCCGATGCTGTCAAGCTGCTGACAGAGCAGGCCCTAAATCAGGTGTGTTTAATCCACCTGTTTTGAAAAACAGCCTCGAAATTCGCGCCTGTCGCGCTAAACTGCGCACCTTGGCTGTTGCTGGCCAAACCGGTTGAGGGCTCAAACGCCCCGAAACCCACGAATTCATTAAAATGCTTCTTTTATAAAGAGTCCCCGATCATGACCCAAGTCAAACTGACCACCAACCATGGCGACATCGTCCTGGAATTGAACGCTGAAAAGGCACCGCTGACCGTTGCCAACTTCATCGAATACGTCAAGGCCGGCCACTACGAAAACACCGTTTTCCACCGTGTGATCGGTAACTTCATGATCCAGGGCGGCGGTTTCGAGCCAGGCATGAAAGAAAAGAAAGACAAGCGCCCAAGCATCCAGAACGAAGCTGACAACGGCCTGCCGAACGAGAAGTACACCGTGGCCATGGCGCGCACCATGGAGCCGCATTCGGCTTCCGCCCAGTTCTTCATCAACGTGGCTGACAACAGCTTCCTGAACCACAGCGCCAAGACCACTCAGGGCTGGGGCTACGCGGTATTCGCCAAAGTTGTTGCCGGCACCGACGTCGTCGACAAGATCAAAGGCGTGAGCACCACTTCCAAGTCCGGCCATCAGGACGTACCAGCAGACGACGTGATCATCGAGAAAGCCGAGATCATTGAGTGATATTGCTGATTTCAGACTTGCATCTGGAAGAGGAGCGCCCGGACATAACCCGGGCGTTTCTGGATTTGCTCGCCGGACGCGCCCGGACAGCGAGTGCGCTGTACATCCTCGGCGACTTTTTCGAGGCGTGGATTGGCGACGATGCCATGACGCCGTTCCAGCGCTCCATCTGCCAGGCCCTGCGCAATCTTAGCGACAGCGGCACGGCCATTTTTCTGATGCACGGCAATCGTGACTTCCTGCTCGGCAAGGCGTTCTGCAAAGAAGCCGGCTGTACGCTGCTGAAGGACCCGAGTGTCGTGCAGTTTTACGGCGAGCCGGTGCTATTGATGCACGGCGACAGCCTCTGCACCCGCGACGTTGGCTACATGAAGCTGCGGCGCTACCTGCGCAACCCCATCACCCTGTTCATCCTCCGGCATCTGCCGTTGAGCACCCGGCATAAACTGGCGCGCAAGCTGCGCAGCGAAAGCCGTGCGCAGACGCGGATGAAGGCTAACGACATTGTCGATGTGACGCCGGACGAAGTGCCGCGCATCATGCAGGCATTTGCCGTGAAAACCCTGATTCATGGGCACACCCATCGCCCGGCGATTCACAAGTTGCAGATTGGCGAGCAAGCGGCCAAACGCATCGTGCTGGGGGATTGGGATCGTCAGGGCTGGGCGTTGCAGGTGGATGAGAACGGGTTTGCGCTGGCACCCTTCGACTTCGCCCCGCCGCCACAACTGGCAGCACCCGCAAACTGACCGCCAAAACATAAAACCCTTGTGGGAGCAGGCTCGCTCCCACAGGGTTTGCTTAGTGACCGGAGGCCGCCGGCCCGGCCTTCGCCGCAAACGGCGGTTTGGCCAGCCACACGATCAGCATCAACCCCATGAATCCCCACCCGAGCAACGTGAAGTAATCCACGGTGGAGAGCATGTACGCCTGACTGGTCAGCACTTGATCGAGTTGCGCATACGCCGGGGTACCCGCCCCGCCCAGTGTGTTCAAGGCATCCCGGGTCGGTTGGTCATAGGAGGTGATGCTTTCACTCAAGTACGCGTGATGCTGGTCCGCCCGGCGAATCCAGATCCAGGTGGTCAACGACGCCGCGAAGCTACCGCCCAATGTCCGCAAGAACGTCGCCAGGCCCGCGCCATCGGCGATCTGGCTCGGCGGCAAGTCCGACATCAAAATGCTCAAGGTCGGCATAAAGAACAGCGCCACGCCAATGCCCATGAACAGTTGCACCAACGCGATGTGCTGGAAGTCGACCTCGTTGGTAAACCCGGCGCGCATAAAGCAGCTCAGGCCAATCGCCAGGAACGCCAGGCCGGCCAACAGTCGCAGGTCGAACTTGTTCGCGTACTTGCCGACAAACGGCGACATCAGCACCGGTAGAATCCCGATGGGCGCTACCGCCAGACCGGCCCAAGTGGCGGTGTAGCCCATCTGGGTTTGCAGCCATTGCGGCAGGATCAGGTTGATACCGAAGAACCCGGCGTAACCCAACACCAACACAATGGTGCCGATACGGAAATTGCGGTAAGCAAACAGCCGCAGATTCACCACAGGATGTTGGTCGGTCATTTCCCAGATGATAAACACCGCCAGGGCAATCACCGAAATCGCCGCTCCAATGATGATGAAGTTCGATTCGAACCAGTCCAGGTCGTTGCCTTTATCGAGGATCACCTGCAACGCGCCGACCCCTATGATCAACGTGATCAAACCAACGTAGTCCATCGGCTGACGGCTGGTTTCCACCGGACGCGCCTTGAGCTGCGAGCGCACCACCATCACCGCGAAGATCCCGATCGGCACGTTGATAAAGAAGATCCACGGCCAGCTATAGCTGTCGGTAATCCAACCGCCAAGGATCGGGCCGGCAATCGGCGCCACCACCGTGACCATCGCCAGCAACGCCAGGGCCATGCCGCGCCTCGCTGGGGGATACACCGCAATCAACAGCGTCTGCGTCATCGGGTACAACGGCCCGGCCACCAAGCCTTGAAGTACGCGGAAACCGATCAATTCCGGCATCGACGTCGAGATACCGCAAAGAAACGAGGCCAGTACAAACAGAATCGTGGCCCAGAGAAACAGCTTCACCTCACCGAAACGCCGGCTCAGCCAGCCAGTCAGTGGCAACGCAATGGCGTTACTGACCGCAAACGATGTGATGACCCAAGTGCCCTGCTCCGAACTCACGCCCAGGTTGCCGGAAATCGTCGGCAAGGCCACGTTGGCAATGGTGGTGTCGAGCACTTGCATGAAGGTCGCCAGCGACAGGCCAATGGTGCTGAGCAGCAGGCTGGGCGGCGTGAAAGACGCGTTATTGCTCATCGCGAATCCTATGTAACTTGGCGTGCGCGGCGCCGTTTAACCGGCGCCGCTGAGGGATTGGCGAATCAGCGTTGCGCGGTCTTGCTGACCGCAGCGCTGTTGTCATGGATCAACTGGGTGATCATCGCGTCGGCTTCGGTCAACTGACGGTCATACACGTTGGTGCTGAACGAAGCCTTTTGTGGCGGCTGTTGCGCCAGTACCGGACCGCTCTGGTCGTGCAGGTTCACATCGACCTGAGTCGACAGACCAACGCGCAACGGGTGTTTAGCCAGCTCTTCGGCGTTGACGTGAATCCGCACCGGTACGCGTTGGACGATCTTGATCCAGTTACCGGTGGCGTTCTGCGCTGGCAACAAGGCGAACGCGCTGCCGGTCCCGGCGCCGAGGCTGTCGATGGTGCCGCTGAACTTCACATCGCTGCCGTACAGGTCAGCTTCGATGTCCACCGGTTGGCCGATGCGCATGTCACGCAGTTGGGTTTCCTTGAAGTTGGCGTCGATCCACAGTTGATCCAGTGGAATTACCGCCATCAGCGCCGTACCCGGCTGAACCCGTTGACCCAGTTGCACCGAGCGTTTGGCCACATAACCGGTGACCGGCGCGATCAAGGTACTGCGGGAATTATTCAGGTAAGCCTGACGCACTTGCGCGGCGGCGGACATCACATCCGGGTGCGACGACACGACGGTGTCATCGACCAGCGCGCTGGTGGTCTTGAGCTGCTGCTGGGCATTGGCCAGGGCGTTTTGCGCCGAGGTCAGGTCGTCGCGAGCGTGGGACAGTTCTTCCTGGGAAATCGCGCCGCCAGCGGCGAGGTTTTTCCGGCGATTGAAGTTGTCCTGGGCTTTTTGCACGTTAGCCTGCTGGGCGTTGACCTGGGCTTTCATGCCGTCGACATTGCTGTACAAGCCGCGAACCTGACGCACGGTGCGAGCCAGGTTGGCCTGGGCACTTTGCAGACCGACTTCAGCATCGTTCGGGTCAAAGTTGACCAGCACCTGGCCTTCGTGGACCAGATCGCCATCATCGGCACCGATGCTCACCACGGTACCGGTGACCAGCGGGGTGATTTCCACCACGTTGCCGTTCACGTAGGCGTCGTCGGTGCTTTCGTTCCAGCGACCGTAGAGCTCGTGATAGGCCCAGACGCCGACACCGGCGAGGATCACCAGAATCGCCAGCACCGTCAGCATGATTTTGCGTTTGCGCGGGTTGCTGGTGTCCGGGGCGTTTTCAGGCGCTTTGTTAGTTGGAGCAGAAGTCGTTTCGGCAGTGGCCATGACAGATACCTTGAATTAGTTGTTCAGCTTGGCTGGAGCTGGATTGGCCGAGGCGATGGTTTCACTCTGGAAACCGCCACCCAGCGCCTGCATCAGTTGGATCGACAGGTCGATCTGCTCGGCATTCAGGTTCGCCAGTTGACGCTGGGCCTGGAGCAATTGCTGTTCGATGCTGAGCACATCCAGGTAATTGCCGATGCCGGAACCGTAGCGCTGGACCACGGTGTTGTAAGAGTCCTGGGCGATCTCGGTGGCGTGCTGCTGGGCACCAATCTGCCGGCCGATATCGCGCAACTGGTTGATGGTGTCGCTGACATCCCCCAGCGCCTTGACCAGACTCTTGTTGTACTGCGCCACCGCCAGGTCATAGTCGGCGTCGCGGGAATCGAGGTTGGCGCGCAGGCGGCCACCGTCGAAAATCGGCACCGAAATCGTCGGCGCGATATTGAAGAAACGACTGGCCGAACCGAACATTGCGTCACCCAATAAGGATTCGGCACCGGCAGCGGCCGTAAGGTTCAGGTTGGGATAGAACTGGGTTTTGCTTGCGGCAATGTTCTTGCTCGCCGCCTCAACCCGCCAGCGTGCCGCGACCAGATCCGGGCGACGACCGAGCAACTCGGCCGGCAGCACCGACGGCAAGGCCACGGCGCTGGCCTGAAGGATTTTCGGCCGGGTGATTTCGTTGCCGCGGTCCGGACCTTTGCCGAGCAGTACGGCCAATGCAATTTTGGCGCTGTTCAGCTGTTTTTCGGCGTCGATCAGGCTCGCTTCGGAGCTGGCTTCCAGGCTTTCGGTCTGCTGGAACTGGTACTGACTGTCGATCCCGGAATTCAAACGACGCTGACTCAGATCAAGCATTTGTTTGGTGCGCTTGAGGTCGTCATTGGACAAGTCATAAACGATGTGCGCCTGCCCCAGATCGCTGTAGGCGCGAGCGACGTCGGCGGACAAGGTCAACTGCGCGGCTTGCTGATCGACTTCGGCGGCGCGGGCCTGGCCCAGTGCGGCTTCCCAAGCGTCACGCTGACCGCCCCAGAGGTCGAAGTTGTAATTGAAACTGGCGCTGATGTTACGCACGGTGGCGTAGGTGTCGCCCTTACCCGACGGGTCTTGATCTTTGGCCAGCCGCGAACGACTGACGCCGGCGCTGGCATCGAGGGTCGGCATCCGCGCAGCGTCGGCGGCATATGCGGCGGCACTGGCTTGGTGGGCGCGGGCTTCGGCGATTTGCATGTCCGGACTGTCGTGCAGGGCTTCGCGGATCAGACCGTCGAGTTGTGGGTCGCCGAGGCTTTTCCACCAGTCGCTTTTCGGCCAGGCCGCCGGCGACAAGGTCACGCCAGTGAGGGATTGCCCGGCCTTCAGGGTTTTCGCATCGAGGCTTTTGCCTTCGGTGTCCAAGCCGCTGTAACTGGCGCAACCGGCCAGGGTCATGGCCGCGAGCACCAGGCTCAGGCCGCTACGCAAGGTTCTACTGCTCATTTATCACCTACCCGCAGCAGCGTGATCGAGTCACCGGCTGCTACCAAGATTTTCTTCAGGATCAATTCCAGGGTTTTCAACTCGTCCGGGCTGATGGCGCCAGCCAGTTCATTCATGGCGTCGGCGCCGATGTGCGGCAGGCGGTCGGCGAGCTTCTGGCCTTCCTCAGTCAACATCAGTTGCACCTGGCGTCGATCAGCCTCGGAGCGTTGACGGGCAAGAAATCCTTTCTGCTCCAGACGATCGAGCATGCGCGTCATCGAACCGCTGTCCAGCGACAGGTGACGGCACAGCTCGGCCGGGGTATCGACACCGAACTGGGCCATGATGATCAGCACTTTGAACTGCGCGGCGGTGATGCCGTGGGGTTCCATGTGCGTGTCGATGATCCGGTCCTTGAGCAGCGCAGCGCGCCCGAGCAAGAGGCCGAGGTGGCAATTACGGAATTCGTCTGGGGTGAAATGTTTCATCTGACCACCAATTAGCTGCCTAGGCAGAGAATGTATGTCGAGATGTTACTGCCTAGGCAGCGAATGTCAACGTAATAGTTAGGATGCTTTGTATTTAGCTGATCAGCGGCGGGGAGATGGGGCGGGGCAAATCGTCGGCAGGAACAGGATCACGCACATAATCGTGAACCTGTTCGCCGATGGGCTTTAAGGCGGCCTTACATCAAAGGAATGGAATAGCTCACGATCAGGCGATTCTGATCCTGGTCGCGGGCGATATCGCTGCGCGACATTGCGTTGCGCCAGCCGAAGCCGACGTTCTTCAACGCGCCACTTTGAATCACATAATCCAGGGAGATATCTCGCTCCCATTCGCTCGCGTCCTGGCCGCTGGTCGTCTGGATGTTGCTGCCCTTGAGGTACATGACCGAAGCCTTCAGGCCTGGAACTCCCATTGCGGCGAAATCGTAGGCGTATTGTGCGAAAGCGGTTCGCTCACCGGCCTGGATGAAGGTTTGAATGGTGCGGTCGGTGTACAGATAAAGACTGGCGCCGCCCTCGCCTTTGTCGACCAACCCGCCCTGATTGAGTTGAGCAAAGTTGCTGTCATCGGAAACGCTTTGATAACCCGCCGTAATGGCATGGCCGCCTAACGAGTAAATAAATGCCGCACTCCAGGTATCGTTGTCGATTTCACCCGTCCCGTCTTTGGTATACCCCCCGAACTTGTAGCCACTGGCACGCCCGGCTGCACTGCTGTTCTTGCCATCGGAAGTGGTCTTGAAATATCGCAAGTCGGTTTTCAGCGAGCCGTATTCACCCAACGGCAGTACATGCAATAAACCGGCGAAGTGCTGTTGGTAATAGTCTTCGAGATTGGCGTAGTAATACTGGGCAGTCAGGTCTTTAGTCAGTTTGTAATCACCGCCGGCAAAGGTGAACTTGTTGCTTTCCTGGGTGGCACCCGCCACCGCAAGGCCGGCGCTGTCGCTGGAACCACGGCCAGTGGCATGCTCAATTTGGCCGGCGGTAAAGGTCAGGTTATCGAGTTCGTTGCTGGTGACCTGACCGCCCTCAAAGGTTTGTGGCAGCAGTCGGCCATCGTTCGCCACCAGAATCGGCAACTTCGGCTGCAAGGTGCCATAGCGCAACTCGGTCTTGGAGAACCGCATCTTTGCCGTCGCGCCGACACGGCCCCATTGGTCCGCGGCCTTATCGCCATCGCTGGGAATCATTGAACTGCCGACATGCCGTCCTTCACCGCTATCGAGCTTGATCCCGAGCAAACCGATCGCATCCAGACCGAAACCCACCGTACCGTCGGTGAACCCCGACTGATAGTTGAGCATGAAGCCCTGACCCCACTCTTCGGTTTTCGACGGCGCGGCGGCACCGTCGCGGTTATCGTTATTGAAATAGAAGTTACGCAAGTTCAAGTTGGCTTTACTGTCATTAATGAAATCAGCAGACGCCAAGGGACTCAGGGCCATGCCCAAACCGCCGGTCAAAAAACTTAATACTTGGAACGAGGCTTTCATCAGGGCGAACTCCAGCGCAGAAGCCATGTTCTGTGCGCAGTAAAAAGACAGCAGGAAGCAACGGGCCCACCAATGGATAGGTCCGTGCATTAAGTCATCATTGAGATAAACGTCGTGTAACCGTATTAAGTGGCCGTCGTTAAAACCTCCCCAAGCTAAATAAGGACAGCATCGTCATCGTCCTGGTGTTATCAGTCGATCAATCCATGAACGTCATAAAACGGATAAGGCCCGGCGTATTCACCGAACACGGCGTTGTGGGTCACCAGACCGTGTAGCGGATGCCAGCGATGCACCAAGTACCCCGCCGGCTCCAGATTGAAATGTGCAGGTGCGGATTCCTCCAGATCCAGCACGATCTGGTGGGAAGTGCCGGGGCACACACAACTCAGCGAGCCGCCGAAGCGACGCTGCATCGGCCGATGCAAATGCCCGCAGAGCAAGCGCTCTACCTGCGGATGGCGAGCGACGAGCGCTTCCAGCGCAGCAGCATTGATAAACTGCTCGCGGTCCATGTGGCCGATGCCGGTGATAAACGGCGGATGATGGAGAATCAACAGCGTCGGTACATTGGGGCGACGGGACAATTGCTCATCGAGCCAGCGCAACTGGCTGTCCAGCACCTGACCGCCATGGGCGCCAGGCCGGGTCGAGTCCAGGCCGATCAGGCGCACCGGGTGCTCCTCGACCACCCAATCAAGCGGCGCATTTGCGTTAGTCGGCAAATAGCAGTGATGGGTAAATCCCGCCAGTAGCTGCTCGCGATCATCGTGATTGCCGGGTACCAGATAGACAGGCATGTGCAAACGCGCCAGTTCGCGCTTCAGCACCGCGTATTCATCGGGACGGCCGAAATCCACCAGGTCGCCGCTGATGACCACGATGTCGGGGCGCGGCTGCCTGGCATTCAAATGATCGACCGCGCGCCGCAACGCTCCCAGACAATCGACCACGCCGTAGGTCAGCTTTTGATCGGCTTTAAGGTGCAAATCGCTGATCTGCGCAATAAGAAACGGACTGTTCAAAATAAGTGCTCTTAAACAAAAACATTACGAATGCAGGGTGAACAACACGTGTGGTTCTATGGCCAGGGCAATCAGCGCGCCGGTGGCATGAATGACGCCGTCAGCGCTGTCGACCAGCAATGGCTGCTCAGCCCCAACGTCCACCAACAGGCGGCTTTGCGCCCCCTGGAAAAACTGCCCCACCAGACGACCGCGCACATGCCCGGCACCGTCCATCACCCGCAAGTGCTCAGGACGGCAGTACACCGTCTTCGGCACGGGTATGCCCTTCCAGGGCAACTCGCCGCCGCTGACCTTCAAGCCATGGGCGGTCGGTTCGATCACCGGGAACGCATTGAGGTTGCCGACGAAACTGGCGACAAACGCGTTGGCGGGTTGCTGATAGATGTCTCGCGGCGTGGCAAGTTGCGCGACGCGTCCGCGCTCCATGACCAGAATCCGATCCCCCAGCGCCATGGCCTCGCCCTGGTCGTGCGTCACAAACACCGAGGTAATGCGCAAGCTGCGCAGCAGTTGATCCAGCTCGCTGCGCAGCCGTTCGCGCAACTGTGCATCCAGCGCCGCCAACGGCTCATCGAGCAGCAACACCCGAGGCCGGGGTGCCAACGCACGGGCGAGTGCTACCCGTTGACGCTGGCCGCCGGACAACTCGTGAATGCGGCGTTTGCCGTGATCCTGCAGGCCGACCAGTTCTAGCAACTCGGCGCAACGTTTGTTGCGTTCGGCGGGCGACAGGCCTCTTATCTTCAGGCCGTAAACAATATTGCCGGCCACGTCCAGGTTCGGAAACAACGCGTAATTCTGAAACACCATGCCCACGTCGCGGCGCTCGATGGGCAGGCGTGTGACGTCCCTGTCGGCAAAGAAAATCTGCCCGACATCCGGGCGCTCAAGACCGGCGATCATGCGCAACGTGGTGGTTTTACCGCAACCGGACGGGCCGAGGATCGCCAGGGTTTCCCCGGCCTCGATGGTCAGGTTCAAATCATCTACAGCAACGGTGCCGTCAGAGAACGCCTTGCGGCAACCCTGCAGGCGAATAGTGGTTCCAGTCATCGACGCTCTCCACGAGAAAGACGGGCGCTGATGGCCTGCAACGCAATCAGCAGCGGCACGATCATCAACAGAAATATCAGGGTGTAGGCGCTGGCCACTTCCAGCCGCGCCGAGGCATAGCTGTCGGCCAGGCCCACCGGCAAGGTCTTGGTCATTGGAGTGTGAAGCATCCAGGTCAGGTTGAACTCACCCAACGACAGGGTGACGACCATCAGCACCCCGGCCAGTATCCCGGCCCGACAATTGGGCACTACCACACTGAAGAAACGCTTGATCGGCCCGGCACCGAGACTCGCCGCTGCTTCTTCGAGTGTCGGCAGTTGCTGACGCTGCATCACCGCCATCACCGGGCGCACCAGAAACGGCAAGGTAAACAGCACATGGCCCACCAGGATAAACAGCCAACTGCTGCGAAATTCGCCGAACTGCCCGTAGGTAAGCAGCAACGCCAAGGCACTGGCCAAGCCCGGCATTGCCACGGGCAACACCATCAGCTCTTCGAATGCGCGGCTGAAGCGGTTGTTCATCCGCACCAGGGCATAAGCCGCCGGCACGCCGATCACGCAAACGCACACGGCACAGGCAACCGCCAATTGCAGCGATAACCAGACCGTCGGCGAGTAGCTTTGCCAGACCTGTATCAACCAGTCCAACGTCAGGCCACTGGACACCCCGACGAAGTAATTGCGCGTCAGCCCCGCCAACAACGACATCAGCACGGGCACCAACATGAAGGCACATACCAGCAGGGTAAAAACCAGCTGTGCGATAAACAGCGTTGTTCGTTTCAAAAAACCGCCCCCGACTGTTTGGCCACGCGCCGTGCCAGTAACAGCACCGCCCAGGTGACTGCTCCGAGGATGACTGACAGCGCAGCGGCCACGGTGAAATTGGCGTAGTTGGTGAACACGTTATAGATGGCCACGGGGGTCACGTTCAGCCGTGTGCCCAAGGTGAACGCAGTGCCGAAAGCGCCCATCGACGTCGCGAAACATATGGCGCCGCAGGACACCAGCGCAGGGGCCAGCCCCGGCACGATCACGTCGCACACCACCCGCCAATGCCCGGCACCGAGTGAGTGCGCGGCTTCTTCCAGGCTGCGATCAAGGCTTTCACACGCGGCCATCACCGTGAGAATCACCCGCGGAATCGAGAAGTACAGATAACCGATGAACAGCCCCGTCAGCGAGTAAGCGAAAATCCAGCGCTCACCCGCCAGCTCTAGACCGAGCGCGGCAAACAGGCCTTGTCGACCTGCCAGCAGAATCACCAGAAAACCGACCACCACCCCGGGAAACGCCAGCGGAAACGTCAGCAGCGCAACCAACGCCGAGCGCCCGAAGAACTGCTGGCGAGCGAGAAATACCCCGCTGATGCCACCGACCAGCAACGCCGCCAGTGTCACCACCGCCGCCAGGATGCAGGTCTGCACCAGGCTGCCCAGGTATTGCGCACTACTCAGCACTTGCCAATAGCCAGTGTCGCTGCCGTCACGCCGTTGCCCACCCAGCAGAATCAAATGCGCCAGCGGCAACAGCCAGAACGCGAGCAGGACCGCTGCCGCCGGGGCCAGCGCCCAGGCAGCTGTCGGTCTCAAGCGCTGCAAAACATCGCGGCGGGACGAGACGTCCTGCACGTTGAGCGGCACAGTCGTCACTTACTTGACCTCACTCAGATAGCGCGCAGCAAAGGCTTCCTGCACCGCCGCCATTTTTTCGTAATCGACCACGCCGGCGCGGGCATAGTCACTGTCTGGGAGGAACTGCGCGGCGACGTCGGTCGGCATCTTCATCTCGCGAACCGGGCGCAGATACGCCTTGGCCCACAACGCCTGCCCCTGGTCGGACAGTACAAAATCCAGGACTTTTTCGGCGTTGGCGCGATGCGGCGCGTTATCGACCACGCTCATCACGTAAGGCACGCTGATACTGCCTTCCCTGGGAATCACGAACGCGACATTGGCCTTGTCTTTGTAGCGCGCGCGGTAAGCGTTGAAGTCGTAGTCGACCAGAATCGGCAGCTCACCGGAAAGCACCCGCGCATACGCGGTTTGTTTCGGCACGATGGGCGCGTTTTTCGCCAGTTTCTGGAAGTAATCGATGGCGGGCGCGAAGTTATCCAGGGTCCCGCCCATTGCCTGATTAATGGCGACCGCCGACACGTAACCGACGAATGCACTGGACGGGTCGAGGTAACCGACCATGCCTTTGTACTCAGGCTTGAGCAGATCAGCCCAGCTCTGTGGAACCGGCAAGCCGCCCAGCGCATCGACGTTGACCATTATCCCCAGCGTGCCGGAATGAATCGCAAACCAATGCCCCTGGGGGTCTTTCAACCCGGCCGGAATCTGCTCCCAGCCCTTGGGTTTGTATGCCCCGACCACTCCGGCTTTTTGTGCCTGCAAACCGAACGTCACGCCGTAATACACCACGTCCGCTACCGGTGCGGCGTGCTCGGCAACCAACTGCGCCAGGGACTGGCCGGAGTTTTTGTTATCCAGCGGTACCTGCACGCCCGTGGTGTCGGCAATGGCCTTGAGTTGCGTGCCCCAGTCCGCCCATTCCGGCGGACAGTTGTAGCAAATCGCCGTTTCAGCGGCCTGGGCCAGGCCGGCCATGCCACACAGCCATAACACCGCCAGGGTTTTAGTGAAGCGGATCATCGAGTGTCTCCTCGTAGGGTTGAGTACTTTCGCCGGGCCGGACATGGCAAGGCAGGCAATGGGAAACCGGGGCGGCGCCAGTAATCTGCGCCAACAGTTGATCAATGACGGTGCTGGCCAGCGTGGCGATTGGCTGCACCACGCTGCAAAGCGTGGGGTGCATTTGTGTGCCCAGGGCTATGCCGTCAAAACCGATCACCGAGAGTTGTCGAGGCACGTTCCAGCCGTGCCGGCGCAGTTCGGCGATCAGGCTGATCGCCAGCAAATCGTTGGAACAGACCAACGCGCTGGGCGCCTGTGGTCCGGACAAAAAAGGTTCAAGGGCGGCGAAATCGGCCTGGGTATGGGCGGGCATTTCGATTACCGGCAAGCTGTCGAGGCCGTGCTCACGCATCGCGTCGCCATAACCGGCGTAACGCAGGCGGGCACGGTCGGACTGCAATGCCGGGCCGGCGACCATGCCAATCCGCCGATGCCCCGCGTCCAGCAAATAACGCGTGGCCAGCGCCATCCCGGCGCGGTTGTCGACCGACACCGCGCTGTAATCGGGATTGCCCGGTTGGTGATAAGCCAGCACAAACGGCGTGTCCTCGCTGGCGAGGCTTTGCAGTACGCGGTTGCTTTCGGCATCGGTGACCGTTAGCACCAGCCCATCAACCCGCTGACGCAACAACTCCTCGACCACCGCGCTTTCACGCTCGCTGTTGTAATCGGTGGTCGCCAGCAACAAGTTGTAGCCACGCAAACGCGCGGCCCGCTCCATGGCCTGAAACTGCTCGGCGAACACCGGATTGAGGAGATTGGGGACCACCACCCCGATCAGGTTGGTGGTTTGCAAACGCAGTTGGCGGCCGAGGCGATTGGGCCGAAAACCCAGTTCGCGGGCAGCGGCGAAGACTTGCTCGCGGGTCGCCGGACGCACCACCTCGGGGGAGGCAAAGGTCCGCGCGGCAGTTGCCCGCGATACACCTGCCAGTCGCGCAACTTCTTTCAAATCAGTCATTGTCACTCGCTTGAGATCGATCTCATTGGCGAGGACATTACTCAGCGAACATGGCGTTCACGCGATAAACGAATGACATTTTGATGTCAGGCGCACGTCCGATGACGGCACACACCCCCACCAATGTGGGGGCGGCTTGATCACGAAATGCGCGACTCAGTCTTTCTGGAAGGCGCGGGCGTTTAGAAATCCCGCTTGTAAAAGATATCCAGCGAGCTGGCCACACCACTGGCCGCTTCGAGATAAACCTTCTTGCTCAGCTTGTAGCGCAGCGCAATGGTGTTGGCCGGTTCAAACACGCCGACCCCATAACGCAAGCTGAGCTTCTCGGAGATATTGCCGCTGGCCACCACGCTGGTGGTGTTGCCGCTGCCTTGGGTGTCGAGCTGGAAGTCTTGAATGCCCAAGTCCTTGGCCAAGCCACTGGTCACCCCGGAGCTGCCCATCAACCCCAACCCGAGGGCCGCTTGGGCGAGCATGTTGTTGTCTTCGCCGGTGGTGCTCAATGGACGTCCCAACACCAGATAGGACAATGCCTGTTCCTGGCTCATGGCTGGCTCTGAGAAGATTTGCGTGGTTGGCTGTTCGGCGCTGCCGCTCAGGCGTATACCGGCGATCACATCGTCGGTCTGGCGAATGGCTTCGATGTCCAGGTACGGTTGATCGATGGGACCTGCGAACAGCAGGCGTGCCCGACGCACCGTCAGGCGCTGGCCGTAGGCGCGATAACGACCGTCGTTGAGCCAGAGCTCGCCGCGAGTGTCCATGTTGTCGCCGATGTGCACATGACCTTGCACATTCGCGGTCAGGCCAAAACCGGCGAAGGCAAGTTTGTCGTCACCGACCACCACATCGATGTCCATTTTCATGGCAATCGGTGGCTTGCCATCCTCGGTTTGCGCACCGACGATGATCGTGTCATCAGAGACCTTGACCGTCGACGGCGGCAACTCGCGCACGGTGATTTCACCCTTGGGCACCAGCACTTTGCCGGCGATAGACAGCTCATCGCCCTTCATCGAAATTTTCAGGTCCGGCGCCACTTCGAGCTTGGCGTAGGGCTCAACGCTGACCGGCAATTGCGTGCCTTTGAGCGACAGGTCGACGACCAGCGCCTGACCCCAAGCGATGTTGCCGTTCAAGCTGCCCTGCCCGGTCTTGCCGCTTTTCCAGCCGCCATTCAATTGCACGGTTTCGCCGGCGATCACCGCTTGAAGCTGCAAGGCCTCGAGGCTGATGGGCAATTCAGCCCCGGATACTTCGCCATCGCTGAGCACGAGGTTGCCGTTGACCAGCGGCGCCAGCAACCCGCCGGAGAGCGTGCCGCTGCCATTCAAGCGGCCGGTGAGTTTCTCGACCATCGGCACAAACGGCCGGACCACCGACAGGTCCAGGCCATTGAGACGGAACGAGCCAGTCAGCGGTTTGTTCTTCGGCAACGGGTTGATTTGCGCCTGCACCATCAATTCGCCCAACTTGCCGCCGACGAAGTTGAGGTCGGTGTCGATGCGCTTGGGCGTGAGTTTGCTGGTGAGTTTCAGGGTCTGGTAGGGGAAGTCCAGCCACTGATCTTTCTCTTTCATGCGCAAGGTGCCGCCACTGGCGTCAATGCTGATCTGACCGTTCGGGCCGCTGGCCGGCAGGTCGAGTTGCAGGTCGGCGTTAAGCTTGCCCTGCCAGGCGAAATCCTTCGGCAACCATTGGGCGAGGCTGTCGATCGGGAATTGCTTGAGGTGATAACGCAGCTTCGGTTCAGGCATCAGGCGCTGGTCTTCGCCGCACAAACTGGCGTCACCCGACATCCAGCAATGGGCGCCGAAATTGATTTTGCCGTCCGCCAGTCGTTCAAGCTTCGCCGGGCCTTGCAGCTTCCAGTCCTGACCGCCGGCCTGGATATCGCCGCTGGCCAGGCGCCCGCGCCAATTGCCCTTGTCCAGTGCGCCGTCCAGCCCGAGCGCCAGTTTCAGCTTCGGCCCTTGCAGGTCGAGGCTGAGTTTCTGGTTCTTGATATCGCCCTGGCCACTAGCCGTCAGGGTGCCCAGCGAGGTGTCGCCGGCCTGGATGCCGCTGCCCTTGAGGTCGATCTTCGCCCGTTGGGCGCCGTCGAGGGTGGCATCGAGATTGAGGCTTTGCAGGCGATTATCCTGGAAGGCCAGTTGCGAACCTTGCAACCCGAGCTTGCCTTGCGGCGCCTTGAGCGTGCCGGCGACATCGACCCGACCATTGAGCTGGCCGCGCAGTTGCGGCCAGAGTTGGGCCAGTCGCGGCAACTTGATATCGATCTGCCCGGCGAGTTTCTGTTGCAGGCTGCCCTTGCCGTTGATGCTGTTGTCGCCAAGGCGAATCTGCAAGGCACTGAGGTTCCATTGCTCGCCGCCGCCATCAGCCTTGGCCTGGATCACCGCTGGTTGGCCGCGCAGTTTGCCTTTCAAATCGAGATCGGCAGTCAGGCTGAGCTTTTCATTCTTCATCTCGCCTTTACTGCGCAACGGCCCGGCCAGTGTGCCCGGCAGTTCCGCCATCCAGTACGCCGGGTTGATCGCCGACAGGTCCAGCGCGGTGTCCCAGGCGATGCCATCGGCGAATTGCAGGCTCAGGTGGCCTTCGGCCTTGCCCTGCCCGGCTTCGAGTTGGAATTGTTGCAGGTAGATTTTCGTCAGATCGCCGCTGAACGGGCTGCTCAGGCTGAAGGCCCCCGCCGGGCCATCCAGCGCGGCTTTGAAGTTACCGAGGTATTTGCCGTCGGTGTAGGAGACTTCGCCGTTGAAGCTGCGCAACGCGACTTGCGGTTCGTCGATTAGCGGATAAAGCCGATGCCACGGAAAGTCCAGCCAGTCGATTTTTGCCTCGGCGCTGAAACCTTTGCTCCAGTCTAGGTTGCCGGTGAGTTTCAGGCTTTGCTTGTCGTTGGCGGTCAGGTCGAGGCCGGCAATCTGCGCGCCCTTGGCGTCGACCTTGCCTTGCAGCAATAGCGCGACCGGGCCTTTCTCGGCGGGCAGCGTCGCTTTGCCGAACAATTGGTAACCGTTTTTCAGGTCGCCGTCGCCAGTGAGTTCCAGTTGATTGAGTTGCAGAGTGTCCGGCAGATCGTCGCCGGGCTTGAAGCCGTCGGCGGTGATTCGCACCTTGGCCGGCAGGTTGTCCACCAGCGGTTGCAGCTCGCCGGTCAATTGCCCGTTCAGGTAGCCGCTGCTGTCGGCCTTAAGGTTCAGGGTTTTCAGCAGGTCGCCGTCAACTTTCAAGGCCAGTACCCAAGGCGCGGGCGTCGACATCGTCAGCGTGCCTTCAGCGGTCAGCGGCCAGTTGCCGCCGGGTTGCAGCAGGCCGGAGAGGTTCAGGCTCAGGTCGTCACGTTGCAATTGCACCGAGTCGATCTGCAACCCTTTGGCCGTCCAGTGCGCCGCCAGTTGCAGGCCCTTGAGCTCTTCGCTGCCGTTGAACAGCAGGCTGCCGACTTTGACGTCACCGAGTTCAATCGCCACCGGCAGTTTCAAATCAGGGAGTTTGATCGGGCCGCTGCTCGCTTCTTCAGTACTCGGCGGGAATTGCAGGCTGACCTGATCGGCCTGCAATTGCTCGATGCACAGGGTCATGCGCGTCAGGCACAGCGGCGACCAGGCGAAGATCACTTTATTCAGTTCAACCCGGCTGCTGCCCTGCTGCCACAGCAGATGATCGGCGCTCCACTGGCCGCCCAAACGGCCCTGGAAATTCTCCACGGTCAACCCCGGCACATACCCCAGTGCCCAGCGACTGCCCGTCGCGGTGCCGAGCACCGTGGCCACGGCCAGGACGATCAGCATCAGCAGCGCCAGAATCGCCAGCAGCGTTATTTTCAAACCACGATTCACAGCTCAGGCCCCATGGAAAAGTGCAGTCGAATGCCGCCGTCGTCGTCCAGCGCATGGGCCAGGTCGAGGCGCAGCGGCCCCACAGGCGAGACCCAACGGATGCCGATACCGACGCCGGTCTTGAGGTTTGGCAGTTCGAGGGTGTTGAAGGAGTTGCCTTGGTCGACGAAAGTCGCGATCCGCCATTTCTCGGCGATGGAGTATTGATACTCGACGCTGCCAGCGACCATGTAACGGCCACCGATGCGGTCGCCCTCGGAGTTTTCCGGGGACAGGCTCTGATAGTCGTAACCGCGCACGCTCTGATCGCCACCGGCAAAGAAACGCAGGGACGGCGGCACGGACTTATAGCCGTTGGTAGCACTGCCACCCACCTGCAGCCGAGCGAGGAAACGGTGGTTATCGAAAACCGTGGTCAAGCCTTTGATCAGCGCGGTGCCGTAAACCAGGTTGGTGTCCGAGCCCAGTCCTTCCTTGGCAACTTTGGTTTCGAACGTCAGGCGATAGCCGTTGTGCGGGTCGATGCGGTTATCGCTTTTGAGGTACGAATAGCTGACGCCAGGCATCAGCAATGTGCTCAAGCCCGAGTCATCGCCGAGGGTATATTCCTCGCGCTGCCATTTGAGCGAGACCACCCGCTGCCAGCCGCTGGGCAGCTTGCTGTGCCATTCCGGGCCGAGGGTCAGCAGCTTGCTCTGGGTGTCAGAGCCGTCGATGTCTTCATATTGATAGCCGGCGGCCCAGCGCAGCTTGTCGGTCAGCGGTGGGTCGAGCGGGATGTCGTAGAACACCCCGACGTTCTGCCGTGGCGCCGACAGTTCGGCTTCCCAGCCATAGCTGTCGCCCTGCGGGTTGACCCAGTGTCGGGTCCAGTTGGCCTTGATCCGCGGGCCGACGTCGGTGGAGTAGCCCAAGCCCAGGCCCATGGTTCGCGGCTTGCGGGTGTCGAGCTTGACCGCCACCGGGATCACATCGTCCTTGGAGGCGGTGGGTGCCGCGTCCACCCGCACGCCCTCGAAATAGCCGCTCGATTGCAGGGCCTGGTTGAGTTCGGCGATCAGTTCGGAGTCATACGGCGCACCGGCCTTGAACGGCACCATGCGTTGCAGCAAGTCTTCGTCGAACGGCGTGTCGCCTTCAAAAGTGACCTTGCCGAGGGCGTAGCGCGGGCCGCTGTCGTAGATCAGTTCGACGTCCGCCACACCGGCACGCGGGTCCACCAACAGCTTTTGGCTGGTGAAACGGCCACTGAAAAAGCCGAAACGCGAGGCCTGGTTCTGAATCAGGCGCTTGGCGTCTTCGTAATGGCCATGATTGAGTACGGCGCCAGGCTGGAGCAGCTCCGGCGGCGGCTTGCGAAAAGATTTGAGGGAACCGGCCGGGCCGTCGATGCGCACGGTGACGTTACGCAAATGGATCGGTTCGCCTGGGTCGATCTTCAGCGTCAGGCTCGGCTTCTCGCCGCCCTTCACTTCGCTGTCGATTTGCGGCTGGTAATAACCCAAGGCCTGGGCGGCCTTGCGCGCCTGTTCTTCGGCGCCACGACTGAAGCGCAGCAACGCTTCTTCGTCACGATCGCCGAGGCTGCCGATATAGCCCTCTATATTGGCTTTCAGTTCATCGTTGGACGGTTTGATCCGCACATCCAATTCACTTTGCGCCAGCGCCGCGCAGCTGGATAACAGCATGAGCACGCCACTGGTAAATCTTCCTGGAAACTTCATAGGCGCGGATGCTATCACGAGCTTGGGAGCCTGATAGAGCCTGGGGTGCCGTGAAAGTTCTACCTTTATGCCGTTGCGGTTTGTAACACCTGAGGATTGGCGTGAAAAAACACGTGTTCACGGATCGGTCCTACCGCCACTTCGCCGATTTCCTCATAGCCCTGACGTTTATAGAAGTCGAGATAACGAGGATTCCCGGTATCGAGGATCACACCCTCAGAGTGCTCATCCACCGCGCACCAGTTGTGCACCGCTTGCAGCAGTTGTTCGCCGAAGTGTTTGCCCTGGAATTGCGGGTGAATCCCCAACAATGGCAGCACGTGCACCGCATCGGACGGTACGCACGCCGTGACGGCATCGTGATATTCGAGGTAGCGTCGAGTGCAGCGAAAACCGGTGCTGAGCACCATGCGCAGGCGCCAGGCCCAGCTTTCGGTGATGCCGAGGCGACGTTGCGGCGGCGCGATCAGGGCGATGCCGATCAAGCGGTCGTTGACCAGCAGGCCGATGGCCGGCAGGTCCTGGAGGAAGTGTTGTTTGACCAGTTCACGCACCGTCGCCCGCACCCGCTGTTCGTATCCGGGGCGCTCGGCTTCGAATAAGTAGCTGAACGTCGGCTCGTGACGGTAAGCCTGGTACAGCAGGGAGCGTGCTTCGCGGGAGTAGCCGCTGTCGAGCATGTGGATGTCGGCGATGGCGGTCGAGGTTTCAGGCATAACGGTATTTCTCCCCGGGGCACCGTTCAAATGACGGCACTCTTCTGGTTACGAGCCTATAGCGCTGGCACAGTTCCCTGCTGATCCGAATCAGTGTTGCTGCTTAAGCCGTCTTCGCGAGCAAGTCGAATCGTCGCACCGCCGCTCCCACAAGGTATAGACCAGACTGAAGACATTAGGCGCCTGCACCACGATCTACAGTGGGAGCGGGCTTGCTCGCGAAGACGCCGGTTCTGCCGCCACATCCCTACCGCCAAACAAGAATCCCCTCACCCCACACTGGCCCCATTCCTACATGTCAGCTAGCATCGCCTTTTTGCCAGGACTGCCGACCATGAAGATCGTCTCCTTCAACATCAACGGGCTGCGCGCTCGCCCGCATCAGCTGGCGGCGCTGATCGAGAAGCACCAGCCGGACGTCATTGGCCTGCAGGAAACCAAGGTCCACGACGACCAGTTCCCGCTGGCCGAGGTTCAGGCCCTGGGCTACCACGTGTATTTCCACGGGCAAAAAGGCCATTACGGCGTCGCCCTGCTCTCGCGCCAAGAGCCGATTGCCCTGCACAAAGGCTTCGCCACCGATGAAGAAGACGCTCAGCGGCGTTTCATCTGGGGCACGTTCGCCGATGCCAATGGCGTACCGGTGACGATCATGAACGGCTATTTCCCGCAGGGCGAAAGCCGCGACCACCCGACCAAATTCCCGGCCAAACAACGCTTCTACAACGATTTGCAGTACCTGCTGGAAAGCCAGTTCACCAACGACCAGCCTGTCGTGGTGATGGGTGATGTGAATATTTCCCCGGAAGACTGCGACATCGGCATCGGCCCGGACAATATGAAACGCTGGCTGAAAACCGGCAAGTGCAGCTTCCTGCCGGAAGAACGCGAGTGGATGGCGCGCCTGAAGAACTGGGGTCTGGTGGACAGCTTCCGCCACCTGAACCCGGACGTGGCCGACCGTTTCAGCTGGTTTGACTACCGCAGCCGCGGCTTTGAAGACGAACCCAAGCGCGGCCTGCGGATTGACGTGATCATGGCGTCCCACGGCTTGATGCCGCGGGTGAAGGATGCCGGGGTGGATTACGACCTGCGCGGGATGGAAAAACCATCGGACCATGCGCCGATCTGGCTTGAATTGAGCTGATCTAGCGTCCTATACACATCAAATGTGGGAGCGAGCTTGCTCGCGAAAGCGGCTATTCATTCAACAGAGATGTTGGCTGACCCGACGCCTTCGCGAGCAAGCCCGCTCCCACTTTTGTTTGGTGTCAGACGCCATTTCTGTGAACAGTACAGTCCCCCTTGTGGGAGTGAGCCTGCTCGCGATAGCGGTTAATCATTCAACAGAGATGTTGGCTGACCGGTCGCCTTCGCGAGCAAGCTCGCTCCCACATTGGCAACTGTCATCTTTCGGACATCTTACTGACTTATTCTCCCGGCACTTTCTACGTCCTTATAAGGTGCCCGCATGACCCTGCGCGTTTTGTTCCTGTTGATGCTCTGCGCAGGCGTGCCCTTCACGGCTTCGGCCGGCGATTTGCCGACGCCCGAACGCGGCCCGGTGCTGCGCATCCAGGGTTCCAACACGATTGGCGCCGCATTGGGGCCGGCGCTGGTCGAAGGGTTGATGCAGGAGCAAGGCCTGCTCAAGGTTCACAGCGAAACGCCGGACAAGGCCAACGAACAACGCATCGTCGGGCAAACGGCCCAGGGTCGCCGAGTAGTGGTCGAGGTCGCGGCCCACGGTTCGAGCACCGGTTTCACGGCACTGAAAAATGCCTCCGCCGATCTGGCCGCCTCCTCGCGCCCGATCAAGGACAGCGAATTGGCGGACCTGCAAGCACTGGGTGACTTGAAAAGTCCGGCTGCCGAGCAAGTCATCGCCATCGATGGACTGGCGATCATCCTGCACCCACAAAATCCGATGAATCAACTCAACACCGAACAACTGGCCCGGATCTTCAGTGGCGAGGCCGCGACGTGGGAAGACGTCGGTGGCAGCGGTGGGCCGATTCACCTCTACGCGCGGGATGATCAATCGGGCACCTACGATACGTTCAAGGAATTGGTCCTCAGCCGTCGTGGGAAAACGCTGAACAGCTCGGCGAAACGTTTCGAATCCAGCGAGCAATTGTCCGATGCTGTCAGCCTGGACCCGCAAGGCATCGGCTTCATCGGTCTGCCCTACGTGCGCCAGGCCAAAGCCGTGGCGATTGTCGACGGACAATCCCAGGCGATGTTGCCGCTAAATAGTTTGATTGCGACCGAGGACTATCCGCTGTCCCGCCGTTTGTTCTTTTACCTACCGCCGACGGGGAAAAATCCTTGGGCCGAGGCGCTGGTGGCGTTCGCCCAAAGCAGCAAGGGCCAGGCGATTGTCGCGGCCAACGGGTTTATCGCCCAGACCGTGCAAGCGATGAGCGTCACGCCGAATGCGTTGATGCCCGAGGGTTATCAGGCCTTGAGCCGTCATGCCCAGCGCTTGACGGTAAATTTTCGCTTCGAAGAAGGCAGCGCGACGTTGGATAACAAGGCCCGGCAGGACCTGTCTCGGGTGCTCGACTATATAAAGCAGCACGACAAGGCCAACCGTGAAGTGACGCTGGTGGGGTTTGGCGATGCCAAGAACGATCCGGCGCGGGCCGACCTGCTATCGAAGTTACGGGCGATGGCGGTGCGGCGGGAACTGGTGAAAAGCGGCGTGGTGTTTCGCGAGATTCGCGGTTTTGGTGCCGAGATGCCGGTGGCGGCCAATAGCGCGGATGAGGGGCGGATCAAGAATCGGCGGGTTGAGGTTTGGGTTTATTAAAACCGCATGTGAACACATGTGGTGAGGGGGCTTGCCCCCGCTGGACCGCGGAGCGGGCTCAAAACCAGCCACCGCGTTTTTCCTGAATAAACGCGGTGGATGATTTACGACTGCTTCGCAGCCGAACGGGGGCAAGCCCCCTCGCCACAGTAAGTGCTAGCCACAAAAGCCCAGTGGGATCAGTGACTGCTACGCATCATCTCTTTCGGCACGTACTTGCCGATCTCGAACTTGCCGATCGCCGCGCGGTGCACTTCGTCCGGACCGTCGGCCAGGCGCAGGGTGCGTTGCATGGCATACATGTAGGCCAGCGGGAAGTCATTGGACACCCCTGCCCCGCCATGGATCTGGATCGCCCGATCGATCACTCGCAACGCTACGTTCGGTGCAACGACCTTGATCTGGGCGATTTCGCTCTTGGCAATCTTGTTGCCCACCGTGTCCATCATGTAGGCGGCCTTCAACGTCAGCAGCCGCGCCATGTCGATTTCCATCCGCGAGTCGGCGATCTTGTCGATGTTGCCGCCCAGTCGCGCCAACGGTTTACCGAATGCGGTACGGCTCACCGCACGTTTGCACATCAATTCCAGCGCACGCTCGGCCATCCCGATTGAGCGCATGCAGTGGTGAATCCGGCCTGGGCCAAGGCGACCCTGAGCAATTTCGAAGCCGCGTCCTTCGCCCAACAGGACGTTTTCGTACGGCACCCGTACATTTTCAAACAGCACTTCGGCATGACCGTGTGGCGCATCGTCGTAACCGAACACCGGCAGCGGACGGACAATCTTCACGCCCGGTGCATCCACCGGCACCAGGATCATCGAGTGCTGGGCATGACGCGGTGCGTCGGGGTTGCTCAGGCCCATGAAAATCAGGATCTTGCAGCGCGGGTCGCAAGCGCCTGAGGTCCACCATTTTTTGCCATTGATCACCCACTCGTCGCCATCACGCACGGCGCGGGCGGCCATGTTGGTGGCGTCGGACGAGGCTACGTCCGGCTCGGTCATGGCGAATGCCGAACGGATCTCGCCGCGCAACAGCGGTTCGAGATAACGCTGTTTCTGTTCTTCGTTGGCATAACGCACCAGCACTTCCATGTTGCCGGTGTCTGGCGCGGAGCAGTTGAACGGCTCAGGCCCCAGAAGCGAGCGGCCCATGATTTCCGCCAGGGGCGCGTATTCGAGGTTGGTCAGGCCGGCGCCGAGTTCGGACTCAGGCAGAAACAAATTCCACAACCCTTCGGCCTTGGCCTTGAGTTTGAGTTCTTCCATGATTGCGGTCGGCTGCCAGCGATCACCCTCGGCGACCTGACGCTCGAACACGGCTTCAGCGGGATAAACGTAGGTGTCCATGAACGCGGTCACGCGCTCACGCAGTTCCTGAACCTTGGGCGAATAAGCGAAATCCATGAGCAGCTACCTTCTTGGGAGAGGTTGTTTAGGTCATGTAATCGATGCTAGAACAGCTACGAAAATTTACCTAGCCTATTCTCGGCGTGTATTAACATTCATCACCGATATATGATCGGCTGATCATCAAGGCCAAAAACGCCCCTACAACAAGAGAGCCGCGTAATGAATCTGAGCAAGGTCGACCTCAACCTTTTCATCGTCTTCGACGCGATCTATACCGAAGCCAACCTGACCCGCGCCGGGCAGATTGTCGGCATTACTCAGCCTGCGGTCTCGAACGCTCTGGCTCGCCTGCGCGAGACCTTTAACGACCCGTTGTTCGTGCGCACCGCCCAAGGCATGGTGCCGACACCGATGGCGCAAAACATCATCGGCCCGGTGCGCCATGCCCTTTCTTTGCTACGGGTGTCGGTACAGGAAAGCCGCATTTTCAACCCGTTGCAGGCAGTCAAGACCTACCGCATCAGCATGACCGACCTCACCGAAGCGGTGATCCTGCCAGCACTGTTCCAGCGCCTGCGTCGTCTGGCGCCAGCGGTGATCATCGAAAGCTTCCTGTCCAAGCGCCGCGAGACCACCAAGGAACTGGCGGCCGGTCGCCTCGACTTCGCGGTGGATGCGCCGCTCAACACCGACCCACAAGTGCGTCACGTCAAGTTGATGGAGGACCGTTACGTGTGCGCCATGCGCAAGGGCCATCCGCTGGCGGCCAAAGAGAAATTCACCCTTGATGACTATCTGTCACTGACCCACATTCACATTTCCAGCCGCCGCAGTGGCCTGGGGCATGTCGACCTGGCGCTGGGAAAAATGGGAATTCAGCGCAAGATCGCCCTGCGCTCGCAGCATTATTTGATGGCGTCGCAAGTGTTGCAGCAGACCGACATGGTCATGACCGTGCCGGAGCGCTTCGCCCGTCGTCA
Organism: Pseudomonas sp. ASL4; assembly: GCF_056680395.1. Lineage (NCBI taxonomy): Bacteria > Pseudomonadati > Pseudomonadota > Gammaproteobacteria > Pseudomonadales > Pseudomonadaceae > Pseudomonas > Pseudomonas sp. ASL4. The sequence goes on along the minus strand of NZ_CM155280.1, from coordinate 3,327,515 downwards.
TGAACTGCACGCGTTTAATCTGCCGGTCAACGACGTGCCACCGGTGGAAACGCACCTGTATTGGCACGAAAGCACCGACCAGGACCCGGCCAACCGCTGGATGCGCGAGCAGATGATCGAGTTGTGCCAGCAGGTGACGGCGCATGAGAAGAAGCTCGATAAGGCGTAGGGCTTTGAACCGCGTTATCGTTCTTCGCGAGCAAGCCCGCTCCCACATTGGATCTTCAGTGACCACAATGTCTATGTATTACAGAGATCCCCTGTGGGAGCGGGCTTGATCGCGAAGAGGCCAGCGGCAACACCATAGATGCATGCCCCTTGACGTAAACGTAAACCTGACATTAGCTTAGCGCCATGACCTTCTTCGAGCGCTTCCATGAGCAGCCAGACCTACAGCATTTCCGACCTCGCCCGCGAGCTCGACATCACCACCCGGGCCATTCGCTTTTATGAAGAGCAAGGTTTGCTCAGCCCCGAGCGCCGTGGCCAGGAACGCATCTATTCGCCCCGGGACAAGGTCAGCCTGAAGCTGATCCTGCGGGGCAAGCGCATCGGTTTTTCACTGGCCGAATGCCGCGAGCTGATCGAACTCTACGACCCCACCGGCGGCAATCAGAAACAGCTGCAAACCATGCTGACCAAGATCGCCGAACGGCGTGATCAGTTAGAACAGCAAATGCTCGACATTGAGCAAATGAAGCTGGAACTGGACACCGCGCAGGAACGCTGCACCCAGGCGCTGGAGCAGACGATCAAAAGCCAGCAGCCCGTCCAGTAGCCCTACGAAAATCCCCTGTGGGAGCGGGCTTGCTCGCGAAAGCGGTACGTCATTCAACATCGATGTCGACTGACCTGACGTTTTCGCGAGCAAGCCCGCTCCCACAGAGTTCTCGGAACATTCAGACAAATACAACAGGTCCTTAGCCATGCCCCTTCCCACCCACGTACGCCTGATCGAAGTCGGCCCCCGCGACGGTCTGCAAAACGAAGCCCAGCCCATCAGCGTCGCGGACAAGGTGCGACTGGTCGACGCCTTGAGCGCTGCGGGCCTTGGCTATATAGAAGTCGGCAGTTTCGTTTCGCCCAAGTGGGTGCCGCAAATGGCTGGTTCCGCCGAGGTTTTTGCGCAAATCCAGCGCAAGACCGGCGTGACGTATGGCGCACTGGCGCCGAACCTGCGCGGGTTTGAAGACGCCATCGCGGCCGGGGTCAAGGAAGTCGCGGTGTTCGCCGCCGCCTCCGAAGCGTTTTCCCAGCGCAACATCAACTGCTCGATCAGCGAAAGCCTGGCGCGGTTTGTACCGATCATGGACGCCGCCAAACAGCACGGCGTCAGCGTGCGCGGTTATGTGTCGTGTGTGCTGGGTTGTCCTTACGAAGGTAACGTCGCGCCGGAACAAGTCGCGATGGTGGCTCGTGAGCTCTATGCCATGGGCTGTTACGAGGTTTCGCTCGGTGACACGATCGGCACCGGCACCGCTGGCGCTACCCGCCGGATGTTCGAGGTGGTCTCGGCCGATGTGCCGCGGGACAAACTGGCCGGGCATTTCCACGACACCTACGGCCAGGCCATGGCCAATATCTACGCCAGTCTGCTGGAAGGCATCGCGGTATTCGACAGCTCTATCGCCGGCCTCGGCGGCTGCCCATATGCCAAGGGCGCCAGCGGTAACGTCGCCACCGAAGACGTGGTGTACCTGCTCAACGGCCTCGGAATCGAGACCGGAATCGACCTGGACGCCTTGATTCTCGCGGGCCAACAGATTTGCACGGTGCTGGGGCGCCCGACCGGTTCGCGCGTGGCCAAGGCTCGCAGCGCCCAGTGAGTGGGCGGATGTGTCCGGGTGTTACCGCATTGTCTGGAGTGCGGGTACAAACGAGTAACACGGAAACAAATTGCTGGGTTTTGATTGAGAGAAAAACCCTACAAAAAACTCAAACCATTGAATTTAAAGGTTTTTAAAAACTTGGCACGGCTTCTGCTATCTCTATGGCATAACAAGAATAAAAAGCAGCAAACCTAATAAAAATAAGACGTAACGACTCTGACATAACAAGAACAACACGGCAGAGACGCAGCTAACAGATTTTTTTGGAGAAGGTGTGCTTTTCAGGGTGCTTTTCGGAGTAACCCGCAACCGGGCAGAGAACAATAAAACTACCTTCAGGTAGCTCCCGAACTGGTTGGATCGCTTGGCGAAAAAGCAGATCAGCGCTCAAAAAAATACGTTTGCTCTTGACCCCGGATGGGGGTCGACAAAAACAGCAGTAAAGGGCCACGGTTGCCAAAAACAACAATAGACCGCCCCTCAATAATAAAAAAAGAGCACGCGCAACGACAAATTAAAGGGGAGCTTCGGCTCCCCTTTGTGCTTTCTGCGATTCAGTAAAACCGACTCCTGTAGGAACGAGGCTTGCCCGCGAAGGCGATTTATCATTCAACCTCGCTGTCGACTGACCCGACACAAATCCCCTGTAGGAACTGGCGCAGCCTGCGATCTTTTGATCTGAGCCTTCTGCGCCCCCCAAAAGATCGCAGCCTTCGGCAGCTCCTACGGTATCGCTTTGAACTCCTCGATACTGATCTCGCGCATCCGGAATTTCTGGATCTTGCCGGTCACGGTCATCGGAAACTCTTCCACGAATTTGAAGTAACGCGGCGTCTTGAAGTGCGCGATGCGCGCCTTGCACCAGATTTTCAGCTCTTCTTCGGTCGCGCTGTGGCCGGGGTGAAACTTGATCCAGGCAACGATCTCTTCGCCGTAGCGTGAGCAGGGAATGCCAATCACCTGCACATCCGCTATTGCCGGGTGGGTGAAGAAGAACTCTTCCAGCTCCCGTGGGTAAACATTCTCACCGCCACGGATGATCATGTCCTTGTTGCGTCCGGCGATGCACACGTAACCCTCGTCGTTCATGCTCGCCAGGTCACCGGTGTGCATCCAGCCAGCCTGATCAATAGCTTCGGCGGTACCCTGCGGATTTTTCCAGTAACCGAGCATCACGCTGTAACCCCGAGTGCACAGCTCGCCAATCGTGCCACGCGGCACCAGGTTACCGGCCTCGTCGATGATCTTGCTTTCCAGTTGCGGCTGGGTGCGGCCGACGGTGGTGACGCGCAATTCCAACTCGTCCGACGGACCGGTCTGCAATGACACCGGACTTGTTTCCGTCATGCCGTAGGCAATCTGCACTTCGCTCATGTGCATCTCGTTGATGACCCGGCGCATCACTTCGATCGGGCAGGTCGCTCCAGCCATGATCCCGGTGCGCAGGGTGGAGAGATCGAATTCGCCGCGTTGGGGTTGATCGAGCATGGCAATGAACATGGTCGGTACGCCGTAGAGCGCGGTGGCTTTTTCTTCGGCGACGGTGGTCAGGGTCAACAGTGGATCGAATGCGTCGTTGGGGTAGATCATCGTGCTGCCGTGGGTCACGCAGCCGAGGTTGCCCATGACCATGCCGAAACAGTGATAGAGCGGCACCGGGATCACCAGCCGATCATCGGCCGTCAAACCCAGGCTTTCGCCAACCATGTAACCGTTGTTGAGAATGTTGTAGTGACTGAGGGTCGCGCCTTTGGGGAAACCGGTAGTGCCGGAGGTGTACTGGATATTCACCGGCTGATCGAAATGCAGGCTGTGCTGACGTTCATTCAACTGCTCGACCGAGACACTGGCGGCAAGATCTGCAAGTTGCGACCACGGCAGGAAACCCGAGGGCGGCAAGGCGTCCAGACTGATGACGCCACGCAGGTCCGGCAGGCGTTCGCTCTGCAATTGGCCGATGGATTGCTCCGCCAACTCTGGCACCAATCCTTGCAGCATCCCGTGATAGTCGGACGTCTTGAAGGCCCCGGCGCAGACCAGCCATTGGCAGCCGGACTGTTTCAACACGTACTCCAATTCAGAACTGCGATACGCCGGGTTGATGTTGACCAGGATCACGCCGATTTTCGCGCTGGCGAATTGGCTGATGCACCACTGCGCGCAGTTCGGCGCCCAGATACCGAGGCGATCGCCGGTCTGCAAACCCAGCGCCAGCAGTGCTCTGGCGTGCAGGTCCACGGTGTCGGCCAATTGCTGCCAGGTGTAGCGCAACTGTTGATGACGCACGACCAGCGCTTCCCCGATCGGGTACTGCGCGACGGTGTAATCGAACGCCTCGCCGATGGTCATTGCCAACAAGGCTTTGTCCTGGGAACCACGGGTATAGCTGCGCTGCGGGTTTGCACTGGGTTGATCCATGACGACCCCTATTGTCTTTATTTATGGGTTGGCGACGGTCACCTGTGGGAGAGGCCTGTGGCGAGGGGGCTTGCCCCCGTTGGGTTTGCGAAGCAGCCCCAAAACTTTCGATGCACCAAAAAATTTTGTGAGTGCTACGCACTCAAACGGGGGCAAGCCCCCTCACCACAGGGCGCTCCCACAGGATTGCTCCGCTTTTCTATCTTGAACTGGCCCTACTCTCTCTCAAGTTGACGTTAACGTAAAGGGTGATTGACAGCCATTCATCACAAGCTTACGTTAACGTAAAGGTGAGAGCCGAACCACGCCCTCCCAACCCTACAAAAAAGCCAAAAGGTGACCCATGAGCTATCCATCCCTGAACTTTGCCCTCGGTGAAACCATCGACATGCTGCGCGATCAGGTTCAGTCCTTCGTCGCCAAAGAGATCGCCCCGCGCGCGGCTCAGATCGACATCGACAACCTGTTCCCCGCAGACCTGTGGCGCAAATTCGGTGACATGGGCCTGCTGGGCGTCACCGTGCCGGAAGAGTACGGCGGCGCAGGCCTGGGTTACCTGGCCCACGTGGTCATCATGGAAGAAATCAGCCGCGGCTCGGCCTCGGTGGCGCTGTCCTACGGCGCGCATTCCAACCTCTGCGTCAACCAGATCAACCGCAACGGCACTCACGAACAGAAGACCAAATACCTGCCAAAACTGATCAGCGGCGAGCACATCGGCGCACTGGCCATGAGCGAACCGAATGCCGGTTCCGACGTGGTCTCGATGAAACTGCGCGCCGACAAACGCGGCGACAAGTACGTGCTCAACGGCAGCAAAACCTGGATCACCAACGGCCCCGACGCCAACACCTACGTGATCTACGCCAAGACCGACCTGGAAAAAGGCCCCCATGGCATCACCGCATTCATCGTTGAGCGTGACTCGAAAGGCTTCAGCCGCAGCAACAAGTTCGACAAGCTCGGCATGCGCGGCTCGAACACCTGCGAGCTGTTCTTCGATGACGTCGAAGTGCCGGAAGAAAACATCCTCGGCGTACTCAACGGCGGCGTGAAAGTGCTGATGAGCGGCCTCGATTACGAGCGCGTCGTCCTCTCGGGCGGCCCGACCGGGATCATGCAGTCGTGCATGGACCTGATCGTTCCGTACATCCACGACCGCAAGCAGTTCGGCCAGAGCATCGGCGAATTCCAGCTGATCCAGGGCAAAGTCGCCGACATGTACACCCAACTCAACGCCAGCCGCGCCTACCTCTACGCGGTCGCCCAGGCCTGCGAGCGCGGCGAAACCACCCGCAAGGACGCTGCCGGCGTAATCCTCTACAGCGCCGAACGCGCCACACAAATGGCGCTCGACGCGATCCAGATTCTCGGCGGCAACGGCTACATCAACGAATTTCCGGCCGGTCGTCTGCTGCGTGACGCCAAACTGTACGAAATCGGTGCTGGCACCAGTGAGATTCGTCGCATGTTGATCGGTCGCGAACTGTTCAACGAAACCCGCTAAACGGAGCTGTCCATGGCTATCCTGCATACCCAGCTCAACCCCCGTTCGGCAGAGTTCGCCGCCAACAGCGCGGCGATGCTCAAACAGGTCGACGACCTGCACACCCTGCTCGCCCAAGTGCAGCAAGGTGGCGGCCCGAAGGCGCAAGAGCGCCACACGTCGCGGGGCAAATTGCTGCCTCGCGAGCGGATCAATCGTTTGCTCGATCCGGGTTCACCGTTTCTGGAAATCAGCCAACTGGCGGCCTACGCGGTGTATGGCGAAGACGTTCCGGCGGCCGGCGTGATTGCCGGGATCGGCCGCGTGGAGGGCGTCGAGTGCATGATCGTCGCCAACGACGCCACGGTGAAAGGTGGCTCGTACTACCCGCTGACCGTGAAAAAACATCTGCGCGCCCAGACCATCGCCCAGCAAAACCGCTTGCCGTGCATCTACCTGGTGGACTCCGGCGGTGCCAACCTGCCACGTCAGGATGAAGTGTTTCCTGACCGCGAGCATTTCGGGCGGATTTTCTTCAACCAGGCCAACATGAGCGCCATGGGCATTCCGCAGATTGCGGTGGTTATGGGTTCCTGCACGGCTGGTGGCGCCTACGTACCGGCGATGGCTGACGAAGCGATCATGGTGCGTAATCAGGCAACGATTTTCCTCGCTGGCCCGCCGCTGGTGAAAGCGGCCACCGGCGAAGTGGTCAGTGCTGAAGATTTGGGCGGAGCCGACGTGCACTGCAAGATTTCCGGGGTCGCCGACCATTACGCCGAGAGCGATGAACACGCCCTCGCCCTCGCCCGACGCAGCGTTGCCAATCTCAATTGGCGCAAGCTCGGCGAACTGCAACAACGCACGCCGATTGCTCCGCTCTACAGTAGCGATGAGTTGTATGGCGTGGTCTCGGCCGACGCCAAGCAGCCGTTCGACGTGCGCGAAGTGATTGCACGACTGGTCGACGGTTCGGTATTCGATGAGTTCAAAGCGTTGTTCGGGACTACATTGGTTTGCGGCTTTTCCCACCTGCACGGTTACCCGATCGCGATCCTCGCCAACAATGGCATCTTGTTCGCCGAAGCCGCGCAGAAAGGCGCGCACTTTATCGAACTGGCCTGCCAGCGCGGCATCCCATTGCTGTTCCTGCAGAACATCACCGGCTTCATGGTTGGCCAGAAATACGAGGCCGGCGGTATCGCCAAACACGGCGCCAAACTGGTGACCGCCGTGGCGTGTGCCAAGGTGCCGAAATTCACCGTGATCATCGGCGGCAGCTTCGGCGCCGGTAACTATGGCATGTGCGGGCGGGCTTACGATCCGCGCTTCCTGTGGATGTGGCCGAATGCACGCATCGGCGTGATGGGCGCCGAGCAGGCTGCCGGCGTGCTGGTTCAGGTCAAACGCGAGCAGGCCGAACGCAGTGGTCAGGGTTTCAGCGCCGAACAGGAAGCGCAAATCAAGCAACCGATCCTCGATCAGTACGAAGAACAAGGCCACCCTTACTACTCCAGCGCACGGCTGTGGGACGACGGCGTCATTGACCCGGCCCAAACCCGCGACGTACTGGCCCTGGCCTTATCCGCGTCGTTGAACGCGCCAATCGAACCGAGCCGCTTCGGCGTGTTCCGGATGTGATTTTTTTGTGGGGGCGGGCTTGTGTGGTGAGGGGGCTTGCCCCCGTTCGATTGCGAAGCAATCGCCATCCCTTGCAATCCCCCCACAAGTCTCGTGGAGACGGACAAATATGAGCGACTTCAACACCCTCGAACTGCTGACCGACCCACGGGGTTTCGCGACCCTGTGGCTCAGCCGTGAAGAAAAGAACAACGCATTCAACGCCGAAATGATCCGCGAGCTGATCCTCGCACTGGACAAGGTCTCGGGTGATGCCAGCCTGCGCTTCCTGCTGATTCGTGGTCGCGGCAAGCATTTCAGCGCAGGCGCTGATCTGGCCTGGATGCAGCAATCGGCCGAGCTCGATTACCACACCAACCTCGACGACGCCCGGGAACTGGCGGAGTTGATGTACAACCTCGCCAAGCTGAAAGTCCCGACTCTGGCGGTTGTGCAAGGCGCGGCTTACGGCGGTGCATTGGGTCTGATCAGTTGCTGCGACATGGCCATCGGTGCCGATGACGCGCAGTTCTGTTTGTCGGAAGTGCGCATCGGCCTCGCACCGGCGGTGATCAGCCCGTTCGTGGTGCAAGCCATCGGCGAACGTGCGGCGCGGCGTTATGCCTTGACCGCCGAACGTTTCGGCGGGCAGCGGGCGCGGGAAATCGGTTTGTTGTCGGAGAGTTTTCCGGTCGCCGAACTGGAGCAAAGCGTCGAACACTGGATCGACAACCTGCTGCTCAACAGCCCGGCCGCCATGCGTGCCAGCAAGGACTTGTTGCGTGAAGTCGGCAATGGCGCCCTGACTCCGGCGCTTCGTCGTTACACCGAAAATGCCATCGCGCGCATTCGTGTCAGCCCTGAAGGTCAGGAAGGCCTGCGGGCCTTTCTGCAAAAACGTCCGCCGAACTGGCAAGCCGTCACCACCCCCAAGGAGCCGCGTTGATGAGCGCACCTGTTCTCACTACTCTGCTGGTGGCTAACCGTGGCGAAATTGCTTGCCGGGTGATGCGCACCGCCAAAGCCTTGGGCCTGACCACCGTCGCCGTGCACAGCGCCACCGACCGTGACGCCCGGCACAGCCGCGAAGCGGATATCCGCGTCGACCTGGGCGGCAGTAAAGCTGCCGACAGCTACCTGCAAATCGACAAACTGATTGCCGCCGCCCAGGCAAGTGGCGCTCAGGCGATTCACCCTGGCTACGGTTTTCTTTCCGAAAACGCCGGGTTCGCTCGCGCCATTGAAGCCGCCGGCCTGATTTTCCTCGGCCCACCCGCCGCGGCCATCGACGCCATGGGCAGCAAATCCGCCGCCAAAGCCTTGATGGAGACCGCCGGCGTGCCATTGGTACCCGGCTATCACGGCGAAGCCCAGGACCTCGATACCTTCCGCGACGCCTGTGAACGCATCGGTTATCCGGTGCTGCTCAAGGCCACGGCTGGTGGTGGCGGTAAAGGCATGAAAGTGGTCGAGGACGTCAGCCAGTTGGCCGAAGCCCTAGCCTCGGCCCAGCGTGAAGCGAAATCCTCGTTCGGCGATTCGCGGATGCTGGTGGAAAAGTACCTGCTCAAGCCACGTCATGTGGAAATCCAGGTCTTTGCCGATCAACACGGCAACTGCCTGTACCTGAATGAACGGGATTGCTCGATCCAGCGCCGGCACCAGAAAGTCGTCGAAGAAGCACCCGCACCAGGCCTGAGCCCAGAACTGCGTCGCGCCATGGGCGAAGCGGCTGTGCGCTCGGCGCAAGCCATTGGTTATGTCGGCGCCGGCACGGTGGAGTTTCTGCTGGATTCGCGCGGCGAGTTCTTCTTTATGGAGATGAACACGCGCCTGCAAGTCGAACACCCGGTCACCGAAGCCATCACAGGCCTGGACCTGGTGGCCTGGCAGATTCGCGTGGCGCGCGGTGAAGCATTGCCGATGACTCAGGCTGAGGTGCCGCTGATTGGACATGCCATCGAGGTGCGGCTGTACGCCGAAGATCCGGGCAATGATTTTCTGCCGGCCACCGGGCGGCTGGAGTTGTATCGCGAGTCGGCCGAAGGTCCGGGGCGGCGGGTGGACAGCGGTGTTGAAGAAGGCGATGAGATTTCGCCGTTCTATGACCCGATGCTCGGCAAACTGATTGCCTGGGGCGAAGACCGTGAACAGGCACGACTGCGGTTGTTGAGCATGCTGGATGAGTTCGCCATTGGTGGGCTCAAGACCAACATCAACTTCCTGCGCCGGATCGTCGGCCATCCAGCATTCGCTGCGGCGGAACTGGATACCGGGTTCATTCCACGTTATCAGGAGCAACTGCTGCCAGCGCCTGCCAACCTCAGCGACGAGTTCTGGCAAGCCGCGGCACAGGCGTTTGCGCAGAGCCAAGCGTCGGTGTTGCGTGCCGATGACCCGAGTTCGCCATGGGCCTTCAACAACGGTTTCCGCGCCGGGCTGCCCAAGGAAATCACCCTGCATTTGAGTTGCGAAGATCAGGATCACGCGCTGACGTTGGGCGATGTGAGTACTGCGCAACTCAAGGGCGAACAACTGCTGATCGAACACAACGGCGTGCGCCGCCAGCATCGGGCCATCCGCCGTGGCGACGTGCTGTATCTGCAATGGGAAGGTGAACTGCGCCGTATCGAGACTTACGATCCAATCGCTGCCGTCGAGTCCAGCCACAGCCATCAGGGCGGCCTGACCGCACCAATGAACGGCAGCATCGTGCGAGTGTTGGTGGAGGCCGGGCAAACGGTCGAAGCCGGGGCGCAATTGGTGGTGCTGGAAGCGATGAAAATGGAGCACAGCATTCGTGCGCCCCATGCCGGGGTGATCAAGGCGTTGTATTGCCAGGAAGGTGAAATGGTCAGCGAAGGCAGTGCGTTGGTGGAGTTGGAAGAAGCGTGAAATGAAGATCGGTCCTACGCATTGCGAGGACCGATCTGATTAGAATTTGGCTGTTGCCTGAACCACTACGCCGATAATTCGGCATTCCTCGGTGAAAAGGGCTTTCGGATACGTCGGATTGAGCGGGACCAGGTAACGCTGCCCGCCCTCTTCGATCAGCTTGCGAAACGTCGCCTCGGCGCTGTCCGGCCACTGGGCGATCACCAGTTTTCCAGGCTCCGGCACAATGGCCGGGTCCACCAGGATCATCATGCCCTCGGCAATGCTGATGCCACTGGGCGCCGTCATCGCATCACCCACCACCACGAGCCAGAACGCCGGGCCCTGAGCGTGGTAGTCGGTCAGCTCGAAACGCTCCTTGCCATACACAGTCAGCTCACCGTCGCGAACTTCGGCCGGCTCTCGCCAATCGCTGACCGGGTAGCGGAAGTACGGGTTGTACTTGAGCGCCAGCGGCATCTCTTCATCTTCCGAGACCAGGGGTTCGCGAATCACCATCGCCACTTCGAGAAAATCCATTCCAAGGGCTTTCAAGACGCGGTTCATGTTGACGATCCCGGGATCGCGACGTTTATTCAGCCAGTGGCCGACGCCGCCCTGGGACATCCCGAGGCGGTCAGCGAGTAGCTCTTGAGTGAGGTTGAGTTCACTCATCTTGGCCTTGACCAATTCAATCCATTTATCCATGTGCGGCACGATACGTGGGGGACTCCGACCCACAAAACACAAATTGTAGTATTTAAATTCTCGTCACAAATACAGTACGTACTAGGATGGGTTCACGGATCTGAATCTATCACGGAGTTCACTATCACCATGACAAACCCCAGCAACGACATGCAGGACATGCAGTTCGACACCACTTTCACCTCGCCAAAGGGCTGCGCCGCCGCACAGCGGGCGCTGGATTATTACTTGAAACCAGCTGTTTCAGAGGTGGAAGTCGAGTCGCGCTTTTTCGATGTCAACCGCAACATCAGCAGTGAAGAGGCGTTGGTTCATGCGTCCGATCTATTGCGCTGTGCCGCCGCCACCGCACAGGAATCAGCCGGAAACCAGCAAGGCACGGGGCGTGCGCTGGCGTTTTCGGTGGTGCACATGATCGATATGGCGCAGGCAATGGTCGACCGATCCCTGGATGGTGATCAGAACGACTGAGACGGAAGTGTTTTCGAGGAGGACAGGAAAGAGTTTTCCAATCGCACAGATAAAATCATTTGACTTGCAAACGAGAATGATTATTATTGCATGCAGCTGATCGCGAGATCAGTCGATGGACCAGAGGACCTTAGGTCGGTCTCCTGGACTATCTCCTCATCAGGCTAATCACGGTTTTTGACCCGGCTTTTTGCCGGGTTTTTTTTTGCCAGTTATTCTGGCTTTGGCTTCAGGCTAATGAAGACTGTAGGTGCTGCTAATTCGATGGCGGGCATGATATCAAAAGAACATCTATTGGCAAGCGAACCCCGGCAGCACAGGGGTCAAACTAATGAAAAATAGCACTTGAGAATCAATTCTACAGCCTCTAAGCTGCTTCGGCGTCAAGGAGGACGCCCCCCTCATTTCACCCCGCAATTTCCCCCCGATTTATCCCCCTCTTGCGTGTAAAGTAGCTGCCATAAATCATAATCAGGAATCGACTATGACCGTGGCTAAATCCTCTTTCGACATCAGCGCTAATTTCGACAGCGGCAACATTGAAGTGCTGGACATCAGCAATCCGCTTCAAGCCCTTTTGGCGATCAAGCCAGACACCCGCAGCCAGCATTTCCAGTGGTTTCACTTCAAGGCCAGTGGTCTGCATGTCGGTCAAGAGCATTGGTTTCGCCTGAGTAACGCCAGCAAATCCTCGTACAACAAAGCCTGGGACGGTTATCAAGCGGTGGCGTCCTACGACCACGTCAACTGGTTCCGCGTACCGACGATCTTCGAAGGCGACTGCCTGCGTTTCAGCCTGGAAGCTACGGCCACCCACGCCTGGTTTGCCTATTTCGAACCCTACAGCCGCGGTCGCCATGACTGGCTGATCGAGCAGGCGCTGACCAAGGCCGGCACCGAACTGCTGGCCACCGGCAAAAGCGTTGAGGGCCGCGATATCCAGTTGCTGCGCAAAGGCAGTGGCGCCGAAGGTCAACGCAAGGTCTGGATCATCGCGCAACAGCACCCAGGCGAGCACATGGCCGAGTGGTTCATGGAAGGCGTGATCGAACGCCTGGAAAAACATGACGACCCTGTACTGAAAAAACTGCTGGCCAGCGCCGACCTGTACCTGGTGCCGAACATGAACCCGGACGGTGCCTTTCACGGTCACCTGCGCACCAACGCCAATGGCCAGGACCTTAACCGCGCCTGGCAGAGCGCCAGTCAGGAAGTCAGCCCGGAAGTCCTTTTCGTACAGCAGCAAATGGAAAAGTACGGCGTCGATCTGTTCCTCGACATCCATGGCGATGAAGAAATCCCCTACGTGTTCACCGCCGGTTGCGAAGGCAACCCCGGCTATACACCGCGGATCGAAAAGCTGGAAACCCACTTCCGTGATCACCTGAAGCACCTGACCAAGGACTTCCAGACCAAGCACGGCTACACCCGCGACGAGCCAGGCCTGGCCAATATGACCCTGGCCTGCAACAGCGTTGGCCAGAAGTTCGACTGCCTGTCGCTAACGCTGGAGATGCCGTTCAAGGACAACAACGATGCGCCGAATGCGCTGACGGGTTGGTCTGGTAAGCGCTCGAAGCAATTGGGCAAGGATGTGCTGACGACCGTCGCGGATATGGTTGATACGTTGCGCTGATCACCTTCAAGATCAAAAGATCGCAGCCTTCGGCAACTCCTACGAAGGCGCGATCTTTTGACTTTATTGCGCCGCTAGCCGCACACAATCCTCTGGCCCCAACAACCGCCCATCCTCGGCGCGTAACTCCAACGGTCGCACCGGCCGCCCTTGCTCACAATCAACCACCCGTGAATGCGCTTCCCCCGCCTCATAGAAAAACGCTTCGCCCCATTGCCGCAAGCCGATGATCAACGGGAACAGGCCCTTGCCCTTCTCCGTCAGCACGTATTCCTGATACGCACTGCCATCCGACGCCGGCACCAGATCGAAAATCCCGTGAGCCACCAACGTACGCAGTCGTGCCGACAGGATGTTCTTGGCCATGCCCAGATTGCGCTGAAACTCGCCGAACCGGCGAATGCCATCGAACGCATCGCGCACGATCAGCAACGACCACCAATCGCCGATTGCATCCAGTGACCGGGCGACCGGGCATTCGGCGCCTTCCATGCTTGTACGCTTGACCATGATCGCGCTCACAGACTGCAAATGTGGTTGCAATATAAAACCAGCCTCCCTACCGTACAACTGGTTTTATTTTGAAACTAGATCAGGAGCCTGGCATGAAGCCTAACCAACCATTGAATAGCGGCGTGGTGCTGTTGTTCGCTGTCGCCTGCGGCCTGGCCGTCGGCAATGTGTATTACGCCCAACCGTTGCTCGATGCCATGGCCGACGCTTTTGCCATGAACCCGGCGACCATCGGCATCGTCGTCACCCTGACGCAGGTCGGTTACGGCATAGGGCTGTTGCTGCTGGTGCCACTCGGGGATCTGCTCAACCGGCGACGCCTGATCGTCACGCAAACGCTGTTGTCTGCCGTGGCGTTGCTGATGATTGCATTCGCGCAGAACAGCGCCTGGCTGCTGATCGGTATGGCATTGACCGGGTTGTTGGCAGTGGTAACCCAAGTGTTGGTGGCTTATGCGGCAACCCTGGCGATTGCAGCCCAGCGCGGACGCGTGGTCGGCATGGTCACCAGCGGCATTGTCGTCGGCATTCTGCTGGCGCGCACCGTGGCCGGCGGCATGGCGGACCTGGCGGGTTGGCGCTCGATTTATCTGCTGTCGGCGGGGTTGACCCTGTTGATGGCGCTGCTGTTGTTTCGCGTGCTGCCCAAACATGAAGCTGCGCAACCATCCCACACTTATGCAGCGCTGATCGGCTCGGTCTTCACTTTGTTCAAGGAAGAACCGGTGCTGCGGCAACGGGCGATCCTCGCCCTGCTGACCTTCACCAGCGCCATGGTGTTGTGGGCGCCCATGGTGTTACCCCTGAGCGCCCCGCCGCTGTCGTTGTCCCACACGCAAATCGGATTATTCGGACTGGCCGGTGCCGCCGGAGCACTGGCGGCGGCCCGCGCCGGACATCTGGCCGATCGCGGTCTGGGGCAATGGACCAGCGGCCTGTCGCTGTTGTTGATGCTGGCTTCGTGGTTGCCTATCGCGTTCACACAATCGTCGCTGTGGGCGTTGCTGCTTGGGGTGATCACGCTGGATCTGGGCTTGCAGGCAGTGCACGTCACCAGCCAGAGCATGATCTACAACGTGCGGCCCGAAGCGCAAAGTCGCCTCACTGCCGGGTACATGCTGTTTTACTCGATTGGCAGTGCGCTGGGGTCGATTGGTTCGACGGCGATGTATGCCTGGGGCGGGTGGACTGGCGTTTGCCTGTTAGGGGCGGGGATTAATGCCGTTGCATTGGGTTATTGGTGGCTGACATTGTCCCGCCAGACACAAAAAACCTGTGGCGAGGGGGCTTGCCCCCGTTCGGCTGCGCAGCAGTCGTAAACCCATTTAACGCGATCCTTCTGACGGACCGTGTTGCGTGGTTTGGGGGCTGCTGCGCAACCCAACGGGGGCAAGCCCCCTCGCCACAAGCAAGCCCCCTCGCCACAGGCAAGCTCCGTCACCACAATGGTTCAGCGATTGGCCTTTCAGCCGCGATCCTTGCCCCGCAACATGCTGTCCAGCACATCATCCCGGCGTACCCAGCCATGAAACAACGCCGCAGCCAAATGCAGCAGCACCGTCAGGAGTAATAGATACGCCAGATACCTATGAGCCTTGCGCAAAAACGCAAATACCTGTGCATTTGCCGGCAGTATCGATGGCAACTGCAACGAACTACTGAGCATCACCGGGTCCCCGGCCGCAGAAATCATCGCCCAACCCAGCAGCGGTAATATCAGCATCAACGCATACAGCAAGACATGGGACGCCTTGGCCGCCAGCGCCTGCCAACCCGGCAGATCCGCTGGCAACGGTGGCTGTTGAGTCGAGAAACGCACCGCCAGGCGCACGATCACCAACAGCAAAATCGCAATGCCCAAGGGTTTGTGCAAGTGAATCAGCCACTCATGGCGCTCGGACACCGAGGCCACCATGCCCGCGCCGATAAACAGCATCGCGATGATCATCAGCGCCATCAGCCAGTGCAACAGCCGCGCCAGCGGGGCGAAATGCTTCGGTTGGGCGCTCATTGTTGAGCCTCCTGTTTGGCGGCGGGCAACTGGCTGACTTCGCTGGTGCGACGCAGGTAGGAACTCGCGTAACCGGCTGAACGCGCGGCGAGCAATGGGTCGTCGGAACCTTCGATCCCGGCCGGCAGCACCAGCGGGTCGTAGTTGATGTCACGGCACTCGCCGTTGAGTTGCGGCTGGGTCGCTTCGAGCACCAACGTCCCGGCGTTCAGGACTTTGCGGCCATCGGGCCAGGCCTTGCTGGCGTCATTCACCGGGTCGCCGGGGTTGGCCAGGATGATGTTCAACTGCCAACGCAGCGGTCCTGCGGAAATCCGCTGCACCAAATCTTTCTCAAGGAAATCGCCACCCTCAGGGGCCGTGGCACCCGCTGCGTCTTTAACCACCGGGACCATGCTCCAACGCACCGCCTGCTTCTGCCCGGCCGCGTTCACCAGGTAAAACGCGTTGACGCTGTTGTAGGTTTCCGTCACGTAACTGGCCGACGGTTTGGCGGTTTTTACCCACGCCAGGAATGGTGCGGTTTCCGGATGCGAACCAAAGAATGCCGGCACGGCAGCCGGATTCGGTTTACCTGTGGCCGGATCGGGCGACTGGGCCTGTTGCAGTTGATAGAACGCTTCGGGCGTACCCACCGGGAACACCGGCATGCTGTTCATCCCGGTGCGCCACTGTTGGCCGTTGGCCTGGGTGAAACGCAACGCCATGCTGCGGATCGGCACGGCGGTGTCCGGCGCGTAAGGATTGCCGGAAGGCAACGCGAAACGCCCGACCACCGGAGTCTGTGCTTCATTGAAGACTTGGGCCGTGGAATAGCTGCGCGCCTCGCCACTGCTTTCAAAGTGCCCGATTACGCACACGCCTTTGGAGTGGTTACGTCGGAATCCCGGATGCACGCCGTTGTTGGTTTCCAGCACATTGATCAGCTTGTTCGGCGTCAGGCGCTGTGGGTCAAAGGTGCCGTTGACGTAGGCAAAAGCCCCAGCCGCGGCCGCGACAATGACGCCGATGCCGGCCAGGCGCAGGATCAGGCTGGCGGTACTCAGCGGCGGCCGGGTGGGCGGTGATGAGCGATCTACCATGAAAGACTCCAGGGCCATCGGCCACAAGTGAGAAGAACCAAGCAGACGCGCCCCAAACCGGTTTATTCCATCGCACCGTATTTATTTTTACAGGCGTGGAATAACCTCGAGTGCCGGGCGTCTTCCTAGTCCACAGCGTAGTGACTAGTCAGAACTTCATGAACGATATCGACGAACAACTGAGAGAAATCATTCCCAGATTGCGCCGGTTTGCCGTGTCGTTGACGCGCAACCCCAGCAGCGCCGACGATCTGGTCCAGGCCAGCCTTGAGCGGGCGCTGTCGAGTTGGAGCGACAAACGCCCCGACGGCGACCTGCGCGCCTGGCTGTTTTCGATTCTGTATCGACAGTTTCTCGACGCTCACCGACGCTCCCGACGCTATGCACGGATGCTCGAGTTTTTTACCGGTCGAGACGATTCCCAGCCGTCAGCCGAGCGCACGGTGATAGCCCAATCGACCCTGCAAGCCTTCGATCAGCTCAGCACTGAGCAGCGCGCCCTGCTGCTTTGGGTGTCGGTGGAAGGTCTGACTTATAAAGAGGTCGCCGAGATCCTCGGTGTCCCGACTGGCACCGTGATGTCCCGTCTGTCCCGCGCCCGCCAGGCCTTGCGCGAACTCAGCGACGGCGAAATCACCCGTCCTTCTCTGCGGAGACTCAAATGATCAGCATGCCCCCAAGCGAGCGTGACCTGCACGCCTACGTCGATCACCAACTCAGCGATGATGACCGACGCCTGGTGGAGACTTTTCTGGCCAGCAACCCGGAAATTTCCGCCCAGGCCCGCGCCTGGCAGCAGGATGCCCAGCAACTGCGCGCGGCCCTTGGCGGCGCATTGCAGCAAACAGCCAACCCGGAACTGGACCCGGCGCTGATTCGCCAGCGCCTCAAGCGTCAGTCGCGACGACATCTGGCCAGCGCTGCCATGCTGCTGATCGCCGTCAGCATTGGCGGACTCAGTGGCTGGCAGGCTCGGGAAATGACCCTCGTCAGTACCCAGGCGCCGATGACCGATGCGATCCAGGCTTACCGCTTGATTGCGCAGCAAGGCATGCTGCCGGCCGATTATAAAGTCAGCGACGACGGCGACATGCAAGGCTGGCTCGACCGTTACTTCACCAAGGCCAATCGCCTGCCTGACCTTTCGGGCGCAGGCTTCAAACCGGTGAGCGGGCGCTTGCTCAGCACCGAACAAGGGCCGGCGGCGATGGTGGTCTACGAAGACCCGACAGGGCACAAAATCAGCTTCTACGTGCGACCACCGGGACCGAGAAATTACTTGCTGCCGCGGGGCAGTCGCAGTGACGGGGACTTGCAGGCCGAGTATTGGTCGGGGGCCGGGTACAACTACGCGATGGTCAGCCCGAGCGATACGCCGACGGGGCAGATGCTCAAGCAAACCGCACAGTTCTGACCACAACGCAGATCAAATGTGGGAGCGGGCTTGCTCGCGAAGGCGGAGTATCAGCTACATCGGTGTCGACTAACACACCGCCTTCGCGAGCAAGCCCGCTCCCACAGGGGAAATGTGTTGCATCAGCCCTGCCCGAACACCTGTGAAGGCCGGCGCAGCAACGGATCAAACGGATTAATCCGCGGCCCGATCAACGCCGCTTCGCGCTTGAGCATTTCCACTACCGTCGGCAAGCGATCCGGCCCCAGCCGATCACTCACGGTGGCCACACTCAACGCCGCCACCGCCCGCCCATCTCGATCCAGAATCGGCACCGCCACCCCGGCCATGCCCTGCAACACGCCAGTGTTACGCCCTGCATACCCCAAGTTGCGCACGCTCTCGACTTCCGACCTCAGGAACACCTCGTCATACAGGTGAAAATCCTTCAGTCGCGGCAAGTTGTAATGAATCACTGTGTCGCGCTCTTCTTCCGGCAAAAACGCCAGGATCGCCAGACTACCCTGCCCGACACCCAGCGCCACCCGTCCGCCGATGTCCCCGGTAAAGGTGCGGATCGGAAACGGCCCTTCACTGCGGTCCAGGCAGATCGCATCAAAACCACTGCGAGCCAGCAAAAACAACGAATCCCCCAACGACGCCGACAACCGTAGCAATGCCGGCCGTGCCAGTTCACGCAGGTTGCCGGTATTTCCAGCACGGGCGGCCAAGGCGAAAAAATCCAGACTCAGGCGATAACGTTTGCTGCGAGCGTCCTGCTCGACCATGCCCTCGTCCATCAGGCTACGCAGCAAGCGGTGGGTGGTCGGTTGCGACAGGCCAATGCGCTGGGACAGTTGCGTCACCCGCTCACCGCCCTCAACCGTGTCACCCAGGCTGCGCAGCACCGCAAACAACCTGGAGACCGCACCGACACCGACTTCATTTTTGTTTTCATTCCGCTCAGTGGAATTAGGCATAGATTTTCTCGACTTAAAATTTACTCACTGAATGAAATTGAAAATAGTCATCGCCTCAGTGAAATAGACCATTGAGCCCATCCTATTCTTCGTCCTACTCTGCGTCCATACAGGGGCGATTCGAACAACAGCGGCAGCCGATCCAAGTCGAGCGCCAACGCACCCCGCAGCATCCTTTCGTATCTGCCCATACAAAAAAGCGCGACCCCAGGCCGCGCATAACAATCTCAGGTGGAGCGCAGCTATGGCATTCGTGCAACTTGAAAACCTCGGTAAACGCTACGGCGAAATCGACGCCGTCGTCGCCACCAACCTCTCGGTGGAGAAAGGCGAGTTCGTCTCCCTGCTCGGCCCTTCCGGTTGCGGCAAAACCACCACGCTACAAATGATTGCCGGCTTCGTTGAAGTCAGCAGCGGGCGCATCGTGCTGGACGGTCGCGACATCACCCACGCCAAACCCGCCAGCCGTGGCCTGGGCGTGGTGTTCCAGAGTTACGCGCTGTTCCCGCACATGAGCGTGCAAGACAACGTCGCCTTCGGCCTGCGGATGCGCAAAGTACCCAACACCGAATTGCAGCAACGGGTCGCTCGGGTGTTGAAACTGGTGCGCCTCGACCAGCACGCCGAGCGCTATCCACGGGAGTTGTCTGGTGGTCAGCGTCAGCGAGTCGCGTTGGCCCGGGCCTTGGTGATCGAGCCGCCGGTGCTGCTGCTCGACGAACCGCTGTCCAACCTCGACGCCAACCTGCGCGAAGAGATGCAATTCGAGATTCGCCGCATTCAGCGTGAAGTCGGGATCACCACGCTGATGGTCACCCACGACCAGTCCGAAGCGCTGTCCATCAGCGATCGGGTGGTGGTGATGCAGGCTGGGCGTATCACCCAGATCGACGCGCCCTACACCCTTTATGAGCACCCGCGCACCGAGTTCATTTCCGGGTTTGTCGGCAAGGCCAATCTACTACCCGGCGAGCGTGATGGCGCTGGCGTGGTTCAGGTACACAGCGGCGGCGGCCTGACCCTGAGCCTGCGCCCGGAAAAGATCGACCTACGGGAAAAAGATCACGGCCGTCTGCAAGGCAATATCGTCAGCCGATTCTTCCTCGGCAGCCAATGGTTGTACGGCGTCTCGACGACCCTCGGCGAACTCAGCGTGGTGCGTCGCAACGACGGCTCGGCACCGCTGGCCGAAGGCACGGCGGTGGGCCTGGACTGGGACGCGGCGCTGCTGCGGGTGCTCAGTGTCGACGAGGTGTCGGCATGAGTCTGCTCGCTTCCGTCCGCCAGGGACGCCAAGGGTATTTATTGTCGGCCCCGTCGCTGACGTTGTACTTGGGCCTGCTGGTCATTCCGTTGATGCTGACGCTGCTGCTGTCGTTCAACGTGTTCGACTACAGCACGGGGATCAACAGCAACGCTTACACCCTTGACCACTACAGCAGCCTGCTGGGCGATCCGTACTTCTACGAGATCTTTCTGCGCACGTTCTGGATCAGCGCCCTGACCACCCTGCTCTGCGTGGTGATCGGCGTGCCCGAGGCCTATATCCTCAGCCGCATGGGCGCGCCGTGGCGTTCGATTTTCCTGATTCTGATCCTCACACCGCTGTTGATTTCGGTGGTGGTGCGCGCCTTCGGCTGGAGCCTGTTACTCGGCGCCGACGGCCTGGTCAACCAGACCCTGCAAGCCTTCGGCGGCTCACCGATGAAACTGCTCTACACGCCGTTCGCGGTGGTGATTGCGCTGGTCCACGTGATGCTGCCGTTCATGATCATCCCGGTCTGGACCTCCTTGCAGAAACTCGACCCGGCCGCCGAACAAGCCGCGCTGTCCCTCGGTGCCAGCCACCTCACGGTGATGCGCAAAGTCGTGCTGCCGCAAATCATGCCCGGCGTGCTGTCCGGCACGTTGATCGTGTTCGGCCTCGCGGCCAGCTCCTTTGCGATCCCCGGATTGCTCGGCGGGCGCCGACTGAAAATGGTCGCGACGCTGATCTACGACCAGTACCTGTCGGAGCTGAACTGGCCGATGGGCGCCGCGATCGCCGTGGCGCTGCTGTTGCTCAACCTGCTGATCATGCTGTCGTGGAACCGGATGATCGAAGGCCGCTACAAGAAGTCATTGGGATAACTCGTCATGTCCAAGAACGGTCCTTTCGCCCTGCTGTTTCATACCCTGGTAGTGCTGTTCATGCTCGCGCCGCTGGTGGTGGTGTGCCTGGTGGCCTTCACCCCGGAAAACACCCTGAGCCTGCCGACTACGCACTTTTCTTTGCGCTGGTTTCGTGCGGTTTTTGAACGCGCCGATTTCGTCGATGCGTTCTACAACAGCCTGATCCTCGCGTTCTGCGCTGCAACGTTGGCGACACTGATTGCGGTGCCGGCGGCGCTGGCCATCACCCGTTTTGAGTTTCCCGGACGGGGCTTTTTCAACGGTTTGTTCCTGTCGCCGATCATCATTCCGCACTTGGTGCTGGGGGTGGCGTTGCTGCGGTTGTTTGCGCTGATGGGTGTGAATGGCAGTTTCGGCTGGCTGATCTTCGCCCATGTGCTGGTGATCACGCCGTATGTGCTGCGGCTGGTGCTGGCGTCGGCGATTGGTCTGGATCGCAGCGCTGAACATGCCGCGCAATCGTTGGGTGCCGGGCGTTTCACGCTGTTCCGGCAAATCACTTTACCGATGATTTTGCCCGGTGTGGCGGGTGGTTGGCTGTTGGCGTTTATCAACAGTTTCGATGAAGTCACGTTGTCGATTTTCGTGACTTCGCCGGCCACGCAAACCTTGCCGGTGCGGATGTACGTGTACGCCACCGAATCCATCGATCCAATGATGGCGGCGGTGTCGGCACTGGTGATTGGCCTGACCGCTTTGACGATGATTTTGCTCGATCGGGTCTATGGCCTGGATCGGGTTCTGGTAGGAAAACAATGAGGGCGCCATGGCTCTGCTGAAACGACTGGCCGAAGGCGACCGCCCGGCCCTGAACTTTACCCTCGACGGCAAACCGGCCAGCGGTTTGCTCGGCGACACCGTGCTGACCGCCGTACTGACCTGCAGCGAACACCTGCGCGGCAGCGACTTCAGCGCCCAACCCCGCGCCGGTTTCTGCCTGATGGGCGCGTGCCAGGATTGCTGGGTTCGCCTGGGCGATGGCCGCCGGGTGCGAGCCTGCTCGACGCTGCTCGAAGCGGGCCAACAGATCAGCCGCGAACCGGGGCGCTCGGTATGAACACCCTCTCTATCTGCCAACCCTGGATCCCCTGTGGGAGCGAGCTTGCTCGCGATGGCGATCTGTCAGCCGCCATCTCTGTTGAATGTGCCGCTGCCTTCGCGAGCAAGCCCGCTCCCACAGGGGTTCGGCGTCGATCACAAACATTGCGGGCAACTCCAATCAAATGTGGGCGTTGGGTATGAATTCGGTGATTGTTGTTGGCGCCGGGCCTGCCGGGATTCGTGCCGCGCAAACCTTGGTCGCAAATGGTGTTCGTCCAATCTTGCTGGATGAGGCAGCTAGAGGTGGCGGGCAGATTTATCGGCGTCAGCCAGCGAATTTCAAGCGCTCGGCGGTCAAGCTGTATGGCTTCGAAGCGCGCAAGGCCAGCGCGATTCATCAGACCCTCGACGAACTTCGCGAACAGCTCGACTACCGTCCGGAAACTCTGGTGTGGAACGCGCAGGACGGTGCTCTCGACACCTTGCACGATAACCGCGCCACGCGCCTGCCATTCTCCCGGGTGATCGTCGCCACCGGCGCCACCGACCGGATTTTGCCGGTGCCGGGCTGGACCTTGCCGGGGGTTTACAGCCTCGGTGCGGCGCAGATTGCGCTGAAGTTCCAAGGCTGCGCCATCGGCGAACGGGTGGTGTTCGCCGGCAGCGGACCGTTGCTGTACCTGGTCGCCTATCAATACGCCAAGGCTGGCGCGAAGGTGGTGGCGGTGCTCGACAGTTCGCCCTTCCGCGCCCAGGCCCGTGCCCTGCCCGGCCTGCTCTCACAACCGGCAACTCTCGCCAAAGGCATTTATTACCGCAGTTGGCTGACTGCCCACGGCATCCCGGTGCATCAGGGCGCCAGCCTTATCCAGGTCAACGGCGAACAACGCGTGCAATCGCTGAACTGGCGTAACACCAAAGGCTCACAGCAAATCGACTGCGACGCCGTCGCCTTCGCCCACGGCTTGCGCAGCGAAACCCAACTCGCCGACCTGCTCGGCTGTGAATTCGCCTGGAACCCGCTCAACCGTGCCTGGCTGCCGCAACGTGACAGCGCCGGGCGCAGCAGTGTCGCCGAGGTGTACCTGGCCGGTGACGGCGCCGGGATCATGGGCGCCGATGCCGTCGAAATGGCCGGCGAACGCGCAGCGCTGGCCCTGCTTGAAGACATCGGCTACCTGATCCCGACAGAGCGCCCCGCCGCTCTTGAGCAATCACTGAAACGGATCGGCACGTTCCGCAAAGGGCTGGAGCAAGCCTTCGCCTTTCCCGAGAACTGGGCCGCCAACACCCTGGATGACCTGATCGTCTGCCGCTGCGAAGAGGTGCTAGCCGGCGATATCCGTCAGGTAGTGCGCGAAGGCCACTGGGAGATCAACCGGGTCAAGGCTCATTGCCGGGTCGGCATGGGACGCTGCCAAGGCCGGATGTGCGGCGCGGCGGCGGCGGAAATCATTGCCTGTGAAAGCCAGCGCTCCGTGTCGGACATCGGTCGACTACGGGCTCAGTCGCCGATCAAACCGCTGCCGTTTGGCCTGGAGGTCGAGCCATGATCGAAGTCGATGCAATCATCATTGGCGGCGGCATTGTCGGCGCCTCGGCCGCGCTGTTTCTGAGCAAGGCCGGCCGTCGTGTGGCGTTGCTGGAACGGGACTTTTGCGGCTCCCACTCCAGTGGCGTGAACTACGGCGGCGTGCGCCGTCAGGGCCGACCATTGTCGCAACTACCACTGTCGCAACAGGCTCACGAGATCTGGGCACAACTGCCGCAGTTGCTCGGCATCGACGGTGAGTACCAACGCAGCGGTCACCTGAAACTGGCGCGCAGCTTCAACGACCTGCGCGCCTTGCAGGACTACGCCGCCAGCAGCCAGGGCTTCGGCCTCGACTTGCAGATCCTCGATCGCGATGAACTACGCGCCTGCTTCCCTTGGGTCGGGGATGTGGCTGTCGGCGCGTCGTTTTGCCCCGACGACGGCCACGCCAACCCGCGACTGGTGTCCCCGGCGTTTGCCCAAACAGCGCGTCGACATGGCGCGCAAATCCATGAGCAATGCGCGGTCACAGAAGTGGATCACGACGGCCAGCACTTTCACGTCAGCACTCAAACCGGCCTCAAGCTTCGCGCGCCGTGGCTGTTGAATTGCGCCGGGGCCTGGGCCGGCAGCCTCGCGGCACAGTTTGGCGAAGCGGTGCCGATGCACGCCGGGCACCCGGCGATGCTGGTCACCGAACCGTTGCCGCTGATGATGAACGCCAGCACCGGGGTCGAGGGCGGTGGCATCTATGCCCGCCAGGTCACCCGCGGCAACTGTGTGTTGGGCGGTGGCCAGGGCTTTGCCCTCGACGACGTCCGCGCCCGACCCGGTCAAAACGCGGTGCTCGAAATTCTCCGCCAAGCCGTCGAGCTCTACCCCTTTTTAGAAGGCGCCCAGGCGATTCGCACCTGGAGCGGCACCGAAGGTTACTTGCCAGATCGCCAACCGGTGATCGGGCACAGCGGCACCCAGCCCGGTCTGTTGCACGGGTTTGGCTTTGCCGGCGCCGGTTTCCAGATCGGCCCGGCGGTGGGCCAGGCGCTCACCGAGATCATCTGCAGCGGCGCCCCCAAGACGTCGCTGGATGCGTTTTCCATCACCCGGTTTCACTCCATCTCCGTTGCTTGATAGAGGAAGGTCGCGCCAATGAATAACCTCAAACGCACTGCACTGCTCGGTTTCTCCTGCATGAGCGCCCTGCTCACGGTCACTCAGGCCCAGGCCGAACCAACGCTTTACCTGGGCATGAACGGCGGGACCATGGAGCGGCTTTACGCCGACAAGGTGCTGCCGGTTTTCGAGAAAGCCAACAACGTCAAAGTGGTGATCGTGCCAGGGACTTCCGCCGACATCCTGGCCAAGGTCCAGGCCAGCAAGGGCAATCCGCAGCTGCACGTGATGTTCCTCGACGACGGCATCATGTACCGCGCCATCTCCATGGGGTTGTGCGACAAACTCGAAGACAACCCGACCCTGGCGCAGATTCCGGCCAAGGGCCGCATCAAGGAGCAGGCCGTAGCCGTCAGCCTCGGCGTCACCGGATTGGCCTACAACACGCGGTTGTTCAAGGAAAAAGGCTGGGCCGCGCCGACCTCATGGATGGACATGGCCGACCCGCGTTTCAAGGACAAAGTGGTGTTCCAGTCGATGGCCTCCTCGACCTTCGGCCTCCATGGTTTCCTGATGTTCAACCGGATCCAGGGCGGCAGCGAAACCGACGTCGAACCGGGCTTCAAGGCCTGGCCGAACACCGTGGGGCGCAACGTGCTGGAGTACATCCCGAGCTCGGCGAAGATTTCCGAGATGCTGCAAACCGATGAAGCGGCGCTGTTCCCGCTGACGCCGACTCAAGTCACAGCGCTGAAACTCAAGGGCATGCCGGTGGAATATGCGCAGCCGAAGGAAGGCGCCGTGGTGCTCAACGTCGCCGAATGTACGATCGCCAACAACACTCAGCCGCAATTGGCGCAGAAACTCGCGGCGTTCCTGCTGACACCAGACGCACAAGCGGCTGCGCTTGAAGATGGCGACCAGATCCCGTCCAACCCTAACACCCCGACCACTGATAAGACGCGTGGTCAGGTTGAGGCGATGAAGCAGTATCTTGAGACCGCGATTGCGATTGATTGGGACCAGGTGAATGAACAGCGTCCGGCGTGGAATGCGCGGTGGAATCGGAGTATCGAGCGCTAGCAGGCAACACCCACACACCCATGGCTCCTACAGGGGTTTGCACAAAGTCAGAAACCGACGTCGAGCACTACGCTGTCGAGGTACGTCCCCGCTGGCGGTGTGGTCTGGTCGGTGTAGATTTTGGCGTTGTAATTGAAGACCTGACTCCCGGTGCCCAAACCGTTGCCAGGGTTGACCTCGGCATCGGAACTGGCCCGGCGCGCACTACCGACACTGCCCCAACGGGTGGTGCCGGCGCTTTTGAAGATGTCGTAGGCCAGGTAATTGCTGCCGGAAATCATCCGCCGTCGCCCACCGACACTGATCGCTTGCTGACCATCACTCAGGCCCACGGTATAAGCGCTGCCCTTGGTGCAAGCGAGGTTGATGGTCTGGCCGGTGACCGCAGTAAACGCACTGATCACCGGGGCGCTGCCGAAGCTGATGTTCGGCGCGGTGATAGTGCAGTCGTTGGCCACGGTCAGGTTAACCGTCAGGGTGGTGTTGCCGCTGCCGATGTCACGCCCCAGGCACACGCTGCCAATGCCGATGCCGGAACAGTAATTCCAGCTCCAGGCAATGCTCAGGGTTTCGCTATAGATGCCCGCCGCGACGTTGCTGCCAATGGTCGTCCCCAGATAAATCGGCACGGTTTTCGGCACCACGCTGCCGAGCAAACCCAGCGAATCGATAATGCCGTTACGGGCGAAGTCGAACGCCACACCGCGGGTCAGTGGGTAACTGGTGGAGTTGTTGCCGTACAGCGTGTAGCCAATGATGTCGCCGGTCGGACCGAGCAACCCGGTTTGCGTGGAGGTGACCGTGGCATAGAAATGGTCGGTGCTGGTTAACAATGAAAGCAACGACCCGGTGCAACTCAACCCCGCATTGGTGGTGGAGCTGGACTGCGACGTGGTGCGCACCGCAATCGAACTCAACGAGCCGAACGCCACGGGCGAGGTGCTGACCACCGAACACAACGCCCACGCCGAACCCGGCAGCCAGAGCGCCAGCAGTGCCAACCCCTTCATTTGCACACCAACGGCCCGATCAGCGGGATCTGGTCCTGCTTCATGTCCACGGCAAACTGCACCTGACAGGTCTTCCCGTCGGCCAGGGTCACCCGCAGACTGTTTTGCGCCTGTAGATTTTCCAGGTATACCAGCCCGTCCCAACCGACCACGGTTTGCGTGCCGCTTTGCTCATGCACGACGCCACTGCCCAGGGGTAATTCTTGCTGCCGTGCATCCACCAGCACGATGCTCGCGGCGACTATCCGGTTCAACGGAAACTCCAGCAGATAACCGCTGCCACGCCGCACTGCGATCCGCTGTTCGACGTTAGGGCTGCGCACGTTGGCTGGCAGGTTCAGCGGGTCGATTTCGTATTTACCGCGGTAATACGCGCTGCTCCACGGCACCAGCAGGTGGCCGTTGCGGTCGGTCTGGCCGACCAACTGGTTTTCGTAGCGCACCGGAATGTCCGCATAGCCGTCGGTGCTGACCACTACAAATGCATCGTCGATCCGGTTGGCAGCGAACAACTGACGGTCCATCCAGACCAACGAGCCGCTGGCATCGGCCCAACGGGTTTCAGCCTCGCTGGTGCCGTAGACCCCGGCTTGCAATTGCACCGATTGCAGGCGCCAGGTCAGGTCGGCCTGACGATAAGTCGGCGCGTCGCCCTGAGCGTAACCGAGGTTGAAACCCACCCCGCCTTCGGTCGGCACGGCTCGGCTGTAATTGACCCGCTGCTGGGTTTGCCCGGTCTTACTGCGTTCGCTGCTGATCGCCAGACTGCCGTGCAGATCGAACGGGATCACCAGTTGCGCCTGCACCGCCCAGTTGCTGTCACCGATTTCGCGGTTGCCCGACAGATAGAAACTGGTATCGCGCCACAGCGGTTTGCTCCAGGTCAGGTTGAGCAAACGGGTACGCGATTCGTCCGCTGCACGCACGTCGAAATAACCGACACCGAGGCTGCCCCAGGAATCAAGGTTAAGGCTCAGGGTTGCCTGTTCGCTACGTTTGCTCAGGGTCGTGTAAGGGGTGTCGATCACCGTCAGGTCGGCGTATTGATCACGTCGTTGCATACGTTGATACGAGAAGCTGTAGCGCTGGCTGCTGTACTGATAGCCGAGGCTCAATTGCTGGCCGCTTTCGCCGTCGAACTGGCTCTGGCTAAGCGCGGTATTGAGGACGCCGAAATTGCCCAGCCTCAGGTTGCCGCCCAAGCCGCCAAGGGTCAGGGAGTCCGAGGCTTCGGCGTGGCTTTCGAGGGTGAAGTTGTCGCTCAGGCCGTAACGCAAACTGCCGGACGTGACGCCTGGTCCGTAGCCGAAATCTCGAAGGCCGTAGTCCCGACGCAAGGTCCCGGCGGCCACGGAAAAATCGCTCAAGCCCTTTTGCAGCAAACTGCTGGTGACGTAGAACGGCACCGTGGTCGAGACCTGCCGGCCCAAGGCATCGGTGGTGACGACGACCGCTTCGCCGGCGCCATTGATGAACGGAATATTGGTCAGGGTGTACGGCCCCGGTTGCAGGTCGGCGCTGCTGGATTTGTAGCCATTGATGAACAAATCCACCGAGGACGGCACCGCCGCTTCACCGGCAAACTGCGGCAACGGGTAGGTCACCAGGTCCGGGCGCACACCGAAGTCACGGGACAACTGCACCCCGCCGAGGCGCACCGAACTGCTCCAGGGCAAGGCGCCGCTGACCAGGTCCCCGGCCTCATACGTCAGCAGCCGCTCGTCATCGGAGTAGCGCCAAGTGGTGTCGTAGCGCAGATAGCCATTGTTCGACGTGCTGACCGCCTCCCCCGACAAGGTGCGGCGGTACTGCCCGGTGTTGGACAGCGTGCCCCAACTGTCGAACAGCCGCACTTCGTTCCATGCCGCGAGGTAGGTGCCGGCATCATCGGTGTCGTTGAGGTACAGGTCGTAGTTGAGCAAGGCCCCGAAACTGCTGAGTGCCGGGGTGCGCGGGTAGGCTTGGCGGTTGCCGACGAATTGCTCCGGCAACCAGTCCGGCGGCACGTTGAGCAGTAGCCTTTGACCGACACTGTCGTACTCGCTGTGCAGGCCCGGCAAGCTGTCGAGGTCAACTTCGGCGCTGATGTTTTCCGGCAGTTTCATGCCACTGTCGCGCAGCGCCGAGGCTGGCAGAAAAAATCGCCCGCCCCGCTGATCCACCGCCACGACTCGCCCGGTATTCATCTGATTGACCACCAACTCCAGAAACAACTGTGCATCGGCCACGGCCTCCATGCCGCTGGGCGGAGGCGGCAAGTCGCCGGCCTCGGCTAGAGGGATGATCACCAGCCAACACGCGCAGGTCGCCGCCCACAACGGACACTGGAAACTGCGAGCCCAACGCTGGCTCATTCGCGCTTTATGTCCGTCAATGGACTCTGCCCTCCTTTATTCCAGCTATGTGTGCGCTAAACCTGTGGCGAGGGAGCTTGCTCCCGTTCGGCTGCGCAGCAGTCGTAATCCATTCATCGCGCGACATCTGACACACCGCGCTGCCGGGTTTTGGGGGCTGCTGCGCAGCCCAACGGAGCGATGCGGCGTTCCGACAAGCCCCCTCGCCACAAAAGCCCAAAAGCCCTGGAATCACCGCTGTGGTGCGACGCTCTGCACCTGGCTCGCCCCATTCACCCGCACCTGCAACGCCGGGTCCCCGGCCATCGGCCCCGGCGCGGGCCAGCGCATGATTGCGCCGGGCAACACATAACCGAGCAAACCTTCCACCAGCGGTTTGGTCTGGCCGCCCTGCTTGAGCGCGACATCGGTCAATCGCGCATGTACCGCGCCCTGGTTGCGCACCTCCACATACGAACGACCGTCCACCGCCACGGTGCGCCAGCTCAGGTCCGGCAGGCCGATGCCCTTGGGATCACGTTGGCGGGTGGTGTCCTCCTTGCTCCACAACCCGGCACCGTAGGCAAACAACGGCACCGAATAACGCATCTGGAAACGGATCGCCGCAGCGGTCTTGCCATCTTCAGCAGCAGGCGGTTTGGCCGAGGGGATTTCGTCGATGATGATGCGGTAAGCCAGCTCCTGCCCCGGCGGTATCTCCCGGGTGCGGGTCAGTCGTACCAATTGTTTCTGGCCCGGTTCGATCTTCGCCACTGGCGGGCTGCCGATCACGTCGCGCTGGTTCTGGTACTGGTCGTTGAAGCCGCTCTGGCTCCAGGCGAACACCCGGATTTGCAGGTTGGCGGTCTCGCTGCCACGGTTTTCCAGCCACAAGGCACTGGCCTGTTGATCGGCCTCCAGCACCGGATCGATCGGCCAGATCAGCACCGAACTGGCGGCCTGTGCCTTGACCGTCCCGAGTAACACCATCGCCAACCCCGTACAGCGCAAGACCTGTGACCACATGTGCTGCTCCTTTTCAAAACGCCGCATTACCACGACAGCTGCACCTGCAGCACATCGCTGTATGTCCCCCCAGGCTGATTGCCCGGCAACTGCACCTGACCGTAAATCGGCAGGCTGATGTTGTTCGCATCGGTGTAAGCCACCGCCACGCTTTGGCCGATCCCCAGGCTCTGGCTGAATGCCGCATCGCTAAACAGCGAGTACGCCACCCGGTTGCTGCCGGTCGTGAGCTGCATGTGCCGCCCGCTGCTGTTGTACTGACCGCCATCGACGGTCATGTTCAGGGTCACCCCCGGCGTGCATTGCAACTGCACGCCACCGGTCAATGACACCTGCACCGTGCTGGTGGCCAAGGCCGACAGGCTGCCAAAGTTGAGGCTGCCGTAGTTCGAGACCCCGCCCACCACCAGACAACCGGCGGTCACCGTGGCGCTGACCTGGAAACTCTGGCTCGTCACCGCCGCCAGCGGCAACGGCACACTGCCCGCACACAGCAGGAGCAGCGCCGCACAGCCATGGCGGGCCATCGCACTAGAAGGTCAGTTGGACTGAAACGGTATCGGTGTAGGTGCCGGCCGGCAGTCCCGCCTTGCCCACGGCTTTGCCATAGATGTTCACCGCCTGCGTCTGGCCGGTACTGGCGGTCAGGTTGATCACACCGTTGATGGCCAGCAGTTGAGAGTGAGCGGCGTCGGTATAGAAGTCGTAAGGCACGTAATTGGCGACGCCGTCGTATAACGCTCGGGTGCCACCCGTGGACTGCGCGTCATGGCTGCCAGCGCCGACGGTGATGGTTGGCGAGGTGCCACTGGAGCACTGAACCGACAGCGCCCCGCCACCACCGCCCAGCACCTGGCCGTCGGCTTCGGTGAACAAACTGGTGGTGGTGCCGAAGTTCACGGTACCGAAATTAAGTCCAGTGGTACCGGCCGTGCCGTTGACCAGACAACTGCTGGTCAGGATCAGCGTGGAACTGATCTGCCCGGTGACGGTGGTTGCGGCCTGAGCGCTGGACACCAGCGCCAGGCCGAGCAATGACAAACCGATCCTTGATACAAGCATGTGCATGGTGTCCGTCCTCTACGGGTTTACCAATCGAGCGTCACCGTCAGGGTGTCGGTGTAGACACCGGCCGGAACCGCGCGGGTATTCGCCACCACCGAGCCAAATACCGGGATAGGTATCCGCGCAGCGCTGTTCACAGCGAAATTGTGTTGTTGGCCGATGCTGTAGCTCTGACTGCCCGAGGCATCGAGGAACAATTGATAAGGGAGGGTCTGGCTGCCGTTGCTCAGGCGTCGGGTCGTACCGTCACCATGGGCGCCGCCGTCGATGCTGACGGTGAACCCGGTGACCGAAGGGTTGCAGGCGACATTCAGCTTGCCGCTGCCATCGTCGCTGAGGCTGGCCTTGATCGGCTTGGTCCAGGTCGGGCCTTGCTGGCCGAAATCCAGGCTGCCGAAATCGCTGACCGGGCTGCCGGGGCTGGCGCCATTGGTCACTTCGCAACCGGCGATGATAACCAGCCGCGCGTGGATCTGCCCGCTGACCGCCGCTTGGGCGCCCTCGGCGAGCAAAAACAGTACGCCCACGGCGATAACCATCCAGTGCTTGCTTGTCATCGTGCTAATCCCAACTCCCTCAGGACGCCAAAACCCGAACGTTCAACGAGGAACGCCCCCTTCCCTGCGCCACCCGATTCCATCGGGGGCAAGTTGCACAGTTGCTGCTACCAGGTGACAGTCACTTTCACCAGGTCTGAATAACGGCTGACACGGGGAATCTCCGCCAGCCGTTCGATACGGGCATACAAAGGTAAATCCACGGAACCGTTATCCGGCACGCGGCCGCTTATCGGGACGTTCACCGCCAGCGGGATCAGTCGCGCGGGGTCCTGGTAGAGCCGATAAGGGATAGGTTTGCTGTGTTCGGCGGAACCCGCCATGTAACGCACATCGCCGACGCCACCGTGCTGGCCGCCATCGACGCGTAATTGATAAGGCGTGTCGGGGTTGCATTCCAGACGCGGCAGATGCTCATTCATCAACGCCGCGCCCAACGGCCCGGCCGGGTCATCCAGCCGCGAGGTGCTGCCGAAGTCCAGCACCCCCAGTTGCTCGACGCCCGCACTGCGTTGCTGCCCCACTAACTGACAGCCACGCTGCACGTCGACGCGCACCTCCACCTGGAGTTCTGCGGCCAGCGCTTGCGTGCCGAGCATCATGCTCAGCGTTGCCAATACCCGAACTCCATTCACGGCCTCATTCCTTGTGAGGGTGACTTCTGAAAATCAGGTTAGCAACGCAACGGGAATTCGCCAGTCATGGGGCTCCGTCGGCCCGCTCAATGTGGTGGGGTTGTGTATCGAATTGTTGGAAAAACGCTGATACACCGACGGGAAACAAGCTGTACAACCCGCAGGTTTTTGTCTGACTATGCAATGGCTATGTCAACACGAGTGGTGGGGCGATTCCCCGTTTGGTTACACTACTGCGCCGCAGCTCGCTGAGCCGGCCTGAAGAACCCAGGGGTGACATTATCGTGGCCGTTCTACCGCCAATCCGTTCGCGACTCATACGCTGGCCCGCGCTGCGCCGTTTGCTCGGCAAAGCCATTGCGTCGCCTGCCAGCGGGAACGCCAGCCATCGAGTCATCCACGACTACTTTCACCATAAGGCGCTCGCCCAGGGCTACACCCTCAGCCACAGCCAGCAGCGAGTGATCGACTGTATGGCGCAACATGCGACAACGCTGCTGGGTGCATCGGCGAAAACCCTGCCCGGCCTTTACCTGTACGGCGCTGTCGGTCGCGGTAAAAGCTGGTTGCTGGACGGGTTTTTCCAGGCCATCCCCCTCGCGCAAAAACAGCGCCTGCACTTTCATGAGTTTTTCGCGCAGCTGCATCAGGGCATGTTCAGCCATCGTGACCAACCTGATCCCTTGGCGAACACCCTTGATGAGTTGTTGCTGGATTGTCGGGTGTTGTGTTTCGACGAGTTTCACGTCCACGACATCGGCGATGCGATGCTCATCACCCGGCTGTTCAAGGCGTTGTTCCGCCGTGGCATCCTGCTGCTGGTGACCTCCAACTACCCACCCGAAGGTTTGCTGCCGAACCCGCTCTACCATGCGCGTTTCAAACCGGTGATCGACCTGATCAACACGCGCATGCAGGTCCTGGAAGTCGGCGGTCCTCATGACTATCGCAGTCAGGCGCGAACCCATACCCAGCAGGTGTTTACCCAGGGCCGGTACGTCTGGCCGGCGACGCAAGCCCAGCGTCAGGCGTTGAACCTGCCTGAAAGTGCTTTGCCCCTGGCGTTGCCGGTCGGAACACGGCATCTGCCAGCACGGTACTGCGAAGGGCGAGCCGTCGGTTTTACCTTCAGCGATCTGTGCGACCACCCCACCGCCGTGATGGATTACCTGGAACTGTGCCGGCGTTTCGATCACTGGGTCATCGATGAACTGCCCAGCCTCAACGATTGTTCGATCGCGGCGCAGCAACGGTTTATCAACCTGATCGACGTTTTGTACGATCAGGACAAACATTTGGTGCTACTGGGGCAGCGTTCGTTGCGGGAAAGTCTGGATGGGGATGCCATTGACCTCGCGCGGACACGTAGCCGGTTGGGGCAGTTGGTGGAGGTTCGGGAACTGGTTTAACCAATAGATTTTCGGATTGGCTGCCGGCCTCTTCGCGAGCAAGCCCGCTCCCACAGGGAATTTGTGTTGATCACACATTATGTGTACGACACAAAATAACTGTGGGAGTGGGCTTGCTCGCGAAGGCGGCCTGCCCGGCACCACAACTTCCCGCTATCATGTCGCCCATTCTCAGAGCCCCGCGCCCTACTACTCGATCAATAGCGAATTCGTTCATGAATACCCTTGCACAACTGCGAGCCGGTGAGCTGGCAGGCATCACCCGTCTGGACCTGGTCTGCGGCCTGACCGAGTTCCCCCGGGAAATCTTCGACCTGGCGGATTCGCTGGAGATACTCAACCTTAGCGGCAACGCCTTGAGCAGCCTGCCGGACGACCTGCACCGACTGACTCGTCTGCGAATTCTGTTCTGCTCGGACAACCAGTTCACCGAGCTGCCGGCCTGCCTGGGTCAATGCGCCGCGCTGAGCATGATCGGCTTCAGGGCCAACCGCATCGAACAGGTGCCGGCCGCCGCCCTGCCGCCGCTGCTGCGCTGGCTGATCCTGACCGACAACCGCATCAGCGAACTGCCGACCGAGTTGGGTGAACGTCCGCTCATGCAAAAACTGATGCTCGCCGGCAACCACTTGCAGCAATTGCCCGAAAGCCTGGTTCAATGCCATCGACTGGAACTGTTGCGCATCTCGGCCAACCGCTTCACCGAACTGCCTGAGTGGCTGCTGAGCCTGCCGGCCCTGACCTGGCTGGCCTACGCCGGTAACCCGCTGGAAACCGAAGCCGATGCGGCCGCCCTTGAGGCCACACCGAGCATCCCGTGGTCAGAGCTGCACCTTGAGCAAAAACTCGGTGAAGGCGCTTCGGGGGTGATTCATCGCGCTACCTGGCAACGACCGGGGCAAGCGGATACTCAGGTCGCGGTAAAACTGTACAAAGGCGAAATGACCAGCGATGGCTCGCCGCTACACGAAATGAACGCCTGCATCACCGCAGGCCTGCACCCCAACCTGATCCGCATCGAAGGGCGAATTGTCGACCATCCGCAAGCCCAGGCCGGGCTGGTGATGCATTTGATTGACCCGAGTTATCGCAACCTCGCGGCGTTGCCAAGCCTGGCGTCCTGCAGCCGTGACGTTTACACCGATGACACGCGGTTCAGCGCGGACGTGGCATTGCGCATCGCCCGTGGCATCGCTAGCGCGGCAGAGCACTTGCACGAACAAGGCATCACCCACGGCGATCTCTACGGCCACAACATTATGTGGAACGAGCACGGTGACTGTCTGCTGGGCGACTTTGGCGGTGCGTCTTTCCACGCCACCACGGACAACCTTGAAACTCGCGCGCTGCAACGGATCGAAGTGCGGGCGTTCGGGGTGTTGTTGGGGGAATTGCTGGAGCGGATCGACTCGGGGTTGAGCGACGAAGCTCGGGTGACGCTGGAGGACCTTGAGCAGCGTTGCTGTCAGCCAGATGTACTGGCGCGGCCGGGCTTTAGCGAGATTGTGCGGGAATTGAATGGCCGGTGACCGCTTCGCAGTCATTCGTCGGATCGCCGCCCGGAGCAGGCCCGCTCCCACAGTGGTTTTGTGTCGTGCACATAATGTGTGACCAACACAGATCAACTGTGGGAGCGGGCTTGCTCGCGAAGACGGCCTGTCAAACAACAAAGCTGTCAATGCTGTAAACGCTTAACCCGCCAACCCGACAAACATGTCCTGCACGTCATCATGGTTATCGAGGCCTTCGAGGAAGGCTTCAACTTCAGCCATGTGCTCGTCGCTCAAACCGCTGACCGGGTTCTTCGGCTGGTAGCCCAATTTGGCCGACAACACGGTGAAACCTTGCTCAGGCAGGGCTTTCTGCACCGCGTCCAGGTCTGCAGGCTCGGTCAGGAACAGGGTCGTGCCCTCTTCTTCACCCGGTTCGAAATCCTGGGCGCCGGCTTCGATGGCGGCCATTTCCGGATCGGCGTCAGGGCTGTCCGGGGACGCCTCGATCATGCCGACATGGTTGAAGTCCCAGGACACCGAACCGGACGCGCCCAATTGGCCCTTGCGGAATGCCACGCGGATTTCAGCGACGGTACGGTTGATGTTGTCGGTCACGCATTCAACGATCAGCGGCACCTGATGCGGGGCGAAGCCTTCGTAGGTCACGCGATGGTATTGCACGGTTTCGCCCACCAGGCCCGCGCCTTTCTTGATCGCGCGATCGAGGGTTTCCTTGGGCATCGAGGCTTTCTTGGCCTGTTCAACCACCAGACGCAAGTGTGCGTTAGTGGTGATATCAGCGCCGTTACGCGCAGCAATGGTGATTTCTTTCACCAGTTTGCCGAAGATCTTGCCCTTGGCGTTGGATGCCGCTTCTTTGTGTTTAACCTTCCACTGTGCGCCCATTACTCACTCTCTTGATCTGTGGCGCCGAGACATCTATTGGCCGACGCATGGCGGCAAGTTTATACGGCCTAAAGTCGGCAATCGACCAAAAATTCCATCCTGTACACCGACAGGACGCGTCGACATCTTCAACAGTGCTTGTAGGAGGATTCTGAAAAGTCGATTTGCGATGACTATTCAGGGCTGTGGTTTCGTACCCTCTGCGCCCCGTATGACATGGCAGAAGCACACGCGATGCACAACGACAAGGAAAGTCCCTTCACCTTGACCCTCGTCGAGGATGATTTGAGTCTGCAAGTGCTGCAGTTCAGTGGCTATGAAAGCCTCAATCAGCCCTATCGGTTCGACATCGAAGTGATCGGCCTGGCCCCGGCAATGAACCTCGAGCGACTGCTGCAACGACAGGCCTTTCTGAGCCTCGGTGATGGCCAGGGCATTCACGGCATTTTGCACAGTGCCAGTCGCGAGTACCGTGGCCCGCACCGGATCGGCTATCGACTGGTGCTGGTGCCGTATCTGCAACGCCTTGAACAACAGCGCACCCGACGGGTATTCCATCAGCTCAACGTGCCAGCGATTTTGCGCCAGTTATTGGAAGAACACGCATTGCCCGAGTACGGCTACCGCTTTGAACTCAGCACCGGGCACTACCCGGTACGGCCCTTTTGCATTCAATACGAAGAAACCGATCTGGCCTTGCTGCATAGGCTCTGCGAAGAAGAAGGCATTCACTATCACTTCGAACACCGCCGCGACGGGCATGTACTGGTGCTGGCCGATGATAGCCAGAGTTTCCCCCAGGCCCCGGTGCTGACACCTTTCCAGGGCGATCCGCTTGAGGAGCCGGCCTTTGCCACGATCCGCGAATTGTTTCAACGCCATGACTCGCCGCTGATCCTGCCGCAGAGATTGATTCACGACAGAAGCTGCGCCGCCGTCAGCTTTGGCGCAGCCAATCATCCGCTGATCGGTAAAAACCTGTTGAGCACGCGCCCTGCTGCCAGGCAACTGCACGGCGAGCAACGCAGTCGTCGGACGCTGGAACGGCTGCGCTGCCAACACCGGCAGGTCCATGGCCAAAGCGATCAGACGGGATTACTCAGCGGACGTATCGTGCAAGTGGAGCAACACCCAGTGGCGAGCTTCAACGACCAATGGCTGCTCACCGAGATCCGGCACCAAGGGCAACAACCCTCGATCCTCGCTCAAGACAAACCCTTTGCAGTCCCCGGCTACTGCAACCGGTTTAGCGCCATTCCCTGGTCGACGGTGTTCCGGCCCGCGCTCAAACAACTCAGGCCAAACATTCCCGGCTTTCAACCCGCTCAAGTGCTGGGCGAGCCCGGACAACCGGCGGCGCTCGATGAACAGGGCCGGATTCAGGTCAGCCTGTGGCCGGGACTGGCTGAGCAGGAGCCGGTTGGCCTGTGGCTGCCAGTGGCCATCGGTGCGTCCGACGACTCGTCCAGGCTCCCCGCTGCCGGCACTGATGTATACATCAGTTTTCTCGACAGCGACCCGGACCGACCGATCCTTTGCACCGGCTCAAGCCTGCCGCCCCCACACCTCACCCGCCCCCCGCCACCGCGCGGCGACACCCGCCTGCTGCTCGATTGGCTGGTCAATCGCCCGGATATACCCTGATGCCCACATTAGATTAGAGATTGAGCCAACATCGAACACCTGTGGCGAGGGAGCTTGCTCCCGCGGGGCTGCGAAGCGGCCCCCGGCATTCTGTCAGGCGCACCGCATTGGCTGACTTTACGACTGCTTCGCAGCCGAACGGGAGCAAGCTCCCTCGCCACAAGTAAGCGCCCTCACCACAGGTTCGGTGTCAGGGTTTAAAAGAACCCTGTGGCTCACCCCTTATCCGCCTTCCCCGCCGCCGCGGCGAATTTCGCCAGGCGCACGTCCAGACGCCGTGGCCGGTGACCGTGGTCTTCGGCGTGTTCCTTGCGGCGGATGGCGTTGCGCACCATCAATGAACCCAGGTAACGAATCGGCTCCGGCGGGAAGTAACCCAACGGCCCGTTGACCAGCGGCGAGCGGGTCCACGGGTTATCAAGGCCTTGCACCATCGAGGCAAGAATCTGCCCGCCCATATGGCACGGCCCGACCCCGCTGCCGGAGTAACCGAAGCCGTAAAACACATTGCCGCTGGCGCTCATCTGGCCGAAGAACGGCAAACCGGTGACCGAACGATCCGAGGGACCGTTCCAGGTGGCCTCGACCTTGACCTCGGCAAATGCCGGAAAGAAGTCCGTCAGGCTGCTGCGCAACAGACCGGCATAGGGCGACGGTTGATCGAACACCGGCAACATCCGCCCGCCGTAGGCGAAGGTGTTGCCACCCTTGCCGAGCATGATCCGGCCGTCCGGGGTGTTGTGGTAGTAGTGCACGAAAATCCGCGAATCAAGCACCGTTACGCCACTGGTCAAGCCGATTTCACTGAGCAACTCCGGGCGCGGTTCGGTGATCAGCATGTCGCTGGAGACAATCGCCACGCTGCGTTCGAACTGCGGGAAGGCCCGGGCCATCCAGGCGTTCATCGCCAACACCACTCGATCTGCACGGACGGCGCCGCTCGGAGTGTGAATCGCCGCCGGCGTGCCCTCCTCCAGCCCGGTCATCGCGGTGTTTTCATGAATCCGCACACCGAGTTGCAACGCCACCCGGCGCAAGCCGCGCACCAGTTTGCCCGGTTGTACGCTAGCCGCTGCCGGGGAAAACCAGCCTTCCAGGTGTTTGCCGGACCCGGCCATGCGCTGCACATCCGCCACCGGTCGCTGAGTAAAGGAGTTGATGCCGTTGCGTTCCAGCGCGGCGATCACCGCGTCGGTCGAGCCGCACTGGGCGCGATTGGTCGCGGTGTAAAGAGTGCCGTCGAGGCGGTAATCGGCATCGATTCCGTACTGTTCGCAGAACGCACCGATGGCGTGGATGCTGCGCTCCGACTCCTTGACCAGCCGCACCGCTTCTTCGACGCCGAACAACCGTTCAAGAGTGAAGTACTTGGCCGACCACGACAGTGCGCATCCGCCGTTGCGCCCACTGGCGCCGGCGCCGCAGATGTCGGCTTCGATCAGCAGCACGTCGAGTTCGGGGTTTTGCTCCTTGAGCATGATCGCGGTCCACAGCCCGGTGTAGCCGCCGCCGACGATGCAGACGTCGGCGCGGGTGTCGCCGTCCAGCGCCGGGCAAGTTGCGGATGCATCGGCCTTCAAGGCTTGCTCCAGCCAAAAGGGTCTCATCGGGATTCTCCAGTCAGATGTCCACATGCCAACCTGCCGCCAGTGCAGCAGGCCGCGAGGGAAAGGGTTTCAGGTACGCAGGGGTTTGATGCTGATCGGCTGGTTGGGCACGAAGGTGGAGTCGGTTTGCAAGCCCGCCGGGCGGCTGTTCCAGTGCGGGATCAGCACGAACGCCGAGAACATCGCGCAACCGGCGAAGACGATGAACACCGTGACCGAATCGAAATAGCCCGGCAGTAAACCACCGAGAATCGCCCCGACCGAACCGCAGCCGTTCACAAAACCCGCCGCCGTGGCGCCGGCCTTGGCCGTGCCGAAATCAATCGCCGCCGCGCCGCTGATCATCGAGTCCGGCCCGTAAAGGGTCAGGCCCATGACAAACAACAGCGCCACCACCATCAACACGCTGCCGGTGTGCAAGGCACCCATGAACAGCGCCAGGGAAACCGTCAGCGCCAACAGACTGATTACACACGCCGGCATCCGCCGGGCGCCGAACAGCTTGTCGGAGGCCAAACCGATCATGATCGGCCCGAGTAGCCCGGCCAGTTCAAAAGACGTGGGAATGATCGCCGCGCCGACCTTGCCCACCGAGGGCATTTGTTCGAAAACAATCACCGGCCCCCACAGCAAAATCGCGTAACGCGCCGGTTTCAGCAGGAAGTACGAGAGCCCGAGTACCAGCACGGTGCGGTTGCGTAGGATTTCCTTTAACGGCTCCCAAACGCTGATCTTGCTTTGTGCGTAGGCCGCTTCG
Organism: Pseudomonas sp. ASL4; assembly: GCF_056680395.1. Classification (NCBI taxonomy): domain Bacteria; kingdom Pseudomonadati; phylum Pseudomonadota; class Gammaproteobacteria; order Pseudomonadales; family Pseudomonadaceae; genus Pseudomonas; species Pseudomonas sp. ASL4. The sequence goes on along the minus strand of NZ_CM155280.1, from coordinate 3,287,109 downwards.
ACGCTCAACTCCGGTTCTGGCTCCACGGCGGGCAAGCCGACGTCTTCAGGTTTGTTGCGCTGAAGAAAGAAGAACAGCACCGCCACCACGCCGACCACCGCCGCACTGGAAAAGAACGCCGCGTGCCAGGTGCCGATCAGTGTGTAGGCCCACCAACCGGCGAATGGTGAAGCCACCAATCCACCAAAGGCGTAGCAGGAGCTCCACAACCCGAGCACCCGCCCGCGCTGTTCGGCGGGGAAGAAACTGCCGAGGTTCTTGCACAGTCCCGACCATCCGGTGGACTGGGCCAACCCTTGAATCAGCATGCAAGTAGCGAAGATCGGCAACGTAGCAAAACTGCCCATCACCACCGCGGCCGCGGCGGAAATCAGCAGCCCGCCGAGCACCACGACCCGTGGGCCAAAGCGGTCGGCGAGGATGCCCCAGGTGAATTGGCCAATGGCGTAGGCCGCCAGATAGATCGCGTCGAGGTTGGCCATGGCCATTTTGTCGAGCAGGAAGGTAGGGTCTTCGCCGATCCCCAGTTTGGCCACGGAAAACGCTTTGCGAGTGAAGTAGAAAGCGGCGTAAGCGAGCCAGGTGATCGCGAAGATCTGCACGCGCCAACGCTTGATGGTGCCGATGGGATTGTTCATTGTGGTTCTGACCTCAGGGTGTGAGTGTGCCGGCAGAAATTAAGAAATAACGCCTGTTTTTTTATTGTTGAGCACTTCGATATCGCTGCTTCCCTGAGGCGATATCGGTCAGATGAGTCCTGCTGTTGCACGCACAGGCTCATGGCGCCCGATGCTGTTCGACTGACCAGTCACCGGGGCTGAGGCCGATAAAAACAATTACTGATTAATAAGTGAAATCGATTTATCGTATTTCCAATATAAGTTCAGCTTGTTACTGGAGGTTCGATGTCGGTCTCCCACGCCCAGCTCAAAGCCTTCCACGCCGTGGCCGTGCACGGCGGCTTCACCAAAGCCGCCGAGCGGCTGTTTCTCACGCAACCGGCGATTTCCGACCAAGTGCGCAAACTCGAAGAGCGGTTTGGGGTGCTGCTGTTCCACCGCAACAAACGCTCGGTACGCCTGACCGACCTCGGTGAGCGCTTGTTGAGCATCACCCAGCGCCTGTTCGTCATCGAAGCCGAAGCCCAGGAGTTATTGCAGGACTCCCAGGCGTTGCAGACCGGCAGCCTGATCCTCGCCGTGGATGCACCGGTGCACGTACTGCCGCAGATCGCCCGGTTTTGCGAGCGATACCCCGGCATCAGCGTGAAGATCGAAACCGGCAACACTGATGAGTCGTTGTTTCGGCTGTTCAACTATCAGGCCGACCTGGCGTTGCTCGGCCGGGATGTCAGCGACGAGCGATTGATCTCGCTGCCGTTGCGCAATGACCCGATGGTGGCGTTCGTCTCGCGCAGTCATCCGTGGGCGAGTCGCGAGTCCATCTGCCTGGCGGACCTGGACGACACGCCGCTGGTGCTGCGGGAAATCGGTTCGGTGACGCGCCAGACCCTGGAAGAGGAAATGGCCGGGGCCGGGTTTCGGATTCGTCCGGCGATTGAGGTTGAAGGCCGGGAAGCGGCGCGCGAAGCGGTGGTGGTCGGGATTGGTGTCGGGGTAGTGTCAGCGGCGGAGTTTGGTGCAGATTCGCGGGTTTGCGCGTTGCCGATTACCGACTGCAAGCGGCGGCTGACCGAGACGCTGGTGTGCTTGCGCGAGCAGAGTTCGCGGCGGGTGGTGGCGACGTTTCTGGAGATGGTGCGCGAGAGTCTTGTGTAGGCAGGTCCGGCCCCTTCGCGGGCAAGCCACGCTCCCACAGGTTTGCGCCGTACACAAGATTGGGGACTGGCATAAATCCTGTGGGAGCGTGGCTTGCCCGCGAAGGCCGCACCTCGGTCTACTGGCTTGGTGCCAAATCCAGAAACGCCTGAATCAAGCGCAAATCCCGCCGCCGTTCCATGCACCCGATCATGTGCCGATTGACCAACCCTTCCCCCAAAATCGGCACCGCCGCCACCCGCGGGTCATGGCTCACCTCTACCGACGACACCACGCCAACCCCCAACTCGGCAGCAACAGCCTCAGTCACCGCCTCACGGCTATCCAGTTCCAGCAACACCCGCGGGCTGACCTTCGCCTGACTGCACGCCTCATCAAACGTACGCCGAGTAATCGAACTCGGCTCGCGCAACACCATGATCACCTGATCCAGTTCCTTGAGCGGCAAACCCTTCGCACGCTGCGCCCAAGGATGCCCGGCCGGCACTAGCGCGCAGATCCTTGACTCGCTCAACGCTTGCAGATGCAGGCCCTTGCGCGGTTCGACCTCGGTCAGCACCGCCACGTCGGCATGCTCGGACAACAACGCCGCCAAGGTTTCCTGAGCGTTACCCAAGCGCAAATTCACGGTAATTCCCGGATACCGCGCCCGCAAACTGGCGAGCATCGGCATGACCATGTGCGGCCCGTCCGCCGCCACTTCCAGACGCCCGGTGAGCAATTGCCGGTTGGCTTCCAGCATCACCTGCGCCTCTTCGGCGAGACCAAACATCGCCCGGGTGATCGCCGCCAGTTTGGTGCCCTCCTCCGTTAACTCCACCCGCCGGGCGGTACGGCGCAACAGGGTGATCTGGTAGTGCTCCTCCAGCGCCTTGATGTGCCCGGTGACCGCCGGCTGGCTGATGAACAGTCGCGCGGCGGCCCGAGTAAAGCTGCCCTCGCGGGCCACCGCGTCGAATGCGCGAAGCTGAAACAGATTCATGAATAACTCTCACTGATGACTGGCATAACAACAAACAATTTGATTGATGTGACGGCAAATTGCAATTTAAGCCCCGTAGGTTCATCCCATCGATTGCGAGGACACGAGAATGAGTACTGCCGAACCCATCCTGCTCACCCCCGGCCCATTGACCACGTCGCGCCGCACCCGTCAGTCGATGATGGTCGACTGGGGTTCATGGGATGACCGCTTCAACCAACTGACCGCCAGCCTCTGCGAGCAACTGTTGGCGATCATCAACGGTGCCGACAGTCACCACTGCGTACCCCTGCAAGGCAGCGGCACCTTCGCCGTCGAAGCAGCGATCGGCACGCTGGTGCCTCGCGACGGTAAAGTCCTGGTGCTGATCAACGGCGCCTACGGCAAACGCCTGGCGAAGATCTGCGAAGTGCTCGGCCGCCCGTTCAGCACCTTCGAAACCGCCGAAGACGAACCGACCACCGCTTCTGACGTTGATCGCCTGCTGCGGGCTGATCCGAGCATCACTCACGTCGCGCTGATCCATTGCGAAACCAGCACCGGCATCCTCAACCCGCTGCCGGAAATCGCTCAGGTTATTGCGCAACAGGGCAAGCGCCTGATCATCGACGCGATGAGTTCCTTTGGCGCCCTGCCAATCGATGCGCAGCAGGTGCCGTTCGACGCGCTGATCGCCGCCTCGGGCAAATGCCTGGAAGGTGTGCCGGGGATGGGTTTCGTCTTCGCTCGCAAAGAATCCCTGGCGAATGCCGCCGGCAACTCGCATTCGTTGGCGATGGACTTGTTCGACCAGCACACCTACATGGCCAAGACCGGCCAATGGCGCTTCACCCCGCCGACCCACGTAGTCGCGGCGCTGCACGAAGCCCTGCTGCAATACAACGAAGAAGGCGGTTTGCCGGCGCGGCATCAGCGCTACGCCAACAACTGCCAGGTGCTGCTCGATGACATGGCCAAACTTGGTTTGCGCAGCTTCCTGCCGGCCGCGATCCAGGCGCCGATCATCGTCACCTTCCATGCGCCGAAAGACCCGCGCTACCAGTTCAAGGAATTCTACGAACGGGTCAAGGCCAAGGGTTTCATTCTGTATCCGGGCAAATTGACCCAGGTCGAGACCTTCCGTGTCGGCTGCATCGGCCACGTCAATCCGCCAGAGATGCACGCGGCCGTGGCGGCGATTGCCGAGGTGCTGCAGGAAATGGAAGTCCTCGAAATCTAAATCACACCGCCATCCCTTGTGGGAGCGGGCTTGCTCGCGAAAGAGGTCTGACATTCAACATTGATGTCGACTGACACACCGCTTTCGCGAGCAAGCCCGCTCCCACCAAAAGCAGCCCTTCATTAGCCAGTTGCCACAGGATTCTGATCACCATGAACTACACCAACCCAACCAAACTCCAAGCCGCCATCCTCGACTGGGCCGGCACCGTGGTCGATTTCGGTTCGTTCGCGCCGACCCAGATTTTTGTCGAAGCCTTCGCCGAGTTCGACGTTCAGGTTTCCATTGAAGAAGCTCGCGGGCCGATGGGCATGGGCAAGTGGGACCACATCCGCACCCTGTGCGATCAGCCGCAAGTCGCCGAGCGTTATCGCAAGGCGTTCGGCCGCACACCGACCGACGATGACGTCACCGCCATCTATAAGCGCTTCATGCCGCTGCAAATCGAAAAAATCGCCGAGCACTCGGCGCTGATCCCCGGCGCTCTGGCAACTATCGCCAATCTGCGCCAGCAAGGCATCAAGATCGGCTCCTGCTCCGGCTACCCGAAACAGGTCATGGACAAAGTCGTGGAACTGGCCGCCACCAACGGCTACATCGCCGATCACGTGGTCGCCACCGACGAGGTGCCGAACGGCCGTCCATGGCCGGCTCAGGCCCTGGCCAACGTGATTGCCCTGGGGATCGATGATGTTGCGGCCTGCGTGAAGATCGACGATACCGTGCCGGGCATTCTTGAAGGTCGCCGCGCCGGCATGTGGACCGTGGCGCTGATCTGCTCCGGTAACGCGCTGGGCCTGGACTACGCGGGTTATCAGGCCCTCGGCAGCGAGGAACTGGCCAGCGAGCGCAAGCGTATCCACGCCATGTTCGAAGGCTCACGCCCGCATTACATGATCGACACCATCGGCGATTTGCCGCAAGTGATAGCCGATATCAACAAGCGTCTGGCCAACGGCGAAATGCCGCAAACCAACTGATGCACTATAGGAGCGTGGCTTGCCCGCGAAGGCGTCCTGCCAGTCGATATCCATGTTTAATGGTCGGACGCTTTCGCGGGCAAGCCTCGCTCCTACACGCTTTTTTGTTGTCAATTAGCTGAACGAGTGCGTTGAACGGGCAAATCGCCTCAGGCAAATCCGGCAAAACAGGATTACAGTTAAAGCACAGCGCCGCACAAGAACGGCACTTTAAGCATTGACCTGTGGAGAGCCCCCGTATGCCCTGGAAGAACTCCGACTCACGTTACAGCACGGTATCGATCACCTTGCACTGGCTAATGCTGGTCTTGTTGATACTGGTTTACGCGTGCATCGAATTTCGCGGGATCTTTCCCAAAGGCAGTGGTGGCCGCACGCTGATCACTGAATCGCACTACTTACTGGGCCTGACGGTGTTTGTGCTGGTTTGGCTGCGTTTGTTCGCCCGCAGCCTGGGCCCGGCGCCGCAAATCTTCCCGGCTTCCCCCCATTGGCAGACCACACTGGCCAAGGTGATGCATTGGGCGCTGTACCTGTTCATGATCGCCATGCCGATCCTCGGATGGCTGGTGACCAGCGCCAAGGGCAATCAGGTGATGTTCTACGGCTTCGACCTGCCGTTGCTGGTCCACGAAGACAAGGCGCTGGCCAAGCAGATCCAGGGCTGGCATGAACTCGGCGGCACTATCGGTTATTGGCTGATCGGCCTGCACGCTGTGGCCGGGCTGTATCACCACTATGTGGTGGGCGATAACACGTTGTTGCGGATGATGCCTAAGCGGGCGACGCGCAATACCTGAACTCAACAAAAGCCCTGTGGGAGCGGGCTTGCTCGCGAAAGCGGACTGACACTCAAAATTGATGTCAGCTGACACACTGCCTTCGCGAGCAAGCCCGCTCCCACATGGACCTGCGGTGTCAGTTGAAGCCGCGGCGGCCCTGCAAGCCGCCGGTGTGGATGAAGATGAGCCGCGTTCCCCGGGTAAATCTTCCGGCTTCAACCTGCTGCTTGAGCGCTAATAGCGCCTTGCCGGTGTACAACGGCTCCAAAGGAATACGGCTGGCCTGCTCGGCCTGTTCGATGAACTCCAGCAACAACGGATCAACCTTGGCAAATCCGCCGCGACTAGCGTCAAACAGTTCATAAGCAGGATTCGCCAATCCGCCCTCCCGCACAATCGATTCAACCTGCTGCGCCACGCCATGATCGTCGGGCACCGCCAATGCGCCGTAAACCGGACGCTCACCCGCCTCCGCCAGTACCAAACCGGCCAGGGTGGTGCCGGTTCCGCAGGCCAGCCACCAACCGTCGTAATCGCTCCAGCCCAAACCGTTCAACTGCTCAGTGACCTGATCCTTGAGCTGCATGCAGCCGCGCGCGCCGCGCAAACCGCCGCCTCCCTCAGGCACCGCTTGCAATGTCGGGTACTGCACCTGCCACGGCTGCCAGAAACCCGGCTCGTGCCGCGCGCGGTAACCGGCGTAACCCAACCAGTGCAGCTGCATGCCGAAGTCTTGCAGATCCTTTACGGTCAGAGTGTCTTGCGGATGACCGCGCAGCAGGCCAACGGTTTTGAAGCCGAAGCGTTTGCCTGCTGCAGCCAATGCGTGCAGGTGATTGGAGTGAGCGCCGCCGAGGCTGATGATGCCGTCGGCACCAGCCTGGTCTGCGGCGTTGAGGTGTTCGATGAGCTTGAACCACTTGTTGCCGCTGATCAGCGGGTCTATTTGGTCCAGGCGCAGGATGGCGAGCTGGATGTCGGCTGCGGTGAGCCAGTCCAGTTGGAGGGGGTTGAGGGGGGCTTTCGGGAGCCAAGTGTCGGAAGGGAGAAGCATCGATGCCGGCTCTGGGTTAAGAGCCGGCATCTTAGCAGCAGACTTGTGGCGAGGGGGCTTGCCCCCGTTCGGCTGCGCAGCAGTCGCAAATCCATTCAACGCGGTAAATCTGACACACCGCACTGCATGGTTTTGGGGCCGCTTCGCAGCCCAACGGGGGAAAGCCCCCTCGCCACAGGGGCTATGTTTTACAACTCAGCCGCCAACCGCGAACCCTGATTGATCGCCCGCTTGGCATCCAGCTCCGCCGCCACGTCCGCGCCACCAATCAAATGCACGTTCTGCCCGGCCGCCACCAGACCGTCCTGCAACTCACGCAACGGGTCCTGCCCGGCGCAGATCACGATGTTGTCCACCGGCAGCACTTGCGGCTCGCCGGTTTCGCCGATGCGGATGTGCAGGCCTTCGTCGTCGATTTTCAGGTATTCAACGCTGTTAAGCATCTGTACCTGCTTGTTCTTCAAACCGGTCCGGTGAATCCAGCCAGTGGTCTTGCCCAGGCCGTCGCCGACTTTGGAGTTCTTGCGTTGCAGCAGGAACACCTCGCGGGCCGGCGCATGAGGCTGGGCCTTGATGCCGGCCACGCCGCCGCGTGCTTCCAGATGCGTATCGATACCCCACTCTTTCCAGAAAGCTTCACGGTCCAGGCTGGTGGCAACCCCTTCGTGAACCAAATACTCCGAGACGTCGAAACCAATACCGCCGGCGCCAATCACTGCAACGCGCTTGCCCACCGGTTTACGCTCAAGAATCACGTCCAGGTAGCTCAACACCTTGGCGTTGTCGACGCCGGGAATTGCCGGGGTACGCGGCGCGATGCCAGTGGCAAGGATGATCTCGTCGTAACCGCCGGCGACCAATTGCGCCACGTCCACGCGGGTGTTCAGGCACACCTCAACATTGGTGGTCTGCAACTTGCGGTTGAAGTAGCGAAGGGTTTCGAAGAACTCTTCCTTGCCCGGCACGCGCTTGGCGATGTTGAACTGACCACCGATTTCGCTGGCCGAATCAAACAACGTCACCTGATGGCCACGCTCCGCAGCCACGGTTGCAGCGGACAGACCCGCAGGGCCGGCACCGACCACGGCGATTTTCTTGATCTGCTGCACCGGCAGGTAATTGAGCTCGGTTTCATGGCAGGCCCGCGGGTTAACCAGGCAACTGGTCAACTTGCCGCCGAAGGTGTGGTCCAGGCAGGCCTGGTTGCAGCCGATGCAGGTATTGATTTCATCGGCGCGGCCAGCGGCAGCCTTGTTGACGAAGTCCGGGTCCGCGAGGAACGGCCGCGCCATGGACACCATGTCGGCATCGCCTTCGGCCAGAATCTGCTCGGCGATTTCCGGGGTGTTGATACGGTTGGTGGTGATCAGCGGAATGCTCACCGAGCCACGAAGCTTGGCCGTGACCTTGCTGAACGCCGCTCGCGGCACTTTGGTGGCGATGGTCGGAATCCGCGCTTCGTGCCAGCCAATGCCAGTGTTGATGATGGTCGCGCCGGCCTGCTCGATGGCTTTGGCTAGCGTGACGATTTCTTCCCAACTGCTGCCACCTTCCACCAGGTCGAGCATCGACAGGCGGTAGATGATGATGAAGTTCGGACCGACTGCTTCGCGTACGCGGCGGACGATTTCTACCGGCAGGCGCATGCGGTTTTCGTAGCTGCCACCCCAACGGTCGGTGCGGTGGTTGGTGTGGGCCGCGAGGAACTGGTTAATGAAATAACCTTCGGAACCCATGATCTCGACGCCGTCGTACTCGGCGGTTTGTGCCAGCACCGAGCAGGTGACGAAATCGCTGATCTGCTTCTCGATGCCTTCCTCGTCCAGCTCTTTGGGCTTGAACGGGTTGATCGGCGCCTGGATCGCACTTGGTGCGACTTGCTTTGGGCTGTAGGCATAACGACCGGCGTGGAGGATCTGCATGCAGATCTTGCCACCCGCCTCATGCACCGCGCGGGTGACGATCTGGTGCTTGAGGGCTTCTTCCTCGGTGGTCAGTTTGGCCGCGCCGGAGTAAACGCCGCCCTCATCGTTCGGGCCAATACCGCCCGTGACCATCAGGCCAACGCCGCCTCGGGCACGCTCGGCAAAATACGCCGCCATGCGCTCGAAGCCACCGGGCTTTTCCTCAAGCCCGGTGTGCATCGAGCCCATCAGGGTGCGGTTGCGCAGCGTGGTAAAACCCAGGTCCAGCGGGGCCAACAGGTGCGGGTAATGAGCGGCGGCCATCGGTAACTCCACATCGAGCGATCACGGAAAAAGTGCAGGAGCTCTTCGGCCCCCGTCAGTCATGTTGGACAGACTAAGAGTCGCGCCGCCGTCTCTCAATGACCGTAACTGACAACTTATTGATCCAAATGTGCAGCGCCCCTTGGCAAGCGTCGGCGTGGGCCCTACCCTAGTCGACGAATCCCGCACACGGCCGTTGACTGCTTTCCCATGCGTAAACTTCTGTACCTGACATTTTCCATGGCGTTGATCGCCGCCCTCACGACCTACGCCATGTGGGCCGCGGACCGTCCGGCGGGTCATTACCTGTCGGACCTGCGAATCAATCTGGCGGTCGATCAAGGCACACCGGCCGATCGCGGCAACCTGCTGGGTATCCAGCCCGAGCTGTTCCCCACCGACTACCAAAGCCCCGAGCGCCTGCACCGCAAGCTCGCGGCCTATCTGCAAAAAGCCCAGGATCAGGGCCTGCTGAATGAAAAAACCATCGTCGTGCTGCCGGAACATGTCGGCACCTGGCTGATGGTCAGCGGCGAGAAAGATGAGCTGTACCAGGCCAGCACGCTCCAGGAAGCGATGAACTGGCTGGCGGCGAGCAATCCATTGCAGTTCGTCCGCGCCCTGATTAGCGCCAAGGGCGCCAGCCGTCTCGATGATGCCCACCTGCGCATGAAAGCCAAAAGCATGGCCAAGGATTACCAGGCTCTGTTTGGTGGTTTGGCGAAAGAATTCCACGTGACGTTGGTAGCCGGCTCCATCGTGCTGCCAGAGCCCAGCGTTATCGATGGCACGTTGAAAATCGGCCACGGCGCACTGTTCAACAGCAGTGTGGTGTTCGGTCGCGACGGTTTGCCGATCGGCCAGCCGCAGCGGCAGATGCACCCGATCTTCGATGAACAGGACACCCTCGCCGCCAACACCGACCATACGGTCAACGTTGTTGATACCCCGGCCGGACGCCTGGGCATCTTGATCGGCAGCGACAGTTGGTACCCGGACAACTACCGCAAACTCGACGAACAAGGCGCGCAACTGGTGGCGGTCCCGGCGTACATCGTCGGCCACGGAACCTGGGACAAGCCGTGGCGCGGTTACAAGGGCCTGTCGACGCCAAGCTCCGTCAGCCTCAAGGCCGGCGAACTCAGCGAAGGCCAGGCCTGGCATCGCCTGACCCTGATCGCCCAACCACCCAGCAGCCAGGCCATCGCCGGCATCAGCGTGTTCCTGCGCGGGCAGTTCTGGGACAAGGGCAGCGCCGGTCAGAGCTTTCTCAGCGCCAACGGCCAGCACTCCGCCGACAGCAATGTCCGGGGTGCGCGCCTGTTGAACCTCTGGTTATAAACGATGAAACCGCTGCCGATGCGCCTCGGGGATCTGTCGGTGGGCTTTGTTCATAGCCTGGCCGACGCTGTGCGCAGCCATGGCGCTGACCCTCAGCCATTGCTCGACCAGTACGGCCTCGACGCCGCTCGCTTGAGCGAAGCAGGCGCCCGGCTCTCTATCCCGCGCTATATGCGCCTGGGCCACGGGGCGATTCAACTGACCGGTGACCCGGCGCTGGGCTTGCGCATGGGTCAACTCAGTCGCTTGAGTCAGGCGGGCCTGGCCGGTGTCACCGCCGCCCAGGCCCCGACGGTGCGGGAAGCGGCGCGTTGCCTGATTCGCTTCGAAGCCTTGTACGGGTCCAACTATCGCGGCCAGTCGAGTTTCCACGAAGACGCCCGGGGCGCATGGCTGCGGTTCTATTCCATCAGCCCTTACAACGCCTACAACCGCTTCGTGGTGGACTCGATCATCGCAGGCTGGTTGCAGCAATTGTCCAGCGTAAGCCCTGCCCCGCTGCGGGCCGAACGCATCGAGATCGAATTCGAAGAAACGCAGTATAGAGAAGCCTACAACGTGTTTGATTGCCCGATCCAGTTCGGCGCCGAACACAATCAATTGCGTCTGAGCCTGGCCAGCCTCGCCCAGCGCAACCCGCAACATTGCCCGAGCACCTGGCGGCACCTGCTGCAATTATGTGAACGGGAACTGGAGCAACTGACACGCACCCGTAGCCTGCGTGAACGCATCACTCAGTTACTGGGGCCGTTGCTCAACGGTGGCCGGGAACCCGACCTGGAAGAAGTGGCGGCACGCCTGAAGCTGCCCACCTGGACCTTGCGTCGCAAACTCGCCGAGGAAGGCACGCAGTTTCGTGCAATTCTCAACGACACGCGCCGCGACCTGGCCATGACCTACATCCGCGATACCGAACTGGCGTTCGGGGAAATCGCTTATCTGCTCGGCTTTGCCTCAGCCGAAGCCTTTCAACGGGCCTTCAAACGCTGGAACGGCCAGACACCCGGCGAATTTCGCCGCAGTCATCGCCAATCCGCGTAAAGCCTTACAACTCGGTAGCGTCTTCAGCCGGTTCCAGCGGATCCAGTTCAAACGCCTGATACTCGAGCAACTCTTCTTGATAATCGTCCATCGCGGTGTCCCCCATCGCTCATTGAAATACCTGATCAAATGACCAGCGCCTTGAGCATAAAGTGCCCACGTGAAAGAAAAATGACGCCGGCACGACGCTCAACCGCTACTTGATAAAACGTAGCAGGTGGTCAGGAATTTATCACAGGATTTTTTCGATACAGTCCGTAGGACAACGGCCTGGTTTGACGTCGGTCAATCTTGATGGCGGTTACGGGATACGTGCCGTCTGCACACGCTCCCGTAACGCCTGGGTCGCTTACTGGCCGGAGGACGGCATGGCCGGGATTGGCTCGCTTGGCGCCGGCATGTTGTCCGGGTGCACCGGTGGAGTGATGGTCTCGGTGCTTGGGGCTGGCTCAGACGTTTGAGCCGGGGTGATTGGCGCAGCTTCCGGCGGCGGTGCGACCGGCTCCGAAGCAACAGGAGCAACCTCGATAACGGCGGGCGCGACTACCGGAGCGGCGACCGGAACCACTACAGGTTCTGCGGCAGGTGCCGCGGTTGGCGTTGGCGCCAGTGCTGCGGGTACTGCCTTGGGTTCAGGTACGCCCAGGTCAGTTTTAGGCTTCTCGACGATGTGCGCCGCTTTCTTCGCTTCCGGCGGCAGGAACAACTCCACCAGAGTAAAGAAACGCTCGTAGAACTTGGCCGAGGACACGGTTTCGCTGGCGACCTTGACCATCGAATCATCGGAGGAGCCGATCGGCATCGACACCGAGCCCAACACGCCTACACCGAGGCTGGCAGAGTTGTTGGTCTTCTTCAGCGCGTAGCGGTCCTGCAAGGCGTTGGCGAACATGGTCGCGTGGTGCCCCTCGGTGCCGTCATCGGCACAGACCACACTGAAGCTGATCTCCATGTGGGTCTCGCCAGTCTGCTGGAAGCTCTTGTGCCCGCTGACCAGTTTCGGATCGCTGCTGGTGATGATATAGCCCTGGCTGAGCAAGGCGCGACGAGCGGCTTCGCAGGTCTGTGCATCGCTCACCGGGTAGTTGCGTGAAAACGTTCCGGAGTCGTCGAAGTTCTCATGCTCATAGATGGCGGCTTTTTTCGACGAACAACCGGCAGCAGCGGCTAGCACCAGCGCCAGCCCGACGACACGCATGGGAATTGACTTAAACATTGAACATCCTGAGGGGAAACGGTCCGGGGCGTATTGTGCTACAGAACGATGCTTAGGTGCGCATCGATTAGTGTCTTAAAACGGTTACAGGTGTGTTGACCGTTATATGCAGGAAAAGTCGCGCGGGGTTGTGGATTCCCGATGGACAGGGGAAAAAATCAAAAGATCGCAGCCTTCGGCAACTCCTACGCGTCTGTGGGTGCCGCCGAAGGCTGCGATCTTTTGCTTCACCCACAAAAAACCCCAGCCTTTCGGCCGGGGTCCTTGTGTCGCGCAAAACTCAGTCAGCCATCAGTAACGCTTGATGTCAGCTTCGCTTTCCAACTGCTTGCGGTAGGCCGCAAAGTCTTGCTGGCCAACACGCGAAGCGAGGAAGCGACGGTATTGAGCCTTCTCTTCATCGGTCGGCGCTGTGGCTTCGTTCACGCCGTTAAGACGCACGATCACCAGGCTACCATCGGCCAGGGTCACGCTGCTGAACGTCGGCTTGTCCTTGGCGGCTGGCTTAGGCATGCGGAACAGCGCTTGCAGCACGGTTGGGTCAACCCCTTCCTGCGCACGAGTGGCTGCTGCGGTGACTTTCCAGTTCTGGCCGTCGATCGCCTTGTCCAGCGGTGTCTTGCCATCGCGCAGGCTGGCGATCAGCTCATCAGCCTTGGTCTTGGCGGCAGCACTGGCGTGCTCCTTGGCCAATTGCGTGCGGATGCTGGCAGCCACGCTTTCCAGTGGCAACTGCGAAGGCTTCAAGTGCTCTTTGGCATGCAGCACGATCACGGTTTCCGGGTCCAGTTCGATGGCGGTGCTGTTGGCACCTTCATCCAGTACTTCTTGACTGAACGCTGCAGTGACTACGGCACGGTTGGCCGCAACACCTTCGCCACCTTCACGACCGAACGGTGCGGAAGTGTGAACGGTCAGTTTCAGGTCCTGCGCTGGCTGGACCAGGTCAGAAGCTTCGAACGCGGAGTCTTCCAGTTGCTTGCTCGCCTCAACGAAACGCTGCTCGACCTGCTGGGTTTTCAGCTCGCGGGTCAGCTTGCCTTTGAGGCTGGCAAACGTTGGAACTTCCGGCGCTTCAACACCCAACAGCTTGATCAGGTGGAAACCGAAGTCGGTACGAATTGGCTGGGATACTTGATCCTTGGTCAACGAGTACAGGGCTTTTTCGAACGCTGGATCGTAGACACCAGGACCGGCGTAACCGAGGTCACCACCGTTGTTCGCCGAACCCGGATCCTGGGAGAATTCCTTGGCCAGAGCCTCGAATTTCTCGCCTTTGGCCAGACGCGCCTGAACTTCTTCGATCTTGGCCTTGGCTTGCGCCTCGGTGACCTTGTCGTTCACTTCGATCAGAATGTGCGCAGCCCGGCGTTGTTCGGCCAGGTTGGCGGTTTCTTTCTGATAGGCCGCTTGCAGGTCTTCGTCTTTAACGCTGATTTCGTCGAAGAAGGAAGCCTTCTTCAACTCCAGGTAATCGATGACCACCTGATCCGGCGTCATGAATTCCTTGGCGTGCTCGTCGTAGTAAGCCTTGACCTCATCGTCGGTCAGCTTCACAGCTGCCGGGTCAACCTTGATGTTCAAGGAAGCGAAATCGCGAGTCTGTTTTTCCAGACGGGCGAAGGCCAGAACCTGTGCGTCGGTGACAAAACCACTACCCGCCAGGCCAGCGCGCAGCTGACCGATCAGCATTTCCTGAGCCAGCATCTGGCGGAATTGCATGCGGCTGTAGCCCAACTGACGAATAACCTGGTCAAAACGCTCAGAACTGAACTTGCCGTCAGCCTGGAATTCAGGCGTCTGCAGGATCACTTGGTCCAAAGCAGCTTCGGAGAAAGCGAATTTCGATTTCTCTGCGCCTTGCAGCAGCAGTTTGCGATCGATCAGGCCTTTGAGGGCCGATTCGCGCAGCATTTTTTCGTCGAGCAAGGAAGCGTCGAAATCCTTACCCAGCTGTTGCATCAGCTGACGGCGTTGCATGTCGACAGCCTGGCTCAGCTCGTTCTGGCTGATCTCTTCGCCGTTGACCTTGGCCGCATCATTGCTGTGCGTCGTGGCCTTGAAAATGGCATCGAAACCGGTCAAAGCCATCAGTGCAACGATGACCCCGATAATGGTCTTGGCAATCCAGCCTTGTGAATTGTCCCTGATATTCTGCAGCATGCGTCCCCCAGAAACGGTTGAACTTCAAAGTTAGGCAACCGTGGAGCGTGGGTAGAATCCGGATAGAAGAAAGGCGCATCCGAGGATGCGCCTTCTCGTAACTGACGGAGCGGACCGAGGGCTCGAACATGCGACCCTCGGTGTCTCAGATCAGCGATATGCTGACTGGACTACCGCTCCGCTGCCAGGTCAGGCATGACCCCGACCCGGATAGGCAAAAACCTGAATCGAACTTAGTTGACAGCTTCTTTCAGTGCTTTACCGGCTTTGAAACCTGGTTTTTTAGCAGCTGCGATTTCCAGCGTCTTACCGGTCTGTGGGTTACGACCAATGCGAGCTGGACGATCAGTTACGGAGAAAGTACCGAAACCAACCAGAACAACAGAGTCGCCAGCCTTGAGAGCGCCAGTGACGGATTCGATTACAGCGTCCAGCGCACGGCCAGCAGCAGCTTTCGGGATATCAGCGGATGCAGCGATAGCATCAATCAGTTCCGACTTGTTCACTCTAAGTCCCCTTATATCTATTTTGAGTATGATTCTAAGTTTTTTGGTGAAAGCAAAAACGAGTGCTGAATGGCCTACAGACACTTAAGAGCCGCTTTATAACAAGGGCTCTAAAAAGCTGTCAAGGAAGCCCCCCAGGCAAATGCGTACTAATGCGTGCTAATTCTTTCCTTAGAGTCAGACTCGCGTTTTTCATCCTTTGCAACTATCTCAGGAGCCACATCCGGTAAGGGCTCCGGCGCGTATTGCAGCGCAATTTGCAGGACCTCGTCAATCCATTTAACCGGTTTAATCTGTAGATCTTGCTTGATATTGTCAGGAATTTCCTTCAGATCGCGTACGTTCTCTTCAGGAATGATCACCGTCTTGATCCCGCCACGGTGTGCAGCGAGCAGTTTTTCTTTCAAACCGCCGATCGCCAATACCTGGCCACGCAAGGTGATTTCGCCGGTCATGGCGACGTCTGCGCGTACAGGAATCCCGGTCAATGCTGACACCAGGGCCGTGCACATGCCTACACCAGCGCTAGGGCCGTCCTTCGGGGTCGCCCCTTCCGGCATATGGATGTGCGTGTCGCGCTTCTCGTGGAAGTCCAGGGGGATCCCCAGGCTCTTGGCACGGCTGCGGACAACGGTCAGGGCTGCGGTGATCGATTCGACCATCACATCACCCAGCGAACCGGTCTTGATCAACTGGCCTTTACCCGGTACGACGGCAGCCTCGATGGTCAGCAACTCACCGCCCACCTGAGTCCACGCCAGGCCGGTCACTTGACCGATCTGATCCTGGGATTCAGCCAGGCCGTAGCGGAATTTACGCACACCCAGGAAGTGTTCCAGCATCTCGGCGGTGACTTTCACCGAGAAGCGTTTCTCCATTGCATGCTCTTTGACCGTCTTGCGGCAAACCTTGGCAATCTGGCGCTCAAGCCCCCGTACACCGGCTTCGCGAGTGTAATAGCGGATGATGTCGCGGATCGCTTCGGCTTCGAATTCCAGCTCGCCTTTCTTCAAGCCGTTGGCAGCAATCTGCTTGGGCGAGAGGTATTTGACGGCGATGTTGATCTTCTCGTCTTCGGTGTAACCCGGCAGACGAATCACTTCCATCCGGTCCAGCAGCGCCGGTGGAATGTTCATGGAGTTGGAGGTGCAAAGGAACATCACATCGGACAGGTCGTAGTCGACTTCCAGATAGTGATCGTTGAAATTGTGGTTCTGCTCAGGGTCGAGCACTTCCAGCAACGCCGACGCCGGGTCACCGCGCATGTCGCTGCCCATTTTGTCGATTTCATCGAGCAGGAACAGCGGGTTGCGAACCCCCACCTTTGTCATCTTTTGAATCAATCTTCCTGGCATCGAACCGATGTAAGTACGGCGATGACCACGAATTTCCGCTTCATCACGCACACCACCGAGGGCCATACGGACGAATTTGCGGTTAGTGGCGTGAGCAATCGACTCCGCCAAGGAGGTTTTACCAACCCCTGGAGGACCGACCAGGCACAACACCGGACCACGAATTTTCTTCACGCGCTTTTGCACGGCGAGGTATTCGAGGATGCGTTCTTTGACTTCGTCCAGACCGTAGTGGTCGGCGTCGAGAATGTCTTCTGCACGGGCAAGGTCCAGACGCACCTTGCTCTGAGCCTTCCACGGCACCTGAACCAGCCAGTCGATGTACGAACGCACCACTGTCGCTTCCGCAGACATTGGCGACATTTGTTTCAGCTTGTTCAGTTCGCCCTGGGCCTTGGCCAAGGCATCTTTGGGCAGGCCAGCGGCATCGATGCGCTTTTTCAGCTCTTCGATTTCGTTGTGGCCTTCCTCGCTGTCGCCGAGCTCTTTCTGAATGGCCTTCATCTGCTCATTCAGGTAGTACTCGCGCTGACTGCGCTCCATCTGTTTTTTGACGCGACCGCGAATACGTTTTTCGACTTGCAGCAGATCGATCTCGGCATCCAGCAACGCCAGAACGTGCTCGACCCGGGCCGACAAATCGATAATTTCGAGGATTTCCTGCTTCTGCTCGATCTTCAGGGCCATGTGCGCGGCCATGGTGTCGACCAGGCGGCCTGGCTCGTCGATGCTATTGAGCGAGGACAGGACTTCAGCCGGGACTTTCTTGCCCAACTGCACATATTGTTCGAACTGAGCCAGCAGGCTGCGAACGAACACTTCCGATTCACGTTCCGGCGCGTCGACTTCGTCAATCAGCGAGACTTCGGCACGGCAGTGACCGTCCACTTCGCTGAAGCGCTCCACGGCGCCCCGCTGCTCACCTTCGACCAGAACCTTGACGGTGCCGTCAGGCAGCTTGAGCAGTTGCAGAACGGTCGCGATGGTACCTACGCGATAAAGTGCTTCTTCACCGGGATCGTCGTCAGCAGGGTTTCTCTGAGCCAGCAGAAGGATCTGCTTGTCGCCCGTCATCGCAGCCTCGAGGGCTTCGATGGATTTCTCGCGCCCCACGAACAGCGGGATAACCATGTGCGGATAAACCACAACATCACGCAATGGCAGGAGAGGCAATTCGATGGTTGTCTTCATGATTTCGCCTCTACGGCGGCCATAAGGCCGTAAACAGATGGAAGTAAGCTTGAAACCAAGATGGGGGCTGCTTTCAAAAAAAACAAGCGCAAAGAGGGTGTTAAAACGCTTTAAAAGAAAAGGGGCCCGAAGGCCCCTCCTTTATTCCAGCAGCGCGACGCTTAAGCGTCTGGCGCAGCCTTGGCAGTCGGCTCACTGTTTTCGTAGATATACAGTGGCTTGGACTTGCCTTCGATAACGCTTTCATCGATCACTACTTTACTCACCTCGGACTGCGAGGGGATTTCATACATAGTGTCGAGCAATACACCTTCGAGAATCGAACGCAGTCCACGGGCACCGGTCTTGCGTTCCAGGGCACGTTTGGCGACCGATTTCAGTGCGTCGGCCCGGAACTCCAGGTCCACGCCTTCCATCTCGAACAACTTGGCGTACTGCTTGGTCAGAGCATTTTTCGGCTCGGTAAGGATCTGCATCAAAGCAGCCTCATCAAGCTCGTCCAGCGTGGCAAGTACTGGCAGACGACCGACGAATTCCGGGATCAGACCAAACTTGACCAAATCGTCAGGCTCGACTTCACGCAGGGATTCACCGACTTTCTTGCCTTCTTCCTTGCTGCGCACTTCTGCGTTGAAACCGATGCCACCCTTGGTGGAACGGTTTTGAATGACTTTCTCCAAACCGGAGAACGCACCACCGCAAATGAACAGGATGTTACGGGTGTCGACCTGCAGGAATTCCTGCTGCGGATGCTTGCGACCACCTTGCGGCGGAACGGAAGCGACCGTGCCTTCGATCAACTTGAGCAAGGCTTGCTGCACGCCTTCGCCGGAAACATCCCGGGTGATCGACGGGTTGTCAGACTTACGCGAGATCTTGTCGATCTCATCGATGTAGACAATGCCCATCTGGGCTTTTTCTACGTCGTAATCGCACTTCTGCAGCAGCTTCTGAATGATGTTCTCGACATCTTCACCTACATAACCCGCCTCGGTGAGGGTGGTTGCGTCGGCGATGGTGAACGGAACGTTCAGCAAACGAGCCAGTGTTTCGGCAAGCAGGGTTTTACCCGAGCCTGTCGGGCCGATCAGCAAGATGTTGCTTTTGCCAAGTTCGACGTCGTCATTCTTTTTGTCACGCTGGTTCAGGCGCTTGTAGTGGTTGTACACCGCTACGGCCAGAACCTTCTTCGCACGTTCCTGACCAATTACATACTGATCAAGGATGCCGCTGATTTCTTTAGGCGAAGGCAATTTATGCGCGCTGCTCTCGGCCTGGGCTTCCTGCACCTCCTCACGGATGATGTCGTTGCACAGGTCGACGCACTCGTCGCAAATAAAGACCGAGGGGCCGGCAATCAACTTACGCACTTCATGCTGGCTTTTGCCACAGAAGGAGCAATAGAGCAGCTTGCCGTTGTCCTCGCCGTTGCGGGTGTCAGTCATTCGTTCGATCCAAATCCGATAGGCTTGCAACACAAGATGAAGGCTATTGCGGGCTTTTTCAAGCCCGCTGGTGATCGGAGCAGCCGACCTAGCCTATTTTGAGCTGCTTATTTTAAGCGGGGCGCTGGCTGATCACTTCATCGATCAACCCATACTCACGCGCAGCTTCTGCACTCATGAAGTTATCGCGGTTGGTGTCACGCTCGATTTCTTCAAGAGTGTGCCCGCTATGCTTGGCCATCAGCGTGTTGAGACGCTCACGAATGAAGAGGATTTCCTTGGCATGGATTTCGATATCCGACGCCTGGCCCTGGAAACCGCCCAATGGCTGGTGAATCATCACACGCGAGTTCGGCAGGCAGAAACGCTTGCCAGGGGCACCGGCCGTCAGCAGGAACGCGCCCATGCTGCACGCTTGACCGATACAGGTGGTCGACACGTTTGGCTTGATGAACTGCATGGTGTCGTAGATCGACATGCCCGCCGTCACCGAACCGCCCGGGGAGTTGATATAGAGATGGATGTCCTTGTCCGGGTTTTCCGCTTCAAGGAACAGCAGTTGCGCACAGATCAGGTTGGCCATGTAGTCCTCTACCGGGCCAACCAGAAAGATCACTCGCTCCTTGAGAAGGCGCGAGTAAATGTCGTAAGCGCGCTCGCCACGAGCAGACTGCTCGACAACCATCGGGACCAGGCCGCCTGCGGCCTGGATATCAGAGTTCTGCTGAATATACGAATTACGGAACATGCTCTGCAGTCACTCCCAAATAGTTATGTCTTGAATACGCATAAGCCAGCACGAAGGCTGGCTTATGGTGATTACTTCTTACCGCAAAAAGCGATCAGTCGGCTTGTGGAGCTTCTGCCGGCTTGACTGCTTCTTCGTAAGAGACCGATTTGTCGGTCACGTTAGCCTTCTGCAGAACAGTATCCACAACTTGTTCTTCCAGCACAACCGAACGGACTTCGTTCAGTTGCTGGTCGTTCTTGTAGTACCAGGACACAACCTGCTCAGGCTCTTGGTAGGCCGAAGCCATTTCCTGAATCATTTCGCGAACGCGGGCTTCGTCTGGCTTGAGGTCGAATTGCTTGACCACTTCAGCCACGATCAGACCCAGAACAACGCGGCGCTTGGCTTGTTCTTCGAACAGCTCGGCCGGCAGTTGGTCAGGCTTGATGTTGCCGCCGAACTGCTGAACAGCCTGCACGCGCAGACGGTCAACTTCGTTGGACAGCAGAGCCTTAGGCACTTCGATCGGGTTGGTGGCCAGCAGACCGTCCATTACCTGATTCTTGACCTTGGATTTGATCGCCTGACGCAGTTCGCGCTCCATGTTCTTGCGAACTTCGGTGCGGAAGCCTTCCAGACCAGTTTCCTTGATGCCGAATTGAGCGAAGAATTCTTCGTTCAGCTCTGGCAGTTTTGGCTCGGAAACAGTGTTCACGGTAACGGTGAACTCAGCGGCTTTGCCAGCCAGGTCGAGGTTCTGATAGTCCTCTGGGAAGGTCAGGTTCAGAACGCGCTCTTCGCCGGCTTTAGCGCCAACCAGACCGTCTTCGAAACCAGGGATCATGCGGCCGGAACCGATAACCAGCTGAGTGCCTTTGGCGGAACCGCCAGCGAACACTTCGCCGTCAACCTTGCCAACGAAATCGATGTTCAGTTGGTCGTCGTTCTGAGCAGCGCGATCGGCCACTTCGAAACGGGTGTTCTGCTTGCGCAGCACGTCCAGCATTTTGTCCAGATCAGCGTCAGCCACGTCAGCGCTCAGGCGCTCAACGGCGATACCGTCGAAACCGGCTACAGTGAACTCCGGGAACACTTCGAAAATTGCGACGTATTCCAGATCTTTGCCAGCTTCGATCGACTTAGGCTCGATCGAAGGAGCGCCAGCCGGGTTCAGCTTCTGCTCAACAACAGCTTCGTAGAAGGAGGACTGGATCACATCGCCTACGGCTTCCTGACGTGCATCAGCGCCAAAGCGACGCTTGATTTCACTCATTGGCACTTTGCCTGGACGGAAGCCAGCAATCTTGGCCTTTTGCGCGGTCTGCTGCAGACGCTTGTTGACCTGAGTCTCGATGCGCTCAGCCGGCACGGTGATGCTCATGCGGCGCTCAAGAGCAGAAGTATTTTCAACAGAAACTTGCATGGATATTCCTCGTTGCACAGACGTTAGCCGGCCGTTTCCGACCCCAGAATCAAGGGCATGCATTCTAGTGGGTCAAACTCAAGAAGTCACCCTACTGAAAACGGGTAAAAAAGCAGCAGGCGATTTATAGGCGAGGGACAAACGGTTGCGCCTCGCCCTGTTAGCAAATACAGCCAATGAAACCAGGGCTCTGCACCAACCCTTCTATATAGAAGAAGTTGCCAATTATCTCCCTGACAGCCGATCTTGCGAGCAAGGCCGGCGGGTGGCGCGGCATCATCGAGAAACATAAATACGACGAAACACCCCGCCCCTGCGGCCCAGAACCTGCAGCCGCTGATCACTCGAACCGCTAAAACAAAAAAGGCGCCAGACTGTTAAATCTGGCGCCTCTCGAAATATGGGGTGGACGAAGGGGATCGAACCCTCGACAACGGGAGTCACAATCCCGTGCTCTACCAACTGAGCTACGCCCACCATATTGCCTCACAAAGAAGCCAAAAAAACTTCCTTGCTGCGCCCCCTTCAAGCCAACGGCCTGAGTGAAGCTGTATTTGGTGCGGATGAAGAGACTCGAACTCTTACACCTTGCGGCGCTGGAACCTAAATCCAGTGTGTCTACCAATTCCACCACATCCGCGCTTGAAGCTTTTAAAGCAAAGGCGCCAGACTATTAATCTGGCGCCTTTTAAAATATGGGGTGGACGAAGGGGATCGAACCCTCGACAACGGGAGTCACAATCCCGTGCTCTACCAACTGAGCTACGCCCACCATATTGCGCTACTTGTGCCAAAGCTGCCTAATGGCGCACCCGGCAGGACTCGAACCTGCGACCATCCGCTTAGAAGGCGGATGCTCTATCCAGCTGAGCTACGGGCGCCTTATTAATCTGTACTCTTGGAGGACTACAAACTAAGTGCTTCCAGTCTTGCAGAACCGTAATCCCGCCCGACCTTCTCATCCAGTGCTAGGCTGTGCCCGACAAGTGCGACGAATAGTATAGAGCGCCCCAAAGGCAGTCAAATCCTTTTTAAAAAAAATTCATTTAATTAAAGGGCTTAGAGGAATTTGCAGACCAAGCGCCTTTGCCCTCACCTCTTGGCATGCGAGAATGCGCTCTCTTTTTTTCCCCTCTCGATGGTTAACCACGCGCAATGACTGCACAACTAATCGACGGCAAATCGATCGCCGCCAGCCTGCGCCAGCAGATCGCCAAACGAGTTGCCGAACGTCGCCAGCAAGGCCTGCGCACCCCCGGCCTCGCGGTGATTCTGGTCGGCAGCGATCCTGCCTCTCAGGTTTATGTCTCGCACAAGCGTAAAGACTGTGAAGAGGTCGGCTTCCTTTCCCAGGCTTACGACCTGCCTTCTGAAACCACTCAAGAAGCACTGACCGATCTGATCGATCGCCTGAACGACGACCCGGCAATTGACGGCGTTCTGCTTCAACTTCCTTTACCTGCCCACCTGGACGCGTCCAAATTGCTGGAACGCATTCGTCCGGATAAAGACGTCGACGGTTTTCACCCTTATAACGTCGGTCGCCTGGCTCAACGCATTCCGCTGCTGCGCCCCTGCACCCCTAAAGGCATCATGGCCCTGCTGGAAAGCACCGGTGTGGATCTTTACGGGATGGACGCAGTGATTGTCGGTGCCTCCAACATTGTTGGTCGTCCAATGGCGATGGAACTGCTGCTGGCGGGCTGCACCGTCACCGTCACCCACCGCTTCACCAAGGATCTGGCAGGCCACGTCGGCCGCGCCGATCTGGTCGTGGTTGCTGCCGGCAAGCCGGGCCTGGTCAAGGGTGAGTGGATCAAGGAAGGCGCGATCGTGATCGACGTCGGCATCAACCGTCAGGAAGACGGCAAACTGGTCGGTGACGTAATCTACGAAACCGCCCTGCCCCGCGCCGGCTGGATCACCCCGGTACCGGGTGGCGTCGGCCCGATGACACGTGCCTGCCTGTTGGAAAACACTCTGTACGCAGCCGAAACCCTGCACAGCTAATTCCACTGGTTTGGCGTACAAACAGAGCCCCGCTATGTAGCGGGGCTTTTTGTTATCGGCCGCACGCTGGATGAAACGCCTGCGGCCATCGGACAAACCAGCAGCGAATTTCAGAATTAAGTACACACTGAAAGATAAACGCCCTACAGACGCCAGCAAGGCAACCGGATACAAATGGCTCACTCGCCAGGAGTCGTCCATGAAGCCGCAAGACCTACCCGAACATCGTTTGAGTCATTCCACCGGAAAAGTGGCGGGCCTGCTTTACAGCCTCTGCTGTTACCTGTGTTTTCTGCTTACTGCGCTTTACCTGATGGGCTTTCTCTCAGGCATCGGCGTGCCCAAAGACATCGACTCTGGTCCCAGCCTCGACTGGCGCCTGGCCACCCTCGTCGACACCTTGTTGATTACGCTGTTTGCCGTACAACACAGCGGCATGGCGCGAAAGGGTTTCAAACAGTGGTGGACCCATTTCATCCCGGCACCGATCGAGCGCGCGACCTATGTGCTGGTCACCTGTCTGGTGCTTGTGCTGCTTTTCTGGCTCTGGCAACCCATCCGTGCGTCGATCTGGCGCCTGGAATCTGCCTGGACTCAAGGCATGCTCACCGGCGTGTTCTGGATCGGCTGGGGCGTGATATTGCTCGCTACGTTTCTGATCAGCCATTTCGAATTGCTTGGCATAAAGCAGGCACTCGATGCCTGGCGCTCGCCCAAGCCGGAAAACCCCACCTTCAAAACGCCTTTGCTCTACAAACTGGTGCGCCACCCTTTGTACCTGGGGTTTCTCATCGTGTTCTGGGCGACACCGTCCATGACCGCCGGGCACCTGTTGTTTGCCGCGCTAAGCACCCTGTACATCCTCATCGGGGTTCATCTGGAAGAAAGAGACCTGGTAGAACTGTTCGGAGAAGACTACCGACGGTACAGACAACGCGTCGCAATGCTTGTGCCCCTGATCAAACGCAAACCCGACGCCTCTAGCAACCAGCAAAAGTGAGTCAATCCAGCCCTATCAACCCCCGCAAACTAATTACTCTCCTCCCCGATTTGCTTGGCGTTTCGCCTTCTGAGCATCAATACACAAGACTCTGAAAAACTTGGAAAATTGCATCACAGAGGCCTCCTTGGCTGCCTTTGTTTCTTCTACTGGATAGAGTTGCGCAGAGGAAAACATTGTCTGTGTCAGGCCCTTTTCGTCGCTGACCGGGTCGTAGTCAGTGATCATCGATTTAGTCTTCTCAATCGAAAACTCGAAAGTAGCGCCAGAGCCAACACTCCTACGACAAACCTCATGAAGGTCACTCCTATGGAAAGGCCTGCCCTGTTGCACCAGGCGCCAGAAACGAAAGAGCCCGGCGGGCGGATTGGGCTCTGTCGAGTCAAGGCCCCGCAGCAACCGATGGCTTACTGCGTAGATGTTGCACCAAGGACAGCACGGCAAAGAAAACAGCGAATACAAACAATATAACCAGAACAAGTTTGACGGACATGTCTGTATCCGACCGCTCCAGCGCAATGCAACTGGCCGCGTTTGAACAGCGCGCAGTGCACGACAGAACGCCGTTGATTTGGCAGGTCAGTACTCTTTTCTCGATATGGGTCAGCTCGATACTTCCCCCGCTGACCAGGCTGTCTCTGCGGGTCAAAATGCTCAGACTTCCAATATAGAAGGCCAGGTAGTGCCCCGTTTCTGGGCTCTTCGTCAGAAGTGTCACGCCCGCACCTTTGGGGAACTGAGCGTGAACGAAAGTGCCCTTGAAATGCTCGACAGTCTTTCCTTCAAGGTCAAAGTTTGAATCGGATGGAAACAGCAAGGCGGGTAGACCGAGCAGACATAGCGCCATGAAGAATACGGCAAGACGCCCTGCTTTATTTAGTGCGTTGTATTTTATCAATTCGCATCGCTCAACGTGGATAGAGGCAATTTACCACTATCCTGCGATGGCTCCATCCCGCCTGTACGACTCCCCAGTAACGCCCCGCCACAGCGCTTTCCCACCGAAGGCTTCGAATTCCAACTTCCACTCGCGCTTGTACCACTCAGTGCAAACCTGCCAGCAGCCCCAAGCACCATGCATACACGAACGGTCGGTCGAGCAGCGGCGTGCTGTCGGCTGAGGCGAGGAAGATTGCTGATGCCCGACTGACGCAGCGCCATCGCAAACGCAAGGAGTCGCCCGATGTGTTTGCGCCATCGGGCGCATCGGAGTTCATCCTTTCATCTTCAACACCCGGCGGCCACTTCGCCAAGGCCTTGGAAGCCTTTAAAATAAAGCCGCGCAGCCAATATAACTGCCGTCACACGTGCGCTACGATGTGCCTCAGGCAGGCATGAACCCGCGCTCATTGCCGGGCAGTTTAGGCACAGCGCTCAAGTGCTTTTGTCGACATACGCTCGCTGGCTGAGCTCCACTATCGACTGGTCAGAAGTCGAGAAGCTGGAAAGCCAGAGTGATACAAAATTGGTACAACATTAAATATCTTTCACTTTTCGGCCTTTGTTTACAGGCGCCTATCGTTTTCCTGGCACATACTCCTAAAATGCGTCGCTTTTTAAGAAATAGCCCGTTACAAAAACGGCATATCCACCCTTATGAGTTCGCCCGCGTGAAAATCCGTCTTTCCATCCTGAGCCTATTTTTTGCATTTACAGGGACTGTTATCACGCCAATGTCCGATGCTGCGGAGACCACCGCAGCACCCCGAGACGCCTCACAATTGAAGATTGCTTCCGGCAGCGCTTTGCTGATGGATTTGCAGACCAATAAAATCATTTATTCCAACAACCCGGACGTGGTTGTACCGATCGCCTCGGTCAGCAAGCTGATGACCGGCCTGGTGGTGGTTGAAGCCCATCAGAACATGGAGGAATACATCAACGTCGATATCAGCCACACACCGGAAATGAAAGGTGTGTTCTCCCGGGTCAAGCTCAACAGCGAGCTGCCACGCAAGAAGATGCTGCTGATCGCCCTGATGTCCTCAGAAAACCGCGCCGCCGCTACCCTCGCCCACCACTACCCGGGCGGTTACGTCGCGTTTATTGCGGCAATGAACGCCAAGGCCAAGGCATTGGGCATGAGCAGCACTCACTTCGTCGAACCGACCGGGCTTTCCCCGCGTAACGTCTCGACGGCCCGCGACCTGAGCAAATTGCTGATCGCCGCCCGTAAGTATCCGTTGCTGACCGAACTGACTACCACCAAGGAAACGACTGTCTCGTTCCGTAAACCCAACTACACCTTGGGCTTCCACAACACCGATCATTTGGTGAACAAGGCCAACTGGGATATCAAAATCACCAAGACCGGCTTCACCAACGACGCTGGCCACTGCCTGGTATTGGTCACCACCATGGCCAATCGCCCGGTTGCCCTGGTGATCCTCGATGCGTTCGGCAAGTACACGCACTTTGCCGATGCCACGCGGATCCGTAGCTGGGTCGAAACCGGCAAGAGCAATAACGCACCGTCGGTTGCCTTGCAGTACAAAGCGGCGAAGAACCTGAAACACCGTCAAAGCGGTGTGGTTGAAGCGTCAAAGTAATCCGCGACAACCAAAACAAAGCCCCGAATATTCGGGGCTTTTTTTCGTCCAGCGTTAATCGTTAGGCAACGGCATCTGGTCGTCATCCGGAATGCCATCCCCGGCACTCGGGTCTCTGTGGCCATGGGGATGCTCCGTCGACACCACCATTGGGCGCGCCATGGGATCCCTTAACGGACTGTCCGGATCCATCACTGGGTCCATATCGTCTTCGGGAGTCGTCGGGACGCTGTCCGGACGTTTGTCGTCAAAACTCGAATCGGTAGACATAAACACCTCACTGTACGTCAGGGTTTGAGATCGGCGAGCGGATCGTAAGGCTTCGCCGGTTTCTTATCGTCCTCGCCCGGCTCTACATCCTTCGGCGCTCTGGCAGGCCCGACAGGATCGACCTGAGGATCGGCGAGGTCCGGCGAATCGGGATCGAAGTCCAACTCATGGCCGGACGAATGCTCGGATGAGTGAGGGCCGCTTGGGGAAGTGGGCTGAGACATAGAAGCCTCCTTGGGGCTGACCCGCAAAACATCCGGGCCTTATCCATAAGAGGCCCAGGGCACACGACGGTGCCCTGGAGGTGACGAACGGAGCTACATGACCAACAGAGCTACTGAGCCTTCAATGCCTTGGCCGCCCGCGCAGCCGCCTGCTCCTGGCCGGCCTGACCCAAATCGCTTGCCGCCTTGAGCCAGCGTTGCTCATCGACCTTGGCCGGAATCTGGTTTGGCTTCTGGATCAAAACAGCCCAGCCGCCAGCGTCCTTGAAGGACGACTCAAATGAACTGAAGCTCATCAGCAACCGATGGTTCATCCCCGAACGCAACAACACCGTCTGCTTATGACGGTTGTACCCGGCAAGGATGGCGTACCGCGGCTCGGCCCAGAACGCCGAGCCCTCAGTGAAACGCACCATCACCGGATAACCGGCCGCGACCTGGGTCAATAGCGCAGGCAGATTGCTGTCGACGGGATAGACCACCATGCCGTACTCGCGGGCCAGATTCTGCATGTTCTGCTGCAACTGCGCCTCGGCGCCCGGCAAATGCAGGGGCTTTTCGAGCAACCCTGGCGTAATCACGACACCTTGCTGGGACAGCAGGCTGGCCAGGACTTGTGGCCCGCTTTCATTGGCCTTGCCCCGGTAGAACGTACCGCTGAGCTCCACACGTTCCGGCAGACGCTTGACCTCAGGCGCCACGCTACCGGCGCAACCCGCCAGCCCGGCCACGCAGCCCATTACCAGTACCGCAGCTCGAATTCGAGAAAATACCCGCACCATCATCACTCTCTTGTTCAGACGCCAGGCAACCGTACTCCCGGCTTGGCTGTTGATCATAGGATGCCGCGCCGCAGCGGTATAGCCTTAAGCGGTAGTCGTTTGCTTTCGATAGAGCGAACGGGTTGGTGACAGGAGACCTTTGGTCAATAGCCTGAAACATGGCAGCGACTAGACTGTCATTTGAATAGCGTGTACGCCCGCAGCAGGGCAAAGAGGAGGCACCGATGAGCCTGACATTGACAATCGTAATGCTGATATCCGGCTGGCTGACCGTCGCCGCCGCCATGTTGTGGGGAGTACTGCGCATTACCCGACGTCACTATCATCACCCGGTGCAATCGGCGCCCGCGGCGAAAGCCGACCAACCAGCGACACGTCCCGCCACCGCGCACTAAGGACAGCCGAACAAAAACGGCCGCCTGGGCTCTTTCGAGCACAGGCGGCCGTTTCTTTTTCAGCGCCGGTTAAGCTTCAGCAGTCAGTCGCTTCTGCTTTGCCCGCCGGGACATCATGTTCAGCCCCTCAATCGTTGCCGAGAATGCCATGGCAGCGTAGACGTAGCCTTTCGGTACGTGGGCGCCGAAGCCTTCGGCGATCAGCGTCATGCCGATCATGATCAGGAAGCCCAGAGCCAGCATTACCACGGTCGGGTTGTCGTTGATGAACTTGGCCAGCGGGTCAGCAGCCAACAACATCACCAGCACCGACACCACCACCGCGATGATCATGATCGGCAAATGCTCAGTCATGCCGACGGCAGTGATGATGCTGTCGATGGAAAACACCATGTCCAGCATCAGGATCTGACCAATCGCCGCCGCAAAGCCCAGGCTCACGCCAGAGGTGGCCGACTTCGGATCTTCCGGCGCCGGGTCCATGCTGTGATGGATCTCGGTGGTTGCCTTCCACAACAGGAACAGGCCACCGGCGATCAGGATGATGTCCTTCCAGGAGAACACCTGGCCGAGGATATCGATAACCGGCTCAGTCAACTGCACGATGAAAGCGATGGTGCTCAACAGCGCCAGTCGCAGGATCAGTGCCATGCCGATACCGATACGCCGCGCCTTCTGGCGGTGCTGCATCGGCAACTTGTTGGTCAGGATCGAGATGAAAATCAGGTTATCGATGCCGAGCACGATCTCCATGACGATCAACGTGGCCAGGGCGACCCAGGCGGTGGGGCTTGCAGCAAGTTCTAAAAGGTATTCCATGGGTCAGTCCTGACTCGTTTTAAGACGGTTTAGATTTCCTGGGACGAAGATTCGGTTTTTTCCGACTCTTTCTCCGGTTGTTCTTTCTTGCCAATCAGCCCGCCGGAGGCATCGCTGATCGCTTGCTCTGCGGCTTTATGCGTATCGTCGATGGCCTGCTTGGCGGTTTCGGCGGCTTTGCCCATCAGTTGCTGGGCACTCTTTTCTGCCTGGTCGCAACCGGCCAATACCAGTAAAGACGTGATCAACAGCGCCGTAGCGGTAAGTTTCATGGGGCTTTCCTCGATAGAACGGACAAGCGCGAAAAGGCGCGCTGTCGATAGCGAGGCATTCTAGGGAGACAAACACTTCAGGAAAATTCGTATTTTTAGCGGTTATACTTCGGTTTATACGAACTCATAACTTCTGGAACTGAACACTTGATGTGTAGGAGCTGCCGAAGGCTGCGATCTTTTGATCTTTTAAAAGCAAAGATCGCAGCCTTCGGCAGCTCCTACGGGGGGATGTTGGCACATGCTGAATTATCGACAGCTGCATTACTTCTGGGTGGTGGCCAAGACTGGCAGCATCGTGCGCGCCTGTGAGCAGCTAAACCTGACGCCGCAGACCATCAGCGGGCAGATTTCCTTGCTCGAACAAACCTACGGCATCGAATTGTTTCGGCGGGTCGGGCGCAATCTGGAACTCACCGAGGCCGGGCGCCAGACCTTGCCGTATGCCGAGCAGATGTTCCAGCTCGGTGGAGAGTTGGAGTTGATGCTCCGCGCCCAGCCCAATGAACAACAGATTCTGTTTCGGGTCGGCGTGGCGGACGTGGTGCCCAAATCCATCGTCTATCGGCTGATCGCGCCAACCATGGAGTTGAGCGAGCCGCTGCGCATCACTTGCCGCGAGGACAAACTGGAACGTTTGCTCGCCGACCTGGCGATCCAGCGCCTGGACCTGGTGATCTCCGACAGCCCGATGCCTTCGCACCTGGACATCAAGGGCTACAGCCAGAAGCTCGGGGAATGCGGGATCAGCTTCTTCGGGACTCCAGAACTGGCGGCGCAGTACGGTCAGGACTTCCCCCGTAGCCTGCACGGCGCACCCTTGCTGATCCCGGGGCCGGAAACAGTGGTGCGCAGTCGTTTGCAACGTTGGTTTGCCGAGCAGCAGATTCAACCGCGTATCGTTGGGGAGTTCGACGACAGCGCGCTGATGCAGGCCTTCGGCCAATCCGGCAGCGGGATTTTTATCGGCCCGAGCGTGATTGCCGACGAGGTGAAACGCCAATACGGCGTGGAGTTGATCGGCCAGACCGACGCGGTCACCGAGTCGTTCTACGCCATTTCGGTGGAGCGCAAGGTCAAGCACCCCGGCATTGTGGCGATTACCGAAGGTGCCCGACGCGAGCTGTTTACTGAACTGTGAGAGTCTCACGAGGCTTCATGGTCATCAGCGCCATGGCCAGCAGGATCGAAGCGAGGATAAACGCGGCCGCCGCGAAACCCAGACCGCCCAGACCAACAGCGTTGATCACCCGGCCGCCAACCATGGCGCCCAAACCGATCCCCAGGTTGGCCCCGGCAATGTTCAGCGACGCAGCAAAGGCCGGCGCCTCAGGCGCAGCCTTCATCAAACGCACATGGCTGACCAGGAACAGCGCAGCCTGAGTGATCCCCCAAATGCCCATCGCCGCCGCCAGACCGAGCGGCGACTGAATGTTCGGCACCAAGGCAATCAGGCCGGCAATCAAGAACGCGCAGAACATCATCGACGCGATCAGCGGATGACGATCCACCGCGCGGCCGCCCCACCAGTTGCCGATCAACCCCACCGCACCGAAGCCCATCAGGCACCAACCCACCAGCGTGCCGTTGAAACCGGCCAGGCGTTCAAGAATGTCCGCCAGGTAGGTATAAGCAGTGAACATGCCGGTAAACACCAGGATCGACAGCAGCACATGACCGATCATCAACGGGCTGCGCAGGATTTTGAACTGTGAACGAAAGCTCACCTGATTCTGATGCAGGATGGTTCTCGGCAAGTAGATATACAGCAGCAAGGCTTTGGCAAACGCGATCACTGCCAAAATGCCGAAGGCGCTGCGCCAGCCGAATGCATCGGAAATCAGCGTGCCCACCGGAATACCGAACACCATCGCGCAGACAATCCCGAAACCGATCTTGGAAATGGCCCGCCCGGCATGATCCGGTCCGGAGATGTCCACCGCTGTCTCACTGGCCAAAGCCCAGAACACCGGCAACCCCAACGCCGGGATTAACCGGGCGAAAGCCATCACCCAGATATTCGGCGCTAATGCCGCAACGGTGTTGGCCACGCCGAACATGATCAGAATCGAGATAAACAGCTTGCGCCGCTCGAACCTTGCGAAGTACGCAGTCAGGAACGGGCCAAACGCGGC
Organism: Pseudomonas sp. ASL4; assembly: GCF_056680395.1. Lineage (NCBI taxonomy): Bacteria > Pseudomonadati > Pseudomonadota > Gammaproteobacteria > Pseudomonadales > Pseudomonadaceae > Pseudomonas > Pseudomonas sp. ASL4. The sequence goes on along the minus strand of NZ_CM155280.1, from coordinate 3,255,219 downwards.
CACGGTGAAGGCGAACAAGGTCACCAGCAATCCCGCCTGGGGAATCGTGACGTCCAGGTCCCGAGCGAGCGCCGGCAACAGGCCGACGATGATGAACTCTGTGGTCAGCACCGTGAAACCGGCGGCAGACAACAGAAGAATGGGCAGAAGCATGTGGAACTCCAGAAAAACGACGACGCCAGCGACAGCCTGAAGGCCCACTGGCGGATTTGAAAATGAGGATGGTGAATCTTATCAGAGTGTTTCCGACAGCGGTGGCTCAGCTCGGACATATCCGCTTAAACAACCGGGCGGCAGATCGTCACAGGTCTGAAGGATCAAGACTACCCTGTGATAAAGTCCGCGCCCTGCGATTCGTACACCCTGTTCATCGGCCAGTTTTTTGGCATTGATGTCGCGTTACCCCCTCGGTTCTTTTCATGTGGCCTGCCCGGCTTGTTGCTGCATGACCCACGGAACCCTGCACCCAAAAAAATCAGAGATACCGTTATGAGCGCTTCATCCCCTTCCCTATTGCACCGTTTGAAACGCACCAGCCTGGTCACGCAGATCATCATCGGTTTGATCGCAGGCATTGCCCTGGCCCTGTTCGCCCCTGAAGTGGCGAAGTCCACCGCGTTCATTGGCAAAGTCTTTGTGTCGGCCCTGAAAGCCGTTGCGCCGATTCTGGTGTTCGTGCTGGTCATGGCCTCGATCGCCAACCATAAGCACGGTCAGGAAACCCACATCCGGCCGATTCTGTTTCTGTACTTGCTGGGCACCTTCGCCGCTGCCGTGGTCGCGGTCGTCGCCAGCACGTTGTTCCCGTCGACGTTGGTCCTGGCGACGCACGATGTTGCGGTGACCGCACCAGGCGGCATCAGTGAAGTCCTGCAAAGTCTGCTGCTGAGCGTGGTCGACAACCCGGTCAGCGCGCTGATGAATGCCAACTTCATCGGCATTCTGGCGTGGGCGATCGGCATGGGTGTTGCCATTCGCCATGCCGGTGACACGACCCGCGAGGTACTCGGCGACTTATCCAACGGCGTGACCTTGATCGTGCGCCTGGTAATCCGTTTCGCGCCGCTGGGGATATTCGGGCTGGTGGCTTCGACCCTGGCCACCTCGGGCTTCGGCGCCTTGATCGGCTACGTGCACCTGCTGGCGGTATTGCTGGGCTGCATGGTGTTTGTGGCGTTGGTGATGAACCCGATCATCGTGTTCTGGAAACTGCGCCGCAACCCGTATCCGCTGGTGCTGATGTGCCTGCGGGAAAGCGGCATCACCGCGTTTTTCACCCGCAGTTCGGCGGCGAACATTCCGGTCAATCTGGAATTGAGCAAACGCCTGGGCCTGCACGAAGACACCTACTCGGTGTCGATCCCGCTCGGCGCGACCATCAACATGGCGGGCGCGGCGATCACCATTACTGTGCTGACCCTGGCCGCCGTGCATACGCTGGGGATTGCCGTGGACATTCCGACCGCTATTTTGCTCAGCGTCGTCGCGGCAATCTGCGCATGTGGCGCCTCGGGTGTGGCGGGCGGTTCGTTGTTGCTGATTCCGCTGGCGTGCAGCCTGTTTGGGATTCCGAGTGAAATCGCCATGCAGGTGGTGGCCGTGGGTTTCATCATCGGCGTGCTGCAGGACTCGGCGGAGACGGCGTTGAATTCGTCCACCGATGTGTTGTTCACCGCCGCGGCGTGTTTGGGTGAAGACGAAAAAGCGCAGCGTTTGGCCTGACACCACGCCCCCGTAGGAGCCAGGCTTGCCGGCGAAGGCGTACTCAAGATCGCCTTCGCCGGCAAGCCTGGCGCCTACAGAAGATCAAATGAAAAAGCCCGCCAAGGCGTAAACCTTGGCGGGCTTTTTTGTAGCCGGGTGGTTTAGAACGCGCCCATGTAATCACGCTTGCCCACTTCAACACCGTTGTGACGCAGCAGTGCGTAGGTGGTGGTGACGTGGAAGAAAAACTGCGGCAGGCCGTAGGTCAGCAGGTAAGCCTGGCCAGTGAAGCGCTTCTCTTTCGGGGTGCCTTGACGGGTGATGATCTCGATCCCTTCCTTGCCATCGATCTGCTCAGGCTTGAACTCGCCGATGAAGGCCAGAACCTTGGCGATCAGCGCTTGCAGTTCGGCGAAGGTTGTTTCGGTGTCGTCGTACTTCGGCAGCTCGACTTCAGCCAGACGCGCGGAAACGCCCTTGGCGAAATCTACGGCGATCTGCACCTGACGCACCAGCGGGAACATGTCCGGATACAGACGGGCTTGCAGGAAAGCGTTCGGGTCGATGTTCTTGGCGGTAGCGTGGGCTTCGGCCTTGTTCAGAACGTCGCTCAGGGCGTTGAGCATTTGTTTGAAAACCGGGACGGAAGCGGCGTACAGGGAAATGGTCATGGCAGTCTCGTGTTGTGGCGGGGTTGAAACATGCGCCGATTATAGCCATGCCCGAGCGCCCTGCGGCTTGTCTTTTATCCAGCAAGGATTACGCTAGGCGGCTTCGACTGCACGCTTTGACAGCAAAGGGAAAAGCGCGATGAGCACTGAGCAAGAAACGACCTTCGACGAACCGCGCCTCAACAGCACGGAAATCCGCATCCTGGGCTCGTTGATCGAGAAGCAGGCCACCAGCCCGGAAACCTATCCGCTGACCCTCAATGCCCTGGTCATCGCCTGCAACCAGAAAACCAGCCGCGAACCGGTGATGAACCTCACCCAAGGCCAGGTCGGCCAGAGCCTGCGCGCCCTGGAAGGCCGCGGCTTCACCAAATTGGTAATGGGCAGCCGTGCCGACCGTTGGGAACACAAGGTGGACAAGGCGCTGGAACTGGTGCCAGCCCAGGTGATTCTGACCGGGCTGTTGTTTCTGCGCGGCCCGCAAACGGTCAATGAACTGCTGACCCGCAGCGGTCGCATGCATGAATTCGAAGATGCGGAACAGGTGGTGCATCAGCTCGAGCGTCTGATTGCCCGGGGGCTGGCGTTGCTGATTCCGCGTCAGGCCGGTCAGCGTGAAGACCGTTATATGCATGCACTGGGCGACCCGGCGGATATTGAGGTGATTCTCGCGGCAAGGCAGAACCCAGTGGAACGTGGTGCGGGTGGCGGCGTGTCGGTTGAGCGGATCGAAGAGCTTGAAGCGCGGATAGCGGCGCTGGAAGAGCGCTTGGCGCGCCTCGAATAACCGGCACGCATCGTCAAAAAATGTGGGAGCGAGCTTGCTCGCGATAGCGGTCTTTCAGGTGAATCAATGCTGGATGTGCCGCCGTCATCGCGAGCAAGCTCGCTCCCACAGGAGATCGGGGGTGCTGGTAGTTACTCGCCGTCCCAGTAATCCACGCCATCACCCGGCCGGGCGACCGCGACAAACCCCGAGGCATTGCCTTGGGCATCAACCTTGAAGTCATCCATCACCGCATACTTGCCGGAATCCGGGTATTCGCAGATTTCCGGTGATTGCTGGGTACTGACCGCCAAATAACGCAGCTCCGCGTTACTGCTATTGATGATCTGATGCGCCGCCTCAGGACCGCCCGGCGGGCAGGCGATCACGTCGCCGGCGCGAATCGGGAAGCGCTCGGCACCGAGGCGAACCTCCCCTTCCCCGGCCACGACGAAAAACATCTCCTCGTTGACCCGATGACTATGAAACGGACTGCCGCGCATCCCCGGTTCCAGCGCATACAAGCGATAACCGAGCTTCTGCGCACCCAGTTGCTGGCCGATGCGGGCCGTGCGTTGTTGATAGCGGCCGGCGGTGTCGCCGGTCGGGGCCAGCGACTCAGGCAACGGTAAAAGCTCGGCCTGATCCAGATTGAGAATACGCGGATGCATGGAGACCTCGGTCACTGTATTTGTTGTAGGAGGCAAATCTTCGTTTGCTGGGGGCCAGTATAGAACTGGCCAGAAGCAAAAAGATCGCAGCCTTCGGCAGCTACAGGGTGTACGCAATCCATGTAGGAGCTGCCGAAGGCTGCGATCTTTTGATCTTTAGCCGTTATCAGCTCCGGGCAAACGCCACCGCTGCCTTGAACTGCTCATCCGTCGGCCGCACGCCGGTATAAAGCACAAACTGCTCCAACGCCTGGATCGCAATCACTTCCAGCCCGGTAATCACCCGCTTGCCTTCAGCCCGACCGCGCACGATCAGCGGTGTTTCCGAGGGGATCGCCACCACATCGAAGACAGTCTCGGCAGAAGCGATGGTTTCAGCGTCAAACGCCAGTTGATCGGCATCCAAGCCGCCGGTCATGCCGATCGGCGTAACGTTGATCAGCATCTGCGGGCTCCGCGCCCCCAGTTCGGCTTGCCACTCATAGCCCAGGGATTCGGCCATTGCCCGCCCGGCGCGCTCGTTTCGGGCGACAATCAGGCCGTTTTCGTAACCGCCATCACGCAAGGCACTGGCTACAGCCTTCGCCATGCCGCCACTGCCGCGCAGAGCAAAGGTCGACTCTTTGGGCACTTGATGGGTTTCCAGCAACTGGGCGATGGCGATGTAATCGGTGTTGTAGGCCTTGAGGTGGCCGTCGGTATTGACGATGGTGTTGATCGATTGAATGGCCGCGGCCGAGGCGTCCAGCTCATCGACCAGCGCGATGCAGGCTTCCTTGAACGGCATCGACACGCCGCAACCGCGAATGCCCAAGGCACGAATGCCACCCACAGCGCCGCTAAGGTCCTGGCTGCTGAAGGCCTTGTAGTAAAAATTCAGCCCCAGTTGTTCGTACAGATGATTGTGGAATCGCAGGCCAAAGTTCCCGGGGCGTGCTGACAGAGACATGCACAGCTGGGTGTCTTTGTTGGGGTTCATCTGCATGAAACTTCTCCTTTTAATGCACTTTCAGATAGACGGGATTAGCCATTGCACCCGTTCTGTTCGATCATAGCGAGGTGTCTACACCCCGGTATTGCGGGGCTGTAAAGACGTCGGTACAGAGCCTTACACAAACTTTACCTAGTGGCTGTGCTGATTTTCAAAAAGTCGCTGTCTTAGAAGTATCCCCGCGATAATCCTTGGGTCTATTTGCAGATTCAAGCGCCGGGTCGAACAACGAGGAATTATCATGATCCGTAAACTTCCTGTCTTAGCTTTGCTGATCGGTGCATTAGCTGTCGCCGGACAGGCGCAAGCCGGTGGTTACTATTATCACGGTGGTCACGGTGGCTGCTGCTGGGGTGGCGGTCACGGTGGCTGGGTCGGACCGGCCGCTGTCGGTGCAGTCCTGGGCGCTGTGGTAGCGGGTTCTGTGTACGCCAACTCGGGTCCGCGTACGGTTTACGTACAGCAACCGGTCTACGTCCAACCGCAGCCGGTCTATGTGCAGCCACAGCCGGTCTATGCACCGCCGCCACCGGTTTACTACCAGCCACAGGGCTACTACGTTCAGCCTCGCTATTAAGGCCCACACGAGTAGCGTTCAGCTGTAATTGGAACAGGCACCGCCGCAAGGCGGGGCCTGTTTTTGTTTCTGAAGTCTGAATAAATGTCACCAAGGTCGCTGTCAGGACAGTGCTTGCGACTAGAATCGGCATGATTGACGTAAGCCCTTCCTTCACATTGAAGAAAACGGTCATATTTATGTCATGTCAGGTCCGCAAGCTTGGGCCTGTCCGTAAACAACAGGTTGATAAAAACAAGGACGACCTCATGCCAACGCAAAACCCGCACCGCAATGTCGGCTTGTGTACCTCCAGCAAGGTGTACAACGCACTGACCGAACTCAAGCACCTGGAAGGCCATCGCAGCGCCAAGTTTCTCTCGCTGCTGGCCGAAAACCTGGTGCGCAAAGGCCTGCTCAACGAGCAGGAAGTGGTTCATATGCTCGATCTGGTAGTCGATTGACCGCCACACTCGCTGGCATCAATGACCACTATCAAGAACGTTGATTGTCCGTTGAACCGCGCGGTCCGTAAGGTGGCTCCATAGATCGATGGAGGTACTTATGTCCCAGGTTCAGATCATGTCCGTTATCGGCAGCGCCGTTCCCGCATCGCTCAGAGAGCTAGGACTGCTCGCCTGTTGGTATGTGATGCGCGACGGCGAACCGATCAGCGGTCCGCTCACCTCGCTTCCCGCCGCCCAGGCCCTGTCGCAACGCATCGGCATCGTCCGGCTCATCGCCTAAGGCAGCTGAACCTGCGGCTTGCTTTCGACATAGATCGCCCAGCTCGACATAAACAGCGCGGCGATCAACGGCCCGATTACAAAACCGTTCAGACCGAACACGGCCATACCGCCCAAGGTCGAGATCAGGATCATGTAGTCGGGCATCCGGGTGTCTTTGCCCACCAGGATCGGCCGCAGCAGATTGTCCACCAGGCCAATCACAAATACCCCGAACAACCCCAGCACCACGCCCTGCCAGATCGCCCCGCTGAGCAGGAAGTACACCGCCACCGGCGCCCAGACAATCCCCGCCCCCACCGCTGGCAACAGCGACAGAAACGCCATCAACACCGCCCAGAGCAGCACACTGGGGATATCCAAAAACCAGAAAATCAAGCCGCCCAACGCACCCTGCGTGATCGCCACCAACAAATTGCCTTTGACGGTGGCCCGCACCACGCGATTGAATTTAAGCTGCAAACGGCGTTTCTGGTGTTCCTGTAACGGCACGGCGGTGCGGACTTTGCGCGCCAGCTCGGCGCCGTCCCGCAGAAAGAAGAACAACAGGTACAGCATGATGAAAAAGCTGACGATGAACTCGAACGTCCCCTGACCAACACTGAAAACCTGCGTGGCAAAGAATTGACTGCCTTGCATCGCGCCCTTGACGATTTTGTCCTGCACCCCCTTCAACTCACCTACGCCGGACCGATCAAGCAAATGCTGGAAATACGGCGGCAAGCCATGCTTGAACTGCGACACATACCCGGCGATGTCCAGCTCGCCGCTTTCGATGCGGTTGTACAGCGACGCGCCTTCCTGAACCAGCAGGACACTGAGGATGATCACCGGCAAAATCGCGATCACCAGACAAATACTCAGGGTGCACAGCGACGTCAGGTTGCGCTGCCAGCCGAACTTCAATTGCAGCCGCCGCTGCATCGGCGCGAAGACGATGCCGAGGATGACCGCCCAGAACACCGCACCGTAAAACGGCAACAGAATCCAGATAAAGGCCAGGGTCACGACGACCAGCAACACAAGCAGCGCCCTGTTTTGTAGCGTGGTTTCTTTCATGTCCGATCCATGTCAATCCGCAACGGAGCAGGCGCTCCTTGATGCTTAGTCCGCCACGGTTCGCATGAGTGCCATCCGTTTGTTCATCAAGCATAGATCCAGATCAATGATCCCTGAGGGCAAGCCCTCTATCCTCGGCTGCTTTGCGATCGATACCGCCATGCCCCTTGCCACACCACTCTCAATCCCAGAGCTGCTCGCCCCCGCCGGCACTCTGAAAAACATGCGTTATGCCTTCGCCTACGGCGCCGATGCGGTGTACGCCGGGCAGCCGCGCTACAGCTTGCGGGTGCGCAATAACGAATTCGACCACGCCAACCTGGCCCTCGGCATCAAAGAGGCGCAAGCCCAGAACAAGCGCTTCTACGTGGTGGTCAACATCGCGCCGCACAACGCCAAGCTCAAAACGTTCTTGAAAGACCTGACTCCGGTGATTGCCATGGCGCCGGACGCGCTGATCATGTCCGACCCGGGCCTGATCATGCTGGTACGCCGGCACTTCCCGCAGATGCCAATCCATTTGTCGGTGCAGGCCAACACGGTGAATTGGGCGAGCGTCGAGTTCTGGCAGCAACAGGGCTTGAGCCGGATCATCCTGTCGCGGGAACTGTCCCTGGAAGAAATCGCCGAAATTCGCCAGCAAGTACCGGCCATGGAACTGGAAGTGTTCGTTCACGGCGCGTTGTGCATGGCCTATTCCGGACGCTGCCTGCTCTCGGGCTACATGAACAAGCGCGACGCCAACCAGGGCAGTTGCACCAACGCTTGCCGCTGGAAGTACTCGGCACAGGCGGCCACGGAGAATCAGCTCGGCGAGATTGTTCAACAGTTCCAGCCTGAGCCGACTTTAGGCATCGGCGCACCGACCGATCAGGTGTTCCTGTTGCAAGAAGCCAATCGTCCAGACGAGTTGATGCCAGCCTTCGAGGACGAACACGGCACCTACATCATGAACGCCAAAGACCTGCGCGCCGTGCAGCATGTCGAGCGTTTGACGCAAATGGGCGTGCATTCACTGAAGATCGAAGGCCGGACCAAATCCCACTTCTATTGCGCCCGCACCACTCAGGTGTATCGCCAGGCCATTGATGATGCGGTGGCCGGTCGCGCCTTCAATCGCAATCTGATGACTGATCTGGAGTCCCTGGCCCAGCGCGGCTACACCGAAGGGTTCCTGCGTCGGCATGTGCATGATGAGTATCAGAACTACCAGAACGGCAGCTCGGTGTCGGAGCGACAGCAGTTTGTCGGGGAATTGACCGGCGAACGGCACGATCGCCTGGCCGAAGTGAAGGTGAAGAACCGCTTTGGCCTGGGCGATCATATGGAACTGATGACGCCCAAGGGCAACTTCCACTTTGATTTGCATCAGTTGCAGAACATCAAAGGCGAGCCGATTGAAGTGGCGCCGGGGGATGGGCACACGGTGTATGTGCCGATTCCGGATGCGGTGGATTTGCGGTTTGGGTTGTTGATGCGCGATGTGACCGGCAATTGAAAAATCAGCGCAAAATCTGTGGCGAGGGAGCTTGCTCCCGTCCGGCTGCGCAGCAGTCGTAAAACCTGCATCCAGGGTGTGCCTGACGAATCGCGGTTGCCTGTTTTGGGGCTGCTTCGCAACCCAGCGGAAGCAAGCTCCCTCGCCACAATGGTCATTTGTAATGCCACAAAAGATCACGCGAACTCTTCGCGCAACATCCCCACAAACGCCTCTCGCGCCGGATGAACCCCGACGTTTTCATGCCAGTAAAACAAATTCTCGACAGCCGTCAGTTCGGGGAATTCATACCCCGCGCATCCCGCCCCTTTGGCGTACTGATCAAACACCCCTTTTGGCACCAACGCCACGCCAGCCCCGGCACTAACGCAACCGACAATCGCACCATAACTGGCCAGGCTGACAATCGGCAGCGCCTGCCCCTGGCGCAGCAACCAATGTTCCAGCGCCGCCCGATACGGACAGCCCTGCGGCCACATAAACACGGTTTTGTCCTGCAAATCCGCGATGTCGCGCACCGGCCCCAGCGACGTTGAAGCAATCAGCAGCAGCTCTTCGCGGTACATCGGCGTGCGCTTGAGTTGTGAGCGCTCGACATCCACTGCAACGATGGCGCCGTCGAGGCGGTGATTGGCGGTGTCGTCGAGCAACTGGCTCCAGGTTCCGGTGGTCAGCTCCAGGGCGACGCCGGGATAACGCTTATGGAATTTGGCCAGCAAACGTGGCAAGCGACCGGTGGCCGAAGATTCGATGGCGCCGATGCGCAGCGGCCCGGATGGCTCGGCGGATGGAGGATCGGGTGAGCGGCTGGCGCTGGGGCTGTGTGTTGCTGGGGTTGATCGGCGTGGTGATTGTGGTGGCCGGCGATAAAGGCCTCGGCAGCATTGATGCCCACGGCTTGCTGATCCTGCTGGCAGCGGTGTCGTGGAGTTTTTACTTTGCGCTGCAGAAGCATCACACCGGGCGTTATGACGGTTTGACCCTGACTTGCTACACGGTCTGGTGCGGGACCGCGTTGTTGTTGGTTTATCTGCCAGGGCTGGCGGATCAGGTAGTGCGAGCGCCGGTTAAAGTGCAGATAGCGGTGATTGGGTTGGGCGTGTTTCCGAGTGCCTTGGCGTACCTGGCTTGGGCGTTTGTGCTGGCCCATGTGGATTTGAGTCGTACGGCGATGACGTTGTACCTGGTGCCGCCGACAGCGATGGCGATTGCCTCGGTTGCGCTGGGTGAGCGGCCGGCGATGATAGTTATCGTCGGCGCGCTGGTGGTGTTGACCAGTGTGTTGGCGTTGAATCTGGAGCGGCGAGTGGTGGGGCTTCTGACGCTATCGCGAGCAGGCTCGCTCCCACATTGACCGCGAGAACACTGGAGATCCCCTGTGGGAGCGGGCTTGCTCGCGAAGAGGCCGTGTCAGTCGACATCCATGCTGCCTGATACACCGCTTTCGCGAGCAAGCCCGCTCCCACAAGGGGCTTGTGGTGTTGTTGGGATCAGGTGTTCCCTGATGAAAACCGGTCGCGGCTGTTGGTCAGGTGCAGCCACATCGCCGCCCGCGCTGCGTCCGGGTCCTGGCGTTTGATGGCGTTGAGGATTGCTTCGTGTTCTTGATTGGCCAGTTGCCCGAGCTTGCTCAAATCCGTGGAACCACGCTCGGTCGCGTTGACCCGCGTCCGGGGAATCATCGCGCTGCCCAGTTGCTGCATGATTTCGGTGAAGCACACATTGCCGGTCGCTTCGGCGATCAGCAGGTGAAAGCGCTTGTCGGCTTCAACGCAACTGTCGTTGTTGGCGAGCAGGCTTTGATAGTCATCCAACGCTTCACGCATCTGCGCCAATTGCTGATCGGTACGGCGAATCGCAGCTAGCGCGGCAGCCTGGGTTTCCAGGCCCATGCGCAATTCCAGAATGCTGCGCACCCCCAGCGCGGTGTCGACGTTCAGTCGCAGCCCCTGCTCCGCTGCGCGCTCGATCACGAAGGTGCCGATGCCGTGACGGGTCTCCACCAACCCCGATGCCTGCAGCTTCGAAATCGCCTCACGCACCACCGTGCGGCTGACCCCGTGCTCCTGAACAATCGTGTTCTCCGACGGCAGCTTGTCTCCCGGCAGCATCTGGCCGAGCAGGATGCTTTGGGTCAGCTTGGCCACCAGGTCATGAGCCAGGTTGTGGCTGCGCTTGCGGGCAGGTGCGTCGAGGTCTTCTTGCATGGCGATCATCCGAAAAGCGGGGCTATCCGGATCGTAGCACCGGGCTCGCCCGGAATCTCATGAAAACAACACTCAACTTGTATGACAACACTCAACAATCAGCGCTTCAACCCCTCGAAACAGCCAGAACAAACATCTAAAAGAATAACAAATTGCCTATAAAGCGCCATTTCGTTGGATATCAGCGCTTGCGGGATCAAAAAACCTAGTTGTATGATGTCTATCAACACGAAACGCCCAGCAATACCCCGCATAAAAATAATCAGTGGGAGAAAAGCAAGTGAGTACATCCGCATCCGCGATAAACGACGGCGCCGATTCAGTCCTGAAATCCGCCATCTCGAAAGTCAAACGCCACGTCCTGCCGCTGTTCGTGATCATGTTTATCGTCAACTACATTGACCGCGTAAACATTGGCTTCGTCCGCGCCCACATGGAGCAGGATCTGGGCATCGGCGCTGCCGCCTACGGCCTCGGTGCCGGCCTGTTCTTCATTGGTTACGCGCTGTTCGAAGTCCCCTCCAACATGCTTCTGCAAAAAGTCGGCGCGCGCATCTGGCTGACCCGGATCATGCTGACCTGGGGCCTGGTTGCCGCCGGCATGGCGTTCATCCAGAACGAAACCCACTTCTACATCCTGCGTTTTCTGCTCGGTGTTGCCGAAGCCGGGTTCTTTCCCGGGGTGATTTATTACTTCACCCGCTGGTTGCCTGGGCTTGAACGCGGTAAGGCGATTGCGATCTTCCTTAGCGGCTCGGCGGTTGCGTCGCTGATCTCCGGCCCGCTGTCCGGGATGTTGCTGCAACTCAATGGTTTCGGCCTGCACGGTTGGCAGTGGATGTACTTCATTGAAGGCATGTTCTCGGTTGGGCTGTGCGTGTTCGTCTGGTTCTGGCTTGACTCCAAACCCCACGACGCCAAATGGCTGAGCCGCGACGAACAGGACGCGCTGGTCAAGGCAATCGACGACGAACAACTCGCTCGCGAAGCCGCGACGCCGATCAAACCGTCCCTGGGCAAACTGCTCAAGGACCGTCAGATCATCCTCTTCTGCCTGATCTACTTCTTCATTCAGTTGACCATTTATGCCGCGACCTTCTGGCTGCCGAGCATCATCAAGAAGATGGGCGACCTCAGCGACATCCAGGTCGGGTTGTTCAATTCGATCCCGTGGTTGCTGTCGATTGTCGGCATGTACGCCTTCGCCGCGTTTTCGGCCAAATGGAAACACCAGCAAGCCTGGGTCGCCGCTGCGCTGCTGATTGCTGCGGCCGGGATGTTCATGTCCACCACCGGCGGACCGATCTTTGCCTTTGTGGCGATCTGCTTCGCGGCGCTGGGTTTCAAATCGGCGTCGTCGCTGTTCTGGCCGATTCCCCAGGCGTACCTGGATGCGCGGATCGCTGCCGGCGTGATCGCGCTGATCAACTCGGTGGGCAACCTTGGCGGCTTCGTCGCGCCGACCACGTTCGGTCTGTTGGAAGAACACACCGGTTCGATTCAGGGCGGGCTCTACGGTTTGGCGGCGACTTCGATCATCGCCGCAATCATTGTCTTCGCCGCCCGCAACACACCGAAAACCGCACCCGCCGCTGCCCCCGGCAAACCCGCTTCCAGCCACGCCTGAACCTCAGTTTTGAAGGACATAACAATGAACGCACAAGACACTGCAAAAGCGCCGATCATCACCAGCATGCAAGTGGTTCCGGTGGCGGGCCACGACGGCATGCTGCTCAACCTGAGCGGTGCTCACGGTCCGTTTTTCACCCGCAACATCGTGATCCTCACCGACAACGCCGGGCACACCGGCGTCGGTGAAGTGCCGGGCGGCGAACGCATTCGCCAGACCCTGGAAGATGCGCGCTCGCTGGTGGTCGGCAGCCCCATCGGCACCTACCAGAAGATCCTCAATCAGGTGCGCCAGACCTTCGCCGATCGCGATGCCGGTGGCCGCGGCCTGCAAACCTTCGACCTGCGCATCACCATTCACGCCGTCACTGGCCTGGAGGCCGCCCTGCTCGACTTGCTCGGCCAGCATCTGGACGTGCCGGTCGCGGCGCTGCTCGGCGAAGGCCAGCAGCGTGATGAAGTGAAAATGCTCGGCTATCTGTTTTACGTCGGCGACCGTAACGAAACCGATCTGGCCTACCGCAGCGAACCAGACGCCGACAACGACTGGTTTCGTGTGCGTCACGAAAAAGCCATGACTGCCGACGCGGTAGTGCGCCTCGCCGAGGCCGCCCATGCCCGTTACGGTTTCAAAGACTTCAAACTCAAGGGCGGCGTGCTCAGCGGCGATGAAGAAATCGAAGCGGTCACCGCCTTGGCCGAACGCTTCCCTGATGCGCGCATCACCCTTGACCCGAATGGCGCGTGGTCACTGAAAGAAGCGATCCGCTTGTGCCGCGATCAGCATCACGTCTTGGCGTACGCCGAAGATCCGTGCGGGGCGGAGAACGGTTACTCGGGCCGTGAAGTCATGGCTGAATTTCGCCGCGCCACGGGGCTGAAAACCGCGACCAATATGATCGCCACTGACTGGCGGGAGATGGGTCACGCGATTCAATTGCAATCGGTGGATATTCCGCTGGCTGACCCGCACTTCTGGACCATGCAGGGCTCGGTTCGGGTGGCGCAGATGTGCCATGAATGGGGCCTGACCTGGGGCTCGCATTCCAACAACCATTTCGACATTTCCCTGGCCATGTTCACCCACGTTGCGGCGGCTGCGCCGGGTGAAATCACCGCCATCGATACACACTGGATCTGGCAGGACGGCCAGCGTCTGACCAAAGCGCCGCTGCAAATTGTCGGTGGCTGTGTGCAAGTGCCGAAGAAGCCGGGGCTCGGTGTGGAACTGGATTTGGATCAACTGGCCAAGGCGCATGAGTTGTATAAAGGCATGGGCCTGGGCGCGCGGGATGACAGCGTGGCGATGCAGTTTCTGATTCCGGGCTGGAAGTTTGATAACAAACGGCCGTGTTTGGTGCGTTAACCCGACTGACACACCACCATCCCTGTGGGAGCGGGCTTGCTCGCGAAAGCGGTCTAACAGTCACATAGATGTTGGATGTGCCGCCGCCTTCGCGAGCAAGCTCGCTCCCACAGGGTCCGCATTAACATTCATTCATCTGCGCAGCATGTAGAAGCCATTGCTTGAACGCCACCATCGCCGGCGTTTCAGGCCGCGACTGCAAGCGCGTCAACCAATAACTACCCGTGGTGATGTGAATGGCAAACGGCTGCTCAATCGCCCCCGCCGCCAATTGCCGAGCGAACATCAACGGCGGCGCCAACGCCACACCCGCACCTTGCAGCGCCGCCTCCATCATCGCCAGCGATGAGTCGAAGATAATGCTTTGTGGCGGCGCAGCGTGGGTCGAGAGGCCCGACGCCTGAAACCAGTCCGGCCATTCATCCGTGCGATACGAACGCAACAACGTCTGCTGCAACAAGTCGACGGGTGATGCCAGTTGCCGGGCGATCTCGGGAACGCACAACACCGACAGCGGCGCCTCGATCAGCCGCACCGCTTCAATTCCATGCCACGCCCCGGCGCCAAAACGAATCGCGTAATCCAGCCCTTCAGCGGCCACATCCACCCGGTTGTTGTTGGTCGACAGGCGTAAATCTATGAACGGATGTTTCGCCTGGAAGTCGGTCAGACGCGGCAACAGCCAACCCACTGCGAACGTCCCCACGGCACCCACCGTCAGCACTTCCCGGTAATGTCCGCCCTCAAGTCGCTCCAGTGTTTCGGCAATTCGGTCGAAGGATTCGCGCAGCACCGGCAGCAGGGTTTCGCCCTCGCTGGTCAACATAAGGCCACGGGGCAAGCGTTTGAACAGGGTTACGTTAAGCTGGGCCTCAAGGCTTTTGACCTGATGACTCACCGCCGCTTGCGTGACGCACAACTCCACCGCCGCCCGGGTGAAGCTCAAATGCCGCGCCGAGACCTCGAAGGCGCGCAGAGCGTTCAATGGTAATTGCGGACGAATCATGGCCACTCCCAAATTTTTCTAATGGCTCGTGCGAAATATCATCGGTTGTCGATCAGCGGCGCACTGCCTAAATTTGCCTCGCCGTTCACCGGCCGGTGGCGGGCAGTCTACCGCTTAGCCGAACCAATTCGCATGGAATAGAACCAATGACGGACACAATCACCATGACCAGACTGACTATTTTCGGGGCTTGCGCTGCATTACTCAGCGCTGGCCCGTGCTTGGCGCAAGGTCAGACAGACCAGCAGATTCAAAGCGCGGTCGACGCCGCCATTCGCCCCATCATGCAAGCCCAAGGCGTTCCCGGCATGGCCGTGGCAGTGACCATCGATGGCAAGCCGCATTACTTTAACTACGGCGTCGCCAACAAAGAAAACGCCCAAGCGGTCACCGAAAACACCCTGTTCGAAATCGGCTCGGTAAGCAAAACCTTCACCGCCACTCTCGGCGGCTACGCCCAGGCCACCGGCAAACTGTCCGTTACCGATAAGGCCAGCCAGGTCTTGCCGGCGTTGCGCGGCAGTGCGTTCGATAACGTCAGCGTGTTGCAACTGGGTACTTACACCGCCGGTGGATTGCCGTTGCAGTTCCCTGATGCGTTCGATCACGCAGATAAAATGCTCGGCTACTTCAAACAGTGGAAACCGGTGTATGCCGCCGGCACCCATCGTCAATATTCGAACCCCAGCATCGGGCTGTTCGGGTATCTGGCCGCGCAAAGCCTGGGCCAGCCTTTTGATGAGGTGATGGAGAAGACGCTGTTGCCGAAACTCGGGTTGAAGCACACCTACCTCAAAGTGCCGCAAGATCAGATGGAGATTTACGCTCAGGGCTATGACAAGAACGACAAGCCTGTGCGCGTCAGCCCGGGGGCGCTGGACTCTGAAGCATACGGTGTGAAAACCAGTGCGGCGGACATGATTCGGTTTGTTGAGGCGAACCTGAAACCTTCGGGACTTGAAGCGCCAATGCAGAAAGCCATTGCAGCGACTCATACCGGTTACTACACGGTTGGTGACATGACTCAGGGCTTGGGTTGGGAACGCTACACCTACCCGATCACCCTCGATAAATTGCTGGCCGGTAACTCGACGCCGATGGCCATGGAAGCGCATAAAGTCCAATGGCTGAACCCGCCGCAGCCTGAGCCAGGCAGTGTATTGATCAACAAAACCGGCTCTACCGGTGGCTTCGGTACTTATGTTGCGTTCGTGCCCGCCAAAGACATTGGTATCGTGATCCTGGCCAACAAAAACTTCCCGATCCCGGAACGGGTCAAGGCTGCTCATCAAATCCTGAGCGCACTGGCCGAATAATCCCCGGCACCGTTCTTTTGTGGTGTGGTTACCCATCAAAAAATGGATTGTGGCGAGGGGGCTTGCCCCCGTTGGGCTGCGAAGCAGCCCCAAAACCAGCAACCGCGCCCCTTCAGACACACCTCAGCGCAGGTTTTACGACTGCTGTGCAGCCGAGCGGGAGCAAGCTCCCTCGCCACAGGGGCTAGTGCTGGCAATAATAGCTGTGGCGATTCAGGCAAACAAAATGGGCGACCTCTTACTTAAAGGTCGCCCATTTTCGTTAGGCCACTGAAACCTGCGCCTGCAGTCGCCGCCCGACCACATCCATCAAATCGCAACTGTCACGCAACGGAATCGCCAACACTCGCGCGAAGTCCTGCAACAGCAACGCATCACGACCGACGCCCTCGGCCAGGGAAAGTGTTTCAACCAGTTGCGTCACGCTGCGCAGGCGATACGCCGCCGTGTCGTGCAGCACATCAATCGGCGCTTCGGTGTCGATGAGCAAGGACGCAATGGTGCAGTCGATGCCGGTGATTGGCATGTATCGAGCCATGGTTGAACCTCCTTGTTCAGTGTTGGGTGGCGGGTTGGGTGTCGGGGGTTTCTTCGGTTGGATCGAGATTGTCCAACGCCCGATTGACCAACAACTCACCCACGATGGCCAATTGCTGAATGGCAAGCGCCAAGCTGCGGTTTGAGCCTTCGAGTTTGCAGGCAAGGTCGGTGGTCAGGACGTTTAGCTGCGAGAGGGATTCGCAGGCGTGGCTTAGCAGGGTTGGGGTGTCGACGTCGGGGAGGATTTTGAAGATGTGGCTGATGGGGTCGGCGTGGTTGGGGTTGCGTAAGCGGCCACTTACGGCGCGTTCGGTGGCTTGGGAGAGTTCGACGGGGTCGAGTGAGTCAGTATCTGTTTCAGGAAGATCAGGTGTGTATTTCTTCATCTTTAAAGCTCCATATGAATTGGGAGCTACCTATCTCACTTCCACATGAGGGTGGCAGCTGTACGCAGGTGTGGAAGACCAGGAAACACCCAAAACCCGGTGCACTCGAAAGTGCCCCCGCGCACAGCAGCCATAACGTGGCAATGTTGACATAAATTATGGCGACATGCGCTTTATAGGCTTGGGTGTCTCTGTTTGAAGCCCGGACTTCCACATCCGACCGCTGATTTTGCAGCGACCAAGTAAGGTTATCGGCACGCCCATCTCCGCACCAGTTCATGAAGTGCGCCACGTCTTGCAGGAAATATCCGACGCGATTGAAGTCCTTTTGCCCCGACTCATTTTTCGGGAATACGCTGCAACGACCTTTTTACGGCTGGCCGTTGTGGTCAGACCGAAACCGTTGTATCTAAACGGCAGCGGATCAATCCGTGGCCGGGAATGACATAATGCGCGCCAAAGCCTTAAAACCGACTGACCCCCAAAGGGCGTTGTAATGGAAATCAACAGTTTCAGCCTCACGGATGTCGGTCGGTTCACCGATTTGGACATTCAACTGGCCCCTACCGCCAATCACCCCTCGAACGTGACAGTGTTTGTCGGGAACAACGGCGCCGGGAAAACCACCCTTTTGAAGTCACTAGCCACCTCACTAAGTTGGTTGGTCGCTAGAATGCGTGCAGAAAAAGGCATCGGTAGTCATCTTGCTGAAGAGGACATTCGAAACGGCGCCCTAGTCGCATTAATTCTGATTGCCGTAGTAGACAATTCGCAGGCAGGCTCAAGTCTTTCCGAGGTTGAGACAGAAGATTCTCTTTTCAAATGGGGGATTGCCCGCGCCAGACAAGGGAGGAAGACCACGGCCCATAGTTCGTTGATGGGCGCCACCCGCCTGGCAGATCACTACCGCAGCCAACTAACCGCAAACGACAAAGCCTCCCTCCCCCTGATCGCCTACTACCCAGTCGAACGCTCAGTCCTGGAAATCCCGCTAAAAATCCGTACCAAACACACCTTCGACCAACTCGACGGCTACGACAACGCGCTAAACCGTGGTGTCGACTTCCGCCGCTTTTTCGAATGGTTTCGCGAGCGCGAAGACAGTGAAAATGAAAACGGAGTGCCTGATGTAGTCTTGACACAAATTTCCAAAGATTTCGGCAAGGACAGTTCTGTCTGGAAGGCGCTTTCCAAGATAAAAGCCTCATCCCGCGACCGTCAGCTAACCGCCGTTCGCTCCGCCATCGCCGCCTTCATGCCCGGTTTCAGCAACCTGCGAGTGCAGCGCAAACCACGCCTGCACATGGCCATCGACAAGGACGGCGTAACGCTCAACGTCTCTCAGCTCTCACAGGGCGAAAAGTCGATGATGGCGCTGGTCGGTGACATCGCTCGGCGCTTGGCGATGATGAATCAGTCGCTGGACAACCCGCTGGAAGGCGACGGCATCGTCCTGATCGACGAAGTGGATTTGCACCTGCACCCCAAATGGCAGCGCAGCCTGATTCGGCAATTAAGCGAGACCTTCCCCAACTGCCAGTTTGTGCTGACCACCCACTCCCCGCTGGTCATCAGCGATGCAAAAGACGTGTTGTGCTACGTACTCAATGACGGCGAACTCCACGAACACAACGGTCTTTACGGACTGGATGCCAATCAAGTGCTGCTGGAAGTCATGGACACCGACATCCGCAACAGTGAAGTGCAGCAGCGCTTGAATCGATTGATGGAGCGCTTGCAGGACGGTGATCTGGACGAAGCGAAGAAGCTGTTTGCCGAACTGTCGCTGGAGCTGTCCGACGGTCATCTGGAATTAGCCAAAGCCGCATTGCTGATCCGCAAGCTGGAGTTACGTCGTGCGTAAGATCGACAAGGAAGTTGAACCAGCAACGCTTGCTCTCTGGAAGCGCCAGAACCGCACGTTGCGTTATAAGGATTTGCCACCGCAAGAAAGCCGAGCCATTCGGTCATCGTGCATCACGGAACAGTACGGTTTATGCGCCTATTGCTGCCAATCGATCACCCTCGACGACGCGCATAACGAACATGTCGAAGCCCAGGACCGTGCACCGAATCGCACGCTGGACTATTCCAATATCGTCGCAAGCTGCAACCGGAAGCACCAATGCGGGCACGGTCGAGGTACACATCAACTACCTCTCACACCTCTGATGGTTGAATGCGAAACCGAGCTCAAGTTCTATTTATCCGGTCTGGTTACGGGACATACCGAGCGGGCCAGAGTTTCTATTGAGACATTGAGTCTAGGTCATACCGAAGAGAGTAATCGCGGGCTTGTCGGTAGACGTAAAGCAATGGTCGATACGCTGATTTATGGTCAGGAATTGCGTCCCGAAGACTTGCAGCATGAGGACGAAGAGCTATTGGGCTTGCTTCTGGAAGTCTTTCAAACACCGGAAGCCGGGAAACCGCTTCAGCCTTTCTCCCCAGTATTGGCCAACGTAATCCGTCATTTTCTAACGCCCGCTTGAACTAGGCTAACCGCCACGCAGTCATCCCTCTTACCTCCCTTCAAGAGCGATCCCTCCATGAACATCGATCTCTCCACCAAAACCGCCCTTATCACCGGCTCCACCCAAGGCATCGGTTTTGCCATCGCCAAAGGCCTGGCCCTGTCCGGTGCCGAGGTGGTGATCAACGGCCGCAAGCAAGACGCTGTCGACGCCGCTGTCACCCAACTCAAGCACCTGCTCCCCTCCGCCAACGTGCGTGGCATCGCTGCCGATGTCGGCACCGCCGAGGGGTGTAAAGCGATGGTCGCGGCGCTGCCCCGCGTGGATATTCTGGTGAATAACGTCGGGATCTACGGTCCGCAGGATTTCTTCGAAACCGACGATGATGTCTGGGAGAAGTTCTTCGAAGTGAACGTGATGTCCGGCGTTCGGCTGTCCCGGGCCTATCTTCAGGACATGGCCAAAAACGGTTGGGGCCGGGTGGTGTTTATCTCGTCCGAGTCGGCGCTGAATATTCCGGCGGACATGATTCATTACGGGTTTACCAAGACTTCCAACCTGTCGATTTCCAGTGGTTTGGCCAAGCGCATGGCCGGCACCGGGGTGACGGTGAATGCGGTTCTGCCGGGGCCGACGTTGTCCGAGGGTTTGCAGGACATGCTGAAGGATGCGCAGCAAAAATCCGGTGAGCCGATTGAAAAAGTGGCGGCGGACTTTGTGATGGCAAACCGTCCGACGTCAATCATTCAACGGGCGGCGAGTATGGAGGAAGTGGCGAATATGGTCGTTTATGTGGTGTCGCCACAGGCGTCGGCCACTACCGGCGCGGCGCTGCGGGTCGACGGCGGAGTCGTGGACACCATCGCCTGACCGGGTCACCACAAAACCTGTGGGAGCGGGCTTGCTCGCGAAAGCGGTGTGTCAGGCAACATCAATACTGAATGTTCCGCCGCCTTCGCGAGCAAGCTTCGCTCCTACAGGTGATTAATCAATCATCCGGCTGCTCAACCGGTTTGGCAGGCTTGGCCGGTTTACCCGATTTGGTGCCCTTGGCCCCTTTGGTCGTGGCCGGTTCGGCAGCTACTGGTGGCGGGGTCGGCGGCGCAAGCTCTTTCTCGGCCGCCGGCAGGGCGTCGATGGTGTCGAAGACTTTCTTCAAGTCGACTGACTTCGATTCCTCCCCCGAACTCTCAAGCTTCGTCTCGCCATCCTTGCCCACCAGGATGACTTTGGGCAACGCCCCGGCACCGAGTTTCAGCGAACGGATGAGCGCCATGGTGTCCTGCTGGCCGAGATCCTTACCATCAAGCTGACCGAACATGTTCAACACGCTGTAGACCTTGATATTGCGCTGGGCGATCCCCTGTTTGTTGGCCGGATCCTCCAACGACTTTTTCAGGCTCACCCAGACCGGGTCGACGGTACTGGGTGCGATTACGATTAGCGGTCGGGCCCTGCCCACATCCGCAGCCAGGGGTGAGTCGCTGTCGGCGGCGAACAGGGGGCCGGCGAATGCCAGCAGAGTAGCCAGGGTCAATGACCTGATGAGCATGCGCATCTCCTTTTGATATCCACGCTCTAATGATTGCGCATCGCGGCGATCGTTCCGGGTGACGATCCACGAATATGTTTCGCGTTGACCAAAGCTTAGGTCAGGGCCGGCATTGCGCAACAGACTGTGAAGGATTGTGAGCAGCAATTGATTACGGTTTATGTGCGCTTTATGGTGGAGTTCCCGGCCTGCGAACGCATCGTCGGCACCCGGAAAAGGAGTTTCAGTTGGCCATTCATCTCGACTACCTCTGCGATCACCCCGCCCTGATCGCCGAATTCGCCGAACTCAATTTCAACGAGTGGGGCCATTACAAACCCGGCAATACCCTTGAGGCACAAACCGAACACATGCGCGCCAGTTGCGGCAGAGGTTCGGTGCCGACGGTGGTGGTGGCCATCGAAGACTCGCAATTGCTTGGCGGCGCCCTGCTGCTGGCCCACGATCTGGACTCACGCCCGCAGTTGACGCCTTGGCTGGCCGGGGTCTACGTCAAGCCCGAACACCGTGGCCGAGGAATTGCCTCGCAACTGGTGACACGCATTGTTGAGGAAGCCGCGCAGGTCGGTGTGCCGGAACTCTATCTGTGTACCCCCAACGCTCAAGCGCTGTACGCCAAACTGGGCTGGGAAGAAATTGAAGAAGTGGACGACAACGGCCTGGTCACGGTGATGAAGCGCAGCACTGCGCCTTGATCAACACCGAGAGCTATCTGTGGTGAGGCGTTTGCCGATGATCAACTCAGGTTCACTCAGCGTCAGCAGCACGCCTTGGGGCCGGATCGCTCCCGGAATGCGGATCGATCGCCTCACTGACGCATTGGGCGAGCGGTATCGAGTTGCCCGGCGCTCAGGCGGCTCATTGCAACACCTTACAGTTCTCAAGCCAGTCCTCGAACGCCTTGAAGGTCGCCTCGGCCGCCACCACCGATTGCGCACGTTCGGCAGGGTTACGTACTTCATACAGACAGGCCAGAAAGCCTCGCCACATCATCAAGGTCGACGCGCCATACACCGCGAAAAACCGCCCACCTCGGTGTTCATCAATCCCCAGGCGCGAGTACAACCCGTTGCGTAGGGATTGTCCGCCCAGGGTTGCGCCCTCCAGGACATACAACACGCCCAGTACGTCAGCAACCGTGGTGATTTTCAGGGAAAACCGGCACAGGGGAATCGCCACAATCTCATCCACATCCAGGCCCAATGCATTCAGGTCGGCTTCCAGGGAGGGGGTTTTGCTGCGAATCAGCCAGTTCAGGTCAGGAATGGTCATTGCCAGTTGGAACAGCAGGTTTTCCAGTGGCCGATAGAAACCGTAATAGGCTTCGATCAGTCGGGTATAGAGGCTTTGATCAGCCGTATAGAACGGGATGCGTTTATCCAACAACTGGTGCTGCTGGGTGGTGGCGATGCGCAGCTCGCTGAGAATCAGCGGCAGGCTTTTTGGCGGGGCGGTCATGACAACGCGTCGAGGCAATACCAGGCGGTGTGGAGTTGATGCTCAGCGGCGTCGATTAACGCGTGCACATGTCACCTCTTCCTGATCAATCACGGGGGAGTGCCGACAGGTCATCCGCGCATGAATGAAAGGCAGGCTTTGCACCGTAGCATCTATGTGCGGGGAGAAGGGGGTTGTTTTTCAGGCACTCCGCAGTGAAAAAACTGATTGTTTTGTCAGGAGCAATCTGTGGCGAGGGAGCTTGCTCCCGCTGGGTCGCGAAGCGGCCCCAATCCAATCGCCTACGATCCTCCAGAAAGACCGCGCTGGCCGTATTACGACTGCTCCGCAGCCGAGCGGGAGCAAGCTCCCTCGCCACAGGTCATGGTTAGATCAACAGGATTTTGGGTGGATCAAAACGCCAATTTATAGCCGATCAACACCAGCATCGTCGCCAGGCACGGGCGCAGCAGTTCGTCGGAAATGCGGCCCGTCAGGTGGCTGCCCAGCCAGATCCCGGGAAGCGAACCGACCAGCAGGAAACCCAGCACATGCCAATCCATATTGCCCATGCTCGCATGGCCAAGGCCAGCGACCAGCGTCAGGGGCACGGCGTGGGCGATTTCCGTGCCGACCAGGCGGCGGGTCGGCAGCAGCGGATAAAGGATGAACAGCGCCACGGTGCCCAAGGCGCCGGCACCGATGGAGGTCAGGGCAACCATTGTTCCGAGGATCAGGCCAGTGATGACCGTCAGCACGTTCAGGCGCGTGCCGCTGGGGTTGTAGTTGCCACCGGCGCGTTTGTGAGCGAAGTCGAGCAGGCGTTTTTTGAAGAAAATCGCCAGGGCTGTGGCAAACAGCACGAAGCCCAGGGCTTGCTTGATGATGGCGTTCATCGCCTCGGGCGCGGTGTGCAGGCTGCTCAGAAACCACAGGGTCATGGCCACCGCTGGCACGCTGCCGAGGGTCAGCCAACCGGTGATTGCCCAATCGATGTTCTTGTTCTTGCGGTGCACCAGCACGCCGCTGGATTTGGTGATGGCCGCGTACAGCAAGTCCGTGCCTACCGCGGTGGCCGGGTTGACGCCGAACCACAACAGGATCGGCGTCATCAGCGAACCGCCGCCCACGCCGGTCATCCCGACGATAAAGCCAACCACCAAGCCTGCAACGACTAATCCGAAATTACCGAAATCCATTAACACGCCCACAAAAAACGCATGAAAAAACTGGTCCGCAGCATAGCGATTTTTCTTATAACTACTTATATCGATGCGGTCTATCGTTATGTCTAAAACCCAGAAAACACATCAATCCTGTAGGAGCGAAGCTTGCTCGCGAAGGCCGTGTCAGTCGATACAGAGGTTGAATGATGGTCCGCCTTCGCGAGCAAGCTTCGCTCCTACATGGATTGGGTTGTCAGTGCACCCGCCGTCCTGGCTTGAAGCTGTGGTGGCGATTGATCCACACCGTGGCGAAGGCAATCAGCGACAGGACCAGCAGTGCCCATGGAAATGAAATGACCCCGACGCGGTCCAGCAGCAGGCCACCAAACAGGCCGCCCCCGGCGATGGCGACGTTCCAGGAGGTGGTGAGCATGGCTTGCACCACGTCGACGTGTTCACCCGCCGAGTCTGCCGCCGCTGTCAGCAACAGCGTGGCCGAGCCGCCAAACGACAGCCCCCACACCGCCACGCAGGCACAGACCACCCACGGCGACGACATGGCCACGGCCAACACCAGCGCCGTCAATGCAAACACCGCCAGGCTGATCAACGTCAGTTTGCGCAACCAGCGGTCTACCAGTACGCCAGTGATCCAGATCCCCGCCAGCGAACTGATGCCGAACACCAGCAGCACCAGGTCCACCCGCTCGCCCAGCCCGGACTGCACCAGGAACGGCGCGATATAGGTGTAAAGAATGTTGTGCCCGAGCATCCACGTCAGCACGACGAATAGCACCGGCCGTACTCCCGGCATGCGGAACACCTCGGCCAGGGGCAAGCGCTGGGTGTCGGTCTGGCCGGGTTTGTCCGGCACAACCAGCACAATCCACGCCGCCAGCCCCAGCGCCAGCGCCGACATGATGCCGAACGAGGCACGCCAACCGATCAGGTTGCCGAGCCAGGTGCCCGCCGGGGTGCCCAAGGACAGCGCAATCGGTGTACCGAGCATCGCGATCGCCAGGGCCCTGCCCTGCAAATGCGTGGGTACCAGCCGCCGCGCATACCCGGCCATGATTCCCCAGGACAACCCCGCCGCCATCCCGGCCAGAAACCGCGAGACCAACGTCACACCGTAATGGGTCGACAGCGTGGTGATGGTGTTGAACACCAGAAACCCGCCAACGGTCATCAGCAGCACCGGCCGACGGCGCCAGCCACGGGTGGCTACCGTCAACGGAATAGCGGCCACCAGCGAGCCGAGGGCATAGAGCGTCACGAGTTGGCCGGCCAGCACCTCACTCACGCCTAGCCCAGCACCAATTTGTGGCAGCAGGCCGGCGGGCAGGGTTTCGGTGAGGATCGCGATGAAGCCGGTCATGGCGAACGCCAACAACGCGGCATAGGGCAGTTTGTCCGTGCGAGTGCTGCGTTCCAGCAGCCCACGTTCGGCGGTGGCGTTGTCGGTCATGACGTCTGCGGCTCCTTCCAGTCAATGTTGACGGAAAATTGTATACAAAACCCGCGCCACTCTACCCGATTCACTGCACCGGCAAGAAATTCAAAAACAACAGACTCTGCGCATAATTCAAACCGATGCGCCGATAACGCTCGTCCAGCAGCTGGGTCAGCAGGTCCAGGCGCGCGACGATCTTGCCGAATTCCACGGCGAAACTCAGGTTGCTGCCCTCCTCCGAGATTTCGTTGGAGAACAGCAACGGTTCGCCATGCTTGTTTTGCCGTTGGCTCAGGATCCACGTGGCTTTCTCGATGTTGCGCGCGGCGTTGCTGACGAAGACCGGGTTGATCGCGTCGGTCATGTAGAACTCCAGCCGATTGCCGTGGGCGGTGACCAGCATGCTGCCGATGGCATAGATGAAAGCGCCGACCCGGTCACCCAGAAACTCCGGGCTCATCGCGTAGCTCAACGCCGCCAGGTCTTTTTTGCCGCCCAGGGTCGGCAATGGCTCTTGCTGTTCGATGGCCATGCGCACCTGTTTTTCAGCCGTGCGGGCATCGAGGAAGCCGGATTTCTTCAGCTCTTCGGGGTTACGCAGATAGAGTTTGCTCATCAGCAGATAGAGGCTTTGCAGGTTGTCGTGCATCGACAACGTGGCCATGCGATCAACGCTGGTCTGGAGAAATTCCTGTGGTTTGCCTTCACGGAACTGGTTGATGACATCACTGCCCTGCTGCTGGCTGCAACCGCTGGCGAGGAGCATCGACAGACACGCCAACAGGCGAATTCGGGTTTTCAGGTGGGGTAAGACTCGAACCATGGGTGATTGGGCTGACACATTCCTGCGCGGCGGAAGTCGCCGCAGCCTGGCCATGGATAGAGCCGGTTAATTCAGAAAAGTGCAGTGTCGACGGCATCCGGGCGATCTATGGTCATGAGCACCAACAGTTTAGTCAGACTTTACAATTGAAATAGTTGCCTTATCAGCTATAAATCCAGATCAACACATCCTTTAGTATGACTAGTGAGCCATTCCTCACAACTGACTGTCAGATTTGAATACCCACTGAAAACAACAAAAAGGAAGCTCAGCCATGCTTCAACCCCGCTTTCTGCTTTCCGCCCTTGGACTGTCCCTAATGATCGCCACTCTACCCACCTACGCCACCGGCCTGTCCAGCGAGCACAAAGCTTTCGGCAAGACCAATGACGGCACACCCGTCGAGCAATACATCTTGCGCAACAGCCATGGTCTGCAAGCCACGGTCATTACCTACGGCGCCACGTTGCAATCGCTGAAAGTGCCGGACAGAAACGGCAAGGCCGAAGACATCGTCCTGGGTTTCGATAACGTCCAGGGTTATCAGGCTGGCACCGCGTATTTCGGCGCGACCATTGGCCGCTATGGCAATCGCCTGGCCAATGGTGCTTTTGAACTGGACGGCCAACACTATCAAGTGCCGAAAAATGACGGCCAGAACTCCTTGCACGGAGGCACTCAAGGTTTCGACAAACACGTCTGGAAGGCTGAGCCGAGCAAAACCGATGATTCGGTGGGCGTCACCCTGACGTACCTGTCGAAGGACGGTGAAATGGGCTTTCCCGGCAACATGAAAACCGAGGTGACTTACAGCCTCACCGAGAAGAACGAACTGCGCATTGAGTACAAGGCCAGCACCGACAAACCCACCGTGCTGAACCTGACCAACCACAGTTATTTCAACCTGGCCGGCGCGGGCAATGGCGATGTGCTCAAACAACTCGTCACGTTGCACGCCGACCATTACACCCCGGTCAACGACAAACTGATCCCCACCGGCGAACTGCTGGCGGTCAGCGGCACGCCCATGGACTTCACTCAACCGACGGCCATCGGCAAAAATATCAAGGCTGATCATCCGCAGTTGAAGTTTGCCGAGCCAAAACAAGGTGGTTTTGATTTCAACTGGGCTCTGGATGCCGAGGGTGACGTAGGTCAACTCGCTGCCGATGTCCTCGACCCGGCCTCCGGCCGCCGCTTGCAGCTCTACACCACCGAGCCGGGCGTGCAGTTCTACACCAGCAACTTCCTCGACGGCACGGTCAAGGGCAAGGCTGGCAAGGTTTATCCGCATTGGGGCGCGTTCACCCTGGAGACCCAGCATTATCCAGACTCGCCGAATCAGTCGAATTTCCCGAGTACGCGGTTGGATCCGGGCAAGACGTATACCCAGAGCACACTGTTAAAATTCTCCACCAAATAACCCCCGGTTGACGCAATCCCAGTAGGAGCTGATCTTGCTCGCGAAGAGGCCGTGTCAGTCGGCATCACTGTTGAATGATCAACCGCATTCGCGAGCAAGCCCGCTCCCACAGTTGTTCGGTGGTGAACCGGGCATTCATGAACAACCACTATCCCCTGCTCGAGATAGCGGAGTGTCTGGCGACATAGATCCATCAAAGAACTGCGTCCTGCCTGCTGGAGCACGACGGAACCCATGGGCTAATCTGCTGCCCACTGAAGTATCCATCGCGTTTCCAAAAAGGAGGTTTTTCATGCGGACCCTTGAACTGGCTGGCGTCAACGTACCGGTCATCGGCCAGGGCACTTGGCGCATGGGCGAGGATCGCTCGGCGCACCGTAATGAAGTCGCGGCCCTACGCCAGGGCATCGAACTGGGCATGACCCTGATCGACAGCGCCGAAATGTACGCCGAGGGCGGTGCTGAAGAAGTGGTCGGTGAAGCCATCGCAGGTCTTCGTGACAAGGTCTTTCTGGTCAGCAAGGTCTACCCGCACAACGCCAGCCGCAAAGGCATTCCCCAGGCCTGTGAGCGCAGCCTGCGGCGCTTGAACACCGATTACATCGATTTGTACCTGCTGCACTGGCGCGGCCAATACCCACTGGAGGAAACCGTCGAAGCCTTCGAACGCCTGCGCGAAGACGGCAGGATCGGTCGCTGGGGCGTGTCCAATTTCGACCTCGACGACTTGCACGAACTGGCCTCACCGGCCTGCGCCACCAATCAGGTGCTGTACAACTTGGAAGAGCGCGGCATCGAATTCGACCTGTTGCCCTGGAGCCAGGCACACAATCTGCCGACAATGGCCTACTGTCCGATCGGCCAGGGTGGGCATATGCTGGTGAACTCGACGCTCAAACAGGTGGCCGCCCGTCACGGGGTAACACCGGCCCAGGTAGCGCTGGCATGGATACTGCGTCAGGACAGTGTCATTGCGATTCCTAAAGCGGTCCGACCCGAGCACGTGACGCTCAATGCGCAAGCGGCGCAGTTGAAGCTGGAAGCTGCGGATCTGGAGGCGCTGGACCAAGCGTTTCGCGCGCCACAACGTAAGCAGCGGTTGGCCATGGTCTGAGCCATCGCGACCTGTAGAGGGCTTCGGAATGAGAAGCACCGATCAGCTCGACTCGTTCAATCTGCCACGCTTTGTCCAGGCACAGGACCCGGTGTTCGAGTGGGTTCAGGAGGAGCTACGCGCCGGCCAGAAACGCCGGCACTGGATGTGGTTCATCTTTCCGCAGATTGCCGGGCTCGGCGGCAGCGAAATGTCCCGCCATTTCGCCATTGGTTCCGCCGAAGAAGCGGCGGCCTACCTCAAGCATCCACTGTTGGGCGCACGGTTGCGCACCTGCACCCAGTTAGTGCTGAACCTGAAAAAACGCTCGATTGCCGAGATTTTCGGCCATCCCGATGATCTCAAGTTTCACTCCTCCATGACCCTGTTCGCCCAAGTTGCCCCCGACGGCAGCCTGTTCCATCGGGCGCTGGATCAATTTTTCCATGGTATACAGGATGACTGGACGCTGTCGCTGCTGGACCTAAAACAGGCCCAACTGCCCACCAATCAGCGTTGAGAAGTCGTCATCGACGAACGGCAGGATCGCGTCGGCCACCGGTTGCAGTTGCCGGGTGACGTAGTGGTCGTAGTCAATTGGCGCACTGCGGATCTCCAGCGGCTCCGGCCCGGCGACGCTGATCACGTAGCTGATCCAGCCGCCATTCTGGTATTGCTTCGGGCGGCCCTGCTGTTCGTTATAGGCGTCGGCCATCCGCGCCGCCCGCACATGGGGCGGCACGTTGCGCTCATATTCGTCGAGGGTGCGGCGCAGTCGCTTGCGATAGACCAGGCGGTCGTCGAACTCACCGGCGAGGGTCTTGCGCACGTAGTCGCGCACATAGTCCTGATACGGCTGGCGATGGAAGATCCGCGAGTACAGCTCCTGCTGAAATTGCCGGGCCAGCAGCGACCAGTCGGTGCGTACGGTTTCCAGGCCCTTGTAGATCATTTCGTCAGTGCCGTCAGCGCGGGTGACCAACCCGGCGTAACGCTTCTTGCTGCCCTCCTCGGCCCCGCGAATGGTCGGCATCAGGAAGCGTTTGTAGTGGGTTTCAAACTGCAATTCCAGCGCACTTTCCAGACCATATTGCTGCTGCACATGCTCACGCCACCACTGATTGACGTGATCCACCAAAGCGCGGCCAATCTGCGCCGCTTCTTCCTGACCGTGGGCGCGGCGTAGCCAGACGAAGGTCGAGTCGGTGTCGCCATAAATCACCGCGTGGCCCTGGGCTTCGATCAACTGCCGGGTGCGCAGCATGATTTCATGGCCACGCAGGGTGATGGATGAGGCCAGCCGCGTGTCGAAGAACCGGCAACCGCTGGAACCGAGCACGCCGTAAAAAGCGTTCATGATGATTTTCAGGGCCTGGGACAGCGGCGCGTTGTGTTCACGCTTGGCGGTTTCGCGACCTTCGGCGACCCGCGCGACGATGGCCGGCAAGCAATGCCGGGTTCGGGAAAAACGCGCACCGCGAAAGCCGGGCACCGACTCACTATCGTCAGGGTGCTTGAGGCCCTCGATCAGCCCTACCGGGTCGATCAGGAAGGTACGGATGATCGACGGATAAAGGCTTTTGTAGTCGAGCACCAGCACTGACTCGTACAACCCCGGTTGCGAGTCCATCACAAAACCGCCGGGGCTGGCCTGGGGTGGTTTGCCGCCGAGGTTCGGCGCGACGAAGCCCTGACGGTGCATCAGCGGCATATACAGGTGCGTGAACGCCGCCACCGAACCGCCGCTGCGATCCGCCGGCAAACCGGTGACGCTGGCCCGTTCCAGCAGGAAGGTCAGCAACTCGGTTTTGGCGAAGATCCGCGTGACCAGTTCGCAATCCTTGAGGTTGTAGGTGGCCAGCGCCGGTTTGTCTTCGGCGAACATGCGGTTGATTTCGTCCATGCGCTGGTACGGCGTGCTGATCGCCTTGCCTTCGCCGAGCAGGGTTTGTGCGACGTTTTCCAGGCTGAACGAGGGGAAGCTCCAGGTCGCCGAACGCAGGGATTCGATGCCGTCGATGATCAAGCGCCCGGCCGCCGAGGCGAAGTAATGATTGCGGCTGCCGTGCTCGCGCCACTGCATTTCTTCGCCGCCACGCCCCAGTTTCAGCGGCACCGCAAGGCGCCGGGCGTGCTCGTGGAGGACACGCAGGTCGAACTGCACGACGTTCCAGCCGATGATCGCGTCGGGATCGTATCGGGCGAACCATTCGTTGAGTTTTTTCAGTAGCAGGGTTCGGGAGTCGCAGTATTCGAGCTGGAAATCCACCGCGCGGGCGTCACCGTTGGGTGGGCCGAGCATGTACACCTGACGCTCGCCGCAGCCTTCCAGCGCGATGGAATAGAGTTCGCCCTGGGCGGTGGTTTCGATGTCGAGGGACACCAGTCGCAGATTCGGCCGGTAACCGGGGGCCGGTTTCATTTGCGCGTCGAGCAGCAGGCCTTCGGCGTTGGGTGTGCCACCGAACTGCACGGGCGCGGTGATGAAACGCTCCATCATGTAGCGTTCCGGCGGGCGCACGTCGGCTTCGAACATCTCGACCCCGACCTTGCGCAGCGCGGTTTCCAGCCGCATCAACTGGCCGTGCTGCTGGCAATACAGGCCGAGCACCGGACGATGCTCGAAATCCAGCAGGGCCAAGGGCCGCAGTTCGACGTTCTTTTCCCCGCGCAACACGGTTTCGGCCTGCTCGCGCTGCTCCGCCGGGATGAAGGCCACCGACGGTTGATGAGGCAGGCGGATGCGCCGGGGACCGGCATCGGTCGCCAGCCAGAACTCGACTTCGGTGCCGGCCGGGGTATCGCGCCAATGCCGGGTCAGGACGAAGCCCTGCTGTAAATCCACCACTGCAACCTCGAATCTGATTCAGGGCGCAATTCTACGCGTCATTGCCGGGGATAGCGCTCTCGGCGAGGTGGATGCGATTCCTGTGGGAGCGGGCTTGCTCGCGAAGGCGGCGTGTCAGTCGACGATGATGGTGGCTGACACGCCGCTTTCGCGAGCAAGCCCGCTCCCACAGTTTTCGCTTCATGTCACAGGTCAGCGAACTTCCCGCGCATCATCGCCATGTATTCAAATTCCGATGTTTCCCGCCGTGCTTTCACCAGTGGCTCGATGTCCTGGGTTGCCACATAGCGCAACCGGTCAGTCCCGTCACTGGCTGCATCAACGATCACCTGCGCCACGTCCTCGGAGGTGGCCAGGCGTTCGCCGCGCAACCCTTCGAATACCTTCATCGCCGCCCCGACAAAATTGTCGTAAGCCCTCGGCGCGTTCAATTGCGCAGCCTCAGCTGCCGAGCGCGAACCAAACTCAGTGCTGACCACCCCGCCCGGCTCGACGATTTTCACGGTGATGTTCTGCGACGCCAGTTCATAGGACAGCGACTCGGAAAACCCTTCCAGCGCAAATTTGCTGGCGGTGTAGGCCGAAATCATCGGCAACCCAAACACCCCGGCACCGGAACTGACATTGATGATCACCCCGGCCTGGCGCTGACGAAAATGCGGCAGGATCGCCCGGGTCACGTCCATCACGCCGAAGACGTTGACGTCGAACTGCTCGCGAATCTTCTCCCGGGACGTCCCTTCGAACACACCGAACAGGCCGAAACCCGCGTTGTTGACCAATACATCGATTGCACCGAAGCGCTCGATCCCCGCCGCAATGGCGGTGCTGATACTGCCGGCGTCCTGGACGTCGAGACGGGTCACCAGCACGTTTTCAAGGGTGGCCAGTGCTGCGCCGGCAGCGGGGTTGCGCATGGTAGCCACGACGTTCCAGCCAAGGGCTGCGAACAGTTGTGCGGCGGATTGGCCGAAGCCGGTGGAGGCGCCGGTGATGAGGACGGTCTGGGTCATGTGAAATTCCCGATTAAAAATGAGATCCCCTTGTGGGAGCGGGCTTGCTCGCGAAGAGGCCGTGTCAGTCGACATCAATGTTGAATGTCAGTCCGCTTTCGCGAGCAAGCCCGCTCCCACAAGAGATTTGCGGTGGGTCAGATACCAAGGTAGGCCCCAGCCGTCCTTCAAACAATCGGGCTAATATGGGATGAACTGATGCAGGAAACAGCACAATGCAGAAGATGGGTTTATTGGAGCTCAACGCCGTGGTCGCCGTTTCAACCCACCGCAGTTTCCGCCGCGCGGCGGATGAACTGGGTATGTCGCCCTCGGCCATGAGCCACGCCATTGCTGCGCTGGAGCAGCGCATGGGCGTGCGTCTGTTCAATCGCACCACCCGTAGCGTCTCGTTATCGGAGGCCGGCGAGCAGTTCCTGGCCCGGGTGCGGCCGGCGCTGCACGAGATCTCGGCGGCGATGGAGGCCGTGAACCAGTTTCGCGACACACCGAGCGGCACCCTGCGGATCAACGCCACTGAAGGCGCGGTGCAGATGCTCATGACCCCGGTGGTGGTGGAATTCCTCAAACGTTACCCGGACATGCGCCTGGACATCGTCACCGACACCGCGTTGGTGGACATTGTCGCCGACGGGTTCGACGCCGGTATCCGCCTGTCCGACAGCGTCCCCCTGGACATGATTGCCGTGCCCTGTAGCCCGCCGCTGAAGTTTGCGGTGGTCGGGTCGCCCGACTATTTCGCCCGCCATCCCAAACCCCGTTCACCGACGGATCTGGCTGGGCACAGCTGCATTCGCACGCGGTTTGCCAGCGGCACGCTATACCGTTGGGAATTCGAAAAACGTGGCCAACGCCAGATCATCGACGTCAACGGCCCGCTCACCCTCGACAGCCATCAACTGATCGTCGACGCCGCGCTTCAAGGTGTAGGGCTGGCCTGTACCAACGAACATTCGATTGCCGGGCATCTGGCCGCCGGTCGGTTGATTCGGGTGCTGCAAGACTGGTTGCCGCCCTACCCCGGCCTCTGTCTCTATTACCCGGCCAACCGACATGTTCCCGCCGGTTTACGCGCGTTTATCGAGCTGGTTCGCGAGGTTTTCGGAAGAAAAACCGCCAAATGACGTTTTTTGCGTGTTATCTGCCGCTTTGCGCCTTGCCCTGCGCGCTTGGGTCTACGATTCTTCAAGAACAACGACAACACCTGAGAAGCCGCCATGAAAACCGTCGCCCAACTGCTCAAGTTGAAAGATCAGAAGAATCAGGAAGTGCACCAGATCAAACCCGACCACATGGTGCTCGAAGCACTGATGAAGATGGCCGAGAAAAACGTCGGTGCCTTGCTGGTGGTGGAGAACGACGAAGTGCTGGGCATCATCAGTGAGCGCGACTACGCGCGCAAACTGGTGCTGCACGGCCGCTCTTCGGTGGGCACCCCGGTACGCGACATCATGGCGTCCCCGGTGATCACCGTCGACACCCACCAAACCGTCGATACCTGCCTGGGTATCATGTCCGACAGACGCCTGCGCCACCTGCCTGTGGTGGAGAACGGCAAGTTGCTGGGCTTGCTGTCCATCGGTGACCTGGTCAAGGAAGCGATTGCCGAACAGGCGGAATTGATTCGTCAGTTGGAGCAGTACATTCGCGGGGAGTGATCGGGCGCGATCTCACTAAACCGCAAATCCCTTGTGGGAGCGGGCTTGCTCGCGAATGCGTTGTGTCAGCCACCATCATCGTCGACTGATGCACCGAATTCGCGAGCAAGCCCGCTCCCACATTTGATTTTCGGTGGTCTCAAGGACAATCAGGGCAGTTGATCGGCGGTGCGGTTCAGGTCGGCCAATGCCGGGCAAAGACCGGCGCCAAGGTCGGATGCCGATCAATCCGCGTCAGCCAGGCGTAAAAACCCGGTCTGGCACTGCGTAAATGCTCCCGGCTCCCGGCCCAGCGCGTCACCACTGCTGCCAGCACATCCAGCGCTCCCGGGGTCTCGGCGCCCAGGTACAGCTCACCGGAAAACTGATCGGCAAACACCTCCCAACTCCAATGCAATCGCGCACGAGCGCCGGCCATGAGGTTTTCCCTGGACGATTCGTCAGCCTCGGCCAACCAGCGTTCGGGGTAGTCGATGAGGCCTATGGCCTGATAGCAATTGCAGATGATGTAGACCAGGCCGCGAATGGCCTGATCCCGCTCTGCCGGGTTGTCCGGCAGCAGGCCCGACGAGGGAAAAGTCAGCCCCAAGTGAATGAGGATCGCCGCGCTCTCGGTCAGAGCACTGCCGTCAGGCAGCTCCAGTGTCGGGATCTGCTTCATCGGGTTGAGCTTTTCCAGCGCATGGGCCGCCTCTGCGGAACCGGCGACATCGATAAACCGATAAGGGATCGCGCAGAGTTCGAGGGCCGCTTCTATCGCCGCCGCGCCGGAGTTCTGTTGTCCGTAAAGCTGATACATGTCGCGCCCTCCCGGCGAACAAACAATCAGTGAGTAGACGATGGGGCACGGAGCAGGTTCGCTGCCATTTGGCCGAATGATGCAGGTAAGATGCGCGCTCCCGGGGCGCACTGCTGACGTCCCGCTGCACACCTCAAGGATCGAACATGCGCCAACCGGATGGCAAACCTGCCTCAATGCCTCGCGTCTATTGGTTTGTACTGGCCTGCCTGGCCCTGAGCGGCTGCTCGCCAAGCGAACGGTCGTCATCGGCCAGTCTAGCCGGTGAACAGGGACGTGGCGGCGCGATGCTCGCTTATGAGCACCAATTGCAACTGTTGCTGCCCCAAGCGCAAATCGCGCCGCGCTTACAGGCCACCCGCGAGGCCTGCGAAACCGCACGTTTCGGTGCCTGTAACGTGTTGCGCATCGAGCAAGGTGCCGGCCGCGCCGAAATCACCTTGCGCATCGCCCCCGCTGGCGTCGAACCGTTGGTGGCGATGGCTGCCGAGGGCGGCGAAATGGGCCAGCGAGTCACTTCTGCCGAAGACCTCGCCGATGCGGTGGATGACACCCGCCGCCGCCAGGAACGGCTCAAGGCTCAGCAGCAACGCCTGGACGAACTGGCCAGTCGCCGGGACATCAGCGTCACCGACCTGATCGCCCTGAGCAAAGAGCAGGCCGGCATCGAAAACGACCTGCAAGCCCTGGCCCAGGTCGCCGCTGGTCAGCAGCGCCGACTGGACACCAATCGGGTCACGCTGTCATTCCAGCCGACCGGCGCCAGCAGTCGCTCGTCGCACCTGAGCCGGGCGTTCAGCAATCTGCTGGACAACCTCGCCGATGGCGCCGTCGATGCGCTGGAGAAAGGCAGTTACGCGCTGCCGTTCCTGATCCTGGCCTTCCCGCTGTTTATGTTGTGGGTTTGGCTGTGGCGCAAGTTTGTGCGTCGTCGCCCGTGAGTCAATAGCAAAGGTCCGATACAAACCCTGTGGGAGCGGGCCACTCAGCCATGCATCGCAACCATCATTGCCGTCAATGAATGGTTTTAACGCAGCAATCAACGAAAAGCCCGGCCTTATCAGCCGGGTTTTTTATGCCTGTGGCAACCCGACATTCATGCGGTGCCTGGGCATTGGTTAAAGATCAACTCCCCTTCGCCATACACCGCTGATAACGCTCATCAACCCGCTTGGCAAACCATGCCGTGGTGAGTTTGCGGGTGATCTTCGGGCTGTGCAGTTCGATCCCCGGCAACATCGCACGCGGCAACGCCCGGCCTTCGGCCTTCTCGGCCAGGGCGAAGACTTTCCGGTAGAGCGCCGTGTCTTCAAATTCCAGGGTTTGGCCCTTATTTAACTGATCGCGAATCGTCGGATTGCGCATGCCCAGTTGCTTGCCGAGGGTGCGCACCGCCAGTTCCGTGGTGCCGGGCATGATCGAATCGTAGCGGATCACGTCACCGTCCAGCGCCAGCGGGATGCCGGACGCGCGACTGAGCGCATTTTGGAATGCCGCATTACGGCTGGCGTACCAACCGGCATTGAAATCGGCAAAGCGATACAGCGGCTGCTTGTAGCTCACCGGGTAGCCGAGCAAATGGGCAATGCCGAAGTACATGCCGCCGCGACGGCTGAACACCTCATGGCGAATCGAGCCCGTCACCGGATAGGGATAATGGCGTGTCTCCTGCTCGGCGAATTCGACGCTGACCTGCATCGGCCCGGCGGTGTGCACCGGGTTGAACCCACTGAACAAGGTCCGGCCCATGGGCACCATGCTGATGAAGTCATCGAAGATTGCGCTGAGTTCTTTTTCGCTGCGGGCGGCATTGAGTCGGTCGCTGTAGCTTTTGCCGCTCGGTGAACGGACTTGCAACGCAGCGCTGACCAGCAAACTGGGGATGTGCACCTTGGCGGCGCGGCGATCGATCTCGTCCCGGGCGATCTTGCCCAGGCCCGGCACGGTTGGGTCTACCTGGAAGGTCGATTCCTGCTCGGTGACGGCCAGGACCGCGCAAAGGTTTTGCGTGGTCGGTGAAATGTCCTGGGCGACAAACGCTGCGTAGATGTCCGTCGCCCACCCTTCGCGGTCGGCGGTCTTGGCCGGCAACAGGCGCACGATCTGCGCCTTGACCTCGGCAGGTTTGCGGGGCGGCGTTTCCTGGGTGCGCTGAGTACCGCAACCGGCCAGGACCAGCAAGGCAGCGAGGCTCGTGATCAATCGGTGGGCGTGCATGGTGCTCCATCAAATCCGTTTAGCCGGGTTAACCATACGATCAATGGCATGGCGCAGGCTATGACTGTGGTCACGTCCGACTGTTCCCCCGAAGTATTTGGCCTGCACACATCCTGTGGGAGCGGGCTTGCTCGCGAAGAGGGAGTGTCAGTCGACATTGATATTGGCTGACACACCGCCTTCGCGAGCAAGCCCGCTCCCACAAGGGTTTTGTATTCACCCAGCCTGATCGCCCTGTCTGAACCATACTTGCCCAACACACCCCTCGGAGAATGGCCCCATGAACCGAAGCGACGTGTTGATCATCGGCGCCGGCCCGACTGGCCTGGTGCTGGCGCTGTGGCTGAGCAAGCTCGGCATCCGCGTGCGCATCATCGACAAGACCCTCGCCCCCGGCACCACCTCGCGCGCCCTGGCCGTCCAGGCCCGGACCCTTGAGTTGTATCGTCAACTCGACCTCAGCGACACCATCGTGCAAAACGGCCATCGGGTGGCGGCGGCGAATTTCTGGGTCAAGGGCGAAGCCGTGGCGCGCCTGCCGTTGACCCGCATCGGCGAGGGCCTGACGCCCTACGCGTTCATGGAAATTTTTCCCCAGGACGAACACGAGCAACTGCTGATCGAACGCCTTGAAACCTTCGGCATCACCGTGGAGCGCAATACCGAACTGGAAAACTTCAAGGAAACCAGCGACGGCATCAGCGCGCAGTTGCGCCTGCCCGATGGCCGACAGGAAACCTGCGAGGCCTGCTACATCGCGGGTTGCGACGGCGCCCGGTCGATTGTGCGCAAGACTCTGGACAGCGGATTCCCCGGCGGCACCTACCAGCAGATTTTCTACGTCGCCGACGTGCAGGCCAGCGGCCCGGCGTTCAACGGTGAACTGCACGTGGACCTCGATGAAGCGGACTTTCTCGCAGTGTTCCCGTTGGCCAGCGAAGGTCATGCCCGGCTGATCGGCACTGTGCGCGATGAGCGCGCCGAGCATGCCGAAACCCTGAAATTCGAAGACGTCAGCAGCCACGCCATCGAGCATCTGAAAGTGCAGGTCGAACAGGTGAATTGGTTCTCGACCTACCGGGTGCATCATCGGGTGGCGGAATTCTTTCGCAGCGGCCGGGCGTTTCTACTCGGCGACGCCGCCCACGTCCACAGCCCCGCCGGTGGCCAGGGCATGAACACCGGGATTGGCGACGCGATCAACCTGGCCTGGAAAATCGCCGCAGTCCTGAGCGGCGGCGCCACCTCCAAATTACTCGATAGCTACGAAACCGAACGCATCGCCTTCGCCCGGCGCCTGGTGTCCACCACCGACCGGGTGTTCAGCTTCGTCACCGCCGAGGGCAAAGTCGCCGACCTGCTGCGCACGCGCCTGGCGCCATTTCTGATCCCGAAAATGGCTTCGTTCGCGGCAACGCG
Organism: Pseudomonas sp. ASL4; assembly: GCF_056680395.1. Taxonomy (NCBI): domain Bacteria; kingdom Pseudomonadati; phylum Pseudomonadota; class Gammaproteobacteria; order Pseudomonadales; family Pseudomonadaceae; genus Pseudomonas; species Pseudomonas sp. ASL4. The sequence goes on along the minus strand of NZ_CM155280.1, from coordinate 3,216,732 downwards.
CGAATTCCTGTTTCGCACGGTGTCGCAGATCACCCTCAACTATCGCGGCATGCCGCTGAGCGAAGGCGTGACCGGGCAGGTCCACGGCGGTGACCGCTTGCCCTGGGCGCACGATGGCGAAGGCGATAACTACGAACCGCTGAAAAACCCGACCTGGCAGGTGCATGTGTACGGCGATACCAGCGACGAAATGATCGCCTGGTGTATCGAGCATCATTTGCCGCTGCACGTGTTCGACTGGCGGCCAGCGTTTGAAACAGCGGGGTTGGCGCGCAACGGTTTTTATCTGTTGCGGCCGGATACGTACGTGGCGATTGCCGATAACAGCGCGGACCCGAAAGTGATCGAGCGGTATTTCCGGGATCATGGGATACGGTTGTTTTTTGGGTCCCACTGACCCAACACATCTCAAATGTGGGAGTGAGCCTGCTCGCGATAACGACAGCATATCCAACATCAATGTGACTGATCCGCCGCAATCCCGAGCAGGCTCGCTCCCACAGGTGGCTGCGTCGTTCACAGGAGTTGCGTCCAACATCAAACAACTGTGGGAGTTTGCGGTGGTCGTTAGATCCCGGCCAAGGCCAGATCCATCGCGAAGTAGGTGAAGATCAAATCCGCCCCCGCCCGCTTGATCGCCCCAAGGCTTTCGCGCACCACGCGGTCTTCATCAATCGCTCCGGCCTGGGCGGCGAACTTGATCATCGCGTACTCACCACTTACCTGGTACGCCGACAGCGGCAGACGCGAGACTTCGCGGATGTCGCGGATGATGTCCAGGTACGCGCCGGCCGGTTTGACCATCAGCGCATCGGCGCCTTCCTGTTCGTCCAGCAGCGATTCGCGCACGGCTTCACGGCGGTTCATCGGGTTCATCTGGTAGCTTTTGCGGTCGCCTTTCAAAGCGCTGCCGCCGGCCTCACGGAACGGGCCGTAGAGTGCCGAAGCGAACTTGGTCGAATACGCCATGATCGCGGTCTGGGTGAAACCGGCCTCGTCCAGCGCCCGGCGAATGGCCCGGACCTGGCCGTCCATGGCCGCCGACGGAGCGATCACGTCCGCGCCGGCCCGGGCCGCCGCCACGGCTTGTTTGCCGAGATTGATCAGGGTCTTGTCGTTGTCGACTTCATGGTTGTGCACCACGCCGCAGTGGCCGTGGTCGGTGTATTCACAGAAGCAGGTGTCGGACATCACGATCATTTCCGGCACGGCGTCCTTGGCGATACGCGACATCCGCGACACCAGGCCGTTGTCGTTCCAGGTGTCGCTGCCACTGCTGTCCAGGTGATGGGACACGCCGAAGGTCATCACCGATTTGATCCCGGCACGGGCATAGCGCTCGATCTCCCCGGCCAGTTTCGACTCCGGAATGCGCATCACACCGGGCATGCTTTTGATCGGGACGAAATCGTCGATTTCTTCTTCAACAAAAATCGGCAGCACCAGATCGTTCAGGCTGAACTCGGTTTCCTGGAACAGACTGCGCAGGCTCGCATTGCGGCGCAGACGGCGTGGACGAGCTTCGGGGAACTGGCTGGACATGGGTTTTCCTGAAAGACAGTGACAAGACGAAAGTCGTAAGGGGGTGAAGCTTATGCCCTGTCAGGCGCAGGACACAAACCTCAGGGAAGAAACAGACCCTTACAGGCCTGACAATAATCACTGTGGGAGCGAGCTTGCTCGCGATGACGGTTCCAAAGCCACAATGTAAGCGACTGACAGACCGCTATCGCGAGCAAGCTCGCTCCCACAGTGGATTTGTGTTGATTCCACGGGTTTTGTTACAGCTTCAGGGTCCCGTCGATGCAGGTCACCACCGCGCCGCCGATCCAGATCTCATTGCCCACCTGATCGACCTGAATCCGCCCTGCGCGGCCCATGGTCAGGCCCTGGCTGACCACGTAAGACGCCGGCGCCAGCCCTTCGCCGAGCAGCCATTGGGCGATTCCGGCGTTTAGGCTGCCGGTGGCCGGGTCTTCCGGCATGCCGTCGCCGGAGATGAACGCCCGCACTTCGAACTGTGCGTCAGCGCCATCGCGCTCGGAGTGCCAGGGTGCGATAACGCCGACGGCCAGGCCGAGCATTTGCGAATGATCCGGTTGCAAATCGAGCACCTGCTGCCGATCCTCGACCATCACCACCAGCCAGCCGGCGCCGTTATCGACCCACTGCGCCCGAACAATCGAGCCTTTCTCCAGCCCGAGCCCGAGCCGCACCCGTTCTAACAGGTCAACGTCCAGCGGACCGGTTCTCAGCAACGGCGGCGCGAGGAACGCCAGCTCCGCGCCTTGCCGGCGAACGCGCACCAGACCGACGCCGCACTCCTGAATGATCTCCTCGCCCTTGGGTACGCCGCCGGCTTCAAGCCAGGCGTGACAGGTGCCCAAGGTCGGATGACCGGCGAATGGCAGCTCCGACAGAGTGGTGAAGATCCGCACCCGATAGTCGGCGCGCGAATCCCGGGGTTCGAGCACGAACGTGGTTTCGCTGAGGTTGGTCCAGGTCGCGAACGCCGCCATTTGTTCATCACTGAGCTCGTCAGCGCCGAACACCACCGCCAAAGGGTTGCCTTTGAGCGCAACGCGGCTGAAGACATCAACTTGCTTGAAAGGAAATGAGCGCATGGCCGTCCCTGGTCTTGAAAAGGGTTACTTGGGAATTTCCAGCCCACGCATTACCGCCGGCCGTGCCAGGAAGCGCTCCAGCACTCGCGTAACGTTGGCGAAGTTCTGGATACCCACCAAATCGCCGGCCTCATAGAAGCCGATCAGGTTGCGCACCCATGGAAACGTCGCGATGTCGGCGATGGTGTAGCGCTCGCCCATGATCCAGTCGCGCCCTTCCAGACGCTCGTCGAGGACCTTGAGCAGGCGTTTGCTTTCCTCGACGTAGCGATCACGGGGCCGTTTGTCCTCGTAATCCTTGCCGCCGAATTTGTTGAAAAAACCAACCTGGCCGAACATCGGCCCGATACCGCCCATCTGAAACATCAACCACTGAATCGTCTCGTAGCGCGCCGCCGATTCCTGGGCCAGCAATTGGCCGCTCTTGTCGGCGAGGTAGATCAGAATCGCCCCGGACTCGAACAGCGGCAGTGGCTGGTCCCCTGGACCGTGAGGGTCGATGATCGCCGGGATCTTGTTGTTGGGGTTCAACGACATGAACTCGGGTGACAACTGATCGTTGGTCTCGAAGCCCACGCGGTGCGGCTCGTACGGCAAGCCGATCTCTTCGAGCATGATCGAGACCTTGACGCCGTTGGGGGTCGGCAGGGAGTAGAGCTGAATCCACTCAGGGTACTGGGCCGGCCATTTACCGGTAATCGGGAACGCAGAGAGATCGGTCATGGGAGCATCCACGCAAACATTGAAGCTGCTGATCATAATGTAGGAGCTGCCGAAGGCTGCGATCTTTTGATCTTGATCTGTTCGACATTGTTGAAGGTCAAGATCAAAAGATCGCAGCCTTCGGCAGCTCCTACAGGGACCATTCAGTGCATAGATCTGCCAACGTCCATAAATCCGCAACATCCTGTCGATAACCTTCCGCCACCCCGTCAAAGGTTGTCGCTAAAGTGCGGCGAACCCGCCGGGATCGAACCAAAGGGCTTCAGGGGACTCTGAGCACTGCCCATTACGGAGACGGACCGGCGCAACGACATGGAAAACACCCGACGCTGGGAGCTCACGGTGTAAAGGTTTGTCAGCCTTAATCGAATGCGCTGAAGATCACTTTACTGAATGAAGACCCTTTTGAAATTCGCCCAACGCTTCAAGCATCGCGCGTTTATCGTTCTGCCCTCGTTGTTGGCAGCGAGCGCGCTGTTCCTGTCGCTGGAGTCCAGCGAAAGCCGCGCCCAGCCGGCCGACGGTACCCAGACGCTGGTGTTCCTGCGCCACGCGGAAAAACCCGCAGGCGGCCTGGGTCAGCTAAATTGCCAGGGATTGAACCGTGCGATCAAGCTGTCCACCCTACTGCCAGAGAAATTCGGCAAGGCCAACTATGTGTTTGCTGCCAACCCGACGCGCAATGTCGAGGAAGGCGAACTCGATAACTCCTACAGTTACATCCGACCACTGATGACCATCAGCCCCAGCGCGATCAAGCTCGGGTTGCCGGTGAACATCAACTTCTCGGCCAACGACACCAGCGATCTGGCGGATGAGTTGGTCCACGACAAGTACCACAACGCGATCATCTACACCGCCTGGTCCCACGGCTACCTGCCCGAACTGATCAACAAGGTCGCCAGCGAAGCCGTCGGCAAGAAACAGAACATCACCGAAGACTGGGCGTCCAGCGACTACGACTCGCTGTACGTGCTGACCCTGACCTGGCACAACGGCAAGGCCAGCCTGGAAAGCCACGTCTACAAACAAGGGCTGGATAACGGCTCGCAGAACTGTCCGACATAAGAGGTCGCTACGTCCCACGCACTGTCGGGACCACGTTGACTAAGGGGCTGGGCTATCATTGCCAGCATCTCCCCATTGTCCGGAACCTCGCCATGTCACTCTCAACCGTAGCAGTCCCCGCCCGGGGCTGGTCGTTCTGGTGGAAACCCGCCCTGTTCCTGCTGGTCGCCTGTGTCGGCCTCTACTACGTCAAGTGGTCGCCGTACTACCTCAAGGCCTTCGTCGCCGCTGACAACCACAGCATCGGCGCCTCGATCATCAACGACCAACTGTCCGATCCTCTGACCGCCGCCTTGGCCTACGCCAAGGTGTATTTCCTGGCGATCTGGAAAGCCGCGGTGCTGGCGGTCATTCTCGGTTCCCTGCTGCAAGTGCTGATTCCGCGAGACTGGCTGCTGCGCCTGTTCGGCCGCGCCGGTTTCGCCTCGACCCTGCGCGGCGGCCTGTTCGCCCTGCCGGGCATGATGTGCTCGTGCTGCGCCGCCCCGGTGGCTGCCGGCATGCGCCGGCAGAACGTATCAGTCGGTGCGGCGCTGGCGTTCTGGATCGGCAACCCGGTGCTCAACCCCGCCACGCTGGTGTTCATGGGCTTCGTGCTCGGTTGGGGTTTCACGGCGTTGCGGCTGGTAGCGGGCATCGTACTGGTGTTCGGGGTGTCGATGGTGGCGCAGCGTATCGCCGGCCCGGAGACCTTGCCTGAAGCGGCGGTCGAGGCAGTAGTCGAAGCACGCGAGACCGACGCGCAACCGTTCCTGACCCGTTGGGGCAAGACGATCTGGCAATTGTTCTGGAGCACCATCCCTGTCTACATCCTGGCGGTGCTGGTACTGGGTGCGGTGCGGGTCTGGGTGTTTCCGCACATCGATGGCGCCATGGCCAACAGCCTGCTGTGGCTGGTGCCGCTGGCGATCATCGGTACGCTGTTCGTGATTCCGACCGCTGCAGAAATCCCGATCGTACAAACCATGATGACCCTGGGCATGGGCACCGCCCCGGCGGTCGCGCTGCTGATGACGCTGCCGAGCATCAGCCTGCCGTCGCTGCTGATGCTGCGCAAGGATTTCAACGCTCGGGTGCTGGTGAGCGTGGCGCTGATGACCATGCTGATTGGTGTGATCAGCGGGTTGGTCGGGGCTGCATTGCTTTAATAGATTTGGCGCCTGTATAGACGCCTTCGCGAGCAAGCCCGCTCCCACAGTAGATCTTCATTGGACACAAATTTTGTGTACGGCGCAGATCCAATGTGGGAGCGGGCTTGCTCGCGAAGAGGCCGGCAATAACAATATCAAACCTGCGGAACACTGCGCTCGCGAAGGTACTCCAACACCGCCCCCCGCTCCCCGGCAAACTCGATCCGCGCACCTTTCTTCTCGCGCTGAAACGCATACATCGGGTCGTAGTACTCGCTCAGCAATCCTTCGATCCAGCCACGGTGCAAGTCCACCGCACCGCTGCTTGCCTGCTCGGCCAGTGCGTCTTCCATCAACAACAGCATCCGTCGATGGCGTTCACCGCCCAAGCGCTTCTGCACGTTATTCAAACTTTCCAGCAAACGCTCGGAAAACAGCGCAAAGCCTTCCTCGCCATGTACGCCGATAAATTCGGCACACAGGTCCACTACGTAATCACGCAAGATCCGCTCAACGCGCCCCTCTAGGCTGTCTTCGAGCCAGACCATCGGAAACTGCTGCATGCCCTGAAACAACGGCAGCGGCAAGGCACAACTGCCGACCGCCCGGCTCTCGTCTTCCAGCACGAATTGCTCGATACCCCGTGCGCGCTTCTTCAGCACGTCCACGGCCAGACGGTTTTCAAAGTCGATGTTGGAGGGTTGGCCGGTGGCACGTTTGCCGAAGCTTGAACCCCGGTGATTGGCGTAGCCTTCCAGGTCCAGCCCGTTGTTCAACTGCGTCAGCACCTCGGTTTTGCCGGTGCCAGTCATGCCACCCAGCAGAACGAAATCGCATTGGGCGACGGCTTGATCAACAGTGTCGAGCAAGAAGGTGCGCATCGCCTTATAGCCACCGCCGACCCGCGGATAGTCGATGCCCGCCTCGTCCTTGAGCCACTGCTGAACGATCTGCGAGCGCAAGCCGCCGCGAAAACAATACAAATAACCATCCGGATGAGCTCGGGCAAACTCGGCCCAGGCCTGGATGCGCTCGGCCTTGATCTGGCCAGACACCAACTGATGCCCCAGCGTAATAGCCGCTTGCTGGCCATGCTGTTTGTAACAGGTGCCGATCCGTTGCCGCTCTTGGTCGTTCATCAGCGGCAAATTGACCACGCCGGGGAACGAACCCTTGAGGAATTCGACCGGCGCACGGGCATCCATCATCGGCCGGTCGTTGAGGAAAATGTCGCGGTAATCGGTGAAGTCGATAGACATCAAAACACCTCGACCGCGTTGGTCTGTCGCTCAACCAGTTCACCGATCGGCTCAAGGCTCAGGCCCAGTTCGGCGGCGACCGCGAGGAATTGATCGTTGCCCTCCGGCGTGACCGCAATCAGCAGCCCACCGCTGGTTTGAGGATCACACAGCACGCGTTTGTGCAGTTCCTGCAAGCGCCCGAGTTTGCTGGCGTAGCTGTCGAAGTTGCGCAACGTGCCACCCGGCACACAGCCCTGTTCGAGGTAATACTCGACACCGGCCAGACGCGGCACACGGTCGTATTCGATGCGGGCGGTGAGTTGGCTGCCGTCAGCCATCTCCACCAAGTGCCCCAACAAACCGAAACCGGTGACGTCGGTCATCGCGGTCACGCCGTCGAGTTTGCCGAAGCGGCTGCCGGGTTTGTTCAGGGTGCACATCCAGTCACGGGCCAGGCCGATGTCGGCGTGGCGCAACTTGCCCTTCTTCTCGGCGGTGGTGAGGATGCCGATGCCCAACGGTTTTGTGAGGTACAACAGGCACCCGGCGGTGGCGGTGTCGTTGCGTTTCATGTGGCGCTTTTGCACCAGCCCGGTGACGGCCAGACCGAAGATCGGCTCCGGGGCGTCGATGGAATGCCCGCCGGCCAGTGGAATGCCTGCCTCGTCGCAAATCGAACGCCCGCCGCGAATCACTTCACGGGCGATTTCCGGGGCCAGCACGTTGACCGGCCAACCGAGGATCGCAATCGCCATCAACGGATCGCCGCCCATGGCGTAGATGTCGCTGATGGCATTGGTGGCGGCGATGCGGCCGAAGTCGAACGGATCATCGACGATCGGCATAAAGAAGTCAGTGGTCGAGACCACACCACGCTCGTCGTCGATGGCATACACCGCCGCGTCATCGCGCGAGGCGTTGCCGACCCAGAGCTTGGGATCGAGGTTCTGCGCGCCGCTGCCGGCCAGAATCACCTCCAGAACCTGCGGGGAGATTTTGCAACCGCATCCTGCGCCGTGGCTGTATTGGGTCAGACGAATCGGCTCGCTCATGGGGTGCACCTTGTGGGATCAATGGGGCCGATTCTAGCAGAGCGCGGGTTGTGCTGTGGCGAGGGGGCTTGCCCCCGTTGGGTTGCGAAGCGACCCTAAAACCGGCAACCACATTTCTTCTGATACACCGCACGCACCGGTTTTACGACTGCTGCGCAGCCGAACGGGGGCGAGCCCCCTCGCCACAACGGCGGTCTTTGATCTTTTGATGTGCAAAAAAAACCGCCCTTTCGGGCGGCTAAAGTGCTTCGACCCTATTTAGAAGGTGAGGCTGTAGCTGATGGTCATTGCGTTGTCGCTGTTGTCGCTCGACAGTTGCCCCGAGTAACCAATCCCCAGCTTGCCGGTCGGCGTGATCTGGAAGTCGACGCCCGCTTCAAGCAGTGCGCTGTCCTTGGCAATCGGCACGCCTTGGGTTTTGAACGAGGCGCCGCCGTCGATGAAGGTCAGGTCGGCGTCTGGCTTGGTGTCGCCGTAGGCATGGCGCCAGCCGAGGGCGGCACGCGGGGTCAATTGCGAGCCGTTGGCCAAGGTCAGCAGTTTGCCGACGCGCACACCGAGGGTGGAGAACGTGATGTCCTGGCTGGAATTAGCCTGCAACCGCCCTACCCCGCCTTTTTCTTTGCCGGTGTCACTGTCGTAATTGACGTAGGACAAACCGGCGAACGGCTCGACCGCGAGACCGCCCGCATCAATGGCGTAACCCACTTCGCCGAAGACCTGGGCGCTGCGAGCGTTGTAATGCGCCTTCAACCGATCGTTGTAGGTGCCGACGTTGACGTTGCGTTCGGTTTCGATGTCGTGCCAGCTGTAAGCGGCACCCAGGCGCACGGCCAAGGCGTCGAATTGCGAGTTGAGGTACGCCGCCAGGTGGTAGCTGTCGACCGTGGCATCGGAGTTGCGGTCATTGGCATCCAGGCTGCTGCGGGTGTAACCGGCGGCCATCCCGGCGCGCCATTGATCATCGATTTGCTTGTCGGTGCCGAGCATGAAGCCGCTGAGTTTACGATCCAGCTTGGCGCTGTTGCTGTCGCCATCCATTTCACCCCAGGTACCGAGTGCACGCATCCAGCCCACCATTTCACCGTGGCAACCGCCGCTGGTCAGACGATTGTCGCTGGGCGCCAGGGCGCGGCGAGGATCGTCAAGCCCACTGCAGGACGGTTGGCGCATACGGTCGTTGACCGCGTCCCGGATGTAGCGCGAGTCCTCGAGAATCGCACTGGCGGTACTGGCGTGAATTTCCCCGGACAAGCTGTCGAAGGCTGCACGAGCACCGGCCGCAGAGAGGTTGACGATCTGGTTCTGCAACGCTGCGCCGGCCGGGCCATTATTGGACAAGGCAGAGGCCGTGCCACGCTGGTTGCCGGTGGCCGCGACATCGGCGAAGGACGTCTGGTTGCGGCTCAAGGCCAGGTCGACCTCATTGGCGCGGTACACCAGCGACGAGTCGAGGAACACAGTCTCCGGCAGATTTGCGGCACTGAACGTACCGTTGACGCCACCGCCCGCCGTGATCAGCGCATACGTCGTGTTGCCGGTAAATGGCGCGAGGTTGTTGACTTGCACGCTACCGGCCAGGGTTGCGGTGCCGCCCACGACCAACGGCGTGACGGTCGCAGAGTTCACGGTCAGTGCCAGCAGGCCATCCGGGGCGTTGGTCAGGTTGCCCGCTACACGCAGGTTGTCGCCGTTCGCGCCAGAGATCACGACACCATGGTTGACCACCGAACCGACGCTGCCGTTACCGCTCAAGGCAGCGCCATTGGATACGGTAATCTGTCCGCCGAAGTTCGTCGGTGCGTCACCGACCTGCAACAGGCCTTGCTCCACTTCAACGGTGCCACTGAACGGCTGAACGCCATCGATGAGCAGCGTCCCTGCGCCCTGTTTGACCAAATCACCCGTGCCGCTGAGTACGCCGTTGAAACGTCCGCTGGTGTCCTGCGCAAACAGCAGGCGGGCGTTGTTCAAGATACGCCCTTGCAGGCTGGTGGTGTTACCCACCAGCGTACCGCCGCTGACGGTGGTGCCGCCGCTGTAGGTGTTGGCTCCGCTCAATACCAGCGTGCCGGAATCGAGCTTTTCAATGCCACCGGTACCAACCAACGGCGCCGAGATTTCCGTGGTGACGCCCGAGTTGATCCGCACCGCAGCCAGGCTGCCATTGGCCGCGTTGACCGGCGTCAGGCTGCCGCCCGTGCCCGGAACCAGACTGTAACCGTTGTCCAGGACCTGCAACCCGGTGAAGCCCTGATTGCCGACCACGGTCACGGTTCCGCCCTGCCCGCCAAATACGGCGAACTGATGGGTCGAATCCTGGCTCGCGGTGCCGCTCGCATCAGTCCAGTTAGTGCTCGGCCCCCAGATGCCGCTGCCGCCGCTAATCGTGCCGTCGGCGTTGGTTTTACTACCATTCCAGAACTGCACTGAACCCGGAGCACCTTGCACCAACAGGTTGACCTGATTAGCCAGCGCAGTTTGCAGGGTCAGGCTCGATGGCAACACCCCGCCCGGCAACGTGCCGAAGGTCAGGCCATTGTCAGTCAGGCTGCCGCCGTAGCGGAACAGTTGATAGACGCCTGTACCGAAGACGCCGGCATTGCTGACGTTCAGCGTGCCGTCGAGGGTCAGGTTGCCCGCAACGTTGACCACGTTGGTCGAACTGGTGGCCGAGCCGAGGCTGAAGTCCAGGTTGCTGCCCGAAGACAACGCCAGGGAACCGACCGACAACGGCGTGGTAGTACCGCCGCCGACCAGGGTCGCACCGCTGGCCAGTTGCACTGCGCCGCCGATTTGGCCGCTGCCACCGATTTTCGCCCCGCTGGCCACGTTCACGTTGGCACTGTTGAGGGTGCCGTTGACCAGCAACGAGCCGGCCTGAACGTTGGTGTTGCCGGTGAGGCCGTTGGTGCCGGTGAGCAGCAAATCGCCGGTGCCGTTTTTGGTCAATGTACCGGTGCCGGTAAGGTTGCCGGTGTAGCTGCCGTTGCTGGTTTGCTCGAAGGTCAGCGCGGCGTTGTTGAGGATCGCGCCTTGCAGGCTGCTGGTGTTACCGCTGGTGCTGCCACCGTTGAGAGTGGTGCCGCCGCTGTAGGTATTGGCGCCACTGAGCAGCAGCGCACCATTGCCGTTTTTCACCAGACTGCCGGTGCCCGCGATCACGCCGCTGAGGGTGGTGTTCTGGGTGCCGGCCAGGGTCAACTGCCCGGTCAGATTGATCGCGTTCGCCAATTGCAGAGCAGCTGCGCTGTCCAGTTGCGCGCTACCACCGACGCCGAGCGCGCCGGTGCCTACAGCGCTGTTGTTGCCAAGAACCAACGAACCGGCGTTCAACTGCGTGCCACCTGCGTAGGTGTTGCTGCCGTTAAGGGTCAGGCTTGAGGCACCGTTTTTGATCAGGCTGCCGGTGCCGCTGACGACGCCGCCGAGGGTCAGCGCGTTGCTGCCCGCGACACTCAGCCCGCCATTCAGCACCACTGCGTTAGCGAGGCTGACGGTGGTGTTGCTGTCCAGCGCGGTGCCATTGGCCGCGGTCAATACACCGCTGCCCAACGCGCCATTGTTGCCCACGACCAGTTTGCCGCCGTTCAGCGCCGTGCCGCCGGTATAGCCATTGGCCGCGTTGAGCACCAGGGTGCCGGTGTCGTATTTGCCGAGAGTGCCGGCGCCATTGAGGGCTACGCCAAGGGTCGCGGTGGCGTTCGGATCGACCCGAACGGTCGCATTGCCCAAGCTGCCATTGACCAGTGTCAGTGCGCCCGCCGTGCCATTGGCCAGGGTGTAGCCGTCGGTGACGAATTGCATGCCGGTGATGGCTTGCGTGCCGTTGACGGTGACGGTACCTGCCGTCCCCTGGAACACCGCGAAGCTGTTGGCCCACGCCTGATTGAAGGTGCCGTTGACATTGGTCCAGTTGGTGGTGCCACTGCCCCAGGTGCCACTGCCGCCATTGACCGCGCCGTTGCCGACCAGTTGCGCACCGTCCCAGAACTGCACGGTGACGTTCGGTGCGCTGACCAGCAGGTTGACCTGGTTGCCCACGGCAGTCTGCACTTGCAGATCACCCGGCGTTACGCTGCCCGGCACGCTACCGACCAACAGACCGTTGTCGGTCAGGCTGCCGGTGTAGTTGATGATGCGATACACACCGCTGCCAAAACCGCCGATGTCGCTGACGTTCAAGTTGCCGTCGAGGGTCAGGTTGCCGCCGACATTGATCAGCGCATTGCCGCCACCAGACACCGGCACACCGAGCCCGACGTCGAGGTTGGAGTTACCACTCAAGGCCAGCGAACCCACCGACAAGGTGCTGCCGGTGGCCAGTGCAACGTGACCGCCATCGGCGACATTCACGGCGCCCGTGAGGCTGCCACTGCCGGCGAGGGTCCCGCCGTTATTGACCGCGACGTTGGCACTGGCCAGCGAGCCGCTGACATTCAAGGTGCCACCGTTGATGCTGGTGTCACCGGTCAGGGTGTTGCTGCCGGTGAGGTTGAAGGTGCCGCTGCCGAGTTTGTCCAGCAGACCGCTGCCGCTGAGGACACCGTCAAAGGTGCTGCTGGCATTGTTGCCGCCGATGCTCAGTGTGTTGCCGGCACCGACCAGCGCCGTGCCGCTGCCCGTCAGGCTCGCGAGGCTGCCGGATGCACCGAGATTGAGCTGGGTCGCTGCTCCCAGATTGACCCCGGCGTTGTTGCCCAAGGCCCCGGCACTGAGGGTGCTCAGGCTGCCGCCCAGCACATTGAAGGTGCCGCTGAAGGTGTTGTTGCCGCTGAGGGACAGGTCCGCCGCGCCATTTTTGTTCAGGGTTCCAGCCCCGGCAACGACACCGGCCAGGGTCAGGTTATTGCTGCCAGCCACGTTCAACGCCGCATTGACGTTGACGTTGTTGGCCAGGCTGAGCGGCGAGCTGCTGTCCAGTGTCGAAGCACCGGCGACGGTCAACGCGCCAGTGCCCAGCGCCGCGGCGTTGCCGAGGGTCAGGGTGCCGGCATTCAGGGTGGTGTCACCCTGCAAGGTGTTGACACCGTTGAGGGTCAGGTTGGCCGCGCCATTTTTGCTCAGGCCGCCCGCGCCGCTGATCACACCGCCGAGGGTCAGGTCATTGCTCCCGCCCACCGCGACGGTGGCGTTCAGGCCAATGTTATTGGCCAGGCTCAGCGCCGTGTTGTTGTCCAGTGTCGAAGCCCCGGCAACCGTCAGGTTACCGAGACCCAGGCCTGAGGCATTGCCGACGGTCAGGGTCCCGGCGTTCAAGGTAACGCCGCCAAGGAAGCCATTGGCACCATTGAGGGTCAGGTTGGCCGCACCGTTTTTGCTCAGGCTGCCAGCGCCGTTGACGGCGCCGCCGAGGGTCAGGTCAGCGGTGCCACCGATGCCGAGGTTACCGGCCAGGTTCACCACATTGTTGACGGTCACCGCAGACGCGGCGTCCAAGGTGGTGCCGTTGGCGGCATTCAGCGCGCCAGTGCCGAGCGCCGAGTTGGAGGCCAGAATCAAGCCGCCCGCATTCAACGCGACCGGACCGAGGAAGCTATTGTTGCCACCGAGGGTCAGGTTGGCCGCGCCAGCCTTGATCAAGCCGCCCGCACCACCGACTGCCCCGTTGAGGGTCAGTGCATTGGAACCGCCGACATTCAGGTTACCGGCCAGACTGACCGCATTGCCAAGGGTGACGGCAGTGTTGCTGTCCAGGGTGGTGCCCGAGGCTGCCGTCAGCAGACCAGTGCCCAGCGCCGTGTTGTTGCCGAGCACAAGCGTGCCGCCATTGAGCAGCGTGCCGCCGGTGTAACTATTGGCGCCGTTGAGTACCAGGGTGCCGCTGTCGAGTTTGGCCAGGGTGCCGCTGCCGTCGATGCCGACGCCAATGGTCGCGGTGGAACCCGGATCGACCCGGATCGCCGTGTTGCCGCCCGTGCCGTTAACCGCGGTCAATTGCCCAGCGCTGCCGGCCACGACGTTGTAGCCATCGGTGACGAATTGCAGCCCGGTGAACAGTTGCGCGCCAGCCACCGTGACCGTACCCGCCGTGCCCTGGAACACACCGAAGTCACCGGCCCAGGGTTGATTGAGCGTGCCGTTGACCGAGGTCCAGTTGGTGCCGCCCGCCGTCCAGGTGCCAGTGCCGCCATCCACCACGCCGTTGGCGATTGTCTGGCTACCGTCCCAGAAGCGGATATTGGCATTAGGTGCCGACACCAACACGTTGACCTGATTGCCCACCGAGGTTTGCACGACCAGATCGCCGAGGCCGAAACCGACGGGCACACTGGCCACGTTCAGGCCCAGGTCCGTCAGGCTGCCGGTGTAGTTGATCAAGCGATAAACGCCGACGCCGAAGCCGCCGGCATCGCTGACATTCAGGTTACCGTCGAGGGTCAGGTTGCCGCCGACGTTCAGCAGTGAGTTGGTGGAGGGCGCGCCGAGGGCGACGTCCATGTTGGCGCCACTGCCCATGACCAGCGAGCCGGCAGACAAGGTGTTGCCGCTGCTCAGGCCCAGGTGACCGCCGTTGGCCACGCTTAATGCGCCCAGCACCGAACCGGTGCCGGTCAGGGTCGCGCCACTGCCGACGTCAACGTTGGAACTGCCCAGCGAGCCGCTGAGGTTCAGGGTGCCGCCGTTGACCAACGTGTCACCGGTGATGCCATTGATACCGGTGAGGTTGAGGGTGCCGGTGCCGACTTTGGTCAAGCCACCACCGCCGCTCAGGCCACCGTCGAAGGTGCTGGTGGTACTGACGCCCCCCACCGACAAGGTGCTGCCCGTGCCGATCAGCACACCACCGCTGCCGCTGAGGCCCGCGATGCTGGCATCGCTGCCCAGATTAAGGCTGGCGCCGGCGCTGATGTTCGCGCCGGAGGTGTTGCCCAATGCCCCGGTGCTGGCGGTAGTGACGCTGCCGGAAAGGATGTTCAAGGGACCGGTAAAGGTGTTGTTGCCGCCGAGGGTCAAGTCGGCCAGGCCGTTTTTGTTCAGCGCACCGGCACCACCGATCACGCCGTTCAGGGTCAGATTGTTGTTGCCCGCCACGCTCAAGTCCGCGTTCAGCGTCAGGGCGTTGGCCAAGGTGAAAGCGGCGCTGTTGTCGAGGGTTGAGGTGCCCGCCACGGTCAGTGCGCCAGTGCCGAGCGCCGCCGCATTGCCCAGAGTCAGGGTGCCGGCGTCCAGGGTCGTGCCGCCCTGGTAGGTGTTGACACCATTGAGGGTCAGGTTGGCCGCACCGTTTTTGATCAGTTGGTTGGTGCCGCTGACCACGCCACCGAGGGTCAAGTCTTGAGTACCGCCGACGGTCAAGTTGGCGTTCAGGGCAATGTCGTTGGCCAGCGTCACGGCAGCGTTGCTGTCCAGGGTCGCCGCACCGCCCACCGTCAAACTGCCAGTGCCGAGGGCCGAGTTACTGCCGACAGTCAGCGTACCGGCATTCAGCGTGGCGCCGTCGACGAAGGTGTTGGCGCCGTTGAGCGTCAGGTTGGCCGTGCCGTTTTTCACCAGATTGCCGTTGCCGCTGATCGCACCGCCCAGGGTCAGGTCCGCCGTACCGCCGATGGTCAGCGGGCCGGTCATGCTCACTTGGTTGTTCAGACTGACGGCCGTACTGGCGTCCAGGCTGGTGTTGGCCGCCGTGGTCAAGACACCGCTGCCCAAAGCATTGTTGGCACCGACAATAATCTTGCCGGCGTTGAGCGTGGTGCCACCCTGATAGTTGTTAGTGCCGTTGAGGGTCAAGTCGGCCGCGCCGTTCTTGATCAGGCTGCCGGTGCCACCGACGTTGCCGCCCAGAGTCAGCGCGTTGCTGCCGGAGACGGTCACGCTGCCGCCGAGGTTGACAGCGTTGGCCAGCGTGACGGCGGTGTTGGCATCCAGTGTGGTGCCATTGGACGCGTCCAATGCGCCAGTGCCCAGCGCGGTGTTGGAACCGATAATCAGCGTCCCGGCGTTCAGCGCCGTGATGCCTTGATAGGTGTTGTTGCCGTTGATGGTCAGGACCGAGGGGCCGGTCTTGATCAGGCCACCCGCACCGCTAATCAGCCCGTTGAGGGTCAGCGGATTGGCCCCGCCAGCGCTGAGGTTGGCGTTGAGGTTGATCGCATTGCTCAGGGTCACCGCGCCCGTGCTGTTGAGGCTGCTGGCGCCGGCCACGGTCAGCGCGCCGGTGCCCAGCGCCGCGCTGTTGCCGATGACCAGGCCGCCGGCATTGAGGGTGGTGCCGCCCTGGAAGGTATTGACGCCATTAAGGGTCAGGTCGGCCGCGCCGTTCTTGATCAATTGGTTGGTGCCGCTGACCACGCCGTCGAGGGTCAGGGCGTTACTGCCACCGATGCTCAGGTCGGCGTTCACAGCAATGTCATTGGCGATGGCGACGCCGGTGCTGCTGTCCAGCGTAGAGGCACCGGCCACGGTCAACGCGCCGCTGCTCAAAGCGTTCGCGTTGCCGACAGTCAGGCCACCCGCGTTCAACGTGGTGCCACCGAGGAAGGTGTTGGCGCCATTGAGAATCAGGTTGGCCGCGCCGTTTTTGGTCAGGCCGCCGCTGCCGCCCACCACGCCGCCGAGGGTCAGGTCGGCAGTGCCGCCGATATTCAGGTTGCCGGTGGCGTTCACTGCATTGATCAGGGTCACCCCGGTGCTGGCATCCAGCGTGGTGCCGTCAGCCGTGTTCAACGTGCCGCCAACGCCAAGCGCGGTGTTGGAGCCGACAATCAGCGAGCCTGCGTTGAGCGAGGTGTTGCCGGTGTAGGTGTTGACACCGCCGAGGGTCAGCGCCGCCGTACCGTTCTTGATGATCCCGGCGGCGCCGTTGATCACGCCCGTCAGGCCAAGTGCCTGGGTGCCGCCAATGGTCAAATCGGCAGCCATAAACACCGAGTTGTTCAGGGTCACGGCCGTGGTGGCATCCAAGGTGGTGCTGGCTGCGGTATTCAGCGCGCCAGTGCCCAGCGCATTGTTGTTGCCCACCAGCAGCGTGCCAGCATTGAGCGTGGTTGGCCCGCTCTGGCTGTTGTTACCGGTCACCGTCAGGGTCGACGCGCCGTTCTTGGTGATCCCGCCCACACCCGATATCGCCCCGGCAAGGGTCAGGTTATTGGTGCCGACGTTAGTCAGGTTGGCGTTGAGGATTACAGCGTTGTTCAGGGTGACATTGGTGCTGCTATCGAGGTTTGCGCCGCCATTGACGTTCATGACGCCCGTGCCCAGCGCATTGCTGTTGCCCAGCACCAGGGTGCCGGTATTCAGGTTGATGGGGCCACTGAAGGCGGTGTTGTTGCCGTTGATAGTCAGAGTGCCGCTGCCGCTCTTGCTGAGCCCACCCGCACCGTTGATCACGCCGCCCAGGGTTAGGGAGCCGGCGCCGGTGGCGGTCATGGCGCCGTTAATGGTGATGAGGTTGTTCAGGTTGATCGTGCCCGGCGCAGACAGCGACGCCGACCCGGCGAACGTCACGCTGCCGCTGCTGAAGGCCTGGTTATTGAGTACCTGAACAGAGCCACCATTGATGGTGGTGTTGCCGGTGTAGGTGTTGGTGCCACTGATACTCAACTGCCCGGTGCCGGCCTTGGTCAAACCGCCCGTTCCGGAAATCACCCCGCCCAGGGTCATACCGTTGCTGCCCTGAACGGTGAGGCCACCGCTGCCCAGGGTGACCAGGTTATTGAGGGTCAAACCGGCGTTGCTGGCCTGGATCGTCCCGCCATTGGAGGTCAGCACCCCGGTGCCAAACGACTGGGCGTTGTTGAACGACGCGACGCCACCGTTGAGGGTGGCGCTGCCGCTGACGAGCGGACCTTGCAGGACCCAGGTGCCGCTGTTGACCGTCAGGTTATTGAAGTTGACGTAGTTGGCGCTGGACGCCGTGCCGGCGCCGCTGGTGCCACCGCCGACACCGATGGTGTTTTGCAGGATCAACGAGTTGTTGCCCCCGGCCCCGCCATCGATTTGCCCGGTGGGTGCGAAGGTCAGGTTAACGCCGATCAATCCGCCGAGGCTGAGCCCCGCGCCGCCACCGTTGGTGATGGTCGAACCGGTGACCGCGGTAAAGGTGTTGTTGCTGGCGACGCCCATCGACACGCCGCCGCTGATGGCCCCGGTGTTGATGAAGGTGTTGCCGGTGGACGAGGTTTCGAACGCTACTCGCCCGGTTAACGTGCCATTGTTGACCATGTTGATCTGCGATCCGCCCTGCACGGCCACGATCGGCGTGTCGGCGGCGAACAGCGTCAGGTTCAGCAACGCGGTGGAGCCGAGGGTGCCGTTGTTGGTGATGTTGGTGACGCCGCCAGCGCCGTTGACCACGTCCATCGCCATGCCGGCGATAGTCGTCAGGTTCACGCCCAGCAAGTCGCCGGTGCCGCGCATGATCCCGGTCAACGTGTTGTTGATATTCACTGTCGAGGCGCTGCCGTTGCCTATCATCAAGGCGGTACCCAGACCAGTCACCGCCCCCAGCAAAGCCGGGTCGATCGTCCCGGAGTTGTTGAAGGTGAGGTTGTTACCGGTGAGGTTGAGCGACTGTCCGCCCAGCGTCGCGTTCATCTGCGCGCCCGAGTTGACGTTGACCGTCAGGTTGTTCACCGCACTGGCAAATGTGTTGAGGAACAGCGGCAACGACGGCACACCGGTACAGGTCACCGTGGCGCCCGCTGTCGGGCTGGCCGGCGAACAGGCCGCCAACGCTTGTGGGCTGACGAGGCCGACAACCGCACCGACGATAGCGAGACGAACAGCGTGAGAAAGAGGGGAAACACGCAAAATCGGGGCGATAACGGAGCTCAAGTCCACGGGCAATTCCTTTACGTGGTTAACCATTCTTCCTTGAAGGGCGTGCTACAGCGGCCACCCTGGCCGTGAATCCAACGACACGCGAATCAAGACTGCGACGGTGTAAAAAACCGTTTCATTCCCGACACAAGCTAGTCGACGCACAGCGATGGGGCACATCTCTACGCGGGTTAATTAGCATTAATACTTTGGTGCACGAGTTCATTGTGGGAGCGGGCTTGCTCGCGAATGCGGCATAACATTCAGCACATCGGTTGACTGGTAGACCGCCTTCGCGAGCAAGCCCGCTCCCACAAGGGATTTGTGTTGGATGGCGCTTTGAATACTTGATCGAAAGGACAGTAAAACCGGCTATTTCTTCGGTTTTTCATGCAATTGAAACAATTGGTATGGGTTGTGCAAACGTTTGCGAGTCGCCGATAACGGCTTTTTCGCAACCTAACCGCGCAAGCCCGAAAAATCGGGCCTTCGATCTGCACGAAAAGGGACTTTTAATGCACCGCACGTCCAGCCGCGTGACTTGCTCGCGCACATTTGCTGTTTCTTTGGCGCTGGCCAGCGTTACAGGACTACTCAGCAGCACTGTTTTGGCGCAACCCGCCCTCCCCGAAGAATCCGCTCAGGGCGAAACCCTCAGCACCGAGGCCAGCCCGCCAAAAAAAGGCGCGTACCTGTCGGACTGGTTCAACCAGGACTTGACCGTCATCGGCAGCAAGGACATCAGCTTCGGCCCGCAACCGTCTGACGATGTGTATCTGGAATACGAGTATTTCGGGCGCAAGGGGCCGTTCGAGTTGTACGGCTACGTCGATATCCCGAAAATCTTCGACATCGGCAACAGCCATGACAAAGGCGCGTGGGACCACGGCTCGCCGCTGTTCATGGAGCACGAACCGCGAATCTCCATCGACTACCTGGCCGGCCGCAGCCTGGCCGTCGGGCCGTTCAAGGAATGGTATGTGGCGTTCGACTGGATCTACGACCACGGCAGCAGCACCGCCAACCGCGCCAACACCTTGTACAGCGGCCTGGGCACCGACATCGACACCCACTCGCGGGTCAACCTGTCGGCCAACTTCTACGGTCGCTATCAATGGGAAAACTACGGCGCCAGCAACGAGTATTCCTGGGACGGCTACCGCGCCCAGCTGAAATACATCGTGCCCATCGATAGCTACAGCAATGGCGCGTCGCTGACCTACATTGGTTTCACCAACTTCGACTTCGGCTCCGACTTGCACAAAGACAACCCGGCCCGCACCACCAACGCCACCGTGGCCACCAACGTCTTGCTCTACTCGTTTACCCACCTGCGCTTCACCCTGGTCGGCCGTTACTTCCACAACGGTGGCAACTGGGAGGATGGCAGCGTGTTGAATTTCGGTGATGGCGACTTCCGTGCCCGTTCCAACGGCTGGGGTTACTACGCTGGCATCGGTTATCAGTTTTAAGAATCTGGAGGTTGTATGAAAGCAATGACGCGTCTTTCCCTGTCCGTGGCGCTGGCCTGCGGCACCCTGCTCGCTTCCACCGCGTGGGCAAATGAAGCACCGATCCAGCCAAAAGTGATGCTAATCACCATGTTCGCCCCCGAGGCACAGAACTGGATCGAGCGCCTGGAACTCAAGCAGGAAGTTCGCGTACCGGGCCTGTCCGCCGAGTACCCGAGTATTCGCTGCAACACCCAGCAGGTGTGCCTGATGGTCACCGGCATGGGGCAAACCAACGCCGCCGCGTCGACCCTGGCCCTGGCGCTGTCGCCGAAGTTCGACCTGCGTAAAAGCTACTTCCTGATCGCCGGGATTGCCGGCATCAGCCCGAAACACGGGACCATCGGCACCGCTGCCTGGGCGCATTACCTGGTGGAATTCGGAACCCAGTGGGAAATCGATTCTAGGGATGTACCGAAAGACTGGCCGACCGGTTACATCGGCATCAACACCAAAGGCCCGAACGAAAAACCGCCGCTGGACTACAAGACCGAAGTCTTCGAGCTCAACCCGAAGTTGCAGGCCAAGGCGTTTGCCCTGTCGCATAAAGTCGAGCTGAGCGAGAGCAAGGAATCGGCTGCGTGGCGTTTGAAATACCCGTCGGCCCCGGCCAATCAGGCGCCCGTGGTGACCAAGTGCGATACGGCGGCGGGCAATACCTGGTTTTCCGGGACGCGTTTGAGCGAGCGGGCCGAAGTCTGGACCAAGTTGCTCACGGATAATAAAGGCGAGTACTGCACGACCCAACAGGAAGACAACTCCACCTACGAAGCGCTGCTGCGGGCCAGCCGTGAAGGTTTGGTGGATGTGCAGCGTCTGGCAGTGGTGCGCGCCGGTTCCGACTTCGACCGGCCGGCGCCGGGGCAGAGCGAGGTGGATAACCTGCTCAAATATGCAGATCAGGGCGGGTTTGTGCCGGCGCTTGAGAATCTGTACCGCACCGGAAATCCGCTGGTGCAGGAGATTTTGAAGAACTGGTCGGCTTGGGAGAAAGGTGTTCCCGAAGCCTGAGTCCGGCTCAACGACGCGATCGCGAGCAAGCTCGCTCCCACAGGTGATTTGCATTGTTCACGTTATATGTGATCGACACAGAACCCTGTGGGAGCGAGCCTGCTCGCGATGGGGTCAGGACATACAACATCGATATCGGTTATGGCAACAAAATCACTTTGTCACCACTGCCTTGATTCACCTCGGCATAGCGCTCCAGCCCTTGCGCCAACGGCGACTCAACCAACCCTTCCGGCAACGGCAACAACCCCTGATCGAAGAACGTGCCGAACTGATCCAGCATCGCCGCACACGCCTGCACGCCGTAGAGCAGCGAGTTGATCCCGACCACCGAACCACCCTTGCGATACAACGCCAGCGCCGGCAATTGCACGTGACCGTCGACCGGCGCGGCAATGATCGCGATGCGACCGAACGCCGCCAGCGCCGGGACTGAAGCCGGTAGCCAGAAACCCGTGGTGTCGAAGATCACGTCCGCGCCACCGGCGTACACCGCATTCACCTGAGCGCCGAGGTCTTCGGGCTTGTCCAGTTGCAGGGTCTGATAACCCTGAGCCTGCAATTCCTTGACCTGCTCTACCCGCCGCGCCGCCGCCAACACCTTGGCACCACGGACTTTGGCCAACGCCAGCGCCGCGCTGCCGACCGCCCCGCCACCAATCACCAACAAACGCGTACCCGCGGTTACCAGACTGCGCTCCAGCGCATCCCACGCCGTGGTGTACGGCACACCGAGGCTGGCGGCTTGGGAGAAGCTCAAGTGAGTCGGTTTCAGCGCCACGCCATTGGCCGGCAATTTGACGAATTGCGCGTGGGAACCGTCGGCGAAAAAGCCCAGTTCACGACCGGTGCCCCAGACTTCCTGACCGATCAGCGCCTGCGGGCCTTCCACCACGACGCCTGCGAAATCCCGACCGGGAATCCGTGGCAACGTGGTGTAGGGAAAACGCCCCAGCACGTTCTTCACGTCGCTGGGGTTGAGGCCGGCGGCCTTGATCTGCACCAGCACTTCATCGGCGCCGGCCACCGGGGTTGGGACTTCAACATAGCGCAGGGCCGAGAGGTCGCCGGTTTTGTCGAATTGCAAAGCTTTCATGAGGAGCTTCCGTTAAAGGGGTTAAGGGTTTTCAGGAGATCCAGCCAGCCAGCAATTGCCGACCCATGGGCCACAACTTCTCGCCGGCGAGCATGCCCAACAGCCCCACCAGCGCAATGGCTGGCGGTGCCGGGGAGCGAAAATCCAGCGCGCCGTAAAGCAGACCAACGCCCAGGCCGATGCCCAGCGAGATGAAGTAGTTCATGACAGACTCCGTGGCATAAGGGGGATGCGCAGAGTCTAGAGAACGGCGACGAAACCCGTCGGCCAAGTGCTTCTGAATATCGGCCAAAGACCAGCCAAACACCGCAACTCCCCTGTGGGAGCGAGCCTGCTCGCGAAGAGGCCGTGTCAGTCGAAAGCCCTGTTGGCTGACACACCGCTTTCGCGAGCAGGCTCGCTCCCACAGGGACGGAGTCCGGCTTCAGCGACTCGCCATGAATTGCGATGGCGCAACACCGAGTTCGCGGCGAAACATGTCGCTGAAGCTGCTCGGCGAATACCCCAACTCCCGGGCGATGACACTGACCGGCACACCCTGGATCAACTCCGCCACCGCCGTCGCCAGTTGCACCTGTCGCCGCCATTCGGCGAAGCCCATGCCCAAGCCGTCCTTGAACAGCCGCGCCAGGGTGCGCACGCTGGCCCCGGCGTTTTCGGCGTGCTGCTCGAACGCAATGTCCAGGGACGGCGCGGCCATGACGGCCTGACACAGGTTCAGTAAACGCCGGTCGGAATCATCCGGCAGCGGGATTTTCAGCATCGAGCGTTTGGCCCGTTTGAGCTCCAGCAACGCCAGACCGACCAGCGCCTCGTAATACTCCGGCGCACCGTCGTCGCCCTGCTCCACCAGCCCGACGATCAATTCCCGCAGCAGCCCCCCAACCTCGATGACCTGAACACTGTCATCCAGGGTTGCCGCCAACGCCGGTCGCAGGTAGATATTGCGCATTTGCAAGTCCGACACCACGCGAATCCCATGGGGCACGCCCGGCGGCAACCACACCGCCCGTTGCGGCGGAACGACTAGAGCCTCGTGCGGTGTTTCAACCCACATCACGCCGCTCATGGCATACAACAACTGACCCCAGACATG
The DNA here is from genome assembly GCF_056680395.1 of Pseudomonas sp. ASL4. NCBI lineage: Bacteria > Pseudomonadati > Pseudomonadota > Gammaproteobacteria > Pseudomonadales > Pseudomonadaceae > Pseudomonas > Pseudomonas sp. ASL4. Next base: position 3,193,419 of record NZ_CM155280.1, on the reverse strand, counting down.
CTCGTGCGGCTCGATAAACAAGCCGCGCGGGTAAGTGCGCGCCAGAGGTTGCACCGGCACGTCGGTATCAGTCAGGTCGGGCGGTGCGGCGAGGGCCATGGGCTAGGATCATAGGGATTCGAGGAATCGTCATGGTAACGAGGCGCCCGGTTTGTCGCCAGTAAGCGGCACCGTCTGCCAATTCGACTGAATTTTTATCGGCGCCAACGATCCTTGTATTACCACAGGGAGGAATACGGGCTTTATGAACAGCGCAAAACTTTTCGTCATTGAATACACCCTTCATGGCGCCCCCAAGTCTTTCATTATCCGCCTGGACAAAATGGACAACGCGGAGGCCTGGCACTGGGCGAGTTGCGATGCCGGCGTGGGACGCATCCCGCGCTTTGGCCGTGAGAAGGTGCAGAAGACCAGCAAACCGCTGGCAGAGAAATTCGGCGTCGAGAACGTTACTTGGCGACCGGCGCACTAAATGTCATAAGGACAGGGAATGTCAGAAACAAAAAGTGGAGCCCCGGTGGCTCCACTTTTTTTGAACTGCGATCAGCTTTTGGCGCATTTGCAGCCTTTGCTGGTACACGCTTCACCGTGTTCATGATGCTTGGCGCAGCCTTCGCAGCAATAGTGCTTACCGTGGCGCGCGATCGGATGATCGCCTAGCTTGCAGGAGCATTTGGGGCAGTCGCAGGTACTTTCACTGTTGATCATGAGCCTGACTCCATTTTTATGGTCGTCCGGTGCGACGGATGCGCACCCGTTTCACAAGTGTAGGAGCTGCCGAGTGAAACGAGGCTGCGATCTTTTGATCTTGATCTTGAAAATCAACATCAAAAGATCGCAGCCTCGTTTCACTCGGCAGCTCCTACAATGGACCGCGTTATGCGCTTCGGGTGCTGCTGCGATACATAAACACCAGCGCCAGCGCCAGGCACACCATCGCCAGCATCCGGCTCCCGGACAACTCGATCGCCGGGTTGCCGAGCCAGCCGAAGTTATCGATCAACATGCCCATGCCCAGTTGCCCGACGATCACCGCCACCGTCGCCACCGCCGTGCCAACCCGCGGCACTGCGCCCACCATGACCATCATGTACACCACGCCAAACAGCGCCCCGCTGAGCTGCCATTTCGGCACGTCCAGCAAGCTAACGGCATGCGCAGGTTCGAAAAACAGGATGAGCAACCCGGTAACCACCGCGCCGACCGCAAAGGTCAGCAAACTGCTGCGCAACACACCGACCGTTTCCCCCAGGCGCCCGTTGATCGCTGCCTGAACACTCAGCACCGCACCAGCCGCCACCACCACCGCCAACAAAATAACCAGATTCATCATCAACCCCGAGCGATCAAAACAAGTGCCGCGACAATCAGCAGCAACGCCAGCCAACGTTCGCCGTTGACCTTTTTACGCGTGGCGCCGAACCAGCCGAAGTGGTCGATCAACACGCTCTTGCCGACCTGCCCGGAGAGGATCGCAATCATCGTCATGGCAATGCCGATGTGCGGTGTGGCCAGGGTCAGCACCACCACATAGATCGGGCCGAGAAAACCGCCGATCAACTGCCACTGCGGCAACGTGTTCAGCGCCGGCCCCTGTTGCGGGCCGCTGAACAGCAGCAACAGGAACAGAATCGCCGAGCCGACGCCGAAGATGCTCAACGTCGCCCACAAGTGCCCGACCTGAACGCCGAGCGGCCCGAGTAACCCGGCCTCCACGGACAGGCCCATGCCGGCCAGGATGACCAGCGGCAATAGCAATAGGCGTAGTCCGGGTTTGGTAGTTGGTGTTGCGACAACAGCAGCGTTGTCGATTGAAGGAGATTGCATAGAGAGAACCTACCAATTAGTTAGGGCGCGCATCCTGCGAGAGTGGATTCGACCTGAACCTGTGGCGAGGGAGCTTGCTCCCGCTGGGCTGCGCAGCGGCCCCACATTTCTGTGAGCGCTGCGCACTCAAGCGGGAGCAAGCTCCCTCGCCACAAAAGCCCACTCTCAGGATTTTCAGTGGCGCGCATTATCGGCTGGCGATCCTTTGCGATAAATGGGAGCATCCTGACAACACTTTTGCGCAACTCGCACAGCAGGACTCACCATGCACGGCCTCAACGAGCTGGGATTCAAGGCACTTCGGCTATTCGTCGCGGTGCTCGACCACGGCAGCTTTTCCGAAGTCGCCCGCCGTGAGGGCTTGGCGCCCTCTTCGATTTCTCGGCAAATCCAGTTGATGGAACACGCCCTGAACCAGCAATTGCTTTACCGCCACACCCGCGCCGTCACGCCGACCGAAGCCGGGCGCATGCTCGGGCATCACGCGCGGCTGGTGCTTGTGCAACTGGAAGAAGCCGAACAAGCCCTGCAAGAACAGCAAAGCGAACCCAGCGGCCTGGTGCGGATCAACGCCCCGGTGGTGTTTGGCCAGCGGCACCTGACGCCGTGGCTGGGGCAACTCTGCGAGCGCTACCCGAAGCTGCAACTGGATATCCAGCAGACTGACAGCTACGTCGACCCGTTGCAGGAAGGCGCCGACCTGTTGTTCCGTATCGGCCCGCTGCACGATTCAAGCATGCAAGCGCGGATTCTGGCGCCGCATCGGTTTCAAGTCGCAGCGAGCCCGGCGTACTTAAAACGCCACGGCGTCCCGCAACACCCGGAAGACCTCGCCGCCCATCATTGCCTGGCCTACAAAGGCGTGGCCGGCTTGCAACGCTGGTTTTTCCGGCGGGATCAGCAGGATTGGACGCCCTACTCGGTCAAAGGACCGATCACCGGCAACCACGCCGACACCCTGACCCAAGCCGCCGAACAGGGGCTGGGGCTGGTGATGTTTCCGTCATGGCTGATCGGCGAAGCCGTGCGCGCGGGGACGCTGGTGCCGGTGCTTGAGGAGTATCAAGTATCCAACAGCCTTGAACCGCAACAGATTGCGGTGTTGTGGCCAGGTAGCCGAAGGCTATCGGTGAAGGTCAGGACGGTGATTGATTTCTATGTGGAGTGTTTCGGGGCTGTGCCGTATTGGGACAGGCCCTGAAATGCCCGAGTTGTCACTGATAAATGCAATCCCTGTAGGAGCGAGGCTTGCCCGCGAAGGCGTCGGCACAGCCAGCATTGATGTCGCCTGACACTCCGCAATCGCGAGCAAGCTCGCTCCCACAGGTTTCTCAGTGCCAGATATGGCCTGCGCCCCAGGAACGTGATTAATCCGGCATGGATCGGATGATGTCAGCCAAATCGTCCTTGGTAATTCCATTGGCCTTTATGGCAGCAGCGACGTCTTCCTTGGATAGAGGAAAGCGCTTAAACATCTTCTTTAGTGCATCTGCATCAACATTTGACATCCAAAGAGGCGAAACAAAGCTCCCCTTGTACTCTGGCTTCATCGGGACCTCTTCATGAGCGATTACACCCTTATGATTGAAGTAGACAATGTAGCGATCATGTCCTTCAGGGAAGCTCTTGTCGTAGTAAAGAGTTACACCGGTCGGTAGCACGTAGTAGTTTTCATCACCTTCAGGACCTTCAATCAGCATCGGTTCTTTAGTTTTGATCATTTTCATACTTTGAGCCCTCGATGAATCATTAAACAAAACGCATGCCAAAAAAACCACATTAAGCAGCAGTACTGCAACTAGCCAAAGGCCCGTTCTATTACTAATAGACATTTTTCTTGTCATAGCGCGCCTCCGTGTTCCCCTCTAGCATCGCTTGAACATCCATAGGCATGAAAATTCCGTCCGCAGTCCTCGCTTGAGTTTTGGATGCTATTTTCTTTTCCCATGAAAGCCCTCTCAATTCCATATACTTGGAAGGTTCCGATACGATCTTCTTTCCTGTGACCTTTGCCCCTTCCAGTGAAACAGTCGTGCAATTGTTAGTTGTTGGAAGATAAGAACCGGGTAGCAAATACCGTACGTAGTTATCGGTTGTTTTTTGATCTTTACTTTTGTTGACACCAACTGATCATAGTGAGCAATTACGGCTTCTGCCTTTGAATTCTCCAAAAAATAGACGAAACCTGTAGTTGTTCGACCAAGGCTCTTCTCTGAAGCCACATAAGCCTTGAAGTTTGACCACACGTTTAAAACAGCCTCGCCTTCACTATCAAAAGGCCCCCAAACATCTCCGTACCGGCCAAAGTCATATGTGATATTTTTGTTGCCCACCACAACATGAATGGCCGCATGTCCGAAGGGTTGATCAACTCCATTATGGGTATATGGACCGCCGATCAGTATCTCCATATAGGCGCCAGACACTACTAATGTATTAGTTTTTGTGGTTTTGCCTGAAGCTCCCGTGTCTTTTGCTGCCTGTTTTGTACTTGACGTTTTAGTAGGCTGAACCATTAAAGATGTTCCGTATCTTCAAGTTTTGGGAATTTTATGCTGCAACTTCCCCTGGGGACGTTCGCTACGTGCACAAACCCGTTGCCATCAAGAACGCCAGTGATGACGGCGCCGTCAGGAAGTGTCAGTACATATTCCTCGTTGGCAATTGGTTCCTCTCTCTCGTTGAGCAGTTGAAACTCAACGAAGGTTTTTTCTTTCAAGAATTGAGAGAAAAAGCTGCTAGCACCGCTTGAACCAGAATTACCCACAAATGTATCGGGGGAACCGGCTGTGATGGTGGCCCCACAAGCGGTTAGCGATCCAACGTGCGCCACATCCTTACCGAGCCCAAAAACGTGAGGGGCTCCCGTCGTTATCGGATTGCTGCCATGAATGGGACAGGAGTAGACGTCCCCTACCAGGGCCACCGGAAGAGTATTAATAAAAATAGGGCTTGAGCCAGTCGTGATGTTTCCGCCGTGACTGCCTGGGTCTCCAAGTCACGCTACTGGCTTTCCTGCCATGATTTCTCTCCTTTAAACATCAAGAATCGCGAATGGTACATGATCCTCGCATCAGATCTCGCATTGTTGTCAGTTCGGAACATACCTACAAGCACAGTCCGGGTTTCAGACTTTTCGCCGGTTGACTGCCCTGCCCTCACTCCCTATCCTCGCGCCTGTCACGACTCATTCGTGATCGGGTTTGACGGCTCGGCTGTTTTAAGGTGCGCATTGTCTTCCAACTTTGCTCGTGTACTCGTGTGCTCGACACAAAGCTTAATGGTGACTGTGCGCGGGGCACTTTCGAGTGCGCCGGGTACCTTAGACCGGTCCGTCAACCTGCGCACAGTTGCCACCCATTCGTTTGACGGCGATCTAGTGGCAGCTCTTGATGACTAGGGAGCTACACCGATGACCAACGCAACCACAAACTCTACCCCTTTCGCCCCGTGCGACCACGTCGACCACCACCTCTTCGCCGTACAACCCGATATCCCGCTAATCGATGCACTCGAACACGCTACGGTCTACCTCAACTGCGCCGAAGCCCTCGCCCATCAAGCCCCCACCGCCACCCGCCCGGAACACAGCGCCTCGTTGCGCTGGGCCAGCCAGCAAATGCTCGTTACCGCGCGGTCATTGGTGCAGGCCTCGGTCGACGGTTTGCATGCGGCGCAAGCAGGAGATGAAGCATGAACCCGCATATTCCGATGACCAACAATGATTCCGACATTCCGGTGTTGATGATTGCTACGCAGGCGCCGCTGGATGTGTTGCACAGCAGTGCCGCGACACGGTTTTTGGCGGTGACGCAGATGATGGAGAGTTTGGCCAGCCTCGACATTACGCGGGCCAAAGGTGCGGATGTGCAACAACTGGCGCATGCGGCGGCGATGTTGTTACGCGACGGGTGTGATGTGATGGATGTGTTGGGGCGGCAGATTCGGGCTGCTGTGGTTTAGCAGCTTTTCTGTAGAAGCCAGGCTTGCCGGCGATAGCGTTCTTGAGACCGCTATCGCGAGCAAGCCCGCTCCCACAGGTTTAGTGTCTGCCCGACATCTTGAGTGAACAGCTCAGATCCGGAACTGACCAACCAATTTACCGAGACGCTGCCCCAGATCCGCCAGGCTCCGAGAAGTCTGCGCACCCAGCTGAGTTTCATCCGCCACGCTGTCCACCGCCACCGCAATTTGATGCACGCTGCGGTTGATCTCTTCCGCCACCGCCGTCTGTTCTTCAGCGGCGCTGGCGATCTGGGCGTTCATCGAGTTGATGGTGCCGATCAACTGGGCCATGGTGTCCAGCGAAGCACCGGCCTCGTTGGCCTGGGCCGAGGTGCCGTCGCCGGCCTCGCTGGAACGGCGCATCGCTTCCACCGCCGACTGGGTGCCGGCCTGCAAGCGGTCGATCATGCCCTGGATTTCCTGGGTGCTGATTTGCGTACGACTGGCCAGCGCCCGCACTTCGTCCGCCACCACCGCAAAGCCACGACCGGCCTCACCGGCGCGGGCGGCTTCGATGGCGGCGTTGAGGGCCAGCAGGTTGGTCTGTTCGGCAATCGAGCGGATTACTCCGAGCACGCTGACAATCGACGACACGTCTTTTTGCAGGCTGTCGAGGGACACGCCACTGCTGCGGATGTCATCCACCAATGCATGAATTTTCACGATGCTGCCGGCCACGACCCGCTTGGCGGCCTGGCCTTCGGCGTCGGTCTGCTGGGCGGCGACCGCCGCGTTTTGTGCACTTTTCGCCACTTCTTGCGCGGCAGCGGACATTTCGTTGATTGCCGTCGCGACTTGGTCAGTCTCGTGACGCTGACGCTCCATAGCCTGATCCGAGCGCTGGGCCTGATCGGAGACCTGATTCACCAGCCCGGTCAGTTGCGAGGTCATTTCGGTGATCTGACGCACCAGGCTGTGGATTTTGTCGACGAAACGGTTGAACGAGCCGGCCAGTTGACCGAGTTCGTCGTCGCTGGTGATGGTCAGGCGGCGAGTCAGGTCGCCCTCACCCGCCGCGATGTCATCGAGGTTGGCTTTCATCAGGTTCAGTGGGCGCAGAATCGCGTTGGCCAACAACATCCCGGCAGCAGCGATGACCAACAGCACGATGACCGCAATCCCGACGATGCTCAGCACCACGCCTTCCATTCGTTCGGTAACTTTAGCCTGGACCAGTGCAACCTGGGCTTCGATGCCGTCCAGGTTAACCGAGGTGCCGACCGCCATGTCCCACTTGGGCAGGTATTCGGTGTAGCCAAGTTTGGGCACCAGCACCTGGCTGTTGCCGGGCAGCGGCGAACTGTATTCGAGGTAGTGGGTGCCGTCCTTCGCGACCTTCACCAGGTCGCGGTTGACGTAGACGCCGTTCGGGTCGCGGTTGTCCTTGAAGCTCTGGCCCACGCCTTCAGAGCTGTTGGCCTTGAACAGGCGCACGGTGTTGGAGTCGTAGCCAAAGAAGTAGCCTTCCTTGCCGTAGCTGATGCTCGACAGCAATTTGACCACCTGGGCTCGCGCCGCGTCATCGCCGGGGGCCGCAGCGTCGTAAAGCGGTTTGATCGCGGTCATGGCCACGGCCACGTAACTTTGCAGGGTGGCTTTGGCGTCGTTGAGCAGGCTTTGGCGAGTCTCCTCGACTTCCTTGCGCGCCTGTTCCTGAAGAATGAACAGCGTGGTCAGGCTGATGACCAATGCAAAGAGCAATACCGGGAGAACGGCAAGGGACAGGACTTTAGCCTTCAGGCTCATGCGCATGACGGTTCGCTCTTTTGATTTTATTGGCGTGGTTAAAGGCTTTAACGGCACACCGGAGCAAAAGTTGAGTGAAGCACACGCCGATCAATGTGGGAGCGGGCTTGCTCGCGAAGGCGGCGGCACATCCAACATCAATGTGACTGATAGATCGCCTTCGCGAGCAAGCCCGCTCCCACATTTGATCTCGGGGGTTACAGAACCATCGCCGCCACCCAGCCAAACGCCAGCAACGGCAGGTTGTAATGCAGGAACGTCGGGACCACGGTGTCCCAGATGTGGTGATGCTGGCCGTCGATGTTCAAACCGGAGGTCGGGCCCAACGTCGAGTCCGAGGCCGGCGAACCGGTGTCGCCCAAGGCGCCGGCAGTGCCGACGATGCAAACGATCGCCATCGGGCTGAAGCCCAATTGCACGCACAGCGGCACGAAGATCGCCGCCAGGATAGGCACGGTGGAGAACGACGAACCGATGCCGATGGTGACCATCAACCCCACCAACAGCATCAGCAACGCACCGATGGCCTTGCTGTGGTCGATCCACGCCGCCGCGCTTTCCACTAGCGTGCGCACTTGCCCCGTGGCCTTGAGCACTTCGGCAAACCCTGAGGCGGCGATCATGATGAAGCCGATCATCGCCATCATCTTCATGCCTTCGGTGAACAGGTCGTCGGTTTCACGCCACTTTACAATCCCCGACGCCGAGAAAATCAGAAACCCTGCCAGTGCGCCGATGATCATCGAATCCAGCAGCAACTGAATGATGAACGCTGCGGCAATCGCCAGCCCCGCGATGCCCAGGGTCATCGGGTTGTACGCGACGGTTACCTGCTCGACCTGCTCGATCTTCGCCAGGTCGTAGACGCGTTTTTTGCGGTAGCTGAAAAACACCGCCACCAACAGGCCGAAGACCATGCCCATCGCCGGGATCGCCATGGCGTGCATGACGTTGATCTGGCTGATGTCGACGCCACTTTTGCTGACGTTGGCCAGCAGAATCTGGTTCAGGAAGATATTGCCGAAACCCACCGGAAACACCATGTATGGCGTGATCAGGCCGAAGGTCATGACGCAGGCGATCAAGCGGCGGTCCAGTTGCAGTTTGGTCAGCACATATAAAAGCGGCGGCACCAGCAACGGAATAAAGGCGATATGTATCGGCAGAATGTTTTGGGAAGCAATGGCCACCACCCACAGCAAGCCGATCAGCAGCCACTTGACCTGCCGGCCACCGCTGGCGTGCTGGCGGTCGACCATCAGCAAGGCCTTGTCCGCCAGCGCATGAGCCAGGCCGGACTTGGCAATCGCCACCGCGAACGCGCCGAGCAAGGCGTAAGACAAGGCCACCGTCGCCCCATTGCCCAGGCCACTGTTGAACGCTTTAAGTGTCGCGTCGATGCCCAGACCACCGGTCAAACCACCCACCAGTGCGCCGACGATCAGCGCGATCACTACGTGCACGCGGGACAGGCTGAGCACCAGCATGACGCCAACCGCGGCAATTACAGCATTAATCATCGTTACCTCAAGGCAAGCGGAATGAGCTCAGCCGGCAGTCTGCGAAGAGCCGCCAGCGGAGTAAGGGATGGGTTTTATTAGAGGGCGCGCACTGTGCCGCAGAGTGGCGTCGGTGTCAAAGCGCGGGGCAAGCCGATGTGTAAGGTCTTGTGATGACCTCTGTGGCGAGGGAGCTTGCTCCCGCTCGGCTGCGCAGCAGACGCAAAACCTGCTGACACGGTTTGTCTGAAGGAATGCTGGGGGCCGCTTCGCGACCCAACGGGGGCAAGCCCCCTCGCCACAGGGAAGAGTTACTGCCACAAAAAGGCTTAAGTCAGCGAGATTGGAAATTCGGAAACCGCCATAAAGAAAGCCAATCCGCGGCCGTTACAGTGCAAAGTCTCAGATAAATATCGAATAAAAGGACGTTCCCATGTCGCTCAGACAACTCTCCATCCAATGGAAAATCACCCTGCTGGCCGGGTTGTGCCTGGCCGGCGTCGTGACCCTGTTGGTGGGTCTTTCGCTGTATCGCATGGAGCACAGCACTGCGCTGGTGAAAGCGTCGAGCATGGAGATGCTCACCGAATCCGCCCAGGCGCGGATCGAGTCCCAGGGTGAAAACCAGGCGCTGAACATTCGTCAGCAGTTCATGGACGCCTATCAATACGGCCACGGTTTTTCGCGCCAAGTGCTGTTCCTGCGCGAGCAGGCCGAGAAGCGCTTTCTCGATGCCTTCGACCTGCGCGAAGACCTGACCCGCCAGGTCAAATCGGCACTGCAAGCCAACCCGGAACTGCTCGGCCTATCCCTGGTATTCGAAGCCAATGCGCTGGACGGTAAGGACGAACTGTTCGCCGGCCAAGCTGAGTTGGGCAGTAACGACAAGGGCCGTTTTGCCCTGTACTGGTCGCAACCGACGCCAGGCAAGCTGACGTCGATGTCGCTGCCCGAAAGCGACATGGCCGACACCAGCACCGGCCCCAGCGGCGAGGCGGCCAACGCTTGGTTCACCTGCCCGCGCACCACGCTCAAGCCGTGCGTGATCGAACCCTACTTCTATGTGATCGACGGCCAGAACGTGCTGATGACCAGCATCGTTTTCCCGCTGATGGTCAACGGCAAAGTCATCGCCTCGTTGTCGGTGGACATCAACCTTAATAGCCTGCAAGCGATCAGCCTGGGCGCGAGTAAAAAGCTCTATGACGGCCAGACCAGCGTCAGCATCCTCAGCCCTGTCGGTTTGCTCGCCGGCTACAGCCCTGACGCCAGCAAACTCAGCCAACGCCTGGACGCCGTCGACAAGACCAACGGCGCCGAGCTGATTCGCCTGCTGGGCACCAGCAACAAAACCACCAGCCTGCACAGCAATGAGCAACTGAAAGTGCTGTCGCCGTTCCTGCCGATTCCCGGCGGTAAACCGTGGGGCGTGTTGCTCGACGTGCCGGAGAAAGTCTTGGTGGGCCCGGCCGAGGCGCTGAAAAAACAACTCGATGAAAGCAACACGCGCGGCACGCTGGTCGAACTCAGCCTCGGCGTACTGGCCGCGCTGATCGGTCTGTTGCTGGTGTGGTTGATGGCCCGCAGCGTAACCAAGCCGATCCTCGGCGTGGCTCATATGCTCGAAGACATCGCTAGCGGCGAAGGTGATTTGACCCGGCGCCTGGCCTACGACAAGAAGGATGAACTGGGGCAGTTGGCTGGTTGGTTCAACCGCTTCCTCGACAAGCTGCAACCCATCATCGCCGAAGTGAAACGCTCGGTGCAGGACGCGCGCAGCACGGCGGATCAATCGTCTGCCATCGCTACCCAGACCAGCGCCGGCATGGAGCAGCAATACCGCCAGGTCGATCAGGTGGCGACCGCCTCTCACGAAATGAGCGCCACCGCCCAGGACGTTGCCCGCAGCGCCGCCCAGGCCGCTCACGCAGCACGCGATGCCGATCAGGCAACCCGTCAGGGCTTGACCGTGATCGACCGCACCACCACCAGCATCGATAACCTTGCCGCTGACATGAGCACGGCGATGGTGCAAGTCGAAGGCCTGGCGGCGAACAGCGAGAAAATCGGTTCGGTGCTGGAAGTGATTCGTGCCATCGCCGAGCAAACCAACCTGCTGGCCCTCAACGCCGCGATCGAAGCGGCCCGTGCCGGTGAAGCCGGACGCGGCTTTGCCGTGGTGGCCGATGAAGTGCGCAACCTGGCGCGGCGCACTCAGGAATCGGTCGAGGAAACCCGTCAGGTGATCGAGCAATTGCAGAGCGGCACCCAGGACGTGGTGGGCTCGATGAACAACAGTCATCGCCAGGCTCAGAGCAGCGTCGAGCAAGTCAGCCAGGCGGTGACCGCGCTGCGCCAGATTGGCGACGCGGTGACGGTGATTACCGACATGAACCTGCAAATCGCCAGCGCGGCGGAAGAACAGAGCGCGGTGGCCGAGGAGATCAACAACAACGTGGCGACCATTCGTGACGTGACCGAGTCGTTGTCGGGGCAGGCGAATGAATCGGCGCGGGTGAGTCAGTCACTCAATAGCCTGGCGAACCAGCAGCAGAGCTTGATGGATCAGTTTCGCGTCTGACGCGAATTCTGCATCCACCGGAAATCAAAATGTGGGAGCGGGCTTGCTCCCACATTAGATCTTCAGCAGGCTTTAGAGCGGTGTCAGCGTTTAGGGAGTTCGATGGCGACCTTCAACCCGCCCCACTCACTCTCCTGCAACAGCAACTTCCCGCCCCAGGTGTCGACGATGTCGCGCACAATCCCCAACCCCAAGCCATGCCCGTCAGTCTGTTCATCCAGCCGCATCCCGCGACTGAACACCTGAGCGCGCTGGTCTTCGGGAATCCCCGGCCCATCGTCTTCCACGCTCAGCTCAAACCCTTCAGCCGTCTCGACCACGCTCAAGCGAACCTCGGCATCCGCCCATTTGCAGGCGTTATCCAATAGATTGCCAAGCAGTTCCAGCAAGTCTTCACGATCCCACGGCAACTGCAAACCGGCCGGTGCCCGGTAGCTCAGGTCGAGGTGTTCGCCGTGAATCATGTTCAACGTGGCCAATAACCCCGGCAACTCGGCATCGCAATCAAACAACGCCCCCGGTAGCGCATCGCCGGACAATCGAGCGCGGTTGAGTTCGCGATTCAAGCGTTGCTGGACCTGCTCAAGCTGTTGCTGGAAGACCTTGCGCAGTTCCGGATGGTCGTCGAGTTTTTCGCTGGAGGCCAGGCTGAGCAACACCGCCAACGGGGTTTTCAAGGCGTGGCCGAGGTTGCCCAGAGCATTACGCGAGCGCTTGAGGCTGTCTTCGGTATGGGCCAGTAGATGGTTGATCTGCGCCACCAGCGGCTCCAGCTCTACCGGCACCTGATCATCGAGTTGCGAGCGCTGGCCCTGTTGCAACTGGGCGATTTGTTCGCGGGCCTTTTCCAGTGGACGCAAGGCGCGGCGCACAGTGATCCGTTGCAGCAGCAAAATCAGCAGCAACCCCGCCAACCCGAGCCCGAGCCCGACCTGTTGCATGCGCAAAAAGCTCTCGCGCACCGGCGTGTAATCCTGCGCGACGCTGATGGAAATCGACAGACCCAACCGCCGATAGTCCGAGCGCAGCACCAGCAACTGCTGCCCCTCCGGGCCCAATTGCAGGTTACTTTCCAGCCCGGGACTCTCCAGGCGAGGCAGTTCCTGATCCCACAATGAGCGGGAGCGCCAATGGCTGTCGGCGAAATCGATACGGAAGTAATGCCCGGAAAAAGGCCGCTGGTAGGCCGGCGCCAGGTGTCGCTCATCCAGTTGCAGCCCCTGAGGGCCGCGCACCAACGCGGCCAACAGGTTTTCACTGTCGTTGCGCAGCCCGGCTTCGAGGTAGCTCTGCAAGCCCAGTTCGAAACACCACAAACTGGTTTGCGCCAGCACCAGGCCGACGATCACCATTACGCTGATCAGCCCCAGGCTCAAGCGGCGCTGGATCGACCTCACTGGGCTTGCCCGCCGAACAGATAACCCTGGCCGCGACGGGTTTCGATCACGCTGCGCCCAAGCTTGCGCCGCAGGTGGTTGACGTGGACTTCGAGCACATTGGAGTCGCGCTCGGTTTCACCGTCGTAGAGGTGTTCGGCGAGGTGGCTTTTGGAAAGGATCTGCTCCGGGTGCAGCATGAAATAGCGCAGCAGTCGGAATTCAGCGGCGGTGAGCTGAATGTCGGCGCCGTCGCGGGTTACGCACTGGCGACCTTCATCCAGGTGCAGCCCGGCAGCCTTGAGTGTCGGCTGGTTGGCCTGGCCGTGGGAACGCCGCAGCAAGGCCTGGACTCGCAGGTGCAGCTCTTCCGGGTGAAAGGGTTTGCTCAGGTAATCGTCGGCACCAGCCTTGAGGCCTTCAATCCGCTCGGCCCAGGAATCGCGTGCGGTGAGGATCAGCACTGGCGTCGACAAGCTGCCGGCCCGCCATTGGCTCAGCACTTCAAGCCCGGGCATCCCCGGCAGGCCGAGGTCAAGAATGATCAGGTCATAGGGTTCGCTGCTGCCCTGGTAGACCGCGTCGCGTCCGTCGGCCAGCCAGTCGACGGCGTAACCCTGGCGGTTGAGGCCGGCCATCAATTCGTCGGCCAGGGGCACGTGATCTTCCACCAGGAGCAAACGCATCGATCAATCTTCCTTGTCTTTCAGTAAACGGCCTGTGGCGGCCTCGATGTCCAGCTCGCGAACCACGCCGTCGGCGGTCAGCAACTCGACTTCATAAATGTAGACGTCGTGTTTTTCTTCCAGCTCGGCTTCCAGCAGTCTGGAACCGGGATAGCGGTCCAGCGCCTGCTGCAGCAGTTGCTCCAGCGGCAGGATCACGCCCTGCTGACGCAAGCGCAGGGCTTCGTCCTGATCCAGGTCGCGGGCCATGACGACCGAGCAAAACGCCAGAAGCAGCAGCGCCATGCATGAAAATGAAAGCACCTTCATTACGTATCCTGATGATCCTTGAGAACCTGCCCGCTGACAGCGTCTAATTCCAGGTCCCACTCAATGCCCTGCGGGTCGCGCAGCTCCACTTGGTAGACGTACTTGCCGTACTCTTCTTCCAGCTCGGTTTGGGTGATGGTGGAACCCGGGTGTTTGGTCAGTGCGGTGGCGTTGAGCTTCTCGAAAGACACAATGGTACCAGCGTCGCGCAGCCTCAGGGCTTCGTCGGGACCGAGGTCACGGGCGTGAGCGAGGCTGGCGGTCATGCCGATGATGGATGCGATGGACAGGGCAGTCAGGGTTTTCATGGGTGTCTCCGTATTTTTTTATGTGTTGCCTACGGGGCGCACCTTAGCGGGGTGAACTTAACTGAAACTGAATTGCCATCATTGGTCATGACAACGCGACACCAGTGCCTTGCACAAAACCTGTGGGAGCGGGCTTGCTCGCGAATGCGGTGTGTCAGCCACATAAACACCGACTGATACACCGCATTCGCGAGCAAGCCCGCTCCCACAATGACTGTGCATGTCTATAATTCTTGGCTTGCCCGATATCGAGACCGGTATGACCGCTATCCACATCAAGTTCCCCTCCCTGACCCTCAAGGCCGGCCCGCGGGCCTTTGCACGCATTCGTGAAAACGGGTTGAGCGCCGCCGACGTGGGCACGTTGCCGGGGGCGGCCGGTGGTCCCAAGGCATTGGGGATTCAAGGTCTGGACCTGGCGTTGTTCGGCGAATGGCTACCGGCGGCACCGCGAGAGCGTTCGCTGATCGGTGCCTCGGTGGGTTCCTGGCGGTTCGCCAGCGCCTGTCTGCCAGACGCCGCCGAAGGCATTCGGCGTCTCGGTCAACTGTACACCGAGCAGAATTTCGACAAGGGCGTGACCATGGCGCAGATCAGCCAGAGCTCGCGGCGCATGCTCGATGACCTGTTGGATGGTCGCGATGCCGCGATTCTGGACAACACCCATTACCGACTGAACATCATGGTGGTCAAAAGCCACGGCCTGCTCGCCCACGATCATCGTGGCCGCCTGGGGCTGGGGCTGTCGTCGGTGATCGCCGACAACTTACGGGGTCGCGCGCGGTTGTCGCGGCATTTCGAACGGCTGATCATCCACGACCCGCGCCTCGCACCGCCGGTCAATGCGCTGACTGATTTCCCGTCGCGCTTCGTCGCGCTGAATGCCGGCAACCTGCGCCAGGCTTTGCTCGCGTCGGGCTCGATACCGATGGTCATGGAAGGCGTGCGCGACTTGCCGGGTGCCGGCGCCGGAACCTTCCGCGACGGCGGTCTGCTGGACTATCACCTCGACCTGCCCTACAGCGGCAACGACATCGTGCTTTATCCGCACTTCACTGATCGGGTCATTCCCGGTTGGTTCGACAAGACCCTGCCGTGGCGCCGTGGCTGCTCGTTGCGCTTGCAAGATGTTCTGCTGCTGGCGCCATCGAAGGATTACCTGGCGCGCTTGCCTTACGGCAAACTGCCGGACCGCAATGACTTCAAGCGCTTCATGGGCGATGCCCCGAGCCGGCAGAAATACTGGCGTGCAGCAATGGATGAAAGCCGCCGGATGGGCGATGAGTTCCTGGAGTTGGCCGCCAGCGGTCGCCTTGGCGAGCGCTTGCTGACCCTTTAGTCAGTTAGTCAGTGTTTTGCCCAGAGCTCTGGTAAACTCGCCGCCTGCCCACATCGCCGCGGCGATCGCCACCTGACAGAGCTGAAAATCACTGTGGAAATCTTCAAAGAGTTTACTTTCGAATCCGCCCACCGCCTGCCCCACGTGCCGGACGGCCACAAGTGCGGTCGCCTGCACGGTCACTCATTCAAAGTGGCGATCCACTTGAGCGGCGACCTCGATCCGCACACTGGCTGGATCCGCGACTTCTCGGAAATCAAGGCGATCTTCAAGCCGCTCTACGAGCGCCTGGATCACAACTACCTGAACGATATTCCCGGTCTGGAAAACCCGACCAGTGAAGTGCTGGCCAAGTGGATCTGGACTGAGTTGAAGCCACTGCTGCCGGAACTCAGCGCGATTCGCATCCACGAGACGTGCACCAGCGGTTGCATCTATCACGGCGAGTAAAAACAGCTGATTCAGAAGAACCACCGGCGACGGTGGTTTTTTTATGCCTGTCGTTTCACCCTCACGCCGAGTACAGTCATGCCCCATCCTTGGCCCAAAGGAACCCGTCTCATGTCACCGCTTATTCGTCCTGCAACGCTTGAGGACATCGCGCAGATCGAGGCCATCGTCGAGGCGGCTTATTCGCCTTACATCGAGCGCATCGGCCGCAAACCCGCGCCGATGCTGGATGACTACGCCAGCCAGGTGCTGGCCCGGCGCGTTCACGTACTCGCCCACGAACAGACACTCAGCGGCTTTGTGGTGCTGATCGACACCGAAGAATACTTGCTGCTGGACAACATCGCGGTCAGCCCGACGGTCAAGGGCCAAGGCTTTGGTCGCCAATTGCTGGAATTCGCCGAACGCCACGCACTCGAGGCGGGCTACCCGTCGATCCGGCTGTACACCAACGAAGCGATGAGCGAAAACATTGCGCTGTACACCCGCCGAGGGTTCGTCGAAACCCATCGTGTCGAAGAAAACGGCCTGCGCCGGGTTCACATGAGCAAGAAGCTGGGCTGAAGCCCACAGTGGAATGCGTTTCGTCAGTTGCTGCATAAGCCACCTTCAGAGGTGGTTTTTTATGCCTATGCTTTTTGGCTTGTTACCGCCAAGAGGACACTGGCATGGCTGACTGGTCGCTGGCTCAGACCTATCGCTTCAACAGGCACTCCGTTCGATACGCCGTACGGGGTGACGGCCCGCCGTTGGTGTTCGTGCATGGCACGCCCTTCTCCTCTTACGTGTGGCACCGGATCGCGCCGCACTTCATCGCCACGCATCGGGTGTATTACTTTGATCTGTTGGGCTACGGGCAATCCGAACAGCCTGACAGCGACGTGTCTCTCGGCGTGCAAAACGAGCTATTGGCGCAATTGCTCGCGCATTGGGGCCTGGATAGCCCGGACGTGGTGGCCCACGATTTCGGTGGCGCCACGGCCCTGCGCGCCCATCTGCTCAACGGCAAAAACTACCGCAGCCTGACCCTGATCGACCCGGTGGCGCTGACGCCATGGGGTTCGCCGTTTGTGCAGCATGTGCGTCAGCATGAGGCGGCATTCAGCGGGCTGCCTGATTACATCCAGCGAGCCATCGTGCCGACTTACATTCGTGGGGCGATCAAGCGCGAGATTCCCGACCATGAACTGGCGCCGTATGTGCAGCCATGGCTTGGGGAACCGGGGCAAGCGGCGTTCTACCGGCAGATTGCGCAGATGGACGAGCATTACACCCGTGAGGCTGAAGGGCTGTACCCGACGATTCGGTGCCCGGTACAGATTTTGTGGGGTGAGGATGATCAGTGGATTCCCATTGAGCGCGGGCGGGCGTTGCACCGGATGATTCCGGGGGCACGGTTTCAGGCGATTCCAAATGCAGGGCATTTGGTGCAAGAAGATGCGCCGGAAGCGATCGTCGCGGCGCTGCTGCGGTTTTTGCCTCTACACGATTCCCCCTGAGTAAACCGAATCCCCTGTGGGAGCGGGCTTGCTCGCGAAGAGGCTCGCACATTCAACATCAATGTTGACTGACACGCCGCTTTCGCGAGCAAGCCCGCTCCCACATGGGTCTTGTGTTCCGTCAGGCGCACCGCTTTCGCGCCCGCAACGGGCCAATTGCGCAACCTCGTCTATACATAACAACGCCATCCCCCGCTTGGCACGACCACTGCAACCCGCTGCGCGTCTCTCTCATTCAGCAAGGAACGCCACATGACGCAGAACGATCCGGGTAACGATTACCCCCTCAGCGAAGTCCCGATGCACGCCCGCAAAGGCTTCGCCTCCACGGCGATGGTGTTGCTGGGTTTCACCTTTTTCACCGCGACCATGTTTGCCGGCGGCAAGCTCGGCGTGGCGTTCAGTTTCGGCGAGATGATGGCGGTGATTGTCGTCGGCAATCTGTTGCTGGGGATCTACGCCGCCGGCCTCGGCTACATCGCCTTCAAGAGCGGCCTCAACTCGGCACTGATGGGGCGTTTCTGCTTCGGCGAAGTCGGCAGCAAGCTCAGCGATCTGATTCTCGGGTTCACCCAGATCGGCTGGTACGCCTGGGGTACGGCCACTGCCGCGGTGGTGCTGGGCAAATATTTCGAACTGGACCAAGGCACGGTGCTCGGGCTGATGGTGCTGTTCGGCTTGCTGTTCTGCGCCACGGCCTATGTCGGTTATCGCGGGCTGGAGATTCTGTCGTATATCGCGGTGCCGGCGATGATGTTGCTGCTGATGCTTTCAATGTGGGTCGCCACGCTGAAGGTCGGTGGGCTAGACGGTTTACTCGCCGTGGTGCCGACCGAAACGCTGGACTGGTCGACGGCCATTACGCTGGTGTTCGGCACCTTTGTCAGTGGCGCCACCCAAGCGACGAACTGGACGCGGTTCTCGCGCTCAGCCCGGGTCGCGGTGCTGGCAAGCCTGATCGGTTTCTTCGTTGGCAACGGCTTGATGGTGCTGATCGGCGCCTACGGGGCGATCGTCTATCAGCAACCGGACGTGGTCGAAGTGCTGTTGCTGCAAGGTTTCGCCATGGCGGCGATGGCGATGTTGCTGCTCAATATCTGGAGCACCCAGGACAACACCATCTACAACTTCGCCGTCGCCGGGTGCAATTTGCTGCGCACCGGTCGGCGCAAAACCGTAACCCTGGCCGGCGCGGTGATCGGCACACTGCTCGCGCTGCTGGGCATGTACGACATGCTGGTGCCTTACCTGATTCTGCTGGGCACTGTGATTCCACCGATTGGCGGGGTGATCATGGCGGACTTTTTCTTCCGTTATCGCGGCCAGTATCCACGGCTGGCCGACGCCCGGCTGCCGGCGTTCAACTGGCCCGGACTGAGCGCTTATGCGGTCGGGACGGTGGCCGCGTTCAGCTCGCCGTGGGTCGCACCGCTGGTAGGCATTGCCGCTGGCGCGCTAACGTATGTGATATTGACCGGCGTGCTGGGTGTCCGCACTGCCGATGCACCACTCCAAGATCTCTAAAAGGATTTGCCTGATGCACATCATCAACGCCCGCCTGCGCAACCAAGAAGGCCTGCATGAATTGCACCTGGAAAACGGCCTGATCAGCAACATCGCCCGTCAGACCGAAGCCCCGACCCTGGGGCCCGGCGACCTCGACGCCGGTGGCAACCTGGTGGTGCCGCCCTTCGTCGAGCCACACATTCACCTCGACGCGACCCTAACCGCCGGCGAGCCGCGCTGGAACATGAGCGGCACGCTGTTCGAAGGCATCGAGTGCTGGGGCGAGCGCAAAGCCACCATCACCCTGGAAGACACCAAGACCCGCGCCAAGAAAACCATCCAGACCCTGGCCGCCCACGGCATCCAGCATGTGCGCACCCACGTCGATGTCACCGACCCGACCTTGACCGCGCTCAAGGCGATGCTCGAAGTGCGTGAGGAAAGCCGTCACCTGATCGACCTGCAAATCGTTGCGTTCCCCCAGGAAGGCATCGAGTCGTACCGCAACGGCCGGGAGCTGATGGAAGAAGCCATCCGCATGGGCGCCGATGTGGTCGGCGGCATTCCGCATTTCGAGTACACCCGGGACCAGGGCGTCAGTTCGGTGAAGTTTCTGATGGACCTGGCCGAGCGCACCGGTTGCCTGGTGGACGTGCATTGCGATGAAACCGACGACCCGCACTCACGCTTCCTCGAAGTGCTGGCCGAAGAAGCCCGCAGTCGCGACATGGGTTCGCGGGTTACCGCCAGTCACACCACGGCGATGGGCTCTTACGACAACGCTTACTGCGCCAAGCTGTTCCGCTTGCTCGGCCACTCGGGGATCAGTTTCGTGTCGTGCCCCACTGAAAGCATTCACCTGCAAGGACGCTTCGACAACTTCCCGAAACGCCGTGGCGTGACCCGAGTGAATGAGTTGCTCGAAGCGGGGATGAACGTGTGTTTCGGTCAGGATTCGATCGTTGACCCGTGGTATCCGCTGGGCAATGGCAACATCCTGCGGGTGCTCGAAGCGGGACTGCACATTTGCCATATGCTCGGTTATCGCAATCTGCAAAGTGCGCTGGACCTGGTGACTGATAACAGTGCCAAGGCCATGGCCCTGGGCGATCGTTATGGACTGGAGGCTGGGCGGCCGGCGAATTTGTTGATTCTGTCAGCGGACAGTGATTACGAGGTTATTCGTAGCCAGGGCTTGCCGCTGTATTCGATTCGCGGGGGTGAGGTGTTGATGAAGCGGCAGATGCCGGTGGTGGAATGGCCACAACAGGTCTGAATTCTCGCTGACTTGGCGGGCCTCTTCGCGGGCAAGCCTCGCTCCTACAGGTCATGTTTTGTACCGAAATCCTGTAGGAGCGAGGCTTGCCCGCGAAGGCAATCTAACAATCACCCCATCAACCGCGCCGTGCCAAACAACCTCACCCGACTCAACTCGCCCTGCTCTTCTTCCAACAAAATCGGCGCCGTCCCGCCGGGCATGACCACTTTCACCGCTCCCGCCTTCACCCAGCCAGCCCGCCAACCCGCGCAAGCCACCGCGCTGGCGCTGGTCCCCGACGACGCCGTCGGCCCTTCCCCGCGCTCAAACACCCGCGCCACGATTCGCCCCTCGGACTCCAACATCGCCCATTGCAGGTTCACTCCCGCCGCACAAGGCTGCCCGGCCCCGGTCGGCATGGCATAAGCAATACGCGTCAGCCCTTCGGACAACCCCGGTTCGCGCATCCGTTCATTGCTCGGCAAGGCATCGGCGTCAGTCACCAACGTCACGCAATGGGGATTGCCGATCCGTACAAACTGGCTCCGGCCCCACGCAGAATTGAGCGCCGATAACGGCTGCACATGGCTGACGTCGCGACCGTTTAGCATCACTTTTTCAACGCCTTGCGCGCCCACCGCCGCTGGTCCAAACAAGGGTTTGCCCAAGTCCAGCCAGAAGCCTTGCACGCCATCGATTTCGGCTGGTTTCACCGACGTTTCCACGGGCGACAACGTATCGGTCTTGTCGTGATGAACCCTGAGCAAGCAGGCTTCCTCGCTCGGCAGCAGCCCTTGCTCACTGAGCGCCTGAGAGAAAATCGTCAGCCCGTTGCCACTGCGCTCGGCCAGTGTGCCGTCGGTGTTGACGATCAACAGGTCAAACGGTGGCGCGGCTTGAAACGGACCAACCAGCAGGCCATCGCAGCGATGCTCTTTGGCACCGATTGGACGTGTACCCTGCGGCCACTCACAAAACCCATCCACGGCTGCTCGACTCCAGAGGTCTCGGGCGAGCGCCGACGCCTGGGCCGTCGCCGGCAAATGGATGCCCGCGCTGCGCACCGCCTCGGGCGCAACCACTGCATAAATATTGCCCCGAGCGTCGTAGAACTGCGCCATGAACCTGCCCCGTCAACCCGCTGAAAAATGAAGACCACTGTAGTCGCCCCGACGGTTTCAAGGCAAAAAGTGATAGCACTTCGCCAAGACACATCTTGCATCAAAACTGACGAGCGTAGACGGGCAGCGGCTCTAAGCCTATGTGCGCAACTTCTTGCGCAACTTTTAACCTTTATCATCCAGCGCAATTCTGGATCTCGCACTCTGAGCAGTGCGCGGATCAGCAATTTATGGAGCACCCGCGACACCTCAAGGAGCCAGAGATGTTCAGCCCAGCCAACCAGACCCATTTCAGCCTGACCATCGAAGGGCTTGAGCACGACCTGCAAGTGCTGTCGTTCAGCGGCACCGAAGGCATCAGCCAACCCTATGCCTTCGATGTGGAACTGGTCAGCGAAAACCCTGACCTGGATCTGGAAACCCTGCTGCACAAACAGGCATTTTTGGCGCTGGACACCAACGGCAGCGGCATCCACGGGCAGATCCATCGCATCGCCCAGGGTGACTCCGGAAAACGCCTGACTCGCTACAGCCTGACGATGGTGCCGCAGTTGAGCTACTTGAAGCACCGCATCAACCAGCGCATCTACCAGCAGATGTCGGTGCCAAAAATCATCGCGCTGATCCTCGACGAGCACGGCATCCAGAGCAATGCCTACAGCTTCCAGCTCAGCCAGCCGTGCCCGGACCGCGATTACTGCGTGCAGTACGACGAAACCGACCTGCACTTTATCCAGCGCCTGTGCGAGGAAGAAGGCATTCACTACCACTTCCAGCACAGCGAAAAAGCCCATCTGCTGGTGTTCGGCGACGACCAGACCGTGTTCCCGAAACTCGGCCAGCCAACTGCTTACGTGCAAGGCAGCGGAATGGTTGCGGATGAACCGGTAATCAAAGGCTTCAAAATGCGCCTGGAAACCCGCACCAGCCGCACCACCCGTCGCGACTACGACTTTGAAAAGCCGCGCCTGCAACTCGAAGCCGCCTACAAACCTGAAGGCGAAAGCACCGAGCCGGATCTGGAAGACTACGACTATCCGGGTCGTTTCATTGACCGCGCGCGGGGCAAATTTCTTAGCCAGAGAGCGTTGGAACGTCATCGCGCGGATTATCAACAAGCCGAAGGCTGGGGCGACCAAACCACGCTCAACAGCGGCCACTTCCTGGAAATCTCCGACCACCCGCGCACCGCGTGGAACGACCTCTGGCTGCTCACCGAAATCTTCCACGAAGGCAAACAACCGCAAGTCCTCGAAGAGTCAGTGACCAGCGACACCACCGACAACAAAGATGACTTCCACCAGGGCTACCGCAACCGCTTCCTGGCAACGCCATGGAACGTGTTCTACCGCCCAGCCCTTGAACACCCGAAACCCCGCGTCCTCGGCAGTCAGACCGCCATGGTCACCGGCCCCAAAGGTGAAGAAATCCACTGCGACCAATACGGCCGCATCAAAGTCCAATTCCACTGGGACCGCGAAGGTCTGGCGGACGACAAAACCAGCTGCTGGATGCGCGTCTCAAGCTCCTGGGCCGGCGACCGCTACGGTGCCATCGCCATTCCGCGCATCGGCATGGAAGTGCTGGTGACCTTCCTCGAAGGCGATCCTGACCAGCCACTGGTGACCGGTTGTCTGTACCACAAGGAAAACCAGGTTCCCTACGACCTGCCGGCGAACAAAACCCGCACCGTATTCAAAACCCTCAGCTCACCGGGTGGCGGCGGGTACAACGAACTGCGGATCGAAGACAAGAAAGGCGCGGAACAGATCTACCTCCATGCCCAGCGGGATTGGGATGAAAACATTGAGCATGATCAGAAAATTCGAGTGGGTAACGAACGCCACGACACCGTCGAAAAGAACACCTACACCGAGCTGAAGTCCGAGGAACATCGCACCACGATTGCGGATCGCAAGGTCGAAGTGAAAGCTGACGACCACTTGACCGTCGGCCAGAACCAGCACATCAAACTCGGCACCGCGCAGTTGATGGCCGCAGGCAAAGAGATCCACCTCAAGGCCGGGCAAAAGATGGTTATCGAAGCAGGCATGGAACTCACCGTGAAAGCCGGCGGTAGCTTCATCAAGCTGGATGCGGGAGGCATCACCGTAGTGGGGCCGGTCATCAAGCTGAATGCCGGAGGTGCAGCGGGTGTCGGGACCGGAAATGCCGCGCTCCTGCCGCTGGTGCCCCTACCCGCCGCCTCTGACAAGGCCGGTGAAGTCCCTGAGCGTGGCGAGTCGCAACCAGCACCGGAAGTCATTCACAAACTCAGCGCAACCATCAGTGCGGTGCCCGGTCATCCCGGTTACGAAGATGAACCCTATACGCTGTTCGCCGATGGCGCCGTGATTCAGGAAGGCCTGACCGGCGAAGACGGCGTGATCAAGTTTGATCACGTCCCAGGCACCCAGACTTATGCAGTTGAACTGGTGAACGGTCATCGCTTCGAGATTGAGCCTAAGGAAGTCAGCGGCGAAGCAGGCTCACAAAATCAGCAATTGGCGCGCCAGGGGTATCGCGACTACCACGCGCAAGCCGATCAACTTGAGCCTTTGGGCTCAACGGATGATTATCGCGGCGCCGCCCTGAACCCGGCAAACAAGCCGACGAGCCTTTGAGTGCAGGAAGCAATCGAATGACGACTGATTACAGCAAAGAAGTGATCCAGCTGACGCCGAAAGAGCACAAGTCCACCGCCTTGACCATGGACTGGTTTGCGGCCAAAGCGATGTACCCACCGAGAGCCGGCATCAAGGTCACTCCGCTGATCAACGGTGACAAGGCGTTTGGTGCTGTCTACGATGCCATTCAGGCCGCGACAAAGAGTGTCGAAATCATCAGCTGGGGATTCGACCCGGCGATGCGTTTCAAGCCCGGCAGTGATCGAATCGGTGAGCTACTGGATGTTCGAGGTCGCAATGGCGTAAAGACCCGTGTGCTGATCTGGAAGAACCCGCTGGCCAACTTTGTTGAAAACACTATCATTGGCGATGGTCTGGCGGGCTCGGGAGGTACTGCTGCGGGGTCGGGTATGGTTAGAGGGAGCGCAGCGTCTGATAGCTCTGTGGAGGCTCGCCAGCAGCTCGAATACCGTAGAACTGTTAACCAGCATGAATTGGCCAAATTGCGTTCGGGTCAATTGCCTGCTTACGGCACGGGATATCGCTATCAGCAACGCGAAAGTGAGTTGCAGAGCATTCTTGCCGACATCGAAGCACAACTGAACGGCCAAGGTGGCTACAACAAACTCAAAGGATCTGGTGCGCCCAAATATTCCCCCAAAGATGAGGAATACACGCGGGAGTGGTTCAGCCGCATCCACGATGGGCGAATGCAGAACGTCGAGTTTCGTACCCGAGACTTCTCCACGGAAATTCCGCTGAATGCCGCCATACGCGGGCCACAGATGCGCAATGAAAAAGGACGTCTGGCGACCCTTTATCGATTGATGAAAGGGGAAGCACCCGATACCAACTTTGCGCATATGTTGCTGTTGACCCTGTTTGCCAGCCACCACCAGAAGATGGTGTTAGTGGACTATGAAGACACTGCGAACGCGGTTGGCTTCGTCATGGGTCACAACATGCATCGCAATTACTGGGATACCAGCGCGCACCTGTATGACGACAAAGCCGCGCGGCGTAGCCCAGGCTTCGGTCCTTGGCAGGACTTGTCGATGAAAGTGCAAGGTCCTGCTCTGCATGACCTGAACCACAACTTCAGCACCGCTTGGGATCGGGAAACCTTTTGGGTCAAAAAATGGTTTGTCGATGGCCTGCGCGATCAGCGCCAGGCCATCAAGCCGGACAATTTCAAAGCCGCCGGCTCAACCATGGCGCAGATTTGCCGCACACAACCGCAAGAAGGTGCCGAGACCTCTATTCTGGAGCTGTACCACAAGGCTTTAGGCAACGTGCGCAACTACGCCTATTTTGAAAACCAGTATTTCCGCTACCCGCCGTTTGCAAAACAGTTACGTGAACTGGCGGCTGCTTATATCGCAAAGGGTAGAGACAAGGAGTTGTACTTGTTCGTCGTCACCAACAACCCGAACGACAAGGGCTTTTCCAGCACCACCTATGCCACCTTGCAGGAACTGGGGCAGGAGCAACTGATGCCTCAGGCTCAGCGCAGCCTAGTCGAAGAAACGCTCCGAAAGCGCAGCCAGGTGGCGTATCTGGACGCAAATCCACAGAACGATCCCTACGTGCAGCGGGCTCAGCTCAACCGAGCCGAGGTACTGAAGCGCGAGATTACCGAGTTGGAAAAAAAAGGCGTCACCCCTGAAGTAGAAGAGCGTCTGGGCGGTCTCAAACCAAAAGATATTCCTGAACTCAGCAAGCCGAAATCGGATGACAGTGAAGATCCAAAACCTTACACCCTCAAGGATTTACCGGGACTCAAGGTCGTCATTGCGACGCTAACGGCGTGTAGCCCCGAGCCGGGCAGCATGTTGTCCGAAGGGGAGCAGGCGTTTTTCCGTGGGATCTACGTACACTCAAAACTGTTGGTGGTGGACGATGTCTTTAGTCTGCTCAGTTCGGCGAATATCAACACCCGCAGTCTGCATACCGACTCTGAATTAGGACTG
Organism: Pseudomonas sp. ASL4; assembly: GCF_056680395.1. Taxonomy (NCBI): domain Bacteria; kingdom Pseudomonadati; phylum Pseudomonadota; class Gammaproteobacteria; order Pseudomonadales; family Pseudomonadaceae; genus Pseudomonas; species Pseudomonas sp. ASL4. Next base: position 3,167,312 of record NZ_CM155280.1, on the reverse strand, counting down.
GCTGCACCGGATGCTGAGCTGGCCAAGCATTGGCGGGAAGAGTTGTGGAAGTTGCATGTCGGTGAGTCACTTAACGATGACAAGGGACGCTGTGATGGGTTAGAGAATTTCGCTAAATGGAATGATGTGATGGATAAGAATTGGGAAAACAAAGGCAGAAATAAACCATTAATTGCCCATTTAACTCGTTTTTGGGATGTGGAGACGCCTTATGCCAAAGCCATTGACTAAAACCATTTCTATTTGTGCCCTCATTCTTTCATTTTTGCTGAGTGGAGCCCCGGCCATGGCCTATCCAACCTTTACCTGTGCCTACGAAAAAGACCACAACCCACCACTGGATGCGGAAGCCGAGCGCTGGTTTCAACAGGCCCGCGCCTTGGAGAAGGTCCGAGGTGTCAAAGACTGGAAAACCATCGTCGGGCTCTACGAAAAAGCCATCGCCAAAGATCATTGGAAGGCGATGCACAACCTGGCGGGACTCTATCGCACGGGCTGGCCAGGGCAACCCGGCGTTGAACAAGACACCAGCAAGATGCTCGACCTCTATGAACGCATGGTGAAACTCAAAGTCCCGCTGGGTTATTACAACTGGGCCGTGGTTGCCGAAAATGGACGAGGGGTTTTGAAGTCGGACCGGATGGCCAGTTCTTATATGTTCCAGGCAGCGCAATTAGGCAGTCCATTGGCCCAGGTTCAAATCGGCCAATACTTCGCTTTTGCTCTCCCCAGGGATAAGCAGGACGATGACATGGCTGAGCGCTATTACCGATGTGCGGGGGCTCAGGACAATCCCGACGCCATAGAGAAAACCGCAAGTTTTTATGATACAGCTAAAGAAAACAAACCTAGGGCTCTATTCTATTATCAGCGCGCCGCATCGCTGGGTAGTTCCACGGGATTTAGTTATCTCAGTGGAGTATTTGAGTCTGAACCTGAACCCATATATAACTTTGGGTATCAGCCAGACCCTAAGATTCATGAGCTTTATTCCGGTCTTTGGAAACAGCTCCGGGCTGACCGTAATCTACGCTTCCCTAATCTCATGAAAGACCACCCCCTCCCTCCCCACCCCAAACAAGGCTTTGACGCCGAACACCCGGACCAACGCCCAGAGCTATAGCCGGAATACCCAAGGAAGATTCATTCAATAAAGGAGCAACACCATGCGTAAAACCCTCGCCATTCTCGCCGCCATACTGCTGGCGATTTCCCTCTTCAGCGCATTGATCGGATTAGGTGGTGTAGCCGGCGCGGCGTCTGGAGGAGGACGGGTTTCCGGTGAAGTTGATGTCGCGTTCATGGCCGCCAAGGTGTTGTTTTTCTTGAGCCTGGCCGGTGGGGTCATTGCGATTTGCTGGCCGAAAGCTAACGCCGAGTAAGCCCTTCAAGGCCCGGTGAAATACCGCCCCGGCGTCACCCCAAACGAGCGCCGAAACATCGCAATAAACGCGCTGACATTGTCATACCCCAACTCCAGCGCAATCGTTGTCACAGCCTCCCCCGCCGCCAGCAACTCCAGCGCCCGCAACAATCGCGCGCGTTGGCGCCATTGGCTGAAGGTGAAGCCGGTTTCGCTGACGAAACGCCGGGCCAGGGTTCGTACCGACACACCGCCCCACTGCGCCCATTGCACCAGCGAACGGTTGTCGGCGAGGTCATCGACCAGCGCCTGGGTGATCCGCCGCACTCGCGGATCCTGGGGCAGCGGCAGGCCGAAGGGTTCGGCGGGCAATGCGGCGATTTCGTCGAGGATGAGTTGGGCGATCCGATCCTGGCGCTGATCCCGTGCGCCCCCGTCCCAAGTCGCCGCTCGATCAACGGCCTCTCGCAGCAGACCCGAGGTGGCGATGATGCACGGCTGCTGCGGCAACCCGACACACGCGGCCGCCGCCACATAGACGCTCCAGCCATGGAACGGACCGTGAGAGCGCAAGCCGTGCGGGCAATCCGGTGGAATCCACACCGTATGAGTCGCCGGCACCACCCAATGATGATCCGCCGCGTCCACCGACAACAACCCGCGCCGCGCCCCGAGCAATTGACCGCGGGCATGCTGGTGCAGAGCACTTTGGCGCTCAACCGGGCTGTCCAGCGTAACGGCAAGCACCGATGCAGCGGTGGACGACTGCGCCAGCTCTGTGGATATCAGCGGTTTAACCATTGGCAGTTTCACGTTATCGAATGACTTGGATGAGGCAGTTTAGCCACGAACAACGCTTTAGGCTGGACTCTCATTCAACCGGAGACACCGTTATGCGCGCCGAAGACCTGCTTCCCGACCCTCTCGACCAAGGCCAATTCAACGGCATGACTGTGCGCAAAGGCACGGTCGGGGCTTTTCTGATCAATGCGCGAATGCTGGCCGACCCAGGCGCCAGCGACGAGCAGCGGCGTGTGGCCGAGCAGGACATCGTCGAGGCCTTGCCGGCACTGAGGGCGTTGGGTTTGTTCGAGATCCTGCAAGTGCGTGACCAACACTTGCGCATTTTGTGCGAACGCCACTGACGCTCGCGATGGAGGGTCAGGCTGTGCAAGGATGTCACCCTGCCTGACCGTGAACCGCAGCGGACGCTGATCGAACCTCACTGGTGAGTCACTGTCCCTTGGGTACGCGACGTTTTTTGCCAAGGATCGATATGACCAACCTCAACGCCCAATTCTCATTTGTTCCCGGACGCCTGGAACAGATGTCCACCCGTGTCGCTTTTTTCATCGCCGGTCTCGGCATCGCTGCGTGGGCGCCGCTGGTGCCTTACGCCAAGGCTCGTGCCGGGATGGATGAAGGGACGCTCGGTTTGCTGCTGTTGTGCCTGGGGGTAGGGTCGATCCTGGCGATGCCGATAGCGGGGATGCTGGCCACGCGTTTCGGCTGCCGCCGCGTGGTAAGCGCCGGGGTGTTGCTGATCTGCGCGGCGCTGCCGCTGTTGGCGACGGTGTCGTCGATTCCAGCGTTGATTGCCACGCTGTTCATGTTTGGCGCGGGGTTGGGCACGGTGGACTCGACGGTGAACCTGCAAGCGGTGATCGTCGAGCGGGCCAGCGGCAAGAACATGATGTCGGGTTTCCATGGCCTGTTCAGCCTGGGTGGGATTGTCGGGGCGGCGGGCGTCAGCGCCCTGCTTGGCCTCGGGATTTCGCCATTGGGCGCGACGCTGGTGGTGATCGCGGTGCTGATCGCGGCGTTGCTTAAAGCCGCGCCGCATCTGCTGCCTTACGGCAGTGAAAGCTCCGGCCCGGCGTTTGCAGTGCCTCATGGCATCGTGCTGTTTATCGGCATGATGTGCTTCATCGTGTTCCTCACCGAAGGCGCGGTGCTCGACTGGAGCGCGGTCTTCCTGACCTCCGAGCGCGCAATCGACACGGCGTACGCCGGGCTGGGTTATGCGGCGTTTGCACTGACCATGACCGCCGGGCGGTTGACAGGGGATGCGATTGTCCGGCGTTTGGGCGCGACAAAAGTGATTGTGTTTGGTGGGCTGACGGCTGCGGTGGGCCTGTCGCTGGCGACATTCGCACCGACCTGGGAGGCGGCGCTGGTGGGTTATGCGCTGGTCGGCGCGGGTTGTTCGAACATTGTGCCGGTGCTGTACACCGCAGTGGGCAAACAGACCGTCATGCCGCAAAGCATTGCTGTGCCAGCCATCACCACCCTCGGTTATGCAGGGATACTCGCCGGCCCGGCAGTGATCGGGTTCGTCGCCCATGGCAGCAGTTTGAGCTTTGCCTTTGGGTTGATGGCGGTATTGCTGGTGGCGGTGGCCATTGGCGGAAAAGTGCTGAAGGTCTGAAAAGCATCGCGAGCAGGCTCGCTCCCACAGGGGATCTTTGCCGGGCACAATTTATGTGTACGGCGCAGATCAATGTAGGAGCAAGGCTTGCCCGCGATGAAGCCGCCGCGGTCTATCAGAACCCGACGCTGGCCTGCACGAAGAACGTGCGCGGTGCCCCGACGTAGATCCCCGAGTTGTTGTCGCTGGAACGGGTGAAGTACTGGTGATCGAACACGTTTTTCACCCCGGCGCCGAGTTTCAGGTTCGACAGTTGCGAGCCGAAGTCATAGCCGCCGCGCACGTTCCAGGTCACGTAACCCGGCATGTCGCCGTACTGCCCGTCAGCGCTGCCGTCGGTGATGTAGTTGCCGGTGAAGCTGCCATCCGCATTCACGCCAGTACCCGGCGAGCGCTGCTTGGACTGGGCGAAACCGTCGATGTTGTAGGTCCAGCGATTCACGTCGTAACGCAAGCCAACCGTGGCCACCTGACGTGAATAGAATGGCAAATCACGGCCCTTGAAGCCCGGAATCTCGCCTTCGTAGGTGGCACGGGTGTAGGTGAAACCGGCGTTGGCAGTCAGGCCGTCGAGCCGTGGGTCGAGCGCGGACAGGTCGTAATGCACCGACGCTTCAAGGCCTTGGTGCTTGGTCGCGCCAAGGTTGGTCCAGCCCACGTCGTTGCTGATGTATTGCAGTTCGTCATCGAAGTCGATGTAGAACAGCGTCACTTCCCCGCCCCACACGTCATCGTTGTAGCGCGTGCCGAGCTCGTAAGTCTTGGCCTTCTCCGGGTTCAGGCCGTTGGCCGTGCTGTCACCCGAACCGCCCTGGCCGAGCTGGAAATATTGCAGGCTGCCGAACGACGTCTCGTAGTTGGCAAACAGCTTCCAGGCGTCGGACAGGTGATACATCACGCTCAGCGCTGGCAGCGGTTCGTTGCTTTCGATGCTGCGGTTTTTCTCCGGAACGCGTTTGCCAGCGGTGTCGAGGACGGCGCGGTCGTGCCAGTCAGTGCTGATGTGTTCGAAGCGAACGCCCGGGGTCACGGTCCAGTTGCCGACGTCGATTTTGTTATCGATGTACACCGAGTTGGCTTCAGTGCCGCCGGTACGGTCCTGGAACACATGGCCGTCGGACGTCGGGGTGATCACCGGTTGGTTGTTCACCAGCGCCACGCGGCTCGACTGCTCGTGCATCGCTTCCTTGAGGTAGCGATAACCGACGCTGACTTCCTGAGTGGTCGGGCCTACATCAAACACATGCGACACCCGCGGCTCGATGCCCAAGGTGTAGTAGGACCGCGGATAAGAGCTGAGGGTTTGCTGATCACGAGCGGCGATGTTGCTGCCACGAAAGCTGTCGGTGTAGTAGGTCAGCACTTCAGCCTGAGTACGGTCGTCGATCTGCCGCGCCCACTTGAACGAGACATCCTTGCGCCGCCCGGTGAAGTTGTCGTAGTCGCGCACGGACTGGAACGGGCTGGCGTCGTACTGCTTCTGCGTCAGGCCGCCGGGCATGTCGGCGCTGGCGTCGTAGTAGTGGAAATTCAGGCTGAAATCGTCAACATCGGTCGGCGCCCAGTGGGTCTTGAGGATCACGTCGTCGATGTCGTTGCCGTTGTTGCTTTCGCGGTAACCGTTGCCGTTCACCCCGGTGTACAACAGCGCGACGCCCATGCCGTTGTCCGCTGTACCACCGACAAACGCGGTGTCGACGTGCTTCCAGCCACCGTGCTCGGAGGTTTCGAGGGTGGTGCCGATTTCACCGGTGGCTTTCTCCGGGATCGCGCGGGTGACAAAGTTGATTACGCCGCCGACGTTCTGCGGCCCGTAACGTACGGAACCAGCGCCGCGCACTACGTCGATGCTGTCGAGGTTGCCGGCGGAAATCGGTGCCATCGACAGTTGCGGCTGGCCATACGGAGCGAACGCGGCCGGTACGCCATCGATCAACACGGTGGAGCGCGGCGACAAGCGCGAGGTCAGGCCACGCACGCCGACGTTCAGGGCGATATCACTGCCGCCGGTGCCGTTGGCATCTTGCACTTGCACACCCGGCACGCGACGCAGCACGTCGCCGACATTCATGGCACCCTGCTCGACCATCGCTTCGCGGCGGATCACGGTCCGGGCGCCAGGGTGGTTCTGCACCACGGCGGCATCGGCGTCACCGAGCCAGTCGCCAACCACTTTGATGTCGGTCACGCCCAGTTCCAGCGGTCCGTTGGTGGCGGCAGTTGGCGCTGGTGTCAGGGTCACCGAGCCTTCATCAATCTGATATTCCAGACCGCTGCCTTGCAGCAATTGGCGCAGGGCCTGTTCCGGGGACAGGTTGCCGTCCACCGCCGGGGCCTGTTTGCCGGCGACCAGTGCCGGGCTGAAAAAAACCTGCAACGACGTTTGCTGGCCCAACTGGCTCAAGGCCTGACCCAGCGGCTGCGCCTGAATATGAATGGCGTCGGCGGCAAACGCCTGAGGCAGCGCGGCACTGACGGCCAACGCGAGGGCGAGTCGCAGCCAAGTGGATTTTTTGTTGTTAGCGGTGGTTTTCTTCACGTCGAACAATGTCCTGTGGATCGCAAGAGTATGCGTCTGTTAATGCAAACCAGTTGCAGTTGGACAAGAAGACGAAGAACTCGAAAAAAACCTGAATCTATCGCGAAATTATTTCCTGACTGCCGTCAGACAACGTGCGCACCGCCACCGGCAAGATGCTCGGCAAGGCCTTGAGCAACGCGTCAGTGTTGTCGGATTTGAACACGCTGGTCAGGCGCAGATTGCCCACTTTGTCGTTGCCAACCGTCAGCGGCTTCTCGCGATAGCGGGACACTTCGGCAGCGACTTCAGCCAGGCTGGCGTTGTTGAACACCAGTTTGCCGCTGCGCCAGGCCGTCAGTTCGTGCGGGTTGACCGCGTAGGCGGCGGCCACCTTGCCCTGGGCATCAATGTGCGTGCCGAGGCCGGCGGTGAGGCTGATGAAATCGGCGCCCTGCCCTTGAACCTTGACCGTGCCCTGCTCCACCGCGACCCTGGTTTGCGTCAGGTCCCGGCGCACATCGAACCGGGTGCCGGTGACCGTGACCTGGCCATTGCCGGTCTCGACCACAAACGGTCGACGGGTGTCGTGCTCAACGCTGAACATCGCCTCGCCTTCCTTCAGCTCGATGCCGCGACGATCCTTTTCAAACCGCACCTGCACCCGGCTGCGGCTGTTCAGGTCGATGATCGAACCGTCCGGCAACGCTACATGCTGACGCTCGCCCAGGGCCGTGGAAAATTCAGCGGTATAGGTCGCCGGGTGATTCAAGCCACTGAACAAGCCCAAGCCGAGCGCCACCGTCAACACGCTGGCGGCCACCGCGTAACGCCCCAGTGGACGACGCTTGCGCCGCTGCGGCGGGGTTTCGCACAAGGCTTGCAGGCGTTTGGCGGGCAACAGATCGGCCGCCGTCCACAGGCCCTGAAGCAATTGAAACTCATCGACATGCTGAGGGTGTTCAGCCAGCCAGGCCTCAAAGCGTCGATGTTCCAAGGCGTCCACGGCAGGCTCCTGCAAACGCACAAACCAGCGTGCCGCCTCGTCGCGAACCGCTGTTTGCCCGCACGCACAATCACGAGTATCCATCATGGAAATTCCTGTTTGGCCGGGGTTGGAAATAGGACGTCACGACACGTCTCCCTGTAGGAGCTGCCGAAGGCTGCGATCTTTCCCGGGGCACCGAGAATCATGACTGCGCCCCATCCAGGCGATCGCGCAGATGCCGCAGGGTGCGGATCATATACTTTTCCACCATGTTCTTGGACAGCCCCAACCGCTCGGCGATTTCCGCCTGGGTCAGGCCTTCGATCTTCTGCCAGACAAACACCTTGCGGCAGTTGATCGGCAACTCCGTCAGGGCCTGTTCGATGGAATCCGCCAACTGGATCGCATGCATGAAATGCTCCGGGTCGCCGGACGACGACACACTGTGATCAACCGCCTCGGATTCCATGGCGCCCCGCCGATCCTCACGCCGATAGCCATCCACCGCAATGTTGCGCGCGGTCTGGTGCAAATACGCCCGAGGCTGCTCCACCGCCGCCGAATCGGACTCAAGCACCCGCACGAAGGTGTCATGGGCCAGATCCTCGGCCTGCTGACGATTTCTCAGGCGACGGGTCCAGGTGCCGATCAACTCTTCGTAATGCTCGAAAAAGCCGTGGGTGCGAGGCAGCTTGGGGGTCATTGCAGTGTGCTGTGGGGAGGAGGCGCGAATAGTAATGCTTCCTATTAACTCGAAGCAATGTATTCCACTTCACCGGCTGTTTTCGATGAAGCTCTGGGCGTTGTGCGGCACAACATGGCAAAAAGCAGCAGTTTCGTTGACTCGTTTCGTCATAGATCAACGCTGTTCGGGCGCTTAGAGTGCCCACGCATCGACAAGCTCGATGCGCTGGACAACCACATGAACACGCAGCGGGCCGACCTGCTGCTGGCTCTGCCCCGCAATTCCCTGCCATGAAACACAAGCGGCGTTGACCGCCCTGTTCAATCGCAGTGCAGAAAAGAACTCACCAATAGGAAAGACGTGATGAACACTCCAGAAGTTTTTGTTGTCAGCGCCGCACGCACGGCCATCGGGACCTTCGGTGGTTCGCTCAAGGACGTCCCACTGGCCGATCTGGCGACCACGGCGGTCAAGGCAGCCTTGCAACGCTCCGGTGTGGACCCGGCGCAGATCGGTCATCTGGTGATGGGCAACGTGATCCCGACCGAAACCCGCGATGCGTACATTTCCAGGGTCGCGGCGATGAACGCCGGCCTTGCGAAAGAGACGCCCGCTTACAACGTCAATCGCCTCTGCGGCTCCGGCCTGCAAGCCATTATCAGTGCGGCCCAGACCTTGTTGCTGGGCGACGCCGAAATCGCCATCGGCGCCGGTGCCGAGTCCATGAGCCGCGGACCGTACCTGATGCCTTCCGCACGCTGGGGCGCACGCATGGGCAACGTCCAGGCCATCGACTACATGCTCGGCATCCTGCATGACCCGTTCCACGGTATCCACATGGGCATCACCGCCGAGAACGTCGCCGAGCGCAACGGCATTACCCGCCAGATGCAGGACGCGCTCGCACTGGAAGATCAAAAACGCGCGGCGTTCGCGATTGCCAATGGCTACTTCAGCGAGCAAATCGCCGCCGTCGAAGTTCGTGATCGCAAGGAAACCAGGCTGTTTAGCGTCGACGAGCATCCTCGCACTACCTCCCTCGAACAGCTGTCGCAGATGAAGCCCGCGTTCAAGAAGGACGGCTCGGTGACTGCCGGCAATGCTTCAGGCCTGAACGATGGTGCCGCTGCGCTGGTCATGGCCACCGGCAGCGCGGTTCGAGCCAACAACCTGCGGCCTCTGGCGCGCCTGGTCAGCTATGCCCACGCAGGTGTTGAACCGGAGCTGATGGGCCTGGGACCGATTCCAGCCACGCGCCTGGCACTCAAACGCGCGGGTTTGACCGTGGCGGATCTGGACGTGATCGAAGCAAACATCGCCTTCGCCGCTCAAGCGTGTGCGGTCAGTCAGGAACTGGAACTGGACCCGGCCAAAGTCAACCCGAACGGCTCGGGCATTTCCCTCGGGCACCCGGTGGGCGCGACAGGGGCAATCATTGCGACCAAAGCCATCCATGAACTTCACCGCATCAACGGCCGTTACGCACTGGTGACCATGTGCATTGGTGGCGGTCAGGGAATTGCGGCGATATTCGAACGGGTTTAAATCATTGAGCAATGCCCGGTGGATCACCGGGCATCGTGGCTGCTTGATGATTTCCTTCGGCAACTGGTCGCAATCCATCAATCCCCACCCTCCCTCGCCCCCTAAATTAGCTCCCAGAACAAGCCGCCGTGCCGTGCGGCCAGCCACTGTGGAGAACGTCCCATGCAAAATTTCCAGACCCGCAAACAGCAAAGCCCCGTAGAGGGTTGGGATCATCAGGATCCGGAAGAAGCCTTCACGCTGCCCTCGCGTTATTTTTTCGACGAGACGCTGTTCAAGGCTGAGCGCGACAACATTTTCATGCACGCCTGGCACGTGGCCGGGCATGTCAGCGAATTCGCCGAGCCGGGTCAGTATGTGGTGAAGAGGCTTTCTGTGGCGAGGGAGCTTGTCGGAATGCCGCACCACCCCGTTCGGCTGCGAAGCAGTCGTAGATTCAAACAACTCGGTCTGTCTGAAAGGACGCAGAGGGGCCGCTTCGCAGCCCAGCGCGAGCAAGCCACAGAAAGCCCACTCGCCACAGCTTTTTTTGCACCCACCATAAAAACAACACCACCACACCCCAAACCGCTGCCGATGTTTACCTTCGAGGAGTTGACCCCATGAAAGCCTTGCTCTTGCTTGCAACCCTTACCCTGCCGTTGATGGTGCACGCAGCGGAACCTGAATCCTGCGCCACAGTGCGGTTTTCCGACGTCGGCTGGACCGATATCACCGTCACCACCGCCATCACCAGCGAAGTACTGGAGTCCCTCGGCTACACCACCAAAACCACCCTGCTGTCGATCCCGGTAACCTACCGCGCCCTGGCCGCGGGCAAGGACCTGGACGTGCTCCTCGGCAACTGGATGCCCACCACCGAAAACGACATCAAACCCTTCCGTGACGCCGGCACCGTAGAAACCGTTCGTGCCAACCTGCACGGCGCCAAATACACCCTGGCCGTGCCAGATTACGTGTACGACGCCGGGCTGCATGATTTTGCCGACATCGCCAAATTCAAGGACAAACTCAACGGCCAGATCTATGGCATCGAACCGGGCAACGACGGCAATCGCCTGATCCAGAGCATGATCGACAAGGACGCCTTCGGCCTCAAGGACTTCAAAGTTGTCGAATCCAGCGAAGCGGCCATGCTCTCGCAACTCAAGCGCGCTACCCGCAAAAACGAATGGATGGTGTTCCTCGGCTGGGAACCGCACCCGATGAACACCCGCAACAAGATGAAGTACCTCAGCGGTGGCGATGAGTACTTCGGGCCGAATTTTGGTCAGGCAACGGTCTACACCAACGTGCGCAAGGACTACCTCACGCAATGCAGCAATGTCGGCAAGTTGCTGCAGAACATGGAGTTCAGTCTGGCCATGGAGAACCAGTTGATGGACGCGGTGTTGAATCAGAACCAGAAGCCGCGGGAGGCGGCGAAGGCGTGGTTGAAGGCCAATCCGCAAGTGCTGGAATCGTGGTTGGTGGGGGTGAGTAGTCGGGATGGGCGCGATGGGGTGAAAGTGGCGAGTGACCGGTTGGCCGCTCAATAACGCGGAACGGGAACCCCTTCAGGAGCACGGTTTGCTGGCGATGGCGTCCTTGAAAAAGCCATTGCCAGCCAGCGCCTGCAGAGACCGTCACCCGTTGACGGCCGCTTCATTCCCGAGCATTTACAAAGCTAACTAAATATTCATCTGGAAATCGTCTGCTTTTGGTCGCTTTGCGCGTTGTGCCAGCCACGGAGGTCTATTCTGCTTTGAGCAGAGCCGGGGCACTGAAGTCATGACGCGCCCTAACGCACGCACCAGTGCGGCCATCGTGTTTCGTATCCAGTCGCCGACCGGGCTCACTCAAGTCTCCATGGACAGGCAGTCGATCCAGCGGTCGCGTCCAGGCCTGCGTCGGGTTTGCTGCCGGGTCCACAGCCCGGATAACTGCAATGCATGCACTTGTACGTATCGCGCTGGGAAGGCCCTATACCTTTGTCGTGCTGGCAATCCTGATCCTGATCGCCGGTCCGTTGGCGGCATTGCGCACACCCACGGACATCTTTCCCGAGATCCGCATCCCGGTCATTGCCGTCATCTGGCAGTTCACCGGTTTGTCACCGGACCAGATGGCCGGGCGGATCACCTCGCCGTTCCAGCGGGTACTGACCACCACGGTCAACGACATACGGCACATCGAGGCACAGTCGTTGAATGGCTACGGGATCGTGAAGATTTTCTTTCAGCCCAACGTCAATATCACCAACGCCAACGCGCAAGTGACCTCGGTGTCGCAAGCGATTTTGCGTCAATTGCCACCGGCCACGACGCCGCCACTGATCCTCAACTACAGCGCCTCGACGGTGCCGATCATTCAACTGGCCTTGTCCGGCAAAGGCTTGAGCGAGCAAAAACTCGGAGACATCGGACTCAACACCGTGCGCCTGATGCTGACGACCGTCGCCGGGGCGGCCATCCCCTACCCGTTCGGCGGTAAATCCCGGCAGATTCAGATCGATCTCGACTCGGCGGCGTTGCAGGCCCGTGGGCTCTCGGGTCAGGACGTGGCGAATGCGCTGGCCACACAGAATCTGATCACCCCGATCGGCACCGAAAAAATCGGCGACTACGAATACCCGCTACTGCTGAACAACGCGCCGACGGACTTCAAGGACCTCGAAGACCTGCCGATCAAGACCGCCAATGGCACCACGGTGCTGATGCGCGATGTGGCGACAGTGCGCGATGGCAACCCGCCGCAAACCAACATCGTGCACGTCAATGGCAGCCGTTCACTGTTGCTGACCATCCTGAAGACCGGCTCGGCCTCGACCCTGGGCGTGATCACCGGGATCCGCGACAAACTCGCCGACTCCAAGGCTGCCCTGCCCGACAACCTGCAAATCGAGTTTATTGAAGACCAATCGGTGTTTGTCCGGGCCGCGATCAGCAGCGTGGCCAAGGAAGGGATCATCGCTGCCGCGCTGACCAGCCTGATGATTCTGCTGTTTCTTGGCAGCTGGCGCTCGACGGTGATCATTGCCGTGTCCATTCCGCTGTCGATCCTGGCCTCCATAGCCACCCTCGCCGCCCTCGGCGAAACCCTAAACATCATGACGCTTGGCGGCCTGGCGCTGGCGGTGGGGATTCTGGTGGACGAGGCGACCGTCACCATCGAGAACATCAACTGGCACCTGGAACAAGGCAAAGAGGTAAAAACCGCGATCCTCGACGGTGCCGCGCAGATCGTCACCCCGGCGTTTGTCTCTCTGCTGTGTATTTGCATCGTGTTCGTGCCAATGTTTTTCCTCGAAGGCATCGCCCGGTTTTTGTTCGTGCCGATGGCCGAGGCCGTGGTGTTCGCCATGATCGCCTCGTTCCTGCTGTCGCGGACGCTGGTGCCGACCATGGCCAATTACCTGCTCAAACCCCACACCAAGGACGAAGAAACCGAGCACAACAAACGCTCGGGCAATCCGCTGGTGCGTTTTCAACGGGGCTTCGAAAAGCGTTTCGAAGCCGCCCGCGACCGTTATCACGCGCTGCTCGAAACCACCCTGCATCACCGGGGGATTTTCGTGGTGTGCTTTTTCGGCTTTGTCCTGCTGTCGTTCACCCTCGTGCCATTTCTGGGACGCAACTTTTTTCCGGCCGTCGATGCCGGGCAGATCCTATTGCACGTGCGCGCACCGGTCGGCACGCGGGTAGAGAAGACCGCCGAATTCATTTTCAACGTCGAAGACTCGATCCGCCGCATCATCCCGCCGGCGGACCTCGGCTCAGTGGTCGATAACATCGGCCTGTCGATCAGCGGCATCAATATCACCTACAACAACACCGGGACCGTGGGCTCCCAGGACAGTGACATCCATATCAAGCTCAACGACGGCCATCGCCCCAGCGCCGAATACATGCGGCAAATGCGCGAACAACTGCCGCGACAATTTCCCAGCCTGGTGTTTTCATTTCCACCGGCGGACATCGTCGGGCAGATTCTGAATTTCGGCGCTTCAGCACCGATTGACCTGCAAATCCAGGGGAGCAACCAGACCGCCAATTTCACCTATGCCAACACCTTGCTGCGCGAAATCCGTCGCGTGCCGGGGGTCGCCGATGCGCGGATCCAGCAGTCCCAACAACTGCCGACCTTCAAGGTCAACGTCGACCGCACCCGTGCGCAACTGGTCGGTATAACCGAACGCGATGTCACCAATAGTCTGGTGGTCAACCTCGCGGGGTCCAGTCAGGTGGCGCCGACTTACTGGCTGAACAATACCAATGGCATCTCCTACCCGATCGTGATGCAGACGCCGCAGTACAACCTCGACTCCCTGTCCGCCTTAAACAACTTGCCGCTCAGCCCGACCGGCGCGGGCAACGACGAACAGATTCTCGGCGGCCTGGCGACCCTTGAACGGACCAACAGCCACTCGGTGTTCAGCCAGTCGGAGCTGCAGCCGGTGGTGGAGATTTACGCTTCTACCCAGGACCGCGACCTCGGCGCCGTGGCTGCGGACATTCAGGACATCATCAACGCCCACGCCAAGGACGTGCCCAAGGGCTCGAAAGTGGCGTTGCTCGGTCAGGTGCAAACCATGAACAGTGCGTTCAACGGCATGCTGTTCGGCTTGCTCGGGGCCGTGGTGCTGATCTATCTGGTGATCGTGGTCAACTTCCAGTCGTGGCTGGACCCGTTTGTCATTCTCATGGCCCTGCCCGCGGCGTTGGCGGGTATCGTCTGGATGTTGTTCCTCACTCACACGCCATTGTCGGTGCCGGCGCTGACCGGCGCGATCATGTGTATCGGCGTGGCGACGGCCAACGCGATTCTGGTGGTCAGTTTCTGCCGTGAACGCCTGGACGCCCACGGCGACTCCATTGCCTCGGCGCTGGAGGCCGGTTTTACCCGGTTCCGCCCAGTGCTGATGACCGCACTGGCAATGATCATCGGCATGACGCCCATGGCCCTGAGCCTGGGTGAAGGCGCCGAGCAGAATGCCCCGCTGGGCCGAGCGGTGATCGGCGGGTTGGCCTTTGCCACAGTGGCGACGCTGTTTCTGGTGCCGGTGATTTTCAGCATCGTCCACGCCCGCGACGACAGCGAGTCTGTCCCGGCCACCGCGACTCAAGAGGCCTGACATGTCCGACGACAAGACCCAAGCCAGCACGGCACACCACAGGACCAGCCATTGGCGAATCATGCTGGCCGTGTTGATGCTGGTGCTGATCGTGATCGCGTGCGTCATCTGGCGCGTGAGTGAGTCACGCACCCTCAAGGACTGGACCGACAAACAGGCGCTGCCCAACGTGGTGCTGATTTCCCCGAGCGTGGCCCCGCAAGGTCCGGTGCTTAATTTGCCGGGGCGGTTGGAGGCCTATTCCAGAGCCTCGATCTTCGCCCGCGTCAGCGGCTATCTGAAGTCTTGGAAATTCGACATCGGCGCACCGGTCAAGGCCGGGCAGTTGCTCGCTGAAATCGACGCTCCCGAACTCGATCAGCAACTGCTTCAGGCTCGCGCCGACCTGGCCAGCGCCCAGGCAAACGAGTCACTGGCGTCCACCACTGCGAAACGCTGGCAAGCGATGCTGGCTTCCGATTCCGTATCGCGCCAGGACGTCGACCAGCGCACCGGTGACCTGAGCGCCAAACAGGCGCAGGTGATGGCGGCCAAAGCCAATGTCGATCGGCTGGTGGCGACCAAGGGCTTCCAGCGCCTGGTCGCGCCGTTCGATGGCGTGGTGACGGCGCGCGAGACCGATGTCGGGGCATTGATCAATGCCGGCAGCGGCGCGAACGGGCCGGAGTTGTTCGTCGTGTCAGACGTCAGCCGCCTGCGGGTTTACGTGCAGGTGCCACAGACGTTTTCGCCGCTGGTGCGAGCCGGCACCAGTGCCAGCCTGACGGTGCCCGAGTATCAGAAGGAGCAGTTTGCCGCGCGGGTCATCGCCACCGCTGACTCGGTCAACGCCACGTCGGGCACCACACTGGTTCAACTGCTCGTCGATAACCCTGGCGGGCGCCTGATACCGGGCGGGTTCACCAATGTCGAGTTCAAGTTACCGGTACAGGTCAACGCCTTGCGGTTACCGGCCAGCGCGTTGATCTTCGACGAACATGGCCTGCGGGTGGCGACCCTCGATGCGAACGATAAGGTGCGCTTCAAAACCATCACCATTGCCCGTGAGCTGGGTGATTCGGTGGAAGTCGGCTCGGGGTTGTCGGCCAGTGACCGGGTGATCGACACGCCACCTGACGGCCTCGCCGATGATGACAGCGTGCAAGTCGTGCAGCCCGACAAGGGAGCCAAAGGCAATGGCTGACCGGAAGACGTTTTGCGCATTGGGCGCGTTGTTGGGGCTCAGCGCCTGCTCGCTTGCCCCCGCTTACCATGTGCCGACAACCCCCGTGGCCGCGCAGTTTCGCAGCGTCGCACCCTGGACCACGGCGCAGCCGTCGGACCAGTTGAGTCGCGATGGCTGGTGGCAGATGTATAACGATCCGCAACTCGACGCGCTGCAACAGCAATTGCGGCACAACAACCCGGACCTGAGCGCCGCACTGGCGCACTACGCCCAGGCTCAGGCGTTCGTCAGGCAAGTGGCGTCGGGATTGTTCCCCACGATCACCGGCAACGCCAACCCGCAACGCATTCGTCAGTCGGACAATAAACCGCTGCGCTCCGGCGGGCCCGACGAGTACAACTCGGTCACCTTGGGCGCCGAGGTCGATTACGAAGTGGATTTGTGGGGCCGCGTGCGCGATACGGTCGCCGCGGGCAAGGACGAGGCCCAGGCGCAGAAAGCCGACCTGGCCTCGGCGCGCCTGAGCCTGCAAACGCAACTGGCCGACACCTACATTCGCCTGCGAGGCCTGGATCAGCAGACCCGGCTGCTGACGGCGACTGGGGCGGCGTTCGAGAAAGCGTTGAACCTGACGCAGGGCCTGCATGACGGCGGCATTGTCTCGGGGCTGGACGTGGCGCGTGCTCGCACGCAGCTGTCTTCGACCAAGTCGCAGTTGACCCAGAACATCGCGCAACGTGCCCTGCTGGAACATGCCATTGCAGCGCTGGTGGGGGCGTCGGCCTCGGACTTTTCCATCGCTCAAAGCACCCGCGTCGTGACCCTGCCTGTGGTACCCGTCGGGTTGCCATCGACCCTGTTGCAGCGCCGCCCCGACATCGCTGCCGCCGAACGCCGGACCGCCGAAGCCAACGCAAAAATCGGCGTCGCCCGCGCGGCGTTTTATCCCAGCCTGACCCTGAGTGCCCAGGCCGGTTTTCAAAGCGCCGAGTACGCCAAATTGCTCTCGGCACCCAATCTGTTCTGGGTCATCGGACCGTCACTGCTGGGGACCATTTTTGACGGAGGCGCGCATCAAGCCGAACTGGACGCCGCCAGAGCCGCCACCGAAGAGGCCGGCGCGCACTATCGCAGCGTGGTGCTCGCGGCGTTTGCCCAGGTCGAAGACAACCTGTCGCTGGTGTCCGGATTGGGTTCCGCCCTCAAGGACCAGCGCGACGCAGCGGACGCCGCACAACAATCGGAGAACCTGGCCATGGACCAATACCGCCAGGGTGCGATCGGTTACCTGGATGTCGTGACTGCGCAGACCACGGCGTTACAGGCACAAAGCAGCGTTCTGGATTTACAGACCCGCCAGTTGAGCGCCAATGTGGGGTTGATCAAAGCGTTGGGTGGTGGGTGGTCGAGCGAGGAATTGGCGAGCATTTCGGCGCAGAAGAACTGAGCCAGACTCCCGGCTGATAGCGATTTAAATGTGGGAGCAGGCTTGCTCGCGATGGCGGTGTGTCAGGCAACTGTGTTGTCGACTGGACGACCGCTTTCGCGAGCAAGCCCGCTCCCACAGGGGGACGTGGTGCTTAGATGTTTTTCTCGTCAATCCCGGCCTGCAGCGACTGGCTGTCGTAATGGCCGCCAATGGTTACAGGACCTAGTTTGACGCTGTGTTCACCCGCAGCCGAAACCTCAGGTTTGCTGCCCTCGGCTTTCGGTTTCTCAGGCAGATCGAGACCTGCGTTGATGCCGTAGTCGCGGTTGCTCAGGTCCGTGGTGCTGACTTTCGAGCCGCCCAGATCCACCCGGGCTTCGGTCGAGGCAATCCGTGCGCCGGTCAGTTGCGTGGCGCCGCCAACCTTCAGATCCACACCTTGTGTGCCGCTGATACCCGAGGCCTGGCCGACGCTGTCCTTGTGCGCATAACCGCCGTCGGCTTTCAGGGTCGGTTTGTAGTCAGTGCCGCCGAGTTTGGCATTGTCGGCGACTTTATCCTTCTCGGCTGGTTTTGCTTTTGTCGCGGTCAGGCCCAAGTCAACGTCGACCTTAGCGCTGGTCTGGCTGTCCTGACGGCTTTCCACGGTCAGATCACCGCCCACCTTGCCGCTGACGGTCCCGGCATCGATCCGCGCACCGGCCAGATGCACATCCCCGGAAGAATTGACGATGACGCTGTCAGCCTTGATCTGACTGTTCTGCTGCGTCGTGCCTTTCAGGTGATCAACCCCAACCTTGGCCCCGGCATTGAAGCCGTGGTCACTGCTGGCAACGTTCTTTTCATCCACAACAACCGGTGTGCTGTTGCTCAGGTTGCCGCCCGCATTCAGCGCGACATTCCAGTTAGTGCGGTTCTGCGTGGACTGGGCCGATTCCTGATTGATCCCACCCTGCTGCGCATCAAGGCTGACGCTCGGGGCGCTGACCTGGGTGCCTTGCAGGTGGATAGCCTCACCGCTGAGAGCGATGTTGCCCTGACTGTTGAGCTGGCCACCGGTCAAGGTTTGGGTGTTTTCGTTGACCCGACCGATGTTGAAATTGCCGCTCAAATTGCCGCCCTGATCAGCGCTTTTCTCAGTACTGGTTTTACTACCACCCACCTTCAGACCACCGCCAAGGTTGCTGCCCGAGGCGCTGTGCGTGTCGGTCGCCGCTTGCAGATCGAGTTTGCCGTCAGCCTTCAAGTCGATGCCGCCTGCCGTATCAACCTTCGTCCCTTGGAGGATTTGATCGCCACCACTGCTCAACACCACTGGGCCTTTGCCCTGAATACTCGCGACCTGAGCCTGGCTGTCTTGCGTCTGTTTGCCGGTGTGATCGAGCTGGAAGCCGGCGCCCAGATCAACATTGGTGCCGTTAGTGCCTGGCGCCGTGCCGACGTTCAGCGAGCCATTGCCGCGCAGACTGGAGGTGTCACTGCTCTGACGGTCGTTGGCCTGATTCAGCGCCAGCTCACCGCCGGTCTTGATCGAAACCCCGCCCTGCCCGCCATCGAAATGGCTGCCTTCAAACTGACCCTTTTCGCGCAGGTTGATGTTCACCCCGTCGCTGCCGGCATAGTTGCCAGCCACCGCGGTGGAGCTGTCTTTGCGCGTCTGGCTGCTGCCGCCCGCACCGCTGCCGGCAACGTTCACGTCTTCACCGGTTTTGGTGTAGACCCGCACGTCAGCCTTGGCGTCCAGCGCCTGATCGGTGCGGCTGTGGGTGTTGCTCGCGGCGCTCGCCACCAACGCGTCGGCGCTGATGTTCACCTTGCCCGAACTCGCCTGGTATTGGGTACCCTGGTCCTGCAAGGTACCGGCGACCTTGACGTCCACGGTGCCGCCCTTGAACTGGCTGACCACGGCGTTGCCGGTTTGCTCGGTATGGCTGGCATCCTGGTGACCGATAGCCACGTCGATGCCGACATTCGGCTGACCGAGATTGGCCAACGCGTCCTTGTCCGGCACCTTGCCGTTCAACACGTCCTTGACTGCCCCGGCGATGGGTCGGGCGATGTCTTTGTATTCGACGTTGGCGCCAATATCCGCCGACCAGTTGCTCTCGTGATGAGTGCTGCTGTCGGTGTTGCTTGCAGCGCGATTGTCGACCTCGTCCGCCGCGACATCCAGACCTTTGCCGGCATCAAGATGCGCGCCTTCGGTGGTGAGCTTTCCGGTATTGATGTTCAGGTTGCCGCTGCTTTGGACGCTGGTGGTTTGCGCCGTGGTTTTGCTGGCGGTGTCTTGCGAGGTGTTGTGGGCGAAATCGACACCACTTCCGGCGCGGTCGAGGCCGCCGGTGTAGTAGAAACCGCCGCTGGTGCTGGTTTTATCGGTCGAAGTGCTGTGGCTATCCTGCTCGGCCAGCAGCGAGACGTTTTTGCCGGTCAGGGTCGCGTCACCGTTGGTGGCTTTGACCTCGGCGCCCTTGAGCATCAGGTCGCCGCCCGCCGCCAGTTGCACGTTGCCGCCGCTGAGGCTGGAGCCCTGCTGCTTGACGTCGTTGCTGGTCACGGTTTGTTGCTTGTCTTCGTAATGCACACCGGCGCGGTACTGGCCGGCGTCCGGGGCGTTTTCCTTGGCGTAGGCGTCGAAGCCACGGGTCTCGGTGGTTTTGCTGCTGTCGCTGGTGTTTTGCGCAGAATGTACGTTCACATCCCCCGCCGCATCAACGCTCAGGGTGCCATCGGCCTTGACCGTCGCGCCGGCCACTTCAATGTCCTTGGCGCTCTTGAGCTTGAGGTTGCTGTCGGAGGTCAGCTCGCTGCGCACCGTGGTGCTGTCCTTGGCGTTCTGCCGGGTTTCGTCCTTGGTGATGCCGAAGAACTTGCTGTCCTTGTCGTGGCTGTTGGCGTGGGAGGTGTCCTGCACGCCATCGATGATCAGCGAACCCTTGTCGCTGACAACACTGGCCTCAGTGCCGCCGCGCACCTGGCTACCGCTGATGCGCACGTCGTCAGCCTTGACGATCAGTTTGCCGGTAGCGTTGACCTTGCTGCCCTGGTTTTGGGTTTTGCCTTGATCGGCGTCGCCGGTCTTGCCGAAGAAACCGCCACCGACCAAATCGCCCGAGTAGCTGTTGTCGCTCTTGCGCTGGGTGCGGCTGGCGCTGGTGATTTCGACCTGTTTGCCGGCGAGGTTGATGTCGCCCTTGCTAGACAATTGCGCACCTTCGGAACGCAGCAATGCCGCCGTGGCCAGGGCGATATTTCCGCCCTTCAACTGACTGGTGATGCTGCGTTGTTCTTCGCTGCTGGTGTCCCAGTTGGCTTTCCACAGGTGTTTGCGGTGGTTGCCCTGGTCGGTTTGGGTGTGGCTTTCGGTGGCGGCGGTCAGGCGCAGGTCGCCGCCGCTTTGGAGGTTCAAATTGTTTGCCGCATCGACTTTGGCCGCCTTGAGTTCGGTGTCGCCACCGGAGGAAAGCTGCGCGTCACGGCTGGCAAGAATCTGGCTGCCGTGCTGGCGCGAGTCGCTGTCGGTCTGGGTCCGGTCGTAGGTTTCCCAGGTGATGCCGATGGTGCTGTTGTTCCAGTTTTCGCGAGTCTGCTGGAGCTTGCGGCTTTCGACGGTGGTCAGGGTCAGGTTGCGTTTGGCGTCGAGTTTGACGTCGCGGCCACTCACGTCGGCAGCGGCCAGGGTCAAGTCTTTGCCGCTGTGCAGGCCGACATCACCCTGGTTGCTGCGCACGCCGGCACGGGTGACGTCGAGGCTGTCGGCAACGGCTTGACCGCTGATGCTCAGGTCGCCAGCGGAACGAATCTGCACGCCATCGCGGCCCGCCACTTGCACCGGGCCAACCCGCACGCCCGCGCCTTCGGCAGTGCTGACGATGTTGATGCGCCCAGCCTGCATCGCGCCGAACAGGCTGGCATCGATGCGTTGGTCGGTGGTGTTCCCCGCCGGATCGACGGCTTTCACCTGGCCGCTGGCGTAGTCCACCTGATTGCGGCCGACCGTGAGGTTCAGTTGATCCCGCGCACTGAGGCTGCCCTGGCTATCGATACGCGGTGCGATCAGGTTGATCGAGCCTTCGCGGTTTTGCAGGCCCGCGCCTTGAATCTGCAAGCTGCCCTTGGCGTCACGGGTGCTCAGGGCTTGCAGCTTGCCGTCGTTCAATTCGGGGCGACCGACCACTAGGTTGGCGTTCGGCGTGTTGATGAAACTGCCGCCGTTCACCGAGATACCGTTGGGGTTGGCCAACACGTAATCGGCGGATTTGCCGAAGATTTCCTGGGCGCCGTTGAGGGTCGAGGCGTTGCGGCTGATCACTTCGTTGAGGATCACGCTCGCGGCGTGGCCCTGGAACTGCGGGTTGGCCGCCAGTTGCCCGGCGAGCTGGGATTGCCCGGCCTGCAAGGCGTTGTTCAGCACCAAGCCCTGGCGGTCGACGTTGTAGTCCAGAAACTGGTTATGCGACAGGCCGGAACCATTGGGCGCAACGATGTTGACGATGGGCACGCCGCCCTGGGTTTGCAGTTGTGCGGTGCCGCCGGGCCCCGGCGCGACCACCACACCACCCGCGAAGGCGCTGGGCAGATGGGCAATCAGGAACAGGCTGGCAATCGCCCAGCGCAGTTTGCCCCGTGGGGAAAGATGGAACGCAAATGTCTGTGCAGGCATAAAAACCTCTCAATTAAAGTGCGGCATCACGTTGCGCGCCGAGTTGTTGGCCGTGGCTGTGGCGCTCAGGTCCGACGGCTGTTGTTGGGTGTTCATAGCGTTAGCCCCACGCGCATCAGCCAGGTTTCTGGCTCCTGATGAAAACCGCTGGGAGTGTCGAGGCTGCGTTGGTAATCGATGTCCACTTGCAGTTTTTTCCAGCTCAGGTTGACCCCGGCGCTGGCCCCGCTCAGGCGTTGGCCCTGGGCGCCGTGGTCGGCCTTGATCCAGCCGTTGTCCAGACCCAGGCGCGGGGTGACTTGCATTGGCAAATTGCTTTTTAAAGGCAGGCGCAGGGTATTGCGCCAGATCGCTCCGCTGGCGCCGGAGGCACTGTTGACCCGGTAACCGCGCACGGCGGAATCGTCGGTGCCCAGCAGTTGTTCGACGGCCGGCAGCGGATCGGGGCTGTATTGCACGTTGAACTGGCTCTGCCATTGCCAGGCCTGCTGGCCAAATTGACCGTTGCGCCACTGGCTGAGGCCGGCGCGGTATTTGCGGAACTGCGCTTTCGGCTGGTTGCTGACCTGGCGATTGGCATCGTCATCGGCGCCGAGCCAGCGCAGGCCCTGGGCATAATTGATGTCCAGGTTCCAGACCGCGCTGTTGAGCCAGAACAGGTTCAGCCCGGCTTCGGCCACGGTCAGCGTCGGGCTCTGGATACCGAGGCGAACGTTCTCCAGGTAGCTGTCGACGTCCTTGTGCGCCAGTTGCAGATTGGCGCTGAGCTGATGACTTTGATCGCGCCACAGCACGCGGTCGGCACGCAAGCTGAGCTGGTCGGTGATACCGGTACTGTGAAACGTCACGCTGGGGAGTTTGAACGGCGCACGGTATTCGGCATGACTGGCGAAGACGCTGTAGGTCCAGTAGCCGTAAGGAATCGCGTAATAAAGGCTGGCGTTGCGGCTGTAGCGATCGCCGTGATTGAGGGTGTCGCTGGCGCTGAGATTGAGTGAGTCGTTGAGCTCCAGCGGGCTGTCGAGACTCAGGCTCAGGGTGTCGCGATCCCGTCCGGTGCTAGCGCTGCCGAGGTTGTCCGCGCCCAGGCCCAACGCCCAACGCGACTGACCGCTGGTGCGCGAACGCAGAATGATCCGCGAGGCGCCGGGCTCGGTGCCGGGGGAGACGTCAGCGGTCAAGTCCACCGAACGCAGACGGTTCAACTGGTCCAGGCCTTGTTCGAGATCGCGCAGGTTCAGCGGCTTGCCAAGCATCCCGGGAAACGCACCGCCGAGGGACACCGGCAGGCTCTGGTCGGCCAGTTCGATGGACTCGACATAACCTTCATCGACCACGATATCCAGCGACTGCCCCGCCGCTGGTGCGCTGCTGAGGTACGGCCGACTGGCGATGTAACCGGCGTCCACGTACAGCGCGGTGATGGTCGCCAGCAGATGGTTGATCTGGCCGACGCCCATGCACGCCGACAGCTGCGGCTTGATTCGCTCGTTGAGTTTTTGGCTGTTGATCAGAGTAACGCCGCCGATGCGCGTACCGCTCAGCGGCCAGCAGCGTTCATCCGGGGTGACTTGGGCGGGCAACGCGGGCGTGACCGGCGGCGCACCGAAACTGCCGCGTTCCAGTTGCCGACGACGTTCTTCCAGTTGCAGTTGTTGCAGGTCGCGCTGTTGCTGTTGCTGCTGGCGCAGTACTTCCTGGCCTGGAGCGGAAGGGTCAGCGGCCTGAAGGGATGAAACACTCAGGCTCAACAACAAAACCAACAACAGCGTGCGAGGTGTGGGACTGCGACGAGGAACAGCGCGAAGCGAATACGGCACTCAACATCCTTGCGATCATCAAATGGCTCAATGCCATCCCATCAATTTTCGTGATAGTCAGATCGTTCCAACGCAAATGCAAGACGCGTCCTACAACGCTTACATTTCTTAAACAATTGGTCAGCTTTCATTTTCTCAATCACCCATCTGACGACCGGCAGTAAAAATCAATTGTCAGAATATATTACCTACGTCATATTACATCCGTAATAAACAGCCGTTTCCCACAGGTATTTCCCATGACCAGCATGCCCAACGTTGAACCCGACCTGGCTGTCCCGGTAGCCGCCCACAAGCCGCCCGTGCTCAAACGTCTGCTTCTGCTGGCTGTGGCCATCGCGGCGTTAGTGGGCATTGGTCTGTACGGCGCCCATTGGTGGACCGCCGGGCGTTTCCTCGAAGAAACCGACGATGCCTACATTGGCGGCGACGTCACGGTGATCGGGCCGAAAGTCGCGGGTTATATCGAAGAAGTGCTGGTGACCGACAACCAGAAGGTCAAGGCCGGCGATGTGCTGGTTCGGCTTGATTCGCGCGACTACCGCGCCAACCTGGCCAAGGCTGAAGGCGCGGTCGCCGCAGAAGAAGCCCTGCTCGCCAACCTCGACGCCACCGAACAACTGCAACACGCGGTGATCGGCCAGGCCCGCGCCGGGATCGATGCCGCTGGTGCCGAAACCTCCCGCTCACGGGATGACGATGCGCGCTACAAAAAACTGGTCGGCAGCAACGCTGTCTCGGTGGAAAGCGCCCAACGCGCCAACGCCACCTTCAAGACTGCGCAGGCAATCAGTGCCCGGGCTCAGGCCGAACTGCTGGCCACCCAACGTCAACTCGATGTGATCGAAACCCAGAAACAACAAGCCCGCGCGGCGTTGATGCAAGCCAAAGCCGAGCGTGACCTGGCGCAATTGAACGTCGGCTACACCGAACTGAAAGCCCCGGTGGACGGTGTGGTCGGCAATCGTCGGGCGCGGGTTGGCGCTTATGCGCAGGCCGGTTCGCAACTGCTGTCGGTGGTGCCATCCAGCGGGTTGTGGGTCGATGCCAATTTCAAGGAAGACCAACTGGCGCGGATGACGTCGGGCCAGCGTGTCGTCATCCGCGCTGATGTGCTTTCGGGTCAGGTGTTCCATGGTCATCTGGACAGCCTTGCCCCGGCCAGCGGCGCTCAGTTCAGCGTGTTGCCGCCGGAGAACGCCACCGGCAACTTCACCAAAATCGTCCAGCGGGTGCCGGTACGGATCGTCCTCGACCCGGCCGACGGCGTGCTCGGTCATTTGCGCCCCGGCCTGTCGGTGACCGCTGAAGTCGACACCCGCGCCGAGGAGAAAACCCCAGCCGTGGCCAGCGCGCCATGAGCCGCGCCCTCGCCGCTCCGGCGCAACCATTCAATGCCGCGGACATGGCGACGGCGACCAAGGTCTTCGCCTTCGCCAGCATGTGCATCGGCATGTTCATTGCGCTGCTGGATATCCAGATCGTCTCCGCCTCCTTGCGCGACATCGGCGGCGGACTCTCGGCCGGCACCGACGAAACCGCGTGGGTGCAAACCAGTTACCTGATTGCTGAAATCATCGTGATCCCGTTGTCCGGCTGGTTGTCCCGGGTGTTCTCGACCCGTTGGTTGTTTTGCGCCTCGGCGGTTGGTTTCACCCTGGCCAGCCTGCTCTGCGGCGCGGCCTGGAATATCCAGAGCATGATCGCCTTTCGTGCCCTGCAAGGTTTTCTCGGCGGTTCGATGATTCCGCTGGTGTTCACCACGGCGTTCTTTTTCTTCACCGGCAAACAACGGGTGATCGCTGCCGCGACCATTGGCGCGGTAGCCTCGCTTGCACCGACGCTGGGCCCGGTTATCGGTGGCTGGATCACCGACATTTCATCTTGGCACTGGCTGTTCTACATCAACCTGGTGCCGGGGATTTTCGTCGCCGTGGCGGTGCCGATGCTGGTGAAGATCGATCAGCCAGAGTTATCGCTGCTCAAGGGTGCCGACTACCTCAGCATGGTGTTTATGGCGCTGTTTCTCGGCTGCCTGGAATACACCCTCGAAGAAGGCCCGCGCTGGAATTGGTTCAGCGACAGCACGATTCTGATCACTGCATGGATCAGCGGACTCGCCGGACTCGCATTCATCGGCCGCAGCCTGCACGTGGCCAATCCGATCGTTGATTTGCGCGCTTTGAAGGACCGCAACTTTGCCCTCGGCTGCTTCTTTTCCTTCGTCACCGGGATTGGCCTGTTCGCCACCATTTACCTGACGCCGCTGTTTCTCGGCCGGGTCCGTGGCTACAGCGCGCTGGACATTGGCCTGGCGATTTTTTCCACCGGGGTGTTCCAGATCATGGCGATTCCGCTGTACGCCTTTCTGGCCAACCGCGTCGACCTGCGCTGGATCATGATGACCGGCCTTGGGCTGTTCGCGTTGTCGATGTGGGATTTCAGCCCGATCACCCATGACTGGGGCGCGAGAGAATTGATGCTGCCGCAAGCCTTGCGCGGGATTGCCCAGCAACTGGCAGTGCCACCGGCAGTGACCCTGACCTTGGGTGGCCTGGCCCCGTCGCGACTCAAACATGCTTCCGGGTTGTTCAACCTGATGCGCAACCTGGGCGGCGCCATCGGTATCGCCGCTTGCGCGACCATCCTCAACGACCGTACCAACCTGCATTTCACACGTTTGGCTGAACACTTGAACAGCACCAACGAAGCACTCAACCAGTGGCTGTCCCAGGTAGGCAACAACTTCGCCGCCCTCGGCCAAAGCGGTGACGCGGGTGTCACCGCCAGCCTGCACCAACTGTGGCTGCTGACTTACCGCGAAGCACAGACGCAAACCTATGGCGACGCGTTTTTGATGATCATGGTCTGCTTCATTATCGCCACGGCGATGGTGCCCTTGATGCGCAAGGTAAAACCACCGGCCGCGCCGTCAGCAGACGCTCATTGATCAGGCTTGAGGCATTTTGCGGAAACCAATCGCCAGGCGATTCCAGGCGTTAATGGTGGTGATCGCCACAGTCAGATCGACCATTTCCTTGGGGCTGAACTCGGAGACCGCCAGTTCATAGTCTTCGTCCGAGGCGTGGGTCTGGCTCACCAGGGTCAGGGACTCGGTCCAGGCCAGCGCCGCACGTTCACGCGGGGTGAAGAACGGCGTTTCGCGCCAGGCCGACAATGTGTACAGACGACGCTCGTCTTCACCGCCCTTGCGGGCATCGGCGCTGTGCATATCGAGGCAGAAGGCGCAGCCGTTGATTTGCGAGGTTCGCAGCTTGACCAGTTCGATCAGGTTCTTTTCCAGCGGCAGTTTCGAGACGGCGGTTTCCAGGGCGATCATAGCCTTGAGGGCGTCTGGGGAAGCAGTGTAGAAATCGATGCGAGGTTTCATGGTAGGGCTCCGTCACAAGTGGGGGTGGAGCTAAGTTAATCCCGCCCGCGCCGGTGACAAATAGCCAATATTCGAGAAGACGAGGAGGCCATTGGCGGAACGGCCTGAAACGGCTGCCGTCAATCATCAGCGGCTGGGGCTAATACACGATTCAACCCTTCCATTGGAAGTCGAAACGGCCCATATAAATACGCACTCACAAAACAATCCAAATCGGATCCAAACTTTCATTCACTCACAAACCGGCCATTGCGTTAATACTCAATTACTTTTTAAATACCCTCCAACACCTGCATCAAAACAATGTATTCACTCACATCCAAATAATATTTATAAAGAGAATTAGTCATGGGCACACCTATAACCGGCCTCTTTAACCTTGCGCCAACTTCCGATGCCAAGTCTGTTGCCATACAACTGCTTGAAATCGTTTATCGACAACGTCGTCTGATACACGACAACGACAACTGCCTTCACTCGCCCTGCACACTTTGTCTGAAAATGCACTCCGACAAAATCGACACCATGGTCGCCCAGGGCGCCCCGATCACCTTTATCCTGCCAGCATTCCCCGCCAAGTCGCCGAACCTGTCGAAAGTCCTGGGGACTTGTCCCGACCTGGGCGAACAGCTCAGCCTGCGGCAACTCAACGACTTGTGCCTGAAAATAGGCGAGCTGCATGCGCCAGGCGCCCGAATCATTATCTGTTCCGACGGCCGTGCGTTTTCTGATTGTGTTGGCGTAACCGACGAAGAAGTTTCGAACTATGGGCAAGAAATAAAAAACCTTCTGGTCACGCTCGAACTCCAAAACATAGACATTTTCAACCTCGAAGACTATTTCAAAGAGGGCGATTTCGACAACATACGACAAAGACTTGTCAAACAATATGGCCGTAGCCTTGAAGAACTAAAATCGACAATAAAAACCGAAGAACAGACAATGAACATGTTTAACGGCATTCATCGCTTCATGTACACCGATCTGAAATTCCGCAAACCGGAGGCTTCAAGTAACCAATTAAAAGAAGAATCAAAGCACCTCGCCTACCAGGTCATCATTCGAAGTAATGCCTGGAGTGCATTGGTTCAGGAAGTGTTTCCCGAAGCCATCAGGCTGTCCATTCACCCGCAACATCCACACAGCGAAAAAATTGGTATCAAGCTGATGGACTGCGACAACATCTGGCGCACACCCTGGCACGGGGCGGTGCTGGATGATGGGCAAAACTATCGGCTGATGGCGCGCAGCGACATTGAGAAAATGCCGGTCAACCTGGTCTACGAAAATGGTCGCCCGTCCTACTACGTGTTGCGCCGATACGATAGCCGCGAGGCCTCATAACCCCCAGGCCGGGTGATGCGTTATGTTCGACTGCGCAACCATTGCAGGAAGCCTTTTTTCTCCACCACTGTCGGCACTTCCCGGGTCAGCGCCTGTGCGGTGTGCAGACGATAATCGAGCAGCGCCTTCATCGCTTCGCTGATGTCATGCCGAGCATCGAGGCACGGCTTGAGGTATTCCTTCTCGATGCGATACAACGCGCAAAAGGTCTTGGCCGAAAAGTCCGCCGGTACGGATTCGTCCGAAAGGATCCCGGCCTCGCCGATCACCTCCCCCGGCCCCATGCGCCCGGCCTCGAACTTGACCCCGGCGCGGCTCAGGGCCACCGAGACCACGCCGGATTCGATGATGAACAGGTGATCGCTGACCTCGCCGCCCGCCAGGATCATTTCCCCGGCGCGGAAGGTTTGCAGTGTCATGTTCTGGCTGAAGGTTTCTTTCTCTTCCTGGCGCAGGGTGGAGAAAATGCTCGAGCTTTCCAGCAGTGCCCGTGGCCGCGACAGGCTGGCGGGCGCGTTGGGTTCGACGCTCGACAACAGGCTGACGCCCGAGGCCTGCAGGTGCCGGAACGCCAGGTCGAACAGTTGATTGCGGACCATGCGTTTCTGGTCCATGGACACCACAAAACCGCTGATTTCATACTCCACGCCGCTGCTGCTGGAGCTTTTCAACGCCACGCATGGCGCCGGCTTATTGAGCAGAAAGCGACAGCCCTGCATGGCTCGCTCCAGCGCTTCGATCACCGTGTGCGGCCGGGCGTGGGGGCTCAGTTGCAGGCTGATAGACACGCCAAAAATATCGCTCGGGCGGCTGAAGTTGATGATCTTGGCCTTGGCCGCCAGCGAGTTGGGAATCACCGCCATGCTGCCCTGGGAAGTTTGCATCCGCGTGGCGCGCCAGTCGATGTCGGTGACCTTGCCTTCGGTGCCGTCGATGGAAATCCAGTCATCGATTTGATAAGGCTTGGTGGTGTTCAGCACGATGCCGGAGAACACATCGCTGAGGGTGCTTTGCAGCGCCAGGCCGACGATGATCGCCACCGCGCCGGAGGTGGCCAGTACGCCTTTGACCGGCAGGTCGAGCACGTAGGCCATGGCCGCGATGATCGCGATCAGGAAAATCACCGCGCCGAGCAGATCCTGAAGCAAACGCCCGGTGTGCCCGACCCGTTGCATCATCACCGCACCGATCAGCACCGTCAGGGTTCGCGCACCGAACAGCCACCAGCCGATCTGCAAACCGGTGGCGGCCAGGTGCAGCGCTACGTTGTCGGCCCAGGGCGCCGGCTCCATCGGGTTCAGGCCTTCGTTGAACAACAAAACGCTGAACAACGAGAAAATCACCAGGCGCACGACCAGTTTCCAGTTGCTGCCGTTGGTGCTGATCAAACGCCATAGACCCAGATCAATCAGGATCAGGACCAATGCGATGAGCAACGGGTGATCGGTGAGCAGTGACAGCATCAAGCAACTCCAGCAAGGGCCAATGACGTGAAGATCGCACGGATTGGGCACAGTGTAGGAGCAATTGTTGCTGTGAGAACAACGCAAAAACCAATGTGGGAGCGGGACTGTGGCGAGGGGGCTTGCCCCCGTTCGGCTGCGAAGCAGTCGTAAACCCATTGCATGCGGTTGAATTTAGAAGTGCCGGGGCCGCTTCGCGACCCAACGGGGGCAAGCCCCCTCGCCACAGTCCCGCTCCCACAGGGGTGTTGCGTTGTTGCCGAACTCAGCCGCTCATCCGCCCGAACCGGCCCGACTGGTAATCGGCAAAGGCCTGATGAATCTCCTGTTCGCTGTTCATCACAAACGGGCCATGGCCAACGATCGGCTCGTCGATGGGCTCGCCGCTGAGCAACAACACCACCGCGTCATTATTGGCTTCCAGGCTGAGCTGAGCACCGTCGCGTTCGAAGAGTGCCAATTGCCCTTCGCGCACCCATTCCAGGCCATTGACCTGCACCGTGCCGCGCAGCACCACCAGCGCGGTGTTGCGACCCTCATGCAAATCCAGGGTCAGCAACTTGCCGCCATTGAGGCGCAGGTCCCAGACATCGATTGGCGTAAAAGTGCGTGACGGGCCGGTGTGGCCGTCGAACTCACCGGCGATCAAGCGCAGGCTGCCGGCGTTGTCCTTGAGCGGGATGCTCGGGATGTCGCTATCGAGAATCGTCTGGTAACCGGCATCGGCCATTTTGTCCTTGGCCGGCAAGTTAACCCACAGCTGAACCATTTCCAGGGTGCCGCCGCTTTTGGCGAAACCTTCGGAATGGAACTCCTCATGGATAATCCCCGAAGCGGCGGTCATCCATTGCACGTCGCCAGCGCCGATTTTACCGCCGCCGCCGCTGGAGTCGCGGTGTTCCAGCTCGCCGTTATAGACAATGGTCACGGTTTCAAAACCGCGGTGCGGGTGCTGGCCGACGCCACGACGCTCGGTAGTCGGGGTGAATTCAGCCGGACCTGCGTGATCAAGCAGCAGAAACGGGCTGATGTGCTTGCCCAGGGTGTCGTAGGAAAACAGCGTACGCACCGGAAAACCGTCGCCGACCCAATGCGCCCGCGGGCTGGTGTAGATACCGATGATGTTTTTCATGGTGCCTCCGAAAAAGGGTGGGTGAAGCCATGCACCCAGCTTAAATCTGATACCAATCGCGCACTAGACGGCAAAAATCAGCTTTAGCGTTCTATCAGCAGGACGACAGTGGAATTGTCCTGACAGAACAGGGGTAGCATGATTTTTATTTCGGACATAATATCCAACAAAATTACAGCCATAATATCCGACCGAGGTATTCGTGATGCAAAGCCCAACCCGTGAAGCCACTCTCGCCCAATGGATCGCTCAGGAGCAAGCCATGCGCGATCGCCTCGCCGGCCCTGGCAGCCTGTCGATGGCCGAAGTCAGCGCGCTCTCCCCCGCCGAATTCTTTGAAGGCATCGGCAACGGTGAACTGCCCTCGCCGCCCATTGGCACGTTGATGGATTTCATTCCAATCGAATGGTCGGCCGGGCTGTTTGTCTTTCAGGGCACGCCGGATTCGCGTCATTACAACCCGCTGGGCAGCGTACATGGCGGCTATGCGGCGACCTTGCTGGATTCGTGCATGGGCTGCGCGATTCACACGCAATTGAAAAAAGGCCAGGGCTACACGACGCTCGATTTGCGCATCAGTTATGTCCGGGCGTTGACCGGCGCCAGTGGACCGGTGCGAGCCGAAGGCAAGATTGTGCATCTGGGGCGTTCGACGGCGTTGGCCGAGGGGCGGATTTATGATGTGGACGGGCGGTTGTATGCGACGGGGTCGACGACTTGCATGATTCTTGAGGCGCGGAGGTAATAAAGCAAAGATCAAAAGATCGCAGCCTTCGGCAGCTCCTACATGGCATCGGTGTAGGAGCTGCCGAAGGCTGCGATCTTTTGATTTTGATTCTCGATTCATGACTTGCGGTAAACATTGCTTTGTCTCATCAGCGGTTTTTCTCAAGGACATCGGCGCGGATACTCGTGCTCATTCCCACTGCAACCCTGGAGTCATCAATGTCTGTTCCCGCATTCGGTCTTGGTACCTTTCGCCTGCAAGGTCAGGTGGTCATCGATTCGGTGAGCACCGGTCTTGAACTGGGCTACCGGGTCGTCGATACCGCGCAGATCTACGAAAACGAAGCCGACGTCGGCCAAGCCATCGCCGACAGCGGCATCCCGCGTCATGAGTTGTTCATCACCAGCAAGATCTGGGTCGCCAACTTCGCCAAGGATCGACTGATCGACAGCCTCAAACAAAGCCTGCGTAACTTGCAGACTGATTACCTGGACCTGACGCTGATTCACTGGCCATCGCCGGAAAACCAGGTGCCGGTGGCAGAATTCATGGGCGCACTGCTCGAAGCCAAGAAGCTGGGCCTGACCCGCCAGATCGGTGTGTCCAACTTCACTGTGGATCTGATGAAGCAGGCCATCGCGGCGGTCGGCGCTGAAAACATCGCCACCAACCAGATCGAGCTGCACCCGTACCTGCAAAACCGCAAGGTCGTCGAATTCGCCCAAAGCCAAGGCATCCAGATCACTTCCTACATGACCCTGGCCTACGGCGAAGTGCTCAAGGACCCGGTGATCCAGCAGATCGCCGAGCGCCTGCAAGCCACACCGGCACAGGTCACCCTGGCCTGGGCCATGCAATTGGGCTACGCGGTGATCCCGTCGTCGACCAAACGCGCCAACCTGGAAAGCAACCTGCAAGCCTGCGCACTGACCCTGAGTGAGGCCGACATGGCGCTGATCGCCGGCCTCGATCGCGGCCATCGATTGACCAGCCCCAAAGGCATTGCCCCGCACTGGGATTGATCTCCAGCGCTAACGAAAACTTTTGTCCAGGCGCGCCATCGTCTGCTGCAAGCGTTCGACGGCTTCGTCGATCATTGCCGCACGACCTTCAGCGCAAGCCTGTTCCAATTGCTCGCAACACTCGATCAGTTGCAACGCCCGGACCATGCGCGCACTGCCCTTGATGCGGTGTGCCAGATCTCGCAGTTCCTGGCGATTATCGGCTGCGTGGGCCTGAAGCAGGTGCTCGCGATCCTCGCGGTTGGTTTGCGCCAGATCGTGTACCAGGCGATTGATCAACGTGCGGTCACTGCCGACATATTGCTCAAGGCCACTCAAATCGATCTCTGAAACCGGTTGTTCTTCGACAGATATTTTTGATTCCCCCACAAACCTGGTCGCCAGCCATCCACTCAAATCGTCCAGACGGATCGGTTTGAACAGGCAATCATCCATGCCTGCTTCCAGGCAACGCAGTTTTTCCTCGGGCTGGGCGTTGGCGGTAAACCCCAGGATCAACGTCGCCGGCAAGCCTTGAGCCTGTTCTTCATCACGAATTGCCATTGTCAGTTCATAACCACTGAGCACCGGCATGTTGCAGTCAGTGATCAGTACGTCGGGCGCTTGCTTGCGCCATAGTTCCAGCCCTTGCCCACCATCCTCGGCCTCGAGCACCCGGTGGCCCAGGTAATTCAGTTGACGCGACAGCAACAGTCGATTGGCCGGGTAATCGTCGACCACCAGAATCGTCAATGAACGTGTCGGCAGTGGTACCGCGTTCTGTGACACCTCGCTGGATGGCAACGGTCGCAGGGCGGGCAAATCCAGAGTGACCTCAACCTGTGTGCCCCAACCTAAGTCGCTTTGAAGTCGCAACCGGCCGCCCATCATTTCGCACAACGAGCGGCTGATCACCAACCCCAGTCCCGAACCGCTGCGGCCGGATTGCGGGCTGTTGCTCGCCTGGATGAACGGACTGAACAGCCGCTGCTGATCGGCGGCGCTGATACCGATGCCGCTGTCTTCAATCGCCACGCTCACCGTCAGATAACCGGATCGCCCAGGCGTCACGCGCAGGGTCAGGCTCACCTCGCCCTCATCGGTGAACTTAATGGCGTTGCTCAACAGATTGGACAGCACTTGTTTGAAGCGCAGAGGGTCGATCAACACATCCTGGTCGCTGTGCTCATCCAGTTCGACCCGCCAATCCAGCGCTTTCTGCAACGCCAGGCCTTCGAAAACCCGGCACACCGATTCCGCCAGCCCACGTAAATTGGCCCGCTCCGGTGCCAGAGACAAATGCCCGGACTCGATGCGGGCGATGTCGAGGATATCGCCGATCAACACCAGTAATTGCTGCGCGGAACTGGACGCCACCTCAATGGCAAAACGGTCGGTGACGCCCTCTTCGGAGCGTTTGAGCGCGAGTTCGAGCATGCCGATCAGGGCGTTCATCGGCGTGCGGATTTCATGGCTCATGGTCGCCAGAAACGTGGTTTTTGCCCGATTGGCATCGTCGGCGGCGTCCTTGGCCTCCTGTAATTGCTGCAACCACAACTGGCGTTGGCGAATCTGCCAACGTTGCCAGCCGATCCAGGCCAGCGCCAGTAACAGCAAGGCACCGGCGGCGGCAAAGCCTTGAAGCAGGGCTTGGCGATGACGCAGCCAATAGCTGTCATCCACTACCTCGTTGTTGCTCCAGCGGGCGACTAATTCGTCCATCTCCTGGGGCGAGATGCTCAGCAGGGCCTTGTTCAGGATCGACTGCAATTCCAGCCCGCCGCGTTCGGTGGCCAGGGTGATCCGCGCCGGTTCACTGCCTACCGTACTGTTGATTCGCAGACGGTCGCGGTAATGCCGGGCAATCAGGTAACGGGTCAAGATCAAAGAGCTGAGTGCCGCATCGACCTGCCCATTGATCACTGCCTCCAGGCCGTCGGCCGGGCTTTGTACGTCCACCAACCGAATGCCCGGCACTCGCGCTTCGATGAACCCGCGCAATGGATGACTGTGATAGATCGCCAAGCGTTTACCGGCCAGATCATCCAGGGTCTTGGGGCTGCCCGGGGTAGTGGCGCTGACCAACACAAACGGGGTGCTCAGATAAGCGCGGGTGAAGCGCAACTCGTCCTCCTGTTCGCGGCCGGGAATGATCGCCGGCACCAGGTCAATCTCACTCGTCTTGAGTTGCTGGATCTGCTGGTCCAGCGAACGGCTGCGTTGCACCTTGAAGGTCAAGCCGCTGCGCTGGCTGATCAAGGTCAGTAACTGCGCGGTCAACCCGCTGAAGCGGCCCTGAGCATCGAAAAAAGTCAGTGGCGCAAAATCCTCGACAACGCCCACGGTCAACACCGGATGCTGAGCCAGCCAACGTTGTTCGCTGGGGCTCAACCGGACACTTTGCTGACCTGAAACATTGCCCTGGCCGGCACTCCAGCGCCGCTCGATCGCCTCGCGCTGATCCATGGGAATCGTCGCCAGTGCCTGATCGACAATGCCTGTAAGACGCGAATTGCTGCGCGCTAGCGCGAAGCCGAACGGGTTGGCATCCAGAGCGGATGGCCCGGCCAGGTGAACGTTGTTGAGGTAGTTGTTGTTGATCAGGTAATTGGCGCTGATGAAGTCGCCCAGGTACACGTCATCTTGACCGAACGCGACGGCCCCGATTGCCTCGAGCGTCGAGGCATACAGGTGCAGGCTCGCCTCGGGATACAACGCCTCGACACTCGAAGCCGGCAGATAATCATCGACCATGGCAATGCGCATACCCGCCAGGTTGCCAGGCAATTGTTCGTCCTCGCGGGTGACCAGCATCGGCTGATCGTCAGCGTAGGCGCGGGACCTCGTCAGCTCGGGGTCGGCCGCCTCGAAGTTGTTCGACGTCCCGAGCAGGTCCAGCTCATCGCGTTTGAGCGCCTGCATGGCCGCCTCGCGGGTACCGTAGCGCAACACCTCGACCTTGACGTGCAGCAGTTGCGCCAGCAGATCGGCATAGTCGGCGGTAATGCCTTCCAGTTCATCGTGGTTACGCGTCACCTCGAACGGCGGGTAGTCCGGGCCCGTGACACCGAGGCGCAACACCCGCTTGCTGCGCAGCCATTGCCAGTCCTGGTCATCGAGGCGAACTTCGTAGCCCTCCACCGTCGAGCGTCCCAGCAGATGCAGGACCAAAGGCTCTTCAGCCTGCACCGCCCCGGCTTGCACAAGGGTGAACAGCAACAAGACAAACAGACAGGCACGCACGGTCTGGCTCGTTCAAATCAGATGATTGCGCTTGGCGAAATCCCGGCAGTGAACCGCCGAGGTCAACCCGAGCTTTTCGTTGCAGCGTGTCTTGTAAGTACTGACGGTCTTGTGACTCAAGTGCATGGCCTCGGCGATGGCCTTGTTGCTCAGTCCCCGTGCCAGATGCTGAAAAATCATCAGTTCACGATCAGAAAGCTTGTCGATCAGTTCCTTTTCGCTGCTTTGCAGGTTATTAAGCGCCACCGAGCCTGAAGCGAGCTGAATAAAATAAGTGTAACCGGCCATCAGGGCGTGCACCGCTTTGTGCAAATGGCTCAAATCATTGGTCTTGGCCACATACGCCATGGCGCCGGCCCGCATGCAGCGTTCTTGATAAAACTGCGGCTCCTGGGAGGTGAAGACCAGTACTCTGGAGGGCACGTTAGCAATCTTCAGCCGCCCCAGCACATCCAGCCCATCGAGTGAAGGCATCACCAAATCCAGCACCACCAAATCAGGTGAATGCTCACGGACCATTGCCATGACCTCACTCCCGATAGCCACCTCGTAAATCCGTTTGAACCCCTCTTGCTCAAGTACGATTTTGACTGCGGCGCGTACAACCGGATGATCGTCCACAATCAGCGCTGACTTCATAGCAACTCCCTATGCAAAAACATGACGATTGCGCCGCGAATACTCGCGGGCCTGACCCGGCGTAGACGCAACGGCTGCGCAACGACTTTTGCATGGCAGGCAAGGCAAAACTACCTGTCAGATCTGACAGTAGCGACGAATGGTCAACCCAGTTTTTGCTTGTATGACGGGGTGAACCAGGGTTGATCGTCCTCTTGCACAGGAGGATCAATGATCGACATCAGCCGCGTGAGGGTGCTCAGATCGGGCAGCGCCACATGGCTGACCTGGATCTTTTGCTGCGTACAGGCCGGGATCGGCGGCAACTGCGCCCGCTCGCCGTTGTAGATCAAGGCGTAACGCATCTGAGGGTTATCGCGCAGGAACCCCAGCAGATCCAGCGCCCCGGACGCCAGCGCAGCATTGATCACCACCAGGTCAAACGGCTCGCAACCGTATTCCACCAGGGTCAGCAATTCTTCAAGGTTTTGTACCGGCGCCACTCGGTAGTAATCGAGCTGATTGAACAGCCGTTCGACTTTCATCCGATGGAAATGCTGCTCATCGGCGATCAGGATTCGTAAGGCTTTGTTCGGCATCGTGGCCCCCATGAGAGTGAAAATCGTGAGGGCGCAAGGCTACGGAACACTGACGGATGTATCTGTAGGACTTTTCCTAAAGATCACTTTTCGCCTTAAATCATTGAGTGGCTCAAAGATCAAAAGATCGCAGCCTTCGGCAGCTCCTTGTATCTCGACTATTGCTCCGTCAGGAGCGATAGTTCTCGACTGATCATCGAGGGAGGGACCTGGAAGCCGTGCAGCTCCTTAGGCTTTTTGCCTGTGACGTAGATCGTGCTCCAACCCTCCGCACTCACTCGTATAGTTCGAACGGTATCTTGGGCCCGCCTCTGGCTAGAGCCCGCATTCGCAAGGTCGGACAGAGTGCAGTGATGATCGCAATTGATCTGATTGGGAGAGTGTTATGTCCAGTTTCGTCGGCGTCGATGTCGCTAAAAACACCTTTGATATCGCTACACATCTGCCAAATGGCAAGCATAAAACCAAGGCCAAACTGGCTAACAATTCCAAGGGTTTCAAAGAGTTTGAAGTTTGGTTGCAGAAGCAGGCCGAGCCTTCGACCCTGATCGTGATGGAAGCGACCAGTGTCTATCATCTGGAGCTCGCCGAGTTCGTCTACAACAAGGGTTATCGGGTCTGCGTGGTGAATCCGGCCACGACTCACGCGTATGCGGGCAGCGAGTTACGTCGGATCAAAACCGACAAGAGTGATGCCAAGCTGATCGCCGACTTCGCTAAAGAAAAAAATGAAAAGCTCAAGCTTTGGGCTCCGGAACCGCTGAAGTTCCGCCAACTGAAGGCCATGGTTCGTCGCCTGGATGACCTTCAAGAGATGGAGCAAATGGAGCGTAATCGTCTGGACGTGTCCGACGAAAAGGTCAAAGAGTCGATCAACTCGGTGATTGGCCACATCGAAAAAGAAATCGTTGAAACCCACAAGGCGATCAAAAAACATATCGATGACGACCCCGACATGCGCCAGATGCGCGACTTGGTCGTGACCATCGACGGCATTGGCGAGAAAACGCTTGAGCGGTTGCTGGCTGAGCTGGGCGACCTGCGCAAGTACGACGACCCTCGAAAACTTGTCGCGGCTGCTGGCCTGAATCCAGAACTCCAGGAATCAGGGCTCCTCAAGGGCCGCAGCCCGATCTCGAAGATCGGCTCAGCGCGCTTGCGCGCAGGCCTATACATGCCGGGCTTGGTCGCGTTGCAACACAACAAAGCAATAATCGCCATGAAAGATCGCCTGAAGGCCAACGGCAAGGCCCCCAAGCAGATCATCTGTGCTGCCATGCGCAAGCTGCTGCATTACGTTTACGCAGTGCTCAAATCGGGCCAGCCATATGACCCTGAATTTGCGCTTGCTCGGTGAGATTCAAGACGGTATCTACAGGGTGTACGCCGTCCCTATGTGGAGCTGCCGAAGGCTGCGATCTTTTGATGTTAGCTTTATTGCCAGCCAAACCGGCGGATATAGAAGCCCTTCACCGCCTGGGTCAGGCCCATGTACGCCAGCAAAATCACCGGCAGGAACACGAAGTACAGCGACGGCAGTGCCTGCAGTTTGAAGTAGTGTGCCAGCGGCCCCATCGGCAGGAAGATCCCGACCGCCATGATGATCCCGGTCATGACCATCAACGGCGTAGCCGCACGGCTTTGCAGGAACGGGATCTTCGGCGTACGGATCATGTGCACGATCAGCGTCTGGGTCAGCAACCCCACCACGAACCAGCCGGACTGGAACAGCGTCTGGTGGTCCGGGGTATTGGCGTCGAACACGTACCACATCAAAGCAAACGTGGTGATGTCGAAGATCGAACTGATCGGGCCGAAGAACAGCATGAAGCGCCCGACATCGGCCGGCTGCCAGCGCTGGGGCTTTTTCAGCATCTCGGCATCGACGTTATCGAACGGGATGGCGATCTGCGAAATGTCATAGAGCAGGTTCTGCACCAGCAGGTGCATCGGCAGCATCGGCAGGAACGGGATAAACGCACTGGCCACCAGCACCGAGAACACGTTGCCGAAGTTCGAACTGGCGGTCATTTTGATGTACTTGAGCATGTTGGCGAAGGTCCTGCGTCCTTCCAGCACACCCTCCTCCAGCACCATCAGGCTCTTTTCCAGCAGGATGATGTCGGCCGCCTCCTTGGCAATGTCCACCGCGCTGTCCACCGAAATACCAATGTCGGCCGCCCGCAGCGCCGGGGCGTCGTTGATGCCGTCGCCCATGAAACCGACCACGTGGCCGTTGCCTTTGAGCAAGCGGACGATGCGTTCCTTGTGTGACGGCGTCAGTTTGGCAAAGACGTTGGTGGTCTCCACGGCCAGCGCCAGTTCGGCGTCGCTCATGCGCTCGACGTCGCTGCCCATCAACAGGCCTTGCTGCTCCAGGCCGACTTCGCGGCAGATCTTGGCGGTCACCAGCTCGTTGTCGCCGGTCAGCACTTTTACCGCAATGCCGTGTTCGGCCAATGCGCGCAGGGCCGGCGCGGTGCTTTCCTTGGGCGGATCGAGGAATGCGACGTAGCCGATCAGGGTCATTTGCTGCTCGTCGGCGAGGCTGTAAACCGACTGTTCCTTGGGCGTGTGCCGCGCCGCCACGGCCACCACGCGCAGACCTTCCTCGTTGAAGGAGGCGGTCACTTCGCGAATCCGCGTCAGCAGTTCTTCAGTCAGCGGTTCGTCGTTTTCACCATGACGAACCCGGGTGCACACCGCGAGGATTTCCTCCACGGCGCCTTTGCACACCAGCAAGTGATGCTGTTGATCATGCTCGGCGACCACCACCGACATGCGTCGGCGGTTGAAGTCGAACGGCACTTCATCGACCTTGGCGAACGCGGTGGCCACTTCCAGTTCACGGTGAACCTCGACGTGTTGCAGCACCGCAACGTCCAGCAGGTTTTTCAGGCCGGTCTGGTAGTAGCTGTTGAGGTAGGCCATTTCCAGCACGTCATCGGACTCTTCGCCCCAGACGTCCACATGCCGGGCGAGGAAGATTTTGTCCTGGGTCAGGGTGCCGGTCTTGTCGGTGCACAGCACGTCCATCGCGCCGAAGTTCTGGATCGCATCCAGGCGCTTGACGATGACTTTCTTGCGCGAGAGGAACACCGCACCCTTGGCCAGGGTCGAGGTGACAATCATCGGCAGCATTTCAGGGGTCAGGCCCACGGCGATGGACAGCGCGAACAGCAGCGCCTGCATCCAGTCACCCTTGGTGAAACCGTTGATAAACAGCACCAGCGGCGCCATCACGAACATGAAGCGAATCAGCAGCCAACTGACCTTGTTGACCCCGGTTTGAAACGAGGTCGGCGTGCGGTCAGTGGCGCTGACCCGCTGCGCCAAGGCACCGAAATAGGTGCTGTTACCGGTGGTCAGGATCACCGCGATGGCCGCACCCGAGACCACATTGGTGCCCATGAACAGGATGTTGTCCAGGTCCAGCGGGTTACTGGTGTCGCTGTCTTGCTGACGGGGGAATTTTTCCACCGGCATCGATTCGCCGGTCATGGCAGCCTGGCTGACGAACAGGTCCTTGGCGCTGAGTACCCGGCAATCGGCCGGAATCATGTCGCCGGCCGAGAGCACGATCAGGTCGCCAGGCACCAGTTGCTTGATCGGCAGTTCGATGCGCTGCGCCCCCTGGCGCATGACCGTCGCGGTGTTGCTCACCATCGCCTTTAGCGCGTCAGCGGCCTGGTTGGACTTGGCTTCCTGCCAGAACCGCAGCAAGGTCGAGAGCACCACCATGGAGAAAATCACCACGGCGGCTTTCACGTCCTCGGTCAGCCAGGAGATAAACGCCAACAAGGTCAGCAACAGGTTGAACGGGTTTTTGTAGCAGTGCCACAAGTGAACCCACCACGGCAGCGGCTGCTCGTGCTCGACCTCGTTAAGGCCGTATTGCTCGCGCAGGGCCTCGGCTTCAAGCTCGCTCAAACCATCGGTGTGGCTGCCGAGTTTGTCCAGCAATGGACCGGTGTCACTGTTGGCGGCAGACACCAGGGTTTGCGCCAGGGTGGGCGGTACTTCACGGCTGACCGTGGTGTCTGTGAAGCTTTCCAGCAAGGCCAGGCGACGAAAGTGCCGGGCGATGTGGCGGGTGCGCAGGAATCCGGCGAAGAATTCCTTGAGCAAGGTCAGGTTCATGGCAGTTGCCCCCCAGGGTCGGCCAGGAAACCGTCGAGCAGGCGTGTCGAGTCGCCGCGATGACGACGGGCACGTCGAACATCACACGATTCAGTGTCGATGAGAGGACATCAGGACGGGCCAGCACTGGCCGCGATAGAGAATGCCGCTACTCGCTTTTCAGCAAGAAAACGGCACAAAAAGACTGCGCGTTATCTTGCCGAGAAAATGCCGGTTACTGAAACCGGCCGACTACTGTCACTCGAACAAGTACCCACTGTGGGTCTCCGCTATTGAAGAAATCGCGCGAAGCTTACGCGCCGATGTAAGGAGAGTAAACGACGCTGGGGCGTGTGCCGGGGGAATCTCGGGGTTCTTCAGGAAGGGTTCAGGATTGAAGATTTGCGGTGTTCTTTTTGGCCCCTTCGCGAGCAAGCCCGCTCCCACATTTGTCCTGCGAACACAGGTCCATTGTGGGAGCGGGCTTGCTCGCGAAGGCGGCCTGACAGCCGCCAC
This sequence comes from Pseudomonas sp. ASL4, assembly GCF_056680395.1. Lineage (NCBI taxonomy): Bacteria > Pseudomonadati > Pseudomonadota > Gammaproteobacteria > Pseudomonadales > Pseudomonadaceae > Pseudomonas > Pseudomonas sp. ASL4. The sequence continues at coordinate 3,125,442 of NZ_CM155280.1, read as the reverse complement.
AAATCTTAACTGGCAGTGGCCAGCAACAAGTCCATCACCGAACGGCTGTGCCCACGGCTTTTGCCATGGTCATACAGGGAGCCGGCAATCTCATCAGCCCGAATCGGCAGGATCGACAGCAAGGTGTCGCTCAAGCCGTGGCTGGCCTGGCAGAAGCCCTGCATGTAGATGCCAGCCTTGCAGCGCTCGTCGGTGATCAGTTTGTAGTTGCGATCGACTTCGAAATCACCGAGGTACTGTTCCAGCGGCGCCAGCAGTTTGCGGTGCATCTGACGCTCGTAACCGGTGGCGAGTACCACGGCGTCGTAATGACGAACCGTGACTTCACCGGTGGCGTTGTTGCGCACGATCAGTTCGATACCGTGCTCGGTGGCGGCGGCTTTTTCGATGGTGGTCAGGGTGCGGAACGCATGACGGGCAACCCCCGAAACCTTCTGGCGATAGAAGATGCCGTAGATGCGTTCGATCAGGTCGATGTCCACCACCGAGTAATTGGTGTTGTGGTACTCGTTGACCAGACGCTCGCGCTCGCTGCTCGCTTGCTGGAACACCAGGTCGGTGAACTCCGGCGAAAACACTTCGTTGACGAACGGGCTGTCATCCGCCGGTTTCAGGGCCGAGCCGCGCAGGATCATGTCCACTTGCACCGACGGGAAGCTGTCGTTCAAATCGATAAAGGCTTCCGCCGCGCTCTGCCCGCCGCCGATGATCGCGATGCTCATCGGTTGATTGTTCACGCACGGCTGCTGGGCCATTTGCGCCAGGTATTGGGAATGGTGGAAGACTCGGCTGTCGTCCTTCAGCGCTTTGAACGCTTCAGGAATACGCGGTGTACCGCCGGCGCTGACGACCACCGAGCGAGTGGTGCGGACGTGCTGATGACCCTGTGTATCTCGGGAAATCACCCGCAACGCCTCGATCTGCTGCTGGTGCAGCACCGGCTCGATAGTCAGCACTTCTTCGCCGTAACGGCTCTGTTCGGTGAACTGCCCGGCGACCCAGCGCAGGTAGTCGTTGTACTCCATGCGGCACGGATAGAACGTGCCCAGGTTGATGAAGTCCACCAGGCGGCCGTGATGCTTGAGGTAATTGACGAACGAGTACGGGCTGGTCGGGTTGCGCAGGGTCACCAGGTCCTTGAGGAAGGAAATCTGCAACTCGCTCTGGGTCACCAAGGTATTGCCGTGCCAGCGGTAGTCGGCCTGCTTGTCGAGAAACAGTACATCCAGCTCACCCTGATTCGCCGAGCGCTCTTGCAGAGCGATGGCCAGCGCCAGGTTCGACGGGCCGAAACCAATGCCGATCAGGTCGTGAACGATGGGCGATGCAATTGCCTGTGTCATTTCCAGTGTCCTCTGGATGAACCCCTCAACCGTGGGGATAAAGCCTGGGTGACCTGACCGGCCTTAGGCAGGACAGCAGATCGTCTGTTGAGTAGGAACGAGGACAATGAAAAAAAATTTAATCGGATGGGATCAATGGGCGTCCCACTGCTTGATTCGCACCCGGCAGTGTTTCATGGCATTGACGATGTGCTTCTCCACCAGCGCCCGGGAAATGCCCAGCCGTTCGGCGATTTCAGGATGCGACAGACCATCGATCTTGCGCAGCAGGAAGCTCTCACGGCACAACCGTGGCAGTTCGGCCAAGGCACGCTGGAGCATTTCCAGGCGCTGGCCGTGGTCAAGGCAATTGTGTGGCGAGGGGATGAAGTAGCGTTCTTCGGTATCGAGCACTTCCAGGGATTCGACCTGACGCAGGGCATTGCGCCGATGGTCGTCGATCACCAGATTGAGTGCAGTGCGATAGAGAAACGCCCGGGGCTGCTCGATCGGCGTGTCGCTGGAACGCTCCAGTACCCGCACATAGGCGTCATGCACCACATCTTCGGCCACCTGACGGTTGCCCAGCTTGGCGTTCAGGAAACACACCAGCTCGCGATAGTAGTTTTCCAACATGACTCCCGACCGCAGGGAGTGCGGCTTCTGTCCTTGAGCCAGATCCGCGACCGCCGAATGGGCAATGGCACGATGATGGCGATTTGAGCCGCGTAATTTATAGTAATTCTCATATAGATTTAAAGTACTGATTCGGTTTGCCCGACAAATAGTGCGGCGCTATACCTGTAACTCTGTGTGTCCGCGCTTAAATTCCGCCCTTATCTCCTCGTTTACAGGACAGCTCCCCGTGTCTGTCGCTCTGCGACAGCGTTCGGCTGTCGCCCAGATGGGCGCGCCGCCTGAACGACGGGCCGATTTCCTTTGGCCGGAACCCTGCATGAAACGTCCCCGACACACCCGACGCGCCCTGCTTGTAGCCCTGTGTCTGATCCCCGTTATCGCCGTCGCCGCCTGGCAAATCATCCCGCCCGGCCGCGATCAGCTCGCTACGGTTCAAGTCAGTCGCGGCGACATTGAAAGCAGCGTCACCGCCCTGGGCACCCTGCAACCGCGGCGTTACGTCGACGTCGGCGCCCAAGCGTCGGGGCAGATCCACAAGATTCATGTGGAGGTTGGCGACGTGGTCAAGGAAGGCGATCTGCTGGTGGAGATCGACCCGTCGACCCAGCAAGCCAAACTCGACGCCGGGCGTTTTTCCATCGACAACCTCAAGGCCCAGCTCCAGGAGCAACGAGCGCAGCACGAACTGGCCCGGCAGAAATTCCAGCGCCAACAACATCTGGCTGCCGGCGGCGCCACCCGCGACGAAGACGTGCAAACCGCTCAAGCCGAACTGCGCGCCACCCAAGCTCGCGTTGATATGTTCCAGGCGCAGATCCGCCAAGCCCAAGCCAGCCTGCGCAGTGATCAGGCAGAACTCGGCTACACGCGAATTTATGCACCAATGAACGGAACGGTCGTAGCCCTCGACGCCCGGGAAGGCCAAACGCTCAACGCTCAGCAGCAGACACCGTTGATTTTGCGCATTGCCAAACTGTCGCCGATGACGGTTTGGGCCGAGGTCTCGGAAGCCGACATCGGCCATGTCAAACCCGGCATGAACGCCTGGTTCACCACCCTCAGTGGCGGCAACCGCCGCTGGAACAGCACGGTGCGGCAGATCCTGCCGATCCCGCCCAAACCGCTGGACCAGACCAGCCAGGGCGGCGGCAGCCCCGCCAGTTCGAGTAAAAGCGGCACCGGTCGCGTGGTGCTCTACACCGTATTGCTCGACGTCGACAACGCCGACAACGCCTTGATGGCGGAAATGACCACCCAGGTTTTCTTCGTCTCCAACCAGGCGAAAAACGTCCTCACCGCACCGATTGCCGCATTGCAGGGCGGCTCGCAGCCCGACAGCCAGACCGCCCGGGTCGTCGCCAAGAACGGTGACATCCAGCGACGGACCGTGCTCACCGGCATCAGTGATCGCCTCAAAGTGCAGATCCTCGATGGCCTCGACGAAGGCGATCACCTGTTGATCGGCCCGGCTGACGGGAGTGGCGGCTAAATGCTGACGCCTCTGATCGACCTGCAAGACATCCGCAAGGCCTATGGCGGCGGCGACGCTCCGGAAGTTCACGTGTTGCGCGGCATCGACCTGTCGATTCATGCCGGCGAGTTCGTCGCGATTGTCGGCGCTTCCGGTTCCGGCAAATCGACGCTGATGAACATTCTCGGCTGCCTCGACCGACCGACCTCGGGCGAATACCGCTTCGCCGGGGAAAACGTCGCCGGGCTCGACAGCGATGAACTGGCCTGGCTGCGCCGCGAGGCGTTTGGCTTTGTGTTCCAGGGTTATCACCTGATCCCGTCCGGCTCGGCCCAGGAAAACGTCGAGATGCCGGCAATCTACGCCGGCATCCCGGCGGCCGAACGCCACGCCCGCGCCGCCGCCCTGCTCGACCGCCTCGGATTGGCCTCGCGAACCGGCAACCGTCCGCATCAGCTCTCCGGCGGCCAGCAGCAACGGGTGTCGATTGCTCGCGCCTTGATGAACGGCGGCCACATCATCCTCGCCGACGAACCCACCGGCGCCCTCGACAGCCATAGCGGCGCCGAGGTCATGACCTTGCTCGACGAACTGGCGAGCCAGGGCCACGTGGTGATCCTCATTACCCACGACCGCGAAGTCGCGGCGCGGGCCAAGCGCATCATCGAAATCCGCGATGGCCTGATCATCAGCGACAGCGCCCACGACGACCCGACGGTGCAAACCTCGGCCAACCCCGGCGCGTTGCAAGCGGTGGATTTGCGCAAGCGCCTCAGCGAAGGCGCCGAGGCCACCGGGGCCTGGAAAGGCGAGCTGGTGGATGCGGTGCACGCGGCATGGCGGGTGATGTGGATCAACCGTTTCCGCACCGCCCTGACGTTGCTCGGGATCATCATCGGCGTGGCATCGGTGGTGGTGATGTTGGCGGTCGGCGAAGGCAGCAAGCGCCAGGTCATGGCGCAAATGGGCGCTTTCGGCTCGAACATCATTTACCTCAGCGGCTCGGCGCCGAACCCGCGCACCCCGCCCGGAGTCGTCACCCTGGCGGACGTCGCCGCGCTGGCCAGCCTGCCGCAAGTGAAGCGGATCATGCCGGTCAACGGCGCCGAGGCCGGCGTGCGTTACGGCAACGTCGACCACATGAGTTACGTCGGCGGCAATGACACCAATTTCCCGGCGATCTTCAACTGGCCGGTGGTTCAGGGCAGCTACTTCACCGAGGCCGATGAAAGAAACGCCGCGGCAGTTGCAGTGATCGGGCACAAGGTTCGGAGCAAATTGCTCAAGGACGTGCCCAACCCCATCGGCCAATACATCCTGATCGAAAACGTACCGTTCCAAGTGATCGGCGTGCTCGCCGAAAAAGGCGCCAGTTCCGGCGACTCCGACAGCGACAACCGGATCGCCATTCCGTATTCGGCGGCCAGTGTCCGGCTGTTCGGCACCCACAACCCTGAATACGTGGCCATCGCCACGGCCGACGCGCGCAAGGTCAAGGAAGCGGAAATCGCCATCCGCGAGTTGATGCTGCGCCTGCACGACGGCAAGCAGGATTTCGAACTGACCAACAACGCGGCGATGATCCAGGCCGAAGCCCGGACCCAGAACACCCTGTCGCTGATGCTTGGCTCGATTGCCGCGATCTCGCTGCTGGTGGGCGGCATCGGCGTGATGAACATCATGCTCATGACCGTGCGCGAGCGGACCCGCGAGATCGGTATTCGCATGGCCACTGGCGCCCGTCAGCGCGACATCCTGCGCCAGTTCCTCACCGAAGCGGTGATGCTCTCGGTGGTCGGCGGTATTGCCGGGATTGGTCTGGCGCTGCTCGTCGGCGGCGTGCTGGTGCTCAGCGAAGTGGCCGTCGCGTTTTCCTTGATGGCGGTGCTCGGCGCTTTCGGCTGCGCCCTCGTTACCGGTGTTGTCTTCGGCTTCATGCCGGCCCGCAAAGCTGCCCGGCTCGACCCGGTCACGGCCCTTACCAGTGAATGATCGATCTATGAAGCCGCAATTGAGTCTGTTGACCCTCTGCCTGCTGCTCGGTGCGTGCGGCAGCCCTGCCCCGCGCCCGGACAGCGGCCTGACAACCCCCGCCACCTGGCAATCACTCCACAGCGAAAGCGCCGTGCACAGCAATGCACAATGGTGGACCCGGTTTGGCAGCCCGCCACTGGATCGTTTGATCGAACAGGCGCGGGTCGGCAGTTTCGACCTCGCGGCCGCTGTCGCTCGCGTGCGTCAGGCCCAGGCCGGCACGGTGATTGCCGGCGGCTCGTTGCTGCCGGAGGTGACGGCCGGAGCGAACGCCAATCGTCAGAAACTGATACGCGGCAAGGGCTACAGTCAGCTCGATGCCGACAGCAGCAACAACGCGGTGGATTACTTCGACGCCAATCTCAGCGCCACCTATGAAATCGACTTCTGGGGCGGTAAACGCGCGTCCCGCGACAGCGCGCAGTTCGGGCTAAAGGCCAGCGAGTTCGACCAAGCCACGGTGGAACTGACCTTGCTCAGCAGCGTGGCCAACAGCTACGCGCAAACCCTATCGCTGCGGGAACAAGGGCGAATTGCCGAACTCAACCTGGCCAATGCCCAGAGCGTTTTGAAACTGGTGCAAACGCGCTTCGATTCAGGTTCTGCCACTGCTCTGGAACTGGCCCAGCAGAAAAGCCTGGTCGCGGCGCAGCAACGGCAATTGCCGGCGGTGCAGCAACAAGCCCAGGACGCGCAGATCAGCCTCGCCGCCCTCCTCGGCCAGCCGATTCAGCAACTGACACCCATCGACGAATCCTTCGATCACTTGCAGTGGCCGGTCATCGGCACCGGCGTGCCCAGTGAGTTGCTGACCCGCCGTCCGGACATTGCCCGCGCCGAAGCGCAACTGGCCGCCGCCCAGGCCGACGTCACTGTCGCCCGCGCCGCCATGCTGCCGGCTGTAACCCTGAGCGCCAGCCTCGGTTCGGGCGCCAACAGTGCCGGCGATATCATGCGCAGCCCGTTTTACAACCTCACAGCTGGCCTGCTGGCGCCGATCTTCAACAACGGCCGCCTCGGCGCCGAACGCGACAAAGCCACGGCGCGCCAGCAAGAACTGTTGGAGATCTATCGTGGGGCAATCATCAACGGCTTTGCCGACACCGAAAAAGCCCTGAACAACATTCGCGGGTTGGATGAACAACGCCAGTGGCAAAGCGAAGAACTGAGCCAGGCCCAGACCGCGTTCAGCATTGCCCAAAGCCGTTATCAGGCGGGTGCCGAGGACTTGCTGACGGTGCTGGAGACCCAGCGCACGTTGTATGCGGCGCAGGATCTGAATGTGCAACTGAAACTGGCGCGGGTGCAGGCCAGTGTGGCGTTGTACAAGGCGTTGGGTGGCGGCTGGCAGGCGATGTGAGGCGGTGAATGTTCGGACGCCTTCGCGAGCAAGCCCGCTCCCACAGTTGATCTCCGGTATTCACAAATTATGTGTTTGCCTTAGATCCAGTGTGGGAGCGGGCTTGCTCGCGAATGAAGGGTAACGCGGTGTCAGGCCTGGTTTTCTTTGGCCTTCAAATTCCGCGCATACCACGGTCGTTTCGGCACGCGGCGGAACAGGTCGGCGAGTTTCTTTTCGTCGCTGCCGAAGGTAATGCGCAGCGCCAGTTTCATGGTTTCCGGGTCCATTTCCACTGACTTGCCGACCTGCAATCCCGGCGTGGTGCTGCAACCGTGGGTCACCGGACCGAGCCAAGGGTCATCGACTTCAACCCAGCGCCCCGGGGCAAACCAATGCACGCCGTTGACTTCCAACCGGCTGACTTCACCCGGATGGAAACGCTCGTGCGCACGGAACCAGTCTTCAATCCGATCATCGATCCAGCCATGGAAATGCCAGAACACCGGATTCACGTGGGACGAAAACGGATCACCCAAGAAATCGTTTTCCGGGGCAAACCAGCGCGCCGCAAAGTCGTCCAGGTCGCGGGCGAGCGGCACTGGTTGACCGTTCGAAGGGTCGCGCGGCACTGACGCCCAGCGCATGTGCAACCAGTCGTGCAGCCCCAGCTCCACTTCGGAACCGAATTGGCCAAGGGTCAGCTTCGACAGGTATTGCGGATCGCGGTACTGCGATTCCCAGACCTGGAAATTGCTCTGGTACGTCTCGGCCGTCTTGAGGTCGGCGACCCATTGCGTGTATTCGTCATCGCCTTCGGCCAGCCAGGTCGGCGGCAGCGATGTACCGTCGTGGTTGTCGAAGTACCGGGCGAAACCGGGGCGATCACGCAGCAGTTCTGGCTGCGGTAACGGAAAGTATTGCCAGGACGGCAAGTCCTGCATCGAGCGCGCAGTGCCGAGCATGTGCCGGTGCATGAAAAAGAAGTCGACCCCGGAACCGTTGCGATCCTTGCGCGCGCCGCGAGCATCGCGTTCGTTATCCCGAGGGCCGGGCTGCCAGCCGATGCCGCGCAGGGCATCGCGCTTGTCGTCGGACAGTGTGTGCCATTTGTCCCGGGACGCATGCCAGAGCTGGTGAAACAACCGATGCTCCGGCGACACCAGCCAGGCCAATAACGTCGGGTTCAACCCCGTTCGCTCGCGGGCTTCGGGGAAAATTCGTTTGACCGCGAGGAAGCGATTGTCCTGCATCGGCAGGGCCAACGGACGATCCAGTCGCAACACCCGGCCACTGAGGCTACCGCTGCCGGCATTACCAAACGCGGCCCAGACTTCATCGAGGTCCATGTTGAATTCGTAATCGGTGGTGCCATTGGCGCCGACCAGTCGCCAGCTCAACTGCGAGGCATTGGCGTCGGCCAGGTCGCCGACAATCCGATAACGCGGCACCTCACTGCTGCGCAAACGCTCGGCAGTGTCAAGAAAACCGCTGACTCCGCGCCCCTTGTGGCCAATGTCGATCAACACTTCGAGCCCGTCCCGTGGCACGCCGTCGAGGCCGGCATCGCGACCGTCGAAACGAATCGTCCAGACCCCGCGCAAGGAGTCGGCCAGGCGCTGACCGGCGACGTCCGCCACATCGAACGACGCCTCACCGGGGGTGATCGTCGGGTCCGGCCTCGTCCATTCGCGATGCCCATAAAAAGCTGCAGGCACGGCTGCGCCGGTCAGCGCCAGGCCCGCCATGAACCATCGTCGAGAAATCGTCATTGCCCTACCTGTGTCAGCCATGGAAGCAGGCTTTATCCAAGCTAGAACGTTCATCCCCCCGAAAAATTTAAGAGCATCGCGAGCAAGCTCGCTCCCACATTTGATTTGTGTTCACCGCGGTCCAATGTGGGAGCGAGCTTGCTCGCGATGAGGCCCGAACAAATACCTAAATTCTTGCGTTAGCCACTCGTTCTTCCCAGATAGCAAAGGCCCCTGCGCCTGCACCGGGGCGGCGAACCTGACTGAGATGGCAATGACAACACCACGTTCGAAAAAGGCTCTTTACATCGGCCTGCCGCTGGCCCTGGCGATCAGCGCCGGTGCAGGTTTTGCGGTTTGGGATCACTGGTTCAAAGACAACCCCGGATACCCGCTCAAGGTGCTTCAGCAGGCCGATGAGTTGCACGAACGGATGCTCTCGTTCGACAGCCACATCACCGTGCCCCAGGAGTTCGGGACCACTGGCAACGAAATCGACAAGGACGGCAGCGGCCAGTTCGACCTGGTCAAGGCCAATCGCGGACGCCTGTCCGGTGCAGCCCTGACGATTTTCGGCTGGCCGGAACTGTGGAACGGCCCCAACGCGCCGCACAAACCCACCGCCGGGTTCGTCGCCGAAGCGCGTAACCAGCAAGAAGTCCGCTACAAAATCATCTCCGGCATGGTTCGCGACTTCCCCAATCAAGTCGCCATCGCCTACACCCCGGCCGACTTCCGGCGCCTGCACGGCGAAGGCAAGTTTGCGATTTTCATCAGCATGCTCAACGCCTATCCGCTGGGACATGACCTGAACCTGCTGGACTTGTGGGCCGCTCGCGGCATGCGCATGTTCGGCTTCAGTTACGTAGGCAACAACGACTGGGCCGACTCCTCGCGCCCGCTGCCGTTCTTCAATGATTCGCCGGATGCCCTGGACGGTTTGTCAGACATTGGCAAGCAAGCTGTGCAGCGCTTGAATGACCTCGGCGTGATCATCGACGTGTCGCAGATGTCGACCAAAGCCTTGGAGCAAGTCGCGCAATTGAGCCGCACACCACTGGTGGCCTCACACTCGGCGCCACGGGCGATGGTCGATATTCCGCGCAACCTCAGCGACAAGGAATTGCAGCTGATCAAGAACAGCGGCGGCGTGGTGCAAATCGTCGGCTTCTCCCAGTACCTGCGACCGCTGAGCCAACCGACCCAGGACAAACTCAACGCCCTGCGCGCCCGCTTCGATCTGCCGCCGCTGCCTAACATGGCCTACGCCTTGATGCCGGGCGACCCGATTATTGCCGCGTGGTCCGAGCAGAAGTTCGGCGAGTACGCCGGTCAGCTCTACGCGATCCTCGACGAAGAACCGAAAGCCAGCCTCAAGGACCTGGGCGACGCCATCGAATACACCGTGCGCAAGATCGGCATCGATCACGTCGGCATCAGCTCCGACTTCAACGAAGGCGGCGGCGTCAAAGGCTGGGAGAACGTCGGCGAAATCCGCAACGTCACCGCCGAGCTGCTGTCGCGCGGTTACTCCGAGGCCGACATCGCCAAGCTCTGGGGCGGCAACTTTCTGCGGGTCTGGGATCAGGTGGAAAAAGCCGCCAAACCCGCCCTGATTTCTGCTCGGGAAGCCAGCAAGCCATGAGTAATCGTCGAGACTTTCTCAAACAGGCCGGGATCCTCGCCGCCGCGCTGCCATTGGGCGCCGGCCTGCAAAATGTCGCCAGCGCCGCCACCCTCGCGCCGCTACCTCGGGACAAATGGGCGCAGTTGCGCCAGTTGTTCAACCAGGACCCGAACTACCTGCACTTCTCCAATTTCCTGATCACCACCCACCCAAAACCGGTGCGTGAGGCGATCGAGATGCACCGCGCCGCGCTGGATAAAAATCCGGGGCTGGCAATGGATTGGGATCTGGGCGTTATCGAACAGCGCGAAGAAGACGTGCGGGTCTGGGCCGGCAAATACCTGCAAGCCGATGCCAGGCAAATCGCCCTGACCGGCAGCACCACCGAAGGCCTGGCGATGATTTACGGCGGCGTGCACGTGCGCCTGGATCAGGAAATCCTCACCACCGTCCACGAACACTACGCGACCCACACCATCCTCCAATTGCGCACGCAACGAGACGGCACCAAGGTGCGCAAGATCGCGCTGTTCAAGGACCCGCAAACCGTCACCCAGGAAGAAATCCTCGCCTCCATAGACCGCAGCATCAAACCCGAAACCCGGGTGCTCGGCATGACCTGGGTGCAATCCGGCAGCGGCGTGAAAACCCCGATCAGCGAGATCGGCGCCCTGGTGGACAAGCACAACCGCCATCGCAAGGACGAGGATCGGATCATCTACCTGGTCGACGGCGTGCACGGTTTTGGCGTCGATGACCTGAGCTTCCCGGCGATGAACTGCGACTTCTTTATTGCCGGCACCCACAAATGGATGTTTGGCCCCCGTGGCACCGGCATCGTGTGCAGCCGCAGCACCGAGGTCAAGTACGTCACGCCGATCATCCCGACCTTCTCCGAAGCCGAGCATTTCTCCACCACCATGACCCCCGGTGGGTATCACGCCTTCGAGCATCGCTGGGCACTGAGCGAAGCCTTCAAGTTGCACCTGCAACTCGGCAAGGCCGAGGTTCAGGCGCGCATCCATGAACTGAACAGCTACCTGAAAAAACGCCTGCAAGAACGCCCGCAGATCGAACTGGTCACGCCGCTCAGTCCCGAACTGTCCGCCGGTTTCACCTTCTTCCGGGTCAAGGGCAAGGACAGTGGCAAAGTCGCCGCCTACCTGATGGCCAACCGCGTGGTCTCGGACGCCGTCGAACGCGACGTCGGGCCGGTGATTCGCACCGCACCGGGCCTGCTCAACACCGAAGCGCAAATCGACCAGATGCTGGCCGTGCTCGACAAAACCCTTTAACCCCAGACGCTGCCTTTTACCCTTTATCGAGATCAATGATGAACAGTGACCTGCGTAGTTTTTCCTTGAAGGCACTCCCGGCCCTGCTGTTGGCCGCTTTGGCCGCTTTGGCCGCCAGCCTGATGCCGGGCGCGGCCCAGGCCGCCGCCCCGGCGCAACCGGGCAAGGTGTTCAAGGATTGCAAGGACTGCCCGGAAATGGTCGTGCTGCCCACCGGCACTTTCACCATGGGCACCCCGGAAGATGAAGTCGGTCGCGAACCCGATGAAGGCCCGCTGCACCCGGTGACCTTCGCCACGCCGGTGGCGATCAGCCGCTTCCAGGTATTGAAAGGCGAATGGGACGCCTACATCCACGACAGCGGTTACGTGATGCCCGACGGCGACACCCGCCCGGGCCGTGAATGCAAGGCTGGCATCCCGCGCTACGAATACACCGCCAAACACCCGGCCGTGTGCATGGACTTCCCCGAGGCCAACGCCTACGTGGCGTGGCTGTCGAAGAAAACCGGGCAGAATTATCGACTGGTCAGCGAGTCCCTGCGCGAGTACGCGGCCCGTGGCGGCACCAGCGGTCCGTTCCCCTTCCCGTTCGATGAAGGCAAGGAATACAGCATCGCCAAACACGCCAATACCTACGGCGCGGCAGACGGCTACAACTTCACCTCGCCGGCCGGCAGCTTCCCGCCCAACGCCTTTGGCGTGTACGACATGCACGGCAACGTCTACGAATGGACCGCCGATTGCTTCAACGATGACTACGTCGGCGCCCCGAGCGACGGCAGTGCCTGGCTGACCGGCAAGTGCGAATACCGGCGCATGCGCGGCAACGACTGGAGCGAAGCCCCGGTGTTCTCGCGCTCCGGCAACCGCAACGCCACCTCCCCGGATGACCGTGGCGACTGGCTAGGCTTTCGCGTAGCCCGAGACCTGTAAGGTCTAAATGTGGGAGCGAGCTTGCTCGCGATAGCGGTGGGTCAGGCGAGATTTTTTTCGCAGGAAGACCGCTTTCGCGAGCAAGCCCGCTCCCACAGGGGATCTGTGTCGTGCGCAAATTCTGCGACCACTGGAGATCTAATATGGGAGCGGGCTTGCTCGCGAAGGCGGATGGTCAGCCAACAGGATGCGGACTGACACACCCACTTCGCGAGCAGGCTCGTCCCCACCCATCGCCAGACCTGTAAGAAACCCGTGCGCGGCTAAATCGCCGCTCACGGGTTTCGTCTTTTAAGCAGCCAAACTCTTGAACCATTGCCCTTAGCGGCACCAGAAGCGGAAACCTCCATGACCTCAAATTCCCGCGGAGCCATCAGTGAAGTCCTCGGCCTGCTCAAGCCATTCCGGGTCATCGTTGTGGTGTCGATCGCGCTCGGCATGCTCGGCGGCCTCAGCATCACCGCGTTGCTGGCGACCATCAATGACGCCTTGAACGCCGACGGCAGCCCGACACCCCGGGTACTGCTGACGTTTGTCGGCCTGTGCGTGGTGGCGTTGCTGACGTCGATCCTGTCGGACATCGGCACCAACCACGTCGGGCAGAACATCATTGCCGGGCTGCGCAAAAACCTGGGCGAAAAAGTCCTGCGCGCGCCGATTGAACAGATCGAACGCTTTCGCAGCTATCGGCTGATTCCGGTGCTGACCCACGACGTCGATACCGTCAGTGATTTCGCGTTTTCCTTTGCGCCGCTGGCGATTGCGATCACCGTCACCCTCGGTTGCCTGGGCTACCTGGCCTGGCTGTCGCTGCCGATGTTCGCCTTGCTGATGGTGGCGCTGGTGATCGGCACACTGGTTCAACTGGTTGCACGGACCAAGGGCATTCAGGGTTTCGAGGCCGCTCGCGCCGCCGAAGACGAACTGCAAAAACACTACAGCGCGATTGCCGATGGTGCCAAAGAACTGCGCATCCATCGTCCGCGCCGCCAGCGCATGTTCAGCCAACGCATCGAAGCCACGGCCGACTACATCTGCAACACGCACATCCGCGCAGTGAACACCTTTGTGGTGGCCAAGACCCTCGGCTCAATGTTGTTTTTCGTGGTGATTGGCCTGGCGCTGGTGCTGCAATCGTTCTGGCTGGGCACCGATAAAGCCGTGCTCAGTGGCTTCGTGCTGGTGCTGCTGTACATGAAAGGCCCGCTGGAATACCTGGTGACCACCCTGCCCGTCGTGAGCCGCGCCAACGTCGCGTTCAAGCGCATCGCCGATCTGGCGGAACAGTTTTCCTCGCCGGAGCCACACCTGCTGCTCAGCGACAAAGCCGCGCCGAAACCGCTGGTCGAACACCTGGAGTTGCGCGACGTGCACTACGCCTTCCCAGCCGTCGACGGCAGCAAGCCCTTTGCCCTCGGCCCGGTCAACCTGTCAATCGCACAAGGCGAAATCGTCTTTATCGTCGGCGAAAATGGCGGCGGCAAGACCACACTGATCAAGTTGCTGCTGGGGCTCTACGCGCCACAGGGTGGCGAAATCATCCTCAACGGCGCGCCGGTCATGGCCGAAAATCGTGACGACTATCGCCAGTTGTTCACCACGATTTTTGCCGACTACTACCTGTTCGATGAACTGGTGCAGGGCGATCAGGAAATTCCGGAAGACGCCAACCGCTACCTGGAACGCCTGGAAATCGCCCACAAAGTCACGATCCGCGACGGCGCCTTCAGCACCACCGACCTGTCCACCGGCCAGCGCAAACGCTTGGCCCTGCTGAACGCCTGGCTGGAAGAGCGCCCGGTACTGGTGTTCGACGAATGGGCCGCCGACCAGGACCCGGCCTTCCGCCGCATCTTCTACACCGAACTGCTGCCGGAACTGAAATACCTGGGCAAGACCATCATCGTTATTTCCCACGACGACCGTTACTTCGATGTCGCAGACCAATTGGTGCGGATGGAAGCGGGTCGGGTCATCAGCGAAAAAGCGCCGGTCGCGACCGCCTGAGCCCTTTGCGAGAACCTTCATGAACGAATTGCTTGATGATGATCTGCTGGCGCTGCTGATGTCCGATGCCGCAGACGATGAACCCTGCGCGATGACGCAGCGACTGGACCGGGCGCCGCTGTCGTTTGCCCAGCAACGCCTGTGGCTGGAGCAACAACGGGCGCCGGACAGCTCCGCCTATAACTTGCCTCGCGCGTTGCGCCTGACTGGCGAACTGAATATCGAAGCGTTGGAAGTGGCGCTGAATCGCGTGATTGATCGGCATGACATTCTGCGCACAGCTTTCACTGAGCTTGATGGCGTGCCGACGCAAGTGGTCGAGCGTCAGGCTCGGCTGACGTTGCATCGTCAGGACCTCACGGCGCTCGATATTCAGGCCCGTGCCGATGAACTGGCGCAGCGTATCCAGAGCCAGGCCACGCAAGCCTTCGACCTGAGCCAGGCACCGCTGATTCGCGCGACGCTGCTCAAGACCGACACGCGTGAATATGTGCTGCTGCTGAACATGCATCACATCGTTTCCGACGCCTGGTCCAACGGGATTCTCATGCAGGACCTGTCCCGCGCTTACGCCCAGGCCTGCGTCGGCGATGATTCAACCCTGCCGCCGCTGACAATGCAGTACGCCGACCACGCCGATTGGCAGCGTGGCGAATACCTCGACAGTGCCGCGTGCACCCGCAGCGGCGAGTATTGGCGTGAGTACCTGGGCAGCGAATTGCCGGTGCTCGAATTGCCTCAAGACATCGCCCGCGCCACCGGTCAGCAGCATTTGGCCGGCCGTTTTCAATGGACGCTAGAGCCGGCCCTGAGCCAGGCCTTCAACGCCTTCTGCCAGCGACAAGGTTTGACCCCGTTTGTGGTGGCGCTGGGTGTCTGGCAGTTGTTGCTCGGGCGCTACAGTAATCAAAACGACTTCACCGTCGGCGTGCCCAACGCCAACCGCAATCGTGGCGAAACCCAGGAACTGGTCGGGTTTTTCGTCAGCAGCCAGGTCTACCGCGCGCGCCTCGATTCGACTCAACCGGTTGCTGATTTACTCCAGGACCTGCGCGGGCAATCCCTCGCAGCGCTGGAGCATGCCGATTACCCGCTGGAGCTGATGCTCGATCAACTGCAACGACCGGGCGGCCAGAGCGCCAATCCGTTGTTCCAGGTGCTGTTCAACTGGCGCACCGGCGGCACCGAGACGCAGCCCGTTGAATGGGACGGCTTGGCGCTGGAGTTTCTCGACGCCGGTGAGAACCAGGCGAAATTCGACCTGTCGCTGGACATCGACTATTCGCACCAAGGCCTGACCGGGACCTTCGAATTCAGCCGCGACCTCTACCATCCGGCGACCATCGAACGGATGGCCGGGCATTGGCAGAACCTGTTGCGCGGGATCATCCAGGCACCGGAGCGTAGCCTCGGCGAACTGCAACTGCTGAGCGCGGACGAACAGCAACTGACCTTGGCTGACTGGAATCGCCAGCCAACCGTGCTGCCGCGCGAACAGTGCCTACATCAGTTGATCGAGGCCCACGCCGAGCACTCCGGTGATGCCATCGCCCTGAGCTTCGGCGAGCAACACATGAGTTACGCCGAGCTCAATCGCCAGGCTAATCGACTGGCGCATCAACTGATCGGCGAAGGCGTCGGCCCGGATGTGCTGGTCGGCATCGCCGTGGAGCGCACGCCGCAAATGATCGTCGGCCTGCTGGCGATCCTCAAGGCTGGCGGCGCCTACGTGCCGCTGGACCCGGCCTACCCCGCCGACCGTTTGGCCTACATGATCGAGGACAGCGGCGTCGCACTCGTCCTGACCCAGACGCACCTGCGCGAACAGTTGACGCTGCCGGCCGACGTTCGCTGCCTGCTGCTTGAGCCATCGTCCACCGGCCCCGAGCACAACCCCGACGTCACAGTGCACCCGGACAACCTCGCCTATGTGATTTACACCTCGGGCTCCACCGGCAAACCGAAAGGCGCGCTGCTGCCCCATCACAACGTGGTGCGGCTGTTCCAGGCCACCGCCGGTTGGTTTGATTTCAATCACCGCGACGTCTGGAGCCTGTTCCACTCCTACGCCTTCGATTTCTCGGTGTGGGAGATTTTCGGCGCGCTGCTGCACGGCGGCCGGTTGGTCATCGTGCCGCACGCGGTCAGCCGCTCTCCGCAAGAGGTGTATGCGCTGCTGTGCGCGGAAAAAGTCAGCGTACTCAACCAGACGCCGTCAGCTTTCAAGCAGTTGATGCAGATCGCCTGCGAGCCGGGGCAACCGCTGACCCAACACCTGCGCTATGTGATTTTTGGCGGCGAAGCGATTGACGTGCAGAGCCTGCGCCCGTGGTTCGAACGCTTCGGTGATCGCGCGCCGCAACTGATCAACATGTACGGCATCACCGAAACCACCGTGCACGTGACCTACCGACCATTGTCGTTGAATGACCTGGATTCGAACGCCGCCAGCCCGTTGGGCGTGCCGATTGTCGACCTGTCGTGGTACGTGCTCGACCCGCACCTGAACCCGGTGCCCAAGGGTTGTGTCGGCGAGTTGTACGTTGGCCGCGCCGGTCTGGCGCGGGGTTACCTCAAACGCACCGACCTGACCGCGACCCGCTTCATTCCCGATCCGTTCGACCCGCTGCCCGGTGGGCGTCTGTACCGCACCGGCGACCTCGCCCGTTATGGCGCCGACGGCAGCATTGAGTACATGGGCCGCATCGATCATCAGGTGAAGATTCGCGGTTTCCGCATCGAGCTGGGGGAAATCCAGGCGCGCCTGCAAAGTTTACCGGCGGTGCAAGACTGCGTGGTGCTGACCCACGAAGGCCCGAGTGGTCTGCAACCGGTCGGCTATGTGATCGCCATTGAAGAGGCCAACTCAGAATTGCGCGAAGAGTTGTTGGACGCACTGAAGTTGAAGTTGCCGGACTATATGGTCCCGGCGCACTTGCTGTTCATCGAGCACTTCCCGCTCAACGCCAACGGCAAACTCGACCGCAAGGCATTGCCCGAACCAGACGCCAGTTTGTGGCAGCAAAACTACGTGGCGCCGAGCAATCATCTGGAAGAAGCGCTAGCCGGGTTGTGGCAGCAAACCCTGGGACTGGAACGGGTCGGCGTCACCGACAACTTCTTTGAACTGGGCGGCCATTCGATTCTGGCGATTCAATTCATCTCGACCCTCAAGTCCCGGCTCAATATCGAACTGCGCCTGCAAGAACTGCTGGCCCAGCCGAGCATTGGCGAGTTGGCGGCGTTCATTTCGCGCAAGCACCATGATCAGACTCAGTGCGTGGTCGAACTCAACAGCGCACCGGCCGGCGCACCGACGTTGTTCTGCGTGCACCCGAGCGGCGGCATCGTGTTTTGTTACCAACCACTGGCGAAAAAACTCAAGGCGCATGCCGGGGTTAGCGGTGTGATGCACCGTGGATTCGGTAAGCAGCACAACGACCGGCAAACCTGGGACGAGATGATTGACGACTACAGTCGCGAAATCATCAAGGCCCAACCTCAGGGGCCTTACCACTTGATGGGTTGGTCCCTGGGCGGCGCGATTGCGCTGGACATCACCGCGACCCTCGAAGGTCTGGGGCACGAAGTGCGCTTCCTCGGACTGGTCGACAGCACCATCCCGGAACACGCCTACCCCGCCGACATGCCGCGTTATCGACAACTGAACCCGCACGAAACCAGCGATGAAGCGTCGGAAGAATTCCTCGACGCCATTCACTACTTCGACCTGCTGTTCCCTACGCTCTCGGACCGCACCGCGGCTTACCTGAAAGACTCACCACAGAGTTCAGCCAAGGATTTTTATGACTGGGCGGCGGGTCAGATCGAACCGGGTCAGGGGGATTTGTTGGCGATTGTGCAAAACGTCAAAAACGAAATCATGAACGCCCAAGCGTTCTCGGTGCACGATCGATTGGTGGAGGCGTTTGCGGCGTTTACCTTCAAGCCAATCAACGTCAAACCGAGTTGCTGGTGGGCACTGCCGGAAAAAACCGAGCAGGAGCAGGCGCTCAGCGAAGCGTTGATCAAGGGCTACAGCCGCTCGGGGGAATTGAACTGTTCGGTTTACTCGCCGCTGCTGCACCGCAGCATGATCTTCGAAGATGAAATGATCGACTCGTTGATCGAGACCTTCCTGGCCAGCACCCTCCTGCGCTGACCTGCCTCGCGTGATTGCAACCCGCCGCAGCGCTACGGCGGGTTGCCCTTTCATTCACGCACCTGGCGGCTATCCAGGCTTGTGGTTATCCAGTACCCGATTGACCGCCATCTCACCCATCAGGAGCGAACGATGCAACACCAGCATCGTATGGCGTCGCGGTCCGTCCGTCAGCTCGACGAGATCGTTGACCATCTTGCGGGCCGTTGATAACGATTCGTAGACCTCGACCAGCAACGTTTCGTCATCCACCGCTGCGTCGATGGTGAAGAAGGTGCAGGAACTGCGGGGCGGTATCTGCGTTTTCGTCGCCCCGGGTTTGAGGTAATAGCTGAGCGCGCGGTCGGCCGCTTCTTTCATTTTCTTGGGATCAAGTTCAAAAGCGGCGTCGCAGGGTACTGGACCCGTATTCGGGGGATTGGGTGTGACTTTGAACATAGATGAAACTCCATCGCAAATTTTAAGGAGCCATCACCTTCGCTACCAAACGAATAGGTGGCGGCCATGCATGGGTTGGTAGACCGGTCGCGATAGAAAACCCGGCGCTCACAAAGGAGCCCCACGCATGACCACCATATAGAGCATGTCCCAACAACAGGGCTGCATAAGGTGTTGCCATACGACTATCACGACGGGCTACCAAACCCGATCACTGTTTTGCAGTGACCAGCAAACGATATAGCCCACCCCACAGCCGCACAAGCCGGCGGATTCTGGCGTACGCGTAGGCAACGGCGCAAGGCGTTGTAGCCGTTTATGACGTAACACTGAGTGTCTTTAAACACGCGCCATTCAACGCGTGAACCCACATCAAGAATTTCAGGAATTCTCTGACAGCATTCAGGGAAAAACCCACTTGCCTAACCCGCGACATTTGGCGCTATCATTGCGTCAAATGTCGTATTGGAGGGCATCGGTATGTCCGCAGCGAATCAGGTAGAAGAACGAGCAGCTAAATACATAGGAGCGAGCACAAAAAAGGTCAGCCGAAAGCCGACTGAGGTGCTGTTACATGGCCGCAGAGGTGACACGCTTATGTTGATCATCCAATACACGCAGGAGGGCTTTGACCTGAGTGATGTCCAGGACATGCTTTCCACGTCAACGCTGTACATGGAGCACAACCTTGTTCAGCGCATCACCGGCAAGTCCATCAGGACTGTCCAACGCCTGGTGAAAGAAACCAAGCCGGTGCGTCTGAACCAGCAGCAGAGCACGGTTGCCTTTCAGTATGCGCAAACCCTGGAGCACGCAACCAACGTATTTGGCGACCAGCAGTTGGCTGAGGACTGGCTGAAGAAACCCTGTAAGTACCTGGACGATCATGTCCCGCTGGAGCTGATCGACAACTCGCTCGGTTTCCAGGTGGTAGAGGATTACCTGACCCGGATTGAACACGGGGTCTATCAATGAATCCTTTACCCTGGGACGGGAAGTGGCACGCTTGGCGTCTGGATCGCGAGGTTTACAAGGACACATGGGACAGTGGTGTTGGTGCACAAAGAACCGGTGGTCGATGGAACCCTCCCGGCCGCCGGGTTATTTACGCCTCGGCCGATCCCTCGACTGCCATTCTGGAAGTCTCAGTCCATGCGGGCTTCGATACCCTTGACAGGGTGCCTCACGTACTGACGTGCTTCGAAGTGCTGGACCCGAACATCATCAAGATTGTTCAGCCCGACGATGTACCGAACCCGAACTGGCTGGTCCCGTCCCTGCCCTCGCCCAATCAGCAGCAATTTGCTGATGAGTTACTGGCCGAGCATCCTTTTGTGCTGATCCCTTCCGCGGTGACCCGCCATTCATGGAATTTGCTGGTGAGCTGCGACTTGGCCGGGGATCAATTCAAGCTTGTCTCGCAGGAGCGCTTTGGGTTGGATACGCGGTTGGTCAAGTAAGCGATCAGGCTATGGGCCCGTTAAAAATAGCGCGCTGCGAACGCAGACCTTGTGGCGAGGGAGCTTGCTCCCGTTGGGTCGCGAAGCGGCCCCCTGCATTCTTCCAGGCACACCGAGTCGCCTGGATTTACGACTGCTTCGCAGCCGAACGGGAGCAAGCGCCCTCGCCACAGGTCAGCGTCACGCCTGAATGAGTGACATTGGGCGACATTTTTTTCAGGCCATAAAAAACCCGACCCACAATCTGCGGGTCGGGCTCGTTACCACTTACACAGCGCTTATCAGAACTGCGGCTTGTACGTCACGCTGAACATCATGTTGCGCGGGTCGCCGTAGTAGTTGTTGGCGCCGATCTGGCTGTAGGACGGGATGAAGTACTTCTTGTCGAAGATGTTGTTGAAGTTCACCGCCAGGTTCACTTCGTCGTTCAGGTCGTAGCCGACGCGGGAGGCCCAAATGGCGAAGCCCGGTTGGTTGAAGTTGCGGTCGAAGCTGATGGTGCTGGTCTGAGCGTTGACGCCGCCACCGACGCTGACTTTGTGGAAGTCACCCGGCAAGCGGTAGTCGGCCCACAGGCGCGCCATGTGTTTCGGGGTCCAGGTGCTGAAGACTTTGCCTTTGAGGTCGGTGTCTTCCAGGAACTTGGTGGTGTTGTAGGTGTAGCTGCCAGACAGTTGCAAGCCTGGCGCCACTTCACCGCCGACTTCCGCTTCGAAGCCCTCGCTGCGGACCTTGCCCGATGCCTTGGAGCAGTACCAGCCGCCGCAGGCTTCGCTGCTTTCGATGTCGGTGCTCAGGTCGGTGACCGCGCGGTTTTTCTGCTCGGCACGGAAGATCGCGAACGAGGTGTTGAGCTGGCCATCCATCAACTCGCCTTTGAGGCCGAGTTCATAGTTGTGGCCTTCGATCGGCTTGAGTACCACGTGTTGCTTGTCCATATCCGTTTGCGGGATGTAGACGTCGGCGTAGCTGCCGTAGGCCGACCACTGTTCGTTCAGCGCATACACCAGGCCGGCGTATGGGGTGATCTTGCCGTTGTGCCGGGTGGTGCTGTTGACCGCGGCGGTCGGGTCCACGACGCGGGCAAAGGAGTTTTCGGCGTCGTACTCGTATTGATACCAGGTCGACCGCGCGCCCAGCGTCAGGGTCAGCGGGTCGGCCAGTTTGACGCGCCAGGTGCCGTAGAGGCCTTTCTGGCGCACGTCATAGGTACTGGTCGTCAGGTTCGCGACGTCGGCAATCGAGTTGAAGCTTTGTTGCGGCCGATGGTGGTCGATGTCGTCGATATCAACGCCCGGCGTAAAGGCACGCGCGTATTGGTCGTCGGAGGTGTACTTGGAATAGTTGCCACCGAACATCACACTTTGCTTGAACGACAGCGCTTCGAAGTCGCCATTCACGTACACGTCAAAACCACGGTTCTTGTTGTAGAAGTCAGTGGAGTAATCGGCGTACTGCGGGCCGGTGGAGGTGCCCGGCGTCACGGCACCAGTGATGAACTGGTAGGTCGATTCGTTCGACTCGTTCATGGCCAGGGCGGTGGCCTTGATTTTCCAGTTGTCGTTGAAGTGATGCTCCAGGTCCAGGTAAACGGAGGTCTGGTTATTGAAGCCACGGTTCCAGCTCGAGCCGCCGTAGGCAGAACGCCCCAGGTTCAGCGCGGTGCCGTCAGCGTAGCGTGGCAGGCCGATCAGGTAAGGCGTGGAATGGCTGGTCTTGTTGCTGAAGCCGACGCCGAGCACGGTGTCCGGGCTCAAGTCGAAATCGAGGGCGCCGTAGACGGTTTGTTCCCAGTTCGACACGTAGTCGGTGAACGATTTACCGGTTTCGTAGTTGACCACCGCACGACCGCGGATGGTGCCTTCATCGTTCAACGGGCCGCCGACATCGGCCTGGGACGCGTAACGGTCCCAGCTACCGGCCTTGGCGCTCAGGGTCACGGTCGGCACGTCTTGCGGACGCTTGCGCACCATGTTGATCGCGCCGCCAGGGCTGTTCGCGCCTTGCAGCAGGGCCGACGAACCACGGAGGATTTCCATGCGGTCGTAGATCGCCATGTTCTCGGTGATGTAGCTGCCCAGCGAGTACATGTTGCGCGGCACGGGCACGCCGTCGTACTGCAACGACTCGATATCAAAACCGCGGGCATAGATGAACATGCCCGGCCCCGGAGTCTTGATCGAACTCATGCCCGGCGTGGCTTCCAGCGCCTGGGTCAAGGTGGTGATGTTCTGGTCGTCCATGCGCTTGCGGGTCAGGACGCTGACCGACTGCGGGATGTCCTTGAGTTTCTGCTCACCTTTGCCAATGGTCACGGCGCCGGTGGTGTAGGAATTGGTGCCTTCGGTGGTGGTGCCCAACTGTTGCGCGTTGATGGTCGTCGCGCCCAGTTCCAGACCCTCGGTCGAACTGCCGCGCACCAGCATCAGCGTGTTGCCTTCAAAGCTGTAGCGCACGCCCGTGCCCTTCAGCAGTTGGGTAATCGCCGCTTCGCTACTCAATTTGCCGCTGACACGGGTGCTGCGCAGGCCGGCCATATCGTCGGCGTTGTAGATCACCTGTTGATTGGTCTGCGCGCCAAACGCCTGCAGGGCCTGAGGCAAAGGCTGGGCCGCAATATTGAGGGTGAATTCTTCAGCGCACACCTGCGCGCTGAGCGGCAGCAGACAGGCCATGCTCAAACCGGCCAACGAGCGACGCGAGCGCAGGGTTCGGGCAATGACCAAGGCCTTGAACAGAGGTTTCAACTCATGAATTGCTGACATCGTGCTCTCTATTATTGGTTGAAGTGGATAAGACCAATGGGCCACCGAGTGCCCTGACGCTGCCTGGACCTGTGAACCGCTTCGCTCCCGCAAAAGTCGGTGACCGGCCCCTCCCCGGGCTCGATCGTTGGTCCGGGCAGCGGTAAAAATTCTTCTACATCAAGGAAAAACCGAACCCAGTGGCTACCCTGCCCGGCTCTATTTGCCTGCTTACGTTAGTAAGACGCAGCACCGGACCAAAACCGGAATGAGTTTATTTATCATTAACGCGAAATCTCAAAAAAAAGGCCGACGCTTTGGACATCGGCCTTTTTTCCGCGAATAACTTGAAAACGGTACAAATCCCCTGTGGGAGCGGGCTTACATCGCGAAAGCGGTGTGTCAGGCAACAATGATTTGTCTGACACTCCCTCTTCGCGAGCAAGCCCGCTCCCACAGGACTAAACGGGTGTCAGCCGTTTTGTGCAGCCTTGGCGTTTTGCAGTTGCCGGGCCTTTTCGGTGAGCAAGGCTTTTTCTTCGGGGCTCATGTTGTCCAGGCGTAACCGCGCCTGAGCGATTCTCTCCAGTTGACCGGGACTGCTTTCCCCGGCTCGCAACGCCGCCGCCAGACCCGCCACGGTCGGGTGATCAAACACCACGCCCGGCTGGATTTCGCACTGCAACAGCTTGCGAATCCCGGCCACCAGTTTGATCACCAGCAAGGAATGGCCACCGGCAGCGAAAAAGTCGCGGTCGATACCCAGCCGTTCAACGCCGAGCAATTGCGCCATGCGTGCAGCCAGCAATTGCTCAAGGGCATCGCGGGGTGCCATGCCCTCGTCGTCAGCCTTGGCTGCCGCGAGTTGCTGCAAGGCTTTGCGGTCGACTTTGCCGTTGGCCAGTCGCGGGAAGCTGTCGAGCCATTGCAGGTGCTGCGGCAGCATCACGCTGGGCAGGCGTAAGGCCAGTTCGTCGCGAATCTCGTCGAGCACAGTGGCCGAAGGTGTTTGATGCGGGACGATGAACGCCAGCATCCCCTCTTGACCCGGCAATACCAGTGCCTGAGCAACTTGAGGCAAACGCAGCAATTCAGCCTCGACCTCGGCCAGTTCGATGCGGAAACCGCGCACCTTGATTTGCTGATCCCGACGACCGTGCAGTTGAATCGCCAGATCCGGACGATAGCGGGCCAGGTCGCCGGTTCGGTACAGCCGCTCTTCAGGGTTGAACGGGCTCTGGATAAACACCTGAGAATCGGCTTCGACATTGACGTAGCCACGGCACACCTGCGCGCCACCGAGGTACAACTCGCCCAGCACGCCGACCGGCG
The DNA here is from genome assembly GCF_056680395.1 of Pseudomonas sp. ASL4. Classification (NCBI taxonomy): domain Bacteria; kingdom Pseudomonadati; phylum Pseudomonadota; class Gammaproteobacteria; order Pseudomonadales; family Pseudomonadaceae; genus Pseudomonas; species Pseudomonas sp. ASL4. Next base: position 3,100,886 of record NZ_CM155280.1, on the reverse strand, counting down.
CCAGTTGCAGGTTGTCGTCGAGGACAAACACCTGATTGTTGCCCAGCACCTGGCTCAGAACGGCGGCATCCGGCACCTCGGCATTCAGCGACAACGGATGAACCAGCACGCCCACCGTAGCCTCGGTCGGGCCGTAGTGGTTGAACACTCGGCAATCGCTGCGCAGGCGAGCGATGCGTTGTACCAGCGCCGGAGCAATCGGTTCGCCACCGAGAATCAACGTGCGCGGCAGTTGCGCGCGCTCGCTTTCGAGCAACGCAGCGAGGTGCGACGGGACGATCTTCAGGCAATCGATCGCCTGCTGTTGCACGAAGTCGGCAAACAAATTGCCGTCCTGCATCTGTTCATCGCTGGCCACGTGCAATGTCGCGCCGTTGAACAGTGCGCCAAACAACGCGGTGTTGCCCAAATCCGCCGCCACCGTGGAGGTGAAGCCGAACTGTTTGCACTGTTCCAGCGCCAACGCCTGGCTGACGTGGGCGGTGTAGTTGAGCAATTGGCGGTGCTCGATCACTACGCCTTTCGGCACACCGGTCGAACCGGAGGTGAACAGCACGTAGGCGGCGTCTCCACCCTGCGTAGCGAGTTCGATGGCCAACCCGGCAGCCGGGGCCGATTGCAGCACTCGCTCCACCGTCGCCAAGGGCAACGGATGATCGTGCCATTGAGCGATGTTCCGGGCGTCGACCAGCAGCAACGCGGCGCCGGCCTGTTCCAGCATCAACGCCTGACGTGCCTGCGGCCATTGCGCATCCAGCGGAAGATACGCCGCACCGATCCGCCAGGCTGCCAGCATGGCGACCACCAGGTCCGCGGAACGCGGCAAGGCCAGCGCGACAACCGCGCCTGCGGCCAGGCCTTGGGCTTTCAGTGCCTGGGCCAACGCCTCGACGTTCGCCTGCAACTGCCCGTAGCTCAGGCGTTGATCGCCGTCGGTCAGGGCGATGGCATCCGGCGTGGTCCGGGCCCAATCGGCGATCCGTTGCGGCAGGAACCGGCCATCGACCAATGCTTGCGCTGGCGGGTTGATTGCCAGCAGACGCTGCTGTTCTGCGGCACCCAGCAAGCTCAATTGGCCGAGTTCGGCGTGAGGATTGGCGACGATGTTTTCGAGCAAGACGCGCAACTGCGCCAGCAACCCTTCAATCGCCTGAACTGAGTAACGGGACGCTGCGTAGTGCAGATGGAACGCCTGCGGGTTGCCCGATTCGTCCGTTTCCAGTTCAAGCATCAGCTCAAACAGCGCTTCCCGCGCCAGCGGACGCGCAACCGGCGTCCATTGCAGATTCGCGGATGTCTCGACCTGCGTCGCCCGGCGGACGGCAAAACCGTAGGCCGGGCGAGCGGCCGCCGGAGCCAGTTCAGGCGACCAGTATTCCTGCCAGGTACGGTGTTCATCCAGACGCGCCGTCAGCTCAACCACCCACGAACTGAACGTGGCATTCGCCGGCAGCGAAAGGTTCAGCGGCAGGGTTTTCTCGAACACGCCCAAGGCGTCGCCGAAGTATTCGTAATCGTCGCGGCTGTCATGCCGCACGCCGACCAGCACCTGCTCGTGCCCGCTCAGTCGCCCAAGCAGCAACCACCAGGCGGCTTGCAGCACTACGCTCGGCGGTTGTTCCAGAGCACTGGCCAACCGCTGCAAACCGGGTTCGACGCAAACCGTCAGCGAGGCCGTGGCCGACGACGCAGGATTCGCGTTGCGATAAACCAGCCACGGCGTGCTCAGCTCAGCCTCAGCCCCTTGCAGATGTTGCTGCCAGTAGGCGCGAGCGCTGGCCGCGTCTTCGTCGAGCACCACTTCACTGCGCCATTCCAGGTACTGGGTGAATTCACCGGGCTCTTCATCGTCCGCCGTCGCCTGCAGCTCGTAGGCGCTCGGTAATTGCTGAAACAGCAACCGCACGGCGCTTTCGTCGAGGCTGTGCCGGGCCAGGCCCAACACCAGTTTCCAGCGCTCGTCGGCCAGGCGATAAAGCACCGCTTGCGCGCCCTCGGACTCAGCGATATCGAAAGAACGTTCCGCCCATTCGGTGAGTTGCGCCTGAATATCGGCCGGCGTTTCGACCCGAGTCTGCACGGTCAGCGGGAAGCGCTCGGCGCCCCCGACGAACTGTCGAAGGCCATGAAAACCCGCCGCCTTACCGAGTCGCGCCACCAGCATCGGCTGCTGCGCCAGCAAGGTATCGAGCGCCAGTTGCACCCGCTGCGGATCGAGGGCGCCGCTGATCTCGACCTCGAGAAAACGCAGCGCATCCGCGCAGGCCGGGGCCTTGGGCAGTTGTTCAATCAACAACTGCTGCTCGGGCGTCAAGGCGTAACCCAGGTCCTGCTGGTCCATCGATACCTCGTTCATGCTCCGGTTTCCTCGGTGTTCAGTGCGCGTTCAAGTGCACTGCGGTCGAACATGTCACCCATTGCCACGACAATCTTGCGTGGGCCTTCGAACGGATCACGGGCGTGGGCCACCAGCATGTTGTCCAGCAGGATGGCGTCGCCTTTTTGCCAGTCGAAGCGCACCGCGCATTCTTCGTACAAGTCGCCGATGCGTTGCATCACCTCGTCTTCGATCGGGGTGCCGTCGCCGTAAAACACATGGCGCGGCATGCGGTCCAGGCCAAACATCGACAGCAGGTCTTCGCGCACATCCGGCTCCAGCCAGTAGATGTGGTGCAGTTGCACTTGGTTGAAGAACGATTTGGCGCCGGTCACCGGGTGACGAATGATCGCCGGCCCTGGGGTGCGGGTTTGCAATTCGTTGTTGTCGAGCCAGCGCCATTCGATACCACCGGCGCGGCAACGGGCCTCGACTTCGGCGCGGTCTTTGGTCTTGAAGAAGTGCTGCCACGACACGTCGAGGTTGTCGGTGAAGGTGCGCACGTAGAGCAGGCCCTTTTCTTCGAACTTGTCACGCAGGTCCGCCGGCAGTTTTTCGTACATCAACCGGCAATCCACCACCGGCGTTGCCCCGCCGACCGGCGCGGCTTGCTCGCAATAGAACATCTGCTTGCGCGGCCAGCGGTCCTGATGGGAGCTCTCGTTGTGGAACAGGATCATCTTGCGTTCCGGGTACGGCGTGGAGCGGTAGGTGTTCTTGCCGCCCTCCTTCTTCGGCAGATCGCCGTACTGGCCGTAAAGTCCCGACTGGATCGCTTCGGCGAAGGCCTCGAAACCCTGAATGCCGTCGAGCTCGAAACCGCGGAATAGAATCCCGGCATGGGTCGCCAGTTTTGCTTCGATCAGCGGCCGGTTGTGGTTGATCCACTCGATCAAGTCCAAGTGCGGCTCGTTCGGTTCCAGCAGCAGCGGGAACGGCTGTGGCGCGGCGATCAACGACTCGCGCATCGGCGCTGGCCGGGCCTTGGCCGCCGAGGCCACACCGCGTTTGAGGAACTTGCCGAGTTTGTCGGCCTTCGGTCCGGGGACGGCAGGCTTGGTGGCCACCGCTAAATTGTCGACTGGCATGCTGATAGCTCCCAATTGAATGTCCTGATCAGCGACGATCTGTTCCAACAGGGCTATCCAGGCCTTGACCAGGTGCTGAATGCGCTCGTGTCCGAACACGCTTGTCGCGAATTGCCAATTACCCAGCAATTGCCCTTCTTCATCGTCAACGAACAACGCCATGTCGAATTTAGAATGGGTGTCCAGCGCCGGCAGCGATTCGACGCTCAAACCGCCCATGGCCTGGGTGCGTCCCGGCAGGTTGTTCATCACGAACAACACTTGCACCAACGGGTTCATACCCTTGTGGCGCGGCACGCCCGAGGCGTCGACGATCATGTCGAACGGCAGGTCCTGATGCTCCATGGCACTGAGCAAGGTTTCCTGGGTCTGGGCGAGGAATTTGGCGAACGGCGTGCCGGCATCAAACTGCGAACGTAGCGGCAAGACGTTTACGAAGAAGCCGATCAAGCGCTCCAGTTCCGGCTGCTCACGCCCGGCTACGTCGGCACCGACCAGCACATCCGCACCGCCACTGACCTGATGCAACAACACCTGGAATGACGCCAGCAGCGTGCTGTACAGCGTGACGCCGGCGTCCCTGGACAGTTGACGCAACGCAGCGCTCAGCGTCGTGTCGAGCTGGAATTGCACCGCATCGCCCTCATAGGACGGCGTCAGGCCTCGTGGCTTATCCAACGGCAACGACAACTGCCCGTTGTAGCCGGCCAATCGCGTTTTCCAGTACTCGGCCTGGCGTGCCAGAACCCCTTGTTGCTCCAGTTCCTGCTGCCAAATCGCGAAGTCGGAATACTGCACCTCCAGCGCTGGCAGCGGGGTCAAATCACCGACCTTGCTGCGGTCGTAAATCTGCACCAGTTCGTTGACCAAAACGCCCATCGACCAGCCGTCGGAAATGATGTGGTGCATGGCGTAAAGCATCACGTGCTCGGTCGGCCCCAGGTGCAGGATCCGGCCACGCAACAGCGGCGCGTGTTCCATATCAATCGGCGTCCGGGCGTTCTCCAGCGCCGCTTGCGCCACCCATTCTTCCTGGGCGCTGCGTGACAGGCCGGACAAATCGATCACCGGGAAATCCAGTTCGACCTGTTCGGCGATCATGGCAATCGGATCGCCTTCATCGTCCTGGGTATACGCGGTGCGCAGCACTTCGTGGCGGCGGACCACCTCGGCGAAGCTGCTGATCAAGCGCTCGACCGACAACTCACCGCGCAAACGCAGGGCCATCGGCATGCCATAAGCCGCCGTGCCGCCGGACAATTGCTCGGCGATCCACAAGCGCCGTTGCACCAGCGACAACGGTGCGCTGTGCCGCGTGCCGTGGGCCTTGAGCACCACGCCATGGCCGCCAGACGCCGCTGTGCCTTGCTGCTGCGTCATCCATGCCGCCAGGTCCTTGAGGCGCGGATGGCTGAACAGATCACGCAGGCTCAGGGTGCACGCCGTGAGTTTGCGCAGACGCGAAACCACTTGAGTCGCGAGCAGCGAATGCCCGCCCAATTCGAAGAAGTGATCGTCGCGGCCGACTTGATCCAGCTCCAGCACGTCCTGCCAGACCGCTGCAATTTGCTGTTCGAGTTCACCTTCAGGCGCGACAAAATCCAGCGCCGCGAGGCTAACATCGATGCTCGGCAAAGCCTTGCGATCGATCTTGCCGTTCGGGCTCAGCGGCAGGCGTTCGAGGAACATCACCTGGGTTGGCACCATGTAATCCGGCAGGCTCGCTTTCAGGCGCGCCTTGATGTCATCGCGCAGCGCCGCCAGTGTCGAGGCATCGGCGCGGGCTTGCGCCGGATCGTCGAACACCACGTAGGCGACCAATTGCTGACCGATGGCGCCCGGTTGCGCGACCACCAGGGCCTGACGCACCGCAGGAATCTGCAACAGATGGGTTTCGATCTCACCGAGTTCGATGCGGAAACCGCGAATCTTCACTTGATGATCCAGACGCCCGACGTACTCGATCACCCCGTCGGCGCGGTAGCGCGCCAGGTCGCCGGTGCGGTACACGCGGCCACCGCCCAGTGGATCGAACGGATCAGGAATGAAGCGCTCGGCGGTCAATTCCGGACGCTGGAAGTAACCGCGAGCCAGCAGCTCACCGCCAATCACCAGTTCACCGACCACCCCGACCGGCGCCGGTTGACCCTGGGTGTCGAGCACATGAATCGACCGGCCGCCCAACGCCTGGCCAATCGGCATGGTCACCGGCAACGCCCTGCGCCCCGACACGTAGTCGCTGCAATCGAGCACCGTGACGCTGACCGTGGTTTCGGTCGGGCCGTAGGTGTTGAGCAAACGCACATGAGCCAGGCCAGCCTTGCCCCACGCGGCGACGCCTTCCGGCGGCATGGCTTCGCCACCGACGATCACCTGGCGCAACACGCCGTAGTCGCGATTGCCAGCGGCAGCAAAGTCCTTGGCCAACATGTTCCAGTAGGCGGTGGTCAGGTCGCTGACGCTGAATTGCTTGTCGAGCAATTCGCGATACCACGTCTCGCTGTCCCAGATGTCCGGCCCGCGCAGCACCACCGAGGCACCGCAAATCAGCGCCGGGTAAAGCTGCTCGACAAAAGCATCGAAGTTGAACGTGGCAAATTGCAGCGAACGGTCCTGCGGTGTGAGACCGAGGAATTCCAGCGCAACCTGGGCGTGACGGGTCAGCGCCGAGTGGGTGATGCCGACGCCTTTCGGGCGCCCGGTGGAGCCCGAGGTGAACATCACATACGCAAGGTTCTGCGGGCCGCTGCGCTCGGGCAGGTTGTCGGTCTGAGTCGGGTAATCCAGCTGATCCAGGCTCAGGACAGTCACGCCCGCTGCTGTTGGCAATGCTGCCGCCAGATGGCTTTGGGTCAACAACACCCGCAGGCCACTGTCTTCGATCATCGCGCCGAGGCGCTCGGCCGGGTATTCCGGGTCCAGCGGCACGTAGGCGCCGCCAGCCTTGAGCACCGCCAGCAGGCTGATGATCATCTGCGTCGAACGCTCGACCGCGATGCCGACCAAGACCTCCGGGCCGACGCCGTGTTGCAACAGCACGCGAGCCAATTGGTTGGCCTGGGCATTGAGCTGCGCGTAGCTGAGGCGTTGCTCGTTGAAGATCAGCGCCAAGGCGTGCGGCGTGCGCTCGGCTTGCCGTTCAAACAAGCGCTGCACGCACACCTCATCCACCGGCAGCACCAGCGGCTCGCGAACCGCTTTTGCGACCAACGCCAGATCGCCGACGCAACTGGCGGCCGGTGCCTCGACCATTTGCAACAGCAGGTGCGCAAGATGCGCGGCCAGTTGTTCAATCGCAGCAAAATCGAACTGCTGACGGTCGTAACTCAGTTGCAGCGATAGCTCTTCACCCAGGTTGACCGCCAGGGTCAGCGGGTAGTTGGTCTGTTCGAAGTTGCCGACTTCACCGAAACGCAGCTCTTGGGTTGCGCCCTGTTGCAGGGCTTCGGAGATCGGGTAGTTCTCGAACACCAGGATGTTGTCGAACAGCGCTTCACCGCCCTGCCCGGCCCAACGCTGGATGTCGAACAGCGGCGTATGTTCCTGCTCGCGCAGTGCCAGGTTTTGCGCCTGCACTTGCTGCAACCACTGCGACAGCGGCTGCTCGGCACGCGGGCTGGCGATTACCGGCAAGGTGTTGATGAACAAACCGATCTGTTGCTCGACGCCCGCCAACTGCGCCGGACGCCCGGACACCGTGGCGCCGAAGCTGACCGTGTCGAGCCCGGTGTAGCGTTGCAACAGCAGCAGCCACGCGGCTTGCACCAGCGTGTTGAGGGTGACTTTCTGTTCCCGCGCAAACCCATTGAGCCCGGCGGTCTGCGCCAGATCCAGCTCAAGGAAGTGTTCGCCCTGAGTCGCGTTGCTTGCTTCGCTGCCGGTCCAGACCAGCGCTTTGGCCAGCCTTGTCGGTTCCTCAAAGGACGCCAATTGGCCTTTCCAGAAACCTTCGGTGACCTGCGCGTCCTGCTTCGCCAGCCACTCGATGTAGTCGCGATAACGCCCCGCCGTGTTCGCCGGCACCTCGCCGCTGTAGCGTTGCAGCACTTCGCCCAACAGCTGCGAGTTGCTCCAGCCGTCCATCAAAATGTGATGGCTGGTGTAGATCAGGTGATAACGCTCGGCGGCAATTTGCACCACGGTCAGGTTCAGCAACGGTGCGTTGGCAAGGTCAAAGCCCTGTTGGCGCTGGGTGGTCGCCAGTTCATTGAGCGCTTGGGCGACATCGCTGTGAGAGCGCCAATCGTGGAAAGTGAACGGCACGTTCAGTTGCTTGTGGATCACCTGCAACGGACGCTTGAATTCACCGTCCCAGACAAAACTGCTGCGCAGCACATCGTGGGCGTCCATCGCCGCTTGCCAGGCCTCGCGGAAGCGCTCGACATTGAGGCCTTCGATGTCCACGCACATCTGGTTGATGTAGTCGCCGCCCTGCTGCTCGTAGAGCGAATGGAACAGCATGCCTTGCTGCATCGGCGACAGCGGGTAGATGTCGGCAATCTGCTGCGGCGCCACCGGCACGCTGTCGAGTTGTACTTGAGTCAGGCCGGCCAGCGGGAAGTCCGACGGCGTCAGGCCCTGGACGCCCGGCGTCACGCAATGAGCGATCAGCGCTGCCAGTTCTTTGGCGTAATCCTCGGCCAGGCGTTCAATGGTCGCGGTGTCGAAACGTTCGCTGCTGAAGGTCCAGCCGATCGTCAGTTGACCGCCATAAACCTGGCCATTGAGGGAAAGCCAGTTGCCCATCGGTGCATCGGGGCTTTGGTCCAGGCCGGAGCTCTCTGACGCAGGAGCAAACAGCGCCGCGTCGTCCTTGTCGAAGCTACCGTCGAACTGGCCGAGGTAGTTGAAGGTGATCCGTGGGCTTGGCAAGACGCGCAACGATTGCTGCGCTTGCTCATCGCCCAGATAACGCAAGGCGCCGAAGCCGATGCCTTTGTGCGGGATCGAACGCAGTTGTTCCTTGACCTGTTTGATCGAGTCGCTCAGTGCATCGGCCGGAGTCAGCCGGACCGGGAACAGGCTGGTGAACCAACCGACGGTGCGGGTCAGGTCAACGCCGTCGAACAGCTCTTCGCGGCCATGGCCTTCGAGTTGAATCAGCGTCGAGGCCAGGCCGGTCCAACGGCCAATCACCCGCGCCAACGCGGTCAGCAACAGGTCGTTGACCTGAGTGCGATAGGCCGTCGGGGCTTCTTGCAGCAATTGCCGGGTCAGTTCCTGATTGAGCTGAGTGTGAACGTTGAGCGCCAGACGATTCTGCTGCCCGGCGTCCACGCGTTTGCACGGCAGATCGGTGCTGACATCGCTCAAACAGGCTTGCCAGTACGCCAGTTCCTGCTGCAACGCCGGGCTGTGGGCGTAACGCTGCAAGTGCTCGCTCCAGTCCTTGAAGGCACTGGTCTTGGCCGGCAGGCTCAGGGCTTTGCCGTCCTGCAACTGTTGATAAGTGTTTTGCAGGTCTTCCAGCAGAATCCGCCACGACACGCCATCCACCGCTAGGTGATGGATCACCAGCAGCAAGCGCTGACTGCCATCGTTCATCGTCGCCAGCACACCGCGCAGCAGCGGGCCGTCTTGCAGGTTCAGGCTGCGTTGGGCCTGATTGGCCAGGACTTCCAGTGCCTCGGCGTCGGCCACGTCGGTGGTCCAGAGCAGGCTGTTTTGCGCCAGGACATCGCGGTGATTGGCCTGCCAACCTTCCGAAGTTTCGGAAAAGGACAAACGCAATGCATCGTGATGCAGCACCAACGCCTGCAACGCCTGTTCAACCAGTGCCGGTTGCATCGGGCGGGCCGCTTTCAGCAGCACCGATTGGTTGTAGTGATGACGCTCGGGGATCGCATCGGTGAAGAACGCTTGCTGGATCGGCAACAACAGCGCCGGGCCTTGAACCGGGGTTTGGTCGATGATCAGCCCTTCGCCGCCGACTTGGGCCACGGTCGCCAATGCCTGGACGGTCTGGTGCTGGAACAGATCTTTCGGGCTGAATCGAATCCCGGCCTGCCGCGCGCGGCTGACCACCTGGATGGAGATGATCGAGTCGCCGCCCAGCTCGAAGAAGTTGTCGGTCAGGCCCACGCGCTCCAGTTTCAGCACGTCCTGCCAGATTGCGGCGATCTGTTGTTCCAGTTCGCTTTGCGGGGCGACGTAGTCTTGCTGCACTTGGCTTACGTCGGGTTGCGGCAGGGCCTTGCGGTCGAGTTTTCCGTTGGCGGTCAGTGGCCAATGGTCGAGGAACAGCAGGTGCGTTGGCACCATGTAATCCGGCAGGTCGGCCTTGAGTTGGGTCTTGAGGTTGTCGCGCAGGGTCGCTTCGTTGTCGGTGGTTTGATGCGTGATCACGTAGCCGACCAGTTGCTGGCCGCTCGGGCCTTCCTGGGCCAGCACCACGGCTTCGCGCACGGCATCCAACATATTCAGTCGTGCTTCGATTTCGCCGAGTTCGATGCGGAAACCACGGATTTTCACTTGGTGGTCGATACGGCCGACGTATTCGATCACGCCGTCGTTGCGGTACTGCGCCAGGTCGCCGGTGCGGTACAACCGCGCCCCGCTCTCGCCGAACGGATCGGGGATAAAGCGCAGCGCGGTCAGGTCGCCGCGATTGAGGTAACCGCGAGCCAGGCCGGCGCGGCCGACGTATAACTCGCCGATGCAGCCTTTCGGTACCGGGTTCAGGTCGCCGTCGAGCAAGTACCAGGACAGGTCGGTAATGGGCTCGCCGATTGGGCTGCTGGCTTCCAGTTCCAGATCGACCAGGGACAACGGACGGTAAGTCACGTGCACCGTGGTTTCGGTGATGCCGTACATGTTGATCAGTTGCGGGGCGTGATCGCCGAAACGCTCGAACCATGGGCGCAGGGATTTCACGTCCAGCGCTTCACCGCCGAACACCACGTAGCGCAATGCGTTGGCGCGTTGATCGGCGCAAGCGACGTGCATCAATTGCTTGAACGCCGACGGCGTCTGGTTCAACACCGTGACCCCGGCGTCGCACAGCAGCGCGTGGAAATCCTGCGGGGAACGGCTGACGTCGTGCGGCACGATCAGCAGTTCGCCGCCGTGCAGCAACGCACCGAAAATCTCCCACACGGAGAAGTCGAACGCGTAGGAATGGAACAGGCTCCAGACATCTGAAGGGCCAAACCCGAACCATGGTTCGGTGGCTTCGAACAGGCGCAGGATGTTGTGGTGCGGCAGCAACGTGCCTTTCGGTTTGCCGGTGGAACCGGAGGTGTAGATCACGTAGGCCAGGTTCGACGAGTGCATCGACACGTGCGGATCGCTGTCGGCGTAGGTGCTGACATCGGCCTCCAACATCAAGGCTTGCACGCCTTCCGGCACCGGTAGTTGGCTCAACAACGACGCTTGGGTCAGCAGCAATTGGATGCCGCTGTCCTCGATCATATAGGCCAGACGATCCTGCGGATAGGTCGGGTCCAGCGGCACATAAGCGCCGCCAGCCTTGAGGATCGCCAGCAGGCCGACCACCATTTCCAGACCACGCTCGGCGGCCAAACCGACCAGCACATCCGGACCAACGCCCTGCTCGATCAACTGATGAGCCAACCGGTTGGCACGGCTGTTGAGCTGCGCGTAAGTGAGGGTTTGCTGGTTGAACCGCACGGCAACTGCATCAGGACTACGGCGCGCCTGCTCGGCAATCAACTGATGCGCGCACGCCTCGTTCGGGAACGCCTGAGTCGACGGATTCCAGTCTTTGAGAATCGCCTGCTGCTCAGCCGAGTCGAGCAACGGCAATTCGCCGATGCGCTGTTGCGGGTTGGCGACGATGCCTTGCAGCAGGTTCAGCCAATGCGCAGCCATGCGCTGCACGGTAGAGGCGTCAAACAGGTCGGTGGCATAAGTCAGTGCAGCAGTGATTTCACCGTCGGCTTCCAGAGTGTCCAGCGTCAGATCGAACTGCGCGGTGTGGCTGTCCCAATCCTGCGTTTCGATGGTCAGTCCGGACAATGACGGCACAGCCTGACGCCCGGCGTTCTGGTGGTTGTACAACACCTGGAACAGCGGGCTATGACTCAAGTTACGCTCAGGGCGCAGCGCTTCGACCAGTTGTTCAAACGGCAGATCCTGGTGCGCCTCGGCGCCCAAGGCTGCGTGTTTGACCTCAGCCAGCAACTCGCTGAAGCGCTGCTGCGGATTGACCTCGGCCTTGAGCACCTGAGTGTTGACGAAGAAGCCAATCAACCCTTCAGTCTCGACCCGGTTACGGTTGGCAATCGGCACGCCAACGCGAATGTCCGACTGACCACTGTAGCGATGCAGCAAGGTCTGGAACGACGCCAGCAGCAGCATGAACAACGTGCCGCCTTCGCGTTGGGCCAGTTGCAGCAACTGTTTGCCCAGCGCCGACGGCAGGTCGATGGCCAGGCGTGCGCCGGCAAAACTTTGTTGAGCTGGACGTGGGCGGTCGGTCGGTAATTCGAGCAGCGGCTGGTCACCGCCGAGCACACCGGTCCAGTACGCCAGTTGCCGCTCGCGCTCGCCGGCCTCCATCCACTGACGCTGCCACACGGCGTAGTCGGCGTATTGAATGGGCAACGCCGCCAGCTCAACCTCACGACCCTCGCTGTAATCGGCATAACGCTGAATCAGTTCCTGCACCAGCAACTGCATCGACCAGCCATCGGAAACGATGTGGTGCTGAGTCAGCACCAGCACATGTTCGTCAGCGGCGATGCGCAGCAGGCCAACCCGCAGCAGTGGGCCATTTTTCAGGTCGAACGGCTGTTGCAGTTGCCGTTCAACGAACGCGCGGACCTGGGCGTTATTGTTGCCGGTCGCCTCGGGCAAAATCTCGGGCACCACGGTCGGCGCCAGATCCGCATGAATCACCTGGAACGCCCGATCATCGATCTGGACGAAGGTGGTGCGCAGGCTTTCATGGCGCTGCACCAGCGCGCTGAAACTGCGTTGCAGGGCTGCAAGGTCGAGGGCGCCGTGAATCCGCAGCGCCGCCGGAATGTGATACGCCGCGTTCAAAGGCTCCATCTGCCAGAGGAACCACTGGCGTTGCTGGGCGTACGACAAAGCCAACGGCTCATCGCGAGACACCCGCGCAATGGCGACTGGGCGGCTGACCTGGGTTTGCTCCAGCGCCGCAACGCAGGCCTTGAGGCTGGCGTTTTCGAACAACTGACGCAATTGCAGGTTCAGGCCGAGGGTCTGGCGAATGCGCGAGACCATTTGCGTGGCCAGCAGCGAATGGCCGCCGAGTTCGAAGAAGTTGTCGGTCAGGCCCACGCGTTCCAGTTTCAACACGTCTTGCCAGATCGTGGCGATCTGTTGTTCCAGTTCGCTGTGCGGGGCGACGTAGTCTTGCTGCACTTGGCTTGCGTCGGGTTGCGGCAGGGCTTTGCGGTCGAGCTTGCCGTTGGCGGTCAGCGGCCATTGGTCGAGGAACAGCAGGTGCGTTGGCACCATGTAATCCGGCAGGTCAGCTTTGAGTTGGGTCTTGAGGTTGTCGCGCAGATTGGCTTCGTTGTCGCTGGTTTGATGCGCGATTACGTAGCCGACCAGTTGCTGGCCGCTTGGGCCTTCCTGAGCCAGCACCACCGCTTCGCGCACGGCGTCCAACGCATTCAGTCGAGCTTCGATTTCGCCGAGTTCAATGCGGAAACCACGGATTTTTACCTGGTGGTCGATACGGCCGACGTATTCGATCACGCCGTCGTTGCGGTACTGCGCCAGGTCGCCGGTGCGGTACAAACGTGCGCCGCTGTCGCCGAATGGATCGGGGATAAAGCGCAGCGCGGTCAGGTCGCCGCGATTGAGGTAACCGCGAGCCAGGCCGGCGCGGCCGACGTATAACTCGCCGATGCAGCCTTTCGGTACCGGGTTCAGGTCGCCGTCGAGCAAGTACCAGGACAGGTCGGTAATGGGCTCGCCGATTGGGCTGCTGGCTTCCAGCTCCAGATCGACCAGGGACATCGGACGGTAAGTCACGTGCACCGTGGTTTCGGTGATGCCGTACATGTTGATCAGTTGCGGGGCGTGGTCGCCGAAACGCTCGAACCATGGGCACAGGGATTTCACGTCCAACGCTTCACCGCCGAACACCACGTAGCGCAGGGCGTTGGCGCGTTGATCGGCGCAGGCTACATGCATCAATTGCTTGAACGCCGACGGCGTCTGGTTCAACACCGTGACCCCGGCGTCGCACAGCAACGCGTGGAAATCCTGCGGAGAACGGCTGACGTCGTACGGCACGATCAGCAACTCGCCGCCGTGCAGCAACGCGCCGAAAATCTCCCACACGGAGAAGTCGAAAGCGTAGGAATGGAACAGGCTCCAGACGTCTTGCGGGCCGAACCCGAACCATGGCTCGGTGGCTTCGAACAGACGCAGGATGTTGTGGTGCGGCAGCAACGTGCCTTTCGGTTTACCGGTGGAACCGGAGGTGTAGATCACGTAAGCGAGGTTCGACGAGTGCATCGCCACGTGCGGATCGCTGTCGGCGTAACCGCTGACATCGGTCTCCAGCATCAACGCTTGAACACTCGACGGCACCGGCAGTTGGCTCAACAACGACGCCTGAGTCAGCAGCAGTTGAATACCGCTGTCCTCGATCATGTAGGCCAGTCGATCCTGCGGATAAGTCGGGTCCAGCGGCACATAGGCGCCGCCCGCCTTGAGGATCGCCAACAGGCCGACCACCATTTCCAGACCACGCTCGGCGGCCAGACCCACCAGCACATCCGGACCAACGCCCTGCTCGATCAACTGATGAGCCAACCGGTTGGCACGGCTGTTGAGCTGCGCGTAAGTGAGGGTTTGCTGGTTGAAACGCACGGCAATCGCATCAGGATGCAAACGTGCCTGCTCGGCAATCAGTTGATGCGCGCACGCCTCGTTCGGGAAGGCCTGAGTCGATGGATTCCAGTCCTTGAGGATCGCTTGCTGCTCAGCCGCATCCAGCAACGGCAATTCACCGATACGCTGTTGCGGGTTGGCGACGATGCCTTGCAGCAGGTTCAGCCAGTGGCCGGCCATACGCTGCACGGTGGTCGCATCGAACAAATCGGTAGCGTAAGTCAGCGTTGCCGTCAGTTCGCCGTCAGCTTCATGCGTGTCCAACGTCAAATCGAACTGCGCCGTATGCGAGCTCCAATCCAGGCTTTCAACCCGCAACCCCGGCAGTTGCAGCGCCTGCGCCGCGCCGCCGTTCTGGTGGTTGAACATCACCTGAAACAGTGGACTGTGGCTCAGGTGCCGCTCTGGAGCCAGGGCCTGCACCAGTTGCTCGAAAGGCAAATCCTGATGCGCCTGGGCGCCGAGCGAAGCCTGTTTGACCTGGGCCAGTAACTCGGTAAACGGCGTGGTTCCGTGAATCTGGGCGTCGAGCACCTGAGTGTTGACGAAGAAGCCGATCAAGCCTTCGGTTTCGGTGCGGTTGCGGTTGGCCACCGGCACGCCAACGCGAATGTCCGACTGGCCGCTGTAGCGATGCAGCAAAGCCTGGAACGAGGCGAGCAAGACCATAAACAGCGTCAGGCCTTCGCGTTGGGCCAGTTGCTTGAGCCGTTCGCTGAGGTCAGCGGGTACGCTCAGGTCCAACCGCGCACCGCGATGGCTCTGCACCGCCGGGCGCGCGCGATCAGTCGGCAATGGCAACACCGAACCGCCATCGCCCAGGCGACCGGTCCAGTAGGCCAGTTGCCGCGACAACTCGCCGGCCTCCATCCACTGGCGCTGCCAGATCGAATAGTCGGCGTACTGGATCGGCAGTGGCGTCAGGTTTGTCGCCTGACCGGAGGTGAAGCCGGCATACAGTTTGACCAGGTCACCGACCATGATCTGCGCCGACGCGCCATCGGAAATGATGTGGTGCTGGGTCAGCACCAACACGTGATCGTCCGGCGCCAGTTGCAGCAGTTTGATCCGCAGCAACGGCCCGCGCTGCAAATCAAAAAGTTGAGCGATTTCGGCGTCGATCAGCGCTTTGAGCGCACTGTCGTCCGGGGTTTCATCCAGCACCAGCGGCGTGATCGGCAGGCTCAGGCGCGCTTGCGCCACTTGCAACGGACCGTCCGTGCCTTCGACAAACACGGTGCGCAACACTTCATGGCGTTCCAGCAGCGCATCGAAACTGCGCTGCAAGGCCGGCAAATCAAGGGTGCCGTGCAAGCGCAAAGCAGTCGGCACATGGTACGCCGCGCTGTCCGGGTCCAGTTGCCAGAGAAACCATTGGCGCTCTTGGGCATAGGACAGGCCAATGGTTTCGAACTCGTCGCGCATCGGCGGAATCGGCAGCGCGGCGAAGCTCATGTTCTTGCTGTGCAGCTTTTGCAAAAAGGCCTGACGCTGGGCTAGCGGCAAACGGATAAAGCGCTGAACCAGGGCCAGGTTATCGAACTGTGTCATGTCAAAGGGTCTCCAGGTCCGCGAGGAAGTCGTGCATTTCACTCAGGTCGTCGCTGGAGTGAGGGGTCAGGTGTACCGCCAGTTGTTCGGCGTATTCAGCCAAGGATGAAGATCTGAAGAGCAGGTCCAGAGGCACGGCGGCCCCCTGTTCCATTTGCAGGCGTGCCGTTGCTTGTGTCGCCAAAAGTGAATGTCCACCCAGTTCAAAGAAGTTGTCGTCGCGCCCTACCCGTTCCAGCTTGAGCACGTCCTGCCAGATCACGGCCACGCTCTGCTCCAGCGCGCCCTGCGGCGCCACATAGGCGCGCAACAATTGGTTGGCGTCTGGCAGCGGCAAAGCCTTGCGATCGAGCTTGCCGTTCGGCGTCAGCGGGAAGCGTTCGAGCACCAGCCAGTGAGCCGGAATCATGTAGTCCGGGAGCATCGGCGCGAGGTGCGATTTGAGTTCGTCGCGCAGTGCAGCGTCGGACGCCGGCTCAGTCGCCGGAATGACGTAAACCACCAGTTGCGTGCCGCCCGGTCCTTCCTGAGGCACAACCACGGCCTCGCGAATCAGCTCGTGGGCGAGCAGGCAGGCTTCGATCTCGCCCAGTTCGATGCGGAAACCACGAATCTTCACCTGGTGATCGACCCGACCGAGGTACTCGACCACGCCGTCGGCGCGATGCCGCGCCAGGTCACCGGTGCGGTATAACCGCGCCCCCTTGCCGAACGGGTCCGGCAGGAAACGCTCGGCAGTCATGGCCGCACGCCCGTGGTAACCACGGGCCAGGCCGTCGCCGCCGATCAGCAGCTCACCGATCAGACCGGCCGGGTTCGGCGCAAAGTGGTCGTCGACGATGTACAGCGCAGTGTTGGCAATCGGCCGGCCCAGAAATGGCAGACGCTTGCGTTCGGTCAGTTGATAAGCCGCCGACCAGATCGTGGTTTCGGTCGGGCCATAGAGGTTCCAGACCTGTCCAGCCACACCCAGCAGCCGCTCGGCCAGATCCTCGGCCAACGCTTCGCCGCCGCACAGGCATTTGCGCCCGCGAAGGTTCGCCAGCAACGGGTGGTCGAGCAACATCCGCCAGGTCGATGGCGTCGCTTGCACAATGCTGACCTGTTGCTGCTCGATCACCCGCAGCAGCGCCTCGGGATCGTGGGCGCTGAGCTTGTCGACCAGCACCACCGCCGCGCCGCAGAACAGCGGCCCGTAGAGTTCCAGACCGAAAATATCGAACGAGAACGTCGTCAACGACAGCATGCGGTCAACCGCTGTAATGCCCGGCTCCTTCGCCATGCTGACGACGAAGTTCACCAGTGCTTCATGGCGCACCATCACGCCCTTCGGCTTGCCGGTCGAACCGGAGGTGTAGATCGCGTAGCAGAGATTGTCGCCATCGACCGCCACGTGCGGGTCGTGGTCAGCAGCCGATTCGTCCGGCGCACCGAGCAGCAGGGTTTGCACCCCGACCGGAATCGGCAGTTGCTCCAGCAGCGACACCTGGGTCAGCAGCAGTTGCAGGCCACTGTCCTCGATCATGTGCACCAGGCGATCCGCCGGGTATTGCGGGTCCAGCGGCACGTAGGCGCCACCGGCCTTGAGGATCGCCAACAGGCCGACAATCATCTCCAGACCACGGTCCACGGCAATCCCGACCAATTGATCCGGGCCGACGCCTTTTTCAATCAAGCGATGGGCCAAGCGGTTGGCGCGGATGTTGAGTTGGCGGTAGGTCAACGACTGCTCGGCAAATACCAGAGCAGTGGCGTCCGGCGTACGTCGGGCCTGCGCCTCGATCAGTCGATGGATGCAACGCTCGCTCGGGTAGTCGGCCTGACTGGCGTTCCACTCCAGCAGATGCTGTTGGGTTTCACGCGGGTCCAGCAAGGTCAGGTCGCCCAGCAATTGCTGTGGGTTGCCGATCATTTGCTGCAACAAGCGCTGAAGATGGGTGCCGATCTGCTCGATCGAGTCCTGGGCAAAACTGGCGCACTGGAAGCTGAACTGCACCGCCAGTTGCGCACCGAGGCTGACCGACAGCGTCAGCGGATAGTTGGTTTGTTCCAGGTTATCCACCGCGCCAAAGCGCAGACCTTGCGGTGAACCTTGCTCCAGTGCCTCGGAAATCGGGTAGTTCTCGAACACCAAAATGTTATCGAACAAGGCTTCACCGCCCTGCCCGGCCCAACGCTGGATGTCGAACAACGCCGTGTGTTCGAACTCGCGCAGCGCCAGGTTCTGCGCCTGCACGACGTGCAGCCAGTCGCCCAGACTCTGCTCGGCACGCGGGCTGGCGATGACCGGCAAGGTGTTGATGAACAGACCGATCTGCTGCTCGACCCCGACCAGATCCGCCGGGCGCCCGGACACCGTGGCGCCGAACGCGACGCTGGATTTGCCGGTGTAACGCTGCAACAGCAACAGCCACGCCGCTTGCACCAGGGTGTTGACGGTGACTTTCGACTCGCGGGCGAACTCGCTCAAGCGCAGGGTTTGACCATCATCCAGCGCGATGTGGTGCTGGCCGTACAGGTGAGTCGCGACCTCCTCGGTCGGCCGGGCAAACACTTGCGCCAGGCGCAGCGGCTCGTCGAGGCTGCGCAACTGCGGCGTCCAGAACGCTTCGCTGGCGGCCGCGTCCTGGCGTTGCAACCAGGCGATGTAATCGCGATAACGCCCAGGCTGGCGAGCCACGCCCTGACCGCTGTAATGCTGCAGCACCTCGCCGAGCAACTGCGCACTGCTCCAGCCGTCCATCAGGATGTGATGGTTGGTGTAGATCAGGTGATGACGGTCGGCAGCGGTTTGCACCAGCACCAGACGCAACAGCGGCGCCTGAGTCAGATCGAGGCCTTGGGCCCTTTCTTCATCTGCAAGGGTTTGCAGCGCCGCATCGAGGTCGAGCTGATTACGCCAGTCCAGCACCGAAAACGGCACTTCGATGTTGCGATGAACCACCTGAATCGGCTGCTCCAGATCGCCCTGCCAGAAGAATCCGGTGCGCAGGATATCGTGAGCATCAAGCGCCGCTTGCCAGGCGTCGCGGAAGCGTTGCGGGTCGACGCCATCAACGTCCAGACGCATCTGGTTGATGTAGTCGCCGGTGCCTTGTTCAAGCAAGGTGTGGAACAGCATGCCCTGCTGCATCGGCGATAACGGGTAGATGTCGTCAATGGTTTGAGGTGCGACAGCCAGGTTGTCCAGTTGCGCCTGGGACAGTTGCGCCAACGGAAAGTCTGACGGTGTAACGCCGCGATTGGCGGTGTCACAGCAATGAGCGATGAGCGCGGTGAGTTCTTGCAGGTAGTCATCGGCCAGGCGCTGGATGGTCGCCTCGTTGAACATCTCGCCGCTGAAGGTCCAGCTCAGGTCCAGTTCGCCGCCAAACACTTGGCCGTCGAGGGCCAACTGATTGCCCAGCGGGCCTTGCAGGTTCACTTCCTGGCCGCCGGACTCGCTGGTCGGCACGAACAAGGCATCGCCCGCCGCATCGAAACTGCCATCGAACTGACCGAGGTAGTTGAAGGTCAGGCGTGGTTTTGGCAGCGCTTGCAGGGTTTGCCGCGCGTGGTCGTCGCCCAGATGCGCGAGGGCACCGAAGCCGATGCCTTTGTTCGGGATCGCCCGCAGTTGTTCCTTGATCTGTTTAAGCGAGGTGCCCAGCTCGGCAACCGGGGTCAATTTCGCCGGGAACAGGCTGGTGAACCAACCGACCGTGCGGGTCAGGTCCACCGCTTCGAACAGGTCTTCGCGACCGTGACCTTCAAGTTGTACCAAAACACTGTCGTCACCGGTCCAGCGCACCATCACCCGCGCCAGCGCGGTCAGCAGCAGGTCGTTGACCTGCGTGCGGTAGGCCGCCGGGGCTTCTTGCAACAGTTGGCGGGTCAGGGTTTTGTCGAGTTGGCTGCGAATCACCAACGCTTGCTGGTGTTGCTGCCCGCCCTCGGCGTTGTCGCACGGCAATGCGACTGGCGCGCCTTGCAATTGTTGCTGCCAGTAAGCCAATTCGGTCTGCAACGGAGCACTGGCGGCATAGCCTTGCAGCGCTTCGGCCCAAGCCTTGACGGGGCTGGTCTTGGCCGGCAATTGCACGGTTTCACCGGCCAGGCTTTGGCGGTAAGCGGTTTGCAGGTCTTCGAACAGGATGCGCCACGACACGCCATCGACCACCAGGTGGTGAACAACCAACAACAAGCGTTGAGTACCATCGGCCAGGTTCGCCAACACGGCGCGGATAAGCGAACCGTCGCGCAGTTGCAGGCTGCGTTGGGCTTGATTGCCCAAGGCTTCGAGGGCTGCCAGATCGGCGACGCTGGCTTGCCAGAGGATTGCTTCGCCTTCGAAAACGTCGCGGTACTGTGCGGACCAATCGTTGTCCTGTTCAATGAAATTCAGACGCAGACTGTCGTGATGAATCACCAACGCGACCAAGGCCTGTTCCAAGGCTTGAGGATTCAACGCCTGAGTCGGCTTGAGCATCACCGACTGGTTCCAGTGATGACGATCAGGAATCGCTTGGGCGAAGAACACCTGATGCACTGGCAACAGCGGAGTTTCGCCGGTTACCGGACGCTGATCGATCTGCTGCAACGGTTCGCCGGTCTGGACCACCGCCACCAGCGCCTGAATGGTCTGGTGCTGGAACAGGTCTTTCGGGGTGAAGCGCAGGCCAGCCTGGCGGGCGCGGCTGACCACTTGAATAGAGATGATCGAGTCGCCGCCCAGCTCAAAGAAGTTGTCGCTCAAACCCACGCGTTCGAGCTTCAGCACGTCTTGCCAGATCGTCGCCAGTTGCTGTTCCAGGGCGGTTTGCGGCGCCACGTAGGTTTGCTGCAATTGGCTGACATCAGGGCGTGGCAGGTTCTTGCGGTCGAGCTTGCCGTTGGGGGTCAGCGGCATGCGTTCGAGCAGCAACACGTAGGCCGGAACCATGTGCGCCGGCAGTGCGGCTTTAAGCTGTTCACGCAATGATTCGGCGAAATCCTTGCCTTGGGCGTCGCCGACCACGTAAGCGACCAGCCGTTTGCTGCCGGCGCTTTCCTGAGCGACCACCACCGCTTCGCGGACACCATCGAAGGTCTGCAAACGCGCTTCGATTTCGCCCAGCTCGATACGGAAACCACGGATCTTCACCTGGTTGTCGATACGTTCCAGGTAATCGAAAGTCCCGTCGGCGCGTTGGCGCACCAGGTCGCCAGTGCGATAGAGCAAACCGCCGGTACTGCTGAACGGATCAGCCACAAACCGCTCGGCCGTCAGGCTCGGACGATTCAGGTAACCCCGGGCCAGCCCGGTGCCGCCGAGGTACAGCTCACCGGCCATGCCTTGGGGCAACAGGTTCAGGTCAGCGTCGAGCACGTAAGCGCTGCGATCACCGATGCGACTGCCAATCGGCGCATAAGCCGCGCCGCACTGCACCTCGCGGCCAGCCTTCCAGATCAGCGGCGTGACCACGGTTTCGGTCGGGCCGTAGCCGTTGATGATGTACTCCGGGTTCAGCGCACGCTTGACCCGTTCAAAACTGGCGTTCGGCACCGCATCGCCGCCGAAGCAGTAGATGCGCACCTTCGGCGGGTTGCCTTCACGTTCAGCGTATTCGGCCAGTTGTTGCAGGTAGACCGGCGGGAATGCGACCACGGTCACGCCGTGTTCGATCATCGCGTTGTAGGTCTGCTCCGGGGTCCACAGGCTGTCGTCGCGAATCAGCAGCGAAGCGCCGTGGGTCAGGCTGGTCAACCAGCGTTCATGGGCGCCGTCGAAGGCGAACGACATGAAGTGGAATTCGCAGTCGCTGTCACGCATTTCATAACGTTCGCCGATGGCCAGGCAATGCATCGCCAGCGGACCGTGGGTCACGCTGACGCCTTTCGGATTGCCGGTGGAACCGGAGGTGTAGATCACGTAGGCGAGGTTGTTCGGGGCGAGGTTTACAACCGGTGCCGTTGTTGGACGTGCCCTCAGGTCGAGGTGATCCAGCTCCAGAACGTTCATGACATCTTCAATCGGCAACTGCGCCGAAATCCGCGAGTCGGTCAGCAGCAACGCCAGCCCCGAATCCTGCATCAGGTACGCCAGGCGTTCGCGGGGGTAACTGGTGTCCAGCGGCACATACGCGCCACCGGCCTTGAGCACCGCCAGCAACGCGACGATCAAGCCTTCGCCACGCGGCAACGCCACGCCGACCCGCACTTCGGGGCCGACGCCTTGCGCCACCAGTTCATGGGCGAGGCGATTGGCCCGCAGGTCCAGTTCGCCGTAGCTGAAACGCTGACCGTCGAAGATCACCGCCGTGCGCTCGGGACGCTGGGCCGCCAGCGCAGCGAAACGCTGATGCACCGCGACATTCACCGGGTACGGTTGTGGCTGATTGTTCGCTTGTTGCAGGGCCTGTTCTTGCGGGGTGACCAGGGCGATTTCACCCAGGCGCCGCTCGGCGGACTCGGCAAAGCTGTCGAGCAAGTGCAGCAAATGGGCACTGAGACGTTCGATGGTCGCGGCGCTGAACTTCGCCTGATCGAAACTCAAATGCAGCGCCAACGTTTCGCCAAGCGTCACGCCAATCGTCAGCGGATAGTGAGTTTGATCCTGATTGGCGACGTCGCCGAACACCACGCCTTGGGCAGTGCCGTGTTGCAGCGCTTCGGAGATCGGGAAGTTCTCGAACACCAGCAAGGTGTCGAACAGCGACTCACCGCCCTGCCCGGCCCAGCGCTGGATATTCGCCAGCGGCGTGTGTTCGAACTCGCGCAGGCTGAGGTTTTGCGCCTGCACCGCAGCCAGCCACGCGCCGACGCTTTGGTCCGGACGCGAGCCGGCGATCACCGGCAAGGTGTTGATGAACAGACCGACTTGTTGCTCGATACCCACCAGGTCCGCCGGACGCCCGGCGACGGTGGTGCCGAACGCCACGCAGGCGCTGCCGGTGTAACGCTGCAACAGCAACAGCCACGCGGCCTGGACCAAGGTGTTGACGGTAATTTTCTGCTGACGGGCGAAATCATTCAGGCGACGAGTACGCAACGCGTCCGCCGCGAAATGACGCAGCGTATGACCGGTTTCGCTCAGCACTTCACCGCCGCTCGCTGCGGCTTGGGCCAACACGGTTGGCTCCTGGAAATCGCCGAGTTGCGCCAGCCAGAACGCTTCGCTGACGGCACCGGCCGGGCGTTGCAGCCACTGGATGTAATCGCGATAACGACCGGCCGGGCGCGGCGGTTGTTGGCCGCTGTAACGCTGCAACACCTCGCCGAGCATCTGCGCGCTGCTCCAGCCATCCATCAGAATGTGGTGGTTGGTGAAGATCAGGTGATGACGGGTGTCCCCGGTCTGGATCAGGGTCAAACGCAGCAGCCCGGCCTGGGTCAGGTTGAAACCTTGGGCCAGGTCGGCGGCGGTGAAGTCGCTGAGGGCCTGGGCGATGTCAGTGCGTTCGCGCCAGTCGAGCAGCACATAAGGCAGCGGCAGGTGGCGATGGATGATTTGCAATTGTTCCTGCAACTCGCCCTGCCAGATGAAACCGCTGCGCAGGATGTCGTGGGCGTCCATGGTCGCCTGCCAGGCATCACGGAAACGCTCGGCGTCGAGGCCGTCGACATCGACGCACAACTGGTTGATGTAGGTGCCGGTGCCCTGCTCATACAAAGTGTGAAAGAGCATGCCTTGCTGCATCGGCGACAGCGGGTAGATGTCCTCGATGGCTGCGGCCGGCACTTGGATCGCGTCCAGTTGTGCCTGATCAATGTGCGCCAGCGGGAAGTCCGACGGCGTGACACCCATCGACTCCGGCAGGCAGCAATGGCTGATCAACGCTTCGAGTTCGCGAGTGTATTCATCGGCCAATCGGGCGATGGTCGCTTCGTTGAACACCTCGCGGCTGAAGGTCCAGCGCAGGTCGAGTTCGCCTTCAAACACCTGACCTTCGACGCCCAGCCAGTTGTCCAGCGGCGCTTCGGCGCTTTGTTCGAGGCCGGCACTTCCGCCGGCCGGGCTGAACAATGCGCCTTCATCGGCATCGAAACTGCCGTCGAACTGGCCGAGGTAGTTGAAGGTGATGCGCGGTGCCGGCAAGGCTTTGAGGCTGGATTGCACCGACTCACCGCCGAGGTATTTCAGCACGCCAAAACCAATGCCTTTGTTCGGGATTGCCCGTAGCTGTTCCTTGATCTGCTTGAGCGCCGAGGCCAGGGAATCGGCGGTTGTCAGGCGCACCGGGAACAGGCTGGTGAACCAGCCGACGGTGCGGGTCAGGTCGATCGCGTCGAACAAGTCCTCACGACCATGACCTTCGAGTTGGATCAAGGTGTCAGCGTGGCCGGTCCAGCGGCAGATCACCCGGGCCAGCGCGGTCAACAGCAGATCGTTGACTTGCGTGCGGTAAGCGGCGGGAGCCTGTTGTAACAGTTGTTGGGTAAAGGCTTTGTCCAGTCGGCTATGAACCACTTGGGCATGGCGGCTTTGCTGACTGCCTTGCGGGTTGTCGCACGGCAGTTCGACGGTCACACCGTTGAGTTGCTGGTGCCAGAAACTCAGCTCCGCTTGCACGGCTTCCGTGCGCGCATAAGCCTGCAGATGCTCGCCCCAGGCCTTATAGGAACTGGTTTTGGCCGGAAGTTTGGCACTCGCGCCCAGCGACGCTTGCTCGTAAGCGAACTGCAAATCCTCCAGCAAAATGCGCCACGAAACACCGTCCACGGCCAAGTGATGAATCACCAGCAACAGACGTTGACTGCCATCGGTCAACGTCGCCAATACACCGCGCAGCAATGGACCGTTTTGCAGGTCGAGGCTGCGCTGGGCCTTGGCGTAGAGTTCGTCCAGTTCGGCAGTGCTGACGTTGTTGGCGGTCCAGAGCAATTCGTTATCGACCGCAACCGCTGCCACTTCGGCGCGTCCTTCGGTAAACCGCGAACGCAGCACGTCGTGGTGCGCCATCAACACATTCAGCGCTTGAACCAACGGTGCCGCTTGCAAGCCTTGATGGGCGCGCAGCAGCACAGCCTGGTTCCAGTGGTGACGCTGGGGAATCTGTTCTTCGAAGTAGGTTTGCTGGATCGGCAGCAACGGCTGTTCGCCGGTCACTGGGCCTTGATCGATGCTCAGCGCTACGACGCCTTGCTGCGCGACGCCCGCCAAACCCTGCACGGTTTGGTGCTGGAACAGGTCACGGGGACTGAAATGAATTCCGGCCTGACGCGAACGGCTGACCACCTGGATGGAGATGATCGAGTCGCCGCCCAATTCGAAGAAGTTATCGGTCAAGCCGACCTTCTCCAGCTTCAGCACGTCCTGCCAGATCCCGGCGATTTTCTGTTCCAGTTCGCTGCGCGGCGCCACGTAGGCCTGCTGCATCTGGCTGGCATCCGGGGCCGGCAAAGCCTTGCGATCGAGTTTGCCGTTCGGACTCAGTGGCAATGCCGCGAGGAACAGCAGATGGGTCGGGACCATGTAGTCCGGCAGGTTGTCCTTGAGTTGAGCCTTGATCGTTTCCCGGGCCTCGCCTTGTTCTTCGGCGCACGCTTGCACCAGCGAAGTGTCGGTTGGCACCACGTAGCCGACCAGTTGCAGGCTGCTGCCGCCCTGCACGGCCAGAACCACGGCGTCACCCACGGTGTCCAGTTCCAGCAGTCGCGCTTCAACTTCACCCAGCTCGATGCGGAAACCGCGAATCTTCACTTGATGGTCGACGCGCCCCACGTATTCGATCACCCCTTGGGCGTTGAACCGCGCCAGGTCGCCGGTGCGGTACAGGCGTGCGCCGGAACCGGAAAACGGATCAGGGATAAAACGCTCGGCACTCAAGTCCGGCTGTTGGAAGTAACCACGGGCCAGCAACTCGCCGCCGATCACCAGTTCGCCGATCACACCGACCGGGGCCGGTTGGCCGTTCTCATCGAGCAGGTAAGTGTGGCGGCCGGGCAATGGCTTGCCGATGGGCAAGGTCAGCGGCAACGGCTGGCGGCCGAAGATGTAATCGCTGCAATCCAGGGTCGTGGCGGTGACGGTGGCTTCGGTCGGGCCGTAGGTGTTGAGCAGTTTTACCTGCTCCAGGCCGGCCTGACGCCAGGCCAGCACGCCTTCCGGCGGCATCGCTTCACCGCCGCTGTGCACCTGGCGTAGTTTTGCGTAGTCACGTGGACCGACAGCGGCGAATTCCTTGGCGACCATGTTCCAGTAGGCCGTGGTCAGGTCCATCACCGTGATGCCCTGCTCGACGATCTGTCGGTAAAGGGTTTCGCTGTCCCAGACTTCGTTACCGCGCAGCACCACCGACGCGCCGCAGGTCAGTGGCCCGAAGAGTTGCTCGCCAAAGGCATCGAAGTTGAACGTGGCGAATTGCAGCGCGCAATCGGCGGCGCTCAGGTCGTAATAGTGCTGACAGGCAAAGGCATGTTTGCTCAACGCGCCGTGACTGATGCCGACGCCTTTCGGGCGACCGGTCGAGCCCGAGGTGAACATGACGTAGGCCAGGTTGTCCGCCCATACCGGACAGGACAAATTGCTTTCATCGGTCGACTTCCAGGCGTCCTCCTGATCCAGGCACAAGCAAGCCACGCCGTCCGGCACCGGCAAACGCTCAAGCAGATGACTTTGGCTGAGGATCAACTGGCTGGCGCTGTCTTCGATCATGCCCAGCAAGCGATCGCGCGGGTATTGCGGGTCCAGCGGCACGTAGGCGCCGCCGGCCTTAAGCACCGCGAGCACGGCGACGATCAGGTCGAGTCCGCGATCCACCGCGATGCCCACCAACACTTCCGGTCCCACGCCTTGGGCCACCAACGTGCGGGCCAAACGGTTGGCCCGGGCGTTGAGCTGCCCATAAGTCTGTTGCTGGCCATCGAAGATTAACGCGATCGCGTCGGGAGTTTTCTCGGCTGCGGTTTCAAACAGTTGATGCACCGGGCGCTCGCTCGGCCACACGTTGTCGTTACGGCCCCAGTCGGCGACCAGTTGCTGATACTCGTCCGCCGCCAGCAACGGGATTTCACCCACCCGTTGCTGCGGGTCGTTGACGATGCTGCGCAGCAGGAACGTCCAGTGCCGGGCCAGACGCTCGATGGTTTCAGGCTCGAACAGGTCGCTGGCGTAGGTGAACGCCGCGTGCAGTTGCCCGCCCTTCTCATACGTATCCAGGCTCAGGTCGAACTGGGTGCTGCGGCTTTCCCATTCGATCACGCCCAGTTCCAGACCGGTGCCAACCTTCAGCGTGGTGACATCCGCCACTTCCGGCTGGTGGTTGTACATCACCTGGAACAGTGGGTTGTAGCTCAGGCTGCGTTCCAGTTTCAGCGCTTCGACAAGACGCTCGAACGGCAGGTCCTGATGGGCCTGGGCGCCGAGGGCAGTCTCTTTGAGGTCGCGCAACAGATCGCCGAGACGGGTCTGGCCGTCCAGTTGCACCCGCAGCACTTGGGTGTTGACGAAGAAGCCGATCAGCCCTTCGATTTCCCGGCGATTGCGGTTGGCAATCGGCACGCCGATACGCAGGTCGTTCTGGCCGGTGTAACGGTGCAACAGAATATTGAAGGTGCCCAGCAGCAGCATGAACAGAGTCACGCCGTGCTGACGGGCAACGCCGCGCAGTTGCTCAGCCAGTGCGGCGTCGACCACGTGTTCATGGCGACGACCGCGATAGCTCGGCAGCACCGGGCGCGGATGATCGAGCGGCAGTGCCATCACCGGATGTTCGTCACCCAGTTTCGCCAGCCAGTAATCGAGTTGTTTTTGCTGCTCGCCGGCTTCCAGCCAGCGGCGCTGCCACAAGGCGTAGTCGCTGTATTGAATCGGCAGCGCGGCGAAATCAGGGGTGTTGCCTTGATCGTGGGCATCGTAGAAGCGGCAGAACTCGTCGATCAACACGTTCATCGACCAACCGTCAGAAACGATGTGGTGCAAGGTCAGCAGCAGCACGTGCTCCTGCTCGTCCAGCTTCAACAAGCGCACCCGCAGCAGCGGGCCCTGGGCCAGATCGAAAGGAATCAGCGATTGCTGTTCGGCTGCTTCGGCGACACGGGATTCACGTTCTGCCGGCGGTAAGGCGCTGAGGTCGATGCGTTCGATGTCCAGCAGTTGCTGCACCGAGACTTGCAACAGGCTGTCGTCGGGTTGTTGCTGGAATACCGTGCGCAGGGTTACGTGGCGTTCGATCAGGCTGGCGAACGCTTGCTCCAGCGCAACCTGATTCAGGCGACCGGTCAGGCGCACCGCCGCCGGCAGGTTATAGGCGCCGCTTTGCGGGTCCAGGTGCCAAAGAAACCACATGCGTTGCTGGGCATAGGACAACGCCTGGCGGTCCTGGGCCTCAACCCCGGCCGGGATCGGGAATTGCGAGAAATCCACGCCTTCCTTTTGCAAGGCCGCAAGGAACATCTGGCGCTTTTCCAGGGGCAACCCGATAAACCGGCGAGCAAGTTTCAAGGAGTCTTCAGCATTCATTTCTTAGCATCCGGATCAGTAGGCAGGAAGCACAAAGGCACGTCGTCCCTATAAAACGAATGCAGACCGGAAAAATTAGCGAATGAGAACAACTATCAGGAAGGAGGTATTGCGGGGAGTTTGAGACTGTCGCAGATCAATGTGGGAGCGGGCTTGCTCGCGAATGCGGTGTGTCAGTCAACAACAATGCTCAATGACATACCGCATTCGCGAGCAAGTCCGCTCCCACAGGGTAAAGCAGTTGAGTCGTCAGGCGCTGGCGGCCATGGCATGCCGCCGCCGATGCCCTTCCAGTTGATCCTTGATCACCCGCAGCACCTTGGGCTCATGCTCATGGATGAAGAAGTGCCCGCCGGCCAGCATGTCCACCGAGAAGCTGCCGTGGGTTTCCTTGCTCCAGCCGATCAATTGTTCGGTGGTGGCCTTGTCGGCCTTGCCGCCGAGCACGTGCACCGGGCATTTGAGCAGTGGGCGCTGGATCGGCTGAAAACGCCCGCACAGCAGGAAGTCGGCGCGCAGGATCGGCAGGGTCAGGCTCATCAACTCTTCATTGGCCAGCACTTCTTCGCTGGTGCCATTCAGGGTGCGCAACTGGTCGATCAGTTCGGCGTCAGTCTTGGGTTCGGCAAAACCGCGATCATAGTCGGCGCGCATGGTTGGCGCTGCGGTGCCCGAGGCAAACAGCGCCACCGGTTCCGGGCAACCGAGTGCACGAAACGCGTGGGCCAACTCGCACGCCATCAGGGCGCCCAGGCTGTGCCCGAACAAGGCGTACGGCGTCTTGAGCGTCGGGCGCAATTCCTTGGCCAATTGCATCGCCAGCCCGCGCATGTCGGTGTGCAACGGTTCGTCAAAACGGGCGCCACGCCCCGGCAACTCGACCGGTTGCAGTTGCAGCCATTCCGGCAACTTGCGCCGCCAGCGGCTGTAGACCATGGCGCTGGCGCCGGAATACGGCAGGCACAGCAGAGTC
Organism: Pseudomonas sp. ASL4; assembly: GCF_056680395.1. Taxonomy (NCBI): domain Bacteria; kingdom Pseudomonadati; phylum Pseudomonadota; class Gammaproteobacteria; order Pseudomonadales; family Pseudomonadaceae; genus Pseudomonas; species Pseudomonas sp. ASL4. The sequence goes on along the minus strand of NZ_CM155280.1, from coordinate 3,071,640 downwards.
AGCTTGGTCACCGTGGGTTCCTCAAAAAGATGTCTGTACCAAGTAACGCTCCGGCGCCTGGGTAAATTAGTCGTCGATCACGCAACGATCGGGAAGAGGTTGGTAACCCATTACCCCTGTGGGAGAGAGCCTGCTCCCACAGTTAGATCTCATTTCAAATGGCGGAAGCTCTGGATCGCCGACCCCAACACCACCGCCCCCGCCGCAATCGCCACCCAAAACCCGCTGCGCGCCCCGAACGCATCCACCAGCCACCCGGAACTCGCTGCGCCCATTGCAACGCCAATGCTCAACCCGGTGACCAGCCACGTCAGGCCTTCGGTCAGTTTGGCTGGCGGAACGATGCGTTCCACCAACGCCATCGCCACAATCAGCGTCGGCGCAAAGAACAGCCCGGCGACAAATACCGCCAGTGCCAGCCCGAATATGTTCGTCGCCAGCAGTAACGGCAATGTCGTCACCGCTGTCGCCACACCGCCATAAAGGAACAATCGCGGCAGCGGCACTTTCGAGCGCAATGCGCCGAACGCCAACCCGGCCAGGCACGAACCGATGGCGTACACCGACAGCACGATACTCGCTGCCGCCGGTTGGCCCTGCTGCTGGGCGAACGCCACGCTGACCACGTCCACTACGCCGACAATGGTGCCCATGGCGGTCATCAACAGCATCAGCAGGCGGATTTCACCGGAACGAATGATTGAGCCCTGATGGTGAACTTCATGGGGATGCACCGCCGGCTCGGTGCCGCGCTGCAACACAAACGCCGCGACCCCGATCGCAAGCATCAGTAACGCCGCCAAGGGACCTGCCTCGGGGAACGCCACCACGCATAAGCCCACCGACAGCGGCGGCCCGACAATAAAGCAGACCTCGTCCAGCACCGATTCCAACGCATAGGCGGTTTGCAGTTGCGGCTGACCGCGATAGAGCTCGGTCCAGCGCGCCCGGACCATCGCCGACATGCTCGGCATGCACCCGGCCAGGGCAGCGAACACGAACAGCGTCCAGTGTGGCGCCTGCAACCGTGTGCAGAGCAACAACAGCAACAGCGAACCGCCACCCACCAGCGCCGACACCGGCAGGATCCGGCCCTGGCCGTAGCGATCCACCAGACGCGAAACCTGCGGCGCACAGAATGCCGTGGCGAGGGCAAAAGTTGCCGCAACGGCGCCGGCCAAGCCGTAGCCACCCTGTAACTGCGAGAGCATGGTGATCAGGCCGATGCCGGTCATGGAAATCGGCATGCGCGCGATCATCCCGGCCAGCACAAAGGCCCGGGCGCCAGGGGCGTTGAACAGTTCGCGGTAGGGGTTTGCCATCGATTTCGGCCTCAATCAGGGCCTGCAAGTTGCCATAAAGGCTGGTTGAGGGGAAAGCGGGTAATTGTTGGTTGAATGTTAAGGCCCCTTCGCGAGCAAGCCCGCTCCCACATTGGATTTTTGGTGTAAACGCGATCGTGTGGGCGCGACCAAACCTGTGGGAGCGGGCTTGCTCGCGAAGGGGCCTGCACTGACGCCCGAAAATGAACTCTCTACCCAACAATCCAGTCAGCTAGTTAGGCCCTCCCTTCAAGGCGCTAACGCTCATGCAGATTTCTCTCGATCAACAAGTAGCCCTGGTCACCGGCGCCAGTTCCGGCATTGGTGCCGGCGCCGCCAAAGCGCTGGCCGCTGCCGGTGCTGCCGTCGTCATCAACTACAACTCCCAGGCCGCTCCCGCCGAAGAACTCGCCAAGCAGATCAACGACAGCGGCGGTCGCGCCATTGCCATCGGTGCCGACGTCTCGAAGGAGGAGGACGTCGAACGGCTGTTCGCCCAGACCCTCAACGCCTTCGGTTTCCTCGATATTCTGGTGGCGAATTCCGGCATGCAAAAAGATGCAAATGCCGTGGACATGACCCTCGCCGACTGGAACCAGGTGATCGGCGTCAACCTCACCGGCCAGTTCCTCTGCGCCCGCGCCGCCCTGCGGATTTTCAACAAACAGGGCATTCGCCAAGGCGTGTCCCGAGCCGCCGGCAAGATCATCCACATGAGTTCGGTACACCAGCGCATTCCATGGGCCGGCCACGTCAATTACGCAGCGTCCAAGGGCGGCGTCGCCATGTTGATGCAGACCCTGGCCCAGGAAGTCAGCCGGCAGAAAATCCGCATCAACGGCATCGCGCCAGGGGCCATTCGCACGGCGATAAACCGCGCCGCCACCGAGGGCGACGCCGCGCAAGAACTGCTCAAGCTCATCCCTTACGGCCGCATCGGTGATGTCGAGGACATCGCCAACGCCGTGGTTTTTCTCGCCTCCGATCTGTCCGATTACATCGTCGGCACCACCCTGTTCATCGACGGCGGCATGAGCCTCTATCCGGAGTTCCGTGGCAATGGCTGATCATCATCCCGAACGACAAAGCGCCATCGACGCCCACGGCATCATTGGCGACATGCGCAGCGCGGCACTGGTCAACGACAAGGGCAGCGTGGATTTTTTCTGCTGGCCGGAGTTCGACAGCCCGTCGATCTTCTGCTCGCTTTTGGACACTCCCGAGGCCGGGATTTTCCAACTGGCCCCGGACCTGCCTGACGCACGCCGCGAGCAAATCTACCTGCCGGACACCAATGTCCTGCAAAGCCGTTGGCTGAGCGAACGCGCCGTGGTCGAAATCACCGACTTGCTGCCGATTGGCGACAGCGAAGATGACCTGCCGATGCTGATGCGCCAGGTGCGGGTGGTCAGCGGCACGGCGACGATACGCATGCGTTGCGCGGTGCGGCATGACTACGCCCGGGCAAAAACCCGTGCTCGCCTCGATGAACAGGACGCGGTGTTTGAAGCCACAGACCAACCGTCCCTACGCCTGTCTTCGGATCAAGCCCTGAGCCTCGACGGTAATTGCGCCGTCGCCGAGTTCACCCTTAAGCAGGGACAAAGCGCGAAGTTTCTGTTGGGCGCGGTCGACGATCCACGCTTCAAGGAAGGTGCCGCCGAACTGTGCCTGGAACGTACCTTGAAGTTCTGGCGCGACTGGATCGGTCAGTCCAACTATCGCGGTCGCTGGCGGGAAATGGTCAACCGCTCGGCCCTGGCCATGAAGTTGCTGACCTCGCGCAAACACGGCGCAATCCTCGCCGCCGCGACCTTCGGCCTGCCGGAAACCCCCGGCGGCGAACGCAACTGGGATTACCGCTACACCTGGATCCGCGACGCCTCGTTCACCGTCTACGCCTTTATGCGCCTGGGCTTCGTCGACGAGGCCAACGCCTACATGAACTGGTTGCGCGGGCGCGTCAGTGATTGCCACGGCAACTCGATGAAAATCAACATCCTCTACGCCATCGACGGTCGCCAGAAACTGCCGGAAACCGAACTCACGCACTTGGCCGGCCACGGCGGCGCGAAACCGGTGCGCATCGGCAACCAGGCTTACGATCAGATCCAGCTCGACATCTTCGGCGAGCTGATGGACGCGGTGTATCTGGTCAACAAGTATGGCGAAGCGATTTCCCATGAAGGCTGGAAGCACACCGTGGAAGTGGTCGATCAAGTCTGCGAAACCTGGGAGAGCGAAGACGTCGGCATCTGGGAAATGCGCGGCGAGCAGCATCACTTCCTGCATTCGCGACTAATGTGCTGGGTCGCCGTGGACCGGGCCATTCGCCTGGCGTCCAAACGTTCCCTGCCCGCCCCGTTTGCGCGCTGGGACCAGACTCGCCAAGCGATCTACACCGACATCTGGGCAAAGTTCTGGAACGAAGAACGCGGGCATTTCGTGCAGCATATCGGCGGCACCGCGCTTGATGGCTCGATGTTGCTGATGCCGCTGGTGCGCTTCGTCAGCGCCAAGGACCCGCGCTGGCTCTCGACCCTGGAAGCGATCCAGAAAACCCTGGTGCGCGATGGCATGGTCTACCGCTACCACAACGAAGACAGCCACATCGACGGCTTGGTCGGCACCGAAGGCGCCTTCGCTGCTTGCTCGTTCTGGTACGTCGAATGCCTGGCCCGAGCCGGCCAGGTGGAAAAGGCTCATCTGGAGTTTGAGCAGCTGCTGAGGTACGCCAACCCGCTGGGCCTGTATGCCGAAGAGTTCGACAGCCATGCGCGGCACCTGGGCAATACGCCGCAAGCGTTGACGCACCTGGCGCTGATCAGTGCGGCGAGTTTTCTGGATCGCAAGTTGAGTGGGGAGAAGAATTACTGGCAGCCTTAAAAAACAGTTCACTGCCGCTCGCTTTAATAAAACACCCACCATCAAGAAGCTTCTTCTATAAGAAGCTTTACTTTAAAACAGCAATACAACAAACCCAATACACCGAACTTGAATTTTATCGCCACACTTTAAAACTTCCTTCCCTACCTGATAACGAATTATAAGTACTTCAAGCTCAAACCCGGCACAACATACGCCAATCAGGGCTTATCTACTTTATAATCCATCATCTAGAATCATTAACAATGAATCCAGCAAGCAACACCACAACCCGCAACAACTACGCCAATTGGATGAGCACTACGCCACATATTGACAGTTTGAAAATCGGCGAACTTGTCTGGCCTGGCTGTCACAATGCCGCCATGGACTGGGACATCGGTCATTCTTTCCCGGAGTCTGCATCGGCCAACTGGGCGCTTTGTCAGAACCACGACTTACTCTGGCAAATGAGGAACGGGGCACGGTCTTTTGATCTGCGGATGCTCTTGCAAAATAACGAATTCAAGGCCTACCACTGGAAAATCCGCGGGCGGCTACTTAAAGAAATCGTTGCCGCAGCCAACACTTTCCTTGATGAAAACCCGGATGAATTCATCATCTTTGACTTTAATACGCTCCATGATGAAAAAGACAATCGGTTTGATCACTCATTATTCAAAGAGGAAATACTGCGCCATTTAAAAGACCGTCTGATCCCATACAGCAATAAATACCTAAGCTTTGCGCAACTGAGGAAAATCAGCCGAAAGCAACGAGTTATTCTCTCCATCGAATATCATGAAAAATTTGGTTCAGAATTATTCTGGCCTGCCTTTCAAAATCGCTGGGAGGGAAGCACATTTGTTTCTGTTGAAAAGCTAGCGCAATACGTTACTGCAGTGATGCAAAACCCTCCGTCCTTCACTTATCCGTGGAGACTGTCCATGACCCAATACACTGCCGCACGTGGCCCCACCAAGTTAACCAAGGAAATCAATGCCTGGTTCGACATGGAAAGCTACTTCCTTTACCGTTCGAGCATTATCAGTGTCGACTTTTTTGACGAAAGCAGACTCGTGGAATATTGCATCGGCGCAAACAGTCGGCTGGTTCGGGAGCCGCATTTAAAACGTCCTTTTAAATGAGTCGGATACATCCGTAGGCATTAACGCTATTGGCATTGATCCTTGCGGCGAATTTTCTCTATCGCAAGTTCAGCGCCGAGAAAAATTACTGGCAGCCTTGAACGTCATCCATAGCCGCCAGATCTTGTCGGAAATTTCCTTTTTCTAACCTCGACCTGTAGGAATTAGACCTACATGCGATAAACAAAACCCGGTTTATCTGCCAAAACACACGCCCTTGTGGTGAGGGGGCTTGCCCCCGTTGGGTTGCGCAGCGGCCCCTTTAACTTTTGCCCCATTGCCTCAGATGCACCGTATTTGCTGGTTTTGCGACTGCTGCGCAGCCGAACGGGGGCAAGCCCCCTCGCCACAGAGGTATGTAGGTCGGCCCCTACAATGTCTAAACGACAGGCTCCGATTCAAAGTCCAGAACGTCCGTCCTACCCCCACAAATACCTTGTTGCCAGCTGTTACATCCCCCCCTAACATCCACCGTCAACGGGTACAGCGGAGCTGTCCAACAAAACCCGAATTCAAGGAAACAGAATGACCCAGCGCATCCACCGCACCATCGACGCCCCACTGCGCTCCGGCCTGAACCGGGATGAACTGTGGGAAGCCCACGACAAGGGCCTGATCAAATGCTGGGAAATCGGCCGCCAACGCGCCAGCCGATTCCCCGACATTGCCCAACAGTGCCTCGCTGGCGAACTGCCGGTGCTGGGCTGGAAAGGTGGCGTGAGCCGCAGCCTGAAGAAACTCGAAAAGTACGGATCGCTCAAGTACCTGGCGCAATGGCAGGGGTTACGTGGGGAAGATCTGGATATTGATCTGAGTGAAGAGCGGGCATTGACGTGTTCGCGGACCAGAATGGTGGTGACGTTTACGCCGGATCGGGCGAAGTATTTTAATCAGGTGGCAGAAGTCGAGGCCTGAGGCTGACACACTCCCGTTGGACTGCGCAGCAGTCGTAAACCTGCAAAATGTGTTTTCCTGGGAGGAATGCGGTGATTGATTTGGGCCTGCTGCGCAGTCCAACGGGGGCAAGCCCCCTCGCCACAGAGCTCCCTCGCCACAGGTTCAGTGCACCGCTCAAGTCGGGCTTCATCAGCTAATGTTCTCGGATGCCAGCGCTCAGGAGTTCCTCGTGACCAAGTCGCCAGTCGTTCAGTACGTTGAAACTCCAAGCCTGAAAATCGCCTACGAAGAACACGGTCCGACCACTGGCGATCCGATAATCCTGCTCCACGGTTTCCCTTATTCCCCCCGTGCCTATGACGACATCGCCCCAGCCCTCGCGGCTCAAGGCTACCGCGTCATCGTCCCGTACCTGCGCGGCTACGGCCCGACTCGCTTCAATAGCCCCGACACTCTGCGCTCCGGTCAACAAGCCGCCCTCGCCCAGGATTTGCTGGACCTGATGGACGCCCTGGCCATCCTGCAAGCCGCGCTCTGTGGCTACGACTGGGGCGGTCGGGCGGCGTGCATTGTCGCGGCGTTGTGGCCGGAGCGGGTTCGCTGCTTGGTCACCGGTGATGGCTACAACTTGCAAAACATTCCCCACTCCACCCAACCGCTGGACCCTGAGACTGAACATCGCCTCTGGTATCAGTACTACTTCCACACCCCGCGCGGGGTTGAAGGCCTGACCCAAAATCGCCGGGCCTTCTGCGAATTGCTCTGGCGCCTGTGGTCGCCGACCTGGGTCAGGAACGCCGAGCGTTATCCCTTGAGTGCGCCGGCCTTCGACAATCCGGATTTCGTCGAGGTGGTGATTCACTCGTATCGGCATCGGTTCATGTATTCGCCCGGCGATCCTGCGCTGGAGTGGATGGAAGAGGCGCTGGCCAAGCAACCGCCGATCAGCGTGCCGACAATTTCCCTGTGCGGCGCCGACGATGGCGTCGGACCGGCGCCGGAGATGGACGAAGACATCGAGCACTTCACCGGCCTTTACGAGCGCCGCGTACTGGCCGGTGTCGGGCATAACATTCCTGAGGAAGCGCCCGAAGCGACGATCAAGGCGTTACTGGATCTACTGAAGGGCTGACGCTGAAACGCTCGCGGTAGGCCTGCGGCGTCACGCCCATGGCCCGCAGGAAACTGCGGCGCAGGGTTTCTTCGCTGCCAAACCCGCATTGCACCGCGACCCGTTTGATCGGCACGCCAGTATCGCTGAGCAGCCGTCGCGCGGTTTCGACCCGAATCAGTTCAATGGCCCGGGCCGGGGTTTGGCCGGTGTCGGCGCGGTAGTGACGGATAAAACTGCGCTCGCTCATGCCGGCCTGCAGGGCCAGGGTCGGGACACCGAGGTCTTTGGTGAGATTTTCGCTGATCCAGGCATGAAGTTCGTCGAAGCGGTTGCCTTCCTGTTGCAGGGACAGGGTCACGCTGAACTGCGACTGACCGCCCGGACGCTTGAGAAATACCACCAGTTGCCGGGCGACATCCAGGGCCATCGCGCGACCGAGGTCTTCTTCGACCATGGCCAGTGCCAGATCGATGCCGGCGGTGACCCCGGCCGAGGTCCAGACCGGGCCGTCGTTGATGAAAATCGGGTTGGGTTCGACGTGCAGGCGTGGATACATCTGCGCCAACTGTTCGCAGCGGGTCCAGTGGGTAACCACTCGTCGACCATCGAGCCAACCACTGGCGGCCAGCAGAAACGCGCCCGTACACACCGAAGAAACCCGACGACACCGCGTCGCCTGCTCGCGCACCCACGCCACCAAGGGCTCCTCCTGTGCCGCCGAATAAACGCCCCAGCCACCCGCGATGATCAAGGTGTCGCTGCCACCCGCCGGCAACGGCTCGGCCAATATCGCCAGCCCCGCCGACGACATTACCGCCCCGCCACCGCTGGCAATCACAGACGGTGCATAGGGCGCAGGCAAACCCTGTTGACGGGCACTGTCGTTGGCCGAAGCGAACACTTGCAAGGGTCCGGTGACGTCGAGCAGTTGCACGTTGGCAAACGCGAGTACGTGAATGGTCTTCGGCATGATTGGCGTAATTCGTGGGGTAATTGGCGGATACGCCAAATCCTACGAGCCTACAGTGAAGCCGTCCACCCCAACCAGGAGAAAAAACGCCATGACGTTGCAGATCGGTTTTCTGTTGTTTCCGCAGGTTCAACAACTGGACCTGACCGGCCCTTATGACGTACTGGCTTCGTTGCCGGACGTGAAGGTGCATTTGATCTGGAAGGACCTGGTGCCGGTCACCGCCAGTACCGGACTGGTGCTGAAACCGACCGCCACGTTCGACGATTGCCCGGCGCTGGACGTGATCTGCATCCCCGGCGGCAGCGGCGTCGGGCCGTTGATGGAAGATGAACAGACCCTGGCCTTCATCAAGGCTCAGGCGGCGAATGCCCGTTATGTCACCTCGGTGTGCACCGGTTCGCTGGTGCTCGGTGCCGCGGGCTTGCTGAAGGGCAAACGCGCCACGACGCATTGGGCGTATCACGAGTTGCTCGAAACACTGGGCGCGATCCCGGTGAAAGATCGGGTGGTGCGCGACGGTAACCTGCTGACGGGGGGCGGGATCACGGCGGGCATCGACTTTGCCCTGACCCTGGCCGCCGAGCTGTTCGATAAAGACACAGCGCAAGTTGTGCAACTGCAACTGGAATATGCGCCAGCGCCACCGTTCCAGGCCGGCAGCCCGGAAACCGCGCCGCAGAACATCGTCGAAGAGGTTCAACGGCGTTCGGCGCAATCGTTCCTGCAACGCAAGCTGATCACCGAGCGGGTGGGAGCCAGGCTGAACCTTCGATAAACAATCCCGCAGCAGGACGATTCAGAACGGAGTCGCTGTCGGTGTACTGTAGGAGCGAGCGGTGCAGCGATCCGACTTGCCCGCGAAGAACGGTGACGCGGTTTGTCTGTGGCACCGCGTCAACTTCTTCGCGGACAAGCCTTGCTCCTACAGGGGCGATGTTGTGGGGGGATTTTCGACAGGCGAAAAAAAACCCGCCGAAGCGGGTTTCTCAAGACCATTGCGACATCCTGTCGGCAGCCATCCTGGCTAATGGTCGATCATCCGTGATCCTGAGCACTTCCTGTGCTTCAGTTGATGGATCCAGAATAAGCGTATCGACGAGGCTTAAACAGACGACATACCCGCGAGTGCGTGTAAGCCTTTGACCATTATTGCCAATAATCCCCCTGTGGGAGCGGGCTTGCTCGCGAAGACGGAGTGTCAGGCAACATTGATGTTGAATGTGCCGGCCTCTTCGCGAGCAGGCTCGCTCCCACAAAGTCAGCCATAAATTTTTCGACAGACGAAAAAAAACCCGCCGAAGCGGGTTTTTCCCAAGACCATTGCGACTCCCTGTCGGCAGCGAATCCTTGCTTATGGTCGATCATCCATGATCCTGAGCACTCCCTGTGCTTCAGTTGATGAGGCTAGATTACGCTTCGGATCCAATGTGCAATAGACGACATAGCTACCATCGCGTGTAAGACATTCGCTATAGCTGCCCTTCCGAAAACCCTTAGACCTGTCAGGTATCAAGCGTAAAAGCCGCGAGTTTAGCGACCTGCAGCTGACCTTCGGCCGCCATCGTGTCGTTATCCTCAAGAAACCAGGCGGCAGACAACCCGGCAAAGGCCAGCACCCATTGCAGCAAGCGCCGCCGCTCAAGCCCCGCTGCTTTAGCCACTATCTTGATTTGCCGCTCGAAACGCAGCGGATCCGACGCTGTAGGCAGTTCGGGGTTGCAGATCAGGTTGGCGTAATCGAAACCGCGCTCACCGAGCACCCGCTTGGGATCGATGGCCAGCCAGCCTCGCGTTTCGAAATCCAGAATATTGTCGTGATGGAGATCGCCGTGCAGCACCACCACGTCTTGCGGCTCGGCCAGCAAGGCTTCGGCCGTGGAAAGGCTGAGAGCATAGAGCCCGCCGTGCTGTTCAGCAGCCAGGCGCAACGCGTTGAACCATTGCGTCAACGGAACCAGCGGCGGCAAGGGCGACAAGCGCGGTGCATGCAACCGCGCCACCGCCGCACACATGATCTGGTTGGCTTCATCGTCCTGCCCGTTGAGCGCCATGCGCATCAGCGAGCGCCGGCCCATGGCTCGTTCAATCAACAAACCGTCGCCGTGATGGGCGAACACCTGGGCGGCGCCCTCACCGTCCCACCAGGTCATCAGCAGATTGCCGAATTTCTCTTCGTCATCGACGGCGATCTTCAGCATCGCCGGCACATCGCCCATGCGCACCGGTAGCAAGCGACTGCCAAGTGTGATGATGGGTTCGCCGTCCGGCACCAGCGCCCAGCGCTTCAACCAAGGTTCAAACATGCAACCTTCACTCGCCCTGATGTTCACGGGCCTTGATACTGACTTTGAGAAACTCTTCGATATTGCTCATCTGCTCGTCCCAGCCACGGCTGTCCATGCGGAACGCCTTGAGCCTGCGCGTCTGGGGAATGTGATCAAAACCGGACTCGGTAACCTTCAGCAACGTACCGTTATCCATGTCTTCGAGCTCGAACAGCACCAGTGTGGTGGGCTCCTGGGAGTAATCGACGTCCGGCTCCACCGCATACGGATGCCAGCGAAACGAGAACACCCGTTCCGGCTCGACCCGCTCCACCAGGACATTCCACAGCAAATGCTCATAACCGGGATACGTGATTTGCCCCTGGGTCCACTCACCGGCGACAAAACGCTTGCCCTCCAGTGACACACCAAACCACTGGCCGAACGCTTCGGCATTGGCCAACACGCGCCAGACCTGCGAACGCGGCGCCTTGAGCAGAATCTTCCTTTCGATGCGATCTGATGCTGGGTTCATAAGTCACCTCCTGTACTGAACAGTAGGCCTGTGAGACCACAAGACCAACCCTAAAGTTGTATCAAGTGGGTGCGGTTGTCGCTTTCGGGATCTTGGTCGCGCCTTCGCAAGGGCCTGACACGCGCATGTTAAAGTGCGCAACGTTTTAAATTCCGGCCAAGGATGACCCATGCAACGTCCCTCCCTGCACGGCAGTTGCCTGTGCAAAACCATCGAATATCAACTCGACGGCCTCGACATGCCGATCGTTCACTGTCATTGCCAAACCTGCCGCAAGGCCCACGCTGCGGCGTTCGCCTCGACGGCCGGGGTCATGCGCGAGCATTTTCGCTGGACCAAGGGTCAGGACCGGCTGAGCAGCTACGAATCGTCGCCGGGCAAGCTTCGGCATTTCTGTTCGGTGTGTGGCTCGCAGTTGATGGCGGAGCGGTTGGCTCAGCCGCATGTGATCGTGCGGGTGGCGACGCTCGATGATGATCCGGGGACGACGCCTCAGGCGCATATCTGGATGGCTCACGATGTGCCTTGGCTTGAATATGAAGCCATTGAACAATGCCATGAGTGGCAGACATAAATTCCCGAGACTACACAGAACCTGATGTGGGAGCGGGCTTGCTCACGAAAGCGGTGTGCCAGGCAATATCAATGTCGACTGACACGCCCTCTTCGCGAGCAAGCCCGCTCCCACAGTAGATTGGGGTGGTCTGCAGATTGATTGATTGACCGTCCGCGTCGCTACACTGCACCTCAATTTTCCATTGTCACCGCGAGAATCCCCTATGAACCCACGCTTTCTCCTGGCCCTGTTGCCACTGCTGTTCACCACCGTGGCGCATGCCGTGGACTGCGCCAACGCCAACGACCAGAGCACCATGAATCAGTGCTCCGCCGAGCAGTACAAGGCTGCGGATAAAGAGCTGAATGTGCTGTATCAGCAGATCACCAAAAGATTGAAGGACAGTCCCGATGCCAAGAAGCTGCTGGTCAGCGCCCAGCGTAGCTGGGTGGCGTTTCGGGATGCCGAGTGCGAGTTTTCGGCCTCCGGGGTGGCGGGTGGCAGCATGGAGGGGCTGATCTACAACCAGTGCACCACCCACCTCACCAAGGTTCGCGTCGAGACCTTCAAGAGTTACCTCAAGTGCGAGGAAGGCGATATGAGCTGCCCGGTGCCCTCCAACTCTTAAAAGCGAAAAGATCGCAGGCTACGCCAGCTCCTACAGGGATCGCGTAACACTGTAGGAGCTGCCGAAGGCTGCGATCTTTTGATTTTCTGCCGAGAATCAGCGCACAAAGATCTGCGCCGTGGTAATCGCCATATCCCCACCCGGCATTTTGATGCTGCCGATCTGTTTCAGGCTCTCGGCATCGAAGATCGCCACATCATTGAACGTCCCGGCCAGGTAGATCTTGCTGCCGTCCTTGTTGAAGGAAATGCAGTAGTAGGAGTGATCCAGCGTCGCCGACTGCAACAGTTTTTTCTGCTTGATGTCGTACTTGGCCAACCGGTTGAGCACACCGAACATCAGGTTCGGGTCCTTCGGTGAGCGCATGCCGCTGAAGTAGATTTCCGTCAAAGGACCAAAATCGGTGGTTTCGGTCTTGCCGGTTTTCAGGTCGATACTGAACAGCCCGTAGAGGTACTCGGCGGTCAGCGGGTCCTGCTTCTTGTCCTTGAATTTCGCCGCGGTGTAGAGCAGCGAGAAGTCATGGCGATAGGTCTGCTGGTTCCACACGTAGAGCACGTCCGGCGCGCTGTAGTTCTCGCGTTTCCAGTGACGGCTGGGGATCAGTACATCGAACTTGCCGGTTTTGACATCGACCTTGTAGACGTCCGCCCCCGCCACATACAGCGTGCCATCGTCGCCACTTTGCATGATGGTCAACTGCCGTGGCGCCGGGAAACTGCGCACGGGTTTGGCGTCCATGCCAGCGTCGGTGGCGTAGACATCGAGCCGCGGTTGCTGCACTTCATAGCGGTCGTTGAGCATCAGCGTCGGGTTGGCGACAGCGAACAGTTCCTTGCCGTCATGGCTGAGGGTGAAGGCGAACATCGAGCGCGCTTTCTCACCGGGTTTCTGGGTGATGCTGGTGTGGAACACCTGTTTGCAGTTATCCAGCTCAACGCCGTAGATGTCCGCATAGTGGTTGTTCAGCACGTACGCGGTCTTGTGATCCGGCGACAGTTGCACGGTGCCAGGACCGAAGGCGTCCGGCATTTTGCAAGTCTTGAACAAGGTGTCGGTGGCCAGGTCGATCACATTCAGGTTGTTCGGGTAATTGGTGGTCAACATGTACTCGTGACCGTCTTGCAGTGCAGTGTTTTCATCGGCCAGAACGTTAAGCGAACAGACGCTCAGGACGGCGAACGCGGCCAGGCCGCAGGTTTTGACAATAAGCATGCTGAAATCCTTCTGAGGTCCGATCACTTATCTTTTGGGAAAACAGTCCCGAGGTTGCGCCAACTCTCGTTCGAGGCCTGCGCGTCCTTGTTCCAGTCCGGGTAGGTGCTCATCATGTCGGGCACCTGGGCCGGCCACCAGCACGGGTCGGAACAGCCATAAAGATCCGCTTCCATCGGCTGGCACAGCGACGACACACCGCCAAAGGCATCGATTTCCCAACCTGGGTCGGTGGTCGAGGCGCAGCCGGCGACCGAGCTCATCGCCACCACTTCTTCAATGCGGTTTTCGGCTGCGGCCTGATCGAGCTTCAGCGCTTTGTTATTGATTGCCTTGAGATGTTTCATATCAGTGAGCCTTGCGCGGAGTGATGTAGCTGCTGATAAACGCAGGGTTGTGGGCCATGATCCGGGTGTAGACCTCGATGCCGAAGTCGACCCAGTCACGCATCAGTTCGCAGTAGTGATAGGTCGGGTGGGTCGGGTCGCCGTAACGGGCATAGCTTTCGTGATAGCAGCCGCCGGAGCAGAGGTTGCGGATCTGACAGTCCTCGCAACCGGTGTTGGTGCGGTCCAGGCGCTGGGACAGGAAGTCATTCAATTCGACCTGTTTTACACCGCTGTGCACGTTGCCAAACGTCGGCAGTGACGAGCCGGTAAAGCGGTGGCACAGGTTCAGCTCACCCTTGTGATCCACTGCCAGCATCTTCAAACCCGCGCCACATGGCAGGGCTTTTTTATGGCCTTCGTGGATGTCGGTGATCAACTGGTGCAGGTTGGAAAAACCGATATTGCGGTGCTCCAACGCGGCTTCCAGGTAACGCCGGCCGAGTTTCTTCATGTTGGCAAAGACTTCGATCAGCTCCTCGCTGGACAGGTTGAAGGTGCTGATGTCGCCAGACGTCACCGGGGCGAAACCGACTTCGGCAAACCCCAGTTCGTTGAACAGATGATCCCAGATGGTTTCGACATCGGTGACGCCGGTGGTCAGGGTTACCCGCGCGCCGACCGGGCGGCTGTTGTAGCGCGACAGCAGCATCTCGGCCTTGCGCCGCACCACGTCATAGGTGCCCTGCCCGCCCACGGTGATGCGATTGCGGTCGTGCACGGTTTTCGGCCCGTCGATACTCACAGAGAGCCCGAAACGGTGGGCGTTGAGGTAGTCCACGGTGTCTTCGGTGAGCAGCGTGGCGTTGGTGGTCATGACGAACTCGACGAACTTGCCCGCCTCGGCAAACCGCTTTTCACAATAATCGACCATGTACTCGATCAGCTTGCGGTTGCTCAACGGCTCCCCACCGAAAAACACCACGGTGAAACGCTCTTCATCCGGGGATTCGCGCAGCAGCATTTCTACCGACGCGACCGCCGTTTCAACGTCCATTTTCTTGCCGGCCGACGGCTTGTCGAGGTCTTCCTTGTAGCAGTAGGTGCAGCTCAAGTTGCAGCCGGTGTTCACGTTGAGCACCACGGTATTGATCGCCGTGCGCTCGACTCGTTTGGTGCCGATGTCCGGGGTCAGTGGCGAGCCGTCGCTGACCAGTTCCAGGGCCATCAGCTCGCGCAGGGTTTCGGTGATTTCGTCACCGTTAAAGCGTGCGGCCAAACGCTGGATCAGGTCCTCCGACGAACAGCCTGGACCGCGCAAGGTATCGATGATGGTGCCGGTCAGCTCATCGCTGGCGAACAGCGAACTGCTGGGGATGTGGAACAGCATGCGGTCGGCGTCGACGTGCACTTCGTGCAGATTGCGTTCAACCAGATTCAAAATAGCGCCCATTGCAACCTCCTGTGCAAACCCCGGTTTCGAGGCCTGCGGTCATTCCGAAAAAGTGTCTGAAGCCGTTGCGGTCAGCTAGCTCACGTTTTCAACATCATGGAATGGGTGGATTGTTCCAGCGTTGCACGGTGACGATCATGTGGCCTTCGCCGGTCAGGGATTTTCCTGCGTCGTCGACGGCGGCGATCACCTTGAGGTTGCCGGCATTGTTGGTGGACATTTTGCGCTGCGGGTTTGGCCCGGCATCGCCCGGTGTAAACACGCCGCTGTCGGCCTGCATGGTGCCGGCGAACTTGACGTCCTGGTCTTCCTTGGCGCGATCATCGAAGGCCTCGACCTTCCATTGCGCCGGGAACACGCCAATGCGATACGGCTTGCCATCGGCGCCCTTGCCCCAGGCTTCAGCATCGAAACGGCCCTGGACTTTCGGCGTCGAGCCACCGCCCTCGCCGATCCGCGCCACCGAGAATTCCGGCACGACTTTGACGGCATCGATGCTGCTGTAGACCGACAGGGTCGGGCCTTTCAGCATGCCGACAGTGACGTTGCGCAGGCCCGGTTGAGCATTCGCAGCAGCCTTGAGTTTGACCTTGATCCGGTCAGGGCTTTGCTCGACGACGGCGACCACTTCCACGCCTTTGCCGAAGTTCGGTTTGCCGGTGAGGCCGCTGCCAATCAACGTCACTTCGGTTTCAGCACCAGCCTTCAGATAACCCGGTTGAACGGCCAGCAAACGGCTGCTGCCCTGCTTGGCGGCAACGAAGTCCAGACCACGCTCATCGTGCTCAGCCTCGAACATCCGGCCCTGCATCGCGGTGCCTTGGGCGGCGAACACCTGGCGCATGGTCACGCCGTCGATGGTCACGTTACCGCGCCATTCATAACCGCTGTAGAGAATCGCGCTACCGTCGCCGTTGAACGGGCTGCCATCGGCGTATTGGCCTTTGACGCTGACCTTGAAGGTGTCGCTGCCATCGGCCGTGACGCTCATCACGCCGGCCAGTTCGCCTTTACTCGGCAAGTGGCCGCTGAAGCTCCAGTCGCCCACCAGCGCATCGGCTTTCGGCGCGACTTTCAGCCAGGCTTTCCAGGCCGGGTTGTCCAGCGGATAACGCTTGGCCAACAGGGGCACCATGTCCTTACGGGCGATATCAAACCAGTCGCGATCCCGAGCCAGGGCCTGGTACTCCAGCGACGGCCATTGACCGAGGTGGAAGTTCACCAGACGCTCCCACTCCTGGGCCGGACGGCGTTGCAGCGCAACCCGCGCACCGGAGTGGCAGCGGCCGCACATCTGGCTGGTCTGGTCGTCGAAATGCTCGACGGTATTGAGTCGGCGTTCCAGCGCATAGCGCACGCCATCGGTCTCGCTCGGCGCCAGGCCCTGGGTGTCGGCCAGGTATTTGACCAGGGTGCGGCGGTCGTCATCGCTGATCTGCAAACCGTGCATGGTCTGCATCCGGGCGATGCTCATCAGCCAGCCTTCCGGGGTCTTGCGCTGGTGGCTGATGCGGCTCAGGGCGTTATCGGCTTCGGGGGTGTGACAGCCCTGACAGGTTTCCTTGAGGATGGTCTGGGCGTCGCGGGCTGCCAGGCTGTAAGGCGAATGCAGCGCCACACAAGCGGCCACGGCCAGCAGGCCGGCGCTCATGCCTGATCGGAGTTTTCTCTTCATCAACGTCGAACCTCGCACGGTGCTTTCTTATTGTTGTGGCTTATCGTTTTTATGGTTTCTGCCACCGGCGGCGAGCCGCTGGCGGAGGCAAGAGAAACGTCTGCGATGAGCAATACACGGAGCGTGCCAGCTTATTAATAGTCTTTTAAATCAATAAACTGTGATGAAAAATCAGTTTACAACCGGGCTTCGAAAGGCAAGCCGGCGTCTAATATCGCGACAGCTGTTGCAGTCTGAGACAAGGATAACCAACTCCCGAACCACTGCTACGCTTGCAGCGCGCACATCGTGTGCGTTACGCCTCAAACCACCGAAAACCTGAGGAACGCGTCATGGGATCAAACGGAAATGATCACAATTGCACCCATTGCGGCTGCGAAAACCCCATCTGGAATGCACTCAAACACACTTTCGACCCAACGGCCCTTGCGAGCCAGCTGCCCAAGCTCGGGCCAGAACCTGATAGCGAGTCGGTCATCTTTACCGGCGGGGTGATTTACCCGCTCAAGGACGGCAACATGGATGAGCGGGTCGAAGCGCTGGGCATCCATGGTGGCGACGTCGTCGCCTCCGGTAGCCTCGGCCACGTCCAGGCCCACATGAAAGCCAAAGGCATCGCCTGGACGACCCGGCAACTGGACGGCAAAACCCTGCTGCCCGGCCTGATCGAACCCCACGTGCACATCGTGCAGACATGCGCGATCGAAGGCTGGCTGGACCTGGGCGCCATCCAGGATTCGTCGAATCCGGATGACCTCAAAGGCCCGCACGACATTAAACAGGATCAGCGGCTACGCCCCCGCTATGACTGGAACTGGCTGAAGGAAGAAATCAACCAGCACATTCCCGAAGACACTTCGACCTGGATACTCGGCCGTATGGTCGACCCGGCGCTGATGCCGTTCAAGGAAGTTAAAAACGGCCTCAATCAGCTCACAACCTTTTACTGCGACATCAATGAAACCGGGAACAACGTCGGCAACCTGGACAACATCGTGTCGCAAAACCCGTTGTTGATGGTCAGCGCTTCGATGCACACCTTTTACTTGAACACGGCCGCGTGCAAAGCCGTCTACAACAGCCACAACCCGAGCAGCAAAAAACTGCGCGAGCACTACGCAACCTGCCAGGATTTCATCGACGCCACGCGCGGCAATCTTCAGGAGGAGGCCGGCATGATGCCTGCCATTCTGTCGATTCCGCTCAAGCAGGCCCTCGACGTGTTGAACATCTTCAACCACCTCAAGGCCTATTTCGATAAAGCGTCCAGCCGGGGCGTCACCCTGCTCTACGACGCCATGATGGACACGTTCTCCAAAATCGTCCTCGGCATCTATGATCTCAAGCACCACAGCAACGTGCGGATCGGTTATGCCGCGCCCTACGATAGCATTGGGAAGAAATACCATCCCGTGACCAAAGAAGCCGCCAGGCGTTTTTATCAAGGTGGGCTCAAGTTGATTTCGGACGGCTCCAACCAGGGGCTGACGGGCTATCAGGCGCAGCCGTACTGCTGTGAGACGAAGCCCGAGTTGGGTAACTTCAACTTCTGTGATCCGGATGGAACTACAACCCCGACAGTCATTCCCGACGCCTATCAGACCACCATCAATACGGCCATGAAGGACGGCTGGCCGCTGATGATTCATGCCAACGGTGACCGGGCGATCAGTTTCACCCTCAGCGCTTATGAGGCCGCGCTGAAAAAAACCAGCGGGCTTGAAAAACGTCACCGTATCGAACACTGCTCGCTGTTAACCGAAGACCATCTCAAAGACATGAAAAAACTGGGCATCTCACCGAGCTTTCTGATCGGTCATGTCGGCTACTGGGGCTACGCATTCGAAAAGGCTATTTTCGAGGAGAAAGCCACGAAGATGCTCGACCTGTGCAAGTCGGCCCTGGACCATGGATTGAGAATCTCGCTGCACAGCGATTGTTCGGTCACCCCACTGGGACCGCTGCGCTCCATGGAGCAGGCCGTGACCCGGAAAATGGAAGGCATGCGTGATGCGCAAGGCCATTTCATCAGCGACCCGCGTCAGCAACCGATCCTCAACGAAGCCGAGTGCCTGACACGCCAGCAAGCCTTGAAAGCCATCACCTATGACGCCGCTTGGCAGTGCCATGCCGAGCAGTGGATGGGCTCGTTGCAGGATGGTCACTTTGCCGACCTAGTGATTCTCGAGCAGAACCCGCTCGACGAAAAAGTCCCAGCGACCAGCATCCGCGATATCAAGATCTGTGAAACCTGGAAAGGTGGCCGCAAGGTCTATGCCCACCCTGAAAAGTGATCGGTAGCACCGGGCGTCCGAAGTGACAGGTCGGGCGCCCATCACCGCGAAACCGTCTCAAGCGCGTCTCAGATTGCGACACACGCGCCCCTTCCTCAGCCTCTTTTGAAAGCTGAAACCCCGTTAAACCGCCGCTGTTACTGCTCGCCAGCAAACTGGCACAACCGTTGCGAAAGCGCTGATCTCACGAATAAAAAGAGATCTCGCCATGTCGCTTCCTTATTTGCTTCCCGCCACTTCGGCCTTCATCCAGCGCGCGCCGCGCATGCTGATCGGCGGCGACTGGGTCGAGGCCGCCGACGGCCAGACCATGCCGCTGCACAACCCGGCCACTGGCGAAATGCTGTGCGTGGTGCCACGGGCGACGCCCGAGGATGTCGACCGTGCAGTACTCGCCGCCCGCCAGGCCTTCGATGATTCAGCCTGGACCCGCACCCGCCCGCGTGAGCGGCAAAACCTGTTGTGGAAACTCGCCGACCTGATGGAGCGCGACGCCGAGCTGCTGGCGCAACTGGAATGCCTGAACAACGGCAAAAGTGCGGCGGTGGCTCAGGTGATGGACGTGCAATTGTCCATCGATTTCCTGCGCTACATGGCCGGTTGGGCGACCAAAATCGAAGGCTCCAGTGTTGAAGTCTCGTTACCGCTGATGCCCAACGATCAGTTCCACAGTTTCATCCGGCGCGAAGCAGTGGGCGTGGTCGGTGCCATCGTCGCCTGGAATTTTCCGTTGCTGCTCGCCTGCTGGAAACTCGGCCCGGCCCTGGCCACCGGCTGCACCATGGTGCTCAAACCCGCCGACGAAACCCCGCTGACCGCACTGAAACTCGCCGAACTGGTGCTGGAAGCCGGCTACCCCGAAGGCGTGTTCAACGTGGTCACCGGCACCGGCATCACGGCTGGCTCGGCCCTGACCCACAACCCGTTGGTGGACAAGCTGACCTTCACCGGCTCGACCGCTGTGGGTAAGCAGATCGGCAAGATTGCCATGGACTCCATGACCCGGGTGACCCTGGAACTGGGCGGCAAATCGCCAACCATCGTCATGGCCGACGCCGACCTGAAGACTGCCGCCGCCGGTGCTGCAAGTGCGATTTTCTTCAACCAGGGCCAGGTCTGCTGCGCCGGTTCCAGGCTGTATGTGCAGCGCAAGCATTTCGAGAATGTGGTGGCGGACATCGCCGACATCGCCAACGCCATGAAACTCGGCAATGGCATGGACCCGAGCGTCGAGATGGGGCCATTGATTTCGAAGCGTCAGCAGGAGCGGGTTTACGGATATATCGAAAAGGGTCGGGAAAGCGGCGCGACCATCGCGTGCGGCGGCGAGCAGTTCGGGCCGGGGTTCTTCGTCAAACCGACAGTGATTGTCGATGTCGATCAGAAGCACTCGCTGGTGCAGGAAGAAATCTTCGGCCCGGTGCTGGTGGCAATTCCGTTTGATGACGAAGCCGATGCGCTGCGCATGGCCAATGACAGTCCGTATGGATTGGGGGCGAGTATCTGGTCCAATGATCTGGCGGCGGTGCACCGGATGATTCCGCGGATCAAGTCAGGGTCAGTGTGGGTCAATTGCCATAGCGCGCTGGACCCGGCGCTTCCGTTTGGCGGGTACAAGATGTCCGGGGTTGGGCGGGAAATGGGGTATGCGGCGATTGAGCATTACACCGAGTTGAAGTCGGTGTTGATCAAGTTGTAATCGGCGGCGTTCTTTAGGCCGCTATCGCGAGCAAGCTCGCTCCCACATGGGTTTTGTGTCGATCACAAATCCACTGTGGGAGCGAGCTTGCTCGCGATGAGGCCAGCCAAGTCACCCAACATGTCAGGGCTTGAAACCCTGCTGCAACAACCAACCCCGAACCACCCGCCCCTGCTCCACCGTCAACCCGGCCAACGCCTGCTCCGCTGGCTCGCTGCGCAACCGCCGCACCAACGGCGCCAACTCAACCCCCTGAACATGCCAGATCCCCAGCGGCTGATCCGCTGTCACCACCACTTCAACCTCATCTACAAACCCATCCCGCAGCACCGGCGCCCGCTCAATCCGCAACGCCGCAAAATCCGCCTCGACATGCGCCACCTCGGCATCCGGCCACTGTCGCCGAGCCTGCCAGAACGGTTGATCCCGCCAGCGCTGCTCATCGGCATAAAAATCTCGTCCGATCCGGGCAAAGCGCAAAAACAACTGCTCCACCCGCCGCTGATGAAAGCGCTGGGCCAACGCCGTTCGCTGCGGCTTACGCAGCAAGGTGTTGATCACCGTGGGCGCCTGCAATGCCGAGGACAACGACTGAAAAATCCCGTTGCCCGATAACGGGTCTACCGCCATCGCCGCGTCACCCACCCGAATCCAGTTATCGCCGCAGACCTGTGGGCACAAAATCGCTGTGCTGCTGCGGGCGTGCAGTTGCAGATCGTATTCAGGTTGATGACCGAAAAACGCCCGAGCCACTTCCGAACCGTGGCGCCGCTGACGACAGTAATCAAGCAACTGAGCCTTACCCGGTAACGAAGCACTGGCCACGTCCACCGTCCATTGCCAATAACATTGACCGTCGGCCCGCCGCGCCATCCAGGCCCAGCCGTCCTCAAGACTTTCCACAGCGCTGGCGGTACTGCCCGGCGTGCCTTGCCAGCGATTGAGCAGGCTGACCGTCTCCGGCCCGCGCAAGCCTTTACCCAGCGCTGGAGCGGAACGTCCACGAGCCTCCACCAGAAAATCCGCGACCAACACGTCGTGTCCTTCAATTTCGACCCGATGCCCGGTAGCCAAGGACCGCACCGTCAGCACCCGCCCTTCGATCATCTCAACACCAGCCAGACGCAAATCCTCGCGCAATCCACGATCAAAACTCGGACGGTCCAACAAATATTCGATGTTCTGCGCATGCTGCTGACCATTCCACGACACCTGTCGCTGGGAAGGTAGCGCCGCGTCCGCCAATGCGTGATTCAGTCCCGCGCCGCGCAACGCCTCCAGCACTCGAATGGAAACCCCTTCGAGCGCGGCAAACCGTCGCCATTCGCTGACCAGCGTCACCGGGTAACCGAGTCGACGCAAACCCAAGGCAACCGCCGCTCCTGCGGGCCCTGCGCCAAGAATCAAAATCATGGCCCGCTGCGCCGTTCTGGACCACGATAACGCGCGTTCTCTCGCAGCCATTCAATGACCTGCTCATTGCTCACATCAGGATGAGCAACCAGGAAACCGGCAATGTGTCCGCTCAACGCCGCACACCCCAGACTGGCCCCGGACTGCCCCGGATACGTCCCATGCACACACGCCGCGAAATCCGCCTGGGCACTGTTGAGCCACGACCATTCGTTCTCGGCACAACGGGCATCACCAGTGACGCGCAACACCTGTGGATAATTCGCCGGAAACACGCCCTCACCCTGAGCCGGACTCGATGCACACAACAACACGCCGCTCGCCACGGCTGCCGCGCAGGCTTCGCGCAACAAGCTGCGATCCTGCCGCAACCCCAGGCTCAAATTGATCAGCCGCACATCCTGCGCCACCAGCCAGTCAATCGCCGTGGCGATCTGCAAGGCACTGGTGACGCCACGCTGGTCAAACACCTGCGCCACACAAAACACCGCCGCCGGCGCGCGCCGCCCGATGGCCTCGATCACCGCGCTGCCGTGGCCAAGCGGATCGTCGCGTAAATCACTTTCCGCCAACCCATCCTCCAGCAACGAAAACCGGCGCCCCGCAACAACCTGCACTCGCTGCACCGCCGAATGACCGCTGTCCACCACGCCAATTCGCAGTTCAGGCTTCATGCATCACCGTTTTCGAGGTGAGCACACCGTCGAGCAATTCAAAGCGCAGATCGGCGTCCGCCAGAGTCGATGGACGATGGCTGATAAGGATGCGCGTACGCCCGGCAAACAGTCGGTCGATGGCTTCGATCACTTCACGCTCGGTGGCTTCATCCACCGCCGAAGTCGCTTCGTCGAGCACCAGAATCAATGGGTCCTGCAACAGCGCCCGGGCAATGGCGATCCGCTGTTTCTGCCCGCCGGAGAGCTGCTGACCGCGCTCACCCAACGGACTGTCGAGGCCTTCGGGCAAGGATGCGATCAGGCTGTCGAGTTGCGCCAACTGCGCAACACCGGCAATCGCCTCGCGACTGGCATCCGGCACCGCATACGCCAGGTTATCGGCGAGGCTGCCGCGAAACAGCACGATGTCCTGACTGACGATTGCAATCCGTCGACGCAGCTCGAACAGGTCCAGTTCCCGCAGATCGATTTCCCCCAACAACACCCGGCCAGACTGCGGATCGTGATGCCGCTGCAGCAGGTCGATCAGGGTCGATTTGCCGACACCCGAGCCGCCACTCAGGGCGACTTTCAAACCGTAGGGAATGCGTGCATCAATCCCGCGCAAGGTGCTCGGACGCCCCGGATGGCTGAAATGCACGTTGTCAAAACGCAGCTCGCCGCAGCGCGGTATCGGCTGCGGCGTGACCGGTGTGAGCACGGTCGGCTCTTCGCCGCGCAACTCCATGACGCGCCCGAGGCTGACGGTCATCCGCTGAATGGCGACATAGAGCCCGAGCAGACTTTGCACCGGCCCCACCGCCATCCCGAGATAAGTTGAAAACGCGATCAGCGCGCCGAGTTGCCACGTCCCCTGCACCACCCAATAACCGCCGATCAAAAACGCACAGGCCCGCGACAACGACGTCAGTGTGCCGGGCACAGCCTGGGTGAAAAACTCGGTGACTTGCAGGCGCAGCAACTGGCTCATATAACCCTGGCCCAAGCTCTCCAGCCGTCGCGCTTCGCGTTGTTGCTGGCCGGCGGACTGGATGAATTTCATCACCGGCAGGGTCTCGACCATGAATGACGACATGTCCGCCGAACGCTCGCGCAATTGCCGCACATCGCGCTCGACCTTGCGCCGCATCCAGCGCAGCCACAGCACGTCGAGGGGAATCAGCACCAGCGCCAGCAGCGAGAGTTTCCAGGACAAGGTCAGCAGCATC
This sequence comes from Pseudomonas sp. ASL4, assembly GCF_056680395.1. Lineage (NCBI taxonomy): Bacteria > Pseudomonadati > Pseudomonadota > Gammaproteobacteria > Pseudomonadales > Pseudomonadaceae > Pseudomonas > Pseudomonas sp. ASL4. Next base: position 3,047,378 of record NZ_CM155280.1, on the reverse strand, counting down.
GCCACGGAGAAGAACAGCCCGATCACGCTCGATACCGCCGAAAACAACGAGTCCACGGCAAAGCGCTGAATCTCTGCGACGTCGCCATCGAGGCGCGACATCAGGTCGCCGATCCGCCGCTGGCCATAGAAGCTCGGCGACAAGGTCTGCAAGTGCCGATACAGGTCATCGCGCAGGGCGAACAGGATCCGTCCGGACAGCCGCGTGTGCAGGTAACGGTTGATCCCCGACAGCGCCGTACCGAGCAAACCGGCGACGATCATCAACCCCGCGATCAGCACCAACACCGGGAAATTGCGCCCCAGCAGGCCGTCGTCAATCAGCAGTTTGGTCAACCACGGTTGCACCAGCACCAACAACGAAGCGCAGACCGACAACCCGAGCAACCCGGCAATCGCCAGTCGATGCGGTCGCACGAAGCTGTAGAGCCAGCGCAACGAAGATTGCAGGGCTTGCGGATTCTGGCTGTCGATCAGCCGAACGATCAGGCGCTGCATCACGGGCGCAACTGCTTGAGTTTGCGATACAGGGTCGCGCGGCTGATGCCCAACGCGTCGGCGGCGGCCGAGACATTGCCCTGATGCGCGTCGAGGGATTGGCGAATCAGCTCCAGTTCGTTTTCGCGAATGCTCCCGGCCTGCGGGCGTTCGGTGGCGGTCAAGTCATCGAGCATGCTGTCGGGCAAGTGGTCGAGGGTGAGCACGGTGTCCCCCACCTCGCGCATCGCCAACGCCGTGCGCAAGACCATCTCCAATTGGCGGATGTTGCCCGGCCAGTGATAGCCGCCGAGCAATTTGCTCAGGTCGTCGTGCAAGGTGACGGTCGGGGCGTCGAGTTTGGCCAGCAGTCGACCGACCAGGCCACTGAAATCTTCGCGTTCGCGCAGCGGCGGGAGCATCACGCTGATGCCGTTGACCCGGTAGAACAAGTCTTCGCGAAAGTGTTTGTCCTCGACCAGACGCTTGAGGTCGCGGTGGGTGGCGCAGATCAGTGCGACGTCGATGTCCTGCTCTTCGCCAGCGCCCAATGGCGCGACTTTGCGGTCCTGCAACACCCGCAGCAGTCGCGCTTGCAAGGCCAGCGGCATGTCGCCGATTTCATCGAGGAACAAGGTGCCGCCATGAGCCTGTTGCAGGCGCCCGACCATGCCGCCACGGCGTGAACCGGTGAAGGCGCCTTCGCGGTAACCGAACAGCTCCGACTCGATCAGGCCTTCGGGGATCGCCGCGCAGTTCACCGCGACGAAGGGTTTATCGCAGCGCGTGCCGGCCATGTGCAGGGCACGGGCGATGACTTCTTTACCAGTGCCGGTTTCGCCGAGCAGCAACACCGGCAGTTCATTCGCCAGGCCTTGTCGGGCCATGCGCAAGGCGCGGGCATAACGGACATTGCTGCCGGCCAGGGATTCGAGGTCCGGTTGTGGTTTGGCGGGTTTGGCAACCGGGCGCGGCGTGGTGCCGACGTTGATCGAACGCTGCGGTGCACGCAGGGTTTTGTAGAAGAATTCGCCCTTGGCGGTTTGCAGGCTGCCGATGCCGCCCTGTTGCAGCCGGGCCAGCAGTTGCAGGCCATCGACCCCGAGAAACTCCTCGCAGCGGTGCCCCACCAGTGCCGAACGCTCGGCGCGCAGCAATTGGCAGGCCTGGGCGCTGACCGCGAGGATCTGCCCGCCGAGGCTCACCGCCAGCAGGCCTTGCCACGGCGATTCGAGGTACTGCCGACGGCTGTGGAATGCGAGGACGATTTGATCCGGATAACTGGCGTTGAACACCCGGCTTTCAATCTGGCTGACGGCCATGGCCAACAACGCAGTGCTGTCGTGAACCCGGCCGAGTGGGCCTTCGCGAGTGAGGTCGAGGACGCCGAGGATGTCGCCTTGCGGGCAGTGGATCGGCACTGAGGTGCAGGAGAAATCGCTCAGCCGATCCAGGTAATGTTCGCCGCAATCAATCAGGGTCGGTCGGGCTTCGACCAATGCGGTGCCGAGGGCGTTGGTGCCGCGAGCGGCTTCACTCCAGCAGGCACCGAGGGTGATGTCTTGCAGGCCAGAGCCCTTGAGGCGGTCGGCGCGGCCTTCGACGGCGAGGATGGTCGCGTCGGAGTTGGCGAGGATAATCAGCCCTTCCTTGCCCTGGCGCTCGGCCAGGTAATCGATGGCCGGCATCGCGGCGTCGATCAGCAGGCGATTGCTCGCCAGCAACACTTCAAGGCTGGCGCTCGATTCGAGCGTCAGTTCGTGTTTGCCGTTGAAATGCACGCCGTGGCTGAGGCTGCGCCGCCACGAGGCATCGATTTCCGCACGCAATACGCCATCGGGGACTTCGCCTTCGAGGTGAAGCTTTTCCCGGGCCAGCCGTGCTTCCTGTTGCGGTTTGGGATGTGTTGTTTTTATGAGTGTCATCAAGCGCTCCGCAGCGGTCCGCTCGGCGCTTTTTGAAATCAGCGCCCTGATGCCAATCTTTACGTTAACGTCAGGGCGATGGCAAGAGTTAGGTAGAGGAAGGCTTGCCTGTGGCGAGGGGGCTTGCCCCCGTTCGGCTGCGAAGCAGTCGTAAAACCATCGCCTGCGGTTTACCTGACACCCCGCAGTCGCAGGTTTTGGGGCCGCTGCGCGACCCAACGGGGGCAAGCCCCCTCGCCACAGGTCAAAGGTGCCAAACGTCGGAATTCACAAAAAACGCCCGGACGTTGTCCTCAAGACTCTCCAGGTGATAACCGCCCTCCTGCACAATCAGGCACGGTAACCCAAGGCTGCGAATCCGCTCGCCCAACACTGCAAACCCTTCCCGCGTCACCGCCACTTTGCTCTGCGGGTCCAATTCAAAAATATCGAACCCCAGGGACAGCACCAGCACCTCGGCACCAAAGTCTTTCACCGCCGCCAACGCCACCTCAAGTTGCCCGAGGAAATCCGCCTCGCTAGCGCCGTGAGCCATCGGCAGATTCAGGTTGAAACCCTCCCCCGCCCCGACGCCACGCTCATCGGCAAACCCGGCCACCCCCGGATAGAAGTTGGTCGGATCGCCATGCACCGAGACGTACAGCACGTCATCACGCTCGTAGAAAATCTCTTGAATGCCCTGGCCGTGATGCATGTCGGTGTCGAGCACCGCCACCCGTTCAAACCCGCCGAGCAACACTTGGGCCGCGACTGCGGCGTTGTTCACGTAGCAGAAACCGCCGGCCGCTTCGGCTCGGGCGTGGTGCCCCGGTGGACGGCACAAGGCATACGCGGCCGGTTCGCCGTCGAGTAACGCCTGGGCACCGGCAATCGCGCTTTGCGCCGACCAATAAGCCGAACGCCAGGTCTGCTCACCCACCGGGCAACTGCCATCGGCCAGATAACGGGCAGCCTGGGCGAGAATCCCGCGCAGGGCGTTGGGCTCGCGGACGAAGATGTTCGACATGACTTCGTCGCCCCAGTCCTCGGGGATTTCCTTCCAGCGTTGATGGGCTTCCTGCAGGAACGCCAGGTACGGCGCACCGTGTACCGCCAGCAAAGGAGCGAGTCCCGCGTCGGCGGGTTGCTCGACTTTGAAGCCCAAAGAATGAGAAGCCTGTACCAATCTTTGAGCGCGCTCCGGCACTTCCTGTGGCGTGCGCATTTGCCCGCGGGAGTAGTAGCTGCGTGGATGGTGGAGCAATTGTTCGGGGTGAAAAAAACTGCGCATGGGATAAATTCCTGTCAGCTAAACGTAGATCTTGAAACCGGGTGCATCCTCCTGTGGGAGCGGGCTTGCTCGCGAATGCGGTGTGTCATTCAGCATCGATGTTGGCTGATACTCCGCCTTCGCGAGCAAGCCCGCTCCCACATTGGATCGGGTTTATTCAGCTCTTTGGGCGCGAGCCAGGACTGCGTGGAGCAACACGTCAGTGCCCTGTCGCACGTCCTCAGGCAACACGTCTTCCGCTTCGTTATGGCTCAACCCACCCACACATGGGATAAACACCATCGCTGTCGGGCAGAACCGCGCCAGGTGAATCGCGTCATGCCCGGCGCCACTGACAATCGATTGCTGAGCGTAGCCCAAGGCATCCACCGCGTGCTGCACCGCCGCCACGCACTCGGCGTCGAATGGCGTGGCCGGGCTGATCCAGTGTGGGGTGATGGTCAGATTCAGGCCACGACCGTCGGCAATCGCCTGAAGTCGTGCGCGGACTTGCTGCTCCATCGCCTCAATCGCTTCGTCACGGTGATGACGCAAGTCGACGGTGAAATTCACCAGACCCGGAATGGTGTTGCGCGAGGATTTATTGATGCCCAACTCGCCAACGGTGGTCAGGCCTTCCGGGGCGAAATCAGTGGCTAGAACTTCGATGGCCTGAATCATCTGCGCCACGCCGTAGAGGGCGTCCTTGCGCAACGGCATCGGCGTGGTTCCGGCATGCGCAGCCATGCCTTCGACCCGCACGTCGAGCCAGCGAATCGCCTGGCCGCCAGTGACCACGCCGATGCTCTTGGCATTGTCTTCGAGGATCGGCCCTTGCTCGATGTGCGCTTCAAAGTACGCATCCACCGCGCCGCCCAACGGCCGCTCGCCGGCATAACCGGTGCGTTGCAGCGCTTCGGCGACGCTGATGCCATCGATGTCACGCACCATCAGCGCCGCGTCCAGTTGCATGATGCCGGTGAACACCGCCGAGCCAAACATCGCCGGGGTGAAACGCGCGCCTTCTTCGTTGGTCCACACCGCCACTTCCAGCGGCTTGCTGGTCTGGATGCCAAGGTCGTTGAGGCAGCGGACCACTTCCAGACCGGCGAGCACGCCGTAGACGCCATCGAAACGGCCACCTTCAGGTTGAGTGTCGAGGTGACTGCCCATCATCACTGGCGCAGCGTCCGGGTCAGTGCCGGCGCGGCGGGCGAACAGGTTGCCGATAGCATCGACGCTCAGGGTCATGCCGGCTTCGCGGCACCAATGGGAAAACAGTTCGCGACCGGCCTTGTCTTCATCGCTCAACGCCAATCGGCAACTGCCACCGCGGGCCGTGGCGCCGATTTCGGCCATGGCCATCAAACTCGCCCACAGGCGTTCACCATTAATTTTCAACATAAGTTACTCCTGCAAACGTTGGATTAAGCGTTGGCCAATTCAAGGCGTTCAGCGCTGGCATGGCGACGGGCAAGGGACAAGACACAGATCAAGGAAGTGGCAGCGATCAGGCTGTAGAACACCGCCAGCGGCCACCATTGGCCGGCGAACTTGTGCGCCAGCAAAGTGCCGATCAGCGGCGTCAGGCCACCCGCCACCGCACCGCAAATCTGGTAGGCCAGGGAGATCGCGGTGTAGCGCACGCGCGTCTCGAACATACCGCTGACGTACCCGGCAATCACCGCGTAGAACGACGCCATGCACACCACCGCCAAGGCGATGCCAAGGATGATCAGCGGCGCCTGGGCCGAGCTGACCAGCACGAACATCGGGTACGGCGAGGCCATCGCCAGCAGCGACATCAGGCACAGGAACCGCGTCGCGCCGATCTTCTCGGCGACCCACGCTGCCAGTGGTTGAATACAGAACTGAATGACCGCCACCACAAACAGGCACTCAAGGATCAGCGAGCGCGGCAGCGCGAGTTGCTGGGTGGTGTAGGCGATCATGAAAGTGTTGGTGAAATACACCCCGGCGATTCCGAGTGTGTTGGCGCCGATGCACAGCAACAGTGGCCGCCAAGCCGTGCGCAAGACTTCCATCACCGGTGCCTGCTCTTTACGCGTGCTTTTGCTCGCCAATTCTCGGCTGGCGAGAAACTCCGGGGATTCATTCACGCCCAGGCGAATCGCCAGGCCGACCAGCAACAACAGCGAACTGGCGAGGAACGGCAGACGCCAGCCCCAGCTCATCAAGTCTTCTTCGGACAAACGAGTGACCGCGCTGAAAGCGAGCAGCGACAGGATTAAACCGGCCGGGCTGCCCAGTTGTGCAAACGAGGCGAAGAAATTGCGTCGCCCCTTCGGCGCGTGCTCGCCCGCCATCAACACTGCCCCGCCCCACTCACCACCAACGGCGATACCCTGGACGATGCGCAGCAGGATCAACAGCGCCGGCGCAGCCACACCGATTTGCCCGTAAGTCGGCAGCAAACCGATGCACACCGTGACCACGCCCATCATCAGCAAGGTGATGATCAGCGACTTCTTGCGGCCAATACGGTCGCCAATATGGCCAAAGATAATCCCGCCCAACGGTCGAGCGAAAAAGCCCACGGCGAAGGTGCCGAACGCGGCCATGGTGCTGAACAGTTTGTCGTCGGAGGGAAAGAACAGCGCGCCGAACACCAGGGCGGCGGCGGTGGCGTAGATGTAAAAGTCGTACCACTCGATCATGGTGCCGATGAAGGCAGCCGCCGCGGCACGGCGCGGTTGAGACGAAGCAACAGGCTTCATGGGGTCAGGCTCCTTTGATTGTTTTTTTGGCAGGAGTGAAACAGCAAAACCGAGGCACTCTGGCGGTGCCTGTCTGGGGGTGATTTATCGTCCCGGGGCTATGATTAGTCAATTTTCTATTTATTATGCGAACTATTACGCCAGCTTATAATCGAGAACCACCATGGCCGAACGCGACGTGCAACGCCTGCTCAATGACCGTCTGGACTGGAACCTGCTGCGCACCTTTCGGGTGATCGGCCAGGAGCTGAGCATCAGCCGCGCCGCTGCCCGCTTGCACCTGACGCAACCGGCGGTGAGCCAGGCGTTGAAACGGCTGGAAGAACAACTGGGGCGCCAATTGATCGCTCGACGCGGACCAAGGTTTGCCTTGACCGAAGTCGGCGAGCAGATCTTCGAACTGGCCGGGGAAATTTACGGGCAGATGTCGCAAGTCAGCAGCGTACTGGAGCAACCGGCCGACGAAGTGATCGGCAAGGTGCGGCTGTTGATCATCAGCCGAATCTTCTCCGAGCGCTTCGATGACTTCCTCGCCGACTTCCATCGCCAGCATCCGCGGGTGGATCTGGAAGTGGATGTGATGCGCAGTTCCGACATCGTCAGCGCCCTCCAGGAAAAGACTGCGACCCTTGGCCTGAGCCTCAATCGTCGGCCGCAACCGCGCCTGGAACAGCGGTTGTTCCTGCGGCAGCGCTATGCATTTTTCTGCGGCAAGCACCATGCCTTGTTCGGGCAGCAGAACGTTGCCGAAGGGGATTTGCAGCGGGAGAATTTCGTCAGTTTCACCAGCGACCAGATTGGCGGCATGCTTTCGCCGCTGACGATTTTCCGTGATCAGCAAGGTTTCAGCGGACGGATTGTTGCGTCTTCACCGAGCCTGGAAGAAGTCCGAAGACTGGTGATCGCCGGCTTCGGCATTGGCTGCTTGCCCGAGCACGTGGTGGCGGCCGACGTCGACGCCGGATTGCTCTGGCGCCTGCCACCCCACGAAGGGATTGCCGATGTGGACATTCATTTGCTGTGGAACCGCGAGCAGCGCATGAGCCGGGCCGAGACGATCTTCATCGAGAGCTTGCAACGCTGCCTGACGGCCTAGACGCGCAACACCTGCGCCACCGGCTCACCGGCCCGCAAACGCTCAAGCAAACGCGGTTCGGCAAGATCGGACGCCAACGCCTGATCGATGACCCCGGCTGCCGTTGGCCAGTCGAGAAACAGCACGCCGTTGTCGTCCGCCAGCACCAGATCCCCTGGATTGACCGTCACGCCGGCACACTGGATCGGTTGATTGATCTGGCTGTCCCCACGGCCATGCAACTTGGTGGTCAGCAGGCTGGTGCCACGGGCGAAGACCGGCAGCCCGGCCTCGCGCAGTTCCAGTAAATCGGTGACTGTGCCATCCACCACAATGCCCACGGCCCCCGCGCAACTTGCGGCGCAACTGGTGACGGCGCCGACCGGAGCGTGCTGCCAGTAGCCATCGGTGTCGATCACCAGCACATCGCCGGGTTTGATCAGCGCCAGGGCCTGGTTGACTGCGATGGCATCGGCGCCGACCAGTTTCAGGGTCAGCGCCCGGCCGACCAGTTTCACATTGGGGACCATGGCCCTCAGTTGCGAATCGGCAAAGCCCTTCTCCAGGAAGTGCCCGAGGGTCGGAAAACTCACGGTTTTGAACTGCTCGATCAACCGGGACTCATCCATGTTGCGACTCCCTGACAATTAGCTCGGCAACGCAATCGATCTCCAGCGACACGCCCCACAACGCCACGCACACCGTGGTCCGCGCCGGCGGCGCATGGCCGAGAAACTCGCGATACACCGCATTGAACGGCTCCAGTTGCGCCGGATCGGTGAGGTAGGCGTTGACCTTGATCACGCGGCTGAAATCAGACCCGGCTTCAATCAGGATCGCCTCCAGGTTGCGTAAGGTTTGCCGAACTTGTTCGGTGAAATCGGCGGGTTGGTCATCAAGAGTGTTCTGGGCCGGAATCTGCCCGGCGGTGAATACCAGATGGCCGCTGATCACTGCCTGGGAGTAAGGGCCGACCGGGCCGATAAAGCCTGGGGCGGATTGAATTCTGCGCATGGTGTTGAGCTCCTTGGGTCAGGCCGCAGCTGATTTGAAGGGTTTGTTGTGAGTGTCGGCAGGCGCCCCAACCGGGACTTCACTGATGTCTCGCTTGAAGGTCTCGGTTAGCAGTAACAGCGCCAGCAACGAAATCAACGCCGCGCCGATCATGTACCAGGCCACCGAAGAACCTTTGCCGGTCGCCGCCAGTAGCGCGGTGGTGACGATCGGCGTCGCCGCACTGCCGAGCAGGCCGGACAACATGTAGCTGATCGACAGCCCGGAATAACGCACCCGCGTGCCAAACAACTCGGCGAGAAAAGTTGCGATCGGCCCGTAGTTGGCGGCGAACGCGGTCATCAACAACAAGTAGCCGAAGATCACCAGCGGCAGTTCTTTGGTGTCCATCAACCAGAACATCGGGAACGCCACCAATGCTTCGGCGACGATGCCGGCAACGATGATCGGTTTACGTCCGTAGCGGTCCGACAGCGCACCGAACACCGGCAACATAACGATGCACCAGACGCAGGACAGCAACACCACGCCGAGCATCGTGCTGCGGCTGAAGCCCAGATTTTGCGTGCCGTAAGTCAGGCCAAACGCGACGATGATGTTGAACGAAGCACCGGTCGACATCGTCGCGATCCCCCCGAGCACCACTTGCTTCCAGTACTTGCGAAAGACCTCCGCCAGCGGCATTTTCACCTGCACCTCAGCTTCCTTGACCTTGTTGAAGGCCGGGGTTTCAGCGATGTTCAAGCGGATATACAAACCCACGGCAATCAGCAGCACGCTGGCCAGGAACGGGATACGCCAGCCCCAGGCCAACAGGTCTTCGGGAGACAGGAAAGCGGCGATCAACAGGAAGGCCAGGTTGGCGATCATGGTCCCGGCCGGAACGCCGATCTGCACCCATGATCCGTACAAGCCGCGCTTGTTGGCCGGCGCATGTTCCACCGCCATCAACACTGCCCCGCCCCACTCGCCGCCCAACGCCAGGCCTTGAACCACCCGCAGCAATAACAACAGGATCGGCGCCCAGATTCCGATGGCTGCGTAGTTGGGCAACAAGCCAATGGCAAACGTGGCAGCGCCCATCGTCAGCAGCGAAATCAGCAACATCGACTTGCGACCCAAACGGTCACCGAAGTGCCCGAACAATGCCGCGCCGACGATTCGCGCCAGATACGCCGAAGCGAAGGTGCCGAAGGCCAGTAACGTGCCGATCAAGGGCACGAAGTCCGGGAAGAACACTTTGTTGAACACCAGCGCGGAAGCGGTGGCGAAGACAAACAAGTCGTACCACTCCACCGTGGTGCCGATGACACTGGCCACCGCGACTTTTTTCATGCTGATGGCAACTTCCGGCGGTGCGCCGGACTTTTCTGCGGACGATAGATCGCTCATCACTGACTCCAGGCATTTATTTAATTGTTTTTACTGGCAGTAAAACGTTTCGAGGCGAAGGATTTTTGTTATTGCTCGCCCAACTTAATGGGCGAGTTTGTTATTAGTAACCCAGTGTTCTGTCCGCACAATTGAGCAGCGGTTCGTCGGCGTTTAAACGGCGGAAGTTCTCTGCCACTTGTTCGGCAATACAATCGTGGGAGGCGGCCGAGGCCATGTGTGGGGTGATCGTGACGCCGGGCAGGGTCCAGAGGCGATGATCGGCCGGTAGCGGCTCTTGTTCGAAAACATCCAGCAAGGCGCCGCGCAGTTTTCCGGTTTTTAAAGCTTGGTCGAGATCGTCGATATTGAGATGCCCGCCGCGACCACAATTGACCAGTGCGGCGCCATTGGCCAATCGTTCGAAAGTTGCACGGCCGAGGATGCCGCGGGTTTCACCGGTCAGTGGCAAAAGATTAATCAACAACTCCACGCCATCGAGAAACGGGTTCAGTTGTTCGGCACCGGCGAAGGTCCGGACACCGCTCAAATCCTTGCTACGGCGCGCCCAGCCTCGAACGTCATAACCGGCGGCGACCAGATCCTCGGCGATGGCGCTGCCCAACGAACCCAGGCCCATCACCCCGACCTTGAACTGCCCCGCCGCTCGTTGCAGCGGTCGCTCCCAATGCTGTTTCTGCTGTTGCACCAGCACCTGATCGAAGCCACGGTGATAGTGAATAACCGCCCAGCGTACGTACTCGGTCATGCCCTGGCGGTGGCCGGGATCGACCACCCGACACACTGGTAAGTCTGGGCACGAGGGGTCGTTCTCCAGGTGATCGATACCGGCGGCCACCGAGTGAACGACTTGCAGGTTCGGCAACGCGCCGAGGCTACCCGGCAAGGGAAACCAGCACGCGGCGATCTGTGCGTTGGTGGCCAGTGGATCGTCGGCCAGCACCACCGTGAGTTGCGGTGCACTACGAGCAAACGCGGCTTGCAGTTGTTTGAGCAACAGGTTGTCGCGGGACAGCAGAACCACGGTGTTGATGACGGTTTTCACGATAAGTACGACTCGCGCTGGGATTCGATCAGGGTCAGAGCGGCCTCCCAGGCCAAGTCGATGATGTTGTCCTGTTCATCGCGGTCAAATTGCTCGGCGGTGTGCGCGCATACTTCCGGGGACGGATAATTCAACGCCGAACCACCGGCCAGTGCCGCCACCTGCGCCTGGCAAGCTCGCTCCAGAAAGTGAATCTCCTGAAACGCCTGGGCCACGCCGGAGCCGCCGACCAACAAGCCGTGATTGCGAAGGATCATTGCCCGGTGCGGTCCCAGGTCGGCGATCAACCGCTCGCGCTCATCCAGCGACAGTGCGATGCCTTCATAGGTGTGATACGCCAATTTGCCGTAGAACTTCAGCGCGTGCTGACTGATCGGCAGCAAGCCTTGCTTCTGCGCGGCGACCGCCATACCAGCGGCGGTGTGCGTGTGGATCACGCAGTTCAGGTCCGGGCGGGCCATGTGGATCGCCGAGTGAATGACGAAGCCTGCGGCGTTGACCCGATGACCTTCGTAGGCCGGATCGACGATGCGCCCTTCCTGGTCGATACGCACCAGGTCCGAGGCGCGCATGCGGTCGAAAATCACCCCGTAGCGGTTGATCAAAAAATGGTGCTCAGGCCCCGGAATCCGCAGGGTGATGTGGGTGTCGATCAGGTCGGTCATACGAAAGTGCGCGACCAGCCGATACAGCGCCGCCAGTTCGCAACGGGCTTGCCATTCAACCGAGTCGATGTGTGCAGGTTTACTCACGAATACACCTCTTTAGCAGCGTGGGTGGCGATCGGGTTGGCGCGCAGGCGGGCCAGGCCGCAAACACCGATCAAGGACAGGGCCGAGAGCAAGGTGAAGTACACCGCCAACGGCAACCATTGCCCGGAAAATTTGCTCGCCAGCAGCGTGCCGATCAGCGGCGTAGTGCCGCCGGCCAGGGCGCAGCTCAACTGGTAAGCGATGGAAATGCCCGAGTAGCGCAGGTGTACCGGGAACGCCTGGGTCATGTAACCGGCAATCACTGCGTACAGCGCCGAGAGGATCACCACCGCCAGGGCGATGCCGACGGTCATCAACACAATGTTCTGCGTGCCGACCAACAGGAACATCGGGTACGGCGTGACCATGCACAGCAACGCGACGAGTTTGAGGAAACGGCCTTCGCCGATGCGCTCAGCCAGCAGCGCGGAGAGCGGTTGCGAGAGCAACTGAATGACCGTCACCAGAAACAGGCAATCGAGAATCGTGGAGCGCGCGATGCCCTGATACTGAGTGACGTAAGTAATCATGAAGGTGTTGGTGAAAAAGAACCCGGCCGAACCGATGGTCACGGCGGCAGCGGCGAACAGAATCTGCCGCCAGCAGGTGCGGATCACATCCTTCACCGGGTATTTGGAGGTCTCGTTGTTGTCCCGGGCCTTGGCGAATTCCGGCGATTCGTGGACACCGGAACGGATCATCAGGCCGACCATCATCAGCACGCCGCTGGCGAGGAACGGCAGGCGCCAGCCCCAGGCGAGGAAGTCCGCCGGCTCAAGCGAGGTCACCAAGCGAAAAGCAATCAAGGCCAGCAGCAAACCCGCGGGGCTGCCGAGCTGGGCGAACGAGGCGTAGAAGGTTTTGCGCTTGGCCGGTGCGTGCTCGCTGGCCATCAGCACCGCCCCTCCCCACTCGCCACCGACGGAAATACCCTGGATCAGTCGCAGCACAATCAGACCGACCGGCGCCCAGATACCGACGCTGGCGTAGCTGGGCAACAGACCGATGCCGGCGGTGGCCAGGCCCATCAATGCCATGGTGACCAGCAGCATCTTCTTGCGACCCAGGCGATCGCCCAAGTGACCGAAGACCATGCCGGCCATCGGTCGGGCGATGAAGCCAACGGCGAAACTGCCGAACGCTGCCAGGGTGCTCATCACCGGGTCACTGCTGGGAAAGAACACTTGCCCGAGCACCAATGCCGCGGCGGTGGCGTAGATGTAAAAGTCGTAGAACTCGATGGTCGTGCCAATGAAGGCAGCGGCCGCGGCTCGTCGCGGTTGAGGGGTGGTGTGCATGCAAGGACCCTGTGTATTTATAGTTTTGGGCAGGTACTGAAGGCTGAATACGGTTGCACTCTGTGGCGCTTGTGGGCTTTATCGCTTCCGTGCAAGGATTAGTCAATTTTCAAATTCTTATCTTTACTATTAGCGCTGCTACTACCTGGATTTATCATGACCTCAACAAACCCTTGGGTCGGTCGTCGCTTTTTGAATGACCGCCTCGACTGGAACCTACTGCGTACTTATCTAGTGATCGGCCAGGAAGGCAGCATGAGCCGGGCTGCTGCGCGATTGCACATCACCCAGTCGGCGGTCAGCCAGGCACTGAAACGGCTGGAGGAACAACTCGAATGTGTGCTGATTGCCCGCAGCGGGCGACGGTTTGATCTGACCGAAACTGGCGAAGAAGTCCTGCGCATTGCGGCGGATATCTACGGTGATATTTCCCGCTTGGGCACCGTGGTCGAAAGTCGTCATGACGATGTGGTGGGCAAGATCCGCATCCTCACCGTCAGCGGTGTGCAGGCGCGGCACTACGATGAATTCCTTGCTGACTTCCATGAGACCCACCCGAAAATCGAGCTGGAAGTCGAGGTGATGGGTAGCTCGAATATCATCAGTTCATTGCTGCAAAAGACCGCGACCATTGGCGTCGGCCTGTGCCGTTTGCCACAGCCACGGCTGGAACAGCGGGTGCTGTTTCGCGAGCGTTACGCGTACTTTTGCGGCCAGCGTCATCGGCTGTTCGGGCAGGAGAACCTGACCCTGGAACAGCTCGCGGCGGAGAATTTCGTGAGTTTTACCAGTGACCAGTTAGGGGGCAATCTTTCGCCGTTGACGCTGTTTCGCGACGAACAAGGTTTTACCGGGAAGATCGTCGCATCATCCACCAGCTTCGAAGAGATTTACCGTCTGATCTGCGCAGGGTTTGGGATTGGTTGTTTGCCGGTGCATTTGGTGCGGCGGGATGTGGAGCAAGGATTGCTCTGGCGTTTACCGCCGGAAGAAGGGGTGGTGGATTTCGATATCCAGTTGCTGTGGAATCGCGAGCAGAAGATGACTCAGGCAGAAACGGTGTTCCTGGAAAGCTTCCAGCACATGCTCAGCATCCGTGAGCCTGTGCTGTGAAGCCTTGATCGCTTAGACGTGAGGATCGCCCGGCGGTTTGGCGGGCGTGGCGTACTGCGGCTTGAGATGGCCGTCCTGATCGAGCAGCCAGGCGTCCATGATCTGCCGCACCACAGGACCGGCCACACGACCACCGGCCTCGCCGTTTTCGATCATCACCGAGATCACAATCTTCGGATGTTCGGCCGGCGCGAAACCGACGAACAAGGCGTTATCGCGGTTACGTTCCAGGGTTTTCGCCCGGTTGTAACGCTCACCTTGCTTGATCGCCACCACTTGCGCGGTACCACTCTTGCCGGCGATTCGGTACTGAGCCCCCACCGCGGCCGCTCGGGCAATGCCGCGAGGGTCGTGCATCACCATTTGCATACCGTGGTTGACCTGTTCCCAGTCACGCGGATCCTTGAGCAGGATATTCGGCATCGGGTTCGCATCCACTGGGGCTACGCCGTCGACAGTCTTGGCCAGGTGCGGTCGGTTCCAAACGCCTTTGTTGGCGATCAGCGCGGTGGCTTGGGCTAACTGCAACGGTGTGACCTGCATGTAGCCCTGGCCGATGCCGAGAATCACGGTTTCGCCGGGAAACCATGGCTGACGGCGTGTGGCGCGCTTCCAGGCTTGAGATGGCATCAGACCGGCAGACTCTTCGAACATGTCCAGGGACACCTTCTCACCCAGCCCGAACATGGCCATGTAGTCGTGTAGTCGATCGATGCCCAGCTTGTGCGCCAGATCGTAGAAGTAGGTGTCGTTGGAACGCATGATCGCTGCGTCCATGTCTACCCAACCGTCGCCGCTGTGGTTCCAGTTGCGGTACTTGTGATCGAAATCTGGCAGTTGGTAGTAACCAGGATCGAAAACGCGGGTTTGCGGGGTGACCACACCAGCGTCGAGGCCGGCAATCGCCACTTCTGGCTTGATGGTTGAGCCGGGGGCATAGAGGCCACGCAGGACGCGGTTGAACAGTGGCCGGTCGATGGAATCGTGCAGCGCCGCGTACTCCTTGAAGCTGATGCCGGTCACGAACATGTTCGGATCGAAGCTTGGCTTGCTGACCATGGCCAGCACTTCGCCAGTCGACGGATCGAGCGCGACCACTGAGCCACGACGGTCACCCAAGGCATCCTCGGCGGCTTCTTGAAGCTTGACGTCCAGACTTAGAACGATGTTCTTGCCTGGCGTCGGGTCGGTGTGCTTAAGCACTCGCAGCACGCGGCCTTGAGCGTTGGTTTCGACTTCTTCATAACCGACGTGGCCGTGCAGCTCGGACTCGTAGAATTTTTCGATACCGGTCTTGCCGATGGATTGGGTGCCACGGTATTCCACCCCGTCCAGAGCCTTGGACTCTTTCTCGTTGATGCGACCGACGTAACCGATCGAGTGGGCGAAGTGCACGCCCAACGGATAATGACGGACGAACTGAGGCTCGACATCAAGCCCCGGTAGGCGGAACTCGTTAACCGCGAGTACGGCGATCTGCTCTTCGGTGAGCTCGTAGAACAAGGTTACCGGCACGAACGGATGCCGTGCCTGCTTCATCGCCTTGTCGAACAACGTGCGGTCTTCGGCTGGCAAATGCAGGAGGTTGACCACCTCATCCAACTCGCCTTTGACGTCGGAGGCGCGTTCGCGGGTGATGGTCAGGTTAAAGCTGGGCCGATTGTCCGCCAGGATCACGCCATTGCGGTCATAGATCAGCCCTCTCGTCGGGGTGATCGGCAAAACGTGGACGCGGTTGTTTTCGGAGATGGTCGAGTGGTAGTCGAACTCAACCACTTGCAGAACGTACATGCGCACCACCAGTGCGCAGGTGATGGCGACCACAAACAAGGCGCAGGCCATCAGTCTTTTATTGACCAGGCGCGTCTCTTTTTCGTGATCCTTGATGGGTATCGGTTCAGGCATTTCTGCAGCAGCTCTTGACGATGAAGGGGGTGCCGATCCTCAGCGTTGTAATCAGTCCGTTAAAAAACGAGCTGCACCATACCAAAAATGACGCCAGCACTTTAGCGCGATTTCCTCGAACGGTTGTCCTTGAGGGCCAAAACGACGGTCGGACGTGTTGGGGATCAAGGTGAATTCGTGCGTTTTACTCAAGATTGATATTCCCATTCCTGCATTTTTCTTGCAGATGGGCCTGTGGATACTGGGTGCATGTCATTCCCTTTGGAGTTTTTCATGCACTCGCGTTTTCAACGATTACTGGGTTCGAATGGGTTTTCTATCGGGCTTGAATTGCCGCTGGATAACGACTGGTCCAGTGATGGCCAACGGTTGAGACTGGCCGAGGACAGGCCTTTTGGAGTTCCGGACCTGAAACAGCATACGGCAATGGCTCGTTTGGCCGACCAATCTGGGTTTCGCGCCCTTTGGGTTCGCGATGTACCGGTTTACGACCCCAACTTCGGCGATGCCGCACAGGTATTCGAAACATTTTCCTACCTTGGCTACCTGGCGGGGATCACCGACAACATTATGCTGGGCACGGCTGCGGTGGTACTGCCGTTGCGTCAACCCTGGCTGACACTCAAGGCTGCCAATAGTATCGACGAGCTTAGTGACGGACGGCTTTTGCTTGGCGTGGCCAGCGGTGATCGTCCGATGGAGTATCCATTGTTTGGTGTGGATTACGCTCAGCGCGCAGAGATCTTTCGCAATACGGTTGAGTTGTTGCGTAACCAAGGTGAAGGGCGGCTGCCTGAAGGCGCTCGCCTGCTGCCGGAGCGCGATCAGCCGGTACCATTGCTGGTAGCGGGGCTTGGTCAACAGTCGCCGGCATGGATTGGCCAGCACATGGACGGCTGGCTCGCTTACCCGGGCACTCCGGATGAGCATCGTCGTCGAGTGGGGCTGTGGCGAGAGGTCGGTGGCGATAAACCTTACATCAGCTTTGTTCATCTGGATTTGGTAGCCAATCCCCATGCGCCGATGCGACGTGTGCGCTTCGGCGGCAGTTGCGGGCGGCTGGCATTGATCGATGAACTTCAGGCCTTGCGTGATGCAGGTGTGCAGCATGTTGGCCTGCATATGCGTCGTAGTGAACGGCCGGTGGCGGAGGTTATTGAGGAGATCGCGGAACACGTTCTGCCGATGTTTCACTGACGATGCGGCTGGAGCCAGGGATAGCCATGGGGCTGTCCCTTTTTCGTTTGAGCACTTTCCTGCAGGCAAAACAAAACCCCTACCTGCATACGCAGATAGGGGTTTCGGAATTTAATCTTGACGATGACCTACTCTCACATGGGGAAACCCCACACTACCATCGGCGATGCATCGTTTCACTACTGAGTTCGGGATGGGATCAGGTGGTTCCAATGCTCTATGGTCGTCAAGAAATTCGGTAGCCAGGTCGTTCTCCTTACGGATTACGCTCCAGCGAATGGGTATGTGATAGATCTCGGTGTTTTGTGAGTGTCTCGAACTTTCGGTTCGTTTCGTCTTCACACACCGCAATCTGGTGCTCTTTCGCTTTTCAGCTCGAAGCAAGCAAATTGCTTGGGTGTTATATGGTCAAGCCTCACGGGCAATTAGTATTGGTTAGCTCAACGCCTCACAGCGCTTACACACCCAACCTATCAACGTCGTAGTCTTCGACGGCCCTTCAGGGGACTCAAGGTCCCAGTGAGATCTCATCTTGAGGCTAGTTTCCCGCTTAGATGCTTTCAGCGGTTATCTATTCCGAACATAGCTACCCGGCAATGCCACTGGCGTGACAACCGGAACACCAGAGGTTCGTCCACTCCGGTCCTCTCGTACTAGGAGCAGCCCCTCTCAAATCTCAAACGTCCACGGCAGATAGGGACCGAACTGTCTCACGACGTTCTAAACCCAGCTCGCGTACCACTTTAAATGGCGAACAGCCATACCCTTGGGACCGGCTTCAGCCCCAGGATGTGATGAGCCGACATCGAGGTGCCAAACACCGCCGTCGATATGAACTCTTGGGCGGTATCAGCCTGTTATCCCCGGAGTACCTTTTATCCGTTGAGCGATGGCCCTTCCATACAGAACCACCGGATCACTAAGACCTACTTTCGTACCTGCTCGACGTGTCTGTCTCGCAGTCAAGCGCGCTTTTGCCTTTATACTCTACGACCGATTTCCGACCGGTCTGAGCGCACCTTCGTACTCCTCCGTTACTCTTTAGGAGGAGACCGCCCCAGTCAAACTACCCACCATACACTGTCCTCGATCCGGATAACGGACCTGAGTTAGAACCTCAAAGTTGCCAGGGTGGTATTTCAAGGTTGGCTCCACGCGAACTGGCGTCCACGCTTCAAAGCCTCCCACCTATCCTACACAAGCAAATTCAAAGTCCAGTGCAAAGCTATAGTAAAGGTTCACGGGGTCTTTCCGTCTAGCCGCGGATACACTGCATCTTCACAGCGATTTCAATTTCACTGAGTCTCGGGTGGAGACAGCGCCGCCATCGTTACGCCATTCGTGCAGGTCGGAACTTACCCGACAAGGAATTTCGCTACCTTAGGACCGTTATAGTTACGGCCGCCGTTTACCGGGGCTTCGATCAAGAGCTTCGCGTTAGCTAACCCCATCAATTAACCTTCCGGCACCGGGCAGGCGTCACACCCTATACGTCCACTTTCGTGTTTGCAGAGTGCTGTGTTTTTAATAAACAGTCGCAGCGGCCTGGTATCTTCGACCGGCATGGGCTTACGCAGTAAATGCTTCACCCTCACCGGCGCACCTTCTCCCGAAGTTACGGTGCCATTTTGCCTAGTTCCTTCACCCGAGTTCTCTCAAGCGCCTTGGTATTCTCTACCCAACCACCTGTGTCGGTTTGGGGTACGGTTCCTGGTTACCTGAAGCTTAGAAGCTTTTCTTGGAAGCATGGCATCAACCACTTCGTGTTCTAAAAGAACACTCGTCATCAGCTCTCGGCCTTAGAATCCCGGATTTACCTAAGATTCCAGCCTACCACCTTAAACTTGGACAACCAACGCCAAGCTGGCCTAGCCTTCTCCGTCCCTCCATCGCAATAACCAGAAGTACAGGAATATTAACCTGTTTTCCATCGACTACGCTTTTCAGCCTCGCCTTAGGGACCGACTAACCCTGCGTCGATTAACGTTGCGCAGGAAACCTTGGTCTTTCGGCGTGGGTGTTTTTCACACCCATTGTCGTTACTCATGTCAGCATTCGCACTTCTGATACCTCCAGCAAGCTTCTCAACTCACCTTCACAGGCTTACAGAACGCTCCTCTACCGCATCACCTAAGTGATACCCGTAGCTTCGGTGTATGGTTTGAGCCCCGTTACATCTTCCGCGCAGGCCGACTCGACTAGTGAGCTATTACGCTTTCTTTAAAGGGTGGCTGCTTCTAAGCCAACCTCCTAGCTGTCTAAGCCTTCCCACATCGTTTCCCACTTAACCATAACTTTGGGACCTTAGCTGACGGTCTGGGTTGTTTCCCTTTTCACGACGGACGTTAGCACCCGCCGTGTGTCTCCCATGCTCGGCACTTGTAGGTATTCGGAGTTTGCATCGGTTTGGTAAGTCGGGATGACCCCCTAGCCGAAACAGTGCTCTACCCCCTACAGTGATACATGAGGCGCTACCTAAATAGCTTTCGAGGAGAACCAGCTATCTCCGAGCTTGATTAGCCTTTCACTCCGATCCACAGGTCATCCGCTAACTTTTCAACGGTAGTCGGTTCGGTCCTCCAGTTAGTGTTACCCAACCTTCAACCTGCCCATGGATAGATCGCCCGGTTTCGGGTCTATTCCCAGCGACTAGACGCCCTATTAAGACTCGCTTTCGCTACGCCTCCCCTATTCGGTTA